>NZ_JAQQEN010000001.1:0-4603259 GCF_046027215.1 Paraburkholderia fungorum | reverse complement strand
CTGAATCGCCGCGGCGCGCGCCAGCTGGTTGGCCTTACCGGTCACGAAGTTGTCGAAGGTCAGCACGGGGTTGAGCTTCGAGCGCTCGTACATCGAGTCGTTTTCGCCGTTGCTGTTCGAGCCGGCGCTTTGGCCCGGACGCCACGTGCGGCGTGCCGCCGCCGCTTCGTTGGCGTCGAGGCTGGGGAGATCGAGGTCGGCTGCGTCTTCAGCTGCCGCGCGAGCGTTCGCGTTCAGGTCGGCCGCAGCGCGTGCATTCGCGTTGAGGGTCGCCATCGCGTTGTTCGCGCCATTGGCGCGCGCGGTCTGCATCGCCTGCACGGCGCCGACCGCAGCGTCCACCGCCGCACCGCCGCCCGCATTCACGCCCATCGGCGCAGACGACGACGGACGCGATGGAGCCGGCGCCGCTGCTGCGGGGGCGCGCATGCCTGCCTTGGGGTCCAGTACAAATTGCACATCGACCGGCGCGTGCCAGAAATCGCGTGCCATATCGGAAATGCGGCCCGAGAACTGGCTCTTGACCCAGTCGAGCTTGAAGCGGTTCGGCGCGGCGATGCTAAGCGTGTTCGCAGCAGCGTCGAAGGCGACCGGGGCCAACGGTTTGATCCACGTCACGTACTGCTGGGGCGTGAGCTCACGCTCCAGCAATGCGGAACAGTGTTGCCAGAAATCGTTCATCAAGTTGCTGTCGTTATGGTGTGCACGGCGGTCGCCGCTGCCCTTGTAGCGCGCGCGCAACAAGGCCCTGAGCAGCCAGGCGTAACGGCTCCAGGCGCTTGTGCCACAAGGGTTTGCGGGGCAAGCGAGCCGGAGCGGCGTGCAGGATTTTTGGGAAGTAAGGCAGGATTCTAACGCCAAATCGACCCTGGAAGGGAGTTATCCACAGGGACCGATCAACTGAAGAAGCGCTCGCGAGCCGCGGCCAAACCAGGCTAAACTATTGACGGCCAAAAGAAAACGGGTTTAAATAGCGGGTTCCGCGAAAACCAATTCTGCACAAACCACCGGCCATTGCGCTTTCAGCGATGATCGCGCGGTTATTTTTCGATCAAGTGAGAGCAACATGAAACGTACTTACCAACCTTCCGTTACCCGCCGCAAGCGCACCCACGGCTTCCGCGTTCGCATGAAGACCGCAGGTGGCCGCAAGGTCATCAACGCACGTCGCGCGAAAGGCCGCAAGCGTCTCGCCATCTAAGGCAGGCGAGCGGATTGCGCGCTCCGTCTGTGGCAAGCGAAGCGGGAGCGGCAGGGGCGCCGCAACAGGGCTCGGTTCCGTTGCGAGCGCAAGCCGCCTTCCCCAAAGCCGCAAGGCTACTGAAAACGGATGAATTTTCATCCGTTTTTCGTTTGCGCCCGTGGCGCCGCACTGCGCACTTCGTGGTGTACGGCCGGCCCACCGGCAATGACGCTCGCTTAGGTCTCGTGATCGGCAAGAAATATGCGCCGCGCGCGGCCACGCGTAATCTGGTACGCCGAATCGCGCGTGAAGCCTTCCGGCTGCGTCGCGCGGAATTCGGTGGTTGGGATGTGTTGCTGCGTTTGCACACGCGCTTCGACAAGAAGGCTTTGCCGAGCGCCTCGTCGCCGCCGTTGAAGGCGCTGTGCCGCAGCGAGATAGAGGCGCTGCTCGATAAGGCAGCGCGCGAAATTATCCGTCGCGAGGCGCCGCCCGCGGAAGCGCCCAGGACGGAATGACGCTCAAGTGAGCGCCCGCTTTGCAGCTCAGGCCGCTCCGGCAGCCCTGCTGCGCGGGCGTCGCCCGGTACTCCACGTTGCGCGGCGCCGTTAGGCCGCACCAGTCATGCAAACGGTACTCTTCGCTTTACTGCGTTTCTACAAGGTTGCCGTCAGCCCCATGCTCGGCAATCGGTGCCGTTTTTACCCTTCCTGCTCTGATTACGCGCGCGAAGCAATCCAGTATCATGGCGCCGCGCGCGGGACTTATCTCGCCGCCAGGCGTATTTGCCGTTGCCACCCTTTTTCCGCGGGCGGCATCGATCTCGTCCCGCCTCCCACTTCTGAAAAGCGCTGACGCGCCGTTCCATCGACACTGAGACAACGCATGGATATCAAACGCACCGTCCTATGGGTCATCTTTTTCATGTCAGCGGTCATGCTGTTCGACAACTGGCAACGCGACCACGGACGCCCGTCGATGTTCTTCCCGAGCGCCAACCCGACCAAGACGGTCGGTAGTGCCGCACCGGGAACCACGACGCCGGGAACCCAGCCCGCCGATTTGCCGGCCACCAACGCAGCAGCGCCGGGCAATGCGCCGGCCGCGGCACAAGGCCAGCTGATCAAGTTCAGCACCGACGTCTACACCGGTGAGATCGACACCCGTGGCGGCACGCTGTCGAAGCTGTCGCTCGTCAAGCAGGGCGACGGCAAGCAGCCGGATCTGGTCATCACGCTGTTCGACCGCACCGCGAACCACACGTATGTGGCGCGCACGGGTCTGCTCGGCGGCGATTTCCCGAACCATAACGACATCTACACGCCCGTGCCGAACCAGCCGACCGAACTGACGGGCGGCGAGAAATCGTTCAAGCTCAGCTTCGATTCGCCGGTGAAGGGTGGCGTGAAGGTCGTCAAGACCTACACGTTCACACGTGGCAGCTATGTGATCGACGTCGACACGAAGATCGAGAACGTCGGCACCGCGCCGGTGACGCCGTCGGTCTACATGGAACTGGTGCGCGACGACACGCCGGTGGAAACGCCGCGCTTCTCGCACACGTTCATCGGACCGGCTGTCTATACCAGCCAGCACCACTTCCAGAAGATGACGTTCAGCGACATCGACAAGAACAAGGAAGACTTCGTCAATTCGGCCGACAACGGCTGGATCGCGATGGTGCAGCATTACTTCGCGTCGGCGTGGATTCCGCAACAAGGTGTGAAGCGTGACATCTATGTCGAGAAAATCGACCCCACGCTGTATCGCGTCGGCGTGAAGCAACCGGTGGCGACCATCGCCCCGGGCCAGTCGGTTGATGTGTCCGCGCGCCTGTTCGCCGGTCCGGAAGAAGAGCGCATGCTCGAAGGCATCGCACCGGGTCTGGAACTGGTGAAGGACTATGGCTGGGTCACGATCATCGCCAAGCCGCTGTTCTGGCTGCTCGAGAAGATCCACAGCTATGTCGGCAACTGGGGCTGGTCGATCGTGCTGCTCACGCTGCTGATCAAGGCCGTGTTCTTCCCGCTGTCGGCCGCGAGCTACAAGTCGATGGCGCGCATGAAGGCAATCACGCCGCGTATGCAGGCGCTGCGCGAACGCTTCAAGGGCGATCCGCAGAAAATGAACTCGGCGCTGATGGAGCTGTACAAGACCGAGAAGGTCAATCCGTTCGGCGGCTGTCTGCCGGTCGTGATTCAGATCCCGGTGTTCATCTCGCTGTACTGGGTGCTGCTGTCGTCGGTTGAAATGCGCGGTGCGCCGTGGATTCTCTGGATTCACGATCTGTCGCAGCAAGACCCGTTCTTCATCCTGCCGGTGCTGATGGCCGTCTCGATGTTCCTGCAGACCAAGCTGAACCCGACGCCGCCGGACCCGGTTCAAGCCAAGATGATGATGTTCATGCCGATCGCGTTTTCGGTGATGTTCTTCTTCTTCCCGGCCGGTCTGGTGCTGTACTACGTCGTGAATAACGTGCTGTCGATCGCCCAGCAGTACTACATCACGCGGATGATGGGGCAGTCGAAGACGAAAACGGCCTGATTGATGTCTTGCTCACGGTGGACGGCAGTGACGCCCACCGTCTGATACAAGCAGAAGCCCGCTGTAAAAAAGCCGCCCGGTTTGCGCCGGGCGGCTTTTTTGTTGCATGGCCGAGGGGGTTTATTTGTCTTCGGGTGTGGTGGGAGCTTGCTGCTCCGCGCCGCCATCAAATTCCGTGATCATTTCTTCGAGTAAATTGCGCCGCTTGGGCGGTAAGCTTTGGAACCTCGACGCCCATTCGAGCGTTTCGGGTGTCAGTGGATATTTCTCGCCGCGAGCAAGCGGTTTAGTCTTGCTTGACGGACCCGGCCCGTACTGCAGCCAGTGAAGATCTATTTGCAGCCACTCGGCCAAAACGCGCAACTTATCGGGTTTCGGGATCGTCGTACCAGTAAGCCATTTGTGGGCGGTTTGCGGCGAGATCGCCGGGCCGCTGGCATAGAGGAAATTGAATTTTTTGGCTAAACCTGTCCCGCCCTTGGCGTCGTGCGGGAGTGAGTCTTTCAGCCGTTTGGCGAAAGCAAGTTTTTCTTTGGAGGTCGGCATGGGCCCGATTGTGCAATTCAGCGCATCATCAGTGGACAACCAATTGGGCTATGTTTTAGCGTAAATAAGCTATTTTTAGCCTGAAATGACCACCAAATAACGCCTTTCGCGATTTCACCGGAAATCGGTTTTTTCCTTTTCTGATGGGGCTTTCCGGTGTTTTCGTGCGTCGATGAGTCGCACTGGTCGCTTAGCCCATCTTAGCTCACTTAAGATAAATCCTTATTTATCTGATGAAATCACCAAAGCATTAAGAATCTCGGGCCGCTCAAGGCCTGCCTCAATGCCCGCGATACAATCCCCGGCGCCCGCTCGCTCGCACTCGATTCCTTCTGATAGCCTCGTCCCCATGCTCACTACCGATTCCGATCCGATCGTCGCCATTGCCACCGCACCCGGCCGAGGCGGAATCGGAGTCGTGCGGATTTCATTGGGCCGCGCAGCGGAAGCCGCCGCATTGCCCTTGATGCAGACGCTAACCGGCCAGACGCTCGCGCCGCGTCACGCCAGCTATGTGCCGTTTCTCGATGCCGGCGGCAATGTGCTGGATCGCGGCATCGCGCTGTATTTCCCCGCGCCCCACTCTTACACCGGCGAGCATGTCCTCGAATTGCAGGGCCACGGCGGTCCAGTGGTGCTGCAACTGGTCCTGCAGCGCTGCATCGACGCCGGCCGCGCGTTCGGCTTGCGGCTGGCCGAACCCGGCGAGTTCACACGCCGCGCGTTTCTCAACGACAAGCTCGATCTTGCGCAAGCCGAAGCCGTCGCCGATCTGATCGAAGCCAGCACCGAGGCAGCCGCGCGCTCGGCGGGACGCTCGCTCGACGGCGCGTTTTCGCGCGACATCCACGCGCTGGTCGAAGAGGTGATCACGCTGCGGATGCTGGTCGAAGCCACGCTCGATTTCCCCGAAGAAGAAATCGATTTCCTCGAAGCGGCGGACGCCCGCGGCAAACTCGCCCGGATTCGTGAGCGCCTCGCGCACGTGCTGAGCGAGGCGCGGCAAGGGGCGCTGCTGCGCGAGGGCTTGTCGGTCGTGCTGGCCGGACAGCCGAACGTCGGCAAGTCGTCGTTGCTGAACGCGCTGGCCGGCGCCGAGTTGGCCATCGTCACGCCGATCGCCGGCACGACCCGCGACAAGGTCGCGCAGACCATCCAGATCGAAGGGATTCCGCTGCATGTGATCGACACCGCCGGCCTACGGGATACCGAGGACGAAGTGGAGAAAATCGGCATCGCGCGAACGTGGAGCGAGATTGAACGCGCGGACGTCGTGTTGCACCTGCTCGATGCGCGCGCCGGCATGACGGACGAAGACGAAGTGATCGCCGCGCGCTTTCCGGGCGGTGTGCCGGTGGTGCGGGTGCTGAACAAGACGGACCTGACCGGCCTCACGCCGGCGGCGCAGTCGCTCGATGCGAACCTCGATCTGAGCGAAGTGCGGCTGTCGGCGAAACAGGGCGACGGCGTCGCGCTGCTGCGCGAAGAGTTATTGCGAATCGCCGGCTGGCAGGCGGGCGCGGAGAGCGTGTACCTCGCACGCGAGCGGCATCTGATTGCGCTGCGTGCAGCGCAGGAGCATTTGGCGACGGCCGCCGCGCACGCCGATCAGAATTCGCAGGCCCTGGATCTGTTCGCCGAAGAGCTGCGGCTTGCACAGGATCAACTGAACTCGATCACCGGCGAATTCAGCTCGGACGATCTGCTCGGCGTGATTTTCAGCCGGTTTTGCATCGGCAAGTAGATTCCAGCTGCTCAATGATGGCGGAAAGCCGATACGCAAAGGGAAACACGGTATTTTTCGCACGACACGCCGCAGCGCGATAACCCACCTTTGTTGACCCAAAAATGGTCAATCTGTTGGTACACAGAGGATAGGCGGTTTAAAATCCCCGCTGCCCGTGTATCGACGAATCGATCATGCCCAAACTCGCCGCGCCCCTCACCGAAAGCCAGATCCGTGCACTCGAACCGCGCCCGACGCGGTATTGCGTAGCAGACGGCAATGGTCTCGTCATCGAAGTCATGACGACCGGCACCAAAGTCTGGCGCTTCCGCTATTCGCTGAACGGCAAACGGCAACCGCTTGCCACGATCGGCGACTACCGGATGATTTCGCTGCGCGTCGCACGCGCCAAGGCGCAGAAGTATGCAGAGATGGTCGCAAGCGGCGTCTCGCCGGTGGCCACGGCACGCCGCGACCGCGGCGCGGAAAGCAAGGCCGATGTGCTGCGGGAGGGGGCGGAACTCTATTTCGCAACCGAAATCGCCGGCAAGTCGGACGAATATCAGCGCACCACACGGCGAGCGCTCGAAAAGGATGTGTTGCCCGCGATCGGCGGCAAGCCGATCAAAGCCGTGACGGAAGCCGATATTCGCTCGATATGCGACCAGATCAAAAGCCGTGGCTCACCCAAAATGGCGCTGCACACGCGCAACGCGGTCAAGCGGCTATATGCGTATCTGATAGCACGGCAGCTGGCCACCACCAATCCGGCAGAGCTGATCCCCGCCCGCTTCATCGCCACGCCGACCAGCCGCACCCGCGTGCTCAATCCGGACGAAATCGGCGCCATGCTCCGGTCGATCTATGCATCGAGCCTGCGCAGGCCGCTGAAGCTGGCCCTGCATCTGCTGGTGCTGACGATGGTCCGCAAATCGGAGCTCATCGAAGCAACCTGGTCGGAGTTCGACCTCGACGCCGGGCTCTGGACACTGCCCACCTCGCGCGTGAACAAGGATCGCGAGCGCTGCGTGCACCTTCCGCGTCAGGCGGTTGCCATGCTTCGGGAGTTGCACGGCGCGCGCGCCAGCCGAAAGTTCGTATTCCCTAGCGTCAGGGGCGACGATCGGCCCATCGCGAAGAGCACTTTGAATCAGGCGGTCAAGGCGCTCGGACTCGACGTCGAGCATTTTGTCTTACATGATTTCCGTCGCACCGCCTCCACGCACTTGCGTGAAATGGGTCAGCCTTTGGGCGCCGTCGAAAACGCTGCGGCACATGCAGCAAAAGATGCTCATGGCATGAACAACCACGCCGGGCAGCGCCCTGCTCTGCAGCTTTGGGCGGACTTTGTCGATGTCCAGATCGACGGCGGCCGCGAGCGGGTAACCGGCTAGGCCAACAGGGATTGGGCGGGGCGCGTGGTCCGTCCAGCCGGCGACAGCGGCTCCGTAAGATGGTACACAGATGACAATGAAAAATCCCTAACCATATGTATTAACTACAAAAACAAGAATCTTTAGTAGGTTATAAACTGAGCCCTAAATTCTCACCTTCACCCCTTCCCAACCACCCATCAAAGCTTTTTTTTCTCGCGATTCATCGCCTACACTGAAGCATGGTTGCAACCCCATACGGAGGCGCCCATGTCTGAATCGTTGATGGCTTATCTGCTGGGACCTTTGGTGATGCTATTGGTCGGTGTCGCGATCTGGGCCGCGTCGCACTACCACCAAAAGGCAAAACCCGAGCGCCTCGAGCGCTGGCTCGATACGCACTATGCAGAGTGGCTGCATCACAAGCACTAAGTTAGGCACCCGATAAAAAGGCCGTCGCGCGTTGCGACGGCCTTTCTGTCTATGGCGCGAGCTAACCCCACACAACCCACCGCATTCGCCCGATCAATGTAAAATTCGCCGCATAACCCGTCAGACAAATCCGACAACTCGCGAAACTTCCCAGTCCTGGGATCCCACGCGCCACACAAGCGTCGGCAGACGAGTGTCGAGACGAAGCCAAAAAGTAAGGGGCGTGCGCGTGAAACAATGGACCATCCGGCGACGGATTCTGTGCAGCTTCGGCATCGTCCTGGTTGTGATGCTGGCCATGGCGATTGTCACTTTCGAGCAACTTGGCGGCATCGACCGCGATGCGAAGAGCCAGCAGCAGGACTCGATGCCTGGCCTTTACTACGCCACCGCAATGCGCGCGGCATGGTTCGAGAACTACACGGTGACGCAACGTCTGATCTATGTCGACGCGGACCCGGAGTCCGTCAAACGCGACACCACGCGCCTGACCGAAACCCAGCAAACGCTTGAGAAGCTCCTGAGCGACTACGGCAGCACCGTCTTCCGCCAGGTCGACCGCGACCTGTTCAATGATTTCCGTCGGCAACACGCGCAGTATCTGCCGCTCCAGGCGTCGCTGCTGGACACGCTGCCGGGTTCGAAAGAGAACGCCGTGCGCATCTTTAACGCACAACTCACGCCGATCTGGGAAGCCGGCCGGCTCTCGATGCGCAAGCTGGTCGACGACAACAAGAGCTACGCTGACGAATCCGCCGACAGCATCCGCAATTCGGTTGAAACCACCCGTATCGTGCTGCTCGTGATGTTGCTGATCGCCGCCATCGTCGCGGCGCTGGCCGGTTACTGGCTGCTGCGTGCCGTCACTACGCCGATGGCCAAGGTGCTGCAAGTGGTCGACGTGATGCGCACCGGCGATCTGACGCAACGTCTGCAGCTGAACCGCGCCGACGAGATCGGCGCGCTCGAAGCCGGCTTCAACCGGATGACCGACGAGCTGACCGCGCTGGTCGGCCAGGCGCAGAAGTCGGCGGTACAGGTCACCACATCGGTCACGGAAATCGCCGCCACCTCGCGCGAACAGCAGGCCACCGCGAACGAAACCGCCGCCACCACGACCGAGATCGGCGCCACCTCACGCGAAATCTTCGCGACCTCGCGTGATCTGCTGCGCACGATGAACGAAGTCTCCGAAGTCGCCGGCCAGTCCGCCGCGCTCGCGGGCACCGGCCACGCCGGCCTCACGCGCATGGAAGAAACCATGCGCCTCGTGATGGAGGCAGCCGGTTCGGTGAACGCCAAGCTCGCGATCCTCAACGAGAAAGCCAGCAACATCAACCAGGTCGTCGCCACCATCACCAAGGTCGCGGACCAGACCAACCTGCTGTCGCTGAACGCGGCGATCGAAGCTGAAAAGGCGGGTGAATATGGCCGTGGCTTCGCGGTCGTGGCAACCGAAATCCGCCGCCTCGCCGATCAAACCGCCGTCGCGACTTACGACATCGAACAGATGGTGAAGGAAATCCAGTCGGCGGTGGCCGCGGGCGTGATGGGCATGGACAAGTTCTCCGAAGAAGTACGGCGCGGCATGCTCGACGTACAGAACGTGGGCGGCCATCTCACGCAGATCATCCAGCAGGTGCAGGCGCTTGCGCCGCGCTTCTCGATGGTCAACGAAGGCATGCAGACCCAGGCGACCGGCGCGGAGCAGATCACCCAGGCATTGACGCAACTGTCGGAGGCCGCGCAGCAGACGGCGGAATCGTTGCGCCAGTCGACTCAGGCCATCGACGATCTGACCCACGTCGCCAATAGCCTGCGCACGGGCGTGTCGCGCTTCAAGGTACAAGCCTGACGCGCCGCGGAGCGCAGCCACTCCCCAGCCCACGCACACGCCGATGCTCTTCATCCTCTTCACGCTCGATAACGAACGTTACGTGATCGACGCGACGCAGGTGGAGCGTCTCATGCCGCTCACGCCGCAGTCGCCGCCCAAGGCGATCCCCGGCGCGCCGCTGTGGGTCGCGGGCGTGCTCGATTACGACGGCGTGCCGCTGCCGGTGATCGATCTGCCGGCGCTCGCGCTCGGCCGCCCCGCCGCGCAACTGATGTCGACCCGTCTGGTGCTGGTGCGCTACCCGCACGCAGGCGCCGTGCGGCTGCTCGGACTGCTGCTCGAAGGCGCGACGCGCACTATTCGTCTGGAGGCCGAAGCTTTCCATGATGCCGGCATCGACACGCCGCACGCGCGCTATCTCGGTCCGGTGGCCAGCGAGGCCGGTGGTCTGGTGCAATGGATTCGCGTCGAGCATCTATTGCCGGACGACGTCAAAGCGCTGCTCTTTCCCGAGGCGCACGCGTGAACGCGCCCCACCACAACGCGCCGCTCTATCGGCGCTTCGCCGATCTGCTGCATCGAACCATCGGGCTCGATGCCGCGTCGGTCGGTCATAGCGCGATCGAGCGCGCGGTCGATCTGCGCGCCGCCGCCTGGTATGCGAACGGCCACCCAGGCGCCACGCTGGACGACTATTGGGACGCGGCACAGGCATCGCCCGCGCTCGTGCAGGCGCTGATCGAAACTGTCATCGTGCCGGAAACGTGGTTCTATCGCGACGCCGACGCCTTCAAGGCGCTTGCGCGGCTGGCGCACGACTGTCTATCCCGGCGCGGCACGGCGCTGCCGCTGCGGATTCTGAGCCTGCCCTGCTCGACCGGCGAAGAACCGTACACCATCGCGATGACCCTGCTCGACGCCGGCATCGACGCCGCGAACCTGCGCATCGACGCGCTGGATATCAGCGAGCGCTCGCTCGCCGTCGCGCAGCGCGCCGTGTATGGCCGCAACTCGTTTCGCGGCAACGCCTTCCCGTTTCGCGACGCACACTTCACCCGCACCGAAGACGGCTGGCGTCTGGCGCCGCGCATTGCCGAAACGGTGCGGTTCTCGCGCGCCAATCTGATGCAACTCGACGCTTCGGCGCTCGGCGTCTACGACTTCGTGTTCTGCCGCAACGTGCTGATTTATTTCGATCGCGAAGCGCAGCAGACGGCGTTGAACGCGCTCAATAGCGTGCTCGCCGAAAGCGGCACGCTATTTGTCGGGCCGTCCGAAACCGGGCTGTTGATGCGCTATGGCATGCAGTCCGCGAAGATTCCGTTGGCGTTCGCTTTCCACCGCGCCGAGACCGCTGCCGTACCGTTCCAGGGCTGGCACACTGCGCCGCTCGCGAATGCCGCCGCCCTCGCGATGACACATGCGCCGGTGCCCGCGCTGGCACCGCTGCAAGTCTTCTCCGCCAAGCCCTTCGCATGGCCCGATCCGGTGGCCCGAACGCCATTGAATGGCAGCACGCAGCAGGCGTCGACGTCGTTAAAGACCGCGTGGCAGCCGCAGGAACACATGCCGCCGTCTTCCGCGCCGAGCCATGCCGCGCGCGACACACTGCAAGCCGCGCGCACATTGGCCGACGCCGGGCGTCTGACGGAAGCCGCTGCAGCCCTCACCGCTTATCTGGAACAACACCCACCGCACGCCGATGCGTTCTATCTGCTCGGTGTGCTCGCCGACGCCAACGGCGAGACAAGCCTCGCACGCGGCCACTATCGCAAGGCGCTTTACCTCGATCCGCAGCACGCTGAAGCATTGGCGCATCTCGCGACGCTGCTGGAACTCGAAGGCGATCGCAACGGCGCCCGTCTGCTGATGCAACGCGCGTCGCGTGCGCAGGGAGCACAACGTGGCTGACGCTCGCGCGGTGGTTTTCGACGATTGCTGGAACCGCATTGGCGTGCGCGGCGACTCGTCGTGCGAGCGGCTCGAAGAATATGTGCGCTGCCTGAATTGCCCGGTGTTCGAAGCGGCTGCGGCGCGGCTGCTCGAGCGCCCGATTCCGCTCGTGGATCTCTCGCAGCACGATCTCCGCACCCCCACGCAAGCGGCGCCGCAAGGGGCCAGCGAATCGTTCCTCGTGTTTCGCATCGACGACGAGTGGCTCGCGCTGCCCACGCCGATCTTCAAACGCATCGTGCAGACGCGGCCGATTCATACGCTGCCGCATCGGCAGCATCGCGCGGTGCTGGGTGTGGTCAATGTGCAGGGCGAATTGCTGGTGTGTCTCTCGCTCGCGCATCTGCTCGGTTTCGAACCAGGTACTGCTGCGCCGGACGGCAAAGCACGTCACGAATTGCCGCGTTTGCTGGTGGTCTCGCGTGAGGAAGAGCACGCGGTCTTTCCCGTGGACCAGGTCGACGGCGTGCATCGGATCGCGTTGTCCACCTTCCGGGCGCCGCCCGCCACGCTCTCGCACGCGGCCGCTGCGCACACGCGGGCAGTCGCGCCGTGGCGCGGCGTGACGATCGGCCTGCTCGATGCCGACGCGCTATTCGACACCTTGAACCGGAGTCTCGGATGACGGACGACCCGCGCCGCCCGTCGCTGATCGATCTGTTCCGCGAAGAAGCGCGGACCCAGGCACGCGTGCTCAACGACGGCCTGCTCGCCCTCGACCGTGCCCCGCGCGACGCCGCCGCGCTCGAAGCCTGCATGCGCGCGGCCCATTCGCTCAAGGGCGCGGCACGCATTGTCGGCATGCAGGTGGGCGTCGAACTCGCGCATGAGATGGAAGAGTGCTTCGTCGCCGCGCAGGAAGGACGCGCGTTGCTGGACGCCGCGTGGATCGACGCACTGTTGCGCGGTGTCGATATCGTCACGCGCATCGGCAACGACGAAGACGCGTCCGCGCGCGACGCGGTCGGCGCATGCGTGGCGCAATTGCAGGCGCGCATGGCGAAGGTGACGCCGCATGGCGCGGCCGCATCCACCGCGCCTGTGTCACCCGCTGCATCAAGCAACGATGACGGCACATTCAACCTGCTCGCCGACGCCCTGCGCGCCGAAGCACCGCCCGTCGAAATCACCCCCGTGCCCACGCCGGTTTCCAGCGAAGCGGCAACCACGGCCAACGAACCCGGCCGCATGCTGCGCGTACGCGCCGACAACCTCGACCGCCTGCTGTCCTTATCGGGCGAATCGCTGGTGGAATCGCGCTGGCTCAAACCGTTCGCGCAATCGATGCTGCGTGTCAAACGCGTCCAGCGGGACAGCACGCGCGCGCTAGATCAGTTGCACGAAGCGCTCGCTGACCTGAAGCTCGATCCGCGCACGCAAGCCGCGCTCGAAGAAGTGCGCCGCCTCACCGCGGAATCGCACCATCTGATCGGCGAGCGTCTCGCCGATCTGGAAAGCTTCGACCGTCGCTCGACGCACCTCTCGCAACAGCTTTACGACGCCGCCCTGCAATGCCGGATGCGTCCGTTCGGCGACGGCACCAGCGGCCTCGCGCGCATGGTGCGCGACGTCGCGCGGTCGCTCGGCAAGAAGGTGCGCTGGCAACTGGTCGGCGAATCGACTCAGGTGGACCGCGACATCCTCGATCTGCTCGAAGCACCGCTCGGCCACATGCTGCGCAATGCGCTCGACCACGGCATCGAAACGCCCGCCGTGCGCCTCGCACGCGGCAAGCCGGAAGAAGGCACGCTCACGCTCGACGCGCGCCACACTGCGGGCGCGCTGCTCATCTCCGTATCCGACGACGGCGCCGGCATCGACCTCGAGGCGTTGCGCGCGTCGATCGTTCGCAAGAAGCTGGCGAGCGCGGAAACGGCCGCGCGGCTGTCCGAGACCGAACTGCTCGAGTTCCTGTTTCTGCCCGGCTTTTCGCTGCGCGATCAGGTCACCGAGGTATCGGGCCGCGGCGTCGGACTCGATGCGGTGCACGACGTCGTCAAACGCGTGCGCGGCACCGTGCGTATCACGCAGGAACCCGGCCTCGGTACGCGCGTGCAATTGCAGTTGCCGCTCACGCTTTCCGTGATCCGCAGCCTGCTCGTCGAAGTCGCAAACGAGCCGTACGCGGTGCCGCTTGCGCATGTGAATCGCACGCTGCTCGTGAACCGCGCGGATATCGAATTGCTCGAAGGCCATCAGCACATTGCGTTCGACGGCCGCCGCATTGGCGTCGTCACCGCGCATCAGATTCTCGATACCGCACCGCCCGCGCATGAAGCCGGTACCGTCAGCATGGTCGTGATCGGTGACGGCAAAGCGACCTATGGCGTGGTGGTGGATCGCTTTCTCGGCGAGCGGATGCTGGTCGTGCAACCGCTCGACAAGCGTCTGGGCAAGATCCGCAACATCACGGCCGGCGCGCTGATGGAAAACGGTGACCCCGTGCTGATCGCCGACGTCGACGACTGGTTGCGGTCGGTCGAACGGCTGGTGGCCGGCGGCGATCTCAAGCACGCGCGGCACGGCGCGACGCAGGCCGCCCAGCGCATCACGCGGCGCGTGCTGGTGGTCGACGATTCGCTCACCGTGCGCGAACTCGAACGCAAGCTGCTCGCCGCGCGCGGCTACGACGTGACGATCGCCGTCGATGGCATGGACGGCTGGAACGCGGTGCGCGGCGAGCGCTTCGACCTCGTCATCACCGACATTGACATGCCGCGGATGGACGGCATCGAACTCGTCACGCTCATCAAGCGCGATCCACAGTTACAGACGCTGCCGGTGATGATCGTCTCGTACAAGGATCGTGAAGAGGACCGCCGAGCCGGACTGAACGCGGGTGCGGACTATTATCTGGCGAAAGGCAGTTTCCATGACGAAGCACTGCTCGATGCAGTGCGTGATCTAATCGGCGAAGCTTACGGTTAAACCCACGGGTAAAACGGATGAAAATCGGAATCGTCAATGACTTGCCGCTCGCTGTCGAGGCGCTGCGTCGGGCGCTCGCGGCGCGCCACGACTACGAGGTGTTGTGGGTCGCGCAGGATGGCCAGCAGGCCGTCGATTTCTGCTCGGCGCAGCGGCCCGATATCGTGCTGATGGACCTGGTGATGCCGAACGTGGACGGCATCGAGGCCACGCGCCGCATCATGGCACGCGCGCCATGCGCCATCCTGATCGTAACCGTCGACGTGGGCGCGAACGCGTGGCGCGTCTACGAGGCGATGGGCGCGGGTGCGCTCGATGCGGTGGATACGCCCTCGCTGAACGGCCCGGACGCGCACAAGAGCATCGCCACGCTAATCGCAAAGATCGACCGTATCGGTGCGCTGGTCAGGGAGCGTCACGCACCCGGCTCGGCGGCGGAGTCTGCGAAGGCAAACGCGACGAACCGTGACACGCCGCTGGTCGCGATCGGCGCCTCGGCGGGCGGTCCGGCTGCGCTTGCCACCCTGCTCGCCGGCTTGCCGAAGGATTTCGTGGCGGCCACCGTGATCGTGCAGCACGTCGACGCGGCGTTCGCCGCCGGTATGGCCGACTGGCTGAACCAGCACTCGGCGCTGCCGGTGCGGATCGCGCGCGAAGGCGACCGTCCGCAAGCGGGCGTGGTGCTGCTCGCCGCCACCGACGATCACCTGCACCTGAAATCGCCCAACGTGCTGGGCTACACCCGCGTGCCGGAAGAGACGCCCTATCGTCCTTCGGTCGACGTATTTTTTCATAGCGTGGTGGCGCGCTGGCCGGCGCGGGCAGTCGGCCTGCTCCTGACGGGCATGGGCCGCGACGGCGCCATCGGACTCAAGGCGATGCGCACCAAGGGCTACGCTACGATCGCGCAGGACGAAGCGACCAGCGCCGTGTATGGCATGCCGAAAGCCGCCGCCGCGCTCAACGCGGCCGCGGCGATTCTGCCCTTGCCGAGGATTGCCGCAGCGCTCGCGGCGGCCATCGCTCCGTAGCCGCCATGCGCACCGAACACACGCTTCGATTTACCGACATTCATTCTGGCTGACCAACATGAACACTCGCAAACCGTATCAGGACGCCACCGCGCCGGACCTCGCAGAAGACGACGCGATCGCGCAGGCGCACGCGGTTGACGCGCCGAATCACGCTATCGACGACGCCCTGGCGCGCATCCTCGCCAATCCGCCCGCGGCCGAATGCCCGATCATGGTATTGCTGGTCGACGATCAGGCGATCATCGCCGAGGCCGTCCGCCAGGCGCTGGCCGACGAGCCGAGCGTCGATTTCCACTACTGCGCGTCGCCCGAAGAAGCGGTGCGCTGCGCCGAGGGAACCCGCGCCACGGTGATCCTGCAAGACCTCGTCATGCCGGGCACCGACGGCCTCACGCTCGTGCGCCAATACCGGCAGAATCCGGCCACGCGCGATATCCCGATCATCGTGTTGTCCACCAAGGAAGAGCCGCTGGTGAAAAGCGCGGCCTTCGCGGCGGGCGCGAACGACTACCTGGTGAAACTGCCGGACCGTATCGAACTGATCGCGCGGATTCGCTATCACTCGCGCTCGTATCTGAACCTGCTGCAACGCGACGAGGCCTATCGGGCGCTGCGTCAGTCGCAGCAGCAGTTGCTTGCCACCAACCTGGAACTGCAGCGGCTCACACATTCGGATGGTTTAACGGGTTTGTCGAATCGCCGTTACCTCGATCAGTACCTGGCAGCCGAATGGCGACGCGGCACGCGCGACCAGACCGGCCTCGGCTTTCTGATGATCGATGTGGATAATTTCAAGGCCTACAACGACACCTACGGCCACGTGGCCGGCGACGAAGTACTCAAGCGCGTCGCGCATACCGTCGAGTCCTGTCTCGGCCGCTCGCCCGATCTCGCGGCACGCTTCGGTGGCGAAGAATTTGCCGTGGTGTTGCCGGGGACATCGTCGGGTGGATTGCGCTTGCTGGCCGAGAAAATCCGCCTCGCTATCGAGGACCTGAAGATTCCGCACGCCGGGTCCGCAGCCGGCATCGTGACGATCAGCATCGGCGCGGCGACGCTCGTGCCGTCCGCCACCGAACCCGTCACGACGCTAATCGAAGCGGCTGACGTCGGGCTCTATCGTGCGAAACGCGACGGGAAAAATCAGGTGGCGGTGAGTAGCTGACTTCAGCATTGCCAGGAAGCGCTCGCTAACGGCGCATCGCCACGATATTTGCGGCGCGCTTCGACAAGCACGGCTGGCTCGATTGCACCCTCGTCCACCAGCGCCTTCAAGGCGGCGATCACGATCGCCTTGCGATCCACCTCGAAAAATTCGCGCAAGGCCTGGCGTGTGTCGCTACGGCCGAAGCCATCGGTGCCGAGCGTCACGTAGCGGCGCGGCACATAGGCACGGATCAGTTCCGGCACCGCGCGAACATAGTCGGTCGCGGCAATCACCGGACCTGACGATGCTTCGAGCGCTTTCGTCACGTAAGGCACATCCGTCGCCTCGCCATGACGTTCGAGCCGCTCCGATGCCATGCCGTCACGCTGCAATTCGGTGAAGCTCGTCACGCTCCACACGACGGCGTCGATCTGCCACTCGTCTTTCAGCATCTGCTGCGCGGCGATCACTTCGCCGAGGATCGCACCCGCGCCGAGCAACTGCACCCGGGCGGTCTGCGCGGCGAGTGCGGAGTCGTGCGCCAACGGATAAATGCCCTTCAGGATGCCTTCCCGCGTGGCCTCCAGATCGCCACCCGGCACCGACGGCTGCGCGTAGTTCTCGTTCATCACCGTCACGTAATAGAACACGTCGCGCTGCTGTTCGACCATCTCGCGCATGCCCTCGTCGACGATCGCCGCGACTTCATACGCGAACGCCGGATCGTAGGCGCGGCAGTTCGGTATCGTCGATGCCGCGAGATGACTCGTGCCGTCCTGATGTTGCAGCCCTTCGCCGCCGAGCGTGGTCTTGCCCGACGTCGCGCCGATCAGGAAGCCACGCGCACGCTGATCCGCTGCCGCCCAGATCAGGTCGCCGATACGCTGGAAGCCGAACATCGAGTAGTAGATGTAGAACGGCAGCATCGGCAGGTTGTGCACGCTGTATGAAGTCGCCGCCGCGATCCACGACGACACCGCGCCCGCTTCCGAAATCCCCTCTTCGAGAATCTGGCCCTTCGTGTCTTCGCGGTAGTACAGCATCGAGCCGAGGTCCTCCGGCTCGTACAGTTGCCCCAGCGGCGAATAGATGCCGACCTGACGGAACATGTTCGCCATGCCGAAGGTGCGCGCTTCATCCGCGACGATCGGCACCACGCGCTGGCCCACTTCGGCGTCTTTCAGCAAAGCGGTCAGCATGCGAACCAGCGCCATTGTGGTGGACATCTCGCGGCCGTTCGATTCCAGCGCGAATTGCCCCCAGGAGGACACCGGCGGGACGATCAGCCCCGCCGATGCGACTTTCCGCCTTCTGGGCAGATAGCCTCCCAAGGCAGCCCGGCGCGCATGCAGGTATTGCATCTCGGGGCTGTCGTCCGCTGGTTTGTAAAACTTCACCTGTTCGACGTCCTCATCCGTGAGCGGCAGGCGAAAACGATCGCGAAACGCCTTGAGGTCGTCGAAGCCAAGTTTCTTTTGCTGGTGCGTGGTCATGCGGCCCTGGCCCGAGGTGCCCATGCCGAAGCCTTTCATCGTCTTGGCGAGAATCACCGTAGGCTGGCCGCGATGCGCGAGCGCTTTGGCGTAGGCCGCGTGCAGCTTGCGCACGTCGTGGCCGCCGCGACGCAGGCGGTCGATGTCGTCGTCGCTCAATTGCGCGGCGAGCGCGGCAAGCTCAGGGTTCTGGCCGAAGAAACGCTCGCGGTTGTACGCGCCGTCGTTGGCCGAGAAGGTCTGGAACTGGCCGTCGACGGTATGCGCGAACGCGCGCAGCAAGGCGCCGGTGCGGTCGCGCGAAAACAGCGCGTCCCAGTCCGAGCCCCACACCACCTTGATCACATTCCAGCCGGCGCCAATGAAGTGCGCCTCGAGTTCGTCGATGATGCGGCCATTGCTGCGCACCGGACCATCCAGGCGCTGCAGATTGCAGTTGATCACGAACACGAGGTTATCGAGCCCTTCGCGTGCGGCAATCGACAGCGCGCCGGTCGATTCCGGCTCGTCCATTTCGCCGTCGCCGAAGAAGCCCCACACCTTGCGGCCACCCGTTTGCGCGAGACCGCGGTTGGCGAGGTAGCGCATGAAGCGCGCCTGGTAAATCGCATTGATCGGGCCGATGCCCATCGAGCCGGTGGGAAACTGCCAGAAGTCCGGCATCAGCCACGGATGCGGATACGAGCACAGCCCCGGCCCGCCGATCTCGCGGCGATAGTGCTGCAGGTTTTCTTCGGAGAGAAAGCCTTCGAGATACGCACGCGCATACACGCCCGGCGACGAATGCGGCTGGAAATACACGAGGTCGCCCGTGCCCTCCTCGCCGCCTGGCGCCGCCGCCCGGAAGAAATGATTGAAGCCGACTTCGAACAGATCCGCCGCCGACGCATAGCTCGCGATATGGCCGCCGAGTTCACCGTATGCCTGGTTGGCGCGCACCACCATCGCGAGCGCATTCCAGCGCAATGCGCCGGCGAGCCGCTCTTCGAGTTCGAGATTGCCTGGATAGCGCGGCTGCTGTTCGAACGGGATCGTGTTCGTGTACGGCGTGACGTTGGTCCGCGCCGACTCCACGCCGAGCGACAGCGCATGGCCGGCCAGCTTGTCGAACAGGAACTGCGCGCGATCCCGGCCCACATGCTCGACCACGGCATCGAGCGCTTCCAGCCATTCGGCGGTTTCCTGCGGGTCGGTATCGTCACGTTCCGCACGTCCGGCATTCAAGGTGTGCAACTGCTCGCTACCGCTGGACAAATCCGTCATGGCACCACTCCCGCATCGACGTGTTCGGTTCAAAATCGAGTGAAATAATGGTACCCATGAGCTTACAAAATGAGCGTCTCATTTGCTTGTGATCTTGCTCTGCGATAGGCTATTTATTCCGAATTTTGCGCCCGCCACGGAATATTTCATCTATGACCACGCCACCCAGACGACTCGACCGCATCGACATCGGCATCCTCAGCCAGTTGCAGCAGAACGCGCGCATCACCAACGCGGATCTCGCCCGGTCGGTGAATCTGTCGCCCACGCCCTGCTTCAACCGGGTCCGTGCGCTAGAAAAGCTTGGCCTGTTCAAGCAGCAGGTCACGTTGCTGAATCCGGAGCCGCTCGGGCTGCGCATCAACGTGTTCATTCAGGTGAGTCTGGAAAAGCAGGTGGAAGACGCGCTGCTGCGTTTCGAGCAGGCGATTGCGGAGCGCCCCGAGGTGATGGAGTGCTATCTGATGACCGGCGATGCGGACTATCTGCTGCGTGTGGTGATGCCGGACATGCAGACGCTCGAGCGCTTTATCGTCGACCATCTGACGAAAATTCCGGGCATCTCCAACATCCGCTCCAGCTTTGCCCTGAAACAGGTGCGGTATAAGACGGCGCTGCCGTTGCCGTCGTCGGGACTGACGCTGGTCGATCCCGACGACGTCGCCACCGACTGGCGTTAAGCCGCCGTCGCCGGTTGCGTGTAGCGCTCTGCCGGCAACTTGTGCGACAGGTTCGGCCCCAGGTTGACGCGGGCAGTATTGAAGCGCTCCCAGTCGGCCACGTCCGGCAACGAGGGAATCGTCACGAGTTCGCGCCGGTCGAGGCCTACCAGCGCGGCGTCCACCATATCCTCGGCGGTCATCACGATCTGCGTGGGCAAATGCTCGACCGCGAGGCCGGCCCGATCCCAGAATGCGGTGCTGGTGGCGCCCGGCAACACGGCTTGCAGCTGCACGCCCTTGCCGCCCACTTCATGATGCAGCGACTGCGTGAGATTCAGCACGTAGGCCTTGGTGCCGCTATAAGTACCGTTCAGCAGCTCCGGCGACAGCGCCACGATCGACGAAATATTGACCACAATGCCGTTGCCGCGCTCCACGAAGCCAGGCACAACGGCAGCGGTCAGGCGCGTGAGCGCCGTCACGTTCAGTTCGATCATGCTTTCGAGCTGATCCACGTCCGAATCGATCAGCGGGGCCGTTGCGCCAACGCCCGCGTTATTGACCAGCATCGTGATGCCGCGGTCGCTGCGCAGACGTTCTTCGATACGGCGTACGTCCGCCTTGACGGTCAGGTCGGCGCCGACGACATCGACGTGGCGGCCGGTTTCGCCGGCCAGACGCTCGGCGAGGCCAGTCAGGCGCTGGACGTCGCGGGCCACCAGAATCAGATCGTAGCCGCGGCGCGCCAGACGATCCGCGTATACCGCGCCGATACCCGACGAGGCGCCTGTCACCAATGCCGTGCCCTTGTGTGCTTGCGTTGCCATGTGAAACTCTCCTTGCGGGCTATGCGCATCGCGCCTCGGCCCTGATCGATGAATGGGAAAAATCCGGAACCTCCACCGCCGTGCCTGTTTGGCAGGCACTGCGATGTTGACGAGGGAAGTTTAGGCGCGTAGCCTCTTGTCTCAAATGTCGTATTTCCCTCTTTTCAGGACACTGCAATGAGACGCGTCGGCGTAGTGGTTTTTCCCGGCTTCCAGATCCTCGATATGGTGGCGATCTCCGTGTTCGAACTGGCGAACCTGGATGCCGCGCAGCCGGAATATGCGGTGGAAGTCATCTCCGAGCACGGCGGCATGGTGCGCAGCTCGGCCGGCGTCGAGATCGCCACGCAGCCGTTCGGCGATCCCGCGTATGACACGGTGGTGGTAACAGGCGCAATGGCGGTCGAGCCGTCGTCGCCGGGCATGCTGGCGTTCCTGAACCAAGCGCTCGCCGCCTCGCGCCGCACCACCAGCATTTGCACTGGCGCCTTCGTGCTGGCTGAAGCGGGCATTCTCGACGGCCGCCACGCCACCACTCACTGGCACCACGCGCGCGAATTGCGGCAGCGCTTTCCCACTACGCGTGTCGACGAAGACCGCATCTTTATCGTCGACGGTTCGGTGTGGACATCGGCCGGGATGACCGCGTGCATCGACCTCTGCCTGGCGCTGGTCGAAAACGATCTGGGCGTCGAGGCGTCGCGCGCCATTGCCAAAAAGCTGGTGGTTTATCACCGGCGCGCCGGCGGACAGTCACAGTTTTCGGCCATGCTCGATCTGGAGCCGAAATCCGACCGCATTCAGGACGCCCTCTCCTACGCCAAAAACCATTTGCGCGAGCCGTTGAGCGTCGAACAGCTTGCCAATGTCGCGCACCTCAGTCCGCGCCAGTTCAGCCGCGCCTTTCGCGACGAGACGCGCCAATCGCCGGCCAAAGCCATTGAGGCGTTACGCGTGGAAGCCGCGCGCGCGATGCTCGAAGCGGGTCGTCATTCAATGGAAGCGGTCGCTGCGGACACCGGTTTCGTCGATACCGAAAGGATGCGGCGGGCCTTTCTGCGTGCGTTCGGGCAGCCGCCGCAGGCAATCAAGCGCGCAGCGCGCGCGTTGTAACAGTTGTGGTGGACAATGTCGGTGACAGCGATGAAAGCCTGATTCGAACCGGCAACCAGAGAGGAAGCGAGATGAACTACGACGACAGCAATCCGTTCGCGAAGATTCTGCGTGGCGAACTGCCGTGCATCAAAGTGGCGGAAACCGATGCCGCGCTCGCCTTCATGGATCTGATGCCCCAGGCCGACGGCCACCTGCTGGTGGTGCCGAAAGAGAAGGCAGCGGAAATTTTCGAATTGTCGGACGCCTCGACGGTTGCCTGCATGCGCATGACGCAAAAACTCGCCATCGCCCTGCGCGCAACCCTACGCCCAGACGGCATGTTCATCGGACAGTTCAACGGCAGCGCGGCGGGGCAAACCGTGCCGCATGTGCATTTTCATGTCATCCCCCGGTGGGAAGGACAGCCGCTGCGCATGCATGCGCGTGATCTTGCCGATGCCGCCACGTTGGAGGCTCTCGCCACACGTATCCGCGCACATTGGCGCGCGGACTAGGATCGTCCACGGAGTCATGCGTCGAAACATGTGTAAAGGCCGCTGAAACTCGCGGCACGCGCCGCGCGATTAGACTGGCATCTGCCTTGTACCCACAGGGCATTGAGTGTGGATCTCTTTTTGGCCTGCCCGAAACGGCAGGCTTTTTTATTGGCATTTCGTAATTGCGGATGTGCGGCGCATATCGAGGCGATAAAATCAGCATAAATAGATCACTCGCACCTGAACGGCATTAAAAGCTGCACGACATTATGCGTCTGGCATTAACGTGACAGGAGTTTTACCTTTAACCTTCTTGCCACTCCAGAAATCATCCAATTCCTGCGACAATTGCACGCACGGCCATCCCTGTTCGAAACATCATCGCGTGGTATATAGTCAATTGCCATTTAAATGCAATCCTTAAGTGGTGAATATCTTCTTCTACTTTTAATTCGAGATTTTGATATGCATTTTAATCGAATAATGCTTGCGACCGCGTCCGCTGTATTGCTATCCACAGGCTCCTCCGCGAATGCGGCGACCGAATGTCTTTTTGACCAGAGCTATGCCGTGGATTTGAAATACACCGTTTCGAACATCGTCTTTGATGGCGTTCAGGCGCCAACGGATGGCTACAAACAACTCGGCTCGGCCTACGAAATGTCGCCAACTTCCGGTGTAAGTTCCACGTGCAACAGCGGACAAGATGGACAGGCGTTGAAATCGAGAGCTGATCCAGTTGGCAATCCGCTTACTCAATATACGGTCATAAATGATAAGCAGGTATTGCTTTTCAATACCAGTACGAAAGGCATTTACTATGCCGTCAATATGTACAACAAAGAATGTACCGATAACCAGGGATATATTCCGCCGGACAAAAGTAACGTATGGCTAGCCGACGTCGGGGATGACAGAGAAAAGAGCTGCATGAAACCCGGCACCTTCGGGTTCAAAATACTATTTTTTGTGGGCAAAGACTATAAGCCCTCCGCGAGCGCAACGTTCAATAGCGCGGTCCCCGCTACACACGGATATTTCCTGCTCTCTGGGGCCGAGGACGACGTTGAAAAAAACGAAACGCACGTAAAATTGGTCCAGTTCACAGGGCAATTGAACAATTGAATTGAGACAAGATTTTCCGTATTTTTTATTCTTCCTGTGAAGAAATTCCCGGAATTAATAAATTCCGGGAATTCGACGGTCCACACTTCAAGGCAGAAGGTCGATTCATGGAGTGCAGTACAGCGCACAGGAGAGATTCAACCAGCAGGCGCGTGCGGCTCCGTCAGAAACGAGGCCGCGAGCGGCGCAGCGGATGCCGCCAGTCGATGCGGTGCGGTCTTACAGGCCTGGACTGCATGTCGTGCAGTTGCCGGTATTCTTGCCACAATTCGTCGGAGAAAAGAAACGCGACGATCACGAGCGGAATGACCAGAAAGGCGCCCAAAACTAGTTGCTCGACCACGGTAGCCTCCGATCGCAAGAACTTGATTTCATTGTAGAGCACCTTGCGTGCCCACACCGTGCCGCGCCGCTCACAATTTCGCGATAACCGGCCTGCGACAACGCGACGCCCTGCCCCGCCCGATCCGCGCAGGGCCTCGCGCTTTGCAAAATTGCGCTGCGTGTGATGCATCCATTGCAAGAACTCCCCGCTTTGAGTCCTGACTAACAGAAACGCGCGCTTCGGCTCGCGCATTCAACCAATAATTCTCAAGGGGAATCCAATGACTATCGAACGCAGCAGCCTTCTTACTTTGCGCCCGCTCGAACGAACCGACCTGCGGTTCGTCCACGAAGTAAATAACAACGCGAAGATCATGCGTTACTGGTTCGAGGAACCCTACGAAACGTTTTCCGAGCTGACGCAACTGTACGACCAGCACGTGCGCGATCAGCGCGAGCGGCGCTTCGTTGCAATCGACAATGCGGGCGAAACCGTCGGCGTGGTGGAACTGATCGAACTTGACCATATCCACCGCCGTGGCGAGTTCCAGATCATCATCGCGCCGCTTGCGCAGGGCCGCGGCTACGCGACCGCCGCCACGCAACTCGCGATCGACTACGCGTTTTCCGTTCTGAACCTGCGCAAGCTCTACCTGATCGTCGACACGTCCAACACCGCCGCCATTCGCGTCTATGAGAAATGCGGCTTCCGGCATGAGGCGGAGCTGATCGAGGAATTTTTCGGCAACGGCCGCTATCACAATGCATTGCGCATGTGCCTGTTCCAGTCCGAGTTCTTCACGGCAAATCGACCCGCCGAATGAGCGTGAATGACACGCATGGGTGCGCTCAATGGCGCTGCCTTGCCCCGTTGCTTGAACACCTGGCATCATTAATCTTCTGCAAACACACCGTTATTTCGCCATTTTTGATTAGTCGGCGGAATGACTTTGTGTGCAATGCACCAAATACTGGCTTTAATTGTATTAATTCGCTTAATTGATACTGCGCGTTTACGTGAATACGCCGCACAGAGCGTTGCTGGTTAAAGCGCAGCGCCCTGTCCGTCTTTTAGTTATCCATTTCAATATTGGTGATTTGAACCTCAGCCCACCGCTCAAACAGGTGCGGCAACGGGTGCGACAATTCGCCACTGTTGCGACCGCACACAAGATGTGCTTGTCGTTCGTGCGCGTTCTCCTAAAGTGCAAGATGCGGGGTCGACGTTAAAGTTAAATACATAGCTAACCTGAGTATCAACCCGCACCGGAGGAAAATATGAAAATGCGAATCGCCCTTGTTTTCGCCATTGCGGGATTGGCTGCCGCTTCTGTTCAGGCGCAAGACGTCGTGATCAAGCCGCAGCAAACCATCCAGTTCAAGGCCAATGCGTACGGCTGCTTGTCGAAAGACAAACTCGACGCTGCCGACGAGCACGCCCAGGCGGGTGAACAGCAAAAGATGCAGGAATTCTTCTCCGGATATCAATGTGTGTCCACACCGCAAGACTCGAGTTTCCGCGTGGTGCGAGTGGTCGGTCACGATGTTGAGTTCGTGAATGCCGGCAATAGCGATACGCAAGGCCTCTGGGCAAACGATCGATTTATCAAGCAATAACCACTGGCGCGTCGGCGAAATAAACCGACGCCCGGGTTGTGCTGTCGATCCTCTGGCTTTAAAAAGCCGGGGCGGCAAACCTGCGAGTAATAAAACGGCCCGGCCTTTTTGCCCGGCCGTTTTTTATTTGTGGCGGCGCGTAAATCGTCGGATGGAGAAAAAGACCGATGCGGACTTTCGATCCGCATCGGCATCACGCCTTCTCGCAAAGCGCAGGACAACCCTCAAATCGTCAAACGTCGATCAATGCGAATCGCGCGGCACCGGCGCGCCGCTCGATCCAACCAGGAAGTCGAGATCCGCGCCCTGGTCCGCCTGCAGCACGTGTTCGACGTAGAGTTTGTAGTAGCCGCGCGTGGGCGGCGCAGGCGGCTGCCAGGCGGCGCGACGGCGTGCGAGTTCGTCGTCGCTGACGTCCAGATGCAGACGGCGCGCTTCGACATCAAGCTCGATCATGTCGCCGGTCTGCACGAACGCCAGCGGCCCACCTGCCGCCGCTTCAGGCGAGACGTGCAGCACCACCGAGCCGTAGGCCGTGCCGCTCATGCGGCCATCCGAGATCCGCACCATGTCCGTGATGCCTTTTTGCAGCACCTTTTTCGGCAGCGGCATATTGCCGACCTCAGCGAAGCCCGGATAGCCCTTCGGCCCCGCGCCCTTGAGGACCATGACGCAGTGCTCGTCGATGTCGAGCGACTCGTCGTCGATCTTCGCATGCAATTCTTCGATGTTCTCGAACACCACGGCACGGCCGCGGTGTTTGAGCAAAGACGGTGTTGCCGCAGACGGTTTGATCACCGCCCCGTTTGGCGCGAGGTTGCCCTTGAGCACCGCAATGCCCGCCTTCGGCTTGAACGGCTCAGCGAACGTTGTGATGACCTTCTCGTCATGGTTCGGTGCATTACGCACGTTGTCCCAGAGCGTTTTGCCGTTCACGGTCAGCGCTTCTTTATGCAGCAGCCCCTGCTCGCCGAGTTGCTTCAGCACCGCCGGCAGCCCGCCCGCGTAGTAGAAGTCTTCCATCAGGTATTCGCCTGACGGTTGCAGGTTCACCAGGCACGGCACGTCCGAGCCTAACTCCCAATCCTCCAGCGACAACTCGACGCCGATCCGCTTGGCCAGTGCGATCAGGTGAACCACCGCATTGGTCGAGCCGCCGATCGCCGCATTCGTGCGGATCGCGTTTTCAAACGCCTGGCGCGTGAGGATCTTGTCCATCGTCAGATCCTCGCGGACCATATCGACAATGCGTCGTCCCGCCAGATGCGCCAGCACCTGGCGACGTGCATCCACGGCAGGAATCGCCGCGTTATGCGGCAACCCCATGCCGAGCGACTCCACCATCGAGGCCATGGTCGAAGCCGTGCCCATCGTCATGCAATGACCGCGCGAGCGGTTCATGCACGACTCGGCTTCGGTGAATTCTTCCTGCGTCATCGTACCGGCGCGCACTTCCTCCGACATTTGCCAGACGCCCGTGCCCGAGCCAATTTGCTTGCCGCGGAACCGGCCATTCAGCATCGGGCCGCCTGACACCGCCAGCGCCGGCAGATTGCATGACGCCGCGCCCATCAGCAGCGCCGGCGTGGTCTTGTCGCAACCCACCAGCAGAATCACGCCGTCCATCGGATTGCCACGAATCGACTCCTCGACATCCATCGAAGCGAGATTGCGAAACAGCATCGCGGTCGGCCGCAAATTGGTTTCGCCAAGCGACATCACCGGGAATTCCAGTGGCAGACCGCCCGCTTCGTGCACGCCTTTTTTCACGTACTCGGCGAGCTCGCGAAAATGCGCATTGCACGGTGTCAGTTCCGACCACGTATTGCAGATGCCGATCACCGGCCGACCATCGAATTCGTCGTGCGGAATGCCCTGGTTTTTCATCCACGAGCGATGTAGAAAGCCGTCGCGGTCCTTGAGGCCAAACCACGCCTGGCTGCGCAGCGGCTTTTTAGTCTGGTTGGAATCAGCCATGAAATCTCCTGTTGGCAAGCATGTAAAGCGGGGGGCGTCTGGCCCGAGGCGCGCACCGGTTGTCAGTGCACGCGCTTGCTGCGGCGGAACTGGTCGAACAGCACCGCGAGCAGCAGGATCCCGCCGCGAATCAGATATTGGTAGAAGGTCGGCACGTTCATCAGGCTCATCGCGTCCTGCACGGAGCCCATGATCAGCACGCCGACCAGCACACCGGAAATCGTGGCAACGCCGCCCGTCAGCGAGACGCCGCCGAGTACGCACGCGGAAATCACGCCAAGCTCGAGCCCGACTGAAGTCTTCGGGTCGCCCAGACTCATCCGCGATGCAAGCATCACGCCGGCAAAACCAGTTACGAGGCCCTGCAATACGAATACCGTGATCTTGATGCGCGTGACTGGCAGGCCCGCGAGCAACGCGGCTTCGCTGTTGCCGCCGACGGCCAGCACGTTCTTGCCGAACACCGTCTTTTTCAGCAGAAAGCCGAACAGCACGAAGCCGACAATGTTGCTCCAGATCGGATAGGAAATTCCGAGGAAGGCGCCGCCGCCGAGGTCGAAGAAACGCTCTTCCGAGATCATCACCGCATCGCCGTTCGAGGTGATGAAGGCGAGGCCGCGCACGACTTCCATCATCGCGAGCGTGACGATCAGCGAATTGATCTTGTAGCGCGCAACCAGCACGCCGTTCACGAGACCGACCGCGCCACCTGCGAGCACGCCCGCGGCGACGCCGAGCAACACGCTATGCGTCGCGGTGATCAAAGTGGACGCAACCACGCCCGCGAACGCGACGATCGACGCCACCGACAAATCGACTTCGCCCAGCGCGAGCACGAACATCATCGTCACCGAGATCGAGCCGATCAAGGTCACGGAGAGCAGCAAGCCCTGGATATTGCGCGAGCTCAGGAAGTCGGGCACGGTGAACGACAAAGCCGCGAACAGGATGATGAACACCATCACGATGCCGGACTTGTTGATCAGGTCCCACGTACGCGCGGCGCGCGCGCTGAAGCCCGCGGAAGCGACAGTTGGAGCAGAGGACTCGGTGGAGGGTGTATGCATGAGGTTTATTCCGTTTTCAATGGCGCAGCAATTCAATCGCTCGACGCGTACGGCGGCCTAGCGCGGCAGGGCGAGCTTGATCAATGCATCGGGCGTGGCCTCGGCCTTCGGCAGATCGCCGACAATGCGCCCTTCCTTCATCACGATCACACGATCCGCCACACCGATCACTTCGGCCAGATCGCTCGACACCACGATCACCGTGCGGCCCGCTTCGGCAAGGCCGTACAGCAAGCCGTAAATCTCGCTGCGCGCGCCGACGTCGATACCACGCGTAGGTTCGTCCATCAGGAACACATCGATCTCTTCGGCGAGCCAGCGCGACAGAATCACCTTCTGCTGATTGCCGCCAGAGAGCGTGCCGATCGGCGTCTCGCCGTTGCGCGTCTTGATCGCGAGCTTGCCGATGAACTCCGTCGCGGTCTGCGCTTCCTTGCGTCGGTTGAGCACGTTGAAGCGGCTGAAGTGGCGCCGGCAACTGATGTTGAGGTTGTCGGAAACAGAGGCGATCGAGACGATGCCTTCCTGCTTACGATCTTCCGGACACAACGCCACGCCCGCTCGCACCGCATCGCGCGGCGTCGCGAATTGCACGCGTTTGCCTTTGAGCGCGATCTCGCCGGCGACCGGTTTGACGGCGCCGTAGATGAGCTTCATCAATTCGGAACGGCCCGCGCCGACCAGACCGAAGAAGCCGACGATTTCGCCTTGATGTGCAGTGAACGAAGCCGGTTCGCGCAAGCCGCGTCCCATCAGGCCTCTGACTTCGAGTTGCACGTCGCCGAGTTCACGCGAGCGATAGCCATACACGTCCGCGATCGAGCGACCCACCATGCAGCTGATCAGGCGATCGCGGTCGAGTCCTTCGCCCGCTTCGAATGTATCGATACGGCGGCCGTCGCGGAACACCGTCACGCGGTCGCACAGTTCGTAGACTTCATCCATCCGATGCGTGACGTAGATGATCGCGCGGCCTTCGGCCTTCAACGCGCGAATGATCCGGAATAGCTGCGTCGTCTCGCGTGAGGAGAGCGAACTGGTCGGTTCGTCGAAGGCAATGACGCGCGCATCGCGCATGAGCGCCTTGCCGATTTCAATCATCTGCCGTTGACCGATCGACAGATTCTTCACCTGCTGCTGCGGATCGATCATCTCGCCGAGCCGCTCGAGTTCTTTCACGGCGCGTGCGACCAGCGCCTTTTCGTCCAGCACACCGAAACGATTCGGCAGGGCGCCCAGCATCAGGTTTTCCGCCACCGTCAATTCCGGCACCAGATGCAGTTCCTGATAGATGATCGCGACGCCCGCCGCAATCGCGGCCTTGGTCGTGACGAACTGCTGTTCGACGCCCTTAAGCGACAAGGTGCCTGCCGCCGGTTGATTCACGCCGGAGAGCACTTTGAGCAGCGTCGATTTGCCGGCGCCGTTTTCGCCCATCAGGCCATGCACTTCGCCGCGCCGCACTTCGAGCGACACCTGGTCGAGCGCGAGCACGCCGGGAAAGCGTACGGAGATGCCGTCCAGTTGCAGGTACGGCTCAGTGGCCGCAGACGTGGGCGAGGGCGCTTGCGCCGGAAGCGCCGCTTCGTCAATGTGTAAAACCGTCATCGAAAACCTCTGGCAGATGGATCTCGGGCGCGGGCCGATTCGCCTGGAACCGGCCCGCGCCCGCGCAGACTCAGATACCGAGTTCTTTACGCACGTCCTGCCAGTTGCCGCGCACCATCAGCTTGCCGGTGGTTTGCGTATCGGCAGGCGGTTGCTTGCCAGCCTTGATCCACTCGACGAGGTTCTCCGTGCTGTCCTTGCCGTGATTGGTCGAGCTCACCGCGATCGTGCCGTAGAAGCCAGTGGGTTCCTTCTTCTGGAATTCGGCAAACGCTTCGCCTGCGCCGTTGATGCCCACGCCGATCACATCCGTTGCCGGAATATGCAATTGCTCGGTCGCGCGCACGCCGCCCAGCACCGTTTCTTCGTTCAACGCGAAAATCACCCACTTCTTGATGTTCGGATGCTGCGCGAGTACCGGCGAGGAGGCATTGAAGCCGCCTTCGTCGTCGGTGGTTTTTTGCGGCGCGTCGAAGATGTTTTCCTTCTTGAAGCCGCCGGCCAGCAGCGATTGCGTCGCGCCATCGGTGCGCAGTTTGGCGGTCGGCAATTCGTAGTTCGTGATGCGCAACGCGCCGACTTCTTCCGGCTTCCAGCCGCGGCGCTTCATTTCATCGGCGATTGCCTGGCCCACCTGGTTGCCGATCTTGAACGCGGACATGCCGAGGTGCGGCACATTGGGCAGCGGTTTGCCGGTGGAGTCGACCAGCTGATCGTCGACGGTGACGAACTTCATGTTGTAGCGCTTCGCACGCGCCTGAATCGCCGGTCCGAGCCGCACGTCGGGCGCGCAGATCACGAAGCCTTTGGCGCCTTGCGCGCCGAGGTTGTCGATTGCGGCCAGCACTTTTTCACCGTCCGGCGTACCGATGTTGACCACCGAGAAGCCGTCCTTCTGACCCAGCGCGGTCGCGGCTTTCTGTTCGTTGATGAACCACGCCTGCTCCGGCATCTTCACGAGAAAGCCAACCTTGAGCTGCTGATCGGCATGCGCGGAGATTTGCGCGGCAAAGGGTGCGGCGAGGGCAGCGGCGGCCACTGCGGATAACGTCAAACGGCGAAGCTTGCTGGTCATATCTGTCTCCTGTCCCATGCAACATGGTTGCTGAGGTTGAAAAGCTGCATTGATTTCGTTTAGTTGCAGCGGGGCGATGCGCGCCCGGTGTCAGCCGGGTCGCGGAAAGGCGGTGGAACAGGTTGGCGTCGTCATCGATCAACCTGCCACGTAGGCCGTTTTCAGGGCCGTCCAGAAGGCCGCATCGGTCGTGCCGTAGGCCGAGGCCTTGCGGCCGCCAGTGGGCGCGTGATGCTCGACGGCGGTAGTTGGCAGGTTGATGGTGACCAAACCGCTATGGACGTGCCGCCGAAAATGCCGGGCGCGGCTCAACGAGCGCGTGCAGATGCCGGCGCATAAGCCGTAGGCGGTGTCGTTCGCGAGGTGCAGCGCGTGGTCGTAGTCGTCGGCGATCAGCACGACGGCGAGCGGACCGAACATGTCCTCCCGGGCGATGCGGTGTTCGGGTTCGCCGATAAACAATGCGGGTTCAAAGTAATAGCCGCGCGTCGCGCGTTCCAGCTGACGGCCGCCTCGTAGCAGATGCGCGCCTTCCTGCTGACCGATGCGCACGTAGTCCAGATTGCGTTCCAGTTGCGTGGCATTTGCAAGCGGGCCGATGTCGGTACCGTGCTTGAGTGCGTGATCGACGGTGAGTCGCGCGAGCTTGACCTGCAACGCGTCGACGAACGGTTCGAACACGGCACGCTCCACAATCAGACGCGACGACGCCGTGCTGCGCTGTCCGGCCGAGCCGTATGCGCCGCTCAGGGCTGCCTCGACAGCGCCGTCGAGATTGGCATCCGCCAGCACCACGAACGGATTCTTGCCGCCCATGTCCAGTTGCACGCGCGCTTGCCGGGCGGCGGCGGTCTGCAAAATGCGCGTACCGGTGTCCGCCGAGCCGCTGAAGCTGATTGCCGCCACCAGTGGATGGGACACGATGCGCGCGCCGACCTGACGCCCGCTCCCCATCACGAGATTGAACACGCCGGCCGGCAAACCCGCGCGGCTGAAGAGGGTGGCCAACGCCGCCGCGCAGCCCGGCGCGGATTCCGCCGGTTTGAAGACGACGCAATTGCCGTGCGCGAGCGCGGCGCCGAGCCTGGCGGCGGCGATCGCCAGCGGCGCGCTCCACGGCGTGATGATGCCGACCACGCCGAGCGGTTCACGCGATACATCGATCTCGACGCCGGCGCGCGCCGAGGCCACGGGTTCAGCGAGCGTACGGAGCGCCTCCGCGGCAAAAAACTTGAAGGTCTGACCGGCGCGCGTGGCTTCGGCCACGGCGTCCGGCAACGTCTTGCCGACTTCACGCGCCAGTAACCGGCCCAGCTCGTCACGGCGCGCGAGCATTTCGCTGCCGATCGCATCGAGGGCGTCCGCCCGGCGCTGCGCCGAGCCCCATGACCACTCGCGAAAGGCCGCGTTCGCCGCTTCGATGGCGGTATCGGTCTGCCGGGCATCGGCCCGCACGTAGTCGCCGACCGGTTCGTCCAGATCCGACGGGTTGAGCGACACGCCCGTGGTCGCGCCCGTCTCCCAGCCGCCATTGATGTAGTGGCGGAACGGACTTGAGACGAGTGGGACGAGCGGATCGCGATTCATCGAAGGGAAGAAGTGACGGAAGCCCACGTGAAGATGCCCAGAAAGTCCACGAATGGTATGAGCCGCCCCAATAACTTTCCAATCCCTTTTTGGGCCATCACGATATCAATTTCGGTATGGCATGATGGAGCCTTCCCGCCGACAGACGGCTTTAAGCCGCTTTATGGAGACAAGCCATGACGCGTGGCTATTCGAACTGGTTCGTGCGTGCACGGCTCAAGACCCGGCAGTTGCTGCTGCTCGCGGCCATGGAGGAGGAGGGCAACGTGCGGCGCGCCGCCGACGTGCTCGGCATGACGCAGCCGGCGGCGTCCCGCTTGCTGAAAGAGCTGGAGGACATGCTGGAGGTGAGCCTGTTCGACCGCACGCCGCACGGCATGCGCGCCACGCTCTACGGTGAGGTGATGATCCGCCACGCGCGCATGGTGCTCTCCAACCTCAGCCATGCACACGATGAAATCTCGGCGCTGCGCGCCGGTCTGGCGGGCCAGGTGCGCATCGGCGTCATCGCGGCGGCGGCCGCGACCATGGCGTCGCGCGCGATTGCCGCTGTGAAGGAACGCTATCCGCAGCTGCAAATCTGGGTGGAGGTGGAAACTTCGGACGTCATGCTCCCGCGACTCGCCGAAGGCGAACTGGACATCATGGTCGGCCGGGTGCTGGAGCGGCAAAATCAGTTCAAGACGGAAGTCCGCTACGAGCCGCTCGCCGACGAACCGCTATGCGTGGTCGCGCGTCCAGGCCATCCTCTCGAAAATGAGACAGATTTGACGCTGCGGGGAATCGTCAACGCGAGTTGGGTTTTGCACCCGCCGGGCAGCGTTTTACGTCACCGTTTTGATCTGATGTTTGCGCAGATCGGACTGAATCCGCCGCAAAACGTGGTCAATACCAACAATTTTCTGGCGATTTCGAGCTTGCTGCTCCAAAGCGACATGTTGGCGGTTTTACCTGACGAAGTGGCGCGTCAGTACCAACAGTATGGCGTTCTGAAACAGTTGCCGATCGATTTACCGTGCAGGATGGATACATTCGGTATCATCACGCGCCAGTCGCATCTGCTTTCGCCTGCGGCCTCCGTCGTACTCGAAGCCTTGCGGGAAGCCGCTGCGGAGGTCTACGGCACACCGTTTGAACCCGCGGTGGCGCGATAAATGCTTCTCCCGTTGGCATTAGCGGCCGGTCATCGGCGCGGGAGAACGGGCGATGTACAACAAACACGGTAAACGGCAACGCGCCGTCGACGATTCTTTTTCTGTTCGCTCCGGTGGAGCGAGCGCCTGGTTTAGCAACGGCATGGCTCTCAAATCGACGATTTATAAGGCAGAACTCCAGATCGCCAACATGGACCGGCACTATTACGCCGACCATTCGCTGACGATCGCCCGCCATCCCTCCGAAACCGACGAGCGGATGATGGTGCGCGTCGCCGCGTTCGCGCTGTTCGCGCAGGAACGCCTCGAGTTTTGCAAAGGTTTGTCGGACGTCGACGAACCCGACCTGTGGCAGAAGGACCTCACCGGCGCGATCGAAACATGGATCGAAGTCGGTCAGCCGGATGAACGGCGCATCGCCAAGGCGAGCGGCCGTTCGAATGAAGTCGTGGTGATCGCCTACGGCGGCCGCACGTCGGACATCTGGTGGCAGGGCGTGAAAAACAAGGTCGAGCGGATGCGCAACGTGACGGTGTGGACGCTCGGTGAAGATATCGCGGCCGAGCTCGGCTCGCTGGCGGAACGCACCATGCGCCTGCAATGCACCGTGCAAGACGGCGAAGCATGGCTCGGCAGCGCCGAGGCCGATGCGGTGAAGATCGAGTGGACGGTGTTGAAGGCGCCGGCATAACGGGTGAGCAGCCGGCTGGCCCGTCTGCCGGCCAGCGGTTGAGATCGTCGCCGGCGAGTTGTTCCGCGTGCGCTACCGCTTCCTGCACATCCAGCGTGCGGTCAACAACGGCCAGCATTAGATCGCTACAGCGAAGTCACACGCGCCGCTTCAGGCGGTCCTTTCAGTTCGACCATATTGCCCTCCGGGTCGAACAGATACAGCGACGGCCCATAGCCGTCCGCGCCATAGCGCAGCGCGTGCTCCCCGAGCCGCGCACCATGCCCGCTCAGATGCGCCGTGAGTGCCTCCGCGTCGAACGGATCGATGCGCAAACAGACGTGATCCATATTCCGGCCGGCGCCAGGGATGCCGTTTTCGGCATGGTCGAGCTTTGCGCCGACCTGCAACAGATCGATCAGCGAGCGCCCGGCGCGCAGCTGCGTTAATCCCAGATCGAGTTGCTCCTTTTCGACGCTGCAACCGAGCACGTCGCAGTAAAAGCGCGTCATTTCCGCGACGTTCGACGCCCGGATGACAACGTGATCGATCTCGCGAATGTGAATTTTCATGTTGAACGCCCCCGGCTGGCCCGTAAAACGGATGAATAGCCAGTGTAGGAGAAAGGACGGGGCAGCGAGAATCGGCCGTAACGCCAAGCCGCAGCGCGAGACAAAGGGACTGATCGGAAGTGTATAGGCGAAAAAAAGCCCGCTCTATGTGGAGCGGGCTGAATCCATATCAGGAGGAGACATGGAGGAGACAAGTACTAATATACACATGGGGTTGGTGCGACGCAATAACTTTTTAAGGGAAAACCCGATATCGTGCCAAAATGTCGCACTTTGGGGCAAAACGAGCGCCTGGCGGGCCTTCCAGGTGACGAGGAACCGCAATGACAGAGCAAGAACCGGAGCGTAGTGTGGTGGTATGCGGTCTACATTGGTGAGCATCGATACCGCCTTTCCGGGACCATCATGAACCGCACCGATCACACCATCACGTCTACCGACACCAGCAGCTGGGCAACCGACGCCGAGCGTTGGGACGCCGTCACCCACCGCGACGCACAGGCCGACGGCAACTTCTTCTACGCCGTCAAAACGACCGGCGTGTTCTGCCGTCCGTCGTGCGCGTCACGCCTGCCACGCCGCGAAAACGTCGATTTCTTCACCGACGTGGAAACCGCACGCGCCGCAGGTTATAGAGACTGCAAGCGCTGCCAGCCTGGCGGCCTGCCGCGCGAACTGGAGATCGTCAAGCGCGCCTGCGCCGCGCTGGATGCCGATCCGCAGCAGCGCCTCACGCTCGCGCAATTGAGCGACGCCGTGCACGTTAGCCCGTTTCACCTGCAGCGTCTGTTCAAGCGCGTCGTGGGCGTGTCGCCGCGTCAGTACCAGGCCGCGCAGCGCGGCGCCGCGCTACGCGATGCGCTCCACAACGGCGCGGACGTCACGCGCGCCACGCTGGATGCCGGTTTCGGCTCGCCATCGCGGATGTACGACAGCGCGTCGGCCGAATTGGGCATGGCGCCATCCGCGTTTCGCCGCAAGGGCGCGGGTCTGACCGTGCGTTACGCCAGCGCGCCCACGTCGCTCGGCTTCGTGCAGGTCGCCGCGACCGACAAAGGCATCTGCAAGATCGCATTCGGCGACGATCCCGCATTGCTCGTCGACGATCTGAGCGGCGAGTTCGCCAATGCCGAACTGGTCGAGGATGCGGCACGGCTTGCTCCGTTCATCGCGCAGATCGATGCTTATTTGCGCGGCACGCGCCACGAGTTCAACCTGCCGCTCGACATCGCGGCGACCGCGTTCCGGCAACGCGTGTGGGACGCGCTACGGCGCATTCCGTACGGCGAGACACGCAGCTATTCCGACATTGCTGAAGCCGTCGGCTCGCCTCGCGCGGTGCGTGCGGTAGCAAGCGCGTGCGCGACGAATCCGGTCGCGCTGGCGATTCCCTGCCATCGCGTGGTGCAAAAGGGCGGGGCGCTGGCGGGTTATCGCTGGGGCCTGCCACGCAAGGCGGCGCTGCTTGACAACGAGGCGCAGCATGCGCGCGAAGACCGCGAAGCGGCCATTGCAACCACTACCGATATGGACCACGCCGCGTGAGCACGCTTGACGACGTCGCAACCCTCGAACTGCCCTTCAAACCGCCATTCGACTGGCCACGTCTGCTGCGTTTTTTCGGCGGACGCGCGACGCCCGGCGTCGAGGCCGTCGAAGACGGCGCCTATCGCCGCGCGATCGACTGGGCTGGCGACAGCGGCACGCTGACGGTGCGTCTGCATCCGCGCAAGCGCTGCATTGTCGCGAACATTGAAGGTCCGGCAAGCCGGCACGCCGAGGCACTGGCCGTGCCAATCGGCAGGATGTTCGATCTGCGCGCCGATCCGAAAAAGATCGGCGCGGAACTCGCTGCCGACCCCTGGCTCGCGCCGTTGGTCGAAGCGGTGCCGGGACTGCGCGTACCAGGCGCCTGGTCGGGCTTCGAACTGGTGGTGCGCGCCATTGTCGGGCAGCAGGTCAGCGTGAAGGCAGCGACCACGATCATCGGACGACTGGTGCAGCGTGCCGGCGAGCGCATCGAGGGGCATCCGCATGAGAACACTGCCTGGCGCTTTCCTACGCCCGCCGCGTTGGCCGCGGTGGATCTCGCGCAGATTGGCATGCCGGGCAAACGCGTAGCGGCCTTGCAGGGCTTCGCGCACGCGGTAGCTTCTGGTGACGTGCCGCTCGACAGCAACGTCGCTGACGCAGACAGTCTGCGTGCCGCGTTGCTCGCGCTGCCGGGTATCGGCCCATGGACCGTCGAATATGTCGCCATGCGTGCGTGGCGCGACGCCGACGCCTGGCCTGCGTGGGATCTGGTTCTGATGCAGTCGATCTGCGCGCGCGATCCCGCGCTGGTGCGGCCAACCCAGCAACGCACCCGCACTGACGCGTGGCGCCCATGGCGGGCGTATGCAGCGATGCACCTCTGGAACGAAGTAGCGGACCGGGCCGGCGCCGCCCGCGGCGGCTAAAGCCGGCAGGGTTGGGGTGAAACGCGGATCGCGCGGCGGACGCGTGACGCGTAGAGTAGCAAGGCGCGCAGCCGCTTGATTCGCCCTCCAAACAGGCGGCCGAGGATCGCCCGGAGCGGCCTCAAGCAGCCGTCGTGGCGAGATGTTAAAGTGCCCGCTACTGAAAATTCCGCCGAACGTTGTCAACCGCGCAGTGCTGCAGGTATTGCAGCGAAGCGGCACATGGCGGCCGACAACGCCCGACTCGCATCAATGCCAAACACCACACCTTCCCGCACGACCGACGCGTTCTCGCACCGCCTGTCCGTGCTGACCTCCGGCCCGCAGCGCGATGCGCTGACGCGTGGCCTGCGCGGCATCGAAAAGGAAAGCCTGCGCGTAACGCACGACGGCCAGCTCGCCTTGACGCCGCATTTGCGCGCGCTCGGTTCAGCGCTTACGCATCCGTCGCTTACTACTGACTATTCCGAAGCCCTGCTTGAACTGATCACGCCAGCTGAAAAGGACGTCGCGATCACGCTCGAGAAGCTCGATACGTTGCACCGTTTCGTGTACGCCGAACTCGGCGACGAAATTCTGTGGAACAACTCGATGCCCGGCCTGCTGCCCGAAACCGACGACGGCATTCCGATCGCGGACTACGGCACCTCGAATATCGGCAAACTGAAGTACGTCTACCGCATTGGTCTGGCGCTCCGTTACGGCCGCACCATGCAGTGCATTGCGGGCATCCACTACAACTATTCGCTGAATGAAGAAGTGTGGCGGGTGCTGCATGCCGACCAGCAATCCACCGCGAGCGCAGTCGATTTCCAGTCGGAACGCTACCTCGCGCTGATTCGCAATTTCCGCCGCACCAACTGGCTGCTGATGTACCTGTTCGGTGCGTCGCCGGCGCTGGATCGTCGATTCCTCCGCGATCGCGAACACACGCTCGAAACCTTCGACGCCGACACGCTGTACCGCCCGTACGCGACGAGCTTGCGCATGAGCGACCTCGGCTATTCGAACACTACGGCACAGGCCGCGCTGCGTGCCGACTACGACACGCTGCCCGGCTATCTCGACGCGCTCGCGAAAGCCGTGAGCCAGCCCTATCCCGCGTACGAAGCAATCGGCACGCAGCGCGACGGCGAGTGGGTGCAGATCAACACGAACGTGCTGCAGATCGAAAACGAGTTCTATTCGACGATCCGGCCCAAGCGTGTCACGTATCCCGGCGAGCGCCCGTTGCACGCGCTGGCCGCACGCGGCGTGCAGTACGTCGAAGTGCGCTGCATGGACATCGACCCGTTTGAACCGACCGGTATTTCGCTCGAGACGTCGCGCTTTCTCGACGCCTACCTGCTGGTCTGCGCGCTCGACGACAGCGCACTACTGCCGTCGCGAGCATGCGCTGAAGCCAATCAGAATTTTGGCCGCGTGACGATGGAGGGCCGCAAACCCGGCCTCGAACTGACGCGCGACGGGCAAGCGATTGCCATGACGGATTGGGCAGCAGAACTGCTCATCAAGATCGACGCCGCTGCGGCGGTGCTCGACGCGTTGCAGGGCGGTGACGCGCACGCACGCGCCGTCGCGGTTCAGCGCGCGAAGCTGGCCGATGCCTCGCTGACGCCATCGGCGCGCGTGCTTCAGACGATGCGCGACAAACAGCAGAGCTTCCTTACGTTCGGCCTTGAGCAGAGCGAAGCGCACGCTGCGCATTTCCGGGCGCGCCCGCTCGATGCAGCGCAGACGCAGGCGTTCACTGACCTCGCGGCGCAATCGCTGGCTGAGCAGGCGAAGCTCGAAAAAGAAGAGGTCGGCTCATTCGATGCATTTGTCGCGGCATACCGGGCGTACACGCTGAACCGCTTTAGCGTCTGAACGAGCCGCGCACGTGATTGCACCCAGGGCGGCCCTCGAGGCCGCCTTTTTATTGCTTGCAGGTAACGTCTACGCGGGGTCCGTCGCGCGTTGATTTGCGATCGGCAAAATCTCCGTGGGACCGTACGATTCGTCTGTGCGCATGAAACACCGCGCCTGGGTAGCGGTCCAATACTTATGTGACCGCTACTGGAAGAGGAGGAATCAACGTGACGACAAAAGGTCTGTTGGTCGTGCTGTGCGCGGTGGCGGCGGGAGCGGCGGGGTGTTCGACGCAGGGGCAGGTCGATCCTGACGTCATGCAGATCGCGACGACGCCGTTGACGTGTTCGGGGAAGGCCGAGTGCGACATGTGGTGGCAACGCGCGCAGACATGGGTGGCGAGCCATTCGACGTACAAGATCGAGGCCTCCACGGACACGTTGATCCAGACGGGTGGGCCGGGCGGCGGCAAGCGCGCGTTGGCCTACCAGATCACGCGAACCCTGAACCCTGACGGCACGGCAACGATTGGCTTTGCTGCGCATTGTGACGGTTCGCCTGGCTGCAAGCCGAACCCATGGGAAGCTGGCGCGGACTTCAAGGAATATGTACGAGGCGCAACGGCGGGCGCGCCGCAGGGCGGTACGAAACCAGCCCAACCCGCGCCAACGGCGATGCACCCCGATGCGCAGCAGGGACAATCGATTCCGGACACGAATGGAGAAGCGATAACGCAGTGAGGGCGTGGACGAAGCGCCACGGATGCCAGCACCAAAGAGAAGAACTGACGGTTGGTGAAGTACCGCATCGGCGCGCGCAGCGCCGCCGGAAGAATGACGGCCTTGTCACTCATAAGGGAAGGTGCGCAGGCCCGATCTCTACGGAGCCGCGATCCCCTCCAAGCCAGGGGACCCGCTTAAAAATTAGCGGTGTGAGCCGCTTTCTTTTGCCTACTTTTCTTTGCGGCCGGCAAAGAAAAGTAGGTGCCGCCCCGCACAGGGGCAACGCTAATAAACCAATAAGCAAACAGGGAAAGGCCAACGCCGTCGGCATGCAAACAAACCCCATCGCCGCAGGCAAAAAAAGCTCAATGGCCTAAAGAAGGCCCTACCCCCTTCCGAGGTTTAGTAATCCAAACAAGCACAGCAAGAACAAGAAACGCCGCACAAGAGATCCTAAAAAAATCATTAGTGGCCATCATATAGGCCTGAGCAGTAACAACCTGATTCAATTGGGCGGTGATCCCATCACCAGAAAGCCCAATCCCGGCTAACGCATTGGTATAAGAATTGGTATTAGCCGCATAAACATTCACCGAATCCACCAACATCGAATGATGATAAATCGTGTCATTCTCCCAGTACGTGGTACTGATCGCGGTCCCAATCGCCCCCGACAAAGTCCGGAAAAAATTAGATAACCCAGAAGCACTGGCGAGTCGCTCATCCGACACGCTGGACAGCGTAATGGTAGTCATCGGCACGAAGAAACAGGCCACCCCGATACCTTGCACCAGCCGTGGCCAGATCACATGATTAAACGGCACGTCGAGCGTAAAAGTCGAATTCCAGAACGACACGAACGCGAACACGATGAACGCAAAACTCGCCACCACACGCAGGTTCAGCCGATGCATGTTCTTGCCGATCATCGGCGACAAAAACAGCGCGAGCAATCCGACCGGCGCAGTCGCCAGGCCGGCGAGCCCAGCCGTGTAGCCCATCACCGTTTGCAGCCAGAGCGGGAAGATCACCACCGACCCGAAGAAGGCCATAAACCCGAATGAAATGATCAGCACGCCGAGAGCGAAGTTACGATCCTTGAATAGCGAAAGATCGACGACGGGTTCTTTCTCCGTCATCTCCCACACCAGCATGAACGCGATCGACACCACCGCGATAACCGCCAGCGCGACGATGAACGTCGAGTTGAACCAGTCGCGGTCCTTGCCGAGGTCGAGCATCATCTGCAGGCACGACACGCCGATCACGAGCAACGCAAGGCCGATCGCATCGATGCGCTGTCGGGTGATCTTCGTCTCGCGCCCGCGCAGCAGCAGGAATGCACAAACCGCCGAGAACAACCCGATCGGCACGTTGATGTAGAAGATCCACGGCCACGTGTAGTTGTCGGTGATGTAGCCGCCCATCACGGGGCCGAAGATCGGCGCGCAAATCACGGTCATCGCCCAGAGCCCAAGCGCGAGTCCGCGTTTTTCCAGCGGGTACGAGCGCATCAGGATGGTTTGCGAAAGCGGGACCATTGGCCCCGACACGAGCCCTTGCAAGAGCCGGAACGCAATCAGCGATTCGAAGTTCTGCGCGAAGCCGCACAGCGCCGACGCAAGCGTGAAGAGCAACACGGAGAGCGTAAAGAGCCGCACTTCGCCGACGCGCCGCGCGAGCCAGCCGGTGAGCGGCACGGCGATCGCCGAGGCGACTGAATACGAGGAAATGACCCAGGTGCCCTGACTGGTCGCTACGCCGAGGCTACCGGAAATGGTCGGCACAGCAACGTTCGCAATCGAGGTGTCGAGCACTTCCATGAACGTGCCGAGCGCAAGACCAACGGTGAGCAGCGCGAGAGCTCCGCCTTTTAGCGGGGCGGGTTCGACGCCGGCGGGCAGGGCAGCAGCGGAAGCCGTAGCAGCCATAGATTTCTCCTCAGCCGGGAAAGCTTGTCGCGGCATCTTTATCACGCGCTCCGGTTGGCGCGCTTACATGCCGGATCATCCTCTGCCCAGACAGATATTCTCAGACGTTGGCGCGTTTAAAAGCGCCTCGTGGTTATTCGTCGCCGCGTTTCGCTGACGGCTCTTCGGGTGATTCTTCAAGCGATTCCTGCGACGGCCCCAGCCCGCACCCAGCGCTTTCCCCTGCGCCGATGCCGTTCGCGATGAAGCGGCCGAGGAGGTCGATCAAAGCGGCATGCTCCGCCGGCGAGAATCCGCGCAGCTGCTCGTTCAGCACTGCGGCGCCGAGGCCGGGCAACTGCCGCGCTGCTTCGTGGCCTTGCGATGTCAATTCGAGCTTCACCATCCGGCGATCGGCGTCGCTGCGCGTGCGGACGACAAAGCCTTTCTTTTCAAGGCGATCCAGCAGGCGTGTCATTGATCCACTGTCATAGGACATGACCCGCGACAACTCGAACGGCGTACTCGCGCGCTGCGCCGATAGCAGCAGAATCACGCCGATTTGCTGGGTCGTCAGTCCCAACGGCTTGACCGCGCGGTCCATCCGCTCGACCAGCACATTGCGCGCTTTCGTCAGGTAGTAGCCAAGACTCGATTCAAGGTGAATTTCGTCCGCGTTGTAGGGACCATCAGTCATCGTGTATCCAGGTCATGGCCAAGCAAACGGATTTTAACTGCCTAAGCAGACAAGTCAAATTCGATTTCGCGTAGCGCGAACGGCGGAAAAACAACACCGGGCGTGCATACGAGGCAAAGTATCTTGAAATTTGATTGCATAGTCAATATTATGACAGGCAACGAGTTACGCGCGATCCGCGCCACCCGAGACCATGTTCTGACCGATTGCAGCGCGCCACGTGTGTGGCGTGCAACAAGGATTCCCGCGATGCTGTACCTGAAAAACACTCTTGGCGGCTTGAGCCGCTCCCTGACCGATTCCGCGCTGAGCAGCTTTCAAGGGCCGCATCGCTGGTGGAAACTGGCGTTGTTTGCTGTGCTGTTTGTGCTTCCTGGCGGGTCGGTGGGGGTCGCGGTGCTTGCCTGGATTGAGCATCGGAAAGGGCGTTCCGTGGGGTCCACGGGGGTGGAGGGGGGCACTGCGGTTGTGGCTACTGCTGCGGTTGGGGGCACTGCGACTGCTCCGGGCGCCTGCCAGGCGAAAGGGGAGACGCGGTCAGCCTGTCGGGCGGCGGCTGGGAAGAGCGCTCGGCATGCCTCGATTGAGTAGGGGGTTTTTTGCCTTTGGCGGCGGCATTTCCTGGTTCTGGCTTCTTTGGCCTTTCCTTGTTTTGATATCGGTTTATTAGCGTCGCCCCTGTGCGGGGCAGGCACCTACTTTTCTTTGCCGCCGCAAAGAAAAGTAGGCAAAAGAAAGCGGCTTCAAACCGCTAATTCTTAAGCGGCTCCCCTGGCTTGGAGGGGATCGTGGCTCCGTAGAGATTGAGCCTGCGCACCTTTGGGCCGGAGTGACCAGGCCGTCATGCTTCCAGCGGCGCCGCGCGCGCCGAGGCGGTACTTCTTCAAACCACCCACCGAGTTTTACGCCATCCGAGTTACCCGGCGCGGTGGCTCGCGGTTGCATGGCTTGGCGTGACTTGCTGGCTTCGATACTACCAAGCCGCCGCTCAATCTCTCAGTTGAACACCGCTAGCGTGACCTGCCAACCTCGGTGTCGGCGCACCCGCACTTCCAAAACACTCGGTATTTTCGGCGCCTCGCCGAGGCGAAGCCGATGGCCCCGATCACGCACAAACGAAGCGCGCGGTTTCCGTGGTGAACTCGTCCGCGACGCACGCAGTGCGGAGTGGGAGCGGATGACGGCTGTGTCACTGGCGGTTATGGACCTAGGTGTGATCCGTTTATCGCACCACCAGCCCCTCCAAGCCAGGGGACCCACTTAAGAGTTGGCGGTTTGAGCCGCTTTCTTTTGCCTACTTTTCTTTGCGGCCGGCAAAGAAAAGTAGGTGCCCCCCGCACAGGGGGAACACTAATAAACCGATAAGCAAACAAGGAAAGGCCAATGCCGCGGGCGAACCAAATAATGCCGCCGCGAAAGGCAAAAAACCAAAAAGTAATAGCATGTAACCATCCCACCACCTTCAGTAACACACCTCCCCATCAGCAAGCATTACCCTTCCACTTTCCCGCGCCCAAGCGGGCCCATACGTTAACATTCTGGCAAACCCACGACATCACCCAGCAGGCACCACCGGCAATGCGCCGCCATTGCCTCAATTGCGGGCGTCCAGAAGGAATCCATTGCATGCAGTTTCACCGACCCTCGCGCGCGCGAACTGCGCGAACCATTACACCTCGCGCACTGACCCTCGCGGTAGCAGCAACCCTCGCCACGATGCTGGCCGGTTGCGCCGTCGGCCCCGACTACAAGCGCCCCGGTGCCGAAATCCCCGCGTCGTACAAGGAAGCCGCCCCCGGCTGGAAAGTCGCGCAACCGTCCGATCAGCAAGACCGCGGCGAATGGTGGGCCATTTACGAAGACCCGCAACTCAACGCGCTCGAAGACAAACTCAACGCGTCAAACCAGACCGTCGCCCAGTTCGCGGCCGCCTACCGGCAAGCGCGCGCGCTGGTCGGCGAGGCCCGTGCGGCGTATTTCCCAACGGTCGGCGCGTCCGCGGGCGCGACGCGCTCGGGTAACGGTTCATCGTCCAATTCGATCTCCAACACGAGCCGCTCCGGTGTAAGCAACAGCTTCAATGTGCAACTGGATGCAAGCTGGGAACTGGATTTGTGGGGCTCAATCTCGCGCACCGTGAACGCCCAGAAAGCCGGTCAGCAAGGCGCCGCAGCGGATCTCGCCAACGCGCGCCTCTCCGCTCAGGCCACGCTCGCGCAAACCTACTTCTCGCTGCGCTCGCTTGACTCCACCCAGAAGCTGCTCGACGACACCGTCGCGGCCTATCAGCGCTCGTTGCAACTCACGCAGAACCAGTACGCAGCAGGCGTGGCCGCTCGCTCGGACGTGATTCAGGCGCAAACGCAGTTGCAATCGGCGCAAGCAGCGGCAATCGACAATGGCGTCCAGCGCGCTCAGGATGAGCACGCGATCGCGGTGCTGGTCGGTGAACCGGCCTCCACTTTCTCGATTCCGCCAATGCCGCTCACCGCGACGCCACCGGCCGTGCCCGCGCAAATGCCGTCGGCGCTGCTGGAGCGGCGTCCAGATATCGCGTCCGCCGAGCGCAAGGCCGCGGCCGCGAACGAGCAGATCGGCGTCGCGATCGCGGCGTTCTTCCCGTCGCTCACGCTGTCCGCCACCGGCGGCTTCGAAAACTCGGTGTTCTCGCAATTGCTGACCGCGCCATCGCGCTTCTGGACCCTCGGCCCGCAACTCGCAGCCACGATCTTCGACGCCGGTCTGCGCCAGGCACAGACTGAGGCCGCCCGCGCAGCCTACGATCAGGATGTCGCGAACTATCGCCAAACGATCCTGGCCGCGTTCCAGGATGTCGAAGATAACCTCGCGTCGCAGCGCATCCTCGAGCAGGAAATCGTCGTGCAGCGGCAGGCGGTGGATTCGGCTCGCCAGGCACTCGCCATCGTGACAAATGAGTACAAGGCAGGCACCGTCGGCTACGTCAACGTGCTGACCGCGCAAACCACGGCCTTCACCGCCGAGCAGAAGCTGGAAAGCATCGCGGGGCAGCGCATGGTGTCGTCAGTGGGGCTGGTAAAGGCCTTGGGTGGCGGCTGGGACGCGTCGCAGATGAATCGCGAAACGGGCGACGTGGCGGCGCCTGCGCCGTTGCCGGCGTCATCGGCCGCGCCGGTGGCGCAAAACGCCTCGACGGCGCAAAAGACGCAAAGCAACTAGCCGCGTCGTTGGTCGGGACCGCGCAAAAGAGGCATCGCCGCGCACTGCGGCGATGCCTCTTTTTTGATTGGCTGGGCGCGCGAGCCTTAGTGCACGAAGGTCAAAGCGACGGTATCCGGTCCGCTTGGCCGCCCCAGCAGGTTCAGCAGCCCCGCGAGGTTATCGCGCGCTTCGGGCGCCGAACTCGCGGTGCCGTGAAACGACGTCGAACCTGCCGACACCGTGCCACTGCCGGCTAACATCAACGGCCCCTTGAAGGTGGTCAGATCCAGCGTGGACGAGGCACCTTGCGCCTGGAACAGCAGCCGGTACGACCCCAGCGGCTTGACCATCGAGACGGCCGAGCTGACGTCGTTCAGCGTCACCGTCAGCTGGCCGAACGCTTCCCGGTTGAAGCTGCGCCAGTCCGACCATGACAACCGTACATCGCCCTTCAGATCGAGCGTGTTGAACGGCGCGCCCAGCCCGGTCAGCAGCGAAGCCGGCACAGCGATGGCGCCAGCGGTTACCGTTGCGCCGCGTGGGCTGGCGTCGACGGTGATCGGGTCGGGCATGGCTTCCGTGTGACGCATGGTCATCCGCACACGGCCGGTGAAAAGCGGCCAGAACGCCGTATGCCATTCGATCCGCCCCGGTAGCAGGGTGGCGGCGCTCATGTCGGAACCGGCGGCAAGCATCAACGTTGCCGACCCGTGCCACAGCGAGCCCGCCGGATCGACGAGGTTGACGTGACCGTCGGTCTGTTTGGCGAACTGCGGCGTGATCCACGCAGCCGGCAACAGCGCGAGCACCACCACGACGCCCGAGAGCAGCGCGATCACGAGCCAGGGTAGCGCGACGCGCACGCGCCGCATCCAGTAATTCATGCGAGATCCCGTGACTGCTCGGTCATTTGGCAGTCGACGGCTGCAGCGACGCCGTCACATCCACCTGGCCGTCTTCCTTGAGCGCGCTCACATGCGCCTCGGCGACCTGCACCTTGAACTGTTTGCGCACATCGTCGACCCAGCTCGTCCACGCCGGAAACGACGCGTTTTTCATCTGGATCTGCACGGCGTTGCCAATCACCTGCACCTGGGTCGCGGCGAGACCGTGATCGCCGAGCGATGCCGTCAGCGCGTCTTTCAGCGCGGCGCCGGTGGGCGCGACGCCTTGTGCCGCGCCCGACAGCTGGCGCGCTTCGCCCGCCTGGGCGGTCATCTGCGCCAACTGGCGCTGCAGCGAAGGCAGCGATTCGCGCAGATGCGCGCGGCCTTCCTGCGCCGGCGCCCACAGCACCGACCACGCGATCACCACCGCCAACGCCCCGCCGCCCCACGTCAGCAGTGTCTTTTCGCGCTCGGAGCGCTGGTCCCAGAATCCGGCCCATGCCTGGGTGAGTTCAGCTTTCATTGTCCGTTCCTGATGGTCCACTTGCCGGTATTGCTGTCGATCGCGCCGTTCAGCCCGTTGCGCTCGAGACGTTTGGTGAGGTCGGCGTCGACCTTCACCTCAGGCTTGAACGTGATGTCGAGCCGCCGGTCGTGATAATCGAGCCCGGCGATGCCGTTGACGGGTATCGGCGCGAGCGAACGGGCGAGCCCGTCGGCCAGCGACAGGAAATCGTCCGGTGACAGTTCGCCCGCCGCGACGCGTAATTGCTGCAACTGGCGCGACATCTGGTCGGGTGCATCGAGCACGACCGTCGTTTTCGGGAAGGCATTGAGCAGGAGCTCGGTCATCTGCGTATTGATCGCGTCGCGTTGGCGCGCGAGCAGCACCCATTGCACGTTCGCACCGACGATCGCGATCACCAGTGCGCCGACGGCCAGCAATATCGGCAGACGCAGACGCCGGATCGTCGCGCGGTCGAGCCGCCATGGCTGCGACGCGAATTCGAACTGACAGAGGTCGAAGCGGCACTCCAGCGCGCGCCGCGCGAGTTGCTCGAATGGCAGGGGACTCGCCCCGTGCACATAAGCGGCGAGCCTCGCCGGGCCGGTTGCGCCAAGACGCGGCTCGTTGCCGGGCACTTCGGTCAGCATGTGCAGCGTGAGCGTCGCAGCGCCGGCGAGGGCGCTGAGCGTGGCGTTCACGGCGTTTGCCGGCACGGCCAGGCCTTCGCCCTGCACACCGCGCGCAATCGCGAGTTCGACGCGCGGCACGCCGTTGTCGATCGCGCCTTCGAGCAGCATGGCGGGCGCCGTCTGAACCACCGAGCCGAGCACGGCGGCCACCATCGGCACCACTGCGGCGACACCTGGCGCAACCACCGGCGCGACGCCCGGCAACGATGTCGCCACGCTCATCGAGTCAGCCGTCACCGGCTCACCCGCGTTGACCATTTCCGCAACTTCGGCGGGCGTATCGAGCGCGACGGACTGCGGCAGACAGCGCGTCACCGGCACGGCCCGCAGGTTGCGATGATGTGTGGAGTTGAAGGCTTCGTAGATGAAGCGAAACCAGCCGCGGTCGACGATCGCCAGCAGCCGCCGGCCGCCCGCGAGCGGTTGCGGATCGACGGCGATGTGACAGGTTTGCGGATCCTGGATCAGCTGATCCTCGACCACGTTCGGCAGCGCCTGACGCAGCCGCGGGCCGCGCAATGGCGGCAGCGTGGCGGGCATCATCAGGAGGTCGCGCGCGGCGACCATCAGCACCGTCGACGTGGCGCGCGGCAGCAGCGCGAGCGCCGAGCGGCCTGCGCGTTGGGTGCGGCCCGATTTGTCGAGCAGCACAAACGGCAACTCCGGCAGTTGCCATTCCTGCGACGGCACCGCCGGGTCACGCGGGGGCAGTAGAACGATCAGCGTGCTCAAAGGCCACTCTCTCTGGGAAAGGCGTTATTCATAGTTGGTCTTGTACCCGCACGATACGCGTAGTGTGAGTCAATGGGTCGCGATAGACGAGGGTCGTGCGGTCCACTTCCGCGCGTTCATGCTGGACGCGGCCGTGAATCAGAAAGTAATTCGAGTTGACGTCGAGATCATTGGGGTCGATCGAAACCGACTGCACGCCGGCACCGGTCAAAGCAAGCTGCAGGTCGCTGGCGTTATGGAAAAACACCGTTTGCCGACGCGCGACCAGGCCCTGCGCGGCGGACAGATTCATGCCTGGCACGACTGCCGCGATGACTTCGGCGAACGCCGTATTCATATTGACCGCCGTGGCGGTGGGCAACACGGTGACGAACGGACGCAGGCGCGCGACCATTTCCGGCGTGTAGCCGGGAATGTCGAGCAGGGAATCCACGCCGGTCATTTGCAATGGTGCGAGCGCCGGGTCGCCGCCGCCGTCTTCCATACCTGGTTTATCGGTGAAGTTGCTGCCGCCGGTGTCGCCGCCCTCGACGGCCGGCGTGGCTGACGCACCAGCGCCGTTCGTGGCTGTCTGAAAGCGCGTGGCCGATTGCCCGAGGCTGGCGCGCATCTGGACCGCGGTGGCTTTTGCCAGTTGGCTGTTCACACCGAGCGAGGCGAGCAGGCGTTGATAGGCGCCGATTTGTTGCGTGTCCAGTTGCAGGACGCCGGGGGCAGGGCTCGTGACCAGATTGCGGAGGTTGAATTTTGCCTGTGCATCTTCGATCGAACCCGAGAGGTAGGTTGCCGCGCCTTGTTGCGCGCGGACTTCACCGATTTGTCCGAGGAAATCCGACAGTCGCGTTTTGGCGATGGGGACGCCCCATATCCCACCCAGGTAGGTGATACCGGCGGAGGTGTCGCCCTCCGAGCGGAGGATCAGGCGCGTCCAGTCTAATGCGCCTCGGGCAACCCATTGCGCCTGGGATAGCAGGCGTTGGTTTTCGATCCTTCGGATTTGGACTTGCTGGCGCCAGAGCATGCCTGAGACCAATATCGCTGATAGGGCGACTACCAGGAGTGCGCTAATTATGGCTACGCCGGATTGGGTTTTCTGTCTGCCTACGGCGTTGGGGTTTGTTCGTATGCCTACGGCGTTGGCCTTTCCTTGGCTGCTTATTGGTTTATTGGCGTTCCCCCTGTGCGGGGGGGCACCTACTTTTCTTTGCCGCCGCAAAGAAAAGTAGGCAAAAGAAAGCGGCTTCAAACCGCTAACTCTTAAGCGGGTCCCCTGGCTTGGAGGGGGTAGTGGTGCATCTGGAATCTGTGCTCCCGCACCTTCCCACGCAAGTGACAAGGCCGTCATGCTTCCGGCGGCGCTACGCGCGCCGAACGGTACTTCACCAAACCACGGGGTGTGTCTGCGCGCAGCGCCGGCCATCGGCTTCGCCTCGGCGCAGAGCCGCAAAATTGGGTGTGCGTGCTCCACGGGCGCGGAATTGCACGGGTGGTTTTGTGAAGTACCGCTCGGCGCGCGCAGCGCCGCCGGAACGAATGACGGCCTGGTCACTCCGGCCAAAAGGTGCGCAGGCTCCATCTCTACGGGGCCACGATCCCCTCCAAGCCAGGGGACCCACTTAAGAATTAGCGGTGTGAGCCGCTTTCTTTTGCCTACTTTTCTTTGCGGCGGCAAAGAAAAGTAGGTGCCCCCCCGCACAGGGGGAACGCTAATAAACCAATAAAAAATGAAACACCCAACGCCGTAGGCATACAGCAAAAATGCCGCCGCCAAAGGCAAAGACAAAGACAGAACCCGCGCCCGTCTGGAAGACAAAAAAGAGAACCTCATATCATTCTCCGACGAGAAAAACCCGCGTAATCGGCCGCGCCAGCGACTTAGCCCCCACACTCACCTCAAGCCCCGTCACCGACCGCGGCAGCGGCGCATTCCCCAGTTGGGGAACCTTCAGATTGTTATCATTCTCCGTAGTCGCGCTCTGCACATCCTTCATCTGCGTGGTCCAGCCGACCTTCGGCACATACATCCGCGCTGAAATCGCGCCGACGCCGCCCATCAACGGCACCCCCGTCCATCCCTCACCCTCGCCACCGCGTAAAGCCCGCCGCAGGTCGCCCACATTCTTCAACGGCGCCGACGCATACCGGAATACGCGACCGTCAGAAATCCGGTACCGCACCACCATCAGCCGGGGCGCCGTCCCCGGCAAAACTAATTGCCGCACGATCTGCAACACGTTGCCATTCACCGACACGGCCGGCTGTCCCGACTCATCGTCCGACGCCGCCTGCCGCGCGTCAATCCGCATCTGGTCGAAGAGCTGCGCAAACACGCGCTCGTCTTCCATCGCGTTCGTGATGGTCGCCCGACCGCGGATGATCTGGTCAAGCCCGCGCCACGACAGCACGGCAATCACGGCCAGGATCGCAATCGCAACCAGCAACTCGATCAGCGTAAAACCACGCGCGCCCCTCGCGCCCAATGGGCGGCGGCGCTCAGAGCGAACGGTTGGTTTCATTCGCGACCACCGTGACCATCTGGGCAAGATTGCCGGAAAGCCCAGGCATCGTCACCATCACTTCCACGCGGCGAAACACCGGATTCGGTGTCGCCGTCACATGCTCCGTACAGATCAACTGCAAGTTCCCCTGCGAACAGTCAAAGCTCGTGTCGCCGACATTCGGCCATGCATGCGTCAAATACAACTGCGCCAACGCATTGTCCGCACTCCAACCGGCCAGCAGGCGTCGATGCAGATCCGCTTCGCCAGTGGCCAGACTCCCCACCGCGCGCAGCGATGCGGCCAGCGCAACCGCAATGATCGCGAGCGCCACCAGCACTTCAATCATCGTAAAACCGCGCTGCAATGCGCGAGCACTCATCCCCCCGCAACGACGCATCTCAGTGCACCTCATAGCGGCCATTGCCGGTGCTGACAATCGTCGCGCGCCCCGCCGCCGAAAACAGCGTGATCTGCACCGGCACGTCAATCGCCTCAGTGCCGAACACGACGCGGCTCGGTTGCGCGTCCGAGCCGGGATAATTGATCGCCACACCCGTCACGCCGCCTTCCCACTGGCGCGGCCCCAGCAGGTCGTCACGCAGCGGACGCCAGCCGTCCTCAGTGCGCATGTCGAAACGAAAACCGCCGTCGAGCGGTTGCCATGCGATGGGCCGCGCCCGCACCTGCGCTTCGTCGCCGGCCGATTCGAAGAGCAGCGCGAGACGCTGCGCCTCTTCATTGAGATCCGTGCGCGGATTGCGTGTCATCGTCAGCGCGGTCAGCGACACCAGCAATCCCGCGATCACCAGCACCACCATCATCTCCAGCAGCGTGAAACCCGCCGCCCGCCTCGCCCCGCGCCGATTCATGCGACCCATGCCACCCCTGTCGCGTGTGCGCGCGCCGGCACACGCCGCGCGCGGCACCAAGGCCGTGTACGGAGTGTCCAAACGGGACTTGCAAGCGGACAGTCGCATAGTGCCGGCCACGAACGATCAGAAATCGGTCAATCGATAAGACGCGCAATGGATCGCGAGAGAAGAGGGCGATCCGGCGCGCCGGAATTTCAACGCTTTACTGCCACGAGCCTACGTCGGCGTCATTGCCTTCGCCGCCGGGCTTACCATCCGCGCCATAGCTGAACACGTCGATTTCGCCATGCACGCCCGGGTTCAGATACTGGTAGCTGTTGCCCCACGGATCGTTCGGCAGGCGTTCGAGATAACCGCCGTCTTTCCAGTTGTTCGGCACCGGGTCCGTGCTCGGTTTTTCGATCAGCGCGCGCAGGCCCTGCTCCTGGGTCGGGTAACGGCCGTTGTCGAGACGGTAAAGTTTCATGGCCTGCATCACCGTGCCGATGTCCTGCTTGGCGGCCACGCGGCGCGCTTCGTCCGGACGACTCATGATCTTCGGCACGATCAGCGCGGCCAGAATGCCCAGAATCGCGATCACGACCATGATTTCAATCAGCGTGAACCCGCGTTGACGACGGCTGCGCGGACCCGCGATTTCCATACGTCGAGTGGTCGACAGTTGCATAGCTTGCTACCTCTTTTCGGTGAAATTTTTGATCGGGCGGGATTCGCGCTTCGGCAGGCATCCCCGAAATCAGGCTGCCATTGAACACGCCCAGCCGATCATTTTAATGTCATGGTGTTGAAGGGTTGCCAGAAAACGCCGGACCGCCCCTCGGGGGCCTGGCGCGAAACGCCAGATTAGGGCCACTTTCCCGCAACGCAATTTTCACAATAGTCCGTACAATGTGCGTATGAACGCTATCCAAATCCGCCTTCTGTCGCTCGCGCTCTTCGCCGTGTTCTGCGCGACGCTGACCTACTGGGTCATCACGGTGTCCACGACGTCCGGTGCGCCGGTGCCCGCCGCCGCCGCGCACGCGCAGGTCTCGACCGACCAGGCGGCCACGCTGTTCGGCGGCCAGCTCTCCCGCAACGCCAACCAGGATGTGCATCTGTTCGGCATCCTTGCGTTACGTGAAGGCGCCGCGGCGATCGTCAGCGTGGGCGGCGAACCGCCGCATGCGGTATCGCTCGGCAGCGCGCTGATGCAAGGCGCCAAACTCTCCGAAGTCCGCGCCCGCTCGATCATCATCGACCGCAATGGCGCGCATTCCGAAGTGTTCCTGCCGGCCAATCCGGCAGGTCCTACAATCTACGTGCGCTAAAGCATCCCATTCCGCTTCAGCCGGTTGCGCGGCCACCGCCGCCGCGCAATCCAGAAACCGCTCCGCTTTACTGCACCAGGTTGTTCAACTCGATGATCGGCAGCATCACCGCCAGCACGATCACCAGCACCACAGCCCCCATCGCCAGAATCAGCAGCGGCTCGAGCAGACTCGTGAGGAACATCGTGCGGCGCTCCAGTTCGCGCGCTTCACCATCGGCCGCGCGGTCGAGCATCGTGGTCACGTCGCCGGTTGCTTCGCCCGAACGGATCAGATGCACCAGCACCGGCGGAAACGTCTTGGTATTGCCAAGCGCGCGTGACAGCGACGTGCCTTCACGCACGCGCACAATCGCATCGTCGATGTTTCCGCGCATCGCGTTGTTGCTGAGCGTTTCGGCGGCGGCCTGCAGCGCGCGCAGAATCGGCACGCCCGCGGCCGTCAGAATGCCTAGCGTGCTGGCAAAGCGTACGGTGTTATAGCCGCGTACCAGTTTGCCGAGGAGCGGGGCGGTCAGGATCCACCGGTCGAAGGCGAGACGCGGGCCGGGCTGCTTGAGAATGGAGCGCACCACGTACACCAGCACCGCAACGCCGATCAGCATCGCCCACCACCAGTGCCGTACGAAACCGGACAGCGCCATCATCATGATGGTGAGGAAGGGCAATTGCTGCTTGGTGCTGGCGAACACGTTCACCACTTGCGGCACCACATAGCTCAACAGAAACGTGACGATGCCGAAGGCGATCAGCGTGACGATGGCCGGGTAGGTGAACGCGAGCACGATCTTCTGCTTGAGCGCGTTGCGTTGCTCGATGTAGTCAGCCAGACGCGAGAGCACGAGGCCAAGCTTGCCGGTATGTTCGCCGGCCGCGACCAGCGCGCGATAGATCTCCGGGAAGTCTTTCGGATGCTGCGTCAGCGCGTTCGCGAGCGAATGCCCGCCGAGCACTTCCGCGCGAATCGAGGCCATCAGTTCGCGGATGTAGTCGCGCTCCGATTGTTCGGTCAGCACCGAGAGCGCTTCGTCGAGCGGCAGACCGGCGATCAACAGGCTCGCAAGCTGGCGCGTCAGAATCGCCTGCTCGCGTTGCGACAGGCGCCGCCCCAATGACAAACGCTGAGTGCGCTCGCCGCGCGTGCGCGTTGCCGCCGGTTCGACCACCAGTGGCGTCAGTCCTTGCGAGCGCAGGTTGGTCCGCGCGCCGCGCGCGCTGTCGGCATCCAGCACGCCTTTTTGCGCCTTGCCCGCCGCATCGATCGCTTCGAAACGAAATGCCGGCATGCGCTTATGCTCCGCCCGTTACGCGGATCACTTCTTCGAGCGATGTCAGCCCGGACGCGAGCCAGCGATCGGCATCTTCGCGCAGCGTGCGCATGCCTCGTGCACGGCCGGTCGCGAGGATCTCCGCATCAGATGCATTGCGGTGAACCAGCGCGCGGATGTCGTCGTCGATCAGCAGCAGTTCGTACACGCCGCGCCGTCCCGCATAACCCGACTGGCCGCACTTGTCGCAGCCGACTGGATGCCAGCGCACGCTGCCGTCTTCTTCGACGCGCTCTTCGCGGCACACCGGGCACAGCCGCCGCACCAGCCGCTGTGCCAGCACGCCGAGCAGCGACGACGCCAGCAGATACGGCTCGACACCCATGTCCGTCAGACGCGTGACGGCGGATGCGGCATCGTTCGTGTGCAGCGTGGCCAGCACAAGGTGGCCGGTCAGCGATGCCTGCACGGCAATCTGCGCGGTCTCCAGGTCGCGGATTTCACCGATCATGATGATGTCCGGGTCCTGCCGCAGAATCGAGCGCAGCGCCCGCGCGAAGGTCATGCCGATCCGCTCGTTCACCTGGGTCTGGCCAATGCCGGACAGGTCGTATTCGATCGGGTCTTCGACCGTCATGATGTTGGTGGTCGCGGTTTCGAGGCGCGACATCGACGCGTACAGCGTAGTCGTCTTGCCCGAGCCGGTCGGGCCGGTCACCAGCACGATACCGTGCGGCTTGCCGATCAGCTTGTCGAACTTGACGAGCGTATCCGCCGCCATGCCGAGCGCTTCGAGGTTCAGCCGCGACGCATCTTTTTCCAACAGACGCAGCACCGCGCGTTCGCCGTGACCGGTGGGCAGCGTCGAGACGCGCACGTCGACCGGACGGCCGCCGACGCGCAGCGTGATCCGGCCGTCCTGCGGCAGACGCTTTTCGGCGATGTCGAGCTGCGCCATGATCTTGATCCGCGAGATCAGCGCACCGTGCAGGGCTTTCTTCGGCCGCACGACATCGCGCAACGTACCGTCGACGCGGAAGCGCACCACAGAAGACGTCTCGAACGGCTCGATATGAATATCCGATGCCTGTTCGCGCGCGGCCTGCGTCAGAAGCGCGTTGATCATGCGGATGATCGGCGCGTCGTCTTCCGACTCGAGCAGATCCTCGACCTCGGGAATGTCCTGCATCAGGCGCGACAGATCGACTTCGCCTTCCACTTCGCCGACCACTTGCGCCGCGCTGCCGTCCTGGCGCGCATACGCCTGGTTGATGGCCTGCGCGAGTTCATCGGCTGGCAAACGCACGACCGACAGCGCGCCGAAATTGCGCGCGACTTCGGCGAGGGCGGCATCGCTGGTGCGTTCGCTGATCCAGACTTCGAGACCATCGACGTGCTGATGCGCGACCAGAATCTGGCCACTGCGCGCAAAACCGTAAGGCACGAGCCGCGCCGCAACCGCCGATGGCGCGATGCGTTCGGCGTGCTCGGCCACGACTGCGGGCGCGATCGCCTGAGCGCGCGCCGCTGCTGACGACGCAGAAGCCGACGGCGGCGTGGACGGCGTGCTCACGGCTGCACTCCCGGCGATGCGGTAGAAGGCGCGGTCGGCACAGGGTTGGTCTGGACAGCACCGCCATTCGTTGCCGGAGCAGGCGCGACCGCTGGCGGCGGCGCTAGCCGCGGCGCCGCCTGCTGACGGCGCATCTCGTCGAGATTGAACAGGTTCATCGCGGGCGAACCTCCCTGGCTGGGGCCGATCGGCATCGGCGGAACCACCGGATCGTCGTTGTCCTTGATCAGGTTGTTGTCCTGCTTGTACGCGCCCTGCACACCCTGAATGTAGTCGTAGCGGTTCGACGTCACGGCCTGGGCGGTATTGTGATCGTTGATGATCACGGGGCGCAGGAACACCATCAGGTTAGTCTTGTTGCGGTTCTTCTGCTCCGAACGGAACAACTGGCCGATCCATGGAATATCGCCCAGTAGCGGCACCTTGCTGTTGCTGACCTGGTAGTTATCCTGCATCAGGCCGCCGAGCACGATGATCTCGCCGTTGTCGGCGAGCACCGTCGACTGGATCGAGCGCTTGGTGAACTGCGGGCCAGAGGGATTGGTCGCCGCGTTGGTCGTGCCGTTCACGATCGCCGAGTCTTCCGTGTAGAGCTGCAGCTTGAGAATTCCGCCATCGGTGATCTGCGGCTTGACGTGCAGCGTCAGACCGACGTCGACGCGATCGAACGTATTGAACGCCGAGCTCGGGGTGCTGCTCGTCAGGTTCGAATACGAACCCGTCTGGATCGGCACGTTGGTGCCGACGACGATCTTGGCTTCCTCGTTGTCGAGCGTGATGAGGTTAGGTGTCGACAGCACGTTCGCGTCGGCGCTCTGCGACAGCGCCTGCAGCAAAGCGCCAAGGCCCTGCACACCGAAAATGTTGTGCACCCAGCCGACGTTGAGGCCCTGCTGGAGATTGTTGGCGACGAGCGACCCCGCGAGACCGCCAGTGGTCGCTGCCGCCGCGGTCGCCGCAGCCCCTGCCGTCAGATTGATAATGCTGTTGCTGCCGCCGGTCGCCAGATTGGTGCCGGCAAAGACGGCACCGTTTGCGATCTGCCATTGAATGCCGAGATTGCCGCTCGTGTTCGAGTTCAGTTCGACGATCAGGGCCTCGATATAGACCTGCGCACGCCGCGCATCGAGCTGGTCGATGACCGCCCGCAGGTTGCGGTAGACCGGTTCGGCCGCCGTGATGATCAGCGAATTGGTCGCGGAGTCCGCCTGGATCATGCCGCCTGGCTGGTTGTCGTCGCTCTTGTCCTTGTCGCCGCCAAGCAGGCCGGCGGAGCCGGAACCACCGGCCGAGCCGTAGCCTCCACCGCCTCCGCCGCCGCCGCTCAGCGGCGACGACAGCGAGCTGCTGCTGAGTCCGCCCGAGGGCAGCGGCGGCGTACCCGACGAACCTGTCGAATTGCCGCCCAACCCACCGCCGCCTCCGCCGCCACCGCCGTTCTGATTAAACGAATTGGCGTCGTTCGAGTTGGCCGACGAGCCAGTGTCGCCGCCTTTGCCGAGCATCCCGCGCAGGGTCTTCGCAAGCCTCGTCGCGTCCGCGTTGCGCAGCGGCACGACGTGAATGTTGCCGGGCATGCTGGTCGGCGCGTCGAGCTCCCGTGCCAGCTGCCTTGCCGCCGCCAGTCGCGCCCCGTTCGTCGCGCGAATCAGCAGCGAGTTAGTGCGCGGGTCGGCGGTAACCGAGACCTTCAGCGTCGCATCGGTGCTGCCGATCGTGCCGGGGTCGAGCATCTTGTTCAATTGCGTGGCGATGTCGAGCGCGTTCGCGTTCTTCAGCGGCACCACCGAGACCGACTGACCTGCCGCCGTGTCGACACCTGCAATGATCTGCGCAATACGCCGCACGTTGTCGGCATAGTCGGTCACGACGATCGTGTTGTTGGCCGGATAAGCCGCCACGGTGTTGTTCGGCGAGATCAGCGGTCGCAAGACCGGCAGCAGGTTGTTGGCCGATTCGTTTTTTAGCACGAACACCTGCGTGACCACCTGATCGCCGCGCGCCACCGGGGTATTGCCGATATAGGTCGGCACGCCTTGCAGCTTGGCATCGGCTTCGGGCACGACCTTCAGGACGCCGTGGTCCTGCACCAGCGCGAAGCCCTGCATCCGCAACGCAGACTGCAGGGTCTTCAGCGCCTGGTCTTCAGGCACTGCATTCTCCGACACGAGGTTCAGCTGACCCTTCACGCGCGGGTCGACAATGATCGTTTTACCGGTTGCCGCGCCGATTGCCTTGGCTACCTGGTCGATATCGGCGTTCACGAAATTCAGTGTCACCTGTGCCTGCGCGATCTGCGCGGTGATCAAACCAGCCACCAGCAGCGCCGTGGCGACGCGACGCAAAGCCATACGATTTCTTCTCATGGAATGTGGTATCGATGCCGGCAGCAGCCGGCGCTCACGCAATGCGGACATAAGAATAAGGCGCAGCCCCCTCGGTCTGCCAGCCGGCGTCACGCGCGATTATTGCCCGCGATGCCAACCATCCAATGTCCGAAAAAAATGAACAGTAACAGTTTTTCATGTCTGATTTGTCACAAAACAACCAGGCTCGTGCGATTACCCTAATGGGACCTGTGCATTGTTAAGTAATTGAAAGCTTTCGTTCTTCTGTGCGCCGTGCCGCAGAACCCCTTCGCGTTTTGCGGGACTATGTCGCTTAGCCAACTTGACGCTTGAGTGTCTGCCGGTATGATACGAGCGGTTCCAGTTGCTGGTTGTAGCTTGTCGAGGCGGGTTTTCCCCGATGCCCCAGCCAGCCGCGGCCCGTGGACCTCGTCGGCCATCAGCGACTGACTTTTGGCCGATAGATAGCCTTACCAAACCTTACCCTTGCGATTTGTTTAGTCGTCTTGACCGATGAAACAGGCCTTCGTCACCGTCGCCGCAGGACTTACCGTGCTGATTGCAGCAGGGTCCGCGCGCGCCGATTGCTTTGACCAGGCCGCAGGGTACCAGAAGGTCAATCCGCTGATTCTGCGCGCAATCGCGTGGCAGGAGTCACACAATCGACCGGACGCGTTGCATAAGAACGCCAACGGCTCGACCGATTACGGTGTGATGCAAATCAATTCGGTCCATCTGCCAACGCTTGCCCAGTACGGCATCTCGCAAGGCACGCTGATGGAGCCTTGCAAGAACGTCTATATCGCCGCTTGGCATCTGCGCCGCCAGATGAACAAGTACGGTAATACCTGGCAGGCGGTCGGGGCATACCACTCCGAAACGCCGGCGCTGCGCGACAAGTACTCACAGCAGATTGCGGCGATCCTGCGTAAGTGGAATCTGATGCCGGCCTCACACTGAGCCCGGTCTATACCCGCGCGGCTATCTGGCCGCCGCGTTTCGTTGTTGCTCAACACGCTTCGCTTATCCGGCCTGTCACGCGGCCGCTGCCCGTTTGATGCACAATGCGGCTTCGTGCTGCCGTCGGCGATTGACCATCATCTGGTCGGGCGTCATACGACCCCAAGCCCGGCACGCCCTCCAATCCTCTTGTGTTTCCGTACTGCGATGAACCAGCCGCTATTGCCCGTCACCGTGCTCTCCGGTTTTCTGGGCGCCGGCAAGACCACGCTCCTGAACCACATCCTCGCCAATCGCGCCGGTTTGCGCGTGGCTGTGATCGTCAATGATCTGGCCGCTGTCAATATCGACGCAACCCTCGTGCGCGATGCCGCCGCGCTCGCGCATGTCGAAGAGCAGCTGGTCGAACTGTCGAACGGTTGCATCTGCTGCACCTTGCGCGACGACTTGCTGATCGAGATCAAGCGTCTTGCGGGTGAAAATCGCTTCGACGCGATTCTGATCGAGTCGACCGGCGTGGCCGAACCTATGCCGATCGCTGAAACTTTCACCTTTGTTGACGATGATGGCGTGTCGCTGTCCGACGTTGCGCGGCTCGATACGATGGTGACGGTAGTCGACGCGTTCAACTTTCTGCGCGACTACAGCTCCGCCGATGCGCTTGCTGAGCGAGGCATCGCCGCGACTGAGGAGGACGATCGCACGCTGGTCGAACTGTTGATCGAGCAGATCGAGTTTTGCGACGTGCTGGTGATCAACAAGGCGGATCTGGTCAGCGCCGATGAACTTACGCGCCTGCAACGCATTCTCGCCCGCATCAATCCGCGAGCCGTGCAGGTGGTGAGCCGGTTTGGCGCGGTGCCGCTAACCGAGGTGCTCAACACCCATCGCTTCGATTTCGACGAGGCCGCGGGCGCGCCGGGATGGCTTACGTCGCTGAATCACGAGCACGACCATGATGACCACGGTCACGGCCATGCCCACCACGGTGAAGCGGACGAATTCGGCATCGGCAATTTCATCTACCGGGCGCGCCGGCCGTTTCACCCGGAACGCCTGTGGGCGCTGCTGCACCAGGAGTGGCAGGGCGTCTTGCGCAGCAAAGGCTTCTTCTGGCTTGCCACGCGTAACGACATCGCGGGTTCGCTGTCGCAGGCGGGTGGCGCCTGCCGGCACGGTCCGGCAGGAATGTGGTGGGCCGCTCAGGATCGCAGCGAATGGCCGGACGGCGACGACGAGCTGTCGGCCGAAATTGCCGCCGACTGGTTCGGCGATCCGGACGACCTGAGCGTTGGCGATCGCCGCCAGGAACTGGTGATGATCGGCATCGGCATCGACCCTGCTGCATGGAAGGCAAAGTTCGACGCGTGTCTGCTGACAGATGCCGAATATGCGCAGGGACCGCAGGCGTGGCAACAGTTCGCCGACCCGTTCCCGGCATGGGACTTCGACGAGGACGACCACGACCACGACCACGACCACCATGATCATGATCATGGCCACGATGGTCACGGCCATGGCGAAATCGTGCATCGTCACGACTGAGCGGACGCTCCCAGCCTGTAGTCAGCCGCGGCGCCCGTCACGGCTGACCTTAAATCGCAGACGAAAAAAACCCGCCGTTGGCGGGTGTCAACTGCCAGGCAGTAATCTGCTTAGCGCTTGTTGACTGCGTCCTTGAACACCTTGCCAGCCACGAACTTGACGGTCTTGGCGGCCGGAATCTGGATGGTTTCGTTGGTCTTGGGATTACGACCCGTACGTGCTGCGCGCTTGCCCGGAGCAAAGCTGCCGAAGCCGATCAACTGTACCGCGTCACCCTTCGACACAGACTTCTTGATCACTTCAAGCAGCGTGTCCAGCGTTTCACCGGTTTGAGCCTTGCTGGCGCCCGTCTGACCTGCGACGGCGTCGATCAGTTGCTGTTTGTTCATTAAGGTTCCTTTCTGAGTTTAGGTTGACACGAACAGCGCGAACGCGCCGATTATACGTGCGCGAGCCGCGCCGTCGAGCAGCTGCCGCGCCGGATCCCCTCCGGACAATAGCGCCGGACAGTTCGTTATCTGCCTGTCCGTCGGCCGAGCTGCCGCTTCCCTTTGCGGCGCTTGCTATGATAGCGCAGCGCAAACCCAATCAGGATAAGGGTTTCGAAGAATTACGCGGTTCCGGGGGCGCGACATCAGGGAGATCGCTCCTTTTGCTGTCGAAAACCTCCAACCAAGGGCTGAAACCCAGTATGGACGGGGCTTAGCGTTGGTTTTTGCCAACGTTCGGCACGTCTTTTTCGCCGTCCGGCGACCTGTATGCGCTGGCGGTAACGCTTGAACCGCTCTCGCGGGCGTCCATTTCCGCTGCGCATGACCGATCCGCTGATCCCCGCTGTCCTCGCATTTCGCGACAACGGCACACCTTTCTCGCCGCTCTACAACGATATCTATCACAGTGCTGTGGGGGGTCTCGAGCAGGCTCAATACGTTTTCCTGCGCGGCAATGCGCTGCCGGACCGGTGGCAGGGCCGACGTACTTTCACCGTGCTCGAAACCGGTTTCGGCATGGGCATCAACTTTCTGATGACCTGGGCCGCGTGGCGTGCCGATCCTGCGCGCTGTGAACGGCTGCATTTCGTCTCAATCGAGAAGCATCCCTTTACTCAAGCCGATTTACGCAGTGTCTTTCAGGCGACGGTCTCCGATCCCACGATTGCCGCGCTCGCACAAACGCTGGCCGACGCATGGCCAATGCTCGTGCCCGGCACACATCGGCTCGAATTCGAAGGGGGACGCGTCACGCTGACGCTGGTATTCGGCGACGCAGCGCAAAGTCTGCCGGCCCTGAGGTTGCGCGCCGACGCCTTTTACCTGGATGGCTTCGCGCCGGCGAAGAATCCCGAACTATGGACGCCCGCGATCTTCAAGGCGCTCGCGCGTCTGGCGGGCGAGGGCGCTACCTTCGCCACCTACAGCAGCGCCGGCGACATCAAACGGGCGTTGACGCAATGTGGCTTCGAATATCGGAAGGTTGACGGCTTCGGCTGGAAACGGGCGATGCTGGTCGGCCAATTCGCACCGCGCTGGCGGGTGCGCCGCTATGAGCCGCCAGCGCCGCTCGCCGTCGACGAACGGCATGCGGTCGTGATTGGCACCGGACTCGCCGGCTGCGCGGTGATCGAGCGCCTTGCCGCGCGCGGCTGGCGCATCACGTCGCTGGAACGGCATGCTTCGGTTGCCCAGGACGCATCGGGCAATCCCGCGGGCGTGTTCCACCCAATGCTCTCCCGCGACGACAGCGTCGCCTCACGCGTCACGCGCGCCGGCTTTCTCTACGCCCTCGGACGATGGGCAGCGCTCGAACAGCAGGGGCACCGGCTGCTGCGCGGTGGACCGGGCCTGTTGCAGATCGCCGCGGACGATGAAGAAGCACGCCTGATGAGCGAGGCAATCGCGGCGTTCGGCTATCCCTCCGACTACGTCACGCCGGTATCGCGAACGCAAGCGCAACGGCTTGCCGGCATGCCGCTCGCGCACAGTGGCTGGCTGTTTCCCACCGGCGGCTGGATCGACCCGGCCTCGCTGTGCGCCGCTCAATGCGCAGCGGCCGGCACGCTACTTGAACGACGCTTCGGCGTGGAAGTCTCGCGGCTCGAGCGCTCGGACAATCAATGGAGCGTATTTGACGCAGCAGGGCAGGAAGTCGCGCGCGCACCGGTGGTAATCGTTGCGTCCGCACACGATGCCTCACGCATCGCAGGTTTGCAGCACGCGCCGACGCGTAGCATTCGCGGCCAGTTGACCTTGCTGTCGCCCGGCAGCGTGCCGACGCTGCAGATGGCGGTGATCGGCGAAGGCTACGCGGTCCCGCTACCGGACGGTGTGACGCTGGCGGGCGCCACGTACGAACTCGACGACCTCGACACGTCGCTGCGTGCGCAAGGTCATCTGGAAAACCTGGAGCGCGTCGCGCAGATGTTGCCGGCCTTTGGCGATGCGGTCGATCCGGCACGGGCGGCAACGCTCGCTGGACGCGTCGCGTTTCGCTGTGTCACGAGTGACCGGATGCCCATGATCGGGCAATTCGCCGACGAAGCCGCGGCGACGCGTGACGCCCAGCGTCTGCGTGGCGCCTGGCCGCTCGATCTGCCGCGCACCGACGGCTTGTATGGCGCGTTCGCGTATGGCTCGCGTGGCCTGGTGTGGGCGGCGCTCGGCGCGGAACTGATCGCCTCTCAGATCGAAGGCGAGCCTTGGCCGCTGGAACGCGATCTGGCGGAAGACCTCGATCCTGCCCGCTTCCTGCTGCGTGCGTTACGTCAGGGGACAGTGGGTTAACCGCGTATACCGCATCTTCCGCAAACCACTACGGTAAAAAAGTTATCCACCGAAACATGTGGATAACCGCTCGGTTTACCCACGCAACTCATGTGGAAGCGTTGTGGACGTAAACGGGGTAACTTTGCCGCGCCCGAAAATCCCCAAAAGTTACCCTTGTATACCCGCTGCTAGCTCACATCCTGTGCAGCGGGTTATGACATCTGCAAGCCGATGATTCATTTCGGTAAACCAAGGTTATCCACAGAAAACGAGCCAGCTTGTTAACTGTTACTACGTATACATACGGTAAACCAGTAAACAGAAAGACTGCGGGTGGATCCGCGCTCATCACCGATGCTCAACCTCCAGAAAACCGGACAAGAACAGCCCCACCGTTCTCCTGAAAAGCACGTCCAAATCCGTCCATGAGCGCCTTTCGACAGGCAGATCAACGCCGAAAACGGTCGCTTTTTCCGCACCTTGCGAAGATAACGTACGTTTTTACCGTTTTGCCTGCATGTTGGCGTGTTTTCGGTCTAGGCTGAAAAAGCTATGGCACAATCGCCGTTCTTCCCGCGTCGTGCCTCATGTCTCTAGCGGCACACGCACCAACGGAACGGTGCCGGTCAATCAGAATCTGATTCAGAGTCGACGGCGTTCTTTCACCGTGCCGGGCCGGTTGCTACGGCTGCACCCCCGAATGCGCTGCGTTCTCCGCGGCTGCGGCGCGTTCAGATCATCCGATCGTTGAAAACTCGCAACGCTGGTTACGTGAAGCGATTGCGACGGTGAGCGCCTGATGCGCTCACCCGCTCGCCGGCTTTTGCGCCGGTTCGTGTCGCCTGCCGTTGCTGCAAAGGAGAACCCACCAACATGAAGTCGGCGTTTTCATTTTTTCCAGCTTGGCCACTCTCGCCCGACGCCATCTTTTGGGCTGGTCTTGCGTTGCTCGCCGCAGGTCTGTGCGGTGAGCTTTGCTATCGCGCGTGGCGTTTGCCGCGCATTTCCGGTTATGCGGTGATCGGTCTGGTCGCAGGCGCCGCCGGATTTGGCGTCATCGACGCGGATTCCGCGAGCGCCGCGCGGCCGTTGCTCGATGTCGCACTCGGTCTGCTGCTGTTCGAGCTCGGTAGCCGGCTCGATCTGCGCTGGATTCGTCGTAATCCGTGGCTGATTTTGTCGAGCATTGCCGAAGCCACGCTGACTTTTGCACTCGTCCTGCCGGTCCTGTTGTTCCTCAATGTGCCGCTGATCGTGGCAACGGTGCTGGCCGCGATCGCCATGGCGACTTCGCCTGCCATGGTGATTCAGCTGAAGACCGAGTTGCGCGCGGAAGGGCAGGTGACCCAGCGTCTGCTGACCTTGACCGCGCTGAACAGCATGTACGCGGTTGTGATCGAAAAATTGGTCTCGAGCTGGTTGCATCAGGAGGCCTACGGCAATGTTTTCGCGACAATCCTGCAACCGCTGTATCTGTTGATCGGCTCGCTGGTGCTGGCTTATGCGCTCGCGCGCACCTGCACGTTCTTTTATCGCCGCATGAACATGCAGGACGAACACTCGTTTGTCGCGCTGTTCGGCCTGGTGCTGCTGGCTATCGCGATCGCTCACCTGTTCAAACTTTCGACGATTCTCTCGCTGCTGGCCGCGGGCATCATCGTAAAAAATCACGAAGCGCGCCCGCAACTGTGGCCGCAGCATTTCGGCACCGCTGGCTGGCTTTTGACGGTGATCCTGTTCGTGCTGACCCTGACGTCGTTCGAATGGAAAGACATCGCGCTCGGCGGTGTCGCGGCGCTGGGCCTGATTGTTGCAAGGCTGGTTGCAAAGCTGGTGGGCGTGATGGCGTTTGCCAAACCGAGCGGTTTGAACTGGAATCAGGGGCTGGCGCTGGGTTTGTCGTTGTCACCCATGTCGGCGCTTGCCTATCTGCTGGTCGACGATACCTACAACCTTTATCCGAATTTCGATCCACAGTTGCGGGCCATTGTGATGTGTTCGATTTTCGTGCTGCAGATTCTCGGGCCCTGGCTCGTGTATCGCAGCCTCGCGGCGGTGGGTGAGCGGCGCGAGGAGTAAGGCCACGCCGCTTCTTGACGCTGTCACGCATTTCCAGACTTATTCGATTCAAAAACGGCCGGGCATGTGACAAACACCCGGCCGACCTGACTCAGGGAACGCCATGTCACTCGAACCCTTCATCGATTCGAAACCGTTCACGTTCGGTGTCGAACTCGAGATGCAGATCGTCAATACGCACGACTATGATCTGACCAAAGCCGGTACGGATCTGCTGCGTCTCACCAAGGCCGAAACCATCCCCGGCAACATCACCCCGGAAATCACCGAAAGCATGATCGAATTGTCGACAGGCATCTGCACGACGCACGAACAGGCCGTTACCGATTTGCGCAAGATCCGCGATACGCTGGTTTCAGCGGCGGACCATCTGAATGTCGGCCTGTGCGGCGGCGGCACGCATGCGTTCCAGCAATGGAGTGAGCGGCAGATCGTGGATACGCCGCGCTTTCAGTACATCTCAGAGTTGTACGGCTACCTTGCCAAGCAGTTCACCGTGTTCGGCCAGCATGTGCACATCGGCTGTCCGGATCCGAACAGCGCGCTGTATCTGCTGCATTCGATGTCGCGCTTCATTCCGCATTTCATCGCATTGTCCGCTTCGTCGCCGTTCGTCCAGGGTGTCGATACCGGATTTCATTCGGCACGCCTGAATTCCGTGTTCGCCTTCCCGCTGTCGGGCCGCGCGCCATTCGTGCTGACATGGGACAGCTTTGAGGAATATTTCTCGAAGATGGTCCACACGGGCGTGGTCAACAGCATGAAAGACTTTTACTGGGATATCCGGCCGAAACCGGGGTTCGGCACGATCGAAGTGCGCGTGATGGATACGCCGTTGTCGGTCGAGCGCGCGGCGGCGATTGCCTGCTACATTCAGACCCTTGCACGGCATCTGTTGCTCGACAAACCGATCACGCCGAAAGAAGACGATTACCTCGTCTACACCTTCAACCGTTTCGAAGCATGCCGCTTCGGTCTGGCCGGCAACTGCATCAATCCGCAAACGAGCGAGCGTAAGACGATTTCCGAGGACATTCTCGAAACGCTCGAACTGATCGCACCACATGCCGAAGCATTGGGTTCGGGGAACGCGCTGGTCGAGATCGGCGCGATCGCGCGTGGTCAGGTCAACGATGCAACGTGGCTGCGTGGCGTTTTCGAACAGGAAAAATCCTTGCACGAGGCCGTGCGGCAGCAGTGTTTGCAGTGGCGAGCCTAGCCAGAAGAAGGATTGCTTGCGGTAAAACGTAAGGGAGACCCGCCTTGAGCGGGTTTTTTTTCGTAATTTAAATTTCCAGCTCGGGGGGCTTTAGGTTTTTCTAAAGTTTACGTATACAAACGTAATAGTAGTTAACAAGCATTGCACAGGCCTGTGGACAACTGAATAATTCCCTGCAAAGTCAACACACTGCGTAAACCATAACCGGGCGGATCGAGGACGCTTCGGCGCCGGTAAACGAGGATAACTCTGGAGGGGCCGGGAGCGTACAGGGGCTTATCAAGAATCGACGCACAAGCCATCCCCTGTGTTTTTCCATGGTTATCCACAGCTTGCGTTGGATAACTTAGCTGTACGATTCGCCGCTCTCGCATAGAATGTCGTTTTCGCCACTTTGGCTTGCAAGGCGATAAATTTTTGAGATAGTAGAAACCGTCTCGTCTGTTTTGGGCGAGGCTACCCCACACAGGCTACGGGCGTGTTCGGCAAGCGGTTTGCTGGCATCGCACCAAGCTGTAAATAAACCAAACGAAGATTATGAGCGAAGGCGTATACGGAGAACAGGCAGCCGGGCGAGTGACCCACAGCCTATTGCGACTGAGCACGGCAATGCGAAGCCAGGCTTGGGAATGGGCAGAAGGCGCGGGTCTTACGCCAACCCAGGGTGAAATTCTCGTCCTGTTGATGCAGCGCAAAGGCCCGATGCGTTTGGGCGAGATTGCCCGCGAAACGGCCCTGACCGCCGCGACGACCAGCGACGCGGTAAGCACGCTGGAAACCAAGGGTCTGGTTGAAAAGCGCCGTGCTCTCGACGACGGCCGCGCCCTCGCGGTCCGTCTGACGGCACGTGGCCGCACGGCTGCCAAGCGCGCGGCGCAATGGCCGGACTTCCTGGCCAAAGCGGTCGGCACGTTGCGTGACGACGAGCAGGCGGTGTTCTATCGCACGCTGCTCAAGACCGTCCATCACCTGGAAGCGCAAGGCACGATTCCGCCACATCGCATGTGCCTGAGTTGCACGCACTTCGAGCCGAGCAAGAATCCGAAGAAGACGCCGCATCATTGCGGGCTGCTCGACATGAACATGTCGGATACGGATCTGCGTCTCGATTGCTCGGTGTACGAAATGGCCGACATCGCCACCCAGAAGAAGACCTGGAAGATCTTCGCCCAATAAGGCGGCTTCTTCCGGGACATTCCGCTACACTGCCAAGCCGTCTGGCGGGCGGCACCGGCCGCCAGGCAGACGGTTCGGGCCGCGTCGCGGCAAGTCTTTAGTCAACCTGAAGGTGGGGCAGGCCGATGAATCGCGAAGTTCTGGCCATTCGCCACGTGCACTTCGAGGATCTGGGCAGTCTTGAACTGGTGCTCGGTGGGCGCGGGTGCCCGGTCCGTTATCTCGATGTCGGTTTTGCCCGCATCGAGGCGCCGGACCCGGTTGCCGCTTCGTTGATGGTGGTGCTGGGCGGTCCGATCAGCGCGACCGACGACGCGTTGTACCCGACGCTCGTGCCGCTTCTCTCGATGATCGAAAAGCGCATAGCGGCCGGTTTGCCGACACTGGGCATTTGTCTGGGCGCTCAATTGATTGCCCGTGCGCTCGGCGCTCGGGTCTATCCCGCGGGCCATACCGAGCTCGGCTGGACACCGCTTACGCTCACCGATGCTGGCCGCACTTCCGTAGTACGCCATCTGGACGGCGCGCACACCTCCATGCTGCATTGGCATGGCGACACGTTCGATCTCCCCGACAACGCCACGCGTCTTGCGTCCACACCTGCCTGCGAAAACCAGGCATTCGCCTGGGGCGGCCACGTGCTGGGTCTGCAATGCCATCCGGAGATTCGAGCCGACCGCTTCGAGCCCTGGCTGATCGGCAATGCGGGAGAAATCGCCGGCCATGGAATTGATGCACGTCAATTGCGGGCCGAGACCGCGCGGTTCGGTCCAGGACTGGAAACCGCCGCCCGCCAGATGTTCAGCGAATGGCTCGATCAGGTCGAGTCGAAACCCTGAATCGGATGGGCCTGCATTTATTCATCTGCGGTGCTATGCTCGATTGCTCTTGGGTTTTCACTGGGCGTAATCCATGAGCGCGCTTTTTTCTCCGCTCACGCTGCGTAGCGTGACGCTTCCCAATCGTATCGTCGTGTCCCCAATGTGCCAGTATTCCGCCGAGCGTGGCGAGGCGACGGCCTGGCACATGGTCCACCTCGGCGGTCTCGCGCTATCCGGCGCCAGCATGCTGTGCATCGAGGCGACCTCGGTCGAGCCGGACGGCCGCATCACTCCGGGCGATCTCGGCTTGTGGGACGACGTGACCCAAGCCGCATTGGTACCGGTGCTCGCTGCCATCCGCAAATATTCGCACATCCGCGTGGCGATGCAGCTGTCGCACGCCGGGCGCAAGGCGTCAAGCCATACGCCGTGGGAAGGCGGGCAGCTGATTCCCGTGTCGCAGGGCGGCTGGCTGCCACACGCGCCGTCGGCCCTGCCGCATAAAGAGGGCGAGGAGCCGCCGCTGGCGCTGGACACCGCCGGATTGAACCGGATTCGCGAAGCTTTCGCGGCTTCGGCGCGCCGTGCGACGCGTCTTGGCATCGACGCGCTCGAAGTACACGCGGCGCACGGCTATCTGCTGCATCAGTTCCTCTCGCCGATCGCCAATCAGCGCTCGGACGACTACGGCGGTTCGCTCGAAAACCGCATGCGCTTCCCGCTTGAGATCTTCGATATCGTGCGCGCGGCGTTTCCTGCCGATAAACCGGTGGGTGTGCGCGTCTCGGCAACGGATTGGGTTCCCGGGGGCTGGACGCTCGAGGATACGATCGTATTCGCACACGAGTTGAAAAAGCGCGGCTGTGACTGGATCGACGTGTCTTCTGGTGGCGTCTCACCGCTGCAGAAGATTCCGCTTGAACCGGGCTATCAGATCCCGTTCGCGAAGGCTGTCAAGGAAACGACCGGCCTCACCACCATCGGAGTGGGACTGATCACCGATCCACTACATGCCGAGCAACTGATCGAAGCGGGTGACGCCGACCTGATCGCGCTCGCCCGCGCGCTGTTGTACAACCCGCGTTGGCCGTGGCACGCCGCAGCCAATCTGGGCGCGACGGTTGAAGCGCCGCCGCAGTACTGGCGTTCGCAACCGCGCGAGCAGAAAGCACTGTTCGGCGATATTTCGTTCGGACAACGGTGAACCTGGCCATGCGCCTTGCGTGAACGCGTCTTTTTGACGGTTGAATGAAGCCGTCTTGAGCGTGTAGGATGCCGGATGTGGCGCATGAGCGTCGCAAGTTGACGCGGCGCTCGCAAGGCGCCGCGTTTGCTATCCGCGTCGGAAAAGCAGCGCGTTAGACGCGGGCTTTTCTGGCGGCCGTCGGACATTCACCCCCAGTTCTTCACAAGGATTCATTCAATGAGTTCACGCAGGATCGCCGTGCGCCGTTCGGGTGTGCACGGCAAAGGCGTGTTTGCCGTCGAACCGATTGCGGCCGGCGAGCGGCTGATCGAATACAAGGGCGAGCGGATCTCCTGGAAGGAAGCGTTGCGCCGTCATCCGCACAATCCGGCCGAACCGAATCACACGTTCTATTTCGCGCTCGACAGCGGCAAGGTGATCGACGGCAAAGTGGACGGCAACAGCGCGCGCTGGATCAATCACTCGTGCGCGCCGAATTGCGAAGCCGAAGAGATCGACGGTCACGTGTATGTGCACGCGTTGCGCGATATCGCTGAAGGCGAGGAAGTCTTTTACGACTACGGGCTCGTGATCGACGCGCGTCAGACCAAGAAGCTCAAGAAGGAATACGAATGCCGTTGCGGCGCGCGCAAGTGCCGCGGCACGATGCTGGCGCCGCCGGAGAAAGCGAAAGGAGCTGGCAAAGCCGACAAGTCGGCTAAAGCCACGAAGAAGGCGAAAAGCGCCAAAAAGAAATGACCCACGGGCTGCTGGAGGTGAACACGTCTGAACCTCAAGGCAGCTCGTTGATCCGCAATATCGTCACATATCGATCGGCGCCGAGTGCGCCGGTTTTTTTGCCGGGCGCCTTGCGTCGGTATCCGGATCACGCTGAACGCTGGTCGTCACGAGCGGAATGCGTACGATGAAACGTGCCCCGCCATCCGGCGCATCTTCGTAATGCACGCTGCCATGATGCAGCACCATGATGTCATGGACGATTGCGAGTCCAAGACCGGCGCCGCCGTCCACACCCGTGTCGCTTTGAGCGTCGCCACGGAAAAAGCGTTTGAACAGATCGACCTGCTGCGTGTGCGGCACACCCGGTCCGTTGTCTTCGACGACGATTTCGGCCATGCGCAGATCGTCGATCACCGTTTGCGACACCGTCACGGTGATACGGCCGCCGTCGAAGCGCGACGGCGGCACGTACTTGAGCGCGTTGTCCAGCAAATTGGCGATCACCTCGTGCAGCAGGACCGGATTGCCGCGCGCGATCAAGGGAAACTGGTTGGCGGCATCGTCGAGGCGTTGAAAGCCCAAGTCGACGTGGGAGGCCAGCGCGCGGGGGACCCATTCCGCACCGGTATCGAACGCGAGCGCCGCCATATCCACATTGACGAAACGCGCCGCCTGTTCGGCCGGCTCGGCACGCGCAAGCGAAAGCAACTGGTTTGACAGCCGCACCGCGCGATCGGCCGCCGCGCGCAACTCACGTACTGCGGCGAGGGTTTGCTGCGGATCGCGCGCCACGGCGGCCTGTTCGGCGTGCAGCTTGACGGCGGTGAGCGGCGTGCGCAATTGATGCGCGGCGTCGGCGATGAATTTGCGCTGGCCGTCGAGTGCGGTTTTCAGACGACCGAGCAGCGCGTTCACGGCGCCCGTAAGCGGCCGGATTTCAACCGGGACGTAGGTTTCGTCGACCGGCTCGAGTGAGGTGTGGGTCTGCCGGTTCAGCGAATCCGCAAGATCGGTCAGCGGATTGAGCTGTTGATTGACGACGCGCCACACGATGACCCAGCCCGCCAGCAGCAGCAACAGCAGCGGCATCATGATGGCGACGAGAAACTCGGCGGCGATCCGGAAACGGTGATGCACCGGTTGACCCACTTCCACGACGATCGGATTGCCGGTCGGCTGTTCGACGCGCACCTGCGCCACGCGTACGGTCACGCCCTGGTGCTGGGTTTCGAACACGTACGCGTAATGCATGCGCCGAACGCTGGTGCCTTGCAGTGGAAGAGTGTGGTCGCCGGCGATTTCGGTATCGCCGTTGCTGATGCGATAGACGAGCTGTTCAACCGGATCCGAGAACATGGCCTGCGCGAGCGGGGGCACGGTGACCCTGGCGTCCGGACCGGCAATCTGGATCTGTTTGGAGATCGCGGTGGCGAGATCGGCAAGCGAGCGGTCGACCACATGCTGCGTGTACTGCCAGGCGAGCCAGTAGGCGATCAGGCCGCTCATCAGCGCGAGCAGTGACAGAGGGGCGGCGAGGCGCCGCAGCAGCGTACGGCGCAGACTATTGGCGGCCGGCTGGGGCATGATGGAAGGCGCGGGAAAGAGGCAACGGCGAAAACGCCGTGAAATTTCGCCGGATGCCGGCGAACTGCGCACCGAGTGCGCGGCGCCGGCCCGGCGCCGTCGGGCCGCAACGCGAATCGCGGCCTTCACGACGATTATGCGGCTTGGCGGATTTCCTGCAACAGGTAACCAAAACCACGCACCGTGACGATCTCGACACGGCAGTTTTCCAGCTTTTTGCGTACCCGGTGCACATAGACTTCGATCGCGGTATCGCCGAGATCGCCGCCGAAGTGCGTCAGATGGTCTTGCAACTGGGCCTTGCTCACCACGCGACCGTGGCGCAGCAGCAGCATTTCGAGCACCGCGAATTCACGCGGCGACAGTTCGAGCGGCTTGTCGTCGTTGAAGATGCGGCGATCGACGCCCGACAGGCGCACACCGCCCAGCGATACTTCCGGACGCGGCATATCGCCGTGCGGACCGCTGCGGCGCATCACCGCACGGATGCGCGCTTCGAGTTCGGTGGGTTCGAACGGCTTCAACATGTAGTCGTCCGCGCCGGAATTCAGGCCTTGCACGCGGTCGTTCAGTTCGTCGCGCGCGGTCAGGATGATGACCGGCGTGTGGCGATTGCTCTGACGGAAGCGCGAGAGCAGCGTCATGCCGTCGATGCCGGGCAGACCCAGATCGAGGATCACGAGCTCGTGGCGGTTTTGCGTGAGGGCCTGTTCGGCGAAAATGCCGTCGTGGACCATGTCGACAGTGAAGCCGGCTTGTTCGAGACTGCTTTGGATGCCGCGTGCGATGGGGCGGTCATCTTCGATCAGAAGGAGTCGCATGGATTTCGCTCAAGTACAATGGGTTAGGCGTTTGGGCAAGCGGTTCGCCGGGGCGCATGCTGCACAGGCAGCGCGCGGCATGGCCATGCCGAACTGGCAGGAACCGGCCATGAAGCAGCCTTCGAGCAGCCATTAAGCGGCCGTGGAGTGATCACGAAGTCATGTCCGAGATAACCATTCACGAACTGGAAGCCGCGATCAACTTCTGGCGCGCCCGCTCACCTTCAAGCGGCGACGAACTCGTTCTGTGCAAGGAGGCAAGCGCGCTCTCCAAGCCGTATGCGCTGATGATTGTACAGCGTCAGCAGACGCTATCACCGGATCGTTTAGACGCGATCGCCAGGCTTGCGTGGGAAACTTACATGCACCTTAAGAATAGCCTGTAGAACTGAAGGTTTAGGTGCCGGATTGCCTGCAATGCCCTTTCATTAATGCCTGCTTGCCCCTTCGAGGCGCCTGAATGCGCCTGAACCCTTGTATTAAGCGGTAATACTGTCAATAAATCGTGCCAGCTTGATGTCCCGCTCGGTCAGGCCATTGGCGTCATGCGTGGACAGCGTGATTTCCACCTTGTTATAGACGTTGAACCATTCCGGGTGGTGATCCATTTCCTGCGCCTTGATTGCCACGCGCGTCATGAAGCCGAATGCTTCGTTGAAGTCGGCGAATTTGAACTGGCGCTGGATGGCGTCCCGGCCGGCCACGGCTTGCCAGCCATGCAGCTGCGCGACTTGTGTCGCGCGTTCTTCGGAAGTCAGTTTGTGAGTCATGGTGCTACCTCGTTGATCTGAACAGGCACGCCAAACGACGTGCGCATCCGCTATTTTTTCACGGATGCCGCATGCCCGCAGTCGGTTGGATCAGTTTATGGTCAGATATCGCCGTCGGCTTGCCAGCCTTCCTGCGAGCCACGTGTGATGACGCGATCGTGCTCGAGCACGTCGCCCGCAGCACATGCCGGCTCGCTGGCGAGGCGGGTCAGAAGCGGCGCGAGATCGGTTTGCGCGATGTTGAAAAACTGCGCGAAGTCGTCGATCACGAAGTAGGTTTTCTGAAACGTGTCGATGCGGTAGCGAGTACGCATGACGCGTTCGAGGTCAAAACCGATCCGGTTCGGCGCCGCGCTTTCCAGGCTGTAAAGCGTTTCGCCTTTGCTGGACACGATGCCTGCGCCATAGATCTTGACGCCGTTGGTGCTCGCCGCGTCGCGAATCAGGCCGAATTCGACCGTGTACCAGTAGAGCCGTGCGAGCAACGGCAGCGCGCCGGCGTCATTGGCGGCGAGCGCGGCGCAGCCGTACGCGTGCATGTAGTCGGCGAACATCGGGTTGATCAGCAGCGGCACGTGGCCGAACAGATCGTGAAAGCAGTCCGGCTCCTGCAGATAATCGAGCTGGTCGGGTCGGCGCATCCACCATGTGACGGGAAAACGCCGGTTCGCGAGATGCCCGAAAAACACCTGGTCGGGTACCAGCCCGGGCACCGCGACGATTTGCCAGCCGGTTGCGGGCGTGAGTTTTGCGTTGATTTCATCGAACGAAGGCACACGGTCGGCCGGCATGCCGATGCATTCGACCCCCGCCAGAAACTCGTCGCACACGCGGCCTTTCAGCAGCGCGGTCTGGCGTGCGTAAAGCTGCTGCCACACGGCGTGGTCAACCGCACCGTACTGCTCGGTGGGTTGGTCGATAGTGAAATCAGCGCGGGTTTCGAGGCCGGCGTCGAATTGCTCTTTGAGTTTGGCGGTGTTCGGTGTGGTCATGATGCTGCGCTCTGCAATGACTGCGAGTTGAGTCGATGATGCAAGTGTAGAGCGGCAGACATGCGGAAAGGGCGCAACGTTGGCGTTTTAACTTGGTGTTATGCAATAATCATGCATCACATGCGGAATTGATGCGGGAATTAATCATGCTCGAACTCGATCACTTCGATCTCGCGCTGCTGGACGTGCTGCAGCGCTTTGGCCGTGCAACTCACCAGCAATTGGCCGAACAGGTGCCGCTGTCACCGTCGCAGATTGGGCGACGCCTGCAGCGGCTGGAGCAGGTAGGCGTGGTGGATGGTTATCGCGTCGTGCTGCGCCCGGAAAAACTTGGCCTCGGCGTGACCGCATTTACGAGTTTGAAGTTGAAGCACCACGGCGATTCGATCATCGAGCAGTTCCAGCAACAGATCGAGGTGCTGCCCGAGGTGCTGGAGTGTCACGCGGTGGTCGGCGACGCCGACTACCTGCTGCGCATCGTCGCGCCAGATCTGAATTACCTGTCCACTTTCGTCATGAAGAAGCTGATGCGCGTGCCGGGTGTCGACAGCGTGCGCTCGAATATCGTGCTGACCACCTTCAAGCGCAATGGACCGTTGCCGCTGGGACATCTTTCGCCGGGAGCGGCCGCCGCGTGATGCGGCCGCTTCACCCGACTCGCGGCGGCGGGTTTTACGCGGCTTTCGGCTCGCTGTCCGCGTTGAGTAGATCCACATAGGCGACTGCCACCAGATCCGACTCCGGCACACCGAGGCTGGCGAACATCGCGTGGGCTTCGGCCTGACCACTTTCTTCGTCATCGTCTTGCGCCAGCACGACTTCGAGTTCGACGAAGTCGCCGAGACCATCGACCCGGTCCAGATGAATCCGCGTCCGCCCGGTCAGATAGACGTGACGTTCCTTCGTCACGATACCGCGCGTGGTCAAAGCGGTGGCGAGCAGTGCGTGCATGGCTTCGGGGTTGGTCACGGGGCTGCGCGTGTAATACGACGCCTTCGGGCCGTCGCGGTCGTCGCGCTGATAGAAGATCAGCTCGGCCGGCGTGCCATCGTCGAATTGACGCAGCTTCAGGCGGCCGCGCGGCACATCGTAGAAAAAGTCCTGCTGGCGGAAGATCAGCGGCGCGTCCGGTGCGAGTTGCGCGGCGCGTTCGCGCAGTTGCTCGAAATGCTGGGCGCGGGCTTTGATTTCAATGTTGCGTGCCATGTCAGGTTCCTGTGGAAGGATGGAGTGGTCGGCGGCTTCCGGTGATGCCGGGGCGAAGCTGCCGGGATGGACAAAGTCAAACGGAACAGAAAACGATGCGGGGCCGGCGCGTTAGCGCGGAACCGTCAATCTAACAAAAAGTGCGTGACGGTGTGGTTTCAATGGGGGCGCCGGTTCAGGCGCGGCCGCCCAGCCGGCTGTCATGAGAGCGGCTCATATCGCTCGCGCGCCGTCCTCAGGCGGCTTTCATGTCGCCCATTGCTGCTCGATCAGCTTTAACGCAACGGCAATCGTCGGTTCATCCTGGCGTTCGGCGCGCGTGATAAAGCTGAGCTGGGTTGGCACGGTCACGCCTTCCACGATGGTCAACGCGTGCGCATGGGCTTCGGCGATCGCGGTGGCGTCGCGCGCAAGGGTAAGACCGACGCCGGACTTGACCAGATCGAGCATCGACGGCTCCTGATCCACCTCTGCCACCTTGACCGGTTTTACGCCGGCCTCGGCGAAGCAGCGCGACAGCAATCGGTTGTGCGCGGACGCAGGCGGCGTCCAGATCCACGGCAGCGCGGCGAGTGAGCCCCAGTCGCGTGCGCCTTTCACGCGATCCTTCCAGCCCGCTGGCGCGAGCACGCGGTACTGGAAGTGGGTGAGTGTGACGACATGGAAGGCGGCGCCGTCACGCGTATCGTCTTCGCTCGGCTGGCCGATGTAGTAGCCGACATCCAGCTCGCCGGCGCGAACCTGCTCCAGCACCCAGCCCGACATGCCGTGGCGCAAGGCCGTTTCGATATGCGGCCAGGTTTCCACGAGCTGTTTGAGAAAGCCGCCGAGGCGCAGAAAAGCCGGATCGAGAATCGTGCCGATCCGCAAACGCCCGCGCACTTCATGGCGCAGCGAGGCGGCCGCGCGTTGCACGTCGTTTGCCGCAGCGAGCGCACGCTCGGCATGCGGCAACAATGCCTGGCCATCGCGCGTGAGCGAGAGCCCGTGCGAGGTGCGCGTGAACAAGGTCACGCCGAGCGTCTCCTGCAAGTGTTTGATTTGCAGGCTGACGGCGGGTTGGGTCAGGTGGAGTTGCACCGCAGCGCGTGTGAGGTTGCCTTCGCGCGCGACGGTGACGAATGCCCGGAGCAGAGTGAGATCCATATCCTGATATTAGCTCGGCTTATAGCGCAGTTGAGCATTACTCATTGGATTTGTCGGCCGGAAGCGCCGTAGGCTTGCATTTATCACGCCGTGTGGATTGGGCGGACGACTCCACAGAAAGAGGACACAAGATGAGCGAGACACTTCAGAACGAGACCCAGCGGAGCGCGACGAGTGCACGCGCGCTGACCCATTTCATCAATGGCAAAAAGGTTGACGGCAGGAGCGATCGCTTTGCCGACGTTTTCAATCCGGCGTTGGGCGACGTGAGCGCGCGCGTGCCGCTTGCGAGCGTCGCTGAAGTGGACGCCGCGGTGGCGGCCGCCAGCGCTGCCTTTCCCGCATGGAGCGAAACGGCACCGATCAAACGGGCGCGGGTGTTGTTCAAGTTCAAGGAATTGCTCGACCGTCACCACGACGAACTGGCCGAGTTGATCACGCGCGAGCACGGCAAGGTATTTTCGGACGCGAAGGGCGAGGTGATGCGCGGTATCGAGATTGTCGAGTTCGCGTGTGGCATTCCGAATCTGCTCAAGACAGACTTCACTGACCAGATCGGCGGCGGGATCGACAACTGGAATCTGCGCCAGCCGCTGGGTGTGGTCGCCGGTATCACGCCGTTCAATTTTCCGATGATGGTGCCGTGCTGGATGTTTCCGGTCGCGATCGCGTGCGGCAACACGTTTGTGCTGAAACCGTCGGAGCGTGATCCGTCGGCGTCGAATCGACTGGCTGAATTGCTAAAAGAGGCGGGGTTGCCGGACGGCGTCTTCAATGTCGTGCATGGCGACAAGGTTGCGGTTGACGCACTGCTTGCGCATCCGGATGTGAGCGCGTTGTCATTTGTCGGCTCGACGCCGATCGCTGAGTACATTTATACGGAAGGCACTAAACGCGGCAAGCGGGTGCAGGCGTTGGGCGGGGCGAAGAATCACCTCGTGGTGATGCCGGATGCGGATCTCGACCAGGCGGTCGATGCGCTGATTGGCGCCGCCTATGGTTCGGCTGGTGAGCGTTGCATGGCGATATCGGTCGCGGTCGCGGTGGGGCACATTGCTGACGAATTGATCGAGCGGCTGACACCACGCGTGAAGAGCCTGAAGATTCTGAACGGCATGGAATCGGAAGCCGAGATGGGGCCGTTGGTGACGGCTGCGCATCGGGACAAAGTGACCGGGTATATCGAAGCTGGGGTTGCTGCTGGCGCGAAGCTGGTGGTGGATGGACGTGGGCACCAGGTGTCCGGCCATGAGAAGGGGTTCTTTCTTGGCGGCACGCTGTTCGATGATGTCGCGACTGACATGAAGATTTATCGCGAAGAGATTTTTGGTCCTGTGCTGTGTGTTGTGCGGGTGCCCGATTTTGCTTCTGCTGTGGAGCTCATTAACGCAAATGAGTTCGCGAATGGGGTGTCGTTGTTTACCTCCGATGGGGGTGTTGCACGGGCTTTTTCACGGCAGATCCAGATCGGGATGGTGGGGATCAATGTGCCGATTCCTGTGCCGATGGCGTGGCATTCTTTTGGTGGATGGAAGAGGTCCCTGTTCGGGGACCATCATGCTTATGGTGAGGAAGGGGTGCGGTTTTATACGCGGTATAAGAGCATCATGCAAAGGTGGCCCGATAGTATCGGGAAGGGGGCTGAGTTCACTATGCCTGTAGCTAAGTAGTTTTTTTTTGCCTTTGGCGGCGGCATTTTTTGGTATGCCTACGGCGTTTGGTTGTTTCTCTTGTTTTTGGTTTATTAGCGTTCCCCCTGTGCGGGGGGGCACCTACTTTTCTTTGCCGCCGCAAAGAAAAGTAGGCAAAAGAAAGCGGCTCACACCGCCAACATTTAAGTGGGTCCCCTGGCTTGGAGGGGCCGGTGGTCCGATTAACGGATCACACTTCGGTCCATGAGGGTCTGTGACACAGCCATCATCCGCTCCCACTCCGCACTGCGTGCGTCGCGGACGGGTTCACCATGGAAACCGCGCGCTTCGTTTGTGCGTGAGCGGGGCCGTCGGCTTCGCCTCGGCGAGGCGCCGAAAGACACCGATGGTTTTGGAAGTGTCGGGTCCGGCACCGAAGCCGGCAGGTCAGCAAAGGTATGCCACTGCGAGTTGAGGCGCGGCGCCGACCAAGATCGGGAAAAGAAGGGAAGTGGTTTGCTGAAGTACCGCCTCGGCGCGCGCAGCGCCGCCGGAGGTATGACGGCGTGGTCACTCAGGTGGGAGGGTGCGCAGGCTCAATCTCTACGGAGCCACTACACCCTCCAAGCCAGGGGACCCGCTTAAAAGTTGGCGGTGTGAGCCGCTTTCTTTTGCCTACTTTTCTTTGCGGCGGCCCCTCCATGTCAGGCTAGTTGTCGCCTCACCCGAACCGATTAATGTAAAGATGGGGGGGCGGACAGCGAATGGAAGATGAAACGCTATTCAGCGGAAACCCGGGAGTGGGCAATCAAACAGATGATGCCGCCGTTCAATCGGGCGGTCATCGAGCTGGCTGGAGCGACGGGCATCACGACAGTGACGCTACGCACCTGGCGGCAAGGTGCAAGACAGGCTGGAGAATTCATGCCGGGCAATGGCAAAACGGGCAATCGATGGTCGAGCGCCGAGAAGTTCAGGGCGGTGCTGGAGACGGCGTCGCTCAACGAGATCGAGATCTCCCAGTACTGCCGCAGCAAGGGTATTTATCCTGAGCAGATCCGCCAGTGGCGCGAGGCGTGCGAGCAGGCCAACGGGGTGCCTGAAACGAAACCCACGGCTGCGCAGCGCAATGAGGCAAAGGCTGCGCAAAAGCGGATCCGCGAACTGGAGCGTCAGCTCAGGCGCGCTGATGCGGCCCGTGCGGAGGCGGCAGCGTTGCTGGACCTGCGAAAAAAAGCCGAAGCGATCTGGGGCAAGGAAGAGGACGACTGATCAGCAGCCCGGATCGCGAAGAAGCCATGCAGTTGATCGATGAAGCGGTACGGCAGGGGGCAGGACGGGCGCGTGCATGCGAGCAGTTGGGGCTCAGCGTGCGCAGCGTCCAGCGCTGGCGCCTGGCACCGGAGGACGGGCGCATCCAGGCGAAGCGTGAAGCGCCGCCTAACAAATTGAGTGAGGCGGAGCGTCAGGCCGTGCTTGAAGCGGCCAACCGCCCGGTGTACGCGAGCCTGACGCCGCACCAGATCGTGCCCAAACTGGTCGACGAAGGGGTTTATCTGGCCTCGGAGTCGACCTTCTACCGGATCCTGAAAGCGGCGGGACAGGGGCAGCGTCGGGGCCGTGCGAAGGCCCCGCAACCACGCACGCTCACGACGCATCGTGCCGATGGACCAAACCAGGTATGGTGCTGGGACATTACGTGGATGCCGAGCACGGTCAGGGGCCGGTACTTTTACTGGTACATGATGAAGGACATCTACAGCCGCAAGCTGGTGATGAACGAGGTGTGGGAACAGGAGTCGGCCGAACATGCGGGCGAGTTGCTGAACAGGGGATGTCTGCGTGAAGGAATCGCCGGGCGTCCGCTGGTGCTGCACTCGGACAATGGCAGTGCAATGAAAGGCGCCACGATGCGCGCGGCCATGATCGACCTGGGGGTAGAGGCTTCGTTCAGCCGGCCGAGGGTGAGTAACGACAACGCCTTTGCCGAGTCGCTGTTCCGTACGGCGAAGTACTGTCCGTTGTGGCCCGAGCAGCCGTTCGACACGCTTGAGGCGGCCCGCGTATGGGTGCAGCGCTTCGTGCAGTGGTACAACGAGGAGCACTGCCATAGCGGCCTGAAATATGTCACTCCGGGGCAACGGCACCGCGGCGAAGCCCACGACCTGCTGGCGCGCCGGCGAGCGCTGTACGAGCGCGCACGCATGCAAAACCCTGCACGCTGGTCAGGTGCCATCCGCGACTGGCACCTGCCAGATTCGGTGTATCTGAACCCGGAGCGAAGCTCGGCCTCGGCCGAAATGTACAAGCAAGCAGCGTAACGGTTCACGCGACAACTACCTTGACACACGCCGCGGCAAAGAAAAGTAGGTGCCCCCCCGCACAGGGGGAACGCTAATAGACCAATAAGAAATGAAACAACCAACAAAAAACGAATACCAAACGCCGTAGGCAAACCAGAGACCACAAAAAACCAACCCCCGCCGAGCAGGCCAAAACCTTAGGAGACGAAACCGATGACCACACAAAAAACCACCCGTCGCCTGGAAGGCGAATTCGACTACATCATAGTGGGCGCCGGCACGGCAGGTTGCGTGCTAGCCAACCGCCTGACAGAAGACCCCGCCATACAAGTCCTCCTATTGGAAGCAGGCGGCAAAGACGACTACCACTGGATCCACGTACCGGTAGGCTACCTTTATTGCATTGGCAACCCACGCACAGACTGGCTCTACAAAACCCAATCGGAACCCGGCCTGAACGGCCGCTCCCTCTCATACCCACGTGGCCGCGTACTCGGCGGAAGTTCATCGATCAACGGCATGATCTACATGCGCGGCCAGCGTGAAGACTACGATGAATGGGCTCGCGTCACCAACGACCCATCCTGGTCATGGAATTCAGTCCTCCCAATCTTTAAACGAAGCGAAGACCACCACGCAGGCGCGTCTGAATCACACGGATCAGGCGGCGCATGGCGCGTCGAAAAGCAACGCCTCAAATGGAAAATCCTCGAAGAGTTTTCAAAGGCCGCGCAACAAACCGGTATCCCCGCCACCGATGACTTCAACCGCGGTGACAACACCGGTGTCGGCTACTTCGACGTCAATCAGAAACGCGGCATCCGCTGGAATGCGTCGAAGGCATTTCTACGTCCCGCACTCAAGCGTCCAAACCTCACGGTCATCACCGGCGCGCTCACGCAACGTGTCGTGTTCGAAGGACGCCGCTGCACCGGCGTCGAATACCGCGGTAATAACACCGACTATCTCGCCAAAGCCCGCTGCGAAGTGATCCTCTGTTCAGGCGCAGTCAATTCGCCGCAATTGCTGGAACTGTCCGGCATCGGCAACGGTGCACGTCTGCAAACTCTCGGTATCGACGTCGTGAAGGACTTGCGCGGCGTCGGCGAAAATCTGCAGGATCATCTGCAATTGCGCATGGCCTACAAGGTCAACGGCGTGCGCACCCTCAATACCGCCTCCGCGCATTGGTGGGGCAAACTGATGATCGGCATGCAATACGCGTTCTTTCAAAGCGGACCCATGTCGATGTCGCCGTCGCAACTCGGTGCGTTCGCCAAATCCGATCCGGATGATCGCTCGCTCACACGTCCCGACCTCGAGTATCACGTGCAGCCGCTTTCGCTCGACCGATTCGGCGAGCCGTTGCACCGGTTCAATGCATTCACGGCGTCGGTCTGCCAGTTAAGGCCGACGTCGCGCGGCAGCGTTCATATCGGATCGGCCGATTCTTCAGCGCCGCCGTTGATCGCACCGAACTATCTGTCCACCGACTACGACCGGCACGTCGCCGCCAATGCGCTGCGCCTCACGCGCCGCATCGCTGCCGCGCCCGCCCTGGCGCGTTATCAGCCGCAGGAGATTCTGCCGGGTGTTCAGTATCAGACTGAAGCCGAACTTCAGCAGGCCGCGGGCGCGGTCGGGACGACCATCTTTCATCCGGTCGGCACCTGCCGCATGGGCACGACCGATGATCCGGGCGCCGTGGTCGACAACCGGCTACGAGTAATCGGTATTGACGGCTTGCGCGTGGTCGATGCATCGGTCATGCCCAATATCACCTCCGGCAACACCAATTCACCGACACTCATGCTCGCCGAGCGCGCCAGCGACATGATCCGCGAAGATCGCCGTGCCCGCGTAGACGGCAGCGTGGCGGCGCAGACAGGCACGACGCGTTCCATGTCTGCGGTGTGACAGTTCCGTGTGTATGCTCTGTCTGATGCCCGCGCGCGCATCGGACAGACGTCGTACGGGCATTCAATCGGCATCCAATGCACATCCAACGGGTGTAAGGCACTCGTCGTCCACTAAGTGCAAATCCCAATGAATGCGCTGCATCATTGGCGCGACAATGGCAGCCATGCTGCGTGTTGCCCCATGGACTACCGTCCGGATTGGTGCAGCACGCCAACGAGCGGCACGGGGGTGCCGCCGTCATCAAACGTCGCGCAGCCGTTCGCGCGGAAGATCGTAGTGCTTCGCCTTACTCCGTATGGAAGGGAACATGATTCTCGGCGATACGATTCTCGAAACGCGCGGCCTCACCCGCGAGTTCAAAGGCTTCATCGCCGTGAACGGGGTGAATCTGCGCGTGCGCCGTGGTTCGATCCATGCGCTGATTGGCCCGAATGGGGCAGGCAAGACCACCTGCTTCAATCTGCTCACCAAATTCCTCGAGCCGACTGCGGGGCAGATCGTCTTCAATGGCGTCGACATCACCAATGAACGCCCGGCGCAAATCGCGCGGCGCGGCATCATCCGCTCGTTTCAGATTTCCGCTGTATTTCCGCATCTGACAGCATTGCAGAACGTGCGCATCGGTCTGCAACGCACGCTAGGCACAGCATTTCATTTCTGGAAGAGCGAGCGCACGCTGCGCCAGCTCGACGATCGCGCGATGGATTTGCTGACACAGGTCGGATTGACCGATTTTGCCGACGTGCTGACGGTCGAGCTTTCCTATGGCCGCAAGCGCGCGCTGGAAATCGCTACCACACTAGCGATGGAACCGGAGTTGATGCTCCTCGACGAACCGACGCAAGGTATGGGCCACGAAGACGTCGATCGCGTCACGGCGTTGATCAAAAAAGTATCGAGTGGTCGCACGATCCTGATGGTCGAGCACAACATGAACGTGATTGCCGGCATCTCCGACACGATCACCGTGCTGCAACGGGGCGAAGTGCTCGCCGAAGGCAGCTACGCCGAAGTCTCGAAGAATCCGCTGGTGATGCAAGCCTATATGGGTAGCGCCGATGCGGCGCTTGCCGGAGCCCACGCATGAACACGATTGCCGAGCGCGAAAGCCTCGAAGTGAGCGGTACGGATGGCGCCGCTCCCGCGCTGGACATCAAGGGTCTGCAGGCATGGTACGGGGAATCCCATATTCTGCACGGCGTCGATCTGACCGTGAACCGTGGGGAAGTCGTCACGCTGCTGGGCCGCAACGGCGCGGGCCGCACCACGACGCTGCGCGCCATCATGGGGCTCACGGGCCGGCGCACGGGTTCGATTCGCATTGGCGGCCGCGAAACCATCAATCTGCCCACACATCGCATCGCGCATTGCGGCATCGGCTACTGCCCGGAAGAGCGGGGGATTTTTTCGAGCCTTTCCTGCGAGGAAAATCTGCTGCTGCCGCCGCCTGTCGGCGATAAGGCGCACATGATGTCGCTCGAAGAAATCTATTCGATGTTCCCGAACCTGCACGAGCGCCGCATGAGCCAGGGGACGCGCCTGTCGGGCGGTGAGCAGCAGATGCTGGCCGTGGCGCGCATCTTGCGCACCGGCGCAAGCCTGCTGCTGCTCGACGAAATCTCGGAAGGCCTCGCGCCGGTGATCGTGCAGGCGCTCGCGCGCATGATCATTACGCTCAAGGAGCGCGGCTATACGGTTGTGATGGTCGAACAGAATTTCCGCTTTGCGGCGCCACTTGCCGATCGCTTCTATGTGATGGAGCACGGCGGCATCGTCGAACACTTCGGGGCCAGTGAACTCGAAAGCAAGATGCCCGTACTGCACGATCTACTGGGTGTATAAAAACACCCGATTGCCTCTGATAACCACAAGCGAAGAAACCAGGAGACAGGAATGAAGAAGAACCCACTCGCGCGGCTTGCCACACTTTGTTTCGCGGTTGCCGCCGGTGCCGCCATGACCGTGAGCAGCGCGCAAGCTGCGGATGATGCCGTGAAGATCGGCTTCATCACGGACTTGTCGGGTCTGTACGCGGATATCGACGGCCAGGGCGGCCTCGAAGCGATTCGCATGGCGGTCGCCGACTTCGGCGGCAAGGTGAACGGTAAGCCAATCACCGTGGTGTATGCGGATCACCAGAACAAGGCGGATATCGCCGCGTCGCGCGCGCGTGAATGGTTCGATCGCGACGGCGTGGATATGCTGATCGGCGGTACGAACTCGGCGACCGGTCTGTCGATGAATACGGTGGCGGGCGAAAAGCACAAGGTCTACATGAATATCGGCGCCGGCGCCGACACGCTGACCAACGAGCAATGCACGCCGTACACGATCCACTACGCGTACGACACCACGGCGCTCGCCAACGGCACGGGTTCGGCGGTGACGAAACAGGGCGGCAAGACCTGGTACTTCCTGACGGCAGACTATGCGTTCGGCAAGGCGCTTGAAAAAGCCACCTCGGACGTGGTGAAGGCGAACGGTGGCCAGGTGCTCGGCGCGGTGCGCGCGCCGCTGTCGGCGTCGGACTTCTCTTCGTTCCTGCTGCAGGCACAATCGTCGAAGGCGCAGATTCTTGGTCTCGCCAACGCGGGTGGCGACACGGTCAACTCGATCAAGGCCGCGAAGGAATTCGGCATCACCAAGACGATGAAGCTCGCCGCGTTGCTGATGTTTATCGACGACGTGCACAGCCTGGGGCTTGAAACCACACAAGGCCTGGTACTGACCGACAGCTGGTACTGGAACAAGGACGCCAACACGCGTAAGTGGGCACAGCGCTACTTCGACAAGATGAAGAAGATGCCGTCGAGCCTGCAGGCGGCCGACTATTCGGCCACCATGACCTATCTGAACGCGGTGAAAGCAGTCGGCTCGACCGACTCGGACAAGGTGATGGCGCAACTCAGGAAGGCGAAGATCGACGACTTCTACGCGAAGGGTTACATCCGCCAGGACGGCAGCATGATCCACGACATGTACCTGATGCAGGTGAAGACGCCGGCTGAATCCAAGGAGCCGTGGGACTACTACAAGATCATGGCGACGATTCCAGGCGAGCAGGCATTCACGACGAAGGCGCAAACGCGCTGCGCGTTGTGGAAATAAAAGCGGGCTGATAACCAGAAGACCGTCTGTCTGCGGCTCCTGGCGGACGTTGTATCGTGCCGCGATGGTACACAGGCTGGCGGCAAACCGTTTCACATGCCGCGCCCCCCCCCGCCCCCCCCCCGCCCCCCCCCCCCCCCCGCCCGCCCCCGGGGGGGGCGCCCCCCCCCCCCCCCCCCCCCCCGGCGCGGCCGCCCCCCCCCCCCCCCCCCCCCCCCGGCCGGATCGTGGGTAACCGATCTCACCTTGGCGATGGGTTAAGGCTTCAATGGAAATCTTTGGCGTTCCGCTACCGGCGATGCTGAGCCAGCTGCTGCTGGGGCTCGTGAACGGCTCGTTCTACGCGATTCTGAGTCTCGGTCTGGCGGTGATCTTCGGCTTGCTCAACGTGATCAACTTCGCGCACGGTGCGTTGTTCATGCTCGGGGCGATGCTCGCGTGGATGGGCTTTTCGTATTTCGGTCTGCCGTACTGGGTGATGCTGGTGCTCGCGCCGCTGGTTGTCGGCGTGTTCGGCATGGCGATCGAACGCTCGATGCTGCGCTGGCTCTACAAGCTCGATCATCTGTATGGCCTGCTGCTCACGTTCGGACTCACACTCGTAGTGGAAGGTGTGTTCCGTTCGATCTACGGTTCTTCCGGCCAGCCGTACGACGTGCCGTCGGCGCTCTCCGGCGCGACCAATCTCGGCTTCATGTTCCTGCCGAACTATCGGGCGTGGGTCGTGGTGGCCTCGCTGGTGGTGTGTTTCGCAACCTGGTTCGTGATCGAGAAAACGCGTCTGGGCGCTTACCTGCGCGCGGGCACTGAAAACCCGAAACTGGTCGAGGCATTCGGCATCAATGTGCCGCTGATGATTACGCTCACCTATGGCTTCGGTGTGGCGCTGGCGGCATTCGCCGGCGTGCTTGCCGCGCCGGTGATTCAGGTTTCGCCGCTGATGGGCCAGCCTATGATCATCACGGTGTTCGCGGTGGTCGTGATCGGCGGGATGGGCTCGATCATGGGCTCGATTCTCACCGGCCTGATGCTCGGCGTGATCGAAGGGCTGACGCGTGTGTTTTACCCGGAAGCGTCGGCGACCGTCGTCTTCGTGATCATGGCGCTCGTGTTGCTGGTGCGCCCGGCGGGTCTCTTCGGCAAGGAAAAATGATGCAGAGAAAAGCGCTCTACGGTCTGCTGCTCATCGTGCTTCTCGCGGTGCCCGTGCTCGGCATCTACCCGCTCTTCGTGATGAAGGTGCTGTGCTTCGCGTTGTTTGCAGCGGCCTTCAATCTGTTGATCGGCTATACCGGTCTGCTGTCGTTCGGCCACGCGATGTTTCTCGCCTCGGCCGGCTACGTCACCGGCTATGCGATGCAAACCCTCGGCTTCTCACCGGAACTCGGCGTGCTGGCCGGTACCGCTGCGGCGACCTTGCTCGGTCTGGTGGTCGGCCTGTTCGCGATCCGCCGCCAGGGCATCTACTTCGCAATGGTGACGCTCGCGCTCGCGCAGATGGTCTACTTCGTGTTCCTGCAAGCACCGTTCACACATGGCGAGGACGGTCTGCAAGGCGTGCCGCGCGGCAAGCTGTTCGGCCTGCTGGATCTTTCGTCGGACGTCGCGCTGTATTTCGTGGTGCTTGCAGTGATGGTGCTGGCGTTCCTGCTGATCGTGCGGATCGTACACTCGCCGTTTGGCCAGGTGCTGGTAGCGATCAAGGAAAACGAGCCGCGCGCTATTTCGCTCGGCTACGATACGGATCGCTTCAAGCTGCTTGCGTTCATTCTGTCGGCCGGCATTGCCGGGCTGGCGGGTTCGCTCAAGGTGCTGGTGCAGGGCTTCGAGACGCTGAGCGATGCGTACTGGACCATGTCAGGTCTGGTGATCCTGATGACGCTGGTGGGTGGCATGGGTACGCTGTTCGGTCCGCTGCTGGGTGCGGCGCTGATCGTCGCGCTTGAGGACCGGCTCGGCGATATCGGCTCGGCGCTGGCGGCAACCACGGGAATTGACTGGTTCCGCTCGCTGGGGGAATCGGTGACCATTGTGACGGGCGTCATTTTTATCGCCTGCGTGCTGGCGTTCCGGCGCGGCATTGTCGGCGAAATCGTAGCGCGGGTGCGGCCACTTCGAGCGTGAAACGGGCAGGTTCGAAATTGCTTCGGTATCCGATATAAATTGCCGGTTCTTGGAACCGGCAGAGGCGGATAGGTCCTGTGGGCGGGGCTTGGCGAACCGCGCCCCAATTCAGTGCCGCAGTGCACCACTAGGGTAATTGCTAGTTGTAGTCAGTTAGGTGCTCGTTTAATCTTCATGCAGTTCTGATGCACCACGAATTTTGCAGGTGGAGAACGAGGAGACAATGAGGCACTCAGTGCCCAGACGAAAGCGCTGTTGGATTGATATCCAACAGCGCTTTTTATTTGTGTTTTTGATAAAGCGCCATTCAGATCTTCCGCTAATTCGGTGACCCTTTTTTATTCACCGAATCACTCCTGGTTTCACACCTCGATACCCTGCAAAATGCTTGCAGCGCGCCGGTCTGCTCCGCTAAACTTGCTATTCACCGACCACTGGGTCGGGATTTAAATCTACGCATTTAAATTCAATTAAGTAGCGCGGTAGGCAGAGGAGCAGGATGAAGTCGGCATTGCGTTGGATGAGTGCGGCATTGGTCGCTACCGGAATATCCGCAGCATGGAGCGGCCATGCATTTGCGGACGTGAAAATCGGCGTCACGGTGTCGGCAACCGGGCCGGCTGCGTCGCTCGGCATCCCCGAAAAGAACACGATCGCGCTGCTGCCCAAAGAGGTCGCCGGCCAGAAAATCGATTACATCGTGCTCGACGACGCCACGGACTCCACCCAGGCCGTCAAGAACGCACGCAAGCTCACCAGCGAAGATCACGTAGATGCCCTGATCGGCTCGACCGTCGTGCCGAACTCGCTCGCGATGATCGACGTCGCCGCCGAAAGCACCACGCCGATGATCTCCATGGCCGCTGCGGCCAGCATTGTCGAGCCGATGGATGCCAGGCGCGCGTGGGTCTTCAAAACGCCGCAAAACGACATTCTGATGGCTACCGCCATTGCGCAGCACATGTCGAATCACGGCGTGAAAACGGTCGCGTTCATCGGCTTTTCCGACGCATACGGTGAAAACTGGTTCAAGGAATTCGGCAAGGCCGCCGATCTCGCGAAGATCAGGATCGTCGCTAACGAGCGGTTCGCGCGCAATGACGCTTCAGTGACCGGTCAGGTGCTGAAGGTCATGTCGCAGAACCCGGACGCGGTGCTGATCGCGGGCGCGGGCACGCCGGCAGCGCTGCCGCAAAAAACCCTCAAGGAACGGGGCTACAAGGGCAAGTACTATCAGACGCACGGCGTCGCCAATAACGATTTCCTGCGCGTATGCGGGAAGGATTGCGAAGGCACGTATCTGCCGGCCGGCCCGCTGCTGGTAGCCGATCAGTTGCCCGACTCCAACCCGGTGAAGAAGAGCGCACTGACCTACAAGCACGCCTATGAGGCTGCCTACGGCGCAGGCTCGGTTTCGACTTTCGGCGGTCACGCATGGGATGCAGGATTGCTGTTGCAGCGCGCGATTCCGCGTGCGCTGAAGAAGGGTCAGCCTGGCACGCCTGCGTTCCGCGAAGCGCTGCGTGCGGCGCTTGAAGACACCAAGGACATGCCCGCTTCCCACGGCATCTTCAACATGAGCGCGAACGACCATTCTGGCCTCGACCAGCGGGCACGCGTGATGGTGGAGATTGTCGGCGGAAAGTGGAAGCTGTCCGGCGACTGAGCGAAGGCGAAGCGATACGGAACCCGACCATAAGACGCGTGCAGTTGACGCGTCTTTTTTATTGCCCACACGTTGTGAAAAGTGTGGCTAAGCGGCTTCAGGACATACCCGCATTTTGGGTTGCAGGCTATTGACCGTGAATGATGCAGAGCACAACACTACTAATATATTAGTGGTTTTGTGGAGAGAAATAGCTGGAGCGGTACGCAGCAGTAACCATGTCGGATGGTCGACAAGGAGTGGCACCAAAGCGGTGAAGGTATTAACGTCGAGCAGGGAAAACCATGCTTGGCATGCCTGAACCCTATAACTAGATTCAGACACCCGGCCCGCGAGCCGGATTTCAGATACGCGCGTCAAAGCGTTTGGAGACTTGCAATGAAAAACACAAAGCAATGGGTACGCACAGGCATCGCGATGGCACTGATGTGCGGCGCGGGTGCCGCTCTCGCACAGGTGAAAATCGGCGTCACGTTGTCCACGACGGGCCCCGCTGCATCGCTCGGCATTCCTGAAAAGAACACGATCGCGCTGTTGCCGAAAGAGATCGGCGGCAAGACCGTGCAGTACATCGTCCTTGACGATGCCTCGGACACGGGCAAGGCTGTGCAGAACACCCGCAAGCTAATCGATGAAGATCACGTCGACGCCATCATCGGTTCCACCGTCACGCCGAACTCGCTGGCGATGCTCGACGCGGCAGCCGAAGGCAAGACGCCGGTGATCTCGCTGGCGGCGTCCGCAGCGATTATTTCGCCGATGGACACGAAGCGCGCATGGGCCTTTAAACCGCCACAAAACGACAGCCTGATGGCTGATGCGATCGCCGACTACATGGAGCGTCATGGCGTGAAGACGGTTGGTTTCATCGGCTTCGCGGATGCGTATGGCGACGGCTGGAACAACGTGTTCACCGCTGCGGCTGCGGCGCATCATCTGAAGATCGTGTCCAACGAACGCTTTAACCGCACGGATGCATCCGTCACCGGCCAGGTGCTGAAGACCATGGGCGCGAATCCGGACGCGGTGCTGATCGCGGGTGCGGGCACGCCGTCGGCGTTGCCGGCCAAGACGCTCAAGGAGCGCGGCTACAAGGGCAAGGTCTATCAGACGCACGGCGTCGCCAACAACGACTTCCTGCGCGTGTGCGGCAAGGATTGCGAAGGCGAATTCCTGCCGGCCGGCCCGATCCTCGTGGCGGACCAGCTGCCGGAATCGAATCCGGTGAAGAAGTCGTCGGAAGCGTACAAGACGGCCTATGAGAAGGCCTATGGCGCAGGTTCTGTGGCGACCTTCGGCGGTCACGCGTGGGATGCCGGCCAGATGCTGGAAACGGCGATTCCGGTCGCGCTGAAGACCGCTCAACCGGGCACCGAAGCATTCCGCGTCGCACTGCGCAGCGCACTCGAAAACATCAAGGAGCTGCCGGTCTCGCACGGCATCATGAACACCACCACGACCGACCATAACGGCCTCGACAAGCGCGCACGCGTGATCGTGCAGATCGTCGACGGCAAGTGGAAGCTGCAGAACGACTAAAAATAAAAGCGGTACGCGCCTCTCGCGCAAACGTGCGGCATGTAACGCCGCATTGCCATTCTGTTCGATGACAATGGCACCGACCGCCGCGCCGTGTTCCGGCGCGGCGGTCGCCTTTTCAGGCATTGCAGGTTCGTGGCTGGCCGCGGGTTTTGCCGCCGCGACTGTTTCCCGGTTTCGATTTCGACGCTTCAGGACGAGGAAGTATGGATCTATCAATTGCGGCGATCCTCGCGCAGGACGGCATCACCACCGGCGCGATCTACGCGCTGCTCGCGCTCGCGCTGGTGCTGGTGTTCTCCGTGACGCGGGTGATTTTCATCCCGCAGGGGGAGTTTGTTTCGTACGGCGCGCTGACGCTCGCCGCATTGCAGACGCAAAAGTTTCCGGCTACGTGCTGGCTGCTGATGGCGATGGGCGCTGCATGCTTTGTCGTCGAAATAGCAGGGCTCGCGCGGCATCCTGAGCGGCGCCGGCATGCCGCGCGCACGCTGGTGATGCTGGTCGGCAAATATCTGCTGTTTCCGATCGCCGTGTATGCGCTGACGCGTGGCGTTTTCCTGCAACCGCTGCCGATGCTCGCGCAGATCGCGCTGACGCTCCTGATCGTGATTCCGATGGGGCCGTTCGTCTATCGGTTGGCCTACGAGCCGATCGCGGAAGCGACTACGCTGCTGCTGCTGATCGTCGCAGTGGCGGTGCACTTCGCGATGGTGGGTCTCGGGCTCGTGATGTTCGGCGCGGAGGGTTCGCGTACGACCGCATTCTCCGACGCGACCTTCAACCTGGGCACGCTGACGATCTCCGGACAGAGCCTGTGGGTGGTCGGCACCGCAGTGGTGTTGATCGGCGCGTTGTATCTGTACTTCGACCGTTCGATTTCGGGCAAGGCGCTGCGCGCGACCTCGGTGAACCGCCTCGGCGCGCGGCTGGTCGGCATCGGCACGACGCAGGCAGGGCGCCTCGCGTTCACCCTGGCTGCGGGCCTCGGTGCGCTGTGCGGCATCCTCGTTGCACCCTTGACCACCATCTACTACGACTCGGGCTTCCTGATCGGTTTGAAGGGCTTTGTGGGCGCGATTATCGGCGGCCTCGTCAGCTATCCGCTGGCAGCGGCGGGGTCGATTCTCGTCGGCTTGCTCGAGTCGTATTCGTCGTTCTGGGCGAGCGCTTATAAGGAAGTGATCGTGTTCACACTGATCATCCCGGTGTTGTTGTGGCGGAGTCTCGCGAGCCCGCACGCCGAAGAGGACGAGGAGTGACACGATGAAACGAATCATGCAAAACAAGTTCTTCTGGCTGTTCCTCGTGGTGCTGTTCGCGCTGCCCGTGTTGCCGCAGCCGATTCACATACCCGAGTACTGGGTGACGCTGCTCAACTACATCGGACTGTATTCGATCGTCGCGATCGGTCTCGTGCTGTTGACCGGTATCGGCGGAATGACGAGTTTCGGGCAGGCGGCATTCGTCGGGATCGGCGCATACGCAACCGCGTATCTAACGACGCAGCACGGGGTGTCGCCGTGGCTCGCGCTGCTCGCCGGCGTAGTGGTGACGGCATTGATCGCGCTAATGCTGGGGCTCGTGACGATGCGTCTGTCAGGTCACTTTCTGCCGCTCGGTACGATCGCCTGGGGCCTCGCGCTGTTCTATCTGTTCGGCAACCTCGAGATGCTCGGCAAATACGATGGCATTAACGGCATTCCGGTGCTGAATGTTTTTGGGATCAACCTGGAGTCGGGCAGGCATATCTATTACCTGATCTGGGTAGTCGTGCTCGGCGCCGTTGTGTCTGTTCAAAATCTGCTTAATAGCCGGCCGGGCCGGGCGATTCGCGCATTGCGCGGCGGCGGCATGATGGCTGAGGCAATGGGCGTGAACACAGGATGGATGCGCGTGGTGATCTTCGTCTACGCCGCCGTATTGGCATCGATCTCGGGTTTCCTGTACGCGCACTTACAACGGGCGGTGAATCCGACGCCGTTTGGCCTGAATCACGGCATCGAATTCTTGTTCATGGCGGTGGTGGGTGGCGTCTCGCATGTGTGGGGCGCCGTACTCGGCGCGGCGATCCTGACGGTGCTGCAGGACTATTTGCAAACGCTGCTGCCCAAGTTGCTGGGCGAGAACGGCAACTTCGAAGTGATCGTGTTCGGCATCCTGATGGTCCTGCTGCTGCAATACGCCCGCCAAGGCGTATGGCCGTTCGTCGCGCGCTTTTTCCCGCGTGGTCCGCGCGCGCATGTGTCCGACCATGCGGAGCCGTTGCCGCAGCGCAGCAAGCCGACTGCGGGTGAAAACCTGTTGAGCGTGAATAAGGCGCGCAAGCAGTTCGGCGGTCTGGTGGCGGTGAACGACGTCAGCTTCGAGGTGAAGGCCGGACAGATCATCGGTTTGATCGGACCGAATGGTGCGGGAAAGTCGACTACCTTCAATCTTGTCACCGGCGTGCTTCAGGCTACTAGCGGTGAGATCACCTTCCGCGGCGAGCGCATCGACGCGCTGAATTCACGTGAAATCGTCAAACGCGGTATCGGCCGGACCTTCCAGCACGTCAAGCTATTGCCTGGCATGACGGTGCTGGAAAACGTCGCGATCGGTGCGCATTTGCGTGGGCAGGCTGGCGTTTGGCGCAGCGTCGCGCGGCTAAATGGCGCGGAAGAAGCCCGCTTGATGGCCGAAGCAGCGCGTCAGATTCGCCGTGTAGGCCTTGAACAGCATATGTATGACGAGGCCGGCAGTCTGGCGCTGGGACAGCAGCGCATTCTCGAAATCGCCCGGGCGTTGTGTTGCGATCCGACGCTGTTGCTGCTGGATGAGCCGGCAGCGGGTCTGCGTTACCAGGAAAAGCTACAACTGGCAGACCTGCTGCGCCGACTCAAGGCGGAAGGCATGAGTGTGCTGCTGGTCGAGCACGATATGGATTTCGTGATGAATCTCACCGATCGTCTGGTCGTGATGGAGTTCGGCACGCGAATCGCAGAAGGTTTGCCGCAGGATGTGCAGCAAGATCCGGCTGTGCTTGAAGCGTACCTCGGCGGAGTGGAATGATGGAGAACACGATGAATACTGCTGCGCCGATTCTGGATGTGAATGGCCTGTCGGTCCGCTATGGCAAGGTCGAAGCGCTGCACGGCGCCGCGATCAAGGTAACGGCGGGGCAAATCGTCTCGGTGATCGGTCCGAACGGCGCGGGCAAGTCAACGCTGCTCAACGCGATCATGGGCGCGTTGCCATCGACTGGTCATGCGAAGGGCGCAATCCGTTATCAAGGTGAAGATGTCAGCGCCGTGCCGGTTGAGAAACGTGTCGCACGCGGCATGTGCCTGGTGCCGGAAAAGCGCGAACTCTTCGCCACGATGACGGTTGAGGACAATCTTGTTCTCGGCGCGTATCGGCGCAAACGGGCGGGGGAGCGTAACTTTCTCGATCAACTCGAGCCGGTCTTCACGCTTTTTCCTCGCTTGAAGGAACGACGCAAGCAGGCTGCGGGCACGTTGTCCGGCGGGGAGCGGCAGATGCTCGCGGTCGGGCGTGCGTTGATGGGCAAGCCCGATCTGCTGATGCTCGACGAACCGAGCCTGGGGCTCGCGCCGTTGATCGTGAAGGAGATTTTTCACATCATCAGCGCGCTGCGCCAGACAGGGGTGGCGACACTGCTGATCGAGCAGAACGCTCGCGCTGCACTGCAAATCTCCGACTACGGCTACGTGTTGGAAACCGGCGAGCTGGCTTTGGAAGGACCGGCGGCGGATCTGGCGCAGAATCCGCGCGTGATCGAAACCTATCTGGGATTGGCTAAAAAAGTGGCTTGATCACGTCGGTTGGACCTGTCCGCGTCATGCAAAGCGGTGTGTTTCACGTGAAACACACCGCTTTTTTGTTGCCTGGCCATTCGGACGAAATTCGGGCCTAAACCGAACCCGTTATAATTCGCCCATACATTTCCTTTAAAAGGCTCACGCGACGATCTGGCGTGAGATCCGCGATGCTTTTTCCCACAGAATTTGACGTAATCGTCGTCGGCGGTGGTCATGCCGGCACCGAAGCCGCTTTGGCCTCGGCGCGCATGGGCAATACGACGCTCCTGTTGACGCACAACATCGAAACGCTTGGCCAGATGAGCTGCAATCCGTCGATTGGCGGGATTGGTAAGGGCCATCTGGTGAAGGAAGTTGATGCGCTCGGCGGCGCCATGGCGGCGGCGACGGACGAGGGCGGGATTCAGTTCCGCATCCTGAACTCGTCGAAGGGGCCAGCCGTCCGTGCGACGCGCGCTCAGGCAGACCGCCTGCTATACAAGCAGGCGATCCGGCATAGGCTGGAGAACCAGCCGAACCTTTGGCTGTTCCAGCAGGCCGTCGACGATCTGATGGTGGAAGGCGATCGCGTTGTGGGTGCGGTGACCCAAGTGGGGATCCGCTTCCGTTCACGCGCAGTTGTGCTGACGGCGGGGACGTTCCTCGACGGCAAGATTCACGTGGGTTTGAACAACTACACGGGCGGCCGTGCCGGCGATCCGGCAGCGGTGTCGTTATCCGCTCGCCTCAAGGAACTGAAGCTGCCGCAAGGCCGCCTCAAGACCGGTACGCCGCCGCGTATTGACGGTCGTACCATCGATTTTTCGAAGCTCGAAGAGCAGCCGGGCGACCTCGATCCGGTGCCGGTGTTCTCGTTTCTCGGGCGGGTGGAGCAGCATCCACGGCAAGTGCCGTGCTGGGTCACGCATACGAATGAACGCACGCACGACATCATCCGCGGCGGTTTGGACCGCTCGCCGATGTATACGGGCGTAATCGAAGGGGTGGGGCCACGTTATTGCCCGTCGATTGAGGACAAGATTCACCGGTTTGCTTCGAAGGAATCTCATCAGATCTTCCTCGAACCGGAAGGCCTGACGACCAATGAGTTCTATCCCAACGGGATCTCGACGAGCCTGCCGTTCGACGTGCAGCTGGAGCTGGTGCGCTCGATGCGCGGGTTGGAGCACGCGCATATCTTGCGGCCGGGCTATGCGATCGAATATGACTACTTCGACCCGCGTGGGTTGAAGGCGTCGCTGGAAACCAAGGTGATCAATGGCCTGTTCTTCGCCGGGCAGATCAACGGCACCACGGGTTATGAAGAAGCGGCTGCGCAAGGTTTGCTGGCGGGGATCAATGCAGGTTTGCAGGTGCAGGGCAGGGAAGCCTGGTGCCCGCGCCGCGATCAGGCCTACCTTGGCGTGCTGGTCGACGATCTGGTGACGCGCGGCGTGTCTGAACCGTATCGGATGTTCACGAGCCGTGCCGAGTATCGTCTTAGCCTGCGTGAAGACAACGCAGACATGCGTCTGACGGAGGTCGGCCGCGAGCTTGGCGTGGTCGATGACGTTCGCTGGGATGCGTTTAGCCGCAAGCGCGACGCTGTTTCACGTGAAACAGAGCGCCTTCGGACGACTTGGGTGAATCCTAAGACGTTACCCGCCGACGAAGCCACGGCCTTGCTCGGCAAGCCGATCGACCACGAATACAGCCTTGCGGATCTGCTGCGCCGCCCGGGCGTTACGTACGACGGCGTGTGTGGACTGCGCGAAGGTGCGTGCGCCGCGCCCGAAATCCTCGCCGATGACGAAGTGCTGCTCGCTCAGATCAAGGAACAGATCGAGATCGGCATCAAATATCAGGGTTATATCGACCGGCAGGCCGATGAGATCGTGCGGAATGAGGCACACGAAAGCACCCGTCTGCCTGAAGGCCTGGACTATGCCGAAGTCAGAGGCCTGTCATTCGAAGCGCGCCAGAAGCTGACGCAATTTCGCCCCGAAACCATTGGTCAGGCTTCGCGTATCTCCGGCATTACGCCGGCGGCCATCTCCCTGCTGATGGTGCACCTGAAACGCGGTTTGGGACGTCGCCCGACAAAACCTGTTGAGCCTGGCACCGACAGCACGCCGGTGACGCAATGACGGTAGGTCAGAAGGGGAGTATTCGGGACGCATTGGCGCCGCTATTAGAAGACGGCGTCCGTGAACTCGGTCTCGATCTGAGTGACGCCCAACTTGGCAAGCTGCTGGACTACGTCGCGCTGCTGTCCAAGTGGAATGCGGTCTACAACCTGACGGCGATCCGCGATCCGCGGCAGATGCTGATTCAGCACATCCTGGATTCGCTTTCGATCGTGCCGCATCTCGCGTCGCGGGGTGTATCGTCCGTACTCGATGTCGGTTCCGGCGGCGGTCTGCCTGGAATCGTACTGGCTGTCGTTCTGCCCGACTGGACCGTCACCGTGAACGACATCGTTCATAAAAAGACGGCTTTTCAGGCTCAGGCCAAGGCGGAACTCGGTCTCGCGAATTTGTCGGTTGTGACTGGTCGGGTGGAAACATTGAGGCCAGGCGCCGAAGTACCGGCAAAGTTCGACGTAATCGTCTCCCGCGCATTCGCAGAGCTCGCGGATTTCGTTACACTGGCCCGTCATCTGGTCGCGGAGCAGGGTGCGATCTGGGCGATGAAGGGTGTACGCCCTGACAGCGAGATCGAGCGTTTGCCTGCGGGCGCCCACGTGGAACAGATTATTCGGCTGAATGTGCCGTCGCTCGACGCCGAACGGCATTTGATCAAGGTTCTGGTAGACGGTAGCTTAGGGCCACCGGCAGCCTGATTGCACAGAGTACCGAAACGCGCTTTTACTTCATCCAAGCAGCAAAAGGGACACACCAACGATGGCAAAAATCTTCTGCGTTGCGAACCAGAAGGGCGGCGTCGGCAAGACGACGACTACAGTCAATCTGGCCGCGAGCTTGGCAGCGCAGGGACAGCGAGTCCTTCTCATCGATCTGGACCCGCAAGGCAACGCCACGATGGGCAGCGGCATCGACAAGGCTGCATGCACGAACACGGTCTACGAAGTGCTCGTGGACGGCGTGTCCGTGGCCGATACGCGCGTGAGGCCGGAGGCGGTTGACTATGACGTGCTTCCGGCAAACCGCGAACTGGCCGGCGCCGAGGTCGAACTAGTCAGCGTGCAGCACCGCGAGCGACAACTGAAGGCCGCACTGGCTGCCGTCGAAAGCGAATATGACTTCGTGCTGATCGACTGCCCGCCTGCCTTGTCGCTGCTGACACTCAACGGCCTGTGCGCGGCTCATGGCGTCGTCATCCCGATGCAGTGCGAGTACTTCGCACTCGAGGGGCTCTCAGATCTCGTCAACACGATCAAGCAGGTGCATGCAAACCTGAATCGCGATCTCAAGGTGATCGGTCTGTTGCGCGTGATGTTCGATCCGCGCATCACGTTGCAACAGCAAGTGTCCGATCAGCTGAAAGAGCATTTCGGCGACAAGGTATTCGACGTGGTGATTCCGCGCAACGTGCGCCTTGCCGAGGCGCCCAGCTATGGTTTGCCGGGCGTGGTGTTCGATAGGGCGTCGCGCGGTGCGCAAGCGTACGTGCAGTTCGGCGCGGAAATGATTGAGCGGGTGCGCGCGCTGAACGACGCGCCCCAGGCATCCTAAGCGGATCGAGGAAGCACGATGAACGCAGTAGCAAGAAAAAAGGGATTGGGTCGCGGGCTGGAGGCATTGCTTGGTGGCACCTCGGATATCACCGAAGCCGTGGTGATCGAGGGGGCGCCGAACGTGCTGCCGCTCAGTAAGCTGCAGGCCGGCAAGTACCAGCCGCGCACGCGCATGGACGAAGGCGCGTTGCAGGAGCTGGCCGCCAGCATCCGCGCACAAGGGCTGATGCAACCGATTCTCGTACGGCCCGTTTCGGCGGACAAGTACGAGATCATTGCCGGCGAGCGGCGTTTCCGCGCGGCGCGCCTTGCCGGCCTCGACGAGGTGCCGGTCCTCGTGAGGGATGTGCCGGATCAAGCCGCCGCGGCCATGGCGCTGATCGAAAATATCCAGCGCGAAGATCTGAATCCGCTGGAAGAGGCGCAGGGCATCCAGCGCTTGCTCGATGAGTTCAATTTCACGCACGAGCAGGCAGCTGAATCGGTCGGACGCTCGCGTAGTGCCGTGTCGAACCTGCTGCGGTTGCTCAACCTTGCGTCACCTGTGCAGACGATGCTGCTGGCCGGCGACCTCGACATGGGACACGCGCGCGCACTGCTGGCCGTCGACGCCGCGACGCAGATCACGCTGGCCAACCAGGTCGTCAACAAGCGTATGTCGGTGCGCGAGACCGAAAAGCTGGTAACCACAACGACCAAGGCTGCGCCCGCCGTAAAGGCGCGTGCAAATCAGGACGGCGGTCGCGATACGCGACGTCTCGAGGAAGAGTTGTCCGATCTGCTCGCCGCAACCGTCAAGATCAAGCTCGGTCGTCGTGGCCGCGGGCAGGTGCTGGTGGACTTTGGCGATCTGGACGCGCTGGAAGGCATCTTGATGCGACTGCGCGGTAACGCGACCGCCTGATCGAGGCAAGTCGCACGTGAGCACCTGAAGCGCGCCGAATGCGCTTGCGAGTTGCCTGGATGGCCCTCGCAAGCTGTGCGGCGGCAATTTGCGTATTCTTAATGGCTAAAGTTGTGGGGCGATCATCGTATCTGCTGAGGACCGCAGGATCGTCGCCGCTTTGTCCGATTGATTTGAACGGTCGTCGAATAAATTGGATTCCTGAGTAAATTGCAAGTCTGATAATCAGGATTGCCGATTGATGGATTAGTCCATTGGGTCGCCAGACAACTCACTCGCAATGCAGAGGTGGAAGTGGGTATTTCCGGGCCCGGCTGCGGAGCGGCTGCCGAACGGATGCATCACAGGCCGGAGCAGGGCGAAGATTGAGCCGGCGGCCACCGGTGGGTCCTAACCAGGACCGCCGCTTATGTCTACCAAAGCTCGCAACAATTGCCTTCTGTTGCATTTTTGAGACGTCCGCGGCAGCGTCGGAGCGACTTGTTTTTGAGTTCGGCGGCACCCGATTCGGAACGCACGTTTTGCCGCCGCCCGGCCGCCTTACATTTGCCGTGTTTGAGTCCGCCAGAAGGCCTTTCCCGCATCGTGAGGACCGTTTTCACGCAGGTTATTGGACAGCCTAAAGTCTTGAATTGCCTGCAACTATCGCTTACAATCGCCCGGATTTAATTGCACGGCAACCCCGTAAGCGCAGCGTAAGCTCGCGGGCTGGAACAAGACTTTCGGAACACTGCGATGGCGGTCAAAGCGTCGAATCAAACGCCAAAGAATGGGCACGACGAACACCGCGCAGAACGCACCGCTTCCGATGCGTCCACCGGTCAGCACGTTACAACTGACGATGCGTGGGATGTCGAGCAACAAGATAACAATATCGTTCCGCTCACGCGGGCCGAAGCTGAAAAGCTGTTTGGTCCGAATGTGAGTCGTCCATCGCGCGTTACGCCTTTCAAGGTCGTGGCAGCGCAAATGGTTTTGTCCCTGGGTGCTACGCTGGTGTGGTGGCTTTTTTACAAGCCGCCGGGCGCTGCTGCGCTGTCCGCGTTCCTGGGGGGAGCGATCTGCTGGGTGCCGGGCGCGTTGTTCGCGGCACGCCTTAGAACGCTGAGCGGCGCCGAAACAGTGATGAGCTGGATGATCGGCGAAGCGCTCAAGATGGGGGCAACGATTGCGATGTTTGTAGCCATCGCTTTCTGGTATCACGACGTACGCTGGGTGCCGCTGCTCGTGACTTACCTCATCGCGCTCAAGACCTACTGGATCGCCTTGGCGTGGCGCTAACGTAGTAACAGAGAGTAGCAGCACAAAATTCAGGCCGGCGCGCAGCGCCGGCATCAGGAGTGCGGATATGACACGATCCGCACCCGGCATGTTCCCGCAATACAGAATGGCGGCGGGAGCGGCCTGAGACGATTTTCGACAATTTGGGTGGCATTAACGATATGGCAGCTAGCGAAGGCACGCGCGCTCTGGATCCGTCCGAGTACATCGCGCACCACTTGCAGAACTTTTCCACCGCGCACCAGACGTCGATTTTTGACATTCACGTCTGGAATCTGGACACCCTTTTCTGGTCGATCGTTTGCGGTCTGGCCACGATCGCGATCCTGCATCTGGCCGCGCGCAAGGCAACCTCCGGCGTGCCGGGTCGTTTCCAGTGCGCGATCGAAATGCTAGTCGAGATGGTCGAAGATCAATCGAAGTCGATGATCCACGGCAGCCGCACGTTCATCGCGCCGCTCGCGCTGACCGTGTTCGTCTGGGTTGCGTTGATGAACTCGCTCGACTTCATCCCCGTCGACCTGCCGGGTCGCGTGATCGGCTGGCTGGGTCTGTCGGGAGTCATTCCCCATCATCGCATCGTGCCGACTGCCGACCTGAACGGCACGCTCGGTATCGCGCTCGGCGTGTTCGCGCTGATGATTTACTACAACTTCAAGATCAAGGGCGCAGGCGGTTTCGTGCATGAACTGCTGTCGGCTCCGTTCGGCGCGCATCCGCTGCTGTGGATCCCGAACCTTGCATTGAACATTATCGAGTTCGTCGCAAAGACGGTCTCGCTCGGCATGCGGCTGTTCGGCAACATGTACGCGGGCGAACTGTTGTTCCTGCTGATTGCCCTGCTCGGCAGCATGTGGGGTTTCGGCGCGGACGTGTCAGTGCTCGGCTTTATCGGCCACGTCATCGCAGGCACGGTTTGGGCGATCTTCCACATCCTGATCGTTCTGCTGCAAGCATTCATTTTCATGATGCTGACGCTGGTGTACATCGGACAGGCACACGACACCCACTAACACGGCGTGTCGGACGACGAATTGTTTTAGTTTTGTTTTTTTAAATCCCAGTTCCAACCAGTTCTAAAAGACTTTTCACAAAGGAGTGATCATGCAAGCTTTCATCGCCAACATCCAGGGTCTGACCGCCATCGGTATCGGCATCATCATCGGCCTGGGTGCAATCGGCGCCTGTATCGGTATCGGCCTGATGGGCGGCAAATACATCGAAGCATGTGCTCGTCAGCCGGAACTGATGAACCCGCTGCAAACCAAGATGTTCCTGCTGGCTGGTCTGATCGATGCGGCGTTCCTGATTGGCGTTGGTGTGGCAATGCTGTTTGCGTTCGCGAACCCGCTCCTGTCGAAGCTGGCAGGCTGAGGTTCCTCGGAAGTTTGCGCCTGAGCTATAACTGGTAAAGGCGCAGGGCGGAACGGGCACTTGGGCGCTGATCGAATACAGAATCGATGAGCGCCTTGCCGTTTCACTTTTCCGAACTAGCAACGTTTAAGGAAACACCGTGAATCTCAACGCAACCCTGTTTGCGCAAATGGTCGTGTTCCTGATCCTCGCGTGGTTCACGATGAAGTTCGTGTGGCCGCCGTTGATCAACGCCCTCGACGAGCGCTCGAAGAAGATTGCTGACGGTCTGTCTGCCGCTGAAAAGGGCAAGGCTGAACTCGAAGCCGCTCACAAGCGCGTCGACCAGGAACTCGCTCAGGCACGCAACGACGGTCAGCAACGTATTGCTGACGCAGAAAAGCGCGCTGTGACAGTCGCTGACGAAATCAAGGCTCAAGCACAGGCTGAAGCCGCTCGCATCATCGCGCAAGCGAAGGCGGACGCGGACCAGCAAGTGGTGAAGGCGCGCGAAACGCTGCGCGGCGAAGTTGCTGCTCTCGCTGTGAAGGGCGCTGAACAGATCCTGAAGCGCGAAGTCGACCAGGCAGCTCACGCTGACCTGCTGAATCAACTGAAAGCCGAGCTCTGATCATGGCCGAACTTGCAACCATCGCCCGTCCGTACGCAGAAGCGCTGTTTGGCGTGGCCGAAGCTGGTGACATCGCCGCCTGGTCCACGCTCGTGCAGGAGCTGGCACAGGTTGCGCGTCTGCCCGAAGTGCTGTCGATCGCCTCGAGCCCGAAAGTAAGCCGCGCCCAGGTCAGCGAACTGCTGCTGGCCGCGGTCAAGTCGCCGCTCAAGGACAACGCGCAAGCGAAGAATCTGGTGCAGATGCTGGTGGATAACCATCGCCTGCAATTGCTGCCGGAAATCGCCGTGCAGTTCGAAGAGTTGAAGAACGCCCGCGAAGGGGCGGCAGATGTGCTGATCGTCAGCGCATTCCCGCTCGAAGGCGCGCAGTTGAACGAACTCGTCGCAAGTCTCGAACGCAAATTCAAGCGCAAGCTGAAGCCGACGGTCGAAGTCGACTCGTCGCTCATCGGCGGCGTACGCGTGACGGTCGGCGACGAAGTGCTCGATACCTCGGTCCGCGCGCGGCTTGCCAGCATGCAGACGGCTCTGACGGCCTGAAGCGCCCAAAGCGCCGAAGCGGCTGGCACGCAACAGAATTGACTATCAGGAGCGAATAATGCAACTCAATCCCTCTGAGATCAGCGAGCTGATCAAGAGCCGGATCCAGGGCCTTGAAGCGAGCGCAGACGTTCGCAACCAGGGCACCGTGATCTCCGTGACCGACGGTATCGTGCGTATTCACGGCCTGTCGGAAGTGATGCAGGGCGAAATGCTCGAATTCCCGGGCAACACCTTCGGTCTCGCACTGAACCTCGAGCGCGACTCGGTCGGCGCCGTGATTCTGGGTGAGTACGAACACATTTCGGAAGGCGACATCGTCAAGACGACGGGCCGCATTCTCGAAGTGCCGGTGGGTCCGGAACTGCTCGGCCGCGTGGTCGACGCACTGGGCAACCCGATCGACGGCAAGGGCCCGATCAACGCAAAGAAAACCGACGCAATCGAAAAGATTGCTCCGGGCGTGATCTGGCGTAAGTCGGTTTCGGAACCGGTCCAAACCGGTCTGAAGTCGATCGACGCGATGGTGCCGGTTGGCCGTGGCCAGCGTGAGCTGATCATCGGCGACCGCCAGTGCGGCAAGACCGCAGTCGCAGTCGACGCGATCATCAACCAGAAGGGCAAGAACCTCTTCTGTATCTACGTCGCGATCGGCCAGAAGGCTTCGTCGATCATGAACGTGGTGCGCAAGCTGGAAGAAACCGGCGCGCTGGAATACACGATCGTCGTCGCCGCTTCGGCTTCGGAATCGGCTGCGATGCAGTACCTCGCACCGTACGCCGGCTGCACGATGGGCGAATACTTCCGCGACCGCGGTCAAGACGCGCTGATCGTTTATGACGATTTGACCAAGCAAGCTTGGGCATACCGTCAGATCTCGCTGCTGCTGCGCCGCCCGCCGGGCCGTGAAGCTTACCCGGGTGACGTGTTCTATCTGCACTCGCGTCTGCTGGAGCGTGCTGCTCGCGTCTCGGAAGAGTACGTCGAGAAGTTCACGAACGGCGAAGTGAAGGGCAAGAGCGGTTCGCTGACGGCACTGCCGGTCATTGAAACGCAAGCAGGCGACGTGACCGCATTCGTTCCGACGAACGTGATCTCGATTACTGACGGCCAGATCTTCCTGGAAACCGACCTCTTCAACGCAGGTATCCGCCCGGCAATTAACGCCGGTGTGTCGGTCTCGCGCGTGGGTGGTGCGGCTCAAACCAAGGTTGTGAAGAAGCTGTCGGGCGGTATCCGTACCGACCTCGCGCAGTACCGTGAACTGGCAGCATTCGCTCAGTTCGCATCGGACCTCGACGAAGCGACCCGCAAGCAACTGGAGCGCGGCCGCCGCGTGACGGAACTGCTGAAGCAGCCGCAGTATCAGCCGCTGCAAGTGTGGGAACTGGCTATCGCTCTGTTCGCCGCGAACAACGGTTACCTGGACGACCTGGAAGTTGCACAAGTGCTTCCGTTCGAAAAGGGCCTGCGCGAATACCTGAAGTCGAGCCACGCTGACCTGGTCAAGCGCATCGAAGACACCAAGGAACTCTCGAAGGACGACGAAGCCCTGCTGCATACGGCTCTCAAAGACTTCAAGAAGTCCGGCGCTTATTGATCCGCGAGTGATCCGCAAGGCATAAAAGTACCTCGAAGCGGCGCGGGCCGCAGGCAACTGAACCCGCGCTGCTTCGATCGCTTTGCATGGGACCCGGGTAACCGCTAAAGCGCTAACTCGGGCCGACGCTTTGCATGGGACCCGAGTAACCGCAAAAGCGGTAACTCGGGCCGACAAAGGAGCAAGCAATGGCTGGAATGAAGGAAATTCGCGGCAAGATCAAGAGCGTGCAAAACACGCGCAAGATCACGAAAGCGATGGAGATGGTGGCCGCATCGAAGATGCGCCGCGCTCAGGAGCGCATGCGCGCTGCTCGCCCATATGCCGACAAGGTCCGCGATATCGCAGCACACATGAGCCGTGCGAACCCGGAGTATCGTCACCCGTTCATGGTGTCGAACGAAGGCGCGAAAACGGCTGGCATCATCCTCGTGACGACCGACAAGGGTCTGTGCGGCGGGATGAACACCAACGTGCTGCGTGCGTCGCTGCAAAAGTTCAAGGAACTGGAAGGTCAGGGCAAGACGATCGAAGCAACTGCGATCGGCACCAAGGGTCTGGGTTTCCTGAACCGTCTGCGCGCCAAGGTGGTGTCGAATGTCGTGCATCTGGGCGACACGCCGCATCTGGAAAAGCTGATCGGCGCGGTGAAGGTGCAGCTCGACCTGTACTCGGAAGGTAAGGTTTCGGCGGTGTACCTGGCGTACACGCGCTTCGTCAACACGATGAAGCAGGAGCCGGTGATCGAGCAACTGCTGCCGCTGTCGGCAGACCAGTTCGAGCGCAAGGACGAAGACGGCACGACGCCGAGCACGCAGTGGGACTACATCTACGAGCCGGACGCGCAGGCAGTGGTGGACGAACTGCTGGTGCGTTATGTCGAAGCGCTGGTCTATCAGGCCGTCGCGGAAAACATGGCATCGGAACAGTCGGCACGAATGGTCGCAATGAAGGCCGCTTCGGACAACGCGAAGACGGTCATCAACGAACTGCAGCTTGTGTACAACAAGAGCCGTCAGGCAGCGATCACGAAAGAACTGTCGGAAATCGTCGGTGGCGCCGCTGCGGTCTGATCGTCAAGACGACAGGCGCGCATACGCCTTCAGGCGAGCCCCATCGAAACTGCGCCTTTGCGCGAGTGAAGAATTGAGTATCTAAAGGAAAAGCGATGAGTACTACTGCTTTGGTAGAAGGCAAGATCGTACAGTGCATCGGCGCGGTGATCGACGTGGAATTCCCGCGTGCAACCATGCCGAAGATTTACGACGCGCTCATTCTCGAAGGTTCGGAACTGACCCTCGAAGTCCAGCAGCAGCTGGGCGACGGCGTTGTCCGTACCATCTGTCTGGGTGCATCGGACGGTCTGCGCCGCGGTACGACGGTAAAGAACACCGGCAAGCCGATCAGCGTGCCGGTCGGCAAGCCGACTCTGGGCCGGATCATGGACGTGTTGGGTCGCCCGATCGACGAAGCCGGCCCGATCAACTCGGACGTGGTTCGCGGCATTCACCAGAAGGCTCCGGCGTTCGAGGATCTGTCGCCGTCGACGGAACTGCTCGAAACCGGCATCAAGGTTATCGATTTGATCTGCCCGTTCGCCAAGGGCGGTAAGGTGGGTCTGTTCGGTGGCGCCGGTGTGGGCAAGACCGTGAACATGATGGAACTGATCAATAACATCGCTAAGGAACACGGTGGTTACTCCGTGTTCGCCGGTGTTGGCGAGCGTACCCGCGAAGGGAACGACTTCTATCACGAAATGAAGGACTCGAACGTTCTCGACAAGGTCGCGCTGGTGTACGGCCAGATGAACGAGCCGCCGGGCAACCGTCTGCGCGTCGCGCTGACCGGCCTGACGATGGCTGAGCACTTCCGTGACGAAGGCCTCGACGTGCTGTTCTTCGTCGACAACATCTACCGTTTCACGCTGGCCGGTACCGAAGTGTCGGCACTGCTCGGCCGTATGCCGTCGGCAGTGGGCTATCAGCCTACGCTGGCTGAAGAAATGGGCAAGCTGCAAGAGCGTATTACGTCGACCAAGACTGGCTCGATCACGTCGGTGCAGGCCGTGTACGTCCCTGCGGATGACTTGACCGACCCGTCGCCGGCTACGACTTTCGGCCACTTGGACGCAACCGTCGTGTTGTCGCGTGACATCGCTTCGCTGGGTATCTACCCGGCAGTGGACCCGCTCGATTCGACCTCGCGTCAGATCGACCCGAACGTGATCGGCGAAGAGCACTACGCGATCACGCGCGGCGTGCAGCAAACGCTGCAGCGCTACAAGGAATTGCGCGACATTATCGCGATTCTGGGCATGGACGAACTGGCGCCGGAAGACAAGCTCGCCGTGGCGCGCGCTCGTAAGATCCAGCGTTTCCTGTCGCAGCCGTTCCACGTCGCTGAAGTGTTCACGGGCTCGCCGGGCAAGTACGTGCCGCTGAAGGAAACGATCCGTGGCTTCAAGATGATCGTTGAAGGCGAATGCGACCACCTGCCGGAACAAGCGTTCTACATGGTCGGCACGATCGACGAAGCCTTCGAAAAGGCCAAGAAGATCCAGTAAAGGTCGGGTGTAACGAAGCGGGCGCCGGCCTCGCGCGTATCGATACCGAAAACGGTGTCGGAACGCAAAGCCGGCGCCTCTTACTACGCTCAACCCAGCCTTGCATGGGACGAGAGTCAGCGTTAAAGCGCTAACACTCGTCGAGCTTTGCAGGGGGCCCGGGTAAGCGCTAAAGCGCTAACTCTGGTCGCGCTTTGCATGGGACCCGAGTAAGCGCTAAAGCGCTAACTCTGGTCGACACAGGAGTCGACATTTATGGCAACTATCAAGGTAGACGTCGTCAGCGCAGAAGAGCAGATCTTCTCGGGCCAGGCGAAGTTCGTCGCGCTGCCGGGCGAAGCAGGTGAACTCGGCATTCTGCCGGGCCACACGCCGCTCATCACGCGGATTCGTCCGGGTGCGGTGCGCATCGAAGCTGAAAACGGTGAAGAAGAGTTTGTCTTCGTCGCCGGCGGTATCCTCGAAATCCAGCCGGGCGCTGTGACGGTTCTCGCCGACACGGCTATCCGCGGCAAGGATCTCGACGAAGCCAAGGCCGAAGATGCACGCAAGCGTGCGGAAGAAGCGCTGCAGAACACGGGTTCGAACCTCGAATACGCCACCGCGCAAGCGGAACTGGCGTACGCGACGGCTCAGCTCGCTGCGATCCAGCGTCTGCGCAAGCTGCGCGGCCAGAACTAGGCAACACGTATCAGAGAGAAAGCAGCCTTCGTGGCTGCTTTTTTTTGACCCGTACTTGACGTTTACGGAAAGGTGAGCAAAATCGTGTGCGCAGATCGACGGCGCGGAATCAGGGCATTGCGCGGCATGCGCTTCGGGTAAGACTTGATGCCTTCCGGACACGTGCCGATGGCACAATTGGTTTCAAAATCATTTCAATTGAGCGAGCTTCCGCTCACGGAGACAACACCATGGCAACGCAAGTGTCAGGCGAAGGTGCACTCATTGAACCCAAGGACGGCCTGTCATACGTCCGTGGTTCGACCGACATCCCCTTGAGCGAAGCGACGGTGGGCCAGTTTCTGCGCGACACTGCGGCGCGTTTCCCCGACCGCCCGGCCGTGGTGTTTCGCGAGCAGCTCATTCGCTGGACGTGGAAAGAGTTTGCGGAAGAGGTCGACGTGCTGGCGTCGGGTCTGCTTGCGCTCGGCATTGTGAAGGGCGGCCGGGTCGGCATCTGGTCGCCGAACCGGGTGGAATGGCTGCTTACCCAGTTTGCGACCGCGCGCATCGGCGCCGTTCTGGTCAACATCAACCCGGCTTATCGGCTCGCGGAACTCGAGTATGCGTTGAACAAGGTCGGCTGCAAGGCGATCATCGCCGCCGAACGCTTCAAGACGTCGATGTATCTGGAGATGCTGCAGGAACTCGCACCGGAGCTGGCCACGCAAGCGCCCGGCGAACTGCGTGCCGCCCGTCTGCCGGAGCTGCGCTACGTGGTGCGCATGTGCGACACCGAAACGCCGGGCATGCTGACCTTCTCCGATGTGATTGAGCAGGGCCGCGCGACGCTCGACCTGGCCAGGCTCGACGCCATCGGAACGACTTTGTCGTGCCATGAGCCTATCAACATCCAGTTCACGAGCGGTACGACAGGCAACCCGAAAGGCGCGACGCTGACGCACAGCAACGTCGTCAACAACGCGCGCTACATTGCGATGGCCATGCGCTTAACGGAACAGGACGCACTGTGCATTCCCGTTCCGCTCTATCACTGCTTTGGCATGGTGCTGGCCGTGCTCGCGTGCGTGTCGGTTGGCGCAAATATGGTGTTTCCGGGCGAAGGGTTTGATCCGGCCGCCACGCTCGCGGCCGTTGCCGAAGAACAGTGCACCGCGCTGCACGGCGTGCCGACCATGTTCATCGCAGAACTCGATCACCCAAGCTTCTCCGCTTACGATTTCTCGCGCCTGCGCACCGGCATCATGGCCGGATCGCCGTGCCCGATCGAAACGATGAAGAAAGTCGTCTCGCAGATGCATCTGAGCGAAATCACGATCGCATACGGCATGACGGAAACCAGTCCGGTGTCGCTCCAGAGCTCCACCACCGATCCGCTCGACAAGCGCACCACGACGGTCGGCCGGATTCAGCCGCACCTGGAAGTGAAAATCGTGGATCCGCTCGGCGAAATCGTCCCTGTGGGCGAAACGGGCGAGTTGTGCACCCGCGGTTATTCGGTGATGCAGGGTTACTGGGGGGACGAGGCGAAAACGCGGGAAAGTATTGTCGACGGCTGGATGCACACCGGCGACCTGGCGACGCTCGACGCCGAAGGCTACTGCAATATCGTCGGCCGCCTGAAGGACATGCTGATCCGTGGCGGCGAAAACATCTACCCGCGCGAGATCGAGGAGTTTCTCTTCCGCCACCCGAAGATCCAGAGCGTGCAGGTATTCGGCGTGCCAGATTCGAAGTACGGTGAGGAAGTCTGCGCGTGGATTGTCTTGCGCTCGGGTGAGCAGGCCACCGCAGAAGACATCCAGCAATTCTGCCAGGGCCAGATCGCCCATTATAAGGTGCCGAAGTACATCCGTTTCGTCGACGAGTTGCCGATGACGGTGACCGGCAAGGTGCAGAAATTCATCATGCGCGAACGGATGATCAGTGAATTGAAGGTGCAGGAAGACAAGACGGCCTGATCGGCCAGCGGGTGCGCGTGCAGGGTCGGTGCCGCGCGGAATCGCGGCACCGACGGCATGTTGTGGAAAACCGTTCGCTGAGGGTGTCGTCAGCGAGCCAGAAAATGGTTCTGCCGATGAGCGCGCAAACGTTTGACCAGACGAAAAAAAAGCGGGCCTGGAGCCCGCTAAAAACCACACGCTACGGGGTTAGCGCGAGGAGACCAAAGAAGGAACCGACTGAGACGACAACCCTGCGTCGTTTTACGGCCCCAGCAGGGATGCCCCTTTACAGGGCTCCGGCATTACGCCGACCGGCAAGTGCATTGTATCCGCTCACACCACGCACCCAGCCACATCCGTGTTGAAACCGTTGAGGGCATTGTGGGCGAATTAACCTACAAGCGCGGTAACAAAGTGTTTCAGGTTGTAACGCCCGCCAGATAAGGGCTTGCGGGACATTTTGCCAACTCGGAGTGTTTCAAACGTAATTTATACCGATGACTCGCCTGCAATTTCATACGCCTGATTGATGCTATTCGCGACGGATATCGCGGCGTAATCCGTTCGGTCGATTCCGAATGAAATGGTTGCACAGTCATCTTTTTTGCACTGAATCGCCTGTGTTGCCGGTGCTTTACCGAACTTGCGCGATGCGCGTTTCTGCAAGCGAACGGCCGTGCTGCATTGCAGTACAACGCGAGGGGGACAGATCCGCTCGAAATGCCTGATCGCCGTAGCGGTCTTCCCATCGCATTGCTCTGCTTTTGCTTAATAGTTGGGCTGCGCGGTTACAGGATGTGTCGTCGATCGAGACTCTTTGAGGGCTTTGCGATGCCTGCTGACCGCTGGTCGGTGAGCAGGCATCGCAGCAAACGCCGTCCCTATTTCAACCACTTGTCAGAGATTGCCTGGTATTCGCCCGTCGCCCGAGCCAGGTGCAGCCACTGGTCGACGTACTGCTGGAACGCAACGTCGCCACGTGGCAGTAGCCAAGCCTTCTCGCCGTACTGAAACGGCTTGTCCGGATGCACTGAGCATAGACCTGGATTCAGTTTCTGCTGCAATAACGTTTCGGACGCGTCCGTCACCATGACATCGGCTTTGCCGGCGAGGATCTGTTTAAAGATTGTCACGTTGTCCGGATACACGGTGAGGTTCGCATGCGGGAAGTACTGCTTCGCGAAACGCTCGTTCGTGCCGCCCGGATTGACGATCACGCGCGTGGCCGGCTGGTCGATCTGCGCCACCGTCTGGTACTTGTTCACGTCGTCGCATCGGACGATCGGCGTCTTGCCGTCGACCATGTACGCCTGCGTGAAGAACGCACGTTTTTGCCGGTCAAGCGTAGGTGAAACACCACCCACGCCGATGTCGCATTTCGCGACAAAGTCATTCATCAGATTCGACCACGACGTTTTGACGAACTCCGCCTTCACGCCAAGCGATTTGGCGAGCGACTCGGTCATGTCGATATCGATGCCTTCGAACTGGCCATCCGTCTTGTAGAACGAGTACGGTTTGTAGTCACCGGTCGTGCAGGCGCGCAGCGTGCCGCGCGAGAGCACTTCGTCGAGCCGCGAGGGTGCCGCGGCGGTAGCGCTGGTCTGCGCCTGGGCCACGCCTGCGTGTACCAGAACGCCGGTCAAAACACCGAGCAGTGCGAGTGCTGCCTTGTTCATCGAGTCTCCTTGATTGCGCGTAATTGTTTGGTAAGGCCGTCGGATGATAGCCCGGTAATTGGTGCTTGAACATTGGCCGTTCAGCTGAGGCATGGCGCCGCAGAACGGGATCGGAAAACGGCCGCCGGCAAGGCGCGCTTCAGTTATTGCCCGCATCAAGCGCGATGCGGCGGGCCGGGTCCGGTAAAATGCCCCTTTGCCCTCAGTCGTACGCAACGTGGCCCATAAACTCCTGAACGACACTTTCCTGCGCGCGTTGCTGCGCCAGCCGACCGACTACACGCCGATCTGGCTGATGCGGCAGGCCGGCCGCTACTTGCCCGAGTACAACGCCACGCGTGGTCGCGCGGGCAGCTTCCTCGGTCTCGCGAAGAATCCGGCTTATGCAACGGAAGTCACGCTGCAGCCGCTCGAGCGCTATCCGCTCGACGCCGCGATTCTGTTTTCAGACATCCTCACGGTGCCGGACGCGATGGGCCTCGGCCTCGAATTCGTGGCGGGCGAGGGCCCGAAATTCGCCCGTCCGGTGCGTACGGAAGACGATGTGGCGCGCCTCGCCGTGCCGGACATCGACGCCACGCTGCGCTACGTGACCGACGCCGTGCGCGAAATTCGCACTGCACTGACTGATGCGCAAGGCCGTCAGCGCGTGCCGCTGATCGGCTTCTCCGGCAGTCCGTGGACCCTCGCGTGCTACATGGTCGAAGGCGGCGGCTCGGCGGATTTCCGTACCGTCAAGTCGATGCTGTACGCGCGTCCGGACCTGATGCACCGCATTCTGGAAATCAACGCGAAGTCGGTTGCGGCCTACCTGAACGCGCAGATCGAAGCCGGCGCGCAGGCCGTGATGATCTTCGACACGTGGGGCGGGGCATTGGCCGAGGGCATCTACCAGCGCTTCTCGCTGCATTACATTCAGCAGGTCGTTAGCCAGTTGAAGCGTGACCACGACGGCGAAAAGGTCCCCGTGATCACCTTCACGAAGGGCGGCGGCCTGTGGCTCGACGAGATCGCCGATACCGGCGTGGACGCAGTCGGTCTGGACTGGACCGTGAACCTGAGCAAGGCGCGCGAGCGCGTCGGCGGCAAGGTGGCTTTGCAGGGCAATATTGATCCTTCCGTACTGTTCGCACCACCCGCTTCGATCCGCATGGAAGCGCGCGCTGTACTCGACAGCTTCGGCAATCATCCGGGCCACGTCTTCAATCTCGGTCACGGCATCTCGCAGTTCACGCCGCCGGAGCACGTCGCCGAACTGGTGGACGAGGTCCATCGGCATAGCCGCGCGATTCGCAGCGGCGCTCATGCACCAGCATGATGCTGTAACCGTTACCGTTTTTGCTGCAATGCAGCGCACTGGGCTCTCGGGCTAAGGAGAAAATCGCAGCCCGCGGGCCGTCAAATGGTGCTCCTGCTCTTGTCAAGACTTGACTTATGCACATTCATCACGCTGCGGCGCGGTAGAAGCTTTCGTCGTACCCTAGCCCTTGCACATTGCCGGCGCATTTGATCTAAGCCTTGTCTGGCAAGGGTTTCAGGGGTTCACAACGAAATGTGCGGAATCCCACAGAAGGCCCAAGCGGCGCGGTTCTTGGCCCTTCTGGGCGAAGTTCTCAACAAAGTTATCCACAGGCACACGGACCGATTGCAATTGTTCAGCGGAATCCAAAACTTAGCGCCGAAATTGAAGTTTTACTTTAACTTCGACGGAGGGGCCGTCTACCTGACGTGCACCTTGATGCGGCGCTGTAACGCATCAACGCATCCATTCCCTGTTGCCGCGTGAGCGAAGCTTTCGTCCGCGTCGCGCTAGATCATCCGCTGCCGACCTTATTCGACTACCGCTGCGATACGCCGGAACGCGTCGCGCCGGGCACGCTCGTGAGCGTGCCGTTCGGCAAGCGCCATGTGGTGGGCCTTGTCTGCGAAGTGACTGCTCACAGTAATGTGCCGGCCGACCGTCTCCGGGCGGTGAACGGCGTTTGCACGTCATGCCCGCCGGTATCGGAGCAATGGCTGGCGCTGGCCGCCTTCGCCGCGGACTATTACCAGCGTGGCCTCGGGGAAGTGGCTCTGCCCGCCTTGCCGCAGGCCTTGCGCGATGCGTCGCGCTGGGCGCGCCTGTTCGCACCGGAAGAGCGATACAGCCTGACTCCGGTTGGGCGCGCCGCTTTGCCCGATGCGCTGCCCGCGCGAGCCAGCGCGCTGCGGAAGCTTGCGCAGGCGTTAGCCGAGACCGACTTCCTGCTGGCCGCCGACGCTCGCGCGATCCACCCCAAGGCCGTTGCAACGCTGGACGCGTGGCGGGAGCAAGGGTGGGTTGCGCTGGAGGTCATTGAAGCGGCGGCGGTACTTGCCGCACCCGCGTCGCCGGACACGCCGGCGCCTACGCTGCCCACGCTCACGGGTGAACAGGCGGCCGCTGTCGAAGCGATTCGCGACGCGCGCGGCTTTGCGCCGTTCCTGTTGCACGGCGTCACGGGCAGCGGCAAGACCGAGGTGTATCTGCGCGCGCTGGCCGAGATACTGGCCGCAAAGCCCGACGCCCAGGCGCTCGTCCTTGTCCCCGAAATCAATTTGACGCCGCAGTTCGAGGCAGCCTTCCGGGCGCGTTTCGCCACCTTGGAGGGCACGTCGATCGTCACGCTGCATAGCGGTCTCGCGGAAGGCGAACGCGCGCGCAACTGGTTCGCGGCGCACACCGGCCGTGCGCGCATCGTGCTGGGCACGCGTCTCGCCGTGCTCGCATCGTTGCCGAAGCTCGCGATCATCGTGGTCGACGAAGAACATGATCCGGCCTACAAGCAGCAGGAAGGTTTGCGCTATTCGGCGCGCGATCTGGCCATTTATCGCGCGAAACAGCTCGATTTGCCGGTCGTACTCGGGTCGGCCACGCCATCTCTCGAAAGCTGGTGGCAGGCGGATCAGGGGCGCTACAAGCGTCTCACGTTATCGCGCCGGGCAGTGGCCGAGGCAGTATTGCCGACCGTCAAGCTGATCGATCTCGAAGAAGAGCGCAGACGTGGGCGGGCTTCGGTGGAAGGGTTGTCGGGACCGCTGATCGCTGCGTTAAAAGGCCGCCTCGAGCGCGGCGAGCAAAGCCTCGTGTTCCTGAACCGGCGTGGCTACGCGCCGCAGCTCGCGTGCGACGCCTGCGGCTGGGTGGCCGGTTGTCCGCGCTGCAGCGCCTACGTCGTCCTGCACAAACCCGAGCGCGCGTTGCGCTGCCATCATTGCGGCTGGGAGTCGCGCATTCCTCGCTCGTGCCCCGACTGCGGCAACGTCGACATCGCGCCGATGGGACGCGGCACGCAACGTGTCGAGGAAACGCTCGCGAGCGCGGTGCCCGGTGCCCGCGTGCTGCGCATCGACGCCGACAGCACGCGCCGCAAGGGCAGCGCACAGGCGCTGTTCTCCGACGTGCACGCCGGAGAAGTCGATATCCTGGTGGGCACGCAGATGATCGCGAAGGGGCACGATTTCCAGCGGGTATCGTTAGTCGGCGTCTTGAACGCCGACACGGCCTTGTTTTCGCACGACTTCCGCGCGAGCGAGCGCCTGTTCGCCCAATTGATGCAGGTAAGCGGCCGGGCAGGACGCGCCGGTTTGCCGGGCGAGGTGCTGGTGCAAACACGCTATCCCCGTCATGCGCTCTACCACGCGCTCGGCCGGCACGACTATGTCGGCTTCGCCAATTCGACGCTGGCCGAGCGGCGCGACGCCCGTCTGCCGCCGTTCGTGTACCAGGCGCTGCTGCGCGCGGAAGGGCGCACGCTCGAAGCCGCGGTCGCTTTCTTGCAGCAGGCCGCTGCGGCCTTGAGCGAGATCCCGGCGGCGGAGCGCGTGACCGTCTATGACGCCGTGCCGCTCACCATCGTCAAGGTGATGCACGTGCATCGCGCGCAATTGCTGATCGAGAGCGGGTCGCGTGCCGCTTTACAGGCAACCTTGCGCGCGTGGCAGCCGGCGCTGCGCGGCATCAAGGGCGTGTTGCGCTGGAATCTCGAAGTCGATCCACTCGACGTCTGACGCCGGTCTTCGCCCGGCGCCGCCGTTACTCCTTTAAGTCATATTCATAGAGCGAATGGTCGTTTCGCTTTAAGGCTTTGCTCGCCTATATTTCGCCGAATCGGCGCGTCCTTGCTCAAAAATCCACTTCCTGCGCCGAGACACCTCAACTTTCTCGGGGCATTGCGATGAGCGATACCAACCCAACACTGCCGAGTGGCGCGGCGCCCAGCAAACCGCACAGCAGCCACGGCGCGCATGGCAGCGGTCTGTTTTCGACTGAAGACTGGTGGGCCGTCTGGATCGGCCTGCTGGTAATCGTGATTGCCTGGGCGTTGTTCGCTTCGGGCAGCAGCATCAAGTGGCTGGCGGTCGCGCCGGCCAAATGGTCGAGTGTGGGGCAAGCGGCGCAGGACGTGGGCAAGCACCTGCCGAACTATGCCGCACTGTTCGTCGTGTTCGCTGTGTTGTTCGGCGTTAGCCTCGCCGCATTGAAGCAGCGGGTGGGATCGTTCCTTGGCTCGTTCCTGATTCTGTTCGTCGCGTCGGGGCTGATCTTCACGCTCGGCGCCTGGGTGAATGCGTCGAAGTACAACCTGGAGCCGCCGCTTGTGGCGCTGGCGCTCGGTCTGCTGATTTCGAACGTGTTCACGTTGCCTGAGTGGTTTTCGGCGGGCTTGCGAGTCGAGTTCTATATCAAGGTGGGTATCGTGCTGCTCGGCGCGACGCTGCCGTTCACCCTGCTGGTGTGGGCGGGACCGGTGGCGGTCGGGCAGGCGACCATCGTTTCGCTCGTGACGTTCTTCGTGATCTTCTTCGTCGGCAAGGCGCTCGGTCTCGACCGGCGCTTTGCCGCGGTGCTTGGTGTGGGCGGCGCGGTGTGCGGCGTGTCGGCGGCCATCGCGATCGCGGGCGCGGTGCGGGCCAAGCGCGAGCAGGTTTCGGTGGCGATCACGCTGGTGGTCTTGTGGGCGATCGTGATGATCTTCGTGCTGCCGTTCGCGTCGCGCTCGCTGGGGTTGTCGACGGCCGTGGCGGGCGCATGGATCGGCACCTCGGAATTCGCCGACGCCGCCGGCATCGCCGCCGCGCAGGCCTATGGCGACTTCGCGAAGCACGCGGGCGGCGCGATTGCCGGCGCGCCGGAAGCGTCGTTGCAGGCGTTCACGCTGATGAAGGTGGTAGGACGCGATATCTGGATCGGCATCTGGGCATTCGTGCTCGCGATCGTCGCGACCACCCGCTGGGAGTCGCAGGACAGCGGCGTCAAAGCGCGGGCCAACCCCGGCGAGATCTGGGCGCGTTTTCCGAAATTCGTGATCGGCTTCGTGATCGCGTCGGCGCTGGTGACGTGGATCGCAAGTCACTATTCGCTCGCGGATTACCGCAAGGTGGTGACACCAGAATTCGTCGCCCCGATCACCGCGCTGCGCACGTGGGCGTTCACGTTCTGTTTCCTGAGCATCGGTCTGACCACGCGCTTGCGCTCGCTGACGGCCACCGGCCTGAAACCGTTCCTGGCCTTTACGGTGGGTGTGGCAGTCAATGTCGCGATCGGCTACGCGCTGTCCGCGCACGTGTTCGCACCGTACTGGAATAGCCTGGGGCAGGGTTCATGACGGGCGTGGCTGTGCGCGTCGCCAGTACTGCCGACGCTCGCGACGAGACATGCGCGCGGCGTTGCGCGAGCTGCCGGTATCGCGCGGCGGATCGGCATTCACTGGAGCAGAGCATTCCGGGTCTCGTTGTGTTCGGTTCCGGGTTCGGTGCGAGCGTGGCGGGTAGCCGGCTATGCCGCCTGCACGACCAGTTCGTTTCACCTGACGATGCGTGCGCTCAGTTCGAGCGGATTCCCCGGCACTGACGCACGTGCGCCGGCGTCGGCGCCCGGCTGAACCGGGCGCCGCGCCTTCTCAGAGAATGGGCGCCGCTATGTCAAACGCGAATCGCCGTCCTCCTTCGCTTAGTCGTTCAAGGCCCCGTGCGTCTCGCCAGCCGATGCACGCGATGCCGTAAGCGTCTGCTCTTCCGCGGACGCGCGTCTAGCTGCTCGACCCGTCGCGCCACGGATGAACAGCACTGCGCAGGTCGCGCACATCACCCAGATACCCAATACCACCAGCCACTTTTCCATTTTTAGGTCCTCAAAAACCCCGTACCGCTTTTTATGTGCGTGCCTTTCGGCCGCGTGCCGCTATGTTCTGTATATCGGCGCGGCGCGCGATTCGATAAGGGCGAAGACAAAAAGAAACACGCCAGGGAAAGTACCGATCGCAACCGCCGCCGCCAGACGCAGCGCCGTTCGGCGCAAACCCTGACGCCATAAGGCTTCCACGAGGGTGCAACCTTGCCTCATACATGGTTGCACCTTTTTATTGGGAGGCGTACGATTCGGCCAACTTTTAGTCTTTCGCCAGCGCAGTTTGACTGGTATCCGAAGAAGGAAACATGGCTAGCACCACACTTGGCGTCAAAGTCGACGACCTCCTGCGCTCGCGGCTGAAAGATGCCGCCACTCGTCTCGAACGCACTCCGCACTGGCTAATCAAGCAGGCGATCTTCGCTTACCTCGAGAAGATCGAGCACGGTCAATTGCCTCCCGAGTTGTCGGGCGCCACGGGCTCGGCCGATCTGGCCGACGGCGCCGCGGTGGAAAACGAGGAAGACGGTGCGTCGCACCCGTTCCTCGAATTCGCGCAGAACGTGCAACCGCAATCGGTGCTGCGTGCCGCGATCACCGCTGCGTATCGTCGCCCCGAGCCGGAATGCGTGCCGTTCCTGCTCGGTCAGGCGCGTTTGCCGGCGAATCTCGCGGGCGACGTGCAGACCATGGCCGGCAAGCTGGTCGAAACGCTGCGTACCAAGAGCAAGGGTGGCGGCGTCGAAGGGCTGATCCACGAATTCTCGCTGTCGAGCCAGGAAGGCGTCGCGCTGATGTGCCTCGCCGAAGCGCTGCTGCGTATCCCCGATCGCGCCACGCGCGACGCGCTGATCCGCGACAAGATCAGCAAGGGCGACTGGAAATCGCACGTCGGCCAGGCGCCGTCGCTGTTCGTCAACGCCGCGACGTGGGGCCTGATGATCACCGGCAAGCTGGTGACGACCAACAGCGAAACGGGCCTCTCGTCGGCGCTGACGCGTCTGATCGGCAAGGGCGGTGAGCCGCTGATCCGCAAGGGCGTGGACATGGCGATGCGCCTGATGGGCGAGCAGTTCGTCACCGGCGAAAACATTTCCGAAGCGCTGGCCAACAGCCGCAAATACGAAGCACGCGGCTTCCGCTACTCGTACGACATGCTCGGCGAAGCAGCGACCACCGAAGCCGACGCGCAGCGCTACTACGCGTCCTACGAGCAGGCGATCCACGCCATCGGCAAGGCCGCCGGCGGTCGCGGCATCTACGAAGGCCCGGGCATCTCGATCAAGCTCTCCGCGCTGCATGCACGCTACTCGCGTTCGCAGCAGGAACGCACGATGAGCGAATTGCTGCCGCGTGTGCGCTCGCTGGCGATTCTCGCGCGTCGCTACGACATCGGCCTGAACATCGACGCCGAAGAAGCCGACCGACTCGAAATCTCGCTCGATCTGCTCGAAGCGCTGTGCTTCGATCCCGAACTGGCCGGCTGGAACGGCATCGGTTTCGTGGTGCAGGCGTATCAGAAGCGCTGCCCGTTCGTGATTGAGTACCTGATCGATCTGGCGCGCCGCAGCCGTCACCGCATCATGGTGCGCCTCGTGAAGGGCGCGTACTGGGATACCGAAATCAAGCGCGCCCAGGTGGACGGCCTGGAAGGCTATCCGGTCTACACGCGCAAGATCTACACCGACGTGTCGTACCTCGCCTGCGCGAAGAAGCTGCTCGGCGCGCCGGACGCGGTCTATCCGCAGTTCGCGACGCACAACGCGCACACGCTCGCGGCGATCTATCATCTCGCGGGCCACAACTACTACCCTGGCCAGTACGAGTTTCAATGCCTGCACGGCATGGGCGAGCCGCTGTATGAAGAAGTCACCGGCCGCGACAAACTGAACCGCCCGTGCCGCGTGTACGCACCGGTCGGCACGCATGAAACGCTGCTCGCGTATCTCGTGCGCCGTCTGCTGGAAAACGGCGCGAACACCTCGTTCGTGAATCGCATTGCCGATGAAAGCGTCGCCATCAAGGACCTGATCGCCGACCCGGTCGACGAAGCGTCGAAGATCGTGCCGCTCGGCGCGCCGCACGCGAAGATCCCGCTGCCGCGCAATCTGTACGGCGCCGAGCGTCTCAATTCGATGGGCCTCGATCTGTCGAACGAGCATCGGTTGGCGTCGCTGTCGTCGGCGTTGCTGGCGAGCGCGCATCATCCGTGGCGCGCCGCGCCGCTGCTCGCAGACAACGAGATTGCCGTGGGCACCGCGCGCGACGTCCGCAATCCGGCGGATCATCGCGATCTGGTCGGCACGGTAGTCGAAGCGACCTCGGAGCATGTCAGCGCCGCGCTCGCCCATGCCGTGGCCGCAGCGCCGATCTGGCAGGCTACGCCGGTCGATGCCCGCGCCGACTGTCTCGCCCGCGCTGCTGATCTGCTCGAAGCGCAGATGCATACGCTGATGGGTCTGGTGGTGCGTGAGGCCGGTAAGTCGCTGGCGAACGCAGTTGCGGAAATCCGCGAAGCGATCGACTTCCTGCGCTACTACTCCACGCAGATCCGCAACGAGTTCTCCAACGACACGCACCGTCCGCTCGGTCCGGTCGTGTGTATCAGCCCGTGGAATTTCCCGCTGGCGATTTTCATGGGCCAGGTGGCCGCGGCGCTGGCAGCGGGCAACACCGTGCTCGCGAAGCCGGCCGAACAAACGCCGCTGATTGCCGCGCAAGCCGTGCGTATCCTGCGCGAAGCCGGCGTACCGGCGGGCGCGGTGCAACTACTGCCGGGCGACGGTGAAACGGTCGGCGCGGCGTTGGTGGCCGATGCGCGTACCCGCGCGGTGATGTTCACCGGTTCGACCGAAGTCGCACGTTTGATCAACAAGACGCTGTCGAACCGGCTCGATCCGGACGGCAAGCCGATTCCGCTGATCGCGGAAACCGGCGGCCAGAACGCGATGATTGTCGATTCGTCGGCGCTGGCTGAACAGGTGGTCGCGGACGTACTGCAATCGTCGTTTGATTCCGCCGGTCAACGGTGTTCCGCGCTGCGCGTTCTTTGTCTACAGGACGATATCGCGGACCGCACGCTGGAAATGCTGACCGGCGCCATGCGCGAACTGGCAGTGGGCAATCCGGACCGTTTATCGATCGACGTCGGCCCGGTGATCGACCTCGACGCGAAGCGCGGCATCGACGCACATATCGCGGCGATGCGCGAAAAAGGCCGCAAGGTCGAGCAACTGCCGGTGCCTGATGGCTGCGCGCCGGGCACATTTGTGCCGCCGACGCTGATCGAACTCGACAGCATCGACGAACTGAAGCGCGAAGTGTTCGGCCCGGTGCTGCACGTGGTGCGTTACCGCCGCAGCCAGCTGGACAAGCTGCTCGAACAGATCCGCACGACCGGCTACGGCCTGACGCTCGGCATCCACACGCGAATCGATGAAACCATCGCTCACGTGATCAGCCGCGCGCATGTCGGCAACATCTACGTGAACCGCAACGTGATCGGCGCGGTGGTCGGGGTGCAGCCGTTCGGTGGCGAGGGTTTGTCGGGCACGGGTCCGAAGGCGGGCGGCGCGTTGTATCTGCAGCGTCTGCTGGCTACGCGTCCGGCGGGTTTGCCGAAGTCGCTGGCGCAATCGTTGGTGGTGGATGCGCCGCAAAGCGGAGAAAACAGCGACAATCCTGCCGCTGCGCTGACCGCGTTGCGCGACTGGCTGATTTCTGAGCGGCAACCGGTTCTGGCCGCGCGCTGCGACGGTTATCTGTCGCACGTGCTGGCGGGTGCGACTGCGGTATTGTCGGGCCCCACCGGCGAGCGCAATACGTACACCCTGGGCGCGCGCGGCACGGTGCTGTGTATCGCGTCCACCGCTAGCGGCGCGCGCGTGCAGTTCGCCGCGGCACTGGCTACGGGAAATCGCGCCTTGTTCGAAGGCGCGGCTGGTGAACAATGGGTGTCGCAGCTGCCCGCCGCGTTGAAGTCCTACGCAAGCGTGAAGAAGAGCGCCGATACGCCGTTCGACGCGGTGCTATTCGAAGGCGATAGCGACGAACTGCTGGCGCTGGTGAAGGAAGTCGCGAAGCGCCCAGGACCGATCGTCTCGGTGCAAGGCGTCGCGGCTCGCGCGCTGGAAAGCGGCGACGAGGACTACGCGCTCGAGCGTCTGTTGACGGAACGTTCGGTCAGCGTGAATACGGCAGCAGCAGGCGGTAATGCGAATTTGATGACGATCGGTTGAGCGAACCTCATCGGTTTATTCAATAAAACGGAAGCGGTACGGCGACCCCGAAACCGCTCCATCCACACCTGGTACCAAGGAGAAGCTATGCAACACAAGATGACACAGCTGGCAGGCGCAGCGCTGGTTGCAGCAATGTCGCTGGCGGGGACGGCCAACGCTCAATCGACTGAAGACGTGAAGATCGGTTTCGCCGGTCCGATGACGGGCGCGCAGGCGCACTACGGCAAGGATTTCCAGAACGGCATCACGCTGGCCGTGGAAGACATGAACGCGACCAAGCCGGTGATCGGCGGCAAGCCGGTTCGTTTCGTGCTGGATTCGGCCGACGACCAGGCTGACCCGCGCACCGGCACGACCGTTGCACAAAAGCTGGTGGATGACGGCATCAAGGGCATGCTCGGCCACTTCAACTCGGGTACCACGATTCCGGCTTCGCGCATCTACGCAAATGCGGGCATCCCCGAAATCGCAATGGCGACGGCGCCGGAGTACACGCAACAGGGCTTCAAGACCACGTTCCGCATGATGACGTCCGACACGCAGCAAGGTTCGGTCGCCGGCACGTTCGCGGTGAAGACGCTGGGCATGAAGAAGATCGTGATCGTCGACGACCGCACGGCTTACGGCCAGGGTCTGGCGGATCAGTTCGAGAAAGCCGCGAAGGCAGCGGGCGGCACGATCGTCGATCGTGAATACACGAACGACAAGGCAGTGGACTTCAAGTCGATCCTGACCAAGCTGAAGTCGAACAACCCCGACATGGTGTACTACGGCGGCGCGGATTCGCAAGCGGCCCCGATGGTCAAGCAGATGAAGCAACTGGGCATCAAGGCACCGCTGATGGGCGGCGAAATGGTCCACACGCCGACGTTCATCCAGCTCGCGGGTGACGCAGCGAACGGCACGGTGGCATCGCTCGCGGGCCTGCCGCTGGAAGAAATGCCGGGCGGCAAGGACTACGTCGCGAAGTACAAGAAGCGTTTCAACGAAGACGTGCAAACGTACTCGCCGTACGCTTATGACGGCGCGATGGCCATGTTCGACGCAATGAAGAAGGCGAACTCGACCGATCCGGCCAAGTACCTGCCGCTGCTCGCGAAGACCTCGATGCCGGCAGTGACGGCAGCGAACCTTGCGTACGACGGCAAGGGCGACCTGAAGAACGGCGGCATCACGCTGTACAAGGTTGTTGACGGCAAGTGGACGACGCTGCAAAGCGTGGGCGGCAAGTAAGCAGTTTTCGTTACGCGCCTCACGTTGTCAAAAAAAAGCCCCGCAAAAATGCGGGGCTTTTTTCATGAAGCGCTCTGCACGAACCGCGGCCTCACTCCATTTTCTGCCGCACGACCGCAAGCGTTTTGGTGTCGTAGTTCAGTTTCACCTTTCTGCCGTCCTTGTTGTAGGCCTCGACTTCATAGCAGTTGTCGTTGATCTCGAACCTGGCAATCTTGTAGCCGTGCGCTTCGATCTGCGCGCGCGCGTCGCTTTCCTTGAGCCATTCCGCTGTGGGATGAACCGGACAGGACACGTCCATCGCGAACACCGCACCGGATAGTCCCAGCATACCGACGAGTATCGTAGCCTTGAGCATTTCGACTCCTTGAATTGTTTCGACAAACGGCCACCCTAGTTCGCTCGGCAGGTGGCGCGCAAGGCAGTCGTCATCCAGTCTTGCGGCCCGTCAACAATTCGGCTCAAGGCACTTAGGCACGATAGACACACCGGCCGCGAACTTTTTTGCTAAACCGACTCCCCGCGCATCTTCCGCCCTTGCTCCCGAATCTGCTCCAGCGTCGCGCCCGGCGTGCTCGCCTCCTGCGGCATGCGAATTTCGATTACCGCTGCACGCCTCGCCTCAATAGAGCGCTGCAATGCAGGCAGGAAATCTTCTGTCCGCTCCACTGTCTCGCCATGTGCGCCGAACGAGCGCGCGAACGCCGCGAAGTCCGGATTCGTGAGTCCCGTTCCGTGCACGCGATTCGGATAATGCCGCTCCTGATGCATCCGGATCGTGCCGAAGTGGCTATTGTTCACGACGATAAAGATCACGTGCAGATCGTATTGCATCGCCGTCGCGAGCTCTTGCGCGGACATCATGAAGCAGCCGTCGCCGGCCAACGCGACCACCGCGCGCTGCGGATAGAGCGACTTCGCTGCAATCGCCGCCGGCACGCCGTAGCCCATCGCGCCACTGGTCGGCGCGAGTTGCGAGCGGAAATGCCGGTACGAGAAATGCCGATGAAGCCACGTCGCGTAATTGCCCGCGCCGTTGGTGAGGATTGCGTCTTCGGGTAGTTGCGCGCGCAACTGCTGGATGACTTCGCCCATCTGCACGTCGCCGGGAATCTGACGCGGTTTGCGCCAGTCCAGATACGCGCGATGCGCTTGTTCCGCCGTGCCCGCCCATGCGGGCGTGCCGGATGAAGGTTCTAGTTCGGCAAGCAGCGCCGCGAGTTCCGGCATGCCGGACACGATCGGCAGATCTGCTGCATAGACGCGCCCTAGTTCTTCCGCGCCTTGATGGACGTGAACCAGGGTTTGCTGCGTTTTCGGAATGTCGAGCAGCGTGTAACCGTTGGTGGTCGCTTCGCCCAGACGCGGTCCAAGTGTCAGCAGCAGATCCGCGTCGCGGATACGTTGAGCAAGCGCGGGATTGATGCCGAGCCCGACATCGCCGGCATAGTTTGGATGCTCGTTGTCGAGCGTGTCCTGGAAGCGGAACGCGAGGCCGACCGGCAAGTGCCAGTTCTCCACGAAGCGCTGCAAGTCCGCGCATGCAGCGGGTGTCCAGCCACTGCCGCCGGCGATCACCATCGGCCGTTGTGCCCCTTCGAGCAGCAGGCGCAACTGCTCGAGTTGCGGGGCAGACGGCGACGCCGCGACGCGCTTGTAGGCCGGTGCGCCGGCAACGCGCTCGCATGCATCGCTCAAGACGTCTTCCGGCAACGACAGCACGACGGGCCCTGGTCGGCCGGATGTTGCCGTGTGAAACGCGTGGCTCAGATATTCGGGAATACGCTTTGGATCGTCGATCTGCGCGACCCACTTCGCCATCTGACCGAACATGCGACGGTAGTCGATTTCCTGGAAGGCCTCGCGATCGAGATGCTCGCGCGCGCATTGGCCGATCAGCAGGATCATCGGCGTGGAATCCTGAAACGCGGTGTGCACACCGATCGACGCGTGCGTGGCACCGGGCCCGCGCGTGACGATCGCGACACCGGGGCGGCCGGTCAATTTGCCGACGGCTTCGGCCATATTCGCGGCCGCCGCCTCGTGCCGGCAGACGATCGTCTGGATGCGATCGGTTTCGTCGTGCAGGGAATCGAGCACGGCGAGAAAGCTCTCGCCGGGGACACAGAAAACACGTTCGACACCGTGCGTCAGCAGGGCATCGACGATGAGACGCGCACCGGTGGTTTGGGCGGCGGGGGAATCAGAAGCGGGAGCATTCGGCAGCGACATTGCGATGAGGCCTCCATGCGAGTCGGTAACGCGTAGGTCTTGTTCAGGCGAATTGCCGCCTATAGCTTACGCCGACTATGCCGTCGACGTCACGGGGCAGATGGTCGTTTTACTGAAAGCAGTATTTTTCGAGATGAATTTGACGCGTAGCATCCAGCTTTCGATAAGTACGGGAAACGTGGGCCAGCGAATGTCCAATTTAATCGTTCCAAATGCGAGTGACGATAAGCAATGCTAATAAGTCCTCCATTCCTGCCGCATGTGCCCACTTCTGACATAGCTTCCGCTGAAGCGGGAAATACCGTGATTCCCGATCAGGATATGTGTGCCGCTGGTATGCAGGAATGTGCGCCGGGAAACGGCGCCTATCCTGTCAGCTTCAACCTCGGTTGGCACGGTGGCTCGCACCTCATTGCGCCGCGCGATGCACACGGAACCGCTGCGCCTGTCCGTGCCATTGCCGACGGCACGATTGTTTATACGCGCCAAACCGACGTCACTGAGAAAACGGCTTTGTCGTATCGCGGCGTGCGTACAGATGACGGCTGCGTGGTGATCAGGCATTCCACCGAGATCGGCGAAGGCGAAGATGCAAAGGTCACATTTTTTTCGATCTATATGCATCTGCAAACCGTCAGCTCGCCGATGATCGTCGGCAACAAGGTCTATCGGAAGGATGTTATCGGCATTGCGGGCCAGATATACGGGCAGCTTGGTCAGATCCATTTTGAAATCGTCTGCAACCACGCGAACCTGCGGAAGCTTGTCGGTCGTACCGCGGGGCCGCTCGCCGCGATGGTCGGCCGCAAGGATGCTATCTATGGGGATATCTGGTTCAGGGTGCCGAAAGGAACTCCGGTTTTCGAGAATCGAGAGCCACATCCGTATCGGCTGGACGACAGAGAACCGCCACCATGCAGCACCATCACACCGCAAGCAGCGCGCACGACCCAACGGGAGTACGTGATCCGCATGCGATATCAAAAGGGGGAGTGCACTCTCACGACGTTCCAAAAAGATGCCGCGGGGCACTATGCCGTGTTCAGATCCCTACCGTGCGGGAGTGGCTACGAATATGACCTTTACAAGGAAGCCACCCGGCTGAGCGCAAAGTACGTCGAGTTGAACCAGGCGGCGGGTTGCGCCTATGCGACGGTGCCGGCGCCTGCTTCAATTTACGAAATTCTGCGTTTCGGGCGTACCGTTGGCACCGACTTCCTGCCCACAGGTAGTAAGTTCGGCCACTGGCGAAAGATCACGACGCCTGACGCCACCGGATGGATTAACTTGAGCCTTCCCGGCATTGGCATCTATAGCGACGCAGACTTCCCAGATTGGGCTGGATGGAATCTGATCGACGACGACACAATGGCGAAAAGCTTATGTAATTCACCAACGATCAGACGTTGGCTTGACCTGAATGGTGATGGCCACGTCTCGCATGCGGAGGCGGTGCAAGGGCTGCATGACAACGGTGCGCGCGCACGCTTGTCGACGGCGATCTGCAAATTTCCAATCGAGTGGTCGAAAAACGAAGAGGCCATCGAGCACCGTTGGGGCTGGCTCAAGGAGTCGAGTGAAAGCTTACATGTCTTGTTGTCATCAGACGGTTTCGCCCTCCTGAAAGCTCATATACAAGCTTTGGCCTTCTGGGAAGAAATCGACGACGCGCATTTGCCAGCAGCCGACCAATGTTGGCATTTCCCGCCGAAGGCTTTTGTTGAGCATTTCAGGAAGTGTGGCTGGCTGAGCGCGAACGAACTCGCTCAATGCCTCCCGAGGAGATCGCTTTCCGGAAACATGCCTTGGAATGTGGCGTTTGACCGTGGAAGCACACATGCGAAACCTATAAATCTTATTTACCGGAAATACCTGAATGAAAGCCGGCTCCGCCTGTTGCATTTCTTGGCGCAGGTGCACATTGAGACCGATATTCTCCGAACGATGGCGGAGGATTCGAGCGGCAATGGACGCGTCTACGGCCCTTTCTATGGCAGAGGCTACCTACAACTAACCTGGCCGCTCAACTATGACGCATATAGCCGATATCGGAGTATTCCAAATAATGCGGTCTTGTCATACGCGGATCATCGAATAACAGCAACGTCGGCGCATATTTGGGCGAATGGCGGCGCGACGCAGCGCTGGTCGCCTCGATTCGACCCAAAAATTGTTGCTACGGATTTCGTTCATGCAGCCGAATCATCAGCTATGTATTGGCTGGCAAAGACATTTCGGGGCAAGCACAACATCAATCGCGTCGCGGATCTTGGTACGTCGCCAGCGGTAGTGGGCTTTATCAGTTGGCTCGTTAATGGAGGCGGCCACGGATATGTGAATCGTCAACAGTTTGCGTCGCTTCTCGCAGAGGTGTTGCTGGATCAGCCACCCAGAACGGATACCGGAACGCTCAACTATCCGCCCTTGTCGCCCCCGGGCAATCCTTTTCTCTGCAGCACCTTTCCGCCGGCTGCGGTCCCTTCAACCCAAACCGTAACGGTTACCTATGCTGCACAGAAGCCTTAGCTTCCTGTTTTTTCTCGTGGCAATACCCGCATTCGGAGAACGACATTTGGCCTTACCTCCCGCGTGGGCTAACTCGCACTACGGCGCGTGCTATGGCTCGATTGAAGAAGGAATGGTAGCGGTGTATGGGCCTGACTACGCCAACGATGACAACGTGCTGAGTACCACAAATCGGTATGATGCCAGCGAGATGCTTCTCAGCCAAGACACGACTTCGGGTACCAATTCTTCTCGGACCATCTTTGAGAAACGCACTGGGAACCGGTGGTGCATCGTCTTGACTTCACCGCCCGTAGCCAGCATGGATGCGGTTCGGGGTAAGGGAAAATCTGCTCGTCCAGCGCAATGGATCACACTTACTCAGGCGCCACCCGGCTTTGCCGAAACAAAGGTTGTGTATTCGTGGAGCCGGGCAAAAGCGCTTTATCTGCCCTCAGAGTGCTATCGCATTTCGGGGGTAAAGACTACCGTGTTAGATTGTAGAGACGCATACAACTGACATACCTTGGCGCGCGTGCGGACGTCAACGCGGTGCACCTCGCAATCGACAATGCACGGGTCCCCTTCGGCCACCCATCTACCCCCATCCCCGCCCTCAACACTCCACAATATTCACCGCCAACCCACCGCGCGACGTTTCCTTGTACTTGGTCTTCATATCCGCGCCGGTCTGCATCATTGTCTTGATCACGGAGTCCAGCGAAACGTAATGTGTGCCGTCACCGCGCAGCGCCATACGTGCGGCATTGACAGCCTTTACTGAGCCCATCGCATTGCGCTCGATGCACGGGATCTGCACCATCCCGCCGACCGGATCGCACGTGAGCCCCAGGTTGTGCTCCATGCCGATTTCCGCTGCGTTCTCCACCTGCTTCGGCGTGCCGCCCATCACCGCGGCGAGTCCGCCAGCCGCCATCGAACAAGCCACACCCACTTCACCCTGGCATCCCACTTCCGCGCCCGAAATCGACGCGTTCAGCTTGTACAGGATGCCGATCGCCGCGGCCGTCATCAGGAAGTCGATCACACCTTGCTGGTTCGAACCCGGCATGAAGCGCGTGTAGTAATGCAGCACCGCCGGAATGATGCCGGCCGCGCCATTGGTCGGCGCGGTGACGACGCGGCCGCCGGCAGCATTCTCTTCATTCACGGCGATCGCATACAGATTGATCCAGTCGATCATCGACAGCGGATCGCGCAGCGCCAGTTCAGGATTACCCGACAGCGCGCGATAGAGCTGCGGCGCGCGGCGTTTCACCTGGAACGGTCCGGGCAGATTGCCATCGGCATCGGGGTTGTTGATGCCGCAACCGCGCGCCACGCACGACTGCATCACGTCCCAGATCTTTAACAGGCCCGCACGCGTCTCTTCTTCCGTGTGCCAGACGCGCTCGTTTTCCCACATCAATTGCGCGATGCTTTTGCCAGTCGATTCACACAGCGCGAGCAACTCGTTACCGCTGCGGAACGAGTGCGGCAACTGGTCGACAGCGCTCAGCACTTTCGTATTCGGCGCGCCTGCCGTCACCACAAAGCCGCCGCCGACCGACAGATACGTCGATTCGCGCAGCGCCGCGCCTTGTGCATCGAATGCGCGCAGTGTCAGGCCGTTCGGATGCTCGGCCAGCGCCTGCCGGTAAAACGAAATGTGATCCTTCTGCACGAACGGCACCTCGTGCGTGCCGAGTAGCGCGAGTTTGCGCGACGCGCGTACGGCGTCGAGCCGCTGCACGATCGTGTCGGGATCGACGGTGTCGGGTGCATCGCCCATCAAGCCCAGCATGACGCCGCGATCCGTACCGTGACCCTTGCCGGTTGCACCGAGCGAACCATACAGATCGACTTTTACCGATGCCGTCGCGCCGAGCAGCCCATCACGTTCGAGCCCTTGAGCGAACATCAGCGCCGCGCGCATCGGCCCGACCGTATGCGAACTGGACGGGCCAATGCCGATTTTGAAGAGGTCGAACACGCTGACTGCCATTACTGCTCCTGCTGGTAAATGTGGGTTTAGCGCGCCGGCAGCGGCAAACACACGGCGAGCCACGCGGGCGGCGTCGGTGCGAGCTGCAGCGCGATCGGCGTATAGCGTCCGTCGAGACGCGCCGCCAGGTGAAACAGTTCGGTCGCGTTCTTCGGGTCCCATTGACCCGAGTAGCCCGGCAAGCCGGCTTCGCGACGTTTGGCATCGAACGCGACGTTCGAATGCGCGAATTCTTCATGTGTCTTACTGCCGTCCGCATATGGTGTCAACCAGTTCAGCGCGGCCGCCAGCGAGGCGCCGTTCGAACCCTTCTCCGGTAACCAGTTGCGGTTGTGGCGGCGGGCGGCGAGTGCGGCGGTCACGAGCGGTTGCAGGTCGTAGGTAACGTAGTGCAGTGCATCACGTTCGCCGAAATCCACCGTCGATCCGTCCGGCGCGATGTTGTCGCCGATATGCTCGTCAAACAGACGCTGTGCCGCATTGATCATCTTGCGGTTGTCGAGCGTGAACGCTGCCATCGCAATCAGTTTGATCCGGTGGCTTTGCCAATTGTTCCGATAGGTGTCTTTCAACGGCCGCGGCTGCGCGTCGATCTGTGCGATATAACCGTTCGCAAATTTCGTCAGAAACGCCATCGACGCATTGCGCGTTTTCACCGGCAGCGCGCTCGCGGTCATGTCGTAGGCGAGGATCAGGCCTTCGAAACGGGTTTCATCGATGGGATTGAAGCTCGGCTGATAAGTGGTGACCCATGCGAACAGCAAACGGTCGACCAGCTTCAGATAACGGTCGTCGCTGGTGGCGCGCCAGGCGAGCGCGGCGTCGCGCAACAGATCGAGATCCTTTTCCGCCTCGACGCTCTGATCGTAGATGCCCTCGTGCGGAAGCGTGCCTTCAGTGTGCAATTTCGCCAGCGCATGCGGCTGCTCGTTCAGATGCGCTTGCACGTTGCTGACCAGCGCCTTGACGCCGGGGTCGGCGCTCGTGCGTTCGCTGGTTTGCAGCGCGGGCGCCGCACAAAAATTCATTGCCGCCTGCGCCTGCCGCAGCGGCAGCAGCACGGCTGCGCCAGCCAGCAACAGTGAGCAGGCCTGCTGCCACGTCTTCTGGATTCGCCTCATTCCGGTCCGGCTTTGCATCAATCGCACCTGTCGCGCCATGCGAAACTCCTCGTTAGGCTGATTCGGTGTGTGATGTTAGCCGTTTGCGGGCACGAACGACAGAACCGCGCACCACCCCACCGCCTGCTTGCAACCGGTAGGTGGTGCGCGGTAGCAGCCGCGCTTACTCGTAGTCGGCGATCGGCACGCAGGAGCAGAACAGATTGCGGTCGCCGTACACGTTGTCCGCACGGCCGACCGGCGGCCAGTACTTCTTCGCGATCAGCGTGGGCAACGGATACGCAGCGGTTTCGCGCGCATACGCGTGCTTCCAGTCGTTGGCGATCACGACCGCCGCCGTGTGCGGCGCGTGCTTCAGCGGATTATCGTCACGGTCCGAGCGGCCTTCTTCGACAGCGCGGATTTCCTCGCGGATCGCGATCATCGCTTCGATGAAGCGGTCGAGTTCTTCCTTCGATTCCGATTCGGTCGGCTCGACCATCAGCGTGCCCGGTACCGGGAAGCTCATGGTCGGTGCGTGGAAGCCGTAGTCGGCGAGGCGCTTGGCGACGTCATCTACGGTAATGCCGCTGCTGTCCTTGATCGGACGCAGATCGAGAATGCACTCGTGCGCGACCAGGCCGCCCGGGCCCGAATACAGCACCGGATAATGCGGCGCGAGCTTGTTCGCGACGTAGTTCGCATTGAGGATCGCGGTTTCGGTGGCAGCGGTGAGGTTCTTCGCACCCATCATCGCGATATACATCCACGAGATCGGCAGGATCGAAGCCGACCCGTACGGTGCGCCCGACACAGCGCCAATCCCATTCGGCGCGCGTTCATAACCCGATGAAATCTGATTCGGCAGGAACTGCGCGAGATGCGCACCCACCGCGACCGGACCGACACCCGGGCCGCCGCCGCCATGCGGAATACAGAAGGTTTTGTGCAGGTTCAGGTGCGAGACGTCGCCGCCGAACTGGCCAGGCGCGCACAGGCCGACCATCGCGTTCATGTTCGCGCCGTCCACATACACCTGACCGCCGTGCGCATGCACGATCTCGCAGATTTCGCGGACGTTCTGTTCAAACACGCCGTGCGTGGACGGATACGTGATCATGATGGCCGCCAGTTTCTCGGCGTGTTGCTCGGCTTTCTTTTGCAGGTCGGCGGTATCGACGTTGCCTTGCGCGTCGCACGCGACCACGACCACCTGCATGCCGGCCATTTGCGCCGACGCGGGGTTCGTACCATGCGCCGAAGCAGGAATCAGGCAGACGTTGCGATGCGCTTCGCCGCGCGACGCGTGGTATGCGTGGATGATCAACAGACCGGCGTACTCGCCCTGGGAGCCGGCATTCGGCTGCAGCGAGACCGCTGCGTAACCGGTGGCCGCCACCAGCATTTCTTCGAGCTGATCGATCATTTCGCGATAGCCGATGGTCTGCTCAGCCGGTGCGAACGGGTGAATCTGACCGAATTCGGGCCACGTGACCGGCAGCATTTCGGACGTCGCGTTCAGCTTCATCGTGCACGAGCCGAGCGGGATCATCGAGCGGTCGAGTGCGAGATCTTTATCCGACAGGCTGCGCAGATAGCGCAGCATTTCCGTTTCCGAATGGTGGCGATTGAACACATGGTGCGTCAGGTAGGCGCTGGTGCGCTCCAGTGCAGCCGGCACGGATGCGCGATTCGATCCGGCGATGGCTGTGTCGAGCGCGTCGACTTGCGGCACGTCTTTCGCGCCCGCTGCTTCGGCGAACACGGCGAGCAGATCGGCCAGATCGTGGCGCGTCGTGGTTTCGTCGATCGACAGGCCGACTTGCGTGTCGCTCACGCGGCGCAGGTTGATGCGCTTCGCTTTCGCGGCGTCGTGAAGCGCCTGTGTGCGCGCGCCGCTTTCGAATGTCAGCGTGTCGAAGAACGTTTCGTTGACGAGCGTGTAGCCCAGTTGCTTCGCACCTTCAGCCAGCAACGCAGCAATGCGGTTCACGCGCAGCGCAATCGTCTTCAGGCCGTGCGGGCCGTGATAAACCGCGTACATGCTGGCCATGATCGCGAGCAGCGCTTGCGCGGTACACACGTTCGAGGTGGCCTTCTCGCGGCGGATATGCTGCTCGCGCGTTTGCAGCGCGAGACGCAGTGCCGGATTGCCTTGCGCGTCGACCGTCACGCCGACCAGACGGCCCGGCATCTGACGCTTGAATTCGTCGCGCACGGCGAGATAGGCCGCATGCGGGCCGCCGAAGCCGACCGGCACGCCAAAGCGCTGCGTATTGCCGACCGCCACGTCCGCGCCCCATTCGCCCGGCGGCGTGAGCACGGTGAGCGCCAGCAGGTCGGCTGCGACCACCACGTGGCCGCCCGCTGCGTGGATCGCTTCGGTGAGCGCACGGTAATCACGCACGTCGCCGTTCACGCCCGGGTATTGCAGGAGCACGCCGAACGCGTTGGCGTTCGCGGCTTCCGCGGCCGGGCCCACCTTCACTTCGATGCCGACCGGCGTGGCGCGTGTCTTCACCACTTCGATGGTTTGCGGCAGCACGTCGTCGGCCACGAAGAACACGTTCGATTTCGGTTTGCCGATGCGTTGCAGCAGCGTCATTGCTTCGGCGGCAGCGGTGGCTTCGTCGAGCAGCGATGCGTTCGAGATCGCCAGACCCGTCAGGTCGACGATCATCTGCTGGAAGTTCAGCAGCGCTTCCAGACGGCCCTGCGAGATTTCCGGCTGGTACGGCGTGTACGCGGTGTACCACGCCGGATTTTCCAGCACGTTTCGCAGGATCACCGTCGGCGTGTGTGCGTTGTAGTAGCCCTGCCCGATGTACGAGCGGAACACCTGGTTCTTGTCCGCCAGTTCACGCAGCGCGGCGAGCGCTTCGGCCTCGCTCTTCGGTTGCGCGAAGGGGCCGAGCGGCAGCGTTTCGCCGCGGCGGATCGTCTTCGGGATGACGGCGTCGATCAGCGCGGCGCGCGACGCGAAGCCGAGGGCTTCGAGCATCGCATGCTGGTCGGCCGAATCCGGGCCGATGTGCCGTTCGGCGAAGGCGTCATGCACTTCGAGCGCGGCGAGCGAGAGAGGAGTGCGGTTCATCAGACGATCCGGGTGTTCGAGCTTCATGGGGTGTTCCTGGCGGTGCGGCAGTCCGTTCGACTATGACTGTTGAAGCGGACGCGCCGCACCTGACGGTTTAAACGAGTAGGTAGATCAGGCGCCGATCGATTTCGAGTAGGCGTCGGCGTCGATCAGGCGATCTTGCGTCGCGCCCGCGGCCGGCTTGATCTTGAAGAGCCAGCTTTCGTACGGCGTGGTGTTGACCGAGTCAGGTGTGTCGGCGACCGCCGTGTTCGCTTCGATGATTTCGCCCGAGACCGGCGCGTAGATATCGGAAGCGGCTTTCACCGATTCGATCACGGCGACGGTGTCGCCTGCCGTGACAGTCTTGCCCAGTTCCTGGACTTCGAAGAAGACGATGTCGCCGAGCGCTTCCTGCGCGTGGTCGGTGATGCCGACCGTCAGCGTGCCGTCCGCTTCGGTGCGGACCCATTCGTGCGATTCGGTATATTTCAGATCGGCCGGGATGCTCATCGGATGCTCCTATGCGGTGTGTTCGGTAGAAACTTAAAAGTGGACTGACGCACGCGCCGGCGGCTTAAACCGCGAGCACTTTGCCGTTGCGCACGAATGGCAGTTTTACCACGCTTGCAGGAAGGGCTTTGTCACGAATCTGAACGTGAACGGTGTCGCCCGGCTGCACGCCTTTCGGCACGCGCGCAAAAGCGATCGATTCCTGCATGGTGGGTGAAAAAGTGCCGCTGGTGATTTCGCCCTCGCCGTGCGGCGTGACGACTTTTTGATGGGCACGCAGCACGCCCGCTGCCTTGCCGTTTTCCTTGCGCAGGATCAGGCCGACAAATGCCGCTTGCGAGCCATCGGCTTCGAGCTTGCCCTTGCCGACGAAATCGCGCGGTGAGGTCAGATCGACCGTCCACGCGAGGCCGGCATCGAGCGGCGAGACGTTGTCGTCCATGTCCTGGCCGTAGAGGTTCATGCCGGCTTCGAGGCGCAGCGTGTCACGCGCGCCCAGACCTGCGGGGCGCACGCCTTGCGCTTGCAGCGCGGTCCAGAGCGCGACGACGTGGTCCGCCGGGACGATGATTTCGAAGCCGTCTTCGCCGGTGTAGCCGGTGCGGGCGACGGTCAATTCGCCAAACGGCGAGTCTTCGATGCGCGCGGCGTTGAAGGGCTTCAGCGCTTCGGTGGCGGCGCGCGCTACCGGCACGGTTTGCCAGACTTTTTCGCGCGCGTTCGGGCCTTGCACGGCGACGATTGCGTAATCGCGACGCGGCGTGATGGTCAGGCCGAAGCTGCCTTCGGCGTTGAGCTGGCCGAACCAGGCGATGTCTTTGTCGGCGGTGCCGGCGTTGACGACTACACGAAAATGATCTTCGCCGAAGTAGTAGACGATCAGATCGTCGATTACGCCGCCGTTCGGATTCAGCAGGCAGGAATACAGCGCGCGGCCGGGCGTTTGCAGCTTGGCGACATTATTGGCCAGCGCGTATTCGAAGAAGGCGCGCACGCGTTCGCCGGTGAAATCGACGACGCACATGTGCGAGACGTCGAACATGCCGGCGTCGGTGCGCACGGCGCGGTGTTCGTCGATTTGCGAGCCGTAGTTGACGGGCATATCCCAGCCGCCGAAATCGACCATGCGGGCGTTGAGCGCACGATGGGTGGCGTTGAGCGGGGTGTGTTTGAGTTCGGTCATGGGGCCTCGGGCGTCTCGCGAAACAAAAAAGGCCATGCGGCGCTACGCCTCGCGGCTTATGCCTGCGAGCGATTGCGTTGCATGACCCCTCTGTCCTCGATACCTGAGAGATTGCGCCGCCGTGAGAACGTTGATTCATCACGGTTAAACGCGCGCCCCTTCGGTGGGCAGCCTGCCGGGTCTGCGCATGCAGACGGCTACTGCCGCTCTCCAGAGTGCGAAAAACCTGAGCCTTGATGTTGCCTCAGCGCGGGTTCTTCGACGCGGTCGGTCCTTTTGCCTGAGAGTTTGCGGGTGTGCCCCTTCGGCGGCGCGGCCTGCTGAAAATATGCGGCCAGCGCGCTCTCCCGACGCGTGCGGCGAATGTACGCGAGGGCCGGGGGCTTGTCAAATTAAGGCCTGTGAGCGGCTTGGAGATTGGCGCGGCGGGAACGCGCGCATCAAAAAAAGCGCGGGACGTGGTGCCCGCGGGGCTCATGGTGCGCGGATGCCTGACCTGGCGCGATTATTCGCCGATGGCGTGGGCTGCGTTGTCCAGTTCCTGGTTCAGAACGCGCTGTTCGTCGGATGACAGGCCGCCGCCGTGTTGGGCGGCCATGTCGTGGGCTTCCTGACGGATCACATCCAGCCGATGGTGCAGGGAGGCGCCTTGCGGGGGCGGGTAGTAGCCTTGATTCACGCGGTTGTCGATGCGGCGGCCGAGGTTGTCGAGGCGGCCGTTGACTTGGTGCAGGCGTTGATCTGCGATCTGCTGCGGGTTGGGGCGGGGTGCCGGTGCCGGTTGAGGGGTCACCACGCAGGCGGCCAAAGTGCTAAGTAGTGCGCATGCGGTTAATGCGCGGATGGTATAGGGCATGGGCTCTCCGGAAGGCGGGTTTTGTGACGTTATCGGGTAGCAACGGATTGTTGTTGTTTTGCGCTGACCGCGGTGGGGTGGTTTTTTGTAACGGGATGTTCCAGGCGAGGTGATGGTCTTTTTTGCCTTTGGCGGCGGCATTATTGCTGGATGCCTACGGCAGTGGTTGTTTCATTTTTTATTGGTCTATTAGCGTTCCCCCTGTGCGGGGGGCACCTACTTTTCTTTGCCGGCCGCAAAGAAAAGTAGGCAAAAGAAAGCGGCTCCAACCGCCAACATTTAAGTGGGTCCCCTGGCTTGGAGGGGCTGGTGGTCCGATTAACGGATCACACCTCGGTCCATAACGGTCTGTGACACAGCCGTCATCCGCTCCCACTCCGCACTGCGTGCGTCGCGGACGGGTCTGCCAGGGAAACCGGGTGCTTCGTTTGTACGCGGTGGGGGCCATCCATCGGCTTCGCCTCAGCGTGGCGCTGAAAACATAGACGGTTTTGAGAAGTACCGCCCCGGCGCGCGCAGCGCCGCTGGAAGCATGACGGCCTGGTCACTCACGAGGGAAGGTGCGCAGGCTCAATCTCTACGGAGCCACAGTCCCCTCCAAGCCAGGGGATCCGCTTAAGAATTAGCGGTTTGAAGCCGCTTTCTTTTGCCTACTTTTCTTTGCGGCCGGCAAAGAAAAGTAGGTGCCGCCCCGCACAGGGGCGACGCTAATAAACCAATAAGCAAACAAGAAAAGGCCAACGCCGCAGGCACAACGAAATGCCGCCGCCAAAGGCAAAAAAACCCCATCATTTGATACGATCAAACCCCAACCGAGCACCTTCATCCGAGCTCCGAGCGGCAAGCTCGACAACAGTCATGACATCAACCGCATCCTGAGCACTAACAGGAAACTTCACGCCATTCTGAATGGCATCAGCCAACGCGATATAAAACCCGACGTAATCCCCATTGCGGGTAGGCACCTCCCGCTCAACAACCCGCTCACCTTCCAGCACGCGCAGCGCCCCCGCCGCATTGCCGGCGCCAAACCCCTCATCGCCAGGCCGCAGTCCAGCTTTCAACTGATCTTCCTGCGTATCGAGCCCATATTTCACATAGCTCCCACGCGTGCCGTGAATCGTAAACCGCGGCGCGACCAGCGCAGTCAACGCGCTGGCGTGCAACACCACCTCGAATTCGTCATACCCCAACTGGATATGCACATAATCCGGTGCGCTAGCCTGATCGCGATGCGCGCGCACCGTCGCCGAAACGGTCCGAGGAGCGCCAAACAACGCCAACGCCTGATCGATCAGATGCGGCCCAAGATCGAACAGCAAGCCGCCCCCGCGCGAAGCCTCCTCGCGCCAGCGCTGCTGCACCTGTGGCCGGAAGCGGTCGAAATGCGATTCGTAGTGCGTGATGCGCCCTAATTGCCCGCTGGCAAGCAAATCCCGCACGGTCAGGAAATCACCGTCCCAGCGACGGTTGTGAAAGGGTACGAACAGGCGTGAGCGAGCCAGCGCGATGTTCGCGAGCGTGTGGGCATCGGCGGCAGTCAGCGTGACGGGTTTGTCGACCACCACGTGCTTGCCCGCTTCAAGCGCGCGGCGCGCAAGATCGAAGTGCGTGTCGTTGGGCGTCGCGATCACAATGCATTCGATTTCGTCGAGCGCCAGCAGTGCGTCGAGATCGGCCACCACCTTCGCGTGCGGATAGTCGGCCAGCGCATGCGCAGACTGGCTGGTCGCGATGGCCGCGACACTCGCCCGTCCGCAGTGCTCGATCACCGGCGCGTGGAACGTCGCGCCAGCAAAACCATAACCCATCAATCCAATCTTCAGCGATGCGGACATGCGTGTCTTCCTGCAAAAACGGCGCGCCGCTTTGCCACCGCGGCGTCGGCGCGCAACACCTCAATTGTGGCATGGCCTGATGGCACACCGACAGCCTCCTGATAGACGTCTGTCCGGGAAATCCGCTAAAGCGTCCGTTGCAGTTGCAGTTGCCACTGTCGGTCAAAGTCAGTGACCAAGGCAGTCCGTAGCGGCCACCCTTCGTGAATATCCTGCGCGGTCATCCGTAGCGGCCATCCGTGTTAACATCGCTCCTCTCGCGCGGAGCGTCGGCCGCCGGAGCGCCGCGTGCCACGCCGTAGCGCCCGTTCCAGCCGGCCGCACCGCGCAGCATGCCCCCGGGTCTTCGGTCTCGCGACCGCGCAGCGAAGCGCCCTCAACCGCATTACCCATCCACAGACGATGTCCGCAGGCCTGAACCCCGCCCAAAATGAAGCGGTCCGTTATCTTGACGGTCCGTGTCTCGTGCTCGCCGGCGCAGGCAGCGGCAAGACGCGTGTGATCACGCAGAAAATCGCCCACCTGATCGAAGCCAAAGGTTTCGAGCCGCGCCACATCGCCGCCGTCACGTTCACGAACAAGGCCGCGTTGGAAATGCGCGAGCGCGTGGGCAAGCTGCTCGAGGGCAAGACGCTCACTACGCCCGGCAAGGAAGGCCGCAAGGTGCCCGTCAACCAGTTGACGGTCTGTACCTTCCACTCGCTCGGCGTGCAGATTCTGCGGCAGGAAGCGGAACACGTCGGTTTGAAGCCGCAGTTCTCGATCATGGATTCGGACGACTGCTTCGGCATGATTCAGGAGCAGGTCGGCTCGACGGACAAGGGCTTCATCCGCAAGATCCAGTCGATCATCTCGCTGTGGAAGAACGGCATGATCATGCCGGAACAGGCGATCGCGATCGCCGCGAATGAAGATGAACACCAGGCCGCGATCGTCTACCGTAATTACGTGGCGACGCTGCATGCGTATCAGGCGGTGGATTTCGACGACCTGATCCGCCTGCCCGCCGAACTCTTCGAGAAGAATGAGCAGGTGCGCGACCGCTGGCAGAACAAGCTGCGCTATCTGCTGATCGACGAATATCAGGACACCAACGCGTGCCAGTACGAACTGGTGAAACTGCTGGCCGGCAAGCGCGCGGCGTTCACGGCGGTCGGCGACGACGATCAGGCAATCTATGGCTGGCGCGGCGCGACGCTCGAAAATCTTGGGCAGCTCAGCAAAGACTTTCCCAAGCTGCATCTGATCAAGCTGGAACAGAATTACCGCTCCACGGTGCGCATTCTCACCGCCGCGAACAACGTGATCGCGAACAACCCGAAGCTGTTCGAAAAGAAGCTGTGGTCCGAACACGGCATGGGCGACACGATCACCGTCACGCCCTGCAATGACGAAGAGCACGAAGCCGAATCCGTGGTGTTCCGTCTGTCGGCGCACAAGTTCGAGCGCCGCGCGAATTTCCGCGACTACGCGATCCTTTACCGCGGCAATTTCCAGGCGCGCATCTTCGAGCAGGTGCTGCGCCGCGAGCGCATTCCGTATGTGCTGTCGGGCGGCCAGTCGTTCTTCGACAAAGCCGAGATCAAGGATATCTGCGCGTATCTGCGCCTGATCGCCAACGCAAACGACGACCCCGCGTTCATCCGCGCGATCACCACGCCGCGTCGCGGCGTAGGCAATACGACGCTCGAGGCGCTCGGCTCGTTCGCGGGTCAGGCAAAAGTGTCGCTGTTCGAGGCGGTGTACATGGGCGGCATCGAGGCGCGTTTGTCGCCGCGTCAGATTGAGCCGATGCGCGTGTTCTGCGACTTCATGCAGCGCCTGACCGATCGCGCCGAGAAAGATGCCGCGGGCACGTTGCTCGACGAACTGATGGACGCGATCCACTACGAAGCCTATCTGTACGATGCGTTCGACGAACGCCAGGCGCAGTCGAAGTGGCAAAACGTGCTCGAATTCGTCGAGTGGCTCAAGCGCAAAGGTACCAAGGCCGAGCCCGGCGGCGCCGACAAAGGCGAGGCAACCGGTTACGACACGGCCGACGGTCTCGCGGATACCGGCAAGAGTCTGCTCGGCCTGATCCAGACCGTCGCGCTGATGTCGATGCTCGAGGGCAAGGAAGAAGATCCGGACGCGGTGCGCCTCTCGACCGTGCATGCGTCGAAGGGGCTGGAGTATCCGCACGTGTTCCTGGTGGGCGTCGAAGAAGGCATCATGCCGCACCGCGGCGGCGCCGACGACGCACCGATCGACGACGCGCGTATCGAGGAAGAGCGGCGCCTGATGTACGTCGCAATCACGCGCGCGCAACGCAGCCTGCATTTGAACTGGTGCAAGAAGCGCAAGCGGGCGCGCGAAACCGTGGTGTGCGAGCCGTCACGGTTCATCCCCGAAATGCTGCTCGACGACGCCCCGCCGCCGACACCCGAAGAAGCGCCGATGTCGCCGAAAGACCGGCTCGCGAGTTTGAAGGCGCTGTTGCAGAAGCCCTGATTGAGCGCATAAAAAATCCCTGCCCGTGTTGCCACGGTGCAGGGATTTTTTCGTTCTGCGGTGAGCGCGAGAAGCGGCTTATTTCACCGCGCTGACCATGTAGTCGACGGCAGCCTTCACGTCGGCATCGGATGCAGTCGAGCCGCCCTTGGCCGGCATCGCGCCCTTGCCATGCAGCGCGTAGTTGTAGACGGTGTCCATCGGCTCTTTCAGGCGCGGCGCCCAGGCGTCCTTGTCGCCGTACTTCGGCGCGTTCAGCACGCCGGCCGCGTGACAGGCCTGGCAAACCTGCTGATATAGCGCCTTGCCGGCTTGCGACGCATCCGCGCTCTGGGTGCCGCCGGCCGCCGGTGCGGCGGCTTGCGGCACGCTCGCCATGGCCGCCATCGCGGCAGCGGCCTGCGCGGCGCCTGCGTCCGACGCGCCAGCTGGCGCAGCTGCGGCAGCTGCACCTGACGCAGCTGCTGGAGTTGCCGCACCCGCTGCCGGCTGTGCCGGTTCGGGGAAGCTCGCGCCGGAATTGTTCGCCATATAGGCCACGGCGCGGGCGATTTCGAAGTCGCTGTAGTCGTCCGGGCTGGTGCCGCCGCGCGCCGGCATGGCACCCTTGCCGGTGAGCGCCGTGTGCCACAGCGTGTCGAAGCCCTGCGCGATGCGCGGCGCCCAGTCAGCGGTATTGGTGAACTTCGGCGCGCCCGCCGTGCCCGCCGCATGACAGGCGGAGCAAACCGCCTTATAGACCTCTTCACCCGATTTATAGACGCGCGGCGCATTGGCGTCGCGAATGTCGACCTGGGCGAGCGGCTTGATGCGGGCGGTGACTTCCGCTTCGGAGAGACTGTCGGTGCCGGCGCCGGTGCGTGTCGAGTTATCGACGTAGATCACTAGCAGAACGATGATGACGATCGGTACCGCAAAACTGGCAATGATCGCGGCAATGAGCTGCCCGGGGGTTTTGATTGGGGCTCCGTGTGGTGCTTCGCTCATGCTTGTCTCGTCTCCGTGGGTATGTGAGCGGTACAGCGTGACGGCAACTTCTTGTTCTCTATTCAGCCACGGACGATTATAGACGGAACATTTCGGCGGCGGCGAGGGGCGCGGCGAGGTGTTCAGCAGGCGTTTACCCGCATCGGCGGACGTGAGCGGCGCCGCCTGGAAAGCGCCAGATTCAGCCATGCAGGCCGTCCGGTGGACGGTTGGAGCGAAACCGGGTATCCTTCCGGTCTCGCTTTGGCGTCGCTTCCGTTCAGGTTGCCGCGCTTTCGTGTTGAAGCGCCCGTAGCTCAATGGATAGAGTACTGCCCTCCGAAGGCAGGGGTTGCTGGTTCGATCCCAGCCGGGCGCACCAGAGAAATGGAAAAATTCAAGGGCTTGGCTCAACTCTGCCAAGCCCTTTTTCTTTGCGTACGGAATTTATACGGAATCGACGCGTCAACTCGATCGAGTTATTCCGTGCCGTAAGAAGGTCAGCAACGCTTTCGACAGTTCTTCGCAACTGTTCATCAGCGTGTGGATCGTGCTATTGCATGGAGCGACCGTGATACCCGTAATCCAGCCAAGCGTTATATACGTCGCCGACTGGCCTGAAGATCCGGAGCACCCACGCTATCCCGAAGGTGCACGCGAAAAATCCGCTCTGTTTCCGCCGGACCCACTGCCCTTCGATTTCATCAAGCCTGCTCGGCGATACCTGTTCAAGCTTTCTGATCCGCGCTATCCGGAGCAATTTTGGGCGGAGACAATCGCTTATGTTGTCGGTTGCTTGCTAAATGTGGAGGTGCCGCCAGCCTATATTGCGGTTCATCGCGAGCGGGAAGTATGTGGAGCACTGATCGAATGGTTTTTCGTTGATGGGGAGCAGTCATTCATTGCTGGTGGCAACCGCTTGCAACGGCTCGTCCCTGATTACGATCGAAAACGAGGAACTCAACATAGCTTCCAATTGGTGCAGCGTGCCTGCATCCGGGCCTCTCGCGATGGGCTAACTGACGACTGGCTTCTTTACTGGGGCCGGGCGTTCCTTTTCGATGCACTGATTGGCAACACCGATCGCCACCAAGATAATTGGGGCTTTCTTGCGTGGACGCTGCCAGACGGAATAACTACACGAGAGCGACTAGCGCCCCTTTTCGACAACGGAACGAGCTTGGGGATGGAGAGACACCTTCAGCATGTGGCCGACTGGGACGATAACAGGTGTGCGGCCTATCTCGGCCGGGGACGCCATCATATGAAGATCAACACTGATGATGCGGCAAGGTGTCAGCATTTGGACATGGTCAAATACATGATCGAATCACACCCGGCGCTGAAAGCGCCGCTTCAGGAGACGTTAGCGCTATTTTCCATTGAGGAACTCGAACAGCGGCTCGCCGAACTGTGTAGACTTGACTTGCCAGTGAAGCTTGGAGAAGCTCGCATTCGCTTCACGCTCAAACTAGTGAACCTTCGATACAGGCAACTATGCGCGATATTGTCATGAGGCAAATTGAGCACGTGGCAGAGCCGGCGAGGCTTTGGCTCTCGTGGCAGCCGTCGTCCGAGACTGGCCGGGAAAGCCGGCGCCGTCATGTGGTCGCGGAGATCGTCATGGAAGGCGGCGAGCCTGTCTTCAGATACCTCAATCAGACCGCCGACTACCAACTGGCAAAGCAAGAGGGGTTTCAAGGTTATCCGGCTTTCAATCGGGCTGAGGACGAGCATCGAAAGGGTATTTTAGAGGCGTTCGTTCGGCGTTTGCCGTCGCGCAAGCGGCGAGATTTCGCGGAGTATCTGGAAAAATATCGACTTCCACCGGACTTTCAAGGATCTGATCTCGCTTTGCTTGGCTACACCGGTGCGAAGCTGCCAGGCGATGGGTTTGAGCTTTGCCCCGATCTTACGACGGCGCCGTTGCCTCTTGAAACGGTAATGGAGGTTGCCGGCTTTTGGCGCCAAGGTGTGCCACAGAACGAACTCCAAGTCGGAGATGGCGTTCGATTTGTGCCAGAGCCTTTCAACGACGCTGACAAAATGGCTGTAGCAATCCATTGGTCAGGCAAGAAGATTGGATATGTCCCACGACCGATGCTTCCCTCAGTACATCGATGGCTCGACGCAGGAAGCATTGAGGCACACATCGATCGCCTCAATGGGAAGCCGGATCGCCCGCTAGTTTATCTGTTTGTAGCGGTTACGCAGCGCGGCTAATATGCCGCTAGCAAGTTAAGGGCGCTGCGCTCGGCGGGGCTCTTTAACTGAAGTCGGACTTCGTGTTCTTGGGCTAACTTGCCCACGTCTATGAGATTGATATGCGGGTAAACGTCGCGTACGGTTTGCTCTGACATCTCGGCGTTGTGCCTGTTCATTTCGTTTGCGTCGATCAATTCCGTTCAGGCGGTCGAACAGCGCGCAGCTTGCTGTGTCGGCTGGGAACATTGCTCACGCCAAGCCGATTACGTGAAGAGCCGCCAGTGCGGCCCTTCATCGCGTCTGTCATCCGAGGAATGGCCTGATGGTCAGCCGGGCGTGACGGTAATCGATACTAAAGCTGACGCGCTCACCCGGTTTGAACCCGGCGGAAGCGAGCCATCGGTCGGCAATTTCCATCCACGGAAAATACGACTGTCCGTCTGGCGCCATTGGCCCCGGATCAGGGGTGTTTCGCAGGATGCCGCTGCGATGCTCGTACTCCGGCTGACGAGGTTTACGGGCTTTTCGTGATTGTGTTTTAAGATCGGCGTTAGCCATGATCAACTCCGTATTTGAGTTGGTTGTGGTCAGCGGGCGGTGAGTGTTGGCGCACCCATTGCCCGCGCTTCTTCTACGTCGTACATCTACTTCATGATGTCGCTATCGTCGGCGGCTCATGACCTTCTGAACCTGCATCTTCCTGACGAAACTGTCTATTACCAGAATCAACGCTTGTTGTTCGGCGTCGGGCAAGCTGTCTACCTGTTGGTAGAGATTCAATAACTCGTGATTGTGAATCTTGGGCTCCGCCGGAGCGGGCGTTCGGCCTGCAAGTTCATCGAGCGTGATTTGCAAGATGTCGGCGATCCTCACGGCTGTATCGAACTGCGGCGTTGCAAGGCCACGTTCCCACCGGTTATAGACACGAGGGTTCACTTCAAGCAACTCCGCGAGCCGCACCTGAGTCATCTGTCGTGTGGAGCGCAACAGACGAAGTTGTTCAGCAAAGACGGACATATCAACGCATTCCAACGAAAAAGAAATGTAGCCATTCTAGGTCCCCTTTCGCTCGGTTTGCCATTAATCCACTATACAGTGGATTTAAGACTGCATCAATCAGAGCATAGAGGTCTTTGGCATCAGGGACGAGCATGGCCCACATCCCCGATTTCTAGATTGAGCGCATGAGAGCCGAAGTGGTGGTAGAGCGCTTCCAATCGTGCGTTGGAAGAGGCGATGCAGAAAGGGCTGCGGGGAGCGTGATCGCACTGGGAGGGCGGCGCGGTCGGTTCTCCGTTCGTTCCACGCAGTCCTGCTGCGAACGACAGCCGTCGTCACGACCGACTCCCGCCCGCTCCGTCACGCCCCCATCACACCCGCACCAGCAGCTTCCCGAGATTCTTCCCCTCGAACAGACTATTCAGCGCATTCGGCAGCGCGTCGAAACCGTCAACATAAGTTTCCTGGTAAACAATCTCGCCGTTCTTCACCCAAGGCGCGACCGTCTGGAGCATTTCGTCCATCCGGTGCGCGAAGTCGCGCGCCAGAATCCCCTGGATGGTCGCGCGCTGAAACAGCATGTGTTGCAGGAAGCGTGGCGCAAGGTCCGGCGTGTCGAGACCGCCATCGTATTGAGCGATCGCCCCGCAAATCACGATTCGCGCGCGACGCTTGATGAGCGGAATCACCGCGTCGGTGACCATGCCGCCCACGTTGTCAAAATACACATCGACGCCGCCGGTCGCCGCTTGCAGGGCCGAGCGCAAACCTTCGAGCGTGGGATGCGCCCGGTAATCGACCGCGCCGTCGAGCTTGAGCGTATCGGTGAGAAACGCGCATTTTTCCGCGCCGCCGGCGATCCCGATGACGCGGCAGCCGGCACGTTTGCCGAACTGCGCGACCAGTGAACCGACCGCACCCGCCGCGCCAGACACGACCAGCGTGTCGCCCGGGCGCGGCCTTCCCGCTTCCATCAAGCCAAACCACGCGGTGCGCCCCGGCATGCCGAGCACGCCGAGCGCGGTCGAAACCGGCGCTGCGTTGGGGTCGAGCCGGGTCAGTTCGCTGTGGTGGCATTTGGCGTATAGCTGCCAGCCGCTATATGTCGACACCCAGTCGCCTTCCTTGAAGAGCGGACTCGCCGAGGCCACCACTTCACCGACCACGCCCGCCCGCTGCACGATGCCGAGCGGATGCGGCACGTCGTAGGTATTGCGTTCGTGTTGCTGGATACGGATATACGGATCGACGCTGATAATGCGCGCCCGAATCAACACCTCGTTCGATGACAAATCGGCGTCGATTTCGCTTTCGCGCAATTCGTAATGCTCATCGCCGACACGTCCTTCGGGGCGCTTGACGTAAAACCACTGGCGATTCTGATAACTCATGTTAGGACTCACTGCTGTCGTAGACGGTGAGCAATTTTACCAGTGGCGCTCGCCGGCCTCTGATGCCGAACTTCACGTTGGCGCCGTCCGCTGCCCCTCGGCCGTCCGGCTACAAGCTTGTTGAAAGCCGGGCATACCGCTAGAATCCCCCGGTCACTGGGGAGTAGCCTTCCTTCATACGTTGAAGGAGAGCGCGTCAACATACTTGGCCTGCAGGCCATGGCGCGTTCGACCGGGTCGGTTTGGCGAGACCATTGGCGCACTGCTTCGTTCTGGTCGGACGGGTGGCGGTGCGTCATGGGTTCGTCACCTACGTCCGACCACGGAGTTGCCCTGTGAAATACCGTTGTGCCCTGCCAGTCTTCCCGCGCGGCCGTTCGCCGCATCGTTCCTGTTTTTCGTGTGCCGGGAGTCGCGCATGACGGGTCTTCTGTTCGAACTCGCGATCATGCTGGTCGTCATTCTGGTGGCGGCCGAGCTCTTCACCAACGCACTCGAGCATCTCGGCGAGCGCCTGAAAATCTCCGAAGGTGTGACGGGCTCGCTGTTCGCCGCGGTCGGCACGGCCCTGCCCGAAACCCTTGTGCCATTGCTCGCGATCGCCGGCGGCACAACCGATAACGCGGTCAACCAGGAGATCGGCGTCGGCGCGATTCTCGGCGCGCCGCTGATGCTCTCGACCCTTTCCACTTTTCTGATGACGCTCGCGATTCTCGGCTCGCGTGGCGCCAAAGGCTGGGTGGCGCCGGAGCGCACGGGCTTCACGCGCGATCTGAACTATTTCCTCTGCGCCTTCGTGCTGGCTGCTGTGGCGATGTACGTGCCGCATGAGCAGATGATCGTGCGGGCGCTCTTCAGCGCGGCGCTGGTCGGCGTGTATATCACTTACGTGGTGATGACGTTCCGCGCTTCGGACAAACTCGTCGACGCCGGCCATGGCACCGAAGCGCCGGGCAAGATGCTGCTGTCGCGTCTCGGCCTGCCAACTAACCTCGCGACGATTGCCGTGCAGCTGGCGTTGGCGGTCGCCTTGCTGGTGTGGGGCGCGGAAGGCTTCATTCACGGCGTGCGGGGCGTGTCGCAGGCGCTGGGCGTCTCGCCGCTGCTGCTGTCGCTGCTGATTATCCCGATCGCCACCGAACTGCCTGAAAAGGTCAACAGCATCCTGTGGATTCGCCGCGACAAGGACACGCTGGCGTTCGGCAACATCACCGGCGCAATGGTCTTCCAGGGGACCCTACTGCCCGCAATCGGAATTCTGCTGACGCCATGGGAGCCGCGCATCGAAGTGGTGACCGGTATCGTGATCACGCTCGCCGCCGCCGCGTGGCTGCGCATCAACGTGCGCGAGCGCGGCGTGCCGGTGTGGGCGTTGCTAGTGTGCGGCGTGCTGTACATCGCCTATCTGGCGATTACGCTGACGCGCTAGGCGTGAGGTGAGGGTAGGCCGCCAAGCGCGGCCTGTTTCTCCGTGGGCCGATAGGCCCGCCTGATTGGACGCCGCCGCGGCGGCGGTTTCGCTCCGTGACAACCCGCACATAGTGCGAATCATGAAAGCCACATGATTAATAGCGATAGGGCAAACCTGCAATGAGCGCCACTCTAATGGGCGCGGTTATTGCCGTAGCGCGTTGTTGCTTTTCTGAGCAGTGCCTTTAATGCCAATCATTGCAAACGGCATATATAGAAGGCCAGTTGGATTGCGCGAGCGATTGCCAAAGAGGCAACAAAAAAAAGCAATTTAAATTGATATAAGCTGATCACCGGCAAGAATTGCCACGCTTTCGTTCGTGTTACAAATTTATCTCTGTATTTTCGCGAAACGTTTGCTAGTATTCCGCAACGATGTACCTCGTTATGAATCTTGTGTTTCCGCATGCCTTGTTTGGTGCGGCGTTCTGTTGGGTTCAAGGAGCGTCCATGCAAGCCATGTATCCAGTTGTATTGCTTTTTCGACCTCTGCATAGAGATAGCGGCCTTTAGCCGCGGGACTTATTTGTTCTGGACTTTCTCCCGGCAACCTGTGGTGCCGGGATGGGCACTCTCGCGCCTGCGCGGTTTGAATTGATTTAATCGAAAAGAGCGTAGCGGTATTCCTTTGTTTTTATTTGCGTCAGGCAAAGGAGTGCGCTCGCTTATTAAAAAGTAACCTCCGGACGAGGCAAGAGAATGCGTCACAGGCAAGTGCTCTGTGCTGCTGCGTTATGCGCCGCGGCAGTTGTGTCGTCGCCGGCATTTGCGCAGGCGTCGGCCGACGAAGCCAATAAAAGTAATAACCCGCTCAATCTGGCAGCGTCATTCAACATCCAGAACTACTACACGCCCAGCGTGTTTGGCGCGAGCGCGCACACCAACGATCTATTGTTGCGCCCCACCGTGCCGATCGGCCCGAATAGCCTGATTGGCGTGCCGCAGATTTTCCGCGGAACCTTGCCGGTCAGCACGCGGCCCGACCCGAGCGGAGGCTACGACACGGGACTCGGCGATCTGAACCTGTTCGACATCTTCCTGCTTTCGCAAGGCGACGTGCAGATCGGTGTCGGCCCGCTTGTGACCATGCCGACCGCCACCGACCCGAGCCTCGGCACTGGCAAGTGGCAGGCCGGCCTCGCCGCCGTCGCGGTGAGCGCGACCAGAGCGCGACTGCTCGGCGCACTGGTGCAATGGCAACACTCGTTCGCCGGGCAAAGCAGCCGGCCGACCACCCAGTCGCTCACCGCGCAGCCGTTCGGCATCTTCAACCTGCCCGGCGGCTGGTACATCCGCTCCACCGGCACGTGGACCTTCGATCTTCAGCACGGCAGCTATTACATACCGGTCGGTCTCGGCGCGGGCAAGGCGTGGAAAGGCGGCTCGACCATCTACAACGCGTTCATCGAACCGCAGTACTCAGTCGCGCATTCCGGTGCCGGCGTGCCGAAGTTCACGATCTTCGCGGGCCTGAACATGACGTTCGGCAAGTAACACGGACCCTGAGAGGTTATCCATGACGTTTTTCAAATGCCTGCATATCGGCGCAATGGTGACGGCGCTGTCGCTGACGGTACTGCCCCACGCACAGGCCGCCGCCCAGGCCAGCGCTGCCACGGCAACCGTCACCGCATCGCCGGACGAAGCACGCGCGATCGCTAAAGATGCGTTCCTGTACGCGTATCCGATGCTGTTCAACTACAAGACGCTGTATCAGCAGGCCGTGGACTCCACGTCGAAGGCGTACGTCGGTGGCTTCGGCAAGTTCCGCAACTACTCACACCCGTACGGTCCGGAGAACAAGGAAATCGTCACGCCGAATAACGACACGCCGTATTCGTGGGCGTGGCTCGATCTGCGGCGCGAACCGTGGGTGCTGAGCGTGCCGGAGGTGCCGAAGGACCGTTATTACGTGTTCCAGTGGATCGACCTGTTTACGTACAACTTCGCGTACGTCGGTTCCCGCGCGACTGGCAGCGGCGCGGGGCACTATCTGTTCGCCGGCCCGAACTGGCACGGCGAGACGCCGAAGGGTATCGACAAGGTGTTCCGCTCGGAGACCGACCTGATCCTGACGCTCGGCCGCACCGCGCTGAACGGCGCGAGCGACGTCAAGAACGTTCAGGCGATCCAGAAGCAATACAAGCTCACGCCTTTGTCCGCGTTCGAGCACACCGCAGCGCCGCCGCCCGCCGCGAAGGTGACATTCCCGAAGTGGGATGAAGCGAAGGCCACTTCCGTCGACTTCATCGCGTATCTGAACTTCCTGCTGCAGTTCACGCAGCCGCCCGCTCCTTCGGAAAAAGAGCTGATGGAACGTTTCGCCAGGATCGGCATTGCCCCGGGCGCGCCGTTCGATCCGGCCGCCTTGTCGCCGGAAACGCGTGCGGCGCTTGAAGCGGGTGTCGCCGACGGTAAAACCGCGCTTGGCGACGCGGTGAAACACACCACGAGCTCGTTCAGCCTCTTCGGTACGCGCGAAGATCTGAAGGGCGACTACACGACGCGCGCGGTCGCCGCGGCGATGGGCATCTACGGCAACACCAAGGAGGAAGCGGTGTATGTCGGCACGCATGTGAACGCCCAGCACGAGCCATTGATGGGCACGCAACCGTACGTCCTGCATTTCGACAAGAAAGATCTGCCGCCCGCCCAGTTCTTCTGGTCGATGACCTTGTACGACCTGCCCGCGCGCCATCTGGTTGCCAATCCGCTGAACCGCTATTCGATCGGCGACCGCACCAAGGGGTTGAAATACGGCGCGGACGGTTCGCTCGACATTTATGTGCAACATGAGTCGCCCGGCGCGGACAAGGTGTCGAACTGGCTGCCGGCGCCCGCTGGCGCATACGACCTGATCACCCGCATTTATGGCCCCGACCAGACGGTGCTCAATGGCACCTGGAAGTTTCCCGAGCCACAAAAGCGCTAAGCCGCGCATGGACGAACCGGACAACGACATGAACAAAAAAACCGCGACATGGGTCACGGCCGCTGTGCTGGCGTCTGTGGCCGCTCCCATCCTTGCCAGAACGCAGCAGGACCAGCCTGCGCATGCGACGGTCACCATGCCGCCCGTGCCGGGTCCGGTGCCAGGCTACGCGATCTCCGAGGAATACGCGCGGCTCGTGGCGCGCCAGACCTATTTCTGGGCGTGGCCGCTGGTGAACGTCTACGGACGCCTGCTGGCGATGAAGCAGGTGCCGCAGCCGGGTCTGAACGGCGGCATCGTACCGGTCGCGCCACCCAATCATCTGTCGATGCTGCGTGACTATGTCCAGCCGCAGGAGCGCTTTGTCGCATGCCCGAATCAGGATGTGGTCTATGGATCCTCGATCCTCGATCTGAATCAGTCGCCGGTGGTCGTGCAGGTGCCTGATTTCGGCAAGCGCTTCTGGGTTTATCAGGCCGTCGATTTACGTACCGACGGCTTCGCGAGCCTCGGCAAGATGTATGGCACGCGGCCGGGTTTCTATCTGCTGGCCGGTCCCGACTGGCACGGCCAGGTGCCGAAGGGCATCCGCCAAGTATTCCGTTCGTCGACGGGCGTGGGCAGTTTCATCCCCCGTGTTTTTATGGATGACACGCCAGAAGATCGCGCGGCCGTGCAGTCGGTGATTACGAAAATCGGCCTGTATCCGCTCGCAGAGTATGACGGCAAGGTCAAGGAAACCGACTGGTCGAAGCTGCCGAGTTTCGGTACCGCGGGCGACAACGCGGAAGAGATCAAGTGGGTCGATCCGAACCGGTTCTGGGACATGCTGCCCACCGTGCTCGACCAGGCGCCGCCGCAACGCGGCGAAGAAGCGCTCTACGCCCAGGCACGCGCCGTGATCGCGGCGGCGCAGAAAGATCCGGCGCTGAAGACCGCTATCGTCGACGAAGCGACCAAGGCCGAGGTGAATCTGGTCACGCCGCTGTTCGACTTCAACACCTTCGGCAAGCGCCTGCCGGCTCACTGGAACACCATCAGTAACGGCGCCGCGTTCGGCACGGATTACTACACCCGCACGGCGGTGGCGAAGTCGAATATTTTCGTCAACAAGCCTAACGAGACGAAGTATTTCTATGCCGACGCCGACGCCTCCGGACAGCGGCTCGACGGCAATGCGCGCTACACAGTGACGTTCGCGAAAGACAATTTGCCGCCGGTCAAAGGATTCTGGTCGTTGACTCTGTACAACTCACACCACTTCTTTTCTCCGAACGCGCAGAACCGGTATTCGCTCGGCACAAAAAACAAGGCACTCAAGTTCAACGCCGACGGCTCGCTGACGATCTACGTGCAGAACACGAGCCCTGGCGACGACAAGGCAGCGAACTGGCTGCCGGCGCCGGCCAACGAAGCCTTCTCGCTATACGTGCGTGCCTACTGGCCACAACAACCCGCACTGAACGGCAGCTGGACGCCGCCGCCGGTCAAGCGTGAACCGTGAGAGTCGCGCCGTGTTGTACGCGTGCGGGTTGCCGCCGCCATTCGTTTAGCCCGTGTTTCGCCGAGTGCGCAGCACACTCTTTCCGAGGATGATGATGAGCCACCCTATCCGTTGGTTCGCAAGCCGGCCACTCGCCAACAGGTTGTGCACGGGTGCGCTTCTGAGCGCCGCGGGTTTCAGCCTTTCCCCGCAGGCGTGGGCCACCGAAGGCGGCATCGGCAGGCCGATCACCGGCATGCAGGTCACGCCATATGCCGGCGTCGTGCCGCCCACCAGCGACTGGATCGTCTCCGCCACCACGATCTACTACGAGGGCTCGCTCGGTGCGAGCAAAACGATTCCAATCGCCGGGCAGCTCACGGCGGGCGTTGACGTAACGGCCGTGTACACCATCGTCAACGCGGTCAAGACATGGGGCATCACCGCGGGCGGGTGGAACTTTGCGTCTACTTTTGGGGTGCCGTTCCAGTACACCGACATCTCGTCGTTTCACGGCCGCTTGCCGAACGACCACAACACCCAGTTCGCCGACCTTTTCTTTACCCCGATCGTGGCCGGGTATCACCTGACCAAGACCGATCACATTGCGCTGAGTGTGCAGATCTACGCGCCGACCGGCTCGTACTCCTCGAGCCGCCTCGCCAATGCAGGCCAGAACACGTGGACCTTCACGCCGACCATTGCTTATACGAAGCTGTTCCCGAAAGAAGAGATCGAGCTGTCGGTGAACTACGGCGTCGGCTTCTACACGCCCAACAACGACACCCACTATCACAACGCACCGGTCAGCGTGCTCGACCTGCTCGCGCTCAAACGTTTCGGCGCGGGCTGGGGAGTGGGCGTGGTGGGCGGGTATATCCAGCAGCTCGGTCATGACAGCGGCGGCCTCGCCGACGTCACCGGCGGCAATCAGGGACACTCGGTAGGTATCGGGCCGATGGTCACGTGGTCGGGCAAGGTTCAGAAGACGCCGGTGTCGGCATCGCTGCGCTGGGTCAACGAATTCAACGTCAGCAACCGGCCAAAGGGCAATGCGGTGGAGCTGTCGATAAGTGCCACATTCCAGTAACGGAGCACGTATCTGGTGATCCGTTCTTCCTTGCATGTGCCGTTCGCCATCGCAGTGCCCTTGAACACCGACGTGCCGCGCAACCACGGGCGGCGTGCCCTGTCGACGACAGTGGCCTTGCTATTCATCCTGATCCAGAGCCATGCCGAGTCGAAATTCACCGATCCCGAGGACGGCGCATTCGACCTGAGCAATCTGCTGCTCACCCATCTTGGCGTGTTGCCCGTGCCCACACTGATCACCGAACCGGCGGTCGGCTACGGCCTGGGTCTCGGCCTGCTTTACTTCACGTTGCCGAAGAAGAGTGCCGACGCGCCCGACGATCCGAAAGCGCCACCGAACATCCCCGGCCTCGGCGGCTTTGCGACCGGCACGCATAGCTGGGGCGTGGGGCGCTGATGCACTTCCACACATGGGACGACGACCACGTGACGCCACGCTGGCCGGTGCTCGGCTTTGGCGGCGTCGGCAAAGCCTATGGCCATCTGCATTCGTTTTCGGATGCGCCGACCGCCTTCGGTTTCGGGACCGGCTTTCGTTACCTGATTGCTCGCAAGCTCGGCGTGACGATGGGCATCGACGTCGCCCACGGACCAGGGCAAAACGCGTTTTATGTGCAGGTGGGCAGCGCCTGGCGCTGACCCAATCGATCGGTGTGATCGATGCAGGATTCACAAAGGAGACGGCGTATCCCCCCGGCGTTCATCCGTACGCCAGGTCGAGAGCAAGCCGCGACTTGATGTGTCTAGTTCGGCCGAGTGGGCCGAGGTTTTTTGATTCGAGGAAATGAAGATGGAAAAACAAAAACGCTATCAGCGGCTCACCGCTGTCACGATCGCTGTTGCTACGCTTTGCATTGCACACGCTGCCTTCTCGCAAACCGCCGCACCCAATAAGGACGCGACCGCCATCACAAAGCAGCAGAACGCTGAGGTATATCAGCAACTGCCGTTCAGCGATAAACAGGACTTCGACGACGCGCAGCGGGGCTTTATCGCGACGATTCCGAACGGCGTTATCAAGACCGATGGTGGCGGCATCAGCTGGGATCTGAACAAGTACAAATTCCTGCAGGGTCAGGCGCCCGACACGGTGAATCCGAGCTTGTGGCGCAACGCTCAGCTCAATATGTTCAACGGCCTGTTCAAGGTCACCGATCACGTTTATCAGGTACGTGGCCTCGATCTCGCGAACATGACGATTGTTGAGGGCGATGACGGCATCATCATCATCGACGTACTCGTGACGGAAGAAGCTGCGCGCGCCGCGCTCGATCTGTACTACCAGCATCGTCCGAAGAAGCCTGTGCTGGCGGTGATCTACACCCACAGCCATGCGGACCACTACGGCGGTGTGAAGGGCGTGGTCGACGAAGCAGACGTGAAGAGCGGCAAGGTGAAGATCATCGCGCCGGAAGGTTTCCTTGCCGAAGCCGTCAGCGAAAACGTGCTCGCCGGCAATGCGATGGGCCGCCGCACGCTCTATCAGTACGGCGCGTTTTTGCCGGCGAGCCCGCGCGGCCAGGTCGATGCGGGTCTCGGCAAGACCACCTCGTTCGGCTCGCTCGGCCTGATTGCGCCGACCGACACCATCAGCAAGACAGGCGAGACACGCACCATCGGCGGCGTGCAGTTCGAGTTCCAGATGGCGCCGGGCACGGAAGCGCCGTCGGAAATGCTGATTTATATGCCGCAGTTCAAGCTGCTCGATACCGCCGAAGATACGACCCACACGCTGCACAACCTGTACACACTGCGCGGCGCGCAGGTACGCGACGCGGCGAACTGGTGGAAGGTGTTGAACGAGGCCATCGTGCGTTACGGCGACAAGACCGACGTGGTGATCTCGCAGCACCAATGGCCGACGTGGGGGCAGGAGCGGGCGGTCAGCTACATTGCCGGCACGCGCGACATGTTCAAGTACATCCACGATCAGTCGCTGCGTCTCGCGAACGAGGGCTACACGATGACGGAGATCGGCGAGCAGATCCAGGTGCCGGATACGACCGGCAAGAAATGGTACAACCGCGGCTACTACGGGTCGGTGAATCACGATTCGAAAGCGGTGTATCAGCGTTATCTCGGCTGGTACGACTCGAATCCGGCGAACCTGCATCCGCTGCCGCCGGAAGAGGAGTCGAAGGAATTCGTGCGCTACATGGGCGGCGCGGACGCGGTGATGGCCAAGGCGAAACAGGACTTCGACAAGGGTAACTATCGCTGGGTCGCCACGGCGATGAACAAGGTCGTATTCGCCGATCCGCAGAACAAGGCGGCGCGCAATCTCGAAGCGGATGCACTGGAACAGCTCGGGTATCAGACCGAGAACCCGACGTGGCGCAACGAGTATCTGATGGGCGCCTACGAATTGCGCAATGGCGTGCCGAAGGTGCCGGGCGTGAATACGGTGACGCCGGACGCGGTTGCCGCGATGAGTCCGTCGCTGCTGCTCGACTATATGGGGATTCGCCTGAATGGCCCGAAAGCGGATGGCAAGCATACAACGATCAACTGGGATCTCGGCAATGGCGAGAAGTACGCGATCGAGCTGCGCAATTCGGTGCTGATCTATACGCCGAACGCGACGCTGCCGAACGCGGATGCTACGCTGAATATGAGCAAGGATGAATTCGCCGCGCTGCTGATGGGCGGCCAGACACTCGACAAGGAACCGCAGTCCGGCAGGGCTAGCGTGACCGGCGATGCGAAGAAGGTGACGGAACTGTTCGGCATGCTGGACAGCTTTAATCCGATGTTCAACATCGTGACGCCGTAACAGTCTGTAGACAGGGCGCGCGGGTGGCCGGCTTGCGTTTGGCCGCTCGCGCTGATGTTCGTAATGGACGGGTGTCCAAGCTGAAGAGGTCGTACGCCATGAAAACTTCGCTGAAGCGTTCCTTGTTGCTGCTTGCTGGCGTTTGCACGTCGCTTGCGGTGACGCTCGCTACGCCCGCGCAGGCGCTCGCCGCCGCCGCGGTGCAGCCGTTGCCGACCGTCTGGCCACGCGACTTCGACAGCGCGCAGCAGCGTATCGAGCTCTATCAGCCGCAAGTGGAAGTATGGCAAGGCAACCGGATCGAAGGTCGCGCGGCTTTCGCGGTCGGTGCGTCGAATGCCTCGCCGAACTACGGTGTCGCGCATTTCACGGCGCGCGCCGAAATCGACAAACCCAGTTCGACGGTACAACTGCTCGACATCGTTTTCGATCAGGTCGACATGCCGGCGACGCCCGCTGCCGCCGCAGGCGTGAAAACGGCCTTGCAGGCGCGCATTCCGAAAGACGGCCTGACCACGTCGCTCGAACAGCTTCAGGCCAGCTATGCCAGTACGCATCAGGGCGGCGAACCTGGCCTCGCGGTGCGGAACAATGTTCCCAACATCATTTTCGCCGAGCGCCCAACGCTGCTCGTTCTGATCGACGGCGACGCCAACTGGCGCGCGCTCGGCGACACGCACTACCAGCGCCTGATCAACACGCGTGCAATGCTGCTCAAGGATGCGCGCGGCACGTTGTATCTGAACGTCGCGGGCTACTGGTACGAAGCGCCGGCGCTCGATGGCCCGTGGCATCTGAATACGGCGGCGCCGCACGAACTGGTCACGGTGGCCAAAAACGCCCAGGCGAATCTCAAGTCAGACCCGATGCTGCCCTCCGACGGCAAGAAGCCCACGCGGGCGCCAGACGTGGTGGTCGCCGCCCAGCCGGCCGAACTGGTCGTGACGAACGGCAAGCCGTCATTGCAGCCGGTGAAGGGTGTGGATCTGCTCGCCGTAACCAACGCCGATCACGCGCTGTTTATCGAACCGCGCGACAACCACTACTACCTGCTGCTGTCCGGCCGCTGGTTCAGCGCGGCCGGTTTGAGCGGGCCGTGGAGTTTTGTCGACGGTAAGAGCCTGCCGGCCGATTTCGCGAAAATTGCCACCGACGACCCGCATGCGAATGCGCTGGTCTCCGTGCCCGGCACGCCGCAGGCAAAAGAAGCGGCAATCGCCGCGACCATTCCGCAGACGGCAAGCGTGTCGCGTAAGACCACCACGTTGAAGGTCGCCTATGACGGCGCCCCGAAATTTGTCGGCATCGCCGGTACGTCGCTCTCGTATGCGGTGAATACGGCGACGCCGGTGATCCAGACCGGACCGTCGCAGTACTTTGCGGTGGCCAACGGGATCTGGTTTGCGGCCAGCGCCGCAAGCGGTCCGTGGCAGGTTGCCGCGACCGTACCCGCCGCGATCTATACGATTCCGGCGGCCTCCCCCGTGCATTACGTGACGTACGTCCACATCTATTCAGCGACGCCGGACACGGTGGTGGTCGGCTATACGCCGGGCTATATGGGTGTCGTGGTCAACGCGGACGGCACCGTGGTGTACGGTACCGGTTACGTGTACGCACCGTACGTCGGCGACGTGTACTACGGTTATCCGGCGACCTACGGCTACGGCGCCGGCTTCGCGCTCGGCACCACGGTCGGCTTTGCCTTCGGCTTCGCGATCGGCGCCACGTGGGGCGCGCCTTCGCCTTACTGGGGACCGTATTGGGGCGGCGGCCCGTGGAGCTGGCAATACGCGAACGTCAATCAGGCGAATATCTACGGACGCTGGGGGCAGGGCACCGTGACCCACGCGAGCGGCTGGAACGGCTGGACCGGAAATAGCTGGGCAGGCACGGCCGCATCGGGTTTCAATCCGTACACCGGCGGCCACTTCCAGGCGAGCCGTGGCGCCGTCGAGAACGCGTACAACGGCAACTTCGCAGCCGGACGACAGGGCTCGTTCAGCAATCCGTCGACGGGACGCAGCGGCGCCGCGCGTGGCGGCGTGGTGGGCAACGAGGCCACCGGCGATTACGCGGCGGGCAGACAGCGCGCGGGCTATAACGCGCAGACGGGCCGCTACGGCGCGGCTGAAGCGGGTGTGAGCGGTAACGCGTATTCAGGCGAGCATGAGGCCGGCACGAAAGGCATCGTGGGCAATAAGGACACCGGCCGGGCGGTCGCGTGGAATAACGGCAACGTGTATGCGGGCAGCGACGGGAATGTGTACCGGCACGATCAGGGCGGCGGCTGGGAGCAGCATGGTGCTGACGGCTGGCAACCGGTGCAGGCGGATGCGAATCAGACTCAGAGGCTCGACTCGCTGAGGCAGGGGCACGATCTGGGGAATGCGCGGGCGAGTGGGCAGTTTCAGCAGTTTCAACCGCGGCGGTTCGGGGGAGGCGGGGGGCGGTTTAGAAGGTGAGGCACGCCCAGCGTGCCCTGTCCGGAACGCCGAGCTGTGTGACCGCTTGTGCCCGTGCCCGTTATACAGTCAGTGTGGCGAGATGCGCCGCGACGGCATCGAGGGGCGCTGCGGTTAGCCCACGTTGTAGCGTGGCTTTCAGCATCATGTGTGCGGCACCCGTTTCACCGGTTTGGATCAGCGCATTGATATAGCTTGCCCAATAACGCGGCTCGTCGGGGTTCGCCGCCACGGCGCGCTCAAAGTGCGCAACGGCAACGGCCGACTTTCCTCGCTCGAGTAACAGTGCGCCCATGTTGAAGTTGGCGTCCGCATGGTTCGGGCTCACCTCGAGGACGATGTGATAGAGGCGCTCGGCGTCTTCGAGATTGGCTTGTTGATGCTCGGCAATCGCGCTCGTCAAGACAGTCTGAACGTCTTGCTCGAACTGTGCCTCGGGCGTGAGCGTCGAGTTATCCAAAGGGGGCGTCGCAAGCGTCATGATGTCAGGAGGGAATGTGGATGGTGGGGAAAGTATCGGATTCTTCCGGGCTATATGAACGCAGAAACAGAACCGGAAAACGCTTCCTGTTCAATGAATCGCTGCTTGTCGGCGAGCGAGCGGCGGGGGCGGCGGCGGGAAAATGCGCCAGAGGCCGTCAGCAATAAAAACGCCCGCGCGGGGCGGGCGTGAGATGAACGAGTACACCAGAAACGGGTGTTGTTATAGTTATTCTTTGCGTCGCCGTGCCGCGCTTAGAGCATCGCGACGCGGTGATATTCCTTCATGGCGCTTGCGGAGCGCATCGCCTCGTTATAACTGGCCTCCAGCTTTTCCTTGTTGTTCGCAGCCATCGCGAACACGGCAGCGTCGATCGCCTGAATATTGCGCACGATTTTCAGCGTCTCGTCGTCGATGTCGCTCGTAAGCGATATGAGCAACGGGGCGCGCTGCTCGGTCAGCCGTGCGGCCTCTGGCCAGTCGGCCTGCTGCGCAGCGTGACCGATCGCCGTTGTCAATGCAAGGAGGCCTTCGGCCTGTGCACGCGATGTCATATCGGATTACCTCCTGGGCTTAGCTCTTGCCGTTTGCCAACGCGCCGGCACTATTCGAGCCGCCGAACAGCTGAGTCAGATACTGCGAGTTGTTGTTCATCGTCGCCATCAAGGTGTTGAGGGCGGTGAACTGTGCCTGATACTGGTTGGTGAGCTGGGTGGTGTAGTCGCTCAGCGTGGTCTGTTGAGCCGCAATGCTCTTCAGATCGGCGTTGATCGAGGTTGTTTCGGTATCCATGATACCGCCCGGCTCGGTGAAATTCGTGACGCTGGTGTTCAGCTTGGCGGCAATACCGGTCGTCGAGTTGAACAGGGCTGCAACTGTCGAGGGCGAGTTGGTCAGTGCGGCGGTCACGGCGGTATTGTCTGCCGTCAACGTGCCGTCCGCGTTCAACGTGATGCCGATCGAGCTGAGCGAGAGCGACGTGTTGCCGCTATTCACGCCGCCGCTGACAATACTCGCGAGCGAATTCTGGATCGTGTTGGCCATCGAGTCGCCAAGCAGCGGGCCAGCCTGCTGGCCTTGAGCCTGCGTACCGTCGAACGACGTGAGCGTGCCCATTGTCGTGACTAGCGTGTTGTACAGGCTGACGAAGTTAGTGATCGCCGTGGTTTGCGAGGTTGTGTCGGACGCAATGGTCAGCGTCTGCGAGTTGCCCGTCGTGACACCGGACGACGATGTGGTGCCGAGCGCGGCGGCGGTCAGGTTCAGCGTGACGCCGGCGATCGCCGTCTTCGAAGAATTGCTCGAACTGCTGACCGAGGTGCCGTCGACGGTAAAAAGCGCGTCCTGCGCGGACTGCGTCTGGGTCCAACTGCCGCCACTGGCCGAGGTGACCGACGAACTTGCGGTCAAGTTGGCAAGGCTCGAGAGTCCGCTATCGCCCGTCACGGAGCCTACGCTGACGGTGATGGCGCTCGTGCTGCCATTGGTCGGGCTCAATACGAGTTGCGAGCCGCTCGACGTGGTGACAACCTTTGCCGTGATGCCCGGGTTGGTCGAATCGCCATTAATCGCGGCGGCGATGTCGCCCAACGTGTCATGCGGCGAAGTGACGTTGACGGTCATCGAGGTGGCGCCGAGCGACAGCGTCACGGCACCGCTACCGAGCTCCTGCGACGAATTGAACGTGCCCGATGCGACCGCCGGCGACGAGGTCACGCCGAGGCTCGAGAGACCCGCGCTGGTCGAGGAGACGCTGATGGTGTTCGCCGCGCCTGTGGACGTCGAACGCAACACTAGGTGCGCGCCATCCGTGCCGGTGACGATGGTGGCCGAGACGCCCGGATTGTTGGTGGCGGAATTGATCGCTGCGGCAATACCGCTCAACGTGTTGTTCGTCGAGTCGATGTTGACGGCCATCGACTGGCCGCCGAGCGAGACGTTCAACGTTCCGGTACCAATCTGCGTGGTCGCGTTGAAAGCGCCCGAGGAAATAGTCTGCGCCTGCGCGATTTGCTGGACCGAAATGGCATAGCTGCCTGCGACAGCGCCGACGCCAGCAGTCGCGCTCAGGCCCGAGCCGCTCGCGGTCGCCGTGTAAGACGCTAGCGTCGTGCCGTTCGAGAGGTTGGTCAGGCTGGTTTGCAAGGCCGACAGCGCCGCCTTGAGAGTGCCGATGGCGGAGATCTTGAGGTTGTCCGCGTTGGTCTGGGCCGTCAATGTCGACAGTTGGCCAGCCGTCTTCGAGCTGACAAGCGCTGAGACCAGCGACGAGACATCCAGCGACGAATTGCCCGTGGAACCGCTGATGATCGACTGTGCGGCTTGCTGAAGCGCGGCGGAATTGGCCGCGGCTGCTGCGGCGGCGGCTGATGTTGTCGAAACGGATGACATGGAGCGGCTCCGTGCGTCGGTGAGTCAATAAAACGTGAATGTTTATTCAGAATGCAGCGCGGGAGGCCATGCCTCCCGTGAACCTCGAACTATCGCATACGCGCCGCACGATGCGTACGGCGCGTATGCCTTTTACTACGCGAGCCCTTATTGCAGGAGCTTCAGAACTTGCTGCGGCAGCGAGTTAGCTTGTGCCAGCACCGAGATACCAGCTTGTTGCAGCACTTGCGCCTTGCTCAGGTTCGCCGTTTCTTGTGCGAAGTTCGCGTCGGTGATTTGCGACTGAGCTTGCGACAGGTCGGTCGACTCAGCTTGCTGCGTCGTAGCGATTGCCGTGAAGCGGTTCTGTGCGGCGCCCAGCGTTGCCTGGATGCTGTTGACCGTGGTTAGCGCATTGTCGATGGCTTCCATCGCCGCGTTCGCGCCCGAGGTTGTGCTGATATCGACATTCGAAACCGTCGGGGGCGCGTTGTTCGCGTTGATCGTGCCGAAGTTACTGGTGATCGGCGCTGCGGCGAGGGTAATTTGCCCGCCAGCGCCGGCGGCAAGGGTGCCGCCGGAGCCATCGTCGCCGGCGGCTGCGCCGAAGAGCGCTGCAGATACGGCGCTCGAGATCTGATTGCCGTTCTGATCGAACATGACAATGTTACCGCTGCCGTCCGATTTTGCCGTGAGCGACGTGATCGCACCTGCGGTCCCTGCGGCTACGTCGAGACCGGCATTCGCCCCAGTGGAGCCAATGCTGATGCCACCGATCGTGCCAAGTACTGTGCCGGCCGTGGCCGGTGCGTTTGAGTTATTAGCGTTGATCGCCGTAACTTGTGCCGCGATATCGAGCGGACCACCCGTTTTCGCAACAAGCGTACCCGGGGTAGTGGTCTGGTCGAGAGCGGCCGTTGCGATCGTGTTCGAAAGCGTTTGATTGTTCTGGTCGGTGAACGTGAATCCGCCTTTGCCGTCGGACAGCACGTTAATGGCCGTCGTTTCCTGACCCGTGCTAGTGCCGTTGACCCACGCAGCGCCAGCCGAATCAAGAGAAACAGCAATCGTACCGAGCGTTGCGCCAGCTTGTACCTTGCCACCGCCAAGTGACGAGGCCGACAGGCTCTGCGTCAGGTTCAACGAAATAGTCTGGCCAACGTTCGCACCCACCTGGAAGCTCAAGCTACCAGCCGAACCGTCCAGCACGTTCTTGCCGTTGTACGTCGTTTGCGAAGCGATACGGTTCACTTCGGCAATCTGCTGTGCCACTTCCTGTTGCAGCGAAGCCTGGTTGTCAGCCGTCAGGCCGCCGCTCGACGCTTGCACCGCGAGTTGGCGAATACGTTGCAGGCTCGACGTGATCTGCGCGAGACCGCTCGATGCCGTCTGGATCATCGACACGCCGTCATTCGCGTTCGATACACCCTGATTCAAACCATTGATCTGCGTTTGCATGCCGGTCGAGATGGCCAGACCTGCTGCATCGTCAGCCGCGCTGTTGATGCGCTTGCCCGACGACAGGCGCGTGATGGCTTGCGAGAGGGCGCTTTGCGAGCCATTGAGGTTTTGCTGTGCAACCAGCGAGTTGATGTTGCTATTGATTCCGAGCATGAAAATCTCCTAAATAAGCCTTGAGCCCAGTACGCCAAGTTGGCATCGGCGGAAGCACTCGTTCATTGCTGGCCGCCTCAGTGAAGGTTGACGGCGCGACTAAAAAAAACTTGAGGAACTTTGTGCAATAGGGACCCAATTGTTTCCCAGGCCGGCTGGGGCGATGCGCGTCTGCGAACCGCTTGCAGCCTCGTTTGGCCAATGCGCTGCAGGTATTGAAAAGACGGCGTATTCTCTTTTTCTGCCCGTGACAAACCTTGGAGAAATCATGCAAAAGCGCCGGATTGGACGTTCCGAATTACAGGTCGTACCGCTCATGTTCGGCGGTAATGTATTTGGCTGGACGGCCGATCAAGCCACTTCTTTTTCAATTCTGGATGCGTTCGTGGACGCCGGTCTCGACTTTATCGATACCGCCGATGTGTATTCTGCGTGGGTGCCGGGCAACCACGGCGGCGAGTCGGAGACCCTGATCGGCAAGTGGTTCAGGCAGAGCGGCAAGCGCGACAAGATCGTGCTCGCCACCAAGGTCTCCAAGCATCCGCAACGCAAGGGTTTGTCGGCGGCCAACATTCAGGTGGCTGTCGAAGATTCGCTACGGCGTCTGCAAACTGATTACATCGACGTCTATTTTTCCCACGACGACGACACCGACACCCCGTTGGCCGAAACGCTCGGCGCGTATCAAAAGCTGATTGAAGCGGGCAAGGTGCGGGTGATCGGTGCGTCGAACTACAGCGGTGCGCGAGTCGAGGAGGCGCTTGCGGTGTCCCGCGAGCACGGCCTGCCCGAATATCAGTTGCTACAACCGGAATACAACCTGTACGATCGCGCCGCTTATGAACGCGATATCGAGCCGGTCGCGCTCGCCAACCAGCTGGGCGTGGTCGTGTATTACAGTCTTGCCAGCGGGTTCCTGTCCGGCAAGTACCGCACGCAGGCCGATCTGGCGGGCAAGGCGCGCGGCAGCAGGGCCGAAAAATATCTGGACGAACGCGGTTTGCGGATTCTGGCCGCGCTCGACCGGGTCGCCGAGCGGCACGGCAGTACGCCGGCCACCGTCGCGCTGGCCTGGCTGATCGCGCGGCCGAGTGTTACGGCCCCCATTGCCAGCGCGACCTCGGTCGACCAGCTCAAAAGCCTTGCGGCGGCTGTTCACCTGATGCTAACGGGCGCCGATATCCGCGAACTGGATGAGGCGAGTGCCTGATTAATGCAAGTGGCCTGGCGCAGCCGCTAAACCCCTGGTAGGATGGAGAGTTTCCTGATATCATCGGGAGTGAATTGAGATCTTTGCCTGTTTCGTCAATGTTTTTCATTGATGAAAGGTTGGCGAAACGGCAGCAGACGCGGTTTTTGCATTACGTCTGTCCGCGTTGCGCGGTGAACTCCCCACCTCTCTTTTCCGGCCTCCGTGGCCGCATTGCCTCTCGTTTCATTCGTGGTTTGGCCGGGTTTTTACCCGCGTTTGCCTGTTACTGGCCATGAATTGGAACGACCGGAAGGCCGGCGCGTGAGCGGTATTCCGCCACGCAATTAACCCGTATCAAGTGATTGAGTTAGGAATTACATGACGACGATTCTTCTGAAAGAAAATGAGCCGTTCGAAGTGGCGATTCGCCGCTTTCGTCGCGCAATCGAAAAGAACGGCCTGATCGCTGAACTGCGTGAGCGCCAATCGTATGAAAAGCCGACCACGGCACGTAAGCGCAAGAAGGCTGCTGCTGTGAAGCGCCTGCACAAGCGCCTGCGCAGCCAGATGCTGCCGAAAAAGCTGCACTAAGCACGTTTTTTCGTACGCCAAACGGCGGTGTGAGCTTCGAAAGAAGCCACATCGCCGTTTTGCTTTTGGGTGCGCCGTTTGAGTCAAAGGACTGCCCGAAGTGGGCATGGGCGGGGCAGGCTTTTCGAAGTGCTACGCCGCGCTCTTCAGCCGGTCTGCGGACAGCCCGAATTGCCGGGCAATCGAGCTCAATCGCTCATGCCATTCCCACGTGCCGAACACGTCGTGCACGTTTTGCAGGCAGCTGAGCAAATCGACAGTGGCCGGGTCGTACACGTTGATGCGAACGCGCAGCAGCGCCCTCTTGAGCGCGGATACGCCGACGTCCATATAGGACGGCACTTCGATGGACGTTTTGCCGATATAGCGAACCGGTACGCCTTCCATGGCGGTCATGTAATCGCGCGGCTTGATGAAGTTGCCGACCGGGCAACCGCCGCAGTACCCGCGATAGGCACCGCCGCCGCGCGGCAGCAGGGCAGCGCGTTTCTGGCCAAACAGATGGTCCACGGCTTGGTTGAAAATTTCCTGATGCGTCAGGAAATTAAGGCTTTTCATGGTTGGTCTCCCGTGCGTTTCGCAGCGGTTATTCGTTGTTTGAGCGCATGACTAGCAGTATCGGACATGCGCCGCCTGACGAAACCTGGACTAGGACGGGGAAAAGCCTTTAATTCCCGGGTTTGGCGCAACTTCGCGCCGAGAAGCATCAGCTGGCTTTGCGGTTGCGTCCCTTCTTGCCGAGTGCCGCGCATCGTGCACGGCACATGCAGCTCCCCTCGTGATCGTTCACCATGCCGACCGCCTGCATGAACGCATAGCAGATCGTCGAGCCGACAAACTTGCAGCCGTACCGTTTCAGCCCCTTGCTGAGCGCGTCGGAGATGTCCGTTGACGCGGGTGCCTGCTTATACGACGCCCAGTCGTTCTGGATCGGCGTCTGATCGACGAACGACCACACGAAGTTGGCAAGCGAGCCATGCTCGGCCTGAATCTGCTGCACGGCGCGTGCGTTGCTGATGGCCGCTTCAATCTTGCCGCGATGGCGCACAATGCTTTCGTCCAGCACGAGCGCGTCGACATGTTTGGGCGTAAAGCGCGCGACCTTGTCGATTTCGAAGTCGGCAAATGCGCGGCGATAGCCTGCCCGTTTGTTGAGAATCGTGGACCACGACAAACCCGCCTGCGCGCCTTCCAGCACCAGCATCTCGAACAGATGTTGATCGTCGCGCGAGGGCACGCCCCACTCGGCGTCGTGGTAGTGTGCGAGCGCTTCGCTCGATACCCAGTTGCATCGCTGTGTCACTTTCGTGCTCCTGCGTTGTCATGTCGCCCGCCAGCATAGCGGAACCCACGCGCGCCGCAAGCTGGCCGTTCAGCCAATTGCCGAATTAAAACTGACCTGCCACGCTATGCGTTCTTCACCACCTGAACTCACTCGATTCGATGAATACAGACCTCTTTCTGATCGGCATTGATGGCGGCGGCAGCGGTACACGCGTCGTCCTCGGCGACGCGCAAGGCCACGAGCTGGCACAGGCGGCCAGCGGGCCATCGGGCCTGGGACTCGGCGTCGAGCGCGCGTGGCAGGCAATCGAGGCTGGCTGCAGCGACGCGTTTGCCCAGGCTGGCGCGGTGCTGGACTGGTCGCGTTGTGTACTCGGCTGCGGGTTGGCTGGCGTCAACAATCGCGACTGGTTGGCCGCGTTCCGCGCTCAGGCGCCAGCGGTCGCCGGGCTGGCCGTGGAAAGCGACGCGTACACCACCTTGCTTGGTGCGCACGGAGGCGCGCATGGCGTGATCGTCGCACTCGGAACCGGCAGCGTGGCTGCCGTGCTCGACGGCGGCGGTGAATGCCGCAGCGCCAGCGGCTATGGTTACCCGTCGGGAGACGAAGCGAGCGGTGCCTGGCTCGGCCTGCGGACCATTGTGCACGCGCAGCAGGCGCTCGACGGACGTGTGCCCATCGACGATCTGGCGCGGGCGCTGCTCGACCACGTTGGTGCGTATGATCGCGACAGCCTCGTGGTGTGGCTTTGCGAAGCGAATCAGACCGCTTATGCGAGGCTCGCGCCCATTGCCATCGCGCATCGCACACACCCATTCGCGGCGCGTTTGCTCGGCGAAGCCGGCGTGGAAATCGGCAAGATGATCGCCGCACTCGACCCGTCGGGCGCGCTGCCGGTCGCGCTGTGCGGCGGGCTTGGGACACCGTTGCGCGAGTATGTGCCGCAGATCTTTCAAGCGCGCCTGCGCGAGCCTTTGGCCGATTCGGCTCACGGTGGATTGCAGTTGGCGCAACGTGAGGCGGCCCGCATCGCGGGCTGAGCGTGGCCGGACGGATCCGTGCGATCCTGCGGGTGCGGCGTTCAACGGTAAAATACGGTCTTTGACGCTGCCCGGCTGCTTACTCCATGTACAAAATCATCGCCACGGATCTCGACGGTACTTTGCTGAATGCCGATCACCAGGTGGACCCCTTCACGGTCGCCACCGTGCGCAAACTGGAGCTCGAAGGGCTGCATTTCGTGATCGCCACGGGCCGCCATTACTGCGACGTCGCAGGTATTCGCGATGTGCTCGGCATCAACCCGTATCTGATTACGTCGAACGGCGCGCGCATCCATGCACCGGACAACACGGTGATCCACGCGGACGATCTGCCTCCCGCCATCGTGCAGCGTCTGGTGCAGCCGGAAATCGCCGGCGCGCACGGCCGCGTAATCGTCAATCTGTTCGCCGACCAGGCATGGCTGATCGACCGTGATGCGCCGGACCTGCTGAAGTTTCACCAGGATTCGGGTTTCACCTACGAGGTGACCGATCTGCCGAAGCACGATGGCGTCGACATCGCGAAGGCCCTTTATATCGGTGAGCCGGCCGATCTCGCGCACATTGCGGCCAACCTGGAACGCGAATTCGGCGACGCCCTATACGTCACCTATTCGTTGCCCGATTGTCTGGAAGTCATGACGGCGAACGTGTCGAAGGGCCGCGCATTGCAGATCGTGCTCGCGCGTCTTGGCCTCGACGCGTCGCAGTGCGTCGCGTTCGGCGACAACATGAACGATATCGATCTGCTGGAAACAGCCGGCTATCCATTCATGATGAATAACGCCAATCCCGATCTCATGACGCGCCTGCCGAACGTGCCGCGCATCGGCAATAACTTCGAGGCTGGGGTCGCGCATCATCTGCGCAAGCTCTTCTCGCTCGACGACGAACTCATGTCCTGAACGAAACGGCCCGCGTCCACTTTCGCGGACGCGGGCCGGGTTTTCAGACGATCCAGCGGACCCAGCGCCTAACGCTGCTCAGGCAAGGCCGGTCAGTCACGCGCATTGCGCTTAGCCGTGCCATCCGCCACGGTAATCGCGGTGGTCGCCCCGGTTATCGTGGCCCCAGCGGCGGTCGTTGTGATCCCAACCGCGGTCGTGCCGGTAGTCGCCACGGTAGTAGCGATGGTCCCAGCCGCCATTGCCGTAGTACACCGGTTGGGGCGCCGCGTAGACGGGCGCGGGCCGGGCGTAGACCGGTGCGCCGAGCGACAGGCCGATATTCAGATCCGTATGCGCTTGCGCGACACCGCATGCGCCCGCCGCGAGTCCTGCAGCAACCAGCAAATGAGTGACGATGCGTTTCATATTGTTCTCCTGTGAGGCGACGTGTGTTGTCGCACAGGTTCAATCTACGCATTCCGGCCGCCGGCTACTGCGACGAGATGTTACGGACTGCAAGCATCGTCGCAAGGTTAGTAGCACGGTAGGGCGCCCTTCGAGCGCGCTCCTGACAGTTCCATTGACCACGAAAGCCCCGCCAAATAAGGCTATGCGGCCTGTCTCCACGTATCGACGCTTAACGGCAGCAGGGCAATTCAGTAATCTACCGCTCGCTCCCGTAATCGGGCCTTACATCTGTATTACTCGATTAATCTGCCTTGCTCGCTGAAGCGCCCGACACTGCGGCGGCCGGAGCGCCTGGCAGCGCCGCGCACGGACAATCGGCGGCGCGGCCATCCAGTCCCTGGTGCTCATGCCTGAAACTGGCGCGGGCCGTGCCGTTTTGCCAGTCGAGGCGAACGATGTAAATACTGTCGAAGTCGTCGCTCTTCCAATTAGGAACCTCGGCCGCATTGCCGCCGTGCGCGCTCATCATCTGGCGCAGTAGCTTCACGATCAGCTTGTGTTCCCACGCAACGACAATCAGCTTGTTGCGATTGGCGGGATTGACGAGCGTACTGCCGAGCTGGTCGATCTGGGCGAAGCCATACGGCGTTTGCACCGGCATCTGGAACTGGATGGCGGTCGGCTCGATAGTGGCGAGCGGGCGGACATAGTAATAAGGATGGCCGCTGTCGTCCTTCTGCTGGCTTGGATCGGGCGCATAGATGGCGTCCGGTTTGCCGAACTTGGCCGCGATCACCGCCGGCAACGCAAGCGCGCGGTTGAGCCCTTGGCAATTGAGCTGGCCGTAGCCCTGCGCGGGCTTCTCGCCGTGGCGCACGAACACGAGCGTTTCAACATTGCCGTCGGCCGCATGCGCGGCAGGTAGCGTCAGCATGCCAACGCACAAGCTGCCGATCGACAGTGCAACGCCATGCAGGAATCCGCGGAAACGGTTCATCGGTGGTACCTGTGCGAGCCTGGGAAGTCGCACGATTCTAGCAGTGGGGCTTGGACGGTTCGCGTGACACACCCAAAAGAAAGCGGGCGCCGTAGCGCCCGCCTTGACTGCCGGAGTTACCGCACGCGCTTATCAGTCGAGCGCCAGTTCCTTGGATGCGCCGCGGCGGTTTTCGGCGATAGCCGGATACAGGACGCCAGCGATTACCGCACCGATAATCGGCGCGACCCAGAACATCCACAGTTGATCCATGGCTGCACCGCCAACGAACAGCGCCGGGCCGGTAGAACGAGCCGGGTTGACCGACGTGTTCGTGACCGGGATCGAGATCAGGTGAATCAGCGTGAGACACAGGCCGATGGCGATCGGCGCAAACCCGGCCGGCGCGCGTTTGTCGGTCGCGCCGAGGATGACGAACAGGAAGAAGCCGGTCATCACCACTTCGCAAATAAAGGCGGCCGCAAGCGAGTAATGGCCGGGCGAGCGCTCGCCGTAGCCGTTGCTGGCGAAACCGCTGGCGACGAGATCGAAGCCCGGTTTGCCCGATGCGATGAGCGACAGCACCAGCGCGCCCAGCACGGCGCCGATGACCTGCGCGACGATGTAGGGCATCAATTCGCGTGCCGGAAAGCGGCCGGCGACAGTCAGGCCGACGCTCACGGCCGGATTCAGGTGGCAGCCGGAGATGTGGCCGATCGCGTAAGCCATTGTCAGGACGGTCAGGCCGAACGCGAGCGAAACGCCCACGAAGCCGATGCCGAGCCCATGAACGGGACCTGCGAAGTTAGCGGCGAGGACGGCGCTGCCGCAGCCCCCGAGCACAAGCCAGAAGGTGCCGAACAGCTCGGCAGCGAGGCGCTTTGACAACTGCATGATTGGTAATCCTAAAAAGGTTGGCGCTCAGAGTAGCCTGCATGGGTAAGTACGGATGCATGCCTTTGAGCGCGCAATTCTAGGGAAATACGGGCAAATCGGGTGTCAAGAATTGTCAATGTGGCATCGGCTTCAGCGATTATTCAGAGATAAAGGCGCCGCTTTTACGATTCATGGATGGTTAATAATTATCAGAGGAAATCTTCCTAAATCGGTATTATTGGCCATTGCGAATTTTTATAATTACCGTTAGTCTCCGAGCCAATGAGTTCTAGAACGGGGAGAGCCAAATGTCTCAATATGCAGATCTCAAGGCGCAGATCGCCAGATTGCAGGCACAAGCAGATGAAGCCAGGCGCACTGAAATTGACAATGTGGTCGCCGACATCCGCCAAAAGATCGCTGAATACGGTCTGACTGCTCAGGACCTTGGCTTCGCGGTCGCCGCCAAGCGCGGACGCCCGCCCAAGAAGGCGCCGCTGCCGGCGAAATACCAGGACCCTAAATCAGGCAATACATGGAGCGGGCGCGGCAAACCGCCGAAGTGGATTGCCGGCAAGAATCGCGAACGCTTTCTGATTGGCGCAGCTTGAATGGATTGCCGCTCGGTGCGAAAGCCAATTGAAGGTTTTTGCTATTCGGCTGTTTAAGGCGTTCGCGCTATTCGGGGATGGAAGCGCATCCACGCCGCCATTAAAAAGCCGCCTTTCAAAAAGGCGGCTTTTCTGTAGAAGAAGCGGGATAACTCCGACATACCGCTCGCGCAAACGATTCACATGGAAATTTTACTGACGATTGCCACGCAAATCGGAAAACGGTGAAGGCGATCTCAAGCGGCTGACCGGATAAGCGCCAGCCGCGCAAACGCGTGAATCAACCCACTGCAACCTGGCGCAACATCGGCCGGCGGGTCGCCTCGATCAAGGTCGAATAGCCGTCCACATAATTCTGCGCCATCGTCCTCGCGCTAAAGCGGCGCTCGAACTGGGTGCGAATCTCAGTGCGCGACAATTCGTCCAGGCGCTGCAGCGCGGCCACCGCGCCTTGCACGTCCTCGACGATATAGCCGGTCACGCCGTGGTCGATCACCTCCGGCACCGAGCCGCGATTGAACGCAATCACCGGCGTGCCGCACGCCATGGCTTCGATCATCACCAGACCGAACGGCTCCGACCAGTCGATCGGAAACAGCAAGGCCTTGGCGCCGGACAGGAACTCAGGCTTCTGCGCCTCGTTGATCTCGCCGACGAACTCCACGTGCGCCATCGAAAGCAGCGGCTCGATTTCCCGCTTGAAGTATTCCTGGTCGGCTTTGTCCACCTTGGCGGCGATCTTCAGCGGCAGACCGCTCTGGGCAGCGATCTTGATAGCTGTATCGACGCGCTTCTCAGGACAGATACGGCCGAGGAACGCCAGATATTCCGGCTTCTTGTGCGTTTGCGGCGTTAGCAACTGCTCCGGCAGGCCGTGATAAATCGTGTTTAGCCAGTTCGCCTGCGGCAGCGGCGCACGCTGCGAGTCCGAAATCGACACCACCGGCACATGGGAAAACGCGTCGAACACCGGTTGCAGTTCCGGCAAGTCCAGACGGCCGTGCAGCGTAGTCACGAAAGGCGTGTCCATCGAGGTGAAGAGCGGAAACGGCATGTAGTCGAGGTGGAAGTGCAGCACGTCGAATTCATGCGCGATCTTGCGCACCTTTTCCATCATCAGGACGTGCGGGGCCAGCGCGTCGCGAATCGTCGGGTCGAGGCGCAGCGCGCGCGGCCAGCAGGCGTCCAGCGTCGCGGAGGTGACCGAGTCGCCGCTCGCGAATAGCGTCACGTCGTGGCCGAGTTCGACCAGACCTTCGGTCAGGTAGGACACGACACGTTCGGTGCCGCCATAAAGTTTCGGCGGGACGGCTTCATATAACGGCGCAATTTGTGCGATTCGCATACGTATTCTCCTGATTCAGCGGCTTCGCACAGCAGCGCTCGGATGGAGCGGAGGCGAATACCTGACGGACGGTTGGGCGCGGTAAGCCGCCGCCCGGGGGTGTTCCGAACCTGCATCGGGTTATCCCTTATGCTCATTATCGGGGTCGACAGCGCTAAAACGAGTTATTTTTCAAACGCTTAATGTTGTTACAGCACGAAACATGCGGCGTTACAGATCGCGCAGACAGCGCTGCCGTCAGACGAAAAGCAGGATTGGCAGGTAAATGAAGCTCAAAAACAACGCCAAAGACATACCAGACGCCCGGAGCCCGGTGCCTACACCCCTGACGTTGCAGAGAAGTGAAAACGTCTTATAATTCTTCCTCACCACTCTAAAGGTGCGGGCTGGGAGCCTTCCATGGCTCACCATTTGGCTCACACCATTCTGGAAAATTATCCAGGGCGCATCGCAAGATTTCTGTAGTGCGCCGTTTTCCCTCGCTTCAAAACCCCTGCCAGCGGTATTTGTAGGAAAAATTCCTACACAAATGACGGATTAATCCGTCAAGCAGGCTGGGTGTCTGTCCGATTTTCGTTCGCTCCCCCTTTCGCCACAATGCTTGCAACACCAGAAGCGAGCCGATTCGTGCGGTTTAAGTGCGCGCGTTCGAGCAAACGTTTCCGTAACGGCCTGACCAGCCAGATATACCCCGGGGGAATCAATGAGCGCGACAAGCGAAATGCTCAATGAGATCAGAGAAGTCAACCTGTCTTATCTCCTGCTCGCGCAGCGTCTGTTGCGCGAAGACAAGCCGATGGGCATGTTTCGCATGGGGATTTCGGACCAGTTAGCCGACGTGCTCGCCAATCTGTCGTTGGCGCAGACCGTCAAGCTGGCGGCGTCCAATCAGGTGTTGTGCCGTTTCCGTTTCGATGACCATGCCGTGCTGTCCGCCCTTGCGGATAAAGGCAAATCCAGCGCCGTGGCTCGGGCGCATTCCGCGATCCTGATGGCAAGCCAGCCGGTCGAACAGCTCGGCTGATGGCAGCTTAGAACGCAAATAAAGCGATCGGGACGGGGGATTTACAGGCGGATGGCATCGCGCACGCGCATGATCCGCAGCACGTCCGTTGCACGGCGCCTGTTACACGGCGCCTGTTACACGCGTCCGTTACACGGCGCCCGTTGCACGGCGCCCCCATCCCCATCCAGTGGGCCTCGCAGCCCGTTCGCGCGGCGCGGGGCCTGATTCATCCGCCTCTGGTTTACACCGGAGCGACGAGCCGCTTTTCCGCCAAAGTTTTCTGCTCCGTTGCCGTAAACCAGATTAACGACGGTCACCGTCGCTTCTTTGTGAGGGCTCGGCAGTGCTGATTTTCGTGGGAACACTCGTGACGCTGTTGTCCGTTTTCGGCGGTTATGTGCTGGAAGGCGGACATCTTGGCGCGCTGTTGCAACCCGTCGAAGTGCTGATGATTGTCGGCGCAGGTGTCGGCGCATTCATTCTCGGCAACGGAATGAAGACGATCAAAGCGACGCTGCGCGTCATTCCAACCCTGTTCAAGGGCGCGAAGTACAACAAGGACGTCTACATGGAGCTGATGGCGCTCCTGTACGTTCTGCTGGCCAAGGCGCGCAAGGAAGGCACGCTGACGCTGGAAGCGGACATCGACGATCCGTCGAAGAGTCCGATCTTCACTCAGTACCCGAAGATCCTCGCCGACGAGCACATCGTCGAGTTCCTGACCGACTACCTGCGTCTGATGGTGGGCGGCAACATGAACGCGTTCGAAATCGAAAGCCTGATGGACGAGGAAATCGAGACGCATCACCAGGAAGGTGAAGCGCCCGCACACGCCCTGAACAAGGTCGGCGACGCGATGCCGGCTTTCGGTATCGTCGCGGCGGTGATGGGCGTGGTGCACACCATGGCTTCGGCCGACAAGCCGCCCGCGGTGCTCGGCGAGATGATCGCCCAGGCGCTGGTCGGCACCTTCCTCGGCATTCTGCTTTCGTACGGCCTGATTGGACCGCTCGCGAGCGTCGCCGAACAGCGCGTGACCGAATCGACCAAGATGTTCCAGTGCATCAAGGTGACGATTCTCGCCAGCCTGAACGGCTATGCCCCGGCGATTGCCGTCGAATTCGGCCGCAAGGTGCTCTTTTCGACCGAACGTCCGTCGTTCGCGGAGCTGGAAGAGCACGTGCGCCGCGTCAAAGCCAAGTAACGGGCGCCGGGAACCCAATCGATGAGCAAGGACAAAGACCGCGCCATTGTCGTCAAGCGCTCCGCACCGGCCAAGAAAGGCCACCACGGCGGCGCGTGGAAGCTCGCGTATGCGGACTTCATGACCGCGATGATGGCGTTCTTCCTGCTGATGTGGCTGCTGAGCTCGGCCTCCACCGTGCAGTTGCGGGGTATCGCCGACTACTTCAACCAGCCGCTGAAGATCACGCTGTGGGGCGGCGATCGCAGCGCCGAGGACACGAGCATCCTGAAGGGCGGCGGCCGCGACATCTCGACCGACGCGCAAGGCGTGACGCGTTCGACCGACGGCAGCAGCAATCGCTCGGACCACACGGCTTCGCATAGCAACGAAGACTCGATGAAGCAGCTGCAGGGCGAACTGGAGCGCCGTGAGCAGGTCCGCCTGCACGATCTGCAGGTCAAGCTGATGGCCGCGATCGAAGCGAATCCGGTGCTGCGCCAGTTCAAGCAGCAGATCCGTATCGACTCCACGCTGACCGGCTTGCGCATCGAAATTGTCGACTCGCAGAAGCGGCCGATGTTCGCCACCGCAAAAGATCAGGTCGAGCCGTATATGCGCGACATCCTGCGCGAAATCGGCCACACGCTGAACGACGTGCCGAACCGCATCATCGTGCAAGGCCACACCGACGCCGCGCAATATGCCGGCGGCGAGAAGGGCTATAGCAACTGGGAACTGTCCGCGGACCGCGCCAATGCGTCGCGCCGTGAGCTGGTCGCTGGCGGCATGGATGAAGCGAAGGTGATGCGTGTGCTCGGGCTCGCGTCGACGCAGAACCTGAACAAGGCGGACCCGATGGACCCGGAAAACCGCCGCATCAGCATCATCGTGCTGAACAGGAAGTCCGAGGAGGCGCTTGACCATGACGACTCCACCACGACCACCTTGTCGGACGATGCGGCTGGCTCCAAGCCTTTGCTGCAAAGACTTGCGCAACCGGTGACGGTTGCCCCGAAGGCGCCGGCGATAGCGCCGGCGGCCCAGTAACAGATAGCGATCGGCTGGCCGGACCCGGCGCCCACGTGGCGCGGCCAGTCCGGCGATCCATAGCGTAAGTGCAGCGAGGTTTTCATGATCAGGCACATTCTGGCAATCGACGATTCGGCATCGATGCGGCAAATTCTCGCCGCCACGCTGACGACGGCCGGCTATGAAGTGACGCTTGCGGCGGACGGCAACGAAGGGCTCGAAAACGCGCTCTCCATGTCGTTCGACCTCGTGCTGACCGACCAGCACATGCCGGGCAAGACCGGCCTCGATCTGATCGCCGCGCTGCGCGGCAACCCGGCTTACCAGGCCACGCCCATCCTCGTCCTCACGACGGAATCGGGCGAGCCGTTCAAGGAAGCGGCGCGGGCCGCGGGCGCAACCGGCTGGATCGAAAAGCCGCTCGACCCTGACATGCTGACCGAGCTGGTGGCGGCGTTAGCAGAACCGGACCACGCATAAGCGCCCCTTTTTCACAAGTTATAGAAGCTCTCGACGCGGCGGCACGGCAGCCCAAGCCTAGACAGGAACTCTCGCGGTGACCCAGGCATGACACTCGACATCACTCAGTTCTATCAGACGTTCTTCGACGAAGCGGACGAACTGCTCGCGCAAATGGAGCAGTTGCTGCTCAATCTGGACATTGCGCATCCGGACCCCGAAGACCTCGCGGCAATTTTCCGCGCGGCGCATTCGATCAAGGGCGGCGCGGCGACCTTCGGCTTTACCGCGCTGACGGAAACGACCCACATTCTCGAATCGCTGCTCGACCGCGCGCGCAATAACGAACTCGTGCTGCGTAAGGACATGATCGATACGTTCCTCGAAACCAAGGACGTGTTGTCGGGCCAGCTCGCCGACTATCGCGCGAGCGCCGAGCCGGATGGGGCCGTCGCTAAAGCGATCTGCGCGAAGCTCGAACGGTTGAATACGGAAAGCCGCGCCGGCGGCGCACCGGCAGCGGCGCCGGCCGTCGCGCCGGCGGCAGCAGCAGTAACAGCAGTAGCAGCACAAACGCAGGCAGCGCAAGGCGGCACCCCGCCCGAGCACGTCGTCGAACAGGCGGTGCAGGCAGCGGCGGGTGAATGGATTGACGGCGAACCGGCGCAGACCGGCGAAGCCACGGGCGGCGGCGCAAGCGGCCCCCATCTGAAAATTACGCTACGGGGCGTGGGTGAGAAGGACCAGGAACTGCTGGCCGAAGAGCTCGGCAACCTGGGGAATATCGTCGGGCAGGTCAAGAGCGGCGGCGATCTGACGCTGTGGCTCCAGACCGATGTAACCGCCGACGACATCATCGCCGTGTGCTGTTTCGTGATCGACGAAAGTCAGATCACGATTGGCCGCGGCACCGCACCGGTGGACGAAGCGCAGCAAGGCGAACCTGGAACGCCAGACGCTGCGCACTCGTCGCCGACGCAAGCAGCACACGTGGCGGCACAACCAGCAGCTTCGCCGGCACCGGTTGCCGGCACCGCTGCGCCCGCCCAAACCGCTACGCACGGTCGGTTCGACGCGCCGGCGGCAGAAGCCAACGCACCGGCGCCCGCCGCGGCTGCACTCGCAGCCGCGAGCGGCGCGCCGGCTGCCGGCGCCGCTCTACCGGCGGCAGCGGCCGAACAGGACCGCAAGGCGCGTCCGGCCGCGGCAGCAGGCGGCGCGGAAGGCAGCTCGATTCGCGTCGGCGTGGAGAAGGTCGATCAGTTGATCAACCTGGTCGGCGAACTGGTGATCACGCAGGCGATGTTGGCCGAAACCACCAGCACGTTCGACCCGGCGCTGCACGACCGGCTCTTTAACGGCATGGCGCAGCTCGAGCGCAACGCGCGCGATCTGCAGGAAGCGGTGATGTCGATCCGCATGATGCCGATGGATTACGTGTTCAGCCGCTTCCCGCGTCTGGTGCGCGATCTCGCGGCAAAACTCGGCAAGGAAGTGGAACTCGTCACCTTCGGTCAGGCGACCGAACTCGACAAGAGCCTCATCGAACGGATCATCGATCCGTTGACTCACCTGGTGCGCAACAGTCTCGACCACGGCATTGAAACCGTGGAAGCGCGGCGCGCGGCGGGCAAGGATTCAACTGGCCAGCTGGTGCTGTCGGCCGCGCATCACGGCGGCAATATCGTCATCGAAGTGAGCGACGACGGCGCCGGTTTGCGTCGCGACAAGATTCTCGCGAAGGCGGCCAAGCAGGGCATGCAGGTCAGCGAAACGATGTCCGACGAAGAAGTCTGGAACCTGATTTTCCTGCCGGGCTTCTCCACGGCGGAACAGGTCACGGACGTGTCGGGCCGTGGCGTCGGCATGGACGTGGTGAAGCGGAACATCCAGTCGATGGGTGGTCACGTGGAAATCACCTCGCATGCGGGCAAGGGCAGCACGACGCGGATTGTCCTGCCGCTGACGCTGGCGATTCTCGACGGCATGTCGGTGAAGGTCGGCAGGGAGATCTTCATCTTGCCGCTGAACTTCGTGATGGAATCGCTGCAGCCGCGAGCCGAAGACATCTACACGGTGGCCAACGGCGAGCGTGTGGTGCGGGTGCGCGGTGAATATCTGCCGCTCGTCGCGTTGCACGAAGTGTTCAACGTCGATGACGCGAAGCAGGAGCCGACCCAGGGCATCGTCACCATCATGCAGACCGAAGGGCGCCGCTTTGCGATGCTGATCGACGAGCTGGTGGGCCAGCAGCAGGTGGTCGTGAAGAATCTGGAAACGAATTACCGCAAGGTGCACGGCATTTCCGCCGCAACCATTCTCGGCGACGGCAGTGTCGCGCTGATCGTGGACGTGGCGGCGCTGAACCGCGAGACTCGCCACGCGCATGGCGCGATGAGCCTCGCATGATGTCCGTCAAACTCGTCGCAACACTCACTCAATTCATTTCATCCCAACCGTTTGGGGGCTAACGTGGCAGAAGTCCAATCCATCAATTCGAGCGTCGCGAACGCGAGCGGTACGAGTGGTCGCCGCGACTCGCAGCAGGCAGACGCCGGCGGTCAGGAATTCCTCGTCTTCACGCTCGGCGCCGAAGAGTACGGCATCGACATTCTCAAGGTGCAGGAAATCCGCGGCTACGACAACGTGACGCGGATTGCCAATGCGCCCGAGTTCATCAAAGGCGTGATCAATCTGCGCGGCATCATCGTGCCGATCGTGGATATGCGCATCAAGTTTCATCTGGGCCGGGTCGAGTACGACCATCAGACGGTGGTGATCATCCTGAACGTCGCGCATCGCGTGGTCGGGATGGTGGTGGACGGCGTGTCGGACGTGCTGACGCTCGCCACCGACCAGATCATGCCGGCGCCGGAATTCGGCGCCACGCTGACGACCGAGTACCTCACGGGTCTGGGCACCGTCGACGGCCGCATGCTGATCCTGATGGACATCGAGAAGCTGATGACCAGCCGCGAAATGGCGCTGATCGAAACACTCGCCGTTTGACGGCTTACACGAAAGACAGATCGCAACAGGGAGCGCCAGGATGCTGAGCAGGTGGTCGATTCGCACATCGTTGACTATGGTGGGGATCATTCTGGTCGCGCTGACCGTGGTGGTCGGCGCGCTTGGACTTACCGCGCTGAACGGCGCGAGTCAGTCACTCGACCGCATTGCGCGTGGCGACCTGATCGCCATTCACGCGCTCGACGATGCCTCGGCGTACCTGTTGCGTTCGCGTCTCGCAGTGGACCGCTTCAACACGCTGTCGGCCGCAGGCAACGCGGACGAAGCGAAGAAGGCGATCGACCGCGCCCAGGAACTGCTGACCAAAGGCAATCAGAGCTGGCAGCTGTATCTCGATGCGCCGAAGCAAGGCATCGATCAGGCGCTGCTCGACGACGTTCTCGCCAAACGCACGAGCTTGCTGCACGACGGCGTCGATCCGGAGTTCGCGGCACTGACTGCGAACGACATGGCCGCCTATCACGCGATCGCCGATACGAAGATCAGCCCGATGTTCATCGCCTACGACGGCGCCGCATCGGCGGTTATCAAGGCGTTGCAGCAAAGCGCCGCGGATCAGCAGGCAGCCGCGCAATCGAACATCTCGCTGATGACGACGCTGATTATCGCGGTCACCGTGCTCGCATTGCTGATGGTGATCGGCATCCGCTTTGCGTTGCGTGGCCTGATCGTGCAGCCGCTGCAGGACGCCACCACCTGCTTCGAGCGGATCGCTTCGGGTGATCTGTCCGAGACGATCGAAGTGTTCAGCCACAACGAAATCGGCCGGCTCTTTGCGGGCATCAAGCGGATGCAGGAAAGCATGGCGACGATGGTGCGGGCCGTTCACGGCAGCGCCGAATCGATTGATACCGGTGCGCGCGAAATCGCGATGGGCAACACCGATCTGTCGCAACGCACCGAGCAGCAAGCGGCTTCATTGCAGGAAACCGCATCGAGCATGGAGCAGTTGACCGGCACCGTGCGGCAGAACGCCGAGAACGCGCGTCAGGCAAGCCAGCTGGCCGTCAATGCTTCGGATATCGCGACCCGCGGCGGCGATGTGGTGAGCCAGGTCGTCACGACGATGCAGGGCATCGCAACCAGTTCGAACAAGGTCGTCGACATCATCGGCGTGATTGAAGGCATCGCATTCCAGACCAATATTCTCGCGCTGAACGCGGCGGTCGAAGCCGCGCGGGCAGGCGAGCAGGGCCGCGGCTTCGCGGTGGTCGCCGGCGAAGTGCGCAGCCTCGCGCAGCGCAGCGCCAGCGCCGCGAAGGAAATCAAGGAATTGATCGGCGACTCGGTCGACAAGGTGCAAAGCGGCTCGGTGCTGGTCGGCCGCGCCGGCACGACGATGGACGAGATCGTGCAGGCGGTGCGCCGCGTGACCGACATCATGGGTGAAATCAGCGCGGCGTCCGAAGAGCAGTCGGGCGGCATCGAACAGGTGAATCGCGCGGTCGTGCAGATGGACGAAGTCACGCAGCAGAACGCCGCGCTGGTCGAGCAGGCAGCGGCTGCGGCGGCGTCGCTCGAAGAGCAGACGCGCCAGTTGCAAACGGTGGTGAGCGGCTGGAAGGTGGCCGGCGGGCAGGTGCGCAGCAGCGCGGCAGCGGCACGTCCGCAGAGTTCACTCCCGGTGAGCGGCGGCAAATCCGTGCAAGCCGCTAAAACGGCACCGCGCGCCGCGGCGCATACCGACGCGCAGCCGGCAGCGAACGCGGCAGCCCGTGCAACACCCGCTTCGGCCGTTCGTGATGCAGTCACGGCACGCGTCGAACCGGCGCTCAAGCCGAAAGCAGCTCGCGCGGCATCCGACTCCGTAGTGCGCCCGGCCGCCGCAAGCGCGGCCACGGCGGGCTCGGATGCGGACTGGGAAACGTTCTAGGAAGTGGCACAAAGACATGCAGTCATTCGGCATCTCGTCCCATGAGGGGCGAATCATCGAAGCACGCTTGCAAGGCGTGTCGCGGGCCGATTGCGTGTTGGCAGAACTCGCGGGCGGGCGCGACCCCGCGAACACAATCCCTTTCGTCGACGGCAACCCCTTTGACGGGAAGTGGGATGGCTCGTATCGCAGGCAGGAACTTTCATAATGGCAACGCGCGCACAGCAACTTCCGCTACCGGCACGTCCTGACCGGGCGGAGCCGGCCAGATCCGGCGAACCGGGACGGGATTTCGAATTCACCTCGGCGGATTTCGCCCGTATCCGCGAACTGATTCATCGCAGCGCGGGCATTTCGCTGTCGGATCACAAGCGCGATATGGCGTATAGCCGCCTGGCGCGTCGCTTGCGCGCCCGCGGTCTGGAAACCTTCAAACAGTATCTCGATCTGCTGGAAGCGGAGAACGATCCAGCCGAGTGGGAAGCGTTCACCAATGCGCTGACCACCAACCTGACCGCGTTTTTTCGTGAGGCGCATCACTTTCCGATCCTCGCCGATTTCGTGCCGCGTCGCGCGCAGCCGGTGTCGGTGTGGTGCTCGGCGGCTTCGACCGGCGAGGAGCCGTACTCGATCGCGATGACGTTGATCGAAGCACTCGGCGACAGCGGCGTGCGCCAGGCCACGGTGCTCGCCACCGACATCGACACGCAGGTGCTGGCGAAAGCCGAAGCCGGCATGTACCAGTTCGACCAGGTCAAACATCTGTCGCCGGAGCGGCTCAAGCGCTTCTTCCTGAAGGGCACTGGCGCGCATGCGGGCATGGTCAAGGTGCGCCCGCAAGTGCGCGCGATGGTGCGCTTCGAACAACTGAACCTGACTGAGCGCGACTACCAGTTGCGCTCGCCATTCGACGCGATCTTCTGCCGCAACGTGATGATCTATTTCGACAAGCCGACGCAGGCGCAGGTCCTTGCGCGCTTCGAGCCGCTAATGAAGTCGGGCGGTTTGCTGTTCGCGGGCCACTCCGAAAACTTCACCTACGTGACGCAGGCATTCAAGCTACGCGGCCAGACGGTTTATGAACTGACGCGCGACGTGGCCGGCACGCGCACGCCGTCGCGCGCGAGCGACCAGGCGCATCGCGCCGCAAGTGGGGTGACGGTATGAGCAGCGCCCTGCCGATCGCCACCAATCTGTACTTCGACAACCACTTCCAGCGCCCCGGCGTGAAGTTGCTGCCGAACGAGTTTTACACGACGCATGAGGATATGGTGCTCGTCACCGTGCTCGGCTCGTGCGTCGCGGCCTGCATCCAGGATCGCACCGCGGGCATCGGCGGCATGAATCACTTCATGCTGCCCGACGACGGCGCGGATGTCGGTCAGCCCGCGTCGGATTCGATGCGCTACGGCGCGTACGCCATGGAAGTGCTGATCAACGAACTCATCAAGGCCGGCGGCCGGCGCGAGCGCTTCGAAGCCAAGGTGTTCGGCGGCGGCGCGGTGCTGGCCGGCATGACGACGATGAACATCGGCGACCGCAATTCGGAATTCGTGCGCCGCTATCTGGCGGTCGAAAAGATCCGTATCGTCGCCGAAGACTTGCAGGGTTCCCATCCGCGCAAGGTTGCCTTCATGCCGCGCACCGGCCAGGTGATGGTAAAGAAATTGCGCCTGCAGCAGGAAGCGGGCGTGGCCGAGCGCGAGCAGGCGCTCATGCGGCAGAGTGCTGAAGCACGCGCCGAGCGGCTCGCGGCGGCCCGCAAGCGGGTCGAGTTGTTCTCGACGCCGGGAGGCAGCAAGCCGAAGGTCGAACTATTTGGCCCGAACGCGGGTGGCGCCGCAACCGCGGCAGCAAAGCCGCGCATCGAACTGTTTGGCGCAGGCTCGCGCCCGATTCATTCAAACAACGCCAGAACTACAGAGGAGGCGTGAGCGCTGTGCAAAAGATCAAAGTACTGTGCGTCGACGATTCGGCGCTGATCCGCAGCCTGATGACGGAAATCATCAACGGCCAGCCGGACATGACCGTCGTAGCGACCGCACCCGACCCGCTGGTCGCGCGCGATCTCATCAAGCAGCACAATCCGGACGTGCTGACGCTCGACGTCGAAATGCCCCGCATGGACGGCCTCGACTTCCTCGAGAAGCTGATGCGCCTGCGGCCGATGCCAGTGGTGATGGTGTCGTCCCTGACCGAGCGCGGCAACGAAATCACGCTGCGCGCGCTGGAACTGGGCGCGGTCGACTTCGTCACCAAGCCGAAGGTCGGCATTCGTGACGGCATGCTGGATTACGCTGAAAAGCTCGCCGACAAGGTTCGCGCCGCAGCTCGCGCGCGCGTGCGTCAGGCCGCGCCGGTGCAGCACGCGGCCGCTCACGCCGCGCAGGCACCGGCCGCCGCCGCGCCGCTTTTCAACAACCCGCTGCTCAGTACCGAGAAGCTGATCATTGTCGGCGCGTCGACGGGCGGCACCGAGGCGATCCGCGAAGTACTGGTGCCGCTGCCGCCGGATGCGCCCGCTGTGCTGATCGCCCAGCACATGCCGCCGGGTTTCACAAAATCTTTTGCGCAACGCCTCAATGGTTTGTGCCGGATTACCGTTAAAGAGGCAGAGCACGGCGAACGCGTGCTGCCGGGGCATGCGTATATCGCGCCCGGCCACGCTCACCTGTTGCTTGCCCGCAGCGGCGCGAACTATATTGCCCATCTGTCGGACGAGCCGCCGGTGAACCGGCACCGTCCGTCCGTGGACGTGCTGTTCCGTTCGGCCGCGCAGCACGCGGGCAAGAACGCGGTCGGGGTGATCCTGACCGGGATGGGGCGCGACGGCGCCGCCGGACTGCTGGACATGAAAAAAGCGGGGGCGTACACCCTCGCGCAGGACGAAGCGAGCTGTATCGTGTTCGGCATGCCGCGCGAAGCGATTGCGCTCGGCGCCGCGGACGAAATTGCCTCGCTGCCGGAAATGAGCCGGCGCGTGATGGCGCGTCTGTCGTCGATGGGCGAGCGCGTTCAGCGGGTATGATGCGGGCCTGACGGCGAGCGCCCGGCATGGGACCGGAGTAAGTGCCGTGCATGGGACCAGAGTAACGCGCTAAAGCACGAACTCTGGTCGACAACTCCGGTCGACACCGGGTAGATTGAGGCGCGAGTTTGAGGCGCGAGTTTGAGACGAATTAAGCGCCGCACCATGGATCAAGCAAAGGGAATGAAATGGATAAGGGAATGAAGATTCTGGTTGTTGACGACTTTCCGACGATGCGCCGGATCGTTCGCAACCTTCTCAAGGAACTGGGCTACTCGAACGTCGACGAGGCGGAAGACGGCCAGGCCGGCCTCGCGCGTTTGCGCGGCGGCACCTACGACTTCGTGATCTCCGACTGGAACATGCCGAACCTCGACGGTCTGGCCATGCTCAAGGAAATCCGCGCGGACGCCAGCCTCACACACCTGCCGGTGCTAATGGTGACGGCCGAATCGAAGAAGGAAAACATCATCGCGGCGGCCCAGGCCGGCGCGAGCGGTTATGTCGTCAAGCCGTTCACGGCCGCGACGCTCGACGAGAAGGTCAACAAGATTCTCGAGAAGATGGCGAAAGCCGGGAGCTGATGTGAATCTGCCGACCAACGCGCAAGACGCCGACGCGGTCAACGAGAGCGGTGACTTCGCGTCCGACCGCATCCTCGCCCGCATTGGACAATTGACGCGCACGCTGCGCGACTCGATGCGTGAGCTGGGGCTCGACAAGCATGTCGAGCGTGCGGCGGAAGCCGTGCCCGATGCCCGCGACCGTCTGAAGTACATCGCGAACATGACCGAGCAGGCCGCCGAGCGCGTGCTGTCCGCGATCGATATCGCCAAGCCGGTCCAGACGCAGTTGCAGCAGGATGCTGGCGAGCTCGATGCGCGCTGGGAGCAGTGGTATGCGGCGCCGATCGAGCGCGAAGAAGTGCGCGCGCTGATGAACGACACGCGCACCTTCCTGCGCGGTGTGCCCGAGGCCACAACGGCAACCAACGCACAGCTGATGGAAATCATGCTGGCGCAGGACTTCCAGGATCTGACCGGCCAGGTCATCAAGAAGATCACGGATGTCGTGTATCTGATCGAGCAGCAGTTGCTCGGCGTGCTGGTGGAGAACATCGCGCTCGAACGGCGCGAGCAGTTCGCAGCGAATGCGGCGGCGCTGGCGGCGGAAACCTCGCCGACCGGCAGCCCTGAACATCTGCTGAATGGCCCGCAGATCAATCCGGAAGGCAAAGCGGACGTGGTGCAGGACCAGTCGCAGGTCGACGACCTGCTGTCGAGCCTGGGCTTCTGATCCACACAGCGCGTCCCGAATCAGCAGACAAAACCGGCACGTGCAGCAAGCCATGCGCCCGCATATGCTTGCTTCCTTCCTACACGCAACCGCAGGCATACTACGAGAGCAAGCAGTCATACGGCGTTCCGGTGAGCATTCACCACCGGCCGGCGGCACCGGTAGGAACTCTTCCTGCGTGTGACCGCAATGGTGCCGTATCATCTGCCTACATGCCGCCAGATCGCATGAAGATGCGGACCGCGCGGCAGTTGCCCGGGAGGAGCCTCGCCATGTCGAGTTGTGTACGCCGCGCCGTGTATCTATCGCTGTTTGCCTTACCGTGTTCCCTGTGCGCCGTGCAGTCCGCTTATGCGGTGCTGGGCGGCGCCCCCATGACCCCGCCTGCGAATGCCTCGGTGTCCTCGCGTGTCATTCAGCCTGTCGCCACTGCGGTCGCAGCCGCCCAGGGCGTGATGCGTTCCACGTCGAACCCTGCTTCTTCACCGTCTGCCCAATCCCCGTCTTACACCGTGCGAGCCACCACGCTTGTTAACGGCACGGTGGTGCGCGAATATCTGGCCACGGACGGCGTGGTGTTCGGCATCGCGTGGCATGGTCCACAAATGCCCGACCTGACGAGTCTGCTCGGCAGCTATTTCCCGCAGTATGTCTCCGGCCTGAAGGCCGCGCGGGCGGCGCGCGGCGGCGGTCGCGGTCCCGTCGCGGTCGACCAGAGCACGCTCGTGGTGCGCTCCGGCGGTCACATGGGCGGGTTCAGCGGGCAGGCCTGGTTGCCGCACGCACTGCCCGCGGGCGTCAGCGGTTCCGACATCCAGTAATGGCGAGGACGAACCATGCGAACCAAGCAAATTGCGATGAAGTTCAAGGGCTGGATGCGGGCCGTCCTGGCTGTCGCGGTGGTGTCGGTTGTAGCCGCGTGCGGCGGCAGTGACGGCAGCGGCGGTGGCAGCCCGACCAACACCAACCCGCTGAACGGCGGGGCGCTGCCACCTAGCCCGACCCAGCAGGCAATCGCCGCGAATGCGGTGAATACCGTGCCGATCACGGTCGGGCCGGGCGTGAGCGGCGTGATCAATATTCCGACGGTTAGCGTGACCGTGTGCCCACCCGGCACGACCACCAATTGTCAGACCATCAGTAACGTCCAGGTGGATACGGGTTCGTTCGGTTTGCGCCTCGTCAGCTCGGCGCTGAATACGTCGGTGCTCAATTCGCTGCCGGTCAGCGCGCTGGCCGGCAACGGTTCGCCGCTCGCCGAGTGCGCAGCCTTCGCTGACGGCATCACCTGGGGCACGGTGCGCACGGCAACCGTGAAAATCGGCGGCGAGACCACAAAGACGGGCATCCCCGTGCAGATCATCGGTGATCTCCCTAGCAGCGCAGTGTCCCCGGGCGATTGCGCCACCAGTGCAGCGCAGGAGACCGCCAGCGATCTGGGCGCGAACGGCATTCTCGGCATCGGCACCGCGCCCAATGATTGCGGGTCGAACTGTCTGGACCCGGCGAGCAGCAACTACTTCGTCTGTCCTGGCGGCACCTCCTGCACGCGCACCGCGGTGACGGCTCCGCAGCAGGTCGCCAATCCCGTCGCCTCCTTCCCGCTCGACAACAACGGCGTGATCGTGCAGATGACGCCGTCCGTGTCGAACACCGGTTCGCCATCGGCGTCCGGTACCCTGGTGTTCGGTATCGGCACCCAGTCCAATAACGCGCTGGTCAACGCGCAGGTATTCACCACCGATACCTTCGGTAACATGAACAACAGCGTGTTCAATGGCTCGACGGTCCAGGCTTTCCTCGACTCCGGCTCGAACGCCTACTTTTTCGCCGACAGTACGCTTCCGCTGTGTACCAGCTTCCCGGACTTCTACTGTCCGACGTCGGCGCAAAGCCGCTCGATCACGCTGGTCGGGCTAAACGGCGCGACAGCGGCCGCGCCCGTCGGCATTCTGAGCGCGGCAACCCTGTTCAGCAACGGCAGCAACTTCGCATTCAACGATCTGGGCGGGCAGATCGCCGGCAGTGGCACCTTCGATCTCGGTTTGCCGTTCTTCTACGGCCGTCACGTGTACTACGGCATCGATCAGACGCTGAACGGGGGGGCGGCGCCTTTCGTCGCGTATTGAAGAAGCGCCCGGTGCCGCACGGCTGTAAGTTGGCAATGGGTTAGCAATGGCACGGAGGCTCGCGCGAAGCTGCGCGGGCGTCCGTTTGCCGGCCGCCCGTTGCAGACCGCCCGCATCCCACATCCCACATCCTGCAGCCGCCCGCCGGGCTGCCTGCGCGCTGTTCCATCCCTCGAAATACCCCCCTTTCTCCGCCCTTATCCGCCGATCATGGCTTGCGTCGAGCGGGAATAATCGCTCTCACTGGAAAGAGGCGTCGTGCCTCGCCCGACTGGAGAGCTTTTGTGGCAGAGGATAGCGACCTCGAAAAAACCGAATCAGCCACTCCCCGGCGCCTGCAAAAGGCGCGCGAGGAAGGGCAGATCGTGCGTTCGCGGGAGCTGTCGACCTTTGCGCTGCTGGCAGCGGGGTTCTATGGCGCATGGGGCATGTCTGGCCACATCGGCGAGCATCTGCAAAACATGCTGCGCGCGGCGTTCACCTTCGATCACGCCGGTGCGTTCGAAACCCGCCGCATGATGATCGGAGCCGGCGCGGCGGGCCGTGAAGGCCTGTACGCGCTGCTGCCGATTCTCGGTTTTACCGGCGCGGCCGCCTTGTTCGCGCCAATGGCGCTGGGCGGCTGGCAACTGTCGGCCAAAGGGCTGGAACCGAAATTCAACCGGCTCAACCCGGTCGCCGGGCTGGGCAAGATTTTTTCGATCAATGGGCCGATCCAGCTCGGCATGTCGCTCGCCAAGACGCTGGTGGTGGGCATCATCGGCGGCACGGCGGTGTGGAATCGCCGTGAAGAGATTCTCGCGCTGGCCACGCAGCCGGTGCACCTTGCGCTTGCCAACACCCTGCACCTGATCGCCGTGTGTTGCGGGATGACGGTGGCGGGCATGTTCATCGTGGCAGCGCTGGATGTGCCCTATCAGCTGTGGCAGTTCCACAAGAAACTGCGCATGACGAAGGAAGAAGTGAAGCGCGAACACCGCGAAAGCGAAGGCGATCCGCACGTCAAAGGCCGGATTCGCCAGCAGCAACGCGCGATTGCCCGCCGCCGCATGATGACCCAGGTGCCGAAAGCCGACGTGGTGGTGACCAACCCGACCCACTTCGCGGTCGCGCTGCAATACACCGATGGCGAGATGCGCGCACCGAAGGTCGTCGCCAAGGGCGTGAACCTGGTGGCCGCGCGGATTCGCGAACTCGCGAAGGAAAACAACGTGCCGCTTCTGGAGGCGCCGCCGCTCGCGCGTGCGCTGTATCACAACGTCGATCTGAACCGCGAGATTCCAGGGCCGCTGTATGGCGCTGTGGCCGAAGTGCTCGCGTGGGTCTATCAGTTGCGACGCTTCAGGACCGAAGGCGGCGAAGCGCCGGTCGCACCGACCGACTTCGACGTGCCGGCGGACCTCGACAAGGGCGGCGTATCGGATGAAGAAGCCGATCAGGAAGCCGCCGACACGCTTAACCCAGATAACGACGACGTTTCAGGAGCCTCCGCATGAACGCTCGCGCCGGATTCCTGTCCCGACGGCCGGATGCCTTGAGCGGCACCAATTTGCGCGCCCTCGCCGGGCCGGTGCTGATCTGCATGATCCTCGGCATGATGATTCTGCCGTTGCCGCCGTTCCTGCTGGATCTGCTGTTCACCTTCAATATCGCGCTTTCCGTGATGGTGCTGCTCGTCAGCATGTACACGATGAAGCCGCTCGACTTCGCCGCTTTCCCGAGCGTGCTGCTGTTCTCGACGCTGCTGCGCCTCTCGCTGAACGTGGCGTCCACGCGGGTCGTGCTGCTCGAAGGGCATACCGGCCCGGACGCGGCGGGGCAGGTGATCGAGTCGTTCGGTCACTTCCTCGTGGGCGGCAACTTCGCGGTCGGTATCGTCGTCTTTATCATTTTGATGGTGATCAACTTCATGGTGATCACCAAGGGCGCGGGGCGGATTGCGGAAGTTTCCGCGCGCTTCACGCTCGATGCGATGCCCGGCAAACAGATGGCGATTGACGCCGACCTGAACGCCGGCCTCATCAACGAAGAACAGGCCCGCAAGCGCCGCCTTGAAGTCTCCCAGGAAGCCGAGTTCTACGGGTCGATGGACGGCGCGAGCAAGTTCGTGCGCGGCGATGCGATCGCCGGTTTGCTGATCATGGTGATCAACATCGTCGGCGGGCTGATCGTCGGGATGGTCCAGCACGGCATGGACTTCGCGTCGGCGGGCAAGAACTACACGCTGCTGACCATCGGTGACGGCCTCGTGGCGCAGATCCCTTCGCTGGTGATCTCCACGGCAGCCGGTGTGATCGTGTCGCGCGTGGCCACCAATGAAGACATCGGCACGCAACTGACGGGGCAGTTGTTCACGAACCCGCGCGTCCTGGTGATCACAGGCTGCATTCTCGTGCTGATGGGCCTGATTCCGGGCATGCCGCACTTCGCGTTTCTGATTCTCGGCGGCGGTTTGATCCAGCTCGGCCGCACCATGAAAAAGCGCGCCGAGGACCGCAAGAACGGCACGGCGCTGGTCGATGTCGCACCGGCCGCGATGACGCCGGTCGAGAACACCGAAGCCAGCTGGGACGACGTGACGATGATCGACACGCTCGGCCTCGAAGTGGGCTACCGGCTGATTCCGCTCGTCGACAAGAACTCGGACGGCGAACTGCTCAAGCGGATCAAGAGCATCCGCAAGAAGTTCGCGCAGGAAATCGGCTTCCTGCCGCCGGTGATCCATATCCGCGACAACCTCGAACTACGGCCGAACGGCTACCGGATCGCGCTCAAGGGCGTCGAAGTGGGCGTTGGCGAAGCGTATCCGGGACAGTGGCTCGCCATCAATCCGGGGCAGGTCTCCGCCGCGCTGCCCGGCACGCCGACGCAGGATCCGGCATTCGGCCTGCCGGCCATCTGGATCGACACGAATCTGCGCGAGCAGGCGCAGGTGTATGGCTACACCGTGGTCGATTCGAGCACGGTGGTGGCGACGCACCTGAATCACCTGGTCGTCACGCATGCGTCCGAGCTGCTGGGCCGCCGCGAGGTCCAGGCGCTGCTCGAGCGGATGCAGAAGGACACGCCGTCGCTGGTCGACGATCTGGTGCCGAAGACGCTGCCGCTCACCACGCTGCAGAAGGTGCTGCAAAACCTGCTGGAAGAAGGCGTGCCGATCCGCGACATGCGCACGATTCTCGAAGCCTTGTCCGAACACACGCCGAAGGTCACCGACGCACACGATCTCACCGCCGCCGTGCGCCTTGCACTGGGCCGCGCGATTACCCAGCAGTGGTTCCCGGGGACGGGCGACATGCAGGTCATGGGCCTCGACGCGAACCTCGAGCGGGTGCTGTCCCAGGCGCTGTCTACCGGCGCCAATCCGGGCCTGGAACCCGGTCTCGCAAATACGCTCCTGACTGAAACCCAGAAAGCGATGACGCGTCAGCAGAACCTTGGCCTCGCTCCCGTGCTGCTGGTCCAGCATGCGCTGCGGCCGATGCTCGCGCGCTTCCTGCGCCGCAGCCTGCCGCAGTTGAAGGTGCTGTCTTATGCGGAAGTGCCGGACACGCGCAATATCAAGGTCGTCAATCTGATCGGCGCGCGCGGGTAAGCCGGGCGCTTGCCTCGTCGAGGGTTTGATCGACACTTTCGCCGGCGCTCAGGGAGCGCCGGTTTGCATTCCGGGATCTGACCTGGCGGCCCGCAAGCGGTCGGGAAAGTCCACCCCGCGGGCGCCAAAAGGCCGGTTAAAACCACCGTGCGGGCGACTTGCGGTGCGTTTCCATCACCCGAATTGCCTGCCTTTACCCGTCCTTATCCATCGATCGTGACTGGACGGCTTTCGCAATAATTGATCTCAATGGGAAGCGGTATGTTGCCGGTCCGTTAGTCCGTTTACCTCATCGGGGGTCCAGCTTGAACATTCGTAAATTTGTCGGTGCTACCAGTCGTGATGCTCTGCGTCTTGTTCGCGAAGCCCTGGGCCCGGATGCAGTCGTTCTGTCTAATCGCACGAAGGACGACGGCAGCGTCGAAATCGTCGCGCTGGCCGACAGCGACCTTGCAGCCATCACGCCGAAGGTTCCGCGCGGCAACGCAAGCGCACTTCAGGCCGCACTGACGAATGCAACGGCCGGACTGCCGCCACTCGGCGCGCCGCGCGGCAACCCGCCCGCGCAGGCGAATCCGTATGCGAGCGGTATGCCCGATGTGTTCTCTTCGGTGTTCGGCGCGAGCCCGGAAGCGGGCGCTGAGAATATCGGCGGCCACGGCGCCAGCGCCAGCGCGCCTGCCAACGATGCCCCGGCCACGCCTGCGGTAGCCAGGCCTGTCGCCGCTGCGCCGGCCGCGCTTCCCGCAGCACCGGCGTCGCAACCGGTCAGCATCGACCAGCCCAGCGCCCGCGCCGCGGCGACGCGTCTGTCCGATGACCTCCGCGCCGATCTGTTCAGGGCAGCCGGCGTGCCGTCCGCTCCCGCCGCGCTGCCGAGCGAGAAAGACCTGCCGCGCACGATGGCCGAATCGAATCCGTGGCTGATCGATCACGCTCGCCGCATCGCTGCCGAACAGCAGGAGCAGGAAGGCGCCCACAGCGCGCGCCCGGCGGCGATGACGCCGGCCGCCGCCACCGCCAAGGGCCTCGGCGCGGCTGTCGAAGTCAGCAAGGACGCCACTCAACCGGCCGCTGCGCCACAAGCGGCCGACACGCCCGAATGGGCCCGCGAAGCCGCCCAGGTTGCCGCTCGCCGCACCGCGCAGAAGAGCGCGCCGGCGCTGCCCACGGGCGAGGACGCCCGCACGCCGGCCTCCGTCGCCGAGGCAATCAAGGTGCGCATGGAGCAGGTCGTCAACGACACCGTGATGAGCGAACTGTCGTCGATGCGCGGCATGATGGAAGAGCACTTCGCCGGCCTGCTGTGGGGCGACCGCCAACGCCGCAGTCCGACGCGCGCCGCGCTCACCAAGCATCTGTTTGCCGCCGGCTTCTCCGCGCAGCTCGTGCAGATGATGGTCGACAACCTGCCGGACGACATCGACAACATGGAAGGCGGCATGGAGTGGGTGCGCTCGGTGCTCGGATCGAACCTGCCGGTGATGGAAGATGAAGACGCGCTGATGGAGCGCGGCGGCGTGTTCGCCCTGATGGGCCCGACGGGCGTCGGCAAGACGACGACCACCGCCAAGCTCGCCGCGCGCTGCGTGATGCGCTTCGGCGCCAGCAAGGTCGCGCTGCTTACCACCGATAGCTACCGGATCGGCGGACACGAGCAACTGCGCATTTTTGGCAAGATTCTCGGCGTCTCCGTCCATGCGGTAAAAGACGGCTCGGACCTGCAACTCGCGCTCTCCGAGTTGCGCAACAAGCACATCGTGCTGATCGACACGATCGGCATGAGCCAGCGCGACCGCCTCGTGTCCGACCAGATCGCGATGCTGTGCCGCGCCGGGCAGCCGGTGCAGCGCCTGCTGCTGCTCAACGCGACGAGCCATGGCGACACCCTCAATGAAGTCGTGCAGGCCTATCAGCGCGCGCCGGATCAGCAGCCGCTCGCCGGCTGCATTCTGACCAAGATCGACGAAGCCACCAATCTCGGCGGCGTGCTCGACACGGTGATCCGCTACAAGCTGCCGGTGCATTACGTGTCGACCGGTCAGAAGGTGCCCGAGAACCTGTATGTCGCAACGAAGAAATTCCTGATCAAGAGCACCTTCTGCATCCCGCGCGACAACTCGCCGTTCGTGCCGCACGACGACGACATTCCGGCATTGCTGTCCGCGCTGTCCGCGCGTTCGACGGCCGAACTGCACGAGGTTCGCTTTGGATAAGCTCATCTCCGATCAGGCAGAGGGACTGCGGCGCCTGTTGGCGCGAAGCGGCGCGCGCGTGATTGCGGTGACGAGCGGTTCGGCGCGTGTGGGCTGTACGACGACGGTGGTGAACCTCGCTGCGGCGCTCGCGCAACAGGGCAAGGACGTCCTGGTGATCGACGAGTGTCTCGGCGAGCAGTCGGTGAGCGAGATGCTCGGCGGCGTACGCGGGGCAGGTAATTTTGCTGCGGTGATGCGCGGCGAGATGGCAATCGACGACGCTGCCGCGCGGCACGCGCTGGGTTTTTCCGTGCTGGCCGCCTCGCGCCATAGCCGCGAAGGTCTCACGGCCGCGCAGTTCCGCGTCGTGCTGAGCGGTTCCGCCGACATCGTGTTGATCGACGCGCAACTCGATCCGCAAGGCCATTTGTCGCCACTCGCGATGCAGGCGCACGACGTGTTGATCGTCACGCGTATGGCCGCGCAGGCGATCACCGATGCCTACGCGTGCGTAAAGCGTCTGCACTACGCGCACGCCACCGCGCAGTTTCGCGTGCTGGTGAACCACGTGCAGAGCGTGAACGACGCGCATACCGCGTTTGCAAACCTGGCCGGCGTGGCCGGGCGCTACCTGACGGTGGCGCTGGAAGACGCCGGTTGCATTGCCGCCGACGTGCGGATGGCGCGAGCCCTCGAGTTGTCGCGGTGTGTCGTCGATGCGTTCCCATCGACACCGGCTGCGCGGGACTTCCGGCACCTTGCCGCCGAATTGCAGTACTGGCCGATGCGGCCAGCGATGTCGTCGCAAACGCCCTGGCGGGCGCCTGCGACAGTTACAGCGGCGCAACACGCCGACCAACCGTCCGCGCAGCACGCCTGAAAGGCGGCACAAGGATAAGGGGAGCACGATGTATAACGCTCAGGGAAAGATTTCCCAAGCCGAAGTTCTGACGAAGTACGCACCACTCGTGCGTCGCCTCGGCTTGCAGCTCGTCGCCAAGATGCCGGCGAGCGTCGATCTCGACGATCTGATCCAGGCCGGCATGATTGGATTGCTGGATGCCGCGAGCCGCTATAAGGAAGACCAGGGCGCGCAGTTCGAAACCTATGCCAGCCAGCGGATTCGCGGCGCGATGCTCGATGAATTGCGCAGCAACGACTGGTTGCCGCGCAGCTTGCGGCGCACCTCGCGCGAGGTCGAAACGGCCGTGCACAAGGTCGAACAGAACCTGGGCCGCTCGGCGAGCGAGACCGAGATCGCCGAACACCTGCAGATGCCGCTCGACGAGTATCAGTCGATGCTCCAGGACCTGCACGGCAGCCAGCTGATCTATTACGAAGACTTCGACCGTTCCGCGGACGACGAACCGTTTCTCGACCGTTACTGCGTCGATCATTCGGATCCGCTCTCGGCGCTGCTCGACGACAGTCTGCGTTCGGCGCTGATCGAGGCGATTGACCGCCTGCCGGAGCGCGAAAAGCTGCTGATGTCGCTGTACTACGAGCGCGGCATGAATCTGCGCGAAATCGGCGCGGTGATGGAAGTCAGCGAGTCGCGCGTGTGCCAGTTGCACAGCCAGGCGGTGGCCCGTTTGCGCACGCGCTTGCGGGAGATGGCCTGGGCGAATGCCGAGGCGACCTGACGCGTTGTGTGAGTGCCTGAATGACTGAGCGGCAGCCGCTCACCTCTACATTGCGTTATGCGTCGGCCATCTCATGTTCGGCCGCGAGAGCGAGAAACGCCGAACGCGACATGCCACGAGCCTGTGCATAGGCGTCGATATCGTGAACCAGCGACTCGGGCAACGAGATATTGATGCGTATCGCCTTCTTCAGCGCGGGGATATTCCGGGTCGCGACGAAACCCCACGTAAAGCCCGAGTAGTCCGGATTGCGCCGATGCTCATCCAGCGTGAGCCGTTCAGGCAGCGGCAACCCTTCGTCGAGCAGCGTATCCAGATGCGCTTCGATCGCTTCCTTCGCATTCGCGTAGGCTTCTTCCAGCGTATCGCCAGCTGAGTGACAACCGGGAATGTCGGGAACCACTACGCCGAACGCGTGGTACGCATCACCTGGCTCGATCGCGATCGGGAAAATCAAGTTCTTCATTTCAGGCCCGCCTGTTTCAGGATGCTGTTCAGTGTGCCGCGCGGAAGATCCTTTTTGGGGTGCGGGATGGTCACGAGACCGGCTTTTACCGCATGCCGGAAATGATGGTGGCTGCCCGATATCCGGATCAACCGCCAGCCATCCGCTTGAATCAACTTGACGACCTCGGCACTGTTCATAATGCGTTCCTCGAACTGTACACACGATTACACAACCTCGCTAGTGGTAATGCTCCGCCGTCGGCGCGGCCCAACGACACGTCGAAGCCGCAATGACGGCGGAGAACCTCTGTGGGGGAATCGGTGATTTCAACCTGACGAGGGATTCCGCGCTACCTGGCCGGATGGCCAACGCGAGGCAAAGAGTTGACTGGTGGGTTTCGAGGGCGCCAGAAACAGAAAGGGCTCGTCAGTGACGAGCCCTTTCTGTTCAACGAATACTGCTCAACCGGATGGGCGCGCTGAGGGCGCCAACCCGAGGCATCAACTTACGCCGCACTGCGCGCCGGAATCCGGCCATCCGGTCCATAGAAGCCGGCCTTCGGCGGCACGGATACCTGCAGCGCTGTCAGCGCGCGCTGGTTGTATTCCATGCGCACACGGATCAGTTCGCCATTACTGGTATTGAAGCGCCGCGCGCGCTCGGCGGCTTTTTGCAGCAGCGACCATTGCGCAGCGATTCGCGCGTCGGTGCTGGCCGCGAGCTCCATGCCGGGCCAGCCGGCCGGAAAGCCCATTTCCGCCAGATGCGCGTCGCGCGTGGTTTCCAGCGTAGCGAGCAAGCCGATCAGTTCGGTTTTCTTCTCGACGATCGGCGGCAATTGCTCCAGCGGCGACAAGGCGGTCAGTGCCTTGGTCTCGAGCGTCAGAACCGAGGCAAATGCCTCGACGGCCGAATATTCTTCGATGAGGGTGGCAAGCAGGGCGTCTTTCATCTCAACAACTCGCTGAACACGACGGCTCGCGCTTGAGTCGCGAGCCGGGTTTGTCGAACGCCGCCCGGCAATTCACCGTACACCGATGTGGCGATCAGTTGCCGGTCGACGCGTTTTTGCTTTGCAACAGTTCGCGTGCGGTATTGAGCACGCCGTCCGCGATCTTGCCTGAGTCGATCTTCAGCGAGCCGTCCTTGATGGCCTGCTTGATCGACTCGACGTGCGCCGTGTCGATATCGGCCGAGCCCGACGCCGCGAGGCTGCGCAGATGCTGCGACAGGCCCGACAGGCTGACGCTGGCGTCGCCCGAAGCGCTGGTGGGGGTCTGCGAGACCGTGCCCGCACTCTGCACGCTGCTGTTCGCGGTGGTCGCGTCGCTGTTCTGCGAGCGGGACACGGCGTCTTTCAACGTCGGCAGATTCGAATTGGTTGTGGAATCGACTTTCACGATTGGCTTCCTGAACGATTTGATTCTGATAACGGCAATCAGTGATCAAAACTTTAGCGCAATCGCTCCGCGTTTTGCCTTGCCTTTCAAGCCGATACGGCCCCATGGGCGTGGCGTTCGCCCGTCCTGCCGGCTCTGCTGTCCCAATGAGGCGCTTCACAACTGGATCTCCACCGTTGAACCGTCCTTGACGATCCCGGAGATGATCTGGCCGTTGGCCGTCTTCACCCGCACCTGCTGGCCTGGCGACGCGCTGTTCATCGCGCTGCCTTCGGCGGAAATCGAGAACCCGTCACCTGCCGCGACCACCCGGACCGTTTGGCCGATCGCAATCGCCGATGCGCTTTTGAGCATGTCGCGCCGCAGCGGCATGCCGCCGGCGATACGCACGAGCGACGCCGAGCCGACCACCTGCGACGGGTCGGTGACGATGGCCTGCGGCAAACCGGTCAGGTCACCGTCGCGCGCCACGAGATCGGCGGAGGTGAACACGTCGCCTGGCGCCATCGCACGGGCGGCCAGGTAGTAGGTCGCGTGCAGCGAGATGCGCGCCTGCAGATAGATGGTCCACGGGCGCTCGCCGGCGCAGCGCACGCCCACGGTCATCCGCCCCCAGAGGCGCGCACCGCTCGGCATGAACGGCTCGAGCTGGGTGCAGGCCGCCAGTCCGCGCGGAAACGCCGCTGCGACGGTGATGTCGACCTTGCCGGGCAAACCGGCGGATTGCTGCTGCAGGAAGGCGAGGGCGGCGCCGCGGATCGCCTCGGCGTCCTGCTGGCCGGGCAGCGGAGCGGGTTGCGCGACCGCTGCGGGGCGCAGATTCTGTTGCGCCACAGCCGGCGCCAACTGGCGCGTTGCCGGCGTGCGCGCAATCGTGGCGGGTGGCGTCGGCATCGGCGCAGGTGTGGCGTTCGTCACAACCGGTTTGCCGTTCGCGCCCAGTTCCGGCGGCTCGCCGCGCGAGGCAAGGCTGTCGAACCCGCCGGCGGTGGGTGCGGGTGCGGCTGCGGGCATGGCCGGATTGCTGGCCGCCGCCGGGGGAATCGTCACAACGCCGTTGGCGTCGGGTTTGAAACTGGTGCGGATCATGGCCGGCGCGGCAGGCCGTTCGCCCGCGCCCGGAATCACGATTGAACCGCTCGCGTTGGCGGCACGCGTGAATTGATCGGCGTCGCGCGCGACGGGCCCAGGCGTCAGCGACTGTGCGGTGGCCGCGGCGAGCGTCGCGGCGGAACCCTGGCGTTTGGCCGGCGCTGCCTGCATCTGCTCGGCCAGCTCGGCGAGCGCGGCCGGATTCTTTTCGCCCGGACCAGGAATCACGATCGGGCCGCCGGCGTCCTGCGCCTGCGCGGTGGCTGGCAGCAGGACGATGCCACCGGCAACCCACAGCGTCACGCTGACGACGAGGCGGGTCAGCAGGCGCGACGCGAAGCGTACGACACGCCGCGAAGCGCGGCGGCCCGCGCCCGCACCCACGCGATGCGCCGCCGCCGCGTCTTGCGCACGGTGCGTCAGATCGGGAGTGGGTCGGTCCATCGGGTTCTCCATCGAGTTGCATCAGTACGCTTTGCATTCTAGTGAGCGCACCCTTGGCGCAAACGTTGAATAGAAGCCCCCTTTCCCGGTTATTCGTCCGATTGCCACTTGCGTTCGGCCCATAAGATGCACCTCATGCAAAAAGGTCTTCCCGGCCGACGCAGTGCTTGCGCGACCTTTCACGGGAAGTCTCGGGAACGTTCTCCGGAGATTCACATGCTGGACAAACTCGATGCCGAATTCGCCTTTGGCCGCCAGGCGCTCGATGTGCGCGCTTACCGGCAGGAACTGCTGTCGTCGAATATCGCCAACGCCGATACGCCTGGGTACAAGGCGCGCGACGTCGATTTCGCTTCGTCGCTCGCCGGCGCGTTGAAGAAGACTGAAGGCGGCGCCGGCCAGGGCGCGTCGAACAACTCGACGCTCGCCATGACGCAGCCCGCGGGCGTGACGAGCGGCATGTCGATGGTGTCGACCGCGCCGGGCCATATGTCCGGCAAAGCGACGCTGACGCCGACGGGCGGCTCGTCTGACGACTACGGCAACCTGCAATACCGCATTCCGACTCAGCCCGCGCTCGACGGGAACACGGTCGATATCGACACCGAACGGGTGCAGTTCGCGGATAACACGCTGCATTTCGAATCGGGCATGACCGCGCTGAGCGGCCAGATCAAGACGATGCTCGCGGCGATCACGTCGGGCTCGTAAGCAGACATACAGCAGCACAGAACAGACACAGCAGTACGCAAGAACAATCGCTACGGGAATTAACACGAAGCCGGGTCGAACCGGCCGCAACCATGTTGCATGGGATCAGAGAGAGCAGGAAAACATGCCATCTTTAATGAATATCTTTGGTGTTGCAGGCTCCGCAATGTCAGCGCAGTCGCAGCGGCTCAACGTGACGGCGTCCAATCTCGCCAACGCCGACAGCACGACCGGCCCGGATGGCCAGCCGTATAAGGCCAAGCAGGTCGTGTTCGCGGTGAACCCGATTGGCGGAGCGCGTACGGCCTCCGGCCAGCAGGTCGGCGGCGTGCAGGTCACCGGCGTGGTCGACGACCCGACGCCGATGAAGACCGCGTACGACCCCGGCAATCCGGCGGCCAATGCGGACGGCTACGTCACCATGCCCAACGTCGACCCGGTGCAGGAAATGGTCAACATGATCTCGGCTTCGCGCTCGTACCAGGCCAACGTCGAGACCCTGAACACCGCGAAGACACTGATGCTAAAAACGCTCACGATCGGAACCTGAGGAGAATTCCTTGACCACCAATACCACCATCGGCAACAACGGCACGAACGTGTCGCAAACGTTGCTCGATACGATGAACGGCACGGGCAGCGCCTCGGGCTCGACCGGCTCGACGGGCAGCACCTCGGGCACCTCGGCGAGCGATCTGCAGAACACGTTTCTGCAGTTGCTGGTCGCGCAGTTGAAGAACCAGGACCCGACCAATCCGATGGACAGCTCGCAGATGACCTCGCAGCTGGCGCAGATCAACACCGTGTCGGGCATCAGCCAGCTGAACACGACGCTCAGCTCGCTCGCGACGCAGTTGACGGCAGGTCAGCAGTCGCAAGCGGCGCTGCTGATCGGCCAGACCGTGCTCGCTCCGGGCAACTCGGTGCCGGTGGCGAGCGGCAAGGCCAGTGCATTCGGCGTGCAGCTCGACAACGCGGTGGGCGACCTGCAGGTGGTGGTGAAGAACTCGGCAGGCACCATCGTCAGCACGATGGACCTCGGCAAGCAGTCGGCCGGCACGATTCCGGTGGGCTGGACGCCGACCGATGCGGCCGGCAACGCGTTGCCCGACGGCAACTACACGATCAGCGCGGTTGGCACGATCAACGGCCAGCCGGCAACGGCCACCACGCTCACCAGCGCGACGGTGCAAAGCGTCGTCATGCAAAACGGTGCGCCGAGTCTCGTGCTGTCGAACGGCACGACCGTGGGGCTGACCGGCATCGCTGCCATCCTCTGATTCAGATTCAGTCAGTTACGACTTTCCAGATACGGAGACCGTCATGGGTTACCAACAAGGTTTGAGTGGTCTGTCGGCATCGTCGAGCGACCTCGACGTGATCGGCAACAACATCGCCAACGCGAATACGGTTGGCTTCAAGAGCGGCGCGGCGCAATTCGCGGACATGTACGCCAACTCGGTGGCGACGGCGGTGGGCAACCAGGTCGGTATCGGCACGCGACTCGCTGGCGTGCAGCAGCAGTTTTCGCAAGGCGACATCACCACGACCAACCAGGCACTCGATGTCGCGATCAACGGCAACGGCTTCTTCCAGCTGTCGAACAACGGCTCGCTGGTGTACTCGCGCAACGGCGTGTTCCAGCTCGACAAGAACGGCTTCATCACGAACGCGCAAGGCCTGCAACTGATGGGCTACGCCGCGAACAGCTCGGGCATCATCAACACCGCGCAAACCGTGCCGCTCACCGTGCCGACCGCGAACATCGCGCCGAAGGAAACCACCACGATCACCGCCGGCCTGAACCTGAACGCGCAGGATCCGCTGCAGCTCGGCACGCCGGCCGTGACGCCGACGCTTGTCGCGGGCAGCACGCTCACGACCCCTGGCGCCACGATTACGAACACCGCGTCGGGTACGAATAACGACAGCTACACCGTCAAATTCACGAGCCCCACGGCCTACACCGTGACCGACAACACGCTCGGCACGACGACGAGCGGCACGTACACGGCGGGCACGGCGGTCTCGCTCGGCAATGGCCAGACCATCACGTTCAACGGCGTGCCGGCCATCGGCGACAGCGTCGCGATCGCACCGACTCCGGTTGCCTTCAATCAGAATGCCCCGTCGACGTACAACTACTCGACCTCCGCGCAGGCCTTCGATTCGCTCGGCGGCTCGCAGACCGTCAACATGTATTTCACCAAGACAGCGGCCGGCACGTGGAACGTGTACGCCGGCACCTCGACGGGCACGGCGCAGCTGATCGGCCACGCGAACTTCAATTCGTCGGGCACGCTGCTCAGCACCACCGACACGGCCGGTGTCGCCACCACCACGCCGTTTGCGTTCAACTTCCAGATTCCGACCACGGACGGTTCGTCGACGCCACAGAACCTCTCGCTGAACATTGCCAGCACGACGCAGTACGGCGGCAAGAGCGGCGTGAATTCGGGGCCCCAGAACGATGGGTACGCTGCCGGCACGCTGACGAGCTTCACGATTGGCGCCGACGGCACGCTGACGGGTAACTACTCGAACTTTCAAACCGCGGCGCTCGGCCAGGTCGTGCTGGCGAACTTCGCGAACCAGAACGGTCTCGTGAACCTCGGTAACAACGAGTTCCAGCAGACCGACGCGTCGGGTGCCGCGGAGGTCTCGACACCGGGCTCGACCAACCACGGCGTGCTGCAGGGCGGCGCGGTGGAAAGCTCGAACGTCGATCTGACGAGCGAACTGGTGAACCTGATCACTGCGCAGCGCAACTATCAGGCGAACGCGCAGACGATCAAGACCCAGCAGACCGTCGACCAGACCCTGATCAACCTGTAAGCGACCGGGACCCACCCATCATGGATCGGCTGATTTACACCGCGATGTCGGGCAGCTCGCAAGCGCTCGAACAGCAGGCTGTCGTTGCGAACAATCTGGCGAACGCCTCGACCACCGGATTTCGCGCGCAGCTCGCGACTTTCCGCGCCGTGCCGATGGCGTTCGGCGACGGCAGTTCGATCAACGACGACACCACGCGCACCTTCGTGCTGTCGTCGACGCCGGGCGCGGACTACACGCCCGGGCCGATCCAGCAGACGGGCAACCCGCTCGACGTGGCGATCCAGGGGCCGGGCTGGCTGGCGGTGCAAACCGCCGACGGCGGCGAGGCCTACACGCGCGCCGGCAATCTGCACGTCGACGAAAACGGTCAACTGGTGAACGCCACCAATCAGGTGGTGCTCGGCAACGGCGGCCCGGTATCGGTGCCGCCGGGTGCGGAAATCACCATCGGCAAGGACGGCACGGTGTCCGCGCTGACGCCGGGCGATCCGCCCACCGCGGTGGTGACTGTCGATCAGCTGAAGCTGGTGAACCCGGATCCGCAAACCTTGACGCGCGGCGACGACGGCCTGTTTCGCACCGCTGACGGCAATGCCGCCGACGCCGACCCCACGGTCACGGTGGCGCCGGCATCGCTCGAAGGCAGCAACGTGAATCCGGTCAGCGCGATGGTGGCGATGATCACCAACGCACGGCAGTTCCAGATGCAGACCAAGCTGCTGGAAAACGCCGACAAGAACGATCAGTCCGCCAACCAGCTGCTCAGTTTTAGCTAACGGGTTGCTTCGGCACTTTGGAGAAGAATTATGAATCGCTCGCTCTATATCGCCGCTACCGGCATGAATGCGCAACAGGCGCAGATGGACGTGATTTCGAACAACCTCGCGAACGTCAGCACCAACGGCTTCAAGGGCTCGCGCGCGGTGTTCGAGGATCTGCTGTATCAGACCATCCGTCAGCCAGGTGCGAACTCGACGCAAAACACCGAACTGCCGTCCGGCGTCCAGCTCGGCACCGGCGTTCAACAGGTCGCCACCGAACGTCTGTACTCGCAGGGCAACCTGCAGCAGACCGGCAACTCGAAAGACGTCGCCATTAACGGCCAGGGCTTTTTCCAGGTGCAGATGCCCGACGGCACGACCGCCTACACCCGCGACGGTTCGTTCCAGACCAACGCGCAAGGCCAGCTCGTGACGTCGAGCGGCTATCAGGTGATTCCGGCGATCACGATTCCGAACAATGCGACCTCGCTGACCATCGGCAGCGACGGCGTGGTGTCGATCACCGTCTCCGGCTCGACCGCCAGCCAGCAGCTCGGCTCAATGCAGATCGCCACCTTCATCAACCCGGCCGGTCTCGATGCGAAAGGTGAAAACCTGTTTTCGGAAACCGCTTCGTCGGGCGCGCCGAACGTCGCGCAACCGGGCCTGAACGGTGCCGGCACGCTGCAGCAGACTTACGTGGAATCGTCGAACGTGAACGTGGTGCAGGAACTGGTGAACATGATCCAGACGCAGCGCGCTTACGAAATCAACAGCAAGGCCGTGACGACCTCCGACCAGATGCTGCAGACCCTCAGCCAGATGCAGGTTTAAGGCGTGGGGACTGGGAATCAAGCGCGCCCCGGCGTGTTCTCGAAAGGCAGTAATCAAGATGTCGCACTTCACTCGTAATCCGGTTCATTCGCGCACCGCTCAGGCGCTCGTGCAGCTCACCCTGCTCGTGGCGCTGGGTGGCTGCGGTCTCGTGCCGAAGCAGCCGATCACGCAGCAGCCGATGACGGCCTTGCCGCCGCTGCCGCCGTCGGCGCAGTCACCGGGCTCGATCTACAACCCGGGTTACGCGGGCCGTCCGCTGTTCGAAGACCAGCGGCCGCGCAATGTTGGCGATATCCTGACGATCGTGATTCAGGAGAACGTCAACGCGACGAAGTCCTCGGGCGCCGGCGTCAACCGCAACGGCAGCACCAGTTTCGACGTGCCGACCTCCGGCTTTCTCGGCGGCCTGTTCAGCAAGACCAACCTCAGCGCGAACGGCGCCAACAAGTTCGCCGCGACGGGTGGTGCGAATGCTTCCAACACGTTTAGCGGCGTGATCACCGTCACGGTGACGGGCGTGCAGCCGAACGGCAACCTGATGGTCAGCGGCGAGAAGCAGATGCTGATCAACCAGGGCAATGAATTCGTGCGCTTTTCGGGTGTGGTGAATCCGAACACGATCTCCAACCTGAACGCTGTGTACTCCACGCAGGTGGCCGACGCGAAGATCGAATATTCCGCGAAGGGTTATATCGACGAGTCCGAGAACATGGGCTTCCTGCAGCGTTTCTTCCTCAACTTGTCGCCGTGGTGATCATGCGTACCGTCTTCTCACGCACCCGCCGCGTCGCGCTCGTTGCGCACCTCGCCCGCCTTGGCCACTTTGGTCGTGCGATGGCCTTGATCGCGCTCGCCTGCGCGGCGCTGCCCGCGGCGACGCCGGCCCATGCCGAGCGTCTGAAAGACCTCGTGCAGATTCAGGGCGTGCGCGACAACCCGTTGATCGGCTACGGCCTCGTCGTCGGTCTCGACGGCACGGGCGACCAGACCACGCAAACGCCGTTCACCACGCAGACGCTCGCCAACATGCTGGCGAACCTCGGTATCTCGATCAATAACCAGGCGGCGGGCTCGAGCAATTCGCAGTCTTCGCTGTCGAACATCCAGTTGAAGAACGTCGCCGCGGTGATGGTGACGGCGGTGTTGCCGCCGTTCGCGCGTCCCGGCGAAGCGATCGACGTGACGGTGTCCTCGCTCGGTAACGCCAAGAGCCTGCGCGGCGGCACGCTGCTGCTTACGCCGCTGAAGGGCGCCGACGGCCAGGTGTATGCGCTCGGCCAGGGCAACCTCGCGGTCGGCGGCGCCGGCGCGAGCGCCAACGGCAGCAAGGTGCAGGTGAACACGCTGGCCGCCGGCCGCATCGCTGGAGGCGCGATTATCGAGCGCGCGGTGCCGACCACGGTATCGCAAGCGGGCACCATGCAGCTCAACCTCAATGATATGGATTACGACACCACGCAGCGCGTGGTGGCAGCGGTGAACAACGCGTTCGGCGGCGGTACGGCAACCGCGCTCGACGGCCGCACGATTCAACTGCACGCGCCGAGTGACCCGGAGCAGCAGGTGTCCTTCATGGCGCAATTGCAGAACCTGGACGTCAAGCCGGCGCAAGCCGCCGCAAAGGTGATCCTGAACGCGCGGACCGGCTCGATCGTGATGAACCAGATGGTCACGTTGCAGAACTGCGCGGTGGCGCACGGCAATCTGTCGGTGGTGATCAATACGCAGCCGGTGGTGAGTCAGCCGGGCGCATTCTCGAACGGCCAGACGGTGGTGGCCAAGCAGTCGCAAATCCAGATGAAGCAGGACGACGGCGCATTGAAGCTGGTCACCGCCGGCGCGAATCTGGCCGAGGTAGTGAAGGCGCTTAACGCGCTGGGCGCGACGCCCGCGGATCTGATGTCGATCCTGCAGGCCATGAAAGCGGCGGGCGCTCTGCGCGCCGACCTGGAAATCATCTAAGGACGACACAAGATGAATTCGGATACGACCAATACCGCGAACGCGGCCAGCGCCGCGAACGACCTGAACCAGCGCTTTGCCCTCGACGTGCAGGGTTTCGCGAAGTTGAGCGCGCAGGCCAAGGCATCGCCGCAAGCCGGCATGAAGATGGCCGCGCAGCAGTTCGACGCGGTGTTCACGCAGATGATGCTCAAGAGCATGCGCGATGCGACGCCGCAGGATGGGCCGTTCGATTCGCATGACAGCGCCACCTTCACGTCGATGATGGATCAGCAGTTGTCGCAACAGCTGTCGCAGAAAGGCATCGGCGTGGCCGACGCCATGCTCAAGCAGCTGATGCGCAATCAGGGCATGCAGGTGAGCGGCGGCGCCGGAGGGTCGAGCGGCGGCATGGGCGCCCTCGGTGGCGGCAGTGGCGGCGACGAAGGTCAGACCGCGGCGCTGAACGCGCTCGCCAAAGCCTACGGCAATGCCCAGGCCAATGGCCAGTTGGCGACCGGCAAAGGCTACTCGGCCAACAGCGCGCTGACGCCGCCGTTGCGCGGCGACGGCAGCTCGCCGAGGGTCGATGCATTCGTCAACAAGCTCGCCGAACCCGCGCAAGCCGCAAGCGCGGCGACCGGCATTCCGGCGCGCTTCATCATTGGTCAGGCGGCGCTCGAATCGGGTTGGGGCAAGAGCGAGATCAGGAAGGTGGACGGTTCGACGAGCCACAACGTGTTCGGCATCAAGGCGACCAAAGACTGGACCGGCAAGACCGTTTCGACCGTCACCACCGAATATGTGAATGGCAAGCCGCAGCGCACCGTCGAGAAATTCCGCGCCTACGATTCGTACCAGGAAGCGATGACCGACTACGCGAGCCTGCTCAAGGGCAATCCGCGCTATGCCCAGGTGATCAATTCGTCGCATGACGTGAATGGCTTCGCCAACGGCATGCAGCGCGCGGGTTATGCAACCGATCCGCACTACGCCCGGAAACTGATGTCGATTATGCAGAAAATGGGCTGACCTGCCGTTAATACAGGTGCAGGCAGTTTCAGTCACACCGCATTACCAGTACGTGTTATCAGTGTGTATTACCGGCGAATAAACAGACGTCACGGATTGCGCGCAGACGTAGACCGGCGGTTTAACGTTTGCGGCAAATATTTCAATAGCGGCCCCTAAATTTTGGCCGGACGCTGCCGCTAATCAGTTAGACCCGATACCGGAAAGCGTTGTAATGTCCGGTTGAATGCGCGTACCGCGGCCTTGATGAGACCGCGCGAAAGCCCCGGCAGGAGCCGGGGGCACGCGCCCGCAAGAACAAGCATACCGGCAAGCCCATGGATACTACCCAGTCGAACGGCCAGACCGAAGCACCCGTCCAGCCGCACGCTGCACCTGAAGAAGGTGGTCACGATTTCGGCCGTCGCAACCCGCTCGAGATCGGCGTTCAGTTGCGCAACCTCGTGAATCGAGGCGATTTTCTCACCGTTCAATACGCGGGCGGCCAGCTCGTGACGCGCCTGCTCGATGTCGACGTGCGCGGACGCACCTTCACCTTCGATTGGGGGGCGTTGTCCGAGCAGAACGTCGGCCTGCTGGCGGCGCCGCGTTGCCAGTTTCACGCCGCGCCGGATGGCGTGCGCGTCGAATTCGCCACCGGCTCGCCGCGTGAAACCCGCTATGAAGGACTGCCTGCATTCGAGGCCGACTTCCCCGAGGTGCTGTTCTACGTGCAGCGCCGCGAGTACTTTCGCGTCGATGCGCCGATTCTCGATCCGTACATGTGCACGGGCCGTTTGCCCGGCGGCGACACGTTCCGCTTCGAGGTGCACGATCTGTCGCTCGGCGGCGTCGGCATGCGTACCGTGGACGAACGCGTAGCCGAACTGCCGATGGGCACGCGGCTGCTTGATTGCGAACTGTCGCTTGGCGGGCTCGGCCGCCTTTCGCTCGATCTGCAACTCGTGTCGCACCGCGCCACTGCGTTGCCTAACGGCACGCAGCGCTATCAGCTCGGCTTCCGTTTTGTGACGCTGCCCGGCAGCGCCGAAAACACGCTGCAACGGCTGATTACGCAACTCGAAATGAAACGCCGCTCGCTGGTGCGTTGATGCGGATTGGCCCTCAATTTTTCCTCGTGAGGGCCGTTAAACAGGATGTTCAAGTCACGCGGCGGCACGTGTACGGCGTCGCCCTTCAGGATCTTCAGGATCGCGCATGTCCAATCTCATCAATATCGGCCTCAGTGGACTGAACGCAGCCCAGTGGGGACTCACGACGACCGGCCAGAACATCAGCAATGCGTCGACGCCGGGCTATTCGATCGAAAACCCGATCTACGCCGAAAGCGGCGGCCAGTACACGGGCTCCGGCTATCTGCCGCAAGGCGTCTCGACCACGACCGTGACGCGCCAGTACAGCCAGTATCTGACCACGGAGCTGAACAACGCGCAGAGCTCGGGCAGCTCGCTGGCGACCTACAACACGCTGATCTCGCAGCTGAACAATCTGATCGGCAGCCCGACTGCCGGCATTGCGAGCGCGATTACCGGCTATTTCACCGGTCTGCAGAACGTCTCGAACAACGCCTCCAGCCTGGCCACCCGCCAGACCGCGATGAGCGGTGCGCAGACGCTCGTGAACCAGATCAACGCCGCGGGTCAGCAGTACGACGCGCTGCGCCAAAGCGTCAACACGCAGCTCACCAATACGGTTTCCCAGATCAACAGCTACACGGCGCAGATCGCCCAATTGAACGGGCAGATCGCCGCCGCCAGCACGCAAGGCCAGCCGCCGAACCAGCTGCTGGATCAGCGCGATCTCGCCGTGTCGAATCTGTCGCAGCTGGTTGGCGTGCAGGTCGTGCAGAGCAACGGCAGCTACAACGTGTTCATGGCCAGCGGCCAGTCGCTGGTGAGCGGAGGGAATAGCTACAACCTGGGCACCGCGCCTTCGACGGGCGACAGCAGCGAACTCTCGGTGCAGTATCTCGGCCAGGCGGGCGCAAATCCGGCGGCCACGCCGCAGAATATGCCCGACAGCAAGATCACGGGCGGTGCGCTTGGCGGGCTCGTGGCGTTCCGCAGCCAGACGCTCGATCCGGCTGAAGCGCAACTCGGCGCGATCGCCGTAAGCTTTTCCTCGCAAGTCAACGCGCAGAACGCGCTCGGCATCACGCTGGCCGGCGCGCAGGGCGGCGCGCTGTTCTCGGTGGGCGGCCCGACGGTCTATGCGAACTCGCAGAACACTGGCAATGCGTCACTGAACGTGTCGTTCGCGAACCCTTCGCAACCAACCACGGGCGACTACACCCTGGCGTACAACGGCACCACTTACACGCTGACGGACAACGCGAGCGGCGCGGTCGTGGGTTCGGCGACCAACCTGAGCCAGCCGATCAACGGCCTGAATTTTTCGACCACCGGCACGATGAACGCGGGCGACTCGTTCACGGTCGAACCGACCCGCGGCGCGCTGAACAGCTTCACCACGGCGACCACGGCCGCCTCGGCGATCGCAGCCGCTTCGCCGGTGCTCGGCGCGGCGCCAGCCACCAATACCGGCACCGGCGCGATTTCGCCGGGTACGGTGACGGCCGGCTACACCATGCCGAACTCGACTACCACGCTGACGTACAACGGCACGGGTTTGTCCAACTTCCCGGTGGGTTCGACGGTGACGGTGGCGGGCTCGCCCCCGACCACCTACACGATCGCCAGCGCGACAACTGTGGTGCCGTATTCGTCCGCCACGGGCGCGACGCTGACGATCAACAACGCCACCGCCGGCCAGATGAACAACGTGACGGTGACGATCAGCGGCGCACCGGCCGCCGGCGACAAGTTCACTATCGGCCCGAACACCGGCGCGACCAACGACGGCAGCAATGCACTGGCGCTGTCGGGTCTGTCCAGTGCGAAGGCATTGGCGGGCGGCACGGTCACGCTGGCGGGCGCGTATGCGAACTACGTCAACCAGATCGGCAACCAGACCAATCAGATTCAGACGTCGAGCACCGCGCAGTCCTCGCTGGTGACGCAGATCACCACCGCGCAGCAGTCGGTCTCGGGCGTGAACATTAACGAAGAAGCAGCCAATCTGCTTCAGTATCAGCAGCTGTATCAGGCGAACAGCAAGGTCATCCAGACCGCGCAGACCCTGTTCCAGACGATACTCGGCATCTTCCAGTGAGGCGTTGAACATGCGCATCTCCAGTTCGCAGTACTTCAACATGAACGTGTCGACCATGAGCGATCAGCAAGCTCAGTTGGCGCAGTTGTACGCCGAGATTTCGAGCGGATCGAGTCTCACCACGCCCTCGGACAATCCGCTCGGCGCAGCGCAGGCGGTGCAGTTGAGCACGACCGCGACCACCCTGTCGCAGTACACGAGCAACCAGGGCACCGCGCTTGCGTCGCTGCAACAGGAAGACTCGACGCTCGGCAGCGTCAACAACGTGCTGCAGAGCATTCACACGCTGGTCCTGCGCGCCGGCGACGGCTCGCTGAACGACGGCGACCGCGGCGCGATTGCCACGCAGCTGCAGAGTCTGCGCAGCCAGTTGATGACGCTCGCCAACGCCACCGACCCGCAGGGCAATTACCTGTTCGCGGGCTTCCAGAGCGGCGCGCAGCCATACACCACCAGTGCCTCGGGCGCCGTGACCTATTCGGGCGACACCGGCACGCGTGCCGTGCAGATCACCGACACGCGCACGATGCAGACCGCCGACAACGGCCTTTCGATTTTTGGCAGCGTCGCGTCGATCGGCACTAGCGCGGTACCGGCCGCCGTCACGGGTAACGGCGGTTCCGGCGTAATCAGCAGCGTGAGCCTGACGAATCCGACCAATCCGGCCAACGCGGACACGTATACGATCAATTTCACGTCTGCGACCACCTACACCGTGGACCAGACCGACCCGGCGACCGGTGTCGTCACGCCGGGCACGCCGCAGCCGTTCACGTCCGGCTCGGCGATTACGCTCGGCGGCCAGTCGGTGACGATTACCGGCGCGCCGAACGCAGGCGACAGCTTCACGGTGACCCCGGCCACGCAAGGTAGCATGGACGTGTTCGCGAACCTGAGCCAGCTGATTACCACGCTGCAGACGCCGGTCTCGGGCGCCGCCTCGACGGCCAGCTTCCAGAGCGGCCTGGTCACCAGCATGACCCAGCTCGAGAACACGATGAACAACGTCGTCACCGCGCAGGCTACGGTGGGCGGCCGCGAGCAGGAAGTGCAGGCACTGCAGACCGTCACGCAGACCAACACGCTGCAGACGACCAGCAACCTTGCGGATCTGACCCAGACCGACATGGTCAAGACGATCGGCCAATACACGCTGACGCAAAACGCGCTGCAAGCGGCGCAACAGGCGTTCGCGAAGATTCAGAGTATTTCGCTGTTCCAGTACCTGAACTGAACGCGCGAGTTTTGAATTAGAGAAGGGCGGAAGCCGGTGTGAGCCGGTTCCGCCCTTTTTTCTGATGCGCGTGAGATAGGCAGCGTGCGAATCTGGGAGACCGTGCTACTTCAACCCCATCGCCAAACGTCCCATCATTGCAAAGAATTGTCACGCACGGTTGACATGCGCGACCCCCAACCACCAAAGTCAGGCGATAACTGAAGGGGAGCAAAACAATATGCCTGACGCATACATTGGTAACCAGTCCGTTCCCTACTACAAAATCAATTTTCTGCGTTTAGGATGGTCTGCAAACGAGGGCGAAGAAGGTTGTCGGTGCGTCCATGAAGTCGCGTTATCGCTAGACCGCTTGCCGCCAGAGAACAAGAGTGCACCACTGCCGCCGAAGCGCATCCAGCCGACGTCGGTCCAAAAGAAAAAGACGCTGGCGATGGGTTGCTCGCGATCCTGCGTGGCATCGACCGCTTTAAAACGTGGCGCGATACGCCAGACCCACCGAAACAGCGTAAGGCGGAAAAGCAGCAGTCGCGGCAAGTGCCGCCATTCGACATTCAGCAGATTCCTGAGGCAATGCGAAAAGAGGACATGCCAATTTCCGCGAAACTAATGGAGCGATGGTTCGCGGGAGTGCTGAATTACTCCCCTACCGACGCCGACGAAGGAGCTGAACTCAGTCAGGACGGCAAGCCGTACCCCGAGAGCATGGTTGATCGAACAACGATAAAAATGAAATGGGTTCTTGGCTACGGGAGAGCGCAAAGACAATATGAACACCTTTTGTCGGACCTGATCTATAGCGACAGAGCGCGTACAGCCCTGACGAAAATACTACGTCGGCACGTCGACGCATTCGAATTAAGACCGTGGACAATGTGTGGCAATGACCTTCGGAGCCTGCACAAAAAATTCCAGTTCCAGCGCGCACTCGTAGGCAGCACACTTAATCAGCGTTTCATGCAACTGATTGAACGCGTTCCAAAGGGCGCAGTCCCCGACGACCTTTGCGGCGCGCTAGGTTCGTTCAATCTATATGCAGCAATAGCCGGGGCGAAATACAGTCTGGACCGGAAAAGCGCGGTTGTTACGCATATCGTCGTCTACATCAAAGACAATTACACATTTGATGCCATTCCCGATTCGCGCTCGCAATACCTGGGTCATTGGAACAAGAATGGGATCATCGTCGTTCCGGCTCTCGAACTTCTTAATATGGCTGGCGTCCCGTGGCTTGACTACCCGGTTGTCACGGGCGCTAACACTGGCGACCTGTATAAGGATGGAAAAGTCTTTTATCCCGTCAGGAATCACGACTTCCGCACGTGGCAACTTAAACACAAGCGCGGCGGCGACTTCATCATTCTTTCCGACTACATACCGATCTTTTTGAAGCGCCCGATAACGGTCTATATCTGACATGAGCCAACACGAATACGTGTTTAGCGCGATTCTCGTGATAGCAGTCTTCATCCTTGCCGCTGTAGCGATCCTCGGCGTTGCATATCTCATAGCTGACGAAAGGGACCGCAAACGTCGTTCTTTGCGGTTCATCCGCCTGTTCGGCATCGGCTTTGCCTGCGTGATGCTTGCTTCCTATGCTTCGGGATACTACGACAATGCCAAGGCGCGCGCAGCAGTAACGCAGTTCCAGCAAGAAACGTCGGATGGAGACGGCGGCCTTTACACAGCACGGTATGCCTACCTGGGCAATCACAAAATATGGCTTCGATTGTTCCGAGCTTCGGACATGACGTTGCTTGCCGAGCGGACATACTATGAACCCGATGCGCCACAACTGCTTTGGGCAAAGGATGCGCTTTTCTATGGCAACGAAGACGCCGGCCTAATACGGCTACCGCCGTCCATGTGGGACGGTCTAGTGGCCCGTTTACCGTAACGTGACCTCGACCCTACAGGATTTTTCTACGGCCGTTGGTGGCGCTGGCGGGATGCCGGTGTGAGCCGGTTCCACCCTTGCGTGCGAGACAGACTGACCGCGGGCCTGGAAGACGGTGAGCTACTTTAACCCCATCGCCACACGCCCCATCTGATCGATACCGATGTCGAACATGCGCGTGAAGAACGGAATCATGTTCGGGATCATCAGTTGCAACAGCAGCATGCCGATCAGCATCGTCATCGGAAAGCCGATCTGGAACACGCCGATCTGCGGTGCGGCGCGGTTGAGAATGCCGAGCGCGAGATTGGTAATCAGGAGCGCCGCGACCACCGGCAAAGAGAGCAGCAGCCCTGCCGAAAAAATCGTGCTGCCGAAGTTCGCCAGCGTGCGCCAGCCGGGCGCGCCCAGCACGTTCGCGGCGACCGGCAGCGACTGGAACGTCGCCAGCAATGCGCTGATCATCTGCAGATGGCCGTCGATCACCAGAAACACCAGCATCGCGATGGTGTTCATGTAGGTCGACAGCACCTGGCTCGAACTGGCCGCCTGTGAGTCGAAGAACGTCGCAAAGCCGAGGCCCATGCCCAGGCCGACGAAGTCGCCGGTAGCGCTGATTGCCTGAAACACGATCTGCATGGTGAGGCCGAGCGCGATGCCAATCAGGAACTGATTGACGATGATCCACACGCCCTCGGCGGAAAACACCGTGACCTGCGGCAATGCGCCGAGCGTGGGCGCGACGATGATCGAGATGAACGCGCCCAGGCCGATTTTCACGCGCATCGGCAGAGAGCGGTTGCCGAGCACCGGCGCGGTGGCGACCAGCGCAAGAATCCGCACGAACGGCCACAAAAACGCGGTAAGCCATGCGTTCAGTTGTGCGTAAGTGACGGAAAACATGGCGGCGAGAGAGAGCGGGAGACCGGCGGGACGCTCAGTTGACGAGCGTCGGGATATTGGTGAGCGTCTGGCGCAGATAGTCGAGCATGATCGTCAACATCCATGGCCCGGCGATCACCATCGTGATGGCGATGGCAAGCAGCTTGGGAATGAACGACAGCGTGGTCTCGTTGATCTGCGTGGCGGCCTGGAACAGACTCACCACCAGACCGACCACCAGCGCGACCAGCAGGAGCGGCGCGGCGAGCAGCAGGGCGACATACATGGCCTGGTGCGCCAGCGTCATGACGGATTCTGAATTCATGGTGGTTCGACCGGAAGCGTGAGAGGTTGTACGAAACGAGTCAGGCGCGACGAATACCGAAGCGCTTAAACGAAGCTCTGCGCCAGCGAGCCGAGCAGCAACTGCCAGCCGTCGACCAGCACGAACAGCATCAGCTTGAACGGCAGCGAGATGGTGGCGGGCGACACCATCATCATCCCCATCGACATCAGTACGCTCGCCACCACCATGTCGATGATGAGAAACGGAATGAAAATCGTGAAGCCGATCTGGAAGCCGGTTTTCAGTTCGCTGGTGACGAAGGACGGCACCAGCAGCGACAGCGGCACATCTTCCGGACCTTGCATCGGCGCGGCGTGGGAGATGCGGGCGAACAGGGCGAGATCGCTTTCGCGGGTCTGACGCAGCATGAAGGTCTTGAACGGCGCGAGACCGCGACTGACCGCCGTCTCCATGGGCATCGAGCCTTCGGAAAACGGCTTGTAGCCGTCGTTATAGGCTTTGTCGAGCACCGGCGACATCACGAACAGCGTGAGGAACAGCGCCAGACCCACCAGCACCTGGTTAGGCGGCGTGGTGGCCGTGCCGAGCGCCTGACGCAGCAGCGACAACACGATGATGATGCGCGTGAAGCTTGTCATCATCAACACCATCGCCGGCAGGAACGACAGCATCGTGAGCAGCAGCATCGTCTGCACACTCAGCGAGTACGTCGTGCCGCCGTTCGGGCCGGGGCTTGTGTTGAACGCCGGCAGACCGGCGGTTTGCGCGAACGACAGCGTCGGCAGTGCGAGCATCAGCGCAGGCAGTGCGACGGGTGCGGCGCGGCGCAACGCGGAAGCGATTCTGGCGGCGCAGGACGTGCGCGCGGCGTGCGCGTGACGCGCTGATTGAAGACTGAACTGCATTACCGATCCCCGCCGCCTTGCCCGTTGAAACGTTTGCCCATTTCGCCTTTTAACGCGTCGCGAAAGCGTTGGCCGAAGGTGCCGGGCAAGGTTGTGCCGGGGCCTGGCGCGGCCGGCCGCATGCCCGCGACCGTATCGACCGCGGCAGAGCCGGCCGGCAGCGTGTGCAGGAGGCGCACATTGCCGGGCGCCGTGCCGAGCACGAGCCACGTATCGCCAATCTCGACCACTGCGACCCGCTCCTTGCCGCCGAGCGAGGCGCCGCCGATCGTCTTCACGAGACCGCCGCGATTGGCCGGCTGCAAGCCGAAGCGGCGCGCGAGCCACGCACATCCGAAGACGAGGCCGATCACCACCAGCAGACCGACGATCGTTTGCAGCACCGCGCCGACGCCGAGCGCCGGAACCGCGGTGCCGGCGCCGACACCCGAGGCGATCTTCGCGGCGTTGTTGACCGCATTCATGTCAGCGGCGTGCGCCATGAGCGGCGCGAACATCAGTGCCGATGCAAGCGTGGCCGTCGCTGTGAGTATTGGGCAATTGGGAACATTGCGCGACGCGGACAACACGGACAACGCGGCGCGACCGGCAACACGTTTCATCGATTCAACTTCCGGATGCGTTCGGACGGCGTGATGATGTCGGTCAGGCGAATACCGAACTTGTCGTTGACCACCACCACTTCACCCTGAGCGATCAGACAGCCGTTGACCAGCACGTCCATCGGTTCACCGGCCAGCCCGTCCAGTTCCACCACTGAACCTTGCGCGAGTTGCAGCAGGTTGCGGATCGCGATCTTGGTGCGGCCCAGTTCGACGGTCATCTGAACGGGAATGTCCAGGATCATGTCGATGTCATTGCGCGTCGAGGTCGGCTCGACTTTCGACAGCGGCTGGAATACGCCAGCCGTGGTCGCGCTGACTTCCGTGTTGTCGTTCTGCTCGGCCAGCGCGCTGGCCCAGTCGGCCATCGCCGCGTCGTCTTCGGCGCCGACTGCGTCGGCAGCCAGTTCGGCCTCAGTCTTTGCGTTCAGGTCACTCATATCCACCTTCCTTCATCGTGTCGGCTGCGCTGATCATCTTCTGGACCCGCAACGCGTACTGACCATTGAAAATTCCGTAGCCGCACTCCATCACCGGTACGCCATCGACTTTCGCCGTGATGTGCTCGGGGATGTTGATCGGCAGAACATCGCCTTTGCGCATGTTCAGGATCTGTTCGAACGTGACCGGCACCTGGGCCAGGTCGGCGGTCAGTTCCACTTCTGCTGCCTGCACCTGCTGCGACAGCACACGAACCCAGCGGCGGTCGACTTCGAGCGCCTCGCCCTGGATCGGCGACGAGAGAATGTCGCGGATCGGTTCGATCATCGAATACGGCATGCAGATGTGCAGCGTGCCGCCCGTCGTGCCGAACTCGATCGAGAACTGCGTGACGATGACGATTTCGTTGGGCGTCGCGACGTTGGCGAACTGCGTGTGCATTTCCGAGCGCACGTATTCGAACTGCAGCGGACGCACGCTTTTCCACGACGCCGTGTAGTGCTCGAACGTGAGGTTGAGCAGCTTCATGATGATGCGTTGCTCGGTTGCCGTGAAATCGCGGCCTTCGACGCGGGTATGAAAACGCCCGTCGCCGCCGAACAGGTTGTCGACCACGAAAAACACCAGATTCGGGTCGAACACGAACAGCGAGGTGCCGCGCAACGGCTTCACGTGGACCAGGTTCAGGTTGGTCGGGATCGGCAGGTTGCGGGTGAATTCGCTGTACTTCTGTACTTTCACAGGACCGACTGAGATTTCCGCCGAGCGCCGCATGAAGTTGAAGATACCGACGCGCAACAGGCGCGCGAACCGGTCATTGATGATTTCAAGACCGGGCATCCGGCCGCGGACGATGCGTTCCTGCGTCGCGATGTTGTACGGGCGTACGCCCGTATGCGTGGCCTGCTCGGATTCCGAGTCGGACTCGCCGGTTACGCCCTTGAGGAGGGCATCGACCTCCTCCTGGGACATGAACTCTTCGTGGCCCATTCCTTATTCCTCGTGCATCCCGTGGCGGTTGATAGTGGCAGCGCTAGGTAGCGTCACTGCACGACGAATTCGGTGAACAGCACGTCCTGGACGTGGACGGGTGCGGCGCCCTTATCGGTTGGCTGTTCGATGATCGTTTTGAGTTCGGTCGCGAGCGCGCGCTTGCCTTCGAGTGGCGCGAGTTCGTCGGGGTGCTTGTTCGAGAGGGCGAGCAGGATATGGCTGCGCACTTCCGGCATATGGTCGGTGAGTTCCTGCTGGGTTTTCGGGTCGTTGAGCTTGAGCGTCAGGCCGATCCGCAGGAAGTGTTGTTGACCGTCGTCCGATTGCAGGTTGACCGTCATCGATTCGAGGGGGAAGAACAGTGGCACGGGCAATGACGCTGGCGCGCTGGCGGTTTCCGCTGACGCGGGAGCCGGGGCGCGTTTGGACATGAAGAACCACACACCCGCGCCGGCTGCGCCTGCGGCGATGATCGCGATGAGGGCGATCAGGATGATGCGCTTCAAGGGGCCCGGGGAGGCGGGCGCGGCTTGCTGGTTTGCGGTCGTCGTTGCCATGAGGTTTGCTTTGCTTGCCTTTAGTGCTGGTGATTGTGATTGTTGTTGATTTGCCTGCGGCGCGATGGGTCGAAAAGAAGGGTTATTGAGGGCTATCTCTGGTTTTTGCCCTTTTGGGCGGTGGGCGCCTGACGGCGGGCTCTTTGCCTGCGGTGTTGGGGTTTTCTTTCTTCTGTATGCCTACGGCGTTGGCCCTTTCTTGTTTGCTTATTGGTTTATTAGCGTTCCCCCTGTGCGGGGGGGCACCTACTTTTCTTTGCCGCCGCAAAGAAAAGTAGGCAAAAGAAAGCGGCTCAAACCGCTAATTTTTAAGCGGCTCCCTTGGCTTGGAGGGGATCGTGGCTCCGTAGAGACCGAGCCTGCGCACCCTTCTGGCCGGAGTGACCAGGCCGTCATTCCTCCGGCGGCGCTGCGCGCGCCGATGCGGTACTTCATCAAACCGCCCGCCAGATTTTACGTATGCGGTTTGCCCGATGCGGTGGCCGCTAACTTTGGTGCTGGCGCCAGCACTTCCAAAACCATCCGTGTTTTTCAGCACCTCGCCGAGGCGAAGCCGATGGCCCCGCTCACGCTCGACCGAAGCACCCGGTTTCCCTGGCAGACCCACCCGCGACGCACGCAGTGCGGAGCGGGAGCGGATGACGGCTGTGTCACTGACGGTTACCGACCGCGGTGTGATCCGTTTATCGCACCACAATCCCCTCCAAGCCAGGGGACCCACTTAAGAATTGGCGGTTTGAAGCCGCTTTCTTTTGCCTACTTTTCTTTGCGGCCGGCAAAGAAAAGTAGGTGCCCCCCCGCACAGGGGGAACGCTAATAAACCAAAATGAAAACAAGGAAAGGCCAAAGAGGCAAGAACGAGGAAATGCCGCCGCCAAAGGCATACAGAAAACCCCAACCCCAAAGGCGAAAAATCAGGCAAACGTATCCACCAACCCCACAGTCCGCCGCACGGCACCCTCCCCCCTGGCAGGGCCAACAGAATCAGCAGAACCACCACCGCCACCGGCCAAACCCGTACCGGAACCCCTACCGGAACCCCCATCCCCGGCACTCTGCTGCCCACTCCCCTGTCGGGCAAACCCATCACTCACACTAGCGCTGCCCAGCCCAATCCCATTGGATTCCATCGCCTCCCGCAATTTCGGCAAAGCCGCCTCGACGGCTTCCCTAACCTGTTGATGCTGGGAAACAAAAAGAGCATGTGCATGGTTATCGGCAACCTGCAACACAACCTGTAGTGGGCCCAGATCCTTCGGATTTAAAGTGAGTTCGGCACTCTGCGAATGCGCATTCGACAGGAACACGACCTTCTGGCTCAGTGCCTCTTCCCAGTCAGTCGTCCCCACTTGCGGCGTCAGCGTACTCGCGGCTTCCGCCGCGCCCGCATTACCCGTGGTCTGCACGGCCGCCGTCGTGCTCGCGACGCCGGCCGCCGCGCCCTGTGTGGCGGCCAGTGCCGCAGTCGCCGCGTCAGCCGCACTCCTGAACGACGCCAGTTCGTCGGCCTGAGCGCCGCCAGCCGACGACGCCGCCAGCGCGTCAGCCGCCGCTTTCGCCGCCGCCGATGAGTCAGCCACCGTGGTGGCCGCGGTAGTCAACAGGCTCCTGGACGCGGACGAACCCTTGCCGTCGCCGAATAGTCCCGCGCCAAGCATCCTCTCGCCCGTGGCGCCATTCAGGCCGGTGTTCGTATCGCCCGCCAATCCGCTCGCGCCGGCCGACGCGTTCGCCGCCGCGCCACTCGCCAGCGCCTGCGCAGGCACCGCGCCCTGGCCATTCGCCAGCGCGGCCAAGGCGGCCTGCAGGGCGTCCTGCGCCGACTTCGGATCCGTCGCGCCGGCTTTTTTGCCCGTCGTGCCGGGCGTTGTCGTATCGGTAGTGGTGCCAGGCAGCGCCGCCGCAGCATCGGCCAGCGCCGCAGCCGGGTCGGCGGCAGGGTCCGCCGCGTCGTTTGCGTCGGCTTGAGCCTGTGCTTGCGCCTGGGCGGCGGCCGCCGCTGCCGACGTGTTGGCGTCGGCGTTGGTCGTGCTGCCGGATTTTGGCGGCGTCGCGGCAGGCTTGTCGGTCGAAGCCTGTTGCGTGTTACCAGACGACGAACTGCCTGACGACGCGTTCGTCGAATTGTTGTTGTCCTTGCTGCCGCTCGCGGCGCCCGTGCTCTTCGATGAAGCGTCGGGCGCCGGCGGTGCGTCATGCACGCTGGACGAGGACCCGGAAGACCCCGACGCGGAAGACGAAGCAGATGACGACGACGCCGAAGACGAAGCAGCCGGCGTGCTCGCGCTTTGCGCGGCGGCACTGTTCTGCAAGTCGATGCTTCGCTGGAGCGTTTGTGAGAACGGCCTGGCGTTCGCGGCGGCGGCCAGAGCCGCGCTGGTGGACGTGCTGCTGGCGGAGCCGAGCAGTGAGCCGATCGGTGAAAGAAGCGACATAGGTAATCCTGTCAATCCGTCAAACGGAGTGTTCGATCAGTTGAGGCGTGCGGACATGTCCGATGGTTTCAGGCGCCCTCGGCACGCATCCTCAGAATTCGGGCGGCGTGTTCGTCGGCGTCGCGCTGGTCGCGCCGCGCCATGGATTTCGCTTCGGCGGCGTCGCCGCGCGCCTGCAGCACTTCATACGAGCCGAGTTTCTGTTTCTGGCGCTGCCAGTCGGGTTTGGCGGCTTCGACGCGGGCGTTGGCCGTCGCCAGCAAGTTGCGCTGCTGTTCGATGGCGGCATCGAGCGTGTCGATGAATGCCTGAAAATTGCGCATGTTGCCGGCCGGCATGCCCGTCTGGGCCGTCGCCGTGAAGCGCGCGTGATATTCGTCCCGGTACTGCACCAGCGCGTCGAGCTGCGTCTGCACTTCGCCGCGCTCGCGTTGCGCGCGGCCCAGACGTTGCGCGGCGGCATCCACATCGTCCTTGGCGAGGCCGATGAGCGTCTTGATCGGAAAGTGTTTCGCCATCGTCAGCCTCCTTGGGCAAACAGCGCGTCCAGCATCTCGAGACTCGGTTCAAAGTTCGCGCACTCGCGAAAACCTTGCTGCAAAAAGGCTTCCATCCGCGGATACAACGCAATCGCACGGTCGAGCAGCGCGTCGCGCCCACTCGAATACGCGCCGACGTTGATCAGATCGCGGTTGCGCTGATAGCGCGACAGCATCTGCTTGAACATACGCGTTTTGTCGAGATGGTTATCGTCGATCAGCGCGGTCATTGCCCGGCTAATCGACGCTTCGATGTCGATCGCGGGATAGTGGCCAGCCTCGGCGAGCGAGCGCGACAGCACGATGTGGCCGTCGAGAATCGCCCGCGCGGAGTCGGCGATCGGGTCCTGCTGGTCGTCGCCTTCGGTGAGCACGGTGTAGAACGCGGTGATCGAGCCGCCGCCCGCCGGGCCGTTGCCGGTGCGTTCGACGAGGGCCGGCAGTTTGGCGAACACCGAAGGCGGATAGCCCTTGGTGGCCGGCGGTTCGCCCACGGCCAGCGCGATCTCGCGCTGCGCCATCGCGTAGCGGGTCAGCGAATCCATCAGCAGCAGCACATGCTTGCCCTGGTCGCGGAAATATTCGGCAAGCGAGGTCGAGTACGACGCGGCCTGCATGCGCAGGAGCGGTGAGACGTCGGCAGGCGCGGCGATCACTACGGAGCGCGCCAGACCCTCCTCGCCGAGAATCTGTTCGATGAATTCCTTCACTTCGCGACCGCGTTCGCCAATCAGCCCGATCACGATCACTTCGGCGCTGGTGTAGCGCGCCATGGTGCCGAGCAGCACCGATTTGCCGACGCCCGAGCCGGCAAACAGTCCCATGCGCTGGCCTCGGCCCACGGTCAGTAGCGCGTTGATCGCGCGCACGCCGACGTCGAGCACCTTGTGAATCGGTTCGCGGTTCAGCGGATTGATGACCGGCGCGGAGAGCGGCGCGTCGGCGTGCGCGCCGAGCGGGCCGAGACCGTCGAGCGGCCGGCCCGATGCGTCGAGTACGCGGCCGAGCAATTCCCAACCGACCGGCAAGCGCTTCGCGCCGGCCATCGGATCGGCGATCGGCGCGCTTTCAAGCGGAAACACGCGTGCGCCGGGCAGGAGACCGATCACTTCGGTGGTCGGCATCAGAAACAGTTTGTCGCCGGAGAAGCCGACCACTTCGGCTTCGGCCATCGGCAGCGAGCTGCCGGCCGGCAGTTCGATCATCACTTCGGCGCCCACCGAGAGGCGCAGACCGACGGCTTCGAGCACCAGACCGGCGGCGCGCGTCAAACGTCCGCAGGCGCGCATCGGCTTGGCGATCGCGTTGCGGGCGCGCAGCGCGTCGAGGCGGCCGCGCCATGCCTGTACGTGCGGGTTGTTGTCGAGCGCGGGATCGTAGGGAGCGTGGGCGGCGTGGGCTGAAGCAGGGCTCGAAGTGGCATTGGAAGCGGCAGACTCGCGGCTAGCCGCCGCGCCCGTCGCGGGATGAGCGTGAGACGGCAGCCCGGCGCCCGGCAGGCCGGCGCCCGGCAGGCCGGCCCCCGGATCCCGCAGCGCGGCTTCGATGGCCGCGACTGCAGCCGCCGCGGGTGTCAGCGCGGCCGGCTCGTCCGCGAACGCCTCGGCGCCGAACGACGCCAGCGCCAGCTCACGTTCGAGCGGCGTCAGATCGCTGGCGCGGATCTCTCCGAGCGTCGGCTTCACCATGTGCTCACTTTGCCGAGCGCCGCGGCAACGCGCTCCCAGCGTGTGTCGATGCCGGCGTCTACCTCACCGGTGCTGGACTGGGCGCGGCAACCGCCACGCTCGACCGACGGATCGGTACGCACGGTCCAGCCGCGCGTTTGCAGCTCTTCCATCAGATAGGCTTCAACCACCGGCAGATCAGCTGGGCTCACGATCAGCGCCGGGGCGCCGACCAGCGTGGGTTCGGTCGCCAGCACCTCGCGTGCGGCAGCGATCAGCGCGGTCGGGTCGTGCTGCACATGCTGGCGCACCACCTGTTGCGCGATGTCGAGCGCCAGCGCGACCAGCGTCTCCGAGATCGCGCCCTGGGCGCCCTCGAGTGCGGCCTTGAAGGTTTCGGCGAGCGCGGCAAGGCGTGCCGCTTCTTCGCGCGCTTCGCTCTGGCCCTGCTCGAAACCCTGCGCATGGCCTTGCTCGTAACCCGCCTGGTAACCCAGCGCCTGTCCCGCCACGTGACCGGATGCAATGCCTTGTGCATGCGCGGCGTCGCGCAGACGTTCCAGCTCGGCCTCGAAAGCGCCGTCGTCGACTTCGGGTTCGGGCGGCGCCGGCGGCACCGGATCGAACGAGGCCATCTCCCAGCGCTGGTAGGCCGAAAGGCTCGCCTTCGCCGTGGAGTTCTGATCAGACATATGCATCTTCCGCCTTGCCGCCTAGAACGATCTGACCGCTTTCCGCCAGATTGCGCACGATCTGCAGGATGCGGCGCTGTTGCGTCTCGACTTCGGAGACACGGACCGGGCCGCGCGCGTCGAGGTCTTCGGCGAGCAGTTCGGCCGCGCGCTGCGACATGTTCGACAGGAACTTCTGGCGCAGCGCGGGCGGCGCGCCCTTCAGCGAGATGATCAACGCCTCGGACTCGACTTCCTTAAGCAACAGCTGGATCGCGCGGTCTTCCAGATCGAGCAGGTTCTCGAACACAAACATCTGATCAATGATCTTCTGCGCAAGTTCCGCGTCGTACTGGCGAACATTCTCGATCACGCCTTCTTCGTGATTGCTCGACATGAAGTTGAGAATTTCCGCCGCCGTGCGGATACCGCCCATCGGGCTGCGCTTGAGGTTGTCGCTGCCGGACAGCAGGCCGGTGAGCACATCGTCGAGTTCGCGCAGCGCGGCCGGCTGGATGCCGTCGAGCGTCGCGATCCGCAACAGCACGTCGTTGCGCAGCCGGTCCGTGAAGCAGCCGACGATTTCCGAGGCCTGATCGCGGTCCAGGTGAACGAGAATGGTCGCGATGATCTGCGGGTGCTCGTTCTTGATGAGTTCGGCCACTGCCGCGGAATCCATCCACTTGAGGCCCTCGATACCGCTGGTATCGCTGCCTTGCAGAATCCGGTCGATGATCGCGCCGGCCTTGTCGTCGCCGAGCGCCTTGGTCAGCACCGAGCGGATGTACTCGCTGGAATCGAGCGACATGCCGGTATGCTGTTCGGCCTCGCGCACGAATTCCTGCAGGACCTCGTCGACCTGCTCGCGCGTCACGCTCTTCAGCGCGGCCATCGCCACGCCGATCTTTTGCACCTCACGCGGCCCAAGGAATTTGAACACCTGCGCGGCTTCTTCCTCGCCGATCGACATCAGCAGGAGCGCGCTTTTCATTACGCCTTCAGCGCTCATCGGACACCCAGTTTTTCACGACGGTTGCAACAATCCTCGGATCCTGGCGCGCGATGTTGCGCGCGAACTCCAGATTCCGTTCGTATTTATGTTTCACGCTTTCCAGCGCGAGTACTTCGCTGTCCGTTTCCAGCTGGACGACCGCGCCGTCGCGCTCGGCCGCCGGAATGCCGTCGAGCAGGATCGGCTCATCGTCAGGCGACGGCAACGCCGCTGCCATGGCCGACTCCGGCGGCGGGAAGGCGCGGCGCATTGCCGGCTTCACCATCACGAAGTAGAGGAACAAGGCGACTGCGCCGATGCCGAGGTAAGTGGCGATCTGCCTGGCGAGCGCGAGCATGTCCGGCGTGCGCCACCACGGCAGGTCGGCATTCGGATCGACGTCGACGCTGAACGGGCTGTTGACCACGTTGACCGAGTCGCCGCGCGCGGCGTCGAAGCCCATCGCATCCTTCACGAGCTGATTGACCTGCTGGAGTTTGTCGGCGGTGACCGGCTGCATGGTGGCGTGGCCCCTGGCGTCGACCACCCGCATATAGTTGACCACCACCGCCACCGACAGCCGCTTGATGCCGCCCATTGGCTGCTCCAGATGACGCACCGTCTTGTCGACTTCGTAGTTGGTGGTCGAATCCTTGCGGTCGCTGACCGGCGTGGTGGTGACGCCAGGCGTGCCGTTGCCCGCGGTGATCGGCGCGGAGGCCGGCTGCGGCGGCTGGTTCGACAGCGCGCCGGGCACGCCCGAGGCGGCGCCCTGCGACGTTTCGGTGGCGCTGCTCGATTGCTGGCTGCGGATCGCGGCCTGCTGCGGGCTGCCGTTCGGAGCGTAGTTTTCCGAGGTCTGCTCGCTGCGCGAGAAGTCGATATCCGCGCTGACCTGCGAATGCGCGTTGCCGGAGCCGAACAGGGGCGAGAGGATCGCGTCGATGCGCTGCTGGGTGCTGCGCTCGATCTGCTGGCGGTACTTCAGTTGCGAGGCGTCGAGACCGCTGCCGGTGGACGGCTGCGTCAGCAGGTTGCCGTCCTGATCGAGGATGGTCACGCCTTTGACCGGCATATCCGGCACCGCCGACGACACCATATGTGTGATCGCCAGCACCTGGCCTTCGTCGAGCGCGCGGCCCGGGTACAGGTTGACCAGCACGGAGGCGGACGGCGCTTCCTTGTCGCGTACGAACACCGACGGCTTCGGAATCGCCAGATGCACGCGGGCTGACTTCACCGACGAGATCGATTCGACCGTGCGTTCGAGTTCGCCTTCCAGCGCGCGCTGATAGTTGATCTGTTCGGCGAACTGGCTGATGCCGAATTTCTGGTTGTCCATCAATTCGAAGCCGACCGAGCCGCTCTTGGGTAGACCTTGCGACGCCAGCCTGAGGCGCATTTCATGCACCTGCTCGGCCGGCACGAGGATCGCGCCACCGGCGTCGGAGAACTTGTAGGGGATGTTGGCCGCCTGGAGCGCGGTGATGATGGCGCCGCCGTCGCGGTCCGACAGATTGCTGTAGAGCACCCTGTAGTCAGGCGCACGCGACCACAGGAACAGGCCGGCCACGATGGCCACCAGCAGCGCGACTGCGAAGATCAGGGGCGCGCGCGGGTTGCCGCGCATTTGCGCGAGACCCGAGAGGCGCTGGCCGAAATTGCCGCCAAGGTTGCCCCCGAGGCCGCCGAGGTCCGCTGCGCCGCCGGGCTGGCCGGTGCCGGACGCGCCGGCGCCCGGTTGCGCGCCGGCGAGACCCATGCGGGCGTCGGGGTTGATCAAAGAGTTGGCTGACGAATCCATGCGTCGGGTATCTCCGGGATGCCTTTGCGTTCTGCCGCCTGCCGCCGCACCGAGGGTCGGCGGGCGTACGGACAGAGACTTTCACCATTGAAATTATCCGCAGGCGCGCTCAACCCGATTGCTTGAATAGAGCCGGGTTTTCCCCCTAGTTTCGGGGCTTTCCCGCACGACCCGCTGCTATGCTTTCGTTCAGATCGGTACGGTTCTGGCATGCCGGTCGTCATTCCTGGAGAGAACATGACTTTGCCCGTGAACGCGCTTTCGTCGGCGCTGCAACAGATGCAGTCGATGGCGGCGCAGGCGGCCGGCAGCAGCAACGCGGTGGCCGGTGAGCAGTCCGGCGCGGCGACGGCCGGCGGTTTCGCCGCCGCGCTGAAGGCTTCGCTGGACAAGATCAGCGGCGATCAGGCCACGGCAGTGGGCGAATCGAAAGCGTTCGAGCTTGGCGCGTCGAACGTGTCGCTCAATGACGTGATGGTCGATATGCAGAAGGCCAACATCGGCTTCCAGTTCGGCCTGCAGGTGCGCAATAAACTGGTGTCCGCCTATAACGACATCATGCAGATGTCCGTGTAAGCGCGATCCGGGCGGCGTGGCTGTCGCTGCGCCCGCCCGCGATGACGCAAGCACGCACACACCCACGTACGCACATGCACACGGCGACGCAGACCGTGTGGCCCGTGCGGGCCGCGCCATGGCGCCCGTTAATCCTCCTTACACCGGCCTAAAGCTTTCCCGCTGCCTATCCGATAACCAGGTACAGGCAGAAATCAGGGCGCGGCGACGTGCCCGGATGGGGGCCACGACAAACCGCACTGTAAGAGAGGAGGAGCGCCGATGTTTTCCCCAGGACACTCTGGAGCCAATGCGTACGCACGCGTGGGCGTCGAGACAGGGGTGATGGGCGCGAGTCCGCATCGTCTGATCGTGATGTTGTATCAGGGCGCCCGGCAAGCGATCGCGCAAGCGCGCATGCACGTGCAGCTAGGCAATGTGCCGGCTCGTGGAGAGGCTATCGGCAAGGCGATTCAGATCGTCGAAAGCGGGCTGCAACAGTCGCTCAACCTTGAGGCGGGCGGCGAGATTGCAGAGCGGTTGAACGCGCTATATGTGTATATGTCGCGCCGGCTGCTCGAAGCCAACATAAAACAGAGCGAGGCGATGCTGGTCGAGGTCGATGGCCTGCTGGCGACGCTCGAAGAGGCCTGGATCGGGATTGCCCCGGAGATCGCGCGGATGGCAGCCCAGCCGGCCGCGGAAAGCATGAGATGACATCGAACGCACAATATTTCGCCCGCTACGAGGCGATTGCAGCGATTTCCCGCCACATGCTGATGGCTGCCCGGCGTGCCCTGTGGAGCGATCTGGCCGTGCTGCAGGAGGAATATCGGCATCTGGTGGATGCGTTGAGGGACGCGGAATCGGGCGTCAAACTGGACGATTCCGAGCGACTGCGCAAATACGCGTTGATCCGGCAGATCCTGGCGGACGACGCGGCGATCCGCGACCTGGCGAATCCGCGCATGGCCAATCTGTCGGCGCTATTCGCCGGGCGGCCGACTCGCGTGCTCAAGGAACTGTACGGGGCGCGTTGAGCGGGTTCGGGCGCGCCCGGCACGCCTGAGCGCGCCGACGCACATGTGACCAAGGAATCATCGGCATGAACGGAATCGACACGGCCATCGCTTCGCTGCTCGCAAGCCGGGTCGACAGTCTGCTCAATATTGCGCCTGGCGCTGCGACGACCTCGCAGACCGGCGCGGCCGGCGTCGACCCCGCACCGGCCGTCGTCACGCCGGCTGCGCCGCCGGCTTCCGCGCAGACCGCGCTGTCCGCGGTGGCGCTCACGCTCAATGCGATCGTGCGCTCGGGCGGCGAGGCGACACTCGCCGTGCTCGGCCAGGCGCCGATCTGGCCCGCCGCACCGGCGCTCGATGTCGAAGTCGGCGGTTTGCCGCTGTTCGATGGATCTCCCAGTTCTCCCGTTTCCTCGCCGTCAACCGCTAATCCGAATACCGCCGCTACGACGGCTACCGCCAATGTGGCGGCCGCGCAGGTGCCGGTCGCCGCGCTTGCCGCGGCACTCGAGCGGACGGTTGGCGACAGCGGCTTGTTCTATGAAGCCCATCTGGCGCAGTGGCTCGCGGGCCAGCGCTCGCCGGCCGATCTGGGCGGCGAGCCGCAAAACAGACTGGTGGCGGCCGCGGGGCAATTGCCGCTCGACTGGGCGAGCGACGCCGATCAGGCGGCCTCGGCCAACGGCACACCGCGCCAGGGCGCGGGGACTACGCCCAACAACGCCTCCAGCAACCCCCCCAACAATGCAGCGGACGGCAACGCCGCCGCCCGCGCGACGCCGATCCAGACGGCGCAGGCCGCGCGCTTCGCGGCTGGCGAGGTGCTCGCGAATTCGCTTTCCGACCTGAACGGCCAGCCGGCGCACGCGAGCCTGCATAGTGCCGCGGCGCAACTGGCCGACGGCGGGTCGTCGCAAAACGCTCAATCGATGGCGGCTGCGGTGCATCCCGCGACGATTCCGCTGGTGCGCCAGCAGCTCGACATGCTCGCGACCGGGCAGTTTCGCTGGACCGGTGAGGCGTGGCCGGGCGCCAAGCTCGACTGGACGATCGAGCAGGACGGCGACGAATGGGACCGCAGCGGCGGCGGCGCGGCGAGCGAGGACGATCAGCCGTGGCGCACGCGTTTGACGCTTTCATTGCCGACGCTCGGCACAGTCGACGCGGAATTGACGCTGACGGGCAATCGGCTGGTCGCGCGTGTGCAGGCGAGCCCCGGCGGCGCGGCACGGCTGGCGATGCAGGGCGACAGCTTTCGCCAGCGGCTGGCAGCGGCGGGTATCGAATTGAATGGATTGACGATTCGCGAGATTGGCGGCGGCGCGCCGGTCACCGCGGCCGGCACCGCAGGTGCGGTGGCTGCGCAAGCGGCGGCCTCGGCATATGCGCGCTCAGCTTCGGCGGCGGAAACGGCGCCGGCCTCACGCCGTGCCGCCCGTGCGGTACGGCCGGAAGCCGCGTCGCTCGACGACTTCGACTGGGACATGCGATGAGCCGCAAACACCGCCGCAGCGCGGCAGCGCTCGCCTACGACAGCAAAGGTAGCGACCCCGCGCCGCGGGTGGTTGCCCAAGGTTACGGGCTCGTCGCCGAGATGATCGTGCAGCGGGCCAAGGACGCCGGCCTGTATGTGCACGAGGCGCCGGAAATGGTCTCGCTGCTGATGCAGGTGGACCTCGATTCGCGCATCCCGCCGCAGCTTTATCAGGCCGTGGCCGAATTGCTGGCCTGGCTGCATCGGCTGGAAAGCGGCGCGGAAGTGGAGCCCGCACACGATCTTGCGGCCAATCCGCGCGACGTGACCGATGTGGTCGCCGTCGACGTGGCCGACGGTCCCGCCGCGCGGTAAGCGGGCTCGCTGCGTCAGAGCCGCATCATCAGTTTCAGCAATGCGTTCACCCGTTTGCCGTACGGCGGCGAGACCCATCCGCGGGCGTTCAGGCGCGCCTGCGTCAATACCGGCTTCATCTTCGAGAAAGTCACGAAGCCTTCGTAGCCGTGATATGCCCCCATCCCGCTCGCCCCGACGCCGCCGAACGGCAGGCTTTCGCACGCCAGATGCATCAGCGTTTCGTTGATCGCCATGCCGCCCGCGATGGTTTCGTGCGTGACCCGCTCGATGGTGGCGGCGTCGTCGGCATACAGATAGAGCGCGAGCGGGCGGGGGCGGGCGTTGATCCACGCGATTGCCTCGTCGAGGGTGTCGTACGGGACGATCGGCAAGAGCGGGCCGAAAATTTCCTCCTGCATCAGCATGCAATCGGACGGCGCATTGGTGACGGCGAGCGGCGGAAAGCGGCGGCTGGCCGGATCGGGCGACGCATCGGTCAGCGCGTGGAGTTGCGCGCCGGCGGCCTGCGCTTCGTCGGCGAGACGCTCGAGGCGCGCGAAGTGCCGCTCCGAGATGATCGACGTGTAGTCGCGATTCCCCGCAAAGCCGGGATACATCTTCGCCATCCGCGTGCGCGCCCGCTCGATAAACGCCTGCTCCTTGCCGCGCGGCACCAGCACGTAGTCAGGCGCGACGCAGGTCTGGCCGGCGTTGAGCGTCTTGCCGGCGAGGAGGTTATCGACGGCGTTGTCAAAGCGCGCATGCGCGCCGATGATCGCCGGCGACTTGCCGCCCAGTTCGAGCGTCACCGGCGTCAGATGCTCGGCGGCGGCGCGCATGACTTCGTGGCCGACCGTCGTCGAGCCGGTGAACAGCAGGTGGTCGAACGGCTGCGCGCTGAAGGCGGCGCCGAGTGCCGCGTCGCCATTCACCACGGCAACGTGATCGCGTGCGAACGTCTGGCCGATCAGCTGTTCGAACAGCGCCGAGGTGCGCGGCGTCAACTCCGACATCTTGATGATCGCACGATTGCCGGCGGTCAGCGCGCTGATCAGGGGCCCCGCAGCGAGCAGCACCGGATAATTCCACGGCACGATGATGCCGACCACGCCGAGCGGCTGCGGCACCACCTTCGCACGCGCCGGCAAAAGCCATTTGTTGGTGCTGCGGCGCTGCGCTTTCATCCAGCGTTTGCCGTGCCTGAGCGCGGCGTCGATCTCTTCTTTCACCAGCAGGAATTCGGCGAGCAGCACTTCCTCTTTCGCACGATTGCCGAAGTCCGCGCTCATCGCGTCGGCGAGTGCGTCGCGGTTGTCGAGCAGCATCTTGCGCAGCGTTCGCAAATGCGTCGCACGGGTTTCCCACGACGGATACGGCGCCCGCAAATAAGCATGGCGTTGATCGCGCAGCAGTGCTTCGAGCGCGACGACCTCTGGCAAATCGTTCTTCATCGTGTCCTCTCCCTCGCGGGATGTCGGTGCGCGTGATCGCGCTTTCTGGTTAGCTGATGCGTGAGCGGCGTCGCGTACAGGCCTCGTGCGGCGCTCAAACTGGAAATGTCCGTTCCACGATCGCCGCATGGTTGAAGGCGACCGGCAGCGTGCCGTACACCCGCCCGCTTTCGCCGCAGCCGTCGGCGAGGCGCGTGGCGATGAAGGCGTCGGCGATCTCGGCGGGCGCATGTTTGACCAGCAAGGTCGCCTGCGCGATCAGCACGATTTGCTGCGCGATACGCCGCGCCGACGCTTCACGGTCTTCGGCGGGGCCGCTGACGGTGGCGAGCAGTTTGCCGAGGGCGGCGCGCAAACCCGCATGCCCTTGCGCGTCGGCTTGCCAGGCGGCGAACAGCGCCTGCGCGGCTTCGGGCTCACGCTCCATCGCGCGCAGCACGTCGAGACACATCACGTTGCCCGAGCCTTCCCAGATCGAATTCACCGGCGCTTCACGATAGAAGCGCGCCATCGGACCGGTTTCGACGTAACCATTGCCGCCCCACACTTCCATCGCCTCGCCGGTGAATTCGAGCGTACGTTTGCAGACCCAATACTTCGCCGCGGGCGTGACGATGCGCCGCCACGCGCGCTCGGCGGGCGACGTGGTGGCGGCATCGGACGATGCTTCGAAAGCATGCGCGAGGCGCATGAACAGGACGGTGGCGGCTTCCGATTCCAGCGCGAGATCGGCCAGCACGTTTCGCATCAGCGGCTGCTCGGCGAGCCGGCGGCCGAACGCGCTGCGGTGCCGCGCGTGATGGATCGCCTGGACGAGCGCCGCGCGCATCAATGCCGCGCTGCCGATCACGCAATCGAGCCGCGTGTAGTTCGCCATTTCGATGATGGTCGGCACGCCGCGCCCTTCTTCGCCGACCATGATGCCGAAGGCGTCGAAGAATTCGACCTCGCTGCTCGCATTCGAGCGATTGCCGAGCTTGTCTTTCAGACGCTGGATCTGCACCGCGTTCTTGCTGCCGTCCGGCGCGAAGCGCGGGACGAAGAAGCACGACAGGCCTTCGTGATCGTCGGTGCGGGCGAGCACGAGGTGGGCGTCGCATTGCGGCGCGGAGAAAAACCACTTGTGTCCGACCAGACGATATTCCGCGCCGCGGCCGTTGCCACGGGTGGCATAGGCACGTGTCTGATTGCTGCGCACGTCCGAGCCGCCTTGCTTCTCGGTCATGCCCATGCCGATCATCGCCGAGTTTTTCTGCGTGAGGGGCACGTCGCGGGGATCGTGTTCGCGTGTGTAGAGCTTCTCGCGCAGCGTGTCGAACAACGCGGATTCACGCTGCAATACCGGAATGCTGGCGAAGGTCATCGTCAGCGGACACAGCGAACCCGATTCGAGTTGCGCATGCAGGAAGTAACCGGCGCAACGCGCGGCCATCGCGCCGGGCTGCGGATCGGAAAACGGCAGCGCATGCAGGCCTTCGCGGCGCAACAGCGACAGCAGCGTGTGCCATGACGGATGAAACTCCAGCGCGTCGATACGTTCACCGCGCGGGCTGTGCGTGAAGAGTTCGGGCGCATGGCGGTTCGCCAGTTCGGCGAGCGCAAGCGTTTCCGGCGCGGTAAGCGCCGCGCCGTCGCGGATCAGCGCCTCGCGATGCCAGCCGGCGCCGTCGCGTTCGAGGGCGGCGGATAAGGCGGTGTCACTGGAAAACAGGTTGTAGTCCGCGAGCGGCGGCGCCTGATTGGTTACGTCGTGGGTGTGGCCGCGAGTGAGGCCCGTGTTGTGCGGTTCCATCTGCTGTCTCCGTTTACCGGATGCGCGCCGGCGCTGATCGACGGTGTGCTGTTTCATCGCTGCGTGTCGTGCCGCACGCTGGCAAGGCGGCGCGCCTCGCGCCGTGTTTGAATGCCGTGCGCGAGCGGCCTGGCGGGCGCTTGCGCGTCTTTCATCATAGGGTCGTGGCGGCCCTTTCGTTTAGAGGAATCGCTCTGACGTGAAGCGGTCGCGCCGTCACAACGCTCCCTACAATGCCGATGAAACACACGTAGACAAGTGTGCCGCAATCGCTTGCGAGCAACGCGGCCCGCCAGGAGGAGCGCATGCAATACGACTACATCATCGTCGGTGCAGGTTCGGGCGGCTGCTCGCTCGCGAGCCGTCTCGCGGATAGCTGCCCGGACGCGACAATCGCCCTGATCGAAGCCGGACCGCACACGGACCGCAATCTGTTCGTGAACATGCCGGTCGGCGTGGCGGCGATCGTGCCGCACAAGCTCAAGACCAACTACGGTTACCTGACCACGCCGCAACCGGGCCTCGGCGGCCGTCAGGGCTATCAGCCACGCGGCCGTGGCTTTGGCGGTTCGAGCGCGATCAACGCGATGATCTACACGCGTGGCCATCCGCTCGACTATGACGAATGGGCGCAACTCGGCTGCGAGGGGTGGTCGTGGGCGGAAGTGCTGCCGTATTTCCGTCGAGCCGAGGGTAACGAGCGCGGCGCCGATGCATGGCACGGCGACGACGGCCCGCTCTCGGTGTCCGATCTGCGCTATCGCAATCCGTTTTCAACGCGCTTCGTCCAGGCCGCGATCGAAGCGGGCTACCGGCCAAACAGCGACTTCAACGGCGCGGATCAGGAAGGCGTGGGTTTCTATCAGGTGACGCAGCGCAACGGACGCCGCTGCAGCGTGGCGCGCGCCTATATCTACGACCGGCAGCGTCCCAACCTGCATACGATCGCCGAAGCGACCGTGTTACGCGTGACCTTTGACGGCAAGCGCGCGAGCGGCGTCGAGATGGTGCGCGGCGGCTGTACCGAAACACTCGAAGCGCGCGCCGAAGTGGTGCTGGCCGGCGGGGCATTCAATTCACCGCAACTGTTGATGTGCTCGGGCATTGGTCCGGCGGCGCATCTGCAAGCGCAGGGCATTGCGGTGCTGCACGATGCACCCGAGGTCGGTCAGAACCTGATCGACCACGTCGATTTCACGATCAACAAGCGGGTGTCGTCGATCGAGCCGACCGGCTTTTCGCTGCGCGGCATCGCGCGGATGCTGCCGCAGTTCGTCACCTTCATGCGCCACGGGCGCGGTATGTTGTCGAGCAATGTGGCGGAGGCGGGTGGCTTCCTGAAGAGCCGTCCGACGCTCGACCGGCCCGATCTGCAACTGCATTTCTGCGCGGCGCTGGTCGACGATCACAACCGCCAGATGCACTGGGGCCACGGTTATTCGCTGCATGTGTGCGTGCTGCGGCCGCGTAGCCGGGGCACGGTGACGCTCGCGAGCGCCGACGCGCGGTCCGCGCCGGTGATCGATCCGCGGTTTTTCAGCGATTCACGCGACCTCGATCTGCTGGTGGAAGGCACGCAAATGGCGCGGCGCATTCTCGATGCACCTTCGCTCTCGCTGCATGGCGGCAAGGAGTTGTACACGCAACCCGGTCAGACGGAAGCGGAATTGCGCCAGACCATCGCCGAGCATGCGGACACGATCTACCACCCGGTAGCCACCTGCCGGATGGGCGGTGACGCTCGCTCGGTGGTCGATCCGCAGTTGCGGGTGCGGGGCGTGTCGGGGCTGCGGATCGTCGACGCTTCGGTGATGCCGACGCTGATCGGCGGCAATACCAATGCGCCCACCGTGATGATCGGGGAGCGCGCGGCTGAGTTGATCGCGGCGACACGGCGCGCTTCCCAGACGCTGTCGCCGACCACGCTGGCCGGCGTCGCGGTCGCGACGATGAATGCGGTCTGAACTGCCTGCCGGGCAGCGCGGCGGTCGCGGTAGTCGCGCGCGTAAGGGCTGCGCGCGGTATGCAGTTGTGCGTGCGAAATCGAAGACCGCCCTTGCCTTGCACAGGCGGGCGCTTCGCCAACCGCCGCATCGAGTTTGTCGCTGCGAAGTAACTCACCGCAGCGGTCGATGAAGTAACCCGCATGCCGCCCGGTTCGCCCCGCGCGGCATGCTGTCATTGGCCGGCCGCGCTGCGGTGGCCGCATTTGCGGCGGCCGCGCTGCGGTGGCCGCATTTGCCGCGCTCGCGTTTCCAGTGGCTGGATTTACGACTGCGGTATCTGCGGCGGCGTGGTGATGCCGGTGAAACCGATGCCCGGCCCGAGCATGAAATCGTCGCCGGCCTGACCGGGCAGCGCCTCGCGCGCGACGTCGAGCCAGGCGCGCGCCGCATGCGACAGATAGCCGTTGCGGCGCCAGCCGATCGCCATTTCCCACGGAATCTCCGGTTCGACAACCGGCCGGCAGGTGAACTGCGCGGCATCGAGCCGCCTGCAGTAGGGCGCCGGCAGCAGTGCAATGCCGACCCCGGCCAGCACGAGCGCCGCCATGAAGTCCCAATGGCCGCTGCGCCCGACAATGGTCGGCGCAAAGCCGGCCGTGCGGCACGCATTCAAAACAACATCATTGAGCGCAAGACTCTCGCCGTAGAACACGAATGGCTCATTGGCCAGTTGGGCGAGCGGCACCTCGTTCAGATCGTCCCAACGCGAACCGGTGCGTGCGACCAGCCACAGCAACTGGCGCGTCATGGGCAGGATGTCGATGTGTTCCGGATCGACCGGCTGCAGGACACCGCCCAACTCCAGTTCTCCGCTGATCAGGGCGGTTTCGATCGCGCGCGAACCCTGTTCGAACAGCTTGAGTTCGATTTTTGGATAGCGCTGCCGGAACGCGGCGATGGCTGGCGTGAAGAGCGAACCACCCATTGGCGGAATGCCGATGGTCAGTTCGCCGCGGCCGAGGGTATCGAGATCGTTCAACTCGGCTTGCAGCCGCGCGTGCGCAGCCAGTACATCCTGGCCTCGCTGATAGACGATCCGGCCGGCGTCGGTCAGCACCATCTGGCGCCCGTCGCGCAACAACAGCGGCGAACCGATTTCGTCTTCGAGCGACTTGACCATCTTGCTGATGGTCGGCTGCGTGACGAACATCTGCTCGGCGGCAGCGGTGAAGCTCTGCTGACGCACCACTTCGACGAAATACCGTAGCGCACGTAGTTCCACGATCACAGGCTCCAGAATTCCAAAACGGAATGGTTTTGATGATTGTAAGTCATTATATTTATGTTGCAGCGCAACCTATACTGACTTCCATCAAATGTCACCTAGGGTTTGCCATGACCACGCCGCTTCTCTCCCGGCTTCTCTCCCGGCTTCTCTCCCCATTCGCCAACGCCGCCCGCGCAAGCGGTGTCCTGCGCGTGACGCGGATCGCCGTGCAGAGCGCCGCGCTGGCCGGTGTCTGGTTTGTCGCCGATTTTGTCGCGCGTCGGCTTCATTTGCCAGTGCCCGGCGGCGTGGTCGGGCTGATCGCGTTGCTCGCGCTGCTGTTTTGCGGCGGCGTCGCGCCTCGCTGGATCAAGGCCGGCGCCGACTGGCTGCTCTCGGACATGTTGCTGTTCTTTATCCCGGCCGCGGTCGCCGCCGTGCAGTACGGCGGGCTGTTTCGCGACGACGGCTGGCGCCTCGCGCTGGTGGTGGTCGCCGGCACGTTGATGGTGATGGTGGCCGTGGCCTTCGCTGTCGAGCAGGCTGCCCGGCTCGAACGGCGTCTCGCGCTGCGCCGGGTGGTCGTCGCGCGCCACGCCGCTCGCGCGTGATCCTTCTTCATCGTCTATCTTCGCCCGGGACCCGCCCATGAGCACGCTCTATTCGTCCCTGTTTGCCGACGATGCGTCCCGCCTCATCGCCGCTGGCTGTTTCGTGCTGACCGTGGTGCTGTACTTCGCGTCGAAGGCGCTTTATGCGCGCTTCAGGTCGCCGTGGCTCACGCCGTTGCTGGCCGTGCCGGTTGTGCTCGCGGCGATTGTCGTGCTGGCGCACATTCCGTATCCGGTTTACTTCCAGGATACGCGCTGGTTGATGTGGCTACTCGGGCCGGCCACCGTGGCGTTCGCCGTGCCTATTTACGAATACCGCAATTTGCTCAAACAGCATTGGATCTCGCTGACGGTCGGCGTGACGGTGGGCATCGTGGTGGCGGTTGGCGGCTCGCTGGTGCTGGCGAAGCTGTTGCACCTGTCGCCCGAATTGCAGCGCAGTCTGATGACGCGCTCGATCTCGACACCGTTCGCGCTCGCCGTTTCCGACAAGATTCACGCGCCGAGGGATTTGACCGCGCTGTTCGTGATCGCCACGGGTGTGTGCGGCATGCTGTTCGGCGAACTCGTGCTGGGACTCGTGCCGCTGCGCACGCGGCTTGCGCGCGGGGCGTTGTTTGGTGCGGCGGCACACGGTGTGGGCACCGCGAAAGCACGTGAACTGGGCAACGAAGAGGGTGTGGTCGCGAGCCTGACGATGATGATCGCCGGCGTCGTGATGGTGCTGCTCGCACCCATGCTTGGGCTGTTGCCGATCTGACGCGGCTGGCGATGGCGCGGCCAGCCAAGGTGCGGTCGGCCTAGCCGCGACGTTGCCATGACGCGGGCGGACCCAACACGCGGCCGACCAAGGCCCTGCCTGCGACGGCGCGACCGGCCCCAACGCGCGGGGCGGCGCGCACACGGCATTTCAGGATGGACCTGGCCGCGGACGGGCTACCATCGACGGCTTCCCACCGTTCGGCCCGTTCGCCCGTTTCAGCTCATGACGCCCATCTCGATCATCATTCCCTGCTACAACGGCGCGGCAACGCTCGGCCGTGCGCTCGAAAGCTGCCTGATTCAGGCTGAAGCCGCGCAGATCCTGGTGGTGGACGACGGCTCGACCGACCCGTCAATCGACGTGGTCGCGCAATACGGCCGGCTCGACTCGCGCGTGTGCCTGCTGCAGATGCCCTACAACGGCGGCGCGGCGCGAGCGCGCAACTGGGGCGCGATGCATGCGTCGCACGAACTGCTCGCTTTTCTCGATGCCGACGACGAATACCTGCCTCGCGCGCTAGCCGCGGCGAGTGCGTTCCTCGCGCAGAACCCAACCGAAGTATCCGTGCGGCTCGACGTCGACTACGCGGGTTTTCCGGTCGAACTCACCGGCCACCCCGATTTCAATATCCACGCGGCGACGCTCAGCAATACCGTGCCGAGCAGCCTGATCATCCGCCGCGCGGTGTACGCCGCGATGGGCGGTTTTCCAATGGACGACCTGTTTCGCCGCATAGGCGGAGAAGACGGCGCGTTTTCCTGGGCATTGCGCGAGATTTTCGGCAACCGGCGTCTCGCGGATGCGAAGCGTGTGTACATGCATTACCACGCGGGGATTCATGCCGAAGGCTATTTCCGCATTGCGTTGGGTCTGCAAAAGCCCGCTCCCGCCGACGTGGCCGACGCCTTCCGTGTTTCCCGGCAGTTCCTCGAAACTGCGCGCGCGGGCATCGCGCAATTGCGTGCAGTGCGTGTCACGGCCGAGGAAGCGGCGCTCGCCGTGCCGGCCAGCGCTACCTAGCCCCGATAGCAGCGCCGCGGTAACAGCGCGAGGGCGTTCCGCGTCAATCCATGCTGTGCGGGACAGGACACCTACACGGCATTCCAATCACGCCCTGAAGCCATCTCGATTTGCTACAATCGCCGTTCGTCTTCGAGGAGCGTTGCGACGGGTACCGCGAATCACTATATTCGCAGGCCGCCCGCCAGGCTCGAAGGCTTCAATCGGAGGGCCAGGACGCGCATTGCGCTCCCATCCACCGCATCGAACCGCGCTCACGTCAAATTTCTAGTCAATTTCTTAGAAAGGAGGGCGTGATGAACGCCGCAGTTATCGATTCGAACACCAAGCAAGATTTCCTCGTCGCCGATATGTCGCTTGCCGACTGGGGGCGCAAGGAACTGAACATCGCCGAGACCGAAATGCCCGGTCTCATGCAGACACGCGAAGAATACAAGACGGCGCAGCCGCTGAAAGGCGCGCGTATCGCGGGCTCGCTGCACATGACGATTCAAACCGGCGTGCTGATCGAAACGCTGACTGCACTCGGCGCTGACGTGCGCTGGGCCTCGTGCAATATTTTCTCGACCCAGGATCATGCCGCTGCTGCGATTGCGCAAGGCGGCACGCCGGTGTTCGCGTTCAAGGGCGAGTCGCTCGACGAATACTGGGAATTCTCGCACCGCATTTTCGAATGGCCGAACGGCGAATTCGCCAACATGATCCTCGACGACGGCGGCGACGCCACGTTGCTGCTGATCCTCGGCTCGAAGGCCGAGAAAGACCGCTCGGTCATCTCGAAGCCGGAAAACGAAGAAGAGGTCGCGCTGTACAAGTCGATCGCGCGTCATCTCGAAGCGGATCCGGTGTGGTACTCCACGCGTCTCGCGCACATCAAGGGTGTGACCGAAGAAACCACGACCGGCGTGCACCGTCTGTATCAGATGGAAAAGGAAGGCCGCCTGCCGTTCCCGGCGATCAACGTCAACGACTCGGTCACCAAGTCGAAGTTCGACAACCTGTATGGCTGCCGTGAATCGCTCGTCGACGGCATCAAGCGCGCGACCGACGTGATGATCGCGGGCAAGATCGCGGTGGTCGCCGGTTATGGCGACGTGGGCAAGGGCTGCGCGCAATCGCTGCGCGGTCTGGGCGCAACCGTGTGGGTCACGGAAATCGATCCGATCTGCGCATTGCAAGCCGCGATGGAAGGCTACCGCGTCGTGACGATGGAATACGCCGCGGACAAGGCCGACATCTTCGTCACGGCAACGGGCAACTTCCACGTGATCGGCCACGATCATATGGCGGCCATGCGCAACAACGCGATTGTCTGCAATATCGGTCACTTCGATTCGGAAATCGACGTTGCTTCGACGCGCCAGTACACGTGGGAAAACATCAAGCCGCAAGTCGATCACATCATTTTCCCCGACGGCAAGCGCGTGATCCTGCTGGCTGAAGGCCGCCTCGTGAACCTGGGTTGCGCGACGGGCCACCCGTCGTTCGTGATGTCGGCTTCGTTCACGAATCAGACGATCGCGCAGATCGAGCTGTTCGTTCACGGCGACAAGTACGAAAACAAGGTTTATGTGTTGCCGAAGCACCTTGATGAAAAGGTCGCGCGTCTGCATCTGGGTCGTATCGGCGCAGAACTGACGGTGCTGTCCGACTATCAGGCCAGCTACATCAGCGTTGACAAGAACGGCCCGTTCAAGCCGAATCACTACCGCTATTAAACGCGTGGGCAGTTCCAGGGCATGACAGTTTGACGACAGGGCGGCGCGTAGAGCGCCGCTTTGTTCGCCATGCCCGCCCCCGCCCCGTTTCGTTCACCGGACATCCTGCCCACAAGGAGCTCTACATGACCGTGCTGCTGACCTGGCTGATCAACGCGCTCGCGCTCCTGATCATCACCTACCTCATTCCGTCGATTCATATCCGCAGTTTCGGCACCGCATTGATCGTCGCGGTGGTGCTCGGGTTGATCAACACGATTCTGCGACCGGTGCTGATCCTGTTGACTCTGCCTGTCACGATCGTCACCCTCGGACTCTTCATTCTGGTGGTCAACGCGCTGTGCTTCTGGCTGTGCGCGTCGCTGCTGAAGGGCTTCGAAGTGTCGGGGTTCTGGTCGGCATTCTTCGGCTCGATTCTGTACAGCATCGTTTCGTGGCTCCTGTCCGCGCTCATTTTCGGCAACCGCAGTCTCGGTTGAAATACTGAACCATGAACCCGATCGAACTTTCATTCGAATTCTTCCCGCCGAAAACGCAGGAAGGTGTCGACAAGCTGCGCGCCACCCGCGCGCAGCTCGCCTCGCTCAAGCCCAAGTTCGTGTCCGTCACGTTCGGGGCCGGCGGCTCGACGCAGCAGGGCACGCTCGATACCGTCGTCGATATGGCGAAGGAAGGGCTCCAGGCGGCGCCGCACGTGTCGTGTATCGGCTCGTCGAAAGAGAGCCTGCGCGCGATCCTCAACGAGTACCGCGCGCATGGCATCCGCCATATCGTCGCGTTGCGCGGCGATCTGCCGTCCGGCATGGGCGAAGTCGGCGAACTGCGCTATGCATCGGAACTGGTGAGCTTCATTCGCGCCGAGTTCGGCGACTGGTTCTGGATCGAGGTGGCAGGCTACCCCGAGTACCACCCGCAGTCGCGCTCGCCGCGTCACGATCTGGAAAACTTCGCCAACAAGGTGAAGGCCGGCGCCAATTCGGCTATCACGCAATATTTCTTCAACGCGGACGCGTATTTCCGCTTCGTGGACGATACGCGGAAGCTGGGTGTCGATGTGCCGATCGTGCCGGGCATCATGCCGATCACGAACTTCTCGCAGCTGATGCGTTTCTCGGAGATGTGCGGGGCGGAAGTGCCGCGCTGGGTGGCGCGCAGGCTGGAAAGTTTCGGCGACGACCGCGAGTCGATTCGCGCGTTCGGGCTGGACGTGGTGGCGGACCTGTGCGGGCGGCTCATCGACGCAAAGGTGCCGGGCCTGCACTTCTACACGCTCAATGGCGCTGCGGCGACCAAGGCGATCTGTGAACGGCTGGGCGCCTGAAGCGCGTCTGAAGTCGGAAAGCGTTGTACAAAAACCGCGCGGCTCAAAAGGCTGCGCGGTTTTTTTCATGCGGCGCTGGCTGCTGCGTTGCAGCAAATTTGTGCAACGCGGACTTCCTTGCAGCGCGTAAGCCCCCATTGAACCCGATTTTTGTGCTGTCTATGATCAAAGCGCAGCTGACGTGGCTGCCGTGCGGAGAACATGATGACAGTATCCCGATTGCTGTTTGCAGTTCGCCATACCTGTCTGCCGGCTTTGAGCGCGTGCGCGCTTCTGGCTGCTGGCCTTTCGTCCACCGCTGCGGAGGCGGTCACGCTGCCCGACAAGACCCTCGTGTTCTGCTCCGAGGGCAGTCCGGCAGGCTTCGATACCGCGCAATACACGACCAGCGTCGAATTCAGCGCCGGCTCGTACACCGTCTACAACCGGCTGGTCGAGTTCGCGCATGGCAGCACCGATATCGAGCCGGGCCTCGCGGAGAAATGGGACGTATCGCAGGACGGCCTGCAATACACGTTCTATTTGCGCCATGGGGTGAAGTTCCAAACCACGTCGTTCTTCAAACCCACCCGCGAATTCAACGCGGACGACGTCATTCTCACCTATCAGCGAATGCTCGATCCGGAGCAGCCTTTCCGCAAGGCATACCCGGTGCCGTTCCCGTATTTCAGCGATCTCGGCCTCGCCAAGAATATTTCAAAGATCGAAAAGCTCGATCCGTACACGGTGCGTTTCACGCTGAAGGAAGTCGATGCACCTTTTTTGCAGCAGATCGCGATGCCGTTCGCGTCGATTCTGTCGGCTGAATATACCGATCAGTTGCTGAAGGCGGGTAAAGCGTCCGATATCAATCAATATCCGGTCGGCACCGGCCCATTCATTTTCCGCAGCTATACGAAGGACGACACGATTCGTTTCGACGGCAATCCGGATTACTGGAAGCCGGGCGTGGTCAAAGTGGGCAAGCTGATATTCGCGATTACCGTCGATCCGGCCGTGCGGCTGCAAAAGCTGAAACGCGGCGAATGCCAGGTCATGGCCTACCCGCGTCCCACCGATATTGCGGGGATCAAAACCGAGGCGTCGCTGGCGATGCCGAATCAGGTCGGCTTCAACCTCGGCTTCATTGCTTACAACACGACCAAGAAGCCGCTCGACAATGTGCTGGTGCGCCGCGCGCTCGATATGTCGATCAACAAGAAAGCGATTATCGAATCGGTGTATCAGGGTGCCGGCCAGGCGGCCACCAATCCCATGCCGCCGACGCAATGGGGCTACGACAAGAATCTGAAAGACGCCCCGTACGACCTCGACAAGGCGAAAGCGCTGCTCAAGCAGGCGGGCTATCCGGACGGCTTCGACCTGACGTTGTGGGCGATGCCGGTTCAGCGGCCCTACAACCCGAACGCGCGCCTGATGGCGGAAATGCTGCAAGCCGACTGGGCGAAGATCGGGGTCAAGGTGAACATCGCCACGTACGAATGGGGTGAGTACATTCGCCGCGGCCATTCCGGTGAGCACCAGGCGATGCTGATTGGCTGGACCGGCGACTATGGCGATCCTGACAACTGGCTTGGGGTTTTGCTCGGCTGCGACGCGGTCAATGGCAGCAATTTTTCAAAATGGTGCTACAAACCTTACGATGACCTGATCAGGAAAGGCCGCAGCACGACCGATCTGGCGGAGCGCACCAAGGCGTACACGGAAGCGCAGGAGATCTTTAAACAACAGGTTCCGTTCACGCCGATTGCCCATTCCACGGTCTATCAGCCGATCAGCAAAGACGTCACCGGGTTCAAGATCGACCCGTTCGGACCGACGCAATTCATGAATGTTGGCCTGAAATAAGCACAAGTGGGCTTTTTTCCAGGCTCGACCTTCAGCGCCGCACGCACCGGCCAGCGCCGGCGTGCGGCCGTCGCTCATGCCTGATTGAATTCCGATCGTCAACAGAGGGAATTTCCTCCGCTTGTTGGTGTTAGCCAAGCTCAAGTAAGATCGCGCTACGCCGGCGGGAGCCGGCCACGAACCTGGAGGAAACATGAAGCAAAACAATCTGTTGCGCGCCGCGCGTGTTACGACGCTCGTCGCAGCTGCAGCGGCATCGATGCTGGGCGCAAGTGTCGCGCGCGCTGAGATTCCGAATAAAACCCTGGTTTACTGCTCAGAAGGCAGTCCTGCGGGTTTCGATCCGGCCCAATACACCACGGGCACCGATTTCACGGCTAATACGTTCACGGTCTACAACCGTCTCGTCGAATTCGAACGCGGCGGCACCAAGGTCGAACCGGGCCTCGCCGAAAAGTGGGAAGTGTCCGCGGACGGCAAGACGTACACGTTCCATCTGCGTCATGGCGTGAAGTTCCAGACCACGTCGTTCTTCAAGCCGACGCGCGAATTCAATGCGGACGACGTCGTGTTCACGTTCCAGCGCATGCTGGACCCGAACTCGGCCTTTCATAAGGCTTACCCGGTCCAGTTCCCGTACTTCACGGACATGGGCCTCGACAAGCTGATCACCAGTGTTGAAAAGGTCGACCCGTACACGGTCAAGTTCACGCTGAAGGAAGTCAACGCACCCTTCATCCAGAATCTGGCAATGGAATACGCGTCGATCCTGTCGGGTGAATACGGCGACCAGCTGATGAAAGCCGGCAAGGCGGCCGACATCAACCAGTTGCCGGTCGGCACGGGTCCGTTCATCTTCCGCAGCTATACAAAGGACGCGACGATCCGCTTCGACGGCAATCCGGATTACTGGAAGCCGAACACGGTGAAGATCTCGAAGCTGATCTTCTCGATCACGCCGGACGCCGGCGTGCGCGTGCAGAAGATCAAGCGCGACGAATGCCAGGTGATGAGCTATCCGCGTCCGGCCGACATCGCGCCGCTGAAGGCTGAAGCGAACATCGCAATGCCGTCGCAGCCGGGCTTCAACCTCGGCTACCTCGCGTACAACGTGACGCACAAGCCGGTCGACAAGGTGGAAGTGCGTCAGGCGCTCGACATGGCGATCAACAAGAAGGCGATCATCGACTCGGTGTACCAGGGCGCGGGCCAGGCCGCCACGAATCCGATGCCGCCGACGCAATGGTCGTATGACAAGAACCTGAAGAGCGCATCGTTCGACACGGACAAGGCCAAGGCCCTGCTGGCGAAGGCAGGCTATCCGAACGGCTTCGACATCACGTTGTGGGCGATGCCGGTGCAACGCGCGTACAACCCGAACGCCCGCCTGATGGCGGAAATGATCCAGGCCGACTGGGCCAAGATCGGCGTGAAGGCGAAGATCGTCACGTACGAATGGGGTGAGTACATCAAGCGCGCTCACGCAGGCGAAGACGACACGATGCTGATCGGCTGGACCGGCGACAACGGCGATCCGGACAACTGGCTCGGCACGTTGCTGGGTTGCGAAGCGGTGAACGGCAACAACTTCTCGAAGTGGTGCTACAAGCCGTTCGACGACCTGATCCAGAAGGGTCGCGTCACGTCCGATCAGGGCGCGCGCACGACGGCTTACATGCAGGCGCAGCAGATCTTCGCGCAGCAACTGCCGTTCTCGGCGATTGCCCACTCGACGGTTTACCAGCCGGCGAGCAAGAAGGTGGTCGACATGCGCATTGAGCCGCTCGGCTACGCACGCTTTGATGGCGTCAGCGTCAAGTAAAAGTAATAGAGTAAAGCTTACGCAGTAGCTTTTCGTACCGTTAGAAAACTGGTCGAAATGGTCCGGCGGCCGGGGTCACAAGCCCTCGTCGCCGGTTGCGTTTTTTCTTCATCAAGACCATAGGGACGAACCATGTTCCGCTTCGTTTTGCGCCGCATCGGCATGGTGATACCGACGTTCATCGGCATCACGATCCTCGCGTTCGCGCTGATTCACCTGATTCCGGGCGACCCCATCGAAGTGATGATGGGCGAGCGCGGCGTCGATCCGGCAATGCATGCCGCCGCCATGCACCGGTTGGGGCTCGACGAGCCGCTGCCGATGCAATACATCCACTACATCGGCCGCGCGCTGCACGGTAATCTCGGCACCTCGATCATCACCAACACCAGTGTGATGGGCGAATTCCTCGCGCGTTTTCCCGCTACCGTTGAACTGTCGATCTGCGCCATGCTGTTTGCGCTGATCATCGGCCTGCCTGCGGGTGTCTTCGCCGCGCTCAGGCGCGGCACGGTGGTCGATCACGGCGTGATGGGCGCGGCCCTCACCGGTTACTCGATGCCGATCTTCTGGTGGGGCTTGATCCTCATCATGTTTTTTTCCGTCGACCTCGGCTGGACGCCGGTGTCCGGCCGCATTGCGGTCGAATACGACATCCCGCACGTGACCGGCTTCATGCTGATCGACGCGATGATGTCCACCGACGAAGGCGCGTTCAGATCCGCGCTGAGCCATCTGATCCTGCCGGCCATCGTGCTCGGCACGATTCCGCTGGCGGTGGTCGCGCGCATGACGCGTTCTTCCATGCTCGAAGTGCTGCGCGAAGATTACATTCGCACTGCACGCGCGAAGGGTTTGTCGCCTGGCCGCGTGATCGTCGTGCATGCGCTGCGTAACGCGCTGATTCCGGTGGTGACGGTGATCGGCTTGCAGGTCGGCACGCTGCTGGCCGGCGCCGTGCTGACCGAGACGCTGTTTTCGTGGCCGGGTATCGGCAAATGGCTGATCGACGCGATCGGCCGGCGCGACTATCCGGTGGTGCAGGGCGGTATCCTGATGATCGCTACGCTGGTGATCGTCGTGAACCTCGTCGTCGATCTGTTGTACGGCGTGCTGAATCCGCGCATTCGCCATACGAGGTGAAAATATGAACCCCCACGCTCTCTTACGTTCGCTGCCCCCCGAGGGGGCGCATGCCTCCCTTGAGGCGGCTCTGCGGGAGGCATGAACGACCATGGCAGACATTCAAAATACAGTCCCCACAGCGGTGACGCCGCCCAGCGGCCGCGCCATCGCCGCCCGTGAATTCTGGGCGAATTTCTCGCGTAACCGCGGCGCGGTTGGCGCCGGCATCATCGTGCTGGTGCTGGTCTTCATCGCCATCTTCGCGCCGTTGATCGCGCCGCATAGCCCGATCGAGCAGTACCGCGATTCGGTGAAGATTCCGCCCGCGTGGCTCGACGGCGGCAACTGGAAGTTCATTCTCGGCACCGACGAAGCGGGCCGCGACATCCTCTCGCGCCTGATGTACGGCGCGCGGCTGTCGTTCTGGATCGGCTTCGTGTCGGTGGTGCTCGCGCTGATTCCTGGCATCGTGCTCGGGCTGATCGCGGCATTCTTCGAGAAGTGGGCCGATACGCCGATCATGCGCATCATGGACGTGCTGCTCGCACTGCCGTCGCTGCTGCTGGCGGTCGCGGTGGTCGCGATCATCGGTCCGGGTCTCGTCAACACGATGCTGGCGATCGCGATCGTCGCGCTGCCCGGCTATGTGCGTCTGACGCGCGCTGCCGCCCAAGGCGAATTGCAGAAGGAATACGTCACGGCTTCCCGCGTCGCGGGCGCCGGCACGTTGCGCCTGATGTTCTCGCAAGTGCTGCCGAACTGCACCGCGCCGCTCATCGTGCAGGCCACGCTTGGCTTCTCGTCGGCGATTCTCGATGCGGCCGCGCTCGGCTTCCTCGGGCTCGGCGTGCAGCCGCCGTCGGCGGAGTGGGGCGCGATGCTGGCCTCGGCGCGCGATTACATCGACAGCGCCTGGTGGATCGTCACGATGCCGGGTCTTTCCATCCTGATCTCGGTGCTCGCGATCAATCTGCTCGGCGACGGGCTGCGCGACGCACTCGATCCCAAACTGAAACGGATGGCATGACATGACTAGCTTATTGACCATCCGCAATCTGGCGGTGAACTTCAACGGACTGCCCGCTGTCGATCGGATCAACCTCGATGTCGCGCCGGGCGAAGTGGTCGGCGTGGTCGGCGAATCGGGTTCGGGCAAGAGCGTGACGATGATGGCGCTGATGGGCCTGATCGATGCGCCCGGCAAAGTCACGGCAGATGAAATCACCTTCAATGGCAAGAGCCTGCTGAAGGCGTCGGCAAAGGAACGCCGCAAGATCATCGGCAAAGATATCGCCATGGTGTTCCAGGACGCGCTCACCAGTCTGAATCCGAGCTACACCGTCGGTTATCAGATCAAGGAAGTGCTGAAACTGCACGAAGGCCTGCGCGGCAGCGAACTGGATAAACGCGCCCTGGAGTTACTCGACCAGGTCGGTATTCCGGATGCAAAGAGCCGGATTACTTCGTTTCCGCACCAGATGTCGGGCGGGATGAACCAGCGCGTGATGATCGCAATGGCGATCGCCTGCAATCCGAAGCTGCTGATTGCCGACGAACCGACCACCGCGCTCGACGTGACCATCCAGGCGCAGATCATGGAGCTGCTGATCAAGCTGCAGAAGGAACGCGGCATGGCGCTCGTGCTGATCTCGCACGATCTGGCGGTGGTGTCCGAGGTCGCGCAGCGCGTGGCGGTCATGTACGCTGGCGAAGTGATCGAGACCAATCGTGTGCCGGACATCTTCGCCGCGCCGCATCATCCGTATACGGAAGCGTTGCTGGCTGCGATTCCCGAACACAATGTCGGCGCAGTGCGGCTTGCCGCGTTGCCGGGCATGGTGCCGGGACGCGACGACCGCCCGAAAGGGTGTCTGTTCGCACCACGCTGCAAATACGTAGTGGACGACTGCATGAAGGCGCGACCTGCACTGGCGCCGATGCAAGGTCATACCGAGGTGGCGCGCGTGCGCTGCATCAAACCCCTGAACCTGAGCGGCGACGCCAACATTCACACCCATGGAGGCGCACGATGAACGCAGTACTCGAAACGCGGCGCCAGTCGGACCATGCGGGCGAACATGTGCTGGTCGCCGACAAGCTGGCGCGCTACTACACGGTCAAGCGCGGCATGTTCGCGTCGGGCACGGTGAAGGCGCTCAACGGCGTGTCGTTCGCGCTCGAGCGCGGCAAGACGCTGGCGGTGGTCGGTGAATCCGGTTGCGGCAAGTCCACACTCGCTCGCCAATTGACGATGATCGAAGCGCCCAGCGCGGGCCGCCTGCTGATCGACGGTGAAGACGTGGCCGGCGCCGATCACGCGAGGATCGCGGCACTGCGGCGGCGCGTGCAGATGGTGTTTCAGAATCCCTTTGCCTCGCTGAATCCACGCAAGACCGTTGAGCAAACGCTCGGCGAGCCGCTCGCCATCAACACGCAACTCAGCACTGCCGAACGCGCCGAACGGATTGCGCAGATGATGCGTACCGTCGGCTTGCGGCCCGAGCACGCAAAGCGCTATCCGCATATGTTCTCCGGCGGGCAGCGCCAGCGTGTCGCGATTGCGCGCGCGATGATTCTCGATCCGCAGATCGTCGTCGCCGATGAACCGGTCTCCGCGCTCGACGTGTCGATCCAGGCGCAGATTCTCAATCTGTTCATGGATCTGCAGGAGCAGTTCAAGACCAGCTACGTGTTCATCTCGCACAATCTGTCGGTGGTCGAGCACATCGCCGATGACGTGATGGTGATGTATTTCGGCGGCGTGGCGGAGCTTGGCGACAAGAAGCGGATTTTCTCGAACCCGCGGCATCCCTACACACGCGCGCTGATGTCGGCGACGCCTTCGATTTTCGAGGCGGATCGCAGCATCAAGATCAAGCTGCAAGGCGAAATGCCGTCACCGTTGAATCCACCGTCGGGTTGCACATTCCATCAGCGCTGCCCGTATGTGATCGATCGGTGCCGTAGCGAAGAACCGAAGCTGCGTGAAGTGGATGGTCGTCAGGTGTCGTGTCACCGCGCCGAGGAGGTGGGGGACGTGGATGCCTGATGGGGTAGCGGCGCGTCGTCTTATGCGCCGCTCGCGTGATGGTGGCCGCCGTGTTGCTTTCGCGCGGCGCTGGCGAGCGCGTGCACTGGCGAGTGCCGCGCTCCTTGGCGTTTGTTCTGTCTTTCATCTGGGCGCAGGGCCGATCGGCCTCGCCCATGCCGCTGGGGCGGCTGCCAATACACCGTCTCAGGCAGGGCGTCCGGCGTTGCCGGTGCCCAATATGCCGGCACCGCCGCGTGCTGCCTTACCAGGCTTCAATCCGCCGCCCGCTACGCCGGGCACTACGGCGAGCGGTCCGGTGCGGCTGCAGCCGGCGCGCATGCCGTTCTATGTCGCGACACGCGGCACGACGACCATCTACGTGCTCGGCACCTTGCATGTCGGCGACCCTGCCGACTACCCGGTCAAGCAACCCTTCCGGGCGCCGATTCTCGGGGCGCTGGCAGCGTCGCCGACGCTCGCACTCGAACTCTCACCCGACGAACTGCTGGTCTCGCAAGACGACGTGTCGAAGTACGGCGTATGCCGCCGCGACTGTCTGCCGGGGCTATTACCCGACGCGTTGTGGCGCAAGCTCGCGTTCCGCTTGCGTGGCAATCCTGCCGCGCTGGAAGAAATCAAGAAGATGCGGCCGTGGCTGGCGTCGTTGGTGGTCGAAACCTACGATTCGCTGAGTGCCGGTTTGCAGACCGAGTACGGCACGGAAGCGCAACTGCAGAACGTGTATATCAGGACGCGCGGCAAGATCGTCGGACTCGAGACCTTGTCGCAACAGATGCGCGCGTTCACCGGACTCACGCTGGCCCAGCAGCGCGAAATGCTCGCGCAGGATCTGGTGCAGACGCCCGCGGAAAATGTCGACGACGTACGGACTTTGCATCGCCTGTGGAGAGTCGGCGATGCCGATGCCATTGCGGCCTGGCAAGCGGCGAAATCGGAAATGCTGGCGCGCGACAAGCGCATCTCAGATCAGATCGACAACAAGATCGTGTACGAGCGCAACCGGCGTTTCGTGTCGCGGATGCTGCTGATTGCGGGGCCGAACAAGCCAGTATTCGTCGCGATCGGCGCGTTGCATCTGGGTGGACGCAAAGGCGTGCTGCAGCTGTTGCGGCAGCACGGGTTTGTGGTCGATGCGAGCTGAAAACGGCGCACCCAAGGTCGCTCTCGTGACAGGGGCCTTAGCACGCGTAGGCCGCCTGGCCAGGATAGGAACCGGGATTTGACCCATTGGTCCGATGGTGGCGTGTGCAGCAAACTGCTCGCGGCACACGGGCCATAGCTGCGCTTTGTATGCTATGCTGTATGTACAGACGTCAATACAGGTGGTGCGTGCGTTTTGAATGGGATGAAGTTAAAAATCAGCTCAACATCCGTAAGCATGGCATCGACTTCAATGATGCGATCGACGTGTTCAACCATCCGGTACTTACGGCGCTGGATCAGCGGGAAGACTACGGTGAGGACAGATGGGTCGCACTGGGCTGGATGGCTGCGATCGTCGGCGTGGTGGTGTATGTCGAGCGCAATACGGATGCGATCCGCGTTATCTCGGCCCGCAAGGCGACGAAACACGAGGTCAAACGCTACAAGCACAGCGTCTGGAATTGACGGGGGCAACGGCAATTGGCAGAAACGAGCAGAGGCGAAATGATGGGTAAAGCAACGGGAACCGACTGGAAGCGACTAGCAAAGACGGACGACACCCAGATCGACACGAGCGACGTACCAGAATTGGGTGACGAATTTTTCGAACGTGCCGAATTGCACGTTCCGCCCAAACAGGCCGTGACGATGCGTCTCGATGTCGACGTGCTGAACTGGTTCAAGGAGCAAGGGCAGGGCTATCAGACGCGCATCAACAAGTTGCTGCGGGCGTACATGCTGGCGCAGCAGCGTCGACGCCCTTAGGTAGAACAAAGGCGGCGCCACTGCCGTCTGTGCCGAATGCCGGGAGAACGCTGCGCGGAACCGCTCGGCACCCGCGCAGCGCGATTCTTATTCGCTGCCGTCGCCTAGTTGTTCGGCCACTCGTTCAACCACCGTTCGCCAATCGCCCAATATCGCTTGCCGGAACAGTTTCACGCCTGGATACCACGGCGAGTCGCTGCGGTTTTCCAGCCAGCGCCAATCGGAGTTGGCGGGCAACAGCACCCACACCGGTTTGCCCAGTCCGCCCGCCAGATGTGCGACGCCAGTGTCCACCGCGATGACCAGATCGAGATTCATGATGAGCGCGGCCGTGTCGTCGAAGCTGTGCAGATCGGCGGTGAAATCGTGAGCGCGGAACGCGGGTGGCGCATCGGCCAGTTGCGCGTGCGCGGCGCCCATTTGCAGCGCGTACCACGCGACGTCTTTCACGTCGCTTAAGGCGGACAGGTCCGCGAGTGCCATCGACCGGTAGCGGTCATTGCCGAACGTTGGACTGCCGGCCCACACAAGCCCTACCTTGCGCTTTGCTTTGCCGGCAGCGTCTACCCGCTTGCGCCATGTCTTCACCTTGGCTTTGTCGGCGAACAGATAGGGAATATCGGCCGGAATGGTCGACAGGTCGGTGCCGACGCACGACGGCACGCTCGTCATCGGCACCCAGAAATCGTACTCACCTTCGGGCTTGCCACTGAAGGCGCGATGCACGCCCGGGACGCGCTCAGCCATCGACAACAGCGGCTCCCGCACGCACGCATCGACTGTCGCGCCACGCTGCTCGAGCACGCGCGCGTAGCGCAGAAACTGGAAGTGGTCGCCGAAACCCTGTTCACCGACCAGCAAGATCCGTCGTCCCATAAGCGACTCGCCCTGCCATTGCGCAATACCGGGCACCGCAATCGCCGCGTACTCATGCGGACGCCAGCGCCTGGCGTATGCCGCCCAGCCTTGCTTGTAGTCGCCGCGTTTGAGCAGAAGCCACGCCAGATTCTGGTGTGCATCGGCGTAGTTGGGATCGAGTGCCAGCGCATGTCGATAGAAGCCTTCCTCTTCATCAAGGTGCCCTTGCGCGCCGAGCGACCCGCCGAGACACACCAGGTTAGTGGGATTCGGCTTGAGGGCGACCGCGCGCCGATACTGCGACTCGGCGCCGGCGTAGTCGCCGAGCTTGCCGATCAGACTGCCGAGGTTGACGTGCGCCTCAGCATAGTCGCTGCGCAGCGCCAGCGCCCGTTCGAAGCTGGCGATGGCGGCGTCATGATCGCCTCGGGCGTTGTACGTGTTGCCCGCGTTGAAGTGCGCTTCTGCCGACTGCGGGTCGAGTGCCAGCGCGTTCCGATAGTGCGCCAGCGCTTCGTCGTAATGGCCGAGCTTGCTCAGCGCGGTGCCGAGATTCAGATGCGCATCGACAAACAAGGGGCTCGCCGCCAGCGCCTGCTGGTACTGGTTGATTGCGTCGTCGAGCGCGCCTTGTGCCTGCAGGGCCACGCCGAAGTTATTGCGGGCCTCGGCAAAATCCGGCTGCAATTGCAAGGCCTGGTCGTAGCAGATCATCGCTTCTTCGCGATGGCCGAGCGCCGCGGCCACGAGACCGCGGTTGCTCCAGCAGGCGGCGTCGGTGCGATCCAGCTTGAGCGCCTCGCTCATCAATTCGGCGGCGAATACGTGGTTGCCGCGTTGATGTTGCAGCACGCCGAAGTAGTGAAGCGCCCTGGCGTGTGTGGGATCGAGCGAAAGGGCTTCGCGATAGAACGGCTCGGCGGCTTCGAGTCGGCCGGCCTGATGCGCTTCGAGCGCGGCATCGACCAGCGAAGCGAGATAAGCGAACGGGGGCGCAGCCGTGTGCGCATTGTCGGGGTGGGATGGGTGTGCCATGAGGACCTGCTGGAGAGTACCGGTGGCGCATAGTGCGCACCGATGTATGTGGATGGAAGACCATCCGCCAGCTTATGTTCCGACATCCTCTCCGACGATCGGACGCATCCTAATCTGGATGCGTCCTTGTACCGCAGCTTGCCCAATCACCACTGAAGCGCCGATAAATGCGTATCTATCGATGCCGACGCGGCGCGGCGCGGCAGGCAAGTCCTACAGAAACATCAGGAAATTCAACAGCAAGATGTTCACGACCAGCAAGCTCAGCGCGGTGGGCACCTGCACCTTGATCACCGCGTTCTTATCCGGCAGTTCCAGCAGCGCGGCTGGTACCATGTTGAAGTTCGCGGCCATCGGCGTCATCAGGGTGCCGCAGTAGCCCGAAAACATGCCAATGGCGACCATCACCGCCGGGTTGCCGTGAAACACGCCAACCAGAATAGGCACGCCGACGCCGCCTGTCATCACCGGAAACGCGGCAAAGCCATTGCCCATTACTACCGTGAACAGCGCCATGCCGATGCAGTACACGGCCACCGCGATAAACCGGTAATCGAGGCTGATGTACGCCGTGGTCACGTGCGCGACGGCCTTGCCCACGCCTGCATCCGAGAACACGAGACCGAGCATGCCGAGCATCTGCGGCAACACCGCGGCCCACGACAAGGCATCGACCAGCCGGCGCGCTTCCTTCATCGATTGACCGACGGTGTCGCGCGTCATCACGCACGTAATCGCGAGCGCGATCACACAGCCGATGCCGAAGCCGATCAGCGTGACGTTGGCCTTTTCGATCAGCGGCATGCCGCCGAAAATCAGGTGGCTGGCCGATAGCGTGATGATCACGGTGACGACCGGAATCGTCAGCGCGGGGACGAACAGCTTGTTGCCCAGACGCGCGGCGCTAGCCTTGCGCGCTTCGAGCGAGAGCGTTTTCGGTTTGGCCGCAGTGACGCCGCCGAAGCCGGCGATCAGCGCCATCACGATCACCAGCACGCCGACCACCGCGGGCGGCAGCCTGTCGCCGATCAGGAAGATGAGCGCGTAAAGAATCCAGAAACCACCGGCGGTGAAACGGCGCGGGTGCTCCTTGTCCGTCACGATCATGCCGCCGATGACGAGCAGCACCACACCCAGCAGCCAGAACAGATAGGTAATCGTGAAGGTCATGCTTTGTCTCCCGCGGCGGATTGCGCTGGCGCAGCGGCCGCCGTGTTAGCGGCAGCATTGCCACGCAGTTCGCGCTCGAGCCTGCGGTCGAGCAGATACAGGCGAAAGCCGTGAATGATGAATGCGCAGATCGCGGTGGGGATGCCCCAGACGGCCACGTGAATCGGTTCGACGATGATGCCGGCTTCTTTCAGGAAGGTCGTCATCAGTACGATCGCGCCGAACGCGACGAAGATGTCCTCGCCGAAGAAGAGACCCACGTTATCGGTTGCCGCGGAGAACGCACGCAGCTTGAAACGTACCGCATCGCTGATCTTGCCGAAGCGGGTTTCCGTGGCGCCCTCGGCCATTGGCGCGATCAGCGGACGCACCATCTGCGCATGGCCGCCCAGGCCCGTGAGGCCGACCGCCGCAGTCAGCTCGCGAACCAGCAGATAGACGATCAGCAGACGCCCGGCGGTCGCCGCCTTGATGCTGCCGATCCAGGCCTGGGCGCGCTCGCGCAGACCATGCCGTTCCAGCAGACCGATCACCGCGAGGGGCAACAGAATGATCAGCGGGATATTGCGCGTCTTGATGAAGCCGGTGCCGATTTCAGCCAGGATCTTTTCCGGCGGGAAGTGCGCGGCAAAACCCGTGATGATCGCGGCGACGGCCACGATCAGCATCGGATTGAACCGTAATAAAAAGCCGACGATGATGACGGCCACGCCAATGAGCGGCCATAGACTGACGGTTGTCTGCATCTGGATCTCCAAACAGGGTTTTAACCTCGCCGCTTGTGGCGGCGCATGTGGGCCGGCGCCAGGGATCCCGCGCCGCCCTGCTGCTACGGCTCTTGACGGCCGCATTGCTTCGACTACACCCGCGCCAGCAACGGCTGGTTTGCCGCGGGTACTGCGATGAGTCCTGCACCTGGCAAACGCCCCGCATGGAGCGGGGCGTTTGCCGTTTGCCATTTGCCGCCTGGCAGGGATTGAGCTTGCGACGTCCCGCTTCAGACGCTCGCGGCGCCGCCCGCCTGCACTTGAATGCCGGCGTCTTCCAGCGCGTGGCGGATGCGTCGCGCGAACGCCAGCGCGTGGGGGCCGTCGCCGTGCAGACAAATGGTCTGCGCATTCAGCGGCACCCAGTTTCCGTCGACCGCCTGCACGCGGCGTTCGCGCACCATCGCGAGCGTGCGCTCCAGCACCACGTCTTCGTCATCGAGCAGCGCGCCTGGCTCCTTGCGCGGCACAAGCGAGCCGTCGGCGCGATAGCCGCGATCGGCGAACACTTCTTCGACGGCGGTCAGGCCCGCGTTGCGCGCGGCTGTCACGAGGCCGCTGTTGGCGAGCGCGAACACGGCCACCGACGGGTCGAAATCGTGCACCGCGGACACAATCGCGTCAGCGATCTTTGCGTCGCGCGCGGCCTGGTTGTAGAGCGCGCCGTGCGGTTTGACGTGCGCGATGCGGCCGCCTTCGGCCTGCGCGATCGCGGACAATGCGCCGAGCTGGTACAGCACGCCCGCATAGATATCGTTGGCCGGCAGGTCCATTTCCTTGCGGCCGAAATTTTCCGGGTCGTTGAAACTCGGATGCGCACCAATCGACACGCCTTTCTGCACCGCCCAGCGCACGCAGTCGCGCATCGCGTTGGCGCCGCCCGCGTGCCAGCCGCACGCGATGTTTGCCGAGCTGACGAGGTCGAGCAACGCCTCATCGGAGCCGCAGCCTTCGCCGAGATCGGCGTTCAAATCGATTTCCATGGTGTTCCCCTACTTATTGTCACAGCGCCGCGACCGCCGCCTGGCGCGCACAGCGTTCTTCATGCATCGCGATCGCGGCGTCGATCTGCCGTAAGTACGTGCGTTCTTCCAGTAAAGCATGACGCGCCTCATAAGGCGTCGTCGGGATGAAGCGGATGGCGGCGTTCAGGCGCACCTGCGCGAGTTTCCACAGATCGGCCTGAATCACCGCGCCGATCTTCGGATAACCGCCGGTGGTTTGCGCATCGCTCATCAGCACGATCGGCTGGCCGCTGGGCGGCACCTGAATCGTGCCCGGTAAAACAGCGTGTGATAGCAGATCGGTCTTGCGGGTGCGTTTCAGTTCGGTGCCGGCAAGGCGGTAGCCCATCCGGTTGCTGTTGGGCGTGACCAGCCATTCGTCGGACCAGAACGATTGGTGCGCTTCTGCCGTGAAGCTGTCGTATTCCGGACCTTGCAGCACGCGGATCGGCACAGCCCAGGGCACGCCCGCCGGATGCCGGCCGCGCCGCAGCGGCTCGTGAACCAGCACGAACTTGCACCAGGCGGGCGCCTTCACGCCGAACTCCGGCGCTTCCGGCGTGAAACCGAGGTGGCCCCGCTGCGGTGGCGCGCCGACCGGCAGGCGGTCGCCGTCGCGCAGCGCACGTCCGCCGAGTCCGCCGAAATGGCCCGCGAGATCCGTGCTGCGCGAGCCGAGCATCGGCAGGACATCGATGCCGCCGGCAATGCAGACATAGCCGCGCATGCCGCGCCTGGCCGCTTGCAGCACCAGTTCCTGCCCGGCCTGCACCGGCAGGCTCCACCATGAATAGACCGGCTTGCCGTCGAGTGTCGCACCGAATTCGGTGCCGGTGATGGCCACACGTGTAGCGCGCAAAAAGCGCAGCACGGTCGGGCCGAAAGTGATTTCCAGACCGGCCGCATCGGGCCGGTTGCCGACCAGCCGGTTGCCGACTTCGAGCGACAGACGATCGAGCGCACCGCCCATCGCGACGCCGAGATGCCGATGGCCGTGGCGGCCGAGATCCTGGATCGTGGTCAGAAGACCCGCGCGAATCACATCGATCATGCGTGTATCCCCGCGATGGTGAAGCGCACCCGGTCGCCCGGTTGCAACAGCGTGGGTGGGCGGCGCGCTGGGTCGAACAGCGGCAGTTCGGTGCGGCCGATCAGCTGCCAGCCGCCGGGGGAGGTGGCCGGATAAATGCCAGTCTGTTCACCACCGATGCCGACCGAACCGGCCGGCACTTCGAGCCGGGGCGACGAGCGGCGCGGCGTATGCAGTGCCGCCGGCAGGCCGCCCATGTAGGCGAAGCCGGGCTGGAAGCCGAGGAAGAACACCACGTACTCAGCTTCCGAGTGACGTTGCACGACCTCGCGCACGCTCATGCCGGTATGACTGGCGACCACCTGCAGATCGGGCCCGAACTCACCGCCGTATTGCACGGGGATGTCGACGTCGCGGCCAACTGGCGGCGCCTCGCCGACCGCCTCCCAGGCAGCGCGCAGGAGACTGGCGAGCGCTTCGCGATCGGCTTCGAGCGGATCGAACACGAGCGTCAGATTGTTCATGCCCGGCACGACTTCCAGTACGTGCGGCCAATCGCGCGCGGCCTCGGCGGCAGCCCACACGCGCCGTTGGCACGCCAGCGTGGCAGGCGGTGGCGACTCGCACACCAGCGCGGCATCGCCCAGCGGAAAAATTCTTGGTTGGCTCATCACTCACTGGCCCAGGTCGAGTCGGGGAATTCGAACACCACGCCCCTATGGATGGTTTAACGGGTTAACGGCATCCGGCTGACGATGTTTGAAGCGTACATTATCAATAAAATATCGACAATTTCTCAATAAGCGTTTTCGCCAGGCTCCCTGGGAGGGATTCGTCGTCGTACACTCCGGACACTTTCCCAACCTGCCTTCGAGAATCTTCGCCATGTCGCGCCATCCCACCAAGATCGTCTCCTCGGAACACCTCGTTTCTGACACAAGCGCGGAATTGTCCGAGCTGGAGTACGCACTCATCATGGCTGGCAACGCATTCAACCGCTGGATGGTGCGCTGCATGTCGGCGGCCGGTGAAAAGGACATGACCGCCATCGAGGTCTCGCTGCTGCACCACGTCGGCCATCGCGAGCGGCGCAAGAAGCTGGCGGACATCTGCTTCGTGCTGAACATCGAAGACACGCACGTTGCCACCTACGCGTTGAAGAAGCTCGTAGCTAGAGGGTATGTAAAAAGCGAAAAGACCGGCAAGGAAGTGTTCTTTTCCGCGACCGATGCGGGGCGCGAACTCTGCATGAAGTATCGCGACGTGCGCGAGAGCTGTCTGATTTCGACGCTGAAGGAAAGCGGGCTGACCAATGAGCAGATCGGCGAGGCGGCGCAACTCATGCGCAACGCATCCGGTCTCTACGACACGGCCGCGCGGGCGGCGGCTTCGTTATAACAGAATTCGGCGACTGCATCCGTGAGCGGATGCAGCGCGAGCGGCACGCGCCGGACTCACCGCACGGGTGGCGGATAGAGGCCCGCTTCGGTCACGATCAGGTCGAGCGGGACGTCGTGGGGTTCGCGTTGCAGCGCTTGCGTGCGGCATGCTTCATAGGCGATGCCGACCGTCACCGGCTTCTTCGAACCCGGCCATGCGGCCAACGTGCGATCGTAGTAGCCGCCGCCGTAGCCGAGCCGGTAGCCGTCGGCGTCGAAGCCGACGCACGGCACGAACAGCAGATCGGGGACCACCGCGCGCCCGGAAGTGGGCTCGGCAATCTTGTGATGGCCGACTCTCATCGGCGTATCGGGCGACCACGCATGGAATTCGAGCGGCACGCCGCGCTCCCGGACGACCGGCAAACTCGCTTCGCGTTGCACGTTCGCCGCGAGCCAGATCGTGATCGCGGCGCGCGCATCGAATTCACCCGCGAGCGGCCAGTAGAACCCCACGCTGCTCACGCCGTAGTGCTTCAACGCATCGAGCATGCGACGATTCAGCGCGGCATTGCTGGCCGGCTCGGAAGCCGCTTGTAGCCTTGTTTCCAATAGCATTCGACGCAGCGCCTTTTTCGATTCCGCGACGGGGTTGCATGCTATGCTTGGGTTCAATTCGCGCTCCAGAAACAACGATGTCAAAACGCCTCTATCGAGTATATCGCGCGGCCGGTCTCGCGCTGGCCGCTGCGGCACTCGTCGCGTGCAGCACGGCCTCGGCCGTCAAGCCAATTCCCCTGTCACAACTCACGAACGACGACCAGATTTTCGTCCAGCTTCGCGAGGCCGCCCGTAATAACGACACGGCGCGCGCGGCGCAACTGGCGAGCATGATCCCGAACTATCCGGCGCCCGCGTATCTGGAGTACTTCCAGCTCAAGCCGCAACTGTTCGACTCCACTGGCCATGCGCGTGTCGACGCGCCGGACGCGCCGGTACTGGCGTTCCTGCAGAAGTACGACGGCCAGGCGATCGCCGACCGCATGCGTAACGACTACCTCACGGTGCTCGGCGCGCGTCACGACTGGCGCAACTTCGACCAGCAATACGCGCGCTTCGTGCTGAACGACGACACGCAGGTGAAGTGCTACGCGCTCGAGTCGCGGGCCGCGCGTGGCGAAAATGTCGCCGACGCGGCGCGTGCACTGCTGGTCGATCCGAAGTGGTATGGCGACGGCTGTGTCGACCTGATCACTGCGCTAAGCGTCAATCAGCAATTCAGCACAGCCGACATCTGGCAACAGATCCGTCTTGCTTATGAACAGAACTACACGAACACCGGTAGCAAGCTGGTCGATGCGCTCAGCAACCAGCCGCCCGATCCGGTGTTGTTCGGCCAGGCGACCAGCACGCCGCCGTTGTTGCTCGCGCGCGGCGTCGGTCCTGACACGCAGTCGCACCAGCTCGCGCTGCTCGCGATCACCCGCATGGCGCGCAACGATCCGGCCATGGCCGCTGCCACTTTCGCATCGGTGGCGCCGTCGTTGAGCTCGCCGGAGCGGGCGATCGGCTGGGGCACGATTGCCTATCAGGCTGCTCTCAAGCAGATGCCGAGCGCGGTCGACTGGTATCGGCTGTCGGTGAATGCGCCGCTATCGAACCCGGCATACGAATGGCGCACCCGCACTGCGCTGCTGGCGGGCGACTGGACGATGGTGCGCTGGTCGATCGAACAGATGCCGGCGGCGCTGCGTAACCAGCCTTCGTGGGTGTACTGGCATGCGCGCGCCTTGAAACAGGCTGGCGACACCGCAACGGCGAATCAGGAATTCGAGTCGATCTCGCAGGGCTTCAACTTCTACGGTCAACTGGCTGCGGAAGAATTGGGCCAGAAGATCAGCGTACCGCCGAAAACCACCGTGACCGACGCTGAAGTCCAGGCGGCCGGCAATACCCCGGGCTTCGATCTGGCGCAGCGTTTCTATGCGCTGAACCTGCGGCTCGAAGGCAATCGCGAATGGAACTGGCCGCTGCGCACCATGAGCGACCGGCAACTGCTCGCCACCGCCGAATACGCGCGCCGGATCGAGCTGTATGACCGCACCGTCAACACGGCGGACCGCACCAGGAGCGATCACGATTTCTCGCTGCGGTATCTGTCGCCGTTCAAGGATATTGTCGAGCGCGATTCGCAATCGAATGGACTCGATGTCGAATGGGCGTACGGGCTGATTCGCCAGGAGTCGCGTTTCATCATGAACGCGCGCTCGGAAGTCGGCGCGAGCGGCTTGATGCAGTTGATGCCGGGCACCGCGCAACTGGTCGCGAAGAAGATCGGTCTCGGTCCGATTTCGCGCGAGCAGATGAACGACATCAACACCAACATCCTGCTCGGCACGAACTATCTGTCGATGATCTACAATCAGTTCGACGGGTCAGCCGTGCTGGCCACTGCGGGGTATAACGCCGGCCCAGGCCGTCCGCGCAACTGGCGCCAGTCGCTGCAGCGTCCGGTTGAAGGGGCGATCTTCGCCGAGGCGATTCCGTTTCAGGAAACGCGCGACTACGTGAAGAATGTGTTGTCCAACACGGTCTACTACGCGGCATTGTTCGAAGGCCGTCCGCAATCGCTGAAGGCGCGTCTGGGCTATATCGCACCGTAAGCGCCGTGCCGCCGTCGCGTCTTCCCGATGCGGCGGTGCGCCACGCCAGCCGTTGCCGCGGCTTCCACCAGGGAGTCGAAAATGCGACATCAAGCCATTGCGATCATCGGCGGTTCCGGTTTTATCGGCAGCCATCTCGTCAACGCCCTCGTTGAAATGGGCAAGGATGTCCGCATCGCCACCCGGCGGCGCTACAACGCCCGCCATCTCACCCTGCTCCCTATCGACGTGATCGAAGCCGACGTGTTCGATCCGGTGCAACTCGCGCGCTTCGTCGAGAATGCCGACGCCGTGATCAACCTGGTCGGCACGTTGCATGGCAAACGCGGCACGCCCTATGGACCCGAATTCGCGAAGATACACGTCGAGTTGCCGACGAAGATCGTCGCGGCCTGCGAAGGCAAGGGCGTGCATCGGCTGATTCATGTCAGTGCGCTTGGCGCCGACGCGAACGGGCCGAGCATGTACACGCGCTCGAAGGGCGATGGCGAGAAGGCGGTGCATGCCGCGAACCTTGCGTGGACCGTGTTCAGGCCTTCCGTAGTATTCGGTCCGGAAGACGAATTCCTCAACAAGTTCGCGTTTCTGCAACGCGTCTTACCGGTGATTCCGCTTGCCATGCCGGACGCACGGTTCCAGCCCGTGTACGTCGGCGACGTGACGACGGCCCTCGTCAACGCGCTCGATCTCGATGCAGCCAGTGGTCATACTTACGAGCTGGGCGGCCCGACCGTCTACACGCTCGAAGACCTCGTCAGCTATTGCGGCGACGCGATCGGCCGGCACGCGCGGATCATCCGTTTGCCGGATTCGCTGGCGCGCCTGCAAGCATTGTCGTTTGAAATGGCGCCCGGCAAACCCGTGATTTCGCGCGACAATCTCGATTCAATGAAAGTCGACAACGTGATGACTGGGCCGATCGCGCCCGAACTTGGCGTCGAGCCGGCTAGCATCGAAACGATCGCACCGGTGTATCTGACCGGCGTGTCGAGCCGTTCGCGCTTCAACACGTTCCGCGCCAACGCGGGCCGCTGAACCTTTTTCTCTCTCCTTTGATACGAAGCATGAAGCTGATTATCGGTGACAAGAACTATTCGTCGTGGTCGATGCGTCCGTGGCTGCTGCTCAAACATTTCGGCATTTCTTTTGAAGAGGTGCTTATTCATCTGAATGACGCCGGCACGACGTCCGCGATTCTGGCTCACGCGCCGACTGGGCCGGGCAAGGTGCCATGTCTGATCGGTGAAGATAGTTTGGCCACCTGGGATTCGCTGGCGATCGCGGAGACGTTGGCTGAGCGCTTCCCGCAGCATGCGCTCTGGCCGCGCGACGCGGCGGCGCGCAGCCACGCGCGCAGCGTGAGCGCCGAGATGCATTCGGGATTCGGCGATTTGCGCTCGAACATGTGGATGAACATCCGTGCGTCGTTTCCGGGCAAGAACGCCACGCCGGGCGCACTCGCCGATATCGCGCGCATCGAGGCGCTCTGGAACCAGTGTCTCGCGGCTTACGGCGGTCCGTTCCTGTTCGGCGAGTTCAGCATTGCAGACGCGATGTACGCGCCGGTGGTGATGCGTTTCAATACGTGGCGGCCGGCGCTATCGGAAGTTTCAGCGGCCTATGTGAACCGGGTGACGACGCTGCCGGCAGTGCAAGCCTGGATCGACGACGCGCTGCGGGAAACGCATGCGATTCCTTATCAAGACGTATGTCCATGAATATCTATGCCGTAGGCGGAGCGATTCGCGACGAACTGCTGGGCGTGCCCGTGCAGGATCGCGACTACGTCGTGGTCGGCGCGACGCCCGAGCAGATGGTCGCGCAGGGCTACCGGCCGGTGGGCAAGGATTTCCCTGTGTTCCTGCATCCGCAGACGCACGAGGAGTACGCGCTGGCGCGCACTGAGCGCAAGACGGCGGCGGGCTATCACGGCTTCCAGTTTTTCTACGCACCGGACGTCACCCTCGAGGAAGACCTTGCACGCCGCGATCTCACGATCAACGCGATGGCGCGCGAGATGCGCCCGGATGGCGAGTTGACGGGGCCGGTGATCGACCCGTTCAACGGCCAGGGGGATTTGCAGGCGCGGCTCTTTCGTCACGTCAGCGATGCGTTCCTTGAAGACCCTGTGCGGATCTTGCGGATTGCGCGGTTTGCTGCCCGGTTTGTCGACTTCACCGTTGCGCCGGAGACGATGGCGCTGATGCGCAAGATGGTCACCGATGGCGAGGTTGACGCGCTGGTGGCGGAGCGCGTGTGGCAGGAAGTATCGCGCGGGCTGATGGAGAAGAAGCCGTCGCGGATGTTCGAGGTGTTGCGGGAATGCGGGGCGTTGGCGCGGATTCTGCCGGAGGTCGACGCGTTGTTCGGTGTGCCCCAGCGGGCTGACTATCACCCCGAGGTGGATACGGGCGTGCACGTGATGATGGTGGTCGATCACGCTGCGCAGCAGGGGTATGCGCTGGCGGTTCGGTTCGCTGCGTTGACGCACGATCTAGGCAAGGCGACTACGCCGGAAGATGTGTTGCCGCGGCATATCGGGCATGAGGGACGCAGTGTGGATTTGCTGAAGCCTTTCTGCGAGCGGTTGCGGGTGCCGAATGATTGCCGCGATCTGGCGATGCTGGTCGCGCGGGAGCATGGGAATATTCATCGGGTGATGGAGATGGGCGCTGCCGCGCTGGTGAGGTTGTTTGAGCGCAGCGATGCGATTCGGAAACCTGGGCGGTTTGCTGAAGCCTTGCAGGCTTGTGAGGCGGACGCTCGCGGGCGTCTGGGGTTTGAGATGCGGGAGTATCCGCAGGCAGAGCGATTGCGGGTTGCGCTTGTTGCCGCGCGGGGGGTGGATGCTGGGGCGGTGGCTGGGAGGTTGGTTGATGCGCCTCAGGGGATCAGGGATGCTGTGCATCTGGAGAGGGTTCGGGCTGTTGAGAATGTGATTGGGTGAGTTTTTTGCCTTTGGCGGCGGCATTTTTGCTGTATGCCTACGGCGGTGGTTGTTTCTTTTGCTTTTGGTTTATTAGCGTTCCCCCTGTGCGGGGCGACGCTAATAAACCAATAAGAACACAAGGAAAGGCCAAAAAAGCGAGAACCACGAAATGCCGCCGCAAAAGGCAAAAAAAGCCACTACAAAATCCTGGCAACAATCGACAACAAAATAGACAACACAAGCGTCGACATAAACGGAAAGGGATACTCCTTTCCAAACACCCGAAGGGTCACATCACCGGGCATCCGTCCGATGCCAATCTTCCTGAGCCACGGCCAGCAGGCTGACAACACCGCCACGGCAACAAACGTAGTCAACAGCCAGCGGATCATCGAAACCTCGAAACAAAAATCGAAACGAAAATCAAAACAAAAAATCGAATCACAGCGAATGCGACCGATCACCACTGGAAAAAGCCACCAGCGTGTCACCAATCCCGCGTGAAAAACCAATCACCTTAAACAGTTCGCCCATCTCCGCTTCGGATAACAACTTCTGCACCGCATTCGCCGCAGGCAAAAACCGCCCGGCATCAGAAGGATCAATCCCGGACAGCGCCTCGGTAATCCCCGCATTCAGCAAAAACCGCGCTTGCGAAGTAAACCCCAGCAAATCGGCGCCAGCCTCAACCCCAGCTTCCGCAATACCGGTAAATTCCACGTGCGCCGTAATGTCCTGCAAGCCAGGATAAACAAACGGATCACCATGCGCCCGGTGCCGGTAGTGGCACATCAACGTGCCCTGCGCCCGCTGCGCATGGTAGTACTCGTGACGCGGAAAACCATAGTCGATAAAGATCGCCGCACCACGCGTGAGCATCGTGCAAATGGTTCGCGTGAACGCACGAGCGGCGTCGTGCGTCTCGGTGACGTAATCGTCGCCGCCTGTTTCAATGTCCGCCAGAAACGCCACGTCAGCCGCAGAGGTAACAGGGCGGTCGGCGAATGCAAAAACCTCATTGCGCCAGACGACGCCGCGCTCATGCCAGGCGCTATCGGTAAAGGCAAAAAGCCGGACCGGCATCGCGTCCAGCACTTCGTTGCCGATCACCACGCCTTCGAATTGCGCCGGCAGCGCGTCGAGCCAGCGCACCTTGGCGGCCAGCGCCGGCGCGGTGGCTTCGATCGTCTCGCGCTGGCGCTCGCGCAGTTCGCCCGACAAATCCACGATCGAGTAGCTGTCAAACGCGACACCCAGCGCATCGAGCGCGTTCAGTACCCCGGACGCCAGCTTGCCCGTGCCGGCACCGAATTCCATCAGGTGGCGCGTGCCGCTCGCCTGCAGCGCCTCGGCGAGCGGGCGCGCCAACGTCTCGGCAAACAGCGGCGACAGTTCGGGTGCGGTGACGAAGTCGCTGCCATCGTCTCCACGCAGGCCGAATTTGCGGGCGCCGCCGCTGTAATAGCCCAGTCCCGGCGCGTACAGCGCACGTTCCATGTAGCGGTCAAACGGCAGCCAGCCGCCGGCGGTTTCGAGCTCCGCGCGGAGCTGCGCGATCAGCGCTTCGGACTGCGCAAGCGCGCTCGGGCCGGGAGCAGGTAAACTATCGGGTTGGTGAGCTTTCGGATTCATCCCCGCATTGTAAATGACCGCCTCTTTGGACACCGCCGCCGCCCGCGCGCCTGAAACGCCGCGCATCGTGCTGATTACGGGCGCCGCCCGCCGCATCGGCCGGGCGCTCGCGCTCGGCTTTGCCGCGCGCGGCTGGGACGTGGCGGCCCATTACGGCTCCTCTCGCGCCGAGGCCGACGAACTCGTCGAGGAAATCGTCGCGCTGGGCCGCCGGGCGGTCGCCTTGCACGCGGAATTGGCCGACGAGGCTCAGGTCGAGCGTCTGTTGCCGGACTGCACCACGGCGCTGGGGCGCCCAGTGTGCATCGTCAATAACGCGTCGCGCTTCGAAGAAGATACGGCACACAACGTCGGTTACGACCTGCTGCTGAAGCTGACGGCGATGAATCTGGGCGCGCCGCTCGTGCTGGCGCGTATGCTGTTCGAGGCGACGCCCGAGGCGGCGCGCCTCGACGAAAGCCAGCGCACGGTCGTGATCAACGTGCTGGACCAGAAGCTGTACAACATGAATCCGGACTACCTGTCGTACACGCTGTCCAAGGCGGCGTTGCAGACAGCCACGGTTGCGCTGGCACAGGCGCTGGCGCCGAAAGTGCGCGTGGTCGGGCTCGCGCCCGGCTTGACGATGCAGTCCGGCGATCAGACGCCGGATGGTTTTGCAGAGGCTCACCGTTCTACCCCTCTTGGTCGCGCGTCGCGGCCGGAGGATATTGTCGCCGCCGCGCTGTATCTCGCCGATGCAGCGGGCGTCACCGGAACGACGTTGGTGGTCGACGGCGGGCAGCACCTCGTGCCGCTGCCGCGCGACGTAATGTTTTTGACGGGCGCCTGAAGCGCGCACGGCCTGCCGATCCCGGTGGCCGCCGCGCCTCGATGTGCCCCCTTGCGTGCTCCGCACGCTTTTTTCGACTGGAACGAACATGTTTGCCGCTCTTTCGCATCCCCGGCTCGCCGATTGCCGCCGGCTCTTTCTGCGCAATTACGAAGTGCACATTAACATCGGCGTGCACGACTTCGAAAAGCGTGGCGAACAGCGCGTCGTGATCAACGTCGATCTGTTCGTGCCGCTCGCGCTGTCCACGCCGGTTGAAGACAAGTTGCGCGAAGTCGTCGATTACGACTTCATGCGCTCCACGATCGCGCGCCGCGTCGAGCAAGGTCATATCCACCTCCAGGAAACGCTCTGCGACGACCTCGTCAAAACACTGCTCGCGCATCCACAAGTGCGCGCAGTCTGCGTCTCGACCGCGAAGCCGGACGTTTATCCCGACTGCGACGCCGTGGGTGTCGAAGTCTTCCGTATCAAGGAGGATTGAGCCATGAATGCTCAGGAAATCCTGAACGACCCCGCAACCCCGGCCGCGCCGACCAAAGCACCGCTCACGCGCCGTGAGCAGAAAGAAGCCTACGAGAACAACAAACTGTTCAAGCGGCTGGCGCGCCAGGTTGGCGAGGCGATCGGCGACTTCAACATGATCGAGGACGGCGACAAGGTGATGGTCTGCCTGTCGGGTGGCAAGGACAGCTACGCGATGCTCGAAATCCTGATGCGGCTGCGCGAACGCGCGCCGATCAATTTCGAGATCGTCGCGGTGAATCTCGACCAGAAGCAGCCGGGCTTCCCGGAGCATGTGCTGCCCGAGTACCTGAAGCAGCTCGACATTCCGTTTCACATCGAGAATCAGGATACCTACAGCATCGTCAAGCGGCTGGTGCCGGAAGGCAAGACTACCTGCTCGCTGTGTTCGCGGCTGCGTCGCGGCATTCTGTACCGCGTCGCGGGCGAGCTCGGCGCGACCAAGATCGCGCTCGGCCATCATCGTGACGACATCCTGCAAACGCTGCTGCTCAATCTGTTCTATGGCGGCAAGCTGAAGGGCATGCCGCCCAAGCTGCAATCGGACGACGGCAAGAACATCGTGATCCGGCCGCTCGCTTACGTGAAGGAAACCGATCTGGAAAAATACGCAGAGCTGCGCGAGTTTCCGATCATTCCGTGCAATCTGTGCGGTAGCCAACCTAACCTGAAACGCGCGGAGATGAAGGCGCTGATCCGCGACTGGGAAAAGCGCTTCCCGGGCCGTGTGGAGAACATGTTCAACGCCTTGTCGAACATCGTGCCGTCGCATTTGATGGATCACAAACTGTTCCCGTTCGCGGGTTTGCGTGCAACGGGCGAGGCCGATTCACAAGGTGACATCGCTTTCGACGAAGAGCCGTGTTCGACCGACATTGGCGATGGCGCGATGCCTGGCGCGTCGAAGCCTATTTCGATCGTCCAGTTCGACGATCTTTGATGAACAGCTGAAATGTGCGGAATCCGTGCGATTCCGCGCATTCTGGCCTGTTATCAGGCCGTGCGGGCGGCCTTGGTGTCATAACCCGCATGTTAGAATTGGCGCCTCCAACTCGTCTAATTGCCGACGCCATGAACATTGTGATTTTGGCGGCAGGCACCGGCAAGCGCATGCGGTCCGCGCTTCCCAAGGTGCTCCATCCCCTGGCTGGCCAGCCGCTCCTCGCTCATGTCATCGACACAGCTCGCACGCTCAAGCCCACGCATCTCGTCGTGGTAATCGGCCACGGCGCCGAAGCGGTGCGCAAAGCTGTAGCGGCGCCGGATGTCCAGTTCGCCGTGCAGGAGCAACAGCTCGGCACCGGCCACGCTGTACAGCAGGCATTGCCGTTGCTCGATCCATCCGCGCCCACGCTCGTGTTGTACGGCGATGTACCGTTGACGCGCGCGAGCACCCTGCAAGCGTTGGCCGACCGTGCGGGGCAGGGCGGCTACGGCGTCCTTACCGTCACGCTCAACGACCCCAGCGGCTATGGCCGCATCGTGCGGGATCAGCACGGCAAGGTATCGCGAATCGTCGAACAGAAAGACGCGACCGCTGAGCAGTTGAAGATCGCCGAGATCAATACGGGCATCATCGTCGCGCCGACCGAGCGACTCGGCGGCTGGCTCGCCGCGCTGAAGAACGACAACGCGCAAGGTGAGTTCTACCTGACCGACGCGGTGGAGATGGCGATCGAAGCCGGCCTCGAAGTCGTTACCACGCAGCCGGACGAAGAATGGGAAACGCTCGGCGTGAACAGCAAACAGCAACTCGCCGAACTCGAGCGGATCCATCAAGGCAACGTAGCCGATGAACTGCTGGTTGCGGGCGTCACGCTGGCCGACCCGGCGCGTCTGGACGTGCGCGGCACGCTCGAATGCGGCCGCGATGTATCGATTGACGTGAATTGCGTATTCGAAGGCCGCGTGACACTGGCCGACAACGTGACGATCGGGCCGAACTGCGTGATCCGCAATGCGACCATCGGCGCGGGCACCCGCGTCGATGCCTTCACGCATATCGAAGGCGCCGAAGTCGGTGCGAACGCCGTGCTCGGCCCATACGCGCGGTTGCGTCCCGGCGCGACGCTGCACGACGAATCACATGTGGGCAACTTCGTCGAAGTGAAGAACGCGGTGCTCGGTCACGGCTCGAAGGCAAATCACCTCACGTATATAGGTGACGCGGACATTGGTGCGCGAGTGAACATTGGCGCGGGGACCATCACCTGCAACTACGACGGCGCGAATAAATTCCGCACTATCATCGAAGATGACGTGTTTGTCGGTTCCGATACGCAACTGGTCGCGCCGGTGCACGTGAAGCGCGGCGTGACGATTGCGGCGGGCACGACAGTCTGGAAGGACGTCGCGGAAGACATGCTGGTTCTGAACGACAAGATTCAAACAAGCAAGGCGGGCTATGTGCGCCCGGTCAAAAAGAAAAGTTGATGGGCACGACGCGCGCGTAAGGCGCGCTCCTTGATAACCCAGCGCTTAAAAGGAATTGAGCTATGTGCGGCATTGTCGGCGCGGTTGCGCAACGTAATATCGTCCCCGTCCTGATCGAAGGACTGCGTCGCCTCGAGTATCGTGGCTACGATTCGTGCGGCGTCGCCGTTCTCGGAGAAGATGGACCGCGCCGCGCACGCAGCGTCGCGCGCGTCGCGGATCTCGACGAGCAGGTGCGCGAGGGTCACCTCGAGGGCATCACGGGCATCGCGCATACGCGCTGGGCCACGCACGGCGCGCCGGTCACGGACAACGCGCACCCGATCTTCTCGCAAGACGCGCTCGCGTTGGTACACAACGGCATCATCGAAAACTACGAGACTCTGCGTGAAATGCTGCGGGGTAAGGGTTATGTGTTCGTTTCGCAAACGGATACAGAGGTTATCGCTCACCTGATTCACAGCATCTATCGCGGCGACCTGTTCGCCGCGGTGCGCGAGGCCGTCGCGCAATTGCATGGTGCGTACGCGATCGCCGTACTGCATAAGGACCAGCCTCACACGGTGGTCGGCGCACGGCAAGGCTCGCCGCTGGTGGTGGGGCTCGGCGATGGTGAAAACTTCCTTGCTTCGGACGCGCTGGCGCTCGCCGGCAGCACGGAACGCTTCATCTTCCTGGAAGAAGGCGACGTGTGTGAACTGTCGCTCGACGGCGTGCGTATCGCCGATCGCGACGGCTACGAAGCGCAGCGCGATATCCGCCAGGTCGCGGCCTATGGCGGCGCGGTCGAACTCGGTCCGTATCGTCACTTCATGCAGAAGGAAATCTTCGAGCAGCCGCGCGCGATCACCGACACGATTCCGCAATCCGATTCATTCGACGCGTCGATCTTCGGCGAGAACGCGGACAAAGCGTTCGCGGACATCGACAGCCTGTTGATTCTGGCGTGCGGCACAAGCTACTACTCGGGGCTGACCGCAAAGTACTGGCTCGAATCCGTCGCGAAGATCCCCACCCAGGTGGAGATCGCGAGCGAGTATCGCTACCGCGAGTCGGTGCCCAATCCGAAGTCGCTGGTGGTGGTGATCTCGCAGTCCGGCGAGACGGCCGACACGCTGGCGGCGCTCAAGCATGCGCAGTCGCTCGGGCACAAACATACGCTGGCCATCTGCAATGTCGGCACGAGCGCGATGGTGCGTCAAACGGAACTGTCGTTCCTCACGCACGCCGGCCGCGAGATCGGTGTGGCGTCGACCAAGGCGTTTACCACGCAACTGGTTGCCCTGTTCGTGCTGGCCTTGACGCTTGCCAAACTGCGCGGGCATGTCAGCAAGGAGCAGGAGGCCGAATACGTGAAGCTGCTGCGCCACTTGCCGGCGGCGTTGAATAGCGTGCTGGCGCTGGAGCCGCAGATCATCGCGTGGTCGGAAGAGTTTTCGCGCAAGGAAAACGCGCTGTTCCTCGGGCGTGGGTTGCACTATCCGATTGCACTCGAGGGCGCGCTCAAGCTCAAGGAAATTTCCTATATTCACGCGGAAGCCTATCCGGCCGGCGAGTTGAAGCACGGGCCGCTGGCGCTGGTGACCGAAGCGATGCCGGTTGTTACCGTCGCGCCGAACGACGCGTTGCTGGAAAAGCTGAAGTCGAATATCCAGGAAGTGCGGGCGCGCGGCGGTCAGCTTTATGTGTTCGCGGATGCGGATACGAAGATCGTCAACGACGAAGGCCTGCACGTGATCCGGATGCCGGAGCACTACGGGTTGCTGTCACCGATCCTGCACGTTGTGCCGCTGCAATTGCTGGCGTATCACACGGCTTGTGCGCGGGGCACGGACGTGGATAAGCCGAGAAACCTGGCGAAATCCGTGACAGTGGAATGAGGGCGCGAGGCGGATTTTGCTAGCAGCGTCACGCAAAAAAAACGGTCACCTGTTGGTGGCCGTTTTTTTTCGGCCCCGCGCTATGCTTCGTACCCTGATCGGGTACGAACGCAACCCCGCCTTATCGTGCCGCCCGCACCAACTGCACCGCAACCGCTGCAATAAACTGCGCCCGCACGCTGTCCCCAACCTTGAGATCGTTGAGCGGGATCCCACTCGCGGCCCGCAGCACCTGCCGGTGCTTTGCTCCGCGCAGCGTCACCATCCGGGTCTTGCGATCGATTTTCACCACTGTCGCGACGACCTCAATTCTATGTGCCGATGACGCATATCCGCCCGAGGCAGGTATCGTCGTTGTCGTATCAATGCGCTCGCGGACACCCTTTGTCGCCATTTTGTCGACGCGAAGCAGCAGCGCCTGCTGATACGCCACGTTCAGCCTGTCACCCACCCGCAGTTTGCTGACATCGGCCACGGCGGGATCGACATCGACATCGGCCAGATTGCCGCGCGGGCCACGCAGCGTGACGCTGTTGGTCACGGCGTCGATCGCGACGACGCTGACCTGGGCGTGCACCACTTCAGCCTGTCCGAGCGCTCTCTGTCCCGCATCGGCATCCGCGTTCTGGGCAAAGCCGGGCGGACAGAAAGCGGCCACCAGCACAGCCGCGCCCCATCCGATTGCGGCCGACGAGCCGATTTTGCGCAGACTGGTCATTCGTTACTCCGCGGTCTGGGTGACACCCTTAGGTGACACCGATAGTGATTAACGAAAAACTAGCCACGCTCCGGCATCTACAGTTCCGGACGCGCCAGGTCGCTGGTGACGATGTGTTCGCCATACACTTGCGCTGCGGCGATCGCTTCGAGTTTGGTCGGGTACGGGCCGAGTTCCGGTGCACCGTCGAACGGGAACAGCACGCGGCCATCCGTGGTTCTGACCACTTTCAGGACGCCGAAAAAGCGCCGGTAGCCAGCCAGCTTCGAGCTCGCCGATACTTCAAAATCGTCCTCTGACGTAGCAGGGACGCTGGGAATAAACGCGGTCTTGCTCATACCTGAAAACATCTCATGTTCGATGGGCCGCCGCTTGCTCGAGAGGCAGGGCGTCACCCGGTTGTCCCGGGAAAACATTCACCGGCGGTCTTCATTGTCTCAAATCCCGGCCGCCGACACGCTGTCGCCGAGCAGATAGGGTGCCACCCGCAACGGATTCTCCACCGTCCCGATCATTGAATCGAAGTCGCAGTAAGGTGAGGTGGCAAGTGGTGCGGGTTCACGCTTCATGGTCGGAGAAAGATATCGACGATGTTTTTTGCCGCGTTCCTCACCACGTTGAACGACGGCTACGTGCTGAGTCCCAGACGCTCGAAGTGAGGCTCGCAAAATTTCTGGTTGGCCTCATTTCATCAGACGAATTCTGGTCGATTGGAAGCCCCTTTAAGGGGCAGAGCTATAATGTGTGGATCCTTTTCCTTCCTTCCCGTCCACCGTTATGAGCCGGTTACTTTGCCTGATCGTGCTTTCGCTCGGCCTGATGCAGACCGCAACGGCCGACGAAAACAATGACCGCATGTCCGCGTATCTGACGCAAAAGTTCGGTCTGGCGAAGGAAAAGGCTCAGAAGATTTCGGACGCTGTGCAATCCGCTGCTTCGAAATATTCACTGCCGCCGGCACTGCTGCTGGCGATCATCTCCATCGAATCCCGCTTCAAGGAAAAGGCCAAGGGCGCCAACGGCGCAACCGGGTTGATGCAGGTGGTGCCGGGTGCCCACCGCGGGCTTCTGAGGAACGTCAAGGACCTCACGGAGCCGACTGCCAACATCGAAGTGGGCTCGGCGATTCTGTACGGCTATATGCGTTCGGCCAACGGCGACATGAACGCGGCGCTCAAGAGTTACGGCGGCTCGCAGGCGTACGCGCAGAAGGTGAGCCTGCGCGTCGAAGACTTCGCCGGCGTCGCCGGGCCGGAAGACGCCGCGTCGCGTCCGGATGCGCAAGCCGGTACCTGTGACGCTCGCTCCGCCGACCGTTGCGCGGCGCAAGACAACTGGGCCGACGCCTTTACGATTCCGGCAAGCACTACCGCCGGAGCGAGCAGGGCGCCGACGCCGTCGAACGGTTTGCCGGCCACGTCGAAATAGACGCCTGCTGTCTTTCCCTTCACCTGTTTCGTTGCAACGGCAGATGCCGCTGTAACCGATCGTCATCTCACGTAAGGCCGCTCGGGGCGTGCCGTTGCGTGCTTTTTACGCACACTCGACAACCGCTCTACAATGCATTCCCATTCGAGTCCATGCAGCGCCCCCTCCGATCGATCATGTTCATGTCGTTTTCCAAAGCCACCGCCGCTTCCCTGCTCGGCCTGCTGACGCTGGCCGCTTGCAGCAGCGCACCGCAGCCGAAATTCCAGCAGGAATTGTTCGAAACCGGCGCAAGCCCTTACGCGCGCAATTTCAACTCGAGCACCACCGATACCTGCGAAGCCGCGCGCCGCGCTTTGCTGAGTCAAGGCTATCTGACGACGATGACGCGCACCGATACAGTCGACGGGACGAAAAATTTCCAGCCAACAGGGGATTCGCATGTCGTCGTGGAGTTTCACGTCGTGTGCACGCCGGGGGAAGAGGCGAGTAGTACGAGCATTGTCTACGTCAACGCCGTGCAGAACGGTTTTGCGCTGAAGAAAAGCGATACGTCGGCGAGCGTCGGGTTGAGCGTGCTGGGCTCGCTGTCGCTGCCGATCCGCTCGAACAGCGACGCGATGGTCAAGATTTCAAGTGAAACCATTCCATCGGGTAAGTTTTACGATCGATTCTTCAGCCTCGTCGATCATTATCTGCAGACGGTGGTGCGTACCCAGCCGGTGGTGAACAGCAGTATTGAGACTCGCCTGTTGCCGGTGCCGGTGCCGGTGGAAGTCCCCGTTCCAGCGCAGCTTCCTGCGGTGCCGCCTGCGCTCGACCAGGCCACCGCGGTTCAACCTGCAAGCGGAGCCGTCGCAGTGCCGTGAATGTATTGCCCTTCGATGCATCGGGTTTCAGGCTGATCGACGCCTGACCAGCCTTTAATCCGTTCACGACGCGGCACTTATCCTATGTCTTTTACTTCATACGTATATATATGTAGTAATAGTTAACAAGGGTTAACCCACTCTGTGGATAAGTGGCAAATTCCTCGTCGCGTCAAGGCCGTGCGAAATCCATAACCGTGCGGAACACGTCTGTAGAAAAACTACAAAGCTGGGATAACTTTGACTGCGCCTGCTGCGCGGCCTGGTTTATCAAGATTTCGCACACAGGGTGTCCGCTGCGCTATCCCGAAGTTATTCATAGGCAATTGTGGATAACTTGCCTCGCCGGCCGTCTTTCCTATATCGCCGCAACCACCTTGCATCAACACCATGCGCTCGCCAGCGTACAGACCGCGGCGCACCTGGACGCGCACATTAAGGGCGGACGGTATAAAGATTGCGTATCTCTTTTTGCAAGCGCAACTGTTGCTATTTAGTCAAAACCATTTCGGCAACACCCGATCCAGGCATAAAGTTAAAGTGTTTTCTGAAGTTATTGGTGCAGTGCGGGGGTGTGTAATGAAACGCAGAACAGCACGACAGCTAGTCCGACTTCTCTCCGATATCCGGCACGCGACCCATTGCAGTACGCTGCGGGCAGCCGCGACGAATCGGGCCATCTCCCTCGCGTCCACCGAACACGACGCATCGGCCGACAGCGACGAAAACGACCAGAATGCCGATGCCTCACGCGAGGCCAACCGCGGCAAACCGGCCCGGAGCGGATCATGAGAGCCACGAGCGAACAATCGCTGCGTTTTCTGGTGGAGAAGTGGCTGGCACCGGGGCCTTCGGTTTCGGTTCACGTTACCGAATTCAGCCGCACACGGGCGGGCGGCCGGCGTTATGTGCGCGTCGAAACCTCGCCGGAAGCAGGCTCGCGCGGCCTGTTTTTCTTTCGACACGACGACGGTTGCTGGTGCGTGTTTCCACCCACCGCGGATAGCTCCAGGCAGTTTAGCTACCCACGCGCTGCATAGCGGGGCGGCCGTGCCGGGCCGCCCGCACCGCCCTCATGACGCGTTGGGCAAGCGTTCGCTTCCGCGTCGCCACACCGGCATCACCTGACACACGATCAAGCCCGTCATCATCAGCGCGCATCCGAACAGCGCGCGCGCCGATAGCGTTTCGCCGAGCACAAGCCATCCCGCGAACGCGGCGAACACACCTTCCATGCTGAAGATCACCGCGGCGTGCGACGGCGCCGCGTGCTTCTGCGCGACCACCTGAATCGTGTACGCGATACCGACTGAAAGCGCACCGCCGTACAGGATTGTCGGTGCGGCGCGTGCGATCACCGCGAGACTCACGGGCTCGATCGCGAGGCCGATGAGCAGACACGCAAGCCCGCAGGTCACGAACTGTACGAGCGCGAGCATGAGTGGATCGTGCCGCAATGCAAAGCGGCCAACCAGCATCATCTGTACGGAAATGACCAGTGCGCCGGCGAGTTGATACCAGTCGCCGTAGAGCATCGAAAAGTGTTCATTCACGCTCAGAAAATACATACCGACCGCGGCGAGCGTCGCGCCAAGCCATGTGCCGAATCCGGTTCGATGACGAAACAGCACGCCCAGCAGCGGCACGATCACCACATATAGCGAGCTGATGAAACCGGCGTTGGCAACCTTGGTGTATTGCAGGCCGATCTGCTGCAACGAAATCGACACGGACAGCACAACGCCGAGCAGCACGCCGGCGCCGAGCAACTCCCGCGCACCGCCGGGGGCTCGCTTCGTGAGTTCGGCGAGCGCAGCGCGCCGCACGCAGACGATCATCGTCAACACGACGAGCGCGCCTAGCAGGAAGCGCAGTCCGGTAAACAGAAACGGTCCAATCGCATCGAGACTCAGACGTTGCGCGACGAATGCGGAGCCCCAGATGATTGCCGCGATCAGCATGAGCAGATTGGCGCGCAGGTGTTGGCGGGTGTCGGATTTCAAAGGCTGTTCTTCTAAAAATTTGCTTGAGGCTTATGGGTGGCCGCGCGTCTTGTCGCCGGCGTGGGCATTGTCGAACAGATAGGCTTTCCACGCACGTTCCAGCTCTTTCTCGGCACTCTAGGTATTCGCCCTGATATGGCGTGCTTAACGAGTGAAAGCGCCGCGAAAGCCAGCTGTCTCCCGGAAAATACATATCGAGTTTTGGGCATGACAAACCGCCTACACTGCGTAATACTCTCCCGCGGGGAGCGGGAAGGCGTCTCGCGCGCTGTCTGCTTCACCCGTGCAGCTATTTCATTCACACTGACTCAGTCGTCCAGGTTTGGGGAACAACACATGAAAAAAGTAATCGTCTCGCTCGCAGCAGCATCGATCGCGCTGGTGTCCGTTCAAGCTTTCGCACAGGCATCGGACGCAGCAGCGCCGGCCGCAGCAGCAAGCACGCCGAAGAAGCATCAACCCAAGAAGCTGAAGACCCACGGCAAGCGCGCTGGCGTTTCGTCGGCAGCTTCGGCAGCTGGTACGAACGACAAGGGCACGCAGAACTAAGCTACGGCTCGGTTCGTTGGGCGAGCCTCGCGGATTCGCCTCTGCATGCCGCTAGTCGGCCAGTGCTGGGCGGTTCCGCTGCGGCGTCGCCAACAAAAAGGCCAGTGCCTATGCACTGGCCTTTTTGTATTGGATCGGCGGTTTCTGCCACCGGAGTGCGGCCACGGTTTCGCCATGGCACGCCGCTCGGCGCTTAGGCAGCCAGACCGCGCTTGATCACCTCGTTCAGCAGCCCGGTCATGCCATCCGGGTGCGTGGCGGCACGATCTTTCAGTTCGGTGACCAGTTCGCCATTCAGCTTGCAGGCAAAGGCAACCAGACCCTGCGCCTGATCGAGTTTGCGCTGTTCGCGGCGATCGAGTTTCGGCTCGGCAGCGGCGGCTTTGCCGAAGCGGTCGGCGGTCGACAGTTTCATTGCGTTGTTCAGCTTGAGTGCCTTGTTCTTTTCAAGGTCGGTTTTTTTCATCGCCATACGGAAGGCCTCTGCCAGATAAGTAATCCCGCATTGTACGCGTCGCGCGAGCGGCGCCTGGCGTGCCCCCGGCGACACCTTGATGCGCGGCTCACGCGCCGTGCTGGTGGCGCTCAGGCGAGTCGCCGGCCACGCTGTCCATCAGCGCGCGCATTCTTTGCCAGTGCGTGCCTTCCCAGAACACGCGCCGGCACACGTCGCAGGTCACGAACTGGCTATGCCGCTCCAGCACGCCGTCAGGCGCGCGAGCGCCGACTTCTTCCTTGGCGATCCGCCGCAGCGGCGCGTTGCACATCAGGCACAGGCGAAAGGGCCGGGCGCTGCCGGCCAGATCGAGCCGTTCAAACACTTCGCGCAACTGCTCACGGGGTCGTAAGGTGCGCACGTAGCAGCCATGGGTGATGGTGCGGCGTTTCAGCAACTCGCGATCACGCGTCAGAACGATGCGCTGTTCTTCCGCGGCGAGCGCCTCGATATCGGCGTCCGGATAGTGGTTGTCATAGAGGGTGTCAAAGCCGGCGAGCCGCAGCAGCGGGGCAAGGCCGCCGAGATGCGCGTCGGCGATAAAGCGTACGACACGCAGCGGCCGCTCGCGTACGCGCAGTAGCGGCTGGATGTCGAGCGCTTCAAACTTCGGATAAACAGCGACGCGGTCGCCGTCCGCTAACAGGTGATTGAAACCGACTGATTCGCCATTCACCAGAATCAACTCGACTTCAGTGTGCGGCACGCCGAGTGCCTCGATCATATGTTTCACCGTGGCGCCGCGCGCACAGGCACAACTGAACGTGCGCCGGCGCAGCGGCCGGGCGAGAAAATCGTTCAGCTCCTCGTAGAAGCGGAATGTCGCGGTGCCCATCGCACCAGTATCGCACCGTGTTTTGATGCGCGCTGTCCTGCAGGTGTCGCATGGCTGTGCTTTACTTCAAGTTCTTTAGAAGACGGAGCGACAGATGGACATCGGTTTTATCGGTCTCGGCGAGATGGGCGCCGCGATGGTTGCAAACATTTTGAAAGCTGGGCACCAGGTGCGCGTGTGGAACCGCTCGCCGGAACGCGTGCAACCGCTCGTGGAAGCGGGCGCGCGGATGGTGGCGACGCCGGCCGAAGCGTTTGCGGGTGACGCGGTGTTCTCGATGCTCGCCGACGACGCCGCGCTGCGTGAAGTCATCACCGCGTCGCTGCTGGAACACGCTGCGCGCGGGCTGATTCACGTCAACATGGCGACGATCTCGGTCGCGCTGGCCGAGGAACTCGCCACGGCGCACGCGTCGCGTGGCGTCGACTATGTGGCGGCACCGGTACTCGGGCGCCCGGACGTCGCGGCGGCGGGCAAGCTGACGATCGTAGCGGGTGGTCCGGCCGAGGCAATCGACCGCGTGCAACCGGTTTTCGATGCCATCGGCCAGAAAACGTGGCGTATCGGTTCGCTGCCGCAGCAGGCCAACGTGATGAAGCTCGCGGCGAACTTCATGCTGGCTGCGGCGGTCGAGACGCTCGGCGAGGCGGCCACGCTGGTCACCGGCCACGGCGTTGCGATGCAGGATTTTCTGGATGTGATCACGAGCGGACCGTTCCCGGGACCGGTCTATCAAGGCTACGGCAAGATGATCGCGGAGCAGCGCTACGAGCCGGCGCTGTTCAAGGCGCGTCTCGGCCTGAAAGACGTGCGTCTGGCCCTCGCTGCCGCCGACGCGGTGACGACGCCGTTGCCGATCGCAAGTGTGGTGCGCGACAGCTTGCTGGAAGCGGTAGCGCACGGCGACGGCGAGAAGGACTTCGCCGTGCTGGGCCAGGTGGCGAGCCGGCGGGCAGGGCGCTAAGCTGCGTCCGCGTCCCGGCGCCGCATGAAAGCGCCCGGGCGCGAACTCTGGCCGCGCCCGCCTTTCGGAGACGTGGCGGCATTCCGGCCGGTCAGAGCCCGCGCTGGCGCTATGGTTCTCGTGCGCGGGCATAATAGCGGCCCGACCTCTTTTCCTGTTTCGATCCAAATGAGCCTGCATACCTGGTGGCTGTTCGTCGCCACTGTTTTCGTCGTTTCCGCGATTCCCGGTCCGAACATGCTGCTGGTGATGACCCATGGCGCCCAGCACGGCCTGCGCCGTTCCAGCGCGACCATGGCCGGCTGCCTGTCTGCCCTCGTGTTGATGCTGGCGGTCTCCGCAGCCGGCCTTGGCGTGTTTCTGGAAGCCTGGCCGGCCATGTTCAACGCGCTGCGCCTGATTGGCGCGGCCTATCTCGTCTATCTGGGCATCAAGGCATGGCGCGCACCCGCTGACGAAGCCGCTGCCGGTGGAGTCGACGATCTGACCGCAAAGCCCGCGCGCTCGCGTGTTGCGCTGTTTCGCAACGGCTTTCTGGTGGCCGGCAGCAATCCGAAGGCCATTCTGTTTGCCGCCGCGCTGCTGCCGCAATTCATCGACGCCGGGCAACCGAAGTTGCCGCAGTTCGGCGTGCTTGTCGCCACGTTCGCCGTGATCGAAGTGAGCTGGTATCTGGTGTACGCCGGGTTCGGCACGCGGATTGGCGCCAGGCTGAAGAGCCGCAGCGTCGCAAAGATGTTCAATCGTCTGACGGGCGGTGTCTTCGTTGGTTTTGGCGCGATGATGGCGCTTGTGCGCCATTAGGCGCGGGTCGGCCGTGCAGGTTTTGATCGGCAATGTGTTGTATGAGAGCAACGCCGAGGGTCTACCCTAATTTGCATGTTGCGACGCACCAAGCCATTTGCTATAGTTCTTCTTGTCTCCTCCATGTCTCCTCTGATATGGATTCAGCCCGCCCACTTAGGCGGGCTTTTTTTTGCCCCGAATTTCCAGCATTCCTCAGAAACGACAAAACCGGCGGGCCCCTGCGCAGGGCCGCCGGCTTTGTTGCGTATCGTCTGTGCCGTTGTGGCCAACTCAGAATTTGTATGAAACGGCCAGGAACGAAATGATCGGATCCGCGCTCAGGTCGGCCTTGGACACACCCAGTTCCGTGCCGTCCGCCGCCTTGATGATGACCGACGAGGTCGTTTTCAAGGGGATGTACGTGACCGACGCCACCAGACCCCAGTGCTCGGTGATGTTGTACATCAGACCCGCATTGAACACCGGCGCCCATGACGACGAAGCCTTCGCCGACACCTGCGTCTGCCCCGGCTTGCCGGCGCCCGCCGCCAGCACCGCGCCGAGGTTGTTTTGCGTCGACGTCACGAAATTCGGGCTCAGCTGAATATCGGAGAACCAGTTGTACGACACGCCGATGCCGAGGAACGGCCGAAGCTTTGCCGTCGGCGCGTTGAAGTAGTACTGGAACAGCAGCGCCGGGCTCCACTGCCGCACGCTTTTCACGATCGGATTGGACTGTGGGTCGCCGAGATCCTGCTGACCGAGCGCGCCTGCCGGTCCCGGCGGCTTGATGGTGCCGTGCCCGTAGATCTTGAAGACGGGCGGCACGCCCGCTACCGTCGTCACCGCAATGTGATCGGTGAGGTAATGGCTGAACACGAGGCCGGTGGTGTCGGCTTTAGTGGTCGACAAACCCGTCCCCGCCGAGGTGAACGAACTCGGCAAGCGCAGCGGCGTGTTGATCGGCGTTGGCGCGACATGGGTGGTGAGCGGCGTGCTCGAATCCTGCGGCATGACGTGGAACCAGCCGAGTACAGCGACATCGTCGCCCGCATGCTGGGCGTGCGCGCTGGCGGACAGGCAAGCAGCCAGTATCGCGAGATAGATTTTTTTCATGTTATTCCTCCTGAGGCGCCGGCCGTCCCCATTGCGCGCGGCAAGCGGCTGCGGGTTAGCTGCCCGACTGCTCTGTGTCACTGCCGTTCCCGGCAGCCGGGATGCGAACACCACATTGCGTATTTGCGGCGGCGCGTGCTTCGCCTGCTACTGGACGAAAGCGCCGATCGTGAAGTACGGCGAGGCCGCGTTAGTCAGATCGAGGTAGCCGAACACTCCACCCGTGAAGATCATCTTTCCGGTCGGCGTGGTGCCCGTCGCTGCGCCCACTTGCGTCGTCGTCACAACACCCGGCACGGCTTGCGTGAAGTTCAGATCCAGCGCGGTCGCAAGCGATGCCTGCGAGGCATTGAACGGGTCGAGCAGCGTTGCCTGCGTGCCTTCCAGCGCGGTGGTGCGGTAGTCGAACTGGCTATCCACGCCGATGTACTCGCCGTTCTGCGCGTTCACCGTGGTCGCGCTTTGCGGCGCCAGAATCGAGATGCCCGATTCATCATCTGCGTACGGTCCGAGCGCGCCGTTTTGCGGCGCGGTCACCGACGAGTTCGCCGCGCCCGCCCGAACCAGAATCGGCACCAGCTGGTTACGCAGCTTGCCGACGATCATGTAGCCGCGGGCTTCGGGGGTGGTCGCGAGCGTCGGCTTGGCCTGGCCCTGGAAGTTGTTGGTCTGAAACGCGCCGCTGCCGTCGGCGGACTGCGCGAAGTTCGTGCCGGCCTGCTGGCACTTGCCCGCGTCCACACCGGCGTTGTCGCACTCGCTCCATGTGCCGTCCGCGTTGATCGTGATCTTCGAATCGACCACGACCGGCGCGAAGTTTTGCGACGGGATCTGGTGATAGCCGAGTTGGTTGTAGATGCCGGCCACGTTCGCGAGGTTCGTTTCAATCGACGAGAAGCCGATGAACGGGTAGTACGGGAATTTGGTATCGGGCACCGCGCCCACGCCGAGAATCCCACCGAACGAAATCTCCGCGCCCGGAATCGTGCCGCCCGCCACACCTTCGCCAACGAAAATCCGCGCAGGACGATTCGGGTCGAGACTCGCACCGTTCAGACGGTAGGCGCACTGATTGAGCTTCTGGGTCGGCAGCAGGGTTTCCTGGGTCAGCGTGCCGCTGGCAGTCTGGCCGGCGCGCGTCGGCACGACGGTGCCCGTGGTCGCCGGGATCGGCGATTCGATGTAGTTGACCTGCCAGGTCAATTTGGTCGTATCGAGTTGCAGCTTGACCAGCTCGCCGTCGCCGCCACCGCCCGTGAACACCGTGTTGTAGTCGAGCGACGCGGGACACAGACGCACTTCGGTCACCGGTCCATCGCCGCCGCTACCACCGCCGCACGCCCCCAGCAACGGTGCAGCAAGAGCGAGCACCGAAAGGAATCTCCATTTCATACTGCCTCCAGAATTTTCTCGTTGTGTGTGGCCGGCTCCCAGTCCGGCCACCTTTTGCTCTATTTATGTCTCGCAGTGCGAACTGTCTTTGCCTTGCCCGTCATTTGCTGATCTGTGCTCCGATGCCGAAGTACGGGGCGCTGGAGGCTGTGCTGCTGAGTTGCGACGTTGGCGCCACGCCACCGTTGACCGCGCCCTGAATCTCGATGGCATACAGGCCGCCGGAAGCAATCGCGAAGCCGCTTTGGCCATTCGCTTGCTGGACACCCACCAGTCCGGGACTTGACAGGCCATAGCCCAGACCGAAGCCGTCTTCCGCGGCCGAAGTCGACGGGTTGATGAAGGTGCCGACGCCGCCCTGGATCAACGCGGCGGTCGATCTGAAGTTGGAGTCCGCGCCGACATAGCCGCCGTCGAAGCCGCCTGACGCGAGCGGTGTGGCTGCCGCGAGCATTGCGATGCCGGATTCGTCGTCGACCTGGGCGTCGAGGTGCGCCGGGAGCGTGCCGAGATTCACGTAGCCTGTGCGGATGACAAGCGGAACGGTCGCGCCATTGACCTGGCCGAGAATCATGTGTGCCTGAGCCACGGAGCCGCTGCGCCCAGTCGGCAGCGTCAGTTGCGTACCGATTTGCGGCGCGTTCTGACTGTCGAAGTAGCCACTGCTGTTGGACGTCCACGCGGTGCCGGTCGTCAGGCAGCCGCTTGCACTGGGATGGAACGCTGCGTTGGCCGGATTCGAGCCGGTGCAGTTGCCGCTCGCGTCGAAGGTCTCAACCGTATTGGTCGCCGTTGCCGCATAGGAGCCCGACGGCACGAGATGGTAGAGCAGCCCGTTATAGGTACCCGGCAACCTGGTGATGTCCGTTGTCGTGCTGGCAAAGCCGAGGAATGGATAGAAATCGAAATGCCGCTGCGCAACGGCGCCGATGTTCGAGAGCAACGGTACGCCAGGCACAATCGTCAGCCCGTCGTATTCCACATCCGCGCCCGGAATGCCGCCACCGGCCACGCCAAGGCCAACGAGGATCGTCGGTGGGTTGGGATTGTTGACGAAGTCGGGCGTGGTGTAGGCCGTGCCATTGGCCGCCGCGGTGCCGGTGCCCTTGCCGAGGATGAACGCGCAACGCGTCTGCTCGGCGGTCGGCAGCGCGCCGGTCGGCGGGTGGATGACCGCGCCGGTGATCGTCGTGCCTTCGCGGGTGATCGTGACGTCGGCGTTGGTCAAGGGAATCGGCGACTTGATCCACTTGAGGGTGTAAGTCATCGCCGTCGCATCGATATTCAGTTGCACGACCTCGCCACTCCCCGCGCCACCGAGAAAGGTCGTCTTGGCGATGTCGGCGGTAGCGGGGCACAGCGCGGTGGCGCTCGCGCTGCTGGCCGGCGGTCCCTGCACGCCACAACTGGAACCCGAGCATTGCGGCGAATTGATCGCGCCTGGATTATCGGCTTTACCGCCGCCGCAAGCGATCAGGAATGGGGCTGTGGCAATGGCCATCGCCAGGGCTCGCGTAATGGCGTGCGACATGCTGCTGTCTCCCTTCATGTAATTGTGCGAAGTAATTTCGCCGCGCGATTAATGCCTGTCAATTGAAGGAGCCGTCTAAAAAGACTGATTCAAACAGCGCAATTTATGCCGGACGCGTGTCCGGTGGACGCTAGCGACCCTTTTAAACAAAAAAGGAATTTTGGAGTGTGCAGCGACGCCGTTGCTTCGCCGCACACGCTTTCCAGACAAGCGTTACGGCAAAATGGCTCTATGATCTTCGAACGACCGTTCGCTAAAAAATCCGGAATTTCCCTAGGCGGAAAATTATGCAGTGTGGATGGATTTTAGGAATGAATTACCGGCAATTGATTAATGGTCCGATTTTGATTTATTAAGTAATGCGGACTAATGCAACTAAGCTTGGGAAAGAGGATTTTGAAAGATTTGTTTTAGAAAAAAAGGCCGGTTTTTTGCAAACCGGCCTTTCGGTAGCTTGACGGCGAATTGCCGCCTGCATTACGACGTTGTTAGCGTTTCAAGCCACTCTCTTCAGCAGCGCCGATCGCAAGGTTCATGCACTGGATTGCCGCGCCCGATGCGCCCTTACCCAGGTTGTCCAGTCGCGCGACGGTGACGAAGCGTTCTTCGTTGCCGAACACGAACAGATCGACACGGTTGGTGTCGTTGTTCGCCTGCACGTCGAAGAAGCCGCCGTCGAGGTTCGCTTCCGCATCGAATGGCGCGACGCGTACGAAGGCTTCGCCCGCGTAGTATTCGGCGAACAGCGCCTGCACGTCGTGCGGCGTAGCTTTCTTGGCCAACTGGTTCGGCGAGAAGAACGTGGTGACAGCAAGGCCCTTGTAGAAATCGCCGACGATCGGCGTGAACACTGGCGCCGACTTCAGGCCCGTGTGCGCGGCCATTTCCGGCAGATGCTTGTGTGTGAGGCCGAGTGCGTACGGACGCGGGCTCTTGAGCGCGTCGTTACCGCCTGCTTCGTAGTCGGCGATCATTTTTTTGCCGCCGCCGCTGTAGCCAGTAATCGAATAAGCATGCGCGGCGAATTCCGGCGCCACGACGCCTGCTTCGACCAGCGGACGCATGGCCAGCACGAAGGCCGACGCGTGGCAGCCCGGCACGGCGATGCGTTTCGCGGTGCGCAGACGCTCGCGCTGCGAGCGGGCCAGTTCGGGCAGACCGTAGGCCCAATCAGCAGACGTGCGGAACGCGGTGCTGGCGTCGATCAGCACGGTGTGGTCGTTCGCCACCAGCGAGGCCGATTCGCGCGACGCGACATCGGGCAGGCACAGGAACGTGACGTCCGATGCGTTGATGAGACGACGGCGCTCTTCGAGGTCTTTGCGCTTCGCTTCTTCGATACGCAGGATCTCCACGTCGGCGCGTTGCGACAGGTATTCGAAAATCTTCAGGCCGGTCGTGCCTTCCTGTCCGTCGACAAAAACTTTCGTGCTCATCTCGATCTCACTGGCTTGCTTGCTGGAAACGGGGCGCGACACCGCGCCGGAACGCTATTTTAAGACCTGATGGCGGCGGGCGTGCGGATCAGGGTAAAAAAACGACGATGCGCGCTGAAAGTGACATCTGAATGACCGGTTGCACGGCAGATGACAACCGATACCAGCAGGTTCAGAGCAGATTCATGCGGCGTTCCACCGCGCCGTCACCGCTGCGATACGCGCGCCGAACATGCGTGCCGTTTCCAGATCGCCCGCCGGCGGCGCTTCTTCCGGGGAGGCGTCCGCTGGCGACTGGGTGAGCAGGCCGGTCCAGCCGCCCACGTAGTTCAGGTCGTTGCGGGTCGCTGCCTTGGTGTTCGACGACATCATGCCGGTGCCCGCCCAGATCATGCCGTGTTGCATGGCCAGCGTGACGAAGTACTGGATGGTCGAGAACTTGTCGCCGTTCATGGTCGCCGAATTGGTGAAGCCGGCGGCGATCTTGTCTTTCCACGTCTGGCCCAACCACGGTTTCGAGCTGGCGTCGGCGAATTTCTTGAAATCGGCCGACGGCCCGCCCATGTATGTCGGGGCGCCAAAGATGATTGCGTCGGCTGCTGCCAGTTCGGCCCAGGCCGCGTCGTCGATTTCACTGACCGGCATCAGTCTGGCCTCGGCGCCGGCTTCCAGGGCGCCTGCCAGCACCGCCTCGGCGACCTTCTTCGTATGACCGTAGCCGCTGTGATAAACGATGACGATTTTCGACATGGCACTCTCCGGCAAAATGAAAAACAATGGGATGACGCACGGCAGCGGTGCGCGCGTGCAATGCGCGATATCGGCAAACTTCGCTCAAGCCGCTGCTGGACACCTTAACGTGCACCGATGACAGACATTCCGCTCAGGATGCAATGCGATGCAAGCCGTGCGCCAGTACGCGCCACAGACCCGGCGAGCCAGCGCGACCCGGTGGCGGCGACGAGCCGCGCTAGCGCCCGTAATTGACCACCATTCGCGCACTGCCGAGCGCGGCGGTGCCAATCTCGTGATCGAACATCAACGCGGGACGGCCTTGCGCGAGGCGCAAGTCGGCGGTGTTCAACGCATACACGGTAATGACATAGCGATGGGGTTTGCCCGGCGGCGGGCACGGGCCGCCGTAGCCGTCGCTGTCGAAATCGTTGCGCGCCTCGACCGCGCCAAGCTTCTTCAGGAAGCCCGACGAACTGGCGTTCTCCGGCAGGCGATCGACCGTGCCCGGAATGCTCGCAACCGCCCAGTGCCACCAGCCGCGGCCGGGCGCATCCTCGTCGAGCATGGTGACTGCGAAGCTGCGGGTGCCAGCGGGCGCGTCGTGCCAGGCCAGTTGTGGAGACCGATTGCCGCCTTTGCAATCGTCCTGATTGAAAACCTGCGGTGTATCTACTGTGCCGCCGTCACGGAAGCTGGCGCTAGTGAGTGTGAACGCACCCTCGGCGAACGCGTAAGAGCTGTGCGCCGCCAGCAGCATGAGACCCAGTCTCGCGCAGGTGAGGAGCGGCATTCGTTGATGGGGCGAAGCAAGCGAAACAACCAGGCAACGCGAGCGCATGTGCCGGTTCTCCTGTCAGGGCGCGAGGCGGTTGTCCTCGCTATGATTATTGTCCCTATTTTGTGCCCCAAGGTCGAATCAAGTCTAACATTAGCTCTGTGATGATTCATTGTGATCGCCGGTGCGGCTTTGCCGACGGGAAATCGGCTATAGTCGGAGGAATTGTCCGCGTGAATATAAGCCACGCCCCCGATTAGTTTGAGTACCAAGAATAGAAAAGCATGTCAGAAGTTTTGGAGAGTGGTTTATCTGTTGAGGGGAGGGCAATGCAAGATCCAGTCAGGGTCGTGGTGGCCGACGACCATCCGGTGATTTTGTTCGGCGCCGAACAAGCCTTGCTCAAGTTTCCAGGCATGCAGGTCGTCGCGCGTGCGCGCCAGTCAACCGAGTTGGTCAAGGTGTTGCAGACCGTTGCGTGCGACGTCCTCGTCACGGATCTGGCAATGCCTGGCGGCCAATATGGCGACGGGCTGCCGTTGATCGGCTATTTGCGCCGCAATTTTCCCGATCTTCCCATCGTCGTGCTGACGATGCTGGAAAACGCTGCGCTGCTCAAACGTCTGAGCGAACTCGGCGTGACGTCGGTCGTCAACAAATCGGACGACCTGAGTCATATCGGGCTCGCTGTGCAGCACGTCAGCCGCAACCTGGAATACATGAGCCCGTCGGTGAAAGCGTCGCTCGATACGCTGCGCATGAATGCCGGTGGCAAGAGCGATGAAGTCATGCTGTCGAGGCGCGAGCTCGAGGTCGTGCGGCTGTTCGTGTCCGGAATGACGATCAAGGAAATCTCGGAGCAGCTCAATCGCAGCATCAAGACGATCAGCACGCAGAAGAACACGGCGATGCGCAAGCTCGGCATCGATCGCGATTCCGAATTGTTCCAGTACGCGCAGAGCAACGGCTTGCTGAATCTGTCGTCACATTCGGCTGAGGGCACCGGCGGCACGTCGTAGCTTCGCACTCGCGCTGCAGGGCGGCGCCTTGAAAAAAAGCCGCCTGTCGAAGGAGACAGGCGGCTTTTTTATTCAATCCGCATCAAGCGGCCAGGCTTACTGCGGCGTCGACATGGCGCCGCCATGCGCTGCCGACCATTCAGCCGGCGCATGCAGGAATTTTTCCACTTCGTCGAGCGTCCTGGTGTCGAAGTAGTTGTTTTCCTTGGCGACGCGCAGCACGTCCCACCACGTGGCCAGCGCGTGCAGATCGACGTCGATGTCTTTCAGCACCGACACGCTTTCCTTGAAAATGTTGTAGTGGAACAGCACGAAGCAGTGGTTCACCGTGGCGCCGGCGGTGCGCAGCGCGTTGATGAAGTTGATCTTGCTGCGGCTGTCCGTGGTCAGGTCTTCGACCAGCAGCACGCGTTGACCTTCGGTCAGCAAGCCTTCGATCTGCGCGTTACGTCCAAACCCCTTCGGCTTCTTGCGCACGTATTGCATCGGCACCATCAGACGGTCGGACAGCCATGCCGCGAATGGGATGCCGGCGGTTTCGCCGCCCGCAACGGCGTCGATCTGTTCATAACCGACATCGCGCAGGATGGTGGCTTCAGCCATTTCCATCAGGCCACGGCGCACGCGCGGATACGAGATCAGCTTGCGGCAGTCGATATAAACCGGGCTCGCCCAGCCGGACGTGAAAATGTACGGTTTCTCCGCGTTGAAGTGCACTGCTTGCACTTCGAGCAGCATCTTGGCGGTGGTGTCGGAGATCGTCTGGCGATCGAAGCCTGTCATGGGCGGATCCTTGGGTGTGAGCGGGGAGAAGCGGGCACGGGGCCCGGTGGCGCAGCAAGCGGGGTATACCGCGCCATAGTGGGCGGCGCCTTGATAGGCAAATACGCAACCGGCCAGTGGAGTGCCGGCCGGTTTTGCTGCGCGCGTAGGCCGACATTTTACCCGAATCGGACCTGTCCGAGGAGGCCGTCGTGCTGGTCACACACGAACGGTCGTCATAACTGTCGCGTCGGACAGGCTTTTCGGCGCACGGTGATGCGTGCTTGCTGGCTCGCTTGTGAGCGGGCTGGGCCGCCCTTACACTCACGCGAACTTCTTGGGCGTTCGAGGAATTGCCGCCCTTTTGCATACGGAAAGCTTTCAATGACCACGGCTTCTTCTGTCACCGACACGCGGGGACCCGCCAAACCAGGTTATGCCGGCCGGGCGCTGATCGCTGCGGTCGCCGGTTACGCGATGGACGGCTTCGATCTGCTGATCCTCGGTTTCATGCTGCCGGTGATCGCCGCCGATCTGCATCTGTCGTCGACGCAGGCGGGCTCGCTCGTCACATGGACGCTGATCGGCGCCGTGGTAGGCGGGCTGATCTTCGGCGTGTTGAGCGACTACTTCGGCCGCGTGCGAATGCTCGCGTGGACGATTCTGATCTTCGCTGTCTTCACCGGTCTGTGCGCGCTGGCGCAAGGTTATACCGACTTGCTGATCTATCGGACCATTGCCGGCATCGGCCTCGGCGGCGAGTTTGGTATCGGCATGGCGTTGGTGGCGGAAGCGTGGCCGGCGTCGCAGCGGGCTCGTGTGTCGTCGTACGTTGGGTTGGGATGGCAACTCGGCGTGCTGGCGGCCGCTTTGCTGACGCCGCTCCTTCTACCGGTGATCGGCTGGCGGGGCATGTTCGCGCTTGGGTCGTTGCCTGCGGTGGTGTCGTTTTTCGTGCGCCGTCGCGTCGAGGAGCCTGCGCTGTTCACTCAGCGCGCGGAGCGTGGCATGCCCAGGCTGCCGCTGAAATTGCTGGTGGCCAATCCGCGCACCACGCGCGCCAGCGTCGGCGTGGCGATTCTCTGCTCGGTGCAAAACTTTGGCTATTACGGCCTGATGATCTGGCTACCCAGCTATTTGTCGAAGACCTTTGGCTACTCGCTGACCAAATCCGGACTATGGACCGCCGCGACGATTGTCGGCATGGCCTGTGGGATCTGGCTGTTCGGTATCGCTGCCGACCGCTTTGGCCGCAAGCCGACCTTCCTGTTTTATCAGGCGGGCGCGGTCGTGATGGTGTTCGTCTATGCTCATCTGAGCACGCCGATGGCGTTGCTGATCGGCGGCGCGGCGATGGGCGTGTTCGTCAACGGGATGATCGGCGGGTATGGTGCGCTGATCTCCGAGCTTTATCCGACCGAAGCACGTGCGACCGCGCAGAACGTGCTGTTCAACGTCGGCCGGGCGGTTGGCGGCTTTGGCCCGGTGGTGGTGGGCGCGCTGGCCGCGCGCTACTCGTTTGGTGCGGCGCTGGCGTTGCTCGCATCGATCTATCTGCTCGACATCGTCGCCACGCTGTTTCTGATCCCTGAGCGACGCGGCGCCGAACTCGAATGACGCAGGCGCGGCGACGCGCTCCCATCGCTGCGCAATGCGGCGCCGCACCATTGCGAGGCCTTGTTTCGCCGATGGTGAGCGGCGTTAACCACTCGGTTCATCGACGCATTCGGGGTGTACACTAACCGGCCCGCGTAGCACTCCGCACCGCCTTGCCTGCCGCCCAGGTTATACGCCGCGCCCAACCGGCGTGTGCGAAAACCGTCTCAGTCGATTATCCATTCGATCGATGCAAGCGACGCCTACGGTGCGGTGTGCCGGGCCCAATTACTTACGTCTCGCAGGCCAAAAAATGGACGAACAACTTAAGCAAAGCGCTCTCGCATACCACCAGAATCCGAAGCCCGGCAAGATTTCGGTCACGCCTACCAAGCCGTTGTCGAACCAGCTCGACCTCTCGCTTGCGTACTCGCCGGGCGTTGCCGCGGCCTGTATGGCGATCTACGACGAACCGCTCGACGCGCAGAAGTACACCTCGCGCGGCAACCTCGTCGGCGTGATTACGAACGGCACGGCCGTGCTAGGTCTCGGTAACATCGGCCCGCTCGCCGCGAAGCCGGTAATGGAAGGCAAGGGCTGTCTCTTCAAGAAGTTCGCCGGTATCGACGTGTTCGACATCGAACTCGCCGAGTCCGATCCGGACAAGCTGGTCGAAGCAATCGCGATGCTCGAACCCACGCTGGGCGGCATCAACCTCGAAGACATCAAGGCGCCGGAATGCTTCTACATCGAGAAGAAGCTGCGCGAGCGTATGAAGATTCCGGTCTTCCACGACGATCAGCACGGCACGGCGATCATCGCTTCGGCGGCGATTCTGAACGGGCTGAAAGTGGTCAGCAAGAAGCTCGATGAGGTGAAGCTGGTGTGTTCGGGCGCGGGCGCTGCGGCGATTGCGTGCCTGGATCTGCTGGTGAACCTGGGCCTGTCTAAGAAGAACGTGCTCGTCACCGATTCGAAGGGCGTGATCTACGAAGGCCGCGGCAACCTCGATCCGTCGAAGGAACGTTACGCGGCAAACACCGAAGCACGCACCCTGGCTGACGCGATCCGCGGCGCCGACGTGTTCCTCGGTTGTTCGAGCGCAGGCGTGCTGAAGCCGGAAATGGTTGCCGAAATGGGCACGCAGCCGCTGATTCTGGCGCTGGCGAATCCGGAGCCGGAAATCCGCCCGGAAGACGCGAAGAAGGTACGCCCGGACTGCATCATCGCAACCGGCCGTTCGGACTATCCGAACCAGGTCAACAACGTGTTGTGCTTCCCGTTCATCTTCCGCGGTGCGCTGGATGTCGGCGCTACCACGATCACGGAAGAGATGAAGCTCGCATGCGTACGCGCGATTGCGGAGTTGGCCGAAGAAACCGATCAGGGCGATGAAGTCGCGAAGGCCTACGAAGGTCACTCGCTCGAGTTCGGTCCTGACTACCTGATTCCGAAGCCTTTCGATCCGCGCCTGATCATCAAGATCGCGCCGGCTGTCGCACAGGCTGCGATGGATTCGGGCGTCGCGACCCGTCCGATCAAGGACATGGACGCATACCGCGAAGAACTCGGTACTACCGTGTACCGCACAGGGATGGTGATGCGTCCGGTGTTCGCGGCTGCGAAATCGGAGCCGGCACGCATCGTATTCGCCGAAGGTGAAGATGAGCGCGTGCTGCGCGCCGCACAGTTCGTGCTGCTCGAAAAGATTGCCAAGCCGATTCTGGTCGGCCGTCCTTCGGTGATCGAAATGCGCCTGAAGAAAATGGGTTCGAAGCTCAAGTGTGGCGAAGACTTCGAAGTCGTCGATCCGGAAGACGATCCGCGCTATCAGCGATCCTGGCAGGCGTATCACGAACTCGGCGCGCGTGAAGGCGTCACGCCGGATGTCGCGAAGGCCGCGATGCGCAAGTTCAACACGCTGATCGGTGCGATTCTCGTGCGCCTCGGCGAAGCGGACGGCATGATCTGCGGGATGATCGGGCAGTACCACACGCACCTGAACTTCATCGAGCAGGTGCTGGGCAAGGCCGATAACGTGCAGAACTTCGCTGCCATGAATCTGCTGATGCTGCCGGGCCGTAATCTGTTCATCTGCGATACGTACGTGAACGAAACGCCGACTGCCGAACAACTCGCCGACATGACGATGCTCGCTGCGCGCGAAATCGAAAAATTCGGCATCACGCCGAAGGTCGCGTTGTTGTCGAATTCGAACTTCGGCAGCGCACCGTCTTCGTCGTCGCAACGTATGGCCGCGGCTCGCAAGCTGATTGTGGAACGCTCGCCGTCGCTCGAGATCGACGGTGAAATGCATGGTGACGCGGCGTTGTCGGAGGCGGTGCGCAAGGCTGCGTTCCCGGGCACGACGCTGACCGGCGAAGCGAACCTGCTGATTATGCCGAACGTGGAAGCCGCGAACATCACCTACAACCTGCTGAAGATGATCGGTGGTGAAGGCGTGACAGTCGGTCCGTTCCTGCTGGGCGCGGAAAAACCGGTGCACATTCTGACGCCGGCTGCGACCGTGCGGCGGATCATCAACATGACGGCGGTGGCTTCGGCAAACGCACGCAAGCCGGTGAGCGCGAAGTAATGCGGATGGACTAATTGCTGAAGCGGCGCCGCGCACTGCGGCGTTCGCAACAAGCTTGCAAGAACGCCACGGGAGCGACTTCCGTGGCGTTTTTTTATGGTGCGTATTCTTGGTTCGACGAGCCTTGATCCGAAAGGATCTTAGGGTGGCAAGCGATCTTTAAGAATGCTCCTATTCGATTCGTTGTGACACTTTTGTAAAGTTACTTCTGAAGCGCGGCACATCTCAAGCGCGACGGAACAGTCGGCTGGTAATTTCCTGCGCTGCTTCGAGGCGCTGCGTTTCATCTGGTATGGGGTATGAGCAGTTGCAGTTCTGATGGTGAAGACAAGTAGTACCGATGGGTTGCAGTACTGGCAGTGGGTATGTGTTGTAGCAGTAGGCGTTGGTTGTAGAAGATGTTGGTAGAAGTAGATGTTGGTTGCAGAAGTAAATGTTGGCAGTAGATGTTGAAGTTGGCAGTGGAAGTTGAAGTTGGTAGTAGAACTAGCAGTAGGTAATTGTCATTTGTTTCTGGTAGTTGTTGTGTTGTTGGAAGGAGCAGTACCGCTTGTTCTTGTACACACGCATCACGTGTCAAAACAGGCAAAAAAAAGCGACTGTCCGTGAGGACAGTCGCCTTTTCCATTTCCGGCCGATGCAGCCCGGTCAAACCCGCATGATCACGCTGCGTGCTGCGTCTTTCCCGTTTCAGCCGAGCGCCAGCGAGTCAGCAAGTCGTTCCACTTGACCCGCACGCCCTTCAGATTGTTTTCCTTCACGTGTCCGTAGCCGCGGATACCGTCGGGCAGATTCGCCAGTTCGATCGCCAGGTCACGCTTTTGCGCCGTCAGGCCGCCGATCAGTTCGCGCACGAGTGCCTCGTACTCGACGATCAACGCACGTTCAGTACGACGCTCTTCGGTCTTGCCGAACATGTCGAGCGCCGTGCCGCGCAGGAACTTGAACCTGGCCAGCACATGCATGGCGCTGAACACCCACGGTCCGTACTTCTTCTTCACCAGATGGCCATGTGCGTCTTTCTTCGAGAACGTCGGCGGCGCGAGGTGAATGTGCAGCTTCCAGTCGCCTTCGAAATTCGCCTTCAACTTTTCGATAAACGCCGGGTCGCTGTACAGCCGCGCGACTTCGTACTCGTCCTTGTATGCCATCAGCTTGTGCAGGTTCTTCGCAACCGCTTCGGTCAGCGGCAACTGGCCGTCGATCGAATCGAGCGCCGATTCGGCGACCCGCACTTGCCCAACCAGCGCGCGGTAACGATTCGCGTATGCGGCGTTTTGCCAGCCAGCGAGATAGTCGGCGCGCTTGTCGATCAACGTGTCGAGCGCTTTCGGCGTATGCAGTGAAATGATCTTGCTGCTGGCCGTTTCCGCTACGGCGCCGCGTCCTTGAGACTGCGCGAGCTTGCGCACGGCAGCCAGATCATGCGCGGCCCGGCGACCCCATTCGAACGCCGCACGGTTCTTCTCGACCTGCACGTTATTCAGTTCGATCGCGCGTATCAGCGACTGATACGTGAGCGGCACCCAGCCGCGCTGCCATGCGTAGCCGAGCACGAAAGGATTCGTGTAGATCGCGTCGCCGAGTAGCGCGACGGCGAAGTGATTCGCATCGACAGTATCGACCCCATCGTCGCCCGCAGCGGCGCGTACATCCGCTTCCGTGCTGCTGCCTGGGAAACGCCAGTTCGGATTCTTGATGAGTTCGGCGGTCGGCGTGTGGGCGCTATTGAGTACCACGCGTGTGCGGCCCACCTGCATCCGCGAGACGCATTCGTCGCTGGCCGTGACGATCGCGTCGCAGCCGATCACGAGGCTGGCTTCACCCATCGCGATGCGCGTCGCGTGGATGTCGGCGGGGTTCTTTGCGATCTGCACGTGGCTCATCACGGCGCCGCCCTTTTGTGCGAGGCCGGTGACGTCGAGCACTGTCACACCCTTGTTCTCCAGATGCGCGGCCATGCCGAGCAGCGCGCCGATTGTCACGACGCCGGTGCCACCGACGCCCGTCACCAGCACCCCGTAAGGACGCTCGATCGACGGCAGGTCGGGTTCCGGTACCGGCGGCATGGCATCGCCAACCACGCCAGAAGCGGCCTTCGGCTTGCGCAACTGACCGCCTTCAACGGAGACGAAGCTCGGGCAGAACCCGTTCACGCACGAGAAATCCTTGTTGCAGGTCGATTGATTGATCTGGCGCTTGGTGCCGTACTCGGTGTCAAGCGGCTCGACCGACAGGCAATTCGACTTCACCGAGCAATCGCCGCAGCCTTCGCATACCGCCTCGTTGATGACGATGCGGCGTGCCGGGTCCGGATAGGTGCCACGTTTCCTGCGGCGGCGCTTCTCGGTGGCGCAGGTCTGGTCGTAGATCAGGATCGTGGTGCCGGAGACTTCGCGCAGCTGGCGCTGTACTTCATCCAGCTTGTCGCGATGATGAATGTCGATGCCTGGCGCAAGCCCGACGTTCGCGGAGTACTTCTCCGGCTCATCGGTAACGATCACGATCTTCGTCGCGCCTTCGGCGGCCAGCTGATGCGTGATCTGAGGCACGGTCAGCACGCCGTCGACCGGTTGGCCGCCCGTCATTGCCACCGCGTCGTTATAGAGAATCTTGTAGGTGATGTTCGTTTTCGACGCGATGGCCGCGCGAATCGCCAGAAGCCCCGAGTGGAAATAGGTGCCGTCGCCGAGATTGGCGAACACGTGCTTGTCGTTGGTGAACGGCGCCTGGCCGATCCACGCCACGCCTTCGCCGCCCATCTGGCTGAAGGTGCTGGTGCTGCGGTCCATCCAGACGGTCATGTAGTGACAGCCGATGCCGGCCATCGCACGCGAACCTTCCGGCACGTTGGTGGACGTATTGTGCGGGCAGCCCGAGCAGAACCACGGTTTGCGTTCGGCTTCCACGCGCGGACGGGCCAGCGCCTTTTCTTTCGCTTCGATCACGGCGATGCGCGTGGCGATGCGTGCGCGCACGTCTGACGGCAGGTCGAATTTGTCGAGCCGGGTGGCGATCGCCTTGGCGATGATCGCCGGCGACAGTTCGTAATGCGCCGGTAGCAGCCAGTTGCCCATTGGCACTGACCATTCGCCGCCTGCGCCGTCCTTTTCGTCGAACTTGCCGAACACGCGCGGACGCTGCGCATCGGGCCAGTTGTACAGCTCTTCCTTGATTGCGTATTCGAGAATCTGGCGCTTTTCCTCGACCACCAGAATTTCTTCGAGGCCCTTCGCAAAGCTATGCGCGCCTTGCGCCTCGAGCGGCCAGACGCAGCCGACCTTGTACAGGCGGATGCCGATACGCGAGCAGGTTTCGTCGTCGAGACCGAGGTCGGTCAGCGCCTGACGCACGTCCAGATAAGCCTTGCCGCCCGTCATGATGCCGAAGCGCGCGTGCGGCGAATCGATTTCGACGCGGTCCAGCTTGTTCGCGCGCACGTAGGCGAGCGCGGCGTACCACTTGTAGTCGAGCAGGCGTGCTTCCTGCACCAGCGGCGGATCCGGCCAGCGGATATTCAGGCCGCCCTCGGGCATGGCGAAATCTTCCGGCAGGATGATTTTGGTGCGGTGCGGATCGATATCGACCGAAGCCGACGATTCGACCACGTCGGTCACGCACTTCATGGCCACCCACAGGCCGGAATAGCGGCTCATCGCCCAGCCGTGCAGACCGAAGTCGAGGTATTCCTGCACGTTCGACGGAAACAGCACAGGCAGTCCACACGCCTTGAAGATGTGTTCGGACTGGTGCGCAAGCGTGGAGGATTTGGCCGCGTGGTCGTCGCCTGCCAGCACCAGGACACCGCCATGCTGCGCCGAGCCGGCAGAGTTGCCGTGCTTGAAGACGTCGCCGGACCGGTCGACGCCCGGGCCCTTGCCGTACCACATCGAAAACACGCCATCGTATTTGGCGCTTGGATACAGGTTGACCTGCTGTGAACCCCACACAGCGGTCGCCGCGAGGTCTTCATTGACGCCGGGCTGGAACACCACCCGACGCGCGGCGAGATGCTGTTTCGCCTTCCACAGGGATTGGTCGAGTCCGCCGAGTGGCGATCCACGGTAACCGGAAATGAACCCGGCGGTGTTGAGCCCGGCGGCCTGGTCGCGTTCCTGCTGCAACATCGGCAGACGCACTAGCGCCTGGATGCCGCTCATGTACGCGCGGCCGCGTTCGAGGGTGTATTTGTCGTCTAGCGTGACGGAAGATAGCGCGGCTTCGAGCGAGGCTCGCTGACCTGCATCTAGCGGGGCATTCATTATGTGTACTCCTTCCACCCAGTTTGGGATCACCAAAGCTTTTTGGGCCACGGCATCTTGTGAATGCCCAGGGCCAGGGTCGCCATATTGACGTGTTTTAAGTGATGGTAGCACTGGTGAAAACCCGCCGCAGTGCGCCAATAATGGGGCAATGCGGCGCGATTCCGGGTAATGCCAAACAATAACCTGCGCGCACAAGCGGCGCGGGGCATGCTGCTGTAACAAGCCGTAAAAACTACAAATCTGCGGAACCGCAGTTGGAATGCCTGTCTAATACCCCACCTGTGAGCAATGTCTGCCAACGCTCTGCATTCGGCAGAGCTTCACGACAACAGGGCAGTCAGAAAAGGAGTACGCATGAACACTAGAAATATCCAGACCTTCCTGATGGTTTCGGCCACATTTTTCGCGATGAGCGCGCCGGTGCGCTCGGGCAGCGCGGGAACGCTGTCGAACGCAGTCACCCGCGTGGCGCAAGTTGCGCCGACGCGTATCGCGGTGGAACGGGTAACCCGGTCGACCAAAACCGACGAGGAAGACCAGAATTCGTGATGCGCCGGTGATGCGGCGTATCGGTTGACAACCGGTCGTTGTCCAGGTGTGGACAGCGGCATGAGACAAAGGGCGAAGATCATCCGATCTTCGCCCTTTTTTATTGCAACCGCGCGCAGGTCGCCTTAACGGCATTAAACCTTGTCCTGCACCACGCCGCGTCGAATCTGATCCAGTTCGATCGATTCGAACAGCGCCTTGAAGTTGCCTTCACCGAAGCCCTGATTGCCCTTGCGCTGGATGATCTCGAAGAAGATCGGGCCAATCTGGTTCTCCGTGAAAATCTGCAGGAGCAGGTCGTCAGGCGCGCCGTCGATCAGAATCTTGCGCTTGCGCAATTCGTCGAGCGGTTCGCCATGATTCGGCACGCGGCGATCGACCAGTTCGTAATACGTGTCGATCGTATCGAGCAGCGAAATGTTCGCCGCGCGCAGGCCGTCGACCGTGCGATAGATGTCGTTGCTGCCGAGCGCGATGTGCTGAATGCCTTCGCCGTGGTACGCGTCGAGGTATTCCTGGATCTGGCCAGCCGTCTCCGAACCTTCTTCGTTGATCGGAATGCGGATTTTGCCGCACGGCGAAGTCATCGCCTTCGACTTCACGCCCGTGACCTTGCCTTCGATATCGAAATAACGCACTTCGCGGAAGTTGAACAGGCGCTCGTAGAATTCCGCCCATTCCTGCATGCGGCCACGGTGGACGTTGTGCGTCAGGTGGTCGATGTAGGTGAGGCCGTGGCCAACCGGATTCGGGTTCGCGCCGGGAATCGGCTCGAAGTCCACGTCGTAAATATCGATGTTGCCGATGCTGTTCGGCTCGGCGCCGTTCTTGCCGCGCCAGCGGTCGACGAAATAGATCAGCGAGTCGCCGATCCCCTTGATCGCCGGAATGTTCAGTTCCATCGGGCCGGTTTTGTTATCGAAGCCCCAGGCACCTTTCTCCAGGGCCTGCTGATAAGCCTTGCCGGCGTCCTGAACGCGGAATGCAATCGCGCAGATCGACGGACCATGCAGGCGCGTGAACCGTTGCGCGAACGAATCCTTCTCCCCATTGACGATGAAGTTGATTTCGCCCTGGCGATACAGCGTCACGTTTTTATGACGATGCCGTGCGACTGCGGTGAAGCCCATTTGTTCGAATAGCTTGCCGAGCGCAACCGGATCGGGTGCGGTGTATTCGATGAATTCGAAGCCGTCCGTGCCGACTGGGTTTTCCCAAGTTGAAACCTGCATTGTCTGTCTCCATGCAAAGCTAAGGGGCGCGCGAGGTATGCGATTGAGCGCGACTGAATGACGCAAGTGTATAGGCCACCTCGCGGCGAAAGCTTGCGAACTTAATCGTGGATCGATACGCTTGCGCTATTTTCTAGCTTAAATTTTTACGTGGACGGCAGAAAATGGCCAATATAGAGATTGACGCTATCGACAGGCGTATTCTGGAGATCCTTCAGGAAAACGGGCGACTGTCGAATCAGGAGATCGCGGAGCGCATTAATCTGTCTCCGAGCCCTTGCCTGCGGCGTATCCGTCGGCTGGAAGAAAGCGGGGTGATTCGTGGCTATGTCGCGTTACTCGACCCACAGAAGCTGGGGCTCGATCTGCTTGCTTACGTGAATGTGCGTTTGGAAAAGCGCGGTGGTTCCGCGTTCAGTCCACGGGGCGACGCGACGCACGCGGATCTTTTCCGTGCGGCAGTCCAGACATGGCCGGAGGTGGTCGCGTGCCACGCGATGACCGGCGACATGGACTATCTGCTGCGTGTGCAGGTGGAGGATATGGCTCACTTTTCGCGCTTCGTGCAGGATCATCTGCTGCACCATCCGTCGGTGATCGACGTGAAAACAAGCTTTTCGCTCGAAAAGATCAAGGAAACGACGGCGCTGCCGATTTTGTGAGTGCAGGGAACCGGACCACGGGAAAACAGAAAGGGCAGCCATCAGGCCGCCCTTTGCATTTCACCGAAGCGTGGGCCGCTCAGGCCGCCGCTGCTTGCGGCAAGAATGTTTCAAACAATTTAGTCGCGCGACGTGCCTGGCGCTTGAGTGCGTAATCGAACACCGCGGCTTGCTCCTGCAGCATTTCCGCCATGATGCTCGATTGGTCTGCCGGCGCGAGGGTCAGGTAGGCGTCTGCTTCACCGTACGCGTATTCGATCTTCATGCCGGCCTTCTTGGCGATGTGCATCATGGTCGAATTGCGCGAAAGGCAGTGCATGTACAGCATGGTGACGTGTGTATTGCGGCTGCGAATGGCGGCGCGCTCGAAAAGCTTCGAGCCGATACCCTGGCCGCGCACGCTTTCCAGGACGGACACGCCGAACTCGGCGGTGCGCTTGTCGCCTTCGGCCGGCAGATAAGCCAGATGGCCGACGCCGGTCAGTTGCAATTGATTGTCGAACACGCCAAAAACGGTATCGCGTGTGAAATCGATCGCGCGAACGTAGTTTTCGATGACGTGGTTCGGCACGATCTGGCCGAAACGCAGCAGGCGGTCGTCTTCGTCTAGCGCGAGGAAGTGAGCCAGCAGCCGATCCCGGTCTACGGCGGTGAGTTCCCGGACCAGCGCTGGCGCACGTCCGGCTGGCAACGACAGGCGATCGTGCGTGACGATCGACTCGGCGGCGCGGGGTGTAAGCATTTTCATGGTCAGGTTCTCCTTTAATCAAGCGGCCTGATGCACCGCAAAAGCGATTTTAGCGGAAACCCTAACCCGGGACTAGGGAAAACCCGTATAAAAATTTGAGGTGTTTGCCTAAAAGATTGGCGCCCTATTTTTATGCTATTGATTAATAAAGATTAATAAATTGAACGAGCGTTCTTGAAAATGTGTCGTGCAGGGACAACTATTCCGTATGAATAATGTTGCCATGCGTCAATCAGGCTCCCGGGGCGCCTAAACCGTGGTCCACCATATCAACCACCTGTTCGGCGAACTCGCGGTAGCCCATCCGCCCGTCTGGCTTGAGCCAGGTGAATGTCCAGTTGATCATGCCGAACACCATCATCGTGAGAGCGGTCTGGTTTTCGCGTGTGGCGCGCTCAGGATAGGCGCGTGCGAGTTGGCGGGCGAATGCGGCCACCACATCACGCTGACGGTTGAGAATGACTTCGCGCTGGGTATCGACCAGATACTTCACGTCGTTGAGGAGCGCGACGTGCCGGCTGTGCGACGTCTCATACTCCGAGAGAAACGCGCGGATCAACTCGGCGAATGTTTCCCGCTCGGTCAGCCCGCGGCGCTGGCTCGCACCTTCCACCTCGGCGATGATCAGCATCAGCCGCTTGGTGTAGCGGTCCAGCAGATCGAACAGGATCGCTTCCTTGCTCGCGTAGTAGTGGTACAGGCGCGCTTTCGAGGTGCCGCTTGCGGCGGCGAGATCGGCCATCGAGGTGCTCGGATAGCTGGTCTGCGCAAATTTGGCAGCTGCCAGTTCGAGAATCTGATCGCGCTGGGTTTCGTGGTCGGGGGCTCGGGTGCGGGCCATAGTCGTTTGTTTTATTAGTTTGGACAGGGGGCGAGGGCCGCGCACAACTCCAGCGTGCGCCACGCGTTCGCGTCGCCGCGCAGCTTGATGCGCCGGGTCGCGGCCAGTTCGCGCATGCGCCACAGCACGATGCTGTCGCTAACCAGAAACCAGAGTTCCGCGGTCATCAGTTCGGCGGCCACGCGCGCGGCGGGTTGCCATTCTTCGGTGACGCACTCGAGAATCAGCGCGTCCAGATCAGCGAAACTGCCGCTCGTGAACATATTGTCGCGCCAGCGCCGCGTTTCGCCATTCGCATGTTTGACTTCCTGCCATTCGAGCGCGAGCCGGCTGATACGCAACACGGAGATGGGTGCGGCGTCCGGCAGACGGGCTTCTAGCGCAGCCGGCGCGAACATGCCGACCGATGTCGCGCGGTCTTTGCGACTGTGCGCCCATGCGCCGGGATCGGTGAGGTCGCGAATCGACAGTCGCACTTCGTTGAGCCGCTGCGGACTGTTGCGCAAGTGATAGCAGACGCGGCGCAGCATCAATTGATCGGACGCGCTTTCGCCGTGCCACACCACCAGATTCGCTTCGTCGCGCGCGATCTTCTGCAGCGCGGCCGCCTGGTCGCGAAATTCACGAAGAAAATCGCGCTTCGTATCTGGGCTGACGCGATCCCAGAAGCCCGCTCGAGCTTCGGGTGTATCGTCGACGCCGCGCAGCGGGCCCACCGCCAGATCGTCGCGCAGGGCATGCACGCGGTCGTCGCGGCCGGCTTCGTGCAGCGCAGTGCGCAGGGACTCGGCGGCAACGTCGCCGTTGGTGAGGTGGATCGTGCTCATCGGCAAGGGTTTGGGCTGGCTTATGGCAAAAAGGGGCCGCTCGCGGATCGGAACAGGTGTCCGATTGCGAGCGGCCCCTAGTGTAAGCGGATCGCGGACCTGCTGAAAGCGCAACGGCGTCCCTTCAGGCCGTGCGCTGCGCATCGCCTAACGTTCGTCGTAGCTCACTACCACGCGATCGCTGATCGGATGACACTGGCAGGTGAGTACGAATCCATCGCGGATTTCGTGTTCTTCCAGCGTGTAGTTCTTTTCCATCTTCACTTCACCTTCCAGCACCTTGGCGCGACAGGTGCAGCACACGCCACCCTTGCACGCATACGGCAACGCGAGGCCGGCGCGCAAGCCGACGTCAAGCACGCTCACACCCTGATACGGCAGACGCAGCTTGCGTTTCTTCCCGTCGAGCACGATTTCGAGGTCGGCCGCCGGGGTGTCGTCGGTGATTTCGACCGCTGGCACGCCCGCCTGGGGCAGAGGCGAACCGAAGCGCTCCACATGCACCTTTTCCGGCGCCAGGCCCGCGGCCTTTAATGCCGCTTCAGCGGCGTCCATCATGGGAGCGGGCCCGCAGATGAACGCTTCGTCGATCGCGTCGGCCGGCAGCAGGTTTTCGATGAACGCCGCGCACTTTTCCTGATCGAGCACGCCATTGAACAGTTCGACGTCCTGCAGGTCGTCGGACAGCACGTGATAGAGCACGAAGCGGTTCATGAAGCGGTTCTTCAGATCTTCGAGTTCTTCCGCGAACATGATCTGATCGACGCTGCGGTTGCCGTACACGAGTGTGAATGTGCTGCGCGGCTCGACTTCAAGCGTGGTCTTGATGATCGCGAGCACCGGCGTAATACCCGAGCCGCCTGAGAACGCGAGATACTGCTGCCCCTGGTCCACGTTCAGATGGGTAAAAAAGCGGCCGTCCGGCGTCATGACGTCGATCGTATGGCCGGGCTGCAGCGTATCGAACGCGAAGTTCGAGAAGCGTCCGCCGCGTACGCGCTTGATGCCGATGCGCAGTTCGCCGTCGCGGTCGTAGTCGGTGACGCCGACGCAGATCGAATAGGAACGGCGCGTTTCCTCACCGCCGATATGCGTTTTCAGCGTGACAAACTGGCCCTGCGTGAAACGATAGTGGTCGCGCAGTTCGACGGGGACTTCGAAGGCAACCGAGACCGCGTCGGCGGTTTCGGGCCGCACTTCGCGGATACGCAGCGGGTGAAATTGCGGGGTAGCCATATCAGTATGGTTTGAAGTAGTCGAAGGGTTCGCGGCAGTCGAGACAGCGGTACAACGCCTTGCAGGCGGTCGAGCCGAATTGCGCAAGGCGTTCGGTGTGAGCCGAGCCGCAGCGGGGGCACGACGGCGCCGGCAGCGCGCGCGGTACAAAACGCAGCACTTTTTCCTGAGACGGCAGCGCGCTGCCGCAATTGCCCGTAGGCGGCGCGATGCCGTAGGCGCGCAGCTTCTCGCGGGCCTCGGCGGTCATCCAGTCGGTGGTCCAGGCGGGCGCGAGTACGGTTGAGATCCGGTAGGGTTTCAGTTCCGCGACGTCGAGCGCCCGGGCGACGTCTTCCGCGATCTGCGACATCGCGGGGCAGCCCGAATAGGTCGGCGTGATGACGACTTCCAGCGCGCCGTCTTCGCCACGGCGCACGTCGCGCAGAATGCCCAGTTCACGGATCGAGACCACGGGGATTTCCGGGTCGGGCACCGCTTCGAGCACGGCCCATGCGCGTTCGAGCGTGGCGTCGGCGGCGTGCGTGGCAGTCGAGGTCGTCATCGTGGGATTCCGGTTGGGGGCTTACCAGGTCGCGCCGGGATGCTGGCGCGCGAGGCTTTGCATTTCCGCCAGCACGAAGCCCATGTGCTCCGAGTGCTCGCCGTGCTTGCCGGTGGTGATGTGCTTGACCGCCTCGGGAAGCGTCAGCGTGGCTTCGTCGAGCGTGGCGCGCACGTCATCGAGCCATGCTGCTTCGAGATCGGACGTCAGCGGGCCGATACCGGCTGCGGCAATCGCTTCTTCCACCGCATCCGTGCTGAAGAACTCGCGGGTGTAGGGCAGCAGATAGTCGAGCGCGGCTTGAGCGCGGCGATGCGACTCGTCCGTACCGTCGCCGAAACGGATCAGCCATTCGCTTGCGTGGTGCACGTGATAGCTGGTTTCCTTGATGGACTTCGCTGCAATGGCCGCCAGCTGCTCATCTGTAGACGCAGTGAGCGCCGTCCACAGATGCGCCATCAGCGTCGAATACAGGAAATTGCGCACGATCGTGACCGCGTAGTCTTTCTCCGCTTGCGCGGTGCCGGCCAGCGGCCCGTAATGCGGCAACTCAGCCAGCGTGTAGTTGGCGAACTCGCGTTCGGCGCGGAAGTACGCGTAGTCATTTTCCGTGCGGTTCTGGCCGGTGAGCTGCTGTTCCAGCGAGGCCGCGTGGGTGTACAGCAGCCGCGCCTGCCCGATCAGATCGAGGCTCATGTTCGACAGCGCGATGTCCTCTTCGAGGATCGGGCCGTGGCCGCACCATTCGGTGTTGCGCTGACCGAGGATCAGTGCGGTGTCCGCGAGGCGCAGCACGTATGACAGATGTTGAGGCGTGATGTCCATGGCTGCGCTTACATGTGGTTGACTTCGTCGGGGAGCGTATAGAACGTCGGGTGGCGATAAATCTTGTCGCCAGCCGGTTCAAACAGCTCCGCCTTGTCTTCGGGTGAGGACGCCGTAATCGCCGAGGACGGCACCACCCAGATGCTCACGCCTTCCTGGCGGCGCGTGTAGACGTCGCGCGCCATGCGCAGCGCCATCGGCGCGTCCGCGGCGTGCAGGCTGCCGCAGTGTTTGTGGTCGAGTCCCTGCTTGCTGCGCACGAAGACTTCCCAAATCGGCCATTCCTTGTTCATTGCTGATCTCCTGATTCTTTGCTTGGCGGGCCGCCTGGCTCAGGCGGCGTGCTGTTGTGCGCGTTGGCGCTGTTTTTCGGCGTGGGCGAGGGCGGCTTCGCGTACCCAGGCGCCGTCGTCGTGGGCTTTCACGCGGGTGGCGAGACGTTCGCGGTTGCACGGGCCGTCACCGTTTACGACGCGCCAGAATTCTTCCCAGTCGATGTCGCCGTAGTCGTGATGACCGCGTGCTTCGTTCCACTTCAGATCTGGGTCGGGCAGCGTGACGCCGAGCACCTTGGCCTGGTCGACGGTGGCGTCGACGAATTTCTGGCGCAGATCGTCGTTCGAAATACGCTTGATGCCCCATTTCGATGACTGACTGCTATGGATCGAGTCTTTGTCGCTCGGGCCGAACATCATCAGAACCGGCCACCACCAGCGGTTCACAGCCTGTTGGACCAGTTCGCGTTGCGCTTCAGTGCCGCTCATCATCGACATCAGCGCATCGAAACCCTGGCGTTGATGGAACGACTCTTCCTTGCAGATGCGGATCATCGCGCGGGCGTACGGGCCATAGGTGCAGCGGCACAGCGGAATCTGGTTCATGATCGCCGCGCCGTCGACCAGCCAGCCAATTACGCCGACGTCAGCCCAAGTGGGTGTGGGGTAATTGAAAATGCTCGAATACTTGGCCTTGCCCGAGTGCAATGCGGCGATCAACTGATCGCGCGACACGCCGAGCGTTTCGGCTGCGCTATACAGATAGAGGCCGTGACCGGCTTCGTCCTGCACTTTGGCGAGCAGGATCGCCTTGCGCTTCAGGCTGGGAGCGCGCGTGATCCAGTTGCCTTCCGGCAGCATGCCGACGATTTCCGAATGCGCGTGCTGCGAGATCTGCCGAACCAGCGTCTTGCGATAGGCGTCCGGCATCCAGTTCTGCGCTTCGATCTTGCCGTCGGCGGCCATGACTGCGTCGAACTGCGCCTGCTCGGGCGAACCGGCGCCCGCGTCGAGCGGGGCCACATTACCGGGAATATCCAGGGATTGCGTGTACATGGGGACGCTCTTAGCGGAAGTTGTCTGTGTTTGCGCAGTATAAACCAACCGACCGGTCGGTTAATAAATTTTTTGAGATTGACTGCCCGGACCGATAGGGAAGCGGGTGATGCCGTCGTGGCGTTTCGCGGCCGTCACCGCCACGCGCCGACACATAACCTATAAAATTGCGAATTGGCCGCGATTTGCGGCCTTCCTGCATCCCCCGGTACTCATGTTACGTCTAAGCGAAATCAAACTCCCGCTCGACCACCCCGAAAATGATCTCGAAGCCGCCGTCCACGCGCGCCTCGCAGAACTCGGCGTGGCCGCTGATGGGCTTATCCGATACACCGTGTTTCGCCGTGCGCACGATGCGCGCAAGCGCGCCGACATCAAGCTTACGTACATCGTCGATGTCGAGGTGAAGGACGAAGCAGCTGCCCTCAAGCGGCTGGCTGACGTGCCCCACTGCGGCGTAACGCCGGACATGGCCTACCGGTTCGTCGCCAAGGCGCCGGCGCACCTCACGGCTTTGCGCCCGGTCGTGATCGGCATGGGGCCGTGTGGCCTGTTTGCCGGGCTGATCCTTGCGCAGATGGGCTTCCGGCCGATCATCCTCGAGCGCGGCAAGGCCGTGCGCGAACGGACCAAGGATACTTTTGGCCTGTGGCGTAAGTCGGTGCTCAATCCTGAGTCGAACGTGCAATTCGGCGAAGGCGGCGCGGGCACGTTCTCGGACGGCAAGCTGTACAGCCAGATCAAGGATCCGAAGCACTACGGCCGCAAGGTGCTCGACGAATTCGTCCGGGCGGGTGCGCCGGAGGACATTCTTTATCTGAGCCGGCCGCACATCGGCACGTTCCGCCTTGTCAGCATGGTCGAAAAGATGCGCGCGACCATCCACGAGCTCGGCGGCGAGGTGCGTTTCGAGACGCGCGTCGACGACATCGAGATTGATCAGGGGAAAGTGCGGGCGCTCAAGCTGTCCACGGGCGAAACCTTGCGTTGCGATCACGTGGTGCTGGCAGTCGGCCATAGCGCGCGCGATACCTTCGAGATGCTCCACGACCGCGGCGTCTATATCGAAGCGAAGCCGTTTTCGCTCGGATTCCGGATTGAGCACCCCCAAGGTCTGATCGATCGCAGCCGGTTCGGCAAATTCGCCGGCCACAAGCAACTGGGCGCTGCGGACTATAAAGTCGTGCATCACTGCAGCAATGGCCGCGCGGTCTATAGCTTCTGCATGTGTCCGGGCGGCACCGTGGTGGCGGCGACCTCCGAGCCGGGCCGGGTGGTGACGAACGGCATGAGTCAATACTCCCGCGCCGAGCGCAATGCGAACGCAGGGATCGTAGTCGGTATCACGCCGGACGATTTTCCGGGCGGTCCCCTCGCCGGCATTGCTTTCCAGCGCAAATGGGAGGAGCGGGCGTTTGAATTGGGCGGCGGGAATTACCAGGCGCCGGGTCAACTGGTTGGCGACTTCATCGCCGGCCGGCCGTCTACGTCGCTCGGTTCGGTGGTGCCGTCCTACAAACCCGGCGTGCATCCGACCGATCTCAGCACGGCGCTGCCCGACTACGTGATCGAGGCAATTCGCGAAGCGTTGCCGCAGATGGACAAGAAGATTGCCGGCTTTGCAATGCACGATGCGGTGCTGACGGGCGTTGAGACGAGAACGTCGTCACCGATTAGGGTGCGCCGGCGGGACGACTATCAGAGTATGAATGTCGAGGGCCTGTATCCGGCGGGTGAGGGGGCGGGATACGCCGGTGGCATTTATTCGGCGGCTATCGACGGCATCGAAGTGGCCGAGGCGCTTGCATTGAAGATGACGGGCGCACCGGCGACCGCTTGATCCGGGTGCGGGTGTGAGGCTGTCGCGGTGGTCCGCGACAGCCATGGCGATCGGGCACAATGCACGTTTCGCCTCGAACCGACCACCCGAATGACCATCCGCACTCTGGCCGCCGCATGTGGCGCGGCGCTGCTGTCACAACTCGCTGTTTCTCCCACCGTTTTCGCCGCAGACGCCAGCACGCACTGGGTCACCGCGTGGGCCACCGCGCTGCAGCCCATTCCTCAAAGGGCGGATTTGCCGCCGCTATACCGGGCGCCGGAGGTAGCCGGGCGCACGGTTCGCCAGATTGTGTATCCAACGCTGTCCGGAAAATCTGCGCGCATGCATCTCAGCAATGAGTACGGCAAAACGCCGCTCGTGATCGAGGACCTGCGCATTGCGCGTTCGGCCGGCGGCGCGGCGGCGCTGGGCAACGGTGAAATGCGGGTGACATTTGGCGGTAAAACCGCGGTGAGCGTGCCCGCGGGTGGTGAAATCGATAGCGACCCCGTTGCCATCGACATTGCCGGCGGCGCGCCCTACGCGATCAGCGTATTAATGGGGCCTGAACAACGGATCGTGGCGTGGCACCGCGTGTCGAGTCAGGTGAATTATGTTTCGACGCCGGGCAATCACACCGCTGACGCTTCCGCCGATTCGTTTCGCGGCCGGTTTACGCAGTACGTGTGGGTGACAGGGCTATCTGTGGACGCGCCCGCCACAGCTGCGGTCGCGGCGATTGGCGACTCGATCACTGACGGTATGCGCTCCAGCCTCAATCAGAACCGGCGCTGGCCGGACGCACTGGCTCGCCGGTTTGCGGGCGCAGGCGACCGGTCGACCGCGATCGTCAATCTTGGTATCAGCGGTAACCGCTTGCTGAGTGACTCCCCGTGCTACGGCGACGCGCTCGTGCGGCGTTTCGACCGCGACGTGCTCGAACGCGCGGGCGTCAAGGCGGCGATTCTACTGATCGGAATCAACGACATCAACTTCGCAGGGATGCCGGCGCGAAGCGGTCTCGACTGTGACTTTCCTCATACCTCGGTGACGGCCGCCGACCTGATTGCCGGCTATCAAAGGGTTATCGCAGTCGCGCGGCACCGCGGCGTGAAAGTGTTCGGCGCAACGCTGACACCGGCATCGTTGCCGGCGCCGCGCGAAAGCATCCGGCTCGCGGTCAACCAATGGATCCGGAGCAGTCACGCGTTCGACGGGGTAGTGGATTTCGATGCGGCCTTGCGCGACCCGGTACAACCAGAGCGCTTGCAGCGCACCTTTGACAGTGGCGACCACATTCACCCGAGCGACGCGGGCTATGCCGCAATGGCCGACGCGGTCCCCGTGGACGCAGTGGTGAATTCGACCCGGAAGTGACTCGCCAAAAAAAGATTTCGTCAAACCCTTGTCACATAGCCGATGTTCGCCTAATATTCGCCTCCTCGTTTGCGAACGAGCGCCGCTGCAGAAACAAGCGGCCGTAGCGTCAACAAGGTTTTAAGCGAAAGCGAAAAAAAGTTGTTGACGAGACGAAAAAGATTCTTCATAATCTCGTTTCTCTGCTGCTGATGCAGCGACGCAGAACGAAGCGGTACCGGGTGGTTGAAGTTGAGGTGTCCGGTGCGGGTTTGGTAGTGAATGCGGACTCGATCTTTAAAAATTAACAGCCGATAAGTGTGGGCGCTTGATGCGCGACGCGCGGTGGGATCTCCGGATTCTGCCGACAAGCGAAAGTATCAAGTCTCACACTAGTATTAAAGGAAGGTTTTCCCATCTTCGGATGGGATGATCATTCGTCAGTACGTTGAGTGAGCGACCGGTTTCGAAAGAGACCGAAAACAGTAACAGGTTTGAACTGAAGAGTTTGATCCTGGCTCAGATTGAACGCTGGCGGCATGCCTTACACATGCAAGTCGAACGGCAGCACGGGAGCAATCCTGGTGGCGAGTGGCGAACGGGTGAGTAATACATCGGAACGTGTCCTGTAGTGGGGGATAGCCCGGCGAAAGCCGGATTAATACCGCATACGCTCTACGGAGGAAAGGGGGGGATCTTAGGACCTCCCGCTACAGGGGCGGCCGATGGCAGATTAGCTAGTTGGTGGGGTAAAGGCCTACCAAGGCGACGATCTGTAGCTGGTCTGAGAGGACGACCAGCCACACTGGGACTGAGACACGGCCCAGACTCCTACGGGAGGCAGCAGTGGGGAATTTTGGACAATGGGGGAAACCCTGATCCAGCAATGCCGCGTGTGTGAAGAAGGCCTTCGGGTTGTAAAGCACTTTTGTCCGGAAAGAAAACCTCTGGGTTAATACCCTGGGGGGATGACGGTACCGGAAGAATAAGCACCGGCTAACTACGTGCCAGCAGCCGCGGTAATACGTAGGGTGCAAGCGTTAATCGGAATTACTGGGCGTAAAGCGTGCGCAGGCGGTCCGCTAAGACAGATGTGAAATCCCCGGGCTTAACCTGGGAACTGCATTTGTGACTGGCGGGCTAGAGTATGGCAGAGGGGGGTAGAATTCCACGTGTAGCAGTGAAATGCGTAGAGATGTGGAGGAATACCGATGGCGAAGGCAGCCCCCTGGGCCAATACTGACGCTCATGCACGAAAGCGTGGGGAGCAAACAGGATTAGATACCCTGGTAGTCCACGCCCTAAACGATGTCAACTAGTTGTCGGGTCTTCATTGACTTGGTAACGTAGCTAACGCGTGAAGTTGACCGCCTGGGGAGTACGGTCGCAAGATTAAAACTCAAAGGAATTGACGGGGACCCGCACAAGCGGTGGATGATGTGGATTAATTCGATGCAACGCGAAAAACCTTACCTACCCTTGACATGTATGGAACCCTGCTGAGAGGTGGGGGTGCCCGAAAGGGAGCCATAACACAGGTGCTGCATGGCTGTCGTCAGCTCGTGTCGTGAGATGTTGGGTTAAGTCCCGCAACGAGCGCAACCCTTGTCCCTAGTTGCTACGCAAGAGCACTCTAGGGAGACTGCCGGTGACAAACCGGAGGAAGGTGGGGATGACGTCAAGTCCTCATGGCCCTTATGGGTAGGGCTTCACACGTCATACAATGGTCGGAACAGAGGGTCGCCAACCCGCGAGGGGGAGCCAATCCCAGAAAACCGATCGTAGTCCGGATCGCACTCTGCAACTCGAGTGCGTGAAGCTGGAATCGCTAGTAATCGCGGATCAGCATGCCGCGGTGAATACGTTCCCGGGTCTTGTACACACCGCCCGTCACACCATGGGAGTGGGTTTTACCAGAAGTGGCTAGTCTAACCGCAAGGAGGACGGTCACCACGGTAGGATTCATGACTGGGGTGAAGTCGTAACAAGGTAGCCGTATCGGAAGGTGCGGCTGGATCACCTCCTTTCTCGAGCTAACGTGTCAAACGTTGAGCGCTCACGCTTATCGGCTGTGAAATTAAGACAGATACGCAGACAGACTCAGGGGTCTGTAGCTCAGTTGGTTAGAGCACCGTCTTGATAAGGCGGGGGTCGATGGTTCGAATCCATCCAGACCCACCACTGTTTCTGCGGTGGCTGCAGCTAACCGGTGAAGACTCCGGGACTATCAGATTGCGTTATCTGCATGACTGGGGGATTAGCTCAGCTGGGAGAGCACCTGCTTTGCAAGCAGGGGGTCGTCGGTTCGATCCCGTCATCCTCCACCAATCTTCAATGCGCAGGGTTCTGTGTTTAAAGGCACAGAGCGTTTCGCATTGGCGATTGAGCCAGTCAGAGTGATACGCGGTTATAGCAACTGCGATATCGGCTGTCGTTCTTTAACAATCAGGAAGAAGTAGTAAAGAGATTCACGAAAGCATACTTAGAGATGGGTGTGCGAGTAGGTGAATCAGGGTTGTGATTGTATCAATGTATGAAAAGGTGATCGAAAGATTGCTTTGGAATACGGCGCAACACGAATACTCAACCTGTAACGATGTGAGGAGCGCTGCATCCCCAGTGGATGCGGCATGAGACACACCCGTTATAGGGTCAAGCGAACAAGTGCATGTGGTGGATGCCTTGGCGATCACAGGCGATGAAGGACGCGGTAGCCTGCGAAAAGCGGTGGGGAGCTGGCAAACGAGCTTTGATCCACCGATATCCGAATGGGGAAACCCACTCCTTATGGAGTATCCATGACTGAATACATAGGTCATGCGAAGCGAACGCGGTGAACTGAAACATCTAAGTAACCGCAGGAAAAGAAATCAACCGAGATTCCCAGAGTAGTGGCGAGCGAAATGGGACCAGCCTGTACTCTTTATCTTCATTGTTAGTCGAACGCTCTGGAAAGTGCGGCCATAGCAGGTGATAGCCCTGTAGACGAAAACAGCGAGGAAGAACTGGGTGTACGAGAAGTAGGGCGGGACACGTGAAATCCTGTCTGAAGATGGGGGGACCATCCTCCAAGGCTAAATACTCGTGATCGACCGATAGTGAACCAGTACCGTGAGGGAAAGGCGAAAAGAACCCCGGGAGGGGAGTGAAATAGATCCTGAAACCGCATGCATACAAACAGTCGGAGCCTCGCAAGGGGTGACGGCGTACCTTTTGTATAATGGGTCAGCGACTTACATTCAGTGGCAAGCTTAACCGATTAGGGCAGGCGTAGCGAAAGCGAGTCCGAACAGGGCGTTCAGTCGCTGGGTGTAGACCCGAAACCAGGTGATCTATCCATGGCCAGGATGAAGGTGCGGTAACACGTACTGGAGGTCCGAACCCACTAACGTTGAAAAGTTAGGGGATGAGCTGTGGATAGGGGTGAAAGGCTAAACAAACCTGGAAATAGCTGGTTCTCTCCGAAAACTATTTAGGTAGTGCCTCGTGTATCACCTTCGGGGGTAGAGCACTGTCATGGTTGTGGGGTCCATTGCGGATTACTACGCCATAGCAAACTCCGAATACCGAAGAGTGCAATCACGGGAGACAGACATCGGGTGCTAACGTCCGGTGTCAAGAGGGAAACAACCCAGACCGCCAGCTAAGGTCCCCAAATATTGCTAAGTGGGAAACGAAGTGGGAAGGCTAAAACAGTCAGGAGGTTGGCTTAGAAGCAGCCATCCTTTAAAGAAAGCGTAATAGCTCACTGATCGAGTCGTCCTGCGCGGAAGATGTAACGGGGCTAAGCAATATACCGAAGCTGCGGATGCACATTTATGTGCATGGTAGGAGAGCGTTCCGTAAGCCTGCGAAGGTGCATTGAAAAGTGCGCTGGAGGTATCGGAAGTGCGAATGCTGACATGAGTAGCGATAAAGGGGGTGAAAGGCCCCCTCGCCGTAAGCCCAAGGTTTCCTACGCAACGTTCATCGGCGTAGGGTGAGTCGGCCCCTAAGGCGAGGCAGAAATGCGTAGCTGATGGGAAGCAGGTTAATATTCCTGCACCATTGTTAAATGCGATGGGGGGACGGATCGCGGAAGGTTGTCCGGGTGTTGGAAGTCCCGGTCGCTGCGTTGGAGAAGGCACTCAGGCAAATCCGGGTGCGCAATTCAAGGGCGTGGCGCCATTCACTTCGGTGAAGAAGCAACTGGAAGTGGTTCCAAGAAAAGCCTCTAAGCTTCAGTTTAACAAGACCGTACCGCAAACCGACACAGGTGGGCGAGATGAGTATTCTAAGGCGCTTGAGAGAACTCGGGAGAAGGAACTCGGCAAATTGGTACCGTAACTTCGGGATAAGGTACGCCCCTGTAGCTTGACTGGCCTGCGCCAGAAGGGTGAAGGGGTTGCAATAAACTGGTGGCTGCGACTGTTTAATAAAAACACAGCACTCTGCAAACACGAAAGTGGACGTATAGGGTGTGACGCCTGCCCGGTGCCGGAAGATTAAATGATGGGGTGCAAGCTCTTGATTGAAGTCCCGGTAAACGGCGGCCGTAACTATAACGGTCCTAAGGTAGCGAAATTCCTTGTCGGGTAAGTTCCGACCTGCACGAATGGCGTAACGATGGCCACACTGTCTCCTCCCGAGACTCAGCGAAGTTGAAGTGTTTGTGATGATGCAATCTCCCCGCGGCTAGACGGAAAGACCCCATGAACCTTTACTGTAGCTTTGCATTGGACTTTGAACCGATCTGTGTAGGATAGGTGGGAGGCTATGAAGCGTGAACGCCAGTTTGCGTGGAGCCGTCCTTGAAATACCACCCTGGTTTGTTTGAGGTTCTAACCTTGGCCCGTGATCCGGGTCGGGGACAGTGCATGGTAGGCAGTTTGACTGGGGCGGTCTCCTCCCAAAGTGTAACGGAGGAGTACGAAGGTACGCTAGGTACGGTCGGAAATCGTGCTGATAGTGCAATGGCATAAGCGTGCTTAACTGCGAGACCGACAAGTCGAGCAGGTGCGAAAGCAGGTCATAGTGATCCGGTGGTTCTGTATGGAAGGGCCATCGCTCAACGGATAAAAGGTACTCTGGGGATAACAGGCTGATACCGCCCAAGAGTTCATATCGACGGCGGTGTTTGGCACCTCGATGTCGGCTCATCTCATCCTGGGGCTGTAGCCGGTCCCAAGGGTATGGCTGTTCGCCATTTAAAGAGGTACGTGAGCTGGGTTTAAAACGTCGTGAGACAGTTTGGTCCCTATCTGCCGTGGGCGCTGGATATTTGAAGGGGGCTGCTCCTAGTACGAGAGGACCGGAGTGGACGAACCTCTGGTGTACCGGTTGTCACGCCAGTGGCATCGCCGGGTAGCTATGTTCGGAAGAGATAACCGCTGAAAGCATCTAAGCGGGAAACTCGCCTTAAGATGAGATATCCCCGGGGCTTCGAGCCCCTTGAAGGGTCGTTCAAGACCAGGACGTTGATAGGTCAGGTGTGGAAGCGCAGTAATGCGTTAAGCTAACTGATACTAATTGCCCGTAAGGCTTGATCCTATAACAGGTGTGTTTCGTGTCCGGTTAGCGCTAGTGCTTCAGCACTTACGCGGACCCCACCCCCGAAGGGGGGGCGGACACCACACACGGTTGAGTGATCGTTGTTGTGCCAGAAACAACACAACCCGCACGTATTGAACGTGTTGCGAGAGGCATCCTCTCAGCTACTTCTTCCAGATTGGTTGTGCCGCCCTCAAGGGCGACACGACAACAAGTCATGCCTGATGACCATAGCGTGTCGGTACCACCCCTTCCCATCCCGAACAGGACCGTGAAACGACTCCACGCCGATGATAGTGCGGATTCCCGTGTGAAAGTAGGTAATCGTCAGGCTCCCTAGCAGCAACAGAAACCCCACCCAGCAAGGTGGGGTTTCTGCGTTTACGGCGGCGGCTGAACTCACCATATAAGTGAGAGCCTTGGGTTTGGAACGGTCAAGCAAGTCTTGACAACAAGCGGTTGTTCCCCCATAATCATCAGTTCTCTGCGGAGGGGTGCCCGAGTGGCTAAAGGGGGCAGACTGTAAATCTGTTGGCTTACGCCTACGTTGGTTCGAATCCAACCTCCTCCACCAGAATGCAAGTTGTAGCAGTAGCTGGGAATCCATGGATCCTTGCGGGTGTAGCTCAATGGTAGAGCAGAAGCCTTCCAAGCTTACGACGAGGGTTCGATTCCCTTCACCCGCTCCAGCAACAAAGAAGTAGCGCCCATGTGGCTCAGTGGTAGAGCACTCCCTTGGTAAGGGAGAGGTCGGCAGTTCGATCCTGCCCATGGGCACCAGAAGTACTCGGTGATTGTTTGCGCCCGGCGCAACGTACGGAAAAATCCTCTTAGGAGTCGAAAATGGCCAAGGGTAAGTTTGAGCGGACCAAGCCGCACGTGAACGTCGGCACGATCGGTCACGTTGACCACGGCAAGACCACGCTGACGGCAGCGATCACGACGGTGCTGACCAAGAGGTTTGGCGGCGAAGCAAAGGCATACGACCAGATCGACGCGGCGCCGGAAGAAAAGGCGCGCGGCATCACGATCAACACGGCGCACGTCGAGTACGAAACGGCTAACCGCCACTACGCACACGTGGACTGCCCGGGCCACGCTGACTATGTGAAGAACATGATCACGGGCGCAGCGCAGATGGACGGCGCGATCCTGGTGTGCTCGGCAGCAGACGGCCCGATGCCGCAAACGCGTGAGCACATCCTGCTGGCGCGTCAGGTTGGCGTTCCGTACATCATCGTGTTCCTGAACAAGTGCGACATGGTGGACGACGCTGAGCTGCTGGAGCTGGTCGAGATGGAAGTTCGCGAACTTCTGTCGAAGTACGACTTCCCGGGCGACGACACGCCGATCATCAAGGGTTCGGCCAAGCTGGCGCTGGAAGGCGACGCAGGCGAGCTGGGCGAAGTGGCGATCATGAATCTGGCCGACGCGCTGGACACGTACATCCCGACGCCGGAGCGCGCAGTTGACGGTGCGTTCCTGATGCCGGTGGAAGACGTGTTCTCGATCTCGGGTCGTGGCACGGTGGTGACGGGTCGCGTTGAGCGCGGCATCGTGAAGGTCGGCGAAGAAATCGAAATCGTGGGTATCAAGCCGACGGTGAAGACGACCTGCACGGGCGTGGAAATGTTCCGCAAGCTGCTCGACCAGGGTCAGGCAGGCGACAACGTGGGTATCCTGCTGCGCGGCACGAAGCGTGAAGACGTGGAGCGCGGCCAGGTTCTGGCGAAGCCGGGTTCGATCAACCCGCACACGCACTTCACGGCTGAAGTGTACGTGCTGAGCAAGGACGAAGGCGGCCGCCACACGCCGTTCTTCAACAACTATCGTCCGCAGTTCTACTTCCGTACGACGGACGTGACGGGCTCGATCGAGTTGCCGAAGGACAAGGAAATGGTCATGCCGGGCGACAACGTGTCGATCACGGTGAAGCTGATCAACCCGATCGCGATGGAAGAAGGTCTGCGTTTTGCAATCCGCGAAGGCGGCCGTACCGTCGGCGCAGGTGTGGTTGCCAAGATTCTCGAGTAACGCCAGATAGTTCTCGTTGATCGGTGGTTTCGGGGTTGGCGGTGTCGTCAACCCCAAAATGGTTTAGGGGTATAGCTCAACTGGCAGAGCGTCGGTCTCCAAAACCGAAGGTTGGGGGTTCGATTCCCTCTGCCCCTGCCAATTCTCGCGCCGCATATGGCGCTTCGTTAAGGTGTTATGGCGAATCCTTCCGTCGAAACTGTAAATACATCCGGCGACAAGCTGATGCTCGTCGCGGGCGTATTGTTGGTCTTGGCCGGGTTCGTGGGGTTCTTCTGGCTCAGTGGCCAGGAATGGTACGTCCGCGGAGCCGCCTTGGCTGTTGGCGCTATCGCGGGTGTTGCAGTCGGTCTCCTCTCCGCGCCTGGCAAGGGTTTCATCGCTTTCGCCAAAGATTCGTATAAAGAAGTCCGCAAGGTTGTCTGGCCGACTCGCAAAGAGGCTACTCAGACGACGCTCGTGGTGTTCGGCTTCGTGTTCGTTATGGCGATCTTTCTTTGGGTTAGCGACAAATCCATCGAATGGGCGATTTTCTCGGTGATTCTGGGTTGGAAATGATATGAGCGAAACTCCGGCATCCCCGAGTGGTAAGCGTTGGTACGTCGTGCACGCCTACTCCGGCATGGAGAAGAGCGTGCAACGTGCGCTTCAGGAGCGCATCGAACGTGCTGGCATGCAAGATCAGTTTGGTCAAATCCTCGTTCCGACTGAAGAAGTTGTCGAGGTGAAGGGCGGTCACAAATCGGTGACCGAACGTCGTTTCTTCCCGGGCTATGTCCTCGTGGAAATGGAAATGACTGACGAAACGTGGCACCTCGTGAAGAACACGGCGAAGGTGACGGGTTTTGTTGGCGGTGCGCGTAATCGTCCGAGCCCGATTTCCCCGAGGGAAGTCGAGAAGATCATGTCGCAAATGCAGGAAGGCGTGGAGAAGCCGCGTCCGAAAACCCTGTTCGAAGTAGGCGAGATGGTGCGGGTGAAGGACGGTCCGTTCACGGATTTCAACGGCAGCGTCGAAGAAGTGAACTACGAAAAGTCGCGCGTGCGTGTTTCCGTTACAATCTTCGGCCGCGCAACGCCGGTCGAGCTGGAATTCGGCCAGGTCGAAAAGTTGTAATCCAGAATTCCACGGGGTGCATCAGTCGGTGCGCCCCGTATTTCGCGCTTACGGCCCGCGTAATGGCCGTTGAGGAGCGCCAGTAACCCGTTTCTTGGTGAGCGCGCGCTACTACTCACTGAACGCTAACGCGTTCCAAAGAGGTTTTCAACATGGCAAAGAAAATCATTGGCTTTATCAAGCTGCAGATTCCTGCAGGTAAAGCCAACCCGTCGCCGCCGGTCGGTCCGGCACTGGGCCAACGCGGCCTGAACATCATGGAGTTCTGCAAGGCGTTTAACGCGCAGACTCAGGCACTGGAACCGGGTCTGCCGATTCCGGTCGTGATTACCGCGTTCGCGGACAAGAGCTTCACGTTCGTTCTGAAGACGCCGCCGGCTACGGTTCTGATCAAGAAGGCAGCGAAGATCGACAAGGGTTCGGCCAAGCCGCATACCGATAAGGTCGGCAAGATCACCCGTGCTCAAGCTGAAGAAATCGCCAAGACCAAGATGCCCGATCTTACGGCAGCTGATCTGGATGCGGCGGTTCGTACGATCGCTGGTAGCGCCCGCTCGATGGGCATCACCGTGGAGGGCGTGTAAATGGCTAAGCTTTCAAAGCGTCTGCAGGCATTTGCAGCCAAGGTTGATCGTCAAAAGTTGTACGCGATCGACGAAGCCCTGTCGCTCGTGAAGGAATGCGCGAGCGCGAAGTTCGACGAGTCGATCGACGTTGCAGTGCAACTCGGCATTGACGCGAAGAAGTCGGACCAAGTCGTTCGCGGTTCGGTCGTGCTGCCGGCTGGTACCGGTAAGTCGGTTCGCGTGGCAGTGTTCGCACAAGGCGAAAAGGCTGAGCAAGCTCGTGCAGCTGGCGCAGAAGTCGTCGGTATGGAAGATCTGGCTGAACAAGTCAAGGCGGGCAAGCTGGACTTCGATATCGTGATCGCTTCGCCGGACACGATGCGCGTGGTCGGTACGCTCGGTCAGATCCTGGGCCCGCGTGGCCTGATGCCGAACCCGAAGGTTGGTACGGTTACGCCGGACGTCGCGACTGCGGTCAAGAACGCTAAGGCGGGTCAGGTGCAATTCCGTGTCGACAAGGCCGGTATCATCCACGCCACCATCGGTCGCGCTTCGTTCGAGCCGACAGCTCTGCGTAGCAACCTGAACGCTCTCGTCGACGCGCTCCAAAAAGCGAAGCCGGCAACGAGCAAGGGTGTCTACCTGCGCAAGGTTGCGCTGTCGAGCACGATGGGTGTTGGCGTTCGCGTCGACCAGGCATCGATCGCAGCACAATAATAGATTTCATCGCCTCGGTGCGAGTCGAGGCGGTTTTATGGGCTTTGGGCGGTCGCAAGATGGCAGTCAGCATCGAGCGACCGGTTGTCAAAGACCGTTGGCGGGAGCGCAGCAGGTAGGCGGTCCCTTAATGTAAAGCCAACGCAGATGGCGAACCCGAAAAGGTTTTGTAGTGATGAAGCCGGTTGAGGTCCACAGCAATGCGGATTTCAGGCGGTCGAAATACTCCTGACTGGTCGGACGCCGTTATTGAACGCGGTACACAAGGCGCACGCTGCGTGTATCGAATCTGGAGGTTAACCGTGCCACTTAACAAAGAAAGCAAGCAGGCCGTCGTCGCTGAGGTTGCCGCGCAAGTCGCGAAAGCCCAGACCGTGGTTCTGGCTGAGTATCGTGGAATCGCGGTTGGCGATCTGACCAAGCTGCGCGCGAAAGCGCGTGAGCAACAGGTTTACCTTCGTGTGTTGAAGAACACGCTGGCGCGTCGCGCTGTCGAAGGTACCCCGTTTGCTCCGCTGGCAGAGCAGATGACTGGTCCCCTGATCTACGGCATCTCGGAAGATGCAATTGCTGCTGCTAAGGTCGTCAACGACTTCGGCAAAACCAATGACAAGTTGATCATCAAGGCTGGTTCCTACGAAGGCAAGGTGATGGACAAGGCTGGCGTGCAAGCGCTGGCAAACATCCCGAGCCGCGAAGAACTGCTCTCCAAGCTGTTGTACGTTATGCAAGCACCTGTTTCCGGCTTTGCGCGCGCTCTGGCCGCGCTGGCAGAAAAGAAACAAGGCGAAGAAACCGCTGCATAACGCACTTCAGTCGAGCGTGATTGATCGCTGGCTGTATCCGAATTCAATTTAGGAGTATTTCAAATGGCAATCGCAAAAGATGACATCCTCGAGGCAGTAAGCTCGATGTCGGTTCTGGAACTGAACGAACTGGTCAAGGCGTTCGAAGAAAAGTTTGGCGTCTCGGCAGCTGCTGTTGCAGTGGCAGGCCCGGCAGGCGCAGCTGCAGCTGTCGCTGAAGAGCAAACCGAATTCACGGTCAACCTGACGGAAGTCGGCGCGAACAAGGTTTCGGTCATTAAGGCTGTTCGTGAACTGACGGGTCTCGGCCTGAAGGAAGCGAAGGACCTGGTCGACGGCGCACCGAAGCCGGTTAAGGAAGCGGTGCCGAAGGCTGCTGCTGAAGAAGCGAAGAAGAAGTTGGAAGACGCCGGCGCGAAGGCTGAAATCAAGTAAGTTTCAGCGCGTTGTGCGAAGGCTGGCGGTTTTCCACCGCCGGCCTTTTTGTGCTTTGTGGAAACCACGTTTTTACCGGCCGAATTCGGCAAAAGCGTGGGTCTAGAAGCCAAAGAAAATCGCCTATCGGCAACATTGACCGGCGCTTCTCTTTGTCTTCTGAAGCGACTGCAGAAGGCAAGTTTGGTCGGGTAGCGGGCAACATAGGCATCCGCTGCCGTCAGCCAGCGGTTGGTAGCGGCCAACCACCAAGCTTCTAGGCTCGTTCAAGCCATCGGACGGCCATCGGGTCTCAGTCGGTGAACACTCGGGTTGTCTCATCAAGGTATCCTGCCTCGACAACAATGCCCGCCGTGATTCGGAGATCGTATGCAATATTCCTTCACCGAGAAGAAGCGTATTCGCAAGAGTTTTGCGAAGCGCCCCATCGTTCACCAAGTACCTTTCCTGCTGGCTACCCAGCTTGAATCATTCAGCACGTTTCTGCAAGCAGACACGTCGTCTACGCAACGCAAGCCGGAAGGCCTGCAAGCTGCGTTTACCTCCGTTTTTCCGATTGTTTCGCATAACGGGTTCGCTCGTCTAGAGTTCGTCAGCTACATGCTGTCGCCGCCGGCATTCAACATCAAGGAATGTCAGCAGCGCGGTTTGACGTACTGCTCGGCCCTGCGCGCGAAAGTGCGTCTGGTGCTGCTCGACAAGGAATCGCCGAGCAAGCCGGTCGTCAAGGAAGTGAAGGAACAGGAAGTGTACATGGGCGAAATTCCGCTCATGACGCCGACGGGTTCGTTCGTGATCAACGGCACGGAACGTGTGATCGTTTCGCAGCTGCACCGTTCGCCGGGCGTGTTCTTCGAACACGACAAGGGCAAGACGCACAGCTCGGGCAAGCTCCTGTTCTCGGCACGTATCATTCCTTACCGCGGTTCGTGGCTCGATTTCGAGTTCGACCCGAAGGACGTGCTGTACTTCCGCGTCGACCGTCGCCGCAAGATGCCGGTCACGATCCTGCTGAAGGCAATCGGCCTGACGCCGGAACAGATCCTCGCAAACTTCTTCGTGTTCGACAATTTCACGCTGATGCCGGAAGGCGCGCAGATGGAATTCGTGCCGGAGCGTCTGCGTGGTGAAGTCGCACGTTTCGACATTTCGGACCGTGACGGCAACGTGATTGTCCAGAAGGACAAGCGGATCAACGCCAAGCATATTCGCGATCTCGACAACGCGAAGACGAAATTCATTTCGGTGCCGGAAGACTACCTGCTCGGCCGCGTGCTGGCGAAGAACGTCGTCGACGGCGACACCGGTGAAGTCATCGCCAACGCGAACGACGAAATCACTGAAACCGTCCTCGAAAAGCTTCGCGAATCGAAGATCAAAGACATCCAGACGCTCTACACGAACGATCTGGATCAAGGCCCGTACATTTCTTCGACGCTGCGCATCGACGAAACCGCGGACCGTATGGCTGCACGCATTGCGATCTACCGCATGATGCGTCCGGGCGAACCGCCGACCGAAGAAGCGGTCGAGGCGCTGTTCAACCGTCTGTTCTACAGCGAGGACGCATACGACCTGTCCAAGGTGGGTCGTATGAAGTTCAACCGCCGTGTCGGTCGCGACGAAATCGTCGGGCCGATGACACTGCAAGACGACGACATCCTCGCCACGATCAAGATCCTGGTCGAGCTGCGTAACGGCAAGGGCGAAGTGGACGACATCGACCACTTGGGCAATCGTCGTGTGCGTTGCGTCGGCGAACTGGCGGAAAACCAGTTCCGCGCTGGTCTCGTGCGTGTCGAACGTGCTGTGAAGGAACGCCTCGGCCAGGCCGAAAGCGAAAACCTGATGCCGCACGACCTGATCAACTCGAAGCCGATTTCGTCGGCGATTCGCGAGTTCTTCGGTTCGTCGCAGCTGTCGCAGTTTATGGACCAGACCAACCCGCTGTCGGAAATCACCCACAAGCGCCGTGTTTCGGCACTTGGCCCGGGCGGTTTGACGCGTGAGCGCGCTGGCTTTGAAGTCCGCGACGTGCATCCGACCCACTATGGCCGTGTGTGCCCGATCGAAACGCCGGAAGGTCCGAACATCGGCCTGATCAACTCGCTCGCTCTGTACGCGCACCTGAACGAATACGGCTTCCTCGAAACGCCGTATCGCAAGGTCGTGGACAGCAAGGTGACGGATCAGATCGACTATCTGTCGGCGATTGAAGAAGGCCGTTACGTGATCGCTCAGGCGAACGCGGCGGTGGCTGCTGACGGCTCGCTGACCGACGAACTGGTGTCGTCGCGTGAAGCTGGCGAAACGCTGATGGTCACGCCGGACCGCATCCAGTACATGGACGTGGCGCCGTCGCAGATCGTGTCGGTGGCAGCATCGCTGATTCCGTTCCTCGAGCACGATGACGCGAACCGCGCATTGATGGGTTCGAACATGCAGCGTCAGGCTGTGCCGTGTCTGCGTCCTGAAAAGGCGGTAGTCGGTACGGGTATCGAACGCACGGTGGCAGTCGACTCGGGTACGACGGTTCAGGCATTCCGCGGCGGTGTGGTCGATTACGTCGACGCAGGCCGTATGGTGATCCGCGTGAACGACGATGAAGCCGTTGCTGGCGACGTCGGCGTGGACATCTACAACCTGATCAAGTACACACGTTCGAACCAGAACACGAACATCAACCAGCGCCCGATCGTGAAGGTCGGCGATATTGTGTCGCGTGGCGACGTGCTGGCTGACGGTGCATCGACCGACCTCGGCGAACTGGCTCTCGGCCAGAACATGCTGGTCGCGTTCATGCCGTGGAATGGCTACAACTTCGAAGATTCGATCCTGATCTCGGAGAAGGTGGTTGCTGACGATCGTTACACGTCGATCCACATCGAAGAACTGAACGTCGTTGCCCGCGATACGAAGCTCGGACCGGAAGAAATCACGCGCGACATCTCGAACCTGGCTGAAGTGCAACTCGGCCGTCTCGATGAGTCGGGCATCGTCTACATCGGCGCAGAAGTCGAAGCAGGCGACGTGCTGGTCGGTAAGGTCACGCCGAAGGGCGAAACCCAGCTGACGCCGGAAGAAAAGCTGCTGCGTGCAATTTTCGGCGAGAAGGCTTCGGACGTGAAGGACACGTCGCTGCGCGTGCCGTCGGGCATGAGCGGCACGGTCATCGACGTGCAAGTGTTCACGCGTGAAGGCATTCAGCGCGACAAGCGTGCGCAACAGATCATCGACGATGAACTGAAGCGTTATCGCCTCGACCTGAACGACCAGCTGCGTATCGTGGAAGGCGATGCATTCCAGCGTCTCGCACGTATGCTGACCGGCAAGGTCGCGAACGGCGGTCCGAAGAAGCTCGCGAAGGGCACGAAGATCGAACAGGCTTACCTGGAAGATCTGGATCACTACCACTGGTTCGACATCCGCCTCGCGGACGAAGAAGCAGCGGCACAGCTCGAAGCGATCAAGGACTCGATCGAACAGAAGCGTCACCAGTTCGATCTCGCGTTCGAAGAAAAGCGCAAGAAGCTCACGCAAGGCGACGAACTGCCGCCGGGCGTGCTGAAGATGGTCAAGGTGTATCTGGCAGTCAAGCGCCGCCTGCAGCCTGGCGACAAGATGGCCGGCCGTCACGGTAACAAGGGTGTGGTGTCGAAGATCGTTCCGATCGAAGACATGCCGTACATGGCCGATGGCCGTCCGGCTGACGTCGTTCTGAACCCGCTCGGCGTGCCGTCGCGGATGAACGTGGGTCAGGTTCTCGAAGTGCATCTGGGTTGGGCCGCGAAGGGTCTCGGCTGGCGTATCGGCGAAATGCTGCAACGTCAGGCGAAGATCGCTGAACTGCGCGAATTCCTGACCAAGATCTACAACGAGTCGGGCCGCGCTGAAGAGCTGGACAGCTTCACGGACGACGAAATCGTCGAACTGGCGAAGAATCTGCGCGAAGGCGTTCCGTTTGCCACGCCGGTGTTCGACGGTGCGACGGAAGAAGAAATGTCGCGCGCGCTGGATCTGGCATTCCCGGACGACATCGCGAAGAACCTCGGCATGACGCCGTCGAAGAATCAGGTGCGTCTGTACGACGGCCGCACGGGCGAGATGTTCGAACGTACGGTGACGGTCGGCTACATGCACTACCTGAAACTGCACCACTTGGTCGACGACAAGATGCACGCGCGTTCCACGGGCCCGTACTCGCTCGTGACGCAGCAGCCGTTGGGCGGTAAGGCGCAGTTCGGTGGCCAGCGTTTCGGTGAAATGGAAGTGTGGGCGCTCGAAGCGTACGGCGCATCGTATGTGCTGCAGGAAATGCTGACGGTGAAGTCGGACGACGTGACTGGCCGGACCAAGGTTTATGAAAACCTCGTCAAGGGCGATCACGTGATCGATGCAGGCATGCCGGAATCCTTCAACGTGTTGGTGAAGGAAATCCGCTCGCTCGGTATCGACATCGACCTCGACCGCAACTAATCGGACTACGGAGAGAAAGCAATGAAAGCTCTGCTCGATCTATTCAAGCAAGTCCAACAGCCTGAAGTTTTTGACGCGATCAAGATCGGTCTGGCCTCGCCAGACAAGATCCGTTCGTGGTCGTTCGGTGAAGTGAAGAAGCCGGAAACCATCAACTACCGGACGTTCAAGCCGGAACGCGATGGTTTGTTCTGCGCGAAGATCTTTGGCCCGATCAAGGACTACGAATGCCTTTGCGGCAAGTACAAGCGCCTGAAGCATCGTGGCGTGATCTGCGAAAAGTGCGGCGTCGAAGTGACGCTCGCGAAGGTGCGTCGCGAACGGATGGGCCACATTGAGCTGGCCTCGCCGGTCGCGCACATCTGGTTCCTGAAGTCGCTGCCGTCGCGTCTGGGCATGGTGCTCGACATGACGCTGCGCGACATCGAACGCGTGCTGTACTTCGAAGCATATGTGGTGATCGATCCGGGCATGACGCCGCTGAAAGCGCGGCAGATCATGACCGAAGAGGATTACTACAACAAGGTCGAAGAGTACGGTGACGAGTTCCGTGCCGAGATGGGCGCGGAAGGCGTGCGCGAACTGCTGCGCGCGATCAACATCGACGAGCAGGTCGAGATGCTGCGCACCGAACTCAAGAACACGGGTTCGGAAGCGAAGATCAAGAAGTACGCGAAGCGCCTGAAAGTGCTCGAGGCATTCCAGCGTTCGGGCATCAAGCCTGACTGGATGGTGCTCGAAGTGCTGCCGGTGCTGCCGCCGGAACTGCGTCCGCTGGTGCCGCTGGATGGCGGCCGTTTCGCGACGTCGGACCTGAACGACCTGTATCGCCGCGTGATCAACCGTAACAACCGGTTGAAGCGTCTGCTCGAACTGAAGGCGCCTGAAATCATCGTCCGCAACGAAAAGCGGATGCTGCAGGAAGCCGTCGATTCGCTGCTCGATAACGGTCGCCGCGGTAAGGCAATGACCGGCGCGAACAAGCGTCCGCTGAAGTCGCTCGCTGACATGATCAAGGGTAAGGGCGGTCGTTTCCGTCAGAACTTGCTCGGTAAGCGCGTTGACTACTCCGGCCGTTCGGTGATCGTGGTTGGCCCGACGCTCAAGCTGCATCAGTGCGGCCTGCCGAAGCTGATGGCGCTCGAACTGTTCAAGCCGTTCATCTTCAACAAGCTGGAAGTGATGGGTGTTGCTACCACCATCAAGGCTGCGAAGAAGGAAGTCGAGAACCAGACGCCGGTGGTGTGGGACATCCTCGAAGAGGTGATCCGCGAACATCCGGTCATGCTGAACCGTGCGCCTACGCTGCACCGTCTTGGCATTCAGGCTTTCGAGCCGGTGCTGATCGAAGGCAAGGCAATCCAGCTGCACCCGCTCGTTTGCGCGGCGTTCAACGCCGACTTCGACGGTGACCAGATGGCTGTGCACGTGCCGCTGTCGCTCGAAGCGCAGATGGAAGCGCGTACGCTGATGCTGGCGTCGAACAACGTCCTGTTCCCGGCCAACGGCGATCCGTCGATCGTGCCGTCGCAGGATATCGTGCTCGGTCTGTACTACGCGACCCGTGAAGCAGTGAACGCGAAGGGCGAAGGCCTGACGTTCACGGGCGTCTCGGAAGCGCTGCGTGCGTACGAGAACAAGGAAGTCGAGCTCGCCTCGCGCGTCAACGTGCGGATCACGGAAATGGTCCACAACGAAGACAAGTCGGAAGGCGCGCCGGCGTTCGTGCCGAAGATCACGCTGTATGCGACGACCGTCGGCCGTTCGATCCTGTCGGAAATTCTGCCGCCGGGTCTGCCGTTCTCGGTTCTGAACAAGCCGCTGAAGAAGAAGGAAATTTCGCGCCTGATCAACACCGCATTCCGTAAGTGCGGTCTGCGTGAAACGGTGATTTTTGCCGACCAGTTGATGCAGTCGGGTTTCCGTCTGGCCACGCGCGCTGGTATCTCGATCTGCGTCGACGACATGCTCGTGCCGCCGCAGAAGGAAACCATCGTCGGCGACGCCGCGAAGAAGGTGAAGGAATACGACCGTCAGTACATGTCGGGTCTCGTCACGTCGCAAGAGCGCTACAACAACGTGGTCGACATCTGGTCGGCAACGTCGGAAGCGGTCGGCAAGGCGATGATGGAACAGCTGTCGACGGAACCAGTTGTGGATCGCGACGGCAACGAAACGCGTCAGGAATCGTTCAACTCCATCTACATGATGGCTGACTCGGGTGCTCGTGGTTCCGCGGTTCAGATTCGTCAGCTGGCCGGTATGCGTGGCCTGATGGCGAAGCCGGACGGCTCGATCATCGAGACGCCGATTACGGCGAACTTCCGTGAAGGCCTGAACGTGTTGCAATACTTCATCTCGACCCACGGCGCACGTAAGGGTCTGGCTGATACGGCACTGAAGACGGCAAACTCGGGTTACCTGACGCGTCGTCTGGTCGACGTGACGCAGGATCTGGTGGTGGTCGAGGACGATTGCGGTACGTCCAACGGCGTCGCCATGAAAGCGTTGGTCGAAGGCGGTGAAGTCGTCGAAGCGCTGCGTGACCGTATTCTCGGTCGCGTGACGGTGGCTGACGTCGTCAATCCGGAATCGCAGGAAACGCTGTACGAAACGGGCACGCTGCTCGACGAAGACGCGGTCGAAGAAATCGAACGACTCGGCATCGACGAAGTGCGCGTGCGTACCCCGCTGACTTGCGAAACGCGTTACGGCCTGTGCGCCGCCTGCTATGGCCGCGACTTGGGTCGTGGCTCGTCGGTCAACGTTGGCGAAGCAGTGGGCGTGATCGCTGCTCAGTCGATCGGTGAACCGGGTACGCAGCTCACGATGCGTACGTTCCACATCGGTGGTGCGGCATCGCGTGCAGCAGTGGCTTCGTCGGTTGAAGCGAAGTCGAACGGTACCGTGCGTTTCACGGCGACCATGCGTTACGTCACCAACGCGAAGGGCGAGCAGATCGTCATCTCGCGTTCGGGCGAAGCGATGATCACCGACGACCACGGCCGTGAGCGTGAACGTCACAAGGTGCCGTACGGCGCGACGCTGTTGCAACTGGACGGCGCGCAGATCAAGGCCGGCACGCAACTGGCGACGTGGGACCCGATGACGCGTCCGATCATCACCGAGTGGGGCGGTACGGTGAAGTTCGAAAACGTCGAAGAAGGCGTGACGGTTGCCAAGCAGATCGACGATGTGACGGGTCTGTCCACGCTGGTCGTGATCGACGTGAAGCGTCGTGGTTCGCAAGCGTCGAAGACGGTGCGTCCGCAGGTCAAGCTGCTCGATGCGAACGGCGAAGAAGTCAAGATCCCGAACACCGAGCACTCGGTGCAGATCGGCTTCCAGGTCGGCGCTCTGATCACCGTGAAGGACGGTCAGCAAGTGCAGGTCGGTGAAGTGCTGGCACGTATCCCGGTTGAATCGCAGAAAACGCGTGACATTACCGGTGGTCTGCCGCGTGTGGCCGAACTGTTCGAAGCGCGTTCGCCAAAGGACGCCGGTATTCTGGCGGAAGTCACGGGCACGACGTCGTTCGGTAAGGACACGAAGGGCAAGCAGCGTCTCGTTATCACGGACCTCGACGGCAATCAGCACGAGTTCCTGATTGCGAAGGAAAAGCAGGTTCTGGTGCACGATGGTCAGGTCGTCAACAAGGGCGAAATGATTGTCGACGGTCCGGCCGATCCGCACGATATCTTGCGTCTGCAAGGTATCGAAGCGCTGTCGCGTTACATCGTGGACGAAGTGCAGGACGTGTACCGTCTGCAAGGCGTGAAGATCAACGACAAGCACATCGAAGTGATTGTTCGTCAGATGCTGCGCCGCGTGCAGATTTCGGACAACGGCGATACGCGTTTCATCCCGGGCGAACAGGTCGAGCGGTCGGATATGCTCGATGAGAACGACCGTATGATCGCGGAAGACAAGCGTCCGGCAACGTACGAAAACGTCTTGCTCGGTATCACGAAGGCCTCGTTGTCGACCGATTCGTTCATCTCGGCGGCGTCGTTCCAGGAAACGACCCGCGTGCTGACCGAAGCGGCGATCATGGGCAAGCGCGACGATCTGCGCGGTCTGAAGGAAAACGTGATCGTCGGCCGTCTGATTCCGGCCGGTACGGGTCTCGCGTTCCACAAGGCACGCAAGAGCAAGGAACTGTCCGACCGCGAGCGTTTCGATCAGATCGCAGCGGAAGAGTCGTTCGAATTCGGTACGCCGGAAACTCCGGCCGCCGAACAGCAGCACTCAGGCGAGTAAGTCCGGGCGGCGCAAGCCGCTTGGGCTCATCAGCCAGCGAAGCCGCTCAGTTTCGACTGAGCGGCTTTTTTTTGTCCCACGCACCGCGCGCGCCTCACTTTTGTGCGTTTTCGTTGATTCGTCGGCCAAATAGCTAACGTTGTCGCAAAACGCGGGCGCAGCACGAATGCGTTGGTAAAATTCGTGTCACCGGCATCACGCTGCTTCTCTCGAACTCATGTCCCGTCCGCTCGAAATCCTCAACGAAGTCTTCGGCTACCCCGCGTTCAGAGGACAGCAGGGCGAAATTGTCGAGCACGTCGCCAGCGGCGGCGATTGCCTCGTGCTGATGCCGACCGGCGGCGGCAAGTCGCTGTGTTATCAGATTCCGTCGCTGGTGCGGCGCGAAGCGGGCTGCGGAGCCGGGATCGTGGTGTCCCCGCTGATCGCCTTGATGCAAGACCAGGTTGCCGCGCTAACAGAAGTCGGCGTGCGTGCCGCTTACCTGAATTCGACGTTGTCGAGTGCAGAAGCGATGGCCACTGAGCGAGCGTTGCGCGAGGGTGAGATCGATCTGCTGTATGTAGCGCCGGAACGGCTGATGACACCGCGTTTCCAGGAATTGCTCGAGCGCACCCGCATCGGCTTGTTCGCAATCGACGAGGCGCATTGCGTGTCGCAATGGGGCCATGACTTTCGGCCTGAATATATCCAGTTGTCGGTGTTGCACGAACGCTTCCCGAACGTGCCGCGCATTGCGCTCACCGCCACCGCGGATGCGATCACGCGTGATGAGATCATCCACCGCCTGGCGTTGGACGACGCACGCATCTTCGTGTCGAGTTTCGATCGGCCGAACATCCGCTACCGGATCGTAGAAAAAGACAACGCGCGCACGCAACTGCTCGACTTCATTCGAGCCGAACACTCGAAGCCAGACGGCACGACCGACGCTGGCGTGGTTTATTGCCTGTCGCGCCGCAAGGTCGAAGAAACAGCGGAGTGGCTGAAAGAGAAGGGCATGCGTGCTTTGCCGTATCACGCCGGCATGGAGTTCGAAATCCGCCAGAAACATCAGGAGATGTTTCAGCGCGAAGAAGGCATCGTGATGTGCGCGACGATCGCGTTCGGTATGGGTATCGACAAGCCGGACGTACGTTTTGTGGCGCACCTGGATTTGCCGAAGAGCGTGGAAGGGTATTACCAGGAAACGGGGCGAGCGGGCCGCGACGGCATGCCAGCCAATGCATGGATGGCATACGGTCTTGGCGACGTCGTGCAGCAGCGGAAAATGATCGAGGAGTCGGATGCCGACGACGCGCATAAACGCGTGCAGACCGGCAAGCTCGACGCGTTGCTCGGCTTGTGCGAAGCGGCCACCTGTCGCCGGGTTCGATTGCTCGCGTACTTCGGTGAAACGAGCAAACCGTGCGGCAATTGCGACAACTGTCTCGAACCGCCAGCCACATGGGACGCGACGCGCGAAGCGCAAATGGCGCTGTCCTGCGTGTTCCGTGCACAGCGGGCGAGCGGATTCAACTTCGGCGCCGGCCACTTGATCGACATCCTGCGCGGCAACCGCAGCGAGAAGGTCATGCAGCGCGGTCACGAAAAGCTGACCACTTTCGGCATCGGCGCGGCACTCGGCGAGCCGGAATGGCGCGCGGTATTCCGTCAACTCGTCGCGTTTGGCTATCTGACGGTAGACCACGAGGGATACGGTTCGCTCATGCTTACCGCGGCGGCCAAAGGCGTGCTGAAAAGCGAGCAGAACGTCACGATGCGCCGCTATGTGAAACCCACGCGCACCCGTCAGTCGTCCGGGCGTACGAGTGAGCGCGCTGACCCGACAATCGGCATGGGCCCGCGCGAGCGTGCTCGCTGGGACCGCCTACGTGCCTGGCGAACCGAGACGGCGAAAAGCGATGGCGTGCCGGCCTACGTCATCTTCCACGACGCCACTCTGGCGGAAATCGCCCGCAATGGCCCCGATTCGATTGAAGATTTGCGCGGCATTCCTGGTATGGGAGCACGCAAACTTGACCGTTTTGGCGACGAGTTGCTGGAAGTCGTCGCTGCCGATTGAGCGGCTCCAGCGGTCGGCAGGCGTGCGAAACGTCGCAACCTGTTGACTCTCTTAGCATTTTCGGAATATTATGCTAGGTTCCGGTTCTTGGAATGCCTGTGTGCGAAGTCAATTCGTGCGCTGACACCCCGGTCCGGAAGTTCGATGCGCAATCGTTTCTGCTTTGCCCGGAAACAGATGCGTCGATTTTGTTCAATTTCAGGAATAAACAATGCCAACCATCAATCAACTGGTTCGCAAAGGCCGCGCGTCGGAAACGACGAAGAGCAAGAGCCCGGCTTTGCAGGACTGCCCCCAGCGTCGCGGCGTGTGCACCCGTGTGTACACCACGACGCCGAAGAAGCCTAACTCGGCACTGCGTAAGGTTGCCAAGGTTCGTCTGACGAACGGCTTCGAAGTTATTTCGTACATCGGTGGTGAAGGCCACAACCTGCAGGAACACTCGGTCGTGCTGATTCGCGGCGGCCGTGTTAAGGACTTGCCGGGTGTGCGTTACCACATGGTTCGTGGTTCGCTGGATACCCAGGGCGTCAAGGATCGCAAGCAGGCTCGCTCGAAGTACGGTGCGAAGCGTGCAAAAGCAGGCAAATAAGCTGGCAAGTAATTAGCCGGTGAAGTATTTCAGGTCGCCTGCAAAGGCGGTAATAGCGGTGGTGCCGGAATCGCCGGCGCTGTCGAGTAAGTGGTCACCCGACCAGGCTGGTAAGTCGTTAGAGATGAATCGGGTTAGTTGGTGACCGCGGGGCTGAAAACAGCTCCAACTGAAAAAGTAAAGGAAGAAACATGCCGCGTCGTCGCGAAGTCCCCAAGCGGGAAGTGTTGCCGGATCCGAAGTTCGGTAACGTAGATGTAGCCAAGTTCATGAACGTACTGATGCTCTCCGGCAAGAAGTCGGTTGCTGAGCGTATCGTGTACGGCGCTTTCGAACAGATCCAGACCAAGGGTGGCAAGGACCCGCTGGAAGTGTTCACGGTAGCGCTCAACAACGTCAAGCCGGTGGTCGAAGTTAAGAGCCGCCGCGTTGGTGGTGCGAACTATCAGGTTCCGGTCGAAGTGCGTCCGTCGCGTCGTATGGCATTGGCGATGCGTTGGTTGCGTGAAGCCGCGAAGAAGCGCAGCGAGAAGTCGATGGCCCTGCGTCTGGCAGGTGAACTCTCCGAAGCGGCCGAAGGCCGTGGCGGTGCGATGAAGAAGCGCGATGAAGTTCACCGGATGGCAGAAGCCAACAAGGCGTTCTCGCACTTCCGTTTCTAAGCTTCCCGAACCCGGGTTTAGCAGAAAAAGCGGAAAGAAATTCCGGGCGGGTGCGCTTACAAAGCGCCTCGCCCGTTTGTGTTACAGCGCGATGGGTATTTCTCGCATCGCGTTATCCCAATAGAGGATCAAAGTGGCTCGCAAGACACCTATCGAGCGCTACCGTAACATCGGTATCAGCGCTCACATCGACGCCGGCAAAACGACGACGACCGAGCGCATCCTGTTCTACACCGGCGTGAATCACAAGATTGGTGAAGTTCACGACGGCGCTGCAACCATGGACTGGATGGAGCAGGAGCAGGAACGCGGCATCACGATCACGTCCGCTGCTACCACGGCGTTCTGGAAGGGCATGGCCGGCGACCGCGCTGAGCATCGCATCAACATCATCGACACCCCGGGCCACGTTGACTTCACGATTGAAGTTGAGCGCTCGATGCGCGTGCTCGACGGTGCATGCATGGTGTACTGCGCAGTGGGCGGCGTGCAGCCGCAGTCGGAAACCGTGTGGCGTCAGGCCAACAAGTACAAGGTTCCCCGTCTCGCGTTCATCAACAAGATGGATCGTACCGGCGCGAACTTCTTCAAGGTCTACGACCAGCTCAAGTTGCGTCTGAAGGCAAACCCGGTTCCGGTCGTGGTGCCTATCGGTGCTGAAGAAACGTTCACGGGCGTGGTCGATCTGCTGAAGATGAAAGCGATCATTTGGGACGAGGCGTCCCAAGGTACGAAGTTTTCGTACGAAGACATCCCGGCTGAACTCGTCGACACGTGCAACGAATGGCGCGAGAAGATGATCGAAGCTGCAGCTGAGTCGACCGAAGACCTGATGAACAAGTACCTCGAGTCGGGCGAACTGACGGAAGCGGAAATCATCAAGGGTCTGCGCGACCGTACGATCGCTTGCGAAATCCAGCCGATGCTGTGCGGCACCGCATTCAAGAACAAGGGCGTGCAGCGCATGCTGGACGCTGTGCTCGACTTCCTGCCGTCGCCGATCGACATTCCGCCGGTTACGGGTGAACTCGAAAACGGAGAAAAGGCTGAGCGCCGTGCGGCTGACGACGAGAAGTTCTCGTCCCTCGCATTCAAGATCATGACCGACCCGTTTGTCGGCCAACTGATCTTCTTCCGTGTGTACTCGGGTACGACGAAGTCGGGCGACACGCTGCTGAACGCGACCAAGGACAAGAAGGAACGTCTCGGTCGTATTCTGCTGATGCACGCAAACCAGCGTGAAGAAATCAAGGAAGTGCACGCAGGCGACATCGCTGCTGCCGTTGGCCTGAAAGACGCGACCACGGGCGACACGTTGTGCGATCCGCTGCACCCGATCGTGCTCGAACGCATGATTTTCCCGGAACCGGTGATTTCGCAGGCTGTTGAGCCGAAGACGAAGCCCGACCAGGAAAAGATGGGTCTGGCTCTGAACCGTCTGGCTCAGGAAGATCCGTCGTTCCGCGTTCAAACGGACGAAGAGTCGGGTCAAACCATTATTTCGGGTATGGGCGAGCTCCACCTGGAAATTCTGGTCGACCGGATGAAGCGTGAATTCGGCGTCGAAGCAACCGTCGGCAAGCCGCAAGTGGCGTATCGTGAAACGATCCGCGGCAAGGCGGAAGACGTTGACGGTAAGTTCGTCAAGCAGTCGGGTGGTCGCGGCCAGTATGGTCACGCGGTCATCACGCTCGAGCCGAATGAGCAGGGCAAGGGCTACGAATTCCTGGACGAAATCAAGGGCGGTGTGATTCCGCGTGAATACATCCCGGCAGTCGACAAGGGTATCCAGGAAACGCTGAAGGCTGGCGTGCTGGCGGGCTTCCCGGTCGTTGACGTGAAGGTTCACCTGACGTTCGGTTCGTACCACGATGTTGACTCGAACGAAAACGCGTTCCGCATGGCCGGTTCGATGGCGTTCAAGGAAGCAATGCGCAAGGCTCAGCCGGTCATCCTCGAACCGATGATGGCTGTTGAAGTCGAAACGCCGGAAGACTACATGGGCAACGTGATGGGCGACCTGTCGGGCCGTCGCGGTATTGTTCAGGGCATGGAAGACATGATTGGTGGCGGCAAGATCGTTCGCGCCGAAGTCCCGCTGTCGGAAATGTTCGGCTACTCGACGTCGCTGCGTTCGCTGAGCCAAGGTCGTGCAACGTACACGATGGAGTTCAAGCACTACTCCGAAGCACCGCGCAACGTGTCTGAAGCGATCATCAACGCGAAGTCGAAGTAAGCGCGCGGCAAAGTCATTCAACGATTAACTTATTGAAAGAAGAGAAACATGGCTAAAGGTAAATTCGAACGGACCAAGCCGCACGTGAACGTCGGCACGATCGGTCACGTTGACCACGGCAAGACCACGCTGACGGCAGCGATCACGACGGTGCTGACCAAGAAGTTTGGCGGCGAAGCAAAGGCATACGACCAGATCGACGCGGCGCCGGAAGAAAAGGCGCGCGGCATCACGATCAACACGGCGCACGTCGAGTACGAAACGGCTAACCGCCACTACGCACACGTGGACTGCCCGGGCCACGCTGACTATGTGAAGAACATGATCACGGGCGCAGCGCAGATGGACGGCGCGATCCTGGTGTGCTCGGCAGCAGACGGCCCGATGCCGCAAACGCGTGAGCACATCCTGCTGGCGCGTCAGGTTGGCGTTCCGTACATCATCGTGTTCCTGAACAAGTGCGACATGGTGGACGACGCTGAGCTGCTGGAGCTGGTCGAGATGGAAGTTCGCGAACTTCTGTCGAAGTACGACTTCCCGGGCGACGACACGCCGATCATCAAGGGTTCGGCCAAGCTGGCGCTGGAAGGCGACGCAGGCGAGCTGGGCGAAGTGGCGATCATGAATCTGGCCGACGCGCTGGACACGTACATCCCGACGCCGGAGCGCGCAGTTGACGGTGCGTTCCTGATGCCGGTGGAAGACGTGTTCTCGATCTCGGGTCGTGGCACGGTGGTGACGGGTCGCGTTGAGCGCGGCATCGTGAAGGTCGGCGAAGAAATCGAAATCGTGGGTATCAAGCCGACGGTGAAGACGACCTGCACGGGCGTGGAAATGTTCCGCAAGCTGCTCGACCAGGGTCAGGCAGGCGACAACGTGGGTATCCTGCTGCGCGGCACGAAGCGTGAAGACGTGGAGCGCGGCCAGGTTCTGGCGAAGCCGGGTTCGATCAACCCGCACACGCACTTCACGGCTGAAGTGTACGTGCTGAGCAAGGACGAAGGCGGCCGCCACACGCCGTTCTTCAACAACTATCGTCCGCAGTTCTACTTCCGTACGACGGACGTGACGGGCTCGATCGAGTTGCCGAAGGACAAGGAAATGGTCATGCCGGGCGACAACGTGTCGATCACGGTGAAGCTGATCAACCCGATCGCGATGGAAGAAGGTCTGCGTTTTGCAATCCGCGAAGGCGGCCGTACCGTCGGCGCAGGTGTGGTTGCCAAGATTCTCGAGTAAAATCGAGGATTGAAGTCGCAGTAAGTAGTGCCCGGGGCCGGGCACTGGCACTCAGCAGGTGCCCGGCTCTACGTTCTTTTACTATCTGGCGGCGCAATACCGCCTCGTTCTTTCCAAGGAATTGTCATGCAGAACCAGAAAATCCGCATTCGCCTGAAGGCTTTCGACTATCGCCTGATCGACCAATCGGCAGCTGAAATCGTCGACACGGCAAAGCGGACTGGCGCAATCGTTCGTGGTCCGGTGCCCCTGCCGACCCGCATCCAACGTTTCGACATCCTGCGTTCGCCGCACGTCAACAAGACGTCGCGCGATCAACTCGAAATCCGTACGCACCAACGCCTGATGGACATCGTCGATCCGACGGACAAGACCGTTGACGCACTGATGAAGCTGGACTTGCCGGCTGGCGTGGACGTGGAAATCAAGCTGCAATAAGGCTTCCAGAGGTTGTCCGAAGTGTCGGGCAACGCTAAGTCATTGATTGCTTGCGAAAAACGAAAAGCCTCGCTATAATGCAAGGCTTTTCGCGCATTGGCGCAAAAAAGTCGGTGTGCTGCAGCATGAATTCATGCCTGAAACGGCACCGGCATTTTGTAAATTAGCCCCGACCAATCGCAGTTGGGAATGGAGAAAACGATGAGCCTTGGACTCGTAGGTCGCAAGGTTGGCATGACCCGTATCTTCACGGCAGAAGGGGATTCGATTCCCGTTACCGTGCTGGACGTGTCCGACAACCGCGTGACGCAGATCAAGACTGTTGAAACCGACGGCTACACAGCCGTGCAGGTTGCATTCGGTACGCGCCGTGCATCGCGTGTGACGAAGCCGTTGGCCGGTCATCTCGCCAAAGCCGGTGTTCAAGCCGGTGAAATCCTCAAAGAATTCCAGATCGATGCTGCCAAGGCTGCCGAGTTGTCGAACGGCACCGTGGTCGGTCCGGATCTGTTCGAAGTAGGCCAGAAGGTCGACGTGCAAGGCGTGTCGATCGGTAAGGGCTACGCCGGTACCATCAAGCGTTACAACTTCGCATCCGGCCGTGCATCGCATGGTAACTCGCGCTCGCACAACGTGCCGGGCTCGATCGGTATGGCGCAGGATCCGGGTCGTGTTTTCCCGGGTAAGCGCATGACCGGTCACATGGGTGACGATACGGTAACCGTGCAAAACCTCGAAATCGCTCGTATCGACGCTGACCGCAAGCTGTTGCTGGTCAAGGGCGCCGTTCCGGGTGCGAAGGGTGGCAAGGTATTCGTTACGCCGGCCGTGAAGACGCGTGCCGTGAAAGGAGCGAAATAATGGAACTTAAGCTCCTGAATGCCAATGGTCAGGAAGGTGCAGGCGTTAGCGCGTCGGACGTCGTGTTCGGCCGCGATTACAACGAAGCCCTGATTCACCAAGTGGTAGTGGCGTATCAAGCGAATGCCCGTAGCGGTAACCGCGCGCAGAAGGACCGTGAGCAAGTCAAGCACACGACCAAGAAGCCGTGGCGCCAGAAGGGTACGGGCCGCGCCCGTGCCGGTATGTCGTCGAGCCCGTTGTGGCGCGGCGGTGGCCGGATCTTCCCGAATTCGCCGGAAGAAAACTTTTCGCACAAGGTTAACAAGAAGATGCATCGCGCAGGTCTCTGCTCGATCTTCTCGCAGCTGGCCCGCGAAGGCCGCATCTCGGTGGTCGACGAGCTGACGCTCGAAGCGCCGAAGACTAAGCTGCTGGCCGAAAAATTCAAGGCGATGGGTCTCGACTCCGTGCTGGTGATTACCGACACGGTTGACGAAAACCTGTACCTCGCGTCGCGCAACCTCGCCCATGTGGCAGTTGTCGAACCGCGTTACGCCGACCCGCTGTCGCTGATCTACTTCAAGAAGATCCTGATCACGAAGGCTGCGGTCGCCCAGATCGAGGAGTTGCTGTCATGAGCGAGATTCGCAAGAACGATCATCGTTTGATGCAGGTCCTGCTCGCGCCGGTGATCTCCGAAAAGGCGACGCTGGTGGCCGACAAGAACGAGCAAGTTGTGTTCGAAGTCGCGCCCGATGCCACGAAGCAGGAAGTGAAAGCTGCAGTCGAGCTGCTGTTCAAGGTGGAAGTCAATTCCGTCAACGTGCTGGTCTCGAAGGGCAAAGCCAAGCGCTTTGGTCGCTTCATGGGCAAGCGCAAGGACGTGAAGAAGGCGTACGTCTGCCTGAAGCCCGGCCAGGAAATCAACTTTGAAGCGGAGGCCAAGTAATCATGGCAATCGTTAAAGTTAAGCCGACTTCGCCGGGTCGCCGTGCGATGGTCAAGGTGGTCAACAAGGATCTGCATAAGGGCAAGCCGTTCGCACCGCTGCTCGATTCGCAATCCTCGACCGCCGGCCGTAACAACAACGGCCACATCACCACGCGTCATAAGGGTGGTGGTCACAAGCATCATTACCGTGTCGTCGATTTCCGTCGCAACAAGGACGGCATTGCGGCTAAGGTCGAACGTCTTGAGTACGATCCGAACCGTAGCGCGAACATCGCGCTGGTTCTGTACGCAGACGGCGAGCGCAAGTACATCATCGCTCCGAAGGGTGTGACGGTTGGCCAGCAACTAATGTCGGGTTCGGAAGCTCCGATCCGCGCAGGTAACGCGCTGCCGATTCGCAACATTCCGGTCGGTACGACGATCCACTGCATCGAAATGCTGCCGGGCAAGGGCGCGCAAATGGCGCGTTCGGCTGGTACGTCGGCGATGTTGCTGGCTCGTGAAGGCATCTACGCACAGGTCCGCCTGCGCTCGGGTGAAATCCGCCGCGTTCACGTTGAATGCCGCGCGACGATTGGTGAAGTTGGCAACGAAGAGCATAGCCTCCGTCAAATCGGTAAGGCTGGCGCGAATCGCTGGCGCGGTATCCGCCCGACGGTGCGTGGCGTTGCAATGAACCCGGTCGATCACCCGCACGGCGGTGGTGAAGGCAAGACGGCTGCAGGTCGCGATCCGGTGAGCCCGTGGGGCACGCCTGCTAAGGGTTATCGCACCCGCAGCAACAAGCGCACGACGAGCATGATCGTCCAGCGCCGTCACAAGCGTTAAGGAGTAGGCAATGGCACGTTCTGTAAAAAAAGGTCCGTTCTGCGACGCCCATTTGCTGAAGAAAGTTGAGTCGGCAGCCGCTGCGCGTGACAAGAAGCCGATCAAAACCTGGTCGCGTCGTTCGACAATTCTGCCGGATTTCATCGGTCTGACGATTGCTGTGCATAACGGCCGTCAACACGTCCCGGTGTACATCTCGGAAAACATGGTCGGCCACAAGCTTGGCGAGTTTGCATTGACCCGGACGTTCAAGGGTCACGCAGCCGACAAGAAGGCTAAGAAATAAGGGGCTCATGATGGAAGTGAAAGCAATTCATCGCGGTGCCCGCATCTCGGCGCAGAAAACGCGCCTTGTGGCTGACCAGATCCGCGGTTTGCCGGTCGACAAGGCGTTGAACGTTCTGACGTTCTCGCCGAAGAAGGCTGCGGGAATCGTGAAAAAGGTCGTGCTGTCGGCGATCGCGAATGCGGAGCATAACGAAGGCGCCGATATCGACGAGCTCAAGGTAACGAGCATCATGGTCGACAAGGCTGCCTCGCTCAAGCGTTTTACCGCGCGCGCTAAAGGCCGTGGTAACCGCATCGAGAAGCAATCCTGTCACATCACTGTGACGGTCGGGAATTAAGGGGTCATACGATGGGACAGAAAATTCATCCGACTGGCTTCCGTTTGGCCGTCAGCCGCAATTGGGCGTCGCGTTGGTACGCGAACAACAACAATTTCGCGGCGATGTTGCAGGAAGACATCGGTGTTCGTGAATACCTGAAGAAGAAGCTGAAAAACGCTTCGGTTGGTCGCGTCGTTATCGAGCGTCCGGCGAAAAACGCGCGCATCACGATTTATAGCTCGCGTCCGGGTGTGGTTATCGGTAAGAAGGGCGAGGATATCGAGCTGCTGAAGTCGGAACTGCAACGCCGTATGGGCGTTCCGGTCCACGTCAACATCGAAGAAATCCGCAAGCCGGAAACCGATGCGCAACTGATCGCGGACTCGATCACGCAACAACTCGAGCGCCGGATTATGTTCCGCCGCGCGATGAAGCGTGCGATGCAAAACGCAATGCGTCTGGGTGCTCAAGGCATCAAGATCATGAGCGCTGGCCGCCTGAACGGTATCGAAATCGCTCGTACGGAATGGTATCGCGAAGGTCGCGTGCCCCTTCATACGCTGCGTGCTGATATCGACTACGCAACGTCGGAAGCGAAGACGACGTACGGCATCATCGGCGTGAAGGTGTGGGTCTATAAGGGCGACACGCTCGGCCGCAACGACGCACCGGTGGTTGAAGAAGCCGCTGAAGAAAAGCGTCCGCGCCGCAACGCACGTCCGGGTGGCGATCGCCGTCCGCGTCGCGATGGTGAAGGTGGTGGCCCGGCAGGTGCACGCCGTGGCGCTCCTCGTCGTGCTGGCGGTGCCGGCGGCGACGGGAAGACTGGAGAATAACGATGCTGCAACCGAAACGCAGAAAGTATCGCAAAGAGCAGAAGGGTCGTAACACCGGTATCGCTACCCGCGGCAACGCGGTGTCGTTCGGTGAGTTCGGCCTGAAGGCTATCGGTCGTGGTCGTCTGACCGCGCGCCAGATTGAAGCGGCACGTCGTGCAATGACGCGTCACATCAAGCGTGGTGGCCGCATCTGGATCCGCATCTTCCCGGACAAGCCGATCTCGCACAAGCCGGCTGAAGTACGGATGGGTAACGGTAAAGGTAACCCTGAGTACTACGTCGCAGAGATTCAACCGGGCAAGATGCTGTACGAAATGGACGGCGTAACCGAAGAGCTGGCACGCGAAGCGTTCCGTCTGGCTGCAGCTAAGCTGCCGCTCAAGACGACGTTTATCGTGCGTCAGCTCGGCGCCTAAGGAGCAAATGATGAAGGCTTCCGAACTTCACCAGAAAGATCAGGCCGCGCTCAACAAGGAGCTGTCGGACCTGTTGAAGGCGCAATTCGGCCTGCGCATGCAACTCGCGACCCAGCAGCTCACGAACACGAGCCAGCTGAAGAAGGTTCGTCGCGACATCGCGCGTGTGCGGACCGTCCTGACTGAGAAGGCGAACCAGAAATGAACGATAGCGTAAAAACCTCGCTCAAGCGGACGCTGGTCGGCAAGGTCGTCAGCAACAAGATGGACAAGACGGTCACCGTGCTGGTCGAGCACCGCGTGAAGCACCCGATCTACGGCAAGTACGTTGTGCGTTCGAAGAAGTATCACGCGCACGACGATGCGAACACGTACAACGAGGGTGACCTCGTTGAAATCCAGGAAACGCGTCCGATTTCGAAGACGAAAGCTTGGGTTGTTGCTCGCCTGGTCGAGGCTGCTCGCGTCATCTGACGCCGCAAAGTTGTAGAAGTAATTGAAATCGCAGTAGGTTTCGCTTGCAAGACCGAGATTATTTGTTATAATCTCGGTCTTCCCTCTTTTATGGGAGCCCCGTCGCGGGCGAAGTTGGTGGGGGAAGCGGTTCAGGCGCCAGTCTGTTCCGAAGGATTCACCGGATTGCGATGGCGGGTTTCGTTTGCCGTCGCTGCTGTTCATACCCAAGCAGCCGATTGGCTGACGGGACCAAGACTGACCGGGTACGCCATGGTGGTGTGACCGGATTAAGTTGGGATAGATAAACCATGATCCAGACCGAAACTCGGCTTGAAGTGGCCGACAACACCGGTGCGCGTGAAGTCATGTGCATCAAGGTTCTCGGCGGCTCGAAGCGTCGTTATGCCAGCATTGGCGACATCATCAAGGTGACCGTCAAAGAAGCAACGCCGCGCGGGCGCGTGAAGAAAGGCGAAATTTATAACGCCGTGGTGGTTCGTACCGCCAAGGGCGTGCGCCGTCAAGACGGCTCGCTGATCAAGTTCGATGGCAATGCTGCAGTGTTGTTAAATGCCAAGCTCGAACCTATTGGCACCCGTATTTTCGGGCCTGTCACGCGCGAGTTGCGCAGCGAACGATTCATGAAGATCGTTTCGTTGGCACCGGAAGTGCTGTAAGGAGTCGCGATGAACAAGATTCGCAAAGGTGACGAAGTTATCGTCATCACCGGCAAAGATAAAGGCAAGCGCGGCGTCGTGCTGTCCGTTGGCGAAGGCAAAGTGATTGTCGAGGGCATTAACCTCGTCAAGAAACACGTCAAGCCGAACCCGATGAAGGGTACGACGGGCGGTGTTGAAGCCAAGACGATGCCGCTGCAAATTTCGAACGTCGCATTGGTCGACGCGAATGGCAAGGCGTCGCGTGTAGGCATCAAGGTCGAAGGAGACAAGAAAGTCCGTTTCCTTAAGACGACCGGTGCCGAGCTGAGCGCCTGACGCTGCGGAGTAAAAAAATGGCTCGTTTGCAAGAGTTTTACAAAGAAAAGGTTGTACCCGGCCTCATCGAGAAGTTCGGTTACAAGTCCGTGATGGAAGTGCCGCGCATCACCAAGATCACCCTGAACATGGGCCTTGGCGAAGCGGTTGCTGACAAGAAGATCATCGAAAACGCCGTTGGCGACCTGACGAAGATCGCAGGCCAGAAGCCGGTGATCACGAAGGCACGCAAGGCAATCGCTGGCTTCAAGATCCGTCAGGGCTATCCGATCGGTGCAATGGTCACGTTGCGTGGTCAGGCAATGTACGAATTTCTGGACCGTTTCGTGACGGTCGCGCTCCCCCGTGTGCGTGACTTCCGTGGCGTGTCGGGTCGTGCGTTCGATGGTCGCGGCAACTACAACATCGGTGTGAAAGAGCAGATCATTTTCCCCGAAATCGACTACGACAAGATCGACGCACTGCGTGGGCTGAACATCAGCATCACGACGACTGCGAAGACCGACGACGAAGCAAAGGCTCTGCTCGCCAGCTTCAAGTTCCCGTTCAGAAACTGAGGTTACCGTGGCTAAACTGGCACTGATCGAACGTGAAAAGAAGCGTGCTCGCCTGGCCGCTAAGTACGCTCCCAAGCGTGCTGAGCTGAAAGCGATCATTGGCGATATGAGCAAGTCGGACGAAGAGCATTACGCAGCACGTCTGGAACTGCAACAACTGCCGCGCAACTCTAACCCGACCCGTAAGCGCAATCGTTGTGCAATTACCGGTCGCCCGCGTGGCACGTTCCGTAAATTCGGGCTGGCGCGTAACAAGATTCGCGAAATCGCGTTCCGCGGCGAGATCCCTGGCCTGACCAAGGCGAGCTGGTAATAGGAGAAACGTAAATGAGCATGAGTGATCCTATCGCCGATATGCTGACTCGCATCCGCAATGCGCAGATGGTTGAGAAAGTTTCGGTGACAATGCCCTCGTCGAAAGTCAAGGTTGCGATTGCGCAGGTCCTGAAGGACGAAGGCTATATCGATGATTTCGCAGTGAAGTCCGAAGGTGCGAAGTCTGAATTGAACATCGTGTTGAAGTACTACGCTGGCCGTCCGGTGATCGAGCGCATTGAACGCGTTTCGAAGCCTGGTCTGCGTGTGTACCGCGGCCGTAACGACATCCCCGTGGTCATGAATGGCCTCGGCGTGGCAATCGTGTCGACGCCGAAGGGCGTGATGACGGACCGCAAGGCGCGTGCAACGGGCGTTGGCGGCGAAGTCATCTGCTACGTCGCTTAAGGCCGAAAGGAGAGAAACATGTCTCGAGTAGGTAAAAGCCCGATCGCGCTGCAAGGCGCAGAAGTGGCCCTGAGCGACGAACGCATTACCGTCAAGGGCCCGCTGGGTACGATTTCGCAGGCTGCAAACAGCCTCGTGAAGGTGGTGAACGACAACGGCACGCTGAAGTTCGAGCCGGTTGACGAAAGCCGCGAAGCGAATGCGATGTCGGGCACGATGCGCGCACTGGTTGCGAACATGGTGAACGGCGTGACGAAGGGTTTCGAGCGCAAGCTGACGCTGGTTGGCGTCGGTTACCGCGCACAGGCGCAAGGCGACAAGCTGAACCTGTCGCTGGGTTTCTCGCACCCCGTGGTGCACCAGATGCCGGAAGGCGTCAAGGCTGAAACCCCGACGCAAACCGAAATCGTGATCAAGGGGATCAATAAGCAACAAGTTGGCCAAGTCGCTGCAGAAGTGCGCGGCTATCGCCCGCCGGAGCCCTACAAGGGCAAGGGTGTGCGTTACGCCAATGAGGTTGTGATCCTCAAAGAAACGAAGAAGAAGTAAGGGTGCGCAATCATGGATAAGACTCAATCTCGCCTGCGCCGCGCTCGTCAGACGCGTATCAAGATCGCTGAGCTGCAGGTCGCGCGTCTCGCCGTGCATCGCACGAACACGCACATCTATGCGCAAGTGTTCTCGCCGTGCGGCACCAAGGTGCTTGCCAGCGCGTCGACGCTCGAAGCCGAAGTGCGTGCGCAACTGGCTGATCAGACGGGCAAGGGCGGAAACGTCGCTGCTGCGACCCTGATCGGTAAGCGCATTGCAGAAAAGGCTAAGGCTGCCGGCATCGAATCCGTCGCCTTCGACCGTTCGGGTTTCCGTTACCACGGCCGCGTGAAAGCGCTGGCTGATGCGGCGCGCGAAGCCGGACTCAAGTTCTAAGGGAAGAATTCGTCATGGCAAAGATGCAAGCGAAAGTTCAGGCTGACGAACGCGACGACGGCCTGCGCGAAAAGATGATTTCGGTCAACCGCGTGACCAAGGTTGTGAAGGGCGGCCGGATTCTCGGTTTTGCCGCACTGACCGTGGTTGGTGACGGTGATGGCCGCGTCGGTATGGGCAAGGGCAAGGCGAAGGAAGTGCCGGTCGCTGTTCAGAAGGCGATGGAACAGGCTCGCCGCAACATGTTCAAGGTGCCGCTTAAGAACGGTACCCTGCAACACGAAGTGCACGGTAAGCATGGCGCATCGATGGTCCTCCTCGCTCCGGCGAAAGACGGTACCGGTGTGATCGCTGGCGGCCCGATGCGCGCAGTGTTCGACGTGATGGGCGTGCAGAACGTTGTGGCCAAGAGCCACGGTTCGACGAACCCGTATAACCTCGTTCGTGCAACGCTCGACGGTCTGCGTAAGCAGTCGACGCCGGGTGATATCGCGGCGAAGCGCGGCAAGTCCGTCGAAGATATTCTGGGCTAAGGTGGACACCATGTCTGATAAAACTGTCAAGGTCCAGCTCGTCAAGAGCCTGATCGGCACCCGTGAAACGCACCGTGCAACGGTGCGTGGCTTGGGCCTGCGCCGACTCAACTCGGTTAGCGAGTTGCAGGACACGCCGGCTGTGCGCGGCATGATCAACAAGGTTTCGTACCTCGTTAAGGTCATCAGCTAAGCGGCTGACCAGGACTCAAGGAGTTGATAATGGAATTGAATAACCTGAAGCCGGCTGAAGGCTCGAAGCACGCTAAGCGTCGCGTCGGCCGTGGCATCGGCTCCGGTCTGGGCAAGACGGCTGGCCGCGGTCACAAGGGTCAGAAGTCGCGTTCGGGCGGCTTTCACAAGGTCGGCTTCGAAGGCGGTCAAATGCCGCTGCAACGTCGCCTGCCGAAGCGTGGCTTCACCTCGCTGACGAAGGAATTTGTCGGTGAAGTGCGTCTCTCTGATCTGGAAAAGCTGCCGGTCGACGAAATCGATCTGTTGGCTCTGAAGCAAGCCGGCCTGCTCGGCGAGCTGATCAAGAGCGCCAAGATCATCGCGACGGGCGAGCTGAAGCGCAAGGTCGTTGTGAAGGGTCTGGGTGCGACGAAGGGTGCGCGCGCTGCTATCGAAGCAGCCGGCGGCTCTTTTGCCGAGTAACGCGCAAGTTATTTGCCGTCACTAGCATTTGCATCGGAGAAGGTACTTGGCTAACAGTCCGAGTCTCGCAAAACCCGGTCGCAGCGCGGCGAAGTTTGGCGATCTGCGTCGGCGTGCAGTATTCCTGCTGCTGGCGTTGATCGTCTACCGTATCGGCGCGCACATTCCGGTGCCGGGTATTGACCCGGACCAGCTGGCAAAGTTGTTTCAAAGCCAGTCGGGCGGCATCCTTGGCATGTTCAACATGTTCTCGGGTGGTGCACTTTCGCGGTTCACGATTTTTGCGCTGGGGATCATGCCGTACATTTCGGCGTCGATCATCATGCAGTTGCTGGCGATTGTCTCGCCGCAGCTGGAAGCGCTGAAAAAGGAAGGACAGGCGGGTCAACGGAAGATTACGCAGTACACGCGTATCTTTACGGTCCTGCTGGCGACGTTTCAGGCGTTCGGCATTGCCGTCGCAATGGAAAATCAGCCAGGCCTGGTGATCGATCCGGGAATGGTATTTCGGCTGACGACGGTCGTGACGCTGGTGACCGGCACGATGTTCCTGATGTGGCTGGGTGAGCAGATCACGGAACGCGGGCTTGGCAACGGTATCTCGATCATCATTTTCGGTGGTATTGCGGCGGGCCTCCCGAACGCAGTCGGTGGTCTTTTCGAACTGGTGCGAACCGGCTCGATGAGCATCATCTCGGCGATTATCGTGGTCGCGCTGATTGCCGCTGTGACGTATCTGGTTGTGTTCATTGAACGCGGCCAACGCAAGATTCTTGTGAACTACGCCAAGCGGCAGGTCGGTAACAAGATTTACGGCGGACAGTCTTCACATCTGCCGCTGAAGTTGAATATGTCGGGTGTGATTCCGCCGATCTTTGCATCGTCGATCATTCTCTTCCCGGCAACCATCCTGAACTGGTTTAGTTCGGGGTCGCGTGCCAGCTGGTTCGCAGACACGTTGCACAACGTGGCCGAAGCCCTTAAGCCCGGTCAACCCGTGTACGTGTTGCTGTACGCGTTGGCGATCGTCTTCTTCTGCTTCTTCTACACCGCACTGGTGTTCAACAGCAGAGAAACGGCCGACAACCTGAAGAAGAGTGGCGCTTTCGTCCCAGGCATCCGCCCGGGCGATCAAACCGCGCGATACATCGACCGCATCCTGACGCGTCTGACGCTGGCTGGTGCGATCTACATCGTGTTTGTTTGTTTGCTGCCTGAATTTTTGGTACTGCGCTGGAACGTGCCGTTTTATTTTGGTGGAACGTCGCTGCTGATCATTGTCGTCGTCACAATGGATTTCATGGCGCAGGTGCAGTCGTACGTTATGTCGCAACAGTATGAATCGCTGCTGAAGAAAGCTAATTTCAAAGGCGGCGGCGTCCCGATGCGTTGAAAGGACTTATGGCCAAAGACGATGTTATCCAGATGCAGGGTGAAGTCATCGAAAACCTGCCTAACGCTACCTTTAGGGTGAAGCTGGAAAACGGCCATGTCGTATTGGGACACATATCCGGCAAGATGCGGATGCACTACATCCGAATCTTGCCGGGCGACAAGGTAACGGTTGAATTGACGCCTTACGATCTGTCGCGTGCGCGGATCGTGTTCCGGGCGAAGTGATTTGAAAAAAGGGTAATATCATGAAAGTGATGGCATCGGTTAAGCGCATTTGCCGCAATTGCAAGATCATCAAGCGCAAAGGCGTTGTGCGCGTGATTTGCAGCTCTGATCCGCGCCACAAACAGCGTCAAGGCTGAACGCCGCGCTTTTTGCTGCGCTTTTTGTTTGAGGAAAAACAATGGCTCGTATCGCAGGGGTTAACATCCCGAATCACCAGCATACCGAAATCGGCCTGACGGCTATTTACGGTGTCGGCCGCACGCGCTCGCGCGACATCTGCGTCGCTGCTGGTGTGGCATTTTCGAAGAAGGTCAAAGACCTGAACGACGCAGACCTCGAAAAGCTGCGTGAAGAAGTCGGCAAGTTCATCGTTGAAGGCGATCTGCGCCGTGAAACGACGATGAACATCAAGCGCCTGATGGATCTCGGCTGCTACCGTGGCGTGCGTCATCGCAAGGGCTTGCCCCTGCGTGGCCAACGCACGCGTACGAATGCCCGTACGCGCAAGGGTCCGCGTCGTGCAGCGCAATCGCTGAAGAAGTAAGCGGAACTGACAGTTACAGGAAAACGTAATGGCTAAGGCTTCGAACAACTCCGCGGCGCAACGCGTTCGCAAGAAGGTCAAGAAGAACGTCGCCGAGGGCGTGGTTCACGTTCACGCGTCGTTCAACAACACCATCATCACGATCACCGATCGTCAAGGCAATGCACTTGCCTGGGCAACGTCGGGTGGCCAGGGCTTCAAGGGTTCGCGTAAATCGACCCCGTTTGCAGCCCAGGTGGCAGCCGAATCGGCTGGCCGAGTGGCGATGGAATACGGCGTGAAGAACCTCGAAGTGCGTATCAAGGGCCCCGGTCCTGGCCGCGAATCGGCGGTGCGCGCGTTGCATGGTCTTGGCATCAAGATCACCGCGATCTCCGACGTGACCCCGGTCCCGCACAACGGCTGCCGTCCGCCGAAGCGTCGTCGTATCTAAGACGCTGTTTTCGCTAGCGCCTGTTGGCCGCCGGATTGATAGTTCGGCGACGACAGGCTGCTTGCGCTATTGAATTGACTAAGCCCACCGTTCGACCCAAAGGGTTCGGACTAGCGCGAATGTACGCATTCGTGTGATTAATCATAGAAGGAATCAACGTGGCACGTTATATCGGCCCTAAGGCCAAGCTGTCCCGCCGTGAAGGCACTGACCTCTTCCTGAAGAGCGCCCGTCGTTCGCTCGCTGACAAGTGCAAGCTTGACAGCAAGCCCGGCCAGCATGGCCGCACGTCGGGTGCACGTACGTCCGACTACGGCACGCAGCTGCGCGAAAAGCAAAAAGTGAAGCGCATCTATGGTGTCCTCGAGCGTCAATTCCGCCGTTACTTCGCCGAAGCCGACCGCCTGAAGGGCAACACGGGTGAAAACCTGCTGCAACTGCTCGAATCGCGTCTGGACAACGTCGTGTATCGCATGGGTTTCGGTTCGACGCGCGCTGAAGCGCGTCAGCTCGTGAGCCACAAGGCGATCACGGTGAACGGCGTTGTGTCGAACATCCCGTCGATGCAAGTTAAGGCGGGCGACATCGTCGCAGTGCGCGAACAGAAAAAGAAGCAGGCGCGTATTCTCGAAGCACTGTCGCTGGCTGAGCAAGGCGGTCTGCCGAGCTGGGTCGCTGTCGATTCGAAGAAGTTCGAAGGCACGTTCAAGTCGAAGCCGGAACGCAGCGACATCGCTGGCGATATCAACGAAAGCCTGATCGTCGAATTGTATTCGCGGTAATCGGATTAATGGCCGGGGCACCCCGATTGCGTTGCGCAAGGGGGCGTCTCGGCTGTTTATTTTCAGGTTGTTACCGGTCAGCCTTATCGGTGTAACGAGCCGAGGGTATTGAAAAGGAAAACCTATGCAAACCAGTTTGTTGAAGCCCAAGATCATCGCTGTTGAATCGCTTGGTGAGAGCCATGCGAAAGTGGTTATGGAACCGTTTGAACGCGGTTACGGCCACACCTTGGGTAACGCGCTTCGGCGTGTGCTGCTGTCGTCAATGGTGGGCTACGCGCCGACCGAAGTGACGATCGCAGGCGTCGTGCATGAATATTCGACGCTCGACGGTGTGCAAGAGGATGTGGTTAACCTGTTGTTGAACCTGAAGGGCGTGGTGTTCAAGCTGCATAACCGTGACGAAGTGACGGTTACACTGCGCAAGGAAGGCGAAGGCGTTGTCACCGCTGGTGACATCGAACTCGCGCATGATTGCGAAGTGATCAACCCGGATCACGTGATTGCGCATCTGTCGAAGGGCGGCAAGCTCGACGTGCAGATCAAGGTCGAAAAAGGCCGCGGCTATGTGCCGGGTAACGTGCGTCGTTATGGCGAAGAGTCGGCCAAGATCATCGGCCGTATCGTGCTGGACGCGTCGTTCTCGCCGGTTCGCCGCGTGAGCTACGCCGTTGAAAGCGCGCGCGTCGAACAGCGTACCGACCTCGACAAGCTCGTGATGAACATCGAAACCAACGGTGTGATTTCGCCGGAAGAAGCGATCCGTCAATCGGCGCGTATTCTGGTTGATCAACTGTCGGTGTTCGCTGCACTGGAAGGCACCGAAGCAACGGCGGAAGCACCGTCGCGTGCGCCGCAGATCGATCCGATCCTGCTGCGTCCGGTTGATGATCTCGAACTGACGGTTCGTTCCGCGAACTGCCTGAAGGCCGAGAACATTTACTACATCGGCGATCTGATCCAGCGTACGGAAAACGAGTTGCTCAAGACCCCGAATCTGGGTCGCAAGTCGTTGAACGAAATCAAGGAAGTACTGGCGTCGCGTGGTTTGACGCTCGGCATGAAACTCGAAAACTGGCCGCCGGCTGGTCTCGACAAGTAATCCCGGGACAGAACCCGCCGCTGAACTGGCAAAGACGCGGATTTTCCTTTAGAATCCGCGTCTTGTCTTTTTTCACTACCGGCCCGTGCACTCGCTACTGTTGTGTAGATTGAGCGCGATAGAAGAGCTGGACCAAAACTTTGAATCAAAGGAATTAACATGCGTCACCGTCATGGTCTGCGGAAACTGAACCGCACGAGCAGCCACCGTCTGGCAATGCTCCGTAATATGTCCAACTCGTTGATCGAGCACGAAGTCATCAAGACCACGCTGCCGAAGGCGAAAGAACTCCGTAAAGTTGTCGAGCCCCTGATCACGCTCGGCAAGAAGCCGTCGCTGGCAAATCGTCGTCTGGCGTTCAACCGCCTGCGCGATCGTGACTCGGTCACGAAGCTGTTCGAAGTGCTGGGCCCGCGTTACGCTACCCGTCCGGGCGGCTACCTGCGCGTCCTGAAATTCGGTTTCCGCGTCGGCGACAACGCACCGATGGCACTGGTCGAATTGCTCGATCGTCCGGAAGTCGAAGAAGTTGAAGTGCAAGAAGCTGAGTAAGCTTCTTGGCATCGGCGAAAAAGCCAGGCGTTGAGCCTGGCTTTTTTGTTTTTGGCGGCCGTGGCCGCGAACGGCATGCGCCGCGGCAATTCATCGCGGCCAAATGCCGCAGTCTGGCCGTGGCCGCGCCTGCGGCACCTCGGGGCCTGGTGGTAGGATAACGGCACCCGAAATATGCCTCGCTGGAGCCTTCTGTGAGCGTGAATGTGATTTTGATTCTGACGACGGCGCCCGACGCTGCCGTTGCTCAAAAGCTCGCAGCCGACGCGCTCGCTGCGCGGCTATGCGCGTGCGTCACACAGCTAGGCGCCGTGCAGTCCAGCTACCACTGGCAGGGCGCAATCGAATCGGCGCAGGAAATCCAGCTGCTGTTTAAAACGAGTGCCGCGCGTGCGCTGGAGCTCGAACAGTACATTCAGGCGCACCATCCCTACGACACGCCAGAAATCCTCTCATGGCAGGCGACGGCGTCCGCCGCTTACGGCCAATGGATCACTGCTGAAACACAACGTCCTCTACATGTTTAACGGTCTCAACCGGCGCGCCCACCATACGTTGCGCGCAGTTTTCTTCCTGCTGGGCTGTCTGATCCTCTTCCAGTTCAGTACGCTTGCGCGCGCCGCGGATGACTTCCTCGATCCCGCCGCGGCCTTCAAATTCAGTGCGACCGAGAAGCCCGGCGAAGTCGACGTCACCTACAAGATAGCGGACGGTTACTACATGTATCGCGAGCGCTTTGCGTTCGCGACCCGCAATGGCACGACGACGGTCGGTGAGCCGCAATTGCCGGCGGGACACATCAAATTCGATCAAACGTTCAACAAGAACGTCGAGACTTATCGCAACGAATTGACGATCCGCATCCCGGTCAAGCAGGCTGCAGGTCCTTTCGACCTGGCGGTGACTTCACAGGGCTGTGCGGATGCAGGCATCTGCTATCCGCCAATGGAGCGCGTGTACCGCGTGAGTGGCGCGGCGTTGCAGCCGGCGGGGAGCGCAGCGAATACCGCTTCGAGGCAGTCGTCCATCGCCGCGGACACGCCGTGGTATGAGCGAGCCACCAGCGCTGACTATGCGCAATCGTTGCTCCAGGGTGGCGGCTTCTTCGCGATTATCGGGCTCTATTTCGTGGCGGGCATCGTGCTCAGCCTGCTGCCGTGTTCGTATCCGATGATTCCGATCCTGTCGGCGATCATCATTGGCGAAGGCGCGCGCGTGACGCGTGCTCGAGGGTTTGCGTTGTCGTTTGCCTATGTAATTGGTATGGCGCTGGTTTACACAGCGCTCGGGATCGCCGCCGCGTTGGTCGGGCAGAGCCTCGGCGCGTGGCTGCAGAACCCGTGGGTGTTAGGCGCGTTCGGCGTCCTGCTGACCATCTTTGCCCTGACCCTGATCGCAGGCTTTGACATTGCGCTGCCGCAGCGCTGGCAGGACGGTGTTTCGCGTGCGTCGACCGGGCGCTCGGGCGGTAAGTTTGCGGCGGTGGCGGTGATGGGCGCGCTGTCCGCGCTGGTTGTCGGCGCCTGCATGACGGCGCCGCTTTTTGCCGTTCTGGCGTTCATTGCACACACGGGCGATGCGCTGCTCGGGGGCGCCGCGCTGTTTTCGATGGGGCTGGGCCTCGGCGTGCCGCTTCTGATCATCGGCCTTGGCGCTGGCACCTTCCTGCCGCGCGCGGGTGGCTGGATGGACAGCGTCAAGGTCTTTTTCGGCGTGGTGCTGCTTGCGGCGGCTCTGTGGATTGTCTGGCCGGTGCTCGGCGCGAGCGCCGTGATGCTGCTGAGCGCACTGTGGCTGCTGGTCGCCGCTGCCGCTCTCGGGCTGTTTTCGGCCCCTGCCGCAGGCGCTTCCATCTGGCGTGGGCTCGGTCGCGGCATTGGCGTGGCGCTGGCCATGTGGGCCGCGGTGCTGTTAGTCGGACTGGCCGCCGGGTCGACCGATCCGCTTCGCCCGCTTGCTGTGCTCGCGGCGCGTGGCGGCGAAGCGGCGGTGGCGAATGCTTCGCGCGCGCCGAATACGTCGCCGGAGAGCGCTCTCACGTTCGCACCCGTTCGCTCATCGAATGAACTTGACCAGGCCGTCAAAACGGCTGCACAACCGGCCATGCTCGATTTCTACGCGGACTGGTGCGTCAGCTGCAAGGAGATGGAGAAGTTCACCTTCAGCGATCCACGTGTCCAGGCGAAACTGAAGCAGATGAACCTGCTGCGCGCGGACGTGACCGCGAATAATCCCGACGATCAGACGCTGCTCAAGCGTTTCAGCCTGTTCGGACCGCCCGGCATCATCTTCTTCGACCGTGGCGGCAACGAAGTGCTGCGCGTCGTCGGTTACGAGTCCGCGGATAAGTTCTTGCGCAGCCTCGATCGCGCGAACGCGCCTGGGGCGTAAGCGGGAGCCAGTTCGCAGTCCGAGGCGGGCAAAAAAAACGGAGGCGCGACCAGCAGGCCCGCCTCCGTTTCTCTTTCCGTTTCCAGCCTGGCGTCGCCTCGCAAGGCAAGCCGTCAAATTACTTCTGCGCTCGCAAAATCCGCGCGGCGTCCAGCGCGAAATACGTCAGCACGCCGTCCGCGCCGGCCCGCTTGAATGCCAGCAGCGATTCCATCATCGCCTTGTCGTGGTCCAGCCAGCCGTTCTGCGCGGCTGCCTTCAGCATGGCGTATTCGCCGCTGACCTGGTACACGTAAGTCGGGAACTGGAACTCGTCCTTCACGCGGCGCACGATGTCGAGATACGGCATGCCGGGCTTGACCATCACCATGTCCGCGCCTTCGTTGATGTCCGCTTGCACTTCGCGCAGGGCTTCGTCCGAATTGGCCGGATCCATCTGATAGGTCATCTTGTTGCCCTTGCCGAGATTCGTCGCGGAACCGACGGCGTCGCGGAACGGGCCATAGAACGCCGACGCGTACTTGGCCGCATAAGCCATGATGCGCGTATGGATATGTCCCTCGCTCTCGAGCATCTCGCGGATCGCACCGATGCGGCCGTCCATCATGTCCGAGGGTGCAACAATATCGACGCCGACCTCAGCCTGCGTACGCGCCTGTTCGATCAGAATTTCGACCGTTTCGTCGTTGATCACGTAGCCGGCTTCGTCGAGCACGCCATCCTGGCCGTGACTCGTATACGGGTCGAGCGCGACATCGGTCAACACGCCCAATTCGGGGAAATTCTTTTTCAGTTCGCGGACCGCACGCGGGACCAATCCAGCAGCGTTGGTTGCTTCGCGGCCGTCCGGCGTTTTTAGCGACGGCTCGATGGCCGGAAACAGCGACAGCACCGGCACGCCCAGTTCCATGCATTGCTCGGCCACACCCATCAGCAGATCGACCGACACACGCTCGACGCCGGGCATCGACGGTACGGCTTGCCGCACGCTGGTGCCTTCGACGATGAACACGGGATAGATCAGATCGTTGGTGGTGAGGATGTTTTCCCGCATCAGACGGCGCGAGAAGTCGTCACGGCGCATGCGGCGCGGACGGTAGTGCGGGTAGAAGCTCATAAATGAATCGAAGAAACGTGGATGTGTGGAGTGGACAAGTAACGCCTGCCTCCGCTCCCGGAAACTTTTCGAGACAATGGTATATCATACCGATCGAGCAAGGCGCCTTGCGCTGACCTCCCCGCTTCTCCTCCCTGAGCGGGTGCCTGTCGTTTTTTCGATTAGGCTGTTTGACCCGCCGTTTAAGCGGCGGGTTTTTTTATGGGCGGCCGCAATCGTGCTTTCGCCTCGGCCGGCGGCAGGCGCCGCGACTACCGCGCAGCGTCGGCGTCGCCCTTCGCGCCGGGGATCAGCCAGCTTTCGATCAGTTCGTGCGCCTCATCGATCCCCACGCGTTTGAGCGCCGAGAACAGTTGCGCGGTCAGTTCGCCGCGGTAGCCGGCGGTCCGATATTCAGTCAGCCCTTTCTGCGTCGCACGTAACGCGTTCACGCTTTCCTGGCGCGTCAATTTGTCGCATTTGGTGAGGAGCGTGTGGATCGGCTTGCCGGTCGGCGCGAACCATTCGATCATCCGCCGATCCAGGTCCGTCAATGGGCGGCGCGAGTCCATCATGAGGATCATGCCGCGCAGTTGCGAACGTGACTGCAGGTAGGTGGAGAGCAGCGCTTCCCAGTGAGCCTTGGCCGCGCCCGGCACCTCCGCATAGCCGTAGCCCGGCAGGTCGACCAGATGTGCTGTCGGCTCGTCCGCCTTACCCACCGAGAAGTAATTGATATGCTGCGTGCGTCCCGGCGTCTTACTGGCGAACGCCAGCCGCTTCTGATTGCACAGAATATTGATGGCCGTAGACTTGCCCGCATTCGAGCGTCCCGCAAAGCAGATTTCGGGTTGCGCGGTGGCCGGCAGATCATGCAAGTGATTGACGGTCGTGAAAAAGCGGGATTGGTGGAGCAGGAAGGACATGATCAGGCCAGGATTCGAGACGCCGGGGAACCCGGAGTGGGGACGGGTCAAGCCCGACTGGCGTCTTAGCGATTAGCGAGTTATTGTACAATACGATGGTTTACTGAAAACCTGAGGGGGCCAGCCCGCGTGCCTTGGCGGCTCTCTACGGTCACTCGGTTGCCGTCGTATTTTGCAGAACCTCTAAAATCCCACAAGACGAAACAGGGTGTGCGAATGAATCGACTGTGCAAGACTCTGATGGTGCTTCAAGTAGCGGCAGGTCTTTCAGGTTTGGCAATTCAGGCACGAGCAGCAGATCCGGCAAAACCGGACGTCAATCGGGGGCAGGCAATCGCGGTGCAGGTTTGCGCGTCATGCCACGGCGCAGATGGCAACAGTGCTGGTGGCGCGTATCCGAAGCTGGCGGGGCAGCATCCTGAGTATCTGGTCAAGCAACTCAAGGACTTCAAGACGCAGCCGGGCGCCAGGCAGCCCGCGCGCAACAATGCGATCATGGCGGGTATGGCCGCGGCGCTGTCCGATCAGGATATGGTCAACGTCGCTGCGTACTTCGCTGCACAGACGCCGAAGCCGGGCTACGCGCACAACAAAGACACCGTTCCACTCGGTCAGAAGATTTATCGCGGCGGGATTGCGGACAAGGGCGTGCCGGCGTGCGCAAGCTGCCACGGCCCGACCGGGCAAGGGATTCCGTCGCAGTATCCGCGTCTGTCGGGGCAGTGGGCGGATTACACGGTGACGGAGCTGACTGCGTTCACGCAAGGTCCGCGCGCACGTAACAACAACGACGCGATGCACGCAATTGCAGCGCGTATGTCGGACAGCGAAATCAAGGCTGTAGCCGATTACATCGCGGGCTTGCATTAAGATAGAGGGCCCCCTACCTGTCGCTTCGCGACAGGCCCCCCGAGGGGGCGAGAAAACTTGGGGCGGCCCGGCGTTTTCTCACGAGTCCGCACGCAAGTGCAACCGGCCCGGTGAGGCCGGTAAAAAACAAGAAAAGGGTGAGGGCGTCGTGTCTACGACAGCCCTTCACCCTTTTTTGCTGTTCAGTCGGAGTATGAATGAGCGTCACCACGTCGGGTTTGCAGTCGAAGTCGGGCAACCGCATCACGCGCAGCATCGTCGAAGTAATGAGTTCGATGCGCTTCGCCATCGCCTTGCTCGTGATCCTGTCGATCGCCAGCATTATCGGCACCGTCCTCACGCAGGACGATCCGTATCCCAACTACGTCAATCAGTTTGGCCCGTTCTGGGCGGACATCTTCCGCTCGCTGAGCCTGTACACGGTGTACAGCTCGTGGTGGTTCATGCTGATTCTCGGCTTCCTGATGGTGTCGGTGTCGCTATGCGTGATCCGCAACGCGCCAAAAATGGTCGCCGACGCAAAAAGCTGGAAGGACAAGGTCCGCGAAGGCAGCTTGCGGGCGTTCCATCACAAGGGCGAGTTCGCGGTGCACGGCACGCGCGCGCAGACCTCGGCGGTGCTCGCCAAACTCTCGGCGAAGCTCGGCTACAGGTTCGTCACGCGTGAGTCCGAGGGCGCAACACTGATTGCGGCCAAGCGCGGCGCGCTCACCAAATTCGGCTACATCTCGGCCCACCTTGCGATCGTCGTGATCTGCCTGGGCGGTCTGCTCGACAGCAATCTGCCGATCAAGCTGCAAATGTGGCTGTTCGACAAGTCGCCGATCCGCGCCAACACGGTAATCAATGACATTCCGCCGGAGCATCGTCTGTCGCAGTCGAACCCGACGTTCCGCGGCTATGCATGGGTGCCGGAAGGGCAGCACGTGTCCACGGCGATCCTGAACCAGCCGGACGGCTCGCTGATCCAGGACCTGCCGTTTTCGATCGAGCTGAACAAGTTCATCGTCGACTACTACTCGACGGGCATGCCGAAACTGTTCGCGAGCGACATCGTCGTGGTCGACCATAAGACCGGCGCGCGCGTGCCGGCCCGGGTCGAGGTGAACAAGCCGTTTGAATACGACGGCGTCTCGATTTATCAGTCGAGCTTCCAGGACGGCGGCTCGCAGATGCAGATGACCGCCTACCCGATGACCGGCAACAGCGCGAAAACCGCGCCGTTCGGCGGCACGATCGGCGGCGACGCGCCTTTGAGCACGGCTACGCCGCTGGCGGACGGCCAGACCGTCGAATTTACCGATTTCCGTGCAATCAACGTCGAAAACGTCTCCAACGGCAGCGGCGCGAATGATGCGCGCGGCGTCGCCGCGCATCGCACGCTGAAAGAAGCGTTCGACGAACGCCTCGGTTCGGGCGCGAAGACCTCGAAACCGCTTGATCTGCACAACGTCGGCCCGTCGGTGCAATACAAGGTGCGCGACAAGGACGGCCAGGCGCGCGAATACAACAACTACATGCTGCCCGTCGATGTGAGCGGTGAACGAATGTTCCTCGCCGGCATGCGCCTGAATCCGGACGACCCGTTCCGCTACCTGCGCATCCCCGCGGACACGGGCGGAACGGTCAAGGAATGGATGAATCTGCGCGCCACGCTGGAGAATCCGGCCATGCGCGCCGCAGCCGCGCACCGTTTCGCATTGCGCTCGGTGCCGGGCTCGAATACCGAATTGCAGCAGCATCTGGAAGAAAGCGCGTTGCGCGTGCTGACCCTTTTTGCCGGCGCGGACCCCAGCATCAAGATGCCGAACGGCCAGACTGTCGGCGGCTTCCAGGCGATCGCCGGCTTTATCGATCACTCCGTGCCCAAGGGCGAGCAGGAAAAGGCGGCGGGCCTGCTGCTGCGTATGCTGGAAGGTTCGACATGGGATTTGTGGCAACTGTCGCGCGAGCAGCTCGGCGAGCCCGACGCGCAGGCCAATGCGGACGCCAGCCGCTTTGTCCAAAGCTCGATCAACGCCATTTCCGACAGCTTTTTGTATGGTTCGCCGGTCTACTTGCAGCTTGACTCATTCAAGCAGGTGCAAGCTTCAGTATTTCAGTTGACGCGCGCGCCGGGCAAAAAAGTCGTGTATCTTGGCAGCCTGCTCCTCGTGTTGGGCATCTTTTCGATGTTCTACGTCCGCGAACGGCGCCTCTGGTTCTGGCTCAAAGATACCGATCACGGCACGAATGTCGTGATGGCGATGTCGAGCGCACGCAAGACGCTTGATTTCGAAAAAGAGTTCGTTCAAACGCGTGACGCCGTGGGCGCCGCGCTGGGCGCCAAACTCACAGAAGCATCCGACGCCGCTGGCGGCACAGACAAATCCGGTAAAGCCGGCGCGCCGTCCGCAAGCTCACAAGATTCGACCCGGTAAGATCATGGACTTGACTCAGGTTTCTTCATCCTCCTCTTCGCCCTCGCGTCCGCAGAAAGCATTCGCGAGCGAGGCGCTCAACGTTGAGCAGTATGACGAACGGCCGTTCCTGAAACGGCTCGGTATCGTCGACTGGCTGTTCGCCGTTGCGATGGTTGCGGGCGCGGGCTTCGCGCTGTCGCGCTATCACCCGTTCATGAATTACTACGACAAACTGGTGCTGTGCTGCGCAGTGCCGGTGTTCGTCGTGCTCGGCTGGCGCTGGAAGCCGGTGCGTCCGCTGATGGTGGGTATCGCGGCGTTGTCGTTGCTGGCAATCCAGATCTACCAGGGCGATCTGACACGCGCCGATAACGCGTTCTTCCTCAAATATTTCCTGTCGAGCCAGTCCGCGATTCTGTGGATGAGCGCGCTCTTCGTGTTCGCCACCGTGTTCTACTGGATCGGCCTGCTGTCACGCTCGCCGACCGGCGCGGCGATCGGTTCGAAGATGACGTGGGCCGCAGTGGTGATGGGCTTCGTCGGTCTGATGGTGCGTTGGTACGAGTCGTACCTGATCGGCGCTGACGTCGGCCATATTCCAATCTCGAACCTGTACGAAGTGTTCGTGCTGTTCAGCCTGATCACCGCGCTGTTCTATCTGTACTACGAGCAGCACTACAACACCCGCGCACTCGGCGCGTTCGTGCTGCTGGTGATCAGCGCGGCTGTTGGCTTCCTGATGTGGTACTCGGTCGCCCGCGATGCACAGCAGATCCAGCCGCTGGTGCCGGCGCTGCAAAGCTGGTGGATGAAGATCCACGTACCGGCGAACTTCATTGGTTACGGCAGCTTTGCACTGTCGGCCATGGTCGGTGTCGCTTATCTGATGAAAGAGCGTGGCGTGCTGGCGGATCGCCTGCCGGCGCTCGAGGTACTCGACGACGTAATGTACAAGTCGATCGCCGTCGGCTTTGCATTCTTCACGATCGCGACGATTCTCGGCGCGCTGTGGGCCGCTGAAGCGTGGGGCGGCTACTGGAGCTGGGATCCGAAGGAAACGTGGGCGCTGATCGTGTGGCTGAATTACGCGGCGTGGCTGCATATGCGCCTGATGAAGGGGCTGCGCGGCGCGGTGGCGGCGTGGTGGGCGTTGACCGGCCTGCTGGTCACGACCTTCGCATTCCTCGGCGTCAACATGTTCCTGTCGGGCCTGCATAGTTACGGCAAGCTGTAATATCTGCCTCGCTGAGCCGACCAAAAACCGCCGCGTGCTTCGCACCGGCGGTTTTTTTATGGCTGGCGGAATATTCGCTGCATCCAACGTGTTCGTTAAACGAGTACCTATGGATGGCAGGGCGAATGGCTGGACAAGCCGATCATCAATATGGCCCCGTAAGATGTAGCGACCGATGGGCCGGCAAGGAGCAGCACGATGTGGATCAAGCGAAGCGACCGAATTCAACTCGTCGGCGATGACATCGCGCGCAGCGAAATCACGCCGCAGCGTATCTTCGAGAACCGGCGGCGCGTGCTGCAGGCGGCGGGCGCGTTGGGGCTAGGAAGCCTGATCGGCGTGAACGGCAAAGCCATGGCGGCGTACACGTCGCCCGATCCGAAAGCGCAGAAACTGGTGGCGAAGACCAACACGAAGTTTGTCGCGCTGGACAAGATCACGCCGTTCAAAGACATCACCACGTACAACAATTACTACGAGTTCGGCACGGATAAATCGGATCCGGCGCACAACGCCGGAACGTTGCGCCCGCACCCGTGGAAGGTGAGTGTGGAAGGCGAGATCAAGAATCCGAAGGTGTACGACATCGACGAACTGCTGAAACTCGCGCCGCTCGAGGAGCGCGTGTACCGGTTGCGTTGTGTCGAAGGGTGGTCGATGGTCATTCCATGGATCGGCGTGCCGCTTGCGGAACTGATCAAGCGCGTGCAGCCGACCGGCAATGCCAAATACGTGCAATTCATCACGTTGGCCGATCCGTCGCAAATGCCGGGACTGTCGACGCCTGTCCTCGATTGGCCCTATTCGGAAGGGCTGCGCATGGACGAAGCGATGAATCCGCTGACGCTGCTCACGATGGGCCTCTACGGGCAGGTGCTACCGAATCAGAACGGTGCGCCGATCCGGATCGTGGTGCCGTGGAAGTACGGCTTCAAGAGCGCGAAGTCGCTGGTGAAGATCCGCTTCCTCGACAAGCAGCCGTCGACCAGCTGGAACACGTATGCGTCGAACGAATACGGTTTTTATTCGAATGTGAACCCGAACGTCGATCATCCGCGCTGGAGCCAGGCGACCGAACGGCGCATCGGCGAGGACGGTTTTTTCACGCCAAAGCGCAAGACGCTGATGTTTAACGGCTATGGCGATCAGGTCGCATCGCTCTATCAGGGCATGGACCTGAAGAAGAACTTTTGATCAGCGGCGACTATGGCTTCCGATACACAACCCACCTCCGCGACCGCGCCGAAAGCGCAACGGGCGCCGCGCGCGCAACCACCTGCAACGGCAAGGCGGCCCGCCAGCGGCGCGCGCTGGATCGTGCCGGCGAAGATCGCGGTGTTTATCGCGGCATGGTATCCGCTCGCGCGCATTGTGTTGTTCGGTATGACCGACCGGCTCGGCGCCAATCCAATTGAGTTCATCACACGCTCAACGGGTCTCTGGACGCTCGTCTTTCTGTGCATCACGTTGGCCGTGACGCCGTTGCGTCGGCTGACTGGCGTGACCGCGCTCGTGCGCTTTCGCCGCATGCTCGGTCTTTATGCGTTCTTTTACGCGACGCTGCACTTCACAACCTACCTCTGGTTCGACAAGTGGTTCGACGTCGCTGCAATTATCAAGGACATCGGCAAGCGGCCGTTTATCACCGTCGGCTTTGCTGCGTTTGTGTTGCTAATCGCGCTGGCGGTCACGTCGCCACGCGCGATGGTGCGCAAGCTTGGGCGCCGCTGGCAGACGCTGCATCGCGCGATCTATGCGATTGGCGCGCTCGCGATCCTGCATTTCTGGTGGATGAAGGCGGGTAAGCACGACCTCGTGCTGCCGAAAATCTACGGCGCAATCATGCTCGCTTTGCTGGGCTGGCGATTGCTCGTCTGGCTGCGTGAGCGGAGGTTAAACGCGCGTTGATCGCCATAAGTAAAAAAGGGCGATGCCTTGACGGTATCGCCCTTTTTTATGATGCGTACGGTTTTGACGTTTACGCCGGCAGGATCGTTTCGCCCGCAAACAGCTGCTTGACCTCTTCGCGAGCGCGAACCACATACGCTTGTGTACCATCCACCATGATTTCGGCCGCACGCGGGCGCGTGTTGTAGTTCGAACTCATCACGAAGCCATACGCGCCGGCTGAGCGAATTGCCAGCAGATCGCCGGGTTCGACCGCGAGCAGACGCTCGCGACCTAGCCAGTCGCCACTTTCGCACACCGGGCCGACCACGTCGTACACGTGCGCGGGCACCGCGCGTTGCACTACTGCGTCGATCGCGTGATACGCCTCGTACATGGCGGGGCGCGCGAGATCGGTCATCGCCGCGTCGACAATCGCGAAGTTCTTTTCCGCGCCGGGCTTCAGAAACTCGACGCGCGTCAGCAGCACGCCAGCATTGCCAACCAGCGAACGTCCCGGCTCGAAATACACTTCGCGATGGCCGTGACCGCGCGCTTCGATACGATCGAGCACGGTGCGCACGAAGTCGCCGATTTCCGGCGGCGTTTCGTTGTCGTACGTGATGCCCAGACCACCGCCTACGTCGATATGGCGAATCTTCACGCCGTCCTGTTCGATCTGCTCGACCAGTTCCAGAACCTTGTCGACCGCATCCAGATAGGGCGCGACTTCGGTAATCTGCGAGCCGATATGGCAATCGATACCGACCACGTCGAGATGCGTCATGGCCGCGGCGGCGCGATACGTGGCGCGTGCGTCCTCGAATGCCACACCGAACTTGTTCGACTTCAGGCCGGTGGAAATATACGGATGCGTCTTCGCGTCGACGTCAGGATTCACCCTCAGCGACACCGGTGCCTTCTTGCCCATTTCCGCGGCGACCACATTCAGGCGGTCGAGCTCCGGAATCGATTCGACGTTAAAGCATTTGACGCCGGCCGCCAGCGCGTCGCGCATTTCGTCCGCGTGCTTGCCGACGCCGGAAAATACGGTGTTTTCCGCTTTGCCGCCAGCCGCCAGCACGCGCGCCAGTTCGCCGCCCGAGACGATATCGAAGCCGGCGCCGAGGCGCGCGAACACATTCAGCACCGCGAGATTGCTATTCGCCTTGACGGCAACGTGCACGGTCGCGCGACGGCCGGTGCACGCACCGGCGTATGCGTTCCATGCTTCGGTCAGCGCGGCGCGCGAATAGACGTACAGCGGCGTGCCGAACTGCTCGGCGAGGGAGACGGCGGACACGCCTTCGGCGTGCAGTACGCCGTCGACGTAGTCAAATGCGGATCGAGTCATGCGAAAGTCTTATTGAGCGGGAGTGACGGCGGAAGCAGGCAGCGGGACCGCGGTAGCAGCTGATGCGGCAGACGCAGGCGGCGCGGCGAGTTCGGTTTCCGGCGCCAGCGAAAGTGGCGTGCCCGAGGTGTCGGGAACCGTACCCACCTCGGCGCCGGTGTCCGTGCCGGATTTCACTTCATCCGGCGACGGCGGTTGCGTGCGGTCGATCGGTTTGGCCGGCAGCGGCGGCACGGTTGGCAAGTAGAGCGAACCGCGTTGCCCGCAACCGCCGAGCGCACAACCTGCGAGAATGGCCAAAGCCGCTACAATCGCGCGGGGCGCTGACACGCCGGGCTTCGATACGCCGGACGCCGCCGCACGCATCCGAGATACGACTCGCATGACTGTCCCTGAATAAATAATCGATGGAGTTTAGCATGTCCGATAGTGAATACCTGACCCGCGCGGAAGCCGCGCTAGCCGCCATCGAACGCGCGCTCGACGACACTGAAGCCGACATCGAATTCGAGCGCAGCGGCAATGTCCTGACCCTCGAATTCGAGAACCGCTCGAAGATCATCGTCAATCTGCAACCGCCGATGCGCGAGATCTGGATCGCGGCAAAAGCAGGCGGTTTTCATTTCCGTTTCATTGATGGCGAGTGGCGCGACACCCGCAGCGGCACGGAATTTTTCGCTGCGCTGTCGGAGTATTCGACGCAGCAGGCCGGCGAGCCGATCCATTTCGAAGCGTAAGGTCGAAGGCTCGTTTAACCGCAGAAACAGGAACGCCGCGCATCGAGCGCGGCGTTCTGCATTTCTGGCTGCATGCGGTGACGCTTCAGTGCCCGCGGAACAGATTCATGATGTCCTGCTTTTCCTGTTCGCCGACCTGTTCGGGCGCCGCCTCGGACGCCGAACCGTTCGCTTGCGCATCGAGCGCCGCCTGGCTGATGCCGACCGTGGCGACGAAACCCTGGCCCGGTGTGAAGTCCTCGAAATACAGTTCTGAGCCGATTTCGACCACGTCGTCGGGCTTCGGCATCTTGTACTCCGGCACGCCCTTGAGTGCGCGAGCCATGTAGTCGACCCATACCGGCAACGCCAGGCCGCCGCCAGTTTCCTTGTCACCCAGGCTGCGCGGGTTGTCATAGCCGATCCACGCGATCGCCGTGAGCGTGTGCTGATAACCGGCGAACCACGCGTCCCGCGAATCATTGGTCGTGCCGGTCTTGCCGCCGAGATCGGTGCGCTTCAATACATTGGTCTTCGCACCGGTGCCGCGTTGCGCGACACTTTGCAGCAGGCTGTTCATCACATACGCATTGCGCGGTTCGATCGCGTGCGGTGCGCTCTGCGCGGCGACGAGCGGTTGCGCGTGCGCGACCACCGCGCCGCGTTGATCGGTGACTTCCGCAATCAGATAGGGGTTGATCCGATAGCCGCCATTGGCGAATACCGAGAACGCGCCCGCCATCTGCAGCGGTGTCACCAGACCCGCTCCGAGCGCCATCGGCAGATAAGCCGGATGACGCTCCGCGTCGAAACCGAAACGCGTGATGTACTGCTGCGCGTACTTGGTGCCGATCTGGTTCAGGATGCGAATCGATACGAGGTTCTTCGACTTCTGCAGCGCGGTGCGCATGGTCATCGGGCCATCGAAGCCGCCGCCGTAGTTCTTCGGCTCCCACGCCTGGCCGCCGGTCTCAGCCGCGGTAAAAAAGAGCGGTGCGTCGTTGATCACCGTAGCCGGTCCAAGCCCCTTTTCGAGCGAAGCGGAATAGATGAACGGCTTGAAACTCGAACCCGGCTGGCGCCACGCCTGGGTCACGTGATTGAACTTGTTCTTGTTGAAATCGAAGCCGCCGACCAGCGCGCGGATCGCGCCATCTTGCGGCACCACCGAAACGAACGCGCCTTCCACTTGCGGCAACTGCGTGATTGACCAGTTGCCCTCGTCGTTCTTCACCAGACGAATGATCGCGCCGGGCCGCACGCGTTGATTCGGTTGCGCGCGTGTGCCGAGCGCGAATTGCGCATAGCGCAGGCCGTCGCCCTGAATGGTCGCGACATTGCCGTCGATGAAAGTGGCCTGCACCTGCTTCGGACTTGCCGACGTCACGACCGCGGCGATGATTTCGCCGTTATCGGGATGCTCGAGCAGGGCGTCGTCGATCGCCTGCTCGCGGTCGTCGGCGTCCGAGGGCAAATCGATGAACGCTTCCGGACCGCGATAGCCGTGGCGCCGTTCGTAGTCCATCAGACCTTTGCGCAACGCCCGGTAGGCGACGTCCTGATCGGCCGAGTCGATGGTGGTCACCACGTTCAGGCCGCGCGTATAGGCCTCCTCGCGATACTGCGCGTACATCATCTGCCGCACCATTTCCGCGACGTACTCCGCGTGTACGCTGAATTCCTTGCCCGCACCCTTGACGACTAGCGGCTGTCTGCTTGCTTCGTCATATTGTTCCTGAGTGATGTAGTGCAGTTCGTACATGCGCTGCAGGATGTACTGCTGACGCACCTTGGCGCGTTTCGGATTGACCACCGGGTTGTAGGCAGATGGCGCCTTTGGCAGGCCAGCCAGCATGGCCGATTCCGCCAGTGTCAGATCCTTCAGATCTTTGCCGAAGTACACCCGCGCAGCACTCGCGAAACCGTAGGCGCGCTGGCCGAGATAGATCTGATTCATGTACACCTCGAGAATCTGATCCTTGCTCAGCTTCGACTCGATCTTGTACGCGAGCAGCATCTCGTAGATCTTGCGCGTGTAGGTCTTCTCGCTCGACAGGAAGAAGTTGCGCGCCACCTGCATCGTGATCGTGCTCGCGCCCTGGGTGGCATGGCCATTGGTCAGTGCAACGAAACCGGCCCGCGCGATGCCGGTCAGATCGACGCCGCCGTGATCGTAGAAGCGCGCGTCTTCAATTGCGAGTACGGCCTTCTTCAGGCTATCGGGCACGTCCTGGATATGCACGATGTCGCGCCGTTCTTCACCGAATTCGCCGATCAGCACGTGGTCGGCCGTATAGATGCGCAGCGGCACCTTGGGCCGGTAATCGGTGAGCGCATCGAGCGACGGCAGGTTCGGGGTGGCCACCACCAACGCATAGCCGAGCACCAGCAGCACGCACAGAATGCCGGCGACGATCAGGCCCACGAAGCCGATGATGAGCTTCAGCCATAACGGGCGTTTGCGCTTTGGCGGCGCGGGCGGTGGAGACGTAGGAGACGTGGATTGCATATGGGCACCAAAAAACAGTCCCGCGATTATAGCCGCCTCGCTTTTCAGCTTTCGGCATGCTTACGACAGTTCTTGACAAGTCCTCGTGCCGTGCAGGAATGACTTCACTGTAGTCGCTTTGATGGTGCGCGGGGCGCGTGTCGCGCAACGTTAGCCATTTGGCTGAGTGTCGCGCGGCGGCGTGTCTACGCACAATTCTTCTTCGTTACTCGCGTTCGAATGGTTCGTCGCGTGAGTTTAAGGGAGGGCGTCATGGCGTTCAAAAGATCGTGGCTTCAGGACATGCAGCTTGGTGCGCAGCGATTTGCTGCGGGGATCGATGTCGGTTCACAGGCCGTGCGCCTGGTTGTGTTGAGTCAGCGTTCGCGCGCAAGCGCCGCACTGCAGATCGAATATGTGACCAGCGTGCCGCTTGCCGCGAGCGCGATGGCCGGTACGGAGATCGCCGACCGGCACGCCGTGGCGCGTGCGCTGCATGACGCATTTGCCGGGCTGCCGCGCGCCTGTGCGACGCAGGCATTGCGCTGCGCGATGGCGCTGCCCGCTTCGGCCACGTTGACCACTACGGTGCCGCTCGCGCAGCTCGCCGCGCTCAGCGGTTGTGCGGAAAACTGCGGGCATGAACTGGCCGAACTCGAGCCCGCGGTGATGAGCGAAGTCGAGCGCATCGCGGGACTCGAGCGGCACGCGTTGGCCGTCGACTGGTTTGTCGATGAAGCGCCTTCTCCGCTCCGCTCGGTCACGATCGCGGCGACTGCACGTCAGCATCTCGAAGCGCGAATCGAATGCGCCGCCACTGCTGGCATTTCGCTCACCGCGATCGACGGTGAACCGCACGCGGCACTGCGCGCCATGCGTTACGCGGCGAGCCATGAACTCGATCCGCACGAGCCGTATGTCGCGCTCTGGATCGGAGCGGATGGCGTGTATGGATGGCGTATTGGCGACGACAGCATTGTCGGCGAAATTCGCTATCCGGCGCCTGAGCATACCGACCTCGCCGACGCGTTGCGCGATCTCGCCCATGGTCCCGCACTCGATTGCGCATTGTTGAGCGGCGATATCGAATTGCTCGACGGAGTGGGTTTTTCGTCCGCCGACATCGCCGACGTTCTGGGCTGCACGGTGCTGCCGTTCGAGTGCTCGGCGCTTGGCGGTCTCGCGCGCGAGCTGAACGATCCGCTCTTGCACGAGCCAGCAGGCGCGGTCGCATTCGGTCTTGCGTTACGCGGGGTGCTGGAATGATGCGCGAACGTTTGCATACTGCGGGCAGACACGTGCCCGCTTCGTCGCGCGGCGCCCGGCACATCCGGCCGTGGCTCGGCGGTTTCAATCTGCTGCCTTATCGGCAACGCAATGCGCGGCTGGCGCGGCGGCGCTGCCTGCTCGAATGGAGTGCCGCCACGCTCACCGGGTGTGCCGCGCTGCTCGCATTGGCGGGATGGCAGGCATTCGAGAGGGCGCGGCTCGATGCGCAGCGCGCGTCCGTCGAGCAATCGCTCATGCAACTCACTGCACCGCTTTCCGAGCACGCGAAGTTATTGCAGGCGCAAGACGAGCAACGTAAAGGCGCCGCGCGAGCAATCAAGTTATCCGAGCCGCTCACCCGTGTGCGTGATCTGCTGGATGCGCTGAGCTTCGAACCCGGCGACGGCGTCGTGTTGCAGCAGTTACGTCAACGCGAGCATGAAACCGAGTTGCTCGCAACCTCGCGCGCCCACCTTGCTTCGGCCGACTGGCTCAAACGACTGAGTGCGATTCGCGGCGTGAAGGGGGCGGAGGTCAGCGACCTGCGTCGCTCGGCCGCACGCAACGGTACGGCAGCAACAGCCGGGGAACCCGGTGCGATTGAATTCGCCGCGCGTTTGCGATGGGACGACCCAGCGCAGAAAACGGCCAACCTGTCTGGCCTCGCTGCGCAACGTCCAATGAAATCTGAACAATCGAGAGGTGTGAAATGAGTACGACAATTGCCGATATCGGCGGCGCGGGGAGCGCACAGCTATCTTTTTCTCAATGGATGAAGCGTGCACGCTTGCCGCTCGATGCATGGAGCCGGCGGCGTCGGCTGGTAGTCGCCGTGTTGATCGCCGCGCTGGTGTTCGGGCTTGGCGCGCACGGCTTGATTGTGGCCGATCTGGGCGGGGTCGAGGCGAGCCGGACTGCATTGGACGCCGCCGTGAGGCATCTCGCCGATGCGCGGCGCGCGCTGACGCAATTGCCTTCGCTACGCCGCGGCGTTGCCGCAGCGCCCGCAGTGGGTTTGCCGGCGTCATGGACGTCAGCGGACGACGTACGAATCGTTTCCGAGCTGGCCGCGCAGAATAACGTCGTGCTGCTTTCGGTGGAGCCCGGCGCTGCGAGCGGCTCGGGCAACGAGACCATGCGTCCCATACAACTCACGGCGCAAACCGATTTCGTCCACCTGATGGCGTTTCTGCGCGGTCTGTCCGATCTGCCGGTGCTGGCCGTCCCCGCGGATCTCACCGTCAAACGGAATGGCGCGTCACTCGCACTGAGTGCAACGCTGCAGATGTTCAGCGCGCTGCGGCCGGTACCGTCAATGGCCGTTGCGGACGCGTTCGCCGACGAAAGTCTCGATTCGGATGACGAAGAAGATATCGTTTTCTACGATCCATTCTCGCTGCCGCAAATGCTGGCTTCAGGTGAGTTGCCGGGTGCTTCGCAACTGCGGCTGGTCGGCCTGCTGCACGATCGCACGCGCGCTCTGGCCTTGCTCGATACCCCGGACGGCGCAAAGACTGTCGCTTCCGGGCAGCAATTCGGCGCCGAGCGGCTCGCGCGGTTCGACGGGTTCAGCATTACGCTGGTCAATGGTGGTGCGACGCGCACGCTCGCGCTGACGGAGGCATCCTGATGAGGCTTGCGAAGCCATGGCGCCAGACCAGGTCGAGCCTGGGCGCGCGCCTATGTTTCTTGCTATGCGTCTACGCGGCGACGAACTCCGGCATCGCGCACGCTTTGACACAGCCACCGCCGTTGCCCGTGGGCATGCCGCTTGATGCGCCTTACGACGTACCGCCGCTGCCGCACGGTATCGTCACCGAAATGCCCAACCCGTTTCGCGACAGTGCCGCTGAAGAGCCGGGTGCATCGCGCGCGGCGACCAGTGCGACAACCGCTACCGAAGACGGTCGCCCCGCCGACCTTGACGCCGACGCTGACGGCTCGCAGCCGCTGCCAAAGCCACCCGCCGTCGTCCGCGATGTTGCCGTAGAAGCTGCGCCGCTCGAAGGGCCGCCGGTGCCGTTGCCCCCGCTCGCGCGTCTGAGCAACGCGCCGATCAATACGACAGACCCGACCCTTGCCGCAGACGACAAACCGATCTCGCTAAACTTCCAGCGGGCCGAGCTGGGCGCCGTGCTCAATGCGTTCGCCCAGTTCACCGGACTGAACATCGTCGCGAGCGAGAGAGTGCGCGGCGCCGTTTCGCTGCGGCTCGACAAGGTGCCGTGGCGTACCGCATTCGATACTCTGCTTGACGTCAACGGTCTGGCGATGGAGCGTCACGGCAATGTGGTCTGGGTGGCTCCGCTCGCCGATCTGGCCGCGCGCGAGCGGCAGCGCTTCGAGGCGCACGCGCGGGCCGCCGATCTGGAACCTCTCGCCAGCCGTACTTTCGAGTTGCACTATGCGCGCGCGGAAGACGTGCGGCGCCTGCTCACTGGTTCCGGTAATCAGCGGGTGCTATCCAAACGCGGCGCCGCGACCGCCGATCCGCGTACCAATCTGCTGTTCGTCACCGATCTCGAGGGGCGGCTCGCGCAAATCACGGCGTTGCTCGCGTCCGTCGATCGGCCCACGCGCCAGGTGTTGATCGAAGCGCGTATCGTCGAGGGCGAGCACGGCTTTTCGCGCAATCTCGGCGTGCGGTTGTCGATGGCCACGGCCAACGCCGACGGTACCGCGAGGGGGCTGACCGGCGGCGCGGACGGCACGGTCTACGATCTGTCGGCCCGGCCGATTTCCGGGTTCGACGCCGCGACCGCCGGGCTGACGCTGTTCGCGGCGGGCGCGACGCGGCTGCTCAACATCGAACTGAGCGCGCTGGAGGCCGAAGGGCGCGGCGAAATCGTGTCGAGTCCGCGGGTGGTCACGGCGGACCGCATGAAGGCGGTGGTCGAGCAGGGCACCGAGCTGCCTTATCAGGCGAAAGTGGGGCAGGGCGTCTCGGGCGTGCAGTTTCGCCGCCCCACGCTCAAACTGGAGGTGGAGCCGCAAATCATGCCAGACGGCCGGGTGGTGCTGGACCTCGACGTCGCCAAGGACAGTGTCGGCGAGCAAACCGACGCTGGGCCCGCGATCAACACCAAACACGTGCAAACGCGGGTCGAAGTCGAGGATGGTGGTACGGTCTCGATCGGCGGAATTTACGCGACCGATAACCGGGACGATGTGACGCGGGTGCCGGTTCTGGGCAAAATACCGGTTTTAGGCGCACTTTTCCGCCATCGGGCGCACCGCGACAAGCGCAGCGAACTGGTAGTTTTCATCACGCCGCGCGTTGTTCAGACAAATTAGAGGCATGCTCCCGCCGCACTCCAGCGGCGGCGCGCAGGCTCGACAAGGCAGCCGCTTTGCCAGTAAGCTGCGGCACGAACCATACCGGATTAGCCAGAGGACACCGTTGCAAGCGCGGGACGCACACGCCAATGTATTTTTCGTAGGGCTCATGGGGGCGGGCAAAACCACCGTGGGCCGGGCCATTGCGCGCCGTCTCGATCGCCCGTTCTTCGATTCCGATCATGAAATCGAGGCGCGCACGGGCGCGCGCATTCCGGTGATCTTCGAGCTGGAGGGCGAAGCGGGCTTTCGCGAGCGCGAAGCGCACGTCATTTCCGACCTGACCGGACGCGACAATATCGTGCTCGCAACAGGCGGCGGCGCGGTGCTGCGACCGGAAAACCGCGAAGCGCTGCAAAATCGGGGGGTGGTGATCTATCTGCGCGCCAATCCGCACGATCTGTGGCTGCGCACCCGGCGCGACAAGAATCGCCCGCTTCTGCAGACTGAAGACCCCAAAGCGCGTCTCGAAGCGCTCTACGAAGTACGCGACCCGCTATACAGGGAATGCGCGCATTTCGTGATCGAAACCGGCCGGCCTTCCGTCAACGGACTCGTCAATATGGTTCTGATGCAGCTCGAGATGGCCGGCGTCGCCAAACATCCTGCGTCATAATGGACCGTATGATTACCGTCAATGTCGAACTGGGCGAACGCGCCTACCCCATCCATATCGGGGCCGATCTGATCGGCCAGACCGCATTGTTCGCGCCGCATATCGCCGGCAACTCGGTCACGATCGTTACGAACACTACGGTCGAGCCGCTGTACGGCGAGAAGCTGCGCACCGCGCTGGCGCCGCTCGGCAAGCAGGTTTCGACGGTCGTTTTGCCGGACGGCGAAGCTTACAAAAACCTCGAAACGCTGAATCTGATTTTCGACGCGCTGCTGGGCTCCCGTGCCGATCGCAAGACCACCCTGATCGCTTTGGGCGGCGGCGTGATCGGCGACATGACGGGTTTTGCGGCGGCTTGCTACATGCGCGGCGTGCCGTTTATTCAGGTGCCGACCACTTTGCTATCGCAGGTCGATTCGTCGGTAGGCGGCAAGACCGGCATCAATCACCCGCTCGGCAAGAACATGATCGGCGCGTTCTACCAGCCGCAGGCCGTGATCGCCGACATCGGCGCGTTGCGCACGCTGCCCGCACGCGAACTGGCGGCGGGCGTCGCCGAAGTGATCAAGACGGGCGCCATTGCTGACGCCGGTTTCTTCAACTGGATCGAAGCGAACGTCGAGGCGTTGAATCGCTGCGAACCCGCGGCGCTGGCTGAAGCGGTCAAGCGCTCGTGCGAAATCAAGGCGTCGGTGGTGGCGCAGGACGAGCGCGAAGGCGGACTGCGCGCGATCCTCAATTTCGGCCACACCTTTGGTCACGCGATCGAAGCCGGACTTGGCTATGGCGAATGGCTGCACGGCGAGGCGGTCGGCTGCGGGATGGTGATGGCGGCGGACCTGTCCGTGCGTCTGGGCTATCTCGACGAAGCGGCGCGCAAGCGCCTGGTCGATGTAATCGTTGCGGCGCACTTGCCCACCCGGGCGCCGGCGCTTGGCGAATCGCGCTATGTCGAACTGATGCGCGTCGACAAAAAGGCTGAAGCCGGCGCGATCAAATTCATTCTGCTGAAGCGTTTCGGTGAGACGCTGATCACTCAGGCGCCCGACGCCGACGTGCACGCAACGCTGGCCGCCGCCGTCTAGATACGGAGAGGCATTGCAGCAAGGCATCGCGCATCGGCGTCCAAAGGCGCCGCCCATGTTTCGGAGAAACCGGTGACAGATAGGCGCGGCGACGATGTAAAGCATAGAGCAGGCGGCGCGGCGACTGGCGCCATGCCCTCGCAGGACGCGCTGGAGGCGCACCTCGCACCGTATGCGGCCCATTCCGCGCAGTCGCGCGGCCGCCGCTATCCCGAAGCCGCGCCCAGCGCGCGCACCGAATTCCAGCGTGATCGTGACCGCATCGTCCACTCGACGGCGTTCCGCCGGCTCGAATACAAGACTCAGGTGTTCGTGAATCACGAGGGCGATCTGTTCCGTACGCGTCTCACGCATAGTCTCGAAGTCGCGCAGATCGCCCGTTCGGTCGCCCGGAATCTGCGTGTGAATGAGGACCTGGTCGAAGCCATTTCGCTCGCGCACGACCTCGGTCATACGCCGTTCGGCCACGCCGGCCAGGACGCGCTGAACGAATGCATGCGCGAACACGGCGGCTTCGAGCACAACCTGCAAAGCCTCGCGGTGGTGGACGATCTCGAGGAGCATTACGGCGCATTCGACGGCCTGAACCTGTGTTTCGAAACGCGTGAAGGCATCCTGAAGCACTGCTCGCGCGAGAATGCGCGCCGGCTCGGTGCGCTGGGTGAGCGTTTTCTGGAGGGACGGCAACCGTCGATCGAAGCTCAGATTGCGAATGTCGCCGACGAAATCGCCTACAACAATCACGATGTCGACGACGGCTTGCGCTCCGGCTTGCTCACTGTGGAGCAGCTCGCCGAAGTGGAGTTGTGGCACACACATTACGCGGCGGCGCGCAGCGACTTTCCGCACATCGAGGGGCGCAGGCTGATTCATGAGACGGTGCGCCGCATCATCAACACGCTGATCGTCGACCTGATCGATACGACCACGCTTAATCTGGCGCGTCACGCACCGGCCTCGCTAGACGCCGTGCGTGCCGCACCGCCGCTCGTAGCGCACAGCGAGGCGATTGCCGCGCAGGCCGCCGCGCTCAAGCGTTTCCTGTTCAAGAATCTGTATCGTCACTACCGCGTCATGCGGATGGCTAACAAGGCCCGGCGCGTCGTGGTCGGCCTGTTCGGCGCGTTCACGGAAGACCCGCGGCTCCTGCCGCCGGGCTACCAGGCGGCGGATGCCTCGCAGCAACCGCGCCTGATTGCCCATTACGTTGCGGGCATGACCGATCGTTACGCGGTCAAGGAATACCAGCGGCTGTTCGTGATCGACGATAACTAAGCAGAGCGCGCCACGGGCCGCCGCGCAGCAGCCGCACAAGGCGGCGCCGGCGCATGGACGGGATCGTGGCGCAGCGCGTGCGCAGAATGCGAGCCGCCGGAACGGCGGCCGCGCGCCCTAGCGCAGGCGCGAGGCGAACAGCGCGCCCGCGATCAGCGCAACCCCGCCGACGATCGCAATCGTCTGCCACGGATTTTCATGGACGTAATCGTCGGCACCGGACATCGCTACTTCGGCGCGTTCGCGCATGGCGTCGCGGGTGTCGTTCAGACGGCCGCGCGCAACGTCAAGTTGCTTGCGCAGCTTGCCGCGCAGCGCCACGGCGTCGGCCTGGGTGCCGTCGGCTAGCGTGTCTTCAAGTTCGGACATCAAGGTACGCAGTTCGCCTGCGATGTCTTCGGCCGCGTGGCGGCTATGGCGGGCGATGCGCCGAGCACGGCGGCTGGTCGTGGTCCAGGATTCGCCGAGGGCGTCTCGTGTGTTCGGAAGTGCAGTCATGGTCGCTCCGTCGATGAGGGTGAAAAACATCCCACGCGGTTCCACAGCGTCGCGTTACCAGGCAGGAAACACCATGGGAACGCAACTTCGGTGCCAAACGCGCCGCCCCGGCGGGACGTGGCATTGCCTGTCATTCGTCAGCAGATATTGCACGAGCGAGCGGGTCGCTGGGTCAAATTTACAAACCCTGATGCCGGAGCACGGCGAGGTATCCCTGCGGCCCGCGGACTGCCGCTTTGACGCCCGCAAAATAAAAAACGCCGTCAATGACTAGATGACGGCGTTGTCCAAGCCGCGAAAATTCGACTACCCTAACTCAACAGCCCCCAATTTTATGAAGGGTTAGAAACGGTAACCGAGATTGACGTAGGTAACGATCGGGTTCAGCTTGATCTTGGTTTGCGATTGGACGGTCAGCGTACCGACCGGCGTGTTCGCTGCGGTGTTCAGTTTGGCGGTCGTGCTGAGCGGCAGATACGAAACCGAAACGCCCGCGAACCAGTGCTGGTTGAACGCGTAGGTGAAGCCCGCATTAAACACGGGCTCCCACGAACTATCCGTGGATACGCTGGTCGGACCATGCAGTACGTTTTGCTGGAAGACGCCGTTGGTGATCTTTTCGTCGGTGAACCAGATGCGGCTCACGCCGACGCCGAGATACGGGCGGAACGTAGCCGTCGGGGCGTTGAAGTAGTACTTGAACAGCAGCGTTGGGCTCCACTGTTTTGCCTGGCCCAGCTTGCCGAACTGGGAGAGGCTGCCGGAGCCTTCCAGGTCGAACGAAGGCGGGACGCCAATCACGAATTCGGTCGCAATGTGATCGGTGACGAAGTAGCCGGCGGTAAAGCCGATGGTGTCGGCTGAACTGAGTGTTGCACCGGTATTGGCTTCTGTGATGTTGGTCGGGCTGCCACCAATGCTTGTTACCTTCAGCGGGTCGCTGCTCGATTGAGGTGCAAGATGGAACCAGCCTGTCGTGACGTAAAAGCTGCCGGCCGATTGCGCGTGCGCTGCTGTTGTCATACAGGCTAGCGCCGCGATCCCCGTTACGGCCTGTTTTAATTTCATATGTGCTCCTCCAAAAAAGGCCCGCTCATTATGACTACAACGTTTGAAACAAACCATACGCGGCGGCTAGAGCTTTCTCCCTAAGCGCCGCGTGGTTTCTGGCTTGGCCGCGCCGCGCCGAACCTAGAGCGCATGCGGTTCTTCGGACCTTCGGGTATGTACCAACGCGACTATCGGATACTTCAGCATGGCACGGCTTGCACGTCTCTATGTCCCTGACCAGCCGCAACACGTGATCCTCCGCGGGCTCGACCAGCAGCCCGCATTCGTCGACGACCAGGACTACGAGCTTTTCATCGACTGTCTGAAAGCGGCTTCGCGCGACCATCACTTATCCATCCACGCGTATGCGTTGATGCCAGGCGCTGTGCAACTGCTCGTCACGCCGACTGAGGAGTCGAGCTTGCCGAAGGCAATGCAGGCGGTGGGGCGCCGCTACGTCGCCCACTTCAACCGCCGCTACGCGCGGCGCGGCACCTTGTGGGAGGGCCGCTACCGGGCCACGGTGATCGAAGGCGAGCGCTACTTCCTGCTGGCGAGCCGCGTCGTCGAGATGTGCCCGGTGCGTGCGCAGATCGTGAGCGCGCCCGAAGACTATCGCTGGTCGAGCTACCGGCACCATATTGGCCTGACGCTCGACAGTCTCATCACCGACCATCCGCTGTACTGGTCGCTCGGCAACACGCCGTTCGAACGGCAGCGGGCGTACCGCGAACTATGCGAGCAGCCGCTCGACGAACGCGAAGCCAGTCAGCTTCAGCAGGCCACGTTGAAAGGCTGGGTATTGGGCAGCGAGACGTATCGGGAGTGGGCAGCGCGGGCCGCCAACCGGCGCGTATCGCCGCTTCCGCGCGGGCGGCCGCGCAAGGTGCGCGAAACGCCACAGACGCAATAAAGCGTTTCGCATCAAAGGGCTAGACCCGGAACGGCATCCTTGCATGCCGTTTTCTTTTGCACCATTTTGATATGGCACCAATAAAAACTAGCTGCAATGCACCAACTTGATAATAGGGGTCGTACCATCACGTTTTGTTTGCTATTCCATTGATTCGTCGCGTATATTCCGAATTCCGGCGTTTTTGGCACGCGCAGCATCAAGCGTGCTGAGTCGCCGTCGCGGTGGCGGTGCGCACTGCGGCAATAGAAAAACGGTTTAACGGCCTGTCCGGCCCCTCACAGACGGTGTCCCCATGAACGACCACCAGCAACCGACTCATCCGGTTCCCGCCGCGCAAGGTCTGTACGACCCGCAAAACGAGCACGACGCCTGCGGCGTCGGCTTCGTCGCTCACATCAAGGGCAAGAAAAGCCACGAGATCATTCAACAAGGCCTGAAGATTCTCGAGAACCTCGACCACCGGGGCGCCGTCGGCGCCGATCCGCTGATGGGCGACGGCGCGGGCATCCTGATCCAGATTCCGGACGGTTTCTATCGTGAGGAAATGGCCAAGCAGGGCGTCGTGCTGCCGCCGAACGGCGAGTACGGCGTGGGCATGGTGTTCCTGCCGAAGGAACATGCGTCGCGTCTCGCCTGCGAACAGGAACTGGAACGCACGGTGAAGGCCGAAGGCCAGGTCGTGCTGGGCTGGCGCGATGTGCCGGTCGACCACACCATGCCGATTTCGCCCACCGTGAAGGCGAGCGAGCCGCTGATCCGCCAGATTTTCATCGGCCGCGGCAAGGACATCATGGTGACCGACGCGCTCGAGCGAAAGCTGTACGTGATCCGCAAGACCGCGAGCCACCGCATCCAGGCGCTCAAGCTCAAGCACGGCAAGGAATACTTCGTGCCGTCGTGCTCGGCGCGCACGGTCGTCTATAAGGGCCTGCTGCTGGCCGGTCAGGTCGGCGTGTATTACCGCGACCTGCAGGACGAGCGCACGGTGTCGGCGCTGGCGCTGGTGCACCAACGCTTCTCGACCAACACGTTCCCGGCATGGGAACTGGCTCACCCGTACCGCATGATCGCCCACAACGGCGAAATCAACACGGTGAAAGGCAACGTCAACTGGCTGAACGCCCGTACCGGCGCGATCGCGTCGCACGTGCTCGGCGACGACCTGCCGAAACTGTGGCCGCTGATCTACCCGGGCCAATCGGACACCGCCTCGTTCGACAACTGTCTCGAACTGCTGGTGATGGCCGGCTACCCGCTCGTCCACGCGATGATGATGATGATCCCGGAAGCCTGGGAACAGCACACGCTGATGGACGACAACCGCCGCGCGTTCTACGAATACCACGCTGCGATGATGGAGCCGTGGGACGGCCCCGCTGCGATCGCCTTCACCGACGGCCGCCAGATCGGCGCCACGCTCGACCGTAACGGTCTGCGTCCGGCGCGCTATATCGTCACGGACGACGACCTCGTGATCATGGCGTCCGAAGCCGGCACGTTGCCTATCCCCGAGTCGAAGATCGTCAAGAAGTGGCGTCTGCAGCCGGGCAAGATGTTCCTGATCGACATGGAACACGGCCGCATCATCGACGACAAGGAACTGAAGGACAACCTCGCCAACGCCAAGCCGTACAAGAGCTGGATCGACGCGGTCCGGATCAAGCTCGACGAAATCGAGGCGAAGGCCGAAGACGTCGCGACGGAACGCCGCGAAGCCGCAGCTTTGCTGGATCGCCAGCAGGCCTTCGGCTACACCCAGGAAGACCTCAAGTTCCTGATGGCGCCGATGGCGCAAGCCGGTGAAGAAGCCGTCGGGTCGATGGGCAACGACTCGCCGCTGGCGGTCATGTCCAACAAGAACAAGACGCTCTATCACTATTTCAAGCAGCTGTTCGCACAAGTCACGAACCCGCCGATCGACCCGATCCGTGAAAACATGGTGATGTCGCTGGTGTCGTTCGTCGGGCCGAAGCCGAACCTGCTGGACACGAACAACATCAACCCGCCGATGCGTCTCGAAGTGTCGCAGCCGGTGCTCGACTTCAAGGACATCGCCAAGATCCGCGCGATCGATCAGTACACGGGCGGCAAGTTCAGCTCGTACGAACTGAACATCTGCTATCCGGTGGCGTGGGGCAAGGAAGGTATTGAAGCGCGTCTGGCCTCGCTGTGCGCGGAAGCCGTGGATGCGGTCAAGTCCGGCTACAACATGCTGATCGTGTCGGACCGCAAGACCGACCGCGACAACGTCGCGATTCCCGCGCTGCTGGCTACGGCCGCGATCCACACGCACCTCGTGCAGCACGGTCTGCGCACGAGCGCGGGTCTGGTCGTCGAAACCGGCTCGGCACGTGAAACGCACCACTTCGCGCTGCTCGCGGGCTACGGCGCGGAAGCCGTGCACCCGTACCTCGCGATGGAAACGCTCGGTCAGCTCGCGGCCGGCCTGAAGGGCGACCTGTCGGCGGAAAAGGCGGTCTACAACTTCACCAAGGCAGTCGGCAAGGGCCTGCAGAAGGTCATGTCGAAGATGGGCATTTCGACCTACATGTCGTACACCGGCGCGCAGATTTTCGAAGCGGTCGGTCTGGCTGAAGATCTGGTGCAGAAGTACTTCAAGGGCACGTCGTCGAAGGTCGGCGGCATTGGCCTGTTCGACGTCGCGGAAGAAGCGATCCGTCTGCACCGCGATGCATTCGGCGACAACCCGGTCCTCGCGAACATGCTCGACGCGGGCGGCGAGTACGCCTACCGCGTGCGCGGCGAAGAACACATGTGGACGCCGGATGCGATCGCCAAGCTGCAACACTCGGCGCGCAGCAACTCGTATCAGACGTACAAGGAATACGCGCATCTGATCAACGATCAGACCAGGCGTCACATGACGTTCCGCGGCCTGTTCGAGTTCAAGCTGGATCCGTCGAAGGCGATTCCGCTCGACGAAGTCGAACCGGCGAAGGACATCGTCAAGCGTTTCGCGACCGGCGCCATGTCGCTCGGCTCGATCAGCACGGAAGCGCACGCCACGCTGGCGGTCGCGATGAACCGCATCGGCGGCAAGTCGAACACCGGCGAAGGCGGCGAGGACGTGAACCGTTATCGCAACGAGCTGCGTGGTATTCCGATCAAGAACGGCGACACCATGAAGTCCGTGATCGGCGACGAAGTGATCGTCGACATTCCGTTGAAAGACGGCGATTCGCTGCGCTCGAAGATCAAGCAGGTGGCATCGGGTCGTTTCGGCGTGACGGCGGAATACCTCGCTTCGGCCGATCAGATCCAGATCAAGATGGCGCAAGGCGCGAAGCCGGGCGAAGGCGGTCAGTTGCCGGGTCACAAGGTGTCGGATTACATCGGCAAGCTGCGTTACTCGGTGCCGGGCGTCGGCCTCATTTCGCCGCCGCCGCACCACGACATCTACTCAATCGAAGATCTGGCGCAGCTGATTCACGATCTGAAGAACGCCAACTCGGCGGCAAGCATCTCGGTGAAACTGGTGTCGGAATCGGGTGTCGGTACCGTGGCAGCCGGTGTTGCGAAGGCCAAGGCCGATCACGTCGTGATCGCCGGCCATGACGGTGGCACGGGCGCGTCGCCGCTGTCGTCGGTGAAGCATGCCGGTACGCCGTGGGAGCTGGGTCTGGCTGAGACGCAGCAAACCCTGGTGCTGAACCAGTTGCGCGGCCGGATCCGCGTGCAGGCCGACGGTCAGATGAAGACCGGCCGCGACGTCGTGATCGGCGCGTTGCTCGGCGCGGACGAATTCGGCTTTGCGACGGCGCCGCTGGTCGTGGAAGGCTGCATCATGATGCGCAAGTGCCATCTGAACACCTGCCCGGTCGGCGTCGCGACGCAAGATCCGGTGCTGCGTGCGAAGTTCCAGGGCCAGCCGGAGCACGTCGTCAACTTCTTCTTCTTCGTTGCGGAAGAAGCGCGCGAACTCATGGCGCAACTGGGCATCCGCAAGTTCGACGACCTGATCGGTCACGCCGAACTGCTCGACATGAAGAAGGGCATCGAGCACTGGAAGGCGAAGGGTCTCGACTTCTCGCGCGTGTTCTATCTGCCGCAAGTGTCGGCTGAAGTCGCACGCAAGCACGTCGACGTGCAGGACCATGGCCTCGAGAAGGCACTGGATCACACGCTGATCGAGAAAGCCAGGGCCGCGATCGAAAAGGGCGAGCACGTCTCGTTCATCCAGCCGGTGCGCAACGTGAACCGTACGGTCGGCGCAATGCTGTCCGGCACGATCGCGAAGAAGTACGGCCACGACGGCCTGCCTGACGACACGATTCATATCCAGTTGAAGGGTACCGCGGGCCAGAGCTTCGGCGCGTTCCTCGCGCGAGGCATCACGCTGGATCTGGTCGGCGACGGCAACGACTACGTCGGCAAGGGCCTGTCGGGCGGCCGCATCATCATCCGTCCGACCAACGATTTCCGCGGCAAGTCGGAAGAAAACATCATCTGCGGCAATACGGTGATGTACGGCGCGATTGAAGGCGAATCGTTCTTCCGCGGCGTCGCGGGCGAGCGTTTCTGCGTGCGTAACTCGGGCGCGACGGCGGTTGTCGAAGGCACGGGCGACCACGGTTGCGAGTACATGACGGGCGGCACGGTGATCGTGCTCGGTGAGACGGGCCGTAACTTCGCGGCCGGCATGTCGGGCGGCATCGCGTACGTGTACGACCCGGACAGCACGTTTGCCGGCAAGTGCAACAAGTCGATGGTCGCGCTCGATCCGGTGCTGCAACAGGCCGAACAGGAACGCACGGTCGACAAGGGCTTGTGGCACAGCGGCGCAACCGATGAAGCCCTGCTGAAGGGTCTCATCGAACGTCACTTCCAGTTCACGGGTTCGCCGCGTGCAAAGGCGCTGCTCGAAAACTGGGATGCATCGCGCCGTCAATTCGTGAAGGTGTTCCCGACCGAATACAAGCGCGCACTGGGCGAGATGGCAGCGAAGAAGGCGAACAAGGAAGTCCTCGCCGCTTAACTGCGCCAGCCTCAGACGTCACCTTTAGCCGTACCCGCCGCATTCGACCGTTCAAACGCTCGGCGCGGCGGGTGTAGATCACCCCACCTGATTAGATAGAGAAGAGAACCACATGGGCAAGGCAACCGGTTTTCTCGAGTTCGAGCGCCGCCACGAGGCGTACGAAGCTCCGCTCACGCGTGTGAAGCACTACAAGGAATTCGTCGCCGCACTGACCGACGACGAAGCGAAGATTCAAGGCGCACGCTGCATGGACTGCGGCATTCCGTTCTGCAACAGCGGCTGCCCGGTGAACAACATCATCCCGGACTTCAACGACCTGGTGTTCCATCAGGACTGGAAGAACGCGATTGAAGTGCTGCACTCCACGAATAACTTCCCCGAGTTCACGGGCCGCATCTGCCCGGCGCCGTGCGAAGCGGCGTGCACGCTCGGCATCAATGACGACGCGGTCGGCATCAAGTCGATCGAACACGCGATCATCGATAAAGCATGGTCCGAAGGTTGGGTCGCGCCGCTGCCGCCGAAGCACAAGACCGGTAAGAAGGTCGCGGTGGTCGGATCAGGCCCCGCCGGTCTGGCGGTCGCGCAGCAACTCGCGCGCGCGGGGCACGATGTCACCGTGTTCGAAAAGAACGACCGCATCGGCGGACTGCTGCGTTACGGCATTCCTGATTTCAAGCTGGAAAAGTGGCTGATCGATCGCCGCATGCGTCAGATGGAAGCCGAAGGCGTGACGTTCCGCGCCAATGTGTTCATCGGCCGCGCGGATTCGCTGCCGGACCACATCGGCAATACGGCGAAGGAAACCATCACGCCGGCCGAGCTGAAAGAACAGTTCGATGCCGTCGTGTTGACGGGCGGTGCGGAAACGCCGCGCGATCTGCCGGTGCCGGGCCGCGAGCTGGAAGGCATCCACTACGCAATGGAGTTCCTGCCGCAGCAGAACAAGGTCAACGCTGGCGATAAGGTCGCGAACCAGTTGCTCGCCAAGGGCAAGCATGTGGTCGTGATTGGCGGCGGCGATACGGGTTCGGACTGTGTTGGTACGTCGAATCGTCATGGCGCGAAGAGCGTCACGCAATTCGAACTGCTGCCGCAACCGCCGGAAGAAGAGAACAAGCCGCTCGTGTGGCCGTACTGGCCGATCAAGCTGCGTACGTCGTCGTCGCATGACGAGGGCTGCTCGCGCGATTGGGCGGTGGCCACCAAGCGTCTGGAAGGCAAGAACGGCAAGGTCGAGAAGCTGATCGCCGCGCGCGTCGAATGGAAGGACGGCAAGATGCAGGAAGTGCCGGGTTCCGAATTCGAAATGAAGGCCGACCTGGTGCTGCTGGCAATGGGTTTCACGCAGCCGGTCTCGCCGGTGCTCGAAGCGTTCGGCGTCGACAAGGACAACCGCGGCAACGTGCGTGCCGCGACCGAAGGCGACAAGGCGTATTACACCTCGGTGGACAAGGTGTTCACGGCGGGCGATATGCGTCGCGGCCAGTCGCTGGTGGTGTGGGCGATCCGCGAAGGCCGCCAGTGCGCGCGTTCGGTCGATGCGTTCCTGATGGGTCATTCGGAACTGCCGCGCTAAAGTCTTCACATGCAACATGGTTGCTGCCGGCTTCCTCGTGATAAACGCGATGAAGCCGGCTACTGTTTGCAGGAAGAGGTGGAGACGACAAAGCAGTACATCTAGCGGTAAATAAATAAAGCCGGGCGCCTGAGAGGGCGACCCGGCTTTTTAGCGTGTGCGGCGCGCTGTTGCGCCTGCTATTTACGGTAGCGCGCCAACGTGAGCCCTTCGAGATCGATCTCCGGCTTGCGCTGCGTGATCAGATCCGCGACCACACGGCCCGAACCCATCGACATGGCCCAACCCGTCGAGCCGTGCCCGAGGTTCAGCCACAGATTGTCTACGCCAGACTGACCGAGCAGCGGTGCGCCATCCGGCGTCATGGGACGGCGGCCCACCCAGAAGTGCGCGGAGGTTGGATTGGCTGCGCGCGGGAACCAGTCGCTGAGCACCTTCATGAGCGTCTGTAGAGCCTGCTCGCGCAAAGTGGTTTGGCGATTGCCGAGTTCGGCGGTGCCGGCCACGCGCAGGTTGTCGCCAAAACGCGTGATTGCGGTTTTCAGGGACTCGTCCATCAACGCGGCGCGCGGGGCTTTTTCTTCGTCGGTGACCGGCAGCGTCGCCGAATAGCCTTTCACCGGATAGAGCGGCACTTTCACGCCGAGCGGCGCCAGCAGCGCCGCGCTGTCGACACCCAGTGCCACCACTACCGCATCCGCCTGCAAGGTTTCGCTGCCGCGTTCGCTGGCAATACGCACGCCGCGCACCGCACCGCCTTGTACATCGAGCGACTTCACGTGCGTGTCGAAGCGAAATCGCACACCGATGCGCTCGCAGATCGCGCGAAGTTCGCGGGTGAAGCGCGCGCAATCGCCGGCTTCGTCGTCGGGAAGGTAGAGCCCCGAGAGTGGCGCCTGGCGCGCCCAGCGCAGACCCGGTTCGATCTCGACACATTGCGCGGCGTTGACCTCGCGGTGCGCGATCCCGGCATCGCGCAGAATCGCCAGCGCCGGTTGCGCGAGTTCGACGTCGTACTCGCTGCGGAACAATTGCAGGTAGCCCTGGCTGCGCCCGTAGTCGAAGGGATAACAGCGGCGGAATTCGTGCAGGCATTCGCGGCTGTAATAGGTGATGCGTTGCATCCGTTGCTTGTTGACGCGAAAACGTTCAAGGTCGCATTCGTGCAGCCAGCGCGCGATCCAGCGCCATTGAGCCGGGTCGAAAGTCGGGCGGAAGACGAGCGGCGAAGCCGGCTTGAACAGATATTTGAGGATTTTCGTCGGCATGCCGGGCGCCGCCCACGGCGTGACATAACCTGGCGCGATCACGCCGGCATTGCCGAAGCTGGTGGAGAGCGCGACATCCGGCTCACGCTCGATCAACGTGACTTCGGCGCCTTGCTGACGCAGATAAAACGCGGTGGTGACACCGATGACGCCGCCGCCGAGAACAATCGTATTCATGTGTTGGTACTGCGCGTTCAAACAGTGGGGTGGGGCGCGCCGAGCACTTTGCCCTTGGTTTCCGGCAGGCACACGGCGGCGACGATTACCAGCAGATAGCCAGAACCGGCGACGATGCCCATCGCTTTCACGAGCGTCATGGTTTGCGACAACGTACCGACCAGAATTGGAAAGAATGAGCCGAGGCCACGCCCGAGGTTGTAGCAGAAACCTTGTCCCGAGCCGCGGATTGCATTCGGATACAGCTCCGACAGATACGCGCCGACGCCCGCGAAAATCCCTTGCACGACGATGCCGAGCGGAAAGCCGAGCGCGAGCATCATGCCGTCAGTGATCGGCAGCATGGTGTAGACCATACCGAGTACGAACGAACCGATGGCGAACAGGACGAAGGAGGCGCGCCGGCCGATCTTGTCGCAGAGGATCGCGCCGACGATATAGCCCGTGAACGAGCCGACGATCAGCACGATCAGATAGCCGCTGGTATTGAACACTGACAGATGACGCACCGTCTTCAGATAAGTAGGCAACCAAGTGGTGATCGCGTAGTAGCCGCCGAGCATGCCGGTGCACAGTACGCTGCCGAGCAGGGTGGTTCTGAGGTGGGGGAACGAGAAGATCTGCAGGAAGTGCGAGGTATCGAAGCCGCTTTCGCGGGCGCGGCGGGTTTCAAGAAAGATCTCGGGATCGCTCACATTGCGGCGGATATAGATGATCCATGCCGCGGGCAGCAGGCCGATCCAGAAGCAGGCGCGCCACGCGTATTGTTCCGGCAGCAGCGCGAAGAAAGCCCAGTAGATGATGGCCGCCGCGGCCCAGCCGAAGGACCAGCTGCTTTGCACGGTGCCGACGGCTTTCGCCCGATGCTGGGGGGAGCGAATGGTTTCCGCCATCATGATTGTCACGACGGACCATTCACCGCCGAAGCCGATACCTTGCAGGGTGCGGGTGGTGAGGAGTTGCCAGAACGAGTGAGTGAAGCCTGACAGGCAGGTGAAGATCGCGAAAGTGGCGATGGTCCACTGGAGCACGCGGACCCGGCCGTAGCGATCGGCGAGGATGCCGGCGAGCCAGCCGCCGACTGCTGATGAGATGAGCGAACTGGTGGCGATCATGCCCGCTTCGCTTTTGGTCATGCCCCATGTCGCGATCAAGGTCGGGATGAGGAATGAGTAGATCATGAAGTCGAAGGCGTCGACTGCGTAGCCGCCGAAGCCGGCGTATAGGGTGCGGCGTTCGCGCTGGGTTAGGTCGGTGAACCATTGGAGAGAGGGCATGTTTTTTTGTGTCTCCTGGACCGATTTTTTTTGCCTGGCGGCGGGCAGGTGGTTTGGGGTTTTTGTATTCTAAGGGGAATGGGGTTGGTTTGCTTTTGCCTTTGGCGGCGGCATTATTGCTGGATGCCTGCGGCGGTGGTTGTTTCTATTCTTATTGGTTTATTAGCGTTCCCCCTGTGCGGGGGGCACCTACTTTTCTTTGCCGCCGCAAAGAAAAGTAGGCAAAAGAAAGCGGCTCACACCGCCAATTTTTAAGTGGGTCCCCTGGCTTGGAGGGGATCGTGGCTCCGTAGAGATTGAGCCTGCAGACCTTCTCGCCTGAGTGACCAGGCCGTCATGCTTACGGCGGCGCTTCGCGCGCCGGGGCGGTACTTCACAAAACCATCGGTGTTTTTCGGCTCCTCGCCGAGGCGAAGCCGATGGCCCCCACCGCACACAAACGAAGCGCCTGGTTTCCGTGGTGGACCCAACCGCGACGCACGTAGTGCGGAGTGGGAGCGGATGACGGCTGTGTCACAGGCGGTTGCGGACCGAGGTGTGATCCGTTAATCGGACCACTAGCCCCTCCAAGCCAGGGGACCCACTTAAATGTTGGCGGTTTGAGCCGCTTTCTTTTGCCTACTTTTCTTTGCGGCGGCAAAGAAAAGTAGGTGCCTGCCCCGCACAGGGGCGACGCTAATAGACCAATAAGCAAACAAGGAAAGGCCCAAGAAGCCAAAACCAGGGAAATGCCGCCGCCAAAGGCAAAAAAACCACCACATACAAAACAGGCTAAACGGCTACACCCCAGCAGCCACCACCACTCCAACAGGCAATTCAATCCGCACTTCCAACCCACCCCGCGCATGATTGCGCACATGACACCGCCCACCGCGGTCATGCGCGAGCCGCGCCACAATCGCCAGTCCAAGACCGCAATGCCCTTCGCCGCCTCGCGCGGCATCAAGCCGTACGAACGGTTTCATCGCGGCGGCGATGCGGCCATCCGGAATCCCCGTGCCATGATCGCGCACGCTGATCACCCAATGCCGGTCCTGCCGCTCCGTGACGATATCCACCGGCGGCGCGCCGTGGTCAAGCGCATTGTCGACGAGATTCGTCACGAGGCGGTCGAGCAAGGTGCGTGGCAAGACGAACCCTGGACCGGCTCGCAGATCCAGCGTGAAAAGCGGTGCCTCGTTGTTGTCGCTGGCGGAAAACTGTTCCTGCAGAAATGCGTCCACTTCGATCGGCTGCCCGGCGTCCGCAGACTGTCCGGCGAACTCCAGAAACTGCTGGACGATGTTGGTCAGCGAGTCGACGTCGCGAATCAGGCCGGCGCGCTCGCTTTCAGCCACCAGCACACTCGCACGTAATTTGAGCCGCGTGAGCGGCGCTTTCAGATCGTGCGCGACGCCGGCCAGCATCACAGCCTGGTCGTCGCCGGCTTCGTTCAGGCGCCGCATCATGTCGTTGAACGAACCGATCAGGTCGCGCAATTCGCGTGGACCCTGTTCGGTCACGGGTTCCGGCCGGCCGCCAGAACCGAACGCGCGCGCAGCGTCGGCCACGCGCGACAAGGGTCGCTGCATCTGCCAGACCGCGAACAGTGACAGAATCAGCGAGGCCAGCAGCATCGAGATGGATTCGATCAGAAAGCGTGGGCGCGGCGGCATGTTGACCGGTACCACCACCCAGTTCGGCTTGCCAGGGAACAGAACCCACAACTGCGGCGGGCGTAGATCGTCGACGGCGATCTGCGTGCCGGCTGGCAGGTTCTCGCGCAAATGCCGGCTCAATTCGACCAGCGGATGATCGGTTGGCGGGCGCAGATGAACACTCGCCGGCATGTTCGAGGTGGGCACGAGATGCACACGCATCGCAGGCGCAAGGGCGGCGCTCTTCATCGGCTCGCCATTGACCGCTTGCAGCACCAGCAGAATGCCGCGCGCGAAGCCGTCGACTTCATGGCGCGGCGGTTGCATCACCACGAGCACGAACCAGCCGGCCTGAATCGCGAACAACACCACCGTCGACAGCAACGCCATCCTGCCGAACAGTGTGTTCAGCGGATTTCTCATACGCGCGGCGTGATCTCGTCGGCGAAGGGCATGCCGTCGGCGTCCGGCACGAACACATAGCCTTTGCCACGCACCGTCTGGACGTAATACGGATTGGACGGATCGTCTTCGATCACCCGGCGCAGCCGCCAGATGGGTACGTCCAGACTGCGGTCACGGAAGGCGAGATTGTCGCGATGCATGAGATCGTGAATCAGCACACGCGAAAGGACCTTGTACGGATTGTTGACGAAGATCTTCAGGAGCGCGAACTCACCGTCGCGTAACGGCAGCTTGGTGTCGTCGCGCGAGAGCGAGCGCGTAGCGAAGTCGAGTTCGAACGGCCCGAAGTGATAGGGCTTGCGGGCCTCTGGCGCACTGGTGGTCGACGGTCCACGGCGACGCAGCACCGTATGGATACGCGCGAGCAACTCGCGTGGATCGAACGGCTTGGTCAGATAGTCATCTGCGCCAAGCGATAGTCCGACGATGCGATCGGCCACCGTGCCGCGCGCCGTGACGAAAATCACCGGGATATCGTCGCCGGCGGCGCGCAGTGCGGTGAGCGCACGCAGGCCATCGGTGTTCGGCATCATGATGTCGAGCACGACGACAGAGGGGCGTTCGCGCTCGAGCCTGCGTTGCAGATGGGTGCCGTCGTGCAGCACTGACGCATCGAAGCCGTTCGACTGCAGAAACTTGCAAAGCAGATCGCGTACAACCGGATCGTCGTCGACGATAAGGACCTGTGGATTCATGGCGAAATTCTAGACCGGGGCGCGCGACGCACGGCCGACTGTTTTCTTACCAATGCTTACGACATTGCGCGGCCGCTTCCGAGGTTCGCGCGCAAGCCCCGTCATTCAAGGCTCACGCCGTATTTCAGGACTGCCAGAATGGATGGGCTCTCAAGGATCATCCTGCTGACCCGCGCGAGCGGCGCAAAGCACGTAACGCATTCCGAGCCTTTCTGATTCGATGGGAGCGCGTGGCCCGCCTAAATTGCGAGCCGGCGGCGTCGCTCAGCCGAGCGTCAGGCCGCCGTCGATATGAATCACCTGGCCGGTGATGTGACGGGCTTCGTCGGAGAGCAGGAAGGCAATCAGCGCGGCGATGTCCGCGGGTTCGGCGACATGGCCGAGCGGAGTCGCTGCGGCGGCGCGGGTCCATATCGCTGCATTGTCGGCGCTCGGGCCGCGATCTTTACGGGTGTAGCCAGGCGCCACGCAGTTCACCGTCACGCCATGTGGGGCGAGTTCGGCGGCCGCGGTTTTCGCCAGCGACTCGAGCGCCGCTTTCGCCGCCGCCGTTGCCGCGAACGGTGTGTCCGCGCGATAGCGATGCGCGACGAACGAACTGAGCGCGACCACGCGGCCGCGTTTCGAGGTTTCCAATGCGGGTATTGCGCGTTTCACCAGCGCGGCGAACGCCCCAGGCATTGCCGCGAACGCCGCACTGAAGGTATCCGCATCGAGTGCATTGAGGGTTTGCCGTTGCGCGTGGCCCGCATTGGCAACCAGTTGATCGAGCGCGCCAAAGTTCGCTAGCGTGTGGTGAATCAGGTGTTCTGCAGCGCCGCGCTCGGTCAGATCCGCGAACACCAAGGCGCTGCGTGCGCCATTCGCAGCGCAATCGGCGGCAACCTGGGTGAGACGTTGACGCGCTTCGTCATCGGCGCCACGTGCGTGCAGCATCAAGGCCGTACGCGGAGCGGCGATACGCCGAGCCAGCGCCGCGCCGATACCGGAACCCGCGCCCGTGATCAGAACGACGCGGTCGAGCTCGGCGACACTGATGCCACTCATGCCGCGACTGCTTCGCCCGAGCGTTCGACGTCGAGCGTTTCGCCGTGGAAGGCAGCCAGAGATTCGCGGTGCGCGACGCTGACAATCGCCGCCTTCGGCAAGCGCTCGGTGAACAGATGATAGAGACGCGCTTCGTTTTCCGCGTCGAGCGCGCTGGTCGCTTCGTCGAGGAACAGGTAGTCGGGCTTGTGCAGCAGCACACGGGCACCGGCGAGACGTTGCTGCTCGCCCGGCGACAGGATGCGCGTCCAGTGTCCCGATTCCTGCAGACGGTCGGCGTATTCCGAAAGATGGCAGACGACGAGCGCTTCGCGGCATTCATCGTCCGTGTAGGTGTCCGCGGCGGACGGGTAGGTGAGCGCCGCCTTGAGCGTACCGATCGGCATGTAACTCACTTGCGGAATAAACATCATCCGCGCGTTGACGGGTGCGTCGATCGAGCCGTCGCCGAACGGCCAGAGGCCCGCGAGCGCGCGCATCAGCGTGCTCTTGCCCGAGCCGGACGGGCCGCGCACCAGCCAGCGCGAGCCCGGCTGGATCGCGATATCGCGGATGCGCGACAGCGGATTGCCGTTGGGCAGCGCGAGCTTGAGGCCGTCGGTAGAGAGCTTGTCTTCGTCGACGAAATGCAGGTTGATGCCGCCGTGCGCGGTAGCCGGCGACACCGATTCCTTCAGACGCGGCGCATGCACGATGCGCTTGAATTCGCGCAACCGGTTCACGGTAGCGCGCCATTCCACCAACGTGCCGTAACTGTTGATGAACCACGAAAACGAATCGCTGACCGTGCCGAACGCGCTCGAAATCTGCATCAGCACGCCGAACGTGAACGCACCGGCGAAGTAGCGCGGTGCGGCGACCACTAGCGGGAAGATGATTGCGATCTGGCCGTAGAAGCTCAACACGAAGGTGAGCCGCTTGGTGTACTTCATCACCTGCCACCAGTTGTCGCGGATGCGGCCGAACAGCGTGTGCGCGTTCGTCTTCTCGGTTTCCATGCCGTTGTAGAAGGCGATCTGTTCGGCGTTCTCACGCAGACGGATCAGCCCGAAACGGAAATCCGCCTCGACTTTCTGCGCCTGGTAATTGATCGGCACGAGCGGGTGGCCGACCTTCTGGATGATCAGCGAGCCGACCACCGCGTAGAGCGCCGCTGCCCACACCATGTAGCCGGGAATCTCGATCGGCATGCCGCCGAGCGAAATGCTCAGCGCGCCGGCCAGCGACCACAGAATCGTGATGAACGACACCAGCGTGACGACGGTGGACAGCAGATCGAGCGTGAGCGAGAGCGTGGTGGTGGCGAACGATTGCAGGTCGTCGCTGATCCGCTGGTCGGGGTTGTCGGCGAGACGGTCGCGTTCGATCCGGTAGAAGGCGCTGTCGTGCAGCCACTCGTTCAGGTAGCGGGTGGTCAGCCACTGGCGCCAGCGGAAGCCAAGCATCTGCCGCAGATAGCGGCCGTACACCGCGAGAATGATGAAACCGAACGCGAGTCCCGAGAACACCATCAGAAGGTGCGGGAAATCGTGCACGTTCTTGGTTTGCAGCGCGTTGTAGAAGTCGGCGCTCCAGCGGTTCAGGCGCACGTTGATCCACACGACGAGCAGATTCATCACGATGATCGCGATGAGTAGTCCCCATGCCGTTTTTCGTTCTTCGGAGACCCAGTAAGGTTTGATCAGGCTCCAGGCGGAGACTTTTTCGTCTGGCGGCAGCACGGGGCTGGAGGCGGTATTCGGTGTCATGAGCATCCTGAAGAAGTGCTGGCCCTTCGGGGTTAATTCATCGGGCGCTGGCGCCAATGAGCTAACCCGCAGCGGGGAGCGGTGCATGCCCGGGCATCGTGCTCGGCGAACGCACGCCCGAGTGAGCGTCCGATTCTGGCGCGAACCCCTTAAGTGAAAATTAATTTCCACCCGACGGCTTCGTCGGATGCCGCTATTGCCCGGGCGGGCCGCTTGCGCCGCCGACGCCCGGCTCCAGCAGCACCCGGTCCCGGCATTGTGCCAGAGCGGCGGGTGCGGCCGCATGGATGAATCGACGCATAGTGCCAGATCAGCGCGCATGACGGCAAAAGCCGCTGGTTTGCGGGCGCCGCGCCTTTTATGGTCTAATGACCTTCGACGAAACAGGGGTGCTTCGCCCACAGGCTGCGTGATGTTCATGTAGCGGCGGCGAGGCTGAGAGAGACCCTTTGCACCCGATCCGGGTAATACCGGCGCGGGAAGTTTCCGGAAGCAGCCAGTCTTCCACTCCCCGCCGGGCGGCGTCCGTCATTTATTTGACGCGCGTATTGTCCGGCCGGCCTCACCCGCCGGTTTCGTCCTGGGTACGTGCGTTTTGTTGGCCGTACGGAAAGGACTCGATGACCGCCTATTCTTCAGATATGTGTTTTGTTCTTCGCCACGTTGCCGTCGGCGTGGGGTGCCTTGCTAGCCATTCATGCCGCGAGTGCAGTGCGGAGCGTGCGCAATGACCCGTCTTGCTGAACCCGATTTCGCGGTGCTCGGCGGCGGTCTGTGCGGACGCCTGGTTGCGTGGCGGCTGGCCGGCCAGGGGCATCGCGTGGCGCTCTATGAACGTGGCGACGCGGCTGGGTCGCAAGCCGCCGCGTGGGTGGCCGCTGCGATGCTGGCGCCGCTCGCGGAAGCCGCCAGCGCCGAATTGCTGATCACACGGCTGGGCGCACGCTCACTCGACACCTGGCCAGAGATATTGGCCGACTTGCCCGAGCCAGTTTTTTTCCAGCGCAATGGCACGCTGGTCGTCTGGCATCACGCGGACCGCACCGAGGCTCCGCTGTTCGAACGGCGGGTCCGCTCAAACGCGCCTGCCGAGTTGCTGGACGGCGGCTTCGTGACGCTCGCCGGTGCCCAGGTCGGCGCCGCCGAGCCCGCGCTGGCGGGCCGCTTCAATCAGGGCTGGCTGCTGCCGCGTGAAGGACAGCTGGATAACCGCCAGGTGCTGACCGCGCTCGCCGCGGGATTGGCCGAGCGCGGTGTCGAGACGCACTGGAATACGCCAGTCGACGAGCACGCGTTGCCGGCTGCCCGAGTCACGATCGATTGTCGCGGGTTGGGCGCCAAGCCGGTCATGCCGACACTGCGCGGCATCCGCGGCGAGGTCGCGCGCGTGCATGCCCCAGGGATCAATCTGACGCGGCCGGTGCGCCTGCTGCATCCACGTTACCCGCTTTATATCGCGCCGAAGCAGGACGATCTCTACGTGATCGGCGCGACCGAAGTGGAAGGCGAGGACATGTCGCCAGTCAGCGTGCGCTCGGCGCTCGAACTGCTGAGCGCGGCTTTCTCGGTGCATCCTGGCTTTGGCGAGGCCCGCATCCTCGAACTGAATTCGCAGTGCCGCCCGACCTTGCCGGACCACCGCCCGGCGCTGCTCTGGGATGGCGCGCAGACCCTGCGCGTGAACGGCCTGTACCGGCACGGCTACATGATCGTGCCCGAAGTCGCTGACGAAGCCGTGCGCTTCGCCGCGGCGCTTCTCGACGGCCGCATTGGCGATGCCGACGCTTTCGCCGACTGGCAACGCGCGGCGCGCTGGAGCGAGCTGTTTCAACTGGATTCCACGCGGGAGCCGGCATGAACGTTGCGGTTTTTATCGCACGTCCCGCCGCTCTCGCCATCGATTGAACTGTATTTGCACACCATGGACATTCATATCAACCAGAAGCCGTTGTCGTTGCCCGAAGGCGCGACCGTTGCCGATGCGCTCACCGCGTTCGGCGCGCGTCCGCCGTTTGCGGTCGCACTGAATGGCGATTTCGTCGCGCGCACCCAGCATGCGGCGCGCGCGCTGCAGGCGGGCGACAAGCTCGATGTCGTGCAACCCGTGGCCGGCGGTTAAGCGCCCGCCACGTATTGCCGGAGACAAGGATTATGCAAATGACTTCCCCCCAACCCGCCGACGCGCTCAAACTGTACGGCGAAACCTTCGCGAGCCGTGTGCTGCTTGGCACGTCGCGCTATCCGTCGCTGCAGTCGCTGTCCGATTCGATCGACGCGGCCCGGCCCGGTATGGTGACCGTCGCGCTGCGCCGGCAGATGAACGAGGGCGGCGCGGAAGCCGGCTTCTTCGACTTGCTCAAACGCCACGGCGTGCCGCTCTTGCCGAATACGGCCGGCTGCCTGACCGTCGGCGAGGCCGTCACGACCGCGCATATGGCGCGCGAAATTTTCGAAACGGAGTGGATCAAGCTTGAACTGATCGGCGACGACTACACCTTGCAGCCCGATCCGGTCGGTCTGATCGAGGCGGCCGCCCAGCTGATCAAGGACGGTTTCAAGGTGCTGCCGTATTGCACGGAAGATCTGGTGATCGGCCGCCGTCTGCTGGACGCCGGCTGCGAAGCGCTGATGCCGTGGGGTGCGCCGATCGGCACCGGCAAGGGCGTAATCAATCCCTATGGCCTGCGCGTGTTGCGCGAACGCCTGCCGGATGTGCCGCTGATCGTCGACGCGGGGCTCGGCGTGCCGTCGCACGCCGCGCAGGTCATGGAGTGGGGCTTCGACGGCGTGCTGCTGAATACCGCTGTCTCGCAGGCAACCCACCCCGACGCAATGGCGCGCGCTTTTGCGCTAGGCGTCGAAGCGGGTCGCCAGGCTTTTCTGGCCGGGCCGATGGCCGAGCGCGAAACCGCGCACGCGAGCACGCCGGTGGTCGGCATGCCGTTCTGGCATCAGGATGGGAGCGCCGCATGACGCAATCTTTGCCGCTGGAAAACCGCGACCTCTTCTGGCCGCCCGCCGATGAGCTGACCGAAGCCGCCGAGCGTATCCGCGCCCGGCTGGGCGAATGGCCGCCGACGCACGCGCCGTGGCGCATCTGTCTGACCGCGCCGGACGAGCCCAACGGTGGCGACCTGATCATCGTCGCCGACGCGCAGCAGCACGGCGAGCAGGTGGCCCGCTGGCTGGTGCAGGGCGCCGGCGTGATCGTCGCCGCCGAAAACCGCGCCACCCTGCATCTGGGCGGAGAAAAGTACCCCTTGGAAGGCCATCTGTCGGAAGACTGGATTGCCGCGCTGGCCGCGTTTCTGGACTGCGGTTTCGATCCGCACGACGCGCTGGTGTTGGCGCTGGCCTGGCGTGACGGCGACGAAACGCAAGCGGACGACGCCTTTCCCGCGGATTTGACACGTTTCCCGCGCATTGCCGGTTTGCCGGACGCGCCGGCGCAAGCCTTCGCGCGTTGCCCGGACCGGCTGGGCCTGTATCCGGTGCTGCCGACGGCAGAGTGGGTCGAGCGGGTAGTGGGCTTTGGTGTGAAAACCGTGCAGTTGCGCCGCAAATCAGCTGAACCGGCGGACGAACTGAAGCGCGAAATCGCCCGCTGCGTGGCCGTAGGCCGCCAGCACGACGCGCAGGTCTTCATCAACGACCATTGGCGAGCCGCGCTCGAAGCGGGCGCCTACGGCGTGCATCTCGGCCAGGAAGACGTGCATACCGCCGATCTGTCGGCGCTGGCGGCAGCCGGCGTGCGGCTCGGTTTGTCGACCCATGGGTTCTACGAGATTCTGACAGCCCTGCATTTCCGCCCCAGTTATATTGCATTGGGCGCTGTGTTCCCGACCACCACCAAGGTCATGCCCACCGCGCCGCAAGGCCTGAAGCGCCTCGCGCGCTATGTGCGCCTGCTCGACGGCGTAGTGCCGCAGGTGGCAATCGGCGGGATCGATCTGCAGGTACTGCCGGACGTGCTCGCGACGGGCGTGGGCTGTGCAGCGGTGGTGCGCGCCGTGACCGAAGCCGCCGATCCGGCTGCCGCGGTTTCCGCGCTGCAACATGCGTTTGCGCAATAATCGTCAAGTTGGGTAAACGGACGGGGCGCTTCAAGGCAGCTTTTGCATGATGGCCCTATAATTCGGCCTTCCGTGTAAAAGGACTGTCAGTTTCGTGTCTTCCTCTCCCGAGACCTTACTCGAGCTGCGCGACGTCGACTTCGGTTATGGCGACCGGCTCGTCCTGTCGAACCTGAATCTGCGCTTCAGGCGCGGCCAGGTTGTCGCGGTCATGGGCGGCTCGGGTTGCGGCAAAACCACCGTCCTGCGTCTGATCGGCGGTCTGGTGCGCGCGAGTCGCGGCCAGATCCTGTTCCAGGACCAGGACGTCGGCGCACAGACGCGCGATGGCCTCTACGCGTTGCGCCGCAAGATGGGCATGCTGTTCCAGTTCGGCGCGCTGTTCACCGACATGTCGGTGTTCGAAAACGTCGCCTTCGCATTGCGCGAGCACACCGACCTCCCTGAAGAACTGATCCGCGACCTCGTGCTGATGAAGCTCAACGCGGTCGGTCTGCGCGGCGCGCGCGATCTGCTGCCCTCGGAGATTTCCGGCGGCATGGCGCGGCGTGTGGCGCTGGCGCGCGCCATCGCACTCGACCCCGAACTGATGATGTACGACGAACCGTTCGCCGGCCTCGATCCGATTTCACTCGGCATCACCGCGAATCTGATTCGCACGCTGAATCAGGCACTTGGCGCAACCTCGATCCTGGTCACGCACGACGTGCCGGAATCGTTCGCGATTGCGGACTACGTCTATTTCCTCGCCAACGGCGGCGTGCACGCCGAAGGTACGCCGGCCGAGCTGCGTGCGTCCGCCGACCCTACGGTGCGCCAGTTCATCGACGGCGCGCCTGACGGCCCCTTCAAATTCCACTATCCCAGCAAGACGCCGCTTGCGGCGGATTTCGGCATCGGCGGAGGTCAGTCATGATCAGTGCGATCGGCCGCTCGGTGCTCGACGGGCTGGGAACGGCTGGCTACGCAACGCGCTTTTTCCTGCGGCTGCTGCTTGAGTTTTTCCCGTTGCTGCGCCGTCCGCGGCTTGTCACGAAGCAGATCCACTTCGTGGGTAATTATTCTTTGGTGATCATTGCCGTGTCGGGGCTGTTTGTCGGCTTCGTGCTCGGCTTGCAGGGCTATTACACGCTCAACCGCTATGGTTCGGAGCAGGCGCTCGGCCTGCTGGTCGCGCTTTCGCTAGTCCGCGAACTCGGGCCGGTGGTGACCGCGCTGCTGTTCGCCGGGCGGGCCGGCACGTCGCTCACGGCTGAAATCGGCTTGATGAAGGCGGGCGAACAACTCACCGCAATGGAAATGATGGCGGTGGATCCGGTCAAGGTGGTGGTGGCGCCGCGCCTGTGGGCGGGCATCATCTCGATGCCGATTCTGGCGGCGATTTTCAGCGCGGTCGGCGTGTTCGGCGGTTATGTGGTGGGTGTGCTGCTGATCGGCGTCGATGCTGGCGCGTTCTGGTCGCAGATGCAAGGTGGCGTCGATGTCTGGCGCGATGTCGGCGCCGGCGTCATCAAGAGCGTGGTGTTTGGCATCGCGGTGACGTTCGTGGCGCTGTTTCAGGGCTATGAAGCCAAGCCGACGCCGGAGGGCGTGTCGCGCGCTACGACCAGGACGGTCGTCTATGCGTCGCTTGCGGTGCTCGGCCTCGATTTTCTGCTGACCGCGTTGATGTTCAGCTAAGACTGCGCTGCAGATTTTCCGTCGATCGGCGCGTAACGGTACGCGGTACGTGCGCGGCGGGAGTCTCAATGGCGCGGCGGATTCACTTTGGGATGACGATGAAAAAGACTGCTCTCGACTTCTGGGTCGGCCTGTTCGTGGTGCTGGGTTTCGTGGCGTTGCTGTTTCTCGCGCTGAAGGCCGGCAACATGAGCTCGTTGTCGTTCCAGGCCACCTACCCGGTGAAGCTCAAGTTCGACAATATCGGCGGATTGAAGGCGCGCGCGCCGGTCAAGAGCGCGGGTGTGACGGTCGGGCGGGTTGCCTCGATCGGCTTTGACAGCAATGCGTATCAGGCAGTGGTCACGATCGATATCGACAAGCAGTACCCGTTTCCGAAAGACACCTCGGCGAAGATCCTGACCTCGGGTCTGCTCGGCGAACAATACATTGGCCTCGAACCCGGCGGCGACAGCGAAATGCTCAAGGCAGGCGACACGATTTCGATGACGCAATCGGCGATCGTGCTGGAAAACCTGATCGGGCAATTCCTGTATAGCAAGGCGGCGGACTCGGGCGCCTCCAGGCCGGGCGCGTCGGCGGCAACGCCCGCGGCTCCGGCACCGGCGCTGCCCGCTTCGGGCGCGGCCGGTCAATAAGGAGAACAAGGATGCAGACCATACCCATCAGGGGCGCGCGCACCTTCCAGGTGGCGAAGCTGGCGCTGGCGGCGGTAGCGCTCGCCGGCTGCACGACCGTGCAGACGCCCACCAAAAGCGACCCGCTGGAAGGCCTGAACCGCACGATCTTCACCGTGAACGACAAGCTCGACCAGTACGCGTTGAAGCCGGTCGCGAAGGGCTACGTCTGGGTGACCCCGCAGCCGGTGCGCGACAGTGTCACCAACTTCTTCTCGAATATCGGCGATGTCTACATTGCGGCGAATAACCTGCTGCAATTGAAAATCACCGATGGCGTTGAAGACATCATGCGGATCGTGATTAATACGGTGTTCGGCGTCGGCGGCCTGTTCGATGTGGCGACGCTTGCCAAGCTGCCCAAGCACGACAACGACCTCGGTTTGACGCTTGGCCACTACGGCGTGCCGGCGGGGCCCTACCTCGTGCTGCCGCTGTTCGGGCCGAGCACGGTGCGCGACGCGGTTGGCTCGATCGGCAACTACTATATCAACCCGCTCAGCTATATTCATCCGGATGGTCTGAGCTGGGCGCTATACGGGCTGAATGTGGTCAATACGCGGGCGAATCTGCTGGGTGCGAGCGACGTACTGGAAGGCGCTGCGCTCGACAAGTATTCGTTCGTGCGTAATGCATATCTGCAGCGTCGTCAGTATCTGCTGTCGGACGGCAAGCAGTCGCAGGCGCTGCCGAACTATGGCGAAGAAGCCCCACTGCCGAAGTACGAAGACGTGGAAGGCGGTGCGGCCACGGCGCCGGCTGCGTCCGGGGCAACCTCGGCAACGGCGCCGCAAGCCGCCTCGGCGGCTGGCGCGACCGCTGGTTCGACCGGCACCGCTGCCGCGCCGGAAGCGGCCTCCGGCACCTCTGAGTCTCCCCCGCTCGACTTGAACGGCGGTCCGGAAACCACGCAGATTCCAGCCGGCCAACTGGTGCCGCCGACGCGTTTCAACTTTCCGTCATTCAAATTGCGTTAAACATGCTCCCGTAACAGATCGATACGACTCTCGCAGTTTGCGCATGGATTGCTGCTGAACTCGCGTGCTAATGTCGGCTCAAACGGTTGCACTATTTTTAAGGCAAGGCTACATATGAAAAAATTCTTCCTGATTCCGTTGTTCGCTGCGTTGTTCTCGTTCGCCAGCGTGGGTGCCTCGGCACAAACCGTCGACGCGAACTCGCCGGATGTTCTCGTCAAGACGGTGACCCAACAGGTGATCGACGCCGTGCGCGCCGACAAGTCGATCCAGCAGGGCGACATTTCGCATATCACCCAGCTCGTCAACGAAAAGATCTTGCCGTACACCGATTTCCGCCGCACCACGCAGCTGGCGATGGGCCGCAACTGGCGTACCGCTACGCCGGAGCAGCAGAACCAGGTGGTCGAGCAGTTCAAGATGCTGCTGATCCGCACCTACTCGGGCGCGCTGGCGCAAGTGCGCGACCAGCAGATCCAGTACAAGCCGTTCCGCATGAATCCGGACGACACCGACACGGTGGTGCGCTCGGTGGTGATGAACAACGGTTCGCCGATCGAATTGGACTACCGTTTGTACAAGACGCCGCAAGGCTGGCGCGTGTATGACATCAACGTGCTTGGCGCGTGGCTGATCCAGGCGTATCAGCAGCAGTTCACGGAGCAGATCCAGCAGAAGGGCGTGGAGGGGCTGATCCAGTTCCTCACGCAGCGCAATCAGCAGCTTGCCGCGGGCAAGCAGTCGTGAGCGACGTGCTGAACCCGGTCGCGAACTGCTTTGAGAGCGGCGCGACGCTCACCCACGCGAGCGCGAACGCCGCGCTCACGGCGGGTTTGCAGCGGATCGCAGCGGGCGCGACCGGCGTGGATTGCGCGCCGCTCGCGCAGTTCGATTCGTCTGCGCTGGCTGTTCTGCTTGCGTGGCAGCGTGCCGCTCAGGCGCGCGGCGCCGCGTTCGAGATTGTCAACCTGCCGGCTGGTCTTGCCAGCCTCGCACAAGCTTACGGCGTCGATACCCTTCTTCGTTGACCGGAGTTAGCGCTTCCTGCTCACACGCAGGATGTCACCGCCGCGACATTGCCACTTCATCGACGTCTCCTTGACGCGCCAGCCGCGTCACCTGCCAATCCTCCGGCCAAGTCGGGCCTATTGATTTTTGCCCTATAATCAAACGTTTTTTGGGGCATATAACCGGCCCCAATTCCGTTCCTTCCAGCACTATTGCGCCCCCCATTCAGGCGCCGCCATGCAAGCGGCGCATAGTCATGTCAGCCATAGAAATTCGTAACGTCAAGAAGCGCTACAAAGACTTGCAGGCGCTCAAGGGCGTCAGCCTCACGGTGGAAGAAGGCGAGTTCTTCGGACTGCTCGGTCCGAACGGCGCGGGCAAGACAACGCTCATTAGCATACTCGCCGGTCTCGCGCGCGCCGATGAAGGCAGCATCGCGGTGCGCGGTCACGACGTGGTCGCCGATTTCCGCGACGCGCGCCGCGCGCTCGGCGTGGTGCCGCAGGAACTCGTGTTCGATCCGTTCTTTACCGTGCGCGAAACCTTGCGCATCCAGTCCGGCTACTACGGCCTGCGCAATAACGACGCGTGGATCGACGAGATCATGGCCAATCTCGATCTGACCGAAAAGGCCGACGCCAACATGCGCGCGCTGTCGGGCGGCATGAAGCGGCGCGTGCTGGTCGCGCAGGCGCTGGTGCACCGGCCGCCGGTGATCGTACTCGATGAGCCGACCGCGGGTGTCGACGTTGAATTGCGTCAAACCTTGTGGAAATTCATCTCGCGCCTGAATCGCGAAGGCCACACCATCGTGCTGACCACGCACTATCTGGAAGAAGCCGAGTCGCTGTGCGACCGTATCGCCATGCTGCGACGCGGCGAAGTGGTCGCGCTCGAGCGCACTAGCACGCTGTTGCAACGCTTTGCCGGCATGCAACTGTTCCTGCGCTTCGCGCAAGGCGTCTTGCCCGCCGAGCTGCGTCCGCTCGAAGTGGAAAGCGGCGCTGGCAACGGCAATGGCCGCCAGCACCTGCTGCGTCTGGCGAGCTATGACGACGTGGAACGCATCCTGGCGCAGTGTCGCGCGGCGGGCTGCACATTCGAAGAAATCGAGGTCCGCAAAGCCGATCTCGAAGATGTGTTCGTTCAGGTGATGAACGGTCCGGAAGTGATCGAGGGACTCGCATGAGTGGCTACAGTGGTTTCAGTACGCTGTTTTACAAGGAGCTCCTGCGCTTCTGGAAAGTGTCGTTCCAGACCGTGCTGGCGCCGGTCATCACGGCGCTGCTGTACCTGACGATTTTCGGCCATGCGTTGCGCGGCCATGTGCAGGTGTATCCGGGTGTCGAATACACGAGTTTCCTGATTCCGGGTCTCGTGATGATGAGCGTGTTGCAGAATGCGTTTGCGAACAGCTCGTCGTCGCTGATCCAGTCGAAGATCACCGGCAACCTGGTGTTCGTGCTGCTGCCGCCGCTGTCGCACTACGAGATGTTCGGCGCCTATGTGCTGGCAGCCGTCGCGCGGGGTCTCGCGGTTGGCTTCGGCGTGTTCATCGTGACGATCTGGTTCGTGCCGGTCAGCTTCAGCGCGCCGCTGTACATCATCGCGTTTGCGATTTTTGGCGCGGCGATTCTCGGCACGCTCGGTTTGATCGCCGGTATCTGGGCCGAAAAATTCGATCAGCTTGCCGCATTTCAAAACTTTCTGATTATGCCGCTCACGTTCCTCTCGGGCGTGTTCTACTCCACTCACACGCTGCCGCCGGTGTGGCGCGAAGTGTCGCGGCTCAATCCTTTTTTCTACATGATCGACGGCTTTCGCTACGGTTTCTTCGGGATGTCGGATATCGATCCGCTCGTGAGCCTTGTGATCGTTGCCGGTTTCTTTGTGGTGCTGGCCGTGGTGGCGATGCGCATGCTCGCTTCCGGCTACAAACTGCGCCACTGATCAGGAGCTTCTCTCATGTTGCCGACTCCCGAACAGGTCAAGCAATACATCGCGGCTGGACTCGCTTGCCAGCATCTCGAAGTCGAAGGCGACGGCCAGCATTTCTTTGCGACCATCGTTTCGCCGACCTTCGAAGGCAAGCGTCTGATCGCGCGCCACCAACTCGTGTATGCGGCGCTCGGCGACCGCATGCGTGAAGAAATCCACGCGCTCAGCATGAAGACGCTGACGCCCGCCGAATGGCAGAACGCGTAATCTGGAAATTTAGTGCGAATTACTCAAGAAGGGCGCGAGGCCGGTAGCGGCGCGCCGAACACAAGCAAAGCAGTGCCGGCGCAAGGCCGGGTCGATCAGGAACTGACAGGCATGGATAAACTCGTCATTGAAGGTGGCTCCCCGCTTTCGGGTGAAGTCGTTGTCTCTGGTGCCAAGAATGCGGCATTGCCGATTCTGTGCGCGAGTCTGCTCAGCGCGGAGCCGGTGCATCTGGAAAACGTCCCCGACTTGCAGGACGTGCGCACGATGCTCAAGCTGCTCGGCCAGATGGGCGTGCGTATCGAGAGCGGTGAAGGACGTGTGGCGCTGGACGCGTCGAAGGTCGATAACGTCGTCGCGCCGTACGAAATGGTGAAGACCATGCGCGCGTCGATTCTCGTGCTCGGCCCACTGGTCGCGCGCTTCGGTCACGCGAGGGTGTCGCTGCCGGGCGGCTGCGCAATCGGTGCGCGTCCGGTGGATCAGCACATCAAGGGCCTGCAGGCCATGGGCGCCGAGATCACGATCGAGCACGGCTTCATCGAAGCACGCGCGAAGCGTCTGAAGGGCGCGCGCATCGTCACCGACATGATCACCGTGACCGGCACCGAAAACCTGCTGATGGCGGCCGTGCTCGCCGAAGGCGAAACGGTGATCGAGAACGCGGCGCGCGAACCGGAAGTGGGCGACCTTGCGCACCTGCTGGTCGAGATGGGCGCAAAGATCGAAGGCATCGGCACCGATCGTCTGGTGATTCAGGGCGTCGACAAGCTGCACGGCGCGAAGCACACGGTGATTCCGGATCGTATCGAAGCGGGCACGTTCCTGTGCGCGGTCGCGGCCGCGGGCGGCGACGTCACATTGCGCAAAGTGCGTCCGCTGATCCTCGAAGCGGTGATCGAAAAGCTGCGCGAAGCGGGCGTGATGATCGAAGAGGGCGACGACTGGATCCGCGTGCGCATGGACAAGCGCCCGAGCGCCGTAACGTTCCGCACGTCCGAATACCCCGCATTCCCGACCGACATGCAGGCACAGTTCATGGCGCTCAACACGATCGCGGATGGCACCTCGCAGGTCGTCGAGACGATCTTCGAGAACCGCTTCATGCACGTGCAGGAATTGAACCGCCTCGGCGCCAGCATCACGATCGACGGCAACACCGCCCTCGTGACCGGCGTCGACAAGCTCTCGGGCGCTAAGGTCATGGCCACCGACCTGCGCGCGTCGGCGAGTCTCGTGATCGCCGCGCTGCGCGCTGAAGGTGAAACGCTGATCGACCGTATCTATCATCTGGACCGCGGTTACGACCGGATGGAAACCAAGCTCACCGCTATCGGCGCGAAAGTGCGCCGCATCTCGGGGAGCCAGGCATGAGTTCGATGCCGCAAACGTCGTCGTCGCCAGCGGTGAGCGCGCCGCTCACGCTGGCGCTGTCGAAAGCGCCAGCGGTGAGCGCGCCGCTCACGCTGGCGCTGTCGAAAGGGCGTATCTTCGAAGAGACGCTGCCGCTGCTCGCCGCAGCTGGCATCGAAGTGGCTGAAGATCCGGAAACCTCGCGCAAGCTGATCCTGCCCACCACGGACGCAAACCTGCGCGTGATCATCGTGCGCGCGACCGACGTGCCGACCTATGTCGAGTACGGTGCAGCTGACTTCGGCGTAGCGGGCAAAGACGTCCTCCTCGAACACGGCGGCAGCGGGCTGTACCAGCCGGTCGATCTGGACATCGCGCGGTGCCGGATGTCGGTCGCCGTGGCGGCTGGTTTCGACTACGCAAACGCGGTGCGTCAAGGCGCGCGCCTGCGCGTGGCCACCAAGTATGTGGAAACCGCGCGCGAGCATTTCGCGGCCAAAGGCGTTCACGTCGACCTGATCAAGCTGTACGGATCGATGGAGCTGGCGCCGCTGGTCGGCCTCGCCGATGCGATCGTCGACCTGGTCAGCTCGGGCAACACCTTGCGCGCCAACAATCTTGTCGAGGTGGAGGAGATCATGCAGATTTCGTCGCGCCTCGTTGTGAATCAGGCGGCGCTGAAGCTCAAGCGCGCCGCGCTGCGGCCGATCCTCGACGCATTCGAACGCGCGTCGAAAGCCGGCACTGCGGCGGCCTGAATAGTCTGACCACGCGCGGGGTCAAACTTTTAACGCGCGCCTTACCGAAACGGATACCCGTATGTCTATCAAGATTCGCAAACTCGATTCCCGCGCTCCCGACTTCCAGAAGTCGCTGCACGCGGTGCTCGCGTTCGAGGCGAGCGAAGACGAAGCAATCGAGCGCTCGGTCGCGCAGATTCTGAACGACGTGAAGGCGCGTGGCGATGCCGCGGTGCTTGAATACACGAACCGCTTCGACCGCGTCGAGGCGAAGAGCGTCGAGGCGCTCGAGTTGCCGATGTCGGAACTGGAAGCCGCACTCGAAGGCCTCGAGCCGAAGCGCCGTGCGGCGCTCGAAGCCGCGGCGGCACGCGTGCGCGGGTATCACGAGAAGCAGAAGATCGAATGCGGCAGCCATAGCTGGCAGTACACGGAAGCCGACGGCACGGTGCTCGGCCAGAAGGTGACGCCGCTGGATCGTGCGGGCATCTATGTGCCGGGCGGCAAGGCGGCGTATCCGTCGTCGGTGCTGATGAACGCGATTCCGGCGCGGGTGGCCGGTGTGCGCGAAATCGTCATGGTCGTGCCCACGCCGGACGGCGTGAAGAATCCGCTGGTGCTGGCCGCTGCATTGCTGGGCGGGGCGGATCGCGTATTCACGATCGGCGGCGCGCAAGCAGTGGGCGCATTGGCATACGGCACGCAAACCGTTCCGGCGGTCGACAAGATCTGCGGTCCGGGTAATGCGTACGTGGCGTCGGCCAAGCGCCGGGTGTTCGGCACGGTCGGCATCGACATGATCGCCGGGCCGTCGGAAATTCTCGTGCTGTGCGACGGTACCACCGACCCGCGCTGGGTCGCGATGGACCTGTTCTCGCAAGCCGAGCACGACGAACTCGCTCAATCCATTCTGCTGTGCCCGGACGACGCGTTCATCGCCCGCGTGCACGATGCGATCAACGAACTTCTGCCGAGCATGCCGCGCCGGGACGTGATCCGTGCGTCGCTGGAAGGCCGCGGCGCGCTGATCAAGGTGCGCGACATGGCCGAAGCCTGCGCGATCGCCAACGACATCGCACCGGAACACCTCGAAATCTCCGCGCTGGAACCGCATCAATGGGGCAAGTTGATCCGCCACGCCGGCGCGATCTTCCTTGGCCGTTACACCAGCGAGAGTCTCGGCGACTACTGCGCGGGGCCAAATCACGTGCTGCCTACGTCGCGTACCGCACGGTTCTCGTCACCTTTGGGCGTCTATGATTTCTTCAAGCGTTCGAGCGTGATCGAAGTCAGCGCGGACGGTGCGCAGACGCTCGGTGAGATCGCGGCCGAGCTCGCATACGGCGAAGGCCTGCAGGCGCATGCCCGCAGCGCGGAATACCGGATGCGCCAGAACGGCTGAGCGCGGCAGACTCCGATCACGGAACAGGGCGGCATCGAGCCGATGCCCGATGCCCGATGCCCGCTGGCTCCCGTGACGGATTTCGCGCGATTGTCCGTTAAATAACGACGATACAGACCAACCTGGGGCGGCCCGCGTGCCGCCGATACCAGGCCGGATTCTCCCTTGCGGGCCCGCTCCGCCGACCTATGACGACACCTCAAGACATCATCCGCCGCGACGTGCTCGCGATGACGAGCTATCCGGTTCCGGACGCCACGGGCTACATCAAGCTCGACGCGATGGAAAATCCGTTCCCGCTGCCGCCGGTGCTGGCCGCCCATCTCGGTGAGCATCTGGCGGGTGTTGCGCTGAACCGTTATCCGGCGCCGCGCCCAGAAGCGCTGATCGAGAAGATCAAGCGGGTGATGAGCGTGCCGGCAGGCTGCGACGTGCTGCTTGGCAACGGCTCGGATGAAATCATCAGCATGATCACGATGGCGTGCGCGAAGCCGGGCGCCAAGGTGCTTGCGCCGCTGCCGGGTTTCGTGATGTATCAGATGTCGGCGAAGCTGGCGAACGTGGAATTCATCGGCGTGCCGCTGAAGGCCGATTTCACGCTCGACACCGAAGCCATGCTCGCCGCGATTGCCGAACATGAACCGGCGGTCGTGTACCTGGCGTATCCGAACAATCCGACCGGCACGCTGTACGACGACGCCGACATGGAGCGCATCGTCGCCGCGGCGAACAAAAGCCTGGTGGTGGTCGACGAGGCGTACCAGCCGTTCGCGCAGCAAAGCTGGCTGCCGCGCGCCGACGCGTTCGACAACGTCGTCGTAATGCGCACGGTGTCCAAGCTCGGTCTGGCCGGCATCCGCCTCGGCTATCTGGTCGGCAAGCCCGCGTGGCTAACCGAATTCGACAAGGTGCGCCCGCCGTACAACACCAACGTGCTGACGCAATCCGCCGCCGATTTCCTGCTCGACCATATCGACGTGCTCGACAGTCAGGCGGCGCAACTACGCGAAGAACGCACGAAACTCGCGCATGCCGTGGCCCAATTGCCGGGCGCCGAAGTGTTCCCGAGCGCCGGCAATTTCCTGCTGGTGCGGGTGCCCGACGCATCCGTTATGTTCGAAACGCTGCTGTCAGCACGGGTTCTGATCAAAAACGTGAGTAAAATGCACCCATTGCTGGCCAATTGCGTGCGTTTAACCGTCGGTTCGCCCGAAGAAAACGTCCAGTTGCTCGCCGCACTGAAACTCGTGCTGCACTGAACGGCGCACCGAACGGCCGTGTGAGCGCCATTGAATGGCGCGCGCGGCCCGCCGTTTTCCCATCCCACACTACTATCGCTTTCTAGCTAGATTCGAGGAATTACCATGCGCCTTGCGGAAGTCGTTCGCAACACCAGCGAAACGCAGATCCGTGTGAAGATCAATCTGGACGGCACCGGTCAGCAGAAGCTGGCCACCGGCGTACCGTTTCTGGACCACATGCTCGACCAGATCGCGCGGCATGGATTGATCGACCTCGATATCGAAGCACATGGCGACCTCGAAATCGACGACCACCATACGGTCGAAGACGTCGGCATCACGCTCGGCCAGGCGGTAGCCAAGGCCATCGGCGACAAGAAGGGCATTCGCCGCTACGGTCATTCTTACGTGCCGCTGGACGAAGCGCTGTCGCGCGTCGTGATCGATTTTTCCGGCCGCCCCGGACTCGAATTCCATGTGCCGTTCACCCGCGCGCGCATCGGCACCTTCGACGTCGATCTCTCCATCGAATTTTTCCGCGGCTTCGTGAACCATGCCGGCGTCACGCTGCATATCGACAACCTGCGCGGTCTGAACGCCCATCACCAGATGGAAACGGTGTTCAAGGCGTTCGGGCGTGCGGTCCGCATGGCGGTCGAGCTGGACGAACGCGCGGCGGGGCAGATTCCGTCGACCAAGGGCAGCCTTTAAGCGCTCCTTTACCCGCTCATTTACCCGATTTTGGACCAGGACCGGCTACGCTCACGCGCGCACGGTATGCGATGGACACTCTGAAGTCGTTTATTTCGCTGCTTGCGTTGATCAATCCGGTCGGCGCCATCCCGTTCTTCATGAGCCTCACGGCGCATCAGAACGATGTGGAGCGCCGCAGGACCATTCGCATCGCAGCCATTTCGGTGTTCTGCGTGATTGCGGTGACAACGCTGCTCGGGCAGCAGATCATCAGTTTCTTCGGCATTTCGGTCGGCTCGCTCGAAGTGGGCGGCGGGATCATCATGCTGTTGATGGCGATCAACATGCTGAACGCGCAGATCGGCAATAGCCGTTCAACGGCCGAAGAGCGCGACGAAGCCGAGCAGAAGGACAATATCGCGGTCGTGCCGCTGGCGATTCCGCTGTTGACCGGCCCAGGCGCGATCAGCACTACGATCATTTATGCGGCCGGCTCGGCGCATTGGTACGACCGGCTCAGCCTGATTGCAATCGGCGCGGTGCTGGCCGCAATCTGCTTTTTTTCGCTGCGGCTGGCCGAACCGATTGCCCGTTGGGTAGGTCGCACAGGTATCAACATCGGCACGCGGCTCATGGGGTTGATGTTATCGGCGCTGGCGGTGGAGTTCATCGTCGACGGATTGAAGGCATTGCTGCCTAACTTGAAATGAAAACTTCGATAGCGATTGTGGATTACGGAATGGGCAACCTGCGCTCGGTTGCCCAGGCATTGCGCCACGCCGCGCCGGAGGCGGACGTGGCGATCGTCGACCAGCCCGAAGCGATCCGCTCAGCCGATCGCGTGGTGCTGCCCGGCCAGGGCGCGATGCCTGACTGCATGCGCAGTCTGGCCGAATCCGGCCTGCAGGAAGCGGTCATTGAAGCCTCGCGCAGCAAGCCGCTGATGGGCGTGTGCGTTGGCGAGCAGATGCTGTTCGACTGGAGCGCGGAGGGCAATACGCCCGGTCTGGGCCTGATGCCCGGCAAGGTGCTGCGCTTTGACCTCGCAGGCCAGGTGCAGGACGACGGCTCGCGCTTCAAGGTCCCGCAAATGGGCTGGAACCGGGTGCGCCAGGCGCAGCCGCATCCGCTGTGGGACGGCGTCGCGGACAACGCCTTCTTCTATTTCGTGCACAGCTATTACGTCGTGCCCGACAATGCCGCCCATACCTCGGGCGAAACGGTGTACGGTGTGCCCTTTACCTCGGCGGTGGCGCGGGATAACATCTTCGCGACCCAATTCCACCCGGAAAAGAGCGCTGAAGCGGGGCTGCGCGTGTATCGCAACTTCGTGCACTGGAACCCGTGAGCGCCTTTCTTCATTCTGTGGCCGTGCGCCGTTCCGCCACAAGCGGGGCGTGTGTCGCGCGTCACAGCGGCAGCAAGACGATTTCGCTTCTCCACAGCGCTCAGCAAGGGCGCCGAAAGAGTTGTACTAAACTAGCGAAACGGCGTGATGGCGGGCTGATTGACCAGCCGCTGCCGCCGACCTTCAACCACCTCCCAGACAACACCCGATTGCTATGCTGCTGATTCCCGCCATCGACCTGAAAGATGGTCAGTGTGTACGCCTCAAACAAGGCGATATGGACCAGGCGACGATATTTTCCGAGGAACCGGCGGCAATGGCCCGACATTGGGTCGACCGCGGCGCCCGGCGTCTGCATCTCGTCGACCTGAATGGCGCGTTCGCCGGCAAGCCGAAGAACGAAGACGCGATCCGCGCGATCATCGAGGAAGTAGGTGGCGAGATTCCCGTCCAGCTGGGCGGTGGCATCCGCGACCTGAACACGATCGAACGCTATCTGGACGACGGTCTGTCGTATGTGATCATCGGCACGGCGGCCGTGAAGAATCCGGGCTTTTTGCAGGACGCCTGCACGGCGTTCGGCGGCCACATCATCGTCGGTCTGGATGCGAAGGACGGCAAGGTTGCGACCGACGGCTGGAGCAAGCTGACCGGCCACGAAGTGGCGGATCTGGCGCGCAAGTTCGAGGATTACGGCTGCGAGTCGATCATCTACACGGATATCGGCCGCGACGGCATGCTGCAAGGCATCAACATCGAGGCCACGGTGCGCCTCGCGCGCGCGGTGAAGATTCCGGTGATCGCGAGCGGCGGCCTGTCGAATCTGGCCGACATCGAGTCGTTGTGCGAGGTCGAGGACGAAGGCATCGAAGGCGTGATCTGCGGTCGGGCGATCTACTCGGGCGATCTGGACTTCGCGGCTGCGCAGACGCTCGCAGACCGCCTGCGCGAATCGGACGACGCCTAAGGCGCTCTCCGGTCGATTCAAACGCGACGCAACGGCGTGTCCTGAAAGCGTCATGCCGCATGCGTTTCACACGTAGAGCGGCCTCACGCGGCGGGCCGCGCCGGCACTGTGCCGCTCGTTGAAGGTTCAGGCGAGCGGCCTTATCAGCGGTATTGGCAGAATTGCACGATCATGGCTCTAGCTAAACGCATCATCCCCTGTCTCGACGTCACGGCTGGACGCGTGGTCAAGGGCGTCAACTTCGTCGAACTGCGCGATGCGGGCGATCCGGTCGAAATCGCCCGCCGCTATGACGACCAGGGCGCCGACGAACTCACCTTCCTCGACATTACCGCGACCTCGGATCAACGCGATCTGATCCTGCCGATCATCGAGGCGGTGGCGTCCCAGGTGTTCATTCCGCTGACGGTCGGCGGCGGCGTGCGCGCCGTCGAAGACGTGCGGCGTCTTCTGAATGCCGGCGCGGACAAGATCAGCATGAATTCATCGGCGGTGGCGAATCCGCAACTGGTGCGCGATGCGAGCAACAAGTACGGCTCGCAATGCATCGTGGTGGCGATCGACGCCAAGCGCGTGTCCGCCGAAGGCGAGCCGCCGCGCTGGGAAGTTTTCACCCATGGCGGGCGCAAGGCCACCGGACTCGAAGCTGTGGAGTGGGCTCGCAAGATGGCCGAATTGGGCGCCGGCGAAATCCTGCTGACCAGCATGGATCGCGACGGCACCAAAAGCGGCTTCGACCTCGCGCTGACCCGCGCGGTATCCGACGCGGTGCCGATTTCGGTGATCGCTTCAGGTGGCGTGGGCTCGCTGCAGCATCTGGCCGACGGCATCACAAACGGTCATGCTGACGCGGTGCTGGCCGCCAGCATTTTCCACTACGGCGAACACACCGTGGGCGAGGCCAAGCGCTTCATGGCCGATCAGGGCATTTCGGTGAGGTTGTGACGTGGTGAATCCCTCGGCAGTGGGCTGGCTGGACAAGGTCAAGTGGGACGCGAACGGCCTCGTGCCGGTGATCGCGCAGGAAGCGTCGACCAACGACGTGCTGATGTTCGCGTGGATGAACCGCGAGGCATTGTCGAAGACCATTGAACTGGGGCGCGCGGTGTATTTCTCGCGCTCGCGTCAGCGTCTGTGGTTCAAGGGCGAAGAGTCCGGCCACGTGCAGCATGTGCACGAAGTGCGGCTCGATTGCGACGAAGACGTCGTACTGCTGAAGGTCGAGCAGGTGTCGGGCATTGCCTGCCACACTGGGCGCCATTCGTGCTTTTTCCAGAAATTCGAAGGCACGGCCGACGATGGCGACTGGGTCGCCGTCGAACCCGTGTTGAAAGACCCCGAACACATTTACAAATGACGCAATCCACGCAAACCACAAACGACACGCTGCTGCGCCTCGCCGCGATCATCGACAGCCGCAAGGGCGGCGATCCGGACGTCTCCTATGTATCGCGCCTGTTCCATAAGGGCGATGACGCGGTGCTGAAGAAGATCGGCGAGGAAGCCACTGAAGTCGTGCTGGCCGCGAAAGACGCGCGCCACGGCGGCGCGCCGAAAGCGCTGGTCGGCGAAGTTGCGGACTTGTGGTTCCATTGTCTCGTGATGCTGTCGCATTTCGATCTGAATCCCGCCGACGTGCTCGCCGAACTCGAGCGCCGCGAAGGCATGTCGGGCATCGAGGAAAAGGCGCTGCGCAAAAGCCGCGACCGCGAGCAGAACGGCGACTGATCGTCGCTCCGTCTTGAACCGGCGGACGCCGGCGCCCATATTGCACCGAACGTATCTGATCGCATCTTCAGGAGGAAGCAAGCATGGACCAGTCGCCCGACAGCTATCCGCCACCGGTTTATCGCAATGCCATCGAGCCCGACCGTGAGCGCAGTCTGCGTACGCTGACGCATGTTCTGTATGCGCTGTACGCGGTGCACTGGCTGACAGGCGGGCTGACGATTCTGATTGCGATCATCATCAACTACGTGAAGCGGCCGGATGTTGTGGGCACACCGTACGAGGCGCACTTCGAGTGGCAGATCCGCTCGTTCTGGATGTGCCTGATCGGCTACCTGATCGGCGGCGTGCTGCTTTTCGTCGTGATCGGCATTCCAGTTCTGTGGGCCGTCAGCATCTGGATGTTGTACCGTATTATCAAGGGCTGGCTGTATCTGTACGATAACAAGCCGCTTGCGAATCCGCGCGGCTGGATTTGAGGTTCACCGGGCCGGATACCAGCGGGTTCCGCCCCGGCACGCCGCACGCTTTTGCGCTTTAGTCATACCGCGTAAGGAATACGATGAGCCACGACCCGAACTGTCTTTTCTGCAAGATCGCCGCCGGCGAGATCCCGTCGACCAAAGTCCATGAAGACGAAGAATTTTTTGCCTTCAAGGACATCCGTCCGGCGGCTGAGACCCATGTGCTGGTGATTCCGCGCAAGCATATCGCGACGCTATCGGACTGCACTGAAAGCGACACATCGCTACTTGGTAGAATGCTTGTTTTGGTGGCGCGTCTGGCCGACCAGCTGGGCGTCGCGTACACCGGTGGGGAAACCGGCTTTCGCACGGTCATTAATACCGGTCCGGGCGGCGGGCAGGAGGTGTACCACCTGCACGCGCACATTCTGGCGGGGCCGCGCCCCTGGCAGCGCATGGGCTGAGCCGGGCAGCCGCGGTGAGTGCTGGCCGTGAATAATGGTCCGACCGTTATTTTTGCCGCATTGTAACGACGCCGACGCGATCGTCAGGTCAAATGGCATGCCGTGTTGTGGGGTCGCATCGAAAGAGCCTGCAGTAACGAATAGATGAAGCAAACGCGCTTCGAGTCACGCCGCAAGGCGCAAGAGTTTAGCCGCATCATGATGCGGTTGTGGGGTTAAGGAGAGTAGTCATGGGTTCATTGAGCATTTGGCATTGGTTGATCGTGTTGCTGATCGTAGCGCTCGTGTTCGGCACGAAGAAACTGCGCAATATCGGCACCGACCTGGGTGGTGCGGTGAAGGGCTTCAAGGAAGGTATGAAGGAAGCCGATACGCCGGGCGGCGAAGCGCAGCAGCGCGAACTGCCGCGCAACGGCACGGTGGACGTGGAAGCCAAGGAAAAGACGCCGCGTTCCGGCGATTACCGCTAAGCCGCGGATCAACCGCGTTACTGACGGACACTCCACTTCATGCTGGACCTCGGTCTAACCAAGATGGCGCTGATCGGCGTCGTCGCGCTGGTCGTACTCGGGCCTGAGCGCCTGCCACGCGTGGCCCGCACAGCCGGCGCGCTGTTCGGTCGCGCGCAGCGGTATATCAACGACGTCAAGGCGGAAGTGACGCGCGAAATCGAACTCGACGAGTTGCGTAACATGAAAAGCGAGTTCGAAACTGCGGCGACCAATGTCCAGGCCTCCGTTCAGGAAAATCTGCGCAAGCACGAAAGCCAGCTGAACGAAGCGTGGAGCGGCGGCTCGTCGGTGTCACCGAGCATTGCCGGCGGCGCGCTCGAAGACGCCAGCAGTTCATCGTGGCCGACCAGCACGCCGTATGCCGCGCCCAAACGCAAGAACTGGCGCGTCAAGCAGACGGCCATGCCCACCTGGTACAAGCGTGCCACCACGCGCCGCACGCGCGTGCAGTCGGGCGCTGCGCGCGTGGCGCGACATACGCCGGCCAGCATGCGTCGTCCGACGCGGTTCTTCTGATGATCAGAACGACAATCCCTAACCGAGGGCCGGTGTGAGCGACCCCCAGCAAACCCAGGACGAAGGCACTGAAGAGACCTTCATTTCCCACCTCGTTGAATTGCGCGACCGTATCATTCGCGCGGGCCTCGCGGTCATTGTGGTATTCGTCGGACTCGTGTACTGGGCGCCGGACATCTTCCGGCTGCTGGCGCGCCCCTTGATGCAGAATCTGCCGAAGGACGGCAAGATGATCGTCACCGACGTCACGGGATCGTTCTTCGTGCCGATGAAGGTGACCATGCTGGTGGCCTTTGTCATCGCATTGCCGATCGTGCTGTATCAGATCTGGGCGTTCGTCGCGCCGGGTCTTTATCAGCATGAGAAGAAGCTGGTCGGGCCGCTGGTGGGCAGCAGCTATACGCTGTTTCTGTGCGGTATGGCGTTCGCGTATTTCGTGGTGTTTCCAACCATCTTCCGCGTGATGGCGCACTACAACGCACCGCTCGGTGCGGAGATGACCACCGATATCGACAACTACCTGAGTTTCGTGCTGACGATGTTCCTTGCGTTCGGCGTGACCTTCGAGGTGCCGATTGTCGTGGTGCTGCTGGTCCGCATGAATGTGCTGACCATCAAGAAACTTAAGGAAATCCGTCCGTACGTGATTGTCGGCGCGTTTGTGATTTCGGCGGTGGTGACGCCGCCGGACGTGTTTTCGCAGCTGATTCTGGCGATTCCGCTGATCGTGCTGTACGAGGCGGGCATCATCGCGGCGCGCCTGATTGTCGGCAAGCAGCCGGTGGCGGCCATCGAAGAGGAGCAGCCGCCAGCTCAAACGTGACGCGTGCCGTGCTTCGCGCGGCCTGGCGGGAAACGGTAAGCACAGGCAATAAAAAAAGGCAGTCCATTCGGGCTGCCTTTTTTATTGGCCGCGGCCGTAGCGGCCACTGCCTGCTCACAGGAGCACTTCAACCGCCGTCGTCGTCCTGCTGATCACTGCTGTTGTCGTCCGGCTGTTTCGGCGGTGGCGGGCGCTTGCCGATGGTCACATCCAGATCCATCTCCCGAGTCTTGCGCACCAGATGAACCTTCGCCGCCGTGCCCGGCTTGATCTGCGCGATCACGTTCAGCAGACGCGTGGTGTCCGTGATCTCCTGGCCGTTCACGCTCATCAGAATGTCGCCCGGCTTGATGCCGGCGCGATCGGCCGGGCCGTTCTTCAGCACGCCCGCGACGATGGCACCCGACTTCTGTTCGAGGCCAAACGATTCCGCGATCTCCGGCGTCACGTCCTGCGGCTCGACGCCGATCCAGCCACGCGTGACCGAGCCGGTGGTGATGATGCTCTCCAGCACGCTGCGCGCCGTGGACACGGGAATCGCGAAGCCGATACCGAGCGAGCCGCCCGAGCGCGAATAGATAGCCGTGTTGATGCCGAGCAGATTGCCGTTCACGTCGACCAATGCGCCGCCCGAGTTGCCCGGGTTGATGGCCGCGTCGGTCTGAATGAAGTTTTCGAAGGTGTTGATGCCGAGGTGATTACGCCCGAGCGCGCTGACGATACCCATGGTCACCGTCTGACCGACTCCGAACGGATTGCCGATCGCGAGCACCACGTCGCCCACGCGCGTCTGGTCCATGCGGCCGAGCGTGATGGTAGGCAGATTGGTCATGTTGACCTTGAGCACGGCCAGATCCGTTTCAGGATCGACGCCGATCACCTTCGCGTTGGTGGTGCGGCCGTCGGCCAGTGCAATTTCAATCTGATCCGCGCCGTCCACAACGTGCTGGTTCGTTAGAATGTAACCTTCCGAACTCACGATGACCCCCGAGCCGAGATTGGCCGCGGGTTGTTCCTGCTGCTTGCCTTTGTTTTTGTCGCCGAAGAAGTAGCGGAACAGCGGATCTTTCGCGCGCGGATCCGGTGGCAGTGAGCCATCCTTGCTCGAGAACACATTGACGACCGCGGGCATGGCCTTTTGCGCGGCGTCCGCATAGGACGCCTGTGCAGGGCCGCTGCCGATGCCTGGCGCCACTTCCCGCAGGGCGACGATTGGTTCGGCGAGTTGCTTGCCGAATTGCCCTTGGCGCTGGAGCCATTGCGGTTTGAGGGTCGCAATGATGAACATGAGCGCCAACAGCACAGTCACCGCTTGGGCAAAGAACAGCCAAAAGCGTCTAAGCATCTGAAGACTAGAGGTTTATATGGATCGGATCGAACTTGAATTGTACTTGAACAATCTCCTTGAAACTGCGCGCTTCAAGGACTATTGCCCCAATGGATTACAGGTGGAAGGGCGTCGCCGGGTCAATAAGCTCGCGACCGGCGTAACCGCCTCGGCCGCCTTCCTGGAGGCCGCGCTCGACTGGGGCGCGGACGCCGTGCTGGTCCATCACGGTTACTTCTGGCGCAACGAAGCGCCGCAGATCACCGGCCGCAAGTACGCGCGCCTGAAGCTGCTGCTTGCCAACGACCTGAACCTGTTCGCCTATCACCTGCCGCTCGACGACCATCCCGAGTTCGGCAACAACGCGCAGATCGGCGCGAAGATGGGCTGGATCAGCGACGCGCGTTTCGGCGAGAACGATCTCGGCTGGCTCGCCACCTTTCCAATGCCGATTACCCTTGCGCACTTCACCGCCCAGGTGGAGCAGACGCTTGGCCGCACGCCGCTCGTATTCGGCGACTCAGACCGCGAACTGCGCCGCGTGGGCTGGTGCACAGGCGCCGCGCAAGGCATGTTCGACGCCGCGATCAACGCCGGCGCCGATGTTTATCTGACCGGCGAGGTGTCGGAGTCCGTGATGCACACGTCGGCGGAGAGCGGGGTCGCGTTTCTAGCGGCCGGCCACCATGCCACCGAGCGTTTCGGCGTGCAGGCGGTCGGCAAGCATCTGTCCGAGTCGTTCGATATCGAACACCTGTTTATCGATATCCCTAATCCCGTTTGAATTGAAAATCGGCATTCGAGAAGCAAAAGGCACGAATAACGCAGAGAACGCTTAAAAGGAGACATAAAAAGGTTTGCGATCCGTACGGAGAAACCCTGACTTATCAAGGGCTTCGCACGGTTTTTGGCAATGGGGCCTTGTAAATGCCGACTCCATTCGCGCAAACTAGCGGCGGTAGAAGCGACGTGAAGGAAAAATCCAACTCAGAAGTGGGGCGTGTAATGCGAGACAAGGAAGATGAACGCGTCGACGGCGGCCGCCGTACCTGGCTGATAGCGACGACCGTAGCAGGTGGCATAGGAGGCGTTGCCACTGTCGTACCCTTTGTTAGTTCGTTTGCACCATCTGAAAAGGCCAAGGCGGCAGGCGCCCCGGTCGAAGTCGATATCAGTAATCTCAAGCCTGGCGACATGATGACCGTTGCCTGGCGCGGTAAGCCGGTATGGATCATCAATCGCACCGACAGAATGTTGGCCGATGTCCAGAAAGCCGATAACGAAGTAGCGGATCCCCACACCAAGAATCCTTTTTCGATGCCGTTGCCGGAGTACTGCAACAACGAATTCCGTTCGCGCACCGATCACAAGAACCTTTTCGTCGCCGTCGCCGTCTGCACCCATCTGGGCTGTACGCCGACGCCGCGCTTCCAGGAGGGCGCGCAGCCCAACCTTCCGGACGACTGGCCTGGGGGCTTCCTATGCCCTTGCCACGGCTCGACCTATGACATGGCCGGCCGCGTCTTCAAGAACAAACCTGCGCCGCAGAACCTCGATATCCCGCCCTACATGTTCACGTCGGCCACCAGCCTCGTGATCGGCAAGGACGAGAAAGGAGAAGCGTAATGGCGATCGAACACGAAGTAGAGACGACCGGGCTGGTCGGCTGGATCGACCGCCGCTTTCCTTTGACGTCCACCTGGAAAAAGCACGTTTCCGAGTACTACGCGCCGAAGAACTTCAACTTCTGGTACTTCTTCGGTTCGCTCGCATTGCTGGTGCTGGTCAATCAGATCGTCACCGGCATTTTCCTCACAATGAATTACAAGCCCGACGCGACGCTCGCGTTCTCCTCGGTCGAGTACATCATGCGCGAGGTGCCGTGGGGCTGGCTGATCCGCTATATGCACTCCACCGGCGCGTCGATGTTTTTCGTCGTCGTGTATCTGCATATGTTCCGCGGGCTGTTGTACGGCTCGTACCGTAAGCCGCGCGAACTGGTGTGGGTGTTCGGCTGTGCGATTTTCCTGTGCCTGATGGCCGAGGCGTTCTTTGGCTATCTTCTGCCATGGGGCCAGATGTCGTTCTGGGGCGCACAGGTGATCGTGAACCTGTTTTCGGCGATTCCCTTCATCGGGCCGGATCTGTCGCTCTGGATTCGCGGCGACTATGTCGTCTCGGACGTTACGTTGAACCGCTTCTTTGCGTTTCACGTGATCGCGATTCCGCTGGTGCTGATTGGCCTCGTGGTCGCGCACCTGGTGGCGCTGCATGAAGTAGGTTCGAACAACCCGGACGGCATCGAAATCAAGGCCAAGAAGGATCCGGACGGCATTCCGCTCGACGGCATTCCGTTCCACCCGTACTACTCGGTGCACGATTTCATGGGCGTGTCGGTGTTCCTGATCATTTTCGCGGCGATCATCTTCTTCGCGCCGGAGATGGGCGGGTACTTCCTTGAAGCGAACAACTTCATTCCCGCCAATCCGCTGCAAACGCCGCAGGAAATTGCGCCGGTTTGGTATTTCACGGCGTTCTATGCGATGCTGCGCGCCACGACCGATCCGTTCAAGATCGTGCTGATGATCATCATCGCGCTACTCGGCCTGTTCGCGCTGGTGCGCGCGCGCGGCAAGTGGAAGCTCGGCCTGCCGGTGCTCGCGGTGCTGGTGATTCTGGCCATGGCCTTCACCGAATCGAAGTTCTGGGGCGTGGTGGTGATGGGCGGCGCGGTGATCTCGCTGTTCTTCCTGCCGTGGCTCGACCGCTCGCCGGTCAAGTCGATTCGTTACCGGCCGTTTTTTCACAAGGTGTTCTACGGGATCTTCGTGCTCGCCTTCCTGACGTTGGGCTTCCTCGGCACCAAACCGCCGTCGCCTGCCTCGACGCTGATTGCACAGGTGTGCGCGCTGATCTACTTCGCGTTTTTCCTCGGTATGCCGTTCTGGACGCGGCTTGGCACGTTCAAGCAGCCGCCCGAACGGGTGCGGTTCAAGCCTCACTAATCGCGAGCCAGGAGAATACGAAGATGAAAAAACTGCTTTCGACGTGCGCGCTGATCGGCGCGACACTGCTCGCGCTGGCGGCCGGCCCGGCGCGCGCGGACGAGAATTTCCCACTCGACCGCGCGCCCGATAACGCGGAAAATTTCGCTTCCTTGCAGCACGGCGCGCAATTGTTTGTAAACTATTGCCTGAATTGCCACAGTGCGAACCTGATGCGCTACAACCGGCTGACCGATCTCGGCATTACGCCGAACGAGATTCAGGCCAACCTGCTGTTCACTACCGACAAGGTCGGCAACACCATGACCGTGGCGATGCGCCCCGACGACGCAAAAGCGTGGTTCGGCGCGAGTCCGCCGGATTTGTCGGTGGAAGCGCGGGCGCGCGGCAAGGATTGGCTCTACACGTATCTGCGCAGCTTTTATCGCGACAATACGCGGCCGACCGGCTGGAACAATCTGGTGTATGAAAACGTGAGCATGCCTCACGTGCTGTGGCAGCTTCAGGGGCAACGTACCGCGAAGTTCGGTGATGAAACCGACGAAAAAACAGGGGAAACGGTGCACAAATTTGTCGGCTACCAGCAGGTCACTCCGGGGACGATGTCGCCGGTAGATTATGATTCTGCTGTGGCCGACCTTGTGTCGTACCTTTCATGGATGTCCGAACCCACGCAGAAAACCCGCAAACAGCTGGGCGTGTGGGTGCTGTTGTACCTCGGCATTCTGAGCTTTTTCGCCTGGCGATTGAACGCCGCGTACTGGAAACATATCAAATAATCACGCCGTCACCGGCGTGGGGCCGGCGCCAGGAAAAGCCTGTGGTACGGTTTTTCCGCGCGCTGGCCTTTCAGCTTTTTGAGGAAACGTAAACATGATGGTTCTGTATTCCGGCACAACTTGCCCGTTCTCCCAGCGCTGCCGGCTGGTGTTGTTCGAAAAGGGCATGGACTTCGAGATCCGCGACGTCGACCTGTTTAACAAGCCGGAAGACATCGCCGTGATGAATCCGTATGGTCAGGTGCCGATTCTGGTCGAACGGGACCTGATTCTGTACGAATCGAACATCATCAACGAGTACATCGACGAGCGCTTTCCGCACCCGCAGCTGATGCCGGCTGACCCGGTGCAACGCGCCCGCGCGCGCCTGTTCCTGCTGAATTTCGAAAAGGAACTGTTCGTCCACGTCGGCACGCTCGAAAACGAAAAGGGCAAAGCCGCCGAGAAGAACCACGAAAAGGCACGTCTCGCGATCCGCGATCGTCTGACGCAGCTCGCACCGATCTTCCTGAAGAACAAGTACATGCTCGGCGAAGAGTTCTCGATGCTCGACGTGGCGATCGCGCCGCTGCTGTGGCGTCTGGATCACTACGGCATCGAGCTGTCGAAGAACGCTGCACCGCTGATGAAGTACGCCGAGCGCATTTTCAGCCGCCCGGCTTATATCGAAGCGCTGACGCCTTCGGAAAAGGTGATGCGTCGTTGAGTTTGGCTTTAGGGCGAGGGCGGCGCGTGCAGATTGTTGATGTGCGCGCCCGCGCCCGGTAAGAGGATTGTTGATGCAAGAGACTTCCACCAAGCCTTATCTGCTGCGCGCGCTGTACGAGTGGTGCACGGATAACGGCTATACGCCGCATATCGCGGTCCGGGTCGATAATCAGACGCGCGTGCCGCGTCAGTTCGTGCGCGACAACGAGATCGTGTTGAACATCAGCTTCGAGGCGACCAGCCAGTTGCAGATGGGTAACGAGTGGATCGAATTCAGCGCGCGCTTCTCCGGCAAGTCGCACAAGATCGAAGTGCCGATCTCCAATGTTCTCGCGATTTATGCGCGTGAAAATGGGCAAGGCATGGCGTTCCCTGTCGAGTCGGCGGGGGGCGAAGCGCTGGATTCGGGTGCGGACGCGGAACTGGCGGAAGAGGCGGAGTCGCCCGCTGCGCCGGTCGGCGCTGCGCCGCGTGCCGTTGCGGCGCCGCCGGCACCGGATGCCGCCACTAGCAAAGCGGATAACGCGGACGACGGCCCGCAACCTGACGACGACGGATCAAAAGGTGGCGGAAGAGGCCACCTCAAGATCGTGAAATGAAGTAGAATCACGGCCTCATGCCGGCTTAGCTCATCAGGTAGAGCGCTTGACTTGTAATCATGAGGTGGCGGGTTCGAGTCCTGCAGCCGGCACCAGTAGTACAAAAACGGGTTTCTGAAGATTTTCAGAAACCCGTTTTTTATTTGGTTATTGCCGTATTGCGACGGTGTCAGGGGCCAGCCACGGTGTCGCTAGACGGCACGGTGCCTGGGGCGCCGCGTGCGCCTTGCTCGCGATGCGTTCGACCCTTGCGGCGTACCCGGGAAAGGCTGACGGTTACCGATCCAGAGGCGCAAAAATAGCGTTTTCGCCCAGATCTCATTCACCTTGTCGATATTGGATTTTTTTGTCTACGTTGCTCACGCCGTCAACGCTAGGCACGTCGGTGCAGGTATCCCTGTCATCCGCTTCGGCTGATCCAGCGTGCCGTTCTCCGCATCGATATTCAGACGCAAAATGTCGCCACCTTGCAGATTGAGCGCATAGAGGCTGGCGCCATCCGGCGCCAATGCCAAGGCACGCGGCCTATTCAAGCCCTCGTGCCACCATTGCAGTTCGACGAGCCTCCCGCTCATGGCGTCGACGTGAAATACCGCGATGCCGTCGGCGGACAAATTGGCCGACGCTACACCGCTGTAGGCGGCGTAGAGAAAGCGTCCCGAGGGATGCAGCGCGACTGCTGTTGCGCTACTTGCACCCGTCTCCCCGACGGAGGACGGCGCAACAGACATTGCGCCCCGCCTCGGTCCGATCAGGCCGCGTCCGGCGTTGTAGCCGTACCATTCCACCGTCGCGGAAAGTTCGTTCAGCACATACAGCCACCGGCCGTCAGGATGCAGCGCCAGCTCGCGTGGGCCGTTGCCGGGTGCTGTTGCGATGCGGTCCCATGCGCTCAGCCGGCTGCCGGCAAGCGTCAGTACGCTGAGCCGGTCGCAGCCCAAATCCGCGCTCAGAATGCGTTCGCCGCTGGGGTCGAATAGCACCATCTGCGGTTGCGCGGTGCGTTGGCGCGTCTTGTCCGGGCCACAGCCGGTTTCCTTCAGGATGCTGGACACATTCGCGAGCCGTCCATCGGGGCCGATCGGCATCACGTCGTAGGCACCCCCGCCGGATAGTGCCACTACCAGCATGCGACCGTTTGGCGATATGGCGGCATGCGACGGCCGCGTACCCGATAGCGAGAGCGGCTGCCGATTCAGCAGCGACAGCCGCCCGTCGCGAGGATCGATTGAGTAGGCCTCGACGCTGCCTGTGGCGAGACCCTGATAGACGTCGATCTGGTTGACGGCATAAAGGAAGCGATTGCCCGGATGGAGCACGAGAAAAATAGGGCGATCGCTGCGCATGACCTGCACTTGCCGCCACCCGTCGCCTACGACAGCAAATACATGGAGCCCGCACGGCGGATGCCCCGCCGCTTTGTTGCCGTCATCCCGGCCTTTCGAGGTGTCACCCGCGGTGCTGACGTAGGCAAAGCGCGGTTGCTTGACTGATTGCACCGATCGAGGCAAGTCCCGGCCGTCGCCTCGCTTTGTGTGGGCGCTGGCATTGAGCGAGGGCGCCAGCATCCCGAACGCCGACAGCGCGGCGCCAGCTTGCAGGAAGCGCCGGCGTCCAGCAACCTGGTATCGGGTCACGACCGGTTCTCGGCCACTGGAGGGCGTATCGACATCGCGTGGTGAAAAATATTGTTCGGATCGTAGCGGCGCTTCACGTCTTGCAGGAACGTGTAAAGGCCGCGGTCGCCGTAATACAGTTGTGGCCAGAATGGGTGGGCCAGCATATCGGCGTCCGGGTAGTTGATGTAGCAACCCCCGTAGCGTTCGCCGGGGTAAGGCGTGCCTTCGTAACGGCGGTCCGGTCCATCGGGCCCGGAATAGACGTCGCGGTACAGGTCACGGATCCAGCGCAGGTGCGCGGCATCGTCGTGCGGCTGGCTCCAGTAGGTCTGGTATTGCAGTTTCATGATTGAGGCGCGCTGCGCTACGGCAGTGCTGTTGGTGAGTTCCGCGCGATTTATCGCGCCACCGTACGAATCCACCTGCACCAGCGACTGACTCAGATCGATGCCCGGCACCGTTCGCGTGAGGTGCGTGTACATGCGTGCTATCTCGTGGGCCGTGAAGTTGCGCTTCATATAGGCCGACTTGTACTTGCCGCGCTGGTTGGGCCCGGAGCCGTTCAGATACTGAGTCGCCGTCAGCCAATCGTAGCGCGTCACGCGATGCGGCTGCGAGCACAGCAGTTCTCCACCTTCGCGCTGCGCCGGACCGTAGCCGGGCACCGGTCCCTTCACCGTCACCGGGCCGCAGGTTCTGAAGCGCTCGAGAAACTCGTTCAGTACGCTCAGGTCGCGGCAGGTCCCGTCCGCGTCGCAAAACTGGCTGACCAGCACAATCTGGTTTGCCGACCGATGGGTCAGCTTAAGCATTGAGAAGAGTCCCCACGTATCCGATTGCGTGCCGCGCGTTTCCCAATAGTCGCCGTACGCGCCCAGCAAAGCGGCAAACCGCGCGTCGGTCATGTCCGCCCAGTCGAACGCGACAGTTGCGATGGCGACCTCGGCTGGCGGGTGAGGCAACTTCGCGAACAGGTAGTCCGTGACGACGCCGAAGTTGCCACCGCCGGCACCGCGACAGGCCCGAAAGAGATCCGGATCGCGCATCGCGTCGACGCGACGTCGTGCCGCCTTGCCCTGCTCGTCGACTGTCACGATGTCGACGCCCGTCATCCAGTCGACGGTCAAGCCATGGCGCCGCGAAAGTAGTCCGTAGCCGCCGCCGCAAATATGGCCGCCCGCCCCGACGGAGTAGCACGAGCCGCCAGGCAGCGTGACGCTGTGTCGCTTGTACAGTTCGAGGTAGCCGGTCCAGTTCTGTGTGCCTGCGGCGATTCGAAAACCTCCGTCGGGATCAAAACCGCTGCGATTCAGCAGACTGAGGTCGAGCAGGGTGCCCCCTGGATTGTTCGACACGAAGTCTTCATAGCAATGGCCGCCGCTGCGGATGGTCGGTCGGGAGCCCGCATCAACGCAGCGTTGCAGCGCGATGACGACGTCTTCAGCGTTCTCGCACAGTTCAATCTTCGCGGCTGCTTGTGAGGCGGCCGCAGGCCAGCGCAGATTGAAACCTTTCGTCAGAGTCCGATAGCGGAAATCTTCATGCGTCACGCTGATCACGAGCAATCCTTTGTTTAGGCAATCGACAGGTCGGAAAGTAGTTTTGACGACAGCCATTGTCAATTGCGCCGGATCGTCGCAGCGGCAACCGACAAGAGACTTCAGACCGCGTGAGAATGGCGAATACCTACCGCGAACCCAAGCGGCAGAGGTACTATTCGGGCGTCACCAAGTATCGCCAGAAGTCACTCTCGCGGGCAAAGCCCCCCGACGACGCGACGTTTCACCGCGTCACTCCTGCAACACAGACCCCACCCGAACATGACCAGCCCCGCAACCATCACCTGGCCCGAAGCCGACGGCCCCCGTACTGCCCGTTGGCGCTCCGAAGCCGCGGTGCCGCCGCCCAAGCGGGTCGTCGTCGCGGACGATCGCACCACGGCCGACTCGGCCTACCGCCTCGCCTGCGAAGGCACGGCGCTGCTGTGGAACGGCGACTTCCAGAACGCCCGCCAACTACTGCAAGCGGTCACACGGCGGCTCGAGCGCAAACCGCGCAAGCAGGGCGAAACGCCGATCGACGCGTTCAACCTGCATCGCCAGGCGCAGTCGCAACGCGCCCGCACGCTTGGCATGCTGCTGATTCCGCTCGACGCGGCTTACGGGATTCCGTTGCGCCGCGCGCCTGAAGTGCAACAGACGTGCATCGAAACCTACGGGCCGTCCGGCGATGAAGCGTCGGTCGTGTCGCTGCGTGAACTGCTCGGCTTGATCGGGGCGCACGAGTGGCGCAAGAAGGGCGTCGAAATCCCCGCACTGGGCGAACGCATCCATCCGCATTACGGCGTGTTTTCGCCGGTGCGCGGCGAGTACGTGGATCTGGTCGCTCGCACGCCGCTGCCTTCGTTGAACAAGGCGTTCGATATCGGCACCGGCACGGGCGTGCTGGCAACACTGCTCGCCAAACGCGGCGTGAAGAAAATCGTCGCGACTGATCAGGATCCGCGCGCGCTCACTTGCGCACGTGAAAACCTCACACGTCTCGGCTACGACTCGCAAATCGATATCGTGCAAGCGGACCTGTTTCCGGAAGGCCGTGCGCCGCTCGTGGTCTGTAATCCGCCGTGGGTGCCGGCGCGGCCTGCTTCACCGATCGAATATGCGATCTACGATCCGGAAAGTCGCATGTTGCTCGGTTTCCTGAACGGCCTCGCGGAGCATCTGTCGCCGGGTGGGGAAGGCTGGCTGATCATGTCGGACTTTGCCGAACATCTTGGCTTGCGCACGCGTGAGTGGCTGCTGGCTGCGATTGAAAAGGCCGGGTTGACGGTGGTTGGTCGCGAAGATATTCGTCCGCGCCACCCGAAGTCGACCGATGAAACCGATGCGCTGCATGCCGCACGCGTGGCGGAAGTGACGTCGTTGTGGCGCCTGAAGGCGCGCTAATCGGCGGACGTGGTGCGCGAAAACGCGCCGCTGAAGAGTCGGCGTGTCAGTTCGATGCGCCGCGCGTCTTCAGATACGCGAGTGCGCCGCGGCCAGCTACCAGGCCGCTAGCGAAGCAGGCGGTCAGCAGATAGCCGCCGGTCGGCGCTTCCCAGTCGAGCATCTCGCCGGCGCAGAACGCGCCTGGCAGACGCTCCAGCATCAGGTGGGCGTCAAGCGCTTCGAACGGAATTCCGCCCGCGGTGCTGATGGCTTCCGCGATTGGGCGGGCCCGCATCAGCCGGACAGGCAGCGCCTTGATGGCACGCGCCACGCCGTTAGCGTCGGCGAACGCTTCTTTCGACAGAACTTCGTGCAATAGCGCGAGTTTTACGCCGCCGATACCGACCCTGCCGTGCAGGTGACTCGACATCGAGCGCGAGCCGCGCGGCCGTGTGACCTCCGCGACCACACGCTCCAACGTCAAGCCTGGCGCCAGATCCAGCTCGATGGTGAGTTCGCCGTCAGCCAGAATTCGCTCGCGGATTGCAGCCGACAACGCGTAAATCAGACTCCCTTCCAAGCCCGTTTCGGTCAGAAGTATTTCACCTTGTCGATTGTGGACGTTTTTGTCTACGTCGGTGAGTGTGATGGCGACCGGCTTGACCGGTTGGCCCGCGAAACGCTCCCGCAGGTATGGGCTCCAGTCGGCGTCGAACCCGCAGTTTGCGGGTCGCAATGGTGCTATCGGCACGCTGCGGGTGGTCATCAGCGGCACCCAGGCGGCATCCGAGCCGAGCCGCGGCCAGCTTGCGCCGCCGAGCGCGAACACGACCGCATCGCAGGTCAGCGTTTGCTCACCTTCGGGCGTCGTGAAGCGCAGCGCATGCGCTGCGGCGTTGTTGTCGCCGTCATCCCAGCCGATCCACTTGTGGCGCATGTGAAACCGCACCCCGGTGTCTCTTAACCGATGCAACCATGCACGCAGCATTGGCGCGGCTTTCATGTCGGTCGGAAAAACCCGGCCCGAACTGCCGACAAAGGTCTCGACGCCCAACGCCTGCAACCATGCGCGCAGCGCGTCCGGCCCAAAAGCGTCGAGCAGAGGCGCGATCTGTCCACGGCGGGCGCCATAACGGCCGAGAAACGGTTCGAGCGGTTCCGAGTGCGTGATATTCATGCCGCCTTTGCCCGCCATCAGGAATTTGCGGCCAACCGATGGCATCGCGTCGTAGACGTCGACCTGCACGCCTTGCTGGGCAAGCGCCTCGGCAGCCATCAGGCCGGCGGGACCGCCGCCGATGACGGCAACGCGGGCGGATTCGAGGAAGGATGACATGCGGTCCTGCAGGTGAGCGGAAGAGATGGCGCGCGACCAGTTGGCTCAGTGGGCCGGCGCGAAGGGCGCTATTTTCACACCGCCGGCATGGCAGGGCAAACGGGTGAAGCGGCAAACAGGCGGCTTGGCTGCGACAGCAGGATTCGCGCGTTCACATCGACAGCGTTCGCGTGGATTGCTTTCCAATTCATCACCGCGGACTATACTTTTCAAACGCCTTCCAATCGACGCTGTTCGCGTCTTTCGCACGCCAAACCAACCCAAAGTTTTCGAGCCGCTCGACGCCGACGCTGCGTCGCCGCGATCGGGCAACGTGGTTTGCGCGCTGTTCCCGGCGTCAAGGAGACTGCCATGAATCGCAAATACATTGATTGCCGTGAATTCCCGAGCGAAACGAACTGTACGGTTGCGCTGTCTGCCGACTCGGACGATGAATTGCTCGACGCCGCCGTGCAGCATGCGGTTACGGTGCACAAGCATACGGATTCGCCGGAACTTCGCACCCAGCTCAAGACCTTGTTTCATGACGGCACACCGCCGGTCGAGGCACCGCGCCGGTGAACTACGGGTGGGCGGTTTTCCGCGAGGGAGAATGTCGCGTGACCAAAGCGGGTGGGTTTTGGCCGCTTTGGCTGCTGGGGGATTTGCCGGCAGCGCCGATGCAGTTTCAGCCCGGATACGCTTCGTCGACCTTGAGGCCCGCGAGCTTGAAAATCACCCGTAGCGTTTGCGGTTTGATGTCGCGGCGTGAGGCGAGTGTCGTCATGACGAAGTCGAGCACTTTTGCGTACTTGAGCATGGTCAGGCAGGTTTCCATGTCGACGCTGCCGTCGCGCATGACTTCGGCCAGACGTAGCATTTCGGTGGAGATATCGCGCGCCATCTCCAGTTCGAGTTGCTGTTTTTCCGACCAGGCGGGCGTGGCGATGAGCTTAGCCAGCATTTCCTGAAACTTCTGCTCGACGTTTCCGTTGGGTACCGTATCCATTGCCGCCTCTTCTATTATCCGAGCGCGCGTCCGGCTGAGATCGCGGCGCGCTGCTGGTTACGTAACGTTCGGCCCGTCTTCCGGGTCCGGCCTCCCCACATGCATTCGGTTCGCGTGATCCACGCCACGGCCGGTAGCCTGTTGTTTTACGCGACGCGGCTTACACCATGGGCTGAGCCGGCACGCGAGCTGTTTTTTGCGCCGCTCCGGAAGGTCCCGCTTCGCGCTTCTTAGCAGGAAGTGTTCCAGTTTGTGGCACTTCTTGCATGATTCAGGCGGCTCCTTAGGTGAGCGGGCCGCACTTTGGGTAAACTGGCAGCAACTTTTCCTTTTTTCCGTCACCTGTCGCACGTTCGCGTTGCAATCGGTAGCGGTTTCCGACGATGTCCAGCAAAACCCACGAAATCCGTCCAAACCAATCCGTCGAACTGTTAAAGGAGCTGCATATCCTGACGCGCGACGGCAAGATGAATCAGGACAGCCGCCGCAAGCTGAAACAGGTCTACCACCTGTTCCAGTTCATCGAGCCCCTTCTCAAGGAGCTCAAGGACAAGCAGGGCGACGTGACGCTCGTCGACCACGGCGCGGGCAAGTCATATCTAGGTTTTATCCTGTATGACCTTTTCTTCAAGGAGTTTCAGGGTGCCGCTGGTGGTGCGTCGCACATATACGGCATTGAAACGCGGGAGGACCTGGTCACGAAGTCCGAGGCGCTGGCCGAGCGGCTGGGCTTTGAGGGGATGTCGTTTCTGAATCTCTCGGTGGCCGATTCGATCACATCGGAGCGCCTGCCGGCCCAGATCGACATTGTGACGGCACTGCATGCCTGTAATACCGCCACTGATGATGCGATTCGGTTTGCTTTGGAAAAGCATGCCAAATTTATTGTGGTGGTGCCTTGTTGCCAGGCTGAGGTGGCGGGGGTTTTGCGGCAGAACAAGGGGAAATCACTTGCGAATGCGCTGACTGAAATCTGGCGGCATCCGCTGCATACGCGCGAGTTTGGGAGTCAGATTACTAATGTGCTGCGGTGTTTGCAGCTTGAAGCGCATGGGTATCAGGTGAGTGTCACCGAGTTAGTGGGGTGGGAGCATTCGATGAAGAACGAGCTTATTATTGCTCAATATAAGGATTTGCCTCGGCGGCGGCCTTCCGAGCGGCTTGATGAAGTTATGCAGACGCTTGGGATTGAGGAGTTGAAAAGTAGGTTTTTTGTTTTGAATTAAAAAGGGGTTGGCCCTCACTGGGGTGTGTTTTTTTTTAATGCCTTTGGCGGCGGCATTTTCCTGGTTCTTGCCGCTTTGGCCTTTCCTTGTTTTCTTATTGGTCTATTAGCGTCGCCCCTGTGCGGGGCGGCACCTACTTTTCTTTGCCGGCCGCAAAGAAAAGTAGGCAAAAGAAAGCGGCTCACACCGCTAATTTTTAAGCGGCTCCCCTGGCTTGGAGGGGATCGTGGCCCCGTAGAGATCGGGCCTGCGCACCTTCTGGCATGAGTGACAATGCCGTCATGCTTCCGGCGGCGCTGCGCGCGCCGGGGCGGTACTTCATAAAACCAATTAGTGTTTTCGGCGCCTCGCCGAGGCGAAGCCGATGGCCCCCACCGCGCACAAACGAAGCGCCCGGTTTCCCTGGCAGACCCATCCGCGACGCACGCAGTGCGGAGTGGGAGCGGATGACGGCTGTGTCACGGGCGGTTATTAACTGAGGTGTGATCCGTTAATCGCGCCACAATCCCCTCCAAGCCAGGGGACCCGCTTAAGAATTAGCGGTGTGAAGCCGCTTTCTTTGCTTACTTTCTTTGCGGCGGCAAAGAAAGTAAGTGCCTGCCCCGCACAGGGGCGACACTAATAGACCAATAAGAAAGCAAGGAAAGGCCAAAAAAAACCAGAACCAGAAAATGCCGCCGCCAAAGGCAAAAAACCCTAAATCTTCATCAACTCATTCCAGCCTGCAAGGCCAACCCTCCTGAGGGTCTCCTGATTCCGCTCAAAAATATCTTCCGCCTCAGGAAAAGCCACAACGGCACGTTCAATACTATTTTCCCGGAGCAAATGTAAAATAGGATACGGCGCCCGATTCGTATAATTTTCAATATCATCAGGCTCACTACCTTCAAACTGATAATGAGGATGAAAACTGGCAATCTGCACAACACCTTCGAGCCGAAGCTGCTTAATCATCCTGTTAGCAAAAAACAAACAATCGTTATATTCGAGAAAATCCCCCAGCGCCTGCGGCAAAATCAGCAAAGTCGTCTCCACAGCCTCAGGATCGGCCACGACCAGCGCCTGCAGTTCGGTCTCGAGGTCGACCAGAACGCCTTCCATATCAGTTGCATCACTCACGGCATATCGAATCTGCCCCTTAACATGCACGGCCTTCGCAAAAGGGCACAAATTGAGCCCGATCACGGCTTGTGTCAGCCAATGGCGAGTGGCGACAACAACGGCATCTTGGGATTCGGCAGACAACGACATGGCAAGCAGCGAGGAAGGGAGAAGCTGTCATTCTACCGGGCAGAGGCACACGCAAACCCAGCCACGAACGCAGCGGGAAATCACGCGGCAGCGGTACGCCCACCACATGCGGCAGCAATCAACTGCGCCGCCACCGTCGGCGCGGCAAGAACCGGCCCGCAACCAGGCCCGTACGTTTGGCTAGCCGCATAGACGCCTTCGATCATCAACCCCAGCGCATTGGCCAACCCCACCGGATCATCGGCGCCGGCTGCCGTCGCCAACTCGGTGATCCGGGCCATCAGCCGTTCCTTGTTGCGAAACACGAACTGTCGCGCCGGATGCGCCGTATCGGGAAACTCCACCGACACATTCACGAATGGGCAACCGCGATAATCGTCAACCGATGCCCGCACCGCCAGGTCGTCGAAATATTGCTGGAGCTGCTTTGCGGGCTCGCCCGGATGTTTCGCAAAACTCCTCTCGACGTAACCGAAAAACTGCTTGTCCTTGCGCTCCAGGTACGCCATCACCAGTTCGTCTTTCGACGAAAACTGGCGGTACAAACTCATCTTGTTGACGCCCGCCCGCTCGACCACAGCATCCACGCCAACCGCCCGCACACCCTCGCGGTAAAACAGTTCATCCGCGGCCCGCAGCAAGTGCTGCTGCGCCTGTGGCCCGGCCGTCTGCACGCCACGCGTGCGGCGTGCGCCATCTGCCTTCGGGGGTTTGCTGTCGGACATGAACGCCACCTAATCGAATTGATGCCTTGACATGTTACCGATCGGTAACTAGTATCGCAACACTATTGTGACAGATCGGTCACAAGTCCTTTACGAAGATTGTAACAATGCGCGCGACGCGGCATGCAGGGCACGCGTCGACTGGAGAATCAATGAACTGGGCAGCGAGACTGATTGGCGGGCGCTTCCACTACGGCTGGCTGACGGTCGCAGTGGTGTTTCTGGTGTTATTGGCGGCAGCCGGCACGCGCGCCACACCGAGCGTGATGATGGTGCCGCTCGAGCATCAATTCGGCTGGAGCCGCGCGACCATCTCCCTCGCGATTTCGGTGAATATCGCACTGTATGGTCTGATGGGGCCGTTCGCGGCCGCGGCGATGCAACGCTTCGGGGTCCGCCCCACGTTGCTGGCCGCGTTGGGCACGATGGCAGCGGGTGTGGCGTTGTCGTCATTGATGACCCATCCGTGGCAGATGATCCTGATCTGGGGTGTGATGGTCGGCGGCTCGACGGGGGTGGCGGCGCTGTCGTTGTCAGCAACGGTCGTCACGCGCTGGTTCACCACCCATCGTGGCCTCGTGATGGGGATTCTCACCGCGAGTTCGGCAACCGGCCAGCTGGTTTTCCTGCCCATGCTTGCTGCTATCGCCGAGCATTACGGCTGGCGGCAGGTGGTGTGGGTCGTCGCGGGCGCGGCGGCCATCGTGCTGCCGCTGGTCGCCTTCCTGCTGCCCGAGCGCCCGGCCGACATGAATCTGCGTCCGTTCGGCGAACCCGCCGACGCGCCGATCGCCTCCACGGTGACCAAACAGAATCCGCTAGCCATCGCTTTCGGCACGCTCGCCATGGCGAGCAAGACGCGCGACTTCTGGCTGCTGTTCTTCAGCTTCTTTATCTGCGGCGCGAGTACCAACGGCTATGTCGGCACCCATCTGATCGCGATGTGCGGCGACTACGGCATGACCGAAGTCCAGGGCGCGTCACTGCTGGCGGCAATGGGCATCTTCGATCTGTTCGGCACGACGTTGTCCGGCTGGCTGTCGGACCGTTACAACAGCCGTGTGCTGTTGTTCTGGTATTACGGCCTGCGCGGATTGTCGCTGATGTTTTTGCCGCACGCCTTCGGCATCGATTTCTTCGGTCTGCCGTTATTCGCGGTGTTCTACGGTCTCGACTGGATCGCTACCGTGCCGCCTACCGTGCGTCTCGCGACAGACGTCTACGGCAAGGAGGCTGCGCCGGTTGTGTTCGGCTGGGTCGTGGCGGGTCACCAGCTCGGCGCGGCGTTCGCGGCGCTCGGCGCGGGCATGCTGCGCGCGAGCCTGGGCACGTACACGGTCGCGTCGATGATTTCGGGCGGCCTTTGCCTGGTCGCCGCGACGATCGTGCTGCGGATCAACCGTCCCGTGAAGGCGCCGGAGCCGCAGGCGGCCTGAAGCAAGGCTGGCGGAGCAAGGTGCGCTAGCTAAAGCGGCCCCGGAAGGCACCGTTTCGCATGCAGCCAGCGTGAAAACTAACTGCGCACTTGATGGAGCGCGAGCGGGCAAGCCCGGTTATGCTATGTGACCCCGGGCAAGCTGCCCGCCGTCCATGAATTTCGACCGAGAGAAGCGCATGCCCAACAAACCCGCCCCTACCGAAGTTGCCATTCACGAACTGATTGCAGGCCGCTGGAGCCCGCGCGCGTATTCGAGCGAGCCGGTGAGCCGGGAGCATCTGCACACGGTTCTCGAGGCGGCACGTTGGGCGCCGTCTTCGTATAACGTCCAGCCGTGGCGTTTCCTCGTGTTCGACCGCAGTGTCGACGAAGTGTCGTTCAAGCAGGCTTTCGCCACGCTGGTGCCGTTCAATCAGGGCTGGAATGCGTCGGCGCCGGTGCTGATCGCGGTGACCATGCATACCCTCACCAACAAGGGCGAAGTGAACCGTTGCGCGCCTTACGATGCCGGCGCCGCAGCGATGGCGCTCGTATTGCAGGCGCATGCACTTGGGCTCGCCGCGCATCAGATGAGCGGCTTCGACCCGAACGCATTCCGCACGACGTTCAAGCTGCCGAACGATGTCGACGTGATTTCGATCATCTCTCTCGGCCACTATGGTGAGATCGACAAACTCGACCCGGTGTTGCGCGAGCGCGAGAAGTCGGTGCGTCAGCGCTTGCCGCTTGGCGATATCGTGTACGGCGGCGGCTGGAAAAAGGCCTTCTGAAGGCCTTATATCCCCGCTATGAAAAACGCGCGGCGCCGTCCGCGCGTTTTTTTATTCCGCGTCGTCCGCAACACTCGACAGCGGCGTGGCGACGTTTTCCAGCGACTTGCGTTCGGCATCCACGCCCCAAATCGCAGCAATCACCGCCGCCGCAAGCATCAGCGCGGAGCCGACCAGGTAGCCTGAGAACACCTGGCTGCGCTGATGCGTATCGATCAACCGGCCAAAAAACGCCGGCCCCACAATGCCGCCCAGCGCCGTGCCGAACGCGTAGAAGACCGCGATCGCCAGCGCGCGAATTTCCAGAGGAAACGATTCGCTGACGGTCAGATACGCCGAACTCGCGGCTGCCGAAGCGAAAAAGAAGATCACCATCCACGCGATCGTCTGCGTCACGACCGTGAGCAACTGCTGCTCGAACAGATAGCCGCTCAGCGTCAGCAGGATGGCGGACAGGCCGTAAGTGGTCGCGATCATTTTGCGCCGTCCGATCACGTCGAAGAGTCGGCCAAGCAGCAATGGTCCGAGGAAATTGCCGAGCGCGAACGGCAGCAGATACCAGCCGATCTGATCTCCCGGCACCTGATAGAAATCGGTCAGCACCAGCGCATAGGTGAAGAAGATCGCGTTGTAGAAGAACGCCTGCGCGGTCATTAGCGACAAACCGACCAGCGCCCGGCGCCGATGCACGTTGAACAGCGTGTGGAACACCTCGCGCAGCGGCGTATGGCCGCGCGCCCGCAGACGCAAGCGCATGAGGTCGCCGTCGGCGAGAGTGTGGCCTTCGTCGCGAAACCGCGTCTCGATGCCTTCGACGATCGCGCGCGCGTCACGCTCGTCGCCATGGGTGAGCAACCAGCGCGGGCTTTCCGGCACCCAGATACGCATTGGAAGAATGGCCAGCGCGAGGACCGCACCGATGAAAAAACAGGCGCGCCAGCCCCAATCGGGCGGCAGCAGGTTGGGATCGAGCAGCACCAGCGAGCCCGCCGCGCCGAGGCCGGCTCCGACCCAGAATGTGCCGTTGATGCCGAGATCGGTCCAGCCGCGCACGCGTGCTGGCGTGAATTCCTGGATTGTCGAATTGATCGCCGTATATTCGCCGCCGATCCCCGCGCCGGTCAGAAATCGGAACAGCAGAAAACTGCCGAGATTCCACGACAAAGCGGTCGCGGCCGTGGCGGCCAGATACAGCGCCAGCGTGATGAAGAACAGCTTGCGGCGCCCGAGCCGGTCAGTCAGCCAGCCGAAACCGAGCGCGCCGAGCACCGCGCCTGCGATGTAAGCGCTGCCGGCCAGACCCACGTCGGCGTTGGTAAACCGCAACGCCGGACTGGACTTCAACGCACTCGCAACTGCGCCCGCCAGGGTCACTTCGAGGCCGTCGAGCATCCACGTCACGCCAAGCGCCACCACGATCAGCGAGTGGAAGCGCCCCCACGGCAGGCGATCGAGCCGCGAGGGCAGGTCGGTTTCGATCACGGCGGCTTTTTCGCGGACTGCGGCGGTGGGCGGCGCGCTCATTGCTATAAGTCTCCTGATTGCCGAAAATTGGCGGCGTATCCTGTCCGCATGAGCAATATTTGTTCCGTTGAGCGGTTTTTTGGCCTTATCGAGGGCGGCCCTGACGCGTCAGTTGATGCTGATTGGGCTTTCGTGATACAAAGCCGCTCCCCTTCCTGTCCGCGCCAGCCGTGAGCGGCGATTCCTGCCATGAACTATTGCGCGATTGACTTCGGTACTTCCAATTCGGCCGTCGCCGTGCCGAACGGTGCTGCGCTGCGCCTTGCCCCGGTTGAAGGCGCGTATACGACGCTGCCGACCGCCGTGTTTTTCAACACCGACGAAAACACCCGCGAATTCGGGCGGGCGGCGCTCGCAGCGTACATCGACGGCTTCGATGGCCGCCTGATGCGCTCGATGAAAAGCATCCTCGGCTCGCCGCTTGCCGAGAACTCAACCGATCTCGGCGACGGCTCGGCGATCAAGTACACCGACGTCATCGCGATTTTCGTCGACCATCTGAAGCGTTCGGCCGAGGCAAGCGCCGGCGGCCCGATCAGTCGCGCCGTGCTTGGCCGTCCGGTGTTTTTTGTCGACGACGACCCGCGTGCCGACCAACTGGCGCAACAGCAACTGGAAACGGCGGCACGCTCGGCGGGTTTGCGGGAGATTCACTTCCAGTATGAGCCGATCGCGGCGGCATTCGACTACGAGTCGCATCTGACGGAGGAGGGCCTGGTGCTGGTGGCCGACATCGGCGGCGGCACCTCCGACTTTTCGCTGGTGCGGGTCGGTCCGGAGCGCATGAAGCGGGTGGAACGTAAGGACGATGTGCTGGCCCACCACGGCGTGCACGTCGCCGGCACCGATTTCGACCGCCGCGTCGAACTGGCGACGATCCTGCGCGAGTTCGGCTATCAGACGCTGGACTCGGAGGGCCGCGAAATCCCCAACCGGATTTATTTCGATCTGGCAACGTGGCATCTGATCAATACCGTCTACGCGCCCAAACGCGTCAGCGAGCTGACGCTCATGCGGCATCTGTTCACCGACGTCAAGCATCACGACCGACTGATGCGTGTCGTCGAGCGGCGCTTTGGCCACGCCATGGCGGCGCGCGCGGAAGAGGCGAAAATCGGCGTGGCGGCTGGCGGCGAGACCGTGATCGATCTGGATCAGGTGGAAGACGACCTGCGTCTTGCGTTCGACGAAGCGCAACTCATCAAGGCCGGGCAGGACGAAACGCTGCGCATCGTGCAGGCCGCGCGCGAAACGGTGCAGGCGGCCGGCGTGGTGACACGCGACGTGAATGCGATTTATTTTACGGGCGGCTCGACGGGGCTGGCATTTTTGTCCGGCGCATTGGCGGCTGCATTTCCAGATGCAAAACCGGTATTCGGCGATCGTCTCGCGAGTGTTGCAACAGGCCTTGGTATTCACGCACGGCGCGTGTTTGGATAACCAGTCGCATACTGCGAAGATAATCCCCGTATCAACTTGATACGGATATAAAAAAACCCCGCCGAGGCGGGGTTTTTTGCGTCCAGAAGGAAGCGTGTTGCTTACACCGGCTTGATGTTAGCAGCTTGCTTGCCCTTCGGGCCCGTCTTCACTTCAAACGTAACCTTTTGGTTTTCTTGCAGCGTCTTGAAGCCTTCCGTACGGATTTCCGAGAAATGCGCGAACAGATCTTCGCCGCCGCCGTCCGGCGTGATGAAGCCAAAGCCCTTTGCGTCATTGAACCACTTGACGGTACCGGTTTCCATATTACTTGTTCCTAAAGATGGTAAATAAGGCCGAAGCCCAATGGGTGCATGAAAATCAAGGAAGGGGGTAATGGGACCAACCGGAGTACCGTTGATGGGCGAACTACGAAAGACCAATTCACTCGCCGCTTGAAATCCTGCCCGAACGTTATACGGTGATTTCGAGAGAAGGTCAACCATCTCCTGACATCTTTACAAATTTTTGAGAGATTGGCGAAAAGTTGCTTACAAAGCTTGCCATTTGCGTAGGAATTTTCCCAGGGAGAACCCTTGATTTCGCTGCAACAACTAGGTGCAACCGTTAAACTACGCGCCGCGCGTCGGTTGCACCTGGCTAGAATGAACTGTCGCGCACGCATGGGTGTCACCCGTCTGCAGCGCCACAAGCGATGTGATGTCACGCGGTGCCAGCATGGTTTTGCAGCAAACTTGCATGGGCAGGCGTCAGTGCTAAAGCACTCACGGCTGCCGACATACGGTGTATGGGACCGGAATAAGTGCTTTGCATGGGACCAGAGTAAGCGTTAAAACGCTAACTCTGATCGACATCTAAAGCGCTAACTCCGGTCGACACAGGAGAAGACGTGAAAAGTTCTATACAACGGAACATCGGACCGGTTGCGCTGTTGCTGACCGGCTTGGGGTCGATCATTGGATCGGGCTGGCTGTTCGGCGCATGGAAGGCTGCAAAAATTGCCGGTCCGGCTGCCATTTGTGCATGGGTCATCGGTGCGGTCGTGATCCTCGCGATTGCATTGACCTACGCGGAACTCGGCGCGATGTTTCCGGAGTCTGGCGGTATGGTGCGTTACGCGCGCTATTCGCACGGCGCGCTGGTTGGCTTCATTAGCGCGTGGGCAAACTGGATCGCCATTGTCTCGGTCATTCCAATCGAGGCGGAAGCGTCCATTCAATATATGAGTACGTGGCCATATCCCTGGGCGCACGCGTTATTCGTGAACGGATCATTAACGACCAATGGGCTATTGCTGTCCGCGGCATTGGTGATCATTTACTTCCTGCTGAACTACTGGGGCGTGAAATTATTTGCACGCGCCAATTCGGCCATCACCGTCTTCAAGTTCCTGATTCCGGGCGCGACGATCCTCGGCTTGATGCTGACGGGCTTCCATAAAGAAAACTTCGGTCAGGTGAGCACTTTTGCGCCGTACGGCTGGTCGTCGGTGCTGACCGCGGTGGCGACGAGCGGCATCGTGTTCGCGTTCAACGGATTCCAGAGCCCGATCAACCTCGCCGGTGAAGCGCGCAATCCGGCCAAGAGCGTCCCGTTTGCGGTGATCGGCTCGATCCTGCTGGCGTTGGTCATCTACGTGCTGCTGCAGGTTGCCTATATCGGCGCGGTGAATCCGGGCGACGTGCTCAACGGCTGGAGCCATTTCAACTTCGCTTCGCCGTTCGCTGAACTGGCGATTGCGCTGAACCTGAACTGGCTGGCGATTCTGCTGTACGTCGACGCGTTCGTCAGCCCGAGCGGCACGGGCACGACCTACATGGCGACCACCACGCGCATGATCTACGCGATGGAGCGCAACAACACGATGCCGAAAATGTTCGGTAACGTGCACCCGTTCTACGGCGTGCCGCGCCAGGCGATGTGGTTCAACCTGCTGGTCTCGTTCATTTTCCTGTTCTTCTTCCGCGGCTGGAGTTCGTTGGCGGCGGTGATCTCGGTCGCCACCGTGATCTCGTACCTCACCGGCCCGATCAGCCTGATGGCATTGCGCCGCGCGGCGACGGACCTCGAGCGCCCGCTGCACATTCCGGGCATGAAGATCATCGCGCCGTTTGCATTCACGTGTGCGTCGCTGATCCTCTACTGGGCCAAGTGGCCGCTGACGGGCGAAATCATTCTGCTGATGGTCGTGGCGTTGCCGGTGTACTTCTACTTCCAGGCCAAGTCCGGCTTCAGCGGCTGGGGCCGCGATCTGAAGGCAGCATGGTGGCTCGTGGCCTATTTGCCGGTGATGGCGACTCTGTCGCTGATCGGCAGCAAGGAATTCGGCGGCCACGGCATCCTGCCTTACGGCTGGGACATGCTAGTGGTGATCGCGTTCTCGCTGGTGTTCTACTACTGGGGTGTGCATAGCGGCTATCGCTCGGAGTACCTCGAAGAGCGTCAGACGCACGACGAAGTGCTCGAAGGCATGGGCGCGCATTAAGTTGACGTGCTGAGACGAAAAAAAGCCCGCCTGAGTTGCTCAGGCGGGCTTTTTTGTTTGAACGTGGCTTGGACTACCGGGGTCAGGCGGTCCCGAAGACGTAGTTCGTCATGGCCAGCGATCGCTGATAGGTCCCGAGCGACTGAATCGTTAGCGAATAATCGTCGTCCGCCGCGCCCAGTGCCGCGAAAACGGGCAGCAGATGCTCGTCGGTCGGATGCATTAGCACGGCATGTGGCGCCTGGCGGCGGTAGTCGAGCAGCGCGTCGATATCGTGGGCGGCGAGTTTTGCCTCGAACCAGTCGGTGAATTCGGTCACACGCGGATCAGCATCTTCCGGGCGCGCGGAAAAATCCGCGGCGCGCAGGTTGTGGGTGATTTGCCCGGAGCCGATCACCATCACGCCATCTTCCTTCAGCGAGCGCAACGCGCGGCCTACCCGGAAGTGATGGGCCGCGTCCATGCGCGGCTGGATCGACAACTGTGCGACCGGTAAGTCGGCTTTCGGGAACATCAGCAGCATCGGCACCCATGCGCCATGGTCGAGCCCGTGCGGCTGGACATCGGTGAGGATGCCGTTCTCGCCGAGCAGCACGGCGGCGCGGCGCGCCACGTCAGGCGCGCCGGGCGCCGGATACTGGATCTCGTACAGCTGACGCGGGAACCCGTAGAAATCGTGGATGGTCTCCGGTGTCGCAGACGTGCTCGCCACCGGCCGCACCGTGCCCCAGTGGGCCGACAGCATCAGGACGGATTCCGGGCGCGGCAGCTGTGCCGATAGCGCGCCGAATTCGGCGGACGGCAGCGACGGGTCGATCGGTAAGGTGGGCGCGCCGTGAGAGAGGAAGAGCGACGGTAAGCGGGACATGGCAGCCGCCGCTGCGTGAGCGCGGCGCGGAAGTTTTGTTGCTACCAATATAGAGTTGCACCAGCGTTTGATAAACGGGTGAAAACGGAATTGATTGCGTCGCACAAGTTGTTAATCGACTTGGCACTTCGAATTCCGCGACGACGCGCGCAACGCCAATTGGCGCGCTATTCCTGCGCGCCGCGTAACCCTTGCCACGCCGGCGACAGCGCCGGTCCCAGCGCAAACAGGTCCAGCACGCGCGCAACCGTGTGATCGACCATTTCGTCGATCGAGGTGGGCTGGTTGTAGAAGGCCGGCAGGGGCGGGAAGATCACGCCACCCATTTCGGTGACAGCGGTCATATTGCGCAGGTGCGCAAGATTGAACGGCGTTTCGCGCACGAGGAGCACGAGGCGGCGGCGCTCTTTCAGCGTGACATCGGCGGCGCGGGTGATCAGGTTGTCCGAAAATCCGTGCGCGACGCTCGCCAGCGTCTTCATGGAGCAGGGGGCGATTATCATGCCGTCGGTCGCAAACGAGCCCGACGCGATGCTTGCGCCGACGTCACGAACCGAATGGACTACATCGGCAAGCGGCTGAACGTCTTCTTTGCTTAACTGGAGTTCGTGCTGGATATTGAGCCAGCCTGCGCTCGAAATCAGCAAATGGCTCTCGACGCCGCCCAACTTGCGCAACGTCTCGAGCAAGCGGATGCCGTAGATCGCACCGGTCGCGCCGGTGATCGCGACGATCAGCCGGCGGGGCGCCGCAGCGCGTGTTTCCATGGCTCGCGGCGCCTGATCGGACAAAGATCGCTCAGGCGGCGGCAAACAGTTGCTGCAGTTCGCCCGACTCGTACATTTCCATCATGATGTCCGAGCCGCCGACGAATTCGCCCTTCACGTAAAGCTGAGGAATGGTCGGCCAGTTGGAGAACTGCTTGATGCCCTGGCGGACTTCGTCGTCTTCGAGCACGTTGACGGTTTTGAATTCGCCGACGCCGCACGCCTTGAGAATCTGGATGGCGCGGCCCGAAAAACCGCACATCGGGAACTGGGCGCTGCCCTTCATGAAGAGGACGACGTTGTTTTCGTCGACGATTTGCTTGATGCGTTGTTGCGTATCCATGACTGACCTTGCGGTTCCGTTATGTGTAGGGAATAGGCTGAAATGATAGCGGATTTCGGTAAGACCGGCCGAGGCACGCGTCGATCTGCTTTTTTGCCGCTGGCTTAAGGGGGCGAGTTCGAGGTTGAGGTCAGCCGGGCAGCCGGCCGCCGCTGATCCGTTCGATCCCGGCGAGATCCCGCTCCGAGCAGACTTGCGAGAAACCCTGCGCTGACAACAGGCCGCGAACGGCTCCGGCCTGGTCGTAGCCGTGTTCGATCCACACTACGCCATTGGCGCTTAACCATGCGGGTGCACCGGCGACGATCGCGCGGATGGCGCCGAGGCCGTCCGCTTCGTCGGTGAGCGCGCCGCGCGGCTCGAAACGCAGATCGCCTTCGGACAAATGCGGATCGCCGCTCGCAATGTACGGCGGGTTGCTGACGATCACGTCGAAGCGCAGCGCGGGGTCGAGCGAGCTGTACCAGTCGCTCTGCTGAAGCGTGAGGACGCCTCCGGGGCGGTTGGCGTCGAGCAGGCGCGTGGCATTGCGCGTCGCGACCGCTAGCGCCTGGGCGGAGCGATCAAGCGCCCAGACTTGCGCATCGGGTCGCATCGACGCAAGCGCCACCGCAATGGCGCCTGTGCCGGTGCCCAGATCGAGCACGCGCGGCCGCGAGATGCCTTCCATCGCCGACAGCGCGGTTTCGACCAGCAACTCGGTTTCCGGACGCGGAATCAGCACATCCGGCGTCACCTCGAAATCGAGTCCAAAAAATTCGCGCGCACCGACCAGTTGCGCGACGGGCTCGCCAGCCACGCGGCGTGCTTCGAGCGCCCGATAACGCGCGATCGACGCCTCGTCGAGCGTGTCATCGCTGCGCGTAATCAGCTGGGTATGCCGCCAGTCGAGCACGTGCGTGAGCAGAATCCGCGCTTCGAGCGGCGGCAGTGGCGAGGCGCGCAACAGCGCGGCAGGGGTAGCCGGGCTCATGCGCGCGTTAGTCCGCGTCACCCAGCGATGCCAGCAACTCTGCCTGATGCTCGCTGACCAATGCCGCGATCAACTCGTCGAGATCGCCGTCCATGATCGCGTCGAGGCGGTATAGCGTCAGGTTGATGCGGTGATCGGTCAGGCGCCCTTGCGGGAAGTTGTATGTGCGAATCCGCTCCGAACGGTCGCCCGAGCCGATCAGGCTCTTGCGCGTCGCCGCTTCCTTCGCCTGCTGCTCGTGTGACTGCTTGTCCTTGATTCGCGCGGCGAGCACCTTCAGCGCGCGATCCTTGTTCTTGTGCTGCGAACGATCGTCCTGACATTCGACGACGATGCCGGTCGGTAAGTGCGTCACGCGCACGGCGGAATCGGTCTTGTTGATGTGCTGGCCGCCCGCGCCGGACGCCCGGAACGTGTCGATCCGCAGATCGGCCGGATTGATCTCGACTTCGCCGATTTCGTCCGCTTCCGGCATCACTGCGACCGTGCAGGCCGACGTATGAATGCGGCCCTGCGTTTCGGTGGCCGGCACGCGTTGCACGCGATGACCGCCCGACTCGAACTTGAGCTTCGAATACGCCGCTTCGCCGGCGATCCGCACGATCACTTCCTTGTAGCCGCCCAGATCCGATTCGCTCGCCGACATCATCTCGACCTGCCAGCGATTGCGCTCGGCAAAGCGCAGATACATGCGCAGCAGATCGCCCGCGAACAGTGCGGATTCGTCGCCGCCGGTGCCGGCACGAATTTCGAGGAAGATGTTGCGGTCGTCGTTGGGGTCTTTCGGCAGCAGCATTTTCTGCAATTCGGCGCCGAGTTTTTCCATTCGCTCGCGGGCCGCGCGAATTTCATCTTCCGCGAAATCGCGCATCGACACGTCCCCCAGCAATTCCTGCGCGGTCGCTGCATCGTTCATGGCCTGGCGCCACAGCGCGTAATGCTCGACAACCGGACCGAGCTCGGCGTGTTCACGCGTGAGCTTGCGGTATTGGTCGAGATTCGCGGTGATGTCCTCGCGGCTCAACAGATCGTTCAGTTCGGCCAGCCGGGTAGTGAGCTGGTCGAGCTTGCGTTGCATGCTCGTTTTCATCTGAGGGGTTTCGGAGCGGACTCCGGCAAGGACGACATAGGGGAGTGGGCAGATGCCCTGGTCAGAAGCACGTCGCGGGCCACTTTCGGGTGACGCTCGCGAACTGCGCGCCGGTGGCTGCGCCGCTAACGCTCCGAAGAACCGGAGTGTTTGTAGAAGCCGCTCATCAGTTCAATGAGCGTGTCACGGTTTTCGCTGCTCGCGCGATTGAGCGCGTGCGTAGGCCCGTGGATCAATTTATTGGTGAGCGATTGCGACAGCGCTTCGAGCACCGCCGCCGGATCGTCGCCGCGCGCGAGCATTTTCTGCGCGCGTTCGACTTCGGCACGGCGCAGCACGTCGGCCTGCGTATGCATATGGCGGATCACTGGCACGATGCTGCGTGCGTCGAGCCATTGCATGAAATTCTGCACGCGCGTTTCGATGATCGCTTCGGCCTGCGCAACCGCCGCCTGCCGCGACGCGTTGCCTTCGCGCACGATCGCGCCGAGGTCGTCGACGGTATACAGGAACACGTCTTCGAGTTGGCCGACTTCAGGTTCAATGTCGCGCGGAACGGCCAGATCGACCATGAAAATCGGCCGGTGACGACGCGCTTTCACCGCCCGCTCCATGGCGCCCAGACCGATGATCGGCAAGGTGGACGCGGTGCACGAGACGATGATGTCGAACTCATGCATCCGCGAGGGCAGTTCCGACAGCGGAATGGCCCGGCCATTGAAGCGCTCGGCGAGACGCGTGCCGCGCTCGGCGGTACGGTTCGCGACCACCAGTTCCTTCGGCTGCTGCGCAGCGAAGTGCGTGGCGCACAACTCGATCATCTCGCCCGCGCCGATAAACAGCACGCGCTGGTTCGACACCTTGTCGAAAATCCGTTGTGCGAGCCGCACGGCGGCAGCCGCCATCGACACGGATTGCGCGCCGATTTCGGTGGTGCTGCGCACTTCCTTCGCGACGGCAAAGGTGCGCTGGAACAGCTGGTTCAGATACGTGCCGAGCGCTCCGGCTTCGGACGCGGTGCGCACCGCATCCTTCATTTGTCCGACGATTTGCGTCTCGCCCAGCACCATCGAATCGAGCCCCGAGGCGACACGGAAAGCATGACGCACGGCTTCCGACTGCGGCAGCGCGTACACGTGCGGCGCGAGTTCGGCGACGGGCAGGTTGTGGTACTTCGAAAACCACTGGATCGCGGCTTCACGCGCAGCTTGATCGTCGGTCGCGCAGTAGAGTTCGGTGCGATTGCAGGTGGAGAGGATGGCGGCTTCCGGCTCGGTACGCGCGGTGCGGCCAAGCCAGACGCTCTTGAAGGTGTCCAGTGCCGGCTTGATCTGTTCGAGCGGAAACGCCACGCGTTCGCGCAAGGCGATAGGCGCAGTGTGGTGATTGATTCCGATCGTTAGAAGCTGCATATGGGGAGCGATGGTTTAGCCCAATATTATAGCGTTTCCACGATTCTTTCATTCTGCGCGCGTCAACCGGCGTCCACAACGGCTTCCGCCGGGACGGAGTCGAGCTGGTAACCGTAGCCGTAGAGCGGTGTCAGGCAGTAACCGTGCTCCGGGCGCAACTGCAATTTGGTGCGTACGCGCGATGCATGGGTATCGACGGTGCGCGACCTTACGTCGCGGCGCCGGGTCCAGATGGCTTCGAGAATATGCGCGCGCGACACGGGCCGCGACAGATTGGAAAACAATAGCAACGCGAAGCGGAACTCCTTCGGTGTCAGAGCCACGGTCTGGCCGCTGAACGTGACGCGAAAGTGCGTTGCGTCGAACGCATACCCGCCGATGACGTCGCGGCGCCGGTTCTGCGGCCGCCGCAAGCCCGCGCGGCGCAGCAGCGCGCCGACCCGCGCGAGCATTTCCGGTCCGCGGACTGGCTTGGTCAGGCAGTCGTCCGCGCCGGCGTGCAGCGCGGCGACGATCTGGCTTTCGCGCGGTTCCGATATCAGGACGATCACCGGCAAGCTCGGCAGAATGGAACGGGCGCGCGGGATCACGTCTTCCGCGGGGCGGTCGCCGGCCCAGTTTTCGATGAGCAGCAGATCGAAGAATTCGTCGGCGGCGCGATTCAGGAACGGCGTGCTGGCGATGAAGTGCTGGCACACGTGGCCGCCGGCAAAGATCAGCCGGCCAACCAGTTCAGCGTGACGCAGGTCCGGCTCGATAAGGGCGATACGCATGAGGCACTTTCAGCATGGCGGGCATCGGCAACTAGGTTTCTCCGTAAGGCTTGCGGCTTGCCTTACATCACCCCGACCCCTAAACTCAACCGCTATGCGGAAAGCGCCGTGCTGAACCTTTATAGTTAAGAGACAAAAATGCTAGCTGTCCAGGTGTCTTGCGCCCATGAGACGAATCCGAAACTGCGCGAGGCCTGCCGCTAATGGGGTGGCCCGGAATTGTGGTCCTGGGGGCCGTGATTGGCCTCGCGGGCTGGTGGCTGCATCCGCTGCGCCGCTCAAGCCGCGCGCAATGGTGGATCGCACTCGCTGCCGGCGTGCTCGGCGCGTGTGTCGCGCGAATGGCCGGCAATGTGGTTGGTCTCTTTCATGATGGTGATACGCTCGAATGGCCGGTTTGCACCGCCGCCGCTGTGATCGCCGTCGCTGTGACGGTCGGCTTGCTTTCCCGTCGATGAATTTTTGCAGGTGACTCCGATGAATGCCCGACTCCCCGAAACCTCCTCCATTCCCGAACGGCTCGCAACCTTGCGCAACGCAATGGCGCGCGAAGGCGTAGCCGCCTATCTGGTGCCGTCCGCCGATCCGCATCTGTCCGAATATCTGCCAGGACGCTGGCAAGGCCGGCAGTGGTTATCGGGCTTCACCGGCTCGGCCGGCACGCTGGTCGTGACCACCGACTTCGCCGGCGTGTGGACCGATAGCCGCTATTGGGAACAAGCCAACGCGCAACTGGCCGGCACCGGTGTGCAGTTGATGAAGATGACTGGCGGCCAGCAGACCGCGCCGCATTTCGACTGGCTCGCGCAAAACGTCGCAGCCGGCGGCACGGTCGGCGTGGACGGCGCCGTGCTCGGCGTCTCGGCGGCGCGCGCGCTGACCCAGGCGCTCACCGCACGCGGCGTGAAATTGCGCACTGACGTCGATCTGTTCGACGCGATCTGGCCGCAGCGTCCGTCGTTGCCGGTTGACGCCGTGTTCGAACACGCCGCGCCGCACGCAAGTGTCGCCCGTTCGGAAAAGCTCGCGCAGATCCGCCATGCGATGGTGGAAAAGGGCGCGCAGTGGCACTTCATTTCAACGCTCGACGACCTCGCGTGGCTGCTCAATCTGCGTGGCGCGGACGTCAGCTATAACCCGGTATTCGTTGCGCACGCACTGATCGGACTGGAGCACGCGTCGCTTTTCGTCGCTGATGGCAAGGTGCCGCAAGCGCTCGCCGACGCGCTCGCGCGTGACGGCATCAGCGTTGAGCCGTACGCGAAGGCGGCAGACGCACTCGCCGCACTGCCCGCCGACAGCACGCTGCTGATCGACCCGCGCCGGATCACGTTCGGCTCGCTGCAATCGGTTCCGTCGACGGTGAAGATCGTCGAGGCCGTCAATCCGTCTACCTTCTTCAAGTCGCGCAAAACCGCCGCCGAGGCGCAGCATGTGCGCGAGACGATGGAGCAGGACGGCGCGGCGCTCGCGGAGTTTTTCGCGTGGTTCGAAAGTGCACTCGGCCGCGAGACGATCACCGAACTGACGATCGACGAGCGTCTGACAGCAGCCCGCGCGCGTCGGCCGGGCTTCGTGTCGCTGAGCTTTGCGACGATCGCGGGTTTCAACGCGAACGGCGCGATGCCGCACTACCGCGCCACCCAGGAATCGCATTCGGTGATCGAAGGCAATGGCCTGTTGCTGATCGATTCCGGCGCGCAATACCTGAGCGGCACCACGGACATCACGCGCGTGGTGGCGATCGGCACCGTCAGCGAGGCACAGCGGCGCGATTTCACGATCGTGCTGAAAGGCACAATGGCTTTGTCGCGCGCAAAATTTCCGCGCGGGATCCGTTCGCCAATGCTCGACGCGATTGCCCGCGCGCCGATCTGGGAAGCCGGCGCCGATTACGGTCACGGTACCGGCCATGGCGTGGGTTACTTCCTGAATGTGCATGAAGGCCCGCAGGTGATCTCGCACTACGCGCCGGCCGAACCATGGACGGCAATGGAAGAGGGCATGATCACGTCTGTCGAGCCGGGTCTTTACCGGCCGGGCAAGTGGGGCGTGCGGATCGAAAACCTCGTGCTGAACGTGGCGGCGGAGCAAACTGAGTTCGGCGATTTCCTCGCGTTCGAGACGCTGACCCTGTGCCCGATCGACACGCGCTGCCTCGAGCTGTCACTGCTGCGCGAAGACGAGCGCGCATGGCTGAACGCGTATCACGAGACCGTGCGCATGCGCCTGTCGCCGCATGTATCGGGCGAGGCCAAGGCGTGGCTCGAACTGCGTACGCAACCGGTCTGATCACGGCAATCCCACGTTACTAACGGAGAGTGCATGGCCATCAAGGCAGTGGTGTTCGATTTCGGCGGCGTGCTGATCGACTGGAGCCCCGAGTATCTGTATCGGGAACTGATTCCGGACGAAGCAGAACGGCGCTGGTTTCTGACCCACGTCTGTTCGATGGACTGGGTGATCCGCCAGGACGGCGGCCAGCCGATCGCGGAGGCAACAGACGAACTGATCGCGAAATTTCCCGATCACGCGCCGTTGATCCGCGCATTCTATGAACGCTGGCACGAGATGGTGGCCGGCGTGCTGGAAGAGGGCGTGGCGATCATGGAAAAGCTCGAAGCTGCCGGCGTGCCGCTCTTCGGGCTGACCAACTGGTCGGCGGAGACTTTCCCTTATGCGTGGGAGCATTACCCGGTACTGCGGCGATTTCGCGACATTGTCGTGTCGGGGCGCGTGAAGCTGGTGAAGCCCGATCCGGCGATTTTCGCGGCGATGCGCGAACGGATCGAAGCGCAACTGCCGGGTATCCAGCTCGCTGAGCTCGTTTTCATCGACGACAACCTGAAGAACGCCGAGGCCGCAACGGCGCTCGGCTGGCACGGCGTGCATCATACGAACGCCGTGCGGACCGAAGCCGCGCTGCGCGAACTGGGCTTGCCGGTTTGAGCGGCAAAGTGTGAAGGCAGCGGCGTCGGCGTTGCACCGGCGTCCGCCTGACCCGCTATTGACCGAGCAGATTTTTCAACGCGTTACCCAAACCCTTCACCGTTTCCCCAGCGCCCTTCGCTACGCCTTCTACGCTTACGCCCAGCGCCTTTGCAAAACCGGCGCCGAGGCGCGTCATCAGGCCTTCCCGCACCGAAAACTTCGGATCGCGCAGATCCCCGTCCAGCACGAAATGCAGTGTGATATCGCCGTTATGCGACTTGAGCGCGGCGAGCGCGGCCTTGGTCGGAATCGACAGGAAGGTGTCGAGCGGGTTGTCGCTGTCGGCGAGTTGCAGGTGGTGGAGGGTCACCACACCCGGCGCGTGCAGCTGATAGTTACGCACCGTCGACTCCACCGTCAGATCGACTGTGCCGCCCGTCACCTGTGCCTTCGCGCCGGTCTTTTTGATCAGATACGGATCGAGCATCACGATATCGACGCCACGCAACTGGCTGGTGGTCTGCGAGTCCTTGCTGGCGATCCTGATCCATCCGGCGAACGACACGGTGCCCGTGTGCTGCGGGCCTTTGATCGAGCCGGTCACGTTGACGTTGGTCGGCTCGGTGAGCGCGGGCAGATGCAGATGATCGACAGTCGCGTTGGCGTCGCTCACCGTGACCTTGAAGGCCGGGCTGCCCACCGTCATGTCGTAGAAATGGAAATTGCCTTGCTCGAAGCTGACGTGGTCAACCAGCTTTTCGCGTGAGGCGGGCGCGATTGTGCTGCTGGCGTCGTCCTGATCGGCTTTATTCAGCGACTCCCGCAGATTCGGCAGCAGACGGATCGAACCGTCTTTGCTACGCAATACCGCCATGTCGAAGCCGCGCACCACCACGCTGCGGATATGCATACGCCGCGCGACCAGATCGCGGATGTCAGGCGTGAGGGTGATTTCATCGGCGCGGAGCGGGTCGCCGGCGGGCCAGCCGGGCGGCGCCTTGAGGAGGACGTGGGTGAGATGTACCGAGGTAAGGCCGACGTCGATGTGTTCCGCGCTGCCCAAGGGGCCGAGCGCCCTGATCACGCGTTCCTTGACTTCGCGTTGCGCGATTTGCAAGGCGCCGAGTGCGACGACGATCAACACGAGCAGCACGCCGCCTGCGGCAATGGCCCAGCGCTTGCCCTTCGACATCGCCATGCTTGCCTCCTCGTCGCCGCGCGTCGCGCGGCGTGGCTGTGACCGGCCAGAATGCATGCTGTTTTGACGCGCGCCGGATGGGCGGAAACGGATGCCCCGCACCTCAATGACCTGTATCACGCCGTGGCACGCAATGCGTGTGCCCCGCCGCACGTCCGGCAAGGATCAGGCGCAGTCCGACCGCCCATGCCGCGGTGAGCGGCAAGAGTCAGTCATGACGCGGCCCGCCGTCAACGGACGGACAGACCGCGAGGCCCGCGTTTTAACGCGCGATCGGCTTGTAACGCAGACGCTTCGGACGTGCTGCTTCTTCGCCGAGACGCGCGCGCTTGTCCGCTTCGTATTCCTGGTAGTTACCGTCGAAGAACGTGATTTGCGAATCGCCTTCGAACGCGAGAATGTGCGTCGCGATCCGGTCGAGGAACCAGCGATCGTGCGAAATCACCATCACAGAGCCGGCGAATTCGAGCAATGCGTCTTCGAGCGCGCGGAGCGTTTCGACGTCGAGATCGTTCGACGGTTCGTCCAGCAGCAGCACGTTGCCGCCCGCGATCAGGGTCTTCGCCAGATGCAGCCGGCCGCGCTCACCGCCCGACAGGTTGCCGACGGTCTTCTGCTGATCGCCGCCCTTGAAGTTGAAGCGGCCGATATAGGCACGCGACGGCGTTTCGTACTTGCCGACCGTCAGCACGTCCGCACCGCCGGAGATTTCCTCGAACACGGTCTTCGAACCGTCGAGCGCGTCGCGGCTTTGGTCCACGTACGCGAGCTTGACCGTCGGCCCTTGCACGATCTCGCCCGAGTCCGGCTGTTCGCGGCCGGTCAGCATGCGGAACAGCGTGGACTTACCCGCGCCATTCGGCCCGATAATGCCGACAATCGCGCCCGCCGGGATCTTGAAGCTGACGTCGTCGAGCAGCAGACGGTCGCCATACGACTTGCTGACGTTCTTGAACTCGATCACTTCGTTACCCAGGCGGTCGCCGACCGGGATGAAGATTTCCGAGGTTTCGTTACGCTTCTGGTAGTCCTGGCTGTTCAGTTCCTCGAAGCGGGCAATACGCGCCTTCGATTTCGCCTGACGGCCCTTCGGGTTCTGGCGCACCCACTCCAGTTCCTTCTTGATCGCCTTCTGACGCGCCGATTCCGACGACTCTTCCTGCTTCAGGCGCTCTTCCTTCTGGTCGAGCCAGCTGCTGTAGTTGCCCTTCCACGGAATGCCGTGGCCGCGGTCGAGTTCGAGAATCCACTCGGCGGCGTTATCGAGGAAGTAGCGATCGTGGGTCACCGCGACGACCGTACCCGGGAAGCGCGTGAGGAACTGTTCGAGCCAGTCGACCGATTCGGCGTCCAGGTGGTTGGTCGGTTCGTCGAGCAGCAGCATGTCCGGCTTTTCGAGCAGCAGCTTGCACAGCGCGACGCGGCGCTTTTCGCCGCCCGACAGGTGTTCGATTTTCGCGTCCCAGGCCGGCAGGCGCAGCGCGTCGGCGGCGATTTCGATCTGCTGTTCCGCGCTGCCGTCGGTGGTGGCGAGAATAGCTTCGTACTTCGCCTGTTCGGCGGCGAGCGCGTCGAAGTCGGCGTCCGGCTCCGCGTAGGCGGCGTAGATTTCGTCGAGCTTTTTTTGCGCGCCGAAGACGTCGCCCAGACCTTCTTCGACTGCTTCACGCACGGTCTTTTGCGGATCGAGCTGCGGTTCCTGCGGCAGATAGCCGATGTTCAGGTTCGGCATCGGCGTGGCTTCGCCTTCGATGTCCTTGTCCACACCGGCCATGATGCGAATCAGCGTCGATTTGCCCGAGCCGTTCAAGCCGAGCAGACCGATCTTCGCGCCGGGGAAAAATGACAGCGAGATATCTTTCAGGATTTGGCGCTTGGGCGGCACGATCTTGCCGACCCGGTTCATGGTGAAGACGTATTGGGCCATTTGCTTGCAATAGACGTTGACGACGCCGGCCACGCGGGGGGCGGGCGATCGTTGGGTGGATGGGTAATCGATGTTATGGCCGGGCAGTGTGCCCGGCTCCGGCCGGCGCGGCGTCAAGCTCAAAGTTGCAGCGCGCGCGGGCGGGTTGCGCAGATGGCATTGTACTTCGGGGCGAGGGCAGGGCGGCAGAGGGCGTCCGCCTTCGCGTCAGTTCGCGTCAGTTCGCCCGCCGACCGCTCGCCGGATCGAAGAAATGCAGATGCTGCGCGGGCAGCGACACTTGCAGCGCTTCGCCCGCCGCCGGCCGATGGGCATGCGGCAAGCGCACCGTCACGTCGTGCTTGCCCCAGCGGCCGTGCGCGAGATTATCCGCGCCCAGCAATTCGCAGGAATCGACCGTGAGCGTGGCGTGGGCGGCGTCAGCCTGGCCGGGCGTCATATGCTCCGGACGAATGCCGAGCGTCCATTCGCGTCCTTTTGCAACTTCCCGGCCGATCGAAGCGACACCCTGCAGCGGCAGCTTCGGACCGTTACCGGCCACCTCGAACGTCAAGCCGTCGTCGGACACGCGGCCTTCCAGCAGATTCATCCCCGGTGAGCCGATGAAGCTCGCGACGAACACCGTCGCCGGCCGTTCGTAGACTTCGGTCGGTGCGCCGATCTGTTCGGCGTGGCCTTTGTTCATGACGATCACGCGCTGCGCCAGCGTCATCGCCTCGATCTGGTCATGCGTGACGTAGAGACTCGTGGTGGAAAGGCGTGCGTGCAAACGCTGGATTTCAAGGCGCATCTGCACGCGCAGGCGGGCGTCGAGATTCGACAGCGGTTCGTCGAACAGAAACACGGCCGGTTCACGGACGATTGCGCGCCCCATGGCAACACGTTGCCGTTGACCGCCGGACAACTCGCGCGGCTTGCGCGTGAGCAACGCTTCCAACTCCAGAATTTGCGCCGCTGCCTGCACGCGCTTTGTAATCTGCGCGCGATCCACGCCCGCGATCTTCAGCGCGTAGCCCATGTTCTCGGCGACACTCATATGCGGATACAACGCGTAGTTCTGGAACACCATCGCGATGTTGCGATCCTTCGGCTCCAGTTCATTGACCACTTTGCCGGCGATCGAGATGCTGCCCTCGGAAATACGCTCGAGCCCGGCCACCATCCGCAGCAGGGTCGATTTGCCGCAACCCGACGGCCCGACCATCACGACGAACTCGCCATCCGTGACGTCGACGTCGATGCCGTGCAACACGAACTGTTTGCCGTCGTAGGTCTTTTTAACGCCTTGCAGAGTCAGTGCAGCCATGCCGTTTTAGCCTTTTCTTTTGGTGCGTGCCGCGTGTCGCGGCGTCTTTTTGTTCCAATCTCGAAGCGCGCGCCGGACCGCACGGCTTACTTCTCCGAATCCACCAACCCGCGCACGAACCAGCGCTGCATCGTCAGCACGACAGCAAGCGGCGGCAACATCGCGAGCAGCGTGGCGGTCATCACGAGGTGCCATTCGGTGGCGGTGTCGCCGGAGGCAATCATGCTTTTGATGCCGACCACGGCGGTGGTCAGCGATTGCTGGCTGGTGATCAGGATCGGCCACAAATACTGATTCCAGCCGTAGATGAAGGTGATCACGAAGAGCGCCGCCATATTCGTTTTGGACAGCGGCAGCACCACGTCCCAGAAGAAACGCATGGCGCCCGCGCCGTCGATGCGCGCCGCTTCCATCAGTTCGTCCGGCAGCGTCATGAAGAACTGCCGGAACAGGAACGTCGCGGTTGCCGACGCGATCAACGGCAGCGTCAAGCCGCTGTACGTATTGCTCAGGTGCATCGACGAGACAACCTGCACGGTCGGGAAGATGCGCACTTCCACCGGCAGCATCAGCGTGATGAAGATCAGCCAGAACGCGAGATTGCGAAACGGGAAGCGGAAGAACACGATCGCATACGCGGAAATCATCGAGACGGCGATCTTGCCGATCGAAATCACCAGCGCCATCACCAGACTGTTGAACAACATACGTCCGAAGGGTGCCGCCGCGTTGCCGCTGCCGTGCGACCAGACGGTTGCGATGTTCTCGAACAGATGCGTGCTCGGCACCAGCGACAGCGGCACACTGAACACCTCGTGCTCGCTCATCGTCGCCGCGCAAAAAGCGACGTACACCGGAAACACCACCAGCGCGACGCCGACAATCAGCACCGCGTGGCAGAACAGGTCGAAACCGCGGCGGTTCTCGATCATGAGTATTGAACCCTGCGTTCGATGAAACGGAATTGCACGACGGTCAACGCCACGACGATCAGCATCAGCACGACCGATTGTGCGCCCGAGCTGCCGATGTCGAGCCCCTGAAAGCCTTCGGCGAAAATCTTGTAGATCAGCGTGCGGGTCGATTGCGCGGGCCCGCCGCCGGTGGCCGCGTCGATCACGGGGAAGGTGTCGAAGAACGCGTAGGTGATGTTGATCACCAGCAGGAAGAAGCTCGTGGGCGACAGCAGCGGTAGCGCTATGCCGAAGAAACGGCGCACCGGACCGGCGCCGTCGATCGCGGCGGCTTCGATCAGCGAACGTGGAATCGCCTGCAGGCCTGCATAGAAGAACAGGAAGTTATAGCTGACCTGTTTCCATACCGACGCGAGCACCACCAGAAACATTGCCTGGCCGGCATTCAACGCGTGATTCCACACGATGCCTTGCTTCGCCAGCGCATAGGTGACGAGGCCGATGCTCGGATTGAACAGGAACGACCACAGCACGGCGGCGATCGCGGGGGCGACCGCATACGGCCAGATCAGGAGCGTCTGATAGGCCTTCGCGCCGCGCGTCACACGATCGGCGCAGACCGCCAGCAGCAGCGAGATCACCAGTCCGGATACCGTGACGAGCGCGCAGAAGATCAGCGTCGTATTGAACGACGACAGGTAGAGCGGATCGGCGAACAGCTGCCTGAAGTTGGCGAGTCCAACAAACTCGCTCGACGTACCGAACGCGTCCTGGCTCTGCGTGGATTGCCACAGTGCCTCGCCGGCCGGCCACAGAAAGAACAGCAACGTGATCAGGAGTTGCGGCGCGACGAGCAGGTACGGCAGCAGACTGGTGCCAAAGCTGGAGCGCTTTTCCATCGAGAATTCCCAAGGTTCTGCATACGCGGGTTTCAGCGCGAGTGCACTGAAACCCTGTCGGACAGCGCTTAGTTGCCGGCCTTCTCGAAACGGCGCAGCAGCTCGTCACCGCGCGATACGGAGGCGTCGAGCGCCTGTTGCGGCGTATTTTTCTGCGCCCACACCTGTTCGAGCTCTTCGTCGATGATGGTGCGGATCTGCGGCATATTGCCCAGACGCAAGCCCTTCGTGTACGGCAGCGGCGGCTTGTTGAGCATCTGCTTGATCGCCGTATCGCTGCCCGGGTTCTTCTCGTAGAAGCCTTGTTGCTGCGTCAGCTGATACGCGGCGGTCGTGACCGGCAGATAGCCAGTGTCCTGATGCCACTTCGCGGCAACCGGCGCCGACGACAGATACGACAGGAACTTCGCCACGCCCTTGTAGGTGGCCGCATCCTTGCCGGAGAGCACCCACAGGCTCGCCCCGCCGATGATCGCATTCTGCGGCGCACCCTTGACGCTCGCGTCGTACGGCATCATCCCCGTGCCGAAGTTGAACTTCGCGTATTTCTTGATCGTAGCGAGCGAGCCTGACGAGTTCGTGATGATCCCGCAGTCGCCGCTGTAAAACTTCGACACCGGTTCGTCCTTGCGGCCGACATAGGTGAAGGTGCCTTCCTTGAGCATGTTCTGCAGGAACTGGATGTGCGCAACTTGCAGCGGCTTGTTGAACTCGAGTTGTGCGTCGGCGCCGTCGAACCCGTTATTCTTCGACGCAAACGGCGCGCCGTGCCACGCGCTGTAGTTTTCCAGCTGAATCCAGCTCTGCCAGCCGGACGAATAGCCGCACGCCATGCCCGACGCCTTCAGCTTCTGCGCGTCCGTCTGCAACTCGGCCCAGGTTTTCGGCGGCTGATTCGGATCGAGCCCGGCTTTCTTGAAGGCGTCCTTGTTGTAATACAGCACCGGCGTTGAACTGTTGAACGGCATCGAGATCAACTGGCCGGTTTTGGCGTCGCTGTAATAACTCGCGATGGTCGGCACGAAGGCTTTTTCGTCGAGCGGCACGCCGGCTTGTTTGAATACTTCGGAGACCGGAATCACGGCCTTCCTGGCCTGCATCATGGTCGCGGTGCCGACTTCGTAGACCTGCAGGATGGCCGGCGCGTTGCCGCTGCGATAGGCGGCGATGCCGGCGGCGAGGGTCTGGTCGTAGGTGCCTTTGAATACCGGCACGATCTTATAGTCGCTTTGGGACGCGTTGAACGCGTTGGCAATGTCGTTCAGGCGTTCGCCGAGGGCGGCCTCCATGCCGTGCCAGAACTGGATTTCAGTCGCGGCGTGAGCCGCTTGGCTGACGCCGAAGCTCAGCACGGCGGCAACGGAAAGCGAACGGAACAGCGGCTTGCAACTCATCGATTGGTCTCCAGTGTCGACCGGAGTTAGCGTGTCGACCAGGGTTGGCGCTTTAGCGCTTACCCTGGTCCCATAGCGCTTACTCCGGTCCCATGCAAAGCGGTTTCTGATCGGAACAGGCGCGGGTGCGAATCGCGCGATTCTATTTGTGTTCGATGACAGTCCGGCGAAGGCTGTCGGGACGTGGCCCGCTTGTGGCCCGCGCCGAATGCCGCAATTTAACACCGGCGGTCGGCAAACGGAAAGGGCGGGCGTCTGAAGCTCACGACTTGAGGCAGATCAAGGCCGAAGGTGCAGTGCTGAACGTTGTTGCCCGCTTGTAGGCATGATGGACGGCGCGGCGGGTATCGTGCTTGGCTTGATCCCGCACGTTTCGCAACGATGCTTATCAATCAGGATTCCAGATGCTACGTTCAATGCGATGGGCGGTGGGTGGTTCGATAGCGGGTCTCATGTTGGCGGGTTGTGCGTTGACGTCGGTGCCCGCGGACGCCAGGGTAGCGTCGGTAACGTCGTTGCCGAAGATCATCGCGCATCGCGGCGGCACCGGCGATGCGCCTGAAAACACGCTCGAGGCGATTCGACAGTCGGTCGTGCATCAGGCCGACGCAATGTGGCTCACCGTTCAGTTGAGCAAGGATGGCGTGCCCGTACTCTATCGGCCGGCCGATCTATCGGCATTGACCGACGCAAAGGGTCCCGTATCCGCGCTCACCGCGGCGGAGTTGATGCGCGTGAACGCGGGCTGGAGTTTTCGTCGCGGCGACGCGTATCCGTATCGGGACCGTCCCCTCGGTATACCGACGCTGCGCGAAGCTTTGCGGGCGATCCCGCTGGCGATGCCGGTCATCCTCGATATGAAAGCGCTGCCCGCCGCGCCGCAGGCGGAAGCGGTGGCGCGTGTGCTGAGCGAGGAGAATGCGTGGTCGCGAGTGACGATCTATTCGACTGAAGCAGACTACCAGCAGAGCTTTGCCGTTTATTCACAAGCGAAGCTGTTTGAGTCGCGCGACGCAACGCGTGGACGGCTCGTGCGGGTGCTGCTCAATCAAGGCTGCGTGGATGCGCCGGCCGAACACACGTCCACAGCGTTCGAGTTGCATCGCGCGATGACAGTGGTGGAGAAGTTCACGCTGGGCGAAGGCCGCTCCGAGGTTCAGGCGACCTTATGGACACCTGCGACCGTAGCCTGTTTCCGGCAGAAGCCCGATGTCAGGATCGTGGCGATCGCGGTGAACAATGCTTCTGATTATCAACGCGCTGCGTGTCTTGGAATCGATGCGGTGCTGGCGGATTCGCCCGCGAAGATGGTGCCTGTCAAGATGGGGATGACACTGCCCTTGAAATGCGCAGGGCTCGACGCGACGGCGCATCAGTAAAACAAAATGCCCGCATTGAGCGGGCATTTTAGTCAGGCTGGGTGAGCGGCGTTCGGCGTTCGGCGTTCGGCGTTTCGCCGGTTGCCGCCGTGTGCCGGGGCTTACGTCAAACGTTGAACAGGAAGTTCATCACGTCGCCATCGTGCACGACGTATTCCTTGCCTTCCGCACGCATCTTGCCCGCTTCCTTCGCGCCCTGTTCACCCTTGTAGGTGATGAAGTCGTTGAAGGCGATGGTCTGCGCGCGAATGAAGCCGCGCTCGAAATCCGTGTGGATCGCGCCGGCCGCCTGCGGCGCCGTGTCGCCAACGTGGATGGTCCACGCGCGCACTTCCTTCACACCTGCCGTGAAGTACGTTTGCAGGCCCAGCAACTTGAAACCCGCGCGAATCACGCGGTTCAGGCCCGGCTCTTGCATGCCCATGTCGGCGAGGAACACTTCCATGTCGGCTGGTTCGAGGTCGGCGATTTCGGCTTCGATCGCGGCGCACACGGCGACGACCGGCGCGTTTTCCGCAGCCGCGAACTTCGACACCGCGTCCAGATGCGGGTTGTTCTCGAAACCGCCTTCCTTCACGTTAGCGACGTACATGGTCGGCTTCGCGGTGATCAGGCAGAACGGCTTGAGCGTGGCCTTTTCTTCATCCGACAGGTCGAGCGCGCGAACCGGCTTGGCCTGATCCAGTTGTGCGCGCACCTTTTCCAGCACGGCCGCGTTCCTGGCGGCTTCCTTGTCGTTGCCCGACTTGGCGGCCTTCGAATAGCGCGTGAGCGCCTTCTCGACCGTTGCGAGGTCGGCCAGCGCCAGTTCGGTGTTGATGACTTCGATATCCGACAGCGGGTCGATCTTGTTCGCGACGTGTATCACGTTCTCGTCTTCGAAGCAGCGCACCACGTGCGTGATCGCGTCGGTTTCGCGGATGTTCGCGAGAAACTGGTTGCCGAGCCCTTCGCCCTTGCTCGCCCCGGCCACCAGACCGGCGATGTCGACGAATTCCACCACCGCCGGCAGGATGCGCTCCGGCTTGACGATTTCGGCGAGCGCCTGGAGCCGCGCGTCCGGCACCTCGACGATGCCGACGTTCGGCTCGATCGTGCAGAACGGGTAGTTTTCGGCGGCGATACCCGCCTTGGTCAGCGCATTGAACAGGGTGGACTTGCCGACGTTAGGCAGGCCGACGATGCCGCATTTGAGGCTCATGGAAATCCTTCAGTGAATCAGTAAGTTGCGTGATGCGCTCGACGCTGCGGGCAGGATGCGGCAAGCATTCGTGATGGCGTGGCGGCAGACCGCAGCGGAGCGGGACAAGTCACGCAATCGGGCGTTGGCCCGGCGATTGTGTGCGAGTTTTGTCACGGAAGGCGTAATTGTAACCCGTTCGGATGGTCTTCCTGGAAAGGGCGCCGCAAACCGCGCCCGGCCGGAAATTTTTTCTGTCGGATCATTGTAAGATGGCGGTCCGGGGCCGCTAGAGCCCTTTCCGGGGATGTACTGTGACAAAAATGAAATGGGTCGGCTGGGCTTTGGGTATCGCGCTGGCGGGCGGGGCGATTGCAACGTGGCTCACGCCGAACTATGACGACGCCCAGGCGGCAACAGACCGGCAGACCGTGAATTGCATGCTGAATCAGCTTACGCCAGACGATAAACTGCAGATCGCGCAGTTCGCCGACACCAACGATTCCGACTCCCTGTGGCGCGTGTATGACCGGGTTTTCCCAGACTGCACGGTGCGCGGCGACCAGCGCGACCGTAAAAGCGAACTGGAGGCGAGCGCCTGGCGCGTCCTCTCATCCGATCGCGATTTCATGCGGCTGCGCGAATCCCATGCGGCTCACGCGGCGCTTGGGCACTAGGTTTCAGGCGGAAGTGCCGTACGTCTCGATCCGTCCCCCGCAACCCCCGCAGCTATAATGCGCGGATGAACGCACACCATCAGACTTTTGATGCCGCCGTGATCGGCGGCGGGCTCGTCGGCAAGACTGCGGCGCTTGCGCTGACACAAGGCGGCCTGCGCGTGGCGCTGCTCGCACAAGCCTGTGCGCCTTTGCCTGCGGGCGCCAGTTTCGATTCGCGGGTCTACGCGCTGTCGTCGAGCTCACAGGCTCTGCTGGAGCGGTTGCGGGTCTGGCAGGCGCTCGATCTGTCGCGGCTCGGCCCGGTCTACGACATGCGCGTCTACGGCGATGCGCACGCCGAACTCCATTTCTCCGCGTTTCAGGCGTCCGTGCCGCAGTTGGCGTGGATCGTCGAATCTTCGTTGATCGAGCGGGCGCTTGACGCCGCGCTGCGTTTCCAGCCGAATCTCACGTGGATCGACAGCCGCGCTCAGGCGCTGGATTTCACCGCGGACGCCGCAAGCGTAGGTCTCGCCAATGGCAATGTGCTGGACGCCGATCTGCTGGTCGGCGCGGACGGCGCGCATTCGTGGGTGCGCGCGCAGATCGGTTCGAAGATGACCCGGCGCGATTACAAACAGACCGGCGTGGTGGCGAACTTCAAGGCTGGCAAGCCGCATAGCGAAACCGCATATCAATGGTTCAGGGACGGCGAGATCATCGCGTTGCTGCCGATGCCGGACGGCCACGTGTCGCTGGTCTGGTCGGCGCGCACGGAACACGCCGAACAACTGCTCGCGCTCGATCCGGCGCAGCTGGCCGCCGAGGTCGAACGTGTGACGGGCGGTCAATTCGGCGCGCTTGATTGCGTGACACGCGCGCAAGGCTTCCCGCTTGCGCTGCAAACCGTCGACCGGCTGGTCGCGCCTCGTGTCGCGCTGGTCGGCGATGCCGCGCATCTGATTCATCCTCTGGCCGGTCAGGGCATGAACCTTGGCTTGCGCGATGTCGCGGCACTGGCCGAGACGGTCGCCGGTAAGGAGGCATTCCGCGATCTCGGCGACATGGTGCTGTTGCGCCGCTACGAACGCGCCCGTCGCGAAGACATCCGCGCGCTGATGATCGCGACCGATGGTCTGCAAAAGCTCTTCTCGGTGCCCGGGCCGTTTGCCAAGGCATTGCGCAATTCCGGCATGGCGTTTGTTGGCGCGCAGCCGTTCATCAAGCGCTGGCTGGTGTCGGCTGCGCTGGGATAAAGCGATTGCCGGGCGTGCCCGATCGGCGAGACGGGTATCATGAATGGATGGACGTCATTCCGATCAGACCCGAAAACGTCGCAAAAACGCGCAACGCGCGCGATTGAACCCAGGAATTCAGTATGAAAAAATCTTTCCGTATCGTGGCTGCTGCGCTCGCGATTGCCGCCATTACGATCGGCTGCTCCGCGCAGGCCGATCAAACAACCGACAAGATCAAGGCCACGCTGCAAACGCGTCTCGCCGACGTGACGATCAAGAGCGTTACGAAGTCGCCGATTGCCGGTCTGTACGAAGTGAACCTCGGCTCGCAGATCGTCTATAGCGACGCAACAGGCGATTACCTCGTGCTTGGCGATATCGTCGACTCGAAGACCCGCAAGAATCTGACTGAAGCGCGTCTGTCGGATACCAACCGGATCGACTTCGCGAGCCTGCCGTTCGGGAACGCGGTGAAGGTCGTGAAGGGCAACGGCGCGCGCAAGATCGCCGTGTTCTCGGACCCGAACTGCCCGTACTGCAAGCAGCTCGAAACCACGCTCAAGTCGATCGATAACGTGACGGTCTACACCTTCCTGTACCCGGTGCTGTCGCCGGATTCGACGGCCAAGTCCAAGTCGATCTGGTGCTCAACTGACCGCGCGAAGGCATGGGAATCCTGGATGCGGGATCATCAGGCGCCGACGGCAGCCGGTACCTGCGACACCGCTGCGATCGACAAGAACCTGGCGCTCGGCCGCGCGATGAATGTCGAGGGCACGCCCACGGTATTCCTCGCCGACGGCCGCCGCCTGCCTGGCGCGGTGCCGGCAGACCGGCTGGACAAGGAAATGTCCGCTGTGCGCTGAACACGCATCACCTACGAGCAAAGGAGGCGCAGTAAGCGCCTCCTTTCGCATCAAGCCCCGAACATCCCCGTCTGACATCACCTAATCGCCGCCGATGAAGCCGATCCGCTACACCATCGTTCCCAAGCAACCCGTCGCCCACCTGTTCGAAGTCACCGTCACCGTCGCCGATCCCGATCCGGCCGGCCAGCGTTTCACGCTGCCGGTATGGATTCCGGGCAGCTACATGGTGCGAGAATTCGCGCGCAACATCGTCACACTGCGCGCTTTCAATGATGCGGGTCGCAAGGTGCGTATCGAAAAGACCGATAAGCACACGTGGCAGGCCGCGCCGGTCAAAGGCGCGCTGACGCTGCGCTACGAGGTGTATGCGTGGGATCTGTCGGTGCGTGCCGCGCATCTGGACGACACGACCGGATTCTTCAACGGCACGAGCGTGTTTCTGTCGCCGCTCGGTCATGAAGAGGCGCAGTGCGTGGTCGATATCCAGAAGCCGGAAGGCGCGGATTATCGCAACTGGCGTGTCGCCACCGCGTTGCCGGAAGCGCGCGGCACGAAGCGCTATGGCTTCGGCGAGTATCGCGCGCAGAACTATGACGAACTGATCGACCATCCGGTCACGTTGGGCGAATTCGCCCTGGCCACGTTCAAGGCGCACGGCGTGCCGCACGACGTCGTCATTGCCGGGCGCGTGATCGGACTCGACATGGCGCGCCTGTGCGCCGATCTGAAGCGCATCTGCGAAGCGCAGATCGCGTTGTTCGAGCCGAAATCGAAGAAGGCACCGGTCGATCGCTATGTGTTCATGACGCAGGCGGTCACGGACGGCTACGGCGGGCTGGAGCATCGCGCGTCGACTGCATTGATCTGCAACCGGAGCGATCTGCCGGTGGAAGGCCGCGAGGCGCCCACCGAGAGCTATCGCACCTACCTCGGTTTGTGCAGCCACGAATACTTCCATACCTGGAACGTGAAACGCATCAAGCCGGCCGTGTTCGCGCCGTACGACCTGAACGTCGAAAACTACACGTCGCTGCTGTGGCTGTTCGAAGGCTTCACCTCTTACTACGACGACCTGATCCTCGTGCGCAGCGGCCTGATTTCGCAGGACGACTATTTCGGCATGCTCGGCAAGGTAGTGGGTGGTGTGCAGCGTGGCAGCGGCCGCCTGAAGCAGAGCGTCGCGGAAAGCTCGTTCGACGCGTGGGTCAAATACTATCGGCAGGACGAAAACGCGCCGAACGCGATCGTCAGTTACTACACCAAGGGCTCGCTCGTCGCGCTTGCCTTTGATCTGACGATTCGCGCGCAAACCGGCAACCGCAAGTCGCTCGACGACGTGATGCGTCTGCTGTGGCAGCGTTTTGGGCGCGACTTCTATCGCGGCAAGCCGGTTGGCGTCGATGAAAGCGAGGTCGAAGCGATCTTTGCGGAAGCGACCGGTGCCCAGTTGGGCGAACTGTTTGCCGAGGCCGTGCATGGCACGCGTGATCTGCCGCTCGATACGTTGCTCGCGCCGTTCGGCATTTCGCTCGCCCCCGATCTGGACAAGAACGGCAAGCCGGCGCTCGGTGCGCGCGTGCGTGGCGGCGCCGATTGCACGCTGGTGTCGGTGCATGATGGCAGCGCTGCGCAAAAAGCCGGGCTCTCGGCTGGGGACGTGCTGATCGCGATCGACGGCCTGCGCGCCACCGGTGCGAATCTTGACGCGCTGCTTGCGCGCTATCTGCCGGGTGCCAAAGTCGAGATTCACGCGTTCCGCCGCGACGAACTGCGCGTCACGCAACTCAAGCTGGACGGGCCTGAGGTGGCGCGTTACAAGCTCACGGTGAGCGACAAGCGCCCCGCCGCGCGCAAGGCTCGCGAGCGCTGGCTGGCGAGCTGACCGAAACCCGGGCCGCCGTCAATCGGCGGCTCGGGGCGGCGGATTGTTCTACCCATGCAACAATCCTTCGCTGCCGGATGGCTTTATCCCGGGACGGTAAAAAAACACAATGGCTCCACTCGCGCAACACTGCGCGCCCCTACTGGAGTCAACCATGACCACGATCCTGCAAATCAACTCGGCAGCCCGCTCGCAAGGCGCGAACTCGACGCTGCTCGTCAACGAGCTGACCGCAAAGCTGCAACAATCGAATCCGGGCGCGCAAGTCGTCGTCCGTAACCTGCAAGCTGAACCGCTGCCGCATCTGGACGACGCCGTCCTCGGCGCGTTCTTCACGCCGGCTGAGCAACGCACGCCGGAACAGGCTGCGATCGCTGCACGCAGCGAAGCGCTGATCGCCGAGTTGCAAGCCGCCGACGTCGTTGTGATCGGCGCGCCGATGTACAACTTCGGCATCTCGTCGCAACTGAAGACGTACTTCGACTTCATCGCACGCGCTGGCATCACGTTCCAGTACACCGCGAATGGTCCGGAAGGCCTCGTGAAGGGTAAGAAGGTTTTCGTCGTGTCGGCACGCGGCGGCAAGTATCTGGGCACCCCGAACGACAGCCAGACGCCGTATCTGCAGAGCTTCCTCGGCTTCCTCGGCATGACCGATGTGAACTTCATCTACGCCGAAGGCCTGAACATGGGCCCGGACGCTGCCGAAGCAGCACTGGGCGCCGCACGCGAAGCGATCGCCGCAGCGTAATGCTGCATCCGCCGCGCGATCGCGGTGGAATAAAAAACGCCACGGAGTGTGAACTCCGTGGCGTTTTTTTGCGCTTGCGCTTGCGCAAGCGCTGACGTGATCGGCGTCAGGCCAGCATTTGCGCTTCGTCGGGCAGGCGCCAGTCGATCGGGTCGCGGCCCTGTTTCGCAAGATAGTCGTTAGCCGAAGCAAAATGCCCGCAACCCAGAAAGCCGCGATGCGCTGAGAGCGGTGACGGATGCGGCGCTTCCAGCACGTAATGTGATTTGCCGCCGAGCAACGCGCGCTTGGCTTGCGCATGCGCCCCCCACAGCATGAACACGAGGCCGTCGTGGCGCATCGCCAGTTCATGGATCAATGTGTCGGTGCATTTCTCCCAGCCGCGCTTTGCGTGGCTGGCGGCCGCACCGCCTTCGACGGTCAGCACCGTGTTCAACAGGAGCACGCCTTGCTTTGCCCAAGTGTCGAGGCAGCCGTGACGCGGCGTCTCATGGCCGAGACTCGCGGCAATTTCCTTAAAAATGTTGCGCAGCGAGGGCGGCGTACGCACGTTCGGCGCCACGGAAAACGCGAGACCGTGCGCCTGCGGCGTGCCGCGATCTTCGCCGTGATATGGGTCCTGGCCGAGGATGACAACCTTTACTTCGTCGGGACTGGTGAGGCGCAGCGCGCGGAACACGTCGGCGGGATAAATGGTTTTGCCGGCCGCGCGTTCACCGTCGACGAAACGGCACAGCGGCGCGTAGGCGTCGCTATGGATGAACGGCTGCAGAAGTTCGCGCCATGCAGCGGGCAGGGCGGCGAATTGCGCTTCAAGCGTGGGCGGCGTGTCCGCGGCAGGCGGCTGTGCGATTGTTGCGCCGGCCGGCGTAGCGGCGGTGTCGCCGAACAACGAGGCCTGCGACGAAGGGGAGCGGGTGCGGGAAGCTGAGGTCATGGCGGGGAAGTGTCGCAGCAAACGGGCTGCGGCTCAAGCGGTGTCTGCCGCACGCCGCGGCTCAGCCCGCGCGCAACTGATAACCGCGCTGCGCCTTGCTGATGTTGTCCGGCGCGAGGCCGGCGATCTGCTTGCCGAGTTCCTGCGCAAGCGTGTTGAGTACGGCTTCGTTACCGGACTTCAGTTCGAGTTCGACTTCGGAGATCGGCGCGCGACGGATTTCGCCCTTCACCTCGGCGATAACGTCGCCCTGGTCGATCGCGGCTTCGACTTTCGCGCCGTCCAGTTCCACCTGCCATAGCGTGCGGGTGAAATTCGTGCGGAACAGTTCGATCAGTTCCGGCGTGGCCTGGCGCAAAGCGTCCGCCGCGGTTGGCTCGTCACACTCGCGCAGCAGCGCATCGATCTCCAGCTTTTCGCCCGCTACCGGCATTTCCCATTCGTGACGGCTGTGCAAGCCGTCTTTTGCTTGCCCGACCGTCTTGAAAGTTTGCAGCCAGCCATCCGGCGTGTGGCGCAGACGCAATGCGCTCTTTGAATTCGCCAGGGCCAGCTTCGGCGTATCGAAGTAAATATTCGCCAGTTCGATCGGGCGGCCTTCATTGCCGGTTCGCGCGACAAACCACTGCGTTGCCGCCTCGACTTGCGCAGCCGGCAAAGTCAGTTTGATTTCACGTTCCATGGCCATGGGCTGCTCCGCTCCGTACGCTCGGTGTGCTCAGAAAAACATCCGCGCAAGTTCCACACCCGGCTCGTCCGCCCGCATGAACGCTTCGCCGACGAGGAATGTATTCACGTCCTTCGCCCGCAAGCGTTCGACATCGACGCGCGACAGGATGCCCGATTCCGTGACCACGATACGGTCGTCAGGAATCGAGTCGAGCATGCCGATGGTGGTGTCGATCGAGGTTTCAAAAGTACGCAGATTGCGGTTGTTGATGCCGATCAGGGGTGTTTTCAGCGTGAGCGCTTCCATCAACTCGTTCTTGTCGTGCACTTCAACCAGCACCGCGAGGCCCAGCGAATGCGCGAGCGCTTCGAGGTCCTGCATCTGCGAGGTTTCGAGCGCGGCGGCAATCAGCAGGATCGCGTCCGCGCCCATCGCGCGGGCTTCGACGATCTGATACGGATCGATGATGAAATCCTTGCGCAGCACCGGCAGGCTGCACGCGGCGCGCGCTTCCTGCAGATACGCCACGCTGCCCTGGAAGAACTGCACGTCGGTCAGAACGGAAAGGCAGGCCGCGCCGTGCTTTTCGTACGAACGCGCGATCTCGGCAGGCACGAAATGTTCGCGCAGCACACCTTTGGACGGACTCGCCTTCTTCACCTCGGTGATCACCGCGGCAAGACCTGCTGCGTGTTTGGCGCGCAATGCGCCGACGAAATCGCGGATATCGCGCGACGATGCTTCGAGGCGCAGCTCTTCGAGCGGTGCGCTCTGTTCGGCCGCGCGGACTTCTTCGCGTTTGACCGCGATGATGCGGTCCAGGATGTCGCTCATAAGTGTCTCACTACGTAGTTACTGCTTGAATTGCTGGGTGAAGCGGACCAGCTCGTCCACTTTCGCACGGGCCTGGCCGCTCGCGATCGCTTCGCGCGCCAACTGGATGCCGTCCGCGATCGATGCCGCCACGTTCGCCGAGTACAACGCGGTGCCCGCGTTCAGCGTGACGATTTCACGCGCGACGCCCGGCTTGTTGTCGAGCGCATCGAGGAGCATCGCCTTCGATTCGGTGGCGTCGGCCACTTTCAGCGAGCGGTTCGACACCATCTGCATGCCGAAGTCTTCCGGATGGATCTCGTACTCGTGGACCTGCCCGTCGCGCAATTCGCCGACTTGCGTGGCCGCGCCGAGCGACACTTCGTCCATGCCGTCCATACCGTACACCACCAGCACGTGCTTCGCGCCGAGACGCTGCATCACGCGTACCTGAATGCCGACCAGGTCGCCGTGAAACACGCCCATCAGCTGATTGGGCGCGCCGGCCGGATTGGTCAGCGGTCCGAGAATATTGAAGATGGTCCGTACGCCGAGTTCGCGGCGCACCGGCGCGATGTTCTTCATTGCCGGATGATGGTTCGGCGCGAACATGAAGCCCATGCCGGTTTCCGCAATCGACGCCGCCACCTGTTCCGGCTGCAGATCGATATTGACGCCGAGCGCTTCGAGCACGTCCGCGCTGCCCGACTTGCTCGACACGCTGCGCCCGCCATGCTTGGCCACTTTCGCGCCCGCCGCGGCGGAGACGAACATCGTTGCCGTGGAGATGTTGAAGGTGTGCGCGCCGTCGCCGCCAGTACCGACGATATCGACGAAGTTCGAGTTGTCCTCCACCTCGACGTGCCGGGCAAATTCACGCATCACCGTAGCAGCGGCGGTAATTTCGCCGATGGTCTCTTTCTTGACGCGCAAACCGGTGATGATCGCCGCCGACATCACGGGCGACAGTTCGCCGCGCATGATGAGCCGCATCAGATGCAGCATTTCGTCGTGGAAAATCTCGCGATGCTCGATTGTCCGTTGCAGCGCTTCCTGGGGCGTAATCGACATGATTTCGTCTCTCTTCATCAGGCGTTGCGGTTGGACGTTCTGGCGGACGCGGTCTTCGACTGTTTCACGAAGTTCTCGAGCAGCGCGTGGCCGTGTTCGGACAGGATCGATTCCGGATGGAACTGCACGCCTTCAACGGCCAGTTCCTTGTGCCGCACGCCCATGATTTCGCCGTCGGCTGTCCATGCGGAGACTTCGAGGCACTCCGGCAGCGATTCGCGTTCGATCGCAAGCGAGTGATAGCGCGTCACGACAAAGTGCTTCGGCAGGTCGGCGAAAACGCCTTTGCAGTCGGTTTCGATCGTGCTCACCTTGCCGTGCATGATGGTTTGCGCGCGCACCACGCGGCCACCGAATGCTTCGCCAATCGCCTGATGGCCGAGGCACACGCCGAGAATCGGCATCTTGCCGGCGAATTCGCGCAGCACGTCGAGCGTGATGCCGGCGTGTTGCGGGTTGCTCGGTCCCGGCGACAGGCAAATGCGCTCAGGGTTGAGCTTCGCGATGTCGTCCAGCGTGATTTCGTCGTTGCGATAGGTGCGCACGTCTTCGCCGAGTTCGCCGAAGTACTGCACCAGGTTGTAGGTGAACGAATCGTAATTGTCGATCATTAGCAGCATGGTTTGTCTCCGGTCAGAAGTCGCTATCGAGGCCGTCTTGCACCTGCTCGGCGGCGCGCAAAACAGCACGCGCCTTGTTCTCGGTCTCTTGCCATTCGGACTCGGGCACCGAATCCGCGACTACACCCGCTGCCGCCTGAACATACAGATTGCCGTTCGCAATCACGCCGGTGCGGATCGTGATCGCCAGATCCATTTCACCAGTGAACGACAGGTAGCCGACCGCACCGCCATACAGGCCGCGTTTGATCGGTTCCAGCTCGTCGATCAATTCCATTGCGCGGACCTTCGGCGCGCCGGACAGCGTGCCGGCCGGGAAGGTGGCGCGGAGCACGTCGAAATTGGTGGTGCCGGGCTTCAGTTTGCCTTCGACAGAACTCACGATGTGCTGCACGTGCGAGTACTTTTCGATCACCATCTGATCGGTCACGACCACTGAGCCGATCTGCGAGATACGGCCCACGTCGTTGCGCGCGAGGTCGATCAGCATCACGTGTTCGGCGATTTCCTTCGGGTCGTTCAGCAGTTCGGTGGCGAGTTCCGCATCGCGTTCCGGCGTGTTGCCGCGCGGACGCGTGCCAGCGAGCGGCCGGATGGTGACGATACGGTCTTCACCACGCTTTTCCTGGCGCACCAGAATTTCCGGCGACGCGCCGACCACGTGGAAGTCGCCGAAGTTGTAGTAATACATATACGGCGACGGATTCAGCGAACGCAGCGCGCGATACAGCGAAAGCGGATTGTCGCGGTACGGCTTGGTCAGCCGCTGGCCGACCTGCACCTGCATCAGTTCGCCGGCCGCGATGTATTCCTTCGCGCGGCGCACGGCGGCCAGATAGTCGTCTTTCGCGAATTCACGGTAGGTCTCGGTGCGTACGCTGGCCGACGTGACCGGCGGCTGCACGGTCGTGCGCAAACGCTGGCGCAATTCGCGCAGACGTTGCCTGGCTTTCGTGTAGGCCTCCGGCTGTGTCGGGTCGGAGTAGACCACCAGATACAGCTTGCCCGCGAGGTTATCGATTACCGCGACCTCTTCGGTCAGCAGCAACTGGATGTCGGGCAGGTTCAGATCGTCTTTCGGCGCGCTGTGAGCGAGCTTCTTCTCGATGTAGCGCACGGCATCGTAGCCGAAATAACCGGCCAGACCGCCCGCGAAACGCGGCAGCCCCGGGCGTTGCGCGACTTTGAAGCGAGCCTGGAATTGCTGGATGAAGTCGAGCGGATCGCCCTCATGCGTTTCGACGACCTTGCCGTCCTGCACCACCTCCGACACACCGTTGCGGGTGCGCAGCAGCGTGCGCGCCGGCAAGCCGATGAACGAATAGCGGCCGAAGCGCTCGCCGCCCACCACCGATTCCAGCAGGAACGAGTTCGCGCCGTTGCGCTCGGTTTGCGCGAGCTTCAGGTATAGCGAGAGCGGCGTTTCGAGGTCGGCGAGCGCTTCGGCGATCAGCGGAATGCGGTTGAAACCCTCATTGGCGAGGGACTGGAATTCGAGTTCGGTCATGTTCCGATCCTGTTCATAGGTCCGGCGACAGCGTGCGTCGGACAAAGCGGGGCAGTGCGCGGCCGGTCAGACATGGGGTCGACGTATCGATAGATGATACCGACCGGCGCGAGTTTCCATCGACGCGAACACGGTTTTTTGAGCGCACGACAATGCCTGGTGGGCAGGCGGCGGCTATGGCTAACCGATGCAGCGAAACAATATGATGGAAGAAACGCGTAAGCGCAGCGAAGTAAAAAACGGTTGCCGAAGACGAGCTTCAGCGTACCTCAGGCGAGGTTAGCGCGACCAGCGACGCCAGGGCCAGGCTCCCCGGTCGATGCTAATCAGACTCCGTTTTTTATTCAGAAACATGAGGATGAGGGACTTTTCAGGTCGTGGATTGGTGCGCTGCGATTGCCTTCGCGGCATCGAGCAGCGAGGCAACTATACCATCGGATTTTATTTCTTGTATAGCTCGGCCGTGGTTGTAGCCGTACGGTACGGTGAGCGTGGCCATGCCTGCCGCGCGGCCTGCCAGCGCATCGTTTTCCGAATCGCCGATGGCCACGGTCACGCGCGGCTCAACGCCCAGTTGCTCGGCGGCGGTGAGCATAGGCAGCGGATCGGGCTTCTTTTGCGGCAGACTGTCGCCGCCCAGCACAACGCTGAAGTACTGGCTGAGGCCGTATTGCTGCAGCAATTCGACCGCGAAACGATGCGGCTTGTTGGTCACGCAGGCGAGTTTGATGCCGGCCTCGCGCATGGCGCTCAGGCCGGCTTCCACGTCCGGATACAGGCGCGTATGCAGACCGTTGATCTTCGCGTACTCCGCCTGATAGATCGCGAGCGCTTCGTCGAAGCGGTCCTGCGCGTGGTCCGCCTCGAAGCGCGGCGCCAGCACGCTGCGAATCAGATGCTCCGAACCTTTGCCGACGTAGCCGACTACTTCCTCGCGCGACGTTTCCGTGGCGTCTAGCTGCGCGAGCATGCCGTTCAGGCCGGCGGTGAAATCGTCGGCGGTATCGATCATCGTGCCGTCCAGGTCGATGATCGCGGCTTGCAGGCGCGGGCCGGTGAAGGTCGGGGCAGGGAACGGAGCGGTCATATTGAGTGCGCGATCTCAGTGTTCGCTCAGTGTTCGATATGAGCGAGGGCGGCGCGCATCTTCTCGATCACCGCCTTGTGGTCCGGGGCGCCGAAGATCGCGGAACCGGCCACAAACGTGTCCGCGCCCGCTGCCGCGATTTCCGCGATGTTGTCGACCTTGACGCCGCCGTCCACCTCCAGATGAATCTCGCGGCCGGTCCTTTCCTTGTACGCGTTGATGCGCGTGCGGGCCTCGCGCAGTTTGTTGAGCGCTTCAGGAATGAACGACTGGCCGCCGAAGCCCGGATTGACCGACATGATCAGCACCAGATCGATTTTATCCATCACGTGATCGAGATAGTTCAGCGACGTTGCCGGATTGAACACGAGGCCGGCCTTGCAGCCATGATCTCGGATCAGTGACAGCGTGCGGTCGATATGGTCTGAGCCTTCCGGGTGAAAGCTGATCAGGTTGGCGCCAGCCTTCGCGAAGTCCGGCACGATGCGGTCGACCGGGCGCACCATCAGATGGACGTCGATCGGCACGTCCACGTGCGGGCGGATAGCTTCGCAGACGAGCGGACCGATCGTCAGATTCGGCACGTAGTGGTTGTCCATCACGTCGAAGTGGATCCAGTCGGCGCCGGCGGCGACGACATTGCGGACCTCTTCACCAAGGCGCGAGAAATCGGCGGACAGAATGCTGGGAGCGATACGAAATTGCGTCATGGCGGGGGCGGATGCAAGCGGGAAAACGCCATTTTACCGTTTTGTGCGCCGTTGAACCTGCCAGCGGACGGTTCGCTGCTGGAAGCGGGCGGGTGGTGCTGGATCGAGCGGTGCACGTGACAAAACGCCTGAATGGCCCTTAGCCAGAGGGATTTGTCCGGTTGCGGGCGTGCCGCGCATCAAGCAGAATGCCAAAGCATCAGCGCGGCTTCACATATGCGCCCGCAAAGCATTGGCGTTCGGGCCTTCCCGCGATTTTTCACACCCCCGTTTCACCAGACCGGAATCAGGATGAGCCAGTACGAATTCAGCGTCTCGGCGCAGGTGCAGTATCTGCCCGAAGAGTCGGACCCGGAGCGCCGCCAGTATGCGTTTGCATACACGCTGACTATCCGTAACAGCGGCCAAGTGCCCGCGCAACTGATTGCGCGCCACTGGGTGATCACCGATAGCGACAAGAACGTGCAGGAAGTAAAAGGCCTGGGCGTGGTCGGTCATCAGCCGTTGCTCAAGCCGGGCGAACACTTCGAGTATACGAGTTGGGCGGTGATCGCCACGCCGGTCGGCACGATGCGCGGCGAATACTTCTGCGTGGCGGAGGACGGCGAACGGTTCGATGCGACGGTGCCCGAGTTCATCTTGCGCATGCCACGCACGTTGCATTGAACCGAGCGCGCAAGCCACGGTCTTTAAACAGTTCAGCGCGCGGCTTTACTGCGGTTTTTGCTGCTTGTGCTGTTCACTATTGTTGGCGCGCGCGGCCTTTTTCTTGCCGGACGACGTCCACACAACGATAAAGACGAGCAGGAAGAGCGCGAGGAGCGATTCCAGCGCGAAGATGAGCATCGGGTATTCGTCGAACAGATCAGACATGGCGGTTTCCATCAAGAACGAACATTGTATGCGTTTTGTCCGCACGGCCGGAGCATGGCTCGGCGCGCTTTCGGTTGCAGTACTGCTGGCATCCTGCGGTGGCGGCGGTGCGGTCCGGCCTTCGGTTTCACCGCCTACCGGTGCCGCGATCATACCCGGACAGATCGCGGCGACGCGCCTCACGGCCGTAGCCTGGCAGCAGGTGCCGGGCTGGCAGGACGACTCATTGATCGGCGCGACGGCCGCATTGCGGCAAAACTGCCTGAGACTGGCGCGGCAACCTAACTGGGCTCGCGCATGTGCAGCGGCTTCGCAGATCGACGATCTGGATGTCACCAGCGCGCGGGCATTCTTCGAAGCGTATTTCACGCCTTTCCAGCTAGCCAATAACGACGGCACGCTCGACGGTCTTGTCACCGGCTACTACGAGCCCTTGCTGCGCGGATCGCGGACACGGCACGGCGTATATCAGACGGCCCTGTATCGCTGGCCATCCGGTTATCGCGCGGGTGCGCCGCTGCCGGCGCGTGCGCAACTCGAACGCGCGGGCGTGCTCAACGGTAACGAACTCGTATGGGTCGACGATCCGATCGAAGCGTTCTTCCTGCAGGTGCAAGGGTCCGGCCGCGTCGTGATGGAAGACGGTAGCGTGATGCGCGTGGGCTTTGGCGGCACGAACAACCAACCGTACAAGTCGATCGGACGTTGGCTGCTCGATCGCGGCGAACTGACGCCGGCCCAGGCAACCATGCAGGGCATCAAGGCGTGGGCGCGGGCGAATCCGACGCGCGTTGACGCGCTGCTCGATACGAATCCGCGCTTTGTGTTCTTCCGCGAAATGCCGTCTGGCGAAAGTGTGCCGAGTGGCGGAGCGGACGGCCCGATCGGCGCGCTGGGTGTGCCGTTGACGCCGGAACGCTCGATTGCGGTCGATCCGGCTTCGATTCCGCTCGGCACGCCAGTGTTTTTGCAGACCACCCGGCCGCTGACCAATTCGCCGATGAACCGGCTTGTCTTTGCTCAGGACACGGGTTCGGCGATCAAAGGCGGCGTGCGCGCCGATTACTTCTGGGGCCTCGGCGACGACGCCGGTGATCTGGCCGGCAAGATGAAGCAGGGCGGCCGCATGTGGTTGTTGCTGCCGAATTCCTGACGCGTATGCGGTAGCCGGAGCGGCGGTTTTCTCCAACTGAAAACCGCCTTCCCGGATTTATTCCTTCACTCTCAGGGCAACGGCTTAAAGACCCGACTTGCGCTTGTCGATCACGCGCCGCGCCTTGCCCACTGAACGTTCGATCCCGTTCACCCCTAGCACATTGACCACCGCGCTTACGCCGATCAACGCCTTGATATCGTAGGCCAGCGCCTGCTTTGCCGTGCTCAGCGCGGTCGTATCCGGCGCTGTTTCCGGGCAGGGCTCCACGTTCAACGTCAGTACGTCGAGCGGACCTTCTTTCGTCAGCACGATCTGATAGTGCGGCGCGAGAGCGTGCTGCTTGAGCAGCAGTTCCTCGATCTGCGTGGGGAATACATTGACGCCACGCACGATCATCATGTCATCAGAACGGCCCGTGATCTTTTCCATCCGACGCATGGTGCGCGCGCTGCCGGGCAGCAGGCGCGTCAGATCGCGCGTCCGGTAACGGATGATCGGCAGCGCTTCTTTCGTCAAGGAAGTGAACACGAGTTCACCGAGTTCACCGTCCGGGAGCACTTCGCCGGTTTCGGGATCGATGATCTCGGGATAGAAATGATCTTCCCAGATCGTCGGGCCGTCTTTGGTTTCCACGCATTCCGACGCCACGCCAGGCCCCATGACTTCGGACAGACCGTAGATATCGACCGCGTCGATGCCCATGCGCTTCTCGATTGCAAGACGCATGTCGTTGGTCCACGGCTCCGCGCCGAAGATGCCGAGGCGCAGCGAGCAATTGGCTGGGTCGATGCCTTGCCGCTCGAGTTCGTCGGCGATCGACAGCATGTAGCTCGGCGTCACCATGATGATGTCGGGACGGAAATCCTGAATCAGTTGCACCTGCTTTTCGGTCTGGCCGCCGCCGAACGGAATCACGGTCAGGCCGGCGCGCTCGGCGCCGTAATGCGCGCCAAGGCCACCCGTGAACAGGCCGTAGCCGTAGCTCACGTGGACCTTGTCGCCGCGCTTCGCGCCGGCGGCGCGAATCGAACGGGCCACGAGATTCGCCCATGTGTCGATATCGCGCGCGGTGTAGCCGACCACGGTGGGCTTGCCCGTCGTACCCGACGATGCGTGGATCCGCGAAATCTGCTCCTGTGGCACGGCAAACATGCCGAACGGGTAGCTGTCGCGCAGATCCTTCTTGGTGGTGAACGGAAAGCGCGAGAGGTCCGCGAGAGTCTTCACTTCGCTCGGATGAACACCAGCCTCATCGAATTTGCGCCGATAGACCGGCGAATTCTCGTAGGCGTGGTTGAGCGACCATTTGAGCCGTTCGAGTTGAAGCGCGGCAAGTTCGTCGCGGCTGGCGGTCTCGATAGGATCGAGCGGGAGGGCGGTGGTCATCGAATGTCTCCTTGCTGCCTCAATGCTTGAGTCTGGTGTACGGTGCGCGATTCATGCGCAAAATTCGGGTGACGGGCGGCTACTCATACGCCGCCAATGTGTCTGTCAATCGCCCGTGGGGATCAGATTGCCTTTGATTTGCGCCGATTTGCCGCGAAACATCGCCACCGTTTCTTCGGCGCGATTCGTGACGCGAATGTCGTAAATGCCGGTGCGGCCGCTCAGTGTTTGTTCGATGGCTTCAGCGGTCAGAATGTCGCCGCCTTGCACCGGCCGCAGAAACTCGATCGAGCAGCCTGCTGCAACCGTATTGGTGTTGTATGTGTTGCAGGCGAACGCGAAGCTGGAGTCGGCGAGCGTGAAGATCAGCCCGCCGTGGCAAATCTGGTGGCCATTCAGGAAGTCGTCTCGCACCGGCATGCGCAAACGCGCATAGCCGGGGCGGACTTCGACGATATCGATTCCGAGTGCCTTGGTGCACGCATCGTTTTCGTACATGGCGACCGCGGTGGCGCGAGCCAGCTCGTCCGGCGTCATGCTGGCGGGAGATTTTTGCATGGCCATTTCAGCGGCCCTCGAAGCGCGGTGCGCGCTTTTCGACGAATGCCTGCACGCCTTCCGCGTAATCGTGCGATGCGCCAAGTTGGCGTTGCAGATCACGCTCGAGATCGAGTTGCTGGTCGAGCGTTTGTGTGGCGCCCGCGCGCATGGCCTGCTTGATCGCGGCGATGGCGCGCGTGGGCTGCTGGGCGAGTTGGGCTGCGAGTCTGGATGCCGTGGAAGCCAGTTCTGTATCGTCCACCGTTTGCCAGATGAGGCCCCAGCTTTCCGCTTTCTCCGCGCTCAGTTTGTCGCCCGTGATGGCGAGACCCATCGCGCGCGCCATGCCGACTCGTTGCGGCAGGAACCACGTGCCGCCCGAGTCCGGGACCAGCCCGATTTTCACGAATGCCTGTATGAAGCTGGCCGAGCGGGCGGCCAGCACGAGGTCGCACGCCAGTGCAAGATTGGCGCCGGCACCGGCTGCCGTACCGTTGACCGCGGCGATCACCGGCAATGGCAGGGCCTGCAGGCGCCGAATCAGCGGATTGAAATGCGCATCGATCAGTTCACCGAGATCGGTCATCGCGCCAGGCGTGAAGTCGAGGTCCGCGAGATCCTGTCCGGCGCAAAAGCCGCGGCCCGCGCCGGTCAGCACGAGCGCGCGGACGCCGGCCGCTTCGACCTGGTCGAGCGCGGCGCTCAGTTCCCTGTGCATCGTGCGCGTGAAGCTGTTGAGCTTGTCCGGGCGGTTCAGGGTGATGGTCGCTACGTGGCTTGAGTCGTCGACGTCGACGCGAATCGCTTCATATGACATTGGGTGTCTCCTCAAAGTCTCATTGATGGTGAGCACGGCGCTGTTGGCCTCAGACGCGCTCGATCACCATGGCAATGCCCTGGCCGACGCCGATACACATCGTGCAAAGCGCGAAGCGGCCGTTGATTCGTTCCAGTTGATGCAGCGCGGTAGTAATCAAACGGGCACCTGAAGCGCCAAGCGGATGCCCCAGTGCGATTGCTCCGCCATTGGGATTGACGCGTGGATCGTCGTCGCGCAGACCGAGTGTGCGCAGCACGGCGAGTCCTTGCGACGCAAACGCCTCGTTTAACTCGATCACGTCGAGCTGTTCGAGCGACATGCCCAACTGCTTCAACAGCTTTTGCGTGGCGGGCGCCGGCCCGATGCCCATGATGCGAGGCTCGACGCCTGCGGTCGCCATACCCACCACCCGCGCGCGGCGGCGCAGACCGTATTGATCGGCAGCTTGCTGATTCGCGAGCAGCAGGGCGCACGCGCCGTCATTCACGCCCGACGCGTTGCCGGCCGTCACGCTGCCATCCGCACGCACCACGCCCTTGAGCTTGCCCAGACTTTCGAGGGAAGTCTCGCGCGGATGTTCGTCCAGGGTGACGCGCACGGGGTCGCCTTTCTTCTGCGCAATCTCCACGGCGACAATTTCCTGAGCCAGCGTGCCGTCACGCTGCGCGCGGGCCGCCTTTTGCTGGCTGGAAAGTGCGAACAGGTCCTGGTCAGCGCGGCTGATGCCGAACTGCACCGCGACGTTTTCCGCGGTCTCCGGCATCGAATCAACGCCGTATTCGCGTTTCATTAGCGGATTGATGAAGCGCCAGCCGATGGTCGTGTCATGAATATCGGCTTGTCGCGAGAACGCACTGTTCGCTTTGGCCATGACGAACGGCGCACGCGTCATGCTTTCGACGCCCCCGGCGATCATCAGCCGCGCTTCGCCGGCCTTGATGGCGCGTGCGGCGGTGCCGACCGCGTCCATACCCGAGCCGCACAAGCGGTTAATGGTGGCGCCCGGTGCATCAGTGGGCAAACCCGCCAGCAATGCCGACATGCGCGCTACGTTCCGGTTGTCTTCGCCGGCCTGATTGGCGCAGCCGTAGATCACGTCGTCGAGAGCGCGCCAGTCGACATTCGGATTGCGGTCGATCAGCGCCTTGATCGGGACCGCACCGAGATCGTCGGCACGGACATCTTTCAGAGCGCCACCGTAGCGGCCGATTGGGGTGCGAATGGCATCGCAAATGAAGGCGTCGTTCATGTGGGTTCCCGCTAGAACGGATTGGCGCGAAGGGCCAATCCGATGTCTCATGTTAGTGGGGGCGCACGGCTCGGTCCATTCGGCCAAACGGCATAGGACGAAAGCCGTGCTTTTGTCTTAAGCCGTTTAGCTAGCTACCGCCGGTGCTGCTTTCGGTTCAACATGAACGCGGCTCTGAACCACGCGGAAGCGGTTCGCCACGAATGCTGCGTCAGACAGTGCGGCGTTTGCCGCCGGGTTCGCACCGGTGCCGTGGAAGTCTGAAAAGGCCGCTGATTGATTGACGAATACACCGCCCGTCAGATTGATCGACAGTGCCACGCCACCGCGGATCGACGCTTCGTGCGCGTCTTCAAGTACGGCTTCGTCCGTGCTGTAGACAGACATCGTCAATGCGCCGTGCTCGGCGGCGATCGCGCCGGCGAGGTCAAGAGATTGCGCCGTGGAATCCGTCGCGATCACGAACGAGATTGGACCGAACCATTCTTTAGTGAATTGCGCGCGGTCAGTGGCTGCGTCCAGTTGGAGCACCAGTGGCGTGCGCACGCGGGCACCCGCAAAAGCGGGATGTTCGAGCGACTGGCTTGCGGCGAGAACATGACCGAGCTTGCTTGCTTCGGTAATGCGTTGAGTCACGCCTTCGTTCTGGATCGCGCCGATCAGTTCGACGGCACGGGCCGGATCGGCTACCAGCTTTTGCACAGCGCTCGCGATGGCCTGCGCCACTTCATCGAAGCTGAGCGTGCCGTCGGCCGTGCGGATGCCGTTGCGCGGCACATAGATGTTTTGCGGCGCGGTGCACATCTGGCCTGAATACAGCGCGAGCGAGAAGGCGATATTGCGGGCGGCGGCTTTGACGTCGTCGACCGAGTCGATCACGATCTGGTTGACGCCGGCTTTTTCGGTGTAGACCTGCGCCTGGTGCGCGTTGCGCTCGAGCCATGTGCCGTTTTGCGTGCTGCCTGTGAAGTCGATGAGCTTGATTTCCGGACGCAGGGCCAGATCCTGGACGAGCGGGCCGTCGTTGGGATCCGTCGCCAGCAGCGTGACGATGTTCGGATCGAAACCGGCTTCGCGCAGCACGTCTCGCGCGATCCGCACGGTTAATGCGAGCGGCAAAATCGCGCCCGGATGCGGCTTGACGATAACCGTGTTGCCGGTCGCCAGATCTGCAAAGAGACCCGGATAGCCGTTCCACGTCGGGAAGGTGCAGCAGCCGAGCACAAGACCGGTGCCGCGCGGAACGACGGTGTAGCGCTTATGCATCGCGAGCGGCGGGTTTTTGCCCTGTGGCTTTTCCCAGTGGGCGTCGGCCGGGATGCGGCGCAGTTGATCCCATGCGTACACCACCGCTTCCAGCGCGCGGTCCTGGGCGTGAGGGCCGCCGGCCTGGAAGGCCATCATGAATGCCTGGCCGGTCGTATGCATCACGCTATAGCCGATTTCGAAACTGGCGCGATTCACGCGCGCCAGGATTTCCAGGCACACGCCGATCCACGCCTGCGGGCCGGCCGCGCGCCACTCGCGCTGTGCGGCAACGGATGCGGCGATCAGCGCGTCAGGGTCGGCCTTCGGATAGCGGACGCCGAGCGGAAAGCCAAACGGGGATACTTCAGCCCCGACGGTTTCTCCCGTCGACGGTTGGTCCAGTTCGAACGTCTTGTCGAGGTGCGACTTGAACGCGGCTTCGCCGTCCGTATTGGCGGTTTCCCCGTACACTTTCGGACTGGGCATCTCGACGAACGGACTCCAGTAGCCGCGCGTCTCGACCGCGGTGAGTGCCTTTTGCAGCGTGTCTTCGTGTTTGGTGAATAGCGGATGTGTCATGGCAGAGGGGCGTTGCTGTGCGTTGGGGAAAAGCCTGTCGAATAATTGACCGACCGGTTGGTTGGTGAATGTTAGCATTATTAAGACGGCCGCGCGAAGCGTTTTCGCGTGCCATTTACACTAGGAGGCGGCATGGTTTACGAGAACATTCTGGTTGAGACGCGGGGGCGAGTCGGACTGATCACGTTGAATCGCCCGAAGGCGTTGAACGCATTGAATGACGCATTGATGGACGAGTTAGGTGTTGCGCTGCGTGAATTCGACGCCGACGAGGCGATTGGCGCAATCGTGGTGACAGGCAGTGAGAAAGCGTTTGCTGCGGGCGCCGACATCGGCATGATGGCGACCTACACCTATATGGATGTCTACAAGGGCGACTACATCACCCGTAACTGGGAAACGGTGCGCTCCATCCGCAAGCCGATCATTGCCGCAGTGGCGGGCTTCGCGCTCGGCGGCGGCTGCGAGCTGGCGATGATGTGCGACATCATCCTTGCCGCCGACACCGCAAAGTTCGGTCAGCCGGAAATCAAACTCGGCGTCATGCCGGGCGCTGGCGGCACGCAGCGACTGCCGCGCGCCGTCTCCAAGGCAAAAGCGATGGACCTTTGTCTGACTGCCCGCTTTATGGATGCGGCCGAGGCGGAGCGTGCCGGGCTGGTCTCACGCGTGATTCCCGCGGCTTCCCTTATTGACGAGGCGATAGGCGCCGCAGCGACCATCGCGGAATTTCCGTTGCCGGCGGTAATGATGGTGAAAGAATCGATCAACCGCGCATACGAAACGACGCTCGCGGAAGGCGTGCATTTCGAGCGCCGCCTGTTCCACTCGCTCTTTGCCACCGAAGACCAGAAGGAAGGGATGGCCGCGTTCGTGGAGAAGCGCAAACCAGTTTTCAAAAATCGTTAATACGCTTGCCAAAATAAAGCTTGCAAGCCCCGGTTTGGGTCGCTAGAATCTCGCTCTTTCGTGCTTCGGATACCGGGGCACGGGGAGGCGGGAGAGCCAGCAATGGCGGGGGTTTGCGGTGTGTCGGGCAGGTTCGGTAAGTTAAAAAAACCTGTTGACGACGTAGCGAAAGTTCTTCATAATCTCGTTTCTCTGCTGCTGATGCAGCGACGCAGAACGAAGCGGTACCGGGTGGTTGAAGTTGAGGTGTCCGGTGCGGGTTTGGTAGTGAATGCGGACTCGATCTTTAAAAATTAACAGCCGATAAGTGTGGGCGCTTGATGCGCGACGCGCGGTGGGATCTCCGGATTCTGCCGACAAGCGAAAGTATCAAGTCTCACACTAGTATTAAAGGAAGGTTTTCCCATCTTCGGATGGGATGATCATTCGTCAGTACGTTGAGTGAGCGACCGGTTTCGAAAGAGACCGAAAACAGTAACAGGTTTGAACTGAAGAGTTTGATCCTGGCTCAGATTGAACGCTGGCGGCATGCCTTACACATGCAAGTCGAACGGCAGCACGGGAGCAATCCTGGTGGCGAGTGGCGAACGGGTGAGTAATACATCGGAACGTGTCCTGTAGTGGGGGATAGCCCGGCGAAAGCCGGATTAATACCGCATACGCTCTACGGAGGAAAGGGGGGGATCTTAGGACCTCCCGCTACAGGGGCGGCCGATGGCAGATTAGCTAGTTGGTGGGGTAAAGGCCTACCAAGGCGACGATCTGTAGCTGGTCTGAGAGGACGACCAGCCACACTGGGACTGAGACACGGCCCAGACTCCTACGGGAGGCAGCAGTGGGGAATTTTGGACAATGGGGGAAACCCTGATCCAGCAATGCCGCGTGTGTGAAGAAGGCCTTCGGGTTGTAAAGCACTTTTGTCCGGAAAGAAAACCTCTGGGTTAATACCCTGGGGGGATGACGGTACCGGAAGAATAAGCACCGGCTAACTACGTGCCAGCAGCCGCGGTAATACGTAGGGTGCAAGCGTTAATCGGAATTACTGGGCGTAAAGCGTGCGCAGGCGGTCCGCTAAGACAGATGTGAAATCCCCGGGCTTAACCTGGGAACTGCATTTGTGACTGGCGGGCTAGAGTATGGCAGAGGGGGGTAGAATTCCACGTGTAGCAGTGAAATGCGTAGAGATGTGGAGGAATACCGATGGCGAAGGCAGCCCCCTGGGCCAATACTGACGCTCATGCACGAAAGCGTGGGGAGCAAACAGGATTAGATACCCTGGTAGTCCACGCCCTAAACGATGTCAACTAGTTGTCGGGTCTTCATTGACTTGGTAACGTAGCTAACGCGTGAAGTTGACCGCCTGGGGAGTACGGTCGCAAGATTAAAACTCAAAGGAATTGACGGGGACCCGCACAAGCGGTGGATGATGTGGATTAATTCGATGCAACGCGAAAAACCTTACCTACCCTTGACATGTATGGAACCCTGCTGAGAGGTGGGGGTGCCCGAAAGGGAGCCATAACACAGGTGCTGCATGGCTGTCGTCAGCTCGTGTCGTGAGATGTTGGGTTAAGTCCCGCAACGAGCGCAACCCTTGTCCCTAGTTGCTACGCAAGAGCACTCTAGGGAGACTGCCGGTGACAAACCGGAGGAAGGTGGGGATGACGTCAAGTCCTCATGGCCCTTATGGGTAGGGCTTCACACGTCATACAATGGTCGGAACAGAGGGTCGCCAACCCGCGAGGGGGAGCCAATCCCAGAAAACCGATCGTAGTCCGGATCGCACTCTGCAACTCGAGTGCGTGAAGCTGGAATCGCTAGTAATCGCGGATCAGCATGCCGCGGTGAATACGTTCCCGGGTCTTGTACACACCGCCCGTCACACCATGGGAGTGGGTTTTACCAGAAGTGGCTAGTCTAACCGCAAGGAGGACGGTCACCACGGTAGGATTCATGACTGGGGTGAAGTCGTAACAAGGTAGCCGTATCGGAAGGTGCGGCTGGATCACCTCCTTTCTCGAGCTAACGTGTCAAACGTTGAGCGCTCACGCTTATCGGCTGTGAAATTAAGACAGATACGCAGACAGACTCAGGGGTCTGTAGCTCAGTTGGTTAGAGCACCGTCTTGATAAGGCGGGGGTCGATGGTTCGAATCCATCCAGACCCACCACTGTTTCTGCGGTGGCTGCAGCTAACCGGTGAAGACTCCGGGACTATCAGATTGCGTTATCTGCATGACTGGGGGATTAGCTCAGCTGGGAGAGCACCTGCTTTGCAAGCAGGGGGTCGTCGGTTCGATCCCGTCATCCTCCACCAATCTTCAATGCGCAGGGTTCTGTGTTTAAAGGCACAGAGCGTTTCGCATTGGCGATTGAGCCAGTCAGAGTGATACGCGGTTATAGCAACTGCGATATCGGCTGTCGTTCTTTAACAATCAGGAAGAAGTAGTAAAGAGATTCACGAAAGCATACTTAGAGATGGGTGTGCGAGTAGGTGAATCAGGGTTGTGATTGTATCAATGTATGAAAAGGTGATCGAAAGATTGCTTTGGAATACGGCGCAACACGAATACTCAACCTGTAACGATGTGAGGAGCGCTGCATCCCCAGTGGATGCGGCATGAGACACACCCGTTATAGGGTCAAGCGAACAAGTGCATGTGGTGGATGCCTTGGCGATCACAGGCGATGAAGGACGCGGTAGCCTGCGAAAAGCGGTGGGGAGCTGGCAAACGAGCTTTGATCCACCGATATCCGAATGGGGAAACCCACTCCTTATGGAGTATCCATGACTGAATACATAGGTCATGCGAAGCGAACGCGGTGAACTGAAACATCTAAGTAACCGCAGGAAAAGAAATCAACCGAGATTCCCAGAGTAGTGGCGAGCGAAATGGGACCAGCCTGTACTCTTTATCTTCATTGTTAGTCGAACGCTCTGGAAAGTGCGGCCATAGCAGGTGATAGCCCTGTAGACGAAAACAGCGAGGAAGAACTGGGTGTACGAGAAGTAGGGCGGGACACGTGAAATCCTGTCTGAAGATGGGGGGACCATCCTCCAAGGCTAAATACTCGTGATCGACCGATAGTGAACCAGTACCGTGAGGGAAAGGCGAAAAGAACCCCGGGAGGGGAGTGAAATAGATCCTGAAACCGCATGCATACAAACAGTCGGAGCCTCGCAAGGGGTGACGGCGTACCTTTTGTATAATGGGTCAGCGACTTACATTCAGTGGCAAGCTTAACCGATTAGGGCAGGCGTAGCGAAAGCGAGTCCGAACAGGGCGTTCAGTCGCTGGGTGTAGACCCGAAACCAGGTGATCTATCCATGGCCAGGATGAAGGTGCGGTAACACGTACTGGAGGTCCGAACCCACTAACGTTGAAAAGTTAGGGGATGAGCTGTGGATAGGGGTGAAAGGCTAAACAAACCTGGAAATAGCTGGTTCTCTCCGAAAACTATTTAGGTAGTGCCTCGTGTATCACCTTCGGGGGTAGAGCACTGTCATGGTTGTGGGGTCCATTGCGGATTACTACGCCATAGCAAACTCCGAATACCGAAGAGTGCAATCACGGGAGACAGACATCGGGTGCTAACGTCCGGTGTCAAGAGGGAAACAACCCAGACCGCCAGCTAAGGTCCCCAAATATTGCTAAGTGGGAAACGAAGTGGGAAGGCTAAAACAGTCAGGAGGTTGGCTTAGAAGCAGCCATCCTTTAAAGAAAGCGTAATAGCTCACTGATCGAGTCGTCCTGCGCGGAAGATGTAACGGGGCTAAGCAATATACCGAAGCTGCGGATGCACATTTATGTGCATGGTAGGAGAGCGTTCCGTAAGCCTGCGAAGGTGCATTGAAAAGTGCGCTGGAGGTATCGGAAGTGCGAATGCTGACATGAGTAGCGATAAAGGGGGTGAAAGGCCCCCTCGCCGTAAGCCCAAGGTTTCCTACGCAACGTTCATCGGCGTAGGGTGAGTCGGCCCCTAAGGCGAGGCAGAAATGCGTAGCTGATGGGAAGCAGGTTAATATTCCTGCACCATTGTTAAATGCGATGGGGGGACGGATCGCGGAAGGTTGTCCGGGTGTTGGAAGTCCCGGTCGCTGCGTTGGAGAAGGCACTCAGGCAAATCCGGGTGCGCAATTCAAGGGCGTGGCGCCATTCACTTCGGTGAAGAAGCAACTGGAAGTGGTTCCAAGAAAAGCCTCTAAGCTTCAGTTTAACAAGACCGTACCGCAAACCGACACAGGTGGGCGAGATGAGTATTCTAAGGCGCTTGAGAGAACTCGGGAGAAGGAACTCGGCAAATTGGTACCGTAACTTCGGGATAAGGTACGCCCCTGTAGCTTGACTGGCCTGCGCCAGAAGGGTGAAGGGGTTGCAATAAACTGGTGGCTGCGACTGTTTAATAAAAACACAGCACTCTGCAAACACGAAAGTGGACGTATAGGGTGTGACGCCTGCCCGGTGCCGGAAGATTAAATGATGGGGTGCAAGCTCTTGATTGAAGTCCCGGTAAACGGCGGCCGTAACTATAACGGTCCTAAGGTAGCGAAATTCCTTGTCGGGTAAGTTCCGACCTGCACGAATGGCGTAACGATGGCCACACTGTCTCCTCCCGAGACTCAGCGAAGTTGAAGTGTTTGTGATGATGCAATCTCCCCGCGGCTAGACGGAAAGACCCCATGAACCTTTACTGTAGCTTTGCATTGGACTTTGAACCGATCTGTGTAGGATAGGTGGGAGGCTATGAAGCGTGAACGCCAGTTTGCGTGGAGCCGTCCTTGAAATACCACCCTGGTTTGTTTGAGGTTCTAACCTTGGCCCGTGATCCGGGTCGGGGACAGTGCATGGTAGGCAGTTTGACTGGGGCGGTCTCCTCCCAAAGTGTAACGGAGGAGTACGAAGGTACGCTAGGTACGGTCGGAAATCGTGCTGATAGTGCAATGGCATAAGCGTGCTTAACTGCGAGACCGACAAGTCGAGCAGGTGCGAAAGCAGGTCATAGTGATCCGGTGGTTCTGTATGGAAGGGCCATCGCTCAACGGATAAAAGGTACTCTGGGGATAACAGGCTGATACCGCCCAAGAGTTCATATCGACGGCGGTGTTTGGCACCTCGATGTCGGCTCATCTCATCCTGGGGCTGTAGCCGGTCCCAAGGGTATGGCTGTTCGCCATTTAAAGAGGTACGTGAGCTGGGTTTAAAACGTCGTGAGACAGTTTGGTCCCTATCTGCCGTGGGCGCTGGATATTTGAAGGGGGCTGCTCCTAGTACGAGAGGACCGGAGTGGACGAACCTCTGGTGTACCGGTTGTCACGCCAGTGGCATCGCCGGGTAGCTATGTTCGGAAGAGATAACCGCTGAAAGCATCTAAGCGGGAAACTCGCCTTAAGATGAGATATCCCCGGGGCTTCGAGCCCCTTGAAGGGTCGTTCAAGACCAGGACGTTGATAGGTCAGGTGTGGAAGCGCAGTAATGCGTTAAGCTAACTGATACTAATTGCCCGTAAGGCTTGATCCTATAACAGGTGTGTTTCGTGTCCGGTTAGCGCTAGTGCTTCAGCACTTACGCGGACCCCACCCCCGAAGGGGGGGCGGACACCACACACGGTTGAGTGATCGTTGTTGTGCCAGAAACAACACAACCCGCACGTATTGAACGTGTTGCGAGAGGCATCCTCTCAGCTACTTCTTCCCGATTGGTTGTGCCGCCCTCAAGGGCGACACGACAACAAGTCATGCCTGATGACCATAGCGTGTCGGTACCACCCCTTCCCATCCCGAACAGGACCGTGAAACGACTCCACGCCGATGATAGTGCGGATTCCCGTGTGAAAGTAGGTAATCGTCAGGCTCCCTAGCAGCAACAGAAACCCCACCCAGCAAGGTGGGGTTTCTGCGTTTACGGCACGTGAAAGATGATCGGACGCCCTGAGAGCGGACACGCTTTTAACGCGGGGAGCAATCGCTTTACACCTTAGCAAAGCATGCAGCTCGAGCGCAGCGAACCGCAATTGGCGGCGATACAGAACCACCGCCGCCCCGGCACCGACCTAATTGGCGCTACTTCTGTGCCAGAAACCGCTCTGCGAGCCGAACCCAATACGTCGAGCCGATCGGCAATAGTTCGTCGTTGAAGTCATAGCTCGCGTTATGCAGCATGCAAGGTCCAGCCCCATGCCCGGAATCCCGATGGCCGCCGTCCCCGTTGCCTAGAAATGCGTAACAGCCCGGTTTCGCCAGTAGCATGAACGAAAAATCCTCGGCGCCCATTGTCGGTTCGACTGCGTCGTCGACGTTCTCCGCTCCGACAATTTCCTTCATGACCGACGCAGCAAAGCGGGCCTCCTCACTGCTGTTGATGGTCGGCGGGTAGTTGCGATGAAAGTGGAAATCAACGGAGCAGTCGTAGGCCTCTGCGGTGCTCGCGGCGATCTTGCGCATGCGTGCTTCGATCAGATCCAGTGTTTCGGTCGTAAAAGTGCGCACGGTGCCCGCAATCCAGGCGTCGTTCGGTACAACGTTGACTGCGTCGCCGGCGTGTATCTGAGTGATTGACAGCACAGCGGTATCCAGCGGTTTTTTGTTTCGCGTAATGACGCTCTGCAGACCATTGGCGATCTGCACCGCTGTAAATACGGGGTCGCGGCCATTGTGCGGTAGCGCCGCATGCGAGCCTACACCTTTGATTTCAATACGGAATTCATTGCTTGAGGCCATGATTGGGCCTTCGGTCACGCCGAAATGTCCCGCGGGCATGCCCGGCCAGTTATGAACGCCGAAAACCGCGTCGACCGGAAACCGGGTGAACAGGCCATCGTCGATCATTGCCTGCGCGCCTGCGCCGCCTTCTTCGGCCGGTTGGAAGATGAACACGATCGTGCCGTCAAATTCACCGTGCTTTGCCAGATGCCGCGCCGCGCCGAGCAACATCGCGGTATGTCCGTCGTGGCCGCACGCGTGCATCTTGCCGTCGTTATGCGAGCGATGGTCGAAGCTGTTCAGTTCCTGAATGGGCAACGCGTCCATGTCGGCACGCAATCCGATTGCACGCGAACCGTTACCGCGCTTCAGGATGCCGACCACGCCTGTTTTGCCTAATCCTCGGTGAGTTTCGATACCCCAGGATGTAAGGCTTTTGGCTACCAGATCCGCGGTTGCTGTCTCTTCGTATCGCAACTCCGGGTGAGAATGAATCGTTCGTCGAAGAGTCTGAATTTCGCCGTGGGCGGCCTGGATTTCGGGAATCAGTTTCATGATGGAGTAATGATGCGTTTGTGCTTTACTTCGCGTGGAATCGCTCGGAGCGACATCGCCCGGGCACGGTGATAATCGATTCTACGCCGAAGGCATTTTTGGCGGCACCTTGCCGATCAAGCGCCAACGGACGTAATAAAATCCCGCATTGCTCCACAACTCACCGCTCTCCTGGAACCGACCGCCGATGAATGCTCCGACTGAATTCGCCCGCGCGGTGTGTCCACACGATTGCCCGGACACCTGCGCAATGCGTGTGAGCGTTGAAGGAGGCCGGGCGATCAAGGTAATCGCTGACCCCGAGCATCCACCGACACAAGGCGCCCTGTGCACCAAGGTCAGTCGCTACGCCGAACGTGTGCATCATCCGCGTCGGCTGACTACCCCCATGAAGCGCGTCGGCCGAAAGGGCGAGGGGCGCTTTGAGCCGATAACCTGGGACGAAGCGTTCGATCTGGCCGCGACGCATCTGTCGGAGATTGCGAATCGGGCGCCGGAAGCTATCCTGCCGTACAGCTACGCCGGCACGATGGGGCTGATCCAGGGGGATAGCATCGCGCAACGATTCTTTCACAAGCTCGGCGCATCGCAACTGGACCGCACGATCTGCGCAGCGGCCGGCGCGGCGGGGTTGAAGTATACGTACGGCGCCAGCCTTGGCATGCTGACCGAATTTTTCGCCGAGAGTGAGCTCATTCTGATCTGGGGCTCAAATCCGATTGCATCGAATCTTCATTTCTGGACCCGCGCCCAGGAAGCCAAACGTCACGGCGCTCGCCTGATTGCGATCGATCCGTATCGGTCGCTCACGGCGGAAAAATGCCATCAGCACATCGCGCTGAAACCTGGCACCGACGGCGCTTTGGCGCTCGGCCTGATGAATGTGTTGATCACGGAAAATCTGCTCGATCTTGCATACATCGAGGCTCATACCTTGGGCTTCGCCGAATTGAAGGCCCGCGCGCTTAGCTTTCCGCCGTCGCGCGTTGCCGGAATTTGCGATGTCGATGAGCAGGTGATCGTTGATCTTGCGCGCCTTTATGGAAATACGAAGAAAGCCGCGATCCGGATGAATTACGGTTTGCAGCGAGTGCGGGGCGGCGGCAACGCAGTGCGCGCTATCGCTTGCCTTCCCTCGCTAACGGGCGCGTGGCGCGAGCGGGCGGGTGGCGTATTGCTGTCATCAGGTGGCTGGGCGCCAGTGAATTCACACGCATTGCAGCGCCCGGATCTGATGCCGGGGTGGCCAGCCAAGGCATCGCGCGTCATCAATATGAATGCGATCGGCGACGCCCTGCTGCATCCAGGTGACGCCGCTTTTGGTCCCACGATTGAAGCGGTCATCGTTTACAACTCGAATCCCGTGGCAGTGGCACCGGACTCAGAGCGGGTCGCCGCGGGTTTCGCTCGCGAAGATCTGTTCACGATCGTGCTGGAGCACTTCCAGACCGACACGGCCGATTACGCTGACCTGCTTCTGCCTGCCACCACGCAACTCGAGCATCTGGATGTGCACAAGTCGTATGGTCATACGCACGTCATGGTCAATTTGCCCGCCATTGGACCTGTTGGCGGCGCACTTCCGAACACGGAGATTTTTCGCGGGATCGCGCGCCATATGGGGCTTGAGGAGCCGGCGCTTTACGATAGCGACGAAACGGTCGCACGGGCGGCATTCCGTTGGAATGACAAAACGCTCGAAGGCGTCGACTGGGACACGCTGAAGCAATCCGGCTGGGCAAAGCTGAACGTGGCAGACGCCCCGTTTGCCGAAGGCGGTTTCCGAACGCCATCCGGCAAGTGCGAGTTCTTCAGCGAACGCCTCGCCCAACAGGGACTCGACCCGCTGCCGGATTATCTGCCACCGTACGAATCCGCCGACGGCGCGCCGGAACTCGCCGCGCGCTATCCGCTGGCCATGATCTCTCCGCCCGCCCGCAACTTCCTGAATAGCACCTTCGTGAATATCGAAAGCCTGCGTTCCACGGAGGGCGAACCGCACCTGGACATTCACCCCGCCGATGCCCAGCAGCGCAACATTGTCGAGGGCGACCAGGTGCGCATTTTCAACGATCGCGGCTCGATGCAGGCACGTGCGCGCGTCACCGACAAAGCCCGTAAAGGCCTCGTCGTCGGTTTGTCGATATGGTGGAAAAAACTCGCGCCGGATGGCCGCAACGCCAATCAGGTCACCAGCCAGGCGCTGACCGATCTGGGCGGATCGGCCACGTTCTAAGACTGTCTCGTCGAAGTCGAACGGGCCTGAAACACGCTCGAAAATCACGCTACGGTCGACTTCACACGGTTCGAGGCAGGAGTCTAACCGGACCGATTTTCACGAATCGCCACCAGGTGCGCATGCTACGATGCATTTTTAGCACGACCATTCGAAAATAAAGGAGGAGACGCTGCATGGACAAAATCTGGCTGAAATCCTATCCGCCTGGCATCCCAGCAGAGATCGACCCGACCCGCTATTCGTCCGTCGCCGAACTGCTCGAAGAAGCCTTCCGCGACCATCGCGCCAAACCGGCGTTCGTCTGCATGGGCAAGGAGATCAGCTACGGCGAGCTCGACACGCTCTCGAGCAAGCTGGCCGCGTGGTTTCAGTCGAAGGGCATTGCCCGCGGCGCGCGCATCGCGATCATGATGCCGAACGTGCTGCAATATCCGGTTGCGATTGCCGCGATCTTGCGCGCCGGCTATGTCGTTGTGAACGTGAACCCGCTCTACACGCCGCGCGAGCTCGAGCACCAGCTCAAGGACAGCGGCGCCGAAGCGATCATCCTGCTCGAGAACTTCGCCGTCACGCTGCAGGCGATCGTGCGCAATACGTCGGTCACGCACGTCGTGGTGGCCGCAATGGGCGATTTGATGGGGGTGAAGGGCACGCTTGTGAACTTCGTAGTCCGACGCGTGAAGAAGATGGTGCCGGCGTGGAGCCTACCGGGCCACGTCACATTCAACGCGGCGATCGCGGAGGGCGGACGCCAGGCGTTCAAGCCCGTCCAGCAAGGTCCTGACGACGTCGCTTTCCTGCAATACACGGGTGGCACGACCGGTGTCGCCAAGGGGGCGACGCTGCTGCATCGGAACCTGATCGCTAACGTCCTGCAGTCGGAAATCTGGCTCGATCCGGTTCGCGCGAACCGTGCGGACATCGATCAGTTCATCACCGTCGTCGCGCTGCCGCTTTATCACGTGTTTGCGCTAACTGTTTGCGGACTGCTGACGATCCGCACCGGTGGCCTGGGTGTGCTGATCCCGAATCCGCGCGACATTCCCGGCATGATCAAGGCGCTGCAAGGTTATCCGATTACGACGATTCCGGCGGTCAACACGCTGTATAACGCGCTTCTGAACAGTCCGGATTTCCACACACTCGATTTCTCAAAGCTGATCGCCGCGAACGGCGGCGGGATGGCGGTGCAGGAAGCCGTGGCCAAGCGCTGGTACGAGCATACGCATACGCCGATCATCGAAGGGTATGGTTTGTCGGAAACGTCGCCGTGCGTCACCTGTAATCCGGTTACGGTCACCGAATACAGCGGCACGATCGGCTTGCCGCTGCCGTCGACGGAAATCTCGATTCGCGACGACGAGGGCAACGAAGTAGCCCTTGGACAACCCGGCGAAATCTGCATCCGTGGCCCGCAGGTGATGGCCGGCTACTGGAACCGACCGGATGAAACCGCCAAGGTCATGACGCCGGACGGCTTCTTCAAATCGGGTGACGTCGGCCTGATGAACGAGCGCGGCTTCGTCAAGATCGTCGATCGCAAGAAGGACATGATTCTGGTGTCCGGCTTCAACGTCTATCCGAACGAGATCGAGGACGTGGTGGCGAAGCTACCCGGCGTGTTCGAAGTTGCCGCGGTTGGCGTGCCGGATCAGCATTCGGGCGAAGCCGTGAAGCTCTTCGTCGTGAAAAAGGACCAGGCGCTCACCGACTCGGACATCTTCGCGTACTGCAAACAGCAGTTGACCGGTTACAAGCGTCCGAAGATCGTCGAATTCCGCACGGAACTGCCGAAGAGCAACGTCGGCAAGATTTTGCGCCGCGAGTTGCGCGACGGCCGCGCATAGCGCAAAGGCGTCAACAACGTCGAAGCGAAGTCACGTATCTCAGCGAAGAAAGAGAAAGGCCCGGCAGACGAAAGTCAGCCGGGCTTTTTTTCTCACTATCGACGTCACCACGCAGCCGCCCCGCGCGTGCCATAAAAAAAAGGCGCCCGAAGGCGCCTTTGAGGCAAACTGCTTTTTTACGACTTATTAGAACTTGTGGCGGATACCGACACGAGCCGTGAACTGGTTCTGGTTCGACGAACCCGTCAGGCCGTTGATGCCAGCCGTTGCGTCCACAACGTTGCCCGCTGTCGTCAGCGTCTCGCCGAGAGCGTGTTGGTACACACCCGTCACGTACACGTCGGTACGCTTGGACAGGAAGTAGTCCACGCCAACCGAGCCTTGGTGGTACTGAGCGCGCGATGTACCACCGATGTCTGCGCCGCGGGTGTAGTCGTATGCTGCGCCGACCAGCAATGCCGGGGTCAACTGATACTTGAAGTTGACTTCAGCATTGTTGAACGTAGCCGATTGGCCCTTGAACGGCGAGGCGAACGAAACGCCCAGGTTTGCGAAGCGGATGTTCGAGTACGTCAGGCCGACGGTTGCTGCGCCGAACGTGTATGCACCGCCTGCACCGATGACCTGGTACGTATTAGCCGACGTGAAGCCAGCGTAGACCGGCGACGCTACAGCAGCGTTCGCCGCGACAGTCGGGCTGCCGGTGTTGAACAGGCCGCCTGCTGCTGCCGGCGTACGTGCGTTCAGGTAGCCAACGCCCAAGACCAACGGACCGTTGTTGTAGCCTGCGCCCAACGACCAGATCTGGTTCGACGAGAAGTTGCCTGCAACGCCGCCGAAGCTGTACGTGCCGCCGAACGTCAGGCCGCCGTAGTTTGCGCTCGTGTACTTGACCGTATTGTTGGTGCGGTACGCGTTGTTGAAGTTGTCGATGTCGCCCGGGTGAGCAGCGATGTAGCCGCCCCATTGGTCACCGGCTTCCAGCGGACCAACATAGTCAACCACGGAGTCGTACTGACGACCCAGCGTGACCGTACCGAACTGGCTCGACAGGCCAACGTAAGCTTGACGACCGAACATCAGGCCGCCTTGACCCAGCTTGCCGTTGTTCACGTCAAAGCCGTTTTCCAACACGAAGATTGCCTTCAGACCGCCGCCCAGATCTTCCGTGCCGCGCAGGCCGAAGCGCGAGCCTTGCAGAACGCCGCTGGACAGGTTGTACAGGTGCTTGCCACCCGAGTTGGTGTTGATGTTGAAGCCTTCGTCAATGATACCGTACAGGGTCACGCTGCTCTGAGCATGAGCGACGCCTGCGAATGCGCCCAGTGCTGCGAGAGCGAGAAGCGACTTTTTCATCGAATGATCTCCAAGGATTACGAATCTTTTGTACAAGGCGGAATATTTATCTAGCGTTGAGGCCTTGCTTGTCCAACTTCGCGAGAAGTTGCACGTAATGTAACAAAAGGCATACATCGCACAAAGAAAAAGGAGACTGGCACGGAGGCTCCTGTTTCGTTTACGCAACATGGTCTAAAATCAGAAATTGGCCGCTGGATTCGTCTGAACTCTAGGTCTCCCCAGCGTTGGTTTTGCCTCGCAAAGCCTTGTCGCGCGGAGTTGCCGGTAAGGCGTGGCGGTAGTCGAATCAGGGAGTGCTGAATGTTTCTGGACGAGTTGATTAGCGAGTTTGATCGGGGTTTACGCTCAATGACCGGCGTGTCGCGCATGAGCCGGCCACTACCGGCTCCGCAAGAGCCGACGGTGGCCGTGGAGCTCTCGCCGGCGGAGCGCGCGCATGCGGCTGGCTTGATGCGCGTGAACCATGTCGGCGAGGTGTGCGCCCAGGCGCTTTACCAGGCGCAAAAGCTCGCTACCAAATCACCGTCGTTGCGGGCAGTGTTCAATCGCGCCGCGGTGGAAGAGGAGGATCACCTCGCGTGGACCTCAAAGCGCCTCGAGGCGCTCGATTCGCGGCCCAGTCTGTTGAACCCGCTCTGGTACACCGGTGCCTTGGCGATTGGCCTTGCGGCAGGCCGTCTGGGTGACCGTGTGAGCCTCGGCTTCATGGCCGAGACCGAGCGCCAGGTCGAGAAGCACCTGGATAGTCATCTGGACGAATTGCCGGCAGCCGACCGTGAGTCGCGTGCGATTGTCGAGCAGATGCGCGTGGACGAAGCAGAGCATGGCAAAGCCGCAATGGATGCGGGCGGCGTCGAGTTGCCTTTTCCCGCACGAGCCTTGATGCGCGCCGTGTCGAAGGTCATGACCCGCACCGCCTATTACATATGAATTCGAAGCCGGATTCTCTCCCAGCCTGAAAGTGGCACGGCGCTTCGCACGCCGTCCTGCTGAAATACCCGGAACGCCTGCAAATACCTCCCGATACCGCTTCACGATCTCTTACATTCCACGCCTTTCCCCCGCACTTTTCACGTATCACCTTCACAAGCTGCACTAGCTCATTCATTTATAACGGTTTTCCGTTTTAGGTGTGATGTGAAGGAGTCGCGCTAAGTCCTTGTTCTAACAAACAAATTTCACTCGAAAACTGTTTATCTCCCTTGACCCCTGTTTAGCGTTCCTCTAAAGTGGGAGACAGTGTGAGAAAGTGTATTTTTGTGTGATCTCACGGGCAGATTCGGGTAGATTTTCGAAGATCGCGCAGCGGCGCAAAAAACGTCGCGCGAGCAACTAAGTTGCATGGGTCGACAAGGGGAGAGCGAAGTGTTCCAAGGGGCGTCGGCGCTGACGCTCGATGCGAAAGGGCGGATGTCGATTCCCTCTCGCTATCGGGATGCGCTGCAGACACAGGCAGAGGGCCGGGTGACGATCACCAAGCACCCGGACGGCTGCCTGTTGCTCTTTCCACGTCCCGAGTGGGAGATCTTTCGCGACAAGGTCGACAAGCTGCCTATGAACGCGGCTTGGTGGAAACGCATTTTTCTCGGCAATGCCATGGACGTCGATATGGACGGCGCGGGCCGCGTGCTCGTGTCGCCGGAATTGCGCGCGGCCGGCTCGCTGGAGAAAGAAGTGAACTTGCTCGGCATGGGTCGTCATTTTGAGTTGTGGGACGCACAAATTTACGCGGCAAAGGAACAGGCAGCGATCGCCGAGGGCATGCCCGAAGCGTTAAAGAATTTCACGTTCTGATCGCGGTTTACATATATGGCACCGGCGATGGGAAACGAATTGCAGCATCGCACGGTGCTGCTGGATGAAGCGGTCAATGCGCTGGTTACACGCGCGGACGGCGTTTATGTGGACGGCACGTTTGGGCGCGGCGGTCATAGCCGCCTGGTATTGGAGAGGCTGGGTGAGTCGGGTCGCCTGATCGCGTTCGACAAGGACCCGCTCGCCATCGCCACGGCGCAGCAAATCGCCGATCCGCGCTTTGGCATCGTGCACGAGAGTTTTGCTTCACTGCGCGACGCGGTGACGGAGCGCGGAGTGGGACGGGTGTCGGGTGTTTTGCTGGATCTGGGCGTGTCGTCGCCGCAAGTCGACGATCCGGAGCGGGGCTTCAGCTTTCGCGCCGACGGCCCGCTCGACATGCGGATGGACCCGACGCGCGGCGAGTCTGCGGCTGACTGGCTGGCGCGGGCCACGGTGCAGGAATTGACGGAGGTAATACGAGATTATGGGGAAGAACGGTTTGCTTTTCAGATTGCAAAGGCGCTTGTTGCTCGCCGGGCAGAGTCCGACCGTCTTGGGCCTCTCGTCAGCACGGGCGAGCTTGCCCAAATCGTGGCTAACGTCGTCAAAACCCGAGAGAAGGGCAAGGATCCGGCAACCCGCACCTTTCAAGCTATACGGATTCACATCAATCAAGAGCTTGCGGAGCTGCAAGTCGTTCTAGAAGCAGCGTTGTCGTTGCTGGAGCAAGGGGGGCGGCTGGTGGTCATCAGCTTTCATTCGCTCGAAGACCGGATCGTCAAACGATTCATGCAGGCGCACGCGAGTACGCCCACGGTGGATCGTCGTCTGCCGATTCGTGCCGTCGATCTGCCGAGCCCGCCGCTCAAAATCATCGGCCGCGTGTTCGCAAGCGACGCTGAAGTCGCCGCGAACCCGCGCGCCCGTTCTGCCGTGATGCGTGTGGCGGAGCGGATCGCGCCATGAACCGCCTCAATATCTTCCTGCTGATGATCGTGATGGGCTGCGCCTTGTCGGTTGTCAACGCGACCAATCAGCAGCGGCAGATTTTTATCCAGTTGCAGCGCGCTCAGTCACAGGAGCGCCAGCTGCAACAGGACTATTCGCAGCTTCAATATCAGCAGAGCGCGATGTCGAAGACGTCGCGCATCGAGCAGCTCGCCACTGATTCACTGAAGATGCAAACGGTCACGACGGGGCGCACCCAGTACCTGACGCTCGATTCGGGCGCCGCGAGAGCTGAGGATGCGCCGATCCCGACTTCCGGCCCGGCCTCGGCGCCGGTTGCGACTCGTCGCGGAGACGTGCGATGAAAAAATCGTCGACTCGCAAGAGCGTCGCTTTCTCGGCGAACCCGATCCTGTCGGTGCGTCTGCCGATGTGGCGCTCGAAACTCGTGGTGTTCATGCTGTTCATGGCGTTCGTCGCGTTGACCGCGCGCGCGTTCTGGATTCAGGGACCCGGTAACGCCTTCTATCAGAAGCAGGGTGAAATCCGCTATCAGCGCCGGCTCGAATTGCCGGCCACGCGCGGCAAGATTCTCGACCGCAACGGCCTCGTGCTTGCCACGAGTCTGCCGGTGCGCGCGATCTGGGCAATTCCCGAGTCGGTGCCCGACGATCTCGGCGCCGACAAACTCACCGCGCTCGGCAAGCTGCTGGGCATGACGAACAAGGAACTGCGCGCCAAGCTGTCGGAAGACAAGACCTTTGTCTACGTGAAGCGCCAGGTGCCGGTCGACGTCGCCGCCCAGGTGACTGCGCTGGACATCCCCGGCATTTATTCGCGCGACGAGTACAAGCGCTTCTATCCGGAAGGCGAGATCACGGCTCACCTGATCGGCTTCACGAACGTGGAAGACGAAGGTCAGGAAGGCGTCGAACTCGGCGACCAGAAGCTGCTGGCCGGCATGTCAGGCAGCCGCCGCGTGATCAAGGACCGCATGGGCCACATCATCGAGGATGTGGACGAGCAGGTCGTGCCGCATAACGGCAACGACGTCGATCTCTCGATCGACAGCAAGATCCAGTACATCGCGTACACGAACCTGAAGGCGGCTGTCGAGAAATTCAAGGCGAAGGCTGGCGCGGCGATGGTGATCGACGTACGGACCGGCGAAGTGCTGGCGCTCGTCAATTACCCCACGTACAACCCGAACGACCGTTCACACCTGACGGGCGATCAACTGCGCAACCGCATCCTGACCGACACCTTCGAGCCGGGCTCGATCATGAAGCCGTTCACGGTGTCGTTGGCGCTCGACCTGCACCGCGTGACGCCGACTACACTGGTTGATACAGGCGGCGGCCGTTTCGTGCTCGACGGTGCGCCGATTACCGACGACAGCGCGTTCGGTGTGCTGACGGTGGGCGGTGTGATCCAGAAGTCGAGCAACATCGGCGCGACGAAGATCGCCATGCAGCTCAAGCCCGAAGAGATGTGGAATATGTATACCAGCATCGGTCTCGGCCAGGCGCCGAAGGTCGGCTTCCCAGGCGCGGCGGCGGGTCGTCTGCGTCAGTGGAAGAACTGGCGCCGCATCGAACAGGCCACCATGTCGTACGGCTACGGCTTGTCGGTGTCGCTGTTCCAGCTGGGTCGCGCGTACACCGCGATTGCGCATGACGGCGAGATCATGCCGGTGTCGATTTTCCGCACGCCAGGCGATCAGCCGGCCACGGGCCCGCAAATCTTCGCACCCACCACCGCCCGTGAAGTGCGCGCGATGCTCGAAACCGTGACCGCGCCGGGCGGCACGTCGCCGGATGCGGCCGTGCCGGGCTACCGCGTCGGCGGCAAGAGCGGTACCGCATACAAACACGGCGCGCACGGCTACGACCACTCGAAGTACCGCGCATCGTTCGTCGGCATGGCGCCGATGCCGAATCCGCGCATCGTCGTGGCTGTATCGGTCGACGAACCGACGGCCGGCAGCCACTTCGGCGGTCAGGTGTCGGGTCCGGTGTTCTCGGCCATCGTCGGCGATACGCTGCGCTCGCTCAACGTGCCGCCGGATATGCCGGTCAAGCAGATGGTGGTGTCGGACGATTCCGCACCGGCCGCGCCGAGCGCACCGCCTACCGCCGCCGCCGTGAAGAAACTCTCCACCAGCAGCGGCGCAAAGAAGATGACGATCTCCGCTAACGCGAAAAGCCATCCGGGGGTCGTGCGATGAGCGCGCTGCGCAAGAAGCATCCAGCGCACCGGCAGATCGCCGACGCACTCTCCTGGCTGCACGCTCGCGTGCAGCCAGATGCGCATCTGCACGCCGACACACGCTCGCTCGCGGCGGGCGACGCGTTTTTCGCCTACGCAGTCGACGGCGCCGACAACCGTCCGTTTATCGACGGCGCAATTGAGCGTGGCGCGGCCGCGGTGCTGGTTCAACTCGAAGGTTTCAGCGGCGAGATCGATCCGCCCATTGCACTGGCGGTGCCGGCGCTGAACGAACTCGCCGGTTCGATCGCGAGCGCCTGGTACAAGGATCCGAGCGACGGCATGCTGGCGGTCGGTATCACCGGGACGAACGGCAAGACATCGTGCAGCCAGTGGATCTCGGCGGCATTGACCGCGCTCGGCACGCGTTGCGCGATCATCGGCACGCTCGGCACCGGCCTGCCCGGTCACCTCGTTCACACGGGCTTCACGACGCCAGACGCGCCGCAACTGCAACGCAGTCTCGCGCAATTGCGCGACGCGGGCGCGCAAGCAGTGGCAATGGAAGTGTCGTCGCACGCGTTGCATCAAGGCCGCGTGAACGGCACGGCGTTCGACATCGCCGTGTTCACGAACCTCACGCAAGATCACCTCGACTACCACGGCACGTTCGACGCGTATGAAGCGGCGAAGGCGCGTCTGTTTGCGTGGCCGGAACTGCGCGCAGCGGTCATCAATCGGGACGATGCGGCCGGCCGCCGACTGCTCGCGAGCACGCCGGGCCACGCACGCACGATCGCTTACGGTCTCGATGAAACCCTGAAAGACGTGCCGCAAGCCGATGCGTCGCTGCTTGCGTCGAACGTGCGCGCGACCGCCACCGGCACGGCATTTCGTCTGACCACATCGCACTGGGGTAACGCCGAAGTCGAAGTACAAACGCTCGGCGCGTTCAACGTCAGCAATCTGCTCGGCGTGCTCGGCGCGCTGCTCGCGGCCGACGTGCCGTTCGAGGCCGCGCTCGCCGAACTGGCGAAGCTCGAGCCGGTGAACGGGCGCATGCAACGCCTCGGCGGTCGCTTGCAGAACGACGAACCGCTCGTCGTGATCGACTACGCGCACACGCCGGATGCGCTCGAAAAAACGCTTGAAGCGCTGCGCCCGATGGCGACAGCACGCGGCGGCGAACTGATCTGCATGTTCGGCTGCGGCGGCGACCGTGATGCAACCAAGCGTCCGCTGATGGGGGCAATTGCCGAGCGGATTGCCGATGGCGTCGTCGTGACCAGCGACAACCCGCGTAGCGAAGATCCGCAATCGATCATCGAACAGATTGCCGCGGGCATGACAGACGCGTCGAAGGCGCGCCGTGTCGAAGACCGCGCGAGCGCGATCCTGCAGGCGATCCGCAGCGCCGCACGCGAAGACGTCATCGTGCTGGCCGGCAAGGGGCACGAAGCAACACAGGAAATCATGGGCAAGAAACGCGCTTTCTCCGATCAGGATCACGCTCGCCTCGCGCTCGCCGCGCGCGCGACGCAGGCACGCGGAGGTGGCGAATGACCCGGCCAGGTATCGCGATGTTCTCGCTGCGTGAAGCCGCCGCGCTGATTCCCGGCGCCACCGTGCTGGGTGACGAAAGCGTCACGTTCGATCGGGTATCGACCGACAGCCGCAGCGCCGGTCCGGGCGACCTGTTCGTCGCGATCAAGGGTGAGCGCTTTGACGCGCACGACTTCCTGCCGGAAGTTGCGTCGCGCAACGTCACCGCCGCGCTCGTGACGCGCACGCCGGCCGACTGGCGCGTGCCCGCCTTGCGCGTCACCGACACTCGCGTCGCGCTCGGTGCGCTCGCGCGCGGCTGGCGTCGCAAGTTCAATGCGCCGCTCGTCGCGGTGACCGGCAGCAACGGCAAGACCACGGTCAAGGAAATGATCGCGTCGATCTTCGCCGCCGCAGTGGGCGCGGATGCGCGCCTTGCAACCGCCGGCAACTTCAACAACGACATCGGTTTGCCGCTCACGCTGTTCCGTCTGAACGCCGCCCATCAACTCGCGGTGGTCGAGCTCGGCATGAACCATCCGGGCGAAACCTCGCTGCTCGCAAAGATCGCCGAGTCGACGGTCGCGGTGGTGAACAACGCGCAGCGGGAGCATCAGGAATTCATGGCAACTGTCGAAGCGGTCGCGCTCGAGCATGCAAGCGTGATTCATGCGTTGTCACCAGAAGGCGTCGCCGTGTTTCCCGCTGACGACGCCTACGCGAGCATCTGGCGCGTCGCGGCAACGGGCAACCGCATCATGGATTTCGCGCTGAATTCCAATGAACACTCGACCGAAGCCGCGGTAAAAGGCACGTTCACGGGCAACCGGCTGAGTATCGACACGCCGGAAGGTCACGTCGACCTCACCTTGCAGGTACTCGGCAACCACAACGCGCACAACGCGTTGGCCGCAACGGCCGCTGCGCTCGCCGCAGGCGTTTCGCTCGACGCGATCAAGCGCGGTCTCGAATCGTTCGGTGCGGTGAAAGGCCGCCTGCAAGTGAAGCATGCCGTGCTCGGTGCGCTCGCCGGCGCGACGGTGATCGACGACACCTACAACGCGAATCCCGATTCGATGCGCGCCGCGATCGACGTGCTTGCGTCGCAAGCCTCGCCGCGCGTGCTCGTGATGGGCGACATGGGCGAAGTCGGCGACAACGGTCCGGCGTTTCACCGCGAAATCGGTGCATACGCAAAAGAGCGCGGCATCGACGCGCTGTACGCGATGGGCGACGCCTCGCGCGACGCCTGCTCCGCGTATGGCGCCGGTGCGCATCACGTCGCCGATATCGGCACGCTCGTCGCTCAATTGCAGCAGGCCGGTTTCGGTCCCGCTGCAACGCTTCTCGTGAAAGGCTCGCGTTTCATGCAAATGGAACGCGTGGTGGACGCCGTAACGAGTCCACAACCCAACGCTGCGGGCAATGCGCCCGCCGCACATTGAAATAGAAGGACCGAAGCATGCTACTGGCGCTGGCGCAATGGCTGCAGAATGACGCAAGCTTCTTGCGCGTGTTCAGTTATCTGACTTTTCGCGCGGTGATGGCCACCATCACCGCGCTGCTGATCGGGCTCGTCTGTGGCCCGGCGGTGATCCGCAAGCTGACCGCGATGAAAGTCGGCCAGGCTGTTCGCAAAGACGGTCCGCAGACGCACCTCGTCAAATCCGGTACGCCGACCATGGGTGGCGTGCTGATTCTGCTCGGCATCGCCGTGGCAACGTTGCTGTGGGCCGATCTGACCAACCGTTTTATCTGGATCGTGATGCTTGTCACGTTCGGTTTCGGCGTGATCGGCTGGGTCGACGACTACCGCAAGGTGGTCTACAAGGACCCGCGCGGCATGTCGTCGCGTGAAAAGTATTTCTGGCAATCCGTGATCGGCTTGTTTGCCGCGGTGTATCTGGCGTTCAGCGTGTCGGAAGCGAGCAACGTGCGCGTGTTCGATCTGTTCATGGCGTGGGTGCGCAGTGGCTTGTCGATGGGCTTGCCGGCGCGTGCCGACCTGATGCTGCCGTTCGTCAAGTCGATCAGCTATCCGCTCGGCGTGTGGGGCTTCATCGTGCTGACCTACCTCGTGATCGTCGGCGCAAGCAACGCGGTCAATCTCACTGACGGCCTCGACGGCCTCGTGATCATGCCGGTCGTGCTGGTGGGCGCGTCGCTCGGCGTGTTCGCGTACGTGATGGGCAGCTCGGTCTACTCGAAGTACCTGCTGTTTCCTCACATCGCCGGCGCGGGCGAGTTGCTGATTTTCTGTTCGGCGATGGGCGGCGCAGGGCTCGCGTTTCTGTGGTTCAACACCCACCCGGCGCAGATGTTCATGGGCGACGTCGGCGCGCTGGCGCTGGGCGGCGCGCTCGGCACGGTCGCCGTGATCGTGCGTCAGGAAATCGTGCTCTTCATCATGGGCGGCATTTTTGTCGCGGAGACGCTTTCCGTGATGCTGCAGGTTACGTGGTTCAAGTTCACCAAGCGCCGTTTCGGCGAAGGTCGGCGCCTCTTCAAGATGGCGCCGCTGCATCACCATTTTGAATTGTCGGGCTGGAAGGAAACGCAGGTGGTCGTGCGCTTCTGGATCATCACATTGATGTTGTGCCTGTTCGGTTTGTCCACGCTCAAGTTGCGTTAAGCAGTAAATAGGGGAAGCAGGCGATGTTTGGCGAGAAGTTTCGGGATCGGCAAAAGCCGATGGTGCTCGTGCTGGGACTCGGTGAATCCGGTCTCGCGATGGCGCGCTGGTGCGCGCGGCACGGCTGTCGGCTGCGTGTGGCCGATACGCGCGAGGTGCCGCCGAACCTGTCCGCGCTCGAAGCGCACGGTGTCGACGCTGCGTTCGTCGGCGGCCCGTTTTCGCCTGTGCTGCTTGAGGGCGTCGAACTCGTGGCAATCAGCCCGGGCTTGTCGCCGCTCGCCGCCGACCTGCTTCCGCTGATCACGGCGGCGCGTGAGCAGGGCATTCCGGTGTGGGGCGAACTCGAATTCTTCTCGCAAGCGTTGAAGACGCTCGGCGAAAGCGGCTACGCGCCGAAGGTGATCGCGATCACCGGCACCAACGGCAAGACCACGACCACGAGCATGGCGGGCCTCCTGTGCGAACGCGCCGGCAAGAAGGTCGCGGTGGCGGGCAACATCAGCCCGGCCCTGCTCGACAAACTCACCGAAGCGATCGACAACACGGCATTGCCCGACGTGTGGGTGCTGGAGCTATCGAGCTTCCAGCTGGAAACCTCGCACACGTTTACGCCGGACGCAGCGGTTGTTCTGAACATCACGCAGGATCACCTGGACTGGCACGGTGGGTTGGACGCTTATGCCGCCGCGAAGGGCCGCATCTTCGGTACACAGACGGTACGCGTGCTGAACCGCGACGACGCGCGCGTGATGGCGCTCGCCCCGTCCGGCGATAGCGAGGCGGCCTTGGTCACGTTCGGCGTCACCGAGCCGAAGAACGATGGCGACTACGGCTTGCTGCGCGATAACGGCATGGTCTGGCTGGTGGAAGCGCACGACCGCGACGCCAGCGACACGCCCGCGCCCACGCGCCGTCGCAAGAACGAAGTGGCGACGCCGCCGAACATCGCGCTCAAGCGTTTGATGCCGGCTGACGCGTTGCGAATTCGCGGGCTGCACAACGCCGCCAATGCGCTGGCCGCATATGCGCTCGCACGCGCCGTCGGGCTGCCGGGCGCGCCGCTGCTGCACGGTCTGCGCGAATACCATGGCGAGCCGCATCGGGTGGAATTGATCGCCTCGATCGAAGGAATCGATTACGTCGACGACAGCAAGGGCACGAACGTCGGCGCAACGGTTGCCGCACTCGACGGCCTCGCGCAGCGCGCGGTGCTGATTGCCGGCGGTGACGGCAAGGGGCAGGATTTCGAGCCGCTCGCCGAGCCGGTCATGCGCTGGTGCCGCGCCGTGATGCTGATCGGCCACGATGCGCCGCGGATTCGCAGCGCGCTCGAACACACCGGCGTCGCGCTGACCGATCACGCCACGCTCGAAGAAGCGACGCGTGCCGCCACGGCGCTGGCGCAGCCGGGCGACGCCGTGTTGCTGTCGCCGGCGTGCGCGAGCTTCGACATGTTCAAGGGTTACGCACACCGTGCGGCGGTATTCCGCAGCACGGTAGAAGACATCGCGGCCGAACGGGGGACGATGATATGAGCTGGTCGGAACGCTTCGGTTCGCGCCTCGCGGGGGCGCGTGCAACAGAAGGCGACGCGGGCCGTGCAACAGGCCGCTCGGGCGGCAGCGGTCTGGCGAGCGCCGTCAACGGCGTGCGTCCGCTGCGCTCGCGCATGCTCGACTACGATCACTCGCTGCTGTGGGTGGTCGTCGCGCTGCTCGGCCTTGGCGTCGTGATGGTGTATTCGGCGTCGATCGCCATGCCCGATTCGCCGAAATACGCGTCGTATCGCGACTATGCGTTCCTCGTGCGCCAGATCATCTTCGTGGTGATGGGCTCGGTGATCGGCATCGTGTCGTTCCGCATTCCGATCTCGACGTGGGATAAGTACGCGCCGAAGCTCTTCCTGATTTCACTGGTCGCGCTGGTGATCGTGCTGATTCCGCACGTAGGCAAGGGAGTGAACGGCGCGCGCCGCTGGATTCCGCTCGGCATCACGAACATGCAGCCGTCGGAAATCATGAAGCTCGCCGTGACGATCTACGCGGCGAACTACACGGTGCGCAAACAGGAATACATGCACAGCTTCGCCAAGGGCTTTTTACCGATGGCGGTGGCGGTGGGTCTCGTCGGCGCGTTGCTGCTGCTCGAGCCGGACATGGGCGCGTTCATGGTGATCGCCGCGATCGCGATGGGCGTGCTGTTCCTCGGCGGCGTGAACGGCAAGCTGTTCGGCGGCCTGGTGGCTACTGCGGTCGGCACGTTCAGTTTGCTGGTGTGGGCGTCGCCGTGGCGTCGCGAGCGGATTTTCGCTTACCTCGATCCGTGGGACGACCGTTACGCGCAAGGCAAGGCCTATCAATTGACCCACTCGCTGATCGCATTCGGACGCGGCGAATGGTTTGGCGTCGGCCTCGGCGGCAGCGTGGAAAAGCTCAACTACCTGCCCGAAGCGCATACCGACTTCATCCTCGCGGTGATCGGCGAGGAACTCGGTTTTGTCGGCGTGCTGGTGGTGATCCTGATGTTCTACTGGATCGTGCGCCGCTCGTTCGAAATCGGCCGTCAGGCACTCGCGCTCGACCGTACCTTCGCGGGCCTCGTGGCGAAGGGCGTCGGCATCTGGTTCGGCGCGCAGACCTTCATCAACATGGGCGTGAACCTCGGCTTGCTGCCGACCAAGGGTCTCACGCTGCCGCTCGTCAGCTACGGCGGTTCGGGCATCGTCCTGAACTGCGTCGCGGTGGCGGTTCTGATGCGCGTGGACTACGAGAACCGGGTGCTCATGCGTGGGGGCAAGGTATGACCGCTCTGCCGCAACGCACGCTGATGGTGATGGCCGGTGGCACCGGGGGACACGTGTTCCCGGGGCTCGCGGTCGCTCATCTGATGCAGGCGTGGGGCTGGAAGGTCGTGTGGCTCGGCAATCCGGCCGGCATGGAAGCGACGCTCGTGCCGAAACACGGTATCCCGATGGAGTACGTGCGTTTTGGCGGCCTGCGCGGCAAGGGTATGAAGACCAAGCTGATGTTGCCGGTGACGCTGCTGCGCGCCTGCATGCAGAGTCTGAGCGTGCTGCGTCGCGTGAAGCCCGACGTCGTGCTCGGCATGGGCGGTTACATCACGTTCCCGGCAGGATTGATGACTGCGTTGAGCGGTCGTCCGCTGGTGTTGCATGAACAGAATTCGATCGCCGGACTCGCGAACAAGGTGCTCGCGAAGGTCGCACGACGTGTGCTGGTGGCGTTCCCGAATGCATTGCCGCACGGCGAATGGACCGGCAACCCGATTCGTGCGGAACTTGCGCGCGCAATTGCACCCAAAGCACGCTACGCACAGCGCAGCGGTCCGCTGAATGTGCTGGTGGTGGGCGGCAGTCTGGGTGCGGCGGCATTGAATGAAGTGGTGCCGCGCGCGGTAGCGATGCTGGCATCGGATCAACGTCCGCGCATCGTGCATCAGGCGGGCGCAAAGCATATTGAAGCACTGCGCGAGAACTACGCGGCGGCCGGCCTGCAAACCGGTGCCGACGTGGACCTCGTGCCCTTTATCGACGACATGACGAGCGCGTACGCGAACGCGGATCTGGTGATCTGCCGTGCAGGCGCGATGACGGTGTCGGAGATTTCAGCAGTAGGCGTGGCGGCGTTTTTCGTGCCGTTCCCTTTTGCAGTAGACGATCACCAGACAACTAATGCAGCGTTCCTCGCCGACAACGGCGCGGCGCTGGTCGTGCAGCAACGCGACCTGTCGGCGGAAAAGCTCGCCGGCTGGTTGCGCAGCCAGACGCGAGAGTCCCTCGCGGAAATGGCAGAGCGTTCGCGCTCGCTCGCGAAACCCGACGCCACGGAGCAGGTCGCGCAGATTTGCGCCACTGTGGCGGGTTGGACCCCGAGCCCGAGCCTGGAAGGAAAGCAATGAAACACATCGTCAAACACATTCACTTTGTCGGCATCGGTGGTGTCGGCATGAGCGGCATCGCGGAGGTGCTGGTCAATCTCGGCTATCAGGTGAGCGGCTCGGATCTCACGAGCAACGCGATCACGGATCGCCTCGCGGCGCTTGGCGCGCGGATCGCGATCGGCCATGCGGCGGAGAACATCGAAGGCGCGAATGCTGTCGTCGTGTCGACGGCGGTGCGCAGCGATAACCCGGAAGTGCTGGCCGCGCGCCATCGCCGGATTCCGATCGTGCCGCGCGCGGTGATGCTCGCGGAACTGATGCGGCTGAAGCAGGGCATCGCGATTGCCGGCACGCACGGCAAGACGACGACCACCTCGCTGGTGGCGAGCGTGCTGGCGGCGGGCGGTCTCGACCCGACCTTCGTGATCGGCGGCCGGCTGATCAGCGCGGGCGCGAATGCGCGGCTCGGCACGGGCGACTTTATCGTCGCCGAAGCGGATGAGTCGGATGCGTCGTTCCTGAATCTGTTCCCGGTGATCGAAGTCATCACGAATATCGACGCCGATCACATGGACACCTACGGCCACGATTTCGCGCGGCTCAAGCAGGCGTTCATCGAGTTCACGCACCGTCTGCCGTTCTACGGCATCGCGGTGTTGTGTGTGGACGATCCAAACGTGAAGGAGATCCTGCCGTTCGTGTCGAAGCCGATCATCCGCTACGGCCTCGCGCCGGATGCGCAGGTGCGCGCGGTCAACGTCGAAGCACGCAACGGCAAGATGCATTTCACGACGTTGCGCGAAGACGCGCCGCCGCTCGACATCGTGCTGAACCTGCCTGGCGAGCACAACGTACAGAACGCTTTGGCCGCAATTGCAATTGCGACTGAACTTGAAGTGAAAGATGCCGATATCCAGCGAGCACTCGCGGATTTCAACGGCGTGGGACGACGCTTCCAACGCTACGGCGAAGTGCCGGTCGTGATCGAGGGCAAAACGAGCGGCGCTTACACGCTGGTCGACGACTACGGCCATCACCCGGTCGAAATGGCGGCAACGGTGGCGGCGGCGCGCGGTGCGTTTCCGGGGCGGCGTCTGGTGCTGGCGTTCCAGCCGCACCGCTTCACGCGCACGCGCGATTGCTTCGAAGATTTTGTGAAGGTGCTGTCGACAGTGGATGCATTGGTGCTGACCGAGGTCTATGCGGCCGGCGAAGCGCCGATCGTCGCGGCTGACGGCCGTGCCCTGGCGCGCGCGTTGCGCGTCGCGGGCAAGGTCGAGCCCGTGTTTGTCGATCTGGTGGATGAAGTGCCGGACGCGCTCTCAGCAGTGGTGCGCGACGGCGATGTGGTGATCACGATGGGCGCGGGTTCGATCGGCGGTGTGCCGGGACGCCTCGCGCAGGAAACGAAGGTGTGAGTGAAATGAGCAGTATCAAATTGGATCAACTCGCAAAACAATTCGGCAAAGTGGCCGTGCTGCTCGGTGGGGACTCCGCCGAGCGCGAGGTGTCGCTCAATTCCGGCCGCCTGGTGCTGCAAGGCCTGCGCGACGCCGGTGTCGACGCGCATCCGTTCGACCCGGCTGAGCGTCCGCTCGCGGCATTGAAAGACGAAGGCTTTGTGCGCGCGTTCAACGCGCTGCATGGCGGCTACGGCGAGAACGGCCAGATCCAGGGCGCGCTCGATTTTTACGGCATCCGTTACACGGGTAGCGGCGTGCTCGGCTCGGCGCTCGGTCTGGACAAGTTCCGCACCAAGCTCGTGTGGCAGCAACTCGGCATTCCGACACCGCCGTTCGAAGCCGTGCTGCGCGGCGACGACTACGAAGCGCGAGCGAAAGACATCGTCGCGAAGCTCGGCTTGCCGCTGTTCGTGAAGCCGGCGAGCGAAGGGTCGAGCGTCGCGGTGATCAAGGTGAAAAGCGCCGACGCATTGCCGGCAGCGCTGGTCGAAGCGGTCAAGTACGACAGGATTGTCGTGGTGGAACAGAGCATTGAAGGCGGCGGCGAGTACACCGCGTGCATCGCGGGCGATCTGGATCTGCCGGTGATCCGCATCGTGCCGGCCGGCGAGTTCTACGATTACCACGCGAAGTACATCGCTAACGACACGGAGTACCTGATTCCTTGCGGCCTCGCCGCCGACGAAGAGGCCCGGCTGAAAGTGCTGGCGCGCCGCGCGTTCGACGTCCTCGGCTGTACCGACTGGGGGCGCGCCGACTTCATGCTGGACGCGAGCGGCAATCCGTATTTCCTCGAAGTGAACACGGCGCCTGGCATGACCGATCACTCGCTGCCGCCGAAGGCGGCGCGTGCGGTGGGCATCAGTTATCAGGAACTGGTTGTCGGCGTATTGGCGCTGACCTTGAAGGACTAACCGGGGCGACCCAAAAGCAACACCATGTGGAACAACGTTCGCCAGCTCAATTTCGCCGCCAACGCATTGCATGCGTTGCTGGTGCTCGTGCTGCTGGCGGCAGGCGGTTACTGGCTGATCCAGCGTCCGAATTTCGCACTGCGCGAAATAAAGATCGACGGCGATACGGAGCACATCAATTCGCCGACAGTACGTGCCGGTGTAGTGGGGCGGTTGAAGGGCAACTTCTTTACGGTGGATCTCGACGTCGCACGTCAGGCGTTCGAGCAGATGCCGTGGGTGCGTCACGCGAGCGTGCGGCGCGTCTGGCCGAATGCACTGGCTGTCACGCTCGAGGAGTACAAACCGCTGGGGACGTGGGGCAGCGATCAGCTGGTGAGCGTCGACGGCGAGCTGTTCACCGCGAATCAGGGCGAGCTCGAAGAAGAGCTGCCCGCATTCGACGGCCCGGACGGCTCGGCTAAAGAAGTCGTCGCGCGGTATCACGACTTCCAGAAGTGGTTTGCGCCGCTGGGCGCGACGCCTGAAGAAGTAGCACTGTCGCCGCGTTATGCGTGGACGGTGAAGCTGTCGAATGGGATGCAGGTGGAACTTGGGCGCGAACGTAATCAGGAGACGCTGCTCGATCGCAGCAAGCGCCTGACCGCGGCGTGGAACGCGGTGACGCAACGTTGGGGAAAGGATATCGAGTATGCGGACTTGCGCTATCCGAACGGTTTCGCGATTCGTGCCGCTGGCATGCGCTTTATCAGCGAACCCGACAAGGGCAAGAAGAAGTAAACGGACATCACACGCAATGAGCACGCTATGAGTAAAGACTATAAAGATCTGCTGGTCGCCCTCGACATCGGGACGTCGAAGGTCGTGGCTATCGTCGCCGAGCTGAAGGGCGAAGGTCACTACGAGGTGATCGGCCTCGGCCAGAGCGAATCGAAGGGGCTCAAGAAAGGCGTGGTGGTGAACATCGAAGCCACCGTGCAGTCTATTCAACGCGCGCTCGAAGAAGCCGAGTTGATGGCCGATTGCAAGATCACGAATGTATTCACGGGGATCGCCGGCAGCCATATCCGCAGCTTCAATTCGAGCGGGATGGTGGCGATCAAGGAAAAGGAAGTCACGCAGACCGATGTGGCGCGCGTGATCGAGACCGCCAAGGCGATCAACATTCCGACCGATCAGCAGGTACTGCACATCCTGACGCAGGAATTCATCATCGACGGCCAGGAAGACGTGCGCGAGCCGATCGGCATGAGCGGCATCCGCCTGGAAGTGAAGGTGCACATCGTCACCGGCGCGGTGAGCGCGGCGCAGAACATCGTCAAGTGCGTGCGCCGCTGCGGGCTTGAAGTGAACGATCTGATTCTGCAGCCGCTCGCGTCGTCATTGGCGGTGCTGACGGAAGACGAAAAGGAACTCGGCGTGGTGCTGGTCGATATCGGCGGCGGCACGACGGATATTGCGATTTTCAGCGAAGGCGCGATTCGTCACACGGCGGTGATTCCGATTGCCGGCGACCAGATCACGAGCGACATCGCGATGGCGCTGCGCACGCCGACGCCGGACGCGGAAGACATCAAGGTCGACTACGGCATCGCGAAGCAGGCACTCGCCGATCCGGACGAAATGATCGAAGTGCCGGGTCTCGGCGAGCGCGGTCCGCGCACGCTGTCGCGCCAGGCGCTGGCCGCGGTCGTCGAGCCGCGGGTCGAAGAACTGTTTTCGCTCGTGCAGCAGGTGGTGCGCGAGTCGGGTTACGAGGAGCTGCTGAGCTCCGGCGTGGTGCTGACCGGCGGCGCGTCGATGATGCTCGGCATGGTCGAACTCGGCGAGGACATTTTCCTGAAGCCGGTGCGCATCGGCGTGCCGGAATACGCGGGCGGTCTGGCTGACGTCGTGCGTAACCCGCGTTATTCGACGGCAATGGGCCTGCTCGTCGAAGGACGCTCGCAACGGATGCGCGGCCGCAAGGTCGCGGTGCAGTCGGGGTCGATGGGCCAGGTCTTCACGCGAATGAAAGACTGGTTCCTCGGCAACTTCTAACGAATTCTGGTTTTGAACGATTTTACGTAAATTCGCGCTGGTGCCGGCGGCCGGCGCGCGACAGGGGGTTGCCCGATCTCCTGCCGAATAACGGCCGAAGTGGCTGTAATTTTTTATCTTGACGGAGGCAACATGGAATTCCAGATGCTGGAAACCGAAACGAACGGCACCATCATCAAGGTGGTCGGAGTAGGTGGCGCTGGCGGCAATGCTGTTCAGCACATGATCAACAAAGGCGTGCAAGGCGTCGACTTCATCGTGATGAACACGGACGCGCAGGCTCTGTCGCGCTCGCGCGCCACCGCGGTGATCCAGCTCGGCAACACGGGCCTGGGCGCTGGGGCGAAGCCGGAAATGGGCCGCGCCGCAGCAGAAGAAGCACGTGAGCGCATCGCCGACGCACTGCGCGGCGCGCACATGGTGTTCATCACCGCCGGCATGGGCGGCGGCACGGGCACGGGCGCAGCACCGGTGGTCGCGCAGATCGCCAAGGAAATGGGTATCTTGACTGTTGGCGTGGTCAGCAAGCCGTTCGAATTTGAAGGCGGCAAGCGGATGCGCGTCGCAGAAGCAGGTTCGCAGCAACTGGAGGATCACGTCGACTCGCTGATCGTCGTTCTGAACGACAAGCTGTTCGAGGTGATGGGCGATGACGCCGAGATGGACAAGTGCTTCCAGTGCGCCGACGACGTTCTGAACAACGCAGTGGCCGGTATCGCGGAAATCATCAACGTTGACGGTCTGGTGAACGTCGACTTCGAAGACGTGAAGACGGTGATGGGCGAGCAGGGCAAGGCGATGATGGGCACGGCGACGGTTGCCGGTGTCGATCGCGCGCGTCTGGCCGCTGAGCAGGCTGTCGCCAGCCCGCTGCTGGAAGGTGTGGATCTGTCGGGCGCGCGTGGCGTGCTGGTCAACATCACGTCGAGCCGTTCGCTGCGTCTGTCGGAAACGCGCGAAGTGATGAACACCATCAAGAGCTACGCAGCAGAAGACGCTACGGTCATCTTTGGCGCGGTGTACGACGATGCAATGGGCGACGCGCTGCGCGTGACGGTCGTGGCAACGGGTCTGGGCCGTGCGGCGAAGAAGCAGCAATCGGCACCCATGACGCTCTTGCGCACCGGCACTGACAACCAGCCGATCAGCACGATGCAACACGCTGCTTACGCGCCGTCGCACGCCAGCACGGCCGATTACGGCGCGCTGGATACGCCGGCTGTGTGGCGCACGTCGCGCGATACGGCGGCTTCGCACGTGCAGGCACTGCAGGAAAAGGGTGTCGATACGTACGACATTCCGGCTTTCCTGCGCAAGCAGGCGGACTGAGCGCACGAGCAGGCTTTCGCTGCGGCGCGGGTGTTGCGGCAGGTTTGCGCACGCGCTAGCAGACGAATGCACGAGCGTGGCGGGTGAACGGCGAACAAGTCGCGTATCGTCAGATTCGCGGCAAGGACAAGTGCCCTCTTCGGATTCGCGAAGCGGAGTGGGTGACTGTCGCCGGGTGGCGGAGCTTGCAGTTGAGCTGACGCCGGATTTTTCACTGCGACACGACGACGTGCGAGCGTGCTTCGCATCGATGCAAAGGACTGAGCATGATTCAGACAGGTGACAAGCTGCCCGACGCGACGCTCTTCGAATTTGTCGAAGACGAGCGGGCGGGCTGCACGATCGGGCCTAACAGCTTCGACGTGCGCGAACAGACGGCGGGCAAACGCGTGGTGATCTTCGGATTGCCAGGCGCGTTCACGCCGACCTGTTCGGCCAAACACGTACCGGGTTATGTCGAGCACGCCGCGCAGCTGCGCGCGCTTGGCATCGACGAAATCTGGTGCGTGTCCGTCAACGACGCGTTCGTAATGGGCGCGTGGGGACGCGATCAGCACGCCTCGGGCAAGGTGCGCATGATGGCGGACGGCAGTGCGGCTTTCACGCGGGCGCTTGGTCTCGAGCAGGATTTGTCGGCGCGCGGCATGGGGATCCGTTCCCAGCGCTACGCGATGGTGGTCGACGACGGCGTGGTCAAGACGTTGAACGTCGAGGCTGCCGGCAAATTCGAAGTCAGCGATGCAGGGAGTATCCTCGCTACGTTGAGCTAGTTACTGTGCGTTCAATGCCTTCGTCCTGAGGCCGCGCACTGAGCGCGTTGTATCAGGGCAACGGCGCATAAGACGCTTTTGTGACAGGCCGTTACGCGGGCCGATGACCGGAAACGCCTCCGTTCCGGACATCGGCCCGTCACGCTTTCCTGATGCGTGTCTCCTGGGTAATGGAGCGAAACAGATTGATACGTTCCGCGCCAAGACGCTCCTTAGGGTATTGGAGTATAATTCACGCTATGGAATAAAAAGTCCCGATTGGGATTTTCAATCGAATAGAAGATCACCATGTTGAAGCAGCGCACTATCAAATCGATCGTCAAGACTGTTGGCATTGGCCTGCACTCGGGCCGCAAAGTCAACCTGACGCTCCGCCCGGCAGCGCCGGATACGGGCATTGTGTTTTCACGCGTGGATTTGCCCACGCCGGTGGACATTCCCGCGTCGGCCATGGCAATTGGCGATACGCGCCTGGCTTCCGTGTTGCAGAAAGACGGCGCGCGCGTGTCGACGGTCGAGCATTTGATGTCCGCCTGCGCCGGACTCGGTATTGACAATCTGTATGTCGAGGTCACCGCTGAAGAAATCCCCATCATGGACGGCAGCGCGGGTTCGTTCGTATTTCTGATTCAGTCGGCCGGTATTGAAGAGCAGAACGCGGCAAAGAAATTCATTAAGGTCACCAAGCCGGTCGAAATCCGCGACGGCGACAAGTTCGCGCGTCTCGACCCGTTTTTCGGTTTCAAGCTGAAATTCACGATCGATTTCCGTCACCCGGCTGTCGATAAAACTGGCCAGGCGCTGGAAGTGGATTTTGCCAATACGTCGTACGTGCGGGAAATTGCCCGCGCGCGTACGTTCGGCTTTGCGCATGAAGTGGAAATGATGCGCGAGCTCGGTCTGGCTCGTGGCGGCAGCATGGATAACGCGATCGTGCTCGACGAATACCGCATCCTGAACAACGACGGTCTGCGCTACGACGACGAATTCGTGAAGCACAAGATGCTCGACGCGATCGGCGATCTGTATGTGGTTGGCCACCCGTTGCTGGCCTCGTACACCGCGTACAAGTCGGGTCACGGCCTGAACAACGCGCTCCTGCGTGAGTTGCTGGCGCATGAAGATGCGTACGAAATCGTCACGTTCGACGACACGCAGAAGGCGCCGCGCGGCTTCGCGTATGAAACGCAGACGGCGTTTGCCTGATTGGCGTAACGCCTTCGTGGCGAAGCTTCCGAATCGGATGAATGAAAAATAAGCGGCCGTGAAGGCCGCTTATTTTTTGTTCAGCGATTTCTCCGATGCCTCGCCGCCATCTTCGCCAGCGCTTCCTGCAACGGCGACGGCGCGAGGGATTGTGAGAGCGCGTGTAAGGCGTCGGCGCCGACCGGCGTCATACGCGCCTGTTTGACCGGCGGCGGCTCTTTGGCGGGCTGCGGCCGCACGCGGATTCTCAGCGCATTGACCGGCCAGCCACGCTGCTGCAAATCGGACAACAGCCGCGGCTCGATATGGCGCAGCCGTGCCGCCAGCGCATTGTGCGCGGCAAAAAGGGCCAGCACACCTTCCTTGATAAAGCTCGGCTCGACACTCGTTGCCAGATAGTCGGGCAGCAACTCGCGCAGATCCTTTTCGAGCGCCGCAATCTGCTCGACGCCCGCGCGCAGAGCCGCGAACGCATCCGTGCGATTGAGCACTTCGGCGACCGGCTGCGGGCGGCGCGCGTTGAACTGCTTGGGCGGCGGCCTTGAAAAGGACGGAAAACGGCTCATGTTTGATGGTAACGGCGTGTTCGCACCCCATGTGCCTTCACGCCGCGATTGTACCGCGCGGGATGCACGCGGACTCGCCTGAATGCGCACCGTCAGAGGTCGCTGCGGCGGGCCCGGGAGGCCTTGCCGCCGTCGCGCCACTGACACAGGCGCACGCGGGGGCGCGTGCTAAAATGCCCGATTCGAATTCACTCTTGGACTAAGCCGCCGAGGCCCTTCCGACCCCGGAGCGCACGTGCATCATCCGCACGCCGCGAACCCAGCCGAAGCCGCGACGCAGACACCGATCCGATGACCACCGGTTTTCTACAGAAGATTTTTGGCAGCCGCAACCAGCGGCTAGTCAAGCAATATCAAAAGACCGTCACGGCGATCAATGCGCTCGAGCCGCAGATCGAGCAATTGACGGACGATCAACTGCGCGCCAAAACGGGTGAATTCCGCCAGCGTGTCGCGAGCGGCGAGTCGCTCGACAAGCTCCTGCCGGAAGCCTTCGCGGTCTGCCGCGAGGCCAGCAAGCGGGTGCTGAAAATGCGCCACTTCGACGTGCAGCTGATTGGCGGCATGGTTCTGCACTACGGCAAGATCGGCGAAATGCGTACTGGCGAAGGCAAGACGCTCGTCGCTACATTGCCGGTGTACCTGAACGCGCTGTCCGGCCGCGGCGTGCACGTCGTCACGGTCAACGATTACCTTGCCCAGCGCGACGCCGAATGGATGGCGCGTCTGTACAACTTCCTCGGGCTGTCGGTCGGCATCAATCTGTCGCAGATGGATCATGGCGCCAAACAGGAAGCCTACGCGGCTGACATTACCTACGGCACTAACAACGAATTCGGCTTCGACTACCTGCGCGACAACATGGTCTACGAGACCGACGCGCGCGTGCAACGAGCCCTGAATTTCGCGGTGGTCGACGAGGTCGACTCGATCCTGATCGACGAGGCCCGTACGCCGCTGATCATCTCCGGCCAGGCCGAAGACCACACCGAACTCTACGTGCGCATGAATGCGCTGCCGCCGCTGCTCGAACGCCAGATTGGCGAAGAGAAAGCCGACGGCACAGGCGTTGAAAAGCCGGGCGACTACACGCTGGACGAAAAGGGCCGCCAGGTATTCCTGACGGAGTCGGGCCACGAGAAGGCCGAGCGTCTGCTCGCCGAATGGGGCCTGATCGGCGAGGGCGAAAGTCTGTACGCGCCGCAGAACATCACGTTGATGCACCACGTGTACGCCGCGTTGCGCGCGCATACGCTGTTCTTCAAGGACCAGCACTACGTCGTCCAGAACGGCGAAGTGGTGATCGTCGACGAATTTACCGGCCGTTTGATGTCGGGTCGCCGCTGGTCGGACGGTCTGCATCAGGCCGTCGAGGCGAAGGAACACGTCAAGATCCAGAGCGAGAATCAAACGCTCGCGTCGATCACGTTCCAGAACTACTTCCGTATGTACGCAAAGCTGTCCGGCATGACCGGTACGGCCGATACCGAAGCATACGAATTCAACGAGATCTACGGTCTCGAAACGGTCGTGATCCCGACCAACCGTCCGCCGAAGCGGATCGACAAACAGGATCAGATCTACAAGACCGCGAAGGAACGCTACGACGCGGTGATCCGCGACATTCGCGACTGCTACGAGCGTGGTCAGCCGGTACTGGTCGGTACGACGTCGATCGAAAACTCGGAATTGCTGTCGCATCTGCTCAAGCAGGCCGGTTTGCCGCACGAAGTGCTCAACGCGAAACAGCATGCGCGTGAAGCGGAGATCGTCGCCGAAGCAGGCCGTCCGAAGCGCATCACGATCGCCACCAACATGGCCGGCCGCGGTACCGACATCGTGCTCGGCGGCAACGCGGAAAAGCAGGCGTCGTTCATCGAACTGGACGAAACGGTTGCCGACGACGACAAGCAACGCCGCATCCAGAAGCTTCACGACGAATGGCAGGCGCTGCACGATCAGGTGAAGGCCGCGGGTGGCCTGCACATCATCGGGACGGAACGTCACGAATCGCGCCGGATCGACAACCAGTTGCGCGGCCGTGCTGGCCGTCAGGGCGACCCGGGCTCGTCGCGTTTCTATCTGTCGCTGGAAGATCCACTGCTGCGCATCTTCGCGGGCGATCGCGTGCGCGCGATCATGGACCGCCTGAAGATGCCTGAAGGCGAAGCGATCGAAGCGGGCATCGTCTCGCGCTCGATCGAATCGGCGCAGCGTAAGGTTGAAGCACGCAACTTCGATGTTCGCAAGCAATTGCTCGAATACGACGATGTGTCGAACGATCAGCGCAAGGTGATCTACCAGCAGCGCAATGAATTGCTTGAAGCGAACGACATCACGGAAACCATCGGCGCGATGCGTCATGGCGTGATCGCCGATATCGTTCATCAGTTCGTACCGGCCGGCAGCATTGAAGAACAGTGGGACGTGCCCGAGCTGGAGGAAGTGCTGCGCAACGAATGGCAGCTCGACCTCGCGATCCAGGAAATGATCAACGAGTCGAATTCGATCAGCGCGGACGAAATTCTCGAAGCGGTTGAAGCCGCGGCGGACGAAGCATACGAATCGAAGGTCGAACAGGTCGGCCGTGAATCGTTCAGCGCGTTCGAGCGCTCGATCATGCTGCAAACGCTGGACCGTAGCTGGCGCGAGCATCTGGCTGCGCTCGACCATCTGCGTCAGGGTATCCATCTGCGTGGTTACGCGCAGAAGAATCCGAAGCAGGAATATAAGCGCGAGGCGTTCGAACTGTTCGCCGCGATGCTCGACGCGGTGAAGCTCGAAGTCACCCGGGTGGTGATGAACGTGCAGATCCAGTCGCCGGAGCAACTGGAGCAGGCTGCCGAGCAGTATGAGGAGCAAGGCAGCCACCTTGAGAACGTCGAATTCCGTCACGCTGAATTTGCCGAGGCAGCAGCACCGGCGGCTGCGGAAGCCGCTACCGCGGCGATGATTGGCGACGCGATGAGCCACGGTTCGTCGCACGCTGTCGCGCCGGATGTGAACGCGGACAATGTGCCGAAGGTCGGCCGCAACGACCCGTGCCCGTGCGGCAGCGGCAAGAAGTACAAGCAGTGCCACGGCAAGATCGTGTAATGCCGCAGGCGGCGCGCTTTTAAGCGCGCCGCGTCGCTTTACACGGTGCATTGCTGTTGATTTCGCGGTGGTTCGGCAGCATGCCCGAACCACCAGTTTCCGATCCCCTCGATGCCGGCGCCCGCCGGCATTTTCTTCGACAGGTCGCGACTATGGCTGTCAATTTCCCCTCGATCGATCCCGCTCAACTCCATCCCGTCGCCGGCGTTACGCTAGGCTGGGCGGAGGCGAATATCCGCAAGCCAAACCGCAAGGACGTGCTGGTCATTTCCGTCGACGAAGGCGCGACGGTAGGCGGCGTGTTCACGCAGAACCGCTTTTGCGCCGCGCCGGTAACGGTCTGCCGCGAGAATCTCGAGCGTGTGCGCACCGGCGGCAAACCGATCCGCGCGCTGGTGATCAACACCGGCAACGCGAATGCGGGTACGGGCGAACCGGGCCTCGCGCATGCGCGCGAAACCTGCGCTGAACTGGCGCGTCTCGTCGAGATCACGCCGGAGCAGGTGCTGCCGTTTTCGACGGGCGTGATTCTGGAGCCGCTGCCGGTCGAGCGTCTGAAGGCCGGTCTGCCGGCTGCGCTGGCGAACCGCAAGGAAGCCAACTGGTACGACGCAGCCCACGCGATCATGACCACGGACACGCTGCCGAAGGCCACTTCGCGTCAGGTCACCATCGACGGCCACACGGTCACGCTCACCGGCATCAGCAAGGGCGCTGGCATGATCAAGCCGAACATGGCCACCATGCTCGGTTTCCTCGCGTTCGACGCCGCCGTCGCCCAACCGGTGCTCGATGCCTTGGTCAAACACGTGGCGGACCGCTCGTTCAACTGCATCACGATTGACGGCGACACGTCGACCAACGATTCATTCATTCTGATCGCGTCGGGCAAATCGAGCCTGCCGGCGATCACGTCCACCGATTCGCCCGCTTACGCAGCGTTGCGCGACGCGGTGACCGAAGTCGCACAAACGCTCGCGCAGTTGATCGTGCGCGACGGCGAAGGCGCGACCAAATTCATGACCGTGCAGGTGGAAGGCGGCTCGAGCGTCGGCGAATGCCGCCAGATCGCTTACGCGATCGGCCACTCGCCGCTCGTGAAGACGGCCTTCTATGCATCGGATCCGAATCTCGGCCGCATTCTTGCGGCCATCGGCTATGCCGGCGTGGACGATCTCGACGTCGGCAAGATCGATCTGTATCTGGACGACGTGCTGGTCGCAACTGCCGGCGGCCGCAATCCGGCCTATCGTGAGGAAGACGGCCAGCGCGTCATGAAAAAGAGCGAGATCGGCATTCGCGTCGTACTCGGCCGCGGCAATGCGCAAGCCACGATCTGGACTTGCGATCTGTCGCACGACTACGTGAGCATCAACGCCGACTATCGTTCGTAACCAGGTTCATTACGCGGCGCCTCGCCGCTTATCTCACCGCCATGGATAAACTCGAACAGTTTCTGACCCGGGCCGAAGCCGTGCTCGTCCGCCTCGAAGCGATGCTTCCGCCTGCCGCACCGAACATCGATTGGGAAGCTGCGGTGGCGTTTCGCTGGCGTAAGCGCCAGGGGCGCGGCTATTTGCAGCCGGTGCCCGCGATTTCGGCGATCACGCTCGACGACCTGCAAAACATCGATCGCCAGAAAGGGTTGATCGAGCAGAACACCCGGCAGTTCGTGCACAAGCAGCCAGCCAACAACGTGCTACTGACGGGCGCGCGGGGCACCGGCAAGTCGTCGCTGATCAAGGCTTGCCTGAACGCGTATGCGAAAGACGGCCTGCGTCTGATCGAAGTGGATAAAGACGATCTGCACGACCTTGGCGACATCGTCGATCTGATCGCGCAGCGGCCGGAGCGCTTCGTGGTGTTCTGCGACGACCTCTCGTTCGAAGACGGCGAATCGGGCTACAAGGCGCTGAAGGTCGCGCTCGACGGCTCGATCGCTGCGCAGTCCGACAACGTGCTGATCTACGCCACGTCGAATCGCCGCCATCTGCTGCCCGAGTACATGAGCGACAACGAGACGTACAAGCACACGTCCGACGGCGAGATTCATCCGGGTGAACTGGTGGAAGAGAAGATCTCGCTGTCCGAGCGCTTTGGGCTGTGGGTCAGCTTCTATCCGTTCAAACAGGACGATTACCTGTCGATCATTGCCCACTGGCTGCGACACTTCGGCTGCGACGACGCCGAAGTCGAAGCGGCGCGCGGCGATGCGCTCGTGTGGGCGCTGGAGCGCGGTTCGCGCTCAGGGCGTGTTGCGTGGCAGTTCGCGCGCGACTGGTCAGGCCGGAAGACGCCGGTATGAGTGACAAGCAGCAGAATGCCGCTGGCCGCCCGGTGACGGAGGTCGCCGTCGGCGTGCTGATTCAGCCGGACGGGCGCTATCTGCTCGCGCAGCGTCCTGCCGGCAAGCCGTACGAAGGCTATTGGGAATTTCCGGGCGGCAAACTGGAGGCGGGGGAGTCGGTTGAGGCGGCCCTCGCGCGTGAATTGCACGAAGAACTGGGCATTGACGTCAAGGCGAGCCATTTGTGGCATACGCTCGAACACGATTACCCGCACGCCTATGTACGGCTGTTCTTCTGCAAGGTGACGCAGTGGTCCGGCGAACCCCACGGCCGGGAAGGCCAGGCTTTTGTCTGGCAGGCGCTGCCTGCGGAAGTCTCGCCGCTGTTGCCGGCGACCATTCCCGTGCTGGAATGGCTCGCAGCCGAAAAGAACTGACAATAAGAGCCTGCCACGGGCGACGCTGCGCTCGCAACGTTAGCCCGCGTAGCCAGCCTCAATGCGGGTTGTAATCGCCGCCCGGCGTTTCATCAGACTGCGTTTCTGTATCTGTGCCGCCGATCTTGTATTTCTCAGCGGCCCAGGCGCCGAGGTCGATCTGCTTGCAGCGGTCGGAGCAGAACGGGCGAAAGCGGTTCTCGGGGGTCCAGCGGACATCCTTTCCGCAGGTGGGGCATTTGACGACGGTAGGCATACGGTCAGGCAGTCAATCGGAATCGGGATAGGTATCGAATATAGGGGCATTTCTCGCCGCTTTAAAGGCGCTGCCCATGATCCGGTTCTACAGGGTTCGCTCAGGTGTGCATACGTGCGCTAGAGGCTGCACAGCGTCAGCTGGAACGGCACGTCGACATCGACCGCGCGCGGCCTCAGATCGCCATCCTGCACGGTAAAGCGTACCCACAGCATGTATTTGTTGGCGCTCGCTTCAGGAATCACGCGCAATTCCGGTGCAACCCGTACCTGCATCAATTGATAGGAGCGACCTGACAGCATCTGCTGATAGCTGCCTTGCATGGCCATCACCTTGGACGCCTGACCGGATTCACGCGCGAGACGCAGGACAATCGTGGCCGCGTCGCGCAGCGGCAGCAGCGGTGTTACCCACTTGGCGATGTCCTGACGGCGCTGGTCGGGATGGAATTGCTGCCACGCGTAGTACGAAGGTAAATCGAACTTGCAGGTACCGCCGGGAATGATCGCGCGGCTGCGGATGCTGGCGAGCCATTCGTTGTCCGCAAGATGCTGGCCGGTCTTGCCCTGCATTTGCGAAAGCCCCGCCAAGGTCTGTTCAATTTCCCCGAGCACCGCTTCCAGCGCGTTTTGCTCGATGCCGGGATTGCCACGAAATGGCGCCAGCGTTTGCCGTTGACGCTCGAGTTCTTTCATCAGATCCGATTTCAGATCCGCGCGACCCGCAACCTCAGAGATTTCGAACAACGTGGTCAGTGCGACGTGATGTTCCCTGGCATCTTCCTGAGTCAGAAAGAACGTGAAGCGCTCGAACAGATCTTCGAGGCGCAATAGCGTCCGGATTCGCTCGTTGAAGGGATACTCGTAAAGGATCAAGCGGGCTCGCCTCAGGCGTGGTCGGTGACGGGAATGCAGAACATTCTAATGCCGTGAGACTACCCTAGCAATCACACACTTTTTCGATGCGCTTTAGCGACTTTTTTTGCGTGTTTCGGCTGGTTTTCAGTGCGCTTTGGCTCTCGTATTGCCGCAAAGTTCACTAGAGCTGCGCGAGATCGGCCATGCTGGCGTCATGTCTGCCTCTTGCGCGGGTCTCGCGTGCGTGTGCCGTGCGTGTGCCTTCAGGCGCCGGCGAGGGCCAGGTACACGCGATGCTGCGCCTCGACCCGCGCCGTCAGCGCGTCCAGCGGCGTGTTGTCGTTGTCTATCACGTCGTCAGCAGCGGTGACCCGCGCTTCGCGGGTTGCCTGGCGCGCGATGATCGCCAGCGCCTGTTCACGGCTGAATGCGTTGCGGCGCATGACGCGCGCGATTTGCGTTTCGACGCTGCAATCGACCGTCAGCACGCGATTTACGCGCGTCTTCCAACTGCCCGACTCGATCAGTAGCGGCACGACCACGATCACGTACGGTCCCTGCGCCTCGCGCTGCTCACGCTCAGTCTCCGCGCGGATCAACGGATGGGTGATGCCTTCAAGGCGCTTGCGCGCGGCCTCGTCGCTAAATACCAGCGTGCGCATGCGGGCGCGGTCGAGCGAGCCGTCCGCCGCGACGAATTCGTCGCCAAACTCGGCGGCGATCTGCGGCATCGCCACGCCGTGTGGCGCAGTGACGCGGTGCGCGATCAGGTCCGTGTCGACCAGTGGCACGCCGTGCACGGCGAACAGGTCCGCTACAGTCGATTTGCCACTGCCGATGCCGCCAGTCAAACCCACAACAAACATGCTTCAGCCTCCCAGAGCCAGATAGAGCGGTGTGCCAAGAAACAGCGTAACAGCACCGCCCGCTGCGAGAAACGGGCCGAATGGCAGTGGTTCTTCGAAACGCATCCGTCCGCGCCAGGTTGCCGCGAGACCGACCACCGCGCCGGCCACCGCGGCGATCAGCACGATCTGCGGCAACGCCGCCCAGCCAAGCCATGCCCCTAGCGCGGCCAGCAGTTTGAAGTCGCCGTAGCCCATCCCTTCGACGCCGCGCACCAGCCTGAACACCCAGTGCACGGCCCACAGCACCAGATAGCCAAAGATTGCACCCAGCACCGCGTCGTGAAGGCTGGCGAACATGCCGCTGAAGTTGACGATGAGGCCCGCCCACAAGAGCGGCAGTGTCATCGAATCAGGCAGCAGGTGGGTGTCGATATCGATCGCGCTCATCGCGAGCAAGGCGGCGCACAGCCCGAAGGCGGCGAGCGCCATGCCGGTCGGTCCAAACAGTGCGAGCGCACCGAGCGCAAAAGCCGCGCTGGCGATTTCGAGCAACGGGTAGCGCAGACTGACGCGGGTCTTGCACGCGGAACACCGCCCGCGCAGCAGCAGATAACTCAGTACGGGCAGATTCTCCCATGCGCCGAGCACGTGGCCGCAATGCGGGCACGCGCTGCGCGGCACCCACAGGTTGTAGCGTGCAGGCAGGCCGTCATCTTCGAGCGGTGTGTCGGTGGCTTCGCTGACTTCCTCGCGCCATGCACGCTCGAGCATGATCGGCACGCGATGCACGACCACATTCAGGAAGCTGCCGATCACGAGACCGAAGACGACCGTGAACGCAATCTGCAGGCTGGTGGGCAGGCTGCCAAACGCGAGGCCGAGGCCGGCCGCAAAGTGGCTGGGCAGCAAGCCCGAAAGCATGCTGGAAGAGGTGTCTGGCACGAGTGGGAGGGTAGCCTGCATAACGAAAGATCTGGATTCGGCTGCGATGCTACACCACGTTGCCGAGTTGAATGATGGGAAGATACATTGCGATCACGAGACCGCCGACCAGCGCGCCCAGCACGATGATGACGAGCGGCTCGCACAGGCTCGACAGCGTGCCAATCTTTTCGTCGACCTGACGATCGCTTAGCGAGGCCACGTCGATCAACATGGTGTCGAGCGCGCCGGATTCTTCGGCAACCGCCACCGGCTGGATGACCTCGGGCGGAAAGCAGTGCGCCGCATGCATCGCGGCCGCAAGCCGTTCGCCGCGCCGCAGCCGCGCGGCAATCTCCACCGTGGCGCGATCGAAGAAGGCGTTGCCGGTGGCGTGGGTCAGGGAATCGAATGCGTCGGCGAGTGGCGTACCGGCGGACAGCAAGGTGCCGAGCGCGCGGCTCCAGCGGGCTGCGCACAACGTACCCAGCAATGGCCCGGCGACCGGCATTGTCAGCGATAAACGCGCGAACTGGATGCGCGCCGCTTCGGAACGCCGTAGCAGAAACGTCACAGCCGACGTCGCCGCGAAGACGATAACAAGCACCGGCACGCTCCAGCGCGCCGCACCGGACGACAACCCCAGTACGAACTGCGTCGGCGCGGGCAATTTGGCGCCGAAGCCTTCGAAAATCTGGCCGAAGGTCGGCACGACCCACACTAGCAACGCTGCGGTAATGCCGATCGCGAGCAGCAGGATCGCTACCGGATAGGTCAGCGCCGCGCGTACCTTGGCACGCTGCGCGGCGGCGCGTTCACGATCTTCGGCAAGCCGGGCAAGAACGTTCGCCAGCGCACCGGCCGCTTCTCCGACTTCGACAAGCTGACAGTAAAGCGCGTTGAATTGCACGGGATGCCGCTGCAACGCTGCAGAGAAACGCAGGCCGCCGGTGATATCGCGGGCCACAGCGGCAACGATCCTGGGCATCCCTTGTAGTCGCGACCGTGGCGCTTGCGCCAGAAGGTCCAGCGCAGGCGCGAGGGGTAAGCCGGCGCGCAACAGGCTGGCGAGTTGGCGGGTGAAGAGTGTGACGTCCGCAGCACGGGTCTTGGGGCGCGGCGCCGCCCCTTGCGCTGTGAGGTCGAAGATAAACAGATTGTCGCGCTTGAGCATTGCTCGCGCGGCGCGTGCATCCGGCGCAATGAGTGCGCCATTTTTTTGTACCCCGTTGGCATCGACACCACGCCATCTGAAGCGCAAGTCGCCTGCAGTGGATTGGTTACTCGTGGCTGTGGTCATGCGACCTCAGTGGCTGCGAGCGCTTCTGCGAGACTGGTGGTGCCATCGCGCACGCGGGACAGCGCCGCGTCGCGCAAGGTGGCTACGCATTCTGCTTGAGCAAGCCGCGCGAGTTCATGCGTGCTGGCGGTGGCCACGATCAGCTCACGCATCGCATCGGAGACCGGCATCACCTGATGGACACCGACGCGCCCCCGGTAGCCGATGCCGTGGCAGGCCGCACATCCGTTGGCCGCGTACGGTTGCCAGCTGTCGAGCTGATCGTCGGCAAAGCCTGCCGCGTGTAATGCCGCCACGGATTGCGGAGCAGGTGCGCGGCACGCAACGCACAGCTTGCGCACCAGTCGCTGCGCCGTCACCATCCGCAGCGCGGCTGCCAGGTTGTACGGTTCCACGCCAATATCGATCAGGCGTGCGATCGCGGCAGGCGCGTCGTTGGTATGCAAGGTGGACAGGACAAGGTGGCCGGTTTGCGCCGCCTTCACGGCAACGTCCGCAGTTTCGTCGTCGCGGATTTCGCCGACCATGATCACGTCCGGATCCTGACGAAGAAACGCACGCAGGGCTACGGCGAAAGTCAGGCCAGCCTTTTCACGCACGCTGACCTGATTGATGCCGGCCAATTGGATTTCAGCCGGATCTTCAACCGAACAAAGATTGCGCGCTTCGGCATTGAGCATCTGCAGGAAGCAATAGAGCGAAAGCGTTTTGCCGCTGCCGGTGGGCCCGGTGACGAGCACGAGGCCATGCGGCGCGCGGATCGCTGCATCGACTGTTTCTCGTTGCTGTGGATCGAGGCCGAGCGAGTCGAGCGAAAGATCGGTGGGCAACGCATCGAGCCTGCGCAACACCAGCTTTTCGCCGAATAGCGTTGGCAGCGAGTTGACGCGATAGTCTTCCACGCGGCCGGGCGAAGTGGCAATGCGCAGCCGGCCGTCCTGCGGCACGCGCCGTTCCGCGATATCCATGCGCGCCAGCACCTTCACGCGCGTGATGAACGCGTCGTGTAAATGGGCAGGTGGTTGAGGAATCTCATGCAGTACGCCATCGATCCGCAGCCTCACTCGCCAGCCGTGTTCCGCTGGTTCGATATGCAGATCCGACGCGTTGCGGCGGGTTGCTTCCTGCAACGTGTCGGTCAGCAAACGGACAGCAGGGGCATTGTCGGGGTCGACGAGACTTGCGTTGGTATCGGGTGCGAACGCGTTGGATTTCGGCCTGGCTGCGCCTTCGTTTTCGAAAGCAACAGGCCGCAATCGCGGAGCCGCGGATTGAAAAGAAGCTGACATGAGAGACCGGTGATGAGCCGCCTGTAGAACTTGACGACGTCATCATCCAATGCAGCGGCCGGTGCCGCCAGTCAGCCAATCGGCTAATTGTGCGCGCGGCCAGTGCGTGCGATGCTGCAGCGCTTAGGGCTCAGCCACGCGCCGCTTTCACGGCCTTGGCGCCCGCGCGGGTGGGCGGCTTGAACAGCTTGACGGTGCGGATCGCCTGATCGTCGCTGCGCATCACTTCGAGCTTTACGTCGCGGATCTGTACGCACACGTCGCCGTCGGGAATGTCTTCGAGAATTTCGAGGATCAGGCCATTGAGTGTTTTCGGCCCATCCGTGGGTAGCGTGAGTTGCAGCCAGCGGTTCAGTTCACGCAACGGCATGCTGCCTGCCACGATGCATTCGCCGTTCTCGTTCCAGCCGCCACGCGAATTGGCGCTACGTGGAATCGACGTGGTGAATTCGCCGATCAGTTCTTCGATGATGTCTTCCGGCGTGACGAGCCCTTGCAGTTCGCCATATTCATTGACGACCAGCGCCGTACGGTGACGGCTTTCCTGGAAATACTGCAGTTGCTGGAATACCGGCGTACCCGTCGGCACGAAATACGGTTCGGCCAACAGTTCGCGTAACGTCTCGCGTTCCAGCTCCTGGTTGTGCAGGGCGGCGAGCGTCTTGCGCACGTGCAGCACGCCGAGCACACGGTCAATGTCACCTTGGTAGACGATCAGTTTGTTGTGATAGCAGGTTTCGAGCTGATGCAGGATCTGTTCAAACGGCGCATCGAAATCGAGCGCTTCGATACGGCGGCGCGGGATCATCACGTCGTCGACGGAAATGTTTTCGAGGTCAAACAGGTTCAGCAGAATGCTGCGGTGCTTGGTGGGCATGAAGCTGCCCGATTCGAGCACGATGGTGCGCAGCTCTTCAGTGGACAGGCGCTGATCGTGCGCGCCTTTGGTATTGATATGCAGCACCCGCAAGATGGCATTCGCGAACAGATTGACGAACCAGACGAGCGGCCTGGCGACGCGCATCATGGGCGCGATCAACAGGCTGGCGGGCAACGCGATCTTCTCGGGGAAGGTGGCGCCGACAATTTTCGGCGTGATTTCCGCGAACACGATGATCAGAAACGCAACGATACCGGTCGCGATCGACAGCACCAGGTTATTGCGGCCAAACGTGTGCAACGCGATCGAGGTAGTGAGCACCGGGATGATCGTATTGAACAGATTGTTGCCGATCAGGACGACGCTGAGCAGCTGGTCAGTGTGCGCGAGCAGGCCTTGGGTTGTTTTCGCGCCAAGCGCGTTCTGGTTGGCGAGGTGTTTGAGGCGATGACGGTTGAGCGCCATCATCGCCGTTTCGGAAATCGAAAAGAAACTGGAGCAGATAAGCAGCAGGAAGACGGCGCCGATCTGCGCCCATAAGGGAAGTTGTTCCACGCGTCGTGAGGAATAGGGGAGAGGATGAAGAGAATATAGCAGAGGGGGGCGTGCAAGCCGCGCTGGCGGAAGGCCTAAGACAAATGACCTGCGGCATGGCGCCCTTAGGTGAGGCGCGAAAAATTGCAGCCAAAAACAAAAAAACCGCCGAGCAAGCTGGGCGGTTTTTCGAGCCTTGAACTAACAAGGGAAAATCTGGTCGGGGTGAGAGGATTCGAACCTCCGGCCTCTACGTCCCGAACGTAGCGCTCTACCAGGCTAAGCTACACCCCGATTTCATACTGCTGGACTCTTACGGTGTTTCAGTCTCGTTCAAGACTGTCTTGCCGTCGAGTAAGAGCATAATTCTAGCAGGCTATCTTTGAAAATGGAATCGGGAAACGAAGAAATTGCTGCGGCTGCTGCCTGAGCTTCCTGTTTTGCGCATTCCAGCGTGTGATCCAGCGCGCCCGAACGCGTGATTGCCTCGAAAATCGTATCGAAACGATCCGTGCCGCCTTGCTCGATGACTTCCCTGGCGAGCGCTGCTTGTTCGGGCGTGCCGCGTTCGATCAGATAGATCAGCGGAAGCGTGGGTTTGCCTTCGCGCAGGTCGTCGCCGGCATTCTTGCCCATCGATTCCGCTGTGCCGGTGTAGTCGAGCCAGTCGTCCATGATCTGGAACGCGGTGCCGATGCGCCGGCCGAACTCCGCCGCGGCCGCTTCGGTCTTCGTGTCCGAGCCAGCTAGCACCGCCCCGAGTTGGGCCGCGGCTTCGAACAGCTTGGCTGTCTTGTAACGGATCACCTGCATGTAGCGCGCTTCGTCCACGTCGGCGTCGTGCATGTTCAGCAGTTGCAACACTTCGCCTTCGGAGATGATGTTGGTCGCTTCCGACAGAATCTCCATCACGCGCATCTTGCCCACGCCGACCATCATCTGGAACGAGCGCGAGTACAGGAAATCGCCGACCAGCACGCTCGCGGCATTGCCGAACAGCGCATTGGCGGTCTGCCGGCCGCGCCGCAGATCGGATTCGTCCACGACGTCGTCGTGCAGCAGCGTAGCCGTATGAATGAATTCGACCACCGCGGCCAGTTCGTGCCGATGCCCGGTGGTTTCGCCCAGCGCGCCCGCCACCAGTAGCAGCAGCGCGGGCCGCAGCCGCTTGCCGCCGGCGCTGATGATGTATTCGGAGATCTGATTGATCAGCATCACGTCGGACGCCAGACGGTGCCGTATGACGCGATTGACCTGCTGCATGTCTTCGGCGATCGGAGCGAGCAGGCTGGCGGCGTTGGAGGAGGGGGTGGCAGTCGACGACATGATGGCTGAATTGGGTAGTGCCGCGAATTATAAGGCGAATCGCGACAGTTCCGGGTCGCAGGCTGCGGCGCGGCGCGATAGGAGGCCACCGCAGGGCCGCGTGCCAGGGCTGCGCGCAAGGCGCCGGCCCGCCCCGCGGCGGCGCTCAATGAGTTTTGACCGCGCAGCTAACTCTATGTATAATCACGGGTTTCCGCGCGCGGTGCGTGGGAAAAATGAACACAGAGTGAGGTTCTCAATGTACGCGGTCATAAAAACCGGTGGCAAGCAGTATAAAGTTGCCGTCGGCGAAAAACTTAAAGTAGAACAGATACCGGCAGACATTGACGCTGAAATCACGCTCGACCAGGTTCTCGCAGTGGGCGAAGGCGAATCGATTAAGTTCGGTACGCCGCTGGTCAGTGGGGCTTCCGTCAAGGCTACCGTCGTGTCGCAAGGTCGTCACGCAAAAGTGACCATCTTCAAGATGCGTCGCCGGAAGCACTACCAGAAGCATGGCGGCCACCGCCAGAACTATACCGAACTGCGCATCGACGCGATCAACGCGTAAGCGCAACGGTTAAGGAGCAAATCAAATGGCACACAAAAAGGCAGGCGGATCGTCCCGGAACGGCCGCGATTCTGAATCGAAGCGTCTCGGCGTGAAGGTTTACGGCGGTCAAGCCATCAACGCTGGCGGCATCATCGTGCGTCAACGTGGCACGCGTATGCACCCGGGCGACAACGTCGGTATCGGCAAGGATCACACCTTGTTCGCGCTGACGGACGGCCACGTCAATTTCTCGACGAAGGGCGCAGCCAAGAAGCACATGGTCAACGTCGTCCCGGCAGCAGTCTGAGTTTAATCAGGCACGGGCTTCAGGACCGGAAGAAGGCCCCGCGAAGTTAGCGGGGCTTTTTTTATTGCAGCGCTTTTTGCCGGGCAAAACGGCGGATCGAATGGCGATGGGCAACGGTTGGCCGATCGGCTGATTGATCACCATACGGCGGGCGCGGCAAAATAGCAGTATTCAATAGCACCAAATCTAGCAGCACCATCTAGCAGCACACCACGGGACGGAGTTACGCATGAAGTTCATTGACGAAGCGAGGATTGAAGTCATCGCCGGCGACGGAGGGGATGGCAGCGCGTCGATGCGCCGCGAGAAATTCGTTCCGTTCGGCGGCCCGGATGGCGGCGACGGCGGCCGGGGCGGCAGCGTGATCGCGGTGGCAGACCGCAATATCAACACGCTGATCGACTACCGCTACGCGAAAAAACATTTGGCGCGCAACGGCGAAAACGGCCGCGGCGCGGACTGCTACGGCAAGGGCGGCGACGACATTACGCTGCGCATGCCGGTCGGCACGACCATCACCGATATGGAAACCGGCGAGCTGATCGCCGATCTGACCGAGCACAACCAGAGCGTGCAGATCGCGCAAGGCGGCGCGGGCGGTCTTGGCAACCTGCATTTCAAATCCAGTACCAACCGCGCGCCGCGTCAGAAGACCGACGGCAAGCCGGGCGAGCGCCGTATGGTGCGCCTCGAACTGAAGGTGCTGGCCGACGTCGGTCTGCTCGGCATGCCGAATGCCGGCAAGTCGACCTTCATCGCGTCGGTATCGAACGCAAAGCCGAAGATCGCCGACTACCCGTTCACAACGCTCGCGCCGAACCTCGGTGTGGTGCGCGTCGGGCCGAGCCGCAGCTTTGTGATCGCCGACATTCCGGGCCTGATCGAAGGCGCGGCGGAAGGCGCGGGCCTCGGTCACCAGTTCCTGCGTCACCTGCAGCGCACCGGCTTGCTGCTGCACATCGTCGACCTCGCACCGTTCGACGAAGCGGTCGATCCCGTCGCAGAAGCCAAGGCGATCGTCAACGAACTGCGCAAGTACGACGAACTGCTGTATGAAAAGACTCGCTGGCTGGTGCTGAACAAGCTGGACATGGTGCCCGAAGACGAGCGTGAGGCGCGTGTCTCGGCATTCCTCGAGGGCTTCGGCTGGGATGGTCCCGTGTTCGAAATCTCGGCGCTGACCGGCCAGGGTTGTGAAAATCTTTGCTACGCGGTGTTCGATCACATCGCCGCGCATTCGGACGCCCAACGCGCGGCTGAGGCGGAAGATCTCGCTGCCGACGTGCGTTTTCGCGAGAAGCCTGAAACGCCGCCCGCCGCCGCGGATGACTCCGCCGCTGAGCCGCAGTAATAGAGCAAGCCTGAGCGCCGGCGCCTGCAAGGGCATGCCGGCATGCATCACGCGTCATCCTGGAGACCGCGCACAATGCGTTCCGTCATCGCAGATTCACGGCGATTGGTAGTGAAAGTCGGCTCGAGCCTTGTCACCAATGACGGGCGCGGCCTCGATCATGCTGCGATCGGCCGCTGGGCCGCGCAAATCGCAGCGCTGCGCACGCAGGGCAAGGAAGTGGTGCTGGTCAGTTCGGGCGCGATTGCCGAAGGCATGCAGCGGCTTGGCTGGACCAAGCGGCCACGCGAGATCGACGAATTGCAGGCGGCCGCGGCTGTCGGTCAAATGGGCCTTGCGCAGGTCTACGAAAGCCGCTTCGCCGAGCATTCGATCCAGACCGCGCAGATTCTGCTGACCCACGCCGATCTGGCCGACCGCGAACGCTACCTGAACGCGCGCTCCACGCTGCTGACTTTGCTTCGTCTGGGCGTCGTGCCGATCATCAACGAGAACGACACAGTCGTGACCGACGAAATCAAGTTCGGCGACAACGACACGCTGGGCGCGCTTGTCGCGAACCTGATCGAGGGCGATGCGCTCGTCATCCTTACCGATCAGCAAGGGCTCTTCACTGCCGACCCGCGCAAGAATCCGAATGCAACGCTGGTCCAGCAAGCCGATGCCGGCGCGCCGGAACTCGAGGCAATGGCCGGTGGCGCGGGCTCGAGCCTCGGTCGCGGCGGCATGCTGACCAAGATTCTCGCCGCCAAGCGCGCGGCGCACAGCGGCGCGAATACTGTAATCGCGAGCGGCCGCGAAGCGGACGTCTTGTCACGGCTGGCATCGGGCGAGGCGATCGGCACGCAGTTGATCGCACGCACCGCGCGGATGGCGGCGCGCAAACAATGGATGGCTGATCACCTGCAGGTGCGCGGCCATGTCGTGATCGACGACGGCGCCGTCGAAAAGCTCACCGCAGGCGGCAAGAGCTTACTGCCGATCGGCATTGTCGGCGTACAGGGCGCGTTTGCGCGCGGCGAAGTCATTGCCTGTCTGAGTGCGGCGGGTCGCGAGGTGGCGCGTGGCCTGACGAACTACAGCAGCGCGGAAACCAAGCTGATTCAGCGGCGCCCGAGTGGCGAGATCGAATCGGTGCTCGGCTACATGCTGGAGCCCGAGTTGATACATCGCGACAACCTCGTGCTGGTCTGATTCGCCGGCAGTCGCGCAGCATGCAAAAAGCCGTTCCAGCGTGAGCCGGAACGGCTTTTTCATCTCGTACGCCCGGCGGGCGCAAGGCGCAAAGCGCGAGAGCGTGGGCGAAACGCCTTAGTGAATCAAGGAGGTGGCTGTGCGCTTGTAGCGGATGTTCTCGACAATGCGCTGCGCGCTCCCCGTCGGCATCTTGTTCGCGCACATGTAATCCTGATACAGCGCCGCCTGATAGGCATTCAGCGCGCCGTTTTCGATACGCGTGAAGCCGTTCGCCACCGTCTGATCCCACCCGTCGTGATCGGCGTTCAGGCCTGCGTACAAACGCCATTCATACGTATCACAGCGAATCCCTTCGTAATTCACATTGCGTGCGCCGCTCGGGCTCGTCACGACCACGGTGTAGCGCACCACGCCGTCGGTGCCAACGGTGAGCGAGTTTCTATCGATCGAGAACTGCAGTGGCGTGTTGCCGGACACTTCGAATGGCAGCAGATTCGAATCTTGCGGCAGCGGCGGTAGGGTGTCCACCTTGTTTTCAACCCAGTTGCTCTGCCGGTCAAGCAGGTAGGTGAACGCGCTGTCGTCTTGATTGGTAGGTTTGCCGGCGCTCGAACAGCCAGCCAGCAGGGCGCCGGTGGCGACGCACGCCACGACGAGAGCAAGTGCTTTCAATATGATTTCCTCGAAACACTGGCGCGGCTCGTTGAGCCGCGCCAGAGAGAGGCGGCGTGGACAGCCGCTCAGAGTTGTTAATTGCGCACGCCCGGGCGGTACAGCGAACCGGCGGTTTCGTGGTCCGATTCGTCTTCGTGCTCCGACGCGGCGCCAAGCTCGGTAGCCGACGCGGGACCCGATCCGCAATCTGACGCGATCGTCGTGTGAATCGACGTTTCGATGCTAACGGTAGTCACTGAAGTGACCGTCATCATCGTCGAATCCGGCGGACCTTCCATGGACGACGCTATCCGGGGATAACGCGGCCCATGATGCCCGCCAGGTTTTTCCGCACGCGGCACAGCCCGGCGCATGAAACGGGATAGCTCCGTTAGCGCCAACTGATATACATCCCGCTTGAACTCGATCACACAGTCGAGCGGCACCCAGTACTCGTTCCAGCGCCACGCATCGAACTCAGGATGATCCGTGGCGCGCAAGCAGATGTCGCAATCGCGTCCAACCATCCGGAGCAAAAACCAGATTTGTTTCTGGCCGCGGTAGTGACCGCGTACTTCGCGCTTGATGAACTTGTCAGGCACCTCGTAACGCAACCAGTCGCGCGTGCGACCGATCACCTTGACGTGCTCAGGTAGCAGGCCGGTTTCTTCGTGTAACTCCCGATACATCGCTTGCACGGGGGTCTCTCCGTACTTGATGCCCCCTTGCGGAAACTGCCAGGAATGTTCACGGAGCCGTTTGCCCCAAAACACCTCGTTGTGCGCGTTCAAGAGGATGATGCCGACGTTCGGGCGAAAGCCTTCACGATCCAGCATACAACCACCTTCGAATCCTTTAAAATTGCTTTGATTATAAACAGATAACGGACCCGACGCACCGATTCGCACCAGAATGGAACGATTCGCCGCAAAAGTGCCGTGTTTGCGGTAGCCTGTCAGTCTTTCCGTGCCTTATCCCTTGCTGCAAAGGCTTTGCACGGCGGCTTCGGCGCCGCGATCTGCCGGTTTTTGCCAGATGTCTGGCAAATCCGCCGGCTGTGCGCCGGATCTGTGTCGATTTCCCCACCGTTTTCACCTTTCGGGCGGTCCCTCCGGAGCCGCCGCTTTTGGATAATCTGAATGAAAGCCTCCCGTTTCTTTATTGGCACCCTGAAGGAAGCTCCTGCCGACGCCGAAATCGTCAGCCACAAGCTCATGGTGCGCGCAGGCATGATCCGCCGCGTCGCCGGCGGCATCTATAACTACCTGCCGATCGGCCTGCGCTCGATCCGCAAGGTGGAAGCCATCGTGCGCGAAGAAATGAACCGGGCAGGCGCGATCGAACTCCTGATGCCGGCGGTGCAGCCAGCCGAGTTGTGGCAGGAATCGGGCCGCTGGGAGAAGTACGGTCCCGAACTGCTGCGCTTCAAGGACCGCAAGCAATCTGATTTCGTGTTCGGCCCGACCCACGAGGAAGTGGTCACGGACATCGCACGTAACCAGATCAAGAGCTATCGCCAGTTGCCGGTGAACTTCTATCAGATCCAGACGAAGTTCCGCGACGAGATCCGTCCGCGTTTCGGCTTGATGCGCGGCCGCGAGTTCATCATGAAAGACGCGTACTCGTTCGACAAGGACGCGGAAGGTCTGCGCGAGTCGTATCGCAAGATGTATGACGCGTACGTGCGCATCTTTACGCGCCTCGGTCTGGATTTCCGCGCAGTGGCGGCGGACAACGGCTCGATCGGCGGCAGCGGTTCGCACGAATTCCACGTGATCGCCGAGACGGGCGAAGACGCGATCGCCTATTGCCCGACCTCCGGGTTTGCGGCCAACGTCGAAGCGGCTGAAGCGCTGCCGCTCTACGCGGAACGTGCCGCGCCCGCGGAAGAAATGAAGAAAACGGCAACGCCCGGCAAGGCCAAGTGCGAGGCCGTGGCCGAGTTGCTCGACATTCCGCTCGACCGCACGATCAAGTCGATCGTCCTCGCCACGGAAAACGAAGGCGCCGAGCCGACCATCTGGCTGCTGATGCTGCGCGGCGATCACGATCTGAACGAAATCAAGGCGGCCAAGCTGCCGGGTCTGGCCGATTTCCGCATGGCGACCGAAGCCGAGATCGTCGAAACGTTCGGCACGCCGCCGGGCTACCTCGGCCCGATCAACACGAAGAAGCCAGTCAAGGTCGTCGCGGACAGCACGGTCGCGAACATGAGCGACTTCGTGGTCGGCGCGAACGAGGTGGACTTTCACATTACCGGCGTGAACTGGGGCCGCGATCTGCCGGAGCCGGTCGTTGCGGATATCCGCAACGTGAAGAAGGGCGATCCGTCGCCGGACGGCAAGGGTGTGATCGATATCTGCCGCGGTATCGAAGTGGGCCACGTGTTCCAGCTCGGTACGAAGTATTCGGATGCGATGAATGCGACCTGCCTCGACGAAACCGGCAAGCCGCAGCGGCTAGAGATGGGCTGCTACGGTATCGGCGTCACGCGTATTCTGGGCGCGGCGATCGAACAGAATTTCGACGACAAGGGCATCATCTGGCCGGAATCGATTGCGCCGTTTGAAGTCGTGCTGTGCCCGATGGGCTACGACCGCAGTGAAGCCGTGCGTGAACAGGCCGACGAGCTGTACGCGGCGCTCGTCGAAGCGGGCGTCGACGTGATTCTCGACGACCGCGGCGAGCGTCCGGGCGTGATGTTCGCTGACTGGGAGCTGATCGGCGTGCCGCATCGCCTGGTAATCGGTGATCGTGGCCTGAAGGACGGCAAGCTCGAGTATCAGGGCCGCCGCGACGCGGAAGCGACGCTGTTGCCGGTCGAAGACGCCGCGCAAACGGTGATCGGGAAGGTTCGCGCGGCATTGGTGCGTTAAACGGAGCGGACGGTGGAGTACACCTTCGTATCCGCGACCGTCCTGCTGATTCTGATCACCGATCCGCTTGGCAATATTCCGCTCTTCATCAGTTGCCTGCGCGGGGTGGCGCCAGAGCGGCGCACGATCGTCATCCTCCGTGAGGTGGCGATCGCCTTCGCGATCCTGCTGGTGTTCATGGTGGTCGGCGACAGCTTCCTGCGCATGATGAGTCTGACCGACCAGTCGTTGCGCATCGGCGGTGGAATCGTGCTCTTCCTGATTGCGCTCAGGATGGTATTTCCGCATCCGGACGGTGCGCTCGGCGGAGATACTCGCGGCGGCGAGCCGCTGATCGTGCCGCTCGCCATTCCGGCACTGGCAGGCCCGTCGGCGCTGGCAACGGTAATGCTGCTGACGTCGCAGGCGCCCGGCAAGATGTTCGAGTGGATTGGCGCGCTGACTGTCACGATGATCGTCTGTGCGATCGTGTTGATGCTGGCGGAGCGTATCCAGAACTGGCTTGGCGAGCGCACGATGATGGCGTTCGAGCGCTTGATGGGGCTCGTGCTGGTGGCGATTTCGGTCGAGATGATGCTGGGTGGGATTCGGAGCTTCGTGCATCAACTATGAATCGAGTGTCATGCAGCAAACAAAAAAGCGGCCCGCAAAGGCCGCTTTTTTTATCGCCGTGACATCAGCCGCAAGCCAGCGCACAGGCGCTGGAAACTCACGCGCCTTCGGTCAACGCCCGGATGGTGGGCAGATTGCGCCAGTAGCCCTTCGCGTCCATCCCGCAGCCGAACACGTAGCGGTCCGGCACTTCGAAACCGCAGTAATCCGGGCGCAGCGGCTTGGCCTTCGGAATGATTTTCTCGCACAGCACCGCGCTCAGGAAGCGCTTCGCGCCCATCGCGAGGATGCGGTCGCGGATCGCGGCCATCGTCTCACCTTCGTCGAGGATGTCGTCGAGCACCAGCACCACGCGGTCTTTCACCGACTCAGCCGGTGCCACGCGCCACTGCATCTCGTTGCCGCCCTTGGTGGTGTTGCGGTAGCGGGTCAGGTGGATGTAGTCGAACTCGAGCGGAAAATCGAGGTGCGGCAACAGCATGCCGGTGAACACCGCCGCGCCGCCCATCACCGACAGCACGAGCGGGAAATCCTCGCTCATTTCGTTGCGGAGGGCCGCAGCCATGCCGCTGATCGACGCGTTGACTTCGTCGGCCGAAACGATTTCTTCCGAGTGTCTAAAAATGTGGAGAGCTTCTTCGCGGTTCATGACGTCTGACGAGCGGTAACTGTATACATAGTGTGGGTGAGAACGCCCCGAAGGAAGTCCCCTTGGGGACGGCGGCGTGCGGTACAGAATAAACCCGCACCCATCCTGAGTCAGCCGCGCGTGCCGTTCCTGCACGGAATCACGCGCGCCGCCGTCTTGGTAAAGCTTAGCGCATGCCGGGCATCATGCCCTTCATGCCGCGCATCATCTTTTGCAGATTGCCGCCCTTGAGCTTCTTCATCATTGTGCGCATCTGGTCGTACTGATTCAGCATGCGGTTGACCTCCTGCACCTGCACGCCCGCGCCTGCGGCGATGCGGCGCTTGCGAGTCGCCTTGATGAGGTCGGGCTTGGCGCGCTCCTGCGGCGTCATCGAATTGATGATGCCTTCCATGCGGCGCATCTGCTTTTCGGCCTGGCCCATATCGGCGCCGGCGGCAGCTTGCTGGAACTGGGCCGGCAGCTTGTCCATCAGCGACGACAGGCCGCCCATGCCCTTCATTTGGGTCAGTTGCGCGCGGAAATCGTTGAGGTCGAAGTCGCCGCCTTTCTTGACCTTGTCCGCGAGCTTCTGCGCGGCCTGAACGTCCACGCCGCGCTGCGCTTCTTCGACGAGGGCGAGAATGTCGCCCATGCCGAGAATCCGGTTCGCCATGCGGTCCGGATAGAAGACTTCAAGGCCGTCGAGCTTTTCGGCAACGCCGACGAACTTGATCGGTTTGCCGGTGACATGACGCACGGAGAGCGCCGCACCGCCGCGCGAGTCGCCGTCGAGCTTGGTGAGGACCACACCGGTGAGCGGCAGCGCGTCGCTAAACGCCTTGGCCGTATTGACCGCATCCTGACCGAGCATCGCATCGACGACGAATAGCGTTTCCGCCGGTTTCAGCTCGCCGTGCAGCGCGGTGATTTCCTGCATCATCGCCTCGTCGATACCGAGGCGGCCGGCCGTGTCGACCAGCAGCACGTCATGGTAGTGGCGCTTGGCCCAGTCCACCGCGGCACGCGCGATATCCACCGGTTTCTGATCCGGTTCCGACGGGAAGAAATCCGCGCCGACCTGCTCGGTCACCGTCTTCAGCTGCGCGATAGCAGCCGGGCGGTAGACGTCGCACGAAACGGTCAGCACCTTTTTCTTGTACTTCTCGCGCAGCAGCTTGGCGAGCTTGCCGACCGTGGTGGTCTTGCCGGCGCCTTGCAGACCCGCCATGAGGATGACGGCCGGCGGCGTGACGGCGAGATTTAGCTCGACTGCCTTGCCTTCGTAGTCGCCGCCGATGATCGCGGTCAGCTCGCGCTGCACCACGCCAACCAGCGCCTGACCCGGCGACAGACTGCTGATGACTTCCTCGCCGAGCGCCTTTTCCTTCACCTTGGCGACGAACTCGCGCACGACGGGCAGCGCCACGTCTGCCTCGAGGAGCGCCAGGCGCACTTCGCGCAGCATTTCCTGGGTGTTCGCCTCGGTGAGCCGGGCTTCGCCGCGCAGCGTCTTGACGACGCGCGCCATCCGTTGAGTCAGATTGTCGAGCATGGGGAGCGATGAACAGTGCGCGGCCCAGGCAGTGCGCGACGCGGAAGACGTCGCGGAGCAGGGGCCTAGTGTAAACTTCGAATATGGATATTGTACTGTATGCCCTCACTGCGCTCCTGTACGGCGGTCTCGCCGTCGCGGGCTGGCGCTCGCACCGGCACGCCGCCATGCGCCCCATGCTTGAAAGCGTGCCGCCAATGCCGGCCGCCGCGGGCGTGTCAGCCGCGTCCGGCATGAGCACGTCGGGCCGCACGCTGCTGTTCGTCGCGCTGCTCGCGCATGGTGTTTTGCTGCATACCACCATTTTTCCCCAGAACGCGATGGTGTTCGGTTTCGCGTTCGCGCTGTCGGCCATGTTCTGGCTGGGCGCCGGGATCTACTGGATCGAGAGCTTTTTCTTTCCGCTCGACGGCCTGCGCCTGCTGGTGTTGCCGCTTGCCTGCATGGCTTCCTTGTTGCCGCTGGCGTTTAACGGCGTGCGCGTGCTGCCGTATTCGGCCGCGCCGATGTTCAAGCTGCACTTCCTGATCGCCAACATCGCGTACGGCCTGTTCGCCATCGCGGCGCTGCACGCGATCCTGATGCTGCTGGTCGAGCGCCGTTTGCATGCGATGCGTGGCGGAGTAGCGCAGCGACATGTCGCCGCGGCCGGCAACGGCTGGCTGTCGAGCTGGCTCGATACCTTGCCGCCGCTGCTGACGCTGGAAAAGCTGCTGTTCCGTCTGATCGGCGCGGGCTTCGTGCTGCTCACGTTGACGCTGGTCTCGGGCATCCTGTTCAGTGAGCAGCTGGTAGATCGCGCGCTGCGGCTCGATCACAAGACCGTGTTCGCGATTCTTTCCTGGGTGATGTTCGGCGCGCTGCTGACCGCGCGCAAGGTGTCCGGCTGGCGCGGCCGTGCGGCGTTGCGCTGGGTGCTGGCGTCGTTCGTCGCGTTGTTGCTGGCGTACGTCGGCAGCCGTTTCGTTTTCGAGGTGCTGTTGCACCGTGCTGTAGTGTGAGTGTCCTATGCGACAAATTTTTCTGTTGATCCTGTTGTTCGTCGTCGGCCAGTGGCTGGTCAAGGCGCTGCGTCGTCATGACGCGCAGGCGTCACAACGCACGGGCGCCGGCGCGAACGGCGGCACCCGTGAGTCCGCCTCTGCGCAAGCGCGGCCGCAGCTCCCGGAGCCGATGATCCGCTGCGTCGAGTGTGGCGTGCATGCGCCGAAAAGCGATTCAGTGGTGGTGGCGGGGCAGCCGTTCTGCTGCCCCGCGCACGCGCAGCGTCACGGCGCCCGGCCCACGGGCCGCGACGCCCGATGAGCGTCACGTTTACCGTCGATGCAGACGGTTGGGTCGCCGCCGCACGCAAGCTTCCATCGCCGAATTTCGAAGCGCGGCCCGCAGGGGCCGTGCCGACGCTGATCGTCGTCCACAACATCAGCCTGCCGCCCAATGAGTTCGGCGGCACGGCGATTGCCGAACTCTTCCTGAACACACTCGACTGCGACGCTCACCCGTACTACGACGCGCATCTGCGTGGCGTGCGGGTGTCGGCGCATTTCGTGATTCATCGCGACGGCGCGCTCGAGCAATATGTGTCGTGCAATGAGCGCGCGTGGCATGCCGGCCCATCGAGTTTTTTCGGCCGCGAACGCTGCAATGATTTCTCGATTGGCATCGAGCTGGAAGGCAGTGACACGACGCCTTTCGAAGCGGCGCAATACCGCACGCTCGCTGCCCTCGTGAACGCGCTCGAGGCCCGCTATCCGGTCGAAGCGCTTGCCGGTCACTCGGATATCGCGCCCGGTCGCAAGACCGATCCAGGGCCTCATTTCGAGTGGCAGCGCCTGCAGCGCGAGACGGCCCTCTCCGCTCAGTATTTCCCCTATCTCAAGTTTTCCAAAACGCCGTAACGACCCTTTGCGCGAGTTCGCGTGATGCGAGGAGAACAAGGCGCTGCCTTGTTCTCCGGGGAGTCGGCTTCGCGCCGTGCGATGCAAAAGTCAAGACTTCAGGCGCAAATAAAACGATTTGACCTGTCTCGAATCTCCACTATACTTGGTGCCACAAATCCAGTTTTGCACTATATCTTGTGTTGTGCTGTGCATAACCATGTGAATAACCGAGTGCACAACTGGGTGAATAAGTCAGCGGCGTCCGCTCTTCGAGCATGGCGCCGCAAGCATTTCAGGCAGCGAAAAAAATATTCCTGCGGCGCGGCCGGCGAGACCACCGGTGGCATCCAGAAGCATTCAGGAAAGGGGCTTGGCAAGTGATCGCGACACACACGATGAAGACCGTTATCAATTCGAATCAGGCTTCATCGCTCTCGCATCCCGCCATCCGGCTTAGCCGGTCCTTTTCCTGCACCCCATCGCTTGCGCACGCGGCGGCGCAGCGTTCGTTTTAATCCGCGGCATTCACCGCAACATTTCCAGGACCAGGAGCTTTGCACATGCAAACCACCGACAACGTGACGACCCGGTACGAGGGCTCACCGACTGGCCAGGCTTTCAGCCAGGCACAAGGCGCACAAGTCTCGCCGCAAGCGACGTATGCCGACTACAAGGTGATCCGCCGTAATGGCAGCGTGGTGTCGTTCGAACCGTCGAAAATCGCCATCGCCGTGACGAAGGCATTTCTGGCCGTCAACGGTGGTCAAGGCGCGGCGTCGGCGCGTGTGCGCGAACTGGTCGAGCAACTCACGCAGAACGTGGTGCGCGCACTGCTGCGCAGCCGCCCGAACGGCGGCACGTTCCATATCGAAGACATCCAGGATCAGGTCGAACTCGCGCTGATGCGCGGCGGCGAGCACAACGTGGCGCGTGCCTACGTGCTGTATCGCGAGAAGCGCAGTCAGGCGCGCGGTCATGACGACCAGATCGTCGCCAACACCCCGGGTCTGAACGTCACCGACAACGGCGTGACGCGTCCGCTCGACATGGCTGCGCTGCGCGGCATCATCGAATCCGCTTGCGCGAACCTGGGCGACGCCGTGAACGCCGACCCGATCATCGCGGAGACGGTGAAGAATCTGTATGACGGCGTGCCGATGAGCCAGGTCTACGACTCGGCCATCCTCGCTGCCCGCACGATGATCGAGAAGGACCCGGCGTATAGCCAGGTCACGGCGCGCATCCTGCTGCACACGATCCGCCGCGAGATCCTCGAAGAGGAAGTCACGCAAGGCGAAATGGCCAATCGCTACGCCGAGTACTTCCCGCAGTTCATCAAGCGCGGCGTGCAAGCCGAACTGCTCGACGACAAGCTGCTGCAGTTCGACCTGAAGCGCCTAGGCGCCGCACTCGACAACAACCGCGACCTGCAATTCGGCTACCTCGGTCTGCAAACGCTGTACGACCGTTACTTCCTGCATCACGACGGTGTGCGCATCGAAATGCCGCAGGCATTCTTTATGCGTGTGGCAATGGGTCTGTCGTTGAACGAGATCGACCGCGAAGCGCGCGCGATCGAGTTTTACAACGTGCTGTCGAGCTTTGACTTCATGTCGTCCACGCCCACGCTGTTCAACTCGGGCACGCGCCGCTCGCAACTGTCGTCGTGCTACCTGACCACGGTCGACGACGACCTCGACGGCATCTACGAAGCGCTGAAGGAAAACGCGCTGCTGTCGAAGTTCGCCGGCGGTCTGGGCAACGACTGGACGCGCGTGCGTGCGCTCGGTTCCCACATCAAGGGCACCAATGGCAAGTCGCAAGGCGTCGTGCCGTTCCTGAAGGTCGTCAACGACACGGCTGTGGCTGTGAACCAGGGCGGCAAGCGCAAGGGCGCGGTCTGCGCCTATCTGGAAACATGGCACCTGGACATCGAAGAATTCCTCGAACTGCGTAAGAACACGGGCGACGACCGTCGCCGCACCCACGACATGAACACGGCGAACTGGATTCCCGACCTGTTCATGAAGCGCGTGCACGAAGGCGGCGACTGGACGCTGTTCTCGCCGTCCACCTGCCCGGACCTGCACGACAAGTTCGGCGCCGAGTTCGAAACGGCTTACACGGCTTATGAAGACAAGGTCGCACGCGGCGAGATCAAGCTGTTCAAGAAGATCCCGGCGGCGCAACTGTGGCGCAAGATGCTGGGCATGCTTTTCGAAACCGGCCACCCGTGGATCACGTTCAAGGATCCGTGCAATGTGCGTTCGCCGCAACAGCACGTCGGTGTCGTCCACTCGTCGAACCTGTGCACGGAAATCACGCTGAACACCAGCGACGCCGAAATCGCCGTCTGCAACCTGGGTTCCGTGAACCTCGTCGCTCACCTGAAGGAACAGGCCGACGGCACCCTGGCGCTCGACCACGACAAGCTGAAGCGCACCGTCAGCGTGGCGATGCGCATGCTCGACAACGTGATCGACATCAACTACTACGCGGTCGCCAAGGCGCGTAACTCGAACCTGAAGCACCGTCCGGTCGGTATGGGCATCATGGGCTTCCAGGATTGTCTGCACCTGCTGCGCACGCCGTACGCATCGCAAGAGGCGGTTGCGTTCGCCGATACGTCGATGGAAGCGGTCTGCTACTACGCCTACTACGCGTCGACCGAACTGGCGCAGGAGCGCGGCCGTTACTCCAGCTACCGCGGCTCGCTGTGGGATCGCGGCATCCTCCCGCAAGACTCGGTGAAGCTGCTGGCCGAAGCACGCGGCGGCTATGTGGAAGTCGATTCGAGCGAATCGATGGACTGGACCGAACTGCGTTCGCGCATCGCCACCTACGGCATGCGCAACTCGAACTGCGTGGCGATCGCGCCGACGGCGACGATCTCGAACATCATCGGCGTGTCGGCCTGTATCGAACCGACCTTCCAGAATCTGTATGTGAAGTCGAATCTGTCAGGCGAATTCACGGTGGTCAACGACTACCTGGTGCGCGACCTGAAGGAACGGGGTCTGTGGGACGAAGTGATGGTCGCCGACCTGAAGTACTTCGACGGCACGCTCTCGCGCATCGACCGCATCCCGGCCGACCTGCGCGCGATCTACGCGACCGCGTTCGAACTCGATCCGGTGTGGCTGGTGGAAGCCGCTTCGCGTCGTCAGAAGTGGATTGACCAGGCGCAGTCGCTGAACATTTACATGGGCGGCGCATCGGGCAAGAAGCTCGACGAAATCTACAAGCTCGCATGGGTGCGCGGCCTGAAGACCACCTACTACCTCCGCACGATGGCGGCGACGCACGTCGAGAAGTCGACGGTGGCGCACGGCGCGCTGAACGCGGTGAGCTCGGGCGGTGGTGAAGGCTCGGGTGGCGCGGCCGGCGGTGCTGCAGGTGGCTTCGGCGTGAGCGGCGGTGCAGCTTCGGGCGGCATCCAGGTAGCGGCGGCCGCTCCGGCAGTCGCGATTGAAGCAGCGCCGGAAGCGGATGGTCCTGTGTGCATGATGCGTCCGGGCGACCCTGGCTTCGACGAATGCGAGGCTTGCCAGTAACACAGGCTGGCAAGTGCGACGCAAGTAGCAGGAGCGCTGCTTGCTGACGGGTTGTAGGTAATGACCCGCATGCAGCGAGCAGCGAGCGAAGCAGATGAGTGGCGCGGCACAAGATGTCGACGTCGCGCCGCTCATCGAAGCGGCAAATCGAAGCAGCGAATCGAAGCAACAAGCGGCAAGCAAGCGGCAAGCAAGCGGTAGAGGGAAGCGGTAGAGAGCAATCAGCAGTCGGCAGCACAGACCAGCGTTCGACATAGAGCGCTCAGCAGACGGTTCGATCGACGGCTCGATCAACGCAACCGGCCACATGCATCGCTGAACATCGCATTGAACTTCACCTCGCCAGCGCGGACGAAACGCCCAACGAAGGCAAGCTGCGAGGCAGCAGGAAGCAATCGCAAAACGCTGCAGGCACGCTCCGCAATACAGATAGATAGAGCAGCGAAACGTCATGTCGACACGTTGCTCTTCGAGCTCGCGAAGCACTTCGAGGACACACGTTCAGCACGCTTCAAATGAGGCAACGCACACAGTCTGTTGAACAAAGTGTTGTATGAACGTAGCAACGCGAATCGAAAACAGGATTTTTCACAAGCGAACTCTTTTAACGCTCGTGAAAAGATGGTACAAACCGTTCTAAATTGATGGTGACATTTATGCTCAACTGGGATGACGAGATCACTGCCGTAACTCCCTCGAGCGCTACGCAACAGAATGTGTTGCGCAACGCTGCGGGATCGGCTGTCGGTTCGCAAGTCGGAACGCGTTCCGCTCCTCATGCTCCCTCGGCTCAAGACATCTTCGCGAACGACATCGCTGTCGCTCCCGTTGCTCATGTGACCCACGCTGCTACCGGAACGGCTGCCGCCACCGAAGCGCGAGTCAATGTCGCCGACAAGCGCATCATCAACGGCCAGACCGACGTCAATCAGTTGGTGCCGTTCAAATACAAGTGGGCCTGGGAAAAGTATCTGGCTGGTTGTGCCAACCACTGGATGCCGCAAGAAGTGAACATGTCGCGCGACATCGCCCTCTGGAAAGACCCGAACGGGCTGACCGAAGACGAGCGCCGCATCGTCAAGCGCAACCTGGGCTTCTTCGTGACGGCAGATTCCCTCGCCGCCAACAACATCGTGCTGGGCACCTACCGCCACATCACGGCGCCCGAATGCCGCCAGTTCCTGCTGCGCCAGGCGTTCGAAGAGGCGATCCACACGCACGCTTACCAGTACATCGTCGAATCGCTGGGCCTCGACGAAGGCGAAATCTTCAACGCGTATCACGAGGTTTCCTCGATCCGCGCCAAAGACGAATTCCTGATTCCGTTCATCCATACGCTGACCGACCCGGCCTTCAAGACCGGCACGCTCGAAGCAGACCAAACCCTGCTGCGCTCGCTGATCGTGTTCGCCTGTGTGATGGAAGGCCTGTTCTTCTACGTCGGCTTTACCCAAATCCTGGCGCTGGGTCGCCAGAACAAGATGACCGGCGCGGCGGAACAGTACCAATACATCCTGCGCGACGAGTCGATGCACTGCAATTTCGGCATCGACCTGATCAACCAGATCAAACTCGAAAACCCGCAACTCTGGACGGCTGAGTTCCGCGCGGAAATCCGCGAGATCTTCCAGCAAGCGGTCGAACTTGAATATCGTTACGCAGAAGATACGATGCCGCGCGGGGTGCTCGGCCTCAATGCGTCGATGTTCAAGAGCTATCTGCGCTTCATCTGCAACCGCCGTTGCCAGCAGATCGGTCTCGATCCGCTGTACCCGAACGAGGAAAACCCGTTCCCGTGGATGAGCGAGATGATCGACCTGAAGAAGGAACGCAACTTCTTCGAGACGCGAGTGATCGAATATCAGACTGGCGGGGCGTTGACCTGGGAGTAATCCGGGTTCGTACCGTAGATGCATTCATTTTGGGGATGCCGGCGGGCTTCGGCCGCGGCAATTTAGTTAGGAGCAGAACCGCCTGATGCAAATCGTGCCCGGTGCGTCGCGTGCCTTCGCGACCCACAAACATGGCTGGCACTTTGCGAACCCTTCAGTGGGATGGGCAAACTTCCCCCCGGAAAAAGCCGCCGGCGTTAGCGCTGGCGGCCCGATCAAGCAATTGCCGGCGCTGAGATCCAGCGCCGACCAGATCTGGCGCGCGGTGCCCATTGGCTCCGCGCGCCTTACCGCATTCATTAGCGTAAGCGCGCAGCACCTGCGTACGCCGATGAATAGCCCGCTTCGTAGCGCGCGCCCTGAGAAGCGTCCGCGGGAAGCGGGTTTTGACGAAGGGTGTAGTTTGAACTGACTCTCATCTGAAAACCTGAAGGAGAAAATGATGGCAACTGCAAAAAAAGCCGCCGCTAAGAAACCCGCAGCCAAGAAAGTCGCAGCAAAGAAGGCTGCTCCGGCTAAGAAGGCCGCTCCGGCGAAGAAAGTAGCTGCGAAGAAAGTCGCGGTGAAGAAGGTTGCAGCGAAGAAGGCAGCACCGGCCAAGAAGGTTGCAGCGAAGAAAGCTGCTCCGGCCAAGAAGGTTGCAGCCAAGAAAGTCGCAGTGAAGAAGGTTGCAGCGAAGAAGGCAGCACCGGCGAAGAAGGCCGCAGTGAAGAAGGTTGCAGCGAAGAAGGCCGCACCGGCAAAGAAGGCCGCAGCAAAGAAGGCCGCACCGGCTAAGAAGGCTGCTGCCAAGAAGGCCGCGCCTGCGAAAAAGGCTGCTGCCAAGAAAGCTGCGCCTGCGAAAAAGGCTGCTGCTAAAAAGGCTGCGCCTGCCAAGAAGGCTGCCGCGAAGAAGGCCGCTGCTCCTGCCAAGAAGGCTGCCCCTGCGAAGAAGGCTGTCGCCAAGAAGGCTGCGCCTGCTCCCGCTGCGACTTCTGTCTCGAGCGCACCGGCGGCGACGGTGAAGACCGCGCTGAACCCGGCAGCGGCATGGCCGTTCCCGACGGGCAGCCGTCCGTAACTGGCGGATAAGGTAGAAGAAGTACTTCGGCACGTCGTACTCTGTGTCGATGATCGAGTAGCGCTTGAAGCAGTGTGACCGAGCGCTACTCGGTCAGGGTCCCGTTGCCGGGTTTCCGGCGGCGGGATTTTTTTTGTCTACGCCTTCGGATCGCCTGAAGTGCGCCGTGGCTCAAAACAAGCAGGCGAAAAAAACGCATGCCCAAGGCATGCGTGTGAGGTCGCTGCGGCGGCGCGCAGCGCGGCCGCGCGAGAGGGGAAACTTTAGTGCGTGACGCGCGTGACGCCGCCGCTGGACAGCAGCCGCACGCGGTCGCCGGCGCGGAACACCTCGCCGGTCGCGCTCTGGGTGATTGCGCGCAAGTCGCCGTTATCGAGTCGCACAGTGATCTCGAGACCGTCGCGCACGGCGACGCCGTTCTCGATCGAATTGCCCGCTACCGCACCGGCCAGGCCACCGATGATGCCTGTCACGATCGAGCCGCGGCCGCCGCCGATCGCGCTACCCGCCACCGCGCCCAACGCGCCGCCGCCGATTGCGCCCAAACCGCTCGGCTGACCGTTGTTCGAGCTGATCTTCACTGCGCGCACGCTGTCGACCGTGCCCATACGGACCGTTTCTTCGCGCTGTGCCTGCGACGCCGTGTAGACGTCAGCAGAACTGCTGTTGTAGGCACACCCCGACATGGCCAGTGAACCGGCAATCAAGGCGGCCACGACCAGGCGACTCATTGTTTTCATTCCCTAACTCCAAAAGCTCTCGGTATTACGGCAGGTCGTATCCGAACGCCTCCTTGAACCGTTCATTGATCTCCGCCCGGGTGGGCGCGTAGTTCTGCGGACCCTGGTGTTCGATCTTCAGCGCGCCCATGAGGCTTGCGAGGCGCCCGGTGGTGGCCCAGCCGAGCTTGTTCTCGATGCCGTACAGCACACCGCCGCGGAACGCGTCGCCGCACCCTGTAGGATCGAGCACTTGCTGTGCCTTGACCGCCGGAATCTCTTCAACGCCGCCGGCGTGATGAATGCGCGCGCCTTGTTCGCCCAGTGTCACGATCAGCGCGTCGACCTTGCTGGCGATTTCTTCAATCGACCAACCCGTTTTGTTACTCACCAGTTTGGCTTCGTAATCGTTGACAGCGACGTAAGTAGCAAGTTCAATCATGCGCCGCAGTGACGGGCCGTCGAATAGCGGCAAACCTTGGCCCGGATCAAAGATGAATGGCACGCCGGCCGCTGCCAGATGCTCCGAATGCTGGACCATGCCGTCATAGCCGTCAGGCGCGACGATGCCGAGCGTGATGCCCTTCGCCTGATCGGCGCGATTCAGATGCGACTGCATCATCGCGCCCGGGTGGAACGCGGTGATCTGATTGTTTTCCAGATCGGTAGTGATCATGGCCTGGGCGGAGTACGTGTCCGCTACCACCCGCACGTTTTCCGTCGACAGACCGAGTTGCGCGAGCCGGTCCATGTAAAGCTGCGCATCCACCGCGCCGAGCGTTGCCATGATGCGTGCGTTGCCGCCCAGCAGATGCAGCGAGTACGCAATGTTGCCCGCGCAGCCGCCGAACTCGCGGCGCATCGTCGGCACGAGAAAGCTCACATTCAGGATGTGGACCTGCTCAGGCAGGATGTGATCCCGAAAGCGGCCTTCGAAGGTCATGATGTTGTCGTAGGCGAGCGAACCGCAAATCAGCGTAGCCAAGGCGAGCGTTCCTGTAAAAATCAATCAAGAGAATTGGGCGCGACGATGTGACAGCGCCGCGCACGAGCGCGGCGCCGGGGCTTCGTGCGCGAAGGTGTTACTTCAGCGCGGCAAGTGCTGCGTCGTAGTTCGGCTCGTTCTTGATTTCGCCGACCAGTTCCGCGTGCACGACGTTGTCGTTCTCGTCGACCACCACCACGGCGCGTGCCGTCAGGCCCGTCAGCGGGCCGCTCGTCACGTCGACGCCATAGGCTTGCGCGAAGTCATGGCCGCGGAACGTGGACGCCGTCACGACGTTCTCGATGCCTTCGGTCGTGCAGAAGCGCGACGCGGCGAACGGCAGGTCGCCCGACACGACGATCACTGCCGTGTTGGTCAGCTTCGCGGCGGCTTCGTTGAACTTGCGGGTCGACGTAGCGCAGGTCGGCGTGTCGAGGCTCGGCACGATGTTCAACACTTTGCGCTTGCCAGCGAAGTCGGCGAGCGAGACCGGCTTCAGATCCTTGCCGACCAGCGAAAACGCGGGGGCTTTCTGGCCTACCGACGGAAACGCGCCGGCTACTTCGATCGGGTTACCGCCCAGCGTGACTTGACTCATGTTGTTGTGCTCCGAAAAGGTCGTCAGAAATGACGGTGAACGCGCCCGGTCAGCGCCAGGCGCGCGGAAGCGCGTTACGGATAAAAAATCTGTACGCGGAAATTGGAGGCGACTGCGTTGCCCGTGTCGAGATGCACGATCATGGTTTGGGTCGTATGCGCCGGCAGGCCGGCCGCGATCGGGGTACCGGGTGCGACGTAGTCTTGTGGCCACAGCACGCGGCGCACGGCGACATTGTTCTGATCGTCGAGCAGCGTGAGTTCGATGGCCGGGTAGGCCAGCGCGACATTGAATCGATTGCGCAGCGGCATCTTCAGTTCGAGCTTGTGCGGGCCGTCGATCTGCCGCAGATCGGAGGGCTCGACCTGCAAGCCGTCGATGTCGTGCGGCGGAGCAATCTGACAGCCAAGCTGTGCGCAGGCCTTCGCATACAGTGTCTGCGAACGCGGGAAGTAGACCTGGACCGTCTCGCGTTGCCACCAGGCGAGTTGCGCGAGCAATGCGATGACCAGCAGCACCGCCGCCAGCGATCCGAATACGATCCAGCCGACGCGGCGCGGTTCGGGCGGCCGGGTTTCGCGCACCACCGGGAAGGGATCGAGGCCTTCATTCACCGGCTGGACCACGAAGGGCTCGCCGCTGGAAGGGATGGGGCCCTTGGGAATGCTGGTGCCTGGGTCGCCGATGCCCGGGTCGGCAGCGCCTGCGCGGGCCGCGCCCACACCGGCGGCGCCTACACCGGCCGTACCTACGCCAGCCGCGCCTACGCCGGCGGCGCCAAAATACGGCTCATTGTCAGGAATGCCATGCAAGGTAGCCGGCTCGCCGAGCATCGGTTCGTCCACGGGATATTCAGAAGGACGCTCGGTCTTGTGCCAGACGCGTGGCGCATCTTCCGGTGGCGAATCGGCTTCGTAGGCGAGCGGTTCGAGCGGCGCATCCGCAAGAACCGGTTCGTGATCGGGCGGAGTGGGCGTGGCGACGGCGCTGGCCGGCAGTTCGGGCTCAGCGGCGTGGCGCGGCGTGACCGCAACGCCCGCGCCGGTCGAGACCGGCATGAGCGGCAGATTGCTGGCGTTATGAAGCAGACGGTTGTCGATCGCAGCATCGGGCGCGGCGGCCCAGGGGTCCCACGCTTCCGCGCTGAAGTCCGGACCCTTCGGGCGTACGCCGGAGAGGGCCTCGATCGCCGCTGCTGCGGCGACCGGTTTGGCGGTGGAGAAGTCACCGCCCTCGGCCAGTTCGAACAGGCTGCTCGATGCGTCGAATACTTCGTTGCAATGCCCGCACCGCACGAGGCCGCGACGCAGCGCGAGCTGCGCCGGCTGAAGGCGGAAGACGGTTTCGCAGAAGGGGCAACGCGTCGCCAGGAGCATATTGAGCCGGTAAGCCGAAAGGCCGTTGGTTGGACAATACGCCTTATTCTAATGGCTTTCGCGGCGCGTTCCCGCGAGACATACCCAACCTTCGTGTTCACGCCATACGGCGATGTCGATCCAGCGCGCGTAGACCTGCGCCACTTCGTCCGCCTGCCGCGCCAGAATGCCTGACAGCGCGATCCGGCCACCCGGCTTGACCTTCGACGACAGCATCGACGCCATCAGCTTCAGCGGATTGGACAGGATATTGGCGACCACGATATCGAACTCGTCGGCGGGGCATGCGTCAGGCAGGCCGTAGGTGACGTCCGCGCGGTTGCGCTCACTGTTGTGACGCGCCGATTCCACCGCCTGCGGATCGATGTCGATGCCGTACACCGGGTTGGCGCCACACTTCTTCGCGAGGATCGCGAGGATGCCGGAGCCGCAGCCGTAGTCCAGCACGGATTGACCCGGCTTCACCGACTGCTCCAGCCATTCCATGCACAAACGCGTGGTGGGATGGCTGCCGGTACCGAACGCGAGGCCCGGATCGAGCTCCAGCACAAGTGCTTCGGGATCCGGTGCATCGTGCCACGACGGCACGACCCAGATGCGCTCGCCGATCGGAATCGGATCGAATTGCGATTGCGTGAGCCGCACCCAATCCTGCTCCTCGACTTCACGCAGGGTGAAAGAGGGCGCTGTTTCCAGGCCTACTTCGTTGGCCGCGGCTGTGAGCAGCACCGCCGGGTCGTGTTCCGGAGCCAGCAGCGCGATCACGCGCGATCGCTGCCACGCCGAGCGATCCGGCGTGAGGCCGGGCTCGCCGAACAGCGGCTGCTCGTCGGGCGTGTCGGCATCCGCATCTTCCACCGAGACGGACAGCGCACCCAACTCGAGCAGCGCGTCGGAGAATTCCTCCGCGTGCTCGCGTGCCAGCTCGGCGACCAGTTCCCGGTAGCTCATGACTTACGCTTCTTCCGGCGCGGCCTGCAGCTTCGCGGCCAACCGGTTTTCGAGGTAATGAATGCTGGTGCCGCCTTCGACGAACTTCGCGTCGAGCATCAGCTCGCGGTGCAGCGGGATGTTGGTCTGGATGCCTTCAACCACCATTTCCGACAGTGCGATACGCATCCGCTTGATCGCCTGCTCGCGCGTCGCGCCGTAAGCGATCAGCTTGCCGATCATCGAATCATAGTTCGGCGGCACGAAATAGCCATTGTAGGCGTGCGAATCGACACGGATGCCGGGGCCGCCCGGCATGTGCCATGAAGTCAAACGTCCCGGCGACGGCGTGAACTTGAACGGATCTTCCGCGTTGATCCGGCATTCGATCGCATGACCCTTGAAGACGATGTCGCGCTGACGGAACGCGAGCTTCTCGCCGGCCGCGATGCGGATCTGTTCCTGCACGATGTCGACGCCGGTGATCAGCTCGGTCACCGGATGCTCGACCTGCACGCGCGTATTCATTTCGATGAAATAGAACTCGCCGTTTTCGTACAGGAATTCGAAGGTTCCCGCGCCAAGGTAGCCCATCTTCTTGCAGGCGTCCGCGCAACGATCGCCGATCCGGTCGATCAGGCGGCGCGCGATACCCGGCGCCGGCGCTTCTTCGATCACTTTCTGGTGACGGCGCTGCATCGAGCAATCGCGCTCGCCCAGCCAGACCGCGTTCCTGAACGAGTCGGCCAGGATCTGAATTTCGATGTGCCGCGGGTTCTCCAGGAATTTCTCCATGTAGACCTGCGGATTGCCGAATGCACGGCCGGCTTCTTCGCGCGTCATGTTGACCGCGTTGACCAGCGCCGCTTCCGTATGCACCACGCGCATGCCGCGGCCACCGCCGCCGCCGGCCGCCTTGATGATCACCGGATAGCCGACCTGGCGGGCAATCTTCACGATCTCTTTCGGATCGTCCGGCAACGCGCCTTCGGAGCCCGGCACGCAAGGCACGCCGGTCTTGATCATGGTTTGCTTGGCGGTCACCTTGTCGCCCATCATCCGGATCGTTTCCGGGCGCGGGCCGATGAAGGTGAAGCCAGACTGCTCGACGCGTTCGGCAAAGTCGGCGTTTTCCGACAGGAAGCCGTAGCCGGGGTGAATCGCTTCGGCGTCGGTGACTTCGGCCGCGCTGATCAGCGCCGGCATGTTCAGATAGCTCAGATTCGAAGGCGCCGGGCCGATACAGACCGCCTCGTCGGCGAGCTTCACGTACTTGGCTTCCTTGTCGGCTTCTGAATAGACGACGACCGTCTTGACGCCGAGTTCGCGGCAGGCGCGCTGGATACGAAGCGCGATCTCGCCACGATTGGCAATGAGGATTTTTTCAAACATAGCGGGTTTTCGACTCATCAATGGGCGCCGGGTTGTTCACAACGCACGGCTACCTCAGAGGATCGGTCGCGCGCCCCGGCGAAGCAGGCGCGCGGACGGCAAACGCACAGCGTGCCGCGTTAGCCGACCACGAACAGCGGTTGGCCGTATTCGACGGCCTGGCCGTTTTCGACGAGGATTTCCTTGACCACGCCCGACTTGTCCGACTCGATTTCGTTGAGCAGCTTCATCGCTTCGATGATGCAGATCGTCTGGCCTTCCTTGACCGTATCGCCCACCTGGACAAACGGATCGGCGCCCGGCGACGGCGCGCGGTAGAACGTGCCGACCATCGGCGAGGTCACGACGTGGCCTTGCGGCGCGGCGGCGGCCGGCGTAGCCGGTGCGGCTGCTGCAGCGGCGGGGGCTTCGCCGCCGATTGCCGGCGCCGGCTGCGCGTACTGCGGCGCATACGAGGCGGACGGTTGCACGTAAACCGGCGGCGCATTCTTGACGATGCGGACCTTGCCTTCGCCCTCAGTCACTTCGAGTTCGGAAATACCGGACTCGGAGACGAGGTCGATCAGAGTTTTCAGTTTACGTAAATCCATCAGAAGCCCCTTTCAATGCATAAAGTGCCGGCGCGTGCGCAGCCGACACAAATTAGACGTGTTTGGAATCAGCCGCGCGACGAGCCGGCTGACAGCCGGTCGAGCGCGAATTCGAGCGCGTACAGATAACCCTTCCAGCCGAGGCCGCAAATCACGCCCTCTGCCTGGTCGGAGAAATACGAGTGATGCCGGAACGGTTCGCGGCGATGTACGTTCGACAGATGAATCTCGACGAACGGGATGCCGACCCCCGCCAGTGCGTCCCGAATGGCCACGCTGGTGTGCGTGTACGCGGCGGGATTGATCAGTATGAAATCGGTTTTTTCAGTCCGGGCGGATTGGATGCGGTCGACCAGGGCGCCTTCATGATTGCTCTGGAACGACGCCAGCTCGACGTCGGCGTCCGCTGCGCGGTCCGCTAGCGCCTGATCGATCTGCGGTAGGGTCACGCGACCGTAGACCTCGGGTTCCCGGGTGCCGAGAAGGTTGAGGTTGGGGCCGTGCAGTACCAGCAGTCGCGTCATGGTCGCTTCTTTTTCCGTGGAATTGGGCGCACTTTAGCGCTGATTAGAGAAACTTGTCTAGTTTCCCGCACGTACGGATTGATTCCGTCGACGTTTTGCCGCCGCTCCGCGCGCCCATCTTCTCTCAAATTTGCACGAATTGCGCGCAATTTCGCGCGTACCGGCTGTATTTGAGCGTTAAAAGAATGTGAAATTTATAGCGCGTCGAGCGTCTGTTTCAGCGCCTGAGGGTCGATTTGGCCTAATTTTGTCGAGCGGATGTTGCCTTTTGCGTCAATTACCACGGTAAAGGGCAGGCCGCCTGCAGTATTGCCGAACGCACGCGCCAGGTCGGCACCGCCGAATCCTGTCACATAGACTGGGTAGGCGACGTTCACCTTTTGCAGGAACGCCTGCACATTTTTGTTTGAATCGACGCCAAGTCCCACGAACTGGATCCCTTTCTTCGCATATTCGCGCTGAAGCTGCGACAGGGCCGGCATTTCTTCGACGCACGGGCCGCACCACGATGCCCAGAAGTTGACGACGATTGGGTGGCCTTTAAGCAAACTTAGCGACTGAGGTTTGCCGTCCACAGTGGTGACGGGTGCCGCCCACAACTGCTGGACCGCGCTTTCTCCCGAGCCGGCCTGCGCAGCCTGGGCCACTTCGGTGCTGCCACCATTCAGCAGATGATTGGCCAGCACACCGCCGCCCGCGGCGATAACTGCGACCAGCGCGCCTGCCAGAATCCGTCTCGTATTCATGCCTGAGTCTTTTAATTGGTTGAGGGTGTGACGTCGCTGCTATCGAGCAGCGCCTGAACCGCCTGCAAATTCGCCCGGGCCGTGCGGCCGCGCGCGTCGGCCCGCACGGCGCCGCGCAGGTCGTCAGTCTCGTACAGCGCAACGTGGATGCCCACCGGGTCCGCGTCGCGCCCTTCATGCGAGGGACGCCACATGAAGCTCAGCGTTTCGACGTAGCCGCGGCCGGCAAAATGCCGCGTTTCCGAGACGTCGTACTGAATGTCGGCGTTCAGAAAGTAGATCGCGACTTCCTTGGGGTTGTCGCAGAACGCCTGAAGGTGAATATCCGAGTGCTCGCCGGCCGTGCCGCCGAGTACCGCGCCTGTCAGATACGGGTTGAACGCCGCGAGGCGCTGCATCCAGTCGATCGCCACGCGCCGCAGACGGCGCAGCAGAGCCGGTTGGCTGTCGCCCTGAAAGAGCGACTGATACTCACGGATTTCTTCTTCGATCTGGTCGTTATCCGGCAGCCATTCGCCGGCAACACGGCTCTCGCCGACTATCTGCCGTGCCGCTTTACGCTTGGCCGTTGCGTAGTCGAGACCGTCTTCAGCGATCATCCGGGCAGCCGCGATGGCGATTTCCTCGCGCACACGCTGCGGATCGAAATGTGATTTGCGAACCATCTCTCAATCATACTAGAGATTGATGACGCGCCTTTCGAGGTGCTCGCGCGGGCTCCCGGGCGGCAAGCAGCAGGGCGGGCCGGCGTAGGGCGATGCGAAGGCGTCGGTTACAATAGCGACCTTTGCAGACGGTCGTTTCGGCCGCTCCTGCGCACTCCCATCCCTCGCAAAAACGCCCGCGCGGCACGACAGGCTTATGCACATCCACATCCTTGGCATCTGCGGCACGTTCATGGGCGGTCTCGCGGTCCTCGCGCGCGGCGCGGGTCATACCGTGACGGGCTGCGACGCCGGCGTTTATCCGCCGATGAGCACGCAACTCGAGGCACAAGGCATCCGTCTGATCGAAGGATATGACGCTGACCAGCTCAACGGGCTGAACGCCGACCTGTTCGTGATCGGCAACGTGGTCTCGCGCGGTAACCCGCTCATGGAAGCGATTCTCGACCGCGGCCTGCCCTATGTATCGGGGCCGCAGTGGCTCGGCGAACACGTGCTGAACGGCAAATGGGTGCTGGCCGTGGCGGGCACGCACGGCAAGACCACCACCAGCTCGATGCTGACCTGGCTGCTCGAAGACGCGGGCCTCAATCCTGGTTTCCTGATCGGCGGCGTGCCGCTGAACTTCGGCGTGTCGGCGCGGCTGACCGATTCGAGCTTCTTCGTGATCGAGGCCGACGAATACGACACGGCCTTCTTCGACAAGCGCTCGAAGTTCGTTCATTACCGCCCCAAAACCGCGATTCTGAACAACCTGGAGTTCGATCACGCCGATATTTTCCCCGACCTGGCGGCGATCGAAACGCAGTTCCACCACCTGATCCGTACGGTGCCGGGCATCGGCCGCGTGGTGACGAACGGCCGTGAAGACGCGCTGGAGCGTGTGTTGACGCGCGGTTGCTGGAGCGAAGTCGAGCGTTTCGGCGTGCAGGGCGGCTGGGAAACCTTGCCGGCCGAAGACGGCGTGCCGGTCGACGAGCGTTTCGCCGTGTATCACAACGCCGAGCGAGTCGGCGAGGTCGAGTGGCAGGTGCAGGGCGAACACAACCGGATGAACGCGATCGCCGCGATCGCTGCCGCGCGGCATGTCGGCGTGCCGCCAGCACAGGCCGCGAAGTCACTGGCGAGCTTTCGCAATGTGAAGCGCCGCATGGAAGTGCGCGGCAGCATCGACGGCGTCACTGTCTACGACGACTTTGCGCACCATCCCACCGCGATCGACACCACCGTGGCCGGATTGCGTGCCCGCGTCGGCCGCGACAATACGCGGATTCTCGCCGTGCTCGAACCGCGCTCGAACACCATGAAGCTTGGCGTGATGAAGGCGCAATTGCCCACCAGTCTTGCCGACGCCGACCTCGTATTCGGCTACGGCGCGCCGAGCGGCCGCGACGCGCTCGGCTGGAATCTCGGCGAGGCGCTCGCGCCGCTCGGCGGCAAGGCGCAGGCCTTCGACAATCTCGACGCCCTGGTTAAGGCAGTGGTCCACGCAGCGCGTCCCGGCGACCAGATTCTGGTGATGAGCAACGGCGGCTTCGGCGGCGTGCATCAGAGGCTGCTCGACGCCCTGTCCAGGCGAGGCACGTCGTGATCCTTTATCTGCACGGTTTTCGCTCATCGCCGAATTCGTTCAAGGCGCGCGTGCTTGCGGCCCGTCTGGTCGAACTCGGCCGCAGCGACGAATGGTGTTGCCCGATACTGCCGGTCTCGCCGCTGGAAACAGTGGCGCTCGCCGAGTCGCTGGTGGCGGCTGCCGGCACCGACCGGGTCACGCTGATCGGCAGTTCGCTCGGCGGCTATTTCGCCACCCATCTGGCCGAAAAGCACGGCTGGCCGGCCGTGCTGCTGAATCCCGCGGTCGTGCCGCAGCGCGACCTGAGCGCGTATCTCGGCGAACAGCCGTTATGGCACGGCGGCGGCAGCATCGTCGTCGAACCGCATCATCTGGACGAATTGCGCGCGCTCGGCGTGGCGTCGATTACGCGCCCTGAACGCTATTATTTGATGGCGGCTACCGGCGACGAAGTGCTCGACTACCGCGAAATGCTCGCGCACTATCCCGGCGCCCGCACTACGCTGATTGAAGGCAGCGATCACGCGATCAGCGAGTTCGCGCAATACGTCGACGAGGTGCTGGCCTTTTGCGACGCCGAAGACATCGAGCCACCGGCGCCGCGCGAGGCGGCCTAGCGCCGGAGATCGGCCGGCGCCAGGCGCCGATCATGAGATTCATGCCGCCGGCGCGTGTCTATCGCGCCGCGGACCCACTACCACGAACACGTTGCCGAGCCGCGCGAGCTGTGACCGATAGTCGAATAGTCGCACCATCGGGCGCGCCGGCAGATGCAAGTCAGAACGAGAGTATTGAGTGAACGTTTTCTTCGAGGAATCGGGCAGTTTCAAGGCGGGCAGCGTGCTGTCGCGCCAGGGCGACGCGTTTCAGGTCGAGTTGCCGGGTGGCCGGCGTGCCAAGGTGCGCGCGAAAGATGTGCTGATCGAGTTCGACAAGCCGACCGCAGCCGAGTTGATGCAGCAGGCCGACGCCGCCGCGCAGGATATCGATCTCGATTTCCTGTGGGAATGCGCGCCCGAGGACGAATTCCCGTTCGCCGCGCTGGGCGCGGAGTACTTCGGCGAGCGCTTCGGCGCGATCGAGCGCGCGGCGCTCGTGCTGCGTATGCACGGCGCGCCGGTGTATTTCCGTCGCAAGGGCCGCGGCATGTATCAACGCGCGCCGCAGGAGCAGCTGCAGATGGCGCTCGCCGGACTCGAGCGTAAGCGTCAGCAGGCGCTGGTGCAGGCCGGCTACGAAGAGGAACTGAAAGCCGGCCGTCTGCCCGAAGGATTTGCCGGCGCCAAAGCGCTCGGACTTCTGACGAAACCCGACAAGAACACCATCGAATACAAGGCGCTCGAAGGCGCAGCGGCAGCGCGTGGCATTTCGCAGGCGCGGCTGATGCTCGAGTGCGGTGGCATTCCGTCGGCCCGCGCGCTGCACGAGGCGAAATTCCTCTCCGAGTTTTTCCCGCATGGCACCGGATTCCCACCGGTCACCGTGGGCAACGTGCCGGACGATCTGCCGGAGGCCAATGTCGAGGCCTTTTCGATCGACGATGTCACCACCACAGAAATCGACGACGCATTCTCGATCGAGCATCTGGCCGACGGTCGCGTGCGAATCGGCGTGCACATTGCCGCGCCGGCGCTCGGCATCGAACGTGGCGACGACGTGGACGCCATTGCGCGCACGCGCCTGTCGACCGTCTATATGCCGGGCGACAAGATCACGATGCTGCCTGACAGCGTAGTCGAAGCGTTCACGCTGGCCGAAGGCGGCTTGCGGCCGGCGCTCTCGCTGTACGTCATCGTCAATCGCGAGACCCAGGAGATTGTGGCGAGCGAAACGCGCGCCGAGCGCGTGTTCGTGAAGAACAACCTGCGTCACAACACGCTCGATGAACTCGTCACCGAAGAGGCGCTTGCCGCCGGCAGCGGCGAGTATCCGCACAAAGATGACATCGCCGTGCTGTGGCCGTTCGCGCAGGCGCTGTTCGAAAGGCGTCAGACCGCGCGTGCCGGTTACGGCCTGCGCCGCGAAGTGCAACGCAATACCGACTTCAACTTCTACGTGGAAGGCGAGCACATCACGATCACGCCGCGCCGGCGTGGTTCGCCGCTCGACACGATCGTCGCCGAGCTGGCGATTCTCGCCAATTCGTCGTGGGGCGCGTTCCTGCACGATCACGGTGTGCCGGGTATTTATCGTACCCAGCGCGCGTTCGGCGCGCCGACCGGCCCGAAGCGCACGCGCATGCAGACCAATGCCGCGCCGCACGAAGGTCTTGGTGTCACGCAATATGCGTGGAGCACGTCGCCGCTGCGCCGTTACGTCGACCTCGTGAACCAGTGGCAGCTGATCGCCTGCGTGCAGCACGGCGTGACCGCGAAACTGGCGGCGCCGTTCAAGCCGAAGGACGCCGATCTGTTCGCCGTCGTCCAGGGTTTCGACGACACCTACACCGCGTATGCCGATCACCAGCGCCGCATGGAGTATTTCTGGTGTCTGCGCTGGCTGAAGCAGGAGAACCGGAAGCAGGTCGTGGCATCGGTGGTGAAGGGCGATCTCGTGCGCCTCGAAGAGATTCCGTTGCTGCTGCACGTGCCGGGCCTCGGCGTGCATGCGCGCGGCACGCGTTTGCAGATGGAAGTGATGTCGATCGACGAACTGACTGTCGAAGCGTCCGTGCGGCTGTTGCACGTGCTCGACGCGCCGACCGTAACAAGCGGCAGCGAGGCTGAAGAAGCCGACGAGGGCGACGAGGCCGACGACAGCGAAGACGAAATCGTCGACGCCGCCGACGAGGGCGCCGAAGCCGAAGCCGAGGCGCAGGCCGAAGCGGACCTCGATGGCGAGACGGCTGCAGCGGGCGAGGCCGAAAACGGCGACGGCGCCAGCGACGCAGCAGCGGATCAGCACGTAGCGGAGCCGGGACGATGAGCACGAACGACGTACCCGATCGCTATGCGGTGATCGGCAATCCGATTGGCCACAGCAAATCGCCGTTTATTCACGGACGCTTTGCCGCGCAAACCGGTGAGCCGGTCGAGTACGGCCGCCTGCTCGCGCCGGTGGATGCGTTCGTGCCGCACGTACGCGCCTTTATCGAAGCGGGCGGGCGCGGCCTGAATGTGACCGTGCCATTCAAGCTCGACGCGCACGCGTTTGCTGACACATTGTCGCCGCGCGCGGCGGCGGCGGGCGCGGTGAACACTCTGCGCATCGATTCCAACGGCATTTACGGCGACAACACTGACGGCTTCGGTCTCGTGCGCGACATCGAGGTGAATCTTGGCGTGTCGTTAAAGGGCGCGCGCATTCTGTTGCTCGGTGCGGGCGGCGCCGCGCGCGGCGTGGTGCTGCCGATGCTCGACCGGGCGCCGCACACGCTGACGATCGTCAATCGCACGGCGGAGAAGGCCGAAGCGCTGGTCGACCAGTTTGCGCAACCGGCGCGCGACGCGCTTTGCCGTCTGACGGGCGGCAGCGCGCGAGCGATCGAAGCGGGCCAGTACGACGTGATCGTCAACGCCACGGCGGGCAGTCTCGACGCCTCGCTTCCGGAGTGCGACGACCGTGCGTTTGGCGCCGGCACGCTTGCTTACGACATGATGTACGGCGCGCATCCGACGGTGTTCATGGAGCACGCGCGGAAGCTTGGCGCGCGCGGCGCCGACGGTCTTGGCATGCTGGTCGAACAGGCTGCTGAGTCTTTTTATGTGTGGCGCGGCGTGCGTCCGGACGGCGCGCCGGTGTTGGCCGAGTTGCGCGCGCTGCTGATTGCGCCATCGCACGCCTGAGTGAGCGTTTGACCTTCCGCTTTCCATCGACTCGAGGACTGTGACCACGATGACAGCAACGCGGCGCGCGAGCCGGCCGGGTCCGGTGCGGTGGATGTTTTATCTGGGCGCCGTGGTGGCGATCGCGTGGTTTGCGACGCAGGCGTTTTACTTTGCGCAGATTGCGGTGTGGAATTACGTCAATCCTCAGTCGACTGCTTTCATGCGATCGGATGCGTGGCGGCTGTCGCAGGATCGGCCGGATCTTGCTGTGCAACACGCGTGGGTGCCGTACGAGCAGATTTCACGCAATCTGAAGCGGGCGATTATTGCTTCCGAGGACGCGAATTTCGTCAATAACAATGGATATGAGACGGACGCCATTTTGCAGGCGTGGGAGAAGAACAAGGCCAAGGGCCGGATTGTTCGAGGCGGTTCGACGATTACCCAGCAATTGGCGCGGAATCTGTTTTTGTCGCGGGAGAAGAGTTATATCCGCAAGGGGCAGGAGCTGATCATCACATGGATGCTCGAGACCTTGATGGACAAGGAACGGATCTTTGAGATTTATCTCAACTCCGTTGAGTGGGGCAATGGGGTGTATGGCGCCGAGGCGGCAGCGCGGTATTACTTTAAGACTTCGGCTGATAAGTTGACTGCTGCGCAGTCGGCTCGGTTGGCTGTCATGCTGCCGCGGCCCAAGTATTTTGACGAGCACAGAGGCTCGGGGTATTTGGCCCAGCGGGCTAAGGTTATTGCGCGGCGCATGGGGGCCGCGGAGTTGCCGGAATAAAGGTTTCTTTTTGCCTTTTGCGGCGGCATTTCCTGGTTCTGGCTTCTTTGGCCTCTCCTTGCTTTCTTATTGGTTTATTAGCGTCGCCCCTGTGCGGGGCGGCACCTACTTTTCTTTGCCGGCCGCAAAGAAAAGTAGGCAAAAGAAAGCGGCTTCAAACCGCTAACTCTTAAGCGGCTCCCCTGGCTTGGAGGGGACCTTGGCTCCGTAGAGATCGAGCCTGCGCACCTCCCCGCCTGAGTGACCAGGCCGTCATACCTCCGGCGGCGCTGCGCGCGCCGAGGCGGTACTTCATCGAACCACCCGCCGGGTTTCAAAACTTCCAGTGTTTTTCGGCGCCTCGCCGAGGCGAAGCCGATGGCCCCCACCGCGTACAAACGAAGCACCCGGTTTCCCTGGCAGACCCGTCCGCGACGCACGCAGTGCGGAGTGGGAGCGGATGACGGCTGTGTCACAGACCGTTATGGACCGAGGTGTGATCCGTTAATCGGACCACAATCCCCTCCAAGCCAGGGGACCCGCTTAAAAATTGGCGGTGTGAGCCGCTTTCTTTTGCCTACTTTTCTTTGCGGCGGCAAAGAAAAGTAGGTGCCCCCCCGCACAGGGGGAACGCTAATAAACCGATAAGAAAACAAGGAAAGGCCAACGCCGTAGGCATAAGAACAAGGAAAGGCCAACACCGCAGGCATACAAAAAAAGGCCAACGCCGTAGGCAAATCACCAATCCAAGCGCCCCGCAGGCAGAAACGCCAAAACCAAGCCCCCGGCAAGGCCAAATCCCATTATATGAATCCAACACTCACATATTGGAGTTTCCCAAAAACCCGCCCTACAATGCATCCCAACACGCGCCGCGAGCGAAGAAAGAACCGATCGCGAACGCAAAAAAACCGGAGACAAAGCCAAATCATGCCTATTGCCCAAAGGCAGCACCCCCCTGCCTGCCGCCCAGCGAGCAGCCAATTCCAAAGCCGCCTCTCCGGCGCCGCGCGGTAAGCGCAAAAAACCCACTCGATCAGTCAATCGCCATGAACAAAGCGATGCCCACTCACGCCGCAAGCGAGCCCGAAGCCGATCTGGCGCCGCACGCAGACCGCCGCCCGAACGCCGTACCGCCGCCGGCTGGCGCCGCCAAAGCGCCTGACCCCGCAGCCCCCCACGGCGTGCTCAACGAAATCGCGCTGCCCAGCACGCTGCTGGACATCACGCCGCAACAAGCCGGCACGCAAACGCTGTTGCGCGGTCTGGCCATTCTGGAAGCGGCCGCGGCCGGCGTGCGCGATCTGCGTACCTTCGGCGCCGCGCTCGGCACGACCCGCAGCACCACGCATCGGCTGGTAAGCAGCCTCGTCCAGGCGCGCTATCTGCGTCAGGTGCAAGGCGGCTATCTGCTCGGCCCCAAGCTGATCGAACTCGGCACCATCGCGCTCGAACAGATGCCGCTCACCGCGGTGGCCCGCCCGCACCTCGAAGCGCTGGCTGAGCAGACGCTCGATACGATCCACCTCGGCGTGCGCGACGGCGACGACGTACTGTACATCGACAAGATTCCCGGCACCCGCGGTCTGGAAATGCGCTCGCGCGTCGGTCACCGGATGCCGCTCGCATCGACGGGTATCGGCAAAGCCATGATGCTCGACCTCACGCCCAACGTCTGGCAGTCGCTGTTCGACGCATCGCGGCGCGCGCTCGCCGCCGTCAGTTTCAAGCCGGACAACCGCCCGGATGCGCAGACCTTCATGCAGCGCATGACCAACTACGCAGCCGGCGGCTACACCTTCGACCTCGAAGAAAACGAAGCGTCGATCCGTTGCGTCGCGGCCCCGGTGCGCGATGCCTCCGGTGCGGTGGTGGCGGCGCTATCGGTTGCGAGCACGATTCCTTATATGCCGCTCGAACGCATGGATGAGCTGATTCCGGTCGTGCAGCGTGAAGCGCGCCTGATCTCGGAAGAACTCGGTTGGCGCGCCCCGCAACCGGCAACCCGCAGGATCAAGCGATGAAGCAAGCGGGCTCCCACACGCCGGCAGTCAACCAGGCCGCGGCCGGCGCCGTCGACACGAAACTTGGCCACGCAGTGCTGATCGGGCTCGACTGGGGCACGACATCGCTGCGCGCCTATCTGTTCGACGCCGCAGGCAAGGTGCTGGACACGCGCGCGTCGACGGCCGGCATCATGAATCTGCCGCGTAGCGCCGAGCAAGGCGGTTTCGACGCCGCGTTCGACGACGCCTGCGCTGCCTGGCTCGGCCAGACGCCGGGCTTGCCGGTCATCGCCGCGGGCATGGTCGGCAGCGCGCAAGGCTGGATGGAAGCGCCGTATATCGACGCGCCGGCGAATGCCGATGCGCTCGTCGCCGGTATCGTGCGGGTGAAGGCAGCGTGCGGCGTGACGCTGCACATCGTGCCGGGCGTCCTGCAACGCGGCGAACTGCCGAACGTGATGCGCGGCGAAGAAACGCAGATTTTCGGCGCGCTCGGCGTGGACACAGGCTCGGCGGACAGCAGCAAACACGGTGGCAAACCGGGTGGCAAGCAGAGCGGCCAGCACGCGCTGATCGGCTTGCCCGGTACGCACGCGAAGTGGGTCGTCGTACAGGCGGGCCGCATCGAACGTTTTCATACCTTCATGACGGGCGAAGTATTCGCCGCCTTGCGCGAACACACGATCCTCGGCCGCACGATGCTCACGCCGGATCGCGCGGATACCGAATCATTCCTGCACGGCGTCAGCATCGCCCGTGAAAAAGGTCAGGCGGGTTTGCTGGCGACCGTGTTCAGCGCGCGCACACTCGGCCTCACCGGACAACTTTCGCGCGAACAGCAACCGGACTATCTGTCGGGATTGCTGATCGGGCACGAACTGGCCGGCCTCGACGCCGTGCTGACACAACAGCAGGACTCGCTCGCCGGCCAGACCCTGCGCCTGATCGGCAATGAAGCGCTGTGCGAGCGGTATCGACTCGCGCTGGCGCAATTCGGCTGCACCCAGGCGGAGCTGGTCAAGCACGCCACCGAGCGCGGCTTGTGGCGCGTCGCGGCCCAGGCCGGACTCGTCAAGCCGGCCGCTCACGCGGTTCGCGCCAATTAAACGGCGGCGCTGCCGACCACCCAACAAGGAACCGACATGCAACCTCACATCAATCTGCCTGCTCCGTACATGCCCCACGCGGGTCTGATCGCGGCGTTCGAGGTGTGTCCGCTGATCGCGATCATGCGCGGCGTGACGCCCGCCGATGCAGCCGACCACGGCCAGGCGCTCTACGAAGCCGGTTTTCGCATCGTCGAAGTGCCGTTGAATTCGCCGCAGCCGTTCGACAGCATCGCGGCGATCCGCAAGGTGTTGCCGGCCGATGCGATCGTCGGTGCGGGTACCGTGCTGCATCCGAGCTTTGTCAACGACGTGAAGTCGGCGGGCGGCGAACTGATCGTGATGCCGCATAGCGATCCGGATGTCGTCACGGCTGCGAAAGCGCAGGGTCTCGCGTGCGCTCCGGGCGTGGCGACGCCGAACGAAGCCTTCATCGCGCTGAAAAACGGCGCTGACGTGCTGAAGATGTTCCCCGCCGAGCAATTGGGCTGCCACGTGGTGAAGGCGTGGCGTGCAGTGATCGCCGCGCAGGTGCCGCTGGTGCCGGTCGGCGGCATCACGCCGGACAACATGGGGCCGTTTCTCAGTGCCGGCGCGAACGGTTTCGGTCTCGGTTCGGCGCTGTATCAGCCGGGCCAAAGCGCAGCAGTGACGGCGTCGCACGCCAAGGCGTTCATCAACGGCTTGCGCATCGCCCGGGCAGGTTCGAAGAAATGAAGCGGCTCGCCGACAAGGTCGCATTGATCACCGGCGCCGGACGCGGCATCGGCGCGGCGATCGCGTTCGCGTTTGCGCGCGAAGGCGCGGCGGTCGTGCTGGCGGAACTGGATATCGAAACCGCGCAGCAGACGGCGGCGCAGATCAAGGCGCAAACCGGCGCGCGCGTGCTGGCCGTGCACACGGACGTCACGCAGTCGGCTTCGGTCCAGCACGCGGTGAGCGAGGCCGAAACCGCGTTCGGCGCACTCGACGTGCTGGTGAACAACGCCGGCATCAACGTGTTCTGCGATCCGCTCACGATGACCGACGACGACTGGCGCCGCTGCTTCGCAGTCGATCTGGACGGTGTGTGGAATGGTTGCCGCGCGGCGCTGCCGGGCATGGTGGAGCGCGGCGCGGGCAGCATCGTGAATATCGCGTCGACCCATGCGTTCAAGATCATTCCAGGCTGTTTTCCGTACCCGGTCGCGAAGCACGGCGTAATCGGCTTGACGCGCGCGCTCGGCATCGAATACGCACCGCGCAACGTGCGGGTCAATGCCATCGCGCCGGGTTACATCGAAACGCAATTGACGCATGACTGGTGGAACGAACAAGCCGATCCAGCCGCCGCGCAGCAGGCAACGCTCGATTTGCAGCCGATGAAGCGTATCGGCCGCCCGGAAGAAGTGGCAATGACCGCCGTGTTCCTCGCCTCGGACGAAGCGCCGTTCATCAACGCCAGCTGCATCACGGTGGATGGCGGGCGCTCGGCGCTCTATCACGATTGAGTCTTTGCAACAGGTTTTGCAGTTCGCAGGATGCGCCGTGGTGCGCAGGTTTCACCGGACGACGCGCTGGCCGCGTGTGTCATACCCGGTACAAGAAGACGCGGCCGATACCTTCTCGTTATCAATTAGTCAGGAGACACGCATCATGAAACGTAGAATTTTCCTCACGCTGGCAGCAGCGGCGACGGGTGTGCTCTTCAACGCACCGGTCGCGCAAGCCGCCGATCCGGTGAAGATCGGCTTCCTCGTGAAGCAGCCGGAGGAACCGTGGTTCCAGGACGAGTGGAAGTTCGCCGAAATCGCGGCCAAGGAAAAGGGCTTTACGCTGGTGAAGATCGGCGCGCCGTCCGGCGAGAAGGTGATGAGCGCGATCGACAATCTGTCGGCCCAGAAAGCGCAAGGCTTTGTGATCTGCACGCCCGACGTCAAGCTCGGACCGGGCATCGTCGCCAAGGCGAAGGCTGACGGCCTGAAGATGATGACGGTCGACGACCGTCTGGTCGACGGCGCGGGCAAGCCGATCGCATCGGTGCCGCATATGGGCATCTCGGCGTACAACATCGGCAAGCAGGTCGGTGACGGCCTTGCTGCGGAAATCAAGAAGCGCGGCTGGGACATGAAGGACGTCGGCGCGATCGACGTGACCTACGAACAGCTGCCGACCGCGCATGATCGCACCAGCGGCGCAACCGATGCACTGATCGCCGCCGGCTTCCCGAAGGCGAACATCATCGCCGCGCCGCAAGCGAAGACTGACACGGAAAACGCGTTCAACGCCGCCAACATCGCGCTGACGAAGAATCCGAACTTCAAGCACTGGGTCGCTTACGGCCTGAACGACGAAGCCGTGCTCGGCGCCGTGCGTGCAGCGGAAGGCCGCGGCTTCAAGGCGGACAACATGATCGGTATCGGCATCGGCGGTTCGGAATCGGCACTCAACGAGTTCAAGAAGCCGACGCCGACGGGCTTCTACGGCACGGTCATCATCAGCCCGAAGCGCCATGGCGAAGAAACCGCGACGCTGATGTACGACTGGATCACACAAGGCAAGGAACCGCCGATGCTCACGCTGACGACCGGCATGCTGGCCACGCGTGACAACGTTGCCGACGTGCGCCAGAAGATGGGCCTCGCGGCAAATTAAGCCGTCTTTATCGCAGTGAAGTGAAGTGAACTGCCGGTGCGTCATTCTCCAGGGATTGGGCGCGCCGGCAGCAGCAACGCAAGATCGGCAGTTGAGACAGACCGTGTTGGCCGCAGCAGGCTTCGAGCCTGGAAACAGCGCGCACGGTTCACATGAAGCAAGGAGGCGAAGTGTCAGCGACGCTACGTTTTGACAATATCGGCAAAGTCTTTCCAGGCGTGCGCGCGCTCGACGGTGTGTCCTTCGACGTCAACGTCGGCCAGGTGCACGGCCTGATGGGCGAAAACGGCGCAGGGAAATCGACCCTGCTGAAGATTCTCGGCGGTGAATATCAGCCGGATTCAGGTCGCGTGATGATCGATGGCAACGAGGTGCGCTTCACGAGCGCGGCGTCGTCGATTGCGGCCGGCATCGCGGTGATTCACCAGGAACTGCAATACGTGCCCGATCTGACGGTCGCGGAAAACCTGCTGCTTGGCCAGTTGCCGAACTCGCTCGGCTGGGTCAACAAACGCGAAGCGAAACGCTTCGTGCGCGAACGGCTCGAAGCGATGGGCGTGGCGCTCGATCCGAACGCGAAGTTGCGCAAGCTCTCGATCGCGCAGCGGCAGATGGTGGAAATTTGCAAGGCGCTGCTGCGCAACGCGCGCGTGATTGCACTCGACGAACCGACCAGCTCGCTGTCGCATCGCGAGACTGAGGTGCTGTTCAAGCTGGTGCGCGATCTGCGCGCCGACAATCGCGCAATGATCTACATCTCGCACCGCATGGACGAGATCTACGAGTTGTGCGACGCCTGCACGATCTTCCGCGACGGCCGCAAGATCGCCTCGCATCCCACGCTCGAAGGCGTGTCGCGCGACACCATCGTCAGCGAGATGGTCGGGCGTGAAATTTCGGATATCTATAACTACTCCGCGCGTCCGCTTGGCGAAGTGCGGTTCGCGGCGAAAGCCATCGAAGGTCACGCGCTGACGCAACCGGCCAGCTTCGAAGTGCGGCGCGGCGAGATTGTCGGCTTCTTCGGTCTGGTGGGCGCGGGCCGCAGCGAACTGATGCACCTCGTGTACGGCGCCGATCACAAGAAGGGCGGCGAGTTGGAGCTCGACGGCAAGCCGATCAAGGTGCGCAGCGCGGGCGAAGCGATCAGGCACGGCATCGTGCTGTGCCCGGAAGACCGTAAGGAAGAGGGCATTGTCGCCATGGCGACGGTGTCGGAAAACATCAATATCAGTTGCCGCCGCCACTATCTGCGCGCGGGCATGTTTCTCGACCGCAAGAAGGAAGCGGATACCGCCGACCGGTTCATCAAGCTGCTGAAGATCAAGACGCCGAGCCGCCGCCAGAAGATCCGGTTTCTGTCAGGCGGCAATCAGCAGAAGGCGATTCTGTCGCGCTGGCTGGCCGAACCCGATCTGAAGGTGGTGATTCTCGACGAGCCGACACGCGGTATCGACGTCGGCGCGAAGCACGAGATCTATAACGTGATCTATCAGCTTGCCGAACGCGGCTGCGCGATCGTGATGATTTCGTCGGAATTGCCGGAAGTGCTCGGCGTGTCCGACCGGATCGTCGTGATGCGCCAGGGGCGGATTTCCGGTGAATTGTCGCGCAAGGATGCGTCGGAACAAGCGGTCTTGAGCCTCGCGTTGCCGCAAAGCTCGACTGCGTTGCCCACCACCGCCAGCGCCACCCAGCAGGCGGCCTGAACATTATTTGGACGAAAGTCCGGCAACCCGTGGGGAACGGGAGGAGTCTTCAAAATGCAAGCCAGAGAAAACCTCGCGCAACAGGCCGCCAAGAGCGCCGCCGAAGCGCTGATTCCGCAAGGCAACGACAAGCAGAAGTGGTGGCAGCAGATCACCGAGTACAGCCTGATCGTGATCTTCGTTGTCATGTTCATCACGATGTCGCTGACCGTCGATCACTTCTTCTCGATCGAAAACATGCTCGGTCTCGCGTTGTCGATCTCGCAGATCGGCATGGTCTCGTGCACGATGATGTTCTGTCTCGCCTCGCGCGATTTCGACTTGTCGGTGGGTTCGATAGTCGCTTTCGCGGGCGTGCTGTGCGCGATGGTGCTCAACGCGACCGGTAACACGTTTATCGCGATCGTCGCGGCAGTTTTCGCGGGCGCGGCGATCGGCTTCGTCAACGGCGCGGTGATTGCGTATCTGCGCATCAATGCGCTGATTACGACGCTGGCGACGATGGAAATTGTCCGTGGCTTCGGCTTTATCGTGTCGCACGGTCAGGCGGTGGGTGTCTCGTCGGACACGTTTATCGCGCTGGGCGGCCTGAGCTTCTTCGGCGTGTCGCTGCCGATCTGGGTCACGCTGCTATGCTTCATCGTGTTCGGCGTGATGCTCAACCAGACGGTGTATGGGCGCAATACGCTCGCCATTGGTGGCAATCCGGAGGCGTCGCGTCTGGCCGGTATCAATGTCGAACGTACCCGCGTTTATATCTTCCTGATCCAGGGCGCGGTGACCGCATTGGCCGGTGTGATTCTGGCTTCGCGGATCACGTCGGGTCAGCCGAATGCAGCGGAAGGCTTTGAGCTGAACGTGATTTCGGCGTGCGTGCTGGGCGGTGTGTCGCTGCTCGGCGGCCGCGCGACGATTTCCGGCGTGGTGATCGGCGTGCTGATCATGGGTACGGTCGAGAACGTGATGAACCTGATGAACATCGACGCGTTCTATCAGTACCTCGTGCGCGGCGCGATCCTGCTTGCGGCCGTGCTGCTCGACCAGTTGAAGAACCGCGGCTCGCGCGACTAAACCCGCGCTTGATGCGCGACTCACCCACTTTGCTACAGAAGGAATCGAACGATGTCGTCTCCGGCCAATGCAAACGATCGTCTCGCGGATAACGCGTTCGCCCGCTATCCGAGCCTTGTCGACCGAACGGTGCTGATCACGGGCGGCGCGACCGGCATCGGCGCATCGTTCGTCGAGCATTTCGCGGCGCAAGGCGCACGCGTCGCGTTCTTCGATATCGATGCGACAGCGGGTGAAGCGCTTGCTGATGAACTCGGCGATTCGAAGCACAAACCGCTGTTTTTGACATGCGATCTCACCGATATCGATGCGCTGCAAAAAGCCATCGCCGACGTGAAGGCGGCGCTCGGTCCGATCCAGGTGCTGGTGAACAACGCGGCGAACGACAAGCGTCACACGGTCGGTGAAGTGACGCCCGAGTTTTTCGACGCAGGTATCGCCGTGAATATCCGTCACCAGTTTTTTGCGGCGCAAGCGGTGATGGAGGACATGAAAGCGGCCGGCGCGGGGTCGATCATCAATCTCGGTTCGATCAGCTGGATGCTGAAGAACGGCGGCTACCCCGTGTATGTGATGTCGAAGTCGGCGGTGCAGGGTTTGACGCGCGGTCTCGCGCGTGACCTCGGCCATTTCAATATCCGCGTCAATACGCTGGTGCCGGGCTGGGTAATGACGGACAAGCAGAAGCGCCTGTGGCTCGACGACGCCGGCCGCCGGTCGATCAAGGAAGGGCAGTGCATCGACGCCGAGCTGCAACCCGCCGACCTCGCGCGCATGGCGCTGTTCCTCGCCGCCGACGATAGCAAAATGATCACCGCGCAGGACATCATCGTCGACGGAGGCTGGGCGTGAGCACGGCGGCGCGCGCCGGTTTGCGTGCACACCGCGCGGCCTTGCTGATCGACGCGAAATGCACGCTCGGCGAGGGCGCGACATGGTGCGCGAAAACCGGCCGCTTTTACTGGACCGATATTGAAGGCGCGCGTTTGTGGCGTTATGACCCGAGCGACGGCCGCAGCACGTTCTGGCGCATGCCCGAGCGGCTGGCCACTTTTGCGCTATGCGCCGATCCGCATGTGTTGTTGCTCGGCCTTGCCACACATCTCGCGTTCTTCGATATCGCAACCGGCGAAACGCAGCGCATCGTCGATGTCGAGCCGGGTTTGAACACGCGCGTCAACGACGGCCGCTGCGATCGGCAAGGGCGTTTCGTATTCGGCACCAAAGACGAAGGCGCGCCGCTGAGCGCGATCGGCGGCTTTTATCGACTGAATCACGATCTTTCGCTGGAACGTCTGCCATTGCCTGCGCCGGCGATCTCGAACAGCATCGCCTTCAGTCCGGACGGCGCGACGATGTACTACTGCGACTCGCCGACCCGCGAGATCCGCGCGTGCGACTATCGCGCGGACGGCAGCATCGCCAACGATCGCCTCTTCACCACGCTCACGGACGCAACAGGCGAGCCCGACGGCTCGACAGTCGACCGCGACGGTGGCTTGTGGAACGCCCAATGGGGCGGCAGGCGAGTGGTGCGGTATGGCCCCGATGGCGTGGAAACCGAACGCGTCGAGGTGCCGACCGCGCAGCCAAGCTGTGTCGCGCTCGGCGGCGCGCAACTGGGCACGCTGTACATTACGAGCGCGCGCGTCGGTCTCGATGCCGCTGCGCTCGCCGGCGATATTCGTGCAGGCGGCGTGTTCGTCGCGACGCCTGGCCGGCGAGGTTTGCCCGAGCCGGTGTTCCACGGCGCGCCCGCTTAGCGCAGAATGACGCTGCCGCTTCGGCGCAGACGGTTGATGTGAATCTGATCGTGAACCAGTTTTGATGTGGCAGCAAATCGGCAGCATGCAGTTCGGACCCAGAGGCGACCGGTTCAAAAAGTCGCCCGATAGTATCCGTCAGCAATGGCGGCAACGTCCCACGCCTCTCGATGGAGCCAGATATGACTGTTGCGAATCTTGTTTCCGCCCCTTCTCAAAGCCGACGTGCGCGACTGAACGCGGCGGCCAATCCGGTGCTTCCTGGGCCCAGCACGTCGGCGGTCGCGGTGGGTGACGCGAGCGGCGGCGATGTGGCCTGCATTACGCTCGCTAACGCGCACTTGCGCCTCGACGTCGCGCCGACGCTCGGCGGCGGTGTCACCCGTTTTGACTGGCGCAACGACGGCGCGCTCACGCCGATTTTCCGGCGCTGCCGCCACGTCGCGGCCGATACCCAACCGAACCAATTGGCCTGTTATCCGCTGCTGCCGTACTCGAACCGGATCGGCGGCGGTCATTTCAGCGTGGCGGGAAAGCGCGTCGAGGTGCCGCGCAATCGCGACGACGAACCCTTGCCGATCCACGGCGACGGCTGGCTGTCCGCCTGGCAGGTCGCCGGGTCGGATCGCGAAAGCGTGCGCCTGACGCTCGATCGCCGCGACGGCAAACCGTACGCATTCCGCGCGACCCAAACCTACACGCTGGACGGCCCCACACTCGTCATTACGCTGGACATCGAGAACGTCGGCCGGGAATCGTTGCCGTTCGGACTGGGCATCCATCCGTTCTTCGTGCGCGACGCCGATACCGAACTCTCCGCGGCCGCCGGCGGCCTGTGGCTATCCGGCGACGACTGGTTGCCCGTGCGTCACGTCCAGGCGCCGCCTGCCTGGCAATTCGGCGTGGCGTATCCGCTGCCCGAAACCATCGTCAATCATGCGTTCACGGGCTGGAGCGGCCAGGCAGCAGTGGTGTGGCCCAAGCGGCGCCTGTCGCTGAACATTGCGGCGGATTCGGATTACTACGTGCTGTACACACCACCTGGCGAAGATTTCTTCTGTTTCGAGCCGGTCGATCATCCGATCAACGCGATGAATCTGGCTGGCGGCGCGTGTGAAAACGGCATGACGATGCTCGCGCGCGGTGAGCGCCTTACGCGCACGTTCCGTTTCACCGTCGAGCGAACTGGCCTGCGGTCAATGCCCAGCGCGCGCGGTGCACGGCGGCGGCAATAAGCGAGCACCGCGGCAGCGCACGATGCGTGGGCGCGGCATGCCGCGCAGGACGGGTAAAATACGCGCCTCTTCCGTTATCGGCTCGCCGCGAGACTCACCATGTCCAACTTCATCCAGACACTCAACGACGCCTGGCAGCGCACGAATTCGCTGCTGTGCGTCGGCCTCGATCCCGAGCCCAGCAAATTCCCCGGCGCGCTCGCGGGCCGTCCCGAGGCGATTTTCGAGTTCTGCCGGGGCATCGTCGACGCCACTGCGCCGTATGCCTCGTCGTTCAAGCCGCAGATCGCGTACTTCGCCGCTCATCGCGCGGAAGACCAGCTTGAACAGCTGATCGCGCACATTCACGCCAACCATCCGGGTCTGCCGGTGATTCTGGATGCGAAGCGCGGCGACATTGGCAGCACCGCCGAACAGTACGCGCGCGAGGCATTCGAGCGCTATCAGGCGGATGCCGTGACGGTGAATCCGTATATGGGTTTCGATTCGATCGAACCGTATCTGGAACATGCGGGTAAGGGCGTGATCGTGTTGTGCCGGACCTCGAACCCGGGCGGTTCGGATCTGCAGTTTCTGGAGACGGGCGGGCGTCCGCTGTATCAGGTCGTCGCGCAGCTCGCAGCCGGGAAGTGGAACGCGAGTGGGCAACTGGCTCTCGTGGTCGGTGCGACTTTCCCGAAGGAAATCGAAGTGGTGCGGGGGATTGTCGGCGACATGCCGCTGCTGATTCCGGGCATTGGCGCGCAAGGCGGCGATGTAGAGGCGACCGTGAACGCAGGCCGGACGGCCAACGGCACAGGGATGCTGATCAATTCGTCGCGGGCGATCATCTACGCCGGCAAGGGCGACGATTTCGCCGCTGCCGCCGCCCAGGCCGCGAGGGAGACGCGCGACCGGATCAACGCGTTCCGGTAAGACAATGCTGTCGTTACGAGTGACAGCGCCGTGATTGGCTGCAGGCGGCTGGAGCGCTCCGGCTGATCAGGTAGCCGGTCCCAACCGTGCAATCAACGCCGCATGCTGCGGATGTCGCGCCTGCAATGCGTGGACATCCGCCAGCTCGAACTCACTGAATTCGAAGCCCGGCGCAACCGTACAGCCGGCTAGCGCGAGGCCTGCCGGGTCGGCGCATTCCGCGGCAAACCACAAACCCGCTGGTACGACCGCCTGAAATACGGCATCCGGATGCGTCAGCGTGTTGCCCAACCGATGGGTCACCAGCCCGCCTGTTTCGTCCAGCACGTGAACCAGTAGCGGCTCGCCTGCATAGAAGTGCCAGACTTCGTCGGACCTGATCCGATGCCATGCCGAATGCGCGCCGTCGCACAGCAGGTAATAGATCGCGGTGGACGCCGAGCGCGTTTCGCCTGAATCGCTCGCACGCGCGACCCGCGCCTCGGACCGATAGGTCTCGCTAAAGAACCCGCCTTCCGGATGCGGCTTCAGATCGAAGCGGCGGATCAACGCGTCTTTGGCTGGGTGCGAGGCGGGCATCTTGATGGGGAATGAGGGTAGTGCGGGTGATGCGCCGCAAGTCAATGCTCGCGCTCGTCGAGCAAGGCCAGCACGCCGCGCAATGCGTGCGCGGCGGCCTGCACGCGGATCTTTTCGCGGTCGCCCTTGAACACTTTCGTTTCCACCGAGGTGTGCAGCCGGTTGCTCCAGCCGAACGACACCATGCCGACCGGCTTGGTTTCGGTGCCGCCGCCGGGGCCGGCCACGCCGGTGATCGATAGCGAGACCTGCGCGCGGCTGTTGCGCAGCGCGCCCTCGGCCATTGCGCGGGCCACCTGCTCGCTGACGGCGCCGTGCTTGTCGATCAGCTCGGCCGGCACGCCGATCATTTCGCACTTCGCCTGATTCGAATAGGTGACGAAGCCGCGCTCGAACCAGCCGCTACTGCCGGAAATATCGGTGATCGCCGTGGCGACCATGCCGCCCGTGCAGGATTCGGCGGTCACGAGCATCAGGCGTTCGTCGCGTAGGCGGTTGCTCACGCGAATCGCGAGCTGATGAACCACGGAATCGGTAGGCATGGCGTAAATCCGGAACAGGGGACTGCTGACGGGTGATGGCCGATGTGGTCAAGCCAGCGTGGCCGGCCAGCGTGGCCCGGCCAGCGTGGCGCGGCCAACGTGGCTCGGCCAGCGTGGCTCGATCAAACCGACATGCGCCAGAGGGCGATGACGAGCAGCGTAAAAAACGCGGCGACCAGGTCATCGAACATGATGCCAAAGCCACCTTTCAGTCGACGATCGAAATAGCCGATTGGCGGCGGTTTCACCATATCGAAGAAGCGGAACACGATGAACGCCCAGAGCTGCCCGGTCAGCGTAACGGGCGTGACCATCAGCAGCACCAGCCAGAACGCGATGATTTCATCCCACACGACCGGCGACGGATCCTCGGTGCCGAGCTTTTTCGCGGTGAAGCCGCAAATCGCGATGCCGCCGACAAACCCAGCGGCAATCAGCAGGCCCCATTCGATTACGGTCAGGTAACGGCTCAACACGGCGAACGACGCCCACGCGAACAGCGTGCCGATCGTGCCCGGCGCAACCGGCGACAAACCGCTGCCGAAGCCAAGCGACAGAAGGTGCAGCGGATGCGACAGCATGAAGCGCGCCGTAGCGCGGCGCGGCTGAGGGCGCGGTGCTTTGGGCGGCGGGGCGCCGATGAGATCGTCGGCGGAGCCGAGCGGGGGATCAGTCTGCATGGAAGTGATCGAAGCCTTGCAACGTCAAAGTGAGCGGCGCGCCGGCGGCATCTTGCCAGCGAATCGCCGGGCGGTCAGCCGCCGATTGAAGTGCGCTTATTGTACCGATGCGTGTGACGGCCACGTCCACCTCGTGAGCGGCCTTTTCAACCGCCGCGCGCGCCGCGGCCGGCGCCGTGAAGCACAGTTCGTAATCGTCGCCGCCGGCCAGTGTGCAGCGTCGCTGAATATCGGTCGATAGGTGGCGGAGCGCGGCGGAGCGCGGCACGGCGTCGGCATCGACCGTTGCGCCCAGGCTGGAGCGCTCGAGGATGTGCAGCAGGTCGCCGGCGAGTCCGTCGGAGAGGTCGAGCGCCGCGTGGGCGACGCCGCGCAGCGCGAGACCGAGTGCGATGCGCGGCTCCGGACGCTCGAGCGCGCGGCGAAATGTCGCAATGTCGCTGGCATCGGCGGACCACTCGCCGCGCTGCACGCCGAGCCCCGCGCGTGCGTCGCCGAGCGTGCCGGAAATCCAGATGTCGTCGCCCGCTTGCGCGGCGTCACGGCGCAGCGCCATGCGCGGCGGGACGCTGCCGAATACCGTGATACACAGATTGAGCGGGCCGCCGGTCGTATCGCCGCCGATCAACGCGCAGCCAAAGCGCTCCGCGAGCGCAAAGAGTCCCTCGCTGAATGCGGCAAGCCAGGCTTCATCTGCCTGCGGCAAGGAGAACGCCAGCGTGAAGGCCTGCGGCTTCGCGCCCATGGCGGCGAGGTCCGACAGGTTCACGGCGAGCGCCTTGTGGCCGAGCGCTTGCGGATCGACATCGGCGAAGAAGTGGCGGCCTTCAACCAGCATGTCCGTCGATATCGCCAGCATTTCGCCGGCGCGCGGCGCCAGCAGCGCGCAATCGTCGCCGATACCGAGTGTGCCGTCAGCGGCGTTGGACGGCCCGGCCGCAGCGCGGCGCGCGAAAAAACGGTCGATCAGCGAAAACTCGGAGAGCATGGTGGTGATGGGTTATCGGATAAGTGCCGCGAAAAGCCGCTAACTGCGCGCATTGTACGGAGAGGGCGACGGGTAAACACTTGATCCGTGCTCAACGCCGGTTTAACCGCCGATCGACCTGAAGCATGCTGCATCAACCTTTCGCTATGTTTCAGTCGCGGCAGTTGTACCCGTATTGAAGGAATTGGGCCGGCAATTGGGGCTACAATGCCGTCGAACATCTATTCTAATCCGCCCTTCGAAGCCCGCCTTATGTCGACTCCCGCCAATAGCAAACTCCGCGAAGCCGCTCTCGATTATCACGAGTTCCCGACCCCCGGGAAGATCGCCATCGCGCCGACCAAGCAGATGATCAACCAGCGCGACCTCGCGCTGGCGTACTCGCCGGGCGTCGCGTTCGCGTGCGAGGAAATCGTCGAGAATCCGCTGAACGCCGCGCGTTTCACCGCGCGCAGCAATCTCGTCGGCGTCGTCACGAACGGCACCGCGGTGCTGGGTCTGGGCAACATCGGCCCGCTCGCGTCGAAGCCGGTCATGGAGGGCAAGGCCGTCCTGTTCAAGAAGTTCGCCGGCATCGACGTGTTCGATATCGAGCTGAACGAGTCCGATCCGCACAGGCTGGTCGACGTGATCGCCGCGCTGGAGCCGACCTTCGGCGGGATCAACCTCGAAGACATCAAGGCGCCGGACTGCTTTATCGTCGAGCGCGAATGCCGTAAGCGCATGAAGATTCCGGTGTTCCACGACGACCAGCACGGCACCGCCATCGTCGTCGCGGCGGCGATTACCAACGGTTTGAAGGTGGTCGGCAAAGACATCAAGGAGGTCAGGCTGGTCTCGTCCGGCGCGGGCGCGGCGGCGCTGGCCTGTCTGGATCTGCTGGTCGACATTGGCTTGCCGCTCGAAAACATCACCGTCACCGATCTGGCCGGCGTGGTCTACAAGGGTCGTGTCGAGTTGATGGACCCGGACAAGGAACGCTTCGCACGCGAAACCGAAGCCCGCACGCTCGCCGAAGCAATTGGCGGTGCGGACATTTTCCTCGGCCTCTCGGCTGGCGGCGTGCTCAAGCAGGAAATGGTCAGGCAGATGGCGGATAAGCCGCTGATTCTGGCGCTGGCCAATCCGACGCCAGAAATTCTGCCGGAACTGGCGCTGGAAGTGCGTCCGGATGCCGTGCTCTGCACGGGCCGCACCGACTACCCGAACCAGGTGAACAACGTTCTGGTGTTCCCGTTCCTGTTCCGCGGCGCGCTGGATGCGGGCGCGACAACGGTCACGCGTGAAATGGAAATCGCCGCGGTCAACGCGATCGCCGAACTGGCCCGCCAGGAGCAGAGCGACATTGTCGCGACGGCGTATGGCATTCAGGACCTGTCGTTCGGGCCGGAATACCTGATTCCGAAGCCGTTCGATCCGCGCCTGATCGTCAAGGTCGCGCCGGCGGTGGCGAAGGCCGCGATGGATTGCGGCGTCGCCGAGCGTCCGATCGAGGACATGGAAGCGTACGAACAGCATCTGCAGCAGTTCGTGTATCACAGCGGCACGACGATGAAGCCGATCTTCCAGGTGGCGCGCAGCGTCGAGCCGGACAAGAAGCGCATCGTGTTCGCGGAGGGCGAAGAAGAGCGCGTGTTGCGCGCCATGCAGATCATCGTCGACGAAAAGCTGGCCAAGCCGATCCTGATTGGCCGTCCGGCGGTGATCGAGGAGCGTATCGCGCGCTACGGTCTGCGGCTGATCGCGGGTCAGGACTACACGGTGGTCAATACCGATCACGACGAGCGCTTCCGCGACTTCTGGCGGGAATATCACCACATGATGGCGCGCAAAGGCATCAGCCAGCAGATGGCCAAGCTCGAAATGCGACGCCGCACCACGCTGATCGGCGCGATGCTGGTGAAGCGGGGCGAGGCCGACGGCATGATCTGCGGCACAGTCTCCACCACGCATCGTCACCTGCACTTTATCGACCAGGTGATCGGCAAGAAGGAAGGCGCGAAGGTCTACGCCGCGATGAATGCACTGGTGCTGCCGAACCGGCAGATTTTCCTGGTCGACACACACGTGAACGTGGACCCGACGCCGGAACAACTGGCCGAGATCACCATCATGGCCGCTGAGGAAGTGCGTCGCTTTGGTATCGAGCCGAAGGTCGCATTGCTTTCACATTCGAACTTCGGCACGAGCAATGCGCCGACCGCGCAGAAGATGCGCGATACGCTGGCTATCCTGCAGGAGCGCGCGCCGGACCTGCAGGTGGACGGCGAAATGCACGGTGACGTGGCGCTGGACGCGAATCTGCGCCGTGAAGTGCTGCCTGAATCGACGCTGGAAGGCGATGCAAACCTGCTGGTGCTGCCGAATATCGACGCAGCCAACATTTCGTACAACCTGCTGAAGACCGCCGCGGGCAACAACATCGCGATCGGGCCGATGCTGCTGGGCGCGGCCAAGCCGGTTCATGTGCTGACGCCATCGGCGACGGTGCGCCGTATCGTCAACATGACGGCGCTGCTGGTGGCGGATGTGATCGCTGCCCGTTAATTCGGGCAAGCAGACGATGCCTTGGCTGATGAGGCGCCGCGAAAAAAAAAGGCGTGCCCGCAATGGGCACGCCTTTGGGTGAACAGGGGATAGCCACCCAAAAAAGAGGCTGAGTAAAACCATTCCGCCTCCGAGAGACTGCAGCAGGCAGCAGACGGGGCACACCGCAAGGAATGATGGGGCGGCAATGATCTTCCCGCCGCGTGCGGACTGAAGTACCACCCAACGCTTCATCCCGGCTCAGCCCGGGCCGCAACCGACCATTTATTCGGCCGCGCTTGCTTCATTAAGCTAAGTTTAGCTTGTGTAAGCTAAATTTTCTGTCAAAAGTCGTCAAAACCTTTTCGGTAGCCCTTTACGGCGTGATTGAAGGCTTTCGCCTGCTGAGCGAACGTTGATTCCGGGGGGCTTTAGCGATACCCTTACGACTTTCATGGTCGTCAAACTCGTGATCTAACAGCGGGGAACCTTGATTCATGGCACGCAAGTGGCTGCGCAATGGCGTGCTGATCGGTGCTTTGACGCTCTGCGCTTTATCCGGCTCCGTGCCTGGCGCGTTTGCGCGCGACTCCACGGCACCCGCCGGTACAGACGCACAGGTGCAGGGCACTGTTGCGTTGGCGCAGTTGCCACGCGAAGCGGTCAATACATTGAACTTGATTGCCGCAGGCGGGCCTTACCCGTATGAGAAGGACGGCATCGTATTCGGCAATCGCGAACGGTTGCTGCCGCCGCATCGGCGCGGTTATTACCACGAATACACCGTTCCAACGCCTCGCTCACGTAATCGCGGGGCGCGTCGCATCGTCTGCGGAGGTCCGCTGAAGCGAACCGACAACTGTTACTACTCGGACGACCACTACACCAGTTTTAATCGTATTGTTGAATGACATCGGGATGAACGGCATGAGCGACAACGTCTACGCGCACGACTCCGGAGTCGCGACGGATCTTTTCGCGGCCGGCGACGGCAATTTGTTCCAACGCGTCATGCAGATGCGCGCCGGCGGGCAGGGCCACGAAAACCAGAGCGAAGCCAGCACTATGCTTTCTTCGAACGAGGAGCCCATGAGTCTTTTCAAGACCGTACGACCGAACATCGTACAGTCGATCCGCGCATTTCGCGTGCAGGATCTAGCTGACGAAGCCAGTCAACTTGGCCAGCATTTTCTGTATGCGTACTGCGCGAATGCGCAGTCCAAGCAGGAGGTGCTTGAGACGATCGCAACGTCATTCCTGTTTCCGAAACATTTCGGTAAAAATTACGATGCGCTGTACGATTGCCTGACCGATCTGGTCCAGAAAGCCGGCACGCAGCCCGGCTTCGTGATCGTGCTCGACCAGTTGCCGGTCGCGCAAAAATTCGACAAGGAAGGGCGTGAAACCCTGCTGGACGTGTTCCGCGAAGCTGCCGAGTTCTGGGCCGAGCGCAAGGTCGCGTTCCGGGTGTTTTACTCGTTTGCCTGAAATTTGCCTGAACGCTGCTTGTCGCAGTGAAAACAGAAAGGCCCGCTCATTGGCGGGCCTTTGCTTTTGGCGTTCGGATTGGCGTGAGATTTCGCGCCGTGTGCGCAGTGTCACCGTTCGGGATGCCAGTGGTGTGTCACGCCGCGACCCCGTTGTCAGTTACCAGCCGCCCCAACGCGCTGCCAGCGCCGAAAGGACCGCGATCCCCGCGGTTTCGGTTCGCAGCACGCGCGGTCCGAGGCCGACGGCGGTAAAGCCGTGGTCGGTTGCAGCCGCTTCTTCCGTAGCGGAAAAGCCGCCTTCCGGGCCGACCAGCACGGTCACGCGGCCGAACGGCGGCGTGGACGGCAGCGCTGAAAAGCTGATGCTGGCGCGCGGCGACAGCAAAATTCGTAGCTCGCCTTCCTCGGGCGCGCGGGGCAGAGCGCCGAGCCAGGTGGCGATCTCGCGCACCGGCGCGACTTCGGGCAGGCGGTTGCGCCCGCACTGTTCGCACGACGCGCGCACGATGCCTTGCCAGTGAACATGCCGCCGTTGCGCGCGCTCGCCGGAAAGACGCACCACGCTGCGCGTGGTGGTGAGCGGCACGAAACACGAGGCGCCTAACTCCACCGCCTTCTCGATCAGCCAGTCCATCTTGTCACCGCCGGCAATGCCTTGGGCGAGCGTGAGATGGTAGGGCGGTTCAACCTCGATATGGCGGAATTCGTGAATTCTTACCTTGGCCGAGCGGCGCTCGACTTCGACGAGTTCGGCGCTGTATTCGCCGCCTTCGCCGTTGAAAAGCACGATTGAATCGCCCGGCTGCAAACGCAGCACGAGGATGTGACGCGTGACGTCATCCGGAAGCGGCATGATGTCGTCGGGCTTGAGAGGCGTACCGACGAAGAAGCGAGGCATCAGAAAAATACTCATTAGTTCACGAAAGGTGGCGAGCGAGCGCCCAACGGTAGCCGTCCAGATCTTCGACCTGGGCAAACCGGTCGCCCCAGAATTGATCTTGTGGCTCGCTCAGCGATTTTGCGCCGGCGGCGAGCGCCCGCGTGTAAACCGCGTCGACATCGTCGACATAGACATAGAACGATTGCGGCGCAATCGCGCCCGCGCTTTTCGGAGTTTTCGCCGCCGAGCCGAACGCGCCTTCCGGCGCGAACATCACGATCAACTGGCCTTGATAGGTCATCTCGACATGCATGACAACACCGTCATCCTGGACGCTGTCGCGTACCTCAAAGCCGAACGCGGCCTCGAAGAATGCGGTTGTGGCACGCGCGTCGCGCACCGTCAGATAGGGGGTCAACCAGGGCACACCGGCTGGGCGGGAGGCGGTCATGGGTTTCTCCGGATCTATTGGGTTTGCGGGACGCATGCTACGGGCCAGGCGAACAGCGGGCGCACCGGACTCTCCGAAACGCGCGCGCCGACTGAACCGCGCATTTTGCCCCTGCGTTATCTTGCTGGCTTTAAGAATTGACTTAGTTTATCGCGCACGGACTGAGATGCCGAGAACAGTGCGGCGTGCGTGGGTGCGTCGTAGTGTTTTAGCGAGTCGATTCCGCGGGCGGTGAGGCGGTGGGCGACGTTTTCGGTGGTGAGCGCGGCGGGGTCGAGGGCGTCGCTCGCGGCTGCCATCATCCAGAGGGAGCCGTACAGCGGGATGAAGGTGTTCATGGTGCGCACGATCGCGAACGCGCCGTGCAAATCGTCGAGCAGGCCGGCGATGCGTTCAGCATGAAAATACGGCGAGCCAAGATGCACGGTAAGTGTCGCGGACGGGCTCATCACCTGTTTAAGTTGGGCGTAAAAGTCCGGCGTGTACAGGCCAGCCGCCGGCGAGTCTGGCGGCGTCAGGTCGAAGATGACCAGATCGAACCGCGCGGGCGATGCGGTATCGATGAGATGCGCCACGTAATGCGCGGCGTCGCCGATCACCAGTTCGACGCGTGGATTGTCGAAAGCACCACCATGCACCTCCGCCAGATGCTCGCGTGTCAGGCGCACGACCTCGGCATCGAGCTCCGCCACCACGATCCGCTCGATACCTGGGTGCTTCAGCAACTGCCGGGCGGCGCCGCCGTCGCCGCCACCCAGCACGAGCGCGGCCGCCGGCCCGGGATGCGTCAGCGCGGCCGGGTGCACCATGCATTCGTGATAGATGAACTCGTCGCCAGTGGCGGTCATCGGGCGGCCGTCGAGCGTGAAGAGCCGGCCAAGCTGCGGCGTGTCCCATACCTCGATGTGCTGATAGGGCGAGACGACGCTTGCGAGCCGGCGCGCGTTCGGAAATCCGTAGGTGGCGTTGGGACTCGGCTGGAACAGCAGGGGAGCGCTCACAGGTGGCGGGCTCCGTGCGGAGCGCGGTGGGTGGGTGTTGCGCAATTGTAAAGGCCCAGGCGGCGCGCGGCTTCGGCTCTCACGCGAGCCAAGGCGACAAGGGGGCACCGAGCAGGCGTGTCGCGCGGGAGGCGGCTAACGTTCTGTTAGAATGTCACGCTTTCAGCCTTGTCCGTTTGCTCTGCCCGTTTCGCGTCTACAGGCGCCGCATCGTGCGCCGAAGCGGATTGGCATTCGAGCATCCGGGCCTTAGGCGCGTACCGCCTTCTGACTCTGTCTCCGGACTCGACATGACGACCCCGTCTCCCGCACCCACCTCCCTGATGGCCAACGCAATCCGCGCGTTGTCCATGGATGCCGTTCAAAAAGCGAACTCCGGCCACCCCGGCATGCCGATGGGCATGGCCGAAATCGGCGTGGCGTTGTGGTCGCGCCATCTGCGCCACAACCCGAAGAACCCGCAATGGGCCGATCGCGACCGTTTCGTTCTGTCGAACGGCCACGGCTCGATGCTGCTGTACTCGCTGCTGCATCTGACCGGCTACGATCTGCCGATGGAAGAGCTGAAGAACTTCCGTCAAATGCACTCCAAAACGCCGGGCCACCCGGAATACGGCATCACGGCGGGCGTTGAAACCACCACGGGCCCGCTCGGCCAGGGTCTCGCCAACGCCGTCGGCATGGCGCTCGCCGAGTCGTTGCTCGCCACCGAATTCAACAAGCCTGACGCGAAGATCGTCGACCACCACACGTATGTGTTCGTCGGCGACGGCTGCCTGATGGAAGGCATCTCGCACGAAGCCTGCTCGCTCGCGGGCGTGCTGAAGCTGAACAAGCTGATCGCGTTCTACGACGACAACGGCATCTCGATCGACGGCGAAGTGGTCCACTGGTTCCACGACAACACGCCGAAGCGCTTCGAAGCGTACGGCTGGAACGTGATCCCGAACGTGGTCGGCCATGACGTCGACGCGGTGGACGCCGCGATCAAGCAAGCCAAGCTGTCTGACAAGCCCACGCTGATCTGCTGCAAGACGGTGATCGGCGAAGGCGCGCCGACCAAGTCCGGCAGTCACGATTCGCACGGCTCGCCGCTCGGCGACAAGGAAATCGCGGCCACGCGTGAAGCGATCGGCTGGAAGTGGGAGCCGTTCGTGATCCCGCAGGAAGTCTACGCGTCATGGGACGCGAAGGAAGCCGGCGCACGCAACGAATCCGACTGGGACAAGGCATTCGCAGCTTACGCAGCCAAATACCCGCAGGAAGCCGCTGAATTCACGCGCCGCAACGCGAAGCAACTGCCCGCGGACTGGAAGGAAAAGGCCCAGGCCATCATCGCCGGCGCCAACGAACGTGCGGAAACGGTTGCTACGCGCAAGGCGTCGCAACAGGCAATTGAAGGTTTGTCGGCTGTACTGCCTGAACTGCTCGGCGGTTCCGCCGATCTGACCGGTTCGAACCTGACCAACTGGAAGGCCGCCAAGCCGGTGCGTGTGAACGCTGAAGGCAAGGCAGCCGGCAACTACGTGAACTACGGCGTGCGCGAGTTCGGCATGAGCGCCGCCATCAACGGCCTCGCGCTGCATGGCGGCTTCAAGGCATTCGGCGGCACGTTCCTGACGTTCTCGGACTACAGCCGCAACGCATTGCGCGTCGCCGCGCTGATGAAAGCGCCGTCGATCTTCGTGTTCACGCACGACTCGATCGGCCTCGGCGAAGACGGCCCGACTCACCAGTCGATCGAACACGTCGCGAGCCTGCGGCTGATCCCGAATCTGCAAGTGTGGCGCCCGGCCGATACGGTCGAAACCGCGGTGGCCTGGACCCACGCGGTCGAGCACCATGGCCCGTCGTGCCTGATCTTCAGCCGCCAGAACCTGCCGTTCTCGGAGCGCACCGACGCGCAGATCGCCAACATCGACAAGGGCGGTTATGTGCTGCGCGACTGGAACGACGAGATCGTCGCGCGCAAGATCATCCTGATCGCCACGGGTTCGGAAATCGAACTGGCGTTGAAGGCGGTCGAACCGTTGGCGCGTGAGGGCATCGCGGCACGCGTCGTGTCGATGCCGTCCACCACCGTGTTCGACAGGCAGGACGCGGATTACCGTGAACGCGTGCTGCCGCATGGCGTGCGCCGCGTCGCGATCGAAGCGGGCGTCACCGATTTCTGGCGCAAGTATGTGGGTCTGGAAGGCGGCGTGGTCGGAATCGACACGTTCGGCGAATCAGCCCCGGCAGGCGTGCTGTTCAAGCATTTTGGCTTCACCGTCGAGCACGTGGTAGAGACGGCTAAAGCCGCACTCGGCTGATCACAGGCAAGCGTTGTCGCAGGCGTGCGAACGCGCGGCAACGCTGCCAGTCAGACGAACCTGGACGTATTTTTTTCAGCCATCAGGAGATAGACCATGACGATTCGCGTCGCAATCAACGGCTACGGCCGGATCGGCCGCAACACGCTGCGCGCCTTCTATGAAAACGGCAAGAAGCACGATATCGAAATCGTCGCCATCAACGATCTCGGCGATGCCAAGACCAACGCTCACCTGACGCAATACGACACGGCGCACGGCAAGTTCCCGGGCGAAGTGTCGGTGGACGGCGACTATCTGGTTGTCAACGGCGACAAGATCCGTGTGCTGGCTAACCGCAACCCGGCAGAACTGCCGTGGGGCGAGCTGAACGTCGACGTCGTGCTGGAATGCACGGGCTTTTTCACAACCAAGGAAAAGGCGAGCGCGCACATCAAGGGCGGCGCAAAGAAGGTGATCATCTCGGCGCCGGGCGGTAAGGACGTCGACGCAACGATCGTCTACGGCGTGAACCACCATGTGCTGAAGGCATCGGATACGGTGATCTCGAACGCATCGTGCACGACCAACTGCCTCGCACCGCTGGTCAAGCCGCTGAACGACAAGATCGGCCTCGTGAACGGTTTGATGACCACGATCCACGCGTACACGAACGACCAGGTTCTGACGGACGTGTACCACGAAGATCTGCGCCGCGCGCGCTCGGCCACGCACAGCCAGATCCCGACCAAGACCGGCGCTGCGTCGGCGGTCGGCCTGGTGCTGCCGGAACTGAACGGCAAGCTGGACGGCTACGCCATCCGCGTCCCGACCATCAACGTGTCGGTTGTCGACCTGTCGTTCATCGCCGCGCGCGACACGACGGTTGAAGAAGTCAACGCGATCATGAAGGAAGCGTCGGAAGGCTCGCTGAAGGGTATCCTCGGCTACAACGAAGCGCCGCTGGTTTCGATCGACTTCAACCACAACCCGGCTTCGTCGACGTTCGACGCTACGCTGACCAAGGTGTCGGGCCGTCTGGTGAAGGTGTCGAGCTGGTACGACAACGAGTGGGGCTTCTCGAACCGCATGCTGGACACGGCTGTGGCGCTGGCCAACGCGAAGTAAGCAGTCTGCTTCGCTGCGCCCTGCAGCCTGTCTGGCTGGCAGGGCCCAAAAAAAGCCGCTCTTCGGAGCGGCTTTTTTACGCCTGTGGCGTCGGGAAATACACGCCGGCGCGCTGCGCGGCGTTCGAGATATGGGTTTCGATCGACTTGCCAGCCGCGACGGAGTCGCGCGCCGTGAGCGCGTCCAGAATCGCGCGGTGCTCGTTGTACGTGGACAGCACCAGTTCGCGCCGGTAGAAGGGCAGCCGCTGGCTTTCCTTCATGATTTCCGCGCTGCTGCTCAGAATCGATTCAATCGCCGCGTTGCCGGCAATGCTTACGATCCGCATGTGAAAGTCATAGTCGAGGCGGGCCGCTTCGTCGAGCTCGTCGCAAGCGAGTGCTTCCTGCATCGCCGCGATGTTGCCTTCGAACCAGGCGAGGTCGGCTTCGCTCACGGCCAGCGCCGCCATTCGCGCGATAAAGCCCTCAAGCGCGAAACGCATCTGATAAGTGTCCGGCAGCGACGACTGCGCCGCAAACCGCCACGATTGCGCGGCCACGGCCTGCGCGCTTTCCACGTAGACGCCCTTGCCGGGGCGAATCATCAGCAGGCCGAGCGCTTCAAGCGTGGACAGCGCCTCGCGCAACGACGCGCGGCTGATCGCCAGTTCTTCGGACAGCTGACGTTGCGCCGGCAGCAGACTGCCCACCGGATAAACGCCAGCCTCGATCCGTTCGCGGATCGTCGCGATGGCGGCATCAGTGACGGTGTGCGGGACGTTTTTCATCGTGTCTCACTTGAGGGGCGCGGTCTGACCAGTATTGTAATACGCGTTCTGAGCGCTCGTGCGGATGCCTGATCGAAGTGGGTAATCCGGCCCTGAAACGGCGCAAAACGAGCGGGTAAACACCGTGGCTGGAATCCTTGACGCCAGTATATCGGCTTCCTACTATTCACCATAACAGCACTGGTCGGACCAGTCTGAACAGATGTGAATCGTAACCAGGAGGAAGCCGTGTTGAAATTCTTCAATTCACTGTTTGGCCGGGTTGTTATCGCGCTGGTGGCGGGTATCGTCGTCGGCGCGCTGTTCCCGCATTTCGCCCAATCGTTGCGGCCACTCGGCGACGGTTTCCTCAAGCTGATCAAGATGGTGATCGGTCCGATCGTCTTCTGCGTGGTCGTGAGCGGCATGGCGCATGCCGGCGATCTGCGCAAGGTCGGCCGAGTCGGCCTGAAAGCGGTGGTTTACTTCGAGGTGATGACAACCATCGCGCTCGTCATTGGCGCGATACTGGCCTACGCCACGCGGCCGGGTGTCGGCATGAACATCGATCTGCACTCGCTGGATCCCGCATCGCTCGCGACCTACACCGAACACGCGAAGAGCCTGAAGGACACGGCCGGCTTCCTGCTGAAGATCATTCCCGACACGGCGATCAACGCGTTCGCAACCGGCGACATCCTGCAGATCCTCGTGTTCTCGGTGCTGTTCGGCTCGGCGCTGTCGCTGCTCGGCAATAAGGCGCAGCGCGTAAGCAGCCTGATCGACGAACTCTCGCAGGTGTTTTTCCGCGTGATGGGCTTCATCATCAAGCTCGCGCCACTCGGCGTGCTCGGCGCGATTGCGTTCACCACCGGCACCTACGGCGTCGAGTCGCTCAAGCAACTGGGCATGCTGGTGCTGGTGTTCTACGCGAGCTGCTTCGTGTTCGTGGCGCTCGTGCTGGGCATCGTGATGCGTCTGGCGGGCTTCAGCATCTTCAAACTGATCCGCTATCTGCGTGAGGAACTGTCGATCGTGCTCGGCACGGCCTCGTCCGATGCGGTGCTGCCGCAGATCATGCGCAAGCTCGAATGGATGGGCGTCAAGGATTCGACCGTCGGTCTCGTGATTCCGACCGGCTATTCGTTCAATCTCGACGGCTTCTCCATCTATCTGACACTTGCGGTGATCTTCATCGCGCAGGCCACCAACACGCCGTTGTCGATACACGACCTGATCGTGGTGGTGCTGGTGTCGCTGGTGACCTCGAAGGGCGCGCACGGCATTCCCGGTTCGGCGATCGTGATCCTGGCCGCGACGCTGTCCGCGATTCCGGCGATTCCCGTGCTCGGTCTCGTGCTGATCCTGCCGGTCGACTGGTTCGTCGGCATTGCCCGGGCGCTGACCAACCTGATCGGCAATTGCGTCGCAACGGTCGTGGTGGCCGTGTGGGAGAACGATATCGACCGGGCGCGCGCTCATCGCGTGTTGAACCTCGACGCCGCGCTGCGCTACGTGCCGGCCGGGGAAAACACCGGTATTGAGCTCACCGCAGGCGAACACGCCCCGGCCGTCTGATTCTGTCCGCGCCCACACGGCGCGCTTCCTGCGCCGGCCGGAGTGTTGAATCCGCCGGCTTCCTCTCTTTTTTCGACGACTGACCGAGACCATGGCTAATCCGATCCTCGACCCGAACGCTCCCGCTTTTACCCGTCGCTACATGAACCTCGCCGATCCGCGTCTTGGCGCGAAGGCGCTCCACGCCAGCGACGAGTTCTTCGCGCCGAAAGAGCGCATGCTCGAACCGCAGCCGGCGGTGTTCATCCCTGGTAAATACGACGACCACGGCAAGTGGATGGATGGTTGGGAAACCCGCCGCAAGCGCACTACCGGCCACGACTACTGCGTGATCCGGCTCGCCCGGCCAGGCGTTGTGTATGGCGTCGATATGGACACGAGCCACTTCACCGGCAACTTCCCGCCGGCGGCTTCGATTGACGCGTGTTACGTGGACGGCGACACGCCGCCGGATAACGCCGACTGGCAACCGCTCGTACCCGCGACCACGCTGCAGGGCAACCAGCACCATTACGTCGAAGTGAACGACGCACGGGCCTTCACGCATCTGCGCGTGAATCTGTTTCCGGACGGCGGCCTCGCGCGTTTGCGTGTGTACGGGCAGCCCAAGCGCGACTGGGAGCGTGTCGAACGCGGCACGCTGCTCGATCTCGCGGCGATCGAAAACGGCGCGTACCTCGTCGCGGCGAACAATCAGCATTTCGGTCCGGCCTCGCAGATACTGATGCCGGGGCGGGGCGTCAACATGGGCGACGGCTGGGAAACCCGACGCCGCCGTGAGCCGGGCAACGACTGGGCGATCGTCGCGCTCGCGCGTCCCGGCGTGATCCGCAAGATCGAAGTCGATACGGCGCACTTCAAGGGCAATTTCCCGGACCGCTGTTCGCTGCAGGCGGCCTCGGTAACGGGCGGCACGGACGATTCCCTCATCACGCAGGCGATGTTCTGGCCGGTGCTGCTCGGCGAACAGAAGCTGCAGATGGACCACGTGCATACCTTCGCGGACGGCCTCGCCGCGCTTGGCCCGGTCACGCATGTGCGTTTCAATATCTTCCCGGACGGCGGCGTGTCGCGCCTGCGCCTGTGGGGCGAAATCGCGTAACGGAGCTTCGATGAAAACCTTGCAGATAGAGCGACTGACGCGCGCGGCCTTCGTGCCGTTCGGCGATGTAATCGAGCTGGACGGCGCGCGCCATTTTCCGATCAATGGTGGGACGACCGAGCGCTATCACGACCTCGCCACTGTCGACGTGACGGAGAAGGGCGGACGCACGCTGATCAACCTGTTTCGCGCGCAGCCCCGTTCGCTGCCGGTGGACATCACGATGATGGAGCGGCATCCGCTGGGTAGTCAGGCTTTCATTCCGCTGACCGGTCAACGGTATCTGGTGGTCGTTGCGCCAGCGGGCGAGTTCGATCCCACGCGCATGCGCGCCTTCTGGAGCGACGGCTGGCAGGGCGTGAACTATGCGAAAGGCGTCTGGCACCATCCGCTGCTGGCGCTCGATCAGGTCAGCGATTTTGTCGTGGTGGACCGTGGCGGCGATCAGCCTAATTGCGACGAATTGTGGTTATCCGAGCCGTGGCGGCTGGCGTTCGAGGCAGACGTCGAACGGGCGGCGTAGGGTTGCACGCGCGCTGCACACGCGCTGCACGCGCGGCTCGGGCTGCGTGGCGCAAAAAAAGACCCGGCCGATTGACACCGGCCGGGTCTTTTCGCGTTTGCCTGCCGGACCGCGTACCCCAACGCGGCCGGCATCGCACTCATTCAACACTAGTGCTTGCGATGCGGGCAATTTTCCTTGGTGCATACGCCATACAGCGCCAGCGCGTGTTCCTGCAGCTTGAAGCCGCGTTCCTTCGCGATGGATTGCTGACGGCTTTCGATTTCGGTGTCGAAAAACTCTTCGACGAGACCGCAATCGAGGCACACCAGATGGTCGTGATGCGACCCTTCGTTCAGCTCGAATACCGCCTTGCCCGATTCGAAGTTGCTGCGCGAGAGCAGGCCAGCCTGCTCGAACTGCGTGAGCACGCGATACACGGTTGCGAGACCGATATCGAGTTCCTCGTGCAGCAGGTTGCGATAGACGTCTTCTGCGGTCAGATGGCGCACCGGGCTATGCTGGAAAATCTCAAGGATTTTGAGGCGCGGTAGGGTCGCCTTGAGCCCGATATTCTTGAGATCGGTTGGATTGGTCATGACAAGGGATCCCTAGAGTACAATGCTGGGCTCTCATAGTAATGTGTTTTTGCCGTTCTCTGGTCATCTTCGATGGAATGAAACTCGCGCGGCTCGTCAGCGGGCCCGCACGGTGAGTGAAATGATTTCAAAATCTCAATTGATCTACCGGGGGAGCCGCATGCGGGGTACCTTGATCGCTGTTGCGACTGTCGCGGTTCTTGCCGGATGTTCCACTTACGACAGCCTGACACAGCGCATTGCCCAAAGCGTTACGCCGTACCGGATCACGGTGGTGCAAGGCAATTTCGTCTCGAAAGAAGCCGCTGCGCAGATGCAGGTCGGTTTGTCGCGCGCGCAGGTCAAGCAGTTGCTCGGCACGCCGCTCCTGACTGATATATTCCACGCGGACCGCTGGGATTACGTGTTCTATTTCAAGCGCGGCTCGACTAGCGTCGTGCAACAGCGCGACTTTGTGGTCATGTTTGCGGGCGACCGCGTCGCCAGCTGGACGGGCGGCGACGATCTCCCGTCCAACCTCGAACTGCTGGCGGAAATCGACGGCGACAAGGGCGGCAAGAAGGCCGCCGTGCCGACCGTAGCAAGCGCTGCGGCGGGTGCCAGCGCGCCCGTGGCCGCGGAGCCGACCGTAATGGATACCACACGCTCGCCGACTGCCGACGCTGCGGCCGCGGCGGCATTGCCGTCCACGGACGCCAACGCCGAAGCCGCGCAGGCCGCCAATCGCCTGACCAATGCGGTTCAGGCGCCGTCGGGCAATGCGCAGTCGTCGGTGCGTTCCACCGCGCCGACCGCCAACGGCGGCGGTATTCCGCAGCAAGGCCCGACCTCCGCCGGCCAGCCGCAGTTCCAGTTCCACCGTCCGCCGCCGCCGCAAGTCCCGGGTACGCAGGACAATCCGGTGGGACCGACGGGTCCGCAAAGCAACAACGACAGTCCCACGCATAACGCGCCGCTGACCTCTTCTTCGACAACTTCGGGAACGGGCGGCTAATCGCGCTGTCCGTGTCTTAAGACGCGGCGCGGCGCGCGGGCAATGTACCGTACGCAGCGCCTGTCGGGCTTTCTGCTTGTTCTGTACGCGCGGCGCCCGGCGCACTGCCTGCCGCCGCCGCTTTTGCCCGCCTTTGCCGGGTTGTGCCTTTTCGAACCCTCGTAGCCATGAAAATTGCCATTGCTGGCGCATCGGGCCGTATGGGCCGGATGCTCATCGAAACCGTTCTCAATGATGCCGACGCCACACTGTCGGGCGCGCTCGACCGTGTGGGCTCCCCGCAGCTCGGTCAGGATGCCGGCGCGTTTCTCGGCAAACAGACGGGTGTCGTGCTGACGGACGACATCGAACGCGTGTTCGCCGAATCGGACTACCTGATCGATTTCACGCGCCCCGAGGGCACGTTGATGCATCTGGAAGCCGCGCAGCGCCACAACGTGAAAATGGTGATCGGCACGACCGGTTTCGACAACGAGCAGAAGGCACAGCTGCGCGCCGCGGCCGACAAGATCGCCATCATGTTCGCGTCGAACATGAGCGTGGGCGTGAACGTCACGCTGAAGCTGCTGGAATATGCCGCAAAGCATTTCGCAACCGGCTACGACATCGAAATCATCGAGGCGCATCATCGCCATAAGGTCGACGCGCCGTCCGGCACGGCGTTGACCATGGGCGAGGTGATCGCCAACGCGCTCGGCCGTAATCTCGAAGACTGCGCGGTCTATAGCCGTGAAGGCGTGACGGGCGAGCGCGATCCGTCCACGATCGGCTTTTCCGCGATTCGCGGCGGCGATATCGTCGGCGACCATACGGTGCTGTTCGCGGGCATCGGCGAGCGCATCGAAATTACGCACAAATCGGCAAGCCGCCTCTCATACGCGCAAGGCGCGCTGCGTGCAGTGCGCTTCCTCGAAGGCCACAAGACCGGCTTCTTCGACATGCAGGACGTGCTCGGCCTGCGCTAAGCGTGTGTCAGGGTCCGTCGCGGACCCTGTGCGTCCCTGTAATCACTTTCCCATGGCGAGGTCAGATGGCGGGCAGCGGCATCATCCATTACCTGCAAACCAGTGACGCGATCACGCATGGCGTGGCGTACCTGCTGCTGGCTATGTCGATTGCGAGCTGGTGCTTTCTGATCGTCAAGAGCTGGATTCTGGGGCGCGCCAAGCGTCAGGCTGCACGGGCGATCGCGCAGTTCTGGCAAGCGTCCACGCTGGCGGACGGCGTCGCGGCGATCAAACGGGTGGATCGCGAGCGTGTGTTCACGCCGCTCGCCGAAGCCGCGCTGCATGCGGCCGAGGTGGACATTCCGGGCGCGCTGCTCGCGCGCGTCGAGCGCAGCGAACGGGTATTGCGGGCGCTGCGGCAGGCGCTCAGCGCGTCGCAGCGGCGGCTCGAATTCGGCCAGGTGCTGCTGGCCTCGGTGGGTAGCACGGCGCCGTTTGTGGGTTTGCTGGGCACCGTTTGGGGCATCTACCACGCGCTCGGCAGTATCGCGGCGAGCGGTCAGGCGATGATCGAGAACGTCGCGGGGCCCGTCGGCGAGGCGCTCATCATGACCGCCTTCGGTCTCGTGGTCGCGATTCCTGCGGTGCTTGCCTATAACGTGCTGGGGCGTCTGGTGCGGCAGTTGTCGGAAGAGCTCGACGGCTTCGCACACGATCTGCACGCCTACGTGTGCGCGCCGGTCGACGAGCCGCAGCGCAAGCCGCAGCAGGTTCCCGCGGGCCATGAGCGCTAAACGCGCCGCTTAAGGTAATTAAGGTAAAGGAGTCGACATGGCATTCGGTGGACTCGAAAAAAGGCAGACGGCCGCGCCGATGGCCGAGATCAACATGACGCCGTTGATCGACGTGATGCTGGTGCTGCTGGTGATTTTTATCATTACCGCACCCTTATTCACGCACGCGATCCGGCTCGATCTGCCGAAGGTCGCCGCAGCGCCCGCACGGCAAACGCCGCAAACCATTTCCCTTTCCATAGACGCCGCCGGCAAGCTGTACTGGAACGGCAACCTGATCACGCTCCAGCAGATGCGCGCGCAATTCGCGCAAGCGGGCAAACAGGCCGACCAGCCGGAGATCCACCTGCGCGCCGAGCGCTCGACGCGTTACGAAGTCATCGCTCAGGTCATGGGCGCGGCGCAGCAGGCCGGGCTCGAGCGGATCGGCTTCGTGACGGACCCGCCGCCGCCGGGCGCGCGCCAGTAGGTTTCATCCCGCGCGTGCCGGTCGAACCCCGGCACCGCGCCACGCGGCGTACCCGTCCGCGAACGGTATAATCAGCCCTTTCCCCCGCAGATGGGGAAACGACGCCATTTCATCCAGCAGAGCACCAAAGCGGCCGGTGCGAAAGCACCGAACCCAGCGATCCCATCACACCATGCACGAAAAATACGTTCCCTCCGACGTCGAATCCGCCGCGCAAGGGCAATGGCGCGCCATCGACGCGTACAAGACGACGGAAACCTCCGACAAGCCCAAGTACTATTGCGTCTCGATGTTGCCGTACCCGTCGGGCAAGCTGCACATGGGTCACGTACGCAACTACACGATCAACGACGTGATGTACCGCTATCTGCGGATGAACGGCTACAACGTGCTGATGCCGATGGGTTGGGACGCGTTCGGCATGCCCGCGGAAAACGCCGCGATGGCCAACAACGTGCCGCCGGCCAAATGGACCTACGACAACATCGCTTACATGAAGAAGCAGATGCAGTCGATGGGCCTTGCGATCGACTGGTCGCGTGAAGTCGCCACCTGCAGCCCGGACTACTACAAGTGGAACCAGTGGCTGTTCCTGAAGATGCTCGAAAAGGGTATCGCGTACAAGAAAACCGGCACCGTCAACTGGGATCCGGTCGATCAGACCGTGCTCGCCAACGAGCAGGTAATCGACGGCCGCGGCTGGCGCTCGGGCGCGCTGGTCGAAAAGCGTGAAATTCCGATGTACTACATGCGTATCACGCAGTACGCGGATGAACTGCTGAACGATCTCGACGGCCTCGGCTGGCCCGAGCGCGTCAAGATCATGCAGCAGAACTGGATCGGCAAGAGCTTCGGCGTGAACTTCGGTTTCCCGTACGAAATCGACGGCGAACAGAAGCTGCTGCGCGTGTTCACCACGCGCGCCGACACGATTATGGGCGTGACTTTCTGCGCGATCGCCGCGGAACATCCGCTCGCCACGCGCCTCGCGCAAGACAAGCCGGAACTGCAGGCCTTTATCGAAGAATGCAAGCGCGGCGGTGTCGCTGAAGCCGACGTCGCGACGATGGAAAAGAAAGGCATGGGCACAGGTTTCTACGTCACGCATCCGCTGACGCAGGAACAGGTCGAAGTGTGGATCGGCAACTACGTGCTGATGAGCTACGGCGAAGGCGCGGTGATGGGCGTGCCGGCGCACGACGAGCGCGACTTCGCGTTCGTGAAGAAATACGGTCTGCCGATCAGGCAGGTGGTGGCGATTGAAGGCAAGGAGTTCTCCACCGAAGCGTGGCAGGAATGGTATGGCGAGAAGGAAGGCGGCGTCTGCATCAACAGCGACAAGTACGACGGTCTGAACTACACGCAGGCGGTGGACGCGATTGCCGCGGACCTGAAGCAACTCGGCCTCGGCGACAAGCAGATCACGTGGCGTCTGCGTGACTGGGGCGTATCGCGCCAGCGTTATTGGGGCACGCCGATTCCGATCATCCATTGCCCGACCTGCGGCGACGTGCCGGTGCCGGAACAAGACCTGCCGGTGGTGCTGCCGGAAGACCTCGTGCCGGACGGCACGGGCAATCCGCTCGCGAAGTCGGAAGCGTTCGTGAACTGCACCTGCCCGACCTGCGGCGGCGCGGCGAAACGCGAAACCGATACGATGGATACCTTCGTCGATTCGTCGTGGTACTTCTACCGCTATGCGTCGCCGGACGCGAAGACCATGGTCGACGAGCGCACTGATTACTGGGCGCCGATGGACCAATACATCGGCGGTATCGAACACGCGATTCTGCACCTGTTGTACTCGCGCTTCTGGGCCAAGGTGATGCGCGACCTCGGTCTGGTCAACTTCGGCGAGCCGGCCAGGAACCTGCTCACCCAGGGCATGGTGCTCAACGAGACCTACTACCGCGAAAGCGAAGCGGGCAAGAAGACCTGGTACAACCCGGCCGACGTCACGGTGTCGTTCGACGACAAAGGCCGCCCGGTCGGCGCGGTGCTGAACGCGGACGGCCAGCCGGTGGTGCTCGGCGGCGTCGAGAAGATGTCGAAGTCGAAGAACAACGGCGTCGATCCGCAACTGCTGATCGATCAGCATGGCGCGGACACGGCGCGTCTGTTCGTGATGTTCGCCGCACCGCCCGAGCAGCAGCTCGAATGGTCCGGTTCGGGCGTGGAAGGCGCGAGCCGCTTCCTGCGCCGCGTGTGGAGCTTCGGTCAGGCGAACGAAGCCGCGCTGCGCGCAGGCGGCAAATTCGACGCCGCGCAACTCGGCGATACCGACAAGGCATTGCGCCGCGAGATCTATAGCGTGCTGAAGCAGGCTGACTTCGACTATCAGCGTTTGCAGTACAACACGGTGGTGTCGGCGGCCATGAAAATGCTCAACGCGCTCGACAGCGCGAAGGGTGCACAACCGGCCGTGTTGCGCGAAACGTATAGCGTGATGCTGCGCGTGCTGTACCCGGTCGTGCCGCACATGACGTTCCAGTTGTGGCAGGAACTCGGTTACGCCGACGAATTCGGTTCGTTGCTCGACGCCGCGTGGCCGAAGGTCGACGAACAGGCGCTGGAGCAGGCCGAAATCGAACTCGTGCTGCAGGTGAACGGCAAGGTGCGCGGCGCGTTGACGGTGGCGAAAGACGCTTCGCGCGAAGCGATCGAACAGCTCGCCGCCGCTCATGAGGCGGTTGGGAAGTTCAGCGAAGGCAAGGCGCCCAAGAAAATCATCGTGGTGCCGGGCCGCCTCGTGAACGTGGTCGTTTGACGGCGCACACAAACATGACAGCAGACGAGCGTCGCCGCATGCGGCTGCGCTCGTCTCTCGCTGCGCAATCTACTGCGAACCAGGAGCCAATGTGACTCGCAGATCGTTTTTGACGCTGGCTTGCAGCGTGCTGATGTTGTCCGCCTGTGGCTTTCAGCTGCGCGGTCAGCAGGATTACGCGTTCAAACGCCTGTATGTCGCCGGTGGGTCGGCCCCCGCCAACGCGCGGCTGACCCGTATCGTGCAAGGCGGCAGCGATACGGTGGTGGTCAATTCGATCGCGAATGCTGACGCGACGCTGCAGCTTAGCGAAGGGCGCGGTCTGAGCACGCTGACGCTGAACTCGCTGGGTGTCGTCGAGGAATATCAAATCAATCTGACCTTGACCTACAGCCTCGTCGGCAAGGACGGCACGGTGCTGATTCCGTCGAGCGTGATCGCGTTGAATCGGGCGATGACCTATAGCGATCAGTTCTCGCAGGCCAAGATTGCCGAAGCCGACATCCTGTACGCGGATATGGAAAGCGATGCGGTCGACCAGCTCACGCGCCGTCTGTCGATCGTGAAGTCGTTGCATCCGGGCCCGGGGCAGCAGGTGCCGGCCGTCGCGCCGATGGCGCCGTTGCCGCCGCCGCCGCTGTGAGCGGCGTGCTGTGTCTACTTTGCTGCACTTATTCAACTTCGCTGATCGGTAGCCATGCAACTGCGACTTGACGCGCTCGAAGCGCATCTCGCCAAAGGTCTCGCCGGACTGTACGTCGTGTACGGCGACGAGCACTTGCTCGCGCAGGAAGCGTGCGACCGGATTCGCGCGACGGCGCGGGCGGCTGGCTTTACCGACCGCTCGGTGTTTACCGTCGAGCGTGGCTTCGACTGGAGTTCGCTGCTGGGCGCGAGCCAGTCGATGTCTCTGTTCGGCGACCGGCAACTGGTCGAACTGCGTATTCCATCGGGCAAGCCCGGCAAGGAAGGCGCGGACGCGCTGAAAGCGCTCGCTGCCGCCGTCAATGATGACGTGTTGACCATGATCACGCTGCCGCGCCTCGACGCGGCCACGCAGAAGTCGGCATGGTTCACGGCGTTGGGCGATGCCGGCGTGGCGCTGAAGATCGATCCGGTGGAGCGCGCGCAGTTGCCGAACTGGGTCGGCCAGCGTCTCGCGGCGCAAGGCCAGCGGGTGACCGCCGGGGAAGAAGGGCGGCGCGCGCTGGCGTTCATCGCTGAGCGTGTGGAAGGCAATCTGCTGGCCGCGCATCAGGAGATCCAGAAGCTTGGGTTGCTGTATCCCGCGGGTTCGTTGAGCTTCGAACAGGTTCAGGACGCCGTGTTGAACGTCGCGCGTTATGACGTTTTCAAGCTGAACGAAGCGATGCTGGCGGGCGATGTCGGCCGCTTGTCACGGATGCTCGATGGCCTGCGCGGCGAAGGCGAGGCCGCGGTGCTGGTGTTGTGGGCGGTGGTCGAAGAAGTGCGCACGCTGTTGCGGATCAAGCGTGGCGTCGCGGCGGGCAAGCCGCTGGCGATGCTGGTGCGCGAGAACCGTGTGTGGGGCCCGCGCGAGCGGCTGATTGGGCCGGCGCTGTCCCGTGTCACTGAAGGCGCGCTGGAGAAGGCGCTCGCTTTGGCCGCGCGGCTGGATCGGCAGGTGAAGGGCTTGTCGGGCGGCACGCCGGGCAATCATCGCAACGACCCGCCACCCGATCCGTGGGACGGCCTGTTCGAACTGGCCATGACGGTGGCTTCGCCGAAAGCCGCGCCGGTGCCGCCGCCACGACCTCGTAGCGCGCCTGCTGCGCCGGCACGAAGGCCAGTCTGATCGGCCACGCTCGGGCGACCCGGTAACGCCGATTGGGCTATCGGGCAGCGGCGGGATCGTGAGCGCCCATAGCGTGACGCTGCCGCGTAGCGGCTTCATTCAAGGCGCGCCAGATCCGAGTTCGATGGGGACACGTGCCGTCGCGGCAAGCAAAGCCCCTGTACCCGATTTACAATCGTTTGATGTTTCGCTAATTCTGCCTGTCCGCCGCACCTCGACGTGCGCGGCGCTATGAGACTCACCATGGATATCGACCAGTACATGACCGACCTCGGCCGCCGCGCCCGTCACGCTTCGCGTGCGATGGCGCGGGCCTCGACGGCGGCGAAGAATGCCGCGCTCGCGGCTGTTGCTCACGCAATCGAACGCGACGCCGCCTTGCTGAAAGACGCGAATGCGCGCGACGTGGCACGTGCCCGCCACAAAGGTCTCGATGCCGCGTTCATCGACCGCTTGACGCTGTCGGATAAGGCGCTGAAGACGATGGTCGAAGGATTGCGGCAAGTCGCTGCGCTGGCTGATCCGATCGGCGAGATCAGCAATCTGAAATACCGGCCGAGCGGCATCCAGGTTGGCCAGATGCGCGTGCCGCTCGGCGTGATCGGCATCATCTACGAATCGCGCCCGAACGTGACGATCGACGCCGCGGCGCTGTGCCTGAAGTCCGGCAATGCGACCATTTTGCGCGGCGGTTCCGAAGCGCTCGAATGCAACACCGCATTGGCGAAGCTGATCGGCGAAGGGCTCGAAGCCGCCGGTTTGCCGCAAGACGCCGTGCAGGTGGTGGCGACGTCGGATCGCGCCGCGGTCGGCAAGCTGATCACGATGACCGAATTCGTCGACGTCATCGTGCCGCGTGGCGGCAAGAGCCTGATCGAGCGGCTGATGAACGAAGCGCGCGTGCCGATGATCAAGCACCTCGACGGCATCTGCCACGTGTATGTGGACGATCGCGCGGATCTGACCAAGGCGCTGACTGTGTGCGACAACGCGAAGACGCACCGCTACGGCACCTGCAACACGATGGAAACGCTGCTGGTGGCGCGCGGTATCGCGGCTGAGGTGCTGCCGCCTTTGGGCAAGCTGTACCGTGGCAAGGAAGTCGAGCTGCGTGTGGATGCGGCGGCGCGTGCCGTGTTGACGGATGCGGGCGTGGGTCCGCTCGTCGATGCGACCGAAGAAGATTGGCGCACCGAATATCTGGCGCCGGTGCTCGCGATCAAAGTGGTTGACGACCTCGACGCGGCGATCGACCACATCAACACCTACAGCTCGCAACATACGGACGCGATCGTCACCGAAGACCACGACCGCGCGATGCGCTTCCTGCGCGAAGTGGATTCGGCGAGTGTGATGGTCAACGCGTCGACGCGTTTCGCGGATGGCTTCGAGTTCGGTCTGGGCGCGGAAATCGGCATCTCGAACGACAAGCTGCACGCGCGCGGTCCGGTGGGGCTGGAAGGGCTGACGTCGCTCAAGTACGTCGTGCTGGGCCACGGTGAAGGCCGGCAATAAACACATAACGACGGTAGCGCTGAAACACGCGGCTGCGCAATGCAGCCGCACTCGCTCACCCGACCCACATCCTCACCAATCGCACACGAACAGGTACCGCTGATGCTTTGGGTAAAGACGTTTCACATCGTTCTGGTTGCATCATGGTTTGCCGGCCTGTTCTATCTGCCGCGCATCTTCGTCAATCTGGCGATGGAAACGGAGCCCGTCGCGGTCAAGCGGCTCTTGATCATGGCTCGCAAGCTGTTCCGCTTCATGACCTTCATTGCCGTGCCGGCGCTCGCCTGCGGATTGTGGCTGTGGCTGGCGGTGGGCATCGGCAGCGGGCAGGGCTGGATTCACGCGAAGGTCGGCGTCGTGGTGCTGCTGCTGATTTACCACGCGTATTGCGGCGTGCTGCTGCGGACCTTTGAGCGCGGCGAGAATCGTCGCACGGACAAGTGGTATCGGATGTTCAACGAGTTGCCGGTGCTGGGGATGCTGGCGGCGGTGGCGTTGGTGGTGATCAAGCCGTTTTAGGAGGCGCGCACGTCGTCGCGTTGCGTCGCGTTGCCGCGTCGACAGGTTCGGGTTGCGGGCTTCGGTTTGGAGAAGGGCGGTTTGCTGGATTCGGCAAACCGCCCTTTTTTTGCCTCTTCCTCCGCACGTCTGTATTTCAATGGATCGAATCGCCCAAGGGAACCTTCCCATCGGGCGCTCACAGAACCGGACGTCAACGTCTCGATTCATCCGGCTCTTGTCGTTCAACCCGACCTCAGCCTCACGTCGGTAACAAGCCCGCTCACGAGCACGAAGGCACGCCGGCCATGCCGATTCGCCTGATCACGTTGAGTGGCTGTGATGCGGCGTCACTGCGTGGATTCGCGCGCCATGCGTGCTGAAATCGCACGCCAGCCGTCGGGGCGCCTTGCGTAGATATCGGTAAAGACAAATTTGACCGCTAGGGCGCCTGGCGCGGGCGTGTAGTCATTCACGCCGGTGACGACGGCGGTATCGCCGCTGACGCGCGCCTTGAGTTCGCTGAGCGACTGCGATGAACCTGCGGGCAGCCCCGGCGCGGCAAGCGCGTCGGCTTTGCCGCGGCGCGTGCCGTTCGCTGTCACCTCGACGAATGAGTCGTCAAGGACTTTGTCCAGCACGGCTTCGTCGTGAATGGAGGCAGCCTCTGCCCAGGATTGTTCGAGTGCGAGCAGCGTGGCTTCGTCCGATGTAGCGGCGTACGAATACGATGCAGCCGATGACATCAGCAGCAGGCCCAGAGTGGTCAGAATGACGGTGCGTTTCATGAATATTCCTGGTGGAGAAGTTTTTAGGTACGGGTGTCGCGCGGAATCGAGTTCGCTAATTTGATTGCGTGGTTTTCGCGATCATTCCGCTGCGACAGGTTTTTACCGGAGCGATGGATTTGATTTTGTGGATGGCGCCCGGATTGATCAACAGGATTATTCTTAAATTTCAAACTCTGAATTAAGAAAAATCCTGGATTGGAATAATCTGATTTAATACGAATGATTTTTCTATTTACACTAGTCTTATAGTCATAACAATAAGACTAGTCTGAATTATGGATTGTTGGCCAAAAAATAGTTTGTGCGATGACAACGTCTAGGGCTTTTTAAGAGTCGTCCTATTAAGGCCTACGTTGTCCCAATATATATTTGGATCACTCGCCGAAGGTTCGATGAGATGGTCCGGAAACCCTTGTTTGTACGACCGCTTTTCATTCCGCGTTTCATTCCTTCGGTAATCAATTGATTTCAGCGCAGTGCCCAACCAGTACTCTGCAAATCAGAACAGTTATTACACGTTCGACAGGATGAAACCGTGAATAAGTCTTACAAATCAGTTTGGAATGAATCAACCGGTACCTATGTAGCCGCATCGGAAGAGGCGACGAGCCGTGGGAAGGCCAGCAAGAGCAAAAAAGTGTTGCTGGCGGTGCTGGCCGCTGCCGCATGCGGCGCATCCGTTGATGCGTTGGCGGGTGCTCTTGATGGCGGGACGGTCGGCGCCGAAGGTAACGGCAGTGCCGCGGTAGCGTATGGCCCAAATTCGTATTCCTCCGGATATGTGGACACGAGCGGCGGATCGACAGCCGTTGGCTCGAGCTCAAGCGCAACCGGTAGCTACTCAACCGCTTTTGGATCCCTTTCCCGCGCTGCTGGAGATGCCAGTACTGCACTTGGCGTGAACTCGACATCGAGCGGTACCAGATCGGTCGCTATCGGTGCAAGTACCACCGCGAGCGGAAGCTATAGCACCGCAGTCGGTACTCTGGCGCTTGCTTCCGGCGCGAATGCGTCAGCATTTGGCACGGCAGCAGCGGCGACGGCAGCGAACTCGGTGGCACTGGGTTCGAACTCGACGACGACGGCGAACCTGGCGGCCGCGGGTTATAACCCGGGTACGGGAGCTCTGTCGGGCACGGCCTCGGCAGCGAACGGTGAAGTCTCGGTGGGCTCGGCAGGCAAGGAACGCCGCGTCACGAACGTGGCAGCCGGTTCGGCGGCAACGGACGCGGTGAACGTGAGCCAGCTGATGTCGGAAGACACGAAGGTGAATCAGGCCGGCACGACGACGGCGAGCGGGTTGGGCGGCGGTGCGGCGTACAGCAGCACGACGGGCGCAATTAGCGCGCCGAGCTATGCGCTGACGAACGCGAACGCGATTGATGGCACGAGCGGCGCGGCGACCAATGTAGGCTCGGCGTTCGGTACCGTGGATACGGCGCTGGGCAAGCTCAATACTTCGATCACCAACATTAATAACGGTAGCGGCATCAAGTACTTCCACGCGAACTCGACACTGGCGGATTCGTCGGCCACGGGCGCGGATGCGGTGGCGATCGGCGGCAATGCGCAGGCGACGGCGGCGAACTCGGTGGCACTGGGTTCGAACTCGACGACGACGGCGAACCTGTCGGCTGCGGGTTACAACCCGGGTACGGCGGTTCTGTCGGGCACGGCCTCGGCAGCGAACGGTGAAGTTTCGGTGGGTTCGGCAGGCAAGGAACGTCGCATCACGAACGTGGCAGCCGGTTCGGCGGCAACGGACGCAGTGAACGTGAGCCAGTTGCAGTCGGAAGATGCGAAGGTGAACACGATCAATAGCAACGTTAACAGCCTGAATACCAGCGTCACCAACCTGAGCACCAGCGTCACCAACATCACCAACGGTGGCGGCATCAAGTACTTCCACGCGAACTCCACGCTGGCGGATTCGTCGGCCACGGGCACGGATGCGGTGGCGATCGGCGGCAATGCGCAGGCGACGGCAGCGAACTCGGTGGCACTGGGTTCGAACTCGACGACGACGGCGACCCTGTCGGCAGCGGGTTACAACCCGGGTACGGCAGCGCTGTCGGGCACGGCCTCGGCAGCCAACGGCGAAGTCTCGGTGGGCTCGGCAGGCAAGGAACGTCGCGTCACGAACGTGGCAGCCGGTTCGGCGGCAACGGACGCGGTGAACGTGAGCCAGTTGCAGTCGGAAGATGCGAAGGTCAATGCTGCAGGTTCGAGCACGGCTAGTGCGCTGGGCGGCGGCTCGACCTACAACGCGACGACGGGCGCGATCACGAACCCGACGTATGTGGCGGGCGGTACCACCTATAGCAACGTGGGCGGCGCGATCACCAACATCGATGGTCGTGTGACGAACATCAACAACACCGTCAACAGCGTCGTGAACGGTGGCGGCATCAAGTACTTCCACGCGAACTCGACGCTGGCGGATTCGTCGGCCACGGGTACGGATGCGGTGGCGATCGGCGGCAATGCCGTAGCCAGCGGCAGCGGTGGCAGCCTTGCAATGGGTTCCGGTTCGCTGTCTTCCGGCGGCGGGGCGATTTCGCTTGGACAGAATTCGAGCGCGGCGGGTGTGGTAGATATTGCCATCGGCCAGAACGCGACAATTGCGAGTACGGCGAACAACGCCATCGCCATTGGCGGAAGTGCTGCGGCCGGTGGACAGTCGGTGTCGCTCGGTAACGGTGCGAACACGTCCGCGTCGTCATATGCGGTATCAATCGGGCACAGCAGCAGCGTGACCGGCGGCAGTGGCACGGCGATTGGCGCCAGGGCATCGGCGACGACAGCGAACTCGGTGGCGCTGGGCGCGAACTCGGTGGCGAGTTCGGCGACGCTGACGACGGCAGGCTTCACGCCGGCAGGCGGCACGGCGATTTCGGCGGCTACGGCAGCAGGTGAAGTGTCGGTTGGCACGGCAGGTGCAGAACGTCGCATCACGAACGTTGCAGCAGGTCTGAACAGCACGGACGCGGTGAACGTGAGCCAGCTGCAGTCGGAAGACGCGAAGGTGAACACGATCAATAGCAATGTGAACGGCCTGAATACCAGCGTCACCAACCTGAGCACCAGCGTCACCAACATCACCAACGGTGGCGGCATCAAGTACTTCCACGCGAACTCCACGCTGGCGGATTCGTCGGCCACGGGCACGGATGCGGTGGCGATCGGCGGCAATGCGCAGGCGACGGCAGCGAACTCGGTAGCACTGGGTTCGAACTCGACGACGACGGCGACCCTGTCGGCAGCGGGTTACAACCCGGGTACGGCGGTTCTGTCGGGCACGGCCTCGGCAGCCAACGGCGAAGTCTCGGTGGGTTCGGCAGGCAAGGAGCGCCGCGTCACGAACGTTGCAGCCGGTTCGGCGGCAACGGACGCGGTGAACGTGAGCCAGCTGCAGTCGGAAGATGCGAAGATGAATCAGCATGGCACGACGACGGCGAGCGCGTTGGGCGGCGGTGCGGCGTACAGCAGCACGACGGGCGCAATGAGCGCGCCGAGCTATGCGCTGACGAACGCGAACGCGATTGACGGCACGAGTGGCGCGGCGATCAATGTAGGCTCGGCGTTCGGTACCGTGGATACGGCGCTGGGCAAGCTCAATACTTCGATCACCAACATTAATAACGGTAGCGGCATCAAGTACTTCCACGCGAACTCGACGCTGGCGGATTCGTCGGCCACGGGTACGGATGCGGTGGCGATCGGCGGCAATGCGCAGGCGACGGCAGCGAACTCGGTGGCACTGGGTTCGAACTCGACGACGACGGCGACCCTGTCGGCAGCGGGTTACAACCCGGGTATGGCGGTTCTGGCGGGTATCGCCTCGGCAGCGAACGGTGAAGTTTCGGTGGGTTCGGCAGGCAAGGAACGCCGCGTCACGAACGTGGCAGCCGGTTCGGCGGCAACGGACGCGGTGAACGTGAGCCAGCTGCAGTCGGAAGACGCGAAGGTGAACACGATCAATAGCAACGTTAGCAGCCTGAATACCAGCGTCACCAACATCAATAACACGGTGAGCAACATCACCAACGGTAGCGGCATCAAGTACTTCCACGCGAACTCCACGCTGGCGGATTCGTCGGCCACGGGCACGGATGCGGTGGCGATCGGCGGCAATGCGCAGGCGACGGCAGCGAACTCGGTAGCACTGGGTTCGAACTCGACGACGACGGCGACCCTGTCGGCAGCGGGTTACAACCCGGGTACGGCGGTTCTGTCGGGCACGGCCTCGGCCGCCAACGGCGAAGTTTCGGTGGGTTCGGCAGGCAAGGAACGCCGCGTCACGAACGTGGCAGCCGGTTCGGCGGCAACGGACGCGGTGAACGTGAGCCAGCTGCAGTCGGAAGATGCGAAGATGAATCAGCATGGCACGACGACGGCGAGCGCGTTGGGCGGCGGTGCGGCGTACAGCAGCACGACGGGCGCAATGAGCGCGCCGAGCTATGCGCTGACGAACGCGAACGCGATTGACGGCACGAGTGGCGCGGCGATCAATGTAGGCTCGGCGTTCGGTACCGTGGATACGGCGCTGGGCAAGCTCAATACTTCGATCACCAACATTAATAACGGTAGCGGCATCAAGTACTTCCACGCGAACTCGACGCTGGCGGATTCGTCGGCCACGGGTACGGATGCGGTGGCGATCGGCGGCAATGCGCAGGCGACGGCAGCGAACTCGGTGGCACTGGGTTCGAACTCGACGACGACGGCGACCCTGTCGGCAGCGGGTTACAACCCGGGCAGCGGCACGCTGTCGGGCACGGCCTCGGCAGCCAACGGCGAAGTCTCGGTGGGCTCGGCAGGCAAGGAACGTCGCGTCACGAACGTGGCAGCCGGTTCGGCGGCAACGGACGCGGTGAACGTGAGCCAGTTGCAGTCGGAAGATGCGAAGGTCAATGCTGCAGGTTCGAGCACGGCTAGTGCGCTGGGCGGCGGCTCGACCTACAACGCGACGACGGGCGCGATCACGAACCCGACGTATGTGGCGGGCGGTACCACCTATAGCAACGTGGGCGGCGCGATCACCAACATCGATGGTCGTGTGACGAACATCAACAACACCGTCAACAGCGTCGTGAACGGTGGCGGCATCAAGTACTTCCACGCGAACTCCACGCTGGCGGATTCGTCGGCCACGGGTACGGATGCGGTGGCGATCGGCGGCAATGCGCAGGCGACGGCAGCGAACTCGGTGGCACTGGGTTCGAACTCGACGACGACGGCGAACCTGTCGGCCGCGGGTTACAACCCGGGTACGGCAGCGCTGTCGGGCACGGCCTCGGCCGCTAACGGCGAAGTTTCGGTGGGTTCGGCAGGCAAGGAACGCCGCGTCACGAACGTGGCAGCCGGTTCGGCGGCAACGGACGCGGTGAACGTGAGCCAGCTGCAGTCGGAAGACGCGAAGGTGAACACGATCAATAGCAACGTTAGCAGCCTGAATACCAGCGTCACCAACATCAATAACACGGTGAGCAACATCACCAACGGTAGCGGCATCAAGTACTTCCACGCGAACTCGACGTTGGCGGATTCGTCGGCAGCGGGCACGGATGCGGTGGCGATCGGCGGCAATGCGCAGGCGACGGCAGCGAACTCGGTAGCACTGGGTTCGAACTCGACGACGACGGCGACCCTGTCGGCAGCGGGTTACAACCCGGTCACGGCGCTGTCGGGCACGGCCTCGGTCAATGCAGCAGGTTCGAGCAACGGCGAAGTCTCGGTGGGCGGGCGGTACAGGCAAGCAACGTCGCGTCACGAACGTCGATGGTCGTGTGACGAACATTCGGCGGCAACGGACGCAGTGAACGTGAGCCAGCTGCAGTCGGAAGATGCGAAGGTCAATGCAGCAGGTTCGAGCACGGCTAGTGCGCTGGGCGGCGGCTCGACCTACAACGCGACGACTGGGCGCGATCACGAACCCGACGACCGACGTATGTGGCGGGCGGTACCACCTATAGCAACGTGGGCGGCGCGATCACCAACATCGATGGTCGGTGGGACGAACATCAAGGACACCGTCAACAGCGTCGTGAACGGTGGCGGCAACGGACGCAGTGAACTTCCACGCGAACTCGACGCTGGCGGATTCGTCGAGCCACGGGTACGGATGCGGTGGCGATCGGCGGCGCGATCACGACGACGTACGGCGAACGGCACGCGAACAACGGTGGCACGCGATCATGAACATCGACAGCCGGACGACGCAGAACACGACGGCCATCACCACGCTGGCCACCACCATCAACAACGGTGAAATCGGTCTGGTGCAACAGGATGCGACCTCGCGCAACATCACGGTCGCGAAGGGTACCGACGGCACGGTGGTGGACTTCACGGGCACGGCAGGCGCGCGTCAGTTGACGGGTGGTTCAGGCGGCAACGGACGCAACGAACGTGGACGCGCTGCAGTCGGAAGACGCGAAGGTCAACCGATCAGCAACACGGTCAACAACCTCTCGGGCGACGTCACCAATATCAGCAACACGGTGAGCAACATCACGACCGGTAGCGGCATCAAGTACTTCCACGCGAACTCGACGCTGGCGGATTCGTCGGCCACGGGCACGGATGCGGTGGCGATCGGCGGCAATGCGCAGGCGACGGCGGCGAACTCGGTAGCACTGGGTTCGAACTCGACGACGACGGCGAACCTGTCGGCCGCGGGTTACAACCCGGGTACGGCAGCGCTGTCGGGCACGGCCTCGGCAGCTAACGGCGAAGTGTCGGTGGGTTCGGCAGGCAAGGAACGTCGCATCACGAACGTGGCAGCCGGTTCGGCGGCAACGGACGCAGTGAACGTGAGCCAGCTGCAGTCGGAAGATGCGAAGGTCAATGCAGCAGGTTCGAGCACGGCTAGTGCGCTGGGCGGCGGCTCGACCTACAACACGACGACTGGCGCGATCACGACCCCGACGTACGTGGTGAACGGCACGACTGTCAACAACGTGGGCGGTGCGATCACGAACATCGATGGCCGGACGACGCAGAACACGACGGCCATCACCACGCTGGCCACCACCATCAACAACGGTCGTCGGTCGGTGGATGCGACATCAAGTACATCCACGCGAACTCGACGGCACGGTGGCGGATTCGTCGGCCACGGGCGCGTCAGATGACGGTGGCGATCGGCGGCAGTGAACGCAGGCGACGGCAACGAACTGTACGGTGGCACTGGGTTCGAACTCGCGACGACGGCGAACCACGACGTCGGGGTTCACAACATCGAGGCCGGACGACGGGCACGGCCATCACCACGCTGGCCAACGGCAACGGTCGAAATGGGTTCGGTGAACAGGATGCGCCGCGCACGATCACGGGCACGGCAGGTACGCGTCAGTTGACGGGTGTGGCCGCAGGCGCAGTGAACGCAACGAGCGTGGACGCGGTGAACGGTTCGCAGTTGTACGGTGTGTCGCAGAGCGTGGCTGGCGCGCTGGGCGGGGGCTCGACGGTGAACCCCGACGGGACGATCACGACCCCGACGTACGTGGTGAATGGCACGACTGTCAACAACGTGGGCGGCGCGATCACCAACATCGACGGCCGGACGACGCAGAACGCGACGGACATCACCACGCTGGCCACCACCATCAACAACGGTGAAATCGGTCTGGTGCAACAGGATGCGACCTCGCGCAATATCACAGTGGCGAAGGATACCGACGGCACGGTGGTGGACTTCACGGGCACGGCAGGCGCGCGTCAGTTGACGGGTGTGGCCGCAGGCGCAGTGAACGCAACGAGCGTGGACGCGGTGAATGGTTCGCAACTGCACGCGCTGGCCAGCTCGACGGCTGACGCGATGGGTGGCGGCTCGACGGTGAACCCCGACGGGACGATCACGACCCCGTCGTACGTGGTGAATGGCACGACTGTCAACAACGTGGGCGGCGCGATCACCAACATCGATGGTCGTGTGACGAACATCAACAACACCGTCAACAACCTCGCGAACGGTGGCGGCATCAAGTACTTCCACGCGAACTCCACGCTGGCGGATTCGTCGGCCACGGGTATGGATGCAGTGGCGATCGGCGGCAATGCGCAGGCGACGGCGGCGAACTCGGTGGCACTGGGTTCGAACTCGACGACGACGGCGGACTTGTCGGCAGCGGGTTATAACCCGGGCTCGACCGCTCTGGCGGGTATCGCTTCGGCAGCTAACGGCGAAGTGTCGGTGGGTTCGGCAGGCGCGGAACGTCGCCTCACGAACGTGGCAGCCGGTTCGGCGGCAACGGACGCGGTGAACGTGAGCCAGTTGATGTCGGAAGACGCAAAGGTCAATGCTGCAGGTTCGAGCATGGCTAATGCGCTGGGCGGCGGCTCGACCTACAACACGACGACGGGCGCGATCACGACCCCGACGTACGTGGCGGATGGCGGCAAGACGTTCAACAACGTGGGTGATGTGGTGACGAACATCGACGGCCGGACGACGCAGAACACGACGGACATCACCAACCTGACCAGCAACCTCAACAACGGTTCGGTGGGCCTGGTGCAGCAGGATGCGACCTCGCGCAACATCACAGTGGCGAAGGATACCGACGGCACGGTGGTGGACTTCACGGGCACGGCAGGCACGCGTCAGTTGACGGGTGTGGCCGCAGGCGCAGTGAACGCAACGAGTGCAGATGCGGTGAACGGTTCGCAGTTGTACGGTGTGTCGCAGAGCGTGGCTGGCGCGCTGGGTGGCGGCTCGACGGTGAACGCCGACGGGACGATCACGAACCCGTCGTACGTGGTGGATGGCGGCAAGACGCTCAACAACCTGGGTGATGTGGTCACGAACATCGACGGCCGGACGACGCAGAACACGGCGGATATCACCAACATCAACAACACGCTGAACAACATCAGCAGCGGTAGCGGCATCACGTACTTCCACGCCAACTCGACGCTGGCGGATTCGCAGGCAACGGGTGTGGAATCGGTGGCGATCGGCGGGAACGCCCAATCGCTGGCGGCGAACTCGGTTGCTTTGGGCTCGAACTCGGTGGCTGACCGTGCCAACACGGTGTCGGTGGGTGCGGCCGGAGCTGAGCGCCAGATCACCAACGTGGCGGCCGGTACGGCGGACACGGACGCGGTGAACGTCGCGCAGTTGAAGGCGTCGGGCGTGATCAATCGGGATGGCACGACCAACGCAGCCGCCACGTATGACCACAACGCGGACGGTACGACCAACTACAACAGCATCACGATGGGTAACGGTGTTGCAGGCGGTACGACGATCCACAACGTGGCAGCAGGCACGGCCGGCGATGACGCAGTCAACGTCAGCCAGATGAACGCGGCGGTTTCCACCGTCACGAACATTGCCGCCGCAGCGAACAACCCAATGTTCGCCGCAAACGGCAACCGTGACACGGACGCAGCAGTTGCCAGCGGCACGCATGCCACGGCAATGGGCGCGAACGCCAAGGCGACCGGTGCGAACTCGGTGGCACTGGGTGCGAACTCGGTTGCTGACCGTGACAACACGGTGTCGGTGGGTTCGGCAGGCAGCGAGCGCCAGGTTACCAACGTCGCAGCCGGTACGGCAACGACCGACGCGGTCAACGTCGGCCAGTTGAACGACGCGATCGGGTCGTCGATCGGCAATCTGCCGGCCGGCATGACGGCGAAGGACTACACCGATCAGCAGGTCAACTCGGTGAAGAGCAGCCTCAACCAGGTCGCGAAGGGCGCCTACGCAGGTATCGCAGCCGCTACAGCGTTGACCATGATTCCGGACGTCGATCAAGGCAAGACGATCGCGGTCGGTATCGGTGGCGCTACGTACAAGGGTTCGCAGGCTGTGGCCCTCGGCGTCTCGGCACGCATCACCGAGAACCTGAAGATGAAGGTCGGCGCGGGTACGACCTCGCAAGGCGCGACCGTAGGTATGGGTGCTTCGTACCAGTGGTAAGCGCCGTGACGGACGGGGCGCCAGTCTCGTCCGTCAACCGGATCTGCCTTGAGTTAACTGCAAGCGCGCTCTTGTCCGTGCAACACGCGCCAAGGGCGTCGCTGCAATCGACTGAATTCGTGAAATGAACTTAACTCTTCTTAAATATCTGCGCGCGCCGCTACTCGGCGCTTTCGTGGGTTTCCTTGCTGCGTGTACCACGCAGTCGGGCCCAACCTACACGCTTCAAGTGGTGAGCATGCCGAACCAGTCGGAGACCATTTACCGGGTTAGCTGCCTGGGACTCTTCGAAAGCTCCAACAGTTGTGTGCGTGTGGCCGAGGAAACCTGTAAAGCCAGGCCCGTGACCTCGGTGGAAGCCATTGACCGCGTAAGCGGCCCCACGCCGAAAAAAGATCCGCGTGAACTGACCTTCATGTGCGGACAGCCGGTCCCGCAGCCTGCTCCGCAGCCGCAGGTCCAGCCGGCGCCGCCGCAAGCACAACATGCCGTGCCGCAGCGTCAGTTACTGCTGCAAGGCAACGCGAACTTCGCAACCAATAGCGCGGCGCTCAGCTCTGTTGCCAAGGAAAACCTCGACCACTTCATGAGCGTGAACCGTGATCTCAACCTGCGTCGCGTGATGGTGATGGGTTACACCGACAATACGGGTTCGGAAGCGCACAACCTCGCACTGTCCCAGGCTCGTGCCGCCTCTGTCGCGCAATACCTGCACGATGGCGGCCTCCACGCCGACCAATTCGTCGCGCGCGGTCTGGGCAGCGCCGATCCGGTCGCGTCGAATGCGACGGCCGAAGGCCGCTTGCAGAACCGCCGCGTCGATGTCCGCGTGTTCGCCGAGTAACTGGCAACGCGCAATGTTTGACCACGAAGGCCTGCCGTCGCGCAGGCCTTTTTTATCCGCGGCTCTTCAACCCTCGCCGTCGATCCTCAACCGGCCGATCACCCCTTTCGCCTGTCCCACCCGCTCCACCAACTCGGGCCCGCGCCTGAGCGCGACGCCAACCGCCAGAATGTCGCCGATCGCCAGATGCGACATGCGCGACGTCATCGGCGAAAACACATCGTTTTCCTCGACTACGTTCGAGAACAGGCAGATCGATGCGACCCTGGCGAGCGGCGAACTGCCATGCGTAATCGCGATCACCTTCGCACCCCGAGCGAGCGCTGAACGAGCGGCCTCGATGATGTCGCGGGTTCGGCCGGTATTGGATACCGTCACCACCACGTCGCCAGGTCCGAGCAGCGCCGCGGACATCGAAAAGGTATGCGGATCGGAATACGCGACGCTCGGCATGCCGAGCCGGAAAAACTTGTGCTGAATATCCTGCGCGGCAATGCCCGAGCCGCCCGCTCCGTAGAACTCGATGCGCGCCGCGTTCGCCAGCAGTTCGACGGCCGCTTCGACGCTATCGGGCGACAGCCTGTTGCGCACCTCGATCAACGTGCCGATGGTCCTGTCGAAGACTTTGGCGATGAGGCCGGGCGCGCCCTCATCCGGCTGCACGTCCCGATAGACGGTCGGCACCTCTGATGCAATCCCCTGTGCGAGCCGGATCTTGAACTCCCGAAACCCCGAAAAGCCGAGCGCATGACAGAACCGCGCGATGGTCGGCTGGCTCACGCCGGCGCGGGCGGCCACTTCGGTCATCGACAGATCGAGCACTTCGCGCGGCGCTTCGATCACGTAATCGGCAAGCTTGCGCTCGGACGGACGCAACTGATCGCGCATCTCTTCCACTTGGGACAGCATCATCGGAAAACTCGCACTATGCTGAAGAATGCGTGGACTATATCTGATTGGCGGCAAGGTACAAAAACTACATTTCGAGGGGTAGGTGTAATCCCTGGTTTTTTCGCATTTGACCTAGATGCACCGCCAGCAAGGCGATTCACGCGATTGTGAGATGAGGCGACGTAGCAGCGGCGAGCATTGCGATCGTGTAGTTTTTCTACTAAGATTGCGACGTCGACTGATTCGACATCCCCGCGATACCTACCTGGCCGAGTGCGTGTGCGCCTGCCGCCAGCGACGAAGGAGCTCCGATGGTTTCCCCGCATTCGCAATTGTTGAAGGTCACGCAACGCGTGATCAAGCGCAGCAAGCCCACGCGCGAGGCCTATCTGGCCCGCATCGAGCATGCGCAAGGCAAATTCCCGGCACGCGGCGCGCTCTCGTGCGCGAACCTGGCCCACGGCTTCGCTGGCCTCGAAGGTAAGGACAAGCTCGCCATCAAGGCGATCCGCGAGCCGAATATCGGCATCGTGTCGTCGTACAACGAAATGCTGTCCGCGCACGCGCCGTACAAAAACTACCCCGACATCATCAAAGTGGCGGCGCGTGAAAACGGCGGCGTCGCGCAATTCGCGGGTGGCGTGCCGGCCATGTGCGATGGCGTGACGCAAGGCAACGCCGGCATGGAGCTCTCGCTGTTCTCACGCGAAGTAATCGCGATGAGCACGGCGGTCGCCCTCACGCACAACATGTTCGACGCCGCGCTGTGCCTCGGCATCTGCGACAAGATCGTGCCGGGCCTGCTGATCGGCGCGCTGCAATTCGGTCATCTGCCGACGATTTTCGTGCCGGCCGGCCCGATGGGCAGCGGTCTCTCGAACGACGACAAAGCCAAGACCCGCCAGCTCTTCGCCACCGGCCAGTGTGGCCGCGACGCGCTGCTCGAAGCGGAAGCCGCCGCGTACCACAGCCACGGCACCTGCACGTTCTATGGCACCGCGAACAGCAATCAGATGCTGATGGAAGTGATGGGTCTGCATCTGCCGAGCTCGGCGTTCGTGCATCCGCATACGCCGCTGCGCGACGCGCTGACCGCGCAGGCTGCGCGCCGCGTGCTCGATCTGACGGTGGAGCGCGGCAACTACATGCCGATCGGCCACGTGGTCGACGAGAAAGCCGTGGTCAACGGCATCGTCGCGTTGCTGGCCACGGGCGGTTCGACCAACCACACGCTGCATCTGGTCGCGATTGCGCGTGCGGCCGGCATCGTGATCGATTGGGATGACTTCGACACGCTGTCGCAAGCCGTGCCGCTGCTTGCAAAGATCTACCCGAACGGCAAGGCCGACGTGAATCACTTCCACGCGGCCGGCGGCGTCGCGTTCCTGGTCCGCAATCTGCTGGAAGGCGGCTTGTTGCACGAAGACGTGAATACGGTTGCAGGCAAGGGCCTGAAGCACTACACGGAAGAACCGAAGCTGATCGATGGCAAGCTGCAATGGGTGCCGGGCACGGAAAAGAGCGAAGACACGGCGGTACTGCGCGGCATTAAAGAGCCGTTCCAGCCCGACGGCGGTCTGCGTCTCATGCAAGGCAAACTCGGCCGTGGCGTCATCAAGATTTCAGCGGTCGCGGCGCAGCATCGCAAGGTGAAGGCGCCGGCCATCGTGTTCGATTCGCAGGAAGCGGTGCAGGCCGCGTTCGACAACGGCGAACTGAAGCGCGATTTCGTGGCCGTGGTGCGCTTCCAGGGCGCGCGGGCAAACGGCATGCCTGAGTTGCATCGTTTGACGCCGTTGCTCGGTGTGTTGCAGGATCAGGGTTTCCATGTCGCACTGGTGACGGACGGCCGCATGTCGGGCGCGTCGGGCAAGGTGCCGGCGGTGATCCACCTGTCGCCGGAAGCGCTGCTGGAAGGCCCGATCGGCAAGGTGCGCACGGGCGACATGCTGGTAATCGACGCCGATGCTGGCGTGCTGGACGTCGAAATCGATGCTGCCGAATGGGCGGCGCGGCCGGAAGCGGTGCCGCTGCATCAGGCGGAGAACGAAGTTGGCTTCGGTCGCGAACTGTTCGGCGTGTTTCGTGCCGCGGCGGCGCCTGCGGAGCAGGGCGCCTCGGTATTCGGCCCGATGGTGGGCGAGCGGCCGGCGCATCATGGCGGACATGCCAAAGAACATACAAGCACCACTCAAGCCAGCCACGTGCTGCAGAAACAAGGAGTCTGACTATGACGTCGAAAACAGTAAGCGATATCGTGCGCCTCGGCCCGGTGATTCCGGTGCTCGCGTTCGACTCGGCCGAACAGGGCGAACACGTGTCGCGTGCGCTGCATGCGGGCGGCGTGAAGGTGCTTGAAATCACGTTGCGCACCGCAGCAGGTCTGGAAGCGATCAAGCGCGCGAGCCAGCTGGCCGAAGATATCGTGGTCGGCGTCGGCACCATTACGAAGCCCGAGCATTGCGCTCAGGCGAAGAAAGCGGGCGCGCAGTTCGGCGTCTCGCCGGGTCTGACGAAAGACATGCACAAGGCCGCGCAGGATGCGGGCTTGCCGCTGCTGCCGGGCGTGATGACGCCGAGCGACATCATCACGGCGCTGGAGCTGGGCTACGAAATCGTGAAGTTTTTCCCGGCGCAGCAGGCCGGCGGCGTGCCCATGCTGCAAGCGTTTTACGGGCCGTTCCCGACGCTGAAGTTCTGCCCGACCGGTGGCATCACTGCCGAAAGCGCCATCAATTTCCTCGCACAACCGAATGTCGTGTGCGTGGGCGGCTCCTGGCTCACGCCGAAATCGGCATTGGAGGCGCAGAATTGGGACGAAGTCACCCGTCTCGCGCGTGCCGCCAGCCAGTTGGCCGCGCCAGCGCACTAAGCTGAAACGGCGCACACTTTAGCCGGATAGCAGGGTTTTACGCGAAGGAGCCTCGTCACTACAGCCTTTAAGGTTGTCAAGGCGAGGCTCCTTGCGATATGCGCGCCCGTTTGCGCGCCTTAAAACAACAACAGCAAGTAGAATTCGGCGTCCGTGCGGTCAGCCCCGGTTTCAGGCGCCGCAACGGGTCGCTACGAGACAAGGTGCCAGCCCGCACCTAAAAATCAATAACACAAAGGAGGAGACTCATGGAAGCTGTCCACGGCAGCATGCTGCTGGTCTACGCGGTGATCGCCATCGCTTTGCTGATTCTGCTGATCACGCGCTACAAGGTTTACCCATTCCTCGTCCTGATCATCGTCTCGCTGCTGCTCGGTCTCGTGGCCGGCATGCCGATGAGCACCATCGTCAAGTCGTTCGAAACGGGTAACGGTAATACGCTGGGCCACATTGCCATTGTGGTCGGACTGGGCACGATGCTCGGCAAGATGATGGCGGAGTCGGGCGGCGCCGAGCGCGTCGCGACCACGCTGATCGACTGGTTCGGCGAGAAGAACATCCACTGGGCGATGATGGTCGTGGCGATCATCGTCGGTTTGCCGGTGTTCTTTGAAGTCGGCTTCGTGCTGCTGATTCCGATCGCGTTCAACGTCGCGAAACGCACTAACAAATCGCTGCTGCTGGTCGGCTTGCCAATGGTCGCGGGTCTGTCTGTCGTGCACGGTCTGATTCCGCCGCATCCGGCCGCGATGCTCGCGGTGCAGGCATACCACGCTGACATCGGCAAGACGATTGCATATGGGCTGATCGTGGGCGTGCCGACGGCAATCGTGGCCGGTCCGTTGTTCGCGTTGCTGGTCAGCCGCTATATCAAGCTGCCGGAGAACAATCCGCTGGCTGCGCAGTTTCTTGGCCACGCCGAGAAAGAGAAGGAAAAGCGCGAGCTGCCTAGCTTCGGCATTACGCTGTTCACCATTTTGCTGCCGGTGATTCTGATGCTGGTCGGCAGTTGGGCCGACCTTGTCTTCACGCCGAAAACCTTGCCGAACGATCTGCTGCATTTCGTCGGCAATTCGGACGTCGCGCTGCTGATTGCCGTGCTGGTCAGTTTCTGGACCTTCGGCGCAAGCCGCGGCTTCAATCGTGAGCAGATCCAGAAGTTCTGCGGCGAGTGTCTCGCGCCGATCGCGGGCATTACGCTGATCGTCGGCGCGGGCGGCGGGTTTGGTCGCGTGCTGATGGACAGCGGGATTTCGAAGGAAATCGTCAGCGTGGCGACGGCGATGCATCTGTCGCCCCTGCTGTTCGGCTGGCTCGTCGCTGCGCTGATTCGTCTGGCCACGGGCTCGGCGACAGTGGCGATGACCACGGCATGCGGCATCGTCGCGCCGATCGCCCAGGCGAGCGGCGTGCAGGTCACGCCAGAATTGCTGGTGCTCGCCACCGGTTCGGGCTCGCTAATCTTCTCGCACGTCAACGACGGCGGTTTCTGGTTGATCAAGGAATACTTCGGTATGACAGTGGGGCAGACGTTCAAAACATGGTCGCTCTGCGAAACCATTATTTCAGTGATGGGCTTGGGTTTGACTTTCGCGCTGGCGACGGTCGTGTAAGGAGTATTTGATGATTCTGATCGCAATGGGCGTGTCGGGCGCCGGCAAAACGAGGATTGGCGAAATGCTGGCGGAGCGCCTGCACTGTGCATTTACCGACGGCGACGCGTTTCACAGCGCAGCCAACAAGGAGAAAATGCACCACGGCATTCCGCTCACCGACGACGACCGTTGGCCGTGGTTGCGAACCATCCGCGCAGCGATCGAAGAGAAACAGAAGGCAGGTGAGAAGGCGGTGTTCACGTGCTCGTCGCTCAAACGAGCGTACCGCGATATCCTGCGCGACGGCGACAAGGACGTGTGCTTCGTCTACCTCAAAGGTTCGCGTGAGGTGCTGGAGCAGCGGCTGACCACGCGCACCGGGCACTTCTTCGATCCGTCGCTGCTGCAAAGCCAGTTGGACACGCTCGAAGAGCCGGGTCCGGACGAGGCGATCACGGTGAGTATCGAGTTGTCGCCGGAAGAAATCGTGGTTGAAGTATTGAAGCAGATGGAAGTGCGTTGAGTTTTTCCGCTCACGCGTGAGGATGAAAAAAAGGCGCTCCAGGTGAGCGCCTTTTTTCATGCGTGGAACAGCGGAATTAAGCGATCCGCTTGGCCAGTTCCACGGCCTTGCCGATATACGACCCCGGCGTCATTGCGAGCAAACGATCCTTCGCGTCTTGCGGAATCGCGAGGCCGGTCACGAAGGTTTGCAGCGCTTCACGCGTGATGCCCTTGCCGCGCGTGAGTTCCTTCAGCTGTTCGTACGGGTTCTCGATGCCGTAGCGGCGCATCACCGTTTGCACCGGTTCGGCCAGCACTTCCCAGCAGTTGTCGAGGTCTTCGTTCAGACGCTGCGCGTTCACTTCGAGCTTGTCCAGCCCGCGGATCAGCGAGTCGTACGCGAGTAGCGAGTAGCCGAACGCCACGCCGATATTGCGCAGCACCGTGGAGTCGGTCAGGTCACGCTGCCAGCGCGACACTGGCAGCTTGTCGGCCAGATGGCGCAGCGTGGCGTTGGCGAGACCCAGATTGCCTTCCGAGTTTTCGAAGTCGATCGGATTGACCTTGTGCGGCATCGTCGACGAACCGATTTCGCCGGCCTTGGTGCGCTGCTTGAAATAACCCACCGAGATATAGCCCCACACGTCGCGGTCCAGATCCAGCAGGATCGTGTTCGCGCGCGAGACAGCGTCGAACAGTTCGGCCATGTAGTCGTGCGGTTCGATCTGGATCGTGTACGGGTTGAACTTGAGCTTCAGGCGCTGTTCGACCACTTCACGCGAGAACGCTTCCCAGTCGAATTCCGGATACGCGGACAGATGCGCATTGAAGTTGCCGACCGCGCCGTTCATCTTGCCGAGCAGTTCGACCTTCGCGATGCGGTCGATTGCGCGCTCCAGACGCGCCGCCACATTGGCGATTTCCTTGCCGAGCGTGGTGGGGCTCGCCGGCTGACCGTGCGTGCGCGACAGCATCGGCTGTTCCGCGTGAGCATGAGCCAGTGCGACGAGGCGCTGATGCACCGAGCGCAGCGCCGGCAGGATCACATGTTCACGGGCGCCCGCGAGCATCAGGCCGTGCGACGTGTTGTTGATGTCTTCCGACGTGCAGGCGAAGTGGATGAACTCGCTCGCGCGTTCCAGTTCTTCCTGACCCTTCACCGATTCCTTCAGCCAGTACTCGACCGCTTTCACGTCGTGATTCGTCACGCGTTCGATGTCCTTGATGCGCGCGGCGTCGTGCGCGGTGAAGCGCTCGGCCAGCTGCAGCAGGAATTGTTCGGACGCTTCGGAAAAGCGCGGCACTTCGGCAAAACCGGCGCGCGAGAGTGCGATCAGCCAGTGGATTTCAACCGTCACGCGATTGCGCATGAAAGCGGCTTCCGAGAGCCAGTCGCGCAGGGCTTCGGTTTTCGAGGCGTAACGGCCGTCGAGCGGGGAGAGCGCGTTCAGCGCGAACAGGGTGTCGGGGCGGGTGTCGGACATGGTGGGGGCCGGAGTCAAAGCGAGCGCTCAGCGAGCGGATCGGGAACGGAGGGAACCGCGAATTTTACCACTCAACCCCGTGGGCGACCCGCGCCGCTAGAATGCTGACTTCCTCTCACCCGCCGGCGGCAGGCTCTTGCATGGAACTGAAATGGCTCGAAGACTTCGTTTCGCTCGCGGAAACGCGTAGTTTCAGCCGCTCGGCGGAATTGCGTCACGTCACACAGCCGGCGTTCTCGCGACGGATTCAGGCGCTGGAAGCGTGGCTCGGCACTGAGTTGATCGACCGCTCGGTCTATCCGACGCGGCTCACGGCGGCCGGCCAGGTCTTCAACGAGCAGGCGCTGGCGATGCTCTCGCAGTTCCACGAAGCGCGCGCGCTGCTGCGCGGGCATACGGCGACGCCGCAAGCCACCATCGAGTTCGCGGTACCGCACACGCTGTCGCTCACGTACTTCCCGCGCTGGCTACAGCGCATCGAAGCGCAGATGGGGCCGATTCATACCCGGCTGCGGGCGCTGAACGTGCATGACGCGGCGTTGGCGCTGGTGGAAGGCGGCTGCGATCTGATGATGGGCTATCACCACCCAAGCCACCCGGTCGCACTCGATCCGGCGCGCTACGACATGCTGACCCTGGGCAACGAGCCGATCAGTCCGTTCTCCGCGCCGGGCCGCGCGGGTCGTGCGCGTCACACGCTGCCCGGCAGCGCCGATGCGCCGACGCCATACCTCTCCTACACGCCCAACGCCTATCTGGGACGCATGACCGAGGTGATTCTCGCCAACGCGCCGGAGCGCCTGTACCTCGACCGTCTCTATGAAACCGACATGGCCGAGGGGCTCAAGGCGATGGCGCTGGCCGGCCACGGCATCGCCTTCCTGCCGCACAGTGCGGTGGAAGAAGCGGTCGCCGACGGCAAGCTGATCCGCCTCGACCGCGCGACCCGCGGCACGCCCGAAGGCCAGCTCACCCTGACCATGGAGATCCGTCTGTACCGCGACAAACTGGCGGCGAAGAGCGACGATGCGCGGCAGATACTCGTTCGTCAGTTGTGGGAGGTAGTGGCCGAAGAGCTGGCCCAAGGCGCGGCCTGAACCTGCTTCCGTACAACGCCAGATCGACGCCAAATTGCGTTTTTTGACGGTTATGCAAAAAAAACATAATCGGATAAGGAAACGGCATTGGATTTCGAATCGGCGTTTTTCGACAATGCTGCTACCCGAACAACGCCGGAGCGTTCATGTCTTCCCAGCAGCAAGTCGCCCAATCCGCATCATCGTTGCAGTCCATCCCCTCCTACCTCAATAGCGAAGACCTCGGCCCGTGGGGCAACTACCTGCGTCAGGTCGATCGCGTCGCGCCGTACCTCGGCTCGCTGTCCCGCTGGCTCGAAACCCTCAAGCGCCCGAAGCGCATTCTGATCGTCGACGTGCCGATCGAACTCGATAACGGCACGGTCGCGCACTTCGAAGGCTATCGCGTGCAGCACAACGTGTCGCGCGGACCGGGTAAGGGCGGCGTGCGTTACCACCAGGACGTGACGCTGTCGGAAGTGATGGCGCTGTCGGCGTGGATGTCGGTGAAGAACGCCGCTGTGAACGTGCCGTACGGCGGCGCGAAGGGCGGTATCCGTGTCGACCCGCGCACGCTGTCGCGTGGCGAACTGGAGCGCGTGACGCGCCGCTACACGAGCGAAATCGGCATCATCATCGGACCGAATACCGACATTCCCGCGCCGGACGTGAACACGAACGAGCAGATCATGGCGTGGATGATGGACACGTACTCGATGAACCAGGGCCAAACGGCGACGGGCGTCGTGACCGGCAAGCCGATCACGCTTGGCGGTTCGCTGGGCCGCCGTGAAGCGACCGGCCGCGGCGTGTTCGTGGTGGCCTCCGAAGCCGCACGCCGTATCGGTGTCGATATCGAAGGCGCGCGCATTGCCGTGCAGGGCTTCGGTAACGTGGGCGGAATTGCCGCGCGTCTGTTCCAGGAAGCGGGCGCGAAGCTGGTCGCGGTACAGGATCACACCGGCTCGCTGTACAAGTCGACCGGTATCGACGCTGTTGCGCTGGCGGATTACGTGGCGAAGAACGGTGGCGTGGGCGGTTTCCCGGAAGCCGATGCAGTCACGAACGAAGAATTCTGGACGGTCGAATCGGACATCCTGATTCCGGCCGCGCTGGAAAACCAGATCACCGAAAAGAACGCCGGCAAGATCAAGACGAAGATCGTCGTGGAAGGCGCCAACGGCCCGACCACCACCGCCGCGGACGACATCCTGCACGATCGCGGCATCCTCGTGATTCCTGACGTCGTGGCGAATGCCGGTGGCGTGACGGTGTCGTACTTCGAATGGGTGCAGGACTTCTCGAGCTTCTTCTGGACGGAAGACGAGATCAACCAGCGTCTGGAGCGCGTGATGCGCGAAGCCTTCGCCGCCGTGTGGCAGGTGTCGAGCGAGCAGAAGGTGTCCGTGCGCACCGCGGCGTTTATCGTCGCATGTAAGCGGATCCTGGAAGCGCGCGAATTGCGCGGCCTGTATCCCTGATCTGACTGTTTGAAACGGCGGTTCGCCACCACGCGGACTGGCTGCAAATCCTTGCTTCGACGCGGTTCACAAGACCGCGTGCATCGCCCGGCGGGCGGCATCGTACTGATGCCGTCCGCTTTTGCTTATCCGCAAAGAGGTCGGCTAACCAGACCGCATAGCCGCAAAAGACATAAAAGACGCGAATATGTAGCGGCGCGCACGCAACAGACATGGTTTATAGCGATACTTTCAGAATAATTACTTTGCTAAACTGGCGCCGGTTCTTGCCAAGGAGATCACACATGAAGGTTAAAAAAGCTGCGCTGCTGCTCGCGACTCTCGGACTGTTTACGGTTGGCGCGCATGCGCAAGACGCTGGTACGTTGAAAAAGATCAAGGACACGGGCGTGATTTCGCTGGGTCATCGCGAATCGTCGATCCCGTTTTCGTATTACGACGACAAACAGAATGTCATCGGCTACTCGCAGGAATTCGCGCTGAAAGTGGTGGAAGCGGTCAAGGTCAAGCTGAATATGCCTAACCTGAAGGTCAAGCTGACGCCGGTCACGTCGCAAAACCGTATTCCGCTGGTGCAGAACGGCACTGTCGACATGGAATGCGGCTCGACCACGAATAATGCCGAGCGCCAGCAACAGGCAGCGTTCTCGAACACGATCTTCGTGATCGGCACGCGCCTGATGACCAAGAAAGACTCGGGTGTCAAAGACTGGGCCGACCTGAAGGGCAAGACGGTCGTCACGACCGCCGGCACCACCTCCGAGCGCCTGCTTCGCAAGATGAATCAGGACAAGAGCATGGGCATGAACATCATCAGCGCGAAAGACCACGGCGAGTCGTTCCTGACGCTCTCCACCGGCCGTGCCGCTGCATTCATGATGGACGACGCACTGCTGGCAGGCGAGCGCGCCAAGTCGAACAACCCGGGCGATTTCGTGATCGTCGGCACGCCGCAATCGCATGAAGCGTACGGCTGCATGATCCGCAAGAACGATCCGGAATTCAAGAAGGTCGTCGACGACGCGATCGCGAAGGTCGAAACCTCGGGCGAAGCCGATCAGATCTACAAGAAGTGGTTCGAATCGCCGATTCCGCCGAAGGGCCTGAACCTGAACTTCCCGGAAAGCGATGACATGAAGGCGCTCTTCAAGAGCCCGAACGACAAGGCAATCGATTAAACCTTAGCTGTTTTTTTGAAACGCTGAACGAAACGGAAGGGGCCACGCGCTTCTTCCGTTTCTTTTTGCTGGAGTCTTGGTCATGTCATATCACTGGAACTGGGGCATTCTGCTGAGTCCCGTCTCCACCGGCGAGCCGACCACCTACCTGGGCTGGCTGATGTCCGGCTTCTGGGTGACGATTACCGTGTCGCTGTCGGCATGGGTGATCGCGCTGATCGTCGGTTCGTTTTTCGGTGTGCTGCGCACGCTGCCGAATAAATGGGCGTCCGGCGTCGGCACGCTTTATGTTGCGATTTTCCGCAATATTCCGCTGATCGTGCAGTTCTTCATCTGGTATCTGGTGATACCGGAGTTGCTGCCGCCCTCGATCGGCAACTGGTTCAAGCAATTGCCGCCGAGCGCGCAGTTCTTCTCGTCATCGATTATCTGTCTCGGGCTGTTCACCGCCGCACGCGTGTGCGAGCAGGTGCGCTCGGGGATCAACGCGCTGCCGAAGGGCCAGCGCGCCGCGGGTCTGGCCATGGGTTTCACGCAATGGCAGACGTATCGCTATGTGCTGCTGCCGGTCGCGTACCGGATCATCGTGCCGCCGCTCACGTCCGAGTTTCTGAATATCTTCAAGAACTCGGCGGTCGCCTCGACGATCGGTCTGCTGGACCTGTCCGCGCAGGCGCGCCAACTGGTCGACTACACATCGCAGACGTATGAGTCGTTCATCGCGGTCACGCTGGCCTATGTGCTGATCAATCTGGTCGTGATGCAACTCATGCGCTGGGTCGAAGCCAAGACCCGGTTGCCCGGCTATATCGGAGGTAAGTGATGCATCATTTCGACTGGAGCGGTATTCCGGGCGCACTGCCTACGCTGTTGACCGGCGCGATCGTCACCTTCAAGATCACGCTGATCGCGATCGTGATCGGCATTGTGTGGGGCACCATTCTCGCAATGATGCGGCTATCGTCGTTCAAGCCCTTCGAGTGGTTCGCGAAGGGCTATGTAACGGTGTTCCGCTCGATCCCGCTGGTGATGGTCCTGCTGTGGTTCTTCCTGATCGTGCCGCAAGTGCTGCAGAACGTGCTGGGGCTGTCGCCGGATATCGACATCCGGCTCGCGTCGGCCATGGTCGCCTTTTCGCTGTTCGAGGCAGCGTACTATTCGGAGATCATCCGGGCGGGTATCCAGGCGGTGCCGCGCGGGCAGATCAATGCGGCGTTCGCACTCGGCATGAGCTATCCGCAGGCCATGCGCCTCATTGTGTTGCCGCAGGCGTTCCGCGCGATGGTGCCGCTGCTGCTCACGCAAGGCATCGTGCTGTTTCAGGACACGTCGCTCGTCTACGTGATCAGCCTCGCCGACTTCTTCCGCACCGCCACGAATATTGGCGACCGTGACGGTACGAATGTCGAGATGGTACTGTTCGCGGGCGCGTGTTATTTCGTGATCTGCGTGATCGCGTCGAGCCTCGTCAAAGGTCTTCAGAAAAAGGTCGCAAGATGATCTCTATCAAGAATGTTTCGAAGTGGTACGGCCAGTTTCAGGTGCTGACCGATTGCACGACAGAAGTCAAAAAGGGTGAAGTGGTGGTGGTGTGCGGGCCGTCGGGCTCGGGCAAGTCCACGCTGATCAAAACCGTGAACGGCCTCGAGCCGTTCCAGAAGGGCGAGATCATCATCAACGGCCAGTCACTGACCGACAAGAAAACCAATCTGTCGAAGCTGCGTTCGAAAGTCGGCATGGTGTTCCAGCACTTCGAGCTGTTCCCGCATCTGTCGATCGTGCAGAACCTGACGCTCGCGCAGATCAAGGTACTCGGCCGCTCGAAAGACGAAGCCACGACCAAGGGCTACAAGCTGCTCGATCGCGTTGGCCTGCGAGCGCATGCGGACAAATTCCCGGGTCAGTTGTCGGGTGGTCAGCAACAACGCGTGGCGATTGCGCGTGCACTGTCGATGGATCCGATCGCGATGCTGTTCGACGAACCCACTTCCGCGCTCGATCCGGAAATGATCAACGAAGTGCTCGACGTGATGGTCGAACTCGCGCAGGAAGGCATGACGATGATGTGCGTCACGCACGAAATGGGCTTTGCGAAGAAGGTCGCGCATCGCGTGATCTTCATGGACAAGGGCTTGATCGTGGAAGACGACCGCAAGGAAGACTTCTTCGCCAATCCGAAGTCGGATCGCGCGAAGGATTTTCTGGCGAAGATCCTGCACTGAGGCTGTTGCAACGCTTCGGCAGAAAAAAAGCCGCTTCGAAAGAAGCGGCTTTTTTGTTAGTAGCGACGCTAGCGCGCGAGGCGCCGGCGCGTTCAGGACTCGAAGGCGGCGGCGTCGTCCGCGGCTTCGAGATCGACGTCGGCCGTCGTGACCTGCGACGAGGGCACGGCGATCGTGGTTGCCGAAGCCGACGCATCCAACGCCGGATTGTGCAGCTTTTCCAGCACCGAAGGCGGCACCGGCACGTTGACACGGCCAATGACTTCGCCGTGCTGGAACATCAGCAGATCGCCGGGCTGGAATGCGGTCCACACTTCGTTGTCGGTGAGCGGCTTGGTGGCGATGACCGCCACACGGTCTTCCGGCGTCGTGTATTTGGCGAAATCGATCGACACGTCCGCGTCGACCAGATGCGCGGTCGAGAACGGCCAGCGGCGCACGATGAAATGCAGATGCGTCGAGCAATGCGCGAAGAGCGCCTGGCCATTCGACATCAGGAAATTGAACACGCCGAATTGCGTGATCTCACGCGTGAGCGTTTCGAGCGCCGCGAACAGTTCCTCGAGCGGCGGCTGGCAACCCGGGAAAGCCTTGCGCAACCCCTGTAGCAGCGCGCAGAACGCGAGCTCGCTATCGGTTGTGCCAACCGGCTGGTAGACGCCATTCAACGCCGGTGAATAGTCTTTCAGGTCGCCGTTGTGCGCGAAGATCCAGTGACGCCCCCACAGTTCGCGCATGAACGGATGGCAGTTCTCCAGCAGGATGTGCCCTTGCGTCGCCTTGCGAATATGCGCGATCGTATTCTTCGATTTGATCGGATAACGCTTGACCATTTCTGCGATCGGCGAGGTAGCCGACGATTGATGGTCGATGAACAGGCGGCAGGCTTTGTCCTCGAAGAAGGCGATGCCCCAGCCGTCGGCATGGTGATCGGTGACGCCGCCGCGCGCCGCAAAGCCGGTGAACGAGAACGTGACGTCCGTCGGCGCGGCGCAGTTCATTCCGAGAAGTTGGCACATGTTGCGGGTAAGCCTGTGTACGGGGCGAGCCGTTACAATGATGATTTTCCAAGCATATCACCGAGCCAGAAGCGCCAAATAGCAAAATTGACGTGTGTTCATGCCGCAACATGGCGGTTTGACCGGGTCGGTTGGCTTTGTCGCAGAGGTTCGTCCCCCTCTCGCCATGACTGCTTCCAACGCTTCCCCTGCTTCCCTCGACACCGTCACGCTGGCCCGCCCGGACGACTGGCACCTGCACGTTCGCGACGGCGAGATGCTGGCCGCCGTGCTGCCTGACACCGCGCGCCAGTTTGGCCGCGCGATCATCATGCCGAACCTGAAGCCGCCCGTCACGACCACGGCGATGGCCGAGGCGTACCGCGGGCGCATCGTCGCCGCGATTCCAGAAGGCGCGAAATTCGAGCCGCTGATGACGCTGTACCTCACCGACAACACGCCGCCCGACGAAATCCGCCGCGCGCGCGAAAGCGGTTTCGTGCATGGCGTGAAGCTTTATCCGGCGGGCGCTACGACCAATTCGGACGCGGGCGTCACCGACATCATGAAGTGCGCGAAAACGCTCGAAGTCATGCAGGAAACCGGCATGCCGCTGCTTGTGCATGGCGAGGTGACGGATTCGTCGATCGATCTGTTCGACCGCGAGAAGGTGTTCATCGACCGCGTCATGACGCCACTGCGTCACGCCTTTCCGGCGTTGAAGGTGGTGTTCGAGCACATCACTACGAAAGATGCAGTCGATTACATCCGCGAAGCCGGCGTGGCCCCGGGGCTGCTGGGCGCGACGATCACCGCGCATCACCTGCTGTACAACCGTAACGCGATTTTCCAGGGCGGCATTCGTCCGCATTACTACTGCCTGCCCGTACTCAAGCGCGAGACGCATCGCGTGGCGCTTGTTGAGGCGGCGACCTCCGGCAATCCACGGTTCTTCCTCGGCACGGATAGCGCGCCGCATCCGAAAGGTTTGAAAGAGCACGCATGCGGCTGCGCGGGCTGCTACACGGCGCTGCATGCGCTCGAACTCTATACGGAAGCATTCGATAAGGCCGGTGCGCTGGACAAGCTCGAAGGCTTCGCGAGCTTCTTCGGTGCGGACTTCTACGGTCTGCCGCGCAGCGCAGAGAAGGTCACGCTGCGACGCGAAGAGTGGACGTTGCCGGCCGAATTGCCGGTTGGCGACACGCCGGTCGTGCCTTTGCGTGGCGGCGAGTCGATCGGTTGGCGCCTCGTTTGAGGTGGCGTTAAATGCACGTGTCGCCTGTGCAGGACGCGGCGCGGCCGGGCTTCGCCGAGATCGACTGGTCGAAGCCCTGGTTCGCGCAATTCGCCTTGCGCGGCGAGAGATGGCAACGGGCAGCGGTCAACGGCTACGCGCATTTGCTCGCCGAAATGAACGCCGACGCGAGCGAGATGCAGCAGCGTACGGGCCGTGGCGAGCGGCTCGCCTTTATCGCGCAGGATGACCTGCCAGCCGGCGCGGCGTACGAGGCGCATATCGCTTCAACCGGTTGTGTGCCTACGCGCGATAACCTGCACGACTTCTTCAACGCGTCAATGCGGTTTGCGTTTCCGCGCATCAAGGCGGCGCTGAATGCGCGCCAGTCGGCGGCCATTGACGTTCTGGGCGTCGGTCCCACCCGCGGCGGCGTACGCGACGCGCTGACCCTGTTCGACGAGAATGCGCTGCTGTTCGCCTGCGCGGATCCCGCCTTGCGCATTGCGTTGCGAGCGTTCGACTGGCAGACGCTGCTAGTCGCTCAACGTGATGCCTGGGATGTGTGCTGCGAAGTGCGCTGCTTTGGCCACGCGCTGCTGGAAAAGCTGATCGCGCCGTTCAAGGCGTGCACCGGGCATGCGTGGATCGTCGACGTGCCTTCCGCGTATTTCAACTGGGGTGAGGAGGCGCGCAATGCCTGGCTGGACGAAACAGTCAGCCAGGCACTATTGAGCACCGATGCATTGACGAGTCGCATGTTCGCGCCGCTTCCCGTGCTGGGCATTCCGGGCTGGTGGCCGGACAATGAATTGCCCGCGTTTTACGACGACGTAGCCGTTTTCCGTACGGGCCGCCGCACGCGCCAGACTGGCTAGTGTGTCTGGCATGCGGGGCGGCGCGTGCTCCCAGCCGTCAGCCGTAGTTCGGCTATTTCCAACGCCAAACCGGCCGCTCATGCCCTCAAGTGTTAAAATCCGCCCCAGCAAAGCAGGCTAGGCAGTCGCGGCCTCTGCGGCTTCAAGCCAAAGAGGGCGAGGAAAGTCCGGACTCCACAGGGCAGGGTGATGGCTAACGGCCATCCGTGGTGACACGCGGAACAGGGCAACAGAAAGCAAACCGCCGATGGCCCGGCGCAAGCCGGGATCAGGTAAGGGTGAAACGGTGCGGTAAGAGCGCACCGCGGCTGCTGCAAGGCAGACCGGCACGGTAACCTCCACCCGGAGCAATTCCAAGTAGGCAGGCTAGCATCTTCGAGATGCAGGACGGGGCCCCCGTCACGTCTGCGGGTAGGAAGCTTGAGCGCGTCAGTAATGGCGCGCCTAGAGGAATGACTGCTACGCGCGTCGCGTTTTCGGACGTGGCGCGTGCACAGAATCCGGCTTATCGGCCTCGCTTTGCCATCCAACAAAAAAATGCCGGCGTCCATATGAACGCCGGCATTTTTCTTTTGTGCGCTCGCGCAGCGCTATCAGACTATCAGGCCGCGACGATATCGAACGAGTGCGTCAGTTCAGCGGTCTTGGCGATCATGATCGACGCCGAGCAGTATTTGTCGTGCGACAGATTGATCGCGCGCTCCACCGTGGCGGGGTTCAGATTCTTGCCGGTCACGGTGAAGTGGAAGTGGATTTTGGTGAACACTTTCGGATCTTCGCTGGCGCGTTCGGCCTTCAGGGTCACCGAGCAGCCGGCGATTTCCTGACGGCTTTTCTTCAGGATCATCACGACGTCATAGGCCGTGCAACCGCCGGTGCCGAGCAGAACCATTTCCATCGGCCGCGGCGCGAGGTTGCGGCCGCCGCCTTCCGGCGCGCCGTCCATCGCGACCAGGTGGCCGCTGCCCGTCTCGGCGGCAAACGCCATTCCGTCTTGCCCCATCCAGCTAACTTTGCATTCCATGCTGTGCTCCACCGCGCTTCGCTTGTATTCGAGACGGCAATTGTAGCCCGGTGTTTGCGCGTGCGTCGGAGGGGCCATCGAGCGGAATTTATGCGCAATAGCGGCTTGCGTGTTGCGCTGCGGCATGTTCAGCCGATTCGGGAACGTCCTGACGCGTTTAGGGGTTTTACTCTAGATGATGTCTGCGTATGCGGCTTCGGTCCAAACATCAAGTGTTTGATTTAAAGGTGAATTCGCCGTGTTCGAGTCTGCGCTCTTGGTTGTCACATTATGAAATTGCATTTCGCGATGCAAATATTCTTGCGTCGCACAAGGGGGCCTCATATAATCGATCCCATCGGTTGCAGCAGTTCTGCAACCTCCGCTGTCTCCTCCACCTCCTCCTTTGGTGGATTAAACCCGAACCCACGCGTTCGGGTTTTTTTTCGCCCGTCGCCGGTCTCATGGGCGGCAATTTGCGGGTTGTCTGCGGGTTGTTATCAGGGACAAATGGGCTGATCTGGCGCTCAGCGCGCACGACTTCCCGCCTCAAACCCCGCATTCTTTGACTCGCTGCGACAAATTCCTTTATAATTCAGAGCTTTTCCGCATCCGCGCCCGCGGAGGAAGAACCAGGGAGAGCCTGCACGCGCCTCGATGCGCACACTACAAGCAGGAAAAAAACACATTGGGCGCAGCAATTTTTTTGGATCGATCATGAAGACGTTTTCCGCAAAAGCCCATGAGGTTACGCGTGAATGGTACGTGATTGACGCGACGGATAAGGTTCTCGGGCGTGTCGCCAGCGAAGTGGCACACCGTCTTCGCGGCAAGCACAAGCCTGAATTCACTCCGCACGTCGACACCGGTGATTTCATCATCGTTATCAACGCCGGCAAGTTGCGCGTCACGGGCAATAAGGCTACTGACAAGAAGTACTACCGTCACTCGGGTTACCCGGGCGGTATCTATGAAACGACGTTCGGCAAGATGCAAGAACGCTTCCCGGGCCGTGCGCTCGAGAAAGCGGTCAAGGGCATGCTGCCGAAGGGCCCGCTCGGCTACGCGATGATCAAGAAGCTGAAGGTCTACGCTGAAGCAACGCATCCGCATTCGGCACAACAGCCGAAAGCGCTCGAGATCTAAGGGGAGCCCACATGATCGGTAACTGGAATTACGGCACGGGCCGCCGCAAGAGCGCCGTCGCACGCGTCTTCATCAAGGCTGGCAAGGGCGAGATCATTGTAAACGGCAAGCCTATCGCCGATTACTTCTCGCGCGAAACGTCGCTGATGATCGTGCGTCAGCCGCTGGAACTCACGAACCACGGCGTCACGTTCGACATCAAAGTCAACGTGAACGGTGGCGGTGAAACGGGTCAAGCCGGTGCGGTTCGCCACGGCATCACCCGCGCGCTGATGGACTACGACGCAACGCTGAAGCCGGAACTGTCGAAGGCTGGCTTCGTTACGCGTGATGCTCGTGAAGTCGAACGTAAGAAGGTCGGCTTCCACAAGGCACGTCGCAGGAAGCAATTCTCGAAGCGTTAATCGTTTCGGGTGCGAGCCGGCTTTCGGGTCGGTCCGCTGCAAAAGCCGCCAACGCTTTCGCGAAGGCGGCTTTTTTTATTGGCTTTCGCACGAGTTGTGCGGCGGCGGTTTCGTCGTCCGGATGGCCGTTTGGCCCGCTCAGGTAGACGGGTGGCGGCCAGGACGTCGTGAAACGGATTTCCGGAAGAACCCATTGATTTTGTGGGCTTCAGCACGATATTGAGATCAGCCCTACAATAGCGGTTAGAAGCTTTTTGGAGAGTTCGAATGAACGCAGTCACCGATACACCCGTGACCGAGATGCCCGCCCCCTTCGTTTTTACCGACGCAGCGGCTGACAAGGTCAAGCAACTGATCGAAGAAGAAGGCAATGCGGACCTCAAACTGCGCGTTTTCGTGCAGGGCGGCGGCTGCTCGGGCTTTCAGTATGGTTTTACGTTCGACGAAGCCGTCAACGAAGACGACACGGTCATGAACAAGAGCGGCGTCCAGCTGCTGATCGATTCGATGAGCTACCAGTACCTGGTCGGCGCTGAGATCGACTACAAGGACGACATCAACGGCGCGCAGTTCGTCATCAAGAATCCGAATGCCACGACCACGTGCGGTTGCGGTTCGTCATTCTCGGTTTGATGGCCAGTTAGGCGGCAGGTTGTAAAGCGAAACGGGGCCTCGGCCCCGTTTCTCATTTCACGCGCGCATTTTGACGCCGTCAGGCTTAGCGCGGGTAAATCGCCCCGAGCACGCGCTCGGCGGCCGCGCCCGTCACCGCCGGCAAGTTCCCCGACAAGCGCGCCAGACAGCGCATGGCGAGCCACGCGAACGCCAGCGGCTCGACCTGGCTCGGTGGCACCCCTAGCGCGTCGGTGGTCAGTACGGGCACGCCGCTTACGCCACTATCCTCGAGCGCCGCCTGCAGTGCCTTCAGCAGCTCGGGATTGCGTGCGCCGCCGCCGCACACGTAGACCGCTTTGGCGTCCGATGCATGCCGCTCGATTTCGCGCGCTACCGATACCGCGGTCAGTGCGACCAGCGTGGCTTGCACGTCGGCGGGCGCGAGGGCGGCGAATGGTTGCAGTTTCGTATCGAGCCATTGCGGGTTGAACAGGTCGCGGCCAGTGCTTTTCGGCGGCTGTTGCTCGAAAAAGGGTTCGTCGAGCAACGCGTTCAGCAGCGAGCGGTCCACCTGGCCGCCTGCTGCAAAATGGCCGTTCTCATCGAAAGGCTTGCCGAGATGGCGCTGCGCCCACTCGTCCAGCAGCGCGTTGGCTGGGCCGCAATCGAAACCGCGCACGCCGCCGGTTGCGTTCAGGATCGTGATATTGCTGATGCCGCCAAGATTGCAGACCACCCGCGTTTCGTCTTTTGCGCCGAACACCGTCGCATGAAAGGCCGGCACGAGCGGCGCGCCCTGGCCGCCCGCGGCGACGTCGCGACTGCGGAAGTCGGCAACCACGTCGATGTGCATCATTTCCGCGAGCAGGGCAGGGTTGTTGATCTGCCGCGTATAGCCTTTTTCCGGGCGATGCCGCACCGTCTGTCCATGCACGCCGACCGCACGGACCTCCGCGGCGGACACGCGGCTCTCACGCAACAGTTCGTGGCAGCACACCGTATAGCGGGTAGCGAGCGCATTGGCCGCCAGCGCCTCGCGTTCGATTTCGTTGTCGCCCGGCTGCTGAAGCGCAAATAGCGCGTCGCGCAGGCCTGCTGAGAAGTCGACAAACGCTTCGGCGAGCACTACCGGCGGTTTTCCCCTGGCAAATTTAACGGCCACGCCGTCCACGCCGTCCATGCTCGTGCCGGACATCAATCCAAAGTAGACGCCGTCTGCGGGCTCTTGCGCCACGTTGCTACTCCTCTTCGATGGTTTCTTGCGATCCGTTTTAGCAGATTATCAGTGCAAGCGAGATCGAATATAACGCGCCGCGACACCAGCGGCGCCTCCCGGTGTGCAGAATTCCCGCGACTGGGCGAGCTTGTGGCCGAGTCAGTGGGCTCGGAGGCGCGCATCTATGGGACAATCTCCTTTTTTCGCGACTTCACGTTTCCAGCATGAGCACCGAGTCCACCAAGCCCAGCCCTGCCTTCCCGATCACTGACGAAGTCCGTCACGCGCTCGCCGTTACTAAACGCGGCGTCGACGAACTGCTGATCGAAGACGAATTCGCGCAAAAGCTCGCGAAGAGCGCGGCCACCGGCGTGCCGCTGCGCATCAAGCTCGGGCTCGATCCGACCGCGCCTGACATCCACATCGGTCATACGGTCGTGCTGAACAAGATGCGTCAGTTGCAGGATCTGGGGCACACGGTGATCTTCCTGATTGGCGATTTCACGTCGCTGATCGGCGATCCGTCGGGCCGCAATGCCACGCGCCCGCCGCTCACGCGCGAGCAGATCGAATCGAACGCCAAGACGTATTTCGAGCAGGCGGCTCTCGTGCTCGATCGCGACAAGACCGAAATCCGCTACAACAGCGAATGGTCCATGCCGCTCGGCGCCGACGGCATGATCAAGCTCGCGTCGCGCTACACGGTGGCGCGGATTCTCGAGCGCGAAGATTTCACCAAGCGCTTCCAGGGCGGCGTGCCGATCTCGATCCACGAGTTCCTGTATCCGCTCATGCAGGGCTACGACTCGGTCGCGCTGAACGCCGACCTCGAACTCGGCGGCACGGACCAGAAGTTCAACCTGCTGGTGGGCCGCGAGTTGCAGAAGCAGTACGGCCAGGAACAGCAGTGCATCCTGACCATGCCGTTGCTCGAAGGGCTCGACGGCGTCGAAAAGATGTCCAAATCGAAAAACAACTACATTGGCATCAGCGAAAAGCCGACGGATATGTTCGGCAAGCTGATGAGCATTTCCGACGTGCTGATGTGGCGTTACTTCGAATTGCTGTCGTTCCGTCCGATGGACGAGATCGCCGGCTTCAGGAAAGAGATCGAAGCGGGCCGCAATCCGCGCGATTTCAAGGTGATGCTCGGCCAGGAAATCGTCGCGCGCTTCCACTCGCCGGCCGATGCCGAGCGCGCGCTCGAAGACTTCAACCATCGCGCGAAGGGCGGCGTGCCGGACGATATTCCGGCCGTGACGCTGGCGGGCGCCCCGCTCGCGATCGGTCAGTTGCTCAAGCAGGCCAACCTCGTACCGTCGACCAGCGAAGCGCTGCGCAACATCGAGCAGGGCGGTGTGAAGATCGATGGTGCGACCGTGTCCGACAAGGGACTGAAAGTCGAGGCGGGCGAGTTCGTCGTGCAGGTTGGCAAGCGCCGCTTTGCGCGCGTCACGCTGACCGCTTGATGGCGGCGTCGCGCATGCCACTGCCGCGAGCGAGCCGATGATCGCGCTGATCCAGCGCGTACGGCACGCGGAAGTGCGCGTCGGCGAGCGCATCACCGGCGCGATCGAGGCGGGTCTGCTCGCGCTCGTGTGCGCCGAACGCGGCGACACTGAGGCAGCGGCCGACCGCCTGCTCGCCAAGCTGCTCGGCTACCGCGTGTTCAGCGATGCAGCGGGCAAGATGAATCTGTCCGTGCAGAATCTTGACGGCACGGGCCGCGCAGGCGGTTTGCTGCTCGTCTCGCAGTTCACCCTGGCCGCGGATACGAACAGCGGCTTGCGGCCCAGTTTCACCCCCGCCGCACCACCTGACGAGGGCAAACGTCTGTTCGATTACTTCGTTTCGGCAGCGCGCGCAAAGCACGCGATTGTCGAGACCGGTGAGTTTGGTGCGGATATGCAGGTGTCGCTCGTCAATGACGGGCCGGTCACGTTCTGGCTGCAGACCAACGCCTGAGTTTCGACTGACGTCTCATTGCGATGCGCGCGGCAGCGCGCGTCGGCCCCTCCAGCCGCTATTTGCGACAATAGCGGCTCGGCACAACCGGCTACTGGCGCCTACCGTCCTCTTATGTCCACGCAAATCCTGTTTATCCGGCACGGCGAGACCGACTGGAACCGCATCAAGCGCATTCAAGGCCACATCGACATTCCGCTTGCGACAACCGGCCTCGCGCAGGCGCAACGGCTCGCGCGCCGCATCGCGAATGAGGTGAAAGAGGGCGCGCGGCTCGACGCGATCTATTCGAGCGATTTGCAACGCGCGCAGCAAACCGCGCAGCCGATTGCCGACGTGCTTGGTCTGCCGCTGCAACTGCGCGAAGGTCTGCGCGAGCGTTCATACGGCGCGTTCCAGGGGCACGACAGCGACGAAATCGCTATCCGCTTTCCCGACGAGTACGCGCACTGGCAAACCCGCGATCCTGGTTTCGCGCCGCCTGCGGGAGAGTCGCAGCGCGCGCTTTATCACCGGGTGCTGCACGCGATCGAGCCGATCGTCGCCGCGCATCCGGGCGGACGGATTGCCTGTGTCGCGCATGGCGGTGTGCTGGATTGCGTGCGCCGCTTCGCGGCCGGCTTGACGCTCGACGCGCCGCGCGATTATGCATTGCTCAATACGAGCGTCAACGTGGTGGATTTCGACGGCGGCAAGGCGACGATCGTGTCGTGGGCGGACGTGTCGCACCTCGAAGCGCCCAGCGATGACGACAGCTTCAAACGCGTAGTGCCGGAGCCGGGGCGCTAGGCAGCACGACCCGGTTTGCAGGGCTTATTTCGTTTCGCGTGCTGTGCGGCGACCCGCCGGCGCGCACGCCTCTCACGCGACGAACACGCCGTTCAGGTTGCCGCCGAATCCCACAGGCCGGGTAGCGCACTCGACGAATCCGGCGCGGCGAGACCGAAGTGCCGGTACGTGAGCAGCGTGGCAACCCGGCCGCGTGGCGTGCGTTGCAGGAAGCCTTGCTGGATCAGGTACGGTTCGAGCACGTCTTCAATCGTGTCGCGCTCTTCGCCGATCGCCGCCGCCAGGTTGTCGACGCCGACGGGGCCGCCGTCGAACTTATGGAGGATGGCCTCCAGCAGCTTGCGGTCCATCAGGTCGAAACCGACCGCGTCCACGTCGAGCATTCTGAGTGCGGCGTCGGCCACTTGCGCCGTGATATTGCCGTCGGCTTTGACTTCAGCGAAATCGCGCACGCGGCGCAGCAGCCGGTTCGCGATACGCGGCGTGCCGCGCGCGCGTTTGGCGATTTCGAACGCGCCATCCGGGTGGATCTGCGCGTTCAGTAACGACGCCGAACGCGTGACAATGCGCGCCAGTTCCTCGGCGTTATAAAACTCGAGCCGCGCGACGATGCCAAAGCGATCGCGCAGCGGATTGGTCAGCATGCCCGCGCGGGTGGTCGCGCCGACCAGGGTGAACGGCTGGAGATCCAGCTTCACGCTGCGCGCGGCGGGCCCCTCGCCGATCATGATGTCGATTTGATAATCCTCTAACGCCGGGTACAGAATTTCTTCGACAACCGGAGACAGCCGGTGGATTTCGTCGATGAATAAAACGTCGTTGGCTTCGAGGTTGGTGAGCAGCGCGGCGAGGTCGCCGGCGCGTTCAAGCACGGGGCCGGAGGTTTGCCGCAGGTTGACACCCATTTCGCGCGCAATGATGTGCGCGAGCGTGGTCTTACCCAAGCCCGGCGGGCCGAACAGCAAGACGTGATCGAGCGATTCGGAACGGCGTTTAGCGGCCTCGATAAAGATTTCCAACTGCCCGCGCACCTTTTCTTGCCCGACATATTCTTCGAGCTGGCGCGGGCGCAACGCACGCTCGAATGCTTCTTCGTTCGGCGAGACGGGCGTGGGCGCGATGATGCGTTCGGCGGCGAGTTTGTCGGTTTCGATCATGGGTTCATTGTACCGCGTGCGCTCCGTTGCGAAACTCGGCCAAACGGCCAGGGTGCCAGGCGGACGACCGTGTGCGAAGCTGTGGTCGTCGGGCACGGGCCGCACCGCCGGGCCCACTGCCGGGCCCACCGCTTTAGCCCTTTGACAAAGCCTTCAGCGCGAGCTTGATGCCCTCGGACACACCGGTGCCGGCCGGCACATTTTTGACGGCGGCCAGCGCTTCTTTCTCGGAGTAACCCAATGCGATCAGTGCGTTCAGGATATCGGAGGAGTGGTTGGATGCCGACGCCACGCCCGCCATCGCGCCCAGGTCGGCGCCGACCTTGCCCTTCAGTTCGAGGAGCAGCCGCTCCGCCGTTTTCTTGCCGATGCCCGGCACACGCGTCAGACGGGCGGCGTCCTGCATCGTGACGGTTTGCGCCAGTTCGCCCACGCTCATGCCCGACAGCACAGCGAGCGCCATGCGCGCGCCGATCCCGGTGATCTTCAGCAATTCGCGGAAGGTGGAGCGCTCCTCGGAGGTGCCGAAGCCATACAGCAGATGCGCGTCTTCACGCACGATCATTTGCGTGAGCAGCACGACGCGCTCGCCGGTGGCGGGCAGGTTGTAGAACGTGCTCATCGGCACATCGACTTCGTAACCGACGCCGTTGCAGTCGACGAGTAGATGCGGCGGGTTTTTTTCCAGCAGAACGCCGGCAATGCGACCGATCATGAGGGATTCAATCGTGAGAAAGAGGTGGGAGAAAGGGCGAGTGTAGCGTAGCAGGTGTGCTGCGGGCAGCGCACTGCAGCGGCGCTCAACCCACCAGACGACCGCGCCGCACGCGCAAGCCCTTTTTCGCGAGCGAAGGCGCGATGCCGCCCAGCGTGCTGAGCGTCGTGCCGCCGTGCGCGTGGCAGATCGCCATGCCGAGCGCGTCGGCGGCATCGGTGCCGGGCACGCCGGAAAGGTTGAGCAGCCGTACCACCATCTGTTGCATCTGCTCCTTGGTGGCGCGGCCGTAACCCACCACGGCCTGCTTCAACTGCAAGGCCGTGTATTCGGCAACCGGCACTCCGCCCGCCACCAGGCCGCAGATCGCTGCGCCGCGCGCCTGGCCGAGCAACAGCGTGGATTGCGGGTTGACGTTGACGAACACCTTTTCGATCGCCGACTGATCTGGCGAATGCTGGCGGATCAGTGTCGAAATGCCTTCGAAAATGGTGCCCAGACGCGAGGGCAGATCGGCGTCGGCGGTTTTGATGACGCCGCTTGCGACGTAGCTGAGCGTGTGTCCGGTTTGATCGATTACGCCGAAGCCAGTCACGCGCAAGCCGGGGTCGATGCCGAGAATTCTCATGGAGTGCCGCAGGAGCGGTAAAAACGGGGTGCTTGCGATACTACAACGAACGCGCTGCATGGCGGGCAGCGTCCAGCGAGGTGAGCGGAATAAAAACCGCCGTCGGACGTCCGGAAATGAAAACGGCCCGGCGGAACTATCCGCCGGGCCGCTGTGTTCGAGCCAACTGGGCTGGCCGTCGCTTCAAGATGAAGGTACGACCGCCCGTGAGGCCCGAAGAATCAATGCCGGAAGTGACGCACGCCGGTCACGACCATCGCGATGTTGTGCTCGTCTGCCGCAGCGATCACTTCGTCGTCGCGCATCGAGCCGCCCGGCTGGATCACGCAGGTCGCGCCCGCCGCTACCACCACGTCGAGGCCGTCGCGGAACGGGAAGAACGCGTCCGACGCCACGGCCGAACCGTTCAGCGTCAAACCGGCGTTCTGCGCCTTGATGCTGGCGATGCGCGCCGAATCCACGCGGCTCATCTGACCCGCGCCGACGCCGAGCGTCATGCCGTTCGCGCAGAACACGATCGCGTTCGACTTCACGTACTTCGCCACGCGCCATGCGAACAGCAGATCGTCCATTTCCTTCGGCGTCGGGTGACGTTTCGTGACGACGCGCAGTTCGTGCGGCTGCACGTTCTTCGAATCGAGCGATTGCACCAGCAGGCCACCGCCGACACGCTTCAGGTCGAACGCGTTGTGGCCTTCGCCCAAGGCGATTTCGAGCAGACGCACGTTCTGCTTGGCCGCGAACACCTGGCGAGCCGCCGCGCTGAACGACGGTGCGATCAGCACTTCGACGAACTGCTTGGCCACCGCTTGCGCCGCCGTTTCGTCCACTTCGCGGTTGAACGCGATGATGCCGCCGAACGCGGAGGTCGGGTCGGTCTGGAATGCCTTCGCATACGCTTCGTTCGCGTCGGCACCCACCGCCACGCCGCACGGATTCGCGTGCTTGACGATCACGCAGGCCGGCACGTCGAAGGTCTTCACGCATTCCCACGCTGCATCGGAATCGGCGATGTTGTTGTACGACAGTTCCTTGCCCTGCAACTGGCTGTAGTTCGCCAGCGCGCCGGCCGGCACCGTCAGGTCGCGATAGAACGCGGCGCTCTGGTGCGGGTTTTCGCCGTACCGCAGGTCCTGCACCTTGTTGAAGGCGAGGTTGAACGTAGCCGGAAACGCGTTGCGCGACGAATGCTGCAGTTCGTCGGTCAGGCTCGTCAGGTAGTTCGTGATCGCGCCGTCGTACTGCGCGGTGTGGGCGAACACCTTGGTGGCGAGGCGGAAGTTGGTCTTGTACGACACCGCACTGCTGTTCGCACGCATTTCGTCGAGCACGACCGCGTAATCCGCCGGATCGACCACCACCGTCACGTCGCGGTGATTCTTCGCGGCCGAGCGCAGCATGGTCGGGCCGCCGATGTCGATGTTCTCGATTGCGTCTTCGAGCGAGCACTCTTCTTTCGACACGGTCTGCACGAACGGGTACAGGTTCACGACCAGCAGGTCGATCGTGGGAATGTCGTGCTTTTCAAGCGCTGCCATGTGTTCCGGCAGGTCGCGGCGCGCGAGGATGCCGCCGTGCACCTTCGGATGCAGCGTTTTCACGCGCCCGTCCAGCATTTCCGGGAAGCCCGTGTAGTCGGCCACTTCCGTGACGGACAGACCCGCGTCCGCGAGCAGTTTCGCGGTGCCGCCGGTCGACAGGATCTTGACGCCGAGGTCAGACAGCGATTTGGCGAAGTCCACAATGCCGGACTTGTCGGAAACGGAGATGAGCGCTTGCTTGATCATGATGAAGACGAAAAGCCGAAGGGAAACGTGGCAGGGCGCCTGAAACTACAACGAACTACAACAGACCGTGCTGTTGCAGCTTCTTGCGCAGCGTATTGCGGTTGATGCCGAGATACTCGGCGGCCAGCGACTGGTTGCCGCCGGCCTGCTCGAGCACCACTTCGAGCAAGGGTTTTTCCACGCATGAAATCACCATGTCGTAGACGTCGTGCGGATTGGAGCCGTCGAGATCCTGGAAATAGATGCCCAGGCTGTCGCGGACAGATTGTTCGATATTGTTCTTGCTCATGCTGCTAGTCGGTCGGTATGGTCCGGCTCGCCGTCGTTCTTGCTGAGCGTCTCGTCAACATAGACGAGGCGGTCTGAGATCGCCTTTTGGGCGTCGAAGAATTCATTGACGGCGAGGAGTTGTTCGCGCGTGGTGTCCAGCGTATTCATGCGGTGCCGGAACACATTGGCGCCAGAAAGGCCGCGAGTGTACCAGCCGATGTGTTTACGCGCTGTGCGCACACCCGTAAATTCGCCGTAAAACGCGTAGTGATCTTCGAGATGTTCGTTCATCACCTGCTGGATTTCGTCGATGCGCGGCGGCGGCAGCAACTCACCCGTTTGCAGGAAATGCTCGATTTCGCGGAACAGCCACGGACGCCCCTGCGCGGCACGGCCGATCATGATCGCGTCGGCGCCGGTGGCAGCGAGTACTTCACGTGCTTTTTGCGGCGACGTAATGTCGCCATTGGCGACCACCGGGATGCGCACCGCCGCTTTGACGGCGGCAATGGTTTCGTATTCGGCGTCGCCGTGATACAGGTCGGCGCGGGTGCGGCCGTGCACGGTCAGCATGGAAATGCCGGCGGCCTCGGCCAGACGCGCGATGGTGAGCGCGTTTTTGTTGTCGCGATCCCAGCCGGTGCGGATTTTCAGCGTGACGGGCACCGCATCCGGCCCCATACCCACCGCACCCACCACGGCCTCGACGATGCGCTGCACGAGCGGTTCGTTCTGCAACAGCGCCGAACCCGCGGCTACGTTGCAGACTTTCTTGGCCGGGCAGCCCATGTTGATGTCGATGATCTGCGCGCCATTTGCCACGTTGTAGCGCGCGGCTTCGGCCATCATGGCCGGATCGGCGCCGGCAATCTGCACGGCGATCGGTTCGACCTCGCCCGTATGGTTGGCGCGGCGCATGGTCTTCTCGCTTTTCCACAACTGCGCGTTTGAGGCGACCATTTCCGATACGGCATAGCCCGCGCCCAGCCGCTTGCACAGTTGCCGGAACGGCCGGTCGGTCACGCCCGCCATGGGGGCGACGAACAGGTTATTGCGCAGATTGTGAGAGCCGAGAGTGGGCATGAAGTCGACGCGCGCGCAGCAGATTGCGTGAAATACAGGCAATCGGAGCGTTCGCGAAATGCGAGGGAAAACCGCCATTTTAGCGTTAACGGATAGCCGGCACCCGACTTGCGTCCGTCGTAACCCTTTAAATCTTCTATGAAAGTGGTCCGAGTCATAGAACCGGCGAGAACCGGCGGCGCTCGCGCGGCTCAGCATACGGTGCGCAAAAAAGCGACAACGGCTGCGGGCCGCGAGCGGGCGGCGCGCTCAGCGGCGCTGACCGAACATCATTTGCCGCGCCAGCGCGGTCTTCACCGGCGGCACGAATTCGAGCGCGGTGAGGGCGAGGCCGCGCAAGGCGGCGAGCGGCGGGAAGTCGACGGTGAACAGGCGTGCGAGCGTGTCGGTGGCGCCGATTGTCAGGCGCCGGTCCAGCGCGCGGCGTTGCGCGAACGTAGCCAGGGCGAGCGGCGTGGGGCCTTCCGCCGACAAGGCATCGGCGAGCGCGTGCGCGTCGCGCAGACCGAGGTTCAGACCCTGACCTGCTACCGGATGCAGCGTCTGCGCTGCATTACCGATCGCAACGACATGGCCATTCACGAGGGTATCGACCGCGTTCAGTCCCAGCGGAAAAGATGCCCGTCCTCTGATCTGCGTAAAGCGACCCATGCGGTTGCCGAATGCGGCGCCGAGTTCGCGCAGGAATTCCGCCTCGGAGAGTTGCGCGCGGCGCGCGGCTTCGTCGGGCGCACAGCACCAGACCAGCGCGTAATCGGCGCTGCGCACACCGCCCATCGGCAGCAGCGCGATCGGCCCTTGCGACGTGAAACGTTCCCACGCAACATGCGCTTGCGGCGCCGACACGCTGACCGTGCCGACCAGCGCGGTTTGTCCGTAATCGCGCGAGCCGCTGTCCCCAGTGCTGCCGCCGGCTTCGCCGTTGACGCGCCTGACGGCCTTCTGGTCGCCGAACAGACCGCCTTCGGCATTCACCAGAATCCGCGTGCGCAAATGACGCGTGACGCCAGCGGTTTCGATCGGCAGCGTGACGCCGTCGCGTTCCTGGATCGGCGCCGACGCGGACGTCGAGCGGAACCAGTGGACGGAGGTCGCGCGAACCGCTTCGGCAAGACCATGGACGATCGAGCCGTAGCGCAGCACGTAGCCGAGCGCCGGCAAGCCGTGCTCGCTATGGTCGATCAGCGTGCGGCCGAAGTGGCCGCGCTGCGACACGTGGATGCGCTGGATCGCGGTGGCGTCCGCGGGCCAGCGCAGCGGTTCGAGAATCATCCGGCTGCCATGCGATACGGCGATCGCGCGCGGATCGGCAATCGAATCTTCCGGCTCGCGGGCGTCGATCAGGGCGATCTTCAGCGCCTGCGTCGCGCTGCGGCGCGCCAGCCAGCCGGCGAGCGCCAGCCCGACCGGGCCCGCGCCGACAATTGTCACGTCGAAATCGAAGGGTTGACCGGACATTGCCGGTTTCAGAATTACCGTCGACTGGGGAACGTCGTTCATTGCGCGTTGCTTCCTTCGCTTACTGGCTGGATTCCTGCCTGGATTCCTGCCTGGGTTACTGCTTTGTTTCCTGCGCCGTGCGGGCTTCCTGCATCAGCGCCTCGATTTCGTCGGCCGCCACCGGAACCTCGCGTGTGATCAGCTCGCAGCCAGCCGGCGTGACGATCGCGTCGTCCTCGATGCGGATGCCGATGTTCCAGTAGCGCTCTGGCACGCCTTCCGCCGGACGGATATACAGGCCGGGCTCGATGGTCAGCGTCATCCCCGCCTGCAGCGTACGCCACGGCAGCGCACCCGCTTCGTCACGCGGCGCGCCGCGTTCGCGATAGTCGCCGACATCGTGCACATCCATGCCGAGCCAGTGGCCCGTACGGTGCATATAGAACGGCGCATAGGCGCGCTCGGCGATCACGTCATCCACGGAGGAGAACTTGGTTCGGTCGACGATGCCGGTGTCGAGCAACCCTTGCGACAGTACGCGCACAGCAGCCTGGTGCGGATCGTCGAAGGTGGCGCCGACGCGGGTGGCCTCGACGGCAGCCTGCTGCGCGGCCAGCACGATGTTGTACAGCTCGCGCTGCGCCGGTGTGAAGCGGCCGCTTGCCGGGAAGGTACGGGTGATGTCCGAGGCGTAGCCGTCGAGTTCGCAGGCGGCGTCGATCAGGATCAGGTCGCCGTCCTGGGCAATCGCGTTGCCGGCCGGATAGTGCAGCACGCAGGCGTTGGCGCCCGCGGCGACGATGGAGGTGTAAGCCGGCGCCTGCGCGCCGAATTTGCGGAAGGTGTAGAGCAACTCGGCTTCGAGCTCGTACTCGCGCACGCCGGGGTGACAGGCGGCCATCGCACGGCGATGCGCTTGCGCGGAAATCTGCCCGGCACGGCGCATGATCGCGAGCTCGTGATGATCCTTGATGAGCCGCATCTCGTCGAGCAACGGGATCAGATCACGCGCGACGGCAGGCGCGGCGACGCCGCCGCGGCCTTGTGCACGCACGGTGTCGAGCCAGCCGCGCACCTGTTCGTCCAGTTCCGACGACGTGCCGAGCGCATAGTGCAGCGACGGCTTGTCGGCGAGAATGCGCGGCAGCTGCGTATCGACTTCGCTCACGGCGAAGGCGGCGTCGAAGCCGAATGCCTCGCGTGCGCCCTCCGGCCCGAAACGGAAACCTTCCCACGTCTCGCGCTCGATATTCTTCTCGCGGCAGAACAGGATCGAAGCCGGCTCGCCAGCCGCGGCGCTTGCGTCGAGCACCAGCACAGCCTCGGGTTCAGTGAAGCCCGTCAGATAGTAGAAATAGCTATCGTGCCGGTACGGATAGTCGGCGTCCCGGTTGCGCAGCTTTTCGGGCGCGGTGGGGACGATGGCGACGCCGCCGCCCGCCGCCCGCAGCGTGGCGAGTACGCGCTCGCGGCGCGTGCGGTAGACGTCGATGGCGATGGTGGGTTCGGTCGGCTGGTTCATGTTGCGATTGTAGCGCCCAATGCGGCGACTTAATTTGCGCGGATACTGGCGGACGAGGGTCGCCGCGCTGCTGACGGTTGCCTGCCGTGCGCGGCCGTTGTGGTACGCCGCCCGGCCATTCGATGGTCGCGTTCAGTGAGGCGTGCCGCCTGCGTCGACAGTGTTATCCGTTCGGCGGGGTAGACGGCGCGCGAGCGCTGCGGCAATGTTGCAATCCATCCACAGCGAGCATTCATGCGGCTCGCGAAGCGGGTTCACGACGCTCGGGAACGCTGCCAACCACTTATACTTTCGCCGAATTCAAGAAAAGGCAGATGGTAATGATGAAACTCATCGGTTCGTTCGCCAGCCCGTTCGTGCGCAAAGCGCGGGTCGTTCTGGCCGACAAGAAAATCGACTACGAACTGGTGCTCGAGAACGTCTGGGCGCCGGACACGAGGATTCACACTTTCAATCCGATCGGCAAGGTGCCGTGCCTTGTGATGGAAGACGGTGAGGCCGTGTTCGATTCGCGGGTGATCTGCGAGTACGTGGATACGCTGTCGCCAGTCGGCAAGCTGATTCCGCCGTCTGGGCGCGAGCGGGTCGAAGTGCGCTGCTGGGAAGCGCTCGCCGACGGCATTCTGGACGCGGCCGTGCTGATTCGCATCGAGGGCACGCAGCGCCCCGCTGAGCACCGTGTGGACACGTGGGTCGCGCGGCAGCAGCGCAAGATCGACGAAGGTCTGATCGCGATGTCGCAGGGATTGGGCAGCAAGCCGTGGTGCACGGGCAATCACTACACGCTCGCGGATATCGCCGTGGGTTGCGCGCTGGGTTACCTTGATTTCCGCATGCCTGAGCTGAACTGGCGCGAAGCGTATCCGAATCTGGATAAACATTTCCAGAAGCTTTCGCTGCGTCAGTCGTTTATTGATACGGTGCCGACGGATTGAGTGCGGACCGGTAACCCGATCCTTGTGTTGCAAACGCGCGCTCGCGGTGTTCTGGAGCGCGCGTTTTTATATGGGCTGGGCTTGCCGCGTCGGGCGACTGCCGGGCGTGGTTGACCGGCCAGGCGCCGGCCTATTGCTTGCCGTTACGGCGCCGGACAATCCCCGGCCCGAACGCAAATCCAAACGCCAGCAGCAGCAACGAAACCGCCAGTACCGTGTTATTGCCGCTCGTCACATAGGGCGTATTACCCGTGGTGCCTTGCACCGTCACGTCGAGCGAGCCGATCGTGTACGGCGTCAGTCGTCCGATCACTCTGCCGTTCGCATCGATCGCCGCCGTCATGCCGGTGTTGGTGGCGCGCAGCATCGGCCGGCCGGTTTCCAGTGAACGCATCCGCGCGATCTGCAGATGCTGATCCAGCGCAATCGTGTCGCCGAACCAGGCGAGATTGGTTGAATTGACCAGTACACCCGCGGGCGTACCGCTCTCGCGAATGTTCCGCGCGATCTCCTCGCCGAAAATATCCTCGTAGCAGATATCGACCGAGACCGGCTGGTTATGCACGATGAACGGCTTCTGGACCGGCGCGCCGCGCGCGAAATCGCCGAGCGGAATGCTCATCAGGTTGACGAACCAGCGAAAACCCCACGGCACGAACTCGCCGAACGGCACAAGGTGGTGTTTGTCGTAGCGATACACGTCGCGGGTGTCCGGCGTGACGCCGAACAGGCTATTCGTGTAGTCGACCACCCGGCCTTCCGGCGTGACGGTGCCGCCGATCGCGCCGAACAGAATCGCGGTGCCGGTCGAATCTGAGAAGTTGCGCACCGCCGAGGCAAACTGTGGCGGCAATTGCTGCGCGAGCACCGGAATGGCTGTTTCTGGCGTGACGACCAGGTCGGCCGGTTTCGAAGTGATCATCTCCTGATACTGATTGATCGCGGCCACCATGCCGGCTTCTTCGAACTTCATCTCCTGCTTGACGTTGCCTTGCAGCAGCCGCACCGTCAGCGCCGCGTTGGCCGGCACGGTCCAATGCGCGAGCGGCAGCAGCAGGCCCGCGGCAATCAGCGCCAGCGCGACCAGCGCCGGCACAGCGACGCGCGCACCACGCTTGCCGCCAGCGGCCTCGCGCGGCTCGCGCACATGCACCAGCGCCTGCACGATCAATGCCGCCACCAGCGCCAGCATCCAGCCGACGCCGTACACGCCGGCCACCGGTGCAAAGCCGGCGAACGGGCCGTCCACCTGCGCATATCCGCTCGCGAGCCACGGAAAGCCGGTGAACACCGTGCCACGCAGCCATTCGCCGATCGCCCAGGCGCTGGCAAACGCCAACGCGCCATGCCAGGTGGGCGAAAACGGTTGGTCGTCGTCGAGCGCGCCGTTGCGCGCATGGCCGGCACAGAACGACCAGACGCCCGCGGCCAGCGCCGGGTAGAGCGCGAGATACAGCGAGAACAGCACGACCGCCGCGCCCGCCAGCGGCGCGGCCATGCCGCCATAGTCATGCATGCTGACGTACAGCCACCACACGCCGGAGACGAAGTTGCCGAACCCGAAGGCGCCGCCGGTGAGGGTGGCGCTCTTCCAGCCGGTCGTACGGGTGAGCCATGCGAAGAAGAACGCGAAGATCGCCAGTTCGAGCCAGCCGCCATGCGGCGTCGGTGCGAAAGACAGTGTATTGGCCGCGCCGGCGGCGAGCGCGACGAGGTAGTGCCAGCGGGGCAGCGTGCGGCCCTGTGCTTCTCGGGCGGCAGGGGAACTCACGCCGCGGCGCGAACGGGAAGTAATCGGGTCGGCCATCGTTGCGCGGTCGGCGTGAGCAGTTGAAGAAACGAGGAAACGAAGCGCGTCAGGTCTGCACGTGCTGTGCTTCGCGCTCGCGCTGGCCGGCGAGCGGGTCGCGGCGGACGAGCAGCATGTGAATCTGGCGGGCGTCGCCGCGCAGAATCTCGAAGATCAGGTCGTCGAGACGCACTTTCTCGCCGCGATGCGGCACGCGTCCAAAGTGGTGCGTGACGAGACCGCCGATCGTATCGACTTCGTCGTCGGAGTAATGCGTGTTGAACGCCTCGTTGAATTGCTCGATTTCGGTGAGCGCGCGCACGCGGAACCGGCCGTCAGGCGAAGCGATGATGTTGCCGCTTTCTTCGTCGAAATCGTATTCGTCTTCAATATCGCCGACGATCTGTTCCAGCACGTCTTCGATCGTGATCAGTCCGGCCACGCCGCCGTATTCGTCGACCACCACCGCGAGGTGATTGCGGTTCACGCGGAAGTCATGCAGCAGCACGTTCAGACGTTTCGACTCCGGAATGAAGACAGCGGGACGCAACATGCCACGCACGTCGAACTCTTCTTCGGCGTAGTAGCGCAGCAGGTCTTTCGCCAGCATCACACCGATAATGTTGTCGCGATTGCCTTCGTAGACCGGATAGCGCGAGTGCGCCTTTTCCAGCACGTAGGGGATGAATTCGGCGGGATTGTCCGCGATATTGATCGCGTCCATTTGCGCGCGCGGCACCATGATGTCGCGTGCGCTGAGTTCGGAGACCTGGAATACGCCTTCGATCATCGACAGCGAGTCGGCGTCGATCAGGTTGCGCTCATGCGCGTCCTGCAGGATTTCCAGAAGTTCGCCGCGCGAATCGGGCTCGGGCGAGATGAAGTCAGTCAGACGCTCGAGAAGGGAGCGTTTTTCCTGCGGTTTGTCGGTTTGGCGCCGACTGGGATACGTGTCGTTCATGGTAGTGCGCCCGGCGAGACTGGGCGCGCTGTTGCAGAGCATTAAGGATACACCAGGCACATGGCAGGACCGTGTCCCGCCGGGCTGGGCGATGGGCGATGCGGTATAACCGACCCGTCGCGCGCGGCGGGACGTGGGTCAATCCTAACTGATTACGCGCGGAAAAGCGTTTTGGAGCAAAAAAGTACCGCTCGGGGCGTCCGCGTCCTTCGTCGTCTTATTCCTGCCCGGCTTCGCGGCGTTCCTGCTGGCAACGCTCGAGCAGCGCTTCCAGCGCGCGGTCCGGCATGCCGCTTTCGCGCAGCGCATGCACGGTGCGGCTGACGTAATCGAGCGTGGTGCCGTAGCGGCCGCGCGCGCAGCCGAACACCGCCTTGACGATCTCGTCCCGCAGCTTGCCGGTGTAGGACGGCACGTCGCGGCGCATCACGAACGCCAGCGCATCGACGCGCCGGCCGTCGGCGAGCACGCACGGCAGCCATGCCGGGCGATACGAACCCATCGCCATTTCGCGGCGCCAGAGCGCTTCCAGGTGCGGCATCGCGCCTTCGGCGGCGAGGCGAAACGCAATGCCGGAGCAGGAGCCGCCGCGATCGAGCGCGAGCACGAGGCCCGGTTGTTCCGGTGTGCCGCGATTCACGCGCGACCACAGATACAGGCCGCGATGATAGCCATGCACCTTCGAGCGGGTTGCTTCGACGGTAGGCAGCCCGGGATTCCAGATCAGCGAACCATAGCCGAACAGCCACAAATCGCGCTTACGGTCCCAGTCGCGCAACGCGCATTCGAGCGACGCGCGCAACTCTTCGTCGGTCAGCAGCCGCGATTCGCCGAGCGCCGGCGGATAGTCCGGGCAGGGTGTTCGCGTGTCGGCTTCGGGGACGGAGGTGCTCACGGCGGCTCTAAACGATGATGGCGACGACTATTGATAAGGGTCGGGGAAGCCTAGCTTGCCGAGAATCTCGGTTTCGATCGTTTCCATTTCCTCGGCTTCTTCCTCGACTTCGTGATCGTAGCCCTGCGCGTGGAGCGTGCCGTGCACCAGCAGATGCGCGTAATGCGCGAGGAGCGGCTTGCCCTGTTCGGCGGCTTCTTTCTCGACCACCGGGCAGCACAGAATCAGATCGCCCGTGACCGGATCGTCTTCCGATTCGGCGTAGGCGAAGGTCAGCACGTTGGTCGAATAATCCTTGCCGCGATAGGTGCGGTTCAGCGTGCGTCCTTCTTCCGCGTCGACGAAACGCACGGTCAGTTCTCCGTCTGCAAAGAGCGCCGCCTTGATCCAGCCGGCCACGGTGGCGCGCGGCAACAGCGCCTTGTGTTCCGGCCAGGCTTTGGCGGCAGGGAATTGCAGATTCAACGTCAGTTTCGGAGCGCGGCTCATGCTGGAACGGTGTGTCGTGTTGCGGGCGACGGCATTTTCAACGCCATTTAGCGCGAATCCGCCGGATTGGCGGTTTTCTGCGAATGCGCATCGTACGCCTCCACAATTCGTGCGACCAGCGGATGCCGCACCACGTCGGCGCTCGTGAAGCGCGTAAGCGCAATGCCGCGCACGTCCGACAGCACCTGCTGTGCTTCGATCAGCCCGCTCTTCGCACCACGCGGCAAATCCACCTGGGTCGTGTCGCCGGTGACCACCGCTTTCGAGCCGAAGCCGATCCGCGTGAGGAACATCTTCATCTGTTCGGGCGTGGTGTTCTGTGCCTCGTCCAGGATGATGAACGCGTGGTTCAGCGTGCGGCCACGCATATAGGCGAGCGGCGCGATTTCGATCATCTGCCGCTCGAACATCTTGGCGGTTTTGTCGAAGCCGAGCAAATCGTAGAGCGCGTCGTACAGCGGGCGCAGATACGGATCGACTTTCTGCGCGAGATCGCCCGGCAGGAAGCCGAGGCGTTCGCCCGCCTCGACGGCCGGGCGCGTCAGCACGATGCGCTTGACCTGATCGCGCTCCAGCGCATCGACCGCGCAAGCCACCGCGAGATAGGTCTTGCCGGTACCGGCCGGGCCGACGCCGAAGGTCACGTCGTGCGAGATGATCTGCTTGAGGTAGTCGCGTTGCGCCGGCGTGCGGCCGCGCAGATCGGCACGGCGCGTGTACAGCTTCGGACCGAGCTCTTCGAGGTCCTCGTCGCCGGTGTCGGCGGGCTGGTCGAACGGATGATCCGGATTGCCGGGAAAACGCGCATCGCCTGTCTCGTCGCCGTTGCCGTTCGTGCGATGGCGCGCCGGGTGCCGCACTTCAACGAGCGCGAGCTGGATATCGTCGACCGACAGCGGCTCGCGTGCGTTGTTGTAGAAGTTTTCCAGCGCGGTGAGCGCGAGTTTCGCGCCGCGCCCGCGGATCGTGATGCGGTGGCCGCGGCGCTGGAGCGTCACGTCGAGTGCCTGCTCGATCTGTCGCAGATTCTCGTCGAGCGGTCCGCAGAGGTTGGCAAGCCGCGCGTTGTCTTCGCGCGGTGCGGTGAATTCCAGATGCTGCTGAGCGGTCTTCAAGGCGGTGGGTCGATCCTGTCGGTTTCGCTACGTGGGGTGGCGTCGCTTAGTGGGTGGTCGCGGGGGCATTGTCGTGCACCAGCACGAGTTCGCCGCGCAGCGAATGCGGATAGGCGTGGACGATCTTCACGTCGACCATCTGGCCAATCAGCCGCGCGTGCGACGCGATCGGCGCCGGGAAATTCACCACGCGATTGTTTTCGGTGCGGCCCGCGAGTTCGTTCGGATCTTTACGCGCCGGGCGTTCGACCAGAATGCGCTCGATCTTGCCGACCATCGAATCGCTGATGCGCTGCACGTTCTCTTCGATCGTGGCCTGCAGATGTTGCAGCCGTTTGAGCTTCACTTCGCGCGGCGTGTCGTCGTGCAGATTCGCAGCCGGCGTGCCGGGACGCGGGCTATAGATGAACGAGAAGCTGGTGTCGTACTTCATCTCGTGGACGAGCGTCATCATCTTGTGGAAGTCTTCTTCCGTCTCGCCGGGGAAGCCGACGATCATGTCCGTGGACAACGACAGGTCAGGGCGGATCGCCCGCAGCTTGCGAATCACCGACTTGTATTCGAGCACCGTGTAGCCGCGTTTCATTGCCATCAGGATGCGGTCGGAACCGTGCTGCACCGGCAGATGCAAGTGGCTCACGAGCTTCGGCACCTTCGCGTAGGTATCGATCAGACGCTGCGTGAATTCCTTCGGATGCGAGGTGGTGTAGCGAATCCGTTCGATGCCCGGAATATCGGCGACGTATTCGATCAGCGTCGCAAAATCGGCGATTTCGCTCGACCCCAGCGTGAGGCCGCCACGGTACGCGTTCACGTTCTGGCCGAGCAGCGTGACTTCACGCACGCCCTGGTCGGCGAGACCGGCGATTTCGGTCAGCACGTCGTCAAGCGGACGCGACACTTCTTCACCGCGCGTGTACGGCACGACGCAATAGCTGCAGTACTTGCTGCAGCCTTCCATGATCGAGACGAATGCGCTCGGGCCGTCGACGCGGGCCGGCGGCAGGTGATCGAACTTTTCGATTTCCGGGAACGAGATATCGACCTGCGCGCGGCCGCTCTCGCGGCGCTTGTCGATCATGGCCGGCAGGCGGTGCAGCGTTTGCGGACCGAACACCAGATCGACGTACGGTGCGCGCGCAACGATCGCCGCGCCTTCCTGGCTCGCTACGCAGCCGCCCACGCCGATGATCAGATTCGGGTTCGCTTCTTTCAGTTCGCGCACGCGGCCGAGGTCGGAGAACACTTTTTCCTGGGCTTTTTCGCGCACCGAGCAGGTGTTGAACAGAATGACGTCGGCGTCTTCCGGCGTGTCGGTCTTGACGAGTCCTTCAGCCGCGCCGAGTACGTCGACCATCTTGTCGGAGTCGTACTCGTTCATCTGGCAGCCAAAGGTCTTTACATAAACTTTTTTGGTCATCGATTTTCGCCGGTCGCAGTGGTTAACCTGGGGGCGTCATAAAGGGTGAAGTGGGGCGGAACGCGCTGGCAGCGTGCGGACGGGCCGCGGGGCGGCGCATGGGTCTGCTTTCAAGGCGCGTTTGCAGCGTAGCTCAATATTATAGCCCTTCATCGAATGCGGTTTCGGCGGCGGCGCGTGATACCGGCGGCTCGGGCGGCAAGCCCAGCAGGCTTTCCAGTTCGCCCGACACCTGCGCGAAGCGCTCGCTCAGGAAATCGAGCAGCACCCGCACGCGCGGCGCCATGAAGCGGTTGCGGTGATAGAGCGCGTGCAGCGGCGCGTCCGGATAGCGCCATTCGGGCAGCAGGATTTTCAGGCAGTCGGCGCGTAAATCCGCTTCCACGTCCCACATCGACTTGATGACGATCCCATAGCCGCGCCGCGCCCATTCGCGGGCGACCGCGCCGTCGTTGGTCTCGCGGGAGGTTTCGAACGGCACCGTGTAGCGCTGCACCTCGTCGCCGCGCGTAAAACGCCACTCGTTCGCGGGCCCGGATGCGGTGCCGAGCACGATGCAGTCGAAATTGGCCAGATCCTGCGGGTCCTTCGGCTCGCCGCGCCGTGCGATGTATGCCGGCGACGCGCACAGCACCCGCCGGTTCGGCGCCAGCTTGCGGGCAACCAGCGAACTGTCCTGCGGCACGCCGAAGCGGATCGCGAGGTCGATGTCTTCCTGCACGAGGTTCGACAGCGAGTCCGACAGCGTCAGCGCGAACGTCACCTCTGGATACAGCGTGTTGAATTCGTCGAGCCAGTGCATCAGCAGATTGCGGCCGAAGTCCGAGGTCGCGGAAATGCGCACCTTGCCGCGCACCACGCCCTGGCCGGCCTGCAGGGCGGCTTCGGCGTCGTCGAGCGATTGCAGCGCCTGGCGGCAGCAGTTCAGATACAGCCGGCCTTCGTCCGTGAGCCTTAGCTGGCGGGTGGTGCGCTCGAACAGGCGGGCCTTCAGGCCAGTCTCGAGCTTGGCCAGACGCGCGCTGGCGGCCGCTGGTGTCAGCCCCATCTTGCGGCCCGCCGCCGACAGGCTGCCCTGCTGAGCCGCTTCGACGAACAGGCGGATGTCACCGAGGTTATCCATCGAGATCTTTCAAAAGAATTTGAAAATGCTTCAAATACTACGCCAATTATCAAATCGAGGTCCGCCGGCCACAATGCATTCATCGTAAACCCTTGTGCTTGCTGCGCTACCAAGGCCATGCAACTCGATCACGCCACCATCGTTACTGCCGAACTCGACGCCGCCCGGCGTTTTTTCGTCGACATCGCCGGGCTGACGGAGGGCGAACGCCCGCCGTTCCAGATCGACGGCTACTGGCTGTGCGCGAACGGCCGCCCGGTGGTCCATCTGATCGACGCAACGGTGCCCGCCGGGATGGGGCGCTCGGCGCCGCGCATCGATCACATCGCGTTCCGGCTGGAAAGCGCGGCTGAATGGCAGGCGCTGCTCGGCCGGCTGCACGCGGCGCAGATGCCATATCAGCTCGCCGAAATTCCGCCGGGCGGGCCCCAGCAAGCCGAACTGCAACTGTTCGTCGCGCTCGCGCCGGGCGTCGTCGTCGAATTCGTGACGGCGCCTCATCACGCTTAGTGCGCCGGGCACGCTCAACTTTAGAACCTGGAGAACAAAGATGCCCATTCCTTTACTGGCGCTAGCAATTAGCGCATTCGCGATCGGCACGACCGAGTTCGTGATCATGGGTTTGCTACCCGAGGTCGCACACGATCTGGCTGTGTCGATTCCGTCGGCGGGATTGCTGGTGAGCGGCTATGCGCTCGGCGTCGCGGTCGGCGCGCCGCTGCTCGCGGTGATCACCAGCAAGATGCCGCGCAAGCTCGCGCTGCAATTGCTGATGGGCGTGTTTATCGTCGGCAATACGCTGTGCGCGATCGCGTCCAGCTATTCGGTGCTGATGATCGCGCGGGTAGTGACGTCGTTCGCGCACGGTTCGTTCTTCGGGATCGGCGCGGTGGTGGCGGCTTCGCTCGTGCCGTCGGAAAAGCGCGCGAGCGCAATTGCGCTGATGTTCACCGGTTTGACGCTGGCCAATGTGCTCGGCGTGCCGTTCGGCACCTTCATCGGCCAGGAATTTGGTTGGCGCGCGGCGTTCTGGATCGTCAGCGTGTTCGGCGTGCTGTCGCTCGCGGGCGTCACGGCGCTGGTGCCGAATCGTCACGATTCCGGTCCGGTCGGCCTGGGCCATGAAGTCCGCGTGCTGAAGGACCCGCAGGTCTGGACCGCGCTCGCGATGACAGTCCTCGGTTTCGGCGGCGTGTTCGTGGTGTTCACCTATATCGCGCCGATTCTCGAGCAGGTGAGCGGTTTCTCGCCGCGTGGTGTGACGCTGATTCTGGTGCTGTTCGGCGTTGGCCTGACAATCGGCAATACGGTGGGCGGCAAACTCGCGGACCGTGCGCTGATGCCTTCGCTGATGGGCATTCTGGTCGCGCTCGCGGTGGTGATGGCGATTTTCGCGCGCACCAGTCATTCGCAGGTGGCCGCGGCGATTACCGTATTCGTGTGGGGCATCGCCGCCTTCGCGACCGTGCCGCCGTTGCAGATGCGTGTGGTCGAGAAGGCCGCCGCGGCGCCGAATCTGGCCTCGACGCTCAATATCGGCGCGTTCAATGTCGGCAATGCGGGCGGCGCGTGGCTCGGCGGTCTGGTGATCAATCATGGCCATGCGCTCGACACGCTGCCGTGGGTGGCGGCAGCGGTCAGCGTGGTGGCGTTGCTGCTCACATGGTTCGCCGCGCGGATGGATGCACCGGTGTCGGCTGTGGCGCAGCGCGCCTGAAAGCGCGGCCCGGCTTGCAACTGCCCATATAAGGAATTCGCACAAGCTTTGCGAGAATCGTCCTCCGCAATGCTGATAACAGTGTGAAGATAACTTCGTTGGGCAGCGCCTGGCGCGATGCTATCTTGCTTCCACTAACCGCTTGCCCGCCGCCCGGCGGCGCTCCTGGAGGCAATCATGCATTCCCCGCTTGCGCTGGTTCGCGATCCCGCGGCTGACGCCGATGCGTCGCCGCGCGCCGCTGAGCCTTTCGATGCTCTGGAACATCTGGTCGGTGTGAATCTCGCCCGTTTGCGCGCTGAACGGCAACTGTCGCTCGATGCATTGGCCCGCGCGTCAGGCGTTTCGCGAGCGATGCTCGCGCAAATCGAATCGGCACGCAGCGTGCCGTCCATCAAGGTCCTGTGCAAGGTCGCGGCGGCGCTGAAAGTGTCGGTGGCGGCGTTTCTGCGACGTCACGCGACCAACGGCTTCGAGCACTTGCCGGCGGAGCGTTCTTCGCGCGTCGTCAGTTCAAACGGCCGCTATTCGGCCCGGCCGCTTTATCCCGATACCGAACCGACCGCCGCCGAGTTTCACGAATTGCGTATCGCGCCGTTGCACACCGAGACCGGCACGCGCCGCGCGCCAGGCACCACGGTGAATCTGGTGGTCAGCGAAGGCACGCTGGAGGTCAGCGTGCACGATCAACGGCAATTGCTGGCCACGGGCGACGCGATCGTGTTCGATGCCGACCAGCCGCATAGCCTGCGCAATCCCGGCGACACCGAAGCGCGCGCGTTTCGCGTGACGCTGAAGGCGGAAACGCCGCCGCGCTGGGATGTGCCGGCCACGCAGGACGCCGCACGGCAGGCCGCACCGGCTTGAGCGGTTTCGGGCGCCATGGCTGCCGCGCAGCAGAGATGTCCGTCCAGTCAGTAGGGGTTGCGCTGCACGTCCGGCGCGACTGTTGTATGCTTTGCCAGCCGGTCGATCCGGCAATCAGTGCGTCTTCAGGGCGGGGCGAAATTCCCCACCGGCGGTATGCCGGCAACGCGAAAGCGTAAGCCGGTGAGCCCGCGAGCGCCCGCGTCGTCAAAGTGTCGACCTGGGGTCAGCAGATCTGGTGAGAAGCCAGAGCCGACGGTTAGAGTCCGGATGGAAGAAGATGTGCAGATAGTCATGTTCGTTTCCGTGGCACCGCGCGTGGTTCGAGCGGTGCGCGAGCGTCGCTTTGCGCGGCGTTCAACGGCGCGTCTTTGTCTGTTTGCAATGCCCTGAAACGTTTCTCGCCCAACTTTTGCGATGAGCGTTTCACTTATGTCCTTTGCTACTTTTCCTGCTCCGTCGACGATTGCAGACGCTGCGAAGCAAGTCCCCTTGGGGGATAGCGCATTCCTCGATCTCCCGCTGCTCGACACCGAAGCCGTTCCGCCGCGTATCGCCGCCGCCTTGCAAGCCATGCGCGATGGCCGCGCTGTCGTTCTGCAAGACGACCACGATCGCGAGAACGAAGCTGATCTGATCGTTTCCGCCGAACGCCTGTCCGTCGAAACCATGGCCTTGCTGATTCGCGAATGCAGCGGCATCGTGTGTCTCTGTCTGCCCGACGAGAAGATCCGCGCGCTCGAACTGCCGCCCATGGCCGTCAACAACGAAAGCCGTCACGGCACGGCGTTCACCGTTTCGATCGAAGCGCGCGACGGCGTGACGACCGGCGTGTCCGCGCTTGACCGCGTCACGACGATCCGTGCGGCGATCGCCGATACGGCGAAGCCTGCCGACATCGTGCGTCCTGGTCACGTGTTCCCGTTGCGGGCGCAACCCGGCGGCGTGCTGGCGCGCCGTGGTCACACGGAAGGCACCGTCGATCTGGCGATTCTGGCGGGCCTGAAGCCGGCCGGCGTACTGTGCGAACTGATGAACGCGGACGGCACGATGACGCGCGGCGCGGATGTGGAGCGCTTCGCCGCGAAGCACAATCTGCCCATGCTGACGATTGCCGAGCTCGTGGAATTCCGCGAGGCGCTGGCGACGGCGCGCGAATGCGTAGCCGACGAGGCTTGATGTACGGTTAAGCCTGACGTGCGTCTGATAAAAAAGCCGGCTATCGAAGCCGGCTTTTTTCTTGCCATGTTGCGCCCGTTACGACTGCTCGTCGCCGAATTCGCCGCGCACGCCGGCTTCGACCAGCGCGGGCAGTTCGTCCATGTGCTTCATGATGCGCGTCATGCCCATGTTGCGCAGGGCGTCCGCGTAACCATCAGGGATATGACTCGCGCCGACGAAAGCGATCGTTTTCATGCCCGCCGCGCGCGCCGCATTCAACCCCGCCACGCTGTCTTCCACGACCACACATCGTGAAGGCTCGACGCCCAGCGTCTTTGCCGCGAAGAGATACACGTCCGGATACGGTTTGGGCCGCGCCACCTGTTCCGCGCTGAAAATCCGCTCACCGAATATCTGCTGCAGGCCCGCACGCCGCACCGACGCATTCACGCGCGCCAAGCGGCTGTTCGATACGACGGCGGCCGGCAGCGTGACGCGCTGCAAGGCTTCGCGCACGCCGTTGATCGGACTCAGCGATGCCGCGAGCGCCAGTTCAACGTTGTGTTCGATGGTGTCGAAGAAACCCGCGGGCAGGGTGATATCGAACGATTTCTCTATGCCTTCGAGAAAGCGCGACGTTTGCTGGCCAAATGCCGTTTTGACGACGGGTTCGAAGTCGAGGCCGGGGAAGGTGGCGGACAGCGTTTCGAGCATTACGCGGTCAGCAATGACTTCGCTGTCGACGAGCACGCCGTCGCAGTCGCAGATGAGGTGGTCGATCATGCTTTAAAGCGGAAAGCGAGAGGCGCACGAGCAAGGCAGAGGCAAGCTCAGGCGCGAAGATTGAAAGCAACATGATACGTGCTTTGGCGCCGCATGCGCGGCGCCAAAGCTTTGCGTCGGCGCGAAAACACGCGTTGTCGGTGTATCAAGCGTGGCTTTCGCAAGCGGTGAAATCAGTGCGCGTGCAGGTATTGGAACAGCCCGGCCGCCACTGCGCCGCCCAGCAGCGGACCGCACACGGGAATCCACGCGTAACGCCAGTCGCTGTCGCGCTTGCCGGGGATCGGCAGGAGCGCATGCATCAGACGCGGCGACAGGTCGCGCGCCGGGCTCATCGCGTAACCGGTCGGGCCGCCGAGCGAGATGCCGATGCCGAGCACGAGGAGGCCAACGGGCAGCGCGTCGAGCGCGCCCAGACCGACTTGCGGCGAAGCCAGATACAGCACACCGAAAATCAGCACGAAGGTCGCGATCATTTCCGTGAGCAGATTGTGCGGCACGCTGCGGATCGCGGGTGAGGTGCAGAACACGCCGAGCTTGACGTCGGCATCGCCTTCTTTCGCGAAATGCTGACGGTACGCGACCCACACGAGCAGGGCGCCCGCCATGCCGCCCAGCATCTGCGCCCCGATGTAGCCAGGCACCTTGGCCCACACGAATTTGCCAGCCAGCGCGAGACTGATCGTGACGACCGGATTCAGGTGCGCACCGCTGAACGACGCGGTGACGTAGACGGCGATGAACACAGCCATCGCCCAGCCCATCACGATCACGATCAGGTCGGCGCCTTTACCTTTGGTGCGCGCGAGCAGCACGTTGGCGACCGCGCCGTTGCCGAGCAGCACCAGCAGCGCGGTGCCGATGAATTCCGCAATGTAAGGGGACATCGTTGGTTATCCGAAATATAATTGTGAGGGAAGCCGCTGGGAAGGAGCGGCTTCGTTATGTTCAATGGTGGTGAGTGAGCGGCGTGATCGAAGTTTGATCAGCGCGCTATCAGGGCTCGATCAGCGCTTGATCAAGGTGTATCGGCCCAGGCCTTCGCAGCGCGAATCGCACGCTGCCAGCCGTCGAGGCATTCCTTCACGTTCGCGTGCGGCAGTGCCGGCGTGAAGCGGCGATCGAGCTTCCACTGGCTTTGCAATTCGTCAACGTCCTTCCAGTAGCCCACGGCGAGACCGGCCAGATACGCCGCACCCAATGCGGTTGTTTCCGCCACCTGCGGACGTACCGCGTCTACGCCGAGAATATCCGCCTGGAACTGCATCAGCAGATTGTTCGCACAGGCGCCGCCGTCCACACGCAATTCGCCGATACGAATGCCGGAGTCGGCTTCCATGGCCTTCAGCACGTCGAGCGATTGATAGGCGATTGAATCGAGCGCGGCACGGGCGATATGCGCCGAGGTCGTGCCGCGTGTTACGCCGAACAGCGTCCCGCGCGCGCGTGCATTCCAGTGCGGCGCGCCGAGGCCTGCGAACGCGGGCACCAGATACACGCCGTCGCAATGCGGCACACTGCTCGCCAGCTTTTCGATTTCCGACGCGCTCTTGATGATGCCAAGGCCGTCGCGCAGCCATTGCACCACGGCGCCCGCGATAAAGATGCTGCCTTCGAGCGCGTAATTGATCTGGTCGCCGATCTGCCATGCGATCGTGGTGACGAGATTGTTCTTCGATTCGATCGGCTTGTCGCCGGTGTTCATCACGAGAAAGCAGCCCGTGCCGTAAGTGTTCTTCACCATGCCCGACTGCGTGCACATCTGGCCGAACAGGGCGGCGTGCTGGTCGCCGGCAATGCCCGCAAGCGGGATCTTCGAGGCGAATACCGTAGTCTTGGTCGGGCCGTACACGTCGGAGGAGGCGCGTACTTCCGGCAGCATGCTGCGCGGAATGTCGAGCGCTTCGAGCAGTTCGTCGTCCCACTTCAGCGTGTGGATGTTGAACAGCATCGTGCGCGACGCATTGGTCACGTCGGTGACGTGCAGGCCGCCCTTGGTGAAATTCCACACCAGCCAGCTATCCACCGTGCCGAACGCGAGGCGCCCTTGCTTCGCCTTTTCGCGCGCGCCTTCGACGTTATCCAGAATCCAGCGGATCTTGGTCGCCGAAAAGTAGGAGTCGATCGGCAGACCGGTTTTCGCACGGACCTGTTCCTCCAGACCTTGCTCTTTGAGCTGATCGCAGAAATCGGCGGTGCGGCGGTCTTGCCAGACGATGGCGTTATAGATCGGGTGGCCGGTTTCGCGGTCCCACACAATGGTGGTCTCGCGCTGATTCGTAATGCCGATCGCGGCGATCGAGGTGCCGTTCATGCCGGCGCGCGTGACGGCTTCGGCGGCCACGCCGGCCTGGGTCGACCAGATTTCCTGCGGGTCGTGCTCGACCCAGCCCGGACGCGGGTAGATCTGCTGGAATTCTTTCTGGGCAATCGACACGATATTGCCGAGCCGGTCGAACAGCATCGCGCGGGAACTGGTGGTGCCTTGGTCAAGCGCGAGGATGTACTGATCCTGCATTGTGTCTTCTCCATGCGTTTTATGAATCGCCGGACTGCTGGCCGGCGACGGGAACGGCGTGTTGTTTTAAGCGGGCTGCAACTGGGATTGTGCGGCCCGGCTTGGTCCGTTGCCGAGGGGTGAAAGCGGTTTGATCGAAGCCGGTGGTTTTATGCGCCCTGCCGGACCGGTTCGCGAGCAAACCACGCGTCGATGTCTTGTGTGATCGAATCGAGCGTGCCCGGTTCGACGTGCAGGCCGAGTTTCGAGCGGCGCCACAACACGTCCTGTGCACTGCGCGCCCATTCAGTGTCGCGCAGATAAACGAGTTCGGCTTCGTAAAGACCCGGCGCGAAGGCGCAGCCGAGATCGGCCACCGAGCGCGCGTGGCCAATCACATTCTTGACGCGCGTGCCGTACGCGCGGGCTAGGCGATGAGCGAGTTCCGCCGGCAACCACGCATTCTGCTGCTTCAGTCCGGTCAGGAAGCGCTCGAAGTTGGCCTGTGGAATATCGCCGCCGGGCAACGCCGCACCAGCGGTCCACGAAGGCTTGCCTTTGCGCAACGCATGCGTGAGTGTGTCGACGGCTTCTTCCGCCAGCTTGCGGAACGTCGTGATCTTGCCGCCGAACACCGACAGCAGCGGCGCTTCGCCAGCGGGGGCGTCGAGTTCGAGCGAGTAATCACGCGTGACCGCGGACGGGTTGTCCGCGCCTTCCTCTTCGAGCAGCGGACGCACGCCCGAGTAGGTCCAGCGCACATCGGCTGGCGTGATCTGCTGCTTGAAATAACGGTTGATCGACTCGCACAGGTACTGCGTTTCCTCGGCGGTGATCGCGACTTGCGACGGGTCGCCGCGATACTCGATATCGGTCGTGCCGATCAGTGTGTAATCGTGTTCGTACGGAATCGCGAAGATGATCCGCTTGTCCGGGTTCTGGAAGATGTACGCGTGGTCGTGTTCGAACAGACGACGCGTGACGATATGGCTGCCCTTCACGAGACGCACGCTGTGCGTTGCTTCCCGGCCGAGTGCGCCTTGCAGCAACTCGCCGACCCACGGACCGGCCGCATTCGCGATCGAGCCGGCGCGTATATCGAGGATCGTGCCGTCGTCGCGCCTGAGTTGCGCGCGCCATTCGCCGCCGGCGCGCACCGCGCTCAGGAGTTTGGTGCGGGTCAGAATCTTCGCGCCGTGCTCCTGCGCGTCGAGCGCGTTCAGCACGACCAGACGCGCGTCGTTGACCCAGCCGTCTGAATACACAAAACCGCGCTTAATCGAATCGACCAGCGGTGCGCCCGCCGGATGACGGCGCATATCGATGCCGCGCGAGCCAGGCAGCAGTTCGCGTCTGGCAAGGTGATCGTAGAGGAAGAGGCCGGCGCGAATCAGCCAGGCCGGACGCAGATCGGGCATGTGCGGCATCACGAAGCGTAGCGGCCACATGATGTGCGGCGCGGCGCGCAGCAGCGTTTCGCGCTCCTGCAAGGCTTTGCGGACGAGCCCGAACTCGCGGTACTCGAGATAGCGCAGGCCGCCGTGAATCAGTTTGGTGCTCGCCGACGATGTATGCGCCGCCAGATCGTCCTGTTCACACAGCAGCACCGACAGGCCGCGGCCGGCCGCGTCGCGTGCGATACCGGCGCCATTGATCCCGCCGCCCACGACGAGCAAATCGTATCTCGAGCCTTGCGTCACCTGCTGTGTCCCTTGCGTATTGCGTATCGCGGAAAGTCAAAAAGCGGTATGGAAAATCTATCGAACCGATAGTGTTCGTTTACGAACTTTAATGAACATATTCGAAAAAGTAAAGTTCGGTTCTCTTAGGCGTTCCTCTAACGATTGCCTGGGGTGTAGCGCAACCGGCGGGCACGGACGATACTCTCGGCAGTAGCCATATCGAGGTGAATTCATGCGTGTACTTTGGATGATCGGCGCCGCGGCGCTTGTCACGGGATGTGTCAGCTCGCCGAGCCTGAACGGGACGATGGGCGCGCCTTCGTTCGTCTCCTTGCAACAGATGTGCAGTGCCCAGACGGTCGACTACGGCAACGACGCGCAAGGCGTCTACGCGACGCTGTTCGATGCGTATGTGGCGAATCGGAGCGGCAAGCTGTCGAAGGACGATTTTTGCGCGTTCCAGACGTCGATCGCGCAGCACTATGCGAGTCTCGGCACGAGTGCCGACCCGCAGGCGCGCAATCAGTGGGTAACGTTCTTTACGGACCAGCGGGCGAAGGCGATCAGCTGGCGCGCAGCGGTCGATCCGACCTTGCGCAGCGGCTGAACTTCCGGCGCGGCGAGCCGAGCCGGTAAGCGCGCGGGGCTAGGCGCATTGCGGCTGGGCGCCACGCCACAACATCTGGCGAATCTGCGCAAACACGGCTTCGCGCGTCGGTGCGTTGCCGGCGGCGGGCTGTTGCGCCTGCGGCAAGGGCAACTGATTGGCGAGCGCCAGCATCGTAAAGCCGTGCAGGCTCGCCCAGTACGCGTAACCGATCAATTGCGGATCGCCTTCCAGAATGCCCGCCGCGACGAGCCGCTCGAAGTGCGCACCGAGCATCCGCCACGCGCGCTGCGACGCGGCGGCGAGTTCCGGGTAGACGCCGTCCTGCTGCGTCAGATCAAACATCAAGCGGTACGCGTGCGGTTCGTCGAGCGCGAACGCAACATAGGCGTCGCTGACAGCCGAGCGGTCGGTTTCAGGCGACTGCCGCGCCACTGCTTCAAGGCGTGCAGCGAAGCGGTTGAACGCCGCGGCGCGGACCATCGCCAGGATTTCGTCCTTGTCGCGGAAATAGCGGTAAGGGGTCATCGCGCTACACCCTAATTCCTTTGCCAGTTCGCGCATCGTCACACCCTGCGCGCCGCGTGTGGCAAACGCGCTCTCGGCCACGCGCCGCATGGTTTCGCGGAATTGCTGGATGTCGTCGGAGGAGAGTGTTTTGGGCATGCGCGGGGCCAGAAAGTCCGTCGCGTTAATTTACTTTGTAAATGAGCAAGGCACAACAAAGCAACGGCCCGAACCGAGCCTGAATTTCAAGGAAAGGAGAAAGCGTGGCAGTTTCTCTGGATGGACGAGGGCGCGCGCGAACATTCCGCCGCGCGGCCCGCCGTCATGCTGCCAAACGTCGTTCGCAAGGTTCGACGTCTACCGATAAAAATCAGGAAAGACGCTTGATGGCTCGGAGTGCGCTGTCGCCGCTTTCGGTGACACGCCATTGTTCGTTGCCCGATGCGAGGCGTTCGAGCTGCACGAGCTGGCGTTCCAGCAGGGCGTCGAGTTCTTCTCGCTCCATATCGACTTGGTTGGGAGCGTCCTTGACGAGCAACAACGTGGCGAATTCATGCGGACTCAGCATCGTTCTCTCCATGTCAAGCAAACGCGGACGGCCTTGCCGGCGACTGGCCAGATGCCAGTAAAGTCCGCTAAAAGATCAGGCGGGAGGTGCGGCTATCACGACAGATTCAGGTTCACGCAACCGGCACTACGCGTAACGCGGAACGGACGCCGGGGAACTGGAGTGTAGTCAACCGCACGCTAAACACCAAATCGGCCCCAGTAAATTTTCCCTTTGACAATCGCGCCCCGAAGCGGCGGTTTAGGGCCGCAGCCAGATCCGTGATTTCACTCGAAGTTTCGCGTGCACTGCAACATGGCGGAGAACGCCTGGCCTCACTCGGCGACGTACACCTGGCAGTTGGCGGCCGTCAGGGTTTCGACCATGTCGGCGGGCGGGGCGGCGTCGGTGAATAGCGCGTCGATCTGGTTCAGGTGACCCTGGCGAACCAGCGCGGGACGGCCGAACTTCGAGTTATCCGCGGCGAGGAAAACCGTGCGCGCATGTTCGATGATCGCCTCGGCCACACGCACTTCGCGCGTGTCGAAGTCGCGCAGCGTCCCGTCGGCTTCAATGCTCGACGTGCCGATGATCGCGAAGTCCACCTTGAACTGGCGGATGAAATCGATAGCCAGCTCGCCGACAATTCCCTTGTCCCACGGCCGCACGATGCCGCCGGTCACCAGCACCTCGCAATCCGGATAACCGCTCATCATGCTGGCGACGTTGAGGTTGTTGGTGATGACGCGCAGGCCGCGATGCCGGTTGAGCGCCCGGGCGACTTCCTCGGTGGTGGTGCCGAGGTTGATGAAAAGCGAGGCCTGGTCAGGAATGTGAGTGGCCACTAGCGCCGCAATGCGCCGTTTCTCTTCATGGAACATCCGTTGACGCGCCGTGTACGAGACATTCTCCGAACTGGTCGGCAAACTCGCCCCGCCGTGATAGCGACGCAGCAGGTTCATGTCGGCGAGCCAGTTGACGTCGCGGCGGATCGTCTGCGGCGTCACGTCGAAGTGGGCCGCGAGATCGTCCACGGTCACAAAGCCGTCGCGTTGCACCCACTCAAGCAGTTCCTGTTGCCGGGCATTCAGAGTCAGACGGGGGTCTCGGGTCATGTGTCTCGGAGCGTGTTTTTGTCGGCGTCGCCCGGCCATCGGCCCGGCGCGGCGGGCCAGAAAGCGAGCAATGCGTGAACGGGAGTGAGCGTATTGTAAGACCATCGAGCGCCTTGTCTGCCAACTTGCGCGACGCGCTCCAGGCCTGAATCGACCTATTCAGGTGATTTACGCATTTATTCATTTGATAAATGAATTTGTTTTTTGGGCCGGATCGCGCTGCAATCCACGGTTCTGCATTACACCGTCTTTCCATGGTTTCCGGCATGCGATGTCGTGCCGGGCCGCGCTTTCGAGAGTGTTCGACATGACTGGCTTCAACTGGCAAAACCCCTATCCGACGCCGCGTCTGCCCGTATTCGCGCGCAATATTGTTTCGACTTCGCATCCGCTCGCGGCGCAAGCCGGGCTGCGGATGCTGTGGAAGGGCGGCAATGCCGTCGATGCGGCGATCGCGGCGGCCGCCGCCATTACGGTGGTCGAGCCGGTGTCGTGTGGCTTGGGTGGCGACGCTTTCGCGCTGGTGTGGGATGGCAGGAAGCTTCACGGCCTGAATGCGTCCGGCGTGTCGCCGGCGGCCTGGAATGTCGATTGCTTCAAGCGCAAGTACGGTGAGGAAAACGGCCTGGCGAAGCAACCCAAGCGCGGCTGGGACGCGGTGACGGTGCCTGGCGTGATCGCCGGCTGGGAAGCGCTGCATCAGAAGTTCGGCTCGCTGCCGTTCGCCGATCTGATGGAGCCGGCCATCGAAATCGCCGAGCGCGGTCATGCGGTGGCGAGCATCGTCGCTTACAAGTGGGCGGCGGCTGTGCCGGAACTGAAAGACCTGCCGGGCTTCGCGCAAACTTTCATGCCGCGCGGCCGTGCGCCGGAAGTCAGCGAGATGGTGCGCTTCCCCGGCCACGCGAAGACGTTGCGCAAGCTCGCCGAGCAAGGCCCGCGCGCGTACTACGAAGGCGAGATCGCCGAGCAGATCGCGGCGTTCGCGCGCGAAGGCGGCGCCGCCTTGACGCTCGACGACCTGCGCAATTACCGCGCGGACTGGGTCGAGCCGATCGGCAAGGACTATCGCGGCTACACCGTGCACGAGATTCCGCCGAATGGCCAGGGCATTGCGGCGCTGATCGCGTTGGGCATCCTCGAAAAATTCGACGTGAAGGGGTTGGCGCTCGACAACGTCGAATCGCAGCATCTGCAGATCGAAGCGATGAAGCTCGCATTCGCCGACGTCTACCGCTACGTCGCCGATCCGCGTTCGATGGACGTGACGCCCGAGCAGATGCTCGACGACGCCTACCTCACGTCGCGCGCCAGGCTGATCGATCGCAAGCGCGCCACGCAATTCGATTTCGGCATGCCGAAGGCGGGCGGCACGATCTACATGTCGGTCGCCGACGAGCGCGGCATGATGGTCAGCTTCATTCAGTCGAATTACATGGGCTTCGGCTCGGGCATCGTGGTGCCGGACAGCGGCATCGCCATGCAGAACCGCGGCTGCGGTTTCTCGATGGACCCGAAGTCGCCGAACGTGGTGGAAGGCGGCAAGCGGCCGTTCCACACCATCATCCCGTCGTTCCTGACGCAGCAGGTGGACGGCAAGCAGGAAGCGGTGATGAGCTTCGGCGTGATGGGCGGCGACATGCAGCCGCAAGGGCATCTGCAATCCATCGTCCGGATGCTCGACTATGGCCAGCAGCCACAAGCCGCCTGCGACGCGCCGCGCTGGAAGGTCAATCGCGACTTCACGATCGATATCGAATCGACGCTCGATCCGGACACCGCCGCCGCGCTGCAGAAGCTCGGCCACACGATCAAGTCGGTGGACGATCCGTACATGGACTTCGGCTCCGGACAGTACATCTGGAAGCTCGATCGCAACGATCCGGAGCGTGGCTACGTGGCGGCAAGCGATAGCCGTCGCGACGGGCTGGCGGCCGGCTTCTGAACGGCTCGAACGAAGCGCGGGTGCTGCACAGCGCGCACCCGCGCTGCGCCGCGTTTGTTGACGATGCATTGTGGGCATCGTGCAGCGGCGGCGCAGGGGATCGCAGTTAAAAGCCAGGCGTTGCGGGCAAACCGGAAACGGGTTGCGCGCGATAGCCGGTAACAAGCGCCATAAGTGCATTCAGCGCAACCAGCGCAACCAGCATCAGGCAAGGCAGGAGACATCATGAACACCACCGCGTCGCCAATCGCGACAGCTTCCCCGCGTCCCACGCCCGCACCGCTTTCCAAAGCGATGGTACGGCGTATCGTGTTTTCGTCGTCGGTCGGCAACGCGCTCGAATGGTTCGACTTTCTGGTCTATGGCTACTTCGCGACCATCATCGCGAAGCAGTTCTTCCCCATGCAGGACGAATGGCTTTCGACGCTGCTCGCCATCGCCACCTTCGGCATCTCGTTCCTGATGCGGCCGTTGGGCGCCGTTGTGCTGGGCATCTACGGCGACCGTAAAGGCCGCAAGGCGGCGCTCACGCTCGCCATCGCCCTGATGATGGTCGGCACGTTCACGATGGCGGTGATGCCGCCGTACGCGTCGATCGGCATTGCGGCACCGGTGCTGATCCTGTTCGCGCGGCTGGTACAAGGCTTCGCGGTGGGCGGAGAGTTCGGCAGCGCGACGGCCTTCATGGTCGAGCACAGCGCGTCGCGGCGCGGTTACTACGCAAGCTGGCAGTTCGCCAGTCAGGGGCTGGCAGCGATCACGGCGGCGGCGTTTGGCTCACTGCTGACGGCATGGATGCCGCCCGAGCAACTCAACAGCTGGGGTTGGCGTTTGCCGTTCGTGTTCGGGCTGCTGGTCGGGCCGGTTGGTTACTACATCCGTTCGCATCTGGACGAAACGCCGGAGTTTCTCGCGCTGCGCGAAGCGCGCAACGCCGCTGCCGAGGTCAAGGGCAAGGCGGCGGAGAAGGATGCATCGTTCAGTAACCAGTGGGTGAATCTGTTGCTGGCGGTGGGCATCGTCGCGCAGTCCACGGTCGGCGTGTACGTGCTGCAACTCTACATGCCGATGTACGCGGTCAAACAGCTCCATATGCCGGCTGCGGCGTCGTTTGGTGTGGTAGTGCTCAACGGTGGTCTGCAGTTCCTGCTGTCGCCGGTGATGGGTGCCTTGTCCGATCGTATCGGCCGGATTCGCATCATGCTGACGACGTCGATCCTGATGGGCGTGTTGATCTATCCGATGTTCGCGTTGCTGCAGACGCACCCGACCATCGGCTGGCTGTTGCTGCTGCAAGGCACGGCCGGCATTTTCAAGGCCGCCTATTCGGGACCCATGCCCGCGCTGATGTCCGAGATATTCCCCACGCAGGTGCGCTCGACGGGGCTTTCGATTGGTTACAGCATTGGTGTGACGATTTTCGGCGGCTTTGCGCCGACGATCGTCGAGACCTTCATTCACTTGACCGGCGACAAACTCGCGCCGAGTTATTACGTGCTGACTGCCGCGGTGCTGTCGGGGTTGTCGCTCGTCGTCGTTGCGTGGCGCATGCGCCGGGCGCGGCATGTCGAACGGCTTCAGCCCGCGTGACAACGTGGCGCGGCAGTCGTGCGCTGCGCGGCGAGCCTTGCCGCGCTTGACCAGGACGCCATTGCTCAGGCAAAAGCCAGCTCGTCGAGCTGGCTTTTTTTATGCCATCCACGCGCCGCCTTGGTGCGACTGAACGAATCGACTATCGTGAAACTGGAACTGCGGAGGCTCGGCATGGTCTGTGCTGTGTTATCTGCAGAGTTGGAAAACACCGACTAAGATGCAAGATACAACGGGTTAACTCTAATTCAAGGCACTGTATCCGACGTGGTGAACCGTCCCGGTGAGCGCGGACGGTTGCTAGCGTGCTCCACGAGTCGATACAGCTTTCGGAGCAAAGACACGATGCACTCTGAGCTGAACCACGTGATGCCCTGGCGGATCGAGGATATCGACCTCGCCCGCATAGATCGCCAGAAGGCAGTCTGTAACGAAGATCTGCTGCTGCTGTTGTGCGCCGCTTCGTTCATTGAAAGCGGCACCGACCTTTACACGAGCAATCTGAGCACCTTCTTCGACGGCGACCCGGAAGTTTCCGCATGGCTCAACAAGGAATGGGAGCCGGAAGAAATGCAGCACGGCCGCGCGCTCAAGACTTATATCGCTTACGTCTGGCCGGAGTTCGACTGGGACACGGCGTTCCGCAATTTCATGGAAGAGTATTCGCTGACCTGCTCGTTTGAAGACTTCGAAAAGACCCGTGCGCTCGAGATGGTGGCGCGCTGCGTAGTGGAAACGGGTACGGCCACGCTCTATCGCGCGATTGGCGAATGTTCGGACGAACCGGTGCTCAAGGAGATCACGGACAACATCCGCACTGACGAAGTCCGGCACTACAAGCACTTTTTCAAGTTCTTCAAGAAATACAACAAGATCGAAGGCAACGGCCGTCTCGCCGTGCTCGGGGCGTTGATGCGCCGCGTGATGGAGATCAAGAACGAAGATTCCGAAATCGCCTTGCGGCACGTTTTCGCGATTCGCTATCCTGAGCGCGTGCATGATTCGGCCTATAACCGCGAACGTGCCGCTCGCATCAATACGCTGGTGAGGCGCAATTTGTCGGCGGACATGTGCGTGAAGATGCTGCTCAAGCCGCTCAACCTTCCGGCGAAAATTCAACCGGGCGTGCATTACCCGCTCGCGAAGATCACGCAGCACGTGTTCTTTCGCTGAGCTGGCGGCGTAACGAAAACGAATGGCCCGCGCATGCGGGCCATTCGTTTTTAAAGGCATGATGGATCCTTGCAACCCTCACCGACCGGATCGACACAATGAGCGCTTTCCCCGTACCTGAACGTCCGCTCGACCAGGCCGTATTCGACGAGTGGCCCGATGCTGTCCGCACGCTGTTCGACGGTTCGTCGCTCGCGAGCAAGAAGGGCTTTACGGCGTCGCTGCTGAGCGTCGATGCGAACGGCCATCTGCGGACCTCGCTGCTCGGCGCCGGCGAGCTGTATGCGCCCGATTCGCGCACACTGTGCATCGCGCTGTGGCCGCAAGCCAGGGCGGCGCGCGCGATTACGCAAAGCGGCCGCGCAGCGCTGGCCTTTGTCTGCAATGAGGCGTTCTATCAGGTGCAGTTGCTCGCCACGCCATTAGCGGGCGTTGAAGGCGATGCTAGCGGGCTGATGTATCTGATCTGCTCGATCGACACCGGAGAGGCGCAGAGCGTGCGTTATGCGCGCCTGACAAGCGGCATTACGTTCGAGCTCATGGAGGGGGCGGGGGAGGCGGTGCTCGACCGTTGGGAACGGCAGATCGAGCACCTGAAGCAAGCCGCCGCCGCGGCCAGCCGTTAAGAACGAACAGCTAACCAGCGAATCGGCGGCCTCGAGGCTCAACGGCCGCGCTGGCCGCTTCGCGTCGGTTGACCGCCACGCGGCGCGTCGCTGCGCGCCTTGCTGCCACCCAGCAAGGCACCCGGATTGCCGCCTTGGGGCTTGTTGCCCTGCGGTTTGCGCGGCGCGTGTTGCGCGGCGCTGCCTTCGTGCGCGACTGCGCGCGGCTTGTTGTCGTGACGCTGACCGTCGCCGCGTGGCTGGCCGTTCGCACCGGCCGGCTTTGCGCCTTGCGGCTTCGGCTGCTGCTGACCGCCCGCCGGACGTTGACCCGAGCGCTGCGCCGGTTTTGCCGACGACGCACCATCGCGTCGCGGGCCATCACGTTGACCGCCTTCGCGTTTCGGCGCACCCTGGCCCTGGCGCGGCGAACGTCCGCTGCCACCACCGCCGCCCTGACCACGGCGCAGAATCGGCTCCGGCTTGGCAGTCGGATCCGGCTCGAAACCGGCGATCACTTCCTGCGGCACCTGACGCTTGATCAGCTTCTCGATGTCCTTCAGCAGTTGCAGTTCGTCGACGCACACCAGCGAAATCGCTTCGCCCGATGCGCCTGCACGACCCGTGCGGCCGATGCGGTGCACGTAATCTTCCGGCACGTTCGGCAAATCGTAGTTGACCACGTGCGGCAATTGATCGATATCGATGCCGCGTGCCGCGATGTCGGTCGCCACCAGCACCTGCAGCGTGGCGTCCTTGAACTCGGCGAGCGCGCGTGTGCGGGCCGATTGGCTCTTGTTGCCGTGAATCGCCAGTGCGCTGATGCCATCTTTCGTCAGCTGTTCGGCAAGGCGGTTCGCGCCGTGCTTGGTGCGCGTGAACACCAGCACCTGGAACCAGTTGTGTTGCTTGATGAGGTGCGTGAGCAGTTCACGCTTCTTATCGCGATCGACCGGGTGAATCTTTTGCGCAACGAGTTCAGCCGTCGTGTTGCGACGGGCGACTTCGATCAGCGCGGGTGAGTCGAGCAGGTTGTCCGCGAGCGTTTTGATTTCGTCCGAGAAGGTGGCCGAGAACAGCAGGTTCTGGCGCTTCGGCGGCAACTTGGCAAGCACGCGCTTGATGTCATGGATGAAGCCCATGTCGAGCATGCGATCGGCTTCGTCGAGCACGAGAATCTCGAGATGCGACAGATCGATGGTCTTCTGCTGCATGTGGTCGAGCAGGCGGCCCGGCGTGGCGACGACGATGTCCACGCCACTGCGCAGCGCACCGATCTGCGGATTGATGCCGACGCCGCCGAACATCACGGTCGACTTCAGCTTCAGGTACTTGCCGTACGCGCGCACGCTTTCTTCGACCTGTGCGGCCAGTTCACGCGTCGGCGTGAGGATCAGCGCGCGCACGACGCGCTTGCCCGAGGCCGTGGCAACTGCGGGCATAGTATTCAGACGCTGCAGGATCGGCAGCGTGAAGCCGGCGGTCTTGCCGGTGCCGGTCTGAGCGCCGGCGAGCAGGTCGCCGCCGTTGAGGACGGCGGGGATGGCTTGCGTCTGGATCGGCGTCGGGGTGGTGTAGCCGAGTTCGTGTACAGCGCGGACCAACGGTTCGGACAAGCCGAGGGAATCAAAAGACATAAATGCTCTTTGCAATGCAGTTTCGCGAACGGCACAGATGGGCATAAACGCGGCATCAACGCGCCCGCATGGCGCGTTCGAGGCCAGAGCCCAGTTCCGGTCGCAGAGAAATCGGCGGCACGCTTCATACGCGTGCCGAATGCTTCAACGCGCTATGCAGACACGTTGACTGGCGTTAAGTTGCATTTCGCCGCCGTGGGATGTCATGCGACGTAGCGCGCAACACTGACGAATTGACACAGACTGCCCGCCAGGACGAACAGGTGCCAGATACCATGTCCGTGGCGGATGCGCTCGTCGTTGATGAAGAAGTAGATGCCGGCGCTGTAGATGACCCCGCCGGCCACGAGCCAGGCGGTTCCCGCTGCCGGTAAGGCTTGAACCAGCGGGTGGACGGCAACGAGCGCGAGCCATCCCATCATTACATACAGCACCATCGAAACGCTGCGGGTGCGTCGCCCGAGCGTCAGTTCCTGCACGATGCCGAGAGCAGCCAGCCCCCAGCTTACGCCGAATAACGACCAGCCCCACGGTCCACGCAATGTAACCAGCGTGAACGGGGTGTAACTGCCGGCGATCAGCAGGTAGATCGCCGAATGGTCGCATTTCTGCAGCACCGCTTTCACGCGCGGGTTGCGTACGCTGTGGTAAAGCGTCGAGATAGCATACAGCACGAACAGCATCGCACCGTAGACACTGAAACTCACCACCTTGTACGCGTCGCCGTCGAGCGCGCCCATTGTCACGAGCGCAGCCAGCCCCACCACCGACAGCACGGCGCCGACGAGATGGGTAATGCTGTTGAAACGCTCACCGACATGCACGGCTCTTTCCTCCTGCGCGGTTCCATTAGGGTATCTACTACCCACATGATACCGGTCCTGAAAAAACGAAGGGCGCGGCCGCGATTCTCGCAGGCCGCGCCCTGGGTACAACTCAAGCTGCTTAGTCGAGCGGCGCCGAGCGCAGATCGGCCACTTGCTGCGGCGAGACCGGCGTACCGTGGTTGCCCCACGACATACGGATGTACGTCACAACAGCTGCGACTTCCGTGTTCGACAGCGCTTGCGCGAACGGCGGCATGCCGTACGGATGCGGGTTGCCGTCCGTGCTCGGCGGGTAACCGCCGTTCAGCACCATACGGATCGGGTTGACCGCCGACGGCATCTGGATCGACTGGTTATTCGCGAGCGGCGGGAAGGCCTGCGGCATGCCGAGGCCATTCTCGGCGTGACACTTCGCGCAGTTGTCAGCGTAGATCTTCTGCCCTTGCTTCAACAGTTCGCCGCCGAACTTTTCCGAGGTTTCGAGCTGCAGCGGTTCCGGTGCTTCGCTCTTCTGCGGAATCGTCTTCAGGTACGTCGCCATCGCGTTGATGTCTTCGTCCGACATGTATTGCAGGCTGTTGTGGACCACTTCAGCCATCGGGCCGAACACCGCGCCGCGGTTCGACACACCGGTTTTCAGCAGATCGGCGATGTCTTTGGTTTCCCAGTCACCCAGGCCGGCTTCCTTGTTCGACGTCAACGACGGTGCATACCAGTTCTGCAGCGGGATCAGACCGCCGGCAAATGCAGCCGAGCTCACCGGGCCGCCCATTGCATTGATCGACGTGTGGCACATGCCGCAGTGGCCGAGGCCTTCGATCAGGTACGCGCCGCGGTTCCATTCCACCGACTTGGTCGGATCGGCCTTGTACTCGCCTTCACGGAAGAACAGCGTGCGCCAGCCGATCAGCATGTTGCGCTGGTTGAACGGGAACTTCAGTTCGTGCGGACGGCTTGCGACATTGACCGGCGTGACCGAGCGCAGGTAGGCGTAGATCGCGTCAGAATCGGCGCGCGTGACCTTCGTGTAGCTCGTGAACGGGAAGCCCGGGTACAGCAGGCTGCCGTCTTTCGAACGGCCCGTGTGCATGGCGCGGTAGAAGTCGTCCTGCGTCCACTTGCCGATACCGTACTGGTCGTCAGGCGTGATGTTCGGCGTGAACATCGTGCCGAACGGCGTGGCCATGGGCAGGCCGCCGGCGAACTGCTTGCCGCCGCGCACCGTGTGGCAGGCGATACAGTCGCCAGCGCGGGCGAGATACTCGCCCTTCTTGATCAGGGCTGCCTGGTCGGCGGGCGTTGCCGCCATGGCCGTACCGTTATGCAGGTTGTCGCCGCCCGTCCAGAGGACGGGAACGAGTGCCGCAGCCGCAATGACGACGACTGCCGAGAGGGCGAACAAAGACTTGCGTTTCATTTGAGTGTCTCTCCCGGTGCCTTATTGCGGTTCGCTGCCGCAGGCAAGCGGAGTCTTCATCGAGCGGGCCGGAGCCGGCACGGGGTTTTGTGGGGCCGTTTGCGTGGCGAGCCATGAAGCGACGGCGTTCACGTCGTCGTCGGTCAGACGGGTGGCGATGGTATGCATGCAATCAGGTGCGATGGCATGACGCGAGCCCGAACGCCATGCGCCCAGCTGCGCGCTGATGTAATCCGAATGCAGGCCGACCAGACCCGGGATGGCCGGTTCCATACCGGTCAGCGCCTTGCCGTGGCAAGCCGCGCAAGCCGGAATCTGTTTCGACGCGTCGCCGTTCAGCACGATCTGCTGGCCGCGTGCAACGATGGCCGCCGAGACAGTCGGCTTGGCCGGCTTCGGATACGGCGGGCGTTGCTGCGAGAAGTACGTGGCGATCTGATGAAGGTAGTCGTCCGAGAGATACGTGACGAGGTAGTTCATGGGCGGGTACTTACGGCGCCCTTCACGGAAGTTCTGCAGCTGGTTGTACAGATAGTCGGCCGGCTTGCCCGCCAGACGCGGGAAGTAGTCGTTGTCGGTACCTTGGCCGTGCGAACCGTGGCAGGCCGTGCAACCTTGCACGCGCGCTTCCATCGTATCGGGGGCCTTCGGTTGAGTCTGCGCTTTCGCAGCGCTATAGACACCCGCGGAGCCGATCAGCAGAAGGGCAAGCAACGGGCGGAAAATGCGTCTTGAAGACACGCGTAACTCCATCAAAATCGGGGACCTGACCGAACTTCGAGCGGCTCGGTGTGAAGGGCAGCCGGCGCTGCGGCGACGCAGCATTCTATCATCGAAGGGTGATGATGACTATTTGCCACATTAGCAAAGGTTCCAGCTGTCACAGTCATGCGACAGTTTGACGCGGATCATGATCGCAAGGAATGCCGGTCATCTCGAATTTGTCCGCGGGATCGCTTCCACACACGTCGTATCTCGCCGCTCTGATAACAAAGCAGGTTGAACCCACGCGCGCGCCAACCATCGAAGCGTACACTTCCGGGCGCGCAAGCGTACGTTCAGTGCAGTTGCCCGGTGGCTCGACGTCCATCGATTCCCTTTTTACACGCTATCGGCCTTTCATGAAGCTACTCCATTTTTCCCGTCCGGCGCTGCGAGCGCTGACGGCCGGCGCCGCGGCGCTGGTTGTGACGTCCACGGCTTTCGCCCATGCGCATCTGATGTCGAGCGAACCGGCGGCGAATGCCGAAGTGGTCGCGCCCACCGAAGTGACGATCCGTTTCACCGAGCCTCTCGAGCCGGCTTTCAGCAAGATCGCACTCGCCGACGCGAGCGGCAATGCCGCCGCGCCTGCCGCGTCGCAAGTCGACGGGACTGACGCCAAGGTCATGCATCTGGCGCTGCCGTCGTTGACGACCGGCCGCTACGCGGTGCACTGGACCGCGGTTGCCACGGACGGCCACCGTACCCAGGGCGACTTCGCGTTCATCGTCAAATGAGCCTCAACGGACTGTGGATCGGGCAGGTCGCAATGGCCGCGCTCATGAACGTCGCATTTGCGTTTGCTGTGGGTTCGGCGCTGCTCGGCGCCTGGCTGGCCGGCGACGCGCAAGTCAAGATTGCGCCGGCGCGCCCGGCCTGGTTGCGCGCGCAACGGTCGATGCTGACGGCCACCGTCGTGCTGGTGCTCGCGGACCTCGGCTGGCTCCTGTATCAGGCGGCGTCGATGAGCGGCGTTGCGCTGCCGGCCGCGATTGGCGTGGTGCCGACCGTCCTGACGCAAACCCATGTCGGCTATGGCTGGAGTGTGGCGTTCGGCGGCGCGCTGGTGCTGCTGGGCACGGCCATGGCCGGTCACACGGGCATGCTGCGCAACGCGCTGCTGTGGCTCGCGGTGGTCGCGATCGCCGCCGGCAAGGCCTCGCTCGGGCATGCGGCGGACGCTGGCCCGGCTTCGGCGGCCATCGCCATGCAGACGTTGCACGTGCTGGTGACCAGCGTGTGGGGCGGACTGGCGATGGCGTCGGGGCTCGCGGTACTGCCCGCGCTCGGCACGTCGACCGCGCGCGGCATGCTGATCCGCACGGCGACGCAGGTGTCCAATGTGTCGGTGGTGGCGGTTGGGCTGGTCCTGCTGTCGGGCATCTTCAATGCTGTGCGCGGCTCGGGTGGCTCGTGGGAGGCCATCGAGGTCAGCACGTGGGGCCACGTGCTGACGCTGAAGCTCGCGCTGGTCGCGCTGGCACTGGTGCTCGGCGGCCTCAATCGTGTCCTCGCGCTGCCGCGCTTGCGACGCACGGCATCGACGATGGATGCGCACACGTTCGTCAATGTGATGTATCTGGAAGCGCTGGCGATGATCGGTGTCTTCATCGCGGCAGCCGTACTCTCGCATAGCGTGCCGGCGTTCGCCGCGCTGGGCTGACGCGTTGGGCTGATGTGCTGACGTGCTGACGTGCTGGACGAGTCAGCTTACGGAGGCACTGGCGCGATGAGAACGACTATTCGGCGATTACTCGAGGCCCAACCGATGTCCAAGAATCGGCGCGCAGAACAGCGCGATCGCGCAGCCGGCTACCTTGCCTTCAAGTTCCGCGCCCGCGGCGCGCGAGCCGTAGAGCTGTGTTAACAGCTCGAAAAGCTGCGGCAGGCAATACACCACGGCGGCAGCGAAGCAGCATTTTTCGACCACGGAGATGCGCCAGCCGCGTTCGAACGCGAGCGCCGCGCCGATGATGCGCAATATGCCGAACATCACCAGCGCGCCGACGGCGGCCTGTTCGCGGATCAGATAGTCTGGAAGGAATTCGCCCATGATGTGCCCCGATGCATTTGTCGTTTGAATGCATTTCAGCAAGGAGTGGGCCAAGCGTATGTCTGATGCCGAACAAAAGCTGTGGGAGCCTTTGTGGATAAGGCTTTGCGCGCTACGGCGCGAGTCCGTGCGAGAGCCCTTGAACGGCTGTTTGGGCCGCTTCGGTCCGGGGTGTTACGTAACTGAGACGGCACTCGCGCCACGTCTGCGTAACGCGCGCCCAAGGGCGTTAAGAGAACGCCGCCCGTGGGCGGCGCTCGTTCATGCAGTCATGCGATCACCATTCGGCGACGCTGCCATCTTCATGGCGCCAGACCGGATTGCGCCAGCGATGGCCGACCTTGGCCATCTCCCGCACTTTCTCTTCGTTGACCTCGATACCGAGTCCCGGGCCTTGTGGAATCGAAACGAAGCCGTCTTCGTATTTGAAGACTTCCGGATTGCGGATGTAATCGAGCAGGTCGTTGCCCTGGTTGTAGTGGATGCCGAGGCTCTGTTCCTGGATGAACGCGTTATAACTGACCGCGTCGATCTGCAGGCAGGTGGCCAGCGCGATCGGGCCGAGCGGGCAGTGCAGCGCGAGCGCGACGTCGTACGCTTCAGCCATCGATGCGATCTTGCGGCACTCGGTAATGCCGCCCGCATGCGACGCGTCCGGCTGGATGATGTCGACGTAGCCGCCCGACAGAATGTGCTTGAAGTCCCAGCGCGAATAGAGGCGCTCGCCGAGTGCGATCGGCGTATTGGTCTGGTTGACGATATCGCGCAGCGCCTCGGCGTTTTCCGACAGCACGGGCTCTTCGATGAAGAGCAGCTTGTACGGGTCGAGTTCCTTGGCGAGAACCTTCGCCATGGGCTTATGCACGCGCCCGTGGAAATCCACGCCAATGCCGATGTTCGGGCCGACGGCCTCGCGCACCGCCGCGACGTTGTTGATGACGCCTTGCACCTTGTCGAAAGTGTCGATGATCTGCAGCTCTTCCGAGCCGTTCATCTTCACCGCCTTGAAGCCGCGTTCGACCACGGCGCGCGCGTTGTTGGCGACGTCGCTCGGACGGTCGCCGCCGATCCACGAATACACCTTGATCTTGTCGCGCACCTGGCCGCCGAGCAGCGCATGAATCGGCACGCCGTGATGCTTGCCCTTGATATCCCACAGCGCCTGGTCGACGCCAGCGATCGCGCTCATCGTGATCGGGCCGCCGCGGTAGAAGCCCGCGCGGTACATCACCTGCCAGTGATCTTCGATCAGCAGCGGATCTTTGCCGATCAGGTAGTCCGCCAGTTCCTCGACCGCCGCCGCCACCGTGTGCGCGCGGCCCTCGACCACCGGCTCGCCCCAGCCAACGAGGCCTTCATCCGTTTCGATCTTGAGGAAGCACCAGCGCGGCGGAACGATAAAGGTTTCGAGCTTGGTAATTTTCATGATGTGCGTCTCCGGTGTCGGCCCGAGTTGATGCTTTAGCGCTTACACGGGCCTCATGCGAAATATTCGAGGATTCACATGCTACAACAAAAGCGCGTTTAAGTACTATTAATAGTACTATTGGCCAGATAGTGGCCGCTACAAGGGCACGTGCGGGCAGTGGGTCTGAAGGCTGCGATGCCTGATAATCGCGGTCGTTCCGGACTGAGGTCCGATTTCATGAGCGCCGCAAGGCAGCTGGGAGAAAGCTATTCAGCACGATCTGCATGGGCGCGTTGCCCATCTGCTGGCGACCGCGATTCTGCGTGGTGACTATGCGCCCGACTCGATCCTGCCGCGTGAGGCAGAGTTGATGGACACGTTCGGCGTGAGCCGGACGGTGTTGCGCGAGGCGCTGCGCACGCTGACCTCGAAAGGGCTGATCGAATCGCGGCCGCGCGTGGGCACACGAGTGCGGCCGAGAAACGCATGGAATCTGCTCGATGTCGATGTGCTCGACTGGTATTCGCGCGTCGCGGAGCCGATGGCGTTTGCGCTCAAGCTGCAGGAAATGCGCGAGATGATCGAACCATACGCCGCGAGTCTGGCCGCGGCTTCATACACGGATCACACCTTCAATGCGCTGGCAGCCGCGCACGCGGCCATGGTGGCGGCGCGCAATGTCGATGAATGGGTGCGCGCCGACCTGCAGTTTCACCTGAGCGTGCTGACCGCCTGCAGCAACGAATTGCTGATTCCGCTCGGTACGCTGATCGAGCGGACACTCGAAGCACAGTTGCGGCTGAATGCGAAACGCGCGGACGTGTTCAACGCGTCGCTGGCCGAACACACGGCGGTGTTCGAAGCGATCCGCGAGCGCGATGCCGTGGCGGCGCGCGCCGCGATGGCAGGTTTGCTGGGCGTGACGCGCGGCCGCATCGAGGGATGAGGTTGTTGGTCTGCCGATCTGCTGCGCCTCGGACAGCTATCAGCGGGTCAGCCCGCGGGCGCGCATTGTCCGTACGGACCCAGGCAAGCTTGCGTTGCCGCCGTGCTCAATCCATCGCGGCGTGAGCAATCGACGCATCCGGCGCCTTGTGCGCCGGGCGGATCAACAGTAGCAGCGGGATGACCAGCAAGGTCGCCATGAACATGAGCTTGAAGTCGTTGAGATAGGCAATCATCGAAGCCTGCTGCGTGATCGACACGTTCAGCGCCGCCATGTCGTAATTCGAGCCGCTATTGAGCATGGGCTGGATCGACGGATTGAACGGCGTGATGTTCGCGGCCAGATCCGCGTGCGAGACCTGAGTGTTGCGCGTCATCAGTGTCTGCACGATCGAAATGCCGATACTGCTGCCGATATTGCGCATCAGACTGTACGTCGCGGTGCCGTCCGCGCGCAGTTCCGCTGTCAGCGTCGAGAAGGTCAGCGCGCTCAGCGGCACGAACACGAGACCCAGGCCGAAGCCCTGAATCACACCAGGCCACACGATGTCCGACTGCGACAGCACTATCGTGTAGTGCATCATCTGCCAGAGCGAGTACGCCGAAATCAGGAACCCGGTGAGCAGCAGCAACCGTGCGTCGATACGTTTCAGTAGCCGCCCGGCGATCAGCATCGCGAGCATCGTGCCCGCGCCGCTTGGCGCGGTGACGAGACCGGTGGTGGCGACCGGATAGTTCATCAGGTTTTGCAGCATCGGCGGCAGCAACGCACGCGTTGCGTACATCACCGCGCCGATCACGAAAATGAAGAACGTGCCGGTGGCGAAGTTCGGGTCTTTCAGCAATTCGTATTTGAAGAACGATGCTTTGCCGACAGTCGCCGTGTGCACGAGGAAGAAGGCGAAGCTGATCGCCGCGATCAGCGCCTCGATGACGATTTCATGCGAGCCGAACCAGTCGAGCTGCTCGCCGCGGTCGAGCATTGCCTGCAACGCGCCGATCGCCAGCCCCAGGGTGACGAAGCCGAACGCGTCGAACTTCACGTCGTGCCTGGGTTCGCGCGAGGGCAGGAAGGTCGCCACGCCAAACAGCGCGAACGCACCGACCGGCACATTGATGAAAAACACCCAGCGCCAGTTGTAGCTGTCCGTTAGCCAGCCGCCGAGCGTCGGTCCGAGAATCGGCCCGACCATCACGCCCATGCCCCACACCGCCATCGCCTGGCCCTGCTTTTCGCGTGGATTGATGTCGAGCAGGATCGATTGCGAAAGCGGCACCAGCGAGGCGCCGAAAATCCCCTGCAGCAAACGCGACGCGACGATCTGCGTCAGTGTTTCCGACAGCCCGCAGAGCGCTGACGCCACCGTAAAGCCGCCGATCGCCACGATCAGCAGCCGTTTGATGCTCAACCGGTCGGCCAGCCAGCCGGTGAGCGGCGTGGCGATCGCGGCGGCGACGATGTATGAGGTCAGCACCCAGGTGATTTCATCCTGCGACGCGGAGAGCGTGCCCTGCATGTGCGGCAGCGCGACGTTGGCGATGGTGCTGTCGAGCGTCTGGATCAGCGTCGCGAGCATGATCGAGACGGTGATCATGGGCCGGTTGAGCGGCGCGGCAGCGCTCTTCGGCGGGGCTTCGGAGGACATGAATGAGGGCGGGGCCGATATAGTAAGCATGCTTAGTATATCGGCTGCGCTGGCGCTCGCCCACCAGGAGTTGTGCGGAGCCTGAATGGCGCCCGTTTCGGCGTCGGCAATGGAAAGGCTTTCGTATAATCCGCCCATGAAAACCCAACTCGAAGAGCGCTTCGGCTTTCTGATTTCCGACGTCGGCCGTCTGACAGGCAAGCGGTTCGACGATCTCGCGAAGTCGTCTGTCGATCTGACGCGTGCGCAGTGCCGCGTGCTGGCCAATCTCGCCCATTACGGCGACGTCAATCAGGCGCGTCTCGCAGACCTGCTCGAAGTCGCGCCGATTTCGGCGGGGCGTTTGCTGGACCGGATGGAAGAGGGCGGGTGGATCGAGCGCACGGAGAATCCGCAGGATCGCCGCGAGCGCCAGGTGCACATGACGCCGAAGGCCGAGCGCACGCTCGGCAAGGCGCGCAAAGTTGGCGACGAGGTCGCGCAGGAGGCGCTCAACGGGTTCACCGATGAGGAAGCGAAGCAACTGATCGCGCTGCTGCAACGGGTGCGCGGCAATCTGAGCCGGCTGGTGGATCGTTGAAGTCCGCAAACTTCCAATGAGATTGGTGCTTCCCCGTGGTTGCGTCATTGCACCGCGCTGACAGTCGCCGTTGACCTCCCTATATTCGTAGGCGGGGTGCAAGCCCGTCTTCACCCTCTCCTGTTCCCGCCGGCGACCTGCTGTTGCCAACTGGGACGTTCGCTTATCGCATGCCGTGGCGCGCAGCGCAGTCGACATGCAGGCCGGTCGAAGTGATCGGGCAGAGGGGGCAGCATGAAGATCAGAGCGGCCATGTCGACATCGATCATCGTCACCGTCGGGCTAACAGGTTGCGGCGGCAGCACCGAAGACCTGACACCGGACCAGAAGCTTACCGCGGCGCGGAAACCGTACTTCGAGCAAAAGGTTGCTTGGCGTCCGTGTGACGGAACCGCCTTAGGGGCGTTTGAAAAGGCGGCAAAATCTCCTCGTCTGCGTTGTGCGGAGGTTCGCGTACCGATGGACTGGGGCAATCCCGCGCGGGGCGATATAACGGTCGCTGTGACGCGGCTTGCCGTGAAAGACCCGGCCAGACGCGTGGGTTCGCTGCTGTTCAATCCCGGCGGACCTGGCGGCGACGGGATCGCGGAAAACCTGAAATTGCTATATGCATTCAATGAACTATGGAGTCATTCTTCGGCGACATCGGCTGAGCGGCAGGTGATCAGTCAATACGATCTGGTCGGGTTCTCCATACGGGGCATAGGCTCTAGCACACAGTTGACCTGTGGTTCGAACGAGCGCCTCACGACTGTTTTGTGGGGAGGGAATACCGACCCGGCGACCGTGGACGCATTGTTACGCAATGCCGAACTGAAATCGAAGGCATGTCAGAAAAACGCGCTTGCTCCCTACATCAACACGGAGCAGATAGCCCGGGATATGAATCTGATTCGTGCAGTATTGGGCGACGCCAAACTCAATTACATTGGCCACTCGTATGGGACATGGCTCGGCGCCTGGTATGCGGGACTGTTTCCCGAGCATACCGGACGAATGGTGTTGAGCAGCAATCTGGACTTCTCCGCGCCGACCTTTGCCGAGAGTGGCATCTTGCAACAGCCGCCGGCAATGCAGCGAGTGGCCGACCAGGTGATGGCACAGTACGCCGCGCGCCACGATGCGTACTTCAATCTGGGTACCAGTCCCGACGCGGCGCGGCAGCAATTCGCGGCCCTGTCGCCGGCGCTGAAGGCAGCGACTTCGCTGGCGCTCGATAAATCACGTGCCTTGCAGTTATCCGGTTATATCGACGAAGGCGTGTCCGTATTCGTCGCCGCGAAAGGCGTGCAGCAATTGCTCGAGCAGCATCCCGGCGGGACGCAGGAGCAGATTGTGGCGCTTGCAAAACAGCACGTCTTGTCGCGCCACGCGACCGCGAACAGGATGGCGCTCGACATCGCGACGAAGAGCCTGGTGCCCCGGTACTTTGAAGCGAAGCAGCCTCTGACTCCCGAGAAAAATGCGCTGCACATGTCAACGGAGGCCGCCGTAGATCTGGCCGTCATCTGTAACGACACGCCCGCGCTCAGTAATAACAAGCAGTTCTGGATCGACAAACACGCCGAATACGCGGCGCAGTATCCACTAGGCAATGGGATACTCGGCGGCAGCGTACTTAACTTTAGCTGCCTGTTCTGGAAGCCGCCGCAGTCCGCAGTGATCAAGCCGACAATCGACAAGGTGGCGCGCGCGCCGTCGATCCTGATGATCCAGCGACAGTTCGACGGGCCGACTGCTGCCGAGGGTGCGCTAAGGATGTTCGACAAGCTGCCAAACGCGAGGCTGATCTACATAAAAGACGAGTATTCGCATGCCGGTTTTCCGATTGGATCGCCTTGTGTTGACGAGCCGGTCATCCGGTATCTGTTGGACGGGACGTTACCGCCCCGGAGGGTCGATTGCGCGGGCCAGAAGCTCCGGTTGGACGGTGGGCAAGCGTTGGAGCACGACGAGGGGGCGCCGGTACTCAATCGCGCCGCAGGGATGTCGGCGCAGGAAAGCGGTGGCGAGACACGCGAGGAAATTATCCGTGGCATCCACGAGGTCATGCGGCCGCGTTCGTAAGTGAGCGCCTCTACTTGGCCTCAGGTGTTGCGCCGGCCGGCTGAACCAGTTCGAAGCATGCGGGCGGCGCGACCGATGCTTTCGACTTCGCGTCCGGTTGCTGTGGGTCGATGCATTTGAAGGCGCTCTGATCGCGCTGAACGAAAATCGTGTTGGCCGAGCCGGCATTGCCATGCGCGCCATCGATTACCGCAACGATCCTGTAGCCGTCCTGCAGCAAGGTGGAGAGCGTGATCGGACTGGCACGCCACTGGCTGTCGGGCGGTGTCTGCGCATGAGCGCTGAGCGACGAGGTGGCGGTCAGAAGCGCGATGGAAGCGCTGGCTGCGGCGAGCGCGGCGGTGCGGAACGTCATCAAGAAACCTCCTTGAAGTTGCAAGTTGCAGTTTGGAGACCCAAAAACAAAAAAGCCGCTGAACCTTACGGATCAGCGGCTTTTTCTTGCAACTGGTGGCGAATCAGGGACTCGAACCCCGGACCTGCGGATTATGATTCCGTCGCTCTAACCAACTGAGCTAATTCGCCGAAAGAAGCGAGATTATGAGGATAGGGCCGGAGGCTGTCAACCCCCGGCGCACAACTTTTTCAAGTTGCCCCGTTCATCAAGTGTTTCAGTCCTTGGCGTAGATGTCCGAGTCCTTGGTTTCCCTGACGAACAGCACGCCGATCACGAGCGTGATGAGCGCGATCACAATCGGATACCACAGTCCCGAGTAGATGTTGCCCTTCGCCGCCACGATCGCGAAGGCGGTCGCCGGCAGGAAGCCGCCGAACCAGCCATTGCCGATGTGATACGGCAGCGACATCGAGGTGTAGCGGATGCGCGTCGGGAACATCTCCACCAGCATCGCCGCAATCGGGCCGTAGACCATCGTCACGTAGATCATCATGATCGTCAGAATCACAACGCTCATCGGCCAGTTGATCTGCGACGGATCGGCTTTCGGCGGGTAGCCGGCGGCCTTCAGCGTCGTAGTCAGGGTCTTGTCGAATGCCTTGCCCTGATCCTTGGCGTCGGCGGCCTTGCCGTCATACGTGTTGATCACCGTATCGCCGACCTTGATCTCCGCCAGCGTACCTGCCGGCGCCGCCACGTTCTCGTAGTTCAAACCGGACTTCGAGAGCGCGCTCTTGGCGATGTCACAGGAACTCGTGAACTTCGAGGTGCCGACCGGGTTGAACTGGAACGAGCACTCGTCCGGGTTCGCGATCACGACGATCGGCGCCTTCGCCGTAGCCGCTTCCAGCGCCGGGTTCGTGTAGTGCGTCAGCGCCTTGAACAGCGGGAAGTACGTGCAGGCAGCGATCAGCAGGCCGGCCATGATGATCGGCTTGCGGCCGATCCGGTCTGACAGCGAGCCGAAAAACAGGAAGAACGGCGTACCGATCAGGAGCGCAATCGCGATCAGGATATTGGACGTCGCGCCGTCGACCTTCAGCGTCTGCGTCAGGAAGAACAGCGTATAGAACTGGCCCGTGTACCAGACCACCGCCTGGCCGGCGGTCAGGCCGACCAGCGCGAGAATCACGATCTTCAGGTTCTTCCACTGGCCGAATGCTTCGGTCAGCGGCGCCTTCGAAGTCTTGCCCTCGGCCTTGATGCGCTCGAACACCGGCGATTCATGCAGTTGCAGGCGAATCCACACGGATACGCCGAGCAGGATGATCGACGCGATGAACGGAATGCGCCAACCCCAGACACCGAACGCGTCTTCGCCCATTGCCGTGCGCACGCCGAGAATCACCAGCAGCGACAGGAACAGGCCGAGCGTGGCCGTGGTCTGGATCCATGCGGTATAGAAGCCGCGGCGTCCCGGCGGCGCATGTTCCGCCACGTAGGTGGCTGCGCCGCCGTACTCGCCGCCGAGCGCGAGGCCTTGCAGCATCCGCATCGCGATGAAAATCACCGGCGATGCAATGCCGATCGACGCATAACCCGGCAGGAAGCCAACCAGGAACGTCGACAGGCCCATGATCACGATCGTGATGAGGAAGGTGTGTTTCCGCCCGACCATATCGCCGAGGCGCCCGAACACGATCGCGCCGAACGGCCGGACCGCGAAACCGGCGGCGAAGCTGAGCAGCGTGAAGATGAAGGCGGCGGTCGGATTGACGCCGGAAAAGAAGCTTTTGCTGATGAAGGCCGCGAGCGAGCCGGCCAGATAAAAGTCGTACCACTCGAAAACCGTACCTAGCGACGATGCGAAGATCACCCGCTTCTCATCGCGCGTCATCGGCACGTGCGAGATTTGCCCGCCAACGGTAGCCATATGTCGTCTCCAATATTGATATGTGCACGCGGTCCGCCGGCAAAGGCGTTCCCGTGAAACCGATTATTGGAGTGGAAACTTACGGCGTACTGACGCGCAGGAGGGAAACGGGTTTGTCTGGTGTGTTGTGGGATTTTTGCTGAACACTCATCAATATGCCTACAAAATATGCGAACTCACCGATAAATGTCGTCAATTCGGCGACGCGGCATGCGGGCGGCCCGGTGGCGTTAGGGTAAGTCCTGTGGCCGTTCAAGTACGTGCAAGCTGACACGCACCAGTGTCCCGGCAAGCCGCGGCGAAGTTTGATAGACGTTGTCGTCGATAGCCAGCGCGCCGCCGTGCATCGTGGCAATCTCACGGACGATCGCGAGCCCAAGTCCGCTGCCGTCGCCTTCGCGGCCGAGAATGCGGTAGAAACGTTCGATCACGCGCGCACGTTCCGCGACCGGAATACCGAGCCCAGTGTCCTCCACTTCAAGATGCACAAGCCGCGCTGCCGCGTCGTGCCGGACCCGTACGGTGATGCGCCCGCCAGCCGGCGTGTAGCGGATCGCGTTGTCGATCAGGTTCGACAGCATTTCACGCAACATGACCGGATTGCCATCGACTTCGACCGGTTCGTCGGGCGCTTCGTAGCCGAGGTCCATCTGCTTTGCGAGCGCGGCCTGGACCCAGTCGCGCACCGCGTTGCGCGCCACCTCGGTCACCTCGACCGGGGTGAAAATTTGCCCCGACATGCGGTTTTCCGCGCGCGCCAGCGCGAGCAACTGCGTGACGAGCCGCGCCGCGTGCTCCGAGCTGGTGGCAATCTGTTCGAGCGAGCGGTGGACTTCCGCTGAAGCGTCCTGGCGCAGCGCCAGCTCGGCCTGAGTGCGCAGACCGGCCAGAGGTGTTTTCATCTGATGCGCGGCGTCGGCGATAAAGCGCTTTTGCAGCTCCATGTTCTGCTCGAGGCGCGTCAGCAGATCGTTGAACGAGGTCACCAGCGGCTCGATTTCCGGCGGCGCGCGACGCGCTTCGAGCGGCGACAGATCGTCCGGGCGGCGCGCGCGAATATGCGCCTGCAGGGCATGCAGCGGCGCGAGTCCGCGCGACAGGCCAAACCAAACTAGCAGGATCGCCAGCGGCAGGATCACGAACTGCGGCAGGATCACGCCTTTGATGATGTCGTTGGCGAGCTGGCTGCGTTTGTCGAGCGTCTCGGCAACCTGCACCAGCACCGGCTGCGCGCCGGGTGTCTGCGGAAACTCGACGGTCGTGTAGGCCACACGAATATCGTTGCCGCGCAGCATGTCGTCGCGGAATTCGACGAGACCCGGCGGCGGCCGGTCCTCCTCGTGCGGCAAGGGCATGTCGCGCTCGCCGCCCACCAGTTCGCCGCGCGTGCCGAGCACCTGATAGAACACGCTGTCCACATTGTCGGTGCGCAGAAAATCGCGCGTGGAATCAGGTAGCGACAACTCGGCCACGCCGTTGACCGGGTGGATCTGACGGGCCAGCACGTAGGCGTCGGTTTCCAGTGCGCGGTCGAACGGCCCATTGGCGATCGACTTGGCGACCAGATAAGTCACCGCGAGACTCATCGGCCAGAGCAGCAGGAGTGGCGCCAGCATCCAGTCGAGGATTTCGCCGAATAGCGAGCGCGGTCGTGCCGCCGCGGCGGCTTCGGTTTCGTCGGGCGGAGCGAACGGATTGGCGTAGCGCTCGTCGCGCGCCTCGTCGAGGTCCGCCGCGTGCGCCGTAGCGCGGTCTGCGCGCGCGGACATGGATGGCCTCTATTTGTAGTGATGGCTCGCCGGCATGGCTGCCGACGACGGCGAGGAGGGCGGCTCGGGCTCGGCGTGAGGGGGCGCGGCGAGCGCATTGGCGTTCGTGGGCGATGCGGCTTTCTCGAGGCAATACCCCAGACCCCGCACGGTGATGATGCGTACGCCGCTCGGTTCGATTTTCTTGCGCAGCCGGTGCACGTAGACCTCGATGGCGTTGTTGCTGACCTCTTCGCCCCATTCGCACAGGTGGTCGACGAGTTGCTCCTTCGACACCAGTCGGCCGATCCGTTGCAGCAGCACTTCGAGCAGGCCCAGTTCGCGCGCCGACAGGTCGATCACCTGCTCGTTGACATAGGCGATCCGGCCAACCTGATCGAACGACAGCGAGCCGTGACGCACAACAGTCGGGCCGCCGCCGGCGCCGCGCCGGGTCAAGGCGCGCACGCGCGCTTCGAGTTCGTTCAGCGCGAAGGGTTTGGCCATGTAGTCGTCGGCGCCGAGGTCGAGGCCTTTGACCCGTTCATCCACACTATCCGCCGCGGTGAGGATCAGCACCGGCAGGTTCGAATTGCGCGCGCGCAGGCGACGCAGCACCTCGAGCCCCGACATGCGCGGCAGGCCCAGATCGAGAATCAGCAGGTCGAAAGTCTGCATGGAAAGGGCGGTGTCCGCTTCGACGCCGCTCTTCACGTGATCGACGGCATAGGCCGATTGGCGGAGTGATCGAACCAGACCGTCCGCGAGTATGCTGTCGTCTTCGGCAATCAGAATTCGCATGGTGCGCCAGTGCAGGCTTGCCGGCACCGTGGGTGTCCCCTCGGCGCACAGCGGTCTCCGAAAAATATTGTGGGTAGTTTGGGCAGTGCGACAGTAAAAATGCGCGTTCGCATGAGAATCGCGCTTGCCAAAACTACTGTTTTTTTATACAGTGTCTGGGTTTCGTGTGCTGTCCGTGCAGAATGGGCTGCACATCTGCCTCAGACGCCGTTCATCATAGCAAAGGACGATTCATGGAAGAAAGCAAGAAAGGCTCGGCTGGACTGACTGCTGAAAAGAGCAAGGCACTGGCTGCCGCGCTCGCGCAGATCGAAAAGCAGTTCGGCAAAGGGTCGGTCATGCGGCTCGGCGCAGGTGAGGTAGTCGAAGACATCCAGGTGGTCTCAACCGGATCGCTTGGTCTCGACATCGCGCTGGGCGTCGGCGGTTTGCCGCGTGGCCGTGTGGTCGAAATCTATGGCCCGGAATCGTCCGGTAAAACCACGCTGACGCTGCAAGTCATCGCCGAAATGCAGAAGATCGGTGGCACGGCGGCGTTTATCGACGCGGAACACGCGCTGGACATCCAGTACGCGGGCAAGCTCGGCGTGAACGTGAACGACCTGCTGGTGTCGCAGCCGGACACGGGAGAACAGGCGCTGGAAATCGCGGACGCACTGGTGCGTTCGGGCTCGATCGACATGATCGTGATCGACTCGGTCGCGGCACTCGTGCCGAAGGCTGAAATCGAAGGCGAAATGGGCGACTCGCTGCCGGGTCTGCAAGCGCGTCTGATGTCGCAGGCGCTGCGCAAGCTCACCGGTACGATCAAGCGCACGAACTGCCTCGTGATCTTCATCAACCAGATCCGCATGAAGATCGGCGTGATGTTCGGCAACCCGGAAACCACCACGGGTGGTAACGCGCTGAAGTTCTACGCGTCGGTGCGTCTGGATATTCGCCGGATCGGTTCGATCAAGAAGAATGACGAAGTGATCGGTAACGAAACGCGTGTGAAGGTCGTCAAGAACAAGGTGTCGCCACCGTTCCGCGAAGCGATTTTCGACATCCTGTACGGTGAAGGCATTTCGCGTCAGGGCGAAATCATCGACCTCGGCGTGCAAGCCAAGATCGTGGATAAGGCCGGCGCCTGGTATAGCTACAGCGGCGAACGGATCGGTCAGGGTAAGGACAACGCGCGCGAATTCCTGCGTGAAAATCCGGACATCGCCCGTGAGATCGAAAACCGTATCCGTGAATCGCTTGGCGTGAATGCCATGGCGGAAGCGGTGACCGGCGCACCCGCAGAAGTCGCGGGCGAAGAAGAGTAACCATCACGTGATACGCAAGGGCCGGCCGCTGTCCAACGCTGTTAATGCTGGACGCCACGCAGCTGGCCCGCGCGACGACGATTCGTCGGATTCATTCGATCCGTTCGAATCGTTCGAAGCGCATGATCGGGCCGCAGGCCGGAGCCTTCGGTCCGCTTCCTCCCCGCAGTCCTCATCTGATCCTTCTGATCCTTCTGAAACAACCTACACCCGCTCGCGCCGTGCGCCAGGCGAAGCGAAACCGGGTCAGGACGATTCAAAAAAATCCCAACGTCCAGCCCGCTCACTGAAAGGCCGCGCGCTCGGCTATTTGTCCCGGCGTGAATACAGCCGCTCGGAACTCGCGCGCAAGCTAAAGCCGTTCGTCGAAGAAACCGATTCGCTCGACACCTTGCTCGATGCGCTCGAGTCCGAAAACTGGCTGTCCGATTCGCGTTTTGCGGAAAGTCTGATTCATCGGCGCTCGTCGCGGCTTGGGGCGAACCGGATTGTCGGTGAATTGAAGCAGCACGCGGTCGACCAGACGCTGGTTGAAGAAGCCAGTGCGCAACTGCGCGAAACCGAGTTGGCACGCGCCCAGGTTGTCTGGCACAAGAAATTCGGCCAGCTGCCCGAAACGCCCGCGGAGCGGGCGAAGCAGGCGCGTTTTCTGGCATCGCGCGGTTTCTCCGGCGCGACGATCGGAAAAATTCTCAAAGGGCTCGACGAGGACTGAAGCGGCGCGTCGTGCCAAAGCCGTGACAGACCCGCGGCAAAACCCCACCGCAAAACCCCGCCGCAAAACCCCGCCGCAAAACCCCGCCGCAAAACCCCGCGACAAACCCACCGCAAAACCCCACCACCAGCCGCACTTTGAGATAGGGCCTTCCGCGCTGAACCGCCCGCCAGGTGGCCCTGCGCATTCCGACCTGTCTCAAATACCCAGTATGCTAAAATTCATGGGTTTTCCAATCCGGCCTTTCCTCCCGCATGCCGCTCTCCCCGCCAGTGTCCCGTCAGTTGCGCCACCGTCGCGCAATCAGAGCGGAAGCTTATGAGCGAGCCGATGGCCTGTGGGATGTGGAAGCGTGCTTGACCGACGAAAAACCGCGCGATGTGGTGCTTGCGTCGGGCGTCCGGCCCAATGGTCAGCCGATCCATGAACTCTGGCTTCGCATCACCATCGATCGCAAGCTCAATGTCGTCGACGCCGAGGCGTCGTCCGACTGGGTGCCCTATCCAGGGTTGTGCCAGGCCAGCAATCCCGCCTACCGTGCCCTCATCGGGCTCAATCTCCGTCAAAACTTCCGTCGTGAAGCTGCCCGTTTGCTGGGCGGCACGGCCGGTTGCACGCATCTCACCGAGTTGTGCGCGATCCTGCCGACCGCCGCCATTCAGGCGTTCGCGGGCGACGTATGGAACACCAATGACGGCGCGCCGGGCGCGACGGCGAGTTCAGGGAACGAGTCGTCTAACAGTGCAGACGAGCATTCCAACGACAAACCGCCATTCCAGCTGGGACGCTGCCACGCGCTGCGTTTCGACGGCGAGGCGGTGCAACAGTTTTATCCGCGCTGGTATGGCCGCGCACCGCGAACAGCGGAGCGTGGGACGTCGTCGAGCGATGAGGCGAGCCGCCAGACAGGCAATGGCGGCGGCGCGTCCGGCATGAACGACGGCAGCGGAAATGAAGTTCAATCCAACTCTCAGACTGAAGGGAATCACGCATGAAGATTCACGAGTACCAGGGTAAGGAAATCCTGCGGAAATTCGGCGTCGCGGTACCGCGCGGCAAGCCGGTCTTCTCGGTGGATGATGCGGTCAAGGCCGCGGAAGAGCTCGGCGGCCCGGTATGGGTCGTGAAGGCTCAGATCCATGCGGGTGGCCGTGGCAAGGGTGGCGGCGTGAAGGTCGCCAAGTCGCTGGAACAGGTTCGTGAATACTCGAACCAGATCCTCGGCATGCAGCTCGTCACGCACCAGACCGGTCCGGAAGGCCAGAAGGTGAATCGTCTGCTGATCGAAGAAGGCGCTGACATCAAGAAGGAACTGTATGTCGGCCTGGTGATCGATCGCGTTTCGCAGAAGATCGTCGTGATGGCATCGAGCGAAGGCGGCATGGACGTCGAAGAAGTCGCGGAAAAGACGCCTGAGCTGATCCACAAGATTGCTGTCGACCCGTCGACCGGTCTGAAAGACGCCGAAGCCGACGAGCTGGCAACGAAGATCGGCGTGCCCGCCGCTTCGCTGCCGCAAGCACGCGCGATCCTGCAAGGCCTGTACAAGGCATTCTGGGAAACCGACGCATCGCTGGCCGAAATCAACCCGCTGATCCTGACCGGCGACGGCAAGGTTATCGCGTTGGACGCGAAATTCAACTTCGATTCGAACGCACTGTTCCGTCACCCGGAAATCGTCGCGTATCGCGATCTGGACGAAGAAGATCCGGCTGAAGTCGAAGCATCGAAGTTCGACCTGGCGTACATCTCGCTCGACGGCAACATTGGCTGCCTCGTGAACGGCGCAGGCCTCGCGATGGCAACGATGGACACCATCAAGCTATTCGGCGGCGAACCGGCGAACTTCCTGGACGTGGGCGGCGGCGCCACGACCGAGAAGGTCACGGAAGCGTTCAAGATCATGCTGAAGAACCCGAACCTGACCGCGATTCTGGTCAACATTTTCGGTGGCATCATGCGCTGCGACGTGATCGCGGAAGGCGTGATCGCGGCGTCGAAGGCCGTGTCGCTGAAGGTGCCGCTCGTGGTCCGCATGAAGGGCACGAACGAAGACCTGGGCAAGAAGATGCTCGCTGAATCCGGCCTGCCGATCATTGCGGCAGACAGCATGGAAGAAGCGGCTCAGAAGGTCGTCGCGGCCGCTCAAGGCAAGTAACGAGCGCGTTCAACCAGGATTACGAATGGCGGCGCGCGAGCGACGCGGGCGGAGAACATCCTGCCGCGTGGCGCTACAGCGCGGCGCCGGACGAACAGAGGTCAATACATGTCGATTCTGATTAACAAAGACACGAAGGTCATCACGCAGGGCATCACCGGCAAGACCGGTCAGTTCCATACGCGTGCTTGCCGTGAATATGCAAACGGCCGTGAAGCGTACGTTGCGGGCGTGAACCCGAAGCGCGCTGGCGAAGACTTCGAAGGCATTCCTATCTACGCAAGCGTCGCTGAAGCCAAGGCTGAAACGGGCGCGACCGTGTCGGTGATTTACGTGCCGCCGGCAGGCGCTGCTGCTGCGATCTGGGAAGCGGTCGAAGCCGATCTGGATCTGGCGATCTGTATCACGGAAGGTATCCCCGTCCGCGACATGATCGAGCTCAAGGCCCGTATGCGTGCCGAAAACCGCAAGACGCTGCTGCTCGGACCGAACTGCCCGGGCACGATCACGCCGGACGAACTCAAGATCGGCATCATGCCGGGTCACATCCACCGCAAGGGCCGCATCGGCGTCGTGTCGCGTTCGGGCACGCTGACGTACGAAGCAGTCGGCCAATTGACGGCGATCGGCCTCGGCCAGTCGTCGGCAGTCGGTATCGGCGGCGACCCGATCAACGGTCTGAAGCACATCGACGTGATGAAGATGTTCAACGACGATCCGGATACGGACGCCGTCATCATGATCGGTGAGATCGGCGGTCCGGACGAAGCGAATGCTGCTGAGTGGATCAAGGACAACATGAAGAAGCCGGTGGTTGGCTTCATCGCTGGCGTCACGGCGCCTCCGGGCAAGCGCATGGGCCACGCCGGCGCGCTGATCTCGGGCGGTGCGGACACCGCTGAAGCGAAGCTGGAAATCATGGAAGCCTGCGGCATCACGGTTACGAAGAACCCGTCGGAAATGGCGCGTCTTCTGAAGGCGATGCTGTAAATCGAAATTCGCGGCTCTGACAGCGCGTTTTTTGATACGCTTACGAAGTCCTTTCGCAAGCGTGCAGTCCTAAAAAGCGGGGGAGTTTTCAACTCCTCCGCTTTTTTATTGGCTGCGTGTTCGATTTCTTCTTATTCTTTCGCTCATGCTCGAGTTCTTCGCCACCCTCCACTGGGGCGCAGTCATCCAGATCATCGTCATCGATATTCTGCTGGGTGGCGACAACGCCGTTGTGATCGCGCTCGCCTGCCGGAACCTGCCGCCCGACCAGCGCACTAAAGGCGTGTTGTGGGGCACGGCCGGCGCGATTGTGCTGCGCGTGGCGCTGATCGCGTTCGCGGTGGCGCTGCTCGACGTGCCGCTTCTGAAGTTCGCCGGTGGTCTGCTGCTGCTGTGGATCGGCGTGCGCCTGATGGCGCCCGCGCATGACGTCCATGAAAATGTGAAGCCGGCCGATAAGCTGATGTCGGCGATCAAGACCATCATCGTCGCCGACGCCGTGATGAGTCTGGACAACGTGATCGCGATTGCCGGCGCGGCCGAAGCGGCCGATCCGGGCCACCGTCTCGCGCTAGTGATCTTTGGCCTCGTGGTGAGCATTCCGCTGATTGTGTGGGGCAGCCAGTTGGTGCTGAAGCTCCTTGACCGGTTTCCAATTGTCATTACGCTCGGCGCCGCGCTGCTCGGCTGGATTGCCGGCGGTTTGATCGTCAACGACCCCGCTGGCGACCGCTGGCCGATCCTTGATTCGCCGCTGGCCGAATACGGCATGAGCATTGCGGGTGCCGTGTTCGTTGTGCTGCTCGGCTATCTGCTCAAGCGCCGCAATGCGAACCGCGCGGCCGCCAGAACCTGAAGCACGGTCAGGCGGCGTGACAACTGCAACATTAGCCATCTGGCTGACTGTGGGAAACGAGTACCGCTGGCTACGATAAAAGCGCCTGTCCCCGATCCGTGGGGCAGGCGTTTTTTGTTTCAGGAGCCTGCCGATGATCGTTACCTTGCCGTATTCCCCTTATTCACAATCGCTGTCCCCGCAGTCCGCCTTGCGGCGCGCACGCTGGCCTGCGCGGCTCGCGCGCGCCTGCCGCAGCGTCGGCTTTGGCTTTACCTTGATCGAGTTGATGATCGTGCTGGCGATTGTCGGCGTGATTGCCGCTTACGCCATTCCCGCGTATCAGGACTATCTGGCCCGCAGCCGTGTGGGCGAGGGCTTGTCGCTGGCGGCATCCGCGCGCCTTGCGGTGTCCGAGAACGCCGCCAGCGGCAATCCGTTCGGCGGCGGTTATGCGTCGCCGCCGGCCACCCGCAACGTCGAGTCGATTCACGTCGACGACGGCACCGGGCAAATCACGGTCGCTTTCTCGACGCGCGTCGCGCCGGCCGGTTCGAACACGCTGACGCTGGTGCCGTCGGTGCCGGACAATATCGACGCACCCACCGCGCGAATTGCGTTGAGCAAGGGCTCCGCGCAAGCCGGCGCGGTCGCCTGGGAGTGTTTTGCCAGCGGCAAGACCGCCTCGTCGCTGCCTGCGCCGGGTGCCGGACCCGCACCCGCGGATGCACCGACCTTGCCGTCGAACCTTGCACCACCGGAGTGCCGCGCATGATCGATGGCTTGAGTAGCCATTCAAACGTAAAAGGCTGATTTTCGGGACATTTCGGCCTGGCCGGCGCACAGCAGGAGAATTTTTTTGTATAGTGCGCCGGTTGCTGACGCCCACCGGTTACTCGATGCCCACCCCTTTCGCGCGCTATCTGTCTTTCATTTTGCTGGCACTCGCGTTGGTGCTGCCCTATGCAGTCGTCAACCACACGTATCCGATTCCCACCTTCTACGCCGAATTCACCGCGATCGCGCTGTATCTGCTGACCGGTGCGGGCGTTGTGTTGCTGGTGTTGAGTGCGAGGCCGCGCATTGCGTTCGCTTCGCCGGTCGTGGCGCTGGTGCCGTTGCTGTTCGGGCTGGTGCTGGTGGCGCAGTCGGTGTTGCTGCCAGTGACGCAGCCGTCGATGAACTGGCTTGGCGGCGGTTATATGCTGGCTGCGTTCATGGCGACGCACGCCGGTTACGGTTTCACCCGTGCCAAGCTCAATGAAACGGCGCTGCGGTGGGCCGCTGGCGCATTGATCGTCGGCGGGCTGTTTGCGGTGTTCTGTCAGGTGATCCAGCTGTTTCACCTCGAAACGCGCGTATCGCCACTGGTTGTTGCCTATAACGTGACCGTCAAGCGTCGGCCGTTCGGCAATATGGCGCAGGCGAACCACCTTGCCACCTATATTGCGTTCGCAATGGCCGGGGCGCTGTTCCTTGTGCAGACGCGGCGGCTTGCCGTCAGCATCTGGCTGCTCGTGTCGACCCTCTTCGCGGTGGGACTGGCGCTGACCGTGTCGCGCGGCCCCTGGCTGCAGACGGGGGTAATCGTGGTGGCGGGTCTCTGGATGGCCTTCGCGCAGACCCGCGATCAGTCGCTTCTACGGCGCAGCAAGCGTGACTGGTTGATCCCGATTGCGCTGGGCGTGCTGTTCTTCGTGGTCAATGCGTTGATCCGCTGGGCCAACGTGCGGTATCACCTGGAGCTCGGGCAATCCGCGGCGGAACGCTTCAAGGACGCTGGCCAGATCGCGCCACGCCTTGCACTCTGGAAATACGGCTGGACGATGTTCAGGACGCATCCGCTACTGGGTGTGGGTTGGGGGGAGTTCCCGAGCTATCAGTATGACTACGTGAGAACGCTTGGCGGCGTCGAGATCGCCAACAATTCGCACAACATCTTCGTCGATCTGCTGGCAAAGACCGGCCTGATCGGCCTCGCGATTGTGCTGATCGGCCTGATCGGCTGGCTGGTGCGGGTGTTGCGCGCGCCGCATACGTCAGCGCGCGTGTTCGGCGTCGCGCTGATTGGCGTGCTGGTAATGCACGCGCTCGTCGAATATCCGCAGCAGTACATGTTCTTTTTGCTGCCGGCAATGTTCGTGTTCGGTCTGCTGGAGACCCGGCCGCTGCGGCTCGTGCCTGGCCGTCTATCGTTCGGCGTGTTTGTTGCGGTTGTATTTGGCGGACTGGCCGCGCTCTATCCGGTGTACCGCGATTACGCCCGTTCTGAGGTGCTGTATTACGGCTCGCGTCCAGCCGAGCAATATCGTGCGGACCCGTCGTTCCTGTTCCAGGCGTGGGGCGAGTACGGTATGGCGACGCTGCTGCCGATGAATTCGATGGATCTGCAGCACAAGCTTGCAATGCATAAGCAGGCGATGGCGCTGCTGCCCGGCGAAACCGTATTGCGCCGTTACGCGGTGCTGCAGGCTTTGAATGGCGATACAGCCGGGGCGTTCGATACGGTCGAGCGCCTGAGGATTTTTGCCTTGGAACTGGAGGACTGGCCGTCGCAGTTGGGCTATCTGTACGAGTTGTGCGACGAGCAAAAGACGCTGACAGGCTTCAAGGCGGAGCTCGTGAAGCGCTACGGCATGCCGCCGGGCGACGTCAACCAGGACGATGACAGCGACGACGATTGAGTGGCGCTGTCCTTCTCGCGCTCTAGCAGTGGAGCGGGGCGATGACGGCAGCCGTCCTCAACCCGCCACCCAATCCCCTGACTTCCCGCCGTGCTTCTCCAGCACCTTCACATCGGTGATCGTCATGCCGCGATCCACCGCCTTGCACATGTCGTACACCGTCAGCAGCCCGATCTGCACGGCGGTGAGCGCTTCCATCTCCACGCCCGTGCGTCCGAGCGTTTCCACCTGCACCGTGCAATGCACGCCAGGCAGCGTTTCATCGAGTTCGAAGTCCACCTTGACGCGCGTTAGCGCGAGCGGATGACAGAGCGGGATCAGGTCGGCGGTGCGCTTTGCGCCCTGAATCGCCGCGATCCTCGCGATGCCGATGACATCGCCTTTCTTCGCGTTGCCGTCGCGGATCAGTGCAAACGTGTCCGGCAGCATGCGAATCGAGCCGCGCGCGACAGCGATGCGTTTGGTCTCCTGCTTACTGCCGACGTCCACCATATGCGCCTGGCCGGTGGCGTCGAAATGAGTCAGTTCAGGCATGGTTGGGCTCCTTCAGAGGGCGCCTATCATAGCAGCGTGGCGATGTCGTACGTCAGCGGGGCTTAAGCGGCAGAGGCGGCCGCGTCAGGCCGCCTCATGCGATGCAGCCGCCGGAATCGCCCGAATCGCCACGGCGACTGATTACAATTGCTCTATACCCGCCATCTTAGTCCGAGCGGCGGGCGTCGCCTTTCGACTCCGTGCTAACGACCTCGCGATGCGTTCGAAACGGTTTCTTGCTGCGTTGTTGTCGATCGCGCTCGCCGCGCCGCCGGGCGCGTTTGCGCAATCGCATGCCTCGACGAGCGTCGCGCTCAATATGCAGCCCGCGGAATTGCCGTTGGAAAGCGGCCCGCTCGAATCCTATGCCGATCCGATCGTGCCGCCCGACATCGCGCAAGGCGTATTCGGCGTCTACGGCGGTGCGCAGAGCCGCTTCTCAGGGAACTCAGGCGCGAACACCAACTGGCGCGCACCGATCGTCACGCAACAACTGCCCGATCTCGGCGATGGTGGCTCGAGTTCGCTGACGCCGCAGGCCGAACGCAAGCTCGGCGAGCGCGTGATGCGCGAATTGCGCCGCGATCCTGACTATCTTGACGACTGGCTGGTGCGTGACTACCTGAATTCGGTCGCCGCGAAACTCGCTGCGGCAGCGAGTGCGCAATATATCGGTGGCTATCGACCGGACTTCGACCTGTTTGCGGTTCGTGATCCGCAGATCAATGCGTTCTCCTTGCCGGGTGGTTTTATCGGCGTGAATACGGGTTTGATCGTGGCGACGCAGACCGAGTCCGAACTCGCGTCGGTACTCGGCCACGAGATGGGGCACGTCTTGCAGCGGCACATCTCGCGAATGATTACGACGGGCGAGCGCAGCACCTATGCCGCGCTCGCCGCCGTGTTGTTCGGCGTGCTGGCGGGCGTCCTCGCGCACAGCGGCGATCTTGGCAGCGCGATTGCGATTGGCGGCCAGGCGTATGCCGTCGACAACCAGTTGCGTTTCTCGCGCTCCGCCGAGCATGAAGCCGACCGCGTCGGCTTTCTGCTGCTGGCTGGGGCCGGCTATGACCCTTACGCGATGACGACGTTTTTCGGACGGCTCGATCGTGCGGCGATGAGCGACACGGGCATTCCTGCTTATGCGCGCACGCACCCGCTGACTGGCGAGCGGATCGCCGACATGGAGGACCGTGCGCGCCGTGCGCCGTACCGGCAGCCCCATCAGACGTCCGAATATGGTTTCGTGCGGGCGAGGGCACGCCTCCTGCAGGACAACTCGCGCAGTGAATACGCCGATGATGTTTCGCGACTGCGTTCTGAGATCGAGGACCGTACCGCGGTGAATGTTGCCGCCAACTGGTATGGCATTGCGTATGGGCAGATGCTGCTTGAGCGTTACGACGACGCGGTGGCGTCGCTGGCTTTGTCGCGCGCGGCATTTGTCGCGGACGAGCGCAGCGAGGGGGGAGCGGCGCGGAGTTCACCGAGTCTGGATGTGCTTGCAGCCGATATCGCGCGACGTGCGGGGCGTGATGATGAGGCGGCGCGGCTTGCCGAGTTGGCGCAGAAGCGTTGGCCGCAGTCGAATGCGGCGATTGATATGCATATCCGGACGTTGCTGACGCTGAAGCGGTTTGCGGACGCGCAGGCGTTGGCGTTGAAAGAGACGCGGGTGCAGCCGGACCAGCCGGCGTGGTGGTTGTATCTCGCGCAGGCAAGTGCAGGGAGTGGGGATGCGTTGACGCAGCATCGGGCGTTGGCTGAAAAGTTTGCTCTTGAGGGGGCTTGGCTTTCGGCCATCCGGCAGTTGAAGGAGGCTCGGGATTTGAAGGCAATCGGATACTATGATCTGGCTACTGTCGATGCCAGATTACATGAGATGGAGAGCCGCTATCGGGAGGAGCGGCTTGATGAGAAAAGTTAGTGGTTTTTTTGCCCGTCCGGGCGGGTTTGGCTTTTTGTTTTTGCATGCCTTTGGCGGCGGCATTTTCCTGTGTCTGCGGCGTTGGCCTTTCCTTGTGTTCTTATTGGTCTATTAGCGTCGCCCTGTGCGGGGCAGGCACCTACTTTTCTTTGCCCACCAAGTGGACTTCCTTCGGGGCGCCGCCGCAAAGAAAAGTAGGCAAAAGAAAGCGGCTTCAAACGTAAGCAGCCGGTGAAGGCACCTTGCCTGGCGCGCGCGGAATCTATAGAGCGCGTGCGGAAGGTTTCCATCGATGAGGCAGCAACTCGTCGATGTCAGCGGCGCGATGTGTTGGCAGGCGCATGAGCACGTCCTTCAAATAGGCGTGCGGGTCATGCCCGTTCAGTTGTGCCGAACGGATCAGGCTCATGATGGCAGCGGCACGTTTGCCGGCGCGAAGTGAGCCGGCAAACAACCAGTTTTTTCTCCCTGTCGCCCAGGGACGGATCTGGTTCTCAATCCAGTTGTTGCACATCGGCACATGTCCATCGTCTAGATAGCGCGTGAGCGCCTCCCAGCGATTGAGGCTGTAGTCGAGGGCTTTCGCGATCGCCGAGCCTTCTGGAACCAGGCGCCGCTGCGCACTCATCCAAGCATGCAGGGCATCCATCACCGGTCTCGAACGGGCCTGCCGCAGCGCACGCCGTGCATCGGGATCAAGTGCGGCCGCTTCATCTTCGATCTCGTACAGCGTGCCGAAGTACTTCAGCGCCTGCCCGGCGATTTCGCTCTGATGGGTAAGGGTCCGGTGAAGTCATATTGAAATCTGTCGTCTGTGCATAGGAGCATCCGTCTGGAGCAACGGCGAGCAGTGCGTTTCACTGCCGCTGAATGAGGAACAGTTACGGGCACTGGTCACGGGACTGCCGTGGCGCACACTGGCAAGCGATCACGCCATTACCGTGGTGTGAGGCCAACGCGGACGTTAACAGTTCCGCTTTCTGATGCGTGGCGTGTCTGGCAGACTCGGTGTCATGGACCTGCCCGATCTCACCACGCTCAGCCCCGACCAGCTTCGCACATTGGCCGCGCAGCTGGCCGTCCAGCTCGCGCACAGGGAACGCGAAGTCGGTGAGAAGGAACGGGAGCTGCAGTATCGGCAAACCCGCATCGACCAGCTCACGCATGAGCTCTCGATCATCAAACGGCAACAGTTTGGCAAACGCAGCGAGCAGCTCAATACGGAGCAGATGAGCCTGCTCGACGAGGCGATCGATACGGATCTGGCGGCCATCGAAGCCGAGCTTGAGCAGCTTCGGCCTGAGACGCCCGGGCGCAAATCACGTCAACGTCCCCGACGCGCCGCGTTGCCGGCGCACCTGCCACGCACCGACATTCATCATGATCCCGATACCACGACGTGCAACTGCGGCTGCGCGCTTGAGCGTATAGGCGAAGACATCAGCGAGAAGCTTGACTACACGCCGGGCGTGTTCACAGTCGAGCGGCATATCCGCGGCAAGTGGGTGTGCCGTCAATGCGAGACGCTGACGCAGGCACCCGTGCCTGCACACGTTATCGACAAGGGCATTCCCACGGCCGCGCTGTTGGCCTGGGTGCTGGTGTCGAAATTCTCCGATCATCTGCCGCTGTACCGGGTTGAGCGCATTTGCGCCCGCGCGGGGCTGGCGATCCCGCAGTCGACGCTGGGTGACTGGGTGGGCGTGTGCGGCGTGCGACTGCAGCCGCTGGTTGACGCTTTGCGCGAACACCTTCTGCGTGAGCTTGTGCTGCATGCTGATGAAACACCTGTGCAGATGCTCAGTCCGGGCAAAGGCAAGACGCACCGCGCGTATCTCTGGGCGTATGCCACGACGCAATACTGCTCGCTCAAGGCGGTGATATACGACTTCGCTGACAGCCGCGCTGGCGAGCATGCGCGCGCATTCCTGGGCGACTGGCAGGGCAAGCTGGTGTGCGACGACTATAGCGGCTACAAGAAAAGCTTCACCCGGGGCGTCACGGAAATCGGCTGTGCCGCGCACGCGCGGCGCGCGTTCTTCGACCTGGATGTGAACCGTCTCCATCACGTTTTTGATGGACACGCATGACGGCCTGGTCACTCACGCGGGCAGGTGCGCAGGCTGAATCTCTACGGAGCCACGATCCCCTCCAAGCCAGGGAGCCCGCTTAGAAACTAGCGGTGTGAGCCGCTTTCTTTTGCCTACTTTTCTTTGCGGCCGGCAAAGAAAAGTAGGTGCCGCCCCGCACAGGGGCGAGGCCAATAAACCAATAAGAAAACAAGGAAAGGCCAAAGAGGCAAGTACCAGGAAAACGCCGCCGCCAAAGGCAAAAAAAACCTCTATGCCCCTCCAGCCGGACTAACAACAAACCCAAACCGCGCTGCCACGTCCCCCCGCCGCAGCGCCTGCATCCCCAACCTCAGGCCACGCCACAAAAAAACACCACTAACCCCATCGTCAGCCAACTCAGCATGCTCAGAAAAAACATCCAGATCATGATCATGCAAAACAGCCACCCTCGGTGGAACCGAACCATCAGCAAACAGAATCCCGCCTTCATCATCAACAAACACAGCCGAAGGCTCGAATAACACCCCAGCCTGGTCAGTCAACGAAAGCGAACCGCCCGCATCGGCGGACAACCTCACCACCCACGGCGTATAACCCAATTCAACATAAACCCGTTGCGGTCCATTCTGGAAAAACCACTGCCCGCGTTCATCGGCGTCGTAATTGCGGTTGATAAACCCGAGCAACGCCTCGTGCCGGATAGGCTCCCCAAGTGCACCACTAGCCTGCGCAGCCTCATCCCGCATGCGCCAGACACCACGGCGATCGAGCATCAACCAGCCCGTGCAACTCGGTACATTCGGCCACTTGGCCAGCGCCTGCTTGACAATGTCATCCATGATCGACGTACCGCTCCAGATAGCCAAACACCCGCCGCGACAACCAGTCAATCCGTCCGGGAAACGGTCCGGTCATAAAGCCGGCGTGCCCGCCGTGCAAGGGTTGATCGAGTTCGACAACTGCCGATACCTCGTGCCGCGACGGCAACGCCTCGCTCGGCAAAAACGGATCGTTGCGCGCATTCAGCACCAGCGTCGGCACGATAATCGCCGGCAGCAGCGGACGCGTCGTCGCGCTACTCCAGTAATGGTCAGTATCGCGAAAGCCGTGCAGCGGCGCCGTCACCGCATTGTCGAACTCATACATGGTGCGGCTCGCCAGCATCGCGTCGCGATCGAACAGGCCCGGAAACTGGACCAGCTTCTGTCCGGCCTTCTGCTTCAGCGTTTTCAGGAAACTGCGTGTATAGATCATGCCGAAGCCCTGCGACAACGCCCGCCCGCCAGCATGCACGTCGATCGGCGTCGAAATCGCGGCCGCAGCCGATACCACCGACGACGCATCCTCGCGTCGCTCGCCAAGCCAGCGCAACAGCACATTGCCGCCCAGCGAGACACCCGCCACCACGATCGGCCCGCGATGCGCCGCGCGTAGCCGCCGCAGCACCCAGTCGACTTCGTTGCTATCGGCGAGATGATAGAAGCGCGGCATCAAATTGAGCGCCCCGCTGCAACTGCGAAAATGCGGCACCACGCCATGCCAGCCATACTCGCGCGCGGCCGCCATCAGTGAAGACGCATAGTGCGAAGCGGAACTGCCTTCAAGGCCGTGAAACAGCACGAAGAGCGGAGCCGTGTTGGCAGGAATCCGTGGCGCAACGGCTGCGCCCGATGCGCCAATGGACTGGCCGTCATGCACCACCCAGTCGAGATCGATGAAGTCGCCGTCTGGTGTATCCCAGCGTTCACGCCTGAAGGCGACCGCCGGACGGCGCGCGAACAGCGACGGCACGATAGTCTGGATATGCCGGTTCGGCAGCCAGAGCGGCGCGCGGTAAAGCAGATCGACGCTAGCCTCGACGGCAGCCGCAGTGCGTGCCGCGCCGGAAGAAACGGATTTATTGTGCGTCGTACTCATGCCTGCGCCGGAACAGAAAGGTGAAACGCGAGGCGCGTCAGTGCAGCGCCCCCTGACCATGTCGCATCTTAACGGCGAACTGGCTGGCGGCTTCGTTCGGCATCGCACTCGCGTGAATATGCGCAATGCGCCATTCGCCACGCTCGTGGACCATTACGTAGGTGGTGAACACCATGCTTGGCGTGGCGGTCTGATCGGCCGGCCGATGCGCTTCGGCAATGGCGTAGACCACGGTGCCGAGGCTGTCGTACACGCGAATATCGAGCGGCTCGATCGAAATGCGCGCAGCTTCGAGCTGGATCTGCAAACCGGCGCGAATGCTGTCGAGGCCGTGCAGGTGCGAGCCGTCTGCGCAGATGCAGCTGGCGAACTCCTCGTCGATCCACAGGCCCATCAAGCTGTCGATATTCGCCTCGGCGATTGCCTGGTAGTAGGCATTCAGCGTATCGGCGGCGGCTTCGAAGATGTGGGCAAAACGTGGCATGGCTCGTCAGTCTCTTGTGCGCGGCGCGCGGTTGCGGGGCAGCAGTCAGCGGGACAGTCCGGTGCACCGGACAATCAGGCCTGAGCGCGAGAATGCCCGCGCCTCAAGGCGCGAACATGACGCAACGCGCTCAGGTGCGTGCGGTGTTGCGTGCAAGTATCAGTTGGTTCAGCGCTGCGCGAGCAGCATGCCACGCAAATCGCCAAATACCTGCTCGGCGCTCAACTGCTTCAGGCAGTTCAGATGACCAAGCGGACACTCGCGCTCAAAACAGGGGCTGCATTCGAGATGAAGCCATTGTACCTTCGCAAGCTCGGACAAGGGCGGGGTGTGGCGCGGATCGGTCGAACCGTACACGGCCACCAGCGGGCGGCGCAGCGCGGCGGCCACATGCATCAGGCCGGAATCGTTCGTGACGACCGCGTTGGCCCGCGCGATCAGCGCGCAAGCCTCGCCCAGCGCGGTCTGGCCACACAGGTTGCGTACGTTCGGCGCCTTTTCGGCAATGGCCTGGGCAAGCGGGGCGTCTTTCGGCGAGCCGAGCGCGACGATCTGGGTGTACGGGAAGGACTGGCCGACCATCTGCGCGAGCGAAGCGAAATGCTCAGGCGGCCAGCGCTTGGCCGGACCATACTCGGCGCCCGGGCAGAACACCAGCAGCGGCACCCGTGTATCCAGATTGAAGCGCGCCGAAACCCGCGATGCCTCGTTCAGATCCGCGTCGAGCCGCGGCATGGGCAGGTCGTCGGGGATTTTGGCGCCGGGCGCGTAGGCGAGGGCGGCGTATTGGCCGACCATCGGCGGACGCTCGTCTTTGCGCGGATTCGCGTGACGCACGTTCAGCAGGCCATAGCGGCTTTCGCCGGTATAGCCGATGCGCAGCGCAATACCCGCCAGCCACGGAATCAGCGCCGATTTGAGCGAATTCGGCAGTACATAGGCCGCGTCGTAGCTGACGTCGCGCAAGTCGCTCGCCAGTTGCCAGCGGCGCAGCATCTGCAGCTTGCCGTGCGCGAGGTCGGTGGCATAGACGTCGCGGATCTCGGGCATCCGTTCAAGTACGGGCGCGACCCACGAGGGCGCGACCGCGTCGATGACGATGCGCGGATGCAATTTCACGAGGCGCGCAAACAGCGGCTGCGCCATCAATGCGTCACCGATCCAGTTCGGTGCGATAACCAACGCGCGACGCATCAGAGTGGGTGTCCGGTGTCGAAACGAAGCGCCGCGCGCATCCTGCGCGTGACGTTCAGAGTGGTAAATAGGAAAAAGCCGCGAGCGGGATGGCGCGCGGCAGGTGCGGAACGGCGCAAGCGCTCAGCGTTCAGCGATCAATGACCCTTGACCACTTCGCCGTCGCGCAGCTTGTAGCGCGTGCTGCAGTACGGGCAGCGCGCTTCGCCATGCGTGACGTCGATAAAGACGCGCGGATGGGCGCTCCAGCGCGGCATGGCCGGGTTCGGGCAGTACGCCGGCAGGTCTTTTGCCGACAGTTCGACTAGCGGCATTTCCTTGATTTCGCTCATGGGGACTTTCTCGTTGTATGCAGGGTTCGTGCGGGACGCGCATGCGGCGCGCCCTGCGCGTTAAATCTTGGTGAGCCAGTGCGCGTACTTCTCGCTCTTGCCGTTCACGATATCGAAGAAGCCCGCTTGCAGCTTCTCCGTGATCGGGCCGCGTGCGCCCGCGCCGATCGTGCGGTTGTCGAGTTCGCGGATCGGCGTGACTTCAGCGGCGGTGCCGGTGAAGAAGGCTTCGTCGCAGGTGTAGACCTCGTCGCGTGTGATGCGCTTTTCGATCACTTCGATGCCAGCGTCTTTCGCCAGCGTGATGACCGTGTCGCGCGTGATGCCGTCGAGGCACGACGACAGATCAGGCGTGTACAGCTTGCCGTTGTTCACGAGGAAGAAGTTTTCACCCGAGCCTTCCGACACGTAACCGTCCACGTCGAGCAGCAGCGCTTCGTCGTAGCCGTCGGCCGTGGCTTCCTGGTTGGCGAGGATCGAGTTCACGTACCAGCCGGACGCCTTCGCGCGCACCATCGACACATTCACGTGATGGCGGGTGAACGACGAGGTCTTCACGCGGATGCCCTTCTTCAGGCCGTCTTCGCCGAGGTAGGCACCCCACGGCCACGCGGCGATCGCCACGTGAATCGTATTGCCCTTGGCCGACACGCCGAGCTTTTCCGAGCCGACCCAGATGATCGGGCGCAGATAGCAGGATTCGAGTTTGTTCTCGCGGACGACTTCGCGCTGCGCGGCGGCGAGCGTTTCGTGGTCGAACGGCACGTCCATCTGGAAGATCTTGGCCGAGTTCAGCAGGCGCTTGGTATGTTCCTGCAGACGGAAAATCGCGGTGCCGCCATCGGCCGTCTTGTAGGCGCGTACGCCCTCGAAAACGCCCATGCCGTAATGCAGCGTATGGGTGAGCACATGGATCTTGGCATCGCGCCAGTCGATGAGCTTGCCATCCATCCAGATCTTGCCGTCGCGGTCGGCCATTGACATACGATTCTCCAGCGGTGCGGTTGTGAGTGCCTCTGAACCTGACGCTTCGCGCCAGGCCCCGAGTGGGCAATCTCCCAATCCCCCAAGGGGACTTCCTTCGGGGCGGGGGACTTCCTGCGGGGCGGAAAACGCGGGGACGGCCCCTGCGTTTTCTTGTGAGGTCTTGCGAAGAGCGTTATTTTAGCGTCTTTTGCACAAGGAACGGGCATTTGGCCGCATGTCGGGCGCTATAATTCGGCGCACGCATAAATCAAATCCGGATGCGCCAGCGGGTGCTTGACGACCTGGCGCCGACTCCCTTCATTGCGGCGCCCTTTGCGCCGGCGCGTTTCACCTCATGCTCGCTCGCCTGTCAGATACCGATCGCCGTGCCTTTCGCGAGGGCGCGCGCGACTACTCGCCCACGCTGATGGCGATTTTCTCCTGGGGTCTCGTGACCGGCATCGCGATGAGCAAATCCGTGCTCACGCTGCCGCAAGCGCTCACCATGTCGCTGCTGTGCTACGCCGGCTCGTCGCAACTGGCGGTATTGCCGCTTCTGGCGGCCAAGCTGCCGATCTGGACCGTGCTGCTCACGGCGGCGATGGTCAATACGCGTTTCGTGATCTTCAGCGTCGGCCTCGCGCCGCATTTTTCCTATCTGCCGATGTGGCGCCGCATCGTACTCGGTTACTTCAATGGCGACGTGATCTATCTGCTGTTCCAGAAGAAGAGCTTCCAGACCGGCTACGTGCCGGGCAAGGAGGCGTACTTCTGGGGCATGGCGGTCTGCAGCTGGCTGTCGTGGCAGGTTTCGTCGATCATCGGCATTCTGCTGGCGAGCCTGATTCCCGATAACTGGGGTCTTGCGCTGGCCGGCACGCTGGCGCTCCTGCCGATCATGGTCTCGGCGATTGTCAACCGTTCTACCCTGGTCGCCGTGAGCGCCGCTGGGGTGGTGTCGCTGCTTGCGTTCGATCTGCCGTACCGCCTCGCGCTGCCGCTCGCGGTGATCGCGGCGATCATCGCCGGCAGCGCAGCCGATCTGATGGTCGAGCGCGCCGACTTGCGCCGTATCCGTAACCGCGCCGGAGATTCCCCATGACGTCCACGCAAATCTGGCTCGCCATTTTCGGCATGACCTTTGTCACGGCGGTGACACGCGCGCTGTTTCTGATTGGCGGTGAGCGCACGGTTCTGCCGGCACGCGTGCAAAAGATGCTGCGCTATGCGCCTGCCGCGGCGCTTGCTGCCGTCGTGTTGCCCGATGTGCTGGCAACGCCCGACGGCCTGTCGTTCGCGCCGTCGAATCACGAGTTCTACGCCGCGCTGTCAGGACTTGCGTGGTTTTTGTGGCGACGCAGCATGGTCGGCACGATTGTCGTTGGAATGATCGTATTTACGCTGCTGCGCGTCTTCATGTGACTGATGCGGCGTGAAATGTTGCGTTGCGGCATGCGCGACGCATTCATCAAATACGGGACATTCGCCGGGTGGCGGGTCAGAAGGGAGTGTGGATCAGTTAAAATGGATGTTTCCGGGATAACCGCGTCGCTGCATTGCGCGCGAGCCGCGGCGCGTGCCGCCGGCGCCCGCCCCAGTGGAGCCGCTGCTGTGCCGAAGCGCCGGAGTTGCCGCGCGAGGCCCGCAGTGCGTCGTCCGCCACCGCCTTCTCATCAACTCGCACACAAACGCCCATGAACAAGGTATTGCGTCTCTCTGATCTGATCGCCGAAGGCAAGCTCTCCGGCAAACGCGTGTTCATCCGCGCCGATCTGAACGTGCCGCAGGACGATCAAGGCAACATCACTGAAGACACCCGCATCCGCGCCTCCGTGCCCGCGATCAAGGCCGCGCTGGACGCAGGCGCCGCCGTGATGGTCACGTCGCACCTGGGCCGCCCGACCGAAGGCGATTTCAAGCCGGAAGACTCGCTTGCGCCGGTCGCGAAACGTCTGGCCGAATTGCTCGGCCGCGACGTGCCGCTGCTCGCCAACTGGGTTGAAAACGGCGTGAACGTTGCCGCAGGCCAGGTCGTGCTGCTGGAAAACTGCCGCGTCAACAAGGGCGAAAAGAAAGATTCCGACGAGCTCGCGCAGAAAATGGCGAAGCTCTGCGATGTCTACGTGAACGACGCATTCGGCACGTCGCACCGCGCCGAAGCGACCACGCATGGCATCGCGAAGTATGCGCCCGTGGCATGCGCCGGCCCGCTGCTGGCTGCTGAACTGGACGCGCTCGGCAACGCGCTCGGCGCGCCGAAGCGCCCGCTGGTGGCAATCGTCGCCGGCTCGAAGGTGTCCACCAAGCTGACCATTCTGAAGTCGCTGGCCGAGAAGGTCGATCAGCTGATCGTGGGCGGCGGGATTGCCAACACGTTCATGCTGGCCGCGGGCCTGAAGATCGGCAAGTCGCTGGCCGAAGCCGATCTGGTCAACGAAGCCAAAGCCATTATCGACGCAGCCAAGGCGCGCGGCGCCTCGGTGCCGATCCCGACCGACGTGGTCACGGCCAAGGAGTTTTCGCCGACCGCCAGGGCTGAAGTCAAAGCCGTGGCCGACGTAGAAGACGACGACCTGATCCTCGATATCGGACCGGAAACGGCCAAATTGCTGGCCGCGCAACTGGAAAAAGCCGGCACCATCGTGTGGAACGGCCCGGTCGGCGTGTTCGAATTCGACCAGTTCGGCAACGGCACCAAAACGCTGGCCGATGCGATCGCCAAATCGTCGGCGTTCTCGATTGCCGGTGGCGGCGACACGCTCGCGGCCATCGCCAAATACGGCATCCACGACAAGGTCAGCTATATCTCGACGGGCGGCGGCGCTTTCCTCGAGTTCCTCGAGGGCAAGAAACTGCCCGCCGTCGAAGTTCTGGAATCGCGGGCTTAACGTGGCGACGCGCTCCCCAACGGCAAAATCGGCAAAAGCGCGCGGCGGCCAGCGCGGCGGCCAACGCAACGGCACGCCGCGCAACACCGCAGCAGCAACGGCCGGGGAGCGCCCAGCGCGTTCCGACGCCACACAGCACGCTGCCATCCAGCAGGAATCCGAGACGCCCGTCGCGCTCGCGGAGTTGACCACTGCCAGTGAGGCAGCGGAATTGTCCAGCGGACAAACCGCCCAATCGCCGGCAGAACTTCACGACGAAGAGATTGCGCTCGCCCCCCCACCGGCACCCCCCGTGCTGGTGTCGAATACCGCTTCACCCTACAAAGCGACGCTGGTTTCAACCGGCGCGCAGCCCCTGGCAGCATCTTTCGGTGCGCAGCCTCCGCATCCGACTCGCAGCGCTCATTCCAGCGATCTCACCCAGACGAGGAGACTCATGCATCGCGCCACCAAGATTGTCGCTACCATCGGACCGGCTTCCAGCACGCCCGAAATCCTGCTGCAAATGATTCAGGCAGGGTTGGACGTGGTGCGGCTGAATTTCTCGCACGGCACCGCCGACGACCACCGCCAGCGCGCCGAATTCGTGCGCGAGGCGGCCCGTCAGGCCGGCCGTGAAGTCGCCATCATGGCCGACCTGCAAGGCCCGAAGATCCGGGTCGGCAAATTCGAAAACGGCAAGGTCATGCTCGTGGCCGGCGAGCCGTTCGTCCTCGACGCCGACTGCGAACTCGGCAACGAAGAGCGTGCCGGCCTCGACTACAAAGACCTGCCGCGCGACCTGAAACCGGGCGACGTGCTGTTGCTCAACGACGGCCTGATCGTGCTGAACGTGGCACGCGTGATCGGCAGCGAAATCCACACGATCGTCAAGATCGGCGGCGAGCTGTCGAACAACAAGGGCATCAACCGCCAGGGCGGTGGTCTGTCGGCGCCCGCGCTGACCGCGAAAGACATGGAAGACATCCGCACGGCAATGTCGCTCGGTGTCGATTTTGTCGCGGTCTCGTTCCCGAAGAACGCCACCGACATGGAAATGGCCCGCCAGCTCGCGAATATCGCCGGCGCGCCCTACGGCATCAAGCCGAAGATGATCGCCAAGATCGAGCGCGCGGAAGCGATTCCGGCGCTGCAGGGCATTCTCGACGCATCGGACGGCATCATGGTCGCGCGTGGCGATCTGGCCGTGGAAGTGGGCAATGCCGCCGTGCCCGCGCTGCAAAAGCGCATGATTCGCATGGCGCGCGAATCGAACAAGTTCGTGATCACCGCGACCCAGATGATGGAGTCGATGATCCACGCCCCGGTGCCGACCCGCGCCGAGGTGTCGGACGTGGCGAACGCCGTGCTCGACGGCACGGACGCGGTGATGCTGTCGGCGGAATCGGCGGCGGGCAAATACCCGGTGCAAACCATCGAAACGATGGCGGCCATCTGCGTCGAAGCCGAGAAGTCGGAACAGTCGGAACTGGACAAGGATTTCCTCGACCGCACGTTCACCCGCATCGACCAGTCGATCGCAATGGGCGCGCTGTTCACGGCGTTCCACCTCGGCGCGAAGGCGATTGTGGCGTTGACCGAATCGGGCTCGACCGCGCTGTGGATGTCTCGCCACTGGACGCATGTGCCGATTTTCGCGCTCACGCCGCGCGTCGGCAGCGAGCGGGCCATGGCGCTGTATCGCAACGTGACCTCGCTGCATCTGGACACCAACACCGACCGCGACACTGCGTTGCAACAGGCGTTGGAAACCGTGGTCAGCAAGGGTTACGCGTCGCGCGGCGATATGGTGGTGCTGACTGTCGGCGAGCCGATGGGCCAGGCGGGCGGCACGAACACGCTGAAGATCGTTCGGGTTGGCGAGCCGTATTGATTGGCGACAACCATCTTGATCGGAGCGCCTTGCGTGGGACGGAAGTAAGCGCTAAAGCGCTAACTCCCGTCGACAGGAGACTGCACGATCGGCACTGGCTTGATTGAGTGAAGCAGGCTGTCATGCCCCGCGAGAGGCGGCGCACAGACTCCAATCGCGCGTTCAGGAAACATGCGCTTTAGGGAATGTGTGAACGGGTATGCAGCTTGCTTCGCGATAAAATCGCCCCAAAAAGATGCCGACGGCACAGAATTCGTTTCAATTTATGGAGTTACAGCATGCCTCTCGTATCAATGCGTCAACTGCTGGACCATGCCGCGGAAAACGGTTATGGCCTTCCGGCATTCAACGTGAACAATCTGGAGCAGGTGCAGGCAATCATGGCCGCGGCCGACAAGGTCAACGCCCCGGTCATCATGCAGGCTTCGGCCGGCGCGCGTAAGTACGCAGGCGAAGCGTTCCTGCGCCACCTGATCGAAGCAGCGGTCGAGTCGTACCCGCATATTCCAGTCGTGATGCACCAGGACCACGGGCAGTCGCCGGCGGTCTGCATGGCGGCGATCCGCAGCGGTTTCACCAGCGTGATGATGGACGGTTCGCTCGAAGCCGACGGCAAGACGGTCGCATCGTACGAGTACAACGTCGACGTGTCGCGCAAAGTGGTAGAAGCGGCGCACTCGATCGGCATTACGGTGGAAGCGGAACTAGGCGTGCTCGGTTCGCTGGAAACCATGAAAGGCGACAAGGAAGACGGTCATGGCGCGGAAGGCACGATGACCCGCGAACAGCTGCTGACCGACCCGGAACAGGCTGCCGACTTCGTCAAGCTGACCCAGTGCGACGCGCTGGCCATCGCGATCGGCACCTCGCACGGCGCGTACAAGTTCAGCAAGAAGCCCACGGGCGACATTCTGTCGATCCAGCGCATCAAGGAAATTCACCGGCGCATTCCGAACACCCATCTGGTGATGCACGGTTCGTCGTCGGTACCGCAGGAATTGCTCGCGGAAATCCGCGAATTCGGCGGCGACATGAAGGAAACCTACGGCGTGCCGGTCGAAGAAATTCAGGAAGGCATCAAGAACGGCGTGCGCAAGGTCAACATCGATACCGACCTGCGTCTGGCGATCACCGGCGCGATCCGCCGTTACATGGCCACCAATCCGGGCAAGTTCGATCCGCGCGATTATCTGAAGCCGGCGCGCGAAGCCGCGATGAAGATCTGTATCGAGCGTTACACGCAATTTGGCTGCGAAGGCCAGGCCGGCAAGATCAAGCCGGTTTCGCTTGATAAAATCGCGGAGAAGTACAAATCGGGCGACCTCGCGCAAGTCGTCCGCTAAGCTATAAGCAAGCTCAACATCTGGCCGAAAGGCCAGGTTGTCGTTCGATCGCCGTTCCCGCATCATCCGGGGAACGGCGTTTCCCTTTTGTTCCGGTCACACTTTTTGCCCCACTTTTAGCGAACCACGACGATGTCTACCCTTTACGAATCCACGCTCCGCTCGCTGCCGCTGCTCGGCCGCGGTAAAGTCCGCGACAACTATGCGGTGGGCAACGACCAGTTGCTGATCGTCACCACCGACCGTCTGTCGGCGTTCGACGTCATCATGGGCGAGCCGATTCCGAATAAGGGCCGCGTGCTCAACGAAATGGCGAACTTCTGGTTCGAGAAACTGAAGCACGTGGTGCCGAATCACCTCACGGGCGTGGCGCCCGAATCCGTGGTGGCGGCAGACGAAGTGGAGCAGGTCAAGGGCCGTGCGGTGGTGGTCAAGCGCCTCGAACCGATTCTCGTCGAAGCAGTGGTGCGCGGTTATCTGGCCGGCAGCGGCTGGAAAGACTACCAGGCAACCGGTTCGGTGTGTGGTGTTGAACTGCCGCCGGGTCTGCAAAACGCGCAAAAACTGCCTGAGCCGATTTTCACGCCGGCAGCCAAGGCCGAAATGGGCCACCACGACGAAAACATCACCTACAACGAGATGGAACGCCGCATCGGCACCGAACTGTCGGCCACGATCCGCGACATCTCGATCAAGCTGTACAAGGAAGCCGCTGATTACGCGGCTACGCGCGGCATCATCATCGCGGATACCAAGTTCGAATTCGGGCTCGACAACCACGGCAAGCTGTATCTGATGGACGAGGCGCTGACGGCCGATTCGTCGCGTTTCTGGCCGGCGGATCAATATCAGGTCGGCACCAACCCGCCGTCGTTCGACAAGCAGTTCGTGCGCGACTGGCTGGAAACCCAGCCGTGGAAGAAAGAGCCGCCGGCGCCCAAGCTGCCGGACGACGTCGTCGCGAAGACCGGCGAGAAGTACCAGGAAGCGCTCGAACGCCTGACCGGCCAGAAGCTCGCTTGATCGCGCGGGCTGGCTAGATTCTCGCACCCCTTGGGGGGCCTGGCGCGAAGCGACAGGTCTTGGGGGCCTCAAGACACAAGGAAGCCGTAAGATGAGTGAAGTCCAGACTGCCCATACACATGGCGCGCCCGTGGTTGGCGTGCTGATGGGGTCCAGTTCCGATTGGGAAGTGATGAAAAACGCCGTCGCGATTCTGCAGGAATTCGGCGTGCCGTATGAAGCGAAGGTTGTATCCGCGCACCGCATGCCGGACGAGATGTTCACCTATGCTGAAAATGCGCGCGAGCGCGGCTTGCGCGCGATCATCGCCGGTGCCGGCGGCGCGGCGCATCTGCCGGGCATGCTGGCCGCCAAGACCACGGTGCCGGTGCTCGGCGTGCCGGTAGCGAGCAAGTATCTGAAGGGCGTGGATTCGCTGCATTCGATCGTGCAGATGCCCAAGGGCGTGCCGGTCGCCACATTTGCGATCGGCGAAGCGGGCGCGGCGAACGCGGCGTTGTTCGCGGTGTCGATTCTGAGCGGTACGAACGCCGAGTATGCGGAAAAACTGGCTGCATTCCGCGCGCGCCAGAACGAAGCAGCCCACGCCATGGTGCTGCCCGCGCTGTAAGCGCAATGGCGGATGCTTTTAGACGTCCCCCTGTCCGACCCCCGGTTGGGCGTTGTTGCATGCTTGCATGCGCGCCCGGCCGCGACCGACCACTAAGATGAACCCAGACAACACACCGGTTTCACCAATTCTGCCCGGCGCATGGCTTGGCATGGTTGGTGGCGGCCAGCTCGGCCGCATGTTCTGCTTTGCCGCCCAGGCAATGGGCTATCGCGTCGCTGTACTCGATCCGGACGAAAACAGTCCGGCGGGTGCCGTCGCTGACCGGCATATCCGCGCGGCTTACGACGACGAAGCGTCGTTGACCGAACTCGCGCGTTTGTGCGCGGCGGTGTCGACCGAATTCGAGAACGTGCCGGCGGCGAGCCTCGATTTCCTTGCCAGAACCACGTTCGTGAGTCCGGCCGGCCGGTGCGTCGCCGTGGCGCAGGACCGGATCGCCGAGAAGCGCTTCATTGCGTCCTCGGGCGTGACGGTGGCGCCGCATGTCGTGATCGAGTCGTCGAATGCGCTGGCCGCGCTCGACGACACGAAGCTCGAAGCGGTGCTGCCCGGCATTCTCAAGACCGCGCGCATGGGCTACGACGGCAAAGGCCAGGTTCGCGTGCGCAACGCCGAGGAAGTGCGCGAGGCGCATGCGTCGCTCGCCGGCGTGCCGTGCGTGCTGGAAAAGCGCTTGCCGCTGAAATTCGAGGTGTCCGCGCTGATTACACGCGCGGCGAGTGGTGCGTCGGTGGTGTATCCGCTGGCGCAAAACACGCATCGCGACGGCGTGCTGTCGCACACCATCGTCCCCGCGCCGGATGCGAGCCCGACGCTGGTTGCCCAGGCCCAGCAAGCCGCGCTGCAGATCGCCGACAAGCTCGGCTATGTGGGCGTGCTGTGCGTCGAGTTTTTCATTCTCGAAGACGGCTCGCTGGTCGCCAATGAAATGGCGCCGCGTCCGCACAACTCCGGTCACTACACCGTCGACGCCTGCGCGACCAGCCAGTTCGAGCAGCAGGTGCGCGCGATGACCGGCATGCCGCTTGGCGACACGCGCCAGCATTCTCCGGCGGTGATGCTGAATATCCTCGGCGACGTGTGGTTCCCGGACGGTCCGAAGCGTGCGGCGGTCACGCCGCCGTGGCACGAGGTTGCCGCGATGCCGGCGGCGCGTTTGCATCTGTACGGCAAGGAAGAAGCACGTTGCGGCCGCAAGATGGGCCACGTGAACTTCACGGCCGCGACACTCGAGGAAGCTCGCACGGCCGCCCGCGATTGCGCGCGGCTCCTGCACATCCTCACGAGCTGACGCGCACGCCATGCCGGATCAAAGCAAACCTGCCGAAGGGGGCGCCGCAAGCGCCTTGCCTGTGAGCGCCGAGCAGATCGAACACGCTGCCGCGCTGCTCGATGCGGGCGGCCTCGTCGCGTTCCCCACGGAGACGGTCTACGGACTCGGCGGCGACGCCGAGAGTCCTGACGCCGTCGCGCGCATCTACGCGGCGAAGGGCAGGCCGGCGAATCATCCAGTGATCGTGCATCTTGCTCCGCAGGGCGATCCGAACTACTGGGTCGAGCATTTGCCGGCGGAAGCGCAGCGTTTGATCGATGCGTTCTGGCCGGGGCCGCTCACGTTGATCCTGAAACGCGCCGAGCGGATCAATGCAGCCGTGAGCGGTGGCCAGGATTCAGTGGGTTTGCGCTGTCCGTCACATCCGGTTGCCCAGGCGTTGCTCGAAGCATTCAGTGCGTTGCGCGGCGGACATGGCGGCGTGGCGGCGCCGTCGGCGAATCGCTTCGGCCACGTGAGCCCAACGACGGCGCAACATGTGCGCGACGAGTTTGGCAGCGCGATTCACGTGCTGGACGGTGGCGCATCTGACGTCGGGATTGAGTCGACGATCTTGGATTTGTCGCGCGGATTTCCGGCGCTACTAAGGCCTGGGCGGATAACGCCGCAGGATATCGCCGACGTGCTCGGCGAGGCGCCACGCCTGGCCGACGGTTCGGATGCAACGGCACCGCGCGCTTCGGGGACGTTGAAGGCGCACTATGCGCCGCGCACGCCGTTGGCCTTGCTACCTTTTGATGCGTTGCAGATTTTGCTCGCGGCGCGCCAGAGCGATGAACGCGTGGCCCTGGTGGCGCGTGCTTCCCGCGCAGGGGAGTGGGCCCAGGCCGAGGGCGTGCACTTCATTGCCGCGCCTGAAGATCCGCACGTTTATGCGCGCGAGTTGTATGGCCTGCTAAGGGCGCTGGATCGCGCGGATGTGAGCCGGATTCTCATCGAGAAGTTGCCGGACACGATCGAGTGGATCGCTGTGAACGACCGATTGGGCCGGGCCGCGGCTGCATTCGAAGCGCAGGGGTAGGGACGGCCTGGTTTGTGCGGCCTGCTCACTGGCGCCGCCGCAATCCGTTGTAGCAACTTGTCGTCTCAACCGCTGTGCCGCGCGCGACAATAAAAAAACGCCTGGCTTGACCAGCAAGCCAGGCGTTCGCAGGATTCGCATCCTGCAGCCGCTATGCGGCAACCCTCAACTTATTTCCCCAACCCCGTGGCCGCGATCTGCTGCTGAACGTACTGCGCGAACAAGGCGTGCAAGTGCGTGCTCGGATGGACCAGGTCCGCGAACATGTAGGTCTGGTCAGCGCCGGCCACCGTGTAGGTCTGCGGTGAGCAGAACAGCGACGAGCCGAACTGGGAGCCGTACTGGGCCGGGGTCAGCCCGTTCGTCGCGCTCGGATTGGCGGTGGCGTACGCGGTTGCGTTGGTCACCATCGACGCCAGGTTACACGCCGTACCGGTGTTGGACACCGTGAAGCCCAGCGCCTGGTAGTTCGGCACCTGCTGATCAATCCACGTGAACGCATCGGCCACGATCACCTTGCCCGTCCCCAGCAGGCCGCGAGCCGTCAGGTTCTGGACCAGGATGCCGTTATACGCTGCGGTAATCCCCGACAGCAGTGCAGCCGTGCCAGGCGCGGCTGCGTTGGCCTGAACGCCTTGCGGCGTACTGCCGATGTCCGGCACCGTCGACACCACTACGTGGGTCGCACCCGAGTTGACGATGGTCTGAATTTGTGCGGCGAGCTGCGCGGCGGCCGTCGCGATCTGGGGGTTGGCCAACTGCTGCAGATAACCGGCTATAAACTGTACCTGGCCTGCCTGCGAGTTCGGCAGTTTGCCTGCCTGCACGAGCAGCGGGTATTGCGTCTGCAGCGCGGCGCCGAGCGCCGTCAGATTGGCGGTGGTCGAGAACTGGAAGATGTCGTTCGCGCCGCCGTTCACCAGCACGAGCTGGTTCGAGTTGAAGCTCGTATGCGCGCCCAGGTAGTTTGCCACCTGAGTGACCACCGGCACGGTCGTCGCCGCCATGCTGTTCGGTGCCCAACCTTCGCCTTGGGCGTTCACGACGTCCGAGCCGCCTTGCGCGTAGCCTAACCCGCCCGTTGCGACCAGCGGTCGACCGAAGCCGCCCACATACGCTGCGGTCAACGTGCCGCCATAGTACTCCGCGACTTTCTGGGTCCACACTTCACCCGGGTTCGTCGTGAAGCGGCCGCCGCCGAAGCTCGACTGAATCACCGGCGCGTACGTGCCGACATCCGACAGGCTGTCGCCAAACGAAACAACCTGCAGGTTCACGCCGCCTGGCGGCGTGGTGCTGGTGCTGGCGTTGTTGTTGTCGCTACCGCCCCCGCAGGCAGCCAGCAAAGCAAACGCGGCACTGGCCGTGGCGATCTGCGTGACACGAACGAAATTGGGTTTCTTCGATGCTGTTTGTTTCATGTTGACTACATCTCCTCGTATGTGTGGCCCTTGTGCCATGTATTGCAGGCAGCGCCCACCGCGTCGACGGCGTGGCGACAGCTTACAGAATCTTCTACGGCCTGCGCGTCGTTTGAAACGCAGCCGTATGGTTTTCGTTCACACTCGTCTCACCACCCAATGACGCAGCGCCGGCAGCGCGGCGCGCATGATACTCGGCAGCCCACGCGGGCGGCGCAAACAGCGCACGCCACCTATTGCGCCAGCCACGCACGCTCGCGAAATCGGCGGCCATCGACGCCCATTCGTGAAACGTCGCCTTCAGCGGGTTGTAGGTGTGCAGCGGTTCGACGATGCCGTACGCCGGCGCGTCATGCGGATCTTCCTCGACAAAGCTGCCGAACAGACGATCCCAGATCACCAGCACACCCGCGTAATTGCGGTCGATATAGCGATCGTTGCGCGCGTGATGCACGCGATGAATCGACGGCGTGTTGAACACGTATTCGAGCCAGCCGAGCTTGCCGATCGCCTGCGTGTGGACGAAAAACTGAAAGCCGAGATTGATCAGCACGATCGCCACAATCTGTTTGGGCGGAAAGCCAAGGACGGCGAGCGGAATCCAGAACACCCACATGCCGGCAACCGGATACATCAGGCTCTGGCGAAACGCGGTCGAAAAATTCATCCGTTCCGACGAGTGATGCACGACATGCGCGGCCCACAGCCAGCGCACCCGGTGGCTGCAGCGGTGAAACACGTAGTAGAGCAGATCCTGAGCGACGAACAGCACGACGAACGACACCCAGGTCGCCGGCCACGTATGAACGCGGTAGTGATCGTAGAAAAATGCATAGACGGGGATGATCGCGAGCCACGCGAGCTTGTCCGCGGCTTGCTGCATCAGCGCGAGCGCGGCGTTGCAGAGCGTGTCGCGCCAGCTATAGAGCTGCGCGCCAGGACGGCTGCGCCGCAGGTGCCACGCCTCCCAGCCGATGCATGCGAGAAAGACTGGCGCCATGGCGAGCAGCAGCAATTCGGCATCGAATTGCATCGTGTCTTCCTCCGTGGTCCCTGATCGCTGCGTTTGCCGCAGCGGACGTTGTCGTTATCGTTTGATTGCGCCGTAGGGCCGCAACGGCTGCGCGGTCCGTGCGCCGCGCGTTGCGTTTTACGCGCGCCTCAAACACTGCCCGACAGCGTACACGCTTGGGCGCGTCGCGGCGCGCGGGTTCTATAGAAGGAATACTCAATGGCCCGCGCGCTTCTGCGGGTTTTTCCTGGGCTTGCTGCGTGGCTCTTCAACGGACGCGGCGACCTTGGTAAATCCCTGAGCCGGTCCTTGATACACCCATTCGAGCAAGGCATCGTGTGCGGCGCCGGCGGCTTCGGAATGCGGGTCGTTGATCAGGCTGACGACCACATAGCTGTTGCCGTCCGCCGATGCGACATAACCAGCGATCGCGCGCACGTCGCGCAAGGTGCCAGTCTTGATGTGCGCGTTGCCGCCCGCGCCCTGGTTGGTCAAGCGGTTGCGCATCGTGCCGTCGACCCCCGCAATCGGCAGCGACTCCACGAACACCTGGGCGACCGGGCTCGCATTGGCCCGTTGCAGCAGATCGGCGAGCGAGAGCGCGGTGACATGTTCGTCGCGCGACAGGCCCGAGCCGTTGTCGAGCGTCAGATATTGCATATCGACGGCGTCGCGCCGCAAAAACGCCTGAATCGCGCGGGCCGATTTCGCCGGCGTGGCGGGCGGCCTTTCTTCCGACGCGCCGATCGTCAGGAACAGGTTGCGCGCCATCGTGTTGTTGCTGAACTTGTTGATGTCGCGAACGATGTCCGACAGCATCGGCCCCTCGTGCGTGGCGACCAGTTTTGCACCCACCGGCACGGGGCCCTCGCGGGTCGGGCCGCTGAACGTGCCGCCGGTCTGTTGCCACAGCGCGAGGAAGCCGCGCGCGAAGAACGCGGCGTGATCGAGCACCGCCACGTTGATCGTGCGCGGGCCGCAGCGCACCGAGTAGTCGCCGGCGAAGGAAGCCACCAGGGTGCCGTTCGGCTGCGGCGTGACGCTGGGCGAAACGCTCGCCGCGTCGCCACGGCAGGGGCCGTTCGTGGCGCGCAGCTGATTGTCGATCTGCAACTGCGCGAGCGCGGGCAGTACGTCGATCGCAACGCTGCCGTCCGGCGAAGGCGTCACTGTGAATGACAGCGCCTTGAATGCGTACAGCAGCGGGTCGGGCCCGACGTTGTACGGTGCGGTGGCGTCGTCGTCGAAGGCGGGCAGGTCGCGTGTCGACGGATCGAAAAAGCGCTTGTCGAGCACGAGCGCGCCGTCAATGCCGGTAATGCCCGCCTTGTGGATCTTCTGCACCAGATCGATCAGTTCTTCAGGCACCAGCTTCGGATCGCCCGTGCCCTGAATGTAGAGATCGCCGTGCAGCACGCCGTTGCCGTCGAGCGTGCCATCCGCGTAGGCGCTCGTGCGCCAGCGGTAGTCCGGGCCGAGAATCGACAGGCCGGCGTAGGTGGTGACGAGCTTCATCGTCGAGGCGGGCATCATCGGCTTGCCGGCGTTCAGCGCGAGGAGCGGCGTGCGGTCGCCGACTTTTTCCACCACCACGCTGATCGACGACAACGGCACGTGCGCGCGCTGCAAGCCGACCATGACGGCCTGCGGCAGAACCGTCGTGACGTTGACGCTCGGACGCGTGGCCTTGACACGGGCCTGAACGGACAGCGGCAGCGATGCACTCGCGCCAAGCGCGGCGCAGGCGAGCAGCAAAGCCGCCGTGCGCGGCGCGAACCGGCGAGGCTTCAGATCGTCAGCGGAACGGGACAGCAGACGCCGCGCCGTACGGCGTGCGAGAGAAGACAGGAAAGCGTGCGTCATGAACGGGCGAAAAAGCAAAATATCAGGGCGTGGGGCGCGGGTTCGATGCGCGGGCGGATGTGCGTGAGCTATGGCCGCGCGGTTATCCACGACGCATCGGGCGTCGACGCGTTCGACACAAAGCGCCCATTGTAGAGACATGCCGTCGCGCTGCGGTGAAAAAACGTCCAACGGCGCGGCACGTTGGGCCGGGCGCTAGAATGCGGCATCACCAAACGATTCGGAAACGTACAACCATGCGCATATTGCTAGTCGAAGACGACCGGATGATCGCCGAAGGCGTGCGCAAGGCGCTGCGCGGCGAAGGCTTCGCGGTTGACTGGGTGGAAGACGGCGAAGCGGCGCTCAGCGCGGCGGCCGGCGAAACTTACGATCTGCTGCTGCTCGATCTCGGCCTGCCCAAGCGCGACGGCCTCGACGTATTGCGCGCCTTGCGCGCGCGTGGTCATGCCTTGCCGGTGCTGATCGTCACGGCGCGCGATGCGGTCGCCGACCGGGTCAAAGGGCTCGACGCCGGTGCCGACGATTACCTCGTCAAACCTTTCGATCTCGACGAACTCGGCGCCCGCATGCGCGCACTGATCCGCCGTCAATCGGGCCGCAGCGATTCGACCATTCGCCACGGCAACCTGACGCTCGATCCGGCCTCGCATCAGGTCACGCTCGAGGGCGCACCGGTGGCGCTCTCCGCACGTGAATTCGCGCTGCTCGAGGCGCTGATCGCCCGGCCCGGCGCCGTGCTCTCGAAGAGCCAGCTCGAAGAAAAAATGTACGGCTGGGGTGAAGAGATCGGCAGCAATACCGTCGAGGTGTATATCCACGCGCTGCGCAAGAAGCTCGGCGCGGATCTGATCCGCAACGTGCGCGGTCTCGGCTACATGATCGCCAAGGACGCCTGAGCCGATGCGTTCGATTCGCCGTCAATTGTTGTTCTGGCTGCTGGCGCTGGTGTTGCTCGGCGTCGGCATTGCGGGTTGGCTGATCTACCGGCAGGCGCTTGCCGAAGCCAACGAACTGTTCGATTACCAGCTGGAGCAGATCGCCGCCGCGCTGCCGTCGGAACCGTTTTCGCAGGTGCTGGGTTCGCGCGATACCGGCGATGAAGGCATCGTGTTGCAGATCTGGAATCGCAACGGCGTGCTGATGTACTACTCGCGTCCGCGTGCGCCGCTCGCGCCGCGCGCCGAACTCGGCTTTTCGACCGAGCATACCGAGCGTGGCGACTGGCGCGTGTACGGCGCGATTGTCGGCGATAACGTCGTGCAGCTGGCGCAGCCGGTTTCCGTGCGCAACCGCCTTGCGGCGAATGTCGCGCTGCGCACCTTGTGGCCGTTGATCGTGCTGCTGCCGCTGCTGGGGCTGGCGGTGTGGGTCATCGTCGGGCGTGGGCTCAGGCCGTTGCGGCGGGTGACCAGCGCGCTCGACGCGCGTCATCCCGAGGCGCTCGATCCATTGCCGGATCGGCGTTTGCCACTGGAAGTACAGCCGCTGGTGCGCGCGCTGAACGGGCTGCTCGAACGGCTCGCCACGGCGCTCGACATCCAGAAGGCTTTCGTCGCCGACGCGGCTCACGAACTGCGCACGCCGCTCGCCGCCGTGCAGATTCAGTCGCAACTGGTCGCGCGCGCCAAAGATGACACCACGCGCAGCGAGGCGCTTGCCGATCTGCAAGCGGGTGTCACGCGCGCCACGCGTCTCGCCGAACAATTGCTGGCGCTCGCACGTTCGGAGCCGGACGGGCTCGCCGTCACCAATGCGATCGATCTGCGCGCGCTGCTGCAGGACTGCGTGGTGACCTACGCGCCGCTGGCGCAGGATCGCGGGGTCGATCTCGGCATCGATGCAAGCGAGCCGGCCACGGTGATCGGCGACGCCGACGCGCTGCGGGTGATGTTCAACAACCTCGTTGACAACGCAACCAAGTACACGCCGCACGGCGGCCGCGTCGATGTCAGTCTGCATGTCGAGGAAGGCCATCCGGTGGTGCGGATCGCCGATAGCGGACCGGGTATCGAGCCGGCCGAACGTGACCGTGTGTTCGACCGCTTCTACCGGGCCGGCGCCGGCGCGAACCGTGCGCGCACCGATGTGGCGGGCAGCGGCCTCGGTCTCGCGATCGTGCGCCGCATCGGTACACAACACCACGCGGCGGTGTCGCTCGACGAATCGCCCGCAGGTGGATTGCAGGTCACCATCCGCTTCTGAGACGTGTTGCCTGCGGTAGGGAAAGAGGCTTAAAGCAGCCTTAAAACCGGGCTGAAATGACTGGAAAGCCGCCTAAAACGATCTGGCGCTGCTTAAGACTGGTTTAAGCGACGCCACGTACGCTTCGAGTCATTCCAAAGCCACTTTCTCTCAGTCAGGAACACACGATGAACGCGAAAACCTTGTCCCGTAGCGCTGTTGCAGTGGCTGTCGCCGTGGCCTTGTCCGCCGGCTATGTGGCGGGGCATCGCGACGTGCCCGCGCCGCAGGTCATCAGCCCGGCGCAAGCCGCGATGATGCCCGCCGAAGCCGCCGCGAAAACCGGCATCCCCGATTTCTCGGGCCTCGTCGAAACCTTTGGTCCGGCCGTCGTCAATATCAGCGCCAAGCACGTAGTCAAGCAGGCCGCGCTGCGCGGCAATGGCGGCAATGGTGGCGGCAACCAGTTGCCGATCGACCCGAGCGATCCGTTCTACCAGTTCTACAAGCGCTTCTTCGGCGGCATGCCCGGCATGCAGGGTCGCGGCGACGGCGGCGATGCGCCGGATCAGCCGAGCGCGAGCCTCGGTTCGGGCTTTATCGTCAGCAATGACGGCTACATCCTGACCAATGCGCACGTGGTGGACGGCGCCAACGTCGTCACCGTGAGATTGACCGACAAACGCGAATTCAAGGCGAAGGTGGTCGGCGCCGACAAGCAATCGGACGTCGCCGTGCTGAAGATCGACGCGAGCAACCTGCCGACCGTGAAGATCGGCGATCCGCGCCAGAGCAAGGTGGGTCAATGGGTTGTCGCGATCGGGTCGCCTTACGGTTTCGATAACACGGTGACCTCAGGCATCATCAGCGCGAAGTCGCGCTCGCTGCCGAACGAGAACTACACGCCGTTCATCCAGACCGACGTGCCGGTGAATCCGGGCAACTCGGGTGGGCCGCTGTTCAATCTGCAAGGCGAAGTGATCGGCATCAACTCGATGATTTACTCGCAGACCGGCGGCTTCCAGGGCCTTTCGTTCGCCATCCCGATCAATGAAGCGATCAAGGTCAAGGACGACATCGTCAAGACCGGTCACGTGAGCCGCGGGCGCCTCGGCGTTGCCGTACAGGGCATGAACCAGACGCTGGCTAACTCGTTCGGCATGCAGAAGCCGCAAGGTGCGCTGGTCAGTTCGGTCGATCCGGGTGGCCCGGCTGCCAAGGCTGGCTTGCAACCGGGTGACGTGATCCTGTCGGTGAACGGCGAAGCGGTCGGCGACTCGACGGATCTGCCGTCGCAGGTGGCGGGTCTGGCGCCGGGCAGCTCGGCCACCGTGCAGGTGTGGCGCGACAAGGCGACCAAGGATCTGAAGGTGACCATCGGTTCGCTGTCGGATGCCAAGGTCGCTTCAGACAAAGCCGATCAGCCGACGCAATTGCAAGGCCGCCTCGGCGTGGCGGTGCGGCCGCTGACGCCGGAAGAGAAGAGCAGCGCATCGGTCTCGCATGGTCTGCTGGTGCAGCAGGCGGGCGGCGCGGCTGAAGGTGCCGGCATCCAGCCGGGCGACGTCATTCTGGCGGTCAACGGACGGCCCGTCACGAGCGTCGATCAGTTGAAGCAGATGGTCGCCAGCGCCGGCAACAGCATCGCGTTGCTGATCCAGCGCGATAACGCGCAGATCTTCGTACCGGTCGATCTCGGCTGATGGCTGGGCCGTCCCTCGTCAATCGCGTCGGACGTCGAGGTCGTTGAGGTAATGCTTGCCGGTCCGTTGCATTTACTGCCAACGGACCGGTGTTTTTTTCACCTTCCACAACGTCTTGAAGCCGTGATGAAGCCGTGATGAATCAGCACGCTCCGCGCCACGTGGTGCGGCGAAGCAGCGTTTTCCCGACGACGCAATCTGTTCGCTGGCACGCAGGTTGCGTCTGCCTTGATCCGGGCCCAATCCCGAACACCGGGCGACAGGGGCCTCAAAAAGGAGCAAACCGATGAAAACCCAACGCAATCAGCGAAGGATCGTAGCCGCTGCGATGTGCGCAGCGCTCACGCTCGGTCTGGCGGGCGGCGCATATGCACAGCAGGCGAGTGAAGTGACCGGTGGCACGACCGCCGACGACAGTAGCGCGGGTAATGCCAACGGCGGCGGTCTGCCGCAAATCCAGCAGCAGGGAGATGTCTCGTTCGTGTCGGGCGGCGTCGGTCTCGACGAATCGAAGGCGCTGCAGGCGGCGCAAAGCCAGTGGCCGCTGTCGCTGCGCTTTACGGGTCCCGGTTCCGATTTTCTCGCCGACGTTCACGTGCGGGTGGTCGACGCGCACAATGGCGAGGTGCTGAGCACCACGTCGCGCGGGCCGTATATGCTGGTCAAACTGCGTCCCGGCCGTTACACCGTGCATGCGGAGTACAAGGATCGCGACCAGTCGAAGCCCGTGACGATTCCAGCCAAGGGCACCGCCAAGGCCACGTTCTACTGGAATACGCAATAAGTACCGGTAAGTACCGTCCTGGCGCCCCGCGATTTGCACTTGCTGGTGTGCGCCGGGCGACATGCAGGAAGGCCGCCCACGCGAGTGAAGTTTGATCGATAATGAAGCCACGGGCGCACCCCGTGGCTTTTCTGTTTGCACGACCGCACACCATCACGGAGCCGAGACATGAGCGATGCCTTGACACCTCACGGAAGCCCCGCCGCGAGCGCGGGCGGGCACACCATCGGCATTTCGGGCAACAACCACCGGGTGCGCGTGATTCACGGCGGCGTGACGATGGCCGACACCCAGGCCGGGCTCACACTGACAGAAACCGGGCTGCCGGATGTGTTCTATTTTCCGCGTGGCGACGTGAACATGGCGCGGCTCGAACGTTCCACGCATACTTCGCATTGTCCGTTCAAGGGCGATGCCTCGTACTTCCATCTGCGCACGGAAGACGGTCTGATCGAAAACGCCGTGTGGAGCTATGAAACGCCGCTCGAACCGGCCGTGCAGATCAAAGGGTATCTCGCGTTTTACGCATCGCGCGTCGACCGCATCGATCAGACGTCCTGATCCTGCTGCCGCGCGTTCATCGGGGAGGCTGCCATGGAACTGACCGACGCGTTAAGGATTCCACTTGGCGCATCTGACGTTTGGGACGCGTTGCAGGACCTCGCCTTATTGCGGGCCAGTCTCGACAATTGCGAGTCGTTCACACGCCTCGCCCACGGCGAATATGCGCTGATCATGACCGTGCCTCTCGGGCCTTTGCGCGCGCGTTACGAGGCGCGCGCCCACGTGGCGGGCCAGGACTCCGGGCCGGCGGACGCGCAGCGCCGCACCATCAACTTCAAGGCTCGCGCCGAAGGCATCGGCTCGTTACGCGGACAGATCGAAGTCAGGCTGCGCGCCGACGACGCTTCGCATGGCATCGGCAGGGAGCGGGGCACGCGGATCGATTACACGATCTGGGCCACCTCGTCCGGGCCGCTCGCCGAACTACCGACTCGCCAGCTCGAAAACGCGTTGCGTCATCTGGCCGATGACTTTTTCACCGAATTCGACGCAGTCGTGCGGGCCAAACATGGGCAGGGACCGAACCGTGCGCGAGGCGCGTCGGTGCGCCGTCAGCATGTGTTCCTGCGCCCGATCACGCTCGGCGGCATCGCGCGGCGCACGCGCGTGCAGGACCACCACGGTCACACGCTGACCGGGCGTGCGGCCAGCGCGTCGCACGGCGTCTCCCATGGGGTGTCGCATCGCGAGCCGAATCCGCACGCGGTCCCGCACTGGGCGTGGGCGGCGATGATTTTTCTGGTCGCGCTGCTGCTCTATGTGGCGCGCTGGGTCAGCGAGCACTGAAGCGAAAAGTTGAGTGAAACCTTGCACTTGCCGCAGCGAGGCGCGCGCGGCGGGTGAACTGTCGCGTCCGCGCGACTACGAAATTCCGGCGACTGCCTACGAAACATCGTCAGATACGCGACGCGTAACCCGGTCGCGTAAGCGAGTCTCATGCGCCGCGAAATTCCCGCCGCCAGGCCGACGGCGAAGTGCGGAACGCCTCCGCGAAATGTTGGCGCAAGGAGGCCGTCGAGCCGAAGCCGGCAATCGTCGCGATGGCCTCAACCGACTCATCCGTGCTCTCCAGTAATTGCTGCGCACGGGCAAGCCGTTGCGTCAGCAGCCAGGCGCCGACCGTCGTTCCCGTGACGCTGCGAAAGCGTCGCGTGAAGGTGCGGCGGCTCATCACCGCGCGCTCCGCCAGCGTATCGAGCGTATGCGGGGCGTCCAGATTTCCGCCGACCCATTCGAGCAGGCACGACAACCGGTGGCCGCGCACATTCGGCGGCACGGGTTGCTGGATATATTGCGCCTGACCACCCTGGCGATGCGGCGATACCACGAGGCGGCGCGCCACATAGTTCGCCGCCTGCGCGCCGCACATCTTGCGCAGCGCGTGCAGGCAACAGTCGAGACCGGCGGCGGTGCCCGCCGAGGTCAGCACGTTGCCGTCGTCGACATAGAGCACGTCGCGGTCGAGGCGCACGCGCGGGTAACGGCGCGCGAAATCGTCGGCCCACGCCCAGTGAGTCGTGGCCGGCCGGTCGTCGAGGATGCCGGCGGCGGCCAGCACGAATGCGCCCAGACACAGCCCGACCAGTTGCGCACCCCGCGCGTGCGCGGCGCGCAAGGCGTCGAGCAGGGCCTCCGGCGGCGTTTCGTCCGGGCTGCGCCAGCTCGGCACAATGATTGTCTGCGCGTCGTTGAGCGCGTCGAGCCCGTGCGTGACAGCGATCGAGAAGCCGGCAGTGGTGGCCAACGCGCCCTTTTCAGCGGCGCAGACGCGAAAGTCGAAATCGGGCACGCCGCCCTCGCGACGATCCTCGCCGAAGACCACGCACGGCACCGACAGGTGGAACGGGCTGATATGGTCGAACGCGACCACGGCGACGATGTGCCGGGACGCTTCGGCACCCGCGGCGGTAGAGGAAGCCAGTGTCGACATGAGTCGCCTCGAGAAACCCAATGATGGCCCGATTCTAGCGAATCTTGTCATTCGGGTCACTGTCGGTGAAACGGTCGCAAGCTAACAATGCAGTCATCGCCGCTGATTTTGAAACGGCCCATCTCGGGCCATGCAGCGCGAGCCATAACTCATAGGAGTCTTGCCATGACCACACCGCGCCGTGCGTTGATCGTCGTCGATGTGCAGAACGAATACGTCACCGGCGATCTGCCGATCGAATACCCGGATGTGCAGACTTCGCTTGCCAATATTGGCCGCGCGATGGATGCGGCGCGTGCTGCGGGCGTACCCGTGGTCGTGGTGCAAAATTTCGCGCCGGCCAATTCGCCGCTGTTCGCGCGTGGCAGCGCCGGTGCGGAATTGCATCCGGTGGTGGGGTCGCGCAGCCACGATCACTATGTAGAGAAGTCGCTGCCGAGCGCCTTCGCCGGGACCGATCTGGCCGACTGGCTTGCCGCGCAGCAGATCGACACGCTGACGGTGGCCGGCTACATGACGCACAACTGCGACGCGGCGACTATTTTTCACGCCGTCCACGCCGGGCTCACGGTCGAGTTCCTCTACGACGCAACGGGATCGGTGCCCTATGAGAACAGCGCCGGCTTTGCGAGCGCGCAGGATATACACCGGGTATTCAGCGTGGTGCTGCAGTCGCGTTTCGCGGCCGTCGCGAGTACGGATCAATGGGTCGCGGCGGTGAAGAGCGGGGCGCCGCTCGAGCGCGGCAACATTTATGCGTCGAATCAGACGGCGCGCGCCAGCCGGGCGGCAGCGTGAAGGTAGGTGCATGGGGCGGCTGCATTGAGCCACTGCGTTAAGCCACTGCATTGAGCCACTGCATTAAGCCACTGCATTGAGCGGCACCGCATGAACGGAAGCGGGCGGGATGCGCGATTGCGCACCCCACCCGCCGTTTTTGAGTTTGCCCTATCTATCCAGGCAGCTACCCGATCAGATAGGGCCGCCGCGTACCCCTTACGCCTTACGCAACGCCGGGCTGAGCCGCAGCGCGTCGAACATGCCCTCGACCATCCGCTCGGCATGCTTGCCGAAATCGGTCGCCCCCGGCAGGAACAACATGTCGCGCAGCGAGCCGCTGACGAACGCGTGGATCATCGCCGCCGCCACCTTGGTATCGAGATCAGCGGGTACCTGCCCTTTGGAGAGCGCGTTGCGCAATGCGCTTTCGATCTTCGCGAGCCCTTCGCGCATATTGGTCTGATAGCGGACCATCACCGGCCCCATTTCCTGGACGAACTCGCACTTGAGGAACAGGATGTCGAACACCCGCCGGCGGCGCGGGTCGTTGGCGGTGTCGCGCAGGCAGACGACGCAGATTTCCCGCAGGCGCCCGAGCGGATCGGGTTCGTTGGGGTCTTGCGAGGCGGCTTTGAGTTCGTCGAGCGGCAGCAGCACGCGGTCGAACATTTCGGTGAACAGATCGCTTTTGTGCGCGAAATGCCAGTAAATCGCGCCGCGCGTGACCCCGGCGGCCTGCGCGATGTCGGCTAGCGACGTGCGCGACACACCCTTCTCGAAGAAGACCCGTTCGGCTGCGTCGAGGATGCTGTTGCGCGTCTCCTGCGCCTCTTCTTTGGTTCTTCTGACCATATTGCTGTGACCTGCCCTGATTGTGGGGTTTTCCCGAGCCTTTTTAAAAACGCCCGGTGACAATCCGTTTGCTCGTGAGCATTTTGTAACGCGAACTTGCAGGTCCCCGCCTGAAGATGACGTAAACGCACTTTTACATGCATTCTTGAATGTATATATAATAGCACCCCACGATCGGATAGCCCAAGCCGTGACGACCGGTTAATATCCGTCACTGTTGCCTTTCAAAACGCTTTTGCGCTGTGCCCAGACGGGCTGCACCGTGCGGCATTGCCCCGGTACGGCGCATTTTGCTCAGGATGCCCCTGCAGGTCTGGCTTGCATCCGCGGGCTTCCGGTCAGGCGTCGCAAGACGCATGTGTGCGCTGTCGTCCCCGGGGTAGGGATGCGCGCACTTTTTCATTCTCAGTCTTTGACAGAGGTCGCTCCATGCGCGTCGAACGGGTTCCATTCCGCTTAATCAGTGCCGCGACGGCTGCCGTATTGCTGGCCGCGTGCGGACCAAAACAATCGGCCCCGCCGCAACAAACGCCCGAAGTGGGCGTCGTCACCGTCCAGCCGCAGGCTGTGCCCGTCACCACCGAATTGCCAGGCCGCACCAGCGCCTTCCTCGTCGCGCAAGTGCGCGCACGGGTCGACGGCATCGTGCTGCGCCGCGAGTTCACGGAAGGCGGCCAGGTCAAGGCCGGCCAACGGCTGTACAAGATCGATCCGGCGCCCTACATCGCCGCGCTGAACAACGCGAAGGCATCCTTGGCGAAGGCGCAGGCCAACCTCGCCTCGACCACCGCGCAGGCCAACCGCTACAAGGTGCTGGTTGCCGCCAACGCGGTCAGCAAGCAGGACTACGACAACGCGGTCGCCGCAGAAGGCCAGGCCGTCGCTGACGTAGCCGCGGGCAAGGCAGCGGTCGATACGGCGCAGATCAATCTTGGCTATACCGACGTCACCTCGCCGGTGACGGGCCAGATCGGCGTGTCGCAAGTCACGCCGGGCGCGTATGTGCAGGCGAGCGCCGCCACGCTGATGGCCACGGTCCAGCAACTCGATCCGGTCTATGTGGACCTGGTGCAATCGAGTCTCGACGGCCTGAAGCTGCGCCGCGACGTGCAGGAAGGGCGCCTGAAGACGAGCGGTCCGGACGCCGCCAAGGTTTCGCTGGTCCTCGAAGACGGCCGCACCTATTCGGAGAAGGGCAAGCTGCAGTTCACCGACGTGACGGTCGACCAGAGCACCGGCTCGGTCACGGTTCGCGCGATCTTCCAGAACCGGGACAAGGTGCTGCTGCCGGGCATGTTCGTGCGCGCGAAGATCGAAGAAGGTGTGAACGAAAACGCGCTGGTCGTCCCGCAAGTCGGCATCACGCATGACCAGAAGGGTCAGCCGACCGCGTTGGTCGTCGGCCCGGACAACAAGGTCGTGTTGCGTCAGCTGGTCACCTCGGGCACGTACGGGTCGAACTGGGTGGTCGAAAGCGGCCTGAAGCCGGGCGACCGCGTGATTGTCCAGGGCACCGACAAGGCCCGCCCCGGCACGCAGGTCAAGACAGTCGCGGCGCAACTTCCCGCCGCCCCCGCCTCCGACGCATCCGCTCAGGGTGCGCCGGCCGCCAGCGGTGCGCAGACGGCTCAACCGGCCTCCGCTGCATCGGGCGCGTAATAACAGGGAGCCCGCCTCATGGCAAAGTTCTTTATTGATCGCCCGATTTTTGCATGGGTGATCGCCATTATTCTGATGCTCGCGGGTATCGCGTCGGTCTTCACACTGCCGATCGCGCAATACCCGACCATCGCGCCGCCGGCCGTGCAGATCAGCGCAACGTACCCGGGCGCCTCGGCGAAGACGGTGGAAAACACCGTCACGCAGGTGATCGAGCAACAGATGAGTGGTCTCGACCACTTGCTGTATCTGTCGTCCACGTCAGACGACTCGGGTACGGCAACCATCACGCTGACGTTCGCGGCCGGCACCAATCCTGACATCGCGCAGGTGCAGGTGCAGAACAAGCTGCAGCTCGCCACGCCGCTGTTGCCGCAAGCCGTGCAGCAGTTGGGCACCAAGGTCACGAAGTCGAGCAGCAGCTTCCTGCTGGTCATGGCGTTCGTGTCCGAAGACGGCAGCATGAGCAAGTACGACCTGGCGAACTACGTCGCGTCGAACATTCAGGATCCGGTCAGCCGTATCGACGGCGTGGGCACGGTGACGCTATTCGGCTCGCAATACGCCATGCGGATCTGGCTCGATGCGAACAAGCTGACCAACTTCGGCCTCACGCCGGTGGATGTGCAGACGGCCTTGCAGGCGCAGAACGTCCAGGTGGCCGGCGGCTCGCTCGGCGGTACGCCGTCGGTGCCGGGCCAGGTGCTGCAGGCCACTATCACGGAAGCCACGCTGCTCAATACGCCTGAACAGTTCGGCAACGTGCTGCTGAAGGTGAATCCGGATGGCTCGCGGGTCCGCATCAAGGACGTTGGCCGTATCGAGCTGGGTGGCGAAAACTACAACTTCGACACCAAATACAACGGTCAGCCGACCGCAGGCTTCGGGATTCAGCTCGCCACCGGCGCGAACGCGCTGTCAACCGCCAAGGCAGTGCGCGCGAAGATCGACGAATTGTCGAAGTACTTCCCGCATGGCCTCGTCGTGAAGTATCCGTACGACACCACGCCGTTCGTGCGTCTGTCGATCGAAGAAGTGGTCAAGACGCTGCTCGAAGGTATCGTGCTGGTGTTCCTGGTCATGTACCTGTTCCTGCAGAACCTGCGCGCCACGCTGATCCCGACGATCGCCGTGCCGGTGGTGCTGCTGGGCACGTTCGCCGTGATGGGTCTGGTGGGCTTCTCGATCAACACGCTGTCCATGTTCGGGCTCGTGCTGGCGATCGGCTTGCTGGTGGACGATGCGATCGTGGTGGTGGAAAACGTCGAGCGGGTGATGGCGGAGGAGGGCTTGTCGCCTCGTGATGCCACCCGCAAGGCGATGGACCAGATTACCGGTGCGCTGGTCGGCGTGGCGCTCGTGCTGTCGGCGGTGTTCGTGCCGGTCGCGTTCTCGGGCGGTTCGGTCGGCGCCATTTACCGGCAGTTCTCGCTGACGATCGTGGCGGCCATGGTGCTGTCCGTGCTGGTCGCGTTGATCCTGACGCCGGCATTGTGCGCGACGATTCTCAAGCCGATTCCGAAGGGCCATCACGAAGAGAAGAAAGGCTTCTTCGGCTGGTTCAACCGCACCTTCGAAACGAGCCGCGACAAGTATCACTCGGGCGTTCACCACGTGATCAAGCGCTCGGGCCGCTGGCTGATCATCTATATGGTGGTGATCTTCGCGGTCGGCCTGCTGTTCGTGAAGCTGCCGAAGTCGTTCCTGCCGGACGAAGACCAGGGCACGATGTTCGTGCTGGTGCAAACGCCATCGGGTTCGACCCAGGAAACCACGGCGCGCGCGCTGAAGGATGTGTCGGACTACCTGCTCAACACCGAGAAGGGCATTGTCGAATCGGCCTTCACGGTGAACGGCTTCAGCTTTGCCGGCCGCGGCCAGAATGCCGGTCTCGTGTTCGTGCGGATGAAAGACTACGCGGTGCGTCAGCATTCGGACGAGAAGGTACAGGCGCTGGTGGGCCGTCTCTTCATGCACTTCTCCGGCTACAAGAACGCCCTCGTGTATCCGGTGAATCCGCCGTCGATTCCTGAACTCGGCACCGCCGCGGGCTTCGACTTCGAATTGCAGGATCGCGCGGGTGTCGGCCACGCAGCACTGATGGCAGCACGCAATCAGCTGCTCGGCATGGCGGCGAAAGATCCGACGCTGGCGCAGGTGCGTCCGAACGGCCTGAACGATACGCCGCAGTTCAAGGTGGACATCGACCACGAGAAGGCGGCCGCACAGGGCGTGTCGCTGTCGGCGATCGACCAGACGTTCTCGATCGCGTGGGCGTCGCAGTACGTGAACAACTTCCTCGATACCGATGGCCGGATCAAGAAGGTGTACGTGCAGGGTGATGCACCGTTCCGCATGAAGCCGGAAGACCTGAACGTGTGGTACGTGCGCAATTCGGCCGGCACCATGGTCCCGTTCTCGTCGTTTGCCAGCGGCACGTGGACCTACGGTTCGCCGAAGCTCGAGCGCTACAACGGTATCTCGGCAGTGGAAATCCAGGGCGCCGCTGCACCGGGCAAGTCGACCGGTCAGGCCATGACGGCGATGGAAGCACTCGTGGCGAAGCTGCCGGCCGGTATCGGCTACGAATGGACGGGCTTGTCGTTGCAGGAACGCCAGTCCGGTTCGCAGGCGCCGATTCTGTACGGCATCTCGATCCTCGTCGTGTTCCTCTGTCTCGCGGCACTGTATGAAAGCTGGTCGATCCCGTTCTCGGTGATCATGGTGGTGCCGCTCGGCGTGATCGGCGCACTGCTGGCCGCTACGTTGCGCGGGCTCGAGAACGACGTGTTCTTCCAGGTGGGTCTGTTGACCACGGTGGGGCTGTCGGCGAAGAACGCGATTCTGATCGTGGAATTCGCCCGTGAGTTGCAGCAGGGCGAAGGAATGGGGCCGATCGAGGCCGCGCTGGAAGCCGCGCGTCTGCGGTTGCGTCCGATTCTGATGACCTCGCTCGCGTTCATTCTCGGCGTGATGCCGCTCGCGATCAGTAACGGCGCCGGCTCGGCCAGCCAGCACGCGATCGGTACCGGCGTGATCGGCGGGATGTTGACGGCGACCTTCCTCGCGATTTTCATGATCCCGATGTTCTTCGTTGTGATCCGCGCGAAATTCGGCGGTGAGAAGGAAGACCCGGATGAGGCGCTCGCACACTACAACCAGCATCATCCGCATGACGGCCAAGGTGGCGGGTCGACCGATGAAAGCTCGGGCAAGGACGGACATTGAGATGCAAAAACACTCTCTGATTGCAGTGGCGGTTGCGCTGTTCACCGCGGGTTGCACGATGGCGCCGAAGTACGAGCGCCCGGCTGAGCCCGTGACGAGCACCTTCCCGACCGGCGGCGTGTATGACACGCAACCGGGCGCGGCGGGTACGAATCGTACGGCGAACGGCCAGGCCGCGGCCGATATTGGCTGGCGTGATTTCTTCGCCGACGCGCGCTTGCAGCAACTGATCGAGATCGCGCTGAAGAACAACCGCGATCTGCGCGTGTCGGTGCTGAATATTCAGGCATCGCAGGCGCAGTATCAGATTGTTCGCGCGGCGCTGTTCCCGACCCTGGATGCTGCCGCGTCGCAATCCAAACAGCGCACGCCGAAGAATCTGTCGTTCAACGGCCAGACGATTACCAACACGTATTCGGTAGGCCTGAACGCCTCGTGGGAAATCGACTTCTTCGGGCGGATTCAAAGCCTGAAGGACCAGGCGTTGGCGCAGTACCTGGCCACCGCTCAGGCGCGCAAGGCCACGGAAATCGCGCTGGTCTCGCAGGTCGCGAATCAGTACATGACGGTGCTCGAACTGGACGACCTGATGAAGGTCACCCAGGGCACCTTGAAGACCGCGCAGGAATCGTATCGGATCACCAAGCTGCAGTTCGACAACGGCACCGGCTCGGAACTGGATCTGCGCCAGGCGCAAACGGTGGTCGAGCAGGCGAACGCCAATCTGCAGTCGCAGGCGCGTCTGCGGGCTCAGGCCGATAACGCGCTGGTGCTGCTGCTCGGCGAACCGTTGCCCGACGATCTGCCGCCTGGCATGTCGTTGGACAATCAGAATCTCCTCACGGATATTCCGGCGGGGTTGTCGTCCGATCTGCTGACGCGTCGCCCGGACATCATGGAGGCTGAAGAGAACCTGCTGGCGGCCAACGCGAATATCGGCGCGGCGCGTGCAGCGTTCTTCCCGAAAGTCTCGCTCACAGGCAGTTTCGGTACGTTGAGCCCGTCGCTCGGCAGTCTGTTCAAGCCGGGTTCGGCGGCATGGAGCTTCGCGCCGTCGATCACGCTGCCGATCTTCGAAGGCGGCCAGAACAAGGCCAATCTCGACCTCGCCACCGTGCAGAAGAACATCCAGATCGCGACGTACGAAAAGGCGATCCAGACGGCCTTCCGCGAAGTGGCGGACGGACTGGCGGCGCGCGGCACGTACGATCAGCAGATCGAGGCGCTCGAGCGCAATACCTTTGCCGAACAGCGCCGGCTGGATCTGTCGAATCTGCGCTATACGAACGGCGTCGACAGCTATCTGGCGGTGCTGACCGCGCAGAATGACCTGTACATCGCGCAGCAGTTGCTGGTTACCGCGCGCAAGGAGCGCCTGCAGAACCTGGTCACGCTGTATCAGGCTCTCGGCGGCGGCTGGATCCAACGGAACGGCGAGCAGCCGCGTCCGGCCGATGCGCCGGTCGACTACGGTGCGGCCAGCGCGCCGGCGGCGGCCTCGGCAGCCACGGCGGGCTAAGCACCGAAGTAGCGGTTGCGTGGGGCGGGCGTCAGTTTCAGGGGGCCCATCCTGCGCAGCCGGCAATAACAAAAACGCCACGGCATGCCGTGGCGTTTTTGTTTGTCCGCAGCGCTCGCGCGATATCAGTCGCGCGGCGCGGGTTCCGGATGCTTAGTGCGCATCCACCGCGCGCAGCATGTCGTCGCGCGGCGCTTCGTTGCCGCCGCGGCCGTCGAAGTCATGCCCGGCTGCGCGAATTTCGCAGGTTGCTTTCTTCTCGCTCTTCACACCGTTGAAGATGAGATTCAGCACGACCGCCGACACCGACGCCAGCAGAATCCCGCTATGCAGCAGCGGCGACAGGGCCGGTGGCAGTTGCGAGAAGAAGTGGGGCGAGACGACCGGCACGAGGCCCAGACCGATACTGACGGCGACGATGAACAGGTTGTGATGGTTCTTCACGAAGTCGACCTTCGAGAGGACCTTGATGCCGTTCGCGGCGACCATGCCGAACATCACGATGCCCGCGCCGCCCAGCACGAAAGCCGGCACCGAGGCAACCACTTGCGCCATCTTCGGGAACAGGCCCAGCAGCACGAGGATCACACCGCCCATTGCGCAGACAAAGCGGCTCTTCACGCCCGTCACGCCGATCAGGCCGACGTTCTGCGAAAACGAGGTATGCGGAAACGAGTTGAAGATGCCGCCGATCAGCGTGCCCAGACCATCGACGCGCAGGCCGCGCACCAGCGTCTTCTGATCGACCGGACGGTCGACCATGTCGCCGACCGCGAGGAACATGCCGGTCGATTCGATGAACGTGACGAACATCACCGTGACCATCGTCGCGATCGAGAGCGGATCGAAATGCGGCAGGCCGAAGTGGAACGGCATGACGAAGCCGACCCATGGGGCGTGCGTCACGCCTTCCATATTGACGCGGCCGAGTGCCAGCGCGATCACGAAGCCCGCCACGATACCGAGCAGCACCGAGATGTTGGCGAGGAAGCCTTTGGCGAACTTGTTGATCAGCAGAATCAGCATCAGCACCATCAGCGACAAGCCCAGATAAACAGGATTGCCATAGTCAGGATTGCCCACGCCGCCGGCTGCCCAGTTGATACCCACTTCCATCAGCGACAGACCGATCACCGAGATCACCACGCCGATCACGACCGGCGGGAAGAAGCGCAGCAACTTGCCGACCGCCGGCGCGAGAAGAATACCGACCACGCCGGCCGCGATCGTCGAACCGAAGATATCGAGAATGCCGAGAGAGGGATTGGTGCCGATGGCGACCATCGGGCCGACGGCCGCGAAGGTGCAGCCCATGATGACCGGCAGACGGATGCCGAAGATCCACAGACCGAGCGTCTGAATCAGCGTGGCGATGCCGCAGGAAAAGAGATCGGCGCTGATCAGGAACGCGATCTGGTCTTTCGGCAGTTTCAACGCAGCGCCAATGATGAGCGGCACCGCAACCGCGCCTGCGTACATCACCAGAACGTGCTGAATGCCGAGCGTCAGCAACTGGCCTGCGGGCAGTCGCTCGTCGCACGGGTGAACCGTGTTCGATTGCATTTTGTCTCTCTCCACCATCTCGTTTTGGGATGGCTCCAAGGTATGCGGAACGAAAAGCTACAACAAGACCACTGGGGCCTATTCCGGCATTCCCGGTGACGATATGCGTGAGGCCGCTTTGAAAGGCAAAAGAAATCCGCCCGTGGCACGAAACGGCGGGAAGCCCTGCCCAGCGGCAAAGCGCGAGTACGCGAGGCGCGGCGTCGTGCCAGGGGATATGTGTGAAAATCAATGAGGTGTATCTCGCTGCGCGCATAGTGCTGTTTTCGCCTGGCGTCTCATTTGGCGGGGTTAACCCGCGAATCGAGGGTTTCCACTGAGGCCGCCGGGCCGGTATCCACGCGCCTCGAAAGCGCGCCTCGATGACGGAAAATAAGGCGCAATCCGCGCTTTCAGCGTGTCCTTTCTCATACCTCATTTGACGTTCTATCGCTCATGACTTTTCTTGGCATCGATCTCGGTACCGGTTCCCTCAAAGTCGCCATCGTCGACGAAAACGGGCGCGAGCTGGCTGCCGCGAGCGTCGCTTATGCGCTCGAAACGCCGCATGCGGGTTGGGCGGAAACGTCGGTGCAAACCTGGTGGCGCGCGCTCGGTGAAGCGGCGTCGCGTTTGCCCGCGGACGCGCGGCGAAACGTGCAGGCGATCGGCTTCTCCGGGCAGATGCACGGCGTGGTGCTGATCGACGCCGACGGTGAAGCGGTGCGGCCGGCGATGCTCTGGCCCGACACGCGTGCGCTTGCCTTGCTCGACGAGTGGCCCGAACCGCAACCGAATCCCGTGGCGCCTGGCATGGCCGGCCCGTTGCTACGCTGGATCGTGCAGCACGAACCGCAGTCCGCCCGCAAGGCACGCTGGGCGCTGCAACCGAAAGACTGGCTGCGTGTCGCGCTGGGTGGCGTGGTCGCAACCGATCCCTCCGATGCCTGCGCGACAGCACTCGCGGATCCCGCCGGCGTGTGGGACGAGGCGCTGCTCAAGCGACTCGAACTGCCGCGCGAATGGTTCGCGCCGTTGGCACCGTCCTATGCGGCCGGCGGCGTGTTATCGGAGAAAGCCGCTCAGGCGCTCGGTTTGCGCGCCGGCATCGTGCTCGCGATCGGCGCAGCCGATACGCCTTGCGCGGCACTGGGCAGCGGCCTCGCGCGCGACGGCGACGCGTTGCTCACCACCGGCACGGGTGGGCAGATCGTCGTGCTCGCCGAGCACGCGCCCGCCGCGGTCAAAGGTCTGCATCGCTATCGCGCGGCGAGTGATCACTGGTACCGGATGGCGGCGATGCAAAACGTCGGCGTCGCGCTCGAACGTGTGCGTGGCTGGCTTTCGTATGAATGGGCCGACGCCTATCGCGATGCGTTCGGCGAAGCAGAAAGCAAAGCGGAAAACAAAACGACAACCGAAGCCGCAGCAGGCCTGACCTTCCTGCCGTACCTCACCGGCGAGCGCACGCCATGGCTCAACCCGGCCGCCCGTGGCGGCTGGCTCGGCCTCGCGCTCGATCACACGCGCGGCACGATGATGCGGGCCGCCTTCGAAGGCGTTGCGTTCTCGCTGCGCGCCGGGCTCGATGCGATTCGCGCGAGCGGCGCGAACGTGAGCATATTGAAGCTCGCCGGCGGCGGTTCCGTCGATGCGCGCTGGCGGCAGTTGCTCGCCGACGCGCTGAACGTCGAGCTGCATGCGGTCGATTGCCCGAACGCGGCGCCGCGTGGCGCGGCCATTCTCGGCGCGTTGGCAAGCGGGCACTGGCACGCGGGCGACCTCGCTGCACTTGCACCGGGCGCGACGCGGGTCGCCGGTCCGCAAGGCGATGCGGCGCTCGCGCAACGGTACGCGCGTTTTCTGGATCTTTATGGCCGGGTCGAAACATGGTTCGGCGAAGCTGACCGCCCGTAGCGGAACCGATGTCACGTACAGACAATGCGGCGACGCACTTTGCAATACCATGACGGCTTTCGCGCGAGATCACACCGCGACGCGCCAGGCACTCACAGACTCACAGGAGCTTCACGATGAAGACCAAAGCAGCAATCGCATGGAAAGCAGGCGCCCCGTTGACGATCGAGGAAGTGGATCTGGAAGGCCCGCGCGCCGGTGAGGTCCTGATCGAAGTGAAGGCGACGGGTGAAGAGATCAGTACGCGTCCGTTCCAGCTGGTGACGGGCCGTGAGTGGAAAGGCTCGGCATTCGGCGGCGCACGCGGCCGCACCGATGTACCGAAGATCGTCGACTGGTACATGGAAGGCAAGATCAACATCGACGATCTGATCGCGCACCGTCTGCCGCTGGAGCGCATCAACGAAGGCTTCGATCTGATGAAGAAGGGCGAGTCGATCCGCTCGGTCGTGCTGTACTAAACGGGAGCCACGCCATGCTCGAACTCCTGTCGTCGCATGCCTGCCATGGCGGCGAGCAGCGCATCTACAAACACGACTCGCAGACCATCGGTCTGCCGATGCGCTTCTCTGTGTATCTGCCGCCGCAGGCTCTACAGCCCAACGCGAACGTGCCCGCGCTGTTCTATCTCGCGGGTCTCACTTGCACGGAAGAAACGTTTCCGACGAAAGCCGGCGCGCAGCGCTTCGCCGCGCAACACGGCATCGCGCTGATCGCGCCGGACACGAGCCCGCGCGGCGCGGGTGTGCCGGGCGAAAGCGCGGCATGGGACTTTGGCGTGGGCGCGGGCTTTTACGTCGACGCGACCCAGCAGCCGTGGGCCACGCACTACCGGATGTACTCATACGTGCGGGATGAACTGCGCGAAAAGGTGCTCGCCAATCTGCCGTTGGACAGCGCGCGCCTCGGCATCTTCGGTCATTCGATGGGCGGTCATGGCGCACTGATGCTGGCGCTGCGTAATCCGGAGATCTATCGATCGGTGTCGGCGTTCGCGCCGATTGCAGCACCTTCACGCTGCCCGTGGGGTGTGAAAGCGCTCAGCGGTTATCTGGGCGAAGACCGTGAAGCGTGGAAGCAGTACGACTCGAGCGAACTGGTCACGCAGGCGTCGCGCAAGTTCAAGGAAGGGATTCTGGTCGATCAGGGGCTGGCGGATCAGTTTCTCGCCGAGCAACTGAACCCGGACGTGTTCGAAGCGGCCTGCAAAACAGCGGGCCAGCCGCTTACGTTGCGTCGTCATGCAGGCTACGACCACGGCTATTACTTCATCTCGACTTTCATCGAGGATCACCTCGCGCATCACGCAAAAGTGTTGCTCGGTTGATGTCCCGCATCACAACGGCGGCGGCGCGCAGCTGTGCCGCCGCCGTTGCCATCTTGCCGCGAGCGGCGCGTCAACGCGCCTTCAATGCCGCTTCAGCAAACTCCCGCCATACACCACCGCCGATAGCACGGTGATCCAGAAGCTCGTCGGCCAATCTGTATAGAAGGCCAGCGTCAACCCGAGCCACGCCTGCAACAGCGCGAACACGGCAGCGAGTACAAGGCCGGCTGACAGCCGCGTCGTCATGTTTTGCGCCGCGGCGGCCGGGCCGACCATCAGCGTGAACACCAGCAGCACGCCGACGATCTGCGTACACGCCGCCACGGCGAGCGCCGCAATCGCCAGAAACAGCACCGACACCAGACGCAGCGACACGCCCTTGGCCTCGGCCAGTTCCGGCTGCAACGAAGCGAATAGCAGCGGTCGCATGATCGCCGCCAGCGCCAGCAAACTGACGATGCCCAACGCCGCCAGCACGCCGAGCGTCGACGCATTCACGCCAAGCACATTGCCGAACAGCAGGGCGGTCACCTGGGTCGCGTAAGCGGTGAAGAAGTGCAGGAACAGCAAGCCGAAGCCGAGCGACAGCGACAGGATTACGCCGATCGCCACATCGCGTCCGGCGAGGCGCTCGCCGAGCGCACCCATGCCGACCCCCGCAGCCAGGGTGAAGCCGATCATTCCCCAGATCGGTGAAACGCCGATCAGCACCGCGCCGGTCGCACCGGTGAAGCCCACGTGCGAGAGCGCATGGCCTGCAAAGGTCTGCCCGCGCATCACCAGAAAGTATCCGACTATCCCCGCCAGCACCGCGACGATCCCCGACGCCGCGAACGCGTTCACCATGAAATCGTATTCAAACATCGTGCGTGTGTCCGTCGCGTGAGTCGTGCTGGTGTGAGTGTCCGTGGCCATGCCCGTGCGAGTGAGCGTGTGAATGGCGGTGGCCGCCGGCCTCGTCGTGTTCGTGCTCGTGATCGTGCTTTTCGACTTCGACGTCGCCCGACATCACAAAGATGCGGCCATTCACCCGCATCACGTCGATCGGCGAACCATAGAGGCGCGACAGCACCGGTTTGGTAATCACTTCATCGACGGTGCCGAGCGCGGCGACGCCGCTGCCGAGGTACAGCACGCGATCGAGCGCGTGCAGCAACGGATTCAGTTCGTGCGCCGAAAACAGCACGGCGATGCCGAGTTCCTGCTGCACGCGCCGCACCAGTTCCACGACGCTCTTCTGATGATGCGGATCGAGGCTGATAAGCGGCTCGTCGAGCAGCAGCAGCTTCGGGTTGCCGAGCAGGCATTGCGCGAGCAGCAGCCGTTGACGCTCGCCGCCCGAGAGTTCCGACAACGGCCGCTCGGCCAGCTTGCGGCCACCGACCAGATCCAGCGCCCGCTCGACATCCGCGCGGGTTTTGCTGTCCGCATGCGGCAGGCCCCAGCGGTGCCCGTCGGCGGCCATCGCGATGAAATCGCGGCCGCGCACGCGCCGGCCGGCCAGCGCACTGCGCGTCTGCGGCATATAGCCAATCGACGCATGGCCGCGTTCGACCGGCTGCCCCAGCACGCGGATCGCGCCGCTGACGGCCGGCACCAGACCGAGTGTGGCGCGCATCAGCGTTGTCTTGCCTGCGCCGTTGGCGCCGAGCACGCCGATAAATTCGCCCTGATTCACCACGAAGCTCGTATCGCGCAGGATCGCGCGGCCGCCGAGTTCGAGCGTCACGTTTTCCAGTTCGAGCACCGGCGCATTGGCCGATGGATTAGCTGGCGCGCCGCGGCCAGTCTCGTTCATTGTGTTTTTCCTTTGCCTGTGGATGCGCCCGCGCCGCTTGCTTCGCCCGCTGCGAGAGCCGTGCCCAGCGCGTCGAGCTGCGTCAGCATCCACGTCTGCCAGGTCTTGCCGGCCGGTTCGGTCTCGGTGACGCTCATGGTCGGCACCTGCGATTGCTGTGCGAGCTTCAACATGCGTTTGGTCAGGGCCTCGGTTGCCTGGCTGTTATAGATCAGAACGCGCACGCGCTTTTCGCGCAGATCGCGTTCGAACGCGGCGATATCGGCCGCGCTTGCTTCAGTGTCGTTCATTGCCGCCAGCTGGAAGCGCAGATTGCGCATCGTGAGGCCGACCGCGTCCGACATATAGCCAAATATCGGCTCGGTCGCCGTCACCGGTACACCCGCGTAGCGCCCGTGCAACTCGGCGACTTTGGCGTCGATCGGTTTGAGCGAGTCGAGAAACTTCGCGAGGTTCGCATCGTACGCCGACTTGTGCGCCGGGTCAGCCGCGACGAGCGCCGCGCTCACCGCGCGCGCCACCTTCGGCATGGTCGCCGGGTCGTACCAGAGGTGCGGATTGTCGCCTCCCTTCTTGCCGGTCAGCTCGGCGGCCACGACCGTGGTGCGCGTCGCGCTCTTCGAGGCGGCCAGCAGTTTTGCCATCCACGGATCGTAGTCGGCGCCGTTGTAGACCACAAGGCTCGCATGCTGCAATGCGCGCGCCGTTTTCGGGCTGGCTTCGAACAGATGCGGGTCCTGATCCGGATTGCTGAGAATGCTCGTCACGTCGACGCGATCGCCGCCCAGTTGCTGCACCACGTCACCGTAGAAGTTCTCTGCCGCCACCACGGGGATTTTCGCATCCGCGGCGAACGCGCCATGGCCGAGCACAAACGCTGCAGCGCCCACGGCGACATATTTCGACAGCTTCAGCGCGCGGCGTGCCCGGTTCAACATCGAGACGACTTTATTCATCGTTATTCCCTGCTGCGTGAGAGTTGCATGAACCACAAACGTTAGACATGGCGCCAAGGCCAGGGGCCTCGAAGCGCGGGCACACGGCGCGGCCAGACCGGCCAGCGCGACCACGCGGCGGCGCGCGTGAACGATCAAGGCTTTGAAGCGATACGAGGCCGCAATGATATAACGTATCTCAATTTTTTGGCAGCGGCTCGCGCAGCAGCCCGATTGGCCGTTTTCGATTTCTCGTATTAAGTTGGATGGAACCGGACGCGCCGCGCCGGGCTCCTGCCGCGCTGCACCATCGAAATCTGGTTGAGCGCCTTGACATGGCCCTGTGCGTATCCGATCATTCGATCACAAACAGAGCAATTGTTCGCGTGATGGGCGTTCGCTCACCACGCCTCAAAAAGCGATACAAACCGGAGACAGACAGTGGCGGCACGTTTGCAAGACAAGGTGGCCATTCTGACGGGCGCGGCAAGCGGAATCGGTGAAGCCGTGGCCCGGCGCTATCTGGACGAAGGCGCACATTGCGTGCTGGTCGACGTGAAGCCGGCAGACAGTTTCGGCGACACGCTCGCCGCCGCCTATGGCGAGCGCGTGCTGACCGTCAGCGCCGACGTGACGCGCCGCGAAGATATCGGGCGCATCGTCGCCACGACGCTGCAACGCTTCGGCCAGATCGACATCCTCTTCAACAACGCCGCGCTGTTCGACATGCGCCCGATCCTCGACGAGTCCTGGGACGTGTTCGACCGTCTTTTCGCCGTCAACGTGAAGGGCATGTTCTTCCTGATGCAAGCCGTCGCGCAACAGATGGTCGAGCAGGGCCGCGGCGGCAAGATCATCAATATGTCGTCGCAAGCCGGACGGCGCGGCGAGGCGCTGGTGTCGCATTACTGCGCGACCAAGGCGGCTGTCCTGAGCTACACGCAATCCGCCGCGCTCGCGCTGGCGCCGCACAAGATCAATGTGAACGGCATCGCGCCGGGTGTCGTCGATACGCCGATGTGGAACGAGGTCGACGCGCTCTTCGCCCGTTATGAAAACCGGCCGCTCGGCGAGAAAAAGCGCCTCGTAGGCGAGGCGGTGCCGCTCGGCCGCATGGGCGTACCGGACGACCTGACCGGCGCCGCGCTGTTTCTTGCGTCGGCGGATGCCGATTACATCACCGCGCAAACCCTGAATGTCGACGGCGGTAACTGGATGAGTTGAAGGGATGGATCGAAGCATTTCATCCATCGTCATTTCCGTAGAACAAACGCAGCATCACATAACGTACGAGAAAGGAGACAACACATGAAACCTGCCCTCAAATCCGCGCTAAAGGCGGTCAGTGCCGGCGCTGTGGCATGCGCTGCGTTGAATGCGTCAGCGGCCACGGTCACGATCGCGACGTTGAACAATCCGGACATGATCGAGCTCAAGAAGCTCTCGCCCGCTTTCGAGCAGGCGAATCCGGACATCAAGCTCAACTGGGTGATTCTCGAAGAAAACGTGCTGCGCCAGCGCGCTACCACGGACATCACGACCGGCAGCGGCCAGTTCGACGTGATGACGATCGGCGCGTATGAAACGCCGCAATGGGGCAAGCGCGGCTGGCTCACGCCGCTCACCAATCTGCCCGCCGATTACGATCTGAACGACGTCGTGAAGACGGCCCGCGACGGCCTCTCCAGTGGCGGCCAGCTGTACGCGCTGCCGTTCTACGTAGAAAGCTCGATGACGTATTACCGCAAGGATCTGTTCGCGGCCAAGGGTCTGAAGATGCCCGATCAGCCCACGTACGACCAGATCGCCCAGTTCGCCGACAAGCTCACCGACAAGGCTAACGGCATGTACGGTATCTGCCTGCGCGGCAAGGCGGGCTGGGGCGAAAACATGGCGTATGGCACGACGGTGGTGAATACCTTCGGCGGCCGCTGGTTCGACGAAAAGTGGCAGGCCCAGCTCACGTCGCCGGAATGGAAGAAGGCGATGACCTTCTACGTCGATCTGCTGAAGAAAGACGGCCCTCCGGGAGCGAGTTCGAACGGCTTCAACGAAAACCTCACGCTGATGTCCTCGGGCAAGTGCGCGATGTGGATCGACGCGACAGTGGCAGCCGGCATGCTCTATAACAAGCAGCAATCGCAGATCGCCGACAAGGTCGGGTTCGCCGCAGCCCCGATCGCCGTCACGCCGAAGGGTTCGCATTGGTTGTGGGCGTGGGCGCTGGCGATTCCGAAGTCGTCGAAGCAGGCTGATGCCGCGAAGAAGTTCATCACGTGGGCCACCTCGAAGCAGTACATCGAACTGGCCGCGAAGGATGAAGGCTGGGCCTCCGTGCCGCCGGGAACGCGTAAATCGACCTACGCCCGCCCGGAGTACAAACAGGCGGCACCGTTCGGCGACTTCGTGCTGAAGGCGATCGAAACGGCGGATCCGGAACATCCGACGCTCAAGCCGGTGCCGTACACCGGTGTGCAGTTCGTCGGGATTCCTGAGTTCCAGTCGTTCGGCACCGTGGTCGGTCAGAGCATCTCCGGCGCGATTGCCGGCCAGATGACCATCGATCAGGCGCTGGCCGCCGGGCAGGCAACGGCGAATCGCGCAGTGCAACAGGCCGGCTATCAGAAGTAAGCCGTCGGCCGGTATTTGAGTAACGTTTCGAGTAACGTGAAACGCACCGGCTGACGCCCGTCAGCCGGCTCACGCAGCACAGCGGGCCGTCCCGCCGCGCTCGCCCGCGACATCGACTTGCGTCGTGGCGGAAAACGCGGTTCATGCGGCGCTAGCGCCGGCCCGCGCATTACCGAACAGGTGGTCAATCATGCGTCCTTTGCGCCTACCTCTCATGCATGCCCATCCCCAGACAGAAAAAGAACGCGAAACCCGTAAGGCCAATTCCGCCCGCTGGCTCGTCTCGCCTTCGGTTGCAGTGCTGGTGTTATGGATGGCGATTCCACTCGCGATGACGATCTGGTTTTCGTTCTCGCGCTACAACCTGTTGAACCCGGATCTCAAAGGCTTCGCCGGCTTCGACAATTACAAGTATCTCGCCACCGATCCTTCGTTCGGACCTTCAATCGGACACACGCTCGAACTGATCATTTCGGTGCTGGTGATCACGGTGGTCGGCGGCGTGCTGATGGCGATCCTGTTCGACCGCAAGTTCTACGGCCAGGGCATCGCACGACTGCTGGCCATCGCGCCGTTCTTCGTGATGCCGACGGTCAGCGCGCTGATCTGGAAGAACATGATCCTGCATCCGGTGTACGGCCTGATCGCACAGGGCATGCGTGCGATCGGCATGCAGCCGATCGACTGGTTCGCCGACTATCCGCTCACCGCGGTGATCATGATCGTCGCGTGGCAGTGGCTGCCATTTGCGTTCCTGATCCTGTTCACCGCGATCCAGTCGCTCGATCAGGAGCAGAAGGAAGCGGCGCGCATCGACGGTGCGGGTCCGTTTTCGATGTTCTTCTACATCACGCTGCCTCACCTGAAACGGGCGATCGCGGTGGTGGTGATGATGGAGACGATTTTCCTGCTGTCGATCTTCGCCGAGATCTATACGACCACGGGCGGCGGTCCGGGCACCGCGACCACTAATCTGTCGTACCTGATCTATTCGCTGGGCCTGCAACAGTTCGACGTCGGTCTCGCTTCGGCGGGCGGCATTCTCGCTGTCGTGCTGGCTAACATCGTGTCGTTCTTCCTGGTGAGGATGCTCGCGAAGAACCTGAAAGGGGAGTACGAAAAATGAGCCACGTTGCCTCCACACCGGCGTCGAGCACGGCGCCCATGACCGTGCCGGCCAAGTCGCCGTTCGAAGCAATTCGCCGCGGGATTCCCGGCGTGATTGCCTGGCTGGTCGCGTTACTGCTGTTCTTCCCGATCTTCTGGATGACGATTACCGCGTTCAAGACCGAGCAGCAGGCGTATGCGTCTTCACTGTTTTTCGTCCCGACGCTCGATAGCTTCCGCGAGGTGTTCGCACGCAGCAATTACTTTTCGTTCGCGTTGAATTCGATTCTGATTTCGGCGGGCGTCACGGTGCTGTGCCTGATTCTCGCTGTGCCCGCCGCCTACGCAATGGCGTTCTTTCCGACGCGCCGTACACAGAAAGTGCTGCTGTGGATGCTGTCGACCAAGATGATGCCGTCGGTCGGCGTGCTGGTGCCGATCTATCTGCTGTGGAAGAACAGTGGACTGCTCGATACGGTGTCGGGTCTGGTGATCGTCTACACGCTGATCAATCTGCCGATTGCGGTGTGGATGTCGTTCACGTATTTCGCCGAAATTCCGCGTGACATTCTCGAAGCCGGCCGGATCGACGGCGCGGCGACGTGGCAGGAAATCGTCTATCTGCTGATGCCGATGTCACTGCCGGGGCTCGCCTCCACCGCGTTGCTGCTGGTGATCCTGTCATGGAACGAAGCATTCTGGAGCATCAACCTGTCGAGTTCGGCCGCGGCGCCGCTGACCGTTTTCATCGCGTCGTATTCGAGTCCTGAAGGGTTGTTCTGGGCCAAGCTATCCGCGGCGTCGCTGCTCGCGGTCGCGCCGATCCTGATCGTGGGCTGGTTGTCGCAGAAACAACTGGTACGCGGCCTTACGTTCGGGGCGGTCAAATGACAGCAGGAACGGGTGTAGGCACGAGTATAGGTAACTACGCGCTGATCTGCGATTGCGACGGTGTCCTGATCGACAGCGAAGCCGTGGCGGCGCGCATGCTGGTGCACGAACTCGAAGCGCGCTGGCCCGATGCGGATGTCGAGCCGGTGGTGCTGCCGCTGCTCGGCTTGCGCATCGAGAAGGTGTTGGAGGGAACCGCGAGCCAGCTCGGTAAAAGCCTCACGGCCGACGATATCGATTCGATCCGGAGTGCGGTGGAAGCGGCGGCGATGCAGGCGCCCGCGGTCGAGGGCATCGAGGCCGCACTGGTTCAGGTGCCGCTCACCAAAGCCTGTGCGAGCAACAGTTTTCGCCCGTACGTGGAGTCGGTGCTGGCGCGCACTGGCCTCGTGAGGTTCTTCGGCGACCGCCTGTTCTGCGCCGACGCGGTGCCGAATCCCAAGCCAGCGCCGGACGTTTATCTGGCGGCCGCGGAGCGCCTGGGTCTCGCGCCCACGGCCTGTCTCGTGGTGGAAGACAGCGTGACCGGCGTGACCGCGGCGAGCGCGGCGGGCATGACGGTGCTGGGCTTTATCGGCGGCGGTCATGCGAGCGACGCGCAGATCGACGCATTGCATGCAGCCGGCGCGCGTCACGTTTTCGACGACATGCAGCAGTTGCCGGAACTGGTCGCACAATGGACGTTGAGCGCGACGGCGGCGGCGCCCTAAGCACGGCCATAAGCACGGCCATAAGCACCGCCAGGCACCCGGAAAACCGGCACACCGACACGAATTTATGCAGCTGACGCAGTTCTCAGCAAGATACGGAGACACATCATGGCAAGCGTAACTCTGCGCAACATCAGAAAAGCTTACGACGACAACGAAGTGATGCGAGACATCAATCTCGACATCCTGGATGGCGAGTTCGTCGTGTTCGTCGGCCCGAGCGGCTGTGGTAAATCGACGCTGATGCGAATGATCGCCGGCCTCGAAGACATCAGCGGCGGCGATCTGACGATCGACGGCGCGCGCGTGAACGACGTGCCGCCCGCCAAGCGCGGCATCGCGATGGTGTTCCAGTCGTACGCGCTGTACCCGCACATGACGCTGTACGACAACATGGCGTTCGGCCTGAAACTCGCGGGCACCAAGAAGCCCGAGATCGATGCCGCCGTGCGTAACGCGGCGAAGATTCTGCATATCGACCACCTGCTCGATCGCAAGCCGAAGCAGTTGTCCGGCGGTCAGCGTCAGCGGGTGGCGATCGGCCGCGCGATCACGCGCAAGCCGAAAGTGTTCCTGTTCGACGAACCGTTGTCGAACCTCGACGCCGCGTTGCGCGTGAAGATGCGCCTCGAATTCGCGCGTCTGCACGACGAACTGAAAACCACCATGATCTACGTCACGCACGACCAGGTCGAGGCGATGACGCTGGCCGACAAGATCGTCGTGCTGTCAGCGGGCAATGTGGAGCAGGTCGGCAGCCCGACCATGCTCTATCACGCGCCGGCCAACCGGTTTGTGGCCGGCTTCATCGGCTCGCCGAAGATGAACTTCATGGAAGGCACGGTGCAGACGGTGACCCACGACGGCGTCACGGTGCGTTACGAATCGGGCGAAACGCAGCGCGTCGCAGTGGAACCCGGTGCGGTGAAGGCGGGCGACAAGGTGACGGTGGGGATTCGCCCCGAGCATCTGCATGTGGGCATGACCGACGACGGTGTGTCGGCCCGCACGATGGCGATCGAGTCGCTCGGCGATGCAGCGTATCTGTATGCGGAATCCAGCGTGGCGCCGGACGGCCTGATCGCCCGGATTCCGCCGCTCGAACGGCATGCGAAAGGCGAGACGCAAAAGCTCGGCGCGACCCCTGAACACTGTCATCTGTTCGACAGCGAAGGCAAGGCATTCCAGCGCAAGATCGTGGAAGTGCTGGCCGCGTGATGTGATGATCGGGAAGCGGCGGGCGCGCCGCTTTCTTTTTTTTACGCTTCGAGTGCGGCTCGCGCGCACAGCTCGTCGGTCACGAGGCCTGAAAGCCAGCCGCCTTTGAGCACCGCAATCACCGCTTCGTGCTTGCGCGCACCGCCGGCAAAGCCAATGGTCGGCCGCCTGGGCGGCGAGTCGAGCGCGATGCTGGTGACACGGCGTCCTGTCGGCGATTCGACATGCGCGCCGGCCGTGTCGATCGGCAGGCCGAGCATCTCGGCCACCGCGCCGTTCTGCATCAATTCCTTCACTTCACCCGACGTAATGAAGCCGTCCTCGTGCAGTGGACACTTCGGCCCGATATTGCCGATGCCGACAAACGCGACGTCCGCTTGCGCCGACAACGATTCGACGATCCGGTACAGCCGGTGATTGCACCACTGCGCGCGCTCGGCCTCGCTATCGGCGAGCAAGGGCGCGGGCAGCAGGAAATGCTTGCCACCGGTCTTCTCGGAGATATGCAGCGCGACGTCGTAGCGGTTCGAGGAGCCGTCCGAAGCGATCGCCCCGACCATCGATACCAGCCGGTGCTGCGGACGCTCCAGCTGCGCGATCTGATCGACCGCGGCCTTCAGCGTACGGCCGCTGCTCACCGCGACCACCATCGGCTTTTCTTCGGTGAGATAGCGCTCCATCACCTGCGCGCCGGCCACCGCCAGCTTGCGGTCGACTTCTTCGGCCGTGTCGCTGTCGATCGGCACGACTTCGCACATGGCTAGGCCGTAGCGTTTGGACAACTGATCGGCGAGCGCGAGGCAGTCGGCCAGTTGATGATCGACGCGCACCCGAATCAGGTTCTTCTCGACTGCAAAGGCCACCAGCCGTTGCGCGACCGGACGCGACACCTGCAGCTTTTCGGCGATCTCGTTCTGGGTGTTGCCGGCGACGTAGTAAAGCCACGCGGCGCGGGTGGCGAGGTCTAGTTTTTCTGTGGACTTGGGCACGGTGACGGTTCGCGAAAAGTGCGCCGATGATAGCGGCCGGTCCTCACGCGTCTCGCGGTGCGGACCGGCTGCGGATGGTCGGTCAGGCGAGCGGCTGACGCGCCGGGTCGAACAGTGGCCGCACGTGGCGGTACAGCGCGCGATAGGCTTCGAGCCGCACACGCAGTTCGGCGTGCCGCTTGGGGTTCGGCGTGAAGGCTTTCTCAACCGGTGCCTTGGTCAGCACGGTGGCGGGATCGCCGCCGGCCGCGAGCCAGCCCAGCCGCGCCGCACCCAACGCAGCGCCGGTTTCGCCGCCGCCGTGCTTGCAGGTGGTGGTGTCGAGCGCGTCGGCCAGTAGTTGGCCCCAGTAATCGCTGCGGGCGCCGCCGCCGAGCAGGGACAGTGCCTTGGCTTCGGTGCCGGCCGCACGCAATGCGTCGAGGCCGTCGGTCAGCGCCAGTGTCACGCCTTCGAGCACCGCATAGCCGAGCAACGCGCGGTCGGTTGCGTGATTCATGCCGAAGAACACGCCTTGCGCGTACGGGTCGTTGTGCGGCGTGCGTTCGCCGGACAGATAGGGCAAAAACAGCGGCGCGGTAGTCAATGCGTCGGGCGCGAGCGCTTCGACTTCAGCGAGCAGCGTCGGCTCGTTGGTCGAGGTGAGCTTGCAGACCCAGCGCAGGCAACTCGCCGCCGATAACACCACGCTCATCTGATGCCAGCGATTGGGAATGGCGTGGCAGAACGCGTGTACCGCGGACGCCGGATTCGGCCGGAAGCTGTCGCCGATCACGCACAGCACGCCGGACGTGCCGAGCGAGACGAAGCCGTCGCCCGGCTGCACCGCACCGACGCCGATCGCGCTCGTCGCGTTGTCGCCGCCGCCGGCCGCGACGATCACGCCGTCGCTCAAACCGAATTCGCGCGCCACCGCGGGCAGCAGCGTGCCGGACGGCTCGCTGCCTTCGCACAGACTCGGCATTTGCGCGCGCGTCATATTGCAGGCGGCTAGCAGCGAATCCGACCAGTCGCGTTTGGCGACGTCGAGCCACAGCGTGCCCGCCGCATCCGACGGATCGGACACCTTGCCGCCCGTCAGTTGCAGACGCAAGTAATCCTTGGGCAGCAGCACGCAGGCGGTCCGCGCGAAGATGTCGGGTTCATGGCGCGCCACCCATAGCAGTTTGGGCGCGGTGAAACCGGGCATGGCCAGATTGCCTGCGATGGTATGCAACTCCGGCGCGCGCTCAGTCAACTCGGCGCATTCCTTGTCGCTGCGCATGTCGTTCCACAGAATCGCGGGCCGCAGCACGCGGTCCTGTGCATCCAGCAGCACGGCGCCGTGCATCTGGCCCGAGAGGCCGATGCCGCGGACCTGCGCGAATTCGTCGGGATGGCTCGCGCGCAGCGCGGCCAAGGCGATGCGCGTGCCCGCCCACCAGTCTTCGGGATTCTGTTCGGCCCAGCGCTGATGCGGACGCGAAACGGTAAACGGTGAGCCCGCGGTGCCGATCACGCGTCCATCGGAGGCGAGCAGCAGGACTTTCACTTCGGACGTGCCGAGGTCGATGCCGAGATACATGGGCGCGAAACCTTCGTCGGTAGGGATGCGCTACTTTAGCCGCACACGGCGCGCAGTGCCATGCGCATTAAGCCTGGCAACTGTGTGAACCGATGCGGCACGAGATGGCGCGAGGTGCTGTGACATATCGCGCCGATTCAGGCCGCGCCGCGTTTGGCGAGCCACACGTCGACGCGCGCCAACGCGCCGCTCAATGCCGACTCCAGTTCCGGCGTCTGCGCCATGCTGCCCCACAGCAGCCGGTCGGCGCTGAAAGCCTGCAACGGATCCGGCGCCGTGAAGAAGGCGCGGGCGACGCGCTCGTCCATCACGCCGTCCTGATACGCGTACGGCAGCTTGCCGGCCTGCCAGCGGTCGAGGAAACGGAAGAACAGCGCCGGCAGCATGGCCGTCGCCGCCGGTGTGACGCCGCGCTCGAAACATTCAGCCAGGGTCGGCGCGATAAAACCGGGCAGCTTCGAGAAGCCGTCCGCGGCGACGCGCTGATTCGTGTCCTGGATATATGGATTGCCGAAGCGCTCGAGCACGACGTCGCGATAGCGTTCGAGATCGAGCGGACTCGGCGTGAGGCAAGGGATCACGTCTTCGGTCACGTAATCGAAGGCGAATTTGTTGATGTCCGGATCGAGCGTGCCTTCGTGGATGTAGTTCAGCCCGACCAGCGTCCCCGCCCACGCGATGCAACTATGCGTCGCGTTGAGAATGCGGATTTTCGCTTCCTCGTACGGCATCACCGAATCGACCAGTTCCGCGCCGACCTTTTCCCAGGCCGGACGTCCGGCGATAAAGCGATCTTCGATCACCCACTGGATAAACGATTCGCCCATCACCGGGCAGGCATCGTCGACGCCGGTGGCGGCCTTGACGCGCTCGCTCACATCCGGCGTGGGGCGCGGCGTGATGCGGTCGACCATCGAGCTCGGGCAGGCGGTGTTGTCGTCGAACCATTGCGCCAGATCGTTCGTGCCGCGCCGCTCCAGAAACTCGCTCATCCCCGCGTGAAAGCGCTCGCCGTTGCTGCGCAGGTTGTCGCAGGTTTGCAGTGTGACGGGGCCGGCGCCGCGTTTCATGCGGGCGTCGAGGATCGCCGCGAGCGCGCCGTAGATAGTGGTATGGCCGCCTTGCAGATCGGCGGCGAGATCGGCGTTGGCCGTGTCGAGTTTGTCCTGCTCGTCGAGGTAATAGCCGCCTTCCGTGACCGTGAACGCGATGATCTTGCAGGCCGGATCGGCGCCGGCTTCGATCAGCGCATCGAGGCTTTCGGACCACGGCACCACGCGCTCGATCGAGCGGATCGTCTCGTAGGCGCGTTCGCCCTGCGGCGTCACGGTCTCGAGCGTGTAGACGCCGTTTTGCGCGGCGAGCGCGTCGAGCACCGCGTTCATGTCGCTGCGAATATTGCCCACCGCCAGCGACCAGTGCGGCTCGCCGGCCACGCGTGCTTCGTTCAACCGATGGAGATACCACGCCTGATGGGCGCGATGAAACGATCCCGCGCCGATGTGCAGGATCACGTGTGCGGCGCCGCCGCTGCCTTGCGCGCTGTTCATGTGCGTCTCCTGAATGTCTTTGCTCGCACGGCGTAGCGCGTGCGTTTCTTCTTGAGGTGGAGCATTTGCTCTGCTTGTGAGCGAATGATCGTACCCGGCGAAACGAAAGTCAAGGCGACGCGCACGGCTTTTCGTGGCGCAGCGCGGCGTGGTGGGGCTTTGCGCGCGACATGCCGTGAGGCGATGCGTTATGGGAGGCGTCTCGCGGCGTGTGTTGCGCCGCGTCAAATTTGATCCGGAGCGCGCGGGACTAACCCGAGCGCAAAAAAGTATCGGCCCACGGTTTCATTTTTAGTGGTGGACTGCCCGCTTGAGGACTACGGTTCGCTATACAAGACGAACGTCATCAAGGGCGGACTTATTCTGCTGGCGATTCATATCTGCCGCGACCGTGGAAAGTGACGCGTCTTCCCACTCCCTTTTCCTGCGGGACCATGCAATGACTCAATCCACTCAGTCCGATCAGCGCAACATGACCGCCGTCGTCTGTCACGCGCCGAAAGACTATCGCGTCGAGCAGGTGAGCAAACCTCGCGCACATGCACATGAACTGGTGATCCGCATCGCCGCCTGTGGCATCTGCGCGAGCGACTGCAAATGCTATTCAGGCGCCAAGATGTTTTGGGGTGGCCCGAGCCCGTGGGTCAAAGCGCCCGTGATTCCGGGCCACGAGTTTTTCGGCTTCGTCGAGGAAATCGGCGAGGGTGCCGCCGACCACTTCGGCGTGAAGATCGGCGATCGCGTCATTGCCGAGCAGATCGTGCCGTGCGGCAAATGCCGTTATTGCAAATCCGGCCAGTACTGGATGTGCGAGGTGCACAACATCTTTGGCTTCCAGCGCGAAGTCGCGGACGGCGGCATGGCCGAATACATGCGCATTCCGCCGACCGCGATCGTCCACAAGATTCCCGACGGCATTTCGCTCGAAGACGCCGCCATCATCGAGCCGCTTGCGTGCGCAATTCACACGGTCAATCGCGGCGACCTGCAACTCGATGACGTGGTGGTGATCGCGGGCGCGGGACCGCTTGGTTTGATGATGACGCAAGTGGCGCATCTGAAAACGCCGAAGAAGCTGGTCGTCATCGATCTGGTGGAAGAGCGGCTTGCACTCGCGCGTGAGTACGGCGCCGACGTGACGATCCATCCGAAGCAGGAAGATGCGCTGGCGATCGTCCATTCGCTGACCGAGGGTTACGGTTGCGATGTTTACATCGAAACTACCGGCTCGCCGACTGGTGTCAATCAGGGCATGGCCCTGATTCGCAAGCTTGGGCGCTTCGTCGAGTTCTCGGTATTCGGCGCGGATACGACCCTGGACTGGTCCGTCATTGGCGATCGAAAGGAGCTCGATGTACGCGGCGCGCACCTCGGACCCTACTGCTATCCTATTGCGATCGATCTGCTGGCACGCGGACTCGTCACGTCGAAGGGCATTGTGACGCACGGCTTTTCCCTGGAGGAATGGGACGAGGCAATCAAGCTGGCGAACTCATTCGATTCGATCAAGGTGTTGATGAAGCCGCGTGCCTGAGCGTGCAGATTGTGAGCGGGACATAAACGGAGACTGTATGGACTACGTTGTCGGCGTCGATATCGGCACGCAGAGTACGAAGGCGCTGCTGGTCGATCAGCATGGTGCGATCGTCGCCCAGCATGCGTCGAGCTATCAGCCGGACACACCCAAGCCGCTCTGGGCCGAGCAATGGCCCGCGGTATGGTTCAAGGCGGTGGTGGAGTGCATTGCTGCCTGCGTGGGCAAAGCGAAAGACGCGGGCGTCGCGGCGAAGTCGATCAAGGCAGTGTGCGTGAGCAGTTTGTATGGCGGCTCGGGGATCCCCGTCGATAGCGAGATGCGGCCGCTCTATCCGTGTCTGATCTGGATGGACCGGCGCGCGACCGATCAGGTTGAGTGGGTGCGTGAAAACATCGACCTCGAGCGGCTCTATGCAATCACGGGTAATGGCGTGGATAGCTACTACGGTTACACGAAGATGTTGTGGCTGCGTGACCATGAGCCGGATGTCTGGGCGCATACGCGTTACTTCCTGCCACCGAATGCTTATGTGATTTATATGCTGACCGGTGAGGTCGCCGTCGATCATAGTGCGGCGGGCAATATTGGCGGCATCTACGATATTGCCAAACGCGATTGGTCGGACGAAGCACTCGACATGCTTGGCATTCCTGCGACGATGATGCCGGAGCGGCTGGTGGAGTCGTCCGATGTGGTGGGTGGGTTGTTGTCGCAGTGGACCGGGCAGCTTGGACTGGAAGTGGGCACGGCGATTGTCGCGGGCGGCGTGGATGCTGCGGTGGCGACTTTTGCGGCTGGCGTCACGCGCGCAGGGCAGCATGTCGCGATGATTGGCACCAGCATGTGTTGGGGGTACATCAATCAGAGTGTCGACGCGAGGAATGGGTTGATCAGCATGCCGCATGTGTTCAACGGTCAGCGCGATATCTATGTGTTTGGCGGCGCGATTACGGCCGGTGCTTCGGTTACGTGGTATCGCGAGCAGTTTTGTCATGCGGAGACGGAAGCAGCTCGCGCTACGCCGCATGGTGATCCCCATCGGTTGCTGGAAGAGAGTGCTTCTCTGATTCCGGCGGGCTCTGACGGGGTGATGTTTTTACCGTATTTGATGGGCGAACGCAGTCCTGTGTGGGATGCGAAGGCGAGTGGCGCGTTTGTTGGCCTGAGCCTGTTTCACACTCGGGCGCATTTGTATCGTGCGGTGTTGGAGGGCGTGTCGTTTGCGTTGAAACACAATATCGAAGCAGGACGAAAGGGCGCGCAATCGTTGGACGACAAATTGATCGTGGTGGGTGGCGCGGCGCATTCGGATCTATGGATGCAGATCATCGCGGACATCACCGGTTATCCGGTTTATACGATCGAGCAGGACGTGGAGGCGGCGATGGGCGCGGCGTTGCTGGCGGGCGTTGGCGTCGGTCTGGTATCGCGTGAAGAGGCACAGCGCGGATGGATCACGCTGATCGAGCGCGCTCAACCGGATGCTCAGCGTATGGCGTTGTATGAGCAGCGGTTCGGCGTATATACGGATTTGTATCCGGCGTTGAAGCCGGTCATGCATCGGTTGCAATCATCATGAATGCTACTTTCGATTTCTCTGGACGCTCGATTCTGGTGACGGGTGCGTCGAGTGGGATTGGGCGCGCGACAGTCGAGTTGCTGTGCGCTTCTGGCGCGAGTGTCGTGGCTGCCGCGCGGAATGTGAATGAGCTCGCGCGGTTAGCAGAGGAAACGGGATGCGATCCGTTGGTGCTCGATGTGAGCGATGAAACCGGGATTGACGAGGCGTTGGGTTCGCTTGATGCGTTTGATGGGCTCGTGAATTGTGCGGGGATTGCTTTGCTCGAACGTGCTGTGGATACCACAGGTGCTAGTTTTGATCGCGTGATGGGGGTGAATGCGCGTGGGGCAGTGCTGGTTGCCAAGCATGTGGCCCGCGGGATGATTGATGCGAGGCGTGCTGGCAGTATCGTGAATGTTTCTAGCCAGGCTGGGTTGGTGGCGCTGGATGATCATTTGAGTTATTCGGCGTCGAAGGCGGCGCTCGATGCTGTTACGCGTGCGTTATGTATCGAGCTTGGGCCGTTTGGGATTCGGGTGAATAGCGTTAATCCTACGGTTACGTTGACACCGATGGCGGTGCAGGCGTGGAGTGATCCGGTTAAGCGGGATCCCGCTCTTAAGGCTATTCCGTTGCAACGATTCGCTGAACCCGCGGAAGTGGCGTTGCCAATTTGTTTCTTGCTTAGCGATGCGGCTTCTATGATTAGTGGAGTGGCTTTGCCTGTTGATGGGGGCTATACGGCTAGGTGATTTTTTGCTTTTGGCGGCGGCATTGTTTTGGTCTGCCTGCGGCGTTTGGTGTTTCTGGTTTTAGTGGTTTATTAGTGTTGCCCCTGTGCGGAGAGCGTACATGCTGCCAAGCGGCGAGATCAATGTTGGAACAATTTTTGTGATTAAGTGACATGACACGTGAACTAACCGACTGCGAAAAATCTTTTATCCGTGACGTTGCGGCGCGACTCGATCCTGCCGACGGAACAAGGCTTTTAGATGACCTCGCGAACGCTCGCGCCGAGTTGACGCTGGATGACGGTCCGTTGATCCTATTTCATATACGTGGTCACGAGCGTCCCAAAGAGCGCGGCCAGCATACGTACCCGTATGAGGGCACCCTGAAAGATGCCGATGGTGCAGTGGTCGACGTTCTTCTGTTTGCTGATCCTTCAGATCGCCTGTTCCAGTTGGAATACCTGGGTTGGGGGGATGGTCCCTTGCAGGAGCCAGATTGGACGGCGTTGACGATTGTGCACATCAGCAAAAGGGGGCGGACGGAGCATTAATCCGGTTTCACCTCAGCGGATATGAGCGCGCACAATATGTCGGCCAGCGACTGTACCCGGTCGAGGGGGCAATGGAAGATGCGGACGGTTCTCAGATGCAACTGCTTTTGTTCGCCGATCCTGCGGACCGGTTGTACGAACTCGAATATCTGCGTTGGGAAGATGGCCTCTTGCAGAAGCCAAACTGGTTGACACTGAAATTTGTGCCTGACGCCATTCCTACCGAGGGCAACACAGCGTAGCGCGAAGCAGCAGGCGAAAAAGGCGCGAGGCAATCGCGCCTTTTTCAATGCAGCGGCCTGTCGGTCGCTAGCTCACTTTAGTGCTGCACCGAAGGCTGCTGCGCATCAGTTCGCATACGCGCGGCCGTCTTTACGCGCTCCCGCTTACGCGTCACAGCTTTATCCCGCACAGCTTCGGTTTCGGCCTCCCCTGCATCTCGTCCCATCTGCGCAACATCCGCCAGCAGTCGCGCCGCAACCTTAGCCGTAATCCGACTATGCGGCACGCCCTTCGCATCGAGCGCGATCACCTGGTACAGTTCGCGGTCGCATTCGGCTTCCTGCTGATACTGTTCGACGGTAAGGACCAGGTGTTTCAAAAGATTGCGCTCACGCCGTCTTTCATCGACGGTCATAGCTGGAAACCGGGTGATGCTGGCCGCGAGGTCAACGAGCGTTCCGAGCTGGCGGATTTGCCGTTCGCAGGATCCGAATGCCGACAGTGCAAGCTTTTCGTACTGAAGCGCATCAACAGGCGGGCGTGATGCAGTTTGAGTTTTTCTACTGGTTTTGCTCATGGTGCGATTTCCGGTTAGTCCCTGAATCGCCCGACACTCGCTAACAGATAGGGGTGAGCGGGCACGTAGCGAGTTTGAGAGACCGGGCAACAAAACAAAACCGGCGGGCCTTGCGGCCCACTCACGACGGCCCGCCCATAGAAAAAGGCGTGCGTGATTGAGCACTACCCGCTTTCGTAGGTAGTGCGTTTCGTTGCTTCGGGCTCTCACTTCCGGCCGTTTTGTCTAACGGCACACAGAAATCTAACCCAACCGTTTTTTAGGACGATCAACCACACAGGCTAAACGCGCGAATTATAACTAATCTTTAAATTCGATCCGCTGCGTCCACAGGTCGCTACGCAGCGTGCGCACGCAGTCCATGCCACTCGCATCGGCACTAGAAATAAACCGCTTAAAGCATCGTTCTCACATGCCACAGCTCAGGAAACAAAACCACATCCAACATCTTGCGCAGATACGTTGCACCACTAGTTCCACCTGTGCCTTGTTTAAACCCAATAATCCTCTCAACCGTAGTCACATGCCGAAACCGCCACTGGCGAAAAGCATCCTCGAGATCAACAAGCTCTTCAGCCATTTCATACAACTCCCAATGTTGCGAAGGATTCCGATACACCTCAAGCCAGGCAGCCTCAACCGAAGCATCATGCGTAGTAGGCTGCGTCCAGTCCCTCTCCAACCTGGAAGGTGAAATCGCAAACCCACGCCGTGACAACAGCCGAACGACTTCATCATAAAAAGAAGGCGCTTCCAGCGAGGCCTTCACCTCAGCGAACACATCCTCCCGATGCACATGCGGCTTGAGCATCTGCTCATTCTTATTGCCCAACAAAAACTCAATCTGCCGATACTGATAAGACTGAAACCCAGACGAGCTGCCAAGATAAGGCCGCATCGCCGTGTACTCGGACGGCGTCATCGTCGCGAGAACGCTCCATGCCTGCACGAGCTGCTCCATGATCCGCGACACACGCGCCAGCATCTTGAACGCCGGCGGCAACTCATCGCGATGCACGGCATCGAGCGCCGCCCGCAACTCATACAGCGCGAGTTTCATCCACAACTCGCTCGTCTGATGCTGGATGATGAACAACATCTCGTTGTGATCCGGCGACAGCGGATGCTGCGCATCGAGCACCGTCCCCAACGACAAATAATCGCCGTAACTCATCGACTCCGAAAAATCGAGTTGCGCATCGTGCCAGCCCTCGCCCGAAGCGGCGATAGCACTAGCACTAGCAGTAGCCACACCAGCACCAGCACCACCACTCCCATGCCCAAACGGACACCCCTGCGCCGGTTTTTCTTCCGGCAGCCCCGGCGTTTGCATATGATCGGTCATCGCGCGCTCCTCAGGTCACAGCGCCGCGTTCGGCAAATTCAGGTGCCTGCCAGGTCTCTTGCGTCAGCACCTCGCGCAGCGTCTCCACGGCATCCCACACATCGACAAAGCGCGTATACAGCGGCGTAAAACCAAACCGCAACACATGCGGCTCGCGATAATCGCCAATCACACCACGCGCGATCAACGCCTGCATCACCTCGTACCCATGCGGATGCTCGAAGCTCGCATGCGAACCGCGCTGCGCATGCTCACGCGGCGTCACGAGCTTCAAAGGAAACTCGCTGCAACGCGCTTCAACCAGTTCGATGAACAGATCCGTCAGCGCCAGCGACTTCTTGCGGACCGCCTGCATATCCGTTTGCAGAAACACATCGAGCCCACATTCGACCAGCGACATCGACACCATCGGCTGCGTGCCGCACAGGAAGCGGCCGATGCCGTCATCCGGCTGATACATGGGATCCATCTTGAACGGCGCACGATGTCCCCACCACCCGGACAGCGGTTGCGCAAAATCATTCTGGTGCCGCTTCGGCACCCACACGAACGCAGGCGAACCCGGACCGCCATTCAGATACTTGTAGGTGCAGCCCACCGCGTAATCCGCACCGACGTCATTCAGATCCACCGGCACCGCGCCCGCCGAGTGCGCAAGATCCCACAGCGCGAGGGCGCCCTTGTCGTGGATCAGCTTCGTCAGCGCGGCCATGTCGTGCATATAGCCGGTGCGGTAGTTCACATGCGTGATCATCGCGATCGCTGTGTCGTCGCCAATCGCTTCCGGCAACTCGGACGGGTCGTCGACCAGGCGCAATTCATAGCCGCGGTCGAGTTGCTCGATCAGGCCTTGCGCGATGTACAGATCGGTCGGGAAATTCGAGCGCTCGGAAACGATCACGCGACGCTTCGGGTCGCGCGCGTTCGCCACCCGCACGGCGGCCGAGAGCAGCTTGAACAGGTTGATCGAAATCGTATCGGTGACCACGACTTCGTTTTCCGCCGCACCGATCAGCGGCGCGAGTTTGTTGCCGAGGCGGCGCGGCAGTTCGAACCAGCCTGCCGTGTTCCAGCTGCGGATCAGGCCTTCGCCCCATTCGGCGCCGATCACGGTCTGCGCGCGTTGCGCGGCGGCGGCCGGCGGTACGCCGAGCGAGTTGCCGTCCAGATAGATGGTGGTCGACGACAGCGCGAACTGGTCGCGCAGGCTGCCGAGCGGGTCGGCGCTATCGAGCGCCAGTGCTTCGTCACGGTGGTTCATGGTGGTCCAGTCAGAGAAGGCAGGCAATTCAGTGCGATTCGGGCAGGGCGCGCAACACGGCGCGCACGGGGCTTGCATCGAGCGTGGTGAGCTTCAGTGGCAAGGCAATCAGTTCGTAATCGCCGGGCGCGACGGCATCCAGCACGATGCCTTCGAGAATCGCCATGCGATGCGCACGTATCCGATGATGTGCGTCCATCGTCTTCGATTCCTGTGGATCGAGCGATGGTGTGTCGATGCCGATCAGCTTCACGCCGTGTGCGGCCAGCAAGTCGATGGTGTCCGGCGCGACCGCGCAGAAAGCGCTATCCCAGGCAGCGGTCGGCGCGTTTTTGTAAGTGCGTAGTAAGACGCGCGGCGGCAACGCGTCGAGCGCGCCGGCCAGGTGTTGCGGCGTCACAACAGGCGATGCGCCGATGCAGTGAATCACACGGCAGCGGCCCAGGTAGGCGTCGAGCGGCACCTCGCCGATCGCCGCGCCTTCGGCGTCATAGTGAAGCGGAGCGTCGGTATGGGCGCCGGTATGGGGCGACAGCGTCAGCCGCGCGACGTTGACGGGCGAGCCTGCCTCCATGCGCCACGCGCGTTCAATGCCGACCGGCGTATCACCCGGCCAGACAGGCGTGGCGCTATTGACGGCGGGGGTGATGTCCCAGAGTGTGTCCATGTCTCCTGCGGCAGTTTATGTCTATCAGGGAATGATAGATGGCTTGCCGAGAAATGTGATTGCGAAAAAATCTCCTTCCTCGCCTTGTCTTGGAACATAATTTGAGTCAAATGGGAAAGGGAGACCGAATATGAATGCGATCTCGCTCGACGCCACCGATTGCCGTATCTTGACGGTGCTTCAGCAAGAAGGACGCATCAGCAATCTCGACCTCGCGGAGCGTATTTCGCTCTCGCCATCGGCCTGTCTGCGACGCCTGCGTCTGCTGGAGGAGCAGGGCGTCATCGAACACTACCGCGCGTGTCTGAATCGCGAAGTGCTGGGGTTTGAACTGGAAGCGTTCGTGCAGGTGTCGATGCGCAACGACCAGGAAAACTGGCACGAGCGTTTTGCGGAGGCGGTGCGGGATTGGCCGGAGGTGGTCGGCGCATTCGTCGTGACCGGCGAAACGCATTATCTGTTGCGGGTGCTCGCCCACAATCTCAAACACTATTCGGATTTCGTGCTGCAACGCCTGTATAAGGCGCCGGGCGTGATGGACATCCGTTCGAATATCGTGCTGCAGACGCTCAAGGAAGATTCGGGCGTGCCGGTGGCGCTGGTCAGGAAAACCGGCGGCCACAGCGCCCCGCATACCTGAACTGAAGCCCGCGCCGCAGCGGTTGCAAAAGCCGTGGCGGCGTCGTCATTCAGACCGGTTTGAGCCCGTGAAACTGGCCGTTCTGGAATACGAGCGGCGCCATCTCCGCGGCATTCTCGTGGACGCCGCAGCGCTCCACTTCGCCGACAAAAATCACGTGGTCGCCTTCCTCGTGACGGCTGCGGTTGTGGCATTCGAACCATGCCAGCGCACCGTCGAGCACCGGCATGCCGGTGTCGCCTTCCGCATGCGACACGCCTTCGAAACGGTCGCCCTTGACCGTGGCGAAGCGTTTGCACAGTTCGAGTTGCGACGCGGCCAGCACGTTGATCACATAGTGACTGTTCGCCCGGAACACCGGCATCGACGCCGAACGCGTCGCGAGGCTCCACAGCACGAGGGGCGGATTCAGCGAAACCGAATTGAACGAGCTGGCGGTGATGCCGATCAGCTGGCCGGAGGCCGCGCGCGTGGTGATCACGGTGACGCCGGTGGCGAACTGGCCGAGCGCCTGTTTGAAGGCACTCTGGTCAAAATTGGGCGGGCTGGCGCGCTTCATCGGACAAAAGCCCTCGGCGCAAGCCGGCTCAATCCCGGAATGAACCCATCGCGCGCGTGGCCGGAAACAAATGATTCGAAAGTCATAGTGAAAATCGTCGATTTGTCCCAATTTTAACTGCAATCGCGGTGGACTGGCCGCGACCCCCGCCGGTCAGCGGAAAAACCGCTAAGCTTGAAGTCTCGATCGTGGCATGCGCGTTGCGGTCAGGCGGGTACCGGCATCGGCCGACTATCAGGATCAAGGAGCAAGCAGCATGAGTCAGACAGGCGAAGTCGCCACCCTGGGTGGCGGATGTTTCTGGTGCCTCGAAGCGGTGTATCTGGGTGTCGAAGGCGTGAACTCGGTGGAGTCGGGCTACGCGGGCGGCCAGACCCAGCGGCCGACCTATGAACAGGTGTGCGACGGTGAGACCGGTCATGCGGAAGTTGTCAACGTCGACTTCGATCCGGCAAAAATCAGCTATCGCGAGATTCTCGATATTTTCTTCGCGATCCACGATCCGACCCAGTTGAATCGCCAGGGCAACGACGTCGGCACGCAATACCGGTCGGTGATTTTCACGAACTCCGAGGCGCAGCGTGAAACGGCGTTGCAGGCGAGCCGTGAGATCGGCGAACAGAAAATCTACGACGGCCAGATCGTTACCCAGGTGCTGCCGCTCGACGGCAATTACTGGCCGGCCGAGGCGTATCACCAGAATTATTTTGCGCAGCACCCGAATCAGGGGTACTGCTCATTCGTGGTGGCGCCGAAGGTTGCGAAGTTCCGGCAGAAGTTCGCGCACCGGATCAGGGCGAGCTGAGCGGCGGCTCGGGCGCTTCCTCATGCTCATGAGCCTGGCGCGCGTACGCTTCGATGATCGCGCGCGCCAGCTCCATGCAGCTCAATGGCGCCGAGCCCTCCGCCTTGTTGTTGATCGCGATGACCACCGGCTGGCCGGCCAGCGCATAGCGCGCGGCCAGCTCGGCGAGCGCGGCGCGGGTGCCCGGGTCCTGATCGACCAGTTGGTTGAACGGTTCGTACTTGGCCTTCGCCTGTTCGTACTTGAAGCCGCCGTGCAGACTCCAGCGCACGATCAGCGGTCCGGCCGGCTCGCCATCCAGTAGCGCGAGCGCTGCCGCCTGGCGCAGCGGATCCGGCATCCGCGCATGAATCCCCACGCAATACCGCACACCCGCCGCTTTCAGCGTACGGATGAAACGTGGCGTCAGCAGACTGCCGTCGCGGATTTCGATCGCGTAGCAGGTGCCGTCGGGCAGCTTCGGCAACGCCGTGAGGAATTCAGCCAGTTGCTCGATGAATACCGCTGGTTGCGCGAGCAGCTGGTCGGGCAGCGGCGAAAGCTGGAACACCAGCGCGCCGGCCTTGGCGCCGAGGCCTTCGAGGCACGGCGTCACGAACTCGTCGATTGCCATTTGCGCGTTCAGAAAGCACGGGTTCAGCGAGACGGGTTCGCCGCGTTCGGCGCGCACGGTCGCGTCGGTGATCGTCATCGGCGCTTTGACGATGAAGCGGAAGTGCTCCGGCACCTGCTGCGCGTAGCGCAGGTACTCGGTGACGGTGAGCGCCTGGTAAAACGAGCGGTCGATGCTGACGGTCTTTAGCAGCGGATGCGCGCCGTAAGCCGTGAGGCCTTCGCGCGACAGTTTGCTGTTGCTGTATTCATCGCCGTAGACAATGCCGTTCCAGCCCGGAAACGACCAGGTCGAGGTGCCGAGGTACACCTGCGGGGGCAGGTCGGCGGCAAGCACGAGGATTTCGGGCGTGGGAGGAGCAGCGAGAACGTCGCGCGTGCGGCGCTTCTTCGACGTATCCGCGGGAGGGGGCGTTGAACCGGAGTCGGAGTCGGTGTCGATGCCGGCGAGGGGCGCCGCCGGCGCGTCTTCTTCCTGCCACAGGCTGGTCGTGCCCTGCTTCGCACGCATCTGCCGCCGCCGCTCGGGCTGCGGGGTGACGTTGGCCGCTGCCGGTGCGCTTGCGGCAGTCGCTATCGCTGCCGGCGTCCGCTCCACCGGCATCCCGAACAGATCGCACTGCGGCGCCTCGGCTTGCGCATCCTGTTCGCCGCTCGCCGGCTGTTCAACTTCGCTTGTCCCGCTCTGGTCCATCGATGTTCGACCTGCTGTCTGAAGTTACGCCGCGTCGGTCCGCTCAGGTACGGCGCCGCGGCGCAACCGTGTCACAGCGGTTTGTCGTACATATAGCGGCGCGACCACGGCAAGGTTTTCGCGCTGCGGCCGGCTTTGCGGCACACCACCTGGTAGATCGAGATATCGTCGGTTTCGAACGCATACGCGCAACCGGCGAGGTATACACGCCAGATGCGGAATTTTTCGTCGTCGACGAGCGCGCGGGCTTCCTCTGCATGCGCTTCGAAATTTTCTGCCCAGAGATTCAGCGTGTGCGCATAGTGACGGCGCAGGCTTTCGACGTCAACCGCTTCGAGTCCGCCGCGCTGCATCGATTCGAGCGCGAGGCCGATGTGCGGCAGTTCGCCGTCCGGGAAGACATAGCGGTCGATGAATTCGCCGCCGCCGAGTGCGGTTTCGCCGCTGTCCGAGTCGCTCGACGTGATGCCGTGATTCATCGCGATGCCGTCATCCACCAGCAGATCGCGGATCTTCTCGAAGTAGCCCGGCAGATTCTTGCGGCCCACGTGTTCGAACATGCCGACACTGGTGATGCGGTCGAACTGCCCTTCGACGTCGCGATAATCCTGCAGACGAATCTCGATCTGGTTTTCGAGGCCCGCGGCTTTCACGCGTGCGGTGGCAAGATCGAACTGGTTCTGCGACAGCGTCACGCCCACGCACTTCGCGCCAAACTTGCTGGCCGCGCGCAGCACGAGCGCGCCCCAACCGCAGCCGATATCGAGCAGACTCTGCCCGGGCTGCAACTGGATCTTGGTCAGGATGTGGTCGATCTTCTTGATCTGCGCGGTGGCGAGGTCCTCGTCGCCGTTTTCGAAGTACGCGCATGAGTACACCATATTCTCGTCGAGCCACAGCTTGTAGAACTCGTTCGAGACGTCGTAGTGATACTGGATCGCCTTCTTATCCGACAACTTCGAGTGATTGAAGTAGCGCCGGACACGCGCCAGCTTGCTAGCGCTGGTCACGGTGTTGCGCGCAAGCTGATAGCTGACGTTGATGATGTCAGAGAGCTTGCCTTCAATATCGATCTTGCCCTTCACGTACGCCTCGCCGAGATTGTCGAGGCTCGGTTCGAGCAGGTAGGGCAGCGCCGTAGCGCTCTTGACATGTAGCGTGACCTGAGGCGCGGCAAACTGCCCGAAGTCGTGCTGCTGGCCATCCCACAGCACAAGACGTGCTGGCACGTTAGCCCGGTTTTTTACATCTTCCACCCACTGCGCCAGCTTCTTCTCCCAGAACATGTGATTTCTCCGTGTCCGTTGAATTAAAGCAAAGCTTGTGTGGATCGCCGCTCACCGTGGCGCAACTCCTATGCCGCGAGGTGGCGCAATCCGCGTCTTCGGGCACACGGCTTCGTTGGCGGCGTGCCGGAAAACTTTATTTTTCAGATTCAAGGCGATAGACGGGCGATTTGCCAATCGCTGCTTTCGCTTGAACGCGTATAGAGGAGGCGGTCGTGCAAACGCGACGGCCGGCCCTGCCAGAATTCGATTGCTTCGGGAACCAGACGATAGCCACCCCAATGAGGCGGACGCGGCGGTTGATCACCGTATTGCAGGCTGATTTCGCGCTCGCGTGCTTCGAGTTGCGAGCGGCTTTCAATTACCTGACTCTGATTGGATGCCCATGCGCCGATACGCGAACCGAGCGGGCGCGACGCGAAGTACGTGTCGCTTTCTTCCGCGCTGGTTTTAACGACCGTGCCCTCGATGCGCACCTGGCGCTCGAGTTCGATCCAGTAGAACAGCAGGCTTGCGTACGGATTGGCGGTGAGTTCGCGGCCCTTGCGGCTTTCGTAATTGGTGAAGAACACAAAGCCACGCTCGTCGACGCCCTTGATCAGAACGATGCGCGCCGACGGCCGGCCGCGCGAGTCAACCGTGGCCAGCGTCATCGTATTCGGTTCGGGCAGTTGGGCGTCGACCGCTTGTGCAAACCATGCGTCGAATTGACGGAACGGGTTGCGGTTGATGTCGGCAACGTCCAACGAACCTAGCGAATAGTTTTTTCGAAGTTCGGCGAGTGAGGTCATATTCTTATGCGAACACTACAGTCAAGCCAGTATAGCTAAGGCGTAAATTTTTTGCGCGCGACGCGTTTAAGGCTTTGCGCCGTACGCCGCACGGAGGCCGCGTGCGTGCCGCCCATGCGGATTGACGCGATCAGGCAAAATACGGGCTGCGAACGCCCACGCATTTCTCCTTTTCAGTTTTGCCTGTTTTCCAACGAGCCTGCCACCATGTCCAGCACCACCGCGCAATCCGATCTTACTACCAGCCTCGACGGGAATGAAACCGCTGATCGCGCGCGGCGTTTCGGCGGCATCGCCCGCCTGTATGGGACGCCGGCGCTCGCCGCGTTCGAAAATGCGCATGTCGCGGTGATCGGTATCGGCGGGGTCGGCTCGTGGGTGGCGGAGGCGCTCGCGCGTAGCGCGATCGGCACGCTGACGCTGATCGATCTCGACAATGTCGCCGAAAGCAACACCAACCGGCAGATTCACGCGCTCGACGGCAACTACGGAAAACCGAAAGTCGAGGCGATGGCCGAGCGTATTGCGGCCATCAATCCGTTTTGCGACGTGCGCCTTGTGGAGGACTTTGTCGAGCCGGACAACTTCGCGGCGACGCTCGGCGGCGGATTCGATTATGTGATCGACGCGATCGACAGCGTACGCACCAAGACCGCATTGATCGCGTGGTGCGTCGAGAAAAAGCAGCCCTTGATCACGGTGGGTGGCGCCGGAGGTCAACTGGACCCGACGCGCATTCGTATCGACGATCTCGCGTTGACGATCCAGGATCCGTTGCTCTCGAAAGTGCGCGGGCAGTTGCGCAAACTGCATGGTTTTCCGCGTGGACCGAAGGCCAGGTTTAAGGTCAGCGCGGTGTATTCCGACGAGCCGCTGATCTATCCTGAAGTCGCCGTTTGTGACATCGACGCAGAAGCCGAGCACGTGAGCACCTCGCCCGGCCATACGGGGCCGGTCGGCCTGAACTGTGCGGGATTTGGTTCGAGCGTGTGTGTGACCGCGAGCTTTGGTTTTGCGGCGGCCGCGCATGTGCTGCGGGCGTTGGGAAAGCAGGCGGCGGGTTCTAGCGTAGCGTGACAGAACGCGGCTGCGGATGGAATCAGGCCGCGGCACGCTGGACGCACCTGAACCCCTCTGTAGATCAGAACAGCGACGCGCTCAGCTTGCGCCGCCATTGCGATACCAACTCCGGCTGATGCCCGGCCAGATCGAACACCGAGAGCATCGTCTTACGGCCGATGTCGTCGCGGAACGTGCGGTCGCGCTGCACGATCGCCAGCAGATGTTCGAGCGCGCCCGCGTAATTGCGGCGGGCGATCAGTGCGCTAGCCAGATCGAAGCGCGCTTCGAGGTCGCCCGGTTCGGCGGCCACGCGCGCTTCGAGTGCGTCGGTGGGTGGCAGGTCCGCAGCGGCGTCCACGGCGTCCAGACGGGTCTTGATCGCGTTGAAGCGCGGGTCGATGCCCTGGGTGGTTTTCGGCGACAGCAGGTCGACTTCATTGCGCACTTCGTCGATGCGGTTGTCTTCGAGCAGCAATTCAATGCGGTCCATGCGTGCTTCGTCGAATCCCGGGTCGTAGGCGAGCGCGGCTTGCAGCGCGTCGTAAGCGTCCTCGCGACGACCTTCGGCCAGCGCCGTTTGCGCTTCGAGGCGCGCCGCGTCCGCGCCTTGCGGCACGAGGCGTTCGATAAACTCGCGCAACTGGCCTTCCGGCAGCACGCCCACGAATTGATCGACCGGCTGGCCGTCGGCAAACGCCATGACGTGCGGAATGCTGCGCACCTGGAAGTGCGCGGCGAGCTCCTGGTTTTCGTCCACGTTCACTTTCACCAGCTTCCATTTGCCGGCTGCTTCGGTTTCGAGCTTTTCCAGCATCGGGCCAAGTGTCTTGCAGGGGCCGCACCAGGGCGCCCAGAAATCGACCAGCACGGGGGCCAGTGTCGACGCCGTGATGACGTCCTGTTCGAAAGTGGCCAGAGTGGTGTCCATTGCGTCCTCGTCGATAAAACGGATGTCAGTTTAAATGGGGGGGAAGCGGAGAATTTCAATGCCCCTGGCGTTCGGGCAAAGGAATCCATTCGGTTTCGCCCGGCACGGTGCCCATTTCCTGATTGCTCCACGCAACTTTCGCCGCCTCGATCTTCTCCCGCGAACTGGCCACGAAATTCCATTCGATAAAGCGCTCGCCGTCGAGTTTCTCGCCGCCGAGCAGCATCACGCGCGCGCCGTGCGTGCTGGCGAGCGTGACCGTTTCGTCGAGCGCGAGCACGGCCATCTGGCCCACTTCGAGCGGCGTGCCGTCGATTTCCAGATCGCCGTCCACCAGATAGACGCCGCGTTCCTCGTGTTCGGGTTCGAGCGCGAACGCGCCGCCCGGCGCGAAGTGCGCAGCGACGTACAGCGTGCCGGAAAAGGTCGTGACCGGCGAGGTTGCGCCGAACGCCGTGCCAGCGATCACCCGCAGCGTGACGCCGTTGCGCTCGACCACCGGCAGCGTATCGGCCGCGTGATGCGAGAAGGACGGTTCGGTCTCTTCGTCTTCGAGCGGCAAGGCTACCCACGTCTGGATGCCGTGCATGGTCAGGCCGCTGGCGCGGTCTTCGGACGGCGTGCGCTCGGAATGGACAATGCCGCGGCCCGCCGTCATCCAGTTGACGTCGCCAGGAACGATCTTCTGTTCTGAGCCGAGGCTGTCGCGATGCATGATCGCGCCTTCGAACAGATACGTCACGGTGGCAAGGCCGATATGCGGATGGGGGCGCACGTCGAGACCGACGCCGGGTTCGAGCGTGGCGGGGCCCATGTGGTCGAAGAAAATGAACGGGCCGATCAGGCGCGCCGCCATGGCCGGCAGCACGCGCCGCACGGTAAGGCTGCCAACGTCGCGCAGATGCGGCTTGAGGACGGCTTTGATCGAGGAAGACATGGGCGGGCTCGTCTGGAAGGGTGAGTTGGGTTTTTGCTTAATGGACGATTCTACTGCGGCAGCCAGAATGGTGACGGTTTGTGGCCGGCGGGTGCCCCGGAGATCCGTAGCGTGCAGGTTCCGTTGCCCATATCGCTGTCCGCTAAACTCCCAGATTCAACCATCAATCGGAGACCGGGATGTCGCCCAGGGATCTGTTGCTCGCGCTGGTCGTCGTCGTCGCGTGGGGTGTCAATTTCGTCGTGATCAAGGTGGGCCTGCATGGCGTGCCGCCGATGCTGCTCGGCGCACTGCGCTTCGCGCTCGCCGCAGTGCCGGCTGTGTTCTTCGTCAAGCGGCCGCAGGTGCCATGGCGCTGGTTGCTCGCATACGGCGCGACCATTTCGTTCGGTCAGTTCGCTTTTCTGTTTTCGGCCATGTATGTCGGCATGCCGGCGGGGCTTGCGTCGCTGGTCTTGCAGGCGCAGGCGTTCTTCACGCTGATCTTCGCCGCGCTGTTTCTGCACGAACGCTTTCGCCTGCCGAACGTTGCCGGTTTGCTGATCGCGGCGGGCGGGCTCGCGGTGATCGGCATGCAGGGCGGCCACGCCATGACACTCGCCGGTTTCGTCCTGACGCTATGCGCCGCGGGCTCGTGGGCGCTTGGCAATATCGTCACCAAGAAGGTCGGCAAGGTCGATCTGGTTGGGCTCGTGGTGTGGGGCAGCCTGATTCCGCCGCTGCCGTTCCTCGCTCTCTCGTATGCATTCGAGGGTCCGCAGCGGATCGTGGCGGCGTTGTCCGGCATCAGCGCGATATCGATTTTCGCCATTGTGTACCTCGCGTTTATTGCCACGCTGATCGGCTACGGGTTGTGGAGCCGATTGTTGTCGCGCTATCCGGCGAGCCAGGTTGCGCCGTTTTCGTTGCTGGTGCCGATTGTCGGGCTCGCTTCGGCATCGCTGTTTCTGGACGAGCAACTGTCCACGGCGCAGGTCGCCGGCGCACTGCTCGTGATGGCGGGCCTCGCGGTAAATGTGTTCGGCGGCTGGGTCCTGCAGCGATTCTCGCCGGCGCGTTGAGCGGCGCGCATGCTTGCACGAGGAATGAAAAACGGCCGCATCTGAACTGACCCCGCAAAGTTGGACAGTTTGCGTTCAGGTTTGAGAGGGCTGGGTTCTGTACATCACAGGACTCAGCCCGTTTAGTTTCAGCTTGATGCGTGTGTGGTTGTAGTAGTGAATGTATTGTCTGATGCCAGCCTTCAACTCGTCGATACTTTCAAACCTGCTCAGCCGGAAGAACTCCGCCTTGAGCGTGCCAAAGAAGCTTTCCATTGCCGCATTGTCGTAGCAGTTTGCCTTGCGCGACATGCTCTGCGTCAGGCCGTGTTGATCCAGCAGCCGTCGATAAGCAGGCATCTGGTACTGCCAGCCTTGGTCCGAATGCAGCAGCGGGGTCTCCTGAGGACCAAGCTTTGCCAGCGCTTTTTTCAGCATGCCGCTGACCAGATCGAAGACCGGTCGCGTGTTCATCTGATAAGCCACGATCTCGCCGTTATACAGATCCATGACCGGTGACAGATACAGCTTCTGCCCCAGCACGTTGAACTCCGTCACGTCCGTCACCCACTTCTGATTGGGCTGCTGTGCGCTGAACTCGCGGTTTAACAGGTTCGGCGCAATACGCCCGACTTCGCCGCGCCATGAGCGGTATTTCTTTGCGCGCACCAGCGATTTCAGTTTCAGTTGTCCCATCAGACGTTGCACCGTCTTGTGGTTCACGCTCTGGCCCGCCTGCCGGATCGCCGCCGTGATGCGCCGGTAGCCATAACGGCCCTTGTGGCGTTCATACACAGTCTTGATGCGGGTTTTGAGGTCCTTGTGCCGCTCACCGGCATCCGGCACGCTCAACTGGTAGTAGAACGTGCTGCGCGCCAGACCCGCTGCCTTGAGCAAAGCGGGCATCGGATGGTGCTGCCGGAGCTCCTGCACTATTTGCGCTTTTTCTTTTGCGCGCCCTGCTTCTTCGCCTGAAGCAGGGCATCGAGCTTTTTTAGATAGGCCACCTCCGCGCGCAGGTACTCGTTTTCCTTGAGCAACTGCTCACGCGTGCGCTTATCTGGCGCACTGACTTCGGTTGGCTTTTCAGGAACTGGCTGGGTCATTGTTTTGCGGCGCCCTCGTGGACGAGGCGCCAGTGCGTCGATACCGCCATCATGATACCGGCGTTCCCATTGCGCTATGCAGCCCGGACTGCGGATGTCGAACACCGCAGCCACCTGCCGGTATGGCAAATTCTTCTGCCACATGTGCATGAGTACCGACATCCTGAACTGCGCGTCATAGTGACTGAATTTCTTGCGCAGTCCGTCCCGTCCATGTTGCTCGTAGGCCGCAATCCAGAGCTGCAAAACCGAGCGGCTCACTCCGTACCGCTTTGCAAGTACCTCGACACCAGCCGAACCGGTCACGTACTGCTTCACCAGTTTCAGCTTTAACTGCTCACTGTACTTGGCCATGAAAAACACCCCAAAGGTTGGATCGGTGTCCAACTTTTGGGGTGCAGTTCACATCGAGCGGCCGTTTTTTATTGCGTGATCGCACGCGGTTGCGTCACGTCATGCGGTTTTTCGCTAGCGGCGGGTTCGCCGCGAAATAGCGCTTGATGCCGTTCATGATCGCGTCGGCCATCTTCTCGCGATAGGCGTCATCGTTCAGGCGACGCTCTTCGTCCGGGTTGCTGATGAAGGCGGTCTCCACAAGAATCGACGGAATATCCGGCGCCTTGAGCACCGCAAAACCGGCCTGCTCGACCGCGCCCTTGTGCAGCTTGTTGATGCCGCCGATTTCCTTCAGCACGAAGTTGCCGTAGCGCATCGAGTCGCGAATCTGCGCGGTGGTCGACATGTCGAACAGCGCGCGGTTGACGGTGGCGTCGGCGGATTTGATGTTGATGCCGCCGATCTGATCCGACGAGTTCTCCTTGTTCGCTATCCAGCGCGCGGCGGCGCTCGACGCGCCATGCTCGGACAACGCGAACACCGACGAGCCTTTCGCATCCGGCGTGGTGAACGCGTCCGCGTGAATCGACACGAACAGGTCCGCGCCGACGCGCCGCGCCTTCTGCACACGTACATTCAGCGGCACGAAGAAGTCGGCGTCGCGGGTCATCATGGCGCGCATGTTGGGTTGCGCGTCGATCTTCGCGCGCAGCTTCTTCGCGATGTCGAGCGCGACGTGCTTCTCGTAGGTTCCCGAGCCGCCGATCGCGCCCGGGTCTTCGCCGCCATGGCCGGGGTCGATTGCAACCGTAAGCAGGCGCACCGTGTTGCTCTTGCCGGACTTCGGCGCGGTGAAAGCGTAGTTGTCGTCGCCGTCGTCGTCAGTGGTACCGAGATTGCTGCCGCTGGTGCCACCGCTGGTGCCACCGCTGGTGCCGACGCTATTGCCGCCCTTGTTGCGGGCGATCGCGGCAGGCGGCGCGGCGGGTGCCGTCGGCTTGCTGAGGATCGGCGGAGCGGCTGGCGGCGCGCTATGCGTTGGCGGATGCGGCACGCTGGGCGCGGACCCGCTGCCGCCGTTCTGCGCGTAACGCTCGAAAAACGCCTCGCTGTTATCGGCGGTGGGCGGCGTGGTGCCGGGGCCGCTCAGCGTGGCGGGCGGCGCGTTGTTTTCGTCCAGCGTCTGCTGTTTGCGCTCGGTCTGCGCAAGCAGGTCCATCAACGGATCCGGCGCGACAGCAGGGTAGAGGTCGAACACCAGCCGGTACTTGTACGCGCCGACCGGCGGCAACGTGAACACCTGCGGCTTCACCGAGCCTTTCAGGTCGAACACCATCCGCACCACGTGCGGTTGGTACTGTCCGACGCGCACCGACTGGATCTGCGGGTCGTTCGGCGTGATCTTCGACACCAGATCCTTCAGCGCCTGGTCCAGATCGAGGCCGCTCAGATCGACCACCAGCCGGTCCGGACCCTGCAGCAAGTGCTGGGCGTTCTCCAGCGGCTGATCCGATTCGATCGTTACACGCGTGTAATCGCGCGCCGGCCAGACCCGCACGCCGAGCACCGAGCTCGCCCACGCAAGACGCGGGGCGACAAGGCCGAGCACGAGCGTCGACGCGCCCGCGCGCAGGATCTGCCGGCGCCGCCAGTTATGCGTTGCGGTAGCCGCCGATTCGATCGAGCGGAACGGTTTGATCAACATCTTTCGAGACATGCCTTTCCTGATTCGCTGTATGCCTGCGCGACGAGTACGCGGCCGTCGCCCTCGCTGTCCAGATCGAGCGAGAAGACGAGATCCGGCACGCCAAGGAGCCGCCCCGCGCGCTGCGGCCATTCGACGAGGCAGATGGCGCCGCTGTCGAAGTACTCGCGAAAGCCCGCGTCGGCCCATTCGGCGGGGTCGGTGAATCTGTACAGATCGAAGTGATAGAGCGCGAGTTCCCCAGCGGGCCGCTCGAGCACGTAGGGTTCGACGAGGGTGTAGGTGGGACTGCGCACCCGGCCGGTGTGGCCGAGACCGCGCAAGGTCGCGCGTACGAGTGTGGTTTTGCCCGCGCCGAGATCGCCGACAAGCTGTACCTGCAGCCCGTGGAATGCCTTGCTGCTCTTGCTGCCCGGCGCTTGCTGCTGCGCGTCGCGCACGCTTTCGATCGCGTGTGCGAAACGCGCGCCGAATGCGTTGGTGGCGGCTTCATCCGCGAGCGCAAAGTAGCGTTCGAGCAGGAGATTGGCGGGCGGTTGGATCGCGAGATCGGGATTGACGGGCATTCTCGTAAAATGGCGTGATGAACCGAAGTCCGGAGTCCCCAATTTCCTGCACGCCTGCGTCCGACGACGATGCGCGTGCCGTGCGTCATTTCGATGAAGCGGCGCTGCAAGCGCTCGCGCTGAACATCAAAACGTGGGGCCGTGAACTGGGTTTTGGGGCGATCGGCATTAGCGATACCGATCTCTCCGCTGCCGAAGCGCCGCTCGCCGCATGGCTGGACGCGGGTTGTCACGGCGAGATGGATTATATGGCGAAACACGGGATGAAACGCGCGCGGCCCGCCGAGCTTGTGGCCGGTACGCGACGTGTGATTACCGCGCGCATTGCCTATTTGCCCGCCCAGACACTCGATGGAAAGCTCAGTGCAAGCGCTCTGCAGGATGCGCCGCTCGCGCCGCAAGACTGGCGTGCAGCCGAGCATGCGCGGCTTGCGGACCCGTCGGCGGCGGTGGTGTCGATCTATGCGCGCGGCCGCGATTATCACAAGGTGATGCGTAACCGTTTGCAACATATGGCCGAGAAAATCGAAGCGGAAATCGGTGCATTCGGCTATCGCGTGTTTACCGATTCTGCGCCGGTGCTCGAAGTCGAACTGGCGCAGAAGGCCGGTATCGGCTGGCGCGGCAAGCACACGTTGCTGTTGCAGCGCGACGCCGGTTCGCTGTTTTTTCTCGGCGAAATCTATGTCGACGTGCCGTTGCCCACCGACGCGCAAACCCTGCCGGAGCAGGCGCCCGAAACGCCGGGCTCGCATTGCGGCAGCTGTACGCGCTGCATCGGCGCGTGCCCGACAGGCGCGATCGTCGCACCGTACAAGGTCGATGCGCGGCTGTGCATTTCCTATCTGACCATCGAACTGAAGGGCAGTATTCCGCTGGAAATGCGGCCGCTGATCGGTAATCGTGTGTATGGCTGCGACGATTGCCAGCTCGTGTGTCCATGGAACAAGTTCGCGCAGGCCGCGCCGGTCGCGGATTTCGACGTACGACACGGACTCGATCGCGCGTCGCTGGTCGAGCTGTTCGCGTGGAGCGCGGACGAATTCGATACGCGGATGCAGGGCAGCGCGATTCGCCGCATCGGCTATGAGAGCTGGCTGCGCAATCTGGCGGTGGGAATGGGCAATGCGCTGCGTGCTTCGTCCGGAACGCTGGACGCCGAGGCCCGGGAGGCGATCGTCGCCGCGCTGCGCGTACGCGCCGACGACCCGTCCGCCGTGGTGCGCGAGCATGTGGAATGGGCGTTGGAAGCGGCGTAAAGTAGCGGCATTCCGGCGGGCGCTTTCGTTTCGTATCAGGACGCCGCGCAATTCACGGAGCAGGTAACCATGTTCAACGCAGTGATCGATGCGCCGTTTGGCAAAGTCGGCATCCGCCTCGAGGGCGACGCCGTGCGCGAGATCGTCTATCTGCCGGATTCGATGCGCAACGTCGCGCCGGACACGCCGCTGGCGAAGCAGACGGCGGAGCAGATCGAACGGTATTTCGAGCGCGCGTCGGCGAAGTTCGAGTTGCCGCTCGCAACGGTCGGCACCGCATTTCAGCGGCGCGTCTGGCAGGCGATCAGCGACATCCCGCCGGGTGTCGTGCTGACATACGGGCAACTGGCGAGGCAACTCGGCAGCGCGCCGCGTGCCGTGGGGCAGGCGTGCGGCTCCAACTATTTTCCGATTGTGATTCCCTGTCACCGGGTGGTGAGTTCGAGCGGCATCGGCGGCTTTGCGCACCACGCCGGCGACGGGTTCTTTCGCAACGTTAAGCGCTGGCTATTGGCGCATGAGGGCATTCCGTACGCATGAGCGACACCCTGGCTGACGACGCGAGCGTTGCGTCTCCTCTGTTTCTGGCGAGCGCCGCGTCGATCGATGCGTTCTGCGACGCGCTGTGGCTCGAACACGGCCTGTCGCGCAATACACTCGACGCCTACCGCCGTGACCTGCGCCTGTTCTGCGAATGGCTCGCGCAAACCCGCAACGCGTCGCTCGATACCGCAAGCGAAGTCGATCTCAACGCCTATAGCGCGGCGCGTCAGAAAGACAAATCCACCTCGGCGAACCGGCGGCTCTCGGTCTTTCGCCGTTACTACGGCTGGGCTGTGCGCGAGCATCGCGCCAGCGTCGATCCGACGCTGCGCATCCGGTCGGCTAAACAGCCGCCGCGTTTTCCGTCGACGCTCAGCGAAGCGCAGGTCGAAGCCCTGCTCGGCGCGCCCGATGTCGACACGCCTTTGGGCCTGCGCGACCGCACGATGCTGGAGCTGATGTACGCGAGCGGTCTGCGCGTCACTGAACTCGTCACGCTGAAGACCGTTGAAGTAGGCCTGAACGAAGGCGTGGTGCGCGTGATGGGCAAGGGCTCGAAAGAGCGTCTGATTCCGTTCGGCGAAGAGGCGCATGGCTGGATCGAACGCTATCTGCGCGAAGCGCGTCCGGCATTGCTCGGTGCGCGCGCGACCGACGCGCTGTTCGTCACGAACCGCGCGGAGGGCATGACGCGCCAGCAGTTCTGGCACATCATCAAGCGGCACGCGGCCGCGGCCGAGGTGCATGCGCCGCTCTCACCGCATACGTTGCGGCACGCGTTTGCCACGCACCTGCTGAATCACGGCGCCGATTTGCGCGTCGTGCAACTGCTGCTCGGCCACACCGATATCTCCACCACGCAGATTTACACGCACGTGGCCCGCGAACGGTTGAAGTCGCTGCATGCGCAACATCATCCGCGGGGATAGGACGCAGGCCGTTGCCGCTGTGTCCAGGTGCGTTTAGCTGCGTCCACCCGCGTCAAACGAATTCACGCAACCGGTGCTTGAGAATCTTGCCGGTCGACGCCGCCGGCAGCGCGGCGAGCACCTTTACTTCGGCAGGGCGCTTATACGGCGCGAGACGCTCGCCGCACCACGCGATCAGTTCCGCCGGCGTGACCGTGGCGCCCGCGATCAATTCGACGAACGCGACGACTTCCTCGTTACCCTCCACCGCGCGTCCGATCACCGCCGATTGCACCACGTGTGGATGCGCATTCAGCGCGTGTTCGACTTCGGCCGGATACACGTTGAAGCCGGAACGAATGATCAGCTCCTTGCTGCGCCCGACGATATGCAGCGCGCCGTCCGTGTCCTGGCGCGCAAGGTCGCCGGTTTTCAGCCAACCGTCTGCCGTCACGGCGGCGCGGGTCTGCTCGGGGCTGTGGTAGTAGCCGAGCATCACGTTCGGACCGCGCACCCACAATTCGCCGACTTCGCCCGCTGCCGCGTCTACGCCGTCGCGCCCGACGAAACGGATCTCGACGCCCGGGATGACTTCGCCGACCGAGCAATCGCTGCGTGGCGCATCGAGCATGGTGTGCGAGACGGTCGGGCTGCTCTCGGTCATACCGTAGCCGTTGTGCAGCGTGAGACCGTAGACGCTTTCGACCTGCGCCTTGAGGGCCGCGTCGAGCGGCGAGCCGCCCGAATAGGCAAAGCGCAGATGCGGCGCGGACCACGGGTGGCCGTGCGTCTGTAAATGTTCGAGCAGTTTGGCATGCATGGCCGGGACGCCCTGGAAGATCGACACGCGCTCGTCAGCGAGTGCGCGACGCACCGCTTCCGGCGCGAAGCGCGGCACGAGGCGCACGGTGGCGCCCGCATGCAGGCTGCCGAGGCATACCGACGCGAAGCCGTACACGTGGGAGATCGGCAGCACGGCGTACACGACATCGTCCGGACCGACTTTGCGCAGGCGGCTCGAAACGGCCGCGATAAAAAGCAGGTTGCGATGCGACAGCATCACGCCCTTTGGCGCGCCGGTCGTGCCTGTGGTGTAGATGAGCGCCGCGCACTGGCGGTGGCTGTCAGCCTCGACGGGTTCGGCCTTGACTGTCTGATCCACGCTGTAGGACCACGCGCCGATCTCCGGCGTGATGGAAGGCGCCGGCCGTGCCTGATGGCGCCGAGCGTGCTGTTGCGCATCGGCTGAGCTCTCGACAGCATAGGCGACCACGCGCGGCTGTGCGTGCGCACGGATCGCGTCGAACTCAGCGGCGGAGAGCCGCGCATTCGACACCAGCGCCCACGCGTCGAGCCGGGCGGTGGCGAACAGCAGCACGATCTGCACGATGCTGTTTTCCGCGACGATCATCACGCGATCGCCGCCGCGCACGCCCCATTCGCGCAGCAGCGCGGCGGCGGCCTCGACGGCTTGCAGCAGTTGCGCGTTGGTGAGGCGGCGCGCATCCTCGATCAGTGCGACGTGCTGCGGATCGCGCGCTGCGGCGAGCACCGGAATCTCGGCGATGCGCGCGGGCAGTGCGGCGAGCAAGGCCGGAATATCGATGGCATGACGGCTAGGGGAATCGAAGCTCAATCGTGTCTCCAGAAAAACGGTGCGATGCCCGGCATACGTGCGCCGGAATATTTTCGAACGATCGTGCCACAATCACCGGGTCCATACAATTGGCCATTCGGCAAATAGCCGTTGTGCAAAGTCGCCATTACAATGCGCCGATGAGCAAATCCAGACACGTTTCCGAAACGCCCGCGACGCAATTTCTGCGCCGTCATGGCGTCGCCTTCGGCGAACATCCTTACGATTATGTCGAGCACGGCGGCACCGGGGAATCGGCGCGCCAGCTCGGGGTTGACGAGCACCATGTGGTCAAGACCCTGGTGATGGAAGACGAGCACGCCAAGCCGCTGATCGTGCTGATGCACGGCGACCGCACCGTCAGCACCAAGAATCTGGCGCGGCAGATCGGCGCGAAACGCGTCGAACCATGCAAACCCGAGGTGGCGAATCGTCATTCCGGTTACCTGATCGGCGGCACCTCGCCGTTCGGCACGCGCAAGCAGATGCCGGTGTACGTGGAGTCGAGCATTCTGGAGATGGACCAGATCTGGCTGAACGGCGGGCGGCGCGGCTTTCTGGTCAGCATCGCACCCACGGTCCTGACCGGGTTGCTGGCGGCGAAGCCGGTGCAATGCGCGAGCGTCGATTGATGTTTGCCTGATTGTTTTCCGGGCGCGCGGGTTCGGTAGAATGTGCGCCGCTTGATTCCGAGTAGCGTTCCCTGTTGCGGTTGGGGTATCGAGTTTCAGACCGCCGATCCTTATAAGAGTCCCAGATGCAAAACCTGATCGTTGCTGCCGTTGCCTACCTGATTGGTTCGGTGTCGTTTGCCGTGATCGTCAGCGCCGCGATGGGGTTGGACGACCCGCGCTCCTATGGCTCGGGCAATCCTGGCGCCACCAACGTGCTGCGCAGCGGCAGCAAGAAGGCCGCGATTCTTACGCTGATCGGCGACGCATTCAAAGGGTGGCTGCCGGTATGGTTCGTCGTGCACTTCGGCGCGCGTTACGGACTCGACGATACGTCGGTGGCGATTGCATCGGTTGCCGTGTTTCTCGGCCACCTGTATCCGGTGTTCTTCCGCTTCAAGGGCGGCAAAGGCGTGGCGACCGCGGCGGGCGTGTTGCTCGCGATCAACCCGATTCTTGGCGTCGCGACCTTGCTGACCTGGCTGATCGTGGCGTTCTTCACGCGCTATTCGTCGCTGGCGGCATTGGCGGCGGCGGTGTTCGCGCCGCTCTTCGACGGCTTTCTGTTCGGGCCGCACGTCATCGCGCTGGCGATCGTGGTGATGAGTTCGTTGCTGGTGTGGCGCCACCGCGGCAACATCGCCAAATTGATGCGCGGCCAGGAAAGCCGCATCGGCGACAAGAAGAAGGCCGACGCGGCGGCACGCCCGGCGGCGGGTAACGAGCCCTGAGACAGGCTCTGAGCGGCGGCGCCGTGTGGCACCGTCGCTTCGAAGCGCTACCGCTTAGTCGCGGAAGTTGTTGAAGTCGAGCGGGGTATCGGTCACGTCCTTGCGCAGCATGGCGATCACGCTTTGCAGATCGTCGCGCTTGCCGCCGGTGATACGCACCGCGTCGCCCTGAATGCTCGCCTGAACCTTGATCTTGCTGTCCTTCACAAGGCGCACGATTTTCTTCGACAGATCGCCCGACACGCCTTTCTTGATCTTGATGACCTGCTTGACCTTGTCGCCGCCGATTTTCTCGATCTTGCCGTAGTCGAGGAAGCGCACGTCCACATTGCGCTTGGCCATTTTCGACAGCAGCACGTCTTTGACCTGGCCGAGTTTGAAATCGTCGTCGGCGTAGGCCGTGATTTCGCTTTCCTTGTGCTCGACGCGCGCGTCCGACCCTTTGAAGTCGAAACGGGTTGAAATTTCCTTGTTGGACTGCTCGATCGCGTTCTTGACTTCGATCATGTCCGCTTCGCAGACGACGTCAAACGATGGCATTGCATTCTCCCAATAGTGCTGCGGTGCGTGACGCGGCCGGTCGGCTGCTCACGGGGCACTCGCTATAATCACGGACCGGACGTCATTTTACCGACGCCACTCCCTTTTGCCCAAGGCCGTCGCGCATTGTCGCGTGGCTGGGGCCCGACGTTGCTTCATTCGTTGTTTCATCCGTTGTTTCATTCTTCCATTCCGATGTCCCAATCCGATTCCGCTGCGTTCATTGCTGGTTATCCGCTCAAGGCGCACAACACCTTCGGGTTCGACGTTCGCGCGCAGTTTGCGTGCCGCATCGAGCACGAAGCGCAACTGATGGCGGCCATGCGCGATCCGCGTGCGGCGGGATTGCCGCGTCTGGTGCTGGGCGGCGGCAGCAATGTCGTGCTGACTGGCGACTTCGCCGGGCTGGTGCTGCTGGTTGCCATGCGAGGCCGCCGGCTCGTGCGTGAAGACGACGACGTGTGGTACGTGGAAGCGGCGGCGGGCGAGCCGTGGCATGACTTTGTCGCATGGACCTTGTCTCAGGGGTACGCCGGGCTGGAAAACCTCGCGCTGATTCCTGGCACGGTCGGCGCGGCGCCGATCCAGAATATCGGCGCGTATGGGCTGGAAATGTGCGAGCGGTTTGCGTCGCTCAGAGCGCTGGAGTTGGCGACGGGCGAGGCACATGAACTCGATGCCGACGCTTGCCGATTCGGCTATCGCGACAGTTTTTTCAAGGGGGAAGGGCGCGACCGTTTCGTGATTACCTCGGTTACTTTCCGTTTGCCGAAGCTGTGGCAGCCGCGCGCTGGATATGCGGACATCGCGCGCGAACTGGCTGCGAGTGGCTGTGCCGATGCGCCACCAACCGCGCAGGAAATCTTCGATGCGGTGGTGGCGGTGCGGCGCGCCAAGCTGCCCGATCCGCTGGAACTCGGTAACGCCGGGAGTTTCTTCAAGAACCCGGTGGTGGAGGCAACGCAGTTCGCGGCGCTGAAGGCCAAGGAGCCTGAGGTCGTGTCTTATCTTCAACCGGATGGCCGGGTGAAGCTCGCAGCGGGCTGGTTGATCGATCGATGTGGCTGGAAAGGGCGTGCCATGGGTGCGGCGGCCGTGCATGATCGGCAGGCGCTGGTGTTGGTCAATCGCGGCGGAGCGAGCGGAGCGGAGGTGTTGGCACTGGCGAAGGCGATTCAGCAAGATGTACTGACGCGGTTTGGGGTGGCGTTGGAGGCGGAACCGGTGTGTTTGTGACGGGTTGAATGCGCGGCTATGCGCTGCGCAACGCAATGAAAAAGGCGCCAGGAGTTTCCTCCCGGCGCCTTTTTGACATCTGCAGCTCAGTGATGCCTAGCCGCGCTGACGACGTGCGTTCTCAGCAATCCGCATGCGCAGCGCGTTCAGCTTGATGAACCCGCCAGCGTCGGCCTGATTGTAAGCACCGCCGTCGTCGTCGAACGTGGCGATGGTCTTGTCGAACAGCGTTTCCTTCGAATCGCGCGCGACAACCGACACACCGCCCTTGTACAGCTTCACGCGCACCCAGCCGTTGACCTTCTCTTGCGTGTGGTCGATCAGCACCTGAATGGCGCGGCGCTCCGGGCTCCACCAGTAGCCGTTATAAATCAGCGAAGCGTAACGGGCCATCAGGTCGTCTTTCAGATGCGCCACTTCACGGTCGAGCGTGATCGACTCGATGCCGCGGTGCGCCTTGAGCATGATCGTGCCGCCCGGCGTTTCATAGCAGCCACGCGACTTCATGCCGACGTAACGGTTTTCGACCAGGTCCAGACGGCCAATGCCGTGCTTGCCGCCCAAACGGTTCAGTTCGGTCAGCATTTCGGCCGCCGACAGACGCTTGCCGTTGATCGCAACCGGATCGCCGTGTTCGTACTCGATGTCGAGGTACTCAGCCTGCTCGGGCGCCTGTTCAGGCGACACCGTCCAACGCCACATATCGGCTTCGGCCTCGGCCTTCGGGTCTTCCAGGTGACGGCCTTCGAACGAGATGTGCAGCAGGTTCGCGTCCATCGAATACGGCGCGCCGCCTTGCTTGTGCTTCATTTCGATCGGAATGCCGGCCTTTTCGGCGTACGCGAGCAGCTTTTCGCGCGAAAGCAGATCCCATTCGCGCCACGGAGCGATCACCTTGATGCCCGGCTCCAGTGCGTAGTAGCCGAGTTCGAAGCGAACCTGGTCGTTGCCCTTGCCGGTTGCGCCGTGCGACACAGCCTGGGCGCCCGCAGCGCGAGCAATTTCGATCTGACGCTTGGCGATCAGCGGCCGGGCGATCGACGTGCCGAGCAGATACTCGCCTTCATAGATCGTGTTGGCGCGGAACATCGGGAACACGTAATCGCGCACGAATTCTTCGCGCAGATCTTCAATGAAGATGTTTTCCTGCTTGATGCCGAGTTGCAGGGCTTTCTTGCGCGCCGGTTCCAGCTCTTCGCCCTGGCCGATGTCGGCCGTGAACGTGACGACTTCGGCGTCGTAGTTGTCCTGCAACCACTTCAGGATGACGGAGGTGTCGAGGCCGCCGGAGTAGGCGAGCACGACTTTCTTGATATCGCTCATGGTGAACTCGTAGCTGGAGAAAGCGGGAAAACAGACGCACCGGCCGTTCCGGAGCGCGGAAAAACGCTATTTTGACACTAAACCGCTGGGCGTCCGCGTTTTTGGGGGATGCGTTGGGACATTCAGGCGGAATAGCCAGACCCGCATACCGTTGCGGGCCGTGGCCGATTGCAGCGAGTTGCGTGGCGCGAATCGTGGATGCCTTGCCTCGTATTCAAGGCCCCGTCGCGCTCACGCAGATGCTGCGAAGCGGCTCAGCTCAGTGATTCAGCTTGCCGAGCAGCAGGTATTCCATCAAGGCCTTTTGCACATGCAGACGGTTTTCCGCCTCGTCCCATACGACGCTTTGCGACCCGTCGATCACATCCGCGCTGACTTCCTCGCCGCGGTGAGCAGGCAAACAGTGCATGAAGAGCGCATCGGGTTTGGCGCGCGCCATCATGTCGGTGTCGACACACCAGTCTGCGAAGGCTGTCTTGCGCGCTTCGTTTTCGGCCTCGAAACCCATGCTGGTCCACACGTCTGTGGTGACCAGATCGGCACCGGCGCAGGCCTCGTTCGGATCGTCGAATTCCTGATAGAACGGCGCGCTTTCGGCAGCGACCATTGCGTGGTCGAGCTTGTAACCCGGCGGCGTGGACAGGCGCAGCTTGAAGCCGAGAATCTGTGCAGCTTCGATCCAGGTGTACAGCATGTTATTGGCGTCGCCGACCCACGCGACTGTCCTGTCGCGAATCGGTCCGCGGTGCTCGAAGTACGTGAAAATGTCCGCCAATACCTGGCACGGGTGATACTCGTTGGTGAGCCCGTTGATCACCGGCACGCGCGAATTTTTGGCGAAGAGCTGAATGATGTCCTGGCCGAACGTGCGGATCATGATGATGTCGACCATGCGCGAGATCACCTGCGCTGCGTCTTCAATCGGTTCGCCGCGGCCAAGTTGCGTGTCGCGCGTGCTCATGAATACAGCATGGCCGCCGAGCTGGAATATGCCGGCTTCGAACGACAGGCGCGTGCGAGTCGAGTTTTTCTCGAAGATCATCGCGAGCGTGCGGTCGTGCAGCGGATGGTAAGTCTCGTAGTTCTTGAACTTGCGCTTCAGAATGCGCGCGCGCTCCAGTACGTACTCGTAGTCTTCCAGCGAGAAATCCTTGAACTGCAGGTAGTGGCGAATTTTCTTGGCGGTCATGAAACAAATACGGCGGTCTCACCCGGCAGGATTGCCGGACGGCGCCGCCGTCGTTTGTGGTAACTCAATGCAGCATAAAGGATTTTGCCCCGTTTGACGAGTCGGCCGAAAGGGCGTGCATGGCGTATGAAAGCCTCGCCGAACCGTTGGACAGAGCTTGTGTGCGGTGCGGAAAAAGGTCCGCTGCGCTATAATCTACGGGTTATCCCAAACCCAGCAGGCCGGTATTCTGCTTGCGGGACACGGCTCGCGCGCCGGGAGAAAGTTTCCTCGCGGTGCGCCGTCATGACGATCGCCATAGCAGCTCAGCCTGCCTGCCCGATCTGTGGTGGTGCAGCTCGCCAAAGCGGCGTGTGTGACGTGTTCAGGCAACCCAGAGCCTTTTCGTCCGCTTTGCCGTCATCTTGCTGGGCAGTCACACAGGTATCCCTACATGGCCGAAGCAGCTCCAACCGAATACTTCATTCAGGGCATCACCTCGAACGGGAAAAAGTTTCGACCGAGCGATTGGTCGGAGCGGCTCGCAGGCGTGATGTCATGCTTCGGCCCCAGCCCGGGCGGCAGGGGGCCAAACGCGTACCTTCAGTACTCGCTGTACGTCCGGCCAACTATGATTGGGGACCTCAAGTGCGTGATTCTCGATTCGCGATTGCGCGACATCGAGCCGATGGCCTTCGATTTCGTTCTCAACTTCGCGAAAGACAACGATCTCCTCGTGACGGAGGCGTGTGAGTTGGAACTCGAGCATGCCGCGCCGCAAGCCAAAAGACACGTGATATAGCGCAAACCGGCTGGATCGCCAAAAGTAAAAAAACCCGCAAGCAGCGGGTTTTTTTATGAACGGGGCGGAGGCCTCAGTGTGCGGCCCGCCAATCACCTGCGCGCACGTGCGCGCCGAGCCGCGGGCTACTGTGCGGATCTGTCGGTGCGAAGCAAAAAAGCCCGCCGAGGCGAGCTTTTCTGGTGCAGCGGAAACAGGAGGTAGCCCACCGAAGCGGGCTGACCGGAATTACTGCGCTGCGGGCGCTTGCAGACCCTTGAGGGCTGCAGCGAGACGGCTCTTGTTACGAGCGGCCTTGTTCTTGTGAACGATTTTCTTGTCGGCGATGATGTCGATGGTCTTCGACGACGCCTGGAAGATTTCGACGGCCTTAGCCTTGTCGCCGGCTTCGATTGCCTTGCGGACAGCCTTGATTGCCGTGCGGAACTTCGAGCGCAGTGCCGAGTTGTGCGAGTTTGCCTTGGCGGCCTGGCGGGCGCGCTTGCGTGCTTGTGCGGAGTTAGCCATGACGGTTCCTTATCCTGTTCCTGTTTCCAGTACCTGACCTTCAAGTGGTGAGGTGCTGCTTTTAGATCCGAACTCTTGGAAGCGATTGCCCAAGAGCGCAAAAAGTGTCGAATGAATCGATCGAACGACGCGAAGGCGGGCTCGTGTTCGGGGGTGTTTCGAGGATGTGGGTGGCTGTGGGTGGCAACTGGGTGCCGACCTGAGCCTCGTCCAAACACTGTCCGAAAATTGAGCGAGCTTCGAAACCGGCGATTATAGCAACAAAATCAGGCACGTGGCAACGGGCAATCGCCCGTCGCGATGTGGTGGCTCGGCTTGCGTAGTCTTTCGTTCCGTAAGCTGCGGGGCGCCACGACCGCGCCGGCGCTGTCGTCACGCCCGAGCCGGGCGCACCGCAAGCAACAAAAAAATGGCGCGATCGACGCGATCGGAGCGAACGTCCGCAGCGCAAATCGGTCCGATTCGCGTTCCGGCTCGTCGTCCGCACCTGCGGCACCCGTATAATAAGCGCCCCATGAATCTATTCCGAGCCCTGCTGACGGTCAGCGGCTTCACGCTGCTGTCGCGCGTGACCGGACTGGCCCGCGAAACGCTGATCGCTCGTGCGTTCGGCGCCAGTCAATTCACTGACGCGTTTTACGTCGCCTTCCGCATACCGAACCTGCTGCGGCGGATCTCCGCCGAAGGTGCGTTCTCCCAGGCCTTCGTGCCGATTCTCGCCGAGTTCAAGAACCAGCAAGGCCATGACGCCACCAAGGCGCTGGTCGACGCCACCTCCACGGTGCTGGCCTGGGCGCTGGCGGTCATGTCGGTGATCGGCGTGGTGGGCGCTTCAGGCGTGGTGTTCGTCGTCGCGTCTGGTCTGGCGCATGAAGGCCAGGCCTATGCGCTCGCGGTCACGATGACGCGCATCATGTTCCCGTACATCATTTTCATCTCGCTGACGTCGCTGGCGTCGGGCGTGCTGAATACGTACAAGAACTTTTCGCTGCCCGCGTTCGCGCCAGTCCTGCTGAATGTCGCGTTCATTGTTGCAGCGGTGTTCGTCGCGCCGCATATGCAAACGCCGGTCTACGCGCTCGCGTGGGCGGTGATTGCCGGCGGCGTGCTGCAATTCATCGTGCAGTTGCCCGGTCTGAAGAAGATCGACATGCTGCCGCGCATCGGCCTGAATCCGCTCAAGGCGCTCGCGCATCGCGGCGTGAAGCGGGTCCTCTCGAAGATGGTGCCGGCGATGTTCGCCGTTTCGGTCGCGCAGATCAGCCTGATCATCAACACCAATATTGCCTCGCGCATCGGCCCCGGCGCAGTGTCGTGGATCAACTATGCTGACCGGCTGATGGAGTTCCCTACCGCGCTGCTGGGCGTCGCGCTCGGCACGATCCTGCTGCCGAGTCTGTCGAAAGCACACGTGGACGCGGACCCGCACGAATATTCGTCGCTGCTGGACTGGGGTTTGCGCGTCACATTCCTGCTGGCCGCGCCGAGTGCGATCGCGTTGTTCTTCTTCGCGCAGCCGCTGACAGCCACCCTGTTCCACTACGGCAAGTTCGACGGCAATTCGGTGGTGATGGTTGGCCGCGCGCTGTCGGCATATGGCATCGGCCTGATTGGCCTGATTCTGATCAAGATCCTCGCGCCCGGTTTCTACGCGAAGCAGGACATCAAGACGCCGGTGAAGATCGGTGTCGGCGTGCTGATCGTCACGCAATTGAGCAACTATCTGTTCGTGCCGATCTTCGCGCACGCGGGCCTCACGCTGAGCGTCGGGCTCGGTGCGTGCGTTAATGCACTGCTGTTGTTCCTCGGCTTGCGCAAGCGCGGCATTTATATGCCGTCGGCCGGCTGGATGAAATTCTTCGTGCAGCTGCTCGGCGCCTGCCTGGTGCTGGCGGGCGTCATGCATTGGCTCGCAATCAGCTTCGACTGGATCGGCATGCATAGCCGGCCGTTCGACCGCATCGCGTTGCTCGGTGCGTGTCTCGTTCTGTTTGCCGCGCTATATTTCGGTATGCTTTGGCTGATGGGCTTCAAGTACGCGTATTTCAAAAGGCGAGTGAAGTGATCACGATGACGCGGGTTCTCGACTATTTCAGCACGCTCGTCGCGGAAGACGACAGCCTGCCGCTGACCGAGGCGGCGCTCTCGCTCGCGCAGGATGCTTATCCGGACCTCGATCTGCAAGGCACGCTGGCCGAGATCGACGAACTGGTGGTGCGCCTGCAACGCCGCATGCCGGACAACGCGGATATCCGGCAGAAAGTCGGCATCCTGAACCGGTTTTTCTTTCGCGAGCTGGGCTTTGCCAGCAACCTCAACGATTATTACGATCCCGACAATAGCCATCTGAACGTGGTGGTCAAGCGGCGTCGCGGCATTCCCATTTCGCTGGCCGTGCTGTATCTGGAGATGGCCGAGCAGATCGGCATTCCGGTGCGTGGCGTGTCATTTCCCGGCCACTTTCTGCTGCGCGTGACAACCCCCGACGGCGACGTCATGCTCGATCCGACCAGCGGGCATTCGCTCTCCGAATCGGAGATGGTGGAGATGCTGGAGCCGTATGTGGCGTCGGCGGGGGAATCGGTGAGCAGGGCGTTGCGTATGTTGCTGCAGCCCGCCACGCGGCGCGAGATCATCGCCCGTATGCTGCGCAATCTGAAATCCACTTATCTTCAGACGGAACGCTGGCAGCGCCTGCTGGCCGTCCAGCAGCGTCTCGTGATTCTGCTGCCGGAGAGTATCGAGGAAGTGCGCGATCGCGGCTTCGCCTATGCGCGGCTCGATTACCTGCGCCCGGCGCTGGAAGATCTCGAGCGTTATCTCGGCGACCGGCCGGATGCCGAAGACGCGACGGTCGTGGAGTCGCAACTGCATGAACTGCGTCAACGCACCCAACTCGACGACCGCGACTGAAAACGCTCGCGCGTAAAAACAGAACGCCTGCCCATGATTTCATGCGCAGGCGTTTTTATTTGCCGCGGCCGCGCGTTACGCAGGCCACGCAAGCGTGGATTTACTTCGGCTGCATCCGGATGGCGCCATCGAGGCGAATCACTTCACCGTTGAGCATCGGATTGTCGAAGATCTGCTTGGCGAGCATTGCATACTCGGCTGGCTTGCCCAGACGCGGCGGGAACGGCACCATCGCGCCGAGCGCGTCCTGCACTTCCTGCGGCATGCCGAGCAACATAGGCGTTTCGAAGATGCCCGGCGCGATTGTCATTACGCGGATCGCGTTGCGCGACAGGTCGCGCGCGATCGGCAACGTCATGCCGACCACGCCGCCCTTGGATGCCGCATAGGCTGCCTGGCCGATTTGCCCGTCATAGGCGGCCACGGACGCCGTGTTGATGATCACGCCACGCTCGCCATTCGCGTTCGGTTCGTTCTTCGACATCGCCGCGGCGGCGAGTCGGATCATGTTGAAGGTGCCGATCAGGTTGATCGAGATGGTGCGCGCAAAGGAATCGAGCGGATGCGGTCCATCTTTGCCGACGGTCTTGACTGCAGGCGCGACGCCCGCGCAATTGACGAGACCGCGCAGCGTGCCGAGTTTGGTAGCGGCTTCGACCGCTTGCGTGGCGTCGTCCTCGCGGCTCACATCGCACTTGACGAACACGCCGCCGAGTTCTTTCGCGAGCGCCTCGCCAGCGTCCACGTTCAGGTCGGCGAGCACCACCTTGCCGCCGTTCTCGACTAAGAGGCGCGCCGTGGCTGCGCCGAGCCCTGATGCACCGCCGGTGATCAGGAATACATTGTCACGAATCTCCATGTCATCTCCTTTGCTTTAGTTCAGTCATGTCTGGATCGAATATCTTTTCGATGAATCGATTGTAGCGGCTATGCTGCAATGCGGAAAGCGCGGTGCGCCAACGCAGAGGGGCAGGGTGCCGGGATTTGGCGGTGGAAAACCGCAAGGATGGCTAATTAATGCTGGTGTGAGAGCGCCAGACAATAAAAAACCCGCCGGAACAGGCGGGTTTTTGGCAGCCATACACGCGGGCAGGCGCAGAATTACTTCAATGCATCGAGCGCGCGGTCGCGAATTTCATCGACCGTGCCGAGGCCCAAAATGCGGCGATATTCCGGCGCTTTAAGGCTGGTCGACGGATCGCCGTTTTTCGCCCAGTTGTTGTAGTACTCGATTAGTGGCTTGGTTTGCGCAACGTATACATCCAGGCGCTTCTTGACGGTTTCTTCCTTGTCGTCTTCACGCTGGATCAGCGGCTCGCCCGTCACGTCATCCACACCTTCGACCTTCGGCGGGTTGAACTTGACGTGGTACGTACGGCCCGAGGCAGCATGCGAGCGGCGGCCGCTCATACGCAGAATGATCTCGTCGAACGGCACGTCGATTTCCAGCACGTAGTCGATCGCGACGCCAGCCTGCTTCATTGCTTCGGCTTGCGGCAGCGTGCGCGGAAAACCGTCGAACAGGTAGCCGTTCGCGCAGTCCGGCTGCTGCAGGCGTTCTTTCACCAGATTGATGATCAGTTCGTCCGTGACCAGTTCACCGGCATCCATGAAGCGCTTGGCTTCAATGCCGAGCGGCGTGCCTGCCTTGACGGCCGCACGCAGCATGTCGCCGGTGGAAATTTGCGGAATGCCGAACTTTTCCTTGATGAAGTTTGCCTGAGTGCCCTTACCCGCTCCGGGCGCACCCAAAAGGATCAAACGCATGCGATATCTCCAGATCTATGTGAATTCTTTGGCGGCGCTGCTGCCATCCCGCGATTCGCCCAAGGGACCGCGTCGACTGCCGTTGGGAGCCTCGCGCTGCACGTCGACAACGACGGCGCTGCAAGGCGAAGACGGCGCGACCGGGTGCAAACCCTGGTTCTCGCTTGTACGGGAGGTGCGCACAACCGTCCGATTATGCCATGGGTTTTTCCGCTCAAGACCCGAATAAAGCCCGTACGCGTGCGAGATCAGCAGGTGTATCGACGCCGGGCAGCGGTACGTCCTGGGTGACGAGCACCGCGATGCGCTCGCCGTGCCACATCGCGCGTAACTGTTCCAGCGCTTCAGCCTGCTCGATCGGCGAGATTGCGAGACTCGGATAAGTGCGCAGGAACTGGGCGCGATAGGCGTACAGGCCGATATGCCGATGGACCACCGCGGGCGCCGGCGGCGTAGGCATCGAAGCGACGTTGGGCCAGTGAGCCTGGTACGCGTCGCGCGCCCACGGAATCGCTGCGCGCGAGAAATACAGCGCGACGCCGCGCGCGTCGAGCACGACCTTCACGACGTTCGGGTTAAAAATTTCCGCGGGATCGGTGATCGGGTGAGCGGCGGTGGCGATCGCGCAACCCTGGCTGGCCGCGAGGTGCGACGCAACGCCGCACACCAGCGCCGGATCGATCAGGGGCTCGTCGCCCTGCACGTTCACCACGATGGTCTCATCGCTCCAGCCGAACTGGGCCGCCACTTCCGCGAGACGGTCGGTGCCCGACGGATGATCGGCACGCGTCAGCACGGCTTCGAAGCCGTGCTCGCGGGCCACGTCCAGCACCGCCTGGGCGTCGGAGGCGATCAGCACCTGCTGTGCGCCCGACTCGCGCGCGCGCTCGGCAACCCGTACCACCATCGGCTTGCCGCCGATGTCGGCGAGCGGCTTGTTAGGCAGACGCGTCGAAGCGAGCCGGGCCGGCACGACGGCGATGAACGGAGGAGTGGTGGCGTTGGCGTGGGTCATCGGAAGACGGGCGGCGATGAAGCCTGAAGAAAGCGTCTGCTACTGGACGCAAGCGCAGACTGGAAATGATGGGGGAAACGTAGTGCGGATACGCTAATGCAGAGCCTTCACCTTCGTTCGGAATGCAGCGGCCCGAGCGAACGCGCTCAGGCGACCGAACCCGGATTCAGGTCCACGGGCGTCCCCTCCACGGTCTGGCGCGCCTCGTCGACCAGCATCACGGGAATGCCGTCGCGGATCGGATAGGCGAGCTTGTCGGCATTGCAGATCAGCTCCTGTGCGGAACGGTCGTAGCTAAGCGGGCCCTTGCAGATCGGGCAGACGAGAATTTCAAGCAGGCGAGCGTCCACGGACTTTCTCCACAACTAATGCAATGAGGCGATGATCGAGCGCGGCTTCGACGGGAACAACCCAGATGCGCGCATCGTGCCAGGACCCTAATTTTACCGCATCCTTTTCTGTTATCAGGATGGCATCGGCGTCCACTTCGGTAAAAGGATTGCGCTCGAACGCATAGTGATCCGGCAGCGCGCGGGTGGCGGGCGTAAGACCGGCGGCGCGCAAGGTCGCAAAAAAACGCTCCGGGGCGCCGATTCCGGCCGCGGCCAGCACGCGATCGCCGCTGAATTGCGCAAGCGGACGGCGCAGGCCGGGGTTGTCGAGATGCCAGGCGTCGGCCGGGGCGAGTTGCAGCGCGAACGTATTCGGCCATGGAGGCAGCGTGCGGGCGTACGGGTCGTTGATCAGTGTCGCATCGCGATGCCGCGACAGCGGCTCGCGCAGCGGACCGGCCGGCAGGAGAAAACCGTTGCCGCCGAGCCGGTGATCGAAGACCACCAGTTCGACGTCGCGTGCGAGGCGGTAGTGTTGCAGGCCGTCATCGCTGACGATCACGTCGACCTCGCGATGCGCGGCGCACAAGGCCTGCGCCGCCGCGACGCGATCCGGACAGACCCACACCGGCGCACCGGTGCGCCGCGCGATCAGCAGCGGCTCGTCGCCGCCGACGCTCGCCGGCGAGGTGGACTTGACCGGCGTCGGCACCTTGACGCGCGCGCCGTAGCCGCGCGACACCACGCCCGGTTTGAAGCCGGCCGCGCGCAGGGCCTCCACCAGCGCGATCACCGTAGGCGTCTTGCCGGTGCCGCCGACGGTCACGTTGCCGACCACCACCACCGGCACGCCGATCCGCACGGATTTGATCCAGCCGAGCGAAAACGCGGCGCGGCGGGCGGCGGCGATTGCGCCGAACACGCACGCGAACGGAGTCAGCGCCCACGCGAGCGGGCCGCGCTGTTGCCATTCCCGCGCAAAACGGGCTTCGAGACGGTTTTTCAGTGCGCTCATCGGCATGCAGCCGGAACGGGCGAAGCACGGCACACCCCGAGGCGGGACGGCGGCGGGAAAGCGCTAGGCGCGAGACACAAGGCGAGCATCGACGCGTTTCTCCGGACAGTCGAAAAATGAAGCGGCGGCGCAATCTGGCGCCGTCATGCAGTGTGCCGTAATGCCGGGCGCCAGTGGCGTTCGGCATGTCGTCGAACCCGCCACTCTAGCGCGCACGCGAGCTACCCGGCAAGTCACGCACCAGCCGCCGCGCGACGCGCCGCGGCTTCCGATGGCGTATCCAGCCTGTGGATAACTTTGTGGAGAACCTGCCATCCGACGGCCCGAGAGGGCCGTTCGGTGCGCTCCGTATCGGCAATCATTCTCTTTAAAGAGATATAAAATCCATACAAATCAACGACATACTTTGAATTCGCGCGATCTGGCAAGCGCGCTGGCGGGAATCGTCTGGCAGGTCCCGCCATGTGGACACTTCTAACAATTGAGCGGATGCGCTGGACGTTAGTGGCCACTCGGTCTATCGTCTGTCCGGCCTGTCACAGATATTCCTCACATGAATCCCGAAAGCCCTTTTGCGTCGCCGGCCACGCCTGGCGGCGAGGTCGTCGTCCCCGTTTCCGCGCTCAATCGCGCCATCGGCTCGATGCTCGAACGTTCGTTTCCGCTCGTCTGGGTGGCGGGCGAAGTGTCGAACTTCACGCGCGCCGCGAGCGGCCATTGGTATTTCTCGATCAAGGATGCGCAGGCGCAAATGCGCTGCGTGATGTTCCGCGGTCGCGCGCAATACGCCGAATTCACACCGCGCGAAGGCGACCGCATTGAAGTGCGCGCGCTGGTGACGATGTACGAGCCGCGCGGTGAGCTGCAGCTCAATGTCGAAGCGGTGCGCAGGACGGGGCAGGGGCGTCTCTACGAAGCGTTTCTCCGTCTGAAAGCGCAACTCGAAGCGGAGGGCCTGTTTGCCGCGGAACGCAAACGCGCATTGCCTGCCCATCCGCGCGCAATTGGCATCGTTACGTCATTGCAGGCTGCCGCATTGCGCGACGTCCTGACCACGTTGAGCCGGCGCGCGCCGCATATTCCGGTGATCGTCTATCCGGCGCCGGTGCAGGGCGTGGGCGTGAGCGCCAAACTCGCTGCGATGGTCGACGCCGCGAGCGCGCGGCGTGAGGTCGATGTGTTGATCGTGTGCCGTGGTGGCGGATCGATCGAAGACTTGTGGGCGTTCAATGAAGAAATACTTGCGCGCGCGATTGCGGAAAGCGCGATACCGGTGGTGAGCGGCGTCGGTCACGAAACCGATTTCACGATCGCCGATTTCGCCGCCGACGTGCGCGCGCCGACGCCCACCGGCGCCGCCGAACTCGTCAGCCCGCAGCGCGTTCTGTTGCTGCGCGAACTCGATCAACGGCATGCGACGCTCGCGCGCGGCTTCGGCCGGATGATGGAGCGGCGTGCGCAACAGCTCGACTGGCTGGCGCGCCGCCTCGTGTCGCCGGCCGACCGCCTCGCGCGACAGCGCACCCATCTGCAGCAATTGAGCGTGCGGCTGGCGTCGGCGGGTGCGCGCCCCGTGCGTGACGCGCGAGCGCGTTTTTCGCTACTGCAGATGCGCTGGCAGCGCTGGCGTCCTGATCTCGCCGCGCATCAGGTGAAGCTCGGCAACCTTTCGCAACGCCTCGACGCCGCATTGTTACGCCAGCATGAGCGCCGGACGGCGCGCGTCGCCACGCTCGCCGGGCGGCTCGAAGTGCTGAGTCCGCAGCGCACGCTCGAGCGCGGTTATGCGGCGGTGCTCGACGCACAGAGCGGCCGCGCGGTGCGTGCGCCGTCGTCGTTGAAGCCCGGCCGGCGTCTGACCGTGCATCTCGCCGAAGGCGCCGCGGACATCGCGCTCGCCGACGTGCAACCGCGTCTCACCGACGGTTTCTGACACTTCGCCGACATCCGTCGAAAGCATGATTTCGATCAGCGCATGGGCCAGGCACGGCCCATGCGCGTGACTCTCTTTATGCAGATGTACAGCGTGTTTACCGATGCCCGGCATAAAGTCCGCTGGTTTGCGGGGTTATTCCAACTCGCCTACAATCGAATGCTCTAAAGCGTTATCCGCAGACTCCCCCACAACAGATACAGATATAAGGAAAGCACCATGGAACATACGCTCCCGCCGCTGCCGTTCGCGAAAAACGCACTCGTTCCGCACATGTCGGAAGAGACGCTCGAGTTTCACTATGGCAAGCACCACCAGACCTATGTGACCAACCTGAACAATCTGATCAAGGGCACGGAATTCGAGAACCTGTCGCTCGAAGAGATCGTCAAGAAGGCCTCGGGCGGTGTCTTCAATAACGCTGCGCAAATCTGGAATCACACGTTCTTCTGGAACAGCCTGTCGCCGCAAGGTGGCGGTGCGCCGACCGGTGCGCTGGCTGACGCGATCAACGCCAAGTGGGGTTCGTTCGACAAGTTCAAGGAAGAGTTCGCCAAGACGGCAGTCGGCACGTTCGGCTCGGGCTGGGCATGGCTGGTGAAAAAGGCAGACGGTTCGCTCGACCTGGTGGCGACGAGCAACGCGGCTACGCCGCTGACCACGGACGCAAAGGCACTGCTGACGATCGACGTGTGGGAACACGCGTACTACATCGACTATCGCAATGCGCGTCCGAAGTTTGTTGAAGCGTTCTGGAACATCGCTAACTGGGAATTCGCTGCTAAGAACTTCGCGTGAGATTGCCGGCAAACTTGAACGCGACCCGGTAGTTTGAACAATCCGAACGGCGCGTCGCGGCAAAGTTTGTAGCGGTAGCAGGAAATGAAGCCCTCCATTGTGAGGGCTTTATTTTTTCCGGCGCAAAAGCGTGCAGAAGGTTTGTCACAGTTGGTAACCGGACTAACACGGGCATGCTGTGCGCAGCCCTAATCGCGTGCTTAAATGTAAGTGGAGAACTTTCCGTAACGATCTGGTAACCATCCGTGGCGTTGATTGGCCTAAGGTTTAATAATCTATGTCCCGGAACCTGCGCCAACATGATCTCAAGCATTAAACCAATCCGGCTCGCGATACCCGCCTGTGCCGTCGCCCTTGCGTTGCTCGGCGGCTGCGCGGTGGCTCCGCCGAGCGGTCCGAGCGTGGTCGCGCTGCCGCGCAGCGGCGAGCCGCTTGGCCAGTTCCAGCAGGACGACTTCGCCTGCCGCGATTACGCTTACCGTTCCAGCGACGCAGCGAACGCGGCACAGGGCGCGACGACGAACAGCGTCAACAGCGCCGCCCTGGGCACGTTCGGCGGTGCCGCTATCGGCGCGCTGTTCGGCGCGGCTGCGGGCAACCCCGGCGCCGGCGCGGCCATCGGCGCAGGCAGCGGCCTGCTGCTGGGCGGCGCGACTGGCGCGAATGGCGCGCAGTATTCGGCCGCCGGCTTGCAGGCGCGCTACGACGCCGCCTACGCGCAGTGCATGACATCGAAGGGCAACACGATTTCCCAGCCGCAGATGCCGGCTTATTACGCGCCTCAACCTGCATATGCGCCGCAACCGGTATATGTTGCTCCGCCGCCGCGCTATTACGCGCCTCCGCCGGTAATGTATGCGCCCTATCCGTACTACTGAGTAGACCTCGCGCCCGTAAAATCGCGTTTCCGTCATACCTTGGTCACGTATGGCGGAGAGACGCGAAACGATGGCGACAATCGGTTTTGCAAAGGGGGTACGGTTAGTCTGCCGCAACTGTGATCCATGTTCAGCGATCTGGGAGACGCCCGTGGCGAACTCCCTTTCTGCGGCGTGCGACGTGACGTAGGACGCGCACCGATGTGCGGACTGACTCATTGACCTGCGCATCGTTTAACCGACGAGGCGAACATGCTGATCCCGCAACGCGGCGCTGGTGCGTCCAGGCAGAGCTTATGGTCAAGCGCGTGCGAGGTGGCCGCGGTTTTCGTCATTAGCGCGTGTTTCGTCTCATGCGGCGGCGGCTCGGGAGGGGCGTCCGGAACGGCTTCGGGGTCGGCGGGGGGAACCGGCAGCGGCACGGGCTCAGGAACCGGCAGCGGCACGACGGGTGGCACGGGCTCCGGCTCAGGCACGGGCTCGGGCTCCGGCAGCACGATGGGCAGCACCGGTTCAACGGGCGGCACCGCTGGATCCGGCAGCACTGGCACGACCGGGGGCACAACTGGAACAGGCAGCACCGCCGCGTTCGCCACGGACGTCCTCATGCATCACAACGATCTCGGCCGCACGGGCCAGATGCTCGCCGAAACGACGCTGACGCTCACGAACGTCAACTCGTCGAGCTTCGGCAAAGTCGCATTTCTTGCCGCGGACGGCAAAGTCGATGGACAGCCGCTCTTTGTGACGAGCCTTCCGATCGGCGGCGTCGCGCACGACGTGGTCTACGTTGTCACGGAACACGACAGCGTCTACGCCTACGACGCAACCACCTTCGCGCAATTGTGGAAGGTCTCGCTGATCGGCAGCGGCGAAACGCCGAGCGACGACCACGGCTGTCAGGACATCACCCCTGAAATCGGCATTACGTCCACACCGGTAATCGACCGCAGCCGCGGCGCGAACGGCGTGCTGTACGCCGTGGCTATGACGAAGGACGGCAGCGGCGGCTACCATCATCGTTTGCATGCACTCGATCTGACAACCGGCGCCGAAGTACTCGGCGGTCCGACGGAGATTGCGGCCACCTATCCGGGCAATGGCGCGGGCAGTGTCATCGGCGTCATCACATTCAACCCCTCGCTGCATACGGAGCGTGCCGCGCTGACGCTGGTCGGCGGCAACATCTACATGGGTTGGACCGCGCACTGCATGTCGGGCGCTTATACCGGCTGGGCGATGGCCTATAACGCGGATACGCTGAAACAGACCAGTGCACTCGACATCACCCCGAATGGCAGTCAGGGATCGATCTGGATGGCCGGCTCAGGTATGGCCTCGGACGGCACGTCGATCTACGTGGTGGACGGCAACGGCACGTTCGGCACGACACTGAGCGCGCAGGGCTTCCCCGTCGACGGCGATTACGGCAATTCGCTGATGAAGCTTTCGTTAGGAACCCTGCAGGTCACCGATTATTTCGCGTTCGACAATGTCGTGGCGGAAGCCAGCGCGGATAACGATTTCGGCTCCGGCGGCGTAATGGTGTTACCGGATCAGACCACGGCGGGCGGCGTAGTCAAGCACCTCGCCGTGGCGGCCGGCAAAGACAACAATATCTACGTTGTCGATCGCGACTCGATGGGCAAATTCAGTCCTACGGCCAACAATATCTGGCAGGAGTTGATCGGCACGCTCGCGGGCGGAATCTGGGGATCGCCCGCGTATTACAACGGCGTGGTCTATTACGGCGGTCTTAGCGACAACCTGAAGGCGTTGCCGATCACCGGCGCATTCCTCGCCACCACGGCCGCGTCGAAGAGCCCGACCACCTTCGCCTATCCGGGCGCCACACCGGCGGTGTCGGCGAACGGCGCGAGCAATGCGATTGTCTGGGCAGCGGAAAACGGCACGATCGGCGCCTTGCACGCGTACGACGCCACCAACCTCGCGCATGAGTTGTACAACAGCAATCAGGCCGGCACGCGCGATCAATGGGGCGCGGGCAACAAGTTCATCACGCCGATGATCGCGCGCGGCAAGGTGTATGTGGGCGCGACCAACGGCGTGGCGGTGTTCGGTTTGCATTGATCGGGCCGCGAGCGACGCTTACTCCGCGTCGCTCGTCGCCGCTGTTTTACGTGACCGGCGACTACGCGGCGCGGTTTTACGCGCGGCCTTCTTTGCCGCAGCCGGCGCCGCATCTTCCTTCACGGCCGGTGCTGGGGTTTCGGCAGGCGCCGCAATTTCCGGTACGTCGTCGAGCGTGAGTTGCACGGCCTTTCTGGCTTTTTTCGCGGCTGTCTTGCGTGGCGCGCGTTCCTGGCGACGCTTGGCTGGCTTGGCGCTGATTTCCGGTTCTTCCACTTCCGGTTCTGCCTCGTTCGCTACGCTGACAACAGGCTCGGGCGCAAACACTTCTGCTTCCGTCTGCGCCACGTCCCACGGTTCGAAAACCGGTTCGCTAGCGGCGGGTGCTGGCTCATCGTGTTCATGCAGTTCTTCCGCATGAGTTTGCCTCCTGCCGCCGTGCTCTTTGGAGGTGCGTTCCTCGTGAGAGGCTTCCTGCTGAGCACGCCCGGACTTGCGATTGCCACGGCCTCTGCGGCGCGCCTCGTGTTTGCCGCCTGACTCGGCGATCACGTTTTCCGCGATCTGCGCCTCGTAGGTTTGCTCGGTCGATTCGACCTGTTCGCTCTGCTCGCCTGCGCTCTCGCCGGCTACACTCGCGGCCGTGCTCCGGTACACATACGCGCCTGATTTTTCATCGCGGCCGAATTCCAGCAGCCCGCGCGCATGCGCTTCTTCCAGCAGATTGCCAAATGCGCGAAAGCCGTAGTACGTCTCGTTGAAATCCGGCTTGCGACGCTTGATGGCGTTCTTCAGCACCGATGCCCAGATCTTGCCGCTGTCGCCCCGCTCGGAAGCGAGCGCGTCGAAGGTTTGCACGGCAATCTCGACCGCTTTGGTGCGGCGCTTTTCGAGGTCTTCCTTGCTGCCGCGGCCTTTCTCTTCATCCGGCGCACGCTTCGCGGCGGGCTGCGCGGCCTGTTGCGGGCGCGACGACTCGCGCTTGGTAACCGTGCGTTGACTTTCGCGCACGAGGTCGTCGTAGAAGAAAAACTCGTCGCAGTTCGCGATCAGCAGATCGGAGGTGGATTGCTGGACGCCCACGCCGATCACCTGCTTGGCGTTCTCGCGCAGTTTCGACACCAGCGGCGAGAAGTCCGAGTCGCCACTGATGATGACGAAGGTGTTGACGTGCGCTTTGGTGTAGCAGAGGTCGAGCGCATCGACCACGAGCCGGATGTCGGCGGAGTTCTTGCCCGATTGGCGCACGTGCGGAATTTCGATCAATTCGAAATTGGCCTCGTGCATCGCGCCTTTGAAACTCTTGTAGCGGTCCCAGTCGCAATACGCTTTCTTGACGACAATGCTGCCTTTGAGCAGCAGACGCTCGAGCACCAGCTTGATGTCGAACTTGTCGTACTTCGCGTCGCGCACACCGAGCGCAACGTTTTCGAAGTCGCAGAATAGCGCCATGCTGACGGTTTCGTTGGATGACGCCATGTATATCTCCATTGAAGCGATCGTCAAACTCGACGAACCGCGACCATGATAGCGATTCCTGCGAAGGTGATCAGCTTTTGTGTTCCGGGCGCACCGATATGCGAAGAAAAAGCCCCCGAAAAGGGGCGTTGACTGAAAGGCGCTAACAAGCGCGCGAGCTGGACGCCCGGCGCACCCGCCTTCCTACAGATTAGTGTGACTGGACGCGCCGCTCAGTGCCGCGCGGGTTTCCAGCACCTCGTCGACGAGACCATATGCCTTGGCGCCGTGCGCGGACATGAAGTTGTCGCGGTCGGTGTCGCGTGCAATTTCCTCGACGCTGCGCCCCGTGCGCTCAGCCATCATTGCGTTGAGGCGTCCACGTTGATAGAGCACTTCTCTGGCCTGGATCTCGACGTCGGCCGCGGTGCCCTGGCTGCCGCCCGAGGGCTGATGAATCATGATGCGCGCGTTCGGCAAGGCGTACCGTTTGCCGCGCTGGCCGGCGGTCAACAGGAACGTCCCCATGCTCGCGGCAAAGCCGGTGCACAAGGTCGACACCTCAGGCTTGATGAACTGCATCGTGTCGTAAATCGCGAGGCCGTCGTACACCGAGCCGCCCGGCGAATTGATGTAAAAAGAAATATCCTTGTCGGGATTCTCGGATTCCAGAAACAGCAACTGCGCGACGATCAGGCTGGCTGACTGCTCGTTGACCGGGCCGATCAGAAACACGATGCGTTCGCGCAGCAGACGGGAATAGATGTCGTATGCGCGCTCGCCACGGCCGGATTGCTCGATGACGGTGGGCACGAGCCCGAGGCCCGTAATGGAAGGGTAGCTGGAATGCATGTTTTGCCTCGTTGCGGCAGCGGGGTTGGAAAGCGCATACCTTTTTGCGCGGGTTGTTGTCCGTATGACGAAGCGGCGCGCGGTGACGTGACATGAATATTTTTGCGTTGAGCTGTCACATCGCCCGGCGCTCAGGCGTCAAGCTGGAAAAAGGCGTCGCTGGCAGCGTGCCGCGCGCTTTTCACCACGCAGAATTCGGAGGTCTACGCATGACGCAGCAAGGAATCGACAAGGCATCCAGCTTCGAGGCCGCGCGCCCCCGCCTGTTTGCGCTGGCGTACCGGATGCTCGGCAGCCGCGCCGAAGCGGAAGACGTGGTGCAGGATGTCTGGCTCAAATGGCATCTAGCCGACACCCGCGCGCTGCAAACGCCGGCCGCCTGGCTCACCACGATCACCACGCGGGCCGCGATCGACCGGCTGCGGCATGTGCGGCGCGAACGCGCGTCGCAGGCACGCAACGGGTTGCCGGAGCCGTGGCTCGACGAGGTCGCGCCGTCGGCGGAAGCGCTGGCCTTGCGCGCGGCGGAGTTGTCGTACGGCGTGATGTTGTTGCTGGAACGGCTGAAGCCGGACGAGCGTGCCGCGTTCGTGCTGCACGAGGCTTTCGATTGCGACTACGCCGAGATTGCGAAAATCCTCGCTCGGACACCGGCCAATTGCCGGCAGATGGTCCACCGGGCGAAGCTGCGTTTGCAGCGCGCGGGCGCGCCGCTGAAGCGGCCCGATCGCGCTGCCCATGCACAGATCGTGGAGCGCTTGCGCGCGGCGCTGGAAGCTCAGGATCGAGTCGGCTTGATGCGCCTCTTCAGCGACACACCGGAGATCGTCAGCGACGTGCCGGTATACACGCAGGAGCCGGCGGGGGCGGGGTGGCTGGAGGCGGTCACATCGCTCGCGCAGCGGGCGAGCCATGCCGAGGTGGTGTCGGTGGAAGGGGTGCAGTGCGTCGCACTGATGTTCGAGGGAGACGTCGTAGGGCTGATCGACGTGTCCATAGATCGCGCGACCAGGATTGTCGCGTTGCGCGTCGTCACCAGCACGGCACGATTGCGGGCGATCAACCGCATGCTGGGCCGCGCCGCTGTCAAACAGCTGCTCGCGCGGACCCAGCGGCGCTCAATTACGATGTGCCGCGACTTCCCAGTTGATGTCGACGCATAACACCTGCGTGCCGCGCGGCGTATCCGCGGCGATCGAAGCGGTCACGCACAGGTGCGCCTCATTGATCGACAGATAGGGCGGCGTGAGATGCACCCGGCCCGGCGTGCGCATCGCCTGAATGAAGTACGGCCGGCGCTCCCAGCTCGCGCCTTCCGAATGCAGCAGTGGCCGGAAGCGCTTGGCGCGCTGCGAGGCGCGGCCCGGCGGCAGCACGTTGTCGCCAATCTGGCGGCCTGAACCGTCGAGCACGAAGCAGCGCGCCGTCTCGCCGAGCGCAAGCAGCGGCGCAGTCGCCTGGGCGACCGATTCGCCGGCCACCAGCTGCGCGCTCGCCGTTTCCAGCGCGGTGACGTACGGGGCGAGCCGTGCCGACTGCGCGCGTTCGCGCGCCCCGACCCGCTCGCGTAGCGCTGCGGAAAGCGCGTCCATCAGACCGGCCGCGGCTTGCGGCTTGACCGGTTCCACGCTTGGGCCCGCAAAGTAGGCGCCCTGCACGAAGTCGACATTGCATTCGAGCGCGATCAGCGCGTCGCGCTCGGTGGTCAGTCCGCCCATCAGCACCAGTTGCCCGGATTCGTGCAGCAGCGAAACGAGACCCGGCAGCACGCGTTCAATATGCGAGTGCTCGCTGGCTTGCGCGAGGATGCAGCGGTCGAGCGTGACGATGTCCGGGCGCAGATTCCACACCCGGTCGATGTTCGAATGCTTCGCGCCGAAGCCGTCGAGCGCGATCAGGAAGCCCGATTTGCGCAGCGCGTCGATGATTTCGGCGAAGCGCGTGGTTTCGCCGCCTGCCTGTTCGGACACTTCCAGCACCACGCGTTGCGGCGGCAGCCCCATCGCCTTAAGGCCGGCGAGCAGCGCGTCGCCATAACTGGTGTCCATCAGCGCGGCCGGATGCAGGCTCAGGAAAAGCCATTCGTCGTGACTGTCGAACGCGTTGAAGTTGCCCAGATGCAGCGACTCGGCGAGCCGGCCGAGTTCCAGCAGATCGCCGCGCCGCGCCGCTTGCGTGAAGACTTCGTGCGACGGCACCTGCAGCGCATGTTCGTCGTGTGCGCGCAGCGAAGCGTGATAACCGATCGCGCGCCGGTGCGACACCGAGAAAACCGGCTGGAACACGCTGAAAACGGTGTAGCTGCCGTAAAGAACCGTGCGCCGGGAGCCTTCGTCGCCGGCCATGGGGCGCGGCGGCTGGAAGCCGGGTGGATCGAGTTCGATCATGCTCATCATGTCAGTCGTGTGTAAGTAGCGGCGCGGCATGCTCGACATGAGTTCGCACGCGCAAAACGTGAGTTTACAGGATAGACGAGCAAGAACCATGCGCACGTAAAAAGGGCCGCCTACGTGTACTTATACGACGATTGTGCGGCAGCGCGTGCGCGCTGGCGATCATTCGCACTTTACTGGTGCGAGCCGCGCCCCGTTGCGGGTCGGCGCCGGGTTGGCGGCGGCTTGGCGGCGGCGCGAGGATCAGGTCCGCTCGGACGGGTCGGTCTTGTTCGCGGGCGTGCGAATGTCCGGCGACAGCTGCGCGAAAATCCACGACGAGCCCGCCGTGATGATGCCGACACATAGGAACGTGGCGTGGAACGCCGGCAGCGAGTTGGCAGCCGTGACACGCGGCAACAAGCCGGTGAAGGTTGCAAGCAACGCGCCGGCCACCGTGACGCCGAGACTCATCGAGAGCATCTGCACCAGCGAGAACAGGCTGTTGCCGCTGCTCGCGCCGCCCGTGCCGAGGTCTTTGAGCGTCAGCGTGTTCATCGCGGTGAACTGGATGGAGTTCACCGCGCCGAAGAACGCCAGCTGCACGAGCCGCAACCAGAGCGGCTGGTTCGCGCTGGTGAGCGCGAAGCTCGCCATGGTCAGGCCCACGAGCACCGTGTTGATGATCAGCACACGTCGATAGCTGTACTTGATGATCAGCTTCGTGACGAGGCGTTTGGACGCCATGCCCGCGGCCGCCACCGGCAGCATCATCATGCCGGCTTCGAACGCACTGTAGCCGAGGCTCACTTGCAGCAGCAGCGGGATCAGATAGGGCATCGCGCCGCTGCCGATCCGGGCGAAGAGGTTGCCTAGCAGACCGACGCTGAAGGTGTGGATCTTGAACAGGTCGAGCGAGAAAATCGGCGCGGGCTCACGTACGGCGTGCAGACCGTAGGCCACAAAACTGGCGAGGCTCAGGATCAGCAGCACCAGCACGGTGGCGTGCTGGATGCCGAACTCGGTACGCCCGTCGAGCGCAAACGAAATCGTCACCATGCCGACGATCAGCAAGAGATAGCCTTTCAGGTCAAACCTGGCGGTGTACTCGTTGCGGCTATCCGGCATGAAGATAAACGTGGCGATACAGCCAACGATGCCCACCGGCACGTTGATCAGAAAGATCCAGTGCCACGACGCGATCTTCACGAGCCAGCCGCCGAGCGTCGGGCCGATCAACGGTCCGATCAGCCCCGGAATCGCCACGAACGACAAGGCTGACAGATAGCGCTCAGCCGGAAAGGCGCGCAATACCGCGAGCCGTCCGACCGGCAGCAGCATCGCTCCACCCATGCCTTGCAGGATCCGGTAGACCACCAGCTGGTTCAAGGTATGCGCGTTCGCGCACAACAGCGAGCCGGCTGCGAACACCAGGATCGCGCTGAAGAACACCCGCCGCGTGCCGAGCTTGTCGGCGAGCCAGCCGGACACCGGGATCATCACGGCCATCGTCAGCGAATACGCGATCACTACCGACTGCATGCGCAACGGCAATTCGCCGAGGCTGGTCGCCATCGCCGGGAGCGCCGTGTTGACGATGGTGGAGTCGAGCGTCTGCATGAAGAAGCCAGTGGCGACAAGCCACAGCATCACGGTCAAGGAGCGGGCGGTTGGCTTGGCGGTTGGCTTCGCGGTGGGCAGGGTCGGCTGTGTGGACATGGAAGGCGGCTAGGCGCGCTGGGGCGGGCTGGGACCCGCTATTCTAGGGAAAAGCGTGCTCCGGCGCAGTGGCTTGGCGGCACGGACGGCGCTTCAGCCATGTCCCGCAGCATCTGCTCGATCAGACTTTCAGTGCGGCGGCAGTGTGAAAAAATGCCAGCGCGCGCGGATCGTTGCCGAACGCCGCGTGGATGCGGATATACGGGCTGATTTCCGTATTCGGCCGGAAATAGCTGCCGGGCACGACCGTCACGCCGAGCGGCGCGCCGCATTCGACCAGCCGCTGGGAATCGTCGATATGCGGCACGCGTGCCCACACGAATTTGCCGCCCACCGGCTTCTCGAACAGCTCCCAGCCGGCGTCTTCGAGCGTCTGCACGGTCGAGCCGAGCGCGTCGCGCATGCGGCGGCGCAGCCGCTCCAGATACTTGCGGTAGGCGCCGCGCTCGAGCATCGATACCGCGACTGCTTCGGCAAAACGCGAGCCGCCGATACTCGTCAGCATCTTGATATCGACCAGGTCCTTGATGATCGCGGGACTCGCTACCACGCAGCCGATCCGCAGCGACGACGACAGCGTCTTCGACAGGCCGCCTACGTAGATCACATGATCGAGCTGGTCGAGCGTCGCGAGGCGGTCAGTGACGTCAGTCTGAAAATCGGCATAGATGTCGTCTTCGATGATCGAGAAGCGATGTTCGCGGGCCAGTTGCAGGAGCCGGAAGGCAACCTGCGGCGCGACCGTGGTGCCGGTCGGATTGTGAAAGACCGTGTTGATGAAGAAGAGCTTCGGCCGGTGCAATTGCAATTGCGCCTGCAGCACCTCCAGATCGGGGCCGTTGCGGGTGCGCGGAATGCCGATCAGCTTCACGCCGTGCAGCTTCAGCAGTCCGTACAGGTTGTAGTAGCCGGGGTCCTCCACGAACATCGTATCGCCGGGCCTGAGCATGTAACGCATCAGCAGATCGAACGCCTGGCTCGCGCCATTGGTGATCAGGATCTGCGACGCATCGGCCTGGATGCCCAATTGACCGATCCGGCTTTGCAAATGCTCGCGCAAGGTGAGATTGCCGAGCGGCGTGGCGTAATCGACCATGCTCGCGGCGTCGGTGCGCGACACGTGGCGGATCGCCTGCGCGATGCCATCCATATCGCGCCATGACTCCGGAATAAAGCCGCTGCCGAGCTTGAGCGTTTCACCCTGGTGATTGAACTGCTGGAGGAGATGCCCGGATTCGTCCTCGGCGCGGCGCGGGTCCGAGCTGCCCTGGCAATGCGTACCGGTCGGCTGACGGTCGGCGACATAGAAGCCCGAACCGTGACGTGAATCGACATAACCGAGCGACACCAGCCGGTCGTAGGCCTCGATCACGGGGAAACGGCTTACGCCGTAATCGGCGGCGAACTGGCGGATTGATGGCAGCTTCGAACCGGGGTGCGCGACGCGCGAGCGGATCCATCTGGTGACGCCCGTGACGATCTGCTCTGTGAGCGGCACGCCGTTGTCTCGATCGAGCTGGATTTCGAGTTTCATGCGGATTTTCCTTGCCGCTGGATTGGCTAGGCTGGAGCGACACCTTCAGATACGGCTGCCGCCAACTGTCCGGTTTTTCGACTGAACAGTTCCGATGGAACTGTTCGGAACTGTGCATGGGAATGTGATCATCGCACGCCAATAATAGGTACAACAGAAAAGTTCTTTGAAGGAGAAAAGCGATGCGTGAAGTCCGTATATTCGAAATTGAACATGGCGAGCCCGCGGCGGCCTGGCGTGTCGCGCGTCCGTCGGTCTTCAAGGTGATCTCGGGCGAAATCTGGCTGACCGTTGCAGGCGACGGTGAGGATCACTGGCTGGCAACCGGCGAATCGATCGAGTTGCCGCGTCGCGCGGTGGCGTGGATCAGCGCGGGGCACACCGGCGCGCGCTTTGCACTGGCGAGCGGCTCGGAGCGCAGCACCACGCGACCCGCGGCGGGCTGGTTGCCGCGCTGGTTAAGCGTAGCTTGAGTTGAGCGGGCGTGTGGGGTCCGGGCGGCGCTCGCGGCCGCTCAACCTGCCGCCTCATAGTCGCCGATGTAGCGCGCGCGTGGCCGGATCAGCCGGCCATCGCGCGTCTGTTCCATTGCGTGAGCGATCCAGCCCACCACCCGGCCGACCGCGAACAGTGTGAAGGCAGCGCCGGCGGGCAGGCCCAGCACCCGTTCGATGGCGGCGAGCGCGAAATCGACAGTGGGTTCCGCGCCGCTGGTGTCGCGCACCGTGCGCGCGAGTGCATGCACTTCGCCGATCGGCGAGCGAGCCGGCGCGCAGTCGGCAAGCATCTCCAGCAACAGGCGCGCACGTGGGTCGCCTTCTGGATAGAGCGGATGACCAAAGCCCGACAGCACGGGCCCATGTGGGCCGTGTTCGTGGCGCGCAAGCCGGTTCGCCAGATAGCGGTCGAGATCCGCCGCGCGCGATGCCTCGTCGAGCAGCGCGGCAATGCGCACGGTTTCGCCGCCGTGGCGCGGTCCGGCCAGTGCCGCGAGGCCGCCGGCCACCGCGCCGAACAGATGCGTACCGGTTGACGTGATGCAGCGGACCGTGAAGGTCGACGCATTCAACTCATGATCCGCGCAGGCCACCAGCGCCGCGCGCAGCAGTCCGGCCTGCTGTCGGTTGCGTACATGCCACGTTGAAGCCAGTTGCCGATGCAACGGTTCGTTAGACGGCGCCGCCGAAATCATTGCGGCGGCCAGCAGGCGCATCACGGCGCTCGCTGTATCGAGTTGCGCATCGCGGCCGAGCGCCCACACGCGCGGCATCTGCGCCGCGGCCGCGGGCAGCAGGACCAGCGCGCGATCGAGCGGCGTGCTGTCGCTCCAGAGTTTCAGCCACGCCGCCCACTGTGCGGCGGCGATCGGCACGGCCGGCGCTTCGGCAACGCGCCTCGCGCTGCATTCCCATAGCAGCGCGGCAATATCCTCGAGCGACGCCGTGCGCGCCAGATTCATTGCGTCGAGCCCGCGATACAGCAGACGGCCCCCGGCGACCAGCGTGATCGACGACTCGAGTACCGGCACGCCCCAATCGAGCACCTTCTGCGCGACCTTGCCGGCGCGCTTGCCGTCTTCCTTACGCCTCGCGAGCCGCCGCACTTCGGCGGCGTTGTAGAGACGGTGCTTGCCTTGCTGATCCGGCGACGAACTCAACATGCCGCGACTGACATAGGCATAGAGCGTGGGCAGCGTGATGCCGAGGGCGGCGGCGGCTTCGGCTGCGGTCAGGGAATTCGAAGGTGGCATGGAAAAGCGTGGAAACCCAAGAAATCAATATATATTGATTATCATAATCAAGATTGATTCATACGGGGCGGAATTCTAGACTCGGTTCACTTCCTTCTGTTGCAGGGCGAACGACATGAGCACCATGACGCCAGAACTTGCTCTCAAACATATCTGGACGCTTGCAGGCTGCGACCCGACTGGGCTGCCGTTTGCCTCCCTGACCGGCGACGATCCGGGTTTGCCGTCGGTCTTCCGGGTCGGCAGCCTGGCCTCGGCGACCATCGCCGCGACCGGCCTCGCGGCGGCCGAATACCACCGTTTGCGCACCGGGCAGAGGCAGCACGTCGCGGTGCAGATGCGGCGCGCGCTGGCGTCGTTTCGCAGCGAACGCTATTTACGCATCGACGGCGGTCCGCCGCCCGCTTTACGTGATCCGGTGATGGGTTTCTACGCGGCGCGCGACGGCCGCTGGATTCAACTGCACACGAATTTTCCGCATCACCTGCAAGGCGTGTTGGAGGTGCTCGGCTGCGAGAACGATCGCGCCGCGGTGGCCGCGGCGATCCGCCACTGGGACGGCGCCAAGCTCGACCAGACGCTCGCCGACGCGGGCCTGTGCGCGGCGTTGATCCGCACACCCGATGAGTGGCTCGCGCTCGAGCAGGCCCAAGCGCTCGCGGGTTTGCCGTTATTCGAGATCGAGCGCATAGGCGACGCGCCGGTCGCGCAGCCGCGCCGCGGCGACGCGAATCGACCGCTGGCGGGTGTGCGGGTGCTGGATCTGTCGCGCATCATCGCGGGGCCGGTGGCCGGGCGAGCGCTCGCGCACCACGGCGCGGACGTGCTGATGATCAACGGTCCGCATTTGCCAAACATTGCGCCGCTGGTGATCGACAACGGACGTGGCAAGCGCTCGGCCGTGGTCGATCTGCGCGATGCCGCCGGGCGTGAGACCTTGCGCGGCCTTGCCGGTGGCGCCGATGTGTTTTTGCAGGCCTATCGCCCCGGCGCGCTGGCGGCGCGGGGGTTTGGTCCCGAAGAAGTGGCGCTCGTGCGGCCTGGGATCGTGTACGTGTCGGTGTCCGCTTATGGACACGAGGGGCCCTGGGCTCAGCGGCGCGGCTTCGATAGTCTGGTGCAGTCGGCGAGCGGCATCGCGTGGACCGAACGGCAGGCGGCGGGCTGGGACGAGCCGAAGCATCTACCTTGTCAGGCGCTGGATCACGCGACCGGCTATCTCGCCGCGTTCGGCGCAATGGTCGCGTTGGCACGGCGCGCCACCGAAGGCGGAAGCTGGCATGTGCGGCTCTCGCTGGCGCAAACGGGACGGTGGTTACAGTCGTTTGGTCTCGTGCAGGATGGCTGGCGTGCGCCGGACGTGTCGAGCGACGATGTGCCGGATTGCCTCGGCACCGTTGATTCGACATTCGGCAGCGTGCGTGGCGTGTTGCCCGCCGAGCTGCTTGATCTGACGCCGGCTTTCTACGCGTTGCCGCCTGTGGAAGTGGGCGCTGACAGCGCCACGTGGAAGTGATGCGTTTGCCACTGTGAGCGGGGCGGCTGCATTTCTATTGCCTTTTCGACGCGTTTCGTGAACGGTATGCGCTCGCCAATTCCGGAAGCGGCGACCCTAGCGGGCTATTCGGACGCCGCGAGCCGCCCCTGTCGTGCGTCAAAACGAAACATGGAGGGTCGCGATTTCGCCAATCCTTGCATGCTAGAGTTATTCCCGATTCTTCAGGGGCAACGTTTAATTTAATCGGTTATCCGAATTATTTGGAACGTTGAAATTCCCGTCGGCGCCGGTTTTAATTCTTACGATGTGGAGGAAGGAGAAATCATGAAACGCGCGCGCCGCATGGCGGCAGATTCGGTGAGGTTTGTCACGCTCACGCTGTGCCTGAACGCACACGCGATCATCATTAGCGACAACGTGTTCCTCTCCAACGGCGGGGATTTGAAGAATATTCCCGGTACGATTGCCGGCGCGATGGAGCCGCTGCGACAGAAGAGTTTTGAGCCGCAATTTCTGGTCGTCGGCGACCTTGGCGGGTGTACGGCGACCTGGATCGGTGACAGCAAGGACAGCCTGTGATCGTTCATTCTGACGGCCGCGCATTGCGTCGGCAGGGCCAAGGTTCCGAGTGGTCCGATCACGTCGTCGTTCAGGGACTGGAACGGCCGGCTCGTCGCGCAGGGCGGAGGAACCTATCACATTACTGAACTGCGCTTCCCGATTCAAAACGGATACGGAGGCGCGTCAACGGATATCGCCGTGCTCAAAATTCCGAAGAAGGCCGACATTCTCGATCATGCAGGCAGCAAGGTTCCGCAGCCGGTGCTGTATGACGGAAACGCGGAACTCTACAACATCGTCTGGTTTGCCGGCTACGGACGCTGGGGGGCCGGGACGGGTGGCCCAAATGGAAGTTATTTCCCACTGTCCGGGCCTCGCCGGGCTGCAGCGGCCAGCAGCATCAGCCGAGTCTTCGAAAACGAGCACGGCCTGGGGGCGAACTTCGAGCCGGCGACCTCGGCAAACTACTGGTCCCGCTCCGCGCCCGGCGACAGCGGCAGTGCGTGGTGGCAGCAATTCAACGGCCGATGGACGATCGTTGCGACGACCAACGGCGGCACCGGTACCCTGTCGACCGGTGCACGCGTGTCGAAATATGTCGCGTTCATTGCCAACGTGTACCCGGACGCGCTGTTCCTCAGCGCAGCGCTAAAGCGGGGCAGTGCGACGCCAGCGGTTTCCACGCCGGTCATCACGCCGAATGGGGCGCCCATTTCGCCATTCGGCAAATAGTGCGGCGCCTGCGACATACGCCGGGCAGTCGGGTTTTGCGACGTGCGAGCCTCGCTGCCCGCTTCGCGGGCACGGGCCAATCCGCCCGTTACTTCCGCAACTCCGCCACGAAGTCGTAGTAGTCGTTGCGGCAGTACGTGTCCGTCAACTCGATCGCCCGCTGGTCGGCGGTGTAGCCCACGCGGGTGATCAACAGCAGCGCGTCGTTCGGTGCGATGCTCATCTGCTGCGCGATTTCGTCGCTCGCATTGACCGCGCGAAAATGCTGCAGCGCGCGCACAATCGTCAGCCCCCGATTTTCCAGGTACGTGTACAACGAATCACCAATCGCCTGAGGATCAGGAATCACCGCCGCCGGAAAGGTCGAATTCTCGACGGCCATCACAATGCCGTCAGCCAGCCGCAAGCGCCGCAACCGGGTCACGGCCGCCGCAGGCGACAACCCAAGCTGAATCACTTCGTCACGATTGGCGGGCAGAATTTCCCGCGATAACCACTTCGAACTCGGCGTGAAGCCGCGTCGCCGCAGCATCTCGCTGAAACTCGACAGACGCGACAGCGGATCTTCATAGCGCGGTGTAATGAAACTGCCCGCGCCTTGCGTGCGGCGGATCAACCCCTGCTCGACCAGCAAGGCAATCGCCTTGCGTGACGTAATCCGCGAGACGCCCAGTGCCTCGGACAGCACACGCTCCGACGGCAGCGCCTCACCCGCGTTCCAACGGTTTTCGTGAATCGCAGTGCCGAGCTTGCGGGCAAGTTGCAGATACAGCGGCGTGTCGTTTTCCGGGTCCGGGCGCAGGTCGCGCCAGCGGTCTTCCGAGGCAGAGGTCATGGGGCTCACGCAAGAAGGGCAAGGGGCAATTCTATGACATCGGCGCGCTCCGTTATAGCGGGCTTTTGCCTGGTGCCCGATCCGTTGCCCATTCAACCGCTAAACTCGTCGCTATGATTCCCCGTAACCTGCGCCGCGCATTCGCTTGCGCCGCGCACCGCCGCACGTTTCAGCCATCCCGAGGAGAAAAGATGAGGACTGATATCGCCAGCGTGAGCCTGCCCGAAGGCGAGCGCATTCCAAAACTAGGGCAAGGCACCTGGGAAATGGGTGAACAGCCAGCACGCCGTGTCAACGAAATCGCCGCGTTGCGCTGCGGGATCGAACTCGGCATGACACTGATCGATACCGCGGAAATGTACGGCGACGGCGCCACCGAAACGCTTCTCGGCGAAGCGTTGGCCGGCCTGCGGGATCAGGTGTTTCTCGTCAGCAAGGTGTACCCGCACAACGCCAGCCGGCGCGGGGTGATCGCGGCCTGCGAGCAAAGCCTCAAACGTTTGAAAACGGATCGGCTCGATCTGTATCTGCTGCACTGGCGCGGTTCGCTGCCGCTCGCGGAAACGGTCGAGGCCTTCGAAGCCTTGCGCAGCGCAGGCAAGATCCGCCATTGGGGTGTCAGCAACTTCGATACCGACGATATGGAAGAACTCGTGGCGACGCCGGGCGGCGAGGCGTGTACGACCAACCAGATTCTCTACAACGTTGCGCGCCGCGGACCGGAATTCGATCTGTTGCCCTGGCTCGCCGCACGCAAAATGCCGGCGATGGCATATAGCCCGGTCGATCACGCGCGCTTGCCGAAGCGCTCGCCGCTGGACGACATCGCCGATGCGCGTGGCGTCTCGGTGTTTCAGGTGGCGCTCGCGTGGGTGTTGCAGCAGCCCGGCGTGTTCGCGATTCCAAAGGCGGCGCGCATCGAACACGTGCGCGACAACCATCGCGCGTCGCAGCTGCAACTCGGCGCGGACGAATACGCGGCGATAGACGCCTACTTCAAGCCGCCGCGTGGCAAGCGTCCGCTCGAAATGCTGTAGGCGCTGCGCCGGCGGTCAGCGAAACGCGGGCGGCGAGGCGCGGCACCGCGGCTCACGTGCGTGAATCAGTTGCAAGCGTGGTGCATGTGCACGGAACCCAGTACGGCGACTTCCGCGGGCGTGTGTTTGAGCGAATCTTCGTTGACCTGGCCAGCATCGGCGACGAATTCGTCAACAATCGATGACACCTGGATGTCGCGCAGACACAGCGACACCCGTTGCGTTTCGTTCGGTGGCAACGACGCGCGCTGGCCGAGGAACAGCACGCCGTATTGATAACCGTGGATGATGCCGCGGATCGCGCCGACGCATTGGCCCTGTGCCACATTGTTGTTCTTCTGCTTGCAGGTCTGCACGAGCGAGTAAGCGGAGAAACTTGGATCGACCGGCGGCGCGGCCTGCGAGAACGTTTGTGGTTGGGGCTGTGCCGATGCTGCGGGGACTTGCGCAGGCGTTTGCGCATGAGCGAGCGATGCGAGGCCCAGGGCGGTAACCATCAGCAGGCTGGTGGCCACGCGCGCCGCGTAGCGGGGGACGTTTCGTTGCATGTTGTTTGGCCCTCATATCGAACGTTGAATCTGATATGAGGCGATCGTGGCGGTTTGGTTCCAGCCATGCGCGCCGTGATCGATGGTTTTGTTTTTTGGCGCGGGCAAGCGCACGTCATTCGCCCTTCATTTGCGACTCGTCTGCAACTCATCTGCCGGTCGCGCCGGCTGGCCGCCGCGTTCGGTTCGCTGCCGAATCGGACCGGCCTCGGGCGGTGACGCTCGACCGGGGGATCGAGACATCACCGCCGATGCCGGCGGGCCGCGGACAGTATGCCGGAGCATGTCGTTGGCGGAGGGTAGGGCGCGGGGGAGCCCCCTACCCGGGAGACGGGCCGCTAGCGCCCGCCGCCTCCGCCATTGCCACCACCGTTACCACCACCGTTACCGCCGCCGCCCTTGCCTCCGTGACCGCCGCCGAAGCCTCCGCCAAAGCCACCGCCGAAACCGCCACCGAAGCCGCCGCCAAACCCACCACCAAAGCCTCCGCCAAAACCACCACCTTTTCCACCGCTTGGACCACCACTGGCGGCGCCACCGCCGCAACCGCAGCCGCCGCTCCCGCTGCTGCCGCCGCCACTGCTGCCGCCACCACTGCTACCACCGCCACTGTTTCCACCGCCACCACCGCCACCGCTATTTCCCTTACCGCCGGAGTTGCCGCCTGCGTTACCCGAGCCTGCCGCACCCGCCGCGCCTCCATTGCTGCTCGCACCCGCACCGCTATTACCGGAACTCGCTGCGCCGTTGCTGCCGCTCCCGCCACCCTGGTGCGCGCACTTACCGATGTTGATGCCGTTGCAGTCGCGCGGCGAGAATACCGAGGCGGCGTCGTCGGCTGCGGTCGTGTCGCCCGGTGCTACGCCGGTGGCCGATAGCGTTGCCGCTGTGCCGTCGTCCTGTGTGAGTTGCGTCGCGCCTGGCACGGCGCTCGCGGGCAGCGGCGCGTCGGCGAGCAGGACCCACTTGGGAATCACGTCGGTCGATGCCGGGTACGCGAGTTCGGTCATCAGCAAAGTCACACCTGCCACAATGGCCGCACCCCTTATCACACCGCAGTAGTACTGATTGAATTTTCTGGTCTTCATCACGTCTCTCCCGAGGGAACGCCGGCACCTCGTTGCCACCATCTCTCACGCTGATTCGTCGGCGACCGGCCTGTCTGAAAGCGGGTCTCGTCGCCCCCCCGAGGTTGTCATGCGGATGCGGCTCAAAACATCGTCACTATCTCTTCCCGGCTTCGTAGCCGGTGCGCCGATCAACGCGCCGCGCGTTTCGGCTGATATCCTCCGGCCGCTTTCCGACACGCGCCACAGCGTACCGTGGCGATGCGTCCAGGCGGCGCTTCCTGCCCCGTAGCATTCATCGTCTGGACGAGTAGTTAGCGATATCCATGCCATTGGCCGCAAAGCCTTGCGGCCAATGGCGTGTCAAAGGGGAGTGCGACGCGCGGGGGCGAAAATCGCGGAAAAACGTTTCGGCGATGAAACGCGTGCTCGGAAAGCCGCGTTATTGCCTGCTATTCGTTTCGCGCGGCGTTTTCCGATGCGTCCTGCGATCCGTTACCGGAGGCCTGAGCGCCGTCGTTGCGGGCGGCGGACTGCAGCGTGCGCAGTTCGTCGACGGGGATATGGCAGCGGATTCGGTGCACGGACGGCGGCCCCGCGTCGCCGTTACCCGCATCGAGGAACGGCGGATCCTGCTGTTCGCAGATCGCGCCGAGTTTGCGCGGGCAGCGCGTATGAAACACGCAGCCGGACGGCGGCGAGGCCGCGCTCGGCAGATCGCCGGACAGGCGTATACGCGCTTTCGCGGCATCGGCGCCGAGCGTCGGCACTGACGACAGCAGTGCTTCCGTATAGGGATGATGAGGTCCATCGAACACTGCGGCGGCGGGTCCGATTTCCAGGAGCCTGCCTAGATACAGCACGGCGATGCGATCCGACAGGTAGCGCACCACATGCAGATCGTGCGAGATAAAAACGTAGCTCACGCCGCGCTCGCGTTGCAGGTCGGCGAGCAGGTTGAGAATCGCGGCCTGGACCGAGACGTCGAGTGCGGACGTCGGTTCGTCGCACACCACCACGCGCGGCTCGCCCGCGAATGCACGCGCGATCGCCACGCGCTGCTTGAGTCCGCCCGACAGTTGCCGCGTGCGCGAGCCGAGATAGCGCTCGGGCAAACGCACGGCAGCGGTCAACGTGGCGAGTCGTTCGTCGATGGCTGCGCCGCGCAACGCCGTGAGACGCGACAGCGCGCGTCCGATCAGCCGTTTCACTGAGTGTGCGCGATTGAGCGCCGAGTCCGGATTCTGAAAGACGATCTGCAGCGATTTGACCTGTTGGTCGTTACGTCGCGTGACGCGCGCGGCAAGCTGTGCGCCGTCGAGTTCGAGCACGCCGCCGGGGTCCGGTGTCAGCAGACCGAGCATCAGCTTCGCGAGCGTCGTCTTGCCGCTGCCCGATTCGCCGACCAGGCCGAGCGTTTCGCCGCTGGCGAGATCGATCGATACGTCGTCGACGGCACGCAGCGGCGCACCCGAAACATGGAATGTCTTCGAGAGTTTTTCTGCGCGCAGAACCAGAGCCGCATCCTTGTTCTGAAGACGAACCTCATGCTGAGGCAGCGCGTCAGCGCTCACGCGCGGCAGGTCCCGCGCACGTTCGTGATAATGGCAACGCGACATCTGATCGCCATGCGCGGCGCTCAGCCGATATGGCGGCGGGGCCTCACGGCGGCATCGGTCGTCGGCGAGGCGGCAACGGTCGGCGTAAATGCAACCTTGCGTCACGGAGCCGGGCAAGGGGAGATTGCCGGCGATCGTATCGAGCCGTTCGCTGTCCTTGCTGCGCCCCGCGCTCGGCAAACAGCGCAGCAGTCCAACCGTGTAGGGATGCCGAGGCTGCGCGAAGACATCCTGGGTCGCGCCTTCTTCGACCAGCTTGCCCGCGTACAGCACGCCGACGCGTTCGCACATGCGCCCGATCACCGCGAGGTTATGGCTGATGAACAGCACCGCGGTGCCCAGTTCCTGACGCAGTTGCGCGACGACGTCGAGCACTTCGGCTTCGACGGTGGCGTCGAGCCCGGTGGTCGGTTCATCGAGGATCAATAGCGCGGGATTCGAGGCGAGCGCCATCGCGATCACCACACGCTGCTGCATGCCGCCCGATAACTGGTGCGGATAACTTTCCATCACGCGCTCGGGCGCGGCGATGCGCACGCGTTTCAGCATCTCGAGCGTGCGCTGCACCGCTTCGTCACGTGAAGCGCCGGCTGCTTCGAAGGCCTCGGTGACCTGCCGCGCGACGGTCAGCGATGGATTCAACGCGCGGCCCGGGTCCTGGTAGACCATCGAAATCGCATTGGCGCGCATGTTGCGCAATGCATCCGCGTCGAGCTTCTGCACGTCCTGGCCGGCGATGCTGATCTTGCCGGCCTTCACCTTGCCGTTGCGCGGCAGGTAGCGCAACGCCGCCATGGCGACCGTCGATTTTCCGCAGCCCGATTCGCCGACAAGCCCGTACGCTTCGCCGCGCCGCACACGAAACGACACGTCCTGCAGCACTTCACGATCGCGGCCGCGCATCCGGTAGGTGACCGTCAGGCCGACGACAGTCAGCGCATCCGTGCGATCGCTCTTCGAGACGTCGAAGGCGGGGAACGAGGCGGGCGGCGGGCCGTTCATCGGTCGAGCACCCCTTGCACGCTATCCGCGATCAGATTCACGCCGACCACGAGCGTGGCGATCGCGCCGGCGGCGAACACCACGGTCCACCAGGCACCGCCCGCCATTAGCGTGTACGACTCGGACAGCGCCAGCCCCCAGTCAGCGGAGGGCGGCTGGATGCCGAAGCCGAGAAACGACAACGTGGCGACCGCGAAGATCGCATAGCCTAGCCGCACGGTTGCCTCGACGATGATCGGCGGCAGCACGTTCGGCAGGATCTCGGCGAACATGATGTAGGGCGCACGCTCGCCGCGCAGTTGCGCGGCGGCGACGTAGTCCAGATGCCGTTCGGCGAATACGGCGGCGCGTACGGTGCGCGCGGTAATCGGCGTAAAGGTAATGCCGATCACCAGCACCACCGTGACGTTCGACGCGCCGACCGCGGCCAGCGCGAGCAAGGCAACGATCACGAGCGGCAGGGCAAGCACCGCATCGATCGCGCGTCCGACCACGTTGTCGACCCAACCCTCGAAGTAGCCGACAACCAGCCCCAGCGCCGTGCCGGCCAGCGTACCGAGCAAGGTCGCCAAAGGCGCGATGGTGAGAATGTCACGCGCGCCGACGATCACGCGCGAGAACACGTCACGGCCGAGCTGATCGGTGCCGAACCAGTGCGTGCCATCAGGCGGCGTCAGCGAATTGAGCGGATCGGACGCATACGGATCGATCCGTACAAACCACGGCCCGGCGAGCGCGCAGACGATCCACCACGCCACGATCAACACGCCGACCACAAACGTGGGCGAACGCAGCAACACCCGCAACTGGTCGAAGCGCGGTTCGGCCATGGGACGCGGCGCGGTGGGCGGTACGATCGTGCTCATTCGGCGCTCCTCACGCGCAGCCGCGGATTGAGCAGCACATGCAGCGCATCGGCGACGAGATTGGCGACGGTGTAGACCACGCCGATTGTCAGCACGCCTGCTTCGAGCATCGGAAAATCCTTGGCCTTGGCCGCGTTGTAGATCAGCGAGCCGATACCTTGAAAGTGAAACAGCGTCTCGACCACCACGAGGCCGCCGATCATGTAGCCGAGTTGCGTGGCGGCCACGGTGATGGTCGGCAGCAGCGCATTGCGCAACACATGTCGCCAGATCACGATGTGGCGCGGCAAGCCTTTGAGGATCGCGGTGCGCGTGTAATCCGCGTCGAGCGCTTCGACCGTGCCGGCACGCGCCATTCGCGCGATGTAGCCGAAGAACACCAGCACCAGCGGCACCACCGGCAGAATCAGATGCCGCAGTTGTTCGAGCGCGCCCGCTTCGGGCGGATACGACGCCTCAATCGGCAGCCAGCGCAGCCATACGCCAAACACCAGGATCAGCACGATCGACGAGACGAATTCAGGCACCACGGTCGCCGACAACCCGGCAATGCTGATGGTGCGATCGAGCCAGCGTCCCGCATGCATCGCCGACCACACGCCGCCCGCGATGCCGAGCGGCACGACGACGATAAACGCAAGCAAACCGAGCTTCGCCGAATGTGCGAGCGCGTCGGCGATAAACGGCCCGACCGGCTCGCGGTAGGCGTACGAAAGACCCATATCGCCGCGCACGAAATGCGAAATCCACTCGACGTATTGCGTCATCAGCGGCCGGTCCGCGCCGAGCTGATGATTGAGCGCGGCGACCGCGCGCGCATCGGCAAGCGGCCCTAGCACGGCGCGGCCGATATCGCCGGGCAGCAACTGCCCGCCCGCGAAAACGATCACGGATAGGAGCCACAACGTAATCAACGACAAGCCGACCCGCGTCGCCAGAAACCGCACGACGCGGCCCGCGTTGCCGCGCGAAACGGAGGGAACGGAAGGGGGCACCGTGGTCGACATCGTGATCTCTGGCGGAAAAAAGCGCTGGCGCCTACGCGCTCAACACCGCACGATCGAAATACAGTTGCGCGAGCGCGGTGAAGCGCACGCCGTTCACACCCTTGCGCATGGCAATCAGTTGATCGTAGAAGAACGGAATGATCACGGGTGTTTCGTCGAGCAGCAGCGTCTGGATCTGTCCAGACAACTTCTTTTGCGCAGTGAGGTCGATCGCCGCGACGAATTGCGCGACCAGCTGATCGTATTGCGGATTCTTGAAATGCGCGGCATTCCACGTGCCGCCGCTGGTGAGCGGCGCATTCAGAAACACGTTCGGCACGCCGCGGTGGCCGTAATCGGTGATGCCGAGCGGCGAGTCCAGCCAGTCGGATTTGCCCGGCGTGCCGGCACCGTAATACAGCGACTGGCTTTCCACCTTCAGGTTGATTCGCACGCCAATCGCCTTGGCCGCGTTCTGCACGACAACCGCGAGATCGGGAATCTCCATGTACTTTTCGGTGGTCAGCGTCACGTCGAAGCCGTTCGGCACGCCGGCTTGTGCAAGCAGTTGCTTGGCCTTCGCGATGTCGATCCTGCGTTGCGCGACGCCTGCATCGGACGACGGGAACACCGGTGCGAACGGGCTGTCGTTGCCGAGTTGCGCGCGGCCCTTGAACAGGCCTCTGACCAGCACATCGCGATCGAGCGACAACGCCAGCGCCTGGCGCACACGCTTGTCCTTGAACAGCGGGCTGTCATTGCGCATATGAATCTGCCGATGCGCGCTCGACTTCACGCCGACCGCCTTGTAATCGGGGTTGTTCAGAATGCCGGCGCCGCCCTGCACGGTGAAGGTACCCATCACGTCGGCCTGGTGGCCTTGCAATGCGAGCAATTGCGCCTGCTCGTCGGCGTAGAACGAGAACTGTACGCGCTGCGGTAACGCTTTCTCGCCCCAGTAATCGGGATTGCGCACGAATGAGGCGCCGACCTTGGCCTGGTACTTTTCAAGCTTGAACGGACCGGTGCCGATGAAGCTCTTTTCATAACCGCCCGCATAGTTCGCGGGCAGGATCACGGCGTTGTAATTGTCCGATGAAACGTAGTACGGGAAATTGCCGTTTGGGGCGTCGAGGTGGAACGCCACCGTGTGATCGTCGACCACCTTCGCGCCGCCTTTCGACAACACGCCCTTGAGCACCGAAAGTGCTGCCGAACCGCTGGCCGGATCGGCGAGACGGTCGAAGGTGGCGGCCACGTCTTTGGCGGTGAGCAGTTGACCGTCGTGGAACTTGACGTTCTGGCGCAGCGTGAAGGTCCACACGTCGCCCTTGTCGTTCGGCTTCCACGACAACGCTAGCGCCGGCTTGAGCATGAGCTTTTCGCCGTCGTCGTCGATCAGGAACTCACCGGTCTGATTCAGCAGGGCGAGACTCGCGGCATCCGTGACAGTGAGCGGATCGACCGCGCCGGCGGGCGTCAGATGCGCCACGCGAATCGTGGCGTTCGCGGCGCCCGCTGTGCCTTGCGCACGTGCTTGCGGCGCGAGCACACCGCCGCCCACCAGCGACAAACCGATCACGCTCGCATAACGCAGCAGGTCGCGGCGCGTGATGCGGCCGGCGAGGAATTCGTCGATGGCGTGGTTGCCGTAGGCGTCTGCGCTGTGGCGCGCCATGTCGAGTTCGGGGAATCGGTCCGCGGGAGTCTTCATCGATGGAGTGTCCAGTCCGTTCTGCTGTCGGTTCTGAAGGGTCGCGCCGGGTGCGCGCAACAGGGCAACGATAGGGCCACCTGAGTCTGATGGCGAAAAGCGGTTTCAGTGTAAGCGATTGACCACGGATTCGTAGCCTCTGCGGCGGGCCCAGGTCGCCGTTTCGCGGATAAAAGGACTGGTGTGTGTCGTCACGACAACGCTCGGTGGAATCGCCTGACTCAGTCAGCGGGCATGCGCCGGATGCCACAGCGCGGGAATCGTCGTTGCAATAGCATCCTTACCGACAACGCGCGCGCAACCAGTTGGATTTACCGCGCCAGAGCGGCCGGACGACGCCAGCGATGGAACAGCACCGAGCCGATCCAGCACGCCATGAAGGCCGCAACGATCCCGTAGCCAAGCACGCCGAAGTGTTCGTTGACGCTTGCTACCGCATCCCACGCTCCGCCGCTCAGGCCGAGTTTGTCCGACAGTAGTCCCAGCGCTTCGACGCCGCCGATCGCAATCGCCACCACGGCCGAAACGAACGTGATGCTCGCGTTGTAGTAGAGCTTGCGTTTCGGATCGTCCATCGCCCAGCCATACGCGTGCACCATCAGCACGTTGTCGGTCGAATCGACCAGCGTCATGCCGGCGGTGAAGAGCGCCGGGAACACGAGGATCGAGTACAGCGGCAGACCTTTGCCTGCCTCGGTGGCGGCAATCGCCAGCAGACCGATCTCGGTGGCGGTGTCGAAACCGAGTCCGAACAGCACGCCGACGGGGTACATGTGCCAGCTTTTCGTCACGATGCGAAACAGCGGCCGCAAGGCGCGCGAGAGAAGGCCGGCGGGCGCAATCGGCTGCGACGTTTCCGCAGTCAATTCACCGCCGCGTTGAACGTGGCGATAGCGGCGCCACACGTCGCGCAGAATCACCAGGTTCACGCAGGCGAGCACCAGCAGAAATACCGCCGACACGGCCGTGCCAAGCGTGCCGCCCACCGCCCTGAAAGTTTCGAAGCGGCCGTGCAGCGAATGCGCGGTCCACGCAATGCCGATTGTCGCGAGGATCACGATGCTCGAATGCCCCAGCGAGAACGACAGGCCGACGCCAAGCGGCTGCTTGCCCGCCTGCATCAGCTTGCGCGTGACCGCGTCGATGGCCGCGATGTGGTCCGCGTCGACCGCATGGCGCAGGCCAAACCCGTACGCGAGCAGCGCCGTGCCGAGCAGCAGCGGATAGTGGCGAAACGCGATCAACGCCCATGCCCACGCGCCGAAATTCGCGGCGATCAGAACGGCGTACAGCGTGATGAGGCGAGGGCGCAGCGAAGCGGTCGGCGTCATGAGTCGCGGTCGAAGGATTTAATGGTCGTGCGGATGCTTGTGAATTGGATCGACCCAGAAAACCGTCTCCGGCGCTTCCACCGCATCGATATTCAGATTCACCACTACCGCCTCGTTGTCGCTGCGCACCAGCACGCATTCGAGCGGGTCGTCGGTACTCGCGTTAATTTCCTGATGTGGCACATAGGGTGGCACGAAGATGAAGTCGCCGGGTCCCGCTTCCGCGGTGAACTCGAGGTGCTCGCCCCAGCGCATGCGTGCGTGGCCGCGCACCACGTAGATCACGCTTTCGAGCGCGCCGTGATGATGCGCACCGGTCTTCGCATTCGGATGGATCGTCACCGTGCCGGCCCAGATTTTCTGCGCGCCCACCCGGGCGGCGTTGATCGCGGCTGCGCGATTCATGCCCGGCGTTTGCGCGGTGTTGGTGTCGAGCTGGTCGCCTTTGATGACCTTGACGCCATGCTCGCGCCAGTCGACCGGCGTTGCGGGTTGCGCGTCATGGTAGTGCGGATGTTCGTGTTCCTGGCTCATGATGTGTCTCCTCGCGGGCGGTCGGCTCGGCGCCGTCAGCTATTTTTGCACGTTCAGAAACGTGCGTGTGACCTCGCGGCACGAGCGGCGCCGCGCATGAAAAAAAGCCCATCCATGACGGACGGGCTTTAATCTCCTGCTGATACTACTGCTGCGCTTATTTGTGCTTTGCGTTGATCACGGCTTCGGCCACGTTGTTCGGCGTTTCAGCGTAGTGCTTGAACTCCATCGTGTACGTAGCGCGGCCTTGAGTTGCCGAGCGCAGTGAGGTCGAATAGCCGAACATTTCTGCGAGCGGCACTTCGGCGCGCACCAGCTTGCCGCCACCGCCGGCGATGTCTTCCATGCCTTGCACCATGCCGCGACGGCTCGAGAGGTCGCCCATCACGTTGCCCATGAAGTCTTCCGGTGTTTCCACTTCGACGGCCATCATCGGTTCGAGCAGGACCGGCTTGGCCTTGCGCATGGCTTCCTTGAAGGCCATCGAGCCGGCCATACGGAAGGCGTTTTCGTTCGAGTCGACGTCGTGGTATGAACCGAAGGTTAGCGTCACTTTCACGTCCACCACCGGATAGCCCGCGAGCACGCCGGCCTTCAGCGTTTCCACGATACCCTTGTCGACCGCCGGAATGTATTCGCGCGGAATCACACCACCCTTGATCGCGTCGACGAACTCGTAGCCCTTGCCCTGCGGCGCCGGTTCGAGCGTGATCACAGCGTGGCCATACTGCCCGCGGCCACCCGACTGTTTAACGAACTTGCCTTCGACATCCTCGACCTTGTTGCGCACCGTTTCGCGATAAGCCACCTGCGGCTTGCCGACAGTCGCCTCCACGCCGAACTCGCGCTTCATCCGGTCGACCAGAATTTCCAGATGCAGCTCGCCCATCCCGGAGATGATGGTCTGGCCGGATTCTTCGTCGGTCTGCACGCGGAACGACGGGTCTTCCTGCGCCAGGCGATTCAGCGCGATGCCCATCTTTTCCTGGTCGACCTTGGTTTTCGGTTCGACGGCCTGGGAGATCACCGGCTCAGGGAAAATCATCCGTTCGAGAATGATCACGTGCTGCGGGTCGCACAGCGTGTCACCCGTGGTCGCTTCCTTCAGGCCGACTGCCGCGGCGATGTCGCCCGCGTAGACTTCCTTGATTTCCTTGCGCTCGTTCGCATGCATTTGCAGGATCCGGCCGAGGCGTTCCTTCTTTTCCTTGACGGCGTTGTAGACCGTGTCGCCGGAATTCACCACGCCCGAATACACGCGGAAGAAGATCAGCTGGCCGACGAACGGGTCGGTCATGATCTTGAAGGCGAGCGCCGAGAACGGATCGTCGTCGCGCGGATGACGCTCGATTTCCTTGTCGTATTCGTCGTGCCCGCTGATGGCGGGGATGTCGACCGGCGAGGGCAGGTAGTCGATCACCGCGTCCAGCATGGCCTGCACGCCCTTGTTCTTGAACGCGCTGCCGCACAGCATCGGCACGATTTCGTTGGCGATGGTGCGCACACGGATACCGTGCTTGATTTCCTCTTCGGTCAGTGTCTCGCCGCCCAGGTATTTCTCGAGCAGTTCCTCGCTCGCCTCAGCGGCGGCCTCGACCATCTTGTCGTGCCATTCCTTCGCGGTATCCGCGAGTTCCGCCGGGATGTCCCGGTACTCGAATTTGATCCCCTGGTTTTCTTCGTCCCAGTAGATCGCCTTCATCTTGACCAGGTCGACCACGCCCTGGAAGTGATCTTCCGCGCCGACCGGAATCTGGATCGGTACCGCGACGCCCTTCAGACGATCGCCGATCTGCCGCTGCACGCGGAAGAAGTCCGCGCCCACGCGGTCCATCTTGTTGACGAACGCAATGCGCGGCACCTTGTACTTGTTCGCCTGACGCCACACCGTTTCGGACTGCGGCTGCACGCCGCCGACCGAGTCGTAGACCATGCACGCGCCGTCGAGCACGCGCATCGAGCGCTCCACTTCGATCGTGAAGTCGACGTGTCCGGGGGTGTCGATGATGTTGATCCGGTGTTCGGGATAGTTGCCGGCCATGCCTTTCCAGAAGGCGGTGGTGGCCGCCGACGTGATGGTGATGCCGCGCTCCTGCTCCTGTTCCATCCAGTCCATCGTCGCCGCACCGTCGTGAACCTCGCCGATCTTGTGGGTCACGCCGGTGTAGAACAGGATGCGTTCAGTGGTGGTGGTTTTGCCGGCATCGATGTGAGCGCTGATACCGATATTCCGGTAGCGCTCGATGGGAGTCTTGCGGGGCACGTGAACCTCCTTGGAATGGCGCGCCTGAAACGCTTGCCGGGCGGCAGTCTGTGCTACCCGGGGAGCCTGGGTGCTGCTTTACTAAGACTACTAGGATAGCGCGTCGGCTCTTCTTTTGCAGGAATCTTGCCAGGCGGGCGAACCCTCCTGTGGGCGGGGCTTCGGCGTCAGGGCGCGCGCGGCCGGGCCAACGAAAAAGCCGGCGCCCCGTAAAAGGCGCCGGCTTTTCAAAAGCAACTGGCGAAGTTGCGGCGGATGCCGCGGCGGCGCGCGCGACTTCTTATTGCGCGGCTGGCAAGCCCTGAATCTTCATGCCGGGTTTGATGCCTTTCGACGTGAACCAGTCTTTGCTCATCTCCAACGCATACACGCCGTTGTTCTTCGGGCAGTGATTATTGGTGGTCTCGGCCTGCATCTCGTCGATGTCGGTGACCGTGCCGTCGGCGCGTATGAAGGCGATCGACAGCGGGATCAAGGTGTTCTTCATCCAGAAGCAATGCACAGCGTTCTCATTGAAGACAAACAGCATGCCTTCGTTCGGCGCGAGACTCGTGCGATACATGAGGCCTTGTTCGCGGTCTGCATCATTGGCGGCGACGGCGGCATCGATCACGAACATGCCGGCGGTCAGCTTGGCGCGCGGAAATTCACTGGGCTGCTTCGCACCGGCCGGCATCTGCTGCGCATGGGCTGGGGCAGCGGTGCTGGCGACGAACGACATCGCGGCGAGCGGCAATGCAACGGCAACAGCGAAACGCGCAATCAACGAGCGCATGGGAAATCGCACGGCATGACTCCTTGCTGGAAATTAACCCGCGAATGTTACGCGAGCGCGTCAAAAACAAAAAGGCAGATCGCCTCGCGGTGATCTGCCTTTCAACGCCGTAAGAACGGCAGTGAAGCTAGTTCTTGACTGCGTTTTTACAACAAACTTACTCCGAAGCGCCCGAAGCTGCAGCAGCTGCTGCTGCCTTCTTGTGCGACTTCTTGTGAGCGTGCTTCGTGGTCTTCTTTGCCGACGAAGCTGCTGCTGCCGGAGCTGCCGAAGCTGCTGCCGGTGCCGAAGCTTGTGCGAATGCTGCCGTTGCGAAGAGACCAGCGACCAGAGCGGCGATCAGTTTGTTCATTTTGTGAATCCTCAGCTTTAGTTAATTAACCAAATGACCCGGTTATATGTAGAGTCATGTCGGTAAACGTGCCATCCACCTTTCGGTTGACAGCCGCATCGACAATTTTTTCGACACGTCTGCTTTAGCGCTCAGACTCCCTGCACTGACCGCGAGAACGGCTTGCACAAAGGCCCTTAAGGCTGAATGCCGGATAGCTTCGGGCGGCATCTGCGTCGAATAACGCGTGAGCTCACACACCGGTTGACGTAATTTTTCGGGAATATTTATTCGTCGCTGTGTGAATGGACATGACTCGTCAGGCAGTGATCTTGCGCGTGATTGTTTCACGCATGTTTCACGCGAGTTTTACAGTGGATTTTGTTTGCGGATACAACGAGTTAGCCCTTTCACTGCCAGCGTGAATGCCGGCCATGTGCAGGTTTTTTCCGGCTGCGGTTTCGTATCAGATGACGCCGTCCCAAGGTGCCTTCAGCGGCAGTTCGACACACGCTCCGGGCTGCAGTCCGAGCGAAAAAATATCGAGCGCGCCGATGCCGACGCGCACCAGACGCAGTGTCGGAAAACCGACTGCAGCAGTCATGCGCCGTACCTGACGGTTCTTGCCTTCGGTGATCGACAGTTCGATCCACGTGGTCGGAATCGCGGCGCGGTAGCGAATCGGCGGCGTGCGGGTCCATAGCGTGTCACCTGGTTCCACATATTCCGCGCGACAAGGCCGCGTCACGTAGTCGCCGAGATCGACGCCACGTGCGAGCTTCTCCAAGCTGGCCTGATCGACGGTGCCTTCCACTTGCGCCCAATAGCGTTTGACAAGTTTGTGACGCGGCTCGGCGATGCGTGCCTGCAATGCGCCGTCGTCGGTGAGGAGGAGCAGCCCTTCGCTGTCGGAATCGAGCCGGCCGGCCGGATAGACGCCAGGCACCTTGACCCAGTCGGCCAGCGACGCACGGGTCTCGTGCGGCGAAAACTGGCAGATGGTGCCGAACGGTTTGTTCAGAGCGAGAAGGCGCATAGGGAATTCAGATGAAAGTCGCGTGGCGAGGCGCCGCCGTGCCAGCGCTGGCGGCGCGCGCCAGTGCAATAGTAAATGGCGGGATCATAATGCATAATACGAGCGGACATGTCGCGTGTCTTATATAAGACATAGGAGTTGACGTCGCGGCAATCTGATTCTCGACAATGTTGGAAAACCCCGAGCCACTGTCGGCTCGTTGCTGCGCCGGTGTGGGCTAGAATAGGCAGCCTGACCCTCGTTGACGGCCGGCATTGCGCGTAGCGAGGAGCGCCCAGTTTCCGCAGTCTCCCATCAGCTTTCAGCACAGCTATCACTGGAGTCCGATCATGCCGTATCAGCACATCAAGGTCCCGACCGGCGGTGACAAGATCACTGTCAACGCGGATTTCTCGCTCAACGTTTCCGACCAGCCGATCATCCCGTTTATCGAAGGTGACGGCACGGGTGCCGACATCACGCCGGTGATGCTCAAGGTGGTGGATGCGGCTGTCGAAAAAGCATACGCAGGCAAGAAGAAGATCCACTGGATGGAAATCTATGCCGGCGAGAAGGCCACGAAAGTGTATGGCCCGGACGTGTGGCTGCCGGAAGAGTCGCTGCAGGTGCTGAAGGAATACGTCGTGTCAATCAAGGGGCCGCTCACCACGCCGGTCGGCGGCGGCATCCGTTCGCTGAACGTCGCGCTGCGCCAGGAACTCGACCTGTATGTATGCCTGCGGCCGGTGCAGTATTTCAAGGGCGTGCCTTCGCCGGTGCGTGAGCCGGAAAAGACCAACATGGTGATCTTCCGTGAGAACTCGGAAGACATCTACGCTGGGATCGAGTGGGCGGCTGAATCGGAAGAGGCGAAGAAGGTCATCAAATTCCTGCGGGAAGAGATGGGTGTGAAGAAGATCCGCTTCCCGGACACCTCGGGTATCGGTATCAAGCCGGTGTCGCGTGAAGGCACGGAGCGGCTGGTGCGCAAGGCGATCCAGTACGCGATCGACAACGAACGCCGCTCGGTCACGCTGGTGCACAAGGGCAACATCATGAAGTTCACGGAAGGTGCGTTCCGCGACTACGGTTATGCGCTGGCCCAGAAGGAATTCGCCGCCGAGTTGATCGATGGCGGTCCGTGGATGAAAATCAAGAACCCGAAGACGGGTGGCGACATCGTGGTGAAGGACGTGATTGCCGATGCGTTCCTGCAGCAGATCCTGTTGCGTCCGGCCGAATACGACGTGATCGCCACGCTGAACCTGAATGGCGACTACGTATCGGACGCGCTGGCTGCGCAAGTCGGCGGGATTGGTATCGCGCCCGGCGCGAATCTGTCGGATTCGGTCGCGATGTTCGAAGCCACGCATGGCACGGCGCCGAAGTACGCTGGCAAAGACTATGTGAATCCGGGCTCGGAAATTCTCTCAGCGGAAATGATGCTGCGCCACCTCGGCTGGGTTGAGGCGGCCGAGCTGATCATCAAGTCGATGGAAAAGTCGATCCTGCAAAAACGCGTCACGTATGACTTCGCGCGTTTGATGGAAGGCGCAACGCAGGTGTCCTGCTCGGGCTTTGGGCAGGTGCTGATCGAAAACATGTAAGTACGTCCAGCAAGTTCCGGTGAAATCCGGTAAACCCCGATGTACACTACGTGTCGTCGGGGTTTTTTGTTTATTACGTTCCGACAAGGTGGAGGGAAATCCGGGCGTTATGGAGGGGAATTTGACGGGGTGGAAGGTACATTACCCCTCCAATTCCCTCCATTTGGAGGGAGCAAAAAATGAGCCGCAGCAGACACTTCAATTACACACTGACGCCTACGCGTCTGAACAATGCCAAGCCAAAGGAGGGCGCATACAAGCTGACGGACGGCGGCGGTCTGTTCGTGCTGATACAGCCTGGCGGTTCCAAGACTTGGGTATTTCAATACCGGATTGATGGGCGGCGGCGTGAGGTGGTGATTGGTCGCTATCCGGAAATAGGCGTTGCGGACGCGCGCGACCGGCACGCGGAATATCGGGCGATGGTGGAGCAGGGCAACGATCCGGCTGCACACAAGCGCACGGACGATGCCGAGCGCAAGGCGAGGGCGGAACTGAAGGCCGACGAAGGGCAGTTCAAGGCGTTCTCCCTTAAGTGGCTGGATGAGCGCCTGGGCAGCAAGTCGGACGGCTACCGTGCGCAAATGCGCTCCCTGCTGGAGCGGTTTGTCTGGCCGGACATTGGCAGCACGGCGCTGGACGATGTGAAGCCCGCCCACGTGCTGGCAATCATTGAGAAGCGGCGCGACACGCCGAACACTGCGGAGAACGTGCGGGTTCTGATTCAGCAGGTCTACAACTACGCGATCCAGAAGCTACTCGTTGAGTCGAACCCGGCATTGCCGCTGCGTGGCGTCATCGAGGTTCCAAAGGCGGAGCATCACCGGCACCTGAGCGAATCGGAGCTTGGAGCATTCTGGCGTGCCGTAGGGAAGCAGGGTGCGCATCCGTCCACTACGGCGGCGGTCAAGCTGCTGATGTACAGCATGTGCCGTAAAGCCGAGGTCCTGCGCGCCAAGTGGTCGGAGATCGACACGGATAAAGCGCAGTGGGACATTCCCGCCGAGCGCATGAAGTCGCGCCGGCCGCATCGCGTGTATCTGTCCACACAGGCGCTCGAAGTGCTGGAAGTGCAACGCGCATTGACTGGCGATCTGGAATACGTGTTCCCGTCCGCGTTCCGCGCCGTTGTGCCGATGGCAGACGCGACGCTCAATCACTTGTTCAAGCGGATGGACTTCGGCGTAGCGGAGTTTTCCCCACACGGCACGCGAGGCACAGCGGCAACACTGTTGCGTGAGCATGGATTCAGCCGGGACGTTGTGGAGCTGCTGCTGGCGCACACGGAGCGCAGCCAAACCGCCGCCAGCTATCACCATCACGAACTGGAAGCCGAGCGGCGGCGCGCGCTGCAATACCTGGCCGACGAGATCGACCGGCAAGCCGCTATCTCTGCGGCGGGTAACGTGGTGAGCATCAAGACGAAGACGGCCTGATACTTTACGGGTCGCGCCTAGATCGGCCAATCGAAAACGGGTTCCCTCACCCGCTGGCGCGGCCCCTTCATTCATTGAGGGGCATTGCGTGAGGGCGCGAATGTCTGATGACACATCTAGGCCACTTCTCGGGGACGATCCGCTGCGGTGGGTTAAGGCGGACCCTATATTTGCCATCGAGATGCTGGCGGCCATCGGGTACAAATGCAAGATCGGGGTTTCGCTTACGGATGACGAGCGCGCCTACTTGGCCGAAGCCATCGAAAAAATCGTCGAACACAATGTTGAACCGAAGAGAGCGTTACGTCTTACCGCGCGGTCTGGGCGGTCGCGGATGACGCTTTCCGATGCAAATATCCTGATTTACAACCGTGTTGAGGTGCTGATGGACAAGGGCATTTCAGCGCGCGAGGCTTTTCAAAAGGTGTCGAGAGAGCATATTGCCGCGCGGCCAGGCTCTCAGGCGAACCTCTCGGACAAAGCAATTGAGGCAATTTACAACGCAGTGAAAAAGGCGGTGTTTAAGGGTGCCTAAAATATTCACGAAGGTTTTCTAGGCAGTTTTTCGCGTATCGGAAGCCACCATGCTCGCCATGTTCCGGGATAGGCCCGGAACCCTCACTAAGGGTTAAACATGGCCGAACAAATCAAAACCGCACTGACCATCCTGCGCCGCAAGCAGGTTGAATCCGCAACGGGGCTTTCGCGCTCCACCATCTATCAGCGCATCAAAGATAAGACGTTTCCGCCCGCTATCCAGCTTGGCCCGCGTGCTGTCGGCTGGCGTGCTGGCGACATTGATGCCTTTCTCGTTGACCCTGCTGGCTACCGCGCGGAGCCGGTATGAGCGAATCCCAATTCCGCCGCGACCGTGTGCCGCCCGTCGCTGACGTGCTGGCCTTGCTATCTATCGACGCCGGAAAGCCAAACGGATCGGGGTATGTGCAGGTGCGCTGCCCGATCCACGGCGAGAGCAATCCTAGCCTGAGCGTTCATATCGAGCGTGGTAACTGGCGCTGTTTCGCTTGCGGCGAGGCGGGCGGCGACGCGCTCGAACTGTATCGCCGTGCGCGCGGTATTCCATTCACACAGGCGGCGCGCGAGCTGGGCGCATGGGATGGGCGATGAGCGCGATTCTTGATGACCGGGTACTGACTGACGACGATTACCGGGAAGCGGCCGGCACGCTGTTTAAGGCGAAGAAGCTGGAGGGCTATCAACCGAAGGCGCTCCACCTTTACCGCGCCGCCGATGGGTCGATCCTGTATGCGCGGGTGCGGATGCACAAGGCGACGCCTGAAGGCGGACATGACAAGCTGGTGCGCCCCTTCTGGCATAACGGCACCCGTTGGACGCATGGTGAGCCGAAACAGGACGGCGGCAAGGTGCTGTACGGCCTGCCCGAGCTGGCCGTGCACGCACACGCGGCGGCTGTCATCGTTGAGGGCGAGCAGAAGGCAGATGCGCTGACGAAGATTGGCGCGGGCCGGTTTATCGGCATCACGAGCGGCGGCGCGACGAGCGCGGGTGCTGCGGACTGGTCCCCGATGGCGGGCCGTCATGTGCTGCTGTGGCCGGATCACGATGCACCGGGCCAGAAGTACGCCGACGAGGCGACGGCGAAACTGCTGGCGCTCGGATGCACCATAGAACGGCTGGACGTGGCCGCTATGGGCCTGCCTGATGCTGGCGATGTGATGGACTGGCTAGCAGCGTTCAAAGCCGCATACGACCGTATGCCGAGCGCTGATGATGTGCTGGCCTTGCCGAGGGTCGGCGCGCTGCCGGCGGACGTGACGAAGCCTGCGATTGCGCCGAGCATCGATGAAGCTGCGCAACCGGAAACGGACGACGAAGCAATCGAGCGTCTGGCCGCGCTCACGCCGATGCAGTTTGACCGTGTGCGCAAGGAAGAAGCCAAGCGTATGGGCGTGCAGGTATCGACGCTCGACAAGATGGTAGCGGCGGCGCGCACCGACGAAGGGGACACGGACGGTCCATTTGCAGGTGTGGAACCGTGGCACGAGCCGGTAGACGGTGCGGTGCTGCTGGATGACCTTGTGCGCGTCGTGCATCGCTTTATCGTCTGCGACGCAGCGACCGCGCACGGCACGGCCCTCTGGATCACGATGACCTGGCTTATGGATTCGGTGGACGTGGCACCTATCGCGGCGATCACGGCACCGGAGAAACGTTGCGGCAAGTCGCAATTGCTCTTTCTGATGGGCCGCCTATCGAGCCGCCCGCTTGCCGCCAGCAACATCACGCCCGCCGCCCTGTTCCGCGCTATCGAGGCGTGGAGGCCGACGCTGCTGATTGATGAGGCCGACGCTTTCATGCGTGAGAATGAGGAATTGCGCGGCCTGCTGAACTGCGGACACACGCGCGATAGCGCCTATGTCGTGCGCACCGTGGGCGACGATCACACGCCGAAACAGTTTTTCGTGTGGGGCGCGAAAGCCATTGCAGGCATCGGACACCTTGCCGACACGCTGATGGACCGATCGATCACGCTGGAGCTGCGGCGCAAGTTGCCGCACGAACAGGTGGACAAACTGCGTCACGCGGAACCCGGCATGTTCGAACGGCTGTGTGCGAAGCTGGCGCGGTGGGCGGACGACAATGAACAAGCCGTGCGTATAGCCCGCCCCGTGCTACCTGATGCGCTGCACGACCGCGCCGCCGACAATTGGGAGCCGTTGCTACAGATTGCAGAGGTAGCCGGCGGCGCGTGGCCGGAAACAGCGCGGCGGGCCGCGCTCAAGCTGTCTGGCGAGTCGGAGCAGTCACAGAGTGCTGGCGCGGAACTGCTGGCCGACATTCAGGAAGCATTCGAGACCCACCGTGTTCAGCGAATATCGTCCGCCGACTTGCTGACTCACTTGTTCAATGACGAGGAAAAGCCGTGGGCGACATGGAACAGAGGTAAGCCAATGACGCCCCGGCAACTGTCTAAGAAGTTGAGCGAGTACGGCGTATCGAGTGCAAACATCAAATTCGGCTACGGCGACGTTCGAAAGGGCTACCGGGTAGACCAATTTGCCGATGCATTTTCCCGCTATCTCTCCAATACCCCCCTCCAATCCGCTACTCCGCTACCGCCCAATATTGGCGCGGGTTTGACGGTAGCGGATAGCAAATCTGGTAGCGCTAGTGGAAACGCTAACGCTACCCTGAAACCCTTGTCAGATAAGGCCGGTAGCGGAGTAGCGGATACGAGGGGGGAAACCCAAGGGGGAGAAAGTTTTGCGGCGGGCGACGACACCGAGGAGGACGTATGAGCGTTGCGCAAATTTTAAGCAAGGCGCAAACGATGGGCGTCCGCCTTTGGGTTGACGGCGACCGGGTAAAAATCGCTGGTCCGGCGTCCGCCGTAGCGACGATCAAACCTGAGATAGCCGCGCACAAGCCCGAGATCATGGCGCACCTTCGCGCCGCCGCGAACGATGCCGCCGATTGCACCGGCGCGCTGCGTTCGCGCAACGGCGGATTGTATCTACCGTGGGGCCCGTCCCTGTCTCCTGATGACGGGCGGCGGATGCGTGCCGAGCTTGTGTCGATGATCGAGCAACTGGCGGAATTGGAGCATTGGCCGCAATCCGATCTAGATGACGTGCTGACGCGGGCCATACGCGGGCCGCTGGCGGACCTGATGCCGAACATCCATCACTTCAATGCGAGGCTGTCAGAGGCCCGTGCAGAGGCGGAGTCGCGTGCAGCGCTGGATAGGCGCACGTGGCATGGCGAAGGCTTCGATGATCGGCGCTTGCGCTGAATCCGCCGTTAAAAAAACCAGAAAGAAACACGGGGGGCGACTCATGCTCGAGGAGTTTTCTGCACGCATCGCGCGCGCACGCGAGACCTAAAATAGAGGAAATTAGTGAAGCCCCGGAACAGGCGGCGCGACGCCCCCGCCGATAAACAAACAGCGAAGAAACAGCGAACAGGGGCAATGGCCGCCACTACGCGCGCGATGCGTGCGGATTCTTTCCCTCCCAAAAGGCCCAAGTCCCCCTCTTTTCGACGCATGGTGGCCGGCCATGCCGTGCTACTTTCCTCGCTGTCGGAAACAAGTCGGGCTAACGGGGGAAGACATGAAACGAATGCTATCTTTGGTCGGTGTTCTGCTGCTGTTCGCCGCACCTTTTCATGCTCAGGCTGATTGCGTCTTGAGCGCAAAGAGCGCAACGAGCTATCAGCTTCTGGATAATCACACGGTTCTTCTGTCCGGCGGCATTGCCGGTTCGATCCTGATTAAGTCGTTTGCCTTCTTCTCGCCCGGCTCTCAGGTGACTGTTCTCAAGGACAATTTCTGCGATTTTGAGGACGCGGTTCTGTATGTGAATGGCGAGACAGTTGATGCGCAGCAAGTCAAGCAAATCCGCTGACGAAGGGGAGTTTCGCGACCACTACGTGCGCACGCGCGCGAGGCTGCGGCAAAAGAGGGGGACGGGGAAATGACAGGCACTTTCAAGAAATTCGTGTTATTTGCTGCGCTTGCTGCAATAGTCCACCGGCAAAGCGAGCACATATGAGACAGGCAATCGGCTGGATCGTCGTAATCATCGCGTTTGTCGCTGCCCGGGAGTACCATCCGGACCTTCGTCAAATTGCAGATCGCTTGACCTGCTCCTATAAACTCGGCGACGACTGCGTGACGCAGGAGGACTATATCCGGACACTAGCGCGTGAACAGTTCGAACTTTCTATGGCCGATCTGGAGTTGTTCTGCACCAATCTATCGAACCGCTCCAGCCCGCGCTGTTCGTTCTTCTTTCAGCGCTACTGACGCGCCCCGATCCTTGAACCGACGCCCGCCATGCGCGGGCTTTTTTTCGTCTGCGCGCCGCCGATGGTTGCGGTGACAACCAGTCGCTTAATGACCATGCGGGAGCCTATGGATAAGTGGGGTAGCCGGAAGATAGTGAGGGGAATTTGGAGGGGAATTCGAAGTGTGTAATTGAAGGCTCTATGACTAGCGGGGCTTTGCGGCCAATTTACACAGAATGATCGAGTAAGTGCTTCGCGCCGGTTTTTCCGGCTTGCATCGACAACCCCGGCGCCGCAATGGTGGTCGGGGTTTTCTGTTTTTGCGGCGTCCGATTCGCGCCAGGTGGGGCGTCATTGAGCGCCGCCGCGCGTCTGTCACGCGCGCTGGCGCCTTCGACGAAAGTGGCTTGCGTTATGATTCACCGACCGCTGAATTTCCGCGCTTCGTTTCTTCGTTTATTTAATCCGCAATGACTGCTGGGTGGCGAATCCTCATCGTGCTGTGCCTCGCGTTATCTGTGACGCAAGGTGCCTTTGCGCACGTGCATGCCACTGAGGCAATGGTGGGCGGCGCCGCGATGCAGATGGCCCATGGCGTAGACCATGCGCCTGGCGTCGTCGGCGAAACACGGCATTGCGACACCATGGCCGCGTCCGCAAAGCCATGTCATCACGACTCTTCCTTCTGTTGTGCCACTTCCTGCGGTGTGTATTGCGGTGCGTTGTTCGCCGCGTTCCGCTTTGAGCCGCGCCCCAGCGGAACATCGCTGCCGCCGGCGTTGTCGGAGCCGCAGCGTGCCGGCGTCACGCGAGCGCCCTTGCTGCGGCCGCCAATCGGCTGACGCATTTCGTATCGCCTCTGCGCATTGCATCCTGCGCGGGCGGTGCGCGCGAGTCCCAGTCAGCCAATGTCCACTTGAGCAGTCCGTTTTCCGACGAACGGCCGCACGAGTCGACCTATCGATCCAGCGTGGACGCGCCCATGTGTATCGGCCGTCCAGCAAAGCAGAGGAAACACCCCATGATTCGCAGGCAATTTCTCGCCCGCACACTGAGCGCCGCGGTTACGTCGATGTTTGCGCCCAGCGTATTCGCGCAGCATGACGCGCATTCGATGCACAACATGTCGGGTATGAGCGGCATGGAAGGGATGGACGATATGCCGGCCATGCCGGCGCACCCTACACCGGCCGCCGCCACGACCCTTGCCGCTCCGGATGCGCTCCCCGCCGGCGCGCCGCTCGCCGCGCTGCGCACGCTTGCCAATGAAAGCCGTGAGCCTGGCGTGTTTCGCGCGACCCTGATCGCGCAACCGGTCAGGCGCACACTGCTCGCCGGCAAGCCGGGCACGCTTTTCTGGCAATACGACCAGGGCAACGGACATCACGGCGCGATGCAAGCCGACGGCCCGGTTGTCGGGCCTCTGATTGATGTGCGCGAAGGCGACACCGTCGAAATCCGCTTCGTGAACCGGCTCGCGCAAGCGTCGACGATTCACTGGCACGGCTTGCCGGTGCCGCCCGACCAGGATGGCAATCCTTCGGCGCCCACCCCGCCGGGCGCCTCGCACGTCTATCGCTTTACATTGCCACTGGGCAGCGCCGGCACATACTGGTATCACCCGCATCCCCACATGAGTTCGGCGGAACAGGTGTTTCGCGGGCTGGCTGGACCTATCGTGGTGCGCGCCGCGGACGATCCGCTCGCCGGCTGGCCCGAACGGCACCTGTTTATCTCAGACCTGAAGCTTGCCGCCGACGGCACCATTGCGCCGAACGACATGATGGACTGGATGAACGGCCGGGAAGGGCAATTCGTGCTGGTCAACGGCACGCGCCGTCCGCGTATCGAGGTGATGGCCGACGAGCGCTGGCGGGTGTGGAATGGATGCGGTGCCCGCTATTTGAGATTTTCGCTTGGAAGCGGCCAGCATTTCGCCCAGGTCGGCACGGACGGCGGTCTGCTGGAGCAGCCGCGCGAGGGACTGACAGAACTGCTGCTTGCGCCAGGCGAGCGTGCCGAACTGATCGTCCGCGCGGGCACGGCTCCCGCCGAGGCGGTGCTGAGCGCCGCTATCTACGATCGCCGCAAGATGGCGATGGCGGGCGGCAGCCTGCCGCCCGGCCCAGCCCATGCGCTTGCCGACGTCAGTTTCAAACCGGCATCCAGTGCTGCCCCGCGCCCGCTGCCTGTGACATTGCGCCCCGTGCCGCCACTCGGCGCGCCGGTCGCGAAGAAATCGGTGGTCTTCAGCGAAAAGATGGACATGGCCGCCATGCACGGCGCCGAACCCGCAGCCGCACATGGCGGTGCCGTTCCGGCCGGCATGACTTTCATGATTAATGGCGAGGTTTTCGACCCGTCGCGCATCACGCTGACCAGCCGGCGCGACGAAGTCGAACTCTGGTCGATCGAAAACCGCACCGACATGGATCATCCATTCCATCTGCACGGCACGCAGTTCCAGATCGTGGAGCGGCAGCGGGGCGGCGTGGTCACGCCGGAGCCCTACCGCGCGTGGCGTGACATGGTCAACGTGCAACCAGATGAAATCGTGCGCATCGCCACGGTGCAGCGGATGGCGGGCGCGCGCATGTTCCACTGCCACATCCTCGAACACGAGGACCTCGGCATGATGGGTACGCTGAAAGTGGTCTGACGTGCGCGGCGAGCGCCGGACGGCTTAGCGGGGTAAGCCCAAAAAAAGAAACCCGGCACGAAGCCGGGTTTCAAAGGAACGGGTATCGAACAGTTTCAGGCGGGTGCCTGGATGTTCGACGCCTGCTTGCCTTTCGGGCCTTGCACGACCTCGAAGGTTACTTTTTGACCTTCCTTGAGGGTCTTGAACCCATTCATCTGGATGGCCGAGAAGTGTGCAAACAGATCCTCGCCGCCTTCGTCAGGCGTGATGAATCCGAAACCTTTTGCGTCATTGAACCATTTGACCGTACCAGTTGCCATTCCAACTTCCCCTGTAACTCATGTCACTACCACGAGCCCTCGAAAAGCTCGACGACCGCGTGATGCAGCCGCTCCCTCCTCACAAGCTCACCATCGGCATTTTTTCGATTTATGGCGCAGTGAAAAAAGTGCCAGCTTGATTGTTGAGGCTCTTTATTCGAGTGTCAAGAAAATTTTGAGACGCCATTTGCCGCGTTGCAAACAGGCACTTCCAGGGGTTTTTCCCTCTTTCGTCAGTTATGTGCGGTTGCGCAAGCGGGCCGTCTTGAAAAGTCGCATAATCGACTCACATGCTGTTCTGCGGGTCGCCCGCCGTCGGCTGGCCGGTGTACGCGCCGTCAACCCGCTCTGGCAGGTTGTGCGATACTCGATCCGACTGCGGCGCAGCACGGCCGCGAAGCAGTACTGGATAGGGGCCGGCTCCGCGATCGGCTCGTCGAATGACGCACGCAGGAGGGTGATTGACCCATCAGGCGGTAGCGAACGGGCTCACTGGCCGGACGGCCGGGTTTTGACAGGATTGCGGGCCTGTCCTAGTTGTTTAGAATGGGTGTATGGCGATTATCCCGGACAAGCAGGACGGCACCGTACTGGAGCGGCAGGAAAAGAAGCTGAAGCCGCCGTCCATGTACAAGGTGGTGCTGCTGAATGACGACTTCACGCCAATGGAATTTGTCGTGATGGTCGTGCAGGAATATTTCAATAAAGATCGTGAAACCGCAACACAGGTTATGTTGAAGGTGCATCGCGAAGGCAGGGGAGTTTGTGGGGTCTATACGCGGGACATCGCGTCGACCAAAGTCGAGCAAGTCGTTACCCACGCACGGCAGGCCGGGCATCCGCTGCAGTGTGTGATGGAGGAAGCATGATTGCCCAGGAACTGGAAGTCAGCCTGCACATGGCGTTCATGGAAGCACGCCAGGCAAGGCACGAGTTCATCACGGTCGAACATCTTTTGCTGGCACTGTTGGACAATCCAACAGCGGCGGAGGTGTTGCGTGCATGCGCGGCCAATATCGAGGATCTGCGCCAGAACCTGCGCAACTTCATTCATGACAACACGCCTACCGTGCCCGGCACGGACGACGTCGACACGCAGCCCACGCTGGGTTTCCAGCGTGTGATCCAGCGCGCGATCATGCATGTGCAATCCACCTCGAATGGCAAGAAGGAAGTGACCGGCGCGAACGTGCTGGTGGCGATCTTCGGCGAAAAGGATTCGCATGCGGTCTACTACCTGCAACAGCAGGGCGTGACGCGTCTGGACGTGGTCAATTTCATTTCGCACGGCATCGCGAAGACGAGCAGCACGGACGCCGCGAAAGCGAGCGACGCGAATGCCGAGTCTGACGAAGCCGCCGCGCAGAAAGAAACCCCGCTCGCCCAGTTCACGCAGAACCTGAACCAGATGGCGAAAGACGGCCGCATCGATCCGCTGATCGGGCGCGAGTCTGAAGTCGAGCGTGTGGTGCAGGTGCTGTGCCGTCGGCGCAAGAACAATCCGCTGCTGGTCGGTGAGGCCGGTGTCGGCAAGACGGCGATCGCCGAAGGCCTCGCCTGGCGCATTACGCGCGGCGAAGTGCCGGATATTCTGGCGGACGCTCAGGTGTACTCGCTCGACATGGGCGCGCTGCTCGCCGGCACCAAGTATCGCGGCGACTTCGAACAACGCCTGAAGACGGTCCTCAAGGAATTGAAAGAACGTCCGCACGCGATCCTGTTCATCGACGAAATTCATACGCTGATCGGCGCGGGCGCCGCATCGGGCGGCACGCTGGACGCATCGAACCTGCTCAAGCCGGCGCTCTCGTCGGGCACGCTCAAGTGCATCGGCGCGACCACGTTCACGGAATATCGCGGCATCTTCGAAAAAGACGCGGCCTTGTCGCGCCGGTTCCAGAAGGTCGACGTGACCGAGCCGACCGTCGAGCAGACGGTGGCGATCCTGCGCGGCCTGAAGTCGCGTTTCGAAGAGCATCACGGCGTGAAGTACTCGTCGGGTGCGCTGTCGGCGGCGGCTGAGTTGTCGGCACGCTTCATCACGGATCGTCATCTGCCGGACAAGGCGATCGACGTGATCGACGAAGCGGGCGCGGCGCAACGCATCCTGCCGAAGTCGAAGCAGAAAAAGACCATCGGCAAGAACGAGATCGAAGAAATCATCTCGAAGATCGCCCGTGTCCCGCCGCAAAGCGTGTCGCAAGACGATCGCAGCAAGCTGCAAACGCTGGATCGCGACCTGAAGAGCGTGGTGTTCGGGCAAGACCCGGCCATCGACGCACTGTCGGCCTCGATCAAGATGGCGCGCGCAGGCCTCGGCAAGCTGGACAAGCCGATCGGCGCGTTCCTGTTCTCCGGCCCCACGGGCGTCGGCAAGACGGAAGTGGCGAAGCAGCTCGCGTTCACGCTGGGGATCGAACTGATCCGCTTCGACATGTCGGAATACATGGAGCGTCACGCGGTGAGCCGTTTGATCGGCGCGCCGCCGGGTTATGTCGGTTTCGACCAGGGCGGTCTGCTGACCGAAGCTGTTACGAAGAAGCCGCATTGCGTGCTGCTGCTCGACGAAATCGAGAAGGCGCATCCGGACATCTACAACGTGCTGCTGCAGGTGATGGACCACGGCACGCTGACGGACAACAACGGCCGCAAGGCGGATTTCCGTAACGTCATCATCATCATGACGACGAATGCGGGCGCCGAGGCAATGGGCAAGTCGGTGATCGGCTTCACGAATCGTCGGGAAACCGGCGACGAAATGGTCGACATCAAGCGCATGTTCACGCCGGAGTTCCGTAACCGTCTGGACGCGACGATCAGCTTCCGCTCGCTCGATGAAGAAATCATCATGCGCGTGGTCGACAAGTTCCTGATGCAGCTGGAAGATCAGCTGCATGAGAAGAAGGTCGACGCGCTCTTCACCGACGCGTTGCGCAAGCATCTCGCCAAGCACGGTTTCGATCCGCTGATGGGCGCGCGGCCAATGCAGCGTCTGATCCAGGACACGATCCGTCGGGCGCTTGCAGACGAACTGCTGTTCGGCAAGCTGATGAACGGCGGCCGCGTGACGGTCGACGTGGACGCGGAAGACAAGGTGCAGTTGACTTTCGACGAACATCCGGCGCCGCGCAATCCGAATCCGGAAGCGGTTGAGGTTGAATAAGTCGGTCGAATAAGCGTTTCAGCTTCATCTGAAAGCAGAACGGCGCGGGTTGAACCCCGCGCCGTTCTGCTTTTGCGATTCTGCAAATCGCTTCCAGGAAGCGTTTCTCGTGAAGGTGTCAGTGCTTGCCGGTGCTGCCGAAGCCGCCCGCGCCGCGCACGCTTTCTTCGAAGTCGTCGACGATATTGAATTCAGCTTGCACGACCGGCACGATCACTAGTTGCGCGAGGCGCTCCATCGGATTCAGGACGAACGTGGTCTCGCCACGATTCCACGTCGAAATCATCAGTTGCCCTTGGTAATCCGAGTCGATCAGACCGACCAGATTGCCCAGCACGATGCCGTGCTTATGGCCCAGGCCCGAACGCGGCAGAATCAACGCCGCATAGCCCGGATCGCCTACGTGAATTGCGAGACCCGTCGGCACCAGGGCGGTCTCGCCAGGTTTGAGCGTCAACGGTTCGTCGAGGCAGGCGCGCAGGTCGAGGCCCGCGCTGCCGTTGGTGGCATACGCCGGGAGCTGTTCGCGCATCCGCGCATCGAGAATCTTCAGGTCGAGTTTCATGCAGGTTCGAAGGAGGGGGGGTTAGGGCGTGGCGTTCGAACCGAGTTCGAACGCTTCGGCGAGTAGTTCATAGGATCGCAGGCGTGCGCGGTAGCTGCCTGCCACGGTCAGCACGATCAGTTCGTCGGCCTGGAACTGTGCTTGCAAGTCACGCATGCGCTCAGTCACGGTTTCCGGCGTACCGATGATACTGCGCGGCTTCTCGCGGTCGATCACGAGGCGCTCACGGGCGCCGTATTCCTGCGCAACGCCCTGTTCGATCGTCGGGATTGGTTCGTTCAGGCCATAGGCCATCTGCACACGGCGCAGGTCGACGGCCTTCTCGAGATCGGCGGCTTCCTGTTCAGTGTCGGCGCAGATCACGAACACGGCGGCGGCCAGATACGGCTGTTGCACCTCTTGACTGGGCTTGAAGCGGTCGCGATACGCGAGCGCCACCTGGTGCCCGAAATGCGCGTTGATGAAATGCGCGAACGCGAAGCGGATGCCGAGTTGCGCCGCCAGCAGGCCACCAAATTCACTCGATCCGAGCATCCACAATTGCGGACGTGTGCTGATTTGCGGCTGCAGCAGCACGCCGTGCGCAAGATGATCCTCAGGCAGTGTGCCGTGCATCAGGCCAACCAGATCGGCGACCTGCTGCGGGAAAATATCGCCCCGATTGTAGGTGCCGGCTGCGACCGCCTGCGCCGTCTGCATGTCGCCGCCCGGCGCGCGCCCCACGCCCAGATCGATTCGGTTCGGAAACAGCGCCTCCAGCATCATGAATTGCTCGGCGACCTTGAAGGGGCTGTAGTACGGCAGCATCACGCCACCCGAGCCGAGGCGAATGCGCTGGGTCACGCTACCGAGGCGCGCGAGCATCACCTCGGGGCATGGGTTCGAGACACCGCGCAGGCCGTGATGTTCGGCGCACCAGTAGCGCGTGTAGCCGAGGTGGTCGGCCAGTTGCGCGAGTTCCACGGTGGCGGCGATGGCGTCCGCCACAGAGTGCCCGTCGATCACGGGCGTTTGATCGAGCACGGAAAGTAGCGTCATGTCAGTACTGCTCCAGAAAACCCGGCTGCGGCTGAACTGTTCGCAGTGGCTTTGGTAATCGCCACCGCGAGCGGCCTCAGCGAATCAGACTCGTGTCAGGCAGACGCTTGGCGATCTCGGCGATCAAGGCGCGCGCGAGCGTCTGCTTGTCGGCGCGCGGCAGCTTCGTGGCGCCGCCTGCTTCGAAAAGGATCACTTCGTTATCGTCGAGCCCGAAGGTCAGCGGACCGAGATTACCGATCAGCAGCGGCACATTCTTGCGCACGCGCTTGTCTTCGCCATGCGCTTCAAGATCGCCGCTCTCCGCCGCGAAACCGACCGCGAAGGGTGGATGCGGCAGCCTGGCCACCGAAGCCAGAATGTCCGGATTTTCGACGAAGGTAAAGCTGGGCATTGCCCGCTCGGCGGTCTTCTTGATCTTGTGTTCGCTGGCACGATCGACACGCCAGTCGGCGACCGCGGCCACGCCGATGAAGATGTCGCAGTCGGCAACTGAACGCATCACCGCATCATGCATTTGCTGCGCGGTCTGCACGTCTTCGCGGAACACGCCCCACGGCGTGTCCAGCGACACCGGACCGGCCACCAGGTGCACCTCGGCGCCGGCCTGTTGCGCGGCGCGTGCCAACGCAAAACCCATTTTGCCGCTGGAACGGTTGGTAATGCCGCGCACCGGATCGAGCGGCTCGAAGGTCGGGCCGGCGGTCAGTAGCAGGCGCCGCCCCGCCAGGATCTTGGGCGAGAAGAACGACGCGATTGCTTCGTATGTGGCGGTTGCTTCGAGCATGCGCCCGTCGCCGATTTCGCCGCACGCCTGCGGACCCGAATCGGGCCCGAGCACTTCAATACCGTCCGCGCGCAATTGCGTGACGTTGCGCTGCGTTGCGGGGTTTTGCCACATCTGCCGGTTCATCGCCGGCACGACGAGCAGCGGGCAATCACGGGCAACGCACAGCGTCGACAGTAGATCGTTGGCCATGCCGTGCGCGAGTTTGGCGAGGAAATCGGTTGAGGCGGGCGCGATCACGATCGCGTCGGCTTCACGCGACAGATCGATGTGCGCCATGTTGTTCGGAATACGCCCGTCCCACTGGCTCGTGTAGACGGGGCGGCCGGACAGCGCCTGCATCGTGACGGGGGTGATGAACTGCGTGGCCGCTTCGGTCATGACGACCTGCACGGTCGCGCCGGCCTTGGTCAACAGACGCGTGAGTTCGGCGATCTTGTAGCAGGCAATGCCGCCCGTCATGCCGAGGACGAGGTGTTTTCCTGCGAGTTCTGCGGTTGCCAACGAAAGCCTCCGACAAAGCGTGGTGGCGGGCAGGCGGTGCATCGCACCGCGGCCCGCCTTCAAACCGGACCTGAACGGCCTTAGGCCTTAAGCGTTAGCGTGTGCCGCGCACGCGCCGCAACTCGTCGAGCACGAGCAGGATCGCGCCGATGGTGATTGCGCTGTCGGCGAGGTTGAACGCCGGCCAGTGCCATGTACGCACGTGAAAGTCGAGAAAGTCGATCACGTGGCCGTACGCCAGCCGGTCGATCACATTGCCGAGCGCCCCGCCGAGAATCAGCGAGAGCGCCGTGCAGAACATTTTTTGTCCACCGTGACGCTTCAACAGGTAGCAGATCACCAGCGCCGCCACCACGCCGAGCGCGGTGAACGCCCAGCGCTGCCAGCCGCCCGCCATCGCGAGGAAGCTGAAGGCCGCGCCAGGGTTGTACACGAGGATCAGGTTGAAGAACGACGTGACCTCATGTGCGACACCGTAGGCAAACACTTTCTGGACCGCAATCTTGCTCAGCTGATCGAACAGGATCACGATCAGCGCGACGCCGAGCCACGGTGCCAGGGAACTGCTTCCAGTTGACGATTTCGACATGGTTTTCGCCATTATGCCGCGCTCCTCGCTTCACCGTTGCCGAACAGATTGCTGAAGCAGCGGCCGCACAGGGTGGGGTGTTCGGCGTTCGCGCCGACGTCCGCGCGGTAGTGCCAGCAGCGTTCGCACTTCAGATACTTCGAGGCGATCACTTCGACGCCTTCTTCCGCTTCGCTGTCGACCTTCACGACGTTCGCCGCCGAGGTGATCAGCACGAATTTCAGATCGTCGGCGAGGCTCGTGAGCGCGTCGTAGCGGGCGCCACTCGCGCGGATGTCGACTTCCGCCTGCAGCGACGAACCGATCAGGTTCGCCACGCGCGCTTCTTCCAGCGCCTTCGTCACGTCGCTGCGCGCGGCGCGCAGCAGGGTCCATTTGTCGAGCAGGATGCCGGCATCCGGCACCTGCGGAAACGCGTGATAGGTCTCGGTGAAGATGGTTTCGTTGTTCGGCTGGAACACCTTCCACGCTTCTTCCGCGGTGAACGACAGGAACGGCGCGATCAGACGCAGCAGACCCTGCGCGATGTGATACAGCGCGGTTTGTGCCGAACGCCGCGCGACGGAGTCTGCCGCAGTGGTGTACAGGCGGTCTTTCAGCACGTCCAGATAGAAGCCGCCGAGGTCTTCCGAGCAGAACGTCTGCAGTTTGGCGACCACCGGGTGGAACTCGTATTTGTCGTAATGCGAGAGGATGTCGTTTTGCAGATTCGCCGACAGCGCCACCGCATAACAATCGATCTCGAGCCAGTCTTCAACCGGACGGGCGTTCTTCTCGAAGTCGAAGTCGGACAGGTTGGCGAGCAGGAAGCGCAGCGTGTTGCGGATCCGGCGATAGCCTTCCGTCACGCGCTTCAGGATTTCCTCGGAGATCGCCAGTTCGCCCGAGTAGTCGGTCGAAGCGATCCACAAACGGATGATTTCCGCGCCGAGGCGATTCGCTACTTCATGCGGGTCGATCCCGTTGCCGAGCGACTTGCTCATCTTGCGGCCTTCACCGTCGACGGTGAAGCCGTGCGTGAGCAGCGCGTTGTACGGCGGGCGGCCGTCGAGCATCGACGCCGTCAGCAACGATGAATGGAACCAGCCGCGGTGCTGGTCCGAGCCTTCCAGATATAGATCCGCCGGAAATTGCAGTTCGTCTTTGTGCGAGCCGCGCAGCACGTGCCAATGCGTGGTGCCCGAATCGAACCAGACGTCGAGCGTGTCGCGGTTCTTCTCGTACATGTTGGCGTCGTCGCCGAGCAACTCACGTGGGTCGAGCGTTTGCCACGCTTCGATGCCGGCCTTCTCGACGCGTTGCGCGACTTCTTCGAGCAATTCCAGCGTGCGCGGATGCAGCTCGCCGGTTTCCTTGTGCACGAAGAACGCCATCGGCACGCCCCATTGACGCTGACGCGACAGCGTCCAGTCCGGACGGTTGGCGATCATGCTGAACAGACGCTGCTTGCCCCACGACGGATAAAACGCCGTGTTCTCGATACCTTCGAGCGCGGTTTCGCGCAGCGTCTTGTCGGTGTCGTTCGGCTTCACGTCCATGCCGGCGAACCATTGCGAGGTCGCGCGGTAGATGATCGGCGTTTTGTGGCGCCAGCAGTGCATGTAGCTGTGCGTGTACTTTTCCGTGCGCAGCAGCGAACCGGCTGCCTGCAATGCTTCGACGATCTGCGGATTGGCGGCCCAGATCGACAGGCCGCCGAACAGCGCGAGCGATTCGATGTAACGGCCGTCGCCCATCACCGGATTGATGATGTCCGAATCCGCCATGCCGTGCGCCTTGCAGGACACGAAGTCTTCCACGCCGTATGCCGGCGACGAGTGCACGACACCCGTACCCGTTTCGGTCGTGACGTAGTCGCCGAGATAAACCGGCGCCGTGCGCTTGTAGCTCGGATGCGCGGAGGCGAGCGGATGATTGAAGCGCAGGTTGACGAGCTTCGCGCCCGGCGTGGTCGCGATGACCGTGCCTTCCAGGTCGTACAGTTTCAGGCACGCTTCAACGCGCTCTTCCGCGAGGATCAGCAGACCGCGCGGCGTATCGACCAGCGCGTAGACAATTTCCGGATGCAGGTTCAGCGCCTGGTTGGCGGGGATGGTCCACGGCGTGGTGGTCCAGATGACGATACCGCCTTCATTGCGCGGCAGCGCGTTCAGGCCGAAGGCCTGCGCGGTCTTGTCCGGCTCGGCGAAGCTGAACAGCACGTCGATAGTCGGATCGGTCTTGTCCTTGTATTCGACTTCTGCTTCGGCCAGCGCCGAGCCGCAGTCGAAACACCAGTTGACCGGCTTCAGGCCGCGGAACACGTAGCCCTTTTCCATGATCTTCGCGAGCGCGCGGATTTCGCCGGCTTCGTTCGTGAAGTTCATGGTCCTGTACGGGTTGTCCCAGTCGCCGAGCACGCCCAGACGGCGGAAGCCGACCTTCTGCTTCTCGATCTGTTCGGTCGCGTAGGTGCGCGCCTTCTGCATCACTTCAGCGGCCGGCAGCGACTTACCGAACTGTTTTTCGATCTGGATTTCGATCGGCATGCCGTGGCAATCCCAGCCCGGCACGTAGACCGCGTCGAAGCCCGCCAGATTGCGCGCCTTGACGATCATGTCCTTGAGGATCTTGTTCACCGCGTGACCGAGGTGGATGTCGCCGTTCGCATACGGCGGGCCATCGTGCAGGATGAACTTCTTACGGCCTTTACTGGCAGCGCGGATCGTCTCGTAGACCTTGCGTTCCTGCCATTCCTTGACCCATTGCGGCTCGCGCTTGGGCAGGTCGCCACGCATGGGGAACGGCGTGTCGAGCAGGTTGACCGGATAGCGTGACTGCGGTTTCGAATCGGCTTTCTTGTTGCTCATGATGAGGTCGCGGTGAATTCTTTCTAAGCGCAGCGAGGCTGCGGTATGCGCATGATGCGCGAGGGCGTGGGGCGCGCCCGGCAGGCATGTCGCGTGATCCACGGACGCCCTTCGATGCGCGCGGCGGTGGGTACATGCGGCACTCGGCGCGCGCACACGTACCGAGGCGGCTATCTAATTCGGTCGGTGGCCGAGGTGGCGAAACCGGTGGAGCGGCTGCCCGGCGTGCCGGCGCCGACGGCCGCGAACCACGCGCGCGCATTGGCGACGTCGCGCGCGATGGCGGCGGTCAGCGTTTCGAGGTCGACGTACTTTTCCTCGTCACGCAGCTTTTTCAGGAATTCGACGCGCACGAGTTTGCCATACGCGTCGCCGTGCCAGTCGAGCAGGTGCACTTCGAGCAGCACGCGGCCGGAATCGTCGACAGTGGGGCGCAGGCCGAGGCTTGCGACGCCAGGCAGCGGTTCGTCGGTCACGCCATGCACGCGCACGACGAAAATACCCGCGAGCGCCGGCCGCTTGTGCGCGATCGGCAGATTGAGCGTGGGGAAACCGAGATCGCGGCCGAGCTTCATGCCATGCACGACGTGGCCGCTGATCAGGTAATCGCGGCCCAGCGCGGCACGCGCCGAGTCGAGATCGCCCGCCACCAGCGCCGCGCGTACGCCCGAGCTGGAAATGCGCGCGCCGGACGGACCGGCGACGGTGGCCATCTGCTCGACTTCGAAACCGTGCTCCTGCCCCGCGGCCTGCAGCGAGGCGAAATCGCCGGCGCGCTTTGCGCCGTAGCGGAAGTCGTCGCCGATCATCACCCAGCGCGCATGCAGCCCGTTCACAATGATCCGTTCGACAAACGTATCCGGCGACTGGCTCGCGAAGGTGTGATTGAAATGCTCGACCACCACGCGGTCGACGCCGTTGGTGCGCAGTGCCTCGAGCTTGTCGCGCAGCATCGCGATACGCGGCGGTGCGCCAGCCGGGTTGAAGAACTCGCGCGGATGCGGCTCGAAGGTCATCACGCAGACGGGCAGGCCGCGTGCATCGGCCGCGGCCCGGACGTGGGCGAGCAAAGCCTGATGGCCGCGGTGGACACCGTCGAAGTTGCCGATGGTCAGTGCGCAGGGCGCACGGCTTTCGGCATTGGGAAGACCGCGGAAGACTCTCACGATAGCGGGTTAGAGGTAGGGCGGCCAAAGTGCCGCAAAACAAACGATTATAAACGCTCGGCGCACGAGACGGCGGCGCGTCGCGGTTTCGGTGTCCCCCGAATGATAAAATCCGCGGATGAAAAAACTCGTCATCCTGATTTCCGGACGGGGAAGCAACATGGAAGCCATTGTTCGCGCCTGTTCGAGCGAAGGCTGGCCGGCGCAGGTCGCCGCCGTGATTGCCAACCGTCCTGACGCCGCGGGCCTTGCGTTCGCGGCGTCGCACGGCATTGCCACGACGGTGGTCGACCACCGCCAGTTTCCCGATCGCGACAGCTTCGACGCCGCGCTGGCACGTGAAATCGACGGTTTCGCGCCCGATCTGGTCGCACTCGCCGGCTTCATGCGGGTGCTCACGCCCGGTTTCGTCGACCACTACACCGGGCGCATGCTGAATGTGCACCCCTCGCTGCTGCCGAGCTTTCCCGGGCTCAAAACCCATCAACAGGCGCTCGACGCCGGCGTGCGGCTGCACGGCGCGTCGGTGCATTTTGTCACGTCGCAGCTGGATCACGGGCCGATCGTCGCGCAAGCGGCCGTGCCGGTGGAACACGGCGACACGCCCGCCATGCTCGCCGAGCGCGTGCTGGCAACCGAACACATCATTTATCCACGCGCGGTGCGCTGGTTCGTCGAGGGGCGTATTGCTCTGGACGGCCTGCGTGTCACGCTTACGCCGCCGGAGCCGCAATGGCTCTTTGCCGGTCACACCGCCGGAGAGGGCGCATGAGATTGCATGGTTTTCTGATTGGACAAACTGAGACTTTGCTGGCTGAAGTCCTGAAACTCACCGGCCCGGCCGATGCCACCACCAGCCGGTTCTTCCGCGCCCATCCGAAGCTCGGGCACGGCGAGCGCGGCGTGATCGCCGAGGCGGTCTTCGCGGTACTGCGCCGGCGGATGGAATTCGCCCATCTGGCCGAAAGCGGCGCGGGCAGCCCGGCGCGTCGCATGGCCTTGCTGGGTCTGATGCAGACGGCGGGCCGCACGGCCCTCAAGCCGTTTGTGTCGGACGCCGAATCGCACTGGCTCGAACACGTCGCGAAGATCGACCCTGAGAGCCTGCCGCTGCGAATTCGCCTGAACCTGCCCGATTGGATCTATCAGGCGCTCTCCAAGCGTTTTGAACCCGAGGAGCTGGCGCAACTGGCCGCCGCGCTGAACTACCCGGCGCCGCTGGACCTGCGCGCGAACCCGATCAAGGCGAGCCGCGACGACGTGCTGAACGCGCTCTCGAAAGCCGGTATCGAGGGCGGCGCCACGCCGTTCGCGCCGTTCGGCGTGCGGGTGGTCGGCAAGCCGCCGCTCACCAAGCTCGACGCGTTCCAGAACGGCTGGGTGGAAGTCCAGGACGAGGGCAGCCAGTTGCTGTGCTCGCTGGTCGCCCCCAAGCGCGGCGAGATGATCGTCGACTTCTGCGCTGGCGCGGGCGGCAAGACACTGGCGCTGGGCGCGGCGATGCGCTCCACCGGTCGGCTGTACGCGTTCGACATTTCCGAGCGGCGGCTGGCCAAGCTCAAGCCACGTCTGGCGCGCAGTGGCCTGTCGAATGTGAATCCGGTGCTGATCGACAGCGAACACGACGCCAAGATCAAGCGTCTGGCCGGCAAGATCGACCGCGTGCTGGTCGACGCGCCGTGCAGCGGCCTGGGTACGCTGCGCCGTAACCCGGACCTGAAGTGGCGCCAGTCGCCGGACTCGGTCGCCGAACTGGCGCCGAAGCAGGCGTCGATTCTGGCGAGCGCCGCGCGTCTGGTGAAGAAGGGCGGCCGTCTGGTCTACGCCACCTGCTCGATTCTGGAGGCTGAAAACGAGGTGGTCGTGCAGCAGTTCCTCGCCGACCATCCGGATTTCGCGCTGGTCCCGGCGCGCGACGTGCTCGCCGAGCAGCGCATCGATATGGAAATGGGCGATTACCTTTCATTGTGGCCGCACCGCCACGCCACCGACGGCTTCTTCGCCGCCGTGCTGGAACGCCAGAGCTAAGCTCCATGGGCTATTTTCCGGCGCGCCGAGGTGCTCTCCCTGAGCGCGGCGCGCCGGCGATTTCGGCGACATCATGCAAAACCGTATTTTTCCTCATATGTTCGGCGACCTTGCGCGCGACTTCGGCCAGCCTGTGATGCTGTGGCAGGTCGGCGTGCTGCTCGGCACGCTGCTGCTCGCGTGGCTGCTCGCGCGGGTATTGCGCCGCGCGCTCGATCTGCGGCGTCAGACCCGTTATCAGACGCTGCGCTTCGGCGCGGAGAGCCTGAACCGCGCGTTTTTTCCGCTGATCGGCGCTGCCCTCGTCTGGCTTGCGCAGGCGATCACCGGCCCGTTCATGCACACCGCGCTGCTCGATCTGGCGCTGGTGCCGCTGTTCGGTATCGGCCTGATTTACATCGTGTTTTTCTTCGCGCGGCGGGTTTTCAGTCAGGACGGCGCGAATCATCCGTGGCTGTTCCTCGTCGAGAAAATCGTTTCGCTGGTCGTCTGGATCGGCATGGTGCTCACGGTGATGGGCATCCAGGACGACGTGATCGCCTGGATGGGCAGCGTGCGCTTCCGGGTCGCGAATGCGCACATGACGCTGCTTTCGCTCACCACGGGGCTCCTGTGGGTGTGCGTGACGATGATCGTCGCGATGTGGCTCGGCTCCACGTTCGAAGACCGGCTGATGCGCTCGAAGACGCTCGACGCCAACCTGAAAGTGGTGGTGGCGCGGGTCGGCCGTGCGGCCTTTGTGCTGGCGGCGGTGCTGATCAGCCTGTCGCTGGTCGGTATCGATATTACGGTGCTGGGCGTGTTCGGCGGCGCGCTGGGCGTGGGGCTTGGGTTTGGGCTGCAGAAGATCGCCAGCAATTACGTCTCGGGCTTCATCATCCTGATCGACCGTTCGCTGCGCATTGGCGACACGATCAACGTTAGCGGCCTGCAAGGCGTGGTCACGCAGATTCGCACGCGTTATACGGTGGTGCGCGGGCTGGACGGCATCGAAACGCTGATTCCGAACGAAAAACTGATTACGGACGTAGTGCAGAATCAGTCGTCGTATCTGACGCGCGGCCATGCGAAGGTGGCCGTACAGGTCGCCTATACGTCCGACGTCGAGCAGGCGATGGTGCTGCTTGTGCAGGCGGCGCAAGGCGTGCCGCGCGTGCTGCAGGAGCCGGCTCCCACCGCCTATCTGGCGAGCTTTGGCTCGGACGGCGTCAATCTGGAACTGGGCTTCTGGATCGAGGACGCGGCGACCGGCACCTCCGGCGTGCGCTCGAGCGTCAACCGCAATATCTGGCGCCTTTTTTCAGAACACGACATTTCGATTCCGTTCGCGCAACGCGAAGTGCGCATCGTCGGTAACGCGAGCGAATTGATGCCGCGCCCGGTAACAATGACCGCCCCGGCGGCCAATCAGGCGGACAAAGCCCTCTGACGGCCCTCCGGACACGCCGGCGGGTCAAAAAAGGACCTCCGGCGCGTTCCATCCGGTTGATGCCGCACAAAAAAATCCTATTTGTTACAAACACTTGGAACGCTTCAAGTAGAATATCGTCCAATCCCGCTGTATGCTTTCACTTTCTTGACACGCGTATTTTGCGGGTGTCGCGTGACTCTCGTTCCACAGGTAAATTGCCTTGTTGAATTCCTTGCTCGATTTCCTTGCCCACGGCCTGCTCCACTTCTCGTGGCTGCAACTTGTGCTGTACACGCTGATCGCGACGCACATCACGATTATTGGCGTGACGGTCTATCTGCATCGCTGCCAGGCGCACCGCGCGCTGGAGCTGCATCCGGTCGTCAGTCATTTTTTCCGTTTCTGGTTGTGGATGACCACCGGCATGCTGACCGGCCAGTGGGCTGCGATTCACCGTAAGCACCACGCCAAGTGCGAAACGGAAGAAGATCCGCACAGCCCGCAAACGCGCGGCATCTGGAAGGTGCTGCTCGAAGGCGCGGAACTGTATCGCACTGAAGCGAAGAACGAAGAAACCATGCGCAAGTTCAGTCACGGCACGCCGAATGACTGGATGGAACGCAACGTCTACACCAAGTACCCGATTCTCGGCGTGAGCCTGATGATGGTGCTGAACGTCGCGCTGTTCGGCGTCGTCGGCCTGACGATCTGGGCCGTGCAGATGATCTGGATTCCGTTCTGGGCGGCTGGCGTGGTGAACGGCCTCGCGCACTGGTGGGGCTACCGCAACTTCAACTCGTCGGATGCCAGCACCAACATCTTCCCATGGGGCATCATCATCGGCGGTGAAGAGCTGCATAACAATCACCACACGTACGCGACGTCGGCCAAGCTGTCGAACAAGTGGTACGAGTTCGATATCGGCTGGATGTATATCCGAATCATGTCGGCGTTTCGTCTGGCCAAGGTGAAGAAGGTCGCGCCTACGCCGCGCCTGACCACCGGCAAGCTCGTGCTCGATCAGGACACACTACAGGCCGTGCTGGCCAATCGCTACGAAGTGATGGCGCGTTACGGCAAGGCGCTCAAGCGTGCGTACCGTCAGGAACTGGCACATCTGAAGGAAGTCGGCGCGCGTGAAAAGTATCAGGTCATGCGTGGTGCGCGTAGCTGGTTCCACAAGGAAGAAGCAGGCCTCGACGAGCCGCAGAAGCGTCAGTTGCCGCAAATTTTCGCGAACAGCCAGAAGCTCAAGACCTACATCGACATGCGCAACGAACTCGCTGCCATGTGGGAGCGCTCCAATGCCTCGCGCGACCAACTGCTGATCCAGTTGCAAGACTGGTGTCATCGTGCGGAGCAGAGCGGTATCAAAGCACTGCAAGAGTTCGCGATGCGTCTGCGTCGTTATGCTTGATCGCGAAATCCATTAAAATTTCGTTACGTCACAAAACCCCGCGTTGGCGGGGTTTTGCTTTTTGGGCCACGGAAACTGCAACGACACACGATTGACAGTCCGCGGCGGCAGAGCGAAGGCAGAGGAGATCATGGATCAGCAGGCGATCAGGACCGTCGAATACGACCGGCCACAGGCGCAGGGCACTACCTGTGGGATCGGGCAGGCGTGGGCGAAGGTGCCCGAGGTACCGTCGGCGGAAGAAAAGGTAGCGCTGAAGGCGCGCATCCGCGCGTTGCTCGAGCGCGAGAAGGCCGTGCTCGTTGCGCACTACTATGTCGACGCAGAATTGCAGGAGCTCGCCGACGAAACCGGTGGTTGCGTCGCCGATTCGCTGGAAATGGCGCGCTTCGGCCGGGACCACGCGGCGCAAACGCTGGTTGTCGCGGGTGTTCGCTTCATGGGCGAGACCGCGAAAATCCTCAGCCCGGACAAGCGCATTCTGATGCCTGATCTCGACGCGACCTGCTCGCTCGACCTTGGCTGTCCGGTGGATGAATTTTCAGCCTTCTGCGACGCTCATCCGGATCGCACAGTGGTGGTGTACGCGAACACCAGTGCGGCCGTCAAGGCGCGCGCGGACTGGATGGTGACGTCGTCGATCGGGCTGGAAATCGTGGCAGATCTGCACGCGCGTGGCGAGAAGATCATTTGGGCGCCGGATCGGCACCTCGGCAGTTATATTCAGAACAAGACCGGCGCGGACATGCTGCTGTGGCAGGGCTCGTGCCTCGTGCACGACGAGTTTAAAGGCGTCGAACTCGATCTGCTGCGCGCTGAATATCCGGGCGCGAAGGTGCTGGTGCATCCCGAGTCGCCCGCTAATGTGGTTGCTCTAGCCGACGTGGTGGGTTCGACAACCCAGCTTATCGACGCTGCGCAGAAGCTCGATGCGACGCATTTCATTGTGGCAACCGATCTCGGCATTCTGCATAAGATGCAGCTCGCCGCGCCAGGCAAGACGTTGATCGCCGCGCCTACAGCCGGCAACAGCGCCACTTGCAAGAGCTGCGCGCATTGTCCGTGGATGGCGATGAATGGCCTCGCCAATCTCGCCGATGTTCTGGAGCGCGGTCACAACGAAATCTTCGTTGATCGTGCGATCGGCGAGCGCGCGCGTCTGCCGATCGACCGGATGCTCGACTTTGCGGCACGCCACAAGAAGCGCGTGCAGGCGAGCGGCGATCTCGCACGCGACATGCAACTGTATTCGAACGTAGGGGCGGCGTAATGGGGGCGGCTGAAGGGGCAGTTGAGCGCAATCAGGTCGAGGCGGTGTCGCCGCTGTTCGCGGAGATTCACGCGCAGTACGGCGCGGCATTCGACGCCGCGCTGGCGCGCAATGTCACCGACGCGCTCGCCGAAGATGTCGGCGCGGGCGATCTGACAGGTCGCCTCGTTCCGGCAGACGACGTGCGTAATGCGCGCATCATCGTGCGCGAAGAGGCGGTGTTGTGCGGCGTGCTCTGGTTTAACGCGGTGATGCGCCAGGTCGATCCGCGCATCGAAGTGCGGTGGCGGTATCGCGAAGGTGACCGCATGACGGCTGACACGCCCGTCTGTGAGATGCGCGGTCCGGCTCGCAGTTTGTTGACCGCCGAGCGTAACGCGCTCAACTTCCTGCAACTGCTCTCGGGTATGGCAAGCGCCACACGTCGCTATGTCGACGCGATTGCACACACGAAAACCCGCATCCTCGACACGCGTAAGACCTTGCCGGGTTTGCGGCTCGCGCAGAAGTACGCGGTACGTGTTGGCGGCGGCGCGAATCAGCGGCTTGCCTTGTATGACGGGATTCTCATCAAGGAAAACCACATTGCGGCGGCCGGCGGCGTTGGCGCGGCAATGGATGCGGCGTTGGCGCTGAATGCAGGCGTGTCGATCCAGATCGAAGTAGAGACACTGGAGCAGCTCGAAACCGCCTTGGCGCATCGTGCGCAATCCATTCTGCTCGACAACTTCTCGTTCGATGCAATGCGCGAAGCGGTGCGGATGACAGCCGGGCGTGCGGTGCTGGAGGTGTCCGGCGGCGTCAACTTCGACACCGTGCGCACGATTGCGGAAACCGGCGTCGATCGGGTGTCGATTGGTGCCTTGACCAAAGACGTGCGCGCAACGGATTACTCGATGCGTATCGTCTGAGCAAGCGTACAAGCGCTGCGGCAAAGTATGAAAAAAGGCCATCGCCGGTTTGATTCCGGCGATGGCCTTTTCGCTTCATCGGCTCGCGAAAAACCTCACACGTTGCGGTTGCGCACGTATTCCGGCGAGAGTACCGAGGGCAGCGCTTTGGGCAGCGTGGCCGGCCAGTCGCGGCTGAAATGCAGGCCGCGACTTTCACGCCGCGAGCGCGCGCCTTCGACAATCAGCGACCCCACGTCGACCAGATTGCGCAGTTCAAGCAAATCGCGGCTCACCTTGAAGTTCGCGTAATACTCGTGAATCTCGTCGCGCAGCAGGGCAAGGCGATGTTTGGCGCGTGCAAGCCGCTTATCGGTACGCACGATGCCGACGTAGTTCCACATCAGCCGGCGCAGCTCGTCCCAGTTGTGTGCGACCACCACTTCTTCGTCCGGATCGGACACGCGGCTTTCGTCCCAGTCGGGCAAGGGTGCGTGGACGGCGGCGCTGAAGCCTTCTTCCTCGATGGCTTGCGCCGCCGAGCGCCCGATCACGAGGCACTCGAGCAACGAGTTACTGGCAAGGCGGTTCGCGCCGTGCAGGCCCGTGCATGACGTTTCACCCACTGCATAAAGTCCGGCGAGATCGGTGCGGCCCGCCAGATCGGTGACGACACCGCCGCAGGTGTAGTGCGCGGCCGGCACAACCGGAATCGGCTCTTTGGTAATGTCGATACCGAATTCGAGGCAGCGGGCGAGAATGGTCGGGAAGTGTTCGCGCAGGAATTCTGCCGGCTGATGGCTGATGTCCAGATAGACGCAATCGATGCCGCGTTTCTTGATCTCGAAGTCGATTGCGCGCGCCACGATGTCACGCGGGGCGAGTTCGGCGCGTTCGTCGTGGTTCGGCATGAAACGCGTACCGTCCGGCAGTTTCAGAATGCCGCCTTCGCCGCGCACCGCTTCGGAAATCAGGAACGACTTTGCGTATGGGTGGAACAGGCAAGTTGGGTGGAACTGGATGAACTCCATGTTGGACACGCGGCAACCCGCGCGCCACGCCATCGCGATGCCGTCGCCGGTCGCGGTATCCGGATTGGTGGTGTACAGATAGACCTTGCCGGCACCACCGGTGGCGAGCACGGTGTGCGGTGCCTCAATCGTCACAGTGCGTCCGCTCTGCAGATCGAGCGCGTACAGGCCATGGCAACGGCGGCCGGGCAGGCCGAGGCGGTCGGACGTGATCAGATCGATCGCGTAGTGATCTTCGAGCAGGGTAATGTTCGGATGCCGGCGCACGCGCTCGCTCAGCGTGGCGACGACGGCGTGGCCGGTCGCGTCCGCAGCGTGAATGATCCGGCGGTGACTATGACCGCCTTCGCGTGTCAGATGGAAGCCGAGTTCGGCCGCATCGTCTTTGGTGAACGGCACGCCTTGCTCGATCAGCCACTCGATTGCTGCACGCCCATGTTCGACGATGAAGCGGGTCGCGGCTTCGTCGCATAGGCCGCCGCCGGCTACCAATGTATCGCTCACGTGATTTTCGATGCTGTCGGCTGAATCCAGCACCGCGGCGATGCCGCCTTGCGCCCAGTCGCTTGCGCCTTCAGTCATCGACCGTTTGGCGACCACCGCCACCCGCCGCGTCTCCGCGAGATTGAGCGCCACGCTCAAGCCAGCCAGACCGCTACCGACAATCGCCACATCGAATTCCATCGCCTGCATCTCCGTATTTTGTTTTGCCATGACAGCGCGCAAGTTGCCGCTCGCTGCTAGAACGAGAAAGGATACGCGCCGCGACGGATGAGGGAAAGCTGGCCGAATGGGATAAGCCTTTTCCCGATCGGAAAAGAGCATATAAAGAGAGGCGCGGAGAGGCTGCGTTGAAAACAAAAAAGCCTCGCACGAATGCGAGGCTTTTTTGCATGTCTTTTGCCTTCGTCAGGCAGGAGCCAAGATTTATTTAATCTTGGTTTCCTTGTACTCAACGTGCTTACGGACGACCGGATCAAATTTCTTGATCAGCATCTTTTCCGGCATGTTGCGTTTGTTCTTCGTCGTCGTATAGAAGTGACCCGTACCTGCGGTCGATTCCAACTTGATCTTGTCGCGTGCGCCTTTCGCCATGATTTACTCCTTAGGCTTCACCGCGTGCGCGCAGATCTGCGAGCACAGCGTCGATACCGTTCTTGTCGATCAGGCGCAGGCCGGCGTTCGAAACGCGCAGACGCACCCAACGGTTTTCGCTTTCCACCCAAATACGGCGGTTTTGCAGGTTCGGCAGGAACCGGCGCTTGGTTTTGTTGTTCGCGTGGGAAACGTTGTTGCCGCTCATCGGCGCTTTCCCAGTTACTTGGCATACGCGTGCCATGAGAGCACTCCTAATACGCTAATTCTGAGTTCGAACGCCGTGAAAGTTTCCCGAAAAGAGCCGCGCTGAGAGTTATTGAAACTCGAGGCACGTTTCCTTTCCGGAACGCCTTGGTGGCTTCGGAACAGGGGGTTGGAAATAGGCAAACCGGAATTCTAGCAGAAAAAAAGCCGCAAAATCAAACCTTATTTGCGATGCCAGACCTGCCGTCTCTTCCGCGCAATCCTGGTTTAGTCCGTATCACGGCCATCCGGCGCGGGCAAACGAATACGTGTGGTCAACGCCGATTACCAGATGATCCACCAGTTGGACGTCGATCAACGTGAGCGCATCGCGCAACGTATGCGTCAGTCGGCGGTCGCTTGCGCTTGGCTGGACGGCGCCGGAGGGGTGATTATGCGCAACGATGAGACTGGCGGCATTCAGACTCAGTGCGCGCCGCACGATTTCGCGTGGATAGACCGCCATGCGCGTGAGTGTACCGCGTGCACTTTCCTCGCAACGGATCAGGCGGTGCCGCGCGTCGAGAAAAATCGAGACGAAGACTTCCTGGGGCCGTCCGCCGATCAGCAGACGCAGATAGTCGTGCACGGCTTCGGGCGAGTCCATCAGCGGGCGTTCGCGCAGTTTGTCCACCAGCGAGCGCCGCGCCATTTCCATGATGGCGAGCAGTTGCGCTTTTTTCGCCGGGCCGATGCCGCGCAGGCCGGCGAAATCCGTGTACTCCGCATCCAGCATGGCGCGCAGCGAGCCGAAGCGTTCGAGCAGTTCGCGCGCGACGTCGAATACGTTGTGGCCCGGCAGGCCCGAACCGAGCACCAGCACGATCATCTCGGTGTCGGACAGCACGCCCGGCCCGCCATCGATCAGCCGTTCGCGCGGCATGTCGCTTTTCAGCCATTTGCCGCCCGCAAGCGGCAGCGAGGTGTCAGACAGGGGCTCGATGGGTGGGGCGCCAGGCGGCGACGGTCTTGCCGGTGAGCCGGCGGCCGGCCGTGCTTCGCGCATGGCCGCCTCCGCTGGCGCTTCGTCTATCGTGCAGGCGCGATTGTCCATATATATAGCCTCGTGGTTCGGGGTTGCGGCGATGGGCGGCACCGGGGCGGGCGGCGGCGCGCGTGAGCGGCGCAAGCCGGAGACGGCTATGTGGCTTACAATAGGCGCTTTGCGCACGGCACGCCGACGGTTTGCCACACGCGTCGACTGCGCCCGCGGCGCAACGCGTGCAGCGCGCTTCGACTGAGCGAGCACTGCATGAGCATCATCGACATTTCCGAAGTGAAGCCCGGTTCACATGTGACGCTTCATTACCGGCTTTCCCTTGCCGATGGCGCCGAAGTCATCAATACATTTACCGACAAACCGGCCACGCTTCTGCTTGGCGCGGGCCAACTGGCGCCGCCGCTGGAAGATATTCTGCTGGGTTTGAAGGTGGGGCACCACTCGACCTTTCAGCTAACGCCAGGTCAAGCGTTCGGTCCCCGCAATCCGGAGTTGATCCAGCGCGTATCGCTGGCCACGCTGCGCGAAAACAGCATGATTGGCGAGGATTTTTCCCCGGGCGATCTGGTCGAATTCAACGCGCCGGGTGGCGGCCGCTATGCCGGCGTTCTGAAGGAAGTCGGCGAGACGTCGGCCCTGTTCGATTTCAATCACCCGCTTGCCGGCCAGGCGCTGGCGTTTGAAGTGAAAATCATCGGGATTCTGTAAACATGAGCATCACGGATACGACTCTTGCCGAAGCCGAGATCCTGCTTGCGCAGCCGCGCGGGTTCTGTGCCGGCGTCGATCGGGCTATCGAGATCGTCGAGCGAGCCCTCAAGCTGCACGGCTCGCCGATCTACGTGCGTCACGAAATCGTCCACAACGCCTATGTTGTCGAGGATCTGCGCAAGAAGGGCGCGATCTTCATCGAGCAACTGGAAGAAGTGCCGGCCGGTAATACGGTCATTTTCAGCGCGCACGGCGTATCGAAGGCGGTGCGCTCCGAAGCCGAGTCGCGCGGCCTGCGGGTGTATGACGCCACCTGTCCGCTCGTCACCAAGGTGCATATCGAAGTCGCAAAGATGCGCCAGGACGGTTTCGACATCGTGATGATCGGCCACAAGGGCCACCCTGAAGTCGAGGGCACAATGGGGCAGGCCGGCGAAGGCATGCATCTGGTCGAGGATATCGAAGACGTGCAGGCACTGGCGCTGGCCGATCCTGAGCGGATTGCATTCGTCACGCAAACCACTTTGTCCGTCGATGACGCGGCAGAGATCATCGGTGCTCTGAAGGCGAAATATCCCGCAATCCGCGAACCGAAGAAGCAGGACATCTGCTACGCCACACAGAATCGCCAGGACGCCGTGAAGTTCATGGCGCCGCAGTGCGATGTCGTGATCGTGGTCGGCAGCCCGAATAGTTCAAACTCGAACCGGCTGCGCGAACTGGCCGAAAAGCTCGGCGTGCCCTCCTATATGGTGGATTCGCCGGACCAGATCGATCCGGTCTGGGTGGAAGGCAAGCGCCGGATCGGCGTGACGGCGGGCGCTTCGGCGCCGGAAGCGCTGGCCCAAGCCGTCATTGGCCGGTTACGTGAACTGGTCGGCGTGCGCAACGTGCGCGCGCTCGAAGGCATCGAGGAGAACATCGCGTTTCCATTGCCGCGCGGACTGGGTCTGCCAGCCTGACAATCAGCCAACGGTTCTGAAAGGAAAGCGCGCCCAAGGGCGCGCTTTTTTTATATGTGCCCATAAGCGTCGCCTCCAAAAATAAAGTGCCGGATCATGCCAGGAAGCCTATTTTGGAGAGATCGAGCGGGAATTTTTTCGAATTGCGATCCGGTTTTTATTCGCTTTCGACTCAATCTGACCCCGTTAAATTTACGCTTAAGCGGTTGCGATCATTTTTGACGCACTAAAATAGTGCGTCCGCGTTGATATCAATAGAAACGTAATACTTAACGCAAAGCGCGGCGCAATCAGGCGCCGGGCCAGATCGCTGCAACACTTGATGCCATTGGGTGCAAGGGTGGTGCAACTGATGCGCGGAAAACAGTCGCAACCAGGTTGCGCCGAGTGTGGGTTTTCGCTCTCAAAATAAGGTTGCAATGCAGGAAAACCCTGCCGGTTCGACAATATTGCATGTCGCATAATTGGAGTTACAATGCGCGCGTTCTCAAGGCCTCCGGGTCCCGAACAATAGATTTTGCAAGGCGCAGGAGACCTACTTAATGCGAGCCAAGTTTGCTTACGCCGTGTCCGTCGCGGCCGCGGTTGCGATGCTGACCGCGTGCGGCAAGAAACAGGATGGCGAGGCGGGAGCGGGTGCATCGGCTGCGGCAGTAGCGGCGGCTCCCGCGAGTGAAGCGACTATCGTGAAGATCGGTCATGCGGCCCCATTGACGGGCGCGATTGCGCATCTTGGCAAGGACAATGAAAACGGCGCGCGTCTGGCGGTCGAGGAAATCAATACGCACGGTTTGACGATCGACGGCCACAAGATCCAGTTGGAGCTCGACGCACAAGATGATGCAGCGGACCCGAAAACGGGGACGGCGGTTGCTGAGAAATTCGTCGACGATCATGTCGTCGCCGTGGTCGGGCACCTGAATTCGGGCGTTTCGATTCCGGCGTCGAAAATTTATAGCGATGCCGGGATCGTGCAGATCTCGCCGTCGTCGACGAATCCGGGCTATACGCAGCAAGGTTTCAAAACGACCTATCGGGTGGTCGCGACCGATGCCCAGCAGGGTCCGGCGCTTGCCAACTACGCAACGAAGGTGCTTGGCGCGAAACGCATCGCGATCGTCGACGACTCGACCGTATACGGTAAGGGGCTGGCCGACGAGTTCGCGAAGACGGTGCAGGCGAGCGGGGCGAAGATCGTCGCGCGCGAAGCCACGAATGACAGGGCTACGGAGTTTCAGGCCGTCCTTATGAAGATCAGGCGTGTTCAGCCGGACGTAATCATGTTCGGCGGCATGGACGCAACGGGCGGGCCGTTTGCCAAGCAGGCGGCGGCGCTCGGTATCAGGGCAAAAATCCTTGGCGGCGACGGTGTGTGTACCGACAAGGTGGGTGAGCTGGCGGGAACCGCCGTGCAGAACCTGGTCTGTTCGGAAGCAGGACTTGCGCTTTCGAAAATGGACAAGGGAGCGGACTTCGAAAAGAAGTACGTCGACCGTTTCCACACACCGGTGCAGATTTACGCACCGTTCACGTATGACGCTGTGTACGTGATTGTCGATGCAATGAAGCGCGCTAATTCGATCGAGGCGCCCAAGGTGCTGGCTGCGATGCCGTCCACCGATTACAACGGGGTAATCGGCCACATCGCGTTCGACGACAAGGGTGATTTGAAAGAGGGCGCCATTACGCTTTACGACTTCAAGGACGGCAAAAAAGCGGTTCTCGACGTCGTGAAGATGTGATGACGGGACGTTCAGACTGACGGCACCGAAACCACCCAACGGTGCCGTTTTTGCATCCGCCATCGGTTCGTCCCCGACTGCATCCCAGTCGTAAGACAAACCAGGCAGCGGATTACCCTTACCGGTCTTTTACATCAGTACCCGCAGTGCCGTTGAGATTCCGTAACGCATCACCGCCCACCGGCTGATGAAAAGCGCGAATCCAGTCGCACGGGCTAAGGAGCATTAAATGGATATCTTCATCCAGCAGATCCTCAACGGACTGGTGCTTGGCAGTGTTTATGCCATCATCGCACTGGGCTATACGATGGTTTACGGCATCTTGGGCATCATCAACTTCGCTCACGGCGATGTGTTGATGGTGGGCGCGATGGTTGCGCTCTCAGCCATAGGCGTGCTTCAAAACCACTTCCCCGGCCTCGGCAATGTGCCGACGCTCATCATCGCGTTGATCATCGCGGCAGTGGTTTGCTCGGTGGTCGGCTACACGATCGAGCGCGTGGCCTACCGGCCGTTGCGTAAAGCACCGCGCCTCGCCCCGCTGATCACTGCGATCGGCGTGTCGATCCTGCTGCAGACGCTGGCCATGATGATCTGGTCGCGTAACCCGCTGCCGTTCCCACAGCTCTTGCCTACTGATCCGATCAACGTGATCAAGGCCACCGACACGACACCTGGCGCCGTGATCTCGATGACCGAAATCGTGATCATCGTGGTGGCGTTCCTCGTGATGGGTGGTCTGCTGCTGCTCGTGCACAAGACCAAGCTCGGCCGCGCGATGCGTGCGATCGCTGAGAACCCGGGCGTGGCCAGCCTGATGGGTGTGAACCCGAACTTCGTGATCTCGGCGACCTTCATGATCGGCTCGGCGTTGGCCGCTCTGGCTGGTGTGATGATCGCGTCCGAATACGGCAACGCACACTTCTATATGGGCTTCATCCCAGGTCTGAAGGCCTTTACCGCGGCGGTGCTGGGCGGGATCGGCAATCTCGGCGGCGCGATGGTGGGCGGCGTGCTGCTCGGCCTGATCGAACAGCTGGGGGCAGGCTATATCGGCAACCTCACGGGTGGCGTGTTCGGCAGTAACTATCAGGACGTGTTCGCGTTCGTGGTGCTGATCATCGTGCTGGTGTTCCGTCCGTCGGGTCTGCTCGGCGAACGCGTTGCGGATCGAGCGTAAGGAGTAAACAGACATGACCTCAATTCAACCGATCGAGCCGTCCACGACGCTCATCCCTGAAAAGAACCTGACGAAGACGCTGACCGTCGGCATCATCACCGCGATCTTCGTGATCGCGGCACCGATGATCATCGGCGCGGCCGGCGGCAACTACTGGGTCCGCGTGCTCGACTTCGCGATGCTGTACGTGATGCTCGCGCTGGGCCTCAATGTGGTGGTCGGCTTCGCCGGCCTGCTGGACTTGGGCTACATCGCGTTCTACGCCATTGGCGCGTACGTCGCGGCACTGCTGAGCTCGCCCCACCTGACCTCACAGTTCGAGTGGATCGCGCACCTGTTTCCGGGCGGCCTGCATACGCCGATCTGGATCATCGTGCCGATCGCCATGGGTGTCGCTGCGCTCTTCGGGATTCTGCTCGGTGCGCCGACCTTGCGTTTGCGCGGCGACTATCTCGCTATCGTGACGTTGGGCTTCGGGGAAATCGTGCGGATCTTCATGAACAACCTCGACCGTCCGGTGAATATCACCAACGGCCCGAAGGGGATCACGGGGATCGATCCGGTGCAGGTGGGCGGCTTCAGTCTCGCGCAGAGCCACTCGCTGTTCGGTCTGCAATTCCCGTCGGTGTACTCGTACTACTACCTGTTCGTGCTGTGCGCGTTGCTGGTGATCTGGGTGTGTACGCGCCTGCAGCACTCACGTATCGGCCGTGCATGGGCCGCGATCCGCGAAGACGAAATCGCCGCCAAGGCGATGGGCATCAACACCCGTAACGTGAAGCTGCTGGCGTTCGCCATGGGAGCATCGTTCGGCGGCCTGTCGGGCGCGATGTTCGGTTCGTTCCAGGGCTTCGTGTCGCCGGAATCGTTCACGTTCTGGGAATCGGTCGTGGTGCTCGCGTGCGTGGTGCTGGGCGGCATGGGCCACATCCCTGGCGTGATTCTCGGCGCGGTGCTGCTCGCCGTGTTCCCGGAATTCCTGCGCTCGACGATGGGTCCGCTGCAGAACATGATCTTCGGTCATGAAATCGTCGATACCGAAGTGATCCGTCAGTTGCTGTACGGCCTCGCGATGGTCGTGATCATGCTGTACCGCTCGGAAGGCCTGTGGCCGTCGCCGAAGCACGAAGACAAGATTGCGAAACTGGCGAAGCGCAGCGGCAAGAAGCCGGTGCGCGCTTAACGGACCGTGCGTTGCATGGGACCGGAGTAAGCGCTAAAGCGCTAACTCCGGTCGACAGGAGAAATCATATGAGCGATAACCTGAATAATAGCGTGGGCAGCGACCAGATCCGCCTGTCGGTGAAAGGCGTGAACAAGCGCTTCGGTGGCTTGCAGGCACTTTCTGACGTCGGCCTGCAAATCAGGTCGGGGCAGATTTACGGCCTGATCGGCCCGAACGGCGCCGGCAAGACCACCTTCTTCAACGTAATCACGGGTCTGTACACACCCGATTCGGGCGAGTTCAAGCTCGACAACGTGGAATACACGCCGACCGCCGTCTACCAGGTGGCGAAGGCGGGGATTGCGCGGACGTTCCAGAACATCCGTCTGTTCGGCGGCATGACCGCGTTGGAAAACGTGATGGTCGGCCGTCATGTGCGCACGAAGCACGGCCTGATCGGCGCGGTGTTCCAGACGCCGGCCGAGCGCAAGGAAGAGCGCGAGATCAAGGAGCGCGCGATCGAACTGCTCGAATACGTCGGCATTGCGCAATACGCGGACTACACGTCGCGCAATCTGTCGTACGGTCACCAGCGTCGTCTGGAAATCGCCCGCGCACTGGCGACGGATCCGAAGCTGCTCGCGCTTGATGAGCCGGCTGCCGGCATGAACGCAACGGAAAAGGTCGAACTGACCAAGCTGCTCGACAAGATCCGCAGCGACGGCAAGACGATTCTGCTGATCGAGCACGACGTGAAACTGGTGATGGGTCTGTGCAACCAGATGACGGTGCTCGACTACGGCAAGGTGATTGCGCAAGGTCTGCCTTCAGACGTGCAGAAGGATCCGAAGGTGATCGAAGCTTATCTGGGTGCGGGGGTCCACTAATGGCAACGGCAATGTTGAAAATCAAGGGCCTGCAGGTCAATTACGGCGGCATCCAGGCAGTCAAGGGCATCGACCTCGAAGTCGCTCAAGGCGAACTGGTCACGCTGATCGGCGCGAACGGCGCTGGCAAGACCACGACGATGAAGGCGATCACGGGTTTGAAACCGTACGCGGCAGGCGACATCGAGTACATGGGCCAGTCGATCAAGGGCATTCCGGCGCACGAACTGCTCAAGCGCGGTCTCGCGATGGTGCCGGAAGGCCGCGGCATTTTCTCGCGCATGTCGATCGTCGAAAACATGCAGATGGGTGCTTATCTGCGTACCGATACGGATGGCATCAAGAGCGACGTCGATCGCATGTTCGGCTTCTTCCCGCGCCTGAAGGAACGGGCTACGCAGTACGCGGGCACGCTTTCGGGCGGCGAGCAGCAGATGCTGGCGATGGCGCGCGCGATCATCAGCAAGCCGAAGCTGTTGTTGCTGGACGAGCCGTCGATGGGTCTGTCGCCGATCATGGTCGAGAAGATCTTCGAAGTGGTGCGGGCGATTTCGGCAGAAGGCATGACGGTGCTGCTGGTCGAACAGAACGCGCGTCTCGCGTTGCAGGCGGCGAACCGCGGCTACGTGATGGACTCGGGTCTGGTCACGATGTCGGGTGATGCGAAGCAGATGCTGGATGATCCGAAGGTGCGGGCTGCATATCTTGGTGAGTAAGCTGGATGAATGAGCTCGGTGAATAAGCTCGGTGAATGAGCTGGACAAGCGAACTGGACAAATAAACGCATAGGTTTGCTTCAGCCGTAAAAAAGGCCACATGCGGGTGCAATTCACCCTGCATGTGGCCTTTTTCTTTGCAGACGACAGGATTCAGGCGGCCGATGCGGCCACTTCACCCAAACGCTTGCCGAGACTGATCACCTCGTCGGCGCGATATCCGAGCGCCTCATAAAACCTGCGCACGTCGGCTTTCGCGGACAGCACCTGTAAATTCAGCTTCGGGCAGCCCCGCTCGGTCAGCGCACGCTCCACATGAGCGACGAGGCGTGTGCCGATGCCATGCCGGCGCAGCGTCGCATCCACTGCGAGCGAATACAGCCAGCCGCGGTGTCCGTCATATCCGCCCATCACCGTGCCGACGATCCGCTCGCCGAACACCGCGACGAAGAACAGTTCCGGTTGTGTTGCGAGCTTGTTGGCAATCGACAGATGCGGATTGCGCTGCGGCCTCGTCACGTCCCGATACTCGGGGAAGATTTCCTGCCAAAGCGCGACCACGGCATCGGTGTCGCGCGCGTCGAAGCAGCGGATCGATAGCGTCGTGGAAACTGTCATAAGCGAGTTCCGGCGACGCTTACAGCGTGTCGAGGATCGAACGCAGCATCGCCATCATCTGGTCGATTTCTTCGTTCGTCACGTTCAGCGCCGGCATGAAACGCAGCAGGTTCGGGCGCGCGGCGTTCAGCAGCAGGCCGTCCGGTTGCATCAGGCGCGCTTTCTCGACGATCTGGTTGCCGATGTCCTTGCCGAGCAGCAACGCGCGCAGCAGACCTTCACCGCGCTCGCCCTCGAAGCCGCGCTCTTCCGACAATTCAAGCAGCTTCGCGCGCAAATACTCGCCCCGTGCGCGCACGCCTTCGAGGAACCCGGGCGCCGTCAGCTGCGAGATCACCGAGTAGCCGACCGCGCTCATCAGCGGATTGCCGTTGTACGTGCCACCCTGGTCGCCTGCCTCGAACACCGCGATGTTGGCCTTCGCCAGCAAGGCTGCGAGCGGCACGCCGCCGCCGATGCCCTTGCCGAGCGTCATGATGTCCGGCTCGATGTCCGACAACTCATAGGCGAACAGGGTGCCCGCACGGCCGCAGCCGCTCTGCACTTCGTCGACAATCAACAGCAGGTTGTGCTTCTTGGTCAGCGCGCGCAGTTGCTGCATGAATTCGCGCGTGGCGGGAATCACGCCGCCTTCGCCCTGAATCGGCTCGAGCATCACCGCGACCGTTTTTGCGTTGATGAGCTTTTCAACCGACGCGATGTCGTTCAGATCCGCCTTCGGGAAGCCCGGCACTTGCGGTGCGTAGATCGTGTCCCAGCCCGGCTTGCCGCTGGCCGACATTGTCGCCAGCGTGCGGCCATGGAAGCTGTGATCGAACGTGATGATTTCGAACGCGCCGTCCTTGAATTTCTTGCCCCACTTGCGCGCGAGCTTGATCGCGCCTTCGTTCGCTTCGGCGCCGCTGTTCGCGAAGAACACCTTGTCGAAGCAGCTGTGTTGCGTGAGCAGACCCGCGAGTTGCGCCATCGGGCCGTTGTAGAACGCCGGCGACGGATTGAGCAGCAGTTGCGCCTGCTTGTTCAGCGCTTCGATCATGCCGTCGTTGCAGTGGCCGAGGCTATTGACCGCCCAACCCTGGATGAAGTCCAGATAACGCTTGCCGTTATTGTCATAGAGCCACGAGCCCTTGCCGTGCGTGAAAACGATTTCGGGCCGGTTCGTGATGTACATCAGCGATTCGATCGGGTACTCAGTGAAATTCATAACGGCAGGCTCCAGACGACGGGGTAAGGGATGAGTGAAGGTTTGGCCAAATGCGAAACAGGGGCCAGAAAAACAGAAAAGCCACGGCATGCCGTGGCTTTCATGATTCGTACTGCTTGCGCCTTTGTGCGGCGCGAATCCGTGACGAAGCCAGCGGCGTCCCTAGGGGAGCGGCGAGCGGCGACGTCGGAGTTCGGACTGGATGCGGTTCATGCGCGAAAGAATACGACAAGGAAACCGATGGTGTAAACCATGAATTTGCATGGATTCGCCGCAAAGTTGAATTTGGGCGAATCTGATTGCTCGTCAATGCGTTATTTGATGAACGGCTCGATCGTCATTCGACCGGGCCGCTCACCGCATCAAACCGCGTTCGCCAGATCCGCCGCGCTCGTGAAGGAATCCGCGTAGAACTCGTCTTCCGGCAGGCTATGGTGCAGGGTGAAATCGCGCTGCGCCGACTCGACCATCACCGGCGCGCCGCATGCGTACACCTGATACGCCGACAGATCCGGCAAATCTTCGATCACTGAGCGATGCACGAAGCCGACGCGCCCCGTCCATGCATCGTCCGCGTCCGGTTCCGATAGCACCGGCACGAACTTGAAGTTCGGAATGTCTTTCGCCCATTGCTCGGCCAGTTCGAGCAAATACAGATCCTTCTTGCGGCGCGCGCCCCAGTAAAGCGTCATTGGCCGGTTCAGGTTCTTGAACACCGCATGTTCGACGATCGCCTTCAGCGGCGCGAAGCCCGTGCCCGAAGCCAGCAGCACGATCGGCTTATCTGAATCTTCGCGCAGGAAGAAGGTGCCGAGCGGGGCTTCGAAGCGCAGGATGTCGCGCTCTTTCATTGTGTTGAACACGTGATCGGTAAAGGCGCCGCCGGGCATGTGACGAATGTGCAGTTCGATCGGCCCTTCCGCGTGCGGCGCGCTCGCCATCGAATAGCTGCGGCGCTTGCCGTCTTTGAGAATGAACTCGAGGTATTGGCCAGCCAGATATTGCAGACGCTCGTTGGCGGGCAGTTGCAGCTTCAGCACCACGACGTCGTCAGCCTTGCGCTCGATCGCGTTCACGCGGCACGGCAGTTTCTTGACCTGCACGTCGCCGACACCGGCCACTTCGCGGATATCCACCTCGAGATCCGAACACGCGGTCGCGCAACACAGAAGCGCCATGCCACGCGTCTTTTCGTCGTTCGACAAGGCCGACGACGAATGCTGGCGCTGCTCGACTTCGCCGCTCACCACGGTGCCTTTGCACGAGCCGCAGGCGCCGTTCTTGCAGCCGTACGGCAGGCCGATGCCCTGGCGCAAAGCGGCGCTGAGCACGGGTTCGTCCTGTTCCACCTGAAACTGCCGGCCGCTTTGCCGGAGCGTGACGTTAAATGCCATAAAGTATTCGGAATCGAAAAGTCGGTAATCGTTATTGGACCGCGGTGTCAACTGCGCGGTGCCCGCCGCGCTTGACGGCTACAATGCGTCCACCATGAAAGCGACACGAAATTTACGCCGGCCGCGGGTGCTGATTGTAGGTTGCGGCGATGTTGGCATGCGCTGCGTACCCTTGCTACAGCCGCACGCGCATGTCTTCGCGCTCACCAGCCACGCAGAGCGGAGCGCCGAATTGCGCGCCGCGGGCGTGACGCCACTGGTCGGCGACCTCGACGTGCGCCGCAGTCTGAAACGGCTCGCAGGACTCGCGCCGACAGTGCTGCACCTCGCGCCACCGCAAAAGACCGGCGACGATGACCGCCGCACCCGTGCCTTGCTCGCGACGCTGGGCGTTCGCCGCGATCGCGCGCTACGTGCCGCGCGCAGTGCGGTAGCGCCGGTGGGGCGGCTGCGCCGGATTCGTGCCTCATGGGCGGAATCTGAAACAGCCGACATTGTACCCGACGGGGTGCGCTGGACCGCTGGTTCGCGCGCGCCGCTCCGGCTGGTGTACGCGAGCACGACGGGCGTCTACGGCGATTGCGGCGGCGTCTGGATCGACGAGACACGTGCGTTGCAGGCCGCCAACCCGCGCGCCAAACGCCGCGTGTCGGCTGAGCGGCAACTGCGGCGCGCGACCGCCCGCGGTGTGGTTGCCGCCAGCATCGCGCGCATTCCCGGCATCTATGCGCGCAACCGTCTGCCGCTGGCACGGCTCGAAAAGCACACACCGGCATTGGTCGATGCCGACGACGTCTACACCAACCACATCCATGCCGACGATCTCGCGGCGATTCTCGTACGCATGGCCACGCACGGACGCGCCGCGCGCGTGGTCCACGCGTCCGACGACACGTCGCTGAAGATGGGGGAGTACTTCGACGTGGTGGCTGACGCGTTCGGCTTCGAGCGCGCTCCCCGCATCACGCGCGAAGAAGCCGAGCAGCAGATCGAGCCGACCTTGCTGTCGTTCATGCGGGAATCGCGGCGGCTCGTCAACCGACGCCTCAAGGAGGAGTTGCGGGTGCGCTTGCGCTATCCGAGCGTCGACGATTTTCTGCGCGCGGTGCGTGGCTGAGCGACCGATTTCAGGTCAGTGCCGGCAATGCTTCCAGAAGCAGGAAACACAGCATCGCGCCGATCAGTGCGCCGATCAGGTTCGGATGGTATTTGTGGCGCAGCCGCATGACGATGAGCAGCGCGCCGATCAGAACCAGCCCCAGGCACGCGAAAGCAATCATCACAGGCGAGATCGCAACAATGTCGCGGGTGACCATGACGCCCTCCTTGAACCCTTTGTAGTCTTTGTTTAATCGAGTATAGGGCGGCTCGTAAGGAAGCACATGTTGCGGCGCAGCGCGCTGCGCGGGCCGTGTGGGCCTTGTGTGCGGCGGAGCACACGATTCCCCTGACGCCTCAAGGCTTTAAAGGGGCACTACCGGTTTACCCGCTCCGTAAAGATCCGAGGTCGGTTTCGTCGAGCCATTGCCATGCGCCTTCGGCCAGCGTCGCAGGCAATGCAAGTCCGCCGATGCGCTCGCGGTGCAGTGCCTCGCAGCGGTTGCCGGCCGCCGCGATCATCCGCTTGACCTGGTGATACTTGCCTTCCATCACGGTGAGCGCCAGCGTGCGGTCGCCGCGTGCCCGTGCCTCGACAGCGGCGATCGGTTTGGCCTCGCCGTGCAGCAGTACGCCGTCGCGCAGGGCGGCGAGCTGGGCGTCGTCGACAGGGTGGCGCGTGGTCGCGACGTACACCTTCGGCACTTTGCGTTTCGGCGACGTGAACAGGTGGACGAACTTGCCGTCGTCGGAGAGCAGCAGCAGGCCCGTCGTATCCTGGTCGAGACGGCCCACGCATTGCACGCCGCGCTCGGCGAACTGCGGCGGCAGCAGGCTGAACACGCTCAGATGATGCTGTGGTTCACGCGAACATTCATACCCGGCGGGCTTGTTCAGCAGCAGATAGGCATGCTCGCGATACGGCCAGACGACGCCGTCCACGCTGAAACGGAACGTGTCGTCGCCGGTTGGGAAGTCGGTATCGGCATCGGTGCGGACCGCGCCTTCGACGCTCACGCGGCCGTCGCTGATCAGCGCGCGGCATTGGCGGCGCGAGCCGAAACCTTGAGTGAAGAGAATGCTTTCGAGATTCATGGCGAGCGAAGAATAACACCGCAAGAAGCGGAGCGCCGCGCCGCGCCAAAGCGACCACGATGCACTCCTCAAGTCCCGTCGCAGGAGTTTATCGATGCATGCCGCTTCCGCTTCATCCACGATCCGTCTGCCGGTCGCGTTCCAGCGCCTCGCATGGTCGAATCTGGTCGCGCAGTCCGCTGAGCAGATCAGCCTTGCCGCCGCGCCGCTCGTCGCTGTGTTCGCGCTCGGCGCCGGCGCGCGCGACACCGGTTTGCTGCAAACCGCGCAGACGCTGCCGTTCCTGTTGCTGTCGATTCCGCTCGGCGTGTGGGCCGATCGACGCTCGCGCCGCACCTTGATGACGCTCGCCGAAAGCGTGCGCGTGATCGCGATGCTGGCTGTGTTGCTGCTCGTCATGACGCACACCTTGAGTCTGCCGCTGCTTGCCGCGCTCGGTTTCATTGCGGCGACCGGCACCGTCGCCTACAACGTCGCGGCGCCTTCGCTGGTGCCGTCGATCGTGCCGCGCGAGGCATTCGCGCAGGCCAATGGACGGCTCGAACTCGCGCGCAGCGTCGCCTATTCGGCGGGGCCGGCGCTCGGTGGCCTGCTGGTGGGCTGGATCGGCGCGGGCTCGGCATATGGCTGTGCGGCCGGGCTGTCGGCGCTGGCCGTCACCTTGCTGGCGGGGCTGCGCGAACCGCCGCGCGCGACGGCCGCGCAGCGGCACTTCCTGCTGGAGCTGCGCGACGGCACACGTTTCGTGCTGCGAGACGCGCTACTGCGGCCGATGCTCGCGACCGCGGTGTTCTTCAATCTCGGCTTCTTCATTCTGCAAGCGGTGTATGTGCCCTACGCGGTGCACCGGCTCGGGTTGAACGCGTCGGCGGTGGGCGTGACGCTGGGTGCCTACGGCATCGGCATGGTGTGCGGCGCGCTCGCCGCACCGGCCATCGCGCGACGCCTCGCATTCGGCCGCGTGCTGATCATCGGACCGTTCTGCGGCCTGCTCGCCTCGCTCGTAATGGTGGCGACGCTCGTCGCGCCGTCGTTCTGGCTGGCGACGCTGAGTTTCTTCCTTCTCGGCGTCGGACCGATTCTGTGGGTCGTCGGCTCGACCACGCTGCGTCAGGCGATCACGCCGGAGCGGATGATCGGTCGCGTCTCGGCGCTCAACAGCACGGCAACGTATGGCGCGCGGCCGTTGGGCGCGTTGCTCGGCGCCGCGATCAGCGCGCGGTGGGGCATGGAGCCATGCCTCGTGGCCGCAGCGGCGGCCTTTGTCGTGCAGGCATTGATCATTGTCATGTCGCCGGCCGCGCGGCTTGCGGACATTCTCGAGGGCACGGCGACGGCACAGTGAAAAACGGTTTTCATCGGACCGACGCGTTGTGCCCCAAACACGTCGCGGCTCGTCGGGATAAACCCTCGAAAATGAAAATGAATTTTTTTATAAGGACTTTTCATGTAAATATACTTTCATTCAATTTGATTACGTCCCGGCAGGAAGTCCCCTTTGGGGACGGTCCGCGCCGTGGATCATCCGCATGGTCCATCACCCAGCCGCCGCTGCATCCAGTCCCGCCGAGCAGGCAATCGCCGCGCGTATCGCCGTGGCGATGCCGACCCTGACGCCGATCCACCGGCGCATGGGCGAATACGTACTGGCGAATCTGTTTCGCGCCGCGACCATGCGGATCGACGAACTGGCGAGCGTGGTGGGCGCCTCGGTGGCGACCGCGAATCGCTTCGCTCGCGCGCTCGGCTTCGACGGTTATCCGCAGTTTCGTGAGGCGCTGGTGCGCGGTTTCGAAGCCACGCTTGCGCCGGTCGAACGGCTGCGCAGCGCGCAGGAGTCGCTCGCGCCTGGCGACGACCTGCTCGATGCGTCGCTCCAGCAGGCCGCCGCCAACCTTCACTCCACCCGCACCGCAATCGATAGCGCCGCAGCCGAAGCCGCGGTCGAAGCGATCATTGCCGCACGCCGTGTGTTCGTGCTCGGCTACGGGGCCAGCGCGTTTCTCGCGGGGTTGATGGAGCATGGCCTGATGCCGTATCACGACAACGTGCAGTCACTCGCGCTGATCGGCGGTCCTTCGCATGCGGCGCGCCGTCTGTTCGCATCGGACGAACACGATCTGGTGATCGGGATCGCGTTTCCCCGCTACGTCGACGACACCATTGAACTCGCGCGGCGTGCCGCGAGCCGCGGCGCGCGGGTGCTCGCGCTGACCGACGGCCCGCATTCGCCGCTCGCGCAATTCGCCGATCTCACGCTGTACATCCGTTCGGAACGGCGGCTCGCGGCCAATGCCGATTCCGCCGTGCTGGCCGTGATCGAAGCGCTTTGCGACGCGGTCGCGTATCGCGCCAAACGCTCCGTGAAAGCGGCCGCCGAGGTCAGCGAATTCGTCCTGCCCTGGCTCACCGATCCCTACGCCGCGCCGTCCGGCACCGCGGATCAGTCCGCGCGCACGTCCATCCGTACTCCCCGCACTCCCAGAACCAAACGATGAACTCCAACGCAGTCATTGCCATTCACGGCGGAGCAGGCACCATCCTGCGCGCGTCGATGTCGGCCAACGCCGAAGCTGAATACCACGCCGCTTTGCATTCGGTGCTGAGCGCCGGCCAGCGTGTGCTCGCTGACGGCGGCAGCGCACTCGACGCCGTCAGCGAAGCCGTGCGTCTGCTCGAAGACTGTCCGCTCTTCAATGCGGGTCGTGGCGCCGTCTACACGGCAGCCGGCACGCACGAACTCGACGCCGCGATCATGGACGGCAGCACGCTCGACGCCGGCGCGATCTGCTGCGTGAAGCGCGTGCGCAACCCGATCCTGGCGGCGCGCCGCGTGCTCGAGCGTAGCGAGCACGTGTTGTTTACCGGCGAAGGCGCGGAAGCATTCGCGGCGGCGCAAGGACTCGAATTCGTCGAGCCGGAGTATTTCCATACCGACGCGCGTCATCGTCAGTGGTTGCTGGCGCGCGGTCAGCAACGCGCGATGCTCGATCACGACGGCGCGACACTGGCTTCCGCCGCGTCCGCTTCGAACGACGACCCCACGCCGCATGAACCGATCGATCCGAATCGCAAGTTCGGCACGGTCGGCGCGGTCGCGCTCGATCAACACGGTCACGTGGCGGCCGCCACATCGACGGGCGGTGTGACCAACAAGCAGGTGGGCCGGGTCGGCGATACGCCGCTGATCGGCGCGGGCTGCTATGCGGACGACGCCACCTGCGCGGTCTCCACCACCGGCTCCGGCGAGATGTTCATGCGCATGGTCGCCGCCTACGACGTGGCCGCGCAAATGGCGTATCGCAACGTCTCGCTCGAAGAAGCGGCGCACGACGTGGTGATGAATCGCTTGCCGAAAATCGACGGCCGCGGCGGTCTGGTCGCCGTCGATGCGCGCGGCAACGTCACGCTGCCTTTCAATACCGAGGGCATGTATCGCGGCTTCGCCCGCGTGGGTGAAACGCCGGTCACGGCGATCTATCGCTAACGCTTGCGCCCGCTCGCTGAACCTTCGCTTCCTGCGTCCGAATTCAAAGGAAACATCGTGCCGACTAACTCGCACTCCGCCCGCCCGCTGATGGAAACCTTGCCGCCGCAACGCGTACTCGCGGTCGACAATCTATCGGTCGCGTTCCGCAGCGGCGACACCACCTTCAATGCGGTGCGCAATCTGTCGCTGACGGTCGAGCGCGGCGAGACGCTGGCGATCGTCGGCGAATCGGGCTCAGGCAAATCGGTGACCTCGCTCGCGTTGATGCGGCTGATCGAGCACGGCGGTGGGCGTCTTGCCGGCGGCAGCATCGCTTTCCGGCGCCGCGACGGCAGCGTGCTGGACCTCGCGAAAGCGTCGTCCGGCACGATGCGCTCGATTCGCGGCGCCGACATCGCGATGATCTTCCAGGAGCCGATGACGTCGCTCAATCCGGTCTTCACGGTCGGCGATCAGATCAGCGAAGCGATTGCGCTGCATCAGGGCAAGAGCCGTTCCGCCGCGCATGCCGAAACGCTGCGCCTGCTCGAACTCGTGCGGATCCCCGAAGCGCGCCGGGTGGCTGCGCGTTTCCCGCATCAACTGTCCGGCGGCATGCGCCAGCGCGTGATGATCGCGATGGCGCTGTCATGCAAGCCCGCATTGCTGATCGCCGACGAGCCGACCACCGCGCTCGACGTGACGATTCAGGCGCAGATTCTGCAATTGATCCGCGGCTTGCAGGACGAGATGAACATGGGCGTGATCTTCATCACGCACGACATGGGCGTGGTCGCCGAAGTGGCCGATCGCGTGCTCGTGATGTATCGCGGCGAGAAGGTCGAGGAGGGCGCATCGGACACACTGTTCGCCGCGCCGTCGCATCCTTATACCAAGGCTTTGCTGGCGGCCGTGCCGCGTCTGGGCGCGATGCAGGGCACCGATCAGCCTGCCAGATTTCCGATTCTGACCGTCGAGCAGGCTGCCTTGAGTGGTGCCGAACAGGCCGTGCGTCCCGCTGCGGCAGTCGCTGAAGAGGCCCAGCCGCCAGTGCAGGACAGCACGCCGCCGATCCTGCGTGTGCGCGATCTGGTTACGCGCTTTCCGGTCAGGAGCGGCGTGTTCGGCCGCGTAACAGGCCGTGTGCACGCGGTCGAAAAAGTCAGCTTCGATTTGCGCCCGGGCGAAACGCTCGCACTCGTCGGCGAGTCGGGCTGCGGCAAATCCACCACCGGCCGCTCGTTGCTGCGCCTCGTGGAAAGCCAGAGCGGCTCGATCGAATTCGCTGGCAAGGAAATCAGTTCGCTGACGGGCCCGGCGTTGCAGGCGCTGCGCCGCGACATCCAGTTTATTTTCCAGGATCCGTTCGCTTCGCTGAATCCGCGTTTGACGGTCGGCTTCTCGATCATGGAGCCGCTGCTCGTACATGGCGTGGCGCAAGGTGAAGAAGCGCAGGCGCGGGTTGCGTGGCTGCTCGAAAAAGTCGGCTTGCCACCCGAAGCGGCGCGCCGTTATCCGCACGAATTCTCCGGCGGACAGCGGCAACGGATCGCGATCGCGCGGGCGTTGGCCCTGAATCCAAAAGTGGTGATCGCCGATGAATCCGTCTCCGCGCTGGACGTCTCCGTGCAGGCACAGATCGTCAACCTGATGCTCGATCTGCAACGCGAACTCGGCGTCGCCTATCTGTTCATCTCGCACGACATGGCGGTAGTTGAGCGCGTTAGCCATCGCGTGGCGGTGATGTATCTCGGCCAGATCGTCGAGATCGGCCCGCGCCGCGCGGTGTTCGAAGCCCCGCAGCATCCGTACACGAAGAAACTGATGGGCGCGGTGCCGGTCGCCGATCCGGCGCGCCGTCACGCGAAACGGATGCTGGCCGCCGATGAGATCCCCAGCCCGATCCGCGCATTGCACGACGAGCCGATTGTGGCGCCGCTGATTGCAGTCGGCCCGGATCATTTCGTCGCCCAGCACCGGGTCGGCGGTGCTTATTGAGCGCGCTGATCCACCCACCCGCAAGCACTCAAGTATTCCTATCCGCCTCACACCAACCTGATTCATTTCGCAGCCTGGAGCTTAACCTCATGAACCTGCTGGTCCCGTCTTCTCCGTTTCGTTTGCGCGCGCTGGTTAGCGGCGGCGCGGTGGTGTTCGCGATGCTCGCGGGCAATGTGGCGCACGCCGATACCACGGCCGTGATGGCTGTCGCGTCGACCTTCACGACGCTCGATCCGTACGATGCCAACGACACGCTTTCGCAAGCCGTCGCGAAGTCGTTCTATCAAGGGCTGTTCGGCTTCGACAAGGACATGAAGCTGGTCAACGTGCTGGCCGACAGTTACGAGGCGAGCCCGGACGCCCGGGTCTATACGTTCAAGCTGCGCCATGGCGTGAAGTTCCAGGACGGCACGGACTTCAACGCCGCCGCGGTCAAGGCGAACTTCGACCGCGTGACGGATCCGGCGAACAAGCTCAAGCGCTACAACATGTTCAACCGCATCGAGAAGACCGAAGTGGTCGATCCGTACACGGTGAAAATCACGCTGAAGGCGCCGTTCTCGGCCTTCGTCAACGTACTGGCGCATCCGTCCGCCGTGATGATTTCGCCGGACGCACTGAAGAAATACGGCAAGGATATCGCCTTCCATCCGGTCGGTACCGGTCCGTTCGAACTGGTGAAGTGGGACCCGGCGGGCGACCTGACGGTGAAGAAGTTCGCCGGCTACTGGAAGAAGGGCTACCCGAAGGTCGATTCGATCGACTGGAAGCCGGTCGTGGACAACAACACGCGTGCAGCGTTGATGCGCACCGGCGAAGCGGACTTCGCGTTCCAGGTGCCGTTCGAACAGGCCGCGCAATTGCAGTCGAGCCCGAAGGTCGATCTGATCGCGTCGCCATCGATCATCCAGCGTTACATCAGCCTGAACGTCAATCAGAAACCGTTCGACAACCCGAAAGTGCGTGAAGCGCTGAACTACGCGGTCAACAAGGACGCATTGACGAAGGTCGCGTTCGCCGGTTACGCGACGCCGGCTGACGGCGTGGTGCCGCAAGGCGTCGATTACGCGGTGAAGCTCGGCCCCTGGCCGTACGATCCGGCGAAGGCGCGCGAACTGCTGAAGGAAGCGGGCTATCCGAACGGCTTCGAAACCACGTTGTGGTCCGCGTATAACTACTCGACCGCGCAGAAGGTGATCCAGTTCGTGCAGCAGCAACTGGCGCAGGTCGGTATCAAGGCGCAGGTCGAAGCGCTCGAAGCAGGTCAGCGCGTCGCCAAAGTGGAAAGCGCACAGGATGCCGCCAGCGCGCCGGTGCGGATGTACTACGCGGGCTGGTCGTCGTCGACGGGTGAAGCCGACTGGGCCATCACGCCGTTGCTCGGTTCGGTGTCGTTCCCGCCGAAGATGGTCAACACCGCGTACTACAAGAACGACACCGTCGACAGCGATCTGAAGCAGGCGCTCGAAACCACCGACCGCACGCAGAAGGCCGCCTTCTACACCGACGCGCAAAAGCGCATCTGGGCCGACGCGCCGTGGATCTTCCTCGTCAAGGAGAAGGTGGTGTACGCGCGCAGCAAGCGTTTGTCGGGTGCTTACGTGGCGCCGGACGGCTCGTTCAATTTCGACGAGATCGCCATCAAGTGATGGGTTGAGCGCCCGGCCGCTGCGTTGTTCGTCAACGCAACGGCCAGGCGGTCGTGTACCGCGTCGCAAGATTCTTCGTTGCCCGCATCATTGCCGGATGGGTTTCATGCTGAACTTTCTCGTCAAACGTCTCTTTGGCCTGCTGCCGACGCTCTTTATTGTCGCCTTGCTGGTCTTCCTGTTCGTGCATCTGTTGCCGGGCGATCCGGCGCGGCTCGCCGCCGGCCCCGAGGCCGATGAAGCGACTGTCGCGCTGGTGCGCGCCGATCTGGGCCTCGATAAGCCGATGCCGCAGCAATTCACCAACTTCTTCGTGAAGATCGCGCATGGCGACTTCGGTACTTCGACGCGCAGCAAGCGGCCGGTCAGCCAGGAAATCGGCGAGCGCTTCATGCCGACGCTTCTGCTGACGCTCGCCAGCATGGTGTGGGCGGTGGTGCTGGGCATGGGCATCGGCATTGTCTCGGCGGTGTGGCGCAATCGCTGGCCGGACCGGCTCGGCATGACGCTCGCGGTGTCGGGTATTTCGTTTCCGGCCTTCGCGCTCGGCATGCTGCTGATGGAAATTTTCTCGGTGAAGCTCGGCTGGCTGCCGATTGTCGGCGACGGTTCGTGGCAGAGCTACGTGCTGCCGTCGCTGACGCTCGGTGCGGCGGTAGCGGCGGTAATGGCCCGCTTCACGCGCGCCTCGTTCGTCGAAGTGATGAACGAAGATTTTGTCCGCACCGCGCGCGCCAAGGGCGTGCCCGAGCGGCTCGTGATCGTCAAACACTGTCTGCGCAACGCGATGATTCCGGTCATCACGATGATGGGGCTGCAGTTCGGCTTTCTGCTGGGCGGCTCGATCGTCGTGGAAGTGGTGTTCAACTGGCCCGGCCTTGGGCGCCTGCTGGTCGACGCCGTCGCGATGCGCGACTATCCGGTGATTCAGGCCGAGGTGCTGTTGTTCTCGCTCGAATTCATCATCATCAACCTGGTTGTGGACGTGCTGTATGCCGTCATTAACCCGACCATCCGTTTCAAGTGAGGCCCGCATGAGCACCACAGCCACCGAGGCGAATGCGGCGAAATCCGCCCCCGCAGAACGCGCGATCCGCACCCCGTGGAGCGAGTTCTGGCGCAAATTCCGCAAGCAGCACGTGGCGCTCGCCGCGGGCATTTTCGTGCTGCTATTGATCGCGGTCGCGATCGTCGCGCCGCATATCGTTCCGTACGACCCGGAGAATTTCTTCGACTACGACGCGTTGAACGCGGGCCCTTCGGCGGCCCACTGGTTCGGCGTCGATTCGCTGGGCCGCGATATTTTCAGCCGCATTCTGGCGGGCTCGCGCATTTCACTGGCGGCGGGCTTTCTGTCGGTCGCGATCGGCGCGGTGATCGGTACGTTCTTCGGCTTGCTGGCCGGCTACTACGAAGGCTGGTGGGACCGCATCACGATGCGCGTTGCCGACGTGCTGTTCGCATTCCCTGGCATTCTGCTGGCGATCGGTGTGGTCGCGATTCTCGGCAACGGCATGATCAACGTGGTCTGCGCCGTGGCGATCTTCAGTATTCCGGCGTTTGCGCGGCTGGTGCGCGGCAATACGCTGATGCTCAAGCAACTGACCTATATCGAGGCGGCGCGCAGTATCGGCGCATCGGACTGGACCATTATCGTGCGGCATATTCTGCCGGGCACGATTTCATCGGTGGTCGTGTACTTTACGATGCGTATCGGCACCTCGATCATCACGGCAGCAAGTCTCTCGTTCCTCGGACTCGGCGCGCAACCGCCGACGCCCGAGTGGGGCGCGATGCTCAACGAAGCGCGCGCCGATATGGTCACGGCGCCGCATATCGCGCTGTTCCCGAGCCTGGCGATTTTCCTCACGGTGCTCGCGTTCAACCTGCTGGGCGACGGATTGCGTGACGCGCTCGATCCGAAGCTCGACCGGCCATGAGCGCGGCGAACCCTGAAACCATGCCGCATATCGGCGTATTGCCGCGCGGGCCGCGCGGGTCGATTGCCGATGTGCAAGGCGTGACGGCGGGCCATTGCACGCTCGATGACGGCCCCGTGCAAACCGGTGTGACGGTGATCCGTCCGCATGGCGGTGATCCGTTTCTCGACAAGGTGCCCGCTGCTGCGTCGGTGATCAACGGATTCGGTAAAAGCATCGGGCTCGTGCAGGTCGAAGAACTCGGTGTGTTAGAAACGCCGATCGCGCTGACGAATACCTTTGGCGTCGCCGCACTCGCGCAGGCGCAGATTCGCGCGGCGGTCGCAGCGAATCCGCGCATCGGACGCGAATGGCCGACGGTGAATCCGCTGGTGTTCGAATGCAATGATGGCTACCTGAACCATATCCAGGCGCTGGCTGTCGGCGAACAGCACTATCAGGCAGCCTACGATGCGGCTGGCGTGGCGATCGCCAGCGGTTCGGTCGGCGCGGGGCGTGGCATGTCGTGCTTCGACCTGAAAGGCGGCGTCGGCAACGCATCGCGCGTGGTCGAAGTGGCGGGGCAGATGTATACGGTCGGCACCCTGGTGCTGGCGAATTTCGGCCGTCTGCCGATGCTGACCGTCGACGGCGTAGCGCTGGGTCGCGTGCTGGCAGAACGTGCGTCCCAGGCGGCCACGGCGACCGCCGCGAAACCCGAGCAGGGCTCGATCATCATGATCGTCGCGACCGATGCGCCGCTCGACGCGCGCCAGCTCAAGCGTCTCTCGTTGCGCGCGGCGGCCGGCCTTGCGCGAACCGGTTCGGTCTACGGCCATGGCAGTGGCGACATCGCGCTGGCCTTCTCGACGGCTTATACCGTGCCGCACGATGCCGATCTCGTCACGTTGCCGCCGTTGCTCAAGGATGCGCGTCTCGATCCGCTGTTTCGTGCCTGCGCGGACAGCGTCGAGCAGGCGATCATCGACGCGTTGTGGAGCGCCACATCCGTGACGGGGCGCGATGGTCATCGGCGTCTGTCGCTGCGCGATACAACCAGCGATCTTGCTCAACTTCTCAAGTCATCCTTCAGATGAAAGTCCTCATTTCCGCCGATATCGAAGGCGTGGCGGGTGTGTTCCATCCCGAGCAAACCCGTGCGGGCAACGGTGAATATGAAGCCGCGCGCCGCTGGATGACGCTTGAAGCAAACGCCGCCATCGAAGGCGCATTCGCGGGCGGCGCCACCGACGTCTGGGTCAACGATTCGCACGGCGGCTTTCGTAATCTGCTGCCTGATCTGCTCGACGCGCGCGCCCAGGTCGTGCTCGGCAAACCGCGCACGCTCGGCATGATGGCCGGGCTCGAATACGGCGCGGCGCTGGTGTTCATGATCGGCTATCACGCGATGTCGCAAACGCGCGGCGTTCTTGCGCATACGATCAACAGTTTTGCGTTCGCACGCGTTTCGCTTGACGGTGTCGAAGTCGGCGAGGCGGGACTGTATGGTGCACTCGCGGAAGAATATGGCGCACGTGTCGCGCTTTTATCAGGCGACGATGTTTTCGCCGAGGAAACCGCGCCGCGTTTTCCGGGTGCGCGGTTTGTCGTCACCAAGCGCGCCACAGGGCATGCAAGCGGCGTCACGCAAACGCCGGCAGGCGCGCGCGACGCCATCGAACGCGCGGCGCGCGAAGTGGTTCGGCACCACCTGAGCGCCGGGCTGGCAGCGACCGCCACGCGTGCAACGCCGGCACCCGTGGATTGCGAATTGCGCGTCCAGACCACCGCGCTCGCGGATCTGTTCTGCCAGTGGCCGACGCTGACGCGTGTCGACGCCGTTACGCTGCGTTTCAGTGCGGCATCGGCGGAGCATGCCGTGCGCATGCTGAACTGCCTTTCGGCGATGTCGTTCATGTTGCGCTAGCCGATCAACGCCTTCCCTACGCGCGCAATTCATCACGCTTACGTTTTCATAAAGCATCAGCGCCATCGCGGCACGTTTCGCGAGGAAGCGGTACTCTCTGCCATTCCAGAGGTACCGTCTCTCTCACTTAGCGGAGTTCAGCATGGGTAAGCAGACTATCGCGGATTATCTGGCCAGAACATTGGCGGCAGCAGACGTCGAACGGATCTGGGGCGTGACGGGCGATAGCCTGAATGGCCTCTCAGATAGCTTGCAACGGCTCGGCTCGATTCGCTGGATGCATACGCGCCACGAGGAGGTCGCCGCCTTCGCCGCCGGCGCCGATGCGGAGGCCACCGGCAAGCTTGCCGTCTGCGCGGGCAGTTGCGGTCCCGGCAACCTGCATCTGATCAACGGCCTGTTCGACTGCCATCGTAATCATCAACCCGTGCTGGCGATCGCCGCGCACATTCCGTCGTCGGAAATCGGTCTCGGCTACTTCCAGGAAACGCACCCGCAAGAGTTGTTCAAGGAGTGCAGCCATTACGTCGAGCTGGTCACAAATCCGTCGCAGTTTCCGCGCGTGCTGGCGCGCGCGATGCGTACCGCAATCGAGGAGCGCGGCGTTGCGGTGATCGTGCTGCCGGGCGACGTTGCACTCGCCGAAGCACCCGACGAAACGCCAGCCTGGGCGGGCACGCTCGAGCGTTCGGCAGTGGTGCCGTCCGAAGCCGATCTGGACCGGCTCGCCGATCTGCTGAATCAGGCCAGTGGCGTGACGCTATTGTGCGGCAGCGGCTGCGCGGGCGCGCACGACGAGGTCGTGGCCTTCGCCGACCAGCTCGGCGCACCGACCGTGCACGCCTTACGCGGCAAACAATTCGTGGAATGGGACAACCCGTTCGATGTCGGCATGACCGGCCTGATCGGTTTCAGCTCGGGCTATTACGCAATGATGTCGTGCGACACGCTGGTGATGCTCGGCACCGATTTCCCGTACCGCAACTTTTATCCGACGCATGGCAACGTCGTGCAGATCGACCGTCGCGGCTCGGCGCTCGGCAAGCGCGCGCCGCTGAAACTCGGCCTTGTCGGCGACGTGAAGGCGACCCTGCAGGCGCTGTTGCCCAGACTCCAGCGCAAGACCGACCGGCGCTTTCTCGAGAACGCGCGCAAGCATTACGCCGACGCCCGCAAGGACCTCGACGATCTCGCCCGCCCATCCGCTCCGGGGCGCGCGATTCATCCGCAATACCTCACCAGCATCATCGACAAGGTAGCCAACGAAGACGCCGTGTTTGCCGCCGATGTCGGCACGCCGACGCTCTGGGCCGCACGCTATCTGACGATGAACGGCCGGCGCAGTCTGCACGGTTCGTTCAACCATGGCTCGATGGCGAATGCGATGCCGCAGGCGCTCGGCGCGCAAGCGGCCGAGCCCGGACGGCAGGTAATTTCGCTCTCGGGCGACGGCGGCCTGTCGATGCTGCTCGGCGATCTGCTCACCGCGCGCCAGTTGAACCTGCCGATCAAGGTCGTGGTGTTCAACAACAGCACGCTCGGCTTCGTCGCAATGGAGATGAAAGCGGGCGGTTATCTGGAAAGCGGCACTGATCTCGCCGCGACCGACTTCGCGGCGATCGCGCGCGGCGCCGGCATTTACGGCGCGCGTATCGAGCAGTCGGAAAACATCGAGACCGCGTTGCGTGAAGCGTTCGCGCATCCAGGGCCGGCGGTGATTGACGTGGTGACCGCGAAGCACGAACTCGCGCTGCCACCGAAGATTCAGTGGGCGCAGGCTAAGGGCTTCAGCCTGTATATGCTGCGCGCGGTGCTGAATGGCCGCGGCGACGAGGTGGTCGAACTCGCGACCACGAATCTGCGCTAAGTGCCGGCGGTGCATATGCGCGAGGACGCTCGCGCATATGCATGAAGCTCGCTACTGCTGGCGGCTCAGTTCACGTGCGGCGCGATCGATCACATCGGCGACCGCGCCCGCATGCGACACCGGGGCGAGATGGCTCGACGCCATCGGCACGATCCGCGCGCCCATCCGGTCGGCCATGAATTTCTCGATTTCGGGCGACACGGTGCGATCCTTCGTCGTCAGCACATACCACGAGGGTTTTTCTTTCCATGCCACATGGCTGACGGTTTCAGTGAACGCCTTGGCGGCGATCGGCTGTTGCGCGGCGGAGAGTACGCGCGTGAGGTTTTCCGGCACATCTGCGGCGAAGTCGGCGTGATATTTCGTGCGGTCGAGCCAGAGGAAGCCGGATGGGTCGGTGATGATGCTGTCACCCGCGGGCGCCGGCGCCGCGCGTTTCATGAGATCCATGGTCGATTCATGCAGGTCGGGCGCAATGGCCGCAATGTAGACCAGACCCGCGACGTTCGGCGCATTCGAGCCGCCCGCTTCGGTAATCACGACGCCACCCCATGAATGCCCCACGAGGATGGTTGGGCCGTCCTGACGCGCCAGCACGCGGCGCAGCGCGGCGACATCGTCGGCGAGCGAGGTGAGCGGGTTCTGCACCGAACTCACGTGATAGCCCTTCTGCTGCAACTTCGCGATGACGCCATTCCAGCTCGAGCCATCGACGAAAGCGCCGTGCACCAGCACCACGTTGCGCACGGGGCCGGACATCGGCGCGGCGGGTGCCGGCCTGGGCGCGGTGGCAACCGGAGCAGCGGGGGCCGGCGCGGGCGGCGTGGCAGGCTCTGGCGCCGGTGCTGCAGGCGTCTGAGAGTTCATGTCCGGCGCTGCGGCCGGTTCGGCAGCGGGTGCCGCGGTTTGCGCGAAGGCGCTGGCCCCAGCGAAGCAGAGACACACAGCAGCAGCGCAAAGCAGACGTTTGGGCGACATGTTGAATCTCCGAAGGCTGAAACCTCGACTAGGGCAACATACCGAAGCAGGGCGAGGGTGACAATCACTATCGTCGCCGTTAAGTGCGGCGCGGAACCAAGCACGGGTTCGTCCCAGTATTTAGGTAATATCGGCCACGCTAAAATTTACGGTTCTGCCGGGCCGGACCACAAGTCCGATCGGGTGATCGATATCCATACACTGGGGCGCAATTTTGAATAGTGCACAGCAGCAAGACGGCCTGAAGCGCGGGCTGAAGAATCGCCATATCCAGCTGATCGCGCTGGGCGGGGCGATTGGCACCGGCCTGTTTCTCGGCTCCGCCAGCGTATTGCAGGCAGCGGGCCCCTCGATGATTCTTGGCTACGCGATTGGCGGCATCATCGCGTTCATGATCATGCGGCAACTCGGCGAAATGGTCGCGCAGGAGCCGGTTGCCGGCTCGTTTAGCCACTTCGCGTACAAGTACTGGGGCGACTTTCCCGGCTTTCTGTCGGGCTGGAACTACTGGGTGTTGTACGTGCTCGTGAGTATGGCCGAGCTGACCGCGGTCGGCACCTATGTGCATTACTGGTGGCCGGGCGTGCCCACGTGGCTGTCGGCGCTGGTGTGCTTTGTCGGCATCAACGCGATCAATCTCGCCAACGTCAAAGCCTACGGCGAAACCGAATTCTGGTTTGCGATCGTCAAGGTGGTCGCGGTGATCGGCATGATCGTGTTCGGCGGCTATCTGCTGATCAGCGGCCACGGCGGTCCGCAAGCCTCGATCACGAACTTATGGGCCGACGGTGGTTTCTTTCCGCATGGTTTTCATGGCCTCTTCATGATGCTCGCGGTGATCATGTTTTCATTCGGCGGCCTGGAGCTGATCGGCATTACGGCCGCGGAGGCGGACGACCCGCAGAAGAGCATTCCGAAGGCCGTGAATCAGGTCATCTACCGGATTCTGATTTTCTACATCTGCTCGCTGACGGTGCTGCTCTCGCTGTATCCGTGGAATCAGGTGGCAGCCGGCGGCAGTCCGTTCGTTATGATCTTCTCGCAGATCGGTTCGACGCTGACGGCCAATGTGCTCAACGTGGTGGTGCTGACGGCCGCGCTGTCGGTCTACAACAGCGGCGTCTATGCGAATAGCCGGATGCTCTACGGTCTCGCGGAGCAGGGCAATGCGCCGCGCGCCCTGATGAAGGTCGACCGGCGCGGCGTGCCGTATATGGCGATTGGGTTGTCGGCGCTCGCTACGTTCACCTGCGTGATCATCAACTATCTGATTCCGGCCGAAGCGCTCGGCTTGCTGATGGCGCTGGTTGTCGCCGCGCTGGTGTTGAACTGGGCGCTGATAAGCCTGACGCATCTGAAATCGCGCAAGGCGATGGTGGCGGCGGGCGAAATGCTCGTCTTCAAGTCGTTCTGGTTTCCCGTCAGCAACTGGATCTGCCTTGCCTTCATGGCGCTGATCCTGGTCATTCTGGCGATGACGCCGGGATTGTCGGTCTCGGTGTGGCTCGTGCCGGCATGGCTGGTGGTGATGTGGGTCGGCTATGCGTTCAAGCGCCGGCGCGCGGCGCTGCACGGTGGCGCACGAGTGGCAGGGCAGTAGGGATTGTGTGGCGATGCTTGCAATGCGGGCATCGTCAGAAACAACAAACCCCGCCGGCAAAGCGCGCTGGCGGCGTTTTAGAAAAAGCTGAAGCGTGTATCACGCGAATTCTTGGTGCCCAGGGCCGGAATCGAACCGGCACGCCTTGCGGCGGGGGATTTTGAGTCCCCTGCGTCTACCAATTTCACCACCTGGGCAGGTCTTGCAGCGTACGCGTCAGGACATGGCGCGCAGCGAAGACGCAGATTATGGCCGAAAATCCTGCGACGGGCAAGCCAGTTGCTTTCGCCGCGTGACGAGTCTTCAAACGGTGCGGGAAAAACGTTCGAGCGTTTGCCGGCCGAGGTAGTGGTCGAACACCATGGCGATATTGCGCACCAGCATGCGCCCGGCCAGTTGTACTTCGAGCTTGTTGCCAGTTAGCGAGACCAGGCCGTCCTGCTCGAAGCCGCGCAGCCGCTCCAGTTCCGCTTCGAACGTGGTGGTGAAGCGGATCCCGTAGGCGGCCTCGAATTCGTCGAAGCGCAATTCCAGATTGCACATCAGCTGCGTGATGACGTCGCGGCGCAGACGGTCGTCGGCGGTGAGGCGCACGCCGCGCGCGATCGCGAGTTGGCCAGCGCCGATCGCCATCGCGTAGCCCGGCAGGTCTTTGATGTTTTGCGCATACACGTCGCCGACCTTGCCGATCGACGACGCACCGAAGCCGATCAGATCGCACTCCGCCCGTGTGCTGTAGCCCTGGAAATTGCGATGCAGGGTGCGTTGCGCCTGCGCGCGGGCGAGTTCGTCGGACGGCAGCGCGAAGTGATCCATGCCGATGTAGACGTAGCCCGCGCTCGTGAGCCGTTCGACCACCCGTTGCAGGATCGCGAGCCGTACGGCAGGCGAGGGTAGCGTGGCAGGGTCCATCTGGCGTTGCATCTTGAAGAGCTGCGGCATGTGCGCGTAAGCGAACACGGACAGGCGATCGGGCGCGAGCGCGAGCATCGTATCGAGCGTGCGGCTAAAGCTCTCGACGGTTTGATGCGGCAGCCCGTAAATCAGATCGACGCCGATCGAATGAAAGCCGGTGTCGCGCGCGGCCTGCATCACCGACGCGGTCATCTCCAGCGGCTGAATGCGGTTGATCGCCTGCTGCACGACAGGGTCGAAGTCCTGCACGCCGAGACTGAGCCGGTTGAAGCCGATCTTGCGCAGATGCGCGATGGCCTCCGGCGATGCCTCACGCGGATCGACCTCGATGGAATACTCGCCTTCGGCATCGGGCAGCAATGTGAAGTGCTGGCGCGTGGCTTCCATCAGCTCCGCCATTTCGTCGTGCGACAGAAAGGTGGGTGTGCCGCCGCCCCAATGCAATTGCGACACCGGCCGGCGCGTATCGAAACACGCCGCCTGCAGAGCCACTTCGCGCTTCAGCTGCTCGACATACGGACGCGCATGCGCGCGGTTTTTCGTCGCGACCTTGTTGCAGCCGCAGTAGAAGCACACGGTGTCGCAAAACGGAATGTGAAAGTACAGCGAGAGATCGGTGGTGGAGGCGCCCGGGGCAGCGGCGGCACGTAAATAATCGGCGCGATCGAAGTCGTCGCGGAACTGCAGGGCGGTCGGATAGGACGTATACCGTGGACCGTTCGCGCTGTATTTGGTGAGCAGATCGGGGCGGAACAGCGAGTGGGCGGTGGTCATGGAGGGCTCGGGTCTGACGGCCACCGTAGCAGAGGCAGGAGCGGGCGGGTTCGCAAGACTGGATCCAACAACGCAGGCGCCTCTTGAGCGTGGCCTTTCGTAGCCAGCAAGTTTACGTGAGCGATGCCGGCCCGATTGTGTAAAAAGGTCGCATCGGGTGCGGTGGCACAATGCGGGTCTGGTGTTGCATTGAATGTTTTCGAGTTCAGGAAAAATGTCGTGAATGATGTGCCGAACAACGTGATGAAGCGCGAATCTCCGTTCGATGTGGCAGGCCATGCGTGCCGCCCCGATTGCGGCGCGTGCTGCATCGCTCCATCCATATCCAGTCCGATTCCAGGCATGCCGCACGGCAAGCCGGCGGGCGTACGCTGCGTGCAACTCGGCGACGATCTGCGCTGTGCGATCTTCGGTCGGCCGGAGCGGCCGGCTTGCTGTTCCGGTTTGCAGCCGCAAGCGGAAATGTGCGGCACGAACCGCGGCGAAGCGCTCGCGTGGCTGACCCAGCTCGAAGCACAAACGCAACCGGCACCGCGCCTGGAACGTCTTTAGCACCTATGGCGTCTATGCCGCCGGAACGAGCCACAGACCGTTTGTGCCACATCAGAACGACCCACACCGTAACCGCATGCCCGAGAAAGCTTCCACAGGAGATTTCGCATGACTCGACCCGCTGCGCCGACCCGGCGCCGTTTCCTGCTTGCCGCGATGAGCGGCGGCGCCGCGCTCAGCCTCACCGTGTCGCTGACGGCCTGCGCGACAGCGACCTTCCCGTTCATCCCTTCGCACTACACGTTCTCGCAGCAGCAGGTGCAGGACGCGGTGCAGCGCAAATTCCCGTATCAGCGCACGGTTTCGCAAGTATTCGATGTCGCGCTCACTCATCCGGTGGTCGGCTTCCTGCCGGATGCAAATCGTGTTTCGGTGAAGCTCGACGCGCGACTCGCCAGTCCATTCATGCCGCAGCCGGTAGACGGCGTATTCACGCTATCGAGCGAACTGGTCTACGACGCCGCCAGCAAATCCGTCGTGCTGAAGTCGCCCAACGTGGATAACGTCAGCGTAAGCGGCGATGCGCAGGCTTATACGCAGCAGATCAACGCGGCCGCCGCGGTGCTCGCGACGCAATTGCTGACCAACTATCCGATCTATACCTTCAAGCCCGAACAGCTGCAATTTGCCGGAGTGAACTACGAACCCGGTACAATCACCGTCCTTACAAACGGCATACGCGTGCAAATCGTCGAAAAATGACGGAGCGCGCGGCCGGCGGGGCTGCGCGTGACGTGCCGACCCTGTTTCGACCGACTAATTACAGCGATGAGGGTCACGGATGGACTGGCTAATAGCGTGCAAGGCGCTGATTCTGGGTGTCGTCGAAGGCTTGACGGAATTTTTGCCGGTGTCGAGCACCGGGCATTTGATCGTCGCAGGCAGTCTGCTCAATTTCACTGACGAACACGCGAAGACTTTCGACGTCGTGATCCAGCTCGGCGCGATTCTGGCCGTGTGCTGGGAGTTTCGCCGCCGCATCGGCAGCGTGGTGGCCGGCTTGCCAAGCCGTCCGGACGCGCGCCGCTTCACGCTGAATGTGATCATCGCGACGATTCCGGCGGTAGTGCTCGGTTTGTTGTTCGAAAAGGCCATCAAGGCGGCGCTGTTTTCACCGGTGCCCGTCGCCTTCGCGCTAGTAGTAGGGGGCGTGGTGATTCTGTGGGCGGAAGCGCGTCAACGCGCACGCGGCGGCGTGGTGGCACGTGTGCAGAATATCGACGATCTGAGCCCGCTGGATGCCTTGAAAGTCGGTCTGGCGCAATGCTTTGCGTTGATCCCGGGCATGTCGCGCTCCGGCTCGACGATCATCGGCGGCATGCTGTTCGGGCTTGACCGGCGCGTAGCCACGGAGTTTTCCTTCTTTCTGGCGATTCCAATCATTTTTGGCGCGACCGCGTACGAGCTGCATAAAGACTGGCACTTGCTGTCGGTCGACGCGCTCGGCACCTTCGCGATTGGCTTCGTGGCCGCGTTCATCAGCGCTTTCGCGTGTGTACGCTGGCTGCTGCGCTACATCGCCGCGCACGATTTCACCGCATTCGCGTGGTACCGGATCGCGTTTGGATTGCTGATCCTGCTGGTGGGTTACAGCGGCGCGTTGAGCTGGGCGGATTGAGTTTGCGCTTGTTTGCTTATCGGTAACAAAAAGGTCCGCATTTGCGGACCTTTTTCGTTTTGGGCGTCGAGCGCAAGCTTATGCCGCAGTGCGCTTTCTGAACACCAGATCCCACACGCCGTGTCCGAGGCGCAGCCCGCGTCGCTCGAACTTCGTCACCGGACGATAGTCGGGGCGCGGCGCGTAGCCGTCGGCGGTATTTTCCAGCGTGGGCTCAGCACCCAGCACCTCGTGCATCTGTTCCGCGTAATTCTGCCAATCCGTTGCGCAATGCAGATAGGCGCCCGGCTTCAGGCGCGAAACCAGCAAGCCGACGAACTTCGGCTGGATCAGCCTGCGCTTGTGGTGGCGTGCCTTGTGCCAGGGATCCGGAAAGAAGATGTGCACGCCGTCGAGGCTGTCCGGCGCGATCATCTGTTCAAGCACTTCGACCGCGTCGTGCTGAATGATGCGAATGTTCGACAGGTTCTGCTCGCCCATCAGCTTCAGCAGCGCGCCGACGCCTGGCTCGTGCACTTCGACGCCGAGAAAGTCGTCATCCGGACGGTGCGAGGCGATCTCCGCCGTGGTCGCGCCCATGCCGAAGCCGATTTCCAGCACGCGCGGCGCTTCGCGGCCGAACACGCTGTGCCAGTCAGGCTGTTGCGGGGCGAACGGGACGACAAACTGCGGACCGAGTTCGTCCATCGCGCGGCGCTGGCCCGTCGAGACGCGGCCAGCGCGCGTGACAAAGCTGCGGATGCGGCGGCGGTGCAGCGGCTCGTCTTGCGGGGCGTCGCTGCCGACGGGTTGGTCTTCAGCTGCGCTGGAGATCGGCGGGAGTTCGTCCGGCAGGCCGGCGTCGTTTGGATCGTGGATCATCGTCGATGCTGCTACAAGGGTGAGGGCCTGGCGGCTTGCGTGGTGGGCTGCTGCAAGGCGCCGTTCGCGGCCGCGCGGCATGGGCCGTGGTTCAGGCGTAGCCGCGCCGGGCCGCCGCCACTACAAAAAAGCCGCCTTCATGGAGGCGGCTCTTGCTGGATTCTGCTGAAGGTCTTTAGCAGGAAAGTGGAGCGGGCGATGGGAATCGAACCCACGGCTCTAGCTTGGGAAGCTAGGGTATTACCATTATACGACGCCCGCAGAGCGCATGATTCTACGCGGGAAAGGGTAGTTTGCGCAAATCGCGCTACCGCCACCCTTGCCCAGCCGGCACACTTCGCGCGGTTCAGATTACAAAGTAAGTCAGCTGAACTGCCGCGCGCGTCACCACCATCAACAGCACCTGCACGATCACGAACAACAGGATCGGCGACAGGTCGATCCCGCCGAGCTGCGGCACCACGCGGCGCAGCGGATTCAGAAACGGTGCCGTCAGCTGATACAGGATCGGCATGGCGGGCGAACGTGGATTGAGCCACGACAGCAGCGCCATCAGGATCGTCAGCCAGATGATCAGGTTGAGCGCCCACTTGATGACGGTCAGCAGCGCGACGATCAGCAGGGTGGGCAGTAGCGTGAGGGGATCGGCGCCGGTGAGCATCACCATCGAGACCACATAGACAATCGCGGCGAGCAGGGCCGCGACAATGCTCGCCCAGTCGACATTGCGTGTGCTCGGCAGGATATGCCGCAGCGGTAGCACGATCCAGTTGGTGGCTTGCAGCACCGCGTTGGTGACCGGGTTGTACGGCGGCATGCGTACCACCTGTAACCACGCGCGCAGCAGCAACGCGGCGCCAAACAGCGTAAAGACGGTATTGAGCAGAAAACGGGCGATATCGCCAAACATCTCGTGTCCTTATCCTTCGGATGACGGCCGTCGATCGGCCGCGGGTCCCGGCGCTATCCGATTGGCGCGCCGGCGGGTTCACTCGGATTCCATGCGCTCCTCCCGCAGGAGGGCGCGTACATGCGACAGCACCGTCGATCATCACCGTATTCGGGCAAAGCTGGCCGGCGATCCGCAACGCACCACCCGGTCATCCTGCCTCAACGGCAGTTATTGGGAAATCTTGATCTCGCTGATCAGAATCGTGCCGTTGCCACCGTCCGTGTAATTGGGGATATCCGCCCCCAGGCGCTCTGCCGCCGGCTTGAAGACCTTGTAGAAATCGTCCGCGCTATCGAACAGGAAGTGTCCTGACGCGACGTACGGCGGCGGCGTTCCCGGCGGCCCGGCGTTGATGCCGACGTCGACCGACCAGCCTTTCAGCGACGGCCCGAACAGCCTGGCCGCCAGCGGCATGTGGGTGACGCAGTAATAGTCCACGTCGAAGTGGCCGTTTTCCCGATACGGATAGAGGATGCTGACCTTGATCATTGTATGTTCTCGTCTGTTGGTCCCGAAGCGCGGCGCTGGCGGATTGCGCGCGGCGCCGGACGTCACATTATCACGGCTTACTTGACGCTTGCACCTGCTGCAGCCTGATTCAGCGAACGGTTCAGCGAATCTTCAACGGCCTGCGCGATTGCCTTGATCGCCGTGGGCGGCGTCACGCGACGCTCGGCCAGACCGACCGCGCGCCGCGACAACAGGCCGTAAAGCGCGGCATGGTCGCCGCCGAGGCCTTCCAGCAGCGCCAGTTGCTTCTGCACCACGCCCGTGTCGCCGCGCGATACCGGGCCGGCGAGCGCGTTGGGCAGGCCCTTGTCGCGGGCGGTCTCGATGGTTCCGGCCAGCATCGGCAAAAGCGCGCGCAGGGCGTCGTCTTCAGCAAAACCAAGGGTGCGCCACAGCGCGACGCATTCGGCGAGGCTGCACAGCGCGAAGCTGGCGGCATAGTGCGCGGCCGCGTGATAGAGCATCCGCCCGCCAGCCGGGATCGACAACGGATGGCAGCGCAGTGCGACGGCCAGCGCCGTCAGCGTGTCCTTGAGCGCGCCGTCGGCCTCGATCGTCACCGAGCACCCGGCGATCCGCTCGATGTCGGCGAGATCGCCGCTAAACAGGTACAGTGGATGAAAACCGCCGATCGCGGCACCCTGGTCGCGCGCCGGCGCCAGCAGTTCGACCGGCGACGCGCCGCTGCAGTGCACGAGCGCCTTGCCGTGCGGGCTACCTGCGGTGTTGGGTGAGAATCGTAGTGTGTGCGCTGTCGTACCGATGCTGTCGTCGGGAACGGCTAAAAAGACCACATCGGCGGCATCGATAGCCTGTTGTGGATCGTCGAATGCCGTGCAGTGTCCGATTTGACTGGCAAGCCGGCTGGCCGAGGCCGCCGTGCGGCTCGCCACCGCCGTGACCGGATAACCGGCGCGTGAGAAGCCGAGCGCAAGACATCGGGCCAGCCGGCCCGCGCCGATGAAGCCGAGGCGCGGCAGAGAGGACTGGGACATGGGTACCTGCTCCAGACAGAACATTTGAAGGGGAAAGCAGAAGTATCGCGCATCCGCACCACCGGTGGCGAGGCGCCGGCTTTCCCCTGATCAGTTTCCGCGCGATATGGTGCGCGCGCTCCGTCATCTGACGGCGCGCACCCCGCAGGCTCGAAAACTGCTCACAATTTCGCCTTGAACTTGAAACGGTTTGGCAGTTGTTGGTCTGGGGGTTTTTGTCTCGCAGTCAGATTCGGGAGGTCACGATGAGTATTTTTTCTTACCGAAAGCACTTGCGGTTCTTGACGCATTCACAGCGCCGTCGCTGGTGGGACCAGAGAAAGCGCCTCACGCCGCGTGTGCGGATCAGTGGCGCATACGTTCCGCCTAACGTCTCCAGAGAATTCGCCTATGTGAAGGTAGGCTGAAATATCGTCCACTCACGAGTGAGAAATGCCCGGCGCGGTTGCGTCGGGCATTTCTTTTTTGGGGTCACAGTTGAACCCCAACTGCGCTTGTCAGGATTGAAGCGAATTTGTAATCAAAGATTACTGCCGAGTCAGCGCTTAAATGGTTGAAGCCGCTTGAGCGACGCGCTACTACCGTCTGGTCGCGCGCAAACCCTTGATTTCTAGCGAGTGCTGCGCCGCGTCTGGAGGACGCCAGACAAATGCGCATTGCGGCCCATTGCCGCCGATTGCAATTTGCAACAAATGCGAACAACGGCGCGAAGTCTTTTTCGATACATTGAATTCATGGCATGCAGGGCATGCGAAGTCGGCGACCTGAATGGGCCGCGCCAGGAGAATAAAGTGAAAAAGATCGTTCCGTTTGTCGTTGCTGCTGCACTCGGTGTGGGGCTCGCTACTGCTGCTCAGGCGCACGTTTCCGTCGGTATCGGTATCGGCGTTCCAATTGCGCCGGCTTATCCGGTTTATGCCGCGCCACCGCCGGTTTATTACTCACCGCTGCCCCCGCCGGTCTATGCACCGGCGCCCCCGGTCGTTTATGCGCCGCCGCCGGTCGTGGTGGGTGGGTACTACGGTGGCTATGGCCGTCCGTATTATCACCATGGCTACTACCGCGGTTATTACGGACACGGCTACTATCGCCGCTAATTGTGGCCAGATTTGCGTAAGTGCAGGTTGACGGCGTAACACCGGCTGGATCGGCGGGTTACGCCGTTTGTGTTTGTGCTGCGTTGCTCTACACCGCAGCGTTAAGCGGATGGAAAAACGGCTCGCAAACGCGAGCCGTTTTATCTAGCTAGCCATCTGTGCGGTCTGCACGATCAGATCGCGATATCCGTTGACGATCACGCTATACGAGAAGTATGCGAACAGCAGCGCCGACAATACATGACAGGCGCGCAGCAGTCCGGTGCCGGCGCGTTTGCGTCCATGACTGCCGAGTCCGCAGATAAAGATCGTCCAGCACAGGCCGCCGAGAAAGAAGCCGCCGAGAAACACCGGCGCGGTCGTCACACTCGTGGCACCCGCTTTCGCGATCAGCGCGCCGCCCACTGCCGCAAACCACAGAATCGCCGAAGGTGACGACACCGCCAGCAGCACGCCGCGCAGAAAGCCGCGCCATGCGGACAGATGCGGCGCGCTGGCAACCGCCTCGCCGGCAACCGGCGGCGCCGACGCGGGGAACATCGCTTCGCGGGCCATCTTCCAGGTGAGAAACAACAGTATCGCCGCGCCGCCGATCCACACGATCCAGCGGACCGATTCGAACTGCAGCAACGCGGCCATTCCCGCCAGCGCGAGCGCCGCGTAAATCAGGTCGCCGATACAGGAACCGAGACCTAGCCAGAAGCCCGGTTTGAAGCCATGCGACAGCGTCAGCGAAATCATTGCGACGTTGACAAGGCCGATATCCAGGCACAACGACAACGACAGAAAAAAACCATCCGACATCATTGAAAAAGCATGCATCCGCGCACCATCTGTTTTGTTATTCCAGGCCTGTTTTTACAGGCCCAATTCATTCCATAGCGTGTCGATGCGCTGCTTCACCGCGTCGTCCATGACAATCGGGCGACCCCATTCGCGATCGGTCTCGCCCGGCCATTTGTTGGTCGCGTCGAGCCCCATCTTGGAGCCGAGACCCGCCACCGGCGAGGCGAAATCCAGGTAGTCGATCGGCGTGCGATCCACCAGCACGGTGTCGCGCGACGGATCGATGCGTGTGGTGATCGCCCAGATCACCTCTTTCCAGTCGCGGATATTCACGTCCTCGTCCACCACGACGATGAACTTCGTGTACATGAACTGCCGCAGGAAGCTCCACACGCCGAACATCACGCGCTTGGCATGGCCGGGGTAGCTCTTCTTCATCTGCACGATCGCCATCCGGTAGCTGCAACCTTCGGGCGGCAGATAGAAATCGGTGATTTCGGCGAACTGCTTCTGCAGCAGCGGCACGAATACTTCGTTGAGCGCGACGCCGAGCACGGCGGGCTCGTCAGGCGGTTTGCCGGTGTAGGTGGAGTGGTAGATCGCGTCGCGCCGCATCGTGATGCGCTCGACCGTGAAAACGGGGAACCACTCCTGTTCGTTGTAGTAGCCGGTGTGGTCGCCGTAGGGACCTTCCAGCGCGTGTTCGTAGGCGGCGGATGCGCCTTTGGCGGGACGTGGTGGCGCGCCTGCGGGGGCAGGCGAGGGCGTGCCTTCCTGCGGGTAGATGAAGCCTTCCAGCACGATTTCCGCACGCGCGGGCACCTGCAGGCTATCGACGCCCGGCGTGATGCATCTGGCCAACTCGGTGCGCCCGCCGCGCAGCAGCCCGGCGAACTGGTATTCCGAGAGCGTGTCGGGCACCGGCGTGACCGCGCCGAGGATGGTCGCCGGATCGGCGCCCAGCACCACGGCCACGGGATATGGCTGGCCTGGATTGCGCAGCGCGAACTCGCGGAAATCGAGTGCGCCGCCGCGATGCGCGAGCCATCGCATGATCAGTTTGTTACGTCCGATCAATTGCTGGCGATATATGCCTAAATTTTGGCGGCTCTTGTTCGGGCCTTTTGTGACCGTCAGGCCCCATGTAATCAGCGGCCCCGCATCGCCTGGCCAGCAGGTCTGAATCGGCAGTTTTCCGAGGTCGACATCGTTGCCTTCCCAGACGATTTCCTGGCAGGGCGGCGCGCTTACCGTCTTCGGCGCCATGTCCCATACCGCCTTCGCGAGCGAGAGTAGTTTACCGGCGTCCTTGAGCCCTTTGGGCGGCTCCGGTTCCTTTAAGGCGGACAGCAGACGCCCGACGTCGCGCAGCGACTCCAGCGCGGCGCCGTCGCCTGCATCGGCTGCGTCGACACCCATGCCGAGCGCGACGCGGCGCGGCGTACCGAACAGGTTGCCGAGCACCGGGAACGCGTGTTCCTGCTTGCTCTCGAACAGCAAAGCCGGACCGCCGGCGCGCAGCACGCGGTCGCACACTTCGGTCATTTCCAGGATTGGCGAGACGTTTTGCGGGATACGGCGGAGTTCCCCGATCGCCTCGAGACGATCGGCGAAATCGCGCAGGTCTTTATATTTCATCTGGTGCGGTAGAGAGCCGCGCAAGCGGCGGGAAGGACGGCGCGGCAGGGCTTCCCGGCGCCAGAATAATTGTCGATTTTACCTGCGTTAGCTACCGCACGTAGATTCGCCAAATGGCCCGATTAGCCGAAGCGAATCGAGATAGCTCAAGAAGCGCGTACCACGCGGTTTTCAGGGCGCTGAACACCGTTCATTATTACAATTAGTTATAGATTTGCTTATTTATAGTGTTGACGATCTATAAAACCCTGAATAGAATCCGTCCACATTGGTTGCAGGGCGTGAACCTTTTTACCACTGCCCCCGGTCCCTTTTGACGCAACGCGTCACCGCTTACCGACTCCCTGCACGGTATTTGTCGGCTTAATGAAGTTCTCGCCAGCGTTAACTGACGCTGGTTTTTCGCGTGGGAGCCGCCGCCCGCATGTTTTTTGGCATGCCGCGGACCTCTTTTCAAGACGGCTCCCCACAAACGGTATTTGCCGTTTTCCCGACGTCGCTGCTGCCCTAACCAGACAGAGCGCGCGATGTCTTGATTCTGCGAGCGTGTTGCCGCCTGTTGCACCGGCGGAGTTCGCGGATCATGCAACATGGGAGATCTGAATGAACGCCTGGTTATCGTGGCGTCCCGATGAACGTATTGCGCAAGTTATGCGTGGTGTGTTGCGTCGCGGGACGCGAATGAGTCATCACCTGTTCAGCATTGTCGGCGGTGTCGCTGTCGTGCTGGCAGTCACGCTGTGGCTGATGCCAGCCTTGCGTGGCACCCTCGCCGCGAAGCTGATGCCGGTCATTTCGGCCGCTGTGCAAGCCGGTCCTGCCCGCCTGTTGCAGGGCAACCCGCTGCCGGCTTTTGGACCGCCTGCCGCGTCCGCCGACGACTCGCTGTCCGCGAATTCGACCAGCGACGACGCCGCCAGCGGCGCGAACAACGGCAACACCGGCGTCACTGCGAGCAATACCAGCTACGACGGCGCCTTCGACAACAGCGGCACGACCGGCATGGGCGTGGCCGCATTGAACGGCCTCGACCCGCGCACCATGCAGAGCGTCACCGCGCTGGCACGCCTGATTCCGGCACAACGCGTCTCCGCCGACGCACGCGACGATCGCGTGCTGGTCTCGACCCATGAGCAGGATCTGGTCTCGTCCTACCTTGCACGGCGCTATCGTGTCGCTCAGGAGCCCGTTAGCGAGCTCGTGAAGGCGGCGTTCGACACCGGCCGTGAAGTCGGCCTCGATCCGCTGCTGCTGCTGTCCGTGATGGCGATCGAATCGGGCTTCAACCCGTACGCCGAGAGCGGCGTGGGTGCACAGGGCCTGATGCAGGTGATGTCCAAGGTGCATTCGGACAAGTTCCAGTATTTCGGCGGTCAGAGCGCGGCCCTTGAACCGGTCGCGAACATCAAGGTGGGCGCGCTGGTGCTGAAGGACTGCATTGCTCGCGGCGGTTCGTTGCCGGGTGGTTTGCGTCTGTACGTCGGCTCGAGTTCGCAGGACGACGGCGGCTACGGCGCCAAGGTGATGGCCGAGCGTGGCCGTCTGCGCGATGTGGCGCGTGGCCGCAAGGTGCCGATCAACGCACCGCAGGCGCCGGTTCTGACGGCGTCGAACACGGCTCCGGCTGCTGCGGCAGGCAACGGCAAGCGCGTGCAGATGACGCTCGACACCGGTCATCCGTTGAGCACGGCAACGACGAAGACGCCGGTGTCCGACCAGGACGACGCCAGCGCCAATGCTCCCAAGCATGTGGCATCGGCTTCGGAGTTGGGCGCTTGAGCCAGGTATAGAAGGGGTTGGCCTGACGCGAAAGCGGCGGCCGGCCAGAAAAAAGGACACTCGCCGAGTGTCCTTTTTTTGTTTCCGCGATCGGACAGCGCGGCCGGGTTTGTCATCAAGCTTGGCCGCTTACTTAGGCGCTGTCCGTTGGTTCAATGCCGCCCGAACAGCTTTGCCAGCCGCTCGACGGCTTCTTCCAGTTTCGGATAGGCGGTTGCGTACGACAGCCGGATGTATTGCTTCGGCGCATAGGTGCCGAAGTCCATGCCCGGCACAAGCACCACGCCCGCGTCGTGCAGCATCGCCTTGGTGAGGGCGGCGCTGTCGCCGGCTGCCGGATGCGCAACCGTGCTGCAGTCGGCATAGACGTAGAAGGCGCCGTCAGGCATGACCGGTACCGTGAAACCCAGCGATTCGAGCGCCGGCGCAATGAAGTCGCGGCGGCGTTTGAATTCGAGGCGGCGCGCTTCGTAGATCGCGATCGTCTCCGGTTCAAAGCAGGCCAGCGCCGCGTGCTGCGCGAGTGCCGACGCGCAGATGAACAGGTTTTGGGCGAGCTTTTCGAACGCGCCGACCATTGCCGGCGGCACCACCAGCCAGCCGAGACGCCAGCCGGTCATGTTGAAGTACTTCGAGAAGCTGTTGACGGTCACCACGTCGTCGCCGAACGAGAGCGCCGAGACGGGCTTCGCGTCGTAGCTGAGACCCTGGTAGATTTCATCGACGATCGTAAAGCCGCCACGCGCCCGTACGACCTTGACGATGCGTTCGAGCTCGGCCGGTTCGATCGACGTGCCGGTCGGATTCGACGGCGATGCCAGCAGCACGCCGCGCGTGCGTTCGCTCCAAAGGCGATCCACATCGGCCGCGGTCAACTGGAAACGTTCGGCCGGGCCGCTCGGCACCATCACCGGCTTGCCTTCGGCGGCGATCACGAAATGGCGGTTGCACGGATAGCAGGGGTCGGGCATCAGCACTTCGTCGTCGCGATCCACCAGCGCCGCGCACGCCAGCAGCAACGCTGCCGAAGCACCCGCGGTGACCACGATCCGCGCCGGATCCACGCTGACGCCATAGGCTTCGGCGTAATGCGCCGAGATCGCCTCGCGCAGTGCCTGCAGGCCGAGCGCGCTGGTGTATTGCGTGACGCCCCGGCGCAGCGCGCTAGCGGCTGCCTCGATGACTGGCTCAGGCGCGGTGAAATCGGGTTCACCGATTCCCATGTGAATGATGTCGCGCCCCTCGCGCTCGAGCAGCGCGGCCTCCTTGGCCAGTTCCATCACATAGAAAGGCTGGATGGCGTCGACGCGGGCAGCAAGCCGCACCAAGGGTTCGGTCACGGAGTTCATACAGTTCAATCCAGTTCAGAAGCAAAAGCGGGACGGCGCCTGTCGCATGGATCGTCATGCGCGAAGCGGCGTCCTTGTGGACGGCCAGTTTTCGCCGTTGCCGGCGAGGGCGCACGAGGTGTGCACCTCATGCTCAACGCTTGCGGGCCGCCTGCGTTTCGTCCGCGCGCAGTGTCGCCGACAGTTTGTCCAGCACGCCGTTCACGTACTTGTAGCCGTCCGCGCCGCCAAAGGTCTTGGCGAGTTCGACCGCTTCGTTGATCACCACGCGATACGGGATGTCGACGTGATTCTTCAGTTCGAAGGCGGCAACCAGCAGCACCGCGCGTTCGACCGGCGAGAGTTGCTCGATCGGGCGGTCCAGGCACGGTGCAATCGCGGCGGAGAGGGCCTCCGAATCGCGGATCACGCCGTGCAGGATAGCGTCCAGATGTTCGTGGTCGGCCTTGTCGAAGCCTTGCGCGCCGCGCAGTTGCGCGTCGATTTCACCGCCGGGGGAGCCCGACAGCAGCCACTGGTAAAGCCCCTGCGTGGCCAGTTCGCGGGAGCGTCGGCGTGCGCTCTTCATGCCTCTTCCTCTTCTTCGTCTTCTTCCTCGTCGTCACCGCCGAGTTGTTCGAGCGCGACCGCGAGATTCGCCATTTCGACGGCCACGCGCGCTGCGTCACGACCCTTCTCGGTCATGCGCGCGACAGCTTGTTCGTCGGTTTCGGTGGTCAGCACGGCGTTGGCGACCGGAATGCCGAAGTCGAGGCCGATACGCGTAATGCCCGCGCCGCTTTCGTTCGACACCAGCTCGAAGTGATAGGTCTCGCCGCGAATCACCGCACCCAGTGCGACCAGTGCATCGAATTGCGCGCTTTCGGCGAGCTTTTGCAGCGCCAGCGGGATTTCCAGTGCGCCCGGCACGGTGACCAGCAGCACGTCTTCGCCGGTCACGCCGAGACGTTCCAGTTCTTCGATGCAGGAGTCAGCGAGGCCGTTGCAGACGGGTTCGTTAAAACGCGCCTGGACGATGCCGATACGCAGTCCGTCGCCGTCGAGATTCGGTTGGTATTGTCCGATTTCCATGTGAATTCCGTAGTGTTTTGAGTGGGCGCTTAAGCGCGTGAATGGTCGGATCAGCCTTGCTGCGGAGCCTGTGCGGTGCCGCCCGGCATCGGCACGAAGCCGGTGACTTCGAGGCCGTAGCCGGACATGCTGCCCAGCTTGCGCGGGTTCGATAGCACTTGCATCTTGCCGACACCGAGTTCGCGCAGAATCTGCGCGCCAATGCCGTACGTCTTGAAGTCGACCGGCCGGCGCTTGAGCGCTTCCGCTTTTTCTTTGGAGTCGAACGCCTTGAACACGTCGACCAGATGTTCCTTCGAATCGCCGCAGTTCAGCAGCACGATCACGCCCAGGTCGCGCTGGGCAATCTCTTTCATGGCCGCGTCCAGCGTCCACGAGTGGGTCGACTTGCCGACTTCGAGCAGATCCAGCATGGACAGCGGCTCGTGCACGCGCACCGGCGTATCGTGCTCTGGCTCAGGCGTGCCGCGCACCAGCGCGATATGCGGCTGGCCGCTCGGCTGGTCGAGATACATCACCGCGCGAAATGCGCCGTGCGCGGTTTGCATGGTGCGTTCGCAAATGCGTTCGACGATCGATTCAGTGCGGCTGCGGTAATGAATCAGGTCCGCGATCGTGCCGATTTTCAGATCGTGCTCTTTGGCGAACTCCATCAGGTCCGGCAGGCGCGCCATCGTGCCGTCGTCCTTGATCACTTCGCAGATCACCGCCGCTGGCGTGAGACCCGCCAACGCAGTGAAGTCGCAACCGGCCTCGGTGTGGCCGGCGCGCACCAGCACGCCGCCGGGCTGCGCCATGATCGGGAACACGTGACCCGGCTGCACGATGTGCTCGGCTTTCGCGTCTGGCGCAACCGCTGCGGCGATGGTGCGGGCACGGTCGGCCGCCGAAATGCCGGTGGTCACGCCTTCGGCCGCTTCGATACTGACGGTGAACGCCGTGCCGTACTGCGTGCCGTTGCGATAGGTCATCAGCGGCAGGTTCAGCAGCTTGCAGCGCTCCTGCGTGAGCGTCAGGCAGATCAGACCACGGCCGTAGCGGGCCATGAAGTTGATCGCTTCCGGCGTGACGAATTCGGCGGCGATCACGAGGTCGCCCTCGTTTTCGCGGTCTTCTTCATCGACGAGGATCACCATCCGGCCGGCTTTCAGTTCGGCGATGATCTCTGGAGTGGAGGCGAGCGTCATGTTGGCGAGTTTTTCGGGAAAGCGCGTATTTTACGCCACGCGCGCCGCCAAGTCGCCTGCGCCGGACAGCATAGGCCGTCTGGCCACTTGCTTGGGCCGGACGAGGGCCACTGGCATGGGTTTGCGGCCGCCAGGCCGCGGCGCTAGCCGCTCTGGGTGCCGGTTTCGATCGGGTGGGGAAGAGATCGCCAAGGGCGCGGCGGCCCTCGGGCGTGTGAAGCGGTTCGACTAGCCGGCGTTCTGCGAGGTCGACAGCATGCGCTCCACGTAGCGCGCAATCAGATCGATCTCCAGATTCACCTGCGATCCGTCATGCAGGTTTTTCAGCGAGGTGACCTGAACCGTGTGAGGAATCAGGTTGATCGAAAATTCACAGCCATTGTCGTGGTCTTTCACCGAGTTGACGGTCAGGCTCACTCCGTTGACGGTGATCGAGCCTTTATAGGCCAGGTAACGGCCGATTTCGCGCGGCGCCAACACGCGCAATTCGTGCGATTCGCCGACCGGCGCGAAATGCGTGACCGTGCCGAGGCCGTCCACATGTCCGGAGACGATGTGGCCGCCGAGCCGGTCATGCGCGCGCAGCGCTTTCTCCAGATTGACTTCGCCTGGTTCACCCAGACCGACCGTGCAGTTCAGGCTTTCACGCGATACGTCGACTTCGAACGAATGCGTGGTTTTTTCGACCACCGTCATGCACGCGCCCTGAATCGTGATGCTGTCGCCGAGTTGCACGTCTTCGAGATCGAGGCCGCCGGCTTCGACGTTCAGACGTACGCCCGCGTCGCCATTCGTGCCGAGGGGTTTGACTGATTCGATGCGGCCGACCGCCGCGACGATTCCTGTAAACATCGTGCTGGTTCCTTGATCAATTCGAAGTAGGTTGGGGTGCCGGCTCGGTTTGCGGCTCGGCGTCCGGCGCGTGACGAGGCGCCGCGCGGGGCACAAAGCGCGCGAGAATCCGCAGATCGTCGCCGAGCCGGTCGACCGTGTGGAAATTCAGTTGTACACGGTCGTCAAGCGTTTCGGGTGCGGTGAGATTGAACATGCTCATCGAGTCCATGCCGAGCAGGCTCGGCGCGAGATAGACCAGCAGTTCGTCGACACAGCCTTCACGCAGTAGTGAGCCGTTCAGCTTGTAGCCCGCCTCGACATGCAGTTCGTTGACATTGCGCTCACCGAGCACTTTAAGCATGGCGCGCAGATCGACTTTGCCGGCCTCGTTGGCCAGTTGCACGATTTCCGCGCCACGGTCGCGCAGCGCGGCGGCGCGTTCGGCATGGCGCTCATCGAGATTGCCGCAGAAGATCAGCGTGGGTGCGCCGGCGAGAATCTGCGCGTCGGGCGGCACGTCGAGCTGGCTGTCGATCAACACGCGTTGCGGCTGGCGCGGCGTGTCGACGGCGCGCACGGTCATGCGCGGATCGTCTTCCCTGACGGTGCCGATGCCGGTCAGAATCGCCGACGCGCGGGCACGCCACGCATGACCGTCGGCACGCGCCGCTTCGCCGGTAATCCATTGACTGACGCCGGAGGGCAGGCCTGTGCGGCCGTCCAGCGACGCCGCCACTTTCATCCGCACCCACGGTCGGCCGCGCGTCATGCGTGACACGAAGCCGATGTTCAGTTCGTGCGCTTCGTTGGCGAGCAGCCCACAACGCACCTCGATGCCGGCATCGCGCAGCATCTTCAGGCCACGCCCGGAGACTTGCGGATTCGGATCTTCCATCGCGGCAACCACGCGCTCGACCTGCGCGTCGATCAATGCATTCGCGCAAGGCGGAGTGCGGCCGAAATGGCTGCACGGCTCGAGCGTCACGTAGGCGGTAGCGCCGCGCAGATCGTGGCCACGCGAGCGCGCGTCCTTCAACGCGCGCACTTCGGCGTGATCCTGCCCGGCCGGTTGCGTGAAGCCTTCGCCAATCACCTCTCCGTTCTTGACGAGCACGCAACCGACCCGCGGATTCGGGTCGGTGGTGTACATGCCGCGCTTCGCCAACGCGAGCGCGCGCTCCATATGGACGAAATCGGTTTGCGAAAACATCGGGATCCGCTCGGGTACGGTGGCTGGGCTAGGGGCTGTGTGCTGCGGGTTCGGGGGACCGCCGGCTCAGGCCGCGAGCGAGGCGAAGGCGCCGCGCGCTGCCTCGATCGTGGCGTCGACAATCGCGTCGTCGTGAACAATCGACACGAAGCCGGCTTCATATGCCGATGGCGCGAAGTACACGCCCGCATCGAGCATCTTGTGGAAGAACGCATTGAAGCGCGCCACGTCGCTCTTCGTCACTTCGGCGAAGCTCGTCGGGATCGATTCGGTGAAGTACAGGCCGAACATGCCGCCGAGCGAATCGGCCGCGAACGGCACCTTCGCTTCGCGCGCGACATTCGCAAGGCCATTCGCGAGACGGGTGGTGCGCGCGGCGAGCGTCTCGTAGAAGCCCGGCGCCTGGATCAGTTGCAGCGTCTTCAGGCCTGCGGCGACCGCGATCGGATTGCCCGACAGCGTGCCCGCCTGATAGACGCCGCCGAGCGGCGCGAGGTGCGCCATGATGTCGCGCCGGCCGCCGAAGGCCGCCGCCGGCATGCCGCCGCCGATTACCTTGCCCAGACACGTCAGATCCGGCGTGATGCGGTAGACCTCTTGTGCACCGCCTAGCGCGACGCGGAACCCGCACATCACTTCGTCGAAAATCAGCACCGAGCCGTACTTGGTGCACAGGCGGCGCAAGGCCTGCAGGAATTCCGGCGTGGCGCGCACGAGGTTCATGTTGCCCGCCACCGGCTCGACGATCACCGAGGCGATCTCGTTGCCGAAGGCCTTGAACGCTTCTTCGAGTTCGGCGACGTTGTTGTATTCGAGCACCGTGGTGTGCTTGGCGATATCCGCCGGCACGCCCGCCGAAGTCGGATTGCCGAAGGTGAGCAGGCCCGAGCCGGCCTTGACCAGCAGGCTATCGGCGTGGCCGTGATAACAGCCTTCGAATTTGACAATGCGGCTGCGGTTCGTGAAGCCGCGGGCGAGACGCAGCGCGCTCATGGTCGCCTCGGTGCCGCTCGATACCATGCGGACCTGTTCGATCGACGGCACGAGCTTGCAGATTTCTTCGGCGATTTCGATTTCGGATTCGGTCGGCGCGCCGAACGAGAAGCCTTTTGCGAGCACACGCTGGACGGCTTCGAGCACTTCCGGGTGGACGTGGCCGAGGATCATCGGGCCCCATGAGCCGATGTAATCGATGTAGCGCTGGCCGTCGGCGTCCCAGAAGTACGGGCCTTCGGCGCGCTCGATGAAGCGCGGCGTGCCGCCTACGGAGCGGAAGGCGCGGACTGGCGAGTTTACGCCGCCAGGGATGGTGCGCTGCGCGCGGTCGAAGAGGGTTTGGTTTCTGGACATGGGTGTTCGATGAATGCGGTTGCTCGGCGGCGTGATGGGCTTGGGGCTGGGTCTGCGTTGCACGCGGGGCCGGGGGTGGTGGGGAAATTGTACCGGAGTCGGGGGGATGGGGGTTTTTGCCTGCGGCGTTGGCCTTTCCTTATTTTCTTGTTGGTCTATTAGCGTCGCCCCTGTGCGGGGCGGCACCTACTTTTCTTTGCCGGCCGCAAAGAAAAGTAGGCAAAAGAAAGCGGCTCAAACGGCCAACATTTAAGTGGGTCCCCTGGCTTGGAGGGGCTCGTGGCTCCGTAGAGATTGGGCCTGCGCACCTGCCCGCCTGGGTGACAAGGCTGTCATTCCTCCGGCGGCGCTGCGCGCGCCGATGCGGTACTTCAGTGGTGTAGCTTTTCATCATTATGGTGGTGGGTCTCTGCGTGGTGGTGGGTCGCTGCGTGTGGGTCTTCTTGGCGCGTGCGCCGTCACTTGCTCGTGCGTGTGGGACCCGCGGTCCTCTCGCATGGCTGTCCTCGATGTCAGGCGTCCCGGGGCAGTGGATGGGGTGGCCGTCGCGTACAATTGAGGCTGTCAAGTTGCTGTTTTCCCCGTTTCACCACGCTCCGCTGTCGATATCGACGCGGCGCTTCATCTGGATTCCCATGTCTCACGTCACCAGACGCCGGCCCGATGGCCGGCTGATTCTGTTGCTCGGTGCGCTGGCCGCATGCGGGCCGATTTCCATCGATATGTATCTGCCAAGCCTGCCAACCATCGCGCAGGCTTTCACCATCAGCACTGGTTCGGCGCAAACCACGCTTACCAGTTTCATGTTCGGTTTCTCGATCGGCATGCTGCTCTATGGTCCGTTGTCGGATTCATATGGACGTCGGCCCGTGCTCCTCGGCGGCATCATCATGTATGCGCTGGCGAGTGTGGCGTGCGCACTGTCGTTTTCAATTGGCTCACTGGTGACATTTCGCTTCGTCCAGGCGCTCGGCGCAGGGGCGGCCTCGGTACTGGCGCGCGCCATCGCCCGCGATGCGCACGGGCCAACCGACGCGGCCCGCGTGCTGTCAATGCTCGCAATCGTTACGTCGATCGGGCCGTTGCTCGCGCCGCTGATCGGCGGACAGTTGCTGTTGCTCGGCGGCTGGCGTGTCGTGTTCATCGTGCTGACGCTGTTCGGCACAGTGTGCGCGGTCACCGCCTTCCTCAAGGTGCCGGAGACATGGCCGCGCGAGAAGCGCGCGCAGTCGGCGTTGCTGCAATCGTTCGGCGCCTACGGCAAATTGCTGCGCGATCCGGTTGCGTGGGGACATATGCTCTGCGGCGGCATGGCGTTCGCGTCAATGTTCGCCTACATCACGGCGACGCCGTTTGTGTACATCGAGTACTTCCACGTGTCGGCACAACATTACGGCTTCCTGTTCGCGCTGAATATCGTCGGCATCATGTTCGGCAACTTCATGAATACGCGTCTTGTCGGTCAGCTCGGCTCGCTGCCGCTCATTTCCTTCGCGGCCAGCGTCAGTTGCATCGCTTCATTGTTCGTCTGTCTCGTGTCGCTGACGGGTTGGGGCGGGCTGTGGTCGATCGTGTTTGGTCTTTTCTTCGTGGTCGGCGTGGTGGGTCTGTTGTCCGCCAACTGTACGACCGATCTGATGCATCGCTATCCAATGAATGCAGGCGCTGCTGCCGCCGTGTTCGGCGCGGTTCAACTGGCGCTCGGCGCGCTGTCGAGTCTTGCGGTCGGACTGTGGCAGGATGGTTCGCCCAAGGGCATGGGCATCGTTGTCGGCGTCGCGGGCACGCTGTGTTACGTCGGCCGGATTCTGGTTGTCCGTTGGCATGGAAGGAAAGCGCCGGTCGTTGCGGCTTGAGATCGGCCTGAATTCGTGTGTGACCGGTTCGCCACGGACCCACTACGGAAAACACCAGGTGTTGCGTGCGCGCGACCGTGCCGTTCAATTTGCATTGCTATGATGGAGTCACTGTTCCTCGGAGCGGCAATCATGGCGATCAGAGATTTGATGAACGGCGAGCGGCAACATGCTGCCTTCGCCGAAGCGCAGAAGCTGGCAGACAGCGGCGCCTATCACGATTACACAGACATCGAATACGTCTTGCGCTTTGATTACGGCTTGTCGGATGTCTCAACGCTGCTCGACAGCCAGTTGGTGCATCGCGACCTGAATCGCCGTTGCGCGGATGCACGCGAGAAGCTGGAGATGCTTAGCGCCTGACGCAGGCTTTTAGTGAACCACGAGTCCGTTGAGCTGGGCATTGCCCACGCCGGACGCGAGGTTCACGCCGACGTTACCGCTGACGCGTGACAGCGCGCCCGCGCCGAGTTCGGCAGTCGAGTTGCCGGTCAACTGCGCGACGGTGTGCACGTTCTGTTGCGTTGAGATGTCGGCTTGCGGCGTGTTGATCAGCGCGATCTGATTCGCTTGCACGTTGAGCGCGCCTGCGGCGAGATTGACGCCGATGTTGCCGCTTGCACCATGCAGTGCGTTGGCACCCAGTGCGGCCGCCGAGGCGCCGAGCGTCACGTTGCCACCAATATCCTGCATGGACGTCAGCCTGACTGAGCCGAACACGGCGGCGCTGTCGTCGTCGGACAATGCTATCGACGAACCGGCAAACGCGCACGATGCACTCACGCCCATGGCAATCCAAACCAGTGCGGTAACGAGCGAACGGAATTTCATGAGCGTCTCCCGGGCGTGCGCGGACAGGACAGATCAGATAGCTTTGATATCGACCGGCGAGCGGGGAAGTTAAGGGGAGGGGAACCCCCTGAGCGTTCGTTCCGTCTGCGGCAAACGCATGTTCCGTTCAGTGTAGGCGGCGGTTGGCGTCTCGGCCCATGGTGTGCGGGAAAGCTGGCCGGGTTAGCCGCGACATTGGCGGCTATCAATGAAAAACGGGCCGCAAGGCCCGTTTTCATTGATTGTCTGGCGGAGGCGGTGAGATTCGAACTCACGGAAGGATCACTCCTTCGCCGGTTTTCAAGACCGGTGCCTTAAACCGCTCGGCCACACCTCCAAGCCGCAAATTGTAACCTGAAAAATCCCCGCTGCGGCACACGGTGGCGCAGCAATCACTGCGGATCTTTCAGAAACAGCCCTTGCAGATCGTTCAGGAACGCCTGGCCGAGTGGCGTCGGCGCGATCTTTTCGTGATCGCGGGTGATCAGCTTGCGCCGTTCTGCTTCCTGCAAAGCCGGCTCGATCGAGGTCATCGACAACCCCGTGCGCTCGATGAAGCGGTGCACTGGAAACCCTTCCACCAGCCGCAGCGCGTTCAGCATGAACTCGAACGGCAGATCGCGCGGTCCGACTTCGTGTTCTTCCTGCACCGCTGTACCGGCCTTCGCCTGCTCAATGAAGGTGGTGGGATGCTTGTAACGCGCCTGACGCAGCACGCGGTTCGGAAACGACAGCTTGGTATGCGCGCCGGCGCCGATGCCAAGGTAGTCGCCGAAACGCCAGTAGTTAAGATTGTGCTTGCTCTGCCGATGCGGTTGCGCGTAGGCGGAGACTTCGTAACGACCATAACCGGCCGCCGTTGTGCGCTCGTGAATCCAGTCCTGCATATCGGCGGATGCATCGTCGTCCGGTAGTGCAGGCGGGAACTTCGCAAACAACGTGTTCGGCTCGAGCGTCAGGTGATACAGCGACAAATGCGGCGGCGCGTAGGACAGCGCGGTTTCAATGTCGGCCTGACATTCCGCGAGCGTCTGCTGCGGCAGCGCGAACATCAGGTCGAGGTTGAAGTTGTCGAATGTGCTGGCCGCCACCTCGACCGCGTGGCGTGCTTGCGCCGAATCGTGAATCCGGCCGAGCGCCTTCAGATGCGCCTCATTGAAACTTTGAATGCCTACCGACAAACGATTCACGCCGCTCGCGCGAAACTGCGCGAACTTGGCGGCTTCGAAAGTGCCGGGATTGGCTTCGAGTGTAATTTCCGCGTCCGCGTCGAGCGGCAGCAGCGCGCGCACGTCGGACAGCATGCGGTCGAGTCCTGCCGCCGACAGCAGGCTGGGCGTGCCGCCGCCGATAAACACCGTATGTACCTGGCGGCCCCACACGAGCGGCAGCGCCAGCTCGAGATCGGCGCGCAGGGCGTCCAGGTAGTCGGTTTCCGGGAAGGTGTCGCCGTTCCATTCGTGCGAGTTGAAATCGCAGTACGGACACTTGCGCACGCACCACGGAAAGTGGACGTACAACGCGAGCGGCGGCAACGACGTGAGACGAATGCTGCCCGGCGACGTAAAGGCCTTGATGACGCCGCTGCCGATATCGGCAGCGGCCGGCTTGATCGGAATCATGCTTCCTCCGTCAGACGGGCGAGCAGTTGCCGCAATGCGATCGCGCGATGGCTGCTGGCGTTCTTCACAGCCGGTTCGAGCTCCGCCGCGCTGGCGTTCAGCGAAGGCAAAAAGAAGTACGGGTCGTAGCCGAAGCCATGCTTGCCGCGCGGCGTATCGAGCATTTCACCTTGCCAGCGTCCTTCGGCGATCAGCGGTTCGGGATCGTCGGCGTGACGCACGAGTGCCAGCACGCAGTAGTAATACGCGCGGCGATCGGCTTCGCCCTGCAGCGCGGAAACGAGGCGTGCGTTGTTCGCCGCGTCGCTTTTCTCGCCGCCGGCAAGCTGCGCGTAACGCGCCGAATAAACGCCCGGCGCGCCGCGCAATGCCCGCACGCATAAGCCGGAGTCGTCGGCGAGCGCGGGCAGGCCGGTGAGCTTCGCCGCGTGACGCGCCTTGGTCAGCGCGTTTTCGACGAAGGTAGGGTGCGGCTCTTCCGCCTCGGGCACGTTCAGCTCGCCTTGCGGGATCAACTCGATGCCGGCGGCGCCGAGCAGCGCCGCGAACTCGCGCAGCTTGCCCGCGTTGTTCGACGCCAGCACGACTTTCTTCAGCGGCGCGCCGGACACAGCGCCGCCGCGTTGACTCACTTCACTCACCCTTGTGCTCCAACGCTGCTTTCTGTTTCGCGATCAGCGTATTGATGCCGTCGCTTGCGAGGTCCAGCAGCGAGTTCATTTCGTCGCGCGAGAACGGCACGCCTTCGGCGGTGCCCTGGATTTCGACGAAGCCGCCCGCGCCCGTCATCACCACGTTCATGTCGGTGTCGCATTGCGAATCTTCGTCGTAGTCGAGATCGAGCACCGGCAGGCCGTCGTACACGCCGACCGAAATCGCCGCGACGTAATCGGTGATCGGCGAGCTTTCGATGCGGCCGGTGGCCAGCAGCTTCGCCACGGCGTCATGCGCGGCGACGAAAGCGCCGGTGATGCTGGCCGTGCGCGTGCCGCCATCGGCCTGGATGACGTCGCAATCGATATGCAGCGTGCGCGCGCCGAGCTTCTCCAGATCGAACACCGAACGCAGCGCCCGGCCGATCAGACGCTGGATTTCCTGGGTGCGGCCGGTTTGCTTGCCGCGCGCGGCTTCGCGGTCGCTGCGGGTGTGCGTGGCGCGCGGCAGCATGCCGTATTCGGCGGTCAGCCAGCCCTGGCCGCGGTCGCGCAGGAACGACGGCACGGACTCGGCGATGCTGGCCGTGCAGATGACTTTGGTGTCGCCGAACTCGACCAGCACCGAGCCCTCCGCATGCTTCGTGTAGTGCCGCGTGATGCGCACGTCGCGCAGCTGGTTGGCCTGGCGGCCGCTGGGGCGTTGAGTGTCGTTGGTCATGTTGGGATCGGTGTGGAAGAAAAGCGGAAGGGAAAGCGCGATTTTACCGCCTAATAGTGTCTATCGCGCGGCGCGACCTGGCCGCGCGACGGCTGTGCGCGTGTGCCGTCCGGTGTTCACGGGGCGGCTCTCGTGCCAAAAATGGGATAATGCGGATTCCCCGCCCCGCGTCTCGTACACGCCGGGCGATTCGACTCTCCGGCCATCGCCATATGCATGGCCACACTCTCGAGAAATACCATGATCTACAGCATGACTGGCTATGCGAGCGCCACGCGCGAACTCGTCGCGGCCTCGGGCACGGGTGGTGTGAGCGTCTCGGTCGAACTGCGCACCGTGAACTCGCGCTTTCTCGACCTGAACTTCCGCATGCCGGAAGACGTGCGCGTATGCGAGCCGACGCTGCGCGAAATGCTGATGAACAAGCTCTCGCGCGGCAAGGTCGATATCCGTATCAATCTGCAGCGTAGCGAACAGTCCGCCAACGCCGGTTCGATCAGTCATGACGCGCTCACGCAGCTCGCCTTGCTTGAACGCAGCGTGCTGTCCACTTTCCCTGAAGCGGAGCGTCTGCGCACCGGCGAAATTCTGCGCTGGCCTGGCGTGCTGGCCGAAAGCGGCGTGGCGCCCGAGGTGCTGCGCGACGCGGTGCTCGCGTGCGGCAAGCAGGCGATCACGGATCTGATCGACGTGCGTGGCCGCGAAGGCGCGCAACTTGCCGCCATGCTGCTCGCCAACGTCACGGAGATGGAAGCGATCGTGACGAAAATCACGCCGCTCGTGCCGGAACTGATCGCGAGGCATCAGCAGAAGATCGTCGAGCGTCTGCAGGAAGCGCTCGGCATCGCCGCGCCCGATACGGCTGTAACGATCGTTTCGCGCGAGGAAATCAACGAACGGATTCGCCAGGAAGTCACGATGTACGGTATCCGTATCGACATCGCCGAAGAGCTGTCGCGCCTCACGGCTCACCTGAACGAAACGCGTCACGTGATCCAGAAGGGCGGCAAGGTCGGCAAGCGGCTCGACTTCATGATGCAGGAACTGAATCGCGAAGCGAACACGCTGGGTTCGAAAGCGGCGGCGAAGGAACTGGCCGATTCGTCGATGACCTTGAAGCTGCTCATCGAACAGATGCGCGAGCAAGTACAAAATCTGGAATAAAGCTGGAGCAACACGAACATGACCGACCACACACGCGAACACAGCGCACCACGCAACCCCTACGCCGGTGCGTACCCCGGCAATCTGTTCATGGTGGTCGCGCCTTCGGGCGCGGGTAAGTCGACGCTCGTGAACGCGCTGCTCGCCGGCGACGACGCGATCCGTCTGTCGATTTCGTACACCACGCGCCCGCCGCGTCCGAAAGAGCAGGACGGCGAGCATTACCATTTCACGACGGTCGACGATTTCCTCACGCGTCACGCGGCCGGCGAGTTCCTCGAAAGCGCGGAAGTGCATGGCAACTACTATGCGACTTCGCGCCTGTGGATCGAAGAGCAGATGAAAATGGGCCATGACGTGCTGCTCGAAATCGACTGGCAGGGCGCGCAACAGGTGAAGAAGCAGTTTCATAACGCGGTCGAAATTTTCATCCTGCCGCCGTCGCTGGATGCGCTCGAAGAGCGTCTGAAAAAGCGCGGTCAGGACGAGCCGAACGTGATCACGCGGCGTCTGCTCGCGGCCGGCAGCGAAATGGCGCACGCGGCGGAAGCGGAGTACGTCGTGATCAACGAGAACTTCGATCGCGCGCTTGGCGAGCTGCAATGCCTCGTGGCCGCGACGCGTTCGCGCTTCGCATCGCAATACGCGCGCCACACGCAGCTTTTCGTGCAGCTCGGCATTCACCTGCCACACGCGTGAGCGCGGCGGTGTGTCGAGCACATAAGGTAGAATAAGGAACATCAATTAACGCCCCCAGACCTGTCGCTTCGCGCCAGGCCCCCCGAGGGGGACAAGAAAACTTGGGGCGGCCCAGTTTTCTTGCAAGAAGGAACCCAACATGGCCCGCATTACCGTCGAAGACTGCCTCAAACAGATTCCGAACCGTTTCGAACTCGCGCTTGCCGCAACCTATCGCGCGCGTCAGCTCGCTCAAGGCCACACGCCAAAGATCGAAAGCCGCGACAAGCCCACCGTCGTCGCACTGCGCGAAATCGCAGCCGGCCAGGTTGGCGTCGAAATGCTGAAGAAGGTGCCGGTTTAAGGCGCACTGTTCCGTTTTCGATTGCGCATTTGCCACACGCGTTTGTCACACTTATTTGCCACGCGTAATTGCATCAACGTACAGGCCGGCGTCCAACCCTAACCGCTACGGAGGCGAAAATGAGTGCTACCCCGCCCACCGCAACGGAAGTGGAACACGACGCCGACTCGCCCTCGTCTGCACGCAAGTACATCGACGCGGTCCTCGAACAGTCGTTTCGCCATCTGTTCGGGCCGACCGCCACGCCGGAGCAACCGCGCCGGCATGACGTCGTTTCGATCGCCAAGCTGACGTCCGCCTTATCCGGCTATTTGCAGCCAGAAGAGATCAAGGACATCAAGGCGGCGTTCCATTTCAGCGACGAAGCCCACCTTGGCCAGTATCGCCAGAGTGGCGAGCCCTACATCACGCATCCTGTCGCCGTCGCGGAAATCTGCGCGGGCTGGAATCTCGACGCCCAGTCGATCATGGCGGCGCTGCTGCATGACGTGATGGAAGACCAGGGCGTGACCAAGGCCGAACTCGCCGAGCGCTTCGGCGCCAAGGTCGCGGAACTGGTGGACGGCTTGTCGAAGCTGGACAAGATGGAGTTTCGCAATCGCGAGGAAGCGCAGGCGGAAAACTTCCGCAAGATGCTGCTGGCAATGGCGCGCGACGTCCGCGTGATTCTGGTGAAGCTCGCCGACCGGCTGCACAACATGCGCACGCTCGGCGCGGTGCCGCACGAAAAGCGCCGCCGCGTGGCCCGCGAAACGCTGGATATCTACGCGCCGATCGCGCATCGGCTTGGCCTGAACAATACCTATCGCGAGCTGCAGGATCTGAGCTTCGCGAATTTCAATCCGCACCGCTACGCCACGCTCGAAAAAGCCGTCAAGGCTGCGCGGGGCAACCGGCGCGAGGTGGTCGGCAAGATTCTGGAGTCGGTGCAGCGCGCGATTGCCGACGCGAAGCTCGACGCCGAAGTCACCGGCCGCGAGAAAACCATCTTCAGTATCTACAAGAAGATGCGCGACAAGCAGTTGTCGTTCTCCCAGGTGCTCGACGTGTATGGTTTTCGCGTCGTGGTTGAGAGCGCGCTGGAGTGCTACACCTGCATCGGGGCGCTGCATGCGCTCTACAAGCCGGTGCCGGGCAAATTCAAGGATTACATCGCCATCCCGAAGGTGAACGGCTATCAGTCGCTGCACACCACGCTGGTCGGCCCGTTCGGTGCGCCGATCGAGTTCCAGGTGCGCACGCGCAAAATGCACGAGATCGCCGAAGCAGGGGTGGCCGCGCACTGGTTGTACAAGAACGGCGGCGCGGATCTGAACGACGTGCAGAAGCGCGCGCATCAGTGGCTGAAGTCGTTGCTCGACATCCAGAGCGAAGCCGGCGATTCGAGCGAATTCCTCGAGCACGTCAAGATCGACCTGTTCCCGGACGCGGTCTACGTGTTCACGCCGAAGTCGAAGATCATGGCGCTGCCGCGCGGCGCGACCGCACTCGACTTCGCGTATTCGATCCACAGCGACCTGGGCAACCAGTGTGTCGCGGTGAAGATCAACAATGAACTGCTGCCGCTGCGCACAGAGCTGAAGAGCGGCGATATCGTCGAAGTCATCACGGCGCCGTATTCAAAGCCGAATCCGGCGTGGCTGGGGTTTGTGCGCACCGGCAAGGCACGCTCGGCCATTCGCCACTATCTGAAGACGATGCGTCTGAACGAGTCCGTGCAGCTCGGCGAACGCCTCGTCGATCAGGCGCTCAAGGGTTATGGGCTGGCGCTCTCGGACGTCACGCCGGAAGCATGGGAAAAGCTGGTGCAATGGACGGGCAACAAGAACCGTCAGGAAATTTTCGCGGACATCGGCTTGGGCCGGCGTGTCGCGGCGGTCATGGCCAAGCGCATCGAGGTCCTGATGAGCGGCCGCGACGCTGACGACGACGGCTCGCGCGACGGTACAGCCTCGCATGCGCCGCCGGTGGTGATTACCGGCACCGAGGGCATGTCGGTGCAGTTGTCCGCGTGCTGCCGCCCAATTCCGGGCGACGACATCATGGGCTACATCGGGATTGGCCTCGGCATGGCGATTCACACCACGGATTGCCGCGTCGCCCAGCGTATTCATCGGCGCGATCCGGGTCGCTGGATCGACGTCGCGTGGGCGCCGCAGCCGGGACGCCTGTTCGATGTCGCGGTGAAGGTGCTGGTCAAGAACACCAAGGGCGTATTTGCCCGCGTCGCGGCTGACATCACATCGGCGGACGCCAACATCGTCCACATCGCGATGGACGAAGACCTGTCGCAGGAATCCACGGTGCTGCGTTTCGTTATTCAGGTCAGCGACCGCGTCCACCTTGCCAATGTCATGCGGCGTGTGCGCACCAATCCGGACGTGATGCGCATTGCCCGCGAGCGGCCGAGCGAGGAAGGGCATCACCGCCACGACGGCGGCATGCGGATCGATCGCGAACGGGCGGATTACTAATCCTGATGGCTGTTTGAGGCGCCTCGAGGTGCATCGAGCTGCCTCAGGCCGCGTTTGACGACTCACCCCACCGTCCGAATCTGAACGCCCTCGCGACCTGAGAGTCTCACCTGAACTTCAGGGAGAACGCTTATGAACGTAGCTGACCTCACTGGCGTGGCGCTCGACTACTGGGTCGCCCGCAGCCTGCACGACTTCGTGCGCGAAATCCACTTTACCGATAGCGGCGAGACGGTCTCGATCCGCGGTAACGACCGTGGCCGCCCGTGGGACGGCCGGTTCATGCCCTCTACGTCATGGGAAGCGGCGGCGGCAGTGCTGGAGCGCGCTCAGCGGCTGGAAGTGCGTGAGCGGACCCATCACGGCGCGGCTCACTGCGTGGCGGATTTTGAGGGTGGACATCGCACGGTGGAGGGGCGAGGGGACTCTTTGCAGGTCGCGTTGCTCCGGGCGTTTGTTCAAAGCCGTTTCGGCGATAGCGTGGAAGAGGTGTTGCGTCAGCCGCAGGCGCTGGATGGGACGCGCGCGAAGCCGATCGGTGACCAGACAACGGGCGGGTCGTTTGATGACATGCCGAGGCCCGGCGGGCAGATTGGCGACATCCAGTCGCCGCCGCGATAGGCGTCGCGGTGGCGCGGTATCGATGGCGCAAGGGCGGAAGCGGTTGACCAAAAACAAAGGGCCTTCCGATCGGAAGGCCCCTCATAGATGGTGCGGCTGGCAGGATTCGAACCCACGACCCCTTGGTTCGTAGCCAAGTACTCTATCCAACTGAGCTACAGCCGCACGCTAAACAGGTGGTGCAATGATACTGCAATAAATCCGGGTAAAACGTAAGGGCCTCCCCGGAGGGAGGCCCTCGAATAAGTGGTGCGGCTGGCAGGATTCGAACCCACGACCCCTTGGTTCGTAGCCAAGTACTCTATCCAACTGAGCTACAGCCGCACGCAGAAACGAGATTATAGCAAAGGTTTCAAAAAAGGGAAGCGTGTAACTGCGATTTGTCTCATTGCCCTGATCGTGTACCCTTGATAGGCAGTCGCTTGCTGCAGCCAATGGACCATCATGAACAAGGCATTTGTCAAAGAGTCGAGTGAAGAAAACGACGACGACCTCGACGTCGCCCAGCCCGATGTCCCCGCGGGTACGAAAAACTACATCACGCCCGCCGGCTACCGGCGCATGCGCGACGAACTGCTGCATCTGATCGACAACGAGCGGCCGGAGGTGGTCAAACTTGTGTCCTGGGCGGCGTCGAATGGCGATCGCTCGGAAAACGGCGACTATATCTACGGCAAACGCCGTTTGCGCGAAATCGACCGGCGCATCCGCTTTCTGACCAAGCGCCTCGATCTGGCGGAAGTGGTCGACAGCAGCAAGCAGGAAAACGTCGATCAGGTTTTTTTCGGCGCAAGCGTCGAATATGCGACGGAAGACGGCGAAGTGCATACCGTGACGATTGTCGGCGTCGATGAGGTCGATCTGGATATCGGTTGCGTCAGCTGGATCTCGCCGATCGCACGCGCGCTGCTCAAGGCGAAGATCGGCGATACGGTGACGCTGCACACGCCCGCCGGTCCGCAGTCGATCGACATACTGGACGTTAAGTATCCTCCACCGGACACAGGCGGCTAGATCTGCCGATCGGAGCAGCCAAGCATGTGGCTCTCTCCGGGTACCTGCTTTCATCCTCAGAAAGCAAAAAAGGCGCCGCGAACGGCGCCTTTCGGGACTGCGGGTGATGCGGCCGCTTTAGAAGCGGTGGCGCAGACCTGCGGTCACCGCCACTTGCTTGTTGTTGCCCGAAGCGCCCAGACCGTTGATGTCTGCGTCGACGATGGCGTTTTCGTTGATTTGCTGGTATTCGCCTTGCAGGTACACGTCCGTACGCTTGGACAGCGCGTACGCGGTTTGCAGGTTGAACTGGTTCCAGTGCGGACGCGTGCCGGCCAGGCTCGCACGCGTGTACGTGTACGAACCTGCGACGCTCACTGCCGGCGTCAGCGCATAACGAGCATTCGCTTCGAAGTTCTGGAAGTGAGCGCTGCTGCCGCCGAACGCGATACCGCCCGTTTGACCCGATGCGCCTGCACCGATACCTGCCAGACCCGACAGGTTCGTTTGCGAGTACACGAGGCCGACGGTTGCCGGACCGAACGCGTAGTTCGCGCCTGCGCCCCACGTTTGCTGACGGCCAGCGAAGAACGTGTTGTCGCTCGACACTGCGCCACCCGAGTTGAACGCCGCAGCCGCGCCGGTCGCGCCGTTGCTGTTCAGTTGCAGGTAAGCCGCGGCGACGTTGAGGCCGCCCCAGTTATACGATGCGCCTGCGCTGTAAGCACGGTTGTTGGCGAAGCCGTCAGCCTGATTCGAGAAGCCGTACATGCCGCCGAACTTGAAGCCGCCGTAGTTCACGCTCTGGTACTTGACCGAGTTGTTGACGCGGAACGAGTTGTTCAGGTTGTCGTTATCGAACGGGTGCGCGAACTGCGTGCCGCCGTACTGTGTGCCGGTCAGTGCCAGCGGGCCGACGTAGTCGACCATGCTGTCGTATTGACGGCCCAGGGTCACGGCGCCGAACTGGTCGCTCGTCAGGCCGACGAAGGCTTGACGGCCAAATTCACGGCCGCCTTGCTTCAGCGTGCCGTCATTGATGCCGAAGCCGTTTTCCAACGTGAAGATGGCCTTGAGACCGCCACCCAGATCTTCAGCGCCGCGCAGGCCCCAACGGCTGCCGTTGACCGAGCCGCTCGTTTCTTGCCAGTTGCTGTGGCCGTGCTGGTTATTCGTGTAGGTGATGCCGGCGTCGATCAAACCGTACAGCGTAACGCTGCTTTGGGCATGTGCCGCCGTGGCAAAAACGCCCGTGAGGGCCGCGACCATGAGTGTCTTTTTCATCTTGTAACTCCGAGAGCGAGAGTGGGTGTTGAACCCAGGCTTAAGGAGACCTTCACGCGGCGCTGCGAGAGGCGAAATCCACGTGAGAAGCGCGCCGTGTTCCAGGCGCACCGGTTTCCGGTTAGGCAGAGTGTAGAGAGGGGCTGCGACAAATAGGCATTCCGATTTTCGCAATAAAGTATTACGTAATCAGAAACGATAGTCGAATGCCGTTAAAGCCTTGCTGATAAAGGCTTGCGGCGATATACGGTGAGGAAAGAAGATAGGCCAGCCGAATCACGTTGCTCATTTGCGACAGTATTCGATGCGGAAAAACAACGTAATAAAGCGTATTAAAGTGATTGTTGTCGCTATTGCAACAGATGATTGTCGATAGTGAGAATAATCGAAATTGGCGCAACCGCTATACTGCAAGTTCTGCTTTCCGAAGCAGACTTTTTCGTTGACGAAGAAGATCTCCAAACCTTTGTCGGCGCGACTTTCCAGTCGCGCTTTTTTTTCGCCTGGCGACTACTGAGTTAGTGCGCGTGCGCGGTCAGGTCGGTTGCTGTCCAGTCAGACGTGACGGAGACACTCCAGTCTTCCATCACATAGCGGCGTGCGTCCATCGGTGACGACAGCAGGTTTTGCCAGTGATCGCCGTGCCACACCGGATCAGGATCGAACTCCAGCGCAGAGGATGATTCGTCGACCACTGCGGATTGATCGGTCGCCGTCTTTGCGGGCGATTGGGTGAGCCAGGTGACGAGGCGGCGCAATTCATTGAACAGCATGGCGGTCTCCTGATACGCATAACTACTTTGCTATCAATTTCCATCATGCGGCCATGATTGCAGCGCAACAACTCGGACAAACACTTACTAAAATCATTCTTTGTTACATATTGCCGAAACGGTGTTGAAATTTTTCCCGCCATTTAGCATGTCGTCAATTAAGCGGTAAGAATGACATATCGATTTTTCTCCTTTTACTGAAAATTCTGCGCCGAGTTTAACTTGACTAGTTGTCCGTTTATCGCGCAGTGAGCTAAGCGAATATGGAAAATTTACTTGACGGCATTTCGTCGTTCCCCGTATAACGGCAATGCTGAATTTCAATCGCCAGACCTGATCGCGCAGAGGCTGTCAGAAATATCCGATTCAGGTGCTTCAGGTGCATTTGGCTGCGGGATTCGGCGTGAGGGCATTGCCCGATTTTGATAAAACATCGAGGGAAACTGGAATATGGAAACTGGTATCGTCAAATGGTTCAACGATGCTAAAGGTTTTGGCTTCATCACATCGGATTCGGGTGGCGACGATCTGTTCGCGCACTTTTCGGAGATTCGCAGCGAAGGGTTCAAGTCGCTGAAGGAAAATCAGCGCGTCTCCTTTGACGTCAAGGCGGGCCCGAAGGGCAAGCAAGCGGCCAACATTCAGCCGCTGTAAATCGTGCTGATCTGTCCGGCGCATGCCGCCGGGCACCAAGGCGTAGAGAAGAAAGCCCTCGTCAGACACGAGGGCTTTTTTAATGGCTGTTTGTTGATAAGGCGTGTGCTATTAACTATCCAGTTCGCGCGAATCTGAAAAACGCAAAGAAACGAGAAGGTATCTCGGGGAGTTTCAGATCGATCAGTATAAGAACAGAGTAGTTTGCCGCCTTATGTCCGGCGCTCCGCGCACATGACCGTCCGGTCATTTTCGCCAGCAACAGCCACCACAATGCCATGCTGTCCGGCTACGCGGCCGCCAACTGGTGCATACTTGCCGCAAAGCCACACGTCCAAAGTATCTCTTCCATGTCTGAACAGCTTCTGCCGGAACCGGCCCTCGATGTGCCGATCGTATTCGTCGACCTTGAAACCACGGGCGGCTCGACCAGCGAGCACCGCATTACCGAAGTCGGCGTGGTCGAAGTAGGGCCGGCCGGCGTATCGCGCTGGAGCAGCCTTGTCGACCCGCAGCAGTCCATCCCGTCGTTTATCCAGCAACTTACCGGCATTACCAATGCGATGGTACGCGGCGCACCGACCTTCGATGCGATCGCGCCGGCGCTATTGGAGCGCCTGAACGGCAAGTTGTTCGTCGCGCACAACGCCAGTTTCGATCGCGGGTTTTTGCGTGGCGAATTTCGCCGCGCCGGGCTTGCGTTCGACCCGGACGTGCTGTGCACGGTACGTCTGTCGCGCGCGTTGTTTCCGGCGGAAAAGCGTCATGGGCTCGACGCGCTGGTCGAACGCCATGGGCTCGTGCCGTCAGATCGCCACCGCGCGCTGGCCGACGCCGATCTGATCTGGCAGTTCTGGCAGCGGCTGCACGGCCTTGTGCCGCTGGATGTCTTACGCGCGCAGATCGAGCGCACGACGCGACGCTACCGGCTTGCCGGCGACATCACTGAAGATCTGCTCGATACCGCGCCGGCTGGCTGCGGCGTCTATGCATTTTATGGCGAAGCGGATTTGCCGCTGTATGTCGGGCGAAGCGTGCGCGTGCGCCAACGGTTGCGGGCGCATTTGACGGGCGAGCGGCGTTCGTCGAAGGACATGCGGCTCGCGCAACAGGTGCGGCGTGTCGAGTGGCGAGCCACGGGCGGCGAGTTGGGTGCCATGCTCGCGGAGGCGCAGTGGATCTCGACACTGCGTCCCGGGCATAACCGGGTGCCGCGCGTAACAAAGAGCGATCCCGCGGATGCGCCCTGGCCGTTCGAGGGGCCGATTGTTTTTGAAGAGCGCGAAGAAGCGTCGCTTGCGCGGGCTTTTCATGTGGTCGACCGGTGGCGCTATATCGGCCATGCGCCGTCGCTCGTGCAGGCGGCGACGCTGCACGCGGCCAGCGCGGCTGGGCCGTTCGAACTATCCACCTATCGCATCCTGCAGAGTCATCTTGCGCGCGGCTTGCGCGTGATGCCCTTGAGCGTGACACCCGGCACGTCCGTGCCGCAGGGGGCGCCGAGCCTCGCCTAGCGATTGCAAGCCAGGCGAGTGCAACAGCTTCAATTAGCCCGTCGCGCCGACGCCGCCCGATTCGCACACATGACCGAGAGCTCGCGTCAGCGCGCTCGAACGGGCGGAGTCGTACCGGGTCAGCGATTTCCAGTTAGCAAGCGATTGCGCAACGCGCGACGGACAGTCCGGCGCCGTGCGCAGCGGCTGGACCCGAGCCAGTGCGGCCACCAGTGACTGCGTCAGCTGGTCCAGTTGCGGTCTCGTGCTGCTGGCCAGATCGGGTGCCGGCCCTTCAGGCGGCCGCGTGCTGCGCCAGTTGGCAAAGAGCGCATTCTGCACGTCCTTGCTGGCGTCGATCTGATCCTGAAAGAAGGCACGCGCAAATGCCGGGTCGACGTTTGCCGCGACAGCGCGCTTCTCGACGTCGGCGAGTAGCGCATTTTCGCGCGGCGTGTCAGTGATCGCTCGATGGTTGGCCCACTTCCAGCGCGCCACAGGCTCCGCCAAGGCGAGGCGTTGCGAGGCGAGCGCGATCAGACTGGTAAGCGCCGTGTCGTCCCCATCGGCGATGGCAGAGGCGGGGGCAAACGCAAGTGCGGCGAATAGCGCGAGCGCGCAGGACGTGCCGAGGCGGTACGAAAGATTCATGAGTGAAGGAACGAGCCGGGCGGCCGTGGAAGAAAAACCAGAAGAATAGACGATGCGGGGAGCAACTGGGCGCGCTGACAGATAAAGACGCGCGTCTCGGATATGTAGGCGTAGGCGACAGGCGCGCACGGACCTACGCGGGCCGGGGGAACCCCGCGCCCTACGATCAGGCAGCCATCACCCGCATCGCAAACTGGACGCTGAATGGCTGTTCAGACGCGATGCGACACACACCGTGCGCCGATCGCGCGGTCGCCGATGCTGCATCGCGCCACTGCAAAATTACTTCGTTTCGCACGACTTGCGTTGTTCGTCGAAAAAGGCGCGAACGTGCTCAGGCAGTTCTGCACCCAGAAACTCGACGCCAGCGGGTTCCGGATCCGGGCAAAAGACTTTATCCGGGGTCGGAATCTTCGGTGGTTTGGCATCCATGATCACTCTCCTTTACAAACCGATTATCTGCCTCGGTCCCCGTTTTACACCAGTGCCCGACGCGCCTTACCTGTTCTCTGTTGCTTTATCGGCACAATGCGACCCGCGATTGAATTCTTTGAATAGAATTTACCGGTTGACTGCGCGCACGGTGTTTTTGTTACCGCCAATCAATCAGTTCCATACTCCCCGCCGCATCTTTCCCAGCCTTGCTCCGTAAGCGTTCCACGGATTAACTTCGTGCGTCACGGTTCCACCCGTTGATTCGGGTTGGTATGAACAATTGGTGTTATTTTTTGTGCGCTGCCGCATTTGGCCGGATTTTCTTCTTCTGTGTCCGAACGTTCGTTAATTGCTGATCCATTCAGTTCGCTCAATCAGCCCCTAATCTCTTCGTTAACGAACGATTCCGCGAATTCGTTGACGAGCAAGAATACTTTTTAAGGCTTCTTGCATAAATAAGCAGGCGCCACGTTCCATTCGGAACATGGCGCCTATAAGACGCACGCTTTTAAGCACTCGCTAATGCACGTTCCGGTCGTGTTCAAGCCATGAGGCGTGGCCGCAGATAAGCGGCAGTGCGGCTGTCTCTGGCGCGCGCCACCTTTTCCGGCGTGCCGCTTGCCACGATCGTGCCGCCGGCGTCGCCCGCGCCCGGGCCGACGTCGATCACTCAGTCGCTTTGCGCGGCCACCCGCATGTCGTGTTCGACCACCACCACTGTGTTGCCCGCGTCGACGAGTCCCTGGAGTTGCACCAGTAGCCGGTCCACGTCGGCGGGGTGCAGGCCGGTGGTGGGTTCGTCGAGGATGTACAGCGTGTCGCCGCGCTGCGCGCGCTGCAGTTCGGTGGCGAGCTTGATGCGCTGCGCTTCGCCGCCGGACAATTCAGTGGCCGGCTGACCGAGCCTCAGATAACCGAGGCCGATGTCGCGCAATACATTCAGCGCGCGCATGACATGGGCTTCGTCGGCGAAGAAATCACAGGCCGCGTCAACGGTCAGGTCGAGTACTTCGGCAATGTTTTTATCGCGCCACGTGATTTCCAGCGTCTGCGTGTTGTAGCGGGTGCCGTGGCAGGTCGAGCAAGGCGCATAGACGCTCGGCAGAAACAGCAGTTCGACGCTGACGAAGCCTTCGCCTTCGCAGGTCGGACAGCGGCCTTGCGCGACATTGAACGAAAAGCGGCCGGTGCTGTAGCGACGCTTGCGCGCCAGTGGCGTGTCGGCGAAAAGCTTGCGCACGTGGTCGAACAGGCCTGTATAGGTCGCCAGGTTGGAGCGCGGCGTGCGCCCGATCGGCTTTTGATCGACGCGCACGAGCCGCCGCAGCGCGTCCATGCCATCGACGATATGACCGCTGGTCGGCACCGTCGCACTGGTGAGCAGCGGGTCCTGCTCATCCTCGTCCGGGCCTTCGATGACCCGTCCCAGGCGGGTTGCCACGAGTTCCGGCAACGCCTGGCTCACGAGGCTCGATTTGCCTGAGCCCGACACGCCCGTGACGGTCGTAAAGCAGCCAAGCGGAAACGCAGCGTCAAGCCCGTGCAGATTGTTGCGTGTGATATTGGCGAGCCGAAGCCAGCCAGCAGGTTTGCGCGCCGTGCGTTGGACGGGCGCGGGCGGCGCGAACAGCTGCCGGCGCGTCTGCGACGCCTCGATCTCGGCAAGTCCGGCCGGCGGACCGCTATAGACCACATGACCGCCTGCCTCGCCGGCCGCCGGGCCGACATCGACCAGCCAGTCCGCGCGCCGCATCATCTGCAGATCATGTTCGACGACAAACAGCGAATTGCCTGCCGCCTTCAGTCCTTGCAGTGCGGTGAAGAGCGCTTCGCCGTCGGCAGGATGCAGGCCGGCGGACGGTTCATCGAGTACATACACGACGCCGAATAGTTGCGATGACAGCTGTGTCGCCAGGCGCAAGCGTTGCAGTTCACCCGATGACAGCGTCGGCGTGCTGCGCTCCAGCGCCAGATAGCCGAGCCCCAGGTCGATCAGCGTGGTCAGTCGCTCCAGCAGTTCGGCTGCAATCCGTTGCGCGGCGACGCGCTTCTCTTCGGAAAGATTCGGCGTGCGTCGCACATCGGGCGCGGCTTTGTGCGCCGATCCGCCTGCGGCGACCCGTTGCGCTGTCGCGTCGCGCATCGCCCGCTTGCTGAGCGCCTTGTTGTCGCCGGCGTTCGTGGCGTCCTGATCCGGCCATTCGCCGCGTGCGATGGGATCGAGGATTGCCGCGAGCCGTGCGAGCGGCAGTTGCGAGAATTCACCGATATCGAGCCCTGCGAACGTCACCGAAAGCGCTTCTTTCTTGAGGCGCTTGCCATGACAGCTCGAACATTCGCTGCCCACCATATATTGCGACACGCGCTTTTTCATCAGCGCGCTCTGGGTATTCGCGAAGGTGTGCAGCACATAGCGGCGCGCGCCGGTGAAGGTCCCCTGATAGCTGGGTTCGGCCTTGCGTTTGAGCGCGGCGCGCGTTTCCTTCGGCGTAAGGCCGGCGTAGACGGGCGCAGTGGGTTGTTCGTCGGTGAAGAGAATCCAGTCGCGATCTTTCTTCGGCAGGTCGCGCCACGGTGTGTCGACGTCGTAGCCGAGCGTCACGAGGATGTCGCGCAGATTCTGTCCGTGCCACGCGGGCGGCCATGCGGCGATTGCGCGTTCGCGGATGGTGAGCGAGTCGTCGGGCACCATCGATTTCTCGGTGACCTCATAAACCCGCCCGAGCCCGTGACAAGTGGGACACGCGCCCTGCACCGTGTTCGGCGAGAAGTCCTCGGCGAACAGCATCGGTTGCTTTTGGGAATAGGCGCCGGTACGAGAGTAGAGCATGCGCACGAGGCTGGATAGCGTGGTCACACTGCCCACCGACGAACGCACGCTCGGCGTGCCACGCTGTTGCTGTAGAGCCACCGCGGGCGGCAGACCTTCGATCGCATCGACTTCGGGCACGCCGACCTGCTCGATCAGGCGGCGTGCGTACGGTGCGACCGATTCGAAGTAGCGCCGCTGCGCTTCGGCGTAGAGCGTGCCGAATGCGAGCGACGATTTGCCCGAACCGGAGACGCCGGTGAAGACGACGAGGGCGTCGCGTGGAATCTCGACGTCGATATTCTTGAGGTTGTGTTCACGGGCGCCGCGCACGCGGACGAAACCGGCGCGCGAGGGCGCGTCGGCGGTGGCGGAAGAGGAGCGGGGCTTGTTGCGGATGGCGTCCATGTCGATCGATATTGGATAAGCGTGCTGACCCGGCCGAGCGGGCGAATGCTATTGACGATGCACGGACCATGCCTGTGCGAAACGGCTGAGACTTGCGGTAGCGGCGCTGGCGGCGCGTGCGTACCTTGGTGTCCCGCGTCAGGGTAATCGAAGCGCCGCGGAAAACGAAACGCCTGCGAAGGCCCGTGTGGGCGCTTTACATGCGCCGATGTGGCGACATTACTAGATGCTGAGCGGCCCAGCGGACTTCGCGCCGCCTATCATTGAAGCGGCCATCTGCGACCGAGAGTGCGGTGGATAACCGACGCGCCAGGACCGGCGCGGATGATGGCTGTTTTTGCCCTTCAGAGAGGTCATCATGGAAAACGCTGTCTATTGGAATGGACGCCAGGTCGGGATCGAATGCGCTGGCCGGATCTTGTGGTTTTCGTCGGCGCCGCTAGAAGCGATCGCTGCGTACGGCCAGCCTCAAGCCACGGGCGCGATTGTTGAAGACCCGGTTGTGGTTCGCAATCTGGCCGTGACTGCGGGATTCGACAGGTTGGACTTTGGCGCGTGAGCAGCAATCACATGGGGCGAATGTCGCCCAGGCGGCGCGTGTGCGGTACGCGGAAAGCAAAAAACCCAGTCGCGAGGACTGGGCTTTTTGCTTGAATCTTGTGGTGCCGGAAAGAGGAATCGAACCCCCGACCTTCGCATTACGAATGCGCTGCTCTACCGTCTGAGCTATTCCGGCATCAGGAGAAACGAAATTATATGAACTTTTTTATCGGCTTGGCAAGCCCCTTGCTCACTTTTTTGTTTCGAGATGGTAGCGGGTAACGCGGTCGACTTCGTTCTTCGAGCCGAGGAACACCGCCACGCGTTCGTGCAGGCTCTTCGGCTGGATGTCCAGAATGCGCTTCTCGCCGTTGGTCGCGGCGCCGCCGGCTTGCTCGACGATGAACGCCATGGGGTTCGCTTCGTACATCAGGCGCAGCTTGCCCGGCTTGTCCGGCGTGCGCTTGTCGGCCGGGTACATGAAGATGCCGCCGCGATTCAGGATACGGTGCACGTCCGCCACCATTGACGCGATCCAGCGCATATTGAAGTCGCTCTGGCGCGAACCGTCCTTGCCGGCCTTCAGTTCGCCGATGTATTTCTCGACCGGCGGATACCAGTGGCGTTCGTTCGACGCGTTGATCGCATATTCACGTGTTTCCACCGGAATGCGCATGTCGCTTTGCGTGAGCACCCAGGAGCCCAGTTCGCGGTCGAGGGTGAAGCAGTTGACGCCGTTGCCGGTGGTCAGCACCAGCACGGTTTGCGGGCCGTACACCGCGTAACCTGCGGCGACCTGCTGCGTGCCCGGTTGCAGGAACGACTGCTCGGTGGGTTGCTGGCCGTCAGGGCAGCGCAGCACCGAGAAAATCGTGCCGATCGACACATTGACGTCGATATTCGACGAGCCGTCGAGCGGATCGAACACCAGCAGGTATTCGCCCTTTGGATAATTGGCCGGGATCGGGAAGAACTGTTCCATTTCCTCGGAAGCCATGCCGGCCAGGTTGCCGCCCCATTCATTAGCCTCGAGCAGGATTTCGTTCGACAGGATGTCGAGCTTCTTCTGCACTTCACCCTGGACGTTCTCGCTGCCCGCCGTGCCAAGTGCATCGCCCAGCGCGCCCTTGCTGACGTGGTAGCTGATCGCCTTGCACGCGCGCGCGACGACTTCGATCAAAAGGCGCAGGTCGGCCGGCAGGTTGTTGGTCTCGCGCTGCTGCTCGATCAGGTACTTCGTGAGAGTGGTACGACGTTGCAAAGCCATTGCTGTACTCCGGGAAGGCTTAGGGAATGTCTCGATTTTAACCGTTGCCGTGTCGGTTCCGTGCTTTTGAGGAAGAAGCGCGCGCAGTCGTGCAACGGCACCTTGCAATGCATCCCGAAATTCACGCTTTTCGGCGCGCCTTGATGGCTGTGACGTTACCGGTCAGGCTGGCCGCGAGTGCGGCGGCGCGGGCGTGTTCGGCCGGGACCTTGGGCATTTTCGGGCGTTCTGCCCTCGGCAACGGCTCGATCTCGCGTTCGATCTGTGCGCCGGCCGCGGCAGTGGCGATGCGCAGATCGTAGCCGATCTGCAGATTGAGCCAGAATTGTGCGCTCGCGCCGAAATAGCGCTCGAGCCGCAACGCGGTATCCGCCGAGATGGCGCGCTTGCCACGCACGATGTCGTTGATGCGCGGTGCTGGCACGCGCAGCGCCAGCGCCAGCGCATTGACGGACATGCCGAGCGGTTCGAGGAACTCGCCGCGCAGAATCTCGCCCGGATGGATATCCGGGATGCGCTCGCCGGTGTCGATGTCGGAGAAATCGATGCTGTCCAGATCGGAGCGTTTGATGACCATGCCGGTCTCCCAATAATCAGTGAATGCACGAACCTGCCCTGAAAAATTCTCGCCGTAGCTTTGTCGCCGAATGTCGTGATCATGGGATGATATAACGCATTGCGTTAAACGTAAACCGTTAAATGGGTACGTTTACTTTCACCCCGCCGAACCGATACGAACAGTCGTCCAGACGGCCAACGTCGCCTGCAGTGCGCCTAAGCCAGGACGAAAAAAAGCCGGCAACACGTGCCGGCTTTCTCAACGCGCCAAGCGCTGTCAGACGATCATCACGCCAACGCTTTCTCTACGATCTCCCGCACGTCGCGCGACTTCACCTGCGAGGCCACTTTCTCCAGCGCCGCGCGCATGCCGTCACGCAGCGTCGGCGTGAAGCGGCGCCACAGTTCCAGCGAGCGGGCAAGGCGGGCGGCCACTTGCGGGTTGATGGCGTCGAGCGCGATCACCTGATCGGCCCAGAACGCATAGCCCGAGCCGTCTTCGGCGTGGAACTGAGCGGGGTTCGCTGCGCAGAAGCTGAAAATCAGTGAGCGCGCCCGATTCGGGTTCTTCAGGTTGAACGCAGGATGCGTCATCAGCTTGCGCACGATATCGATCACCGGACGTTGCGCGTTGCCACGTTGCGTGGCCTGCAAGGCGAACCATTTGTCGATGACGAGCGGCTCCTTTTCGAAGCGCCGGTAGAAGTCGTCCAGTGCCTGCTGCGCCTCCTTGCTGCCGCCGTTCGCCGCCGATGCGTTGAGCAGTGCCGAGAGCGCCGCCGAGCGGTCGGTCATGTTATTCGCCGCGTCGTACTGCGCGGACGCAAGGCGCACGGCCTGGGCAGGATCGTCCAGTTCCGCGAGATACGACAGCGCGAGATTCTTCAACGCACGATGACCGGAAGCCTCCGGCGTCGCCTCGTACGCGCCCGGCGTGCGATGCGCTTCGTAGATCTTGAGCCAGTCGTTTCTGAGCGCGTTCGCAAGGCGCTTGCGCACGAACTGCCGTGCCGCGTGCACCGCCGCGGGATTCGATTCCGCCATCTGCTCGGCCAGATACGCTTCTGATGGCAGCATCAGCGCCAGCTCGCGGAACGCCGGCGAGAGCGTCTCGTCGGTGAGCACGCGGGCGAACGCGGCCACCACGGAATCGTCGAGTTGCAGCGGCACGCCGGTCGCGGCGCGCCCGGCCAGCGTCAGCAATTCGCGCGTGGCAAGCCGTTGACCCGCTTCCCAACGGTTGAACGGATCGCTGTCGTGCGCGAGCAGGAACGCGAGCTGGTCGGCCGAATAGTCGTACTCGACGATCACCGGTGCCGAGAAATTGCGCAGCAGCGAAGGTAGCGGTTCCTGCGCGACGTTCACAAACGTGAAGGTCTGTTCGGTCTGCGTGAACTGGAGGACGCGCGTGGTGCCGGCCGACGCTTTGGCTTCGCCTTCCAGTTGCAGCGGCAGATCCGCCCCGTCCTTCCCGATCAGGCCGATCGCGAACGGAATCAGCAGCGGTCCTTTCTGCGTTTCGCGCGTGGCCGGTGCGGCCTCGCCATAACCTTGCGTGAGCGTCAGGCTATAGCGTTGCTGCGCGGCGTCGTAGCTGGCGCGCACGGCGACGCGCGGCGTGCCGGCCTGGCTGTACCAGCGCTCGAATTGCGCCAGATCGCGGCCGTTCGCATCGGCAAGTGCATGACGGAAATCGTCGCAAGTCACCGCCTGGCCGTCATGACGCTTGAAGTACAGGTCCATGCCCTTGCGGAAACCGTCGCGGCCGAACAGCGTCTGGTACATCCGCACGACTTCCGAGCCTTTTTCGTAGACGGTCATCGTGTAGAAGTTGTTGATCTCGACATAGCTCTCCGGGCGCACCGGATGCGCCATCGGGCCGGCGTCCTCGGCGAACTGCATCTGGCGCAGCACGCGCACGTCTTCGATACGCTTGGTGGCGCGGGCGGCTTCGTCGGTCGCGCCGCCTGCCATGTCGGCGGAGAATTCCTGGTCGCGGAACACCGTCAGGCCTTCTTTCAGGCTCAGCTGGAACCAGTCGCGGCAGGTCACGCGGTTGCCGGTCCAGTTGTGGAAGTACTCATGGCCGACCACCGCCTCGATGTTGGCAAAGTCGGTGTCCGTGGCCGTTTCGGGGTTCGCCAGCACGTATTTCGTGTTGAAGATGTTGAGCCCCTTGTTTTCCATCGCGCCCATGTTGAAGTCGCTCACCGCGACGATCATGAAGCGATCCAGATCGAGTTCCAGCCCGAAGCGTTCCTCATCCCACCTGATCGAGTGAATCAGCGAATCCATGGCGTGACGGGTCTTGTCGAGATCGTGCGGCTCGACCCACACCTGCAGCAGTTTTTCCTTGCCCGAGCCGCTCTTCACGCGCTCTTCGAGCGCGACCAGCTTGCCCGCCACCAGCGCGAACAGATAGCTCGGCTTTCTGAACGGATCTTCCCAGCGCGCAAAATGGCGGCCGTCCGGCAGGTCGCCTTCTTCGAGCAGATTGCCGTTCGAAAGCAGCACCGGATAGTCGGCCTTGTTAGCGCGCAGCGTGACCGTGTAAGTGGCCATCACATCCGGGCGGTCGAGGAAATAGGTGATTCGGCGAAAGCCTTCGGCCTCGCACTGCGTGAAGAAGTTGCCGCCCGACACGTACAACCCCGACAAGGTGGTGTTCTCCGCCGGATTGCAGATGCTGGTGAGCGTGAGCTCGAACGCGTCGGGCACGTTATCGAGCACGAGACCATGTTCGTGCGCGCGGGCATTGCCAAAAGGCGTGCCGTCGATCGTGGCGCTGACGAACTCGAGTTGCTCGCCCATCAGTTCGAAATGCGCGGCGCGGGACGCGTCCGGATTGCGGCGCACGCGCATCGTGTTCCTGACGACGGTGCGTTCGGGGACCAGATCGAATTCCAGTGCGACGGTGTCGATCAGGAAGGCAGGCGGCGCGTAATCGGCGCGGCGGATCACATTGGGCGTTGCGGTATCGGCCATGGCGTTCTGTAGTGATGGGACTCGAGCCGTCACGCGCGCGAAGGGCGCGCGAGCCGGGCTTGTCGAGCCATTGTACAAAGCCTCGGCCGATCGCGGCGCGGCGATTCGTGGCTGGGTTGATCGTGCGCACCGAACTTTTTACCGAATTGCCAGGTCAGCGTATTATCAAATGCATCCCGCGCGGGAGCGCGTGAGCACAAACGAATCCGGTCAAGACGGGCGATAACAGGCAACACGAGGTAGACCATGAAAATCGATCAATGGACGCGCCGCGCCACGCTGCTGATCGCAGCGCTGACGGTGCTGCTGTCCGGCTGCACCACCTACGTGACCACCCAGGTCACGGCGTTCTCCGACTGGAGCGGCAGCGACGCGACCCGCACCTACGCGTTCACGCGAGCGGGTGACCAGCAGAACAATCTCGAACTCTCCACTTACGAACGCTTCGTCGGCAATGAACTCGCCACGCACGGATTCCGCCAGGTGGACGCTGCGCAGGCGCGCTATCTGGTCGGGCTCTCGTATGGGATGCGTTCGGACATGGTGACGGTCGCGGAGCCGGTGTATTACAACCCGTGGCCTGCGCCTTATTGGGGCCGGCCATTCGATCCGTGGGGGGCGTTCCCGACCACCTACGTGAACCAGAGTTATCCGATCTTCACGCACCTGCTCGGTGTACGGATTACCGAGCGGGCAACGGGCAAGGAGGTCTACAACGTGACGGCGCGAAATTCTGGTGGCGAATCATCGCTGGTGCGTGCCATGCCCTATCTGGCGCGTAGCGCGCTGGCCGATTTCCCGCTCGGCAACGGCGTGGTTCACACCGTGAAGATTCCACTCGACGCCAACGGCGACGCGTCGAATGAGATTGCCGGCACCTCGCCCGCCGGCGCGCCGGCTTCGGCGTCCGGCGCGAAGGTCGTGCAGTAGGCAGAAAGCGGCGCGCCTACCGGCGCGCACTGCGACTGAACAAAAACGGCCCGGCAGGTCACTCCTGCCGGGCCGTTCTGCTTCATCACCGGCGCGCGATGCAGAGCATGCCGGTAACGCAGGTGAGGCGTGGGCGAGCAGGCGGCAGCCGTGCTCAAACGCCGACGCCGAACAACGCCATCGTCCCCAGAATCACGAACATCACCGCGGCGATGCCGTGCACGAGTTTGGTCGGAAGCCGGTGGGCGAAACGGTCGCCGAGCAGGATGGCCGGCACGTTGGCGATCATCATGCCGAGCGTCGTACCCGCCACCACGCCGAAGAAATCATGAAAACGCGCGGCGAGGGCGATGGTCGCGATTTGCGTCTTGTCGCCCATTTCGGCGAGGAAAAACGTCACCACGGTCGCACCGAATACACCGAAATGTGTGCGGCTGGTATTGGCTTCCTCATCGTCGAGCTTGTCCGGGACGAGAATCCACAAGCCCATCGCGATGAACGACGCGGCGAGCGCCCAGCGCATGATGGTCGGCGTAATGAGGGAGCCAAGCCACGCACCGAGTGCGCCGGCGCAGGCGTGATTGACGAGGGTGGCCGTGAGCACGCCGAGGATGATCGGCAGCGGTTTGCGGTAGCGGGCGGCAAGGACGAGCGAGAGCAATTGCGTCTTGTCGCCGATTTCAGCGAGCGTGACCGCTCCGGTCGAAATGAGAAAAGCGTGGTTCACGTTGGATGGGTTCCCCGGGCCGAAATGTGAACGAGCGACGACCCACGACACGCCGGGCCCTGTAGCGGCGCGTGTGGATCATCGGTCTCGCCAGGCCAGAGGCTGCGGCTGCCATGGCCTTGCAGGCCAAGTCTGTTGACAGGCGCCCCCGCGAGTCGCACGGTCGATGCACCCGGATGCTGCGGTGCGGACGTATCGCGAGGCGGCTACTCCCCAATGAGGGACGGAGTATAGCAGGCGTGAGCGTGCGGCATGGGGAATCCGGCAGTTCTGTCGCAAGCCCCGGGCCTCGTTTGCCGCCGTAAGCGCGTGTAAGTCGCGACATGCTTCGCGTATTTCCGGGCGAACGGAAGAGAGAAGTGTGCCTAACTGAAACAGTTTACGGAAAGTTAAATGAAAGAATTGGCGTGACCAGTTTCAACCAGGTACGCCATATTGCTCCCGACAAGGGCCTTGCACCGTAGTCACCGCCTGCGCGAGGGCTGTCAGGCTCACGGGGCGGCGGCGCGGAGCAGTTGTCTCAGCGGCGATACGGATACAGATGGATACGTCTTTTATGGCTGATTTAATCCAGAATATTCAGTATGATTCCGGCGACCATAGGGAGCCGGAGTCAATCCATCTGACGAATTGACGATGGCGCCTAAATAATCGGGGCCAAGTGCCGTTAGTTCGCTGAACCCAATAAGAAGATTGGCTTGACCCCGGTTGAAGAGTGTCGGCCCGCGCGGCGCACTCACGTTGTGACAGCGGTGTGAATGCCGTCAGGCGCCCTCAGCCTCTCCTCGCTTCTACGCGCGAACTCCGATATGCCCGATCTGCACTGGACCATTCCGGTCGCTCGCTGGTCTAGCTGGCCTGCTGCCGCCTCTGCCGCACCCGATATCGGCTTCATCGAGCCGATCGTGCGGCGTCGTCTGAGCACGCTGTCCAGAGTCGCACTGAAGGTTGCGCACGATTGCGTCGCGCAGGAAGAGGTGCGGGTGGTGTTTGCCTCGCGGCACGGCGAATTGCGGCGCACCACGGATATCCTGCGCACCATCAGTGCGGGCGAGCCGGTGTCGCCCACCGCCTTCAGTCTCTCGGTGCTGAACGCGATGACCGGGGTGTTCGGCATCGCGCGCAGCGACCGCTCGGCCGCCAGCGCGATCTCGGCTGGCGCTGAGACGCTCGGGTACGCGCTGCTGGAAGCGCACGCGCAATATGCGACGCAGCCGGACTCGCCCGTGCTGCTGGTGTACGCCGACGAACCGGCCGATCCCGCGTACGGCACGATCGAAGACGAAGTACAGGGCGGCGCGCTCGCGATCCTTCTGAATGGCGACAGCGCAGCGGGGCAGCTGGTCTGCACGCTGTCCGGCCTCGGCGCGTCGGACGCCTCGGACTCCCCGGACGCAGTACCGCCGAACAGCGCAAACCCGTCGGCTGCGCGAGGCGAGCCCTTCTCGACCCAGAGCGAGGCGCTGCAGCACTGTCTGGACACCGGCGAGCCCGCGCGCTGGCAGGGCACCGGCGCGAGCTGGCATTGGAGTTGGCATGACCACGCGGCTTGATTACGGTTGGCGGTTCTGCGCGACGGGCATGGCCTTCGTGGTGTTTGGCATCTGCGGCGTGCTGTTTTCGGTGCTGGTGTTCCCGTTCGCGTGGCTGTGGCCACACCGGGCGTCGCGTCAGCGCGTCGTGACTACCGTGATCCACTGGTTTTTCCGCGCGCTGGTGGCGGTACTGGAGCGCATCGGCGTGATGGAGCTCGAAGTGTCGGGCGGCGCGGCGTTACGCGCGGGCGGTCCGGCGATCGTAGTCGCCAATCATCCGACCTACCTGGACGTGATGGTGTTACTGTCGCTCACGCCGCACGCCTGTTGCGTCGTGAAGAATGCACATTGGAGCAACCCGTGTTTCTGGGGCATCGTGCGCTCGGCTGAATATGTCAGCAACGCCGATCCCGCGGAACTCGTCGACGCCGGCGCGCGGCAACTCGCGGCAGGCTATACCATGATCATTTTTCCCGAAGGCACGCGCAGCCCCGCGCCGAACCGACTGCATGCGTTTTCGCGCGGTTTCGCGCACATGGCGCTCAAGGTCGGCGCGCCGATCGTGCCGGTGCTGATGAATTGCGATCCGCCGGCGTTCACCAAACAGATGCGCTGGTACGACGTGCCGGCGCGGGCGTTCCGGATCCGCGTGAACGTGCTCGAGCCGCTCGGCATCGAGCAGCTCGCGGCCCACGAAACGACACCGTCTCTCGCGGCGCGCAGCGTGACCAGCGCCATCGAAGCACACATTACTCAGCACCTGTTCGCTTATGGATTCTTTAAAACTGGAAATTAAGCAGCTTCTGATCGAGGCACTCGATCTGGAAGACCTGAGCCCGGCCGATATCGACGACGATGCGCCGCTGTTCGACACGGACGGCATCGGCCTGGATTCGATCGACGCGCTCGAAATCGGCATCGTGCTGCGCAAACAATACCAACTGACCATCGCAGCGAACGACGAACGCACGCGCGAACACTTCCGCTCGATCAGCACGCTGGCTGCGCTGGTAGCCAGCCAACGCGAAGCGGAACACGCCGTGAACGAAACTACAAAGAAGGGGGATTAAATCGTGTCCGAGGCAGAGATTCTTGAGCGCATCCGCGCCATCTTCAAGGAGAACTTCGCGATCGAGCCGGAGCGTGTCACGCCCGAAGCGAACCTGTTCGAAGACCTCGATCTCGACAGCATCGATGCGGTCGACCTCGCCATCAAACTGCAGGAAATGACCGGCCGCCGGATCAAGCCGGAAGAGTTCAAATCGGTGCGCACGGTCGGCGACGTGATCGGTGCGGTCGAATCGTTGCTGGCGGCCCAAGGCTGATGCCATCCGTGCGCCCGCGCATCGAGACGGCAGCCGGCTCGGCCGCCGAAGCGGCGTCGGGCCCCCGGCGTCACTGGGCCCAGGCCGTCGTGCAGGTGTTGTTGAAACTTGCGTATCCCGCGCTGATCCTGTGCGCGTGGCGCTGGGACACGCCGCGCTACGTCGGCGGCATGCTGTTTGCGATTCTGTGGCTGCAACGCTGGGCCGGCAGCGGTCCTGTCGCGACCTCGTTGCGGCGGCTTTCCGCGATCGACTGGACCGTGGTCGGTTTGCTGAGTTGCGCCTCGGCGGCGATCGTCGCGACCAATAGCGAACTGCTGCTGCGTCTCTATCCATCGCTCGTGAACCTGGGACTTCTGATCGCGTTCGGCGCGACGCTCGTGCGCGGGCCGTCGATGATCGAGAAATTCGCGCGGCTCGGCAATCCGAATCTGCCTGCGCCCGCTGTGCGCCACACATGGCGCGTCACGCAGGTATGGTGCGTGTTCTTCGCGCTGAACGGCGCGTTCTCCGCTTACACGGCGCTATTCTGGAGCCGCGCGAGCTGGTCGCTCTATAACGGCGCGATCGCCTATGGGCTGATCGGCGTGCTGCTGGTGGCCGAGGTGATCTGGCGTTATCTGGTGGTACTGCCGCGAGCCGCGCGTGCGGAGGCGGCATGATCGCATTGCACGATCTGCTGTCGGCGGCGCATTGCGACGGCGCCGAGCGTTCACCGGTATGCCGCGACGGCGCCGCCGTGCTCGATCGCGCGGCGTTTCGTGCTCGCGTGTCGGCGCTGATCGCCGTGGTGCAGGCGCAAGCCGCGCAACGCTACGCCTTGTGCATCGACGATCCGTTCGATTTTGCCTGCGCGCTGTTCGCGCTCTTTGCCTGCGGCAAGGAACCGGTGATTCCAGCCAATGCCACGCCCGGCTATCTCGCGGATCTCGCCGATGCCTATGACGCGGTGCTCACCGACGCCGACCTGCTGCCGTTCGTGCAGGACTTCGTACTAGACACTTCGCACGCGCGCAGCGCTTCATACACGATCGATCCGCAAGCCCCGTTGACGCTCTACACGTCGGGCAGCAGCGGCCGTCCCAAGCCCATTCGCAAGTCGCTCGCGCAGTTCAACGCCGAAGTGCACACGCTCGAAAAGCAATGGGGCGCGCTGGTGGGCGACGCGACGACGCTCGCGAGCGTCCCGCATCACCATATCTACGGTTTGCTGTTTCGCGTGCTGTGGCCGCTCGCCGCGGGCCGCGCTTTCGACCGCGCGATCAGCATCGAGCCGCTCCATTTGCAGACGCAGATCGAGCGGTGCGGTGCAACGGTGGTGGTCTCGACGCCCGCGCAACTATCGCGTTGGCCGGCGTTGCCCGGCTTCGCCGCATTGACGCCGGCACCGCGCGCGATCTTTTCGTCCGGTGGGCCGCTCGCGCTGGAAGCCGCACAGGAATACGCCGCCGCCTATGGTGCCGCGCCGCTCGAAATCTATGGCAGCACGGAAACGGGCGGCATTGCGTGGCGGCGCCAGGATCAGACCGATGCATGGCAACCGGTAACGGGCATCGAGGTGCGCTGCGATGAAGACGGCGCGCTGAACGTCCGCTCGCCGCATCTGGATCACACCGGCTGGCATCGAACGGACGACAAAATCGCGTTCGACGAAGACGGCCGCTTCCGTCTGCAAGGCCGCCTCGATCGCGTGCTCAAGCTCGACGGCAAGCGCGTTTCGCTGCCGGAACTCGAAGCGCGTCTCGCGCTGCATCCCTATGTCGCGCTAGCGGCCATCGTGCCGCTGGAAGGCGCCTCGCGCGAACGCGTCGGCGCCGTGATCGCGCTGACCGAGGCGGGCAGTGACGCCCTGCGCGACGAAGGCCGCGTGCTGCTCGCGAAAACCCTGCGCCGTCATCTCGCCGCCTATTTCGATGTGGTGGTGCTGCCGCGCCATTGGCGTTTTCGCGTGACGCTGCCGTTCGACGCACGCGGCAAGCTGCCGGTTGCGGCGGTCGCGGCGGCGTTCGAGCCGCGCCCCGATGGCGTGGAAGTACTTGCCGAAGCGCGCAGCGCCGATACGCTGCACTACGAACTGCGCGTACCGCCCACGCTCGTGCATTTCGCTGGCCACTTTCCCGGCCTGCCGATCCTGCCTGGCGTCGTGCAGGTCGACTGGGCGATGCGGCTGGCGGCCGAACATGTGCCGGCGGTGCGCGCGCTGGCGTCGATAGACAGGCTCAAGTTCACGGCCCCAGTGCCACCGGGCGCAGTGCTGAATCTGACGCTCGCGCACGATGCGGAGCGTCGTCGCGTGCAATTCACGTACCGGCTGAGCGGACGCGAATGCGCGTCCGGTGTGATCGTGTATCGGGAGACGGCGTGATGAGCTTCTCCCCGTGCATCGTCATTCCGATCTACAACCACAAAGACGCGATCGGCGCGACTGTCGCCGGCCTGGCCGTGCATCGGCTGCCGATAGTCGTCGTCGACGACGGCAGTGACGAGCCGACGCAGCAGGTACTCGCCGCGCTTGCGCAACAGTACGCGGGCCAACTGACGCTGCTGCGCCTGCCGGTCAACGGCGGCAAGGGCGCGGCGGTGATGGCGGGTCTACGCGCCGCGCGTGAGGCGGGCTACACGCACGCCTTGCAGATCGACGCCGACGGCCAGCACGACGCCACCGATGTCCCGCGCTTCATCGAGGCCGCACGCGCCGAACCGGGCGCGGTGATCCTTGGCCGCCCCATCTACGACGACAGCGTGCCGAAGGCGCGCCTTTACGGCCGCTATCTGACGCACGTGTGGGTGTGGATCGAAACGCTCTCGCTGACAATTCGCGATTCGATGTGCGGCTTTCGGCTATATCCGCTGGCGCTCGCCTGCGACCTGATCGACAGCGTGCAACTGGGCACGCGCATGGATTTCGACATTGAAATTCTCGTGCGCCTCCACTGGCGGCGCGCGGCGTTCCGTTCGATACCGACGCGCGTCACCTATGCCGCCGATGGCGTCTCGCATTTCGACGTGCTGTGGGACAACGTGCGCATCAGCGGTTGCCACACGCGGCTCGTCGCCGGCATGCTGTGCCGTCTGCCGATGCTGCTCGCGCACAAGGTGATGCCGCGCCAGGCGGCAGGCACGGCAGAGGCGGCGGCAGCGGCGGCGGAGCAGGGCGGGCAGGACTGGTGGCGGATCGCCGAGCGCGGCAGTCATGTGGGCATGTCCTTGCTCGCACTCAGTTGCAAGCTGTTCGGCCGGCGCTTTACCGCGCTGTGGCTGCATCCGATCGTCGCGTATTTTCTGCTGACGGGCCGCGCCGCGCGCGAAGCGTCGGGCAATTACTTCAGACATCTGGGCGAAGCCGCGCCGTACGGCGATATACCGCGTCCGGGCTGGTGGTCCGCATATCGTCACATGTTGGCGTTCGCGCAATCGGGCTTCGACAAGCTCGCGGCATGGTCCGGCCGCGTCAACAACGCCGACGTGAAATTCGAAGAGCCGTCGGCCTTCGAGGCGCTCGTGGCGAGCGGCAAGGGCGCGCTCGTGATCGGCGCGCATCTCGGCAATCTCGAGATGACCCGCGCGCTTGCCGCGCGAGGCGCATACGCGAAAGTCACGGCGGTCGTCTACACCGAACACGCGCGGCGTTTCAACAGCGTGCTGGCGTCCTCGAACAGCGAATTCGCGCGGCATCTGCTCGAAGTCCGCGACTTCGGGCCCGAGACCGCGATGCTGATGCAGGAGCGTGTCGATGCGGGCGAATTGCTGGTCATCGTCGGCGACCGCGTGCCAGCGCACGAAATGGGCCGCACCACTGAAGCGCAATTTCTCGGTTCGACCGCACCGTTTGCGCAAGGTCCCTACGTGCTCGCGCATGCGTTGGGTTGCCCGGTCTATCTGTTCTTCTGTCTGAAAGAGCGCGACGGTTATCGTCTTTATTTCGAGCCGTTCGCCGAACGCATCGAGTTGCCGCGCCGCGAACGCGCGCAGCATCTGGCTGCGTGGGCGCAGCGCTACGCCACGCGCCTCGAACACTATTGCCGCAAGGCGCCCTATCAATGGTTCAATTTTTTCGATTTCTGGGCCAGCCCCAAACGAGGCGTAAATGGCCGAACATGATCTGATCGACTCGCCGAAGCCGGCTGCACACGCCGCAGCAGTTGTTTTCGGCGCTCGCAAGCTGACGATCGAAGAGGTCGTCGCCATTGCGCAGCATCGCGTGCCGGTTGCGCTGAGCGCCGATCCGGCGTGGCGCGCGCGCATCGAGCGTGGCGCCGAATTCCTGCGCCGCCATCTGGCGTCGGGCGCGACCGTGTACGGCGTCAACACCGGTTATGGCGACGCCTGCGTGATCGATGTGCCGATGGAACTGGTCGAGGCATTGCCGTTGCAACTGACGCGCTATCACGGTTGCGGCATGGGCCAGTATCTCGACGACGCGCAAACGCTCGCGGTGATCGCCGCCCGGCTCAATTCCCTGGCCTACGGTTTCTCCGGCGTGCGTACCGTGTTACTCGAACGCCTTGCCGATCTGATCAACCATCGCGTATTGCCGCGCATTCCGTCGGAAGGCTCGGTTGGCGCGAGCGGCGATCTGACGCCGCTGTCGTATGTGGCGGCTGCGCTGGCTGGCGAGCGCGACGTGGTATTCGAAGGCAGGCTGCGCGATGCGCGCGGCGTATGGAGCGACCTCGGTCACGCACCGCTGACACTTGCGCCGAAAGAAGGTCTCGCGCTGATGAACGGCACCGCCGTGATGACGGGCCTCGCCTGTCTCGCGTTCGCGCGGGCCGATCATCTGACGCGCCTGACCGCGCGCCTCACGGCGCTCTCGACCATCGCGCTCGATGGCCGCGCCGCGCATTTCGACGCGACGCTGTTCGAAGTGAAGCCGCACGTCGGCCAGGCCGAAGCGGCCGCATGGATTCGCGCCGATCTGGCCGGACGCGACGATACGCCAGGGCATCGGCTGCAGGACCGTTATTCGATTCGCTGCGCGCCGCACGTGATCGGCGTGGCGCGCGACGCGTTGTCGTGGGTGCGCCGGGATGTCGAAAACGAACTGAACAGCGCGAACGATAACCCGTTGATCGATCCCGACAACGAACGTGTGCTGCACGGCGGCAACTTCTACGGCGGTCATATCGCATTCGCGATGGATTCGCTCAAGGTCGCGGTTGCCAATCTCGCGGATCTGATGGACCGGCAACTCGCGCTGCTCGTCGATGTGAATTTCAACAACGGCCTGCCGCGCAACCTGTCGGGCGCCGCGCCCGCGCGCGCCGCGATCAATCATGGCTTCAAGGCCGTGCAGATTTCGTCGTCCGCGTGGACGGCCGAGGCACTGAAGAACACCATGCCCGCCAGCGTGTTCTCGCGTTCCACCGAAGCGCACAACCAGGACAAGGTCAGCATGGGCACGATCGCCGCGCGCGACTGTTTGCGGGTGCTGGAATTGACCGAGCAGGTGGCCGCCGCCCATACGCTCGCCACCGTGCAAGCCGCGCGCCTGCGTTTGAAGATCGACAGCGCGACGCCGGTCCCCGCGCCGCTGCAAGCGTTTGTCGATAGCGTCACGGCGCAGTCGCCGTTCGTCGACGAAGACCGCGCGCTGGAAAGCGAGCTGCGCGCCTTGACCGCGCGCATCGCCGCCTGCGATTTGCTGGACGACTATCGCGGAGGCTCGCAAGCATGATTCCACCCCGCAAAGTGCTTACCGCCAGCGCGACGGTCGAAGTGCCGTTTCACGACGTCGATGCAATGAACGTGTGCTGGCACGGCCACTATCTGAAGTACTTCGAGATCGGCCGTGCCGCGCTGTTGCGTGCATTCGACTACGACTACCGCGAGATGCAGGCCTCGGGCTATCTGTGGCCGATCGTCGAAGCGCATCTGAAGTACGTACGCCCAGCCACCTACGGTCAGAAGATCGAAGTGCGCACCCAGCTGCTCGAACACGAAAACCGCCTGAAAATAGGCTATGAAATTGTCGATTGCGCTTCCGGTACCCGCTTGACGAAGGGCTACACAATCCAGGTCGCCGTCGATGCGGCCACCCAGGAACTGCAATTCGTCTCACCGCCAGTCGTATTCGAGAAACTGGAGCGTGTATGGGGATGATGAATCCGCGTGGCGTGGTGGCGAGCGTGTCGTTCGCATTGAGCATGGTCGTGGCCGTGGCGCCGGTCAACGCTGCGGAAAGCGCGGCGTCCGCGGGCAATCCGGCGCTGGTCTCGCAAATCGCCTCGCACCTCGCGCAAGCCAGGGGTGTTCGCGCGCAGTTCACGCAAACGCAAACGCTCGCCGCGATGAAGCAGCCGCTCGTCAGTACCGGCTCGCTGGTGTTCTTCCGCGAGCGCGGCGTGATCTGGCAGATCGACACGCCCTACAAAGCGATGTATGTGATCACCGACGCGGGCGTCACCGAAATGAACGCCAGCGGCCAGCGCGTGACCACTCACGGCGCACAAGGCACTCGCGGCGTCGCGCAGGTTTCGAAGATGATGCGCGCGATGCTCGGTGGCGATCTCTCAGCGCTGTACTCGCAATTCGACGTGCAGGCCGAAGGCAGTGCCGCCCAATGGCGCATGCAACTCACGCCGAATCAGCCGCAGATCGCGCAGTCGATCAAAGGCTTGCAGATGAATGGCGGTGACTATCTGCAAAGCCTGCGCATCACGCTCGCGAACGGCGACATCACCAGGCTCGAGTTCGCGAAGAGCGTGGCCGTAACCGAACCGACGCCTGCCGAGCGCGCGCTGCTCGGAGCGCCGTAATGCACGTGCTGCAGCAGCGGTCCGCGAAACAGGCGTGGGGCATGCGCGCCGCGTGGCTGCTGCTCGCGCTCGTCGCGGCGCTGTATTGCGGCTGGCGTTTCGCGGGACCGTCGCCGTTGCAGACCAATCTGCTCGCCTTGCTGCCCGCGACCGAAGCCGATCCGGTGGCCGAAAAGGCGGTCGATTCGCTGGCGAGCGCGCTGGGCGATCGCACGGTTTTTCTCGTCACCAGCAACGACGAAGCGCACGCGAAAGCGGCGGCGAAACAGCTCGGTGCGTCGTTGCAAAAGAGTGGGGCCTTCGGTTCGGTGACCGCTGAGTTGCCGCCATTCGATCTTTCACAGATCGCCGCGTTGTACATGCCGTATCGCTTCGGCCTGCTTGCGCCTGCCGACCGCGCGGCGCTGGCCGGCGGCGCTGCGAGCGCCATGTTGCACGACGCCCCGCAGGAAACCCCCCGCCCCGCCGGAAGTCCTGGTGCGGGATTGCGGGACTCACTTGCCCAACGCATCTACAGCCCGTTGCGCGGCGGCCTGACCACGCCGCTCGCCGACGATCCATTCGGCTGGCTCGAACACTGGCTCGCGGGCCTGCCGCTTGCCACCTCGAATCTCGAACTCGAAGACAACCTGCTGGTCGCGCATCGCGGCGCGGCCACCAGCGTGCTGATCGTCGCCACGCTGCCAGGCTCAGCCTATGAGTCGAAGACGCAGCATGCGGTGCTGGATGCGCTCGCCCGTGGCGAAACGGCTTTGAAGCAGGCCTTTCCCGACGTATCGGTCGCTCGTACCGGCGCGGTGTTTTATGCGGAATCGGCACGCAGCGCATCCGAGCATGAGGTGCATCTGATCGGCGTCGCGTCGCTGTGCGGGATCGCGCTGCTGATGCTGTGGGTGTTCCGCTCGCCGCGTCTGCTGCTGCTTGGTTTCGTGTCGACCGCGCTCGGCATCGTCTGCGCGCTCGCGGTGACGATGCTCGTGTTCGGCAAGCTGCATCTGTTGACGCTGGTGTTCGGCGCGAGCCTGATCGGCGAAGCGGTCGATTATTCGATTCAGTACTTTGTGGTGTATCTCGGCGCCGGGCGCGATTGGGATTCGCGCCGTGGCGCGCGCGCCGTGCGTCCGGCGTTGACGGTCGCGCTCGCGACCAGCCTGCTCGGCTACGCGATCTTGACCTGGGTGCCGTTTCCCGCGCTCAAGCAGATCGCATGCTTTGCGATCGCCGGTATTACAACGGCGTTCGCATCGGTATTGTGGCTGCTGCCCGCGCTGCTCAGGCATGCGCCGAAGCACAGTCCGCGGCGCCTGTTTGCCGGCGCCGCGCGTCTGCTGACGGTATGGCATCGCACGATCGGCGGCAACCGTGCATGGTTCGTGGCGGCGCTGTTGCTGATCGTCGCGATTCCCGGCTGGCTGCGTCTGACCAGCGACGACGATATCCATCTGCTGATTCAGCGCGATCCGTCGCTGGTTGCACAGGAGGACAAGATACGCGATGCGGTCGGCGTCGATAACAGCGCACAGTTTTTTGTCGTGCGTGGCGAGACGCCGGAAATCGTGCTGCAACGCGCCGAAGCATTGGGTACGAAACTGGACGCGTTGAACGGCACGGCGAACAAGGTCGGCAGCTATCAGTCGGTGGCGCAATTCGTGCCGTCCGCGAAACAGCAAAATGAAGACCGCGCGTTGCTCGCACAGCATGTATTCGACGACCCCGCCGCGTTGCGCGCCACGCTGCTGCAAGCCGGCTTCAAAGACGAAGTCGCCGATACGTGGCTCGCCGCCTATGCAGAGCCGCAGCCGCCGCTAACGGTCGACACGTGGCTTGCCGCGCCGTGGTCGCAACCGTACAGACATCTGTGGCTGGGCGTTGTCGATCCGGGTACCCGAGCCTATGCGTTGGTCGTGATTCCGCAAGGCGTCACGCCGCAGAACGAAGCCGCGCTGATCGCCACCGCGAACGCGCTGCCGGGCGTTGTTTTCGTCGACAAGGCGGCGAGCGTGTCGAAGCTGTTCGGCGCGTATCGTGTCGATAGCGGCTGGTGGCTCGGCGGCGCGCTGACGCTGGTGCTGGTTCTGCTGATGGTGCGGTACGCGAGGCAGGAAGTCCCCGGCCCCGCAGGAAGTCCGCGTGGGGGATGGGTGGACCGTGTACGCGGCGGCGTTGCCGTCACGCTGCCGGTGCTGCTCGCGGTGGCCGTCACGCTGGCGGTGTTCGGCTACGCCGGCGTACCACTGAATCTGTTCAACTGGCTCGCGCTGATGCTGGTGCTCGGCGTGGGTGCAAACTATGCTGTGTTTCTGCGCGAAGGCTGCCTGCGCCAGGACGCCGATCTCGGCGCGGTGTGGACCGGCGTGCTGCTCTCGGCGGCGACCACGCTGCTGTCGTTCGGCATGCTCGGCATGAGCGCGATGCCCGCGCTGAAGAGTTTCGGCGCCACGCTCGCGCTCGGTATCGCCGTGTCGGTGCTGCTCGCGCCCATCGGCATGCCATCGGAATCAAGGAGGCCCGCATGAAGGCGCCATCAGTTTATTTGCACGCGCTCGGCATGATCAATGCGCTCGGCGGCGACCTCGAGGCAATTGTTCCGGCGCTGGCCGCGTGCCGCGCGCCCGGCATGGCGAACGCGCATACGGGGATCGGCGAGGCGTTTGTCGGCGGCGTGTTCGCGCCGCTGGAGCTTGCACCACCGGCCGCGCTCGCGCGGTACGACTGCCGCAACAACCGGCTGCTGCTCGCCGCACTGGCGCAGATCGCGCCGGCCGTCGCAGCAGCGCGTGAACGCTATGGCGCGCACCGGATCGGCGTGGTGCTCGGCACCAGCACGTCGGGCATCGAAGCGGCCGAGGCCGCGTTCGTCTATCAGGCGCAGGCGGGCAATTTGCCGGCCAACTTCAACTACCGGCAGATGGAAATCGGCACGGCCGCACCGTTCGCTGCTGCCGCGCTCGGCGTGCACGGTCCGGCGTACACCATCTCGACCGCGTGTACATCGAGTGCCAAGGCGTTCGTGTCGGCGCGCCGGCTGCTGCAATTGCAACTGTGCGACGCGGTGGTGGTCGGCGGCGTCGATTCGCTGTGCGAGCTGACGGTGCAAGGTTTCGCCTCGCTCGAATCGACCAGCCCGGTGTGCACCAATCCGATGAGCCGCAATCGCTGCGGCATCAATGTCGGCGAAGGTGCGGCCGTGTTCCTGATGAGCCGCGAGGAAGCGGCTGTGCGGCTCGCGGGCGCCGGTGAATCGAGCGACGCGCATCACATTTCCTCGCCCGACCCGCAAGGTGTCGGCGGAGAACTCGCGTTGCGCGCGGCGCTCGCCGATGCGGGCATTGCGCCGTCGGCAATCGGCTATGTGAATCTGCACGCCACCGCGACGCGCAAGAACGACGAGATGGAAGCGAATCTGATGGCGCGTGTTTTCGCCGAAGGCGTGGCGACGAGCGGCACCAAGCCGCTGACCGGTCACCAGCTCGGCGCGGCGGGCGCGACCGAACTCGGCTTCGCGTGGCTGACACTCGCGCGCGAAAACGTGCCTCTGCCGCGTCATCTGTGGGACGGCGAGGCTGATCCCGCGCTGCCGGTGCTGGATCTCGTCGAGTCCGAGCGCTTTCTGCCACGCGGCGCCGCGGCGCAATACGTGATGAGCAATTCGTTTGCTTTCGGCGGCAGCAATGTCAGCCTGATCCTCGCGCGGTGATGGACGCGATGACCCAGACGCTCTCCACCGACGCGCTGCTCCAGCAACCGATCGAAGCGATCCTGCCGCATCGCGACACCATGTTGCTCGTCGACACCATTAGCGCGTTCAGCGACGAGACGCTGAGCGCCCACGCCACCGTGCGCGCCGACGCGTGGTACGCGGACGCCGACGGTGCAATGCCCGCATGGATCGGCATCGAACTGATGGCGCAGGCAATCGCCGCACATGTCGCGTTGCTGGCCATGCGCGCAGGCGGCCGCGCGCGTCCCGGCGTGCTGCTTGGCTCGCGGAGTTACAAGGCGCTCGTGCCCGTGTTCGCAAGCGGTGCGCAATTGCGGATTCACGTGACAGAATTGCTGCGCAGCGAAGCAGGTCACGGCGCCTACGAATGCACGATCCATCACGACGACGTGTGTTGCGCCGAGGCAGTCATCAAGGTATTTCAGCCGCCCGATTTTCAGTCATTCATCGAAGGGAGTTTCAGTTCATGAGCCGGCGTGTTCTCGTTACCGGCGCAAGCCGCGGCATTGGCCGCGCGATTGCGTACAAGTTGGCCGCCGACGGTTTTGCGGTGTCCGTGCATTGCCGCACGGGACGCTCGGAAGCCGAAGCGGTCGCGACGGGCATCGCCGCGCAAGGCGGCACCGCGCGCGTGCTGCAATTCGACGTGCGCGAGCGGGCCGTGTGCCGCGAAGTGCTCGAAGCGGATGTCGCCGCGAATGGGCCCTACTACGGCATCGTGTGCAGCGCGGGCGTGACCCGCGACGCCGCCTTCCCCGCGCTCACTGAAGAAGACTGGGACATCGTGATCGAAACCGGTCTGGATTCGTTCTACAACGTCGTTCATCCGCTGACCATGCCGATGGTGCGCGCAAGGAAGGGCGGGCGCATCGTCACGATCGCTTCGGTGTCCGGCGTGATGGGCAATCGCGGCCAGGTCAACTACAGCGCGGCGAAGGCCGGCCTGATCGGCGCAACCAAGGCGCTCGCCGTCGAACTGGCGACGCGCAATATCACCGTCAATTGCGTGGCACCAGGCCTGATCGAAACCGGCATGCTCGATGAGATGCCGCTCGAACAGGTCCTGAAGACGGTACCCATGAACCGCGTCGGCCAGCCTGCGGAAGTGGCGTCCGTGGTCAGCTTCCTGATGTCGGATGCGGCCTCGTACGTCACGCGTCAGGTGATCGGCGTCAACGGCGGGATGGTGTGATGAAACGTGTGGTCATTACCGGCATGGGTGGCGTGACCGCGTTCGGCGATAGCTGGGACGAAATCGAAGCACGCCTGAAGCGCGGCGTGAACGCGGTGCGGCGCATGCCCGAGTGGGATTACTTCGAGTCGTTGCATACGCGGCTCGCCTGTCCGCTGCCTGGCTTCACGATGCCCGCACACTATCCGCGCAAGAAAACCCGCTCGATGGGACCGGTGTCGATGTATTCGGTGCGCGCGAGCGAACTCGCGCTCGCCGATGCGGGACTCGCCGCCGACGACAGCATCAAGGACGGCCGCATGGGCGTCGCCTACGGTTCGTCGTCCGGCTCGGTGCAACCGATTCGCGCGTTCGGCACGATGCTCGAAACCGGCTCGATGGGTGACGTCACGTCGAACAGCTACGTGCAGATGATGCCGCATACCACCGCGGTCAACGTCAGTCTGTTCTGGGACCTGAAAGGCCGCATCATCCCGACCTCCTGCGCGTGCGCGTCGGGCAGCCAGGCGATCGGCTACGCATATGAAGCGATCCAGATGGGCAAGCAGACCCTGATGCTGGCCGGCGGCGCGGAAGAACTGTCGGGGCCGGCGGTCGCCGTGTTCGATACGCTGTACGCGACCAGCACGCGCAACGACGAAGCGCATCTGACGCCGCGGCCGTTCGATGCCGCGCGCGATGGCCTCGTGGTCGGCGAAGGCGCGGCCACGCTGGTGCTCGAAGAATACGAACACGCAGTGGCGCGCGGCGCGCGGATTCATGCGGAAATCGTCGGCTTCGGCTGCAATTCGGACGGCGCGCACATGACCCAGCCGACTGCCGAAACGATGGCGCTCGCCATGCAGCTTGCTTTGCAAGATGCGCAATTGCCGCCCGAAGCGATCGCCTACGTGAACGCGCACGGCACCTCCACGGATCGCGGCGACATCGCCGAAAGCCATGCCACCGCGCAGACCTTCGGCGAGCGCATGCCGATCAGTTCGCTGAAGAGCTACGTTGGCCATACGCTCGGCGCGTGCGGCGCGCTCGAGGCGTGGTGGACCATCGAGATGATGAAGCGCAACTGGTACGCGCCCACCCTCAATCTGGAGAACGTCGATCCGGCCTGCGCGCCGCTCGATTACATCGTCGGCAGCGGGCGCAGCATCGACGCGGAACACGTGATGAGCAACAACTTCGCGTTCGGCGGCATCAACACCTCGCTGATTTTCAGGCGCGTTCGATGAGCGTGGCGCTGCAACGCGTGGTCGTGACCGGCATGGGAATCGTGTCGTGTCTCGGCAATACGCTCGACGAAGTATCCGCCGCGTTGCGCGCGGGCCGCTCGCGCATCGAGCGGATCGACGCGTGGCGTGAAGGTGGTTTTGCCAGCCAGGTGGCGGGCGTGGCGTCGGTCGCGCACGAGCCGCCCTTCGAGCGCAAGCTCGAGCGCTTCATGGGCGACACGGCGCGCTTTGCGTGCCATGCCGTGCGCAAGGCGATCGACGACGCCGGCCTCGATCCCGCCGCGCTGCGCTCGCCGCGCGCGGGCGCGGTGATTGGATCGGGTGTCGGCACGATGGCGGCTTACGACGCAGCCATGGCAATCGCAAACACACGCGGTGTCGATCGGGTGCCGCCGTACACGGTGCCGCAGGCGATGAGCAGCACGGCGTCGGCGAACGTCGCGCAGGTGTTCGGCATGGAAGGCGTCAGCTATTCGCCGTCGTCTGCCTGCACGACGTCGGCGCTGGCGATCGGTCAGGCGATGCAACTGATCCAGACCGGCCGTCAGCAGATCGTGCTTGCCGGCGGCGCCGAGTCGCTGCACGACAACATGACGCTGATGTTCGACGCGATGGGCGCGTTGTCGCGACGCTTTAACGACACGCCGCAGCAGGCGTCGCGTCCGTACGATACGGCGCGCGACGGCTTCGTGATTGCCTCGGGTGGTGGCGTGCTGCTGCTCGAGTCGCTCGATCACGCGCTGGCGCGCGGCGCGCGCATTTACGCCGAGCTGAGTGGTTTCGGCGACTGCACCGACGCAACCGGCATGGTCTCGCCGCATGCGGCAGGGATCGTGCGCGCGATGCGTGGCGCGTTAGGCGACGCGAACCGGCGCCCGGACTACATCAATACGCACGCACCGTCGACGCCGCTTGGCGACGTCGAGGAACTGCAGGCGCTGCGCGAGCTATTCGGTGACAGCGTCCCGCCGTTTTCGTCGACCAAAGGCATGACCGGGCATCCGCTCGGCGCGTGCGGCGCGCACGAGGCGATCTACACCTTGCTCATGATGCGCGAGGGTTTCATCGCAGGCACAGCGGGCATCGAGACGCCGGAGCCGGGCGTCGCCGGCATGCCGCTCGTGCAAACGACGCGTGACGCGCGCATCGACACCGCGCTGTCGAACGCATTCGGATTCGGCGGCAGTTGCGCGAGCCTGATGTTTCAAGCATGGCGCGACGGTTGAAGCGGCCGTGAATTTAGAAAAACGAAGCACAACGAGGGTAACAAGAATGAAAAAAGCTTTTGTACTGGGCACGTTGGCAGTGGTGGTGCTGACGCAGGCGGGCTGCGCCACGCAGGTGAAGTCGTTGCCGCTCGCGGCGTCCGGCGGTCAGTCGCGGGGCGGCGTGCCGGTGTATTTCGGACAGCAGAATCATCCGGCGGTGAGGAGCCAGTTGGGCGACGTGTCGTACTCCGTGCGGATCGCCAGGAAGGTCGCAAGTCCCGACGAGGCATGCCATGAGGCGCTGGCTGAAGCGGTGCAGAAACTGCGCGCCGCGGCTCATGAACGTAACGCGAATGCCGTGATCGACGTGTCGACGCGTTTTCATAGCACCACGAGCAGTTCGTCGACCGACTTCACGTGCGGCGTAAGCCCGAGCGCCGCCGCAATTGCAGTGAGCGGTCAGCTCGTCGTGCTCGAAACGAACTGAACCCGATCGAAGCCAGAACGCACGGAAAGAACTCGCTAAAGCAACAACAAACCCGATTCAACCGGTTTTGACCGCCGCAACGTTGACCAGCGTTTCACGACGCTTGCCAGGTTGCGGATGGGTCAGGCCGATACGTTCGAGCAGGCCGAAGTCTGCCGCGCGGCTCCACCAGAGATAGGGGAGCGAGACGTTGCGCGGGCTGAAGCTGAAGCCGCCGTGGCGGATCATGGCGAGGTAGCCGTCGGCACTTTTCTGGACCTGCATGGGATGGCGAAACAGCAGGCGGATCACCCACGACTTGATGTACGCGTCGGTCGATTCGGCGAACAGCAGCATGCCGCCCGGTTTGAGCACGCGGCGAAACTCGGCGAGCGCACGCTCCTGCTCGACGAGATGGTGGAAGGTTTGATGGCAGAACACGATGTCGGCGCTGGCATCGGGCAGCGGCAGTTTTGCGCAGTCGCCGTGCAGCAGTTCGATATCCGCGACCTTGTCACGGCAGGCGCTGGCTGCGCGGGCAGCCAGGATCAGCGAAGGCTCGTGAAAGTCGATGCCGACAAGGCGGCGCGGCCTGAACGCATCGGCCAGCAGGCGAAACGAAATACCTTGCCCGCAACCGGCGTCGACGATCACCGGCTCAACCGGCAACGGCGCATCGATCAGGCGCTTGAGGTCGTTGATCGCGACCCGCAGCACGTGATGTTCCCAGGTATGGGTACGCAGGAACCAGATACCGAAGGCTGTTTCCGGCACGTAGGGCACGCTGGATGTTTCGGATGACGACACGCTGGGCTCCCCGACGGAATGATGTTCTTGCGGCGATATGCGCAATTGTAACGAGAAGTAAGGGTGCAGCGTAATGCTGTTCGGAGCACGCAAACGAATGAGGTCAACGTGAGTACAGATTCGTCAAAGCGCACCACCGTCGACGTGGCGATCATTGGCGCCGGTCCGGCAGGCGCGGTCGCGGCAGCCCTCCTGCGCAAAGCGGGCCGTTCCGTGCTGGTGCTGGAGCGCCAGCATTTTCCGCGTTTTTCGATCGGCGAGAGTCTGCTGCCGCAAAGCATGGCTTACCTCGAAGAGGCCGGCATGCTGCAGGCGGTGGTCGAAGCCGGTTTCCAGTACAAGAACGGCGCGCATTTCGTCTATCGGGACCAGTCGTCGGCATTCGACTTTCGCGACAAGCATTCGCCGGGCTGGGGCACCACCTATCAGGTCGAGCGTGCCCTGTTCGACGATCTGCTGATTCGTTGCGCGGCGGAGCAGGGCGCCGACGTGCGCTTCGGCCACACGGTGCGCGCGATACAGACGGGCGACGCACCGGTACTCGAAGTGAGCGACGAATCCGCCAACGTCTATGAAGTTCAGGCGCGTTTCGTGTTCGACGCGAGCGGTTTCGGCCGGGTACTGCCACGCCTGCTGAACCTCGAAGCGCCGACGCGGATGCCCACGCGTGCCGCGATCTTTACTCACCTGCGCGACGGCATTCCGACTGGCGCAACCGATCGCAACAAGATCTGCGTGGCGACCCACCCGGAGCGCCGCGATGTGTGGTTCTGGATGATTCCGCTGGCCAATGGGCGCTCGTCGGTGGGCTGCGTGGCCGAGGCCAGTTTTCTCGATGTGCCGGAAGCGGACCGCGACGCGAAACTGCGTGAGTTGATCCAGCAGGAGCCGACCCTCAACGCGCTAATCGGCCAGGCGCCGTTCCTGATGCCGGTGCGCCAGATCGGCGGCTACGCAGCGAACGTCGAGCGTCTGCACGGACCGGGTTACGCATTGCTCGGCAACGCGGGTGAGTTCCTCGATCCGGTGTTCTCTTCAGGCGTCACGATCGCGCTGCGCTCGGCCCATCTCGCGGTGCAGACGCTGAACCGCCAACTGGACGGCGAGCAGGTCGACTGGTCGGCGGCTTACGATGTGCCGTTGCGCAAGGGCATCGACACGTTCCGCGCGTTCGTCGAGCGCTGGTACACCGGCGAGTTGCAGGACATCATTTTTTATCCGCAACAGACGCCGTCGATCCGGCGCATGATCAGCTCGGTGCTGGCAGGTTACGCGTGGGATGAATCGAATCCGTATGTGGCCGATCCGGTGCGGCGGTTGAATGCGTTGCATGAGGTTTGTATGCACCATTGAACGTGCAGTTTGGCATCGGCAAATAAAAGGGGCGCTTCGTTTCCGAAGCGCCCCTTTTTTACGCCATGCCAAGCAAATTGCAGTTCAGCTCAAGCCGCAATCTTCGCCACTCGCGGCGCATACCGCCGCACATCATCGCGGCGATGCACGCGCTTGCCTGCGGCATACGTTTCGTAAATCGCACGATCGTCACCCAGCAGCGCGAAGGCGAACAGCAGTTCTTCGAGCGATTCGGTGCGCGCGGTGCGGCGCGCGAGTAGCGGCGTCGCTTGCGGATCGAGTACGACGAAATCCGCTTCCGACTTAGCCTTGAGCGTGCCGACCTTGTCCGCCAGATCGAGCGCCTCGGCCGCGCCCGCAGTGGCGAGGTAGAACATCCGCGTAGCCGTCAGATGATGGCCGGTGAGACGCGCGACCTTATGCGCCTCGTTCATCGTTTGCAGCATCGAAAACGACGTGCCGCCGCCCACGTCCGTTGCCAGCGCGATCGGCATGCCGGCTTCGTCGGCCTTGTCGAAATCGAACAGGCCGCTGCCGAGAAACAGGTTCGAGGTCGGGCAATGCGACGCGACGGTGCCGGTTTGCGCCATGCGCTTGCGGTCTTCCTCATCGAGGTGGATGCAATGGCCGTACACGGCGCGGCGGCGCAGCAGGCCGTAGTGATCGTAAATGTCCAGATAGCTGCGGTGGCCCGGGAACAGATCGGCGACCCATTTCACTTCGTCGGTATTTTCGGCGACGTGGCTCTGGATGAAAATGTCCGGATGCTTGCCGGCCAGCACGCCGCACGCTTCCAGTTGCGCTTCGGTCGAAGTGGGCGCGAAACGCGGCGTGAGCGCATACATCTGGCGGCCGCGGTTGTGCCAGCGGCCAATCAGTTCGGCGCTGTCGTCATAGCCCGATTGCGCGGTGTCGCGCAGGAACTCCGGGCAGTTGCGGTCCATCAGTACCTTGCCGGCCACCATGCGCAGATTGCGCGCCTCGCTTTCGGTGAAGAGCGCATCGGCCGATTCCTTATGTACCGTGCAATACACGAGCGCCGTGGTCGTGCCGCAAGCCAGCAGTTCCTCGACGAAGAAGCTTGCCGTATCGCGCGCATACGCCGGATCGCTAAAGCGCCGCTCGGTCGGAAACGTGTACGTATTGAGCCAAGGCAACAGCCCAGGCGCCGGCGACGCGATCATATCGGTCTGCGGATAGTGAATGTGCGTATCGATGAAGCCCGGCACGATCAGCTTGTCGCGCATCTCCTGCACCTGGGTGCCGGGCGCGAGTTGCGAGGCAAGCGCCGCATATGCGCCGGCCGCGACAACATGGCCGTCTTCGACGATCAGCAGGCCGTCTTCGTTGAAGACTGCCGCATTGGGCGACTGCGCAGGATCGCCGTTGAAAGTCAGCAATTGCGCGCGAAAGGCTGATTGTGCCGATTGAGTCATGGAAAAACCGTCTCCGAATGGTGGGAACCTAAACAGCGCAGACGGCGGCTTTATGCGGGCTCCCGATCGAACCCGTGCCGCCGCCGGCTGCCATTCATCGGCCCGTCAGTGCGGGCCGCTCTTATGCCAGTGCGCGTCGAGCTTCGCGATCAGTTCGCTGCGTTGCTCGGGCGTGACGAACGACGCTTCGAAGCTGTTGCGGATGATCGTGTAGACCTCGGCATCGTTCAGCTTCAACGCGTCGATGGTGGCGAAATAGTTGGCGTTCACGTAGCCGCCGAAGTAGGCCGGATCGTCGGAATTCACCGTGACGGCGACGCCGCGATCGAGCAGGTCCTTCAGCGTGTGCCTGGTCATGTCGTCGAACACGCAGAGCTTCAGGTTCGACAGCGGACACACGGTCAGCGCGACGCGCGAATCGGCGAGGCGCGCGACCAGCGCCGGATCTTCAATGCTGCGCACGCCGTGATCGACGCGGTCCACCTTCAGCAGATCGAGCGCTTCGTAGATATACGACGGCGGGCCTTCTTCGCCCGCGTGTGCCACCAGCTTCAGACCGAGCGCGCGCGCCTTGGCGAAGACGCGTTCGAACTTCGACGGCGGGTGGCCGCGCTCCGACGAATCCAGGCCGACGCCGATCAGCCGATGCTTGTATTGCTCGAATAGCGGCAGGGCTTCTTCGAAGGTGGCGAGCGCGTCCTCTTCGGACAGATGGCGCAGGAAACACAGAATCAGCTTGCTCGACATGCCGCGCTGTTCCGCATCGGCGAGCGCGCGGTCAATGCCGGCCACGACGGTTGCGATCGGCACGCCGCGTTCGGTGTGCGTCTGCGGATCGAAGAAGATCTCGCTATGGATCACGTTATCGGCGAGGCATCGTTCCACGTACGCCATTGTCATGTCGTAGAAGTCCTGCTCGTGCAGCAGCACGCTCGCGCCGGCGTAGTAGATGTCGAGGAACGATTGCAGATCGGTGAACGCATAGGCGGCGCGCAAGGACTCGATCGAGTCGTACGCGAGCTTCACGCCGTTGCGCTCGGCGAGCGCGAAAATCAGTTCGGGTTCGAGCGAGCCTTCAATATGGATGTGCAACTCGGCCTTGGGTGCGCGAGCGGTTTTCTCGGCGAGCGGCGTAGGGGTAGCGTTCGTTGTAGTCATGGTCGGTCAGGAGTTCGTTAGAGTCGGTTCGCGCCGGATGCAATGAGACGTCGTGCCGTGCTTCAGGCTGTCTGCGCCGCGTGGCTGCCCGCGTTCGCCTCGACCGCCTGCAACACCTGCGCGGCCGCCGAGATCGCAATGATCTCCGGCGACTTGTCGACGATGCCGTCCACGCCGAGCGGGCACTTCATCCGCGCAATCCGCGACGGATCGATGCCGCGTGCCGCCAGCCGATGCTCGAACTGCTTGCGCTTGCTATGCGAACCGATCATGCCGAAGAACGCGAAGTCGCCGCGACGCAGGATGCGCTCGGCCAACTCGAGATCGAGCGCATGGTTGTGCGTCATGACGATGAAGTACGTATGCGGCGCGGCCTGGTCGATGGCTTCGTCAGGTGCGTCGTTCGGATCGATCTTCACGTTCGGGGCATGCAACGTGTCCGCGGGCGGAAACTGCGCGTCACGTTCGTCGACCCAGCGCACGGTGCAGGGCAGCGTGGCGAACACGCGAACCAGCGCCGCGCCCACGTGACCGGCGCCGAACAGCACGACGGAGAAGTCGCCTGGCGCGATGGTTTCGGTGAGCAGCGCGCTGCTGTCGTCGAAGCCGGCGCCGTCCCACAACAGGCAATCGGCGGCATCGACACCCGGCTCGGGGTCGGACAGCATCACCGCATCCGGTGCGGGGCCGAATGATACGCTACGCACCGTCGAAAGACCCGCGGCCACGCGTTTGGCAAGCGAGGTGATCCAGCCGAGGTCGCCTACGTCGAGGCGCTCGAACGCGACAATCACGGCGCCGCCGCAGCATTGGCCGAGACTCGGGCCCAGTGCGAAGCGTTCGAGCCGGCGCATATGCGGCGAGCGCATGCCATCGCGCAGCACCTGGCGGGCGGTCTCGATGGCTTTCCATTCGAGGTGTCCGCCGCCGATCGTATGCTTGGCCGAATCGCGCGTGACGATCATCTTGGTGCCGGCTTCGCGAGGCGCCGAACCTTCGACGCGCGCGACCGTGACCAGCACGGCGGCGTCGCCGTGCGCGAGCAGTTGTTGCAGGTCAGGTAGCCAGGCTTGCATCCAGCGGTTCTCCATACGTGGCCGCGCGGGGTGTCCGTGCGGCCGGTTGCGTGTGGCCTGACGCGGTTGTGTCGCGCCAGGGCCTGTTTCAGGTTGCTTGAACCGTCGTGTCGTTCGTAGCCGGTTCAGTGGGCGGCGGTTGCGTTGCCGGCGCCGTTTGCAGCGCGTCCAGCGCGTCGAGAATCGCTTCGGGCGTGGCCGGCGCGCGCAACGCCGGCGCGGCCTCGGCGTCCGGCACCGCGGCCGCGATGGCATCGCGAATCGCGAGGAACACCGAGAACGGCAGCAACAACGGCGGTTCGCCGACGGCCTTTGAGCGAAACACCGTCGGCTCCGCATTCTGATTGCGATACAACTGCACGTGGAACGCAGCGGGCGTGTCGCTCACGGCGGGAATCTTGTAGGTCGACGGCGCATGCGTCATCAGGCGGCCATCGCGGTTCCACCACAATTCTTCGGTGGTCAGCCAGCCCATGCCCTGAATGAAACCGCCTTCCACCTGGCCGATGTCGATAGCCGGATTGATCGACTGACCGGCGTCGTGCAGCACGTCCGCGCGCACCAGTTTCCATTCGCCGGTCAGCGTGTCGATCACGACTTCCGACACCGCCGCGCCGTACGCGAAGTAATAAAACGGGTGACCGGTCAGCGTTTTCGCATCCCAATGCACTTTCGGCGTGGTGTAGAAACCGTCGGACCACAACTGCACGCGCGCCAGATACGCGGCGCCCACCAGTTGCGCGAACGGCATGGCGCCGCCGTTCACCGACACTTCACCGTGGGCGAATTCCACCGCGTCCGCCGTGCCGCCGAGCTGCTTCGCGGCCAGTTCCGCGAGCCTTGCGCGGATCGTGCGGGCGGCGGCTTCGGCGGCCTTGCCGTTCAGGTCGCTGCCGGTGGAGGCGGCCGTGGCCGAGGTATTCGCGACCTTCGAGGTGTCGGTTGCCGTGACGCGCACGCGCGAAAGCGGCAAGCCGAATTCGTTCGCCACCACTTGCGCGACCTTGGTGTTGAGCCCCTGGCCCATCTCAGTGCCGCCATGATTGACGAGCACCGAGCCGTCTTTGTACACGTGCACTAGCGCACCGGCCTGATTCAGGAACGGCACGTTGAACGAGATGCCGAACTTGACCGGCGAAAACGCGATGCCGCGTTTGAGCACCGGGCTTTTCGCGTTGAATGCGGCGAGCGCGGCGCGGCGTGCGCGGTAGTCGCTGGTTTCAAGCAGCTCGTCGGTCAGCGGCGCAATGATGTTGTCTTCGACGCGCTGTCCGTATGGCGTCGTATTGCGTTCGTCGATGCCGTAGTAATTGGCGAGCCGGACATCCAGCGGATCGCATTTCAATTGACGCGCGATGCTGTCCAGCATCACTTCCATCACCAGCGCGCCCTGCGGGCCGCCGAAGCCGCGAAACGCGGTATTCGACTGCGTGTTGGTTTTGCAGCACAGCGCGACGATATCGACATCGGACAGGTAGTACGCGTTGTCGAAGTGACAGACGGCACGCGTGGCGACCGCGCCTGAGAGATCGGCCGAATAGCCCGCGCGCAACGCTATTTCGACGCGTGCGCCGAGAATCCGGCCGCTGTCGTCGAAGCCGGCGTGGTATTCGTAGACCGCGTCGTGCCGCTTGCCGGTGATCATGAAATCGTCGTCGCGATCGGCGCGCAGTTTGACCGGGCGGCGCAGCCGTTTCGCCGCCAGCGCCGCCACGCACGCGAATAACGCCGATTGCGATTCCTTGCCGCCAAACCCGCCGCCCATGCGCCGGCACTCGCAGATCACGTTATGCGCCGGCCAGTCGAGCATATGCGCGACTACCTGCTGCATTTCGCTGGGATGCTGCGTCGAACTGTAGACGAGCATGCCGTCCATTTCTTTCGGCACGGCATAGGCGACCTGGCCTTCCAGATAAAACTGTTCCTGGCCGCCCACTTCGAACTTGCCGCTGATCCGATGCGGCGCGGCGGCGATCTTCGCGTCAGGTTCGCCGCGCCTCAGATGCAGCGGCGGCAGCACGAACTGTTTCGCGGCTTTCGCTTCAGCGGGCGTGAGGATGACTTCGAGCGGCTCGTAGCGGATCACGTCGTCGCTTCTCGCGAGCGCAGCCGCGCGGCGCGCCAGGTCGTGGCTTTCGGCGATCACGGCAAACACCGGCTGGCCGAGGTACAAAACCTCATCGACGGCGAGGATCGGATCGTCGTGCAGCACCGGGCCGCAATTGTTCTCACCGGGGATGTCCTCGGCGCTCAGCACCGCGATCACGCCGGGGGCCTTGCGCACGGCGCTCAGATCGAGCGACACGATGCGCGCATGCGCGTGACGCGACAACCCAAGCGCCGCGTGCAGCGTGCCCTGCAATTCGGGCACGTCGTCGGTATAGGTGGCCTCGCCGCTCACATGAAGCGCGGCCGATTCATGCGGCAACGACGCGCCGATAGCCGTCTCGCTGTCCAGCGCGGCGCCGGGTTGCCTGGTATGTTCGACGAACACGTCGGTGCGGTTCATGACGGCTCCTTGGCAACGTGCGCATCCGGCACGCCGGCTTCGAACGCGAACGCATTCACGTCGAAGAGGGTGAGCGGTGCCTGATCGCGCGTTTCGAGGTGGAAGCGCCACAACACGTTACGCGCCACCTTCAGTCGATAGGCGCTCGAGGCACGCATGTCGGTGAGCGGCTGGTAGTCGGCGACGAGTGCGTTCATCGCTTGCCGCGCGGTGCTTTCGTCCCACGTGGCGCCGTTCAGCACGGCTTCGGTCTGTGCGGCGCGTTTCGGCGTGGCGGCCATGCCACCGAACGCGATACGCGCGTCGCTGATGACGCCGTTCCCGGTGAGGCGCAGCGCAAATGCCGCGCATACGGCGGAGATGTCCTGGTCGTAGCGCTTCGATACCTTGTAGGTGCGAAAGCGCAGATTGCCCGCCGGTCGCGGCACGCGCAGCGCCGCGACGAATTCGCCGACGGCGAGGGCGGTCTTCTGATAGCCGAGGTAGAAGGCTTCGAGCGGCAGCGTGCGGCTATTCGCGCCATGCCGCACCACGACTTCGGCACCGAGCGCGAGCAGGGCGGGCATCGAATCGCCGATCGGCGAGCCGTTGGCGACGTTGCCGCCGAGGGTGCCGGCGTTGCGGATCGGCAGCGACGCGAAGCGCGTCCACAGTTCGGCCAGTTCCGGGTAGTCGGCGGCGAGCGCCGCGTAGGCGTCTTCGAGCGTGACGGCAGCGCCGATCGTCAGCGTTTGCGCATCGCGTCCGATCGTCTTCAGTTCGGCGACGTTGCCGATATACAGAATGTCGCCGAGATCGCGGAACTGCTTGGTGACCCACAGGCCGACGTCCGTGCTGCCGGCCAGGAGGCGTGCCTGCGGATGCGCGGCGCGCAGTTTGGCGAAGGCGTCCAGCGTGAGCGGCGCGCGGAAAGTGGGCGTGCCGAAGTCGGCGCCGCGCGCGTCGGGCGCGCTGTATTCGAAGGTGTCGCGGCGCTGGATTTCGCGCAGCGCGTCGGCGACGGCCTTGCGCTCGAGCGCGACGCGCGGGTACTGGGGATAGTCGAACATCTTCTGCGTCGCGTCGACGATCGGCCGGTAGCCGGTGCAACGGCACAGATTGCCGGACAAAGCGGCATTGATTTCATCGCGGGTGGGCAGGCCGGCGGCGGCCGGCTTGTTTTCGTACAGCGCCCACATCGACATCACGAAGCCGGGCGTGCAGAAACCGCATTGGGAGCCATGGCAATCGACCATGGCCTGTTGCACGGGGTGCAGCGCGCCGTTGGCGGCGCGCAGGTCTTCGACGGTGAAAAGCGCACGGCCGTCGAGCGTCGGCAGAAACTGGATGCAGGCGTTGACCGCTTTCAGCGCGAGGCCGCCTTGCGCGTCCAGTTCGCCAATCACGACGGTGCAGGCACCGCAGTCGCCTTCCGCGCAGCCTTCCTTGGTGCCCGTGCAATGCAAATCCTCGCGCAGGTACTGAAGGACGGTGCGCGACGCAGGAAGGCCCGCGACCTCACGGACGGACCCCTGGTGGTAAAAACGGATGGTTTGCGTTGTCATGGCGAATCCGAAAGACATTGCGGACCGGGCGCGCGTTACGCTTGGGGTCGCGCCAAAGCCGGCCTTGCGCACGTAGATCGCCATCCATATCCGAAGATAGCACTACCTTGTCCTGAAAATATTTCCCATATCGCATGAAGCGTATTCGGAAGCGGTCATGAGATAAGTACGATTCGCGCCAAGCCGGGAAGTTGCGTGAGCGGGAGGGAATGGCGCAAAGCCAGGTAGGACGGGGCGTTGCGGGTGCAACCCGTGTGAAAACGCCGACCTTGGCGCCGTCGTGAGAGACGGTGCCGAGGCCGGCGTTTTCAGGCGCTTATCGGGTTTTTACCGGGTTCAAGCGAGCCACGCAGGCGCCTGGCAGGGCGGGATCAGGCGATCCGGCGGCGGTTCCGGACCAGGCTGAGCGCCAGCGGTACGAAGGCCACCACGAACGCGACCAGCGACCACATGGGCAGCGTCAGACCCAGAATCGGCGGATAGGCCGTTTCGCACAGCCCGGCGACCTTGAACACGCCTGGCAACCAATGCGCGGGCGGCAAGCTGTCGACCAGCGGTTGCATCGCGTCGAAGCCGCAGCTGAAGCCCGGATTCGCCTGTACATAGACGTGGCGGGCGGCTGTCACGATGCCCGCCAGCGCCGACAGGGCCGCCAGCACTTCCAGCAGACGCACGCCACGCCAGTTGTTAAAGCGGGCGCCGAGGAACGCAAAAATCGCGATCAGCAAGAAGAAGTAGCGCTGGATGATGCACAGCGGACACGGGTCCTCGTGCAATCCGTACTGCAAATACAGTGCGCCGGCGACGAGGCCAACGCAGATCAGGCCAAGCAGAACCAGCAGGGAGCGCTCGCGGCGCAGCATCGCATTGTCATTATTCATGGATCGTGTGGCTGTCTTGAAACGGAAAGGGCGGGTGCCCGCGATTCTAGCGCGAACCCCCGCCCTGACGCTTGGCATGCTTTCAACTCGCAAGCCCGCTCGGCTCCCAGTCAGCGAATTGCGTTGAGCACGGCTTCGGCGCCTCGGCCGATGGCGAGCAAGGCGTCGTCGGCGTGTGGCGCGCCCGCCAGCATCAGGCCGACCGGCGCGTCGCCACGCAGATGACAGGGCAGCGACAGCGCGCAGGTGTCGAGGAAATTGAACACGCTCGGGTTGCGCAGGATCAATGCATTGGTACGGCCAAAGGCGTCATCGTCGTGGACCAGATCGGCCACGCGCGGCGGCACCACCGGCACGGTCGGCGCGATCACCGCGTCGAAACGCTGCCATAGCGTGCGGGCGGCTTCGTCGAGCATGGCCTGGCGTTCGGCGACCAGATCCAGATAATCGGCGGCGCTGGCGGGCTGACCCTTGAGGATGCGTACCAGCACGCGCGGGTCGTATTGCTCGCGGTGCTTTTCCAGCAGTGGCCGGTGCCACGCGTACGCCTCGATCGGCGAAAAGCCGAAGCGGTTGATCTCCGGCAGACGGTCGAGCGGCGCAAAGCGCACTTCGCTGACAATCGCGCCGGCCGCTTCCAGATGCTTGAGCGCGGTGTCGATCGCCGCGGCCACTGCCGGCTCGACGCCGTCCGTCACGAAATTGGTCAGCACACCGAGGCGCACGCCTTCGAGCCGGCGAGCCGCCGGAATGCGCGGCTCCAGTCCGGCGAGCATCCGGTCCACCAGCGCGCAGCAGGCTACCGAGACGCCGATCGGTCCGAATGAATCGAGGGTGGGCGAGAGCGGCACGCCGCCTTGCTTCGGGATACGGCTGGCGGTCGGCTTGAAGCCGGTCAGCCCGCAGAGGGCGGCGGGAATGCGGAGCGAGCCGCCGGTGTCGGTGCCGAGCGCGACGGCCGCCATGCCGTCCGCGACCGAAGCCGCCGCGCCGGAGGAAGAACCCCCCGAAATCCGCTCATCGCCCTTCACGCCGCGCTGATACGGCGATAGCGGATGGCCGTAGTGCGGGTTCAGACCGAGTCCGGAAAATGCGAACTCGCTCATATTGGTACGCCCGACGATCACCGCGCCCGCGCGCTTCAGACGCGCCACCGCGACCGCATCGGCGGTGGCGGCAGGCGCGTCGGCCAGCACGACCGAGCCCGCGCGCGTCACCTGGCCGTCGATATCGAACAGGTCTTTGACCGACACCGGAATCCCGGCGAGCGGCGAGAGCACCGTGCCGGCGGCGCGCAGGCGGTCGTGCGCATCGGCGGCGGCGCGGGCGTTGTCCGCGTCGACGTGCATGAAGGCGACCGCGCCCTGGCCGGCCGGATCGGCGATCCGGTCGAGCGCGGTTTCGACGAGCGCGCGACTGGTGGTGCGGCCGGCGGCGAGGTCGGCGGCAAGCTGGGCAAGCGGCGGAAAGGGCGTGAATTCAGTGGCCATGGTGATCGGTAGGACGCCGGTTAGATTCGATTGAAGAGAGTCGCGCGAAACGCTTCGATATGCTTTTGCACCGATTGGCGGGCGCCTTCGGCATCGCGTTCACGCAGCAGGCGAAACAGTTCGAGATGTTCTTCGTGCACGTCTTCGAGATGATGCAGCTCGGACAGCGAAATGAACCAGAAGCGCAGCGAGCGTTCGTGCAGCCCACGCAGAATGTCGGCCAGTACCGGGTTGCGCGAGGCGGCCGAAATCGCCAGATGAAACTCCCGGTCGATATCCATCATGCCTTCGATATCGTGCGCGGCGACGCATACCGCCGAGCGCTGCAGCAAGGCCTGCATCGCGTCGTAATCGTGCTGCTGGGCGTGACGCGCGGCCAACTCGACGCAGTAGCTCTCGTTCACGAGCCGCACGTCGATGATCGCCAGCACGTCGTCGAGCGAAACCGGGCGGACCATGATGCCTTTGCGCGGCATGATGGTCAGCATGCCCTCGTGCACCAGCCGATGCAGCGCCTGATGCACGGGCGTGCGGCCAATGCCGGTCAGCGCCATCAGCTCCGCCTCGTTGAGCACCTCGCTCGGCCGCAAACGCATGGTGATGATCTCGCGTTTGACGAACGCGTAGGCCTGTTCGGCAAGGCTGGCGCTCGCGGTTTCGCGAGCGGGCTTCGAGGGGCGGGCAGTCTGCAAAAGCGTCATGTGAAGAGGAAGCGGACGATGTCGTCCGCATTGTAGAGCAAGGTTTTGCGCGGACGGCGGCGCGTGGCGGTGGACCACTTGCGCCGTCCGCAAATGACGGCAAACGCAGCGCGTCAGGCGCTCTTCGGCGTGACTGCCGCGGCGTGCTGCACCTTCACGCGCGGCATCATCAGCGTGACGAGGCCGCCCACGATCAACGCGCCGGCGATCAGCACGAGACCGAACGTGACGCTGTGCGTCGCGTCCTTGACGATGCCGAGCACGTACGGGCTCACATAGCCGGCCAGGTTCGCAATCGAGTTGATCACCGCAATCCCGGCGACCGCCGCGCTGCCTTGCAGGAACGTCGTGGACATCGACCAGAAGATCCCGAAGCCCGCCAGGATGCCGATATAGGCGATCGACAAACCGGTCACGGCCAGCGGAATCGAGTTCGTGACCGAGGCGCTGCCGAGCAATCCCGCCGCGCCGATGAAGCAGCACACCGCGTAGTGCCAGCGCCGTTCACCGGTGATATCCGACGAGCGGCCGATCAGGATCATACCGATACCCGCCGCCAGATAAGGAATCGCGGTGACGAAGCCGTTGGTGACAAGATTGGTCACGCCGAGATCCTTGACGATCTGCGGCAGCCAGAACGAGAAACCCGCGTTGCCGGTGATGAGGCAGAAGTAGATCAGCGTGAGCATCCAGAAGCGGCCCGAGCGCAACGCGACAGCCAGACTATGCTCGGCGCCGGCCGCCGCGGCTGCCGTGTTCTCCCGCGCGAGGCGCCCCAGGATCACGCGTTTTTCGCCGTCGGTGAGCCAGGCGGCTTCGGCCGGCGTGTTGCGCAGCACGGCGAGAGCCCAGAAGCCGGCGAGGATCGACGGAATGCCTTCGATCAGGAACATCCACTGCCAGCCGCGCAAGCCGTGCGCTTCGTGCAGCGCGGACATCAGAAAGCCCGACAACGGCGCGCCGATGATGCCCGCCACCGGAATTGCCGCCATAAACACGGCGACCATCCGCGCGCGGCGGTCCGACGGGAACCAGAAGGTCAGGTAGAGCACCACGCCCGGCACCAGTCCGGCTTCGGCGACGCCGAGGCAAAAGCGCAGCACGTAGAACATCGTTTCCGAGCGCACGAACATCATCAGGCACGACAGCAGCCCCCACAGCATCGTGATGCGGGCGATGGTGGCGCGTGCGCCGAACTTCTTCAGCAGCAGGTTGCTCGGCACTTCGAACACGAAGTAGCCGAAGAAAAAGATCCCCGCGCCGAGTCCGTAGGCCGCGTTCGAGAGGCCGAGGTCGCCGGTGAACTGCAATTTCGCGTAGCCGATGTTGACGCGGTCCAGGTAAGACAGCACGTAGACGAGAAACAGGAACGGCATGATGCGCCACGTGATCTTGCGCAGGGCGGCGGCTTCGATCCAGGCGTCGGAAGACGGGTCGGCGGTGGCGGATAGCGACGGGGAGCTCATGGGTGCCTCATTCGACAATAGGTAACGCGTGCACGCGGTACGCGTGGCGCAGCGTGCGATTCAGGATGGGGTCGTGCAATTCGAGTTCGAGCGCGTCACCGTCAGCCATGCCCACGATGCCGCCTTGCACGGCCAGCGTGCCGCAGAACATCGCGGCGCCCTGCGCCAGCGGCGCGCGTTCCAGCAGATTGGCGGCCGGCAGCAGCGCGGCGACGCTGCCTTGCTGATAGACGCGCCGCACACCATTGGCGATGGCGTACGCGCGCAGTTCCAGTTGATCCCAGTGGCCGGCGACATCCTCGAAGCGCCATGCGTCGCGTGCGACCGGTTTCGGACAGACCTGCTTGGATACGGTGACGCCGTAGGCCTCGACCTCGCGATCGGTATGGTCGGAGCCGACCGTGACGAGCAGGCCGCGGGCGCTTTGCACCAGCACGCATTCCGCTTCGCCGCTCGACTTCACGCCGACCACGTCGACCTGTTCGGCCTGCGTCAGCAGTTCGGCACCGAGCCGGTAGAAGCACGGCGTGGTGGAAGGGCGCTTCACACCGAGTTCGGCCAGTTCGGCAATGTGATGCTCGATTGCGGCCTGGTCGCGTCCGGCCCAGCCAGCAATAGTCAGACGATTGACCTCGACGACGTCGGCCGCGCTACTGCCGGAACGGTCCATTACATTGAAAGACACCTGCTGCATGGCTCGACTCCAAATAAAATATGCAGCAAATATTATTGTGATATTTCACAGATGTCCAGCGCGCCAAAAATATTTTGATTCTTCTTCGCCTGACGCTGGTGCGATTCATGTCCCTCGGGGAGTCTGCGAGATTTGGCGTGTCGTGCGCGTACGTTACACTGCGTTTTTGAAACATTACTTTTTGTAAGGAACGCGTTCATGCATCACGGCATTGGCTTTATTCAGGATCTGGCGGTCGTGATGGCGCTTGCCGGCGTCGTCACGGTGCTGTTCCATCGCCTGAAACAGCCAGTGGTGCTGGGTTATATCGCTGCGGGCGTGATCATCGGACCGTACACGCCGCCCTTCCAGCTGATTCACGACGAGCAGACCATCCAGACGCTCGGCGAACTTGGCGTGGTGTTCCTGATGTTTTCGCTCGGGCTCGAGTTCAGCCTGCGCAAGCTGTTCAAGGTCGGGGCGACGGCGATCGTCGCTGCGCTTTCTGAGATCGTGCTGATGCTGTGGATCGGCTACGAGATCGGCGGCGCGTTCGGCTGGAGTTCGATGGATTCGCTGTTCCTCGGCGCGATTCTGGCGATCTCGTCGACCACTATCATCGTCAAGGCGTTGTCGGAACTGGGTTTGAAGCGCGAGAGCTTCGCGCAACTGGTGTTCGGGATTCTGATCGTCGAGGACATCCTGGCGATTGCGATGCTGGTGCTGCTTTCGGGCATCGCGCAGACCGGGCATTTGAGCGCGGGCGTGGCGGTCGTCACGCTCGGCAAGCTGCTGCTTTTCATGACGGTGTCGCTGGTGGTTGGCATTCTGGTCGTGCCGCGCGCGTTGAACTATGTGGCGCGCGCCAGGAGCGACGAAATGCTACTGGTGTCAGTGCTCGGCTTCTGCTTTGGCTTCTGTCTGCTGGTGGTGAAGCTCGATTACAGCATTGCGCTCGGCGCGTTCCTGATCGGCGCGATCATGGCCGAGTCGCGCCATCTGCACCGCATCGAGCATCTGATCGCGCCGCTGCGCGACGCGTTCTCCGCGATCTTCTTCGTGACCATTGGCCTGATGCTGAATCCGGCTGTGCTGGTCGACTACGCGTGGCCGATCGCGGTGATTACGGTGGCCGTGATCGTCGGCAAGATCGCTTCGTGCGGACTCGGTACCTTTCTCGCCGGCAAGGACGGACGCACGGCGATGCGGGTCGGCATGACGGTTTCGCAGATCGGCGAGTTCTCGTTCATCATCGCCTCGCTCGGCCTGACCTTGAAGGTGACGAGCGCGTTCCTGTATCCGATCGCGGTGGCCGTTTCCGCCTTGACCACGCTCTTCACGCCTTATCTGATTCGCGCCGCCGATCCGCTGACCCAACGGCTCGGCCGCGCGATGCCGCGCACGCTCGCCAACGTATTCGGTATGTACGGCCAGTGGTTGCGCAGTCTCAGCACCGAAACCGGCGAGCCGACGTTGTTCAGCATGACGCGGCGGATCATCCTGCAGATCGCCGTCAATCTGGCACTGGTCGCGGCCATCTTTCTGATGGTGTCATATAGCGCGCCGTACACCAGCACCTTGCTCGCGCGCTGGATCGCTTCCGAGCCGATGCAGCGCGTGGTGCAGTGGAGCGTCGCGCTGGTCGTGTCCATGCCGTTGCTCGTGGCGGTGTATCGCAAGACCAAGTCACTCGCCTTGCTGCTCGCCGAGGTGAGCGTGCAGCCGGCAACCGCGGGGCGCTTTACGAGCGCGATCCGCTATGCGATCTCGGACCTCGTGCCGGTGGTCTCGATGGTCGGCGTATTTCTGTTGCTGGCGGCGCTCTCGGGTGCGATCTTGCCGCCAACCGGCCTGCTGACCGTGGTATTGATCTGCGCCGCGCTGCTGCTCGCGCTGGTGTGGCGCTGGTGCGTGAAAATCCACGCGGCGATGCAGATCGCGCTGCGCGAAACGTTCGACGAACAGCCGGATCCCTGAAGTGGACGGACTTGAACGGGCGCGCGCCACGGCTTGCAACAATGTGAGCAATTGTGTGCGCGTTTGCGGGGCTTGGCTCGCTGGCGGATAATCAGGGCATATTCATTCGTTCGCGTGGAAGGCGCCTGTCTGACTGTCATGAGCGAAAACAAACCTGAAAACGCCGGCAAGCCCGGCAGCCCTGCGTCGGCATCGCCGTCTGGCGAAACGTCGGATGCGACGAAGTCCGTCGCCCTGCCGCCTGAACCGGCGGCCTCGCTTCCTCCCTCTCACGAAGACGCCATCCAGTCCCCGCTCAAGGATGAGGTGAGGCCGTCTGCCTCTTCCGCGTCGCCGGCCGCCGAGGCGGCGGCCGTGAGGTCGTCGACCGACGACCCCGACAGCGCCTCGACTGTCACGCCCGTGAATCCGCAAACGGCGCGCCAACGCGACGCGGCCGAAGCGCGCAGCTCGGCGGCGGCGTCGACCGCGAAACAGGAGGCCGCCGTACACGAGCGCGATGCGCGGCGTGCGGGTATTCGTCCCGGGGCGCCTGTCATCACGCCCGCGAGGAGCCAGCCGATTGCCGGTGAATTGACTACGTCAGACGATAACGTGGCCGATGTCGACGAAACGGAAGCTTCGAGCGCGCGTCGCCCCGGCGCGCCGCCGCCGGGCTTCGGCGCGGCGCCTGACTTCAGCGCTACGAATCCGCCGCCGCCGAATGCGTTGCCGCCGTCGCCGCCGCGTTATCTGAAGCAGAGCGATTCGGCGTGGACGGTGTTCGGCCGCATCATTGCGGCGCGCGCGCGTCAGCTGTTCGATCGCGCGGGTCAACGGATCACGCAGCGCACGTTGCGCATTGGCGTGTCGGCGCGCATTTTCCATCCGGAACCGGGCGCGAAGGGATTGCGTGGCAAGACGTTGCAATACCTCGAGGAATCGATCGCGCACTGGGTGATGTCGCGCGACGTGCTGGTGTTCATGATTCCAACGGTCGGTCACCAGGGCATGCTGCACCCGAGCAATATCCGCCTGCGTGACTATGCGAAGCATCTCGACGGTCTGCTGCTGCAAGGTGGCGCCGACGTCTCTCCGCAGTCATACGCTGAAGCGGCGTCCAGTCACGAGTGGCCCGGCGACCGCGTTCGCGATATGTACGAACTCGAATTGCTGCATGAATTCATTGAGTCGGGCAAGCCGGTGCTCGGCGTGTGCCGCGGCTGTCAGCTGATCAACGTGGCGTTCGGCGGCACCTTGTATCAGGACATCGCCACCGACGTGCCGACCGCCGGCACCCACGTCAACGAAAACTACGATCAGCATCGGCACGGCATTCATTTCCCGGATGGCTCGACGTTGGCCAACATGTTCCCGGGCCACCGCGACGCGATTGTCAACTCGATCCATCACCAGGCGGTCAAGACGCTCGGCCGCGATCTGAATATCGAGGCGGTGTCGGCGTCGGACGGCATTATCGAGGCCGTGCGTTATCGGCGTGCGCCTTTTGTGATGGGCGTGCAGTGGCACCCGGAGTTTCATCGCGCGGGCGGCCCCGAGTTGCTCGATTGCACGCCGTTGCTCGATACCTTCCTGCGGGTGGCGCGCGAAACGCGCTTCTGAACCTGATCCGTGCGAGGCGCTGTCCGTGTTCGGCGGCGCGTCTCGCGCAGTACTGCGGCTGTTCTTTCGTTAGCGTTGCGCTTTCTGCGCGGCTGGCCTCAACGTGGCCATCGGTCGCTTGTAATCTGAATAATGACGAATGCGAGATAACGGATCGATCAAGTAGCTCGCCCAGTTATCTCCATATAGCAACCGAGTGCAACGTTGGATTCACGCGAAATCGACAAAGATTGTGATTTTTCCGCATAGAGCGGATCGTGATATTTCTGGCTTTTATGAGTGAATTTATTTCGCAATTACCGGATTCGCATAGCCGAATTCTCCGCTGTCGATTTATCTCGATTTAAAGTGCTTCCGTGCGACATCTCAATGCTTCGCTTAACGGCCAATCCGCGCGATAATCTGCGGCTGATCTGGATTTGCATGGAGCATGCACGTATGAAGTACCCCTTAACTATACGGCGCGCCATGCTGCTCGCGACCTCGTGTGCGCTGTTGCAGCATGGCGGTTTCGTGCTGGCTGCGCAAAGCGACGAGGCCGCGCCTCTGGCCGGCACACGGCCAGCCATGAACACGCTGACGCCGCAGCCGGTTGTCGCCGCGCTGCGCAATGCGGCGTCAGGCGCAGCGGCTACGGCCGGCGATGCGCAAGGCAATGTCGCCGAACTGATGCAGATGATTCACGACGCAAAGCTGAGCGAACTGCGCACAAGTTATAACGGCAGTTACGGCGCGAGTCTGTTTTTCTATCCGCAGGAAATGACGTATTACGTCGCGCTATTTCAGGATAAACATTTCTGGCGCGTCATCAAGTCGCAGGACATGGTGCGTGCTGAAGCGGTGTATGCCGGCTTTGTCCAGCAAACGGTGCAACTGGCCGATGTCGAGATTCGCCGCACACAGTTGCAGGCGCAGAAAGCGTATATCCAGGACATCATCGCTTTGTCGGAAGATCGCGCGAAACGGTTGCAGGCCGATCTCGATGTTGCCCGTACGCAGCAGGCCAAGGTCAACGACTACCAGCGCCAAACGCAGAGTGAAGCGGTGGCCTTGCATGCGGAAAAGGAAAAGGCCCAGGCGCAGTTGCGGCAGGTGCAGGGCGAAGTGATGCAATTGCAGCGGCAGACCGAGCTTGGATTGCCTACGCAGAAGTAAGTGCGTGACGTGAGCAAAAAGCCCGGCAATGAATGCCTAACTGTGCCGCAAAGGCGCGGGTAGACCGAAGCTGATTTCCAGGAATCCCCCGTGAGCACCGCGTTCCGGGGGATTCGTTTTTTTTGCGTCTTCGATCATTCGAAGTAGGTCAATCCCAGCGCGCCTTTCACCTCGGACAAGGTATTCCCAGCGACCTCCCGTGCGCGCATCGTGCCGCGACGCAGGATAGCCAGCACCTCAGCCCGGTCACTCTCCAACTCGCGACGCCGGGCGCGGATCGGTTCGATGATCGCCTGCAGCCGTTCGTTCAGCACACGCTTGACCACGCTGTCGCCCAGGCCGCCGCGGCGATAGTGTGCCTTGAGGTCGTCTACTTTCTGCACGTCCGGCTCGAATGCATCCAGGAACGCGAACACCACGTTGCCCTCGACCTGCCCAGGGTCGCTTACGCGCAGGTGGTTCGGGTCGGTGTACATGTCGTTGACCGCCTTCGTGATGTCGTCCGGGGCGGCGCCCAGTGCAATCGCGTTGCCGAGAGATTTGCTCATTTTGGCTTTGCCGTCGGTGCCGGGCAGCCGCGAGACGTTGGAGAGCACCGCCTCGCACTCAACCAGTACCTCCCGGTCGACGGTGTTGTTGAACCGCCGCACCAGTTCGTTGGTTTGCTCGATCATCGGTAGCTGGTCATCGCCTACCGGCACGTGTGTCGCCTTAAATGCGGTGATATCGGCCGCCTGACTAACCGGATACATCAGAAAGCCGGCGGGAATATCGCGCTCGAAACCACGCAACTGGATTTCGGCCTTGATAGTGGGATTGCGCTCGAGTCGCGCGACGGTCACGAGATTCAGGAGATATTGCGACAACTCGGCAAGCTCCGGCACTTGCGACTGGATCAGAATGGTCGATTTCGACGGGTCGATGCCCACCGCGAGGTAGTCGAGCGCCACCTCGATGACGTTTTCGGTGACTTTCTGATGGCGGCCGACGTTGTCAGTCAGCGCCTGCGTGTCGGCGAGCAGCAGGAACTGCTGTGCCTCATGCTGCAGTTGTACGCGAGCGCGCAACGAGCCGATGAAGTGACCAAGGTGGAGCGGGCCGGTTGTGCGGTCGCCAGTGAGGATGACGGGTTGGTTTGCGTGTGACATGGTCAAGTGTTCCGTATGTTTCTCGACACCACCAGCCATCAGCGCGCAGATACGAAAATGCCGCCAGGACTGGCGGCATCACATTTTCAGGTTCGTGAGGAAACGGGCCGCCGGGTTCAGGCGTGCCACCAACGATGCAGGCTTAGTGAGGTCGGGTTCGTCTCCATCTGACAAGTATAGCGCGGCACCTTGATGTCCCGTCAATGCCGCGCGGCAATGCGCATTTACGCGATGACCTGTCGCTTACTTCGCGAACTGGTCCGGAACGTCGGTCACGCGGCGCTGTGACATGTGATCCATCCATTTCGTTGCGCTGGTCGCGGGGGAATTGATCGACGAGGCTGGGGGCGGTGGCGGCGCGATATCGCGCAGGTGTGTGCCAGCCGACAGCTTGACCGATGCGTATTCGTCGGTGCCAGGTTGTGACGGCGCAAGCGATGAGTAAGGGCCTGCTGCGGATGGCTTTGGCCAAACGCCTTGTGCCATCGCCGGGACGACGGGCTGTGGCATTCCGTCGTTTGCTGTTTGCGGATCTGGCGGGCGTATCACAGCGGCGCCCGCCGAACGGCCCTGCTGAATTGTGTCGGGGAAGACAACGGTCCGTTCGCGCAGCTTGTCGCGGCGACGCGATGGGCCGCGGGCGGTAGCGGTGCGTGATGGTGTGGCTGTGACCTGCGGGACGATATCGGGCGAGAGCCTCGCTGCGGCACCGCCCGATGTGGTGGTGCGCGCCGCATTTGGTGAAATGCTTGCCGAAGCCGAAGCCGAAGCCGAAGCCGAAGCCGAAGCCGAAGCCGAAGCCGAAGCCGAAGCCGAAGCCGAAGCCACGCGTGCAGCCGATGACGCGCCGCTCGACGTCCCCGCGCTTGATTCGCTGTTTGCTACGCGGCGGGTTGCCGTCGCGTCGGCTGCACGCGGCTTCGAGGGTAGCACCTCCCGATTGGCCGACACCGTTCCTGTGGGTTTGGCGTCACTTACCGCATGACGCTGCGCCAGATGGCCGAACGCGAGCCACGCGAGCATCGCGGCGCCGCCGAGTGCGCACGCGCCGCCCGCGAGCGCACCCCTGTGTCTCGCCGCGCCGCGCCCTGCGGGGTGCAACACCAGTGCGCTGTCCGGCATCAGCACCACGCGTTCCGGGGATGCTGGCAGAGGCTCTTCAGGCGAAATATCCCGCCTTGCGTTCGAGGCAGCGCTCGCGGTCCGCTCGCCCAGCGGTTCCCATTTGCAGATCGAGCGGATGGTCTGCGCATTCATGCAGAAGGTGCGGAACACGGCCGCGTAGAGTGCCTTGAGTTCCGCGCGCAGACTGCGGCCCGGCGGCAGCAATGCCCAGTTGCGCCCGAAGGGGGCTGGCAAATGGCCGAGCGGGCGCAACCGCGGGAGCGCCATCGAGCCTTCGATCAGAGTGAGGGGAATGGTGGTCGACATCGGTCTCTTTGCAGCGCCTCATGAAGGATCACCGGATGGGTGGGCCGGCGGATCTGTGGGAACTCTGGCTTCGGAGGGATGCAAATGAAACGCTGCACGCGGATTTAACACGCCGGCGCACAGACGCTTCGAGATGAAGCCATCAGGGTGCGGAAGATAATGTCAGGAAGCGGCCGAATGAACGATCGGACTGTTCCGAAAATGAGGCACCGGTCTGCGACGTTCTGGTGGCGATCAAACCGGGCGCACCTATTCTATCGATCGAGCCTGTACACGTAGCGCAGCGCGGTGATATCCACGCCGCCCATATGATCCGGCTCTGCGCCAACGAACTGCCAGCCTTGCCGCTCGTAGAAACCGATCGCGGGGGTATTGCCTTCGAGTACGTACAGATACAACTGCGTCTCGCCTTGCGCTCGCGCCCAGTCTTCAGCGGCGCGCATCAGCAGTTTGCCGACGCCCACGCCCTGATGGGCCGGCAGGGCGTGCAGGTTATCGAGCAGCACACCCCATACGGATTCCGGTTGCTGTTCGACACAGACGAAACCGGTCGGCTCGCCGGCCAACTCCGCGATCCGCACCATACGGCGCTCGCCGCCCGGCGCACCGAGACGCGCCGCCCAATACGCGGCGCGCTCCTGTGTGACCTGGCCGTCGAGAAAAGCGTCGGGCAACAGGCCGCGATAAGTGGCCTGCCAACTGGCGCTGTGAATCGAAGCGATCAGCGCGGCGTCGGACAAGGTCGCGGGGCGCAGCGAAAGGGCGTGGGTGGTTTGCATCGGGATGATATTCAACGAAATTGCGTCGCTGCAAAAGTCCATGGCGAAGGACGCGTGACGAGATATGTAAGGAAACCGCATGCATTTCGCGACAGCGCCAGGAACGGTAACATTACGTGTAGCAGGCCCCGCCTGAGTCACAACGTTTACCCTGATACCGCGGCACTGCGTTCAGCATGAGAATGCAGCGCCCCCGGCGCGTTCTTTTTTTGTTCCGCCCGTGGCATCCGCTCGCTGCACGCAGTGGATTGGTTCAACTGCCTGATCGTCGCATGTTCATGCGGCGGCGGGCTTATCAGAGAATGTCATGTCTACTGCGACACACGCCGCTTCCTCAGTCGAAGAATCCAAGGTCAAGACCGTTTTCCGCGTTGTCAGCGGCAACTTTCTTGAGATGTACGACTTCATGGTCTACGGCTATTACGCTTCCGCGATTGCCAAGACCTATTTTCCGAGCGGCAACGAGTTCGCCTCGCTGATGCTGTCCCTGTCGGTCTTCGGCGCGGGCTTCCTGATGCGGCCGCTCGGTGCGATCGTGCTCGGCGCCTATATCGACCATCACGGCCGCCGCAAAGGCCTGATCCTTACGCTCGGCCTGATGGCGCTCGGCACGCTCACGGTGGCGTCGATTCCAGGCTACGCGACGATCGGCGTCCTGGCGCCGGCGCTCGTACTGTTCGGCCGCCTGTTGCAAGGATTCTCCGCCGGGGTCGAACTGGGCGGCGTGTCGGTGTATCTGTCCGAGATCGCGACCAAGGGCAACAAGGGCTTCTATTGCGCGTGGCAGTCGGGCAGCCAGCAGGTCGCCGTGGTGTTCGCCGCGCTGATCGGCGTGGTGCTCAACAAAGTGCTGCCGGCCGACCAGATGACCGCCTGGGGATGGCGCGTGCCGTTCCTGATCGGCTGCCTCATCGTACCGTTCCTGTTCCTGATTCGCCGTTCGCTGCAGGAAACCGAAGAATTCAAGGCGCGCAAGCATCATCCGAGCATGGGCGAGATCGTGAAGACGATGGCCGCGAACTGGGGCATCGTGCTGGGCGGCATGGGCATGGTGATCATGACCACGGTGTCGTTCTACATGATCACCGCGTACACGCCGACCTTCGGCAAGGAAGTGCTCAAGCTGTCGTCGATCGATACGCTGGTCGTGACCGTGTGTATCGGTCTGTCGAACCTGGTCTGGCTGCCGCTCGCGGGTGCGCTGTCGGATCGTATCGGCCGCCGTCCGGTGTTGCTGGCGTTCACGATCCTGACGATCATCACCGCCTATCCGGCACTGCAATGGCTGGTTGCCGAGCCGTCGTTCGCGCGGCTGCTGGCCGTCGAGTTGTGGCTGTCGTTCCTGTACGGCAGCTATAACGGCGCAATGGTGGTGGCACTGACCGAAGTCATGCCCGTCGAAGTCCGCACCGCCGGTTTTTCGCTGGCGTACAGCCTTGCAACGACGATCGGCGGCTTCACGCCGGCCATTTCGACCTTGCTGATTCACACCACCGCCAACAAGGCCGCGCCGGGTCTGTTCCTGGGCGTGGCGGCGATTTGCGGCCTGATTGCAACGCTTGTGCTGTATCGCACGCCGGAGTCGCGCAACCAGTACCGAACCGCATAGCGCTTCACCGATTCATTCGGGCAAACAAAAACCCCGCGTTCTCACGAGCGCGGGGTTTTTTGTTGGGCGTAGAGGATTGAGGATTGAGGATTGAGGATTGCAGCGTTGCAGCGTTGCAGCGGCGGCCGGTTGTGGCGAGTCGCGCCGGGCTAGGCGTGGCGCAATTCGTTCGCCACGGCAGCCACCACATCGGACCACGCGCCGGGTTGCGCCTGGCGCACCAGCGTCGCGCCCGGATACCACGTGCTGCGCGTTTCGCCGACAAACCAGCGCCAGTCCGCCGCAAACGGCAGCATCAGCCATAGCGGCTTTTTCAGCGCGCCGGCCAGGTGAGCAATCGACGTATCGATCGACACCACCGCGTCGAGCCGTTCGATGATTGCCGCAGTGTCCGCGAAATCGCCGATCCGCTTGTCGAAGCGATGTATCGACCCACTGCGCGGATGCGCGTCGAGCGCCGCGCGCTCGTCGGCGCTCAGTTCGGGCTGCAGCACGATCCAGTCGATACCGTCCAGCGCGAAAAGCGGATCGAGCGCGGCGAGCGGCATCGAACGGGTTTCGTTCTGCTGGATGCGCCCGGACCATGCAATACCGATCTTGCGCTTTGCCTGGCCGCCAAGCGAGCCGCGCCATTTGCGGCCATAGGCAGGCGGTACGCTGAGATAGGGCGTGCGGTCGGGAATCGTGTCGTAGGTCGTGCCGAGCGCCAGCGGCAAGCTCAGCAGCGGGCAATGCAGGTCCGCTGCCGGCCGCGGCGCGCCCTGGGCGATCAACGTGACGCGCCAGGCTTGTGCCGCCAGCGCGAGGAGCGGCAGCAACTGCGGCTGCACTTCGAGCACGACGCGCGCCGCCCGCTGCGCAGCCAGTGGCACGAAGCGCACGAATTGCAGCGTGTCGCCAAAACCCTGTTCGGCGTGCACGAAGAGCGTGCGCTGTTCGATCGGCTCGCCGTGCCAGCGCGACAGGGTTTGAATGACCGGTTGTGCGGTGGTCTGGAGCCGCCATTCGTATTCGGGCAAGCCACGCGTGAAATCGCGCAACGTGAGCCACGTCAGCGCGCGGTTCATGTGCGCGGAGGCGAGGTCCGGGCGCAGACGCAGCGCCTGATCGAAGGCGCGCACCGCCGCGGCGTGCGCGCCCAGCGCCTGGTGGGCGGTGCCGAGGCTGAGCCACGCAATGGCGAATTGCGGATCGAGGCCGACCGCGCGCTCGAAATACGGCAGCGCCTGCGCGTGCCGTCCCAGGGCCGCAAGCGCATTGCCGAAGCCGAAGATGGCCGGCGGCAGGTTCGGCTGCAATGCCAGCGCCGCCTGAAACGAGGTGACGGCCTCCTCGTGTCGGCCGGTGGCGTCGAACGTATTGGCGAGATTGAAATGCGCGGCGACGAAGCGCGGTTCGCCGGCCAGCGCTGCTTTAAAACAGGGGATCGCCTCATCCGCACGGTCGAGCGCGTTGAGCGACATGCCCATGTTGTTGAGCGCGCCCGCGTGCCCGGGGCGCAATTCGAGCGCGCGCTGAAACGAGGCGATCGCGTCTGTATGGCGGCCGAGCGCGTGCAACGCGTTGCCAAGATTGTTATGCGACGAGGCGTCCTGCGGTTGCAGGCGCAGCGACTTCTCGAACGCGTCGGCGGCGTCTTCGTGGCGGCCCGCCGCGGCGTAGGCGTTGCCGAGGTTGTAGTGCGCCATCGGGAAGGACGGCGCAAGCGTCAGTGCGTTGCGAAACTGTTCGATGGCGTCGTCGATCTGACCGAGCGCCTTCAGCGCGTTGCCAAGGTTCAGTTGCAGCGCGGCGTCTTCCGGGCGCAGGTTCACCGCGCGCCGCACGAGGTCGGCGGCTTCGGCGTGCTGACCTTGCTGGTGGCGCAGCACGCCCAGCAGATGCAACGCGTCGACGTGCACGGGATTACCGTCGAGCGTCGCGCGGTAGCCGCGCTCGGCGTCGTCGAGCCGGCCGTCACGATGCGCCGCGAAAGCGCGGTCAAATACAGGTTGCATGACGGAGGGATGGTCTTTCAGGTGAGGCGAACGCCGCATTTTCCCACACTCGCCGGACCGCCCTCCGATTTGACCTGTCGTATCAATGCATATAACATATGAATACTTGTTCATATGTATGCGAATGTCCCCGTCTGTTATGGCTTCCACTGCTTCGCTCGTCAGTTTCGAAGACCGCTCGCCGGACACGATCGTGCCGCTGGCCGACCTGTTTCGCCTGCTCGGCGACCCGACCCGCTTGCGCATCGTGCTCGCATGTGTCGACGAACGGCGCGCGGTCGGCGCGATCGCGGAGGGGCTGGGTTTGTCGCCGTCGCTGGTGAGCCACCATTTGCGGCTGCTGCGCGCGGCGCGGATCGTGCGCGCGGAGCGGCAGGGCAAGCAGGTGTTCTATCTCGCCGCCGACCGCCATATCAGCGCGATGCTGGCCGGCATGCTCGAGCACGTGGCCGAACCGGCCGCCGAATTTCCTCTGGGCCCGTCATGAAGAAAACCGCCACGCCGAACCGGACCGCCCAGGAGCGCGAGGAGCATCACGCGCGGGTATGGCTCGATGGGGGCGAGAGCGACAGTGCGCAGGTGGATGGGCAGGTCCACGCTGCTCACGACCATGACGCGCACGCCGGCCATGAGCACGCGGAGCATGAGAATGAGCACGGCTCGGCGCATGCCCATCACGCCCACGATCACACCCACGATCACGACCACACCCACGACGGCCACCAGCATGGCCACAGCGGCCACAGTCACGCTGGCCACAGCCACGCCCACACACCCGTCAAAGGTCACGGCCACGCATTCGCGCTTGCCGTCGCGCTGAACATCGCGATCGTGGTGATTCAAGGCGTCTACGGCGTGATCGCGCATTCCACCGCGTTGCTCGCCGACGCCGGCCACAATCTCTCCGACGTGCTCGGCCTGCTGCTTGCCTGGGGCGCCACATGGCTTGCCACCCGCCGTCCGTCGGCGCGCTACACATTCGGCTACGGCAGTTCGTCGATTCTCGCGTCGCTCATCAATGCCGGCCTGCTGCTGTTCGCGTGCGGCGTGATCGTCGCCGAGGCAATCGGGCGGTTGATGAATCCGGCGCCGGTCGCGGGGCTCGCCGTGTTTGTGGTCGCGACAATCGGCATCGTCGTCAACGGGATTTCCGCGTGGCTCTTCATGCGTGGCCAGAAGGAAGATCTGAACCTTCGCGGCGCCTTTCTGCACATGGCCGCGGACGCCGGCATCTCGGCCGCGGTCGCGCTCAGCGGCCTTGTGATTCTGTTCACCAACTGGTCGTGGCTGGACCCGGTGATGAGCCTGCTCGTGGTGGCCGTGGTGGTGTACGGCACGTGGGGTCTGCTGCGCGATTCGGTGCGGCTTGCGCTCGACGCCGTGCCGCCTGGCGTCGATCTGCAACGGATTCGCGACTATCTCGCCAACCAGCCCGGCGTCACCGACGTGCACGATCTGCACGTGTGGGCGCTCTCGACTACCGGCAACGCGCTCAGCGCGCATCTGGTGATGCCGGCGGGCCATCCGGGCGACGAGTCGATCGACGGCATCGTCATCACGTTGCGCGAACGTTTTTCGATGCAGCACGCGACGCTGCAGGTCGACCTCGGCACCACGGATCACCACTGCGCGATGGAACACCCGCCGCACGCGCACTGAGCCGCCGGCGGCGCCCGGACGCCCCGCGTTTGATGCAGCGCACCGTCGGGCGGATGATCGGCGGCGTACACTAGAGCGCACTGCTGCCTCCGGAGTTCTGCATGGACGCTGCTTCAAACGATGCGTCGCCGGTGTTGATCGTCGGTGCGGGTCCAACCGGACTCGCCGCGGCGATGAGTCTGGCGCGTGCCCACATTCCAGTGCGTCTGATCGACAAGGCGATGCAAGCCAACCCGTATTCACGGGCCATCGGCATTCAGGCGCGCACCCTCGAACTGCTTGAACAGCATCGCCTGGTCGAGCCGTTTCTCGAACTCGGCCATCGCGCCCGCATCGCCAATCTGTTTTCCAATGGCATGCGCCTCGCAAGGCTCGACTTCGATCCGCTGCAAACGCGTTATCCGTATCTGCTATTTCTCGACCAGGCCGTGACCGAGCGTCTGCTGACCGAGCATCTGGCGACACTCGGCGTGACGATCGAGCGCGGCGTCGAGTTGACGATGTTTGCGCAAGGCTCGGCCAGCATTCAGGCGACGTTGCGTCGCGCGGACGGCCATACCGAGACGCTGCGCCCGTCGTACATGATTGCCGCCGACGGCGCGCATAGCGCGATCCGTCACCGGCTGGGATTGAACTTCGCGGGCAAGACCTTCGAGCAGACCTTCCTGCTGGCCGACCTGCACGCGGAAACCGATTGGCCTGAGGACGAGTTCCACATGTTCGCGTCAGGCGACGGCCTGGTCGCCCTGTTTCCAATGGGCCACGGGCGCCATCGTCTGATCGCGGATCATGCCGTCGAGCCTGTCACGGCGACAGCGATGGTGCCTGCTACGCCGGCGGGGCTCGGCGAACCGCCACTGAATCGGGTGCCGCCGCCTTCGCTCGACGAGTGCAAGGCACTGATCGCGCGGCGCGTGCATGAGCGGGTCGACGTGTCGGGTCTGACGTGGTCGTCCTATTTCCACCTCAACAGCCGGATGGTGGAACGCATGCGCGTGGGGCGAATCTTCCTCGCGGGCGACGCGGCGCACGTGCACAGTCCGGCCGGCGCGCAAGGTATGAATACCGGCATTCAGGAGGCATTCAATCTCGGCTGGAAACTCGCCCGTGTTCTGAAGGGCGCGGCGGCGGATCGCCTGCTCGATACGTATCACGCCGAGCGGCATCCGATCGGGCGTGACGTCCTGCGGCAAAGCGGCTTTATTACGCAAATGGCCGAGGCCGATCACGGGCCGCTGAAGCTGCTGCGCGAGCGCGTGATGCCGGTGCTGGCGGCGCTCGGTCCGCTGCGCGACGCGGCACGGCTGACCATCAGTGAGTTGTCGATCCAGTATCGGCGCAGTCCGCTGACGCTCGAGCGTGTACTCGATGGCGGTCCGCGTGCCGGCGAGCGCGCGCCGGATGCGCTGGTGCATGTGGTGGACGGGCCGCTTGGCCGTGCGCCCGGTGTCGGCTGCATTTTCGATCTGCACGACCCGGCATTTTTCTCGCTGTTCCTGCTGGTCGCGCCGATGCCGGCCGACGAAACGCCGCTCGATCCGGCTGCGAAACACGAGTCGCCGCCGAACGCGGAACTGGAGCATCTTGCCGCCGAGGTCGAACGACTCTTGCCGGGCGCCGTGCGCATCTGGCGCATCACGGATACGACAGGCGAGGGCGGCCCCGCACTGAGCGAATCGTATGGCCGTACGCGGCCGTCGTTCTATCTGGTGCGCCCGGATGGCTACATCAGCGCGCGCGGCCGCACCGGGTCCGATCTGCATGGCTTGCTGCGACACTGCGAAGCGTGGTTCGCCGTGGGCGGCGTGATTCCGGAGCAGGCTGCGCTGTGAGGCTGAACGGCTCGCGCGGGGCGAGCCGCCGGGGTGAGCCATCGACTCAGGCGAAGGCTGAAGCGGCCGGCGTCAGCGAGTCGCGATGCCTGACGAGCGCTTCCCTGACGATGCCCGACATCTCGAGCCCGTTTGCATCGGGTTCATCGAGCGTCGCCAGCAAGGCGCGCCGCATGCGCGGCTCCCAGAAGCGGCGGATATGGTCGGCGATGCCGGCGAGTGCTTCTTCCCGGTCCGGCATCGAATCGAAAAAGTCGCCGATCCGGTTCGCCATATCGATCAGATTCTGATTGTCCATGGCTCGCCTCACTTACCCGATGAAGCATTGGCCAACTCGCGCTGCCTGAGCAAATCGAGCTGCTCCGTGTTGAAGCGCGAATAGTCCCTCTGCCATTGCGACGGCTGTTCGACCGGCATCACCTGCACCGCCGTCACCTTGTACTCGGGGCAATTGGTCGCCCAATCCGAGCTATCGGTGGTGATGACATTCGCGCCCGACTCGGGGAAGTGGAACGTCGTGTAGACGACGCCCGGCTGCATCCGTTCGGTCACCTTCGCGCGCAACACGGTTTGTCCCGCGCGCGATTCGATGCCGACCCAGTCGTCGGTCTTGATACCGCGTTCCTCGGCGTCGTGCGGATGCAGTTCCAGACGGTCTTCGTCGTGCCAGCGCGAGTTTTCGGTGCGGCGCGTTTGCGCGCCCACGTTGTACTGCGACAGGATGCGGCCCGTGGTGAGCAGCAGCGGGAACTTGCGCGTGACCTTCTCCGGCGAGGCGATGAACTTCGTGATGACGAACTTGCCCTTGCCGCGCACGAAGGTGTCGATATGCATGGTCGGCGTGCCGTCGGGCGCGGCTTCGTTGCACGGCCATTGAATGCTGCCGAGCTCGTCGAGTTTCTTGTACGAGACGCCGTGGAAGGTCGGCGTGAGACGCGCGATCTCGTCCATGATCTGCGACGGATGGGTGTAGTCCATCTCGTAGCCGAGCGCGCGCGCGAGCAGGATCGTGGCTTCCCAGTCGGCATAGCCGGCGAGCGGGGGCATCACTTTGCGCACGCGCGAGATGCGGCGCTCGGCATTGGTGAACGTACCGTCCTTTTCGAGGAACGTCGAACCCGGCAACAACACGTGCGCGTACTTCGCGGTCTCATTCAGGAAAATGTCCTGCACGACGATACATTCCATTGCCGACAGCGCCGCCGCCACATGATGCGTGTTCGGATCGGACTGCACGATGTCTTCGCCCTGGCAGTACAGGCCCATGAAGGTGCCGTGCAGCGCGGCGTCGAACATGTTCGGAATGCGCAGCCCCGGTTCCGGCTGCAGCGTGATGTTCCAGGCTTCCTCGAACTGGCCGCGCACGATCGGATCGCTGATATGACGATAGCCTGGCAGTTCGTGCGGGAACGAGCCCATATCGCACGAACCCTGCACGTTGTTCTGGCCGCGCAGCGGATTCACGCCGACGCCTTCGCGACCGATGTTGCCGGTAGCCATGGCGAGGTTGGCGATGCCCATTACCATCGTCGAGCCCTGGGCGTGTTCCGTGACGCCGAGGCCGTAATAGATCGCGGCGTTGCCGCCGGTGGCATAGATGCGCGCGGCTTCGCGAACGGCTTGCGCCGGTACGCCGGTCACTTCAGCGGTGGCTTCCGGCGCATTCTCGGGCAGCGCGACGAAATCGCGCCATTGCTCGAATGCGCGCGTTTCGCAGCGCTGCGCGACGAACGCTTCGTTCAGCAGGCCTTCGGTCACGATCACATGCGCCAGCGCGTTCACGACCGCCACATTGGTGCCGGGGCGCAATTGCAGATGGTGCGACGCCTTCACGTGCGGCGTATCGACGATATCGATGCGGCGCGGGTCGACGACGATCAGCTTCGCGCCCTCGCGCACGCGACGCTTCAAACGCGAGCCGAACACCGGATGGCCGTCGGTCGGATTCGCGCCGATCACCATGATCACGTCCGCCTTGTCGACCGAGGCGAAGGTCTGCGTACCGGCCGATTCGCCGAGCGTCGCCTTCAAACCGTAACCGGTCGGCGAGTGGCACACGCGTGCGCAGGTGTCGACGTTGTTGTTGCCGAACGCCGCGCGCACGAGCTTCTGAACCAGATACGTTTCTTCGTTCGTGCAACGCGAAGAGGTAATGCCGCCGATCGAATCGCGGCCGTGCTTCGCCTGAATACGACGGAACTCCGACGCCGCGTAGTTGAGCGCTTCTTCCCAGCTTACTTCGCGCCACGGGTCGGTGATCTTCGCGCGGATCATCGGCTTGGTGATGCGGTCCTTGTGCGTGGCGTAGCCCCATGCGAAGCGGCCCTTCACGCAGGCGTGGCCTTCATTCGCCTGGCCGTTCTTGTGCGGCACCATGCGCACGACCTCGTTGCCCTTCATCTCGGCCTTGAACGAGCAGCCCACGCCGCAATAGGCGCAGGTCGTCACGACCGAATGTTCGGCCTGGCCGAGCATGATCACGGTCTTTTCCTGCAAAGTCGCGGTCGGGCAGGCCGCGACGCATGCACCGCACGACACGCATTCCGATTCCATGAACGGCTTGTTTTCGCTAGCCGCGACGCGCGATTCGAAACCGCGCCCGGCGATGGTCAGCGCGAATGTGCCCTGGGTTTCCTCGCACGCGCGCACGCAGCGATTGCAGACGATGCACTTCGACGGGTCGTACGTGAAATACGGATTCGATTCGTCTTTCTTGTCCTTCAGGTGGTTCGCGCCGTCAAACCCGTAGCGCACTTCGCGCAGGCCGGTGACGCCCGCCATGTCCTGCAATTCGCAGTCGCCATTGGCGGGACAGGTGAGACAGTCGAGCGGGTGATCGGAGATGTACAGCTCCATCACGTTGCGGCGCAGTGACTGCAGACGCTCGGTTTGCGTGCGCACTTTCATGCCGGCTTCGACCGGTGTGGTGCACGAAGCCGGATAGCCGCGTTTGCCTTCGATTTCCACGAGACACAGGCGGCACGAGCCGAACGGTTCGAGCGAATCGGTCGCGCAGAGCTTCGGCACATTCACGCCGGCTTCGGCGGCGGCGCGCATCACTGACGTGCCGGCCGGCACCGTGACCGGCTGGCCATCGATTTCGAGCGTGACGTCCACGTCTGAATGGCGTTGCGGCGTGCCGTAGTCGGTGTCGTCGAAGAACGAGCCGGTGGCGCGTTGTTGCGGCTGCAGCGCTTGCGATTTGCACGCGCAGTTGCCGGAACCACAGCCGCCCCCTAATCCCCCAAGGGGACTTCCTTCGGGGCGGGGGGCTGCCTGCGGGGCGCCGGCAGGGGAGTTGAGCATGTCGGACATGTGAGGCTCCTGGGTCAGGCCGCGGCCGCTTTGGGCGCGATATTGGGCACGTTGCCGAGACCGAAGTCTTCGGGGAAATGATCGAGCGCGGACAGCACCGGGAACGGCGTCATGCCGCCCATCGCGCACAGCGATCCGGACACCATCGTGTCGCACAGGTCGCGCAGCAACTGCACTTGCCGCACAGAGGTATCGCCGTTGCGAATCCGCCCGATCACTTCGACACCGCGCGTCGAGCCGATCCGGCACGGCGTGCATTTGCCGCACGATTCGAGCGCGCAGAAGTGCATCGCGTACTGCGCGAGTTCAGCCAGATTCGAGGTGTCGTCATGTACGACGATGCCGCCGTGGCCAACCACCGCACCGACCGCCGCGTACGCTTCGTAATCCATTGGAATGTCCCACTGGCTTTCCGGCAGATACGTGCCAAGCGGGCCGCCCACCTGCACCGCGCGCGCCGGGCGGCCACTTGCCGTGCCGTCGCCGTAGTCGTAAAGCAGTTCGCGTAGCGTGACGCCAAACGCGAGTTCGACCAGGCCACCTTGCTTGACATTGCCCGCGAGCTGGAACGGCAGCGTGCCGCGCGAGCGGCCCATGCCGAAATCTTTATAGAACGCCGCGCCGCGCGCAAAAATGATTGGGACCGTGGCCAGGGTGATGACGTTGTTGATGACGGTCGGCTGACCATACAGACCGACCAGCGCCGGCACGGGTGGCTTCGCGCGCACGATGCCGCGCTTGCCTTCCAGCGATTCGAGCAGCGCGGTTTCCTCGCCGCAGACGTAGGCGCCAGCGCCCTTCGCGACGAACAGTTCGAAGCGATGCGCGGCCGAGCCGAGCACGCTGTCGCCCAGCCAGCCGGCGGCGCGCGCGTTGGCGATCGCCGCTTCGAGCGTCGCGATCGAATGCGGATACTCGCTGCGCACGTAGATATAGCCAACCGTTGCGCCAGTCACGATGCCCGCGATAATCATCCCTTCGATCAGCACGTACGGATCGCTTTCCATCACGAGACGGTCGGAGAAGGTGCCGGAATCGCCTTCATCCGCATTACAGACGATGTATTTCTGCGCCGCTTGCGCGCCGCGCACTGTGCGCCATTTGATGCCGGCGGGAAACGCCGCGCCACCGCGGCCGCGCAGGCCCGATTCGATCAGTGCTTCACAGGCGGCGTCGCCGTCGGCTTGCAACGCATTGCGCAGGCCCTCGAGGCCGCCATGGGCGAGGTAGTCGTCGATCGACAGCGGATCGGTGATGCCAATGCGCGCGAACGTCAGACGCTGCTGCTTCTTCAGATACGGAATCTCATCGACCACGCCGACACGGCGCTCATGCTCGCCACCATCGACCAGGCCGGCATCGAACAGCGCGGCAACGTCGGCCACTTCGACGTTCGCATAACCGACCCGGCCCGCCGCCGTGACGACTTCAACCAGCGGTTCGAGCCACAGCAGCCCGCGTGAACCGTTGCGAACCAGTTCGACGGCGATGCCGCGGCGCGCGGCTTCGGTTTCGATCGCCTGTGCCACTGCATCGGCGCCGAGCGCCAGTGCCGACGAATCGCGGGGAACGTAGATGCGCGTCATGCCGTGACCTCCACGCATTTGCTGGCAGCGGCAAACAGGGCATCGAACTTCTGCGGCGTGACTTTCGCGTGCAGCGTGCCATTGAGCATCAGTGCCGGCGAGAGCGCGCATTGACCGAGGCAATACACCGATTCGAGCTCCACCGCCGCGCCATGCCGATGGTCGGCGTCAAAGCGGCAACCTGTGTGCGTCTCGATGTGTTGGGCGAGCGACTCGGTGCCCATACTGCGGCACGCCTCCGCGCGGCACAACTGCACCGTGACGGGTGCTGCCGGCTGCGTGCGGAAGTGGTGGTAGTAGGTGATGACGCCGTGGACCTCCGCACGCGACAGGTTGGTCGCGCGCGCGAGCGGCGCAACCGCGTCGGGCGGCACGTAGCCGAGTTCGTCCTGAATCGCGTGCAGGATCGCTAACAACGACATACCCGGCTGCGCGTGACGTTGCACGAGCAGGTCCGGCGCGACGGCGAGGGAATCGTCCAAGCGGGGCTCCTCCAAAGTCATATATGCACTTGTTATTCATAATACGTGCACTTATGCTTCGTTTATTCGATATGGGATAGCCGAACGATAGGCGGGTGAAACGCCTCGCGCAATAGGAAAGAATTGAACATATATGATCAGGATTGAGTGTCAGGCGCAGCTGGTTGTAAGGGGGGCGGACGGCCGCGAGGCCAGCCTGTCGGACGTCGTGCCGCTGCTTGCGCTGGTTGATGAATCCGGCAGCATCGCGCAGGCGGCGACGCTTAAGGGTTTGTCCTACCGCCACGCGTGGGGATTGCTGCGCAGCATCGAGGAGCGATTGGGTGGTCCGCTGATCGCGAAGGAGCGGGGGCGCGGTTCCGTGCTGTCCGAACTCGGGCAAGCGGTGCTGCGCGCGCAGCGGCTGTGCGGCGAGCGGCTCGACGGCAACATGCAGGCACTGGCCAGCGAGGTCGCCAGCGATCTGAACCGCTGGCTTGCGCCCGCAGCAGACGACGTGCGGATCCACGCGTCGCACGGCTATGCGGTAGCCGCGCTGGTGACGGCGCTGGTCGCGAACGAACTGCCCGTCGACATCAAGTACCGCGATAGCGCAGATGCGGTCAGCGCGCTCGCCCGCGGTGAATGCGATCTGGCTGGTTTCCATTTGCCGCTCGGCGAGTTTCGCGCGGCATGCGCGAACACGTATCGGCGCTGGCTCGATCCGCAGCGTCATGTGCTGGTGCATCTGACGCGGCGCAAGCAGGGTCTCTTTCTCGGTAAAGGCAATCCCAAGCGGATTAGCGGTCTCAGCGATCTCGCGCGCGACGACATCCGCTTCGTCAATCGTCAGCCCGGCTCGGGCACGCGCATGCTGCTCGATCTTGCGCTACGGAAAGTCGGTGTCGACCCGGATCGGGTGAACGGCTATGCATCGACGGAGCTGACACATTCGGCGATCGCGGCCTTCGTGGCGAGCGGCATGGCGGACGTGGGTTTCGGCGTCGAACCGGCGGCGCATCACTTTGGGCTCGACTTCATTCCGGTCGTCGACGAAGACTATTACTTCGCTTGCGACCGCGCGCGACTGGAGCGCATGCCGCTTGCAACGGTGATCGAATTGCTTCGCGGCGAGGCATTTCGTCACCGCGTCGAACAACTCGACGGCTACGATCCGCGCGACTGCGGCAAGCTGCTCGATCTGGATACGGGACTGGGCGATAGTGCGGCGTAAGCGGCCGTAAACATAAACGCGCCGTCGCCACTGCGGGCGGCTCCTATTTGAGCTAATCTCTAGACTTCCGCTTCCGCCTTAACCGCGCGCTGTACCGCGCTGACTCCATATGAAAGTTCTTCTTCACGCATGCATGGCCGCCGCAACGGCCGGCGCACTTCTCGCCACTGTTCCGGTTGCGTTCGCACAGAATTCGCCGGGCGTGCCGGGCGGTATTTTGCAGGATGAGTTCCGTCTTGCCGAACACCCGCAAATGCCCTTTGCCGCGTCGGCGCCCTCAGACAAGTATCAGTCCAACAAGAAATCCGCTATGCGCAAACGGGGCGACAACGGCGATCCGAACGGCTGCAATCTGCAGTGTCCTAAAGACGAGTAACGTTCCGCACGAGGGGCGCCGGCGTTGCACCGGCGCCCCCGTTTCACGGCCGAGGTTCAATCGGCCGGCGCTTCAGGGCTTGGCCGTGTGCCACATGTCCTTGAATCCGTCTCCCTTCGCATCCCCCGCCTGCTTGTCCGCTGCGTAGCGATACAGCGGATGGCCTTTGTACGCCCATTGCTGTTTGCCGTCGGCGCTGGGGATCAGCGACCAGTCGCCTGACGGTTTGTCGGTTGGGCCGGCCATGTCCGCCGGCCAGTTGCTCATGCAGCCCCCGGTGCAGGCGCTGACGCCGGGTGTGGTGTCCTTGTCGAAGGTGTAGAGCGTCATGCCGTCCGCGCTGACGAAGTGGCCGTTGTTCAGCTTGGGCGGATCGGCGAACGCGCTTTGTTGCAGCGCGGCCAGTGCGAGCGGGGCGAGGAAAAGAATCGTCTTGCGAGTCGTCTTGCGCATGATGTGGGCTCCTATGGTGACAGCGTGTTTGACAACATGTGGTTCGAGTATAGGCAGCGGCGGAAGCCGGCGCGCTACCGGTGTGCTTCCCGGCAATAAACGGATGAGCGCGGTCGAATATTCCGTGTGCGCATGGATTCTTGAGGCGGATTCGCGGGGCTTTTTTCAGATATCAGGTCTTATTTTTCTGTATGGGTGCGGCTGCGGTGATGGGGCTTATCCGGTCTCATTAAATGATTGAGAGTTTTCAGCATTGAATTCGGAAATTTCTTTTTTGGTTTGGTGAAGGAATAACGTTTTTATAATCTTCATTATCATATCGAAGCAGCTGTTGGTTGTTACTTAAAGAATTTATTAATTATCTTGCTTGGGTGAAGTTATAAATAGAATTGGCAGTTGAATGATTGAGCCGATGTGGGCGCTGGGCGGGCGCGGTAGGGATTTCGGCGAGATGCAGGAGAAAGGCGGGTGCCGATATACGCCCAATCAAAATCGGGGAATCGCGAGCAATGTTTTCTGATATAAAAGAAAATGTAAAAAAACGCAAATATGCGTATATCAATAATCTTCGATGCTATTATTTGATCACTCGATGAGTCGGGGTATCGTTCACGAGTCAATTTGTTAATCACTAAATAGGGATTTGAAATGCAAAAGATCAATCGCAATGACCTCGCTAAATCCGCAGTTGCCGGCGGCTGCTGCAAGGGTACAAGCGGCGCAGCCGCCAATACTGCGGCGCCTGTCAAGGCAGTCGCCGCGCGGGGGTAATAGCCTGCTCACCGGGGCGCGCCGTCATAGCCGCCCCGGCCTTCAACATCCACGTGGAGTGAAGCATGAGGTGGTGGGCCGCTGTATCAGTCATGCTGGCTTCGCTGCGCAATAGATTCGCGCTGGCCAGGCACAGACTGCAAGGCGGATTGATCGCCCGCATGCCGGCTTCGGTAATCGAATCATTTGCCGCCGTCGTATGGAAAGTCCACAGTCTCGTCGACGCACGTACGCGGTGGAACGGCATCTCGCGCTGCGAGATCGGCCGCGATGTGCTGAGGCTTGCGCCATTCAGCGCCATCCAGGTGTCGTCCGGCAGTTTGCGTGAAAGCCTGATCGACAAGCGGATCTATTACGGCCGTGTGTCGCGCGGACGCGAAGACTGGCCGGATCTGCAACGCGTGGCGGCAACGCTTGCCGCGAGAATCCGGCAACTGCAGGCCGCGGTGCCGGGGCGCCCCGTCATCGTGTCGCCGTTTCACTACGTGTCGCAATACGCGAACATTTATGTGGTCGACGCATTGCGGGAAATACTCGGGCTCGAATCGATCTCCGTAGTGTCCGGCGTTCCGCGCGATATGTACGGCGACGACCAGACGCTCATCCCCCGGGTGACCGTGCTCTATACCTATGGCGACGATGACCGCAACGGACTTGGACTGCGCGTCGCGAGAACGTTGAGGCGCAACGGCGTTGCGGTGTTGTTCGCCGACGTGCCGCCGTTCACGCTGCACCGCTATCCGATGGAAACGGTCGGCGTGTCGATCTTCGGACGCAATGCGCGCATTCACAACGGTGTGTTCCGGCTGGGCGCGTCGTTCAATGCGATGCTGCTGCCGTTCTATCTGCGTTTCAGGCAAGGCCGATTCAGTGCCGAACTGTTCGAGCCCTTGCCGCTCGCCGATCCCGACGCCCCGCAGCGGCTCGCCGGTTATATCGAAACAGCGGCGGTTGACAACTATCCGGACTGGCTCGTTTCAGGACACCCGTCAATGTACGCGTTCGCGCCGGTCCGCTAGACATTCTTCGCCAGCGCGGCCTGGTAGCCGTGCGGTACGACGTCGGCCCAGACGGACTGGTGCAGCGGGACTCAGACTCATACAACACCGGCACCGGGCAGCAATCACGCTATGGAACCAATCAATCTCCCCCAATTCAGGGACGTCTCATGGCGCTGGATCGCGTACGCGACTTCCGCGCTCGTGAGCGTCGCGATCGTGTTCGCGTTCGTCCATGACGTCGAACTGAAGCAGGACGTGCGCGCGGAAATCGTGTCGCCATCTGAAATCAAGATTCAGGGGCTGAGCGGCCTCGTGTCGGACATCTATGTGAACCGCTCGACGCGTGTGGCGCAAGGCGCGCCGCTGTTCCGCCTCGACCGCGACCTATCGCTGGCGAGCAACGGCCTGCAACGTAAAGCGTTCGATGAGCATGACCGCGACGAACAGATCCGCACAAGCGACGCGCAATACCTTCAGCGCCAAGCCGACCTGGCCGCGCAACTGAATGTCGCGCGGCTCGCCGCGCAAAGCCGCCGCGCGGAAATCTCCGCGCTCGACGAGCAACTGGCGCAGAACCGCGCGCTGTCCGACGAAGCCGGCCGCAAGCTCGCGCGGTTGAAGTCGGTGGCCGACTACGTCACCGCCGACCGGATCGAGCAGGCGAGCGCCGACACCCATCAGACGAAAGTCGCGCTCGCGCAAAGCGCGGCGCGCCGTCAGCAGCTCGGCGCGGATCTGGGCGCGGCGGTCGGTACGCAAACTGGCCTCGCCGCGCAGCTCAACGAACTGGACGCGCGCCACGCGCGCGAGTTGCTGGACATTCGCATGCGCTTCGAACAGACCCGCCAGGACGCGACGATCTCCGCGCCGAAGGCCGGCGTGGTGACCTATTCCGGCCTCGTGGCCGGACGCACGCTCGCGCCCAACGACGTCGCGCTCGTGATTTCGACCGGCGAGAAGGGCGTGTTGCGCGCCGCGCTGCGCATTCCGTCGCGCCGGCGCGGTTTCGTGCGCGAAGGGCAGATCGTGCGACTCAAGTTCGATGCGTTCCCGTACGCGAAATTTGGCAGCTACCCCGCGCGGATCGATTCGATTTCGCGCACCACCGTGCGCTCGGCGATGTCGCCGGCGGGCGCGTCCGAGCCGTCCCGTCCCGATGGCGATTACATGGCGTGGGCCACGCTCAGCGGCGACACGTTCAGCTTCGAGCGGCAACGCTTCGACATTCTGCCGGGCATGGCGGCGACGGCGAGCATCGTGATCGAGCGGCGCACCATCGCCGAATGGGTGCTCGCGCCGCTGTTCCGTGTGCTGCGAGGTTGACGATGCGCGCGATCTATCAGAACGAAGTCGCCGAATGCGGCTACGCCTGTCTGGCAATGGTGCTGTCGCACTTCGGCCGCGCGACCGAAGTGCGCGAGTTGCAGGCGTTCAGACCGATCTCGGCCAATGGTTTGACTTTGATGGACCTGTACGACGTCGCCGTCGAATACGGGCTGGCCGTGCAGGCCTACCGCTTCGGCCACGGCGACCTGCCGAGCGTGAAGCGCGGTTCGATCCTGCATTTCGGGGGGCGCCCATTTCGTCGTGTTCGAAAAATGCGGACGCGGCTACGTGCAGGTGATCGATCCGGCCACCGGCCGGCGCCGCATCTCGATGGACACGTTCGTCGCCAATGTGTCGGGCTACCTGCTCGAATGCGCGCCGACGCCGGCCATGCCGCGCATCCTCAACAAGTCGCGGGTGCCGGCGGCGCTCGCGCGGGTGCGCGCGCTGAATCCGCAACTGAGCGCGCAGATCGTCAAGGTGATGTTCATTGCGCTCGGCAGCCAGTTCGCGATTCTCGCGATGCCGTACCTCGGCAATCTGGTGCTCGACGACGTGGTCGCCGCCGACAATCTGAATCTGCTCAACGTGCTGGTGCTGACGTTCTCGGGCATTTTCATCGTCGGCGCGCTGAGCCATTACATCGAAACCTACCTCGTCGAACTGCTGCACGGCCTCGTGCAGATGAACATGACCGGGGGCTTGCTCGCGAAGCTGTTGAGCAACCCGATTCCGTACTTCGAGAAGCGCCACGTCGGCGATCTGTTCACGCGCGTGAAGGCGCAGGACGAGATCAGCGTGTACGCGACGCGCACCGCGATTTCGCTGGGCATCGATCTCGTCGTCGGCTTGCTCGCGCTTGCGCTGATGCTGGTGCAAAGCCCGCAACTGACCGCGATCGCGCTGCTGGTTTTCGTGCTCTACGTAGCGGTCTCGTTTGCGCTGTTCACGCGGATGCGCGACACGCACGCGCTCGTGCTCGAAGAGTCGGCGCGCTGCGACGACATGCTGATCGAGACAATTCGCGGCGCATCACTGATCAAGCTGTCGCAGGGCGAGACTCGGCGCACCGCGATCTTCATGGCGAAGTACCGCGCCTATTTCGCGGCGGTCGTGCAGAACAGCCGGCTCGGCAGCGCACGCGATGCGATCCTGAAGCTCGTCAACTACGCGGACATGATCGCGATCACGTGGTTCGCCGCGCGCCTGATGCTCGGTGGCGCAATCTCGGTCGGCGTGTTCTATTCGTTTCTGATCTACAAGTCGCTACTGTCGGAGCGCTTTGCGCGCTCGATCAATGCGGCCTTCGAGTACTTCATGCTGAGCGTGCCGGTCGCGCGGGTCGGCGACATCGTCGACGGCGAGGCGGAACGCTACACGTCGCCGGGCGATGTGCACAAGACCGTCGAAGTGCGCAACTTCGAGCGTATCGACGTGCGCGACGTCACGTTCCGCTATGGCGTGTCGGATCAGCCAGTGCTGAAGAGCGCGAACCTCGTGATCCGTAAGGGCGACAAGATCGTGATCACCGGCGCGTCGGGCAGCGGCAAGTCCACACTGTTCAAACTGCTCGCGGCGGCTGAACCGCTTCAGGAAGGCGAGATCATGCTGAACGGCATCGCGTGGCCGAACCTCACCGTCGACGAAATCCGCCGTCACGCCGTGCATATGCGGCAGGGCGACCTGATCCTGCATGGCTCGATTGCGGAGAACGTGTCGCTGTTCGCCGGCAGTGCGGACGAAGCGCGCATTCACGCATTGCTCGACGACGTCGGCCTGCTGCCCGATGTGATGCGCTTGCCGATGCGCACGCGTACGGTGATCAGCGACACGATCGCGAATATCTCCGCGGGGCAGCGGCAGCGGCTGCTGCTCGCGCGGGCGCTGTACCAGCAGCGCGAACTGTTGTTGCTCGATGAGCCGACGTCGAATCTCGATCCCGCGTCGGTGCGGCAGATCGTTGCGTTGCTGCAGCGGATCGAGCGCACTATCGTCGTGATTACGCACGACATGTCGCTCGCGGCGGCGTTCGACACGCGCTACCGGCTGGTCGACGGCGAGCTGTTGTGCGAGGCGCGCGAGGAGGCGGTCGTCGATGAATAAGCGCACCGTAGCGGGCCTGCTGATCGCGTTCGCCTGCGCCGCGCAGGCGAACAGCGCGGCGGCCGTCGACCTGCTTACCGTCGCGGAGCAGGCCACCGACCACGACGCGGACCTGGCCGCATCGCGCGCGGGCTCCCGGGCCGCGTGGCAGGCGGTACCCAAAGCCCGCGCGGCACTGTTGCCGCAGCTGTCGGGCGGCTGGGGGCGCGCGTACAACAACCTGGTGATGGAGGGCTTTCCACGCGACATCTACTGGCAGAACGGCTGGACCGTCGAACTGTTGCAACCGGTCTTCGACTGGAGCCGCTGGACGGCTTACCGACAGGCCGACCTGGTCGGCGTGCGTGGGGCGGTCGACGCGGCGCGCGCGCAGCAAGCGGCCATTTTGCAGGCGGTGCGCGCGTACTTCGACGAACTTGCCGCCGAAGACGAGCTGGCGCGTGCCAACGACTACACGGCTGCGCTCGAACAGCACATGGTGCAACTGCATCGCCGGCAGGCGGCGGGCGAGGCGACCGTGATCGACCTGCGGGAGGCCGAAGCGGCGTGCGAACAGGCGCAGTTGCAGCAGCTGGATGCACGCAGCGATTTGCAGTTGCGGCGGTTGTCGCTTGAGCAGATTACGGGGCAGCCGTTTGTGGGTCTGTCGCGGCTGTCGGAGACCGCGTCGATGCCGCGCGTGAGTCCCGACGATCCGGAAAGCTGGGTCGCGCAGGCGGAAGCCCACGATTATGTGGTGCAGTTGAAGCAGATCGACCGGCGCATTGCGCAATTCGAAGTCGAGAAGGCGCGGGCGAGGAATCTGCCGGTCGTGAATCTGACCGCGAGCCGTACGCCGGCAGGCGCCGCCTCCGGCTACTCCCGTCCGACGACGACCACGACGGCGATGCTCTCGGTGACGATTCCGATTTTCGAGGGCGGCAAGACGGACGCGATCATCGACGAAGCGCTTGCGCTTCAGGACAAGGCGCAGAACGAACTGCTCAGCGCGAACCGGCTCGCGGGCGCGACCGCGAGAGAAAGCTGGTCGCGTTTTCATGATGGCGTCACGCGCGTCGAAGCGCTGACGCGTCTCGCGCAGACTTCGCATGCCGCGCTGCTCGCGACGAAGGTGGGCTACAAGGTGGGCAGCCGGATGAGCACCGACGTGTTGCGCGCGGCGGATGCGTTTTACGCGAATCGTCGCGATCTGATCCGGGCGCGCTATACGGCGATTGTCGCGTTGCTGCAGCTCAAGGCCGCGACGGCGACGCTGGATCTCGACGAGGTCGCGCGAGTGAACGGTTTGCTGGCGGGCGCGAAAGAGGGTGGGGCTGGCGTGGCGGATCGCGAGGCCGTTGCGGTAAAAACGGATTGAAGTGTTGCGCCCGAAAGCATGCCGCCGACAAAAACCGAACGACGGTCCGCCGGTGATGACGCTTTTCAAAGCCTCGCGTCTGGTGCAGCAGGAGGCGGCGCTGGCGGCAACTCGTTGAAGCGTGCGGCTGAAGCGGGAAATCGTGGAGAATGCGCCGGTGAATGCCGGCGCTGCTGGAAACAAAAAACCCCGTTGGCCTGAAGCTAACGGGGTTTTTTATACTGCTGTCTTGCTTGCGCGGTGTTTGGTGGAGGCGGCGGGAATCGAACCCGCGTCCAGAAGCACTCTACGACCAGTTCTACATGTTTAGTTCTGTCATTTGATTTAACCATAGTGACGCGGACGAACACGCTGCACTACGGCGATTCACTAGATTTTCGACCCGGATGTCGTGACACCACCAAGGCTTAACTGACGTATATGACCTCTGTCGGTATTGCTACCGGTCTTGCGACTCTAGCCCGTCAGTGAACTAGGCAGAGGACGGCGGCCCTTAGGCTGCCAGTGCGAACGTATCGTCGTTTGAACCACCCCCATAAATAACATCCACACTTTCTGATGCCTTTGAGGTTTTGGTGTTGGTTTTTGAAGAAACTGACGTCGACATTGGCCGCGGGAGCGACGGTTTTGTAAGTTTTATATATTTATGTTTGGGCAAGCCGGCAAAGCCGGCGCGTCAGGCTCAAGTGTGTGCAACTTCGGAACCGCCCTCCGGGCGGCTGTCCACGCCCTTGTGGTGTGGTCAGCGAAGTTGTGCACACGGGGACATGACAGCACGTTTGGAGTGACCGACCTGCACCGACACGAGCAGTGACGCTCGGGCACCGCGGCTTGGGAATCGCGTGGCTGCTGTCAATCGCTTGCGAATATGTTTTCGCGAGAGCTGCTCTCACTTCTTCTGTGCACGGGCGATGGTTTCTTCAAAGCTATCAGTCAGCTCGTTCAACGTTATTCCGAGAGCGGCGCACCACTCGCGAACTTCAATTAAGTCGAGCCGACGCTGCCCGCTTTCGCATTTACTGACGAATGGTTGGTCGACGTTAAGCCTCGCGGCAAGGTCGCTCTGCAAGAGACCTGCGGACTCCCTTGCTGCCCGAAGAGTGGCAAGAAAGAGGCCGTATTGTTGTGTGTATATGGATTTTTCCACGGTTGGACCGAGCTGGCACGAGATGAACAGCTTGCAGTCCCAATCCGTATATGCCAAAATCGCATATGCGATGTTCGCATATTTCAATTTCACGTGAACACGGCTGGTTGGCGAGGAGCCTGTATCTCGCGGCGCGATTTACCAGATATGCCAGTTTTTCAAAGACCCGTGCTGGCGAGCGATGAGCTGTTAACTAACACAAACGTGGATGTTGTCAGGACGGCCGTTTCGGCCTTCCTCGGCCAGCTTTGGCTGATGGAAGGATGGCCCGCAAAGCAGCCACGTCTCAGCGCTAGCAAAGTGGCGTGCGCAAGCAATCAAGGAAATTTTGATGCCCCGTCAGCCCATTCCTGTAACCGCGGTCGAGCCTGATGTCTATATCTCGCGCTGGAGAATCTTCGAAACCGATGACGGTTTGAAGCGTCTTGTCGGCTACGACTCCGTTGACAAGGGACGCGTGAGTTCTGCTCTCGTCACGTTCGACCCAAAAACGATGCACGTGCAGTCGAGCGATGGCCTTACCTACCGGCTCCTTGGCGAGCCCGGAAGCTTTTGGGATGTCATTGACACCTGGGACATCTGGTTTCACACCATCACCCGCGGACAGGGCGGCGCCGTTAGAGATGTCACAGAATTGATGCTAGCGAAATCTGTGGGTGACGACGAGGCTTAGCGCCCACTTATCGGTTCCGTACCTGATGCAGGCCATGAGGAGTGAGAGGAAGTTGTCGCAGCAATTACAGAATGTCATCTCAAGGCTGTACAAGCCGCCAATCGATGGAACTCGTCAAGTGTTCGCACTCTCGCGAGCCGATGCAGAACGCCTACCGCCGCTATCGTCTATTGCAGTGATTTCAATCACTGCACCCGAACGGCCTCGGGCTGAACTTGATGCTTCGATGACGGTATTGCGCTTGAGTTTCGCCGACGTCGATTTCATGAATCCGGCCCTATCGCGCAGGGCTCGAGAAAAGCTAGGCCAGGCGTTCACCGACGAGCATGCTGATGCCATTCGTTCGTTTGTCGCAGCGCTGCCTGCCGAAATTGCATCGGTTGTCGTTCATTGCGAAGGCGGGTACTCCCGTTCAAGCGCGGTCGCACTTGCATTACATCGACTGTATGGCTACAGCGCAGAACTGAAGCATCTCTCACAAGCAAACCAATCTATTGTTCGTGTGATGCTGGGAACAGATTCGTCGAGAGCGCCACGGAAGGTACCGAGCGAACGATAGTACGCCAAGAGGACAGCTCCATCGACTCTGCGCCAACCAAGTTTGAGCTAAGTTAAGTAAAGGAATGACCATGCCCCGGTCTACGCGTGATACGAAGAACGACACATCGCTTGATGACGAATGGGTGCAACATCTCATCCGTCGCGCCGTGGTTGCCGCCGTCCTGTTCGACCCGAAAGCCTTTGAGACGCTGCTGCAAATTCCCGATGCAGCGCTGGGCCGTCTCTTTAAAAATCATCTCTGCCAGGTCATCTGTTTCGCCACAGTGTCCGGAATCGACCTTGCTGAACTGGAAGAGGACGAAGAGAACCTGCGTAAGCGCGCCAGACGTGCGTCGAAGCGGACACCCGAACATGAGCCATTGCCGGGGGCCAATAAATCGAACGCTGAGCGTTACCCTCTCGTCCTTCAAGGGAAAGTGCTTCGAACCGAAGACTTCTGCAAAGCGGCTGGTATCACAGAAAAAAAGCTCGCTAAGTTCGTCGATTCCGGCCGAATGTTTCGCCTCTACTTCGGTCCCGAGCCCTACTATCCGGCGTTCTTCCTCTCGCCAATGATTTTCCGCGACGACTTTAAAAAGGTCATACGTCGTGTCGGCAAAATCGACTCATGGTCGATGTTCGACTTCTTCACGACACCAATTGAGGCGCTGGACGGCGCTACGCCGCTCCAACGGCTATCAGCCGAAGATGTCGAACCGGTAGTAAAGGAAGCTGCGAACTTCGCGGAACAGTACGCTCGACTTTTTCCAGGCACGAGACCTTAGGGTCTTAAGTCTACTGGCCATGAACGAACTCCTGACCTTCGCCCTTAATAACCCCGCGCTTCTGGTCGTGCCAGCCGTCGGGTTCGTGCTCAGCTTGGTCATGCTGCACATCAAAAAGAGGTACGTGAACGAAGGGATTTTGTTCAGACGCAAGCCAGCCACGGAGCGCGACCACTGCGCTTCAAAATCAGGGGAAGAAGAGATGAACGCGGGTAACGATATTGACCTTGAGATTGCGCTTCGCACATTTCACCAGTTAGGCTTGGAAGGTGGCGATTTAGGTTATGAATACTGGCATGCAGTCGGGCAGTTGCTGAGACGAGCCGCTGGCATGCAGGAGGAGATAGAAACACTCAACGGGGAACTCGAGCAGTGTCGCGCAATGCAACGCAAGAAGCATCGAGGCTGAAGCTCGCTCGTGCATAAGCCCAAGTCATGAATGTATGCGCTCGAGTCAAGTCTCGCATGTCTGAACGCATGAAAATGCGCGAGCTCAATCGTCCCGCCTTGCGGCCAGACATTGATGGGTACATGTCCACGGCCGATGCGGCAAAGTTCCTGTTCGTCTCCCGTCCGCATGTTGTCAAGCTCCTCGACCAGGGCAAGCTCAAGCTTCACCACATAACCGGAAATAACCGTTTTGTGCGAATGGACTCGGTGCTCGCCTACCAAGCCGCCCAGCAGGCCGCGATAACGACTTACCATGCATCGGCCGCGGAAGAGGAATGAGGCGAACGCGACCATTGCAATCGTTCCCGACGCCAACGCGCTCTAGGGCATTCGACCTCGCGATTGCCCTTCGCACGTTCGACCGGTTGGGCCTAGATGACGGGGGCCTGAGATATGCCTGCTGGAACGATGTGGGACAGCTACTGAAACGTGCGGCTGACATGCAAGCGCAAATAAGGGCGCTCAGCAAGGAGTTGGAACGATGTCGCACGAGGCTCAGCAAAGCGGATTGATACGAAAGCATTGCCAGGCGCGAGGAGGTTTCAATGAAGGCAGGAATTGGTGCGGAAGAGCGACTGTTTAGGAAATCGGACAAGCCTTCTGAGGACTTGAGTTGCAACTGGCACTACAAGAAATCTCCGACCTACGACGACTTTGCCTCCGTAGCTGCAGCAGGGAAATGGTGCATCTTTGTAAGCCCCAACAAAGTGGACGAGCAATGGAGCAAGATTAGAGACGCTATCGAGAATGACCAGCTAATGTGTGCAAAGGTGTCCACCGCCCTGCGCAGCATGAGCCGCGATGGGCATGTCATCTGCGTCTACACGCGTGACTGGGCCGATATTCAGGACCTCATGCGCGCCCGCGAAGTATTGCGGTCGCTGGGCTTCCTGGATGAACTCGGCTACAAGCGTGACCTTGATACCCGGAGCGGGAAATACGGCCTAAATGAGTGGCACTTGCGCGCGTAGCCAGCCGCCGCAATCTAATTGGAGAGCGGATGTGACCCATTCGCAAGACGAAAAGCTGGAAAAAGCTGCCAACTGGCTGCGAGAAGCCGACGGACTTCTCATCACTGCTGGTGCCGGCATGGGCGTCGACTCCGGCCTTCCTGACTTTCGCGGCCGAGACGGCTTCTGGCGCGCGTATCCCGCGCTTCGCCACCACGGCCTCTCGTTCGAAGACATGGCAAACCCGGCTAGGTTTGCGGAGCATCCGAAGCTCGCGTGAGGCTTCTACGGACACCGCCTGAAGCTTTACCGTGAGACTGTCCCGCACGATGGCTTCGCGATTCTGCGTAAATGGGCAGACCGCATGCCTCGTGGCGCTTTCGTGTTCACGAGCAATGTGGACGGACAGTTTCAGAAGGCGGGGTTCTCCGAGAGCCAGGTACACGAATGCCACGGGTCGATTAACACGACTGCCGGCAGAAATTGCTGTTAGCGAACGGCGCTTCACTATGTCTCCAACCAACTGACCTTTGAGCTGGCAGCCACAGTCGTTCTCTACCGTGGCCACCAAACCCCATCCTTTCACTTGCAACCAAGTGCCTCGTAAGCAGCTGTCGTCGTGTATGAAATAGTTGGTAGATACTGCCCAATTACGGTTGATTCGTCGCCTGGCGTTTTGGTGTTTTGGATGGCATTCGGGAAGTCCGCGCTTGCGAGCAAGTTTCGCATAATCAGAAATCCGTCGTCTGTGTGACTCGCCCCATCGCCGGCGTCTGACCAGGTGATGAACCCACGCCCACATTGAGTGGTCGCATTGGATGGCTTGTCTGCAGACCTGCTCACTACAATGGTGTAGTTCCCATTGGCGTCAATCGGCACCTGTTCGTCATAGAGGCACGACGTTCCTTTTTGCGAGTAGAACTCGTTGGTACAAATCGACCAATAGCGAACCTGACCTTTCGCTATCGTCGCAACGTTGTTGAACGTTTTCGGCGCTGTAGGTAGCCGTCCCTGTAAAACAACTACCGGCCCATCGGCACGACTGAGTAGCGCGGTGACATATGCGTTGTCAAGGTTCGCGAAGAAACCCACCTGGCGCACCGGCGCGCCACCGCATTTGCCAAGGAACATGCATTGCAGACCATACTGGGTGTTGTACTGTGCCATCCAGGCTCCGGGATTGACGGCCGGAAATCCGGCGGGCTTACCGGTCTGGTCCCGCAAAGCGGAATAGGTTGCGGCGGGTATCAACGGCGATGCGACCACAGTCTGCGCTGGTGCAAGGACATTGCACGCCTGCGCACCGGTCAGAACGGTGCCGTCGGCCTGTTGTATCTGCAGGTCGGGGAGACCGACCCCGCCGGTAGCGTCAGCGCCCTTGTCGGCTACGTAGACCCGATACCACAAGGTAACTGTTTGGCCGAAATCGCTTTCCGCATACAGGGTGTTAGGGGCCGCTGAACCGGATGGTGAGGTTGGGACGATTTCGACGGTGTAGTTCCGGTTGGCACCGTATCGCGCAGCTCCTGGCACAAATGGATTCGTCGAACCAGCGTCAGGCGTTATCTGATAGTCGGTCAACGCCACGGCCGGCGAGTTGTCGGTCCGGTAACTGTTAAATGAGATATAGCGCGAGTAGGCAAATTGCCCCTTGAGGAACACCCGAGTCCCGGTCGGGACCTTGAACTGAGAAACCCAATAGGTTGCTCCAGCGTCCGGATAGGCTTCGTTGACGTCGGCTGGCGCAGTGCCAACGGGTCCTTGCCAGAAGCAACTGCTCATCGGATGCGAAATCGCGAAGCTCGAGGGGAGTGTCTGCTCAGTATTGACACCATCCCCACCACAGCCTGACAACATCGCTGTGCCAAGAAGCACCGATGTGATTAGTACAACTGATTTTACTGAAGCTATTTTAATCATTGAGATTTTCATGTATTTTCCGTCTCCCAATTCGTTATATTAGATGCCGCCCGATTTTAGCTTGCTACTGAAGCGAATGCCCCCCTCGATATAGTCGAGGAGATACCGGTCGAGCCTGTCGACACTTTTCGTTTCTAACGGCCAGTAGGCCTCAAGGCCAACGTCCACCACGACATTGAGCGCCGTATTGAAGGCGAACAACGCTTTGGCGCCAGCGGCCTCGCGCCCGTTCTCAGGGACCGCGTTATACACAAGGTTATTAACCCGCTCAGCGACGCCACGCCACTCTCGCGCTATGACTTCCTTTCCACGTGGTCCGGAACCACCAATCATTCGCGCAAGGAATTGCAAACTCGCCATTCCCTCCGGCGAACGTGCGATTCGAACTATCGGACGAACCATCGCTTCCACAACCGTACCGAGGGGCAGAGGACCGGTTGCTTCAGCCTCGGCAGCGTCAAGCAGCGCGCTCACGCCACTGAGATAGCGTTGGAGCGAAACCTCAATGGCTGTTTCGACTAACCCCCATAGGTCGCCAAAGTAGTTGTACACCGCGTTCTGACTAGACACGCCGGCCGCCTTGTTCAGAGCTCGAATCGAGACCCCCTCAATGCCGTGCCGTGCAAATAGCTGGATGGATTCCTTCACGAGTCGAGCCTTCGGACTTTCGTCAGACTCGCTGCGTTTTCCCTGCTCGATAGGTTGCGGTACAGTCATCTCAAGTTCGGTACGTTTGTACCAGTACAATCGTACCCAGATGATGATTAATTGCAACCAGGTGATTTCCCTCAAACGCGGGAATGCTTAAGCGCGCAGGCATGGGACGCTTGGTGCCGAATGCATCGCGCCGTTGCCGGTCCAACTATCCCTCGGTCTGCCGAAGCCGGGTGAGTATTTGCGTCTGACCTGCCCTCCGACATACACCGCGCGCTTCATTCGCATGCAAGAAGCACGGGATGAGCAATATCCGAAAAATTCTCCAAATTGCCGGTCCGATTGCTACACTTTGTTAAGAATTCGTAGTCCGCTCCGGACATCGTTGTTTCGTACTGCGTTTTTGTCTTCCATTGAGACGGTCACGGTCGAGCAACCTCAATCGTCGCGAGGACAATCCGCTCCTGATTTTTCCCAGTTTCTTAAGCTTGATGTCCGTTACGAAGGGTGTCTTCTGCCCTAACAAAAGGCCAGGTTATGAAGCGAGAAAAAGCGCAGAAGGATGTAGCAACTCGTCGCAAGTTAGCCTTTGTGCTGCTCATATTTTTTTCGGCGGAAGCGGCCGCGCAAAGCTCGGCGGATGATGCAAATCGAAGCAATAACCCGCTTAACCTAGCGCCTTCGTTCAACGTCCAGAACTACTACGCTCCCAGCCTTTTTGGCATCAGCGGCCATACGAATGACCTTCTGTTGCGGCCGACTATTCCAGTCGGCCCTCTGGGACCCATCGGAGTGCCGGAAATATTCCGCGCAACCGTCCCTGTAAGTACGCGGCCCTACCCGACCGGCGGATATAACACCGGCCTGGGTGATGTCAATCTATTCGACATTTTTCTGCTATCGCAATCTGACATCCAGTTCGGCGTCGGTCCGTTAATCACAGCACCCACCGCGACCGACCCTAGTCTGGGGACAGGGAAGTGGCAGGCTGGACTGGCGGCAGTTGCGGTCAGCGCTACGAAGGCCCGCCTGCTCGGCGCGCTTGTTCAATGGCAGCACTCCTTCGCCGGCCAGAGCAGCCGACCGACGACACAGTCTCTCACTGTCGAGCCCTTCGGTATTTTCAATTTGCCGGAGGGTTGGTACATCCGGTCCACGGGTATCTGGACCTTCGATTTGCAGCACGGCAGCTACTACATCCCGGTCGGCCTTGGTGCAGGTAAGGCATGGAAGAGCGGTTCAACCATCTATAACGCGTTCCTCGAGCCACAGTACTCGGTCGCTCACTCCGGCTCAGGTGTGCCACAGTTCACCATCTTTGCTGGACTCAATATAACGTTCGGGAAGCAATGAACTTCGCCGAAAACGTCAGATACCCGGTGACTATCGAACTTTCGAGTTGCGAGGAAAGGCCATGGACTGCAATGACCGCCAGGCAAACCACTACTTCTTTCGCTCGCGAGTGCTCGTGACCCTGTGCGTCGTCTCCACGGTCGGTAGCATTCCGCTCGCCGCCTCTGCTACCGAAGGCGGCATCGGTCGCCCCATTACCGGCATGCAAATCGCTCCTTACGCTGGTATCGTGCCGCCGACGGATGACTGGATTGTCTCCATTACATCGATTTATTACGAGGGCTCGCTCGGAGCAAGTAAGTCAATTCCCATCGCGGGCACGGTCACAGCGGGCCTCGACTATCACGTCTCTTACAACCTCATCAACGCAATCAAGACCTGGGGTATCACCGCGGGCGGGTGGAATTTCGCCTCTTCGTTTGGCGTTCCAGTGCAGTACACAGATGTCTCATCATTTCATGGACGTTTGCCCGACGACCACGCGACGCAGTTTGCCGACATCTTCTTTACGCCGGTGGTGGCGGGCTACCACCTGACGAAGACCGACCATGTTGCGCTCAGCGTGCAGATTTACGCTCCGACAGGCGCGTACAACACAAACAATCTTGCGAATGCCGGCCAGAACACATGGACCTTCACACCCACAGTCGCGTACACCAAGATTCTTCCAAAAGAGAACGTCGAGTTGTCATTGAACTATGGCGTGGAGTTTTACACCCCAAATAACGACACCCACTATCACAACGCGCCTGTCAGCGTACTCGACCTGATGGCGCTCAAGCGCTTTACCGGCGGCTGGGGCGTGGGCGTCATCGGTGGCTGGATTCAGCAACTTGGCGGCGACTCCGGTGGGTTGGCCGCACTCGCGGATGGTGCAGGTGGCCATGCCATCGGTATTGGCCCCGTTGTGACCTGGTCCGGCAAGGTAAGTAAGACGCCCGTGTCTGCGTCTTTGCGGTGGGTAAATGAATTTGAAGTAAGCAATCGGCCTAAGGGCAATGCTGTCCAGCTCTCGGTGAGCGCCACGTTCCAATGAAACTCCGCAAGTTGGCTTCGCGCAACGTCAGCTGTCTGGCTAGGCGCAGTGAGTTGTTAAGAGGGGAACGCCAGTACGGAGTTGGGTGCGTGATAGCCCTCTGCTCCTCAGACTGAAACTGAAAGCGTCCGAACTATATGAAAGGAGTTATTGATGCCCCGATTACCGACGTTGCCGATGCTCGCGGCAGCAACTGCGGCGGTTTTGGCCTTGTGCGGAACTGCTTCGGCGCAAACGGTGGACACGCGAATCGGCAAAATCGAATTGTTCGAAGGTGTTCCCGCCAACGCGCAGACCATCCAAAAGCTCTTTGATGAGTCGGACTTCCAGCGAGCATCACAAGCCTACGTGTGGGCGTTGCCGCTCGTTGGCTTTGCTCAATGGCAAGCCGACGCGCGCAAGGTCTTCGGCGCCAAAGACACGGATATGGTGATTTACCAATCAGTGCAGGACAAGCTCGGCATTTTGACGGCGAATGCAACGACGCCATACATTATCGGATTGCCTGACCTGTCAAAAACGGGCCCGCTTGTGATTGACTACCCAGCCGGAAACTCTGCCGGGGGCGTGGGTGACTTCTGGCAGCGTCCGCTCACCGACATGGGCGAGACCGGGCCGGATGCAGGTAAAGGCGGGAAATATTTGATAGTAGGACCTGGCCAGGATGCCCCGCACGCGAGCGGATACCGCGTGATTCAGTCGCCGACAGTTAACGTCTTCGTCGCTTTCCGTGCGCTCGACGCCGACCCGGCGAAGGCAAATTCCTTGATTCAGAAATTCCGCTTGTACTCGTACGCGGACCGTGCCTCACCGGCGCCGACCCGCTTCCTGCGACCCGACGGCCGAAAGTGGTCTCAGGTTCCGCCGCGCGGCCTCGCTTATTGGGAGAGGCTTGCTGACATTATCCAGCGTGAGCCTGTCATGGAGCGCGACCGCGTCATGATGGGCATGCTTCAGCCACTGGGCATCGAGAAAGGCAAGCCATTTGCGCCGGACGAACGTCAACGCAAGATTCTCGAAGATGGCGCAAAGATAGGTGAGCTATTTGCGCAGGCCAATGCATTCGATGGCCGCGCACCGGGGGCGCAATACCGGCCCGGCGCGCAATGGCGTTACGTCATCGCTTTCGACCCATCGCAGGAGTCGAAGTACTACACGCAAGTGGATGGGCGGGCCGACTATTTCTATCAAGCGGTCACGACATCCAAAGGCATGGTCACCCGGACACCCGGCGTCGGGCAGGCCTATCTGGCCGAATACCGTGACAAGGACGACCAGGTGCTCGATGGCAGCAAAAACTACGTTCTCCACGTGCCTGCGAATCCGCCCGCAAAACTGTTCTGGTCGCTGACGGTGTATGACACTGACCAACGTGTCCTAATCGATAACGGAAAAGGCATTGCGGACAAATCCTCGCGACAGAATTTGTTGAAGAACGAGGACGGTTCGGTGGACATATATGTTGGACCGGACGCCCCTTTCGGCAAGGAAAAAAACTGGATTCCATCTGTTCCCGGGAAGGCCTGGTTTGCCATGTTCAGACTCTACGGGCCGCTTCAGCCTTATTTTGACGCTGCATTTGAATTGCCAGACTTCGAACAACGCAAGTAATCGCCAGCAGAGACATCAGAGACATCAGAGCATCCAAGCGAGGCGCCTGGATGGCAAGCGCCAAACGTCTCGCTCCACAAGTCACATCGGGAGCTGTTATGTACAAGTATCCGAAATGCGGACGTCGATACGCGGTTGTTCTCGCTGTGCTCGGCACGTCAGCCCTTGCTGCGCCCCCCACGTACAAGATGACGACTCCCATCCCGCAAGAAATCACAACCCCTGCCCAGGTTGATACGCGGATTGGTCAACTCAACTTTGTCGACGGTGTTCCAACAACGGAGACCGCACAGAAGGTCTATGACAATCTCGATTTCACTCGTGGAGTCGAAGCATTCCTGAACGGTATTCCGGGAGCGTCGCTCGTCGCTCTGCGTACCGGGCTGCGAGAGGTTGGCGCAGTCGGCAGTACGGTTGGCGTGTTCGAGTCCCTGATGGATTCCAAGTCTCTATTCCTGACTGCGAACACCGAGACCGTGTATTTCTGGAACTGGATGGACCTGAAGAGCGGTCCGGTAGTGGTTGAAACGCCGCCGAACATCCTCGGTGTGGTCGACGATTTCTGGTTCCGCTACGTGAGCGACCTTGGTAATGCCGGTCCTGACAAGGGTAAAGGCGGCAAATTTCTATTTGTGCCACCTGGATACAAGGGGCAGTTGCCGAAGAGCGGGTACTACATCGTGAAGTCCCCGACGTTCGGCAACCTCCTCTTCGGTCGGGCGTTCATGAAGAACGGCGACCCACGCCCCGGAGTCGCGAGCCTGAAGGAGCGCCTGCGCGTGTATCCACTCTCGCAAGCCAGTTCACCTCCGCCTACGAACTTCGTCAATTTGTCTGGACGCGTCATGAACACTATTCATGCGAACGACATCAAGTTTTACGACGAGGTCAATCGAATCATTCAGGAGGAGCCGGCGGGCGCGTACGGTCCTGATATGACCGGACTGTTTGCGTCCATTGGGATGGAGAAAGGGAAGCCTTTCGCACCTGACGCAAGGATGACGAAAATTCTCACCGACGCAGTCGCCGTCGGTAACGCGACCGCGCGTGCAATCGACTTCGCCAATCGCGACAAGGCAGTGCTGATTTATCCCGACCGACATTGGACCACGCCATTTGTTGGGGGCAGCTATGAGTGGCTGAACAACGGCGCGCGAAACTTTGACGCCCGAACGATGTTCTTCTATGCAGCTACTGTCGATACGCCGGCGATGGCGGTCGCCATGCCAGGAATCGGCTCGCAGTACGCAGCGGCGAATTATGATGCAGCCGGCAAGCCATTCGACGGTGCGAACGACTATACGTTGCATGTGCCGCCCAACGTTCCAGTGAACAACTTCTGGTCGGTCGTGCTGTACGACACCCAAACGCGCTCGATGCTTCAGACAGACCAGCAGTTTCCAAGCTTATCGAGTGAAAAGGGTCTTACGAAAAATTCCGATGGCTCAGTCGACCTGTACTTCGGTCCAAAGGCGCCAGCAGGCAAGGAGAGCAACTGGGTACAGACCATTCCTGGAAAGAGCTGGCTAACGATTTTCCGGCTATATGGTCCGCTCGCACCCTGGTTCGACAAGAGTTGGAAGCTTAATGACATTGTGGAGACGGCACCCTGAAGCGTAAGCCGGCGTCTCTTGAACGAGTGAATCCGGTAGCAAATCGCCTCGCAACGGTCTCGTTCCGACGGCCTAATCGGCCGTCGCTTCCTCCACGCCTAACGGATTATCACGGAAGCGACGACCGGAAGCTCCAATGCGCTCGACGCTAGTTGATTGCAGACATCCGCATTGCGCCTGGGCAACGCACCTTCTGGCTTGTCGACACTTTCGAAGACTTCGACACGAGGTCAATAGAGCGTCACACCGGCAGCATCTCATGCTCTTGGCGCTTGTGACTGAGCGGGTTCATATCAGTCACCTCATTGCTATTCGTTTCCCGTCCACATGTGGTGAAGCTGCTCGAGCAAGGAAAACTCAAGCTTCACCACAAAACGGGGAACAACCGATACGTAATGAAGGCGTCAGTGCTGGACTATCAGGCCGACCAGCGCTGCGGCAAAAGCCTACCAAGCTTCAACCGATGACGAAGAATGAGCCGAATGCGACCAGCTCGGCCGAACGCCAGGTTAGACGGCAAACGCTCAAACGCGACTGTGCTCAAGGAGGCGTCTGCGTTTTTCAACGATGAGTGGTCGAGACACTACGGTATTCCCAGCGAACCACCGCTGGCGCCAAGGGAAACCAAGGCAACGCTATTCCCGATTCTGTTGCCTTAGGCTGTCCGTGCAGTGTGTCTTTCTCGTCGAATTTCGAGTTGTGTAATGCGCGACCAGCGCAATACACGTCAGCGCACAGGTCGCAATCTAATGGAGAGCAGCGGTGTCCGATTCGGAAGATGAAAAGCTTGAGAAAGCAGCTGGTTGGCTGCGAGAAGCCGACGGACTTCTCATCACCGCCGGCGCAGGAATGGGCGTCGACTCCGGCCTTCCTGACTTTCGCGGCCGAGACGGCTTCTGGCGCGCGTATCCCGCGCTTCGCCACCACGGCCTCTCGTTCGAAGACATGGCAAACCCTGCAAGGTTCGCGGAGCATCCGGAGCTCGCTTGGGGCTTCTACGGACACCGCCTGGAGCTCTACCGTGAGACTGTCCCGCACGACGGCTTCGCGATTCTGCGCCGGTGGGCGGACTGCATGTCTCGTGGCGCTTTCGTTTTCACAAGCAACGTGGACGGACAGTTCCAAAAAGCCGGGTTCTCCGAAGACCGAGTCCACGAATGCCATGGGTCCATTCACTCTCTTCAATGCATTGATGTCTGCGCGAACGACACGTGGTCGGCCAAGGAATTCCATCCGCTCGTGAATGGAGATACGTCCGAACTCGAAAGCCCAATGCCTCGTTGTCCGCACTGCGGCGCCTTCGCACGTCCAAATATTTTGATGTTTGCAGATTGGGCGTGGGTTGATGCGCCGTATGAGATGCAACAGAAGCGATTTGCAGCTTGGATTTGTTCCGTTTCTAGGCTGACTGTCGTTGAACTCGGCGCCGGAAAATCCCTACCCACAGTACGACGTTTCAGTGAACGATACGCATTGGGCAGGCTCATTCGGATTAATCTTAGGGAGCCCCATGTTAGCCCTTCGCATGGTGTTGGATTAGAAGGCGCGGCGGCCGCGACGCTTAAGCTGCTTGACCAAAGAGTTGGATGACGAGGGGCGCTTAAATGAAAGGCGCGTATTGGATAGCCGACCGCGCCAGCGTCAATGAGAGAGCACGGTAACTTGTTCACGTCAGGCTTTCGCCGGAACGAAACCAGCACGTTCGCCTTCAATCGCAGCCTCGCCTGCGAACCACTGATAGTGAACTTCCGCGGCGATTTCGCTTGGCGGCTCTTTGTTTTCTATCACAATGACCTGCACAGCTTTTGACGTGTTGGCAAGCGACGTCCAGAAAGCCGTCTCGATGCCCGCGTCAATTTGGCCATTTTCTCCTTTCACTGACTCTGCTTTTTTCTTTTTGTAGCTAGTCAGAGGTGAGTCGATAACAATTACGCCAGGATGCGGCCGGCCGTTGATAGCGGCGTATCTGAGCAGACCAATGGTGAAGGCCGCGTAGAGGATTGCCCGAACACCCTTGCCGTGAGACTGACGTGGCTTGCCATCCACGACGATGTCGAATGCCTTTTCATCGAATTCGACACGTGGAGTTCCTTTCCATGCCCACTCGACCAGGACAGCTTGAATCTCCGTGCAAAATTCCCCGAGCTCTTTCGGCGGGATGCCGGCCCAGGTTTGCTTCGGTGCGCCACTCTCGGCGAGGGCGGAATTAATGTCGTTTTGGAGTTTAACCAAACCTTGCCAACGTTCTCGTTCGACTCGCGTAGCCTCTCGTTCGGTGTGTCGACTTACGAGTTGCTCGAGGCGCTGCGTCGTGAACTCCAAACGTGGGGCTAAAGTGCGATTCAACTCTGTATTCAACGATTGGAGTACCGTGTCGATGGTGCTTTTTTCACCTTCGACCAAGCCTTGACGAACCTCAAGGTCGTGAATCGCCGCCGCTAAGTCGGTTCGATGCGCGTGGATTTTCGCGGCTTCGGCCACAGCTGACTCTCGGATTGGTCGAGCGGCGGAATCCGGACTGTGCGAGTGACCGGGTGCCATTATCTGGTCACAAACAGGGCAAGGGACTTCCTGAAGTGCGTCGAAATAGAAAGAGCTTTCGGAAATGAAGTCCAACCTGTCCAAATCGGAGGTGTATCGTTCGTCCAGCAGACGATACCGCGAAAGAAGTTCACGGATGCCGAGCAGCTGAGAATCAGCTTTCAGGATATTGCGAGTTGCTCCTTGCGACCGTTCCTGGAGTGCATCCCGAGAGGTAGCAAGATTCTCCAGCTCGCCGGTCAGGCTACCAAGCAACGTGTCTAGCTCTGTATCGTCGGTCGATACATTCAACTCAGCCGGCGACGCGAAGCGCTCGTTCAACGGCTGCAACATCTCGTTCACAAGTTCGAGCTTCGCCTTCAGGCGGGCTTTCACGATTTCGTTCTTTTCGCCGGCGGCCACACTTTCATCGTCAATCCCGGTCAGGATGTACGAAAGGGCGCGTTTCTGGGCTGTGTCGCCAAAGGTAGCCTTTCCTGTTACCGGAGATTGCTGGTCGATGACCGCAACTTCATCAACGAGGAACAGTGGTTCAATCGTCCGGATAGTAAAGCGCTGCGTCTCACCCTCAACATTCCTTCGAAGACGGGCTTCTTTGATGCCTGCAAATGGCAGAAGGACCGACGTTACATCTGGGCCTTTGCTCTTACCTTTTCTAGTTGGTGCTATTGACTGTCCGGAACCTGAAATGTCTGCAATCGGTACATGATATGCCGTGAGTTTGCCGCCACTGGTTGGCCGTACCAATGTGATGATTTCATCGTTTGAGTTCACGAATTCGACGGCGAGGTGAGTGTACGGCTTCGCTTCGTCGACAAGCGTCAGCTTGTCCGCTCCGAGGATGAAGTTGATGCATTCGAGGAGAAAGCTTTTCCCAGTGTCAGACTCGCCCGCGAGAACGTTGGCGCCGCTGTAGAACTGGACGACGGCGTCTTCCAGCCCAGCTCCCCGGAGCAGAATCTTTCGGATTTGAAGCATAGTCAAAGTTCCAGTAAATCAACGGCGGTGAGGCGGTCGAATTCTGTGCCCCATCGTCCCACGTTTTGCGCCATGAAGGCCTCGAGCTCTTGGTCGGTGTAACGACCAAACCGGTCGACTATCCAGTTCGCTCTCGCGCCCAACTCGTGCGCGTAGGCAGATTTCAGTAGCTTGATGAACGCGGCAGTCATATCGGTAGCCCGGTACAAGAAGCCTTGAGGGGCAAAGACAATTTCAATCAATTCCTTCGCCAGCATCTGGGTCAGCCCAGCGTGGATGACGTTGCGCTTCACGAGCAGCTCCGTGCCTCGATGGGGCATCGCCGGATGCAAGCTGGCTGGGCCATCATCCACGTCACCGGAGTGGACGAGCAGGTAGTCGTAGGATACGAGTCGCTGGAGGTCCATTGCATGACCGTGTGCCGCCTTCAGGATGAACAGCGTCCGGAACCCGTACTCTAGGGCTGAATTAAACGGGCGAACTTGAGGCGTTCGGATTGGATTGTCCGCACTGTTCATGGATTGCACCAATCGAGGCGTTCTTCGTTTGCCATCTGATGGCACATGCCTTCACGGTCTTTGCTGCTGACATGCGGCTTGAGCGGGTGTGACCCAAGTTGGATGCTCTGCGCGGCGCTTACCGTCGCCTTCAGGCGCTCAATCGGAGTTCCATTGGGCTCGGTGTATTGGTAGTACAGCCCGTCGGAGAACTCGGTCAGCAAAGTATCGAAATATGCCTGGTCTGCCATCTGGTCTCGCGCCACCTCTTTCAGGCCCTCTGCGCTGTAGAAGGTTAACCGCGAACGCTCGAACATACGGGCGTGATACGGGCTGTGCTTGAAGTCTTCGGCGCTGCCAACTTCGGTGCGAATGTCATTGCCGATGACGCGATACAGTTGTCCAATGTACTTCGCCTCGATTGCTGCAACTGTCGATGGAGGAGGGGGCGGCGGCGGCCTATTCACCAATGGAGCGCCGAACACCGTCAGGTGATATTTGGTCTGCGCATGCTCCGCAAGCAAGTCATGTGGCTGCTTGGCGGCAAAGACGCTGAAATCGAAATTCAAGATATGCGCTTTGAGCTCAGCAGAAAGCGCAATGGTCTCCTTCGAGGTTATAGCCTTCGAGTAGGAATTCCAAGTAACAATCATTTCATTCTTAAGACTTTCTGGCGCGTCGAGCAAGTCTTGGAATGGCGAGGTGACGCCTTTGTGCGTCACAAAGTAATAGCTTTCAGGTGGGGTGTAGTCGCCGATGTGCGTGTAGTACAGAACTTTCGCTATTTCGATACCCGCTTTGGACAGGCCGAGCTTTGCATCGTAGTGCTTGCATTGATAAAGCTGCCAGCGCCGTGGAGTCTTAGTTGCGGAATCGAGCCACACGATAATGTCTCGACCTTTATCCCCAGAGCCTCCCCGCGCTTGAACCTCAAACACATTAGTTTGTTTCGCGAAGTAGTCCGTAGCCCACTCGAGCGTAAATCTTTCGAATTCTGCTGCGCTAAACTGAGCGAGGCGGCCCAACGGAGAAACAGGAAGTCCAACCCCTAGTCCCAAGAGCCGAGCATTGGCGCCTGGCCATGGTGTTGGAGCCGGCAGGGTTGTCGTTCCAGTGCTCCCGCTCGGTTTGACGGTCTTTGCCACACTCGCCCCCGAAATTAAACGCTTTTTTTTGATTGTAACAAAATCTTTCAAGTAGAACGCTTCAAGGGCGGTTTTGAGTCTATGCGAAATGCAGAGCAAATAAGTGCTATTTCGGCAGATGCTTTGACAACGGGGGCAGGCAAGCGACGGAGGTGAACGGGCCTCTCAATGGTTTCGCAGTAGCTTTTTTCATTCACAGTGTGCGTCGCCAATCGCCGTGGAAACCGGTGTCGCAGTCAGCGCTCACGCGATTTACAACACCCGTCTGGAGTGACGCCGCCGATGTACCGGCATACCGTTGAATATCAAATCGCAAGTTGAAGCATTCGGAGCTTCAAGTGCAACAAGGTCAACTGGCACCAGATAACGAAATGAGCAATCAGCGCATTGAGGCCGTCGAGTCGGTAACCTTCCGCCAGGCGTTTTGGTACTGGCTCAAGCTTGGCTTTATCAGCTTCGGGGGGCCAGCCGGTCAGATAGCCATCATGCATCAGGACCTGGTCGAGCGGAAACGCTGGATTTCCGAGAAGCGATTCCTGCATGCATTGAACTATTGCATGGTGCTTCCCGGACCTGAGGCGCAGCAGCTCGCTACCTACATCGGTTGGCTAATGCACCGGACCTGGGGTGGCGTAATCGCAGGCGGCCTCTTCGTCCTGCCGTCACTTTTCATATTGATAGGGCTGTCTTGGGTCTACATGGCGTTCGGCAGTGTTCCGGCCGTCGCAGGCGTGCTTTACGGCATTAAGCCGGCGGTCACGGCCATAGTTGTCTTCGCGGCGTACAGAATTGGCTCTCGCGCATTGAAGAACGCCTGGCTGTGGTCTATTGCAACTGCGGCATTCCTCGCTATCTTCGTAGCCAATGTCCCGTTCCCTCTCATCGTCCTGGTAGCCGGCATCATTGGTCACTTCGGAGGTAAATACGCTCCGTCCAGATTCGTCGTCGGGGGCGGACACAAGTCGGGCGACAAAGGGCTTGGACCCGCACTTCTTGACGACGACACCCCCACCCCGCGGCATGCGCTCTTTACATGGAAGCGGTTCACGGTCGTGCTTGCGGTCTTCATGCTGATTTGGCTCGCCGCCATCACGGTGCTTTCGCTTATGTATGGCTGGACCGGAACGCTTACTCAAATGGCATGGTTCTTCACGAAAGCCGCTTTACTCACTTTCGGGGGCGCGTATGCCGTGTTGCCGTATGTGTACCAAGGCGCCGTCGATAACTACCACTGGCTTACCGGGTCACAAATGATAGATGGCTTGGCGCTTGGAGAGACGACACCTGGACCACTCATCATGGTCGTTTCCTTCGTCGGGTTCGTGGGTGGCTGGACCAAGGCTGTGTTCGGACCGGACGCAATCTTCGCTTCCGCTGTCGCTGCATCCGTCGTGGTGACGTTCTTTACGTTCCTGCCGTCTTTCTTGTTCATTCTCCTCGGCGGACCCTTCATCGAGACGACTCACGGCAATCTCAAATTTACTGCGCCCTTGACAGCCATCACTTCCGCCGTGGTCGGCGTCATCGTGAACCTCGCCGTATTTTTCGCGCTTCACGTGTTGTGGCCACATGGCATCCAAGGCGGATTCGAATGGCCCTCGTTGCTAATCGGTGTGGTTGCCGGGATTGCGCTGTTCCGGTTCAAGGTCGGGGTGATACCGGTCGTGCTTGCTTCCGGTGTAGTCGGACTCGCACTTAAACTGTTTGTCTACTGAGATATTTCTCACCTGAATCAGTCACCGATGCTGCCTACGCTGCGACACGTCAGACGGCATCGTCCGTTCCTGTGTCCGGCGCGTCAATGGATATGGCGGTGGTGAATATCAGGGAAATGCGCGTGCGTATGGGTAATAGGCGCGTGCTGATGCGGGTGTGTATGAGGTTCCTTCCCGTCCCACTCAAAATCGTGCGTGTATTGATGGTGCTCGTCGTGCCGGTGTCGATGGTTATGGTCCAGAACATCGTGAGTGCGGGGATGCTCATGCCGCTCACGGATATGAAGCCATATTCCTAAAGCCATGAGCACCGCAGCAATCCAGAACGACAGTGATGGCACCTCGGGCCAAAGGATTAGCGACAAGGCGACGCCGAATACCGGGGCGACAGAAAAATACGCGCCGGTTCGGGCGGTTCCGAGATTTCGCACGGCGACAACAAAGAGAACCAGGCTGACGCCGTAGCCAGCGAAGCCCATGACCATTGCAGTCGCTACCCTTACCGACCGGCACGCGTGACTACTCTCTTGAGGTCGCAGCTTTTCTCTACGTTTCGATAATACTTGAAATATGAAAATGATGCGACTATGATGTTTCTCATGGATACGAACCTCGTTGTACGCGCGCTAAGCGCCTTGGCTCATGAATCGCGGCTTGCGATTTTCCGTTCTCTTGTCGTGGCTGGTCCGGATGGACTTCCGGCCGGCGAAATCGCGCAGAAATTGGGGCTCTCGCCGTCCAGCCTGTCCTTCCACCTGAAGGACCTTTCGCACGCGGAGTTGGTTGCTGCCCGCCAAGATGGTCGTTTTATCTTTTACTCGGCCAATTTCGAGTCAATGAACGGGCTCATCGGCTTTCTTACTGAGAACTGCTGTGCTGGCGCTGACTGCTCAGTGCCGCCATCGCCGCAATGCTGTGGAGACAAACCATGAAGCGTATGCACATCCACGTTGCCGTTGAGAGCCTCGAAAAAAGCATTTCGTTCTACACCGCTATGTTCGGCGGAGCTGCACCAAACGTTCGAAAAGACGACTACTGCAAATGGGAACTAAGCGACCCAAAGGTCAACTTTGCTATCTCGCAGCGAGGAGCGAAGTTTGGCGTCGACCACCTCGGCATCCAGGTCGAGACCGACGAAGAACTTGTCGAGATGCGCGGCTCGTTCGCAAAGGCAGAATTGCCAGCATCCGACCAGGCTGCCACAACATGCTGCTACGCGAAGTCGGACAAGTCGTGGACCGTCGACCCGCAAGGCGTTGCCTGGGAAACGTTTCGCACGCTGGAAGCTGCGCCCACATATGGTCAGTCGCGAGATGACCCTGAACCTGCCGCGCAGGCTGCCTGTTGTGGCCCAGCAGGCTCAGCTGAGATGGATTCCGAAGCATGCGTGAGCGCGGTTGGCGACGGGCTGCCAAGGGAAGCAAATGAGCAGCGCTGAAAACGTTACGGCGGCCAGTCGACCTGCCGCTATTGGCTTCTTCGAACGCTACCTTACTGTGTGGGTAGCGTTGTGTATCGTCGGCGGCATAGTGCTCGGTCAGTGGTTGCCGACCGTGTTCGAATCCATGGGCCGCATGGAAGTTGCGCACGTCAACATTCCAGTTGGTGTGCTCATCTGGGTGATGATTATCCCGATGCTGGTCAAGATTGACTTCGGAGCGATGGCGCAGGTTAAAGGACACTGGCGCGGAATCGGAGTAACGCTGTTCGTGAACTGGCTTGTGAAGCCGTTTTCCATGGCACTGCTTGGTTGGATATTCGTGCGGCACGTGTTTGCGCCGTACCTACCGGCAGCGCAACTCGACAGCTACGTTGCCGGCCTGATTTTGCTGGCAGCCGCGCCGTGCACCGCAATGGTTTTCGTTTGGTCGCAGCTTTGCAAGGGTGACCCGTACTTCACGCTGTCTCAGGTCGCGCTTAACGACGCCATCATGATTGTCGCGTTCGCGCCAATCGTCGCGCTCTTGCTTGGTTTATCCGCTATCACCGTGCCTTGGGACACGCTGATTACGTCGGTCGGCCTGTACATCATCATTCCGGTCATCATTGCGCAGCTGATGCGCCGAGTATTGCTTGCCCGGGGTGAGGCTCACTTTCAGCGTGTCGTATCTGCGCTCGGCCCGTATTCAATCTGCGCTTTGCTTGGCACCTTGGTTTTGCTCTTCGCCTTTCAGGGACAGTCCATTGTCAAAGAACCGCTTGTTATCGTGATGCTCGCGGTGCCCATCCTAATCCAGGTATTTCTGAATTCTGGTCTGGCATACGTCCTGAATCGCCGGCTCGGCGTCGCTCACTGCGTGGCTGGTCCGTCGAGCCTGATTGGCGCAAGCAATTTCTTCGAACTGGCTGTCGCGACTGCCATTAGCCTGTTCGGATTCCAGTCTGGTGCCGCGCTGGCAACAGCCGTTGGCGTGCTGATTGAAGTACCAGTGATGCTGCTCGTAGTGGGCATCGTCAACCGGTCCCAGGACTGGTATGAAGCGCGCACAAACTGAGGAGGCAAAAAAATGAGCGTCACTATCTATCACAACCCTGCATGCGGCACGTCGCGCAATACGCTGGCGATGATTCGAAATGCCGGCGTTGAGCCGGAAGTCATCGAGTATCTCGAACATCCTCCGACCCGCGAACAGCTCCAGAGCTTGATTTCGTCGGCCGGATTGACGGTTCGTGAAGCCATTCGTGAGAAGGGTACGCCCTACGCAGAGCTTGGTCTGTCAGACGTAGCACTGACAGACGGCCAGTTGCTGGACGCGATGCTCGCGCACCCGATTCTAATCAATCGGCCCTTTGTGGTCACGCCACTCGGCGTTCGGATGTGCAGGCCATCCGAAGTGGTTCTCAACATTCTTCCGAGTCCGCAACAGGGCGAATTCACGAAGGAAGACGGCGAACGCGTGGCTAACGCCGACGGCCGAAGGATTCGCTGATGTCATCGAACATTCGTAACGTCACCCTGCCATTGCTAGACCCGCCGGACACAGAGAAGCTGGAGCCGCGTGCCGTCTCAACCCACGCACCTAGAATCCTGCTGCTGTATGGCTCACTGCGACCGACTTCTTACAGCCGCCTGCTGACGCTGGAGGCTGAGCGAATTCTGCAGCACCTTGGTGCTGAGACGAAAGTCTTCGACCCACGCGTCCTCCCTATCGCGGATAGTGTCCCAGCTGACCATCCGAAGGTTGTCGAGCTTCGGAAGCTGTCGGAGTGGTCCGAAGGTCAGGTGTGGTGCAGCCCCGAGCGCCACGGGACGTTGACGGCTGTATTCAAGAACCAGATTGACTGGCTGCCATTGGAAATCGGCGGCATCCGTCCGACCCAAGGCCGCACGCTCGCGGTGATGCAGGTTTGCGGCGGCTCACAATCTTTCAACGCTGTCAACGCGCTGCGCCTCCTTGGCCGGTGGATGCGTATGGTGACCATCCCGAATCAGTCGTCGGTAGCGAAGGCATATCAGGAATTTGAAGCAGATGGGCGCATGAAGCCATCGTCCTACTACGACCGCGTCGTCGACGTTATGGAGGAACTGTACAAGTTCACGTTACTCGTACGGGACCGCTCTGACTACCTGACGGACCGATACAGCGAGCGAAAAGAAAGGGCACCCGCTTTAGCGGCCGCTCTGACCAGCGCGGCAATGACCCATGAGCACGATGCAGACACCGCAGACAGCGACGACGGCGAAGTCGAATAAGCCGGCAGACACGTCGGCGACGCTCACCACTTGGGCATTGGCGCTCGCGCAGCTCGTGTCGTGGGGCTCCGTCTACTACTCATTCTCCTTGCTTGTCGTGCCCATGGAGCAGACCATGGGCTGGAGCCGGACGGCGATGAACGCCGCGCTCTCGGTAGGGTTACTGGTTTCAGGGTTCGCTGCCTATCCCATCGGGCGCTGGATTGACCATGGATTGGGGCGTCGCATCATGGCCATCGGGTCGTTCATCGCCGCGGCCATGCTATTGCTCTGGGCAGGCGCGCATTCGCTGATGGTCCTCTTCGTTGTATGGATAGGCCTCGGGATTTCGATGGCTGCCACCTTCTATGACCCTGTCTTCGCAGTTGTAACGCACCGTTATCCACGAAGCTTCCGTAACAAAATCACGCTGATTACGTTGGTAGCCGGGTTCGCCAGCACGGTCTTTATTCCGTTGACCCAATTCCTGGTTGGCTCGGCCGGTTGGCGCACGTCGCTTGTTGTCCTGGCCGCACTGAACCTCCTCGTCTGCCTTCCTATTCACTTGCTGGCAATCCGTTCGTCGAAGGCTGACGCGGGATTACGGCCGACCAGTGGCGAGGTCAAACTGGCGAACGATGCAGCTACGCGCCGCGCGCTTCGTTCGCCAACTTTCTGGGCGCTCGCCGTCTGCTTCACCGCCTACTACGCGACGTTTGCGGCGCTCACATTTCATCTGGTGCCGCTCATGGTCGAGCGCGGCGTGTCAAACGCTGTGCTGGTAGCGACCATGGCGCTCATCGGTCCGGCTCAGGTAGCCGCACGGGCCGTCTGGTTCGCCTTCGGTCGAACGGCGCATGTTAGTACTGTCGGTATCATCATCGTGACGCTTTTCCCGCTCTCGACCATAGTCTTGATAAGTGCTGGTCACTCGGCAACGTTGCTATGGCTATTCGCGCTCTGCTACGGCGCTGCGAATGGCATGATGACAATTCTCCGCGGCACCATCGTTCAAGACCTGATGTGGACCGAAGGCTACGGCGCAGTTAGCGGCATGCTTTCGTTCCCGTCGAACGTCGCCAAGGGAATTGCGCCGATTGCCGCGGCCAGTATCTGGAGCTTCACTCGCGGCTACGTAGCTGTTGAGTGGACCGTGCTTCTTGTTTCGATACTGTCAGCAATCGCGTTCTTTGTGGCAGTTCGCCTCAGCCGTCACGGCAACAAGAGCTACCTGATGTCGCTTCCAAATCGCGAAAGACAATGACTATGAAGATACGTCCCGCGCGAAGCGACGACCTCGATGCCATTGCGGCTTTGCTCGCAGAGAATGAGTTGCCCACTTCCGACGCAACACGCGACCTGTTGCGCGATTTCGTCGTCGCAGAAGACGCCCACGGGTCAGTGGTTGGCAGCGTTGGCCTAGAGAGGTTTGGACCTGACGCGCTGCTGCGGTCGCTGGCGGTTGCGGGGCGTGAGCGCAAGGCTGGACTGGGAAGCACTCTGCTCGCACATGCGGAAGACATGGCGCTCGCCACCGGCATATTGGAGTTATGGCTGCTCACGACGACGGCGGCTGAATTTTTTCGGCGGGCTGGCTATGCACTCGACGCCCGCCCCAGTGCGCCAACGGGAATTCGGACCAGCACGCAGTTCGCGCAGCTTTGTCCAAGTACTGCGGTCTGCATGAGAAAGCGGCTGTATCCACCAGCACCTGGTACCCCCGCCGTAGACAAGACGGCGAAGCGCTAGCCGTGGTTATCGACCCACGCGCGACACCAAGAAAGGCCGGCCGATTCTGCCTCTTCGTCAGTGTTGAACACGCCAAGCACTCCAGACGCCACTACAACCTTCGAGTCGCGCATGATTGTGCCGCTTCCGGAGAATCGTTCCTGGCGCACGACGTCTTCCTGCTGCAGGATGGCATGGCCCCACAACATGTATCCGCGGTATTGGTCAGTTTGCATCGGTCTACCTTTGAGGCCCTGTATCGCTTCTATTGTTGCCCGGCTCAACTGGGCCGACCCGACACGTGCCTACTGCTGACTCGCGCGGTGTCGACACCGCCCATCTTCAACGTAGCGTAAATCATCCGCAGCTCCTGACCGAAATCAAGGGCCCATTCCTCGCCGTCGCTACGTACGGTCATGCCGTCGTGCGTAGAAATCAGCTTACGGTCCTTGCGCAAGGCATTGACTAGCTCTAATTCCCGTCCGCCTTGCTCATTTTTATTCGACGCTGACTTTCGCTTGGGCCTGGAACATGATATGTTTCTCGGCGTCTGCGGATAGATTTATTATCGCGCTTCGCGATAAATGGAAGTAATGCGCAGAGGCGCTGCCCTCGCATTTCGTAGCGACCGTTTCGCGGATGATACGTTGCCAAAGAGTGTCCGCAGACACTCATCTCTTATGCCGAATGACAAAGCCTACTCATATCGCGCAGCTGCGCTCACAGAAGTCGCTTCACGGACTTGCAAGGTTGTTGGGATATGAGCCAAAAGGCCTTGCATATGTTGTGTACGGAATAGCCGACGGGTCTAAGTACATAGATTTTCCGATTGCTAAACGAAGCGGTGGAACTCGGACTATTAGCGCGCCGGTCAAGGAGTTGAAACTTCTCCAGGCCCGCGTTTCTGAGTTGCTGGCCAACTGTGCCGAGGAAATTGAGACCGAGCGGGGGAAAAGGAATAAATTTTCCCATGGTTTTCGGAAAAATCATTCAATCTTGACAAACGCCACAGTGCACCGTGGGAAGAGATACGTATTCAACGTCGACCTGAGTAATTTTTTTGGTACGATTCATTTCGGTCGAATCATAGGTTTTTTTGCGAAAAATCGATACTTCACGCTGGACCCGGTTATCGCGAGGATATTGGCGCAGATAGCTTGTCACAACAAGGTTTTGCCGCAAGGCAGCCCTTGTTCACCCGCAATTTCTAATCTTGTCGCTCATATTCTTGATGTGCGGATGGCGGAATTGGCCGCGCGCCACGATTGTTACTACTCGCGATATGCGGATGACCTAACATTTTCGACAAACCGAAAGGAGTTTCCGACGTCGATTGCTTCGCGAATCGGCGACTCTAACGAATGGGCTCCAGGAAAATCACTCTTGAAAATCGTGAAGGACTCTCGTTTCGAGTTGAATCATAGTAAAACGAGAATGCAATTTCACAGGTTCCGACAGGACGTGACCGGAGTAATCGTTAACAGGAAGCTGAACGTCCCGAGCGAGTATGTAAGAAGCATTCGGGCAATGGTGAATACATTCGTCAAGACGGAAAAGTTTCGGGTGAAGAAGTTGTACCGAAATGATACCGGTGCTTGGGAATACAAAGAGGAAGCTGGAACAAAAGAGCAGCTCCGCGGGATGCTGAGTTACATCGATAGTGTGCGTGTCTTTCCGCAAAAGAAGCTCGCGATGGAAAAGAAGGATAAGCGAGAACAACGCATTCCCCGGGTAGACCTGAAGGATATGGACGGAGCTTCTCGCACATATCGCCGGTATTTGCAATACACGCAATTCTTTAATCCAGAGCTCCCTTTCGTTATCTGCGAAGGCAAGACGGACAATGTCTATATCAAATGCGCGCTCCGACAACTCGCAGATTCGTATCCGCAGCTCGTTTCAAAGACAGCGTCAGGGAAAAAGCTCCTGCTCAATTTCTTTAACTACACGAAGGTGGCAGACAGGACTCTGCACCTGGGGGGCGGGACCGGAGATTTCCGAAGTTTTATCGGAACGTATGGTAGCGAATTCAAAGGGTTTGTCAGCGCATCGAAGCGAAATCCAGTAATCCTGTTGATTGATAACGATGACGGGACGAAGCCTATATTTTCCTCCGTGAAGGAAGCGACTAAAAGCAAAAGTTCTATCGACGGCAGTGAGATGTTTTATCATATCGCCGACAATTTCTACGTTGTAGCGATTCCCCGCCTAGGCGGAAAGTCGACGACTATCGAGGACTTCTTTGAGCCAGCAGTTTTGCAGACGAAACTTGGCACCAAAGTTTTTAGTGGAAAGGATGGTTTCGACCCCGCGACACAATATGGTAAGCATTATTTCGCGGAATATATCGTTAAGAAAGGTCAGGCCGGCATAAATTTCAAGGGATTTCATCCCATCTTGGAACGCTTGGTCGCAGTGCTGACGGCACATGCTGCCAAACCGTAGGCAACGCGCTCGCACAAGAGTTTCGAGACCGTCGCCAGGATAGTAGACGCAACTAATTCGATTACATCAAACTGCGACCTATTAGGCATGGCTATGAGGCTCACTAGCCTCGCATTTCAAGACGGCAGGTGCGGACCCAGAAGTCACAGCGGTTGGTGGACGCTGGATAATGGGGAGCGTCGGCAGATGAGCCGCCGCAATCGGACTCGACCAAATTTATGGACGGCCCGCACGATTTGAATTGCACTGACCACGAGCGGAGTCGATTTGGCAAAGTGTGGCTATGGGAGGTACGGTCGCCTGAGGGCGCACCACGCCGGCGAATCCCTCTTCATGCCTTTGTGCGGCATGTCTTCAGGTTTCTCGACCGGGCGGTGGTTTTCCATCCGAATGAACGGCTTGTAGTAGCGGCACGCCAAAGGTGCACCCGACTAGGATGCGAACTGACCCGCAGTATGTTGCCCTGTCATCCGCCAGAATAACCGGATTGCAGTGTCCACTGCGGGACTTCCTTTCGAGCCCATGCGAGGACTTTCGTCCGCCAGGCTTCTACAGTCTTGACGTCGTCCAAGACGAAAAACGAGTCCGGCCTTTCGAAATTGCGACGCACTATTCCATTTGTGACCAGAAGAAATCCAATTCCACGTTCCGCATTCGCGTCACGTAGCGACTCAAAGCGTGCAAATTGTGTAAGGACAGTTGAGTCAGGGAGTGTGGGCGAAGATGTGTATTTGAATTCGAAAATGTAAATTTTGCCACCAGACCATTCGGGCTCGAAAACATAGTCGAGCTCCCACACTGACGCAGCACCGCCAATGCGTTTATTGCGGCTGGTGACCGCGTTTTTTCCTACGGTCTTTTCTGCCGCGTCGATGAGGACGTTTTCGAACTGGAGCGGGTTAGAGAAGGATTGCATGTTTAGTCGGCGAATTGAGCAACGCCCCACGAATAGGGTGATGTCGCGAACACGTGTTGAAGGTAGAGTATGAAAAGTGTCGCCGAAACTATCGCGACCGCACCGGCGGCGTAAAAAGCAATCATTGTTGCTAGCCCGGACTTCAGTAGCGCAGCCTTGACCATCGCCAATGTAACAGGAGCCGCTACACCTATCGTCGTCGATTTGCCTCTCGTGAGAATATAGTCCTTGAACGAAAGGCGTTGCCGAATTGCTATTCCTGTGTTCAGGCCAGCAAGTACGGCTTCTCCGGCCAAAGCTGGCTTTCCGCGGTAGAAGCGCCACCAATGCTTTGCCTTATTTGATAGATGCTTCAGCCAGTTGTTGGTGTCTGCCAACAACTCAAGGTGCGTATGCTTGCCGGGCAAATTCACAAACCCGAAATGCAAGTGAACGTCCCACTCGCTGTTCCATGTTGCGGTAACCCATCGCTTAGTTCCGCGATACCACACCGTGGGTTCGGTAAGGGTATAGCCGGCAACTATCAAATGGTTGTTCTGCGCGAATTGATTCCAGTCGCTCAGTTTCCCCTCCTGAACGTCCTTCGAGCCGACTATGACTTTCAGATACGCGTGCAAGCGGTCTTTATCCAGCGACCACCTTGTATCCCCGGTGATGGTAATCAGCAGGTATGGCGCCAAGGCTAAGACTGGACCACCGCCAGCGTTGAGTCCCGTTCGATTGGAAGCCTTATGGCCCCCAAGCCATGTGTTGCCCGGACTGAACGTCCCCGTTGCACCGGAGCTGGGTCCGATTTCAGCGACGTTGTCGTTCGTCATTCTTTCTTCTCATAGTCTAACTCTTGGTCTGTAAGGCAGAGTCTGCAGGCTATTGCGATTACGGCAACAAGATTGAAAACTTGAGCGCTTAACGTCGCCTGTGGAAGCTGCACGACGAACGGAACCCCGGTTCAACTAAGGCTTGAGATGTCGAGTATCTTCCGGCCTTCTTCAAAGCTGCGTCAATCACGGTCAATTCTTTGCCGAAATCAAGCGCTCATTCCTCGCCATCGCACCGCACGGTCATGCCGTCATGCAATGAGATGAGATAGCGCGCCTTATACAAAGCGTCGTGGACCTCGCATCATTCGACGCCATTCTGGACGACCGCCCCGGCCCAACTGCAGGCGTCGTCTCTCGGGGCGAGCGCACCAACCCCGTAACCCCTTGTTTCATCCTCTAGCGTGTGGGCATTCTCTCTGGCGTACATCTCTTGTTTTTGTGAATGCCCCTTGGTGAAGTTGAACCCCGCCTTATCCGAAGCGAGGCCTTCAGACACGTTCCCAGCATCATGAGATGCCCCTCGGAGCCAGCGTCGCCCGTCACCCGTTCGCCTCAGGGCGCTATACTCCCTCGAATTTCATGGGTCCCAATGGCAAGTTGCAGGGATATGAAGTCGACCTGGCCCACGAGCTCTGGCGTATGTTGTCGACTTAGAGGCTCATGGAGAGGACGCGGGAGATTGCCTTGCACATTTCCTCGACGCCCTTGTTGCTTTGCGTGAGAACAAACGACACGTCCTTGTTAGGTGCAACACACTTGAGTGTGATTTTTTTGTTCATGAGCCCGCTAATGTCAGCAGACTTAATATTCACCCATGGGACATCGAAGACATCGCCAAACGACATGCTGACATGTACACCGCGTCTCGAAACAGCGACACCGGCATCGCCGCTTCCAAATAGAGTTTCATCGAAGTAGAAAATGACTTCATCGCTACGCAAAGGATGCTGGTACTTCGCGACGAACTTTTCCAGCTTTTTCGCGGGAATTTGCGGGAAGACGTAAAACTTCTTATCTGAGTCGGAGACGAATCCCTTTGCTGCATCTTCCGCACGGAAGGCGTATTCCACACCGCTGGCGGCTTCCGGGACCGCTGTATTCGCCGAGACCGGTTCAGGCGAGACCTGATTGACTCGATTCGAGCTTGCCTGGGTGTTGGCTCCGCGTAGCTTGTATTCGAGCAACGTGTTGAGTTCGGAGAGTGCCGAATCGTTGTTCAATCCGAAAGCTGCGCTGCGAACGGTCAACTTCTCCGTAGAGGCGATAGCGCCCGATGAGCACTCGTTCCGCAAAATCTGTACCTTCTGTAGGCGCAGACTTACCAAGGAGAAGGCTTCGCAAATCCCTTGCAGCGCGTTATCGGGGTCACCGAACTTCTGCAGCCACACGTCGTAAGGACGCGGGTTGTAGGGATAGAACTCGATTGCCTTCACCAACGCCTTCTGGAGTTCAGCCCCATCGAGACCAATCTTCTCGATGTTGGCAATCATGTTCTCCGATTTCTCGCGCTTCTCACGGTTCTCAAAAATCTCAATGCGCACCCCGTTAGCCTGGGAGGCAAGCGCTATTTCGACGAGATGGACGTCAGCGGCGAGTTCGAAAAAGAGCGAGGCAACGCCACGTCGATACCGCTCGGAACGAACGTAATTTGTTCTGAAATCATCGAATTCGCTCTGCTGCAGAGCATTGGCGGCCGCATTAAATGCACTGTGGAGCAGCCCTGATGCCATATTGAGTGCCCCCGCTTTCGCCGCACCACTCAGCGCGCCACTTATACCAAAGCCGCCCCCACTCCACCGTGACCGACTGTCCTTGCGTGCATCCCGATATTCTTTCTCACCCTCAATCGCCGCGCGTCGTTCGAGATAGGTGCTGAAGAGCGCGTCATAGCTCTCCTCCATCCAAGTAGACGACGAAATCAGATGCTCAAACACCTGTTCCTGTGAATACTCGAAGACGGAGTGCTCCGTGCCGAGACGATAGATGCAGCTATCGAGCACAGGTGAGAGCCGGTTGTACAAGCTATCGAGAACGTTTTCAGAAAAGTTGTCGATGTCTTCAAATTCGCCAAAATGCTGCTCAACACTCTGCCGGATGTCCTCAGCCCCCTTGAGGTAAACCAAACGAATTTGTGAGTAAGCGAGGAATGCTTGATTCCCCTCGAAGTTGGGGTAGCTCGGACGAGTCGTCAGCGTCTGCATAGCGGATTGGTCTCAGATACGTGCTGATATGGACAATTCGCAGATAATTCTCTGCATTTTCAGTACAAACATTATCTACGTGAGGCTTGGAACTAGAAACGGCGGCTAATTGGATTGTTAACGACGCTATGACCCGAATCTTTAGAACTTTGTACGACCGGCCCCTTCAGGACTTAAGCAAATCAGCCGTCAATAAAAGAAGAAAACAACGAGGTGGAACAATGGGGATATTCGGGAACAAGCTCTCCTCGCTTGGCGGGGGCTTGAAGGATTCGTTCGCAGAAGCCAAGAGCAAGGTTGTCTCAGCAGTTGAGCGGGTGGAGATGCCCACGGCGGTGTTCAAACTAGCCGACAAGGTAGCGAACGGTGCGTCGGAGCTGTACATCAGTGGCAAAGAGCACACGTCCCGATTAACGGACATGGCGAGTGAGAAGCTGGCCCAAATTGACTACGATGCGCTTAAGCGTCGAGACACCTACGTTACCAAGTTCCACGAGTACAAGGACTTGGGCGCCGAGAAAGTCAGTGCATACTATCGGTCGACCTTTGAGGTCGACAAGACCACGTCTCAGATTATTTCTGACCTGCGAGGCCGTATGCCGGCGCGCGCCAAGGACGTGGATGAAATATTCGAGCGCATCAAGCGCGAGGCACTACAGCGTGCTATTTCGGCGTTTTGTCTTGCACCCATCATGCAGGAGCTCGACAACAAGCTCGGGGGGCGCTACGACAACCTATCGGTGACCTACCGCGATTACCGCGACTCTACGCGGCTCGACAACCACCCGAGCTACGCCGCCTTTCAGAACGAGCGCTCAGATTCACTGCCGCTGCAGGCTGTTGAGAATGGTTACAACAGCGGGGAAGTTCTGTACCCGGCCGACGCAGAAATCGACCACATCGTGTCCAAGAAGGAATACTACGAAGACATGCTGATTCGGTTGTCAACGAACGATGCAGAATTCGTGGACGTAATTAACGCCGAGGACAACCTAACGTTCGCCAACGGCTCGTTCAACGCGGGGAAGAGCAGCGGAGACCTGATGGCCTACATCGAGGCCAACGGCAGGCCCGACCCACTCGACCCAAACATCATCCACTTCGAGTACGACAAGGGTGGCGAGGTCACCATCAACAAGGCCGAGGCGCTTGAGAAGTATGAGAAGGCACAGGAACGTCTGCGGCAGGCCCGCGCTGACGCAGCGAAAGAGATTGGGTTGACGGTGGCCAGCGCCGGTGCGCGTATGGCGGCTCAACAGGTAGTCGGTCTTATCGTCGTCGAGACCATCGACATCTTTGTCGATGAAATCAAAGACATCGCGGTCAACGGCAAGTTCTTTGACGAGAACGGACTACTGGCCAACATCAACCTGCGACGCCAGAACATTTCCGATAAGCTAACGAAGCGCTTCGAGGAGCGTCAGATTTGGGCGCGCGCACGCGCAGCCGGTATCGAAGGTGGCGTGGCTGGCGCACTGGCGGCAATTCCACAGATTCTCATCTCGCTTATCGTCAAAATGCCAGCATTCATGTTGTCCATCATCCGTGAATGCACGCTGTCCGTAGTGCGCAGTGTGCGCGTGCTGATTAGCGAAGATGAAAACAAGTTTGACGGCATCAAGGTCGTGATGCTCGGCACCGCCTCGGCAGTCATGGGCGTGTACGTGGCGAACGTCATCTCGAAGGCCATCGCGCCGGTGCCGATGCTCAATGTATTCAACCGGCAGGTCACAGATGTGCTGAGCGGGGTGGTGGTAACGGCAGTGCCACTATCGGCTGTCTATGGTTTCGACAAATACAAGACCAAATTCGTATTTGCGGCGTTGAGCGGTAACAGTACAGCCTGAGTCGCCGGGTGCGAAGGATGTTTCAGTGGCCCGTTCAGCAGAAGTTGCGACTGGTGGCGGTCAAGCCACCGAGCAGGTGCGACATATCGACAAGTCGCTGGGCGACCAGGTGGCGGACCTCGCCCTCGCATTGCCACGTTCCGTATACCGCAAGCAGCGACGCGCCCAACGCTTCTTGCCGGAACTTCTCCTGCAGTGACGGCCAGATGATGACGTTCACGTTGCCCGTTTCATCCTCGATGGTCACAAACATCACGCCCTTCGCTGTTCCCGGTCGCTGACGTACCGTGACCAGCCCGCAACTGCGAGCGAGTCTGCCATTGCGGTAGGTCATTAGCGTCGCGGCCGGCACAAGACGTTGTTCCAGAAGCACCGGACGGAGCAGCGACAGCGGATGCCGGCCGAGCGTGAGGCTCATCCAGTTATAGTCGGCGACGATGTCTTCGCCTTCGGACGGCGCGCCGAGTATGGGTGTTTCATCATCCAAGCGGGCGTCGGCAAGGAGGTCGCGGTCGGGCACCGCGGCGACCGACGCCCAAAGCGCTTCGCGCCGATTGCCGGCGAGCGATGACAGCGAGTTCGCTGCCGCGAGCACCTGAAGGTCTTTCCGGTCGAGCTGCGCACGTTTGGCGAGGTCACTGACGCTAGCGAACTGCCTCACGGCTCTCGCGGCTTCAAAGTCCTTCGTGTAACCGCGCTCCGTCATGCCGTTGACGATGCGGTCGTAGTATTTGTCGAGGCCACCCTTACGCTTCCATGCGGCCATCGCGCGGCGCAGTTGGTCCGCTTCGCCCGGCGTAAAGCCGGCAGCCAGGATGGCAACCTGCATCACCTGCTCCTGGAAGATGGGCACGCCGAGCGTCCGGCCGAGCGCGACTTCCAGCGCCTCGCTCGGATATGTCATGGGTTCCAGTCCCTGAAGCCGCCGCAGGTATATCACTCGTAAATGCGTGTACGGCCTTCGTCTTAAATAGAAATGCGGGACGCGACGGGACACTCAATGTTCAACGGTCTGTGAATTGACTTCGCAAAGTCTGCCCCGTTGCCGCAAAAGTTTAGAAAGCCCCCTAAGCCGGGAGCTGCTTTCACCTACGGGAGACGACTCCTTCGTGCTAAGAGGGGCGCATGGAGCGATTGGCGTTAACGTTCATCGCACTTGAGCGGCTCTGTTTTCCGCAATGCCTCAGGCTGAAGTAGCGAATGAGCCATGCGGTATTGACCGCGTGTGGAGTTGGCGCTACCTGCGCGCTCGCCGCAACGAGGACGGTTCCGACGCCGCATAAGGTAAACATATCTGACATTAAATAACCTGCTCGCGACGGATTCGAAGATGATGATTTGTTTGGACTGTGTTACCCCTGAAGCTTTAAAACGGCTTGTCAACGAACACGGGCGCGCGAACACATGTCACTACTGCGGCACGACCAACACGGCGGTAACGGCAAGCCTCGTCTTCAACTACATTTTCGAGCGGGTCAAAGAGAACTTCGCCGGTGAAGATGACCTCTCGCAATTCGAGCATGGCATTCTCTATGAAGGTGGTGCCGATGACATTCCGCTCGGCGAAATCGAAGTCGTTCTAAGCGAATGGCTTGGCCTCGGAGACGATGATGTGCTCCCTCGAGAGGTCGCTGCGGTCGTCAGCATATCCGGCCGCGCGGTTGGGCCGGGACACATAAAAACGGTCGAATTCAGCGCGGTTAAACCCAACCGAGCGATTATCCGCACCGAGGCGCACCTGCTGCACTTCAGACAGCAGTTCAATGCTTTCTTGATAAAACTGACGCAGGCCGGCGTTCGCGTGCTTCATCTGCATTCAGCGACCCCGCTTAGCGCGAGCGTGGAGATTGGTAGAACGCTGCTGCCAAAGATTTTCGAAGAAGTGCACGCATGGGAGTGGAAAGCACCAGCTTGGCAGCCTGCAGTTCGCTTGAAGTAGAGGCCGTACTCGACATCCTATTTGTGCGTCATTAGTTCATTCACCCACCATGAAGAACGCCCAGCACGCCAAGCCGACCTCAAGGCCAGCTTTGATGACGAGTCTCAATCGATGCATAAAAATTCAAAATTCAATTGGTGCGTCACATTAAGCAAACGTTTGCGGATTGCTGTTCGAAGATTTCGAGAATTGATACGGTCTCGACCAGTCGAAACTGTTCGTAATATTCGTATGATGATGGCTTGAATAGGCTTCGGAGCGTGCATATGTAGTATTTGCCCGCTACCACAAACTCTCTGCCTATGACTGCTGCTGCGCCCGCACTTCTAGCTTCATCCGTTGCCGGCTCAACCTCGGCTGCACTCGCTGGGCTTGATGACAGCGCACTTTCCGAGTGGCTGAAACAACAAAGAACCGATAGGAGGGAGGTCGTTCTCGTCTACGCTGGAACTACTTGCAAGGTGTACGAGATTGCCAGTACTCGCGGTGTCCTACAGTCGGCGGACCCGGAAGGCAAGTCGAAGTCGGCTTTCAAGGCTCTGGCGAAGCAGGGGCGTCTCTACACCGTCGAGATTCCGTCCGCAGAAATGGCTGCGGTGACGACCGTGAACGTAGCGTGGGTCCCGCAAGCGATATCCGAGCAAGACATCGGCGACTTCGTTGAGCGACGCAAGGTGCACTTGGGACGCGTGGAAGGGCGCGGGGATGCAATCACCCAGGACACTGCTAATCAGGTGTGGGCTGATGCAGGTGGATGTTGTATGTTCCAGGGTTGCGGACATGATTTGAGCGTCGTGCCGCTGTACAACAGGGGTGCACGGATTGCCTATCTGGCACACATCATCGCCTCTGACCCGTGCGGTCCACGAGGAACCGACGAGGATTCCCACAGACTATCCAACGTAGCCGAAAACATTATGCTGATGTGCGATGCACATCACCGGTTGATTGACAGCTTTGCGCCCGACCGTTTCGACGCTGAACGATTGCGCGACATGCGGCGGTACCACACCGCGAAGGTCCGAAGCTACCGTGCCGCCATGCGACACCGCGTAGCGCACGTGGTCACCATTTTCGGTGACATCGGCGCTACGCCCACGCACTTCCCCGACAGCGAGTTTATGGAGGCACTCTTGTCCGAGGAGCTTTCCATGCACCCAGAAGTGAAACGGCATCTGGTTTATCAAAGCCGGGACGACCGGACGGCTCCTGGTTTCTGGGGAAACTATCTGCGGGAAATGCAGCTACAAATCGGGCTGATGGTGCAATCGCTCAGTCGACCCAGCCCGTCCTCGCCGGACGAACTCGCGGTGTTTCCGCTGCATCACTCGGCAACGCTCGTGCTCGCCGGTCGCATCGTTGGCGAAGCACGCCGGGTCAGGGTGTTTCAGCCTTCGCGCGGACGCAGGTCATGGTTGTGGAACCGAGATGTTGAGGCACATCCGGTAGGGACCTTCAAGATTACCGGGGACACGGACTCGCCGGCCGATGAAGTGCTTCTTACGGTCGAGCTGACTGCACATCTCGATGAGAGCGCCATACCGCAGAACCTTGCCGCGGCGGTCGCCATCGGTGCTATTCCACGGGTTCGACTCACGACTGACGCGCCGAATGGTGAGTGTCTCCAACGGAAAGAGGACCTCGACCAGGTCATGCGTGTTGCTCGAAGTACCATCAACGACATCCAAGACAAAATGCAGGCTCGACGTGTGCACCTGATTGTTGTCGCTCCGGCAAGCGCTGCGTTCACCATCGGGCAACTCCTGCAGGCAGGGCATCACACCGAGTTCACCCTGTATGACCGCGCGAACTGGGAGCAGCCGTTCCGAGAAGCTTTCACCATCAATGGCCACAGCGTCGTTCCGCCCGCTGGGTCTGACCAAACCCCTATAACGATTCGCTGAAGGAGACCTCGGGTGGCACTGTGAACCGCCCCGGGAATCGTGGAGGCTGGTTGGTTTAAGTTGATGCCGGCACAGCGATGGTATTGCTGAATTGCCGGTAGTAGTTTGCCTCAGCTTCAGCGGGCGGGATATAGCCGAGAGGTTCCATCAGCCGATGGTGGTTGAACCACGCGACCCATTCCAGCGTCGCCAGCTCGACAGACTCACGCGTTTTCCACGGCGCACGACGATGAATCAGTTCGGCCTTGTACAGGCCGTTGATCGTTTCAGCCAGCGCGTTATCGTAGCTGTCGCCTCGGCTGCCAACCGACGGCTCGATGCCTGCTTCGGTCAGCCGTTCGCTGTAGCGAATGCTGACGTATTGCGAACCTCTATCGGAGTGATGGATCAGTGTTCCGTCATTGTCCGGCCGTCGAGCGTACAGCGCCTGTTCAAGTGCATCCAGAACGAAGTCCGTGGTCATCGACGAGCTGACGCGCCAGCCGACAATGCGCCGAGCGAACACGTCGATCACAAATGCGACATAGAGCCAGCCCTGCCACGTCGAGACGTACGTGAAATCCGACACCCAGAGCTGGTTCGGCCGGTCAGCCTTGAACTGACGGTTGACCCGGTCGAGCGGGCGTGGAGCCGATACATCGGGGATAGTCGTGCGAACTCGCTTTCCACGCCTCACACCGCGCAAACCCTGTTGCTTCATCAGCCGCTCGACGCTGCAACGTGCCACCGCAATACCCTCCCGGTTCAACTGCTTCCAGACTTTATCCGCGCCGTAGACCTGCATGTTGGCCTGCCAGACTCGCTTGATTTCTGGACTCAGAAACTCATCGCGTTTCGCTCGGGCACAGCGCCGCGACGGATCGCGAAGCTGTGCGGCATGACGCCGATAGCCCGACGGGGCAATCCGCAAGACCTTGCAGATCGACTCGACCCCGAAGGTGTCGCGATGCTGGTCGATAAAGGCCTTCAGGACTTCAGGCGGCGGTCGAGTTCCGCCTGGGCGAAAAATGCGCTCGCCAGCTTCAGAATCTCATTGGCACGGCGCAGTTCCTTAACCTCACGCTCCAGTGCCTTGAGGCGTTCACGTTCCGACGTGGTGACACCCTCACGCTCACCGCTATCAACTTCTTCTCGCTTGACCCATCCCAGCAGCGTCTGGCTCGTACAGCCGATCTTGGGGGCGATGGATTCAATCGCTGCCCACTGTGAGGCATACTCGCCCCGATGCTCTTGCACCATGCGCACAGCACGTTCGCGGACTTCAGCAGAAAACTTGTTCGACTTGTTCATAGCTCCATTCTCTCAAGAGTTGGAGCCTCCACCAAATCCGGGGCGGTTCACTGACCAAAAACGCAATGCTCGTTGAGCAAGCTATCAAACGACGTAGTGGCGTAGCAGAGTTGACGAAGTCCATGGTTTTTGCAATGGATGAAATGTCGGGTGGTTTCTTTGATAGCGTTAGCCGCGCAGACTCAGTAACGAAAGTCAGGCGCACGTGGGAACCTTTCGCGCATGCTCTTAGCATCATCAATGACCACATTACTGTCCGCGAGGATGAAATCCATGCGGCTTCCGCTGCATATGACGAAATTGCCAATCGTTTGGTGAACGAGCTCGACTGGCCAAGAGATGCCATTAGCGTTCATGTGCAAGGCTCGGCAAGCACCAAAACGCTGATTCGCTCGCCAGACCGCTCGAAGTTCGACATTGACGCCATTTGCGAAGTCGACATCTCGAAGGTCCAGGCACGAGACCCTATGGCTTTCTTTGAGGCTATTGGCGCCGCGTTGGACGGGTTGGATGCAGAGCCCAAGAAGCGCTGCTGGAAAATTAACTTCAACGGCAAGCCTTTCTATGTCGAGTGCACGCCGTCCGTGCCGTTGGAGACAATTCCGCCTTCGCAACAAGCAACGTCGCACCTGAAGCTCGCAGAACCGGAATTTGCAAACACGGCACTGGCGGTCGTCGACACGCCGACGAAGAAGTGGAAGACCTCGAATCCGGCAGGAATTCGAAATTGGTTCGACCGTGTCGCCGCCCGAACCATCGTCAAGCGACTGATACTGGATTCGGTAACGAAGTCTGCGAGCGCGAACATCCAGCCCGTGGCCACCCAGAGCGTTGAGGTGGAGGAGACCCTCCGGGTCGCCATTCGTCTCTTCAAGCGTCATCGGGATATGCGCGTTTACCGGAACGAAATTGACGGGGAATTTCAGCCGATTTCCATCATCCTTGTGACACTGGTTACCACCTGCTTCGACGGTCTTGCAGACCTGATTGATGATGGGTCGCTACAAGCGTTTGCTCACCCGGTCGACGCGCTCATCGCAATAGCGGACCTTTTGCCCTTGATGATTCTCCACGACCCGGTTTTGGGTTATTACCTGCAGAATCCCACGGTGGTCGGCGAGAACTTTGCCGAACGCTGGAACGAGGATGACGGTGACCGCGCTCAGACCTTCGACGCTTGGTGTGGGCTTTTGCGCGCGGACTTGGAAAGAATCGCCGCTCTGACAGACCCGAAGGAGATTGAAACGGAAACCCGTGAAGTCTTCGGCTGCCATGCGGGTAATGGCCCCACCGGCACCAATGGTTCGGGCGGTTCCGGGCCTTTTATCTCAATTCCGCGCCCGCCCAAGCCTGCTCCCAGCACCCCGGGCCTGGCATAACGGCGTAATGCATGAGCGTCGAACTCGCGTCTATTTGTGATGAACTCGCGGAGGTTCTTCTTGAACCTCCAACTCGAGGCAATGACGGCTCAACCGCGTACCGGCTCGCGCTGTCGAATGTTCCAGCTTGGGGGCCAATTTCGACCGCCGAAGTGGTCTTTCAGAAAGGGTTTCCGGACCACGGCATCGCGCGCATTCGCCTTTCTTCAGATGCGGTGTTCCACGTCGCGCATGTTGAAGAGGGTGGATTCGTTTGCATCGACGGTGAGCCTGGTCCCGGGCGAGGGCTGACCTCACTTGAGCGTGTGCAAAGCCTTCTTATCAGTTTCCATGAGCAGTTCCTTGTCCCATGGGCAAACGGAGACCTCGACAACGACTTTGCGAAAGAGCCGCAGAACTATTGGCAAATGTATGTCGCTCGGAACGCGACAAAGGACGACGTAGCTCGAGAGCTCTGGACCGTCGACCCTGTCCCTCGGCGGGCGCAAGTTCGTGAAGGCATGCTCCTGGAGGGGGCTGGGCTTATCTTGGCGGGAATGGACGACAATCCATTCGTGCAACGGCTGATTAAATCGCTCGGGCGCAATGCGTCTCCGCACCGTCGCGTTCTTATCGCCGACATTCCCATCTCCCATTCTTTTGTGCCGGCGACGTGGCCGCGTACTATGGAAGCCTTGCGTCGCATATTGAAAGCAAGACTGAAGGTGCCAGACTTCCATCGATTTCACAACCAAAGCATTCGTCGAGAACGGACGCGAGAGCATCGAATAGCTCTATTTCGCTCTCACGACGGCGCGTTTGCCTTTGCGCTGCCTGGAGGCCCACCAACGTTACATCCAGCGGCTCGTCCGCATCGCGGACGCCGCACTCGGTCGCGCTTGGGAATCCAGCCGATGTTGGTCGAACGAGTTGACCCGGATTGGACCGTAGGACGTGACCAGTTTCCGCAGGTGCGCTCTCGACAAACCAGCCGTGTGGTTGTATTCGGTGCGGGAGCCCTCGGTAGCCCCGTTGTCGAGCAACTTGCAAAGGCGGGTATTGGCCGTATCACACTCGTCGATTACGACATCATGGAACCCGCAAACATTGGCCGCCATTTGCTTGGCTTCCAACACGTTAACCATCGAAAAGTCGCAGCCGTTGCCGACATCATCAACAAAAATCACCCTTCCTGTGTCGTCACTCCATTTCCCGGGACAGCTCAGAAATGGCTCCAGGCAAATTCACTGCATGACTATGACTTGGCTGTCGATTTGACCGGCGAGCCCACGGTGCAATGGTATCTGAACGAGGCCCGTCGCCAGTCGTCGTGCCCGCTCGTCGTCGGCTGGATGGAACCGTTCGTCGCCGCAGCGCACGTCTGCATGCTGACGTCCGATACGCTCTGGTTCCCGAACGCTACGCGGACGGACCGGCTCAAGTTGCTCGAAGCCATCGATTGGCCTAGTGATGTCATCCGACAGGTTCCTGGCTGCAGTAGTCGATTTCAAGCATACACGTCCGCTAATGCCGCATATGCGGTGGCTTTGGTGTCGGAGAATATTCTGCAGGTCATCGACGACGACGTGGAGAGCTCCAAAATTCTCAGCTGGGTGCGGGGGCGGCAGTTCCTGGATAGGCAGTGGCAAGGTTTGACGTATCGAGACTGGGCAGCGGACGCTGCAGAACATGTCGGAATTACGAAGGAGCGGCCGTTCGTATGAGTTGCCGCACCTTTTTTTCGCCAGACAAAGCGCGCTACGTGTTGTTCACCGAGAGCGTGCTTCAAAACATGTACAGCTACGCTCAGCGCCGGTGGAATCAGACGGAAGCAGGAGGCGAAATCTACTCGCCGAAGCCGTACTCCCCAAGTCTTCTGGCTGATGCCGTCACAGGCCCTCACCCGAAGGACCGGCGCGGCAGGCATGCTTACAATCCGGATGTCGCATCCGCAACGCGCGCGCGGAACGCGGTGTACGAGCGCGGCCGACATGCCATCGGTTTGTGGCATACACATCCAGAGCCGCAGCCCAGCCCATCAGGGCGTGATAGAGCTACAACGGAAGATTACCTTGATGCCTTTGGCGATGACCGCGAGCGATACCTGATGGTCATCGTCGGGAATCATGGGGAGACACCGGCCATGACGGTCTGGTCGGCGGAGAAAGGTGGGGGTTGGCAGTGCTGGTTCGAATTCCGCGGGCAGCCGAGTGATTTGCCCGTTACAACCATCCCAATGCGATAAAGGCGGAGATTTCGATGGAAGTCCGGAACGAGGTTTTTGTATCGGTCGACGTTGAAACGTCTGGCCCTATCCCCGGCGAATACAGCATGCTCTCCATCGGCGCGTGCTTGGTCGATGCACCGGAGACGAGTTTCGAGTGCACATTGAAGCCGTTGAATCGGAACGCTGACCCCGATGCGCTGGCAGTGACCGGGTTTTCGCTCCAGCAGCTTGAGCAGAGTGGAACGGACCCTCGCCAAGCCATGACCGATTTCGATGCTTGGGTCAAAGCCGCCTGTAGCGAAGGAGACGTGCCAGTGTTCATCGGGTTGAACGCTCCGTTCGATTGGTCCTTCGTCAATTACTACTTCCACCGATTCAACGGCGAGAACCCATTCGGTTTCACGGCACTGGACATCAAGGCTTATTACATGGGAGTGATGGGCTGCTCCTGGAGGAACACGCGCTCGAGTGCGATGACAGGCCGGCTGCATCCGACGCAGAAAGGAAATCACACGGCGGTCCAAGATGCCGTGTACCAGGCCGAGCTGTTCCGTTTGACCCGAGAATACCGACAGAACCGCGATAGATGATTCGCCTGTAGTGCGACGGTGATTGGCGCCGCGCTGTGTTATCGATGGCTTTCCAGGCTATACGCTAGGGTCACCGAACGAACACGCGCAACGAACATGATTGAACTCAACGAAGAACTTATAGCTGCTCGCGAGCTCCGCACCGCCGGATACCACGAAGCGGCTCATAAGACGGTCTACGAGCGCTTTGGCGGCGCCGGTGACGCGGTAGTCTGGAAGAACAATAGCGGGAACCCGGAGGAGCGCGCCTGGTTGGGGCAATTTCGTCCTCGGACCTGTCCAGAGGCCATGCGCCGGGCCGCGGTGACGGCCGGAATTACCTTTCCGGACTTGCCGGCAAACTGGAGCTTCCTCTATGGCATGGCTGGCCTGGCAGCCGAGGAAATTTTGAATAGCGAGACGGACGAGCCCGGCGTGATTGCCGACGCGGTGCGATACAGAATCTCCAGCGACGAGGCGTCCGCAACCGACTTGGCTGCGATGGGTATTACTGCCATCGACGACTACCAACTAAGTGACGAAGACGTCGAAGAGTCAGTGTGGATATTGCAGGAGGGCTGGCCGGCCGTGAAGCAGGAGGCCGAGCATCTCATTGAGGTCGCCGTTAGCGGACTGGTAAGCGATGAACGGTGAATAAACTCAACCCGCGCTGCGTGCGCCTTCAGTGCCAGAGAGCAAGCACTAACTGGGAACTGCCCGACTTGGTCAGGGGGGGCACTTTCGCGCCCATGATGATGTCGGTTGCAACGCCGGCAAGCGTGTACAGCCCGACGTTGTGGAGGCGGCCGCATTCTGACGGCTGGCATACCCACGAGGTGACGATGCGATAACCTTCTTTGCGCAGTTCGACCACTCGCGCCCGAGGGTCAATGACGTCGAGGTAACGCGTTGCCTCCAGTGTCGTAATCCCCGCGCACAGCCGCATGGCATCGAGCAAGCGCGCACACTGATGCTCGGCGGTGTTGTCCGGCCAGTTGGCGATGATGCGGTCGAAGGACTGGAAATTCTGCGGTTTGATGTGTTTTTGCATTCGATGCAGTGGGAGTTGTGACAGGACGTATTGTTCACCTGTCGGCTCGAAACACTGCTACCAAAATATCAAGCCAATTCAACCGCAAAAAATCCGGAGGAAATATGCCGGGAAAGGGGCCCAATTTGCGCAGTTTTTCACTGCTCGGTTGAATCTAGCTCTAACCCAAGTTCGGCGCCGGCGGCGCTGAGCGCGTCGTAAAGCACGATTGCCGCAGTCTCATCCGCGCACCCGCCCACGATTTCGAGAGCCTGAGCTAGCCGCTGAGCGTCGGTTCGCGTGTCCGCCGTCGGCGCCGCACGGTTACGCGGAACACTTGCGCGGCTCAGTGCCAGATGTGCTGTGTTCTCAACGTCGGCTTGGTTCCTGCGCTTCGCTTCGACGAGCGCTTGAATACTTACGCGTTCGACAGCGGTCAGCACATCGTAGACTTGGCGTTCCAGGGTTTCTTCCCAAGCGCGTGCGACGACCGCCGTAATGACCCGGATGGGAATTTCGTCACAAGCCTCGCAGATGGCGTGGGCGAGCCGGATAATCAGCGTTCGACGCTGCGTCATCGGCAAGCGGCCTGCAGTTCGGGGCGGCACAATCGACGGCATCGTCTGGAGCGTCCGCAGCGGCTCCTGGAAACCGTGCGTCCGGGCACCCGGAGCAAGCCAGGAAGGGCGCGCCGCAGTCAGCTTGGTTGCCAGGTCTGTGGCGCTCTTCATGATGCCGTTGACTTCAGACCCGGTAGGTGCCAAGTCCGGTTCGCCTTCCTCGATGCAGTCGACAATCGCGCGGGCAATCTGGGAAATCACCGTGACCTGCAAACTCGTGCCCTTCGCGAGCACCTTTTTCTTTTTGAAGAAGCCGCGGAAGTCCTTGTCGTCACGAAAGCTTCTGAACCAGTCCGACTGCGCGCGAGCCGCTTGGTCAAGGTTCAGGAAAGCGCTTGCCTGTTCATACATCAGGGCAAGATGCGAATTCGTGGTCAGAGTGGTCATGGGCAATGACAAGGGTAATTCACGCAAGTTGTAGGCATATTGTAGCTGCAGGCTATACGCCGCCCGAGCACGTAAAGGGATATTTCCGGGCGTGCAGGCGCGTTGTTGTTATCACGCGCGTGGCACTTCATCCGGCGCATCTCGCGAAGCGCTAGAATAAGCGGCGGCCGGAGCGCTATTGTCGCGGTCGGCCGCGGCGAATCACCGTTGTATCGGCTCGATAAGCATCGACCACAGATACTCAGCCGCCCCAGTGTCAGACAGCTTCTCGGAAACGCCCCTTGCCATGCTCATCATCGGCTTCAGATAAAGCGTCTGACTATCTTCGGTGAGCGTGAGCGCTTCGTTGTAGCTGTTCGCGTGCGAGGAAATCTGGTTCGAGTAGGTTATCTCGCGATTGCTGTGTCCGCCGAAAGCCCCGCCGTGCGTGACGCTACACTGCGACACGCCTTTCCCGTCCTTATAGATGCTCGCGGTGAACCGGCGCGCGTCGATGCGCGAAAAGCGGCCCTGGAACTGACCGTGCCGTTTCTCGAGCTCCTGGAGTGAACCTTCGAAAAAGCGGGCGATGAAGTCGAACGTCTCCGAGACGAACGTGTCCTTGTCGAGGTCGGAAAACTCCTGCTTGACGCGAAGATTGCTCGACCGCGGCAATTGCGTGGCCGCGGTAGGTGCGACGGCCGCGGGCCGAGGCACTGAGCTACTCGCTGACGATGTCGCGTCCACCTTCGGTGCTGCCGCCGAGGCTGTCGCAGCAACGGCCTTACGAATCGACTTCGCAATGTCGGCGAAAGCCTCGTCCTGGTTGGCCCAAGAGGTGACCGGCCGACCGTCCGTCGGGACTGCATTCAGTTTGCCGAACGGAGCACTGTGCCAGTCACATGCTCGCAGGATGACGGGGATGACGCGCGCCTCGCCGGCCTTGTGCCGCTCCAAGGCACGCGTCATTTCGGTCGCAAAGCAGTATTCGGACGCGATGAAGTTCGCGCTGACCAGAAGCAAGATGATGTCGGCCTTCTCGAGCTGCGCATCGATACTGTCGTCGAGGTCGTCCCCCGCGACGATGCGCCTGTCGTGCCATGCCGAAATCAGGCCCTCGCGCTTCATCAGCGACAGGTGGATTTCGAGCTGGTCGCGCAGCGACTCGTCGATGTGCGTGTACGAAAAGAAAACCGATGCCATGCAGTAGTCCAGCAAGAAATTCAGGTGGGTGTTGCAGGCGGCTATGCCGTTGTCACCATAGCATGGCGACTTGGCTTGAGTTAACGCGTGAAGGCGAACGGCCTACGTGTTGTTAGGCCGCACGTCATCAGTAGCTGACCAGGTCGAGCTCGTGGATGCGAATCGCCATTGCGGTCGGTGACATGCCGAACTCCTCAGCGAGCGACTTGAAGTGATTGCCGATACCAAATTTCCGCGCAGTCGCTACTGCGCGCGGAAACTCAAGCGACCCAGTTTTCGACCTTAGAAGGTCCTGCGAGCCGTTGCCGGCGATGGCGAATGCTACGCGGTCATCGAGGTGGAGCATGTCGGTGCTAAATCGCTGCTTGAACGCGCGGCGCAGTAGCCTCTCCGGCGCAAGCAAGCACGCGGCAAAGTAATTGGCCTCCCGTTCGCGGCGGTCGAGGACCGGCGCGTCACCGAGAAGGGGGCGGTCGCGATGAAGCGAGAGCCCAGGATGCAACACAATATGGCCGAGTTCGTGCGCTCCGGTAAAGCGCTGAACTTCGTAGGGCAGGTTTCCCGCAATACGAATCGTTGAGCGCGGAACGTCGACTAGGCCGGCTACTTGATATTGGGCGTTGCCGACACCGTGCACGCCGAGCGAGCCCGCGGTCACTTCGTACTCGATGTTATGCACCGAGGCCGCGTGGTCAGGACGGAAGAGCTGAAGCAGATGCGGAATGGTGCTGTGCGTGGTCCCCGCGCGCTGCCAGATTTCAAACTGGAAGCGTCGCACTTCAGCCGCAATGGAAAGCTTGTCGATGACGTGCATGTGGGAACCCCGAAAACGCATTTCGTTGTATAGCACCAGATGTGGTGCCTCACATGCAAATATATACAACTAATAGTGTATTTTGCAAGTTTTTAAGTGGAATCGCGCCCTAAATATTGGAACCACTTCTTCTCTTGCTTGCGCAAGCTGGAGTTGCTCATGAAGCGCTGGAAGGAAAATTATGTGCTCGGTTAGCCTTTGGCATGATACCGACCGTCAGCAGGAGACGACGAGCGCAAGGACAGGCGCTTTTACACGGCGGGAACCGGACGGCGTCAGATTCATTTTCCGCGTTCTCCCTGCAGCGAGTCGAGGTGGTTTGAAAAAAGGTAAATATAATGAGCCTCGAAAAATACTGTGAACTCGTATCTGCTGGTGAGAGTCGACTTGCACCCAGTACAGGGTGCAGTGCGGGGAGACGTTGATTTTTGGGTTTGACCGTCCGCTAAAAATATTCGAAAGGCATAGAAAATGAAGGTGCGGCTTCCGGGGGTTTTTGCGCTTCAAGAAAAAGTCGAGAAGAATTGGATTCGCCAGTTGGCGTGGCGGAGCGAGGAGGTAGAAGCAGAAGCAGTTCGCTTTGTCACGGACGGTGCCGAAGGATTTGAGGTTTCGTCCAGCGCGCTTCCGATACCCATTCGAATCCTTAAAAGCACGCCTCGCCAGCTACCAGCACAGGACGAAGCGGCAGTCCTCAGGTATCCACCAGTCGCTATTGAGCATGACGGACTGAACGCGACAGCAGGAACCTGGCTGCAACATCCCTCGTTACCTGCGGCGGGTGTGGCAGTGACCGACTCGAACGCGAGAGCTGCGACTGATTCCTGGCGTGGTGGATTCGCATTCGTGCAGGAGAACCGCTCAACGGGGACCATCGGCTTGCGTCCACCACAGGCGGGAGCACTTCATGCGATACACGCTCACTGGTCGGTGAGTAGCGATGTCGCATCGGTCGTCCTTCCCACCGGAACAGGAAAGACTGAGACCATGCTTGGTGTTTTGACGTCGGCCTGCTGTGAACGGGTCATTGTCGTCGTCCCGACAGATGCGCTACGCACTCAAATCGCGGACAAGTTCATGACGCTGGGCCTGTTGAAAGCGCCCGGCAGTTCCATCCTTTCGATGGCTGCTCATTATCCGGTCGTCGGCGTACTTGAGCACAACATTGCTAGCCTTGAGGTACTTTCGACGTTTTTCGAGGTATGCAATGTAATCGTTACGACTAGCCACATCGCAGGCAGCCTCGCGCCAGAGTTCCAGGCGCGTATCGCCGAATTGTGTACGCACCTGTTCATTGACGAAGCGCACCATGCCGAAGCTCCCACGTGGAAGCGGTTCAAAGCACAGTTCGCTGAACGTCGAGTGCTTCAGTTTACTGCGACACCGTTCCGTGATGATGACAAGCCCATTGACGGAACCATAATCTATCGCTATCCGCTCAGGCAAGCCCAACTTGACGGTTACTTCCGACCTATCATCTTCCGGTCGATTTTTGAGTTTAACGAGAGCAAAGCCGATAAGGCTATCGCTAAGGCGACTATAAAAGAGCTGGACAACGATACAACCGGGCTTCATGTCGCCATGGCGCGTGCACTGGACATTCCGCGCGCGAAGCAGGTCTTCGAGATTTACGAGTCCATCGGCCGGTACAACCCGCTTTTGCTTCACAGCAAACTCAAGCCAACCGAACGGCGCGATACTCTGAAAAAGTTGATGGCCGGTCAATCAAGGCTGGTGGTCTGTGTCGACATGCTCGGGGAGGGCTTCGACATGCCGGAGTTGAAGATTGCGGCGTTTCATGACACGCGAAAAAGCCTTCCGGTCACGCTCCAGCTCGCCGGCCGGTTCACTCGCGCCCGCGAAGATTTGGGGAACGCCACGTTCATAGCAAACGTCGCGAATCCAGGTGTACGCGAAGAGCTCGAAAAACTGTATAGCCAAGACCCTGACTGGAACGAATTGCTCCCGGATTTGAGTGACGCAGCGATAGACAAAGAAGTCGACGCACGGACCTTTCTCGCAGGGTTCGAACCGTTTGCTGGCGAAATTCCCCTTCAGGAAATCAGGCCGGCTACCAGCATGGTGATTTATCGAACGCGTTGCAGCGTCTGGACACCGAAAAATTTCCGAAAGGGTATCTCGGGTGTCACAGCCTCTGACAGGGTCCGACACACGGTCAACCGGAAAGAGAACATGCTGGTGGTTGTAGTGGGGACGGCCAAGCAGGTGCCTTGGACTGGTATTGAAGCAGTGCAGGATTGGGAGTGGGAGCTACTCGTTGCGATTTGGGACAAGGAAAAGGAGCTTCTATACATTCATGGTTCGTCCAAAAGCGGCGAATACCGGTCGATGGCCAAAGCGCTATGTGGCGAGGACGTGCAACTCATCCAAGACCCGGAACTATATCGCTGCTTTCACGGCGTCAAGCGTTTGCTGCTTACTAATCTAGGTATGACCGAACAATTCGGGCGTCAGGTTCGGTACATAGCACGCATGGGCGCAGATGTTGCGGCTCGCCTATCCGAATCATCCAAGAAAACTGCCCGGCAGGCGGTAGTGTCTGGAATAGGTTTCGAGGGTGGTGCTACGGCGACTATCGGAGCAACGAAACGTGGTCGGGTTTGGTCCTTCCAACGACTGCGGCTCGAGACTTTCGCGAAATGGTGCAAACACGTTGGAGCAAAGGTTGTTGACGAGACCATCGACCCCGAAGGTGTTCTCAAAGGAACACTTATCCCAAAGCTGGTAAAAGTGCGACCGGAGGTGATGCCCATTGCTGTCGAGTGGCCAGAATGCGTCTATCAAGAGCACGAGAGCGTATTTTCGGTCCAACTGGCAGGCGGCACGGCGACCGAATTCTGGTACCTCGGAATCGAGCTGGTAAGTCCGGCGGAGACCGGTGACATAGTGTTTCGAGTATTCGACGATTCATCAGAATTGGCCCTCCGTCTTGAGTTATTGCCGCTTAATGACGATGCCGTTTCGACCTATCGGTTCGTTCCGGTGTCCGGGCTCGATGGCACGCTAACAAAGCGCCAGAAAGCATGGGAGTTGTCCGAATTTTTCTTCGAAAATCCACCCTTGATTACGTTTGCAGACGGGTCCTATCTTGAAGGCAACATGCTTGTCGCGTTGCCGGACATCTACGCGCCGTATGACCGTGAGCGGATTGCCGCGTGGGACTGGTCTGCCGTCGACATAAAAAAGGAGGCTCAGGGTGCTACACGCGAGCCGGACTCCATACAGTTCAAAGTCATCGAGGACCTCAAGAAAGCCGGGGGTTATGACATCATCTATGACGACGACGGTTCGGGAGAGTCGGCAGACGTTGTTACCATTAAGGTTGCTGAAGATGATGCTCGGACAACCATCAACGTCGACTTTTACCACTGCAAGTATTCGCAAGAAGGTTCATCAGGAAGCCGGGTTGGTGACTTGTATGAGGTGTGCGGGCAAGCTCAGAAAAGCATAAGCTGGCTCCAAAATCAACTCCGTCGTACCGAGCTTTTCGTCCATTTGCTTCGGCGTGACCCGAAGGTCCGAAAGGGTGTAGAACTCTCGAGATACCAGCATGGTGACCGCGATACGCTCGCGGCTATCAGGAATCGGAGCCGAATGGCGGCATTGAAACTGCGAATTTTTATCGTGCAGCCCGGGCTGTCCCGCTCTAAAGCGACACCTGACCAGCTATCCCTCTTGAGCGTCACGGAAAACTTCTTGCTCGAGACCTACGGCGTCCCGTTCGGTGTCATCGGAAGCGCTTAGCGACTCTTTGCCGTATCGTCGTCTCGAGGACGAAGCGTACGGGCTGTCTGCTGTTATGGCCGCGGAAAGTAAAACAACATATACGGACCAGTCGCAAGTGAATTACGAGCTTTTTGAGAAGTATGAATCCGCAATCCGGGGCTACCAAGGGCCCTAAGGTGACCCGCAATCTCCATCTCTGCGAATGCATCAAAATGGCGACTTGGTGGTTTATTACGCGCCGTTCGAGTGGGTGAACCCGGCGGCGAAGCTGGTGCTCGTGGACGCTACTCCCTGGAAGGCGCAGGCTGACATTGCGTTGACCGAGGCAAACCGCGCACTGCTTGAGGGTGCTCCCGCCTTCGAGGTGCTACGCCGCGCCAATCTCGCGGCCGCCTTTGCCGGGGTGACGCGCCAACGCGTCGTTGCGCTCCTCGACCATATTGGCGTGCATCAGTGGTTGAGTCTGAGCTCCAGTGCAGACTTGTTCGGCGAAGCGGGCGACTTGTTGCAGGTGTCGTCGGTGCTTCAGTTTCCCGTGTTCAAAAACGGGGAGAACTTCAGGGGCCGGGTGGCATCCCGAAAGAGACCCGATGCTGCGCCTGCAAATGCGAAGCCACTTCGGCAAGCTGGCCAAAGCTATGCCAGACGCGGTCTTCAACCCGGTGGGAGCGGCCGCATCGAGAGGCGTCGAGTGGCTGACCAAGGAAGGATTCTTGAACAAGGAACGCGTGTTTCATGGTCTCCCGCATCCACGGAAAGAGGAACCGGACCGCACGGCGTATTTCCTGGGCGAGAAGGACCGCGTCGACCTAAACGAGAAAACGCACCCCGACAACATTGACGCGGCGCGTGACCACCTGCGAAACGCGGTGGCGGCGCTGAAATGATTTTGCGTCGCCGCCCCGCGGAGCGCCTGCGGTCGGTGCGGTGATGCCCAGAAAATTTTAAAGCCTGGCCGTGCGTATATCTGTAAAAAGCGCGTATGCAAATTACACATATATCACTAAAAATATATTGAGTAAATAATTGCTCTTTGTTCACTCATGAAAACGTTGGCTGAAAGCCGCAATCGCCCTGCTAGAAAGGGATTTCGGGTGCTGCTATTTAGATTGTGAATAACTACAGACTTGTGTTTGTGTTAACTATGAGACGCTAATTTTTTAACAGTATACCGTTAAATGCGATGCTGATTCGGCTTTGAAAAAGTTTGATAAATTTTTGTTTATCTGCTAATTTATTTCCAGGCGCAATGCCGAATTGAAACTGTTCTTGACCTGACCGTCGTCTCTTCGCTCCAACCGCGAGCAAACCTCTCTATATATGAGTAGATAGCGTTGAGAGGTTCGCGAAATGGGATTTAGCAAGATTTGTGGCGGCGAACAGAGGTCAGCGGCCCCTGGACGCGCTGTGTCACGGGCCTTCTGGCGCATCCTGAGGCGTTCCTGGTCGCTGCGCGAGACGACAGGCCGCCGTGAGAAGCTCAACTGTGCCACCGCTTTCGGCGGGCCAGCGGTCCTACTGGCCAGCCGCGTGACCCCCTTGCAAGCTGGCCCGTGCGGTGACGTCCGTGTTTGAGTCAACGGTCGCCCGAGGGCGCGTATTCACCGACGAGACTGGTATCTCGTACGTGATTCCAATCCTCCTGACCATGAACGGCCCGGTCGAGGTGCTAGTCGACTACCTGCTTGAACACTGGGATTCTCGCAGTCCGGCCTGGATGCTGAAGGTAATCCGCGCGGTCCGGTTGTTCTTGGATTACGTAGACGCCCACCCCGGCTACGGCGATGAGCAAGCCGTATTTGTAAACTTCCGGCAGCGTCTGCTCACAGGGTCTATCAGCGTCACGGGAGAGGACCCTAGCGGCCTATGGTGGACCGCCCGACGATTCGGCGAATCGGGTCGCATCATCAGCAACCTCACAGACTTCTTCACCTGGTGGGCAAACAAGTATCCCGGTAAGCGCAATCCAGCGGAAACTTGGAAGGGAAGTCGATACGACCGGCGATTGGCCGAAGCGGCTTACATATATCGGCGGAACTCTGCTTTCCTTGGGCACACCTGGTCCACAGTTCAGGAAACGAGTCGTGCTCCTGGTCAGAATAGCGGGACAGGATACCGGCACAGGACTCCGCGGGTGGAGCAGGAGGCGCCTCGCTCATTTCCTGAGAACCGGATTCTGGACCTTATCCTGAAAGGGTTCAAAGTCGGGCGGAGGTACAACTACCGCGACATGCTCATCACACTCCTGCTCAACGGAGCGGGCTTTCGTATGTCCGAACCGTTCCATCTCTATCTCTGGGACGTGATGGAGGACCCGAGCCACAAGGGTCAAGCGCTGGTACTCATCCACCACCCCACGTGGAGTGCGGCGCCTGTCGACCCAAGGTGGGTCGATGCAGCAGGTAGCCAGCGGAGAGGTAATCGCGCTGAGTACCTAGCTGAGCGGTTCGGACTTACACCGCGTGACTGGGACTTGTCCACCACGGCGGCTGGCTGGAAAGGAGGCATGCACGAAACGCAGTTTGGTGGCTACTACAAACAGGCGTACTGGTTTGTGCCTGAGTTTGGGGAACTCTTCTGGGATATCTGGCACCTGTACATCGAACAGGTCCAGCGTATTGCCCCGGCCTTGCGTAACCATCCTTATGCATTTATGAACACGGGCCGTGAGCCGAAGGGCGCCCCCTACAAAATTGGGAAGTTCGAAGAGTCTCACGCGGATGCGGTGCGTCGTATCGGGCTAATCCCGGCGATGCACTTAGGTACGCATGCTCACGGTCATCGCCATGCCTATGGAACACGACTTCGTAAGGCCGGAGTCAGCGAGGAGATGATTCGACGGTTCATGCACCACGTCGACCCCAGCAGTCAGAAGGTATACACCGCCGCTGACCGTGCAGAGTGCATTGAGCATCTGGCCAAAGCGGTTGACCGACTGAACACAATGAGTGCAGAACTCCGCAATCAAATCGTCAAAGTAAACCAAACGCTCTCCGGAAACCTGTCATCTCCTTCAACAATTCAGTATAACTAAGCGGATATGAGAAAAAAAAAGAAGCTTCCCTCATGGAACGCCGAGGCTAAGCAGGCTGCTGCATTGTTCGATGGTAACAAAGAAGCGCTGGCTGCCGAGTGTCAGAAAGACCGTGATTCTGGCATGTCGTATTCGCAAATTGCTGACAAGCTTAACCGTCAGGAAATCCGCACAAAGACTGGTCGCGAATGGGGTCAAGCTAACGTTAGCCTGTTGCTCAAAAATCCTAAGCCTCCTGCAGAGAAGCCGAAAGCCCAACCACCCGTGATGCGGAGAAGGCATCCCACGACGGGGAAAGGGCGACGGGCTGATAAGCAGTTAGGATGGGTTGCTGCGGAACATCCCGAACTTGAGAAGTGGCGTGTACTCGCCGTTGGGTGGCTCAAGGCGAAGGACCTCGGGCTCGGAAACGCACTGCAAGGAATAATCGCGTTCGTCGAATTCTTGGTCAAGTTCAAGCTGCCAGTAGAACCAGCTGAATTTTTCCTTTCGCGAACGAAAGTGCCCAGTCTGTTCGAGACAGCCCAGGGAAAAAAGCCCTCTCGAAACTCAGTGGCGCTTAACAACATGGTTCATTCCTTTCTGGAATGGGTATTAGTTCAGCCTGACTTTTGCGAGGAGAACGATTTCGGGCGCCTTGAGACTTCACCTGCATTTCGAAATCCGGTTTCCCGTCTGTCCGCAAGTGGACTGCTGAATCATGCCGAGAGCGTTCGCGCAACGTTGCCCTACGGCTATATCGAAGAACTTCGAGAGATGATTGCAGAGGGGCCGAACTTCTGTGACTGGATTTGGGCCCAAGGCGCCTTGGGTGTACCCTCCACGGATATGGTCAAAGGCTTGCATACCCATGTGGCTTCGGCTAAGAGAGACGGGGACGAATTCGAAAAAATTGGAACCACATGGTTTGAGGTCGATAAGAAGTTGATAGATGATTCCGACCCAGATTGCGTGTGGCGCAGTAGAGAGCGCTTTATCCAAGGGGGCAACTATAAGACAGAGACCATCTATGAGATGTGGAGCCCTGTGCGATGGGTCGCTCTATTGGTCAAGCTGCAACTTCCGTTGCGTACCTTTCAGGTGCGGATGCTGGACTCGGGTGAGGCAGACACCTGGCGTTGGCAAGGCGGTGAGTGGAAGCTGAACCAAGGTAGCCTCGCGCTCGGGTCTGAGTCACAGCCCTACGCAAATGGTGTCTTTTTGAGGCCGACCGCAATCGCGGATGGGGTTGCGAAGTTGCTGCTGCACGTCAACACGAACAAGACGGCAGACATTGGCAAGGAAGGCAATCAGAAGGGATACGACGTTCCCTGGATGGTGGATGGGCCGCGTCATCAGAACCCTTTCTATTGGTTCGAGAAGCTGCGCCGGTGGCAAGAAAAGTACAACCCGCTGAGCAAGCTGACCCGATGGAAGGACTTGGACAACCGTCACGTTGCTGTCAAATCTGAGGTGCAGCTAGCGGCCTACCCGGACACAGCATTTCTCTTCCGGACGCCAGAGACGACAGACCATCCGGATTTTCCTTTGACCGTTCAGGTTTTGGACCGTCCTTGGTTCTTGTGTTTGCAGCGGCTTGAGCAACGCCTTGAAGCTCGTGGAGAAACTCTACCAGGCGGAAAGCCTATACGCCTATTGCCTGCGCTCACGGTGCGCAAGCCGAATAACATAAGAACCTTGTTTCCTTTGCACAGTCTGCGAGTGTCCCTTATCACCGCTTTGGCAATTGACGGCGAGGTACCGCTTGCAATCTTGCAGAAGATTGCTGGTCATAGCCGTTTGGTCATGACGCTGTACTACACGAAACCCGGGGTGCAACAGGCGATGCGAGCCATTCAGGCAGGGGTCGAGCGCCTTAATGAGCTTGCAGGCGACACCATCGTCGATTGGCTTGCAAACGCCGAGTATGCCCAAATCGTTAGAAGCATCATCGCGAACAGTCCAACAAGCCTTGCCGCCGCAATTCCGGCAGAGGTTGAATTGCGTACACCCGCCGGTTGGATGGTGATGGTTGACGGATTGTGCCTTGTGGGAGGAAACACTTCAGAGGCGGAGGCGTCAGGTTGTCACAACGGCGGAGCGAACATTGGTTCCCCCACCGCTCCTCGGTATGCACCAACGCCGGGCGGTCCTCGCAACTGTCCGCGCTGCCGGTGGTTCATCACAATGCCGGCGTTCCTGCCGCAGCTTGCAGCTCGTTGGAACAACGTGATGTATCACTGCACTGAAGCGAAGCTGCAGGTGGTGATTGCCGAAAAGCGGTTCCGGGAACTGGATGACTACCGTGCCGAGTTGTTGCTCGACGACAAACCTTTCGACCAGCAGAAGCAACACATAGAGGCCCAACGACAACGCGAGCAAGCCATCACCAAGTTCGACAACCTTACGATGACTGTTGCGGCGGTCACGAAGTTGATTACACAGTGCCGTCTCGCGCTGAAAAACGGAGACGAAACTGCGCTTGTCGCCAACGGAGGCATCGCAGAATTCGAGTTTGCAATCGAGGAAGCTGACTCGGAGCTGCTGCAACTCTCTGGCGTCTGCGAAGGGTCCATTCTTTACCCTGACCTCGACCCAGGGAAGGCTGTGCTCCGCCAGAGCCAAATTCTGGATGCAGCACTCATGCGGGATGACATGAAACCGGCCTTCCTCCTGCTCACAGAAGAGGAGCAGAAGCTCGCCGGCAGTGCCGCGATGCGACATCTGGCCCAGCAAATGAATCCCGACAATCCTGGTCTGGGACGCTACGAGGTCATCTCTCTCATCGATGCAGGAGGCTCTTTGAGGGACCGATTGGGTTCGGCAGTGGACGAAGCGTTGAGATTCGTGAAGGGAGAAGAGTCGCCGCGACACGTCATTTCTTTTAAAGGTCGGCCCGAGACGGTGGTCGCCCCATGAAAGAGACTACCCACACGCATCCCAACACTGTTCTCGAAGCGATGTTGGCTTTAGGTGCGCACCCGACAAAGCGTCGCAATCTGAACCTGATTCATCAGGTTTGCGAGGAGCGGCACAAACTAGGCAACCGAGACTTCACGCTTCGGTCCATAGGAGAGTTCGTCGAAGCCCGTGGTGGCTTGAAGGTCAAAGCGCTTTGGAACGAGACCTCTGAGGATTATCGAAAGCTCATTGAGGCTTGGGAGGCGTTCGCGGGCGACCCGCCAACATTTCGAAGGGTGGAGAAGCCTAATCCGGCAGACGCGCTGACGCGAACGATTGCTGACCCTGCCACGCGCATCATTGTGGAGAAGCTCGTCCGGGACAATAAAGCTCTGCGTGCTGAGGTGAATATTCTGAAGTCTCGAACCACCTTGACCATCGACCGGCGGCCCATTGCAGCCACGAAAACGGCACATGAGACGACGGCGAACGGGGTCACGGTAGAAATCCATACCGGCCCGTCGTTGAGCTTACTGGAGCGTGAAGCGCTTGAACACGCCGTGTCGAAGACGTTCTGGGATGACGAAGGGTGGGTAGAAGAAAAGCACGGCCGAATCGTGCGCTCGGCGGGCCCGAACGGGTTGTCACGCACCATCTTCAAGCCGGGTTTCGTGACAGCGATTCGTCGGATACTCGACGCCAAAAAATGAATATGAAGGCGCCTGCGGTCGAAAGTGAAAAGGCCCTGATGCGTTAGCAGCCAGGGCCTTAGATTGGTGGAGCTGGGGGGAATCGAACCCCCGTCCGTAAGACTTTGCCAACAAGTTCTACATGCGTAGCTGACTGATTTGAGTCTCGCCATTACCGTCGCCCAGCAGCAGGCTACGGTAACCGCCAGTCACTAAGTCTCATCCAGAACCGAGTGACCCAGTCCTGAACCAGCCAATGTAAATGACCGCTCTGTCTCTAGCCTTTCAGCCTTTAACCCGGACCATCGGCCTGCCGGTGAGCGGCTCGCCGCGATTAAGCAGCGAGAGCGTACGAGTTATCGTTTGCGCTTAAGTGTTTTCCAGACAGATTAACGAGCGAACTGGAGTGCTCGGCATGCCCTTCCTGACGCCATACCCACGTCGAAACCAGGTCAGCCCCGGAAACTTTAGTCTACCAGCATTCGCAGACCCGCTGGTCACTCGGCAGTGGTGCTGTAACGCGTCCGCTGCCTTTGATACATCTATGGATGTCCATGGAAACATCCATACTTCAGAATCGGCCCGAAACCCAGAGCGGGCGGCGTTGCTCTCTCAAGTATGGACATTTAGGGGGGCGGTCCATATGCAGTTACGTTTTTCCCATTGATTAACGAGGTGACGGGTCCTCGACATGCCCTAGCCGCTTCGCAACCCCTGTCGAAACCAGGTCGCCCCCGCGGTTCGTTGCCCAAAATGTCTGGGCCAACGGAGATTTTACAATAGTTTGACGGCCAAGTCTTTGCTGATTGCCTTGCGACGATCGGGGCGGCGCCTAGCGCACCTAGCCGACGTCGCGCAGCAGATTCTGCAGTTCAGCCGGCGACTGCACCACATGCTGGGCGTGCCATTGGGTCGGCGGGATATCGTTGCCGCAGTAGCCGTAGGCGGCGGCCACGGTCTTCATGCCGGCCGCGAAGCCTGCCTGAATGTCGCGCAGATCGTCGCCTACATAGATGATCCGTTCCGGCGGCAGATTCAGCTCGCGTGCCGCGTGCAGCAAGGGCGCGGGATGAGGCTTCGAATGCGGAGTCGTGTCGCCGCTCACCACGCAGCCGGCCCGCTCTTCGAGACCGAGTTGCGCGACCAGTGGCTCGGTCAGCCGGGCGACCTTATTGGTCACGATGCCCCAGCGCACGCCGCGCGCGTCGAGATCGTCGAGCAATTCGGGAATGCCGGGAAACAGGGTGGTTTCAATGCACAGATCCGCCTCGTAATTGGCGAGAAACTCCTCGCGCATCGACGTGAACTCGTGATTGTCGGGGCCGATGCCGAATGCCCCGCCGATCAGCCCGCGTGCGCCCGCGGATGCAAGCGGACGGAGGTCTTCGAGCGGCACCATCTCGAGGCCGCGATCGTGGCGCATTTTGTTGACGGCGGCGGCGAGGTCGGGCGCGGTGTCGGCCAGTGTGCCGTCGAGGTCGAACAGGACAGCCTGGCAAAGACTGAGCGAAGTGTCTTCGTCTTCGCGTTGGGGCAGGGGCGTGGGATCGCTCATTGATTGGAAAGGGAGTCGGGGCGGGTCGGTGCGAATCAGGCGTCGCGGCGGCAAGCGAGCATGTAGTTCACGCTGGTGTCGGCGGACAGTGTGAAATGCTTGCTGAGCGGGTTGTACACGATGCCTTTGATGTCGGCGGTGCGCAGGTCGGCGGCGCGCACGAAGCCCGCCAGTTCCGACGGACGAATGAAGCGGGCGTAGTCGTGCGTGCCCTTGGGCAGCATGCGCGCGATATATTCGGCGCCGATCACCGCGAACAGATACGACTTCACGTTGCGGTTCAGCGTGGAGAAGAACACCCAGCCGCCGGGCTTCACCAGCGTCTTGCACGCCTCGACGATAGCGGCCGGTTGCGGCACGTGCTCGAGCATCTCCATGCAGGTGACGATGTCGTACGTACCCGGTTCGCGGGCGGCGAGCGCCTCAGCCGCGATTTCTTCGTAATTAACGGTTACACCGCTTTCAAGACTGTGAAGATCGGCCACGCCGAGCGCCTGGCTCGAGAGGTCGATACCCTTCACATGCGCGCCCAATCCGGCCATCGACTCCGACAGAATGCCGCCGCCGCAACCGATATCCAGTACCTTTTTGCCGGCCAGACGCGCGTGCGAGTCGATCCAGCCAAGGCGAATCGGATTGAGTTCGTGCAGCGGTTTGAATTCGGCATTGGGGTCCCACCAACGATGCGCGAGGTCGCTAAATTTCTGCAGTTCGTGGGGATCGGCGTTGGTCATGGCGAAAGCTGCCTCGATGAGAGCGTTGAGCGGGCGCTCGAGGATAAACCCTGAGTATATAGGCCGAGGGACAGGTCGGCAAAAATGCCGGGTCGCAGTCAGGCCTCGTGCGCGTGCGCAATTGCCGATGCGTTACGCCGCGCACCCGAGAGGAGCGGTCTGCCGTGCGCGGCGCCAGGTTGACCGGCAAAAAAAAGCCCCGCCGAAGCGGGGCTTTGATACTGCGGTAACTTGTTGCTTACTGCTTCGAAGTACCGACAACTTCGACTTCCACGCGACGATCCGGTGCGAGGCAGGCGATGAGTTGCTTGCGGTTCTTCTGGTTGCAACCAGTCGTGACCGGGTTGCGCTTGCCTTTGCCTTCCGTATAGATACGGTTGGATTCGATGCCCTTGCTGACCAGGTATGCCTTCACAGCTTGAGCACGGCGCAGCGACAGGCGGTCGTTGTACTTGTCCGAACCGATACGGTCCGTATAACCCGTTGCGACGACGACTTCCAGGTTCAGCGCGCCGATCTTCGATGCCAGATCGTCCAGCTTTTCCTTGCCAGCCGGCTTCAGGATAGCCTTGTCAAAGTCGAACAGGGTGTCAGCTTGATACGTAATCTTTTGGCTCGTGATAACCGGTGCAGGTGCAACCGGAGCCGGCGGGGTCGGAGCCTGGGCAACCAGGGCGCCATCGCACTTAGCGTTGGCCGTTGCCGGCGTCCAGAATGCATCGCGCCAGCACAGCTCGTTCGTGCCGTTCATCCACACGTATTCGCCCGTACCATTCACCCAGTTGTCGTTCGTAGCTTGTCGCGACGCCGGCACCGACTGTGCCATGGCGGATGCAGCCATAACTGCGGTAGCTGCAATGAACGCGAGCTTTGAAAGTTTATTCATATTTCTCCTCTCGAAATTGAGATTACCGCAGGTTTACTGCGAGCCTGTTGACGAAGACAAGTCATACATTGCTCGAAGTATAACATCGGTGCAAACCAAAAAACGTGCTGTGTAGACTTCGAGCAGTGTCTAACTCTTTGTGCGTTGGCATTTTGCCATATCGTTCCCTTCCAACGATAAAAAAATCTGCCCCCGATCAAATCGCCCTCCAATTGTGGTGCATGCGCAACAGAAGCAATCCGCTGGAGGCTCCGCCAGTCATGGCTGAGCGGCGAATTGTCCCACGCACGAATCGAGCCTGCCCCCAGTTCGATCGTGGGGCACTCAGGGGCGCTCAAGGGGCGTTCGTGGGCACCCTCTAATAGGTATACGTACCCTCGCCGGGGCCGGATGCGCGGCATGTTAGAATCGCGTGATGTATTGCGCCTGCAATGCTTACGCGAAGGTGCGGCGAAGTGAGATTAACGCCGTCGCCTTGGCACGTAAAAGATACGGATAATGGATCAATTCGCCAAAGAGACTCTGCCAATCTCCCTAGAGGAGGAAATGCGCCGTTCGTATCTCGATTACGCGATGAGCGTGATCGTAGGGCGTGCGCTTCCCGATGTTCGCGATGGCCTGAAGCCGGTGCACCGGCGCGTGCTGTACGCGATGCACGAACTGAATAACGACTGGAACCGGGCTTACAAGAAGTCGGCGCGTATTGTCGGCGACGTCATCGGTAAATATCACCCGCACGGCGACACGGCTGTTTACGACACCATCGTCCGGATGGCGCAGAACTTCTCGCTGCGCTACATGCTGGTAGACGGTCAGGGCAACTTCGGTTCGGTCGACGGCGACAATGCCGCGGCCATGCGTTACACCGAAATCCGCATGGCGAAGATTGGCCACGAACTGCTGGCCGACATCGACAAGGAAACGGTCGACTTCACGGCGAACTACGACGGCAGCGAAAACGAACCGGCCATCCTGCCGGCGCGCATTCCCAATCTGCTGATCAATGGTTCGTCGGGCATTGCGGTTGGCATGGCCACCAATATTCCGCCGCACAACCTCAATGAAGTTGTCGACGCGTGCCAGCATCTGCTGAAAAACCCGGAAGCCACGATCGACGAACTGATCGAGATCATCCCGGCGCCTGACTTCCCGACCGCCGGCATCATCTACGGCGTGGCCGGCGTGCGCGACGGCTACCGCACCGGCCGCGGCCGCGTGGTGATGCGTGCGCTCACGCACTTCGAGGAAATCGACCGCGGCCAGCGTATGTCGATCATTGTCGACGAACTGCCGTACCAGGTGAACAAGCGCTCACTTCTGGAGCGGATCGCAGAACTGGTCAACGAGAAGAAGCTCGAAGGCATTTCGGATATCCGCGACGAGTCCGACAAGAGCGGCATGCGCGTCGTGATCGAACTGAAACGCGGCGAAGTGCCCGAAGTCGTGCTCAACAATCTGTATAAGGCGACCCAGCTTCAGGACACCTTCGGCATGAACATGGTCGCGCTGGTCGACGGCCAGCCGAAGCTGCTGAACCTGAAGGAAATGCTGTCGTGCTTCCTGTCGCATCGCCGGGAAGTGCTGACGCGGCGCACTGTATACGAACTGCGTAAGGCCCGCGAGCGCGGTCACGTGCTCGAAGGTCTGGCGGTTGCGCTCGCCAATATCGACGAATTCATCGCGATCATCAAGGCCGCGCCTACCCCGCCGATCGCCAAGCAGGAATTGATGGCGCGTCCGTGGGATTCGTCGCTGGTGCGCGAAATGTTGTCGCGCGCCGAGGCGGAAAACGCGGCGGCAGGCGGTCGCGAAGCGTATCGTCCGGACGGCCTGAACCCGGCGTTCGGCATGCAGACCGACGGTCTCTACCGCTTGTCCGACACCCAGGCTCAGGAAATCTTGCAGATGCGTCTGCAACGCCTGACGGGTCTGGAGCAGGACAAGATCATCGGCGAGTACCGCGAAGTGATGGCGCAGATCGCCGACCTGCTGGACATTCTGGCTCGCCCGGAACGCATTACGGCGATCATCGTCGACGAACTGACGTCGATCAAAGCCGAATTCGGCGACGCACGCCGCTCGAAGATCGAGCTGAACGCGACCGAACTGAACACCGAAGACCTGATCACGCCGCAGGAAATGGTCGTGACCATGTCGCACGCGGGCTATGTGAAATCGCAGCCGTTGTCCGAATATAGCGCGCAGAAGCGGGGTGGTCGTGGCAAACAGGCCACCGCGATGAAAGAAGACGACTGGATCGACACGCTGTTCATCGCGAACACGCACGATCACATTCTGTGCTTTTCGAACCGTGGCCGCGTCTACAGCGTGAAGGTCTATGAAGTGCCGCAAGGTTCGCGGAACTCGCGCGGCCGCCCCATCGTCAATATCTTCCCGCTTCAGGAAGGCGAGAAGATCACGGTTGTCTTGCCGGTCAAGGAATTCTCGGCTGACAAATTCGTCTTTATGGGCACTGCGTTAGGAACCGTAAAAAAGACGCCGTTGGAAGCCTTCGGTCGCGTGTTGCGCAAAGGTATTATTGCGGTCGGTCTGGATGACGGCGACTACCTGATTGGCGCCGCCATTACAGATGGGCAGCACGATGTGATGTTGTTCTCGGATTCAGGCAAAGCGGTGCGCTTCGACGAAAACGATGTGCGTCCGATGGGTCGCGAGGCGCGCGGTGTGCGCGGCATGCAGCTTGAAGACGGCCAGAGCGTCATCGCGTTGCTGGTGGCCGGCGACGAGCAGCAGTCGGTGCTCACCGCAACTGAAAACGGCTACGGCAAGCGCACGCCGATCATCGAGTACACGCGTCACGGGCGCGGCACGAAGGGCATGATCGCGATCCAGACCTCGGAGCGTAACGGCAAGGTCGTCGCCGCCACGCTGGTGGATCAGGAAGCGCAGATCATGCTGATCACCAATACGGGCGTGCTGATTCGCACCCGCGTCTCGGAAATTCGAGAAATGGGGCGCGCAACCCAAGGTGTTACACTCATCAGCCTTGACGAAGGGACCAAGCTTTCAGGTCTGCAACAGGTGGCTGAGGCGGAAGCGGATGTCGATGTGGAAGGCGACGCCGAAGGTCCCGCCGAGGGTGACAACGGCGGTGAAGACGGTGGCGCTGCCTGATCCGCGTCTGCGGTTCTCAGTCTCAGTGATTGATTGAAAGCTGCGCAGGGACAAGCGGCGTGTCGGGCCGACACGCATCCCGCGCGGCTTGCAGTTCAAATTAATTTCTCTTTGGGAGTAATGATGCAAAAACGATTCAAACAACTGATGTTGCTGGCTGCCCTCGTGCCGACCTTCGCCATGGCTCAAGCTCTGCAGAGCTCGGCACCGGCGGCTCCGGCTGCTGCCGCAGCACCGGTTGATCCGGCCAAGCAGGCTGCCATCAAGGACCTGCTGGACGCAATCGACGCGCAAAAGCTCGTCGGTGCAATCGGCAACAGCGCTCAAATGCAAGCCAAGCAACTTGTTCCGGCCATCCTGTCGGACGCCCTGAGCGAAAACAAGACGATGACGGACAAGCAGAAGCAGGCTTCCGTCCCCACGCTGCAAAAGAACGCTGTGCCGAAGCTGGTTGACGGCGCAGGCCAGGTGTTCGCCACGGACAGCTTCCGTCAGGACGCAATGCAAGCTCAGTACGACGCTTACGCGAAGTACTACAGCACGTCCGAAATCAAGGATCTGACGGCGTTCTACAAGAGCCCGACCGGCCGCAAGTTCATCCAGGTACAAGACCAGGTTGGCCGCGACGTCGTGAACGGCTTGATGCAAAAATACATGCCGCAATCGATCAAGGCAACGCGTGACCAGGCCGACAAGGAAGTCGCGTCGGTCAAGCCGGCTAAGTAAATCGAGGTCGAAAGGCTGCGCTGACATCGCGCGAGCCGCCGCTCAGGGCACGCTTTACGGCGGCCCGGGTTTGGCGGGTTTGCGGTGACAATGCGATAATGGCCGTTTGCGTACACGCGCGAACGGCCATTTTCTTTTGGGGCGCGGAAATCGTTATCAAATTCGCGTTGCTAATTTTGCGGTGCAGGGTCTTTCTGTTGTCAACTGTGCCGATGTTGACGCGATCCTTCCGTTTTTTGCCCCTGCTTTCAGGACCTCACGATGCGCGTCTTTAATTTCTCCGCCGGCCCCGCGGCCATGCCAGAAGAAGTGCTGCGCCAGGCAGCCGACGAAATGCTCGATTGGCAGGGCAGTGGCATGAGCGTGATGGAAATGAGCCACCGCGGCAAAGAGTTCATGTCGATTCACGAGGAAGCGCTCGTCGATCTGCGCGAGTTGCTCGAAGTGCCCGCCAGCCACCGTATCCTGTTCCTGCAAGGCGGAGGGCTCGGTGAAAACGCGATCGTGCCGATGAATCTGATGGGCGTGAAGGCGCGCGCGGATTTCGTCGTGACCGGTTCGTGGTCGCAGAAGTCGCTCAAGGAAGCGCAAAAGTACGGTGCGGTGCATCTGGCGGCGAGCGGCCAGACGGCCGACGGTTTTACCCGCGCGCCGTCACGCGCCGAGTGGCAATTGTCGGACGATCCGGCGTACGTGCATCTATGCACCAACGAGACCATTCACGGCGTCGAGACGTTCGAGATCCCCGATCTCGGCGATATTCCGCTGGTGGCCGACGCCTCGTCGCATATTCTGTCGCGCCCGATGGACATTGCCAAATACGGCGTGCTGTTCGGCGGCGCGCAGAAGAACATCGGCATGGCGGGCGTCACGGTCGTGGTCGTGCGCGAAGACATGATGGATCGCGCGCAGTCGATCTGCCCGTCGGCGTTTGAGTGGAAAACCGTCGCCGAGAACAATTCGATGTACAACACGCCGCCTACCTACGCGATCTATATCGCAGGGCTGGTGTTCAAGTGGTTGAAGAAGCAGGGCGGCCTTGCCGCAATGGAAGCGCGTAATCTCGAGAAGTCGAAGCTGCTGTACGACACCATCGATTCGAGCCGCTTCTATCTGAACAAGGTCGAGCATGGCTCGCGCTCGCGGATGAACATACCGTTTTTCCTCGCGGACGAGTCGCGCAATGAAGATTTCCTGGCCGGCGCGAAAGCGCGGGGAATGGTGCAGCTAAAGGGCCACAAGTCCGTCGGCGGCATGCGGGCGTCGATTTATAACGCCGTCCCGCTCGAGGGCGTCAAAGCGCTTGTCGAATACATGAAGGAATTCGAACAGCGTAGCGCCTGAGTAATCAGGGCGCGCGCATCCTTTCCAGCACGCATTTGTGCAGCAGCCACCGGCAGGGCCGTTTTCACGCATGGACGACGAACTCAATACCCGACTCAAACCCCTTCGCGAACGTATCGACGCGCTCGACGCACAGTTGATCGCGCTGCTCAATCAACGCGCCGCGGTGGCGCTCGAAGTGGGCGAGGTCAAGAAGCATTTCAACGCGCCGGTGTTCCGCCCGGAACGCGAACAGCAGGTCATCGCGCGCCTGCAGGGCATGAGCGATGGCCCGCTGGCCAGCGACCATATCAGCGCGATCTGGCGCGAGATCATGGCCGCGAGCCGCGCGCTCGAAAAAACCATCAAAGCCGCGTTTCTCGGGCCGGTCGGGACCTACAGCGAACAGGCGATGCACGAGTACTTCGGTCAGTCGATCGAAGGCCTGCCGTGTCCGTCGATCGATGAAGTGTTCCGTTCGGTCGAAGCAGGCGCTGCGGAATTCGGCGTCGTGCCGGTCGAGAATTCGACCGAAGGCGCTGTGTCGCGCACGCTGGATCTTCTGCTGCAAACGCAGCTTACGATCGGCGGCGAACTGGCTTTGCCGATTCACCACAATCTGTTGACGCTCAATGGCGGCCTTGCCGGCGTGACGCGCGTGTGCGCGCATGCGCAGGCGCTTGCCCAATGCCAGGGCTGGCTTTCCGCCAACGCGCCGCATCTGGAGCGCCAGGCGGTATCGAGCAATGCGGAAGCGGCGCGCATGGCGGCAGACGATCCGACCGTTGCCGCGATCGCGGGCGACCGGGCCGCGACGCACTACGGTTTGCAGGTCGCCTACGCACTGATTCAGGACGACCCGCATAATCGCACGCGCTTCGTGATGATCGGCAAGCAGCCGGCCGGCATCAGCGGCTACGACCAGACTTCGCTGATCGTGTCCGTGGTGAACGAACCGGGTGCGATGGTCAAACTGCTCGAACCGTTGGCCCGTCACAGTGTTTCGATGACGCGCTTCGAATCGCGTCCGGCGCGCGTCGGCACGTGGGAGTACTACTTCTATATCGACGTCGAAGGCCATCGCGACGACCCGGCGGTAGCCGCCGCACTCAGCGAACTCGGCAAGAAGGCCGCGTTCCTGAAGATCCTCGGCTCGTATCCGCGCGCCCGATAATGGTCCGCTAATCGGTCCGCTAATGATCCGCTCACGGCGCGCGAGTGACATACAGGCGCGCCGGCAGATATTCTTTACTAATAGTTGTTCGGAGATTTCATGACAACGTCATTCGGTCCTTCCTATGTGCGCGCGATTGCGCCCTACATCGCCGGCAAGCCGATTTCGGAAGTGGCCCGCGAGTTCGGCCTCGACGAAGCGAGCATCGTGAAACTTGCGTCGAATGAGAATCCGCTGGGCATGCCTGAGTCGGCGCAACGCGCGATCGCGCAAGCGGCCAGCGAACTCGGCCGTTACCCGGATGCGAATGCGTTCGAACTGAAAGCCGCGCTGAGCGAGCGCTACGGCGTGCCGGCCGACTGGGTCACGCTCGGCAATGGCAGCAACGACATCCTCGAAATCGCCGCCCATGCGGTTGTCGAAAAGGGCCAGTCGATCGTCTACGCGCAGTATTCGTTCGCGGTCTACGCACTGGCCACGCAAGGCCTGGGTGCGCGCGCGATCGTCGTGCCGGCCGTCAAGTACGGCCACGACCTCGACGCCATGCTCGCCGCGATCACGGATGACACGCGGTTGATCTTCGTCGCGAACCCGAACAACCCGACGGGCACGTTTATCGAAGGTGCGAAGCTCGAAGCATTTCTCGACAAGGTGCCGCGCAACGTGGTGGTCGTGCTCGACGAGGCGTACACGGAATATCTGTCCGAAGGGAAGCGCTACGACTCGATCGCGTGGGTGCGCCGCTATCCGAATCTGCTGGTTTCGCGCACGTTTTCGAAGGCCTTCGGTCTCGCGGGCTTGCGTGTCGGCTTCGCGATCGCGCAGCCTGAGTTGACCGATCTGCTGAACCGTCTGCGTCAGCCGTTCAATGTGAACACGCTGGCCCAAGCCGCGGCGATTGCGGCGCTGAACGACAAGGCGTTTCTGGAAAAGAGCGCGGCGTTGAATGCGCAAGGCTATCGCCGTCTTACTGAGGGGTTCGACAAGCTCGGTCTCGAGTACGTGCCGTCGGACGGCAACTTCGTGCTGGTGCGCGTCGGCAACGACGACGCGGCGGGCAACCGTGTCAATCTGGAACTGCTGAAGCAGGGCGTGATCGTGCGTCCGGTCGGCAACTACGGTTTGCCGCAATGGCTGCGTATCACGATCGGCCTGCCGGCGGAAAACGAAGCGTTCCTGACGGCACTCGAGAAGTCGCTCGCCACCGCGTGAGCGGTAGACCTTGACCCGCGCGCCTGATCTCCCGGGCGCGCCTTTTGTGTGACTGCCGTGGCCGCGTTCTCTTTTAACAAGCTGGTGATTTTCGGTGTCGGCCTGATCGGCGGATCGCTTGCGCGCGCATTGCGCGAGCGGGATGAGATTTCAGGCGCGCGCAAGGTGATCGGTGTCGGTCGTTCGCCCGCCTCGACGGCGCGCGCGCTGGAGCTGGGCGTGATCGACGCGGCCGCGGCGCTCACTGACGACGCCGCCTTGCGTGACGCCTTGTCAGGCGCGGATTTCGTGCTGCTCGCCGCACCCGTCGCGCAGACACAGCCATTGCTCGAGCGGATTGCACCGTTTCTCGGTGCGGATACGATCGTCACCGATGCCGGCAGCACCAAGTCCGATGTGGTCGCGGCTGCGCGCGCGGCGCTCGGCGCGCGCATCGGTCAGTTCGTGCCTGGGCATCCGATCGCCGGCCGTGAGTCGAGTGGTGTGGATGCCGCGCTGCCGGATCTGTACGTGAACCGCAACGTCGTCCTGTGCGCATTGCCGGAAAACGCACCTGAAGCGGTCGAGCGCGTCGCGGCCATGTGGCGCGCTACCGGCGCCCTCGTGCGGGACATGACGCCCGAGCAGCACGACCGGGTGCTCGCGTCGGTCAGCCATTTGCCGCACGTGCTGTCGTTCGCGCTGGTCGAGCAGATTCTCAATTCGCCGGATGCCGCGCTGAAATTTTCCTTTGCCGCCGGCGGCTTCCGCGACTTCACACGCATTGCCGCATCGAGCCCGGAAATGTGGCGTGACGTGTGCGTTGCGAACCGCGCCGCGCTGCTGGATGAACTCGACGCCTACACGGCGGTGCTCGCGCGTCTGCGCGCGGCCATCGACGCAGGCGACGGCGCCGCGCTCGAAGCCGTGTTCGCGCGCTCGCGTGTGGCGCGCAGCGAATGGCAGGAACAGCGCGCTGCCGGCGTTGCCCACGGCGACGCCTCGAAATAACCGGAAACTGGACTCAATCATGGAATTCCTCGATCTCGGACCGTTTTCCCGTGCGTCCGGCACGGTTCGTCTGCCAGGCTCGAAGAGCATTTCGAATCGCGTGTTGTTGCTCGCGGCGCTCGCTGAGGGCGACACGACGATCACGAACCTGCTCGACTCCGACGACACCCGCGTGATGCTCGACGCGCTCGAAAAGCTCGGCGTGCGCATCAAACGCGAAGGCGACACCTGTGTCGTGACCGGTACACGTGGCGCGTTCACGGCGCGCACGGCTGACCTGTTCCTCGGCAATGCCGGCACGGCAGTGCGTCCGCTGACTGCGGCGCTCGCGGTCAACGGCGGCGACTATCGCATCCATGGCGTGCCGCGCATGCACGAGCGGCCGATCGGCGATCTGGTCGACGGCTTGCGGCAGATCGGCGCGAGGATCGACTACGAAGAAAACGAAGGCTTTCCGCCGCTGCGGATTCGGCCCGCGCAAATCTCCGCTGACGCACCGATCCGTGTGCGCGGCGACGTCTCGAGCCAGTTTCTGACTTCGCTTCTGATGACGCTACCGTTGTTGCGCACCGACAGCGGCGTCACAACCGTGCAGGTGGACGGCGAACTGATCTCCAAGCCCTACATCGAGATCACCATCAAATTGATGGAACGCTTCGGCATCAAGGTCGAGCGCCACGAATGGCATCAGTTCGTGGTGCCGGCGGGGCAGCGCTATCAGTCGCCGGGCACCATCATGGTGGAAGGCGATGCGTCGTCGGCGTCGTATTTCCTCGCAGCCGGCGCGCTGGGTGGCGGGCCGCTGCGGGTGGAGGGTGTGGGCCGGGCCAGTATCCAGGGCGACGTCGGCTTTGCCGATGCGCTGATCAGGATGGGCGCAAACCTGCAGATGGGCGACGACTGGATCGAGGTGCGCGGCGTCGGTCACGACCACGGCAAGCTCGAGCCGATCGACATGGACTTCAACCTGATTCCCGACGCCGCGATGACGATCGCCGTCGCCGCGCTGTTCGCGGACGGCACGACCACGCTGCGTAATATCGCCAGTTGGCGCGTGAAGGAAACCGACCGCATCGCCGCGATGGCGACCGAGTTGCGCAAGGTCGGCGCGAAGGTGCAGGAAGGCGAGGATTTCCTCGTCGTCACGCCGCCTGAAAAACTGATTCCGAACGCCGCGATCGATACTTACGACGACCACCGCATGGCGATGTGCTTCTCGCTGGTGAGTCTCGGCGGCGTGCCGATCCGGATCAACGACCCGAAGTGCGTCGGCAAGACGTTCCCCGATTACTTTGAGCGCTTCACCGCGCTCGCTCAACCCTGATTCGTCCCCGAATCGACTGACGTGCGACTTTTTCGATGAAACCGACCCGTCCCTTTCACCAGACGCCCGTCATTACGATCGACGGCCCGAGTGCCTCCGGCAAAGGCACCGTGGCCGCGCTGGTTGCAGCGAGCCTTGGCTTCCACCTGCTGGATAGCGGCGCGCTGTACCGGCTCGCCGCGCTGGCGAGCCAGCGTTACCACATCCCGGCGGATGACGCCGATGCCCTTGCCAAACTGATCGGCGACCTGCACATCACCTTTCGCGAGGGGGTGGCGCTACTCGATGGGGTCGACGTTTCTGCCGACATCCGGGTCGAGGAAGTCGGCAAGTGCGCCTCGGCGATTGCCGTGCACGCACCCGTGCGAACCGCGCTGGTGGCGCGTCAGCGGGCCTTTCGTAAGGAACCGGGACTGGTTGCCGACGGCCGCGACATGGGCACGGTGATCTTCCAGGACGCCATGCTGAAGGTGTTCATGACGGCCAGTGTGGAGGCCCGCGCGGCGCGCCGCCATAAGCAATTGATCCAAAAAGGATTTTCTGCTAATATAGATGACTTGCTCCGGGATTTGCGTGAGCGCGATGAGCGTGACAGTCAGCGCGAAGCCGCGCCACTCAGGCCCGCAGCGGATGCAAAGCTGCTTGATACCTCGGCATTGTCGGTCGACCAGGCGGTCGAACAAGTGGTGCAGTGGTATGAAGCATGGGTTCCGCATGCTTGATGGTTTAGCTGGATATTCAAGCGACGTTTCAAGCGGCGGGCGCAGTAGAAGTCCTGTTGTCAGTAGGTGCTTCGCGAATGTCGCGAAGCGTTGTTTTAACCCTTTAACCCCGCGTGGCATTCGCATCTAGCCGAAATTGCTGACCGTCCCGGCCAGCCGGGCACCGCGAGAACCATGCAAATTTTGATTTTTATGTCCGACCTGCAAACCTCTACCCCGAATACCGAATCTTTTGCGGCTCTGTTCGAAGAGTCGCTGACCAAGCAAGACATGCGCGCTGGCGAAGTGATCTCCGCCGAAGTCGTGCGTGTTGACCACAACTTCGTGGTCGTCAACGCTGGTCTCAAGTCCGAAGCCTACATCCCGCTCGAAGAGTTCCTGAACGACGCGGGCGAGGTAGAAGTGCAGGCGGGCGACTTCGTTTCCGTCGCGATCGACGCGCTGGAAAACGGCTACGGCGACACCATCCTGTCGCGCGACAAGGCGAAGCGTCTGGCTTCGTGGCTGTCGCTGGAAAAAGCCCTCGACAACAACGAACTCGTGACCGGCACGATCACGGGCAAGGTCAAGGGCGGTATGACCGTCATGGTCAACGGCATCCGCGCATTCCTGCCGGGTTCGCTCGTCGACACGCGTCCGGTCAAGGACACGACCCCGTACGAAGGCAAGACGCTGGAATTCCGCGTCATCAAGCTCGACCGCAAGCGTAACAACGTCGTGCTGTCGCGCCGTGCCGTGATCGAAGCGACCCAGGGCGAAGAGCGCGCAAAGCTGCTCGAAACGCTGAAGGAAGGCGCGATCGTGGAAGGCGTGGTGAAGAACATCACCGATTACGGCGCATTCGTCGACCTCGGCGGTATCGACGGCCTGCTGCACATCACGGACATCGCATGGCGTCGTGTGCGCCACCCGAGCGAAGTGTTGTCGGTTGGCCAGGAAGTCACCGCGAAGATCCTCAAGTTCGATCAAGAGAAGAACCGCGTCTCGCTGGGCATCAAGCAACTGGGCGACGATCCGTGGGAAGGCATTTCCCGCCGTTACCCGTCGGGCACGCGCCTGTTCGGTAAGGTCACCAACATCACCGACTACGGCGCATTCGTCGAAGTGGAATCGGGCATCGAAGGCCTGGTTCACGTGTCGGAAATGGACTGGACGAACAAGAACGTTGCACCGTCGAAGGTTGTGCAACTGGGCGACGAAGTCGAAGTCATGGTTCTGGAAATCGACGAAGACCGCCGCCGTATCAGCCTCGGCATGAAGCAATGCAAGCCGAACCCGTGGGATGACTTCAGCCGCAACTTCAAGAAGGGCGACAAGCTGCAAGGCGCAATCAAGTCGATCACCGACTTCGGCGTCTTCATCGGTCTGCCGGGCGGCATCGACGGTCTGGTTCACCTGTCGGACCTGTCGTGGAGCGAAACGGGCGAAGAAGCAGTTCGCAAGTACAAGAAGGGCGACGAAGTGGAAGCGATCGTTCTCGGCATCGACGTCGAGAAGGAACGTATTTCGCTGGGTATCAAGCAGCTCGAAGGCGACCCGTTCAGCAACTTCGTTGCAATGAACGACAAGGGTTCGATCGTCGACGGCGTGGTCAAGACGGTAGACGCAAAGGGTGCAGTGGTTCAGCTGTCGACGGAAGTCGAAGGCTACCTGCGCGCTTCGGAAATCGCACAAGACCGCGTGGAAGATGCTCGCAACGTGCTGAAGGAAGGCGACAAGGTCAACGCGATGATCATCAACATCGATCGCAAGTCGCGTGGCATCAACCTGTCGATCAAGGCCAAGGATTCGGCTGAGCAACAGGAAGCGATCCGCGGCCTAGCTTCGTCGGATTCGAGTTCTGCTGCAACGGGCACGACGAACCTCGGCGCGCTGCTGAAGGCCAAGCTCGACGGCCAGAACCAGTAATTGAGGAGCGCCCCCAAACCTGTCGCTTCGCGCCAGGCCCCCCAAGGGGGACAAGAAAACTTGGGGGCGGCCCGGCGTTTTCTTGAGAGAGGTCTGCTGCAGTATGACCAAATCGGAATTGGTCGCCCAGCTGGCTACGCGATTTCCGCAGCTTGTACTTAAAGATGCGGACTTCGCGGTGAAGACGATGCTTGATGCGATGTCGGAGGCGCTTGCCAACGGTCATCGCATCGAAATTCGTGGCTTCGGCAGCTTCGGCCTCAACCGTCGTCCCTCCCGTGTCGGGCGTAATCCGAAGTCGGGCGAGAAGGTATTGGTACCCGAGAAGTACGTACCGCACTTCAAGCCGGGTAAGGAACTGCGTGAGCGGGTAGACCGACGTTCGGGCGAACCGCTGAAGGCCGAAGAGCCGGATGACGACGACCTGTAAATGCTCCGCTGTGCGGTTTGCAGCGTGGCATTGGTAGCGTCAGCGGCCAAAGCCAGACGACAAAAAGACCAGAAAAAGCGCCTTCGGGCGCTTTTTTTTCGTCCGCGGAATGCTCTGCATCATCCCGGGCCGGTTCTCTCGGGCGAGGCATTCGCTCGCGATGGGATAAACCTTGCGTCAGTCCGCAATCAGCCAGTTCCTGCCCAGCCACGAGGGCTTCCATTACAATACGGGTCACTTCGGCGCGGGCAACACCGTGGCGCGACGCGTCATCAAGCCGGCGTCACCCCGCAACTGCCGTCAAGAGACCTATTCATGAAATTTATCGTCTGGCTGATCCGTGTGCTGGTGTTCGTGCTGCTGCTGGTGCTCGCACTCTCCAATACGCAACCCGCTACGCTGAATTTCCTCGCCGGCTACGCGTGGTCGGCGCCGTTGATCCTGATTGGCCTCGCGTTCTTTGTGGTTGGATTGCTGGCCGGCCTCGTGTCGTCAGTGCCGGCAATGGTGCGCCTGCGGATGGAGAACGGCCGTCTCAAGCGCGAATTGCGCGTGGCGCGCGAGGCTCCGGTAGTGGTCGAACAACCGCCCATGCCGCCGCTGATCTGAATTTCCGTCTGCCGCGTGCGTAAAGCGCGCGGCTTTCCGTTGTTGCCTTCCGTTTCGTTTGCATTAATCGCATGGATCTAGACTTCTGGTGGCTGCTTGTCATACCCGTGGCCTTCGCGTTCGGCTGGATGGCCGCCCGCTACGACCTCAAGACGCTGCTGTCCGAAAGCGCCAATCTGCCGCGTTCGTATTTCCGCGGCCTGAATTTTCTGCTCAACGAACAACCGGATCAGGCAATCGACGCGTTCATCGAAGTGGTCAAGCTCGACCCGGAAACGGTCGAACTGCACTTCGCGCTGGGTAATCTGTTCCGGCGCCGCGGCGAGACGGACCGCGCGATTCGCGTGCATCAGAACCTGCTGAGCCGTGCCGATCTGCCCGTCACCGAACGCGATCACGCGCTTTACGAACTGGGGCAAGACTTCCTGAAGGCAGGCCTGCTCGACCGCGCGGAAGAAACCTTTCGTTTGCTCGAGACCGGCGACTATGCGCTGGGCGCGCAGCGCGCGCTTCTGACCATCTACGAAATCGAAAAGGACTGGGTCAAGTCGATCGACATTGCGCGACATCTGGAAACGATGGGTGCCGAATCGCTCGACAAGGAAATCGCGCAGTTCCATTGCGAACTCGCTCAGGAAGCACTGCAACAGAAGAACCCGGACGAGGCGCGCCGTCAGCTCGGTTTCGCGCTGAAGGCAAACCCGACCAATGTGCGCGCAACGATCCTGTTCGGCGAGGTCGACGCCGCCGGTGGTGCGCAGGAGGCGGCTGTTGCGCAATGGCTGCGCGTCGAAGAGCAGAATTCGGCCTATTTGCCGCTCGTCGCGGAAAAGCTGATGAAGGCCTACGAAGCGCTGGGTCGTCCGCAGGACGGCGCGGACCTGCTGACTACTTGGGTGGATCGCTATCCATCGAACGATCTGCTCGACGTCGCGTACCAGCATGTCGCGGCGCAGCGCGGCCCGGACGCGGCTCATGCGCTGGCGCGCTCGCAAATGCAGAAATCGCCGAATCTGGCAGGCATGACGCGCCTTCTGGAGGCACAGGAAGCGGTCGCGGAAGAGCCGCGGCGCAGCGAGTTAGAGTTGATGCGCACGCTGATCCGGCAGCGCACCAAAAATCTGCCACGCTATACGTGCCAGAATTGCGGTTTCAGGGCACGGCTTTTCTACTGGCAGTGCCCGGGTTGCAGCGGTTGGGAAACCTATGCGCCGCGCCGCGTCGAACCGATCACGGCGTCGAACTGACGTCAGGGCGAGCGCGCCGGCATCGGCCGGACGCTTGCTTTGCCAGGGGTATGGCTACGGCAAATCCGCGAGCGAACCTCGCAACGTGTTCATCACCGGCCTATTCACCGGGAATCATCACCGGAACCCTCTACCGGAAAGCGTATGAAAATCACCATTATCGGCACGGGCTATGTTGGTCTCGTCACTGGCGCGTGTCTCGCTGAAATCGGCAACGACGTCTTCTGTCTCGACGTCGATCCGCGCAAGATCGAAATCCTCAACAACGGGGGCGTGCCGATCCACGAGCCGGGTTTGCAGGAGATCATCGCCCGCAACCGCGCGGCTGGGCGCATCACGTTTTCGACCGATATCGAAGCGAGCGTGGCGCATGGCGACGTGCAATTCATTGCCGTCGGTACGCCGCCCGACGAGGACGGCTCGGCCGATCTGCAATACGTGCTCGAAGCGGCGCGCAACATCGGCCGCACGATGAATGGCTTCAAGGTGATCGTCGACAAATCGACGGTGCCGGTCGGCACGGCGCAACGCGTCCGCGCGGTCGTCGAAGAGGAACTCGCGAAGCGCGGGTTGGCCGATAGCGAGCGGCACCGGTTTTCGGTGGTCTCCAATCCCGAGTTTCTGAAGGAAGGGGCGGCAGTCGACGATTTCACGCGGCCCGATCGCATCGTGCTCGGCATCGACGAAGACGAAGCCGGCCAGCGCGCGCGTGAGCTGATCAAGCGCCTATACGCGCCGTATAACCGCAATCACGAACGCACGCTTTACATGGATGTGCGCTCTGCCGAATTTACGAAATACGCGGCTAACGCGATGCTCGCCACGCGCATTTCGTTCATGAACGAAATGTCGAATCTGGCCGACCGCGTTGGCGCGGATATCGAAGCGGTGCGCCGCGGCATCGGTTCCGACCCGCGAATCGGCTACCACTTTCTGTACGCCGGTTGCGGCTACGGCGGCTCATGCTTCCCGAAGGACGTGCAGGCGCTGATTCGCACGGCAAGCGAAAGCGGCCATAACCTGCGCATCCTCGAGGCGGTCGAGGAAGTGAACTACCAACAGAAAGACGTGCTGGTGCGCAAGATCACCGGCAAGCTCGGCGACGATCTGAGCGGTCGCACGTTCGCCGTGTGGGGCCTCGCCTTCAAGCCGAATACCGACGACATGCGCGAGGCGCCGAGCCGCCGCATCATCGCTGAGTTGCTCGCGCGTGGCGCCAACATCCGCGCGTACGACCCGGTTGCGGTGGCGGAGGCACGCCGCGTTTTCGCGATGGACCTGCACGACGCGCCGGACCAGCTCGCGCGTCTGCATTTCACGAGTACCCAGGACGAAACGCTCACCGGTGCGGATGCGCTGGTGATCGTCACCGAATGGAAGGAATTCAAGAGCCCGGATTTCGTGCACCTGAAATCGGTGCTGAAGTCGCCGCTGATTTTCGACGGCCGCAATCTCTACGAACCGGACGCAATGACCGAACTCGGCATCGACTATCATTCAATTGGACGCCCGTATGCCCAACCCTCTGAACTTCCTGCCGATCTCCCAAGCCATGCCTGAGGCCGCTCAATCCACACCCGCGCGCCAACTCACCGTGGTGCCACGCGAACAGCTCGGTGCGGCGCGCGTGCTGGTGGTCGGCGACGTGATGCTCGATCGCTACTGGTTCGGCGACGTGAACCGTATCTCGCCGGAAGCGCCGGTGCCGGTCGTCCATGTGCAGCGTCAGGAAGACCGGCTCGGCGGCGCGGCGAACGTCGCGCGCAACGCGGTTGCGCTCGGTGCGCAAGCGGGGCTGCTGTGCGTGGTCGGCCATGACGAACCGGGCGAGCGCATCGTGCAGTTGCTGAGCGAAAGCGGTGTGACGCCGCATCTCGAACGCGACCCGGCGCTGCTCACCACCATCAAGCTGCGTGTGTTGTCGCGCCAGCAACAACTGCTGCGCGTCGATTTCGAGAACTCGCCGACGCACGAAGTGCTGCTTGCAGGCCTCGCGCGCTTTGACGAGTTGCTACCGTCGCACGATGTGATTCTGATGTCCGATTACGCGAAGGGCGGCCTCACGCACGTCACGCAGATGATCGCGAAGGCGCACGCCGCAGGCAAGCCAGTGCTGGTCGATCCGAAGGGCGACGACTGGGAGCGCTATCGCGGCGCGACGCTGATCACGCCGAATCGCGCCGAGTTGCGCGAGGTGGTTGGCCAGTGGAAATCGGAAGACGATCTGATCGCGCGCGTGACCAGACTGCGCGCCGATCTCGAGTTCAAGGCGCTGCTGCTCACGCGCTCGGAAGAGGGCATGACGCTGTTCTCGGACGACGGCATCCTGCACACTTCGGCCGTTGCACGCGAAGTGTATGATGTATCGGGCGCCGGCGACACCGTGATCGCCACGCTCGCCGCCATGCTCGGCGCGGGCCTGACGCTGGTCGAGGCCGTTGGACTGGCGAATCGCGCGGCCGGCATCGTGGTCGGCAAACTGGGTACCGCCACTGTCGACTACGACGAACTCTTTCATTGATGCGGCCCGCCCAGCTCTGTGTTTCGCGCCCGGTTGCGGTTCGAAACGCGGAAGCGCCGGGCGGCAGCTGAAGCTCATTACCGCAGGACCACCATGACCCTCATCGTCACCGGCGCGGCCGGTTTTATCGGCAGCAATCTTGTGAAGGCGCTCAACGAGCGCGGGGAACAACGCATCATCGCGGTGGACAATCTCACGCGCGCGGACAAGTTCAAGAATCTCGTCGACTGCGAAATCGACGACTATCTGGACAAGACCGAATTCGTCGAACGCTTCAGGCGCGGCGACTTCGGCAAGGTGCGCGCGATTTTCCACGAAGGCGCCTGCTCGGACACAATGGAAACCGACGGCCGCTACATGATGGACAACAACTTCCGCTATAGCCGCGACGTGCTCGATGTCTGCCTCGCGCAGAACATCCAGTTTCTGTATGCGTCCTCGGCGGCAACCTATGGCGGTTCGAGCCGTTTTGTCGAAGAGCGCGAAGTCGAACAACCGCTGAACGTGTATGGCTATTCGAAGTTCCTGTTCGACCAGGTGATTCGCCGCGTGTTGCCCACCGCGAAGAGCCAGATTGCCGGCTTCCGCTACTTCAACGTGTACGGGCCGCGCGAAACGCATAAGGCGCGCATGGCCTCCGTGGCGTTTCATAACTTCAACCAGTTCCGCGCCGAGGGCAAGGTCAAGCTGTTCGCCGAATACAACGGTTATGCCGCAGGCGAACAGACGCGCGATTTCGTTTCGATCGAAGATGTGGTGAAGGTCAATCTGTTCTTCTTCGACCATCCTGACAAGTCGGGCATCTTCAATCTGGGCAGCGGCCGGGCCCAGCCGTTCAACGATATCGCCAGCACGGTGGTCAACACGCTGCGCGCATTGAACAACGAAGCACCGTTGTCGCTCGCGGACCAGGTGCAGCGCGGTCTGATCGAATACATTCCGTTCCCCGACACACTGCGTGGCAAGTATCAATGCTTCACGCAAGCGGATCAGTCGAAGCTGCGCGCAGCCGGTTACGAGGCGCCGTTTCTGAGCGTTCAGGAAGGCGTCGAGCGCTACGTACGTTGGCTATTCGGCCAGGTGTAAATCTTTCGGATACCTCTTTAAACTGGAATCTCCCGGTTGGTGATGGTCGCCAACCGGTTGTACGAGGGAGATTCCATATGTTTCGAAAAATTCTGGTTACCGCGGCCATGCTCGCCGCTTTCGGCCACGCCTATGCGGCGGTCGACGTCAACACGGCTAACGAGGATGCGCTGCGTGGCATCAAGGGCATCGGTCCTGCCAAAGCGAAAGCCATTCTCGAAGAGCGTTCAGCGCATGGTCCATTCAAGGACCCGGCCGATCTCGGCAAGCGCGTCAAAGGCATGGGCGGGCATACCGTCGAGCGCCTGCAGGCGGAGGGTCTCGCTGTCGGTCCGGCTGGCGCGGCTGCTGGCGCGCAGGCTGCGGCGCCTGCACAAACCAAAGGCGCGGCCGCTGCGGCCAACACCACGAGCGCCGGCAACGCGCAGAAGAGCAACGCCACAGTGGCGGTGAAGAAATAGCCTGGCGCGGGCCGTGCGTGGCGCGGGTCGCCCGTGCGCACGGTCCGTTGCCGTCGTTCCCCTTCACGGTCGGAGTGGGCAAGAACACTCCTTCAGCTGTCATGCAGATGACTGGCTCCCGCGGTGCTCGGCCGCGGGCTTTTTACGTGGATTTGGGAATGATTTTCCCCTGTGAACGCGCGTCGCGCAGCCGGCCGCTCGGCGGTACGTGCATCCATGCGCTCAGGAGGGCTGCACGGCAGCCGCGCGCACGGTGGTTTAGAATCGATGGATTGAAGACTCCGCGCATCGACAAGCACCAAAACGACATGGCTTACAAAACGATTGAAGACACGATCGGCAATACGCCGCTCGTACAACTCGTCCGGCTCCCCGACGACGAGATCCGCGCTCGCAACAATGTGATCCTTGCGAAGCTCGAGGGCAACAATCCCGCGGGTTCGGTGAAGGACCGCCCGGCACTGTCGATGATCAAGAAGGCCGAAGCTCGCGGCCGCATCAAGCCGGGCGACACGCTGATCGAATCCACCAGCGGCAATACGGGCATCGCGCTAGCGATGGCGGCGGCGGTCCGCGGCTACAAGATGGTGCTGGTCATGCCGGAAGACCTGTCGGTGGAGCGCCGCCAGAGCATGGCCGCATACGGCGCGCAGATCGTTCTCACGCCTGTTACCGGCGGCATGGAATACGCGCGCGACCTCGCCGAACAGATGCAGCGTGAAGGCAAGGGCATCATCCTCGACCAGTTCGCGAATCCGGACAATCCGGCGGCGCACGTCGAAGGCACTGGGCCGGAAATCTGGCGCGACACAGAAGGGCGCATCACGCACTTCGTATCGTCCATGGGCACGACCGGCACGATCATGGGCGTGTCGACCTATCTGAAGGAGCAGAGCCACGCTATCGAGATTATCGGTGCGCAACCGGAAGAGGGTTCGCGTATTCCCGGCATTCGTAAATGGCCCGAAGCGTATCTGCCGAAGATTTTCGATCGCAGCCGCGTCGATCGTGTCGAGAATGTGAGCCAGGCGGCAGCCGAGGCCATGGCGCGGCGTATGGCTTCGGTCGAGGGCATCTTCGCCGGCATTTCGTCGGGTGGCGCGTGCGAAGTGGCGTTGCGCATCGCGCGCCAGGTCGAGAACGCCACCATCGTGTTTATCGTCTGCGACCGCGGCGACCGGTATTTGTCGACGGGTGTGTTTCCGGCCTGATTGCAATTCGCTTCGTCGCCAATGAAAAAGCGCCGGTCACAGCCGGCGCTTTTTTTCTTGCGCGTGAAGCGGCGTGCCTCGTGGCCGCCATGTGAGCCTATTGCGAAGCCGCGTCTGGCTCTGCCGCGTTGCTGCTGGCGTTGGCTGCGTCGCTTGCCTCCATCTGCGCCTTGACCCGCTCTCCCAACTGGTAAACCGCGAGCGCGTAGAAGAAGCTGCGGTTATAGCGCGTCAGCACATAGAAATTCTTCAGTCCCAGCATGTACTCGGTGCCGCGCCCGGGCGACGGCAGATCGACCACCGTCACCGGCGTGCCGGCTTCCGACGCGATGTCGAGCCCCGGTTCGTTCATCAGCAACCCGGCGCGCAGCAGTTGCTGCAGCGGCCAGTGCGGCTCCGGCTGACCGTCGGCGGCGGCTTGCGCAACGCCCAGGCTGCCGGCGTCCGAGCCGATCTTCCACACCACCGGTCGGCCGTTTTCCCAACCGTTCTGGCGCAGATAATTCGCCACGCTGCCGATCGCATCGGCCTGGCTCGTGCGCAGATCGATCTGCTTGTTGCCGTCGTAGCTCACCGCGTATTGCACGATGCTGCTCGGCAGGAACTGCGGAATGCCGATCGCGCCGGTGTAGGAGCCGAGCACGGTGGTCGGATCGATCTGCGCATCACGCGTCCACACCAGGTAGTCTTCAAGATTCTTGCGGAAAGTTGCCTCGCGGTCGGCGCGATTGGCTGTGCTCGGATAGTCGAAGCTGAGCGTGGTCAGCGCGTCGAGCACACGGAAGTTGCCCATGAAGCGCCCATAAATCGTCTCTACGCCGATGATGCCGACGACCACTTCCGGCGGCACGCCGAATTCTTCGTAAGCGCGTTGCAGCGTGGCCTGGTTGGCGCGCCAGAAGCGCACGCCGGCGTTGATGCGAACCTGGTCGAGAAAGCGCGATTGATAGACGCGCCAGTTCTTGACCGACGGCGAAGGCGACGGCGTGACGAGCTTGACCGCTGTTGCCGAATAGCTCACGCGTGCGAACAGCGCATGAAGCGCGGCCTCGTCGAAGTCGTAGCGCGCCGACATGTCGCTGATGAATGCGTCGACATTCGGGTTATTCGCGTAGCGCTGCGGGATGATCTCTTCTTCGAAGGTTTGCCCTTGCGGCACGGCCTGTTGCGGTTGGCTTTGCGCGAGCAGTACCGCCGGCTTCTTCGCGGCGCTTTGCGCCATTGCAGGACTGGCTGCCATGAACACGCACCATGCTACCGACAGTGCGGCGGCCACGGTCGTTGTGCGTAGCCGGTTTCGTGCAGACAGAGCAAGCTTGACGGTCATAGTGAGCTAGGGGCGCAGTGCGAAAGAGAGGGGAAAAACGGATCGGGGCAGTATACCCGACGGCTTCCGCAAAACTGTGCCTGGCGCGTCGCAGCCGCATGGTGTGGTAACTTGACGAGTGTTGGCGCGCCCAGGGCGCGCGCCCTTGGACGGAGACACGCCGCGCGCCTCGCAGGGGCCGCGTCGCAGAAGAAAATCATGGCAACAGGCTTCTATTCCCACGCCGACTGTCTGCTGCACGATATGGGGCAATGGCATCCCGAATGTCCGGCGCGCCTGCAGGCAATCGAAGACCAGCTGATCGCGAGCCGCATCGACTCGCTGATCGAACGCGAGTCGCCGCCGCTCGCCGACGAAGCCGCGCTGTTGCGCGTGCATACGCAGGCGCACGTCGATTACATCCGCAGCCGCTCGCCCGCCGAGGGCCTCGCTGAAATCGACCCCGATACGTCGATGAACCCGTACACCTTGCAGGCCGCATTGCGCGCGGCCGGCGCCGCGGTGGCCGCGACCGACGCGGTGATCGAAGGCCGTTACGACAACGCGTTTTGCAGCGTGCGCCCGCCGGGCCACCATGCGGAGCCGGCGCGCGCGATGGGCTTCTGCTTCTTCAACAACGTGGCGATTGCCGCGCGCCATGCGCTTGAAGTGCACGGCATGCAGCGCGTCGCGATCATCGACTTCGACGTCCACCACGGCAACGGCACCGAAGCGGCATTCGCGGGCGACTCGCGTGTGCTGATGTGCAGCATCTTCCAGCATCCGTTCTATCCGTTCACGGGTGCCGACAATCAGGCGCCCAACATGGTCAATGTGCCGATGCCGGCGCGCTCGAAGGGCATGGAGGTGCGTGAGGTGGTCGACATGATGTGGCTGCCGCGTCTGCATGAATTCAAGCCGGAAATGATCTTCATCTCGGCCGGCTTCGACGCGCATCGCGAGGACGATCTCGGCAACATGGGCCTCGTCGAAGACGACTATGCGTGGATCACCGATCAGGTCCGCGAGATCGCCAACCGCTACGCGCGTGGGCGCATCGTGAGTTGTCTGGAAGGCGGATACAACCTGTCCGCGCTCGGACGCAGTGTCGTCGCGCATGTGCGCGCGCTGGCCGGGATCTGAGCGCAAGCGCCGCGCGAATGCGAAGTCAACGAGGAGCGAGCGATGAACGCCGATACGCGTAACGCTTCACTGGTCGAGATCGAATCCGACGCTTATGGTGTGCCGGGCGTCGTGCGCCTGACGATGAACCGGCCGGATGCATTCAACGCGCTCTCCGAAGCCTTGCTTGATGAGCTTCATGGCGCATTGGCGAAGATTGCGCAGTCGGATGCGCGGGTGGTCGTGATCGCCGGCGCGGGCCGCGCCTTCTGTGCCGGGCATGATCTGAAGGAAATGCGCGCGGCGCCGTCGCTCGCCTACTACCAGGCGTTGTTCGCGCGTTGCACGAAGCTGATGATGACGATCCAGCGCCTGCCGCAACCGGTGATCGCGCGCGTGCATGGCATCGCGACGGCGGCCGGCTGTCAGCTCGTGGCGATGTGCGATCTGGCGGTCGCTGCCGAGACCGCGCGGTTTGCGGTGTCGGGCGTCAACCTCGGTCTGTTCTGCGCGACGCCTTCGGTGCCGCTGTCGCGCAACCTGTCGCGTAAGGCCGCACTTGAAATGCTGCTAACCGGCGATTTCATCGACGCAGCCGAGGCGAAGCAGCAGGGCCTCGTGAATCGCGTCGTCCCGGCAGACGCGCTCGATGCGGAGGTCGCGCGGCTCGCCACGAGTATCTGCGCGAAGCCGGTTGAAGCCGTGAGCGCCGGCAAGGGACTGTTTTACCGTCAGCTCGAAATGGGCGTTGAGGCCGCTTACCAGCTTGCCGGTCAGACGATGGCCTGCAACATGATGCACGAATCGGCGCTCGAAGGCGTGCAGGCATTCATCGACAAACGGCCGCCGGACTGGAAGCGCTAGGTGGCGTCGGCTCTTTAAGGGCGACGTCTTCCGGCATGCCGGTTTGCGAAGGCCGCGCGTCGAAAAAACGCCGGCTCTTTTGCCGCTTCGGCGCTGCTGCCTTCGAAACGCTGTGCGGCGCTCAGGCTGGTGAAGCGTGCGCCTCGATCCATTCAATCAACGCGCCGATCACGCGCTCACGGTCGAGGTCGTTCATCGTCTCGTGATAGCTGTCTTCGTGCAATGTGAGGGTCTTGTCCGGCGAACCCGCGTGCTGGCCGAAGTCGCGGCTGCCGTCGGGTTCGGTGAGCTTATCCGCCATGCCGTGATAGACCAGCAGCGGCACACGCAATCCTCCACGGCCGCGCTCGATGCGCGCCATCGCCAGCAGAATTTCCGCGCCGGTGCGCGCGGGGATCGACCCGTGATGAACCAGCGGATCGCCGAGGTTGGCGTCGACCACCGATTGATCCCGCGATAGCAGGGCCGCGTCGATCTTCATCGCCGGAAAGGTCGGCCAGATGCGGCTGATCACCTGACTGAGCGTGAGCATCCAGCGCGGCACGTCACGGCCGGGCGCGAGCGCGGGGCTCGACAGGATCAACCCTCTCAACGGCCGCCGGCTCGCATCGAGCCGTTCGATTGCGTACAGCGCGGCGATCGCCCCGCCCATGCTGTGGCCCATCAGGAAGAGCGGCGCCGGGCTGTCCGCCGCAGCGTCCAGCAAGGCCTGGGCGTCCAGCAGATACTCGTCGAAGCGATTCACCCACGCGCGTTTGCCAGGCGCCTGCCCATGGCCGCGCAAATCGACGGCGACCAGTTCAATGCCGGCCGCATTCAGCCGTGCGGCCAGTGCGGCATAGCGTCCGGCGTGTTCCGCCAGTCCGTGCAGCAGTGCCACCGTGGCGCGCAGCGGCGCTTTCGCGGACCAGCGATACAGCGGCAATTCGACGCCGTCGCTCGTGGTGACGGTCGCGCGCCGACCGGCACCTTCGGTCCTCGCGCTTGCGCTGGGACATGCGTTGATGTTCCGGGTTGTCTCCATGGCCGCCGTTTGTCGTGATTTTGATTCGCCCGATCATAGTCGCAGCGCTTGTAAGCACGCGAGAATCGGGCACAAGGGACCCCTCTAATGCCTTGTAGTTATGAAAAGATCGCAATTGATTATTAAAAAGAATGTCGACGCTGCGGTAGAATTGCGCGCTCAAATCCTAATAAAAGCAACGGCGGCCGCTTGCCGGGAGCTACAACGCTCGCGGGCAAACTCCGCCGTTTCGTTTTTCCATGATCGAAATACGCAATATTTCTCAGCGATTCGCCGGGCCCCGGGGCTGGGTCGAGGCGCTGCACAACGTCAATCTGTCGATTCCGGCGGGCGAGGTGTTCGGCATCATCGGCCGCAGCGGCGCGGGCAAGAGCACGCTCGTGCGTACCCTCAATCTGCTGACGCGCCCGACCGAAGGCAACATTGTCGTCAACGGCCGCGATCTGACAACGCTGCCCCCCGCGCAACTGCGCGAGGCGCGTCGTGAAATCGGCATGATCTTCCAGCACTTCAACCTGCTGTCGTCGCGCACGGTGTACGAGAACGTGGCGCTGCCGCTCGAACTGGCCGGCATGAAGCGCGACGAGATCGAGGCGAACGTGCTGCCGCTGCTGGAACTGGTGGGCTTGTCGGCACAGAAAGATCGCTATCCGGCGCAGATCAGCGGCGGACAGAAGCAACGCGTCGGTATTGCGCGCGCTTTGGCGAGCAAGCCGAAGGTGCTGCTCTCGGACGAGGCGACCTCCGCGCTCGACCCCGAAACGACTCGCGCGATTCTCGATCTGCTCAAGCGGATCAATCGTGAACTGAACCTGACTATCGTGCTGATCACGCACCAGATGGACGTGATCAAGCAGGTCTGCGACCGCGTCGCGGTGCTGGACGCCGGCCGTCTGGTAGAGCAGGGCAAGGTGATCGACGTGTTCCTGCAACCGCATCACGAAGTCACGCGTGCGCTGATCGGCGATGTGATCGCGCAGGAGCTGCCGCCCGCCATGAAGGCGCGCGTCGCGGAGCGCCTGAAGACCGGCAGCGGTCACTTACTGCGTTTAGCGTTCACGGGCTCGGGTGTCGATCAGCCGATCCTGTCGGAAACGATCCGCCGCTACGAACTCGACTTCAACATCCTGCACGGCCAGATCGACGAGATCCAGGGGCAGGCGTTCGGCTCGCTCGCGGTGCTCGCGGGCGGCGAACCGACGAAGGTGGCGCAGGCGCTGACGTATCTGCGCGAACAGGGTGTGGTGGTGGAGGAGCTCTCGTATGTTGAGTGAAATGTTCGATATGTTCGTCCAGTCGTTCTGGGAAACGCTCGTGATGGTGGGCATTTCCGGACTGGTCGGCGCGGCGGTCGGGTTGCCGCTCGGCGTGCTGCTGTATCTGACCGATCGTCAGGGCGTATTGCAGAACGTCGCGGTGAATCGTGTGATGGGCGTGATCGTCAATGCCGTGCGTTCAACGCCGTTCATCATCCTGCTGGTTGCGGTCATTCCGTTCACGCGGCTAGTGGTGGGTTCGTCGATCGGTACGGCCGCGGCCGTGGTGCCGTTGACAATCGCCGCCGCGCCGTTCATCGCGCGCCTGGTCGAGACGGCGTTGCGTGAAGTCGATCGCGGCCTGATCGAAGCGGCCCAGGCAATGGGCGCAACCACCAGCCAGATCGTCTTCAAGGTGCTGTTGCCGGAATCGCTGCCGGGGGTGGTCGCCGGATTGACGATCACGTTCGTCTCGCTGGTCGGCTATTCGGCGATGGCCGGCGCGATCGGCGGTGGCGGCCTCGGCGATCTGGGTATCCGTTACGGGTATCAGCGCTTTCTGCCGGAAGTGATGCTCACGGTCGTGGTGATTCTGATCGTGTTCGTGCAACTGGTGCAGTCGTTCGGGGATTGGCTCGTGCGTCGTTTGAGCCATAAATAACAAGGGTCATCGGAACCCGCTAAATTCACCGGTTGAAAAGGTCATCCATGCAACGTCGCTTCATTCTCAAGCTGGCCGCCACGCTCGGCGCGGCTTCGCTGTTCGCCGCCGCTGCGGCCGCCCAAGCTGACGAGTCGATCAAGGTCGGCGTCACCGGCGGTCCGCACGCTCAGATCATGGAAGTCGTGAAGACGGTCGCGGCGAAGAACGGTTTGAACATCAAGATCGTCGAATTCTCTGATTACGTGCAGCCGAACGCGGCGCTCGCCGGCGGCGACCTCGACGCGAACAGCTTCCAGCACGCCCCGTATTTGCAGGCGCAGGTGAAGGACCGCGGCTACAAGCTGATCCGTATAGCCGACACCGTCACGTACCCGATGGGCATCTATTCGAAGAAGATCAAGACGCTGGCCGAATTGCAGCCGGGCGCGAAAATCGCGGTGCCGAACGATCCGACCAATGGCGGCCGGGCACTCCTGCTGCTGCAAAAGCAGGGGTTGCTCAAGCTACGCGCCGACGCCGGCCTGAAGGCGACGCCGCTCGACATCGTCGACAATCCGAAGAAGCTGAAAATTGTCGAACTCGACGCCGCGCAAATCCCGCGCGCGCTGAACGACGTGGACGCGGCAGCGATCAACACCAACTTTGCGATGGAAGCCGGCTTGAAGCCGAAGCAGGACGCGATCGCGATCGAAGACCCGAAGGGTCCGTACGTGAACATCATTGCCATCCGCGAGGCTGACCGGAACAAGCCGTGGGTCGCCAAGCTGGTCGCGGCGTATCATTCGCCGGAAGTGAAGCAGTTTGTCGACAGCAAATTCGGCGGGTCGGTGATCACCGCCTGGTGATTCGGCGGCCGTTCGACACAGCAATTCATGACGACAATGCCAAAATTAGAGTCGTAGGTCTTAACCCGGGGTTGCCGCCCGGGTTTTTTCGAGATTAAAATAGAACGACCGTTCGATATTGCCGTCACGCCGCTGAGGAGCGATATCCTCCTGCTAGAGCGCCCGCGACACGGTTGCCGGAAGGGCAGTCGTTATAATGTTCGTTGGGTTGACGTATTCGTAACTTTGGAGCGTGTGCATGAAAATCCTGGTGCCAGTCAAGAGAGTGGTCGATTACAACGTGAAAGTCCGGGTCAAATCGGACGGCACGGGCGTCGACATCGCGAACGTGAAGATGTCGATGAATCCGTTCGACGAAATCGCGGTTGAAGAAGCCGTGCGCCTGCGTGAAGCGGGCGTGGCGACCGAAGTGATCGCGGTTTCTTGCGGCGTGACTCAGTCGCAGGAAACGCTGCGTACGGCGCTGGCGATCGGCGCGGATCGCGCGATTCTGATCGAGTCGTCTGAAGAACTGCAGCCGCTGGCTGTCGCCAAGCTGCTGAAGGCGCTGGTCGACAAGGAACAGCCTGGTCTCGTCATCCTCGGCAAGCAGGCGATCGACGACGATTCGAACCAGACCGGTCAGATGCTGGCTGCTTTGGCGAATCTGCCGCAGGCGACGTTTGCATCGAAGGTTGTCGTCGCTGACGGTAAGGCAACGGTGTCGCGCGAAGTGGACGGCGGTGCTGAAACACTAGCTTTGAAGCTCCCCGCAGTTATCACCACCGACCTGCGCCTGAACGAGCCGCGCTACGTGACGCTGCCGAACATCATGAAGGCGAAGAAAAAGCCGCTGGAAGTCGTCAAGCCGGAAGATCTGGGTGTTGACGTCACGCCGCGCCTGAAGACGCTGAAGGTTGTCGAGCCGCCGAAGCGCTCCGCCGGTGTGAAGGTGCCGGATGTGAAGACGCTGGTCGAGAAGCTGAAGACCGAAGCCAAGGTGCTGTAAGGAGACGGACGAAATGACGAATCTGGTAATTGCAGAACACGATAACGCGTCGATCAAGGCCGCGACGCTGAACACGATCGCAGCGGCGCAAAAGATTGGCGGCGACATTCACGTGCTGGTGGCCGGCCACAACGCGCAAGCCGCAGCGGATGCAGCAGCAAAGATTGCAGGCGTAAGCAAAGTGCTGTTGGCCGACGCGCCGCAACTCGAAGCGGGCCTGGCAGAAAACGTCGAAGCGACCGTGCTGAACATCGCGAAGGACTACACGCACATCCTCGCGCCGGCTACCGCCTACGGCAAGAACATTGCACCGCGTATCGCCGCGAAGCTCGACGTCGCACAGATCAGCGACATCACCGCAGTGGACGCGCCCGATACGTTTGAGCGCCCAATCTACGCAGGCAACGCGATCGCTACAGTTCAATCTCAAGACCCGATCAAGGTCATCACGGTCCGTTCGACCGGTTTCGACCCAGTGTCGGCCGAAGGCGGCAGCGCAACGGTCGAGAAGATCGAAGCGGCAGCTGACACCGGCCTGTCGCAATTCGTGAGCCGCGAAGTGACGAAGCTGGATCGTCCGGAACTGACCTCGGCGAAGATCATCGTTTCGGGTGGCCGTGGTCTGGGCAACGGCGAGAACTACACCAAGGTTCTGGAACCGCTGGCCGACAAGCTGAACGCAGCGCTGGGCGCATCGCGCGCAGCCGTCGATGCGGGTTTCGTGCCGAACGACTATCAGGTCGGACAAACCGGCAAGATCGTCGCGCCGCAACTGTACGTGGCAGTCGGCATCTCTGGCGCGATCCAGCATCTGGCCGGGATGAAAGACTCGAAGGTGATCGTGGCCATCAACAAGGACCCGGAAGCGCCGATTTTCAGCGTCGCCGATTATGGTCTGGTGGGTGATCTGTTCACGCTCGTGCCCGAGCTCGTCAGCGAACTGGGCTAAGCCTCACAGCGCCCTGTAAGAGGCGTCTGGCAGCACACGAAGGGCGCGGGACCTCGCAAAGTCCGGCGCCCTTTTTTTATCAATGGCAGGAGGAGAACTGACATGTATAACGCGCCAATCCGGGACATGCTGTTCGTGATGAAAGAGCTGGCCGGTCTCGAAGACATCGCGACCCTGCCGGGCTTCGAAGAGGCGAACCTCGACACGGCTCAGGCCGTACTCGAAGAGTCGGCGAAACTGTGCGGCGAAGTGCTGGCACCGCTGAACGTGGAGGGCGATCGCAATCCGAGCAGCTGGAAGGATGGCGTGGTCACGGCGACACCCGGTTTCAAGGAAGCGTTCCGTCAGTTCGTGGAAGGCGGCTGGCAAGGCGTGCAACATCCTGTCGACTACGAAGGCCAAGGCCTGCCCAAGCTGATCGCGACGCCGTGCATCGAAATGCTCAACGCGTCGAACCTGTCGTTCGCGCTATGTCCTTTGTTGACCGACGGCGCAATCGAAGCGTTGCTGACCGCCGGCACCGAAGCGCAAAAACAAACCTACGTGCCCAAGCTGATTTCCGGCGAGTGGACCGGCACGATGAACCTGAGCGAGCCGCAAGCCGGCTCCGACCTCGCGTCGGTGCGCACGCGCGCCGAACCGCAAGGCGATGGTTCGTTCAAGCTGTTCGGTACCAAGATTTTCATCACGTGGGGCGAGCACGACATGGCGAAGAACATCGCCCACCTCGTGCTGGCGCGCACCCCGAATGCACCGGAAGGCGTGAAGGGCATTTCGCTGTTTATCGTGCCGAAGTTTCTCGTCAACGAAGACGGCTCGCTCGGCGAGCGTAACGACGTGCATTGCGTGTCAATCGAACACAAGCTCGGCATCAAGGCGAGCCCGACCGCGGTGCTGCAATTCGGCGACCACGGCGCCGCGGTCGGTCATCTGATCGGCGAAGAAAATCGCGGCCTCGAATACATGTTCATCATGATGAACGCGGCGCGTTTCGCCGTCGGCATGCAGGGCGTGGGCGTCTCGGACCGGGCGTACCAGAAGGCCGTTGCGTACGCGAAGGACCGCGTGCAAAGCCGCCCCGTGGACGGATCGGCGAAACAATCGGTGGCGATCATCGAGCACCCGGACGTGCGCCGCATGCTGTCGACGATGCGTGGCCTGACCGAGGCTTCGCGTGCCCTGGCCTACGTTGCCGCCGCTCATTGCGACATCGCGCATCGTCATCCGGACGAAGCGACACGCGCCGGGCATCAGGCGATCTACGAATACCTCGTGCCGATCGTGAAGGGCTGGAGCACGGAGTTGTCGATCGACGTGACGAGCCTTGGCGTGCAGGTGCACGGCGGCATGGGCTTTATCGAAGAAACCGGCGCCGCACAGTATTACCGCGACGCGCGCATCCTGCCGATCTACGAGGGCACGACCGCGATCCAGGCCAACGACCTGATCGGCCGCAAGACCGTGCGCGATGGCGGCAAGGTGGCGAAAGCGCTGCTGGCCGGCGTGGCTGAAACGATCGAGGCACTCGGCGCGCAACAGGGCGCGGCGTTCGACTCGATGAAGACGTATCTGGCGCAGGGGCATCGCTCATTGAGCGCGGCGGTTGATTTCGTCGTCACCAACACGAAGAGCGATCCGAATGCGGTGTTCGCCGGCAGCGTGCCGTATCTGAAGCTCGCGGGCATTGTGCTGGGCGGCTGGCAGATGGCGCGCGCGTTGCTCGTGGCTGCTAAAAAACGCGACGAAGATCCGTCGTTCTATGGCGCCAAGATCGCGACGGCGCAGTTTTATGCCGAGCATGTGCTGCCGCAGGCGTCGGCGCTTGAAGCGTCGATCGTTACCGCGAAGGGCGGGGAGAGCGTGCTCGCGTTGTCGGAAGATCAGTTCTGACGTTGAACGCCTGCTCATAAAAAGCAAACGGCGCCCTGTGAGGCGCCGTTTGCTTTTGTCAGGCCGGTTTGTGGAGGCAACCCGGCGCAACAACCGCTCGCGAAGCGTTAAACCTTAAGCGTACGCCGGACGATGTGCGGTGCCGGTCTCGCCGAGATAGCGATGCACCGACAGGTCGTCTGCCTTGATGACCGGCTGCTTGCCGGACATCACATCGGCCAGCAACTGACCCGAACCGCACGACATCGTCCATCCTAGCGTGCCGTGGCCCGTGTTCAGGTACAGGTTCGGCACGGGGGTGCGGCCGACGATCGGCGTGCCGTCTGGCGTCATCGGGCGCAGGCCGGTCCAGAACGTGGCCTTCGACGTATCGCCGCCGCCCGGGAACAGATCGTTGACGCACAGTTCGAGCGTTTCACGACGCGCCTGGCGCAACGACTTGTCGAAGCCGACGATCTCCGCCATGCCGCCGACACGAATCCGGTCGTCGAAGCGCGTGATCGCGATCTTGTAGGTTTCGTCGAGCACCGTCGACACCGGCGCAGCCGCTTCATTCACGATCGGCGCGGTAATCGAATAACCCTTGAGCGGGTAGACCGGAATCTTGACGAGGCCGGACAGGAATTTCGTCGAGAACGAACCGAGCGCGACGACAAACGAATCCGCGCGCACCAGTTCATTGCCACACTGCACGCCGGCAATGCGGTCGCCGGCCATGGCCAGCGAATCGATCGGCGTGTTGTAGCGGAATTTGACACCTAATTGCTCGGCCATCGCCGCGAGGCGCGTGGTGAACATCTGGCAGTCGCCGGTTTCGTCGCCCGGCAGGCGCAGACCGCCCGTCAGCTTGTGCGAGACCGCGGCGAGCGCCGGTTCCGCTTGCGCCAGTTCGGCCGGCGACAGCAGTTCATACGGCACGTTGGCGTCTTTCAGCACGGCGATGTCTTTGGCGGCGCCTTCAAATTGCTGCTGCGTACGGAATACCTGCAGCGTGCCGCCGGTACGGCCTTCGTACTGGATGCCGGTTTCGGCGCGAAGTGCCTGCAGGCAGTCGCGGCTGTATTCGGCGAGGCGGACCATACGGCCCTTGTTTACTGCATAACGCGACGCGGTGCAGTTCTGCAGCATCTGCCACATCCATTGCAGCTGGAACTGCGTGCCGTCGAGGCGAATCGCCAGCGGCGCGTGCTTCTGGAACATCCACTTGACGGCCTTCAGCGGCACACCCGGGGCTGCCCACGGCGACGCGTAGCCCGGCGAGATCTGGCCGGCATTGGCAAAGCTGGTTTCGAGCGCCGGGCCAGCCTCGCGATCGATCACGGTCACTTCATGACCGGCACGCGCCAGGTAATAAGCACTCGTTATCCCGACGACGCCACTGCCCAAAACGACGACTCGCATAGCTGCTCCAGAAAAGGTCTGAGGGCGGTGCGCTCGTCGAATCGGCTGAATTCATTCGATTCACGAGGTGTAATGCGGTTCGCCCAGTGTTAGCCGCTATACTATTGAGAGTCAGGTAGGTTTTGTTATTGTATTTTCAGGATTTTCAGCAAAAACACTATGCGTACACAGCGCCAACCTGTCCGCACCCTCGACAAACTCGATCACAAGATCCTGCGGCTCCTGCAACAGGACGGCCGGATGGCGATGAAGGAGCTTGCCGAGCAGGTCGGGCTGTCGGTCACGCCCTGCATCGAACGCGTCAAGCGGATGGAGCGCGACGGTGTGATCACCGGCTACCACGCGCGGGTCAACCCGGCTGAGCTGGGCGCGGCGCTGCTGGTGTTCGTCGAGATCACGCTCGATCACAAAAGCGGCAACATGTTCGACCAGTTCCGGCGCGAAGTGCAGAAGATTCCCGAGGTGCTGGAATGCCATCTCGTGTCGGGCGATTTCGACTATCTGATCAAGGCGCGCATCGGCGAAATGGCGGACTATCGCAAACTGCTCGGCGACATCCTGCTGCAACTGCCAGGCGCGGTGCAGTCGAAAAGCTACGTGGTAATGGAAGAGATCAAGGAAACACTGATGATCGCGGTGGGCGACTAACACGTTGAAAGTGGCGGGTCGGGCTCGACAAACGGCGTAAACACTGTATATTTATACAGGTGTTCTGCGCCGTTTTTTGTTTGCCGTCCCGTTCGTCGTCATCCGCCGTGACCGATTCCAATACTGAATTTCCGATCGCTCCACCCGCGCCCCGCAAAGGGCGTGGCGCGGTGACGAACCTGCAAGGCCGCTACGAAGTCGACCAGCGCGAAGCAGTGGATGACGGCTGGCTGGCGCAATCCGAAGAGGCTGACGGCGAACCCAAGGTCTTGCGTACGCAGGTATTCGAAGAACGGGCCAAGAGCATTCTCACGCGCAACGCGTCGCCGGATATTCCGTTTAGCGTGTCGCTCAATCCTTATCGCGGCTGCGAGCACGGCTGTATTTATTGTTTCGCCCGGCCTACGCATAGCTATCTGGGGCTGTCTCCTGGGCTCGACTTCGAAAGCCGCATCTACGCGAAGATCAACGCACCGGAATTGCTCGAGCACGAATTGTCGAAGAAATCCTACGTGCCGGAGCCGATCGCTCTCGGTGTGAGTACCGACGCGTGGCAACCGGCCGAGCGGGATTTGCGCCTTACACGGCGGGTAATCGAAGTACTCGCCGAGCGCGGCCAGCCGTTTGCGGCGATCACCAAATCCTCGCTGATCGAGCGCGATCTCGATCTGCTCGCGCCGATGGCGGCGCGTGGCCAATTCATGGCTGCGATCACGATCACCACGCTCGACGCGGACATCGCGCGCACGCTCGAACCGCGTGCGGCCACGCCGTCGCGCCGGTTGCGCACGATCCGTACGTTGAGCGAGGCGGGCATTCCGGTGGGCGTCAGCATCGCGCCGGTGATCCCGTTTGTCACCGAGCCCGATATGGAGCGTGTGCTGGAGGCCTGCGCGGAAGCAGGGGCAAGCAACGCGAGCTATATCGTGCTGCGTTTGCCGTGGGAAGTGGCGCCGCTATTCAAAGATTGGCTCGCGGCGCATTTTCCCGATCGTGCCGACCGGGTGATGAGCCGCGTGCGTGATATGCGAGGCGGGAAGGACTACGACTCCAGCTTCTCCACGCGAATGAAGGGAGAAGGTTTGTGGGCGGATCTGCTCAAGCAGCGGTTCCACAATGCCGTGCGTCGCCTGGGGCTGAACCGGCGCGATCGCGGAATTCTGGATATGTCGCACTTTCGCCGCGTCGAGCCGGTGCGGGCAACGCAGCCGCCGGCCAATCCGCAGTTGGATCTTTTCTAGCGCAACGGCCGCCGGTTACTGCGAGAGCGCCTTGGCGGCTTGCACCTGGCCTTCGAAGTAGGTTTGGAACGAGATCGCAAGGCCGGTCATCAGCAGGAACGCGCCGATCAGCAGGGAAAAGATGACGACGAAAATGACCGTCCAGCCGGAGCGGCTTTTACGCTGGGTTTGCGCGTTGAACTGCGCGTCCCATTTTTCGTCCGGGCGCAGGCCGTAGACAATCGCGGCGAGGAACGCGGCGAGCAGCGAGACGGCGCCAGGAAAGGCCAGCACCCAGCCGAGCATCGAAGTGCGCTCGCTTGCCGCTACCAGCATGGCGCCCGGAACGCCGATCAGGATGCCGATCAGATGCGCCCAGCCGTAAATGTCGCGCATGCCGTAGAGATAGAAGCGGTGTGCGCCGAGGCTGCCGAAGAAAAACGCCAGCGCGGCGGTAATCGTCTTGGATCTGAAACGCGGGGAATTCGAAACAAGGGTGGACATGTAGGCGAGAGCAGTGTGACAGGCGGTCGAAAGGAGCGGCGCGCTGTTGAGCGCGGACCGACGCGCATTCTACGCCCGCCGCGCCTCGCGCGCGACGTACAACCGCATCGGCAGCACGGGCGATCCGCGTGCTTCAAACGGCGCTGTTACGGCGCAGGCGTCGTATACGTGACGCGATAGACCGCGCCTGCGAAGTCATCGCTGATCAGCAGCGAGCCGTCTGGCATCGGCAGCACGTCAGCCGGCCGGCCCCATGCCGTTTCGCCCGGCTGAAGCCAGCCTTCGGCGAAGACCTCCTGATGCGCATCGCTGCCGTCCGGGTCGGTGATCACGTGCACAACCCGGTAGCCGACCTTCTTGCTGCGATTCCACGACCCGTGTTCGGCGATGAAGATGGTGTTTCGATAGCTGGGAGGGAACATTGGGCCGCTGTAAAACCGCATGCCGAGCGAAGCGACATGGGCGCCAAGCTTTACCACCGGCGGCGTAAATGCGCTGCACGGGTGGTCTCGGCCGAATTCGGGGTCGGACGTGTCGCCGCCGTGGCAGTAGGGAAAGCCGAAGTCCATGCCGTCGCGCGAGGCGCGGTTGAGCTTGTCGTCCGGTATGTCGTCGCCCATCAGGTCGCGGCCGTTGTCGGTGAACCACAACTCGTGCGTCACCGGATGCCACGCAAAGCCAACCGAGTTGCGGATGCCGCGCGCCACAACTTCATAATGGCTGCCGTCCGGATCCATGCGGCCGATCAGCCCGAAGCGGTCGCGATCTTTCAGGCACACGTTGCAGGGCACGCCTTGCGGTACATACAGCTTACCGTCCGGTCCGAAAGCGATGAATTTCCAGCCGTGATGCGTCTCCGTGGGCAGTTTGTCCGTGATGACGACGGGCTTCGGTGGATCATTCAGGTGGGCGTCGATCGCATCAAAGCGTAGAATTTTCGACACTGCGGACACATAGAGGGCTCCATCCCGCCAGGCAACGCCGGCCGGCGTCTCCAGCCCGGAGGCGATCACATGGCGCGCGGTCACTCGCCCGTTTTGCAACTCGAGTGCGTAGATGTGGCCGTCGAGGCTGCCTATGTAAAGTATGCCTTTCGGTGAGAGCGTCATCGCCCGCGCACTCGGCACCGCATCGGACAGAACCTCGATATGGAAGCCCGGCGGCAGCTTGATGCGCTCGACCGGAAGGGCGGCCAGCGACGGCAGGGCAACAACGGCTAGCAGCAGCGCCGCCAAGGTGCGTAGGGTCCGAACGCGGCAGGTGCGCACAACCTTCGCAATGCGGGCAACGAGATCGAACGAAGCGGACCAGAACGCAGGCAGCGGCAGAAGTTTCACAGGCGCTCCGTCAGGTAATTCGGGCGTTTCGGCGATGTCTGGGGCCCCTTCCTGGGCGGCCGGCGCAACCCCGTCGCTCAGTTTATCCCGGTAAGTGTTTGTTATGGCGTCGGTTTCCCGCTATAATCGCGTGTTTCAGTCGTTCCGCACCCCGGTTTTCAAGGATTTTAATATGGTCATCATCCGCTTGGCTCGTGGCGGCTCCAAGAAGCGCCCGTTCTACAACATCGTCGCAACCGATTCGCGTAACCGTCGTGACGGCCGCTTCATCGAGCGCGTTGGCTTCTACAACCCGGTCGCTACGAAGGGTGAGTCGCTGCGTATCGCTCAAGACCGCCTGACGTACTGGCAAGGCGTTGGCGCACAACTGTCGCCGACCGTCGAGCGTCTCGTGAAAGAAGCGCAAAAGGCGCAGCCGGCTGCTTAATGGCTAGCATGCGTATCGTCGTCGGTTCGGCCGGCGGCTCGCGCAGCTTGCGTGGGCAGTCCGATGCGCGAGTTTTGCTGAAGCAGGCGTCGAAGTTGGCAGCGAGGTTTTCGTCGAGGTTTTCGTATGTCTGAGCGTGATTCCGGCAGTCCAGGTCGCGTGAAGGCAAAAGCGGCGGCCCCGAGCGCCAGGACGTCTGGTCAGGCGCCGTTCGGTGCATTCGTCCGCAAGCCGGTCGAACGAGCCGAGGGCAAAGCGAAAGGCGACGCCGGCAGTGCCGCTTCCAACGCTGCGGAAATGCGCGTGGAGACGGCAGAAAGCTGGCCGGCCGATGCGGTTGAAGTCGGCGCCATTGTCGACGCGTACGGCCTCAAAGGCTGGGTCAAGGTAGCCGCGCACGCGGAAGCCGGGCACGGCGGCGACGCCTTGTTGAGCGCGAAACGCTGGTGGCTGCTGAAAGGCGAGGAGCGCAAATCGGCGCCATCATTGCAGGCCAAAACGCATAGCGACACCGTCGTTGCCCATCTGGGCGGCGTGGCTGATCGCGATGCGGCGCTGGCATTGCGCGGCGCTCGCGTGTATATCAGCCGCAGCGAATTTCCGGCGCTCGAGGCCGACGAATTCTACTGGGTCGACCTGCTTGGCCTGGACGTGGTGAATATAGCCGGGGTAGCCCTCGGTAAAGTTGCAGACATGATCGACAACGGTGCGCATTCGGTGATGCGTATCGAATACCCGGCCGTCGACAAAAACGGCAGGCCGGTGACTGGCGAACGTTTGATCCCGTTCGTCGGTGTCTTTGTCAAAACGGTGGATCAGGCGGCGAAGCAGGTCATCGTCGACTGGGAAGCCGATTACTAAATGACTCGCTGAACGGAGAGAGCGATGCAGTTCGATGTCGTTACGCTCTTTCCAGACATGTTTCGTGCGCTGACCGACTGGGGTATCACCAGCCGCGCGGCGAAGCAGGAGCGCTACGGGTTGCGTACGTGGAATCCACGCGATTTCACGACAGATAACTACCGCACAATCGACGATCGCCCGTACGGCGGCGGCCCCGGCATGGTGATGCTGGCGAAGCCGCTGGAAGACGCGATCGGCGCTGCGAAAGCGGCGCAGGCGGAGCAAGGCATCGGCGCGTCGCGTGTCGTAATGATGTCGCCACAAGGCGCTACGCTCAATCACGACCGCGTCATGCAGTTCGCGGCCGAGCCTGGTCTGATTCTGTTGTGCGGGCGCTATGAAGCGATCGATCAGCGTTTGCTCGATCGTGTTGTCGACGAAGAAGTCAGCCTCGGCGACTTCGTGCTGTCAGGCGGCGAACTGCCGGCCATGGCGTTGATGGATGCCGTGGTGCGTCAGTTGCCCGGTGTGCTGAACGACTCGCAATCGGCGGTGCAGGACAGTTTTGTCGACGTGTTGCTGGATTGCCCGCATTACACGCGGCCCGAAGACTATGACGGCGTGCGTGTGCCCGATGTGCTGCTCGGCGGCCATCATGCGGAAATCGAGGCATGGCGTCGGCGGGAAGCCCTGCGCAACACGTTGAACAAGCGGCCCGATCTGATCGTGAAGGCCAGAAAGAACAAGATGTTGAGCCGTGCCGACGAGGCATGGCTTACGAGTCTCGCGAAGGAAGCGTCAAAGGCGTAACGCCCTCGTCTTTCGAGCGGACATAGGCGGTGCCGCACATGCGTGTACGGCGCCAGATGTGAACCCATCCTCTATCGGGGCCGTAGCCGGGCGCAACAGGTCAAACCAGCGCGAGGCAGGTACGAACGTCGACAAGATGGACTTAGGAGTCAGTGATGAATCTGATTGCAATACTCGAGCAGGAAGAAATCGGCCGTGCCCTCGGCGAGAAGACCATCCCCGAATTCGCCCCCGGCGATACGGTGATCGTCAGCGTGAACGTGGTTGAAGGTACGCGTAAGCGTGTTCAGGCTTACGAAGGCGTGGTGATCGCCAAGCGTAACCGTGGTCTGAATTCGTCGTTCATCGTCCGTAAGATTTCGTCGGGCGAAGGCGTCGAGCGTACGTTCCAGACGTACTCGCCGCTGCTGGCAAGCATCGTCGTGAAGCGTCGTGGCGATGTGCGTCGTGCGAAGCTGTACTACCTGCGCGATCGTTCGGGCAAGTCGGCCCGGATCAAGGAAAAGCTGGTCGCAAAGAAAGACCGCGCTACTCCGGAAGCGTAAAAGCTGTAAGAAAAAGCACCCCTCGCGGGTGCTTTTTTGTTTGTTGGGTCAAAATAGCGGCATGTCCCCTATCCGCGCATTCCGAGAGACCCGTTGATCCGTCCAGCCTTTGAGCCCGAAACACTGCCTGTCGAAGCGACGGGCGCCAATCTGCCTCCACTTGCTGCCGGGCGTCTGACGCCCGATAGTCTGCGTGCGCGCTTCGAACAGCGTCTGTCCTGGACGCCTGAACCGATCATCGAAGCGCCCTGGCGCGATACTCAAGCCGACCCGCGCGTGGCCGCCGTTCTGGTGCCGCTGGTGGTTCGCGATGACGGCCTGACCGTGCTGCTGACCACGCGTGCCGACCATCTGAACGACCACGCTGGTCAAGTGAGCTTTCCGGGCGGCCGTCACGAACCATTCGACGCTGACGCGACCGCTACGGCGCTGCGCGAAGCGCAAGAAGAGGTCGGCCTCGATCCGTCGCACGTCGAAATTCTCGGTGCGCTGCCCGACTATCTGACGGGCACCGGCTTTCGCGTAACGCCGGTCATCGGCCTCGTGCATCCGCCGTTCACATTGAAAGCGGATGCACTCGAAGTGGCTGAGGTCTTCGAAGTCCCGCTCAGTTTTCTGATGAACCCCGTGCATCACGAAGTGCGCGTGTTTCGCTGGGATTGCGGCGAGCGCCGCTTCTTCGCGATGCCTTATCCGCGTGCGGCATCAGCGGACCGCGAGGAGGGTGCGGACGAGAATGAGCCAGGCGGCCACCACTTCATCTGGGGCGCGACTGCGGCGATGCTGCGCAACTTCTATCGTTTCCTGGCGGCGTAAGCCGCATCGAACTGTGCGGTTGTTGGGTGTTTGTCACCATCGCCCGTCAGCCGCATCCGACCCTGTGCTATCGTTATAAAATAATCGTAAAACTCGAAAAGCACGGCGCATCGCATGACTTTTTTCTCCGTATTGCTGGCTCTGATCATTGAACAGGTGCGCGCGCTGTCGCCGAACAATCCGGTGTCAGCGTTGCTTCAATACCATGCGGAGTCGGCGGCGCACGGATTCGATGCCGGCAAGCCCAAGCATGGCCTGCTCGCGTGGCTGGTGGTGGTGGTGCCGTGGACGCTGGCCGTCGCGCTTGTCTACTACGTGCTGTATCACATTCACTTTGCGCTGGCGTTCCTGTGGAACGTCGCGGTGCTGTACTTCACGCTCGGTTTCCGCCAGTTCAGCCATTACTTCACCGACATCCACCTCGCGTTGAATAACGACGATGTGCCGCGCGCGCGCGAAATCCTCAACGAATGGACCGGCCTCGATACCGTCGACATGCCGGTCAGCGAGATCGTGCGTCACACGCTGATTCACGCGGTGGTGGCTTCGCATCGGCATGTGTTCGGCGTGTTCTTCTGGTTCCTGATTCCGGTCGGGCCCGCGGGCGCGGTGCTGTATCGGATTGCCGAATATCTGGCACGCACGTGGGCACGCCCGGTGGACGACCGTACCGTTGCGTTTTCGAGCTTCGCTCAGCAGGCCTTCTTCGTTATCGACTGGGTGCCGTCGCGTCTCACCTCGCTGGGCTTTGCGATCGTCGGTAATTTTGAAGACGCGATTTATGCGTGGCGCAATCATGCGCGTCAGTGGCCCGACGCGAATGACGGCGTCCTGCTGGCCGCGGGCAGCGGCGCATTGGGCGCGCGGCTGAGCGGCCCGTTGGCCGAGCCGTCGAGCCTCGACGCGCTGACCACCGGAGACGGCGGCCCGATGCAGGTCGGCGACGACTGCACGCCGCGCACGCTGCAATCGGCGGTGGGTCTGGTGTGGCGAGCCGTGGTGCTGTGGATGATCCTGCTTTTGATGCTGACTATCGCGGTGTGGCTCGCCTGAAGTTCTGCTTGAAGCGACGCGTACACAGCAGCAAAAAAAGAGGCCGGGCGAAACCCCGGCCTCTTTTCATTAGTGCCTTAGCCGCTTCACCCGTCCCGTGGATCACGTGCTGTCCCGCACTGCCAGCACACGGTGAACTGCGCTTCGAGCGTCTCGCCGCACTGGGCGCAGCGCCACGAAGGCGAGCCCGCTGCGGGTCCATGCGAGGCCGCGTCGATCAGGCGTCGCGCCATCGCCTCATCGCGTTCATCGACGAGCCATAGTTCAGGCGCGCACTGATCTGCCGGAATATCGCCGAGCGCGCCGTTCAGGTAACGGTTGTGCAACTCACAGGGGATACCCGCGGTCGCCAGCACATTGACCCAATGCTGTCCGATGATCAGATTCGGCGCGCGCATCAGTCTCATGTCAGCGCACGATCTGGCTGGCTTCGTGCACGAGCTGCGCATACAGCGCATGCCGCTCGCGCCGGATGCGTCCATCGGCGACCGCTTCGAGGATCGCGCAGCCCGGCTCGTGCAAGTGATGGCAGTTGTAGAAGCGGCAATTCGGCAACAGCGGCCGGAACTCGGGAAACGCGCGCTCGAGGCGGCCTTCGGTCAAGTGATGCAGGCCAAATTCCTGGAAGCCCGGCGAGTCGATCAACGCACCGCCGCCGCCGTTCGGCAGCGGATAAAGACGCGTGAAGGTCGTGGTATGCCGGCCGCTGTTCAAAGCGGTCGAGATTTCGCGCGTGGCGACTTCGGCATCGGGAATCAGCAGATTCACCAGCGTCGATTTGCCCATGCCGGACTGGCCGAGCAGGAGCGTCGAGTGGCCGTGCAGATGCTCGGTCAACGCGGCGCGTGCGGCCTCCGGTTGCATCTTGATCGACACTTCCACCACGGTATAACCGAGCGCGCGATAGCGCTCGAGCCGCGCGCGCGCACCTTCCAGTTCGGCGACCACGTCGGTCTTGTTGAGCACGATCAGCGGCTTGAGTTCGTTCGCCTCGGCAGCGACTAACGCGCGGCCGAGCAGATCCTCGCTGAAATGCGGTTCGGTAGCGAGCACGACCAGCAACTGATCGAGGTTGGCGGCGAAGAGTTTCGACTTGTATTGATCGGAGCGATACAGCAGATTGCGCCGCTCGCCGATCTCGACGATCACGCCTTGGTCGGCCGAAGTGGGCTCGTAAATCACACGATCGCCGACCGCTACTTCGCTGCGCTTGCCACGCGGGAAGCACTGGAGCATCGCGCCACCGTCTTCGGGCGCGACCAGATAGTGGCGCCCATGGGCGGCCACCACGAGGCCGCCTACGCGCGTGCTGGACGGCGCGCGCGGCGCTTTCGGAGAGCGGCCGCTCATGCGTGCCGCAGCAGGCGGTCGATCCGCTGCGACGCTGGCGGATGCGAGTAATAGAACGCGGTGTAGAGCGGATCAGGCGTCAGCGTCGACGCATTGTCTTCGTACAGTTTGACGAGTGCGCTGACGAGGTCTTGCGCATCGGTTTGCGTCGCGGCGAAAGCGTCGGCTTCGAACTCGTGCTTGCGGGAACTGAGGCTGCCAAGCGGCGTGACGAAGAACAGGAACACCGGCAGCGCGAGGAAGAACAGCACCAGCGCGAGCCCGCTATTGCCGCCGATCAGCGACGGCCGCACGCCGAGCCCTTCGTAGAACCACACGCACTGCGTGAGCCAGCCGAGCAGGGCGAGCATCACGAGGCTGAGCGCGAAGGTAACGAGCATCCGTTTGATCACGTGACGGCGCTTGAAGTGGCCGAGTTCGTGCGCAAGCACCGCTTCGATCTCGCGACCCGACAGGCGCGCAAGCAGCGTGTCGAAGAACACGATGCGCTTGGCGGCGCCGAAGCCGGTGAAATACGCGTTGCCGTGCGCGGAACGGCGGCTGCCGTCCATTACGAAGAGACCCTTGGCGGCGAAACCGCAGCGCTGCATCAGCGCTTCGATGCGGCTTTTCAGCGCCTCGTCCTTCAGCGGTTCGAACTTGTTGAAAAGCGGCGCGATAAACGACGGATACAGCACCAGCACGAGCATCTGGAACGCCACCCACACGATCCACGTCCACAGCCACCACAAACTGCCGGCCTGGTTCATCAGCCACAGCACGACAAACAGCAACGGCAGGCCGAACGCGGCGCCGAGCAGCACGCCCTTGATGCGGTCGAGGAAAAAGATCCCTTTGCTCATGCGGTTAAAGCCAAAGCGTTGCTCGACCACGAATTGCCGGTAATAGTCGAACGGCAGGTCGATCACGCTGGTGATCGCGATCACCGCGGCAACCAGCGCGATCTGGCCGGCATAGCCGCGGCCCAGCCAGTCGGAGATCGCCAGATCGAGCGCCTGCACGCCGCCCAAGAGCGTCAGGCCGATCAGCACTGCGGCGCTGACGACGATCTCGATCATGGTCAGCCGGGTGCGCTCGACGGTGTAGTCGGCGGCGCGTTGGTGCGCGGTGAGGGCGATGGTGCCGGCAAACTGGCTCGGCACCTGCTCGCGATGGCCGGCGACGAAGCGGATCTGCCGCGACGCGAGCCATAGTTTGGTGCCGACCATCGCCACGACGGCGACGACGAACAGAACGGTGAAGTACAGGGTAGGCATCCGGGGATTCCGTGGTATCTATGCGAGAATTATATGTTTCTTCCCGCCTGCCGGCGGGGACGCGCTCAAACCAATCTCAAACGAACCATCGCCGCGGCAAGCGCGCTTCCAGCAAGCTGCCTGCCCGGCCCTCAGGGCTGCCTTCATGACTGACATCCTCGCATCCACCGACCAGCCGCCGCTCGTACGCAGCGACATGAACCTCGTCTGGCTGGACATGGAAATGACCGGGCTCGAACCGGATTCCGACCGCATCATCGAAATCGCGGTAGTGGTGACGAATTCCACGCTGGAGCGGCTTGTCGAAGGCCCGGTGCTGGCGATTCATCAGAGCGACGAAACGCTCGCCAAAATGGATCAGTGGAACCAGAACACGCATGGCCGCTCGGGTCTGATCGACCGCGTAAAGGCGTCGACGGTCAGCGAGGCCGACGCAACCGAGCAGATTCGCGAGTTCCTCGCGCAATACGTGCCGCCGGGCAAATCGCCGATGTGCGGCAACTCGATCTGCCAGGACCGCCGCTTCATGGCGCGCTGGATGCCGGATCTGGAGCGCTTCTTCCACTACCGTAATCTCGACGTCAGCACGTTAAAGGAACTGTGCCGCCGCTGGCAGCCGGCCATCTACAAGGGCTTTCAGAAGCGCGCCATGCACACGGCACTCGCCGATATCCACGAATCGATCGACGAACTGAAGTACTACCGCGAGCACTTCCTGATTCCGTCGGCTCCGCAGGCTCAGGATTCGCAGGCAGACGAATAAGCTGCCGGCCGTTTCAGTTTCAACCCTGCCGAGGCGCGCGCACCGCGTTCTTCGGCCGGAACGCCTTTACCACCTCGGCGTTGGTCTCCACATACGGACCGCCGATCAGGTCAATGCAATAGGGCACCGCGGCGAAAATCCCCGGCACCTTCACCGCGCCGCTTTCGCCGTCGCGCAAACCCTCCAGGGTTTCCCTGATCGATTTCGGCTGACCCGGCAAGTTGACGATCAACGCCGCGTGCCCAGCCGTTTCGCGGATCACCGCCACCTGGCGCGACAAAATCGCCGTGGGCACGAAATTCAGGCTGATCTGGCGCATCTGCTCGCCGAAACCCGGCATTTCCTTTGTGGCCACCGCGAGGGTTGCTTCGGGCGTCACGTCGCGGCGCGACGGGCCCGTGCCGCCGGTGGTCAGCACCAGATCGCAAGCCACTTCGTCCACCAGTTCGATCAGCGTCGCGGAAATCGTGGGGGCGTCGTCCTGAATCAGGCGTGTGACCACCTGGAACGGTGAAGTCAGCGCTGCGCCGAGCCATTCCTGCAGCGCCGGAATGCCCTTGTCCTCATACACGCCGGTGGACGCCCGGTCGCTGATCGACACGAGGCCGATCACGATTTCGTCCGGATGATTACGCGTGGGCTTACGCGTCGCGGTCGTCATCGTCGTCTTCCAGGCCTTCTTCAGCGTCGGAATCGGTCGCGGTGGACGGGCCGTCCGCGTTCTTGATCCACTGGAACAGCTCGCGGAAGTACCGCGGCGGCTTGCTCTGCTGCGCTTCCTTGCGGGCGTTGCGGATCAGCGTGCGGCCTTGCTGCGGGTCGGCGTTCGGGTGCTGGCGGATGAAATCGGTCAGCGCGACGTCGTCAGCGAGAAGTTTCTCGCGGGTACGCTCGATCCAGTGCAGCTTGGCCGTTTCCGCCTTGTTGACGCCGTTATAGGTGTCCAGCGCGGTGCGCAGCGCGGCGGTTTCCTCGTCCAGCAGCGAGCGCATCACGCGACCCACATACTGCACCTGGCGGCGCTTGCCTTCGTGATCGGTGATGCGGCGCGCTTCGCGTACTGCGTCGTCGAGCTTTTCGGGCATCGGCATGCGCTTGAGCGCGTCTTTCGGCAGGGCGATCAGCGCCGAGCCCAGTTCCTGCAGCTCGTGCATTTCGCGCTTGAGCTGGGACTTGCTGGGACGGTCGTAGCCGTTTTCGTCGACTTCCGGCTCGGCGGATTCGATGGGTTGAATGCGGGTTTTGCGTGTCATACCGATATTGTAGCGTGCCGCGCCCACCGTACCCTCCGTGCTGCTGTGCACAAGGCGTCGCGCCCGGCGCGAGCTCGTACGCGAAGGCTCAGCGAATGCCAGGTACGGCAGCGCGTACCTTGCTATGATCGCGGGATACGTAGCGACGCAAATGCGGACGCAAATGCGCATACAAGTGCGCACACAAATGCGCGCGCACGAGCGTGACATGTGCAAACACCCAGGGCCGCTCGGCCCCGAACAGGACGGCAACGACAATGGCAGCAGACATGGACGTCAAGCAGCGCTTTTTTCCGCATACCCAGGATGAACTGAAGGAAATCGCCTCGGACATCCTTCGTCACGCGAAGTCGCTCGGCGGCACCGACGCCGCGACCGAAATTTCCGAAGGCGACGGCCTGTCCGTCTCCGTGCGGCGCGGCGAAGTCGAGACGATCGAACACAACCGCGACAAGATGGTTGGCGTGACGGTGTTCATCGGCAACAAGCGCGGCAACGCGAGCACTTCCGACTTTTCGTCGCAGGCCCTGAAGGACACGGTTGCGGCGGCCTACAACATCGCGCGCTTTACGGCGGAAGACGACTGCGCGGGTCTCGCCGAAGCCGAGCTGCTCGAAACCGCGCCGCGCGATCTTGATCTGTATCACCCATGGAATCTTTCCGCCGACGAAGCAGTGGAAATCGCCCGCCGTTCGGAAGACGCCGCTTTCGCAACCGATCCGCAGATCAAGAATTCCGAAGGCGCGAGCGTCTCGGCGCAGCACTCGCAGTTCGTGCTCGCCACCTCCCGCGGCTTCCTCGCCGGTTATCCGTACTCGCGCCACTACATCGCCTGCGCGCCGATCGCCGGCAGCGGCCGCAATATGCAGCGCGACGACTGGTACACGTCGACCCGCAGCGCGGCGGATCTAGCCGATCCTGAAGCGGTGGGCCGTTACGCGGCGCAACGGGCGCTGTCGCGCATCGGCGCGCGCGGGCTCGACACCCGCAAGGTGCCGGTGCTGTTCGAAGCACCGCTCGCGGCCGGCATTCTCGGCGCCTTCGTGCAGGCAACCAGCGGCGGCGCGCTGTATCGCAAGACGTCGTTCCTCGTCGACAGCCTCGGCAAGCCGGTGTTCGCGCCGCACATCCAGGTGGTGGAAGACCCGCACGTCGCGCGCGCCATGGGCAGCGCGCCGTTCGACGAAGAAGGCGTGCGCACCAAACAGCGCTCGGTGGTGAAAGACGGCGTGGTGGAAGGCTACTTCCTGTCCACCTACTCGGCGCGCAAGCTCGGCATGCAGACCACCGGCAACGCGGGCGGCTCGCACAACCTGTCGCTGCGCAGCTCGAACACGCGCCCCGAAGACGACTTCGAAGGGATGCTGAAGAAGCTCGGCACCGGCCTTCTGCTGACTGAATTGATGGGGCAGGGCGTGAACTACGTGACGGGCGACTATTCGCGCGGCGCGTCGGGCTTCTGGGTGGAGAACGGCAAGATCCAGTATCCGGTGGAAGAAATCACCGTGGCGAGCACCTTGCAGGAGATGTTCCGCCATATCGTCGCGATCGGCGCGGATACCATCACGCGCGGCACCAAGCAGACCGGCTCGGTGCTGATCGAACGGATGACGATCGCTGGGCAATAAACGGCGTACTCAGCTCAGTTGCGAATCTGCTGCAAATAAAAAAGCCACGCAAGCGCTTGCGTGGCTTTTTTATCGTCTGTCTGCATCACATGCGGCCTGCGTGTCCTGCAGCCGTACCGCAGAAACCTTAAACGCCCTTGCGCTTATAGGTGACGAACGCGTAGTCGAAATCGTTCGGCGCATCCGCGCGATGCGTTTCGTGCGCGACTTCTTCCCATTCGTTTTCATCGAGTGCGGGGAAGGTGGCGTCGCCGTCGAAGTCGGCGGAAATCTCGGTGATGATCAGTTTGTCCGCCTGACGCAGACCTTCCGCATACAACTGCGCCCCGCCGATCAGAAACGCCTCCGGCGCCTGATCCTGGGCGGCCAGCGTCAGCGCGTCCTCGAGGGTGGTGGCCGCGTCGCAGCCCTGAAAGCGCCGCGTGGCATCCCGTGTCACGACAATGTTGCGGCGTCCCGGCAAAGGCCGGCCGATCGATTCATGCGTCTTGCGGCCCATGATGATGGGCGCGCCCATCGTGGTGCGCTTGAAGAACGCGAGGTCTTCGGGGAGTCGCCAGGGCAACTGGTTGTCGCGGCCGATCACGCCGTTATTGGCGCGAGCGACGATCAGGGTGAGCGTCGTCATCGAGTGGAAAGGAGAACGTAACCGGATTGATTCTACCTGACGCGCAAGATGGCGCGTCAGCGCCGCCAGGCGGCGAGTCGCAACGCGGCGCCGGCGGGCCGCACGGGATGTAGCCGGCGCGGCGTCATTCCTGGATGGGGACGTCGGCGGTGCTCATTTCGCGCAACCCATGCTGACCCATCAACCGGTACAGCGTCACGCGCGAAATATTCAGATCCACCGCCGCTTCATTGAGCCGATGACGATGGCGCAACAGCGCCGCTTCGATCGCCCGCTTCTCGGCGGCCTCGCGCGCCTCTGACAGGCTCATGGCCTGCTGGCCGGTGAAGTGCGCGAGATCGAGGTCGTCGGCGGAAATCAGTTTGTTCTCCGCCATCACGATCGCGCGGCGCACCCGGTTGATCAGTTCGCGCACATTGCCGGGCCAGTTGTAGTTGTACAGCGCCTCGATCGCCGATGGCGTGAAACCGCGAATCTTGCGCGCGCTGTCAGTCTTGAACTTGTGCAGAATGTGATGCGCGAGGATTTCGATGTCCTTGCCGCGCGCGCGCAACGGCGGTTCATCCACGCGCAGCACGCAGAGGCGATGGAACAGGTCGGCACGGAAGCGTCCGTCGCGCATCGCGCCTTCCAGATCGACGTGGGTGGCCGAAATGATGCGTACGTCCACTGGAATCGATTCGCGGCCGCCAAGGCGTTCGATCTTGCCTTCCTGCAGGAAGCGCAGCAGGCTCGCCTGGCTTTCGAGCGGCAAGTCGCCGATTTCGTCGAGCAGCAGCGTGCCGCCGTCGGCCGCTTCCACCCGGCCGATCTTGCGCTGATTCGCGCCCGTAAAAGCGCCGCGCTCGTAGCCGAATAGTTCGGACTGCAACAGATGGTGCGGAATCGCGCCGCAGTTGATCGCCATGAACGGCGCCTTGCGGCGCGGTGAGCGTTCGTGGATCGCCAGCGCGGTGAGCTCCTTGCCGGTGCCCGACTCGCCGGAAATGAATACGCTCGCATCGGTGTTCGCCACCTTGCGAATAGTGCGAAAAAGATGCTGCATCGCTTCGCAGGTGCCGACCATCTCCTCGTCGCCTGACTCGCTCGCGGGCGGGGTCACATCGGGGTCGCACAGCGTCACCATGCCGAATGCGTGACCGACCAGATAATCGATCGTCGCGTGCGCCACGGGCGTCTTCACGTAGTCGAAGCAGTAGTGGCGCACGAGGCGACGTACTTCCGGATCGGTGAGCCGTTCGCTGGTGGCGAGCGCGATCCAGCCGACCTGTTGCTGGCGCAGGCTCGCTTCGAGCCCGCTCAGGTCGCGTGGCGGAAAGCTCGCCAGATCGACGATACCGGCACACGCCACATCCGGTTTGACGAGCTTGCCGAGTTCATGCGCCGAGCGCGCCGCCGCGACCTTCCAGCCGTGGCTTTTCAGATGCGCGACGAGGGTCTCGTCCGGCGTGCGCGCCAGATACAGCAGCGTGCGTTCTGCCTGCGCACAGGCGCCCTGAGCCGCGCCCATGGCAAGCGACGCGACTGCCGTCCGGTTCGCCAGCGCTTCGACGGAACGGCCCGCGGGCACTTCCTTCGGCCGTGCAAGCGTCATATGCGATCCCGCGCCCGCAACCGGCGCAATACTAGTCAGATGAGGTGATTCACGCACGTTCGACCTCGTATCGTTGACACGTCAGAAGGTGTAGGGAAACCGCACGCCGACCACGAAGTTCGGCGCATCCGGCGTCATGCCGACGGATACCGAGCCGTTGATGGTGAGGTGCTTGTTCACGACGTGGTTCAGGCCAAAGTTCAGCGCAGCCGCAGTGGTCTCGCTGCCCGGCACTTTTTCGTAGGAGCCGCCCGGCGCACGGGTCTTCGATTCGGGTTCGAGCGCCATGGTGAACGAAATGCTGGCCGAGTCCTTGTCGGAGAATGCCAACGCCACGCCGCCGCCGAACTGCACGATGTCGCCGAGCTTGACTGTGGCCGGCTGGGTTTGTCCCTGCACCGACGAGATGTCCGCAAACGAGCGCGCGATGTTGTAGGTGTACGAAACACTGCCGAACAGCACCACCGGGTCGTAGGTTTTCAACAGCGACACGCCGGCCGTGATATTCCACATGCCGGTGCCGGTGGGCAGCTTGTTGGGCGCCACGAGGTTGGTGTTGTTGGCGTCGATCTGCACGAGCTTCTCGCCGAACGGCGAGGTGCCCGTCGGCGCCCTGACGCGCAGACTGCCGACCACGTCCGGCAGGCTGTTGGTTTCCTTCAGGAACTGGTAGTAGATCCCGAAATTCACGTCGCCGATATTGCTGCCGTTCACCGAAGCGTCGGACAGCGTGCTTGCCGAGCCGCCCGCGCCGCCGACAATGAAGTTGCTATGCCGGTAGATGTACGGCACGTCGACATCGATACTCATGCGGTCGGTCAGGCCGTAGCGCGTATCGAGATCGGCCATCACCTGGTGCGACTTGGTTTCGCCGAGGTTGATGTTGCCGAGGAAAATCGCATCGAGCGCGAGGAAGCCGGACAGTTGCAACTGACGGCGATCGTAGTACGTGTCGCTGATGCCCCAGTCCATCGTCAGTTTGTGGTCGAAGAGCGGCGCGTGTTCGCGCTGCACGACCGCTTCCTCGGCCTGCGTGCGCACGGGTTCAGCGGCCTTCTGGGTCTGGCCGACCGCGCCGTTGCTGCCGCTGCCGTCGGTGGCGGCCGGCAGGCCACCCGCCGTGTTGCCCACCGGCACCGGCGGATTGACCGGCACGCCGGTCGCCGTGCCGGTGTTACCGCCCGTTGCGGGAGCGCCGGGCGTGATCTGCGCGAGTAGCGGCAGCGGCACGGGCAAGCCGTCCGCGCCCGGCTGTTCCGCCACCGCTTCGCTGCCTGCCGGCGCCCCGTATCCTGGCGCGCCGCGGCCGCGCTGCGCCATCTCCAGACTGGTCACCTGGCGCTCAAGTGAATGAATCTGCCGCTGCTGTTCGTCCACGACCCGCATCAACGTATTCAAACGATCTTCGACGGATTGTCCAGCGAGCGCCTGCGCGCTCGCCCCTTGTGAAAGTGCAAATAGCATGACGGCGGCCGGAATGGCCGCCAGTGCCATGCGCGGCACCCTGGTCGATGAAAAATTGTTCATTATGTGTTCCCCCGGTGTTCCCCCGGCCGCGCGTCACCTGCCTCCTGGTTGTGCGCTACCGAATCTGTACTGCGTGTACTGCTTGTGCTGCGACAGGCGGGTGGCGGCCCGCGTTTTTATCTCCTTGAATTTTGCAGAGCTTGTAGTACGCCGAGCTGACGAATCATTGCGGCCGACATTTGCTGCGTCTGCAAATGCAACTGCAACTGGTTGGCGACTTGCTGGTTATTGCCTGCAATCTGCAGCAACTGGGCGATCTGCCCGTTGCCTGGCATGATGGTCTGCGAGGCGAGCCCGGCTGGCGTCTGTAGCGCGACGCTTACGCCGTTGCTGCCGAATGAAATGCCGGCTTTGATCGAGCCGGTCGAATTGCTGGCCGCCGCGGACGGTGCATTGGCGGCACCCGCGAGCGACACGACGTTACTATTGAAATCAATCAGCGCGGAGTTGGAACCGGCGTTCCGGTCGCCGGCCACTTGCGTGACTTGCGAAACGCCGTTGACCGTGATGCTTTGTCCGCCGCTTACCTGAGCGTTGGGGTTGGCCCCCGAGTTGGACGCGGCATCGCCGAGCCTGCCATTGGTCACGCGCGCGAGCGTGTTGACAGTGCTGGCGACCTGGCCGGCCGCGCTCTGCACGGCGGTGAGCGTGCCCTGGGCGAGGGCGGTCGCTCCGTTGGGCAGCTGCCACTGTGAAAGGACATTCAGAACGAAGCCGGAAATCATCGTGCCGCCGACATATTTGCCGGTCTGTCTGGCGAGGACCTCGTCGTCAACCATCTGCACCTTGATGGCGGCGGAGTCGATATCGTGTGAAGCAAGGAACGCAGGCACCGGTGGCGAGCCGGCATCTGACGCATAGGCGCTGCTGGTCAGGCCGCACAACATGGCGCAGATCGCGAGGCCTGATGGTGAGAGTGGGTGCTTCATGGTTGGGTCAGAACAGGTCTGCCTTGATCAAGCCGTACTCGACAAAGGGAGTCGCCGCGGTACCGTTGGCCAGTGCGTTGGCACGCAGCTTGAGCGCGAGCGACTCGTTGTCCTGCAACAGCGGTGAATCCTCCCTGAAGGGTTTGCCGAGGACCGCGAATACCAGGCCGTTCCAGGTTTTGGCGAAGTCCTCTTCGAGCACGATGCGATTGCCGAGCGCCGGATCCGCAATGAAGACGCGGTCATCCTGGACGTGCTTGACGATCACGAAATGCTCGTACCCGTCGATGTTCATCAGAACCATCACGGGGATCTGTAAGTGTTCAAGCGCGTCGGCGTTGACCCGGAAGCCACGGCCGCGCAAGCCGATGGTCTCGACGAATTTCTTCATGTCGAGCATCGAGAAGCCGTTTTTGACGACCACTTCGGGCGTGGAGAACACCATCATCCGGCGAATCAGTTCGGTCTCCGGAATGTCGATGCCATAGCCGTATTTAAGGAGGGTTGCAAGCGCGGCCGCACCACAGCTGTAGTCGAACTGCTGGCTGACGATGTGGCTGTAACGAATGTCTCTCATCGAACGAACCGTCTTGTGCAACGGAACGCCCGCGAATGTGGACGTGTCGACGCTCGCCTGTGCGTAGCTGTTGGTCGCGCACAGAGTGAAACCGGTCAGCGCTACCGCGAACTGTAGCGCCGGGAACCCCTTGAACCCGGACATGCTGGTCTCCTGCTTATACACGCGCCGGCCGTTTCAATGACCGCCGGCGCGTGTTCCTCCCGATTACTTCTGGCTTCTTTTTGCCTGCCGACTGCTTAGTGGCCGCTGTTGAGCGCGGCGATTGCAAGGCCGTTGTGTTGCAGGTTGCCCGCGCCGCCGGCGATGTTCACGCCGATGTTGCCGGATGCGTTGGCCAGTGCGCCGGCGCCCAGCATGGCGGTGCCCTGGAATTGACCCTTGACCGTCATACCGGCCGACTGCGAGTTGTCATCCGTGGCGACCATCGCCGTGGTCAGCGCGTTACCCGGCGTGGCTGTCGTCACGGCACCGGCGAGGCTGTTGTTCTGCACGTTGCCGATACCCGAGGCGACGTTCACCCCGACATTGCCCGTCACACCCGACAGCGAGCCATCCCCGATCGACGCGTTCAGATTGAAGTTGTTGATCTTCGCGGTACCGGCCGACGATTGCGCGTTGAAGATCTGCGCGTTGCCGAACACGTTGCCGATATCGACCGAGGCGAGCGACACGTCGTTGCTTTGAGCGTTGCCGATGCCTTCGGCGATGTTGATGCCGAGGTTGCCTGACACGCCGGTAGCCGCATTGGCGCCAGTGGTGGCGTTCAACGTCCCCGCGACTTGCGTGTTGGTGTGCTGCGTCACCGAACCCGTGGTCGTCACGTCCGTGGTGGCGAGGCTGGCGTTGACGCTCCAGGCGGCGGCAAAACCGTCACTGGAGGACGACTGGCTGCTCGTGTGGCTGGACGATTGTTCGGCGACCGCGGCGAAGCCCGAACCCTGATTGGCCTGGAAGCCCCATGCCCTGGCTTGCCCGGAGGCTTCCGCTGCCTCGAAGCCGCCCGCTACAGCCGACTGGCTGCTGTGACTGGATTCGTTATAGCCGGCATGGAAGCCGCCGCTTGCGTGCAGCGAGCCCGAGCCGTGGCTGGGCGTATTGTGGTCCTGATAGCTGTAGCTGCCGCCGATAGCGCCGCCTGCCGCGATATGGCCGCCCGAGCTCGAGCTCGTGTGGCTGAAGCCGCCTTCAACGGCCGCTGCCTGCTGGCTGGCTTCATACCCGCCACCCACCACGGCGCTGCTCTGGTTGCCGTACGTATAGGCGATCGCTGCCTGGGCGTCTTGCGAGGTCGACGACGACGACGTGTGGCTTCGCGCGGCCGCCGCGAGGATCGAGCCGCTGCTCGTGAGCGAGCGCGAATTGTTGTTGTAGGTGGTCGTTACCTTGCCGGTGGTGTAGCTCTGTGCCTGCGGATCGAGCGAGGCGTTCAGGTTGACCATCTGGCTGTTGTTGACGACCGCGCCCGCCGTGCTGGACACGTGCACGCAGCCATACAGGCCCACCATGCCTTCAACGCCGACCGCGTCGCCGACCAGCGTCGCATTGAACAGGTAGGCCTTTTGCGGTGCGGCGAACACGCTGCTGGATGCGGCGACGAGGACCGCTGCGGCAATAAGAGTGCGCTTCATGATTCGCTCCGATACTTTAAGTGTGGTCAGTTAAAAAAAGTGCCCGCCGGGGGACGGAGCACAAAACTGTTTGCCGTGGCATTACCGGCGCCGGCTGTCTGGTTGATCTGCACGATCCCGCTGACGTTTCTGAAGGCGTCGTTTGAGATGCTTGCCTCACGTACGCCATGAACGCCGCTGGATTGACCTGGACTGCCGTTTTTCGGGGCCGTCGCGGATAGCTCCCCATCCGAGACGGTCTCGACTCCGAGTGCAGCAGTCCCCAACTGGGTGCTGTTGCGCTGCAGATTTCCTGCTCCGGCGGACTGGTTCACCAGCACCGCACCGGATGAATTCGAAAATGCATTGGCCTCGATCGACGCCCGCGCACTGGTGACTCTCGCGGCCACCGTGGCGCTTTGCGAACTGGCATTGTCGTTGCCCACCGCGCCGCCGTTCGTGACCGTGATCTGGTTGATCTGCGCGTTGTTGATGCCGGCGGTCTCATTGACCGCGAATGCGCCGGTGACACCGGCGCCCGCGCCGTTGGCGATGGTTGAGTCCGTACCGATCTGCGGCACCGATTGCGCGTAGGCGTGGCTCGCCATCAGAGCCGAGCTGCCCAGGCACACGCAGAGCGCGGCGCGCAGCGGCAGAAATTTGAGGGGGCTCATTTCAACCCTCCGAGCGCGCCGGAGAGCGCATTCGACAGCGGCGCCAGCGCGCCCGTCACCGACGAGGTGATGGTGCCGCCGATGCCCGCAGCCGGCATGCCGATGCCGCCGGCGTTCAGCGCGACGTTGTTGCCCGTCGCCTTGCCGCTCAGGATCTGCGTGACGGCCTGCATGCCGGTGCCGCCGAGCACCCCGCCGTCGGCGACGCCGCTCGAACCGTGCGCGTTCGTCAGGTCTGTGTCGCCGACCAGCTGGGCGACAGCCGGATTGAACGTATTCGCTGGGAAAGTGGTGGCGCGCACCGCGACCGGGTCCTGGTTCTTCGGCACCGGGATAAAGGCATCACGCGCAGTGACGGTGCGCTCGACGATGATGTCGCCCGGGTTGACGGCCTGCTGCGCAACAGCGTCGAAAGTGAGACCGGCGGTGAGCAGGGCGACAACGGTTGCCGCGGCAGGAGGTAACAGCGAGGGCAACAGCGAGGGCAACGCGGCCAGCGAACTGCGTGGGCGCGGCGTCCGGATTGAGGTGGTCATGTCGGTCCTTGCTTGTGTCTTGTATTCGGCGGGTGTGTCAGCTGCGCCACAGCCGCCGGTGCACCGCTAATTTGTTCGGCTACTTTCTTTGGTAACTGGCGACGTTGCCCTGGGCAGCGCGCGCGGCGTCGACCGGAATCGGCAGCGGCGAGGGCGGTGCGATCTCGTCCCACAAGGTCACGCTGTTACCGCTGCTACCCGTGCCGCGCATCAGTTGCGGCGTCGCGGCCACCATCAGCATGCCGACCGCGCCGCCGCGTTGCCGCGACAGCACCTGGTCGTCGAGTGAAAAATCGTTCGTGGGTGCCGCATCGGCTGGAATGCTCAGCGTGTTGGCCGCGAGCTGGCTGCTGTCCGTTGCGGGGGCAACCTCGTCAGCGACCGTCGCAGCCGGCGAAGCCGCCGCTGCGGGCGTCGTGCCTGCGAGGGTGGCGGAGCCGGCATGGGCGGTATCGGTGGTGTTGGCGGATTGCGCCAGTACGGATTCCTGTGCATTGACGCCAACGGGCAGCGCAATCAGAGCCACTGCTGCACACAGTGCGGCACAGGGTGCGAGGCTGCTCAGGTCGATGCGCAAAGCGAGTCGCATGATGTGTCTCCTTGGTGCACAGCATTTAGCGAAACGTGTGCCATGAGTCGCAATCCATTGGTGCATCTGGATGTGACCCGCAAACCGTGGAGTAAGCATTGAGAAATCGGACAAAAACGTTTCAGCGCTGAAACGGCAGGCAGAAAATACCGGGTATTCGTAAATTCGGACGGTATGTACTACCTTGGGGAGAACGCTAGGAAAAGCGCTTCCACAATCCTTTTATTCATCGGCTGAATAACTTTTTATTGCCCGCTAAGCCTTACGGGGTAAGGAGTCTCCGATTAAATTCGCATAATTGTTTTCCAAGCGGCGCGCGTATAGTAAGCTCTCGAAAACAGCTTCAGATTTAAAAAAGCCCGCTAACGGGCCGTCTCAAACACACACGCCGCTTTCTTGGGGATCAGCTGTCCGCACGGAATGGAATGGCCGTTCGGTTTTTGCTATTAGCGAATCCCGGACGAGTCAGCGTGTCTGAACCTTGGTTCAGGTGCGTGCGTCATCCTTAACGTTCGTTGACGAGAGGATCTGAATAATGGAACCCGCAACGCGGCAACTGATTTATGTCTCGCGCGATCCGAGCGCGGAACTGAATACGCGCTTCCTTCAGCGCGGCTGGCACGTCGAAGTGGTGGGATCGGCGCGCGATGTGCGCCGTGCTGTTCGCGCCGGAATGGCGGCGGGCGGCTTGCTCGATCTGTCTAGCCATTTTCAGCCACATGAAATTGCCGCCTTCGAGTCCTGCCTGACCATGCCGAACGTCGGCTGGGTGGCAGCCACCATGCCCGGACAACTGCAGGACGCCGCTTTGCGCCGGCTCGTGCGCGACTATTGTTTCGACTATGTAACGGTGCCTTACTCCGGCGACCGGATCGTGGATTCGGTCGGTCACGCGTACGGCATGATCTCGCTGGGCGAGCCGGCTTCAAACGATGCATCGCAGGGCGCCGAAGGTGAAATGGTCGGCTCGTGCGACGCAATGCTCGCGCTGTTCCGCTCGATCCGTAAAGTGGCGATGACCGATGCGCCGGTGTTCATCTCGGGCGAATCGGGCACGGGCAAGGAGTTGACCGCGGTCGCGATTCACGAGCGCTCGGCACGCCGCAGCGCGCCTTTCGTGCCGATCAATTGCGGCGCAATTCCCCCGCATCTGTTGCAATCCGAACTATTCGGCTATGAACGCGGCGCATTCACCGGCGCCAATCAGCGCAAGATCGGCCGCGTGGAAGCGGCCAACGGCGGCACGCTGTTTCTCGACGAAATCGGCGATCTGCCGCTCGAAAGCCAGGCGAGCCTGTTGCGCTTTTTGCAGGAACGCAAGGTGGAGCGGCTGGGCGGTCACGGCTCCATCGACGTCGACGTGCGCATCATCTCGGCCACGCACGTGGATATGACCGCGGCGATGATCGAAGGGCGCTTCCGTTCCGACCTGTATCACCGTCTGTGCGTGTTGCAGATCGACGAGCCGCCTTTGCGGGCGCGCGGCAAGGATATCGAACTGCTTGCGCGGCACATGCTGGAACGTTTCAAGAAGGATGCAAGCCGCCGGCTGCGCGGCTTCGCGCCCGACGCGATTGCCGCGCTCCATAACTATGGCTGGCCGGGCAACGTGCGTGAGCTGATCAACCGGGTGCGGCGCGCGATCGTGATGTCGGAAGGGCGTGCAATTACGGCGCGCGATCTCGAACTGGCCGAGTATGTCGAGATCGTGCCGGTGTCGCTCGCGCAGGCGCGCGAAGCGGCTGAACGCCAGGCAATCGAACTGGCGCTGCTGCGGCATCGCGGACGGTTGGGCGACGCCGCGCAGGAACTCGGCATCTCGCGCGTGACGCTGTACCGTCTGCTGTGCTCCCACGGCATGCGCCATATGGAAGGCGAGCCGCTTTCCGCGCCGCACGGTGAATTGCCGGCTTCGGTGCCGCATCTCTGAAGGACCGCGCGAGTCCCGCTCGCCGCGGCTTTCCCACTGACAGGGTTGTTTCCGCAAGCCGTGACCGGGCGCTGCCCGGCGGCGCTTGTTAAAATCGGGTTTTCCGCTCAATCTCCGTGGCGCGCGTCCACCTGTGTCCGCGCCTCGTCGAAGGAACCCGCATGAAACAATATCTGGACCTCGTCCGCACAATTCTCGACACGGGCACGTGGCAGGAAAACCGCACTGGCATCCGCACCATTAGCATGCCGGGCGCGATGTTGCGCTTCGACCTCCAGCAGGGCTTCCCCGCCGTGACGACCAAGAAGCTGGCGTTCAAGTCGGCGGTGGGCGAACTGGTGGGCTTCCTGCGCGCCTCGCGCAGCGCCGCGGACTTCCGCGATCTCGGCTGCAAGGTATGGGACGCGAACGCCAATCAGAATCCGCAATGGCTCGCCAATCCGTATCGCGAAGGTCCGGACGATCTCGGTGCGGTGTACGGGGTGCAGTGGCGCCAATGGCCGGCGTACAAGATGCTGGACGCCGGCGCGAGCGCGCAACTGGCCGACGCCACCGCGCGCGGCTTCCAGGTGGTGAGTGAATTCGAAGAGAACGGCAGCCCGAAAGTGCTGCTGTACAAAGCGATCGACCAACTGCGGCAGTGTCTCGACACGATCATGAACAACCCCGCCGATCGGCGCATTTTGTTTCATGCCTGGAACCCCGCGGTGCTGGACGAGATCGCGTTGCCGGCCTGCCATCTGCTTTACCAGTTCCTGCCGAATGTGGCGCGCCGGGAGATTTCGCTGTGTCTGTATATCCGCAGCAACGATGTCGGGCTCGGCACACCGTTCAATCTCACCGAAGGCGCGGCGCTGCTGCACCTGGTAGGCCGCCTGACGGGCTTCACGCCGCGCTGGTTTACCTATTTCATCGGCGACGCGCACATCTACGAGAACCAGCTCGACATGTTGCAGAAGCAGATCACGCGCGAACCGTACGAGAGCCCGACCTTGGCGCTCTCGGACCGCGTGCCCGATTACGCGAAAACCGGTGTGTACGAGCCGGAATGGCTTGAAAAGATCGAGCCGTCCGATTTCTCGCTGGTCGGCTACCGGCATCATGAGCCGCTGACGGCGCCGATGGCGATCTGAGCGCTTATCTGCAAGCAGACGCCCTAAAGAAAAACCCCCGCGATATGCGAATCGCGGGGGTTTTTTCTTGCTGCCGTCAGGCGATATGCTCCGGCGCGCTTAGCCTTTGTGGTGCTCGTCGTGGTTGCCGCCCCCCGAATGCTGCTCGGCATGCTGCGGTTGGGGGCGCGGCTGCTGCGCCTGTTGCGGACGCGGTTGCGGCACCTGCTGCGGGTGGAACTCCGGACGTGGCTGCTGTGGCGCTTGCTGTACGTGCTGCTCAGGACGCGGTTGCGGCACCTGCTGCGGGTGAAACTCCGGACGCGGTTGCTGCGCCTGTTGCATCGGCTGCGGATGGTATTCCGGCTGCCGCGGCGCCTGCGGCTGGGCGCGGACTTCCGGCACACGCGGCGCCTGCGGTTCAGGCTGGCGCTGCACCGGCTGCGGTTGCGTCTGTGGCTGTGGGCGGAATTGCGGCTGACGCCCCTGTTCCGCCGCAGCCGGGTTTTCCGCTGGACGCGGTGCGCCGTGCTGTTGCATGCCGGCGTTTGCCTGCGCGCCCGGTTGCGGCGTGAAACCGGGTCGTCCTGCCTGCTCCTGCTGGCCGCCATGTTGTTGCGCCTGCTGCGCCATCGGCGGATGCGGCTGCGTCCATGCTGGCTCGTGGCGTCCATCCGCGCCGGCTGGCTGTCCCGCTTGCGCCGTTACACCGTGCTGCTGGGCGTAAGCGTTCGGGTTGCCGCCGTTCGGCAAGTTCGCGACAGGCGGACGCGGCACGCCATTGGCGGGATGCGCTGCCTCGCCGGGCTGCGGCCGGCCGTTGGCCATTGGCGGCGGCATTCCCGGCCGCGCCTGCATTTCACCGCCGCGCTGCGGTTGTCCGTTGAACGGCGCTTCGCCCGGGCGCTGTCCAGCCTGCTGCGTTCCGTTAGCCATTCCCGGGTTAGCCATACCCGGCGCGCCTGGCGCCATACCCGGCGGCCGCCCCGGGATATGCGACTGCACGACCCGCACGTTCTGCGCCGGCAGCGCACCCGGGCCGCCTGCGAAATGCGCCGGCACCGAGGTCCGCACGATTGGCTCGCCTGCACCCCGCACACGTCCTCCGCTCTGCGCAAAACGTTGCGCGAGGCTGTCGTGATACGCCGCCGGCATCGCCGGACTGCGCGTGGCGACCACCGGGCGCGCCATCACGCCGGCCGGCGGCCGGTAATTCGCATTGCGCAGACCCGATCCGAAGCTGTCCCGCACCGGCGCGATCCCGGGGCCGCCCGGGTTGATCTGCGCGTTGCGCCATTGCCGTGGATCGACCTTCTGTGCGAAGCGCCCAACCGGCTGGCCATGCACGAAGGCGGTTGCCGGCACCGCGGTCACGGCGCCGGGCGCGCGATAGTTGATGTACGTGTTGTGAATGTTGGTCACATTCACATTGCGGTTGTAGTTGTTGACGATCGTCGTCTGGTTGACGCGATTGTAGTAGTGCGGACTCCAGTGATCGCCCCAGCGCGGATGCCACGGTTCGCCTGGGCCGAGCGGGAACCACGCGACACCGGCCGCCACCGCGCCGCCAATCGCCAGATCCACGCCCCAGTTGACTCCGCCGCCACCGCCGCCGCCCACGAAGGCGACCAGTGCCGGCGCGTAGACGGGCGGCGCGCTGACCACGATCGGTCCCGGCACCCACGCCCACGCGTCGTCGACCTGGGCCCAGCGGCCGTAGTGATAGGGCGCGAAGCCCCACGGCGCGTCGTCGACCCAGGTCCAGCCCCACGGCGCCTGCCAGACCCAGTGACCGTCGTGATACGGCGCCCAGCCGGCGGGCGTCGAGCTCGGCACCCACACTTCGCCGTATTGGGGGCTGCTGCGCCACGTGCCGTTGGCGTCGAGATCCTGATAGCCGGGGACGTCGCGCGACACGTAGCGGGCCGACACCGAACGGTCTTCCGCCGCATCGCGGCTCGCTGCCCATTGATCGAAGCCGTCGAGGCCCGGCGCGCCGTTGTCCGCCACCTGCTGCAGGTTGGTGCCGGCAAAGCGGATCTGCTGACCGGCGGCGACCGGCACCTGGCCGGCGTCGCCATAGACGGTAGCGCTGCCGCTGCGCACGGTGACGGTGGTGCTGGTGCCGTCCGGTGCGACATCGACCCGATAGTCGCCGGGACCGTTCAGGCCCAGCGCGAGATTCGGTGTGTCGATTTCATAGGACGAGCCGGGTGCGACTTCGCGTATCCGCGCCGACATCGTGCCTTGGGCGATTTTCAGTTGCGCGCTGTTGTCGTCGAGATTGAGCAGGTCGAGACTGGTGGACTCGCCGAGACGCACGGCGGTCGAGCCGATATGCAATTCGGAGCGCGCGTTCTGATCGTTCCACAACTGGTCGCCGGTGGTGAGCGGGCGGTTGATCTGCGCATACGACCAGTCGGTCGCGCCGGCCGGTTCGGTGGTCACGGCGCCGGCCGTGTAGTTCAGACGCGCTACGCGTCCGGGCGGATCGTCGGTATTCTGCGTGGCGGCGCCCGGCGGCGGCGGCTCGGTTTCCTGCGCGATGGTGGCTTGTGCAGCGAACAGGAAGGCTGCTGCCGCGATCAGTGTATAGCCGGTGAGGCGACGGTTCGAATGCAGGGGCGTGGTGTGTGTTCTCATGACTTATCTCCAACGGAGGCGGCATTTTGCTGCATCCGTGAATCACTGTACCCGCACCGTTTGTTTCAAGGCCCCCACTTTTGTAAGGCCACCCCACCGGCGTGTAACAAAATATCTCGACAAGGATGTTCGTAAGCAAATTGCGGCATTTCCGTCATCGCGCGTAGTACGCGGGACGGCCTTCACGCGGCGAGAAAGGCGTCGAAATGCCGATGGCCGGCCGGCGTGATGCGCAGGATCCGTGGCCGCTCCGTGCGCTCGACCCAGCCATGAGACGACCAGGAGTCGAGCAGCGCCGCGCCGAGCGCGCCGCCCAGATGCGGGCGCCGCTCGCTCCAGTCGGGGCAGGTACAGGCAAAGCGGCGCCGGCGGCCCTTCTGGGCGGACATGTCGATTCCCCATTCGGCGAAGCGCGCGGTACCCGCGGGCGTGGCCTCGAGCGAGCTGCCGTCCAGCGTCAGCAGGCCACGCTCGACCAGCCGTTCGAACACCTGCACCGACAATTCTCCCGCCATATGGTCGTAGCAGGTCCGGGCGTAGCGCATGTCGACCGGCACCGTGCGTACCGGACGCGGCACGGCCCGCTGCGGCGCGCTGACCTGCGCGACGTTGGCGAGCGCCTCGATCGATGCGGCGATGTCCGACGACGCGATCCGGAAATAGCGATGCCGCCCGCGCACTTCGAGCGCGAGCAGGCCGCCGTCGGTCAGGCGCGCGAGATGGGCGCTCGCCGCCGACGGCGACAGCCCGGCGATCATCGTGAGTTCGCCGGCGGGCCGGGCGCTGCCGTCCATCAGCGCCCACAGCATCGCGGCGCGGCCGGGGTCGGCGAGCAGCGCGCCAATCCGGCTCAGGCCTGGGAAGTGATTCTGTTCGTCTGCGAGCGAAGCGGGCATGGGGCGTCTCCGGTTGGCGGCGCGGGCAGGGCGCCATAAGTCCACTGTATCCGTCAGCGGTATTCGATGTTTCAGCTTAGCGTGAAATATCGAATGCAGCAGCTACGAAAAGACGGTGTGCGCGGCGGGCCTGCGTGCTTTGCGTGGCGCGCCGGGCCGCCAGGCTAGAATCAAAGTCTGTCTTTGCAGGAACACGCTGTCATGAAACTTCTTTTCGCCGTCGCTGCCGCGATTCTGCTGTTCAGTGCCTGCGCGCAGGGCGGTGCCGGTTCGTCGGGTGCGGGCACGGGCAGCATCACCATGTACGGCACCATCGACGAAGGCGTGACCGTCCGGAAATAGGCTCGCACGGGCGCGGCTCTCCGATGCGCCAGCCGAGCGGGTGGGCCGCTGGCTGGAATTGATGCATCATTGTCATTTCTGCCATCATCGGGCATGTGACGATCAAGCTTCGCCACTCCGACCGCCGAGGCTTACCGATGCCGCCGTCCGCCGCTTCCTCCTTGCCCGCCGGACAGACCGGTTTCCATTCCGACCCGCACGGGCGGCGCGCCGCCCGCGTGCTGGCGGTGTGCCAGGCCCTGTACACCTCGTCGGTGTCGATCGACCTGACCTTGACCGGCCTGGTCGGCTACACGCTTGCCGACGACAAGGCGCTCGCCACCCTGCCGTTTTCGCTGATCACCGTCGCCGCCGCGCTGACCACGATCTTCGCGTCGTTCCTGATGGCGCGCATCGGCCGGCGCGCGGGCTTTGTCCTCGGCGCGGGTGTCGGCGCGCTGGGCGGCGCGGTCTCGGTATGGGCGATCTTTCATCACAGTTTCTGGGCGTTCTGCGCCGGCACGGCGACGGTCGGCGTGTTTCAGGCGTTTGCGCAGTATTACCGTCTGGCCGCGGCCGACGCCGTCGGCATGGAAGCGAAAAGCCGCGCGATTTCGACCGTGCTGACCGGCGGCGTCGTGGCCGCGGTCTGTGGGCCGCTCCTCGCCGCCTGGAGTAAGGACTGGCTCGCGCCGGTCGCGTTCGCGGGTTCGTATGCGCTGGTTACCGTCTTCGGCCTCATGACAATTGCCTTGCTGGCGCTGCTGTACCGTGACGCCGCGCCATCCGCGAACGCGACGGCGACGCATGAGCCGGCGCGACCGCTCGGCGAGATCGTGCGGCAACCGATCTTCGCGGCGGCGCTCGCCAATAATGCGCTCGGCTACGCCGTCATGATGTTCGTGATGACCGCCACGCCGATCGCGGCAGTCGCCTGCGGCCACACGATCGGCGATGGCGCGGCGATCATTCAGTGGCACCTGGTTGGCATGTTCGCGCCGTCGCTGTTTTCGGCGCGCTTGATCAGGCGCTTCGGCGTGCTGCAGGTGATCGGCACGGGCATCGCGCTGTCCGCGTTGTGCGGCGTGTTGGCTTTGCGTTCGACCGATCTCCCGCACTTTTACGCCGCGCTGGCCTGCCTGGGTGTGGGCTGGAATTTCATGTTTGTAGGGGGCTCGACGCTGCTCGCGCAATCGTACCGGCCGTCCGAGCGCGCCAAAACGCAGGCGACCAGCGAATTCACGACCTTCGCGTTTTCCGCGCTCGGTTCATTGCTCGCGGGGCAACTGCTCGCGCGCTTCGGCTGGGCGACGATCAATGCAGCGATCTTTCCGCTGCTCCTGGTGGCGGCGCTCGTGACGCTCGCCTATGCATGGTCGCGCAAGCGGCAAACGGCGGAGATGCTGTCCTGATGACCGTTCGTCATATCGTTTTTGCAGTCGCGCCCGAGCTTGTGTTACTCGACGCATGCGGTCCGCTCGAAGCATTCTGGCGCGCCGAACTGACGCTCGCCGCTGCGGTTTCATCCGGATCGGACGGCAAGTCCGCGGCCCCGGTGGCCTACCGCACGACCGTTGCGTCGATCGACGGCGGCGTGCTGCAAACATTCCCTGGGCTGCCCGTCGTCACCGAGCGGCTCGACTCGCTGGACGATCAGCCGATCGACACGCTGATCGTCCCCGGCGTGCCGGTCGATGAGCAGGGCACGCTGCAGCCCGAACTCGTCGCGTGGATCCGGCGCCGTGCGCCGGATGTGCGGCGCGTGTGTTCGGTATGCACCGGCGCGTTCTATCTCGCGGCAGCGGGCCTGCTCGACGGGCGTCGCGCGACCACGCATTGGCGCGACGCGGCCCATCTCGCGCGCCGCTTTCCCAACGTGCAGGTGGACGCCGATCCGATCTTCATCCGCGACGTGCGTCCGGGCGACGGCGAGGGCCGCGCCGTCTGGACGTCGGCGGGCGTGACGGCAGGTATCGATCTGGCGCTGGCGTTGATCGAGGAAGATGTCGGCCATGCGGCCGCCATGCAGGCGGCGCGGCGTCTCGTGGTGTTCATGAAGCGTCCGGGCGGGCAGTCGCAGTTCAGCGCGGCGCTGGCCGCGCAGGCCTCGGCAGGCGGGCCGTTCGAGGCGCTCCATAGCTGGATGGCGGCGCATTTGCGGGACGATCTGTCGGTGGAGCGGCTCGCGGAGCGCGCCAGGATGAGTCCGCGGACCTTCGCGCGCCGCTATGTCGACGAGGTCGGCCGGACGCCGGCTAAAACCGTATCGGCGCTGCGCCTGGAAGCCGCCTCGCGGGCGCTCGCGGAATCACGCCGGCCGCTCAAGCGGATCGCGCTCGACTGCGGTTTCGGTAGCGAGCAGAACTTGCGGCGGGCGTTTATCCGCCGTTTCGGCGTGCTGCCACTCGATTATCGCGAGCGTTTTGCGTCGGCGGTTGCGCCGCAGCGCGTGGCGGCCCACGCCGCGCGATGAGTGGCGCTGCGGGCCTGAAGTCGTCCCGTCAAGTGAAAGCAAACGGAAAGCATGGCGGAAATTTGTGCACTAACTCGAAGCGCGCGGCCTACGTAACGCGCGCCGCAGTCAATATTGCCCTCGTATAATCGGCTCCTTTCCATGCATGCGATCGACCGGAGTCAAGATGAGCACGCCTGCCTTATCGCCGTTGGACCGTTCCGAAACCACGTTCCGTTTTCTCGCCGAGCCCACCTCGGTCAACTTCGGCGGCAAGGTGCACGGCGGCGCCTTGATGAAGTGGATCGACGAGACCGCGTATGCGTGCTCGGCAGTGTGGTCGGGACGCTATTGCGTGACGGTTAGCGTGGGCAATATCCGCTTTCGCCGGCCGATTCTGGTCGGAAACCTGGTCGAATTGCGCGCGCGCATCGTGGCTACCGGCCGCACCAGCATGCACATTCACGTGTCGGTGCAGGCGGGCGATCCGAAGGGCGGCGAGTTGCTGCAAACCACCGATTGCCTCGTCGTGATGGTGGCGGTGAACGAGAACGGTCACCCGGTGCCGGTGCCTGCATTCGTGCCGGAGACGGACGAGCAGAAGCGCCTCGCCAAATATGCAATGGACGTGAAAGAAGCGCTCGACGCGATCGTCGAACTGAAGCCGGAAGAAGTGGCGCAAGGGAAGGTTTAACCCGCGCGGGCACGCGCGTCGCTGGTACTTTGTTGCACCGTCCGGCGGGCTGCGCGAAGTTCTGATTCGCGCGGCCCGTCGTTCAAATCAGGGCAGGCTAGCCGCTCATCCAACCGATTACCCCGCCGAATGCCCGACCATATCTTTCGGGCGCACCCATTCGTCAAACTGCTGCTCGCTGACAAAGCCGAGCGCGAGCGCCGCCGCCTTCAGGGTCGTGCCTTCCTTGTGCGCTTTCTTCGCGATCTTCGCCGCCTTGTCGTAGCCGATGTGCGGATTGAGCGCGGTCACCAGCATCAGCGATTCATTGAGCAGCGTATCGATGCGCTCGTGATTCGGCTCGATGCCGATCGCGCAGTTGTCGTTGAAGCTGTGCGCGCCATCGGCGAGCAGACGGATCGACTGCAGCACGTTGTGGGCGATCATCGGCCGGAATACGTTCAACTCGAAGTTGCCGCTTGCGCCGCCGATATTCACCGCGACGTCGTTGCCGAATACTTGCGCGCAGAGCATCGTCAACGCTTCGGACTGGGTCGGATTGACCTTGCCCGGCATGATCGAGCTGCCCGGTTCGTTCTCCGGAATCGATAATTCACCCAGGCCGCAACGCGGACCGCTCGCCAGCCAGCGGATGTCGTTGGCGATCTTGTTCAGGCTCGCCGCGACGGTTTTCAGCGCGCCATGCGCGAAAACCAGCGCATCGGCCGCGGCCATCACCTCGAATTTGTTCGGCGCCGAGACGAACGGCACGCCGGTCAGCTTGCCAATGGCCGCCGCGACCTTGTCCGCGAATTGCGGATGTGCGTTCAGACCGGTGCCGACCGCTGTGCCGCCCTGGGCGAGTTCATACAGATGCGGCAGCGCGGATTCGACATGGCGAATGCCGTGGTCGAGTTGCGCGACATAGCCTGAGAACTCCTGGCCGAGCGTGAGCGGCGTCGCGTCCTGCAGATGCGTGCGGCCGATCTTGACGATGTCGGCGAACGCTTTTGCCTTGCTGTCGAGCGTGCCGCGCAATGTCTTCAGTGCAGGCAGAAGATGCTTGACGATCGCGTAGGCCGTGGCCACATGCATGGCGGTCGGAAACACGTCATTCGACGACTGGCCGCGATTCACGTCGTCGTTCGGATGTACCTTGCGCGCCTCGCCGCGCTCGCCGCCGAGCAGCTCGCTTGCGCGATTTGCGATCACCTCGTTCAGGTTCATATTGGTCTGCGTGCCGGAGCCGGTTTGCCAGACCGCGAGCGGAAATTCGTTGGGGTGCTGGCCGTCGATGATCTCGTCGGCTGCCTGCATGATCGCCTTCGCTTTGCTTTCATCGAGCACGCCCAGACCCTGATTGACCTCGGCCGCCGAGCGCTTGATCACGGCCAGCGCGGTAATCAGTTCGGGCGACTGTTTCTCGGTCGAGATGCGGAAATTCTGCAGTGAGCGCTGAGTCTGCGCGCCCCATAGGCGAGCGTTCGGCACGGCGATTTCACCGAACGTATCGCGTTCCATTCGTACGTCGTCAGTCATGTTCCACTCCGCTTCTTAAAGTTCTGCGTTGACAGGCAATAGGGAGAATAGACCCGTTAGCGCATTCCGGTAAAAACCCGCTTGCGGGTCGAAGATATAGGTGCGCGGGGTGCCGTCTTCGACGTCGGTCCAGACGAGCGGCGAGAGCGGCGCACCGATCGAGCGCAGATACGCAAACTGTGCCGGATCGGCGAGTGTGACGCGATAGCTGACTTCCGGCTTCGTGGCGCGATCGAAGATCTGCGCGACCTGTTCGGCGAGCGGCGCGCTATGGATCACCAGTGCCAGTTCGGTATTCAGATTCGCCGAGCGCGGGTCGAGATTCATCGAACCGATCACCAGAATCCTGCGATTGATCACATAGGTTTTTGCGTGCAGGCTGGCACGCGAGCGGGAACCCGCGAAGCCCACGCGCGGCGTGTTCTGCTGCGGTTTGAATTCATACAATTCGACGCCCTGTTGCAGCAGCGGCACGCGAAACGGGCTGTAGCCTGCTTGCACGGCGACTGCATCGGTGGCGGCGAGCGAGTTGGTCAGGATCGCCACCCGCACGCCGCGCTGCGTCAGTTGGCCGAGCGCCTTGACGCCGGTTTCGTGCGGCACGAAGTAGGGCGAAACGATGAGGAAATCTTTCTGGGCGTCGTGCATCAGATCGACAAGGCGCTGCATGGGCGGACTGACGTAGTCTGGCGACGGATGTTCGATTTTCTCCGGGGCGTCCGCTTTGAATTCGGCCTGCGCCCAGGTCAGGCCGAGTTGATCGTTGGCGATTTGTGTGGCGAGCGGCGTGGCGTTCAGTGGCTTTGCGTTGTACGGATCGGCGTTGGTGCGCCAATGCTGGCGCAGGTCGTTGCGGGTCTGATCGAGCTCTTTCGCGTCGAACTTCTGCTTGTTCAGCACCCGCAATGGATAGGCGATGCTGCTGTTCCAGTAGTCGTCGAAACTGGCGGAGATGTCGGCGGTAATCGGGCCTGCGGCCAGCACATCGAGGTCGCGGAACTGCAGGGTTTCGCTTGCGCTGAAGTATTCGTCGCCGAGATTGCGACCGCCGACGATTGCCAGCTGGTTGTCCGCGATCATGGCCTTGTTGTGCATGCGGCGCGTGAAGTGGCCGATTTGCGTGAACAGGTTGGTAGTGCGTTCGAACATGCCTTCCTGCGCGCTGCCGAACGGATTGAAGACGCGGATTTCGATGTTGTCATGCGAGTTCAGGCCCGCCATGATCTGGTCGATGTCCTTGAAGTTCAGGTCGTCGACCAGCATGCGCACGCGCACGCCGTGATCGGCCGCGTAGAGGGCTGCGCCGAGCAGGAGTTTGCCGGTGGTGTCTTCGTTGGCGATGTAGTACTGCATGTCAAGCGTTTTTGTCGCCGCGCGGGCGAGGGCGATGCGCATTTGCAATGCGTCGGTGCCGCTTGATAGAACGCGGAAGCCGGACTGGTCTGGATGCGTGGTTTCTAGCGGCGCCAGGGCCGTGTGGAGCGGGGTTGTTTCGGTGGGGGGCAGCGCGTGGGTGGGCTGGCGCTCGAATGCTGTGGCGGGTGGTTTGCTCGCGCAGGCGGTTAAAAGTGCCGCTGCGCAGCATAGCAGGAAGAAATGTCTCGTTCTGCTGACTATGTGAGGGGGGGCTGGCCGCTGGGCGGGGTTGGTGTTTGCGTTTTTCTCGTTTTTCTCGTTGTTCTGGTTGTTGTTCTCATGCCCCGGCACGGTGGTCTCTCCCTGAGTGGCTCGCATGTGATGTTTGCGAAAACATTCTAAGGGGAATCAGGGATTTGGTTTTGCCTTTGATTTTGCCTTTTGCGGCGGCATTTCCTTGTGCCTACGGTGTTGGCCTTTCCTTGTTTTGTTATTGGTTTATTAGTGTTCCTGTGCGGGGGGGGGACGCTAAAAAAACCAGAAACAAAACAAGGAAAGGCCCAGGAAGCCAGACCAAGGAAAGGCCACCGTCATAGGCATACAGAGAATTCAAGATCAGTTGCGCGAGCAACAACCACATCATGTTGGGCGGGCGGGCGAAGCAGGAGCCCCAACCGGCACACGCCGCAAGCTCAGCTTATGAAACCGCAGCGTCATCAACATGGCCACGCTGGCAAGCCCAGCCGCGAGCCCCCACCAAAGACCGCGCGCACCAAGCCCAAAATGAAACGCCAGCGTATAACCAGTCGGAAAACCAATCACCCAATATCCAAATGAAGCGGCAATCATCGGCACCCGCGTGTCCTTCAACCCGCGCAAACACCCCGATCCAACCGTCTGCATCCCATCAACGATCTGAAAGATCGCAGCCACCCCAAGCAGCGAACTGGCGAGCGTAACCGTAGCCGCGTTGGCCGGGTCGTCGAGATGCAGATACAACCCCACGATCCAGTGCGGCGCGGCAATCAACACGATCCCCGACAGCGTCATGAAGCCAACGCCCAACGCCAGCGCAACGAATCCCGCGTGGCGCGCCGCCAGCGGCTGGCCGGCGCCGGACCAGAAACCCACCCGCACATTCGCCGCCTGGCCAATCGCGAGCGGCACCATGAACGCCACGGAGGCTACGTTCAACGCGATCTGATGCGCGGCCAGTTGCGACTCGCCCAGCAGGCCGACCATCAGGCCGGTTGCAAGGAACAGCGTCGATTCGACACCGTAGGTGATCGCCACGGGCCAGCCAATGCCAAACAGCTCGCCCATCAGCGGCACGTTCGGCCGCGTCGCGACGACGAAATGGCGATAGCGCGGCCGCAGATGCAGCAGCGCCATCAGCACCAGCGCGCTGAGCCAGACCGTGATCGACGTGGCGGCGGCCGATCCGAGAAAGCCCAGCCGCGGCAGGCCCCAGGCGCCGTGGATCAGCCCGTAGTTGAGAAAGCCGTTCACGCCCACGCTGGCAAGCGATACCCACAGGAGCCGCTTGGCCGCGCCGATCGCGGGCAGGAACGAGCGCATCAGGCCAACCCCGATCAGACTGCCGAGCGCGCCCCATCGCAGCACCGCCGCGTATTCGCCGACGTTGTGCGCGAGCAGGGCGGGCTCGCCGAATGCCAGCAGGATCGGCGTGGCGAACGACAGCAGGAAGAACGCCGGCACCGACAGCAGCACCGACAACACAAAGCCGGTCCAGTAGATGTGCGGCACGCGGCCCTCGTCCTGCGCACCGCGCGCATGCGACACGCTCACGCTGACGGAGGTCAGCACGCCTTGCAGCAGCGTGACGACGACGAAGAACAGGTTGGCACCGAGGCCGCCGGCCGCGAGCGAATCGGGGCCGAGCGAGCCGAGCAGGATCGTGTCGGTGACGGCCATCGCCATCTGCGAAAGTTGCGCGATGGCGAGCGGCGCGGCGAGCCGGGCCGTATCGGCGGCGTGGCGGGAAAGCGTCGGCGGCCGGGTGGCCACCCGGGAGAAGCCGGATTGAGTCATGGAGCGCTTTAAGTCGGAAGTGGCGACAGAGCGGCAACGGGAGCGAGTGGCACGGGCGGAGCGTCGACGGCGGCGCAATACAAAGCACCAGGAGCCACCGGAGCGTAGGGCGGGCTGTCAGCTAACTGCTTGTCTGTCGAAACTGACAGCTTATTGCCTGGGCGCGGCAATGTCGATGGACGAAGCACGATTCTGGTGCGTACCAGACTCCGAATTTCCGGAGTGCGCCGCAGCCGAAGCCTGGCGCGCTTCGGGGCGCATCACGCTTCGTGAACGGCGATCCGGGTGTCGCCGAGCAGCACCACCTGGCCCGCGCGGATCTTGCAGGTTTTACGCGTTTCGACCCGGCCGTCGACGGTCACCGCACCATCCGCGACCATCATTTTTGCCGAGCCGCCGCTGTCGGCGAGGCCCGTTATTTTCAGGAGATTGTGCAGTTCGACGTAGTCGCCGGTCAGTGTGAAATCGAGGTTGGGCATGGCGTTTGCACTTTCAGGCAAGGGGTTCGCATCATAAGCCAGAAGCTTGCCCTGGATGGAAGTGCGCGTGAGGGCGCAGACCGCGCTCCGGCAATCGCAGGCAGGCGTTATGTAGTTGTCAGAAAATGAAACGTTCCGTAACAGGGGTCGTTTATTGCGAACTTCACTCGTAAAGTGCGTGTCTGTAGGAAGACCTGCTGGATTTTTCCGGCAACGAGCAAACCGGGCGAGGCAGAGGACGATGCGCTGCCGGACAGAACGCCCGTGTCACAACAACCTTAGAGAGGATTAGCCATGACCCAGATTCGTTCGCTCCTGATCGGTACCGCCCTGACCGCTTTTGCCGCCAGTGCCGCGTTCGCGCAGACCGTGCAGCCGGCTGCCGGCATGTCCGGCCAGGCGCAGATCCAGGCCCAGGGCGCTGATGTCGCGCCTGCGGCCCCGGCCGCGCAAGGCGTGCAGCCGGTGACGCCGGCGCCGACGCGTCTGACGGCAGCCGGCTCGACCGATCCGCTGGTGCAGAAGCGCGACGCCGACGCGCAGGCCAACGCCGAATATCGCGCATCGAAAAAGGCGTCGAAGGCGCAGTTGAAGGAACAGCAGAAGGCCGCGAAGTCGCAATACAAGGAGCAGGTGAGCGACGCCAGGATCAACCAGAAGGCGGATAAGCAGACCGCCAACAACGAAATGAAGATGAACATGCAAGGTCAGGCAACTGATCAGGAAGCCGGCGCAGACGTGAAGCGCTAAGCGGCGGCGCATCGCCATGCGATGACAGGCCGGACGCGTGACAACACACCGTCCGGCCCGGTTCGACCGGTTTCATCGGTGGTTCCAGCCGGCATTGCGCGCGGCGCGTTTTGCCGCCTTGCACGCCGGCTCGTAGGCAGTATCCCGTTTCACGGAGGTATCGTATGAGCACCCATAAACTAATGATGACCAGGATTTACGCTGCGTTGATGGTCGGCTGTCTGTCGTCGGTCGCGTTCGCGCAGACCAGCGATCCGGCCGCGGCGCCCGTGACCCATGCCGACAAGAAGGCGGCCAAGGAACAGGCGAATGCGAACAAGAAGGCTGCCGTCGCGCAAGCCAAGGCCGATAAGAAGAAAACCGACGCCCAGGCCGACGCCGACAAGGCGAACGCCGACGCCAATCTGAAGGACGCGAAGAAACAGTAGCCCCAGGACGGAAGCAGGGCGCGCAAGCGGCCTGCTTTCATGCTTCGTGAAAAATAGCCCGGCGTGCACACGCGCCGGGCTATTTTTTTTCGTCGGCCCGGCGCATGCGAATGACGGGAGGAATGACGGCGCGGTGCCAAAAATGGGGCGCTTGTCGGCGATGGTTGTATGGATATACAGTATGCGTCGCCTGCTTCCAACTCTATCTGACGTCAATCCACTGTGCTCTCCGTCGCCGAATCTCCGCCGCCGTTCGATACCGCCGCCTGGCTGGCGAAGCTCAATGACGCGCAGCGTGAAGCCGTCGAATATGGCGCCGACAAGCCCCTGGAGCCGCCTGGCGCGCTGCTGGTGATCGCGGGAGCCGGCTCGGGCAAGACCAATACGCTGGCGCATCGGGTCGCCAATCTGGTGGTGCAGGGCGCCGACCCGCGCCGCATCCTGCTGTTGACGTTTTCGCGCCGCGCGGCGCTGGAAATGACCCGTCGTGTGACGCGTATCGCCGCCGCGGCGCTCGGCACGCGGGCGGCGCTGGCCCAGGGGCTGACGTGGTCAGGCACTTTCCACAGTGTCGGCGCGCGGCTCCTGCGGGAGTACGCGGATCTGATCGGTCTCGCGCCGGCGTTCACGATCAACGACCGCGAAGATTCGGCCGACCTGATGAATCTGGTTCGGCACGAACTCGGTTTGTCGGCGAAAGAGCGGCGCTTTCCGGCCAAGAGCACCTGTTTCGCGATCTATTCGCGCGCGGTGAACACGGGCGCGGCGCTGGCCGACGTGCTCAACGGCGCGTTCCCGTGGTGCCGCGAGTGGGAGGCCGATCTGCGCATGCTATTCGCGGCGTATGTGGAGGCCAAGCAGAAGCAGAGCGTGCTCGACTACGACGATCTGCTGCTTTACTGGTCGCATATGGCCGCCGAGCCTGCGATCGCGGCCGATCTGTCGGCGCGCTTCGATCATGTGCTGGTCGATGAATATCAGGACACTAACCGCCTGCAGGCGTCGATCCTGCTCGCACTGAAGCCGGACGGCCGCGGCCTGACCGTGGTCGGCGACGACGCCCAGTCGATCTATTCGTTTCGTGGCGCGACGGTGCGCAATATTCTGGATTTCCCGGCGCATTTCAATCCGCCGGCCAAACAGGTCACGCTCGAGCGTAACTACCGCTCAACCGGGCCGATTCTCGCCGCCTCGAACGCGGTGATCGAACTCGCCAGCGAGCGCTACACGAAGAACCTGTGGACCGATAAGGCATCGGCGCAGCGCCCACGCCTCGTGACAGTCGCCGATGAAGCGGATCAGGCCCGCTACATCGTCGAACAGGTGCTCGAAGCGCGCGAACAGGGTATGAAGCTCAAATCGCAGGCGGTGCTGTTTCGGGCCGCGCACCATAGCGCCGCGCTCGAAATCGAGCTGACCCGGCGCAATATTCCGTTCGTGAAATTCGGCGGCCTGAAATTTCTCGACTCGGTGCATGTCAAGGACGTGCTTGCAGTGCTGCGCTGGGCGGAGAATCCGCGCGACCGCGTCGCCGGTTTTCGGGTGGTGCAACTGTTGCCGGGTGTCGGTCCAGCAACCGCGGCAAAGGTGCTCGACGAGGTCGTGGCCCGCGCGGGCGCCGGCAATCCGGCCGACACTGCCGGTGGCGCGCTGGCGGCGTTCGCGCCGCCCGCACGCGCACAGGAAGACTGGCATCCGTTCGTCAGACTGATGTCGAGCGTGTACGGCCGGCAAACGCCCTGGCCGGCCGAGTTCGAGATGGTGCGGCGCTGGTACGAGCCGCATCTCGAGCGCAATCACGAAGACGCGGCAATCCGTCATGCGGACGTACTGCAGATGGAAAGCATCGCCGGCACGTATGCGTCGCGCGAGCGCTTCCTGACAGAACTGACGCTCGACCCGCCCGATGCCACCAGCGACGAATCCGGCGTGCCTCTGATCGACGAGGACTACCTGATCCTGTCCACGATCCATTCGGCGAAAGGGCAGGAGTGGCGCAATGTGTTCGTGCTGAACGGCGTGGACGGTTGCATCCCGTCCGACCTCGGCACCGGCAGCGAAGCGGAAATCGACGAGGAGCGGCGGCTGTTATACGTGGCTATGACGCGCGCGAAGGAGGATCTGCATATTGTCGTGCCGCAACGTTTTTACGTGCACAACCAGACCCACATGGGCGACCGTCACGTGTGGGCATCGCGTACGCGCTTTATTCCGGCGCATCTGATGCCCTTGTTCGACGCTTATGCGTGGCCGCGCGTGCCGGTGGCGAGCGCGCCCAGCGCGGCCGGGCTCGCCGCAGCGGCGCAGGCGAAGATCGAGATTGGGGCGAAGCTCAGGAAGATGTGGGACTGAGGGCGCGGCGGCGGGTTGGAATGCGGCTGGAATGTTAGCAGGCCACACTCGCCACCGCGGCAACCGCCCCTCGGGGGCTGCCAGCGGCGGTTAGCGCGAGTGCCGTTGCTGCTGCTGTTGCGGCACCGGGCGCGGCGGCACGAAGAAATTACGTAGCCACGCAGCGAGCCGCGAGAACACGTCATACGGCTCTTCCACGAAAATTTCCGGCTTCAGCAAGCGCAGGTATTCCATGATCTGCTGCGCTTCCTGCTTCTGGAACGAGCCGTGCGAAATGCCCAGGCGCAGGAGCCCGCGCAGTTCGCCGAGTTTTTCGCGCGCCGTGCTGCCCACGCCGGTTTCGCACGCCACTTTGGCTTCGTACACGCGTTGTCGCAACGATTCCACCAGCCGCCAGGCCGGCGTTTGCATGATTTCCTCGAGCGCCTGGATGTCCTGCGCGGCGCTCTTGATCTGCGCCGCGAGCGGATCGACCAGCACCGCATCGCCTTCCGCTTCCTTGACGATGGCCGCCGCCCAGTCGCGGCACTGCTTGGCGAGCTCTTCAGGCGTCCATTCCGAACGTGCGGCAAAGCCGAAGCCGAACTCGCCCGCCTGGCGCATCAGAATCGCCACCACGTCCGGGAATTCCTTGTCCAGCGTACGTTTGGCCCACGCGTATTGGCCACCCTGCAGCATCCGCTGAACGGCGTGTTCGGTCAGCGGAACCATGTTGTCCAGCAGCTTGGCGCGCAAAAAATCCTCAAACGACGGCGTCGCGAACTGCGGATCGAGCTTCAGCGATACCCGCAGAAAAGCGTCGAAATCCTTGCGCAGTGTCGCGATGGTCTCGTCTTTGAGCGTGAGGGTGATTTGACCCATGTGTTATCCCGTTTGGTCCTGCCGCGCGGCATTGTCGTGTCGTCCGTTGGTACACGGACCGTGTGTGACGCGACGCCCATGCCGGCGCGGTTGATTCCTGCTTGTTGCCGCATAACCAGCGGGACGTATCCCGACGAGCGGACCTCGACTTCATATCGGCGGATTCAACGGAAACTTAAGGGCACGCGGGAGATTGGCGGTGGTTTAGAGGGGGGAGTCAGCGCGGCCACGCTACGCGTCCGGCAGTGGCCGCACAGGAAATACGCCGTTTTTTCTTATTTGAGCACGACGCATTGCCAGACAAAAAAGACCGCCAGACCGACTGCGATGGTCAGAAGTGGCCGCCGCGTCAGCGCGCTGACCGCGACGGCGGCCAACGCTCCGACCAGTTGCGGGTTGCGCCAGGTCAATTCAGCGTGGGTGCCGTGCGGCGAGACCGCCATCGGCACGATGATTGCGGTCAGCACGGTAACGGGCACGAAGCCGAGCGCGGTGCGCACGAGCGGCGGAAACACCAGCCGGTCGCCGAGCACGAAGACGGCGGCGCGGATGATCCACGTGATTGCCGCCATGCCGAGAATCAGGACGACATAGTTCATCGTGACGCCCCCGCGGTTTTATGCCCGCTCTCCTGAGCAGATTTGTGCGCGGGTTTTTGCGCGGTTTTTTGATCGCGCCGCGTGCCTGGCCGCAGGCGCGGCACTGACAGCAAGACACCGACTGCGACGCCGGCGAACACCGCGCCGAGCAGGCCGAGCTTGTACGGCCACGCCTGCCAGAAGAACGCCAGCGCACCCGCGGTGACGGCCGCCGCGATATAGCGCAGCGCGACGAGTTGCGGCACGACGATCGCAATGAAGGTGGCGACCATCGCGAAATCGAGTCCTAGCGACTGCAGACCCGGAAAAGCGGCGCCGAACAGCAGGCCGGCGACGGTCCAGATCTGCCAGTTCAGGTACATGGCAAGGCCCGCGCCGAAGAAGTAGTGCGGGCTGACCGTGCCGGGCTCCCGATGCCGGTAGTGCTCCCAGGCGACCGCGAAGACTTCATCGGTGAGTAACGCGCCGAGCGCCCAGCGCCAACGTGCCGACAGGTGCGCGACATGCGGCGCGAGGGTCGCGCTGTACAGCACGTGACGCAGGTTGACGACGAGGGTGGTCGCCCAGATCACGGCAAAACTCGCGTGGCCGGCGATCAGTCCCAAGGCGATGAATTGCGCTGAACCGGCGAACACGAGGAGCGACATGAGCTGCCCGTGCCACAGATGCAGCGGGCCGGACGCAACCAGGGTGCCGAAGATCACGCCGAAGGGCGCCGCGCCGACCATCATCGGGATGATGTCGCGCGCGCCGGCGGTGAATTCTTTTAAGTGGCCTGGGCTCGAGGGCCGGCCGGGGTTGGGGTGGGTCAAGCTTGCCTCCTTGATTCCGGGAAGCATAGCGGGCGGCGATCGGCGCGGCTTGTACATTCTTGCTGTGATGCGCGGGGCGCTGCGGAGGACGGTTCCTGGCTAACCGGATGGTTCCCATGCGCGAGGGGGACGGAGGGCCTCACCGATTGGAAGGGACTGTGTGAAAGTCACAGCACGCTGACGAGCTTTGAACACGGCAAGATACTGGCCGACGGCCCGCAAGATGCGCATAGCTCAGCCGATATCGTCAAATGGCTCGCGGACTGCCTTGCCAGCGTCCCGGCGGCACGCCGAACATGCGTCGGAAATGTCGCGTGAAATGACTTTGATCCGTGAAACCGCTTGCAGCGGCGACATCTGTCACGGAGACACCCGCGCGCAATGGTGCGAGCGAGCGTTGCAGGCGTACCTGGTTGCGCCACGCGTGCGGCGGTAGGCCGGTAGCCTGGTTGAAAAGACGAGCGGCGTGAAAGGGCGACAGCCCCGCTGCCCGCGCGACATCGGCCAGCGTGACCGCTTCGGCCAGATCGCCAGTCAGGCGCTCTTGCATGGTCGCGACGCGGGCGTCGTCAGTAGCCAGGCGCGACGGTTCCGGTTGCGTCTGCGAATAGCGGGCCAGCAAGGTGGACAACGCGTCGAGCATGGCAGCCTCGGCGGCGAGAGGATCGTCGCCGGCTTCCAGCAGACGGTGCGCGTGCGCCAGTCGCCGCGCCAGATCGGGATCGCGGATCACGCCCGGCGCGAACCACGGTAATGCCCGCGGCTTGCCGACGATCTCATTGGCGAGTTCGTGGATGAAATCCACCGGCGCGTACATCACGCGATACCGCCAGCCTGCCTCGACGGCCCTGGAGCCCGTGTGCAGCTCGCCGGGATTGATGATCGGCACGCTGCCCGCTTCAGCGACGTAGTCCGAGCCGCGATACCGATAGCCCTCCGCGCCCGCGACGATCACCGGAATCGTGTAGGCGTCGTGCCAATGCGGCGTGAACTCATGGTCGTGATATTCGGCCGTGAGCAGGTCCGCGCCGGGTAAAAGTGGCGTACGCCAATAGCGGGCGGAATCCTGGAAGCGATGGGCAGTCATGATGAAAGTCTGGCGGTCTGGCGCTCCGGCATGGCTGGTCAGTGTAACGCGCTGTCGCTGCTTCCGGTGCCGTTACTCCTACCGTTCATGCCTTTGGCCGGTGCGTTTTGCCGTAGGGCGATGATCACTTGACCGGGATCGTCGTGCCGGCCGGCACTGGCACGGCGCTCACGCTGTTTTTCGCGCTGCCGCTGACGACGCGGTCGCTGTAGGTCATGTACACCAGCGTGTTGCGCTTTGCGTCGACCACCCGCACCACATGCAGCGATTTGAAGATCAGCGACATGCTCACGGAGAACACGTCGGCCTGCTTCTTCACCGGTCCGGTGAAATTGATCGCGCCAACCTGACGGCAGGCGATCGACGCTTCGGTCGGATCTTCGGCAATGCCGAGTGTGCCCTTGACGCCGCCGGTGCGCGCCCGCGACACGTAGCAGGTCACGCCTTGGACAAGCGGATCGTCATAGGCTTCAACGACCACACGGTCAGAGCCTGTGATGCGGAAGTTGGTATTGACGCTGCCGACTTCTTCGCTGTGTGCGCAAGGCAGCAGCAGGACGCTGGCGGCAGTCGCGAGCGAGACACGCATTAACAGGGTGGATTTCATGGGATCGCCCAAAAACTCCCATGCTATATCGGCTAGCGCTTTATTTTTTGGATGAGCGCTGGCCGCGACTTAATTATTTGCGCATTTCGCGTTATTGGTTTGGAAAAATCCATGTCCCTGGCTCTGCTTTCGGTTTGACTTATGGCACAGGGGCAACCTGGCGAGGGGGATTGTGCGGGCCGCCGTAGGTACGGGCTTCGCGCTTAGTTGTAATTCATCGTGAAGGTCGCCAGGGCCGTGAGGGTGCCGGGCGTTAACACCGCGCCTGTCTGGATGTAACGCGCCATCAGAGGGACGTTTTGGGTTCCCGAGCGCGTGCCGAGTGAAACGTTGCTGGTACTCGGCGTGTTGCTGGTAGTGTAAGTGTAGTTTGCGGGGCCAAAAGAAATCGGCGTCATCTGATACAGCAACTGGACGCCAAGGCCTGCCGCGGAGGAGCCCGAGGCCAGCGTCAACGCGTTGGTCTGGTTCGACGGCGTCGTGGCGTCCATCAGGCTAATGGCGGGTTTGGCATTGGCATCGCATTGAAGTCCCAGATTCAGCATGGTCGTGCCCGCGTACGTGCCGACACCTTGAAAAGCGGAGCCTGATACGGTGGGCAGCGCAACGGCGATGTTTGTCGTGGTGACCGAGCAACTGGGGACTGAGTTGTTAAGGATCGTGTATTTGAAGTTGATGGTACTGGGCCCTCCTGACCCATTAGCCCATTCCCTGTAGGGGGCATGGGCCCAAGCAGAGAATCCGAACGAGCCTGGGGTTGCCGTGCCGGTCTTGACCAGCTCGAAACGACCCTGCAACACGTTTGAGCCTATCTGCGAAGGTCCCATGTCATACGTGCCAGTCGTGCCCTGGTAATAGATCGGCACCATGACGTTGCCTGCAGCGTTGCGCATTCGGAATCCCACGCCGGCTCCCATTCCGCTGGTGGTGTAGACGTCCGAATAACTTGGGACCAAGGTGATTGCTGCGGCAGGGTTGGTCGTGATATTCCAATTGACGCCTGGGTTTACTGTGCAGGTCACCGGAATCGCAAAGGCCGCGCTCGCCCCTGGGATAGGTTGTCCAGCAGGGAGGTTAGCGGGAACGCTAACGGCTGGAAGGTTGATGGTAAGAGGCATCGGGCCGGAGCAATCGTTATCTCGTGCAAATGCATATGCCGATGTGCACGCTATGGCAACGAGCAACGCTTTCCTGAAGCCACGAGATAGAGGCTGAGACATGATTCGAACCTTTTAATCTTGAGGCGTCCCTCAGCGGCACGAGACGGCGTTCCGGGAGGGATTTTGGTGTGGACATTGTCTGGCGGTGGGGAGCCGCGAGCCATCAGAGGATTCTGAAAGTAGTCAGATAATCCCTACTCATGCTTGCGCAGGTAGACCTTGCCAGGTGCGTTGCGACGACAGGTGTTTGAGGATGAGCAGACTTGCCGCCGTAGGTCCGATCGACCTCACCGGGATGAATGACGCGTTGCATACGCTCGCCGTGACGGAAAGCGTGATTACGCCGTTATCGGAATGGCGTCGCCAAAACAAAAAGGCCCGCACGGATGCGGGCCTTTCAAATTTTGGCTCCTCGACCTGGGCTCGAACCAGGGACCTACGGATTAACAGTCCGGCGCTCTACCGACTGAGCTATCGAGGAACAGCAGTACAACTTGATCTACATAAAAAAGCCCGTCTTGGTTAACGGGCTTTTGCAATTCTTGGCTCCTCGACCTGGGCTCGAACCAGGGACCTACGGATTAACAGTCCGGCGCTCTACCAACTGAGCTATCGAGGAACAGAACAACAACAGCAGAGAAGCGAAATTGTAGGAGGAGGTCAACCGCCTGTCAATACCCCTCGTGCATCTCTATTTAATCCGAATGCAACGCCGGTACCCAGGCCGCGCCGCTTCAGCGAGCGAGCAGGGCCAGCTTTTCCTTCACGTCCTTGAATTCGTCGGCTTCCGGCAGCGGCGCCTTGGTCTTGGTGATGCTGGGCCAGTTCTTCGCCAGATCGGCATTCAGTTCGGTGAAATGCTGCTGGTCGCCCGGCACGTCTTCTTCGGCATAGATGGCGTTCACCGGGCATTCGGCGACGCACACAGCGCAGTCGATGCATTCATCGGGGTCGATCGCGAGGAAGTTGGGACCTTCGCGAAAGCAGTCCACCGGGCACACATCGACACAGTCGGTATAGCGGCACTTGATGCAGCTTTCGGTCACAACGTGAGTCATTCAGGCAGCTCCTGCATGCGGTATCTGGGAAGGCGAAAACGCCAAAAGCGCTATTGTAACGTAGCGTCAAGAGCCGCGTGTTGTGGCGGCCCGCCCGGTTTATATGTTTTCGTGATTAGTTTATGGCCCACGACGCAGGCGGCCGGCGGCGCGCTGAAGCCGCGCGCATTCGGGTAACATGCGTCAGGTCGGCGCGCACGGGGCGCGTCGCACGCGCATGGGTGAGTCGGGCCTTCCGTGTCAGGCCTTCCGTTTTTCCTGCAGTCCAGTTCGCGCCATCATGATTATTACTTCGCTGCTCGACACCGATCTGTACAAGTTCACGATGATGCAAGTGGTGTTGCATCACTTTCCCGCGGCGAACGTGGCGTACCGATTCCGCTGCCGCACGCCCAATGTCGATCTCGTGCCGTACATTGGCGAGATTCGCGATGAAGTGCGCAAGCTGTGCGAGCTGCGCTTCACCGACGACGAGCTCGACTACCTGCGGCGCATGCGTTTCATCAAGGGCGATTTCATCGAATTTCTCGCGCTGTTCCATCTGAGCGAGAAATACATCTCGATCGAGCCGTCGCCCAAGGGCAATGGCGAAATCGACATCGAGATCAAGGGGCCATGGCTGCATACGATCCTGTTCGAGATCCCGATGCTTGCGATCGTCAACGAGGTCTACTTCCGCAATACCCAGCAAAGCCCGGACTACAGCGAAGGGCGCGGCCGCCTCGTCGAGAAGATCAAGCTGCTGGGCGCGCGCCCGGAATTCGCCGACTGCAAGATCGCCGACTACGGCACCCGCCGCCGCTTCTCGAAGCAGTGGCACGAAGAGGTCATTCTCACGCTCAAAGACGGACTGGGCGAGCAATTTGCCGGCACCAGCAACGTCTTTTATGCCATGAAGCACAGCCTCACGCCGCTCGGCACGATGGCGCATGAATACCTGCAGGCGTGTCAGGCACTTGGGCCGCGGCTGCGTGATTCGCAGATCTTCGGCTTCGAAATGTGGGCGAAGGAATATCGCGGCGACCTCGGTATTGCGCTGTCCGACGTGTATGGCATGGAAGCCTTCCTGCGCGACTTCGACATGTACTTCTGCAAGCTGTTCGATGGCGCGCGCCATGATTCCGGCGATCCGTTCGACTGGGGCGAGCGTCTGCTCAAACACTACGAAGCGAACCGCTGCGACCCGCGCACCAAGGTCCTTGTGTTCTCCGACGCGCTCGACATCCCCAAGGTGTTGCAACTGTACGAGCGTTTCCGTGGCCGCTGCAAGCTGGCATTCGGCGTAGGAACCAATCTGACAAACGATCTCGGCTACAACCCGCTGCAGATCGTCATCAAGATGGTTCGTTGCAACGGGCAGCCGGTGGCGAAACTGTCGGATTCGCCGGGCAAAAACATGTGCGAAGACAAGGCGTATCTCGCCTATTTGCGGCAGGTGTTCGGCATTGCGCAACCCGACGAAGAGGCCGCAAAGTAGCGCCTCAGATGCGCGTCGCATGGCCGTTCGGCCAGGGTGTTCGCGCGCGGGGCGGCCGGTATAATCCTCGTCATATCGCACGGCTGTCGACACGAGGATTTCGCATATGGATACATCGATTGCCCGCCGCAACATTCTGGCGCGTATCCGCGCAGCGCAAGGGCGCGAGCCTGAGCCGGCCGCATCCGAGCGCGAGGCTGCCGCGGACTATCTGGCGCGCCATCCCGCTGGCCCGCGTCCGCCAATCCCGGCCGAGCTGACCGCGCGCTTCATTGAAGAAGCGCAGAAAATGGCGACCACGGTCGATACGGTCGAATCGCTGGGCGACGTGCCCGCCGCCGCGCATCGCTACCTCACTCAACACGCTTTACCCGTGCAGGCGATTGCCTGGCAAACGCTGCAAGATCTGCCATGGGCCGCAGCCGGCCTCACGGTCGAATTCCGCAAGCCGGTAGACGGCGACGTGGTTGGCTTCACCGGCTGCTTCTGCGCAACGGCGGAGACCGGCACGCTCGTGTTGTTGTCCGGACCGGAAACTTACGCGTCCGCGGGCTTGCTGCCGGAAACGCATATTGCGATTGTGCCGGCTTCGCGGATCGTTGCAGGACATGAAGAAGCGTTCGGCCTGATCCGCAGCGAGCGCGGCGAGCTTCCGCGTGCGGTCAATTTCGTTTCCGGGCCGTCGCGCACCGGCGATATCGAACAGACCATCGTGCTTGGCGCGCATGGACCGTATCGGGTGCACGTGATCCTCGTACTTGGCGCGTGAGTTGGGCAGGCGTCTGCCTCTTGCGCCGCGCGACTTTGCGTGTGCTGTCGCCCGCAATAACAAGGACTTCAATAATATGAAACGACATGCCGGATGGGCGAGCATGGCGCTTGCCGCTGCACTGACGCTCGCGGTCTGGCCCGAACTGGCGTCGGCGGCAACGCTCGACGGCGCGACCTTGCCGGCGCTATGGGGCTTGCCGTTTGCGGGCGTATTGCTGTCGATCGCGGTGTTTCCGCTGATCGCGCCGGCGTTCTGGCATCACCATTTCGGCAAGATCGCGGCAGCGTGGGCGCTCCTGTTTCTGGTGCCGTTCGCGCTGACATTCGGTACGGGCGTCGCCTTCGGCACGCTGGTGCATGCACTGCTTGAGGAATACATTCCGTTCATTGTCTTGCTGACCGCGCTTTACACGGTGGCCGGCGGCATCTGCGTGCGTAGCAATCTGCACGGCACGCCGCGCCTTAACACCGCGATTATTGCGTTCGGCACGCTATTGGCGAGCATCATGGGCACGACCGGCGCTGCGATGCTATTGATCCGCCCGCTGCTGCGCGCCAACGACAATCGCAAGCATGTCGTGCATATCGTTGTGTTCTTCATCTTTCTGGTGGCGAACGCGGGCGGTTCGCTTTCGCCGCTCGGCGACCCACCGCTCTTTCTCGGTTTCTTGCAAGGCGTCAGTTTCTTCTGGACTACCACGCATCTCGCATTGCCGATGCTGTTCGTGTGTGGCGTGCTGCTGGTGGTTTTTTTCGCGCTCGACTCGTACTATTTTCATCGCCGTGAGGAGGCGCGCCCTCGTGCTCTCGACCCCACGCCCGATTCACCGGCCTTTAGCGTCGAGGGTAAAGTCAATTTTCTGCTGCTCGCCGCGGTGATTGCGCTGGTGCTGATGAGCGGGCTCTGGAAGCCGGGTATCGAGTTCGATGTGTTCGGCACCCATGTCGCCTTACAGAATGCCGTGCGCGATATCGCGCTGATCGGCGTCACCTTGCTTTCGCTGGTCTTGACGCCGCGCCCGGCGCGCGAGGGTAATGACTTCAACTGGGCGCCGATTGAAGAGGTCGCCAAACTGTTCGCCGGCATCTTCGTGACGATCGCGCCGGTCATCATGATTCTGCGCGCCGGCGAGGCGGGTGCGTTCGCGGGTATCGTTCATCTTGTCAACGACGCCTCGGGCCAACCGCACGACGCGATGTACTTCTGGGCGACCGGCCTGTTATCTTCGTTTCTCGACAATGCGCCAACCTACCTGGTGTTTTTCAACCTGGCCGGCGGCGACGCGCAGGCCCTCATGACCACCGGCGCCACCACGCTCGCCGCGATCTCGGCCGGCGCGGTATTCATGGGCGCGAACACGTATATCGGCAACGCGCCGAACTTCATGGTGAAAGCGATAGCGGAATCGCGCGGCGTTCGCATGCCGAGTTTTTTCGCGTATCTCGGTTGGTCGGTCGTGGTGCTGATGCCGCTTTTTCTCGTCACCGGCTGGCTCTTTTTTTGATGCTGATTTTTGACGCCGAGGCCATTGAACTCGACGCGCTATTCGGAGAATTGCAATGCAGAAGATCCTCGTCGCCCGTCCGATCTTTCCAGACGTAATCGAACGGCTGAAGCAATATTTCGACGTCGACTGGAACCAGGGCGACGTCCTGGCCGCCGACGAACTGATGAAACGGCTCGCCGATAAGGACGGCGCGCTGACCGCCGGCGACCCGATCGGTGCAGCAGCGCTTGCGGCGGCGCCGCGTTTGCGTGTAGTGGCGAACATGGCGGTGGGTTACAACAACTTCGACATGGCGGCGTTCAACGCGGCGAACGTGCTCGGCACGAACACGCCTGACGTGCTGAACGAATCGACCGCCGACTTTGGCTGGGCCCTGATGATGGCGGCGGCGCGCCGCATCGCCGAATCGGAACACTGGCTGCGCGCGGGCCAATGGCAGAAATGGGCTTACGACGCATTTCTCGGCTCCGACCTGTACGGCGCGACGCTTGGCGTGATCGGCATGGGCCGGATCGGCCAGGCGTTGGCGCGCCGCGCGAAGGGCTTCAACATGCAGGTGATCTATCACAACCGGTCGCGCGTCGCGGCGGAAATCGAAGCTGAGTTGAATGCCGAATACGTGTCGAAGCAGGACCTGTTGCGGCGCGCCGATCACGTGGTGCTGGTCTTGCCGTATACGCAGGAAAACCATCACACCATAGGCGCGGCCGAATTCGCGCGGATGAAGCCGACCGCTACGCTGACCAATATCGCGCGCGGCGGCATTGTCGACGACGCGGCGCTCGTCGAGGCGCTGCGCACGAAGCAGATTGCCGCGGCCGGTCTCGATGTCTACGAAGGCGAGCCGAATCTGAATCCGGCGCTTCTGACAGTGCCGAATGTCGTGCTCACGCCGCACATTGCCAGCGCAACCGAGGCAACGCGCCGCGCCATGGCGAACCTTGCCGCGGACAACCTGATCGCCGCCCTCGGTGAAGGTCCGCGCGCGGGCCGTCCGCCGAATCCGGTCAATCCTGAGGTCATCGGCAAGGCGCGTTCATGACAATGATTCTGGTGGCGGCCGTCGCGGTGCTGGCGGTCGCATTGGTCATCGCGTTGGCTTTGCTGGTGCGCGGCAATAGCCGCGCTGACGAAGGCGAGCAGTTCCAGATCCTCAGCGAGCGTATCGACGCCGCCGCGGATGCGCAGTCGCACGCTTACGAGCGGCTCGAACGGCAACTGCGCAATGACATCACCGAGACGGCGCGCGTGTCGCGCACCGAGTTGAGCAGCGGCTTCTCGCACTTTCAGCAGACGCTGGCGTCGCAGTTCACCAGTATGACAACAGTGCAGGGCGGCAAGATCGACGGCTTTGCGCAGCAACTCGACGCGGTGCGTCACAGCCTGCAGCAGCAGGCGCAACAGGCGCGTGACGAACAAGGGCGCACCCTCAAACAGTTTGGAGAGACGCTCAGCCTGCAACTGGGCCAGCTCACCGAGGCGAACGATCGCCGCTTTGCCGAAGTGCGCGCGACAATCGAACAGCGTCTGAAGGATATCGAGGCGAACAACTCGACCCGGCTCGAAGAAATGCGCCGCACCGTCGACGAAAAACTGCATGCCACGCTGGAGCAACGGCTGGGCGAATCGTTCAAGCTGGTGTCCGACCGGCTAGAGCAGGTGCATCGGGGTCTGGGCGAAATGCAGACGCTGGCTGCGGGTGTCGGCGATCTCAAGAAGGTGCTCACCAACGTCAAGACACGCGGCACGTGGGGCGAGGTGCAGCTCGAAGCGTTGCTCGAACAGCTGCTTACGCCGGACCAATACGCAAAGAATGTTGCGACGGTGCCGAAGAGCGCCGACCGCGTCGAGTTCGCGATCAAACTGCCGGGCCGTGCGGAGCCGGGCGGCCCCGCCACGCCGGTCTGGCTGCCGATCGATGCCAAGTTCCCACGCGAAGACTACGAACGCCTGATCGAAGCGCAGGAGCGCGCCGATCCGGTTGCGGTGGAAGAGGCGTCGCGCTCGCTCGAGGCGCGCATTCGTGCCGAGGCGCGCACGATCGCAGAGAAGTATGTGTCGCCGCCGCACACCACCGATTTTGCATTGCTGTTTCTGCCCACCGAAGGCCTGTACGCCGAAATCCTGCGACGGCCAGGCCTGACGGACATGCTGCAACGCGATTTTCGCGTGACGATCGCCGGGCCGACCACGCTGACCGCCTTGCTCAACAGTTTGCAGATGGGTTTCCGCACGCTCGCGATCGAGCGGCGCTCGAGCGAGGTGTGGCAAGTGCTTGGCGCGGTCAAGACAGAATTCGGCAAATTCGGCGACGTGCTGGCGAGGACCAAGGCGCAGCTGGAAACCGTCACCCGCTCAATCGAAGCCGCTGAAACGCGCACGCGTGTGTTGAACCGGAAGCTGCGCGACGTCGAGGCATTGCCGGGAGAAGAGGTGAGTGGGGTGCTCGGCGATGCGCTATCGGGTGTGGACCCCGACGAGCAATAGCGTGGGGCCGGGTGCGCCTGGTGGTCCGGGTGGTCCTGATGGTCCTGGTGGTCCGGATGGGAGAGCGGCCCGACTCGAAACTGAACCGCCGTCGGCTCAGGTTCAGGCGCCGGCCGTGCCGGTCATCACGCTTCTTCCGGCGCGTCGGTCAGCTGGATTTCGATCCCGCCAAAGCGCGAGGCAACCCAGTTGTACGCATGGCATGCAATCCACAACAGGATGAAGCCGAGAATCGCGTTCAGCAGCAACGCGCTGAACACCGTGCTCAACTCCACCGAGCCGTAGCGCACGAACGCGACCAGTACGCCGAGCAGCACGATCGGCACCGAGAATGTCAGGTACACGAGGATAAGCGCCTTTGCCGTCTGTCCCGGTGCGATGAACGAGATCTGTTTTTTCATGTAAGTCAAACCCGTGAGTCGTGGTGGTGATGGGTAACGCGTGGGTGGTGAGTCCAATGCTGCGTCCAATGCTGCGTCGGGTGATGCGTCAGATGAGACCGTCGAACAGCATGATCTGAACGCTTTCGCCCTCGGCTATATCGGCTTCATCATGCCCGAGTACGATGAAACAATTCGCTTCGCTCATCGAACTCAGCACGCCGGAGCTTTGCGAACCCGTGGGCGTGACGCGCCATTGACCGTGCGCATCCCGCCCGGCAACACCGCGTTGAAACTCAGTGCGGCCGGCGCGTTTGCGGATGGCCTGGCGGCTGGTTGCCTGAAATACCGGCAGCGGCTGTGGCGTCGCGCCGGCCATCAGCAGCAGCGCCTCGCGCACGATCTGATAGAACGTCACCATGACGGCCACCGGATTGCCCGGCAAGCCGAAGAATAACGCGGGTTGCCCGACGCCCGGGCGCTCGCCAGACCACACGCGGCCAAAAGCAAGTGGTCGGCCGGGACGCATCGCGAGACTCCAGAACGCGACGTCGCCGAATGTCTGAAGCAGTTGCCTGGTGAAATCCGCCTCGCCCACCGAGACGCCGCCGGAGGTCAACACCACGTCGGCGCTGGCTGCCGCGCTGCGCAATGCGGCCTCGAGCGGAGCCGGCTGATCGCGCACTACGCCGAGATCGAGTGCCTCCACGTTCAGGCGCCGGAGCATCGCAAACAGCGTGTGGCGGTTGCTGTCGTACACGCAGCCCGGGTCGAGCGGTTCGCCGAGCGAGCGCAGTTCGTCGCCGGTCGAGATGAATGCGACGCGCAAACGCCGCCTTACATGGACTTCGCCGATGCCGAGCGACGCCAGCAAACCGAGGTCCGATGCTCGCATGATGCGCCCGGCGCGCAGCGCGGCGTGCCCGCGCGCGAGGTCCTCACCGGCCAGGCGCCGGTTGGCGCCGCCCAGCACCGCGTTGGCGGCAAAGCGGATCGAGCTGGAATCGGCGCTGCGCTCGACAAGTTCTTGCGGCACGACGGTGTCGCAATCGGCCGGCATGGAGGCGCCTGTCATGACGCGCACGCATTGTTTTGCGTCGGCGCGTCCCATGAATGGATGGCCGGCCAGCGCTTTGCCGACGATCGTCAGGTTCAGCTCGGACGCGCCTGCCGCAAGGGCGGCGCGGTTGAACGCGTAGCCGTCCATGGCCGAGTTGTCGTGCGAAGGGACGTCGATTGGCGACACGATGTCGTTGGCCAGCACGCGATCGAGCGCGTCGCGCAAGGGCACACGCTCAACCGCGGTGACAGGCGTGGCCCACTGACGGACGATCGCCTGGGCGGCCGAAACAGGTAGCGCGTGAGGATCGTACTGCGCGACGCAGCGGGAAAATTCGTTAAGCGTGGTCATGAAGAGCTGGACGTCGCGACCGGAGCCTGGAGCGGCGGTTGCCGTGCGGCCGGAGCGGGATTTCAACCGTGACCTCAGCCACGTTCGAGGTCGGCGAGTTCTTGTAGCGAATTGATATTGTAAAACGCGCGCTCGTCGGCAAAGACGACTTCCACCGTCTTGTGGCGTGCGTACCACGCGCGAACCTTGCGTTCGCCGGCTTCCAGAAAGGCCGTGAGGTCGTCAGCAAGGCTCGTGCGCAGCAACGCGAACACGGGGTGGAGGGAGACGTTGCCCGCGGCGTCGGCGGTCGTGACGGTGGCGATGTCGGCGTGGTTCGAGTCCAACGCCTCGCCGAGGCGCACCGCGAGCTCATCGGGCAGCCCCGGTGTGTCGCACGGCGCGCTCAGCACGTATTGGGTGTGTGCCGCGCGCAAGCCGGCAAGCAGGCCTGCCAGTGGTCCGGGGAAGCCGGCCAGGGTGTCGGCAATGACCTCGGCGCCGAACGGCGCACCCAGCCCGGCGTAAATGTCTGGATGGCGATTGGCGCTGATCAGCAAGGCGCCCGTTTGCGGGGCGAGGCGCTTCAGGACATGAGACGCGAGCGGCTCACCGCGCAGCGGTTGCAGCCCTTTGTCGACGCCGCCCATGCGCATACCGCGCCCACCCGCGAGGACCAGACCGGTGACGTGTTCGCGCGTTGGACTCATGCGTGCGACCGCTCAGCCGCCGATGTACGACATTTCAACGCGGCGGGTGTCCTGTGCGTGCGAATGCGCCGCGCCGCTGCCGCGCAACTGCGAGTAACGATCGCCGCGGGATTGCCAGATTTCGGCCACGGCGGTGGCGATATCGGCATCGTTCGAGCCGCTGCGCAACAAGGCGCGCAGATCGTGACCCGACGACGCGAACAGGCACAGGTACAGCTTGCCCTCGGTCGACAGGCGCGCTCGCGTGCAAGCGCCGCAGAACGCGCGCGTCACGCTGGAAATGACGCCGATCTCGCCGCCGCCGTCCACGTAACCCCAGCGCTGGGCGGTTTCGGCGGCGCTGTGGGCTTCGAGCGGCACCAGCGGGAAATGTTCGGCGATGCGCGAGACGACGTCTGCGGACGGCAGCACTTCCGTCATGTTCCAGCCATTCGAGGTGCCGACGTCCATGTATTCGATAAAGCGCAGCACGGCGCCTGAGCCTTTGAAATGGCGAGCCATCGGCACGATTTCGCTGTCGTTGGTGCCGCGCTTGACGACCATGTTGACCTTCACCGGGGCGAGCGCGACTGCCTGCGCCGCGGCAATACCGTCGAGCACGTCGCCCACGGCGAAGTCGGCGTCGTTCATGTGGCGGAACAAGGTGTCGTCGAGCGCGTCCAGACTGACGGTGACGCGGTTCAGGCCGGCGTCTTTCAGACTGCGCGCCTTGCGCTCCAGCAGCGAGCCGTTGGTGGTCAGCGTCAGATCGAGCGGACGGCCTTCCGGCGTGGTCAACTGCGCGAGCCGCTCGATCAGGAACTCCAGATTTTTGCGCAGCAGCGGTTCACCGCCCGTCAGGCGGATTTTCTCGACACCATGTGCGACGAAGAGCCGCGCGAGGCGCTCGATTTCCTCGAAGCTCAGCAGCGCGCCGTGCGGCAAGAACGCGTAATCCTTGTCGAACACCGCGCGCGGCATGCAATAGACGCAGCGGAAATTGCAGCGATCCGTCACCGAGATGCGCAGGTCGCGCAGCGGGCGCGCCAGCGTATCGTGCAGCGCGCCGCGCGGTGCTTGCACGGGGCCGGAGATGACCGGCACCGCACTCAGATCGGCAACAGGGATGATGCGTCGGGACATGAATTGCTTCGTTTGGTGCTTGAATTGGGAACCTGATTATTCATTCTAGCGGAAATGCATCGGGCGACTGCCGCCTAAGGCCGCTGTCGGGGTATACGGGGAGCGGCATGAAACGTCCGATCCGGGTGCGCATCCGGCGCTCATAAAACAAAAAGCCCGCCGGGTAGGGCGGGCTCTTTGCGGGACGGCGGGCAGCTTACTGCGGGTGCTTATCCGTTTCCACTTGCTGCATCGGCGCGCTGTCTAGCGGCGGCAGCGGCTTGCGTTCGCGAACCACACGAGCCGGCTTGACGGCCAGTGCAGCAGCTTCCTGAGCGGCACGCAGCTTGCCGGCGTCGGTATTCACCCAGACGAGACCGGCCTGTTCCAGCACCGGTTGCAGGGCTTCCGCCGACACTGCGGTGTGGCGGGGTGCCTGCGGTGCTTGCGGCGCAGCGGCGACCGGTGCCGGCTCGACCACTGCCGGTTCCGCTACCGGGGCGACCGCTGCAGCGGCCGCAACAGCCGCCTGCGGCTCGACGATCTCGGCTTGCGGCGCTGGCTGAGCCGCCGGTGCTTCCACCACGGCAGCCGGGGCTACGGTTTCGACCGGAGCCGGCGCGGCGTGAGCTTCCACGACCGGAGCGGCTGCAGGTGCTTCAACCGGAGCTTCAACCGGAGCTTCGGCACGAACGACCGGCTCGACCAGCGAAACAGTCTCGCTGGCTGCGGGCGCGGCTTGTGCGGCTTCGATCGGTGCAACAGCGGCTTGCGCCACCGGCTCGACCACAGCAGGTGCCACCGGCGCTTGCTCGACCGGTACAACCGCTTCCGTCGTCGCAGCCTTCTCGACAGCCAGAGCCGGCGTTTCGGTTGCGGCGTGCAGCTCGGTGACGACCGCGGTTTCGGTCGCGACAGCTGCAACCACCACTTCCACCGGCGCCACGGCCTTCGCTTCGCTCACTTCCGCCGTACGCTCGGTCGGCTGATGCGCCGTGCGCACCGGTGCTTCGTCGGCGACGTTGGCGCTCTCGCCTTCAGCTTCCGCTACATCGGCCGCCAGGTTGCCATTCACGTCTTCTTCACGCTCACGACGACCACCACGACGGCCGCGGCGGCGGCGGCGGCGCTCTTCACCCTCGCGCGCCACTGCTTCCTGATCGACCGGCGCACCGTTCTCGCCCAAGGCGAGCTGGTTTTGCGCCAGTTCTTCGGCCGATTGCGTGTCGTTCTGCGTCAAGGCTTCCGCGGCTTCCGGCTGCTGCTTGCGGCGCTCTCCGCGTTCAGCACGGTCGCCCCGTTCACGACGTTCGCCACGTTCCGCACGCGGTGCACCGTCCACGGTTTCGGTACGGTCGCTGCCACGATTGTCGCGGTCGCGGTTTTCACGACCTTCGCGCGGCTCACGAGCCTCGCGCGGTTCGCGGCCTTCGCGTGCCTCACGCGGCTCGCGATTGCCACGCGGTTCGCGCGACTCACGTGCCTCACGCGGTTCACGCGGTTCACGGCCTTCGCGTGCCTCGCGGCCTTCGCGCGGTTCGCGTTCTTCACGACGCTGCGACGGTTGTTGGCCTTGCGCCTGACCTTGACGGCCAGTCGTCGCGCCTTCGCCACGGCCGGCTGCATCGCGGCCGCCTGCGCCGCCTGCGCCGCCACGGCGGTTGCGGTTGCGATCGCCACCGCGTTCGCCGGTGCGCTCACCGCGTTCCGTGCGCTCGCCGCGTTGCGGACGCGTCTGCTTTTCCGTCGTAGCCGGTGCGACAGGCGCCGGCGCGGCCGGCTGCATGCCGAACAGATTCTTCAGCCAGCCGATAAAACCGCCGCTCGCCGGCGTTACAGCGACCGGAGCCGGGGTGGTGGCCGCCGGACGAACCGGTGCGCTAGGCGCCGGTTTCTCAGGCGTAATGCCCTTGACCGCGGCTTCCTGCTTCGGCTTCACTTCTTCGGCACGCTTGCTGTAACCGGTTTCCGATTCCATTTCGCGGGCCGCTTCTTCAGCCATCTTCCACGAAGCGCGCGGTTCGTCGAGGCGCGCATCGTCGTGACGCAGGCGCTCGAGCTTGTAATGCGGCGTGTCGAGGTGCTTGTTCGGGATCAGGACGACATTGACCTTGAAACGCGACTCGATCTTGTTGATTTCGGCGCGCTTCTCGTTCAACAGGAAGGCGGTCACTTCGACCGGCACCTGGCAATGAATCGCCGCGGTGTTTTCCTTCATCGCTTCTTCCTGAATGATCCGCAGCACTTGCAGCGCGGACGATTCGGTATCCCGGATGTGGCCCGTGCCATTACAGCGCGGGCAGGTCACGTGGCTGCCTTCCGACAATGCCGGACGCAGACGCTGACGCGACAGTTCCATCAGGCCGAAGCGCGAGATCTTGCCCATCTGGACGCGCGCACGGTCGTGCTTCAAAGCGTCTTTCAGACGTTGCTCGACTTCGCGCTGGCTCTTGGCCGATTCCATGTCGATGAAGTCGATCACGATCAGGCCGCCCAGGTCGCGCAGGCGCAACTGGCGGGCCACTTCGTCGGCGGCTTCGAGATTGGTGCGCGCAGCGGTTTCCTCGATGTCGGCGCCCTTGGTGGCGCGCGCCGAGTTCACGTCGATCGCGACCAGGGCTTCCGTGTGGTCGATCACGATGGCACCGCCCGAAGGCAGGGGCACGGTGCGCGAGTACGCGGTTTCGATCTGGTGTTCGATCTGGAAGCGCGAGAAGAGCGGCACGTCGTCGTGGTAGCGCTTCACCTTGCTGACATTGTCCGGCATCACGATATCCATGAAGGCGCGGGCCTGGTCATGGATTTCAGTGGTGTCGATCAGGATTTCGCCGATATCCGGCTGGAAATAGTCGCGAATCGCGCGGATCACCAGGCTCGATTCGAGATAAATCAGCATCGGCTGGCCAGTCGAGCCGCTCTGCGACGCGGCCTCGATGGCGCGCCACAGTTGCATCAGGTAGTTCAGGTCCCACTGCAGTTCTTCGGCGGAACGGCCAATGCCGGCCGTGCGCGCGATGATGCTCATGCCTTCCGGCAGTTGCAGCTGCGCCATGGTTTCGCGCAGTTCCTGACGGTCGTCGCCTTCGATCCGGCGCGACACGCCGCCGCCACGCGGGTTATTCGGCATCAGAACCAGATAGCGGCCGGCGAGCGAGATGAACGTGGTGAGGGCTGCGCCCTTGTTGCCGCGCTCTTCTTTTTCGACCTGAACGATCAGTTCCTGGCCTTCGCGCAGCGCGTCCTGGATGCGCGCGGAGCGCATGTCGACGCCGTCACGGAAATACTGACGGGCGACTTCCTTGAACGGCAGAAAACCGTGGCGGTCTTCGCCGTAGTTGACGAAACAGGCTTCGAGCGAGGGCTCGATGCGGGTAATGATGCCCTTGTAAATATTGCCTTTGCGCTGTTCGCGCCCGGCGGTTTCGATGTCGATATCGATGAGTTTTTGCCCATCGACGATGGCGACGCGCAGTTCTTCCTGCTGCGTCGCGTTGAACAACATTCGTTTCATTGAACGGCTCCAGAGCGGCTTAGCCTTGCCCACGCTGCGCGGTTGTCAGTCGCGAGAGCGAAGAGGGCAGTGGCATGCCGCGCTTTATTGTGTTTTCACAAGCACGCTGGAGCGGGAAAAATGGCGGGAGAATTGCCTGAGAGGGCCCGGCCCCATTAACAAACGGGCGCGGTGCCGCAGGGCACATGCGAACACGGCTTCAAATAACGACCCGACACGCCGCGGGTTCTGCCGGATGACCTTCTTACGCCTTCGTCCACTCGCGCCGGTGCGCCAACTGGACGCGTGACCGGAGGGTCTAAGGCATGCGGTCATGCCGCAGCGGGAAGTTCGCGCAGTCGGCGCGTCTTTTCTCGCTGGGGGTGTCTCGCCTCATTTTGACGTCGCCATGTCTTGTACTTTCTACAAGACGCCACGGGCGCACGCCGTATTTTCGCAACCGGCAGCTTCTTGCAGCAAGGCGTCAAACCGCCCGATACCGAAGCTGACAGTTAAATTCTTTTTTACCAAAATTCCGTTACCGGCGAAGCCGACCTTGACCGAACGCGCCTGTGGGCGCCGTCCCTGCCGGGTACTGACTTCGTGCGTGCAACTTGTTGCATCTCATTTTCAGGGTGAGCAACCAGACCCCGGCGCAAGTAAAATAACGGTTTATCGCTTGCACCTGCGCAATCCGCCCGAATTCCGGACACTGCGCCGGCCGCCGCAGACTGCTGGGCAAATTATATTCAGAATGAAAGAGTTAGGCAAAATATCCCAGAAATCGGTCGCAAGCGACCAGGTCTCGATCATCGAGATCGACGACAGTGCGGCCGGACAGCGCATTGATAACTTCCTTTTGCGGGTTTGCAAAGGTGTTCCAAAAAGCCATATTTACCGCATCTTGCGCAGCGGGGAGGTGCGGGTGAATAAGGGTCGGGTCGATGCGCAGCATCGGCTCGAACTCGGCGATCTGGTGCGTGTGCCGCCCATCCGCGTCGCCCAGCCGAACGCGGCCGCTGCCCACGCGCCGGTACCGAGTGCGGAGTTCAGGATCATTTTCGAAGATGAACATCTGCTGGTCATCGACAAACCGGCCGGCGTGGCGGTCCACGGCGGTAGCGGCGTCGCTTTCGGCGTGATCGAGCAGATGCGTGAAGCGCGGCCGCAGGCAAAATTCCTCGAACTGGTGCATCGGCTCGACCGCGAGACCTCCGGCATCCTGATGCTGGCCAAGAAGCGCACCGCGCTGGTCAATCTGCACGAGCAGATTCGCGAGAACAGGATGGATAAGCGCTACTATGCGTGCGTCCACGGCGAATGGGCGAGCGACTGGGGCCGCCGCCGGGCGGTCAAGGAGCCGCTGCACAAGTATCTGACCGCGGACGGCGAGCGGCGCGTGCGCGTGCAGGCGGATGGTCTCGCCTCCCACACGGTGTTCAATCTGATCGATCGCTGGCCGGAGTACGCGCTGCTCGAAGCGGAACTGAAGACCGGCCGCACGCATCAGATTCGGGTTCATTTGCAGCACCTGGAACTGCCGATCGTCGGCGACGCCAAATACGGCGACTTCGCGCTGAACAAGGCGCTGGCGCGCGCCAACGCGAAGCCGGGCCTGAAGCGCATGTTCCTGCACGCGTACCGGCTGAAGCTGACGCACCCGGCAACCGGCGCGCCGTTGCAGCTGGAAGCGCCGTTGCCGGCCGAATGCCGCAGCTTCGTCGCGCAACTCAACGAATTACGAAATGGGTCACACCCGGAGACGACACCGCATGGCTAGAGAGCAATTTGATCTGATCGTCTTCGACTGGGACGGAACGTTGATGGATTCGACCGCGCACATTACGCGCAGCATCCAGTCGGCGTGCCGCGATCTTGGCTTGCCGGTCCCCGCTGACGAGGCCGCGAGCTATGTCATCGGTCTCGGTCTGCGCGACGCCTTGCAAATCGCCGCACCCACGCTCGATCCGGCCGAGTACCCGCGTCTGGCCGAACGTTATCGCTTTCATTATCTGGTCAAGGATCAGACCACCGAACTGTTCGTTGGGGTGCGCGATATGTTGCAGGCGTTGCGCGACCAGGGTTATTTGCTGGCCGTGGCAACCGGCAAGAGCCGCGTCGGCCTGAACCGCGCGCTCGACCAGTCGCGCCTGACGAGCCTGTTCGACGGCACGCGTTGCGCGGACGAAACCTTCTCGAAACCCCATCCGGCCATGCTGCATGAGCTGACGCGCGAATTGGGGCAGGATCCGGCACGCACGGTGATGGTCGGCGATACAACACACGATCTGCAGATGGCGATCAACGCGGGTGTCGCGGGGATCGGCGTAACGTACGGTGCGCATCCGGCCGGCTCGCTGACGGCGTTGTCGCCGAAATTCGTCGCTTCGAGCGTCGGCGCTTTGTCGGGTTGGCTGCTTGAGAACGCATGAGTGAGTGTATGAGCGAAGCGCCAATGGAAGCGGTGCGCATTTGCGCAGCCGAAGAACTGGTTGACGGTGGCGCCGGCGTGCGGCGTGCCGCGACGCTGGGTGGCGGTGAGGTAGTGGTATTTTTTGTGCGCTACGATGGGCGCGCCTACGGCTACCTGAACCGTTGCGCTCACGTGCCGATGGAGCTCGACTGGTCCGAAGGGCAGTTCTTCGAATCCTCCGGTTTATACTTGATGTGCGCCACACATGGCGCGATTTACGCGCCGGATACCGGCAAATGTGTCGGTGGCCCGTGCCGTGGCGGCAGGTTGCGTCCTGTTCAGGTCGACGAACGGGATACGCCCGAAGGCCGCGCCGTGTTCTGGCTGCCCGATGGCGAATTGCGTCCGGCCGCGCCCTGACTTTCCTCTTCTTCGATCATTCCACTGCAACGCATGTCCGACAATTTGACTCCCGAACCGAAGGAACCGTCCCTGACAGGCCGCACCCGCTCGCCTGCCGATGAACCGGGCTGGGAGCGCGCGGCGCTCGAGCGCATTGCGCTTGCGGCGATCAACGAGCAGCGCGCAGCACGTCGGTGGAAAATTTTCTTCCGCTTTGTGTTCCTGATCGTCCTGCTGCTGGCGGTGTGGGGCGCACTCGACTTCTCCGGCGACAAAGTCTCGACTACCGGCCGCCATACGGCGATGGTGTCGCTTGATGGCGAAATCTCCGCCGATACGAACGCGAACGCCGAAGATGTCAACACCGCGCTGGAAGCCGCGTTCGACGACGCCGGCACCGCGGGGGTCATCCTGCGGTGCAACAGCCCGGGCGGCAGTCCCGTGCAGGCCGGCATCATCTATAACGAAATCCGCCGTTTGCGCGCCAAATATCCGTCAATTCCGCTCTACGCGGTGGTAGGCGACATGTGCGCGTCGGGCGGCTATTACGCGGCGGCCGCAGCGGACAAGATCTATGTGGACAAGGCGAGCATCGTCGGCTCGATCGGCGTGCTCATGGACAGCTTTGGTTTCACCGGCCTGATGGACAAGCTGGGCGTGCAGCGCCGACTGCATACGTCGGGTGAGAACAAGGGCTTTTTCGATCCGTTCTCGCCGGAAACGCCGAAAATGGACGAACATGCGCAAGACATGCTCGATCAGATCCACGCCCAGTTCATTGATGCGGTTCGCCAGGGCCGCGGCAAGCGCCTGCACGAAACGCCGGAAATGTTCTCGGGGCTTTTCTGGACCGGCCAGAAGAGCGTAGAGCTTGGGCTGGCGGACGGTTTCGGCGACGCGGACTACGTCGCACGCGACCTTTTCAAGGCTCCGGATATCGTCGATTACACGGTGAAGGAAAGCATTACTGACCGCGTGGCGCGCAAGTTCGGCGCGGCGGTCGGCAGCGGAGCCGTGCATGCCATGGCGCTCGGCGGGAAGCTGAATCTGCGGTGAACGAACACTGACTGCTAATAGAAAGCCCCGCGCGATCAGGTGACAATCGCGCGGGGCTTTTTGTTTCTTGGCGGTCCGTTCGCCCGTGAAAGGCGCTTAAACGGCGAGGATCAGGAAAATGGCCGGACGTTTATGCAGATCGATCGCGGGCTTTTTCTTCCACTCGGCCACCGTGCGGCTCGCGATCGTTTCCGATTCCAGGGTCAGGTCGACCGCGACGCATACAAGCGTCGATGGCGCGCAGGTCGCGAGCAGGGTGTCGAGCAAAGCGCGGTTTCGGTAGGGCGTCTCAATGAAGATCTGCGTTTGCTTCGCCTTGCGCGATTGCTGTTCCAGATCACGCAGACGCTTGGCCCGTTCGGTCGCGTCGACCGGCAAATAGCCGTGGAACGCGAAGCTCTGCCCATTCAGGCCGGAGGCCATCAAGGCCAGTAAAATCGAACTCGGTCCGACAAACGGCACGACTTTGACGCCGCGTTCATGGGCGCGGCGCACCAGCAGGGCGCCGGGGTCCGCGACCGCCGGGCAACCGGCCTCGGAAACCAGCCCGGCGTCGGTGCCGGCCAGCAGCGGCGCGAGCAGCTTGTCGATCTCGCCAGCCGGCGTGTTGACATTCAGTTCGCGAATTTCGATTTCCTGGATCGGCCGCTCGGTGCCGACTTTCTTCAGAAACGCGCGCGTGGTTTTGGCGTTTTCGCCTATGTAATAGTGCAGCGAGGCCGCACGGGCGCGCACCGGCGCCGGCAACACGGCGTCGAGCGCGTCGGTATCGCCTTCGCCAAGCGTGTTCGGAATCAGATACAGCGTGCCGCTCATTGCGCCCCCAATAGTGGATAGCCGGCTGCGAGCAGCATGCGCGACAGTGCGATCAACGGCAAGCCGACGAGGGCAGTGGGGTCGTCGGAGTGGATGGCGTCGAGCAGCGCGATGCCGAGGCCTTCGGACTTGGCGCTGCCCGCGACATCGTAAGGCGTTTCGGCGCGTAAATAGGCATCGAGCGCCGCATCCGGCAGATTGCGGAACAGCACGCGCGTGATCACGTCGACAGATTGCGCGGCGCCTGAGCGGCTGTCGAACAGGCAAAGTGCACTATGAAACAGCACCTCGCGGCCGCGCATTGCCTGCAACTGGGCGAGTGCCTTGTCGTGAGTGCCGGGCTTGCCGATCTGCAGACCGTCGTAAGTGGCGACCTGATCTGAGCCGATCACGAGCGCGGCTTCGCCGGCGCTGAGGCCGCCGGCAATCGCGCGGGCTTTCGCCTCGGCGAGCCGCAGCGCGGTCACTTCGGGTGTTTCGCCCGCGAGCGGTGTTTCGTCGATCGCCGGTACGACGACGTCGAACGGGACGCGCAGCCGTTCGAGCAGTTCGCGGCGATAGGGCGAGCTCGACGCCAGAATCAGGCGTGGCGGGCGATTGGGGGAATCTGGCATGATCAACCAACGGCTAGAGAGGCAAGGCGTACGGAGCAGCGCGGACCTTGCGCGCGTACGGGCTTAAGTGTTTGACTCGAAAAGACAAAACGGATATGATTTCGGGCTTTTCATCGGTATGCTATTGAGCAAGCGGGCCTTTTCAAAGCGCTCGCGGGCTACATTGCCGACCGGTTTACCCCGGCGAAATCCTTGCCGACGCAGGAGCGCACATGACTCAACATCCTGGCAACCCTGCTGGTCTACCCGACCCGCATGATCTCGATCTGTTCGAATTTGCGCGGAGTGGGCGTCAGGCCGCGGGTGTCGTGCGCGTCTCGCAACTGCCGCGCATGTTAAACGAAGTCCCGGCAGAAGCGCCAGAGCGCGATACCGCGTTCACCTGGCAAGCCGAGGGGACGACGCAGCCGGAATTGCAGGATGACGGCACCGAGGGCCCGCAGCCTTATTTGAGGATGGCGGTTCACGGCGCCGCATGGCTCGAATGTCAGCGTTGCATGACGCCGTATTTGCAGGCATTCAACGTCGATGCAACCTACCGGATCGTCAGCACTGAGGCGGAAGCCGAAGAGTTTCCGCTCGACGAGGATGAAGTCGAGGTGATCGTGGGCTCGCGCCAGTTCGATCTCATCGACTTGATCGAAGAAGAGTTGCTGCTTTCCTTGCCGCTCGTGCCCAAGCACGAGGTGTGTCCGGAAGTGCACGAGAGTCTCGTCTCTGGTGTGGCCGGAACAGAAGGCGAGGGCGACGAGGCTGCGCCGGATGAAGCGGGTGAGGGCGGTGAGCCCGAGCGGCCTAATCCGTTCGCGGCGCTCGAAAGTCTCAAGCGCGGTGAGCCGGGCGACAAGAAGCACTGAACAGTTGCATGGGAGCGCGATGCGGGCGCATTGGCCATTCGGCCAGTGGCGGAGACCGGATCGGGCTGTGTTAGAATTCGGAAAATTTTTAGGAGTTAGTCATGGCAGTTCAACAAAATAAGAAGTCGCCGTCGAAGCGCGGTATGCACCGTTCGCACGATTTCCTCACGGCAGCGCCGCTGGCCGTTGAGCCGAGCACGGGTGAAGTGCATCTGCGCCACCACGTTAGCCCGAACGGCTACTATCGCGGCAAGAAAGTCATCAAGACGAAGAACGACTAATCGTTTCACTGCGTTGCGCCCCTTGGCGTTTCGCGTGGCGATCGGCTCGCTTGACATTTTCCCGGCTCGGCAAAAAGGCGGCATTCATCTGCCGCTTTTTTGTGTCGATCGCAGTTGGCGCTTTAGCGCTGACGGCGGTCCCATCCAGGGCGCCTGAAATTCGTCGCACTCCATGACAGTAAAGCTCACGATAGATTGCATGGGAGGCGACCACGGCCCGTCCGTGACCGTTCCCGCAGCCGTCAACTTCGTTCGTTCGCATCCCGATGCTGAGTTGATGCTCGTCGGCATTGAAAGTGCGATCCGTGCGCAGCTGAAGAAGTTGAAGGCTCAGGACCTGCCGGCGCTGACCGTTGTGCCTGCTACCGAGATCGTCGCCATGGACGATCCGGTGGAAGTCGCGCTGCGCAAGAAAAAAGACTCGTCCATGCGTGTGGCGCTCAACCGCGTCAAGGAATCCGAGGCGCAAGCCTGTATTTCCGCCGGTAACACGGGCGCACTGATGGCGGTCTCGCGCTATGTGCTGAAAACGCTGTCGGGCATCGAACGCCCGGCCATCGCGTCGGCACTGCCCAATCCCAATGGCTACACGATGATGCTCGACCTGGGCGCCAACGTCGATTGCGAGCCGCAGCATCTGCTGCAGTTCGCGGAGATGGGGCACGCCCTTGTGTCGGCGCTCGAAGGTAAGGAGCGGCCCACCATTGGCCTGCTCAACATTGGCGAAGAAGTCATCAAGGGCAACGACACCATCAAACGCGCCGGCGAACTGCTGCGCGCGAGTACACTTAACTTTCACGGCAACGTTGAAGGCAACGACATCTTCAAAGGCACGGTCGACGTGATCGTCTGCGACGGTTTTGTCGGCAATGTTGCGCTGAAGACGTCGGAAGGCCTCGCGCAGATGCTTTCCAACATCATCAAGGAAGAATTCGGCCGTTCGTGGCTGACCAAGGTGATGGCGGTGCTCGCATTGCCGGTATTGATGCGCTTCAAGAAGCGCGTCGATCACCGGCAATACAATGGCGCCGCGCTGCTCGGTTTGCGCGGGCTGGTGATCAAAAGTCACGGCTCGGCGGATGCCTACGCGTTTGAGTGGGCTATCAAACGCGGGTATGATGCCGTCAAAAACGGCGTGCTGGAGCGCCTTGCGCGAGCGATGGAAGAGAACGCGGGTTCTCTCGCACAGGCAGCGCGCGACGCAAGCGGCGCGGGCCACGCAAGCCCGCTCGCAGGCCAGCCGGCCGAGCCCTACGCTGCGCAATCCTCGAAGGCATAATGGCTCAATCGACAATTTATTCCCGCGTGCTAGGCACCGGCAGCTACCTGCCGCCCGCGCGCATCACCAATCAGGATCTGGCTGAGCGTCTCGCCAGAGAAGGCGTCGAGACGAGCGACGAATGGATCGTCGCCCGCACGGGCATCCATGCGCGTCACTTCGCCGAACCCGATGTCACGACCAGCGATCTGGCCTTGGTCGCCGCGCAGCGCGCGATCGAAGCGGCCGACATCGATCCGCAATCCATCGATCTGATCATCGTCGCAACCTCCACGCCGGATTTTGTCTTTCCGAGTACGGCGTGCCTGCTGCAGAACAAGCTCGGCATCAAGAACCACGGCGCGGCATTCGACGTGCAGGCCGTGTGTTCCGGCTTCGCTTACGCGGTGGCGACGGCTGACAGCTTCATTCGCAGTGGTCAGCATCGCACGGCGCTCGTGATCGGCGCGGAAACCTTCTCGCGCATTCTCGATTTCAAGGATCGCACCACTTGCGTGCTATTTGGCGACGGCGCGGGCGCGGTGATCCTGCAGGCGTCCGAGGAACCGGGCGTGCTGGCAAGCGCATTGCACGCCGACGGCAGCCACTCGAACATTCTCTGCACGCCGGGCAACGTGAACGGCGGTGTGGTCGCCGGCAGCGCGTTCCTGCATATGGACGGCCAGGCGGTGTTCAAACTCGCCGTCAACGTGCTCGAAAAGGTCGCCGTCGAAGCGCTCGCCAAGGCCAATCTGACGGCTGAGCAGATCGACTGGCTGATTCCGCATCAGGCCAATATCCGCATCATGCAAAGCACCTGCCGCAAGCTCGGCTTGCCGCAGGAGCGCATGGTCGTCACGGTGGGCGAGCACGGCAATACGTCGGCTGCGTCCATTCCGCTCGCATTTGACGTCGCGGTGCGCGACGGCCGCATCAAACGCGGCCAGAACGTGCTGATCGAAGGTGTCGGCGGCGGCTTTACGTGGGGCGCGTCGGTTATCCGCTACTGATCAGCGCGATGCCATGGCGCGTGCTGTCTGCGGCGCTCGCCTACGCCTGAGCGCGCTGGTTGCTGCTTGTCAGCCGCGCGCGCCACCCACATCTGACAACATAGAAATTGGGGACGATATGAAATTTGCGTTCGTTTTTCCTGGGCAAGGATCACAATCGGTCGGCATGCTGAACGCCTTCGCCGATCACGCGGTCGTGCGTGAGACGATTCAGGAAGCGTCCGACGCGCTCAATCAGGATCTCGGCAAACTGATCGCAGAAGGTCCCGCCGAAGATCTGAACCTCACTACCAACACCCAGCCCGTCATGCTGACCGCCGCCTACGCGATTTATCGCGCGTGGCAGGCAGCGGGCGGCCCGCAGCCGGTTATCGTGGCCGGCCATAGCCTTGGCGAATACACCGCGCTGGTCGCGGCGGGTGCGCTGCAATTCCGCGACGCGGTACCGCTCGTGCGTTTCCGTGCGCAGGCGATGCAAACGGCGGTGCCCGTTGGTGAAGGCGGCATGGCCGCGATTCTCGGTCTCGATGACGACACAGTGCGCGCGGTTTGTGCTGAGGCCTCGGTTGCAGGCGTCGTCGAAGCGGTGAATTTCAATGCGCCCTCGCAAGTCGTGATCGCCGGTCATAAGGCCGCGGTGGAAAAGGCTTGCGAAGTCGCCAAGGCGAAGGGCGCCAAGCGCGCGTTGCCGCTGCCGGTGTCGGCGCCGTTCCATTCGTCGCTGCTCAAGCCCGCTTCGGATCAACTGCGCGAGTATCTGGCGAGCGTCAACGTGCAGGTGCCGTCGATTCCCGTGATCAACAACGTCGACGTTGCCGTGGTCAACGAACCCGCGAAAATCAAGGATGCGCTCGTGCGCCAGGCGGCCGGCGCGGTGCGCTGGGTGGAAAGCGTGCAGGCCATGGCGTCGCAGGGTGTCACGCATGTGGTCGAGTGCGGGCCGGGCAAGGTCCTTGCGGGTTTGACCAAGCGCATCGATGGCAATCTGATCGGCGCTTCGGTGTTCGATCCGGCCTCGCTGGAAGAAACGCTCAAGCTCGTGACCGCAGGCTGAACGCCGCGCCAAACGTGCCGTAAAAGCAGACGTTAAAGTAGCCTTAAGAATCAATCAGCCCTCCGAAGGGCATCCGGACTGACAGATGGAAAAGACTCTCGACAAGCAGATCGCAATCGTGACGGGCGCTTCGCGTGGCATCGGCCGGGCGATCGCGATGGAACTGGCGCGCCAGGGCGCGACGGTGATCGGCACGGCGACCAGCGAAAGCGGCGCGGCCGCCATTACCGAAGCGTTTGGTGCGGCTGGCGTGAACGGCCGCGGCGCGGTGCTTAACGTGAACGACGCAGCCGCGGCTGAGGCGCTGATCGACGGCACCGTGAAGGAATTCGGCGCGCTGCACGTGCTCGTGAACAACGCTGGCATCACGCAAGACCAGTTGGCCATGCGCATGAAGGACGACGACTGGGACGCGGTGGTCGACACCAATCTCAAGTCGGTGTTCCGTCTGTCGCGCGCCGTGCTGCGTCCGATGATGAAAGCGAAGGGCGGCCGCATCATCAACATCACGTCGGTGGTCGGCTCGGCCGGCAACCCGGGCCAGGTTAACTACGCCGCTGCAAAGGCAGGCGTGGCGGGCATGACGCGGGCGCTCGCGCGCGAGATCGGCAGCCGTGGGATTACCGTGAATTGCGTGGCGCCGGGCTTCATCGATACCGACATGACCAAGACCCTGCCGGAAGAGCAGCAAACGGCTCTGAAGACGCAGATTCCGCTTGGCCGCCTCGGCAGCCCGGAAGACATCGCGCACGCCGTGGCGTTTCTGGCGTCGCCGCAAGCAGGCTATATCACCGGGACGACATTGCATGTGAACGGCGGGATGTACATGTCGTAACCGTTTTCGGTTACTATCCGCGCCTTGACGCGTTTGCAAAAGCGTAAGGCGCATGCCTTGACTGGAACCCGATGCGCCGCTTTTTTGCCGGGTCAAACCTGATAAAATGCGCGCACCTGTATTTTTGAACTTCTTTTCCCTTGGAGGGGTTAATGGACAATATCGAACAGCGCGTCAAGAAGATCGTCGCAGAACAACTGGGCGTTGCGGAAGCTGAGATCAAGAACGAAGCTTCGTTCGTGAACGACCTCGGCGCCGACTCGCTCGACACCGTTGAGCTCGTGATGGCCCTCGAAGACGAATTCGGCATGGAAATTCCGGATGAAGAAGCCGAGAAGATCACCACCGTTCAGCAAGCGATCGATTACGCTCGCGCGAACGTCAAGGCCTAAGGTCATTCGCGCCTGCGTTTCTGCGTTGGCGGCGTATGACGCCCTGCCGTGCCGGTTGCCGGCGCCAGCAGGGTTGGCGCTTTTTGCCAAGCAGGAGCCAGCGATGTTGACAGCGCAACTTTTCGCGCGATTGCCGACTTTCAAGAAAACGCCGGGCCGCCCCGCGTTTTCCGCCCCGCAGGAAGTCCCCGTGGGGGATTGCCACTCTCGGGGGGACCTGGTGCGAAGCACCGGGTGTGGGGGCGCTTAACAGCCACAGGGCACACAGGGCACGTTCCTGTAGCCGCTGTGGCTTTTGTTTTTGTCAACTATGAAAAAGGGGTTACCGTGAGCCGCCGTCGTGTTGTTGTTACAGGCCTGGGGCTGATTTCGCCTGTTGGCAATAATGTTGCCGACGGCTGGGCCAATCTGGTCGCCGGCAAGTCGGGTATTGCCAATATCACGAAGTTCGATGCGTCGAACTTTTCGACTCGTTTCGCCGGCGAGGTGAAGGGCTTCAATATCGAGGACTACATCCCCGGTAAGGAAGCGCGCCATATGGATACGTTCATCCATTACGGCGTCGCAGCCGGCATCCAGGCGATGCAGGATAGCGGCCTCGAAGTCACCGATGAGAATTCGGAGCGCATCGGCGTCGTGGTCGGATCGGGCATTGGCGGTTTGCCGATGATCGAAGTGACGCAAACCGAGTTGCTGAACCGCGGCCCGCGCCGTATTTCGCCGTTCTTCGTGCCGGCGTCGATCATCAACATGATTTCCGGCCATCTGTCGATCAAGTTCGGCATCAAGGGCCCGAATCTGGCCATCGTCACCGCATGTACCACCGGCCTGCACTGTATCGGCGAGGCTTCGCGCCTGATCGAATACGGCGACGCCGACGTAATGATCGCCGGCGGTGCGGAATCGACCGTCTCGCCGCTCGGTATCGGCGGCTTTGCGGCGGCACGCGCGCTGTCTCAACGTAACGACGATCCGGCAACGGCCAGCCGCCCGTGGGACAAGGATCGCGACGGTTTCGTGCTGGGCGAGGGCGCCGGCGTCATGGTGCTCGAAGAGTACGAACACGCGAAGGCACGCGGCGCGAAGATTTACGCCGAGGTCAGCGGCTATGGGATGAGCGGCGACGCCTATCACATGACCGCCCCGCTGGAAGATGGCGACGGTGCACGGCGCTGCATGCTGGCCGCCATGAAGAACGCGGGTGTCAACTCGGATCAGGTGAATTACCTGAACGCCCACGGCACGTCCACGCCGCTCGGGGATCTGGCCGAAACCACCGGCATCAAGCGCGCTTTCGGCGACCACGCCAAAGACATGGTCGTGAACTCGACCAAGTCAATGACAGGTCACCTGTTGGGCGGTGCCGGCGGTCTGGAATCCGTGTTCACCGTGCTCGCCGTGCATCATCAGGTGTCGCCGCCAACCATCAACATCTTCAATCAGGATCCGGCCTGCGATCTCGATTACTGCGCCAACACCGCGCGGGAGATGAAGATCGATGTCGCGCTGAAGAACTCGTTTGGGTTCGGCGGCACGAACGGCACGCTGGTCTTCAAACGTTTCTGATCGGCTGACCGCTTGGTGACGCGCCACTCGACGACGCCGGCTCAGCCGGCGTCGTCCCTCGAATCGGCCACGCCCGGCGGAGCGACGCAACGGATCACGTTGCGTCGCTCCGCCGCATTGCGCGCGGCGATGGGGGGCTTCATCCTGATTGCCGCTTTGGCGGTCCATACCTGTCTGGCCTCGCGTCTGGGCCACTGGCAGGCCGTCCCGCTGACGCTGGCCGTTCTGGCGCTGCTGTCGCTATGCGCGGCCAGACATGAACGCGAGCAGCCCGTCGCGCTCAAAATCGGTCCGGAAGGGCTATCGGCGTGGGGCCGCACAGGGCATTTGCTGGTCCAGGGACGCATTGCCGGCTGTTCGCAATGGAGCGGCCGTCTGCTCGTGCTGGCGCTCGTGCCGGATCACGGGTGTTCGCGCACGCTGCTCATTACCGCCGACGCGCTGCCCGCCACTGTCTTTCGCCAACTGGCCGTACTGGGCCGGCGCGGCGCGGGCGTCTGACTGTAACGACTGTAACCGCTGTTACCGTAGTAACGTGCCGCGATGATGGGGACGCTACAATGGTCCCCCGCCATGCGCCCAATAGTTAACGGATTTATCAGGTGAGCGAAAAAGAAATTGATCAGGTGCTGGTCGAGCGCGTCCAGAAGGGCGACAAGGCCGCGTTCGAGCTTCTGGTCTCCAAATACCACCGCAAGATTCTCCGGCTGATCTCGCGCCTCGTGCGGGATCCCGCCGAAGTGGAAGACGTCGCCCAGGACGCCTTTATCAAGGCGTACCGGGCGTTGCCGCAATTTCGCGGGGAATCGGCCTTTTATACGTGGTTGTACCGGATTGCGGTCAACACGGCAAAGAACTACCTTGCGACCCAAGGGCGGCGCGCACCCACTTCGACCGAAGCAGATGCTGAAGAAGCTGAAACTTTCTCGGACGCCGACCAACTAAGGGATATCAACACGCCTGAGTCGATGTTGATGAGCAAGCAGATCGCTGAGACGGTCAATGCTGCGATGGCGGTTTTACCGGAAGAGTTGCGCACCGCCATTACTCTTCGTGAAATTGAAGGTTTGAGTTACGAGGAAATCGCTGAGATGATGGGTTGCCCAATTGGCACAGTCAGATCACGAATTTTCCGCGCTCGCGAAGCCATTGCGGCAAAATTGCGTCCGTTGCTTGACACACCTGAAGGCAAGCGCTGGTAAGAGACCAGCCGGCCAGAAGGGGCGCGGGTGCAATATCTGGGTTAGTGGTGTCACTACGGGGTGTTTGTAAGATGGGGAGCATCATGGGGTCGGTCTCGATGCAATCGCAAGTCAGCTCGCGCGGCGAGCGTCTGTCCGCTTTTGTCGACGGTGAGTTATTCGGCGAAGAGCATCTGAATCTGGACAAATTTATCTCGGGGCTGGACGGTGAAGATCGTGCCGCCTGGTCGAGCTATCACCTGATCGGCGACGCATTGCGTTCGGACGAACTGGCAGTCAGCCCGGCGGCGAGCAGCGCGTTCCTGAACGGTTTTGCTGCACGTTTCGAAAACGAGCCGCACGTCCTCGCGCCTGCCGCGATGCCGGTCGCGCGCCGTCTGCTGGCCTTGCGCCGCCGCGTCGTGCCGGCTTTTGCCGTCGCCGCCGCCGCTGCCACGCTGACGTGGATTGTCGTGCCGCAACTGCAAGGCGTGCCGGGCGGCCCGGGTATGACGCAAGTCGCGTCGGTCCAGTCGCATGGCGATTCGCTGCAACGTGTGGCCATGGCCTCGGTGCCGGCCGCCACGGCCATGCCGGTTGCCCAGGACGCCAATATCATTCGTGACGCAAGTCTCGACCAGTATCTGGAAGCTCACCAGCAATTCGCGCAACAGCCGGTGATGCCGGGTTCGATGCCGCTGATTCGCGCTGCCGCCGTCTCTACGCAAGGCCAATAGTTTGATGCAGACTCCGCGGTTGAATAAAACGACTATCTGGGGGCGGCTGCCGGCATTTCTGTTCTGCGCAGCCGTGTTGTTGTCCGCTACGCCGCGGGTCTTTGCGCAAACCAACGACCCACTTGTCGCCCGTCGTACGGCCGCGGATCTGCTCGACCGGATCCATCAGGCCGCGCAGCAGCAGAACTACGAGGGCGCGTTCGTCTATCAGCGCGGCAATTTCGTTCAGACATCGCGGATCGCGCACTATGCAACCCGCACGGACGGCGAATTCGAGCAACTCGAAAGCCTCGACGGCAAGCCGCGCAAGATGCTGCGTCATAACGAAGATCTCTACACATTCGTGCCGGAGCGGCATCTGTGCGTCGTGGAGAAGCGTCAGAATAAAGACTCGTTCCCGGCACTCCTCGCAGTGAGCGGCGAACAGGTACTCTCGGTGTACGAGCCGAAGCTGCTGGGTGACGACCGCGTGGCGGGCGTCGACAGTGAGGTGATCGAACTCGATCCAAAAGACGCGTATCGCTTTGCTTACAAGCTGTGGGCCGACAAGAAGACCGGCCTGCTGCTGCGCGCGCAGACACTGGATTCGAACGGTCAGGTGCTCGAACAATTGTCGTTTTCGCAGATTCGCATTGGCGTGCCGGTGGACAAGACTGCCATCGTCAACGGTATTCGTAATACGGCAGGTTGGACGGTCGTACGTCCGCCGGTCGAACCTGTCGATATGGAGGCACAAGGCTGGCAGATCGCGCCGACCGTGCCCGGCTTCCGCAAGATTCGTGAGTTGCGCCGTCCAATGGCTGCGCGGGACGCGGGCCAGCCGACCATCCCGGTCGACCAGGCCGTGTTCTCCGACGGTCTCGCGGCGATTTCGGTGTTCGTCGAGCCGGTCGAAAACAATACCCGCAAGGAAGGCGCGGGCAGTAGCGGCGCGACGCATGTGCTGGTCAAGCGTCGCGGTGACTTCTGGATTACTCTGCTCGGTGAAGTGCCCCAGACCACATTGCAGCAGTTTGCGTCTGCCATAGAATATAAAGCTCCGAAGTAACCCTCCGACTCCTCGAATTCCTCGGCTCGCTACGATATGACGACTTTCTCGGTACGCAAATTCCTCGCGGCCGCGGTGGTAGCGGCGTGTTTGCCGCTCGTACCGCATATGGCGTCGGCGGCTCCCGCAGCCAATCTTCCCGACTTCACCGACCTGGTCGACAAGGTCGGTCCAGCGGTCGTCAACATTCGCACGACCACCCGTGTGTCGAACAGCGGCGCGCGCGGCGGTCTGCCGCCGGGCATGGACGACGGCGACATGTCCGAGTTTTTCCGCCGCTTCTTCGGCATTCCGTTGCCGCAGTCGCCGCAATCGCCCGGTTCGCCGCGCGGCGGTGATAACGGCGGCAGTGGCGGCAGCCAGGACACGCCGGATAACACCGACCCCGAACAGAATAGCGGCGTCGGCTCTGGTTTCATCCTGTCGGCCGACGGCTACGTGATGACCAACGCGCACGTCGTCGACGACGCGGACACCATCTACGTCACGCTCACCGACAAGCGCGAATTCAAGGCGAAACTCGTCGGCGTCGATGATCGTACCGACGTCGCGGTCGTGAAGATCAGCGCCGCCAATCTGCCGACCATCACCATCGGCGATTCGAACAAGGTGCGCGTCGGCGAGTGGGTGGTCGCGATAGGTTCGCCGTTCGGTCTCGAGAACACCGTGACCGCCGGTATCGTCAGCGCGAAAGGGCGTGACACGGGCGACTACCTGCCGTTCATCCAGACCGACGTGGCTGTGAATCCGGGTAACTCGGGCGGTCCGCTGATCAATATGCAGGGCGAAGTGATCGGCATCAATTCGCAGATTTACAGCCGTACCGGCGGGTTCATGGGTATCTCGTTCGCGATTCCGATCGACGAAGCCATGCGCGTAGCCGATCAGCTCAAAGCCTCGGGCAAGGTCGTGCGCGGCCGGATCGCGGTGGCGATTGGTGAAGTGACTAAAGACGTGGCCGATTCGCTTGGCTTGCCAAAGGCGCAGGGCGCGCTGGTTAGCAGCGTCGAGCCAGGCGGCCCGGCGGATAAGGCCGGCGTGCAGCCGGGCGACATCATCCTGAAGTTCAACGGTCACCCGGTCGAAACCGCAACGGATTTGCCGCGCATGGTCGGCGACACGAAGCCTGGCACCAAGTCGACGATTACGATCTGGCGCAAGGGTCAGACTCGCGATCTGCCGGTCACGATCGCGGAGATGCAACCGGACAAGACCGCCAAGGCGGACGAAAAGAAGGCGCCGGTGCCGAAGCAACGCGCAACGAACGTGCTGGGTCTCGCCGTCAGCGATATTCCTGCCGATCAACTGAAGGCGCTCAAGCTGCGTGGCGGCGTGCAGGTGGACGCGGCTGACGGTCCGGCGGCTCGTGTGGGTCTGCAAAAGGGCGACATCGTGCTGCGCGTCGGCGATACGGATATCACGAGCGCAAAGCAGTTCGACGATGTGACCTCGCATCTCGATTCGCAGAAAATGGTCGCACTGCTGGTTCGCCGCGGCGAGAACACGCAGTTCGTGCCGGTGCGCCCGCGCAGCGCGCAGAAATAGGCATGGTGGCGCCACTCACACCGCCGCTCACCCTTTATGGGCGTGCGTGGTGCCACCTGTGCGAGGACATGCGCGAGGCGCTCGAGCCGTTGCTGGCCGAATTCGGCGCGCAAGTCGAGATGATCGACGTCGACGCCGATCCCTTGCTGGAAGCCCGTTACAACGAATGGGTTCCGGTTCTGGTCTGCGACGGCGTCGAGCTGTGTCACTATCACCTTGACGCCGCGCGGGTTCGTACCGCGCTCGCCGCACGTGTGGCGCCGGCGCCCTAGGGACCTTCGGCGCGCTCCAGATGCCCGAACGCCGGGCGCTGTTCACGCGCTGTTCACCTTACGTTTCACGCCTCTCCTGTCGCCCAGAGTTGGCGCTTCAGCGCTTACTCTGGTCCCATGCATGTTAGTTGCTGAGCCGTCTTTTCCGCCCGGTCCTCGCAAGATGCGCCGGGCGATAGCCTTTTCGGCTAAAATAGATAGGTTTTTCACCTACTTACAAGGCGTGCTCCGCTATTGTCCGAGCGCGCCTTTTTCGCTTGATCGGTACTGAATGGATCATATTCGTAACTTCTCGATCATTGCGCACATCGACCATGGCAAGTCGACGCTCGCCGATCGCATCATCCAGATTTGCGGCGGCTTGTCCGACCGCGAGATGGAAGCTCAAGTGCTCGACTCGATGGATCTCGAGCGCGAGCGCGGCATTACCATCAAGGCACAGACCGCCGCACTGACGTACAAGGCCCGTGACGGGCAGATCTACAACCTGAACATGATCGACACGCCGGGCCACGTCGACTTCTCGTATGAAGTCAGCCGCTCGCTGTCCGCATGCGAAGGCGCGCTGCTGGTCGTCGATGCGAGTCAGGGTGTTGAGGCGCAGACGGTGGCCAACTGCTACACGGCAATCGAACTCGGCGTCGACGTGATTCCGGTGCTCAACAAGATCGACTTGCCGGCTGCAAATCCCGAGAACGCCATCGAAGAAATCGAAGACGTGATCGGTATCGACGCAACCGACGCCACGCGTTGCAGCGCCAAGACCGGCCTCGGCGTGGAAGACGTGCTCGAGGCGCTGATCGCCAAAGTGCCGCCGCCCAAGGGCGATCCGGCAGCGCCGCTGCAGGCGTTGATCATCGATTCGTGGTTCGACAACTACGTCGGCGTTGTGATGCTGGTGCGTATCGTCAACGGCACGCTGCGTCCGAAAGACAAGATCCGCATGATGGCGACCGACGCGCAGTACCCGGTCGAGCATATCGGCGTGTTCACGCCGAAGTCGAAGAATCTCGAATCGCTGTCTGCTGGGCAAGTGGGCTTCATCATCGCCGGCATCAAGGAGTTGGCTGCCGCGAAGGTGGGTGACACCGTCACGCTGGTGAATCGTCCGGCCGCCGAGCCGCTGCCGGGCTTCAAGGAAGTGAAGCCGCAGGTGTTCGCCGGTCTCTATCCGGTCGAAGCGAACCAGTACGATGCGTTGCGCGACTCGCTGGAAAAGCTGAAGCTGAACGACGCCTCGCTGATGTACGAACCGGAAGTCTCGCAGGCGCTTGGTTTCGGTTTCCGCTGTGGCTTCCTGGGTCTGCTGCACATGGAGATCGTGCAGGAACGTCTCGAGCGCGAGTTCGACATGGACCTGATCACCACGGCGCCGACCGTGGTGTATGAAGTCCTGCAGCGCGACGGCACGACCATCATGGTCGAGAATCCGGCCAAGATGCCGGAGCCGTCGAAGATCGAAGAAGTGCGTGAGCCGATCGTCACCGTGAATCTGTACATGCCGCAAGACTACGTCGGCTCGGTGATCACGCTGTGCACGCAAAAGCGCGGCACGCAGATCAACATGCAGTACCACGGTCGTCAGGTGCAGTTGACCTACGAAATCCCAATGGGCGAAGTCGTGCTCGATTTCTTTGATCGTCTGAAGTCGATCTCGCGCGGTTACGCGTCGATGGATTACGAGTTCAAGGAATATCGCGCGGCAGATGTCGTGAAAGTCGACATGCTGATCAACGGCGACAAGGTGGATGCACTGTCCGTGATCGTGCACCGCGCACAGAGCCAGTATCGCGGCCGCGAAGTGGCGGCGAAGATGCGCGAACTGATTCCGCGTCAAATGTACGACGTAGCCATTCAGGCCACGATCGGTTCGAACATTATCGCGCGCGAGAACATTAAAGCGTTGCGTAAGAACGTGCTGGCAAAATGCTACGGCGGCGATATTAGCCGTAAGAAGAAGCTGCTGGAAAAGCAAAAGGCAGGCAAGAAGCGAATGAAGCAGGTCGGGTCCGTCGAGATTCCGCAAGAGGCTTTCCTCGCGATTCTGCGTGTCGAAGACAAATAAGACGAACAACGGAACCCTATGAATTTTGCGCTGATTCTTTTTGTGCTCGTCATTTTGACGGGCGTCGCATGGGTCGCAGACAAACTGGTTTTCATGCCGCAACGCCGGCGCGCGGCAGAAGCCGCGGTCGCTGAGTTCGACCGCCAGCAAACGCGCGTGGGCGAGCGTTTCGCCGACGAAAACGCGGCGCAAACGCGGGCCCGTCTGCGTGACGACAAGCTCCGCCAACCGTGGTGGCTCGAGTATTCGGCGAGCTTTTTCCCGGTGATTCTGGTGGTGTTCGTGGTGCGCTCATTCGTGGTTGAGCCGTTCAAGATCCCGTCGGGTTCGATGGTGCCGACGCTGCTGGTCGGCGACTTCATCCTCGTCAATAAATTCGACTACGGTATCCGTCTGCCGATCACCAACACCAAGATCACAGAAGGCCGTCCGCTTGAACGCGGCGACGTGGTGGTGTTCCGCTACCCGAAAGACGAATCGGTCGACTACATCAAGCGCGTGATCGGCCTGCCGGGCGACACCGTCGCCTATCAGGACAAGCAGCTGACGATCAACGGCAAGCCGGTGCCGGAAACGCCGCTGCCGGATTACCTCGACGAAGAACGTCTGGGTTACGCCAAGCAGTTCGAAGAAGATCTCGACGGCCGCAAGAACGCGATTCTGAACAACCCGGCGGTGCCGCCGTTCATTGTCGGTGCTGAAGATTATCCGTATCGCGATAACTGCACGTACAACGCACGCGGCGTGATCTGCAAAGTGCCGCCGGGCAACTACTTCATGATGGGCGACAACCGCGACAACAGCGCGGATAGCCGCTACTGGGGTTTCGCGCCGGACAAGAATATTGTCGGCCGCGCGTTTTTCATCTGGATGAACTTCAGCAATCTGAAACGCATCGGCTCATTCCACTGAGCACGCATGCATTGATTGCACAGCACGCCGCGCGGGTGGCCCACACTGAGGCCACATCAGTCGCGGCGTGTTATCACGCTACTTTAAGAACTCGCGGTAACGTCGCTTCACCACGCTTTTTCCGCTGGCCGTCCCGCGTTTTCGCCGGGGCAGGCGCCCGCGTTATACTCTGCCCATGCCCCTATCTCCGTTGGAAAGCCGTCTGCGCTACGAATTTCGCAATGCGGAATTGCTGCGCCAGGCTTTAACGCACCGCAGTCACAGTTCCACGCATAACGAACGGCTCGAGTTTCTTGGCGATTCCGTCCTAAATTGCGCGGTGGCTGCGCTTTTGTTCCAACGTTTCGGGAAACTGGACGAAGGGGATCTGTCACGCGTTCGCGCCAATCTCGTCAAACAGCAGTCCCTTTACGAAATTGCTCAGGCCCTGAATATTTCCGAGGGCCTGCGGCTGGGCGAGGGCGAACTGCGCAGCGGCGGGTTCCGGCGTCCCTCGATCCTCGCTGACACGCTTGAGGCCGTGCTGGGTGCAGTGTTCCTCGACGGTGGCTTTGACGCCGCCCAGACGGTGATCAAGCGGCTCTACGTGCCGATTCTCGATCATATCGACCCGCGCACACTCGGCAAGGACGCCAAGACGCTGCTGCAGGAATACCTGCAGGGCCACAAGATCGCGCTGCCCACTTACACGGTTGTCGCGACTCATGGTGCGGCGCACAATCAGCAATTCGAAGTCGAATGCACGGTGCCGAAGCTGGACGTGAAAGTGTCCGGGTCGGGCGCCAGCCGTCGCGCGGCGGAGCAGGCGGCCGCCAAGAAGGCGCTCGACGAAGTGATGGCCGCGGCGCCTGCCGTGGTCGCCAAACCGAAGCGCTCCAAAGGCGCCCGTGCCGCGAAGAATGCCGAGCCAGAGATCGTGCCTGGCGTGACCGGTGTGCAGGCCGCGCTCGATTTGCGCAGCCCGGATCGCAAGCATGAGCGCGGAGCAGGGCGCGGCGAAACGCGCGCAGCGGCGGCGGAACCCGCAGCCGATCGTGCCACCGAACGCCCGGTACCGGCCCCAACAGCCGCGCCGCTGGCGGTGATTCGCGCCGCGCACGTTGCCCACAGTGGCGAGAACAAGTCTGCTGACAAGCCGGCCGAGAAAGTCGACGCCAAACTTGCTGACGTGAAGCCTGAAGGCGTCGCCGTGCGTGGTGTCGACAAACATCGCGCCCGCGAAACCACACCAGGTGCAGTGGTGCCCGCGCCTGGCGCGCCGGCCGCCGCACAGACCGAACACGAACCCGGCGTAGCCGACGCGGTGCAAACACGCGTCGCCGATGCGGGCCATTGATGCCATCGGCGCGTTTTCCGCGCGCCGATCTGAACTGCCGTAGCCCGAATATGAACGCTCCCACTCCCACTGGTTTTCGCTGCGGCATGGTCGCGATCGTCGGCCGCCCGAATGTCGGCAAGTCAACGCTGATGAACGCGCTGGTCGGCCAGAAAGTCAGTATCACTTCGCGCAAGGCGCAGACTACGCGCCACCGCATCACCGGCATTCACACGCTTGATGACGCGCAATACATTTTCGTCGACACGCCGGGTTTCCAGACCAAGCACAGCGGCGCGCTGAACCGTTCGCTCAATCGCGCGGTCACGTCCACGCTGACATCGGTCGACGCGATCCTGTTCGTGATCGAGGCCGGCCGCTTCGGTCCGGACGATCAGAAGGTGCTCGACCTGATTCCGCCGTCGGTGCCTACGCTGCTGATCGCCAACAAGCTAGATCGCGTGTCGGATAAGGATTCGCTATTCCCGTTCATGCAGCAGGTGAGTGCGCTGCGTCAGTTCAACGAGATCGTGCCGCTGTCGGCGAAGCACCCGGACGACGTCAAGCGTCTGATGGAGACGGTCAAGCCGTTCCTGCCGGAAGGCGCGCCGATCTATGGCGAAGACGACCTGACCGATCGCAGCGAGCGGTTTCTCGCCGCCGAGATCCTGCGCGAAAAAGTATTCCGCTGGACCGGCGACGAATTGCCGTACACGAGCACCGTGCTGATCGACAAGTTCGAAACCGAAGGACGTCTGCGCCGCATTTTCGCCACCATCATGGTGGAGCGCGACACGCACAAGGCGATGATCATCGGCCAGAAGGGCGCGAAGCTGAAGCAGATCAGTACCGAGGCGCGCCTCGACATGGAAAAGCTGTTCGACGGTCCGGTCTATCTGGAAACCTTCATCAAGGTGAAGAGCGGCTGGGCCGACAACGAAGCCGGACTCCGCGCGTATGGGTACGAATGACGCGTGGATGACGCTGAATTCCGACGCTGACCCGGACGACCCGGAGCCGGCCGCACCGGCACGCGAGCCGTCCAAACCGGCTCGTACGACTAAAAAAACTTCCAGCAAAAGCGCCCAGGGCGCTGAAGGCGAGCCGCGCAAAATGCCGGTGCGCCGTGCGCCGCGCACCTCCGCCTCCGCCTCCGACTACCGGATCGCGGAGCAACCTGCCTTTGTCCTGCATAGTTACCCGTACCGCGAGACCAGTCTGATCATCGACGTGCTCTCGCGCGATCACGGCCGTCTCGCGCTCGTCGCGAAGGGCGCGAAGCGTCCGCACTCCGCGCTGCGCGGCGTGTTGCAGACGTTTCAGCCGCTGGCGCTCTCGTGGTCGGGCAAATCCGAAGTGCGCACGCTGACCGGCGCCGAATGGGTCGGCGGCATGTTGCCGCTGGCGGGCGACGCGCTGCTGTGCGGCTTCTACGTCAACGAACTGCTGGTCAAGTTCTGTGCGCGCGAAGACCCGCATCCCCAGTTGTTCCATCACTACGTGGTCACGATGACGCGTCTCGCGCACGACGAACCGCCCGTGCAGGTGCTGCGCTCGTTCGAGCGCGTGCTGCTGCGCGAAACCGGCTATGCGATGGCGCTCGACCGCACGATCGCGCGCCGGGCGGTGCTGGCTGACGGCCGTTATGTGTTCGATCCGGAGCGCGGCGTGCGTGAAGCATCCGCCGATCTGCCCGCGCAATGGCCGGTGATTGCCGGACAGACCTTGCTCGATATGGAAAAGGACGATTACCATCGAGCGCAGACCGTGGCGCAAAGCAAGACGCTGATGCGCTTTCTGCTCAACACTTACCTTGGCGGCACGCCGCTCGCGACGCGCCAGATCCTGATCGACTTGCAGAACCTATGAGCTTCTTTCTTACGTCGCCGACTGTCATTGACCTGGGCGTGAACATCGATCACGTCGCCACGCTGCGCAATGCGCGCGGCACGTCTTATCCCGATCCGATCCGCGCCGCATTGCAGGCTGAAGAGGCGGGTGCCGACGTCATCACGCTGCACTTACGCGAAGACCGTCGCCATATCGTCGACGCCGACGTGCGCAAGCTGCGGCCTCTGCTCAAAACCCGCATGAACCTCGAATGCGCCGTCACCCAGGAGATGCTCGATATCGCCTGCGAAGTGCAGCCGCATGACGTGTGCCTCGTGCCGGAAAAGCGTCAGGAACTGACCACCGAAGGCGGCCTCGATGTCGCCGGTCAGTTCGAAGCCGTGCGCGCCGCCTGCAAGCAGCTCGCCGAAGCGAATTCGCGTGTGTCGCTCTTCATCGATCCGGACGAAACGCAGATCCGCGCCGCGCACGAGGCCGGCGCGCCGGTAATCGAGCTGCACACGGGCCGTTATGCCGAAGCGCACGATCCCGCCGAACAGCAGCGCGAATATGAGCGCGTGGTCCACGCCGTCGAATTCGGTGCGACGCTCGGCATCAAGGTGAATGCCGGTCACGGCCTGCATTACACCAACGTCCAGCAGATTGCCGCGATCGAGGGCATCGTCGAGCTGAATATCGGTCACGCGATCGTCGCGCATGCGATCTTCGCCGGCTGGGACAACGCAGTGCGTGAGATGAAGGCGATCATGGTCGCCGCGCGTCTCGCCGCACGCGCGTAACGCCGCGGCGCCGAGATGGCGATCTACGGCATCGGCACCGACATCGTTCAGGTCAGTCGCGTGGCCGCGGTGATGACACGTACGAACGGCCGATTTGCCGAAAAGGTGCTCGGGGCGGACGAACTACGTGTCTATCACGCGCGCACGGCACGCTCCGCGGCGCGCGGCCTCGCGTTTCTCGCCACACGTTTCTCGGCGAAAGAAGCGTTTTCCAAGGCGATCGGCCTCGGTATGCGCTGGCCGATGACCTGGCGCGCGTTGCAAACGCTCAACAAGCCGAGCGGTGAACCGATGGTGGTGGCTTCCGGCGAGCTGGCCGAATGGCTCGACGCGCGCGGCATCACGGCGCGCGTCACGATCAGCGATGAGCGCGACTACGCCGTGTCGTTCGTCATCGCCGAAACAGCAGAAGCGGCGGAAGCGACCGCGGCGGTGGAACCTTCGGGCGCGGCGGTGGCTCAAGCGTCGCCAACGCCGGACGCCCCGTACGCCCCCGCGGCTGATGAATAAAAAATAGTGTGAACGCGGCGCGGGCCGGCCGTGTCTGTCTTTGCCCAAAGCTTTCTTCTAGCGGAATTCGATGAAAACCACTCCCGGACCGGTGATGCTCGACGTGGTCGGCAAAACGCTGAACGACGACGACAAGCGCCGCCTCGCCCATCCCATGACCGGCGGCGTGATCCTGTTCGCGCGCCACTACGAGAGCCGCGCGCAACTGATCGCGCTGACCGATTCGATCCGCGCGATCCGCGAGGATCTGCTGATTGCCGTCGATCACGAGGGCGGCCGCGTGCAGCGTTTCCGCACGGACGGCTTCACGGTGCTGCCGGCGATGGGCAAGCTCGGCGCGCTGTGGGACAGCGACGTACTGCATGCCACCAAGGTGACCACCGCAGTCGGCTATATCCTCGCGGCGGAACTGCGCGCGTGTGGCATCGACCTGAGCTTCACGCCGGTGCTCGATCTGAACTACGGGCAATCGCAGGTGATCGGCGACCGCTCGTTCCATAGCGATCCGCGCGTCGTGGCCTTGCTGGCGAAGAGCCTCAACCATGGTCTGGCGCTGGCCGGCATGAGCAATTGCGGCAAGCATTTCCCGGGGCACGGCTTCGCGCACGCGGACTCGCACATCGCGATGCCGGTCGACGACCGGACGCTCGACGAAATTCTGCGCGACGACGTGGCGCCGTATGACTGGCTCGGTTTGTCGCTCGGGGCAGTGCTGCCCGCTCACGTGGTGTATCCGCAAATTGACTCGAAGCCTGCGGGTTTTTCGCGCGTCTGGTTGCAGGACATTCTGCGCACGAAACTGCGCTTCGAGGGCGCGATTTTCAGCGACGATCTTTCGATGGAAGCCGCGCGCCAGGGCGGCACGTTGACCGAAGGCGCGACGGCGGCGTTGCAAGCCGGTTGCGACATGGTCCTGATCTGCAATCAACCGGACGAAGCGGGGAAGGTGCTCGACGCGCTGCGCTTCACGCCGTCGAAGGAGTCGCGGCAACGCATCAGGCGCATGCGGCCGCGTGGCAAGGCGCTCAAGTGGAGCAAGCTCGTTGCGGATCCGCAGTATTTGCAAGCCCAGGCGTTGCTGCGTAGCGTGTTTGCCTGAACGATCTCTCGGCACGCAGAAGCAGCATGAAAAAACGGCGCCCCGAAGGCGCCGTTTTTCGCTTTACTGCCGCGCTCAGTTCAAACGCATCCGTTGCAGCTTGTTATAAAGCGTCTTCGGACTGATCCCCAGCAACGACGCCGCGCGATGGCGCGTACCGCCGACGGCATCGAGCGTCGCGCGAATCAGCATTTCTTCCACATCGGCGAGCGGTGTGCCGACTGTCACCTGCACACGGCTGCCGTTCAGATCGCGGCCGTTCACCGAACCCGTTTCGTCCGCGCGCAACGTTTCCAGCACATCGCCCGAGGCGTGATAGGCGCGCCGCACGCGCTCCTGCAATTCGCGCACATTGCCCGGCCATTCGTACGTCAGACATTCGCGCAGGAAGTTCGGGCCCACCTGCTTGGCCGTTTCCGCCGTTGCGCGTGTGCTGGCTTCCTGATTCAATTCGTCGACAGTCGCGAGAGCGATCAGCGCCGCGTCGTCACCGCGTTCGCGCAGCGGCGGTAGCGTGAGCGCCGCGGCTTCGAGGCGTAACGCGAGGTCTTCATGCAGGCTGCCGTCGGCAACTGCCGCGCGCGGTATCTTGCGCGTGGAGGCAATCAGCCGGAAGTCGGTCACGACCTGATGCGTGCCGCCGACCCGCATGAAGGTCTGCGAATCGAGCGCGCGCAGCAGAGCCTCTTGCTGGGCCCGTGGCAGTTCGGCGATTTCGTCGATGAACAGGGTGCCACCGCTCGCCTGCTCGAACAGACCCGATTCGCGCTGCTCGGCGCCGTTGAAGGCGCCGCGCTCATGGCCGAATAGCAGGCTGTCGAGCGAGCCTTGCGCGGCAAGGCTTGTCGCGCTCCGGCAATCGAGCGTCACGAACGGCCCCTTACGGCGGCGGCTCATGTCGTGCAGCGTGCGTGCCGCGATCTGCTTGCCGGTGCCGGCTTCGCCGGCGATCAGTACCGCGGCTTCGGTCGGCGCAACATGTTCGATCGTGTCGTACACATGCTGAATCGCACCGCCGCGGCCGAGCATCGAGCCAAAGCGTCCCAGCCGACGCAGCGACGCACGCAGTGTCTGGACTTCTTCGGTCAGTTCGTACGGACGCGGAATGCGCGCCAGCAGGCTGCGCAGGCGCGGAATATTGACCGGCTTGAGCAGATAGTCCCAGATGCCGTGCCGCAAACCTTCAATCGCGCTCTCGACCGTTGCATTGCCGGTCATCACAATCACCGGCAATGCGCCGCCGGGCGGATGCGCGGGCAGATGCTGCAACAGATCGAGCCCGCTGCCGTCCGGCAGATTCAGGTCGACCAGCACGACGTCGGGGATGAAACGCGTCAGCGCGGCCCGGGCCTCGGCGATCGTCGTCGCGGTGTCGACGGAGAAACCGTCAGCGGCGAGGATGGCGGACAGACCGGACAGGCTATTGGGATCGTCTTCAACAATCAGGGCGTGTGGCATAGCGAGCGCAATTTTCTTGGATGAATGGAATACTCGTTTCGCAGCGCCGTTATTCCGGCGCGCAGCACGAGCGCGATGGCTGGCCGATACTGTCGGTCGAACGCCGAGGCTCGTGCGCAACATGTGTCCGGGCGGCGCGGCAACGGCCGGCCAGCTGGCATGAATGCGGCGCGCGATTGTCCAGACGGCCTACGGCGGTTCGACTCATATAGTTCTGGTCCTTTGCGGTGCAGCGGGACGTCCGGCCTGACCAACGTAACGGCAGTGACGACAACGTCGTAACGGGTCGGCGAGGACGCCTGTACTTCCTTCATTCGGGCGGTCAGAAATCCCGGTTGCTGTCGAAGAAGCGCCGGACTTCGAGTTCCGCCTGCTCGCGGGTCTTGCCATAACGCTCCTGGATCAGCCCGGCGAGCTTGTCGGCGCGGCCTTCGGCCTTGGCCAATTCGTCGTCTGTCAATTCGCCCCATGCCGTTTTTGCCTTGCCGAGCATCTGCTTCCACTTGCCTTCAGCGATGTCGTTATTCATGGCGCATCTCCGGAGTTGATGAGAATAAAAGCCATCAGGCTCATGTACCTTCTCGAAGCATGGACCGTGCCAAAGGCATTTACTTAAACTTATCAATGATTTGACGAATGGGAAGTCAGGCGCCAGGTCACGCAGGCTGGCATTTTTGCGAAGCCTGCCGGTAAAGATTTCCTCCACCATACACGGCGGCGCAAAAAAGAAAAAGCGCCCAATTTGGGCGCTTTTTTAACGACTTTTTTCTTCGCCGCGCCGCCGGTGCTGTGGCGCGGGAATCAGTCTGGCAGGCGCTTACGCGCGGCTGCGGTACTCGTGCGTACGGGTGTCGATTTCGATCTTGTCGCCGATGCTGCAGAAAAGCGGCACTTGCAGTTCGAAGCCGGTATTCAGCTTGGCGTTCTTCAACACCTTGCCCGACGACGTATCGCCCTTGACAGCCGGTTCCGTATAGATGATTTCGCGGACCAGCGTGGTCGGCAGTTCGACCGAGATGGCTTTCTCGTTGTAAAACACGACTTCGCAAGCCATGCCGTCTTCGAGGTAATGGAGGGCGTCGCCCATCATTTCGCCTTCGACTTCGAACTGGTTGTAGTCGGCGTCCATGAACACGTACATCGGGTCAGCGAAGTACGAGTACGTCACTTCCTTGCGTTCCAGCACCACGACGTCGAACTTGTCGTCTGCCTTGTACACGCTTTCCATGCCTGCGCCGGTCAGCAGGTTCTTGAACTTCATCTTGACGACGGCGGAGTTGCGGCCCGATTTGTTGTATTCGGCCTTTTGCACGACCATTGCGTCGCTGCCGATCATTACGACGTTACCGGTGCGGAGTTCCTGTGCGGTCTTCATAAAACTGTCCTGTACGAAATAAGTAGCTTCAACTTTTGCTCAACGGCATACGGCGCAAGCGGCTTCGGCGCTTCTCGCACAGTGGCGCCACGCCTGATGGGAGCGGTTGGGCCGGGAAATATGCGTGAAGCGTGGCCGGCTTGCCGCGGTGACCCACGGCGGAGCTGCAAATCTGTAGCCCCTGCAATCCGTTACCTGCTTTTTACCCTGTGCGGGCGTGTACACGAGTGGCGCCGATGAACAGCATGCGCCCCTTTTTTGACATTTCTGCCAACTCACCCGTCACTCATGTACTGATTGAGAACGGATGGCGCATCGTTCGATGCGGGTTCGCCGGGGTGTACTGCTGCAATCGGGCCGCGCTTGCGTCGTCGGCCGTTGGATAACCGCTTATTTTAACTGACTTTTTGCGAACAAGGCCAGATTTCCGGCGAGGTCGCCGACCTGGGCCAGTTCGGCTGCCCATTTGGCCGCGCGTTGCTTCAAAGCAGCGCGGTGCCGCTGCAAATCCGCCCAGTCGGCTTGACCGACGCCGTTCCACGCATGCCAGAAGCGCGCGAGGGCGTCCCGCGCGTCGGCGGACAAAGTGTGGGCATAGTGGGCGAGCGCGGCGTCGAGCTTCGGCAGATGGGCGTCGTCGGCCTGCGGGTAGATGTGCCAGACAAATGGCCTCGCGGCCCATTGCGCGCGTACGAACGAATCTTCGCCGCGAACGAAATTGAAGTCGCTCGCCCACAGAAGCGCGTCGTAGCCGGGCTGCTCGGTGAATGCGAGCGCGTGGGCGCTCAGGCTGCCGCGCGCGGCATGCGAGCCGGCGGCGAACGAGGGCAGACGGAAAAAGCGCGCGAGGGCGCCCGAAATGCGGCCCTCCGGTACCAGCAACACCACCGGCTCGGCGCTATCGCGCCATTGTTCAAGCAGGCTGTCGACGGCGGGGTTCTCGTAGGCGAACAGCGAGACGACGGTGGCTTCAGCAGGCGGCGGCGCGCGGCCGGTGGTTTTCAGCCACCAGGCCTCGCGCGCCGGTTGCGACGCCTCGAAAGCCGCTCGCGAGGCGTCCAGCTGCGATTCCTTCAGTACGCCGCCGGTGCCGGGGCCGAGTCCCGGGAAAAAGAAGGTCTTGGTCAGCGGGTAGTGTGGATGCGGCGACGGCCGCAGATGGAAATCCGCGACCCAGTCTTCCGCGCTCAGATATTCGAGGTTGATCCACGCCGGCTTGCGCTCGCGCCGCGCCATCGCCGCGATGTAGATTGGCGGCAACTCGCACGCGAAGGCTTCGATCACCACATCGGCCACTTCCAGCGTCTCGCCGGCGTGGGTCGGCTCATGCCAGTGTTCGATGACGATGCCGCCGATCGCCTGGCGCGCCCGATCCGGCACGAGCGATGGGCACAGCTTCTGGAATGCGTGCAGATCGTCGACGAACACCCGCACCTGCCAGCCGTGCTCGCTGGCCAGTTGGCGCGCGAGTCGCCAGCACACGCCGATGTCGCCGAAATTGTCGATCACGGCGCAAAAGATATCGCAAGCGATCGCCGTGGGCGCGCCGACGGGTTGCGTGGAGGGGGGCGTGGCGGAGGACATGGTGGCCTGGGTTGCGGGGTCGAACGAGGGCGCGGTCCGGTAAGCGAGCGGCGAAGCTTCACCGGGTGACGCGCACCGGGTGACGCCGCCGCATGGGGTGATTCCATGCGGCAGGGTTCGAACCCACGCGGAATGTTCTAAACTGGCGATTCTAGTGCGACACGCACGCTCGTGTCCGGGTAGCCCCAACGTAAGGGGCATCGACTAGCGGCAAAGGAGGCGTCTATATGAGCCTAACCAGTCGCGAAGATATCACGCGGAGCATCGGGAAGGGGCGCGAGTCCCTCGACGCAACTGCTCAGAAGCGGGGTATCTCTTTTAGCGAAGCGAGAGCCGGTAGAGGTCTGCCGGGTCTCGTTCATACGAGTCTCGGTAGAGCACATTCTCCGAGAGCTCGCATTGCATTGACCTGATTACCGTCAGGTTCCGCCCCGTCAGCGGCTTCACCTCCGCCGACAGGGTGGAGTGATGTATGTAATTCCTGCGCCGTCAGCGGCAATGGATTCGCGAACCGATACGAGCGAAAGCTCGGTGTGTCATTGTTTGGCCTCGTCAGTTGTACGGCGAGGATAGTGAACCTGCTGTACGACCAGCAGTAGCCTAAGAAGACATGCGTCACTGGTAACGGTGGGGTGTGAAGCTCTTCTGACAATGTAGCCTCCGGATGTTTCGGGCAGGCCGTTCCCGCGAGGGATTGGTCTGGACACTCCTAGCAGCAAAGGGGTCGAGGAGCTAGGCTGGCCGATAGGGTTAACGTATGTGAACTGCTGATAAACCTCGTTACCAGTGAGGAGCCAAAGCTGCTTGAACACCGGGCTCTAACCAAAAGGTACGTGGCTGGTTAGTCCACTTAGAATTTGGGCTACGTCGTTGTTAAGCCACCGGGGGATAGGCAGAACCTACGTCGGTCGTGTGACATGCCGGGAACGTGGTAAGCCTGTATGGTTGCCAGCGCAGTGAGGCTGGCAGGCGAACCGCAAGGGACGCTGTTGATTGTGCAGGTATGGGATGACGGAGAAAGCGAATGCCGGGCTGTAACGGTCCGGATAGGGGTTGAGACATTACCCCACGCGATAAGCGGGCAGACTTCCGTCTGGTCTACCGTCGCAAGGCGGCTGACTACCCTCAGCAACTTGGTCAGGTGCGAGCGCATGCGTTCGTACTGAGGTGTTTGTCCGAGATAGGGGCGCATGCGCTCCTGTTTAGGTGTCTGTTGTTCCCCAGCGGGGTGTGTCTGCCCCTCTGGGGGAGATGCGCCTTCTGCTTGGGGACTTCTTCCAAGTAGGAGAGCAGCATGAAAGTATCTGGTCGAAAGACCGGGTCTGCGCTTTCCCACGCGCCGGACAATTGGCACGCCATCGATTGGCGTCGAGTTGAACGGAACGTGAGAGGGATGCAGATTCGAATTGCGAAGGCGACGCGGGAACGTGACTGGCGCAGGGTGAAAGCTCTGCAACGGATGCTGACTCGCACGTTGTCCGCGAAGCTGTATGCGGTACGACGTGTTACGCAGAACCAGGGTGCGCGCACGGCGGGAGTCGATCGCGAACTGTGGGACTCGCCTGAGAGCCGATGGGAAGCCATCGGTGGGTTGAAGCGGCGCGGATACAAGCCTCTGCCATTACGGAGAGTCTTTATCCCCAAAGCCAATGGAAAGGAGCGCCCTCTGGGCATCCCGACCATGCGGGACAGGGCGATGCAGGCCCTCTATCTGCTGGCTTTGGAGCCGGTGTCGGAATCGACGAGCGACCCGAACTCTTATGGGTTCAGGATAAACCGTTCGACGGCTGATGCTATGGGTCAGGTACGCGCTTGCACGTCCCGGAAGGATTCGTCCCGATGGGTACTGGAAGCGGATATCAAAGGCTGCTTTGACCACATCAACCACGACTGGCTGGAGAACCATGTCCCCATAGACAGGGAGATTCTCCGGAAGTGGTTGAAGGCTGGCCTGATTTACAAGGGTCAGCTACAGGCGACTGAGGCCGGTACGCCTCAGGGAGGGATAATCTCCCCGACGCTGGCAAATGTGACGCTGAACGGGCTGGAGCGTGAACTGGTTGCGCACCTCGGTGCGAAATTCGGGATCGTCAAGGCTAAGAAGTTGAAGGTCAATGTGGTGCGATATGCGGATGACTTCGTGATTACCGGCGACTCGAAAGAGATACTGGAAAGCGTGGTCAGACCTTGGGTGGAAGCGTTCCTTGCGGTTCGGGGGCTGCAACTGTCGGAGGCGAAAACGCGGATTACCCATATTGACGACGGCTTCGATTTCCTTGGGTGGAATTTTCGGAAGTACTCGGGAAAACTGCTCATCAAGCCGAGCAAGAAGAACGCGCAAGCGTTCTATCGCAAGGTGGCGGAAACGATCAGCGGCAACAAAACGGCAAAGCAGGGGGATCTAATCCAACTGCTGAACCCGATGTTGCGCGGATGGGCGCAGTACCACCGTCCGGTCTCGGCCAAGCAGACGTACAGCCGCATGGAGCATCTGATTTTTCGGAAGCTCTGGCGGTGGTCGAAGCGGAGGCACCCGCAAAAGAGCGCTGTGTGGGTGAAACAGAAGTATTTTCACTCTATCGGTGCCCGGCACTGGGTGTTTGCGGTTCGTACAGAACGCGAAGACGGCAGTTGGGGGCTGAATGAGCTATACCAGCTTAGCGGTATGGCTATCAAACGGCACACGAGGATCAAGGGCGAGTTCAATCCTTTTGATCCGACGTGGGAGCAATATGGCGAAACCCTGCGGCAGGGGCGCATGTGGGAACAAATGCGCTACCGAAAGCAGTGGGCGACGCTGTATATGTCACAAGGCGGGTTATGCGCGCATTGTGGCTGTGCGCTGACGGACGAAACCGGCTGGCACGACCATCATCTGGAGTATCGGATGCATGGTGGTACCGACGCTCTGTCCAACCGGGTGCTGCTCCATCCGCACTGCCACCAGCAAGTGCACATTGGTAAGCTGGTTGTAACTAAGCCGGTTCTGTCGTAGACAGAACTTTGTTTGTAGATTTGAGCCGTATGCGGGGAAACTCGCACGTACGGTTCTCGGGGGGCCCGGCTTTCGTAAGAAAGTCGGGCTACCCGACAAGCACTCGCCAGCCGTTTCGCGTGTCAGCGATCGGTGAGGTGCGCCGCGCGGGCCAACGCTTCGCGACACTGTCCCAGCCAACTGATTCTGCATGACCGAACCCGAAGCAATCGACGCTTTCGAGCCGAAAAAAGTGCTCGCCCAATTGCCGCATCTGCCCGGTGTCTATCGCTATTACGATACGCACGGCACGGTGCTCTACGTGGGCAAGGCACGCGACCTCAAGAAGCGCGTGTCGAGCTACTTCACGAAGACGCTGCTCTCGCCGCGTATCGCGATGATGGTGACGCGCATTGCGCGCATCGAAACGACTGTCACGCGCTCCGAGGCCGAAGCGCTACTGCTCGAAAACAATCTGATCAAGGCGCTGGCGCCGCGTTACAACATTCTGTTTCGCGACGACAAGTCGTATCCGTATCTGAAGCTGACGGGCCACAAGTTTCCGCGCATGGCGTATTACCGTGGCTCGGTGGATCGCAAGAATCAGTACTTCGGGCCGTTTCCGAGCGCGTGGGCCGTACGCGAGAGCATCCAGATCCTGCAACGCGTATTCCAGCTGCGAACCTGCGAAGACTCCGTGTTCAACAATCGCACGCGTCCGTGCCTGTTGCATCAGATCGGCCGCTGCACCGCGCCGTGCGTCGCGGCCATCAGCGAAGAAGACTACGCGCGCGATGTCGCCAACGCGTCACGTTTTCTGCTCGGTCGGCAGGGCGAGGTCATGAAGGAACTCGAGCAGAAAATGCATGCGTTCGCAAGCGAGCTGAAGTTCGAGCAGGCGGCGGCGGTGCGCAACCAGATGAGTTCGCTCTCGACGGTGCTGCATCAGCAGGCGATCGAAGTCGGCAGCGATAGCGACGTCGACATTCTCGCCGTGGTGGCGCTCGGCGGGCGCGTGTGCGTGAACCTCGCGATGGTGCGCGGCGGCCGGCATCTCGGCGACAAGGCGTATTTCCCGGCACATGTGGAAAGCGCGTTGACCGCGGACGAAGGTGGGCTCGAAGAGGACGGTGACCCTGTTCTGGTCGACGTGGCCACCGCTGCCGATTCGACGGCGCAACAAACCGGTGCCGGCGGATCGTCCGATACTGCCGACGCGCTCGCCATCGCGCAGGATCTGCCGCCGGAAGATGACGACCAGGATGCCGCGCTCGATTCAGACGCTGACGCTGACGCGGACGCCGCCGAACCCGCCAAGCCGCGCAAAGGCCGCGCCACGGGCGGCATCGAGTCGGAAGTCCTCGAGGCGTTCATCGCACAGCATTACCTGGGCAATCGCGTGCCGCCGGTGCTGGTAGTCAGCCACGCGCCGGCAACGCGTGAACTGGTCGACGTACTGATCGAGCAGGCTGGCCACAAGGTGACAGTGCTGCGGCAGCCGCAAGGCCAGCGGCGCGCCTGGCTCGCGATGGCCGAGCAGAACGCGCGGCTCGCACTCGCGCGCCTCCTGTCCGAGCAAGGCTCGCAGCAGGCCCGCACACGCGCGCTGACCGACACGCTCGGCATGGAGTGCGACGACCTCGCGCATCTGCGGATCGAGTGCTTCGACATCAGCCACACGATGGGCGAGGCGACGCAGGCGTCGTGCGTGGTCTATCACCATCACAAGATGCAGTCGTCCGAATATCGTCGCTACAACATCACCGGCATTACGCCCGGCGACGACTACGCGGCGATGCGTCAGGTGCTCACGCGCCGCTACGAGAAGATGGTCGCGCAGGCCGCCGCGAATGCCGCCGACGAAGCCGCGGAACTGCAAACCGATGCAGCCGCCGATCCCTCGCTCACACCCGATGCCGCGGAGCCCGCGGCGGCGGGCGGTATCCTGCCGACTATCGTATTGATCGACGGCGGCAAGGGCCAGGTCGAAATCGCGCGGCAAGTGTTCACGGAACTGGGTCTCGATACTGGGATGCTGGTCGGCGTCGCGAAGGGCGAGGGGCGCAAGGTCGGCCTCGAGACGTTGATTTTTGCCGACCACCGCGCACCGCTCGAACTCGGCAAGGAAAGCGCGGCGCTGATGCTGGTCGCGCAGATTCGCGACGAGGCGCACCGTTTTGCCATCACCGGCATGCGCGCGAAACGCGCCAAAACGCGGCAGACCTCGCGGCTCGAAGAGCTTGAGGGCGTGGGCGCGAAGCGGCGTCAGCGGCTGCTCGCGCGCTTCGGCGGCCTGCGTGGCGTGGTTGCTGCGAGCGTTGAAGATCTCGCGAGTGTCGAGGGGATTTCGCAGGCGCTCGCCGAGCAGATCTACCGGCAATTGCACTGATTGCAAAGGCGCCGGTCGCGTGGCGGCGCGCGGTGGTGCCTCCCGTCCGCGGCGCATGCGCCGGGCCCCGCGCGCCGCTTTGCTTGTGGCAGGCCTTGTGACACGGCACAATTGCATCTCCCTTGTCAGACGCTGCGCCTGCCCATGCCGTTTAATTTTCCGATTTTCCTGACTTGGCTGCGGATCGTCCTGATTCCGCTCGTCGTCGGTGTGTTCTATCTGCCCGACATGATGATGAGCCCCGCGCACCGCAACGTGGCGGCCGCGTCGATCTTCATTCTGGCCGCGCTTACCGACTGGTTTGACGGCTTCCTCGCCCGCAAATGGAATCAGACCTCGGCGTTCGGCGCGTTTCTCGATCCGGTCGCCGACAAGCTGATGGTGACGGCCGCGCTGCTGGTGCTGGTGCAACTCGCGCGAATCGATTCCGCGATTGCGCTGGTGATTGTCGGACGTGAAATCGCGATCTCGGCGCTGCGCGAGTGGATGGCGCAGATCGGCGCATCGAAGAGCGTCGCAGTGAATTCGCTCGGCAAGTTCAAGACCGTTTGTCAGATGGTCGCGATTCCGATGCTGCTGTTCTATGGCCCGTTGCCGTTCGGTGGCGGCGTTTCGGTCGATACGCGCGTGTGGGGCCTGTGGCTCATCTACCTGGCAGCCGTCCTGACGATCTGGTCAATGCTTTACTACATGAAACTTGCGTGGCCGCAGATCCGCGAGCGGGGCGGCGTGGCGTGAGTGAATGGCGGGTGGAGGGAGCCTGCAACGTAGTGAAATCCGTTCAGTTCAAGAGATTCGCAAAAGGGGTTGACACGTTTCGGGCGTTTCTCCATAATCTCGTTTCTCCGATGCACGCAGTTCGAAGCGTCGGTGGCAGTAGCAGTGAAATGGCAGCAGTTAGTGGGTAGAAAGCGGGTAAAAAGCAAGAACAAAGCAGCAAATATGCGGGAGTAGCTCAGTTGGTAGAGCGCAACCTTGCCAAGGTTGAGGTCGCGAGTTCGAGCCTCGTCTCCCGCTCCAGTTTTTGAAGCAGCGCGTTGTTTGGCTTAGTAAAAGTGCAAGGCGTTGTGAAGTAGTGCAATGCGGGAGTAGCTCAGTTGGTAGAGCGCAACCTTGCCAAGGTTGAGGTCGCGAGTTCGAGCCTCGTCTCCCGCTCCATACACAAGGGGAAGCAACGCTTCCCTTTTTGTTTGATGGGCTGGTTGTCCAGATCGCCCACCAGACAAACCTGCGAATCTGAAGCTAGGTTCCAGTCCGCTTGCGGCGCGATAGCAAAGCGGTTATGCAGCGGCCTGCAAAGCCGTTTAGGCCGGTTCGACTCCGGCTCGCGCCTCCAGTAGTTGATGTAAAGAAAAGCCCCGATATGTCGGGGCTTTTCTTTTTTGTGCGCCAGCTTCGCGCGAAGCAGTGTGTTGTACTGCCGCTGTCCGTCAATCGAGTTCGTGAGAACGCCAACAGCGCTGTTCCTGAACAAACTCGTCCGGCGAGGCAGCAATCGGGTCAGGCCTGCTATCGGCACGTTGCTGTCAGCGGAGCGGAGCGAGGTACGGTCACGGGTTTGCCGTCGGCCACCAGATAGTTTTTTTGCGCATTCCGCCCTGCGTCGCGCATCCGGATTTGCGGAGCAAACGTGTCCGCATAGGCGGCGACACTCTCGTACTTCTTTTGGGCGTCGCTCAGGTTCGACGTATTTGCACTGGATCCGCAGTGCTCCGAAGAGCCTCCGCCGCCTGCCGATAAAGGACGCTTGCATGTGCAGCCAGAAGTGCATGTTTATTTACTAAATACTCTTAATTCACTTTCATTTTTTTGCTTATATCTTTCAATTTTATTTTTGTTGATTTCACAAAGCCCAGAATGAAGTATTGATCCGCGGAAGTTTATGGCCGATCAGGTACAGTATCCGGCGCGCGTTACGCTTATTGGAAAATCCTTTTGCCAAGGGATTCAATCACATCCGGCGTGCGTCAAAACCCTTACTACTACAACGCTTAGACCAATGAAAAGAAACCTGATCGCTGCGGTATTGTTTGCCATGGGGTTACCGGTGCTGGCAATGGCGCAATCGGCGCCGTCGCCCGCCATTAAAAGCGGGGATACATGGACCTACGTGACTACGTTTGAAAAAGCGCCTTCAATCTGGCGCCAGACGCACGACGAAGTGACGGTCTTGCGTGCGACACCGGCCCACATTTATTACGCGTCAAAGCAGGCGGGTTCGACTCAGCCGCCTAACGAATTGATCGCGGGCGCCGACTGGAGCCGCGCACGCAATGTGAATGGCGCGGACGTGGTCGTCAACCGGCCCTTTGTTTTCCCGCTATCGCCGGGCAAAACCTGGAACCTGGACTACACGGAGCAGCATCCGAATAAAGCGTTCGCCTCAGAAAAGTGGAACGCTCAATATCGGGTGGCGGAGTTTGAAACCGTCGAGGTGCCGGCGGGGAAATTCCAGGCGATCAAAGTCGAAGCGGAAGGCACGTGGGTCGCTGAACTCGAACCGACGCAAACCGTCACTCAAGCGGTGCAGACCCAGCAGGGCGACACGGCCATGATTACCCACGCACAGAAAACGGGCCCGGTTCAGGTTACCGGCCGTACCTATAAAGCGTTCTGGTATGTGCCCGAGATTGGCCGCTGGGTGAAGTCAGTCGAAGAGTATTACGGCAGTAATGGCGTGCGAAATGAACGCTATACGAGCGAACTGGAGTCGTTTAAAAGAAGCGGCAACTGATTGGGTCGTGATTTCCGCACTTGCCCGGCATGTCCATTCAACTTCTTGAACACCGGGCCTTCTATCTGCGCATGATGTACCTGCTATGCCTCGCCGGCGCCATCCGGGCGCATCTGCAAGTGGCGCTGGCTCACGTTCTCTGGTGAGGCTACGGCGGCGATGCGCCGCTCACGCGAATCTACCGGACCGTGCTGTTCTTCATCGATCCGCCGACCGCGCTACTCTTGATAGTCAGGCCGCGAGCATGACTGATCCTATGTGTGACCGTGACCGTAATCGTGCCGGACGTGGTGCACAATTCATGATTCGCGTCGCATCGTCCGATCCGGATGCCTGTTCACACCGAGGCTGCATGTACCTACAACTCACTGGCACCGCCATTCGTCTGCTGGGCTCGATGCATCTGTTTCCCGCGACGAGTCGCCGGACACCGCCATGGATTGCCGAAGCGTATGACTGGGCCGAAGCATTGGTGTTCGAATCCGATCCGCCGGCAATCCTGCCTTTTCTGAAAGCCGGGCCGCACGACGGCGCGGACCAGTTGCAGCCCTTGTTATCCGCCGACGCATGGAGTCAACTCCAGGCAGCGTGGCCCGCCGACGGCCTGTTGGCGCCACTCGCCGGACTGCGTCCGTGGGCCGCGCTGATCGTCGCGCCGACGCTGTTCCAGCAGGTCGTCGAAGGCGTCGAACCGCGCATGCTACGCTCCGCGATCGCGCAAGCCAAACCGTATCAGTATCTCGAGACCGCACAGGAAGTCGTCGCATCGCTCGAAACGATTTCGCTGGAAACGGTCGGCGCCGCGTTGGGTTTGCTGATGGCCGATCTCAAGGAGCCTCAGCGCACGCTCGAGCGCATGCATGAAGCGTGGCTGCACGGCGATCTGCCAGCCGTGCACCAGATCGCCACGGAATCGCCGATGTTCGATCTGCCCGGCATCCGCCACGCGATTCTCGATGCGCGCAATCGCGCGTGGGCGGCGCGTGTGAACGCGATGCGCGGACGGCCGGAGCGGACTTTGGTGGTGGTCGGCGCGCTGCATCTATGCGGACCGGGCAACCTGATCGAGTGTCTCGCGCAGCCCGTCGAGCCGGTCTTCCAGGGCGCATAACGGGTTGATCCGCGGGCGGGCCGTCCCGCCCTATCCTACGAAAACGCAGTGAGTGCGGGGACCTTGAGGGCGAATGGAGGGGGAACTTCGGCAAAGCGCTTCAATCCGACTGGAATGGAAGAATGCGCTATGCACTATGCGCCCATCACTTCGGTCATCCACGAAGGCCGAACGGAACACGACATGCTTGTCCCACCGACGCCCAGCAATGAAAGCGCCTGTCTCGACACATTGCGTGCACTGCATATTCTCGATACTTCCCCCGAAAAGCGTTTCGATCGTCTGACCCGGACGCAACGGCTGACGAACTTGCTGGCGGCACGCAACGCCGACGCGCAACGTGGCTATCAGATCCGCTACAGCGTCGGGCAGATTCAATACGATCCCGCGCGGCACGCGTCGGTCGCTGAATTGCTGGCCGCGGCCGACGCTGCGATGTACAGCCACAAACAGGCGTCAAAGGCCCGCACAGCGCAGCGCGGGTGAGCGTCCTCTGCAGTGTATGGCGGGTAAAATGACGCCCTGCGCGCCCAGGTTATCGGCGCAGATTCAGGCAATCTCGACGTAGCGTGGCTCGGCGCCACGCTGCACGGCATGACTCCGATCACCGCCCGGCGTCCACGTACGCATCCCCTTTGAAACTTTAGTCATGACTGAACCGCAGCAAACCGCCGCCGCCCGGCTGGCACAGCTCGAATGGCGCTGGAAGTCCTTCGCTGATCTCACCGCCACCGAAGTCTATGACATGCTGGCCGCACGCAGCGCGGTGTTCATCGTCGAGCAAGACTGTCTGTATGGCGATATCGATGGGCTCGACTTCGACGCCTGGCACCTGTTCGCCTTCGGGCCGGGTGAGCCGCGTGCGCCGCTGGCCGGCTATCTGCGTGTCCTGCTGCCGGATACGGAGGACACCGATATCCGCATCGGCCGCGTACTCACCACAGCGCCATTTCGTGGTTTCGGTCTGGGCAATGCATTGCTCGAACGGGCGCTGACGCATATCCGCGCGCAATGGCCGGGAACGCCGATCCGTCTTCATGCGCAGGCGCATCTGCAAGGCTTCTACGGTGCATTCGGCTTTGCGCCCGTCTCGGAGATTCACGACGAGGACGGCATCCCGCACGTGTGGATGCGCTCGGTCTGAATTTCAACGCAGTCTCGGCACGCCAGGCCGGCGCCCGTGCAGCGGGCCTGTTTATCGCTTCAAAGTTGCCGCTACGTCGCGGTATTAGCGATGCCCGCTCGCCGGCACCGAGCCCGCTTGCGCCAGGCCTTGACTGGCTATCGCGCGGCGTTCGTTGCGCAAGCGCCCGCGCGCCGACAGCCGCATCCAGTGACGCAGCGCGATGAGCGCGCCGATCACGCTCATCATCGAACCTGGAATCCACAGCAACAGCCCGCCGATCTGTTGATCGCGCATCGGGCTCAACCACGTGAAGGCGCGTCCACAGATCGAATAGATCGGATACAGCTCGCGTGGCGTAAAGAAGATGAAGGCGCCGAGGATGATCTGCGGCGGAATCGCCGCGATCACCACCAATACGCGCTTGCCGGGCGATAGACGAGCCGGCGGGGCCGGCCGTGGGTCGAGTACGAGCCACCAGAACAGCAGGCCGTCGATCACCATGCTCCAGTTCATCACGCGATAAAGCCGCCAGTCGAGCATCGCAACGAAATGAATCGGCGACATCAGCCAGAAGTAAATCAGCCCGACAAACAGCGTGACGGCGACGACCGGATGCATCACTACGTCGAGCACCTTGCGCACAATAGGCGTGTTCAGCGCAGGCTGCACGAAGCGCTGCCGCCAACTGAACGGAATCCCCGCGCGTAACGCCGCGCCCGGATAGGAGAGGGCAATAAAAAACGGGCCGAGGTGATGCAACACCAGATGCTGCGCGCGATGCATGAAGAACTCATGCTCGAAGAAATAATCGAGCCGGGTATGCAGCGCCACGTACAACGCGATCAGCCCGAACCAGAAAGACACACGCCGGGCAAGCGACACCTTCGCCTTGCGCGCGCCGCGCACGAACAGGATCGCCGGCACCAGCAAAGCGATCACGACGGTCGGCGAAAACTCCCAGGGATCGAGCCAGTAGAGCAGGTTCATCGTGGGGGTATTACTTGGTCTGCGCGGGCGATTTGACGGCGAACGGCGTTTCGAGTGCTTCGCCGTTGGAGAACTTGAGCGTCAGATGCACGGTATCGCCAGGCGCGACCTTGTGCTTCGCCTTTTCCAGCATGACGTGGTAACCGCCCGGCGCGATCGCGACCTGGCCATGCGCGGGCACCGTGAGCTTGTCGACCATCATCATCTTTTGCGTGGAGCCATTCGACACGGTTTGATGCAGCATCGCATCGCCGTAGTCGTTGCTCGAAATATCGACAAGGTCGACCGGCTTGTCGCTCGCGTTCACCAGCGTCGCGTAGCCGGCGGCGGGCAGGTCACCCGGCAGCCAGCGGACCCATGCGTCCTTGACGCTGATCGCCTGAGCGCCGGCGGCATGTGCGGCCGAAACGAAACCGAACGAAAGGGCGAGGGAGCAACTCAATGCAGCGAACGTTTTGATCTTGATCGACATGAATGGACTCAGGAAAGGTCAGGAACGGTCATCGATGATGCGGCGCAGATCTTGTGCGATCGCATCAGGGGTGTCGTGATCGGTGGCCAGCAGGCGCGCGTGGCCCTCCTGATCGAACACGTAGACAGCGGAGCTATGGGTGACTTCGTAGTTGCCGTTGGGGTCGCGCTTTTCCATCTGATAGGCAACCCGGTAGCGCTTCGCGAGTGACTCGATTTGCCAGTCGGTGCCGGTCAGTCCTTCGGCGTGTTGCGAGTCGAAGGCGTCGACGTAATCGCGCAAGGCCCTGGGTGTGTCGCGCGCCGGGTCGACGGTGATGAACAGAATGCGCACCTTTTGCGCGTCCGGGCCAAGCTTGCCGATCACCTGCATCAAACGGCCCATGGTCTCGGGGCACACATCCGGACAATGCGTGTAGCCGAAGTAGACGAGCGACGTGCGGCCTTTATACGAGTCGCCAGTGACGGGGCGGCCATCGTCGCCTGTCAGCGTGAAATCGAGGTCCGGCAAGTGGCCGGTCACGTTGGTCAGCTGCCACGTTTCGGCGCGGTGCGTGCAGCCGGCGAGCGTGGCCAGCGCGCCGACCACGAGCGTCAGTCCAAGCAGGCGCCGCGCCCATGTCCTGCTCATGGCAGCGAGGCGGGTCTGCTGGGGTTGGCGGAAGAGGGTGGGGAACAAAGCAGGGTTCAATTACTCGATTAAAGAGCGGCGCATGGCGTGGCAAGCGAACGGTAGCGGCGTTACTCGCATGCAGCAGCGCGGCCCTTCATAGTGTGCAAATATGGTCGTCAACGGATGGCTCTGTGTGGCAGCGACTGTATCGCAAAATGTTCGACGGCGTGGCGCAGCGCCCGTGGGCGCACGGTTTGCGGCGCAATTTGACGCAGGTGGCTGAAAGCTGGCTGCAGCCGGAATGTTCGTTTTTTGAAGGTCATTCTGAGCGGCATCTGCCCGTAACGGCAGGCCTGGCTTGTGTCCCGGCTTACTTTCTCGAAAAATTGATGGATGCGCGGTAAGATGCGCACACTTTTCCGGCCGCAGAAGGCTGAAAGGCAAAATTAACCGATGCAAGCACTTCCGGCTGTTCTGTCTCCGAGCGAGACGGCATTTTTCTTCGACTTCGACGGCACGCTCGTCGAACTCGCGCCCACGCCCGACGGCGTGCTGGTGCAACCACGGGTCATTGAGTTGCTGACCGAGTTGCGGCGTCTGACGAACGGCGCGGTCGCGATCGTGTCGGGCCGCGGCATCGACAGTATCGACAGTTTCCTCGGCATGCCCGATCTGCCGATCGCGGGTCTGCATGGCGCCGAGCGGCGGGATGCGAATGGCGACACGCAACGCATCGGTTTTCACGACGAGCGGCTGTTGCGCATGGAGCAGGTGCTCGCGCAGGTCGTCAATGAACATCCCGGCATGCTGCTCGAGATCAAAGGCGCGGCGCTGGCGCTGCACTACCGCAATGCGCCCGATCGCGAGCCGGTGGCGCGCGAGGCGACCGGGCGGCTGGTCGCCGATTACGCCGGCTCGTACGTCCTGCAGCCAGGCAAGATGGTTTACGAAATCAAACCGAAGGACGTCGATAAAGGCCGTGCGATGCGCGCGTTTCTCGACGAGCCGCCGTTTGTGGGCCGCCTGCCCGTGTTTGCCGGCGACGATCTGACCGACGAGAAAGGCTTTGCTGTCGTCAACGAGCGCGGCGGTCTGTCGATCAAGGTCGGCGCGGGCGACACCATGGCGCATACGCGCGTCGATTCGGTGTCGGCACTGCTTGAATGGCTCGGATCGATCGTCGCGGCGGCGCGCGGAGCATGACGACTACGCCGTCTCCTTTAACCTACAAAGGGTGCATCGCGCACCGCATCGGGAATCGCGTTTCATGAGCCGACTGATCATCGTATCGAACCGGGTTGCGCCCATTTCGGAGGGCGGCCCGGCGGCGGGCGGTCTGGCAGTCGGCGTGTACGACGCGCTCAAGGAAACCGGCGGCATGTGGTTCGGCTGGAGCGGCGACGTGCTCACCTCCGGCCAGCCGCAGATCAAGGTCGAAGAGCGCGGACCGGTGACGTTCGCGACCATCGCGCTGATGCGGCGCGACTACGATCAGTACTACCGTGGCTTTTCGAATGCCACGCTGTGGCCGGCGTTTCATTACCGCGCCGATCTGCTGCACTACGATCGGCACGACTTCGAAGGCTACTGCCGCGTGAATGCGTGGTTGGCGCAACAGCTCGTGCCATTGCTGCGCGACGACGACGTGATCTGGGTCCACGACTATCACCTGATCCCATTCGCGCAGGCTTTGCGCGCGGCCGGCGTGAAAAACCGCATCGGCTTCTTTCTGCATATTCCGTTTCCGGCCTCGCAGGTGTTGCTCGCGGTGCCGCCCCATCGCGAACTGGTCGAAGCGATGTGTTCGTTTGATCTGCTTGGTTTCCAGACCGCGCCGGACCTGCGCGCGTTCTGCGACTACATCGTCAACGAGGCAAACGGCACGGTCGACGTCTCGACAAGCGGTCCGCTGACGCTGCACGCATTCGGCCGCACGCTGCGCGCGGCGGCCTATCCGATCGGCGTCTATCCGGACGAAATCGCCGAACTGGCGAAGGCGGGCGAGCGGGGCAAGCCGGTGCGCACGATGAAGGCAACGCTGCACTCGCGCAAGCTGATCATGAGCGTGGACCGCCTTGACTATTCGAAGGGGCTGGTCGAGCGTTTTCGCGCATTCGAACGGCTGCTTGAACATGCGACAGCACAGCGCAACAAGGTCTCGTTCCTGCAGATCGCGCCGCCGACGCGCGCCGACATGCACGCCTATCAGGACATCCGCTTGCAGCTCGAAGGGGAGTCGGGGCGCATCAACGGGCGCTTTGCCGAACTCGACTGGACGCCGATTCTCTACATCCACAAACAGTACGAGCGCTCGGTGTTGGCCGCGCTGTTCCGTACCGCGCACGTGGGCTATGTGACGCCGTTGCGCGACGGCATGAACCTCGTGGCCAAGGAATACGTCTCGGCGCAGGATCCGGAGAACCCGGGCGTGCTCGTGCTGTCCCGCTTTGCGGGCGCGGCACAGGAACTGGACGGCGCGCTGATCGTGAATCCGGTCGATATCGACGGGATGGCCGAGGCGCTGGCGCAGGCGCTCGGGATGCCGCTTGCAGAACGGCAGGCGCGTTATCGCGACATGATGGTGCAGTTGCGCGAGAACAATGTGTCGGTGTGGCGCGATAACTTCATGCGCGATCTGCAGGGCGTAGCCAGTGCGAAGAGCACCAGAAGCGTGAAGGTGCGGGCCGGCTCGATCAGGAAAGCGGTGCGCGATACGCAGGCCGGATAGCGGTGTCAGCGGGGTCTTCGTAAAACAGATAAGCCGCTCGAAAGTGGCTTATTTGTTGATGCCTGCAGATGCTGCGCGAGTCAGGGAATCAGACCACGTGCTGCTCGTCGACCTTCTTGCCACCGACATGCAGCGTCGTGCCTTTGCCGTATTGCTTCGACAACAGGTCGCGGTAGAGGCCGGGACGCGAGCGCAATTCTTCGGGGCTGCCGTCGTCGATGACCTTGCCGGCGCTCATTACGATGATCCGGTCGAAGTTGTTCAGCGTCGACAGCCGGTGCGCAATGGCGATCACCGTGCGACCGACCATCAGCCGGTCGAGCGCCTTCTGGATCGCTTCTTCCGACGCGCTGTCGAGCGCCGAGGTGGCTTCGTCGAGTAGCAGGATCGGCGCGTTCTTGAGAATTGCCCGTGCAATCGCGATCCGTTGGCGTTGGCCGCCTGACAGCTTGACCCCACGGTCGCCGACGATCGTATCGAATCCTTCCGGCATCGCTTCGATGAAATCCGTGCAGCGGGCTTCCCGCGCGGCGGCGATGACTTCGTCGCGGCTCGCTTCAGGGCGGCCGTATGCGATGTTCTCGTAGACTGTGCGATGGAACAGCGAAATATCCTGTGGCACCAGCGCGATCGCATGACGCAGGCTGTCCTGGGTGATCGCGGCGATATCCTGGCCATCGATCCTGATGGCGCCGCCCTGGGTCTCATAGAAACGCTGCAGCAACGCCAGCACAGTGGACTTGCCCGCGCCCGATTTGCCGATCAGGCCGACCCGCTGACCCGGCTCGATATGCAGGTCGAAATGATCGAGAATCGCCCGGCGGCGCGGATACGCGAAGGTCACGCTTTCGAAATCGACCCGGCCGCCCTGCGGCACCAGTTCGGTCGCGTCGCCGCGGTCCGGCATGCCGTGCGGCTCGAGCAGCGTGCGTACCGCTTCCGCGAGCCGCGCAACATGCTGCGTGACATCGACAAGCGCCACAGCCAGATCGCGCGTGCCGTGCAAAATCGTGAACCCGAGCGAGCTGACCAGCACGATGTCGCCGGAAGTTGCCTTGCCCTGATCCCACAGCCATAGCGCCCAGCCGAGCAAACCCGCGGACAACAGTGCGGTGATGACCGCGTGCAGCAGACGCAGCTTTTCCAGATACAGCAGGCTCTGCTGACGCGCCTCCATTTCCGCTTTGACCGTGGCGCCGAAGCGCTGCTGTTCGCGGAACGTCATGCCGAAGGCGCGCACGAGGCCCATGTTGCTGATCACGTCGACCAGCTCGCCGTCTACCGACGCTGCTTTGGTCGCGAAATGGTGGTGCCGCGCCGAGCCGCGGCCGGCCAGTTTATAAAGCACGACCGAAAGAATGGCCGAGCAAAGCATCAGGCCGCCCGCCATCAGCGGATTCACGGCGGTGATCATGACGATCGCGCCGAGCACCGCGATGCACGGCGGCAGCACGTTCCAGGCGGTCGTGTTCTCGGCGGTGTAGACCGCGTTCGAGGTTGCCGTGATACGGCTTGCGAGCATGCCCGGCTGTTTCTCGGAGTAGTAGGTGGGCGAATGGCCGCTCAGATACTGGAACAGGTCGCGCCGCAAGTCGCCGGTCACGGCGACGAACGTATGCGCGGCGACCCAGCCGCCGACCCGCCACAGCAGGTTGTCCGCGGCGATCAGGCCGACCAGGATGGCGAATGCCCCCCACAGCGGACCAGGGTGATGCCGGCCTTCGCCAAGGACGTCGATCAGGTGCTTGATCGCGTATTGCGAAGCGAGCGCACAGCCCACGGCCGCAAACACGCTGCACAGAACGATCGCGTGCGCGAGCGGATGGCGGCGGATAAAGCGGAAAAGAAACGCAAGCGGCCTGTGCGCATAGCTCGCAAGCTTTGCGTTCTGGGCATTACGCTGGGCGATGGTTAAATGTTCCAATTGATCGTGAGGTCGTATGTTTCGGGTTGTGCGTTGCAAAGCACGGGCCACGGCAAAAAGCGTTTGCCGCGAAGCCGATGCTTCGCATTGTAAACATGCAAAAGCGATTGCGCCCTGTGTATCCGGGCCGTGACGCGATTGATTTCGCGGTAGACGTCCGCGACCTACAGTTGCTCGACCCGAGCAGGGGCCGGCGGTTCATGCAGGCACGGAATATTTCGGGATATAATTACAAATTGCATACAGCCGTGGCAGGGCGTTTCTTCAACGCTTGCCGGCAAAGTTGGCGCAGGAGCTTACAGACACCGCGTTCGGGTTTGCGTTGCAAAGCCAGTTGCTACTGTAGAACTGTCTTATAAAACAAGGGTTTGCAAAGTGTTTCGCCTTTGTAACAACGTAAAGACTTTGAAATGTTGTGGTGCAGCGTGAATTCCGGCACTGATAATGCATGCTTCGTAGGCTCAGCGAAATATCTGACAGTTTGTCAACGTAGGTGTGAGGTGTGCGTTTACCGGCACATGCACAGACTTTGACGACATCGGTCTGGGCCCACTACCCAAGCGATCCATCGCAGGATTTCTCGAAAGAATCAGGCCCGAGCCGGCACGACCGGCCAGACTGCCCTGGCGAGCAAGCGAGTCGCTTTTATCAAACGCAATACTTTTGCCTGATTTTTTACGAGGAGTTCTTCATTATGCGAATCGCTCAAATCGCTCCCCTGCACGAGGCGGTTCCTCCCAAGCTTTACGGTGGTACGGAACGCGTGGTGTCCTACCTGACCGAAGCGCTGGTTGAACAAGGCCATGACGTGACGCTTTTTGCGAGCGGCGATTCGCAAACCTCCGCGAAACTCGAAGCTTTCTGGCCGCAGGCACTGCGCCTCGACCCGACCATCCGCGACGTGATGGCGCCGCACATGCTGCTGCTCGAAGAAGTGCGCCGTCGCGCAGACGAATTCGACGTGCTGCATTTCCACATCGATTACTACCCGTTCTCGCTGTTTGCCCGCCAGCCGGTGCCGTTCCTGACCACGCTGCACGGCCGTCTTGATCTGCCGGAACTGCAGCCGATCTTCAACACGTTCAGCGACGTGCCGGTGGTGTCGATTTCGGACAATCAACGCATTCCGCTGCAACAGGCAAACTGGCTGCAAACCGTCTACCACGGTCTGCCGGAAAACGTGCTCACGCCGATCAAGGAAGTCGAGCCGGGCTACCTCGCATTCCTTGGCCGCGTCTCGCCGGAGAAGGGTCTCGACCGTGCGATCCGCATCGCCGGCCAGGCAGGCATGAAGCTCAAGGTCGCCGCCAAGATCGACAAGGCCGATCGTGCCTATTACGAAGAAGTGATCAAGCCGCTGATGGCGCTCCCGCACGTCGAATACATTGGCGAAATCGGCGAAGCCGAAAAGCGTGAGTTCCTCGGCAACGCGAATGCACTGGTGTTCCCGATCGACTGGCCGGAGCCCTTCGGTCTGGTGATGATCGAGGCCATGGCGTGCGGTACGCCGGTGATCGCGTTCAACCGTGGTTCGGTGCCGGAAGTGATCGAAAACGGCGTGTCGGGTTTCGTCGTCGAAGACGAAATCAGCGCGGTCGCCGCGGTGAAGCGCCTGCACACGCTGCCGCGCGCCAAGGTGCGCCAGGCGTTCGAATCGCGCTTCTCGTCGAAGGTGATGGCGCAGAACTATGTCGCCGCGTACGAAGAACTGCTGCGTCGTCAGCATCGCACGGTACTGCGCGAAGTCAACGCCGGTTAATCCGAGTTAATGCGTCATAGGTAAAAGGCGGTAAAAGCTGGCAGGAGCCGCTTCCGGGCGATTCCACCAGCCGTCACAGCAACGCCCCGCGTGCATCGCGCCCGCGGGGCGTTGTTGCATGTGCGCCGCGTTTTTGCGCGGGAGCGGCAGAAAGTATCGTTTTGGCGCCGGCAAGCATGAGCGCCTTCCGTAATATCCCTATAATGGCCGTGCCGCAAATTTGGCTGCGGCGCCGCCGACGACTGGAGGATGCCTTGGCGAGAACGAAAGAGACGCGTGCGAACGCGGCGCCCGGCGCCGGAACGATTTTCGCGTTGCGCGCCATCGGTCTCGTGCTTCTGGCTCGCTGGCTGTTTTCGATGGCGCAGATGGAGCCGGGCTCGTCGCTGGCGGCGATGCTGGCAATGGTCTCCTCGCCGTGGGCGTGCATCAACCTGGTTTTCCTGTTCCTGCTGATCTTCCTGCCGGGCGCGCGGGCTGTCGCCGAACGTCCGTTTCATCCGCTGCCGCAATGGTTGCGGCAGACACTGCGCCTGTTTGCTTTCCTCGGATTCCTGTTTGCTGCGTGGTCAGTCAGCGCGTTCGCGGTGAGCGCGGGGTGGCGGCGTGCCGCTCTAGCGGTGGCGGCCACGAATGGCTGGCTGCTGGCAGCGCCGGCGCTGTACGCCGCGGTCCTTTGGATTTGCCGGCCGCGCGCGCTGTGGCGAACCAATATTGCCGCGCGGCGCTTCGCAATTGGACGCTATGCGATTGCGCTCGATCCGGTGACGCGCACGGTTGTGGTGTGGGCGGAGCGCCGCAAGGTGGGGCAGTACGATGCGCGCGAATTGTCTGTACGCTGGCCGACCGGGCAGGGCGCGGCGTCGATGCCAACCCCCACGCCCGCCGTGGCGTTCGGCGGTGCGGGCGAGCCGGGCGCGCCGGCGGGCTCGGTCGCCGCGCCTGCGTTGGCGCGTGGCGGCTTCGGCCGTCGTCCGAAAATCGAATTGCTGTGGGATTCACCGGCTGCGGCGGGCCATAACCGTCAAACTGTGTTTCGCGCTGCGTTGACCACCGAAGGCGATCGGGTTGCCGCGCGGGCACTCGACGCGTCGCTGCAACAGGTTTGAATCTATTGCCTCGGGCACTCGATCACGCCCCCGGGCCGAAGCACGCGTCGTAAAGTTGCGTCATAGTCGCTGATGAGCCGTGCCGCCGGGCGTTTCAATGCGGCCGGGTGAGAAAGACATCGATCGTGTCGCGTCCTTTGCAGGAGTCGCTATGCTGGTTCGCTGGTTGCTTGCCGCCGTCCATCTGCTCGCGTATGGCTTTGCGCTGGCGTCGATTCTCCGGCGCACCTGGGCGCTGCGGCGCGCCACCGTGCCTGCCGCGTTGCGATCCGTTTTCCGGGCCGACACCGGTTGGGGCCTCGCCGCACTCGTCCTGATCGTCACGGGTTTGATGCGGGTTTTCGGTGGTTTCGAAAAGGGCTCCGACTACTACCTCCACGAGTCGCTCTTTCACGCCAAGATGACGTTGCTGGTGGCGATTCTGGTCCTCGAAGTTCCGTCGATGCTTGCGCTGATGCGCTGGCGCGCCGCGCTCAGGAAAAAAGCGCCGCCGGATCTGCGGCGAGCACGCCACTACGCGCGCTTAAGTGTGATTCAGTCGGTGCTGCTGGTCCTGATGGTGTTCGCGGCGGCCGGAATGGCGCGCGGTATCGGGGCGGCGGCGGGGTAGTGCAATGACACCCCGCACGCTCAACCCCATTTACTTCCCGACCAGCAGGCTCGAATCGTCCATGTGATTCGCTTTCGCGGCCGAGGTTTGAGGCACGACCTCCGGATCGTTCAAACCTTTGATCAGTTCCAGCGCCTGACGCTCGAACAGGCGCCGGTACAGGCCGTTCTCGAGCTTGATCAACGCCGCGTGACTGCCTTCCTCGATGACCTTGCCCTTGTCCAGCACCAGCAGCCGGTCGAGCGCTCGCACGGTAGATAGACGGTGTGCGACCACCAGGGTGGTGCGGCCCGTCATCAGCCGCTCCATGGCTTGCTGGATCAGCACTTCGCTTTCGCTGTCGAGGCTCGACGTCGCTTCGTCCAGAATCAGGATCGGCGCGTCCGCGAGAAATGCCCGCGCGATGGCCACGCGCTGACGTTCGCCGCCCGAAAGCTTGACGCCGCGTTCGCCCACCAGCGTGTCGTAGCCGTTGGGCAATGCCGTGATGAAGTCATGCGCACTTGCCAGCCGCGCGGCACGTTCGATCTCGGCGCGGCTCGCGCCGGGCCGTGCGTAGGCAATGTTCTCGGCGAGCGAGCGGTGAAACAGCACCGGCTCCTGCTGGACGATCGCGATCTGACTGCGCAACGACGCCTGCTGCACACGCGCGATGTCCTGACCGTCGATCGTGATTCTGCCTTCCGAGATGTCGTACAGACGCTGGATCAGCTTGATGAAGGTCGTCTTGCCTGAACCCGAATGCCCGACCAGCCCCACGCGTTCTCCCGGCGCGATGCGCACGGAGAAATTCTCGTAAAGCGGCGTGGCGTTCGCGCCATAGTGGAAGGTGACGTGTTCGAAGCGGATCTCACCTTTGCCGATCGCCATCGGCCCCGCGCCCGGACGGTCCTCGATGCCAAGCGGCTGGCTCTCGAGCGACACCAGTTCTTCCATGTCGTTGACCGAACGCTGAAGGTTGCGAATGTGCATGCCCACTTCGCGCAGATAGCCTTGCAGCATGAAGAACATGGTCAACGCAAACGTGATGTCGCCGACGCTTGCCTCGCCACGTGCCCACAACAGCAGTGCCGTGCCAAGTATCGCAGCCTGGATCGTCACCAGCATGCCGCCTTGCACGCCGCCGTTGATCGTGCCGCGCGTCCACGTGCGGCGCGTGCGATGACGCCACTTGCCGATCACACGCGCAAGCAGCGCTTCTTCGCGCGCTTCGGCGCCGAATGCCTTCACCACGCCGTTGCAACTGACGGCGTCGGCGAGCGCGCCGCCCATGCGCGTGTCCCATGCATTCGCAAGACGCGCGGCGGGCGCAACGAAGCCGAGCGACATGGCGACGGTCACCGCGATATACAGCAGCGAGCCGATGCCGACCACAGCGCCCATCATCGGCCAGCGCCAGCCCAGCAAAACCGTTGCGCCGACCAGCATGACAAGCGACGGCAACAACGCGATCAGCAGCGTGTCGTTGAGCAGATCGAGCGCCCACATGCCGCGCGTGATCTTGCGCACCGTAGAGCCGGCGAAGCTGTTCGCGTGCCAGTCGGTCGAAAAACGCTGCACACGATGAAATGCGTTCGCGGCGATCTCGCTCATCATCTTGAGCGTCAACTTGATGATGTTGAAGAAGACGCCTTGCCGAAGCAGCGTCGCGCCGAGCCCAAGCGCGCCCAGCACGCAGAAGGCTGTGATCGCCGCGTGCCAGGCGACGGCGTTGCCGGCGGAGCCGGATGCGATCGCGTCGACGAGGCGTCCGGCGAACACGGGCGTGAGCACGTCCGCCACGGCCGAGAGCAGCACCAGCACGGTAATCGCGACGATGCGCCACGGCTGCCGCGCCCAGTGACGGAAGGTGAAGCCGAGGACGTCCTTGAAGGCTTGTCCGCGGAAGTCGAGTTTTTTTCTGGTCATTTGCCACGACCCGGTGTCGCGCTAGCGCACCGAGGTTCCAGTCAGAAGCGAAAGGAAGAGACAGTCCAACCGTGCCAGCAATTGCCGGCCATGAGACTACGAACTGTCTGGGAATTGCGCGGAGAGCCTCTTCAGGCAGAACCGCGTGAGCGACGCAAGCGACGAGTTACGATCGCGAAAGCAGTCGCGGGACCATGTCAGGGACGGCGATATGCACTGTGAACATGTGACGCCTCCCTATGGTTAAGGTGAAGAGAAAGTTTCCGGGGCGGACGCCCGAAAACTGACTATATCAGCAGTATTTGGCGACCGCAATCGTACGAGGTTTCGGTGTTGACGACGAAGCGCCATTGAATGTGCATCGCAAACCGGCTTTGCCGACGCGCTCCATGCGATAGACGCGCCGGCAAGTTTTAGTCTCCAAACAAACTCTGGAGCACCAATGAAAAAGGCCCTCAAGACTTTCGTCTAAGGGCCTTTATTCTTCGGTGATCGACACACCAAGATTCTGGTGGGTAGTACTGGGATCGAACCAGTGACCCCTGCCGTGTGAAGGCAGTGCTCTACCGCTGAGCTAACCACCCGAAGAGAGCCGAATTATGTCAGGGATTTTTCGACTCGTCTAGTGTTTTTTAAGCGGCTTGCTCATCTGCGGCCGGAGCCGGTTCGAGGCGCCAGACGCTCGTGCCTTTGACCGCTTTGTCGAGACCGTCGAGCAATGCCTGGTGCGCGGCGAGTTCTTCATCACTGGCCACGATCACGATCAGATCCAGCGAGTCGAGCGCGACGCGCGGTGCATGTGCATCGCCTCCGCCGTGCGAATCGCCGAGCATGTCGATGACGAGGCTTTCCTGGCCACGCGTCATCGCCAGATAGACTTCGGCGAGCAGTTCCGAGTCGAGCAGTGCGCCGTGCAGCGTGCGGTGCGCATTGCTGACACCGAAGCGGTCGCACAGCGCATCGAGTGAATTGCGTTTGCCCGGGAACATCTGCTTGGCGCGCGCCAGCGTGTCGATGATCTCGCCGCAGTAGGTGCTGACCGGCGGCAAGCCGAGCAGTGCAAATTCGGCATCGAGAAAGCCGATGTCGAATGGCGCGTTGTGAATGATCAGTTCCGCGTCCTGAATGAAGTCGCGAAACTGATCGGCTATCTCGGCGAACTTCGGCTTGTCGCTCAGAAACTCAGTGGTCAGCCCGTGAACCGCCAGCGCGCCCGGATCACTGTCGCGTTCCGGATTGATGTAGAAATGCAGGTTGTTGCCCGTCAGCCTGCGGTTCACCATTTCGACACAACCGAGTTCGAGAATCCGGTCGCCGGTACGTGCATTCAGGCCGGTCGTTTCGGTATCGAGGATGAGTTGACGCATGTCGGATTAGCCTGCTCTAAAAAAGCGAAAAAGAAGGACGCACCTGAAGGTGCCGCCTTGTATCGGGTCGGGCGTCACATCGCTGTCAGCGACGCGACACCACGATTGGCGAGCTGATCGGCGCGCTCGTTTTCCGGGTGTCCGTTGTGACCGCGCACCCAGCGCCATTCGAGCTCATGCTGCGCGACGAGCGCATCGAGCCGCTTCCACAGATCGGCGTTCTTCACCGGCTGCTTGGCCGCGGTGATCCAGCCTTTCTTTTTCCAGCCGTGAATCCACTCGCTGATGCCTTTCTGCACGTATTGCGAATCGGTGTGCACAACCGCCTTGCAGGGGCGCTTCAATGCCTCGAGCGCGGCGATCACGCCCATCAGTTCCATGCGGTTGTTGGTGGTGTTGGCTTCGCCGCCGAACAGCTCTTTTTCCTGGTCGCCGAAGCGCAGTAAGGCGCCCCAGCCGCCGGGACCGGGGTTGCCCTTGCAGGCGCCGTCGGTATAAATGTCGATGATGTCAGTGGTCATTGAGTGTGATTGCGTGTGTTCGGTGTGGCGGCGGGCGCGAGGCCCGCGGCGAGGACGGGTTTCTTCACTTTCAGCGGGCCGACGAGGTGCATGCCGCGCACGCGCTTGATCGCCTTGATCATGTAGGTGGCGCCGAAAATCGGCCACCAGCGGTCGCCGGCGGCTTCCATGAAACCATAGCGCGACAGCCACTGATCGCTGCCGAGCGGCGGACGATAGCAGCCGAAGCGCCCGCGTTCAAGGTCGAAACCGAGCAGCTTGATCCAGTCCTTTAAACGCGTGAAGGCGATCAGGTCGACGGCCGCCGGCACGAATGGCCGGCCGGTCATCTTGCCGACCGATTGCCGCGCGCCCCACAGCGACAGCGAATTGAAGCCGAGAATGATCAGTTGCCCCTCGGGCATCAGTACGCGCTCCGCTTCGCGCAGCAGCCGGTGGGGATCGCTCGTGAATTCCAGCGTGTGCGGCATCACGATCAGATCGACGCTCTGTGCTTCGAACGGCAAATCGAGCAGATCGCACCACACGGCGCTACGCCCGGCCGGTGCCGGCAGGCCAGGCGCGGTGCCTGCGTGCCCGGCGCCGCGCGGAAACGCGTAGGGCGCGCTGGCGCCGCTCGCCGCGTCCAGCACCAGCCCGCGACACGGCATGCGGTTTTCGCGCAAGGCGTCGAGTTGCGGCAAGCCGAGTTGCAGCGCATGGTAACCGAACACGTCCGACACCACGCGATCGAGCTGGGTCTGCTCCCAGTCGAGCACGTAGCGGCCAGGGGGTGAGTCGGTCCACGCGGGCCAGTCTATAATCGCTCGGTCAGTCATATCAAAGAATGCGTCGCCTATGAATGCGCTCGAGTACGTACCGGTCCCGGCGTTTGAAGACAATTACATCTGGGTCGTTGCCGACGGTCACCATGCGGTGGTCGTCGATCCGGGTGAGGCCGCCCCCGTTCACGCGTATCTGGCGAAACGGGGCTGGAGGCTGAGCGCTATTTTACTCACGCACCACCATCAAGACCACGTCGGCGGGGTGGCCGATCTGCTGAATGGCCAGGCCGTGCCCGTGTACGGCCCCGCCGGTGAGGCGATCGAGCATCTCACGCATCGTCTTGAAAATGGCGATCGCGTGACGATCGAGGCGCCCGCGCTCGAATTCAGCGTGCTCGAAGTGCCTGGGCATACGAGCGGTCATATTGCCTACTTCCAGGCCGCCGACCCGCGCGGCACGCCGCACGTGTTTTGCGGCGACACGCTGTTTGCGTGCGGCTGCGGGCGGCTCTTCGAAGGCACGCCGAGGCAGATGCTCGCCTCGCTGGATGCGCTCGCCGTGCTGCCAGGCGCGACCGAGGTCCATTGCGCGCACGAGTACACGCTGTCGAACATTCGCTTCGCGCTGGCCTGCGAGCCGGAGAACGCCGAACTGCAGGCCTGGCGTGATAAGGCGACCGAATTGCGGGCCCGTCACGTGCCCACGCTGCCGACCACCATCGCCCACGAGCGCGCGGTGAACCCGTTTTTGCGCGCTGGCGATCCGGCCGTTCAGGCAACCCTGCAGGAGCAGTTGCACGAAAAGGTGCCGGATCGATTGGCAGCATTTACGCTGATGCGCGAATGGAAAAACCGCTTCCGCTGACCCGAACCGGATCAGGGTATTCCTCACGCGATGAATCGGAAAAATTCGCCAAGCCTAAGATTTGCTTGATTTTTTCGTCATTTTCCGATTGACGTAAACGTTGCCGTTTCGTACTATCGGCTGCAAATTCCAGCCCTTGTGGAAGCCGAGACGTTCATGAGATTTATCTTTAGTGCGTTGCTGGTCCTGACGCTCGCCGCGTGCGCGAGCCAGGGACCGACGACGAATAGCCCGACCACCTCAACCAACCCCGCCAGCCAGCAAGCCGTAGCCGACGCCCTTCGCAAGACAGCCGCCGCCAAAGAGACGATCAACGTCGACCAGGGTTCGGTCGATCAATTGACGAGCCAGGACGCCGATCTGTGGGGCCGTATTCGCCGTGGTTTTCAGATGCCGGATCTGCAAACCGACCTCGTCGACATGCAGGTCAGCTGGTATGCGCAGCGCCCCGACTACGTGCAGCGCATGACGGAACGCTCGCAGAAATACCTGTATCACATCGTCGAAGAGCTCGAAGCGCGTCATATGCCGACCGAACTCGCATTGCTGCCGTTCATCGAGTCCGCGTATAGCCCGCAGGCATTGTCGGTGGCGAAGGCGGCCGGCATGTGGCAGTTCATGCCCGGCACGGGCCGCACCTACAATCTCAAGCAGAACATGTGGCAGGACGAGCGCCGCGACGTGCTGGCCTCGACCAGCGCCGCGCTCGACTACCTGTCGCGCCTGCATGACATGTTCGGCGACTGGCAACTCGCGCTTGCGGCATACAACTGGGGCGAGGGCAACGTGCAGCGCGCGATCGCGCGCAACGAGGCGGCGGGGCTGCCTACCGACTACCTCAGTCTGCGCATGCCGAACGAGACGCGCAACTACGTGCCGAAGCTGCAGGCGGTGAAGAACATCGTGATGAACCCGCAAATGTACGGGCTCGCGCTGCCGTCGATTCCGAACCACCCGTATTTCGTGACAGTGACCACCTCGCACGACATCGACGTGGACATGGCCGCGAAGCTCGCGAATCTTTCGCTGGACGAATTCCGCTCGTTGAATCCGTCGTTCAGAAAGCCGGTGATTCTCGGCACAACGCAGCCGCAAATCCTGCTGCCGTTCGACAACGCGAGTGCCTTCGAGCGCAATCTGAAAACCTACTCCGGTTCACTGTCATCCTGGACCACGTACACGGTCACCGAGCGTTCGGCGCCGGCGGCGATCGCGCAAAAGATCGGTGTGGATGCTGACACGCTGATGGAAGTGAACAAGATTCCGGTCGGCATGCGTCTGAAGCCAGGTTCCACGATCGTGGTGCCGCGCGGCACGGACGACGACGAGGACATTAGCGCGGACGTTGCCGAAAGCGCCGTGCTGGCCATGGAGCCGGACGTTCCCGATACCCGCAAGATGCTGATCCGGGTGCGCCGCAATCAGACCATGGCGGCTATCGCGGTGCGCTACGGCGTCTCGGTCGGCCAGTTGAAGGGCTGGAATCGCACCCATCGCGATCAGGTTTCGCGTGGCCAGGTGATCGTGCTGCACGTGCCGGTGGGCAAGGCCATGCCAAGCGAGCCCGGTCCGGAACGTATCGCGACCGACGTACAGGGCGGCGGTGTCGAGAAGATCGGCACGCGTGTCGCAGACACGAAGAGCGAATCGCGCTACGATAAGAAGAAGGGTCGTGGCCGGTCTGCCGTGGTGAAAGTATCGGAACCGGTGGGTAAAGCCAGTCAGTCGGCGGAATCTGGCGCCAGCAAGGGCAAGGTGACGAAGGTGTCGGCTTCCACATCCAGCAAGGCGTCGAAGGCTGCGGCAGAAAGCCGCCCGAAGACCGCGGCCAACGCGAAGAAGGGTAAGTAGACCAAAAAGCGGCTCACCACGGTGGTGACCACATGCGTTGCGGGGGCAGCGCGTGAATTGCGCTCCGATCACACCGTGTTTCTTCCAACGCCGTCACCTGTGTGACGGCGTTTTTCATTCTGCAGACGAACTCGGCGAACTCGGACCATTTCCTTTATCGTTCGTGTTTCAGCCATCCGGCAGTCCGACCCCTCATTTATGTCGTCAACCCAGCTCCGAGTTTTTCTCCTGTTTTCTGCCGGTTACTTCGTTTCATACGTGTTTCGCGGCGTCAATCTGGGGTTTGCGCCTCTGATTACGCACGATCTAGCGCTGTCGGCCACGGATCTCGGCTTGCTGACGAGTCTGTATTTCCTTGGTTTCGCAGGCGCACAGATTCCGGCCGGCGTGCTGCTCGATCACTTCGGCGCGCGTCGCGTGACAGCGGTTACGCTGCTGTTCGCCGCCGTGGGGATATGGGTGTTCGGCGCGGCGCACAGCATCGGCGTGATGATGGTGGGGCGCCTGCTGATCGGCGTGGGCGTATCCGTGTGTCTCGGGGCGGCCTTCAAGGCCTTGGCGCAGCACTTCCCGTCGGCGCGCCTGCCGCTGATGAACGGGCTGGTGATGGCGATCGGCGGCTTCGGCGGCGTGATGGTCGGCTCGCCGCTCACCTGGGTGCTCACATTCGCCGGCTGGCGCGCGGTCTGTGTCGGGCTGGGCCTGCTGACGGTGCTGGTCGCGGCGGCACAATGGACGCTCACACCGGATACCAAGGAAACGCACCGTCAGGGCAGTGTCGGCGCGCAGTTCAAAGGCACACTGCATATTCTGAGGAGCGCGGCGTTCTGGAAGATCGGGTCATTCTCGATGGTCACGCAAGGCGTGTTCTACGCAATGCAATCCCTGTGGGTTGGCGCCTGGCTGCGTGACGTGCAGGGTTTTGAGCCGCGTGAAGCCGCGGCGCTGGTGTCGGTTCTCGGCTTCGCGATGATGGCCGGCTGCGTCGGCTTCGGCGCGGCGGCGCGCAGTCTCGAGCGGCGCGGCGTGTCGCTTTACGCATTTTGCGGCATCGGCATGGTGCTGTTCGTTTTGACCCAGTTGCTGATCATGTTCAACGTGCCGCTGCCCGCAAGTCTGCTGTGGGCAGCGTATGGGATATTCGGCGGCACGGGCATTCTCAGCTATGCGGTCATGGCGCGGCATTTCCCGGCGCAGATGATCGGCCGGGCCAATACCACGCTGACGCTGATCATTTTTCTGCTGATTTTCGGCTTCCAGATCGGCGTCGGCGCTGTGTTGTCGCGCTGGCCGGCCAGCGGCGGTCACTATCCGGCAGCCGCGCATCTGACCGCATGGGGCATCCTGGTGGCGCTGCAGGTGTTGAGCGCGATCTGGTACGTATTGCCTAGGCGGACGCTGATCCAACCGGCGCACGCGCATGCCGGGCAAGAGGCTTGAGCGTGCCGCGAACCGCGGGGTCGGCATAGGTCATGGTTGCCGCTGCCTATCCCGTTTCTGATCTGTGCAAATTTCGTCCCGCAGCCCCTGAAGCCTTGCGTGGCCAAGCTTCGCGCGGCTTCAGGAGTGGCTCTTCTAAGCCCGTTCGCCATCTCGGATTTGAAGGGAAGGGTAGTTTCGCGCTATAATTTCAAGGTTTGAGCTTATCAACCCGCACCCTAGCGCCTACCTCTCCCATACCGTTCATCCGCCGCGCGCTTCTGACGCCACGCACCCAGCCGATCCGTCCACACAATGGACTCATCGCGCCCCTTGCGACGTCACCAGCAGTACGCGAGCGAGTCTGCGCGCGCATTGCATCAATGCGTTTCGCTGCGGCTCGCAGTCGGACAGACAGGTCGGCAACAGGGTGTTCCCCAAGGAGTCTCCCGTGTTGCCGTCATTTTCTCCCGCTCTGCTCGCGCTCGCCGACGGCACGGTCTTTCGTGGTTACTCGATCGGCGCCCCCGGGCATACGATCGGCGAAGTCGTGTTCAACACCGCTATCACCGGCTATCAGGAAATCCTGACTGACCCGAGCTACGCGCGCCAGATCGTGACCCTCACGTATCCGCATATCGGTAACGTCGGTGTGAATGCTGAAGACGTCGAAGCCTCGAAAGTCCATGCCGCCGGCCTGATCATCCGTGATCTGCCGCTTCTCGCGTCGAACTTCCGCATGGAGCGCACGCTCCCGCAATACCTCAAGGACGAAGGCGTAGTCGCCATCGCCGGTCTCGACACCCGCATGCTGACCCGCGTTCTGCGCGACAAGGGCGCGCAGAACGGCGCCATTCTCGCCGGTTCGGACGACGAAGCGAAGGCCATCGAACTCGCGCGCTCGTTCCCGGGGTTGTCGGGCATGGACCTCGCGAAGGTCGTGTCGACCAAAGAAACCTACGAATGGACCCAGACCGAATGGCGTCTCGGCACCGGCTACGGCAAGCAGAACGCGCCGAAGTACCGCGTGGTCGCGTTCGATTACGGCGTGAAGTACAACATCCTGCGTATGCTGGCCGAGCGCGGCTGCCACGTCACCGTGCTGCCGGCACAAGCCTCCGCGGCTGACGCGCTCGCGCTCAACCCGGACGGCGTGTTTCTGTCGAATGGCCCCGGCGATCCGGAACCGTGCGACTACGCGATTCGCGCCACCAAAGAGTTGATCGAGCGTGGCATTCCGACCTTCGGCATTTGCCTCGGTCACCAGATCATGGGCCTCGCCGTCGGCGCCAGGACCATGAAGATGAAGACCGGCCATCACGGTGCGAACCATCCAGTGAAGGATCTCGACGACGGCCGCGTGGTCATCACGTCGCAGAACCACGGCTTCGCAGTCGACGCCGCCACGCTGCCGGCCAACGCAAAAGCCACGCACATTTCGCTGTTCGACGGCACGCTGCAGGGCTTCGCACTGACCGACAAGCCGGCGTTCTGCTTCCAGGGCCACCCGGAAGCGTCGCCCGGTCCGCACGACATCGCCTATCTGTTCGACCGCTTCACCGCGCTGATGGACACGAAGAAGGCTGGCAAAACCGCAGCGGCAACAGCGGCATAAGCAGCCGCGTGTGAGGCGCCCAGCGGCGCGCGGCTCGCGACGTGAAGCGCGCACTCAGCGCACACGCACAGCGAGCCGCACCCAACAGAGCGCGCGCAACTTGGCAACGACGCGCGCCGACGGAAAGAATTCAGGAATACATTAGCGAGAGCGTTATGCCCAAGCGGACAGACATCAAGAGCATCCTCATCATCGGCGCGGGTCCGATCATCATCGGCCAGGCGTGCGAGTTCGACTACTCGGGCGCACAGGCATGCAAGGCGCTGCGTGAGGAAGGCTACAAGGTCATTCTCGTCAACAGCAATCCGGCGACGATCATGACCGACCCGAACACGGCCGACGTGACCTACATCGAGCCGATCACGTGGGAAGTGGTCGAGCGCATCATCGCCAAGGAGCGCCCGGACGCGATCCTGCCGACGATGGGTGGCCAGACCGCGCTGAACTGCGCACTGGATCTTCACGCGCATGGCGTGCTGGAAAAGTACAAGGTCGAGCTGATCGGCGCCTCGCCGGAAGCGATCGACAAGGCGGAAGACCGCCAGAAGTTCAAAGACGCGATGACCAAAATCGGCCTCGGTTCGGCCAAGTCGGGCACCGCGCATTCGATGGAGGAAGCACTGCAGGTGCAGGCCGATATCGCGACGCAAACCGGCAGCGGCGGCTATCCGGTCGTGATCCGTCCGTCGTTCACGCTGGGCGGCTCGGGCGGCGGTATCGCCTACAACCGCGACGAATTCGAAGAGATCTGCAAGCGCGGCCTGGATCTGTCGCCCACGCGCGAACTGCTGATCGAAGAATCGCTGCTCGGCTGGAAAGAGTACGAGATGGAAGTGGTCCGCGATAAAAAGGACAACTGCATCATCGTCTGCTCGATCGAAAACCTGGACCCGATGGGCATCCACACCGGCGACTCGATTACCGTTGCACCGGCGCAAACGCTCACAGACAAGGAATACCAGATCCTGCGTAACGCATCGCTCGCTGTGCTGCGCGAAATCGGTGTGGACACGGGCGGTTCGAACGTTCAGTTCTCGATCAATCCGAAAGACGGCCGGATGATCGTGATCGAGATGAATCCGCGTGTGTCGCGTTCGTCGGCATTGGCGTCGAAGGCCACCGGCTTCCCGATCGCGAAGGTCGCGGCGAAGCTGGCAGTCGGCTACACGCTGGACGAGCTGAAGAACGAAATCACCGGCGGCCAGACCCCGGCATCGTTCGAACCGACGATCGACTATGTCGTCACCAAAATCCCGCGTTTCGCGTTCGAGAAATTCCGCGAAGCCGACGCGCGCCTGACCACGCAAATGAAGTCGGTCGGTGAAGTGATGGCAATCGGCCGCACCTTCCAGGAATCGTTCCAGAAGGCGCTGCGTGGCCTCGAAGTGGGCGTGGACGGTCTCGACGAAAAGACCAATAACCGTGACGAGATCATCCGCGAGATCGGCGAAGCCGGTCCGGATCGCATCTGGTACGTTGGCGACGCCTTCCGTGTCGGCATGACGGCCGAAGAGATTTTCGAAGAGACCTCGATCGACCCGTGGTTCCTCGCGCAGATCGAACAGATCATCCTGAAGGAAAAAGCCGTGGCTGGCCGTACGCTGGCGAGTCTGTCGAAGGAAGAACTCAAGTATCTGAAGCAAAGCGGCTTCTCGGATCGCCGCTTGGCCAAGCTGCTTGGCGCGAAGCCGGCGGAAGTGCGTCAACGCCGTATCGAGTTGAACGTGCGCCCGGTCTACAAGCGCGTCGACACGTGCGCGGCCGAGTTCGCCACGAAAACCGCCTACATGTACTCGACCTACGAGGAAGAGTGCGAAGCGAATCCGACCAACAACAAGAAGATCATGGTGCTGGGCGGCGGCCCGAACCGGATCGGCCAGGGCATCGAGTTCGACTACTGCTGCGTGCACGCCGCGCTCGCCATGCGCGAAGACGGCTACGAAACGATCATGGTCAACTGCAACCCTGAAACCGTTTCGACCGACTACGACACGTCCGATCGTCTGTACTTCGAATCGCTGACGCTCGAAGACGTGCTCGAAATCGTCGACAAGGAAAAGCCGGTCGGCGTGATCGTGCAATACGGCGGTCAAACGCCGTTGAAGCTCGCGCTCGATCTCGAAGCGAATGGTGTGCCGATCGTCGGCACGTCGCCGGACATGATCGATGCAGCGGAAGACCGCGAGCGTTTCCAGAAGCTGCTGCAGGACCTCGGCCTGCGTCAGCCGCCGAACCGCACCGCGCGTGCCGAAGACGAAGCGCTCAAGCTCGCTGAAGAAATCGGCTATCCGCTGGTGGTGCGTCCGTCGTACGTGCTGGGCGGCCGCGCCATGGAAATCGTCCACGAGCCGCGCGACCTCGAGCGCTACATGCGTGAGGCCGTGAAGGTGTCGAACGATTCGCCGGTGCTGCTCGACCGCTTCCTGAACGACGCGATCGAATGCGACGTGGATTGCATCTCCGATGGCGAAGCCGTGTTCATCGGCGGCGTGATGGAGCACATCGAACAGGCGGGCGTCCACTCGGGCGACTCGGCCTGCTCGCTGCCGCCGTACTCGCTGTCGAAGGAAACCATTGCTGAGTTGAAGCGCCAAACCGGCGCCATGGCGAAGGCCCTGAACGTGATCGGCCTGATGAACGTGCAGTTCGCAATCCAGCAGGTGCCGCAGGCAGATGGCTCGAAACAGGACATCATTTACGTGCTGGAAGTGAACCCGCGTGCATCGCGCACGGTGCCGTACGTGTCGAAGGCGACCAGCCTGCCGCTCGCGAAGATCGCGGCGCGCGCAATGGTCGGCCAGAAACTCGCCGATCAGGGCGTGACGAAGGAAATCGATCCGCCGTACTTCAGCGTGAAGGAAGCGGTGTTCCCGTTCGTCAAGTTCCCGGCAGTCGATCCGGTGCTCGGACCGGAAATGCGCTCGACCGGTGAAGTGATGGGCGTGGGCCAGACGTTCGGCGAAGCGCTGTTCAAGTCGCAACTGGCGGCGGGTTCGCGTCTGCCGGAGTCGGGCACGGTGCTGCTGACCGTGATGGATGCCGACAAGCCGAAGGCCGTCGAAGTCGCACGCATGCTGCACGAACTCGGCTATCCGATCGTCGCGACCAAAGGCACGGCTGCCGCGATCGAGGCGGCCGGCGTACCGGTCAAGGTCGTCAACAAGGTGAAGGACGGCCGTCCGCACATCGTCGACATGATCAAGAACGGCGAAATTGCGCTGGTCTTCACGACCGTCGACGAAACCCGTGCGGCGATCGCCGACTCGCGTTCGATTCGCATGAGCGCTCAGGCGAACAAGGTCACGTACTACACGACAATGTCCGGTGCACGGGCCGCGGTGGAAGGTTTGCGCTATTTGAAGAACCTGGAAGTCTATGATTTACAAGGACTCCACGCTCGCCTAAACTAAGGCTTCGAATATCTGTCCAAGATGTAAGTGCCGCGGTTAAGCGGCGTTCCGCAGGTGCTGCGGGCCAGGTCTGGTCCCGCGCTCCGGCCCTTGCGGAATGCACTTAACCGCGGTGATTTTTTTTACGGCTGTTTTTTGCACATAGAGTTGTTTATGAGCACTGTTCCATTGACGAAGCGCGGCGCGGAAATGTTGCGCGATGAATTGCAGCGCCTGAAATCGGTTGAGCGTCCTTCGGTGATCAATTCGATCGCGGAAGCGCGTGCCCAGGGCGATCTGTCGGAGAACGCGGAATACGACGCGGCGAAGGAAAAGCAGGGTTTCGTCGAAGGCCGTATTGCCGAAATTGAATCGAAGCTGGCCGGTGCGCAGGTGATCGACCCGTCCAAGGTGGAGGCGGACGGCCGCGTGGTGTTCGGCGCAACGCTCGAACTCGAAGACCTGGATTCGGGGGCGAAGGTCAAATATCAGATCGTCGGCGACGACGAGGCGGACATCGACCACGGTCTGATCTCGATCAGCTCGCCGATCGCGCGCGCATTGATTGGCAAGGCGGAAGGCGACGTTGCATCGGTGCAGGCACCGGGCGGCGTGCGCGAGTACGAAATCATCGCGGTTAGCTACGTTTGAACACGGCCCCAGTGTCCTTGATGCCGCATCGACTGTTCCGTCTGCTGACGGTGGTGTGGGTCGGTAGTCTGCTGACTATCGGCTATGCCGTCGCGCCGGTGCTGTTCACATCGCTCGACCGGATGACGGCAGGGGCGGTGGCGGCACAACTATTTCGCATCGAAGGCGTGGTGGGTGCGGTCTGCGGCATTTTGCTGCTGGTTCTGGCCAATGTGCTGATTCGGCGCGGTAGCGATGCGTATCGTCGTGCGCGCTGGTTGATCGCCGGGATGCTGGTGTGCGTGCTGGTGGGCTACTTTGCTTTGCAGCCGTTTATGAATGCAATGCGCATAGCCGCGCTCGAAGCGGGCAGCGATGTCGGGCATTCCGTTTATGCAACGCGCTTTGGCATTCTGCACGGCGTCTCGAGCCTGTTCTATCTGATCGAGAGCCTGCTGGGCGTGGCGCTGGTGTGGAAGCTGCCGGCGAGTGTTGGCGCGGTGGCGGCGGAGCAGAGTGCGCGCAGTGGGGCCGGGAAGGTAGCGGGTTAGCGTTGTTTGCCGCTGCCGCCTGAGCGGACGGCGCGACCTCGCTTTCGGTGGCACACGTTGGGGTGCGGAGATTGCCCGCACCCATCATCATTCGCTTATTTCGACGACTGATGCGCGCGCTTTGCGCTGGTCTGGCGCTTCTTGGCGCGCTTGATGTTGCCGCCTTGCGTGACGCGTTCATTGCCGCGCACCACAACGGCTTTCGCCTTCGGCTTGCGCATCGGAATTTCGCTGGGCTTCACCACCGTGACCACGCGAGGTGCGCGGCCTTTGCCCGGCTTGGCGTCAACAGCCGCTTCACGGGCGCTCGGCAGGGCGCCGCGTTTGGCCTTCACCGCCGGCTGCGAGGCTTCCGGCTTCCAGATCACCAGCAGTTTGCCGATGTGCTGGATCGGCGCGGCGTTCAGCGTGTCGCAGATCTGTTCGTAGATGGCGATGCGCTCTTCGCGCTCGTCGCCAAATACGCGGATCTTGATCAGTTGGTGGGCGCCAAGGTGGACCTTGATCTCGGACAGCACAGCGTCGGTCAAGCCTTCGGCGCCGACGAGCACAACCGGTTTGAGCGCATGCGCCTGGGCGCGCAACTCGGCGCGTTGGTCGGAAGAGACTTTGAGGGCTGGCATGGAAAGTGGGAGACTCGACTAAAATGGCGGCACCTGCGGGTCCGGTGGATTGGGCCAATCTGGCAATCCAGGGCATCCGGCAGGGCGGCGCGTCAGAACAACAGAATCGCGGATGACCGCCAGTTTTGCCGGTGTCCGCGCGAATTAACCGCGTATTATCCCCTAAAGCGCGACATAACGCAGCAAGGTTTCAACGTTTAATGGCAAAAAACAAGTTCAACACGGCGTGGCTGCACGATCACATCAACGACCCGTATGTAAAAATGGCGCAGCGGGAGGGTTACCGCGCCCGTGCCGCGTACAAGCTCAAGGAAATCGACGAGCAGGACAAGCTGATCCGTCCGGGTCAGGTGATCGTCGACCTCGGCTCGGTGCCGGGCAGCTGGAGCCAGTACGCGCGTAACAAGCTCGCCAAGGGTTCGCAGCGCGATGCAGAGCGCGAAGGCGGCATCGACGGCACGATCATCGCGCTGGACATGCTGCCAATGGAGCCGATCGCCGACGTCCATTTCATTCAGGGTGACTTCCGCGAAGATTCGGTTCTCGGACAGCTCGAAGAATTAGTCGGAGAACGCCAGGTCGACCTTGTAATTTCGGATATGGCGCCCAACCTGTCGGGAGTGGCGGTGGCGGATGCCGCGCGAATCGAACATTTGTGTGACCTCGCGCTGGAATTCTCGCAAAATCACCTGAAGCCAGATGGTGCCCTTTTAGTCAAATGTTTTCACGGCAGCGGTTACAGCCAGATTGTCGAAAAGTTCAAGCATCAGTTCAAGGTGGTGGCGGCCCGCAAGCCGAAAGCGTCGCGGGATAAATCGTCAGAAACATTTATTTTGGGTAAGCATCTGAAACGGCCCGCATAAAGCGGCGCTGCAGGACAGTTCCGCATGCTGCCCACTATGTGCCCATGGCGCCGAAATTGGCGCTGCCACGGCCCGCTACGCTATTTCTGTGGTAGTGAATCGTTATGGCAGGGGTCTGCGGACTGGATTAGAATGCTTTCGTGGTGCCGCAAGGCAAATGTAGGCGCCCGTCTAAGTGAAGGAGTGGTGCTTTGAACAACAATATGTTTTCGAAAGCAGCAGTGTGGCTGGTTATCGCACTGGTGCTGTTTACGGTGTTCAAGCAGTTCGACAAGCCCCGTGTCCAGGAAGGCGTTTCCTATTCGCAGTTCATGGACGACGCGAAGAACGGCAAAGTCAAGACTGTCATCGTTCAGGGGCGGAACCTCACGGTCACTCCAGCAGACGGCCAGAAGTACCAGATCGTGTCGCCCGGCGACATCTGGATGGTCGGCGATCTGATGAAGTATGGCGTTCAGGTGAGCGGCAAGGCTGATGACGAACCGAATGCGCTGGTGTCCGCGCTGTACTACCTCGGACCGACGATCCTGATCATCGGCTTCTGGTTCTACATGATGCGACAGATGCAGGGGGGCGGGAAAGGCGGTGCGTTCTCGTTCGGTAAATCCCGTGCACGTCTGATCGACGAAAACAACAACGCAATCAATTTCACCGACGTCGCTGGGTGCGACGAAGCCAAGGAAGAAGTCTCCGAACTGGTCGATTTCCTGCGAGATCCGCAGAAATTCCAGAAGCTGGGCGGTCGCATTCCGCGCGGCGTGTTGCTGGTCGGGCCGCCGGGAACGGGTAAGACGCTGCTGGCGCGTGCGATCGCCGGTGAAGCGAAGGTGCCGTTCTTCAGCATTTCGGGTTCTGACTTCGTCGAAATGTTCGTTGGCGTCGGCGCGGCGCGTGTGCGCGACATGTTCGAGCAGGCCAAGAAGCATGCACCGTGTATCGTGTTCATCGACGAAATCGATGCCGTTGGCCGCCATCGTGGCGCCGGCATGGGTGGTGGTAACGACGAACGTGAACAGACCTTGAACCAGATGCTGGTCGAGATGGACGGGTTCGAAGCGAACTCGGGCGTGATCGTGATCGCTGCAACGAACCGATCGGACGTGCTCGATAAGGCGCTGCTGCGTCCGGGCCGTTTCGACCGTCAGGTGTATGTCGGCTTGCCGGATATCCGTGGCCGCGAGCACATCATGAAGGTTCACCTGCGCAAGGTGCCGATTTCGAACGACGTCGACGCGGCGGTGATCGCACGCGGCACGCCGGGCTTTTCGGGCGCCGATCTGGCGAACCTTGTGAACGAAGCTGCATTGTTCGCGGCTCGCCGTGGCAAGCGCATCGTCGAAATGAACGATTTCGAAGACGCGAAGGACAAGATCTTCATGGGTCCGGAGCGCAAGTCGGCCGTGATCCGCGAAGAATCGAAGCGCGCGACGGCGTACCACGAGTCGGGCCATGCGGTGATCGCCAAGCTGTTGCCGAAGGCCGATCCGGTGCACAAGGTGACGATCATTCCGCGCGGCCGTGCGTTGGGTGTGACGTGGCAGTTGCCGGAGCATGACAACGAAACGTATTCGAAAGACTACCTGCTCGATCGTCTGGCGATCCTGTTTGGCGGCCGTGTCGCGGAAGAGCTGTTCCTGAACCTGATCAGCACCGGCGCATCGGACGACTTCAACAAGGCAACGGCTACGGCTCGCGCCATGGTAGCTCGCTTCGGTATGACCGATGCGCTCGGCCCGATGGTCTACGTCGACGACGAAAACGACGCAACGCCGTTTGGTCGCGGCTTCACGCGCACGATTTCGGAAGCGACGCAGCAGAAGGTCGATGCGGAAATCCGCCGTGTGCTGGACGAGCAGTACAACCTCGCGAAGCGCCTGCTGGACGAGAACCGCGACAAGGTCGAAGCGATGACCGCCGCGCTGATGGAGTGGGAGACGATCGACGCCGATCAGATCAACGACATCATGGCAGGCCGTCCGCCGCGTTCGCCGAAGAGCTCGCCGCCGTCGGCAAGCGACGCCTCGTCGGGCGGCAGCCCGGGCACCGAGGTCAAGCCAGGCAGCGCGACCGCGCCGGCCTGATAGGCGACCAGTAGAATGTGCGGGCCGGTGTGTTTCACACCGGCCCGTTTTGCATTTTTTTATGTGAATAACCGCTACGTGCCGACAGTCGAATTCCCTTCGTTTCTTATTCCAGAGCCGCTGCAGTGCGGACGCTTCAAGCTGAGTTTTGAACGCCCGTTGGTCATGGGCATCCTGAACATCACGCCCGACTCTTTCTCCGACGGCGGCAAATACACCGTGCGCGACGACGCCCTGCGTCAGGCCGAGCGTATGCTGCTCGACGGCGCCGACATCATTGATATCGGCGGCGAGTCGACCCGTCCGGGCGCCCCTCCGGTGCCGCTCGACGAAGAACTGGCGCGCGTGATCCCCCTAATCGAGCAACTGCGCGGCGCGAACGTGCCGTTGTCGATCGATACGTACAAGCCAGAGGTCATGCTCCACGCGTTGAGCGCAGGCGCCGACCTGGTCAACGACATCTGGGGCTTCCGGATGCCCGGCGCCATTGACGCAGTGCGCGACTCGGATTGCGGTTTATGTGTGATGCATATGCTTGGCGAGCCGCAGACCATGCAACTCGGCGAGCCCGCCTATGGTGATGTGGTGAGCGAGGTGCGGCGCTTTCTCGATGAGCGGGTGTCGACTCTGCAGCAAGCCGGTATTGTGAAGGCGCGCATCAGCGTCGATCCGGGATTTGGCTTCGGCAAGGCGGTGATCGAACATAATTACGCGTTGCTCGCGCATCTGCGGGATACCGCGCCGCGCGCCGCACAGCCGTTCCCGATTCTTGCGGGCATGTCGCGCAAGTCGATGGTGGGCGCGGTGGTCGGACGACCGGCGCCGGAACGGGTGGCGGGCAGCATCGCTGCCGCAGTGTGCGCGGCCGAACGAGGCGCTGCGATTCTGCGCGTGCACGATGTTGCACAGACAGTGGATGCATTGAAAGTGTGGGGCGCCGTGCGAGAGTCGGCGAATGTCAGCCGCGCGGGCGGCTGAACCCAAAAGCCAAGGAGGAAGATAAAAGATGGCACGTCGTTATTTTGGTACAGACGGGATTCGGGGCAAGGTCGGTGAAGGGCCCATTACGCCGGAATTTGTGTTGCGGCTCGGCTATGCGGCTGGCAAGGTGCTCGCGGGCGCGGACCGCTGGGCGAAGACGGGCACACGGCCCACGGTGCTGATCGGTAAAGACACGCGGGTGTCGGGCTATATGCTCGAAGCCGCGCTCGAATCGGGCTTTTCCGCGGCGGGCGTCGACGTAATGCTGGCCGGCCCGATGCCGACCCCGGGCATCGCCTATCTGACCCGTGCGCTGCGCCTTGCCGCGGGCGTGGTGATCAGCGCGTCGCACAACCCGTATTACGACAACGGCATCAAGTTTTTCTCCGCCGACGGCAACAAGCTGCCGGATGAGGTGGAAGCACAGATCGAACAGCAACTCGATCTGCCGCTCGCGTGCGCGGCATCCGAGCAACTCGGCAAGGCGCGGCGTCTGGACGACGCGGCCGGCCGCTATATCGAGTTCTGCAAAAGCACGTTCCCCGCCGCGTTTGACCTGCGTGGCCTGAAACTCGTCGTCGATTGCGCGCACGGCGCCGCGTACGACGTCGCGCCGCTGGTATTCCACGAACTCGGCGCCGACGTGATTCCGATCGGCGTCGCGCCGAACGGCTTCAACATCAACGACGGCGTCGGCGCCACCGCGCCGGACGCGCTGGTGCGCGCGGTGCGCGCGAACCATGCGGACCTCGGCATCGCGCTGGACGGCGACGCTGACCGTCTGCAGGTCGTGGACGCGGCAGGCCGCCTGTATAACGGCGACGAATTGCTGTACGTGCTGGTCAAGGATCGGGTCGCTACCGAGGGCAAGGTGGAGGGGGCGGTCGGCACCTTGATGACCAACATGGCGGTCGAAGTCGCGCTGCGGGAAGCCGGCGTGAAGTTCGTCCGCGCGGCGGTGGGTGACCGCTACGTGCTGGAGCAATTGCGCGAGCATGGCTGGCAGCTGGGTGCCGAAGGCTCCGGCCATATTCTCTCGCTTGACCGCCATTCCACTGGCGACGGCATTGTATCGGCGCTGCTGGTGCTCGCGGCAATGAAGCGCAGCGACAAGACGCTCGCGGACCTGCTCGAAGGCGTCACGTTGTTTCCGCAAAAGCTGATCAATGTGCGCATGAAGCCTGGCGCCGACTGGAAGAGCAGCGACCTGATCCGTCGCGCGATTGCTCAGGCCGAGGACGCGTTGAGCGGCCGCGGCCGCGTGCTGATCCGCGCGTCCGGCACGGAGCCGGTGCTGCGCGTCATGGTCGAGGCGCCGAATGTCGAAGACGCGATTCACCACGCCGAAACGATTGCTGGCGCGGTGAAGGAGGCTACGGCCTAAAGCCGGACCACCCCGAAACGGCGGCCGAGGGACAACGCACTCCGTTCGTTCCTCGCCGCCTGCCGCATCTTCCCCGCCGTACGCCTTTCGTCGTACGCAAACGTTCGCTCCCTTCTTTTTTCGCCTAATCTGCAAAGTGATGACACGCCCGTCGTGGAATCGCACCTTCCTGCTGTCCTGACGCCTTTCATCTTCGTAATCTATTTGTCACATCCGTTTCACGGTCAGTCACGTTACTGTCATAAAGAGACCCTAAGCTTCGCGGTGTTCGTGTTATCCGCTTATACCGCTCACACCTTGGAGGTCTCATGAAATTGATGCAAACCGTGTTCGCTGGCGTCGCTGGCGCGCTTTTCGCGATCGCAGCGCAAGCCGCAGACATCACCGGCGCGGGCAGCACCTTCGCAGCACCGATTTACACGAAGTGGGCCGACGCCTATCAGAAGTCCGGCGGTGGCAAGGTGAACTACCAGGGTATCGGTTCGTCGGGTGGCGTGAAGCAGATCGTCGCGAAGACGGTTGATTTCGCTGGCTCGGACGCTCCGCTGAAGGACGACGAACTCGCCAAGGAAGGCCTGTTCCAGTTCCCGACGGTAGTCGGCGGCGTGGTGCCGGTCGTCAACGTGCCGGGCGTGAAGCCGGCTGAACTGACGCTGTCGGGCGAAGTGCTCGGCGACATCTACCTGGGCAAGATCAAGAAGTGGAACGATCCGGCGATCGTTGCGCTGAACCCGAAGATCAAGCTGCCGGATACCGACATCGCCGTGGTTCGCCGCGCCGACGGTTCGGGCACCAGCTTCATCTGGACGAACTACCTGTCGAAGGTCAACGCGGACTGGAAGTCGAAGGTGGGTGAAGGTTCGACGGTCAACTGGCCGACGGGCACGGGCGGCAAGGGCAACGACGGCGTCGCGGCTTTCGTGCAACGTCTGCCGGGCGCGATCGGCTACGTGGAATGGGCGTACGCGAAGCAGAACCACATGACGTACGTTGCGCTGAAGAACTCGTCGGGCGCCGTGGTCGAGCCGAAGACGGACACCTTCAAGGCAGCGGCAGCGGGCGCGGACTGGTCGAAGTCGTTCTACCAGATCCTGACGAACGAGCCGGGCAAGAACGCATGGCCGATCGTCGGCGCGACGTTTGTGCTGCTGCACACGACGCAGGACAAGGCGCCGCAAGGCACCGAAACGCTGAAGTTCTTCGACTGGGCGTTCAAGAACGGCACGCAAGCCGCGAACGATCTGGACTACATCTCGCTGCCGGAGTCGGTTGTGTCGGAAATCCGCACGCAGTGGAAGTCGAAGGTGAAGGATGCTGCGGGCAAGGCTATCGCTGATTAAGCGCTGACTAAGCGTTGCTTTAGAAGCTGCATCACGTAACACGCTGGCTGTCCTCATGTGAGGACGGCCAGCGGCATTACCGGCCGCACGACAAGTGTCATACGGCAACTGGAAACAGGTCCATCAGGCTCTCATGTCCGATATCCATTTAGCGTCTGGCGCGAGCCGGTCGACGCCACCCGGCAGCGCGGCGCAACAGAAAGCGCCCAGCCGCGCCGGTGACGTCATCTTTGGCGGCCTCGCTCGCCTCGCCGCTGTCATTACGCTGCTGCTGCTCGGCGGCATCATCGTTTCGCTGATCGTCGCGTCCATGCCGTCGATCAAAGAATTCGGTCTCAGCTTCCTGTGGACCTCCGAGTGGGATCCACCTAGCAAGCACTTCGGTGCACTGGTGCCGATTTACGGCACGATCGCCACGTCGATCATTGCGCTCATCATCGCGGTGCCGGTCAGCTTCGGCATCGCGCTTTTCCTGACCGAACTCGCGCCCGCGTGGCTGCGCCGGCCGCTCGGCATTGCGATCGAACTGCTCGCCGCGATTCCGTCGATCGTCTACGGCATGTGGGGTCTGCTGGTGTTCGCGCCGATCTTCGCGACGTGGTTCGAAAAGCCGCTCGGCACGCTGCTGGGCGGCATTCCTGTCGTCGGCGCGCTGTTCCAGGGGGCGCCGATCGGTATCGGCATCCTGTGCGCGGGCGTGATTCTCGCGATCATGATCATCCCGTACATCGCTTCAGTGATGCGCGACGTGTTCGAAGTCACGCCGGTCCTGCTGAAGGAGTCGGCATACGGCATCGGCTGCACGACGTGGGAAGTCATGTGGAAGATCGTGCTGCCCTTCACCAAGAGCGGCGTGATCGGCGGCGTGATGCTCGGCCTCGGCCGCGCGCTGGGCGAAACCATGGCCGTTACGTTCGTGATCGGTAACACGAATCTGCTCGATAACGTCTCGCTGTTCTCGCCGGGCAACAGCATTACCTCGGCGCTCGCCAACGAATTCGCTGAAGCGGATCCGGGCCTGCACACATCGGCGCTGATGGAACTCGGCCTGATCCTGTTTGTGATTACCTTCATCGTGCTGGCGATTTCGAAGATCATGCTGCTTCGCCTCGAAAAAGGGGAGGGCGCGAAATGAGCCAGCCGACCTTGAATATGCCGGGTTCGAACGACGCCGCCGCGCTCGAAGCGATGCGTGTGCGTCTGCAAGGACGCCGCCGCATGAAGAATGCAGTCGCGCTGACGATGTCGCTGGCGGCCATGGCCTTCGGCCTGCTGTGGCTCGTGTGGATTCTCTATACGACGCTGCATCTGGGTATCGGCGGCCTGTCGGTCGAGTTGTTCACGCAATCGACGCCGCCGCCGAACACCGATGGCGGCGGTCTCGCCAACGCGATTGTCGGCAGCCTGATGCTGGTTGCGCTCGCAACGTTCGTTGGCACGCCAATCGGCATTCTCGCCGGCGTGTATCTGGCCGAGTATGGGCAGAAAGGCTGGCTCGCGAGCCTCACGCGGTTTATCAACGACATCCTGCTGTCAGCGCCGTCGATCGTTGTCGGTCTGTTCGTCTATGCGCTGGTGGTGGCGAAGATGGGCCACTTCAGCGGCTGGGCAGGCGTGTTCGCGCTCGCATTGCTGCAGATTCCGATCGTGATCCGCACCACCGAAAACATGCTGAAGCTGGTGCCGAACGCGCTGCGTGAAGCGGCTTTCGCACTCGGCACGCCGAAGTGGAAGATGGTGCTGTCGATCACGTTGAAGGCGTCGATCGCGGGCATTATCACCGGCGTCCTACTCGGCGTCGCGCGGATTGCCGGCGAAACTGCGCCGCTCCTGTTCACGGCGTTGTCGAATCAATTCTTCTCGATGGACATGAACCAGCCGGTTGCGAACCTGCCGGTCACGATCTACAAGTTCGCGATGAGCCCGTTTGCGCAGTGGCAATCGCTCGCGTGGGCCGGTGTCTTCCTGATCACGCTCGCGGTGCTGGGATTGAATATCCTCGCGCGCACGATCTTTTCGAATAAGTAAGGGCGGAGTGTAATCCGATGAATATGGCAGAAACTCAACTCAATCCGACCGTGCGTCCGACGGCGCCCGCCGGTTTCGATCCCGCCCAAAGTGGCCAGGCGCAAGCCCCGTCGCGTCCGAAGATCGAAATCAACGATCTGAACTTCTTCTATGGCAAGTATCACGCGCTGAAGAACATCAATCTGCGGATTCCCGAAGGCAAGGTGACTGCGTTCATCGGACCGTCGGGTTGCGGCAAATCTACCTTGCTGCGCACGCTCAACAAGATGTACGCGCTCTATCCGGAGCAGCGCGCCGAAGGCGAGATCCTGATGGACGGCGAAAACCTGCTGACGTCCAAGCGCGATATTTCGCTGCTGCGCGCCCGTATCGGCATGGTGTTCCAGAAGCCGACGCCATTTCCGATGTCGATCTACGACAACATCGCGTTCGGCGTGAAGATGTTCGAAACGCTGCCGCGCTCGGAAATGGACGACCGAGTGGAATGGGCGCTGACCAAGGCTGCGTTGTGGAACGAAGTGAAGGACAAGCTGGGCCAGAGCGGCTACGGTTTGTCGGGCGGCCAGCAGCAGCGCCTGTGCATCGCGCGCGGCATTGCGATCCGTCCGGAAGTGCTGTTACTCGACGAACCGTGCTCCGCACTCGACCCGATTTCGACGGGCCGTATCGAAGAACTGATCGCTGAACTGAAGAGCGATTACACGGTGGTGATCGTGACCCACAACATGCAACAGGCGGCGCGCTGTTCGGACTACACTGCCTATATGTACCTCGGCGAATTGATCGAATTTGGGGACACCGAAAAGATCTTCATCAAGCCGGTCCGCAAGGAAACCGAGGATTACATCACCGGCCGCTTCGGCTAAGCCGACAAGCACATAAGGGAGTACGACATGTCCGACAAACACCTGTCCAGTCAGTTCGACGCCGACCTGAACCTGGTTTCCTCAAAGGTGCTCGAAATGGGCGGCCTCGTTGAATCGCAGATCGTCCATGCGATGCAGGCGCTCAATGAATTCGATCTCGACATCGCCGAGCAGGTGATCGCCGCAGAAGCTCGCCTGAACCAGATGGAAGTCGAGATCGACGAGGAGTGCAGCAACATCATCGCGCGCCGTCAGCCGGCCGCGCGTGACCTGCGCCTTCTGATCGCGATCTCGAAGACCATCACGAATCTGGAACGCGCCGGCGACGAAGCCGAAAAAATCGCCAAGCGCACCAAGCGCCTGATGGAAGACGGTGCCTCGCGCACCATCAATATCGCCGAAATCAAATTGTCGGGCGAAATGGCGGTGTCGATTCTGCGCCGCGCGCTGGACGCGTTTGCGCGTCTGGACACGGTGGCGGCCGCGCAGATTGTGCGCGACGACAAGGCGATCGATGAGGAATTCCGCGCGTTCGTTCGTAAGCTGATCTCGTACATGACGGAAGATCCGCGTTCGATTTCGGTGGGCCTCGATTTTCTGTTTATCGCCAAGGCAATCGAACGGATCGGCGACCACGCGAAAAACATCGCCGAATTCATCATCTACATCGTCAAGGGCACCGACGTGCGGCACAAATCGCGCGACGCGCTCGAACGCGAAGCGCTCAGTTAATCCAGAGATAAGGACCAGAGGTGCCGATGCCCAGCAGCATTCTCGTCATTGAAGATGAGCCCGCCATTTCCGAACTGATTTCGGTCAATCTTCAACACGCCGGACACTGCCCGATTCGCGCGTATAACGCGGAGCAGGCGCAGAACCTGATCAGCGACGTGCTGCCCGACCTCGTCCTGCTTGACTGGATGTTGCCGGGCAAATCAGGCATTGCATTCGCCCGCGATCTGCGCAACAACGAGCGCACCAGGCATATTCCGATCATCATGCTGACCGCGCGTGGCGACGAACAGGACAAGGTGCTCGGCCTCGAGATCGGTGCGGACGACTACGTCACCAAGCCGTTTTCGCCGAAAGAACTGATGGCGCGTATCAAGGCGGTGTTGCGCCGCCGCGCGCCGCAGTTGACCGAAGACCTGGTCGCGATCAACGGTCTGAAGCTCGATCCGGCCACGCATCGCGTCGCCGCGCATGCGGAAGGCAGCGAGATCAAGCTCGATCTCGGTCCGACCGAATTCCGTCTGCTGCACTTCTTCATGACGCATCCGGAACGCGTGCACAGCCGTACGCAGTTGCTGGACCAGGTGTGGGGCGATCACGTGTTTGTCGAAGAGCGCACGGTGGACGTGCACATCAAGCGTCTGCGCGCAGCGCTCAAGCCGGCGGGCTGCGATGCTATGATTGAGACGGTGCGCGGCAGCGGTTACCGGCTTGCGAAGAGCGCCTAGTCAGCTGGCTGGATACGGTAACACTGCGCGTACACCAGATACGTCACGCAGGTGACGCTGGTGGCGCCAGGTGCCGCGAGGGCGGGTCTTGGCGCGTACGTTTTTCTCTTCGATCGCTAGAACATGAACATCATCTGGGCGCGCTCCGTCGTGTCGGTCGTGCTGCTAGCTGTTCTGTGCGGAGTGGTCGGCGCACTCGTGAACATCAAGGCAGGACTGATCCTCGCGATCGTCTTGCTGCTCGCGCAGAGCCTCATCAGCACCTTCCACAAGCAACGGTTGTGGCGTCTGCTCGACGCGCCAGTGTATGGCGAAGTGCCGAGCGCGCCGGGCATCTGGGGCGAAATCTATTACCGTTTGCATAAGCTCGCGAAGCGCTGGCATGCGCAGGTGCGCCAGGTCGAGCAACAGCATTCGCGTTTCATTCAGGCCATTCAGGCCTCGCCGAACGGCGTCGCCATGCTCGACGATCACGATCAGATCGAGTGGTGCAACGCCATCTCCGAACTTCATTTCGGGCTCGACGCCAAACGCGATCTGCGTCAGCACATCACGCATCTGGTGCGTCAGCCTGAATTCGTCCGCTATCTGAATTCGCACCGGTACCAGGAAATGCTGATCATGCGCGGCATGGGCGAAAAGCGCCAGAACGTGCTCTCGGTGCAGGTGTTTCCGTACGGCGAAAATCGCAAGCTGGTGCTCTCGCAGGACATCACCGAACTCGAACGCACGGACGCGATGCGACGCGATTTCGTCGCCAACGTTTCGCACGAACTAAAAACCCCGCTCACCGTGCTCTCCGGTTTTCTGGAGACGATGCGCGAGCTGCCGTTGAGCGAAACCGAACGCACGCGCTATCTCGAGTTGATGGAGCAGCAGGCCTCGCGCATGCGCCACATTGTGAGCGACTTGCTGGTGCTGGCGAAGCTCGAGGGCGACAACAAGCCGCCAAGCGATCAGATGATCGATATGCGCGCAGTATTGCGGCATCTGCAGGACGATGCACAGAGCCTGTCGAGCGACCATCACAAGATCGTGTTCGACACGGACGAAGGGTTGACGGTGACGGGCGTCGAAACGGAAATTCTCAGCGCATTCGGCAACCTCGTGACCAACGCCATCCGCTATACACCGGACGGCGGCGCGATACGCGTGAGCTGGCATTCCAGCGGTGGTCACGCGGTGTTTTCGGTCACCGATAGCGGTCTGGGCATTCCGGCAGCGGATATTCCACGTCTGACCGAGCGCTTCTATCGCGTTGATCGCAGCCGCTCGCGCGATACCGGCGGCACGGGGCTAGGATTGGCGATCGTCAAGCACGTGCTGCAACGGCACGATGCGCAACTCGACGTGAAGAGCGAAGTGGGGCGCGGCAGCACGTTCACTGTGCGCTTCCCGGCGTATCGCACCGCGCGCCGGCAACCCGCACCGGTTTGAGCATGTCAGGCTGAAAAAAAGCCCGTCTTGTGAATGGCGGGCTTTTTTATAAGCTTCGTTCGCGAGGCCGCTCGCCTCACGAACAGAATTTCCCGAGCAGGCTCATCTGCGCATTGCGCGACGACTTGCCCGGCCGCCGCCGGCGATAGTGGCCGTCGCTTTGCATCAGCCATGCGGACTGGTTGTCGCCGAGAAACGCCGAGAGGCCTTCGGCAATCACCCGCCGCTTCAGGCGACGGTTGTTGATCGGGAACGCCACTTCGACGCGGCGGAAGAAATTGCGGTCCATCCAGTCGGCACTCGACAGATACACCTGCTCCTTGCCGGCGTCGTAGAAGTAGAAGATACGATGGTGTTCGAGAAAGCGCCCGACGATCGAACGCACCGTAATGTTCTCCGACAGGCCCGGCACGCCCGGCTGCAACGAACACACGCCACGCACGATCAGATCGATCTTGACGCCTGCCTGCGATGCTTCGTACAACTCGGCAATCACGGTGGGCTCGAGCAGTGCGTTCATCTTCGCGACGATGCGCGCCTTCTTGCCGGCGCGCGCATGCTCGGCTTCAGCGCGAATCGCTTCGACCAGCTTGGGATGCAGTGTGAAAGGCGATTGCCACAACTCATGCAGCCTCAATTCGCCACCGATGCCGGTCAACTGCTGGAAGACGTGATGCACGTCTTCGCAGATTTTCTGGTCGGCCGTCATCAGGGCGAAGTCGGTGTAAAGCCGTGCGGTGCGCGGGTGATAGTTACCGGTGCCCAGGTGAACATAGCGCTTCAACGAGGTCTTGCCACCGGCCGACACGCGCCGCACGATCAGCATCATCTTCGCGTGGCACTTGTGGCCCACCACGCCGTACACGACGTGCGCGCCTACCGCTTCGAGCTGCGAGGCCCAGTTGATGTTGGTTTCCTCGTCGAAACGCGCCAGCAGTTCGACCACCACCGTGACTTCCTTGCCGTTGCGCGCGGCCTGCATCAACGCATCCATCAGCGGCGAATCGGTGCCGGTGCGATAGATGGTCTGCTTGATGGCCACGACGTTCGGATCCTTGGCGGCCTGCAACAGTAATTCGAGCACCGGCTGAAAGCTCTCATACGGATGATGCAGCAGCACGTCGCCCTGATCGAGCACGTCGAACAGGCTGGTGCTGTTGGTGATCTGCGGCGGAATCGCTGGGATGTGCGGCACGAACTTCAGATCAGGCCGGTCGACCATCTCCGGCAATTGCATCAGTCGCACCAGATTCACGGGGCCGTCGGCGTAGTAGCAGTCTTTCTCCGACAGACTGCTTTCATCGAGCAGGCGCCGTACGACATGCGCGGGCGTCTCCGCCGACACTTCGAGCCGCACCGCATTGCCCAGATGCCGCGCCGGCAGTTCGCCCTGCAGGGCGACGCGCAGATTGGTGATTTCGTCTTCGTCGACGAACAGTTCGCTATTGCGTGTGATGCGGAACTGGTTGCAACTGCGCACCACCAGATTCGGAAACAGCTCGCCGACAAAGTGTTGCAGCAGCGAGCTGAGCAGCAAGAAGCCATGCGGATAGCCCGACAACGCCTGCGGCATGCGCACAAGGCGCGGCAGCGCGCGCGGCGCCTGCACGATGCCCATCATTGCCTGACGGCCGAATGCGTCCTTGCCTTCCAGTTCGACGACGAAGTTCAGACTCTTGTTCAGCACGCGGGGAAACGGGTGGGCCGGATCGAGGCCGATCGGTGTAAGCACCGGCAGCAGTTCGTCGAAGAAGTAGTTGCGCGCCCATTCCGTTTGCGCCTCGTTCCACCCTTCGGTGCCGTGAAAATAGATGCCTTCTGCTTCAAGTGCGGTGAGCACCGTGTCGTGCAACATGGCGTACTGGCGATGCACGAGCTTCTGCGCGCGTTCGACCACGAGGTCGTACACGTGCTGCAACGACATGCCGTCCGGCGAGAGCGCGCCCGGGTTGTCGCGCATCTGCTCCTGCAGTCCGGCCATACGGACTTCGAAGAATTCGTCGAGGTTACTGCTGGTGATGCAGATGAAACGCAGGCGTTCAAGCAACGGGACGGCCGGGTCGGCGGCTTGCGCCAACACACGCTCGTTGAAACCCAGAATGCCCAGCTCGCGATTCAAAAGGGGGTAGCGGATGGACATCGGCAGCGAGAATGGAATGTCAGGAAGAGATGCATGAAGACGCTCGGAAATTCTCACAGTATGATGACGTTGTTATGACATTTGGGATCTTGCAAATTCTACGCTGGATTCGTCGCGTGTCGTCAATATGACTCAGTGTATGTGGGACCATGGTGGACCCCCATTGCTGCGAGGTGACATCGTGAGGTCCGGTACGCTTAAAATGGCGTCTTTGAACAGCGCGGTTGCTTCCCGGGCCGCCGCGCTCGCGCGCATGGGGTCCGCACAACCGATGGTCAATCCTCCACAACTTCTCGCTGCCGTCGATCTCGGTTCGAACAGCTTCAGGCTGATCGTAGGCCGGGTCGAAGAAACCGAAGCGGGTAGTCAGATCTATCAGGTCGACGCCTTGCGTGAGCCGGTGCGTCTCGCCGCGGGCTTGTCGCGCGACAAGATGCTCGATCGCGCGTCGCAGGTGCGTGGCTGGGATGCGCTCAAGCGCTTCGGCGAACGGTTGCGGGATTTTCATCCGGATCACGTTCGCGCGGTTGCCACCAATACGCTGCGTATCGCCAAGAACGCGGGCGAGTTCCTCGGCGAGGCGCAAGCCGCGCTCGGCTTTCCGATCGAAGTGATTGCCGGCCGCGAAGAAGCGCGTCTGATTTACGCAGGCGCTGCACATTCGGTGCCCGCGAGCGCGGGCAAGCGTCTCGTGGTCGACATTGGCGGCGGCTCGACGGAATTCATCATCGGCTCGCATTACACGCCGATCAAGATGGAAAGCCTTTATATAGGGTGCGTGAGCCACAGCCGCGCGTTCTTTCCAGCGGGTAATGTCGACGAATACACGATGCGTCAGGCCGAACTCGCCGCGGGCCGCGAAATCCAGATCATTTCCGCCGAGTACAAGAAAACCGGTTGGGAGCAGGCGATCGGCTCGTCAGGCACGGCGCGCGCGCTCGCGGAACTCGTCGAGGCGAACGGTTTCAACGACCCGGGCATTACGCACGGCATTTCGCGCGGCGGGCTCGAGCGGCTCAAGCGCGCGCTGATCAAGGCGGAAAACGTCAACCGTCTGAAGCTCATCGCGTTGAAGGGCGACCGCATTCCGGTGCTGGCCGGCGGTCTGTCCATCATGTTGGCGGTGTTCGACGAACTCGGTGTCGATTACGTCGATACAACGGACGGCGCGCTGCGTCTGGGCGTGCTGTACGACCTGCTGGGCCGCTCGCAGCACGAAGACATGCGTACGGTCACCGCCGAGGGCTTCATGCGCCGCTATGGGGTCGATCGGGCGCAGGCGGGGCGCATTGGCGACCTGGCAGTGAGTTTCTACGATCAGTTCTCCGAGCCAGACGACGAGCGCCGCGTGGAAAATCGTATGTTCCTTGGTTGGGCCGCGGCCTTGCATGAGATTGGGCTGTCGATTTCGCACAGCGCTTATCACAAGCATTCGGCTTATATCGCGAGCAATGCGGATATGCCGGGTTTTTCGCGCACCGATCAGGCGCGGCTCGCTGCGCTCGTGCTCGGCCACGCGGGCAAGCTCGGCAAGCTCTCGCAAACGCGCGAGGTGGAATGGCCGCTGCTGTTCTGTCTGCGGCTTGCCGCGCTGCTGTGCCGCCGGCGTGCCGACGTCGGCTTGCCCGGTATCGCGGTAGCGCAGGTGAACGGTGGTTATGAAGTGCGTTTGCCCAATGAGTGGGTAGCGAACAATCCGCTGACCGATTACAGCCTGATTCAGGAAGCGGCCGAGTGGGAGAAGGTCGGTATTCCGTATCGTGTGGTCTATACGGAGGATTGAAAAGCATTCGTCGTCAGCAAAAAAGCCCGGCAACTTAAATTGCCGGGCTTTTTTGCGTCTATCGCAGGCGCGATCAGTTGAAGGGGCTACCTGGCCTTAGCGCGGCATTGCATCGCCTAAAAAGTGCCGCGCATAACGGGCGTTGATATCCGACAGACGGAACAGCGTCAGAAAGTCCGCGGTATTGAAGTCGGGATCCCAGGCGGGCGCCCCGCAAATTTTCGCGCCAAGGCGCAGATAGCCCTTCACCAACGGCGGCGGCGCGACGTCCGCGCCCGTCTGCAATTCGTCGACCGGCAGCGGCGTGTGCGGAAACGCGCGATATTCCGGCGCCGTCAGCGCGCTGTCGCGCAGCGCGCAATACAGGTTGGCCGCGTAGTGGCCGCCGTCGACCATCGCGACGCTCGCGCAGCCGAGCATCGTTTCATAGCCGTTGTGCTTCATGTAGGCGGCGAGACCCGCCCACAGCGACATGATCACCGCGCCGCTGCGATAGTCCGGGTGCACGCACGAACGGCCTACCTCCACCATTTTCGCGCGCAGGTGGGTGAGGCGCGACACGTCGAATTCGCTTTCCGCATACAGGCGGCCGATACGCGCGGCCTGATGCGGCGGCAATGCGCGATACGTGCCGACTACTTTCAGCGTGTCGAGATCGCGCACCAGCAGATGATCGCAGTATGAATCGAAGGAATCGACGTCGAGACCGGCTGGACCCGTCAGGCGCGCGCCCATTTCATCGGCGAACACGCGGTAGCGCAGACGCTGGGCTTCGCGCAGTTCTTCGTCGGAACGCGCCCAGCTGACTTGCAGGCGATGTTGGGCGGTGACCGTTTCTTCGGCGCGCGGCAGACGGCGCGATTCGAAGAGCGAAGCGAGGGGCAGGGTGGGCGTCGGCAGTTCTCGCATGGGGCGTCCTGGTCGAAAAAAGGAGATTCGTTTTTTCGCCAATGTAGTAACGCCTGGTGACGCTCGCATGGCAAAGCCATGACGATTGGATGACTGGCCGTAAGGTCCGTGCCCACGGCTTGTAATGTCACGCGTTACGCGTGAGAGTGTTGTTTCTGTGCGACCCGGAGACGAGCTGGGCGGTCTGAGAGGCCATCGCTGCGGCGCCGGCAACCGTGGCCTTCAGATCAGATCGGGGCTCATCGCCGCGCGCAGCACGGCTTGTTCGTCGCCGTCGCGCTCGCGGCTGGAGATCCACCACACGCCGGCTTTCTTTAGCGGCCAGCTGGTCTCGCTATTGGCGAGCAGGCGGGCGGCGACATGGCCGAGGGTCGGCTGATGGCCGACGATCACCACGGTCTGTGCGATGCCGTCGGGCCAGCCGGCGGCTTTGAGCACGTCGTCGGCGCTCGCGTTGGGGGCGATTTCGCGTACCACGCGATACTGGTCGCTCAAGGTTTCCGCGGTCTGGATGGTGCGAACCGCGGGACTCGCCAGGATCACGGCGTCCTCAGGCAGGCGGGTGCGCAGCCATTTGGCGATGTTTTGCGCCTGTTTGCGGCCGCGCGTGGTCAGTGCGCGGGCGAGATCGCTGGAGGCGAAATCTTCGGCCTCGGCGTGGCGCCAGAGGATCAGATTCATCGATGTCTCCTTGACTGTGTTGCGGCGGAAACTGCAGTGCCGGTTTTTCAATCACTGTCGCATGCGGGCCCGTCAGGCCGCAAGGCAATGGCTCGCTCGGGTTGTGATTGGGTCGTGCGTTTGCGCGTTTGCGCGTTTGCGTTTGGATTGCGAGTTTGCCTTGCGAGTTTGGCTTGATAAGGCGCCCAAAAGCAAAAACCCGCGAAGCCGGAGGCGACGCGGGTTTCGTACTGCTTTTCGTGGTCGGAGCGATAGGATTCGAACCTACGACCCTCTGATCCCAAATCAGATGCGCTACCAGGCTGCGCTACGCTCCGACGAATCCGAGATTCTACGTGGCATTGGGTGCCAGAGTCAATCACGAATTGCGCCGGACCGAAAAGGGAGTTCAAAGCTGTGTGCTTGTTCTCTATATCCGTGGATCTATATTCGTCCCATCAACAGCAGCACGATCACGATGATCAGGACGACGCCGAGGAGGCCGGTCGGCCGATAACCCCAGCCACTGCTGTACGGCCAGCTCGGCAACGCGCCGATCAGCAGGATGATGAGCACGATAAGCAGGATGGTACCGATAGTCATTCGACTTCTCCCTGTCGGGCCCGCGGAACAACTGGGCCGCCTGTGATTGGTCCGGCACGCTTGTGCCGGGACGATGGCGCGCAATACACGCTTGCCTTGCAAGCTGTTAGTCAGCAAGGCGTGTGCCCGAAGGGAAATGACAGGTGGGGTACAGCGAAACAGGCGCGGTGTGCGCACCGCGCCAGGTTATGCAGACGATTGACGGGTTCCTGCCAACGCTTCTCAGTGCCGGCGGCGCATCCAGTGCGGCATGTGCTGGTGAGTAATCCAGTGATGCACCATGCCTTCGCCATCGTGTTCGCGCCGGTAGGTTCTCGATTCGAAAATCGACAAGGCAAGCAGCACGAGCAAACCTATTGCAAGTCCGACCAGGCCTGCGATCGATTCAGCGTCCATGGCAGTCTCCTATGACATGCGACCGTGCCTTAATAGTAGGTCACACGCGACGAAATGGCAGGGTAGGCAGCGCGTCCCGGCGTCATGAAATGTGCATTGCAGGTAGACTCTCGGCGCTTCGTTGCCGTTATTTCCTTTTGTCTCGAGAGTTTATGAACCGCGTTCTGCTGATTGCGTTGCTGTTCGGCGCCGGCCTCGCCGGCTGTGCCAACGATCCTTCCGGCCATCATGGCGGTCCGCCGCCGAAAGATCCGGCCGACTATCACGGCGTGCCCACCGATGATCGCCCGCCCTCAATGACGCCGACGTCTGCCGCACCTTAAGCGTAACCGCCTTGCGCGGCATATTTCGCTTTGAGACGGGTCAAACTGACGGCGGCTTTACGCCGCCGCGCCCGGCAAGCCACGCGCGACACCCGGCAGAAAGCGCACGAGCGTCAGCCCGCGTGCGGCCATGAAGATCAGCATCGCGGCCCACAAGCCGTGATTGCCGTACAGCGTCAGTAATGCCCACGACGCCGCGACGAATACGCCGAACGACACGACCATCGACATCATCAATTCACGCGTGCGCGTCGCGCCGATGAACACGCCGTCGAGCAGAAAGCCCCACACCGAAATCACCGGCGAGAGCGCGGCCCACGGCAGATACGTCTCAGCCGTGGCACGCACGGCGGCCTGGTCGGTCAGACGGTCGATGATCCATGCCCCGGCCCCCCAGTACACCAGCGAGAAAGCCAACGCGCCGAGCGCGGACCACAGCGCGGTCACTTTGATGGCCTGTGCGAAGGCGTGGCGGTCGCGTGCGCCGATCGCAGCGCCTACCAGCGCCTCGGCCGCATGTGCGAAGCCGTCGAGCCCATAGGCCATGAAGGTCTGAAAATTCAGCAGCAGCGCGTTGGCGGCGAGGGTGGCATCCCCCTGTCTTGCGCCGAGATGCGCGAACCAGCCGAACGATGACAGCAGACACAGCGTGCGTACGAAGATGTCACGATTGAGTACCACCAGGCGCCTGAGCGCCGCTGCGTCGAACAACGCCGCGCGGCTCAGGGGCGGCAGGCCGCGTGGCCGTCCGTGCCAAAGCAACGCGGCGCCGAGCACGAAGCCGAGCGCGTCAGCGGTGGCCGTAGCGGCGCCGATCCCGGCCACGCCCCAGTCGAATACGTACACATACAGGAGCACCGCCGCGATGTTCACGCTGTTGATGAACACTTGCGAAAGCAGGGCAAGTCTCACCTGTTGTGTGCCGAGCAGCCAGCCCAGCACAACGTAATTGCCCAGAGCAAGCGGCGCCGCCCAGATCCGCGCGTGACAATAGAGTTGCGCGTGCCTTTGCACCGCGTCGCTGCCGCCGATCGCGCGCAGCGCGTAGCCGATCAGGGGCACTTGCAGCGCAAGCACCATCGCGCCGATCGCAGCAGCGAGGCATAGCGCGCGAACCACGTTGTTGCGCAGCCCGGCCTGGTCGCCCGCGCCATGCGCCTGCGCGACGAGACCGGTGGTGCCCATGCGCAGGAAGCCGAAGCCCCAGAACACGAAGTTGAAGAACAGTCCGCCGAGCGCGACGCCGCCGAGATACGACGCGCCGTCCAGATGCCCGGCGACGGCGGTATCGACCGCGCCGAGAATCGGCTGGGTCAGATTGGCAAGGACGATGGGAAACGCGAGCGTCAGCACGCGCCGGTGCCAGCGCACGGGTACGGCGGGCGCGCTCGCGCCGAGCGCGGTTTCGGTCAATTGCGTTCCTGCACGCAGACCCACGGGGAAACGACCACTGCCCACAGGTCGGGGTCGCGCGCGGCGAAGTCAGTGGCCGTTTCTGCCTGCACCCGCTCGACGAGACCGGCGGACAGCCATTGCGTCACCTGGGTCGTGTCGTCGCTGGCGATGGCTTCGGCGACGCTGACCAGATCGAGGTCGCGCGCGACGCGCAGCAGCATGCCGCGCGCAAAAAAACGCTCGAGTTCAGACCAGCCGATTTTGGCGGTTTCCGCGAGCAGCTGGGCGTACAGCGGGCTATGGTTGGCGTCGTTGGAAGTCATCGTAAGGGGGATTCTGACGGGGCCGTTACTATAAACCATCGGCGAGCACCGCCATGGCGGCGCGCGTTCCGGTACGCTTAGGGCCTTTTTCGAAATTCATTCTGAACCTTCATGTCACTGGATTCAACGGCGCCGGCTTCGGGCGCGCAAGCTCACGTCATCAGCGACGCTACCCCCACGCGCGCTGACATGGAGCGCCTCGTCGCGGCAAGCCAGGAGCCGCTCCATTTCACCGACTGCGATTTCGAAGGCACTGATCTGTCGCGACTCGATTTGCGGGGCGCTGAATTCCATCGCTGCACGATCGTTGAGACTTCGTTTTTCGGCGCGACGCTGTCGCATACCCGCTGGGTCCGTTGCCGTGGCCGTGAAGCGGATTTTGCGTCGGCCGATCTGGTGGATGCGGCGTTTCAGTCGAGCGATCTGAACAACACCAGCTGGCGGCGCGCGAAACTTGCCTCGGCGTCGTTTCATAGCTGCAAGCTCACCGGCGCGAATTTCGAAGGCTGTGCCGCGCTGGGCTTGAGCTTTGTCGAAACCCTCCTGGTAGGCGCGCATTTGCGCGGCCTGTCGTTTCGCAAGGCGACATTGCAACAGCTCGACTTCTCCGACGCCGATCTGGCCGGGGTCGATTTCCGCGAAGCGATCTTCGATGGCGGCAGCCTGAAGGACGCCCATCTGAAGGGCGCGCGCTTCGACGGGGCGGATCTGCGCGAAGCGGACCTGAGCGGTGTGCGGCTCGTGGATGCAGCGCTGTTCAAGGGCGCGACAATTTCCCATCAGCAGGCCGCGGTGCTCGTGACCGAACTCGGTTTGCGAGTGGTGTAAACGCGCACGGAGTTGGCCGGTTTAAGCCAATCGGCCGACTGGAATGAATTGGCAAGAGCGCCTATCATCCGATTAATTGCGTGAATAAAAGCAGGGGTTTTACGGTTTCGCGATTTGTCAGTGGATTTAAAAGTGTGAGTTGTTCGCTATTCGCGATTTTGCATTTTGTGAATTAAATTGTTTATTGGCGCCGTTAAAATAACTTAATCGTCGTGGATGGTGCGTTGGCGCACCAAAGGCATGCGGCGCAAAAGCGTCCAGCTCAAGCCAGGCGGGGTTAGCGGAAATCAGACAACGGCCTTTCGTCAGTGTTTTAGGCGCGATTCCTGAAGGTGCTTGATTTGCGCCGCTGGTCAGCCAGTTTGCCGTTTTTGATTCGCCGATTTTATGGCGCTTCACGTCGAAAAGCGAATGTGATTTAGGCCGTTGATTTGCGTGATTTTGCTTCACGTAATGCGGACTCCGTGCGGCGCATCACATTGCATGCGAAATTAATAGATTGCACGGTTATAAGCGGGTTGTTAGATTTCGTTCTGGCGCATGGTGAACCGGTCCTTTGCCGATATGCGCCGAACCCCCGTTAGCCCGGCCCCGTGCCGGGCTTTTTTTTGCCCCGGCCATGGCCGATTCAACCGCGATGCGCCAGGCCCGATTGTTTCGGCACCCTTACTGTTTGCAGCGAACCACCATCGAGCGGTTTTTCACGTTCGCGCCGAAAATACCGCCTACCGTGCCGCCGGAAGTGGCGCCGTTGTCGACGTCTTTCGATACGACGTCGTAGCCATAATTGCCGCAGACTTCGCCAGCGCGTTTGTAGCACTCCGCCCAGCTGGAGCTGGCGTCACTGCCACTGCAGTTGATCGCGAAACCGGTGTCGCCGCTCGGCAGATAGGTCCTGGTGGTTGTGCTGGAGCAGCCGCTCAGGCTGCCGAGCGTCAGCAGGCCGAGGCCAACCGCTGCGGCCATCGCCGCCGACGCAAATGCGCTCTTCATTGCAAATTCCTTACAGATGATAAGAGGCGTGGCGAAGCGCCACGTCGTGTATCAGATTGAGCGTTTACAGCGCGCTGGGTTCCCGGGAGCGCACGTGCAGTCCGCGTGCCCGCTGCCGCTCAGCAAGCGGCAATCAGGCGCTCAGCGGGGCGGCAGGGCGCGCGACGGGTCGATCGAGCGGCCCTGATAACGCAGTTCGAAATGCAGCATGACACGGTCGGTGTCGGTGTCACCCATCTCGGCTATCTTTTCGCCGCGGGTGACAGCCTGGCCTTCCTTCACCAGCAGCGCGCGGTTATGCGCATAGGCCGTCAGATATTCGGCGTTGTGTTTGAGGATGAGCAGATTGCCATAGCCGCGCAGACCATTGCCGGCATAGACGACCGTGCCAGGTGCGGCGGCCACCACCGGCGTGCCCGCGGCAGCCGAAATATCGATACCTTTCGAATTGGCGCCGTCGAAGCGCCGTATCACCGTGCCGTCAGTCGGCCACACCAGCGAGATCGAGGACGCCGGCGTGGGCGACGGCGCAGTGTCAGTGGGCGCTGCGCGCGGTGCGGCCGAAGCGCTTGCGCCGCCGTTGCTGCGCACCGCGCCACCCGTCGACGCGGTACCCGCTGTACCACCAGGCGGTGCGACGCGCAGCACCTGCCCGACCTCGATGCTGTCCGGGTTCGTCAGATTGTTCCAGCGTGTGATGCTTTGCACCGACTGCCGGTTGCTGCGCGCGATCTTCGACAGCGTGTCACCCCGTTCGACGCGATAAAACCCCGGACCCACCGGCGCAGACCCGCACGCGGCGAGTAGCGCGAGCAATGACGCGCAGGCCACCCGTTTGATCATTCTTGTTGTTCCCAGCATTGGACCTCGCAAAGCGCTGCCACGCGCCGATCCCGATCACGCGGCAGATAGATGCAAAAGCGTCCGATTCTAACGGTTTTGCGCTGCAGCATCCGAAAAACGGGCGGCAAGGCGCCCGTCCGCAGTGGAAACGCGGCGAAACGCCGCGAAACTCACCAAGGACACTGCGGAAAAAAGGGAAATCAGCGCAGCGCGCTGACAGTGATGCGCAGGGCTGCCGTTTCGCGTTGGCCCGGCTCGAGCCAGCGCAGGCCCAAGCCGTTATGGATGGCGTCCGGCAGGCCCAGCCAGGGTTCGACGCAGTAAAAATCCGACTCCGGGGTTTCGGTCCAGGTCGTCACTGCGTACCAGGGTACCGAGTCCGGACGTTGCAAGTCGATCGTGATGAGCCGGTTCAGGCCAGGCGCGACGATGCGCACAGGCTGGTCCGGCGCGCCGTCGAGGCAATGAAAACGGTCGTAAATGCGGGCTTCGTCGAGCGTATAGCGCGGCTCGCCCGGCTCCGCGGCGCTGATCGAGCCATCGGCCTGCTGGTAACACCGTTTGGTGCGCGGCAACTCCAGCGTTGTCTCACCGCGTTGCCCGTGCGGCAGCGTGAAGTAGAAGTGGTGGCCGGCGTAGTAGGGCAGCCGCGCGTCGCCCGTATTCTCGGTGGTCAGCGTCACGTCGAGCGTGTGCGCATCGGCGAGGCTATATGCGGCTTCGAAGCGAAAGCCGAACGGATAGCCGCTACGGGTTGCCTCGCTGTCGCGCAGGACCATGCGCAGACCGGCGCCGTGCACATCCGCATGCGCCTCGAACGGCAGGTCGCGCGCAAAACCGTGCATCGGCAACTCGCGTACGGTGCCGTTGGCATCACGCCAATAGCCGATCTTGCCGTCCACGCGATGCCGCCCGAGAAACGGAAACAGCAACGGGTTGCCGCCGCGAATCCGCGCGGGCACGCTCCAGTCGGCGTGCTGTGGCCAATGAATCACTTCTTCGCCGTCGATGAGCCACGATAGAAGCCGGCCGCCGGCTTGCGGCGCGAAGCGCAGCACGGAGGCGTCCTGGGCGATCTCGAGAATGTCCTGTTGCGGGGAAAGCGGCATGGTCGATGAGCTGGTTGGTTGTGGGTTGATTGCAATGGATCGCGAGGCATGGGCGCGCGGCAAGCGTCGCGCGACACCCTGCGAGAGACCGATTTTGCGCTGCTTTGCGCTACGGGGAAACCCTTCTGGGGAAATTGCGGGTGTCGCACAAGCGCGGTCCCTGTCGATAATTCATACAAGTGCCCGGTGTCCTCGACTGCCGGGCGAGAACGTTCAGGAGGCTTCATGGATCTCGCAATGGCAATGGGTGTGGCTTTGTTCGGCATGTTCGCGGCAAGCACGGTCTACTTCTTCTACACGCTCGAACGCTGATCCAACCTCAGCCTCATCTTTGCTGCTTCGTTATTGCGAGTCCCGGCACGCATCTGGCGCTTAAATAATACGTTCTATCCGCATGATCGCAGGGCTGCCGTTACGGCGGCCCGTTTCTTTTTCTGGTGCGTAAAACGGTTTCGAGTTGTGACGCACTGCATCAATATTTCCCCCCAGGTGGTTCAAAAGCTTGGCGCTGACATTCCAGCCAGGCATAATCGGTGCGCCTTTGACGCGCTGCCGGTTTCCTTACGCGGCGCGCTTTACCCCGACATTTCGCTTACAAAGAGGACCGCCGCGTGAACCTGTCGTTTCTGATTTTCCTGAGCGTGCTGCAAGGCGTCACTGAACTCTTTCCGGTGAGCAGTCTTGGTCATACGCTGCTCGTGCCCGCTTTGTTTGGTATGCATATCGACAAGCATGCGCCGCAGTTGCTGCCGTTCCTCGTCGCACTGCATCTCGGCACGGCGCTCGCGCTGCTGTGGTACTTCCGCAAGCGTTGGTGCGCGTTGGTGCGCGGTTTCTTCGCGTCCTTTGGCGGCCGTCGCAACGATGACGCGCACATGATGTGGGCGCTTATTATCGGCACAATCCCGGCCGGTCTCGTCGGTCTGCTGCTGGAAAAGCGGCTTGAACGGCTCTTCCACGATCTGCGCATTGTCGCGCTCGCGCTGATCGTCAACGGTGTGTTGCTGTGGTTCGGCGATCGGCTGCAACGTACACGTGCGCATCAGGCGCCGGAGAAGCTGACTTTCCGCCAGGCGTTTTTTGTCGGTCTCGCGCAGATCGGCGCATTGATTCCGGGCTTCTCGCGCAGCGGTCTGACGATGATCGCGGGCAATGCGGCCGGCCTGACGGCGGAAAAATCGGCTGAGTTTTCATTCCTGCTCGGCACGCCGATCATCTTCGCCGCCGGCGTGCTTGAATTGCCGAAGCTGTTCCATGCACCCGGCCAACTGGCCGACGCGCTGCTCGGCGGCGTGCTGACCGCGATCGCCGCTTATCTCAGCGTGCGCTTCCTGATGCGCTATTTCGAAGGACGCGGCCGTCTGGCGTCGTTCGGTGTGTATTGCGTGATCGCCGGGATCGTCTTCCTCGGCTGGTTCATGTTGCATCCGCAACCGGTCTGATTGCGTTGGATTGCTCCGCCGCTGGCCGTCACGTGCTGGCGAGCGGGAGATGATCGGTTATAATCCGGGCCCGGCTCAACCTGCCGGGCCCGTTTGGTTTAAGGCGTGGCGACGGCCGGTGAAGCCACTGAAGCCGGTTTGGGATTTCCAGTCGCTGGGATACCCAGTACCAGGCCTGGTCAGTTAGAATTTCGGTATCCCACAAACCCTGTGGCGCGTTGCGACAGAGGGTTCAATGCCCGAGTGCGGGTTCTCATTGCGGGTGATGCATGCCGTTCGCGTGCGTGGCATCACCTCTCTTCATTACGGCAGTAGCTCAGCTGGATAGAGCATCGGCCTTCTAAGCCGAGGGTGGGGGGTTCGAGTCCCTCCTGCCGTACTTCATATTTCAGGCGCGTGCGCCGCGCATCGAAGCGACATCGCTACGACGCGCGCCTTGCCATTCACGCCGCCAGCTGCACGTCGATCGAGTCGACCCGATCCGGGTAGAACGCCAGATGTTGCGCGATCTCCTTCACTGCCGCGTAGGGCGACTCGTACGTCCACACCGCGTTCACCGTCCGCTCGCCGCCAACGGGAATGCTGTAGTACGCGCATTCGCCCTTGTACGGGCAATAGGTCGCGTGATCGGTGCGTTCCAGCAGCGTCATTTCGACGTCGTTACGCGGGATGTAGTACGCGGGCGGATACGATGCTTCGCGCAGCACCAGCGCATGACGGGTGTCGGCGATGACGCGGCCTGCCACGGTCACCACCACACGCGCGTTGCCTCGTTCGACCATGATCGGATGATCGGGACCTGGGACCTTGATGATTCGTTCAGCCATGCTGTCGTGCTCCTGGATAAGTGGGGCGGGGTGTGCAACGCACTGCGGTGGGTTTCGAGCGGCCATCGACGGGAACGATCGCGCCCTCGGTCGAAGCATACGCCGGTAACAAAAACGCGTTGTGTCAGCGCTGCCGTCCGCGCATTAGCCCCGTGCGCCGGCGAGGATGTAGTAGCAGCCGATCAAGAGCAAGGCGAACGATGCCAGTACGCAAGCAATGCCGACGCGTGTCAGCAGGTTAGGCCAACGCGGGCGCGGTAAGCCATCCATGCGCACAATGCGCCGTGCGAGGCCTGGGTCGCGCCGGATGGCGACCGGCATGAGCAGCACACAAAACAGCGCGAGCACGACGGCGAAAATTTCGAGGGCGAGGGAGGTATCCATGAGAGAGCGTTCGAGCGTGACCAGCGTTGTGGGGTAATGTCCGATCTTAGAAAGGCTTTCACCAAGAAGGTATGAGACATTTCCTAAAACACTGGGAAGGCAATGCGCGCATCCGCCCGCCAACATGAACATGACGATGGACAAGACGTCCGCGGACGCCGGCGGCAAGGTGGTCGCGCGACGACCTCAGACGGTCACCTCAAGGGCGACATGCTATGCTTTTGAGGTCCAGATCACGCGCCGCAGTCAGCGTACCCGTGCCCGCCTGCAACACTCTTCGAGGAGAATCCTTTATGTCGATGCGAACCCGTGCCCTGTTTCACCTGACCGTCGGCGGCCTCCTGCTTGGCGGCGCAATCGGCGCGCAAGCGGCCAACCTCGGTTTTCTGAACGACACGCCGATCAGCTACATGAAACAACGCGATGTCGATTCGGTCAAGAAAGCCGTCTTCGCTGCGCTCAATGACAAGCAGGATGGCGAAAGCGTCAACTGGGTCAACGAAGGCACCGGCAATAGCGTCAAGATCGACGCGACCATCACCATCGCCAGCACCGCGAAGGACGGCGAGCGCACCTGCCGTGACGTCGGCGTCGTGCTGAACGCGAAAGGACAATCGATGAATCTGCGCCCGCAGTTCTGCAAGCAGGGCAGTGGCAACTGGCAGTTGCAGAAAAAGCACTAAGCATGCGGGTTGGCATGGCGACGCGCGCCGGTTTCCGCCCGGCGCGGCTCGAAGCCGGGCGTGAGCGCTACGGGGCGAGGCGATGATGAGCGCACGAGTTGTCTCGTGTGGCATCGTCCTGCTCGACCCGCGCGGCCGGGTGCTGCTCGCGCACGCCACCGAGACATCGCACTGGGACATTCCGAAAGGGCACGGGGAAGAAGGCGAAGCGCCGCACGTGACGGCGCTGCGCGAGATGGTCGAGGAGACCGGCATCGCGATCGCTGCGGAGCGTCTGAAAGATCTCGGCCTGTTCGTCTACCGGCGCGACAAGGATCTGCATCTGTTCGCCGCGCGCGCCACGGACGACGAACTGGATCTGACGTCCTGCACCTGTACGTCACTATTTCCACGTCGCTCAGACGGCACGCTGATCCCCGAAATGGACGCCTACAGATGGGCCGCGCCGGATGAAGTCGAACGGTATGCGAGCCGCAGTCTCACGCGGCTCTTCCAGACCACGCTTTCGCTCGCGGAGCTGCATGGGGCGCTCTAGCGGCTGAACGCGTGGCAGCCTGGTGGATGGCACGGCGTGGCATGGCGTGTCAGTCGAGCGCGCGGTCGTTCGGATGCGCGAACAGCGAGCGATTCTGTTCCGACAGCGGGAAATTCAGATTGATGCCATGCGGCGGAATCGGCTGCGTGAACCACAGCTTGTAGAGTCGTTCCGCGTCACCGGAGGTCTGGCCGCGCGCGATCACGCTATTCACAAGCGTGCGGAATGGCTCGTCGCCCTTGCGGAACATGCATGCGTAGACCTCGTAGCCGAGCGGCGTGCCGGTCACAACAAAGTCGTCGGGGCGCGGGTCGGTCGACTTGAAGCCGTACACGATCGGCTCGTCCATCACGAAGGCCACCGCCCGGTCGTCCTTGAGCGCGGTGAAAGCCTCAGGGTGATCGCGCGCACTCGTGATGCGCATGTTCAGGTGCTTGTCGGTATTCAGGCGGCGCAACAGGCGTTCGTCGGAAGTGCCCGCGGTGGTTACGACCGTTTTGCCGGCGAGGTCCGGAAAATCCATGATGCCGCTGCTTTTGCGCGCGATCATGCGCACGGCGTACTGGAAGAAGCTGTTCGAGAAGGCGGCGACATTCTCACGCTCCACGGTATGTGTGGTCGAGCCGCACTCCAGGTCGATCTGGTTGTTCAGCAGCATTGGCGTGCGGTTCGACGAAGTCACGGTGATTTCGTGAACCTTCAGTTGCGGCATGCCGAGCGTCTTCTTGATTTCGTCGACAATCTGCAGCGCGATGGTCTGCGAGTAGCCGACTGTCTGCTTGCCGTCGAAGTAGGAAAAGGGAATCGACGCTTCGCGTACGCCGAGCACGACCACGCCGTCGTCGTGGATCTTCTTCAGCGTGCCGGTCAGCTCGTCGGCATGAGCGGGGCAGGCGAGTAACGCGACGCCCGATGTGACCAGCGCCACAAGCGCGCCACGCACGCCGTGTGCAATGCGCGTGGCATAAAAGGTACCCGCGAGACGCGCGCCCCGTGCACTCGCCCTGTGGCGGGCTGCAACTTTCATCGGACCTCCCGGACTCGCACGCGCATTTTTGCTGCGCTGTCACTATCGATGGAACATGGTGCAACACAACGGCGCGCATCCCACTCACAAGATGCACGCCGCATTTAACCTCAGATGCGCGACAAGCGGTAGCTGCCCCAGCTTACGCCGGCTTGCCCCAACTGTCGCGCAGACTGACGATACGGTTGAAGACGGGCTTGCCCGGTTTTGAATCGACGCGGTCGGCGACAAAATAGCCGTGGCGCTCGAACTGGTAGCGTTGCTCGGGCAGCGCTTCGCGCGCGCCGGGTTCCAGATAGGCCTGGACCACGCGCTTCGAGTCCGGGTTCAGCGCTTCCAGGAAATCGCGCCCGCCGGCGTCCGGCTGCGGATCCTTGAACAGACGGTCGTAGATGCGCACTTCGGCCGGGCACGCGCCTGCGGCGCTGACCCAGTGGATGTTGCCCTTGACCTTGTAGTTGTTCGCGCCTTCGGTGCCCGATTTGCTGTCCGGGAAGTAGTTGCAATGCACCGCGACGACGTTGCCGTTTTCGTCTTTCTCGGCGCCCGTGCATTCGATCACGTAGCCGTAGCGCAGGCGCACCTTGTTGCCCGGGAACAGGCGGAAGTAGCCCTTCGGCGGTGTTTCGGTGAAGTCGTCCCGCTCGATCCACAGTTCACGCGAGATCGGGAATTCGCGCATACCCTGTTCCGGATGGTGCGGGTGGACCGGTGCGCTGCAAGGCTCGGTGACGCCTTCGGGGAAGTTGTCGATGATCAGCCTGACCGGATCGAGCACGGCCGCCGTACGCGGCGCCTTCGCATCCAGATCGTCGCGCAGCGCGCCTTCGAACACGCTCATGTCGATCCACGAATCGACCTTCGTGACGCCGATACGCTCGCAGAACAACTGAATCGCCTCGGGCGTGAAACCGCGCCGGCGCACGCCGACGATGGTCGGCATACGCGGATCGTCCCAGCCCTCGACGTGGCCTTCGGTCACCAGTTGCAACAGCTTGCGCTTGCTGGTGATCGCGTAGGTCAGGTTCAGACGCGAAAACTCGATTTGTTGCGGCAGCGGGCGCGTGAAAATGCCGGCTTCGGCCAGCTCGTTCAGAATCCAGTCGTACAGCGGACGGTGGTCTTCGAATTCGAGCGTGCACAGCGAATGCGTGATGTTTTCCAGCGCGTCCGAGATGCAGTGCGTGTAGTCGTACATCGGGTACACGCACCATGTGTCGCCGGTGCGGTAGTGATGCGCAAAGCGGATCCGGTAGATGACCGGATCGCGCATGTTGAAGTTCGGCGACGCCATGTCGATCTTCGCGCGCAGTACGTGCTCACCTTCCTTGAATTCGCCGGCCTTCATGCGGCGGAACAGGTCGAGGTTTTCCTCGACCGAACGCTCGCGGAAGCGCGATGGCGTGCCGACTTCAGTAGCGGAGCCGCGGTTCGCGCGCATTTCTTCCGCCGACTGGCTGTCCACATATGCCTTGCCGCGTTCGATCAGCAGCTCCGCGAATTCGTAGAGCTTGTCGTAGTAGTCGCTCGCGAAGTAAAGCTGCTCCTTGCCGTCTTTTTCCCATTCGAACCCGAGCCAGCGGACGGAGTCGATGATCGAATCGACGTATTCGACGCTTTCCTTTTCCGGATTGGTGTCGTCGAAACGCAGGTGGCACACGCCACCGTAGTTGCGCGCCACGCCAAAATTCAGGCAGATGCTCTTGGCGTGACCGATATGCAGATAGCCGTTCGGTTCGGGCGGAAAGCGCGTTTCGACGCGCTGACCCCACTTGCCGCTGCGGTTGTCGTCGTCAATGATGTTGCGAATGAAATTGGATGCCGCTGGCGCGTCGTTGCGTTCGGTATTCATGCGAGAAGGTGAAAGTCTGTCGAGGGCGCGCAATGCGCTCACTTATCTATCAATTCTACCTGACGAGCCCCTTCACGGCAGGCGAGTGCGGCGTGCAGCCAACGTTTGAGCGGTTTTGACGGAAAATCAGGGGCGCGAGCGGTGCTGTAACAGGAGGTAAAACGGTTTGTTGAGGCGCCCGCGAGGGACTTAGGATGCGGGCGGCGCGGGGCGATCCGTGAGGTGTTCGTGCCCTGATGCTTCCCCTGCGCGGTGTTACCTCCGCGCTGCGCCTCTATTGCGCCTGACGTGCGCAAGCCGCGTAGCCACGTGCTTTTCGCCCCCTTGCTCAACCCTTTCGGGGTGGTGCGGCCTGCGTCCCGACCGCGCGGTCCATGCGGGCGAGGCGGCCCGCCAGAAAGGCTGCGCCACCCCCGGCCGCCTTGCACAGACGCTCGCCGTTCGTGCAACATGGCAGCCTTAGTCCCCGGAGTTTCTCGGATGTCCGTCCCGACGCATGACGCGCCTCGTGCGCCTTTCGCCTCTTTTTCCCTGGCCCGGATCCTGACGGCCGCGGCCATATTCGCCGCGTTCACAGGCAGTTTCGTCGCGCCCGCGCCGGCGCTGGCGAAAACGGCTGCGCCCAAGGCGGTGCTCGATGCATCGGCGGTGGCCGTGCCGGATCGCTACAGCGCCGACACCGCGCAGCAGATTTTTGCCGCTGGCGGCAACGCGGTGGACGCCGCGGTGGCAATCGCCTTTACGCTCGCCGTGACCTATCCGGACGCGGGGAACATTGGCGGGGGCGGTTTCATGACGGTGTTCATGGACGGCAAACCGTACTTTCTCGACTATCGCGAACGCGCGCCGCAACAGGCGACCCGCGACATGTACCTCGACGACAAAGGCAACGTCATACCGGGCATGAGCCTCGTCGGCCACCGTGCCGTGGGGGTGCCGGGCACCGTCGAGGGAATGTGGGAAGCGCAGCAGCGCTTCGGCAAACTGAAGTGGAAACAGGTGCTGGCGCCCGCGATCCGCTACGCCACCGACGGCTTCCAGGTTGAGCCGTGGCTGCAGCAGCGCCACGACTTCGCGGCGAAGAACTTCGCCGGCAAGACCAATTTCGACGCGTACTTCTCGAGCCTGAAAGCGGGCACCAACTTCCGTCAGCCCGAACTCGCGCAAACCCTGTCGCGCATTGCCAGCGACGGCGGGCGTGAGTTCTACGAAGGCCGCACGGCCGATCTGATCGCCCAGCAAATGTACGGCCACGGTCTCGTGACCAAACAGGATCTGATTCAGTACAAGGCCGTCTGGCGTCAGCCGGTCACCGCCGACTGGAACGGCTACAGGATCGTTTCCGCGCCGCCGCCGAGCTCGGGCGGAGTCGGGCTGATCCAGATGCTGAAGATGAAGGCAGATCTGAAGCCCGCTTTTGACGGTCTCGAGTTGAATTCCGTGCCGTACATTCATTTGATTGCGCAGATCGAAGACCGTGTGTTCGCCGATCGGCAGCAGTACATGGGCGATCCGGATTCGTACAAGGTGCCGGTCGACAAACTGATCGACGACGCCTATCTCGCGCAACGCGCCGACGAGGTCAAGCCCGATGAAGTGCCGGGCGCGACGCCAGTCAAGCCGGGCCTCGGGGACGCGATGCCGGAAAAAGCGCAAACCACGCATTTCTCGGTGGTCGACAAATGGGGCAACGCTGTGTCGAACACCTATACGCTGAACGGGCCGTTCGGCTCAGGTGTCGTGGTGGACGGTGGCGGCTTTGTGCTGAACGACGAGATGGACGACTTCGTCACCAAGCCGGCTGCCACGAATCAGTTTGGCGTGACCGGCAATGAGGTCAACACGGTGGCACCGGGCCGCCGGCCGCTGTCGTCGATGGCGCCGACCATTCTGTTGAAGGACAACAAGGTTTCGCTCGTGATCGGCACGCCGGGCGGCTCGCGTATTTTCACGTCGATCTTCCAGGTGATGACGAACCTGTACGACTTCAATATGGCGCCTGCCGACGCACTGGCCGCCATGCGCTTTCACCACCAGTTACTGCCGCAGAAGACGATTTTCTTTGAGCCTTACCATCCGCTCACCGGCGAGCTGGCCGAGCAGTTGACGGCCAAGGGCTATACGCTCGAAGGACAGCCGTTCAACGGCGATGTGCAAATGATCCGGGTAGAAGGCACGACGCCCGAGCCGGCCGCCGATCCGCGCGGCGTGGGCGTGGGCCGCGTGATTCACTGAGCAGCCCCGGCTGCTTGAAAAAACGACAACGACGGGGAAGGCGATGAGCGGACAACAACCCAGGGTGCTCGTGCTGCCGGGCTACCAGAATTCCGATGCGGGTCATTGGCAAACGCGCTGGGAGGCGCTCGATGCCGGCTTCGAGCGCGTGCAGATGCCGGACTGGGACCACCCGGCGCGCGACGCGTGGTGCCGCACACTCGACGCCGCAGTGAGCGCGGCCGACGCGCCCGTGCTGTTCGCCGCGCATAGTCTCGGCTGCCTGACCACGGCCTTCTGGGCGTCGCAGTATGCGAGCGCCGCCCAGCTCGCGAAGGTAGCGGGCGCGTTGCTGGTGGCCGTACCCGACCCGTCCGGGGCGAATTTTCCGCAGGATGCCAGCGGTTTTGCGCCGGTGCCGCTCTCGCGCCTGCCGTTCCCGAGCATGGTCGTGGCGAGCAGCGACGATCCGTACGGCGCCGTGCCGTTCTCACAGGCTTGCGCTTCGGCGTGGGGTAGCCGCTGGGCCGACATTGGCCCGCGCGGCCACATCAATGCCGATAGCGGACTTGGCGACTGGAACGACGGGCGGAGCTGGCTGGCTTCGCTCTGCAAGCCTGCGGCTTGACGCTTTCTCGAGCGGCGGATCGATGTAGTTTGATGCCGCGACTGCCGCTGAGCCCGGCGCGCTGAACCCTCTACGCACAGCGCAACGAGCGGAATTACCGTCGCTGCCGCGATTCGTTGCGGCGCACCAGGCGTGCCGCCCAGTCGCGCCGCCACATTCGATTCAGAGTCGGGTTCAGATCACCGCTTGCTGTCGCAGCGTTGCAATTCGGGCTTCGTCATAGCCGAGCACCTCGCGCAGGATGCTCTCGGTGTGCTCGCCGAGCGTGGGCGGATGCGCAAGCGCTTCAGGCGGCGTGCCGCTCATGTTGATCGGATTGCGCACCAGCTTGACCGTTCCGCCGGACGGATGCGGCAAGTCAACCTGCAGCCCGCGCGCCACCACCTGCTCGTTTTCGAACACTTCGCCCAGATCGTTGATCGGCCCGCACGGCACGCCGGCGGCCTCGAGCGCGCCGATCCATTGCTGTTTGCCCTGCAGGCGGACCATGTCGGCCAGGATCGGCACGAGGATGTCGCGGTTGCGCACGCGTGCCGGATTGGTGGCGAAGCGTTCGTCGTCAGCCAGTTCCGGCCGGTTGCCGGCTTCGACGAATTTGCGGAACTGGCCGTCGTTGCCAACCGCGACGATGATCCAGCCATCACTGGTCTGAAGGGTCTGGTAGGGCACGATGTTCGGATGCGCGTTGCCCCAGCGCGCTGGCGGCTGGCCGCTCGCGAGGTAATTCGAATTCATGTTGGCCAGCATCGCCACCTGCACGTCGAGCAAGGCCATGTCGATGTACTGGCCTTCACCCGTACGGTCGCGATGCGTGAGCGCCGTGAGGACGGCGACGGTGGAATACATGCCGGTCATCAGGTCGGCGATCGCCACGCCGGCTTTTTGCGGACCGCCGCCCGGCTGGCCGTCGCGTTCGCCCGTAATGCTCATGAAGCCGCCGATGCCTTGGACGATGAAGTCGTAGCCGGCGCGTTGCGCGTACGGGCCGGTTTGTCCGAAGCCGGTTACCGAGCAGTAGATCAGATCGGGCTTCAGCTCTTTCAGCGAGGCGTAATCCAGGCCGTACTTCTTCAGTTGGCCGACCTTGTAGTTCTCCAGCACCACGTCGCTTTGCGCGGCCAGTTCACGAATGATCCGCTGGCCCTCGGGCGAGGCAATGTCGACGGTGACCGAGCGCTTGTTGCGGTTCGCGGCCAGGTAGTAGGCAGCCTCGCGCGTGTCCGTGCCCTCGGGCGTTTTCAGGTACGGGGGCCCCCAGTGACGGGTGTCGTCGCCGACTTCGGGGCGTTCGATCTTGATGACGTCCGCGCCGAAATCGGCGAGCGTTTGCGCGCACCACGGCCCGGCGAGCACGCGCGTGAGATCCAGCACGCGGATATGACTGAGAGCGCCCATATTGTTCGATGTCTCCTAGGTAGCCACAGAGGCGCGCACGGCGCCGTCGATGGGGGCAATCTTAAGCGATTCCCGTGTGCGGGCGCAGTCGGCCGAACGATATAGGACGACCCGCAGGACGGACGACCCGCCTCGCCGTGTTGCGTGCTGCCCGGCCAATCCTGGCCGAACGGCTAACGGTGCGGGGCGCGTCGCCGCGCGCGGGCGCCGATCCCGTATAATCAGTCGTTTAAGAAACAAACAGTTGGCGCATCCCCATGATGCCGCCGGTAACAGTCAGGACCGTCCCCGCCCGCTATGAAAGCCGCCGAAATCCGCGAGAAATTCCTCAAGTTCTTCGAATCGAAGGGCCATACGATCGTTCGCTCGTCGAGCCTTGTGCCCGGCAACGACCCGACACTGCTCTTCACCAATTCGGGAATGGTGCAGTTCAAAGATGTGTTCCTCGGCGCGGAATCGCGTCCGTATTCGCGCGCCACGACCGCGCAGCGCAGTGTGCGCGCTGGCGGCAAGCACAACGATCTGGAAAACGTCGGCTACACCGCGCGCCACCACACGTTCTTCGAAATGCTGGGCAATTTCTCGTTCGGCGACTACTTCAAGCGTGACGCGATCCACTACGCGTGGGAGTTGCTCACCGGCGTGTACCAGTTGCCGAAAGACAAGCTGTGGGTCACGGTCTACCACGAAGACGACGAAGCGCACGACATCTGGGCGAAAGAAGTGGGCGTACCGGTCGAGCGCATCATCCGCATCGGCGACAACAAGGGTGCGCGCTACGCGTCGGACAATTTCTGGCAAATGGCCGACGTCGGTCCGTGCGGCCCGTGCTCGGAAATCTTTTACGACCACGGCCCGGACGTGTGGGGTGGCCCGCCGGGATCGCCGGAAGAAGACGGCGACCGCTATATCGAGATCTGGAACCTCGTGTTCATGCAGTTCAGCCGGGACGCGCAAGGCAATATGACGCCGCTGCCCAAGCAGTGCGTCGACACGGGTATGGGTCTTGAGCGCATTGCGGCGGTTCTGCAGCACGTGCACAGCAACTATGAAATCGACCTTTTCCAGGCGCTCATCAAGGCCGCTGCCCGCGAAACCGGCGTGGCCGATCTGGCGAACAACTCGTTGAAGGTGATCGCCGATCACATCCGCGCGTGCTCGTTCCTGATTGTGGACGGCGTGATTCCGGGCAACGAGGGCCGCGGCTACGTGCTGCGCCGGATCGTGCGCCGCGCGATCCGCCACGGCTACAAACTGGGCAAGAAGGGTTCGTTCTTCCATCGCATGGTGCCGGACCTCGTCGCGCAAATGGGTGAGGCGTATCCGGAACTGAAAGACGCCGAACAACGCGTGACCGACGTGCTGCGTCAGGAAGAGGAGCGCTTCTTCGAAACCATCGAGCACGGCATGTCGATTCTCGAAGGCGCGCTGGCCGAACTGGACGCGAAGGGCGGCAAAACGCTCGACGGCGAACTGGCATTCAAGCTGCACGACACCTATGGCTTCCCGCTCGATCTCACGGCAGACGTGTGCCGCGAGCGCGAAGTGACCGTCGACGAAGCCGCCTTCGACGAAGCGATGGCGCGTCAGCGCGAACAGGCTCGCGCGGCGGGCAAGTTCAAGATGGCGCAGGGTCTCGAATACTCGGGCGCGAAGACCACTTTCCACGGCTACGAAGAAGTGATGTTCGACGACGCGAAGGTCATCGCGTTGTACGTGGACGGCGCATCGGTCAAGGAAGTGGCAAACGGTCAGCAAGCGGTGGTCGTGCTCGATCACACGCCGTTCTATGCGGAGTCGGGTGGCCAGGTAGGCGACCAGGGCGTGCTCGCGAACGCGAGCGTGCGCTTTGCGGTGAGCGACACGTTGAAGGTGCAGGCTGACGTGGTCGGCCATCACGGCACGCTGGAGCAAGGCACGCTGAAAGTTGGCGACGTCGTCAAGGCGGAAATCGACGCGGTGCGTCGCGCGCGCACGGAACGCAATCACTCGGCAACCCACCTGATGCACAAAGCGTTACGCGAGGTACTTGGCTCGCATGTGCAACAGAAAGGCTCGCTGGTCGACGCGGACAAGACCCGTTTCGATTTTGCGCACAACGCGCCGATGACCGACGAGCAGATCCGTCAGGTCGAAGCGATCGTCAACGCTGAGGTCCTCGCGAATTCGCCGGGTGTGGTGCAGTTGATGCCGTTCGACGAAGCGGTGAAGGGCGGCGCGATGGCGCTGTTCGGCGAAAAGTACGGCGACGAAGTGCGGGTGCTGGACCTTGGGTTTTCGCGCGAGTTGTGCGGCGGCACGCACGTGCAGCGCACGGGCGACATTGGCTTCTTCAAGATCGTGATGGAAGGCGGCGTGGCTGCGGGCATTCGTCGCGTGGAGGCCATTACGGGCGATAACGCCGTGCGTTTCGTGCAGGATCTGGATGCGCGGATCAATGCGGCTGCGGCTGCGTTGAAGGCGCAGCCGTCGGAACTGACGCAGCGGATCGTGCAGGTGCAGGAGCAGGTGAAGTCGCTGGAGAAGGAACTAGGCGCGTTGAAGTCGAGGCTTGCTTCGAGTCAGGGCGATGAACTGGCCGGTCAGGCGATCGAAGTGGCCGGCGTGCATGTGCTGGCAGCCACGCTGGAAGGCGCGGACGTGAAGACGTTACGTGAGACGGTCGACAAGCTGAAGGACAAACTCAAGAGCGCGGCGATCGTGCTGGCCTCGGTTGAGGGTGGCAAGGTGAGTCTGATTGCCGGTGTGACTGCTGATGCCAGCAAGAAGGTGAAGGCTGGTGAGCTGGTTAATTTTGTTGCGCAGCAGGTCGGGGGTAAGGGCGGCGGGCGGCCGGATATGGCGCAGGCTGGCGGGACTGAACCGGGGAATTTGCCTGCGGCGCTTGCAGGAGTTCGGCAATGGGTTGAGGGCCAACTTTAAGTTGGCGGTTTGGTTATTATTTTTGCCTACGGCGTTGGCTTATTAGCGTTTCCGCTGCTGTTTGCCTACGGCGTTTGGTGTTTTCTGTTCTTATTGGTTTATTAGCGTTCCCCCTGTGCGGGGGGGAACGCTAATAAACCAAAAGCAAAAGAAACAACCACCGCCGTAGGCATACAGCAAAAAAATGCCGCCGCCCAAGGCAAACAAAAAAACCTCAACTCACTAGCACTTCCTTCAACGCATTCAAAGCAGAAGAAAAATGCCCCCTTCTCCAGACGAGAAGCGTCTCAATCACCCCAATATCCGGCAACGGATGAACCGCAATATTGCTGGTAACGGATTGCAAATCCAGCACCGACCGTGGCGCCACAGCCACCCCAGCCCCTGCGGCGACGCAAGCCACAATCGCGTGATAAGAGCCAAGCTCCAACACCCGAGCCGGCCGCACCCCGTGCTCCGCATACCATTTCTCGATGTAAGAACGATAAGCACACCCACGCTCGAACGCGATCAGCGTGGATAACGCAATATCCCGTACTCCGTGAATCGGTCGATGTCCCCGTGGCGTCAACATCACCAGTTCTTCGCGGAATACCGCCACCGTCTCGAACAATTCGCCAAGCGCAGCAGTATCCAGCGGCCTCGCCACCAACGCGGCGTCGACCTCGAATTCGCGCACCCGCTCGATCAGCTTGCCAGTGGTCCCGATCTCGAGTTCGAGCGCGACGGTCGGCCATGTCTGGTGATAATGCGCAAGCAATCCGGGCAGGCGGGTCGCCGCAATGCTCTCCATCGTACCCAGACGCAAACGTCCGCTCGGACGATCCTCCCGCACGGCATGACGTGCCTCATCGGCGAGTGCGAGCAGACGCTCGGCATAGGGCAGCAGGGTCTCGCCCGCAGGCGTCAGCACAAGACGCCGCCCGTCGCGGATGAACAACTCAGCGCCCAGTTGTTCTTCAAGCTGCTTGATACGCGTCGTAACGTTCGATTGCACGCGATTGAGCTTCGCCGCGGCCCGCGTCACGCCGTTTTCCCGCACGACCGCACGGAAAATAGTCAGGGCGGACAGATCCATGGTTCTCTCGCAGAGATGGATGATATCGAAATTATTCATGTTTCATGATTGAAAGGTCAAGCTAATATGGATTCACTGCGTCGGCGCCCGCTGGCGCATCCGAATTCCATCCGCCATGAACGATCTCACCTCGAACGCGCTCGGTACGCCCGTTGAGCGCCATGCCGCCCGCCGCGCGGCGCTTGCCTGCATGGTCACGCTGGCTGTGGCGCTCGGCATCGGGCGCTTCGCCTTCACGCCGCTATTGCCCTTGATGCTCTACGGCGGCGCGTCCGGCCAGCCCTCGCTCGATATCCAGCACGGCGGCTGGCTCGCGTCGTTCAATTACGCCGGCTATTTCGTCGGCGCCGTCACGTGTGCGGCCTTGAGAGTCGACGCCGCGCGCATGGTCCGCATGGGCCTGGTCGTTACGGTCCTGATGATGCTGGCAATGGGCGTCGCCAGCCAGTTCTGGATGTGGGCCGTGGCGCGTTTCGTCGCTGGCGCGATCAGCGCCTGGACCTTCGTTTTCGCGTCGCAGTGGGGCTTGCGGCGGTTGACCGAACTCGGTGCCCACGGTTGGGGCGGAGTGATCTATACCGGCCCGGGTGTCGGCATCGTTGGGACGGGGCTGTTGGTCAGCGTCGCCGGCGGTTATGGCGCGACGGTGGGGTGGATCGGCTTCGGGCTCATCGCGGCGGTGCTGTCGGCCATGGTGTGGCCCGCATTCGGCGCGGTATCCGTATCCACGGCGCGCAGCGCTCAGCCGCGTGCGGGCAGCGCGCCTCCCTCTGCCCACGCGGGAGGCAATGCCGCCCATCGCGCCGACGCCTTCTGGCTGGTGCTGCTTTACGGTATACCCGGCTTTGGTTACATCATCACAGCGACATTCCTGCCAGTGATCGCGCGCCATGCGCTGCCGGACTCGTCCTGGCCCGATCTGTTCTGGCCGATGTTCGGCGCCGCGTTGATCGTCGGCGCGCTGCTGGCTGCGCGGCTGCCGGCCCATTGGGACAACCGCACGCTGCTTGCCGGATGCTATGTGATCCAGACTGTCGGCATCGCGCTCGGCATCATCTGGCCGACGGCAGGCGGTTTCTCGCTCGGCAGCATTCTGATCGGTCTGCCGTTCACGGCCATCACGCTGTTTGCGATGCGCGAAGCACGGCGGCTGCGCGGTGACAATGCCGCCGGTCTGATGGGTTACGCGACCGCGGCGTACGGCGTCGGTCAGATCGTAGGCCCGCTGGTGGCCGCGCCGATTGCGGCACACACGGGCTCGTTTTCGCCTGCGCTGTGGCTGGCCGCGGGCGCGCTACTGGCAGGCGCAGTCGGGCTGTTGATCGTGGCACGGATGCCGCGCGGACGGGGTCGCATGCCTGATTGCGGCTGCAACTAACGGCCGCGTTTCGGTGAAAACACGCGTATGTCGATTCGCCGCCCCGCAAATCGAGGCAATCGAAAACAAAATAACCGGCTGGCGCACTAAAATGACCGCTTCCCGTCATCTCAGCGCGCCTGTCGCCAGGCGTGCCGCCATCCATGCAACATTTCGCGTCCGACAACTACGCCGGCATCTGTCCCGAGGCGCTCGAGGCGCTGATCGCCGCCAATAACAGCGGCCACGAGCCGGCCTATGGCGACGACTCCTGGACCAACCAGGTGTGCGACCGTCTGCGCGAGCTGTTTCAGACCGACTGCGAAGTGTTCTTCGTCTTCAACGGCACGGCGGCCAACTCGCTGGCGCTGGCGTCACTGTGCCAGTCGTATCACTCGGTGATCTGCCACGATCTCGCGCACATCGAAACCGACGAATGCGGCGGCCCTGAATTCTTCTCGGGCGGCTCGAAGCTGCTGACCGCGCCGGGCGTCGGCGGCAAGCTCACGCCGGACGCGATCGAAGCGGTCGTCACGCGCCGCGCCGACATCCACTATCCGAAACCGAAGGTCGTTACGCTGACGCAATCGACGGAGGTGGGCACCGTCTACAGCGTTGAAGAAGTGCGGGCGATCGCGGCGATCGCCAAACGGCGTCATCTGAAAGTGCATATGGACGGTGCGCGTTTCGCCAACGCGGTCGCGGCCCTCGACGTGCATCCGTCCGAAATCACGTGGCGCGCGGGCGTGGACGTGCTGTGCTTCGGCGGCACCAAGAATGGCCTGCCGGTCGGCGAGGCGGTAGTGTTCTTCGACCGCGCGCTCGCCGACGATTTCGCCTACCGTCTGAAACAGGCCGGCCAGCTAGCCTCGAAGATGCGCTTCATCTCCGCGCCGTGGCTCGGCCTGCTCGACAACGACGTCTGGTTGCGCAACGCCCGCCATGCGAATGCGATGGCGCAATTGCTGCAAACGCGGTTGCAGGAAATTCCCGGCGTCAGCATCATGTTCCCGAGCGAATCGAACGCGGTATTCGCGCAATTGCCGGCACAAGCCGCGAAGGCGATGCGCGCGCGAGGCTGGAAGTTCTACGAATTCATCGGCGCGGGCGGTTGCCGGCTGATGTGCGCATGGGACACGCAGCCGGAAACCGTCGAGCGCTTCGCCGCCGAAGTGCGCGAACTGTGCGCGGCATAGAGCGGTTGTGAAGCCGCGCCGAAACCGCACTGAACCCCGTGTCGAATAAAGCGGGCCGCACCGACCCCGATCGTTACAGAACATCATCAGATACAAGACATAAGAGACGTCTCCACTCGCCATGACCGAATACCGATTTTGTCCTCGCTGTGCCACGCCGCTGACCGAGCGTACCGATGCCGAGCACGAGGGTGGCCGCATCCGCCAGACCTGTCCCGATACGGCATGCGGCTACGTCCACTGGAACAACCCGCTGCCGGTCGTGGCCGCGATCGTCGAGTACGAAGGCAAGATCCTGCTCGCGCGCAACGCGGCCTGGGCGGAAGGCATGTTCGCGCTGATCACCGGCTTCCTCGAAAACGGCGAGACGCCGGAAGAGGGCATCGCCCGCGAAGTGTTCGAGGAAACCTCGCTGCACGCGGAGACGGTCGAGCTGATTGGTGTGTACGAATTCATCCGCAAAAACGAACTGATCGTCGCCTATCACGTGAAGGCGTACGGGACCATCGCGCTGTCGCCGGAGTTGCTCGAATATCGCCTTGTCGAGCCGGCCAAACTGCGGCCGTGGCGCGCGGGCACGGGTCAGGCGCTCGGCGAATGGATGCGCCGGCGCGGTCTGCCATTCGAATTCGTCGAGAAGCCGGGACAATAAATTTTCGCCAGGCGAGGAGCACGAGCCTGGCTTACGTCTTCGATCCAACCGGCACCACACGTTCCCACTCATTCGTCACGTCACAATGAACAAACCCGCCCCCGACACGCGCACCGCCTATTCGCATTTTCTGCCGATCACGACGCGCTGGATGGACAACGATGTCTACGGCCATGTGAACAACGTCGTCTACTACAGCTACTTCGATACGGTGGTGAACGAGTATCTGATTCGCGCGGGCGTGCTCGACTTCGAGCACGGCGCCACCATCGGCCTCGTGGTCGAGACGCATTGCAATTACTTCGCGCCGCTGGTGTTTCCCGAGCGCGTGGAGGCGGGGCTACGAGTGGTACGTCTCGGCACATCGAGCGTGCGGTACGAAGTAGCGCTTTTCAGGGAAGGCGAAGATCAGCCCGCCGCGCAAGGGCACTTCGTGCACGTGTACGTGGATCGCGTCACACGTCGTCCGGTGACATTGCCGGCCGAACTGCGTGCGGCGCTCGAACCGCTGACCGTCGCGACGGTGGCGGAATAGGCGCGTGCAGTCGTTTGTCATCAATCTGCTCAACGGCGTCAGTTATGGCCTGCTGCTGTTCATGCTGTCGGCAGGCCTCACGCTGATCTTCAGCATGCTCGGCGTGTTGAATTTCGCGCACGCGAGCTTCTATATGCTCGGCGCGTACGTCGGCTTTTCGGTGGCGGCGCGCACGGGATTCTGGAGTGCGCTGGTGATCGCGCCGTTGATCGTGGGTCTGATCGGCGCCGCCCTGGAGCGCTGGCTATTGCGGCGGGTACGCCCGCACGGTCATCTCGCCGAATTGCTGCTTACGTTCGGCGCTGCCTATCTGCTCGGCGAAGCGGTCAAGCTCGGCTGGGGCTTGAGCGCGCTCAGCGCAACGGTGCCGGCCGTGCTCGACGGACCGCTTTTCACGCTCTACGGCGCGGCGTTCGCGCGCTACCGGGCGTTCATGATGGCGGTGTCGCTGGCGATGCTGGTGGCGTTGTACGCGGTGCTGCGCGTGTCGAAAGCGGGGTTGATCGTGCGGGCCGCGCTCACGCACGCGAGCGCCGTCGAAGCGCTCGGCCATAACGTGCCGCGCGTATTCACTGGCGTCTTCGCGGCGGGCACGGCGCTCGCCGCGTTGGCCGGCGTGATCGGTGCGCCGCTCTTCGTCATCGAGCCGGCGATGGCGGAATCGGTCGGCTCGATCGTGTTTGTCGTGGTTGTGATCGGCGGGCTGGGTTCGTTGAGCGGGGCGCTCGCGGCATCGCTGATCGTCGGCTGCGTGCAGACTTTTGCGGTGGCGAGCAATGTCTCACTGGGCGATCTCATCGCGGTTTTCGGCGAACCGCTGCCAACCGAATGGGACACGCTGACGCTCGCGCAACTGGCGCCTTTGATTCCCTATCTGCTGCTGGTCGCGATGCTGGCGCTGCGCCCGCGCGGCCTGTTCGGACGGCGAGACGACCATGCGTGACATGCCCGCGGCGAGCGCCTCGTCCGCGGCGCGGTCCGGTTCGATCGTGCGGCTGACCGCGCCATGGCTTGCGCTCGTCCTGTTTCTCGTCGTGCCGCCATTCGTGTGGCCACAAAGCTGGCTGCTCGCCTATCTCGCGCAGACCGCGACGATGATCGTATTCGCGCTCTCGTACAACCTGCTGCTCGGCGAGACGGGGCTGCTGTCGTTCGGTCACGCGGCTTATGCGGGCCTTGGCGCGCTGATCGCGGCGCAAGTGTTCAACCGCGTCGGCGTGCCGCTTGCGGTGCTGCCGTTGATCGGCGGCATCGGTGGCGCGCTGTGCGGCGTGCTGTTCGGCTTCGTGTCGACGCGGCGCTCGGGCACGGCCTTCGCGATGATCACGCTCGGCATCGGCGAACTCGTCGCGGCCGCCGCATGGACGTTGCCCGACTGGTTCGGCGGCGAGGCTGGCGTGCCGATCGACCGGGCAAGCGGGCCGATGGTCGGCAGCTGGAGCTTCGGCCCGGCTCGCGAGGCGTATGCGCTGATCGTGCTGTGGTGTCTGCTGGCGAGCGGGGCGATGTTCGTCCTGTCGCGCACGCCTTTTATGCGTCTCGCCAACGCCGTGCGTGACAACCCGGCCCGCGCTGTGGCGATCGGCTGCTACCCGCGCCGCATCCGCTATGGCGTAGTCGTATTTTCGGCGTTTTTTGCGGGCCTCGCGGGTACGCTGGGGTTGATCAATGTCGAGCTGGTGTCGACCGAAAGCGTCGGCATGATGCGCTCGGGCGCCGTGCTGATCGCTACCGTGATCGGCGGTACGGCGGCGTTTTTCGGGCCGGTCGCGGGTGCGATCGTGCTGACGTTTTTCAGCGTCGCGGTGGCGAGCGTCACGCGGGCGTGGCTGTTCTATCTCGGGCTGTTCTTCATCGTGGTCGTGGTGGCCTCGCCCGACGGAGTGGCGGGCTTCGTGCGACGGCACACGGCGCGCATCGCCGAATATGGCTGGCGAGCGAGCAGCGCTGCTTATCTCGCCGGTACCGTGGCCGCGCTGTTGTGGGCGGCAGCAGTGGTACTCGTGGTGCAGTGGGCATATGCCGTGCAATTCGGCGCGGACGACGGCGCGGCTTTCACCATCGCCGGCATGTCGATCGAAGTGGCTTCTTCGCCTCTGCGGCTGGGTACGGCGGTTTTCGTGCTTGCCGTGGTGGGCGGCCTCACCGCGCGTTACGCCATGCGCGCGCAACAGCGGCTTGCTCATCGCACCCCATCGGCCGCCACGGGAGACGCGCGGTGATCCCGGCGCTCGCGCTCTACGGCATCGAAAAGCGCTTCGGCGCTACACGAATTCTGCGTGGCGTCGATCTCGCGATCCAACCCGGCGAGCGTCACGCGCTGATCGGCCCGAACGGCGCCGGCAAGTCGACGCTCTTTAACCTGATCGCCGGCGGCGCGCGACCAAACGCGGGACGTATCGTTCTGTTCGGTGCTGACATTACGCGCCTCGCGCCGGCCGCGATCACACGGCGTGGCCTCGCGCGTAGCTTCCAGACCACCAGCGTGTTCGCTCAGCTCGATGTATTCGACAATCTGCGTTGCGCCGCGATGCTTGCCGAGCGCGACCGCACCCGCTGGTGGCAGCGTTTCAGCGGTTCGCGCACGGTCGACGCACGTGCCGAACAGGTGCTCGAAGCCGTCGGCTTGAGCGCACGCCGGCACATGCAGGCCGGCACGCTCAGTTATGCCGAACAGCGCGCGCTCGACCTGGGTCTGGCGCTCGCGGGCGGCGCGCACACTTTGCTGCTCGACGAACCGACCGCCGGCATGAACCGCGCCGAAGCTGCCCGCGCCATCGAGCTGATTCGCGAGACCACGGCCGGCCGCACGCTGCTGATGGTCGAGCACGACATGGAGGCGGTGTTCGCGATTGCCGACCGCATTTCCGTACTGGTGCAGGGCCGTGTTATCGCGACCGGCACGCCGTCGGCGATTCGCGCGGACGCGGCGGTGCGAGCGGCCTATCTCGGCGAGGACTTCGAGACATGACGCCCTTGCTCGATATTCAAGGACTGAACGCCTGGTACGGTGCCAGCCAGGCGTTGCACGGCGTCACGCTGCATATCGACGCCGGTGAAGTCGTCGCGCTGGTGGGACGCAACGGTTCTGGCCGCTCGACGCTGGCACGGGCGATCATGGGTCTCGTGCGTAGCGAGGGCGGCTTGCGTTTTGCTGGTCAGTCGCTTGGCGCGCGGCGCACCTTCGAGATCGCGCGTCTCGGGCTCGGCTATGTTCCCGAGCATCGCGACGTGTTTCCGACGCTCAGTGTCGACGAGAATCTGCAACTTGGTGTGGCGCCGCGGGATCGTGGGCGCACGCCGCGGTTTGGTTTTGAGGATGCGTACGAACTGTTCCCGGTTCTGCGCGAACGAAAGCGTACGCGGGCTGGGGCGCTTTCGGGCGGCGAGCAGCAGATGCTGACCCTGGCTCGGGCGCTGCTTGGAGACCCGGATCTGCTGGTAGTCGACGAACCCGGCGAGGGGCTGGCAAGCCAGGTGATGGTGCAGGTTGCTGAGTGTCTGCGGACGTTGCGGGATCGTGGTGTGGCGATGTTGCTGATCGAGCAGCGGCTCGTTATCGCAAGGGGTATCGCCAATCGGGTGGCGGTGATGGGGCATGGGGAGATTGTGTTTGATGATGTGGTCGATTCATTTGTTAAGCGCTCTGATGTGATGCAGGAATGGCTTGGAATTGGATAGGTTCTTTTTGCCTTTTGCGGCGGCATTATTTGGTTCGCCTACGGCGTTGGTTGTTTCTTTTCTTATTGGTTTATTAGCGTTCCCCCTGTGCGGGGGGGCACCTACTTTTCTTTGCCGCCGCAAAGAAAAGTAGGCAAAAGAAAGCGGCTCCAACCGCCAATTCTTAAGCGGCTCTCCTGGCTTGGAGGGGATCGTGGCTCCGTAGAGATTGAGCCTGCGCACCTTCTGGCCTGAGTGACCAGGCCGTCATGCTTCCGGCGGCGCTGCGCGCGCCGGGGCGGTACTTCACAAAACCATCGGTGTTTTTCGGCGCCTCGCCGAGGCGAAGCCGATGGCCCCCACCGCGCACAAACGAAGCGCCCGGTTTCCGTGGTGGACCCGTCCGCGACGCACGCAGTGCGGAGTGGGAGCGAATGACGGCTGTGTCACAGACCGTAAAGGACCGAGGTGTGATCCGTTAATCGGACCACCAGCCCCTCCAAGCCAGGGGACCCGCTTAAGAATTGGCGGTTTGAGCCGCTTTCTTTTGCCTACTTTTCTTTGCGGCGGCAAAGAAAAGTAGGTGCCCCCCCGCACAGGGGGAACGCTAATAAACCAATAAGAAGAGAAACAACCAACGCCGTAGGCACACAGCAAAAATGCCGCCGCTAAAGGCAAAAAACCTCAGCAATCTTTATCAATAATCCACTCATGCGCTGGATCATTGCGAAAATGCCAAACCCTCTGCCCCCCGGCCATGACATTCAAGTAATAACTCTCATACCCGTAGGGCACAACAACCGGATGATACCCACGCGGCACCATCACCACATCGTGGTTCTCGACAGCCATCGACTCATCGATATCCCGCATATCGGTATACACGCGTTGAAAAGCGAACCCTTGCGGCGGATCGAGCCGATGATAGTAAGTCTCTTCAAGAGAACTCTCATGAGGCACATTATCGGTATCGTGCTTATGCGGCGGATAGCTGGACGCATGCCCCCCAGGTGTCCTCACCTCAACAACCAGCAAAGACTCCGCAAGCTCAGTCTGCGGAAGAATATCGCATACGTATCGCGTATTTAAACCCTTCCCGCGCGTCGAGCGCTTCATGGAAGAAGGCTCAATCACCCGCGCCGGATAAGCGCCCTTGGCAGGCGCACTAGCCACACCAACCTCGGCATCGCGGCAAGCCCGCACAGTCGCCCGCACGCCAGGCGGCAAATACAAAGCACACGGCGCAGCATCCTCGAACACGCTATCGCGTGAGCCCAAAGAACGCCATGTCGAATCAGCAGTCTCGACATCCACCGTGCCTGTGAGTACCACAATACACACCTCGCGCGACGGCTCGAGTACATGCACCACTTCATTCTCACCCAACCGGTAAGCGGCAAACCCCACATACCGCCAACACGCCGACTCGGGCGTCACCCGCGCGATCGTCTGGCCCTCGCGCTGCGCCTTTACCAATAAACTCATGCTGCCTCCTGCGTCGCGCCACCCGCATCGAGCGGTGCGTCGACCAATTCCCGCAATGTCCGATATCCCTTTTGCGCATACTCGAACGACGGCGCGACCGCCGGGTCCTGTTCCGCTTCGACCACCAGCCAGCCGCGATAACCGCGCCGTTTCAATCGATCGATGATCGCCGGGAAGTTCACGGCGCCATCGCCCGGCACAGTGAACGCGCCGTTGATCACCGCATCCAGAAAGCTCCAGTTGCGATTGCGCGCCAGCTTCATCACCGCCGGGCGAACGTCCTTGCAATGCACGTGGCACACACGCCCAATGTGTCTGTCGAGCACGGCGAGCGGATCGCCGCCCGCAAAGGTGATATGCCCGGCGTCGAACAGCAGGCCAACCGCGTCGCTCGTACGTGACATCAGTTGATCGACGTCCGCGGGCGTCTCGACGTACGCACCCATATGATGATGGTAAGCAAGACGCACGCCGCGGCTTAGCGTATATCGCGCGAATTCATCGACACGCGCAGCATACGCGGCCCACTGCGCGTCGCTGAAAAAACGGGGGCGCTGATACAGCGGTTGTGGCGCGCCCTGGATCGAATCGGCGACTTCGCCATAGACCATCGCCGTCGCGCCGTTTTGCGCGAGCAGTTCGAGATGCGGGCCAGCCGAGGCGATTTCTTCCTCCACGCTGCGTCGCGCGAGCCGGCCGGAGTACCAGCCTGAAACCAGAGCCAGGTCGTATTGCGCAAGCAGCGTCTTCAACGCTTGCGGCTCGCGCGGAAACTTGTTGCCGAGTTCAAAGCCCTGATAGCCGATCTGCCGACCCTCGGTCAACGCGACTTCAAGCGGCGTCTCGCCACCGAGCGACGGCAGATCGTCGTTCATCCACGAAAGCGGGTTGATGCCGATACGTACGTCGAAAGCAGTCATGCGGGCGTCCTCATTCGTGGTCGGTAGGCGCAGCGGGGCGCGGCGCATCGTCAGGCTCGGCGCGCGCCGCGAGCTGCGCGTCGTAGCGCGCACGGGCGGCACGCACGGTGTCGCGCGACGATACTTCGGGTACGGCGACTTCCCACCACCAGCCGCCGTCGTCGGTGGTGCGGGCAGGGTCGGTGTCGATGCTGATGACGTAGGTTCGGTCGGCGTCGCGCGCGCGTTGCATTGCGGCCTCCAGACCGGCCACGTTCGCAACGTGCTCGGCCTGGGCGCCGAGCGCGCGCGCATGGGCGGCGAAATCGATTTTTGGTGCGCCGAGCGGACCTTGCACGCAATCGTCGAGCAGGTTATTGAACGGCGCGCCACCGCAGGCCTGCTGCAAACGGTTGATACACCCGTAGCCGCGATTGTCCAGCACCACCACGATCAGCTTCGCGCCGATCATCACGGAGGTCGCGATTTCGCTATTCATCATCAGGTAGCTGCCGTCGCCGATCATCACGATCACGTCGCGCGCCGGCCGCGCGAGTTTCACCCCGAGGCCGCCCGCGATCTCGTAGCCCATGCACGAGTAGCCATATTCGACGTGATACGCGCCCGGCTTGCCGGCGCGCCATAGCTTGTGCAACTCGGCAGGCAAGGTGCCGGCAGCGCATACGACGATGTCGTCCGTTGCCGATCTCGCGCTCGACCGCTGCACCGCACCGATCACGTCGCCCTCATAGGGCAGCACGGTATCGCGTTGCGGCGCATGCGTGAGCGTGCTGACGGTGTCGCGCCAGCTTGCCGCGAGCTTGTGCGCGTGCGCGGTCCAGGTGCGTTCGGCGTGCCAGCTCTGCAGCGGTTCGGCGAGCGCCTCGAGCGCGAGACGCGCATCGGCTTCGACCACCAGCGCGCGATGCTTGAGGCCGTCGAAAGCATTCGCGTTGATGCCGATCACGTCGGCCTGAGTGAACAGCGTGTTCGAGCCGGTCGTGAAGTCCTGCAGGCGCGTGCCGATCGCAACCACGCAGTCGGCATCATGGGCGAGCGCGTTCGCGGCCGGTGAGCCGGTCACGCCCAATGCACCGACATTCAACGGATCGTTCCAGGCGAGCGAGCCTTTGCCGGCCTGGGTCTCCGCAACCGGAATGCCGTGCGCGGCGGCGAAGCGGTGCAGCGCGTCGGTGGCGCGGCCGTACAGCACGCCACCGCCTGCCACGATCAACGGCCGTTTGGCGCGCCGCAAACGCGCGTAGGCCGCATCGATATCTTCAACGCGCGGGGCAGGCGAATGAAACCTGACAACCCGCGGCGCGAAGAAGTCCACTGGAAAATCCCAGGCCATTGCCTGGACGTCTTGCGGCAGCGCGAGCGTGACCGGACCGCACAGTGCAGCGTCGGTCAGCACGCGTAGGGCACGCGGCAATGCGTTGAGCAACTGCGCCGGATGCACGATGCGATCGAAGTAGCGTGACACCGGCTTGAGCGCGTCGTTGGCGGAGACGTTGCCGTCGTGGAAATCTTCCACCTGCTGCAGCACCGGATCGGGTGCGCGCGAGACGAACACATCGCCTGGCAGCAGCAGGACAGGCAGACGGTTCACATGCGCGAGCGCGGCGGCTGTCACCAGGTTGGTCGCGCCGGGTCCGATCGAGGTCGTGACGGCCATCATGCGGCGCCGGAAATGCGCCTTCGCAAAAGCAATCGCACTATGCGCCATCGCCTGTTCGTTGTGGGCGCGCAGGGTAGGCAGTTCGGCGCGATGCTGATACAAGGCCTCGCCCATGCCCGCCACATTGCCATGGCCGAAGATCGCGAAGACGCCGCCAAAGAGCGGCTCGGTGCCGCTGCCGTCTTCGATCGTGACGCGTTGCGCGGCGAGATAGCGGACGAGCGCCTGCGCGGTCGTCAGACGGATGGTGCCGCCAGTGGTTGATACGTGTGCCTGGGTGGCGTCGTTGGCGGACGCCGTGTCGTGATGCAATACGCGCTGGTTCATGCCGCCTGCTCCTGATGAACGTGGCTCGATGCGGCAGGCTGGGCCGCCGCGTTGCCCCGCGTTGCGCGCCACGAGTCGATCAGCGTTTCAAATGTACGGCGGACCCGTGCGATGAGTTCGTCGTCGCCAATTTCACCGGCCAGCCACGCATGGCTCGGCTCGTGGAAGATCGTGCGGCCCACCGTAAAGCCGCGGCACGTCGCCGACTGCGCGGCCGCGCGGAAGCCATCCTGCAACTGCTCGACGCCCGCCGACAAGCCGAGCAGCACCACGCCACGGCAATACGGATCGCGCTCGGCAATCAGCGCATCGACAGCCTGCCATTGCGCCGCATCCATCGGTTCGAGCTTCCACCATTCCGGATAGATGCCGATGTTGTACAGCCGCTTGAGCGCGCGGTACACGATATCCGGTGCTTGCGGCAGATGCGCGTGCTTCGGCGGGATCACTTCGAGCAGTAACTCATGGCCGCTCGCCTGGGTCGCATCGTAGAGCGCGCGCAACTGGGCTTCCTGTTCGAGACGCTGCTCGACCGGTTCGTCCGGATGGAACTGCACGAGACATTTGGCGACGTGCTCCTGCGGCCACGGAACCAGCGTTGTGCCGATCGAGCGGCCATGGTCGAACACCAGCGGCACGGAACCCGGCAGTTCGACCGGGCGCCCGATCCACCAGCCGCGGCCGGTGGCCGCATTCAGGGCGTCCTGACCATAGCGGTCGTCGATCAATACGCCGATGCGGCCTTGCAGACCGAGTGCGCTCTCGGTTTGCGCAACGGCCTGAACAAACAGGCCCTTCAGTTGCGCGATGCGCGCTTCGTCGGCACCGGTCTGTTGCGCCAGTTCGAAGAACTGGTTGCGATGGTCGAAGGCGAAGCCGAGTACCTCGTGCCACTGTTTGCGGGCAGGGGAGACGCGATGCAGGCGGGCGAGCGCGGTGTCGCGGTCGGGGCGGCGCATGCGTTGCGGGTCGGCCTTGGCTTCGCGCAGGAAGTAATCGAGTTCGGCCGGTGTCGGCATGGCCGGTGCGCAGCCGTGGCGCGATACCACCAGCGCGCCGCTCGCGTTGGCGGCTCGCGCGCAGGCTTCAAGTGGTTGATCGCGCAACCATCCCGAGAGAAAACCCGAGGCGAATGCGTCGCCCGCGCCGAGCACGTTCAACACTTCCACCTCCACGCCGCCATGGATCGGCGCCGCGTCGAGCGAAGCGGGCACGGCGCCGTCGATGATCTGGCAGCCCAATGGGCCACGCTTGACCACCAAAGTGGCCGGCGTCACCGCACGCACCATCGCAAGCGCTTCGATGAGTTCGGTTTTGCCGCCGGCGATACGGAACTCCTCTTCGGTACCGATCACGAGATCGAAGAGCGGCAGGATGCGCTGCAGATGCGCGGTTACGCCTTCATCGGCGACAAAGCGGGTTTCGCCATCCGCTTTGCCGGTGAGCCCCCACAACACCGGGCGATAGTCGATGTCGAGCACGGTGCGCACCTGGTTGGGCCGTGCGTAGTCGAGTGCGCGGCGGCTGGTGCGATTCACCTGTTCGGTCGAGAAATGGGTGCCGGTAATCAGCAACGCCCGGGACGATGCAATGTAGGCTTCGTCGAAATCCGCTTCGTCGACTGCCATGTCCGCGCAGTTCTCGCGATAGAAGATCAGCGGGAAGGTGTCGCGGTCTTTCAGACCGAGCAGCACCAGAGCCGTCAAGCGGTCCTGATCGACGCGCACATGGCTGACGTCACAGCCTTCTCTCGTCAATGTTTCGGTCAGAAAGCGGCCCATGTGATCGTTGCCGACGCGCGCAAGCATCGCCGAGGCGAGCCCGAGCCGCGCGCAACCGAACGCAATATTCGCCGACGAGCCGCCGAGATACTTCGCAAAGCTCGACACGTCTTCGAGCCGCGCGCCGACCTGCTGCGCGTACAGATCGACGGCAAGGCGGCCGAGGCAGACGATGTCGCGGCTGCGGCCCGGTGCGAAACGGCTGGGCGCTGACGAACCTGCGCCGGCCGCACTGGATGTGCTGGAATGATCCATGAATATTCCTGAATAGCTGGGCGCGGCGGCCGGCGCGGCAGGCGCCGGGCACGCCGCAAATGAATCAGATCGTCGCGCCTTCGAGTTCGCCGATCATCTTCTGCATCTCGGCACCGCCGGCCATCATGTCGAGCACTTCGTCCTTGCTGATCGTTTCCTTCGTGTAGGTACCGAGCGATTTGCCGCGATTGAGCAGCGTGAACGAATCGCCGATCGGATACGCGTGGTGCACGTTGTGCGTAATGAAAATCACCGAAATGCCTTTCGCGCGCGCCGTGTGAATCAGTTTCAGCACGTTAAAGCTCTGCTTGACGCCAAGCGCGGCAGTCGGCTCATCGAGAATCAGCACGCGCGCACCGAAGTGGATCGCCCGTGCGATCGCCAGACATTGCTTCTCGCCACCGGACATGGTGCCGATCGGTTGATGCGGGTCGCGCACGTTGATGCCCATTTCGGCGAGCTTGTCGCGCGCGGTGGCGGCACTGGTTTCGAGGTCCATTACGTTCAGGAAACCGAATAGTTTCTTCTGCGGCTCGCGGCCCATGAAAAAATTGCGGGCCACGGAAAGCAGCGGCACTAACGCCAGATCCTGATAGACGGTGGCGATGCCGAGATCGAGCGCGTCTTTCGGAGACTCGAACAGCACGGGCTTGCCGTCCACCAGATACTGCCCGGAGGAGGGCTGATGGACGCCGGCAAGCGTCTTGATCAGCGTGGACTTCCCCGCGCCGTTGTCGCCCAGCAGGCAATGCACTTCACCGCGTTTGAGCCGCAAGGTCACGCCGCTGAGCGCGATGACTTTGCCGAAGTACTTGCTGACGTTTTCGAGCGCAAGAATGATGTCGTCCTGCGGCGTGGTCGTATTGATATCGGACATGGTCGTCTCCCCGTTACGATTGCGCGACGCGGCGGCGCACATAGTGATTGAACAGCACGGCGATCAGCAGCATCACGCCGAGGAACACGCGGAACCAGTCGGAACTGACATTGGTGTATGTAATGCCGATCTGCACGACGCCGAAGATCAGCGCGCCGAAACAGGCGCCCACCACCGAACCGTAGCCGCCGGTCAGCAACGTGCCGCCGATCACCGCAGCGATGATCGCTTCGAATTCCTTTTGCAACCCGCGGTCCGCCGCGGCGGAGCCGATATCGCACACTTGCAGCACCGCGAACAGGCACGAGCAGAATGCGGTCAGCACGAACAGCGAAATCTTCACGCGCCGCACCGGGACGCCGACATTTTTTGCCGCGTTCGCGTCGCCACCCACGGCGAGAATCCAGTTGCCCGCGCGTGTCTTTGCAAGGACAAACGCGCACACCGCCGCCAGCGCGAGCCACCACAGAATCACCTTGGGGATCCCCGGCACGAGGGCGTGGCCGTTATCGAGCATGGTGCCGATGCCGTGCTGGGCGAGCATGGTGAAGAGGCCGTGCAGGGCAACGCCGTGAAACAGCGTATCCGCCAGCCAGTCCTGCTGGGCGAGATCGCCGACGCCGGAGACGATGGTGCGGTCCGCGAACATGATCGACAGGGCGAGCGTGAGACCGCGCAGGATGAACAGGAAGGCCAGCGTGACGATGAACGACGGCAGGCGCGTGCGCATCACCAGATAGCCGTTCAGGGCGCCGAGTAACATCGAGCCAGCGAACGCGAACAGGATCGCGAGCGAGATCGGCCAGTGGAAATAGACCGATGGAATCGCCACCATCATCCCGGCGAAGCCGATCATCGAACCGATCGAGAGGTCGAACTCACCCGCGATCATCAACAGGCATGCGCCGACCGACAGGATGCCGAGATACGCGGATACCTGCGACCAGTTCATCACGCCGTCGAGATTGAACATGCCGGAGTTGCCGGCGGTCAGCGCGAAAACGAGGAACACCAGGACGGCGCCGGAAATCGCGGCGAATTCCGGGCGATTCAGCAGATGACCGAACCGGGATTCCTTGCGCACGCGTTCATCCGAATCCGGCACCGAGGGCGATGCGGCCGTGCGCTCTGCATCGGCGGTGCCCGGCTTGACGTGCCGTGGGAAGAGTTTTCCGGCTACACCCATGATGTCTCCTTGGTGCCCGGCTGTATCTCAGGCTAAGCGGGGATACGTTGCGAGAACAACAGCCGGTGAAATGCGCGGTGGCGGCGGGCGGACTGTCCGATGTCGGATCGGTGCCCGCCGCGCGCGTGACTAACTAGAGGAAAGAATCAGCGGTACTGTCCTGCGTATTTCAACACCTTGTCGATGTTTTCCTTGGTGATGAAACCCGGGCCCGAGCGGATGTTCTTCGGCCCATACGACGGCGCGAGGCCATAGGTTTCGAGGCGTGCCTTGAACTTCGGGTTGGCCTCGAGGATCTGACGGATCTTCGCCGGATCGGTGGTGTGCTCCTTCTTCACGATAGCCAGCACGGCCACCGGGATATAGCCCTGCAAGTACGGTTGTTGATCGATGGCGAACTGGATCGTGCCGGCTTGAATGGCCTTGGCGATGTCGTCGGAGAAGTCGAAAGTGCAGAAGTAGATCTTGCCTGCCAGCCCCATTTGCGTGACGGCCTTCAGCGTGGCGGAAGCCGGGGTCGGTCCGAGCGTCAGGATCGCGCCGGTGTTCGGGTGATTGCGCAGATAGGCGCTGACTTTCGATTGAATCTCGGTCGGGTCCTGGCCGGAGTCGATGGTGGACGTCTTGTAGTCGACGCCGATCGCTTCTGCGAAGCCGCGGCAACGGTCGAACGACACGGTGTTGGTGGCGATGTGATTGACGCACAGGAACGACTTCACGCCCGCCGCCTTGGCCTTTTCGCCCGCCGCTTTGCCTGCGACGTATTCAGGTTGCCCCACGTGCATGATCGCGCCGAGTTGCGCGCTTTGTTCCTCGGTGCCGGAGTTGATCGTGACGAGCGGAATCTTCTTCGCGGTCACCTTGCCGATTGCGCTCTTCAGCACGTCGAAGTCGGCGATCGTGACGATCACGCCGTCGTAGTTGCGTGCAGCAGCCTGTTCGACCAGACGCGCCATGTCGGCGATGTCGCCGTTCGGCGGATTGCGGTAATCGGTCTCGACGTTGAAATCCTCGTCGGCCTGTTTGATGGCGTTCTTGATGGTGTTCCACCACGAATCCGAATCCGGCGCGTGGCTGATCAGCACGAAGTGCGCGTCAGCCGCGCGGGCGGCCGACGCCGCACCGAATCCCGTCGCCAACGTCAACGCCGTTACCAGAATCCTGAGCGTAGCCTTGCCCTTGCAAAGTCTCATTGTCTCCACCTTTCTCGGTCTGTCGTTATTGAAGGGAGCGTCTGGCGGGCGGCTTTCTATCCGCATACAGCGCGGCACATCTCAGCCAGAGCACCATCGCTCACGACCAAGATTAGGTCATCTTCGAGAGCGTTGCAATGAAAATTTCATGACAAATAAAAATGGAAAATACGTTCCATTTGACGGGGTGCCTGCCTATAATCGGCAACGTCAGGATGCCGTGTGGCGGGCTTGGAACAGGTCTTCCGCACTGCAATAAAGCAACGAAGAGAGAGCCATGGCGCAAGAGAGCACCGAAGAATTGCCGAGGGTCGAAGAATTGATGCAGCGCATCGCGGAAAACTACGAGGCGTTGCCGCGCCAGTTGAAGAGTGTTGCGACGTATATCGAGCAGCATCGGTCGAGCGTGATGGTGGATCGCACCAGCGATATTGCCGCGAGCTGCGGTGTGCACCCGTCGGCGGTGGTGCGGTTTGCGCAGCGCTTTGGCTTTTCCGGGTTTTCCGATTTGCAGGCGGTGTTCCGCCAGGCTTATACGGGGCAGGGCACGTCCTCGCCGAGTTATCAGCAGAGGATTCGCAAACTGATCGACGAGAAGCCGGGCGCTTTATCCGGTGGCTCGGTGGCGCGTGAATTCATCGCCGCCTCGCGCGGCGGCCTCGAAGAACTCGAAGCGGGTCTCGACGACAAGCAGTTCGACTCAGCCGTGAAGATGCTGCAGCAGGCCGACAACATCTATGTGATCGGTGTGCGGCGCTCGTTTCCGGTGGCGAGCTATATCGTCTACGCGTTGCAGCACACGCCCAAGCGTGTGCATCTGGTGTCCGGTTTCGGCGGCATGTACCGCGAGCAGATTCGCAGCGTGAAAAAGGGCGACGTCGTGATCGCGATCAGCTTCGCGCCGTATGGCAAGGAAACGCAGTATTGCCTGCGCGTTGCGCACCACCACCAGGCAAAGACACTGGTTATTACGGATAGCCAACTTTCTCCGCTTGCACGCTACGCCACTACGCAACTGTATGTGAAAGAGGGCAGCGCGTTCGCGTTTCGCTCCCTGACCAGCACGATCTGTTTGTGCCAGGCGTTGTTCATTGCGCTCGCGTACAAGCTCGAATTGAACGTGGAAGAATCGAAGGACACTGGAGGATACGATGACTGAAGCAGTGAAGACGATCGACGTGGCGGTGTTCGGCGCGGGGCGCATCGGCAAGATTCATGCGGCCAATCTTGCGCGGCAACCGGGTGTGCGGCTCAAGTATGTGATCGATGTGAATCGCGAAGCCGCTGCGGCGCTCGCCGCCGAGCACGGCGCGCAAGTGGCGGATATCGACGGTGCGATGGGTGACGCGTCGATCGGTGCAACGGTGATCTGCTCGAGCACGGACACGCATGCCGATCTGATCGTGAAATCGGCCGCGCAGAAGAAGCACGTGTTCTGCGAGAAGCCGGTGGACCTGACGCTGGAACGCGCGCGCGCTTGTGCCGCGGCGGTGGAACGAGCGGGCGTAGTGTGCATGATCGGGTTCCAGCGCCGCTTCGATCCGACTTTTTCCGCGTTGAAGGCGCGTATCGACGCAGGCGAGATCGGCACGCCTGAAATGCTGGTGGTGACGAGCCGCGATCCGGGTGCGCCGCCGGTTGAATACATCAAGCATTCGGGTGGCATCTTCAAGGACATGTTGATTCACGACTTCGACATTTTTCGCTGGATTCTCGACGACGAGGCCGACACGCTGCACGCCACGGGCAGTTGTCTCTCCGACCCCGCGATTGCCGAAGCGGGCGATATCGATTCGACGGCAGTGACGATCCGCACGAAGCGTGGCCGTCTGTGCCAGATCAATACCGCGCGGCGCGCCGCGTACGGTTATGACCAGCGCTTCGAGGTGCTTGGCAGCACGGGCATGCTGCAGGCCGGTAACGTGCGGCCCACAGAGGTCACCGCGTATTCGAAAACCGGGGTGTCGAGCGACGTGCCCGAAGCGTTCTTCCTCGAGCGTTATCGCGCCGCGTATGCGCTGGAGATTGCGCATTTCTTCGCTGCGATTACGCACGATAAACCGGTGCGCACGACGGTCGCCGACGGCCTGAAAGCCCTTGAACTCGCCGAAGCTGCCACGCGCTCCTGGCGCGAGGGGCGCGCGGTAAAACTCGGCGAGGCGTCGTGATGACGGCGGCCACGGGGAAGCTTGGTCTTGGCGTGGTGGGTCTGGGGCGTTTAGGCAAGCGCCACGCGGAGAACCTGGCGTACCGTGTGCCGGGCGCGTCGCTCGTGGCCGCGTGCAGTCCGCTGGAAGAGGAGCGGGCGTGGGCTCGGGAAGCCTTGCCCGAACCGCGTCTCTACGACGATTACGCGGACCTGCTCGCCGATCGCGAGGTGGATGCGGTGTGGCTTGTTACGCCGTCGTCGCTGCACGCGCAGCAGATCGTTGATGCCTTGCGTGCCGGCAAGCATGTGTTTTGCGAGAAACCGTTGTCGCTCGATCTTGCCGAATGCGAGCGCGTCTTGGCCGAGGCTGCGCGCTATCCGCATTTGCAGGCAACCATTGGTTTTATGCGGCGCTTCGATCCGAGCTATCGGGACGCATTCGAGCGGGTCGAGGCCGGCAAGATCGGCCGGCCGTTTCTGGTGCGCTCGCAGACTTGCGATATGAATGATACGGAGGGTTTCTTCGTGCGGTTCGCGGCGACCTCCGGGGGGATTTTCCTAGACTGCACTGTGCACGACATTGATGTTGCGCGGTGGCTGCTGGGCAAGCCGCGGGCTAAACGCGTGTTTGCTGCGGGCGCGGTGGCGTTGCATGAGGGCTTGCGTGAATTCGGCGATGTCGATAACGGCGTGGCGATCTGCGAGTTTGAAGACGGCAAGCTGGCGATGTTTTATGCCTCGCGTACGCAGGCGCATGGTAACGATACGCATAGCGAGGTGATTGGCACCGCCGGTGCACTGGTGATTGGGCGGAATCCGCGGGCTAATCGGGTTGAGATTTATGACGGTTCGGGAATTCGCAATGAATGCACGGTGAGTTTTTTTGATCGGTTTGAAGAGGCGTTTCTTTATGAAGCGAGGGCGTTTGTTGCTGCGGTGCAAGGAGGAGAGGGGGGCGGCGCTTCGCTGGCTGACGCGGTGGAGGCGACGCGGATTGGGGTCGCTATGAGGGAGTCTTTGGTCAGTGGGAATGCTGTCGTGGTTTGAGTTTTTTTGCCTTTGGCGGCGGCATTATTTGGTTCGCCTGTGGCGTTGGCTGTTTCTTTTGTTATTGGTTTATTAGCGTTCCCCCTGTGCGGGGGGGCACCTACTTTTCTTTGCCGGCCGCAAAGAAAAGTAGGCAAAAGAAAGCGGCTCACACCGCTAATTTTTAAGCGGCGGCCCTGGCTTGGAGGGGATCGTGGCTCCGTAGAGAGTGAGCCTGCGCACCTGCTCTCGTGAGTGACCAGGCCGTCATGCTTCCGGCGGCGCTGCGCGCGCCGAGGCGGTACTTCACAAAGCAGTCAGTGTGTTTGGGCGCTTCGCCGAGGCGAAGCCGATGGCCCCCGCCGCGCACAAACGAAGCGCCCGGTTTCCCTGGCAGACCCGTCCGCGACGCACGCAGTGCGGAGTGGGAGCGGATGACGGCTGTGTCACAGACCGTTATGGACCGAGGTGTGATCCGTTAATCGGACCACTAGCCCCTCCAAGCCAGGGGACCCACTTAAATGTCAGCGGTTTGAGCCGCTTTCTTTTGCCTACTTTTCTTTGCGGCGGCGTAACTATTCAGCTGTTGTAAACCTGAGGCAGGCCGTGCATAGTGAAGGACATGACGAAGATGCCCGACATCAAGGACCTGACACCGGAGCAGAAGGACGCGCTCATCGTTGATCTGGTGAGACGTCTGAACGAGCTTGAGGCGAAGCTTGAGAAGGACAGTCATAACTCCAGCAAACCACCGTCAGGCGATGGGCCCAGGCGCAAGCCGAAGTCATTGCGCGGCACGAGCGGCGCAAAGCCCGGCGCGCAGCCCGGGCACCCGGGGAAGACGCTCAAACGCGTGGCGCAGCCCGATCACATCGAGATTCATCCGGTGGCGCCGGTGTGCGACGCCTGTGGACAGCGGATCGACTGCGCTCACATCACCGTGCTGCCTGAAGGTCGTCAGGTGATCGATCTGCCGCCCACGCGCCTTGAGGTGACCGAGCATCGCGTGCAGATCGCGCAGTGCCGCTGCGGCAAGCACCATTCAGGCGCGTTTCCCGAGGGCGTGAGCCAGGCGGTTCAGTATGGTCCTCAGGTGCGCGCCGCTGCGGTCTATCTGACGCAATACCAGCAGTTGCCGGTTGCGCGTACCGCCCAGGCGCTGGCGGATCTGTTTGGCCTGCATGTGAGTACGGGTACCGTGCAGCACAGCATTGATCAGGCGGCCCGGTTGCTGGCGCCAGCGGTTGAACAGATCAGGCAGACGCTGCGCGAGCAGCCCGTGGTGCATTTCGATGAGAGCAGCATGCGCGTAGGACGCACGCCTTACTGGCTGCACGTCGCCTCGACCGGCGCGTTGAGCTGGTATGGCTCACACCGCAAGCGTGGTAGTGAGGCGCTGGACAGCTTCGGCATTCTGCCTGGCTTTCCGGGAATCGCGGTACATGACGGCTGGGGGCCCTACGCGCGCTACGAGTGTGAACATGCACTATGCAATGCACACCATCTGCGCGAACTGGTCTTTGTGCTGGAGTCCACGGAGCAACCGTGGGCCCAGCAGATGATCGACCTGCTTTGCCAGGCAAAGCGGGAAGTTCAGCTCAGTCAGGCCGCGGGCGCCACAGCGCTGGATGAGCCGCGTCAACGCTATTACAGGCGACGCAACGGGGCACTGCTTGCCCAGGCGCGAAGGCTCAATCCGCGGCAGGCGCGCGAGCCGACCCGCAAGGAACGCCGCGGCAGGGTCAGGCAAAGCTTCACCTACAACCTGCTCGCGCGCCTGCGCACGCACGTGCGCGAGGTGTGGCGCTTCATTACGGAGTACCGCGTACCATTCGACAACAACCAGGCCGAACGCGATATCCGCATGCCCAAACTCAAACAGAAAATCTCCGGATGCTTCCGCGCAGAGTCGGGCATGCAGGCGTTCTGCACGATCCGCTCCTACCTCGCTACCCTACGCAAACAGGGCCGTTCGCTCATCAATGCGCTGGCCCTGAGCTTCGCGGGGTTCGTCGTTTCGCCTCTGGCTGCTGCTGAATAGTTACGCGGCGGCAAAGAAAAGTAGGTGCCTGCCCCGCACAGGGGCGACGCCAATAGACCAATAAGAACACAAGGAAAGGCCAACGCCGTGGGCAACCAGAACAAGACCACCAACCCGCCGCCCAGGCGCCCAATCAAACCGTGCTGTAGAATTTCACCCTCTATCCAGCGTCGCAAGCGACGCCCCCTCCCGAAGGTCATCGTCGATGCAAATTCAGGTTCACAAGGAAGTCGATGCGCGCGGGCTGATGTGCCCGCTGCCCATTTTGCGTGCCAAGAAGGCGCTCGCCGACATGGAAAGCGGTCAGATCCTCAAGGTGCTAGCCACGGATCCGGGCTCGCAACGCGATTTCGCTGCGTTTGCGAAACAAACCGGCAATGAGATCGTTGAAAGCTCAGCGCAAGACAAAGTTTTCACGTTTTTGATGAAACGCCGCTAAACCCGGCGCGCCGGCCCCGGCGGCGCCCCATCGCGCCCAAAACAAAAGGCGCTATGCCCGCAAATGCGGGCATAGCGCCTTTTTAAGGCAACGCTAGCGGGGCCAACAACCCCAAATTGTCAGCGAAGCGACTCCTTCCTAGCCTTCCAGCACCGGCGAACGAGTTCGCAGATACTCTTCGAAATCGGCCGCCACCTCCGGGTGACGCAGCGCGAACTCGACAGTCGCCTTCAGGTAACCGAGCTTGCTGCCGCAGTCGAAACGGGTGCCGTGATACTTGTACGCAAGCACCTGCTCATCTGCCAGCAACGATTGAATCGCGTCGGTCAGCTGCAATTCGCCACCCGCGCCCGGCTTGATCGAGCGAATGTGGTCGAAAATCCGCGGTTTCAGCACGTAGCGGCCCACCACGCCGAGGTTCGACGGCGCTACGCTCGGCTCCGGCTTCTCGACGATGCCCGACATCTTGATGATCGAGTCTTCCCACTCCTTGCCTTCCACAATCCCGTATGACTTGGTTTCCTGCGCCGGAATCTCTTCCACGCCGATCACCGAGCTGTGGTAGTGGTCGAACACCTCGATCATCTGCGTCATCACGGGCGGTGTGCCATACAGCAAGTCGTCCGCGAGAATCACGGCGAACGGGTTGTCGCCCACCAGCTTCTCCGCGCACAGCACCGCGTGGCCAAGGCCGAGCGCTTCCGGCTGACGCACGTAAAAGCAGTCGACGTGGCTCGGTTTGATGCTGCGCACCAGCTCCAGCAGCTTGTCTTTGCCACGCGCTTCGAGTTCAGCCTCGATTTCGTATGACTTATCGAAATGGTCTTCGATCGCGCGCTTGCTGCGGCCCGTGACGAAGATCATTTCGGTGATGCCCGCCGCCATGGCCTCTTCCACCGCGTATTGAATCAGCGGCTTGTCGACGATCGGCAGCATCTCTTTCGGACTTGCCTTCGTGGCAGGGAGGAACCGGGTGCCAAGACCTGCTACCGGAAATACCGCCTTTGTAACTTTTAGCATGTGATTACCCTGAGTCCTCTGGTTTAGCTTGGTCCTGCCCGCCCGTTGCGTGAAACGGGCGGTACGGAGCGTCGATCAGGCCGGCAGGCGCGCCAGCTGGGCTGTCAGCTTGCCGATAGTGGTTTCGTATTCTGCCAGCCTTTTCTGCTCCTGCTCAACGACTGCCGGCGGGGCCTTTGCAACAAAGCTTTCATTCTGCAACTTGGCGTTACACTTCGTGACTTCTGTGCTCAACCGCGCAATCTCTTTCGACAGACGCTCACGCTCGACGGCCACGTCGATTTCCACCTTCAGCACGAGCTTGTCATTGCCTACGATAGCAATTGGCGCGCCATCTGCCTGCGCATCCAGACTTGCCTCGTCGGCAATGATCTGCACTTCCGACAAACGGGCCAGCGCCTGGGCGTACGGCGCGAAGGTGCGCAGGCGCTCGGCGTTCCCCGTGACCAGCAACGGCACCTTGACCGCGGGCGACAAATTCATCTCGCCACGCAGATTCCGGCACGCGTCGATCACGGCTTTCAGATCGGCCGCCCACTGCTCCGCGTCTTCGTCGATCTTCGACGGCTCTGCGACCGGGTAGGGTTGCACCATGATGGACGCTTCACCTTCAGCCTTGCCTTGTGGATAACGTCCGGCCAACGGTGCGACTTTTTGCCAGAGCGCTTCGGTGATGAACGGAATCACCGGGTGCGCGAGGCGCAAAACGGTTTCCAGGACGCGCAGCAGCGTGCGGCGCGTGGCGCGTTGCTGGTTCGGCTGACCCGTCTGGATCTGAACCTTGGCGAGCTCGAGATACCAGTCACAGTATTCGTCCCATACGAACTTGTATAGGGCGTTGGCCACATTGTCGAATCGATAGTCGGCGAAGCCCTTGGCGATATCGGCTTCCACGCGCTGCAGGCGCGACACGATCCAGAAGTCGGCCTGCGAGAAATGCAGATGTCCGTCCGGGCCGCATTCGCCGCACTGTTCCGGCTTGCCAAAACCGCAATCGTGGCCTTCGCAGTTCATCAACACGAAACGGGTTGCATTCCACAGCTTGTTGCAGAAGTTGCGATAGCCTTCGCAGCGGGCCAGATCGAAGTTGATGTTGCGCCCGAGCGTGGCCATCGACGCCATCGTGAAGCGCAGCGCATCCGTGCCGAAGGCCGGGATGCCGTCCGGGAATTCCTTGCGGGTTTTCTTTTCGATCGACGCGGCCTGCTTCGGATTCATCAGGCCGGTGGTGCGTTTGGCGACCAGCGCGTCCAGATCGATACCGTCGACGATATCGATCGGGTCGAGCGTATTGCCCTTGCTCTTCGACATCTTCTGGCCTTCGGCGTCACGCACGAGGCCATGCACGTAAACCGTGTCGAACGGCACTTTGCCGGTGAAGTGCGTGGTCATCATGACCATGCGCGCGACCCAGAAAAAGATGATGTCGAAGCCGGTGACCAGCATCGACGACGGCAGGAAGTGCTTCAGCTCCGGCGTTTCGTTCGGCCAGCCGAGCGACGAGAACGGCACCAGCGCTGACGAGAACCACGTGTCGAGCACGTCTTCGTCACGCTTCAGTGCGCCCGTGTAGCCTGCGGCGACGGCCTTGGCGCGTGCTTCTTCTTCGGTTTTGGCGACGAAGATTTCGCCGTTTTCGCCGTACCACGCCGGGATCTGATGGCCCCACCAGAGTTGGCGCGAGATACACCAGTCCTGGATGTTTTCGAGCCACTGGTAGTACGTGGTGGACCAGTTTTCCGGCACGAACCTGATTTCGCCGCTGCGCACGACGTCGAGCGCCGTTTCCGCGATCGATTTACCCGGATTGAAGGTGCCTTCCGGCGCCGGCTTGCTCATCGCGACGAACCATTGGTCCGTGAGCATCGGCTCGATCACGACGCCCGTGCGGTCGCCGCGCGGCACCATCAGCTTGTGCGGCTTGACCGATTCGAGCGCGCCGAGCGCTTCGAGGTCGGCCACGACCTGCTTGCGGGCTTCGAAGCGGTCGAGACCTCGGTATTTTTCCGGCGCGTTGTCGTTGATCTTCGCGTCGAGCGTGAGGATTTCGATCATCGGCAGTTTGTGGCGCAGGCCGACCTGATAGTCGTTGAAATCGTGCGCGGGGGTGACTTTGACCACGCCGGTACCGAATTCGCGATCGACGTAATCGTCGGCGATGATCGGGATTTCGCGGCCGGTGAGCGGCAGCCTGATCGTTTTGCCGATCAGGTGGGCGTAGCGCTCGTCTTCCGGGTGGACCATGGCGGCGGTGTCGCCGAGCATGGTTTCCGGGCGCGTGGTGGCGACTGTCAGATGGCCCGAGCCGTCCGCGAGGGGATAGTGGATATGCCAGAGGTGGCCGTTTTCTTCTTCGCTGACCACTTCGAGGTCGGAGACCGCGGTGAGCAGGACCGGATCCCAGTTGACGAGGCGTTTGCCGCGGTAGATCAGGCCCTGTTCATAGAGGCGTACGAAAACATCGCGCACGGCGGCCGACATTTTGTCGTCCATCGTGAAGTATTCGCGGGACCAGTCGATCGACGCGCCGAGGCGGCGCACCTGATTCGTGATGGTCGAGCCGGACTGCTGTTTCCATTCCCAGACACGTTCGGTGAATTTTTCGCGGCCGAGGTCGTGGCGCGAGATGCCTTGGGCGTCCAGTTGCCGTTCGACGACGATTTGCGTGGCGATACCCGCGTGGTCCGTGCCCGGCACCCACAGGGTGTTCTGGCCGAGCATGCGGTGATAGCGGGTGAGGCCGTCCATGATCGTCTGGTTGAAGGCGTGACCCATGTGGAGGGTGCCTGTGACGTTCGGGGGCGGCAGCTGGATCGAGAAATCTTTTTTATTCTCGTCGAAGGCGGGCGCCGCGTAGGCGCGCTTTTCCCATTCGGGGCCCCAGTGGGCTTCGATGGTGTGGGGCTCGAAGCTTTTGGCAAGCAGGGAGGTCGGGTCGCTCGGGGTCTCGCTCATTTCGTCGGTCTGCTGGAAGATGCAAAGAATGTTCGATTATAAGCGGCAACTGGGGAGGGGCCCGCGGAGCGGGGTTTCTTTGTATCTACGGTGTTTGGTTTGTTTTCTGTGTGCCTTTGGCGGCGGTATTTTCTTGTGCCTGCGGTGTTGGCCTTTCCTTGTTTTCTTGCCTTTCCTTGCATTCTTATTGGTTTATTAGTGTTCCCCCTGTGCGGGGGGGCACCTACTTTTCTTTGCCGGCCGCAAAGAAAAGTAGGCAAAAGAAAGCGGCTCAAACCGCTAGCATTTAAGCGGCTCCCCTGGCTTGGAGGGTGTCGTGGCGCCGTAGAGATTGAGCCTGCGCACCTCCCCGCCTGAGTGACCAGGCCGTCATACCTCCGGCGGCGCTGCGCGCGCCGGGGCGGTACTTCACCAACCATCGGTTTTCTTCAGCGCCTCGCCGAGGCGAAGCCGATGGCCCCCACCAAGCGCAAACGAAGCGCCTGGTTTCCCTGGCGGACCCGTCCGCGACGCACGCAGTGCGGAGTGGGAGCGGATGATGGCTGTGTCACTGGCGCTTATGGACCGAGGTGTGATCCGTTAATCGGGCCACTAGCCCCTCCAAGCTAGGGGACCCACTTAAATGTTGGCGGTTTGAGCCGCTTTCTTTTGCCTACTTTTCTTTGCGGCCGGCGCCCCGAAGGAAGTCCACTTGGTGGGCAAAGAAAAGTAGGTGCCTGCCCCGCACAGGGGCGACGCTAATAGACCAATAAGAAAACAAGGAAAGGCCCAGGAAGCCAGCACAAGAAAAGGCCAAAACCGCCGTAGGCAAAAAGCGCAAAAAAACCCCAACCCCGCAGGGGCATATAATGCCGAAAGCCCTCGCCGCCCCCCTGTCCCTCCTTCAAAAATGCCCGATCTGCTAGCCAATCTAAACCCCGAACAACACGCAGCCGTAACGCTCCCCAACGAGCCAGCGCTCATTCTGGCCGGCGCGGGTAGCGGCAAAACCCGCGTCCTCATCACGCGAATCGCGTGGCTCATCCAGCATGGTCTGGCGTCCCCAGCCACCATCCTGGCGGTGACCTTCACCAATAAGGCCGCGCGCGAAATGATGTCGCGCCTCTCGGCACTGCTGCCCATCGACACGAGAGGCATGTGGATCGGCACCTTCCACGGCCTCTGCAACCGCATGCTCCGCGCGCATCACCGCGATGCGGGCCTGCCGGCTACCTTCCAGATCCTCGATACCGCCGACCAGCTCTCCGCGATCAAGCGTCTGATGAAGGGCCTTAACATCGACGACGAAAAGTACCCGGCAAAAAATCTCCAGTACTTCATCAACAATTCCAAAGAACAAGGCCTGCGCCCGAAAGACGTCGACGCCACAGACAACTTCAACCGCAAATTCGTCGAGCTCTACGAAGCCTACGAGCAGCAATGCCAACGCGAAGGCGTCGTCGATTTTCCGGAACTGCTGCTGCGCTGCTACGAATTGCTGGCGCACAACCCGCCGCTGCGCGCCCACTATCAGGCGCGTTTCAGGCACATCCTCGTCGACGAGTTTCAGGACACCAACAAGCTGCAATACGCGTGGCTGAAAATGCTGGCCGGGCAGACCAACTCGATCTTCGCGGTCGGCGATGACGACCAGTCTATTTATGCCTTCCGCGGCGCGAACGTCGGCAACATGCGCGACTTTGAACATGAGTTCAACGTCCGTCATCTGATCAAGCTCGAGCAGAACTACCGCTCGCATGGCCATATTCTCGATGCGGCCAATCAGCTGATCGCCAATAACTCGCGGCGTCTGGGCAAGAACCTGCGTACCGACGCCGGTCACGGCGAACCAGTGCGCGTCTACGAGTCGGCTACCGATTCGCAGGAAGCCGGCTGGATCGTCGAGGAAATCAAGGCGCTCATCAGCACCGGCACCTCGCGTAGTGAAATCGCGATCCTCTATCGCAGCAACGCGCAGTCACGCACGATCGAACACACGCTGGTCAATGCGGGTATCGCGTATCGGGTGTACGGCGGTCTGCGCTTTTTCGAGCGCCAGGAAGTCAAGCACGCGCTCGCCTATCTGCGGCTGATCGACAATCCGAACGACGACACCGCGTTCGCACGCGTCGTCAATTTCCCGACGCGCGGCATCGGCGCACGTTCGATCGAGCAACTGGCGGACGCTGCGCGTCTCTACAACTGCTCGATGGCCGCGGCGATTCCCTATGTGGCGGGCAAGGCGGGTTCGAGTCTCGCCGGCTTCGCGAATCTGATCGGCAAGATGCGCGCGGAAACGCAGCAGATGAGCCTGCCGGAGACGGTCGAATACGTGGTTCGTGCGAGCGGCCTCTCGGAGTTCTATCAGAACGAACGCGAAGGTCAGGACCGGCTGGAGAACTTGCAGGAACTGGTCAACGCGGCCGCCGCCTTCGTCAGCGAAGAAGGCTATGGCATGGATACGCCCGCGCGCTCGATTCCGCTGCGTCCGGGCGCAACCGCCGCGCCTGAACTTGCGGTGGCCACCGACGACCCCAATACAGTCGTGCTGGACGCGCCCGATATCGCCGATCCGGCGCAAAACCCCGACACGATGACGCCGCTCGCCGGTTTCCTGTCGCATGCCTCGCTCGAGGCGGGCGACAACCAGGCGCAAGCCGGTCAGGAAGCCGTGCAGTTGATGACGGTGCACGCGGCCAAGGGCCTCGAATTCACCGCGGTGTTCATTACCGGTCTGGAAGAAGGCCTGTTCCCGCACGAAAACAGCGCGATGGAATCGGACGGTCTGGAGGAAGAACGCCGCCTGATGTACGTGGCGATTACGCGGGCAAAGGAGCGTTTGTATCTGTCCTTCGCGCAGAGCCGGATGCTGCATGGCCAGACGCGCTACAACATCCGTTCGCGTTTCTTCGACGAACTGCCGCAGGAAACGCTCAAGTGGCTCACGCCGAAGGTCGAGGCGGGCGCGCGTTGGGGCGGTCGGTCGGACAACGCCGGTTACGGGCGCGACTGGTTCGCGCGACCGGGCTATACCGGCGCATCGTCGTCCACACCGGCGCCGTTGCCGGCCTTCGCCAACGAGCAGCGCGCGGCGGAAACCGGTTTCCGCGTCGGCCAGCAGGTGTTCCACACGAAATTCGGCGAAGGCACGATCACCGCGCTCGAAGGCGGCGGCACCGACGCGAAAGCGCAGGTCAAATTCAAGCGGCACGGCGAGAAATGGCTGGCCCTCGCCGTTGCCAAACTGCAGGCGGTTGAATGAGCGCGGCCGGCGTAGGCGCGGCCGGCATCGGGGCGCCCGGCGTAGGGGCAGCCGGCATCGGGGCGCCCGGCATAGGAACGCCCAGCCTCGATCCGGCTGCGATCGATCCGAACCGCAGCGGTGCACCGCTCTCGCATCGTCCGCTCGGCATTCTCGCGGCTTTACCGCAGGAGCTTGGCGATCTGATCGAAGCGATGCGTGCCGAATCCGGTGTACGCACCATCACGCACGGCCAGCGTGACTATCATCTCGGCACCGTGCACGGCGCGCCGTGCGTGGTCACATTGGCGCGCGTGGGCAAGGTCGCCGCGGCGGCCACCGTCAGCGCGCTGATTCATGCATTCGATGTCGAAGCGGTTGTGTTCACGGGCGTCGCCGGTGGCGTGCGGCAGGACGTGCGGGTCGGCGATATCGTCGTGGCCAATGCGCTGCTGCAACACGACCTCGACGCGTCGCCGCTGTTTCCGCGTTTCGAAGTGCCGTTGCTGGGCGTGTCGCGTTTTGCCGCCGATGCGGCGCTCGCCGATCAGCTCGTCGCCGCTGGCGAGCGCTTCGTGGCGGAAGAGGGCGCGGCCGCGGCAGTGCGCTTCGGCACGCGGGAGCCACGTGTGCATCGCGGTTTGATTATCAGCGGCGATCAGTTCGTCGCCAGCGCGGCCGCCGTCGGGGCCTTGCGCGAGGCATTGCCGGAGGCGCTGGCTGTGGAGATGGAAGGCGCGGCGATCGCGCAGGTCTGTCACGAATACGGCGTGCCGTGCGCGGTCGTGCGGACCATTTCGGATACGGCGGACGACCATGCGCCGGAGTCGTTCGTGTCATTCCTGACGGAGATTGCCGGCACGTATTCGAACGCCATCCTGACGCGGTTTCTGCAAGCGCGCGGTGGAAACTGAATGCGGGCGTCTAAACGCGGGACTCTGAACGCGGGACTCTAAACGCGGCAACGTATAAGCAGCAACGCAAAAGCGGCAGCGCACCAGTGGGGCGCCGCCGCTTCGCTTTATCCGCTAGTGCTTCGTGGCCGCTTCAAGCGCCTCGCGCACCTGCTGCAACGCAGCCGGGTCTTCGATCGTCGGCAAATCGCCTGGTTCGCGACCTTCGGCGAGCGCCGCAATCGCACGGCGCAGCAGCTTGCCCGAGCGCGTTTTCGGCAGCATCGAGACCACATGCACGCGCGCCGGCCGCGCAATCGCGCCGAGCTGGCGGTCCACCGTCGCGGCCAGATCCGCTTCCAGCTTCGTGCGCGCTTTGTCCGCCGCATAAGCATCGGCATCGCGCAATACGACGAACGCCAGCGCCACCTGGCCCTTGAGCGCATCCGTCACGCCGACCACCGCGACTTCCGCCACCGCCGCGTGGCTCGACAATGCTTCTTCGATTTCGCGCGTGCCGAGCCGGTGGCCCGCGACGTTGATCACGTCGTCAGTGCGGCCGAGGATCGTCACGTAACCATCCTCGTCCTGAATCCCCCAGTCGAAAGTCGAGTAGGCCTGCTGGTTCGGGATGCTCGACCAATAGGTGCTGACAAAGCGCTTGTCGTCGCCCCATACCGTCGACATGCAGCCTGGCGGCAGCGGATAACCGAGCGTGAGTACGCCTTTCTCGCCGGGCGGGCAGGGCTCGCCTGTCAACTCGTTGCGCAAGGTCAGATTGAAGCCCGCCGACGGCACGCCCGGCGAGCCGAGTTTGGTGGGCAGCGCTTCGACGCCACGCGGGATCGCCAGCATCGGCCAGCCGGTTTCGGTTTGCCAGTAGTTGTCGATGACCGGTTTGCCGAGCGCGTCGGCAATCCAGGCGGCAGTCGGTTCGTCGAGCGGTTCGCCGGCAAGAAACAGCGCGCGCAGGCTCGTCAGGTTGGCTTTCTTCAGCAGCGCCGGGTCCTGCTTTTTCAGCACGCGCAACGCGGTCGGCGCCGTGAACATCAGGTTGATCTTGTGCTGCTCGACGAGGCGCCACCAGATACCGCCATCCGGGCGGATCGGCGTGCCTTCGTACATCACGGTCGTCAGCCCCGCGATCAGCGGCGCGTAGACGATGTAGCTATGCCCGACCACCCAGCCTACGTCGGACGCGGTGAACATCGTGTCGCCGGCCTTGCCCTGGAAGATGTGCTCCATCGACGCCGCCAGCGCCACGGCATAGCCGCCCACGTCGCGCTGCACGCCCTTCGGCTTGCCGGTCGTGCCCGACGTGTACAGCACATACGAAGGCTCGTTCGATTCGAGCCATTCGCACGGCACGTGGGCGTTGAAGAACTGTTCGCGTAACGGCTCGTAGTCGACCAGATAGCTCGCGTTCAGGCGCTCGGGCGCGAGTTGCCGGTCGATCAGCAGCACGTGCGGCGTCTTGTGCGTGGCGCGCGAGAGCGCTTCGTCCACCAGCGGCGTGTAGTCGATCACCTTGCCGCCGCGCGCGCCGGCGTCGGCGGTGACGATCAGCGCGGGTTTCGCATCGTCGATGCGCGCGGCGAGGTTGGGTGCCGCGAAGCCGCCGAATACCACCGAGTGAATCGCGCCGAGACGCGCGCAAGCGAGCATCGCGAAGAGCGCTTCGGGAATCATCGGCAGATAGAGCAGCACCACGTCGCCGCGTTTGACGCCCAGCGAGCGCATCACGGCGGCCATCCGGTTGATTTCCGCGTGGAGCTCGGCGTAGGTATAGCGCCGTTCGATGCCGGTTTCCGTCGACACATACACCAGCGCATTCTGCTGTCCGCGTTCGACCAGATGCCGGTCCACCGCGTTATGGCACAGGTTCGTCCGGCCGCCGACAAACCAGCGTGCGAATGGCGGATTCGAGCGATCGAGGACCGTGTCGAACGGCGTTTGCCAATGAATCCGCTGCGCCTGTTCGCGCCAGAAATCTTCGGGGTTCTCGATCGAACGGCGGTGGAAATCGCGGTAGCGGGTCATCGGCGGCGATCCTTCCTGCGGCGTGGGTGAGCGGGTGAGTGGGTGAGCGGGTGGTCGGGTGGTCGTTTAGCGCGCCCTGCCAACATCACGCGAGCGCGCCATGCGTCTGCGCTCAAGCATAGAGCAGGCGCAGCCCTGCGGACAACGCGGGTTCACCATGAGCGCAAGCGCCAAGAAAAAAGGCGCCGCAGCGCCTTTTTTCGTATGCAACCTGCCGTGCGTCGGTCAGGCTTTTGCGCGCTTGCCTTCGACATCCGGCAGAAACACCGTCAGCACGCCGATCAGCGGCAGGAACGAGCAGACCTTATAGACATACGTGATGCTGGTGGCATCGGCCAGTTGGCCGAGCACGGCCGCGCCGATCCCGCCCATGCCGAACGCGAAGCCGAAGAACAGACCCGCGACCATGCCCACCTTGCCGGGAATCAGTTCCTGCGCGTAGACCAGAATCGCCGAGAACGCCGAGGCCAGCACCACACCAATGATGACCGTCAGCACGCCGGTCCAGAACAGGTTGGCGTACGGCAGCAGCAGCGTGAACGGCGCCACGCCGAGAATCGACACCCAGATCACATACTTACGGCCGATCCGGTCACCGATCGGACCGCCGATCACCGTGCCCGCCGCAACTGCGGCGAGGAACACGAACAGGTGGATCTGTGCGGCTTGCACCGGCAGATGGAACTTGTCGATCAGATAGAACGTGAAATAGCTGTTGATGCTCGCGAGGTAGAAGTACTTGGAGAACACCAGCAGGATCAGCACGCTCATCGCGAACATGACCTTGTTGCGCGAGAGCGTGGCGTGAGCGGTCTGCCCGCGCGCCTTTTTCACCGACGGGTGCTGTTTGTACCAGCGGCCGATCTGCGTGAGCACGACGATCGCGACCAGCGCCGCCACCGAGAACCACGCGATGCTGCGCTGGCCGTGCGGAATCACGATCAGTGCGGCGAGCAGCGGCCCGAGCGACGAACCCGCATTGCCGCCCACCTGGAACAGCGACTGGGCGAGTCCGTGACGGCCGCCCGAGGCCATGCGCGCGACCCGCGACGATTCCGGGTGGAACACCGACGAGCCGCAACCGACCAGCGCCGCCGCCACCAGCAGCACGCCGAAATTCGGCGCAATCGACATTAGCAACAGGCCGGCGAGCGTGAAGCCCATGCCAACGGGCAGGGAATACGGTTTCGGATGCTTGTCGGTATAGGTGCCGACGAGCGGTTGCAGCAGCGACGCGGTGATCTGATAGGTCAGCGTAATCAGGCCGATCTGCCCGAACGACAACGAAAAGTTGTCTTTCAGCATCGGGTAGATCGCCAGAATCAACGACTGGATCATGTCGTTGAGCAGATGCGAAAAGCTGATCGCACCGAGCACGGAATACACCGTGCGTTGGACCCCGGCGGCCGGCTGCGGAGCGGCGGTGCCGGCTGGCGCGCCGGAGAGGGCACTTTTGTCGAGGCTCGTTTCCATACGCTAGATCAGAGAGAGAAAAGGATGAGGGGTTCTGGGGACCAGGCTGCCGGCGCGGCGTCGATCTCCATTCTTGGTTTGAGGGCTGCGGCATTTCGACGCGGAATCCGGCTTTGTCACCTATTTGTCGAAGTTTAATGTGGCTTGCACGAATTGTAAGGACAAGTTTTGTCGCGAATCGGACACTTTCCGGTGGGACAGGGTCTTGCCGATGCGCCGGAATCGGGAATCTTGCGCACCGCGGCGGTGCTTGCGGTGGATACGCTTCCATTGCCACTAGCGCTTGGCAAGCCGGCTGATTAATCCCATTTGCTGAATTTTGGCCATGTATAAAACGGGTCGCGGGCGCGAAGCTTACGAGGCGGCGCGCCAAGGACCGGGCGACGCGCGTCCGGTATGACGCGAGCGGCGCTAAAGATCGCAGACGTTATGCCGTAGACCCGGAGAGATAAGCAGCAATGCCGGAACTGACCTTTTCGGCAGTTCGACACGTGGGGACGAGAAATATGAAAGCAGTTTCGCGGGGTGGCCAGACGGGTGCGGGGTTCGGATCGGAAAGAGAAGCGGCGGGCAAGCCGTCGCCATCTCATGGGCAGGACCGCCGGGCGCGTGCCGTGCGCCTCAGAGGTTTGTCGGTGAAGGCGATGTTGCGCCTCGCATTCGCTGTGCTGCTGATTGGCACGCTGGCGATCGGCGTGTTTTCGTTGACCCAGATCAGCCGTCTGAACGCGTCAACGCAATCGATCTACGACCAGGGCTACGTGGCGAGCCGCGCCGCGGAAGAGGCGCGCGGCCACATGCTGCGGGCGAGCCGCGCGCAAAAGATGCTGCTGACCGCGACCACGGCCAAGGAACGCGACGATCTGGGCGCCGACATCGACAAGGGCCTGAGCGGTTTGTCGACACAACTCGGCACGCTGCAACAGTACGTCGACGCGTCCGACGCCGCGGCGGTCGATCAGCAGAAAAAGTTTGCCGCTGCGGTGGCCGTGTGGAGCGGCCACTTGCGTGATTTCGTGACGCTTGTGAAAGCGCAGCCGCTCGATCTCTCGCAGATGAACTGGCAGGTCGGCACGCAGGATGTCTCGCTGCTGGTCGAAACCGGCAAGCTCGAAAAACTGGTCGACGAACTGGTTGCGCAGCGCGGGACCGCCGCGAAGGCGACTATCGAGGTATCGGGCTTTATTTACCACTCGTCGTTCGTGATGATCGCGGTGATGACGGTTGGGCTGATTGCGCTGGCGTTTGGCATCAGCGAGTGGGTGGTGCGGCGTCTTGCCGGCCAGCTCGGCGGCGAGCCTGCTTACGCGAAGGAAATTGCCAGCCGGATCGCGGCGGGTGATCTGTCGAATCAGATCGTGCTGGGCCGCAAGGACACATCGAGCATGCTGTACGCGCTGCACGACATGCAAGGCGGCCTGTCGACGACGGTGTCCGACATCGCTGCGAGCGCTGACGCGATTGCGACGGCATCGGGCGAAATTTCGATGGGGAACCTGGACTTGTCGCAGCGTACCGAGCAGCAGGCGATGGCGCTCGAGCGTACTGCGAGCAGCATGGAGCAGTTGACGTCGACGGTTCGGCAGAATGCTGACAACGCGAAGCAGGCGAGCACGCTGGCCAACAATGCATCGGAGATTGCGGAGAAGGGTGGCGCGGTGGTGGGTCGCGTGGTGGCGACCATGAATGAGATCAACGATAGCGCGCGGAGTATTGGCGACATTATCGGCGTGATCGAGGGGATTGCTTTTCAGACCAACATTCTGGCTTTGAACGCGGCGGTTGAAGCTGCGCGGGCTGGTGAAGAAGGGCGTGGGTTTTCGGTGGTGGCTGCCGAAGTGCGGAATCTGGCTCAGCGGAGCGCCGCTGCGGCTAAGGAGATCAAGGGGTTGATCAGCACGTCGGTGGAACGCGTGAGCAATGGGTCCACCTTGGCCCAGGATGCTGGGCAGACGATGGATGAAGTCGTTAAGGCCGTGAAGCGTGTCACCGACATCATGGGGGAAATTTCGGCTGCTTCTTCCGAGCAGAGTGCCGGGATTGAAGAGATTAACCTCGCGGTGACGCAGATGGACTCGGGCACGCAGCAGAATGCAGCTCTTGTAGAGCAGGCTACGGCTGCTGCCCGGTCTTTGGATGATCAGGCCAGGGGGTTGAAGGTTATGGTGGGGAAATTTCGGTTATAAGTTTTTTTTGCCTTTGGCGGCGGCATTTCCTGGTTCTTGCCTCTTTGGCCTTTGCTTGTTTTCATTTTGGTTTATTAGCGTTCCCCCTGTGCGGGGGGGCACCTACTTTTCTTTGCCGGCCGCAAAGAAAAGTAGGCAAAAGAAAGCGGCTCAAACCGCTAACTCTTAAGCGGGTCCCCTGGCTTGGAGGGGATCGTGGCCCCGTAGAGATTGGCCCTCCGCACCTGCTCTCGTGAGTGACCAGGCCGTCATGCTTCCGGCGGCGCTGCGCGCGCCGGGGCGGTACTACTTCTCAAAACCGATTGGTGTTTTCGGCGCCTCGCCGAGGCGAAGCCGATGGCCCCGCTCACGCACAAACGAAGCGCCCGGTTTCCGCAGTGGACCCAACCGCGACGCACGCAGTGCGGAGTGGGAGCGGATGACGGCTGTGTCACTGCCGGTTATGGACCGAGGTGTGATCCGTTAATCGCGCCACCAGCCCCTCCAAGCCAGGGGACCCGCTTAGATGTTGGCGGTGTGAGCCGCTTTCTTTTGCCTACTTTTCTTTGCGGCCGGCAAAGAAAAGTAGGTGCCCCCCCGCACAGGGGGAACGCTAATAAACCAATAAGAACACAAGGAAAGGCCAACGCCGTAGGCACAAAAACAGTGCCGCCGCCAAAGGCAAAAACCACTAACTAGGCTTAACAACAACAGTACAAGTAATCCCAGCTGCAAGCACAACCCCATCAGGCACAGAATCAATCCCCACCCGAACGGGTACCCGCTGAGCGAGCCGAACCCAATTGAAAGTCGGATTTACATCCGCAAGCAACTCGCGGCTCTCGGGATTATCCCGATCATAAATCCCGCGAGAAATACTCTCGACATGCCCCTGCAGCGTCCCGCCGCTCATCAACCGAACTTCAGCCTTATCGCCGACGCGAACATGAGGAAGCTTCGTCTCCTCAAAATACCCATATACCCAGAAGGAATGACTATCGACAATCGCCAGCTTGGCTGCGCCAGTCGTCGCATAATCCCCACGAAATACATTGAGGTTCGTGACATAACCGTCAACCGGCGACACCACCCGCGTGCGCGCCAGATTCAACTTCGCGGCATCCAGCGCGGCCAAAGCCTGCTGATACCCGGCGTCAGCAGCAGACGCAGCATGCGTGGCATTCTCACGATTCTCCTTGGACACGACCAGGGCATCCATATCCGCACGCCGCTGCGCATCATCCCGCCGCATCTGCAATTCGGCCTTGCGCGCAGCAACCGCAGCCTGCGCCTGCTCGACCGCAATCTCATAGTGCGATGGATCGATCTGCATCAACAGATCGCCCTTTTTCACCATCTGGTTGTCCTTCACCGGCAGATCGACCACCGCGCCCGAGACGTCCGGCGCCACATTGACGATCTCCGCGCGCACGCGTCCATCGCGGGTCCACGGTTCATCCATGTAATGAACCCACAACACGCGCCCAATCAGGATCGCGACGATAAAAACAAGGGCCGTCGCGACGAAGCCCACAATATTTCGGATGGTCATGTTTCGACTCTGATCAACGATAAACGGCGAGACCCAGCACGCCGCAGACACACACGAGCAAGCTGGCCCGGAACAAGGACGGATGCCACACCACGCGATACAGGCCCGTATAGGCAATCACGCGGTCCAACACCCAGGTAAGCGCGGCGCCCGCAATGAACAGCAGCACGATGGCCGGCACGTAGGCGTCGAAAACAGCAATATCACGTGGCATGACGAATTCCTTCAGACGCGCCGGCACGTCCGCTCACCAGCGGTTCAAGCGGCGATTGCGGATCGAGCAGCGCGGTACGAATGAAATGCAGATGACTCAGAATGCGCTGCAGCCGATGCCGCTCTTCACGCGGCGGCGTGAAGGTGGCAAGCATCTGCTGGAGCGCGGCGATCGCGTCGGTGGTCGCCGCCAGCGCACGGTCGAAGCGATCCGCGCGCGGGCGTCCGAACAGCGCCGTCACGGCCTTGCGCATCGCGCGCAACGACACGCGCCAGGGCATCGAGGTCGCATAGCGTGCATCGGCGGGCAGCGCCGCCACTTCCGCGCGCAGATCGATCATCGCGTTGCCCACTTCGAGCACGGAGAACAGCCAGCGCAAGGTATCGCGTTGGAGCGTGGGTTCGTCCTGTGCCAGCGCGTTGATCTGGAACATCAGATCGCGCGCGCCGCTCTCGAAGCGCGAACGCACGCGCCGCAGGCGCGCGCGGCTCGCCAGCACCACCTGGCGGCGCAGGTCCACCAGCAGACGGTTGCGCAGCCACGGCGTCGACGGCGGCAGCAGCACGGCAAAGGCAAGCGTCGATATCAGTATCGACAGCACCAGCGCCAGGGCATCGTTAATGGTGCCGCTCGGGTCGTAATGAATCACGTTGTCCGGACCGGCGAGGAAGCAGAAGAAGATGCAGTAGCCGACGCCGTAACCGGCCAGCGCGGGTCGCGTCGTCATGAACACGCCGAGCAGCAGGAACGGCGTGAGCGCGGCGCACAGCAGCGGAAAGCCGTCGATATGCGGATACACGCCGTACACCACGATCATCCCCATCACCGCGGCCGCCAGCGTGCCGCCGGCCATCTGGAAAGCGGTGCGCTTCGGATTCGGCGACGACGACGCCAGCGCGCAGATGGTCGCGGCATTCAGCACGAGCGTCGGGCCGCTCGGCCAGGCACTCGCGATCCAGAATGCGCCGACCACGATCAATACAATGGCCGCGCGCAGGCCCGCCACGCCGGCGGCAATCGCGTTGGTTTTCGGCTCGTAACGCTCGATCCAGCGCTCCCGCTCGTGCGTGTCGACGGCAAGTGACGCATAAGTGGCCGCGTATGCGTGCAGGTCGTCGATAAAGCGGTACAGCAGTTCCGCGCCGGTGTCGAAGTCGAGCAACGGGACGGCGGGGTCCATCTCCAGGTCTGCACGCGTCGCCCGCACCCGCTTGGGCAGTTCGGCCTTGTAGGCGTCGAGTTGCGCGGCCGCGTGGGCTGCATCGGCCGCGCTCAGCACCGGTTCGCCGGACTTCGCGAGCAGTGGGGCGATTTCCTTGAAGTACGGTTCGAGCGCGTCGATCGCGACCGTCGCTTCGCGCGTCTTTGCGTCGCGCAGCCGGTTCATCAACTGATGCAGCGCGTGAAAGCGCGTCGACGCGGTCATGAACTCGCTGTTCAAACGCGCAAGGCGGCCGCCGCGCATGCGCGAAGTGGGGCCTTCGAACACGGCGACACTGCGCGCCGCTTCAAAGCCGACGATGTCGGCGACAAAGCGCGCATTAGTCGCCTCGATCTGCGCACGATCGTTGCGGCCGGCGAGCGACGCGGACAGATAGTCGACGAACGCGGAAAAGCGCGCGCGCACCGTGCTGCGCATCTGCAAGCCGGCGTATTGCGGAAACACGAGGCCGCTCACCGCGCCCGCGCAGATGATGCCGACCACGACTTCGGCCACCCGAGTGAGCGCGCTCAGAAACGCGCCGTCCGGATGTTGCGAAGCCGGAATGCCGATCAGCGCGGCGGTATAGCCGGCCAGCACGAAGCCGTACGACCTGAAGTTGCGGTTGCGCGCGGCGCCCGCGGTGCAGATGCCGACCCAGATCGCGGTCGCGACAATGAACATTTCGGGCTGCTGCGCGAACAGACCGATCAGCGCGAGCATCACGACGAGGCCGACCAGCGTGCCGCAGATCCGGTAGAAGCTCTTGGCGAACACCATGCCGCTTTGCGGCTGCATCACGATGAACACGGTGGTCATCGCGGTGCGCGGCTGCGGCAGATCGAGCTTCATCGCGACGCCGAGCGCGAGAAAGCAGGCGGCGAGCGCCTTGAGCAGGTAGACCCACGTGAGGCCGTCGGTGCGCGCCCAGTCGACGGCCGCCGCGTGGAGCGCGGCGAACGACGCGAAGCGCGAGGCAGGAGAGGGGGAGGCTGACACGGCCGGCTTCCTTACTCTGCCGCAGGCGCGTCGGCGGCCGCGCGGGCGCCGGCGCTGGTGTTGGCATTTACGGACGACACGTGCGGGTTCCGAGCGGCGGGGTTCACCGCGGCGGCAGCATCCGAAGCGGGTACGCCGGCCACTGCCTGTGCCTTGCCCTTGCCGTGCGCCGGCAGCGTTTCGTTCGGCTGCGGACCGTTGGCCGGTTCATCGAGGCCGCCACCCAAAGCGGTCACCAGCGACGCATGCGCGCCGAGCCGCTCGGCCTGAATCTTCGCGACGCCTTCCTGGGCGCGCAGCAACTGCGTTTGCGCGATCAGCACGTTCAGGTAATCGGTCAGACCGCGCTGGTAGCCTTCGCGTGCCAGGTCGTAGTTCTTACGCGCCGCTGCGACCGAACGGTCGGCGTCCTGCGCCTGGGTCGTCAGCGAGCGGATCCGGATTACCTGATCGGAGATGTCCTTGAGTGCGCCGACGATCGACTGGTTATAGCGATCGACCGCTTCGTCATAACTCGACGACGCCACGCCGAGTTGCGAGCGCAGACGCCCGCCGTCGAGAATCGGCAGCGACAGCGCCGGCCCGCCGCTCCAGCTATGCGACGGATTCTTCAGAAACTGGAACAGCGGACCCATCGCCGCATACCCGCCGATCGACGCCAGCAGATTGATGTCCGGGTAGAAGTCAGCCTTGGCGACGTCGATGCCGCGCGCTTGCGCCGCCACCGTCCAGCGCGCCGCGACCACGTCAGGCCGGTGGCCGATCAGATCCGCGGGCAAGGCGCTCGGCAGACCGGCGGGCGCGGCGAGCGACAGCGCCGGCCGCTGGATCGAATCGCCTGCGCCCGGACCTTTGCCGGCCAATGCAGCCAGCTGATTGCGGCCGAGCGCGATTTTTTCTTCGATCGCATCGATCTGGCGCTCGTATTCGGGTATCGGCGTTTCGGCCTGGCTCACTTCGAGCTGTGTGCCGATGCCGCCCTTCAGACGGCGGGTGGCCAGATCGACGATCTGCTGCTGTTGCTGCAAGGTGGCGCGGGCGATATCGAGCAGCGCGTAGTTCAGCGACAGGTCGATGTAGGTGCGCACCACGTTGGCTTGCAGTTCGAGCTGGGCGGCGCGGGCATCCGCCGCGCTTGCATGGGCGGCGTCGAGCGCGCGTTCGGCGGCGTTTTTATCCTTGCCCCAGATATCGAGGTGATACGAGAGGCCGAGCGTGCCGGTGTTGTTCCACGACTGCTCGCCCGCGAGCGGGCCCGGACCGTAGTACACGTTATCGGCCCACTTCTGACGCTGGAGCGACAGACTGCCGTTGACCTGCGGCGACAGCGCCGCACGGGCGACGCCCGCCATCGACGCTGCTTCGCGCACGCGCGCCTGAGCAGCCGCGAGATCCGGATTGCCCGCCTGCGCGGCTTCGATCCACTGGTTGAGTTGCGGGTCGTTATAGACACGCCACCAGTCGGCGGCGGGCCATTGCGCATCGGCATTGGCGGCGCGGATGGCGTTGCCTGCGTCGAGCGAAGCGGGCGCGATGCCGCTCGCTTGTGGGGCGATGCCTCCGGTACTGGCGCAGCCGGCGATTGTTAATAGGATCGTAAGAACCGCGACGGCGGCGACCCCTTTTGGTACCGGAGACTGCACGATTTCCCCCATAAATAGCTATAGAACCTTGGCCGTTATTATATTTTTCGATTGATTGGGGAATAACCGGTAAAGATGCAAGGCATCTTTACGCAATATGTGATAATCGTCTTTGCGAATCGTGTAACAATCGCTGCGAGTCACCAAGGAAAGTCAATGGATACGCTTCAAAACATGCGCGTATTTGTCCGTGTGGTCGAAGCAGGCAGCTTCACGGGTGCCGCTCAGCACCTGAATACGACTACGGCATACGCGTCGCGTGCGGTTTCCGACCTGGAAGCGCACTTGCGCACGCGCCTCCTGAACCGCACCACGCGCCGCATCGCGCTGACCGAAGCGGGCGAGCGCTATCTGCAACGCTGCGAACAGATCCTCGCGTACGTCGATCAGGCCGAAGCGGAGGCGAGCGACGCCCATGCGCGCCCGTCGGGCAAACTCAAAGTCCACGCCATGACGAGCTTCGGGCAGCACTATGTAGTGCCGGCGGTCGGCCGCTATCAGGCGCGCTACCCGGATGTGCACGTCGAACTGACCCTGGCGCAGCGCATGCCTGACCTGCTCGACGAAGGTTTCGACGTGTCGCTGACGCTCGCCACCGGTCTGCCGGATTCGGGACTGGTGTCGCAACGGCTGTGCGGTGCGTTCAGCATCGCGTGCGCGTCGCCGTCGTACCTGGAGCGACGCGGCGTGCCGCAAACGCCCGCGGATCTCGCGCAGCACACCTGTCTGCAAATGGTCACGCCGATATTTCCCACCGACAAATGGATCTTTGACGGGCCGAACGGCGAAGAAACGATCGTCCTGGGACCGGCCACGTTTCAGGTGAACGTGGCCGAAGCCATGTCTGTCGCGGCCTGCAGTGGCATGGGCGTCGGCTTGATTCCGCTCTATTCGGCGATCAGGGGGCTGCGCAGCGGCGAACTCGTGTGGCTGTTGCCGGAATACACGTCGCAGGAAATGAACCTGTACGCGTTGTACCCGTCACGCCAGTATCTGGACGCGAAAATTCGGACCTGGGTCGAATTCCTGCGCGACGAACTGCCCGCCACGCTGGCCGCCGATCAGGCCGAGTTGCGTCAGTTTGCGCGCGGCTGACGGCTTCCAGGGCGCCAGTTGACGCGACGGCGGGCCGGTCATGACAGCCTGTTACATCCGTGCCGCATCGCAACATTTCCTTACGTCTGCGACGCAGTCGATTTGCTAACGTGTCGTTCATACGCTGCCGCATTCAGCCGGACGCGTTCAATTCGCCGCCGTTCGGCAAATCGCAACAACTGGAAGGACGAGGGATTCATGGATACGCACCTGATGATCGGCGTGGCTGTCATGTTTGGACTGATTGGAATCGCCGCATCGCGCGACTTGCTTCGCCGCCTGCGCGAACAGCAGCCGCAACTGGTGCCGGTCGAGGTCGAGCATCCGGCAGATGGGTCCGCGCAACGGCGCGATCGTTGAGTCGAGGCGCTCCAGGCGCCGCGTCCGGCTGTTGACCCGGTGCCCTTAAGCCCGGTGGCTGACGTGGCGGTTGAGTTTCGCCGTGGAATGTTCTTCGATCCGGGCGCTGTGTCTTCAGTGCAGCGCTTCGATCAAGCGCGGTTCGTCAGTGAGCGTGCGGTCCACTTCAGGACTCACCCGGTGCCAGCGGAAACGTCCGGCGGGCAAACAGGCCGTGCGGGCGAGCTTGTTGAGTTCGTCGAGCGGCAGGCCCGGATTCAGCCAGCGGCGCGCGGCTTCAGGCGCGAACACCAGCGGGCGGCGGTCATGTACATCGATCAACCCCGCGTCGGCGGTGGCCGTTACGATCACGAGGCCCATGCCGTCCGTTTGCGGTTCCGTACCACGCACACTCGATAGCGCGGCGAAATACATCGGCGCATCACTTTTCAGACGCACGAAGTAGGGCTGGCGCACCGATCCAGCGTTCGTGCTGTCGCCTCCACTATCTTTTTCGGGCGCGGCCTCCACGCGCCATTCGAACCAGCCGTCCGCCGGCACCAATACCCGTCCGGTTTTCCACAAAGTCTCGAAGTAGCGGGTGTCCGCCGCGGTTTCGGCGCGCGCATTGATCGTCTGCGGCAGATGCTGTGCGCGTGCCCAATCCGGGCAATACCCCCAGTGAACCGCATGCAGCGTTTCGTCGGCGTAAATGGCGAGCGGGTGAGTGCCTGGTGAGAGGTTGTAGCCGGGCCGGCGGTCGGCGGCATCGAACAGCATCAGCGGGTCGCTGAGGCCGAGATGCTCGGTGTAATGGAGCGGATCGCGGTACTGGCTGATTCGACCACACATGAGTGACCTCCGGATCCGGCCGGGATGGATGATGCCGCGGGTTCGAGCGGCCAGGCCAACATGGCATTTCACCTGCCGCCACCATTGCGCCGACGACAACAGGGTAGTGCCCGCCACCCAATCTGACTACCCAGATCAGCCCGAGTCCGCGTTAGATCTCGACGACCTTGTCCCACGCGAATTGCGGATTTTCCAGCAAGCCGGTCCGCCGGTCGAGATAGCCACGCGGATTGCAGACCACGCGCGTACCGTCGACGATATAGTCGAACGGCGTATGGGTGTGGCCGTGAATCCACAATGCGACGGGCGCGCGCACGAGCTCTGGCAAATGATTGACGAATCCGGCCGACACCGGGTCATTCGCGTAGCGTTCGGCCAGACTCAGCCGATGCGGCGCGTGATGGGTGACGACGATCGTCTTGCCGCCAAACGGCTTGGCCAGTTCATTCTCGAGCCACGCGCGCGCCTGCCGGTGCAGCGCGAGCGAGTCGGCGGGGGTGAAGTCGCGCGGCGTGTCGAGCGTATCGTGCGGCCAGTTCATCTGGATCAGGCCGCGGAAGTCGAGCATCACCCGGCGCGAGGCGTCGATCGATTCGGCGCGCGTGGCTTCGTCGGCGCCGTACAGCGCGAAGTCGGTCCACAGGGTGGTGCCGAGCACCCGCCAGCGGCCTTGCGGGTCGACCAGGGCGGCGTTGTTCAGCACGTGCACGTTGTCGACCTGAGCCGCCGCGTCGTAGAGCGCGGCGTCGAGCGCGCCGAATTCACCGTCGTAGTACTCGTGATTGCCGGGCACGTAGATCACCGGGACGGCGCCGTCAAAAGTTTGCGCGGCCCAACGCGGGCCCGCGGCGTGATTGTGAATGTCACCGGCCAGCACGATCAGATCCGCCTGCGCATGCGGGATCAGCTCGGGCTCGTCGTTTTCCAGATGCAGATCGGACAGCACTCGAATCTTCACGAATACGGCTCCTGCAATAGCCCCGCAGAGGGCAGGGGCGTCAGACGTTAGCGTAGCACCTTGCCCGGGTTCATCAGGTTAAGCGGGTCGAGCGCGCGTTTGACGGCGTGCATCAATTGCACTTCGACAGCCTGCTTGTAGTGCATCGCCTCGTCGATCTTCAACTGGCCGAGCCCATGTTCCGCGCTGATGCTGCCACGATGCCGGTGCACGCTGTCGTACACGAGGTCGTTGATCGGGCCTTGCCAGGTCTTGAGGAATGCCTTCGCGTCGACGCCCTCGGGCGCCTGCACGTTGTAGTGCAGATTGCCGTCGCCGAGATGGCCGAACGTGACCATGCGCGCGCCCGGCACGGCTTGCGCGATCGCCGCGTCGGTTTCCTCGATGAAGTGGCCGATGCGCGAAATCGGCACCGCGATGTCGTGCTTGATGTTCAGGCCTTCTTCCGCCTGGGCAAGCGGGATGTGCTCGCGCAGATCCCAGAACGCCTGCGACTGCGCGAGATTTTCCGCGACCACCGCGTCTTCGACGAGGCCATTTTCAAGCGCCGTTTCCATCAGGCGCTCGAATAACGCACGCGCATGTTCCTCGCTTTCGCTGTCCGACAATTCCAGCAGCACGATTTGCGCGTGGGGCTCCGCGAACGGATAGCGCATCTGCTCGAAATGCCGCCCGACCAGGCGCAGGCAGAAGTCCGACATCAATTCGAAGCCCGTCAGGAGCGGCCCGGCGACGCGTTGCGTGAGCGACAGAAAATCGAGCGCCGCATGCGGCGAAGCCAACGCGGCCAGCGCTGTGACACGCGCGGCCGGTTGCGGATGCAGCTTGAGCACGGCGGCCGTGATGATGCCGAGCGTGCCCTCGGCGCCGATAAACAGATCGCGCAGGTCGTAGCCGGTGTTGTCCTTGCGCAGCCCACGCAGGCCATCCCATAGTTCGCCCTGCGGCGTCACGACTTCGAGGCCCAGGCACAACTCGCGCGTGTTGCCGTAGCGCAAAACGCCGGTGCCGCCGGCGTTGGTGGCGAGGTTGCCGCCGATCGTGCAACTGCCTTCGGCTGCGAGGCTCAGGGGGAAGAGACGCCCGGCTTCTTCGGCGAGCCTTTGCACCTCCGCGAGAACCACGCCGGCTTCGACCGTGATTGTATTGTTGTGCGGATCGATGTCGCGTACGCGGTTCAGACGGCGCAGGCTGATAACGGCTTGCGCGCCACTCGCGTCCGGCGTGGCGCCGCCGGCGAGGCCGGTGTTGCCGCCTTGCGGCACGAGCGCGACGCGATGTTCGACGGTGAGTCTGACGAGCGCGGCGACTTCGTCAGGCGTTGCCGGGCAGAGCACCGCGCAGGCCGCGCCGGTGTAGCGGCGGCGCCAGTCGGTGAGGTAGGGGGCGGTGTCGTGCGGGTCGGTCAGCACCTGGGCGGCGCCGATGGCGTCGCGGCAGGCACTCAGGAAAGCAGCTTGGGTCATGATGGTCGGTCAGGTGTTCGGGCGAAAATGTGATGCGGATAGCGGCGTCCTCACGGGGCACGCATTCTGGCCTGCCTGGCCGCGTGTTTTGCAGCGCGCTTGAACGGCGCGACATAGGCGAGCGCGCAGACGAAAAACACCACGGCAAGCGCGGTTTCCAGCCAGCCGAGCCGGGTGCTCAAACCGTGGTCGCTCCAGCCACGCACGATGCCCTCGGCAAAATACAGCAGAATCAGCATCGACGCCCATTGCAGCGTATAGAGCCGGCGGCGCCAGACGCCCGGCAGGGCGAGCAGTAGCGGCACGGCTTTCAGCACGAGCAGCGAGCCGCCCGGCCGTAGCGGCGCGAGCCACCATTCCCACGCAACCGACAACACGATCAGCGCGAGCAAGGCAGCGACAGCGCCCCATGCGGCGAGGCGGTTTTGCGGCACGCTCACGGCTGCCGGATTGGCGACGCCATTGGCCACCTCGTCGATCACCTCATTGGCCGGCCTGGTCACGGCCGCTCGCTCAGCGCTGCCGCCGTGCGCGCGATACGTGCGCCCAGCGCGATGGCAAGTGTCTTTTCGTCGGCGGAGATGCCGTGTTCCGCCGTGCCCGCGCGCGCGAAATGCGATGCGCCATATGGCGTGCCGCCGGTTTGCGTGGTGCTCAGCGCGCTCTCGGTGTAGGGAATGCCGACGATCAGCATGCCGTGATGCAGCAGGGGCAACATCATCGACAGAAGCGTGGATTCCTGGCCGCCATGCAAACTGCCGGTGGCCGTGAATACGCAGGCCGGTTTGCCCGCCAGTGCGCCGGACAGCCACTGCGGCGTGGTGCCGTCGAGAAAGTATTTGAGCGCGGCCGCCATGTTGCCGAAACGGGTTGGCGAACCGAGCGCGAGACCAGCGCATTCTTCGAGGTCGCGCAGTTCGACGTAGGGCGGACCTTCCGCGGGAATGTCCGGCTGGGTTGTTTCGCAGACGGTGGAAACCGCCGGCACGGTGCGCACACGCGCCTGCATGCCGGGGATGCTGTCGACGCCGTGCGCGATCGCCAGCGCGAGTTCGCGCGTGGCGCCGTGACGGCTGTAATAGAGCACGAGAATGTCTTTCATAGGCCTCATCGGTGAACGGGTATTATAGGGGCTGGGTCCGCTGCACAGGCCATGCATGGCCATTCGGCCAGGTCTCGCATACGGTCCCGAAACACCGGTTCATGAAGCCAGGAGGTGGGTTTGTTGTCCAGGGTGCGTTTCGATCTCGACACGCTCAAACGGCTCGCGCAGTTCGCCGCGAAGCGCAGTAGCGAAGACCGCATTCCGCAGGTGGCCGGCAGCCTCACGTTCACCACCATGCTCGCGCTCGTTCCGCTCGCCACGGTTGCGTTCGCGCTGTTCACCGCGTTTCCGATCTTCAGTTCGTTTCAGATGTCGCTACAGATTTTTCTGGCCGACCATCTGATGCCCGCGCAGCTGAACAGTCAGATTTTCAATTACCTGAACCAGTTCGCTTCGAAAGCCAAAGGGCTGACGACGATCGGGATGATCCTGCTGTTCGTCACCGCGGTGATGACCATGATGACCGTCGAGTCCGCGTTCAACGTGATCTGGCGGGTACGCAAGGCGCGGCCGATCGCGCAGCGCATTCTGGTCTATTGGGCGATCATCACGCTCGGGCCGATTATGATCGGCGTGAGCCTGTCGATTTCGTCGTACCTGTTCACGCGCTCCATGGAATTCACCGCCGCGCAGCGTATTACGCCGGTAATCGACTGGGCTCTCACGGGCGCCGCGCTGCCGTTGACGGCGCTCGCTTTCACGATGCTCTACGTCTATCTGCCCAACTGCCGGGTGGAGTGGCGCGATGCGGTAATCGGCGGCGTGACTGCCGCGATCGCCTTCGAGATCGCCAAGCGCGGCTTCGGTTTTTACGTGCGACGCTTTCCCACCTACGCCGCGGTGTACGGGGCATTCGCCGCGGTGCCGCTGTTCCTGCTATGGATGTACCTGTGCTGGTTCATCTCGCTAGCGGGCGCGATGATCGCCTCCGCGTTGCCGGCGATCCGGATCGGCCAGTTCCATCGGCCGACCTTTGAAGGCAGCAATCTGTTCGACTCGCTCGAGTTGCTCGCGCGGCTTTCAGAGGCACGCGAGACCGGCAAGCGCGGCTACACGGTGCCGGAGCTTTCGCGGATGCTTCGCCGTGACATGGATACGACGATCAATCTGCTGCAAAAGCTCGAGGAGATCGAATGGATCGTAAGCCTGCAGGAAGACGGCACACGCCCGCATTTCCTGCTGCTGGCGAATCCGGCGCAGATCACTGTCGAGCGCCTGTTCAATCTGTTCGTGATCGATCGCGCGGAGCTCGAATATCAGCTCGGCCTCGACTCGACTCGTGTGGATGGGATGACGCTTCTGGCCGCGCTCGAGAACGACAAACTGAGCGTGACGCTCGCCACGCTGCTGGCGGTGCGTGCCGCCGCACGCGCGGCTCGTATGCCGGAAAGCGACCAGGGCGCCTCTTCCATGCCGCATCAGGCGGCCTGAAGCGGCCTGACGTGGCATTGAGCTGGCCGGTTCGGCGCAAGCCAGCTCTAAGCGTCTGTTGGACTACAGCGAAATCTTGCCCGTGCAGATGTCCTTGAACATCACCCAGTCGCCCATCAGGCTGTAAAGCGGATGCCGGAACGTAGCCGGCCGGTTCTTCTCGAAGAAGAAATGCCCGACCCAGGCAAAGCCATATCCGCAGATTACCGCCGCCGGCAGCCATAGCCAGTCGCCGGTGGCGAGCGCCATGGCGAGGCAGCCGATCACGCCGAGCGACCCCACGAAATGCAGCCGCCGCGAGACCATATTGCGATGCTCGCTCAGGTAGTACGGATAGAACTCCGCGAAACTCGCGAAGTGATCGGTGTGCGCGGTATGAGCCATGACGGCCTCCGAATTTCGACGCTTCTCGACTTCTTGCCCGCCATTCCCGGGATCCAACTGCGGGGTGATTCGGCGTGCGCCGGGATACTCGGAACACGCTCGAAACAGGACAGGCATGACCATTGTGCGGCTATCGGATCATGCGCGCAACCTGGCCATTCGGCCGATGGCGCGCATACGCCGCCGCGTTTATGGTGATGCCTTGTCGCCGCTATCGAACGTTGCTTGCGCTCTTCGTGGCGAAGCTGAACAGGGCGTCGAGCGTCGCATCCGGTTGCTCGGTCATTAGCGCGTGACCGGCGTCGAGCGTGATGGTGTCGACCGGCGTGCCGGCCTGCGCGAGCACACCGGCGAGCGCCCTGGCTGCGCGTGGCGGCGTCATCGCGTCGCGCCGGCCGACGATCAGCCGTGTCGGGCAACGCACCTCGGCGGCGCGAGTCAGGCCGTCCGCATAAGCGTTGCAGGCGGTGAAGTCGGTGTGGAACAGATGCGGTTCGCCGCTCGCCGAGACACGCTCCATGAGCCGCTGATTCATGCCTTGCAGCCAGAAGCCGGGACCGGGGCATGACGGCTTGGCCGCGAGCGTCGAATGCGACCACTGGTTGACCATGCCGATCGCATCGGGCTCGCGATGCAGGGCGGCGTCGAGCAATGCATCGGAGACGGTCATCGGCGCGGCGGTGGCGAGCAGGGCGAGATGCGTGGCGCGTGCCGGATAGCGGCCGGCGAAATCCAGCGCGATCAGCGAGCCCATGCTGTGTCCGGCCACGAACGCGCGCTGCACGCCGGCGGCATCGAGCAGCGCGGCCAGCCAGTCGGCCATGGCCGGTACGCTGGTGAGCGCCGGGCCGCCGCTGCGGCAATGGCCGGGCAGATCGACGGCCAGCACACCGAAGCCGTGGTGTGCGAAATAGCGTGTTTGCAACCCCCACACGCTATGGTCGTGCTCGGCACCGTGAATGAATACGGCGCTTGGCAGGTTGGCGTCGAACGGTTTGCCGCCGGTGTAGGCGTAGGCAGGTTTGCCCTGAACGGTGAGGATCATGCGGACTCCGGGCGCTGTGCGATGGCAGCGGATGGGGCGGTGCCGGATGCAGCCGGGCCGCCCGCTTTGAGCGCGGCTTTCAGCGCGCGTTTGAGGTCGTCGATCAGATCGTCCGGATCTTCCAGGCCGATTGAAAGACGGATCGTGCCTTCGGCGATCCCAGCTGCGGCGAGCGCGGCGGCGTCCATTCTGAAGTGCGTCGTCGACGCGGGATGAATCACCAGTGAGCGCGCGTCGCCCACATTCGCGAGGTGCGAGAACAGCGACAGCGCTTCGATGAAACTGCGCCCGGCGGCGCGGTCGCCGCGCAGATTGAAGCTGAACACCGCGCCCGCGCCGCGCGGCAGCAGGCGTCTCGCGAGCGCATGGTCCGGATGCGACGGTAACTCGGGGTAGGCAATCGTATCCACGGCAGGGTGCGCAGCGAGAAATTCGACCACCTTGCGCGTATTCGCGACGTGCCGTTCCATCCGCAGCGGCAGGGTCTCGATACCTTGCAGCAGTTGCCAGGCTGCTTGCGGATGCAGGCAGGCGCCGAAATCGCGCAGGCCTTCGCGGCGGGCGCGCAGCAGGAACGGCGCAACGGTGCTTTCCTCGGCGAATACCATGCCGTGGAAGCCCTCGTAGGGTTCGGTGAATTCTGGAAAGCGGCCCGACGCACCGAAGTCGAAGGTGCCGCCGTCCACCAGCACGCCGCCGATCGTCGTGCCGTGGCCGCCAAGGAATTTGGTCGCCGAGTGGTAGACGAAGTCGGCGCCGTGCTCGAACGGTTTGAGCAGGTAGGGCGTCGTGAAGGTGGAGTCGACTAGCAGCGGTACGCGGTGCTCGTGCGCGATCTGCGCGACGGTGGCGATGTCGAGCACGTCGAGGCCCGGATTGCCGAGCGTTTCGCCGAACAGCAGACGCGTGTTCGGGCGCAGCGCCGCGCGCCACGCATCGTGATTGCCCGGTTTGACGAAGGTCGTCTCGATGCCGAAGCGCCGTAGTGTGTAATGCAGCAGGTTGTGGGAGCCGCCGTACAGCGCGCTGGAGGCGACGATATGGGAGCCGGCACCCATCAGCGTGACGATTGCCAGATGCAGCGCGGCCTGCCCGCTAGCCGTGCCGATCGCTCCCGCGCCGTTCTCCAGCGCGGCGACGCGTTCTTCGAACACGGCCACGGTCGGATTGGAGATGCGCGAGTAGACGTGACCGGCGCGCTCCATATTGAAGAGCGCCGCGGCGTGGTCCGAATCGCGGAAGGAAAACGACGTGGTCTGGTAAATCGGCGTGGCGCGCGCGCCGGTGGTGGGGTCGGGGGCTGCGCCGGCGTGCAGCGCAAGCGTATCGAAACGGTTGGCGGACATCCTGGGCGGCGAAGCCACGGACGGCCTCGCGAAAGGTGAAAGTGGCGGCCATCCTATCACCGGCATCGATCGCTTCAAGCGCGGTTTTCCCGATGCGCGTGGCCCGCATGGCCCCGCGTACCGCTGGCGAACGCCCGCTGCGCCTTGGTGGGCGGGCCGCTTTCCTTTTATGGGCCTTTCCGCTAGGATCGAAAATCATTCAGGCATTATCAAGTTAGCGAGCATCAGAGGAGACACATCATGCGAGTCAGCGACATTCTTAAGGTCAAAGGCAACACCCTTTTCACGGTCACGCCGGACACGACGCTGCACGACGCAGTCAACGCAATGTCCGACCACGACATTGGCTCGCTGGTCGTGATGGAATACGGCGATCTCGTCGGCATGTTGACGTTTCGTGAAATTATTCAGACGGTGAGCAAGAACGGCGGCAGCGTCGGCACCTCGACGATCCGCAAGGTCATGGACGACCATCCGCTCACCTGCACGCCCGAAACGGACGTCAACGAAGTCCGCCGCATGATGCTCGAGCACCACGTGCGCTATTTGCCGGTGCTGGAAAGCCGCACGCTGATGGGCGTCATCTCGTTCTACGACGTTGCGAAGGCGGTGGTCGAAGAGCAGGGCTTTGAAAACCGCATGCTCAAGGCCTATATCCGCGACTGGCCGGAAGAACAGCAGGAACAGCAGCCGGCGCGTTAATACAGGCTGGCTCGCCGCGGCGTTTGAGTCTATTCGGGCCGTTGTCGTGAGCGTGAAGACGCAATCAAGGCGCGCGCGAAAGCGTGCGCTTTTTTGTGTCCGGCCGGGCGTCAGGCTCATTGGCCGGCCTGGCGCCCAGCGCGGTATCCGCTCGATGCCTTTTCAGGCCCGGCGTTGCGCGTGGCCCCTCGTCCTTAGCTGCTCTTTTTACGCGTACTCCGACCTTCATGAGCGATCGTCCGTTACCTGCCGCCCGTCGCGCCGCCCGCACCCAGGAGGCGCACGAATCCCAGTTCCGCCTGCTCGGGCAGCGCCGCTTTGCGCCGTTTTTCTGGACCCAGTTCCTCGGCGCGATGAACGACAACGTCTTCAAGATCGGCTTCACGTCGCTCGTGACCTACCAGGCCGCGCGCTTCTCCGGCGTCGACCCGAAAACCGCCGCGTTCCTGATTTCGGCGATATTCATCCTGCCGTTCGTGCTGCTGTCGGCCACCTCCGGCCAGATCGCGGACAAGTACGACAAGGCGATGCTCACACGCTTCGTCAAGAGCTTCGAGATCGTCGTCATGCTGATCGGCGGCGCGGGTTTCTGGCTGCATAGCGCGCCATTGCTGTATCTGTGCACGTTTCTGATGGGCGTTCATTCAACCGTGTTCGGACCGGTCAAGTATTCGTACCTGCCGCAGCATCTGTCGAAGTCGGAGCTGGTCGGTGGCAACGGGATGGTCGAGATGGGCACCTTCGTCGCGATCCTGATCGGCACGATCGTAGGCGGCGCGGGCGCGGGTTTCGTCGAGCACGGGTCGGTGGTGCTGGCTTGCGCTTGTGTCGCGATCGCGCTGGTGGGGCGGGTCGTGTCGAGCTTCGTACCGGTCACGGCGGCGCCGCAGCCCGATCTGCGCATCAACTGGAATCCGGTTAGCGAGACGTGGCGCAACCTGAAGCTCGCGCGCGAAAACCGTACTGTGTTTCTGAGCCTGCTGGGGATTTCCTGGCTGTGGTTTGTGGGCGCGACCTTTCTGTCGTCGTTTTTCAGCTTCGCGAAGAATGTGCTGTCCGCCGACCCGGATGTCGTGACCGTGTTGCTCGGTACGTTCTCGATCGGCATCGGTCTCGGGTCTCTGCTCTGCGAAAAGCTCTCGAAACGACGCATCGAAATCGGTCTTGTGCCGCTCGGGTCGATTGGCATGAGCGTGTTCGCGATCGATCTGTTCTTTGCGAGCCATGCGCTGCCGGTCGCTGGGCATCTGCTGAGCGTCGGCGAGTTCCTCGTGCGGCCCGCCCATTGGCGCGTGCTGGCCGATCTGTTTTTGCTGGCGATGTTCGGCGGTTTCTATAGCGTGCCGCTCTATGCGCTGATCCAGAGCCGCAGCCAGCCGAGTCACCGGGCGCGCATCATCGCCGCGAACAATATTCTGAATTCGCTCTTCATGATCGTCTCGGCGTTGATGGCGATGGGGCTGACCGCGGCGGGCTTCAGCATTCCTGCAATTTTTCTCGTCACTGCGCTGCTCAATATCGTTGTCGCGACTTACATCTATTCGCTCGTGCCCGAGTTTCTGCTGCGGTTCGTCGCGTGGGTGCTGGTACATACGTTCTACCGGATTCGTCTGGTGCATGCCGAACGTATTCCGGAAGAGGGCGCGGCCGTGCTGGTGTGCAACCACGTGAGTTTCGTCGACGCAATCGTGATCATGGCCGAGAGCCCACGCCCGATCCGTTTCGTGATGGACCACCAGATCTTCAGGTCGCCGTTCGCCGGCTGGGTATTCCGCCACGCCAAGGCGATCCCGATTGCGCCGGCGCATCAGGACCCCGAGTTGTTGACGCGCGCCTATGAGCGCTGCGCGCAGGCGCTCGCCGAGGGCGATCTGGTGTGCATCTTCCCCGAAGGCAAACTCACGAAGACCGGCGACATGAATCCGTTCCGCCACGGCGTGACGGAGATCATCCGCCGCACGCCCGCGCCGGTGGTGCCGATGGCGCTGCGGGGTCTGTGGGGCAGCGTGTTTTCACGCTCCAACGACGCACGCTGGCCGCGGCCGATCCAGAAGGGCGTGATGAGCCGGCTGACGCTGGCGGTGGGCGAGCCTATTGAACCCGCTCTGGCGACGCCCGAGCGCCTGCAGGAGATCGTCAACGAGTTGCGCGGCGCGCGGAAGTAGCGCGGAGCTTGCCGTGCGGCCCCAGCCGCCGCGGGGCTGGCATAATGGTGCTTTCCCCGCATTTCTTTTGGACGACGCCCATGTCCGGCAACACGCTCGGTACGCTTTTCACTGTCACCACCTTTGGCGAATCGCACGGCCCCGCGATCGGCTGTGTGATCGACGGGTGCCCGCCGGGCATGGCGCTCGCCGAGGCCGATATCCAGTTCGAGCTCGACCGCCGCAAACCCGGCACGTCGCGCCATGTCACGCAGCGCCAGGAAGAAGACAAGGTCGAGATCCTGTCGGGCGTGTTCGAAGGCCAGACCACCGGCGCGCCAATCGCGCTGCTGATCCGCAATACGGACCAGCGCAGCAAGGATTACGGCAATATCGCTGACACGTTCCGTCCGGGCCACGCCGACTACACATACTGGCAAAAATACGGCATCCGCGACTATCGCGGCGGCGGCCGTTCGTCGGCCCGTCTGACGGCGCCGGCGGTCGCGGCCGGCGCAGTCGCGAAGAAATGGCTGCGTGAGCAATTCGGCACCGAGATTCGCGGTTACATGGCGGCGCTCGGCGGGATCGACGTGCCGTTTGTCGACTGGGCTCAGGTGCGTGAGAACCCGTTCTTCGTACCGAACGCCGAGATCGTGCCGCAACTCGAAAGCTATATGGACGCGCTGCGCAAAGAAGGCGATTCGATCGGCGCACGCATCAACGTCGTGGCATCCGGCGTGCCGGTCGGACTCGGCGAGCCGCTGTTCGACCGTTTGGACGCTGACATCGCGCACGCAATGATGGGTATCAACGCGGTGAAGGGCGTCGAGATCGGCGCGGGCTTTGCCAGCGTGGCGCAACGCGGCTCGGTGCATGGCGACGAATTGACGCCGGAGGGTTTCGTCGGCAACCACGCGGGGGGCGTGCTCGGCGGCATTTCGACCGGACAGGACATCACCGTATCGATCGCGATCAAGCCGACTTCGAGCATCCGCACGCCGCGCCGCTCGATCGACAAGGCCGGACAGCCGGTAGTGGTGGAAACGTTCGGGCGGCATGACCCGTGCGTCGGCATCCGTGCCACGCCGATCGCCGAATCGATGCTCGCGCTGGTGCTGATCGATCACGCACTGCGTCATCGTGCGCAATGTGGTGACGTCGCGGTGAGCACGCCGAAGATTGCGGCGAGCGCGCCCTGAGCGTGGGTTTGCGAACGCTTTCGCCGCACCTGCCGCGTAGCATCATGTCAATGACCGAGCCGAATTCCGAACTGTCAGCGGGCCAACTCGCTGACCTGCGCCTGCGTGCCGCTGGGCCGCATGCCGGCGCAGCCGACTTTCTCGCGCTTGGACAAGCGCTGCTCCAGCCAGCCGGCCGCGACACAACCCTTCATCGCGAAGCGCTTGCCGCGCTCGTGCGCGCCTACCAGCTCGATCCTTCCTGCGATTCCACGCTGCTTCACACGATTGCGCAGACGGCGTTCATCGTGCGGGACTGGGCGGTGGTCGATTCCGCCACCTCAATGCTGCTCGCGCGAGATGCTGAAGACGGCAACGCGCTCGTCTGGCGCGCGGCCGCTGTGCAACAGGGCAACGACTTCGACACCGCCGAGCGGTTGTTGAACGAAGCGGTACGCGTTGCGCCGGGCAATCCGGTGGTGCTTCACAAACTGGCGTTGTGTATCAAGGAGCAGGCGCGCTTTGGCGAAGCGGAGGCATTGCTCAGGCACGTGCTTGAGCTGACGCCAAACAATATGCATGCGCTGTTCGATCTCTCCGAGCTTGAAATACGTACTGGGCGCTATGCCGAGGGCTGGGCGCATTACGAGTCGCGCGTCGCATTCGGCGACGACCTGAACAACGCGCAACGTGCGCTGGCCGAAATCAGCGCGCACTGGCAGGGCGAATCGCTGACCGGCAAGACGTTGGTCGTATATGGCGAGCAGGGCAATGGCGATTGCCTGTGGGCGGTGCGTTTTCTGCCGTTGCTCGCAGAGCGGGCGAGGCGCGAAGGCGGCCGGGTGATATTTGGCCATGATGGTCCGTTGCGGCATTTGTTCGCGCGGATGTTGCCGGCCGATCTGCCGCTCGAAACCAGTCTTGAAACGCGGCCCGATTTTCATTGCGGGCTGATGAGTTTGCCGCTGCGGCTGGGGGTTTTCGATGCAAGCGGGTGGGGCAGACCGTACCTGAGCGCTGAGCCGGCACGTGTTCAGGCGTGGTGCGAGCGGGTGAATGCGCATACCGCTGGCAAGCCGGGTAATCGCAAAGTTGGATTGGTGTGGAATGGCAACCCCGAACATATTCGCGACATGCGGCGTTCGGTGCCGGTGGAGCAACTCGAGCCATTGTTGAGCGTGGCGGGTGTGACTTATTTTGCGTTATCGCCGGGGCGGGGGGAGACGGTTGCGCGGTGGCGTTTGAATGGTGCCGACGTGGTTGATTTGACTCACCATTTTCAATCTGGGTTTGATGACGTCGCTGCATTGCTGGTGAATCTCGATCTGGTTGTCACGATTGATAGCGGACCCGCGCATCTGGCGGGGGCACTGGGCGTGCCGACCTGTTTGATGATCGATCACGTGTCAGCATGGTTTTGGGGCGATGAATCGCGGCGGACTGATTGGTACGATTGTGTTGAGTTGGTTAGGCAACCGAAGGTTGGGGAGTGGGGGGTGGTTGTTGCTCGGGCGCGGGAGTGGGTTTTGAGGTGTTGATTTTATTTTTTGCCTTTTGCGGCGGCATTATTTTGGTTGTGCCTGCGGCGTTGGCCTTTCCTTGTTTTGCTATTGGTTTATTAGCGTTCCCCCTGTGCGGGGGGGCACCTACTTTTCTTTGCCTGCCGCAAAGAAAAGTAGGCAAAAGAAAGCGGCTCACACCGCCAACATTTAAGTGGGTCCCCTGGCTTGGAGGGGCTGGTGGTCCGATTAACGGATCACACCTCGGTCGGTAACCGCCCGTGACACAGCCGTCATCCGCTCCCACTCCGCACTGCGTGCGTCGCGGATGGGTCTGCCAGGGAAACCGGGTGCTTCGTTTGTGTGCGGTGGGGGCCATCGGCTTCGCCTCGGCGAGGCGCCGAAACACACCAGTGGTTTGATGAAGTACCGCATCGGCGCGCGCAGCGCCGCTGGAAGCATGACGGCCTGGTCACTCAGGTGGGGAGGTGCGCAGGCTCAATCTCTACGGAGCCACGATCCCCTCCAAGCCAGGGGACCCACTTAAAAGTTTGCGGTGTGAGCCGCTTTCTTTTGCCTACTTTTCTTTGCGGCGGCAAAGAAAAGTAGGTGCCCCCCACACAGGGGGAACGCTAATAAACCAATAAGAACAGAAAACACCAAACGCCATAGGCAAACCAAAACAATGCCGCCGCGAAAGGCAAAAACGACCTCAATTACATATTCGGATAATTAGGCCCACCGCCGCCCTCAGGCGTGACCCAAACAATATTCTGGGTAGGATCCTTAATATCGCATGTTTTGCAGTGCACGCAGTTCTGCGCATTGATCACAAGCCGCTCTGTGTTGTCGTCGTTCTTGACGAACTCATACACCGCCGCAGGACAGTAACGCGATTCAGGTCCCGCGTAGGTCTGCAAATTTACATTCACCGGCACAGACGGATCCTTCAGTGTGAGGTGAGCCGGCTGATTCTCTTCGTGATTGGTGTTCGAAATAAACACCGACGACAACCGGTCAAACGTCAGCTTCCCATCCGGCTTCGGATAAACAATCGGCTTGCACTGCGAAGCCGGTTTCAGCATCTCGTGATCCGAATGCTGATGATGCAGCGTCCACGGCACATTGCCGCCCAGCAGCTTCTGCTCGACACCCACCATCAACGTGCCGAGATACAGGCCCTTGCTCATCCACTGCTTGAAATTGCGTGCGCGGTACAACTCGGTGTGCAGCCAGGAGGTTTTGAAACTCTCCGGATAAGCGGTGAGTTCGTCGCTAGTGCGGCCGGCCTGCACGGCTTCAAATGCCGCTTCTGCCGCCAGCATGCCGGTCTTGATCGCCGCATGCGAACCCTTGATCCGCGATGCGTTCAGGAAGCCCGCATCGTCGCCGACCAGCGCGCCGCCCGGGAACACCAGTTTCGGCAGCGACATCAGTCCACCGGCCGTAATCGCCCGTGCGCCATACGACACACGTTTACCGCCTTCAAGCACCGCGCGGATCGCCGGATGCGTCTTGTAGCGCTGGAATTCCTCGAACGGTGACAGATACGGATTTGAATAACCGAGGCCGACCACGAAACCGACCATCACCTGGTTGTTGTCCATGTGATAGAGGAACGAGCCGCCGTACGTGTCGCTCTCCAGTGGCCAGCCAGCGGTGTGCATTACCAGACCGGGCTTGTGCTTCGCGGGATCGATTTCCCACAGTTCCTTGATGCCGATCCCATAGACCTGCGGATCGACGCCTTCGCGCAGCTTGAACCTGTCGTTCAGTTGACGGCCCAGATGTCCGCGCGCGCCTTCGCAAAACAGCGTGTATTTGGCGTGCAGCTCCATGCCGAGCTGGAAATTCTCGGTCGGCTCGCCGTCCTTGCCGATGCCCAGATTGCCGGTCGCGACGCCTTTGACCGAGCCATCGTCGTTATACAAAACTTCAGCAGCCGGAAAGCCCGGAAATATCTCCACGCCCGCCGCCTCAGCCTGCTGACCGAGCCAGCGCGTCACATTCGCGAGGCTGATCACATAGTTGCCGTGGTTCTTGAAGTTGTCCGGCAGCGCCCAGACCGGCACGCTCTTCGAGCCGGTTTCGGTCAGGAACAGGAATTTGTCTTCGGTCACGTCCACGGTCAGCGGCGCGCCTTTTTCCTTCCAGTCGGGGATCAGTTCGGTGATGGCACGCGGATCCATCACCGCGCCCGACAGGATATGAGCCCCGATCTCCGAGCCTTTTTCCAGTACGCACACGCCTAGTTCGACGCCTTTTTCAGCCGCCAGCTGCTTCAGGCGGATCGCCGCGGACAGGCCAGCCGGGCCGCCGCCGACGATCACCACGTCGTATTCCATCGACTCGCGCGGGCCGTATTGCTCAATGAGACTTGCGGGGGTCATTGATGCTCCTCTTACCGTTAGAATGCTTTTTTCGGGATCGTATTGTGGGCGATGGTTTCTCGCACTGCAACCAGATGAACAGAGATTAGCACGACCGTTCTATTTTTGTGATGCGGTATGACCCGTAGAAAAGGTCTCGCCGCCCCGTAACCGCATCTGTCTTGACAACCGAACAAGGGAACGACTATGGGCCGTTCGATCAATCTGGAAGGCAAAGTCGCGCTGATCACGGGCGCTTCAAGCGGGTTGGGAAAGCGCTTTGCTCAAGTATTGTCGCAGGCGGGCGCCAAGGTCGTGCTGGCGAGCCGCCGCACCGAGCGTCTGAAGGAGCTGCGCGCCGAGATCGAGGCCTCCGGCGGCGCGGCGCATGTCGTTTCACTCGACGTAACAGACTATCAGAGCATCAAGTCGGCGGTCGCCCACGCGGAAACCGAGGCGGGCACCATCGATATTCTGGTAAACAATTCGGGTGTGTCGACCACGCAAAAGCTCTCGGATGTCACGCCGGCCGATTTCGAGTACGTCTTCGACACTAACACGCGCGGCGCATTTTTCGTCGCCCAGGAAGTGGCCAAGCGAATGATCATGCGCGGCAACAACGCACAGAAGCCGTCATACCGGATCATCAATATTGCGTCGATGGCGGGCCTGCGCGTGCTGCCGCAAATCGGCCTGTATTCGATGAGCAAGGCCGCTGTCGTCCATATGACCAAAGCAATGGCGCTCGAGTGGGGCAAGCACGGCATCAATGTGAACGCGATCTGCCCGGGCTATATCGACACCGAGATCAACCATCACCACTGGTCGACCGAGCAGGGGCAGAAGCTGGTGTCGTTGCTGCCGCGTCATCGCGTCGGCAAGCCGGATGATCTGGACGGTCTGTTGCTGCTGCTGGCCGCGGACGAGTCGCAGTTCATCAACGGCTCGGTAATCGCCGCCGACGACGGTTTCGGGCTGGCCTGAGCCGCGAGGCAGGCCACGTTCGATTAATACGCGATCGAAGATACTGTTTTACGCGCATCGGTCTTCTGGCGAACGAAGGCCCGCGCTATTTTGCTTCAATGCCGGCCCGAGCGCCGGTCTCAGGTCGGTCCCACGCCGGTTTCAACCCGTAAAAGACGTACGATGAGCGATTTTCACGCAGTTTTTGAGATGTCGATACCGATCCGCTGGGGCGACATGGACGCATTCGGCCATGTGAACAACACGGTCTATTTCCGTTACATGGAGCAGGTGCGGATTTCGTGGTTCGAAGAACTGGGGTTCATCGGTCGCAATGGCAGCGGCGAGGGGCCGGTGATCGTCAATGCGTCGATGGAGTTTCTCAAGCAATTGCACTATCCGGGCGACGTGATCGGCCGGATGAGGGTGGCTACGCCAGGCCGCAGCAGCTTTGACACCGGTTTCGAACTTGTGCGTGCCGACGATCCCACCACCGTCTACGCGCGCGGCGCGGCGCGCTGCGTGTGGATCGACTACGCGGCCGGCAGATCGGTGCCGGTACCTGATCGGCTGCGCGCGATCATCGAACGCGCCGCGCTGGTCAAAGCGGCCTGAGGGCCGGGCCGGCAGCCGGATCCAGCCTGAAACGACCGGCGACGGGAGCGCGCGCCACGCCGCCCTTCAATGCCCGAGCAAGCGCTGCAACAACTCGGTCGCGTTGCCCGTATCGTATTTGCGCATGAGCCGCGCGCGGTAGACATCGACCGTGCGCGGGCTGATCTCCAGCGCCCGCCCGATTTGCTTGCTGGTCTTGCCGGTCACCAGTTGCGCGGCGATTTCCCGCTCTCGCGGGGTCAATTCGACCGCTACGCGCCGCGTCGCGCTCAGATCCTCGAAAGTCCAGACCCCGGCCGCGTGCGGGTCCATGCGTTGCTGCGCGCGGCCGGTGACGTGGCACCAGAACAATTCCCCATTGGCCCGCTTCATGATGCGGTCGTCCGCATAACTGCCCTGCGCGGTCATGATCGGCGGAATCCGTGCGCCGATCCGCTCGAATTCGTCCGCCGATGGATACAGCACCTGAAACGACTGGCCAAGCAGCGCCTCGCGCGTGTAGCCGAAAATCGAGAGCAGCTCGTCATTGCAGTCTTCAATGATCCGTTCGCGCGACAGCACGAGCCCGATCGGGGCAAGGTGAAAAGCGGTTTGGTAATCCAGTGCGGGCATGGGCAGGCGGCAAGTACTTATGTATTTTTGCGTATTGTGCCGTACGGCGCGCGCAGCGTACCCTTTCCGGCATATCACAACGCGGCGAAAGCGTGCGCGGCAGGCATGAGTGCCGAAATTCAGGCGAGCGGGCGAACCGCTCTGCCGATCTGGGCACACAGCCGGCTGCGGATGACTAGAATGACGTGTCGGGCTGCGCCCGCAGAACGTCGTATCTGCCGCAATGATCCGGTTTCGGGTTTCCATAAAGGAAGGGACAAACGATGAACAAAGTCTATCCAGGCGCGGCTGAAGCGCTGAAAGACATCGTCAAGGACGGGCAGACGTTTGCCGTCGGCGGCTTTGGGCTATGCGGCATTCCGGAGGCGCTGATCGCCGCGCTGCGCGATTCGAAGGTGCAGGGCATCACCTGTATCAGCAACAACGCGGGCGTCGACGGGTTCGGCCTCGGTCTGCTGCTTGAAACGCGCCAGGTCAAGAAGATGATTTCGTCGTACGTCGGCGAGAACAAGGAGTTCGAACGCCAGTATCTGGCTGGTGAACTCGAGCTCGAATTCACCCCCCAAGGCACGCTCGCCGAGAAGCTGCGCGCCGGCGGTTCGGGCATTCCGGCGTTCTTTACCAATACCGGCTACGGCACGCTGATCGCCGAAGGCAAGGAAACCCGCCAGTTCGGCGAGAACCACTACGTGCTCGAACATTCGCTGACGGCGGACGTGGCGCTCGTCAAGGCGTGGAAGGCCGACAAGTCGGGCAACCTGATCTATCGCCGCACCGCGCGCAACTTCAACCCGATGTGCGCGATGGCCGGCAAGATTACCGTCGCGGAAGTCGAGGAGATCGTCGAAGTGGGCGAACTCGATCCGGACGCGATCCACACGCCGGGCATCTTCGTGCAGCGCATTGTGCTCAATGCGAATCCGGAAAAACGCATCGAACAACGCATTGTCCGCGCGAAAGGAGACTGATCATGGCATGGACTCGTGACGAAATGGCCGCGCGCGCGGCGAAGGAATTGCAGGACGGTTTCTACGTGAACCTCGGCATCGGTCTGCCCACGCTGGTGGCGAACCATGTGCCGGCGGGTGTCGAAGTGTGGCTGCAGTCGGAAAACGGCCTGCTCGGCATCGGCCCGTCGCCGACCGAAGAGGAAGTGGATGCCGATCTGATCAACGCCGGCAAGCAAACGGTGACCACGCTGCCGGGTTCGTCGATTTTCTCGTCGGCGGATTCCTTCGCGATGATTCGCGGCGGCCACATTAACCTGGCGATTCTCGGCGCGATGCAGATCAGCAAGAAGGGCGATCTGGCCAACTGGATGATCCCCGGCAAGATGATCAAGGGCATGGGCGGCGCGATGGATCTGGTCGCGGGCGTCAAGCGCGTGGTCGTGCTGATGGAGCACGTCGCGAAGGGCGACCAGCACAAGATCCTCGAGGAATGCACGTTGCCGCTGACCGGCGTGGGCGTAGTCGATCAGATCATCACCGACCTCGGTGTGATCGAAGTGACGGAAGACGGTCTCAAGCTGGTCGAACTGGCTCCGGGCGTCAGCGTCGAGGAAATCAAGGCGAAGACGGGTGCGCCGCTCGATGTGAGCTCGTTGAGTTGAATGGCGTGATGAGCCGGCCACGGTCCTTGTGACTGGCGGCTGGCTGCAAGGCAAGGTCCGGGCGGGCGAGGCGTGAGTCTCGCCCGCTTTGTTTTGTGCGGAGATCATGTGTCCTGGGCCGTTCGGCCGATCCTTGCCGTGCGGCAAAGCGGTTTACAATCTTTTGAAGGTTGGACGCCGATTAATCTTCCGCTCGTGTCCTCACGCGCAGCGCTTTCGAAAGGAAACCCGATGACCGCAACGTTCGCTTCCATCGAGGGGCAACCCGCGCCGCGCCAACGGTATGTGCAATGCGCGAGCGCCGGCGGTCTGCACCGCGTCGCTTATACCGAGTGGGGTGATCCGGCCAATCCACGTGTGTTGCTGTGCGTGCACGGCCTGACGCGCTCGGGGCGCGATTTCGACCGGCTCGCGGCGCAATTCGCGGGCACTTACCGCGTGGTGTGTCCGGACGTGGTGGGGCGGGGCTTGTCATCGTGGCTCGCTAACCCCAACTTCTACGGGGTGCCGCAATACGTGGCGGACATGGTCACGCTGATTGCGCGCCTGAATGTCGAAACGGTCGACTGGTGCGGCACCTCGATGGGCGGCCTGATCGGTCTCGCGCTCGCCGGACTGCCGGAAACGCCGATCCGCAAGATGCTGCTCAACGACGTGGGACCGCATCTGGAGCCCGTGGCCGTGCAGCGCATCGGCGATTACCTCGGCAAGCCGGTGCGGTTCGAAACGCTGCAGCAAGGCGTCGATTACGCGGCGTTGCTTGCGCAAACATTCGGCCCGCTCACGCCGGAGGAGTGGCGTGAAATCAATACGCCGCTGCTGCGCGAGCAGGACGGCGGCTGGCAATTCCGCTACGACCCACGCATTGCCCAGCCGTTTGCTGCGACTACCGAGGAAGCGGTCAAACTCGGCGAGGCCGCGTTATGGCATTCGCTGGCCGCGTTCCAGGGGCCGGTGCTGGTTGTGCGCGGCGAGCAATCGGATCTGCTGTCGCGCGAGACGGTCGCCAAAATGGTCGAGACCGGGCGTGCGGTGTCGAGTGCGGAAATTGCGGGCGTCGGGCATGCGCCGGCGTTTCTGGCGGCCGACCAGATCGACCTGGCGAGCCAGTTCTTTATCGGCCCTGCTCCTGACGCGTCATAATATGCAGTTCCGCTGCGGCGTGCCGCGGCGTCCTTGATCGGGCGCAACGCGGAACGCATCTCCGATCAACGCTCATACAACTTCAGGATTCTTCATGGCAGTCATTCGTCACCACGTCGGCAAGCGTCTCTCGGAAACCGCCGTGCACAACGGCACCGTTTACCTCGCGGGGCAGATCGCCGAAGACACGGATCAGGACATCACGGGCCAGACGCGCGAGGTACTCGGTCACATCGACCGTCTGCTGGAAGAAGTGAACAGCGACAAGTCGCATTTGTTGTCGGTACAGATTTACATCTCGGACATGGTGCACTTCGCTGGCATGAACGCCGTGTGGGACGAGTGGGTCGCGCAAGGCGCCACGCCGCCGCGCGCTACCGTCGAAGCCAGACTCGCGAACCCGAAGTGCCTCGTCGAAGTCGTCGTGGTCGCGGCGCAGCGCAGCTAAGCCTTTGTTGTTGAAATTCCGTTGATCCGTCTGGCCCGTTGGGCCGTCGCACCATGACTACCGAAATCGCTACGAGCACGCCGAATCCCATCCCTTCCTTTGACGAAGCGATGGCGTTCGTGCGCGAACATGCGGGCGAGGTGCGGCTGTCATCGGGCGAATTGCTGGCGGATCATGCGGCGGGTACGGCGTCGATCATGCGCACGCTGAATGTCGATCCGCCGGCCGTGCTGGCGGCGGCATTGTTCGCGCTGACGCCGCACCTGCGGGACCCGGAGCGCGTGATTGCCGACAACTTCGGCGAAGAAGTCGCGCAACTGGTCGGCGACGTGCGCAAGCTGCTGCGGCTCGGCACAGTGAGCATGCGCGCTGCGCAGAACGCCATGCCAGAAGCCGGACGGGATGCGCAGGCGGCGCGCCGTGCGCAGGTCGAAGCGCTGCGCAAGATGCTGCTCGCATTCGCGCAAGATATTCGGGTAGTGCTGATCCGGCTCGCCTCGCGCCTGCAATCGCTGCGGTATTACGCAGCGGCGAAGATCACGCCCTCACCGGATGTGGCGCGCGAAACGCTCGATATTTATGCGCCGCTCGCCAATCGCCTGGGCATCTGGCAACTGAAGTGGGAACTTGAGGATCTCGCGTTCCGCTTTGAAGAGCCCGTTACATATAAGCGTATCGCCAAGCTGCTCGACGAGAAACGTGTTGAGCGCGAAAGCTATGTTTCGCAGGCGATCGCGCGTCTCGAGCAGGAGTTGGCCGCAGCCCATATTCGCGCCGAAGTCAGCGGGCGGCCCAAACATATCTACAGCATCTGGCGCAAGATGCACGGCAAGGAGCTGGACTTCGCCGAACTGTACGACGTGCGCGCGTTTCGCGTCATCGTGCCGGATATCAAGGATTGCTACACCGTGCTCGGCATCGTGCACAACCTGTGGCAACCGGTGCCAAAAGAGTTCGACGATTACATCTCGCGGCCCAAGCCGAATGGCTACAAGTCGCTGCATACGGTGGTGATCGGCGATGACGGCCGCGCATTCGAAGTGCAGATCCGCACGCAGGAAATGCATCAGTTCGCTGAGTATGGCGTGGCGGCGCACTGGCGCTACAAGGAAGCGGGCACGCGTGGTTACGGCGGCCAGTTCAGCGCGAGCGAGAAGTACGACGAGAAGATCGCGTGGTTGCGTCAACTGCTCGCGTGGAAAGACGACGTCTCCGAAGGCGAGCACGGCGATAAGCGCGCGGCCCAGCCGTGGGAGCAATTGCGCCAGGCCACGCTCGACGACGACCATATCTACGTGCTCACGCCGCAGGCGCGTGTCATTCCGCTGCCGCACGGCGCCACGCCGGTCGATTTCGCGTATCACCTGCACAGCGAGTTGGGGCATCGCTGTCGCGGCGCGCGTGTGGACGGCGCGATGGTGCCGCTCAACACGCAGTTGCAGAACGGACAGACAGTCGAGATCGTCGCGGTGAAGGAGGGCGGTCCTTCGCGTGACTGGCTCAACCCGCTACTTGGGTATCTGCAAAGCCATAGGGCAAGGCAGAAAGTGCGCGCGTGGTTCAACGCGGTCGAAGTGCAGGAGCACATCGCGAGCGGCCGGGCCATGGTCGAAAAGACCTTGCAGCGCGAGGGCAAGACGTCGGTCAATCTCGATCAGCTTGCGGCCAAACTCGGCTTCAAGACAACCGACGATCTGTTCTCCGTGGTCGGCAAGGAAGAGTTCAGTCTGCGGCTCGTCGAACAGGCTTTGCATGATGCGCCGCCGCCCGAGCCGGTGGTCGAGGCGCCTGAGCAGTTCGAGAAACGCAGTAGCGGTGCGAGCGTCGCGCGCGGGGCTTCCACGGGCGTGCTGGTGGTCGGCGTCGACGCGTTGCTCACGCAACTCGCGCGCTGTTGCCGTCCCGCGCCGCCCGACGATATTTGCGGGTTCGTGACGCGCGGCAAGGGTATGTCGATCCATCGCAGCGATTGCCCGACTTTTCTGCGTATGGCTGACCGCGCGCCGGAGCGCGTGCTGCAAACCGCGTGGTCCGCGGACGTGATGAGCGGGCGCGGCCAGTCCGTTTATCCGGTCGATTTCTCCATCGACGCAACGGATCGGCAGGGCCTGTTGCGCGATATCTCTGAAGTGTTCGCGCGCGAGAAGATGAATGTGATCGGGGTCAAGACGCAAACGCGTCGCAATGCCGCGTTCATGCAATTTACCGTCGAAGTGTCGAACGCCGCGCAGATTCAGCGTGCGTGTACGCTGCTCGGTGAGGTAACGGGCGTGGTGCGCGCATCACGTAAAAGTTGAAGCACGCTGAGTAGCGAATCGCAGCGGGTATGCATCCGTTCGAGGCGCTCGGGGGTGTAAGTGGAAATTTAAAGTCGGTGCATAAAAGTACTTGCCAAGCGCTGTGGGGCTCCATATAATCTCGTTTCTTCAGGCTCGTAGCTCAGCTGGTTAGAGCACCACCTTGACATGGTGGGGGTCGTTGGTTCGAGTCCAATCGAGCCTACCAACGAAAGAGAAATTCCGCTTTTGCCGGGGTTTCGCAAGCTGCAGGAAGCGCCTCGGCGCAAAAGGCGAATACGGTTATGACACCGCGAACGTTGACCGAAACTACTTCGGAGCGACGCTAGTCGAGGACCACTTTCGCCAATGTAGTTTGCAGGAAATGTGAATGCGGCCCCTCGAAAGTGGGGCCGCATTTTTTTTGGGATTTTTGACCGGGTTGTATGTGCCGCAGCCGGTCGGCACCACGGAGAACGCAATGGTTTCGATACGTCTGCCTGACGGTTCTGTTCGACAATACGAGCATCCGGTGACCGTCGCCGAAGTAGCCGCCTCGATCGGCCCCGGCCTCGCGAAGGCCGCGCTCGGCGGCAAGATCGACGGTGAGCTGGTCGACACGTCCGCGCTGATCGATCACGACGTGGCGCTCGCCATCGTCACGGAAAAAGATCCTGACGGTCTCGATATCATTCGTCACTCCACGGCGCACTTGCTCGCGTACGCGGTGAAGGATCTGTATCCCGAAGCGCAGGTCACGATCGGTCCGGTGATCGAAAACGGCTTTTACTATGACTTCGCCTACAGCCGCCCCTTCACGCCGGAAGATCTCGAGAAGATCGAAAAGCGCATGCAGGAACTCGCGAAGAAAGATGAGCCGGTTTCGCGCCGTGTGGTGTCGCGCGACGAAGCGGTGGACTACTTCAAGAGCATCGGCGAAAAGTACAAGGCCGAGATCATCGAATCGATTCCGGCTACCGACGAGATCAAGCTGTACTCGCACGGCGGCTTTACCGATCTGTGCCGTGGCCCGCACGTGCCATCCACCGGCAAGCTGAAGGTCTTCAAGCTGATGAAGCTCGCGGGCGCCTACTGGCGCGGCGATTCGAAGAACGAACAACTGCAGCGCATCTACGGTACGGCCTGGACGAAGAAAGAAGACCAGGAAGCCTATCTGCATATGCTCGAAGAGGCGGAGAAGCGCGATCACCGCAAGCTCGGCAAGCAACTCGATCTGTTCCACATGCAGGACGAGTCGCCGGGCATGGTGTTCTGGCATCCGCGTGGCTGGACGTTGTGGCAGCAGGTCGAGCAGTACATGCGCCGCCGCGTGAACGATGCCGGCTACCTCGAAATCAAGACGCCGATGATCATGGACCGCTCGTTGTGGGAAGCGTCGGGCCACTGGCAGAACTATCGTGAAAACATGTTCACGACGGAATCGGAAAAGCGCGACTACGCAATCAAGCCGATGAACTGCCCGGGGCACGTGCAGGTGTTCAATCACGGTCTGCGCTCGTACCGCGATCTGCCGCTGCGCTACGCGGAGTTCGGCTCGTGCCATCGCAACGAATCGTCGGGCGCACTGCACGGCCTGATGCGCGTGCGCGGTTTCGTGCAGGATGACGCACACATTTTCTGTACCGAAGACCAGTTCATCAGCGAATCGATCGCGTTCAACACGCTGGCAATGAGCGTGTACAAAGACTTCGGCTTCGACCATATCGACATCAAGCTGTCGTTGCGCCCGGATGCGCGCGCTGGCACCGACGAGACCTGGGATCGTGCCGAGCAGGGGTTGCGCGAAGCGCTGACGGCCTGCGGCGTGACGTGGGAAGAACTGCCGGGCGAGGGCGCTTTTTACGGCCCGAAGGTGGAGTATCACATCAAGGACGCGCTCGGGCGTTCGTGGCAATGTGGTACGTTGCAGCTCGATATGGTGCTGCCGGAGCGCCTTGGCGCGGAATACGTGGCGGAAGACAACAGCCGTCGCCGGCCGATCATGTTGCACCGGGCAATCGTCGGATCAATGGAGCGTTTCCTCGGCATTCTGATCGAGCACCATGCGGGGGCAATGCCGTCGTGGCTCGCGCCCATGCAGGTTGTGGTGATGAATATCGCGGAAAGCCAGGCCGAATATGCGCAGTCTCTAGCCCAATCGTTGCAAAAACAAGGGGTTAGAGTGGAGGCCGATTTGCGCAACGAGAAGATTAGCTATAAAATACGGGAGCACACGCTGGAAAAGGTGCCGTACCTATTGGTGGTCGGCGACAAAGAGCGTGAGGCCCAAACGGTAGCCGTGCGTGCCCGTGGCGGTGTTGATCTGGGTGTAATGCCTCTCGATACCTTCATTGAGCGTCTGCGCCAGGACGTGCAGTCGTTCAAGTGAGCCACTTGGCAGCGCGGCTCGTTTTTTTCAAATTTTAGAGGAAACGTAACATCGCTACTGATAAGTCTGCGCACCGCATCAACGGTGAAATTACGGCACCCGAGGTGCGTCTGGTCGGAGTCGAGAACGAGCCGCTCGGCATCGTGAAACTCGCTGATGCGTTCCGCATGTCGGAACAGCAGGACGTGGATCTGGTCGAAATCGCTCCGCAAGCGGTTCCGCCAGTTTGTCGTCTGATGGACTACGGCAAGTTCAAGTACTCGGAAGCGAAGAAGCAACACGAGGCCAAGCTCAAGCAGAAGGTCATCCAGGTCAAGGAAGTCAAATTCCGCCCGGGTACCGATGACGGCGACTACAACGTCAAGCTGCGCAACCTCATCCGCTTCCTCGATGACGGCGACAAGACGAAAATCACGTTGCGTTTCCGCGGCCGCGAAATGGCCCACCAGGAAATCGGTATGCGCATGCTCGAGCGCCTGCGCGCTGACCTTGACGAAGTCGGTCAGGTCGAGCAGATGCCGAAAATGGAAGGGCGCCAGATGATCATGGTGCTCGCTCCGAAGAAAAAGAAGTAAGCCGCTGCGCGCCATGTGGTGCGCGCGCTGGTTGTGCAAGATTCAAATGATGCTGCGCCGGGTGTCCGGCATGGTATCGGCAGGTTTCGGAACGGTACCCACGCAACTGGGCGCTGCTTCCTGAAAAGCGGCCGTCGGCAATGTTGGCGGTCTGCATACCAAGTGGAGTGGGTTTCGAAGGGCGGGTAATGGCCATCAGGCCGACCGCACACCCATATCCATCTAATAATGGAGTTGTCATGCCGAAGATGAAGACCAAGAAGAGTGCTGCAAAGCGCTTCGTGGTGCGTCCGGGCGGTACCGTCAAGCGCGGTCAAGCCTTCAAGCGCCACATTCTTACCAAGAAGACCACCAAGAACAAACGCCATTTGCGCGGTTCGACGGCAGTTCATGATGCAGATATGAACTCCGTGCGCGCAATGCTGCCGTTCGCTTAACCCTTAACCGAAACTCATAGGAGCGAAACATGCCTCGAGTAAAACGTGGGGTTACCGCACGGGCCCGTCACAAGAAGATCATCAAGCTGGCCAAGGGTTACCGCGGCCGTCGCAATAACGTCTATCGCATCGCCAAGCAGGCGGTCATGCGCGCAGGCCAATACGCCTACCGCGATCGCCGCAACAAGAAGCGTGTGTTCCGCGCACTGTGGATCACGCGTATCAACGCGGCGGTGCGTCAGCACGACATGACGTACAGCGTGTTCATCAACGGCCTGAAGAAGGCTTCGATCGAACTCGACCGCAAGGTGCTGGCCGACATGGCTGTGTTCGACAAGGCTGCTTTTGCTGCGATCGTTCAGCAGGTGAAAGCCGCCGTTGCAGCCTGATTGCGCTTTGGGCAATTAACACTGCGTGGTTCGTTGCAGCGAACATCCGGTAGTCTCGGTGACGCTGCAGCAAAAACGGGGCTCCTCACCGAGCCCCGTTTTTGTTGGTAGAACCAGTTTTGCATCGATTGAACACTGACGTTGAAATGATGGGATCAATGGATCTGGACCAGATTGTCGCCGACGCGCAAAAAGCCTTCGAGCAAGCCTCCGACGTCACCACCCTCGAGAACGAGAAAGCCCGCTTTCTTGGTAAATCGGGTGCGCTGACCGAACTGTTGAAGGGCCTTGGCAAACTCGATCCCGAAACGCGCAAGACCGAAGGCGCACGGATCAACCTCGTCAAGCAACAGGTGGAAGCCGCGTTGACGGCCCGCCGTCAGGCGCTTGCCGACGCGTTGCTGAACCAGCGCCTCGCCGCTGAAGCCATCGACATCACGCTGCCCGGCCGCGGCACCAACGCAGGCAGCCTGCACCCGGTGATGCGCACATGGGAGCGCGTTGAACAGATTTTCCGTACGATCGGATTCGACGTGGCCGACGGCCCCGAAATCGAAACCGACTGGTACAACTTCACCTCGTTGAACAGCCCGGAAAACCATCCGGCGCGTTCGATGCAGGACACCTTTTACGTCGACGGCAAAGATGCCGACGGCCGTCAGTTGCTGCTGCGCACGCATACCAGCCCGATGCAGGTGCGCTACGCGCGCACCAACACGCCGCCGATCAAGGTGATCGTGCCGGGCCGCACGTATCGTGTGGATAGCGACGCAACCCACTCGCCGATGTTCAACCAGGTCGAAGGCCTGTGGATTGACGAGAACATCAGCTTCGCGGACCTGAAGGGCGTCTACTCCGACTTCCTCAAGAAATTCTTCGAGCGCGACGATATTCAGGTGCGCTTCCGTCCGTCGTACTTTCCGTTCACCGAACCGTCGGCTGAGATCGACATGCTGTTCGAAACGGGAAAGAACGCCGGTAAGTGGCTCGAAATTTCGGGCTCCGGCCAGGTTCACCCCACGGTGATCCGCAACATGGGTCTCGACCCGGAGCGTTACATCGGCTTTGCTTTTGGCAGTGGCCTCGAGCGGCTCACCATGTTGCGTTATGGCGTGCAGGACCTGCGTCTGTTCTTTGAAAACGACCTGCGTTTCCTGCGTCAATTCGCCTGAACCGAGGCGTGTGAACGCGACAAGCATAGAGTGCGGCACTGCACGCAGTGCGTGCCGCCAGCAGCGTCCCCGGCAGTGCCCAGTGACTCACGAATACTGAATGCATCGAGCACTCGCCGGACGTGGACCTAACCTGATCAGAACGTACACAGAACCATGCAATTCCCGGAATCCTGGCTGAGAACTTTTGTCGATCCGCAACTGACGACCGATGAACTGTCGCACGCGTTGACGATGGCGGGTCTCGAAGTCGAAGACCTGCGGCCGGCCGCGCCGCCGACTTCGAAGATCGTCGTCGGCCAGGTGCTGGAAGTCGTCAAGCACCCCGACGCGGACAAGCTCAACGTGTGTCAGGTCGACGCCGGCACCGGCGCGACGCTGAACATCGTGTGCGGTGCGCCCAATGTCGCGCCTGGCATCAAGGTGCCGGTCGCGCTGGTTGGCGCGCAACTGCCGCCGGCCGAAGAGGGCGGCGCGCCGTTCGCGATCACGCTCTCGAAGCTGCGCGGCGTGGAAAGTCAGGGCATGTTGTGCTCGGCGCGTGAACTGAAGCTCTCGGAAGATCATAGCGGCCTGATGATCCTGCCGGAAGATACGCCGATCGGCCAGGATATCCGCGAAACGCTCAAGCTCGACGACACGATTTTCGAAATCAAACTGACGCCGAACAAGGCAGACTGCCTGTCGGTGTTCGGCGTGGCGCGCGAGACGTCGGCCATTACCGGTGCACCGTTGCATGCGCTGGATATCAAGCCGGTCGAAGTCAAGCTCGACGAAATGCTGCCCGTCAAAATCTCGGCGCCCGATCTGTGCGGCCGTTTTTCGGGCCGCGTGATTCGCGGCGTCAATGCGCGCGCGAAGTCGCCGCAATGGATGGTGCAGCGTCTCGAGCGTTCGGGCCAACGCAGCATTTCCGCCCTCGTCGACATTTCGAACTATGTGATGCTCGAACTCGGCCGTCCGTCGCACGTGTTCGATCTGGACAAGATCCACGGCGGTATGGACGTACGCTGGGGCCGCAAGGGCGAAACGCTGAAGCTGCTGAACGGCAACACCGTGGAGCTCGACGAAACCGTCGGCGTGATCGCGGACGAACAGCACATCGAAAGCCTCGCCGGCATCATGGGCGGCGACAGCACGGCCGTCACGCTCGACACCACCAACATCTATCTCGAAGCCGCGTTCTGGTGGCCGGATAGCATTCGTGGTCGTTCGCGCAAATACAATTTCTCGACCGATGCAGGCCATCGTTTCGAACGTGGCGTCGATTACGCGACCACCGTCGACCACATCGAACGCATCACGCAACTGATCCTCGACATCTGTGGCGGCGCAGCTGGCCCGGTCGACGACCAGACCGTCAACGTGCCGCAACGCGCGCCGGTGAAAATGCGTGTCTCGCGCGCGAATCGCATCATCGGTATCAAGATCGAGGCGGATGAGATCGCGCAGATCTTCACTCGCCTCGGCCTCACGTTCGGGCGCGACGGCGATACCTTCTCGGTGATGCCGCCGTCGTATCGCTTCGACATCGAAATCGAAGAAGACCTGATCGAAGAAGTCGCGCGTATCTACGGCTTCGAAAAGATTCCGGCGCGCCCGCCGGTCGCCACGAGCGAGATGCTGCCGACCAATGAAACGCAGCGCTCGATCCACGTCATCCGCCACGCGCTCGCCGCGCGCGACTACGCGGAAACGGTCAACTTCAGTTTTGTCGATGCCGAGTGGGAGCAGGACTTCGCCGGCAACGACAAGCCGGTGCGTCTGTTGAACCCGATCGCGAGCCAGCTTTCGGTCATGCGCACCACGCTGTTCGGCAGCCTGATTCATGTGTTGCGCACGAACCTGAACCGGCGCGCGGCGGATCGCGTGCGCGTGTTCGAAGCCGGTCGCGTGTTCCTGCACGATCCGTCGATCAAGGCCGGCGAACTGACGGTCGAAGGATTTGCGCAACCGAAGATGATCGGCGCGCTTGCATACGGCCCCGCGCTCGAAGAGCAGTGGGGCGCGCAAACCCGCGCGGTCGATTATTTCGATGTGAAAGGCGACCTCGAAGCGGTACTCGCGCCCGCGGTGGCCCGTTTCGTGAAAGCGGAACATCCGGCATTGCATCCGGGGCGCAGTGCGCGTATTGAACTGAATGGCCGCGCAGTGGGTTGGATTGGCGAATTGCATCCGCGCTGGATGCAGAAATATGATTTGCCGCATGCGCCGATTCTGTTTGAAATCGAAGCGGAAGCATTAATGCAGCGCGTATTGCCAACTCCGTCGGAAGTGTCTAAATTCCCGCCGGTGCGTCGCGATATTGCGGTGGTCGTCGATCAGAAAATCGAGGTTCAGGCGCTGCTGGACGAGCTCCAGAAGGCCCAGTCCGAGGCGGCCTGCAAGACTGTTCAGAAGGTTGCGCTTTTCGACGAATTCCGTCCAAAATCAAACACTTCCGGTGGTCTGGCCGCGCACGAGAAAAGCCTTGCGTTCCGTGTGACCTTGCAAGATACTGGCGGAACCCTTCAGGATGAAACGGTCGATCTGGCTATTCAAACTCTGGTGGAACGTCTGGCTCGAGTATATGGCGCACGGTTGCGCGGATAACCCGCATTTAACAATTGCACGGCTGTTTCCGCATCCTATGTTTTTAGCTTGGCGCGCCATTTGATAGATATGAATGAAATGAACTCGAGTGATTTCGAAGCCCTTCTTACGGCGCAACGCAGCGCCATGATTCGCGATATTCCGACATCACCCGCCGTCGTTTCCAGTGAAACGCCGACGCTTACCAAGGCGGAGCTTGCCGAGTTGCTGTTCGACAATGTCGGGCTCAACAAGCGGGAAGCCAAAGACATGGTCGAGGCGTTTTTCGAGGTGATCCGTGATGCGCTGGAGAGTGGCGACAGCGTGAAGCTGTCGGGGTTCGGCAACTTTCAGTTGCGCGACAAGCCCCAGCGTCCCGGCAGAAATCCGAAGACTGGCGAGGCGATTCCTATCGCTGCGCGCCGCGTTGTGACGTTCCATGCAAGTCAAAAGCTGAAGGCGCTGGTTGAGAACGGCGCTGAGGCGAGCTTCTCGCGCTGATTGACTGACGCGTTCCTGCGCAACCCACCACGACGGCTAACTGACGATGACAGCGACGATCGAAAAAGTCGTCTTGCCTCCGATTCCGGCGAAGCGCTACTTCACGATTGGTGAGGTCAGCGAACTGTGCGGCGTGAAACCGCACGTGCTGCGCTATTGGGAACAGGAGTTCACGCAGTTAAGGCCGGTCAAGCGGCGCGGCAACCGGCGGTATTACCAGCACCATGAAGTGTTGCTGATCCGGCGGATTCGCGAGTTGCTGTACGAGCAGGGCTTTACGATCAACGGCGCGCGCAATCGTCTCGATTCACACGGTGGTGGCGCGCACGGTGCGCCGGCCGAGGGGGTCGAGGAAGGCGAGGGCGCGGCGCCGCCGGTTGCATCCACGGCCACAGTCGACGTCGACCAGTTACGCAAAGAGTTACTGCATGTGATCAATCTGTTGAATCACTAGTTTGGATTGTTGGGCTGCAACGGTTCTAATCGACTGAAGTGTCTGTTATAATCTTGTGCTGTTCGGGGCGTAGCGCAGCCTGGTAGCGCACACGCCTGGGGGGCGTGTGGTCGGAGGTTCAAATCCTCTCGCCCCGACCAAAGAAAACAAGGACTTACGGTGAAAACCGTAGGTCCTTTTTTCTTGCTTGGTTGGAATAGCATCGCGTGCCAAAGCCGAAAGCGTCAATGCCTGCAGAGCCACCCCCGCCTCGCGATGCCGATTCGCTATGCGAATGGCGACGCGTCATTGACGATCAGGCGCAACTGAATGCAGCCGCTACATAAACCAGCGTAAAAACGCAGCAATCCATTCCGTGACCTGCCGGTAAGGCGGATATAGCAGCGATGTGGCATTCACGCGGGCCTGGAAAAAAACGGGCTTCATAGGTGAAAACGTCTCAAAGCCTCCCGTGACATGCGCCCATGCTGCTTGCACCGACACCTCCAAACGGTAGCGAGTCACAGGCTACGTGCCATAGCGTGTCATTGACCGTCACGCCGTCTGAAGTCGTTCGAACGAGAACCTGCTCACGTTCGCTTTTGTCGCTCGTGAAAAGGTACAACGCGAGCGGTCGGTCACGAATCACAGGTAAGGATATCGAAATATATCCTTCGAATGGCGGCTTGGTCGTCATACGGTCTCCGTCATGTTCGTGTTGGGATCCTCGTCGCGCGAATACGCAACGTTGCTATTCGAGATTCACGAGCCAGGCGTCGAGCGCGTCGAAGTCGTGCACGACGTGGCAGGCGGCGTATCCATGGAGGCAGGACCGGCAACTCCGTTCACCAAGTTCGTTCCGGAGTTGTGTGTCGCGGACGGATACAACGTAATCGAATATCCATTCGTCGCGATATGTAGGGGAACGGCTGCCGTAGCTACCCATGCCGCGCGACATGCAGAACCCTTATCCTGCCCAAATGCGGCCTGCGTCAAACATAGTACTTCCAGCGCGTCAATTCAGACATTGTGTCCGCGCTAACGGACAGACGGTCGCATGATTCCGGCCGGGCAGCCCCGCCTGCATATCCTTGATCCGACGCTGCAATGATCGAATAGCATTAACCGGGTGACGTTCGACTCATTCAATGCTTCCCGCAAACCGTTCGGCCAATCGCTCCCGCTCGAACGCGTCGACAACGAAGTCAACAAACACGCGTGTTTTCGCTGGCAGCAGCGCGCGCGTCGCGTAATAGATCGAAATCGATCCGGCGTCCGCGTACCAGCGCGGCAGCAATCGCACGAGTTCCCCCCGTTCGATCGACAACAGCACATCCGACACGGACAGCAGCGCGACGCCGAGTCCCAGAACGGCCGCTTCACGCATTGCTGCCGGGTCGTTGACCACGATGCTCTCGGCGAGCACCGCAGGCATTTCGCCGCCTGCCTTGTCACGCATCGTCCGCTGACGCACGCGGCCCGTGCGGCTCGAGCGCATCACGATGCCGTCAAGTTCCGCAAGATCTCCGGGATCGGCCGGTGGTACGCGGCCGGCCATGTAAGCCGGAGACGCCACCGCCACGAGATGCGCAGGCGCCAATGCGCGCGATACGACGGCCGGCGCGAGATCGAATCCACCCCCCAGCGCCGCATCGTATCCCTCCGCAATCAGGTCGACCGGTCGGTTCTCGAAGTGCCAATCCGGACGAATCATCGGATAGCGCGCGAGGAACGCCGGCAGCAGCGGCATGACGTAGGTGATGCCGAATGTTGGCGGCATGCTGACTTTCAACACGCCAGCCGGCTCGCTGCGATCGCCCGAGACCGACGCAATCGCAGCCTGGAGCGCGTCCAGATTGCCACCAATTTCCACGAGAAAACGCTCGCCCGCCTCGGTCAACGTGAGCTTGCGCGTCGAGCGCTGGAACAGTCGCACGCCGAGGTTGCGTTCCAGCAGCGCAACGTTCCGGCTGACCGCAGCGGGCGTCAGCGCAAGACGCCGCGCGGCCGCGGAGAAGCTGCCCGTTTCGGCGCTGCGCACGAACGACTCGAGGTTGGCAAGGGTTTCCATGCGGGGATCTTAAAGCATTGATTGAAAATAATTCAAGCAATTACCCGCTAATCAATGAGCAATTAAGGCGGCAACATGTGCTCATCTGCCTTCGGAACTCGACGTCACATGCCCTTCTCTTGCCGGCACAGATATCGCCTTTGTCACTTGATTCATCCCCCTTCACCTGGAACATCGTTATGAGCACCATCGGTATCATTGGAGCAGGCGCCATTGGGTCCGCGTTCGCGAAAGCGCTGGCGGCCAGAGGCATCAAAGCCATCATCGCGAACAGCCGAGGCCCGGATTCACTGGCAGGCCTCGCGCGCGAACTCGGCCCCTCGATCACGCCGGGAACGCGCGAACAAGCGGCGGCGCAGGACATCGTCTTCGTCGCAGTGAACTGGTCGAAGCTGCCGGTCGCCATGGCCGGGCTGCCGGACTTCGGCGGCCGCATCGTGATCGACACGAACAACCCGATCGAGGCGCCGCTATTCAAACCAGCCGAATTGCATGGCCGGACGTCGAGTGAAATATTCGCCGACCTCGTGCCGGGCGCACGCGTCGTGAAGGCGTTCAATCATCTGCCGGCGCACCTCCTTTCCGACGATCCACAGGCCGAGGGTGGACACCGCGTGTTGTTCCTCGCGGGAGACGATGCGCAGGCGAAATCGGCTGTGAGCGCATTGATTGAGCAGCTCGGCTTCTTCGGCATCGACATGGGCTCGCTCGTAGGCGGCGGGCGGCTATTTCAAATCCCGGGCGGCCCGTTGCCGGTGCACAATCTCGTCAAGTTCGGATAACGAATGACAGGCGCCGTCCGCGGCGCCTTTTACACAAAAAACAGGCACTCCCCACGAGTGGCCACCGCGGCTCGAACTCGCCGCCGTCACGTTCCGTGCTTTCCACGGACTTGCCTGGATCGGGACGTCCTTATTAACTTGAGGAAGGCCTGCAGGATTGGCGACGTATCTTCGCGCCGATACAGACAACTCAACTCGATCTCCCGCAATTGCGATGATTTGAGCGGCCGGTACACAACCCCAGGCAGCCGAAGATTGACCGCCGACGCCGTTGTTACGCAGACCCCAAAGCGGCTCGCCACCAGCGCAATACACGTCACGACATCTTCCACTTCCTGCTCGACGCGCAGGCGGACCCCTTCGGCACGAAATGCCGCCGTGACCTCTTGCGCAAGCCCATGTACCGGCGCATTGGGGTAAAGGATCATGCGCTCGCTATCGAGATCGCGCAGCGTCACGGCTTTTTTCTCGCACAGCGGATGGCCCTCGTAGAGCGCAACGAGAAACGGCTCGCGCTGTACCCAGTCGACGGCAATATCGCTCTCGTGCGGCACCAGACGGTTAAAACCGATCGTGATACGGCGCTCGCGAAGCGCCGCGATCTGCTCGGCCTTCGACATGTTGCGCAAGCCGATTTTTACTTCGGGGCGTTCGGTATGAAAGTCGGCAAGCAGTCGCGGGATCACATTCAGGATGCCGGAGCTGAAGATGCCGACATCGAGTCGCCCCATATAACCCTGACCAGCGAGTTGGGTCTGCTCTTCGGCACGGCGGGTTAGCGCGAGAATGTTCGGCACTTCGTCGAGCAAGGCACGACCCGCTTCCGTCAGTTCCGCTCCTTTAGGTGTGCGGATGAATAGCGGTGTGCCGAGTTCCTCTTCCAGCGCCCGGATATTCCGGGTGAGCGGTGGTTGCGCCATGTGCAGGCGTTCCGCTGCGCGCCCGAAGTTCAGCTCCTCCGCGAGGGCGAGGAAATAGCGCATCTGCTTCAGTTCCATTTTCTCTTTCCAGTCTGTACGCCGATACCGGCGCCGTATCCGGGGGCCACCTGGTCCCATACCGATACGGTATCAGGAATTTAAAAAATGGTATTGGACGGTATGTTCGCCTCGCGCGCATCATGGCTGCAACACGTAGGTTCACGCAGCGCCTCACAGCCTCGCGCGACTGAAGAGGCGGCGTAGCGCGCCCACGACTGGAGACACGCATGATCATCGGTAATCAGAAAGACGTCACCCAAGCGGTTCTTGCGGAACTCAGCCGCGCACCGGATGCGCGCTTCCGCGAAATCATGTCCGCCGCGGTGCAGCATCTGCACGACTTCGCACGCGACGCCAAACTCACCGAAGCGGAATTCCATCAGGCTTGTGGCTTCATCGCGAAGCTCGGGCAATTGTCGAGCGCATCGCACAATGAAGTGGTGCTGGCGGCGGGTTCAATCGGCCTCTCGTCGCTGGTTTGTCTGCTGAATAACGGCGACAACGGGCAGACCGAAACCACGGCAAACCTCATGGGTCCGTTCTGGCGGATGGATTCGCCCGCCACGCGCAATGGTGGTTCAATTGTCCGTTCGACAACGCCGGGCGTGCCGATCTTCGTCGACGCATGGGTGCACGACGCTGACGGCAAACCTGTTGCAGGCGCCGAGATCGATGTATGGCACACGTCGGCAGAGGGCTTTTATGAAAACCAGGACCCCGCGCAAGCCGACATGAATCTGCGTGGCAAGCTGACCACGGATAGCGACGGTCACATCGCGTTCCGCAGCGTGAAGCCGGCGGGCTATCCGATTCCGCTGTCGGGCCCAGTCGGAGAATTGTTGCGCGCGCAAGGACGCCACAACATGCGCCCGGCACACATCCACTTCATGATCTACAAGCCGGGTTTCAAGACCCAGTTCTCGCAGGTCTATTCAAGCGACGATCCGAATCTCGACACCGACGTGCAATTCGGCGTAACCCATGCCCTCATCGGTCAATACGTGCTGCACGAAAACGAACCTGCGCCGTCAGGCGATATTCAGGGGCCGTGGTATTCACTCGAGCATCACTTCAGGATCGAAGCGGGCGAAGCCAGATTGCCGAAGCCGCCGATTACGGGCAAGGCAGAAGGCCCGCGCCCGGTGTGGTCCGTGCTGGAGCGCACGTCATGAACGACGTGCAGTTGTAACGGCAGACGGGGCCGCGGTAGCGCCTCAGCACTTCGATCCAACCCGGCGTCGCGCCACGCCGCGCCACGTCGCCTCACACACAGAGGAAAGCCATGCCCATCATCCATATTTCACTCGTCGAAGGACGTGACGCCGACACGATCAAAGCGTGTGTCAAGGCCGTCGCCCGCACGGTGCACGAAACGCTAGGCGCGCCGCTCAACACTATCCGCGTGTACGCGACGGTCACGCCGGCCACGCATTGGGCTGTTGGCGATCAGACCAAGGACGAGCTCGCCGCAGCCGCACAGGAGAAAGGAAAATGACACCGCAATTGATTCAGCAGGCGGCCAGCGCACTGGCCGAGGCCGAGCGTAGCGGCAAATACGTCGCGCCGTTGCGCGAGACCTACGAACAACTGACGATTGAAGACGCCTACGCGATTCAGCGCGCCAACACCGGGCGGCGCGTGGCAGAAGGCCGGCGCATTGTCGGCTGCAAGATCGGGCTGACCTCGGTGGCCGTGCAGAAACAACTCGGCGTCGACCAGCCGGACTTCGGCATGCTGTTCGACGATATGGGCTATGGCGATGGCGAACCCATTCCCGCGTCCATTCTGACCCAGCCGAAGATCGAAGCTGAAGTCGCCTTTGTGATCGGCCGCGATCTGCGCATGGAAAATCCTGGTCAGCTGGATGTGCTGAACGCCATCGATTACGCGCTGCCAGCGCTCGAAATTGTCGGCAGCCGAATCGCGAACTGGAATATTCGCATCACCGATACGATTGCGGACAACGCGTCGTCGTCCGCTTATGTCCTCGGCAACAGCCCACGCAAACTGTCCGAATTCGACCTGCGGCTGTGCGGCATGGTGACGGAGCGGCGCGGCGAGCCCGTATCAGTCGGCGCGGGCGCGGCATGCCTGGGCAACCCGATCAACGCGGTGGTGTGGCTGGCCCGCAAGATGGCCGCGCTCGGCACGCCGCTTCTGGCTGGAGACCTGGTGCTGTCCGGTGCGCTCGGACCAATGGTGGCCGTCACGCCCGGTGACATCTTCGAAACACGCATCAACGGATTGGGCTCGGTACGCGCCGTGTTCGAAGCCAATTCCACGCAAACCGCGAGCGAGGCCCGCTAATGAGCTCCATTACCGAATACGCGACGCTGCTCGACGACGCAGCGCGTCAAGCAACTGAAGTCGCTCAGTTCGATCCCGAAGGCAGACTGTCATTGGACGAGGCCTACGAGATTCAATCGGCGTCGATCAAACTGCGTGTCGAGCGGGGCGAGCGCCGCGTGGGCGTGAAGATGGGTTTCACGAGCCGCGCGAAGATGGTTCAGATGGGCCTTTCCGATGTGATCTGGGGCCGCCTCACTGCAGGCATGCAGATCGAAGAGGGCACGGCGATCGATTTCTCGCGCTTCGTGCATCCGCGCGTCGAACCGGAAATCGCGTTTGTGCTGAAGCGTTCGCTCGAAGGCGACGTCACCGGACCGCAAGCGCTCGCCGCAGTTGAAGCGATTGCCCCCGCACTCGAAATCATCGACTCGCGCTACAAGGACTTCAAATTCACGCTGCCCGAGGTGATCGCGGACAACGCCTCGTCGAGCGGTTTCGTGATCGGCGCGTGGCGCGATCCGAAGATCGACTTCGCCAATCTGGGCCTGACGTTGAACATCGACGGCCGTGTCGCGCAGGTCGGTTCGACGGCGGCGCTGCTCGGTCATCCGCTGCGCTCGCTGGTTGCCGCCGCGCGTTTGTCGGCACAGGCAGGTGAGCCGTTGCAGGCTGGCTGGATCGTACTGGCGGGCGGCGCGACACCGGCCGAATGGATCAAGCCGGGGCAGTACGTGTCGGTCGACATGGAACAGCTCGGCAGTGCGGGTTTTCACATCAAGGGGTAAGGCGATGCCGATTGCGTTGATCAACAAACGCCGGAATATGACTGACAAGGTTAAGGTAGCGATCATCGGGCCAGGCAACATCGGCACCGATCTGATGATCAAGGTGATGCGCAACAGCAGGCACCTTGAAATGGGCGCGATGGTCGGCGTCGATCCGAACTCGGACGGGCTTGCGCGCGCTGAACGCATGGGCGTGGCGACGACCGCGGAAGGGATCGACGGTCTGCTGAAGCTCGGCGTATTCAAGGACATCGACATCGTCTTCGACGCGACGTCGGCGGGCGCGCACAAGCGTCACAACGACGTGCTTCAGCAACACGGTGTGCAGGTGATCGACCTGACACCCGCGGCGATCGGCCCGTATGTGATCCCCGCGATCAATCTCGAAGCGGAAAACGCCAGCAACATCAATATGGTCACCTGCGGCGGCCAGGCAACGATTCCAATGGTCGCGGCCGTGTCACGCGTGGCGAAGGTGCACTATGCGGAAATCGTCGCGTCGATATCGAGCAGGTCAGCCGGTCCGGGCACCCGCGCCAACATCGACGAATTCACCGAGACCACGCGTAGCGCGATCGAAATACTTGGCGGCGCAACGCGCGGCAAGGCGATTATCGTGCTCAATCCGGCCGAGCCGCCGCTGATCATGCGCGACACGGTGTTCGTATTGTCCGATCTGGCCGACACAAAGCTTGTCGAAGACAGCATCGCGCAGATGGTGGCGAGCGTGCAGGCATACGTGCCGGGCTACCGTCTGAAGCAGAAGGTGCAGTTCGACGTGATCTCAGCGGAGCAGCCGCTCAACGTGCCGGGCATTGGTCCGAAGCATGGCCTGAAAACATCGGTGTTTCTCGAAGTGGAAGGCGCCGCTCACTATCTGCCCTCGTATGCGGGCAACCTCGACATCATGACGTCGGCCGCGCTCGCCTGCGGCGACATGATGGCGCGTCGCCGGGTGGCTGGCGGCATCGCGCGTGGTCACAAGGAGGTCGTGTCATGACATCGCTCGATAGAAAGCTCTATATCTCTGATGTCACGCTGCGCGACGGTAGTCACGCGATTCGCCATCAGTACAGCATCGCCAATGTGAAGGCGATTGCTTCGGCATTAGACCAGGCGGGCGTCGACAGTATCGAAGTCGCGCACGGCGACGGCATCGAAGGATCGAGCTTCAACTACGGCTTTGGTGCGCATAGCGACGTCGAATGGATCGCGGCCGCAGCAGAAAGCGTCAAGACCACGAAGATCGCGACGCTGCTGATTCCGGGGATCGGCACGACCCACGATCTGCGCAATGCGTACGACGCCGGCGCACGGGTCGTGCGGGTCGCCACGCACTGCACTGAAGCGGATGTGTCGCGTCAGCATCTGGAATTCGCACGCAAACTCGGCATGGATCCGGTCGGCTTCCTGATGATGAGCCACATGACCACGCCGCAAAAGCTCGCCGAACAGGCGAAGCTAATGGAGAGCTACGGCGCGACCTGCGTGTACGTGGTGGATTCGGGCGGCGCGCTCGGTATGAACGATATCCGTGACCGGTTCCGCGCGTTCAAGGATGCGCTGAAGCCGGAAACGCAAACCGGTATGCACGCGCATCACAACCTGAGTCTTGGTGTGGCGAACTCGCTGGTGGCGGTGGAAGAAGGTTGCGACCGCATCGATGCGAGTCTTGCGGGCATGGGGGCAGGCGCGGGCAACGCGCCGTTGGAAGCGTTCATCGCCGCAGCGGAACGTCAAGGCTGGAATCACCGCTGCGATCTGTATCGCCTGATGGACGCGGCGGACGATCTGGTGCGTCCGTTGCAGGACCGTCCGGTGCGCGTGGATCGCGAGACGCTCGCGCTCGGCTACGCTGGCGTGTATTCGAGCTTCCTGCGTCACGCGGAAGTCGCGGCGAGCAAGTACGGCCTTAAAACCGTGGACATTCTCGTCGAGCTTGGCCGTCGCAAGATGGTGGGTGGCCAGGAGGACATGATCGTCGACGTGGCACTTGATCTGCTGAAACGGGTTGAGCACGAGCAGACGCATGCCGAGCCGACCGTGAGCCAAGCAGGCTAACGACGAGACGATGCGATGACACGGCTCTATTCCCTGGTGCCGCTGACGGCAATCGAACTGACGCCGCCTGAACTGGTGGCGGCAGCGAGCCGGACGGGCTATGACGCGGTCAGTTTGCGTCTGAGCCCGTTCCGGGCCGGCGAGGCGCAGCATCCGATGTTCGACAACTCGCCGATGTTGCTCGAAACGGAAGCACGCCTGCATGACAGCGGCCTGGACGTGCTGGATATTGAAGTGATGCTGCTCACGCCCGAGCGCGACGTGCAGGACTTCAAGCGTGTGTTCGAGACCGCCATGCGTCTCGGCGCACGCAATGCGCTAACGCTGATCGACATTGCCGACCATTCGCTCGCCGCGGACAAATTCGCGCAACTGTGCGAACTGGCGGCACTCTTTGGTATTTCCTGCGCGCTCGAATTTGCGGCGTGGCTAGGCGTCGGCAGCATTCAGGCCGCCAATGCGATCGTGAGCGAAGCGGCGCAAGCGAACGGCGCGATGCTGCTCGATCCGTTTCACCTCATACGCAGCGGCGGCAAAGTCGGCGACATCGCGGCCATCGACCCCACTCGCATCAGGTACGCGCAGTTCTGCGACGCAAGCGCAACAACGCCTGCCACCACGGCGGCCATTTCCGAAGAAGCGCGTTACGACCGCTTGTTGCCGGGCGATGGGGGTTTGCCGCTGCGCGAGTTCGTCGCCGCTTTGCCAGCCGGCATTCCATTCGGTCTCGAAGTGCCCAACCGCAAACTCGCCGTTACGCTCGAACTGGACGAGCGATTGCGCAGGACACTGGCGGCAGCAAAGCGTGTCGCTGGCGATCTGCTTTAAGCGAATTCTCGGAGAACATTGAAGGCGAGATCGCGCGGAGCCGATGATTCGTGTGCTTCAAGGAGTCTTCTTGCTCGGAGAGGCACGTTTTCAGGTGGCTGCCGGGATCGCGAAGTTCGCTTTGGCCCATGCGGCAAACTTCGTCGGCGGCTGGCCGGCGACCTGGTTGGCGAGCGCGATCGCATCGCTCGAATCCGAGCCAAGATAGGTGTGCGCTTCGAAGTAGGCGAGCATCGCCGCGATACCGTCAGCGTGCGGAAACCAGCTGGCAAAAAACTCGCGCGGGACTTGCCTGAACGAGAGCGTGTTTCCCTGGTCGTTAAGGGTGGCGACGATCTCTTTGAAACTCAGGAAATCGCCGACCAGCGCCAGATGTTCACCGTGCCCCGCGAGTTCCGGCTGCGCGAACGCGCCGGCCACGAGTCGGCCGAGTTCGGTGATGTCGCCCATATGGATGACACGTCGTTCCGGATCAAGCGGCAGCGCCCAACCCACGGCACCATCCGGTTGTTTCTGCGGAGCCATCAGGCCGATCAGATTCTGGTAATAGAACGGCGCGATCACGAACGTGTGATACGCAAACCCGGCTTCGCTCACGATGGGTTCGATTTTCGCCTTGGCCGTAAAGTGCGGCACATTGATCGCGCCGCCGGTGATCGTCTCCACATTGGGAAGCGTCGACCAGATCAAGTGCTGGACGCCGGCGTCCTTTGCCGCGCTGACGGCCGCGAGTGCCTGCCTGGGCTCGTCTGCCTGTGCTTCCCAGGAATTGGTTACTAGGAAAACGCCGTGTGCGCCGGCAAACGCGGCCTTAAGCGTTTCTGAACGATTGAAATCGGCTAGAACGACTTCGTCACCCAGCTTTGGATGCGCGGCTGGATTGCGCGTCAACGCGCGCACTTTGAATTGACCGCTCGCCTGCAGCGCGCGCACAACGGCGCCGCCTTGCTGGCCGGTTGCGCCCACGACGGCGATAAGCTTCTGCGTGTTCGACATGGTTGTGCTCCAGGGGGTATTAGGTTAGGGCGGTGCTACCTCACGCACCGAGCGCGCTGGTCTCTCTTTTTGCCGAAGCGATGGCCCCGCTGCGTGCGTCCTCACCCATTGCCACACCTTCGGCGCGAATGAAGCTGATATCCGTGATGCCCAGAAAACCGAAGGCTGCCTTCAGATAGGTTTCCTGATGATCGAAGAAAGCTGCGGGCGAGCCTTCGCTGTAAACGCCGCCGCGCGACGAAGCGATGACCAGCTTCTTGCCGCCGCAGAGTCCGACCGGGCCATGCTCCCCGTAACTGAACGTCTTCCCGGCAACAGAGATGCGGTCGATCCAGGCCTTCAGTTGAGAGGGCACGCCAAGGTTGTACATCGGCGCGCCAATGACCACGATGTCGGCGGCCAGGAAATCTTCGAGCGCAGCCTGACCCGCAGCGACGTCGGACTTCAATGCGTCGTCGACCGGAGCGCCTTGCGCGGCCGCGAGGTGTGCTGCCGTCAGATGGCCGATCGGTGTGACGGCAAGATCGAGATGCGTGAGCGCAAGGTCGGGATGGCGACCCCGGAAGGTCGCGACGACATCCGCTGACAGATCGCGGCTGACGGAGCCTTGCCCGAGGATGCTGGAATCGATGTGTAGCAGTTTCATGAGATTGATTTCCAAATGGGATTACTGCTTGAGCGCTTCGGCCGAGATAAGCAGCTTCGTCTTCATACTGAAGCCGTACGGCTTGCCAAAGTCGACGCCGAAGTCGCTGCGATCGAATTCGCCCACCGCGTCGACGCCGCACACTTCGCGCTTGAGCATCGGATGCGGCATGCACTTGAACGAGTCGACTTTCAACGTCAGCGGCCTGGTGATGCCGTGCATCGTCAGATTGCCGACGACAGAGGCCGGCTGGTCGCCCTTGAACTTGATCGCGCCTTTGTAGGTCGCTACCGGGAACTTCGACGCGTCGAAAAACTGATCCGACTGCAGGTTCTGGTCGAGCTTCGTGCTACCCGTGTGGATCGACGCAATGTCGGTTGTCACTTCAACGGTACCGGTCTTTGCCGCGCGATCGAGCGTCACCGTGCCTTGGGACTTGTCGAACTTGCCACGCCAGACCGACAGGCCGCCGATGTGGTCGGCCTCGAAACTCGGGTACGTGTGGTCCGGATCGAGCTGGTACGTCGACATGTCCGCGAATGCCGAAAACGACAGTGAGGCGGCGAGTGCGCCGGCCGCAATCATTAGATGCTTCTTCAAATCAATTTCCTCGAATCATTGAGTTGCCGCGCCGTGCGCGGTATCAGGTGATGTAACGCTACCGTGGAGCGGGAGAATGACTTTTTACGGCCGGCTCCCGTGTGTGAACCTGAAGTATGGGGATGAAAAGCGCTTCACACTAGATGGTAAAATAGGATTTGATTCATCCATTTATGGAGAAATGGAATGCTTGATCTGAATGATCTGGCGATGTTTGTCCAGGTCGTCCGCGCTGGCAGCTTTTCCGAGGCGGCGCGGCGTCTGCACATGCCGGCAAATACGCTGAGCCGACGCATCGATCAACTCGAAGGGCAACTCGGCACACGTCTGCTGCATCGCTCGACTCGCAAACTCGCGCCGAGCACGGAGGGTCAGGCGCTATTCGAACGCTATGCGCCGGCGCTTGACCAGATCCTCGAGATCGGGCGACTCCATGCAGATGGGCAGGCCCCGTCCGGCTCGGTTCGCGTCGCCGCAATGGCCGGCCTGTTCGAATTCTTTCGCATCGAATGGTTGGTCGAGTTCTACGCGCGCTACCCACACATCAGCATAGATTTTTTGCTCGACGATATGCCGTCCGATCTGATCGCCGAGCGCATCGATCTGGCCTTGCGCATGGGCGTTGAGAGCCGTAGCGGCCTTAAGGTACGGCGGTTGGCGCCGAGTGGAATGATCCTCGCGGCGAGTCCGGCCTATCTGGAACGGCGTGCCGCGCCACGCACGCTGCGCGAGCTGGCTGAACACGACTGTCTGACGATTTCCAATCGACAGGGTCGCAGCACCTGGCGTCTTCAGGGTCCACGCGGTAGTCAGGAGGTGTCGATCAACAGCCGGTTCGCGGTCAATGACATGCGAGTGCTGGCGCAGGCTTGTATAGCTGGACTGGGTATTGCGCTGCTGCCGCAATTAATCGTTGAGCCAGTCATCGCGCAGGGGCAACTGGTACGCGTGCTGCCGACCTATCGGCGCGCCAGCACCGGCCTCGGCCTGCAGCTCGTTTACACGAGCCGCCCACCGGTGCCGCCCGCAGTAGCGGCTTTCGCCGAATTCCTTGCGGAGAAGCTGGGCGAAGCGATGACAAACTCCTGACGGAACCATGCCAGCCAATTAGTTCGACGTGATGCCTGGATATACCCATAGGCAGGCGGGCCAGCCGATCGCCTACGGATACTATCTGTCGGCACTGGTGGATGCATGGTCGCGCGATATCGAGCGGCTGCTGCATGTACTCGATACAACGGACGGCTCGCCGTTGGGCGCATGCGCGTTCGCGGGGACCTCATTCCCGATCGGCCGTGTTGCTACGAGCCAGATGCTGGGATTCAGTTACCCGTTGGCGAACTCAGTCGATGGGGTGGCGTCGCGAGACTTCGCGCTCGAACTGAGCGCAAGCCTCTCGATCCTGATGATCGCGTGCAGCCGCATGGTTCAGGATTTTTACATCTGGACCACTCCTGAATTTGGCTACCTCTCGTTCCCCGACAGCGTGGCGAGTACGTCGAGCATCATGCCGCAGAAAAAGAATCCGGTCGTACTCGAGTATTTGCGAGGAAGACCGGCCACCTGATTGGCTTGACTTCAGCCGCCTTTACAACGGTCAAGTCGACGCAGTTCAGTCACACAGGGGACAGCAGCCGTGAAAGCACGCGAACGTGCTGGGAGAGTTGCGAGGAGGCACTCAAGGCACTCGAACTGATGAAGTTGCTCGTATTGGATGTCGAGCCTGATCGGGAGCGCATGGTGTCGAGAGCGGGGGAAGATTTTTCGACTGCGACAGACCTGGCGGACTTACTGGTTCGCAGGGCTGGCACCTCGTTTCGGGACGCTCATCACATCATCGGCAGTGTTGTCCGCGATACGCTCGATCAAGGGCTTTCCGCCAGCAACATTACGTCCGCGATGATCGATGCGTGCGCAAGCGAGCAGCTTGGACGGGACATTTCCCTCAAGGAAGAGGAAGTACGGGAGTGCCTGGATCCTGTGCGGGACGTCGCCGCGCGACAATCTTACGGAGGCCCGGCTCCTCGTCTGGTATTGGCACGGATCGAAGTACAAGAGGCGAACCTGTTGAAACAAAGGCAGGCGTTTGAGGCGACTTCGAAATGTCTGAGCGACGCTGAGACTTTGTTGAATACTCGCGTCGAGGCATTGGTCTCTCGTCAAAAATCTCCGCAAGCTCGCTCTACGACGGCCTGAAAGCCAACCACGACAAGACAGGTCGAGACTGTTTTCTGGAGGCTGTTGGCCGGCGGACCGCAACGGTCGGTCGCGCAAATTACTCGGAGGGTCTCGATCCAAGCAAAAGTATATCGACCAGCCGCTTGGCACTTTGCTGCCAGTCCGGCGCTGACGCGACATTCGAAACGCCGACGAGCGCTCGAAGCAGATCCAGTGGCTCAAGATCGGGCCGGATGTCGCCATTCGCGATTGCGCGCTCAACGAGCGACTGGATGGCGTCCTTGATCTGCGCGCCAGACGATTCGAATAGCTTTGTCGGTCCTCCGACGATCGAATTCAATGCTGGCGCGATGATCTTCTTCGTAGCGATGTAGTCGATGAAGAGCAGCATCCAGGATCGCAACGCATCGAGCGGGGGCAGCGAATCGGACAGTATTCGCTCCTCCTCCGCAAGCTTCGCCACCTCGGCACGGTAGACGCTCTCCAGTAGTGCCTCGCGTGTAGGAAAGTGCCGGTACAACGTGCCTACGCCAACGCCCGCCTGGCGAGCGACGTCCTCCAGGCTGATATCGCCGCCGGCGCGCGTGAATGCCGTTTTCGCTTCTTCAAGGATGCGTTCGCGATTGCGCAGCGCGTCGGCTCTGGGTTTTCGTTCTTTTGACGTCGAATCGTTCATTTGCACTTGAAGGCTTGCAAGCGGAGGGTGTCTCCGCTTAATATAAAAAAGCGGAGGAAAGCTCCGTTTTTATCCCGGGCGGGGAATGACGTCAACCTTCATTGTGCTGGAGCGGCGGAAATGACTGAGAAATTTGGGGCGACTTCGACGACTGACGACGTGCTCGCGGGCGTCGATCTTCATGGCAAGCGGATTCTTGTGACGGGTGTGTCCGCGGGATTGGGCGTAGAGACGGCGCGGGCGTTAGCAGCGCACGGGGCCACCGTGATCGGCGCGGCCAGGGATCTGCAAAAAGCAGAGCAGGCGATCGCTGCCGCGCGGCGCGAGGCCGCCGCAGCGGGCGGCAGCATTGAGCTGGTTGCGCTCGATCTCGCGAGCCTCAAGAGCGTCCGGGCCTGCGCCGACAGGCTGCAGGAGGACGGCAAACCCATCGACGTCATCATCGCGAACGCGGGCGTGATGGCGACTCCCTTTGGCAAGACCGCGGACGGATTCGAGACGCAGTTCGGTACGAACCATCTGGGGCATTTCGTGCTGGTGAACCGCCTGGCGTCACTGATTCCGTCTGGCGGCCGGGTGGTCATGCTCGCGTCGTCGGGGCATCGTTTCGCGAACGTGGATCTCGACGACGCCGGCTTCGAGCGCACGGCTTACGATCCGTTCGTTGCATACGGGCGGGCCAAGACGGCGAATATCCTTTTTGCGGTGGCCTTCGATCAGCGACATCGCGCGCGCGGCGTACGCGCCGCAGCAGTCCATCCCGGCGGCATTCGCACAGAACTCGCCCGGCACATGGACGAAGGCCAGATGACGGCGCTGGTCGAAAGGATCAACAGTCAACTCGAGTCAGAAGGGAAGGGGCCGTTTCAGTTCAAGACCGTGCCACAAGGGGCGGCGACGTCCGTCTGGGCCGCGGTGGTGGCGTCAGCCAGCGACGTCGGGGGCCGATACTGCGAGAACTGCCATGTGAGCGAAACCGTTGCCGACGATGTTGTCATTACGCCCATCAGCGAAGGCGTTCGACGCTATGCGCTTGACGCTGCAGGCGCTGACGGGCTCTGGCGCAAGAGTGAAGAAATGGTTGGCGAATCGTTTTGACAGGACGCTTCGAACGCAGAGAGGCCTTCGGAAACGGGGGCGGCGGCGAAGATCACATCGCGACACAGTGCCAGGTCGAGGCCGCCCGCAAGGGCAGGCCTTGGCCCACTGCGCGCCCAATTGAGCCTGCCCCAATCTTTCCTCGGTAAAAACAAATTGACTCGCAGCCGAAGGTGCGCTCCACGCACACGAAATGAAATCGAAAAAGAAAGTCCTGTAGCAAATCCGTTGAATTGAAGCTGGTCAGGAAAACATGCGTTGACCGCCGTGTCGATGACGAGTGCAAAGGCAACGAGCGCGGGGGGCGCTCGTGCAATTACTGCCCGAATGAAAAATGGCCGAGTCGCCCGTGCATGCCTATTCCCAATGGGGCGAACCACTCGTATGGCGGGTCACGCATTTGTCGACTTCATCGCGGCTGAACTGAGGAAGGCGCCTTTTGATTTTGTTGCCGCAACCTGGCCTCGTCGAGGCCTGCTTCTGAAATTGGCCGCGCGACCCACGTTGTTCCGAATCAAATTGCGACGTACAGCTCACGCATAGCTCTTCTCCGGTTGGCTGGCCGATGCGACTTCAGAAGCACTTGTGTTCGGAGCCGTCGTCAGCGAGCTTCTACGGCCGCCGCTTTACGAAGGAATCCTGGCGTACCGGTGAACATGAACAAAATATCCGCTGCATGGCGTTTCCTCTGCTGGTCTGTGAAAGAAAACACGGTTAGGCAGAGTGTTAGCCGTATGGAATGCGTTTGGGCACTCCTGCTTTAACTTTTGAACCACTGCATCGATCGTGTCGACGCCCGCGTTGGATGCGCTGATCAAATCGGCTTTCTGAATTGAACTGAGTTTCATATTCGCTCCTGAGGTTTGCGAATGGTTTCGGGCGGCCATAGAGCGCGTCGTTTTCAACGTGCGCTGGCGTCGCATGGCGTGCGCGCTGCGAGCCGTGTCGTGACAGGCAGCGATGGCACAGAACGATTGTGGATTCGGAGAATTAGCCGAAAATGAAGAGCGACGCGATGTCAATTTCCCGGCCTCGGGAGGGCAAGATATCTGTTTCAACGCCAGCGGGCAGGATAAAGTCGTGACGCGCGACACCGTCATGAACGGGTGTACGACGCGACAGACAGAATGGCCGAACTGATTGCAATGATCCGTTCGAGATCGCGGAGACTCACTGCGGTGGTCTTTCGCAGGATCGTCCTGGCAGCTGAAACAAAGGAAATGAAAAAGCGCTGCCACCGGTCCGGTGGCAGCGCTAGCGATGCTCTCTGGTCACAGCTGTCCGTCAAGCGCGGACGTCAAGAGTCATTATGAATGCGCGAAGAGCGAAATTTTCTTCGCCTTGATCAGGGATCTGACTTTTGACACGAATGAGGCATGTGGATCTTTGGTGCATGCTTCTACTACGGTTTCTCCCACCGGATGAGCCGTATCCACCACCATCGTGTCCGTCTCCTTAACACCGAGTTTGTCGACACCGGCAACCCAGTAGACCAGCGCCGGTTGATACACTTCGTCGACTGCAACAAAATCGGCGCAACTCATTTTCGCCGGGCTCACGTTCTTCTCCTGCGCGCTAGCTGCTTGAGCGGCGGCCAAACAGATCAACACCGTCAGGACTGCGGCGGGTTTCATAAATTTTCCGGATTTCATCCAACACTCCATGAAGCGAGAAAGTCGGGTTCCTCGCAAGGCTATGGCTCGAGAGCCGAACAACCGGCGATGCACATGCCAGCCGGTACGCCTACGCATCGTAGAGTTTCAGAATTAGCTCCGAATTAACTGGCATGGACGGCTGGTCGCGAGCGCGGCCGGTGCCGTCGATTTCTTCAGACGATTGACGCCAGCAGGGCAACTTTGCGATCAATGACGTGTGCCAGGCGCGTTCTGGCGTAGAGGAGGATACTTGCGTAGCAGCACGCCAACGCATTCAGCCAGGATTCTGCCATGAAGACACTTCTGACCCTTTGCACAGCGTTGTTCTCGTTCGGCGGTGCGGCCTACGCGCAAGTCGACCAATCGGCGCCGCAACAGCTCATCAAGACCGCGACACAGCAGATACTCGACGAGGTACACACCCGGGCGATCGAGCCAGATGATATTCCGCGCATCATGGATATCGTGAACCGGGACATTATTCCCTTCACGGATTTTCGCCGCACCACGTCGCTCGCCATGGGCCGCTACTGGCGCACGGCTACACCCGCGCAGCAGCAGGAGATAGTCGAACAGTTCAAGATGCTCCTGATTCACACCTATTCGGGTGCTATCGGCCAGCTCCGTCCGGACCAGCGAATCGACTACCCGCCCATCCACTTCGCGCCAACCGATACGGACGTGGTGGTGCGCACGATCGCAACCAGGAACGGCGAGCCGGCGGAAATCGACTACCGGCTGTACAGCACGCCGCAGGGCTGGCGCCTGTATGACCTGAATGTGCTCGGCGTCTGGCTAATCCAGACGTACCGGCAGCAGTTCAGCGACAAGGTCCAGCAAAGCGGCGTGGACGGTCTGATCCAGTTTCTCGTTGAGCGCAACCGGGAGCTCACTTCGGCCAGGCAGTAAGCGAGTAAGCGACCGCTGAGTGTGATGGCGGCGGACGTTTGCAGCAGAAGCTCGGTCGCCCGCGATAGGGCGATTCGCGTGAGCGATGATGGCACGGTGTCGCACGCGGTCCGCCACCGTACCGACTTTTTCCACAGGATGCGACAGAGTGGCGTCGAGCGGTGGCAGGCGCGCGTTAGTCCAGACGCCCGCACAAACATGCGTCGCTGCGTGAGGACCGATCCGACGCAACCGGAGTTACCGACCATGAAAGCACTTGTTTATCTCGGCCCTGGCAAGAAAGCGGTTGAAGAACGGCCCAAACCGGTCATCGACGCGCCCACCGACGCCATCGTCAGGATCAGCAAGACGACGATTTGCGGCACGGACCTGCATATTCTCAAGGGCGACGTTGCGACCTGCGAGCCAGGGCGTGTGCTCGGGCATGAAGGCACCGGCGTGGTCGACGAAGTGGGGCCGGGCGTGACCACATTCAAGCCGGGTGAACGCGTTCTCATCTCATGCATCAGCGCTTGCGGCAAGTGCGAGTTTTGCCGCAAACAGATGTACTCCCATTGCGTGAGCGGCGGCTGGATTCTCGGCAATAAGATCGACGGCACGCAGGCTGAATTCGTCCGGATCCCGCATGCGGACACCAGTCTTTACCGCATTCCCGACAATGCCGACGAAGAGGCGCTCGTGATGCTGAGCGATATTCTGCCGACGGGCTTCGAATGCGGCGTGCTCAACGGCAAGGTTGAGCCGGGCAGTACGGTGGCCATCGTCGGTAGTGGACCGATCGGACTCGCGGCGTTGCTCACGGCCCGCTTCTATTCGCCCGCCGAAATCATCATGGTCGATCTGGACGACAACCGGTTAGAGGCCGCCAGGCGTTTCGGTGCGACCGCGGTGATCAACAGCGCGGACGGCAATGCGGTGAAGGCGATTATGAAGCTCACTGCCGGGCGGGGCGTCGATACCGCCATCGAGGCCGTCGGCATACCCGTCACCTTCGAATTGTGCGAGGAGATCATCGCGCCGGGCGGCACGATTGCGAACGTCGGTGTGCATGGCGTGAAGGTGGATCTTCATCTGGAGCATCTGTGGGACCGGAATATCACGATCACCACCCGACTGGTCGATACCGTAAGCACACCGATGCTGCTGGAGACGTTGCGCTCCCGCAGGCTCGATCCCAAACTTCTGATTACCCATCGCTTCACATTCGCGCAAATCCTCGATGCGTACGAAACCTTTGCGCACGCGGCCGACACGCACGCTCTCAAGGTGATCATCGCGGCCTAGCTCGCCGCCATGCGTGGCGCGGCGATAGCCGGGTAGTTCGCATGTCGATGCCCGACTTCGGGATGTGCGGGCCTCGCCATTCACGATGCGGTCCGCAAGCGCGGCCCTGTGCTATTTCAGATTGTTCAGTTCGGCACGCGCAAGCGTCTCAATCGATTCCCATGCGGCTTCTTCACGTTCGAAGAACGTGTCGAGTTTGACGCGTTCCTTGCCCTTTGACGCGCCTTTCGGAACGATGCACACGCTCGCTTCCCAACCGTCGGCAATATGATCCCTGACGCTCATATGGGCGTCGTGTGTCCTGCTCGAAATGATTCTGTCTGCCATGCTGCCGCCCGTCTGATTGAACGACAGCCACACTGGCCGTCGTCGCTGCTGGGTAAAGATCGCTGTTCGTGCGCGACATGCACACTATTCGATCCGCGGTCGGTGTGGTTCACCGAATACGGCGAAACCAGCACTTGCCGATCGTTGAGCCAAGGTCGACGATAGAAGACACGTTACGCGCACGCGCGGGGGAAAGCGGTACGACAACGTACAGACGTTTTTTTTATGTTCCGACACACGATCCGCGGGCCGCTGGCGCAGCGCTGTCCGGCGGAGGTGTCCGGCACAGGCGGAGGGTGCCTGTGCCGCTGCACGCACGCGTAGTCGCGGGCATGGTCGGGCGCCACGCGCCGATCAGTCGTTACAGATAGCTGCAGATGTAGTCGAGCGTGTCGATCACGTCGATATCGAAGCGGCTCTTGCCGGGCACCGAGAACGACTCGCCCGCGCCATACGTCTTCCACTCGTCACTGCCTTCGAGGCGGATGCGGCATTGGCCGGCCTGCACCTCCATGAGTTCCGGCGCGTCGGTGCCGAAGTTGAGCGTGCCGGGCAGGATCACGCCGAGCGTCTTGCGCGTGCCGTCGGCGAAGAGAACGGTGTGCGAGACGCACTTGCCGTCGAAGTAGACGTTGGCTCGTTTGACAATCGAAACCTGATCGAATTGGGATGTGGCCGTCATGGCAGTCTTCCTCCGGGTTGTTGTGAATGGATGCGTTGGCGCCGCGTGGCGGCAGCGGGCGGTCGCGATTTATATGCGCCGCCTGCGCGGAATTTCGGTCCCACGCAAGCCCGACATCATACAGGCGGTGTGACGCCGACGATCACTCAACCGGGCACCAGTGGCCAGAATCCGGACACACAACGGCCGGTGCGCCGTTCAGCAACAGTTGCTCTGCGTCCGGTGGCGGCACGCTCGCAGGCGCGATGTCGAAGGCCACCTTAAGGGCGCGCCCAACATGGGCATCTTCGATAGGAAGCTCCCACGTCAGGAATATCTGGACACAATCCTGATCCGGTTTGAACTCAGCCGCGTTAAAGCCGCTGCTGTGGCGCCGAACGACGCCATGAGGTTGCCCTGTGTCGAATATCATCACCGTTCCCCGGGCTAAAGGAATGCGGCGGCCCAAAGCTGGAAAATGCACGTCCAGACCCTTGTCCTCGCTCAGGAAGAGATTGCAAAAGGCCGCACCGCCATATTGCGTTCCGTCGTGGTGGTATCTTGCGCCGCGACAGGCCATCAGGGCGACGTCACTGGAAGCAAGTACTTCGGGCAGCCCAAGCGCACACATCCAATCGGACACTGCCTGCACGCAGCGCGCGTAGTCGGGCCAGCGCGCCCGCGCTCGTGGCAAAGGCATGGCCTCGACATCCCCGGCCTCCAGGACCATGTGCAACGATATTTCCCGGTCCCAATCCGCGAGCAGACGCGCAGGGAGGACAGGCACGTCGACCGTGCCCGATAGCACGATGTTGCTCACGCCTCGGCTGCGGATGGCGTCGCCACTCCAGAAATAGGAAGTCAGCATGTCTTGCACTTGATGCGGTTGAGGGCGGCTTGTCCGGGCCATTGTAACGATTTCAACTGATCGCTTCGGCGCAAAGCGGGCCACGTATAGACGTTCGAGGAAAGCTTCCTTTGCCAGCCTCGCTATTTCAGGTGTCCGGTGCGGCAGTCTCCGACCTCGAAATCAGGCTATCGAGAAATACCCGTGCTTTAGCGGGCCTGAGTCGGCGGCCTGGCATAAACGCGAAGATCCGTAACGGGTCACAACTGAAATCCGCCAGCAGCGGCACCAGTTGCCCCGTCTCCACTGCCGGCTGACAAAAGCTTTTGGTAATACGCACGATACCCAGCCCCGCTATCGCAGCGCGAAGCCTGACGCCCGCATTTGGGCTGCGCATGCGCGGTGCTGCGATGGGCACCGAGAACGGCAAGCCCTTCGCATCGGTCACCGTCCACTCGGAATCTTCCTGACCGGCAATCAAAGGCATCGCCGCAATATCTTCAGGCCCGACGGGTTTGCGAAATCCCGACAGCAATTCAGGGGACGCGAATAAGCCTCGCTCCAGCGAAAACACCCGGCGCGTCACGACGCTTGACGGAGAGAAGGTGTGGTCTTGGGCCGAAAAGACAATGTCGTAGTTACGCTCGAACAGATCGATCTTGCCGTGAGCCACGTCGACATCGATCTTCAGTTCGGGGTAACGGATCATCAAGCTACAGGCGACGTCTGCGAGATGATGCGCGCCAAACTCATAAGGCGCGGCGATCCGCAATGTACCTGTTACGGTATCGCCTTTGGCGAGCGCTTCCCGCGCAATTTCCCGCAGTTCGCCCAACGGTTTCGAAATGTCGCGATAGAGCGCTTCACCTGGTTCGGTTAGCCGCACGCGCCGGGTGGTGCGTTCCAGCAAGCGGGCACCCAGTTGCGCCTCGAGCCTGGTGACCGATGCGCTGAGGCTTGATTTGGGGCGATCCATTGCTCTCGCCGCCGATGTAAATCCACCGTGCTCGATTACCTGGCAAAACGCGTCGAAATCATCCCAGTTCATTGTCCACCACGCTGAACAGTCCGTCTCTGGAAAGCTATTTTTCCAGTCGAGCCGCGATCCTACTATAGGTCCATCCGAAAAAAAGCCTGCTCAATAAATATGTCACGCGTTATCGGCAGGCACAAAGAACCTGGTCAAGGAGGAATGCTGTGTTTCTGAAAAATTGCTGGTATGTCGCTGCGTGGGATCATGAATTGATCGATGGGAAATTGTTGCCGCGCACCATCCTTGAGGAACGTGTACTGCTTTTCAAAGGGGAAAGCGGCCGGGTCGTCGCGCTGAACGATCGTTGCTGCCATCGCGGTGCGCCGCTTTCAATGGGCCGCAGGGAAGGCGATTGCGTGCGCTGCATGTATCACGGGCTGAAGTTCGATGCGACCGGCAAGTGCATCCAGATCCCGGGACAGGAGATCGTGCCGCCCAAGCTCGGCGTGCGCAGCTATCCGGTAGTTGAACGCGATCATCTGGTGTGGATCTGGATGGGCGACCCGGAGAAGGCCGATCCCACTTCGATTCTTGATTTCCCCTATTTGCGCGATCCGAAGTGGAAGGGCATACCTGACTATCTGCACTACGACGCCAACTATCTGCTCATCGTCGACAACCTGAGTGACTTCGCCCATCTGGCATTCGTCCATACGGCGACTCTCGGCGGATCGGAGGAGTACGCCTATGTCACCAAGGCGACTGCCGTGGAGCGGCTCGAGCGAGGCTTCCGTGTGGAGCGCTGGCATATGGACAGTGAACCGCCGCCGTTTCACCGCAAGGTCATCAGGAACAAGGAGGACCACGTCGACCGGCGCAACATTGGGCACATGCACATTCCGGGGGTATTTTTCCTCGAGTCGATGTTCGCGCCTGCCGGCGACGGAGCGGACAAAGGGAACCTCGCGAATGCGAAGGAATACCGCAACTGTCAGTTCATGACGCCGGAAACACGTCGCACGACGCACTTCTTCTGGAGCTATCTCAACGACTTCGAGGGCGACGACGCGAATATTTCGCGCTCGCTGCATGCCAGTCTGATTGAGGGCTTCATGGAGGACAAGGCGCTGATCGAGGCACAGCAGAAGGTGCTCGACGACGATCCTGACTTCAGGATGCTTGCAGTGGCAGCGGATACACCGCTGTCGCATTTCCGCTGGGTGCTCGGCAAGCTGATCGCACAGGAAGAGGCCGCGCAAGTCGCCGTATAAGAGAGCCTGGCTCTGGTGCGGCAGTGCCGCGAACGCTTTTTAGATGAACATGACTGAACTTTCGACGACACTGCTCGCACTGCGCGTGATTCGCGTAGCCGCAGAAGCACGGGACGTGATGCTGCTTGAGCTGGGCGCGCCAGGTGAAGCGACGCTGCCGGCGTTTGAACCTGGCGCGCACATTCCGTTGCGGCTTCCGAACGGACTCATTCGCCATTATTCGCTGGTGAACGACTGCCGCGAGCGGCACCGGTATGTACTCGCCGTGGGACTTGCACGCGCAAGTCGCGGCGGATCCAGCCACATTCACGGCAGCATACGGGAAGGCTCGATGGTTCAGGTCGAACCGCCGCGCAATCACTTCCGGCTGGATCCAGGCGCGGCTAGCTACCGCTTCATCGCAGGCGGTATCGGCGTGACACCGATCATGTCGATGATCCGCTGGTGCGAGGCGAATCAGAAGCCTTGGCATCTGACCTATGCCGCGCGAAATCGTCAACGCATGGCGTTCTATGAAGAGTTGGGCCGGTTTCAGGAAGAGTGCGTGCGCCTTCATTTTGACGACGAACACGGTGGGCCGCTCGATATACCCGCAGCACTTGCCGATGTGCCGGCCGGAGAGCATATCTACTGTTGCGGCCCAGATCCGTTGATGAAGGCTGTGCAAGCAGCCGCTTCCCATATACCGGTAGAACGGGTTCATTTCGAATGGTTCACTCCGCCGGAAAAAGAAGAAATCCGTGACGATGCAGAAGGGTTCTGGATCGATTTGAAACAAAGCGGCACATCGCTATACGTCGCCCCATCGAATACGATTCTTGAGGTTCTCGAAGAAAACGGACACTCCGTTCCGTTTTCGTGTCGCGAGGGGCTGTGCGGAACGTGTGAAATGACCGTCTGCGAAGGTCAACCCGATCATCGGGATTTCGTCTTTTCAGAGGCTGAGCATGCAGGCCGCCGCTCGGTCATGGTCTGCGTGTCGCGCTCGAAGTCGCCGCGCCTTCAGCTCGATCTATAGCGCCACATTCATCTTGCGTCCGGCTCTCCCGGACGCTCTCCCCATCGCAGTATCCATCAGCAGACCAACTACATAAAGTGAGGAGAATAGCCTTGGAAGGGACAACTGTGCTTTCGGCGCTTCAGTCGCCTGATCGTTTGTATCAAAAGATAACGGTGCGGATCATACCGTTCCTGTTTGTCTCGTACGTCGTTTCGTTTCTGGACCGGATCAATATTGGTTTTGCCCAGTTGCAGATGAAGCAGGATCTCGCGTTTAACGACACGATCTATGGTTTAGGCGCGGGCATTTTCTTTATTGGCTATCTCCTCTTTGAAGTGCCTAGCAATCTGTTGCTGGAGAAAATCGGCGCACGCCGGACTTTCTCGCGGATCATGTTCTTCTGGGGTCTGGTGTCGTCCGGAATGCTGTTTGTCAGTTCGCCGTGGCAGTTCTATGTTTTGCGCTTCCTGCTCGGTGCATTCGAGGCAGGCTTCTTTCCCGGCATCGTGCTTTATCTGACTTATTGGTATCCGTCCAAACGGCGTGCAACCGTAGTCTCGTGGTTCTTCGCCGGTGTAGCGATTGCCGGTCTGGTTGGCGGCCTGGTGTCTGGATGGATCATGAAAGACATGGCGGGTGTCGGCGGCCTGCATGGCTGGCAATGGATGTTTCTGCTCGAGGGCGCGCCTGCAAGCATTCTCGGCGTGGTGGCTTACTTCTATCTGGTTGACGGCCCGCAACAGGTCACGTGGCTATCCGACGATGAGAAGCGCGCCCTGACGCGCGAGCTCGACGCCGATCGTCTCGAGCGACGCGACGCGATACCACATTCGCTTTGGAGCGCATTGAGAAGTCCGAAGGTGTATCTCCTCGCGTTTGTCTATTTCACCCTCGCGTGCGGATCGTTCGCGATCAGTTTCTGGTTGCCGACGCTGATCCGTGGGTTTGGCGTCAAGGATCTCCTGTCAGTTGGTTTGTATAGCGCGATTCCTTACGGCATCGGCGCGGTCGGCATCGTGTTGATTTCACGCCATTCGGATCGGACGCTTGAACGCCGACGCCATTTCGCCCTGTGTGCAATTGGCAGTGCAATCGCATTGTCGATGTTGACGCTGTATTCGGACAACCTGCCACTCATGCTCGCAATCGCGAGCGTGTGCGTCGTACTGGTCTACGCAGCATTGCCGATCTTCTGGGTCGTGCCTCCCTCGCATCTCGGCGGCACCGCAGCGGCGGGCGGCATTGCGCTCATCAGCAGCATCGGCCAGATAGGCGGTTTTGTCAGCCCATACCTGATCGGTCTGATCAAGACTCATACAGGCCAGATCGATGCGGGCCTGTACCTGATGTCAGCGCTGCTGTGCGTGGGCGCCGTCGTACTGTTCTTCACAGTGCGTGATGGGCCCACGCAGCGAGGGGCATAGCGAGTTGCCGTCAATTTTCAATAAAAAAATTCAAGGAGACAAACAATATGAAGCAATATGGAGCATTCGCGTTCGCACTCGTGCTGGCGTCGGGTTCGGCTGTCGCGCAGAGCAGCCTGACTCTGTACGGAATCATTTCGGAGGGGATCGGCTGGGTCAACAACGAGAACGGAGCCCACAACTACAAACTGATGAGTGGGACTACCCAGAATAACCGCTTCGGCTTCAAGGTGAACGAGGACCTGGGCGGAGGTAACCACGCGATCGCGCAACTCGAAAATGGCTTCGATATCACAAACGGCAAATTGGGGCAGGGCGGCCGGATGTTCGGACGTCAGGCGTTCGTCGGCCTGAGTAACAACACGCTGGGCACGCTGACAGCCGGCCGCCAGTACGACATGTTCTGGGATTACTTTACGCCGATCTTCGCTGCGTCGGCCACTAACGGGTTGGCGGCGCATCCGGGCGACGCCGATAATCTGATGGGAAGCTGGCGCTATAGCAACTCGATCAAATATGTCTCGCCGACCTTAAACGGCTTCAATGCCGAGGCGCTATACGCGTTTAGCAATGCGGCCGGCGACTTTTCGATAAATCGCGCGTTTAGCGCGGGCCTCGGCTACTCACAAGGTCCTTTAAAATTTGCGCTTGCCTATGTACAACTCGATCACCCGGGACTGACCAACACCAACGGTGCCGTGAGCGACGATTACCAGGGTGCGCCATTTTTCCTGTTCCGCAGCAGTCCGCTGCATCCAGCAGCGGGCGTGGACCGGCAGCGCAACTTCGGCGCCGGTGGACGTTACGACTTTGGGAACGGGTTGCGCTGGAATCTGATGGTCGACAATGTCCACTATGCGTATCACGACGGAACGAGCCTGTCGTTGACCAATTACGACACGTCGGTCAGTTATAGCGTGACAGCCGCACTGGTACTAGGCGCGGCTTACATCTACACCGACGGGAAGTACGGCGGCTTGAGCGCGAATCCGCATTGGCACACGATGCAAGTGGGCGTTGATTACTTCCTCTCCAAGCGCACCGATATCTACATCTTCGACGATTTCCAGAAGGTGTCCGGTCCGTATGCCGTGGCGGATATCTACCTGAATGCCCCGTCGAAGTCGAGCAACCAGAACCTGCTGGTCGCGGGTATTCGTCACGCGTGGTGACCGGCGCACAACACAACTATGACCGCATCTGGAAAGCGACGACCGTGATATAGCGATCGGGTTACTTTCGTCATACAAAATCAGGCGCCCGCTCCACGCCCGGCATGCGCCAACGCCAGCGCCAGCCGGGCTCCCACCTCGGCATTGTGTTTCACGAGTGCGATGTTGGTCGCGAGGCTGCGTCCACTCGTCAACGCCTTGATGCGAGATAGCAGGAAGGGTGTCACGGCCTTACCGGCGATTCCTTGCGCAGTGGCCTCGGCAAGTGCCTGCCGGGTCAGTGCGTCGATTTCTTCCGACGCCATCGCGGCCGCTTCAGGCACCGGCGTGCTCAATACCACGCCGCCCACGAGGCCCAGGTCCCACTTGGTGCGAATGAAGCGTGCCTGCGCGGTGGGATCGTCCAGCCGGAAGTCCGCGCGAAAACCGCTGTCACGTGTGTAAAACGCGGCGAAATTGTCCTGCTCGCAACTGAGCACCGGCACGCCGTGCGTTTCCAGGTATTCCAGTGTGAGGCCGATGTCGAGGATGGACTTGGCGCCGGCGCAGACCACTGCCACCGAGGTCTTCGCCAGTTCCTGCAGATCGGCCGAGATGTCGAAGGTTTCCGGCGCGCCCCGGTGCACGCCGCCAATCCCGCCTGTGACGAACACCTCGATGCCCGCCAGGGCGGCACATATCATCGTGCCGGCCACCGTCGTGGCGCCGAGCCCGCCGGCGGCCAGCACGGCCGGCAGATCGCGGCGGCTGACCTTGTCTACGTGATCCGAGCGGCCGAGCAATTCCAGTTCGTCATTCGACAGGCCGATGCGGATTCGCCCGCCGATCACCGCGATAGTCGCGGGCTCGGCGCCGAGGTCACGGATCAAGGCCTCCACTTCGCGCGCAGTGCGAACGTTTTCCGGATAGGGCATGCCATGAGCGATGATGGTCGATTCCAGCGCGACGAGCGGCCGGCCGGCGGCCTGTGCGGCGGCCACGGGTGCGCTATAGGTCAACCACGAGTGTGCAAGGTTCGCAGCCATATTGGTGTTTTCGGCAGTGTGATTCGCTTAAGTATGCGACACATGGCGAGTGGACGTTTACGCTGCGCGGCGCGATGACGCCTATCATTGAGGTTCCGCCTGGCCACGGAGGTCCCATGGCACCGTTACGCGCAAGCAATCTTCTCCAGTCGAAGGAAGGTGCCCGGCTTCATGGCCCGGAACTCGACCAATGGCGCCGCTGGGGACCGTACCTGAGTGAGCGGCAGTGGGGCACGGTTCGCGAAGACTACAGCGAATGCGGCACCGCATGGGACTATTTTCCGCACGACCATGCGCGTAGCCGCATGTACCGCTGGGGTGAGGACGGCATTGCCGGATTCGGCAACGATCCGCTCGACTGGTGCGTCTCGCTCGCGCTCTGGAACGGGCACGATCCGATCATCAAGGAACGGCTCTTCGGGTTGACGAATGAGCAAGGCAATCACGGCGAGGACGTCAAGGAGCTTTACTTCTATCTCGACGGCACGCCAACGCATTCGTACATGAAGATGCTGTACAAGTACCCGCACGACGCGTACCCCTATCAGGATCTGATCGACGAAAATCTGCGGCGCGGCGCCGATCAGCCCGAATATGAAATTCTCGATACAGGCGTGTTCGACGACAATCGCTACTTCGACGTCTGCGTCGAGTACGCGAAACAGACACCCGACGATATCGTGATGCGCGTTACCGTCGAAAATCGCGCGGATCAACCCGCAGCGCTTCATGTGTTGCCGCAGATCTGGGCGCGCAATAGATGGGCGTGGTCGCGCAAGTCCGGCAAGCCCTCGCTCACGCTGGAGCCGAACGCGGAGGAGGGCGCGCGCGTCGTCGCGCACAATCCCGCGCTCGGCACGATGATCGTGACGGCGTCGGCAGAACAGCCAGTCGAGTGGCTGTTCTGCGAAAACGAAACGAATTCGCGCCGGATATTTGGCGTCGACGGAGCGGGGCCGTTCAAGGACGGCTTCAATGACTACCTCGTCAACGGCGACGAGCAGGCCGTCCGGCGCGACAGGGGCACCCGCGCTGCTGCATACGTACTGCTGCAGTTCGCGCCCCATGAGCACTCGGTGCTGTATCTGCGCTGGCGTCCCGAAGCGGCGCCCGAACGCGTGCCGCTTGACATGGCAGAACTCTTCGCGCGTCGGCAGGCGGAGGCCGACGCATTCTATGCGGCGCTACAGCACGACATTGCCGACGCCGATGCGCGGCTCGTGCAGCGTCAGGCGCTCGCCGGCATGCTGTGGTCGAAGCAGTACTACCAGTTCGACGTGACGCGCTGGCACGACGGCGACCCAGGCCAGCCGCAGCCACCGAAAGCACGGCGCTCCGGCCGCAATGCGGACTGGCGGCATATGTGCAACGGTGACATCGTGTCGATGCCCGACAAGTGGGAGTACCCGTGGTACGCGTCGTGGGACCTCGCCTTTCATGCGGCCGCGTTCGCCATGATCGATCCCGGCTTCGCGAAGGCGCAATTGCTCCTGCTTGTTAAGGAGCGCTATATGCATCCGAACGGGCAACTGCCCGCCTACGAGTGGGCGTTCGGCGATGCAAATCCGCCGGTGCACGCGTGGGCAACGTGGCGTGTGTACGAACTCGACCGGGAAGTGACCGGCGTTGGCGATCACGAGTTTCTCGAAGTCATGTTCCACAAGCTGCTGCTCAATTTTTCGTGGTGGGTCAACCGCAAGGACGCCGAAGACCGCAACGTCTTTCAGGGTGGCTTTCTCGGGCTCGACAACGTGGGCATCTTCGACCGGTCGTCGCCGCTACCGACCGGCGGGCGCATCGACCAGGCCGATGGCACGGCATGGATGGCCTCCTATGCGCTCGACCTGATGCAGATCGGCCTCGAACTGGCGATGACGAACAGCGCGTACGTCGAAATCGCAGTGAAGTTCTTCGAGCACTTTCTGTATATCGCGGAAGCCATCAATTGCAGTGAGGGCTGCAGGACAGGACTATGGGACGACCACGACGAATTCTTCTACGACGTCCTGCACCTTCCGGACGGTACCCGTGTGCCGATGCGCATTCGTTCGATCGTGGGGTTGATTCCGCTCTTTGCCGTTCATGTGCTCGAGGATCGTGTGTATGGCCATTTGCCGGGATTGCGCGAACGGCTGGCGTGGTTTCTCGATCACCGGCCGAATCTGGCAAAGCTGGTATCGCGCTGGACCGAACCCGGCAAGGGCAATACCACGCTGCTGTCGCTATTGCGCGGACAGCGGATGACCGCGCTATTGCGCCGCGCGCTGGATGAAAACGAGTTTCTGTCGGTGCACGGCGTGCGGGCGCTGTCCCGAGTGCATCGCGATACGCCGTATGTGTTCAACCACGACGGCGTGAACGTCTGCATCGAATACCAGCCGGCCGAGTCAGAGTCGCGTGTGTTCGGCGGCAATTCGAACTGGCGCGGGCCGGTCTGGATGCCGGTCAACTATCTGCTGATCGAATCGCTGTATGAATTTCATCGCTACTACGGCGATGAGTTTCGCCTCGAATATCCGACGGGATCGGGCAACCGTTTTTCGCTGAGCGAGATTGCCGACGACCTCGCACGACGCGTCACCACGCTCTTTCTCAAAGACGCACAAGGGGTGCGGCCGGTGATGGCGGCCTATCCGATGCTGCAGGCCGACCCGCGCTCGCGGGATCTGATCCTGTTCCATGAGTACTTTCACGGCGACAACGGCCGCGGCGTCGGCGCTTCGCATCAGACTGGCTGGAGCGGGCTCGTCGCGTTGCTGCTCCAGCCGCGCACGATGAAGCTGTCGCACCTGGCGTCTGATACTGCGTCGGAGGCCGCGCCAGTGTCCGAAGATACCGCACCGGCCGTGGCGCGGTAGCGTTGCGGTCAGCGGACGGGATCGATAACGCCGTCGCAGTTCTCGCTTGCGTGCCGCCGCAACCTTGCGGGCGCGTGCACATCCTTGCTCGCCGAATAGTGCGTGGCAGCCGCGATAACCCGGGCGCGCAATGCGTTCGCCGTCGACTGCGATTACGTGTACAATATGTACAAAGTTAGATTAAACGTACACTATGAAGAAAAGTCCGTTGAATCGGGAGCAGGAGTCATTAGTCGAACAGCTCAAGCAGATCGCGGACGGTCTCGGCCAGACGTTCGCGCCTTTTTGTGAAGTGGTGGTGCACGACCTCAGGGACCCGAGGCATGCGATCCTCGCCATTCACAACAATCTGTCCGGCCGGTCCGTCGGCGACCCGGCTACCGAGCTTGGGCTCGCACGCATCGCGGATGACGACTATCCGCAGCTTCTGGCGAACTATCCGAACCAGTTTTCCGACGGCCGCCGCGCGAAGAGCACGTCTGTCGGCATCAGGGATTCGTCGGGGCGCTATATCGCCGCGCTGTGTCTGAATGTCGACCTCAACATGTTTCGGGGCATCCAGAATGTCCTCGAACAGTTCTGTTCGGCATCCGGTGCCGGCACAAGGGAGTCGCTCGATCCGGCGAATGCCGAGTCGATCAGGGAGCGCATCGACCAGTTCGCCGCATCGCTGTCCACTACGCCGCAGGCGCTGAAAACAGAACAGCGGCGGACGCTGATGCAGCATCTGAAGCAGGCGGGCTTTCTCGAAGTCCGCAAGTCAATGGAAGTGATTGCCGCCCACCTGGGCGTGTCACGGGCGACGGTGTACAACGATGCGAAATGACGCGCAACTGCTGCTTCTCAACAAGGGTGAGGTCGAGAAGCTTCTGACGATGGATGAAGTCCTGTCCGCGGTGAAGCGTGCCTTCGTGCTGCACAGCCAAAGCAACGGGCGCGTCTTTCCCGTGGTGCGCGAGCAACTCAGTAACGGCGCAATCTTTGGCATCAAGTCTGGCGACGTGGAGCGTGAAGGCCTTCTTGGTTTCAAGGCAGCAGGTTTTTGGCCAGCCAATCGCTCGGTGGGAGGGGAGCCGCATCAGGCTACCGTGATGCTCATCGATCCGTCGACCGGGCGCCCCGTCTGCGTGATCGACGGCAACGCGATTACCACCTTGCGTACCGGCGCGGCCGGTGGACTCGGTCTGCAAATCCTCGCGCGAGCGGATAGCGAGCGGCTTTGCGTATTCGGCACGGGCACGCAGGCGCGCATTCAGGTGACGTTCGCCCTGCACCTGATGCCCGGCCTGAAGTTCATCAGCTATGTCACGGCAAATGGCCAGCCTGATGATGCATTCGAGGCCGTGTTCGCCGGCCGTTGCGCGCTGCGTCATGCCACGTGCGCGGACGACGCCGTAGCGCAGAGCGACATCGTCATAACGGCCACACCCGGCGGCGGTCCTCTGTTCAGCGCTGATGCCGTACGTGCCGGCACGCACATCAACTGCGTCGGCGCCGATACGAAGGGCAAACGGGAACTGCCTGCCGGCATGCTCGAGCGCGCACGTGTTTATGTCGACGACCACATCCAGGCATCGCAGATTGGCGAATTGCAGTGGAGCCCCGATCTGCCGTGTGTGGAACTGGGTGCGGTTCTTGGTGGTGTCGAGCAGGTCGCGCGCCGTCGCGAGGACATCACGATCTTCGACATGACGGGTCTTGCCTTGCAGGATTTGACGGTGTCACAGATGCTGTTGGAGCGTGCTCGCGCCGAGCGCATCGGCACGCATGTCGCGTGGCCGTGGTAAGCACGCGGGCCCCGGCCTCAGCACACTCGAACTGAGTGCGAACAATGTTGGCAAACTGTTTTGACACAGGCTGTATGTCTGATCACAATATGTTCAACCTGTTCTTTCTGGCGTGCGTAGGTCTGTATTACGCAGACGGACCGCCGGTCTGAATCATCTAGCCGCCCATTTTCGGGGCGATGTCCTGCACGCGTGTGGAAGGCAACGCACCCGCGCGTTCGCTGTCACTGCGTTGTTCAACACTGAACCATCCCATGACCAAGCTTCCTTTGCCTACTTTCGACGACGTAGTCGCTGCTGCAAAACGTATCGACGGCGTCGCACATCGTACTCCCGTCATGACCTCGCGAACGGTCAACGAAGCGTTCGGCGCCGAGGTGTTTTTCAAGTGTGAGAATCTCCAGCGCATGGGCGCCTTCAAATTTCGCGGCGCGTTCAATGCGCTGTCGAAGTTCGACGAAGAGCAGCGTCGTCGCGGCGTGGTTGCGTTTTCTTCGGGGAATCACGCGCAGGCGGTTGCCTTGTCCGCGCGGCTGCTCAAGATGCCTGCCACGATTATCATGCCGCACGATGCGCCAGCCGTGAAGGTGGCGGCGACCCGGGGCTACGGCGGGAATGTCGTGACTTACGATCGCTATAAGGAAGATCGGGAGCAGATCGGTCGGGACCTGGCGGAGAAGCAAGGCCTGACGCTGATACCGCCTTACGATCATCCGGACGTGATGGCGGGTCAGGGAACGGCTGCCAAGGAGCTGTTTGAAGAAGTGGGTCCGCTGGACGCTTTCTTCGTGCCGCTGGGTGGCGGAGGGTTGGTGTCCGGTTCGGCGCTGTCAACGCGTGCGCTGTCGCCGGATTGCAAGCTGTACGCGGTGGAGCCGGAGGCGGGCAACGATGGCCAGCAGTCTTTCCGGTCCGGGCAGATTGTCCACATTGACACACCACGGACGGTCGCTGACGGGGCCCAGACTCAGCATCTGGGCGATTACACCTTTCCCATTATCCGTCGCGATGTGAGTGATGTGCTCACGGCGAGCGATGCTGAGCTTGTTGAGGCCATGCGGTTTTTTGCTTCGCGGATGAAGCTGGTTGTCGAACCGACTGGGTGTCTTGGGTTTGCTGCTGCCGCGGGGCAGATGAAGAGTCAGCTCAAGGGGAAACGGGTTGGTATCCTGATTAGTGGGGGGAATGTTGATGTTCAGAAGTTTGTTGAATTGCTATCAGTGAAGTGAAGTTTTAAATTGGGGTTTTATTGCCTTTGGCGGCGGCATTATTTGGTTCGCCTGTGGCGTTGGCTGTTTCTTTTGTTATTGGTTTATTAGCGTTCCCCCTGTGCGGGGGGGCACCTACTTTTCTTTGCCGGCCGCAAAGAAAAGTAGGCAAAAGAAAGCGGCTTACACCGCCAACTCTTAAGTGGGTCTCCTGGCTTGGAGGGGCTCGTGGTGCGATAAACGGATCACACCTCGGTCGGTAACCGTCAGTGACACAGCCGTCATCCGCTCCCACTCCGCACTGCGTGCGTCGCGGACGGGTCCACCAAAGAAACCGGGGGCTTCGTTTGCGCGTGGCGGGGGCCATCGGCTTTGCCTCGGCAAGGCGCCGAAAAACACTGGTGGTTTGATGAAGTATCGCCTCGGCGCGCGCAGCGCCGCCGGAGGAATGACGGCCTGGTCACTCAGGCTAGAAGGTGCGCAGGCTCAATCTCTACGGGGCCACGATCCCCTCCAAGCCAGGGGAACCGCTTAAATGTTGGCGGTGTGAGCCGCTTTCTTTTGCCTACTTTTCTTTGCGGCCGGCAAAGAAAAGTAGGTGCCCCCCCGCACAGGGGGAACGCTAATAAACCAATAAGAATAGAAACACCAAACGCCGTAGGCAAACAGCAGGGGGAACGCTAATAAACCAACAACAAAAGAAACACCAACCGCCGTAGGCAAAACAGCAGCACAACCAAAACAATGCCGCCGCAAAAGGCAAAAAAAAATCACCCATGCCCTATGGCAATAAACCTCTCAAGATGATGATCCTCATCCCCGAGTTGATGATCGATCATCACCAACCGCTTCGCATAGTGAGCCATCGGCAGCTCCCATGTCATCCCAATCCCGCCATGCAACTGAATGCACTCTTCCGCAACGAGTGCCCCAACCCTTCCAATAGTGTATTTAGCCGCCGAAATCGCGCGCTCCCTCACAGCGCGCTCGCCACCCAGCGCAGCAGCTGCATTAATCACCGCCGAACGCGCCTGTTCAATCTCAAGCAACATATCGGCCATCCGGTGCTGTAACGCCTGGAAACTGCCAATCGGCACACCGAACTGCTTACGGGTGCGCAGATACTCAAGCGTGTAATCCTTCGCGACATCCATCGCGCCAACCGCCTCGGCACACAACGCGAGCACGCCACAGCCAATTGCATATTCAAGTGTAGCGAAACCCTCACCGTACGCTCCAAGCAATGCATCGTCGCCAAGCGTGACATTATCGAAACTCACCTCCGCCGCACGACCGCCGTCAATCTTCCGATAACCTCGCACGCTGATACCCGCTGCGTCGCCAGGCACCAGAAACAGCGAGATGCCTTCTTCGGCATCGACGGCACCATCGGTGCGAGCCGAGACCAGAAAGAGGGAGGCCCGCTCGCCGTGCTGAACCACCGCCTTCGCACCGTTTAGCCGCCACGTGCCGCCATTGCGCTGCGCACGCGTCTTCACCTGGGAGAGCTCATAGTGGCTATCCGGTTCGCCGTGCGCGAGCGCAACGATTCGGGAACCGTCGATCATGCCGCCAAGCAAGGTCTGCTGTGTTTCGTTGCCGCTGCGCGCAATGGCCTGGCCGACGATCAGTGTATCGAGAAACGGTTCGACCACGAGGCCGCGACCCAGGCTCTCGAACACCACAGCGATATCGAAACCGCCACCGCCAAAGCCACCATGCGCTTCATCGAATAACGCGCCGATAATGCCTAGCTCTGCAAAGCGATTCCACAGATCGGCGCTGAATCCTTCCGCCGAACCGGCAATCCGGTCTCGCGTTTCAAAACCGTATTGCTCGCTGACAAAGCGATTGAGCGTGTCCGCCAGCATGCGGCGGTCTTCGGTGTGCTGGAAATTCATGGCGTCGCCCCTTACAGTCCCAGGATCATTTTGGAAATGATGTTCTTCTGGATTTCATTCGAGCCGCCGAAGATCGACAGCTTGCGGTTGTTGAAGTAGAGCGAAGCGGCGCTGGCGGCTTCGTCCGGGCCAATCGGCGTGCCCTCGAACCCGTCGTGCAAGGCTTCCTCGATAAACGGCTGCGCGTAAGGTCCCATCGCGCGACGCGTGAGCGATGAGATTTCCTGGCGGATCTCGGTGCCGCGAATCTTCAGCATCGAACTCTCCGCGCCTGGCACGCCGCCGCCGGCCACCGCCGCGATCACACGCAGGTTGGTGGTTTTCATGTTCTCGAGATCGATCTCGACGCGCGCCATGCGAGCCGCAAACGACGGATCTTCCGCGAGCGGGCGGCCATTGCGTCGCTGCTTCGCGGCGATCTTGCGCAGGCGATTGAACGCCGCCACCGAAAAACCGACGCCCGCGATATTCGTGCGCTCATAGGTGAGCAGGAACTTGGCATAGGTCCAGCCCTTGTTCTCTTCACCCACGAGGTTTGCTACCGGCACGCGCACGTCGGTGAAGAACACCTCGTTGACCTCGTGCTCGCCATCGAGCGTGATGATCGGCCGCACTTCGACGCCCGGCGTGTTCATGTCGATCAGCAGGAAGCTGATGCCTTCCTGCTTGCGCACGTCAGTGGCAGTGCGCACCAGGCAGAAGATCATGTTGGCGTAGTGGCCGAGCGTGGTCCACGTTTTCTGGCCATTGACGATGTAGTGCTCGCCATGCGCGTCGATGCCGCGCACCGCAGTGGTTTTGACTGAGGCGAGGTCGGAGCCCGCGCCCGGTTCCGAGTAGCCCTGGCACCACCAGTCGGAGCCGTCGAGAATGCGCGGCAGCCAATGATGCTTCTGTGCCTCGCTGCCGTATTTGATCAGCACGGGGCCGAGCATGTTGACGCCGAACGGCACCACGCGCGGTGCGCCCGCGAGCGCGCACTCGTTTTCGAAAATGAATTTCTGCACGGAGTTCCAGCCCGGGCCACCATACTGCTGCGGCCAATGATTCGCGAGCCAGCCCTGCGCGTGGAGAATGGCGTGCCACTCAGCCATGTCGTCGCGCGTGAGGCGGCGGCCGCCGTGCACCTTGTCGGCGAGGCGCTGCGGAAGTTTGTCACGCAGAAAAGCCAGCACGTCGGCGCGAAAGGCTTCTTCTTCAGGCGTGAAGTTCAGGTCCATGGCGGGTTCTTCCGTAAATATTGAACAGACCGGCGGCGTGCGTGGCCGCCCGTCGATGTGCTTGAGTGTGCGGCCTCAGACCGTCTGGTTCAGGCTCGCGAAATCGGCGCCGCGTTCCACCAGTTCGACCAGCAGTGGCGACGGTTGCCAGAACAGCGGGTCTTCCTTGGCGAATTCGCGGATGTCCGCGAGGATCGTCGCGAGCCCCACCGTGTCAGCATATTTCATCGGGCCGCCGCGATAGCGCGGAAAGCCGTACCCGTACAGGAAGGTGACGTCGACATCGAGCGGCCGCAGCGCGATGCCTTCGTGCACGACGTTGGCGCCTTCGTTGATCATCGCGGCCATGTAGCGCCGCATGATCTCGTCGTCGGCAAAGCGGCGTGGCGTGATGCCGGCGCGTTTGCGTTCTTCGTCGATGATCGCTTCGACTTCAGGATCGGGTGAACCGCTGCGCGAACCTTCGGGATACAGGTAGAAACCGCGGCCGGTCTTCTGCCCGAACCAGCCACGCTCGCACAAGCGGTCCGAGATTTGCACGTAGCGCGCTTGCGGGTTGCGGGTTGCAGCACGGCGCTTGCGTGTGGCCCAGCCGATGTCGCCGCCCGCCAGATCGACCACCTGAAACGGGCCCATCGGAAAGCCGAACGCACGCACGGCCTGATCGACCTGATAGGGCGACGCGCCGTCTTCCATCATCGCGTCCGCTGCGCTGCGATACACCGCGAGTACGCGATTGCCAATGAAGCCGTCACACACGCCCGCGCGTACTGGCGTCTTGCGCAGCTTCTTCGCGAGTTCGAACGCGGTGGCGACCACGTCGGCGCTCACCTGTTTCGGCACCACCACTTCGAGCAGCTTCATGATGTTGGCAGGGGAGAAGAAGTGCAGGCCGATGACATCCGCGGGGCGAGAAATGCTGGAGGCGATCGCGTCGATGTCGAGATACGACGTGTTGGTGGCGAGCACCGCGCCTGGTTTGCAAACGCGGTCGAGTTCGGCGAATACGGCCTGCTTGACGGATAGATCTTCGAACACCGCTTCGATCACCAGATCGACATCGGCGAGCGCGTCGTACGAGGTGCTGCCGCTCCAGCGTGTCATGACGTCCGCTTTCTTCGCGGCGCTCATGCGGCCTTTGGCGACGAGGCCGTCATAGACTTTTTCGATGTGCGCGCGGCCCCGCGCGAGCGACGCGTCGTCGCGTTCGACCATCGTCACCGGCAGGCCCGCGTCGAGTGCGGCGACGGCGATGCCGGCGCCCATCGTGCCGCCGCCCACCACGCCGATGGTGTTGAGCGCGCGCGGTTTGGCATCGCGCGTTTCGGGCGCCTTGAGCACTTCGCGCTCAGCAAAGAACGCGTGAATCAGCCCCGCACGTTGCGGGCTGTCGATACATTGCAGAAAGAGTTTGCGTTCGAGTCGCAGGCCATCGTCGAAAGGTTGTTCGATAGCGGCCTCGATCGCGTCGACGATTTTCAACGGCGAGAACAGACCGCGAGACTTCTTTTCCGTTTCCGCGCGTGCCGTGGCGACTGCGGCAAGGCTCGCGGCGCGGTCGCTGAGCGCGGAGGCATTGCGCGTACGGCGGACCGGCGCATGAGCGGCCAGCAGTTCGTGCACGTAGGCGAGGCCTTCAGCGAGGATGTCGTCGCTGTTGCCAAGCCGGTCGATCAGACCCAACGCAAGCGCTTCCTTTGCTCCAACGTGGCGGCCGCTGAGAATCAGGTCAAGCGCGGCTTGCGCGCCGATCAGACGCGGCGTGCGCTGCGTACCACCCGCGCCCGGCAGGAGACCGAGTTGGACCTCGGGCAGTCCCAGCTTCGCGCCGTCGACGGCGAGGCGGTAGTGCGCTGCTAGCGCCACTTCGAGGCCACCGCCGAGCGCGGCACCGTGAATCGCCGCCACCACGGGCTTCGCGCACGCTTCAATGCGGTTGCAGACGTCCGGCAGCGACGGTGGCACCGGCGGCTTGCCAAACTCGCGAATATCCGCGCCAGCGATGAAGTTGCGCCCGGCGCCGACAATCAGCACGGCCTTGACGGCGGTGTCGGCGTCCGCGGCTTCGATCGCGGCAAGCAGGCCGCGCCGCACGTCGGCGGAGAGGGCGTTCACCGGCGCATGGTCGATGGTCACGAGCAGAACCTTGCCGCGCAATTCGCGCGTAACAACGTTGGCCGAGGGATTGAGGGTCATGTGTGTCTCCTGACTGTGGTCGAGGCGTGCCGGTCTGGCGAATTCTGTAATTGTGGGTTGGACAAGGTTTATTGACAATTACATGGACGGTTGACAGACTGTCAAAAATCCTTTGACAAAGGCTGCATGATGGACATCAATTCGCTGACTTTGCTGGTGGACATCCTCGACGCGGGCAACCTCAGTGAGGCTGCCCGGCGGCTGAAAATGAGCCGGGCCAACGTGAGTTACCACTTGAACCAGTTGGAGCGCTCGATCGGATTGCAACTGGTCAGGCGCACCACGCGCCGGGTCGAGGCGACGGAAATTGGTCTGCAGTTATACGAACACGGTCGCACGATCCAGAACGCGCTGCTGGCTGCGCGCGAGTCGGTCACCACGCTGGGGCAAAGCTTGCAGGGGCGGGTGCGGTTGAGTGTGCCGAGCGGGTACGGTCAACTGGTGATGTCGGACTGGCTGATTGCGTTCAAGCGGCTTTATCCGGGCATCGTGCTGGACGTGATGTTCGAGAACCGCGTGGAAGACCTGATGCGGGATGAAGTGGATATCGCCGTGCGGGTGATGTCCGAACCGCCGCAGAATCTGGTGGCGCGGGACATGGGGCCGGTGCGGTATGTCGCGTGTGCTTCGCCGGATTTTGCCGAGCGGCATGGCATGCCGGTGAAGCTCGATGATTTGCGGACGGCGCCGCTGATCACGTCGGCGGTGGTGGGCAGGCAGTTGCGGGTGGCGGCTTATCTGCGGGATGAGCGGCACGAAGTGCTGCTGGAACCGACGATTATTTCTGAGAATTTTTTGTTTTTAAGGCAGGCTGTACTAGCCGGGTTGGGGGTCGGGCTCGTGCCCGATTATGTGGTGCAGGATGATCTGCTGCGCGGGCAGGTTGTCACCGCGCTCGATGAATGGCGGTTGAGTATATTTGGTACGAATATGTACATGCTGTATATGCCTGATCGGCATCACACTCGGGCTGCGGCTAGTTTCATTGAGTTTGTTTTGGAGCAGGTGAAGGAGAGGGGGGCTTGAAGTGTTTTTGCCTTTGGCGGCGGTATTTTCCTTGTACCTATGGCGTTGGCCTTTCCTTGTTTGCTTATTGGTTTATTAGCGTTCCCCCTGTGCGGGGGGCACCTACTTTTCTTTGCCGGCCGCAAAGAAAAGTAGGGGCGGTTTCAAAATACAAGTGCAACAGCATCAGTTAGGATGCGTGGCATGGGAAAAATATACGAACATCTGAGCGCCGAAGAGCGCGGCGTGATCTTTGCGATGAAGCTCGAGGACCGTACGACAAGCGAGATTGCGCTGGTATTGCAACGTTCGCGCAGTACGATCAGCCGGGAGTTGAGGCGCAATAACTGGAAGCCGAAGCACGAACGCAGCGCGCTGGGCAGGCCCCCGGTTGCGGGTGGATACAATGCGACTTCCGCCGGGCGCCGGGCGACGCAGCTTCGCCACAAGCCGCGTCGTGAGCGCAAGCTACGGCCTGAGGGAAGCCTGTGGAGTGAAGTGCGTGAGCATCTGGACGAGTGTCACTCGCCTGAGCAGATTTCTGCCGAACTCAAACGTAATCATCCGGACAAGCCCGCCTTGAACGCGTCGCATGAAACCATCTACAAGGCCATCTATGCGATGCCGCGCGGCGAGCTCAGGCGCGAGCTGGTAGGCCTGTTAAGACAGGGGCGTAGCGCGCGCAGGCCGCGCACGCGAGGCGAGGACCGGCGCGGCAAGCTGGTCGATATGGCAAGCATCCATATCCGGCCTCCCGAGGCCAATGAGCGGCTGATTGCCGGTCATTGGGAAGGCGATCTGATCAAGGGCGCGGGCAACGGCTCAGCCGTGGGCACGCTGATTGATCGCAGCACGCTGTTCGTGATGCTGGTGAAGATGGAAGACAGCACCGCAGAAGCCGCGTTGAAAGGCTATAGCGCCGCGTTTGCGCCGCTGGATCCGCAACTGCTCAAGACCCTGACTTACGATCAGGGCAAGGAAATGGCGCTGCACAGAAAGCTGGCAGAGGCAACCGGTATCAAGGTCTACTTCTGCGATCCGCATAGCCCCTGGCAACGCGGAATCTGCGAGAACACCAACGGGCTGCTGCGCCAGTTCCTGCCCAAGGGAGCCGACCTGTCAAAGTTCTCGCAGCGCGAGCTTGATGCCATTGCTCTGAACCTGAACCGGCGTCCTCGCAAAACCCTTGGATGGCGCAGGCCTGGAGAGGTCTTCATTGATAACTGCGCAAAGCAGGGTATTGTTATCGACCCCGCTGTTGCACTTGGTATTTGAAACCGCCAGGCAAAAGAAAGCGGCTTCAAACCGCCAACTCTTAAGTGGGTCCCCTGGCTTGGAGGGGATCGTGGCTCCGTAGAGATTAGGCCTGCGCACCTTCTGGCCTTGTCCTGGCCTTAATGATCAAGCCGTTGTGCTGCGGCGGAATGAGCCACGCAGTACCGAACTTTGCTATGCAACCATCGGAAGGAGACGCGATGAACCTCGACGGTCAGACCTATGAATCGCTGGCGGCGGATTTCGCCTGGCGCATTCCCGCGCGCTACAACATCGGCGTGGATGTTTGCGACAAATGGGCCGACGGAACGGACCGCCTTGCGCTGATCTACGAAGATCACGAAGGTGCCGCCACACGCTATACGTTTGACGAGTTGAAGACCCTTTCCGATCGGTTTGCCAACGCGTTGCTGGCAGCCGGGCCACAACGGGGTGACCGCGTCGGCATTTTCCTCTCCCAATCGGTCGAAACCGCTATCGCGCATCTGGCCGCATATAAAGCGGGCCTGGTGGCGGTGCCGCTCTTTGCGCTATTCGGTGTCGATGCAATCGAACACCGTCTGGGCGACAGCGGAGCATTCGCGCTGATTACCGACAACGCGGGCGCGCAGAAGATCGAGGAAATTCGGCATGCGCTGCCAGCGCTACGCGAAGTATTTAACGTCGATATCGACCAGGATGATCCCACCGTGAATGCAGCGACTCGCTCGTTCTGGCATGCACTGAACAACGCCTCCGCCGATTTCACCCCTGTCGATACCAGCGCCGACGATCCCGCGGTCATCATCTACACGTCAGGTACCACCGGCAAACCGAAGGGCGCCTTGCATGGTCATCGCGTATTGCTCGGCCACCTGCCGGGAGTCGAGATGTCGCAGCAGGGTTTTCCCACGCAGGCCACGCTGATGTGGACGCCCGCGGACTGGGCGTGGATCGGCGGGCTGTTCGATGTGCTGCTGCCCTCGTGGCATCACGGCGTGGCGGTCCTGGCGCGCCGCTTCGCCAAATTCGACGGTCAGGCGGCCTTCGATCTGATGGCTCGCCACGCGGTCTCGCATACCTTCCTGCCGCCGACGGCGCTGAAGATGATGCGCGGCGTCGAGCGTCCGGAGCGCTGGACGCTGGCGCTGCGCTCGGTGGCGAGCGGCGGCGAAGTGCTCGGCCAAGAACTGATCGGCTGGGGACGCAAGGCGCTGGGTGTCACCATCAACGAGTTCTATGGGCAAACCGAGTGCAACGTGGTGGTGTCGTCCTGCGCGGCGCTGTTCGAACCGTGCTTTGGCGCAATCGGCCGCGCGGTGCCGGGGCATCGCATTTCGATCATCGACGCGGATGGGAACGAACTGCCGCAAGGCGTAATCGGCGATATCGCGGTGGCCGCGCCAGATCCGGTGATGTTCCTCGGCTATTGGGGCAACGAAGCGGCAACGCGCGAGAAATTCCGCGGCCAGTATCTCGTGACGGGCGACCTCGGCACGCGCGACGCGGAGGGCTTCATCCGCTTCGTCGGCCGCGATGACGACGTGATTACGAGTGCCGGATACCGGATTGGACCGGCGTCGATTGAAGACTCGTTGCTGCGCCATCCCGCGGTATCGATGGCGGCGGTGATCGGCGCACCCGATCGCGAACGCACCGAAATCGTGATGGCGTTTGTCGTGCTCAATCCGGGCTTCGCCGGCACCGACGAACTGGTTCGCGAGATTCAGCAGCATGTCAAAACGCGCCTGGCCGCCCATGAATATCCACGCGAGATCCGCTTCGTGGATAACCTGCCGTTGACCGCCACCGGCAAGGTGATTCGCAAAGCATTGCGCGCGGGACTCGCGCAGGATGAGGACAATTCCGCGGGCAAACCCTGAACTCCCGTGAACACGAGTAGAGGTTCCGCCGCGTCCTGATACGGCTCGCCTCGCGCAAGGGGCGTGGCGAGCGTTGCCCGTTGCGCGGCGGACCGTCACATTCAATCGGTTACCGTCAATTTTCCCGAGCGCGGCCAGCGGCGTTCTGCTGCATTGCAACCTGGAAACGACCCCACGCCCGCCGTTGTTCGCGATGCTTGTGCAAGCGCGACGGCCACGCAATGGACGCGTATGCAACATAGGGCAAGTCCCTGGCACGATTTAGCCGTGCATTACCACTCGCGTGTGCGGCCTCCTAAACTTGATCTGAACAGGAGGGGACACCGATGGCCAAACTCATCCACACGATGATTCGCGTGCAGGATCTGCCGCGCTCGCTGCAGTTCTATCAAACGGCTTTCAATTTCGACGTTTCGCATCGGCTCGACTTTCCTGAATTCACGCTGGTCTATTTGCGTAATCAGGAAGCTGACGCGGAGATCGAGCTGACCTGGAACAAAGGCCGCACTGAACCCTATTCGCACGGCGACGGCTACGGTCACGTCGCCGTATGCGTGGACGACGCGAAAAGCGAACGGCAACGCCTGGTCGATCTCGGCATGACGCCGAATGATTTGCGCGAATTCCATCACGACAACGGCGAGTTGCTGGCGCGTTATTTTTTCATTCAGGACCCTGACGGTTACAAGATTGAAGTGCTGGAACGCTACGGCCATTATCAATAGCAAAATCAAACCAGGCGGCCGCCGCGCGTAGTTGCAGTACCCCACAAGGAGACAGACATGAAGACAACGGTCATTCCGATCGTCGAGTCGGATCACGCACGTCATGCGCATCATCACGATCATGAGCACGGCCATCAGCATCGTGCGGGAGAAGCGGCCGCCGCCGCGCTGCGGATTCCACTGACGCGGCGCGAATTGTTGAGGGGCACAGGCGTGTTGGTGGGCACGCTGGCGTTCTCGTCGGTATTGTCGACGCTCGCGCCGAGCCGCGCCTGGGCGCTTGAACTGCAAGGGCTGGATACGCACCAGGGCGAAGTCATCATGGCCTTTACGCGTCAGCTCTATCCTCATCCCACACTCGACAACGCGGTGTATGCATTGGTGGTCAAGGATCTCGACGCGAAGGCGAAAGCCGATCCCGCCGTACGCCAGCAACTCGCCGACGGCGTCAGGCAACTGGACGCGAAAGCCGGTTCGAACTGGCTGACACGCACGCCGGCCGCTCAGGCGGAAGACGTTGCGGCGCTGGCGGGTTCGCCGTTCTTCAACACGATCCGCAGTACCGCCGTGGTCTCGCTGTACGCCAACACCATGGCGTATGCGCATTTCGGCTATGGCGCTTCAGAGGGAGATGGCGGCTACCTGACCAAAGGCTTCAACAGTTTGTCATGGTTGCCCAACCCACCGGCTGATGCGAGCGGCCCGATTCCGACGGATAGCTAAGACACCGGAGACCAGACATGGATCAGGACAACAACAAGGTGCGTTTTTCGCACAACGACGACAAGGTCGTCGTGATCATCGGTTCGGGCGCGGGCGGTGGCACGCTCGCCAACGAACTGGCGCAGAAGGGTATCAACGTCGTCGTGCTGGAGGCCGGCAAGCTGCACACGCAGGCCGATTTCACCACAGACGAATGGGGCTCGTTCCAGCTGCTTTCATGGCTCGACAAACGCACGACGTCAGGCACGTGGCGCGTGGCCAAAGATTTTCCGAACCTGCCCGCATGGATCTGCAAGACAGTGGGCGGCACGACCGTGCACTGGGCCGGCGCGAGCCTGCGCATCAAGCCGTATGAGTTCAAGGCGAAGACGACTTACGGCGACATCAAGGACGCCAATCTGCTCGACTGGCCGCTCACACGTGAAGAACTCGACCCGTATTACGACCGCGCACAACAGAAGATGGGCGTCACGCGCACGAACGGACTGCCGGGCTTGCCGGGCAATAACAACTTCAAGGTGATGTCAGCCGGCGCGATGAAGGTGGGCTACAAGGAGTGCAATACCGGTCACATGGCGATCAATAGCGTGGTGCGTGACGATCGCGCGCATTGCTTCCAGCGCGGGTTCTGTTTTCAGGGTTGCCGCACAGGTGCGAAATGGTCGACGCTGTACATCGAGTTGCCACGCGCGCAGGCCACCGGCCACATGGAATTGCGCACGCAGGCGCATGTGGTGCGAATCGAGACCGACGCGCGCGGCAAGGCGAAAGAAGTGCTGTATTACGACGGCAACGGCAAATTACAGCGGCAGAAGGCGCGCATCATTGCAGTGGCGGGGAATTCGATTGAAACACCGCGTCTATTGCTCAATTCGCATTCGAGCAAATTTCCGCAAGGACTCGCGAATGGGTCGGGACAGCTCGGGCGCAACTATATGCGTCACACCACCGGCTCGGTGTATGCGGTATTCAACGACAAAGTCGAGATGTTCAAAGGCACCACGATGGCGGGCATTATCGAGGACGAAGGGGGGTTCAATCCGCAACGCGGCTTTGCCGGCGGCTATCACATGGAAACCGTTTCGCTCGGCTTGCCGTTTTACGCGGCGTTTTTCGACCCGGGCGCGTGGGGTCCGGGCTTCGCCCAGGCGATGGATCAGTACGCGTACACGGCCGGCATGTGGATCGTCGGCGAAGATATGCCACGGGAGAGCAATCGCGTCACTTTGAATAGCGACGTGAAAGATCAGTACGGTCAGCCGGTCGCCAATGTGCACTTCGACGATCATCCGAACGACGAAGCGATGCGCGAGCACGCCTACAAGCAGGGCTCAGCCGTGTACCAGGCCGCCGGTGCGAAGACGGTGTATCGCGTGCCGCCGTATCCATCCACGCATAACCTCGGCACCGCACGCATGAGCGCGCGCGCGGATGACGGTGTGTGCAATCGTTTTGGCCAGACGCACGAGGTGTCGAATCTGTTTATCTCCGACGGCAGCCAGTTCACCACCGGCGCGGCGGAAAACCCGACCTTGACGATCGTGACGCTGGCGATCCGCCAGGCGGATCACATCGCGGCGCAGATGAACAAACGCGCGGTGTAAAAAGGGGCGGAGTCCGGCGTTCGGGTTCGACGCAATTGTCGGGCGAAGAACGCCTGCGTATGTTGGCGAAGGGGCGGAGCGTGCCGTGGGCTGGATTCTGCACACGGCGCGCACGCCAGCCCCAAACAAGGAGCAAACGCCATGTGTGGGATTTACATCAACGCCGATCCGATCCTGTATGAGTCGCGCACCCGCTCGTTGCGGATTCACGGCGTGATCACGACCGTCCGGCTGGAGAATCTGTTCTGGGACGTGCTGCACGAAATCGCCGCATGCGAGAGCATGACGACTAGCCAGTTCGCCGTGAAGCTCTATGACGAACTGATCGCGCTGCGTGGCGAGATGCCGACTAACTTCGCATCGTTTCTGCGCGTGTGCTGTTTGCGCTATCTGTCGGTGCGCACGGAGAAGGGCACGAGCGCGCCCGATTCGGCGCCTGAACCGGCGCTGGCCGTCGGCGAGGCACGACCGCGAATTCTCAAAACCGTTTGACGCGAAGGCACGGATGGCAGATCACGTCCGCGCAAGCCCAAAGAGGAGAGCGAGCACGCGACTAGCGGGCACAGGCAGGGACGTTGGCGCATGCTACGATGCATCGATCCTCGCGTAGAACGCCGGAGACATCGATGAGTCCAGGGAATGCCGCCCGCTTCGACCAACAGTTCGCGCCTCGCATCGCCGAGGCCCTTGCCGCCTGTTTCGCCACGACCGTGCATACCGAAGTGCTGCCTTACGGCGGCCACGGACATCCCACACGGGTACGCATTCATGCTGTGCCGATCGAAGACCTGCGCCACTATCCGCATCCTTTGAATCTGTATTTGACGTGGGATAGCGACGAGATCGAAAGACTAATGGACGCGGCAGGGCCGGCGCGCTTCGCCGGCTATCTGGCCGCACTGCCGCGCAAGCTCGAGGCGTGGCGTCATGCGCGCGAACTGGATTTTCGCTCGCATACACAAGCCGAGCCGGTGGCGCTGATCGGCGGACTGGACTTCGAGTCGTAGGCGCCGCGCGGCAAACGCACGGCGCTCCGTGCGTCAGGCGGCCACGCCGAGACGGAAGAAACTCACGCTTTGCACCAGACCCGATGCCTTGCTTTGCACGGCGTCCGCTGCCGCGGCGGCTTGTTCGACCAGTGCCGCATTGCTCTGCGTCACCTGATCCATCTGCGTGACCGCATCGTTGACCTCCGCAATGCCCGCTGCCTGATCGACGCTCGCCGTGGCAATCGCCTCGACAATACGCGTCACGCTGCCGGCACTTTCCACTACACCGTCCATCGTATGGCTCGCGTGGTTGATCAGTTGCGTGCCCGCATCGATCGTTGCAACCGACTCGCGAATCAGCGCCTTGATTTCACGCGCGGCATCGGCTGAGCGTTGCGCGAGACTGCGCACTTCGCTTGCAACCACCGCGAAGCCGCGCCCCTGTGTACCGGCACGCGCCGCTTCAACCGCTGCGTTGAGCGCCAGGATATTGGTCTGCGCCGAGATGGCTTCCACCACCGCGATGATATCGACGATGCGTTTGGAGGCCGCGTCGATCTGGCCCATTGTGCGTACCGCGTCGGTCATCACGGCGCCGCCGTCACGCGCTGCTTGCGCGGCGGTTTGCGCGAGCGCGGTGGCCTCGCGCGCGTTGGAGGCGTTGCGCTGAACCGAGTCGGTGAAGTGCTGCATCGAGGCGGCGGTCTCTTCGAGCGAGGCGGCTTGCTGTTCAGTACGTGCCGAGAGATCCAGGTTGCCCGCCGCGATTTCCTGCGTCGCACAGGAAATCGTCGTCGCGCCTTCGCGAATCTCGCTGACGATATGCCGCAAGCGCTGGTTCATGTCGTTGAGTGCGACCAGCAACTGGCCGGTCTCGTCGCGACTCGCTACGGCCACATCGGCGCGCAGATCGCCCGCCGCGACCGCCTGCGCGACGCCAACCGCCTGCCGGACCGGCACGGTGATGCTGCGGCTCAGAAACCAGAGTGCGAACGCTCCCACGCCGAGCGAGCAGATCACGACTGACAGCAGCAGGACGCAGGCAAGGGCGTACGCGTGCTGGGCAGCTTCGCCCGTGCGTACGGTCGAGTCCTGCGCCTGTTGCATGACGGACGCGACGATGTCGTCGATGGCAGCGGTCGGCGCGCGGTCGATACCTTTGACCAGCCCGTCGACGACATGCGCAGTGTTCGGATCGGCAGCGTCGTAATGCTTGAGCGCGTCGAGGTAGCTGTCCTGCAACGACGCGTGCGTGGCGAGCGCCTTGTCGACGCCGTCGACATTGGCGCCCAGCGCGCTCAACTGGTCTTTCAGACGCACCAGCGCGGCGTGCGTCGTGCCACTTTCCTTGCTAAAGGCGTCGCGATATTTTGCGAACGCAACTGGGTCCGCGCCGCGCAGCAACAGGTCTTTCCATTCCTGCACCTGTTTCTTGAACTCGACTTGCGCGACACGCGCGGTATCGGCGGCTTGCGCATACTGGCTGAGCGTTTGCGCGGACTGGATCTGCAACGCGTGCGTGTCGGATAACGCATGCCAGCCTTCCAGCCCCACCACTACGGTCGCGGCGAGCAACACGGTGCCGAGCAGCGCCAGCTTGACGGCAATCTTCAGATTTCGATAGAACGACACTGCGATTCCTTTGATATGTGCTTTAGCTCAGCTTGAATTGGGTCACTGCGGCCGCAGCCGCTGTCGGTTCCTCGACCAATGCGGCGCTTTCGCTGATGCCGTCCACGTGCCCGCTCTCGACGGCGTTCAGACTGCTATTGATGGCATCGGTGTTATACGAGTTAGCGACAACGTAGTTGAGAACCGCATTGGCAGCGAGCGCAACCACAACGATAGCGACGCACAGTGCGACGATGCGCGCGCGAATGGAGGAGAACATGTGGGGAGTCTTTCGGAGTAAGCAGTGAGCCGTGGTCAGTGAGGCGGGAGCCTCATTGCCTGTATACGGCGCGAGCGCAGGGGACTTGAGCAGGGAATACTTTCAATGACTGACAGTTGCCGGGGACACCGTTTGCGGCGGCGCGCTGCGGTGCCATGCATATTTTTCGCGCGGTGCGACGTTTTCAATGAACGCCGAAACAGTGGCTGTTTCGCAGGAGTGAAGCGCTATATTCGTCTGACAATAATGTTAGTGGCGGTCGGCCTTGATCGCTCGAGTGCGGCAGTGGGAGAGTGTCATGGCATAAAAAGCGGCCGTTGCGTTCAATCGCAACGGCCGCTTTTTTCAAGGGCGTGTGTTGAAAATTAACTACCCAACGCCGGATCGCTCATGCTGCTCTTGCCGTTTTCCACGTGTCCGGCGAAGCGCCGCGTGAACGACGGATCCGTGTCGACGGTAATCGCCAGGTCGTACCAGCCGTGCGCGTTGCGCAGATCGAGGTACAGCTGTTCGGTGTCGCCGCCGCGCACCGAATGCCTGATGACGTTATTCACGTCATACGCATTGACGATAGTGAACTGGCAACGCGCGCTGCCCACATTCTCAAGCCGCACTTGCAGATTGCCGTTCACGATGTCGTAGCCTTCGAGTACTTCCGGCCGCGCGATATCGGAGCCATTCCACCAGCTCCTGGCCACCGGCTTGCCCGCGAAGCGGCGCAGAAAACCGTTCGGGCCGTATACCGTGAAATCGTATGTGCCGTCGGTATTCAACGGCAACGAGTCTTGCAGCCGTTTGCCGGCGTCCACGGTATAGGTGCGCGGCGCGTCGAGACTGTGCGCTGCATAGACGAGGAACACCGCGCCCGCGCGACCGGTGTTGACGAAGCGCATCGTCAGCTTGCCGGCGGCGCCTTCGCCGTGTATGCGCACGAACAGCTCGTATGGCAGCGCGCGAGCGGGGCGTACGCCCGGTTCCTGTTTCGGTACAGTCTGCACGACGGGCGGCAGCGGCACATAGTCCGGATGGCGGTTCTGATCGGGCGGCACATAACCGCTCGTACCCGGCAGTGTCGGAAAGGCGTCGTTGGGGTTGCTGAAGTTGAACGCCGACATCAGATCGCCGCAGACCGCGCGACGCCACGGCGTGATGTTCGATTCGCCGAGATTGTGTTGCTGGCCGAAGCGCTTTTCGATGAAGCGGATCACCGACGTATGGTCGAACAATTCCGAGCACACATAGCCGCCTTTCGACCACGGCGAAACCACCAGCATCGGTACGCGCGGTCCGAGCCCATAAGGCGCGGCTGCCGTATTCGCGTTGCCGGGATAGATTTCGTTGCTGATATCGACGGTGGATAAGCCATTCGCACTCGAAGCCGGCGCGAACGGCGGCGCCATGTGGTCGAAGAAACCGTCGTTCTCGTCGTAATTGATCAGCAGTACCGTCTTACTCCACACCTCCGGATTGGACGTGAGTATCTGCAAGACCTGGTCGATGTACCACGCACCGTAATTGGCCGGCCAGTTCGGATGCTCGGAATACGCTTCCGGCGCGACGATCCACGACACTTGCGGCAACGCGTTGTTCTGCACGTCGCGTTTCAGAATGTCGAAGTAGCCGTCGCCTTTTGCCGCATTGGTGCCCGTGCGCGCGTTGTCATACAGCGGGTTGCCAGGCTGGGCGTTGCGGTACTGATTGAAGTAAAGCAACGAGTTGTCGCCATAGTTGCCGATATACGGATCTTGCGTCCAGCCCCACGAGCCATTCCCATCGAGGCCGGTGCCGATGTCCTGATAGATCTTCCACGAAATGCCTGCGTTTTGCAGCACTTCCGGGTACGTGGACCAGCCGTAGCCGAGTTCGGAATTGTCGATCACCGGACCGCCGCCGCTGCCGTCGTTGCCGACCCAGCCGCTCCACATGTAGTAGCGGTTCGGGTCGGTCGGGCCCATCAGCGAGCAATGGTAGGCGTCGCAAATCGTGAAGGCGTCGGCGAGCTGATAGTGAAACGGAATGTCGTCGCGCGTCAGGTATGCCATCGTCGTGGCGCTCTTGGCGGGCACCCATTGATCGTAGCGGCCGCCGTTCCATGCGGCGTGCGTGCTGGTCCAGTCGTGCGCGAGATCCTGCATGAATTGCAGGCCGAGATTCGGCGCGCTCGGGCGAAACGGCAGGACGTAGCCGAGATCCGCGCCGAGCGGCTGATACCACACCGGCTTGCCGTTCGGCAGATTGATCGCGCGTGTGTCGCCGAAACCGCGCACGCCCTTGAGCGTGCCGAAGTAGTGGTCGAAGGAACGGTTTTCCTGCATCAGCACGACGATGTGTTCGACGTCGCGAATGCTGCCGGTCTTGTTGTTGGCCGGAATGGCAAGGGCATTGCGAATACCCAGCGGCAACATGCTCAACGCGGTGGCGGAACCGGCGGCATGAGCGGCGGAGCGCAGAAAATCACGGCGATTTTTAGATGTCATGGTTTTGGCTTTCGATCTTCGTTGGAGGGACGATGCACACGGCGCGCGAGCGTGAGCCGCGCGCCGCGTGGGGCGCGGGACTCAATCTACGGTGTGAATGACGGGGGTGGCGAGCGGCGGCGATGCGGAGGACTGAGCCGTATCGGCGCTTGACGCGGGCAGCGCTGGCGTTTGAATCGTGAGTGCGGGTGACGGGGGCGATGCAGAAGGGGGCGTGGCTGACAGAACCTGTGCGAAGGTGTTGTCCTGGCCAGTGCCGTTGGTGGAACCAGCGGCGCGCGGATCGGACGCCTTGTCGTCGTCATTGCTGCATGCGGTCAGCATGCACAGCGACACGGCGAACAGCGCGCCTGCCAAACGTTTGCGATGCAAGGCAGCAGCTGGCTTCAACACGACGGGCATGGAGTGACTCCGGCACGGGGAAAGGTGCGCCAGGGCATCCAGGTGCCCAGGTCAGCGATGCGGAAGAATAATCGCTGACCTGTGTAAGTTTTGTGAAGGTGCGGTGAGTAGTACGGACTGGTCCGTTAGCGGTGGCTCGATACAAACGCGCTGATTGCGTCGTTCAATGCATCCGGCGCATCGCGGTGGGGCGAGTGTCCGCAGGACTCGAGTTTGACTCGTTGCGCATGCGGCACGCAGTCGGCGATCGTATCGATCTGCGCCATCGTGCCGTAGTTGTCGTCATAGCCTTGTACTGCGAGCAAGGGCTTTTCGATGGACGCCAATTCCCCGGCGATATTCCACGCCCTGAAGGCCGGATTCAGCCAGATGTCGTTCCAGCCGTAAAACGCGGAGTCGACATCGGCGTGATAGCGGCTGAGCTTGCTGCGCAGATCCGTGGACTCGTAGAGCTGTTTGGTTTGCGCGATGCTGCTCACTGAGATGTCCTCGACGAACACGTGCGGCGCGATTGCCACCATGCCGGCGAGAGCATCCGGATGCAGCGCCGCGTACAGCAGCGCGATCGAACCGCCGTCGCTATGACCGATCACCCACATGCGCCGGCGTTCCGGCATGCCGACGGCGAGCGCGTCAAGCAACGCAGGCAGTATGTCGTGCGCCTGCGCCGTCATGAAATCGACTGGCCACTTCACGTCATGCGGGCGCGGCGTGGAGCGCCCGTAGCCCGGCCGGGAATAAACCAGTCCACGCATGCCGAGCCGCGCGCACAGTGCTTGCGGCCAATCGCGCCACATGGCGATCGAGCCAAGTCCTTCGTGCAGGAAGATAGCGATCGGCGCGTCGCTTGCCGTTTCATTCACCCAGCGATATTCGAGGCGCAGCGGCCCATGTGCCGCCGTGGCGGGGAGTTCTGCAAACTTGCTATCCGTGGTTGCGATTGCCGGATTCTGCATGGATTACCTTATGACTGTTCGCGCAGTTTGAAGCGTTGGATCTTCCCGGTTGCGGTCTTGGGCAGATCGTCGACAAACACGATATCGCGCGGATATTTATGCGGTGCGAGGCGGTCCTTGACGAAAGCCTTCAGCTCATCCGCGAGTATCTCAGACGGCGGGAATTCACGCTTTAGCACGACGAACGCGCGTGTCTTGACGAGGCCGCCGTGCTCGACGCCGACCACCGCTGCTTCGAGCACTGCGTCGTGCTGCACCAGCACCATTTCCACTTCGACTGGCGAGACATACTGGCCGCTGACTTTCAGCATGTCGTCGCTGCGGCCCGCGTACACGTAGCAGCCGTTTGCGAGGCGGCGGTACTTGTCGCCGCTGCGAATCCACTCGCCGAGAAAGGTCGCACGCGTCTTCTCGCGATTGCTCCAGTACATCAATGCCGCGCTGGGTCCTTTGATAAACAGATCGCCCACTTCGTCATCGGGCACTGGGCGGCCGGCTTCGTCCCGCAGTTCGACTTCATAGCCGGGCACCGGGCGCCCGGTCGTGCCGTATTCAACCGCGCCCGCGCGATTCGACAAGAAGATATGCAGCATTTCCGTCGAACCGATGCCGTCAAGAATCTCGCAGCCGAAGTGCGCAGTGAAGCGCTCGCCGATTTCACGCGGCAACGCTTCGCCCGCCGATGTGCACACACGCATCGCAACATCCGCACGCGCGGGCAGCGTGGGCGATACGAGCATGCTTGCGTAGAGCGTCGGCACACCGTAGAAAACAGTCGGCCGATGCTGTATGAGACGTTTGAAAATAGCATCGGCTGTGGGCCGTTCCGCCATTAATATCGCGGTAGCACCGACCGAAAGCGGGAAGGTCAGGCCGTTGCCGAGACCGTACGCAAAGAACAGTTTGGCCGCCGAGAACACCACGTCGCTTTCGACAATGCCGAGAATCGGCTTGGCATACAACTCCGCGGTCCAATACAGATTCGCATGCGTGTGAACGGTGCCTTTCGGTTTGCCGGTCGAGCCTGACGAATACAGCCAGAAGGCGATGTCGTCGCAACCCGTCGAAGCCGCCTTGACGGCGGGCGTGGCGGCGTCGATCAGATCCCTGAATTGCGGCGCGAGCAGCGGCTCACCGTCGAGCGGCTGCGAGACGATCAACTGGCAGCCGTCATGTTCGGCGGTCGCCATCGCCTGCGTGACGTTCGGCAAGAGCGCGCCCGACGCAATCACCGCGCGCGCGTGGCTATGCGTGAGCATGTAGACGTAGTCAGGCGCGGTCAGCAGGGTATTCGCCACCACCGGCACGACGCCCGCATACAGTGCGCCGAGAAAGGCGATCGGCAACTCGACGGTATCGAGCATCACCAGCAGCACACGCTCTTCCGGATGCACGCCGAGCGTACGCAGCGCGCTCGCGAAGCGCCGCGCCCGTTCTTCGAGTTCGCCGTATGTCGTGGCGCTAGCGTCGTCGATATAGGCGGTTTTGCCCGCGCGTGTTTCGTTCAGGTGGAACAGATAGGCCGCGAAATTGAATTGCGCGGGCGGTGGCTCGACCGTCGCGGCGGACTGACTCGCCGCGGATTCCAGCAGGGCTTCCATGTGTCTCCTCCATCGGGTGAGGGCGGGTCCGGCTGTTTTGTGCTCGTGATCCGCGCGATGTGTGCGTACTGTCCGTTTGCCGCGTTTTACGCCGTGGGTAGACAGGTTGTTTGCGTCAGCGTGTCGACGGCCGCGCTCGATGCCTGGATCGCCGAGCGCCGGTGATAGAAACCCAGCGCACGCAAGCCGCCGAGTTCTTCGCCCCCGCCGGCGCGTCCCGGGCCGCCATGCAGCGACATCGGCATCACATTGCCGTGGCCGGTCTGACTCTGTTGCACGGCCGGCGAGACGGCATGCACGCGGCCGTGTGAATCGGCCAGTTCCAGGGCGAGGCGGCCGAGATGCGCGTCGTCGTTCGAATAGATCGATGCAACGAGCGAGCCCTGGCCGCGTCGCGCGAGTGCGACGGCATGGGCTTCGGGCAGTGCATTGCCGGCGGCCACGCGGTAGGGCGCCACGCTTGCCACCGGTCCGAACACTTCGACGTCGTGCAGCAGCATGGCGCTATCGGGATCGTTGACGACGAACAGATGCGGCGCGATGCAAGCGGCGATCGTTGCGTCCGCATCGACCAGCGGCACGGAGGAGCCGTCATAGGCGAGCACGGCTTCTTCGCGTAGCGCGGCAATACCGGCCAGCACGTTCTCGTATTGCTCACGACTCACGAGCGAACCCATGCGCACGGTGTCGTTGCGTGGATTGCCCACGGTGATCTTCGCGAGCTTTGCCTTGAGCGCATCGAGCACCGCTTCAAGCGATGCCTCTGGTACGAACGCACGCCGGATCGCGGTGCATTTCTGACCCGACTTCACGGTCATTTCACGCACCACTTCCTTGATGAACAACTCGAATGCGAGCGTGTCGGGCGTTGCGTCAGCGCACAGAATCGCGCTGTTCAGACTATCCGCTTCGACATTCAAACGTGCACCGTGCTGTACGAAAGCGGGATGCGCGCGCAGCGTAGCGGCAGTCTCCGCGGAGCCCGTGAACGAGACCACGTCGAATGCCTGAATCTGATCGAGCAGGCCCGCCGAACTGCCGCAGATCACCGACAACGCGCCGGCCGGCAAAATCCCTGCGTCGACGACGTCGGCGACCATCCGTTGAGTGAGCCATGCGGTGGCCGTAGCCGGCTTGATGATGACCGGCACACCGGACAGCAGTGCGGGCGCTGCTTTCTCCCACAGACCCCACGACGGGAAATTGAACGCATTGATAAAAAGCGCGACGCCGCGCGTCGGCGTGAGCACGTGCTGCACGCTGAACGACTGGTCTTTGCTGAGGGATGCGGGGCTGCCGTCGCGCAGCGCATGCACGTCGCCGAGTGACGCACCGAGTTTGGCGTAGTACGACAGCGTGAACAGGCCGCCGTCGATGTCCACGGCTGAATCGTTGCGCGTGGTGCCCGAGTTTGCCGTCGCGATCGCGTAGTAGTCGTCGCGCTTCGCCTGCAGTAGCTTGACGATCTCCGCGAGGTGGGCGGCGCGCTGCGCGTAGGTCAGCTCACGCAAGGCCGCGCCGCCCTGGTTGCGTGCAAAGCCGAAGGCCTCGCCGAGATCCAGGCCCTGGCTCGACACGCGCACGAGCGCTTCGCCCGTCACCGGATCGGTGAGCGTGACGCCTGCGCCGCCGCCCTCGATCCACTGGCCGGCAACGTAGTTCTTCAATAGTTCAGTCATGGCGGGTCTCAGGCAGGAGTGAATTCGATCGCGCCTTGCGGCAACAGGTACAGCACCAGCGCCTGGCCGTTCGCGACAGTGGGACGATGGGCGCTGCCAGGGCGGTACACGCACCAGCCGGCCGGGTGGCCGTCGAAGGTGGCGCCTTCGGTGAGCGGCATGATCAGGTCGATCTCGCCGTGCGGGTGGACGTGATGTGGACCGGCAATATCTTTCATGTCGACCACGTCGACGGAAAAGCCGTGAGTGTCGGGCAGTGCCTTGAAGATGCGCCCGTAGCGAATGCCGCCGCCTTCGCGATTGCATAGCCAGCCCTCAGCGACGCCGGCGCGGCAGGCATCCGCGAGCGTGCGAAAGGCCGTGCTGCCGGCCGGATAGCGGTCGTTCAGCCACGCGGCGAGCGCGTCGTCGAGCGGCCGGCCGGCGATCTGCGCGGTCACGCCCGCGATCAGGCGTTGGAACTCATGTGGGGACATGCGAGCCTCCAGATAGACGCTCACGCACCTTGGTTCATGCGTGTTTGAGCGCCGTCTCCGTTGCGCCGCCGAAACATTCCGGCAGCGTTTGTTATTAAAACAATATTTGGCGAAAATTAACCGTTCACTAGATGTGTGTCAAGCACTATAGTACATGTATCGCAGTCAATGGGTAGCAAAACATGAATCAAAATGACATTCGAGCGCCACTGGACGAACCCGCCGAGGACGATGCCAGTCGCGTGGAGCGGGCGGAGCGAGGCGTTGAGCGCGAACAGCGCGATCCTTTTCTGACGGCGATGGGCGAGCGCGTGCGTCTGCTGCGCGCGCGCCGCGGCATGACGCGCAAGACACTGGCAACCGAAACCGGTTTGTCCGAGCGGCATCTGGCCAATCTGGAATCGGGCGTGGGCAACGCGTCGGTGCTGGTGCTGCGACAGATCGCGGCCACGCTGAACTGTCCGTTGGCGGAGGTGATCGGCGACGAAACCACCGCGTCCGCTGAATGGCTGCTGATCCGCGAACTCCTGCAGGGGCGCGATCAGGCGGCATTGCAGCGCGCCCGCGTGGCGCTCGCCGAGATGTTCGCCCAGGCGCCGCGCGACCCGCATCGCAAGGACCGGATTGCACTGATCGGCCTGCGCGGCGCGGGCAAGTCGACGTTCGGGCGAATGCTCGCTCAGGAGCGCAAGGTGCCGTTCGTCGAGCTGACGCGCGTGATCGAGCAACTGGCGGGCTGTCCGCCGTCGGAGATTCATTCCCTGTATGGTGCGAGCGCATATCGGCGCTACGAACATCGCGCGCTGGAGGCCGTGATCCATGAGCATGAGCGCGCCGTGATCGCCTCTCCCGGCGGGCTCGTGTCGGAGTCGGGCACCTTCAACGCGCTGCTCTCGCACTGCTTTACCGTGTGGCTGCAGGCCACGCCGGAAGAACACATGCGCCGCGTCGTCGCACAAGGCGATTTGCGGCCGATGTCGGGCAACAAGGAAGCAATGGACGACCTGAAGCGCATCCTGGCCGGGCGTGGCGAGCTGTACGGGCGCGCCGACATGACCTTCGACACCAGCGAGAAAACCTTGGCCGACGCCTACCTGCAACTGCGTGACCGGCTCGCCGCCAGGCTGGCGGCGGAAACGCCGGACGACGCGCGGGTCAGCTGATCTGCAATGCGGTGCCAGGGTTTACTAGCAAACATGCACTAAAGTGCTTTACATGGGTATGACTATGCACTATTGTTCAAAAAACAAGTTTTGCTTCGTCCAGTCAGGAGACGCCCCATGTCCACAGCAGAAACCGCTATCGCGCCGGTCGACTACCGCACCGATCCTTCGCAGTACAAGCATTGGAAACTGAGCTTCAACGGCGCCGTTGCGACGCTCGGCATCGACATCGCCGAGGACGGTGGGATTCGCGACGGCTACAAGCTGAAATTGAATTCATACGATCTTGGCGTCGATATCGAACTGCATGACGCGATCCAGCGCATCCGCTTCGAGCATCCCGAAGTCAAAACGGTGGTGCTGACAAGCCTGAAAGACCGTGTGTTCTGCTCGGGCGCCAATATTTTCATGCTTGGCTTGTCGACCCACGCGTGGAAAGTCAATTTCTGCAAGTTCACCAACGAAACGCGCAACGGTCTGGAAGACTCGTCGCGTCATTCGGGTCTGAAGTTTCTCGCGGCGGTGAACGGCGCGTGTGCCGGCGGCGGGTATGAACTCGCGCTGGCTTGCGACGAAATCTATCTGATCGACGACCGCTCGTCGTCGGTCTCGCTGCCGGAAGTGCCGCTGCTCGGCGTGCTGCCGGGTACGGGCGGCCTGACGCGCGTCACCGACAAGCGCAAGGTGCGCCACGACCGCGCCGATATCTTCTGCACGGTGGTCGAAGGGATTCGCGGCGAACGCGCGAAAGAATGGCGTCTGGTGGATGAAGTGGTGAAGCCGAACCAGTTCGATCAGGCGGTCCAGGCGCGCGCGCTCGAACTCGCTGAACAAAGCGATCGTCCCTCGGACGCGCAAGGCGTGACGCTAACGCGTATCGAACGCACGAATCGCGAAGACGGCCTTACCTACAGGACGCTCGACATCACGATCGACCGTGCCAGGCGCATCGCTACCTTTACCGCCAAAGCACCGCAAACCGAACAACCCACTGATATCGACGCCATCGTGGCAGCCGGCACGAGCTGGTGGCCGCTGCAATTCGCTCGCGAACTCGACGACGCGATCCTCACGATGCGGACCAACGAACTCCAGGTCGGCACGTGGATCTTCAAGACCGAAGGCGACGCTCGCAACGTGCTCGCCGCGGATGCCACGCTGATGCAACATAAGGACCACTGGTTCGTGCGCGAGACGATTGGCCTGCTGCGCCGTACGCTCGCGCGCATCGACGTGTCGTCGCGTTCGCTGTTCGCGCTGATCGAACCGGGTTCGTGTTTTGCCGGCACGTTCGCGGAACTCGCGTTCGCCGCCGACCGCACCTATATGGCCGCGCTGCCTGCCAATGAGGACGAAGAACCGGCGATCACGCTTTCCGAAGTCAACTTCGGTCTTTATCCGATGGTCACGCACCAGTCGCGTCTTGCGCGCCGCTTCTATGAAGAAGCCGCGCCGCTCGACGCAGTGCGCTCGAAGATCGGCCAGCCGGTCAAGCCGGTGGAAGCCGAGCGTCTTGGTCTCGTGACCGCATCGCCCGACGATATCGATTGGGCCGACGAAATCCGCATCGCGCTGGAAGAGCGCGCGGCAATGTCGCCGGATGCCTTGACCGGTCTCGAAGCGAATTTGCGCTTTAACGGTCCGGAAACGATGGAGACGCGCATCTTCGGCCGTCTCACCGCGTGGCAGAACTGGATTTTCAACCGGCCGAACGCAGTGGGCGAGAAGGGCGCGCTCAAGGTGTACGGCAAGGGCAGCAAAGCGCAATTCGACGTCTCGCGCGTCTGAGTTCCGCGTTTGGCTCGCGTCAGGTTGTTACGCGACCTGACGCACGCCGGCTGCACCGATACGACGCCTCTCATCTAAAGACACCGATAGACACTGCTGTTTCCCGATTGGGAAGTCACCACGGAAGCGACCAAGGAACCGACCATGTCAACGATCAACTACAGCGATAAAATTCCGAACAACGTCAATCTCGCCGACGACCGCGCCTTGCAACGCGCGCTCGAACAATGGCAGCCGAACTTCCTGTCATGGTGGGGCGATATGGGCCCGGAGGGCTCGCACGGTTACGACGTTTATCTGCGCACGGCAGTGAGCGTCGATGCGGGCGGCTGGGCGCATTTCGATCACGTGAAAATGCCGGACTATCGTTGGGGCATCTTTCTGACACCGGGTGAGCAGGATCGCAAGATCCATTTCGGCGAGCACAAGGGCGAAGCCGCGTGGCAGGACGTGCCCGGCGAGCATCGCGCGAATCTGCGCCGCATTATCGTCACGCAAGGCGATACGGAGCCGGCTTCGGTCGAACAGCAGCGGCACCTGGGTTTGACCGCGCCGTCGATGTACGACCTGCGCAACCTGTTTCAGGTGAATGTGGAAGAAGGCCGCCATTTGTGGGCGATGGTGTACCTGCTGCATCGCTACTTCGGTCGCGATGGCCGTGAGGAAGCCGAAGCATTGCTCGGCCGCCGCTCGGGCGATGAAGACAATCCGCGCATTCTCGGCGCCTTCAACGAGAAAACACCGGACTGGCTCGCGTTTTACATGTTCACGTATTTCACGGATCGTGACGGCAAGTTCCAGTTGTCGGCGCTGGCCGAATCGGGTTTCGATCCGCTCGCACGCACCACCAAATTCATGCTGACCGAAGAAGCGCATCATATGTTCGTCGGCGAATCCGGTGTGTCGCGCGTGATCCAGCGCACCGCACAGGTGATGAACGAACTGGGCACGGACGACGTCAGCAAGATTCGGGCAGCCGGCGTGATCGATCTGCCGACCATCCAGCGTTACCTGAACTTCCATTACGCGGTGACGATCGACCTGTTCGGCGCGGATCATTCTTCTAATGCGGCCACGTTCTATAGCTCGGGTCTGAAGGGCCGTTACGAAGAAAACAAGCGCGACGACGATCACCAGCTGAACGGTCAGAGCTACAAGCTGCTCGACGTGCAGGGCGACAAACTCGTCGAGCGCGAGGTGCCGATGCTCAATGCAATGAACGAAGTACTGCGCGACGACTACATCAAGGATTCGGTGGCGGGCGTGGGGCGCTGGAACAAGGTACTCGAAAAAGCCGGCATCGATTTCCGCATGACCGTGCCGCATAAAGCGTTCAATCGCCAGATCGGTACATTCGCCGGCACACGGGTGTCGCCGGATGGCCGCGTGATCAGCGAAACCGAATGGGCGGCCAACGAAGCGAAGTGGCTTGCGACCCCGGAAGACCGTGCGTACGTGGCATCGCTGATGGGGCGCGTGAGCGAGCCCGGCAAGTTCGCGAACTGGATTGCGCCGCCGGCGATGGGGGTGAATCGCCAGCCGGTGGATTTCGAATACGTGCGCTTCAATTAAGCACGCGGCTTGCACGAGTTGGTACGCGCGGTGTTGCAGGCGCGGGAATACATGGTGGAGGAAGTCATGAACGGCCCAGTATCGATCGAAGTTCTCAGGCAGCATCTGATCGATCCGGAAATCTGCATTCGCTGCAATACCTGCGAAGAGACTTGCCCGGTCGATGCGATCACGCACGACGAGAACAACTATGTGGTCAAGGCGGATATCTGCAACGGCTGCATGGCGTGCGTGCCGCCGTGTCCGACCGGCGCGATCGACAACTGGCGCACGGTGTTAAAGAGCGACGCGTATTCCATCGACGAGCAGTTCAAGTGGGACGTGTTGCCAGAACAGAACACGATGGCCGTGCCGCCAGCAGAGGCGGCAACGGCCGGGCCGTCCGGCGATGCAGCGGCGGAAGCGAGCGGCATTGAAGTCGATACCGTGCGCGGCTCGGTCGTGCCGCCGTGGTCCGCCGCGAAGCCGTATGTGAATCTCTACACGCACAAGGCGCCGACCACCGCGACGGTGGTCGGCAACTACCGGCTCACCGACGGGGCGACCGAGAGCGATATTCATCACATCGTCCTCGATTTCGGGTCGATGCCGTTTCCGGTGCTGGAGGGTCAGTCGATTGGCATTCTGCCGCCAGGCGCAACCGACGACGGCCGCGTGCATCATGCGCGGCAGTATTCGATTGCGAGTCCGCGCGACGGCGAGCGGCCGGGCTACAACAACGTGTCGCTCACCGTGAAGCGCGTCAGCCAGCAACACGGCGACGTGATGGACGGCGTGTGCTCGAACTATCTGTGCGATCTGAAGAAGGGCGACGTGGTCAACGTGATCGGCCCGTTCGGCGGCACATTCCTGATGCCGAATCATCCGAACTCGCATCTGCTGATGATCTGCACGGGCACGGGTTCGGCGCCGATGCGCGCGATGACCGAGTATCGCCGGCGGCGCCGGCTGAAAGGCGCGACCGGCAAGCTGATGCTGTTCTTCGGCGCGCGCACGAAAGAAGAGTTGCCGTATTTCGGGCCGCTCACCAATCTGCCGAAGGACTTCATCGATACCAATCTGGCGTTTTCACGCACGGTGGGGCAGCCCAAGCGCTACGTGCAGGACGCGATGCGCGAACGCGCGGTCGATGTCGCGCAGATGCTCAGGGACGATAACACGCACATCTATGTGTGCGGTTTGAAGGGCATGGAAGACGGCGTGCTGCAGGCGCTCAAGGATATCGGCGAGCAGCATCAGATGGATTGGGAAGCGTTGTGGGCGAAGCTGAAGCGGGAAGGGCGACTGCATCTGGAAACGTATTGAAGCTCTCCGTCTGCAATAGCCTCATGCCATAAACGAAAGGCCGCGCTGCTCGTGAAATGCAGCGCGCCCTTTTTCATCTTGCGGGGTCCGCTCCGTCCTCATGCTGCGCCGGCGACACCGCCCCGCACGCCCGAATCACTAACTGCACGACTTCCTCGGTCGTCGCCTCAAACGCTTTCTGCGTCAACGCGCGTTTGCCTTTGAGCGCGCGTATCTGTGCGTCGAAATCGGCGTAGTGCTGGGTGGTTGCCCAGATCATGTACATCAGCGTTTGCGCATTCACCGGCGCGAGCAGGCCGCGCGCGATCCAGTCGTCGATTACCGTGACGCGGCTGTCGAGCCACGGCTTAACGCGCCCCGTGAGAATGTCCTGCATATGCTCCGCACCGTGAATGATCTCGCTCGCCCACACCTTGGAGCCGAGCGGACGGCGGCGCGACAACTCCATTTTCGCGCGCACGTAGCCACCAATCGCTTCGACCGGATCGTCGCTGCATTCGAACGTATCCGCTGCGCGATGCCAGTCTTCGAACAGATCTTCCAGCACGCGTCGATAGAGGGCGAGTTTTGTCGGGAAGTAGTAATGCAAGTTAGCTTTTGGTAAGCCGGCACGCTCCGCGATCATCGCGGTACTGGTGCCGTCGAGTCCGCGCTCCGCAAAAACCGCCTCGGCGCACGCCAGCAAATGCGCTTCGTTCGACTCGCGAATGTGCGCCTTGCGCCGCCGCAAAGGCGCGCGGGTTTCCGCGTTTATTTCATCGTTTTCCGTGATGTCGGCAGCCACGTCGTCGTCTCTCATGTTGGCCTGCATCGGCATGTGTGCCGCGTCGCGCTTCATTCTAGTCGTTTGAGCGGCGCGCGATACAAGCATTCGCAACGTGTGCGGCAAACGTGTTGCACTGCAATGGCACGCTTCTCGCTATGTTTCCCACCGTACGAAAGGTGTTGATTTGGCGGGCTTAATCGTCTACAACCTGTCCAACTGGACAGGATATGGAGAGCGGCCGATGTCTTAGGGTTTGCCCTTTGTACAAGGGACGATCGAAGTCATCAGGCGTGCACCGCCGCCGTGCGGCGACGCCCCAGAATCCACCGCCGATGCACCAGTTTCATGTCGATTCACCGAAAGGAGCGAGACGAATGGACGCGGTATCCGAAGCGCTGAAACACCCTGAACCCGCTACGTCGATCAAGGTCGACGGCAAGCGTCTCTGGGACAGCCTGATGACGATGGCGAAGATCGGCGCGACGCCGAAAGGCGGTGTTTGCCGCCTCGCGCTGACCGATCTCGACAGGGAGGGACGCGACCTGATCGTCAGTTGGGCGAAGGAAGCGGGTTGCACGGTCAGTGTCGACCAGATGGGCAATGTGTTCATGCGCCGCGCCGGGAAGAATCCAGACGCGCTGCCGGTGATGACTGGCTCGCACGCGGATTCGCAGCCGACCGGCGGCCGCTTCGACGGCATTTACGGCGTGCTCGGCGGCCTCGAAGTGATCCGCAGTCTCAACGATCATGGCATCGAGACCGAGCATCCGGTTGAAGTGGTGATCTGGACCAATGAGGAGGGCTCGCGCTTCGCGCCGGCTATGGTCGCCTCGGGCGTGTTCGCAGGCGTTTTCACGCTGGAATACGGCTTGTCGCGCAAGGATGTGGACGGCAAAACGATCGGCGAAGAACTCAAACGCATCGGCTATGCAGGCGATGTTCCATGCGGTGGCCGGCCCCTGCATGCGGCATTCGAATTGCACATCGAGCAAGGACCGATTCTCGAAGCCGAACGGAAAACCATCGGCGTGGTGACCGATGCGCAAGGTCAGCGCTGGTACGAAATCACGCTGACCGGGCAGGAAGCGCATGCGGGCCCGACACCGATGCCACGCCGTCGCGATGCGCTGCTTGGCGCCGCGCGCGTGGTCGATCTGGTCAATCGCATCGGGCTTGACAATGCGCCGTTCGGTTGCGCGACGGTCGGCATGATGCAGGTCTATCCGAACTCGCGCAACGTGATTCCTGGCCGCGTGTTTTTCACCGTCGATTTCCGTCATCCGGACGATGCGGTGCTCGCAAAGATGGATGCCGCGTTGCGCAAAGGCGTGGCCGACATCGCGAACGGTATTGGCCTCGACACCGAACTCGAACAGATCTTCTATTACGCGCCAGTCGCTTTCGACGCCGCCTGCGTGAAGTCCGTGCGCGCCGCGGCTGAACGCTTCGGCTATCCGCATCGCAACATGGTGTCCGGTGCGGGACACGATGCATGTTATCTCTCGCAAGTCGCGCCGACTTCGATGGTGTTCGTGCCGTGTGTGGACGGCATCAGTCACAACGAGATCGAAGACGCCACCTTCGAATGGATCGAAGCGGGCGCGAATGTCTTGCTGCACGCGATGCTCGAGCGAGCGTGCGAGCCGGTTTCATAAGGCTTCTGCAGTAACGGTTGCGGTCGTTTCACCAGCCTCACCGTAGTGCCCATAAAACATGCCGCCCCGGCTCCGCCATTGCGCAGCCGGCGGGACCGGCTACGTCCTCACATCGAAGAAGGAACGTGTATGGCCATCAAGCAAACCGGCGACATTGCCCCTCAACGCCTGTCGCCCGATCAGCTTTCGTGCGAGTTCGCCGACATCGCGCCGTTGCTCGACGCGAGCGCCGCGGCCGCTGCGGCGAGCCGTTGTCACTACTGTTACGACGCGCCTTGCGTGAATGCGTGTCCGACCCAGATCGACATTCCCAGTTTCATTCGCAAGATCAGTCACGGCAACCTGAAGGGTGCGGCCGTCGATATCCTGTCGGCCAATCCGATGGGCGGCATGTGCGCGCGCGTTTGCCCGACCGAGATTCTTTGCGAGGGTGCTTGTGTGCGCAACCATCAAGATGCGAAGCCGGTGGCGATAGGTGCGCTGCAACGTCATGCCACTGATTGGGCGATGGCGGGCGGCGAGCCGTTGTTCAAGCGCGCGGCTGAAACCGGTCGGCATGTCGCGGTGGTGGGGGCGGGGCCTGCGGGACTCGCGTGCGCGCATCGCCTTGCACTCGCTGGCCATAGCGTGACGATCTATGACGCCCATGAAAAAGCAGGTGGCCTGAACGAATACGGCATCGCCGCGTATAAAACCGTCGACGATTTTGCGCAGCGGGAAGTGGAATGGCTGTGCTCGGTCGGCGGCATCGAAATAAAAAACGGCATGGCGCTTGGGCGTGAGTTGAACCTCGACGCATTGCGCAAGGAACATGACGCCGTGTTTCTCGCTATCGGCCTCACCGGCGTGCGCGCATTGGCGATGGAAGGCGAGGACCTGAGCGGTGTGATGAACGCAGTGGACTTTATCGAACAGGTGCGTACCGCGAGCGACTTCGGCACGGTGCCGGTCGGGCGGCGCGTGGTCGTGATCGGCGGCGGCAATACCGCGGTCGATGCCGCCGTGCAGAGCCGCAAGCTCGGCGCAACCTCGGTGACGATGGTGTACCGGCGCGGCGTCGAATCAATGAGCGCCACGTGGGCCGAGCGCGACTTCGCCCAAACCAACGGCGTCACGCTCGTTACCCATGCGACGCCGATGCGTTTGATCGGTGAGAACGGCGTGGTCAGCGGCGTCGAATTCGAACGCACGTCGAGCGAAGGCAGTCAGGAACGCTTCATCGTCGACGCCGACATGGTGCTCAAAGCGATCGGCCAGACGTTGGTGCCGGTCGGGATTGAACGCGAGCTCTTGACGCTGGACGGCAGCCGCATCGCAGTCGATGCAGATGGGCAAACCTCCTTGCCTGGCGTCTGGGCGGGAGGCGATTGTGCGGCCACCGGCGCGGTGGATCTTACGGTGCAAGCGGTGCAGGACGGCAAGGTCGCAGCAGCCGCGATCGATGCACAGTTCGCCCGCACCGCCGTCAAAGCCGCATAAGCCCGTAAGCGTCGCGATATACGACGACAAAGCGAAGACAAAAACAGCAGTCCCCAAGGAGCCGAACATGGCCGATTTGCGCTGTACGATTGCCGGCATTACCTCGCCGAATCCTTTCTGGCTCGCCTCCGCGCCGCCGACCGACAAAGCCTATAACGTGAACCGAGCATTCGAAGCGGGCTGGGGCGGCGTGGTGTGGAAGACGCTGGGCCTCGACCCGCATGTGGTAAACGTCAGCTCGCGCTATGGCGCGGTGCAATGGAACGGTCAGCGCATTGCCGGGCTGAACAATATCGAACTCATCACTGACCGTCCGCTCGACATCAACCTTAAGGAAATCGCCCAGGTCAAACGCGACTGGCCCGACCGCGCGATGATCGTCTCGCTGATGGTGCCCTGCAACGAACGCGACTGGAAATGGATCCTGCCGCTCGTCGAAGACACCGGCGCCGATGCGGTCGAACTGAATTTCGGCTGTCCGCACGGGATGAGCGAGCGCGGAATGGGCGCGGCCGTGGGCCAGGTGCCCGAGTACGTGGAGATGGTCACGCGCTGGGTCAAGGAGGGCACGAAGCTGCCGTGCCTCGTCAAACTCACGCCGAACATCAGCGACATCCGCGTCAGTTCGCGTGCGGCCTATAAGGGCGGCGCGGATGGCGTGTCGCTGATCAACACGATCAACTCGATTGTCGCGGTGGATCTCGATGCGATGGCACCGCTGCCGATGGTCGATGGTAAAGGCACGCACGGCGGCTACTGCGGCCCTGCTGTCAAACCGATTGCGTTGAACATGGTCGCGGAAATCGCCCGCGACGTGGAGACGCCGAATCTGCCGATCTCCGGTATCGGCGGCATTTCAACCTGGCGCGACGCGGCCGAATTCATGGTGCTCGGCGCGGGCAGCGTGCAGGTCTGCACGGCGGCGATGCACTACGGCTTCCGGATAGTCTCCGACCTCGCCGACGGTCTGTCGAACTGGATGGACGAAAAGGGCTACGCGACCCTCGACGATATTCGCGGCCGCGCGGTACCGAACGTCACTGACTGGAAGTACCTCAACCTCAAATACGACATCAAGGCGCGCATCGATCAGGATAAATGCATCCAGTGCGGCCTGTGCCATATCGCCTGCGAAGACACCGCGCACCAGGCGATCATGAAAGAAAAAGATGGCGTCCGGCATTTTGAAGTGATGGACTCCGAATGTGTCGGCTGCAATCTCTGTATGCACGTGTGCCCGGTCGAGCAATGCATCACGATGGAGCGCGTGGACAACGGCGAGTATGCGAACTGGACGACGCATCCGAACAACCCCTCGCGCGTGAATGCGGGCGAGCCGCAGAAGGCGGAGACGGCGCCAGCCGCCGAGCACGCCCATGCGCATGCAACCGTGGCAACTGCAGCAAAGGCAGCCTGAAGCGTCAGACTGCCATAGATAGCCGATGCGCATGTACTGAAGCTGGGTTTTTCCCAAAGGTCCGACGCGCCCTCAGAAGTCGCGCGGGTCTCAACGATCTTAGTGGAGATCTATCGATGAAGCAGACAGCGCAACCCGTCGATCCGCAGTTCGCGGCCGGCGCGCAGGGCAGCAGTCTCTATAACGACGACCTTGCGCCGACCGGCGTCGCGCAGCGTACGTGGAGGTGGTATCACTTCGCCGCGCTCTGGGTGGGGATGGTGATGAACATCGCGTCGTACATGCTCGCGGCCGGTTTGACGGAAGAGGGCATGTCGCCGTGGCAGGCCGTGGCGACCGTGCTGCTCGGCAACCTGATTGTGCTGGTGCCGATGTTGCTGATCGGTCACGCAGGCGCGAAGCACGGCATTCCATATGCGGTGCTGGTGCGTTCTTCATTCGGCACGCAAGGCGCAAAACTGCCGGCGATGCTGCGGGCGATTGTTGCGTGCGGCTGGTACGGGATTCAGACGTGGCTGGGCGGCAGCGCGATCTACACGCTGCTGAACATTCTGACCGGCAATGCGTTGCACGGCGCGGCATTGCCGTTTCTTGACATCTCGCTCACGCAGCTCGCGTGTTTCCTGGTGTTCTGGGCGCTGCAGATCTACTTTATCGTGCATGGCACGGATTCGATCCGCTGGCTCGAAAGCTGGTCCGCGCCGATCAAGATCGTGATGTGCATCGCGCTCGTATGGTGGGCGACCTCGAAAGCGGGTGGGCTCGGCTCGATGCTGTCGGCACCATCGCAGTTCGTACCGGGCGGCAAGAAAGAGGGCATGTTCTGGGCGACGTTCTGGCCCGGACTCACGGCCATGGTCGGCTTCTGGGCCACGCTTGCGCTCAACATTCCCGACTTCACGCGCTTTGCCAAAACGCAACGTGACCAGATCATCGGCCAGTCGATCGGCTTGCCGGTGCCGATGGCTTTGCTCTCGGTGATTTCGGTGGTGGTGACCTCGGCCACGGTTGTGATCTACGGCAAGGCGATCTGGGACCCGATCGATCTGACAAGCCGTATGACCGGCATTGGCGTCGGCCTCGCGTTGATCATTCTTACGCTCGATACGATGTGCTGCAATCTGGCGGCAAATCTCGTCGGCCCGGCCTATGATTTTTCGAGCTTGTGGCCCAAGGGCATTTCTTATCGGGTCGGCGGCATGATTACCGCGACCATCGCGATCGTGATGATGCCGTGGAAGATTCTCGCCACTACGCAAGGGTATATCTTCACGTGGCTGGTCGGCTACTCGGCCTTGCTTGGCCCGGTGGCGGGCATTCTGATGGTCGACTACTTCCTGATTCGGGGCACGCGCCTCGACCCGCGTGAACTGTTCGACGAGCATGGTGAATACAGCTACACCGGCGGCTGGAATATCGGCGCGGTGGTGGCGCTCGTGATCGGCGTGCTGCCGAATCTGCCGGGCTTTCTGCATACGGCGTTTCCGGCTTCGTTCCCGAACGTGCCGGCGATCTTCAATACGCTCTATACGTATGCGTGGTTTGTCGGACTCGCGTTGGCGTCGATCGTATACAGCGCGTGGATGAAGCTGAGCAAAGGACCGAGTGCGCGGGTGGCGAGCGCATGATCTGAATGCGATACGTAGCAATGAAACCAGCAGTTCATAAGGAGGCGGCAACATGACGACCCTGATTCGCGGCGGCACGGTGATCGACGCGGAGCGCGCGTACCGTGCGGACGTGTTGTGTGCGGACCCGCAGGACGGCGGCACGATCCTGCAGATCGGCGTGGACCTGGAGGCGCCCGCGGGCGCCACGATTGTCGATGCGGGCGGGCAGTACGTGATGCCTGGTGGCATCGATCCGCATACGCACATGGAATTGCCATTCATGGGCACGACGGCCAGCGACGACTTCTATACCGGCACAGCGGCGGGCTTATCGGGCGGCACGACCAGCATCATCGATTTCGTGATTCCGAGTCCGAAGCAGCCGCTGCTGGACGCCTTCAAGGAATGGCGCGGCTGGGCAGAAAAGGCTTCTGCGGACTACGGCTTTCACGTGGCGGTGACATGGTGGGACGATTCTGTGTATCGCGACATGGGCACGCTGGTGCATGAGCATGGTGTGTCGAGTTTCAAGCACTTCATGGCCTACAAGAACGCGATCATGGCCGACGACGAAGTGCTGGTGAATAGCTTCTCGCGTTCGCTCGAACTCGGCGCGCTGCCTACGGTGCATGCGGAGAACGGCGAACTGGTGTTCCAGTTGCAGCGCCAGTTGCTCGCCAAGGGCTTCACGGGGCCGGAGGCGCATCCGTTGTCGCGGCCGCCCGAAGTGGAAGGCGAGGCCGCTAATCGGGCGATTCGCATTGCGCAGGTATTGGGCGTGCCGGTTTATATCGTCCACGTGTCCTCGAAAGATGCGGTCGATGCAATTGCGCGAGCGCGCAGCGAAGGCTTGCGTGTGTTTGGCGAAGTTCTGCCGGGCCATCTGGTGATCGACGAGGCAGTGTATCGCGACCCCGACTGGACCCGGGCCGCGGCGCATGTCATGAGCCCGCCGTTCCGTTCGGCGGAGCATCGGGAGGCATTATGGCGGGGACTGCAGGCGGGCCAGTTGCATACCACGGCGACCGACCACTGCGTGTTCTGCGCATCGCAGAAGGCCATGGGTCGTGAGGACTTCACGAAGATCCCGAACGGCTGCGGCGGTGTTGAAGACCGGATGGCGGTCCTGTGGCATCACGGCGTGAATTCCGGGCGTCTGACGCCGAATGAATTCGTCCGCATTACGTCGACCAACGCCGCGCAGATTTTCAATTTGCATCCGCGTAAAGGCACCGTGCAAGTCGGCGCCGATGCCGACCTGGTAGTGTGGGACCCGGCGGCGAGCAAAACCATATCGGTGAAGACGCATCATCAGAAGGTCGACTTCAATGTGTTTGAAGGCATGACGGTGCAGGGTGTGGCGATGCACACGCTGACGCGTGGCGCGCTCGCATGGACTAACGGTGAACTGCGGGCCGTGCGCGGTGCGGGGCGGTATCTGAAGCGTCCGCCTAATCCGGCTTACTTCGACGCGATCCGGGTTGCCAACAAACTGAAGGAGCCGCATCCCGTGGAACGATAAGCGGTGACGGGTTCAACGTTGAACGTCTTCGGAACTATTCAGGAATAACGGGCGCATGGCGCCCGTTTTCTTTTCCTCGCCCTATTCGATCATTTCCGCTGAGTCCCAATTTCTCTGCATGTCGCGTCGCGGCAGCGAACGTTTCTACAAAACTCCCACCTTCTACAAAATCTCTGCACAAAACGCCACATTTCCAGGCGCACGTGCTGAATACAATTAATCAGACATGCAAATCAAGTGAATTCAAGCGTTCATGCTGAACGTTGAAAGATTCCATGCGAACGGACGTCCACGAGGACTCTGAAAAGGGCTTTCGAATTTCAGATTTCATGTACTGACGCAATTCAGAGGTGAAGAATGAAACACTTGGGATATGGATGGGTTGGCGTGGTCTTTTTGAGCGGTATGGTCGCGGGCTGCGGTGGGTCGTCCGACGACGGCAGGCCCGGGGAATCACTCTCTCAATACCAGTGGCATTTAAAGAACACCGGGCAAACTGCCTTCTCCACGCTGCAAGGTTTGGCGGGCATGGACCTGAACGTCGAGCCGATATTTCGCGAGGGAGTCGTTGGTAAAGGCGTCAATGTACTGGTGCTTGATGACGGGATCGACATCAAGCATGTGGATCTTGCTGGTAACGTCGCTGCTTCGATGCTTTACAATTTTGACCCCAACGCGGCAAATGCACTCGATCCGACGCCACCGCCGGCGGATGGTCACGGCACTGCGGTGGCGGGATTGATTGCCGCAACTTCGATAAAGAATTCAGGTGTTCGAGGGGTCGCTCCGGGCGTTCGATTGGGCGGCGCAAGATACATTGGAATTGATTCGCGTTATTCACGGGTAGTTGATAAGTTCGATGCTTATGGCGGAGCCCCATTTTCGCGTTATGCCGACGTCTTCAATGCATCGTTCGCGAAGTCGCCAACAGTACCCCTTGATTTTCTTCCGGGTGTGACAGTTGAATCTCTTGTGATTGAAGGGTTGGAGCGACTGCGCGATGCGAAGGGGGCCATTTTCGTCCAGGCCGCTGGCAATGAATACCGGGCCAACGAGAACGATGCGGCCGTTTGCGCCCGTTCGCGCGAGGTGGGCATCAGTTGCTCAAACGCCAACCTCGACCCTGACAGGACGATGCCTCAGGTCATCACAGTTGGCGCACTCAATGCATTCGGCGTGCGTTCGAGCTACTCCACTGCCGGATCGAATCTGCTTGTATCCGCATTCGGCGGTGAATACGGAGGACCGACCGGGCCGGCGATTGTGACGACGGACCTGATGGGTTGCGATCGCGGCTCGACCAGACGCGGCGTTCCACCCAAACCGCTCAACGATTTTGACGACCCTGATTCGAAAATCGGCAAGGCGCTAAATCCATCTTGTAACTACACTTCGACGTTCAACGGCACATCGGCAGCGGCACCGATGGTGAGCGGCGTGGTTGCATTGATGCTTGGCGTCAACCCGAACCTCACCTGGCGCGACGTGCGATTCATCCTGATGAAAACAGCAAGAAGAGTCGACGCGCAACGTAAGCCGATTGAAGTCTCCTTGTCTTCTGGAGAGAAGTATATTCCCGAGCCCGCGTGGACCCGCAACGCTGCGGGCTTGTGGTTTGACAATCAATACGGGTTTGGGCTTGTCGATGCAACGCAAGCGGTCAGGATGGCGAAAAGTTACAACACCTATCTCAAGGGAAGGATGGCAAGCACAGGTGAAGATCTGACGTACGAAGCGCCTCAGGATGGAGAAGGGCTATCCGTTCCGATTGGTACGGCCACTGGCGTAGACATACCGCTGTCCTATCAGAAGACCCGGGTCGGAAGAATCGAGGCGGTCCAACTGACGATGTCGATGAATGACGCGAGCATGCGCGATCTCGCAGTTGAACTGATATCTCCAGCGGGGACCCGCAGCGTACTAATGAACGCGTACAACGTTTTTTCGGAGAAGCCCACGAAAGTGGAGATGTTCACGCTCGCGTCGAACGCCTTTAACGAAGAATCGGCGAGCGGCACCTGGAAGTTGCGACTTATCGACACGAACTCCAGGCGAGGCTCGCAGCCGGCGCGGCTGAAGGGTGCGTTGTTGCGGGTATATGGTCACTGATACGGCTACCAATCGGGTGAATTGACATGAAAACGAAATCCCTTCTTCTCATGGCGGCTGCATGCGCCAGCTTTTGCAGCCCGTTTATGGCGCGAGCACAGAATTCTCAGGCATTGAAGCCGGGGCAGATTGCGCCGGCGGATATCGTTGAGCAGGTCCAGAACCAGAACCCGGTGAAGATCGGTTCTGTCTCTGTGAGGACCCTACCCCCGAGCAGTACGCGGGCGCAATCTGGCGGTTCAGAACAGTCGACACTTGTTCTGCGGTCGACGGACAATCTGATCGGCGTGAGCGCTAACGAACTGGTGGTGATTTACAAGGAGCCCAAGGCTGTTCAACTGAAGGTCGGGGAGTGGCTCAAGGATGCGACAGTTAAGACTTACGAGGATCATGGGCTGGTTGTCATACGGTTGAAGCGTTTCGCAGATATCCAGCCCCTCCAGTTGCGGCTCGCGGAGCTTTTTCCCGGCGCACGTTTCGATCTGCCGGTGACATACTTCAGAAATGAGGCGAGGTAACGAATGGATCATTCATCGGCTGCGGCAAGTAGTCTCTCGCACCCTCGCGTTACCGTGAATTGCCACGGAGGCGTTTTCGGTCTAGCTTATTCCTCCGTGGCATATCTAATAGCCGCAAAATGCGTTGTGAAAACAAAGGCCGTTTGCTACAGTCCGCCCACTCTGCCGGGCTCGACGGGCCGCTGGCGGAAACTGCCGAACCCAAAGACCCAGCCACCGACGTAGCACACCTTACGGAGCCCACCTGATGAAGTCGATTCGTTCCATTCTGCTAATCGCGCTGTTGCAAGCCGTGACCGTGAGTTCGGCGTTTGCCGCAGACGGGCTCGCGCAGATCAAGTCTTCCGGCGTGTTCAGGATCGGCACCGAAGGCACCTATGCACCGTTCACGTATCACGACGAATCCGGCAAACTGACCGGTTTCGATGTCGAGATCGGCACGGCGATCGCGCAACATCTGGGTGTCAAGCCGCAATTCGTCGAAGGAAAGTGGGACGGCCTGATCGCCGGTCTCGACGTGAACCGCTACGACGCGGTGATCAACGAAGTCGCCGTCACTGACGCACGCAAGGCCAAGTACGATTTCTCAGACCCGTACATCACATCGCACGCGGCGCTGATCGTGCGGTCGGACAACACCACGATCAAGACGTTCGACGATCTGAAGGGCAAGAAGTCGGCCAACACGCTGACCAGCAACTTCGGCAAGATTGCGGCGGCGCATGGTGCGGAAGTGATTCCGGTGCAGGGCTTCAATGAATCGATCGACCTGTTGACCTCCGGGCGGGTCGACGCGACCGTGAACGATTCGCTGTCGTTGCTCGACTTCAAGAAGCACAAGCCAGACGCCAAGGTAAAGATCGTCGCGCTCGATAGTTCTTCGGAGAGTGACAAGTCCGCGGTGTTGATCCGCAAGGGCAATCCCGAGTTGCAGGCCGCGATCAACAAGGCGCTCGCGGACATCCGCAAGGACGGCACCTACGAGAAGATATCGCAGAAGTATTTCGGCAAAGACGTCTCCCAATAAGCGTCACCTGCGAGCCTGAATCATGCCAGCCTGGTTGCATTTGATGGCGCATTCACTGTGGCCCCTGCTGTATGCGGGGCTCGTGTTCACCGTGCCGCTGACGCTGGTATCGTTCGCGATCGGGTTGGCGTTAGCCTTTATCGTCGCGCTGGTGCGACTGTTCGGGCCGCCGTCGGCGGTCGCGGTTGTACGCTTTTACGTATGGCTGTTTCGCGGCTCGCCGTTGCTGGTGCAACTGTTTGTGATTTTCTACGGACTGCCGAACGTCGGCATTGTGCTCGACCCATTGACGGCGGCGATCATTGGTTTTTCGCTGAATGTCGGCGCGTACAACTCGGAAGTGATCCGCGGGGTGATCGAGTCGATTCCGAAAGGCCAGTGGGAGGCGGCCTATTCGATGGGGATGACGCGTACGCAGGCATTGCGACGCGCGATCCTGCCGCAGGCGGCGCGTGTGGCGTTGCCGCCGTTGTCGAACTCGTTCATCGCCCTGGTGAAGGACACCTCATTGGCCGCGGTGCTAACCGTGCCTGAAGTATTTCAGGCGGCGCAGCGGATTGCGTCGGTCACGTATGAACCATTGATTCTCTATACAGAGGCGGCGCTGGTTTATCTGGTGTTCAGTTCGGTGTTGTCTTCCGCGCAAGTCAGGCTTGAGCGCAAGTTCGGCCGTCACGCACTTTTCCAGGCGGGCAACTGATGATCCGACTGGAAAAAATCGACAAGTATTTCGGCGAGCACCGGGTGCTGAGTTCAGTGGATCTGAAACTCGCGTCGGGCAACGTCACGGCGTTGATCGGTCCATCCGGAAGCGGGAAGAGTACGTTATTGCGCTGTGTGAATCTGCTGGAAATTCCCGAATCCGGTTCGCTTGAACTCGGAGATCAGCGACTCGAGTTCAGCCGCGAGCAAAAACCGTCACGCGAAGCCGTGCTGACGATACGGCGCCGCACGGGCATGGTATTTCAGAATTTCCAGCTGTTTCCGCATTTGACTGTCCGCCAGAACGTGATGGAAGGCCTGCTGACGGTGTTGAAGTGGAGTAAGGAAAAGGCGCGCGTGCGGGCGGACGAATTGCTGGAGAAGGTTGGCATTGCGCACAAAGCGGACGCGTGGCCCGTGACGCTTTCCGGTGGCCAGCAGCAGCGTGTAGCGATTGCACGCGCATTGGCGCCATCGCCGGAGGTGCTGTTGTGCGACGAACCTACTTCCGCACTGGACCCCGGTCTTGCCGCGGAGGTGGTCGAAGTACTCAAGCAGCTTGCCGCGGAAGGCATGACCATGTTGATGGCGACGCACGATTTGCGCCTCGCCGCAACGATTGCGCGAGACGTAGTATTCCTGAGCAACGGCGTAATAGTGGAAGCGGGTCCATCGCGGGATATTTTCATGCAACCACGCGAAGCGGAGACCGCACATTTCGTATCGACGCTAACGCACAGCCTGCCAGACGCATGGACCCGATAAGACGGCCGGGAGGGATAAACCAGGACCGCCCTACAAGCAAATCAGTGCACGCCACCACGAAAATAACCATGGGTTTCCCTGGCAGACCCAACCGCGACGCACGCAGTGCGGAGTGGGAGCGGATGACGGCTGTGTCACTGGCGCTAATGGACCGCGGTGTGATCCGTTAATCGCACCACAATCCCCTCCAAGCCAGGAGACCCGCTTAAATGTTAGCGGTGTGAGCCGCTTTCTTTTGCCTACTTTTCTTTGCGGCTGGCAAAGAAAAGTAGGTGCCGCCCCGCACAGGGGCAACGCTAATAGACCACCAGCAACAGAACCGCCAGAGGCTCAAACCACCAGAGACTCATCACGAGCACTCATAGCGACATCAAAAAACGCCCGCTGCGCAGCAGCAGAATCAACCCGCCCATAAGCGCGATTCACCCCACTGATAACAGCCCGAATAGAAGCCGTCACCAGGTTGGCATCGATGCCAACCCCAAACGCGCTGCCGGCCACATCCGCCCCTGCCATCTCGGCAATAGCAACCGCGCGAGCATCCGCGCCCTGAGTCAAAGCACGCTCTTCATAGTGCTGAATCCTGACCGGCACCCCCATCGCGTGCATCAACGCATCCAGCGGCCCATTCCCCGCGCCGCTCAAAACCCGCCGTGAGCCATGAATCTCGACAGTAAGCTGGATCCGCGCGCCATCGCCCTGTTCGGACAAGTGGTGACCGATATACCGCACAGGGGCCGCACTGTGCACGTACTCCTGCTGGAACAGTTCCCAGATCTGCGAGGACGTGACCTCCTGTCCACTATCGTCGGTATAACGCTGCACAGCGGAGCTGAAATCCACCTGCAGGCGCCGCGGCAACACAACCCCATAGCCCTGCTCGAGCAGAAACGCAATGCCGCCCTTGCCGGACTGGCTATTCACCCGGATGACGGAATCATAGGTACGGCCGAGATCGCTCGGGTCGATCGGCATATAAGGCACTTCCCACATCGCGTCCGGTTTTTGAACCGCAAAGCCTTTCTTGATCGCATCCTGATGCGAACCGGAGAACGCGGTGAACACGAGATCGCCGACGTACGGATGGCGCGGATGAATCGGCAATTGCGTGCATTCCTCCGCCGTGCGAGCGACTTCATTGATGTTCGAAAAGTCGAGACCAGGATCGACGCCTTGCGTGTAGAGGTTCAACGCGAGCGTGACGAGATCGACGTTGCCGGTGCGTTCACCATTGCCGAACAGGCAGCCTTCGATACGATCGGCTCCAGCCATCACCGCGAGTTCGGCGGCAGCCACGGCAGTACCGCGGTCGTTATGCGGGTGCACGGACACGATCAACGAATCGCGGCGCGCGAGATTGCGGTGCATCCATTCGATCTGGTCGGCGTAGACGTTCGGCGTCGACATTTCGACGGTGGCCGGCAGGTTGACGATAGCTTTGTGTTCGGGCGTCGGTTGCCAGATGTCGAACACGGCGTCGCACACTTCCTTGGCGAATTCGAGTTCGGTGCCGCTGAAGACTTCGGGACTGTACTGAAACGTGAAGTTCGTTTCCGGTGTGGCATCGGCGATCCGCTTCATTGTGCGGGCGGCGCTCTGCGCGAGCTCCTTGACGCCGCTTTTCTCCAGACCGAACACGATGCGGCGGAATTCCGGCGCCGTCGCGTTGTACAGATGAACGATGGCGCGCGGTACGCCACGCAGCGATTCGAAGGTGCGTTCGATCAGATCGTCGCGGGCTTGCGTGAGTACTTCGATGGTGACGTCGTCCGGAATATGGCCACCTTCGATCAACTCTCGCACGAAATTGAAGTCGGTCTGCGATGCGGCCGGAAACGCGACTTCAATTTCCTTGAAACCGATTTGCACCAGGGTCTTGAACATGCGCATCTTGCGCTCGGCGTCCATCGGCTCGAACAGCGACTGATTGCCGTCGCGCAGGTCGGTGCTCATCCAGATCGGCGCGTGCGTGATGGTGCGCGACGGCCACTGGCGCTCCGTCAAATTGACGGGGTTGAACGATCGGTATCTGGTAGCAGGGTTCTTCAACATTTTCATCATCCTTGGATTCGACAAGCTGGGCAGTCGACCGGACGACGAAAAGGCAAAAGCAGGGCCGCCGGTCGGAAACCGGGGCTGGGTCAGTTACTGGGGAATTGAGCGGTGCTTCGGGTGTATCAGATAGAAGCGCGCAGCAGCAGACCTAGCCCGGTAGAGGGGGCTAGTAGTAGCGATAGGATGGTCTGGGCACGGTACATAGCGTGCAATAGGACCACATTATTGGGATCGCGTCAAGCGCCACGCGGTCCGACTGCGCCGCTACTTCGGCTTCACGAAGCGCAAAGTCATCCGGTCCGATTCGCCGATCGCCGCATATTTCGCCCGGTCGAGGTCGCCGCCCTCGTAAGTGGGCGGCAGCGACCAGACGCCGTGCGGGTAATTTTTCGTGTCGCGCGGATTGCTGTTGACTTCGCTTTGGCCCACCAGCTGGAAGCCTGCTGCGCGAGCATGCTCGATCACATAGGCCTCGGTCACATAGCCGGTGTCGATGGTCTGTTGCAACGACGTGCCGGGTGCCGCGCGATGCTCCTCAACGCCGAGGATGCCGCCCGGTTTCAGTGCGGCGAAAAAGGCGCGCAGGTTCGCGTCGATCTGTCCGTCCTTGATCCAGTTATGGATATTGCGGAATGTCAGGACGCGGTCGACGCTGCCGTCGGCCGGAAAACCGCTGAACTGGCCCGCACGCAGCGTGCCGACCACCACGTTGCCGTAGACCGCGGGTGTGGCCGCGAGCTTGCTTGCGAATGCCGCGCGCCCCGCCTGTTCTTCCGCCGCCGCCGAGGCGTCGGGGCTGTCGTATTGCGCCTCGTACAGCATGCCGTGATCGTGCAGATAGGGCGCGAGGATGTCCGTGTACCAGCCGCCGCCCGGTGCGATCTCCAGCACACTTTGCGACGGCGCGATCTCGAAGAATTGCAATGTTTCCTTTGGATGGCGGTAGACGTCGCGCGCGCGGGCTTTGTCGCTGCGCTGCGCGCCGGAGATGGCGGCGTCCAGCAGGCCAGGGTTAGCCGCAGCGGACGGCGCTGTTGCGGGGGCGGCACAGGCTGCCAGCAGCAGCGCCGCGCTCAATACCGCGAGCGTATGCAGCAGCGCGCGGGCTTTGCGAGTAGGGTAGGCGTTCATGGCAGCTATTATCGGGCCCGCTTCGTCCGGAAAGAAATCGGTAATCGGCATAACGATATGCGGTTGCTGAATTTGTGGCATTCGGGCATTCCGGCGTTTTGGGCCTGACGGTGTGGCATGCCGCTCCGGTTGTCGGTGGCGGGTGTCGGCAGGGTATCGCCGAATCCGAAAGTCAGTGTGGCGCGTATAACCGTTGTGATCAGCATCCGCCGCACGCGAACGCTCGCGTGCGCCAACCGCGGACACGGTCTCCTTTCTTCATTTCACTTTGCTGGAGGCAGGTATGAAACGAACTTCGAGGGTAGGGCGCGCCTGGTTGTGCGCAATTGCGTGCGGGGTTGCGGCGCAGGCCGGAGCGCAGGGGCTAAGCGTGCAGGACGACATGAGCGCGCCACAAAACAATACGCGCCTGATGCCGAATGCGGCGCGCGGCAGCGAATATCCGTCGCACGGCAATCAGCAGGCGGGTGAGATGAATCTGAATCCGACCGATCCGCGCGCGCAACTAGTCAATGGCTTGCCGAACAATACGCAATCGGGCGGGTACGGTTCGCCGCTCGCCGGCGTGCGTACTTACGTCCAGCCGCAACAGCCGTCGAATTGAGCGCTGGCGTGGGGACGGTCGTGCTGCCTCGCGCTGCCTCGTTGCAGCGCATCTTTGCACGGCCCCTGCCGTTTGGCGCCGGGCTGACTGACCGCTAGCCAACTGCCGATAGCCCGCGCCCCAGCGCTCAGATGCCGAACACGATCCGCAGCGTATCGTTCTGTACGATCACGGAGACGCCGATAATCAGCAGAATCAGCGGCAGCAACGCCGTACCGTAGCGCCGGATCGGCGCGCCCAGCAACGGGTGCTCCACCAGCCACACCGCGCCGGCACACCAGAGGCCGATCATCACGATAAATACCAGCGAGATCAGCGCGCCTTCGCTATGCGAATGAGCCGCGTACAACGGCACGTAGACGGCGAGGTTGTCGGAGCCATTGGCGACGGCGACACACGCTACCGTCCACCAGGACGAGCCGTTTATCGATGCCGGCGTGCCGGCCGCGTCTCCTTCATCCTCACCACGCTCGCTGCCCGGACCAAATCGCGCCCACGCTTTGCTCAGGCCCACACCGATTGGCAGGATGCCGAGCAAACCGACGTAGCCAGCCGGCAAGCGTGCCAGCAGCGCGGCAAACAGGATCGACCCCGCGATCAGGGTCAGCGATCCTGCGTACTGGCCGGCGATCACGCGGCGCCGATCGCCGCCCGCTTCGGCGAGGAATACGAGCAGCACGAACAGGTTGTCGATATTCGTGGCGGCATAGGCCGCGATGGCGAGCAGGGCAAGACTGAACATACGGGAAAGCCGGTCAACGCGTGGTGGTGAAAGTGAAGCTGTACCCGTTAAGCTGGGTCAGGGGAGATGCGGCCGCGCATCGCGGACATGGCGGCCGGTCAACACGATGCCGATGCCCGCCGCCGCGGTCAAGCCGTCGGCGGATCCGGTTCGACGCGCCCGTCTGGCTGGCGACCGCGCGGCCGGTCCGCCAGCCTGTAAGCTACAATTGCCGACGGCCTGTAAAACGGAACATCAATGAAGATTCGGATTCTCTCTATCGCCTGCGTCACGACCGCTGCCGCGCTGCTGGCGGCCTGCACGGCCGTCTACAAGAACTCGGACGCATGCGAGCAGTTGATGCGAAGCAAGCTGGCTGAAACGTCGCCGGATACGCTGAAGATCGCCCATACGGGGGCCGGCATCGACGGCTCGCGGGTGGTCGTCGAAGGCTCGATCGAGCATGTGGTCACGGCTTCGGATGTTACGGCATCCGCCGGCACCGCGGCCTCCGCCGCGCAGGTGGCGAATGCGCCTCGTATGGCTTCTGCCGCTGCTGCGGCGTCTGGCGCGATGGCTTCAGGTGCTTCGGATGCTTCCGCCATCCTGGCCGCGTCAGGAGCCGAAGCCGCCTCGCTCAAACCGGCCAAACCGAAGAAGATCACCACGGCCGCTGCCGCCGAGTGCACCTTCCACGGCCCGGCACTGAATGTGTTCAGCTGGCTGGCTCCGGCGAAACTCGCCGCACCGTCCGATGCGGCTGCAAGCGAAGCCACGGAATAGCGCATCGCTTTCAAAGGGCGCGAGCGACACTCGCCAGCACCCGCTTCACCTCGATATCTCAGGCCGTCACCTTCGCGTGACGGCTTTTGTTTTCGCGCACCAGTTTCAGCACGTTCTTGCCAAACGCCTGCGGCTGTCCTTCGAAGCAACGCTGTACCGCCTGCGTGTCGATCAGACGCTGCCGCAGCGCGATGCGCTCTTCATGCTGATCGATCAAACGCACGGCGGCGGCGATATAGGCATCGACGCTGTCGGCGACGTTCCATGACGGCATGCCCACGCGCTCGAACAGCGCGCCGTCGATCCGCTCGAACACTTCCGCTCCGCGCTTGCACACGCCGGGCAGGCCGAGCGTGAGGGCGTCGACGATACCGTTGGTATTGCCGAACGGAAACGGGCTGATATACAGGTCGGCCTGATTGACGCGCGTCAGATAAGCCGCGTAGTCGTGAAAGCTATGCACGATGGCGCCGGGCACCGCGAGTTTGATGACCTCGCGCATCCGGTCGAACGACAGGCCGGACGGCAGGCCGGTCATGAAATGCAGTTCGACAGGCGTCGCGGCACGCGCGCGAATTTCACGGCAGGCGTCGAGGAAGCCTGGGTTGAGCTTCATGGCGCTGGCGGTAACGATGACCTGAAGCGTGTCTCGCCGCGGCGGAATCTGCGCGACGATGTCGGGCAACGCGACGGACGGCCGGTATGGCTGCCCGTTTTTCGGCAGTTTCATCAGACGTTCGCTGAAACAGGCCGGATCGCCGACATAATCTTCTTCGACGCTGATGTAATCGATGCACTCTGAATGCGTCGTTGCCGGATGCCCCAGCCCGGCGATCTGCAACGGTGCAATGCGCAGATTCGACATAAACACCGTCAGCACGAACATGCCGACGCTCGGCATATACAGCACGTCAGGTTGATGCTCCGCCGCGAACTCGCGAATCGTGCGCATACATTCGCCGATGTAGTCCGGCTGCTCGAGTTCGATGAACCGGTCGAAGACTGCCCGGCCGACCTCGTCGACCGCGTAGCCGAAGCCGAACGCGATCACTTCGAAATGCTCGCGCGCGGCTTCGAGCGTGCGCGAATGCGTGCGGTAGATCGAATGGGCGCCACTGAACCACTCCAGCACGACCACCATCAGTGGCTTCTTGCGCCGGGGCTTGTTCTGCGTTTGCGGCGTCGCGGCTGGCATGGGCGTTGACGTTGGCAAATCGGTCAGGCCCAGCTGGTCGAGTTTGCGGCGCACGAGAACATCGATGTCCTGCTTGATGGCATGGCGCTGCGGCGTGTCCGCATAACTGCAGAACATATAGGCGTTGTGCAGCACGGCCGTGGGCAATGCGTCGAGGTCGTCGATCTGGCGCAGTTTGCCGGGCAGCCATTCAAGCAACGCTTCGCGCTTGCCATGGGCGGTGGCGGAGCCCTGGAAAACCGGCGCCAGCAGGGCGAGCGCGAGGTTGGCAGCGAGCATTTTGTCGCGTGACCACAGCGCTGCGAAGTCCAGCTCGAGTTCGGATTCGTTCGAATAGAGCAGGCACAGTTTCTCAGTGTGGCGATCGCCTGGCAGGAACTGTTGGTCCGCCTCGCCGCGCGGATTCAGATAGCGGGCGATGTGATCGGCGTTGCCGGGGCCTGCGGCCGAAAAAAGCAGGCCGAGCCATTCGTGCAACGTGAAGAGCAAGCGGAGAAACTCGTGTTGAGGCTGGAAGCCGGGGTCGGCGAAGAGCGTAGATGTCGCGCTGACCAGGCGGCTATAAAACTGTTTGCGCTGCAAATCCGCTGGCAGGCCGGGCACACACGATGCCTGGAAATCTCCATCCAGTTCGCCCCGTTTATGCGACAGCAGCGCGAGCGCGCCGATGAGCTGGAGGGCGGCTTGATCGTACGAGCGGGTGTAGACGAGTTGCTCGAAGCGGTCGAGCGAAAAGGAGAGAGCCATGATGTCGAACGAATTGAAAATCGGTGAAACGAGCGGCGGAGGGCTTTGATAAGCGCGGGGCAATATCGAAGCGGCGGCAGATTATTGCAGCCGTGGTGTATCAAATTTGTGCGCGGGCGGAGACTGGGAAATTTCTCGCGGTCTATCGGCGGATTCCGTGCGAGGCGCGGATGTGGCGCAATGCGGCCTATCCGCGCTGATAGGGCGGCCGCCTGATGATCGTCTGGTTTCGGCTGGGGCGTTTGCAACGCGGCAGCGGCAACAGAATGCCGGCGCTGCGTTCCCAACGCCGGCATTTAAGGTGGTTCAATCAGAACGCATAGTAAGGGCCTGTCCCAGCCGATGTCAGCCGCGAGGCGATCGCCGTGTAGACACGACGTCCAAAAAAGAACGGCAAGCCCCATCCGAAGCTGTTGCTGGCAATACCGGCCAGGTTGTTGAACGCGTTATTCGACGACGCAAACAGCGTGCGCGAATTGCCAATCGCAAACGATACGGAAATCGACGCCCCATTTGTGCCGACGATAAGCGCGTTGGCCGGTTGCGTCGAGCTCGGGCAATACCAGTAACCGCATTGCGGCAATCCAGTATTGCTGAAGAACAGTCCGTTAGAGCCACTGTCGACATAGCTTTGCGCATAGGTCTGGCCGTCGCTGGTCGTGCTCACGTAACCCGTCTGGGTATTCGCCTTGACGACGGTAGCGCTTCCGAGCGTGTTATTTGCCTGGGTGTCGATGCCGAAGGTCATCGAGCCCGAAACGGTGGCTGCGCCGGCGTCGGGGATAGGCGGCAGCTCGATGACGACGCCGTTGTTGTCCAGCGCGAAGCGGCTGACCGGATTGGTCACCTGTTGCGCGAGGGCTTGCGCGGTGGCGAGACAGGCGCCGCTTGCGTCGCAACTGTAATACCAGCGTGGCGGTGCGGCATTGACGCAGTTGCTGCCGCAGTCGGCCGCGAACAGGCCGACGCCCAGAATGCCGTTGGCGCGCAGTCTCGCGACGCTCAGCATGGCCGGACCCGACGCCGCGCAATCAGCGGGCACGCTGGGCAGCGTGGGGTCGGCGATCACCTGGATGGAAATCGATGCGGCGAGTTGGCCGGCCATGCGGACGTCCGCGCTGCGCACCGCGCCCCATGCGTAGCCACCGCCGAAAACCGCGCACTCGCCCGTGACTGCGCTGCCCGAACCCACGGCGGCAAGCTGAAGCTGAGCCGGCACCGCGGACGCGAGAATCCGCAAGCCGTGCGAACCGGTGTCGACCTGAATATTGTCGATGGTCGCGCAGTTCGTGGTCCCCGGCTGACAGACGGTGACACTGGTCGTCAGCATGTTGCGCGTCAGGCCCGGTGCTGTGCTGACTGTAATCGGCTGGACGTTCGGCGTATTCGACTGCGGCACGGAGTTGGGAGTGTCGGTGACGTCGGCCGCGGCCGGTGCGCTCGCCGCAGCGGGGCTGCTGGCCGGACTGCCGGAACCGCCCGAGGCTGAGGCAGCGGTCGTGCCGCCGCCACCACCGCCGCAACCCGCGAGTGCGGCGCAGACGACCAGCAAGGCAGAGAGATGAGTGGAGATCTTCATGGCATCCTGGGAGGTCGTCGCGGGCTTTTGCCGAGTGCTTGGGCCGATCAGCGGAAGTCGGCGGACGTCACGCCGGATGGCACGGCCGCCGGTAGCCATGCGCGGCCCGCATAGCCGCGCATCGGGCCGCCGGATTCCACGATCACGTCCGGCCTGACCACCCGTGAGGCGTGCAGATTGCCGGTTGCCGGCGAGGCGGCAGCGCCGGCCCGGTAGGAGGCGGCGTATTTGCCGAGCAGCGCGTTCATATCGGGCATGGTCGGCCCCTGCCACGTGTAAGCGATGATCTCGCCCGTGCTCGTCGCGTATTCGGTGATGGTCGTATTGCCGGCGTCGACCCGCATGCGCATGCGCAGCGCGCCGTTCAGCAGGATCTGCGGCGCGGCGGCCGAGGCACCCGGCTCGGTGGACATCGTGCCGCCCAGTTCGGCACGCACGTCGGCGCTGACAAGCAGCGCTGCAAGCAGCATGGCCGAGGCGGGGACGGTCAGTGAAAAAGAAAGATCTGGCATGGCAATGTGGCTCGCGGTTGAGGCTTCAGCCTTTATCGAGATGGCCAGTTCAAGGTAACACCGGGGCTTTGTAGCGGTTATCAGAGGCGACGCAAGTGGCTCCGCGCAATCTCGAAAATGACTCTGTATTGGGAGTGGAAAAGTTGTTTGTAATCAATAATCTGACGAAAATGTAGGAAACGTCCGATTGTCGTTGGGGAAATGTTGTGAACTGTTAAATCTGCGGGCTGGCAAGACGGCCGGAGACAGGGTTGGCAACCGGTTTTCCATCGCCACGAGCTCGCTTGGCAGACTCGATCAGCGGGTACGCACAACGCGCGTCGCAGCATGCGTTTTGCCGCGCGCACGTGGCTCAACTCGCGGGCAAACCCCAGTTTTTGCACATGTGTCGCCGGGATCGGTAAAATGTTGGGTTGATCCACGGAAACTTGCCGTGGCGTAGCGGAAGGATTCCCCGAACATGACTGATCTTCGTCTTACCAAGCGGTTTGCAGTAATGCTGATGGCAGGCGGTCTGGTCGCCGGCTGCGGCACGTCGTCGCCGACCAAAATCGACTACAAGAGCGACTCGAAATCGAAGCAGGTGTCACTCGCCGTACCGCCGAACATGATCGATGAGACGTCCGATCAGCGTTCGTTGCCCCCGCAAGGCGGCGAAACCTCGCTGTCCGCGCTCCAGCAGGTTCAGGCGCAAGCGCCGGCCGCCAATACCCTGGTAGTCGTGCCGCCGGTCACCGGTATGCATATCCAGCGTGACGGCACGGAAAGCTGGCTCGTGATCGACAACAAGGCGCCCGACCAGGCGTGGGCGCAGATTCGCCGCTTCTGGCAGGAGCAGGGTTTCCTGCTGGTGGTCGACCAGCGCGACAAAGGCGTGATGGAAACGGACTGGAATGAAACGCACGCGCAGATCAACGACGGCCTGATCCGCAACACGCTGTCGAAGGCGATGGGCAACAGCTACGTGAGCTCGGAGCGCAACAAGTACCGCACGCGCCTCGAAGCGGCGCCGAATGGCGGCACCTACGTGTTCATCAGCCAGAAGGGCATGCGCGAGGCCATCACCGGCACGAACAATGATTCGACCAAGTGGGAAGCGAAGCCGAACGATCCGGGCCTCGAACAGGAATACCTGAAGCGGCTGATGGCCTCGCTGGCGCTGGCCGATTCGCGCAGCAAGCCGGGCGAGACGCAGAACGCCGATCTGTCGCCGGCGGGCACGCAAACCGCGCCGAACGCGGCAACTACGGGCGCGAAGTCGGCGGCTGCGGCCAACGCGGCGCAAAACGTTGCGCTGTCGGCGCAGCAACCCTTGCCGGATGACGACGCGGGGAATACCTCTGCGCAACTGTCGTCCACTGAGTTGACGCTCGGCGAGCCGTATGACCGCGCGTGGCTGCGCGTGGGCCTCGCACTCGACCGCAGCAACTTCACCGTCGACGATCGCGATCTGAACCGTGGTCTGTACTTCGTGCGTTATGTCGATCCGAAGGATCTGAGTTCGGCTGAGCAGGGCTTCTGGAGCCAGGTGTTCCACGGCAAGAAGGAAAAGGTCGCCAAGCAGTATCTCGTGAACGTGCGCGCCGTGACGCCTAACCAGACCCGCGTGGCTGTGGTGGACGACAAGGGCGCTGTCGATCAGAGCCCGCAGGCCAAGCAAATCATGAGTCTGATGGCCGACCAGTTGCACTGAACGACGCTGTAGTCTGCAGTAGCGCAGTCCGAAAACCCGCCTGGCGTAAGCCGGGCGGGTTTTTTTTACGCCCGCGTGCTGTTGTCGTGCCTGCTGGCAACGCGCGTGGCCGCTATGTGCGGCCCCGCGCGTAGTGAAGTTCAGGTGTCAGCGCGGCGCGGCCCAACCCAGGGCAAGCGCTTGACGACACCCGTAGCGAGCGCGGTGCCGACCAGAATGACGCTGCAGCCTGCCAGCATGCCGGGCGATACGCTTTCGCCAAGAAACAGCGCGCCCCACAGGATGCCGAAAATCGGAATCACGAAAGTCACTGTAATCGCGCGCGCCGGCCCGACGACGGCGATCAGATGGAAGAACAGCATATACGCGACGCCGGTACACGCCACGCCAAGCGCTATCACCGCGCCCCACGCATGCAGCGAAATCGGCGCGGCCGGCCAGTAGATCACGGCGAGCGGCAGCAGCACGATGGTCGCGCCGGTCATCGTGCCGGCGGCGACGGTGAGGGCGTCGACGCCGGTCAGGTGCCGCTTCGTGTAATTGGCGGCCACACCATACAGCAAGGTCGCGCCGAGTGCGGCCACGGCCGCGAGCGCGGTGGTGAGCGGCGTGGCGGCCGAGCCGTTTGGCGCGGCGATCTGGTCCCATACCAGCATCAGCACGCCGAGAAAGCCAATGACCAGACCGAGTGTGCGCAGCGCGCTCAGCCGGTCGCGCAGCCAGAGAAACGCGACGAGCGCGCCCCACAGCGGCGTGCTGGCGTTGATCACGGAAGTCACGCCCGCCGAGAGCGTCAACTCGGCATACGCGAACAGGCAGAACGGCGCCGCCGAATTGAGGATGCCGACCACCAGCAGCGGGAACGCGCGCGTGCGCAGGATGGTCGCGGACTGACGCAACGGCCGTCGCGCGATCAGCACGACCGCGAGGAATGCCGCGCCGATGCCGACGCGCAGCGCCATCAGCGGTGCGACGCCGAAGTCGGTCACGCCGACTCGAATAAACAGAAACGACGCGCCCCAAAGGGCCGCGAGAATCAGCAATTGCAGCAGGTTTTTAGCATTCATGGTGGTAGCGCCGCGCGCGGTTGAGTCGAGACGCCAGCGCATCGTAACAGCGCGATCGGGGGAAACGTTTCACGTTGGGATGAAACGGCAAGATACGGGAGATGAAAGGCGTCTGATGAGTGTGATCGTAAGCGCTGTCAGGCGAGGCGCAAAGCGAGCATTTCTCACGCTGATGTGAGAAAAATTGCGATGAACGGAGAGAATTTTAGCGGAACGACGCAGACCACACCGGAGTGTGGGCCTGCTGAGCATGAATTATTTTGCGGCAAAGCGTCGGTTGGGCGGATTGCTTCGTCCGTTCGGACGCGAGAGCCCGGGCCGAGCGAGACGCGCCGCGACGGCGCGCCCGCTGACCGGTTCGAACCGCGCATTCAGTGCGGAATCATCCATTGCAGGAAATTCTGCTGGACCCACACCAGCACACCGAGGACGACCGTCAACAGAATCGAATGCTTGAAGGTTTTGGCGAACACCACGCCTTCCTTGCCCTTGAGTTCGGTGGTCGCCACGCCGGTCGAGATGTTTTGCGGCGAGATCATCTTGCCCATCACGCCGCCCGACGAATTGGTCGCGGCCATCAGGATCGGGTTCAGGTTCAGCTGATTGGCCGCCACCACCTGCAGATTGCCGAACAGCGCATTGCCGGACGTATCGCTGCCGGACAGGAACACGGCGACCCAGCCGAGGAAAGCCGACACCAGCGGAAAGAACGGTCCAACCGACGCGGCGCCGAGCCCGAGGGTGTAGGTGAGCCCCGAGTAGTTCATCAGATAGGCGAGCCCGACGATGGTCGCCACCGTCAGAATGGCGATGCGCGTCTGGATCCATGTGTCGGCGATCGCCTTGCCGAAGTCGCGTGCGCTCAGTCCCACCACGAGCGACGTGATGATGGCGGCCACCAGAATCGCCGTGCCGGTGGCAAGCGGCTGGAAGTCCCACACCGCGCCATACGGCGTGTTGTATAGCGTGATGAATACGGCTTTGTCGAGGCCTGGCCACGGAATCTTGGTATCGCCGATCAGGAAGATCTTGGCGACGGTCCACACGATCACCACCACCGAGACGATGATCCACGGATACCATCCCTGGACGCCGCCAATCTTGCCGCGCACCTCGCCGACACGGTCGATGTTGATCGCGAACTTCGGATCGACGGCGGGTTTCCAGACGCGCAGAAACGCGATCGTCAGGATCAGCGACACCATCGACGACAACACGTCCGTCAGACTGTAGTTGACGTAATTCGACGCGACGAACTGGGTCAGCGCGAAGCTTGCACCCGACACCAGCAGTACCGGCCACACGCGCAGCATGTTACGAAAGCCCGCATACACGCCGATCACATAGAACGGCAGCAGGAAGGCAAAAAACGGCAACTGCCGCCCGACCATCTTGGCGAGCGAGTCGGCCGGCAGGTGCGTGACAGCGCCGAGGACCGTGATCGGGACGCCCAGCGCGCCGAACGCGACCGGCGCGGTATTGAAGATCAGCGTGAAAGTGAGCGCTTCGAGCGTCGGGAAACCGAGCAGGATCAACAGCGAACTGGTGATCGCGACCGGCGTGCCGAAGCCGGAAATCCCCTCGAGCAATGCGCCGAAAGAAAAACCGATCACGACCAGCACGACGCGACGGTCGTTCGGCAGGTTATCGATCATCCACATGCGGAAGGCCGCGAAGCGCCCCGAGCGCTGCGAGATGTTGTAAAGCAGAATCGCGGCGAAGACGATCCACATGACCGGCCAACAGGCGAACACCGCACCGGCGACCACCGAATCGACCGCGAGGCCGACCGGAAACTGCCAGACGAAGATCGCCACGATCAGCCCGACGATCAGGCCCGCGAGCGACGCCTGCCAGGCCGGCCGGCGCGCCCAGCCGAGCAACAGCAGGACGACGATAATCGGCAGGGCGGCGACCAGGAACGAGGGCAATAGGGAATTGCCGACCGGAGTGAGTAGTTGGTGAAACATCACGTCTCCTTCGTTGTTGTTCGAACTCGACGCGGGTCCACGCACTACGGGCGCGTCGCTGTGGCAGGACGGATGGGCGCTGGCGGCGCGTGAACGACGCGCGAAGGCGCTTATTTAAATGAATACTGCGTGTGGCATCCCCAAGGATAGAGCCCGGATGTGGCGCGTCAAGGAGGGAAACTACGGGCGAAGGGGGCGGGAGCTGGGAGCGCGCCTTGCGCGAGTCTGCGCGGCATGCAAGGCGCGATGTGAGGCGAGCGCCGCGCCGCAGGGATCCGCCACGCGAGCACGTCATGTGAAGGTCAATGAAGTTCAGGCATGCCGGCGAGCGTCAGTGCCAATGGCCGTGGCCGCCCCCCCAACCACCGTGGCCTCCCCATCCGCCGTGGCCACAGCAGTAGCCACCGAAAGCGAAGCCGACCGAGACCGACGGTCCATACCAGCCAGGATAGCCATAATAAGCCGGATAAACCGGCGGATAGTAGGCAGGATAAACCGGCGGCGGCACGTAAACGGGCGGGGCGGCAACGGCATAGGTCGCGGGCGGGTTCTGCTGCCCCGCCTGTGCTTGTGCCTGTTGCGCCTGTTGGTCTTGCTGTTGCGCCGCGGACGGATCGCCTTGCCCAACCGGCACCGCCTGCTGGGTACCGTTTGCGGGCACCGTGGCGTAGTAGGGGGAATAGCCCGCCGGATAGTAACCAGCCGGATAGTAGCCGTAGGGGTAATAGCAACCGGACAACGTGAGAACGCCGATCGTGCCAGCGAGCGCCATGCCGGTTCGGGATAAACGGGGCAAGGCGCGCGGCAGCCACCGGCGCGTCGAGAAGAGAGGTGTGTCGACGCGGGACTTCATGACGCGCTCCTGGTGACTTCGAACGCCGCCATACGGGGCGTAATAACATTAGCTTACGCCGCCGTGGCGCTAACTGGATTGCAAAACGGTAACGGCGTATTTCACTCCATTGCCAAGCATCTCCCGGCGACGGAGCGGCGGTATCCGCGCCGCTTATCGTCACAACGCTTGTCGATCCTCGGGCATGCTCAAGTGTCCACTCAGTCTGTTTTCATGCAACGCGGTCGCGTGACTTACTTGCCCACCTGATTGCCGATAATGCCGCCCGCCGCGGCGCCGCCGATAGTCGACAGCGCATTGCCGCCGATCGCCGCACCTGCCGCACCGCCCACCCCCGCGCCGATTGCCGTATCGCGTTGACGCGGAGTCATACCGTCACACGCGGAAAGACTTGCGAGGACCGCGACGATGGCCGTGAGCGTACCGATTTGACGAATCGATTTCATGATGTTGACTCCAGTAATAATCGGAACAGGACGGATGAGAGAGCGAAGCCCTTCGGCGTCCTTTCATTTGATGGTATCGCCGCAGCCCGTATCTGGATGTGTGCGCTTGTCAGCGGACTGTCGGTTTCGTAATCAAATGTTTCCTCACGCGCAGCATGTGGCGTGCCCGCTCCCGGTGCCCGCGCGCAAATGCAAAAGCCCGCCAGTGGCGGGCTTGGGTACTGCAACGCAACGATGCGCTTGCCAGGCTGGCGGCCGCACACTAGCGGCCGCGTAGCTGAACCTTACTGACGCTCTTACTGACGCTGATAGATCTCGGCGCCTTTCTTCATGAACTCGATCGACTTCACTTCCATGCCTTTCTTCAGTGCCTCGTCGTCAGTGACGCCTTGTTGCGCTGCGAATTCGCGCACGTCCTGAGTGATCTTCATCGAGCAGAAGTGCGGGCCGCACATCGAACAGAAGTGCGCGACCTTGGCCGAATCCTTCGGCAGGGTTTCATCGTGGAATTCACGTGCCTTGTCCGGATCGAGACCGAGATTGAACTGGTCTTCCCAACGGAATTCGAAGCGCGCTTTCGACAACGCATTGTCACGCACCTGCGCGCCCGGATGGCCCTTCGCCAGATCGGCGGCGTGCGCGGCGAGCTTGTAGGTGATGATGCCGGTCTTGACGTCGTCCTTGTTCGGCAGACCCAGGTGTTCCTTCGGCGTCACGTAGCAGAGCATCGCCGTGCCGAACCAGCCGATCATCGCCGCGCCGATGCCCGACGTGATGTGGTCGTAGCCCGGAGCGATATCGGTGGTCAGCGGTCCCAGCGTGTAGAACGGTGCTTCGTCACACCATTCCAGTTGCAGGTCCATGTTTTCCTTGATCAGTTGCATCGGCACGTGGCCCGGGCCTTCGATCATGGTCTGCACGTCGTGCTTCCACGCGATCTGCGTGAGTTCACCGAGGGTCTTCAGCTCGCCGAGTTGCGCTTCGTCGTTCGCATCGTAAATCGAGCCGGGACGCAGACCGTCGCCGAGCGAGAAGGCTACGTCATACGCCTTCATGATTTCGCAGATGTCTTCGAAGTGCTCGTACAGGAAGCTTTCCTTGTGATGCGCGAGACACCACTTCGCCATGATCGAGCCGCCGCGCGAGACGATCCCCGTCATGCGCTTCGCCGTGAGCGGCACGTATTGCAGACGCACGCCCGCGTGGATCGTGAAGTAGTCGACGCCTTGCTCGGCCTGTTCGATCAGCGTGTCGCGGAAGATTTCCCACGTCAGGTCTTCAGCCTTGCCGTTAACCTTTTCCAGTGCCTGATAGATCGGCACCGTGCCGATCGGCACCGGCGAATTGCGGATGATCCACTCGCGCGTTTCGTGAATGTGCTTGCCGGTGGAGAGATCCATCACCGTGTCGCCGCCCCAGCGGATCGCCCACGTCATCTTGTCGACTTCCTCGCCGATCGAGGACGTCACGGCCGAGTTGCCGATGTTCGCATTGACCTTCACGAGGAAATTGCGGCCGATGATCATCGGCTCGCTTTCCGGGTGATTGATATTGTTCGGGATGATCGCGCGACCGCGGGCGACTTCTTCGCGCACGAATTCCGCCGTAATTTCCGTCAGGCCATTGGGACCGAAAGCGCTGGCGCCGAACGCCTGGCCGGGGTGCTGACGGCCCATCATGGCGGCCAGCTTTTCGCCGTTCGGACCGCTTGTCTTCAGCGTCTCCAGATACGCCGCGCGCTGCTGGTTCTCGCGAATCGCGATGTATTCCATTTCCGGCGTGACGATGCCTTGACGCGCGTAGTGCATCTGCGAAACGTTCTTGCCGGCGATGGCGCGGCGCGGCGTGCGGTGCAGGCCCTGAAAGCGCAGATCGGCGGTGGCGGTGTCGGCGGCGCGTTCGCGGCTGAAGTCGCTGGAAAGGCCCATCAGCGCTTCGGTGTCGCCGCGTTCTTCGATCCAGCGCTGACGCAGCGCCGGCAGACCCGCGCGGATGTCGATCGTGGCTTCCGGATCGGAGTAGGGCCCCGACGTATCGTAGACGTAGACCGGCGGATTCTTCTCGCCGCCGAAGCTATCCGGCGTGTCGGATTGGGAGATTTCGCGCATCGGCACGCGGATGTCGGGGCGCGAGCCGGTCACGTAGATCTTGCGGGAATTCGGCAGCGGCGCGACAGCGGCGGCGTCGACGTGGGCGTCGGCGGAAAGGAACTTCGGATTGGCGTTCATGCATATCTCCAATGACGCATAGCAATGTGGGGCCGCTAAGCAGGAGACGAGACGGAAGTTGTCGGATTCGCGAGAGAGGAAACGGTAGACCAGGTGCGAAATCCGTACGCTTCCCTGCGCTGGCATTATCCAGATCAGGTTCAAAGGGTATTTCTCACCCACGCAGCACGGACCTCCCACCACCGTGCGACGCAGGACCCCCGCGTTAGCAGCGCACACGATACACCGCCCGGGCGTTGCTTGGCAACCCGTCTTGAAAAAGTCAGATGTCGGAGATAACGCCGGTCAGCCGCGCACTATTCTTATTGTGATAGGGCTGCCGGGGATGAGGAGGCGCAGCGGCTCTGCGTCGCGCGTGCGCCTGGCTTACAGCGTGAAATCGTCGGCGGCTTCGGGCTGAAACAGGATTTTTTCGAGCTTCAGCACTTTCTCCGTGCCGCTCGGCGGCGTGAAGCGGATGCGCTCGCCGCGCTTCGCGCCGAGCAAGGCGAGACCAACCGGCGAAAACACATTCAGGCGGCCCTGCGCGAAGTCCGCATTGGGCGGATAGACGACCGTCCAGGTCATCTGCTCGCCGCTGGTTTCGTCGACCAGCGTGGCTTGCGAATTCATTGTGACGATATTCGCGGGGATGTCGCGCGATTCGACGATCACGGCGCGTTCCAGAACGTGGTCGAGCATGTCTTGCATTTTGGCGTCGGCGCCCGGCGCGGCCGCGTGCTTCTCAAGACGGGCGACGTCGAGTTCGGTGAGGTAACAGGCTTTCGTCTTTTTCATGACGGGTTCTCCAATTGATCTGCATATAAAGGAATTGCGTGCGGATGAGATCAGCCCGGAGCCCGACGACGCGGCCCCGGCAATAGAGGGAAAGCTGCGTCAGATCGGGCGCCGGGCGGCGAGAAGCGGGAGCGTTCGGGATGGCGCGCCGGCGCGATGTGGCGATACGTCTGCACGCGCGTAGCCCGTTGCGCGGTAAGGGCGCAGGCGGGTGAGGGCATGAGAGATCGGAAAACGCATTGAGATGGCCGGCGGATATCGAAAAAGTTGCGGTGTGTCGAGGGAATGCTTCTTCGACGTGATCGAAATACGAAAGACTTATGTTAGCACGAGTGAGGGCGGCTCTTTATTCGACGCCCAGGGGTCGGTTGCTTACGCCGCTACCGCCAAAGGCGAAAAAAAAAATCCCACTCACATCGGGGGAAAAACAAAAAAAATTCCATCCCGTTGTCATAACCGCCGCCCCCATTCGACAAACGTGCAAATCCTGATGGAGCGGAGCACGCCATGCAAACCAGAACCACTCCCGACCGCCGAGTCGAGCGGCCGCCCCTCACGCGAGCGATCGCGCTGGCACTATCGTTGGCGGCGCTCTCAGCCAGTGGCCTGGCCACTGCAGCGACAGCGACCACCGCGACCACCGCCATCTGCGCATCCCACAGTCCATCCCACCGCGTGGCGCTAGTCGAGCTCTACAGCAGCGAAGGTTGCAACAGCTGCCCGCCAGCGGACAACTGGCTGGGTCAATGGAAAAGCAGCGGCGCCGCCCAAAGCATCGTGCCGTTGGCCCTGCACGTCGACTACTGGAATAGTCTCGGCTGGACCGACCGCTTCTCACAGCATCGTTTTACCGAACGTCAGCAAACCCTCACTGACCTCGCCGGCGGCCACACCATCTACACGCCCGAGATCTTTGTATCAGGCCGCGAACTGCGCGACTGGTCGCAGCGCGACAGTTTCCAGAGCCGGATCGGCAAGGTTGTCGCCGAGCCGGCGCAGGCGAACGTGGCGCTCGAACTGACACCGCAGGCAAAAGGCGCCTTTAACGTCGATGCGCAATTTACCAGCAAGGCGGCCGCCACCACGGGCCAACTGAGTGCCTACGTCGCGGTTTACCAGAACGCGTTGAACTCGCAGGTCAGAGCGGGGGAAAACAGCGGTGCAACGCTGCATCACGAACGCGTCGTGCGGCAATGGATCGGCCCGGTGCCGCTGGTTGCCGGTCACGTGCAAATCCACCGCGATATCCGTATCGACGATGCCGACGCCAACGCCCCCGCCGGCGACTTCGGCGTCGTCGCTTTCGTCGAAAACGCCGCGACCGGCGACGTGTTGCAAGTGGGCGAACTGGCCGCCTGCAATTGATCGCGCGACGACCCCGCAAGGCCCCCGCGGCACACCCCATTCCAACGGAGATTCTCATGGCAACGCCTCATGCACTCAGCGAAACCGCTCCGCCGGCCACGCCGAAGCGCGGCACGATTCATCCAGTGTGGGTGCGCGTCACGCATTGGCTCAATGCTCTCGCGGCCATCCTGATGATGCTGTCCGGCTGGCGCATCTATGACGCGTCGCCGATCTTCAAAGGCTTTACGTTTCCGCCGGCCATCACGCTCGGCGGCTGGCTCGGCGGCGCGCTGCAATGGCACTTCGCGGCCATGTGGCTGCTGGTCTTCAACGGCCTGCTGTATCTGGTGCTGAACCTGGTCAGCGGCCGCTTCGTGCGCAAGTTCCTGCCGGTCTCGCCGCGCGCCGTGCTGCACGATTTCATTGCCGCACTGACTGGCAAGCTCTCGCATGCCGATCTGCGCGTCTATAACGCGGTGCAGAAATTCGCTTACCTGTTTGTCGTTTGCGATCTGATCGTGCTGGTGCTCTCGGGTCTTGCGATCTGGAAATCGGTGCAGTTTCCGCTGCTGCGCGAGCTGATGGGCGGTTACGACAACGCGCGCATCGTCCACTTCTGTGCGATGTCGCTGATGGCTGCGTTCGTCGTCGTGCATCTGGCGATGGTGGCGCTCGTGCCGCGCTCGCTGCTGGCGATGCTGCGCGGACGTTGAGCCGTTGATGCACGCATACGCAGAACTTAAGGACATCCAATCATGACTCAGCCCGACATGAAGCCGGATAGCAAACTCGACCGCGAGTCGATCCTGATCGACGCCCGCCGCGAACTCGCGATGCCGTCGCGACGCCTGTTCGGCAAGCGGCTTCTGACGCTCGGCGGCCTGTCGATGCTGACAGGCTGCTCCCTGACCGACAACGATTCGGTCAACACCTTCCTGACCGCCGTGTCGCGCCTGAACGACCGCGCGCAAGCGGCGTTGTTCGACCCGAAGCAACTCGCGCCGACCTACACGGAAGCGCAGATCACGCGGCCGTTCCCATTCAACGCGTTTTACGGCATCGATGACGTGCCCGACGTGGATGCCTCCGACTACAGGCTACAGGTCAGCGGCCTGGTAAGCGGCCAGCGTGTCTGGAGCCTGCCCGAGCTGTATGCGCTGCCGCATGCCGAGCAGATCACGCGGCATATCTGCGTGGAAGGGTGGAGCGCGATCGGCCGCTGGGGCGGCACGCCATTTGCCGATTTTCTGCGGCGCATCGGTGCGGACACGAGCGCGAAATACGTCGGCTTCAGATGCGCGGACGACTACTACGAAAGCATCGACATGCCGACCGCGTTGCATCCGCAGACGCTGCTCACGTTGTCCTACGACGGTGCGCGTCTGCCCCCGAAATACGGCTTCCCGATGAAGCTGCGCATGCCGACCAAGCTCGGCTACAAGAACCCGAAACACATCGTCGAACTGTTCGTCACCAACACGTATCCCGGCGGCTATTGGGTCGACCAGGGCTACAACTGGTTCGGAGGCTCCTGACGCGCGCGGGCCGCGCACTGAACCGGATGCGCGACCCCGGGCGGCAGAAGCTTCGGAAATACGCCGGCACAAGGCACAAGGTAGAGGCCGGTTCTGATTCATCCACAACAACACGGAGTTATTCCATGAAAAAGTTCGCAATCGCAGCAGTGGCCGTCGCGCTCCTCACCAGCGGCGGCGCCGCGTTCGCCCAGGCAAGCGGCGCGATGTCCAACGATGCAATGTCAAAGGACACAATGTCGAAAGGTTCGATGTCCAAAGACACGATGTCGAAGGACAGCATGAAAAAGGACACGATGAAGCACGACAAAATGAAAAAGAGCGGCGACGCAATGGGCATGAAACACGAAGCGTCGGGCGCGATGGCCAACTAAAGACCGTCGCGATGCTATCTGCATAGCCTGAACGCCGGTTCCACGCGCGAGGCAAAAAGCCGGGGACGTCCCCCGGCTTTTTGTTGTAAGTACGCCAAAAAATTACGATTCTTTCAGCCGGCGCGGTGGGCGCTTACTGCATAATGCGATCCGCGCCAGACGTTTGGCGCGTGTCAGCCGTGGCTCGATCGCCTTCGATCGCCGCGGCGTTGTGGCCCCATTGGCCATCTCTCGTCTTCCCGTTCCACCGACATGTCCGCCAGCCTCGACCGCCATTCCGCATCGCCGATGCGGTGTCCGCCATCCCGCCACAGGGTCTTCAGCGGGGGCGCAGCACCTCGCGCGGCCTGGGCGGGTTGAACGCATGTCGCTGCAATTTCTCAACCGTTTCGCGCGTGGCTTCGCCATCCGTCTGCCGCAGTCGCGCAATGGCCAGATCGCGCTCGCGCTCGCCGTCGTCTATATCGTCTGGGGTTCGACGTACCTGGCCGTGCACGTCGCGCTCGGTTCGTTTCCACCGCTATTGCTCTCCGGGCTGCGCAATCTGTTTGCCGGCATCGGGCTGTTCATCTTCGCGGCGCGCCGTAAGCCGGTCTGGCCGAGCGCCGCCGAAATCCGTAATGCGGGTCTGGTCGGCACGATGCTGGTCGGTTTGTCGAGCGGCATGCTCGCCTTCGGCATGCGGACGGTCGGCACCGGCACCGCAGCGGTCATGGTCGCCACCGTGCCGCTGTTCGCCACGGTCATTGCGGCGGTGGCGGGGCGGCGGATCGGCAAAGGCGAATGGTTCGCGGTCGGGCTGGGCCTGGTCGGGATCGGGATCCTGAGTCACGGTGACACGTCGCCCGGCTCGGCCGGCGGCAGTCTCGCGATTCTATGCGGCGCGCTTTTCTGGGCGGGCGGCGCGCATCTGGCCGGGCGGCTGAAGCTGCCGTCGGATCTGTTTCTATCGACTTCGTTGCAGATCGGCCTGGGCGGCGCGATGTCGACTATCGTCGCGTGGGTGTCGGGCGAACGGATGCTGGAGGTGCATGCTCTGCCTGTGCTGGCGTTTATCTATCTGATGCTGATCGGCACGATGACCGCGTATGTCGCGTATGGTTTTCTGATCCGCCACACGAGCCCGATCATCGCCAGTAGCTGCATGTACGTGAACCCGGTGGTCGCGGTCGCGCTCGGCGCATTGTTGCTCGGCGAACCCGTCACGCATTCCACGGTGATCGCGACCATTGTGATTCTGGCGAGCGTGGGCCTGTCGTTCTGGTTCGACTACCGCAAGAAGGCGCTCGCCTGATGCGGGGCGGCTGCCCGCCGCCCGCCGTGCTATAGCGCCGCCGCCACTTCCGCACCTTCGCGGATCGCGCGTTTCGCATCCAGTTCGGTCGCCACCTTCGCGCCGCCGATCACGTGAAAGCGCGGACCGTTTCCAGCATTCGCGGTACCTGCCGCCGTCGCCGGGTACAGATCGCGCAGCGATTCCTGCCCCGCGCACACGACAACCGTGTCCACCTCGAGCCATTCTTCGACGCCGTCGCGCGCGATTTTCAGGCCGCGCTCACTGACCGCCAGATACGACACGCCGCCGAGCATCTTCACGTTGTTTCGTGCGAGCGTCGCGCGATGCACCCAGCCGGACGTTTTGCCGAGCCCCATGCCGAGCTTGCCCGCCTTGCGCTGCAACAGCCAGATTTCGCGCACCGGTTGCGCCGGCACTGGCGGCTTCAGTCCGCCGCGCTCGCGCACCGCGAGGTCGACGCCCCATTCGTCGAGCCATGCATCGCGCTGCATCGGCAACGGCTCGCCCGGCCGATGCAGCAGGAACTCGCTGACGTCGAAGCCGATCCCGCCCGCGCCGATCACGGCGACGCGGCGCCCCACCGGCGCGCCACGCAGTACGTCGATATAAGACAGCACGTTCGGTCCGTCGATGCCGGCAATCGCCGGCCGTCGCGGCACGATGCCGGTGGCGACGATCACGTCGTCGTAAGCGCCCGCGGCGAGCGTTGCCGCGTCAACGCGCGTGCCGAGCCTCACCTCGACGCGGTGCCGCTGCAACTGACTGTCGAAATAGCGGATGGTCTCGCTGAACTCTTCCTTGCCCGGCACGCGCATCGCCAGATTGAACTGCCCGCCGATCGTTGCGCTCGCATCGAATAGCGTCACGCGATGTCCGCGGGACGCCGCCACCGTTGCGGCCGACAAACCCGCTGGGCCGGCACCGATCACCGCGACCGAGCGCACCGTCTGCGCGCCGGCAACCGGCCGATAAACCAGTTCGGTCTCACGGCCGGCGCGCGGATTCACGAGGCAACTCGCGCGCTGGTTCCTGAAGGTGTGATCGAGGCAAGCCTGGTTGCAGGCGATACAGGTGTTGATTTCGTGCGCGCGTCCTTGCGCGGTCTTGACGACGAACTCGGGGTCGGCGAGCAGCGGTCTTGCCATCGACACCAGGTCACCCGCGCCCAGGGCGAGCAATTCCTCAGCCACTTCCGGCGTGTTGATCCGGTTCGACACGATCACCGGCACCTTGACGGCGGCCTTCAACCGGGCGCTCAGCGAAGCAAAGGCCGCGCGCGGCACCGAGGTCACGATGGTCGGCACTCGCGCTTCGTGCCAGCCGATGCCCGTGTTGAACATGGTCACGCCGGCGGCTTCGAGCGCCCGGGCGACCTGCACGGTTTCGTCCCATGTATTGCCGCCTTCCACGAGATCGATCAGCGAGAGCCGGTACACCAGGATGAAGCGTTCGCCGCACGCCGCGCGCACCCGTTCGACGATCTCGCGCGCAAGCCGCATGCGGTTCTCGATGCTGCCGCCGTAACGGTCAGTGCGTTGATTCGTGCGGGGGCAGAGGAACTGATTGAGCAGATAGCCTTCGCTGCCCATGATTTCGATGCCGTCGTAGCCGGCGCGTTGGGCGAGCCGCGCGCAGCGCGCGTAGTCGCGCACGGTGCGGGCGATGCCGGCCTCGGTGAGCGCGCGCGGCTTGAACTTCGAGATCGGCGACTTGAGCGCCGACGCGGACACCACGAATGGCTGATAGCCATAGCGTCCCGCATGCAGGATCTGCAAGGCGATTTTGCCGCCTTCGGCATGCACGGCCTCGGTCAGCAGCCGATGGTTGCGCAGGTCGAACACCGAGTTCAGCGTGCCGCCGAACGGCAGCAACCAGCCCTGCCGGTTCGGTGAGATTCCGCCCGTGACGATCAGGCCGACGCCGCCTTTGGCGCGCTCGCGAAAATACGCCGCCAACTTCCGGTAATTCCAGAAGCGGTCCTCCATGCCAGTGTGCATCGAACCCATCACCACGCGGTTGCGCAGGCGAGTGAAGCCGAGGTCGAGTTCGGCAAGCAAGTGTCGGTAAGACATGCAGAGGACCGTGTAAGTATTGGATGCGCACGAACAATACACCGCGAACCGTGCCAACCCTCCGAGGAAAAATTCTAATCCTCGCAAACTTATTGTTCCGTAAGACATTCTTCAGGCTCATTTAGCCATATCGAAGCCCGCGGCACACGCTTTGCTCATCCCGAGCGTCCATCGACACGGACTGCGCCGCTCTGGAAAGAGCCGCGCTGTGCGAGACGGATAGGGAGGGGGTGCTGCATATCGGAGCGCCAGTCTGAGACCGTTCCAACGATCAACGAACACGGTTTCAGTCGACGCGAAATCCGAAGCGATGCCCGCAAAATTAATGGGTCGAGGGCCCACATCGATATAGGTGAATACAAATGAAAATGATCCGAACCATGGCAGCTGTGGTTGCCGTTGCCTCTGTTCTGAGCGCGTGCGGTGGCAGCGGTAGCGACGTCGGCAAGGAACTCGGGCTGACCAACCCGGAGATCCATTTCATCCACGCCATTCCAGGCGGCCCGGCCGTCGACTTTCTCGTGAACGGCGCGGCGCCTTCGGGACAGACGAACATCGGTTATAAGGGTGTGACGAACCTCACCAATATCAACACGGGCGCAACCACGGTCGCTTACGCGGCGACCGGCACGACGACCGCGCTCGCGAGCGGCAGCTTTCCCGACGTCGCCAAGGGCCACGAGTACACCGTGCTGGCGTTGCCCGGCCTGGCTGCACCGGATATCGGCCTGATCGACGATCCGTTCGACAAGGGTCTCCTGTCCAGCAGCGCGCGCCTGCGTGCCTTTAACGCATCGGCGAACGCGACCAACCTCGATCTGTATCTGGTTCAGTCGACCAATACCAACATCAGTGCCGTAGCTCCGACGATGGCGGGTGTGTCGTTCAGGAACGCGGTGCCGGCGAGCGGCCAGGATTCGATCTACGTGTCGGGCGGCGCGTATGTACTGATCGCGACGGTGGCGGGCAGCAAGACGCCGATCTTCCAGTCGGGTGCGTTCTCGCTGTCGAATAACGCCGACTGGCTGGTGACATCGGTGCCGATCGCCGGGGCGTTGAGCCAGCTCGTACCGGGGCAGATCCATCTGCTGGTTGCGCAGAATGGCAACACCAGCACGCCGAGCATCGAACTGACCAATACGCTGACCGGCGGCCAATAAGCCAGGAAAACCGCTGACCGTAAGCGCATAGCGAACGCAAGCGATAGATGCGATAGGCGACAGTCCTGGGGAGGACGGGGCGGCGGTCCACGCGAGTGGGTCGCCGTTTTTGTTTGCCGCCTGGCGCCTGGCGACCTGGCGGCGCGCATCCTGCATGCCGCTGCAGCTTGGGGCTTATGCCTCAGACGACTGCGTGGCCGCAAAAAAAGCCCGTCGCACGGTTCCGCGACGGGCTATCGAGTTCCTGCACGGCGGGACGCTTTCAGGCGTCCCGCCATTCATGGCATACCGACGAATTACTTGGCTTGTTCGGCCGAGTTCGTGATGGCGTTGCCGCCCTTCGAAATATCCTGCCCAGCTCCGGCCATGGTATTGCAACCGGCGAGCGCAGCCGTCCCTGCAATGAGAAGCAAAGCGATCAGTCGATTCATGAGGGTTCTCCTTGTCGAGAATGCATCGGTTGACGTACCTGGTTGTGCCGGCACGCGCTAGCTGTCGTCCGACCGGAGCTTACGCCAGTCGATCCGGTCTGATTGCATGTTAAAAAAAGGGCGGGGATAAGGCTGTCGGTTGTGCTGCGATTTTGTTGTAGGTGCGCTCCGGTGTTTGCGTCGGCGCACTCCTACATGGTGCGCTGAAGCCTTGCTACGCGGAGGTTCGCGACGGTGCGGCCGGTGGCAGGTCGACTGACGGCGTCGCGGTGCTGACGCTCGGCATGATCACATGGATGTCCGTGCCGTTCGGCACGCCGCGCCGGATATCGAAGTGCCCGCCATGCGCGGCGACGCGCTGGCGCATGCCCAGCAAGCCGTGGGTATGCGTGCGCTTCAGATCGGCCGGCGTGATGCCGACGCCGTTGTCGGCGATATCGAGCGCCACCTGGCCGTCGCCGACCTGCAAACCGATCGATACCTTCGAGGCCCGCGCGTACTTTGCCGCATTCGTCAGCGACTCCTGCGCAACGCGAAACAGGGCGATCTCGGTTTGCTCGTCGAGCTGGATATCGTCGGCGGGAAGATGGAGTTCGAGCGCCCAGTTGTTGCGCTGCGCGGCTTCGTCGGCGAGCGTGCGCAGCGCGGTGACCAGCCCGAAATTCGCCAGCACGGTGGGTCGCATGTCTTCGATGATGCGGCGCTTGAGCGCGATGCCCTGGTCGAGGTTGGCGAGCGCGCGTGTGAGCTTTTCGGAGATGGCCGGTTCGCTCTCCTTAAGCTTGCGGTTCGCCCAGGCTACGTCCATTTTGCTGGCGGTCAGAATCGCGCCGAGCTCGTCGTGCAGCTCGCGCGCAAGCTGGGTTTTTTCGTTCTCGCTGACCGCCTGCAAATGCCAGCCCAGCGCTTCGAGCTGCCGCGTGCGTTCGTTGACGAGCTGGTCGAGCTCTTCCTGTTGCGTGATCAACTGACGCTGCACGCGCGCCTGGCGATCGAGCTGGATGCCCAGATTGCGGAACAGCAGAATGAACAGCACGATATTCAGCGCCGACAGGCCTGCCGCGCAAAGCGTGGAAATGCGCTGATCGGCGCGGCTCGCATCGAGCGCGTGCTGCGCGCGGCGCTCCTCGTTATCGCGCAGCAGCGTGAGCGTGCTGTCGACCAGCGTGGCGTCGGCGGGATTGGCTTCGCTTGCGCTGCCGCAGGCGGCGAGATCGAGCGGACTGGGCGCCGCGCGTTGCAATGCAGCAGCGCCCGCGCCGATGCGTGCTTCGATCAGCGTGAGAATCTGCGTGAAGCTCGCAAGTTCGGCGTTATCCGCCTTGCTGCGATAAAACCGGTCCAGCTGCTGCCCGCTCTGCCGAATCCGCACGGCGGTCGCGCAAAAGGCTTGCGCAGAGGCGTCCTGTTTTGTCAGAAGGAAATCGCTCTGGTGCGCGCTCAGGCTGGACAATTGGCTCGCGAGCGTGCTCAGTTGCACGGTGACGTCGCGCGCTTCGAGCGCGGTCTCATACTCTGCGGCGATGCGTTCGCGCGCGGTTTCGAGGATCACGAGTCCGCCCACAGTGATGACGATCGCCACGGTCATCGCGATCGCCCAGCTGCGAGTGCGCATCCAGTCGCTTAGCCGCGCTGCGGCACCTGGGTTCTGCATGTTCGACACATTCTGCACATTCGACACGTTCAGCTCCTCGACTGGGGCACCAGTGTAACGTCCGTCGCTCCACGTGATGGCACAAACCCGGCGCAAACCCGGCGCAGACCCAGCGCGGACACATCGCAACGGCGTCGCCGGGGCAGGTTGCGTAACGCTGCCGTAATCCAATGTAAGCGGATTCTCACACGAAAACCGGAGTGCGTCGGAATGCGCCCACCTGTGTCGATCGATAGGATGGACCTGACCGTTCAATCATTGATCTGGGAGGAAGCCATCATGCTGAAATGGGCATTGCTGTTCGCCGTCGTGGCGGTGATCGCCGGCCTTCTTGGCTTTACCGGCGTGGCCGCGGGTGCGGCGGCGATCGCGAAGTTCCTGTTTGTCGTGTTCGTCATTCTGTGCGTGGTGTTCCTCGTGCTCGGCTTCGTGGTGACGAAAAAAATCGTCGATTAGCGGCGCGCCGCGAGGGGGTTGCTCATCACTCGATGCACGCATGTTTCCGCCATGAACCGGCGCTGCGTCGTACCCGCCCAGTACGCAGAGACCAACAAGAAGGAGAGTCGCCATGCTTCACTATGCCATCGTCTTTTTCGTGATCGCGATCATTGCCGCCGTATTCGGTTTTACCGGTATCGCGGCCGGTGCGGCCGAAATCGCCAAGATCCTGTTCTACATTTTCCTTGTCGTTTTCGTGGTCACGCTGCTGCTTGGCGTATTCCGAACGTAGCCGCGTAGCTGATCCCTGTAGCGGCGCATCAGGCGCGAATCGTGCGTGATGCGTCATACCCCCAATACCGGATAAAGGAGAAATTCAATGTCGAAGTCACCAGTCGCCCAGGGCGCGGTATCTAAAGGCAGCGATCCATTCGTGATGGACATTAAAAAGATCCGCGAGGACGCACGCAAGCACATGCAGGACGGCCCCGTCACGCAGACGTACGGTGCGGACCGCGAGACCGTGCTGAAGCTGCTCAACGATGCGCTGGCCACCGAAATCGTCTGCACGCTGCGTTACAAGCGGCATCACTTCATGGCCAAGGGCATCAATTCCGAGGCCGTGGCGGCGGAATTCGCCGAGCATGCAGCGGAGGAGCAGGAACACGCTGACCGTATCGCCGAGCGAATCGTGCAACTGGGCGGCGAGCCGGATTTTGCGCCGGACGGCCTGAAGGCGCATTCGCATTCGGAATACAAGGAAGGCAAGGATCTCACTGACATGATTCGCGAGAACCTGGTGGCCGAGCGGATTGCGATCGATACGTACCGTGAGATCGTGCATTATCTCGGCGAAAAGGACGTGACGACGCGTCGTATGTTCGAGGAGATCCTTGCTGTCGAAGAAGAGCATGCCGACGACATGGCGGACCTGCTCGCAGGCCGCGAATAACGATGCACGTGGCCGCTGCGGCGCAGGTTGCCGTGGCTGCCGCGTTTTGCGGGCGGCTTGGCTGGCGCGGGTGGGTCTGGAAGGTGTCCCGCGCACGTCTTGCTGGCCCGCGGGTTAGATCCGTGTTCCACCGGGTTCACATTTCCGGCTGCGACGATGCCGGAGGTCATTACAATGTCTGCGTTGGAGCGCTTCCATTGCACGGACACCAAACCGATGATTCGAGTACTGATAGCTGACGACCATGCGATCGTCCGAGGTGGGTTCCGGCAGTTCGTCGCTGACGAGCCGGATATGTGCGTCGCGGCCGAAGCCGCCACGGGTGACGAGACCATTAGCCTTGTCCGTGAGCAGGCGTTCGACGTGGTGCTGCTCGACATCGCGATGCCGGACAAGAATGGTATCGACACCTTACGGGTGATCAAGCAGGTGCGCCCGGAGCAGGGCGTGCTGATTCTGTCGGGCTATCCCGAGAGCCAATACGCGATCAATCTGCTGCGCGCCGGCGCCAATGGTTATCTGAACAAGGACTGCGAGCCGGACGAGATTGTACGAGCGATTCGCGCGGTTGCGCGTGGGCATCGCTATCTGTCGGAGGCGGTAGCTGACACGCTCGCCGACAACCTCGACAAACCGGCGGCGGGCCGGCCACACGAAGCGCTTTCCGAGCGTGAGTTCCAGATTTTCTGCAAGCTTGCTGCGGGACAAATTCCGACTGACATTGCGGAGGAATTGCATTTGTCGGTGAAGACCGTGAGTACCTACCGGGCCCGGGTGCTGGAAAAGATGCGGCTGGCGAACAATGCCGACCTGACTTACTACGCGATCAAGAATGGCTTGATCGAATAGTCCAATGAACGGCGATCCATCTTCTCTTCCTCAGTCTTCCGGTGCAACGCCGTTGCGGGTGTTGCTGATCGAGGATTCGGCGCTGATCCGGCGCAGTCTGGTTGAAGCCATCGATGCTTCCGGTCTTTTGCGGGTGGCCGCGTATGCGGATTCCGCGGATCAGGCGATTGCGTTGTTAAGCGATGAGACTTTCGATGCGGTGATTGTGGACTTGCAATTGAAGCAGGGGTCCGGGGTGCCGGTGTTGGCTTATTTGCAGCGCGAAGGGCTGATTGATTCGGTGTTTGCCGCGGTGCTGACCAATCATGCTTTGCCGGCTTATCGGGAGCGATGCGCGCAGTATGGGGTTAGGTTTTTTTTCGACAAGTCGTTTGAGTTTGATCGCGTGATTGATGCTTTACATGAGTATGCTTTTGCGCGTAGCGCTAGATAGGGGTTTTTGCCTTTGGCGGCGGCATTTCCTGCTTCTGGCTTCTCTGGCCTTTCCTTGTTTGCTTATTGGTTTATTAGTGTTCCCCCTGTGCGGGGGGGCACCTACTTTTCTTTGCCTGCCGCAAAGAAAAGTAGGCAAAAGAAAGCGGCTTCAAACCGCTAACTCTTAAGCGGCTCCCCTGGCTTGGAGGGTGTCGTGGCTCCGTAGAGATTGAGCCTGCGCACCTGCTCTCGTGAGTGACCAGGCCGTCATGCTTCCGGCGGCGCTACGCGCGCCGATGCGATACTTCATCGAACCAGCCACTGGATTCTAAAATTTCCGGCGTATTTCGGCGCCTCGCCGAGGCGAAGCCGATGGTCCCCGCTACGCGCAAACGAAGCACCCGGTTTCCCTGGCAGACCCATCCGCGACGCACGCAGTGCGGAGTGGGAGCGGATGACGGCTGTGTCACAGACCGTTATGGACCGAGGTGTGATCCGTTTATCGCACCACCAGCCCCTCCAAGCCAGGGGACCCACTTAAAAGTTGGCGGTTTGAGCCGCTTTCTTTTGCCTACTTTTCTTTGCGGCGGCAAAGAAAAGTAGGTGCCCCCCCGCACAGGGGGAACACTAATAAACCAATAAGAAAACAAGGAAAGGCCAACGCCGCAGGCACAAGGAAATGCCGCCGCCAAAAAAAAAACCCCTAACCTTCCCGCCCGAAAGGGCCCAAATGATTCCATGCTGCCAGCCCGGCAAAACCAACCCCAGCAACACTAACCCCAACCCATCCAAAGATCGGCCACACAAACGCGCCGACCCCGGACCCAGCGGCGCCGCCGATAAAATAAGCCACCATATAAACCGTATTCACCCGACTCCTGGCGTCGGGCTTCAGCGCGTAAATTCTCGATTGATTCGAAATCTGCGCCGCCTGCACGCCAACATCCAGCACGATCACGCCAACTACCAACCCGGCAATGCTCGTCGCCGAAAACCCAAACACCACGAAGGAAATCGCAACAAGCACAATCGACACGGTGATAATGGCCCGCGGCCCGCGTCGGTCGGAAAACTTGCCGGCCAGCGGCGCGGCCATCGCCCCCGCCGCGCCCACAATTCCGAACAGCCCGGCCGCCTGCGGCCCAAGATGAAACGGCGCGCCCGCCAGCAACAACGCTAGCACCGACCAGAAAATGCTGAACGCCGCGAACATCGCCGCCCCAGTCAGCGACGCCTCGCGCAACGCCCGGTGTTCGACCACCAGATGCCACATCGATACCAGCAGCTTGCCGTACGGCAACGTCGAGGTCGGCTGGCTCTTCGGCAAACGCAAAATGATCACCATCGCCAGCACGAGCAGCGCGACGATAGACGCGCCAAACACCGCGCGCCAGCCGAAATATTCAGCGACGATACCCGCCGCGGTCCGCGCCAGCAGAATCCCCAGCAGCAGCCCGCTCATCACCGTGCCGACGGCCTGGCCGCGCTGTGACGGCGGCGCGAGTTCGGCCGCGAACGGCACCGCCTGCTGCGCAATCGTGGCGAGCACGCCAATCGCCAGGCTCGCGACGATCAATACCGGCAGCGTCGGCGCGGCCGCCGCTACCAGCAGCGCGGCGCACATGCCCACGATCTGCAACAGGATCAGCCTGCGTCGGTCGAAGCGGTCGCCAAGCGGCGCCAGCAATAACATCCCCGCCGCATAGCCGAGTTGCGTCACCGCGGGTACCACGCCAACCCATGACGCACTGCGCGGAAACGACTGCCGGAAGTCGTCGAGCAAGGGCTGGTTGTAGTAGATGTTCGCAACCGCCACGCCGGCAATAGTCGCAAGCAGAAGCAGTAGCGCGCGCAACGACCGGTCGGCGGATGCGGCAGGGGAGGTTTCAGAAGTGGACATGACGAGAGCGGTCGATGGACGCGCCCATGCGCGATCCTCAAGCGTGCCGATCATACCGGAGCAGGGCGGATCGTGCTGCGGGCCACGGAGAACCGGAAAAAGGCGCCCGCTCAACGTCGAGCGCAGTCCGACGCACAGCAGACGCAAAGACGAAGTCACGCGAAAGGCGCGCATCAGCACTCGCCGACAAAATGAGATGGCCGTTCCGTTTCCGTTCGTAGAATCGTCGCCTGCCAGAAGATCCTACCAACGCGACCGATTTCATGACCCTCACCACGAAACCTGAATCCCGCCGAATCGGCGGCTGTCTGCTGCTTGTGCTGTTCAGCCTCGCCGCGTGGGTGATTTTTACCGCGATTGCCCTGCGCGATCCGCTCAAGCTGATGCTGGAATGGGAACTGCTCGCGGTATTCATTCGCCCGGAAACGCATGGCTGGTACCGCGCCGTGATCGCATTAACCGGTTTCGACGCGATCATCGGGGTGTTCACCGTCGCCGGCGCGGGCTGGTTGCTATTGCTTGCGTGGCGTAAATCGGCACGCTTTCCCGTTCAGGTTCAAGGGTGGCTGCTCGCGATCGTCGTCATGCGCACAGGCGCCTATCTTCTTGGCGACCATATGACCCAGACGATCGGTATCGACATCCGCATTCCATTCGACGGTTTCGTGCAGGCCGTCGTGGTCGCCGCGCTCGGGATACCATACTTCAGACTATCCCGGCGCGTACGCGCGACTTTTGTCGCCGATTGAAGCGGCCGCATCAGCCGTCGATCAGTCGATCAGATCGCCCTCAGGCTCGTAAAACGGATACGGCCCATCCGCGGCGTCGACATACGCATGATGCGTGACGATGCCCGTGGCCGGATCGTAGCGATGCAGCGCATACGCGGGCGGTTCCATCACGAACGCGGACGGCGCATCCTCACGCAGATCGAGCGCGACCTGATGCGCGGGCGCCGGCACCGCTGACGCGATCGTGCCGCCAAAGCGTACGAACATCGGCCGGTGCACATGTCCGCAGATCACCCGCTCCACATTCGGATAGCGCGCAATCAGCGCCGCGAGTTTTTCGGCCGCAGCCGGGTCGAGCCGCAATTCATCCATATGCCCGATTCCGCAGACGAACGGCGGATGATGCAACGCGACCACCGTCGGCTTGCCCTGCGCGGCATCGAGTTGCGTGGCGAGCCACGCGAGCCGCGGCTCGCACAGATTGCCGGCGCTTTCGCCGGGCACCAGCGAATCCAGCGCGATGACGCGAAGCGGACCGATATCGACCGCGTAGTGCACGAACTCGCCGCCGCTACGCAATTCCGCGCGATCGGGAAACGCCGCGCGCAAGGCGGCACGTTCGTCGTGATTGCCTACCAGCAGGAAGTAGGGAATCTCGAGCGGCGCGAGGAGCGTCTTGAGATGCTCGTATTGTTCCGGATCGCCCTGATCGACCAGATCGCCGGTCATGATCACCGCGTCGGGGCGTGGCTCCAGCGCGTTGAGCGCGGCAATGCAGCGTGCGAGGTAGGCGCCGGTGTCGACACGCCGGTAAGCGAGCGCGCCGGGCCGTTTGATATGCAGGTCGCTAATTTGAGCCAGCAGCATGGGGAAGTCCTTTTTTTGTGGCGCGCAAAAAGCCGGGCGCAGCCTTATTACGATAGCGCAATCAGCGCATCCTGCGCGATCGAAATACCGACCGGCGTGCCGCGCGCCAGTTCGACACGGCCCGCCACGTCGATCAGCAACGGGTCTGGCGCGGCGCCGCCAATCGTCAAGCGGGTACGCTCGCCGAGAAACGCCGTGCTTTCGACGTTACCGCGCAGTTGCGCGTTGGCCGGGTCGGCGAGATAGGCGTCCTCGGGACGGAAGAAGAATTCGTGCGCGTCGCTCGCGTTGGCACGGCCGGAAGGCAGCGGCACAGCGCCGCCCGTCGTCGTCAGAAGGCCATCGCGCCGCTCGCCGGCCAGCCGGTTGATCGTGCCGATAAACTGCGCGACGGTGCGATTCGCGGGGCGGTAGTAGATGTCGCGCGGCGTGCCGCTCTGCTCGATACGCCCGGCGCTCATCACGACAATGCGGTCGCCCAGTTCCATCGCTTCAGCCTGATCGTGCGTCACATAGACGGTCGTGATGCCGAGTTCGCGCAGCAGCGTGTTCATCTCGCTGCGCAAGGTGTCGCGCAAACGCGCATCGAGCGCGGTGAGCGGTTCGTCGAGTAGCAGCACGCGGGGTTGGACCGCGAGGGCGCGAGCCAGTGCAACGCGTTGGCGCTGGCCGCCGGAAAGTTGCTCGATCGGTTTGTCGGCATGAGCGCTCAGCCGCATCATCGCGAGCAATTCGTCGACGCGTTGCCGCGCGGTGTCGGCCGGCACGCGTTTGATTTTCAGTCCGTAACCGATGTTGCCGCGTACCGTGAGATTCGGAAACAGCGCATAACTCTGGAACACCATGCCGACCTGGCGCTTCTCGATCGGCAGTGTGGTGACGTCTTCGTCGCCAAATGCAATACGTCCACCCGCATCGGGTGTTTCGAGTCCCGCGATCATGCGCAGCGTGGTGGTCTTGCCGCAACCGGACGGGCCGAGCAGCACCAGCGTTTCGCCGGCGCCGATCTGCAGATCAAGCGGTTCGAGTACGCGGGTGCCGCGAAACGTCTTCGCGCACTGTGTGAGCGTGATGGGAATGGAAGCGAGTTTCATGGCTTGGGCGTGGCCTGTGAGCGAGAAGCATCGACGCGTTTCTTTGCCGCGCTGCGCTGGCCGGTTGCATCGACGCCGAGCCATTGCATGGCGACGAGTAACGGCATCGTCATGATAAAAAACAGAATCGTGTATGCGCTGCCGATTTCGATGCGCAACGACGCGTAAGTATCGGCAAGGCCGACCGGCAGCGTTTTGGTATCGGGCGTATGCAGCATCCACGTGAGGTTGAATTCGCCGATGGAAAGCGTCAGCACCGCCAATGCGCCGGCCACGATGCCAGGCCGCGCATTCGGCAATACCACGGTCATGAAGCGCTGCAAGAAGCTCGCGCCGAGGCTCGCCGCACCTTCTTCGAGCGTACGCAGATCGCTGCTCGCGCACACCGCGGCGACCGCGCGGACCATGAAGGGCAGCGTGAACACCACATGCCCGACCACAATAAACGCGACGCTCATGCGAAACATCGTGAAACCGCCGTAGACCACCAGCAGTGCGAGTGCCGAAGCGAGACCGGGCAGCGCGATCGGCAGCACCAGAAATTCTTCGATGATGCGCGACAGGCGTGTCTTGCTGCGTGCGAGGACGTAACCGGCCGGCACACCCGTCAGCAAGGTAATCAGCAGGGTCGCCGCCGCCACTTCGAGCGAAAGAAAAACCGAGTCGTGATATTGCGTCCACACTTCGGCGAGCCAGCGCAACGTGAGTCCGCTCGATACGCCCTTGAAGTAATTGACGGTCAGTCCGGCCACGATCGACATCGCGACCGGCACGATCAGAAACGCGCACAACAGTAGCGTCACGAGCCACTGGCCCGCTGCGAGCCACGTCCTCGCGTTTGACAAGCTGAGCCACCAGCGCGGCTTCGCAGCCGGCTCGATGGAGGCAATGACGGCGTTCATCGAGGTCCTGTCGTCTGGTTTGGAAACACCGCTTATGCGCTGGCCGCCACCGCCGAGCCGCTCACGCTGCGCGCGAACGCCAGCACGAGCCAGGTGACGATGCCGAGCACGATCGACAGGCCCGCTGCCGTCACCATGTTCGCGTTCAGCGTGAACTCGGTATAGATGGTCATCGGCAGCACGTCGATGTCGGTGGCGAGCGTGAAGGCCGTGCCGAATGCACCCATTGCGGTTGCGAAGCACACAGCGCCCGCCGCGATCAAACCGGGTGACAGCGCGGGCAACACGATATCGCGCGTAATGCGCCACGGCGACGCACCCAGCGAGCGCGCCGCTTCTTCAAGCGAGGCGTCGAGTCTGGTTGCCGACGCCATCACGGTGACGATCACGCGCGGAATCGAGAAGTACAGGTAGCCGAGAAAGAGGCCGCTCATCGAGTACGCGAACACCCAGCGTTCGCCGGTGAGCTTGAGCGACAGCGCACCGATCAAACCCTGGCGTCCCGCCAGCATGATCACCATAAAGCCGACCACGACACCTGGGAATGCCAACGGAAAAGTCAGCAAGGCGAGCAAGGTGCGTTTAAGCGGAAACTCGCGGCGCGCCAGCAGCAATCCGGCAATAACAGAAAGCACCAGCGTCACCGCGGTGACCATGGCGGATAACACCACCGTCGCGCCGAGGCTCGACATGTAGCGCGGGTTCGTCAGCATCGCGCGGTAGGTTGCAAATGCGTGGCCGTCGCCGCTGATCTGTGCGAGCGCGCCCATCGGCAGCAGCCAGAACGCGATGAAAACCGCCAGCGCCGGCGCGATCAAGGCGATGCGCCAGCGTAGCGGAAACGTGATGTCGTTCAATGCATCACCTGTAGATAACGCTCGCCGAAGCTCGACTGCTTCTCGGCCATCTTGCCGAAGTCGACCGGCCTGGCGCGCGCGTATTCGCTTGCAGGCAGGAATTTCGCGGCGGTTTCCGGGCTCATCGCATTCGCGCGTACCGGGCGCAGATAGGCTTCGGCCCATAGTTTCTGGCCTTCGTCGGAGAGCACGAAATCCAGCACCTTCTTGCCGTTCGCATCGTGCGGGGCGCCCTTGACGAGGCTCATCACGTACGGCACCGAGATCGTGCCTTCCTTCGGAATCACGAATTCGACGTTCGCATGGTCCTTGTATTTTGCACGGTAGGCGTCGAAATCGTAGTCGAGCAGGATGGGAATTTCACCGGACATCACGCGCGCGTAGGCGGTCTGCTTCGGCACGATTGGCGCGTTGGCTTTCAGCTTGCGGAACCAGTCGAGGCCCGGCTCGAAGTTGTCGAGCGTGCCGCCGAGCGCCTGATTCACCGCGACCGCCCCGGCATAGCCGACAAACGCGCTCGACGGGTCGAGGTAGCCGATCATGCCTTTGTATTCGGGTTTCAGCAGGTCGGCCCACGAGCGCGGCACCGGCTTGCCTTCGAGTGCGTCCTTGTTGACGAAAAAGCCCAGCGTGCCCGAGTGGATCGTGAACCAGTAGCCTTGCGGGTCCTTCAGGTTCGCCGGAATGTCGTCCCAATGCGCGGGCTTGTATGGCTGGATCACGCCTTTGTCTTTTGCCTGGAAGGCTGACGACACACCGAGATACACGACGTCGGCGACCGGGCTCTTCTGCTCGGCCATCAGTTGCGCGATCGACTGGCCGGAGTTCTTGTTGTCGAACGGCACGCGAATCCCCGTCTTTTGCTGGATCGCCTTGATCTGGCTGGCCCAGTCGGCCCATTCTGGCGGGCAGTTGTAGCAGATCGCGGTTTCTTCGGCGTGGGCCGTTTGCGGCAGGGTGAAGCTGGTCAGCGCAACGGCGACGGCAGCCGTGGCCGACAGGGCGGCCGCGGTCGTGCGGACGAGTTTGCGCAGGTCGGATGCGAGGCGTGAGCTAGGGTGGATCACTGCGGGTCTCCAGATGAGCAAGTGCAGGTGGTTCAGATTGGAATGTGGGTCAGGTAACGTGCTTCGCCGCGGCCACGCTGGAATGCGCCGGGACGGCCTCGTCGTGATTCGAAATCGCCGCGATGGTGGCGCCTTCGCGCAAGCTGTGCGGCAGCGTCAGGGCAAGCGATGGTTCGCCGAACGCATCGTAGGTGCCATTCACGCGGGTCAGCAGACGCTGCCACGCCGCGCAGCCGATCTCGCGGTTCGGCGCACGGACGCTGGACAGAGGCGGCGATAGCAATTCACCCATGCCAAGGCCGTCGAAGCCGAGAATCGACATGTCGCGCGGAATCTGCAGACGCGCGCGGCGCAGGCCGCGCATCACGACCATGGCGAGCAGATCGTTGCTGCAGAAGAGGGCGGTCGGGCGGTTCGGGCCGTTCGTCAGATGCGCGAGCACGGACGGCGCCAGTTCCTCGGCATTGAAATCGACTTCGAGCGCCGGCGCGGGCGTGAGGCCGGCTTGCTGCATCGCCTGGGCGTAGCCGAGATGGCGCTGCCGGGCGCGGTCCGAGGCGGCCAGCGTTCCGGCCAGCATCAGGATGCGGCGATGGCCGTGGGCGATCAGCATGCGTACGCCATCGAACGCGGCGAGGCGGTTGTCGACCGAGACTGACGGGCGCCGCACCGTGTCGTTGTGCATCAGCACGTAGAGCAGGCCGGCGCGGTCGAGGTCGTCGAGCAGCGGGTGCGTGTCGGCATCGGCAACGGTCAGGATCAGGCCTTCCACGCGATGTTCGCGCAGGGTTTCGATCGCATGGCGTTCGCGATCGGCGTCGTATTGGGTGGTCATCAGCATCAGCCGGTAGCCTTGCGCTGACGCGAGTTCGTCGATGCCTTGCAGGCATTCGGCGAACACCGGGTTGGCGAGCGTCGGCAGGATTACGCCGATAAGGCGCGTGCGCTCGCCGCGCAATTGCCGGCCTAGCGGGCTTGGGCGGAAGTTGAGGGCGTCGATGGATTGACGCACCTTTTCGAGCGTGACGGGATTCACGGTGTGGGGCGCGTTGATGGCGCGCGAGACCGTGGCGATGGAGAAGCCCGCGTGGGCGGCGACATCCTTGATCGTTGGGATCATTGTTTCCGCTTTGGGTGTAAACGTTTTCGTGAGCGGATTATCGGGAAGGTTTGTGACTGCCGAATGACGTTGGATTTTGTTCCGGGGCGGGCAGGGGACCGGGGTGGGGGCGCCGCTGCGGGGTTGATTTTCGCGCGTTTGGTGCGGGTGCCGGGCAGTGGTAGAATTCGCGTCCACACGCGGTTCTGACCCCTGCCGGGGTGATGAAATTGGTAAACATAGCGGACTTAAAATCCGCCGCCTCACGGCTTGCCGGTTCAAGTCCGGTCCCCGGCACCACGCTGCTACCCGAGCTCTCCCATCATTTTGGCAACAGCCGCCAGGCATGCCTCTGTCGGCCGATGCCGGCACTGGCGTCCAATTAAGGTAGATTGGGTGTTCATGCGATCGCTACAGAGCGGAGAGACCAATGAAAAATGGAAAGCCGAAGCTCACCCGTCAGAATGCGGACGGACTGTTCCCCGACTTGAAGCCTAGTGGCGCCCACGTCGGCAGCCGGCCTGATAACCCGTTCGGAGACGCGCCATTCGAGGCCGTGGAGCGGCGCGATCGTGGCGAAAAAGCGCTCTGGAAAGAGAACCTCGTCAGCCTGCCCATGGGAATCGAAGTGCCACCCGGATATGAGTCGGCCGCACGCGTGCGCGAGGCGATGGAGCGAGCCTGGCGTATGAAATGGGTCAGGGAAGCCAAAAACGAGCTCGTCGCGGAGTTTCCGGAGGGCTGGTCGGCCGTCAGGCCCGCAAGCGGTCCGGTGGAGTTGCGGGACGCGACCGGGGTGGTCCGTGGGTTGTACGGTTGGGCGGAAGATGCCGAGTTCAGGATCATGCCGCGCTATCGGGTGGAATCGCAGGAAAACAGTTCGAACGGTCTCGGCAGCCTGCTTATACGTGATCGCGAGAACGGCCACATTCTCGAGCGATCGTCGATCTGGTCTGCGCAAACCGGTACCCATCATCCGGATTGGGTCAAACTTTCGGCGTGGCTCGACAGGCAGTATCCGCTTCATCGGGATCCGCTGCGGCTCTGGACGGATTGCGAGAACAACCTGCGCTGACCGGGGCGCCTCGCCGCCAGCAGGCGAACTGATAACGTCGTCGCCCAAGCGGCAAGAATCCCATCATGCACCACCTGAAATATCTGACCGGCTATCCATCCCCTCTGCAAGAGAAGGTGAAAAAGCTGATCGCCGACGAGCAACTGGGCTCCTACCTGGCGCGCCGCTATCCCAACACGCACGAGATACAAACAGACAAAGCCCTGTACGCCTACTGCGCTGAGCTCAAACGTGAACATCTCCGCAGTGCGGAGCAGATCGACAAAGTCACCTACGACAGCAAGCTCGACGTGTTGCGCCACGCGTTAGGCCTGCACACGAGCATTTCCCGCGTGCAGGGCGGCAAGCTGAAAGCGAAGAAAGAAATCCGGATTGCCTCGCTGTTCAAATCGGCTGCACCGGAATTTCTGAAAATGATCGTGGTGCATGAGCTCGCGCACCTGAAGGAAAGCGATCACAACAAGGCCTTCTACCGCCTCTGCGAATTCATGCAACCGGGCTATCACCAGATCGAATTCGATCTGCGTCTGTACCTGACGCATCGCGATCTGTCGAAGCACCAGGCCTGAGCGTCAAGCGGCAGGCCTGAAACCCCAACCGTCGGACAGCCAGCCTCAGGCCGCAACCGCCTCAGCGACCGACGCCGTCAACAGCACCGGAATCGACTTCGAAGTCGGCGTCCCCGCGCCGTCGGCAACCGACGACAACGGCACCAGCGGATTCGTCTCGGGATAATAAGCACCCAGACAGCCGCGCGGAATGTCGTACTCGACCAGCAGGAAACCATTGGCGCGACGCTCGACTCCGTCCGCCCACACGCTCGTGATATCCACGCGCTGCCCCGCAACGAAACCCAGCATCGCCAGATCGTCCCGGTTGGCGAACAGGACACGCCGCTGGCCGTACACGCCGCGATAACGGTCGTCGAGGCCGTAAATCGTCGTGTTGTACTGGTCGTGCGAACGGGTCGTCATCAAGGTCATCAAGCGCTCGCCATGTTCCGCGCGCGCGCGATGAATCGGCGTGTCGAGGGCAATCGCGTGAACCATGAACTGCGCCTTGCCGCTCGGCGTTTTCCAGATTCGCTCGCGCGAGGCCACGCCGAGATGGAAGCCGCCTGGGTTCTTCAGGCGCTCGTTGTAGTCCTGGAAGCCGTCGATCACCTTCGCGATGCCGTCGCGGATCAGCGCGTAGTCGGCCGCCTGCGCGAGCCAATCGACCTTGCCGCTGCCCAGCGTGGCGTGCGCCATCCTCGCGACAATCGCAATCTCCGACAACAGATTCTCCGAGGCCGGTTTGTTCATGCCGTACGAGATGTGCACCATGCTCATCGAATCTTCAACGGTCACCCCCTGCGCCACGCCATTCTGCAAATCGATTTCGGTGCACCCGAGCGTCGGCAGAATCAATGCGTCGCGGCCGTGCACGAGGTGGCTGCGATTCAGCTTGGTGGTGATATGCACCGTCAGATCGCACGAGCGCATCGCGTCCCACGTGCGCGGCGTGTCCGGCGTCGCGATCGAGAAGTTGCCGCCGAGTCCGATGAACACCTTCACGCGCCCGTCGAGCATCGCCTGGATCGCATTGACGACGTCCAGACCGTGTTCGCGCGGCGGCTCGAAATCGTAGACTTCACCGAGGCGGTCGAGAAACGCCTGAGTCGGCTTTTCTTCGATGCCGACCGTGCGGTCGCCCTGCACATTCGAATGTCCGCGCACCGGGCACAAGCCCGCGCCGCGCCGGCCGATATTGCCGCGCATCATCATCAGGTTCGACAGCAGCTGGACCGTCGGCACCGAATTCTTGTGTTGCGTGAGGCCCATGCCCCAGGTCGAAATCACCGCGCGACCCTTCACATAGATGTCGGCGAGCTTCAGCACCGCTTCGAACGGTACACCCGCTTCGGCGACGATGGTGTCCCAGCTTTCGGCGCGCAGATCGTCGGCAAACGCTTCGAAGCCGACCGTGTGTGCGGCGATGAACGCGACATCCAGCACGCGCTCGAGACCGGAGAGCTGCGCTTCGTCATCGAGCTCGATCACGCGTTTGGCGACACCCTTGATGAGCGCGAAATCGCCGCCGACCTTCGGCCGGATGAACACCGAACTGATCTTCGTGCTGCCCATGGTCAGCATTTCCACCGGATGCTGCGGGCTCGCAAAACGCTCCAGGCCACGTTCCTTCAGCGGATTGATCGACACGATGGTCGCGCCGCGTTTGGCGCACTCGCGCAGTTCGCCGAGCATGCGCGGGTGATTGGTCGCCGGATTCTGGCCGAAGATCAGCAGCGTGTCGGCGTGTTCGAAGTCGTCGAGCGTAACCGTGCCCTTGCCGATGCCGACCGTATGCGGCAAGCCGCGGCTAGTCGCTTCGTGGCACATGTTCGAACAGTCGGGGAAATTGTTGGTGCCGTACATGCGCACGAACAACTGATACAGGAACGCGGCTTCGTTGCTGGCGCGGCCCGACGTGTAGAAGGCGGCGCGGTCCGGATCGTCGAGGCGCTTCAGGTGGTTCGCAATCAGGTCGAAGGCTTCGTTCCAGCCGATCGGCACGTAACGGTCGCGCATCGCGTCGTAGACGAGCGGGTCGGTCAGGCGGCCGTGTTGTTCCAGCTCGAAATCCGACTGGTCCATCAGTTCGGCGACCGTGTGCTCTTCGAAGAATGCCGGCGTCACGCGTTTGCTGGTCGCCTCGGCGGCGACTGCCTTGACGCCGTTTTCGCAGAACTCGAAAGTCGACGCATGTTCGCGATCCGGCCACGCGCAGCCTGGGCAATCGAAGCCGTCCGGCTGATTCTGCTTGAGCAGCGTGCGATAGTTGCCGCCCGTGACCTTTTCCTTGATCAGGTTGATCGCGACGTATTTGAGCGCGCCCCAGCCTGCGGCCGGGTGCGTGTACGGTTCGATGCGAGCTTCGGGTTTCTTCATGATGGTGCCGCCGGAGTGGCCAGGACAAGGCGTATGCGCCGATAAACCCAAGCCTACTGTGTTCCAAAAGCCGCGCAGCATACAGAAAATCGGAAAGAAGAGGGGTACAGTTGCTCCATATGTGTCATAGACTGATGCCCCGCCCACGCTTACGTCTGAGCCAGGTCCTTGAAACTGTACGAAAAACTTGCCGATGAAATGACCGAAGCCGTGCGCCGCGGCGTCTTTGCGGCGGGCGAGCGGATTGCGTCGGTGCGGCAGGCGAGCCAGCAGCACGGCGTCAGCATCAAGACGGTGCTGCATGCGTACGCGCTGCTGGAAAGCCGCGGGATCGTGGAGAGCCGGCCGCAGTCAGGCTATTTCGTGCGCGACACCGTGGCTGCCGCAACGGCGCCCGACGAGCCGCACAAGGGCCGCAAGGGCGCGGCGCACACACCGCCGGTGGCGGCCGCCGTCGACGTGAGCCGGCTCGTGCTGTCGACCCTGCGCAGCATTCGGGCGCACGACGCGATGCCGCTTGGCTCGCCGTATCCCGATCCTTCGCTGTTCCCGTGGCGGCGTATCAACCAGTACGCCAATGCGATCGCGCGGCGGCACGCGAGCTGGAATCTCATCGACGACCTGCCGCCGGGCAATCCCGAACTGATCCGGCAGATCGCGCGACGCTATGCGGAAAACGGCGTGCCGGTCGATCCGGACGAAATCATTATCACGCTCGGCGCGACGGAGGCGATCAACCTGAGCTTGCAGGCGGTCGCCAAACCCGGCGACACGGTGGCGGTCGAATCGCCGACCTATTACGCGATGCTGCACGCCATCGAGCGGCTGGGCATGCGCGCGATCGAGGTGGCGACGCATCCGGTTCACGGCATCGACATCGAGGCGCTGGCCGAGGTGATCGCCAAACAGAGGATTGCCGCGTGCATGGTGATGCCGAATTTCCAGAATCCAATGGGCTTCCAGATGCCGGACGCGCGCAAGCGGCAACTGGTCGAACTGCTTGCCGCGCACGAGATTCCCGTGATCGAAAACGACGTCTATCAGGAGCTTTATTTCGGTGACGCGCGGCCGTCGACGCTGAAGAATTTCGACGCCCAAGGCCTCGTGCTGCACTGCGCATCGTTCTCGAAGAGCCTGACCGCGTCGTACCGGATCGGCTGGGCGATGCCAGGGCGCTATCGTGCGCAAGTCGAGAAGCTGAAGTTTCTCAACACGCTGACCACGCCGTCGGTGCCGCAAGTCGCCGTCGCCGATTACCTCAGGCAGGACGGCTACGACCGCCATCTGCGACATGTGCGCAAGGTCTACCGGCAGCAGGCGAGCATCATGACGGCAATGGTGCAGCGGTTTTTTCCGGCCGGCACGCGCACCTCGACACCGCAGGGCGGCTACGTGCTATGGGTGGAATTGCCCGAACGCGTCGATTCGATGCGGCTCTATCAGGCCGCACTCGCGCGCGGCATCACGATCGGGCCGGGCATGATGTTTTCGACGCGCAACGATTTTCGCCACTTCATCCGGCTCAATTACAGCTACCCGTGGACGGCCCAGACCGAAGCGGCATTGAAGACCCTGGGCGAACTGGTGGCGCAGATGGCTTGAAAGGAGATGCCTATGAACGAAGATGAAATTGATCCGGTGCTGGTGGCCGTATTGGCACAACTGTGGCGCGCGCATCGGGAGACGCCAGGCGGCGCGTGGTCGCTCGCCAAACTGTCGAAGCAGGCGGGCGTGCCGATGAGCGGCTTGCGGCGGCAGCTGACGGCGCTGGTCGACGGCGGTCTGGTCGAGACCACCTTCAACGAGGAAGGGGCAGGTACCGCGCGGCTGAGCCAGGTCGGCCAGGGTCTATGCGCGGAACTGTTCGGCGCTGACGACGGGCCGCCCGACGATCATCAGGCGGACCCGCCGACACGGATTCATTGAACCGCGGCCGCGGCCACTGTTACCGTGCGGGCACCAGGAACTTCAGCAAGGTTTAAAGCTGGCTCATGCCCCCGTCGACGATGATTTCCGTGCCGACGATAAACGCCGATTCCGGCGCGCTGAGATGCAGCACGGTCGAGGCGATTTCCTCTGGCGTGCCGAAGCGGCCGGCCGGGATCTGACCGAGGATGTGCGCGGCGGTCGCTTCGAGCGTGGCGGCGTCGAGGCCGAGTTTGCCGTAGAGCGGCGTTTGCACCGGGCCGGGGCTCACGACATTGACGCGCACGCCTTGCGGCAGCAATTCAGCGGACAGGGTCCTGGCAAGGGAGATCACGGCCGCCTTGCTGGCTGCATACACCGAGGAGGCAGGCATGCCGATGTGCGCGTTGATCGAGCCATTGATGACGATCGACGCGCCACGATTGAGCAGCGGCAACAGTGACTGGATCTGGAAGTAGGCGCCTTTGACATTGGTATTGAAGGTTGCGTCCCAGAGGGCTTCGTCTACGTCCGCGAAGGGTGCGAATTTTGCGGTGCCGGCATTCACAAAGACGGCGTCAAGATGGATGTCGGCGGCGCTAAGGGTGGCCGCCAGGTCGCGGGCCGAGGCGATGGAGCCCGCGTCATTGCGTATGGCAATAGCGTTTGGGCCGAGTGTGGCTTTGGCGGATTCGAGCGCGGTGGCGTCGCGGCCTGTGATGATGACGCGGGCGCCTTCGTTTGCGAAGGCTTGGGCAGCGGCGAAGCCGATGCCGCTGCTGCCGCCAGTGATGAGTACGGATTTACCTTGGAAGCGGGTCATTGTGTTTCTCCGAATGTGTGGTGCGGGTTGATGTGGTGGATTGTGCGCTTGTGGAGTGGGGGTGCCGTGCCATGTTGGCGATGTACTTGTTCGATGTTTTCGAATATCTTTTTTTGCCTTTGGCGGCGGCATTGTCTGTGCGCCTGCGGTGTTGGCCTTTCCTTGTTTTGTTATTGGTCTATTAGCGTCGCCCCTGTGCGGGGCACGCACTTACTTTCTTTGCCGCCGCAAAGAAAGTAAGCAAAGAAAGCGGCTCACACCGCCAACATTTAAGTGGGTCTCCTGGCTTGGAGGGGCTGGTGGTCCGATTAACGGATCACACCTCGGTCGGTAACCGTCAGTGACACAGCCGTCATTCGCTCCCACTCCGCACTACGTGCGTCGCGGACGGGTTCACCAGGGAAACCAGTGGTTTCGTCTGTTTGCGGCGGGGCCATCGGCTTCGCCTCGGCGAGGCGCCGGAAACTGCGGGGGCTTTGGAAGTGTTGATATAGTTGGATGCCGGTGCGCTCACATAGAAAGTCGGCGCGTTGCACCAGCGTATGTAATTACAAGCCGCCGCGGCGGGCAAACCGCACGCGCAAAACCCGGCGGTCGGTTTTATGAAGGACCGCTTCGGCGTGCGTAGCGCCGCCGCGCATGACAGTCTGGTCAGGCAGACAAGGTGCGCAGGCCCAATCTCCACGGAGGCACGATCTCCTTCAGGTCAGGGGATCGCTAACAATGTGCGGTTCGAGCCGCTTTCTTTGCCTTTTCTTTGCGGCGACAAAATGCTTTCAGGTACACGCTGTGCGTGCGCTCCAAGACCAACGCTTTGCGAAACGAGCCGGCCTGGAGGGGTTGCAAAACCTGATGCGCGCGACGTGTGCTCGCAAACAGCAGGGCGTAAAACGGGAGAAAGAATGAAACAACAACTCGTTCGATGGATGTGTGTCTCGGCCGGCTTGCTGGCGCTGCCTGCCGCGGCCCTGGCGCAGTCGCAGGCTTATACGAACGGCACGGTCAACGTACGCGCGGGCCCGGCTCCTGACTATCCAGTCGTGACGCAATTGCCCGGCGGCGTGCCAGTCACCGTGATGGGCTGCATCAGCAACTATCAATGGTGCGACGTTGCCGCGCCCAACCTGCGCGGCTGGGTCTATGCGGCACGGCTCAGCTATCCTTATCAGGGCAGCAATGTGCCAGTGATGAACTACGGCACAGTGATCGGCCTGCCGATCGTGACATTCTCGATCGGTACCTACTGGGGCAACTATTATCGCGGCCGACCATGGTACGGCCAGCAGTCGCGCTGGGCCCATCACCCGCCACCGCCACCGCCAAGACCAGGCGCCGGACGACCCCCAGGACCGCCGCCGGGTCACGGAAGTGGACGTCCTCCAGGCGGGCCGCCGCCGGGTCACGGAGGCGGTCGTCCACCGGGTGGTCCGCCGCCGGGGCATGGAGGCGGGCGGCCTCCAGGTGGTCCGCCGCCGGGGCATGCCGATGGTCGGCCGCCGGGTGGCCCGCCACCGGGTCACGGAAATGGCCGTCCGCCGGGAGGCCAGCCACCGGGTAATGGAGGTGGGGGAGGTGGGCGTCCGCCGGGAGGCCCGCCGCCGGGTAGTGGAGGTGGGGGAGGTGGGGGAGGTGGGGGAGGTGGGCGTCCACCGGGAGGTCCGCCGCCGGGTAATGCAGGTGGACGTCCACCGGGAGGGCAGCCGCCGGGTAATGCAGGTGGCCGTCCGCCGGGCGGGTCGCAAGGTAACGGCGGTGGTCACCCGCCAGGTGGTTCTCCACAAGGTGGTTCCCCACAAGGCGGTGGTAGCCGACCGCCAGGTGGCTGAAACGGTTGAGGCGGGAGTGGCGGCGCGAGGCGTCGCCCTAACCAGCGCGCAGCAGGCCGACTTCGATCCACTCCGCCTCCTTCCTCAGTCAATAGGCAGCATTCAGAAACGCCGAACTGACCGCTCGCAGTGTCTCCTGCGAGCGCGGATCGGCCAGCCGCGTATGCAGCACGACTTGCGAGTGCGGCAGTGGCGGCAGCCCCAGTTGCTCGCCGACATCGATTGCGCCCGGCGGCGCCACGCGTTGTGCCAAGGCGGCGACGGCGAGTCCAGCGCTGACCGCCGCGCCAACCGCCATCACCCCTCCGCCGACAAATACCTCGGTCCAGGCAATCCCGGCGGCATCGAGCACGTCCGTGGCGATCGCACGGATGCCGCACGGCGCGGCGAGCGTGGCGAGCCGCAGCGGCTGACCTTCGCGATGCTGCCAGCCGGGCGCAGCGAACCAGCCAAGCCGCTCTTCAGCCAGCAACTGACCGTCGCGGCGATCGCCCTCGCGCCGACCGATCGCGGCGTCGATTTCGCCGCGCTCGAACCACGTCAGCACATCGCGCGACGCGGCGATCCGCACCTCGATGACAAGCAGCGGATCGTATGCCGCAAGCCGTCCCAATAGCGCCGGCAGATTCGGTCCCGCCACATGATCGCTAATGCCGAGTTTGAGGCGACGCTCCGGTGCATCGGCGGAACCCGCCAGGGCGCGTTCATGCGCGAGCAGTAGTTGGCGCGCGGCACCGATGAATACATCGCCACGCGGCGAGAGCCGAACCACCCGTGGCGTGCGTTCCAGCAGCCGGTAGCCCAGACGTTCTTCGAGGCGTTTGAGTTTGAGGCTCATCGCGGCTTGCGATGTATCCATGAGCTCGGCCGCGCGCGTGAAGCTGCCAAGGTCCGCCACCAGCACAAAGGCCCGGATGGCATCCAGATCGAGAGGGCGGGAGAGTGCGGCCATATCGAATCTTTATCGCAGATATAAAACACCATATCTTGATGTAATGGATGCGCAGGTGCAAGCTGACACTCAACAAACCTGCAAGGAGTCCGTGATGTTTGCCAAACAGTATTCGCACCGCCTGCCTTCCAGCTACGACATGGGGATCATCCGCGAGCGCGCGGCGCAACGCGGTCCGCAGTGGAACGAGACGGAAGGGCTCGGTTTCAAGGCCTTTGTGGTTCGCGAGCGGGGCCGCTATGGCGCAACCGCGAATGTGTACGCGGCGGTCTATCTGTGGCTGGATCTCGCGCAGACCGCCGATTTCTTCATGGGCTCGCGCTTTCAGGCCGTGATCGACGACTTCGGCCGGCCGCAGGTCGAGACCTGGCTGCCGCTCGACGCGCGCAAAGGACCGGCGCAGCAGGCGCTCGCGCTATATCGCGACGAGCAGCCGATCGGCGAGCACGAAAACCGTGCCGAATTGCGCGCCGCGCATGCCGCCCAGAACCGCCGCATTGCCGAACAGGACGATACGGTGGCAGTCGTTTCCGCGCTCGATACCATCAACTGGCGGTTGATTCGTCTGACCTTGTCATCGGCGGCGCCGGTTGAAACGGCGGGCCGCACGGTCTACGAGGTGCTGCATCTCGCACGACCCGGCATCGCGCGTCTGGCGTGAGCGCATGCGGCGCCCGCTGTACGTTCGAGCGCCATTCGCAACCGACCTCCCGCGACGCTGCAGCGTCTCAAGTCAGCCTGCATGCTACGCATCGAGATTAAAGTACGTTTGCTTGGCGTAAACCCCCGTGCGCCGCGTACACTAACTTGCCGATGTCGGGTTAGGGGGCGCACATATGACTTGCGAAGCGACATTAAAAAGTACGCTGGGAGCAACGCCTGAAGGCACCCACTACCGGCCGAATCTGGCCGAGGGTGTGCTGGCGTCGGAGCGCACGGTATTGAGGCTGATTACCCGCAACACACCGCTACCGGAATTGCTTGCCGAGGTATGCCGCCGCGCGGAAGCGCTGCTCGGCGAGGGTGCGTCCTGTTCGATCCTGCTGCTGGACCCGGACGGCGTGCATGTGCGAGTCGGCGGCGCGCCGTCGTTGCCGGCGCACTTTAGCGCCGCGATCGATGGCGTCGCGATTGGCCCGAACGTGGGTTCATGCGGCACCGCGATGTACGAGCGGCGCATGGTCGCCGTCGAAGATATCGAAACCGATCCGCTGTGGGCCGATTTCAGGCACCTTGCTTTGCCGCTCGGCTTGCGCGCGTGCTGGTCCGTGCCGTTTGAAAACGATACCGGCGCTGTGCTCGGCGCGTTCGCGGTCTACCACCGTGCATCGCGCCGTCCGAGTGAAGAAGAAGAAGCGGTACTGCGCGACATCAGCCATAGTGTCGGACTTGCGGTCCATCAGGACACCATGGCGCAGCGGCTCGCGCAGAGCGAGGAACATAACCGGCTGGTCGTCGAACACCTGAACGAGGGCATCGTCGTGCAGTCGCGCGCGGGCGTGGTGCTTGCGTGCAACCCGAGCGCGCAGCGCATTCTGCGCGCGAGTCCGCAACTGGTCGGCCATGACATTCAGACCGTGATGGTGCGCGCCTATCATGAGGACGGCTCCATCATCACCGACGCCGATCGTCCGACCGCGCGAGTGCTGGCGACCGGCAAACCCGTGCTCGCCGTCACGATCGGGCTGGAGCTGACCGATGGCGAGATGATCTGGATTACCGAGAATGTCGTGCCGATCATCAAACCGGGCGACACCGAACCGAGCTCGGTGCTGATTTCGTTTACTGACATCGGTCCGGTGCGCGAGGCGCAGCGGCAACTCAAGTTTCTCGCGACCCGCGATTCGCTTACGGGTCTATACAACCGAGCCTATCTGACCGAGCGGATGCGCGATCTGTGCGCGCCGGGTGCAGCGGTGCGTACGGGGGATCTGGCGCGCGTCGCGGTGCTGTTCGTCGATCTGGACGGTTTCAAGAAGGTCAACGATACCGCGGGCCACGAGGCTGGCGATGCGCTTCTGTGCAGCGTGGCGGAGCGGCTGTCGGCATGCGTGGGGCTCGACGATACGCTCGCGCGCGTGGGCGGCGACGAGTTCGTGATTGTGGTCAGTGCTTACGAAGACACTGACCATCTGATCATGCTTGCCCGTCGCATTCTTGACATGATCGCGGTGCCGTTCGCGGTGGCGGATTACGAGTACTACCTGGGCGCATCGATCGGCGTCAGCCTGTTTCCGGAAGACGGGCAGGACGTGCCTACGTTGCTGCGCAATGCCGATTCAGCGATGTACTACGCGAAGCAGCGTGGCCGCAACAATTTCCAGTTTTTCACGGCTGAGTTGAATCAGCATCTGCAACGCCGCTTTACGATCGAGCAGTCATTGCGGCGCGCGCTTGCCGGTGACGAGCTGAGCCTCGTGTACCAGCCGATTGTCGATAGCCAGTGCGGCCGTACGATTGGCGCGGAGGCGTTGCTGCGCTGGTACAACAGCGAGTTGGGCAATGTCTCGCCGGTGGAATTCATTCCTGTGGCCGAAGATGCCGGCCTGATCGTCGAGATTGGCGACTGGGTTCTGGCACGGGCTTGCGAGCAGGTGGCGCAATGGCGGCGCACTTTGGCGCCGGAGTTGATCGTCGCGGTGAATCTGTCGCCGCGCCAGTTCAATGATGGGTTGGTGGAACGGATCGAGCGGTGTCTGGTGCGCTCCGGGCTCGAGCCGGCGGCGTTGGAACTGGAGATTACCGAGCGGTTATTGATGAGTGACAGTGACACCGTATTGCCGATGTTGAGCGCGCTGAACGGCATGGGGGTGAAGATTTCCGTCGACGACTTTGGGACGGGGTATTCATCTTTATCGTATTTGAAGCGCTTTCCGCTGCATAACCTGAAGATTGACCGCTCCTTCGTCGCGGGGTTGCCGGATCATCGGGATTCGATTGCTATCACGCAGGCGGTGGTGGCGATGGCTCATTCATTAGGGATGAATGTTACGGCCGAAGGGGTGGAGACGGCTGAGCAGGCGGCGTTTTTACGGTCGATCGATTGTGATAAGCAGCAGGGATATCTTTATAGTCGACCCGTTGGCGCGAATGCTTATGCCAGGAGTTTGAGTGAAGGGCAAATTGGGGTTGTTACCTGACGGGTTTGCCTTTGGCGGCGGCATTTCCTTGTTCTTGCCTCTTTGGCCTTTCCTTGTTTGCTTAATGGTTTATTAGTGTTCCCCCTGTGCGGGGGGGCACCTACTTTTCTTTGCCGGCCGCAAAGAAAAGTAGGCAAAAGAAAGCGGCTTCAAACCGCTAATTTTTAAGCGGCTCCCTTGGCTTGGAGGGTGTCGTGGCTCCGTAGAGATTGGGCCCGCGCACCTGCTCTCGTGAGTGACCAGGCCGTCATGCTTCCGGCGGCGCTGCGCGCGCCGGGGCGGTACTTCACAAGACCATCGGTATTTTTCGGCGCGTCGCCGAGGCGAAGCCGATGGCCCCCGCTCCGCGCAAACGAAGCGCCTGGTTTCCCTGGTGGACCCATCCGCGACGCACGCAGTGCGGAGTGGGAGCGAATGACGGCTGTGTCACAGACCGTCATAGACCACGATGTGGTCCGTTAATCGCACCACCGGCCCCTCCAAGCCAGGGGACCCACTTAGATGTTGGCGGTTTTGAACTGACCCCGCAAAGTTGGACAGTTTGCGTTCAGGTTTGAGAGGGCTGGGTTCTGTACATCACAGGACTCAGCCCGTTTAGTTTCAGCTTGATGCGTGTGTGGTTGTAGTAGTGAATGTATTGTCTGATGCCAGCCTTCAACTCGTCGATACTTTCAAACCTGCTCAGCCGGAAGAACTCCGCCTTGAGCGTGCCAAAGAAGCTTTCCATTGCCGCATTGTCGTAGCAGTTTGCCTTGCGCGACATGCTCTGCGTCAGGCCGTGTTGATCCAGCAGCCGTCGATAAGCAGGCATCTGGTACTGCCAGCCTTGGTCCGAATGCAGCAGCGGGGTCTCCTGAGGACCAAGCTTTGCCAGCGCTTTTTTCAGCATGCCGCTGACCAGATCGAAGACCGGTCGCGTGTTCATCTGATAAGCCACGATCTCGCCGTTATACAGATCCATGACCGGTGACAGATACAGCTTCTGCCCCAGCACGTTGAACTCCGTCACGTCCGTCACCCACTTCTGATTGGGCTGCTGTGCGCTGAACTCGCGGTTTAACAGGTTCGGCGCAATACGCCCGACTTCGCCGCGCCATGAGCGGTATTTCTTTGCGCGCACCAGCGATTTCAGTTTCAGTTGTCCCATCAGACGTTGCACCGTCTTGTGGTTCACGCTCTGGCCCGCCTGCCGGATCGCCGCCGTGATGCGCCGGTAGCCATAACGGCCCTTGTGGCGTTCATACACAGTCTTGATGCGGGTTTTGAGGTCCTTGTGCCGCTCACCGGCATCCGGCACGCTCAACTGGTAGTAGAACGTGCTGCGCGCCAGACCCGCTGCCTTGAGCAAAGCGGGCATCGGATGGTGCTGCCGGAGCTCCTGCACTATTTGCGCTTTTTCTTTTGCGCGCCCTGCTTCTTCGCCTGAAGCAGGGCATCGAGCTTTTTTAGATAGGCCACCTCCGCGCGCAGGTACTCGTTTTCCTTGAGCAACTGCTCACGCGTGCGCTTATCTGGCGCACTGACTTCGGTTGGCTTTTCAGGAACTGGCTGGGTCATTGTTTTGCGGCGCCCTCGTGGACGAGGCGCCAGTGCGTCGATACCGCCATCATGATACCGGCGTTCCCATTGCGCTATGCAGCCCGGACTGCGGATGTCGAACACCGCAGCCACCTGCCGGTATGGCAAATTCTTCTGCCACATGTGCATGAGTACCGACATCCTGAACTGCGCGTCATAGTGACTGAATTTCTTGCGCAGTCCGTCCCGTCCATGTTGCTCGTAGGCCGCAATCCAGAGCTGCAAAACCGAGCGGCTCACTCCGTACCGCTTTGCAAGTACCTCGACACCAGCCGAACCGGTCACGTACTGCTTCACCAGTTTCAGCTTTAACTGCTCACTGTACTTGGCCATGAAAAACACCCCAAAGGTTGGATCGGTGTCCAACTTTTGGGGTGCAGTTCATTTGAGCCGCTTTCTTTTGCCTACTTTTCTTTGCGGCGGCAAAGAAAAGTAGGTGCTGCCCCGCACAGGGGCGACGCTAATAGACCAATAAGAACACAAGGAAAGGCCAAAAAACGCCGTAGGCAAACAGAACCAGACCAATACCGTAGTCCCAACCCCAAATAACCCCACCCGCCGCAGGCCCATCTCCAAACAGTCAGATTGTTCTATTTCCCAGACAAGTGACTTCGCGCTAGCGCTATTTATCCAAGGTCCCGATCTCCCTAGAATAGCCACCATCGATCCATATTCCAGCACGAGACCAAAGCGGCCCACGTGCAACGTGAGCACACCAGCCATGCCAGCCCTGATCAAAAACCAGCTTTACCGACCATCGGTCGTCCTCCCGATGGTTGCCCTCATGCAAGTGATGGTCTCGCAGGATTTCAACCTCGGCCAGGTCGGCTGGGTAGTCGCGACCCGCGGCGCGCAAGCCGCACTGCAACGCTCGCGCGAACTGATCTGCGCAGCACACTGCCACGACTGAGCACCGACTGGGCACAATCAGAAGTAAGACGGGACGTCCACCACAACGTGGTGACCCGGGGCGCTAAGGGTAAGATGCTACGACCTGCAGCCAGCCTCGGGAGAATCGCCATGCCGCAGCATTTCGATGCAGTTGTAATCGGTACAGGCCAGGGCGGCTCGCCGCTAGCGGTCCGTCTTGGGCAAAGCGGTCGGAAAACCGCAGTGATCGAGCGCGCAGCGTTCGGCGGCACCTGCGTGAATGTCGGCTGCACGCCAACCAAGGCGTATGTGGCCAGCGCCCGCACGGCACATGTGGCACGCCATGCCGCGGAGTGGGGCGTGCAGGTAGGCGGAGCGGTCAGCGTCGACCTCGCTGCAGTCAAGGCGCGCAAAGATCTGATCATTGGCCAGTCTCGCGTCGGCGTCGAAAAATGGCTGCGTGGTGCGGAAAATGTCACCGTGTTCAACGGCCACGCACGCTTCACCGGCGCGCACGCGCTCTCGATCAGCGGTCCCGACGGCGCCGTCGTGGAAGACATCACCGCGGACGAAATCTTCATCAATACCGGCACACGCGCCGTCGTGCCGCCGCTAGACGGTCTTGAGCGGATTCAGTACAACACCAACTCAAACCTGCTCGAATTGACGGAATTGCCGTCGCATCTGGTGATCGTCGGCGGCAGCTATATCGCCCTCGAATTCGCGCAGATCTTTCGCCGTTTCGGTAGCCGTGTGACGGTACTGGTGCGTGGCGAACGCGTGCTCGCGCGCGAAGATGCGGATTTCGCCGAGTCTGTGCAGAAGGTATTGGCGCGCGAAGGCATCGAGTTTCGTTTCGGTGTGCAGCCCTCGCGGGTCGAGCCGCATCCGCATCATGCGAACGAGGTATGCATCGGCTTCGAGCAGAACATTCCCGCGCTCGAAGCGTCGCATCTGCTGTTCGCCACCGGCCGCGAGCCGAATACCTACGACCTCGGCCTTGCCGCCGCCGGCATCGCAACGGACAAACACGGCACGATTCCGGTCGACGGTCAGTTGCGCACCAACGTGCCAGGCATCTGGGCAATCGGCGACGTCAACGGTCGCGGCGCCTTTACCCACACTTCGTACGACGACTTTCAGATCGTCGCGGCCAATCTGCTCGAAGGCGGAGCGCGCAGCGTCGATACGCGGATCATGGCGTATGCGGTGTTTGTCGACCCGCCGCTCGCGCGCGTCGGACTCTCGGAGGCGGACGTGCGCAAAACCGGCCGCGACGCGCTGATCGCCACCATGCCGATGACGCGCGTAGGCCGCGCCCGCGAACGCGGCGAAACCGACGGCTTCATGAAGGTGATGGTCGACGCACAGAGCAAGCAGATCCTCGGCGCGGCAATTCATGGCGTCGACGGCGACGAAGCGATCCACACATTCATCGACATCATGACGGCGGGTGCCCCGTATCCGACCCTGCAATACGCGATGCACATTCATCCGACCATCAGCGAACTGGTACCAACCTTGCTCGATGGCCTGAAGCCGATGAAGTGAGCGGCGAATCCCGTCATGAAACACGCCATCAGTCGCGGCAACCTGTTCGATCGCGTTGCGCCGGCAAGCGCCGACGAGCAGGTCGATGCGCTGGTTGAACAAGGCGGCGTGAGCATCGAGCGGATCGTTTCGAGGGGCCACGCAAGCCCGCCGGGATTCTGGTACGACAGTCCGCGCGCCGAATGGGTCGCGTTGTTGAGCGGCGCGGCGACGCTCGAATTCGAAGGCGATCCGCAGCCGCATCCGATGAAACCGGGCGACCATGTGCTGATTGAAGCGCATTGCCGCCATCGGGTTGCCTGGACGAGCGACACGGAACCAAGCGTGTGGCTCGCGGTGTACTACCCGAGCGGCATTGCGGGTTGAGCACGGCTTGAGGCTCACGGACGTTTCATCCGCTAAAGGTGATTCAAAGGTGGGTGAGCAGGAGCGTCAGTCGCATCGACAAAGCGTCGCGCCATCGCGGATAATCGGCAGCGGCGCGGGCATTCCGCAGGATATTGGCGATGTCGCGCGCCTAACCGCATTCATCCTCAGGAAACCGACCGATGGGCAAAGGACGCGTCGAAGCCTTCAGCGATGGCGTAATCGCCATCATCATCACGATCATGGTGCTCGAACTGAAGGTGCCGGACGGCTACGATCTTGCCGCGCTGCGCCCGGTGGCGCCCGTGTTCTGCGCGTACGTGCTGAGCTTCATCTACGTCGGCATCTACTGGAACAATCATCACCACATGTTCCATGCCGTGCAGAAGGTCAACGGCGCGGTGCTGTGGGCCAATCTCCATCTGCTGTTCTGGCTGTCGCTGCTGCCCGCCGTCACGCACTGGGTCGGCGAAAAGCATCTGGCCTCGTGGCCGACCGCGATGTACGGCGTCGTGCTGTTCATGTCGGCCATCGCCTATTTCATTCTGACCCGTGTGCTGATCCGCGAACACGGCAAGGAGTCGACGATCGCCAAAGCGCTCGGTAACGACTTCAAGGGCAAGGTCTCGGTCGTGATCTACCTCGCGGGCATCGTGCTCGCGTTCGTCGCGCCCTGGTTGTCGGCCGTACTCTATACGGGGGGCGCCGCATGGTGGCTCATACCTGACCGGCGCATCGAACACTTGATGGAAGCGTAAGCGTGCTGCTTGCGCTCAAGCTTGCGCTGGTACCCGCGTTCCTCGCCGCGCTGACGGTTGCCGGGCGCGTCTGGGGACCGTCGGTCGCGGGATGGCTGGCGGGACTGCCGGTCGTCGCCGGGCCGATCGTATTGCTGCTCGCGCTGGAGCGCGGGCCGGCATTCGCGGCGCAGGCATCGGCGGCGTCGATTGCGGCGATTGCCGCATCGGAAGCATTCAACTTTGCGTATGCGTGGACCAGCCGTCGCTTGGCGTGGCCGCTCGCGTTAGTCATCGGCATGGCAGGGTGGGTGGGTGTCGCGATATGTCTCACCCAATTGCCGAGCGGACTCGCGTACGCGCTGGCGGCAGCCTGCGTTGCGGTTGCAGTGTCGCAAAGCGGCTTGCCGCGTGTGACCGGCCACGTGCCGGCTACGCGCTTGGGGCTCGGCGATCTCTCACTGCGCATGCTCGCTGGCGCGCTGTTAACACTTTCGGTGACGACGCTGTCGGCTTCGATGGGCGCGACCTGGAGCGGGCTGCTGTCGGTGTTTCCATTGCTCGGCATCGTGCTCGCCGTGTCGGCGCAGCGCGCGCATGGCGCGGACTTTGTCGCGCTGCTGATGCGCGGCATGGTGATCGGCCGCGGCTCCTTCGCCGCGTTCTTCGCCGTCACTGCGACAATGCTCCCGCATAACAGCGTGTGGCTGAGTTTCGCATGCGCGTCCGTCGCGTCGGTGTTCGTGCAAGGCGCGACGAAACGGATGCTCGGCGGCGCGCGGCACTTGCCCGCAACGCATGCGCCGGCGCGCGAACTGGCTGAACAGTCTCAAGCGGATTGAGCGCGTTCGGCCGATACTGTTGCCATGACATCGCCCACACCTGCCGCTCGCATCGGCCTGATCTCCGACACCCATAACCTCGTGCGTCCCGAGGCGCTGCAATACCTTGCCGGCTGCGACGCGATCATCCATGCCGGCGACATTTGCAATCCTGCGGTGCTCGACGCGCTCGCGCGGATCGCACCGGTCACCGCCGTACGTGGCAACAACGATACGGGCGACTGGGCAGCCGCCTTGCCGACGCACGCAAGCCTCACCGTGCAACAGGTGACGATTTTGGTCGTGCACGATATCGCGGATGTCGGCGCCGATCCGCGCAGCAAAGGAATCGGCGTAGTGGTGACCGGTCACTCACACAAGCCGTCAATCAGCGAGCGCGATGGCGTGCTGTTCATCAATCCCGGCAGCGCCGGACCGCGGCGTTTCAAGCTGCCCATTTCGGCGGGCATGCTGATCGTCGAAGGAGCCCGCGCCACCGCACGCTTCGACTCGCTGCTGGCATAAAAAAACGGGCCGGCAAATGTCTGCCGGCCCGTTTTCGGATCACGCTAGCGCTCAATATAGCGCTCATTGCTCAGCGCATCATCAGGCACGCGCGGTTGCTGTCGCCGCGTAAGCTTCATCCATTTCCGCTGCTTCGCGTTCGCCGCGCAGCACCGCATGCGCTTCTGCGCGCGTCGCGACACACGGACCCGAGCCGAGCAGCGGCTTGGACGCCGTTTCGCGCAAAGCGAACACGGACACGATGCCGATCAGCGACGCACCCATCAGGTAGTACGCGGGCATCATCAGATTACCGGTGCTGTTGACCAGCCATGCCGTCACGAGCGGCGTGGTACCGCCGAACAGCGACACCGAGATGTTGAAGCCGATGGCGAGCGCGCCATAGCGGATCCTGGTCGGGAACAGCGCCGGCAGCGCCGACGGCATCACGCCGGTAAAGCACGACAGCAGCACGCCGAGGATCATCAGGCCGCTGAACACCGGCAGGACCGTGCCCATGCGGATCAACAGCAGCGCCGGAATCGACAGCGCGAACAGGCCCACGCAACCGAACAGCATCACCGGCTTGCGGCCGATCGCGTCGGACAGATGGCCGGCTGCGAGCGTCATCGGCATCATCAGCAGCATCACGAGCAGCACGAGGAACAGGCCGTGCGTTTCGTTGAAGTGCAGGGTGGCCGACAGATAGCTCGGCAGATACGACAGCGCCATGTAATCGGTGACATTGAAGATCAGCACAAGGCCGACGCACAGCAGCAGCGGCTTCCATTGCTGGACCAGCAACTCACGGAACGATTGCTTGGGCAGCGCCTTGTCTTCGGCTTCCCGTTGCTCAGCCTGCTTCTGGAACGCGGGCGTTTCTTCGAGCTTCATCCGGATATACAGACCCACGAGGCCGAGCGGACCCGCGATCAGGAACGGCACACGCCAGCCCCATGACAGCAGCGCCTCGTTCGGGAGCGTCGCGGTCAACACGGCAACCGTGCCGGCGCCGAGCACATAGCCGATCAGCGTGCCGAATTCGAGGAAGCTGCCCATGAAGCCGCGGCGCTTATCCGTCGAGAATTCAGCGATGAAGGTCGCCGCGCCGCCGTATTCGCCGCCCGTCGAGAAGCCTTGCACGAGACGCGCAACCAGCAGCAAAGCCGGCGCGAGAATGCCGATTGACCCATAGCTCGGAATCAGACCGATTGCGAAGGTGCCGAGCGCCATCATGATCATGGTCATCGCCAGCACGCGTTGACGGCCAATGCGGTCGCCTAGCGGCCCGAACACCATACCGCCCACCGGCCGCACGAGGAATGCCGCGGCGAACGTGCCGAAGGTGGCGATCAACTGGGCAGACGGGCTCGATGACGGGAAGAACACTTTGCCGAGTGTGACAGCGATGTAGCTGTACACGCCGAAATCGAACCATTCCATGGCGTTGCCGAGTGCCATGGCGCCGACGGCCCGCTTGAGGAGGGATTTGTCGACAACCGTGATGTCGTCGAGGGAAAGGCGTTGTTCTTCTTTGTGGTGTCGCCAGAAGCCGTTGCTGGAAGCGGTCAAGGTGAAAACTCCAATGACTGCGACGAAACTCATGAAAACGCGCATGAATGTTCCGCCACGGGTGCTGGGGGAGTGCAGTTTCGTGAGCAGGGCGAGGGCATTTTTTCGCCGGATGCCGATGGCGAAAAATCAGGGCGCAAAAAAGCAAACAGAACGCCCGTGCCTCGCGAACGATTCGCGAAAAAACACTCGTCTAAATTGTGCTGACTGTTGCATCTGCGTGGCCGTGGAAGGGGGGCAGATGCATGAGGACGCTGGGGGCTGGAAGCATGCCCATGCGCCGCTGAAAGGCTTGAAACGAAAAAGGCCGGTGCTTGATTCGCCGCTCAAAAAAACGAGATCAGGCGAGGAAATGACCGACAAGCCTTCTTGTATAAAAAATGTTCAATTCCGCTTGTGCCGCGCACGGCGAGCCAAGTCTGAGCTGAACGTGATGCAGAGTGTAATGCAGGTAAATTGCAGGTGAATTGCTGTTGGAACGTTGCACATGATAGCACGATGACAGAGGATCGTGCAAACCCGGCAGCCGGAAAGGTCTGCGCGGAGGGCGCGCTATCCCTTGCCGGGCGGGGGGTTCGGCGGATCGAACGGGTATGAAAAAGAGGCTTAAAACCTGCTCGGAATGTACCGTTTGGAGAGTCCGCCGAGCGTCACGGGACGAAAAAAATCCGCGCATGTAGCGCGGATTTTTTGCTCTGGCCCGCTTTCGGCAAACGTGCCGCCAAAAGAGGCGCAAACGTGGCTTACTCGGCCGAAGGCGGTACGTAACCCTGCGCCGTGTCCGCGCCTTCGCCGAAGAAGAATTTTTCGGTTTGCTTCATCAGATATTGGCGTGCGCGCGGATCGGCCATGTTCAGGCGGTTTTCGTTGATCAGCATGGTCTGCTGCTTCAACCAGGCCTGCCACGCTTCCTTCGAAATGCTTTCGTAGATCCGCTTGCCGAGTTCGCCCGGCAGCGGCGGGAAATCGAGGCCTTCGGCTTCCTTGCCGAGCTTCGCGCATTGAACCATACGAGTCATGCTGTGCTTCTCCTGTGTCGACCGGAGTTAGTGCTTTAGCACTTACTCCGGTCCCATGAAAAATAGTTGCGATAGTTAGTGCTTTAGCACTTACTCCGGTCCCATGAAAAATAGTTGCGATAGTTAGTGCTTTAGCACTTACTCCGGTCCCATGAAAAATGGTTGCGGTAGTTAGTGCTTTAGCACTTACTCCGGTCCCATAAAAAATGGTTGTTGTGTCAATGTCGGGACGGACGGTCGCTTTATATGAGGCCGTTCAGAGCTGTTTCATCAGCACCAGCGACTTGCGCTGCCAGTTATAGAGCCGGCGGCGGTCTTCCGGCAGGTCGTCGACGGTGACCTTGACGAAGCCGCGCTTGAGGAACCAGTGTTCAGTACGCGTGGTGAGCACGAAAATACGCGTGAGGCCGCGGGCCCGCGCGCGTTGTTCGATGCGCTTGAGCAGGCGCTCGCCGTCGCCGGTGCCTTGCGCTTCCGGCGCGACGGTCAGACACGCCATTTCGCCGATGCGCTCCTGCGGGTACGGATACAGCGCCGCGCAACCGAACAGCACGCCATCGTGCTCGATCACCGAGAAATGGTCGATGTCGCGTTCGATCTGGTGGCGGCCGCGCCGCACCAGCGTACCGTCCGACTCGAGCGGCTCGATCAGCGAGAGAATGCCGCCGACGTCGTCCGGCGTCGCTTCGCGCAGGCTTTCGAGGTTCTCGTACGAGATCATCGTGCCCACGCCGTCGTGCAGGAACAGTTCGAGCAGCAGGCTGCCGTCGAGCGCGTAGGGAATGATGTGCGCCCGCGCCACGCCGCCGCGGCAGGCGCGGATCGAGTGCTTCAGGTAGAAGCCGGCGTCGCCGGTAACCTCGCCGCTCTCATGCAGCTTGTAGGCGTCGTCGAGCGACAGTTCGCGGACCAGCTCGGGACCGTCTTCACCGGCCTCCATCAAACCTGGCGTTTCAGTCAGAAACACGATCTTGTCCGCGCGCAGCGCGATGGCGGCCGCCGAGGCGACGTCTTCCATGGCCAGATTGAACGCTTCGCCGGTGGGCGAGAAGCCGAGCGGCGAGAGCAGCACCAGCTTGCGGCTGGCGAGCGAATGGCGGATCGAATCCGCGTCGATCTTGCGCACCACGCCGGTGTGGGCGAAATCGACGCCGTCCAGAATACCGACCGGGCGGGCCGTGACGAAATTGCCCGACACCACGCTGATGTGCGCGTGCGCCATGGGCGTGTTCGGCAAGCCCTGGCTGATCGCGGCTTCGATATCCAGACGCACTTCGCCGGCGGCTTCTTTCGCCGACTCCAGCGCGCGGGCGTCGGTGATACGCATGCCGTGCGAAAACTCGGATTCGACGCCGTGCAGGCTCATCTGTTCTTCGACCTGCGGTCGCGAGCCATGCACCAGAACGATCTGGATGCCCATGGCCTGCAACAGCGCGATATCGGAGACGAGCGCATTCAGGAGCCCCTGATGCACCACTTCGCCGCCGAACCCCACGACGAAGGTCTTGTTACGGAATGCATGGATGTATGGGGCGACTGAGCGCATCCAGTCGACGAATTGCGCGTGCTGGGCGAGGTCTTCCGTTGCTCCGGCGGGGGCCGGAACGCTCGCGGGCGCGGGGACGAGGTCGGTTTGGGAATTCATGCCGGGGATTATAATGCGCCCCCATGTCGAACGTACCCAAAAGTCCCGCTGCGGCGAACGAGAATGCGGCGCCGGACGCCGATCAGTTGAAGTCCGGCGACGCCGCGCGTCGTGTGGCGCGAGACGCAGCCCGCAACACGCCGCCAACGGCGCGTGAGCCGCAACGCGCGGCGCAAAAGCCGCAAGCGTCCGCGCAAAATAATCCGCAGGCGCAGAAAAGCGCTCAGGAGGGCCGCAAACACAAAGCGCAGCCGCAAGGCGATGCAGCGCGCCGTGCCGAACCGCGCCCGCCGCGAACTCAGCGCATTGTCGAACCGAACCCGATCCCGCCGATCACGTTCCCCGAAGCGTTGCCGGTTTCCGGCCGCCGCGAGGAAATCGCGCGCGCCATCGCGCAGAATCAGGTCGTGATCGTGTGCGGCGAGACCGGTTCGGGCAAGACGACCCAACTGCCGAAAATCTGCCTCGAACTCGGGCGCGGCCTCGGCGCCGGCGGCACCGGTCTGATTGGCCATACGCAGCCGCGCCGGATCGCCGCCTCGGCGACAGGCCGCCGGATTGCCGAGGAACTCGGCACGCCGTTCGGCGAAGTGGTCGGCTACAAGGTGCGCTTTACCGACAATCTGTCGCCCGGCGCGTCCGTCAAACTGATGACGGACGGTATTCTGCTCGCCGAAACGCAGACCGATCCGCTGCTGAAGGCGTACGACACGCTGATCATCGACGAAGCGCACGAGCGCAGCCTGAACATCGATTTTCTGCTTGGCTATCTGAAGGAAATTCTCGTCAAGCGCCCCGATCTGAAGCTGATCGTGACCTCGGCGACGATCGACGCGGACCGTTTCGCGCGCCATTTCGGCAGCGACGACAAGCCCGCGCCGGTGATCGAAGTGAGCGGCCGTCTTTATCCGGTCGAGGTGCGCTACCGGCCGGTCGCGGAAGACAGCCCGGCGGTGAAGGCGGCGGAAGGCACATCGCCCTCGTCGCGTGAACGTGACCGCGAGCGGCCGAAAACGCAGCGCGAGACCGACCGTGATCTGATGGAAGCCATCGTCGACGCGGTCGACGAACTGTGCCGCGAAGGCCCCGGCGATGTGCTGGTGTTCCTGCCTGGCGAGCGCGAGATTCGCGACGCCGCCGAGGCGCTGCGCAAGCATCATCCGCCGCATACGGAGATTTTGCCGCTGTTCGCGCGCCTGTCCGCGGCCGAACAGGAGCGCGTGTTCCGCACGTCGAACGCGCGGCGCATTGTGCTGGCGACCAACGTCGCGGAAACTTCGCTGACGGTGCCGGGCATTCGCTACGTGGTCGATACCGGTCTCGCGCGTGTGAAGCGCTACTCGTATCGCAACAAGGTCGAGCAGTTGCAGGTCGAATCGATCTCGCAGGCGGCCGCCAATCAGCGGGCAGGGCGTTGCGGCCGCGTCGCGGATGGCATCTGTATTCGTCTGTACGAGGAAAGCGACTATCAGGGCCGCGTGCGTTTCACCGACCCGGAGATTCTGCGTTCGTCGCTCGCGTCGGTGATTTTGCGGATGAAGTCGCTGCATCTGACGGCGATCGAAACCTTCCCGTTCATCGAGCCGCCGCCGGGCCGCGCGATCGCCGACGGCTATCAACTGCTCAACGAACTGGGCGCCGTCGACGACGACAACCAGCTCACGCCGCTTGGCCGCGAACTCGCGCGCCTGCCGCTCGATCCGCGCGTCGGCCGGATGATTCTCGCCGCGCGCGATCAGCAGGCTCTGAAAGAAGTGCTGATCATCGCCAGTGCGCTGTCCGTGCAAGACCCGCGCGACCGGCCGATCGAGGCGCAGGAACAGGCCGACCAGGCGCATCGCCGGTTCGCCGATGAGCGCTCGGAATTCCTGCAGTGGCTGAAAATCTGGAACTGGTTCGAAGAAGCGATCGCGCACAAAAAGTCGAACAAGCAATTGCATGAGGAGTGCCGCAAGAACTTTCTCTCGCAACTACGTTTGCGTGAGTGGCGCGACGTGCACTCGCAATTGCTGACGGTGGTGCGTGAACACGGCTGGCGTCTGAATGAGGCGGAAGCGACGTTCGAGCAGATTCACCTCGCGTTGCTGACCGGCCTGCTGGGTAATATCGGCCTGAAAGCCGACGACGAACCCTATTACCTCGGCGCGCGCAGCATCAAGTTCTATCTGTGGCCGGGCTCGGCGCTGGTGAAGAAGGCCGGCAAATGGGTAATGGCCGCGGAGCTGGTCGAGACGAGCCGGCTTTACGCGCGTTGTATTGCGAAAATCGAGCCGGAGTGGATCGAGAAGATCGGCGCGCATCTGTTGAAGAAATCGCTGTCCGAGCCGCATTGGGAGAAGCGCGCGGCGCAGGTATCGGCGTTCGAGCGCGCGATGCTGTACGGCCTGCCGATCTATCACCGGCGGCGCGTGAGCTTCGGCAAACAGGACCCGGCGCGCGCGCGTGAACTGTTCATTCGCGGGGCACTCGTCGAAGGCGAGTTCGATACCAGACTCGCGTTCTTCGCGCATAACCGCAAGCTGCTCGCTGACATCGAGCAACTCGAACACAAGTCGCGCCGCCAGGACGTGCTGGTCGACGACGAGCTGATTTTCGGCTTCTACGATCAGGCGTTGCCGCAAGGCATCTATACGGGCGCGTCGTTCGAACGCTGGTATCGCGATGAAGTGAAAAAGAGCGGTCAGGCGGAAGACAAGCTGCGCCTGTTGTATCTGTCGCGCGACGATTTGATGCGGCATGAAGCGGCCGGCGTCACCACCGACCTGTTCCCGAAACGGATGACGATGGCGGGCGTCGAGATGGCGCTCACGTATCACTTCGAACCGGGTTCGCCGCGTGACGGTGTGACGCTCGCGGTGCCGCTGTATGCGCTGAACCAGGTCGACGCGCGGCGCTGCGAGTGGCTCGTGCCCGGCATGCTGAAGGAAAAGGCGCAACTGCTGCTGAAATCGTTGCCGCAGAAGCTGCGGCGGCATTGCGTGCCGCTGCCGGAATTCGCCGCGGGTTTCGTCGACCGGCATAGCGGGCCGCGCTTCGGCGCGGGCGGTGTGCTCGAAGCGCTGATTGCCGACGTGCGCGAGCAGACGCAGGTCGCGATGAAGCAATCGGACTTCAAGCTCGAGACGCTGACGCCGCATCTGTTCATGAACTTCAAGGTCATCGACGAGCATGGCCGGCAATTGGCGATGGGCCGCAATCTGTCGCAACTGCGCGCCGAGCTCGGTGGCCAGGCGCAGCAACATTTTCAGAAGATCGCTTCGGGCGCGGCTGGGGCGGCGCTCGCGGATGCGGGCGGTGGCGGAGCGGCTGTGCCGGCGGCGTCGGCGGGCGCTGCTGCGGCGCGTGGCACGGGCGCCGCCGGCGGCCCGCACACAGCGCCGCAGGGCGGTGCGGCAGCCACTGCGCTGTACGAAAAACTCACGACGTGGAATTTTGGCAAGCTCCCCGAGTTGCTCGAGATCCGCCGCGGCGGACAGACGCTGTTCGGCTATCCGGCGTTGGTGGATCGCGGCACGCATTGCGACGTCGAAGTGTTCGATTCGCCCGACGAAGCCGCGCGTATTCATCGCGCGGGGCTGCGGCGTCTCTTTGGGTTGCAACTGAAGGAGCCGATCCGGTATCTGGAGAAAAACCTGCCGGGGCTGCGTGAAATGGCGATGCAGTTCATGACGCGTGGCACCCAGGAGGAATTGCGCGATCAACTGATCGACACCGCGCTCGACCGCGCCTGCCTGCAAGACCCGCTGCCGGACGACGACGTCAGTTTCCACACGCGCCGCGACGAAGGCCGCAGCCGTCTGACGTTATTGGCTCAGGAAATCGCTCGCCTGGTTGGACAGATTCTCAGCGAATACGCGACGGTGACGAAAAAGCTGGTGCAGGCGAAAACCTTCACGGCCGCCTACGCGGACATGCAGAACCAGCTCGACGGGCTGATCGGCAAGCGTTTCTTGGTCGACACGCCGTACCCGCAACTCGCACATTTCCCGCGCTATCTGAAAGGTATCGCGCTGCGCATCGACAAACTGAAAGCGGATTCCGCGCGCGATGCCCGGCAGTTCGCCGAATTCCAGCCGCTATTGCAGAACTATCAGCGCGCGCTCGCGCAGCGCGGCGGCGTGCTGGATACGCGCCTGTCGGAATTCCGCTGGCTGCTGGAAGAGTTGCGTATCTCGTTGTTTGCGCAGGAGTTGCGCACGCCGATGCCGGTCTCGGTGAAACGTCTCTATAAGGTGTGGGAATCGATGCAGCGCTAGGGTGTGCGGCTCACGTGTGTGAGCCGGCGCGGCACAGGGTGGGACAAGCTCTTTCCAGCACGCGAAAAAAAGCGCGCGACCCCCTTCCTTTTGAGAACGACATCGCGCGCAAAGGGTGCGGGCCCTGATGGCCCCGCACCCGCTCGCTGCTATAACAGATACTCACGTATGGTCGAGCATGACCGTGTCTTACCAGTGCATACCGGCGCCGACCGAGGCGCCGAACTGGCCGCGCGAGTCACTCGTGCCTTGCACCTTGTAGACCCACTTGCCGGTTTCCGACAGTTGCGAGACGCCGATGGCGATCGCCGACTGGCCGCCATACGTGCCGGCGCCCATCGCCACCATCCCGTGACCCGGCAGAACCGCCTGCGGCAGACCCGCGACGGCGAGTGCCGCCGCCGTGCCGCCGTAGCTGTCGCGGCGGGCCGAGCGGATCTGGTCGTCGGTATAGCTCTTTGCCTGGCCGACCGCGCCGCTCACCGACTGGTTCAACTGGTTGACGTTGACGGCGTCGGTGCCTTGCACGCCGGCAGCAACGTTGGCGATCTGGCGTTCCTGACCCGCTGCGCCGACCGACACGGTGTTCGCGCGATCCGCGACCGAGCCTTGGCCCAACGCCACTGAGTTGTCCGCGCTGGCGTTGGCATTTGCGCCGAGGGCCGTTGCGTTGCTTGCGCTTGCAACCGAGTTCGCACCAATAGCGACCGCATTGGTGCCGGTGGCCTGCGCATTCGCACCGGACGCAACCGAGTGCGTGCCGGTTGCCACCGCGCCTTCGGTATCGCGATCGCCTTCGGCGCTGAAGAACGGGTTGGCGGTGTTGACGGTGATGTTGCTGACCGCGCCGCTAATCGCCGCGTTCAACTGGCCGAGGTTGACGGCGTCGGTGGCGTCCACGCCGTCGGCGACGTTGTGAATCGCGGTGCCCGCATCGCCGCCCAGCGTGACGCTGTTCTTGTTGACGCTGCCGTCGGCGTTCTGGTCGTACGTGAGCGCGCCGTCGAGTTTGGCCGCGGTGGCGGCGCCCTGGTCGCTGACGGCTTTCAGCTGGGCGACGTTGACCGCGTCGGTATCGGCGGTGCCGGCTGCGACGTTGGTGATCTGGCGTTCCGCGCCGGCGGCGCCGACGGAAACGCTGCTGGCGCGATCGGCGATCGAACCCTGGCCGAGGGAGACCGAGTTGTCGGCCTGAGCGTACGCCTTGTAGCCGAGCGCAGTGGCGTTCGTGGCGAGGGCTTGCGCGCGGGAGCCGATTGCGGTGGCGCCGGCGATGTTCTCGTCGCTGAGCGACAGCGGATCGCGGCCGGCGACGGCGTTGGCGCCGATGGCCACTGATGTGTCGCCGTTGGCCGTCGAGAGATTGCCGACTGCGATGCTATTGTCGCCGCTGGCCAGCGAGGCATTGCCGCCGGCAAAAGCGTTCTTGCCCGAAGCGCTTGCGGCAGTGCCTACGGCGACAGCGCGATCGCCGGTGGCGGATGCGTCATCGCTGCCGTCGTTGGCGCCATTTGCCTTGAAATGGCGCGATCCGCCAGCCATGGCGGCAGCCAACTGGCCGACGTTGACGGCGTCGGTGGCGTCGGTGCCGGCCTTCACGTTGGTGATCTGACGTTCGCTGCCGGCTGATCCGACCGAGACGGTGTTCGCGCGATCCGCTACCGAGCCCAGGCCCAATGCGACTGAACCGTCCGCACTGGCGTCGGCCAGATTGCCAAGTGCCGCGCTGCCGAATCCTGACGCCGAGGCGTTGCTACCAATTGCGGTGGAGAGTGCACCCGTCGCGGTCGCGCCGCCGCCTACCGCGGTGGCGCCGACGTCGCCGGCAATAGAGTTTGCGCCCACGGCAGTCGAGATTGTGCCTTCTGCGGTGGCGAGCGTGCCGACCGCCGTGCTGGCCTTTCCCTCCGCCCATGCAGAGGTACCGGCTGCAAAGGATGTATCGCCCGAGGCGCTCGAGCCGCTTCCGATCGCGACCGAATGATCGCCGTTCGCGATGGCATCGTCTCCGCTACCGTCGATGCCCGTCGCCTTGAAATAACGCGATGCACTGGCCGTGGCTGCAGCGAGCTGGCTGACGTTGACGGCATCGGATGCTTCGGTGCCGGCAGCGACATGAGTGATCTGGCGTTCGCTGCCTGCGGAGCCGACTGAAACGCTGTTCGCCCGATTTGCGATAGAACCTTGACCCAAAGCAACGGAGCCGTCCGCGAATGCGTTCGACGACGCGCCGATGGCGACTGCGTTGACGCCGGTAGCGCGCGACATGTCGCCGAGCGCGGCGCTACTCAATCCGGTTGCGGATGAGAATGCGCCAATCGCAGTGGCCGTCTCGCCTTTCGCTTCCGCTCCAGTACCAACCGCGGTAGCGCCCATTTCGCCGGCAACGGCGCTGGCGCCGACTGCTAGCGAGTAGTCGGCCGTAGCTTTGGCGTTTGCGCCTGCGGCGATCGCTTGCGTGCCGGTAGCTACGGCGTCATCCGTACCATTGTTTGCGCCGTCGGCCTTGAAGTAGTGCAGGGTGCCGCTGCTGGCGACGGCATTGACCTTGCCATCGACTGCGCTGAGTTGGCTGACGTTGACAGCATCGGTGGCGGAGGCGCCGGCGGCGACGTTGGTCACGCGGCGTTCGCTGTTTGCAGAGCCAACCGAAACTTCACCCGTTGCAGTGGCTGCGGCGATTGTCGGCAAGGGTGTGCCGTCCAACGGTTTTGGTACATAGGCCGATGTAGTCAGATCTGTGGCCGTGGTCGAGCTTGCACCCAGCGCGACACTATTGTCGCTCGTTGCCGTGGCCTTATAGCCGATCGCAACGGAGTGGGCCCCGTCCACCTCTGACAAGGCGCCTATGGATGTCGAGCCCACTCCCATCACCGTGGACACGTTGCCAATAGCTGTGCCGAATTCTGCCCCGGCGTTGACTTCAGCCCCACCGCCCGCTGCAAACGCCCCTATGGCGTTGGCCTGAGCCATATAGCCGAACGCGCTGGTGCCATCGACGCTTGCGTTGGCTCCATAGCCAACCGCAGTTGAGTTTTTACCAGACGCGGCGGCATTCGCGCCTGCAGCGACCGCGCCTGGTTGGCTTGCGTTTGCAGGGCGGTCTACGCCTGGGATGAGTTCTTTGGCGTCGAAGTAATATTCCGCCCCCGCCGCATACGCCCCCGACGCCCCACCCACCAACGCTGCCCCAGCCAACACCACGCGCGCCACCGCCAGCTTCCGCGCCGTGCCGCGCTTCGTCTTCGAGCGTGCCGTTTCCGACGTGGCCACCCACGTTCCCGTCGCTTCACACCAGACCGATTTATAGATTTTGTTCATGTTTTCAGAAAACTCCGCGGAAATACGAGCGTGGACAGAGCGTGAAAACATTCGATTCGGATCAGGTATCACCACCCTTAAATATTTCGCGCACAAAATAAACATGTCGACCGCGGTTTCTCCGTTGTCCGTTTTTTCGTGTCCTTCTGAATTTCTCGCGCGTCCGAACTTCATGCGTCACGCCCGCAAGTCCACAGGATTAAGTGCATGGGCGATGATCGGCGGCATTCTGTCGGCTGGCGTGATACGGACGATATAAGCCAATTCCTAAACGACGGAGGAATAAATGGTTTCCTACAATTAAATGTAAAGTGATGTGTTTAAATAGGTCGAGCAAAGAATAAACTCAATTATTCTTATGTAATTTATCTGATTATGAGAATGAAATAATCTGTCGTTTTATGGGGTGACGATATTTTGTTAAAATTCCTGCTGCCGATTTTCTTGCCTGAAGTGCGATTAATCTGTCATCGATTCGGATTGGCCAAGTTCGCATTGTGCGAATGACCCGTGTTCCGGACGTTTTCCCCCGTGTCACGGCCGCTTCCACGTCAACCGCTGGGACGGACAAACGTTCTACAATGACGGTTGTTCTCCGAAGTGAGTTTTCATGCGTAAATTTTTTCTTCCCGGCTTGACTGCCACGTTCGCCGCGGGCGCGGTGCTGGCCGCCGCCGCAGGCTTTTTTTCTCCGGCGGCTCTCGCCAACAACGTGATCGTGCTCAACTCCGGCGAAGCCACGCTGAGCCTGATTGACGAGACCACCCGCCAGGTTGTCGGCACCGTGCCCACGGGCAAGGAACCGCACCATTTGATGGCCACGCCGGACAATTCGTCGCTGATCGTCGCGAATTCGGTGTCGAATAACCTGATGTTCGTCGATCCGAAGTCGGGCAAGGTGCAGCGCTGGGTCGAGAACATCGAGGATCCATATCAGATCGGGTTTTCACCTGACCGCAAGTGGCTCGTCACCACGGGCCTGCGTCTGGATCGTCTCGATATCTATCACTACGATCAGCAGAACCAGATGACGCTGGCGTCGCGCCTGCCGCTCGCGGTGATGCCGAGCCACATGGCGTTCACGAACGACAGCAAAACGGTATTCGTCACGCTGCAGGTCTCCGGCGAACTGGCCGCGATCGATCTGGCCACGCAAACCGTGAAGTGGAAAATGAAAGTCGGTAAGGTGCCGGCGGGCCTGTGGATGACACCGGGCGACAAATACCTGCTGATCGGCATGACCGGCGCGGATTACGTCGCGGTGGTGGACTGGCGCAACCAGAAAATCGTCAAGACGATCCAGACGGGCAAGGGCGCGCACAACTTCCGTTCGCTGGCTGACGGCAAACACGTGGCGGTGTCGAACCGTGTCGCGAGCACCATCAGCATCATCGACGAAGACACGCTCACCAATGTCGGCGACATCACCGGTTTGATGCCGGGGCCAGATGACATGGAACTTTCCGCTGACAAACGCTATCTGTGGGTTACGTTCCGCTTCGCGAAGCACGTCGGCATCATTGACCTGAACACGCGTAAGCTGATCCAGACGATTGCCGTCGGCCGTTCGCCGCACGGTATCTATTTCTTCAATCGCGCGCCGGTCACGGCGCCGAACGGCGCGTAGAGTGATACAGGCGAGCCGCCACGGATGAAGTAACCAGACCAGCACCATGTTCCATCTGATTTTTTCTTCTCTCGACAGTTTCGTCTCCGCCGTGCAGACGCTGCTGTACGTCGACGTGGTGCAGCCGCTGCTGTTCCACTTCAATCTGATGGATTACGACGAAGACACGTACGACAGCCTGTACTGGCTGATCGTCGGCGTCTTCGAGGTGCTGGCCATGTACGCAATCCTGCGCCCGCTCGAGGCGCTGCGCCCAGTGGAGCAGTGGGAAAACCGCAAGGCGGTGCGCGTCGACGTGATCTACACGTGGATCGCCAAGCTGGGCATCCTGAACCTGTTTTTCTTCTTCGCGCTGCAGCCGTTCTTCGACAACGTGCAGGCCTGGCTGCGGCTGCACAACATCGCGAACATCGAATTCGACAATCTGTGGCCGGGCGTGACCACGCAACCGCTTGTCACGTTCGTGATGTATCTGCTGGTGCTCGATTTTGCCGGTTACTGGTATCACCGCTGGGAGCACCGGATCGGCGTGTGGTGGGAGTTGCACGCTGTGCATCACAGCCAGCAGCAGATGTCGCTGTGGTCCGACGACCGTAATCATCTGCTCGACGATCTGCTGCAGGCGTCGTTTTTCGCGGTGATCGCGCTGGTGATCGGTGTGCCGCCGTCGCAATTCGTCGTGCTGGTGGCGATCACGAATCTCGCCCAGAGCGTGCAGCACGCCAATATTCGCATGTACTTTGGCTGGCTTGGCGAGCGCCTGCTCGTCAGCCCGACTTTCCATCGCCGCCACCATGCCATCGGCTACGGCCATGAAGGCCTGAAATACGGCTGCAACTTCGGGGTGCTTTTCCCGTGGTGGGACATGCTGTTCCGCAGTGTGTCATGGAGCCGCGAGATGGAACCGACCGGCATTAGCGATCAACTCCAGGGCCGTCGTTATGGCGACGGCTTCTGGGCGCAGCACTGGCTCGCTTTCGTGCGCATCGCCGCGCGGCTCTCGCCGAAGCGCCGCACCGAACGCAACGACACGGCCGCAGTCTAGGCATTCTTCCTCGTTCTTCCTTTCACGCCGCCGGTTTCCCCGGCGGCGTCTCGCGTGGTTTATCCTGTCCACGTTTCGGCGCATGTTCCCGGTTCGCTAGTGGGTCCGCTGTCTGGCTCGCGCCCAGGTTCGTTGCGCCGCTCTCCTTATTCCATCGTTTTGTTCACCGGCACTGGCTCGCATGAATGATCTGTTGCGCTCGTTCGGGCGTGCGCTTACAAGCGCGCTCCACCCGCGCATGCTCTGGCTGACCTTCGTGCCGTTTCTCGCGGCAACGGTCGGGTGGGGCGTGATCCTGTGGTTTTCCTGGCAGACGCTGATCGGCGCGACCCGCACGTGGCTCGAAAGCTGGGCGTTTACCGTCACGCTTTATCATCTGTTCGACTGGCTCGGCTTTTCGTCGCTGCACACCGCGATCGCGCCTTTCATTGTGATTGCGATGGCGATTCCGCTGATTGTGGTATCGGTGCTGTTGCTGATCGCCACGCTGTCGATGCCGGCGGTGATCCGCTTCCTCTCGGCGCGGCAATTTGCCAGCCTGGAAATGCGCCGTGGCGGAACGTGGTACGGTAGTCTCGGCCAGGCGCTGTGGACCACGCTGGTCTGTTTGCTGCTGCTGATCGTGACGCTGCCGCTCTGGCTGGTGCCGCCGTTCTTTGCGCTGATTCCGCCGCTGCTGTGGGGCTGGCTGACCTATCGCGTCATGAGCTACGACGCGCTTGCGCTGCATGCCACGCGTGACGAGCGGCGTGCGCTGGTGCGGCGATTCCGGCTGCCGCTGCTGTTGATCGGTATCGCGAGCGGTCTGCTGGGTTCACTGCCGACGTTGCTGTGGGCGTCGTCGGTGTGGGCGATCGTGCTATTTCCGGTGATCACCGCGGTGACCATCTGGATCTACGCGTTCATCCTTGTCTTCTCGGCATTGTGGTTCGGCTACTACTGTCTGCGCGCGCTCCAGCGCATGCGCGCGGAAGAGCACGGTCCGCGGCACGCGGCGCCGGTTCCTTACTGACTAAACGAAAGAGGCGGCAATGGCATTTGGCGTCATCATCATCGGCGACGAAATCCTGTCGGGCAGACGTATCGACAAGCATCTGCCGAAGGTCATCGAATTGCTGGGCGCGCGCGGGCTGTCGCTCGGCTGGGCGGAGTACATCGGCGACGATCCGGAGCGCATCACGGCAACACTGCGCCGTACGTTCGCCTCGGGCGACATTGTGTTTTCGACGGGCGGCATCGGCGCCACGCCGGACGACCATACGCGCCAATGCGCGGCGGCCGCGCTCGGCGTGCCGCTCGAACTGCATCCGGAAGCGGCCAGGCTGATCCAGGAGCGTATCCGCGACATGTATCCGGCGAATTCGACCACGCCGCTCGATCTGGAGTCTCCGGAGAATCGCCACCGTCTGAATATGGGCACGTATGCACGGGGTGCGTCGATCATTCCGAATGGCTACAACAAGATTCCGGGTTTTTCGATCAAGGGGCACCATTTCGTGCCGGGTTTCCCGGTGATGGCATGGCCGATGATCGAGTGGGTGTTGGATACGCAATACGCGAATCTGCATCACGCCATGCCGCACGCGGAAAAGTCGCTGCTGGTGTTCGAATTGCCGGAGTCGCGGCTCACGCCCTTGATGGAAAAGATCGAGCACGATTTTCCGGGCGTGCGAGTGTTCAGTCTGCCGAGCATCGGTGACGCGGAGCGCGGCGGCGTGTATGCGCGCCATCACATCGATCTGGGTGTAAAGGGCGAGCCGGAAGCGGTAGCGGCGGCCTTCGTGAAGCTGCGCGAAGGCGTGCATCTACTGGGCGGCGATATCGTCGAACCCGAGACGGCCGCCGCTAAAGCGCGCGGTTGACCCCGCCAGGTCGCAAGGTTCGCGCGCAGGATTGCGTCAGGCGCCGATCCACGGCAACCCGCGGAAGCACCAGCCCGACACGGTTTTCCGATGCCCCTGACCGTCCTTGTCGCCCTCGAAACCTTCCAGCAGGTCATACGCTTTCGTGAAGCCGGCCTGGGTGGCGGCGATCGCCGCGAGCTTGGAGCGCGCGGCGCTGCGGCATAGAAACAGCACCGGCGTATCGGGCGAGGCCGCCTGACTTAGTTGCTGAAGGAATTCCTGATTCGGCACGGCGCCCGGATAACGCGTCCACTCCACATGCGCATATTGCCCGTCGCCGATCACCGGCCGGCCGACCCAATCGAGTTCGGCGCGGGTGCGCACGTCGACAAGACGCGTGCGCGGATCGAGTTGCAGCAGTTCGAAGGCTTCGGCGGGGGATACCGCGCCCGCATAGGGCAACTGGTTCTCGGTGCGGCGCTTGTCCGCCTGGGCGTACAACTGTTCGAGCGTGCTCATGAGCGCAAATCTCCTTCGGACCAAATGATCATTCTAGCGCGCGGCGGGCGGCCTGCATGCGGTCTGGAGCAGACGTCTGCCGGCAAGGGCAGTCGCCAGGTTATGCATCGAAATGGTGCGAATCTTCGCGAATGCACCAAAACGGAGATGCACGCCGTTGCTGATTTTGAGAATGCACGCACATGGTGCATTGTTCGGTTCAAAGATAGTGGGGCCGCATGCGCTTCGGTGCGCCGGCTCCCCGCAAACGCGCGTGTGCAGTGGTTTTGCGCCGTGCTGGCGCATACATGGCATGGAAGCTGCTTTATTGGTGCCGATCGATTTGCCCCAGCAGGCTTTGATGTTCCCCATTACCAAACCAGGGGTGGACGCGCCGGGGCGGGTCAGCTAGATTGGGCGGCGGCTGAATCCGCCGAATTCGTTAATCAGGAGAAAAGGTTATGAGTAAATCCGTGGCCGACGTCGTTCAACTCGTCAAAGACGAAGACGTCAAGTTTGTCGACTTCCGTTTCACCGACACGCGCGGCAAAGAGCAACACGTTTCGGTGCCGGTGTCGGCATTCGATGAAGACAAGTTCGAAAGCGGCCATGCGTTTGACGGTTCGTCGATTGCCGGCTGGAAAGGCATCGAAGCATCGGACATGTTGCTGATCCCGGACGCGAACACGGCCTTCATCGACCCGTTCTATGAAGAGTCGACCCTTGTCCTGACCTGCGACGTGGTCGAGCCGGCTGACGGCAAGGGCTACGAGCGCGACCCGCGCTCGCTCGCCAAGCGCGCTGAAGCGTACCTGAAGAGCACGGGTCTCGGCGACACGGCATTCTTCGGTCCGGAACCGGAATTCTTCATTTTCGACTCGATCAAATGGGGCACGGATCAATCGGGCACGTTCGTCAAGATCGGTTCGGAAGAAGCACCGTGGTCGTCGTCGATGGACTTCGAAGGCGGCAACACCGGTCACCGTCCGGGCACGAAGGGCGGCTACTTCCCGGTCGCTCCGGTGGACACGTTCCAGGACATCCGTTCGGAAATGTGCCTGTTGCTCGAACAGATCGGCATCCCGGTCGAAGTGCATCACCACGAAGTCGCGGGCCAGGGCCAGAACGAAATCGGCACCAAGTTCTCGACGCTGGTGCAACGCGCCGACTGGCTGCAGCAAATGAAGTACATCATCCACAACGTCGCGCACACGTACGGCAAGACGGCAACGTTCATGCCGAAGCCGGTGGTCGGCGATAACGGTTCGGGCATGCACGTTCACCAGTCGATCTGGAAGGACGGCCAGAACCTGTTCGCAGGCAATGGTTATGCAGGTCTGTCGGAATTCGCGCTGTTCTACATCGGCGGCATCATCAAACATGCTCGCGCGCTGAACGCGATCACGAACCCGTCGACGAACTCGTACAAGCGCCTCGTGCCGCACTTCGAAGCACCGGTGAAGCTGGCTTACTCGGCTCGCAACCGTTCGGCATCGATCCGCATTCCGCACGTGTCGAACCCGAAGGGTCGTCGTATCGAAACGCGCTTCCCGGATCCGATGGCGAATCCGTACCTGTGCTTCTCCGCGCTGATGATGGCGGGTCTGGACGGCGTGCAGAACAAGATTCACCCGGGCGAAGCTGCCGACAAGAACCTGTACGACCTGCCGCCGGAAGAGGATGCAAAGATCCCGACCGTGTGTGCCGGCCTCGATCAGGCGCTGGACGCACTGGACGCGGACCGCGAGTTCCTGACGCGCGGTGGCGTGTTCACGGATTCGATGCTCGACGCGTACATCGAACTGAAGACGGGCGAGCTGCAACGCTATCGTCAGTCGGTGCACCCGATCGAATTCGAAATGTACTACTCGCTGTAAGCGGCAATGACGCTTCGCCCTTCAAACGGCGAAGCGCTTTGCCCGACGCTCGCGATCGGTCACGAAGGGACGGCGGCGCCGTCCCTTTTTTGTTGGGCCGAAGACTTATCACCATCTCCTATCGGCCAGACTGCAAGATGGTTCTCAAGAATCTGATCAAGGCAAGAAAAGGGCACGAGCAGACGCTCTCGGACGACGCTCAACTGGTCAGTTCCGGTTTGCTGCCCGGCTTCGAGGCATTGCCCACGGTCGTGCTGATCCTCGACAAGCGCACGCTGCGCGTCGCGTTCGCGAACCCGTCGGCGGAATCGATGCTCGAGCTCTCGCGCAAGCAACTCACGCAGATGGCGTGGCCGGATATTTTCTCGAACGCGGCCGAACTGGTCGCGACCATTACCGCGATCGCCGCCCACCGGTTTCACGCGACCCATCTGGACGCCGTGCTCGAGCGTCCGGGCCACGAGCCGCTGCATGTGCATGCGATCGTCGGCTTTCTGGAAAGCGCGCAGGACTACGTGCTGCTGGAACTGTTCGAGAACGAGCGGCATCTGCGCACCGACCGCGAGGAGCGCATCAACGACCTCACGGCGGTCAACAAACAACTCATCCGTAATCTCGCGCACGAAATCAAGAATCCGCTCGGCGGGATTCGCGGCGCGGCGCAACTGCTCGAGTTCGAACTCGGCGAGCGCCAGCGCGATGAATTGCGCGAGTACACGCAGGTCATCATCAAGGAATCGGACCGGCTGCAAACGCTGGTCGACCGCCTGCTGGAGCCGCATCGTCATCCGCATATTGTCGGCGACGTGAATATTCACGAAGTATGCGAGCGCGTGCGCCAGGTGATTCTCGCGGAGTTTCCGCGTGGTCTGACGATCGAACGCGATTACGACGTGAGCGTGCCGGACCTGCGCGGCGACAAGGAGCAACTGATCCAGGCGCTCCTGAACATCGTGCGCAATGCGGCTGAAGCATTGCGCGAACGTATTTCGCAAGGCGACGCGCGCATCGAATTGCGCACTCGCATTGCACGCAAGATCACGGTGTCGAAACGTTTATGTAAGCTGGCACTGGACTTGCATATCACTGACAACGGCCCTGGCATTCCCGAGGATATCCGTGACCGCATTTTCTATCCGCTCGTGTCGGGGCGCGAGGACGGTAGCGGTCTCGGTCTGACGCTCGCGCAGACCTTCGTGCAACAACACGACGGTCTGATCGAAGTGGATAGCCGGCCGGGCCACACCGAGTTTCAGATTCTGCTGCCGCTCGACTGCTAACCTCTATATGCCTTTCAAGACTTCTGACCGACCTATATGAAGCCGATCTGGATAGTAGACGACGATCAATCGATTCGCTGGGTGCTCGAAAAAGCGCTCGCCCGCGAAAACTTCGCGACGCGTAGCTTCGCGAATGTGCGCGAGGCATCGGCGGCGCTCGATCACGACAGCCCACAGGTGCTGGTGTCCGACATCAGGATGCCTGGCGGGTCCGGCCTCGAATTGCTGCAAACCGTGCGTGACAAGGTGCCGGGCTTGCCCGTCATCATCATGACGGCATTCTCGGATCTGGATAGCGCGGTCGCCGCATTCCAGGGCGGCGCATTCGAATACCTCGCGAAACCGTTCGACGTCGACAAGGCGGTCGAGTTGATCCGGCGCGCGGTCGACGAAAGCATGCGCGGCGAACAGACGTGGGATGACCGCGTCGCCGATGCACCGGAAATGCTCGGCCAGGCACCGGCGATGCAGGATATGTTTCGGGCGATAGGCCGGCTGTCCCATTCCGCGGCAACCGTGCTCATTACCGGCGAATCAGGCACCGGAAAGGAACTGGTTGCGCGTGCCTTGCACCGACATAGCCCACGCGCGAACGGTCCGTTCATCGCGCTGAACACGGCGGCGATTCCGAAAGATCTGTTGGAATCCGAACTGTTCGGCCATGAGCGCGGTGCGTTCACGGGTGCCCAGGCGATGCGCCAGGGGCGCTTCGAGCAAGCGGAGAATGGCACACTGTTTCTCGACGAAATCGGCGATATGCCGTTCGATTTGCAAACGCGTCTCCTGCGCGTGCTGTCGGATGGGCAGTTCTATCGCGTCGGTGGCCACAATCCGTTGCGCGCCAACGTGCGCGTGATCGCGGCGACCCACCAGAATCTCGAGTCGCGCGTGCGTCAGGGCCTGTTCCGCGAGGACTTGTATCACCGGCTCAATGTGATTCGCTTGCGCTTGCCGGCGTTGCGCGAGCGCAGCGAAGACATTCCGCTGCTGACGCGCCACTTCCTGCAGAAAAGCGCGCGCGATCTCGGCGTCGAACCGAAACGCGTGTCCGAAGAAGCACTGGCGCATCTGGCCTCGCTGCCGTTTCCGGGCAACGTGCGGCAACTGGAGAATCTCGCTAACTGGCTGACGGTGATGGCGCCGGCGCAAACCATCGAGATCAAGGACTTGCCGCCCGACCTCAGCCCCACGCAGTCGGGTGCGACCGATCTCGCCGGTGGTGGCGGTGCGATTGGCACCGGCGAGGTGGGTCTGGCAGGCGCTGCGCCGGTCAATGGGACCAGCGCCGCGGCGCATCCGGCGAGCGCTGCTGGCGCGCCGGTGCCAACGACAGTGAGCGCCTGGGAAGGCGGCTTGCGTACCGAAGTCGCGCGCATGCTGCGCGAGAACGCGGCCGACGTCATGGACGAACTCGCACGCCGTTTCGAAGCGGCGGTGATTCGCGAGGCGCTGGACTTCACGCGCGGACGCAAGGTGGAGGCGGCTGAGCGACTTGGCATCGGCCGCAATACGATTACGCGCAAGATTCAGGAACTCAATCTCGAGCCCTGAAAGGGTTGGCCTGGCCGGTCATCCCGTTTGCACCGATGTCAATGCCCCGCATCATGCGCACGTTGCGCGCGTGATGCGGCATGGCGTCGCCGTTACGACTCAGCGCGCATACTGCGCGGCATAATCGGTTCTCCTTTCTATTGCGGGAGCCGTTATGCCTACCACATTTTCCTGGCCTCTATCCCCCGATACCTTTCTCGCGCTCGAAGTGCTCGACGATCCGGCGGCGCTCGAATGGGTGGAGCGGCAGAACGTGCGTACGGTCTCGGCATGGACGAGCGGAGCACGCTTTGACGCGCTCAAAAAGCGGCTTGCGGAAGTCTATTTGCCGGCCGAGCGGCCCGTCATCGCCTCGCGCTGGGGGCATTGGGCTTACGACTTCTGGCAGGACGCGCAGCATCCCCGCGGCATCTGGCGGCGCACATCATGGGCGAGTTGGCGTTCGCGCCAACCGGATTGGCAAACCTTGCTTGACTTCGATGCGCTTGGCGCGGCGGAGGGCATGTCGTGGGTGTGCGTCGACTGCCCGATTCTTTATCCGGATGGTGACCGGGCGCTGATTTCCCTGTCGGACGGCGGCTCGGATTCGATCATCGTGCGCGAGTTCGATCTCGATACCCAACGCTTCGTCGACGGCGGCTTCGTGATTGCCGAGCCGGGTAAGCACACGATCTCGTGGATCGACCGCGACACCGTCTATCTCGGCTGGGACAACGGCGGCACGAGCCTGACGCGTTCCGGCTATCCACGCGAAGTGCGGCGCTGGACGCGCGGCACGCCGATCGCGGATGCATCGGTTGTGTTCAGCGCCGGATTTGACGATATTGGGGTCGCTGCGGGTTACTCTCCCATCGAGCGGCGCCATGGACTAGCCGTTGGGATCGATTCGTTTGATTCGCATAGCTACTATCTGGACGGCTCTCAGGTTTGGCAGCGTTTCGACGTGCCGGCGCACGTGACGGTCGGAGCATGGGAAGGCTGGTTGCTGCTTTCGCCCCGGCTGGATTGGGACTGCGGCGGTGTTCACTACACCGGCGGCGCATTGCTGGCGATTCGCGAAGCAGAGTTTCTGCGTGGCGGGCGCAATGTCGTCGCGCTTTTCACGCCGGGGTCGACAACTTCGGCATGTGACTACGACTTTACGCGTCACCACCTGATCGTCTCGTATCTCGACCATGTGCAGCAGCGTACTGTTCTATGGCAGCCCAAGCGATTGGATGACGGCAACTGGCAGTGGATCTCACGCGAGTTTCCAGTGCAGGAGAACGTGCAGGTCGGCGTGTCGCCGATCGAGGCGACACTGGGCGACGAGGCGTATGTCAGCGTCGGCGACTATCTTCAGCCGCCCGGCTGCTGGATCGTCGATCTGGCGCAGGACGATCTCACGCAATGGGAATTGATCGATCGTTGGCCGGCAAACTTCGACGCCACGCCTTTCGCCGTGATGCGCGCTCACGCGGTGTCCGCGGACGGCACCCGCGTGCCCTACACCGTGATCGGTCCGCGCGACGGTGGACAACAGACGCGGCCCTGTCTCCTGATCGGCTATGGCGGCTTCGAGATTGCGCTGACGCCGGAATACCTGGCCGGGACCGGCGTCGGCTGGCTGGACGCCGGCGGTGTCTATGTGGTCGCGAATATTCGTGGCGGGGGAGAGTTCGGCCCCACATGGCATACGGCCGCGGTGGGGCCGAACCGCCAGCGCGCATTCGACGACTTCATTGCCGTCGCGCAGGCGCTGGTTGACACGGGAGTGACGACGCCTGCGCAGTTGGGCATCCAGGGCGGTAGCAACGGGGGATTACTGGTGGCGGCATGCATGATGCAACGGCCCGAATTGTTTGGTGCCGTGGTGAGTCAGGTGCCGCTGCTGGACATGAGCCGTTACCATCTTTTGCACGCGGGTGCATCGTGGCTCGACGAATTCGGCGATCCGGACATTCCCGAGCAGGCGCGGGTCCTGGCCGAGTATTCGCCGTACCATCAGGTGTCAGCTGGCCGGGCGTATCCGCCCGTGCTATTCATGACATCCGCTGGCGACGACCGCGTGCATCCCGGCCATGCACGTAAGATGGCCGCGCGAATGCAGGCGCTCGGCACCGACACGGTCTGGTACTTTGAAGACACGCAAGGCGGCCACGGGGCCGCGGACGGTCTGCACATGGCGGCGCAGGACGCCCTGGTGTTTGAGTTCCTGTGGTCTTGTCTGGGTGAGCGCGAAGGCGCGCCGTCCGCGGACTGGCGCTTCGGCTCATTGGCCCGTCAGCCGATCTGCGCGACGACCGGCGCGTGATCCGACGGCTGGTCCCACTTGCGCGGCACCTTGTCGACTTCGCAGGATGAGCAGATTTGCGCCAGCGCTTTCGACAACAGAATATGGTCGATTCGCAGGCCCGCGTTGCGGCGGAACGCCATCATCCGGTAGTCCCACCAGGAGTAGATCTTCTCCGGCTGATCGAACTGACGGAACGCGTCGACGAGACCGAGTTCGATCAGCCGCACGAACTCGGCGCGCTCCTCGGGCGACACCAGATTCTGGCCTTCCCATGCTTTCGGATCGTGCACGTCGCGATCTTCCGGCGCGATGTTGTAGTCGCCGAGCAGCGCGAGTTTCGGATACGCCGTCATTTCGCGCGCAACCCAGTCGTGCAACTCAGCGAGCCAGCGCAGCTTGTACGCGAATTTTTCGGTGCCCGGCGCCTGGCCATTCGGGAAGTACGCGGAAATGATGCGCACGCCTTCCACCGTGGCGGCAATCACGCGTTGCTGCAGGTCTTCGAAGCCGGGGATATTCCGCACAACACTGCTTTCATCGACGTGCAGTCCCTCGCGCACGACGATGCCGACGCCGTTATAGGTTTTCTGGCCGGCGAACCAGCTCCGGTAGCCTTTGGCTTCGAGTTCGGCGCGCGGGAATTTTTCGTCCGGCAACTTCAGTTCCTGCAGGCACAGCACGTCGGTCTGACTGGTTTCGAGCCAGTCGATCACGTGCTGCTGGCGAACTTTGAGGGAATTGACGTTCCAGGTGGCGATTTTCATGAATTTTCAGGAATCTGCGTATTTCCGATAGTCCCGCATCTTATCGCGCGAGACGATCGACCGCGGAAAAAGCCCCGGCGGCCAGTAAAAATAAAACCGCGGGCGAGGTTTCCCGCGGCGTATAGTGAGACCACATTCACGCGCCTCGGGGGTGCATCATGGCCGAACTTTACCCAGCCCTTTATAAGGACTTCGAAGTGCATCCGCTGGTGTTTTCGCGGGAGTTCGACAAATTCGACGGCCACAAGCGTCACGCCGAAGGTTACGACGTCGCGGTGCGCGTCTGCCGGCCGGGCGCGATCAGCGGCTCGAAGGCAAGCCGCGTGTTTCGTCTCGTGTTGCCGGCCACGTTCTCCGATTTTGGCGTGGCAAAACGCAGTGCGAGCCAGTACGGCGCGGACATCATCGACGGCAAGGTGGAAGGCGCGACGGTCAACGATCTTTGAGCTTGTTGATGAGCGCGCATGCGCCCAGTACGGTTCGTTCCGAAATAATTTCGGATGATTGTTTGACGCCCTGCGAACATCTCTATACAATCCGTTTTCTCTGACGCGGGGTGGAGCAGTCTGGCAGCTCGTCGGGCTCATAACCCGAAGGTCGTAGGTTCAAATCCTACCCCCGCAACCAAGCATTGTTGAAAGCCCGCTGGCGCAAGCCAAGCGGGCTTTTTAACTTATGGCGCGGGTTCGTACGCGGCATTGCCGCCTGCGCATGTCATTCCGTATCGATTGCCCATTCCACTGCCGCTTGCGCATGCAATGCCGTCGTATCGAAGACGGGTAGCGCGGAATCTTCCGGCTTGATGAGCAGCGTGATTTCGGTGCAGCCGAGAATCACCGCCTGCGCTCCGCGCGCGGCTAGTCCTTCGATGACCCGTTGATATACCGCGCGCGAGCTATCAGCCACGGTGCCGTGACAGAGCTCGTCGTAAATGATGCGGTGCACGTCCGCGCGTTCGGCTTCATCGGGAATCAGGGTTTCAAGACCGTAGCGCTCGCTCAGGCGCCCCGTGTAAAACGTCTGTTCCATCGTATAGCGCGTGCCGAGCAAGCCCACTCGCTTCACACCTGCCGCGCGCAGCGCGTTCCCGGTCGGATCGGCGATATGCAGGAACGGCACGCCGATCGCCTGTTCGATGGACTCGTACACGCGATGCATCGTGTTGGTTGCCAACATGACCAGATCGGCGCCGCCACGTTCGAGCTGGCGCGCGGCATCGGCCATCTGTTTGCCGAGCGCGGTCCAGTCGCCGGCGCGCTGGTTGGCCTCGATCGGCGCGAAGTCGACCGTCAGCATCAGGCTGCGGGCGTTGTGGTGCCCGCCGAGGCGCGCCTTCGCGTGGCGGTTCAGAAGCTTGTAGTACTCCGTGGACGATTCCCAGCTCATCCCGCCGATCACGCCGATCGTTTTCATGTACTTGCTCCGTGGTGGTGGATGTATCGTATGGCGCGACGCGCCCAGGCGGCTCATGTCAAACGTCGAGTATAGGCGGCGGGTGCGCGGCGCAGCCGATACGGATGCGCCGCTGCGCGCCGGTACGGCGCCTTGATAATTCGCCCGCACGCACATTCTGACGCCGATAGAATCGATAGCAGTCAAAAAGCGGTCAAAGGGAACCCCATATGGATCTGATCATCCGCCGTGCGATGCTGCCGCCAGGCGCCGCGCCGCAGCAAAAGCAGCCCGTCGACATCGGTATCGACGCGGGCCGCATCGTCGCCGTCGAGCCGAATCTGCTCGCGAATGCGGGCGAAGAAATCGATGCCGCTGGTTCGCTCGTCACACCGCCGTTCGTCGACCCGCATTTCCATATGGACGCGACCCTGTCGTACGGTCTGCCGCGCGTGAATGCGTCGGGCACGCTGCTCGAGGGCATCGCGTTGTGGGGCGAACTGAAGCCGGATCTGACGCAGGAGGCGCTGATCGAGCGCGCGTTGCAGTACTGCGACTGGGCCGTTGCGCGCGGCCTGCTGGCGATCCGCAGCCATGTGGATGTGTGCGATCCGCGCCTGCTCGCAGTCGAGGCGCTGCTCGAAGTGAAGCGCCGCGTCGCGCCGTACCTGGACTTGCAGCTGGTCGCGTTCCCGCAAGACGGCGTGTTGCGCAGTGCCGGCGCGTTCGAGAATCTCAAGCGTGCGATCAGCATGGGTGTTGACGTGGTCGGCGGGATTCCGCATTTCGAGCGCACCATGGCGGACGGCGCGCAGTCGGTGCGCCTGCTGTGCGAATACGCGGCGGAGCAGGGCTTGCGTGTCGACATGCATTGCGACGAATCGGACGATCCGATGTCGCGTCATATCGAAACGCTCGCCGCCGAAACGCATCGGCTCGGCTTGCAGGGGCGCGTCGCCGGTTCGCACCTGACCTCGATGCATTCGATGGACAACTACTACGTCAGCAAGCTCTTGCCGCTGATGCGCGAGTCCGGCGTTGCCGCCATCGCCAATCCGTTGATCAACATCACATTGCAGGGCCGCAGCGACACCTATCCGAAACGGCGTGGCATGACGCGGGTGCCCGAGATGATGGCGGCCGGCATTACCGTCGCGTTCGGCCACGATTGCGTGATGGACCCGTGGTACAGCCTCGGCTCGGGGGACATGCTCGAAGTCGCGCACATGGGCCTGCACGTCGCGCAGATGACGGGCGTCGACGGGATGCGGGCATGTTTCGATGCGGTCACGGTCAACGCCGCGCGTATTCTCGGTCTCGAAGGCTACGGCATCGCGCCGGGTTGCGCGGCCAATCTCGTGCTGCTCGACGCACGCGATCCGGTCGAGGCGATCCGTCTGCGCGCCGCGCGGCTTGCGGTGGTGAGCCGCGGCAAGGTAGTGAGCCGCGCGCCCGCCGCACGGGCGGCGCTGTCGCTCGAAGGACGTCCCTCGGACGTCGATTTCAAGCTGCATCGCGCGTAGCTGCGCACTCAGCAATCGCGAATAGAAAAAGCCGGCGCTTGCGTTAAGCAAGTCACCGGCTTTTTTAATCGGCGTATCTGTGTCCGAATCCGCGTGCGATACGCCGACCCATCAACGTATCATCAATGCGTCGCGGTGGGCGTCATGCCGTTGTGGCGCAACAATGCATCGATACTCGGCTCGCGGCCGCGGAAGGCCTTGAACGATTCCATCGCGGGACGGCTGCCGCCCACTTCCAGAATCTCCTTGCGATAACGCATGCCGGTCGCCACATCGAGCACGCTGCCGCTCGCTGCCTGCGCCGCTTCTTCGAATGCCGCGTAGGCATCCGCGGACAGCACTTCGGCCCACTTGTAGCTGTAGTACCCAGCCGCGTAACCGCCCGCGAAAATATGGCTGAAGGTATTCGGCCAACGCGAGAATTCCGCTTGCGGCACGACGTGGAAACGTTCGTTGATCTCGCTTGCGAGCTGCGTGGCGTTCTGCGTGCCGGACGCGTCGAAGCCAGTGTGCAGTTGCATGTCGAACATCGAGAACACGATCTGCCGCAGCGTGCCCAGACCGCTCTGGAAGTTCTTCGCGGCGAGCATCTTGTCGAACAGGTCACGCGGCAACGGTTTGGCTGTTTCCACGTGCGCGGTCATGTCGCTCAGCACGTCCCACTCCCAGCAGAAGTTCTCCATGAATTGCGAGGGCAGTTCGACCGCGTCCCATTCAACGCCGTTGATACCGGAGACGCCCAGTTCATCGACACGCGTCAGCATGTGATGCAAGCCGTGGCCGAACTCGTGGAACAGCGTGATCACCTCGTCGTGCGTGAAGCAGGCGGGTTTGCCGCCGACCGGCGCCGAGAAGTTGCAGGTCAGATACGCAACCGGCGTCTGCACGCTGCCATGCGTGTGCTTGTGACGGCCGCGTGCGTCGTCCATCCAGGCGCCGCCGCGCTTGCCTTCGCGTGCATAGAGGTCGAGATAGAACTGTGCCACGAGGCCGCCGTCCTGGTTCTCGACGCGGAAGAAGCGTACGTCCGGATGCCACACGGCCGCTTCGTCGCGACGGATACGTACGCCGAAGAGCGTCTCGGTCACCTTGAAGAGGCCCTTGAATACGGCGTCTTCCGGGAAGTACTGTTTGACTTCGTTCTCGGAGAACGAATAGCGCTTCTGGCGCAGACGTTCAGCGGCGAACGTCATGTCCCACGGTTGCAACTCGGTCATGCCGAGTTCGTTCGCGGCGAATTCGCGCAGCTCCTGCCAGTCCTGTTCCGCATGCGGACGCGCACGCGTGGCGAGGTCTTCGAGAAACGCCATGACCTGGGCGGGCGACTCCGCCATTTTCGGCGCAAGCGATACCTCGGCGAAGTTGTTGTAGCCGAGCATGTGCGCTTCTTCAGCGCGCAGCTTCAGTTGTTCCGCGAGTACCGCCGTGTTGTCCCATTCCGGCTTGCCGTTGCCATATTGCGGACCGAGTTCGGAGGCGCGCGTCACATAGGCGCGATACATCGTTTCGCGCATCGCGCGGTTTTCCGCGTACTGCATGACCGGGAAATAGGACGGGAAGTGCAGCGTGAACTTGTAGCCCGTCTTGCCTTCACGTTCGGCGGCTTCCTTGGCGGCTTCGATCACGTCTTCGGGCAGACCGGCCAGCTGTGCTTCAGCGCCGGCTTCGACGATGTAAGCGTAGCCGTTGGTCGCGTCGAGCACGTGATCCGAAAAGGCTTTCGACAACGCCGCCTGGCGCTCCTGCAATTCGGCGAAATGCGGCTTCTGGTCTTCCGGCAGTTCCGCGCCCGAGAGGCGGAAATCGCGCAGCGCGTTGCCGAGGATTTTCTTGCGCTCGCCGGTCAGCGACGAGAAATCGCTGCTGGCGTTCAGCGCCTTGTATTTTTCATACAGCGCGAGATTCTGGCCGACGCTCGACCAGAATTCGGTCACGCGTGGCAGATTTTCGCCGTACACAGCGCGCAGTTCAGGCGTATCGGCGACCGCGTTCAGATGGCCGACCACGCTCCAGGCGCGGGAAAGCGGTTCAGTGGCGCGCTCGACCGGCTCGACCACGTCGGCCCATGAAGCGGGCGTAATCGGCTGGGCGGCGCGTTCGACGGCCGCGCTCGCGTCGGCAAGCAGCACATCGAGCGCAGGGGTGATGTGTTCGGGGCGGATCTCGCCAAAGCGCGGCAGGTCGGAGAAATCGAGGAGCGGATTGTCGTGAGTCGAGAGGGTAGTGGACATAAGGCTTCCTGTCTGACGCGGGTGAACGGGTAATCGTGGGTAATCGGTGCATCGACGGGCGCCCACCAAGGGGACTTCCTTCGGGGCGCCCCCCAAGGGGACTTCCTTCGGGGCGCGCGATGACGGCCCGATTGCACCCGATACAAGGACATTATTGGGGCAGGGCGCGCCGATTCCAATCCGTCGGCTGACAAATTATCAGATGTTGCGGCGCGATGCGCGTATGCCGGCAAACGCGCTTCGCCGGCATACCGTTCAAGCTTTACGCCTGTGCCGCTGCTTCGCGCTCGGCGGCTTCGATCGTGTTGACGAGCAGCATGGTAATGGTCATCGGACCGACGCCGCCCGGCACCGGCGTGATGTAGCCGGCCACTTCCTTGACGCCCGCAAAATCGACGTCGCCGCACAGTTTGCCGGCATCGTCGCGATTCATGCCGACGTCGATCACCGCCGCGCCCGGTTTCACCATGTCTGCGGTAAGAATGTTGCGCAGGCCGGTAGCGGCGACCACCACGTCGGCATGGCGCGTATGGGCGGCCAGATCGCGCGTCTTGCTATGGCAGATCGTGACGGTGGCGCCTGCCTCGAGCAGCAGCAGCGCCATCGGTTTGCCGACGATATTCGAGCGGCCGATCACCACCGCATTCGCGCCTTTCAGCGGAATGTCATAAGCCGCCAGCATCTTCATCACGCCGTACGGCGTGCAAGGGCGGAACAGCGGCTGCCCGGTCATCAGCGCGCCGGCATTGGCGACGTGAAACCCGTCGACGTCCTTTTGCGGGGCAATCGCTTCGATCACCTTGTGGCTGTCGATATGCGGCGGCAGCGGCAGTTGCACCAGAATGCCGTGGATACGCGGATCGCGGTTCAGTTCGTCGATGCGCGCGAGCAAATCGGCTTCCGGCAAATCGGCCGGATAGCGATCGAACGACGAACCGAGGCCGTTGTCGTGGCACGCCTTGACCTTGTTGCGCACATACACTTCGCTCGCCGGATTGTCGCCGACCAGCACGACCGCAAGGCCTGGCTGATGCCCGCGGGCGGTGAGGGCGGCGGCGCGGGTGGCGACTTCGGCGCGCAGGGTCTTGGAAAGGGCGAGGCCGTCGATCAATTTGGCAGTCATGGTCGGGTCGAGATGGGCGGTTTGGAAAGCGGGCAGGGCGCAGGCGCGTATGCGCGTCATACGCGAGGGCGCTTTTCGACGGGAACGGGTCGGCACGTGAAAAGCGTGCAGCGCGAATCAGGGCTCAGCGCCGCTGAAGAGCGACATTATACCGGCCCTGGATGGCACGCCACGGGTGGATTCGAGGCTGCGCGGGGGAGTGCGGTGGATGCGCCCGACGCCGCGGGATGCCGGTGCCGGGCGGTCGCAAATGGCCTGTGCGTCGCCGCGGCCGGTCGGGCAATGATCGCGCACCGCTCGGGTACGGTACAGGCGCCTCTATTACTGGATCGCCTGCCAGCTATCGTCCGGATCGAATGATTTGATGGCGGCCGCAGCGTGTGCGGTTTGCGACCCGAGGTTCTTCTGATAAACCTGACCGTCCTGATTGACGATGAAGGTCATCACGCCCGTTTTGCCGTATTCGGCTGGCGAGGCGATCAGGCCGAACCCTTTGGTCAGTACGCCGTTTTCGATGTAGTTCTGGGCGCCGCCTTTCGCGTGCTGGCCTTGTGCCGTCAATATCCGGTAGTGGTAGCCGTGGTAGGCCTCTTTCGGCAGGGTGCCGTTCGGCATGGTCGCGGCGAGCGGACCGAGCGGGCTGTCGGGCTCGCCGGGCGCGGTCGCCCAATACAGGCCGTCATGCTGGCCGGGCGTACTGACAAAGCGTTGCGCGTAATGCTGGGTCAGGTTGTGATAATCGCGCTGCGCGTCGAGGTAGGCGAGCGAGGTGAGGATCGCCGCACGTTCGTTGCGGCCGAGACGGCGCGTCAGCATCTCGTCCTGCGCGGCGGGCGGATCGAAGCGCCAGCCGTGAGCGGCCTGCACGATGGGAATCGGCAAGGTCCAGCCGCTGTCGCCGACCGCGAGGTGTGCGGTGGCGTGGCCCTTGCTTTTCACCGGGTCGTTGACGATCTGATGGCCCTTCGACCATGCGCCGAGGAATTCGTAGATATCGTCGCTACCGATGCCCTCGGTCGGGATGAAGGTATGAAAGTCGTTGCCGAGCACGTGTTTGAGCGCGCCTTCGTCATTGCGGGCGAGAGCGTCGACGAGCGCGTTGGCGGCCGCGTCGGCACTGGGGTAGACCGCCTGGGCGTGTGCGGCAGTTGTGCCGAGCATCAAGATCGGCGCCACCAGCAGGGTGCCGGTAGTGCCAAGGGCAACGGCGAGCGTCAGAACGTGGGCGCGCAAGGCGCCGCGTGGGAATAAGCGCATCATCAGAGACTCCTCCTGATCGTTCAACGGGTGCGGCCGAGGTGACGTTCGCCACCACCGCCGCCGCCAAGCCTGCCACCACCGCCGCCGCCAAGCCTGCCGCCGCCGCCGCCGGCTCCGCCGCCGCGCTGGACGCCGCCGCCATTCGCGCCCAGGCCACCACCCGCGCGTGGCTGACCGGCGCCGGCGCGCTGCTGGCCGCCGCCGTTGGCGCCCAGGCCTCCGCTGGCACGCTGCTGGCCGCCGCCGTTCGCGCCGGACGCGCCGCCGGAGCGGTTCGAGAGCGCTTCGCGGCTCGCCTGGCCACGCTGCGTGTCCTGGCGTGCGGTGTTGCCGTCGCCGGCGCCGCGTAACGCGTTATCGCGATTGACGTTTTGCGCGCGGTTTTGCAGATTGGCGTTCGGCGTGCCGCCCTGGTGGATCCCTTGCACGCGCTGGCTTGCGCTGCCGCTCAGGTTCTGGCCGGTGCGATTCTGCAAGGTCTGCTGCGCCTGGGCACGAGCGGCGTCGTCGCGGCCCCGATAGGCATCGCGCTGCGCACCGCTGAGGTTACTGTTGACGTTGCGGTTGAGGTTCGCATTGTTGACGTTGCGGTTCAGGTTCGCATTGTTGACGTTGCGGTTCAGGTTCGCATTGTTGACATTGCGATTGACGTTGGTGTTGCGGTTCCAGTTCGTCGTACTGCTATTCACGTTGAGCCGGTTGTTCACATTGATGTTGTTGTACCGGTTGACGTTGATGTTCACGTCATGCGTGTTCCAGTTGAAGCCGCCCCACAGCGAGTTCGCAACCGCGACACCGGCGCCGAACGCCAGGCCGGCGGCCAGTCCGCTGGCGATGGCATATCCGGGCGGAGGCGGCACATACACCGGCGGGTAGGCCGGATAGGGCCACGCGCCGTACACGACGGTCGGGTTATAGGTCGGCACATAGACCACCTGCGGATTGGCCGGCACGATCTGAATCGTGCTTTGCTCGACCACGACCTTTTGCTGCGAATTCGTGTTCAGGTTGCCCGCCGTCTGCGCCTGCTTGCGCAAGCGTTGCACCGAGTCCATCACGTCGTTGGGCTGATTGAGAAAGGCGGTCCCGAGCTGCGTGACCCAATCGGGCTTCGAGGCCATGGTCGCGAGGACCTGCGGGAAGGCGACCAGCGATTGCACGCTCGGGTCCCACGGCTGGGATGCGACGGCCTTGACGGCGGCGTCGCCTTGCAGCTTCGAGTTCGCGTTGGACCATTGCGCCGCGGCCTCCACGTCCTGTGGGAAGGTCGCGGCCATCAGCACCTGCGCGAGTAGCGCATCGGGGTACAGCGCAATGGGCGCGGTCAAGGAGTCGAGCTGCTGGTTGGACATTTTGGCGGCGCTTTGCGCGTTGGCGACGCCCGGTGCGGTGAGCCCGATGAAGAGCGGCGCACCAGCGAGTGCGGCACAGAGTAGCAACACACGCGAGCGGTGTGTTCCGGATCGTTTCACGATGAAATCCTCCCTGCTGCGTTAGGCGCGCGAAGTTGATGCGCAGCGCATGCTGCGTGGTTTCGGCGCGAGGAAATGGAGAAGGAAGTGGAGAGCGGATAGGGCTGCCGCCGAGGCGGCCGAACCAGTCGACATGACGGTAACGCGGCTGATCCGCCTGACATGCCTTGCACTGCCTTGCGACACCAGGTACGACATGCGCAGCGCATCAGTCCTGCGGTGGTCGGGGATCAGCTCGCGCATCGGCGATTCCTTGCCAAGGACTTCTGCCTAAATTAAGGGGCAAAGCTGACCTTGTCAATCTTATCAGACGAAACAGGCTATTACTTTCGGCGGTAAGCGAATGCTGATCAACGGCTGCAATGATCTATCGACGCAGACGAGAAAATCGTCTGGCCAGGCGGTATTGCGATGCGGCAGAAATGAAATGCGAGGGTGACAGCGGAAGGGGGCGGGCCGGACTGACGAAAGGTCCGGCCGCGTGACAGCAGCAGTGCTTATTGCGCCTGTTGCGGCTTGTTCGACAGCGCCAGTCGCAGCAGATCGGCGACCGTGTTGACGTTGAGCTTTTCCATGATGTTCGCGCGGTGCGCTTCAACCGTCTTGATGCTGATACCGAGGTCGTCGGCGATCTGCTTGTTCAGACGTCCGGCGATGATGCGCTCGAGCACCTGATGCTCACGCGCGGTCAGCTTGCCCAGACGTTCTGCCGCAGCGCGTTGCTGCTGCACGCTGGTGCTTTCACTGCGCGCCTTGTCGAGCATGCGCTCGACCAGCTTACGCAGTTCGGCTTCGTCGAACGGTTTTTCGATGAAGTCCATCGCGCCTTTTTTCATCGTCGATACCGCCATCGGCACATCGCCGTGGCCCGTCACGAAGATGATCGGCAGCGACGCGTTGTCGGCGATCAGGCGTTCCTGCAACTCGAGCCCGCTCATGCCGGACATCCGCACATCGAGAATCAGACACGCGATCTGGCCCGGATGCGTATGCGGCTGCCATGCGTCGATAAACTGCTCGGCGCTGGAGAAGCATTGCACGCGGTAGCCGTTCGCCTCCAGCAGCCAGCGCAGCGAATCTCGCACGGCCTCGTCGTCATCGACGACAAAGACTGTTTCCTGTGTGGTGACTGGGCTGTTCATAGCTCTCCCGTAACGGTTTGTGGTGTCGGCGCCTCTGACCCGCCGTTGCTCGGGCCGTCAGGCTCTCCAATAGGCAGACTGCAATGGAACGTGGCGCCCGTGATGTGGCCGTCAGATTCGACGTTGTTGACCACCCACAGACGGCCGCGGTGCGATTCGATAATCGAACGGCAAATGTTCAGCCCCATGCCCATACCATCGGACTTGGTGCTGTAAAACGGTTCGAACAGACGCTCGGCTGTTGCCTCGTCGACGCCAGGTCCCTGGTCGACGACGCTGATGCAGACAAACCCGCCCTCCAGGCGAACGACCACGCGAATCACCGGATCGACCGCGTTCGGTCGTGCTTCGGCCATCGCTTCGGCGCCATTCTTCAACAGATTGACCAGCACCTGCTCGATCAGCACCGGGTCGACGTAGATCACCGGCAGACGCGAGCGCAAATCCGTGACGATGCGGATGCGGCGCTTGCGCGCCTCGAGTTCGGCGAGACCCACCGCGTCGGCGACGATATCGGCCACGCGCGTGGCCTGCCGTTTCGGCTCGCTGCGCTTCACGAACTCGCGGATGCGCTTGATGATCATGCCGGCCCGCACCGCCTGCTGAGCGGTTTTCTCGAGAACCGGCAGGAGATTGTCCGGAGTCGTCCGACCGGATTTAACCAGCGCGACGGTTCCGGAGCAATAGTTATTGATCGCGGCGAGCGGCTGATTCAGCTCATGGGCGAGCGAGGAGGCCATTTCGCCCATGGTCATCAGGCGGCTGGTGAACTGCAGCTTCTCGTCCTGCTGGCGCGAAAGTTCCTGGGCCTGCTTGCGGGTCGTGATGTCGGTCGCGATCTGCATCTGCGCGAGGTGGCCGTCCACCCACTGGATGTACTGACGGCGCACTTCGAACCACTTCTGGATGCCTTGCACGTAAACCTCCTGTGCGTCGGCGGTACTTTCGGTCAACGCAGCAGCGGGCAGGCCCGCATAGGCATCCACCATATCGATCGAGTCGGACGACGCCTGTGCGCTATCGAACCCGCCGCCCGCCAATTCCAGATGCCCGTCCGGGCGAATGCCGAACAGGTGCCGGTAGTAGCGGTTGGCGAACAGCAGTTCGGCTTCGTCGGCGGCGAGCACGGAGACCGCCGCGTCGAGGCTTTCGAGGACGGTAGTAAAGCGCTCGTGCGCGGCGGCGAGTTCTTCGCGCGCGCGTTTCGGCTCGGTGATATCGGTCATCGACGACATCCAGCCGGTCTGGCGGCCCGAACTGTCGATCAGCGGCGAAACGTAGAGCCGCGCATGAAACAGCGAACCGTCCTTGCGGCGCACCCGCAACTCGAACCCCGAGGAGGGCGCCTTGCCGCGCAGCGTCATGTCGAGCTGGCGCTGCATCTCGGGGTAGGCGTCGCGCGGCCAGTACGCGAACGGCGCGTTCTTGCTGACCAGATCGCTTTCGTCCCAGCCGGTCATGCGGCAAAACGCCGGATTGACGTGGGTGATGCGGCCATGCATATCGAGCACGCGCATGCCGATCAGCACGGAGTTTTCCATTGCGCGGCGAAAAAACGCTTCGGCGTACAGCGCCTGCTGCGCTTCGAAGCGTTGCCGCGTGTGTTTCCACAAGCTCCACAGACTCCACAACACGAAGCACGACAGGCCCGCCACCAGCCAGACCAGCGTGTTGTTGGTGAAGTTGGTCATCTGCGGGAACGCGTACACGCGGACTGAGACGCCCTGGCCCGGCGGGTCGAGCGGCAGATCATAGAACATGTCGCGCGGCAGGCGCGGGCGCGTCGACGTGGTGGTCAACTCGCGGTTGTTCACGTCGATGATCGAGATTTTGTATTTCGCCGACAACTCGGGCGGAATGTCGTGCTTCAGTATCCCTTCCACCGAGAACACGGCGGCAATCGTGCCGAGGAAGTCGCGGTCGCGATAGACCGGGGTTTGCAGCGTAATGTAGCCGTTGCCGACGTCGTCATAGATCAGCGGCGAGTATACCTGGCGGCGTGTATTGCGTGCCTCGTTGAAGGCGGCCTTGACGGCTTCGTCCATCTGCGCGTCGTTCGGCTTGGCGAGGCGCTGGCCGAACACGGGCAATGCAGTATTGGGCCAGCGTGGCTGCTGCTGGCTCGTATACCAGTTCATGTAGAGGATCTCGGGGTGCCCCTGCATGATGTCCGTGGTGGACACCTGGAATGAATGCGGATCGGCGTGGCCGGCCACCAGATCGCGGGCCAGCGCCTGGATCTGCTCCTGCGCGCCGGTCATGGACAGGCGGATCTGCTGCTGCGCCCAGGCGACGTTACGATAAAGCGTGTCTTCCTGCTGCTGCTGTTCGCGCCGGTTCAAACTCCACAGGATCAGGCTCATGACGACCAGGAAAACCAGGATCGACAGGAGCGGCGTCAGCAAATAGGAGTTCGACCACCATGGTCCATGGTGCCAGCGAGAGGACGGCGTCGAATCCGCCGGCGAACCAGCGGTGCGCGCCGAGCGTGCGAAAAGCCGTTCGGTCAACATGCGTGGCATTGTAGCGCAGCGTGTGACTAGCAAATGGCGCAAAAAAGCGCGGAAAGTGCGATTAATCGGCGCAAACTAGCCGACGTATCCGGCGATTGGCAGTCAGATCAGGGTGCGCCGCAACAATTTTCCGCATTATGAGAATTGATCTCGTAATTTGAAAATTTTGTTGCACGGACGTCGGGACCCTTATTACAATCGGCCGCAAGCTGCCGCGGTCGTGCTTCGCCCGCGCCGTCTGTCCAAAGAGCGTTCCTCTACATCCAGGAGACGAGCATGTCCGCTGTACCCGACGAAGTCATGAAATATGTCGCCGCCGCCAAAGACGACGATCCCCAGGAAACCGGTGAATGGCTGGAAGCGCTGGATGGCGTGATTTCTGCTGTGGGCCCCGATCGCGCTCACTACCTGATCGAGAAGCAGATCGAATTCGCCCGTGTCCATGGCGAACATCTTCCGTTTTCTGCGAACACTCCGTACATCAACACGATCCCGGTCTCGCGTCAGGCGAAGATCCCCGGCGACCAGGACATCGAGCACCGTATCCGTTCGTACACGCGCTGGAACGCCATCGCCATGGTGCTGCGCGCGGGCAAGGAGACCAACGTCGGCGGCCACATCGCCTCGTTCGCTTCCGCGGCTACGCTGTATGACGTCGGCTACAACCACTTCTGGCATGCGCCGTCGGCTGAACATGGCGGCGACCTCGTATTCGTGCAGGGTCACTCGTCGCCGGGCGTGTACTCGCGCGCGTTCCTGCTGGGCCGCCTGACCGAGAAGCAGCTCGACAACTTCCGTCAGGAAGTGGGCGGCGAGGGCATCTCGTCGTACCCGCACCCGTGGCTGATGCCGGACTTCTGGCAATTCCCGACCGTCTCGATGGGCCTCGGCCCGATCATGGCGATCTATCAGGCGCGCTTCATGAAGTACATGCAGGCGCGCGGCATTGCGAAGACCGACGGCCGCAAGGTCTGGGCCTTCCTCGGCGACGGCGAAACCGACGAACCGGAATCGCTCGGCGCGATCGGCATGGCCGGCCGCGAACGCCTCGACAACCTGGTGTTCGTGATCAACTGCAACCTGCAGCGCCTGGACGGTCCGGTGCGCGGTAACGGCAAGATCATCCAGGAACTCGAAAGCGAATTCCGCGGCGCCGGCTGGAACGTCATCAAGGTCATCTGGGGCAGCCGCTGGGACGCGCTATTCCAACGCGACAAGTCGGGCGCGCTGATGCGCCGGATGATGGAAGTGGTCGACGGCGAGTACCAGACGTACAAGTCGGAGTCGGGCGCCTTCGTGCGCGAGCACTTCTTCAACACGCCGGAACTGAAGGCGCTGGTCGCCGAATGGTCCGACGAGGAAATCTGGAACCTGAACCGCGGCGGCCACGATCCGCACAAGATTTACGCAGCGTTCCAGGAAGCGTCGAACTCGCAAGGCCAGCCGACCGTCATCCTCGCGAAGACGATCAAGGGCTACGGTATGGGCGAAGCCGGCCAGGCGATGAACATCACCCACCAGCAGAAGAAGCTGCACGTGGATCAGCTGAAGAAATTCCGCGACCAGTTCCGCCTGCCGATCGCCGACGAAGACCTCGTCAACGTGCCGTACCTCAAGTTCGAAGAAGGCTCGAAGGAACTCGAGTACATGCGCGCCCGCCGTCAGGACCTCGGCGGCTATCTGCCGGCGCGTCGTCAGAAGGCCGAGTCGCTGCCGGTGCCGGCACTGTCGGCATTCGAGCCGTTGCTCAAGGGCACGGGTGAAGGCCGCGAGATCTCCACGACCATGGCGTTCGTGCGGATTCTGAACATCCTGCTGAAAGACAAGGCGCTCGGTAAGCGCGTCGTGCCGATCGTGCCGGACGAGTCGCGTACCTTCGGTATGGAAGGTCTGTTCCGTCAGATCGGTATCTGGAATCAGGATGGCCAGAAGTACGTGCCGGAAGATTCCGACCAGCTGATGTTCTACCGTGAGTCGGAAACCGGTCAGATTCTGCAGGAAGGCATCAACGAAGCCGGTGGTATGGCCGACTGGATCGCAGCCGCGACGTCGTATTCGACGCACGGCGAGATCATGATCCCGTTCTACATCTTCTACTCGATGTTCGGCTTCCAGCGCATCGGCGACCTGGCATGGGCGGCGGGCGACATGCGTTCGCGCGGCTTCCTGCTCGGTGGTACGGCGGGCCGCACCACGCTGAACGGCGAAGGTCTGCAGCACGAAGACGGCCACTCGCTGCTGTGGGCGGCTTCGGTGCCGAACTGCATCAGCTACGACCCGACCTTCGGTTACGAACTCGCGGTCATCATGCAGGACGGCCTGCGCCGCATGGTCGCGGAGCAGGAAGACGTGTACTACTACGTCACGGTGATGAACGAAAACTACGAGCACCCGGCGATTCCGCAGGGCGAGTCTGTAGCGGCCGACATCATCAAGGGTATGTATTCGTTCCGCAAGGCCGAAGCCGACAAGAAGGCGCCGCGCGTGCAACTGATGGGCGCGGGCACGATCTTCAACGAAGTGATCGCCGCCGCCGAGCTGCTGAAGAGCGACTGGGGTGTCGCCGCCGATCTGTGGAGCGTGCCGAGCTTCACCGAACTCGCGCGCGAAGGCCACGAAGTGCAGCGCTGGAACCTGCTGCACCCGACCGAAGAAAAGAAGCTCTCGCACGTCGAGACGCTCCTGAGGGACGCACAAGGCCCGGTCATCGCTTCGACCGACTACGTGCGTGCGCTGACCGAGCAGATTCGCGCGTTCGTGCCGCAGAAGTTCGTCGTGCTGGGCACGGATGGCTACGGCCGTTCGGACACGCGTGAAAAGCTGCGTCACTTCTTTGAAGTCGACCGCTACTGGGTCACGGTTGCCGCGTTGAATGCCCTGGCAGATGAAGGCACGATCGAACGCAAGGTCGTCGCCGAGGCGCTCAAGAAGTACAACCTTGATCCCGCCAAACCCAACCCGATGACCGTCTAAGGCATCATTCCCCGTGTGCCATGGCGTACGCGACTGCCCTGATCGACAGGGTAGGCCGCGTACGCGGCCCAGGAGACACTAACAATGAGTCAAGCGATCGAAGTCAAAGTGCCGGACATCGGCGATTACAAGGACATCCCTGTGATCGAGGTGCTGGTGAAGGCGGGTGACACCGTCGAGAAAGAGCAATCGCTCGTTACGCTGGAGTCCGACAAGGCGACCATGGACGTGCCGAGCTCGGCTGCCGGTGTCGTCAAGGAAGTGAAGGTCAAGGTGGGCGACAACGTGTCGGAAGGCTCGTTGATCGTCGTGCTGGAAGGCGCGGAAGGCGGCGCTGCTGCTTCGCCGGCTCCGGCTCCGGCGCCTGCTGCGGCCCCGGCGCCCGCTGCTGCGCCTGCGCCTGCCGCCGCTGGCGGTGGTCTGCAGGAAGTCAAAGTGCCGGATATCGGCGACTACAAAGACATTCCCGTGATCGAAGTCTCGGTGAAGGTCGGCGATCGCGTCGAAAAAGAGCAGTCGCTGGTGACGCTCGAATCCGACAAGGCGACCATGGACGTGCCGAGCTCGGCCGCCGGCGTCGTCAAGGAATTGAAGGTCAAGGTGGGCGATACCGTGTCGGAAGGCTCGGTGATCGTCGTGCTGGAAGCCGACGGCGTTGCCGCTGCGCCGGCACCGGCACCTGCGGCGAAGCAGGAAGTCGAGAAGCCGTCGGATGCGCCGGTGGCGCCGTCGCCCGCTCCGGCCTCGCCGTCAGCGCTGGCGCAAGCGCCGGTGATCCCGGCCGGCGAGGGTGGGGCACGGCATGCGAGCCATGCGTCGCCGTCGGTGCGCAAGTTCGCGCGCGAACTCGGCGTCGACGTGGTGCAGGTGCAGGGCACGGGTCCGAAGGGCCGGATTACGCAAGCCGACGTGACCGCATTTATCAAGGGCGTGATGACGGGCCAGCGCGCTGCGCCGGCAGGTGCCGCGCCGGCTGCCGCGGGTGGCGGCGAGTTGAATCTGCTGCCGTGGCCAAAGGTCGACTTCACCAAATTCGGTCCTGTCGATCCGAAGCCGCTGTCGCGCATCAAGAAAATTTCGGGCGCGAATCTGCATCGCAACTGGGTCATGATTCCGCACGTCACGAACAATGACGAAGCGGACATCACCGACCTCGAAGCGCTGCGCGTGCAGTTGAACAAGGAAAACGAAAAGGCCGGCGTGAAGTTCACGATGCTGGCGTTCGTGATCAAGGCGGTCGTGGCTGCCCTGAAGCAGTTCCCGACGTTCAATGCCAGCCTCGACGGCGATAACCTGGTGTTCAAGCAGTACTACCACATCGGGTTTGCCGCGGATACGCCGAATGGTCTGGTCGTGCCGGTGATTCGCGACGCGGACAAGAAGGGCTTGATCGATATCGCGAAGGAAATGGCCGAGCTTTCCAAGGCTGCGCGTGATGGCAAGCTGAAGCCGGATCAGATGCAAGGTGGCTGCTTCTCGATTTCGTCGCTGGGCGGGATTGGCGGCACGAACTTCACGCCGATTATCAATGCGCCTGAAGTCGCGATTCTGGGTTTGTCGCGTGGCGCGATGAAGCCGGTTTGGGATGGCAAGCAGTTTGTTCCGCGTCTGATTCTGCCGCTGTCGCTGTCGTATGACCATCGGGTGATTGATGGGGCTGCGGCTGCGCGGTTTAATGCTTATCTAGGTGCGATTCTTGCCGATTTTCGGCGTGTGATTCTTTGATCGGTTGATGATTGCCGGTGGCGCGGATTTGATTTTTGAGTTGGTTATCCGCGCGTGTCGTTGAACCTGTTTTCTTGTCGGTCTATTGGTGTCGCCCCTGTGCGGGGCGGCACTTACTTTTCTTTGCACCCCAAGGGTACTTCCTGCGGGGCGTCTTCCAAAGAAAAGTAAGCAAAAGAAAGGCGCGTCCTTGGGCGGACAGCAAAGGATGCTTCTGTCCAGCACGTTGCCAGCTTTTAGGCCGATTTTTTTCGGGTTCTTTGCTTCATCACGATCAATAAGAGAAGGGGACACTAATGAGTCTCGTCGAAGTAAAAGTGCCGGATATCGGTGACTTCAAGGACGTCGATGTCATCGAAGTCAATATCAAACCGGGCGATGTCATCGAGAACGAACAGGCTCTGATGACGCTCGAGTCCGATAAGGCCTCCATCGAAGTGCCGAGCGATACCGCCGGCACGGTCAAGGAAGTACGCGTCAAAGCAGGCGATAAAGTCTCGCAAGGCACGGTCATCGCGCTCGTCGAAGTGTCGGCAGACGCGGCACCGGCTAAAGATGCACCGAAAGCCCCGGCTAAAGAACCCGAGAAAGCCGCCTCGGCACCGGCACCGGCCGCTGCTGCGCCCAAGGCCACGGCGCCTGCGCCTGCACCGCAAGCGGGTAGCTTCTCCGGTAACGCGGACATCGAGTGCGACATGCTCGTGCTCGGTTCGGGTCCCGGCGGCTATTCCGCTGCGTTCCGTTCGGCCGACCTCGGCATGAAGACAGTGCTCGTCGAACGTTATGCAACGCTCGGCGGCGTCTGTCTGAATGTCGGCTGTATTCCGTCGAAAGCGCTGCTACACACGGCCCTCGTCATCGATGAAGCAGAAGCGCTCGGCGCGCACGGCATCACGTTCGCCAAACCGCAAATCGATCTCGACAAACTGCGCGACTTCAAGTCGGGCGTCGTCAAGAAGCTCACCGGCGGTCTTGCCGGCATGGCGAAGATGCGCAAGGTCGAAGTCGTGACGGGTAACGGCGCGTTCGTCGATCCGAATCACATGGAAGTGCAGACCGAGGGCGGCAAGAAGGTCGTCAGGTTCAAGCAGGCGATCATCGCCGCGGGCTCGGAAGCGGTGAAGCTGCCGTTCATTCCGGAAGATCCGCGCGTGGTCGATTCGACCGGCGCGCTCGAACTGCGTCAGATTCCGCAACGGATGCTGGTGATCGGCGGCGGCATCATCGGGCTGGAAATGGCGACGGTCTACGCGACGCTCGGCGCGAAGATCGACGTGGTCGAAATGCTCGACGGCCTGATGGCCGGCGCGGATCGCGATCTGGTCAAGGTCTGGGAGAAGTACAACAGCAAGCGTTTTGCCAACGTCATGCTGAAGACCAAAACTACCGCGGCAGAAGCGAAAGACGACGGCATCTACGTGTCGTTCGAAGGCGAAAAGGCCCCGGCAGAAGCGCAACGCTACGACCTCGTGCTGGTCGCCGTCGGCCGTACGCCGAACGGTAAGAGGATCGGTGCGGACAAGGCCGGCGTGACGGTAACGGATCGCGGCTTCATCGACGTCGACAAGCAGATGCGCACCAACGTGCCGCACATCTTCGCAATCGGCGATATCGTCGGTCAGCCGATGCTCGCGCACAAAGCGGTGCACGAAGCGCACGTCGCCGCCGAAGTTGCACACGGCGAGAAAGCGTATTTCGACGCCATGCAGATTCCGTCGGTGGCCTATACCGATCCGGAAGTGGCGTGGGCCGGCAAGACGGAAGACCAGTTGAAGGCCGAAGGTATCAAGTACGGCAAAGCGGTGTTTCCGTGGGCTGCGTCAGGCCGCGCGATTGCCAACGGCCGCGATGAAGGCTTCACCAAGCTGCTGTTCGACGAAGAAACGCATCGCGTGATCGGTGGCGGCATCGTTGGTCTGAATGCGGGCGACCTGATCAGCGAAGTCTGTCTCGCAATCGAAATGGGTGCGGATGCAACGGATATCGGTAAGACGATTCACCCGCATCCGACGCTCGGTGAATCGATCGGGATGGCCGCCGAGTTGTATGAAGGCGTCTGCACGGATTTGCCTCCGCAAAAGAAGAAGTAACGCAGGCACTGGCAGAACCCGCTTTCCATTCGAGCGGGCTTCCGACGTGAGCAGGTGGCAAAGAAAAACGGCGCATCCCGTAAAAGGATGCGCCGCTTTTCATTTCGCAGCAGGCTAGAACGCTGCACCGTGCAAGACAGATGATTCGTGCACGAAGCACATGAGGCAGCGGGAAAAAAAATCCCGGCCTTTCGCCGGGCAAACGATACGCCGTTCAACGTATCGGAGCGTTCGGCCATGTGAAACCGTGTGAGCGGCAACGGGACGACGCTGTTGCTTACAGTAACGCCGGCCAGACAGCGTGTGCCGGGCCGGCGCAAGGTGTAACGCCTACGTGATGCCTGAAACTTAGACCGTCTTCTTGGCCGAGCGCGATGCTTGCGCAGCGGCTTGCGATGCTGCCTTCGATGCGGCCGTTGCAGCTGCATTGAAGTTGCTTTCAGCGATTTCGACAGCTTGCTTGGTCGCCTTGTGAACCGTTTCGTACGTGGTGTTGGCGGCGGTGATAGCCGACTTCATCACGGCAACAGCGGTTTCCGAACCAGCCGGTGCATTCTTCGCGACGTTTTCGACGAGCGATTGCACCTTGCGGTTTTGCTCTTCGAATTGTGCTTCAGCGACGCGGGTGAATTCGCCTTGCGTTGCCGAAACGATTTCATACACGTGACGGCCGTACGACAGCGCCTTTTCAGCCACCGGCTGTGCGAGGCTCGCTTGCAGTGCCAGCAATTCCTGCGCATCCTTCACCGACAGTGCGCGCTGGGCATTTTCCTGGCTTTCCGCGAGCGTCGATTTCACGACTTGCAGGTTCAGCTCAACCAGCTTTTCGACGCCTTCAAATGCCTTGGTCGTCAGGCCGAACAGCGTTTCAAAGTTGGCTTTCTGGGCTGCAGCGAATTGCTCAGGGGTCAGCAGAGTCATGGTTTACGCTCCTGGATCGCGGTCTGTCTGTGCGGACCGCATTGGGTTAGTGGCGAGAGGCCTTAAGGACTTCTCCCCGGACCGCGATGTTTTGTGCATCGCAGCAATGGTTCCCATTTTAAGATGGCCACAAAGAATGTCAAGCCCTTTTTGTGCATTGCACAATATTAAGAATTTACTGATAAAACAATACGTTATGCAGTGAGCATGTCATTCATGTGACGCAAGTCGAATTTATTCGACGCACTGCGATGGTGCGCAATGAAATGCAACTTTTAGCCCGCCTGGTGGCGGATTTCAGCTGCTTATGTGGCGTGAGGAGAGGGTTCGGGAGCCTGCGACACTCACAAAAATTCACGCTCCTGCACATTCGATGTAAACCGGAAAGTGTCACGGAACGTTAACGCTCCATGCCGGTCGAATGCGCGTGGTCGTTTGCAGCAGGCGTTTAACAACCTGCGGCGAGTCTCCTGCAAGGTTCCGGCACGCGGGCAATGCCTGATGCGCCTGCGCTCTGACCGTATTTCCCCTGATCAAGGTTGTCTCGAAATTGCCGTTATGCTGAAAGGATCACGTCGATTCCGACGGATATCGGCAAAGGCGGGACCGAAGTGCGCCAGCGATCGTTTTTTTCGATCGATGCGCGACACTTATTCGTGTTTTTGCGATCGGAGCTTACAAGCCGGTTTAAGGAGCGCTTATAAGTGCTTCAAATTGCTAATTTTTCGTTGTTTTACTACACTTGCGGAAACCTCTTGCCGCTCCCTACCGAACACCCATGAAAACCGACATGTTTTCGTCGCTAAAAGTGATCCACGGCGCGGCCCGCAGCACCGCTCTGTCGGTGGCCGCCTCCATGGTCATCGCAGCGGCGTTCGCCACGCCCGTCAGCACTTTTGCCGCAACGCCTGCTGCACCTGCAAAAACCTCCAAACACGCGAAAGCAGCCAAAAAGCCTGCCGCGGCTGCCGACAAAGCGTCGAGCAAGTCGACGCAAGCCGGTAAAGGCGTCGCCGCCAAGACCGTAGCAGCTGCTGATGACGACGCGCCGCGCGCGAGCGCCAAGCGCAAGCGCGTCGCGTACACGATGAACGGACGCCACCGCTCGGTAGTGCGTCGCGTCGCGTACGAACCGCGCCAGCCGACCGTCGGCCAGGCTTTCGGTTTGCACGAAACGCCGGACGCGTTGATGCTGCGTTCAAGCGTTGCCTATGTGATCGATCAGAACACCGGCGAATCGCTGTTCGACAAGAACTCGCGCGCCGTGGTGCCGATCGCGTCGATCACCAAGCTGATGACCGCGATGGTGGTGCTCGACTCGAAAGAGCCGATGACCGATCAGATCGAAGTCACGGACGAAGACCGCGATTACGAGAAGAACACGGGTTCGCGTTTGTCGGTAGGCTCGGTACTCTCGCGTGACGACATGCTGCACATCGCGCTGATGGCCTCGGAAAACCGTGCGGCTGCGGCGCTGTCGCGTTATTTCCCGGGCGGCCGCCCGGCGTTCCTTGCAGCCATGAACGCAAAGGCCAAGCAGCTCGGCATGACCGACACGCATTTCGAAAACCCCACGGGTTTGACGAGCCAGAACGTGTCGAGCGCGCGTGACCTCGTGAAGATGGTCAACGCGGCGTATCAGTATCCGGTGATCCGCAAGTTCTCGACCGATCACAGCTACGAGGTCTACACCGGCAAGCGTTCGCTCGCGTACAACAGCACCAACGCGCTGGTACGTAACCCCACGTGGGATATCGGTCTGCAAAAGACCGGTTTCATCAACGAGGCGGGCGAGTGCCTCGTGATGCAGGCGACCATCCATGGCCGTCCGATGATCATGGTGCTGCTCGATTCGTCCGGTAAGTATTCGCGTTTTGCGGACGCTACGCGTCTGCGTACGTGGCTCGACAACGGCGGCGACCAGCCGCGCATTACCAGTGCAGACGCTGGTGGCTCGGGCACCTGAAGTGTTTGGATGGCCGGTACACGGACCGGCCACGGAAAACGAAAAAGCCTCGCAATTTGCGAGGCTTTTTTATTGGGCAGGAGACTCGCCGGCTTACACGTGGTGGCTATGCGAATGGTCCTGGGCAACTTGCGGCCGATAACCGAGCGAGGCGGAAATCATCAACGCCGTCTGGCTAAGCTGGCCAAGCCACGAATCCTGCAAGCGATCAGCCGGGGCCGACAGAGACAGACCCGCAACCAGCTTACCCGTGTCGTCGTAAATGCCGGCCGCGATGCAGCGCACACCCAGCTCGAGTTCTTCGTTGTCGCGCGCGCAGGCCTGCTGGCGTACATGCGACAGCTCACGCTCCAGCTTGGTCAGATCGGTGATGCTGTTCTGCGTGTGGCCCGATAGGCCGGTGCGTGTGGCGTAGGCTCGCACCCGCGTCGATTCGTCGGCGGCGAGAAACAGCTTGCCCACCGAAGTCAGATGCAGCGGGGCTCGCCCGCCAATCGCCCGCACCACCTGCATGCCGGAGCGTTCAGAATACGCGCGCTCTATATAGACGATCTCGTCGCCCTGACGCACCGACAGATTCACTGTCTGGCCAGTCTGACGATGTAGTTCGCGCATTGGCGTGAGTGCCGCGTCGCGCACCGAGAGCCGCGCCTTCACCAGATTGCCCAGTTCGAGCAGACGCATGCCAAGACGGTAGGTGCCAGGATCCGAACGGTCCACGAGCCGGCACATCACCATGTCGTTCAGGATGCGGTGCGCCGTGGACGGATGGAGTTCCGTGCGGATGGCGAGTTCTTTCAGGCTGACCGGGTCGCTATGCGCAGCGAGGGCGTCGAGCAAGCGCATCATGCGTTCGATCACCTGGATCGAAGTTTTGGGATCCGGGTTCGTATCGCTCATGGGGAAAAATCGGTTGACGCGTCAAACAGCGGAAAAACGATTGTATCTCGTATTGTGAAAAAAGCGAACGTCGTTGGACGTGCTATTCCAATATGGCGTGGCATTCGTCCTATGCCTTCCGGCCGTTGGTATTGGGCGGCAAACAGCGGATAATCAGGCACGTTTTTCCGAAGGAGGGCTCATGCGAGTTGGATTGTTCGTCACCTGCCTGATCGACCTGATGCGTCCGGAGATCGGTTTCTCGGTCATCAAGCTGATCGAAGGCGCCGGTTTCGAGGTGATGGTGCCGCCGGCGCAAACCTGTTGTGGGCAGCCTGCGTACAACTCGGGCGAGCGGCGCATCGCGCGCGATCTCGCTGAGAAAACCTTGCGTGAGTTCGAGCAGTTCGACTATGTCGTCGTGCCTTCCGGGTCGTGCGGCGGCATGATCCGCGCCCATTACGGCGACCTGTTCGCGAATGATCCTGAAATGATGGGCCGCTTTGGGCGGCTGCGCGGCAAAGTATTCGAGTTGACCGATTTTCTCGTCAACGTGGCCAAGGTGCAGTTGCAGCCTGGCGAGTTTTCCGGCCAGGTGACGTACCACGATTCCTGCTCGGGGCTGCGCGAGCTCGGCGTCAAGGCCCAGCCGCGCGCGTTGCTGGCGCAGGTTGGCGTGGCGGTGACCGAAATGAAGGATTGCGAGCATTGCTGCGGCTTCGGCGGCACCTTCGCGGTCAAATATGGCGACATCTCGACGGCGATCGTCGACGAAAAATGCGCGAACATCGGCGCGAGCGGCACCGGCGCCGTGGTGCTCGGCGACCTCGGCTGCATGCTCAATATCGAGGGCCGCTTGCGGCGCACCGGCGACACCACCACGCGCGTGCTGCACATCGCCCAAGTGCTGGCTGGCGACGCGTAACGGGCCGCCGTCGCGCTCCATAACCCGCACTCCATTTCCGGCACTGCATACCGCGCAACTCCTTTGCGCCGGTCAATCCAGGCAGTTCGGTTCGCGCAGATCAGTCCTCGCAGTTTCGAATACGCAAAAGGCCGCCATGCAAGTTCAAACCATGCAATTCAAGGCGCGCGCCGGTCAGAAGCTCGCTGACCAGCGGTTGCAGCAGAACCTCACCAAGCTGTCGACCAAGTTCGTGTCGGCGCGTGCCTCAGCTATCACCGCGATCGATTTTCCGGCCACCCGCGCCGCGCTGAAGGAGCGTCGCAACCGCGCGCTGGAAAATCTGGACGTCTGGCTGGAGGCTTTCGAGCGGGAGGCCACCCGGCGCGGCGTGACCGTGCTGTTCGCCGAAACCACCCAGGAGGCGGCGCGTCTGGTCGGCGACATTGCGCGGCGGCACGACGTGAAAAAAGTGATCAAGACCAAGTCGATGGTCACCGAGGAAATGCGCCTGAACGAAGTGCTCGGGCAGATGGGCGTGCAGTCGATCGAAACCGATCTGGGCGAATACATTCTGCAGATCAACGACAACGAGCCACCGAGCCACATCATTGCGCCAGTGGTCCACAAGGATAAAGACGAGATCGCCGATCTGTTCGCGAAGGCGCATCACCGCCCGCGTCTGACAGAGATCACGGACATGACCCGCGAAGCGCGCGAGGTGCTGCGCCCGCACTTCATGACGGCGGACATGGGTGTGACGGGCGGTAACTTCGTGGTGGCGGAAACCGGTTCGGTCGCACTGGTCACGAACGAGGGCAATGAAGGCATGTGTACGGTCATGCCGCGTGTACATGTCGCCGTGACCGGTATCGAGAAGGTGCTGCCCACGCTCGAGGATCTCGCGACGGCGATGCGTCTGTTGCCGCGCTCGGCCACCGGGCAGGCCACGTCGAATTACTTCTCGGTGCTGACCGGCCCACGCGGCCCGGAAGATCAGGACGGCCCCGAGCACATGTACGTCGTGCTGGTCGACGGCGGGCGCACTGGGCTGATCGGCGGAGACTTTCAGGAGATGCTGCGCTGTATCCGCTGCGGTGCGTGCATGAACCATTGTCCTGTCTACCAGAAGGTGGGCGGCCACACGTACGGCTGGGTGTATCCGGGACCAATGGGTTCGGTGCTGACGCCCAGCTATGTCGGGCTCGACAAGACGCTGGACTTGCCGCAGGCGGCGACCTTGTGCGGCGAGTGCGACAGCGTCTGTCCGGTGGGCATTCCGTTATCCGGTCTGCTGCGCAAGTTGCGCGAGAAGCAGGTCGAGCGGCGTCTGCGTCCCTGGCGGGAGCGGGCCGGGCTGGCGGTGTGGGGTTTTCTGGCGCTGCATCCGGATGCTTACGCGCTGGTCACGAAGCTCGCGGTTCGTGTGCTTGAAAGGATGGGTGGGCGTAACCGGTCGATCGCAAAGTTGCCGATGGGCGGCGCAGGCTGGACCAATACCCGGGAGATGCCCGCGCCGGTGGGGCGCACCTTCAGGGAACTATACGCGGCGCAGCGGAGCCACATTGGCTAATCCAAGGCCGCGCACTCACTTGTGACCATGCATTCGGATGGCGGGCTCTGTTGCGAGAGCGGCTGGCGCGCAATTACGCCTACGTGTCATTAGTGCACTGCCTGATCTACGCCAGCGCTACGCCAGCGCTACGCCAGCGCTACGCCAGCGCTACGCCAGCGCTACGCCAGCGCAGCTCCTCCAGAATCAATGATCCGTCATTCCTCCGCCCGATTGGTGGCCGGGTATAGGTGCAGGTCTCGCAGGCGCGCCGTTACCGCGCCCCCCGCCGTTACCACCCGCCTGCTGCTGCGGCGGCGGGCTGCTGGGGCCGGGAGGACGGGCCGCCACCGATCCGCTGGGACCGCGAGGCCCGCCGGCGGCGCCTTGAGGCGGAGGTCCGCCACGCGGGCCGCCGCCGTTCGGCTGACCATGCCAGTTGCCGTTGTTCGGCTGGCCGCGGTCCGGATAACCAGGGTTGCCCCGGTAACCCGGACCCGGTCCGTAATAGCGTCCCGGGCCGTCGTAGTAGGCGGGTCCCGAGTAGTTGCTATATCCCATGTAGACGTTGGCTTGCGGCACCACGGGCACGCCGGTCGCATACCCGTCATAGCCATCGTAGCCGCTGTAGGCGCCGCCATAGTCGTTGCCGTACATCGGCGTACCGTCCGGATAGACCGCGCAGCCGCTCAGCAGGGCAGCGACGGCAAGGGCGACGAATGAGGCAGTGCGTTTCATAGCGAGGATCACTTGCGGAGATTACGTGACAGTAAGACCGCTATTATCACCAACTGTCGCACCGGCTTTGTATGTGTTTGTAAGGATTTCTTTTTCGTGCCATGACGAGGTGCCCAGGTCGCGATGCGTATGTCGGGTCAATAGACTGTTCCGTTCAGCGCAACGATCTATCTCATATAGGTGGGTTTTTCCCGATTGCGAAATCCTATAGCATTTCGACTGGGCATAGTGGGTCACGAGCTCACGAGCCCCTAATCGGAAGAACGACATCATGAAAAAGACAATATCGGTGTACTGGCCCCTCGCCATCGTCGTCGCGCTTGCCGCGGCAGCCTATCTGCACATTGGCCGCGACGCCGCTTCGCGCGTCTCGCAAGCTCCGCTCGCCACTGAGCAGTTCACTGCGGAACTCGCGCGCGCTGTCTCGTACGGGATGGTGACTGGCGATACGTCGCTGCCGGCCAAGCCGATGCGCGCGGTCGCGGCGATGCCGCTGCCGCAGGCGTCCTGAGCGCGGTTACGCCGTGACCCCAGCGTTTTGCGTCGCAGGGAGACGTGGCGTCCCCTGGCGCGGCAGTCGCCGCAGCAGCGCGGCGCCGGGCGAGATTTGAGACAGCTTTGTATAATCGCGGCACCGTCGCCTAACCGTCCGTTGAACCAGGCGAACACCGCCCCGGAAAGCATCTGATGAAAACTGTGTCGATCTGCTTTGTCTGCCTCGGGAACATCTGCCGTTCACCGACAGCAGAGGGCGTGATGCGTCATCTGGTGGCGAAGGCGAAGCTTGCGGAGCGCATTCAGATCGATTCCGCCGGCACGGGCGACTGGCACATCGGCGAGCCGCCCGACGAGCGGGCGCTGCACGCGGCTGGCAAGCGCGGTTATGAACTGGCCACCTTGCGCGGCCGCCAGATCGCTGCGGCCGATTTCGAGCGCTTCGATCTGCTGATTGCGATGGACGACAAGAATGTGGCGGCCTTGCGCGAGGTGTGCCCGTCTGGACAGCGCGACAAGATTCGCCTGCTGATGGAATTCGTGCCGGAGGCGGACAGCCGTTGGGGCGGCGCCCGTGAGGTCGTCGATCCCTATTTCGGTAGCGCCGAGGGCTTCGAGCAGGTGCTGGATCAGTGCGAAGCCGCCTGCCGCGGACTGATCGCGGCACTACGCCCCCAATTGATCACGTAACGCGCTGAGGCGGACGATCTGTCCGAATTCAGTAATTAAGCAAATGACCCAAATCACGGTAGGGATACTTGACTAAATCGCTCATGTATTTATACTTGACCAAACTTGTCGAGAATTGCGATTCCCACACTATATGAGACTCACCACAAAAGGCCGTTTCGCCGTCACGGCGATGATTGACCTGGCGCTGCGCCAGGAGCAGGGCCCGGTGACGCTTGCGGGTATCAGCCAGCGCCAACACATTTCCCTGTCCTACCTCGAGCAGCTGTTTGGCAAGCTGCGTCGTCACGAAATCGTCGAGTCCGTGCGCGGACCGGGCGGCGGCTACAATCTGGCCCGCCGTGCTGAAGACGTGACCGTGGCCGACATCATCATCGCTGTCGACGAGCCGCTGGACGCCACCCAATGCGGCGGCAAAGGCTCGTGCGAAGGTACGAAACAGCACGACGGCCACTGCATGACGCACGAACTGTGGTCCACGCTGAACCAGAAAATGGTCGAGTACCTGGATTCGGTGTCGCTCAAGGATCTGGTCGATCAGCAGCGTTCGCGTGAAGGCGCCCCGGCGGTCCTGCGCGACCGGCGCAATGAGACCGCGACGGTCGAACCCGCGCGCGTGGTGCCGAAAGGGCCTAATTCCGTTTTCAACATGGCCGGTTCCTAGGCGCGGACATCTGCAGCAGCCGCAGCCTGATCAGGAACCCAGAAGCCAGAGCAATGACGTCCCCGGAGCAATTGATGAACAACGACACTCTCCACCTGCCCATTTACATGGACTACAGCGCGACGACGCCGATCGATCCGCGCGTGGTGGACAAGATGATTCCGTACCTGCGCGAGCAGTTCGGCAACCCCGCATCGCGTAGCCATTCGTATGGGTGGGATGCGGAGCGTGCGGTCGAAGAAGCGCGCGAGAACGTTGCCGCGCTGGTGAACGCCGACCCGCGCGAAATCATCTGGACCTCGGGTGCAACCGAATCGGACAATCTCGCCCTCAAGGGTGCCGCGCACTTCTATAAGAGCAAGGGCAAGCACATCATCACGGTGAAGACCGAGCACAAGGCTGTGCTCGACACCTGCCGCGAACTCGAGCGCGAAGGCTTCGAAGTCACGTATCTGGATGTGAAGGACGACGGTCTGATCGACCTCGAGAAGTTCAAGGCCGCGCTGCGTCCGGATACGATTCTGGTCTCGGTCATGTCGGTGAACAACGAGATCGGCGTGATCCAGGACATCGAGGCGATCGGCGAAATCACCCGTGAAAAGGGCATCATTTTCCATGTCGACGCCGCGCAAGCCACCGGCAAGATCGCGATCGACCTGCAAAAGCTGAAGGTCGACCTGATGTCGTTCTCGGCGCACAAGACGTATGGTCCGAAGGGCATTGGCGCGCTGTACGTGCGTCGCAAGCCGCGTATCCGTATCGAAGCGCAGATGCACGGCGGCGGTCACGAGCGCGGCATGCGTTCGGGCACGCTGGCCACGCACCAGATCGTTGGCATGGGCGAAGCGTTCCGTATCGCACGTGAAGAAATGGCGACGGAAAACGAGCGCGTCCGCATGCTGCGCGACCGTCTGCTGCGCGGCCTGTCGGACATGGAAGAAACGTATGTGAACGGCGACATGGAAAAGCGTGTCCCGCACAACCTGAACATCAGCTTCAATTTCGTCGAAGGCGAGTCGCTGATCATGGCGGTGAAGGATGTGGCGGTGTCGTCGGGTTCGGCGTGCACGTCGGCTTCGCTGGAACCGTCGTACGTGTTGCGCGCACTGGGCCGGAACGACGAACTGGCGCATAGCTCGATCCGCTTCACCGTGGGCCGCTTCACGACCGAGCAGGATGTCGATTACGTGATCAACCTGCTGAAGACCAAGATTTCGAAGCTGCGCGATTTGTCGCCGCTGTGGGAAATGCACAAGGACGGGATCGATATTTCGACGATCCAGTGGGCAGCGCACTGACGCGCCAGGTTTGGTGTCGAATTCATCGAATTGCAGGTTGAAACGAATCAAGGAGTGTCATCATGGCTTATAGCGACAAGGTTCTGGACCACTACGAAAACCCGCGCAACGTCGGTTCTTTCGCGAAAGACGACGACGCAGTCGGCACCGGCATGGTCGGCGCACCGGCCTGCGGCGACGTGATGAAGCTGCAGATCCGCGTGGGCGCGGACGGCATCATCGAAGACGCGAAGTTCAAGACTTACGGCTGCGGTTCGGCCATTGCGTCGAGCTCGCTCGTCACCGAATGGGTGAAGGGCAAGACGCTCGATCAGGCCATGTCGATCAAGAACACGCAGATCGCCGAAGAACTGGCGCTGCCGCCGGTGAAGATCCACTGCTCGATCCTCGCGGAAGACGCGATCAAGGCAGCGGTCGCCGACTACAAGCAGCGTCACGGCGAAGCAGTGGTCGAAAGCGACAAGCAGCACGCGTAAGCGCGGCTGAGTGACGCAATTGAGTGAATCCGGTCGGACGGGTACGGCATGAAAGCGCACCGTCCGGCATGAGCGATATTTGATGCAGGCAGGGTCGCAGCGCGTCGGTAGGCACAGGAGTGACGAACACGCGCGGCGCAATGAGAAACGCTATGGCAATTACGTTGACCGAAAAGGCAGCACAGCACGTCCAGAAATATCTGACGCGTCGCGGCAAGGGTGTCGGACTGCGCGTGGGCGTGCGCACAACCGGTTGCTCGGGTTTGGCCTACAAACTCGAGTACGTGGATGAACTCGCGCCCGAAGACGAAGTGTTCGACTGCAACGGCGTGAAGATCATTGTCGACCCGAAGAGCCTCGCCTATATCGACGGCACCGAACTCGACTTCGCCCGCGAAGGGCTGAACGAAGGCTTCAGGTTCAACAACCCGAACGTGAAGGACGAGTGCGGTTGCGGCGAGTCGTTCCGCGTATAACGGGTTCACGCCGCGTGCAGCGGACAAAAGGCGGCGCGGGCCGCCTTTTTAATTTGATCCGCGCTTTATCTGACCCGCACTCCGGTGCGCATCCTGAACGGACTCCTTCTATCCGATGGCCTCGCTGAACGACAGCCACTTCGACCTGTTCGATCTGCCGGCGCAATTCGCGCTGGATGCAGCCGTGCTCGATCACGCTTACCGCACGGTGCAGGCGCAAGTGCATCCCGACCGCTTCGCGGCGGCCGGCGACGCGCAGAAGCGCATCGCCATGCAATGGGCGACCCGCACCAACGAGGCGTATCAGACGCTGCGCGATCCGTTAAAGCGCGCGACCTACCTGTTGCATCTGCGCGGCATCGACGTCGGCGCGCATGACAATACGGCGATGGAGCCGGCGTTTCTGATGCAGCAGATGGAGTGGCGCGAAGGCATTGAAGACGCGGCGGCGGCAAAGAATGTCGATGCGCTCGACGCCTTATTGACCGAGCTGCGCGACGAAGAGCGCATGCGTTTCGACAAGCTCGGCGCGCTGCTCGATAGCGGCGCGAACCAGCCGGCGGGAGAAGCGGTGCGGCAGTTGATGTTCATTGAACGGGTCGCGGCGGAAATCGACACCCAGATCGAGCGGCTCGAAAACTAACGCGGTGCGTAGTGTCATGAGCACGCGAAACGAGCCGTAGCATTACCATCCAGCAACGTGAAAATTCAGGACGGGGCCCAGCGGCCCCGAGAAGATCCAGATGGCTTTACTGCAAATCTCCGAACCCGGCATGGCGCCGGCGCCCCACCAGCGGCGTCTCGCGGTCGGTATCGATCTCGGCACCACCAATTCCCTCGTCGCCGCCGTGCGCAGCGGTGTGCCCGACGTGTTGCCCGACGAAGACGGCCATGCGCTGTTACCCTCGGTGGTGCGTTACCTGGCAAAGGGCGGCCGCCGGATTGGCCGCACAGCCAAGGCTGAAGCCGCCACCGATCCGCGTAACACGATCGTGTCGGTCAAGCGCTTCATGGGCCGCGGCAAGGCGGAAGTGGAAGGCGCCGAAAACGCGCCCTACGATTTCGTCGACGCGCCGGGCATGGTGCAGATCCGTACCATCGACGGCGTGAAGAGCCCGGTCGAGGTGTCGGCGGAAATTCTCGCCACCTTGCGTCAGCGCGCCGAAGACACGCTCGGCGACGAACTGGTCGGCGCGGTGATCACGGTGCCCGCGTACTTCGACGAAGCACAGCGCCAGGCAACCAAGGACGCGGCCCGCCTGGCCGGTCTGAACGTATTGCGCCTCCTGAACGAACCGACCGCGGCCGCGATCGCCTATGGCCTCGATAACGGCTCGGAAGGTCTCTACGCGGTCTATGACCTCGGCGGCGGCACCTTCGATCTGTCGATTCTCAAGCTCACCAAGGGTGTGTTCGAAGTGCTCGCGGCGGGCGGCGATTCCGCGCTCGGCGGCGACGATTTCGACCATGCGCTGTATCGTCACGTGCTCGAGCAGGCCGGGATCGCGCCGCAAACGCTCGCACCGGAAGATGTGCGTCTGTTGCTGGACAGCGTGCGCGTGACCAAGGAGGCGCTGACGGACGCGCCGAATGCGAAGGTGCAAGCCGCGCTCTCGAACGGCACCCAGATCGATCTGACGGTCGACGAGGCCACTTTCGAAGCCATCACTCAGGCGCTGGTGCAGCGTACGCTCGGGCCCACCAAAAAGGCACTGCGCGACGCCAAGGTCACCACCAAAGAAATCAAGGGCGTGGTGCTGGTCGGCGGCGCGACGCGCATGCCGGTGATCCGCCGGGCGGTCGAGTCGTTCTTCGGCCAGCCGCCGCTCATCAATCTCGATCCGGATCAGGTCGTGGCGCTCGGCGCGGCGATCCAGGCCGATCTGCTGGCCGGCAACCGCGGTGCGGACGGTGACGACTGGCTATTGCTCGACGTGATTCCTCTGTCGCTCGGCGTCGAAACGATGGGTGGGTTGACCGAAAAGATCATCCCGCGCAATTCGACGATTCCGGTTGCGCGCGCGCAGGATTTCACGACCTTCAAGGACGGCCAGACGGCCATGGCGATCCACGTCGTGCAAGGAGAGCGCGAGCTCGTCAGCGATTGCCGTTCGCTCGCGCGGTTCGAGCTGCGCGGCATTCCGCCGATGGCGGCCGGCGCCGCGCGCATTCGCGTCACGTATCAGGTGGATGCGGACGGGTTGCTGTCCGTGTTCGCGCGTGAACAGGGCTCGGGCGTGGAAGCATCGGTGGTGGTCAAGCCGTCCTACGGTCTGGCCGACGACGACATCGCGAAGATGCTCGAGGACAGTTTTTCGACCGCCGAGGTCGATATGCGCGCCCGTGCGTTGCGTGAAGCACAAGTCGAAGCGCGCCGCCTCGTCGAAGCCACCGATACCGCGCTTGCCGCCGACGCCGAACTGCTCGACGACAGCGAACGCGCCGAACTCGACGCGCTGCTCACCGCCTTGCGCAACGTCGCGCAAAGCGAGGACGCCGACACGATCGAAGCGGCCACCAAAACGCTCGCCGAAGGCACCGACGAATTCGCCGCCCGCCGCATGAACAAGGGCATTCGCCGCGCGCTGGCCGGCCGCAAGCTCGACGAGATCTGAGCGCTGCGGCGCTCCTTTGCGCCCACCTGCCGGCAATCAAACGCGCCGCGCGGACTTAAAAAGTGCGCGCGGCGCCAGTAAAATGGTACGGAGCCTGTTTGCGGCGGCCGTGCCCCAGACCCAAACGGAAAATGTATGCCTCAAATCGTTGTGCTGCCTCACGTCGAACTGTGCCCGGAAGGCGCGGTGATCGATGCCGTGCCCGGCAAGAGCATCTGCGACGTTCTGCTCGAGAACGGCATTGAAATCGAGCACGCCTGCGAGAAGTCCTGCGCGTGCACGACCTGCCACGTGATCGTGCGTGAGGGTTTCGCCGCCTTGACGCCGTCCGAGGAAGACGAGGACGATCTGCTTGACAAGGCGTGGGGGCTCGAACCGGCCTCGCGTCTGTCGTGCCAGGCGATGGTGCCGGCCGAGCAGGATCTGGTCGTCGAAATCCCGCGCTACTCGATCAATCACGCGAAGGAAAACCACTAACAGGAGGATGCAGCCATGAAGTGGACCGATACGCAAGACATCGCGATGGCCCTGACTGACAAGCACCAGGACGTCGATCCGCAGCAGGTGCGCTTCACTGATTTGCACCGCTGGGTGACCGAACTTGAAGGTTTTGACGACGATCCTGAGCGCTCGAACGAAAAGATCCTCGAGGCGATTCAGGCTGCATGGATCGAAGACGCGGATTACTGAGCTTCCCCGAATTTTGCATGCGCAGCGTGGGTTCATGCCCGCTGCGGCGACGGCAAAAAGAAAAAGGCGATTCCAGCGGAATCGCCTTTTTTTATGCCTGATGAATCTGCAGGCAGCCTTTATATTCTCTCGGTCAGCTTGCCACCAGCGAGCCGTTCTCGACGCGCACGCGCTGGCCTTGCTGGAACGGCGGCGCCTCGTGGTAGGTGAAGTAGCGCGTCTTGCCGCTTTCCATCCGCACGCGCACCGAATACGAAGTCGTGCTGCGAATATGCTTTTCAACCGAGTTACCGGCGAGGCCGCCGCCGAGCACGCCTAGCACCGTCATCGCGGTGCGGCCGTTGCCGCTGCCGAACTGATTGCCGACCACGCCACCGGCCACGGCGCCGCCGACCGCACCGATACCGGTGCCGTGACCTTCCTGACGCACCGCCGAAATGCCGACCACCGTCCCGCAACTCGAGCAGTAGGCCGGTTGTGACGGCTGCTGCTGCGCGTATTGGGGCGCCGGCTGTGCCTGTTGCTGCTGGGCGTACTGTTGTTGTTGCTGCGCTGGCGTCGGCGCAGGCTGCGGCGCACGCTGAGCCTGTTCCTGTTGAGCCTGCTGCTGCGCTTGTTGCGCTTGCTGTTGTGCCGCTGCCTGTTGCGCGGCGGCATTGGCGGGCGCGGCGGAATCGACCACGCCCGGCTGCGTCGCGACTTGAGCGGCCTGGGTTTGATCCGTCTGCGCGCCGCCACTCGACGCTTTCGGGAACAGGCCGGTGACGGCCGCCGTGGCGGCCAGGCTGGCGATGATAACGGCGCCCGCAGCCGTGGCTACGAGCGGGTGAATACGACGTTGTTGCGCGGGTTTGATCTCTGGATTGTCCATAATGGCCTCCGTCTTAAGCAGAGTCGACTGTTATTAAGACAGAGTGTCAGGTAAATCGATTCCCGGAGGGTTTCAATTTGTAACCATTTCCGGGCAATCATCTTTGCTCTGAAGCGTCGAAGCGCGTCCGGGGCGCCTTACTCCTTGAGCATCCGTAGCCGACGGAACTGGGGCGGCATGGCCGTGCGCGCGCAGCTTTTACCGATGGTTACAAACCGTCAGGTGAAAGACGAGCCGTTTCCTCGCGGCCGACAAAGAAAAAACGCCCGGCATCGAGCCGGGCGTTTTCCGTAAGCGCGGAGCGAGACGATCAGTCTTCGCGGCGCAGATGCGGGAACAGAATCACGTCGCGAATGCTCGGGCTGTCGGTGAGCATCATCACCAGACGGTCGATGCCGATACCGCAACCGCCCGCCGGCGGCATGCCGTATTCCAGCGCGCGAATGTAGTCGGCATCGTAAAACATGGCTTCTTCGTCGCCGGCGTCTTTCTGGTCGACCTGCTTCCTGAAGCGCGCGGCCTGGTCTTCCGGATCGTTCAACTCCGAAAAACCGTTGGCGATCTCGCGGCCCGTGATGAACAGCTCAAAGCGCTCGGTGATGCCGGCCACGTTGTCTGAGGCGCGCGCGAGCGGCGACACTTCAATCGGGTAGTCGATGATGTAGGTCGGTTCCCACAGTTGCGACTCCGCGGTTTCTTCGAACAGGGCCAGTTGCAGCGCGCCGACGCCGGCGTTCAGGAATTGCGGCTGCGATGCATCCACGCCGAACTTCTTCAATTCGGTACGCAGGAAGGCGTCATCACCCAGTTGTGCGTCCGTGTACCGCGGCGCGTACTTCTGGATCGCCTGGCTGATCGTCAAACGATGGAACGGCTTGGCCAGGTCCAGTTCGCGACCTTGGTAGCTGATTGTGGCGGTGCCGAGCGCGTCGATGGCCGCCTGGCGGATCAGCTGCTCGGTGAAGTCCATGATCCACTTGTAATCGGTGTACGCCGCGTAGAACTCGATCATCGTGAATTCCGGATTGTGGCGTACGGAGACGCCCTCATTGCGGAAATTCCGGTTGACCTCGAACACGCGCTCGAAGCCGCCGACCACGAGGCGCTTCAGATACAGCTCCGGCGCGATGCGCAGGTACATCTGCATGTCGAGCGCATTGTGGTGCGTGGTGAACGGCTTGGCCGCGGCGCCGCCCGGGATCGGGTGCAGCATCGGCGTTTCGACTTCCATGAAGTCGGCGTCGGCCATGAACCTGCGGATCGACGAGATCGCCTTGGTGCGCGCCATGAACGTCTTGCGTGTTTCCGGCGTGACGATCAGGTCGACGTAACGCTGGCGGTACTTCATTTCCTGATCGGCCAGACCGTGGAACTTGTCCGGCAGCGGACGCAGCGACTTCGACAGCAGACGCAGTTCGGTACAACGCACCGAAAGCTCGCCCTTGTTGGTACGGAACAGCACGCCGCGCGCCGCGACGATGTCGCCCATGTCCCACTTCTTGAAGGCGTCGTACGTTTCCTGGCCGACGTCGGCGGGCGTGATGAAGAACTGGATCTGACCCGAACCGTCGCGCACGGTGGCAAAGCTCGCCTTGCCCATCACGCGCTTGAGCATCATCCGGCCGGCGATCGCGACTTCGAGCGGATTGGCTTCGAGCGCTTCCTTGTCGGACTGCTCGTACTTCGACTGCAGATCCTCGGCGTGATGCGTGGGACGGAAATCGTTCGGATAGGCGACGCCTTGCTCACGCAGTTCGCGCAGCTTTTCGCGGCGCTCGGCCATGATCTTGTTGTCGTCTACCTCGGGCGCGACGTTCGGCTGGGCCGCATTCGGCTGGGCCGCATTAGGCTGGGTCGGTTCGGTCATGATGGTTTGGTATTCGGTGGCCCGCACCAGGATGGTCCGCATGCGGGTGGCCAGTCAGTAAAAACCTCAGGCGCTATGACAAAGATGCAAAGATACGGCGCGGCGATGCCATGCATGCCGCGCCGGTTGCGCTTAAACGCCCTGTTTCAGGCTCGCGCTGATGAACGGATCGAGGTCGCCGTCGAGCACGCTCTTGGTATTGCTGATTTCGACGTTGGTGCGCAGATCCTTGATGCGGCTGTTGTCCAGCACGTACGAGCGGATCTGATGACCCCAACCCACATCGGTCTTGCCGGCTTCGAGCTTGTCCTGCTCGGCCTGACGCTTGCGGATTTCCGCTTCGTACAGGCGCGATTTCAGCATGGCCATGGCTTCGGCACGGTTGCGGTGCTGCGAACGGTCGTTCTGGCACTGCACGACAATGCCCGACGGCATGTGCGTAATCCGCACGGCCGAATCGGTCTTGTTGATGTGCTGACCGCCCGCGCCGGACGCGCGGTAGGTGTCGACGCGCAGATCGGCCGGGTTGATGTCGACTTCGATCGAGTCGTCGATTTCCGGGTACACGAACACCGACGAGAACGACGTATGACGGCCGCCCGACGAATCGAACGGCGACTTGCGCACGAGGCGGTGCACGCCGGTTTCGGTGCGCAAAAAGCCGTACGCGTATTCGCCTTCGATCTTGATGGTGGCGTTCTTGATGCCGGCGACGTCGCCGTCGGTCTGCTCCAGTACTTCGGTCTTGAAGCCCTTGCGTTCGCAGTAGCGCAGGTACTGGCGCAGCAGCATCGAGGCCCAGTCGCACGCTTCGGTGCCGCCGGCGCCGGCCTGGATATCCAGGAACGCATTGTTCGGGTCGGCCGGGTTCGCGAACATCCGGCGGAATTCCATATCGGCGACGCGTTGTTCGATGCCTTGCGCGTCTGATTCGCAGGCGAGGAGGGTTTCCTCGTCGTCTTCTTCGCGGGCCATGTCGAACAGATCCTGCGCGTCGCGCAGGTCGTTATCGAGCGAGGTGAGCTTGCCGACGGTGTCGTCGAGCAGCTTCTTTTCCCGGCCGAGGGCCTGGGCATGCTTCGAGTCGTTCCAGACGTCCGGGTCTTCGAGTTCCCGGTTGACTTCGATTAGACGCAGTGCTTTGTCGTCGTAGTCAAAGATACCCCCGTAGCGCACCCGCGCGCGCGCGCAGGTCCGCCAGTGAGGCTTCGATCGCGTTGAGACGTTCCGCTTCCATGTCGATCTTTTATAGCTTCGTAAAAAGGGGAAATTATAGCCGATCGGCGCGCCGCGCCGATGGCTTGTCGGCGATCCGGCGCGCGTTTGGGGTTGATTTGGCGGGGATTTTTGGTGCTTCGCGTGCGAGGCGGGCAGAACGGTGGCTGCGCGTAAGCCGCACACGAGAGCCGCGCCCGCGGCAACCTTGCGGCCGCTTCAGCTCGCGGCGTGCTCGACGATCAACTGTACCCGCGACACGCCGTTCCAGGTGTCGCTGGCCAGTCTGTATGCAACCGTGGTGCGGGCAGGCAGCGTGTCGGTGTGGTTGAACCAGATCGCGTTGAAGCGCTGGCGGCCGCGCACGAGTTGCAGCTTCAGGTGTTTGTCTTTCACCAGCGCCTGCGAGGCGATGTCGAATTCGCCCGAAAACACCGGCGCCGGGAAGCCCTGACCCCAAACGGCAGCATCGAGCATCTCGACGAATTGCGGCGTGAAGTAGGCGTCTTCGAGTTCGCCGTCGGTTTCGACCGTGCGCGAGAGCGCTTCTTCGGAGAGCCATTCGCGGCCCACTGCCTCGAAGGCGGCGGTGAAGCGCGGCACGTCGGCGGCGGCGAGCGTCAGGCCCGCGGCCATCGCGTGGCCGCCGAATTTAACGATCAGGCCGGGCGCGCGCTTCGAGATCAGATCGAGCGCGTCGCGCAGATGGAAGCCCGCGATCGAGCGGCCCGACCCTTTGACGAGTGTGCCGCTGTCGTCGGCGAGCGCGAAGGTGAACGACGGCCGGTGAAATTTCTCCTTCAACCGTCCGGCGACAATGCCGATCACGCCCTGATGCCAGCTCGGGTTGAACAGCGTGATGGTGGTCGTGCCCTCTGGATTGATCGCCGAAAGATCGTCGAGCGCCTGTTGCTGCATGCCGGCTTCGATCTCGCGGCGTTCGCGGTTCATGGTGTCGAGTTGCTGCGCGAGGTCCCACGCGCGGCCGATGTCGTCGGTGGTCAGGCATTCGATACCGAGCGACATGTCCGAGAGCCGTCCCGCCGCATTCAGCCGCGGTCCGAGCGCGAAGCCGAGATCGAAGCCCGACGCGCTGCGGGCGTCGCGCGCGGCGGCGCGAAAGAGCGCGGCGATGCCGGGTTGCATCTTGCCCTTGCGAATCCGCTGCAGGCCTTGCGCGACCAGAACGCGGTTATTGCCGTCGAGCTTGACCACGTCGGCGACCGTGCCGAGCGCGACCAGATCGAGCAGGCCATCCAGACGCGGTTCGGGAAAGGCGTCGTTGAAGGCGCCGCGGCGGCGCAACTCCGCGCGCAGCGCCAGCAGCACATAGAACATCACGCCGACGCCCGCGATGCATTTGCTCGGGAACGTGCAGCCCGGCTGGTTCGGATTGACGATCGCGCGCGCGGCGGGCAGTTCGTCGCCGGGCAGGTGGTGATCGGTGACCAGCACGTCGATGCCGAGCGCATTGGCGGCTTCCACGCCGTCGACACTGGCAATGCCGTTATCCACTGTAATCAGCAATTCCGGCTGGCCCGATGGGCTGCGGGCGGCCAGCGCGACGATTTCGGGCGTCAGGCCATAGCCGTATTCGAAGCGGTTCGGCACCAGATACTCGATCTGGCCGCCGAACATGCGCAACCCGCGTACCGCGACTGCGCAGGCGGTGGCGCCGTCGCAGTCGTAGTCGGCGACCACCAGCATGCGGCGCTTGCCCTGAATCGCATCGGCGAGCAGCACGGCGGCGTCTTCGCAGCCCTTGAGCCCGGCTGGCGGCACGAGCCGTGCGAGACCGGTTTCGATTTCATCGGGCATGCACACGCCGCGTGCCGCATAGAGGCGCGCGAGGACCGGATGCAGGCCGTGGCGGGTGAGGATTTCGGCGTCGACTGGAGAGCCGGCGCGCGTCACGATTCGAGTCATACGGAAAGGCCGTGGATCATTCGATGAGTCATTCGATAAACAGCGAGGCGAGCACGCGCCGCCGCCAGAATTTGCGCAGATCGCCGCGGGTGACGCTCAGCGTCACCGAGCCGGTGTCGCCGCACAGCGTCAGGCCGAGTTCGCCGAGCTGGCCGGTTTGCAGCGCGTTCAGCGCCGGTTCGACCCAGTCGGTTTGCAACGCGGCGAAGGCATCGTTCCAGCGCGCCCAGTCCTGTTCGATATACGGCGCCGAGAACGGGTCGAGTTCGACCAGCGTCACGTTGTCACTGCCGTTCGACGCGCCGGAGCCGACGGGCAGGGCGCCGAACGAAGCCGGCGGTGCGGCGGTCTCGGCCCCGGCTGTCAGCGCGAGACCCCGGGTGGCCGCCGCGTCGGTGAAGACCCGCGCGAACGGGCTTTTCACCGGTTGCGCCGCACCCTGGGCATGAAACCAGATCGAGTTGACGGCCGGCAGCCCGCGCGCCTCGCGCGCCTCGTTGACCGGATGCTCGAACCATGCCATCTGCACTTCGTTCTGCAGCTTCATCCATGCGCGCGAGCGTTCGCCCGAGTGTGCCTCGTGCGGCAGCCAGATTTCGATGTTGCGGCCGCTCGCGCGCAGCGGCGACGCGCCCGCCAGTGTGCCGAAGCCGTCCCCCGACAGATACCAGCGCGCGGGCTTCGGCGCCTCGATGCGCACGCCGAGTTCCTCGATCAGCGGCCGGGCGACGGCCAGCAGCGCGGCGGCCTCGTCGTCGGAGAGTTCGAGCGAGGCGGGGTCGATCAGCACCAGATGGTCATGCGCGATGCGCACATGCACCGGCTGCACACAGGCCCACGTCGCGTTGCCGGGTTCGCCGCCGTCGGCGCGCAGCATGTAGGGCGCGAGCGGCGCTTCGTCGGCGGCAGCCGTGCCGCTGGGCAGCGCGCCGAACTGGCGGGCCACCCAGCGCTCGTGCGGCAGGGTGCGCTGAAAGTCCTCGCCGACGACCCGCTCGACCAGCGTCGCGCGGGCAATCAGCCGGTCGAGGGCCGGACTCTGGATATCGTGTAAGGCGGTGGAGGCGTCCGCTGCGGCGGGCAGCGCGAAGGGCAGGAGAAGATGAAGACGGTTGGCGTGCATGATGCTGCGCATTGTAGGGCAAAGAGTGCGAGTATTCCGACCATATCGGCGGATTCGGGTCGCGCACTTCAGTCCTGCCGATCGCAGCAGCCGCGCGCGGCGGCACCGCGCCCACGAGGTTGGAGACCGACATGTCGCGTGAACTCAAAACCGAGCAGGAATTGCTCGGGCTGGTCGTCAGGGCACTCAACGCCGACCCGGCCACGGCCGGCTGGATCCCGACCGGATTCCACGAAACCGTCGATGACGAAGAAGGCTGCAACTGGGATATCACCCACCTGCACCGCGACCGCAAGGATGCGGATGTGCGCGAAGTCGCCAGCAGCGCGGCGGCCCGCATCATCAATGAGCTGCGTGGCCGCTACAACCTTCGCTAACAGACGCTTGAACTCGGCTGCGAGCCGCCCGTGAACCCCGCACGGAAGGCGTTTGCGCGAGTGCGCGGCATTGTATGGCAAACTTCGCGCTTGATCGGCGGCCTGGCTGGCGCGGGGTTTGCTAATGGCACCGGATCGTCTTACCGGAACCATCCGCGTTGCGGCGACACCAATGATCACGACGCTCGGGGCGCATGACCGGCGCGCCAGGTGAAACTTGCCGCCGTCAGACGCGGCAGGACGCCCGGTAGGAGCCGAAGAACGCAGAAAAGGATTCGCTTGAAATTTCCCTACGAATGGCAGATTGGCTGGCGCTACACCCGCGCCGGCAAACGCACGACCGGCAACGGCTTCATTTCGTTCATCGCGCTGGTCTCGATGTCGGGCATCGCGCTCGGCGTCGCGGCGCTGATCGTCGTGTTGTCGGTGATGAACGGCTTCCAGAAGGAGGTGCGCGACCGCATGTTGTCGGTGCTCGCGCATGTCGAAATCTTTTCGCCGACCGGGTCGATGCCTAACTGGCAACTGACCGCGCAGGAAGCCCGCCAGAACAAGGAAGTGATCGGCGCGGCCCCGTACGTCGAAGCGCAGGCGCTGCTCACGCGTCAGGACGCCGTGAGCGGCGTGGCATTGCGCGGCGTCGATCCGACGCTCGAGCCGCAGGTGTCCGACATCGCGAAGGAAATGAAGGGCGGCAAGCTCGCCAATCTCGTGGCGGGCGACTTCGGCATTGTGCTGGGCGCGGATCTCGCCGCCAATCTCGGCGTGCAGGTGAACGACAAGATCACGCTGGTCGCGCCCGAAGGCACGATCACGCCGGCCGGCATGCTGCCGCGCTTGAAGCAGTTCACGGTGGTCGGGATCTTCGAGTCCGGGCACTACGAATACGACAGCACGCTTGCGCTGATCAACATCAAGGACGCGCAGGCATTGTTCCGGCTGCCCGCGCCAACCGGGGTGCGCTTGCGCCTGAAGGACATGCAGCGCGCGCCGGAAGTCGCTCACCAGCTGGCGCGAACCCTGTCCGGCGATCTGTATATCCGCGACTGGACCCAGCAGAACAAGACCTGGTTCTCGGCGGTGCAGATCGAAAAGCGCATGATGTTCATCATCCTCACGCTGATCATCGCGGTGGCGGCGTTCAACCTCGTGTCGTCGCTGGTAATGACGGTGACCAACAAGCAGGCTGACATCGCGATTCTGCGCACGCTCGGCGCGCAGCCCGGCTCGATCATGAAGATTTTCGTGGTGCAGGGCGTGACGATCGGCTTTATTGGCACGGCAACGGGCGTCGCGCTCGGCTGTCTGATCGCCTGGAGCATTCCGTGGCTCGTACCGATGATCGAGCATCTGCTCGGCGTGCAGTTCCTGCCGCCGTCGGTGTACTTCATCAGCGAGCTGCCGTCTGAACTGGTGCCCGGCGACGTCGCGCGGATCGGTGTGATTGCGTTCGCGATGTCGGCGCTGGCCACGTTGTACCCGAGCTGGCGTGGTGCGAAAGTCCGTCCCGCGGAGGCACTGCGCTATGAATGACCATTCCGCTACCCTCTCCATGCCTGCTGAAGAAACCACGCTGCATCCCTACGTGCTGGAAGCGACCGGCATCTCCAAGTCGTTCGTGCAGGGCGGTCTGAATGTGCAGGTGCTCAACAACGCGCAACTGAACGTGCGGCGCGGCGAAAAACTGGCGATCGTCGGCGCGTCGGGTTCGGGCAAGAGCACGCTGCTGCATGTGCTGGGCGGCCTCGACGATCCGAGCGCGGGACATGTCTCGGTGATGGGCAAGCCGTTCACGAAACTCTCCGAGCGCGAACGCAACGATCTGCGCAATCGCGCGCTTGGATTCGTGTACCAGTTTCACCATCTGCTGCCGGAGTTCACCGCGCTCGATAACGTTGCGATGCCGCTGCGGATTCGCCGCATGACGACCGAGGCTTCGCGGCACGAGGCGCTCGCGGTCCTTGAGCGGGTCGGCATGGGGCATCGGGCGAAACATCGTCCGGGCGAGTTGTCGGGCGGCGAGCGCCAGCGCGTGGCGATCGCCCGCGCACTGGTGACCAGGCCCGCCTGTGTGCTGGCCGACGAACCCACCGGCAATCTCGACGGCGGCACCGCCGACACCGTGTTCAATCTGATGCTCGAACTGTCGCAAACGCTCGACACCAGTTTCGTGATCGTCACGCACGATCCGGAACTGGCCGGCCGCTGCGACCGGATCATGCGGCTGCGCGACGGCGTGTTGCACGAAGAGCCGCCAGTGCCGGTATAAATCGCGCCGCCATGTGGATCGATACGCACTGCCATCTCGACGCTTCGGAATTCGACGTCGACCGTGACGCGGTCGCGGCGGCGGCGCGTCATGCGGGCGTGGGGCGTATCGTGATTCCCGCGGTCGGCCGGAAGAATTTCAACGCGGTGCGTGAACTGGCGCATCGCGTCGAGGGCGGCGCGTATGCACTTGGCATCCATCCGCTATTCACGCCGCAATCGCAGGAGAGTGATCTCGACCTGCTGCGCATGGAAATCGAAGCGAGTCTGGACGATCCGCGGTTTGTCGGAATCGGTGAGATCGGCCTCGACTATTTCGTTGACGGTCTCGACGACGCGCGCCAGCAGTTCTTCTACAACGGTCAACTCCAGCTCGCGCGCGAATTCGATCTGCCGGTGATCTGCCACGTGCGTAAATCGCAGGATCAGGTCATCAAAGGGCTGCGGCGGCACCAGATTCACCGCGGCATCGCGCATGCATTCAACGGCAGTTTTCAGCAGGCAGAGGCGTATATCGACCAGGGCATGCACCTCGGTTTCGGCGGCAATCTGACCTTCGAACGGGCGCGGCAGATCCGCCGGCTTGCCGGGCAATTGCCATTCGATGCGCTGGTGGTCGAAACCGACGCACCGGACATCGCGCCGTCCTGGCTGTACAAGCAGCGCAACTCCCCCGATCAGATTCCCGCCATCGGCGCGGGTCTCGCGCAACTGCGCGGCATGGCCGCCGACGAAGCCGCCCTAGGCACAACGGCTAACGCGCTCGCCGCGCTGCCGCGGCTCGCACTTTCCTCTGCATAATTGACCTCCATGGTTTGAGTGGTTCGCGCCGGGCGGAGCACGCGGCCGGCGGCTTCGCGCGCGCTGTGCATTGCGTTGTCCGGCGTAGTGAACGGAGGGCGAATGCGGGCGTGGTGGTGCGGATTTGCATTGGGTGTGATCGGCTTGCAGCAACAGGCGGCATTGCCGGATTGGCGTGGCTGGGGCGCGTTGATATTGCTGGGATGTGCCGCGCTCGGGGTGGCGGCCTGGGGCTTGCGCGGTATTGCGTCGGTCGCCGTGGATTTGCACGCGATGTCCGGTTCTCCGATTCGCCGCGTCTGGTTCAGCGCGCGCATGCGTTCATGCATCGGCTGGAGCGCGCTGTGGATCGCGGCCAGCTGCGCAGGCTTCGGCTATGCCGCCTCGCGCGCGGAAACGCGGCTTGCGGTGGCCTTGCCGAGCGCCTGGGAGGGGCGGGATATTGAAGTCGTCGGCAGCATCAAGGGCTTGCCCACGCGTGACGACAAGGGCGCGCGTTTTCTCTTCCAGATCGAATCGGCCCACGCGCCAATCGCCGCTTTCCCGCGCGTCATCCAATTGTCCTGGATTGCCGAAGACTCGCCGCCGCCAGCGCTCGAACCGGGCACGCGCTGGCAACTGACGGTCCGGCTCAAACGGCCGCATGGCAATGCGAATTTCGGCGTACGCGATGCCGAAGCGAACCTGCTCGCGCGCAATGTGCGCGCCACCGGCTACGTGAGCGCGCCCGCCACGGCAGTGCGGTTGCTGGGCCACGCGCGCGGCGTGAGCGTTACCGTCGACCGCTGGCGTGCGGCGCTGCGTGCGCGGATCGACGCGGTACTGGCCGACGCGCCGCATCGCGGCATCGTGGTGGCGTTGGCAATCGGCGCACAGGACGAAGTCAGCGCCGTCGACTGGCAACTGATGCGCGGCACCGGCACGAGTCATCTGGTGGCGATTTCGGGGCTGCATATCGGTTTCGTGGCGGGCCTGGCCGGTTGGCTCGCCGCTTCGGTATGGCGGCGCTCCGGGTTCATCGGTCGCAACTGGCCGCTGCGGCTGCCCGCGCCGATCGTCGCGGTGACCGCCGGCGCATTGTTCGCCGCGATGCATGCTGCGTTGGCCGGCTTCAACATACCCGCACAGCGCGCGCTGTGGATGGCGGGCGTGATTGCACTCGCGTTTATCAGCGGACGCAGCCTGGCGCGCTCAGCCGTGCTGGCGTGGGCATTGGGACTCGTGCTGCTGGTCGATCCCTGGGCGGTGGTGTCGGCCGGTTTCTGGCTGTCGTTCTGCGCGGTGGCGGCGATTCTGTTTGCGACTTCGGGACAGCCCCGTGTGCAGCAGCACGAACAGCATCGCGACGAGGAGGGCGGCGACGCCGCGGTGACCCGTTTCGCGCGCTGGCGGATCGCCTTGCGCCGTCGCGTTCGCGCGTTCGGCGTGCGGCTGCGCAGCGCTGCGCATGTGCAGTTCGCGGTGACGGTCGCGCTCGCGCCGCTCACCGTCTACTGGTTCGCGCAGATTCCGCTGATCGGCCCGCTCGCGAATGCCTTCGCGATTCCGTGGGTGAGTCTGCTGGTTACGCCGGCGGTGCTGGCCGGTGTCGCGTTGCCCGTCCCTTTCGATGCCTACGCGTTCCACGCCGCGCACGCCTTGCTCGAATATCTGGCGGCTGCTTTGCGGATGCTCTCGGGCCCTGCATGGACGCTCTGGCGCTTACCGCAACCGGACTCATGGGCGCTGGCTGCGGCGGCGGTCGGCGTGCTCTGGTGTCTCGCGCCGCGTGGCTGGCCACTGCGCTGGGCCGCGCCGCTGACGTGGCTGCCGCTCCTGATGCCGGCGCCCCCCGGGCCGCCGCCCGGCAGTGTTCGGCTGACGGCGCTGGACGTCGGTCAAGGCACCTCGGTGCTGGTCGAGACAGCGCATCATGCGTTGCTATTCGATACGGGACCGGGCCCGGAATCGACGCATGCGGGCGAGCGGGTGGTGGTGCCGTTTCTGCAGTCGCATGGTGTCACCGCGCTGGATACGCTGATTATCAGTCACGCCGATTCCGATCATTCCGGCGGCGCGCCGGCCGTACTGGACGCGATCGAGGTCCGTCAAATGGTGGCGGCACTCGCGCCGTCGCACGCATTGTGGGCAAGCGCGAGGCAACACGGTGCCGACACGCTGCCCTGCGCGGCCGGGCAGCGCTGGCAGTGGGACGGCGTCGAGTTCGCCATGCTCTGGCCGGATGCCGGCCCGCTGCAAGGCAAACCGAATGCGCATTGCTGTGTGCTGCGGGTGAGCGCCGCGCCTGCTGCGGCGCGCGGTTCGGCTGGGGCTTTTCAAACAGAGCTGCCCCGTACGGCCGCCTTACTGGCGGCGGACATCGAGGCGCCAGTCGAACGCGTTCTGCTCGCGCGCGATCGCGACGCGCTGCGCGCGCAGGTGCTGGTCGTGCCGCATCACGGCAGCAAGACCTCGTCGACCGAGCCGTTCCTCGACTCTATCGAGCCGCTGATTGCGCTATTTCAGGTAGGCTATCGCAACCGGTTTCATCATCCGAATGCGGGGGTGTTCGAACGCTACAAGGCGCGGCAGATCGAGCTTGCGCGCAGCGATACCGACGGCGCGGTGCGGGTCGACCTCGACCCTGGCATCAACCCCGGCATCAGTCCGCAAGCCGGTCCGGACATGAAGGGCGCCACGCTCACGCTCGAGCGCTATCGCGACACGCGCCGGCGCTACTGGATGGATCGCTGACGGACTGCTCAAAGACGGCCCATCTACCAGTCGCAGGCAGGTCTGGGCGAACAACGAAACGAAACGCACCGCGAGGCCGGCGGCTCGCGCGCATATTAGAACGGAGACAGCCGCAGTTGAAAAACATCATCCACTTCTCGCACGCGAACGGGTTTCCCGCGTCCACGTACCGGACCATCTTCGCCGAACTGTCCGACGACTACGAATTGCGGTCGATCGAGCGCATCGGTCACGACGCGCGGTTTCCGGTGACGCAGGACTGGCCGCATCTGGTCGAACAGTTGCTCGACGACGTCGCCCGGTCATATGAGCAACCGGTATGGCTGGTGGGGCATTCGCTGGGTGGCTATCTGTCGCTGATGGCGGCGCTGAAAAAGCCGCAGTGGGTGAGGGGCGTGGTGATGCTCGATTCGCCGGTGATCGCCGGCTGGCGCAGCAGCATGTTGCGCGTATCTCAATGGACCGGTCTCGACGAGAGGCTCTCGCCCGCGGCCGCCACCCGCACGCGACGCACCCGATGGGCGAGCCGCGACGAGGCATGGCGGCACTTCCATTCGAAGCCGGCGTTCGCGCGCTGGGACGAGCGCATGCTGTCCGACTACATCGACTTCGGCATTCCGCAGAGCTCACCCGACGGCGCCCGGTCGCTCAGCTTCGACCGCCGCACCGAGTATCAGATATATCGGACCTTGCCGCATACCCTCGGCTCGCGTCTTGCGCGCGGCGCGCCGGTGCCAGTGGGTTTCATCGCCGGAACGCGGTCGAAGGAAATCCGCCAGGCGGGGCTCGACGCGACCCGCCGCGCGACCGGCGGTCATGTGGAATGGATCGAGGGCAGCCATCTCTATCCAATGGAAAAGCCAATCGAAACCGCGCGCGCGGTGCAGCGGATGTTGCGCGAACTGGAGCGGCGCCCTTGACGCATTGACGCGAAGCGGGAGCCGGGCACCGCGAAAAACGGTGCATGATCGGCGGGCGGCGATTGCCGCCGCGGCGGCACAAGCACGTGCAGATGTCGCTCGGATTTTGCTGGGTTGAGACCCTGCTTTACGGTATAATCCGTTTTTCCCGCGAGCATCCAGCGATGACCAAATATGTTTTCGTCACCGGCGGCGTAGTATCTTCCCTCGGCAAGGGTATTGCCGCCGCTTCCCTCGCCGCGATCCTCGAATCGCGCGGTCTTAAAGTCACCCTCCTCAAGCTCGATCCCTACATCAACGTCGACCCCGGCACGATGAGCCCGTTTCAACACGGCGAAGTGTTCGTAACGGAAGACGGAGCGGAGACTGACCTCGACCTCGGCCACTATGAGCGCTTCATCAGTACGAAGATGCGCAAGGCCAATAACTTCACCACAGGCCAGATTTACGAATCGGTGATCCGCAAGGAACGCCGCGGCGATTATCTCGGCAAGACGGTGCAGGTCATCCCGCACATCACGAATGAAATCCAGGCGTTCATCGAACGCGGCGCGGCTTCCGCAACGTGCGGCGAGCCTGATGTCGCGATCGTCGAAGTGGGCGGCACGGTGGGCGATATCGAATCGCTGCCGTTCCTCGAAGCCGCTCGGCAGATGAGCCTGCGCATGGGTCGCAACAGCGCGTGCTTCGTGCACCTCACGCTGGTGCCCTGGGTCGCCACCGCTGGCGAACTGAAAACCAAGCCTACGCAACACAGCGTGCAGAAGCTGCGTGAAATTGGCATTTCGCCGCACGTGCTGCTGTGCCGTGCTGACCGCCGCATTCCGGACGACGAACGCGCGAAGATTTCGATGTTCTCGAACGTGCCGGAAGACGCGGTGATTTCCGTGTGGGACGCGGACAGCATCTACAAGATTCCGCAGATGCTGCACGACCAGGGGCTCGACGCGATCATCTGCGAAGAACTCAAGCTCACGCCGAAGCCGGCCGATCTGTCGATGTGGTCGAACCTCGTCGAAAAGCTCGAACACCCGAAGCACGAAGTCACGATCGGCATGGTCGGCAAGTATGTCGATCTGACCGAGTCGTACAAGTCGCTGATCGAAGCGCTGCGCCATGCGTCGATGCATACGTCGACCAAGGTCAACATCGAGTACATCGACTCGGAAGAGGTCGAGACGCAAGGCGTCGAAAGCTTCAAGCATCTGGACGCCGTGCTCGTGCCGGGTGGCTTCGGCCGCCGCGGCACCGAAGGCAAGATCGCCGCGATCCGCTACGCACGCGAAGCGAAGGTGCCGTATCTCGGCATCTGTCTCGGCATGCAACTCGCCGTGATCGAATTCGCCCGCGACGTGGTGGGGCTGAAGGACGCCAATAGCACTGAGTTCGACCAGGACACCGAAAACCGCGTAGTCGCGCTGATCACCGAGTGGTACGACCGTGAAGGCCGTGTCGAGAAGCGTACTGAAGAATCCGATCTGGGCGGCACGATGCGCCTCGGTTCGCAGCGTTGCCCGATCAAGCCCGGCACGATGGCCGAAGAGATCTATGGCAAGGATGTGAACGAACGCCATCGCCACCGTTATGAAGTCAATAACCGCTTCGTGCCCCTGCTCGAAGCCGGCGGCCTTATCATCAGCGCCCGTACCCCGAGTGAAGATCTGCCGGAAATGATGGAATTGCCGCGCAGCATGCACCCGTGGTTCGTCGGCGTGCAGTTCCACCCGGAGTTCACGTCCACGCCGCGCGACGGGCATCCGCTGTTCAAGTCGTTCGTCGAAGCGGCGCTCGCGCGTCAGCAGTCGCGCGTGGTCAATGAGGTCGGGGAGAAAGCATGAAACTGGGCGATTTCGAAATCGGGCTCGACAAGCCGTTTTTCCTGATCGCGGGCACCTGCGTCGTCGAATCCGAACAGATGACGATCGACGTGGCGGGCCGCCTGAAGGAAATCTGCGCGAAGCTGAACATTCCGTTCATCTACAAATCGTCGTACGACAAAGCCAATCGCAGTAGCGGCAAGTCGTTCCGCGGTCTGGGTATGGACGAAGGTTTGCGCATTCTGTCGGAAGTGAAGCGCCAGCTCGGTCTGCCAGTGCTGACCGACGTGCACGCCGAGCACGAAATCGAGCAGGTCGCCTCCGTGGTCGACGTCCTGCAAACGCCTGCGTTCCTGTGCCGTCAAACTGATTTCATTCATGCTTGCGCGCGTTCGGGCAAACCGGTCAACATCAAGAAAGGCCAGTTTCTCGCACCGCACGACATGAAGAACGTGATCGACAAGGCGCGTGATGCAGCGCGTGAAGCCGGTCTCTCGGAAGACCGCTTCATGGCGTGTGAGCGCGGCGTGTCGTTTGGGTATAACAATCTGGTGTCGGACATGCGCTCGCTCGCGATCATGCGCGAAACCAACGCGCCGGTCGTGTTCGACGCTACTCACTCGGTGCAGTTGCCGGGCGGGCAGGGCACGAGCTCGGGCGGTCAGCGCGAATTCGTGCCGGTGCTGGCGCGGGCCGCGGTGGCGGTCGGGGTTTCGGGTCTGTTCATGGAAACCCATCCGAATCCCGCGGAAGCCAGGTCGGACGGTCCGAACGCAGTGCCGCTGCATCGCATGGCCGATCTGCTCGAAACGCTTGTTACGCTCGACCAGGCCGTCAAACGCGCGCCGTTCCTCGAAAGCGATTTCAACTGATTCAGGTGTTCGCGGCGTGTCATGATCGGCACGTGGCGAATGCACGCAATGGTCGTCGAAAGCGTTGGGGCGCAATTAGTGTGCTGGGGAGACCGGCATGACCCTCGCGCAGTTTCACAGTAAAGAATTCAACGTCATTTCTTGAGGAAACCATGAGTGCTATCGTAGATATCATCGGTCGAGAGATTCTCGATTCGCGAGGCAACCCCACCGTCGAATGCGACGTGCTGCTCGAGTCAGGCACGATGGGCCGCGCTGCGGTGCCGTCGGGCGCGTCGACGGGTTCGCGTGAAGCGATCGAACTGCGCGACGGCGAAGCCGGCCGTTACGGCGGCAAGGGCGTGCTGAAGGCTGTCGAGCACATCAACACCGAAATCTCCGAAGCGATCATGGGCCTCGACGCTTCCGAGCAGGCTTTCCTCGACAAGACCCTGCTGGAACTCGACGGCACGGACAACAAGTCGCGCCTCGGCGCGAACGCGATGCTGGCTGTGTCGATGGCCGTCGCCAAGGCTGCCGCTGAAGAAGCCGGCCTGCCGCTGTACCGCTACTTCGGCGGCTCGGGCGCCATGCAACTGCCGGTGCCGATGATGAACATCGTCAACGGCGGCGCGCACGCCAACAACAGCCTGGACATCCAGGAATTCATGATCGTGCCGGTCAGCCAGCCGACCTTCCGCGAAGCACTGCGCTGCGGCGCCGAAGTGTTCCACGCGCTGAAGAAGATTTTGAGCGACCGCGGCATGAGCACGGCTGTCGGCGACGAAGGCGGCTTTGCGCCGAACTTCGGCAGCAACGACGAATGCCTGTCGACCATCCTGCAAGCCATCGAAAAGGCCGGCTACCGCGCCGGTGAAGACGTGCTGCTCGCGCTCGACTGCGCAGCGAGCGAGTTCTACCACGACGGCAAGTACCAGTTGGCTGGCGAAGGCCTGCAACTGTCGTCGACGGAATTCGCGGACTACCTCGCGAACCTGGCCGACAAGTTCCCGATCGTTTCGATCGAAGACGGCATGCACGAAAGCGACTGGGCCGGCTGGAAGACGCTGACCGACAAGCTCGGCAAGAAGGTCCAGCTGGTGGGCGACGACCTGTTCGTCACCAACACGCGCATCCTGAAGGAAGGCATCGAGAAGGGCATTGCCAACTCGATCCTGATCAAGATCAACCAGATCGGTACGCTGACGGAAACCTTCGCGGCGATTGAAATGGCCAAGCGCGCGGGCTACACGGCCGTGATCTCGCACCGTTCGGGCGAAACCGAAGATTCGACGATTGCGGATATCGCAGTCGGCCTGAACGCCGGTCAGATCAAGACGGGTTCGCTGTCGCGCTCGGACCGCATCTCGAAGTACAACCAGTTGCTGCGCATCGAAGAAGATCTCGGTGATATCGCCAGCTATCCGGGTAAGTCGGCGTTCTACAATCTGCGCTAAATGTGTAGTTTGCTAGTGCTGACCGATGAACCGGTTACCCTTCGCTTCTGATTGACCCCGCCGCCCTGCGTATAGCGCAGGGCGGCGTGTATTTATTGTGCTTACTTCATGCGGCTTGTCACTGCTGTCCTGATCGTTCTGCTGGCGCTGATCCAGTACCCGCTCTGGTGGGGACACGGGGGCTGGTTGCGCGTGCACGAGTTGCAACAGCAACTGGCGCAGCAACTGCAGAAGAACACCGATTCGAAGTTACGCAACGAGCGGATCCAGGGCGAAGTCCAGGATTTGCAGAGTGGCACGGCCGCAGTGGAAGAGCGGGCGCGCTACGAAATGGGCATGGTGAAGGACGGTGAAGTGTTCGTGCAGTTTGTCTCGCCGAACGCGCCGTTGCCGAACGCCAACACGCCATCGGCGACTACTTCTACGCGCGGCGAGGTTTCCGCTGCGCCGCTGCATATGGTGCCGAATCCGGAATCGCGCGCCAAGCCGGATCGCAAGCACGGCAATAAGGGCACGAAAGAGGTCGCGAAAGACAAGAAGGCCGCGCAGCACTAATAACGTGCCGTTACCAGCGCCCGCCGTTACCAACCCCAGTACGGCCCGTATCCGACGCCGACACCCGTACCCCAGCCGCCGCCGTAGTAACTGCCGTACACGGTGACAGGCGGCGAGTAGTAGCGTGAGTACGCCTGTGCGGCGTTCTCGGCGGCAATGGCCTGATTCTGATCGGACAGCACCTGACGGTCGATTGCATCGTAGCGTTCACGTTCTTCAGGCGTGAGCGGTCGAGCGGTGCTGGCCATCCCCGACTGGTCCGCCGGCAAGCGGCTATAGATTGGCGACGGCCCCGGCGGGTCCATCATGCAACCCGCCAGCGCGGCACTGCCGGCGACGACAGCCAGCACGGTGAACGTGCGCGCGCAGCGCTTCAACGAAGTAGGGGTGTTCATTTTCGATCTCCATCGGTCGGACGCCTAAACAAAACACGTACGACGCGCACCGCCAATGATCCAACGCAACGATCAAAGATACTGCGCCGCCCGAGCCCTGAAAGGCGGCGGGCGGCGCGATATTTTATTGCCGTCATGCTGGGCACGATGCGCCGTGCCACCAAGCCGTTTAGTGCCGCTGGTCGGCCGCCGGACTCACTCCTTGTGAGAGCGCGTGGGCGACAAAAAGTTGCGCCACATCGACCGGATCGAATTCGTAGCGTTGATTGCAGTATTCACAATGAATTTCAACGTGACCGCGTTCTTCGAGCACGCTATCCACCTCCCCGCGGCCCAGCATCTTCAGCATCGCGCCGACCTTTTCACGCGAACAGGTGCATTCGAAGCGCGCCGTGGCCGGTTCGAAGTGCTGGACGTTTTCCTGCCAGAAGAGGCGCCGGAAAACCGTTTCCGGTTCTTCCTTCAGCAGTTCGTCCTGCGACAGCGTGCCGCCGAGCGTGCAGACGCGCTCCCACGTATCCGCATCCAGATCGCCCGGGTGCGGAACAATGCCGCCGTCGCCGGGCAGCTTTTGCAGCAGCATGCCAACCGCGCGCTCGGTGTTCGCCGCGAGCCACAGGCGCGTGTCGAGCTGCTCGGAGTGATGCATATAGTGCTCGAGCACTTCGGCCATTGATTTGAGCGGACCGTCTTCACCCGACAGCGGCACGATACTTTGATACGGTTGCTGGCCGGGCTGCTTGTTCGCCGGATCGAGTGTGATCACGCAGCGGCCATGGCCACTTGCGTTCAACAATTCGATCAGGGTCGCGTTGTCGCCAATCGTGTTGTCGGCCTCGCCGGAAAACTTGGCGGTGGCGCGCATCGACAGGTCGGAGCTGCACTGCACCACCAGCATCTGGGCCGGGCCGTCGCCGAAAATCTGCATGATGAGCGTACCGTCGAACTTGAGATTTGCCGACAGCAGCGCGCAGGCGGCCATCATCTCGCCCAGAATCGTCCGCACGGGCGCCGGGTAATCACGGCGCGTCAGCACTTCCTGCCAGGTATTGCGCAGCGAAACGATCTCGCCGCGTACCGGTGCCGCGCTGAACATAAATTTTTGCAACTGGTCGCTCACAACTTTTCCTCGGTCGAATGACGCAGCCTGATGCCGCGTCTTGCGCGCCGCGCGCTACGGCTTTTAGCCGATACGCACGAGCTGCGCCTTGAAATATTCGCGGCGCTCGGCATAGCTTGCCGCGCCGCGCTGCATATTGGCGATATCCGTCTCGGTCAACTCCCGCACCACTTTGGCGGGCGCGCCGAGAATCAGCGAATTGTCGGGAAACACCTTGCCCTCGGTGACGATGGCGCCCGCTCCGACCAGACAGTTGCGGCCGATTACCGCGCCATTCAAGACCACCGCCTGAATTCCGATCAGCGAGCCTTCCTTGATCGTGCAGCCGTGCAGCATTACCTGGTGGCCGATTGTCACGTTCCGTTCAATCGTCAGTGGAAAGCCCGGATCGGTGTGCAGCACCGCGTTTTCCTGGACATTGCTGCCCGCGCCTACCGTAATCCGTTCGTTATCGCCGCGAATCGTCGCACCGAACCAGACGCTTGAATTTTCCTCGAGCGTCACATTGCCGATGATGTTCGCCGAATCCGCGACGAACACGCTTTCATGGATGGTCGGGGCTGCTTCGCCAAGCTTGTAAATGGTCACAGTGTCTCCTGTAGGTCGGTCGCTGCGGGGCCGCGTCCCGCCGGGCCATGCGATGGGCGCGCGAGATGGTCGAATCGGGTATTGTAAACGGTTGTGTGGTTGGAGCGCCTGGCGTCGCCCCGGACCGTCCAGCCGCGCTGAGTGGCTTCTGTCCTCCCTTTCCCCGCTCCCTTGCCGATCTGCTTGCCATGAGTTTCGCTGCTCCGTCTGTTGGGCTGGCCCAGTCCTCGTCGAATCGTCCGTCATGCGCACGCACGGAGGCGCTTGCCGCATTGCGCGAAATCGACCCGGCGACCAAGGCCGCCGCAACACGCGCGCTGTACGCGGCAGTGCTCGACGGCGATCTGGCATGCGCCGCGGACTTCGATCTGGCGGAACCGGTAGACTTGCCGGGCCGCCCCGCGCGTCCCGACCTCGTCGATCCGCGCAAACTGAAGCGCCGTAGCATGCAATCGCCGCAAGGGCGCGCGGTGCTGCTGCATGCGCTCGCGCACATTGAATTCAACGCGATCAACCTCGCGCTCGACGCCGTCTGGCGCTTTTCCGGCATGCCCGCCGCGTTCTACACCGACTGGCTCAAGGTGGCAGCGGAGGAAGCCCATCACTTTTCCTTGCTGGTCGCGCGGCTCGCGGCATTCGGCCACGTATACGGCGACTTCCCGGCGCACGACGGCCTGTGGGACATGTGCGAACGTACCCGAGGCGACGTGCTGGGGCGCATGGCGCTGGTCCCGCGCACGCTCGAAGCGCGTGGCCTCGACGCTTCGCCACCGATCCGTGCCCGCCTGCAGCAGGCCGGCGACCATGCCTCCGCGGCGATTCTCGACGTGATCCTGCGCGACGAAATCGGCCACGTGCTGATCGGCAATCGCTGGTTCCGCTATCTGTGCGAGCAGGATGCGCTCGACCCGCACGCCACCTACCTGCGTCTCGCGGACCAGTATCACGCACCGAAATTACGCGGTCCGTTCAATTTCGAGGCGCGCCGCGACGCCGGCTTCGACGAAGCCGAACTGGCCGCGCTGGTTGCTCTCGCCGGGCTGGATCAAAGCCCGTCCGCGCCGGACTGAAGCCTCCTTCCACCCGCAGACACCGCGCACGGTCCCGCTATCTCGTTATAATCGAACGACCATTCTTTTTTGGGGCTCGCCGTTCATGAATACCTCCCAGTCCGATTTCATCGCCGTGCACGGCGTTCGCCTGCACGTGCGCCGTTGGGGCAATCCTGACGCGCCGAAGTTATTCATGCTGCACGGCTGGATGGACGTGGCGGCATCGTTCCAGTTCGTCGTCGATGCGTTGGGCGGCGATTGGCAGGTGATCGCGCCCGATATGCGCGGCTTCGGTTTGTCCGACTGGCCGGTGGCCGAGCGCGGCGGCGGCAATTACTGGATGCAGGACTATCTCGCCGATCTCGACGCGCTGCTCGACCACTACGCGCCGCAGGGCGAAGTCAATCTGGTCGGTCACAGCCTGGGCGCGAACATAGTCTGTCTGTACGCAGGGGTGCGCCCGGAACGGGTGCGGCGCGTGATCGATCTGGAGGGCTTCGGGCTGGCGCCGTCGCACGCGGCGCAGGCGCCCGGGCGTCTGCGCAACTGGCTCGACGACTTGCGCGATCCGCCGCAACTGAAGCGCTACGCGTCGCTTGAGGACGTCGCCGGACGTCTCATCAAGACCAATCCGCGCCTCGCCCCGCAGCGCGCGCAGTTCCTCGCGCAACACTGGTCGAAGCCGGATGGAGAAGGGTGCTTCATGCTGCTCGCCGATCCGGCCCACAAGCTGCGTGGACCGACGCTGTACCGTCTCGACGAAGTGATGGCCGTGTGGCGCAAAGTGAGCGCCAAAGTGCTGCACGTCGAGGCCGCCAATTCGCCGACGCTCGCGCAGATCGCCGGCGGGATTCCACTCGACGAATTCAAGGCGCGCTTTCAGGCGTTCCCGGACTGGCGCGAAAAAATCATCGATGGAGCGGGACACATGGTTCACCACGACCAGCCTGAGCAGATCGCCGCGCTGATCGAGGGTTTCTGCGCGTAGTTCTTACAAAGGGCGCGCTCGGCGGGCCGGCGACAGGAGATAGGTCTGCGTCCACTTACTGCGTTGCAGTAAAATGAACGTAGATCCTTTTCAATACACAGATGAACGCCGACCTCCACTGTCATTCCACCGTTTCAGATGGCCAGTTTGCGCCGGCCGATGTCGCGCAGCGCGCGCACGCCGGCGGCGTCACGCTGTGGGCGTTGACCGACCACGATGAGCTCGGCGGCCAGCGCGAAGCGCGCAGCGCCGCGGAGGCGCTCGGCATGGGCTACCTGAGCGGTGTGGAAATTTCCGTGACGTGGGCTTCGCGCACCGTACACATCGTCGGCCTTGGCATTGACCCGACCAATTCGATCCTGATCGACGGCCTTGCGCGTACCCGCAACGGCCGCGCGGCGCGTGCCGAAGCGATCGGCGAGCAGCTCGCCACGCTCGGCATTCCGGACGCTTACCAGGGCGCACTCAAATACGTCTCGAACCCGGACATGATTTCGCGCACGCACTTCGCGCGTTTCATGGTCGAAAGCGGCTACGCCAGCTCGACACAAGACGTGTTCACGCGCTACCTCGGCGACGGCAAAGCCGGCTACGTGCCGCACCGCTGGGCCAAGCTAACCGACGCGGTGGGCTGGATCCAGGCCGCCGGCGGGGAGGCGATCATCGCCCATCCAGGCCGTTATGCGTATTCGCCGGTTGAATTCGACGCGTTTTTCGCTGAATTCATCGATCTCGGCGGCAAGGCGATCGAAGTCGTGACGGGCAGCCATACGCCCGATCAGTATCGCGAATACGCAGACGTCGCGCGCCGTTTCGGTTTCGAGGCGTCGCGCGGTTCCGATTTCCACGCGCCCGGCGAAGGCCGCGTCGATCTCGGCACGCTGCCGCCGCTGCCTTCCGATCTCAAGCCCGTCTGGGAACGCTGGCTGTGACCGCGCGCCGTGCCGCGGCGGCACGAACTGCGCGAACGCCATCCGCCTGGGCGCGGGCCGCCGGCCGATCCTCCTTCTGCCGTTATTGAAGTCACCCGCAGCCACCGCAGCCACCGCAGCCACCCGTAGCCACTGTTATTCACCATGTCCCAATACTTTCGGCTTCATCCGGATAACCCGCAGCCACGGCTCGTCAAACAGGCTGCCCAGATCATCAACGACGGCGGGATCGTCGCGATGCCGACCGATTCGAGCTACGCGCTCGCCTGTCGTCTCGACGACAAGGACGCGGCCGAACGCCTGCGGCGCATTCGCGGGCTCGACGAGAAGCAGTTGCTGTCGCTGCTGGTCCGCGACCTGTCGGAGCTGGCGAACTTCGCGATGGTCGACAACCGGCAATACCGTCTCATCAAATCGGTGACGCCGGGTCCTTACGTGTTCGTATTGCAGGCAACCAAGGAAGTGCCACGGCGCCTGTCGCATCCGTCGCGTAAAACAATCGGACTGCGCGTCCCGGATCATGCGATCACGCTCGCGATCCTCGAAGAACTCGGTCAGCCGATGCTGGGCTCGACGCTGATCATGCCGGGCGAAACCCAGCCGCTGAACGATCCGGAAGAAATTCGCGAGCGCCTCGAAAAACAACTCGAACTGGTGATCGACGGTGGCGCCTGTGTTTGCGAGCCGTCGACGGTGATCGATCTGACCGGCCCCGAGCCGGTGCTGGTACGGCCGGGGCGTGGTTCGCTCGCGCCCTTCGGCCTCGAAGAGACGGCATGAGTGAAAGCGGACAGACGCACGCAATCGCGTTGTTACAATAGCGAGTTATGGATTCTTCCCTGATACAGACCATTGCGGTGTACGCGCTGCCGGTGATTTTCGCGATCACGCTGCACGAGGCCGCGCATGGCTATGTCGCGCGCTGGCTGGGCGACAACACCGCGTACGTGCTCGGCCGCGTTTCCATCAATCCGATGCGGCACATCGATCCGCTCGGCACGATTGCGATCCCCTTGCTGCTGTATTTCGCCACCAGCGGCGCCTTCATGTTCGGTTACGCGAAACCGGTGCCGGTGGCCTTCGGCAATCTGCGCAATCCGCGCTGGGGCAGCCTGTGGGTCGCGCTGGCCGGGCCCATGTGCAACTTCGTCCAGGCGCTGGTGTGGGGTTTGGTCGGCGTGGCGCTCGCGGTGCTGAGCGTCGACGAACCGTTCTTTACCCGCATGGCGGCCGCGGGCGTCGGTGTGAACCTCGTGCTTGGCGTGCTCAACCTGTTTCCGCTGCCGCCGCTCGACGGCGGCCGTGTGGTGATGGCGCTGTTGCCGCCGCGCCAGTCAATCGCGCTTTCGCGCCTCGAGCCATACGGCTTTTTTATCGTGATGGCGCTGGTCATGACCGGCACGCTCACGCGTTACTGGCTCAGCCCGCTCGTCACGCTCGGCTACGGTGCGATTACCGCCATCCTGACTCCTCTTGTCTCGCTTTTCTAAATAACCATGTTCCCAGACCGTATCTTCTCCGGCATGCGGCCCACCGGGTCGCTGCACCTCGGCCACTATCACGGCGTGCTGAAAAACTGGGTGCGGCTACAGTCCGAATACCCGTGCTTCTTTTGTGTGGTCGACTGGCACGCGCTGACGACGCACTACGAAACGCCCGAAGTGATCGAAAAAAACGTCTGGGACGTGCTGATCGACTGGCTCGCTTCCGGTATCGACCCGGCTCAGGCTACGCTCTTCATCCAGAGCAAGGTGCCCGAGCACGCGGAACTCGCGCTGCTGCTCGGCATGAGCACGCCGCTCGGCTGGCTCGAACGCGTGCCGACCTATAAGGAACAGCAGGAGAAGCTGAAAGACAAGGACTTGTCCACCTACGGCTTTCTCGGCTATCCCGTGCTGATGGCGGCCGACATTCTGCTGTATCGCGGCTCGCTCGTGCCGGTCGGCGAAGACCAGGTGCCGCACGTGGAAATGACGCGCGAAATCGCGCGCCGTTTCAACTATCTGTATGGCCGCGAGCCGGGCTTCGAGGAGAAGGCGAACGAAGCCGCGAAGAAGCTCGGCGGCAAGCGCGCCAAGCTCTATCACGAGTTGCGCAACGCCTATCAGCAGGAAGGCGACGACGAGGCGCTGGAGCAGGCGCGGGCGATGTTGCAGGAATCGCAGAGCCTGTCGATGAGCGACCGCGAGCGTCTGTTCGGCTACCTCGAAGGTTCACGCAAGATCATTCTGGTCGAACCGCAGGCCATGCTGACCGAAGCGTCGCGTATGCCGGGGCTGGACGGCCAGAAGATGTCGAAGTCGTACGGCAACACGATCGGTCTGCGTGAAGGCGCGGAGACGATCACCAAGAAAGTCCGCACCATGCCGACCGATCCGGCACGTGTGCGCCGCACCGATCCGGGCGATCCGGACAAGTGCCCGGTGTGGCAACTGCATCAGGTCTACACGGACGAAACAACGCACGAGTGGGTGCAGAAGGGCTGCCGTTCGGCTGGCATCGGCTGTCTCGAGTGCAAGCAACCGGTGATCGAAGGCATTCTGCGCGAACAGCAGCCGATGCTCGAGCGCGCGCAGAAGTATATGGACGACCCGTCGCTGCTGCGCGCGATCGTCGCCGACGGTTGCGACAAGGCCCGCAGGTACGCTACGGAAACGATGCGCGACGTGCGTGAGGCGATGGGCCTGTCGTACAACTGACGCTGACGCCCGCGTGATGAGTACGCCCTTTATTCCCGCCGTCGCGTCGCATGGAAACGGTGAGCCGTCGCGCTGGGTGCGCCATTGGGCGCATCTGGCGGCGGCGGGCGGCCCGGTGCTGGATGTGGCGTCGGGTGCCGGGCGGCATGCGCGTTTCTTTGCCTCGCTGGGTCATCCGGTGACCGCACTCGATCGCGATGCGGCTGCGCTCGAGACGATGCGCGACGAGCCGCTCATCACCACCGTTACCGCTGATCTGGAAAGCGCTGCGTGGCCGTTGTCCGGCGCTATGAAATTCGCCGCGATCGTGGTGACGAATTACCTGCATCGGCCGCTTTTTCCGCAGCTGTTAGGCTCGCTGGCGCCCGGTGGCGTACTGGTTTACGAGACCTTCGCGCAAGGCAATGAAAGGGTCGGCAAGCCGTCGAATCCGGCGTTTTTGCTCGCCCCCGGCGAGTTGCTCGACGTGGTGCGCGGCCATCTTCGCGTGGTCGCATTTCAGGACGGATATCTCGCGCAGCCGCGCCCGGCTTATGTCCAGCGGATCTGCGCCATTCTGGAGGCGGAGCGCTCAGGCGACCGTGCGCAGGCGGCGTCCCCGCCGTGTTACGAGTTGGCTGGCTAATCCGCTACAATCGCGGTTTACCTGATCAAATTCATGGCGTTTCATGACTAACGGCAACCAAAGCGGCAACCAAGGCAGCGTTCAGATTCGCGGCAGTATTCCCGCCATCATCACCCCGATGCTTGAAGACGGCAGTCTCGATCTGCCGGCGTTTCGCAAACTGATCGACTGGCATATCGCAGAGGGCACGAACGGGCTGGTCGTGGTCGGCACGAGCGGTGAATCGGCCACGCTGTCGGTCGAAGAACACGTGCTGATGGTCAAGACCGCGGTCGAGCACACCGCGGGCCGGATTCCGGTGATCGCCGGCTCGGGCGGCAACTCCACCACCGAAGCGATCGAACTTACCCAGCAGGCTAAAGAAGTCGGCGCGGACGCTACTTTGCAGGTCGTGCCGTATTACAACAAGCCGACTCAGGAAGGCATCTATCGCCACTTCGCGAAGATCGCCGAAACCGTCGATCTGCCGGTGATCCTGTACAACGTGCCGGGCCGCACGGTCGCGGACATGAGCAACGAAACCATTCTGCGTTGCGCGCAGGTGCCCGGCATCATCGGTGTGAAGGAAGCGACCGGCAACATCGATCGCGCCGCGCACCTGATCAAGTCGGCGCCGGCGCACTTCGGCATCTACAGCGGCGACGATCCCACGGCGATCGCGCTGATGCTGCTCGGCGGCCACGGCAATATTTCGGTCACCGCCAACGTCGCGCCGCGCGCGATGAGCGAGCTGTGCAAGGCCGCGCTCGCTGCGGACGCCAAAACCGCCCGCGAGATTCATCTAAAACTCCTGTCGCTGCATAAGAACCTGTTCATCGAATCGAATCCGATTCCGGCGAAATGGGCGTTGCAGCAACTGGGTCGTGTGCAGGGCGGAATCCGCCTGCCGCTCACGCCGCTCGACGCGCAATACCACGAGGTGGTGCGTGCCGCGCTGCGCGAAGCGGGCCTGCTGGGCTAAGCGGATTCAAGCCGCCAGCACTCACCAGCGCTAATGAAAGCCTGCCACCGGCACTCCCTTAACCGACGTCGATCCAGCCCACGTTCCCGGCACACAGAACCAGGCACCGCGTTTTAGCATCACGAAGGACCTCATGAAACGTTCCGCACTTTCCCTCCACGCAACCCGCATGGCGGCGCTGGCGCTTGCCCTCACGACGCTCGCCGGCTGTGACACGCTGAACGACTGGTTCGCCTCGGACCGCGTCAACTACAAGGGCGCGGCCAGCGCGCCGCCGCTTGCCGTGCCGGGCGACCTGACCACCACGCCGACCGATCAGCGCTACGTGGCGCCGCCGGCCAATCTGGCGCTGGGCGGCTCGCAGCAACGCGCGGTCACGGCAGCGGGCAATACCACTGAAGGCCAGCCGACCGCGCAGGACCCGTATGGCATGCACGTCGAACGCGACGGCGATCGGCGCTGGCTGGTAGTCGACGGCCGTTCGCCGGAACAACTCTGGCCGCAACTGCAGGAGTTCTGGCAGGAAAACGGCTTCGCGGTGAAGACTGATGCTCCGGCCACCGGCATCATGACGACCGACTGGGCTGAAAACCGTGCCAATATTCCGGACGACTGGTTCCGTCGCACGGTCGGCAAGGTGATCGACTTCGCTTACTCGTCGGGCACACGCGACAGCTTCCGCACGCTCGTATCGCGCGGTCCGGATGGCGCCACGGATATCTCGATCACGCATAGCGCGATGGAAGAAGTGCTGACGGGGCAGGACAAGACCTCGTCGCGCTGGGAAGAGCGTCCGCGTGATCCGGCGCTGGAAGCGCTGTTCATCACCAAGCTGATGCAGAAGTTCGGCCTGACCGAAGCGCAATCGAAGCAACTCCTGACGGACGCCCGCTCGGCCACCGCGCCGACCACGATCGATCAGAGCGCGGGTGCCTCCACGCTCGACTTGCAGGAGTCGTTCGACCGCGCATGGCTGCGCGTGGGTCTTGCGCTCGATCGCACCAACTTCACCGTCGACAACCGCGATCGCTCGAAAGGCATCTACTACGTGCGTTATGCGGACTCGATGCAGGAGCTGAAGAAGGAAGGGCTGTTCGGCAAGCTGTTCTACAGCGGAAATTCGTCGAAGAAGCCGGCCCAGGAATTCCTCGTCAACGTTCGCTCGAAGGGTGACACGCTGACGCAGGTGGCGGTGCTGGATGCGAACGGGCAAGTGGATAACTCGTCCGACGCGCAGCGCATCGTGTCGTTGCTGCACGCGCAACTGAATTAAGCGGGCCGTGCGGTTCGCCAGTCTTGGCAGCGGCAGCGAGGGCAATGGCATGCTGGTGGAAGCGCAAAGCGGCGCAACCACCACACGCGTGCTGCTCGACTGCGGCTTTTCGGCTAAGGAAGTCGAGCGGCGTCTCGCGCGGCTGGGCGCCGGCGCCGAGGGTCTCGACGCCATTCTCATCACACACGAACACAGCGACCACATCGGCAGCGCCCTGACGCTGGCGCGCAAGTGGTCGATCCCGCTGTATATGAGCTGGGGCACAGCCCGCGCGGTGGGTGCCGACGATGCCGCAGTCGATCTGCAGGTGTTGTGGGGCGACGAAGCGGTGACGATCGGCGACCTCAGCATCCTCCCTTTCACGGTTCCTCACGACGCCCGCGAGCCGCTGCAATACGTCTTTTCCGACGGCGCAAGCCGGCTTGGCGTGTTGACCGATGTCGGCACGTCGACGCCGCATATCAGCGCTGTGCTGAGTGGGTGCGACGCGCTGGTGCTCGAATGTAATCACGACGTGCGAATGCTGGCAGGCAGCCGGTATCCGCAGTCGTTGAAGGCGCGCATTGGCGGCAATCATGGGCATCTGAACAACGAGGCGGCGGCTGAGATACTGGCGTCGCTCGACCGTTCGCATTTGCGCCATCTGGTCGCCGCGCATCTGAGCCAGCAGAATAACTTGCCGGAGCTCGCGCAGGCCGCCATGGCTGGCGTGCTGGGTGCGGCGTCTACCGAAGTCGTGGTGGCCACGCAGGACGAAGGGTTTGCGTGGTTGAGCCTGTAATTTGCAGCTGACGGCTGAACGCGCCGGTGCAATAAAAAAGCCCGTGACGATTGCTCGTCGCGGGCTTTTTCTTTAGGGCGGGCGCTTCGGGCGCCGCGCCCTGGGTCAGACCTTAGTTGCGGTTGCCGCCAAAGATGCCGAGCAGCGCGAGCAGGTTGACGAACACGTTATACAGATCCAGATAGATCGCGAGTGTTGCTGTGATGTAGTTCGTCTCACCGCCGTTCACCACGCGCTGCACGTCGAACAGCATGTAAGCCGAGAAAATCACGATGGCCAGGACCGACACCGTCAGCATCAGTGCCGGCAGGTGCAGGAACACGTTGGCGACCGATGCCAGCAGCAGCACGATCACGCCCATGAAGAGCCACTTGCCGAGGCCGGAGAAATCGCGCTTGCTGACCGTGGCGATGGTTGCCATGGACGCGAAGATCACACCAGTGCCACCGAAGGCGAGCATGATCAGCGACGGGCCGTTCGAAAAGCCGAGCACGAAGCTCAGGATGCGCGACAGCATCAGGCCCATAAAGAACGTGAAGCCGAGCAGCACGAACACGCCAATGGCGCTGTCTTTGGTTTTCTGGATGGCGAACATGAAGCCGAAGGCGATCGCGAAGAACGCCAGCATGCTCATGCCCGGGCTGGTAGCGGCGAACAGCGAGAAGCCGGTTGCCACGCCGACCCAGGCACCGAGCACTGTCGGAATCATGGACAGCGCGAGTAGCCAGTAGGTGTTCCGCAGTACGCGGTTGCGTGTTTCAACCGTGCTGACCGCACCGTTGCGGCCAAAGCTATACGGATGTTCGTTCATGGTCTCTCCTTACGTCAGAAGCGTGATGCGTCGTGGTTGTGCAGCGCCGGCCGGGATTTTTGCCGCCAGTCGCCTGGTATATCCATTCCTAAGATTGGCGCGAGGGCAGGGAGTTTCAATGCCTCGAAATGCCCACAGGCCATACGCTACCAGCAATCCGCCACTCCTGGTTGGAGTCTTTCAATTATGTAAGGGTTCAATCGCAATCATACACGGGAACATGCTACAATAGCGGATTCATTTGAATCTGTAACCTCTTAATTTTTTGGAGTTTTTATGGCGATCGAACGCACCCTGTCGATTATCAAGCCGGACGCAGTGGCCAAGAATGTGATCGGCCAGATCTACAGCCGTTTCGAAAACGCTGGTCTGAAGATCGTTGCCTCGCGCATGGTTCACCTGTCGCGCGCTGACGCAGAGAAGTTCTATGCTGTGCACGCTGCACGTCCGTTCTTCAAGGACCTGGTCGATTTCATGATCTCGGGCCCGGTAGTCGTGCAAGCGCTGGAAGGTGAAAACGCGATTCTGAAGCACCGCGACCTGATGGGCGCCACCGACCCGAAGAAGGCAGAAAAGGGCACGATCCGCGCCGATTTCGCTGACAGCATCGACGCTAACGCGGTGCACGGTTCGGACGCGGCTGAAACGGCTGCCGTCGAAATCGCTTTCTTCTTCCCGCAAGTCAACGTCTACTCGCGTTAATACCTGGCTGATGTCGGTATGCCCTATGTGATTCGTGTGGCCGATTGATTAATCGCACGAATCGCCTGGCAAAGTAGTAAGGTAAAGCAGCAGGAATGGGCGCGAACGGCATTGCGTTCATGCAGCTTGTTGCATGAACGTAGTCTCGCACTGAATTGGCAGGATTCGATATGACGAGCAGTCCCTCCGTCAACCTTCTCGACCTCGACGCCCAAGGGCTTGTCGCTTATTGCGACAGCCTGGGCGAGAAGCCGTTTCGCGCCAAGCAACTGCAGCGCTGGATTCATCAATACAATGCTGCCGACTTCGACGGCATGACCGATCTGGCGAAGTCCTTGCGCGAAAAGCTCAAAGGCCGCGCAACGATTTCGATGCCTGGCATCGTCAGCGACAATATTTCCACCGACGGCACACGCAAGTGGCTGATCGACGTCGGTAACAGCAACGCGGTTGAGACTGTTTACATTCCCGAAGAAACGCGCGGCACGTTGTGCGTGTCGTCGCAGGCCGGGTGTGCGGTCAACTGCCGTTTCTGCTCGACCGGCAAACAGGGTTTCTCCCGCAATCTCACCACCGGCGAGATCATCGGTCAGTTGCGCATGGCCGAGTTTGCGCTGCGCGCGACGCGCGGCGGAGATGGTGGTCGCGCCACGGGTGGCGACGGCAAGGGCGAGCGGGTTGTCACGAACGTCGTGATGATGGGCATGGGCGAGCCGCTGCTGAACTACGACGCGGTAGTGCCGGCCATGCGCCTGATGCTCGACGATAACGCGTACGGTCTGTCGCGTCGGCGGGTCACGCTGTCCACCTCCGGCGTCGTGCCGATGATGGACCGGCTCGGCGCCGATCTGCCGGTCGCGCTGGCAGTGTCGCTGCATGCGCCGAGTGATCCGCTGCGCGACATGCTGGTGCCGCTGAACAAGAAGTATCCGCTGCGCGAACTGATGGCTGCTTGCCAGCGCTATCTGAAAGTCGCGCCGCGCGATTTCATTACCTTTGAATATTGCATGCTCGACGGCGTGAATGACAGTGAGGCGCAAGCACGCGAATTGCTCGCCGTCACGCGCGACGTGCCGTGCAAATTCAATCTGATTCCGTTCAATCCGTTCCCTGAGTCGGGTCTCATCCGCTCGAAGCCGGAGCAGATCAAGCGGTTTGCACAAGTGTTGATGGACGCGGGCGTCGTCACCACGGTGCGCAAAACACGCGGCGATGATATCGACGCTGCCTGCGGTCAGCTGGCCGGTGCGGTGAAAGACCGCACGCGTCTTGCTGAACGCACCGGGAAGGCAGGGAAAATTATCGAGGTTCGCGCCGTGTAATCGCGCGGGCGACAGGGCGCCGGCGTTCGGCGGGAATCTCGCCGAACGTGCAGAAACCCTGCAAGCCGCGGGCGGTTGAAAAGAAAGTTTGCAGAAGCGATCGGAAGCGGCACACAAGGCCGCACATTTTGTTATAAACGGTCTGCGATTTGAATCAGAGGCTTCGGCCCGGCGAGTCGCACAAGTGAAAAAGAATCGACGCGAAAGGATTTGGGATGAGTGAGCCGCAGCACCCGCAGCCGCAGGACGACACAAATGAAGGCCATCCGGCGCCGCTCGCACAGGCGGTGGTGCAGTCTGTTGCGCAGCCCGGCGTGGACTCGTTGGCGGCAGTAGGCGCGCGCTTGACCCAATTGCGCGAATCGAAAGGCTGGACGATCGACGACGTGTCGGCGCGCCTGAAGGTGTCCGCAACCAAGTTGCGCGCGCTCGAGTCGGGTGACATCAGCCACCTGCCGGACACCACGTTCGCGCTCGGCGTCATGCGCAGCTACGCGAAGATGCTCGGCGCCGATCCCATGCCGTTTACGCAGGCGCTGCGTCGTGAGAAGGGTGTACCCGCGCCGGATCTGTCGATGCCGGCGTCGTCGGGTAAGGATTTGCCGCGTGGCAAGGTGTCGTTGTCGCTTGGCGGCAGTGGTCAAAAGAGCCGCTCGTGGCTGTGGGGCGTGGCGGCAGTGATCGTTGCGGTGATCGCGCTTGCCATGTGGCATACCAATGGCGGTGATTCGTCGGCATGGCTGGCGCGGCTGAAGGCCAGTGCGAACGGTGCCGCGGGCAGCGTGACCGGCGCGTCGGGCGCCGTGGCGCAAGGTCAGCCGGCAGGTTCAGAGGCGGCAGTCGAAGACGCTGCGTCCGTGCCGGAAACGCAGGCGGTGGATAACGCAGCGTCGGCTACGCCGATGCCCGCGCCGCTGGCGACCGGTACGGCGCCGTCTTCCGCGCCGGCGGTCACGGCCGCAGCAGTCGCGCCGAAGGCCGGCTCGCAGGTCCAGGCGGCCGCGCAAGGCGCGAGCGCGCCGGCGGCCATGGTGGCTGCGACCGCGGCTAGCGCATCGGCGGCTGACGTAGCTGCGGGTGAGGCGATCGTCGCGCTGCGTGTCACACAGGACAGCTGGTTCAGCGTGCGTGGCAAGGATGGCAAGGAGATATTCTCCGGCCTCGTGCATGCGGGCGATACGAAGGAAGTGACGGGCGTGGCCCCTTTCAAGGTCACGCTGGGCAACAGGGCAGGTCTCGAGTCGCTTACGCTCGATGGTCAGCCGGTCGACCCGTCGAAATATTCGGCCGCCAAGGGTAATGTGGCACGCTTCGCGCTGCCTTGATACGGTATGCGCCGCGGCCAACCGGGCTGCGGCGCTTTTTCAATTCAGGCGCTACGTCTTTTGTGTGGCGCATGCGGCGTAAATGGGTTTTTCGATGCAATCCGAAGCTCAATCCCAATCTGGTAGCAAGATAGTTTCAAACGAGCCGGTGTTCGGCGGTCAGGCCGCGCGGCGCCAGTCGCACGCGGTGGATGTCCGTTGGGGCGGCCAGCTCGTCACGATCGGTGGCGATGCGCCTGTGCGCATCCAGTCGATGACCAACACGGATACTGCTGACGCGATCGGGACCGCGATCCAGATCAAGGAACTGGCGCAAGCCGGTTCGGAACTGGTGCGCATCACGGTGAACACGCCGGAGGCGGCCGCGGCCGTGCCTGCCGTGCGCGAGCAACTCGACCGCATGGGTGTGTCGGTGCCGCTGGTTGGCGATTTTCACTACAACGGCCATTTGTTGTTGCGCGATTACCCCGCGTGTGCGGAAGCATTGTCGAAGTATCGGATCAATCCGGGCAACGTCGGCCATGGCGCGAAACGCGACACGCAGTTCGCGCAAATGATCGAAGCGGCTGTGAAGTACGACAAGCCGGTGCGTATTGGTGTGAATTGGGGCAGCCTGGATCAGGACCTGCTCGCCAAGATGATGGACGAAAACGCCGCGCGTTCCGCGCCGTGGGAAGCGCAGAGCGTGATGTACGAAGCGCTGATCCAGTCGGCGATTGGTTCGGCGGAGCGTGCGGTCGAACTCGGCCTCGCGCGCAACAAGATCATTCTTTCGTGCAAGGTGAGCGGTGTGCAGGACCTGATCGCGGTGTATCGCGAACTGGCGCGCCGTTGCGAATTCGCGCTGCATCTGGGTCTCACTGAAGCAGGCATGGGCTCGAAAGGGATCGTCGCGTCAACGGCCGCGTTGTCGGTTTTGCTGCAGCAAGGCATCGGCGACACGATCCGTATCTCGCTGACGCCCGAACCGGGCGCGTCGCGCACGGGTGAAGTGATCGTCGGCCAGGAAATCCTGCAGACCATGGGCCTGCGTTCGTTCACGCCGATGGTGATCGCGTGTCCGGGTTGCGGCCGTACCACCAGCACGCTGTTCCAGGAGCTAGCCTCGCAAATCCAGACCTATCTGCGCACGCAGATGCCGGTTTGGCGCGACCAGTATCCTGGCGTCGAGAAAATGCACGTCGCCGTGATGGGCTGCATCGTGAACGGTCCGGGTGAGTCGAAGCAGGCGAATATCGGCATCAGCTTGCCGGGCTCGGGCGAGAATCCAGCCGCACCGGTGTTTATCGACGGCGAGAAGGTCAAGACGCTGCGCGGCGACAATATCGCGCAAGATTTCCAGCAAATCGTGAGTGACTACGTCGAACGCACCTATGGCCGCGCCGAAGCTGGGCTCGCCTAAAGCCGGCCGCGCCTAAAGCCGGCCGCGCCGAAGCCGGCTGCACCGAAGCACTCAACTCAATACCGTCAATCGAAGACAGATGACTGAACAGAAGAAAAAGCTCGAAAAGCTGTCCGGCGTGAAGGGCATGAACGACATCCTTCCGCAGGAAGCCGGGCTGTGGGAATTTTTCGAAACGACCGTCAAGTCGATGCTGCGTTCGTACGGATACCAGAATATTCGCACGCCGATCATCGAGCATACGCAGTTGTTCAAGCGCGGTATCGGCGAAGTGACCGATATCGTCGAAAAAGAGATGTACAGCTTTACCGACGCGTTGAACGGCGAAAATCTGACGATGCGCCCGGAAAACACGGCGGCGGTGGTGCGCGCGGCGATTGAACACAATATGCTGTACGACGGCCCAAAGCGCCTGTGGTACATCGGCCCGATGTTCCGTCACGAGCGTCCGCAGCGCGGCCGTTATCGGCAGTTCCATCAGGTCGGCGTCGAAGCACTGGGCTTTGCCGGCCCAGACGCGGACGCGGAAATCATCATGATGTGCCAGCGTCTGTGGGATGACCTTGGCCTGATTGGCATCAAGCTCGAGATCAATTCGCTGGGTCTCGCCGAGGAGCGCGCGGCACACCGCGTCGAGCTGATCGCCTACCTCGAAAAGCATGTCGACGTGCTCGACGAAGAAGCCAAACGCCGCCTCTACACGAATCCGCTGCGCGTGCTGGACACGAAGAACCCGGCCATGCAGGAAGTCGCGCAGAACGCGCCGAAGCTGATCGATTTTCTCGGCGAGGAATCGCGCGCGCACTTTGAAGGCCTGCAGCGCATTCTGAAGGCGAACAACATTCCGTTCACGATCAATCCGCGTCTCGTGCGTGGTCTCGATTATTACAATCTGACCGTGTTCGAGTGGGTCACGGACAAACTCGGCGCGCAGGGCACCGTGGCTGCAGGCGGCCGCTACGATCCGCTGATCGAGCAACTTGGCGGCAAGCCGACCGCGGCGTGCGGCTGGGCGATGGGTGTCGAACGTATCCTCGAATTGCTGAAAGAAGAGCAGCTCGTGCCGGAAGACGAAGGGTGCGACGTGTACGTGGTCCATCAGGGCGACGCGGCACGCGAGCAAGCCTTTATCATCGCCGAGCGTTTGCGCGATACGGGCCTCGACGTGATCCTGCATTGCAGCACGGACGGTCAAACGGCCAGCTTCAAATCGCAGATGAAACGTGCCGATGCAAGCGGTGCGGCATTCGCGGTGGTGCTGGGCGAGGACGAGATCGCCAACGGCACGGTCGGCGTGAAGCCGCTGCGCGATACCGGGGCGAACGGCGGTAAAAACGAGCAACATAACGTGCCCGCCGAAGACTTGACCGAATTTCTAATCAATGCGATGGTTGCAACCGCCGAAGACGGCGACGACTGATCGCGATGTCGTCGAGCCCACGGCTCGACACGCACACGTATCACGAAAGAGGAAATCGCCGGGCAATGAGTTACCACGACGAACAGGAATCAATTGAAAGTCTGAAGGCATGGTGGACGCAGTGGGGCAATGCAACCACGTGGATCGTGCTAGTGGCATTGGTGGCCGCAGCCAGCTGGAACGGCTGGAATTTCTGGCAACGCCGTCAGGCCGCAGAAGCCGCGGTGCTGTACGACCAGGTGCAGCAAGCCGTTGCCTCGGGCGACAAGGCGAAAATCACGCGCGTCGCCACCGACATGGAAGACAAGTTCAGCCGCACCGCGTACGCGCAGATGACCGCGCTGGGCGCCGCGAAGGCGCTGTATGCTGCGGGCGACGAAGCCGCTGCGAAGACCCAGTTGCAATGGACCATCGATCACGCGAAGGACGACGAGTTCAAGCAGATCGCCAAGCTGCGCCTCGCTTCGCTGCTGCTCGACGACAAAGCCTACGATCAGGGTCTGGCGCTGCTTGCCGAGCCGCAGTCCGATGCGTTCAAAGGCATCGTGGCAAACGGTCGCGGTGACCTGCTCGCCGCTCAGGGCAAGCGTGACGATGCGCGTGCGGCTTACAAGCTCGCACTCGACTCACTGTCGAAGAACGATAGCTCGGCACGCCAGTTGATTCAGTTCAAGCTGGACGCGTTGGGCGGCTGATTGCCACGGGCAATGCGCCGCACCCACGACCAACCGGTCTCCTTTAAATAATTTCCTGAATGCTTCGTCCACCGATGAATCTGCTGAAACGTTACGCTGTGCCCGTTGCCTGTGCGATGACTGTCCTCACGATGGCGGCTTGCTCATCCACGAAAGACGAGCGCCGCGTGCCCACGCCGCTCACCGAGTTCAAACCCGTGCTCGACGTGCAACAGGCGTGGAAGGCGAGCGTGGGCAAGGCAGGCCGCTACCTGTTCTCGCCGGTCGCCGTCGGCAACGCGGTGTACGCGGCTGGCGCGAACGGCTCGGTGGCGAAGATCGATGCGCAAACCGGCCAGGATATCTGGCGCGTGAAGCTGCACGATGACCTGTCTGCCGGTGTCGGCAGCGACGGCACGCTGACCGCGGTCGGCGGACTGAAGGGCGACGTCTACGTGCTGGGCGCGGACGGCAAGCAATTGTGGACGGCCAAGGCGCCGGGCGAAATCATCTCGCCGCCGCTGGTCGGCAATGGTCTGGTGGTCGTGCGCACGGTCGACGGTCAGATCGTCGCGTTCAATGCGCAAACTGGCGAGCAGAAGTGGAATTACCGCAACCGCGCGGTGCCGCTCAATCTGCGCGTGTCGTCGGGTATGACCTTCGCGGGCGACGCGGCGGTGCTGGCCGGCTTCCCGGGCGGCTCCTTCGCCGCGATCAATCTGCAAACCGGCGACAACTACTGGCAGACGCCGGTGTCATACCCGAAGGGCGTGACCGAAGTCGAGCGTATCAACGACGTGACGGGGCCGCCCACGCTAATCGGTTCGGAAACCTGCGCCGTGACCTTCCAGGGCCAGATTGGCTGTTTCGACGCCAACTCGGGTCGCGCGGTGTGGGAAAAGGCGTTCTCCAGCACGAGCGGTCTGGCGCAGGATGACCGCGCCGTGGTCGCGAGCGACGACTGGTCGGTGGTGTCGGCGTTCGACGTCAACAACGGTGCGCCGCTGTGGAAGAACGACAAGCTGAAGAACCGCGACCTCGGCGTGCCTTACATCCTGGGCCACGCCGCTGTGCTGGGCGACTACCAGGGGTTCGTGCACTTCCTGTCGCGCGACGACGGCACGCTCGTGGCTCGCGTGAAAACCGACGGCAGCGCGATTACGGCAGCCCCGGTGCTGGCTGGCGAAACGCTGGTCGTGCAAACGCATGACGGCGACCTGTACGGCTACCGCCCGCGCTAAGCGCGCAGCCTGGCTCGAAGTCAAGCGTGCAGGCCGGCTTTGCCGGCCGCGCGCGTTTTTTTACAGAAATAAATTCTGCCGGACTGGCTGGTCCGGCAAGTCGGATCAGAAGCGGCCCACGTGGCCATCGGTGGCTGCTTGCGGCGCCATCGTCGACGGTCATCGCAGAACGGCGTATCGAACTGGCGTGCGAACCGTCGAACAAGACAGACTGAACCTGGCGGCCCTTTGGCGCCGCGCGATACAGCCAAACCCCCGTCCGCCCGGATGCGCATATCGACGGCACATCCGGGGCTGGCCGAATTCGTGATAATTTTCGTCAAACGCTGCCGTGTAGCGGCCGCATGGCGTCGCTACGCGGGCGGTCGATTTCGATCCCGCGTTTCACCGTGAACAACATCTGATGAAACCCGTTATTGCCCTGGTTGGGCGCCCCAATGTGGGGAAATCCACGTTATTCAACCGGCTCACGCGTACACGTGACGCGCTGGTTGCCGACCTGCCCGGTCTCACCCGCGATCGCCATTACGGCGAGGGGCGCGCTGGCGACCGGCCGTATCTGGTCGTCGATACCGGCGGTTTCGAACCGGTCGCCAAAGACGGCATCCTGCACGAGATGGCGCGCCAGACGCGCCAGGCGGTCGAGGAATCCGACGTCGTCGTGTTCATCGTCGACGGCCGCAATGGTCTCGCGCCGCAGGACAAGTCCATCGCCGACTATCTGCGCAAGACCGGCCGGCCGATCTTCCTCGTCGTCAATAAAGCCGAGGGGATGAAGTACAGCGCGGTGGCGGCCGATTTCTACGAACTCGGACTTGGCGACCCGCGCGCTATTTCGGCCGCGCACGGCGACGGCGTCACCGAAATGATCAACGAGGCGCTCGGCGTCGCGTACGCGGGTCAGCCGGAAGAGGGCGACGAGGAGAAGGAAGCGCGTGGCGTGAAGATCGCGATCGTCGGCCGGCCGAACGTCGGCAAGTCGACCCTGATCAATGCGCTGGTTGGCGAAGAGCGCGTGATCGCGTTCGACATGCCGGGCACCACGCGCGATTCGATCTATGTCGATTTCGAGCGTCAGGGCAAGCCATATACGCTGATCGACACGGCCGGTTTGCGGCGTCGCGGCAAGGTGTTCGAAGCGATCGAGAAATTCTCGGTGGTGAAAACGCTGCAATCGATCTCGGACGCGAACGTCGTGATCCTGCTGCTCGACGCGCGCCAGGACATCTCGGAGCAGGACGCGCATATCGCCGGCTTCGTGGTGGAGCAGGGCCGCGCGCTGGTGGTGGGTGTGAACAAATGGGACGGTCTCGATTCGCATGTGCGCGAGCGCACCAAGGCGGACCTCGAGCGCAAACTAAAATTTCTCGACTTCGCCAAATTCCATTTCATTTCCGCCGCGGAAAAGACCGGCATCGGGCCGCTGATGCGCTCGGTCGACGACGCCTACGCCGCGGCAATGGCCAAGTTGCCGACGCCGAAGCTCACGCGCGCGCTGATCGACGCGGTGGAATTCCAGCAGCCGCGCCGACGCGGCCCGGTGCGTCCGAAATTGCGTTACGCGCACCAGGGTGGACAGAATCCGCCGATCATCGTGATTCACGGGAATGCACTCGATGCGATCACGGAAACGTACAAACGCTACCTCGAAAACCGCTTCCGGGAAACTTTCAAGCTAACAGGGACTCCATTGCGCATAGAGTTCAGATCGTCGACGAACCCTTACGCGGACAAAGGCTAGACTCAGGCTGAAACCCGCGTGTGTGCTGGGTTTGGCCGGAAGGCCCGTCCCTCGCGCAAGAATGAAAATCGGCTATAGTGTAGCGGTTGACGGCGGATCTCTTTTTCTTCGTCGTCAATTCAGTCAACCTGCAAAAAAATACGGAGTTTGCTATGAGCAACAAAGGGCAATTGTTACAAGACCCGTTTTTGAACGCACTGCGTAAAGAGCATGTGCCGGTGTCGATCTACTTGGTCAACGGCATCAAGCTTCAAGGGAACATTGAATCGTTCGACCAGTACGTCGTGTTGCTCCGGAATACGGTCACCCAGATGGTCTACAAGCACGCCATTTCCACGGTTGTGCCCGCCCGTCCGGTGAATTTCCACCCGGATTCCGAACAGTCCTAACCCCCGTCGCGGCCGGCGTAGCGTCGCCCGTTGGCGATTACTCCCGGCCGCCTCATTTTGATACCGTCCAATTTGATCAATGCAGCGCTTGTCGGCATCGACTTCGGTAAGATCGATTTCGAAGCCAGCCTAGAAGAACTCAGCCTGCTCGCGCAAAGCGCGGGCGCGAATCCCTTGGTCACCCTCACCGGGCGCCGGTCCAGTCCCGACGCCAAGATGTTCGTCGGCAGCGGCAAGGCCGAAGAACTGCGTCTGGCGTGTGAGGCGAACGACATCGAACTCGTTATTTTCAACCACGCTCTGGCGCCTGCGCAGCAGCGCAATCTGGAGCAGGCGCTTAATCGGCGCGTGGTCGATCGCACCAGTCTCATCCTCGATATTTTTGCGCAACGCGCACGTAGCCACGAAGGCAAGCTGCAGGTGGAACTCGCGCAGTTGCAGTACCTGTCCACGCGACTCATCCGCGCATGGACCCACCTGGAGCGGCAAAAAGGCGGTATCGGTTTGCGCGGTCCGGGTGAAACGCAGCTCGAAACCGACCGTCGACTGATCGGCGAACGCATCAAGGCGCTCAAGACACGGCTGGAAAAGCTGCGCCGTCAACACGGCACGCAGCGCCGCGCGCGCAGCCGCAACCAGACCATGTCCGTTTCGCTCGTCGGCTACACGAACGCGGGCAAATCCACGCTGTTCAACGCGCTGACCAAAGCTCAGGCGTACGCCGCCGACCAGCTGTTCGCCACGCTGGATACCACGTCGCGCCGCGTTTATCTCGGCGACGAAGCCGGCCAGGTGGTGGTGTCCGATACGGTGGGTTTCATCCGCGAATTGCCTCACCAGTTGGTGGCGGCTTTTCGTGCCACGCTCGAGGAAACCATTCACGCCGACCTGCTATTGCACGTCGTCGACGCGTCGAGCGCGGTGCGGCTCGATCAGATCGATCAGGTGAACGAGGTGTTGCACGCAATCGGTGCGGATACGATCCGCCAGGTACTGGTGTTCAACAAGATCGACGCGGTGCCTGAGTTGGCGGCCCGTGGCGACGCGGTCGAGCGGGACGAGTATGGTAATATTTCGCGCGTCTTTTTGAGCGCGCGCACGGGGCAAGGGCTGGACACATTGCGCGCTGCCATCGCTGAAATCGCTACTGCCGAACCTCTTCCCGACCCGTTGGTCGATCTGTCGGAAGAAGACCGGTCGGCGGCACCGCGCGACGATCGCAAGGTCCCCGACACGGGCACTGACCCGTTCCAATTGCACTGACCCGCTGTCTACTCTGGTGAACGAACACAGGTGAACGATTACAACGAGCGGAGTATCTGGTTGCGCATGCGCGCCATGCTTTCACTGAACGATCCGCGCTGGGGCCGGGGCGATGGCAATGGCAATGGCGACCGCCAACGGCCCAACGAACCCAAGCGCCCGCCGACCAAGGACGGTGAAGGTCCGCCCGATCTCGACGAGATGTGGCGCGAGTTCAACCGCCGTTTGAGCCGGGTGTTCGGCCGCAAGGGCGGCGGCGCGGGAGGCGGGCGGCCGGATAACGGCCGGGGCGCGCGTATTGGCGTGGGCATCGTGATCGGCGTGCTGATCGCCATCTATCTCGGCAGCGGCGTGTTCGTCGTGCAGGATGGCCAGGCTGGCGTCGTGATGCAATTCGGCAAGTATCGCTACACTGCGGGGCAGGGCGTGCACTGGCGTCTGCCATATCCGTTCGAAGCGCATGAGCTCGTCAATATCGGCCAGGTGCGTCAGGTCGAGATCGGTCGCAACAACGTGGTGCGGCTGGCGAACGTGAAAGATGCGTCGATGCTCACACGCGACGCCGATATCGTCGACGTGCGTTTTGCCGTGCAGTACCAGGTGCGCAAGCCGACCGACTACCTGTTCCGCAGCGTCGATCCCGATCAGAGTGTGATGCAGGCCGCGCAGGCTGCGGTGCGTAGCATTGTCGGTGCGCGCAGCACGAAAGATGTCCTCGATCAGGATCGCGAAGCAATTCGTCAGCAACTGACGGCGGCGATCCAGCAATCCCTGGATGAATACCAGTCCGGCCTCGCCGTGACCGGTGTGACGATCCAGGGCGTGCAGGTCCCCGATCAGGTGCAGGCCGCGTTCGACGATGCCGCCAAAGCGCGTCAGGACAACGAGCGCGCCAAACGCGAGGCGCAGGCCTATGCAGCCGGGCTGCTGCCGCGCGCGCAAGCCGACGTCGCGCGCCAGATCGACGAAGCGAAAACGTACAGCGACAAGACCGTGGCCCAGGCACAAGGCGACGCCGATCGCTTCAAGCAGGTCTACGCGCAGTACTCGAAAGCGCCCGCCGTGATTCGCGAGCGCATGTACCTGGACACCATGCAGCAGATCTATTCGAATACGACCAAGGTGTTTGTGGACAGCAAGAGCGGCAATAACGTGGTGTATCTACCGCTCGACAAACTGGTCGAGCAGACGCGCCAGCGCGTTGCTGACGCTGCTGCCGCTTCCGGTGCTGCCGTTACATCGGCTGCCGCTGTCCCGCAAGCCGCGAGCAGCGCCGCCGCCGCGTCTTCTGCCGCTGCTTCGGCACCCGCTGCGGTCGCGACGCCGGCCAGCCAGGCTGCAGCCAGCAGCGACGCAATCCGTTCGCGCGACTCCTTCCGCAACCGTATGCGTGAAGACGACGTTCAATAAGGAGCGCACATCATGAACAAGATCATTGCGCTCGTCGTCGCCGTAGTCATCGTGCTGTTTGCCGCGTCGTCGATGGTATTCGTGGTCGATCAGCGGCACATGGCCGTGCTGTCTTCACACGGCGACACCGCGCCCAGCCTGCTCGGACCGGGTCTGCACGTGAAGCTACCGCCGCCGCTGCAAACGGTGACGCTGGTCGATAACCGCATCCAGTCGCTCGACGCGCCGGATGAAGACCGCTACGTCACGTCGGATAAAACCGATCTGCTGGCCAATCCGGTCGTCAAATACCGCGTGACCGATCCGCTGAAGCTGCTCGCCGAAACCAAGGGCGACGTGCAAAGCCTGCCCGACCGGCTGGCGCTGCTCTCGCGCAGCGCGCTGGGTGACGCTTTCGCGAAATACACGTTGACCGATGCGCTCGCCAAACAGCAGGCCGTCGCCGACGAAGCGCGCGGCGCGATGGACAAGGGCGCGGCATCGCTTGGCGTATCGGTGCTCGACGTGCAACTGACGCGCGTCGATTTCCCGGCGGCAATGGCCGACTCCGTCTACAAGCGCATGATCGCCGCACGCGAGCAGATCGCGGCCGACGAACGCGCGAAGGGCACCGCCGAGGCCGACCAGATCAAGGCAGACGCCGTCGCCCAGCAACAGGCGGTTCTCGCGGATGGCTATCGTCAGGCGCAGACCATCAAGGGCGAAGGCGATGCCAAGGCAGCGGAAATCGCGGCCGAGGCATATGGCAGCGACCCGCAGTTCTACCAGTTTTATCAAAGCATGCAGGCCTACAGGAACACCTTCAAGCCAGGCGACGTGATCGTGGTCGACCCGAGCAACGAGTTCTTCCGCTTCATGCATAGCCCGACCGGCGGCGGCGCCCCGGACGCTTCCGCGGCACCGCGCAAACACTGATAACCGGAACGCCGCGGCATCCGCATCGCGGCACCTTCATTCGCATGGACATAGCCGGCTCGTTACTGCTTGCGATCGCTTTGATGCTGATTATCGAGGGGATGTTTCCCTTCGTTTTTCCGAGCGCCTGGCGCGACACGTTCCGTAAAATAGCGGAACGGCCGCCGCACCAGATCCGCGTCGGCGGGCTGGTTGTGATGGTGCTCGGGCTGATCCTGCTGTTCATCGTGACCTGACGGGTCACGCTGCGCTGGCTGCCGCTGAGCGATCGCCGGCGGCTGCGAGCAATCGGCGCTGCACCGCGAAGCGGCTGACGCCGAAGGGCAGTTCAGGCGCCTTCCGCTAGCCGCCAAAATCGAGTCGCCGCCCGCCATTCACACTCACTTACCGGCGCCCCCAGCCGCCGTGTTCAACGTCGTAGGACTGTATCGATGTCGACCTGGTTACTTCCCGAGAATATCGCCGACGTGTTGCCGTCGGAAGCCCGCAAGATCGAAGAGTTGCGGCGCCGTCTGCTGGACCGTTTTCGCTCGTACGGCTACGAAATGGTGATGCCGCCGTTGCTCGAGTATCTCGAGTCGCTGCTCACGGGTGGCGGGCACGATCTGAATCTGCGCACGTTCAAGCTCGTCGATCAGATGTCCGGGCGCACGCTCGGTCTGCGCGCCGACATTACGCCGCAGGTCGCGCGTATCGACGCACACCTGCTGAACCGTCAAGGCGTGACGCGTCTTTGCTATGCCGGCAATGTCGCGCATACGCGTCCGCGCGGTTTGCACGCCACGCGTGAACAGATCCAGATCGGCGCGGAAATCTACGGCCACGCCGGCCTCGAAGCGGATCTGGAAATCCAGCAATTGATGCTCGACGCGCTACGTCTGGCCGGTCTCGCGAAAGTGCGGCTCGATTTGTGTCATGCCGGCGTGCTCGCCGCGCTGATCGAAGCGGAGCCTGCTGCTGCAGAGCTGGGTCAATCGCTCTACGACGCGTTGGCCGGCAAGGATGTGCCGCGCCTCGTCGAGTTGACCGCCAGTCTCACGCCGGTCACGCGAGACGCATTGCGCTCGCTCCCCACGCTCTATGGTGACGCGTCGGTACTCGACGAAGCCCGTGCACGCTTGCCGAATGCACCGGCTATCGCCCGCGCGCTCGACGACCTCGCATTCCTCGCCAGCCAGGTGGACGGCGCCGAGGTGATGATCGACCTCGCCGATTTGCGCGGCTACGCTTATCACAGCGGTGTGATGTTTTCCGCGTATGTCGACGGGGTGCCGAACGCGGTGGCGCGTGGCGGCCGGTATGACCACGTTGGCCAGGCTTATGGCCGGGCACGGGCGGCAACCGGCTTCTCGCTCGATCTGCGTGAAGTGGCGCGCATCTCGCCGGTCGAAGCCCGCAGCAGCGCGATTCTCGCGCCGTGGCAGCATGACGAAGCCTTGCGTACCAGCGTCGCCGCACTGCGCAATGCGGGAGAAGTCGTGATCCAGGCGCTGCCCGGTCACGAGCACGATCTGGACGAGTTTGCCTGCGACCGCGTGTTGGTCGAGCGCAACGGCGCGTGGGTCGTCGAAGCACGTTCCTGAGCGTTCGTCGATGACCGCCTGAGGATTATCCCGCAGGCATTTCAGAAGGCGTCCAAAGTGTCGCCGGACCCGGCGCGGCCCCCGGCCGCGCTATTTTCGATAGTCCCACCATAACGTGCATACCGTTGAGCGGAAACGGAAAAATTCGGAAGGTTCCGCGAACATAGGTAGAATACGTTTTTAACCAGCTTACGAAACAACATGTCTGCCAGCGCAGTGAATGTGAACCCCGGGCGCAACGTCGTCGTCGTGGGGACCCAGTGGGGTGATGAAGGCAAGGGCAAGATCGTCGACTGGCTGACGGACCACGCTCAAGGCGTCGTTCGCTTCCAGGGCGGTCACAATGCCGGTCACACGCTTATCATCGGTGGCAAGAAAACCATCTTGCGTCTGATTCCGTCGGGCATCATGCATCCCGGCGTCGCGTGCTACATCGGCAATGGCGTCGTGTTGTCGCCGGAAGCGCTGTTCAAGGAAATTGGCGAGCTCGAAGCCGCCGGAGTCGATGTTCAGAATCGCCTCTTCATTTCCGAAGCCACCACCCTGATCCTGCCGTACCACATTGCCATCGACCAGGGCCGCGAAGCGCGCCGTGGCGCGAGCAAGATCGGCACCACCGGCCGTGGTATCGGCCCGGCCTACGAAGACAAGGTGGCGCGCCGCGGTTTGCGCGTGCAGGACCTGTTCGAGCCGGAAACCTTCGCCGAACGTCTGCGTGAGAATCTCGACTACCACAACTTCGTGCTGACACAGTATCTGGGCGTCGCAGCAGTCGACTTCCAGCAAACGCTCGACACGATGCTGAGCTACGCCGATCGTCTGAAGCCGATGGTGACCGACGTGTCGCGTCGTCTGTACGACGAAAACGCGGCCGGCAACAATCTGCTGTTCGAAGGCGCGCAAGGCACGCTGCTCGACATCGACCACGGCACCTATCCGTTCGTCACGTCGAGCAACTGCGTGGCGGGTGCGGCCACCGCGGGTGCGGGCGTCGGTCCGCAAAAGCTGAACTACATTCTCGGCATCACCAAGGCGTATTGCACGCGCGTGGGTTCGGGCCCGTTCCCGAGCGAACTGTACGACGCGGATAACGCCGCCCGTCAGGAAGCGATCGGCCTCGAACTGGCCAAAGTCGGCAAGGAATTCGGCTCGGTCACCGGCCGTCCGCGCCGCACCGGCTGGCTCGACGTCGCCGCGCTGCGCCGCTCGATCCAGATCAACGGCGTGTCGGGTCTGTGCATGACCAAGCTCGACGTGCTCGACGGCCTCGACGAAGTGAAGCTGTGCATCGGCTACACGGTCGACGGAAAAGATGTCGATCTGCTGCCGCGTGGCGCATCGGAAGTCGCGCGTTGCGTGCCGGTGTACGAAACCTTCGCGGGCTGGAAGGAAAGCACCGTCGGCATCAAGGAATGGGACAAACTGCCGGCGAATGCGCGTGCGTATCTGTCGCGTGTGCAGGAAGTTGCGGGCATTCCGATCGACATGGTGTCGACCGGTCCGGATCGTGACGAAACCATTCTGCTTCGTCATCCGTTCAAGGTTTAAGCCATGGTTCAAGGTGTACCCATGATTGCGATGAAAGATCCGCGCAACGACGACAAGAACCTGTGGGTCGGCTGGGACGAATACCACCGGCTTATCGAACTGCTGGCGCTGTCGGTGCATGAGTCGGGCTGGAAGTTCGACAAGATCCTGTGTCTGGCGCGCGGCGGTTTGCGCGTTGGCGATCAGCTCTCGCGCATTTACGATCTGCCGCTGGCCATTCTTGCCACCAGTTCTTATCGCGAAGCGGCCGGCACGGAGCAGGGCGAACTCGACATCGCGCAATACATCACGATGACGCGCGGCGAACTCCACGGCAACGTGTTGCTGGTCGACGACCTGGTCGATTCGGGTGTGACACTGGCGCGTGTGCAACAGCATCTGAAGGAACGCTATCCGGCCATCACGGCGGTGCGCTCGGCGGTGCTCTGGTACAAAGGCTGTTCGAAAGTGAAGCCCGACTACCACGTGCAGTATCTGCCCACGAACCCGTGGATTCATCAGCCGTTCGAGGAGTGGGACACGGTTCGTCCGCATAACCTCGGCGCGTGGATCAAGCGCGGTATGCAGCAGGAGCAGGCGTCGTCAGATAAGTGAGGCGCGCGGCGGTGTACGTACTAGGCCATATCCAGAAGACGGAGCCCGATTGGGCTCCGTTTTTTTGTGCACGCAGCGCGCATATTACGCTTCGCCTGCGCGGCACTCGCGTTGTCGCAGGAAGCCCCGATGCAGCAGACGCGCCCATATCGCAGTGCTACACTGCGCGGACCATCCACGTGGTGTATCCACAACAAGCCGGGCGGCGCTAGGCGGGCAGTTTAGAATAGCGGTCGTTTTTTCCGCTCAGGGAACGGATTTCCTCGCGTTTATGACAGATAACAATCACGTGCACAAACAGCCCCTGCCTTCCCTCGCGATTGCCGCGATCGGTGTGGTGTTCGGCGATATTGGCACGAGCCCGTTGTACTCGCTGAAAGAGGCCTTCAGTCCCTCGCACGGCATTCCGCTGACAGACCAATCCATTCTGGGTGTGATTTCGCTGTTGTTCTGGGCGATCGTGGTCGTGGTCGGCGTCAAGTATGTGTTGTTCGTGATGCGCGCGGACAACAACGGTGAAGGCGGTGTCCTTGCGCTCATGGCGCTGGCGCTGCGCTCTCTCGATCAGAAGTCGAAGATGGCCGGCTTGCTGATGATGCTCGGCATCTTCGGCGCGTGCATGTTCTATGGCGACGCGGTGATTACGCCCGCGATTTCGGTGATCTCGGCGGTCGAAGGTCTGGAGATCGCCGCACCCCACCTGTCGCATCTGGTCCTGCCGCTGACGATGGTGATCCTCGTCCTGCTGTTCTGGATTCAGCGGCACGGTACGGCCACGGTGGGCCGCCTGTTCGGTCCCATCATGGTGGTGTGGTTCATCGTGCTTGCCGCGCTAGGCCTCTGGCATATCGTGCAATCGCCGAATGTGATCAGCGCGTTGAATCCGTACTATGCGTACACCTTTATGGCCGCGCATGTGTTGCAGGCCTACGTGGTGCTGGGTTCCGTCGTGCTGGTGCTGACCGGCGCCGAAGCACTGTACGCCGACATGGGTCACTTCGGTGCGAAGCCTATCCGCATGGCGTGGTACTTCCTCGTGATGCCTTCGCTGGTGCTGAACTACTTCGGGCAGGGCGCGCTGCTGATGCACGACCCGAAAGCGATCGAAAACCCATTTTTTCTGCTGGCGCCGGACTGGGCGCTTCTGCCGCTCGTCGTGCTGTCCACGGTCGCAACCGTGATCGCGTCGCAGGCGGTGATTTCCGGTGCGTATTCGCTGACAAGCCAGGCGATCCAGCTCGGCTACGTGCCGCGTATGAAGATCCTGCACACGTCGGAACTGGCGATCGGTCAGATCTATGTGCCGGTGGTGAACTGGATGCTGCTCTTCATCATCCTGTGCATCGTGATCGCGTTCAAGAGCTCGGATAACCTCGCCGCCGCGTACGGTATCGCGGTGACCGCAACCATGGTGATCACCACGATCCTCGCCTGCGTCGTAATGGTGAAGGTGTGGAACTGGAACAAGTTCCTGGTGGCGCTGATCATCGGTGTCTTCATGACGGTCGACCTGGGCTTTTTCGGCGCCAACCTGCTCAAGGTGGCCGAAGGTGGCTGGTTGCCGCTCGGTATCGGCGCGTTGCTGTTCTTCCTGCTAATGACATGGTTCAAGGGCAGGATGATCGTCAAGGAACGCACGGCTGCGGACGGTATTCCGTTGATGCCGTTCCTGCAGGGGCTACTCGCGCATCCGCCGCACCGCGTGTCGGGTACGGCGATCTATCTGACCGGTAGCGATTCGCTCGTGCCGGTGAGCCTGCTGCACAACCTGAAGCACAACAAGGTGCTGCATGAGCGCACCATCTTTCTGACTTTCGTCACGCGCGATATTCCGTACGTGAACGATGCAGAACGTGTGACAGTGAAGGGTATCGACGGCGGCCTGTACCTCGTCAAGGCGGCGTACGGTTTCAACGAAACGCCGGACGTGAAGGCGGTGCTGCACGAAGTGGGCCGCACGAACGACATGACCTTCGAGCTGATGGACACGTCGTTCTTCCTCGCGCGCGAAACGGTGGTGCCGACGCAGTTGCCGGGCATGTCGGTGTGGCGCGAGCGGGTGTTCGCATGGATGCATCAGAACGCCGCGAAGCCGACCGACTTCTTCAGCATTCCGGCGAACCGGGTGGTGGAGTTGGGCACGAAGATCGAGATCTGACGGACCCCGTACCATGCGCGCCTTGCATTACCGCGGCGCGATAAAAAAGCCCGCGCAATTGCGTGGGCTTTTTGTTTTGTGCGCGGGCGCGTGAAATTTGGCGCGTGAGTCGATCACGCGCCAACAGCGTAACGCTTACTTCTGCTTGAGCTTGGCGAATGCGGCTGCCATTGCGCCGCCGGCTTCCGGCTCGCGCGAGCGCTGTGGCTGCGCACCGCGCCCACCGCCGCCAGAACGGCTGAAGCCGCCACGGTCCTGCTGGGCGCTGCCACCGCTACGCGGCGCTGCCGCTGCGCCGAATTCGTCGTCAAGACGCATGGTCAATGCAATGCGCTGGCGCTTCACGTCCACTTCAAGCACCTTCACCTTGACGATCTGGCCCGCCTTGACGACTTCGTGCGGGTCTTTGATGAACTTCGTCGACATGGCCGACACGTGCACCAGACCGTCCTGATGCACGCCGATGTCGATGAATGCGCCGAAGGCCGCCACGTTCGTCACGACGCCTTCGAGCACCATGCCCGGCGTCAGATCGCTGACCTTCTCGACACCTTCGCGGAAAGTCGCCATCTTGAACTCGGGGCGTGGATCGCGGCCCGGCTTCTCGAGTTCCAGCAGAATGTCGCGCACGGTCGGCAGGCCGAAACGTTCGTCGACGAATTCCGCCGGCGACAGGCCGCGCAGTGCGTCACGATTGCCGAGCACTTCACCGACATGCTTGCTGATCTTCGCGAGCATCCGCTCGACGACCGGATACGCTTCCGGGTGAACCGACGAACGGTCGAGCGGATTCTCGCCGTTGTTGATGCGCAGGAAGCCGGCGGCCTGCTCGAACGTCTTGTCGCCCAGACGCGGCACCTTGCGCAGATGCTCGCGCGATGGGAACGGGCCGTTCGCATCGCGATAGTCGACGATATTGCGCGCGAGCGTCGCGTTCAGACCCGACACGCGCGCGAGCAGCGCAACCGACGCCGTATTCGCATCCACACCCACCGCGTTCACGCAATCCTCAACCACCGCGTCGAGCGAGCGGGCCAGTTCGCGCTGATTCACGTCATGCTGATATTGGCCGACGCCGATCGCCTTCGGCTCGATCTTCACGAGTTCCGCAAGCGGATCCTGCAGACGTCGCGCGATCGACACGGCGCCGCGCAGCGACACGTCCATATCCGGAAATTCTTTCGCCGCGAGTTCTGAGGCCGAGTACACCGACGCGCCGGCTTCGGACACGACGATTTTCTGCAACTTGAACTCCGGGTGGCGCGCGATCAGGTCGCTCGCGAGCTTGTCCGTCTCACGCGACGCCGTGCCGTTGCCGATGCTGATCAGCTCAGCCTGCGTCTGCGCGCAGATGCGCGCCAGTTTCGCGATCGAGCCGTCCCAGTCGCGGCGCGGCTCGTGGGGATAAATCACGTCGGTGGCGAGCACCTTGCCGGTCCGGTCGACCACCGCGACTTTCACGCCGGTACGCATACCCGGATCGAGGCCGATTACGGCCTTCGGGCCGGCGGGAGCTGCCAGCAGCAGGTCTTTGAGATTGCGCGCGAATACGCGAATGGCTTCGTGCTCGGCTTCGTCGCGCAGATTCGTCAGCAGTTCGTTTTCGATGTGCGGCTGCACTTTCACGCGCCAGCACCAGCGGCACACGTCGGACAGCCACTTGTCGGCCGGGCGGTTCTGATTCGCGATGCCGAAGTGGCGCGCGATCAGCGCTTCGCCCGGATGCGGCACCTGCGCGTCGAGCTCTTCGCCAAGCCCGAGCTTGACCATCAGCACGCCCGCATTGCGGCCGCGGAACAGCGCCAGCGCGCGATGCGACGGCACGGTCTTGATGGTTTCCGCGTAGTCGTAGTAGTCGCGGAATTTCTCTTCTTCCGCGTTTTCCTTGCCTTCGACCACTTTCGACGACACCACGCCCTGGCTGAACAGGTAATCGCGCAGCTTGCCGAGCAGATCCGCGGTTTCGCCGAACTGTTCGGAGAGGATGTCGCGTGCGCCGTCGAGCGCGGCTTTGATATCGGCGACGCCCTTCTCGGCGTCCACGTAGGCGGCGGCTTCGGTTTGCGGGTCGAGCAGGGGATTGGCCAGCAGCGCGTCGGCGAGCGGCTGCAGGCCGGCTTCGCGGGCAATCTGCGCGCGCGTGCGGCGCTTCGGCTTATAGGGGAGGTACAGGTCTTCCAGCACCTGTTTGCTGTCCGCGCCTTCGATGGCGGTGCGCAGCTCGTCGGTGAGCTTGCCCTGTTCGTCGATGCTCGCGATGATCGTGGCGCGCCGGTCTTCCAGCTCGCGCAGATACAGCAGGCGCTCCTCGAGATTGCGCAGTTGCGTGTCGTCGAGATTGTCGGTCACTTCCTTCCGGTAGCGGGCGATGAACGGAACAGTCGCTCCTTCGTCGAGAAGTTGCACCGCGGCCGCGACCTGGCGCGGCTGGACGGACAGTTCGGCGGCGATGCGCTGTACGATCTTGAGTGCTACGGTTTCCGTCATAAGGTCTTGGTGTTCCTGCTACTCAATCAAAGGCCGCGCGCCAACGGCACGTGGGGCACGTCGGGGCACGCCGGGCGTGCGCGCTGCGACCAGGTTGCTGGAGCGGGGCATTTTGCCATAAATGCCAAAGGGCTCAACCGCAGGGTGATAGAATTTCGGGCATGTTCCGCTGACCCTCTACGACGTTGCCGATCTCCCTGTCCCTCAACCGCCTGGGCTTCCGTTTGGTCTCTCGCTTGTCACAATTGCCGCTATTTTCATCGCGTTTGCCGCTCACATCGCTCAAATCGGCGGCGCGGTTCGTGCCCAAGTCCGCTTTCGTGTCCAATGGGACGTCCTTCGTGTCGTGCATGATTGCTGCTCTGGTCGCCATATCCGTCCCGGCCGCGGCGCAGCAGGCCGTGGCGCCGGCCAGCAGCAGCGCCGTAGCGGGCCATCTCGCGCCGGTCGCCGCATCGGGTACGCAGGCTACAGACACGACGGGTACGGCAGGTACGGCAGGCACGGATAACTCGGGCAATGCCGACTCGCTAAACAACGCATTCGACGCACGGCAAAAAGTCCTGGACCAGCGCACTGAGGAAAATAACTACCGCTACGCCGTCGCCGAACACGACTGCTACAGCAAATTTCTGGTGAATTATTGTCTTGGCAAGGCGCGCGACAGCATGCGCGTGGTGCAGGCCGACATTCGCAAGGAGCAGCTCGCGCTCGACGGCGAGCAGCGCGCGCAGCGCGCCCGCGAGCGTGACGAGCAGGCGGCGCTCAAACGCGCGCAGGACGAGGCGAGCGCGCCGCAGCGTGCCGCCGAGGATGCGCGTAACGCGCAGGCTTACCAGGACAAGCAGCGTCAGCATCAGATCGATCAGGCTCAGCGTAACGCCGAAGCGCCGCAGCGCAGCGCCAATGCCCAGGCCTATCAGGACAAGCAGCGTCAGCATGCGATCGATCAGGCGCAGCGCGGAATTAGCGCGCCGCAAGCCGCGGCGAACCAGCAGGCGTACGATCAGAAGCAGGCCGACTTTCAGCGCAAGTTGGACGAGGCGCATCAGCAGGGCGCGCAAAAGGCCCAGGAACGCGTCGAGAAGCAGCAGAGCTTCCAGAAGAAGCAGGCCGACGCGGCGCAGCACAAGGCCGATGTCGAGGCACGTCAGAAGCAGGCGGCCGAGAAAGCCGAGCAGAAGCGTCAGGATCAGTTGAAACAGCAGCAACTCGAAGAACAGCAGAAGCAGCAGCAACAACAGCAGTAATGGCGCTGTGGCTGGCCTGGGTAGGCTGGTAGCAGTGCTGTAGTGCCGTAACGCGTTTTAAGCCGGACAGCAACCTCAGGCATCGGTCTGCACGACGCAGATGGTGCCGCTTACGAGAGGAGGCGAGCATGCGCGATCAACATCACGTCATCACTGCGGACACACTTCGCGACCGCATTCTGCAGCTGGAATCGGAGCATAGTGGGCTCGATCGTTTGATCGACCGAATGTCGGATGAGCCCGGCATCGACGACTTCGAGATTCAGCGCCTGAAAAAGCGCAAACTCAAAGTCAAGGACACCATCATCTTGCTGCAGTTGCAGCTCGAACCGGACGCACGCGCCTGAGTTCGCGGCCTGGCAGGCGCCGGGTCGCGCCGCGCGCGCCGGACTTTGCAGGAAACGCTTGCCTTGAATTCACCGCTTGAACCTTCATCCCGTGCCACGGCGGCCGACGACGCTTCAGTACTGGGCGTGCCGGCGCCGCGTGCTCCTTCGTCCGCGCTGAGCGCGGCGCTGAATCCACGCCGCGTCGCGGAGCTTGACGACATCTTCGCCGACAATGGGCTGCTCGCCCGGCAGATCGACGGCTATCGCTCGCGCGCTTCGCAGATCGAAATGTCGCGCGCCGTCGCCGCGGCCATGGAAGCATCGGGCCGTGCGATGCCCGAGCCCGCCATGTTCGAGGCGCACAAGCGCCCGGCGCGACGATTGCCGTCCGCGGGCGCGGCGGACGCCGCCGTTGAAGCTTCCGCTGCTGAGGAAGCGACCGGCCTCGACGGCAGCGAAAATACGCTGATCGTCGAGGCGGGTACGGGCACCGGCAAGACCTACGCCTATCTGGTGCCGGCCATGCTGTGGGGCGGCAAGGTGATCGTCTCAACCGGCACCAAGCACTTGCAGGATCAGCTCTTTCAGCGCGACATCCCGACCGTGCGCGACGCGCTCGCCGTGCCGGTCTCGGTGGCGATGCTCAAGGGCCGGGCGAACTATCTGTGCCATTACTACCTGCAGCGCACCGCGGATAACGGCCGACTGCCATCGCGCCAGGAAACCTCGTATTTGCAGGACATCATCCGCTTCGCCAAGATCACGCGCACCGGCGACAAGGCCGAGTTGGCGAGCGTGCCGGAAACGGCGGCGGTATGGTCGATGGTCACCTCGACACGCGAAAACTGTCTTGGTCAGGAGTGCCCACATTACAAGGAGTGCTTCGTGATGCACGCGCGCCGCGAGGCGCAGCAGGCCGACATCGTGGTGGTCAATCACCATCTGTTTTTCGCCGACATCATGTTGCGCGATACCGGCATGGCTGAACTGCTGCCCACGGCGAACACCGTTATTTTCGACGAAGCGCATCAATTGCCGGAGACGGCGACGCTGTTCTTCGGCGAGACCTTGTCGACTACGCAATTTCTCGAGCTTGCGCGCGATTCCGTGGCCGAAGGTCTGGGCCACGCGCGCGAAGCGGTCGACTGGGTGACGCTGGGCTCGACACTCGAACGCGCTGCACGCGACGTGCGACTCGCCTTCAAGGAAGACTCGGTGCGTCTGTCGATCGGCCAGTTGCCCGACGACCACCCATTGTTCCCCGCACTCGAAACGCTCGAGACTGAACTCGATGCATTGTCTTCCGCGTTGGCCGGTCAGGCCGAGCGCGCCGAATCGCTTGGTGCGTGTTTGCGTCGTGCGCGTGAACTGCAAGGCGTGCTCGCGGGCTGGACCACGCCGCCCACTGAGGCCGAACGCGAAGCCGCTGAGGCGAGCGCGGCCGAGGCCAGGGCCGAACGCGCCGATCCCAATGAAAAGGTCCGCTGGATCGAAGTTTTCTCACATACCGTGCAACTGCACGAGACGCCGCTATCGGTAGCGCCGATCTTCGCGAAGCAGCGCGCCGGCGTGCCGCGCGCGTGGATCTTCACGTCGGCGACGTTGTCCGTGCGCGGCGACTTCACGCACTACGCTGCGCAGATGGGCCTGAACGCGAAGCGCTCGATGACGCTGCCGAGTCCTTTCGACTATCCGACCCAAGGGCTTCTATACGTGCCGCGTAATCTGCCGCAGCCGTCATCGCCCATGTTCACCGACGCCGTGTTCGACGCCGCGTTGCCCGCGATCGAGGCGTCCGGCGGCGGGGTGTTCATGTTGTGCACGACGCTGCGCGCGGTCGACCGCATCTCAAACAAGTTACGCGACACGATCGAAGCGCGCGGCTGGGATTACCCGTTGCTCGTACAGGGCGATGCGAGCCGCACGGAATTGCTCGATCGGTTCCGCTCATATGGCAATGCCATTCTGGTGGGCAGTCAGAGCTTCTGGGAAGGCGTGGACGTGCGTGGTGATGCGTTGTCGCTGGTGGTGATCGACAAGCTGCCGTTTGCACCGCCGGACGACCCGGTGTTGTCAGCGCGGCTCGATGCGCTCACCAAGAAAGGCTTGAGCCCGTTTGCCGTTCATCAGCTGCCGCAGGCCGTGATTACGCTGAAGCAGGGCGCAGGCCGTCTGATTCGCGCTGAGACCGATCGCGGCGTGCTGATGATCTGCGACACACGTCTCGTCGACAAACCGTATGGGCGCCGTATATGGCAGAGCCTGCCGCCATTCAAACGCACACGTGAGATCGAAGTGGTGCGTGAGTTCTTCGAAGAGAACGCAACGCCGGCTCAATGAACGCTTCAATACGCGCCGTTATAAAAGCGGCGCTTAAATGACAAAACGCCACGGATGTGAATCCGTGGCGTTTTGCTTTACTGCCCGGGAAATCGGAGTGATTTCCCGATGCAGTTCTCGCCCAGAGGCGAACCCTATGCGACAGCTTACTGGCTTGCGCCCGAAGCCGGAGCTGCGGTAGCAGCATCGCTCGCAGCAGCAGCTGCGCCCGAAGCAGCGTCCGTAGCCGAAGCAGCAGCATCGCTCGCAGCAGTAGCCGCACCCGAAGCAGCAGCAGCCGAATCCGAAGCTGCAGCAGCCGGTGCCGAAGCAGCAGCTGCGTCGCTAGCCGGGGCAGCGGCTTGATCGTTGCTCTTGTTGCATGCAGCCAGTGCCACAGCTGCCAACAGGGATGCTACGAGGAGGGATTTCTTCATGATCACGTCCTTTTATGGTTAAAGGTAAGCAACAGCGCAAATAATACCGGTAATGTGCTCCAACACCGACCAAGGCCGCTGGTGGAGGCGCTCTTTTTTAGCGAGCGCGAATCTTCCCTACGGCTTGGGCGGAAATTATATGCACTTTCGTACTGACAGTCGATCAATCCGGGGTCAATACGTTGTCTTTCTCATACAAAATTTCACAGTACGGTATAACACGCAGGCAGAGTTACGCAAGCTCGCCCACTTGTATCCAGCCCGCACAATACCACTCGTGCAGCAGTGCTGTCACCGACGAATCGTGTGAGAGTGTTACAAAGCGTTTCGCACTCATACACCGGTGGTCAGCGAGATCAAACAACCATTTTTTTGCGCCTGAAAATGATGTTTTCTCTCCATTTACGAAGAAAAAACGGCGGTTGTACAACAAATTGGTTTTGCGGTCCAGCCGCACGCCCGACTTCGACGCCTGGCTAATGAAACGGGCCTCGTTGAGCGGTCGCTGCGGCGGATCGAAGACGACGCTCGGCTTGGGTTCGCTGAGATACGTACCAAGGAACGACGCAATGTCCTGCTCATTCCATTTGACACCAGCAAGGATCGCGCCAACCCGTTCGACGAGCGCCGCGGGCAACTCCGCCGGATGGTCCACGGCAGGCTGCTGCGGATCGCGGTAGAGCGCGTCAGGGCGCACCGCCGCGTCGCCGCGCTCGGCCAGATGGTAAAGGAACTGGCCGGTGAGTTCGCCGGCCGACGGCGCGCGAAAGCCGATCGAGCAGGTCATGCATTCGCCTTCCGCCACACCGTCGTGGGCGATATGCGGCGGCAGGTACAGCATGTCACCCGGCTCGAGCAGCCATTCCTCTTCGGCTTCGAAATGCTGTAACACTTTCAAAGGCAATCCCGGTTGGAGCGACAGATCCTTCTGCGCACCGATTCGCCAGCGGCGCTTGCCTTTTACTTGCAAAAGAAACACATCGTATGAATCGAAGTGGGGGCCAACGCCGCCGCCATCGGTCGCGTACGAAATCATCAGATCGTCCAGACGCGCATCCGGCACGAAGCGAAAGCGGTCGAGCAAGGCGCGCGCACGATCGTCGTGGAGATCGACGCCCTGTACCAGCAGCGTCCATGCGCGTTGCTTGACCGACGGCAGTTCGTCGGGCGCAAATGGGCCGTGCTCGAGCTGCCATTTGTTGCGAAAGTGCGTGATCAGACGCGCCTCGACTTCGTCCTGATCGGCCAGTTCGAAAAACTCGTCGCGCGAGAGCGGCGCCTCGATGTTCGGGATTGCCTGACGAATGAGAAGAGGCTTTTTCTGCCAGTACCGGCGCATGAATTGCGACGGCGTCAGATTGCCGAGCAGCGCTGTGGGTGTGTCCGGCGAAGGCGGGCGAACCGGCGTGGAAGCCGACGAAAAATTCCGAGCCGAAGCTGCGTCGGCCGGGTGGTCAGTGGGCCGCTTGGGCATCGTATAATGTGAGTTGTATTCTGGAGAATCGAATGAAAATCGCAAAGAACACCGTCGTGTCGGTCGCTTACAAGCTGTCGGATGCGCAGGGCAATCTGATTGAAGAAAGCGACGAGCCGATGGTCTATCTGCACGGCGGCTATGATGGCACGTTCCCCAAGATCGAGGAAGAGCTCGACGGCCATGAGGCCGGCTTCGAGACCCAGATCCAGCTCGAGCCGCAAGACGCATTCGGTGAGTACGACCCCGACCTCGTGAAGATCGAGCCGCGTAATCGCTTCCCGGAACCGCTCGAAGTCGGCATGCAATTCGAAGGCACGCCGGAAGAGGGCGATGAGGATCTCGATTCGCTCGTCTACGTGGTGACCGACGTTGCTGAAGACAAAGTTGTGCTCGACGGCAACCATCCGCTCGCGGGCATGGCGCTGCGTTTCGCACTGACGGTCAAAGACGTGCGTCCGGCCACTGAAGACGAAATCCAGCACGAACACGCGCATGGCGCTGACGGCCTGGAAGTCCTCGACGAAGACGACGACGAAGACGAAGAGGACAAGTCAGGGCCCACGCTGCACTGAGCTTGCGGGCGCGCTGGGATTAGCAGCCGCTCCCGGCGCGCCCGGTGTAACAGGCATCAATGCGCCTGGCGCGCGCGGCAGCGTGGTTGAAGCGGGCACATTCCCGTTTTCGTCCAACGGCGGTTGCGTCGGCGTTTGCAGTAACGGTGGCAGCTCAGACGCAGGGCCGAGCGCCGGCACCGCCGGCATCGATGCTGCGGGTTCTTCGCGCGGCGCCGCCGGCTGCGTCGTCGGCATCGGCATTTGCTTCGGCACGTCGCGCATACTCACGCGGAACGGCGGTTTCCTGCCGAGATCCGCTTCAATCTGAATCCACTGGTTAAGACGGTCATGCGGCGCGAACGCGACCCGCGTGAGGTTCGTCACCAGCATCCCTTTGTCATTGCGCAGCGGCTGATCGATCACGAAGCCGGCGCTCGCGCGTTCGTCGTCGCAATGAATCACCAGCACCGGCCCGCGAAAAATCTGCGCGAGTTTGACGAGGCTGCGTTTGAATTCCAGAAAGCCGTCGCGACGCGTGTTGCGCGTAAAACGCAGCCATGCAAAACGGTCGGGGCGTTCGAAACGCTCCGGATCGAAGTCGCCTTGAATGAACACGACAATCGTGCGCGCGTCGCGGCGTTTCGCATATTCGCCGGCGTGTTCGAGCCAGAACGCATTGGCGATCACGCGATCTTCGAATTCACCGTTGCGGCCGCCCGCAGTCAGATAGTGATTATTCGGACTCGGCGCGTTCAGGCCGACGAATACGGTATCGCCGACTTGCCAGCGCACGTTCTCGCGAAACGGACGAAAGCGCGACACTTCACTTTCACGCGTCAAGGCAAGCGGGTTCTGACCCATGGATGTCGGGTCTGCGAACAGGGTCTGGCGCAATTGGTCGAGCCGCTCGACCGGATCGAAACCGCCTGCTTCTGTTGTGCCACAGTCGGCCCAGTCGTGCTGGCCGGGAATAAAAAAGAGCGCAGGCCGGGCCGTTTCGAGGAGCGTGTGGCGGCGCTCGTACAAGACGTCACGACAGGCTTCTTTGGCGCCCTTCAGGTTGCCGTCGTAGACGATGAACGACACGTCACGGTCGCGGCTGATCGCGTCGATCAGCCGTTGCGTGGGGGCTTCGTCGGCGGGGCTTTGCAGGGTGCCGGCGATGACCGCGAACACATAGCGCGGCGCTTCGGCATGTGCGGCGGGCGCGAACCATCCGGCACCGCCCGTGAACGTCAGGGCAAGGCTCAGCGCCGCGCAAAGTGTGCGCGGGCGCTGCGAAGGTCTGTGTGCGTCAATGATGCGCATCCGGCGCGGCGGCCAGCTCGTGCAGTTCGTACAGCAGATCGAGCGCTTCGCGTGGACGCAGATCGTTCGGATCGATGGCGCGCAGACGCTCGACGAGCGCCTGTATGGCTGGCGACGCCGCAGCCGCATCTGCGCTGGACTCGCGTTCGTCGTCGGCGTCTTCGAGCAGCATCGGCAGGGGCGCGGCGAACAGATCGAGTTGCGGCGCGGGTTGCGCTGCCGATTGCTGTTCGAGATGCGCTAGATGCTTGCGTGCCGCGCGAATCACCGCGTTCGGCACACCAGCCAGTTGCGCGACCTGCAGGCCGTAACTCTGATTCGCCGGACCTTCGCTGACGGCGTGCAGGAACACGATGCCGTGCCCATGCTCGACCGCGGAGAGATGCACGTTGGCCGCATGCGGAAACTCGGCGGGCAACTGTGTCAGCTCGAAGTAGTGCGTCGCGAAGAGCGTATGGCAGCCGTTGTGCGAGAGCAGATGCCGTGCGATCGCCCAGGCCAGCGCGAGGCCGTCGAACGTAGACGTGCCGCGGCCAATCTCGTCCATCAGCACCAGACTTTGTGGCGTCGCGTCGTTCAGAATCGCGGCGGCTTCCGTCATTTCGACCATGAAGGTCGAACGGCCACCGGCCAGATCGTCGGCCGCGCCGATCCGCGTGAAGATGCGATCGATCGGCCCGAACGCCGCGCGCTGCGCCGGCACATAGCTGCCGACATACGCAAGCAGCGCGATCAGCGCGGTCTGCCGCATGAAGGTGGACTTACCGCCCATGTTCGGGCCGGTGATCAACAGCAGTTTGCGCTCGGGTGTAAGCGTACAGTCGTTGGCGATGAACTGCTCGACCTGCGCCTCGACAACCGGGTGCCGCCCCTGTTCGATTTCGATGCCGGCGGTGGGCGAGAACGTAGGCGCGACCCAGTCGAGCGCGCGGGCACGTTCGGCGAATGCGGCCAGCAGATCCAGTTCGGCAAGCGCCGCGGCGACTCGCTGGCAATCCGCGATAAACGGCAGTAGCGCCTGCAGCAACGCGTCGTACAGCGAGCGTTCGCGGGCCAGCGCGCGTTCCTGCGCGGACAGCGCCTTGTCTTCGAAAGTTTTCAGTTCCGGCGTGATGTAGCGCTCGGCGTTCTTCAGCGTTTGACGGCGGCGATAGTCGTCCGGCACCTTGTCGGTCTGGCCGCGCGTGACTTCGATATAGAAGCCATGCACCTTGTTGTATTCGACACGCAGATTGCCGATACCGGTGCGCGCCCGTTCGCGGGTTTCGAGGTCGATCAGGAACTGCCCGCAGTTCTCCGAAATATCTCGCAACTCGTCGAGTTCCGCATCGTAACCACGTGCAATCACGCCACCGTCGCGCACCATCGCGGCAGGCTCCTGCGCAACCGCGCGCCTCAGCAACTCGACGCAGCCCTGCGGCGGCTCCAGCGACGCATCGATGCGCGCAAGCGAATCCGCACTCGAGGAAACCACGGCGAGTTGCGTGCGCAGTTCGGGCAGGGCGATGAACGTATCGCGCAGGCTCGACAGATCGCGAGGGCGCGCCGACAGCAACGCCAGGCGCCCGGTAATCCGCTCGATGTCGGAAATCTGCCGCAACGCGCCGCGGAGCGTTTCGACGCTCGCGCCCGGCGGCGCGTCGAGCAAGGCGCCGATGGCCTGTTGACGAGCCTGCGCCACTGCGGATTCGCGCGGCGGATGATGCAGCCAGTGACGCAGCAAACGGCTGCCCATGGTCGTGCAGCAGGTGTCGAGCAGCGAACACAGCGTGGGCGATTCGGTGCCGCGCAGCGTTTCAGTGAGTTCGAGGTTGCGGCGGGTGGCGGGGTCGAGGCCGATATATTCGGACTCGTACTCCACCTTCAGACTGCGCACGTGGCGCAACTGCTGGCCTTGCGTGGCCGCCGCATACAGCAGCAAGGCGCCGGCCGCGCCGCATGCGGCAGTCAGCGAATGCGCGCCGAAACCGTTGAGGCCCGCCACCTCCAGCTGATCGCACAGGCGCTGCGTGCCCGACGCAATGTCGAAGTGCCAGACCGGCACGCGGGTGAGGGCACCGGCATTGACCGGCGGCGTCCAGCTCGCTGAATCAGTGGGGGTATCGGCCACCAGAATTTCCGCGGGGCGAATCCGTTCGAGCGCGGCCGCCACCTGATCGGGGGCGACTTCCGCGAGACGCAATGCACCGCTCGCCAGATTCAGCCACGCAAGTCCGACGCTCGTCGCGACGCCGCGGCGGTTGTGCGCCACGCACATTGCCAGCAGATAGACGTCGTTCTTGTCGGACAGGAGTGCGGCATCGGTCAGCGTGCCGGGTGTGACGACGCGCATCACCTTGCGCTCGACCGGTCCTTTCGAGGTGGCCGGATCGCCGATCTGTTCGCAAATCGCCACAGATTCGCCAAGCTTGACGAGCTTCGCCAGATACTGCTCGACCGCGTGATGTGGCACGCCCGCCATCTTGATTGGATTGCCCGCGGACGCGCCACGCTGTGTCAGCGTTAAATCGAGCAGGCGTGCAGCTTTTTCCGCATCCTCGAAGAAGAGTTCGTAGAAGTCGCCCATCCGGTAGAACACCAGGGTGCCCGGATGATCCGCCTTGATGCGCAGATATTGCTGCATCATCGGCGTGTGTTGTGCGACGTCATTGGCCGCTGCGGTTTGAATGCCCATCCTCGGTGTCTTCTTGCGTTAGCTGTTCAGGGCGTGAGTTTAACCTGCCGGCGCGGTGAGCGGACCCTGGCCGGACGGACGATCCGTCAGGCCAACCACCCGCCGTTGCACAAAGCCTTGCGCGGGCGCAGCCACGCTCATTCTTCGACGAGCGCCCGCATATCCATCGTGCGTTCGTTCACCGCGCTGCGCCGTTTGGCGAGCCACATCATGAATGTGATGAAACTGCCGAACACGACGATGATCCACTGCGCCGGCATCTTCGCGGTCAGCAGTAGCGCATACACGCCGAGCATCAGGAGCACGGCCAGATTCTGGTTGAAGTTCTGCACCGCGATCGAATGCCCCGCGGAGAGCAGGGTCGCGCCGCGATGCTGGAGAATCGCGTTCATCGGCACAATGAAAAAGCCGGATAGCGCGCCAAGCAGGATCATCAGCGGATAGGCGAGCAGGATATAGATCGGCGCGACGTACGTGCCGATGCGAATGCCCGCGCCGGCCGGAAACAGATCCTTGTTGTAGAACGCGACCGCGATCGCCACCGCGCCCGTGAGGATGCCGACCGGCAGTACACGCAGTGAACTGCGCAACGGGATCAATGCCGCCGCGGCCGCCGCGCCGACCGCGATGCCCAGCCCTGTCACGCCCTGCATGACGGCCGCCTTCGAGAGCGACAGCCCGAGGTTCACATTGGCCCATTTGAGCACCAGCAATTGCAAGGTGACCGCGCCGCCCCACATCAGCGTCGTGACCCACAGCGCGATCTGCGCGAGCTTGTCGGCCCACAGCACGTTGAAGCAGTGATAGAAATCACCGACCAGCTTCTTCGGCTCGCCGAGCAGGTTCGGATAGCGCGCACCGGTGTCGGGGATAAAGATGTTGATCGCGGCGGCGATCGCGTAGGTCACCATCACCGCGAACATCGCCAGATCGGCGGAGGAGCGGATCAGCGGCAGATGCGCGTGGGCGACGAACTTATCGGCGAAGGTGCTGATCAGCGCGCCGCCGACCATCGTGCCGACAATGGTCGACAGGACAGTGGCCGATTCGAGCCACGCGTTCGCCTTGACGAGTTTTTCCGCTGGCAGCAGTTCGGTGAGAATGCCGTATTTGGCCGGCGAATACGCGGCCGCGCCGAAGCCGACCACGCCGTACGCGATCATCGGGTGGACGCCGGCGATCATCATCAGGCAGCCGCTCGCTTTCAGCGCATTGGAAACAAACATCACGTGCCGCTTTTGCAGCGCATCGGCGAATGCGCCGACGAACGGCGCGAGCAACACGTAAGAAACAGTGAAAAAGATCTGCAGGAGCGGCGTGACCCACGCGGCCGAGCGGATCACCGAAAGCAGCGCGATGGCGGCGATCAGCAGGGCATTGTCCGCAAGCGACGAAATGAACTGCGCCGCGATGATTATGTAGAAGCCTTTTTTCATGAAGCGGATTGGAGGCTGCGCGGAAATCTTGCGCGGAAATCCTGCACAGAGCAGGGCGCGACAGAAACGCGCGAAACACACCCCGCGAAGCGGGCGCGCGCCGACGCGGCTTCCCGCTTTGTAGCACGAACGCCCACGGCATGCAGGCTTGCAAACGAAAAAGCGGCCGAAGCCGCTTTTTTCCTGCGCTGCACGCTCCGGCCCGATGAACGCTGGCCGCGGACCTTAAGCCGATTGCTGACGGGTACGGCTGTAACGCGACAGGATCGGGATCATCTGCGCGTACACCTTCGGATTGCCCGCGACAATTTCGCCAATGTGCAGGAAGTCCGAATCACCCGTGTAATTGCCGACCAGGCCGCCCGCTTCCGTGATCAGCAGGCTGCCCGCGGCGACGTCCCACGGATTCAGGCCTTGCTCGAAGAAGCCGTCCATGCGGCCGGCCGCGACGTTCGCCAGGTCGAGCGCGGCCGCGCCCGGGCGGCGCAGGCCCGCGCAGGCTTCGGTCATTTCAGCGAACTGGCGGCCGTATGCCTCGATGCCGTCTTTTTCGCGAAACGGGAAGCCGGTGCCGATCAGGCCATCGGCCAGACGGTCGCGCTTGGCCACGCGGATGCGGCGATCGTTCAGGAATGCGCCACGGCCGCGCGACGCGGTGAACAGGTCGTTGCGGGTCGGATCGTAGACCACGGCCTGGGTGATGATGCCCTTATGCGCGAGCGCGATGGACACGCAGTAATACTGGAAGCCGTGGATGAAGTTGGTGGTGCCGTCGAGCGGATCGATGATCCACTGATATTCGGATTCGTTATCCGACTTGCCGGATTCTTCGGCGAGGATCGCGTGGTCCGGGTAGGCCGTCTTCAGCGTATCGATGATCGCCGCTTCAGACGCTTTGTCGACCTCCGTGACGAAATCGTTGTGCTGTTTCTTGCTGACCTGGAGCAGATCGAGGTCGAGCGACGCGCGGTTGATGATCTGCGCTGCGCGGCGCGCGGCCTTCACAGCGATATTGAGCATGGGATGCATGAGACTGGATCCTTGTGCCGGGGCAGCACGGCTGCGAACCGGTAAATGAGCGCCTATCAAGCGAGCGCGAAAACAGCACGGAACGCACGCCCGGCAAAGGACTCGGTGCGCATTCCGCCGACGGAGACGAATTGGATAAGAACGAGCGCCCATGCAAAGCCGGGCGCGAATATTGGTATTTTACCTGAGTCCGGGCGGCTCGGGCAGCGCCTGCTACCGGGTGCCGGGTAGCGCTGCGCTCATGGCGTGGTTTTGCGGGCCATCCGTAAGCAATTCGAAGCCGGCGCGGGGTTGGCGCTACCATACGCGTTCTTTAGCTTGCCGGATTCCACCGTGGACCACACCCACCACTCTTCCGACCCCACCGTAGCGGAACTGCGCGGCGGCTTTACCTCGACGCGCTTTGTGCTCGTCGAACCGAGTCATCCTGGTAACGTTGGCGCCACGGCGCGGGCGTTGAAAACCATGGGCTTCTCGCGCCTGGTGCTGGTGTCGCCACGCATCCCGCACGTGCAAACCGACCCGGAAGCCATCGCGATGGCAAGCGGCGCGGACGATGTGCTGGCGTCCGCCCATGTCGTACCGACGCTCGCCGACGCGCTGAGCGGCGTGCATTGGTCGATCGCGCTGACGGCGCGGCTGCGCGAATACGGGCCGCCGCAGTTGACGCCGCGCGCGGCGGCGGGCGTCGCGCGCGAGCAGGCGGTGCATGGCGAGATCGCGCTGGTGTTCGGCAACGAGCGCACGGGGTTGTCGAACGAGGATGTCGAGCGTTGCAGCGCGCTGGCGCATATTCCGGCCAATCCGGCCTACAGTTCGCTCAATCTTGCGCAGGCCGTGCAGGTTCTGTCGTATGAGTTGCGCACGATGTATCTGTCGGCGACCGACGCCGCGCCCGCAGGGAGCCAGGTCGCGCAGGCCGGCGCAGGGCAGGGCGAGCCGGTCGGCGCGCGGGCGGCGAGCGACGAAATCGAAAGCATGTATGCGCATCTGGAAAGCGCGCTGGTCGCACTCGAGTTTCTCGACCCGGCTAACCCGAAGAAGCTCATGTCGCGTTTGCGGCGCCTGTTCGCGCGTTCCGGCCTGGAGCGGGAGGAAGTGAACATCGTGCGCGGTATCGCCAAGCATATTCTGCTGAAGACCCAACGCCCAGGCGGTGACGCCTCCTAGCGCGCACGGGGGCACGGTCGCAAGGCGGCGCTGGCACAGGCGCCCCGGCCTGACGACCTTGCCGGCAGCGTGGGCTTCCGGCAGGTTTTCCGCAATCGCCCTACAATCGCTCGAAACGTTCTAAGCAAAGCTGCCGGTCTGCTATGCGGCAGTCATACGCCGCGCGTGGTTTGCCGCGCCGGCGGTGTTCACTCCCACAATCACGTCCCTGCCATGTTCACGAGACTTCGCGAAGACATCGCCACGATCCGCGAGCGCGATCCCGCCGCCCGCAGCGCCTGGGAAGTCCTCACGTGCTACCCCGGTTTGCACGCGCTCGTGCTGCACCGGCTCGCGCATGCGTGCTGGCGCGCGAAGCGCCGCTGGCTGGCGCGCTTCATTTCGCAGATGGCGCGCTTCATGACCGGTATCGAAATCCATCCGGGCGCAACGGTGGGCCGCCGCGTGTTCATCGATCACGGCATGGGCGTCGTGATTGGAGAAACCGCGCAGATCGGCGACGACTGCACGATCTACCAGGGCGTGACGCTCGGCGGCACGTCGCTGACGCGCGGCGCCAAGCGGCATCCCACACTTGAGCGCGGCGTGATCGTCGGGGCGGGGGCGAAGGTGCTGGGCGGCTTTACGATTGGCGCGGAAGCGAAGATCGGCTCGAACGCGGTGGTCACCAAGCCAGTGCCGCCACGCGGTACGGCCGTGGGCAATCCGGCGCGGATCATTGTCCCGGCCGCGGCGGCCTCGGGTTCAGCCATGCCTCAGACAGACGCGAGCGGTGCGCCGCGCGACGCGAAACGCGCGACCGAACGCAGCGCGTTCTGCGCCTACGGCATTACGCCGAATGCGGACGATCCGGTATCGCTGGCGATTCATGGCCTGATCGATCATGCCGCCACGCAGTCGAAGCGCATCGACGAAATCGTCGATGCAATGGAGCGGCTGGGCACGAGTCTGGAGGGGCTGCAAGGCGCCGATGCGGCGTTGCTCGATCTGCGGCGTCTGTCGGCCGCGATTGCGGGCAAAATGGAAGGCGTGGCGGCGGAGCGGTGATGCGCCGAAGCGCGCTGGCTCAATCCAGCGGCAAGGCGCGAATCCCTTCGGCGTCGATGCGCAGATAACCGCCACGGCGCTCGCCGTGGTCGAGATCCCAATCCGGCAAGACCCAGCGCGTGCCCGCTGGCTCGCGATGGCGTGCCGGCCGGTGCGTATGTCCGTGAATGATGGTCGCCGTTTTCGACGACTTGAACAGCGCGGCCACGCCCTTGGGTGTCACGTCATACTTTGACGATACCGGGCGAGAGCGTCCTTGCTCGCTTTTCGAGCGCATGCGCTCCGCGAGCGCCTGACGCCAGCGAAACGGCCATGCGAGAAACAGCATCTGCGCGAAACGGCTGCGCGCGAAGCGCCGGAAGCGCTGATAGCCGCGATCCTCGGTGCATAGTCCATCGCCGTGTGCGAGCGCGATGCGCGTGCCGAACGCGGTGATCACGAATGGATCGGGCAGCCAGATTGCGCCGGCCGCCTTCATGAAGCGCTTGCCCAGCAGAAAATCGCGATTGCCGTGCATGATGTAAAGCGCGATGCCGCGCTCCGTCAGCGTGTGCAGCAGTGCTGTCATGCGCGCGACGAACGGATCCGTGAGCATGTCGTCGCCGATCCAGTACTCGAACAGGTCGCCGAGAATGAACACCGAATCGGCCTGCCCAGCGGTGACGCGCACGAAGTGCTCGAACGCGGCGACCGTGTGCGGGATCGCCTCGCTCAGATGAATATCGGAGAGGAAAAAAAACGGGCGTGCGGCGTGCGGGCGTTTGCCCTCGCCAGGCACGCCCGCGGCGACGCTTCGCAGCGGCGTTTCTTGCAGCATTGAAGGTGCCTGATGTCAGTTCAAACGAGTCGGCGTTTAGTCGACGATCACGGCTTTTTCGATCACGACGTCGTCGGCCGGCACGTCCTGATGGAAGCCCTTCGAACCGGTCTTCACTTTCTTGATCTTCTCGACGACGTCCATGCCTTCGACCACTTTGCCGAACACGGCGTAGCCCCAGCCCTGCGGGGTCGGCGACGAGTGGTTCAGAAAGTCGTTGTCCTTCACGTTGATGAAGAACTGTGCCGTGGCCGAATGCGGGTCGTTCGTGCGAGCCATGGCGACCGAACCGTTGACGTTCTTCAGACCGTTGTTCGCTTCGTTGGTGATGGCTTCAGCCGTCGCCTTCTGCTTCATGCCCGGCTCAAAACCGCCGCCCTGGATCATGAAGCCGTCGATCACGCGGTGGAATACCGTGTTGTCGTAGTGGCCGGCCTTCACGTAGTTAAGGAAATTCTCAACCGACTTCGGCGCCTTTTCAGCGTCCAGTTCGAGTTTGATGATGCCGTGGTTCGTATGCAGTTCAACCATGATGGAATCCTTTGATGAACGAGGTGGGTAAAAGGCGCGGCAGGTCGTCGGATGGAATGACGGCGGGCCGCGCCGGGCATTGATTGCCTGCTGTTTCGCTTGCCTGTTGTGTGCTGCTGATGGCTGTCGCGTATGCGTGCTGCTGATGTATGTCGCTTATGTACGTCGCTTATTTACGTTGCTTACTTGCCGACCACCGTTGCCGACTCGATCACGACCGACTTTTGCGGCACGTCGCTCATCGGGCCACGCGTGGTGGTGGGCGTGCCCTCGATCTTCTTCACGACGTCCATACCGCCCGTGACCTTGCCGAACACTGCGTAACCGTTGCCGTCCGGATTCGGGTAGTCGAGGCCGGCGTTGTCAACCGTGTTGATGAAGAACTGCGCGGTGGCCGAATTCGGATCGCTGGTGCGAGCCATGGCCAGCGTGCCGGCCGTGTTCTTCAGACCGTTACGGCTTTCGAGCGGAATCGGCGCGCGCGTGGGCTTCTCAGCGAAGCTCTGCGTGTAGCCGCCGCCCTGAATCATGAAGCCACGAATCACGCGATGGAAAATCGTGCCGTTGTACTGGCCGGATTTCACGTAGTCGAGGAAGTTGGCGACGGATTTCGGCGCCTTCTCAGGATACAACTCGACGCGGATGTCGCCTTCCGATGTCTTGAACAGGACGGACGGATGCGCGGCTTGCGTACCGGACTGGGCAAATGCGGAGGCGTTTGCGATCAGGGCGGCGCTGCCGAGCGCCAACATCAACCATTTCATGAAGATCCTCGGGGTTGGAAAAAACAGTGTGGCGAAAACTGGCGCAGCTTTACTTCGACGGCGCCATGTAGGGCGGCATGGCGAGCGAGCCGTTCGCCCCGCCGTACTGGAAGCTCGGCGTTTGCGTCATGTTCGAGGTGGCGCGTGTCGTGTAGTCGTCTACCGGCGCGGCAACGGCTTTTTTCACCGGCGCCTTCGTGGCGGGCGGCGAGATGACCTTCTGGATGTCCGCGAGGCGCTGCGAGGTCGTGGCGCTCGCTTTGCCAAGGCCTTGCGCGCGTAGGTAGGCCTCATTGGCCATGCGCAGATACAGATCGCCGAGATTTTCGTAAGCGAGCCCGTAGCCCGGATTCACCTTGGTCGCGGTTTCGAGCGCGGCGCGTGCTTCGGCGTAACGGCCGTGCTTCGCGTACAGCGCAGCCAGATTGTTATACGGCTCGGGCAGTTCGGGATACAGCTGCGTGAGTTCGGTGAATGCGGCAATCGCGTCGTCGTCGCGGTTCAGGTGGGCCAGCACCGCGCCGCGCTTGAATTTGGCTTGCGCGTCGCGCGGGTTCGAGGCAATGCGCGCGTCGAGTTGCGTGAGGGCGGCCTGCCAGTTTTTCTGCGCGATCGACGCGTCGATCTCCGGCGTGTTGTCGCGCACAGCGGGGCCTGACGGCAACGGGGCGGCTTTCTGCGCGTACGCGGCGGCGCCCGGGAAGACCGTGAGGGCGACAGCGAGGGTGACGCTGCTAAAGGCCGTCGCGGCGAGGGCCGCAGCGCTGCGCGCGCGACCGCTGGAAGGTTTCATAGGCTCGGGTCTGGATGTTATACTCCGAGCCATTCTAACAAAAGGTCTGCGCGTTCCGTCGAACCGCTGACTGTCTTTTCGCCACTCGTGGTCGTCTCCGCCTTGATCGCAGCCTGATCGCCGCACCAGGTGCGCCGGTTTTGCTGTATGCAACGCGCCCGCCGTCTGTTGAACGGGGCGCGGCGCGCATGAAACACATTGCGGATTTCTTTCGGCCCACGCACCGCTCTCTATGGAATCACTGCGCATCTACAACACGCTCGCGCGTGACAAGCAAACTTTCGTGCCGCTGCAAGAAGGCGTTGTGCGGATGTACGTCTGCGGGATGACCGTGTATGACTATTGTCACGTCGGTCATGCGCGGGTGATGGTCGTGTTCGATATCGTGCAACGGTGGTTGCGCACGCTAGGTTATGACGTGACCTACGTGCGCAATATCACGGATATTGATGACAAGATCATCCGGCGCGCAGTCGAGAACGGCGAAACGATCAAATCGCTGACCGATCGCTTCATCAAGGCGTTGCATGAAGACGCGGACGCGCTCGGCATCGAGCGGCCTGATCTCGAGCCGCGCGCCACGGATTTCATTGCGCAGATGCTCGGCATGATCGAGAAGCTCGAAGCGAATGGCTATGCCTACCAGGCGAGCGATGGCGACGTGAACTACGCGGTGCGCAAGTTCGCGAGCTACGGCAAGCTCTCGGGCAAGTCGCTCGAAGATCTGCGCGCGGGTGAGCGCGTGGCCGCTAACGACGCGAAGCAGGACCCGCTCGACTTCGTGCTGTGGAAACAGGCCAAGCCGGGCGAGCCGGCGGACACCGGCTGGGACTCGAAATACGGCCGCGGCCGTCCGGGCTGGCATATCGAATGCTCGGCCATGGGCTGCACGCTGCTCGGCGATCAGTTCGACATTCACGGCGGTGGTCAGGACCTGCAGTTTCCGCACCATGAGAACGAGATCGCGCAGAGTGAAGGTGCGACCGGTCAACCATTCGTGAATTACTGGATGCACAACGGCTACGTCCAGATCGACAATGAGAAGATGTCGAAGTCGTTGAACAACTTTTTTACGATTCGCGAAGTATTGGCGCAGTACGATGCCGAGGTCGTGCGCTTTTTCATCGCGCGCGCGCATTACCGTTCGCCGCTCAACTACAGCGACGTGCATATCGACGACGCTCGCAATGCGCTCACGCGTTTGTACACCGCGCTGAAGGACGTCACGCCGGATAGCGCGGAACTCGACTGGAACGAAGCGCATGCGGAGCGTTTTCAGGCTGCGATGAACGACGACTTCAACACCCCGGTTGCAGTATCGGTGTTGTTCGAGTTGGCAACAGAAGTGAACCGTACGCGCAGCCCCGCGCTGGCCCGTCAATTGCGCTCGCTTGGCGCTGTGATCGGACTGCTCGGCCGCGAGCCGCGTGCGTACCTGCAGCAGGCTGCGGGCAGCGCAGCACAAGGCGCGCTCGATACCGCCGCGATCGAGGCAAAGATCGCCGCGCGCGTGGCGGCCAAGCAGGCGAAGGACTATGCGGCAGCAGACCGGATCCGGGCCGAATTGCTCGAGGCCGGCGTTGCACTTGAAGACAAACCCGGCGGGTTGACTGAGTGGCGGCGCGTGTGAGCGCACCTCGTACTACCCTTTGATCGATTCGCCAGGCAGGAGGCAGGATGGCAACGGCCACGAAGACGCCGGCTAAACGAGCCACGTCTCAAACAAACGCGGCAGCCGCGGCAAAGTCGACCCGAACGTCGGCTCGCGCGGGTAGCGGCGCGGTAAAGAAAACATCGTCGAAAGCCGCCGGGGTGGCGGCCAAGACAGGCTTGGGCGCGGCGAAAAAAGCCGTGGTCAAGCGCGCGCTCAACGGTGCGTCGGCGCACGCGCCCGCAGCCAAGCGCGCGAAAACGCCGCGCGCGAAAAACAATGGCGCATTGCCCGCGGAACTCGCTGGCGACGTGCAGGAACTCGCACGCAGTACGCACGAAGGACACGAAGGCGAAGTCGTGCGCAAGACACGCGCATCGGCGAGCGCAGGCGGCGAAGCCGCCGGCGATGCCGACGCCGCCGTGCCGGTGCAGATCGCCGGTCTCACGCCTGAAGTCACGCGCCCGGCCTATTGGGACAAGGCCTGTGCCGACCTCGTCAAGCGCGACCGCATTCTCAAGAAGCTGATTCCGAAATTCGGTCCGGTGCATCTGCTGAGCCGCGGCGATCCGTTTGTCACGCTTGCGCGTTCGGTGGTCGGGCAGCAGATTTCGGTGGCGTCCGCGCAAGCGGTGTGGGCGAAAGTCGAGGCAGCGTGCCCGAAGCTCGTGCCGCAGCAGTTCATCAAACTCGGTCAGGAGAAGCTGACCGCGTGCGGGCTGTCCAAACGCAAGGCGGAATACGTGCTCGATCTCGCACAGCATTTCGTCTCCGGCGCGTTGCACGTCGGCAAGTGGACGTCGATGGAAGACGAGGCGGTGATCGCCGAACTCACGCAGATTCGCGGCATTGGCCGCTGGACCGCGGAAATGTTCCTGATCTTCAACCTGTCACGCCCGGACGTGCTACCGCTCGACGATCTCGGTCTGATCCGCGCAATCAGCGTCAATTACTTTAGTGGCGAACCGGTCACGCGCAGCGAAGCACGTGAAGTCGCGGCGAACTGGGAGCCGTGGCGCACTGTCGCTACCTGGTATATGTGGCGTAGTCTCGATCCGTTGCCGGTCGACTACTGAAAAAGGATGCCGTCTCGAAAAACTATCAATTTCTGGAAGTTGATAGTTGCGAGGGGGTTTTGACATCGGCGCGCGCGGTTAGAATACGCGCTGCCGGTAAGTCCAAGGATTACAACCAATGAAGACCACCTTTCTGGATTTCGAACAGCCGATCGCTGAACTCGAAGCGAAAATCGAAGAATTGCGCTTCGTGCAGGACGATTCGGCCGTCGATATTTCGGAAGAGATCGAGCGGCTGTCCAAGAAGAGTCAACAGCTCACTAAAGATCTATACGCGAACCTCACCCCGTGGCAGGTTTCGCAAATCGCCCGACACCCCCAACGCCCGTACACGTTCGATTACGTGAACGAGCTGTTCACCGATTTCCACGAACTGCACGGCGACCGCAACTATGCGGACGACCTGTCGATCGTCGGCGGCCTCGCGCGCTTCAATGGCCAGGCCTGCATGGTGATCGGCCATCAGAAGGGCCGTGACACGAAGGAACGCGCGCTGCGCAACTTCGGCATGCCGCGCCCGGAAGGCTATCGCAAGGCCGAGCGGCTGATGCGTCTCGCTGAGAAATTCGGCTTGCCGATTTTCACCTTCATCGATACGCCGGGTGCTTACCCAGGCATTGGTGCGGAAGAGCGTGGCCAGTCGGAAGCGATCGGCCGCAATCTGTACGTGATGGCTGAACTGAAGACGCCGCTGATCGCTACGATTATCGGCGAAGGCGGCTCGGGCGGCGCGCTGGCCATTGCGGTTGGCGACAGCGTGCTGATGCTGCAATTCTCGACCTATTCGGTGATTTCTCCGGAAGGTTGCGCGTCGATTCTGTGGAAGAGCGCCGCGAAAGCGCCGGAAGCGGCGGAAGCGCTTGGCCTGACCGCGCATCGTCTGAAGGCGCTCGGCCTGATCGACAAGATCGTCAACGAGCCGCTCGGCGGCGCGCATCGCGATCCGAAGGGCATGGCTGCCATGCTGCGCCGTGCGCTCGCCGACTCGCTGCGCCAGTTCCAGGGCATGAGCATCAACGACCTGCGTCAACGCCGTTTCGAACGGCTGATGTCGTACGGCAAGTTCAAGGAAACGACGCCGGGTGCCTGAGCCCGCGCGCGTTTTCTTTCGTCCATCAGCGCTCCGCGCGCTCGCGACGTGACCCCCACCGCCGATTCGCCCGCCGACCGCCGCGTTCTCGAGGCGGTCGGCGTGGCGCTGTCCGCGTTGCCTGCGCACGCGCGGCTTGCCGTGGCGTTTAGTGGCGGCGTCGATTCGAGCGTGTTGCTCGATGCGACGGTGCGTGTCGCCGGTGCGTCGCGTTGTGTCGCGCTGCATGTCCATCATGGGCTGAGCGCGCACGCCGACGAGTGGCTCGCGCACTGCGAGGCGTTTGCACAGGATCGTGGGGTCGAATTTGCGGCGCAGCGTGTCGACGTGTCGCGCGAGCAGGGCGTGAGTGTCGAAGCAGCCGCGCGCGACGCGCGCTATCGTGCGCTGGATACGATGTGCGCGGCACGCGACGTTCACACGCTCTGGCTTGCGCAGCATACGGACGATCAGGCGGAGACAGTGCTGTTGCAACTGCTGCGCGGCGCGGGCCTCGCGGGCCTTGCCGCGATGGCGCCCGAGTACTTGCCGGCGGGTGCGTCTGCGGTGCGTGTGCGGCCATTGCTTCATCTGCTGCGCGCACAACTCGAGCAATATGCGAGCGCCCGCCATCTGCGCTGGATCGACGACGAATCGAACGCTGACATTCGTTACGCGCGCAATGCATTGCGCCATGAAGTGACGCCGGCACTGGCCGTCCACTTTCCCGGGTTTCGCGACGCGCTTGCGCGCACGGCGGCGCACGCGGCGTCGGCGCAGCGCTTGCTCGATGAACTGGCGCGCATCGATATGGGCGTGGTCGGAAGGGATGAAGGCCGCGCGTTATCGCACGACGCACTGCTGATCCTCGATGACGATCGCGCACTCAACCTGCTGCGCTACTGGATGCGTGCGCTTGGTCTCGCAGCCGCATCGACCGCGCGACTCGTCGACGCGTTGCGCCAGTTACGCAAAATCGGCGAAACAGGCGAGGGCCATGCTCTGCGCATCGATCACGCGGGACAGGCATTGCGCAGCTATCGTGGCCTCGTGTACTGGGAAGCGGGCGATAGCAGCGAACCCGCCGATGAAACCTCGCTCACCGTGCGGGCAGTCAGCGAATTTGCGTGGCAGGGCGAAGCCATCTGGTGGTTGCCGCAATGGCGCGGCACGTTCGTATTCGCCGCTGTCGGCGCAGTGGCGGACATAAACGCGGCCCCTGAGCATCACGATTCGATTCCTGTCAGCGTGCTGCGCCGTGCATTGTTGAGTGTGCGTTCGCGCAGCGGTGGCGAACGCATGCGCATGAGCGTCGGACAAAACAGTCCGAGTCGTACGCTGAAAAATCTGTTCCAGGAACGCGGCATTCCTGCATGGAAACGCGACGTGCCGCTGCTCTACGTGGGTGACGAACTCCTGTTCGTGCCCTTGCTCGGCGTGAATCGCGCCGCGCTGAGCGAACCGGTGGATGCGGCCGAACCGCACGTCAGGATCCTCTGGCGCGCGGACCTGCTGATCGCCTGACCGACCGGCCGGACAAGCTCCTCGGCTACCCGATGAATCCCTGAAATAGGGCGCAAAGCCATAACAGACAAGCCTTTGCAGGCGCAAATGCGGTCATTCTGGCTTGTTTTTTTGCGCTCGATCGGGTACGTTAACTTGTTTGCCCGACCCGATTTCGCCGTCGCTTTTGTCAATTTTGTCGGTTTGCGCTCGTGATCCGTCGTTTCCGGTAAGCCACTAGCGATCATTCCCGGGCAAATCCGCGCGTATTACGCGCGCGCTGCATCTACGCCGCCACACACTTTGCTGCCGTTCACAAGACGTTGCGCTTCTGTGCTTTTGTGCGGTTGTCTCCAGCGCGCCAGCGCGGTTTCTCCTTCAGTTCAGAACGACAATGGCACTCATCGTACATAAATATGGCGGCACCTCGATGGGCTCGGTCGAGCGCATCAAGAACGTCGCCAAGCGCGTCGCGAAATGGCACAAGGCTGGCCACAAGATGGTCGTCGTGCCGTCGGCGATGTCCGGCGAAACCAACCGCTTGCTTGGTCTCGCGAAAGAAATCACGAGCCAGCCGAGCCCGCGCGAACTCGACATGATCGCCGCCACAGGCGAGCAGGTCAGCTCGGGTCTGCTCGCCATCGCGCTGCAGGAAGCCGGCGTCGAGGCGGTCAGCTATGCCGGCTGGCAAGTGCCGGTCAGAACGGATAGCGCGTTCACCAAAGCACGCATCAGCGAAATCGACGGCGAGCGCGTGCTGCGCGATCTCGAAGCGGGCAAAGTGGTGGTGATCACGGGCTTCCAGGGCATCGATCCTGAAGGCCACATCACCACGCTCGGCCGTGGCGGTTCGGATACGTCCGCGGTCGCGGTTGCCGCCGCGCTGAAAGCGGATGAGTGCCTGATTTATACCGACGTCGACGGCGTCTACACGACCGACCCGCGCGTGGTGGAAGAAGCGCGCCGCCTCGATCGCGTGACGTTCGAAGAAATGCTGGAAATGGCAAGCCTGGGTTCCAAGGTGCTGCAGATCCGTTCGGTGGAATTCGCCGGCAAATATCAGGTAAAGACGCGCGTGCTGTCGAGCCTGACCGATCCGCTCATCCCGCTCGACGCAGAAATGAAGTCGGGCACCCTGATTACTTTTGAAGAAGACGAGACCATGGAAAAAGCAGTCATCTCGGGTATCGCGTTTCAGCGCGATGAAGCTCGCATCGCCGTGATGGGTGTGCCCGACAAGCCGGGCATCGCGTATCAGATTCTCGGCCCGGTGGCGGACGCGAATATTGATGTCGACATGATCATCCAGAACCAGAGCGTCGAGGGCAAAACGGCCTTCACGTTCACGGTCGGCCGTGGCGACTATCAACGCGCCATGGACATCCTCACGGGTCAGGTGAAGGGCCACGTGCAGGCCGAGCAGGTGCTGGGCGATCCGAAGGTGTCGAAGGTCTCGGTGGTCGGTGTCGGCATGCGCTCGCACGTGGGTATTGCGAGCACGATGTTCCGCACGCTGTCGGAAGAGGGCATCAATATCCAGATGATCTCGACCTCCGAAATCAAGATTTCGGTGCTGATCGACGAGAAGTACATGGAGCTCGCCGTACGCGCGCTGCATAAGGCTTTCGAACTGGATCAGGTGTAACTGGCATTAAGCGGCGGGGCGTACAAGAGCGCTCCGTTCGTGCTTCATTCGTTTCTGTGCGGCCAAGGTGAACAAATTGCGTCGTCAATGACAAAACTGGCACAAAAAGTGTTCGCTAGACATTGACCTCTGCGGTTCGGGCCGCTATTATCTTGGCTTCGTCGCGCTGACTCCCTGCGCGACCGAAAGTTTGGGAGACGTGGCCGAGAGGTCGAAGGCACTCCCCTGCTAAGGGAGCATCTGGGCCAAAACCTGGATCGAGGGTTCGAATCCCTCCGTCTCCGCCAGCAATGGCGGCAAACCCCGCAGAGTTTAGGCTCTGTGGGGTTTTGTTTTTTCGGCGCCGATTTTGTGTTGCTGCGACGTGTGAAGCCACGCTTAGGTAGGTTGGTAGGCAGTCAGATCAGGTCACGCGAAATTTGCTTCTTAGTTGGGATGACGAAGTAAATTTTCTGGCGACGCAGAGCGCTCTCTCGAACGGCAGGCACGCTGGCCCGTTTCGTTACAGACGCGCCGGTTTTTCACCGAAAGTCCGCCTAATGTAACGAGACGTAACGCAACGGCCAGACGTGCGATGTTATGCATCAGTTATTACAAAGTTGAAATACGCGGGACGCTGCCTTGAGCTATATTTCGGCCACAACACATTCTTCAAAAGGGTGATCGATGAAGTCCGCTCGTCTTGTTCCACTTCTGATCGGGGTTTTCGCGTTGGGTGCGTCAGGTGCTGCAATGGCCGGTGGGGTCAATATTGGCGTCAACATCGGTATTCCCGCGCCGATTTACGTCGCGCCGGCACCGGTCTATGCACCGCCGCCGCCGCCCCCGCCACCGGTCGTCTATCAACCGGCGCCGGTGTACTACGGCGGCCCGGCGATCGTGATCGGCTGGCACGGCGACCGCTATTGGGACGGCCGCCGCTACTGGGCGCGTGACGACTGGTATCGTCATCACCCGCCGGGCCGCTACAATTACAGCCACGATCATTACGACAATCATCGCGGCTGGCATTAAGCCGTTCATGCCGTAGTGGTTGCGCGCGCAGAATCAAAAAACCGCCCGGAAAAGGGCGGTTTTTTATTGCCCGCGCATTGTCCACGTAAGACACGGCGGGCGAGGTCAGTCCGCTCGCCATGCACGCGAACGTCGTGCACCGGGAGGTGCGGATGGCGCGGATTTATTGGGTAGAATTCTCTCACCTTGCAATTGCCCACTGACCAACAAGGCCCCTATGACAACTGGCTCGCGATGGGTTCAAACGCCTCGTGCACTCCGGAACAGCGTGATTCACAGGCTCTCGCGTGTCGCTCTACCGGTGGTGCCGCGTTCATGGGGTGTGGCGCTTTCCATCGCACTGTGTGGCGCGTCGGCATTGCTTGCCGCACCTCAGGCCCATGCGGTCTATGCGATCGCGCAGTACGGCGAGCCGAAATATCCGGCGAATTTCAAGCACTTCGACTACGTCAACCCGGATGCGCCCAAGGGCGGCACGCTGGTGCTGGCCAATCCGAGCCGGCTCACCAGCTTCGACAAATTCAATCCGTTCACGCTGCGTGGCAACACCGCGCCCGGCATCGGCCTGCTGTTCGAAAGCCTGACCATTGGCAGCAGCGACGAAGTGGCGTCCGCCTACGGCCTGCTCGCCGATGACATCAATATCGCACCCGACGGTCTGTCGACCACCTTCCATATCAATCCCCGCGCGCGCTTTTCGAATGGCGATCCGGTCACGGCCGAAGACGTCAGGTTTTCGCTCGATACGCTGAAAAGCCCACAGGCCGCGCCGCAATTCGCGGCGATCTTCGGCGAGATCACGCGCGCTGTCGTGATTGATCCGCACACGATCCGCTTCGAGTTCCATCAGCGCAACCGCGAGTTGCCCTTGCTGGCGGGCAGCATGCCAGTGTTCTCGCACAAATGGGGAATGAAGCCGGACGGCAGCCGGATTCCCTTCGACCAGTTGGGCTTCGAGAAGCCGATCGGCAGCGGGCCTTACCTGATCGAACAGTACGACAACGGTCGCACGATTACCTTTCGACGCGACCCGAATTATTGGGGCTCGGCGTTGCCGGTACGGGTCGGCACCAATAACTTCGACCGCGTTGTCTACAAGCTGTATTCGGATAATGTCGCGCGGCTGGAAGCGTTCAAGGCGGGCGAATACGACGCGATGGTCGAATACGTGGCGCGCAACTGGGTGCGGCGCGACGTCGGCAAGAAGTTCGACAGCGGCGAGCTCATCAAACGTGAGTTCGCGCAACATAACGGCACCGGCATGCAGGGCTTCATGCTGAACCTGAGACGGCCGCTGTTTCAGGACGTGCGCGTGCGCAAGGCGCTTGATCTCGCGCTGGATTTCCAGTGGCTGGACCGCCAGTTGTTCTTCAACCAGTACACGCGTATCGACAGCTTCTTCGCCAACACGGATTTGCAGGCGAAGGGCCTGCCTTCAGCGGGCGAACTCGCGCTACTCGAGCCGTGGCGCGCGAAGCTCGATCCGGCCGTGTTCGGCCCGCCGCCGAAGCAGCCCGACACTGATCCGCCAGGCTCGCTGCGCGCCAATCTGCTGGAGGCGCGGGCGTTATTGCAGCAGGCTGGCTGGACCTATCGCGACGGCGCATTGCGAAACGCCAAAGGCGAGCCGTTCCGCTTCGAGATTCTGGACGATTCGGGTTCGGCCGCGCAGATGGAGCCGATTGTCGCAACCTACATTCGCAATCTGCAGAAGCTGGGCATCACCGCGACGTTTCGCGTGTCCGACTTCGCCGTTTATCAGAAGCGCCTGGATGCGTTCGACTTCGACACGACCACGATCCGCATGCCCGATGTGCAGGTGCCGGGTTCAGAGGAAATCGACCGCTTCGGCAGCAAGGCCGCGGACACCAACGGCTCGGACAACATGATCGGCCTGAGGTCTCCCGTCGTCGATGCGATCCTGAGCGCGCTCGTGCATGCGCAGACGCGCGAGCAACTGGTCGACGCCACGCACGCACTCGACCGCGTGCTGATGCATGGCTACTATGTGGTGCCGCACTGGTACAGCGCGACTCACCGGGTGGCGTTCAGGCGCGGCCTCGCGTGGCCGAAAACGCTGCCGCTGTACTATGCAGCGGAAGGCTGGATCACGTCGATGTGGTGGTTTGAGGCGCCGCAACCGCAACCGCAACCGCAACCGCAACCGCAACCGCAACCGCAACCGCAACCGCAACCGCAACCGCGCTAACGCGTCCATTCATTCACCGCCTCCGGAATTGCTGCCATGTGGAGCTATATCCTCAAACGCCTGCTGTTGATGATTCCGACCTTGCTCGGCGTCCTCACGCTGACGTTCGTCGTGATCCAGTTCGTCCCGGGCGGCCCGGTCGAGCAGATGCAGCACGAGTTGCGCAAAGGCGCGGAGAACGGCGCGCCGTTCGGCCTGCGCGCGCATAACGGCGTGGACGCGCAACAGATCGCGCAACTGAAGGCGCTGTACGGTTTCGACAAACCGCCGCTGGAACGCTATGGCCTGATGCTCAAACGTTTCGCGACGTTCGACCTCGGGCAGAGCTATTTTCGTCATCAGAGCGTGTGGGCGCTGATCGTCTCGAAGCTGCCGGTGTCGATCAGCATCGGCTTGTGGACTTTCTTTCTGACCTACCTGATATCGGTGCCGTTGGGCATCGCCAAAGCGGTGCGCAACGGTTCGCGCTTCGATATCGCAACCAGTCTTGTCGTGCTGGTCGGCTACGCCATTCCGGGCTTCGTGCTGGGCGTCCTGTTGCTCGTGCTGTTCGGCGGCGGCACCTTCCTGCAACTGTTTCCGCTGCGCAATCTGACCTCGGACAATTGGGCGCAGTTGAGCTTTATCGGCAAGATCCTGGATTACCTGTGGCACATCGCGTTGCCGATCACGGCCTCGGTGGTAGGCAGCTTCGCGGTCGTTACGATGCTGACGAAAAACGCCTTCCTCGACGAGATCCGCAAGCAGTACGTGCTGACCGCGCGTGCGAAAGGGTTGTCGGAAAAGCGCGTACTGTGGAAGCACGTGTTTCGCAACGCGCTGTTGCCGCTGATCGTGGGGTTTCCGGCGGCTTTTATCGGCGCGTTCTTTACCGGCAGTCTGCTGATCGAGACACTGTTTTCGCTCGACGGTCTCGGCCTGCTGTCGTATGAATCGGTGGTGCGGCGCGACTATCCAGTCGTGCTCGGCACCCTGTATCTGTTCACGCTGATCGGTCTCGCGACCAAGCTGATTTCCGATCTTTGCTATGTGTGGGTCGATCCCCGCATCCAATTCGAACAACTGGAGCGCTGATGAATCGAGCCCGTCTTCCAGCCGATGCGGCAGCGCGCACCGAACCGGTTCGCGCGTTCGTGTCGCCTTCGCCCGCGCGCCGCGTCTGGCAGCGTTTTCGCCAGCAGCGGCTGGGCTACTGGAGCCTGATCGTGTTCGTGGTCGCGTTTGCGGCGAGCCTTGCTGGCCCGCTGTGGTCGAACGACAGGCCACTCGTGGTGCAATACGACGGCCATCTGTATTTCCCGATGTTCAAGACCTACCCGGAGACCACCTTCGGCGGCGACTTTCCCACGCCCGCCGATTATCTCGACCCGTATGTCAAAGACCGCTTCCATGCGCCCGGCAATTTCGCGCTCTATCCGCCGAATCGGTACTACTACGACACGCTGAATTACTTTTCGACGGCGCCGAACCCGGCGCCGCCGTCGCGCGACAACTGGCTCGGCACGGACGACCGTGGCCGCGATCTGTTCGCGCGCCTGCTGTACGGCTTTCGGGTGTCAGTCGAATTCGCGCTGGTACTGACCTTGATCGGCACCGTGCTGGGGATCGCCGCGGGCGCCGTGCAAGGTTACTTCGGAGGCCGTATCGATATCGTCGGGCAGCGGCTGATCGAAATATGGAGCGCGCTGCCGGAGCTTTATCTGCTGATCATCTTCGCGTCGATCTTCGAGCCGGGCTTCATTCTGCTGATCGTGCTGTTGTCGCTATTCGGCTGGATCGGTTTATCCGACTACGTGCGCGCGGAATTTCTGCGCAATCGTAACCAGGACTACGTGCGCGCCGCGCGGGCAATGGGTCTGTCTAACTGGCAGATCATGTGGCGGCACGTATTGCCCAACAGCCTGACGCCGGTGATCACGTTCCTGCCGTTCCGCATGAGCGGAGCGATTCTCGCGCTGACGAGCCTCGACTTTCTCGGTCTGGGCGTGCCGTCGCCGACACCGAGCCTCGGCGAACTGCTCGCCCAGGGCAAAGCGAATCTCGACGCGTGGTGGATTTCGCTGTTTACCTTCGGCGTGCTGGTCGCCATGCTGTTGCTGCTGACTTTCATGGGCGATGCGCTGCGCAACGCGCTCGACACCCGCATCTCCGATGCGATGCGCGCCGGAGGCAATCAGTGACTTCAGAAACAAAAGAAGCCATGACGCCGCCGCTGCTGGAACTCGATCGTCTGCATGTGACTTTCGGCGACACGGTCGCCGTCAAGGACGTCACGCTCGCGATCGAACGCGGCGAGCGGGTCGCGCTGGTGGGCGAATCGGGCTCGGGCAAGAGCGTGACCGCGCTGTCGATCCTGCGTCTTTTGAGCGATGCGCAAGTGAGCGGGGCAATCCGTTTCGATGGCCAGGATCTGCTCGCGAAAAGCGAGCGCGAGATGCGCGGCCTGCGCGGCTCGGACATCGCGATGATCTTTCAGGAGCCGATGACAGCGCTCAATCCGCTCTATACGGTCGGGGACCAGATTGCGGAAACTATCGTCGTGCACGACGGCGTGCCGGCCAATGAGGCGCGCAAGCGCGCCGTAGCCCTGCTGGGACGCACCGGTATCACGGAGCCAGGCAAGCGGGTGAACAGCTATCCGCATCAGCTCTCGGGCGGGCAGCGGCAACGCGCGATGATCGCGATGGCGCTCGCGTGCCGTCCCCGCCTTCTGCTCGCGGACGAGCCGACCACCGCGCTCGACGTCACGATTCGCGCGCAGATCGTCGATCTGCTGCTGGAATTGCAGCGCGACGAAGCGAAAAAGCGTGGCATGGCCGTATTGCTGATCACGCACGATCTGAATCTGGTGCGCCACTTCGCCCAGCGTATCGCGGTGATGGAGCGGGGCGTGCTGGTCGAGAGCGGGCCGGTCGAGCAGGTCTTCGAGTCGCCACAGCATCCGTACACACAGCGGTTGCTGGCGAGCCGGCCGCAGCGCACGGTGGTGCCGGTGCTGCCGATTTCGCCGGTGCTGCTGGAAGCGCGCGACGTCTCGGTCGATTTCAAAACGAAGCTGCCGGGTATTGGCGGCTGGTTCCGCTCGGGGCGCTTCCGCGCGGTTGCGGACGCGACCGTTTCGGTGCGCCAGGGCGAGACCCTGGGGATCGTGGGGGAATCGGGGTCGGGCAAATCGACGCTCGCGATGGCGCTGCTCGGTCTGCAGCGCACCGTCCACGGCGAGATCGAGTTTCAGGGCAGGGCGCTCGGCAGCTACCGCGGCGTCGAACAGACGGCGCTGCGTTCGAACATGCAGGTGGTTTTTCAGGACCCGTTCAGTTCGCTCTCGCCGCGCCAGACGATCGAGCGGATCGTCGGCGAAGGGCTTGCCCTGCACCGCCCGCAGATGACGCCGCAGGCGCGCCGCGACAAGGTGATGTCGGTGTTACGGGAAGTCGGCCTCGACCGCACGGTGCTGTACCGCTATCCGCATGAGTTTTCCGGCGGCCAGCGTCAGCGGATTGCGATTGCGCGGGCGCTGGTCCTGGAACCGCGCATTCTGATCCTCGACGAGCCGACCAGCGCACTCGATGTCTCCATTCAGCAACAGGTGCTCAAGCTGCTCGCCGAATTGCAACAGAAGTACAACCTCGGCTTCGTTTTTATCAGTCACGACCTCGCTGTAATCGGCGCGATGGCACACCGCGTGGCGGTCATGCAAAACGGTTCTATTGTGGAAAGCGGGGAGGTCGAGCAGATTTTTGCGACGCCGTCACATCCTTACACTCGGAAGCTTCTAAAAGCGGCGCTTGACCATTGATTTTTCACCCTTTCACCAATTGGGTGCGTATCTCGATTGTATTTTTCTATTTGTTTTGACACATGAATACTTACTAGCTAGTATCGACCAAACTTTTTTCCGTAGACCCCTGATTTTTAGGCAAAAAATACCGACCAATGCAGCACAGAAACCTCACCCAGGCTTGCACGCGCGTCGTCGCCGGGATGTTCATTGGCGTCTTGATGGCAGCAGCTCCCGGCGCGTTCGCCGACGAAGTAAGCAGTTTTAATCAGAATGCCTCATTTTCGACCTCTAACGGGTCGAATGCCTTGTCCTCCTTGAATTCGCAAACCGCCGCCGCCGATAGCGACGGCGGCGCCAAATCGTTCCTCTCCGGCATGGCCGGAAAAGCGGGCGACGTGGTCGTCGGCGCGCTGAACATGATCGGCGTTCGCTACCGTTGGGGCGGCACTACGCCCGATTCGGGGCTCGATTGCAGCGGCTTTGTTCGCTACGTCTTCCAGGACACGCTCGGTATGGCGCTGCCGCGCCGTGCTGAGGAAATGAGCCGCGTCGGCGAAAAGGTGCGCGTGAGCGACCTGAAGCCGGGCGACCTGGTGTTCTTCAATACGATGCGCCGCACGTTCTCGCACGTCGGCATCTACATCGGCGACAACAAGTTCGTGCATTCGCCCTCCACGGGCAGCACGATTCGCGTCGACGATATGGATAGCGGCTACTGGGAAAAGCGCTTCACGGGTGCTCGCCGGATCGAAACGTCCTACCAGGACAGTCAGGATCTGAAGAAGCGCGTGAATGCGGCAATCGGCGGCAATCAGTAACTAGTCCGTTGCGCGCGTCGGCGATGCTGACGCGATAAAAAAGCCTGCTTCTTTCGAAGCGGGCTTTTTGCGTTGGGACGCGCGCCCGGCGCTGAGATCGTTTGGCAGGCAACGCGCCGGCAGTCGAGACAGCCGGCGCGGCCTGGCTGGGTTACACCGCCGCGCGGCTCGCGGCCAGCTTGCGTTGTAACTCCGGCATCATCTTCGCCACCGCTTCCTCGCCGGCCAGAATCGCCGCGTTGCGTTGGGAAAAATCGCTGCCGCTCATGGCCGCCAGATTCGGCCGGATCACGACGTCTGCGTATTTGTCGAGTTCGTAAGCCTTGATGGTCTGGCCCATGATCGTGAAGGTCTGCATCAGCACGTCGAACGAACTGGCGGTGAGGCCGCTTTCCGGGCGCTGCGAGATATCCACGGCGATCACGAAATCCGCGCCCATCTTGCGCGCGAACGAGGCCGGCACCGGGCTGACCAGGCCCCCGTCCACATATTCGTGGCCGCCGATCTTCACCGGTTCGAAAATCGACGGCACGCTGCATGACGCCCGCACTGCGATACCGGTATTGCCGCGCTGGAACAGGATCGGCTGACCGGTCTTCAGATCCGTGGCGACAACGCCGAGCGGCTTGACCATCTTCTCGATCGGGCGATTGTTGAGCGTCGTGTTCAGGTAGTTCTGCAGGGCGATGCCTTGCAGGAAGCCCCGGGTGCGAAACGGCATCGCCCAGTCGCTGATCGACGCCTCGTCCATGGTCAGCGCGAGCTTGTTTAGCGCGAAGCCGTTCATCCCCGATGCATACAGCGCGCCAACCACCGACCCCGCACTGGTTCCGGCCACCAAATCGACCTGGATATTGCGCGCTTCGAGCGCCTTGATCACGCCGATATGCGCGAATCCGCGCGCGGCGCCGCCGCCGAGCGCGAGCGCGACACGCATCGGCCGCTGCGGCTTGTCGAGCGGCGGCGTGGTGGACGCAGGCGTGGCCGCGACCCGCGTGTTGTCGCTTTTGCTACCTGTGGTCGTGCAGGCGGCGAGGACGGCGGAGGCGGCCGCCAGCGAAAAATGGCGGCGGGCAAGGCGAGGGGTGGACGGTTTCAATGAGTTCTCCAGCAACGGCAGGGCGACGCGCTTTGGCGTCGCCGAGTGGCCGCGATCAGGCGGATAGGCAAACGGGCAGCATCGCCGATGGCGCTTGCAACGCTCGCAACGCTTGCAACGCGTATTGCGCGTAATGCGGCGTGGCGCGCTGCGCTCCTATCCCTGGCCGCAACGCGCGCACATCATAAATCAAAGCTTCCGGCGTGCGGCGCGCGCGTAATGAAACGTTGCAGAAGGAATCCTCGGGCGCCGCGCAGCGCGTGCCGTGCGCCGCGGCTGGCCGTTTGGACGAGGGCAGGCAAGCCGCTGCCGGAAGGTATAATTCGGCTCTCGCATTTTCCTTTGCGTCCGTGCACGGCGTCCTGTGCTGCGCGGATGCAGCTCCGCTGCCGCGCTGTGTGGGCGATGTTTGCCGCTGCGCTGGCGCCCGTCTTCCGAGTAACGCTAATGACCACCTCCGTTCGTACCCGCTTCGCACCGAGTCCCACCGGCTTCATCCACCTCGGCAACATTCGCTCCGCGCTGTATCCGTGGGCGTTCGCGCGCAAGATGAAAGGGACCTTCGTGCTGCGAATCGAGGACACCGACGTCGAACGCTCGACCTCCGAATCCGTCGACGCCATTCTTGAAGGCATGGCGTGGCTCGGCCTGGACTTCGACGAAGGCCCGTTCTACCAGATGCAGCGCATGGACCGTTATCGCGAAGTGCTCAAGGAGATGCAGGACGCGGGGCTGGTGTACCCGTGCTACATGTCGACCGAAGAGCTGGATGCGCTGCGTGAGCGCCAACGTGAAGCGGGCGAGAAGCCTCGTTACGACGGCACGTGGCGCCCTGAGCCCGGCAAGGTCTTGCCGCAGCCGCCGGCGGGTGTGCAGCCCGTGCTGCGCTTCCGTAATCCGCTCACGGGTGTGGTGGCGTGGGACGACGCGGTGAAAGGCCGTATCGAGATCTCGAACGAGGAGCTCGACGACCTCGTGATCGCACGCCCGGACGGTACCCCGACCTACAACTTCTGCGTGGTGGTCGACGATCTGGATATGCGCATCACGCACGTGATTCGCGGTGACGACCACGTGAACAACACGCCGCGCCAGATCAACATTCTGCGTGCGCTCGGCGGTGAACCGCCGGTGTATGCGCACCTGCCGACCGTGCTGAACGAGCAGGGCGAGAAGATGAGCAAACGTCACGGCGCGATGAGCGTGACGGCGTATCGCGACGCTGGTTTTCTGCCGGAAGCGGTGGTCAACTATCTGGCGCGTCTGGGCTGGTCGCATGGCGACGCGGAGATTTTCACGCGTGAGCAGTTCGTCGAATGGTTCGATCTGGAGCACCTGGGCAAGTCGCCGGCGCAGTACGACCACGACAAGCTGAACTGGCTGAACGCGCATTACATCAAGGAAGCGGACAATGCACGTCTTGCGGAGCTTGCCAAGCCGTTCTTCGCGGAACTGGGCATCCATGACGCTGCGATCGCGCAAGGCGCGGAGCTGAGCGCGGTGGTGGGCTTGCTGAAGGACCGTGCGTCCACGGTGAGGGAGATCGCGGAGAACGCGGCGATGTTCTATCGCGAGCCGGCGCCGGAAGCGGATGCGCTGGCGCAGCACATTACCGAAGCCGTGCGTCCGGCGCTGGCCGATCTGGCCGCCGCGCTGAAGACCGTGGAGTGGACCAAGGAGGCGATCTCGGCCGCCCTGAAGGCAACGCTCGGCGCGCACAAGCTGAAGATGCCGCAACTGGCCATGCCGGTGCGTCTGCTTGTGGCGGGCACCACGCACACGCCTTCAATCGACAGCGTGTTGATGCTGTTTGGCCGCGATGTCGTTGTGAGCCGTATCGAGAAAGCGCTGGCCTAAACGCATTCGCGCGAGCCTTGAGAGGGTTTGCATGCGACTTGCAAAAAAGTCGCATGCAATTGCTCAAAGGGTATTTACAAAGCGGAAATTGGCCTCTAGAATCTCGTTTCTGTTCTGCAAGGGGGGTATAGCTCAGCTGGGAGAGCGCTTGCATGGCATGCAAGAGGTCAGCGGTTCGATCCCGCTTACCTCCACCATCAGAGCAGAGTGAAGTCGTTCCGAAGTCTGGAGCTTGTAGCAAAAAAGACTTCACAAACAGTTGTAACGTAGTTAAAATAGCGGTCTTCGCAGTTGACGAAACGGAATAACTGACAAGTTAGCGTGAGTTAGCAGCGAGTTAAAGACAGATCTGAAAAGATTATGTCCCCTTCGTCTAGAGGCCTAGGACATCACCCTTTCACGGTGAGTACAGGGGTTCGAATCCCCTAGGGGACGCCAAACATCAGCGTCGCTTTAGTGTTCGAGTTGCAGTATCGATCGGCAGTAAAGTAGCGCAGCTTGCAGAGAAAAAACCAACGCTCGCAAGTCAAGATGGGCAAACTGGAGTGGTAGTTCAGTTGGTTAGAATACCGGCCTGTCACGCCGGGGGTCGCGGGTTCGAGTCCCGTCCACTCCGCCAGACAAAGCCCGTTCATATGAACTTGAACGGGCTTTTTCATTAAAGGTGTAAGCGTACGTTGTCCCCTTCGTCTAGAGGCCTAGGACATCACCCTTTCACGGTGAGTACAGGGGTTCGAATCCCCTAGGGGACGCCAAGACATCGGCATCGTTCGGTCAGCAGTGTGAGCGGTGCGTTGGCTGGTCAAATGAGCAAAGCTCATCAGCCATGATGTAAAGATCTGGAGCGGTAGTTCAGTTGGTTAGAATACCGGCCTGTCACGCCGGGGGTCGCGGGTTCGAGTCCCGTCCGCTCCGCCAGATTGCTCGAAACGTTCTGTTCCACGCTAGCTGTTCAGAACTGTCCAAAAAGATAGCGCAGAGCCTTTAGTCGAAGGTTCTGCGTTCATCGCCTCCGAAGTAACCTACCCAGTCCATTCTGATTCGTCCTGTTTAGCCATAATATTTTTGCTGGCTTGAATAATGTCATTCGAGGCGCGCGCACGAGTCTGATCGCCTCGCGTGGACGCGCCCAGATCCGCGTGTTCCGGGCATTCCCACGCAGCTCGTACAAGGCCGAGAAATTCGGCTTCCGCTTCGGAGATATGCCCGTCCGCGTGAATGGCTTCCTTGCATAGCCAGATGACGTCACGCCGCATTTGCCAGTCCTGCACGTCGGCCGCTAGGTGCGCGACGATGACGGGATCGAGCCTGCATGCGTCCGCCCAATTCAGATAGGCGGCGGAAGTCAGGTCTTCACACAGCGTCTGCACGACGGCCAGAAACTGACGCGGTCGCAACGACAATCGCTGCTCGATGTCATGACGATCGAGCGCTTCAATCTCGTCCATTCCTACGTGTCCGTCCGCCAGCAAGCAGGCGGCGACGATGCGGGCTGCGGCTTCAGGGCTGTCGTGTCGATAGTGGCGCATATCGGTTCTCCTTTCTGTTGAACTTCACAGTTCGTGGTCGCGCGGTGCGAGGCTCGAATGCAGACTGAACGGATAGTCGCTGCTGTCGAGATGACGCATGCGGCGTTCGAGATCCGCGAGATCGGACGATGACGCCAGATACGCGTCGCGTGCTTCGTAGTGAGAAGGCGAGAACCACGACCCCAGTTTTTCGGAAAGTGCGGCAAACATGATGTGCTCCTTGGGTGGCGCGACGCATATCGGGCCGGCGGTCCGCATCGTCGCTTCAGTCCAATGCGTGCCAAACGCGTTTTCTGCGCCTGACTGGCGGTTCGAACCTGAACCTGTGCATCGACGGAACAAATCGTAGGCGCCGTGAATTAGAAAGAAATGAGGCACCTGTGCCGCATTTCACACACGAATCACGTTGTGATTCGCCGCGCGTTTCATACGACAACAGCCGCTCATTCTTTCCTCATTCTCAGCGACCAGAATGCATCTCAACCGATGCAGCCAATGCGCTGCGCCGGAGGTCAAGGAGAAGAACATGAAATGGATTCGCCAGGCGGCCCTCGCCGCCGCATTAAGCATCGGCCTCGTGGGTGTTGCCGAGGCTCACGTGTTCGTCGGCGTCGGAGTCGGCATCGGGGCGCCGGTGATGCCGGTGATGCCGATGGTGGCCGCGGTGCCCGTCGCACCCGTGCCGGTCTACGCACCGCCGCCTGCGCTCGCCTATTACGCGCCGCCGCCTCCCGTGTATACGCCGCCCGTGGTTGTCGGTTATTACGGACACCCGGGCTGGCGCTACCGGCACTACGGATATGGCTACGGCTATTGGCGCTAACGCAGGGCCCGAGCCAGGCACCGAATCAATCGCCATGAGCATGGCGACATGCCCGGACACCGGGCGTTCATCACCTGAATGGAGCATGCAGCATGAAGCACAGACGTCTGACGATGGTTGCCGCGGCCGCCGTCGCGCTTTCCCTGATCTCGGGCTGTGCGGTCGCCGACGACGGCTATTTCATGAGCCGTCATCCGAACATCGAAGCCGCCGACTTCAACGCGCAGCAAGCCATCGAACGGATGCGCGCGGCGCAACGTGCGAACGGCTACGACATGGGCGGCCACGCCGGACGCGCGATCCAGCTGATGCGGGACGCGCGCTACGAAATGCAGGCCGCAGCCGAAGCCGCGACCCGCTGATCACGGCCACCCGACTCGTCATTCCTGGCTAATTCTTCTTCTTTACAGTGAAGTCAAAGGCAGAGAACGGCCGACTTACCGAATGACCGAAAACACCGGGCGGTGCTTGAATCAGTTCTCCATCGCTCGTTACAAACGGTAGGCGCGCAGCAAAGAGCTGCGCGCCGTTGCCGTCGTTTCGACGCCAGAACGCGCCCGGTCACGGGTGTAGAATCGCTTCACAAAAAAGCCTGTCTCGCCCGTCTCTCGCGTTGCACCGAGTGTCCCGGCGTCCACGAAGCACCGTTGGACGAAACACTTTTTCTGCGCCTCCATGATCAAGTCTCTAAGAAACCAGCTTGTCCTCGCGCTTTGCGTGCTGGTCAGCATCGTCGGCGTGGTGCAGGGCGTCAGTTCGTATCAGTTGTCGAAAGCGGGCATGAGCGCGTTGCTCGACCTTCGGCTCGAACAGGTTGCCGGCCGTATGCGCGGCGGATTCGCGGATTCGCTGCCCGCCATTCCCGCGCGCGGCTCGCAACCGGAGCGCGACGTGGTCATTACGATCTGGAAGGACGATCAGGCCACGCCTTACCGCTCGACCGAACCGTCCCTGGCGCTGCCGCGCGAGGCCCCGGCGGGTTTCGTGACGAAAGCCGTTGGCGGCGAAGAGTGGCGCATCTATACACTGCGTGAGCCGTCCATGGTGATTCAGGTCGCGCAACGCTCGGCGGTGCGGCACGAGCTTGCGGAAGATCGTGCGGTCAATACGCTTTGGCCGATGATCGTACTCGTGCCGCTGGTGTGGATTGCCGTGCTGCTTGTCGTGCGCCGCTCGTTGCGCAAGCTGAACCGTTTGGGCGCGCAAGTGCAGGCGATCGACGTCAGTCATTTTCAGCAACTTTCGACGTCGGGCGTGCCGATCGAAATACGTCCTTTCATCAACTCGATCAATCTGATGATCGATCGGCTCGCACAATCGATCGAGTCCGAACGAAAGTTTATTTCCGACGCCGCGCACGAACTGCGCACGCCGCTCACCGCGCTTCAATTGCAGGCGGACAATCTGCAGCCGCATATCGCGCCCGGCAACCAGGAGCGCTTTTGCGAGTTGCGCAGCGGCATCACCCGCAGCGGCGGGCTGATCGCGCAACTGCTCAGGCTTGCGCGTGCCGACGCGGCGCTGCAGGCCGATACGCTGACGCGCGTCGATGTGCCCAAGGTGGTCGTCGACGCCGTGGCCGAAGTATTGCCGATCGCGATGAAGCGCGGCATCGATATCGGCGCCGACGAAATGGCCAGCGCGTTTGTCCGCGCGGCCGAAGCCGACGTCTGCAGTGCCGTGCGCAATCTGGTCAGCAACGCGATCCGCTACACGCCGGACGGCGGCAAGGTCGATCTGAGCGTGCAGGTACGCGACGACATGGTCTGGATCGACGTGACCGACACAGGGCCCGGCATTGCGGAAGAACTGCTGCCGCGGGTGTTCGACCGCTTTTTCAGGGCGAATACGCAGATCGAGGGCAGCGGTCTCGGACTGTCGATCGTTCAGGCGATCGCGAGTAAATATGGCGGCCTGGCGAGTCTTCGCAATCGTCATGACGGCTCGTCGGGGATCGTCGCGTCGGTCGGTTTTCCGGCAGCACCTTAGGCCGCATCGACTCACTTATTGCGTCCGCCTTTTGGGCGGTGGCCGCGACAGGCACGCGTCAGTTATGATGCGTTTCTGACCCGTGTCCGTGTAGCGGCTACACCAGCGGCCTCCGGCCTGGAACGGTTCCCCGTGTTCCGTTCCTCGCGCCGTGGCCAATCACACTATTCGTTGCTGTGGGAACGACATCATGCGAGTTCTACTGGTTGAAGACGACCTGCAGATCGGACAAAGCCTGTTGCGCGCGTTGCAGGACGCGGACTACAGCGTCGATTGGGTGCGCGACGGCAACGCCGGCAGCGCGGCGATCGCGGCCGCTGAATACACGGTCGTGCTACTGGATCTCGGGTTGCCGGGCATGAGCGGGATCGACTTGCTGAAGGCCTCGCGAGCGGCCGGCAACAAGGTGCCAGTCCTGATCCTGACCGCGCGCGACGACCTGGAGGCGCGCGTGCAAGGCCTCGACGTCGGCGCCGACGACTACGTCCTCAAGCCCTTCGACGTTCCCGAACTGCTTGCCCGCATTCGCGCGGTAATGCGCCGCAAGGCGGGCTATGCGGTGTCGCGCCTCGGCGACGATTCCCTCAATCTCGATCTCGACAAGCGCACGCTATGCTGCAATGGCGTGACGGCGGTGCTATCGGCGCGCGAATTCGCGTTGATGCTGGCGTTTCTCGAGCGCCCCGGCACGATCCTGTCGCGCGATCAGCTGGAAGACCGCTTATATGGCTGGGGTAAGGAAGTGGAGAGCAACGCGGTCGACGTGCTGATTCATTCGGTGCGCAAGAAGTTCGGGCAGTCGGTTATCCGCAATGTGCGCGGCCTCGGCTGGACCGTCATGCTGGGCGATTCCGCCAAGGCTTGAAGTCGTTTCCTTATACGCCTTTTCCTCTCTTCTCATCTCCTCGCATGTCCGCGTCGCGCGGGATGGCGCGGCGCCTACCGCGACTCATCAGTGGCGCGCAAATGAATCGATCGCCCGCGCGAGCGCGACCGGGTATTGATACATCATCGCGTGTCCTGCGTGCTTAACCAGCAGAAGCTGGGCGTGGGGCAATAAGCGCATGAGCGCCGCGGCGTTCTCTTTGGCGACGACGGCGTCGTCGGTACCCGACAGCACCAGCGTATCGACACGCACCGGGCGCAGCGCGTCGGCGGCTTTATCGTCCGTTTCCCACGCTTTCAGCGAGGCGGATTGACCATTCGTGACCACGCCGGAAATGGCCGGCGACTGGTAGCCGGCCGGCTTGAACATATCCTTGGCGAAACACCGCTCGGCGTCTTGCACGCTCGATGCCGGGAACAGAACGGCCATGACGTCGTTGAACGTGACGCCAGGCTTGCCGGCCAGTGTCGCCATGATCTGCGCCGGCACCGGCACACCGGTTCGGCCTGGCGCCAACGCGCTCATCAGCACCATCTTGCCGATCGCCTGAGGCTTGTCGATTGCGAGCTGCTGCACGATCGAGCCGCCCATCGACCACCCGAGCACTGTCGTGTGCGTCAACCCAAGCGTGTCGATCAATGCGGCCGTATCGCTTGCCATGTCGTGGATCGTGAAGCTCGACGCGTTGGGCATCGACCGTCCGATGCCACGGTTGTCGAAGACGATGACGTCATGATGTTTCGCGAGTTCGGCGAGGAAGGCTGCGTCCCATTCGGACATCGTCGCGCGATAGCCGGTGACGAGCAGAAGCGGGCTGCCGTGACCGAACCGGTAGTAAGCGAGCGGGCCGCGCGACGTGTCGGCGATCTGTTCGCGATGCTCCGCATAGATCGATGACGTAGCGGGCGGCGCCACGCACGCCGCTTCATGCGGATAGCTCGCGGTTCGCGCCTGAGCGGCGCTCGATAGTGCGGCACTCGACAGTGCGGCACACGCCAATGCAATCGCGAGTGCCGTGGATCCTGGCGACTTCTTCATGTGACGCTCCCTGAATCGATGATAGTCGACGTAACGCTTCAAGCGTATCGCTCGACTATGAGCGCCGAATGAGGACGACGAAGTCTGGAAAGACGCCGTTCGGAGACTGCCCAGCGGCGCTCATTCATTGCTAAGTTTCGCGACCGATCATGCAGTCAACACACAACTGATTGATGGAGGTATCCGAAATGGTCAAGCACGTCCTGGTTGCGGTTGGCGCGGATCTGAGCGAAGGGGCATTGTCGGCGGGCATCGCCCGGGCGCGTGACAATGGCGCGCGGCTTACCTTGTTGCACATCGTGGACGCGATGCCGTGGTGGGCGCTGGCGACGGGCGAGCATGGCTGCGGCGACCTGCTCGTCGCGCTCGATCAGCATGAGCGCGAAGTTGAACAGCACTGCAAGGATGCAATCGAACGCGCCGCGCTCGACACGCCCGCGCAAACCGTTATCTTGCCGCTGCGAGACATGAGTATCGGCCGCGCAATCGCCAATGCGGCGAACGACCTCGACGCCGATCTCATTGTGATCGGTGCCGGACAGGAATCGAGCTGGTGCTTCTGGAAGCAGCGGACCAGCGACGCCGTTGCGCGTTGCACGAGCCGTGCGGTAATGGTTGCGACGACCTCGGAGCCCGCGAAGCAGGAGCGTACCCGTCAACAACCGGCGATTCGTACTCACGCAAGCCCATGACCGGCCGCGTATTACGCGGTGATCAACGTCAGGCCGACGGGTAACGAACCACCGAACCCGCGCCCCCGTATCGGTATCATTGCGAGGGCGCGGACGGCCTCAACGATGCTCGGAAACGAACTTCGTATTCAGATACGCCTCTAGCGCCTCGCTTCCGCCTTCCGATCCATATCCGGAATCCTTGATTCCACCAAACGGCGTTTCGGGCATTCCAAGTCCGTGGTGATTGATCGAGATCATGCCGCTTTCGATATCGTCGCCGAGCGACGCCACCGTGGCCGCCGAGCTCGTGTATGCATACGCAGCCAGGCCGAAGGGCAGGCGGTTGGCTTCGGCGATGGCTTCGTCGTAGGTGCGGAAAGTCGAGATGGCCGCGATCGGGCCGAAAGGCTCTTCGTTCATGATGCGGGCGGATTGCGGCACATCGATCAACAAGGTCGGCTCGAAGAAGTAGCCTTCGCGTCCCCATCGTTTGCCGCCCGTGGCGATCCTCGCGCCTTGCGCGAGCGCATCGGCGACGAGTTGCTCCATCGCGTGCAGACGCCGCTCGTTGGCAAGCGCGCCCATCTGTACGCCGTCATGCAGGCCGTTGCCAACGCGGATGGCTTGAGCCGCGATAACAAAGTGTTCAACGAACTCGTCGCTCACACCCTGTTCGACGATGAAGCGCGTCGGCGAAATGCACACCTGACCCGCGTTGCGAAATTTTGCGGCCGCAAGCAGTTGCGCGGCGCGCGGCACATTGCCATTGGCGAAGACCAGTGCGGGCGCATGACCGCCGAGTTCCATGGTGGCCCGCTTCATATGCACGCCTGCTTTCGCCGCTAGCAGCTTGCCGACCGCCGTCGAACCCGTGAACGATATCTTGCGGATGGCGGGGTGGCCGATCAGGTGGTTCGATATGTCGGCAGGTACACCGAACACGAGGTTGAGCACGCCGGCCGGCAAGCCGGCATCGGCAAACGCGCGAACCAGCGCGGCGCAACTTGCCGGTGTTTCCTCGGGGCCTTTCAACACGACGGAGCAGCCGGCCGCCAGCGCGGCGGAAATCTTGCGCACGGCCTGATTGATCGGGAAATTCCACGGCGTGAATGCGGCGACAGGGCCGACAGGTTCGCGCGTGACGATCTGCCGGACCATGTCGGCACGCGACGGAATCACGCGGCCATAGGTACGGCGCGCTTCCTCGGCAAACCATTCGATGACGTCCGCGGCAGCCAGCGTTTCGGTGCGTGACTCGGCAAGCGGCTTGCCCTGTTCCATGGTCATGACGACGGCGATGTGTTCGGCACGTTCGCGCATCAGCTGTGCCGCGCGGCGCATGAGTGCGCTGCGTTCAAACGCCGGGACCTTGCGCCAGATCCTGAAGCCGCGCAATGCGGCCTCGGCTGCCTCGTCAAGGTCGCTCGCTTGCGCCATCGACACATGACCGATTTCGATCTCCGTTGCGGGATTGACCACAGGCAGCATGCGCGAGGTGGTGCGCCAGGTGTTGTCGATGAAGAGTTGGGTATCGGAATAGGAAGGCGAGGCGCTCATTGAATGTTCACGTAGGTAGAAATAGAAAGGCCGGCGTGCGGTCGAGTTACCCGGCAGTCGCAATCTCGCGGCGCAGTGACGCGATATCGGGTGTGATACCGATGCCCGGTGCTTCGCCAAGACGCACGCGTCCGCCGACAGGTTTTTCGATCGGCCCCGATAACAGGGAACGCAGTGGGTTGGGATTGGCATCGACTTCGAGCAGACCGCGTCCGCCGCTGTCGCCCGCTGCAGCGAGCAGATGCGCCGACGCAAGCAGACCCACTCCCGCGCCGAGGTAATGCGGGCAATACGTGAGGCCCACCGCCTGCACCGCTTGCGTAACGGGCCAGTTGCCGGAAATGCCACCCCACTTGGCGGCGTCGGGTTGAATCACGCTCAGTGCGCCGCTGGCGATGCCAGCCTTGAACGCGGCGTCGTTCGCAAAGTTTTCGCCTGCCGCGAGCGGGGTGGCGATCCGCGCACTCAATGTCTGCCACTCGGTGATGGGGCGGTCGCAGCGCAGCGGCTCTTCGAGCCATCCGGGACGATAGCTGTCGAGCAGCTCGGCCATCGACAGTGCGGTGTCGAGATCCCACGCCTGATTGGCGTCGACCATCAGGCGGTGTTCCGGGCCGATGATCTCGCGCAGTACCTTCAGATTGTCCTCATCGCGCTGCCGTCCGAAGCCAACTTTCAGCTTGAAGGTGTCGAAGCCGCGCGCGAGGTGATCGGCCACGATCAATTCCGCGCCCGTCGGATTCAGGCCGCTTGCATAGACACCAATCTCGTCGCGCGTGCCACCCAGCAGTCGCCAGAGCGGCAGACCGGCGCGCCGGGCCTGCAGATCCCATAACGCGAGGTCGATGCCCGCGATGGCCTGTGCGATGGGGCCATGCTCGCCGGATTGCAGTGCGAGAACGGCCGTACGTTGTGTCAAATGTTCGAACATCGCGGCGGGATGCCCGACGAGCTGTCCTTCGAGCAGTGGGGCAAATACGGTCTGCACCAGCGCCGCGCGATGCTCGGCTCCGCAAGAAGGGAAGTTGCACCACACTTCGCCCCAGCCGGACGTGCCATCACGGGCGACGACCTCGACGAACAGCGCAGGGCGATCACGCATGACGCCAAACGAAGTCTGAACGGGTGTTGCGATCGGGCAGCGCAAAACGTAGGCCTCGACCCGCTCGATGGCGATGGGCGAGAGGTTCGGGTGGTCGTGCTGAGGGTAGGGCATCACTATATTTTCACGGGTCGTCGGACCGGTCGCAAACGTCGCAGCCGACATAAGGTTGTAAAGTATGGTTTATAATACTTTATAAGTTCGATCAACTTCAACATCAAATGTGGATCGGGCGAGATGGGGTACCGGCGTAAGATTCGGTTTTGTTCGTCCACAGCGCGTTAATCATGCGGTCATCCACATCCAGTCCGATCCCGCTCTACCTGCAGATTGCCGATGCCATGCGCGACCGCATTGCGCGCGGCATATGGCGCGACGGCGAACTGATCCCGACTCTCGAACAGATTGCTGCCGAATTCAGCGTGGCGCGCGTGACGGCCCGCCAGGCAGTGCAAATGCTGACGAAGGATGGCGCGTTGACGCCCATGCGAGGCCGCGGCACCTTCGTCAGCGCGCCGGCCGCGTCACTCCGATCCGTGCATGTGGTGACGAGCCTCGATGCGCTGGCCGATACCTATCGCGCGAGCACCCCCGAGTTGCTGACGATCGACGAAAACAGCCGGATGCCGCCGATCCGCGAAAGCGACGGCGCACTCGCTCGCGCGTACACCTACATGAAGCGCGTGCATTCGACCGGCAGCGAACCGTATTGCGTGATTGCGCTGTATCTGGACGAGCGGATTTTTGCGCGGGCGCGCGCGCGTTTTCGCAAGGAAACGGTCATTCCGATCCTGATGGAGATGAAGCCGAAGCCAATGAGCCGGGCCCATCAAACGCTGACTATCGGCACCGCCGACGCCGATACCGCGCATCTCCTGCGGATCCCCGTCGATTCGCCGGTCGCGCGCGTGCAGCGTGTGTTCAACGACGCGAACGGTGTCGTCGTCTACTACGCGGATGTGATCTATCGCGGCGATGCGGTCAAACTGGAAATGGACATGGGCGTGTGAACCGCACACGTCCTAATTGAAAGTGACGTAAGAGAGGAGCCCGAATCATGCAAACCTTCGAATGTGTATTGCCCGCTGCCGCCGCGCTCGGCGAATGTCCGCGCTGGGACGAGCGCCGAGCGAAGCTCTGGTGGGTCGATATTCAGGCCCCGGCGCTGCATTGCTTCGATCCTGCGACCGGGCAGGACACCGCGATTCCGACGCCCGAAAACATTGCGTGCTTTTCGCTGACCGAAGACGGCGGTTTTGTCGCCGGCATGCGCACGGGCATCTTTCTGCTCGATGCAAACGGGCAGGTGGTGCGCAAGCTCTGCGCGAATCCCGAGAATCCTGCGACCAGCCGCTTCAACGACGGCCGCTGTGACGCGCGTGGCCGCTTCTGGCTCGGTACGCTCGATGAGCCGAAGGCAGCCAGTGCGGCGGCGCTGTATCGCTACGCAAACGGCGCGCTGACAACGATCGACACGGGCCTGCTCACGTCGAACGGCATGGCGTTCAGTCCGGACTACCGGTGGTGTTATCACTCGGATACGCCGCGCTTCACGATCTACCGGCATGCGTACGATATCGAAACCGGCGAGGCCGGGCCGCGTGAGGACTGGGTCAAGTTCGAGCCGACGCTGACGGATCGCGGGCGTCCCGATGGCGCCTCGGTGGATAGCGAAGGGTACTACTGGTCGGCGTTGTATGAAGGCGGGCGGGTGGTTCGCATCTCACCGGAAGGCAAGGTGGTCGAGGCGTTTGAACTGCCCGCGCGCTGCCCGACCATGTGCACGTTCGGCGGCGACGACCTGCGCACGCTCTATGTCACCACCGCGCGCCAGGGCCGTCCCGCCAGCGAGATCGAACAGTATCCGCAATCGGGCGGCGTATTTGCGATGCGCGTGCCCGTGCCGGGGCTTGTCGAGAAACGCAGTGCGCCTGCCCCATCCGAATGAGCGTCACGCGCTTTCGCGCTGGACGATTTCATACGACAGCAGCGTGTTGCGTTCAATCGTATCGGCTGGCATGTCCTCGTCGAGCATGCGCAGCAATTCGATCACGCGCAACGCAGCGATCTTGCCCATTTCATAGCGCGGCGGCCGCACGGTCGTCAACGACGGCACGAGCTTATCGGCGATCGACAGATCGCCAAAGCCCATTACGGCGCAGGTCTGCGGGATTGCAATCTTCTGTCGCAGGCCGTGGAGCAGCGCGCCAGCGGCAAGGTTGTCGTTCGGAAAGATGATGGCTTCGGCCGGATTGCGGCCGCTCGTGAGCGTCTGGAACGCTTCAATGCCCGCGTCCAGCGGGATCTCGGATTGGGGGCGGAACGTGACGGGCGGCAGATCCAGCTCGCGCATCGCCGCTTCGTAGCCGTGTGCACGGTCGTTTGCGCCCACGTCGTCGGCGCGATGCGGATGCACGAACACGATGCGGCGATAACCGCGCTCGTAAAGATAGCGCGTGCTGTCCCGGCCCACCGCCGGATTCGAGAACCCCACCTGAATATGCTGCGGTTTGGCCTTGTGCGCCCATGTCTCGACGACCGGGATGCGGGCGTTCGCGAGCAGTTCGGTGGTTTTGCGCGAGCGCTTCTGCCCGGTGAGGATGATCGCCGCGGGCGCCCAGCCGATGAACGCGCGGACGGCCGCTTCCTCCTCTTCCGTCGAATAGTTGCTCGACGCAAGCAATAACTGGTACCCGAACGGACGCAAGGTGTCCGTCACGGCCTGAATGGTCTCCGCATACACGCCGCCTGCGATGTGCGGAATCACCATGCCGATCGAGCGGCCGCGCGCGGAAGCGAGCGAGCCCGCAAATACGTTGCGAACGTAGCCCGTCTGTTCGATGGCGGCGCTGATGCGCTTTTGCATGTCGGGACTGACGCTGTCCTTGCTGTTGAAGTATCGCGAGACCGACATCGCCGAGACGTTCGCCAGTTCTGCGACGTAATGCAGTGTGGTGCGACCGGACCCGCGCCGCTTGCGGACTGACTGACTCATGACCAGGGAAATCCTTAACGAGGTTTGGTTGACTTGGAATTAGCGCTAACTAATACTATCGCAAAGTAGCGCTAACATAAACGTAACAAGGACTCGACGATGTTCGCCGGGTCTCTTCAATCGAAGCAGGTCACAAGTGAAGAAAGAGCGAAAGCGTCTCGAAGATCTCCGTAGCCAGCGATGGCTCGCGCCCGACAACACCCGTTCGTTTGCTCACCGGCAGCGGCTGCAGCAGATGGGCTTACGGCGCGAAGAATTCATGTCGCGCCCCGTGATTGCAATCATCAATACGTGGAGCGATCTCTCGCCATGCCACGCGCATTTGCGCGAACGGGCGGAAGCGGTCAAGCGCGGCATTCTCCAGGCGGGCGGCATGCCGTTCGAGTTGCCGGCCATGTCGCTCGGCGAGGTGCTCGTCAAGCCGACGACGATGATCTACCGCAATTTCCTCGCGATGGAGGTTGAGGAACTGCTGCGTTCACTGCCCATCGACGGTGCCGTGCTGCTGGGAGGGTGCGACAAGACGGTCCCAGGCCTGCTGATGGGCGCGCTGAGTGCTGACCTGCCGTGTATTTTCGTGCCGGCAGGGCCGATGCTCAACGACCGGTATCGTGGCGAGAAAGTCGGCGCGGGCACGCATACGCGCAAGTTCTGGGACGAACGGCAGTCGGGACATCTGAGCGGGCGCGAGTGGATCGCACTGGAATCGCACATGTCGCGCACGCCTGGCACCTGCAACACAATGGGCACCGCGAGCACGATGACGTTGATCGCGGAAGCCATGGGCTTCACGTTGCCTAACGCGGCGAGCATCCCGGCAATGGATTCGGCGCATACGCGCATGGCGTCGAAAAGCGGCGCGCGTGTCGTCGACATGGTGTGGGAAGACCTGAAGCCCTCCACGTTCTTCAACGAAAAGACCGTCGCTAATGGAGTCGCCGCCTATATGGCGATCGGTGGCTCGACGAACGCCGCTATCCATCTGATCGCGATTGCGGGGCGGGGCAATGTGCCACTCACGCTCGACGATATCCAGCGGCTTGGCGCGGGCGTGCCGGTGCTGGCCAACGTGCTGCCGTCAGGCTCCAGCCTGATGGAAGACTTCTACTATGCAGGCGGCCTTCTGGCCCTGCTACAGCGCATTCACGACCGACTCTCGCTGGAATGCATGACGGTGAACGGCCATACGCTCGGCGACAACCTCGAAGGCGCGCTATGCGAGGACGACGACGTCGTTCGCCCGCTCTCGCAGCCCGTCAGCGCGGCACGCGCGCTTGCCGTGCTGCGCGGCAATCTCGCGCCGTCAGGCGCCGTGATCAAGCCGAGCGCCGCGAGCGAGCATTTTCTCAAACACAGTGGCCGCGCGCTGGTATTCGATTCCATGGCGGACCTGAATACGCGCATCGACGACCCCGATCTGGACGTCGACGAAAACACGGTACTCGTGCTGCGCAACGGCGGTCCGCTTGGCGGGCCGGGCATGCCGGAATGGGGCAATCTGCCGATTCCTAAAAAGCTGCTGAACAAAGGCGTGCGCGACATGGTGCGCATTTCGGATTCGCGCATGAGCGGCACGCACTACGGCACATGCGTGCTGCACGTAGCACCTGAGGCGGCAGTCGGCGGTCCGCTCGCCCTGATCCGCACCGGCGATGTGATCGAACTGGACGTCGCCGCCGGACGGCTGGACGTGCGTCTTTCCGACGAGGAACTGGCGCAGCGGCGCGCTCAGTGGCAGCCGGCCGTGAAAATGCCCCCGCGCGGCTACACGAAGATCTTTCTCGAACACGTCACCCAGGCAAACGAAGGGTGCGACTTTGATTTTCTGGCGGGCTGGCACGAGCCAGTCGAGCCCTCGATCTACTAATAGCAGAGGTTTCACGATGAGCAAGCACCCACCCGAAGTGAACGCGTTTCTGGCGTTGCTCGATCGCTCCACGCCGCCACTCGGTACCTGGTTGATGGCGGGCACGGCGAGCAATGCGGAGGCGCTTGGCCATGCCGGCTTCGACTGGCTACTGATCGATATGGAGCACGGCCCCATCGATTTTCGCGACGCATGGCAGATGCTGCAGGCCGTCGATTGCACGCCGGCCGTGCCTATCGTGCGCGTGGCGGGAAGCGACGATCCCGTGCTCGTCAAGCGGGCACTCGATCTAGGCGCGCGTACGTTGATGTTTCCGTACGTGCAGAGCGCCGACGAGGCGCGCCGGATCGTTGCGTCGGCGAAGTACCCGCCGCTCGGACAGCGGGGTTTTGCGGGCGTGCATCGCGCGAGCCGCTATGGCACGTTCAGCGATTACAGCAAGTTCGCCAACGAGCTCACTACATGTATCGTGCAGCTTGAAACACCCGAGGCCATTGAAAACCTCGAAGAAATTGCTGCAGTGGAGGGTGTCGACGCGTTGTTCATCGGCCCGGGTGATCTGTCCGCGGCGCTGGGCAGTATCGGCAACCTGCAGGACGAACGCGTGCAGGCGTTAATGCGATCGGCGGCGCAGCGTGCCCGCGCGGTCGGCATACCCATCGGTACCCTTGGCCCGACGCCGGAGATGGTCAAGGGTTTCGTCGAGATGGGCTACGACTACGTGGCCGTCGGCTCCGATCTCGTGTTCATGATGCAGCAGGCGAAGTCGGTGCTCGCCCGCATGAAGGGACACACCGACACGACGCCGATGGCGGTGGCCTACTGATGAGCACGATCTATTCTTCGCTGGAGAACACGGTTGTGTTCGTCTCGGGCGGCGCGTCGGGAATCGGCGCAACATTCGTGGATGCGTTCGTTGCGCAACGGGCGCGTGTCGCGTTCTGCGATCTCGATGAAGCGGCCGGTCTCGCCTTGTGCGAGCGATATCCGGCGGCATCGCGTCCGTGGTTCGCGCGTTGCGACATTCGCGATGTAGAGGCTTACAGGCAGACGCTCGACGCGGCCGCCGAGGCGCTTGGACCGATCCGCGTACTCGTCAACAACGCGGGTCGCGACGACCGGTGCGCGCTGCAGGATCTGACGCCCGAACGCTGGGAAGACATGATCCGCACGAATCTCACGCATCACGTGTTCGCGGCGCAGCGCGTCGCGCCAGCAATGGCCCGTGAAGGCGGCGGCTCGATCATCAACCTGGGTTCGATTTCGTGGTTGCGCGGGCGGCCTAATCTGATTGCCTATACGGCGGCGAAGGCGGCGATCAGCGGCATTTCGCGCACGCTCGCGCGCGAGTTGGGCGGCGACAACATTCGTGTCAACGCGGTGTTGCCAGGCCCCGTACTCACCGCGCGGCAAGAGGCGCTATGGTTCGATTCGGCTGACGCGAAGCGCTTCGTCGAATTACAGTGTCTGAAATTCCCGGTCCAGACGAAGCATATCGCCGACATGGTGCTGTTTCTTGCGTCGGACCAGTCGGCGGCCGTTACGGGTCAGAACATGATTGTGGACGCCGGCCTCGCGCAGGTGTCGGTGGTTGGATAGCGAGCAGGTTGCGGGACGGATAAGCGTAGTGTCCCCAATGCTTCTTTTCTGGAGGAGACCATTGCAGGTGCGGACCGCGCCTGGCGCGAGTAGAAAACTGCAGTTGCAGCGCATTTCAGGGGCGACGAGCCCACAAATAACATACGAGCGAGACAACAGATGGATACCGAAACGCTAGCTTATTTCCCGGCGAGGTCGCGCAGTCGCGCGCGAATTGCCTATCTATTCGGCGCCCTTGGCGGCATTCTTTTTGGCTATGACAGCGGGGTGATCGCAGGAGCGTTGCTGTTTATCCGCAAGGACATGACGCTCAATGCGCATCTGCAGGGCATGGTGGTGGGCGGACTGCTGCTCGGCGCGATGATCGGCGCGTTCGGCACAGGGCGGCTTGCGGATCGCCATGGTCCACGCAAGATGCTGATCGGCGCGGGTGTGATGTTCATTGTAACGTCGGTTCTGTCCGCGCTTGCGCCCGATCCGATGACGCTGATCATCGCGCGGGTGCTGATCGGCATTACGATCGGCGTATCGACCGTGCAGGTGCCGCTCTATCTGTCCGAAATTGCGCCGAAGCATATTCGTGGCGGACTTGCGTCGATGAATCAGTTGGCGATCGCGACGGGCATTCTGATTTCGTATGTGCTGTGCTATCTGCTGTCAGCACATGGACAATGGCGCTGGATGCTGGGTCTCGCGGCTGTGCCGTCCATCTTTCTGACAATCGGCATGATCTTTCAGCCGGACTCGCCGCGTTGGCTCGTGCGTCAGGGCCGCGTTAGCGAAGCGCGCCGTGTGCTGGAAATTACGAACACGCCGGAGGATGCCGCCGAATCGTTGCGCGAGATTCAACAGGCTAACGACACCTCGACCACGGTCCGTCTGATCGACGTGCTGAAATCGAAAGCACTCCGTCCGACACTGATCAGTGTGTTTGGATTGGCCATGCTGCAGCAGGCACTGGGTATCAACACAATCGTCTACTACGCGCCCACGATTCTGCGCGCAGCGGGCTTTGGTGAATCGGCGGCGTTGCTGAACAGCGTGGGGCTCGGGGTATTGTCGATCATCATGACGATCTTTGCGGCACGCGTGGTCGATCGTGTCGGCCGCCGGCCGCTTCTGATCGGCGGTGCGCTCGTAATGGCGCTGAGCATGGCTACGCTGGGTTGCGTATTCCATTTCGGCGGGCCGGCTACTGCAAGTGGCAGCGTTATCGCTGTAGCTGCGCTGGCCGTTTTCAAAGGCGCTTTCTCATTCAGCTGGGGCCCGCTTGTCTGGGTGATGATGCCGGAACTACTGCCGATGCGGATTCGCGCACGCACGATGTCTGCCGCCGCGCTTGCCATGTTCCTGGTGAATTTTATCGTCGCATCGACCTTTCCCGCCTTGCTCGAGATGGGCGCTTCGTCCGCGTTTGCCGTATTTTCGGGTTTCTGCCTGGTAGCATTCATGTTCGCGCTCTATCGTCTCAGGGAAACAGCAGGACTGAGTCTCGAACAGATCGAAAAAGAGGCGTGCTGATGGCTATCACACTCGTTCGGCATTCCGGATGCAATAGCGATACCTGAACCCTGACGTTTTTTTACGGCGATGTTTGGTAGCGCTACCTTAACAGTCGTCGTGCAAGAGTGAATTTCAAATGAGGTGCCGGCCGCAAAGCCGGCCCGACCAAAAAATAGCGATGGAGATTTTTTTGTGAACGCAAAGATTAGACTGTTTGCGGGTGTATCGGCACTGTGTGTCAGCGCTGTGCCGGGCATCACACATGCACAAAGCAGTGTCACGCTCTACGGCGTGATCGACAATGGTGTCGCCTACTCGAACAGCCAGACCTCACTGGGCTCGACGAGCGGAGGCGCGCACAACGTACAGCTCTCGCCGGGCCTGTGGGAAGGCAGCAAATTCGGCATGCGCGGAAGCGAGGACCTGGGTGGCGGCCTGTCCGCTATCTTCAACCTGATGTCGCGTTTCAATTCTGGAAATGGCAATGCGCAGTTTGCGGGTGCGATGTTCGCTCAACAGGCATGGGTGGGGTTGAAGGACCAGACCTACGGTAGCTTGACGCTGGGCCGCCAATATATGTCCTACTACTGGATGATCGCGCCGTATTCGCCGACCAACCGACTGACGGGCTTCTCCGGCGCCCACCCTGGAGACCTCGACAATTTCGATACGGACTACAAGACGAACAACACCGCCTTGTATACGACGCCGGACATCCACGGATTCACGGCCAGCGCTTCGTACGCGCTCGGTGGCACGCCAGGAAGCCTCAATACGGGTTCAAGCTGGAGTGCCGGTGCGAAATATCAAATGGGTCCGTTCGGAATCGGCGCCGGGTTTGAACGCTTCAACAGTTCAACGCTGGGCGGGGGAGCATGGGGCGCGAATTCCACCGCCACAAACAATGGCCAACAGGGGGTCTCGGCCGTCACAAATGGATACCAGACAGCCGCGGCGCAAAACCGCTTCGCTGTGACGGGGGGGTATGCCTTTACGCCTAACCTCGATCTTTCAGTGTCCTATTCAAACGTTCAGTACATTCCGGGAACTGGATCGGCATTCAAGTCGCAAGCAGTATGGAATACGTTTGGCGCAGTGGTGCACTACCGCGTGGGAGCGGAATGGGACTTCGCCGGTGGCTACAGCTACACGCGTGCAAGCAAGGCAAATGGAATCACGAGCGGCGCGCAGTATCAGCAAGGCTCGCTGGCGGAATACTATAGCCTCTCCAAGCGGACGGGTCTCTACATGGTGCAGGCCTATCAGAGAGCGAATGGACAAACTCTGGGTTCGAACGGCGTTGCCATCATTTCCGCGACGCCCTCCATTGGTGACGGATTCAATTCATCGCCGTCGTCGTCGCGCAGCATGGTGACGGTAGCGGGGGGCATCATTCACCGTTTCTGATTGCGACTGGTCAGCATAGCCGCCGCTGTGAACGCCCTGTTTGCTCCGGTACGCTGCGTACCCGTTTCACGGCGGCTTGTTGCAAGCTCGTTCGTTGCCAGGTTTGCAGGCGCAATCCTGGCTCGGCATCAGGCTAAGCTGACACTCTGCATTGCATAACACTGAACTGAACTGAAGTGCGCATTGGCACTTGCGTTGAGTGAAAGGCATGAGCGCATGAGCATGCGTTGCTCACTTTGACCTAATTCTCCGCGCTTACTATAGCTTTCATGGGCCACGGAGCCTCCGACCCAGATCGAAGCTAAATGTCCGCAGGAGAGTCATCATGAACACACTTTTTCGCTCCACACTACTCGCCGCCGTGTTTGTCTTGCCGACGGTGGCGTTTGCCGAACCGGTCGTGAATGTCACTGAGACGCAAGTTGAGACGATCGCGTATGAGGTTGTCGGTCCGGATTCCGCGCAGGTCCATACCAACCCGGCCCGCAATCATGTTGGCACGTACGCGGGCACGCTTTCCGCCACCGATCTGAATCCCGCAGCTAACGTGGGCTTGAAGTCGATTTACGTCGGTCACTAACGCGAGTCATTGCGAAGTGCGCTCCCAGGAGCGCACTTCGATTCTGTGTGATCGACGCGCGATCTTTAGTCGTCTGATCCAGGCATTTTCCTTCTTCGTTGCACCCAGGGAAACCCGTAGGCTTTTTCGTTTGACTTCATGGGAGCGCTAACAGAAACTTGCGTTAGCGCTAACTGATTGCCCGGTTACCCCGGGCAGGTTGGTTCCCACCCATTTCGAAACAGGTCAACGTGAAGAAGCGTCCCGAAGATCCCCGCAGCCCACTAACAGGGCGCGCGATTCCATGAAATTCCTCTCCCACGTTTCTGTCGGCCGCAAACTGCAGATCGTTTTGGCCGTTGCTCTGGGAAGTCTGCTGCTCGTCGGTCTATTTGCTGCGGGTCAAATCGCGCGTATTGCCTCCAACACAGAAGCGATAAGCGGGCGGTGGATGCCCGCGGCCCTCGACGCACAGCGAATTGCCGACCTCGCAGCAACGGTGCGCAACAAGGAGTTTGCTTATATCCTCGTGCGCTACGATCAACGCGATCAGATCCTGCCGGTATTGCAAAAGAGCATCGCCGATCTGTCCTCGCAATTGACGGCGTTCGGCACACGGCAATTCGCCGGCAACGAGCGCAGGATGTACGAGGACGTCATGGCCGAATGGCGCCACTATCTGGCGCTTGATGCTGCGATTCAGGACGAAGTTGACAATGCCTCGCCGAATGCGGCGCGCGCAATCATCATGCAGGACAGCGCGAAGAGCTTCGAGCGCCTGTCGGCAGCGCTGAGCGATTTGTCGAAAGCAAGCCAGACCGCTGCCACGAGCGCGGGAGACGATGCGACGAAGGCGGCCAACCGCTCAATGGTCATGATTGTCTCTGCCGCTGTGCTCGCGGGGGTAATCGCAGCGACGCTGATGACGATCGTGTCGCGTGCGATCACGGCGCCGCTCGATGAAGCCATGAATTTCGCTCAGGCCGTTGCGCGCGGCGACCTGACGTTGCACATAGACGTCCGCGGCAACGATGAAGTGGCACAGCTGATCAGATCACTAACCGAAATGTCTGGACACCTGAGCAAGCTGATATCGGAGGTGCGCGAAGGGGTGGAGTCGGTCAATGTCGCATCCGGAGAGATAGCGGCCGGCAACGTCGATCTAAGCACGCGGACAGAAACGGTCGCGTTCAGCGTGCAGCAGACCGCTGCTTACATGAACCAGCTCGGCAAGGCTGCGGCGCAGTCGGTCGCCACAGCGTCGCAAGTCAATGAACTTTCGCAACAGGCTTTTGTGGCGGCAGAACGGGGCGGCGAGGTGGTCTCGCATGTTGTCACCAGCATGGAGGGGATTACGGCATCGTCGAACAAGATCCGGGACATCATTGGGGTTATCGACGGCATTGCGTTTCAGACCAACATCCTCGCGCTGAACGCGGCAGTCGAAGCGGCGCGCGCAGGCGAACAGGGCCGGGGTTTCGCGGTGGTCGCGAGCGAAGTCCGCGGACTCGCGCAGCGCGTAGCGGCGGCCGCCAAAGAGATCAAGGACCTGATCGAATTCTCCGTCAAGAGTGTCGATGCAGGCGGGCGCTTCGTCGACGAGGCGAGGACATCGATGACGGAAATCATCGGCGCGATTCGCCATGTCAGTACCCTGATCGCCGAAATCACGTCGTCGTCGCAGGTCCAGCAACGGGACATGGAGCAGGTCCTCGAGGCTGTCGAGCACATCGACCAGACTACGCAGCAAAACGCAGCGCTCGTGGAAGAATCGGCCTCGGCCGCCTCGTCGTTGCGTGACCAGGCGGACAAACTCGCCGCACTCGTGGCCATTTTCAGTGTGCGGACGGCATGAAGCGCTTCCACCTTGTACTTGTCGTCACCGCCGTTCTGCTGGTTTGGAACGCGTGGGTTCCGCGCGCATTCGCGCAAACGACCGATGCCGCGAAGCCCAGATTGGGCGTGGTGATGGCCAGATTTGACGACAACTTCCAGACGCTGCTGCGTGAGGCCGTCTCGAAAGAGGCACGCAAGCGGGGATGGAAGCCAGTGTTCGGCGACGGGCAATCGGATCAGGCGCACCAGAATCAACTGGTTGCCTCGATGATCGCGAATGACCACGTAGCCGCGCTTGTCGTTGTACCGGTGACCGGGGCCGGGACATCGGAAATGACAGAAAAGGCGCGCGTTGGGGGCGTGCCGCTTGTCTATCTGAATCGCAAGCCGACGACAGAAGCCATCGACAAGGGGCTGGGTTACGTGGGCTCGAAAGATATCGTTGCCGGGCGTCTGCAAGGCGAATACGTGACGCAGCAGTTGGGCGGTAAAGGCAACGTGGCAATCCTGATTGGGCGCGTTGCGACGTCCGCGGCAGTGGAGCGCACACAAGGACTCAAGGACGTGTTGTCGCGTCAGCCGGGGATGCATATCGTCGCAGAGGACGTAGGCGATTGGTCAAGGGCGCGGGCGCTCGACATCACCAAGGCATGGCTCGCAGAAGGCAAGACGATCGATGCACTGGTTGCCAATAACGACGAAATGGCAATCGGGGCGATCATCGCGCTGCGCAAGGCAGGCCGAAATCCAGCCAGCATTTTCATCATGGGCGTGGACGCCACGCCTGACGGACTCGCGCAAATGGACAAAGGCGCCATGAAAGCGACGGTCTATCAGGACGCGGCGGAACAAGGGCAGTCAGCGGTGGATTTAGCGATCCGTATGAAAGCGGGCGAGACGTTGTCGGACACGATCGACGTTCCGTTCAAATTGATTACGCCGCAGAACTACAAGCTGCTCCTGGCCTACTGAATGTGAAACGAAGTGTTCGTCGCGTCGCACCGGTCGTGTTCGGCGGGTGAGAAGTGACGCTATAGCCAGCCGGGTTGGGCAGCTAATTGTGGAGTAGTTGATCAACGCACTGTGTAAGCAATCGCCTATAGGAGGTATTCATGCGTCTTAAGTCCATATCAAACACAATTGCCACGGTGGCAGTCTGCAACCTCGCAGCATGGTGTGGTTCGAGCTATGCGGCGACGTACTACGTGAGTTCAATCGGTAACGATGCGAACAACGGGACGTCAGCCAATACACCATGGCTGACACTGGCGCAGGTCAATCGCGGCGCTTTCAACCCGGGAGATCAGATCCTCTTTCGTTGTGGCGATACGTTTTCCGGTCAACTACTCGTATCCCGATCGGGTAGTCCGGGAAATCCCATCACCTTCTCGTCCTACAATCCCGGCCCGGGGGCTTGCACCCTTCCTGTTCTCGCAGGCGCGACCGGGCAAGCGAAAATGCTCCAGTCGGCCGTCCTTGTTCAGGACCAGGACAACCTGGTATTCACGAACCTTCACATCAGCAACAACAACACGGGTATCGCCGGGGCGGGCACGACGAATATATTCGGAATTCGGGTTGCGAATACTGGATTGCGAAATCTTTCCTACTACCGGTTCCAGAATCTGCTTGTCGACCAGGTGACGAACTATGCGTGGAATACCACTCTTGATGCCATTTATACGGCGGGCATCGGTGTAGTTGACACTTCGTCGCAATACCAGATCAGCGATATTGTCGTCAGTGGCAGTACCTTCACGAACAACGGCAGATACGGCGCGGTCTTCGGGGACATCTCAGCGGTCCCCAACTACAATATTAGTACTCCGGTCCTCGGGATTCAGAACGCCAGTTTTATCAATAACACCTGCACGAACAATGGCGGAAGCTGCTTGATGGGACAGCGGGTAAACAATCTTCTTATTCAAGGGAACAGCATTACGAATTCCGGAGCGGCGACACCTGTCAATACGACAGCCGCTGTCAACATGTTTAATCGCGGTAGCGGCGCATGGTTCGTTGGCAGTCAGCACGTAGCGGTTGAAAGTAATTTTGTGTCGGGATCTTATGGGGCGCTGGGCGACTCCTCGAATATTCACGTCGATGCAGCGAATAGCGATGTGGTCATTGAATACAACACCTATTACGGCGATTCAGGTGCCGGCTTCGAGGTGCTGGGTGGGAATCATCATGTGATTTACCGGTTCAACTACAGCGCAAACGACGGGCAGCGGAGCGCTGGGTCGGGCGTCATCTATTCGAGCACCTATGTTCCGGCGACGATGGGTACTATTGGCAACGCCAACAGCGACGACGTGTGGATCTATAACAACGCGTTCGTCGCGAACAGCACAGCCAGTCAGGCGATCTCGATTGCGGCGACCAATATGAGGATCTACAACAATATCTTCGCTTCCTTCGGCGCCCCACAGATTTCGCTTACAAGCGGCAGTTTGCCCGCCTCGTGGTCGAACAACGTCTTCTACGGCGCGGCCGCCTCTGCCTATCAGAACGACCACTACGCAATCCTTCAGGATCCGAAATTCGTCAACGAATCCGCTTCCGCATTCACGGCTACGCCGTCCTATGTGAACAACTTCAAGTTGCTCTCGGGTAGTCCGGCATTGTCATCCGCTTACATGGGATTCGCTCAACCGGTATTCCAGGCCGCGGGAACAGGCATCTTTGCCAATATCGCGCCGACTGCGACCAACGGTTTCTTCGGTCAACCCATTCAACTTTCTACATGGAACGTTGGCCCGTATCAGTGGACCGGCGAGTAACGGCACCGAACGACGCCGAACGGCGCCGCAGCGGGTGCGATGATCTTCATCGACCCGCGCGGGCCAGTTTTATCTCATCACACGCCGAAGTCGCGCGGCCATTGCGTCGATCCCATCGGGCACCGTCACGGCGCGTCCGAGCATCGCGGAGGTTGCCGTGCGCACCGTATCGGAAATCTCCCCATAGCGGTCCGATACGGGGCGTGCTCGCGCCGATTCGAGGACGGGCTTTGCAGACGTGAACCAGGGCGCCGACTGCAGCACGGCCTCGTCCTGAAAGACGCCCGGGTTAGCGGGCATCATCGCCGCCTTGACGGCAAGAAACTTCGAGACCTCGGGCGTCGCCATCCACCGCACCAGCGCCACTGCCTCCTTCTTATGCGTCGAGTACGCGGACACGGCCCATTGCCAGCCGCCAGCGCACGTATCGGTGCTGCCCCCAGCCATCGCGGGAATCGGCATGATGCCGACCTTGTCCTTCACTGCGGAATCGGGCTCCTGGAAGTGGCTCCACACCATGCCCCAGCTGACGGCGAATAGCGCCTTGCCGCTTCTGAAATCGGTTGTGGTGTCCTGGGTCTTCACCTCCGCGACGTTCTTCTTGACGACACCCTGGTCAACCAGATTGAGCCACATGTTCATGCCTTTCTCGGCGGCCGGCTTGTCGAGTGTGAGGCGGCCGCTCGCGTCGATCAAATCCTTGCCCTGGCTCCAGTACGGCGTGAGGAACGTACACACGGCGCCTTCGATCGGCGCACCCTGGATCGACAGTCCCTGTAGCGAAGCGTCGCGCTCACCCGCGAGCACGGTCTTCGCCTCCGACGCAAGCTGATCCCAGGTCTTCGGTTCGGGCAGGTGATACTTGGCGAGCAGGTCTTTGCGGTAGTACATGAACTGCGCATCCGCATAGGCTGGGAGCGACGTAATTTTCCCATCGACGACGCTCGCTTTCGCGTAGGCCGGCATATAGGATTTCATGATGGTCGTCGCATCGCTGCCCAGATACTTGTCCAGCGGTTCGATCCATTGCGCGTGCATATACTGCGCGGGATTCACGATATCAATCATCATCACATCGAGGCTGGAGTCGCGCGCGGACAGCACCGTGGAGAGGTATGCCCGCTGAAGCTCCGAGGTACTGCCGCCGGACTCGATCACGACCTTCACACCGGGCGTCTTCTGCTCGAACTGATCGAACATCTTGCGCATCAGGTCCGGGCGGTTGGCGCCGCCTACGTAGACGTGAAGCGTGGTATCGGCCATCGCGCCCTGCGCGAAAAGTGCCGCGACAGCGACGCATAGCGCCTTGCAATGTCTCGTTTTCACCTTGTCTCCTTTTCGTCTGTTCGTGTTTTTCGTCTCTTCGTCTCTTCGTCTCTTCGTCTTCTATCGATCGATGCTCGCCGGCAGCGACAGCAGATACTCTTCCCAGCGGCTTCCCTGCAACACAAAAACCGGCGGCTCGCCGAGTTCGGCACGGACTTCGACGCGCTCGCCGCCTGCAAACACTGCTCCCGACCACAAATGGATCCAGTGGGCGCCGGCGGGCAGATACGGATGCCAGGTACGGACATCGACGGTATGCACGGGCGCCACCAGCAGCGATTCGCCATACAGGTACTGGTCCTGGATGTCGTAAGTGTTGCGGTCGTCCGCATGGTGTAGAAACAAGGGGCGCTGCAGCGGCAAGCCGCGTTGTGCCGCTGCTTCGACCAGCTCGCGCACATACGGCGACAGGGCAACGTGCAGGCGCGTCATGCGCGCGAGATGCTGCAGCACGTCGACATCCTGATAGAACTGGAAGTTCTGCTCGGGCCGGTTGCCTTCGTGGGTGCGCATCATCGGGGTGAACGCGGCCATTTCGGCCCAGCGCTGAAATACCTCGGCCGTGCGCGTGTTGCCGAAGAGACTCGTATAGCCGCCAATATCGCTGTGATGATACGCGTTGCCGAGAAGCCCGGCGGAGAGTGCGGCGCAGATCACCGTTTGCAAACCGTCGTGACGGCTGAAATCGACCGACTGGTCGCCTGCCCACAGCATGGGGCAGTGCGACTGCACGCCGGTATAGCCCGAGCGCATGAAGAAGACGACCTCTCCGGTTTTACCCGCTGACGCGACCGCCTGCGCATTCGCCTCGGCCCACTGCGAAGGGAACGCATTGTGTGCCAGCATCGGATCCGCGCCGCTCGCGAGTTGCGCATCGACCGGCAGATACTCGCCGAAATCGGCCATCCAGCCGTCGTGGCCCTGATCCAGCATTTCGCGCACCAGAATCCGTTCGCTGAACCAGCGCGCGGCGGCGGGATTCGTGAAGTCCACGGTCGCGCACATGAACTCGCCGAAGTCGACGAGTTGCGTGGCGCCGCTCCTGTCGCGCACGAGATAGCCGAGTTCGCGGGCTTCCCTGAACAGCTTTCCGTCCTCACAGAGGTAAGGGTTCGCGTAGCCCATGAAACGGATGCCCGCGCCGTGCAACGCCTGCACCCAGCGCGCGTGATCCGGATAGCGCTCTTCGTTCCAATGCCAGTCCCAGAAGAGCCGCGTGCCGAACGATGTCATGCGCACCCCGGCCCAGTCCTCGCACCACAATGCGCTCACCTGCACGCCGTGTTCGAGCGCGAGCGCAAGCACGTGATCGGCATGACGGCGGCCGTTTTTCAGACCAAGCACCGCGCCCTGATGCAGCCATTCCGGCAGACGCGGCTGGCGGCCAAAGCGCGTCGACAAGTGCTCGACCAGCGTCGGGAAGTCATCCGCCAGCGTGAACTCCAGTTGTTCGGGTACGGCCCAGAAATGCAACTCGTGATACTCCGCGCGACGAAAATCGAAGTCGGCATAAGCGGTGGTCTGCGCATGCAACGCGTAGCGGAGCGAGGACACGAAAGTGGGTTGCGGATAGTAGGTCTTGTAGTAGTCGCCCCCGCCGCCGCCCGCGATTTCGGCCTGCCAGGTGATGTGGGTCGACTTGTCCCGTCCGACGCCCGGCTCCGAGGTCCAGAGCGGAAAATGCCGTCCGCGCAGATTGAAGTAGGAGAACTGCTCACCGCAGCCCCACACGTATTCATCGGCCTCTGCGGGTACGCGCCACCAGAGACGGTTGATACGCGCATCGTGCGACTGAAGGCGCAGGTGCACGCCTGTCTCGACGCGTAATATCTCGACGCTCAGAACGACCGGACCGTCCGCGGTCACCGAGAAATCGATGCACTCGCAACCATTGCGCCGCTGCAGCCGCGCGGCGCGCAGGGCGATCTTCTCCTCGAGATCGTCGCGCAGGTCGGCGTGACCCTTGCGCGTCTTCACGATTCCGGTACCCATGCCGATAAAGCAGCAAGGGCGGGTCTCCTGATGACTGAGCAATACCCGGCCTCCTGCCTTGAGGGTCAGGATCCCGTGTTCGAACTCCAGTGTCATTGCTGCGCTCCCGTCGTGGCGGGCTGGCCGGCGAGGCCTGGCCCATTGGGCAAGTTATGGCGCGTGTCTGGCATGACGCCACGCGCCTCGTTGTTGGAACAGGCGGTCCAGGTCTCGCGTAGCCAGCGCGCACAGGCCACGCTGTCGTCAAACAGCGAATAGCGTGAACCCGCGCCGTAGTCGTGAAACGGCAGGATTTCCGTGCTGATGTGGCCGAGCCGGCTCGACGGCGCGCGTGCGTGATGGGCAAGCAGCGTGCGCATCACATGCTTCCATGGTTCGAGTGCCGCTTCGTCCCAGGCGCTGTGCCAGGCGTCGGCGGGCGGGCGGCGAAACGGATACTGGATGCCGCGCCCTGGCCGGCCGTCGGGGCCGCTGCTCCACACGTTGACGGGATTGTTCGGCACGGCGGGGCGCGCATGCGCATGCCCGACGAGATTGCCGCTGATCCAGCGGTGGATCACGCTGTGTTTGTCAAAGGGATCGAGCCGCACGCGGCCCGCCTGCACGTCGGCGAGCATGCCTTGCACCTGTTGCTCGCCGGTATTGCCGATCTTGAAGATGACGTGCGACGCATCGAGCGTCATGTTGAACGGCACACCTTCGCGTTCCACGAGACGAGCCACTTCCTCAACGCGCCCGAAGTGCTCGGACCACATATCAACATGCACCTCGAAGCACGGCGTCACGCCCACTTTCGCACCCACTTCCGCGGCGTGCAGGTAGGCGGCCGCGACGCGGGCATTCGACACCGGCACGCCATTCGCATCGAGATGCCGCAACTGGATGTTCTGCACCTTCGCGCCGAGTTCGCCGCCGATGCGTAAATGCCAATCCAGCAGAGGCTCGTCGCGTTCGAGCGTATAGAAGAATCCGCCTGCCCGGATCGGCAGCTTGTAGCGCTCGCTCATCCGCAGATGAAGGTCGAGCTCATGCGGCGGCGGCGAGCGTTCGTAGTAGTCGAACACGCCTGCCTCGCTGACCATGCGAAAGCGGGTCTCGAGATCGAACGTATCGGCGTCGGTGTGCACCACGCTGTTGCCTGTGATGCCGATGAGAAGAGTGGCGGCGTTTGTCATGCATGCATGATCGCCGCTCGGCCGATCACGCGCTGCACGGATCGTGCTGAGGTGTCCTCACTTGCCGCTATGCCGCGTTATCGCCCAGCAGTTCGCGCGGCGTCACGCCGGTGGCGTCATAGAGTACGCGGGCAAATTGCGCATAGCTGCCGAAGCCCGCGTCGAACGCGGCTTGCGTCAGATTGCGGCAGCCGCCGAGTTGCAACTGTTCCTGAAAGCGCCGCAACCGGACATGGTTGCGATGGGCGGAGACGGAGCGCTCGACCTGTTCGGCGAACAGGTGGCTCAGGCGGCTCGGGCTCAGGTGAACCACTTGCGCGAGTTTGGGCAGTGGGGTCGACGGATCCGCATCGAGCAAGGCAAGTGCCTTGATGATGGCGGGATGCATCGGACGGCCGGCGCGGCCATTGTGCGCCTCCGTGATGCGGGCCGCGGCGTCGAACCACCAGGCGAGCCCATTGGCATGATGAGCCGGATCGTCTTCGCACTCGGTCAGCGATCGCAGCACTGAGGTCAGGTGGGTGCGCTCGCTTTCGCGCAGCCGATGCGGACGGGCAAACTGCTCGCGCTCGTGCGCGGAAGCCGGCACGCGTTGCGTGCGCGACGTGAGAAACCCGGGTCGGCCGAGGATCACCCACAGTGACATGTCGTCGCTCGCATCGATCAGCATGTGCGGCTGCTCGGGAAAGAGCCACAGCAAATCACCGCGCGTCAGGTTCTGGATGCGGTCGTCCACCAGATAACGGCAGGTGCCCGACTCGACCAGATTCGCCTCGATCTCGACGTGGCTGTGCGGACTGGTGCGGCGTTTGTAGCGCGGCTGGGCCGCGGGGCTCAACCAGCACATTCCGGATAGCGTGGCAGGGATGATGTCGATCTGAGCCATTTACCGAGTCCTCATTTTGTCCTAACAACAGCCAGATATGCTGTGCAGGGTTCATGGCGTGCGGGCCGATCTTGCGGCCCAACGCGGCGCCTGCGTGCGAGCCGCCATTGTTTGGGGGCGCCAGGTTTTCTGTCAAGAAGGGGAGTACGCGGATAGCGGCGCGACGAAACTCCGCCAGTCTCATGGCGATACGGGTACACCCTGAACTAGCACGAAATGCAGAAACGTCGGTTTGATCGGCAGAGATCGCGGCGAACGTTGAGCCTAATCTGAAGGCTCTTTGACGACAGGAGCGAGAAGATGCTCAGCCAGGATCAGATCGACAGTTTCAGGAAGAAGGGCTATTGCGTAATCGAAAATGCGATGTCGCAGCAGGAACTGGAGGGAGCTCGCGAGGCAGCCGACGCCCTCGTGGAAGCGGCAGTGAAGGGTCGGCCGTATCCGCCGTCCTTCCTGCGGGAAGGACAGGCGTACAGCGCCATCAGCAAGGGAAACCGGCACTTCTTTTCGAATCGCTGCGAGATCTTTCCCGCGCTCGAGCGCTTTATCAAAGGACAGATGATGGCGGAACTCGCCTCCGATCTGCTGGGGCCGAAGGTGTACCTGTTCAATGAACAGATCGTGGTGAAAGCGCCGCAGCATGGCGACAGTTTCGCCTGGCACCAGGATTCAGGCTATGTGCCGTTTGCGCATCAGCCGTACCTCACGGTGTGGTGCGCACTCGATCAGTCGATACGGGACAATGGCACGCTGTTCGTGATTCCGCGTGACATCTCTCAGGATCTCGCGGTGTCGAAACACGAGTGGGACTCGAACGGCGCCAATCTGGTGGGCTTTCGCGGCGACGAAGAAGGCGAGGTGATCGAAGTGCCGGCCGGCGCGGCGGTGGCGTTTTCCAGCCTCATGATGCACCGCACGGGCGCGAACCGCACTGCGCATCCGCGCCGCGCGCTGGTTTGCCAGTACACCGCCGAGCCATTGCTGCGTCCCGAAACAGGCCGGCCACATAACCGGGCCGTGCCGATGCCGTGCGCGGCCGGAACCGTGGATGCCTGAAGCACAGTGATCGCGTGAACGGAGGCACCGCCGCTTATGAACCGTAATCCGCCGCCGATGCCGGATTGGTTGGACGTGGCAGTCGGGCGAGTCGCCGGCGCTCGGCCTTGCGTGCCTCCCGGTCTGCGTCTTCGCTGTTGGCAGTCCGCACGGCTGAGGCGCCGTTCGGCGCAGCCGGCAAGCTTGTGGTGTTGTCGGCAAATGCGGCGGAGGCGGCGAGACCGAGCGCTGCCAATAGCACGCAAGAGGGAATGAGACGTTGTCTCGTAGTCATTTTGTGGGACTCCTTCTGGTAAAAGCCGATTTGAGCGGAGCGGCTCTTCGGACTTGTGTCGATTTATTAATCAGGTTAGCAATTTTCGTTATGCAAAGGCAAGGACGGGCTGTATGGGCGGGTGTAAAAGACTATTTCGATTCTTGAGCCTAATCAGATAGTTAGATTTGCCTGCATTAGCTGATGTGAATGATAAGACTTTAAATATTTTTTAGAGCGGAAGGTTATTGCGGCAAATCTTCCCGGTAATCGGATGCGAATGATCGGCAACACAATCCAAGTGACGGAGGGCGCGGCGCGCGCAAACCTCCTGGGAGACGGCTGTATGAAGGCATGGGTGGGTATCGATCTGAGTGGCACGTCGGTCAGCGTCGCGCCGTTGTCGGAGCTAGGGGACGTGCGGCCTGAATCAGCGCGTGCCGCGTGCCGGGCTCGTCATCCCTTTTTGATTTGCACACGGTGAGCCGCTTGGACAAGAAACTCGTACGACTCGAATCGTTGCGCAGTCAACGCTGGTTTGCTCCGGACGACATGCGTTCCTTCGCGCACCGGCAGCGTCTTCAGCAAATGGGGTTGCGGCGCGAGGAATTCATGGCGCGGCCGGTCATCGCCATCGTCAATACGTGGAGCGATCTGTCGCCGTGTCATAGCCATCTGCGCGAAACGGCAGAAGCCGTGAAGCGCGGGATCCTGCAGGCCGGCGGCTTGCCGTTCGAGTTACCGGCGATGTCGCTCGGCGAAGTCATGGTGAAGCCGACCACCATGCTGTATCGCAACTTTCTCGCGATGGAAGTCGAAGAACTGCTGCGCTCGCTTCCGGTCGACGGCGCGGTGCTGCTCGGCGGATGCGACAAGACCACGCCGGGCCTGCTGATGGGCGCATTGAGCGCAGACCTCCCGTGCATTTTCGTGCCTGCGGGACCGATGCTCAACGACCGCTACCGTGGCGTGCCGGTCGGCGCCGGAACACACACGAAGCTGTTCTGGGACGAATATCAGGCCGGCAATCTGCCGCAGACCGAATGGGTGGCGCTCGAAGCACGGATGACGCGTACGCCCGGCACGTGCAACACCATGGGTACGGCCAGCACAATGACTTCGATTGCGGAGGCGATGGGATTCGTTTTGCCGGGGGCGAGCAGCATTCCGGCGATGGATTCCGCGCATACCCGCATGGCGTCGGCAAGCGGGGCGCGCATCGTCGAGATGGTCTGGGAGGATCTGCGGCCGTCTACCTTCTTCGACGCGCATGCGGTTGAAAACGGCATTGTCGCGTACATGGCGCTGGGTGGCTCGACCAACGCGGCGATCCATCTGATCGCCATCGCTGGAAGGGGAGGCATCCCGCTTACGCTCGACGACCTCGCGCGCAAAGGCGAGGGCATTCCCGTGCTGGCCAACCTGTTTCCATCAGGCGACCGTCTGATGGAAGACCTCTATTACGCCGGCGGCCTGCCTGCTCTGTTGCTGCAGGTTCGCGACCTGTTGAATCTGGATTGCCGGACGGTCAACGGCCTGACGCTCGGCGAGAACCTGCAACACGCGCGTTGCATGGACGCGGAGACGGTGCGTCCGCGCGACAACCCGGTTACGTCCGCCGGCGCACTGGCGGTGCTGCACGGCAACCTCGCGCCGTCTGGCGCCGTCATCAAGCCCAGCGCCGCGAGCGAGAAGTTCCTCAAGCACGCGGGGCCGGCGCTGGTGTTCGATTCGATGGCGGAGATGAACGCGCGCATTCATGACGAGGCGCTCGATGTCACCGAAAACACCGTGCTGGTGCTGCGCAACGGCGGCCCGCTCGGTGCGCCCGGCATGCCGGAGTGGGGCAATCTGCCGATCCCGCGCAAGCTGCTGGCCGCGGGCGTGCGCGACATGGTCCGGCTTTCGGATGCGCGCATGAGCGGCACGCACTACGGAACCTGTGTCCTGCACATCGCGCCCGAGGCGGCGGCGGGCGGCCCGCTCGCGCTCATCAGAACCGGCGACATCGTGGAACTCGATGTGGCGGCGGGGCGCCTCGACATGCGCGTCAGCGAGGCCGAACTGGCACGGCGCCGCGCGGTATGGCAGCCCGCCGCACAGAGGGTCAGACGCGGCTATACGCGGATCTTTCTGGAGCATGTCACGCAGGCGCATGAAGGCTGCGACTTCGACTTTCTGATGGGGCGCGAAGCCCCGGTCGAACCAACCATTTTTTAAGGAACCAGCGGCATGGATAAAACCAGCACACACACGGACCTGAATAGTTTCAGGCGTGCCCTCGCGGCAGATGGCGTGCCGTTGGGCACCTGGCTGATGTCGGGGACGGCCAGCACCGCCGAGGCGCTCGGCCGCGCGGGCTTCGACTGGCTGCTGATCGACATGGAGCATGTGCCGATCGAATTCCGTGACACGTGGCAACTGCTGCAGGCGGTCGGCTGCACGCCGGCCACGGCCATCGTGCGACTGGCGGCGAACGATCCCGTGCTGGCCAAGCGCGCACTCGACATGGGCGCGCAGACCCTGATGTTTCCCTTCGTCGAAACCGCGGACGATGCGCGGCGCGCGGTGGCATCGACGAAATACCCGCCGCTGGGCACCCGGGGTTATGCCGCGATGCACCGTGCGAGCGGCTACGGCACGCAGGCCTCGTATAGCACCGAGGCAAATGAAACGACTGCGTGCATCGTGCAACTGGAAACCCCGGCGGCCATCGAACGGCTCGAACTGATTGCCGCGGTGCCGGGTGTCGATGCATTGTTCGTCGGCCCGGGCGACCTGTCCGCTGCCATGGGCAAGATCGGCAACCTGAAAGACGAAGCGGTGCAGGCGCTGATTCACGAGGCCGCGCAACGCGCGCGCCGTATCGGCATGCCGATCGGCATCGTGGGACCGACGCCGGAGATGGTCGATTCATTCGTGCGTGCCGGCTACGACTATGTCGCGATCGCGTCGGATATGGGAATGATGATGCGGCAGGCGGCGGCGTGGCTCGCGGCGATCAAGGGGCGTGCGGCGAGTACCGAAAGCGTTGGGCCGTATTGAGTGTTGCAGGCAGCACAACATTGATTCGCGTCCACGAGATGCGGACGCGCAATAAATTGCATGGGACCAGAGTAAGCGCTAAAGCGCTAACTCTGGTCGACAGGAGACATTTATGGCGACAGTGACCTTTAACCGTGTGGTCAAGGCGTATGACGGCAACGCGGCGGTATTGCACGACATTAATCTCGATGTGAAGAACGGCGAGTTCGTTGTTTTCGTCGGACCATCAGGCTGCGGGAAGTCGACACTGATGCGCATGCTCGCGGGGCTGGAAACGGTCACGCAGGGCGAGATCATGATCGACGGCAAGCGCGTGGATGGTCTCGCGCCGCGCGAACGCGAAATCGCCATGGTGTTCCAGGACTACGCGCTCTACCCGCACAAATCAGTCTACGAAAACATGGCATTCGGTTTGCGTCTGCGTAAAACGCCAAAACCCGAAATCGACTCACGCGTCAAAGCGGCAGCGAAACTGCTGCAACTCGATCATCTGCTCGAGCGCAAGCCGCGCAATCTGTCGGGCGGTCAGCGGCAGCGCGTGGCGATGGGCCGCGCGATCGTGCGCAATGCGAAGGTCTTTCTGTTCGACGAACCGCTGTCGAATCTCGACGCCAAGCTGCGCAATGAGATGCGCGTCGAGATCAAGAAGCTGCACCGGCGGCTGGGCGCGACGATGATTTACGTCACGCACGATCAGGTCGAGGCCATGACGCTCGCTGACCGCATCGCGGTTCTGTCAGCCGGCCGGGTCGTGCAATACGGCACTCCCGACGAAATCTATAACGCGCCGCGCACCACTTTTGTGGCGGGCTTTACCGGCTCACCCGCGATGAACCTGCTGGAGTTGGACATCGATCGGACGCGCGCGCGCGGCCAGGGTATCGACATCGAAATACCCACCGACGTACTGGCAAAACTGAAGCCAGGCGAGCGGCGCCTGACACTTGGCGTGCGGCCTGAATGCCTGCAGCACGCAGCTAACGCCGAGGCAGCCGCACAGGGCGGCGCGTGTCCGATCCGCTCGCGCGTGGTTGTGAACGAGCCCCTCGGCGCCGAGACACTGTGCACGCTGGATCTCGGCGGCCAGCCGCTGGTGGCGCGACTTGCCGCGGATGTCCGCTTGCCGCCCGGCGCCGAAGCCTGGCTTTCCGTGAAGCACGAGAAGACCCACTGGTTCGATGCGCAAACGGGCGCGTCCCTTCAGCATGCGGGGGCGCGATGAACAGCGTCAGCGTCACCGAGAAACACGCGCAGCCGGAACAGCGACGCTCGCGCTGGTTCGACCCGTCGGAAACGCAGCTCGCCGTCATCCTGCTCGCACCTGCCGCGTTGCTGTTGGGACTGATCGTCGTGTATCCGATCGGCAAGTTGCTGTACAACAGCTTCTTCGACATCCGCCTCTCGGGCGGCCTCGCGCCGAGTTTTACCGGTTTGCGCAACTACGCGGACGCATTGCACGATCCGGACTTCTGGAACGCGACGAAGAATACGTTGCTCGTTACGGTGATCACCGTGCCCGGCGCCTTCCTCGTCGGCCTGCCACTGGCGCTCCTCGCGAACCTGCCCTATCGGGTGCGCTGGCCGATCCGCCTCGCCTTGCTGTTGCCCTGGGCGTTGCCGCTGGCGTTCTCTGGTCTCATCTTCGCGTGGTTCTTCAATACGGACCACGGCATCGTCAACGATGTGCTGGTGAGGCTCGGCTTCGAGCCGGTGATGTTCCTGCTGAGTCCCGGCTGGGCATTCGCCGCAGTGTGCCTGACGACGGTCTGGAAAACCTCGTCTTTCGTGGCGCTGATTCTGCTCGCCGGGCTGCAGACGATCCCGCGCTCGCTATACGAAGCCGCGGAGGTCGACGGGGCAACCCGGCTGCAGAAGTTCTTTCACATCACGTTGCCGATGCTGGTGCCCTCGATCGTCGTGGCGATGATCTTCCGCACCATCAGCGCGCTGCAAACCTTCGACATTCCCTACACGATGGCGCACGGCGGTCCGGGGAACAGTACGACGACGCTGGCGATGCTGATCAATTCCACCATGATCGACTATCTCGACGTGGGCTATGGCGCGGCGCTGGCTGTGTTCATGTTCGCGATTTCGCTGGCGATCAGCGTGGTGTATCTCAAGTTCGTGCGAGGGGAGGGCAGAAAATGAATCAGCTACAGGGACTGTTTAGCGGCGCGAGATTGCGCTGGATCGCGGCTGCAGTGGTGGTGTTCAACGGATTTTTTCCGGCCGTATGGATTCTGCTGACCTCGTTCAAGAGCGAGGCGGAACTGGCACACACGCCGATCACCTATTTGCCGCATCACGCCACGCTCGCCAACTACGTGCACGCTTTCACGGATCAGCCGCTGCTGGTGTTTCTCGCCAACAGTTTCGTCGTGGCCTTCTGCTCGACGGCGATCGCGGTGATGGTGGCGGCGTGCGCGGCCTACGCGATCGCGCGCCTGAAACTGAAGTATCGCGGGTTGATCCTCTCGCTGATCATCGCGTCTTCGATGTTCCCACTCGTCACGTTGCTCGTGCCGCTGTTCGAGATCATGCGCACGCTGGGGCTGCTCAACACCTACCTCGCACTGATCATCCCCTATAGCGTACTCAGTTTGCCCGTCTGCACGCTCGTGCTGGTGAGCTTCTTCCAGGCGATCCCTGAGGATCTGGAAAGCGCCGCGTTGCTCGATGGTTGCACACGCATCGGTGCGCTGTTTCGCATCGTGCTGCCGCTGTCGGCGCCGGGCGTGTTCACGGCGGCGATCCTCGCGTTTGTGAACTCGTGGGACGAATTCCTGCTGGCGCTTTCGCTCAACTCGGCGCCGGCGTTTCGCACGCTCCCTGTGGGCATCACGCTTTACCAGGGCGAGTTCAGATTTCCGTGGCCATTGATCTCCGCTGCGCTCGTGGTCGCCATCGTGCCGGTGGCGGCGCTAATGGCGATCTTCCAGGAGCGGGTGATTGGCGGGCTCACCGCCGGAGGGTTGAAAGGATGAGCGCGACGCGGCACTACACGCTCTATCCGAGCCTGCATCGGAAGGCCGTCTTTGTCTCGGGTGGGGCATCCGGGATCGGCGCGGCACTGGTGGACGCTTTCGTTCAGCAGGGTGCGCGGGTGGCCTTCTGCGATATCGACGAAGCGGCCGGCGCAGCGCTGTGCGATACCTATCCCGTAGAGCGGCGTCCTTTCTTTGCGCGCTGCGACGTGCGCGACATCGCAGCGTTGCAGCAGGTGCTGGACCGCGCGGCTGACGTGACCGGCCCCATCCGCGTGCTGGTCAACAACGCGGCGCGCGACGATCGTCATGCGCTCGCGGATCTCAGCGAGGCGCGCTGGAATGAACTGCTGGCGGTGAACCTCACGCACCACGTGTTCGCTACGCAACGGGTTGCCCCGGGCATGGCCGGCGCGGGAGGCGGCGCGATCATCAACCTGGGGTCGATCTCCTGGCTGCGCGGACGGCCCAACCTGATCGGCTATACGGCCTCGAAGGCTGCCATCAGTGGCATCACGCGCACGCTGGCACGCGAGCTCGGTGAACTCAACATCCGGGTCAACGCGGTTTTGCCCGGTGCGGTCGTGACGGAGCGGCAACAGCGGCTGTGGCGCGACGCCAGTGCGGACCAGGCCTTTATCGAATCCCAATGCCTGAAGTTTCGTGTCGAGCCGCATCACGTGGCCAGCATGGTGCTGTTTCTGGCGAGCGAGGAATCCGCCGCGATTACCGGACAGAACCTGCTCGTCGACGCGGGGCTTGCGCAGACTTCGGTGGTTGGATGATACGGATAACCAGGCAATAGGGTGACGGAGACCTTCGGACTCGGGGCAATACCACGAGAGAGAAGAGGGCCGGCAGTACCGGTATCGACCTGTGCGGCAGCGCAGGCGAACCATGGCGGGTGGTTCAACGGCTGTGGCGAAAAAATCAGTACTTTTTCTCCCGACCGGTAGCGCTACCCTAAAACAGCAATGCGTGACAGGAGACATCGAATGAAACAGCACCCGCTGGGGCGTGCCGCGTTGGGGATGGGTTTGATGGTGTTTGCCGGGGCGAGCCATGCGCAGTCCTCGGTGACGATCTACGGCATTATCGACGCCGCAGTTCAGTACGTGAAATACGATCGCAACGTGAGTCCGGTTGCCCAGGCTGCCACGGGCAACCTGCAGGCATCGCGCTGGGGCTTTCGCGGCACCGAGGACCTCGGTGGCGGATACACCGCGAACTTCATGATGGAGACAAGCTTCAACACCTACACGGGTGCGGGTGGCGGGGCGACCTTGTGGACCCGCGGCGCTTCGGTCGGTTTGGGAAGCAAACAGTACGGTAACGTCGATTTCGGCTACATGTACCTGCCGATCTACTGGACCTACCTCGGCTCCGACGTCGGCACGTATGGGCTGGCCACCTATTCGGCCATCATTAACCTGGAGCATACGTACACGCTCGGCAAATCGGGCACGGGTGGCTTCTATCCGAATTCGGTGCGGTACCGGACGCCCAATTTCTACGGCCTGTCCTCGGAAATCGGCTACTCGTTCGGCGCGCAGAACGCGACCGGACAAACCGCCGCTGGCCGCAACATCGGCTTTAACGTCATCTACTCGCGCAGCAGCCTCTGGCTGGCGTACGGTTTCAATCATGACCAGTACTACGCCAACACAACCACGCTGTCAGCCTCAGCCCAGATTACCCACGTTCTGAGTGCCACATACAACTTTGGCCCGGTGATTCTCGGCGGCAACTATGTCTACACGAAGACCACCGACGGGACCAATTTCTTCGCCTCGGCGGAAATGGTCAACGCGAAGATTCCCGTCGGCCCTGGCGACGTGAACATCGGCGTGGCACGGCGCATCGAAAACAAAGACGCAAGGGCGATGGCCTACGACCTTGGCTATGTGTACTACTTCACCAAGCGGACGCAACTCTATGCGTACGCCGCGTACATCCAGAACAATTCGAAGTCGACGCAAGGCTTCGGGCTGCTGAATTCGAATTTCACGACGATTACGCCGGGCTTCAAACCGTGGGCCTTTACCGCGGGTCTGCGCACGTCGTTCTAAGTTGTTCGAGGCTGGTTTTCCGGGCCGGAACTTCATATTATTAAGTAAGGATTCCATATGAAAAGGGTAGTGATAAGCGAGTTCATGGACACCGCCGCAGTAGACAGGTTGCGAGATGAATTCGAAGTCCAGTACGACCCATCACTGGTCGATACGCCCGCGGCACTGCGCGAGGCGCTGGGGGATGCGCATGCGCTGATCGTGCGCAATCGCACTCAGGTGAGCGCCGCGTTGCTGGATGGCGCTCCCCGCTTGCTCGCAGTCGGCCGGCTCGGTGTCGGGCTGGACAATATCGATCTCGATGCATGCGCGGCCCGCGGCATGTCGGTTCATCCCGCCACGGGAGCCAACGCGCAGGCCGTGGCCGAGTACGTGATCGCGACAGCACTGATGTTGCTGCGTGGCGCCTATTCCTCGAGCGCGGAGGTGGCGAACGGAAGCTGGCCACGCACTGCGCTTTCGAACGGCCGCGAGTTGGCGGGCGCCACGCTCGCCGTGATCGGCTTCGGCGGCATCGGACAACTTGTAGCGCGCCTCGCGCGTGGCATGGGCATGCAGGTAGTCGGCCACGATCCGCAACTGGCGCAGGACGCGCCCTGCTGGCGCGAAACGGGGGCGCGGCCTGTCTCGCTGGACGACGCGTTGCGGGCGGCCGATGTGATCACGCTGCATGTCCCGTTGTTGCCGACAACGCGCAATCTGCTCGACGGTGCGCGGCTTGCCACGCTCAGGAAGGGCGCGGTGGTGATCAATACGGCACGCGGCGGCATTGTCGACGAAGCCGCACTGGCGGCGGCGTTGCACGCCGGGCACATCGCCGGCGCCGCGCTCGACGTGTTCGCCGATGAGCCGCTTGCCGCGGGTTCACCACTCGCTAACGCGCCCAATCTGATTCTGACGCCGCATATCGCGGGCTTGACCGTGCAGTCGAACGAGCGCGTCAGTTCGCTCGTTGCGGCGCGCGTTAAAGCGGCGCTGTGTGCTGCGGAACCCGTGTTGGCCGAGCGGGAGGAACGCGGGTAGTCGAGCGGGAGTCGACGCGTGGCGCGTCAAAGCGGAACTCGTCATGCCCGGGGCTCACCATACCAAGCCTCGGGCAGGTTGCTTCAGGGAACACCACCGTCGTAAGTCTGCGTCGGCAACGTGGACGCCCCAAGGTACTCATGCTTCGCCGTATTGGCACTCGAAGTGCGCAGTTCAACGGGCACATGCTGATACGAATACGCGACGCGCCGGATTTCGAGCAGCGGCGTGCCGACCGGGACGCCCAGCAACGGGGCCAGCGTGTGATCGGTCAGACGGGCACGCAGGCGCTCTTCGATGCCGGTGACGTAGACGTTAAAGACGTCCTGATAGAAGTTGTAGAGCGTGTTCGGCCGGTCGCGCAGTGCGTCTTCGCTCAAGCCTTGAAAGCGCGCTTCGGGCACGACGATGCGATCGATCATCACGACTTCGCCATCCAGTGCGAGGCTGTTCGAAAACCTGTAGACGCCTGCGCCGGGAGCAATGGCGAGGAGTCGCGCGACGCTGGGTGACGCCTTTGTCTGTTCGAACGATAACAGCTCGACGGTGGGATAACGTTTGTCACCCCCGACGCCGACGATACGAAAGAAGCGGAAGAAATGCCGGTCACGTTGATGATGAGCCACGAAGGTGCCGAGGCCTTGATGCCGCACGAGAACATTTTCGGCGACGAGTTCGTCGATCGCCTTGCGCACGGTGCCCACCGAGATGCCGAATCGCTCTGCAAGGCGCCGCTCGGACGGAATGGCCTCGCCGCCTTTCCACTCCTGCGCGGCAAGCGCTGCAAGCAGTGCGTGCTTGACTTCCTTGTAGCGCTTACCACCGATGCCGAGGCTGTCTATTGTCATCTCTGCCGCGCTCCCCGTCGCCGTATGCCATTGAAGGCTCGTGACGAAGAATTTTACGGCATATGGTTCATCTATAACATATAGATGAGTTATTTATTGCGTATGAGAAACCACGTTCTCACTACAAAGGTTGATCGTGTGACGATGACGGCCCCACGTACTCATAGCTCGCGGTATTGACATGCGAAACACGCCACTCGACAGGCATCTGATGATACGAGTAAGCAACACGCCGAACCTCGAGAAGCGGCGTGCCTTGCTCCACGCCGAGGAACTTCGCTTCGCCGGCGTTGGCGGTGGCAACGCGCAAGCGCTCTTCGGTGCCTACCACATTGATCTGGAAAGCGTCCTGATAGAAGTTGTACAAGGTACTGGGCCGCTCGCGCAGCATGTTTTCCGTCAGGCCGGGGAAGCGCGATTCGAGCACCGTGATGGTGTCGATCATGACTGTCTCGTCATGCAACGCAAGACGGTTGACGAACGTGAAGACCCGCGCGCCGGTTTCGACACCCAGCACAGCGGCCATCTCACGCGTGGCTTTAGCTTTGCGGAACGAGACGAGATTGACGGTGGGGTAGGTCTTTTCGCCGTCCTGGCGGACAACGCGGAAGAAACGGAAAAAATGCCGGTCGCGTTGATGTTGCGCGACGAAGGTGCCGAGCCCCTGGTGGCGCACGAGGATGTTCTCGGCCACCAGTTCGTCGATGGCCTTGCGCAACGTGCCGATCGACACGCCGAAGCGCTCGGCGAGACGTTTTTCAGAAGGAATCGTCTCACCGCCTTTCCACTCCTGCGCCGAAAGTGCAGCGAGCAGAGCCTGCTTGACCTCCTTGTAGCGCGTGCCGCCAATGCCCGGTGCGCCAGCTGTCTGCGCCTGTGATCCCGCTGCCGTGGTCTGCATAACTTCGTCCTCGATGAATGAATTGCCTGTCTGGAATTCTACTTCATCCGATTCATCCAAGACATATAGATGATATGGTTGACATGAATGTGTTGGATGCCTAAGATGTTTTCAGGTGCTGAAGGAAACCGTTGTTGCCAAACCCACAGGAGACGATCGATGAGTCATACCGCAGCAGGCGCGCCTCAGCAGTCCGGCGCAGGAGCATCCTCAAAGCCGGAGGAAGCGCGCAGAACCATTCATATCGTGATGCACGAGGCGAAGGACACCGTAGGCGTGGCAGTCGTCGAAGGAATCAGGGCGGGCACGCAGTTGAGCGCGTGGATCATGGATGACGACGAGATCATCACGGTCTCGGCGAAGCAGGACATACCGATTGGCCACAAGGTGGCGCTGCGCGACATGGCGGTCGGAGAGACGGTCTACAAATACGGGGTGGATATCGGCAAGGTGGTCGCGCCGATCAAGGCCGGCGAGCACGCTCATGTGCACAACATCAAGACCAAGCGCTGGTAGCCGGCGCAGGCCGATCCATGCGGACAACACGCTGCGCGCCACGGGTGCGCGGCAACCCCGAATCCTAGCCATACACGAGAACACACCATGAGCGTGATTGACCAGAACACTTCTTTCCGCGGCTACCGTCGCGCGAACGGCCGCGTCGGCGTGCGCAACCATGTGATCATTCTGCCCGTCGACGACCTGTCGAACGCCGCGGCACAGGCCGTGGAGAACAACATCAAGGGGACCATGGCGCTGCCCCACCCATACGGCCGCTTGCAGTTCGGCGCCGACCTCGATCTGCATTTCAGCACCTTGATCGGCGCGGGCTGCAACCCGAATGTCGCGGCGGTCATCGTCATCGGCATCGAGGAAGGCTGGACCAAGCGCGTGGTCGACGGCATCGCGAAGTCGGGCAAGCCGGTCATGGGTTTCGGTATCGAACTGCACGGAGACCACGACACCATCCTGCGCGCTTCGCGAGCAGCGAAAGAGCTGGTGCAATACGCCACTTCGCTCGAGCGCGAAACCTGTTCGATCGCGGAGTTGTGGGTCTCGACAAAATGCGGCGAGTCGGACACCACCTCGGGCTGCGGCGCCAATCCGACGGTGGGCAACGCATTCGACAAACTCTATGAACTCGGCACAACCCTCGTATTCGGCGAAACGTCGGAGCTCACGGGCGGCGAGCAGATCGTGGCGGCGCGCTGCGCCAACGACCAGGTGCGCGAGCGCTTCCAGTTCATGTTCGATCGTTATCAGGCGATGATCAACCGCTGGAAGACCGACGACCTGTCGGAATCGCAGCCCACCAAGGGCAATATTGCAGGCGGCCTCACCACCATCGAAGAGAAGGCGCTGGGCAATATCCAGAAGATCGGCAAGACGTGCCGCGTCGACGGCGTGCTCGACAAGGCCGAACAGCCTGGCGGTCCGGGACTGTGGTTTATGGATTCTTCGTCGGCGGCGGCTGAAATGGTGACCCTGTGCGCGGCCTCCGGGTTTGCGGTGCACTTCTTCCCCACCGGACAGGGCAATGTGATTGGCAACGCGATCGTGCCAGTGATCAAGATCTGCGCGAATCCGCGCACGGTGCGGACCATGGGCGAACATATCGACGTAGACGTGTCCGGGCTGCTGCAGCGCGAACAGAATCTCGACCAGGCGGGCGACAAGCTGCTCGAAACCATGCTTGCAACGGCCAATGGACGTTGGACCGCTGCTGAAGCGCTCGGTCATCGGGAATTCGTCCTGACGCGGTTGTTCGAGAGCGCCTGAACGCCGCCGTTTTCTCCTGTTAGCACGCACGGGTTGTGTGCCGGTGCGCCGGTGCGCCGGATTCGCGCGGTCGTCCGGCAAACCGATTACATGAAAGGAATTGCATCCATGACGCTCGTTTCAACCGCCGAGTTGCACGTGCTCGCCACGCGCGCACTGCGTCGGGCAGGCACCACTTCGGAGACGGCGACTGCCACGGCGAACGCACTCGTTTACGCCGACGCACGCGGGCTGGCGTCGCACGGCGTGTCGCGTCTGCCTATGTATCTCGCGCAGTTGCGCAACGGCCGCGTGAGTCCCACGGCGCAGGCCTTCATCGCGAGTTCGCGTCACGCGGCAGTTCTGATCGATGCGGACGACGGACTGGCGTTTCCCGCGTGCGAGCTGGCCGTGCAGACGCTCATCGGGCGTGCCCGGGAACATGGCAGCGCGGTCGCGAGCGTGCGCCACAGCCACCACTTCGGGGTCGGTGCGTATCACCTGGAGGCGCTTGGCAGAGCAGGTCTCGTGGGTCTGGCCTTCAGCAATTCACCGGCCGCCATGCCCGCATTTGGCGGACGTCGTGCGCTGTTCGGCACCAATCCGATTGGCGCGGTGTTTCCGCGCCGCTCGGGCGAGCCGCTGATGATCGACCTGTCGCTCTCGAACGTAGCGCGCGGCAAGATCATGGTGGCTGCGCGCGAAGGTAAGCCGATCCCCGAGGGCTGGGCCACGGCGCGCGACGGCTCGCCGACCACCGACGCGCGAGTCGCGCTCGACGGCATGATGCTGCCCGTCGGCGGCGCCAAGGGCGCCATGCTGGCATTGACGGTCGAATTGCTGGCGGCCGCGCTGGCGGGCGCCAATTTTGGCTATGAGGCGGGCTCCTTCCTCACGGAGGAGGGGGACAAGTCGCGCGTCGGCCATCTTTTCTGGGCGGTCGATCCGGGCGCGTTGGCAGGCAGCGATGTCTACCTTGCACGTGTCGAAGCCCTGATCGCGATCATGCTCGAGGACCCCGATGTGCGCTTGCCCGGGCAACGGCGGGAGTCGCTTGCGCAACAGGCTGAGCGTGACGGGATCGAGGTGTCTGACGTGCTGCTGGATCAACTTCAGGTGTTGGCGGGTTGAGAGTTCGCTTTATTAACATAGGAGACTTGAATGAAAATAATCGCTCGGAATGGATGGATTGTTGCCTGCCTGCTCGCAACGGCGACGATTGCACACGCGCAATCCGGCGGCAGCGCGGCTACGACCACGGCAGCGTCGGCGCCTGTGGCGAGCGCTTCACCGGTAAGTGCGAAGGCGCAGCGCGCGGCTAATCGCCAGCTCGCGAAAAATGTACGGCAGGCACTGGCGCGGAAAAAGAATCTGAATATCGTCAACGTGACGGTTCGGGCGAAGCAAGGTGCCGTGACGCTGCAAGGGTCGATGCCGGATAGCAGCCAGATCGAGCAGGCCGCGAAGGTGGCGAGCGCAGTGAGTGGCGTCGCCAGCGTCAGGAACGATCTGACGACAATCCGTCAGGCTCAGTGAGCCTGACAGCCAACGCATGCGCGAGACATCACAGCGATGACCACCAATCGAAACGTTATTCTCGCGATCGACGAAGGGACGTCCGGCACGCGCGCGGCAGTGGTGGCCGCCTGCGGGCAGGTCTCCTGCCTCGCGTATGAGCCGCTGCGGGTCGACAGTCCACGGCCGGGCGTCGTCGAGCAGGACGCGAACAGCATTCTTGAGAAAACGATCGCCGTGTGCCGTGCGACGCTCGCGCGCGCGGCCACCGAGCAACTGAATGTGGTTGCGCTCGCCATCGCGACGCAACGCGCGACCGCCGTGTTGTGGGATACCCGCACCGGACGCGCGCTCGTGCCCGCGATGGTCTGGCAGGACACGCGCCACGCAGGCGAACTGAACCGGCTCGGCGAAGCGTGGGACCGCACGCTGATTGAGCGGGTGGGCCGTCCGGCCGGCGTGCGCTCGCCTTATCTGTGGGCCGCCCATCATCTGCAAACGACGCCCGCGGTGATTCTCGCGAATCGCGAACGCCGTCTCGCGTTCGGCACCATCGACACCTGGTTGCTGTGGCATCTCTCCACCGAACGCGTATGCGTGACGACGCCCACCAACGCCACCTCCGCGAGCGCGTATCTGCTCGACGAACACCGCTATTGTCTCGACTGGATCGACGCGCTCGGTTTTCCGCAGAGACTGCTACCGGAACTTCGTCAGGATGCCGATGAATTCGGCCGTACACGTGCGGATGTACTCGGCATCGACGTGCCGATTCTTGCCTGCGCGGGCGACCAGCTCGCGGGTGCGGTCGGGCTCGGTTGCCTGGATCGCGGCCAGTCGATGTGCGTGCACGGCACGGGCAGCTTCGTCGATCTGCTGGTCGGCACGCAAGTCCCCCGCGCGACGGAAACCTCGCACGCCGGCACCTTGACCATGACCGCGCGGCGCCAGCACGACGTGTCGCACTTTTCACTCGAAACCTTCGTGGCAACGACCGGCTCCGCATTGAACTGGATCTGCGAGAAGCTGCACTGGTTCGACGATGCCACGCAAATCAGCGCGCTCGCCGCGACGCTCGATTCGTCGCGCGGCGCCACCTTCCTGCCCGCCTTGACCGGCTTGCGGGTTCCGCAATTGCAGCCCAACGCGCGTGCCTCGTTAAGCGGCATTTCTATTGCGACGACGCAAGCTGAAATCGCCTACGCGATTCTCGAAGGCATCGCGCACTCGGTCGCCTTGTGTATCGACGCGAACCAGGCGATCGCGGATGTCACGGCCTCCGAACTGGTGGTCGGCGGCGGACTCTCCGGCAGCGACACGCTGCTGCAGATCCAGGCCGACCTGAGCGGCATGCCGGTGCGTCGCATGCATGAAAGCGATCGCGCGAGTCTGCGCGGCGCCGCCTTTCTCGCGGGGTCGTCGGGCCTGCTGTGGGACTCGCTGCAACACGCACGCACGACGACCGTCACCGACGCGGTGTTCGAACCGTCGGCGCGATCCGCGGCGCGTGAGCAGCGGCGTGCGTCATGGCATGCAAGGGTCGAGGCGGAACTCGCCCACGCAAGTGCATTCGATAATGGTTGTGGGGACTGATACATGTTGTTTATTCCATCCAGAAAGACCTCGAAAGAACGCGCCGAGATGACCGGCACCGAGCCTTTGCGCATGGTGCGCGCCGAGCAGCTCGACCGGCTCGCCAGCGAGGCATTCGATATCGTGATCGTGGGGGGCGGCGTCACCGGCGCGTATGCGGCACTCGACGCGAGCCTGCGCGGCTATCGCGTGGCGCTGCTGGAAAAGAACGATTTCGCCTCGGGCACATCGTCGAAGTCGTCGAAGATGGTGCACGGCGGCTTGCGTTATATCGAGCAGGGCAATCTCGGACTGGTACGTCACTCGCTGCTGGAGCGGCAGCGTCTACGGCGAAATGCCCGGCATCTGGTGCAACGCCTGCCATTTCTGTTTCCCGTCATGGAGAAGGACGGCGTGTTCGACAAGCGCGTCGCCAAGGCCTTCGAGAGTCTGCTCTGGGCCTATGACATCGCCGGTGGCTGGCGCGAAGGCATCCTGCACCAGAAGCTGAGCAAGGCCGAAGTTCTGTCGCACTGCCCAACGTTCAATGAAGAGAACCTCACCGGCGGCTTCATGTATTTCGACGCCCGCGTGGACGACGCGCGCCTCACGCTGAATCTCGCCCGCACGGCGGCGTTTCATGGTGCGTGCGCCCTGAATCATGCGAAAGCCATCGAAATCACGCGCAATGGGCATGGCAGTGTCGACGGCGTCATCGTGCAGGCGGACCAGCGCGAAATACGTGTGCGTGCGGGCGTGGTGATCATGGCCACCGGCGTGTGGCTGCGCGACTGGACCGGCCGCAAGAAGGACGACCCGGCGGCGTTGCAGATTCGTCCCGCGAAAGGCGTGCACGTCGCGATTCCATGGCTGAAGGTTCGCAACGACTGCACGGTGACGATTCCCGTGCCGGGCCGCAGCCGTCGCGCGACCATCACGCGCTGGGGCAACGTCTCCTATCTCGGCACCACCGACGAAGACTACCGCGGCAACCTCGATGACGTGTGCTGCACGCGCCAGGAACTCGACTTCCTGATTGAAGGCGCGCGTTCCGCCCTGAAAACCGATTTGCGGGCCGAAGACGCGGTGGGCAGCATCGCCGGTTGCCGGCCGCTGGTCGGGCCGCCCGGCGGAAAGACGCTGGAAATGAAGCGCAATCATGAGATCCATATTGCGCCCGACGGCCTTGTCACGATCGTCGGCGGCAAGCTGACGACCTCGCGGCACATGGCCGAACAGACCATCGACGCCGCGCAAAAGGTGATCGGCAAGCGCGCGAAATGCCGCACGAAGTCCGCGTATCTGCTCGGCGCGGCGGGTTACGACTCGCAGGCGATCGTCGCGTCGGGTGGTTTGTCGGCGCAACTGGGCGAGCGCTACGGCACGGAGGCGCGTTTCGTCACCGACATTCTGGAAAGCGATGCGAGCTTGCTGAAGCCGATCGTCGAAGGCCTGCCGTACACCGAAGCCGAAGTCCTTTACGCCGTCAGACACGAACTCGCGTGCAGCGTCGACGACGTGCTGTCGCGCCGCATCCGCGCACGTCTGATGGCGCGCGATGCTTCGGCGCGCGCCGCCGCGCGCGTCGGCGAAATTTTACAGACGGAGCTCGGCTTGTCCGGGGCAGTCGTCGCCAGCCAGGTGAGCGACTACGTCGCCGCCGTCGAACATGAAAAGTCCGTTCTTATGGGAGAAACCGAATGATCAGCAAGGAAGCCGTCAAGCGTGGCTACAACCGTGGCAACTATGTGGTCGGCGCGCATACGCCACCGGCTTATGCGGCGGCGCTCAAGGACACGACGGGGCAGGCCGGTCTGCAACGCGATCCGGTCAAGGTGAGCGCGCAACAGATCGACGCGCTGCGCGCCGTAGCCGATGACGTGCTCACGCTCGCCCCGGACGTGGTGGCCTGGACGCGCGACTGGTGGGCCGGTTCGATGATGACTGAAACCGCCGGCAAGCCGGCCACCCCGCATGCGGTGATCGTGCGCGTGTCCAAGGTGGAACAGATTCAGGCGGTCATGCGCATCGCCAACGCGGCGTCGATCCCAGTGACCGTCTCCGCGGGCCGCAGCAACGTGACGGGAGCGGCCCTGCCGGTGCGCGGCGGGATCGTGCTGGACGTGTGCGAGCTGAATCGATTGATCGGCTTCGACAAGGAAAGCCAGATCGTGGAAGTCGAAGCGGGCATGTTCGGCGACATCTTCGAAGAAACGATTCAGCGCGACTACGGCATGACGATGGGCCACTGGCCGTCGTCGTATGCGATCAGCACGGTCGGCGGGTGGGTGGCGTGCCGCGGCGCGGGGCAACTGTCGACGCGCTACGGCAAGATCGAGGATATGGTGTTCGGCATGGACGTGGTGCTCGCCGACGGCAGTCTCGTCAGCGTGGGCGGTTATTCGCGCGCGGCGCTCGGCCCGGATCTGCAGCAGCTGTTCGTCGGCTCGGAGGGTACGCTCGGCGTGATCGTGCGCGTGCGTTTGAAGCTGCATCGCCTGCCGGACTACGGCCGTGCGATTGCTTATGGCTTTAAGACATTTGCGATCGGCCTCGAAGCGTGCCGCCAGATCATGCAGCGCGGCGCGAATCCGGCCGCCTTGCGTCTGTACGACGAACTCGAAAGCGGCGTGCAGTTCGGGCTGCCGGAATCGAACGTCCTGCTGGTCGCCGACGAAGGCGCGCGCGAAATCGTCGAAGCAGTGCTCACGATCAGCGAACGCGTCTGCGCGGAACTGGGCGAGCGCCTCGACGATAAGGTCATCTTCGAGAAGTGGCTCGACACGCGCTACCTCACGGGGAAGAGCGCGGAAGGTTTCAAGCGCAGCCCGGGCTTTGTGGCCGACACGCTGGAAATGGCGGGGCCGTGGAAAGACCTGCCGGGCATCTATACGGACGTGGTCAATGCGATCAACGCGGTGCCCGGCACGCTCGCCGGTTCGGCGCACCAGTCGCACGCGTATGTGGACGGCGCATGCCTTTACTTCTCGCTACGCGGCGAAGTCGAAGTGGAGAATCGCGCGAAGTGGTACCGCGCCGCGTGGGATGCCGCGAACGCCGTGCTCATCAAATACAACGCAGCGTTGAGCCACCATCATGGTGTCGGCTTGTTGCGCGCGCCGTATATGAGCGAATCGCTCGGTAGCGCATTTCCCGTTCTACAGGCCGTCAAGCGCACGCTCGACCCGAAGAACATTCTCAACCCCGGCAAACTTGGCCTGAGTGACGCGCAGGCTCAGGACGCGCAGCGGTAATCACACGGATTGGCCACCTGGGGCGCGCGCCACGCGCCCCGATTCCATTCGTACCGCTTCAGTCCGTGGCAGGCAGGTCCATCTTTACCGGACGGCAGATACATCAACGCAACGTGCGCCGGCACGACGCGAAGACCTCATGTCGGTCCTGTCCGCCGCGATCTGGATGGGCTTGCTGGAACAGCGCACCACGTCCAATGCCACGTCTTCACTCAACCAGCGCCACCGGAACGCACTCCGTTGGCCGAGAAGGATCAGGTCTGCACCCGTCTCGTCGGCAACGCTAGCAATCGCGGCACCCATTGTCATCCCGGAGGTTGGCAGCGTCAGCATGCGGACTTCCGCTGGATGCGTCTGACTGGCCAGCACGTTCCGGACGTGCGTGACCACTGTGCGTCCATGTGCCTTCATTTCGTCGACGATCAGGCCATAGTTGCAGTCGACGCCTCTCAGATAACAGTGCCGTGGATCGATGACATGCAGCGCGACAATTTGTGCGTCGTGCTTGCGTGCGGCTTCAATGGCAGATGCCAGGACAATGTCGGCAGAATTTGCACTGACGGCGACGAGAATCTTCGTGAACATTCTGAGTACCCCTAATAAAGTAGGGAAGTAAGCTACGACAGCAGGCTTTTGCTACTCGTGATCCATCGCCGCATCAGCACGTGGTAGAGCGAGGAGAGAAATTAGCCGGGGCGATCAATAAGACCAGTAGCCGTAGCGTTGCGGGTAGCCGTAAACGACGGCGGCCGGTGCGTACGCGACAGGCGGTGGGGCATAGACCGGTGCCGTGGTGTAGACGGACGGTGGGGAAATATTGTTGCCCTTCGAGGCCATGCATTGCGCGTAGGCGGCGTCGTAGCGCGCCTGCAGACTGGCTGAATTGGCTTGCGCGTGGTTGGCACCGACGGCGCCGCCAAACAGCAGGCCCACGCCCGCACCGATCGCGGCGCCCACGCCGGCGTCGCCTGCCGCGGCGCCGAGCAGGGCACCCGCGGCCGCGCCACCCGCTGTTCCGATCGCAGTGCTGCCGACGCCGTCCGGAAGGGCGCTATGTGCCGGCGCATTGGCATTGTCCGAGCGGAATGCGTAGTCGCGGCATGCGTAGTCTTCCTGCTGGAACACGCTTAGCGGTTTGCCATGCGGCGGCAATGCGACGACGGACGGGCCAGTCGGCGGAATGACCGCGCAGCCGGTGAAGGCAATGGTGATCAAGCCTAGGGGCAAGGCGATGCGTGTGATTCTTGAGAGCTTCATGACGTTGGTGTCCTCTGATCCGATGAGGCCATCATGAACACGCATAGTTAGCACTGAATTAGTTGTCTTGCTTCCCGTCGGCTCGCAAGCGTAATTTCCGCCTAAGTTTCGCCGGTTAATCTAGACATCATTTTCTGATTTCACAACAAGGGAAAAATCATGATTCGCAGATGCGCCGCTATTCTGACTGCAGTGAGCATGAGCGTGCTGATGGCCGCGTGCGCCACACCCGTGGAGCGAGCGAATCAGAAGAATGATCTGCTGGCCGCGGCGGGCTTCCATATCGTCCCGGTGACCACCGACCAGCAACGCCTGCAATTGCAGACCTTGCCACCGAATCGGGTCGTCCAGAAAGTCAAGGACGGTAAGGCCGTGTTTGTCTACGCGGACCCTTATGCGTGCGGCTGCCTGTATATCGGCGACGAAACCGCATGGGACAACTACAAACGCGAGCAAATCCAGCAGAGCCTCATCACTCAGGAGCGCATGAACGCTGAAATGAATGAAAACGCGGCCTGGAACTGGAGCATGTGGGGACCGGGATGGTGGGCGTACTGATCTTTCAGGCCGCATCACCGCACGGGTGATCACAGCGCGGCAGGTAGCATCGCGGAACTGATTGCGAGGATGCGTTCAAGATCGCGCAGGTTGCTGGTGTTGGTTTTCCGCAGGATGGCCTTGACCTGGCTGCGGATCGTCTCAGGCGATACACGCCTTATCCTTGCAACGTCCTCGGCAGTCGCACCTCCGCCAAACGAGAGCGCGACTGCCGCTTCGGCTTTTGTGAGTCCGTAGAGGTCGCACATCAGGCCGGGGTCGGGCAATGAAGTGTGGCTCAAGTGGCGCGCAACGATCATCGCGGTGCCCGGCTGGATGCGGCAGCCGGTTCCGGGGCCGGAGAGGAAGTGGGTCATTGCCGGAGAGACGAGGACGGCGAGCGAAGCCTGGCTCGCTGGTTCGTCGCGCCGATTGCGCATCCGTAGCGCACATCCGGAACTTCCATTGGCGACTGCGGCGACGAGCTGACTCAATCTTGCATGATCCTCGGGGTGGCGTGCCGCAAGTACTGTATTTCCCAGGCCCGGGTCCGGGCCGGTCCGGCTCACGGTGATGCCGCAGCCCTCGTTCGTGAGTGCAACTGCTGCGGCGTTTGCGTGTTTGACGCGCATATTCCCGTCCACAACGATCACGGCAATCGAAAGGGCATCCAACGCGCCGGCGCCGAGCCTGGAGGTATCCGGCTCGAATCGGTTCCGCAACTGAAGCGCGCGTTGCAAGTGTGGCATGAGCGATTGCAGCGTGCGCCGGTCGCGCTCTTCGAACGATCCCGCCGCGGCATCGCGCGTAAACGAGATCGTTGTGGCCGTTTCCGCGTCCAGCAATCCGCCAATCATGTGCCGGAAACCAGCATGGCGTCCGAAGTCGTTATAGAACTCGCTGTTCAGAAACTCAGTATCTGGCACGATATCTTCGCCGCGCACAACCCGCCCAACGATGGCGCTACCGTCGCGAATCCCGTTTTTCGCTTCCACGCGCCAAGGGGAGATTTCCCGGTAGTAATGGCGAAGCCGCTCGTCATACGTGCCGGGCTCCAGAAAGACATTACATTTTGTCCCGCTCGCATCCGCAACGATCAGGCTGGCTTGCTGCGCCCCTGTGAGTGCGTAAATGTGGCGCGCGACCTCGGGCCAGGTTGCGCCCTCAGCCAGGGCGGCCGCGTAGATAAGGTCAATAAGATCCGCAAGCTCGGACTGTGGCACCTTGCCCCCGTCGGCCGGAAGTGGGAATTCCGAAGGGAAATGACATCCCGGTAGTCAGACTATTCTAATCAATTCAACGGATATCGTCTGATGTGCGGCACTGCAAGACGATAACGCGATGGACGACGGGCTGGGTGCGTCCGCCCTTAACGGGGATCTAATTCTGCGAGGGAATAATGCATGGACTGGCGCGGAGCGTATTGGTTTGCGGCCCGGGTTTGCGGACCGGTTGAGCGCGCCGTTCGGCGCAACCCGTCAAAGCCAACAGTCAAGTGTGTTCCATGCCGCTTCAGCAAAAGTTTATCGATGCCCATTTTCGCCAGGAGAGCGATACGCCGACTGCGCCGGAAGCCGTCGAAACGCCTCTGCTGACGCAAGCTGTTCCGGCCGAGTGGGTGAACGGCAAGTGTGTCGAGCACGCTCCCGAACCGGGGTGGGACTACCGTCTCGACGGATTGGTCTGCGCCGGAATCGTCCCTTTCGCTGCTGATGAAGCGAGCGCACAAATACGGCAATGGCAACGGGGGCACGGATTACGCCAGGCTTTCGTCGCTCATGTCGATCTTCTCGATCCAGACATTGAAAAAGCACTGGACTGCTACGTTGGAATCGAACGGATCACCGGCGTGCGTCAATTGATGAGCTGGGATCAGGCGCAGCAGGCACGCCGTCCAGCAAGCCTCAATCTGTTGGCCGACCCGTCGTGGCGAAAACGGCTCGAACTGTTGAAACGCCATGATTTCAGGTGCGGTATTGAAGTCCTTGCCGATCAGTTGCCGGATATGCTCGCCGTCGTTCGGCAATATCCCGGGATCGGTTTCACGATCGAACCGATGGGCTGGCCGCTGAATGGAGATGCCGAACACTACGCCCGATGGAAACGCGGACTCGCTGATCTGGCCGATTGTGACAACGTGCGAGTGGACGTCTCCGCGCTGGAGCGGGTGTTTGGGGTGCGCTGGTCTTTCGAACTCGCAGCGACCTGGATCACCGCCGCCATTGACACGATTGGCGTATCGCGGTGCATGTTCGCCAGCCACATGACGGCTTACGAAGCAGCATCCGGGCTTGCGCCGATGCTTGCGCGCTACGGCCGGCTCATGCAGCAATACTCCGAATCCGAGGCGGATAGCCTGTTTTATCGTGTGGCGGACCTCTGGTACCGCCCGGTGTAAGTGCATCAAATAGAAGTACAACCGCACAACCGCGCGGGCTCGATTCATCCACGAAAATTTGCCGCTTTATCCCCAGTTCTGGTGATGGAAATGGCGGCGGTATTCAGCAGAATTCACTCACGCCAGATTCGCCGCACCGCGAACCCCCCCGTAGTCCTGCTCCAATGAATGAGCGGCGCTGGTTTGGCTTTGTCATCCAGTAGTCCGTTGCAATCAGCGGCCTCTGTCTGTTGCAACACGTTCGAGGCGTGTCCGCGATCGTTATCCGGTTCGGCTCATGCCTCGATCAATGGAGGTCAGGTAATCATGCGGGTTCTTTTGATTGAAGACGATTTGCACACGGGTCAATGCCTGCTTCGCGCATTGAAAGATGCCGGCTATAGCGTCGACTGGGTTCGTGACGGCGAGGCAGGAAGGCGCTCATTCAGCGCCGCTTACTACGCGCTCGTCATGGTGGGGCTCGATTTGCCGGGTGTGGGCAGCATTGACGTGCTGCGAATGATTCGTGCCGCGGGCGACAACGTGCCGGTTCTGATTCTGGCGGCGCGCGAGGACATGGAAACGCGCGTGTGCAGTCTCGACGGCGGCGCTGACGACTGTTTGCTCAAGCCACTGGAAGCGCGGGAAGTACTCGCGCGAATTCGCGCAATATTGCGGCGCAAGGCCGGGCACGCAACGTCTCGCATTGGAGGCTGCGCGTTGGCTCTTGATCTGGAGTCGCGCAAGCTGTATTGCAACGGCGCTGCGTCGGTGCTCTCCGCGCGCGAATTCGCGCTGATGCATGCGTTCCTCGAAAGGCCCGGCGCAATACTGTCGCGCGATCAACTCGAGGACAGGTTATACGGCTGGGGTAAAGAGGTGGAAAGCAATGCGGTCGACGTGCTGATTCACTCGATGCGCAAGAAGTTCGGGCAGTCGTTGATTCGAAATGTACGGGGTCTCGGCTGGACGGTGATGCCTGACGAGCTGGGGGCGGCCGCATTGGCCACACATGCGATCGCGCAACGCGAATTGACGACCTCTCTGGTCAGCTAATCCTGTGCTCATTTTCCGCGCGCATCATGCGTTGAACGGAAGGGCGGGATTGGGTCGCGGGAACGCGCGGGGCCGACGGCCGCACGCGCAGCGAGGCCCGCCACATGACTCAGGAAGGAGGATCGATCATGCCAGGTGTCAGCGACACAACCGAACGGCTCTATGTCGATGCATTGCTCGACCAGCTGGGCACACAGCCTGACAAACCCGTACTGCGCTATCGTCGTACTGACCTTACTGGCGGCGCGCTGCGTAGCTCGATTTTTCGCTACGCTCGTGCGCTCGAAGCACTCGGTATTGGCCGGGGTTGTCTGGTCGCATTGCTCGCGCCCAATTGTCCCGACGCGCTCGCGATCCGCTACGCGGCGAATCTTCTTGGTGCCGCGACGCTGTTCATGCCAGCGCTCGCGAAGCGCGATCAACAGAGCGCGCTGCTTGCCAGAATCCAGCCCACGCTCCTGGTCGTGTTCGGAGAAACCGCACACCTCGTCCCTGAAGGTGTGACGGCGCGCGTCGTGCCAGTGGGTTTCGGCGCCGATACTTTACGGCTCGATCAGCTTGCAGCAGCACATTCGGATCTGCCCTTGCACAGCAGTGCCATGCCCAATGAGCTCGCCGTGATCGTATCGTCCGGTGGCACGACGGGCGTGCCGAAATGCAGCCGGCGCTCGTTCACGGCGTATTCGGCGATGGTCCGGGCAGAGAAGGCTGAAGACAGGCGGCAACTCGTTAATGGCGCGCTCGCGTACATTTCACAAATCCTGGTGGACTCGACGCTGATCGGCGGAGGCACGGTCGTGCTCGAGCGCCAGTACGACCCTGCCGCCACACTCTCGATGATCGAGTCGGAACGCATCACCGACCTGCTTTTAGTCGAACCACAACTTTTCGAAACGATGGATCACCCGGATGCACGCTGGCGCGATCTGTCGTCGTTGCGTTCGATTGCGCACATCGGCGGCTCCGCGCCTGCGATTTTGCGGCAACGCGCCATCAGGCGTTTCGGCCCGGTGCTCAAGCATATGTACGGCGCGAGCGAGGCGGGCCTGGTGAGCATGCTTGCTTCGCCCAGGTACGAGGCAACGGTCAATCTGCCATTCAGCGCGGGGCGCATCGTGGACGGCGTCGAGGTACGCATTCGCGGCGCGGATGGACGGCTCCTGGATGTCGGGGAGATCGGCACCATCGAGACGAAGTCGGCTTTTGTGGCGCAGGGCTACTACAGGCAGCCGGAAGCGGTGTCCAGCAAGTTTCGCAACGGCTGGTGCCTGATGGGGGACACCGGCTTCATTGACGAGGACGGTAATTTGCATGTTCTCGGGCGAGCATCAGATGTGGCTGTGATCGATGGTGTTTTTATCAGTCCGACCAAGATCGAGGAAGTCCTCTGCTGGCTGCCTGATGTGCGCTATGCCGCGGCGTATGCATCAGCAAACGGCTCGGCGGGATATACATGGAATGCGCTGGTTGAGCCATGGGCAGGCAGGCAACTGGAGGTTGCGCGGTGCACGGGCATTCTCCAATCTGTGTTCGGCACTTCCGTTTCGAGGCGGGTGCGCATTGTCGAGGTAGATCGCGTGCCACAAACCGAACAGGGCAAAGTGGACCGCACGGCGATCGAGGCCATTCTCCAGGATGAAAGTCGTTTGCAGATGGCCGCGAACGCATAGGAAAGGCCCGGCGTCTTTTGCGCGTACCAGGTCGGTTCCGTGCATCACAGCGGTTGGATCGGTCAGATGGTGGGCTGAATGGTTAAATAGCCATTGTCCATGGTCAGGGATTAGTCGATAGCGGACAGCCGTCCGCCAGATTCTCAAAAGCCCACTTCTCAGGAAGGGGCTTTTTCATTGCCACGAGGAGGTCTGCCTGGGTATCGTCCGGGTATGCTCGGGACAAACAGCCATTGCCAGCGCGCGCGGCCTGTTTTACCGTTGAGCCGACTTCTCTTCGTCGTTCCGCCATGTTCGATCCAACCGAAGCTCCGTTACCGTTTTATCTGCGTAAGGCCGGCATGGACGATTTCGAGTTTGCCGAGGCGCTGACTCGCAACAACATGGGCGGCTACTATCACCGTCATCATCTGGTCTGGCGTGCCGATCTGTTTCTCGGCAGTTGGCGCGAGTCTGAGAATTTCATTCTCGAAATGGATGGCAAGCCGATTGGCGTGCTGCGCATTACCCAGGAAGGCGATTCCCTGCATATCCGCGACGTGCAGATTGCCGAAGGGCACCGGCGGCTGGGCGCAGGCACGTATCTGCTCGATATGTCGCATCAATGGGCGCGCGAACGCGGGCTGCGTGAATTGCAGTTGCGCGTATTCGTCGACAACCCTGCAGCACGGCTGTATCAGCGCAAGGGCTACAAGCTGACCGGGCCGCGTCTTGCGCAGCTCGGCGCGATCCGGCATCTGGCGCGGCGGGTCTGAGGCATTGCCGCCCGGCGGTGCTGCTCACTGACACCTTGCCGGCCGTGGGCCGCGTTGCCCTATGCGCGGGCTGCGCAAGGCAAGCGCTCGGTGCTCAACCGTTCTACTCATCCGCGCGCGCTCGCGCCGCCTCTTCGTCGACCTCGGCAGCCTCACGCTCGCCATTTTCCGCACGATGCTCAGAGCCGCGCTCGATGAACGCCCGTGGGCTCTCACCGAAGGCCCGCCGGAACATCGCCGAGAATGCGCTTTGACTCTGATAGCCCAGCTCCTGCGCGACCTGCGCGAGCGGCCTGCCCTGGCTCAGAAGCGGAATCGCGCGCGCCAGAATCGCCTGTTGACGCCATTGCGAAAAGCTCACGCCCAATTCCTGACGAAACAGCCGCGCGATCGTGCGCGTGCTGGCGCCCACACTCGAGGCCCACTGTTCGAGCGATTCACCATGCGTCGGGTCGGCGATCACCGCTTCGCACAGCGCGCGCAGGCGCTTCTCGCTGGGCATCGGCACGGATAGCGGTAGCGGCTCCGAGCGCGTCAGTTCGTCGAGCGCGAGCGCGCCCAGCAGTTGTTCGCGAGTCGCCGAGAGGCCGGGTGTATCGAGCGCCGCGATCACTTCGCGCAGCAGATCCGATACTTCGACCACGCGCGGCGTGTCGAGCCCGGGTGGCACTGTGCTTTCGGTGATGTAGAGCGTGCGCAGGAACGCATCTTCGACGGCGATCACTTCGTGCGTCACGTGCGGCGGCACCCAGATTGCCCGCGATGGCGGCACCATCCACGTCGTGCCGGTGGTCGCGACGCGCAGCACGCCGCGCGACGCGTAAGCCACCTGGGCCCACGCGTGCGTATGACGCGCGATGTGCCAGCCAGACGGCATCGGCCGCGAACGCACGCGAATCGGGTGCGAGGGCGTCGGCTGGAACTCAGGCGGAATGTCGGCAAAGTGGACGAGGCTGGACGGGGCTGAGTCGGTGGACGCATGCATGGTGAAGTTCGATCTCAAGGACGAAACTCGAAAGCGTGGAACTCGAAAGCGCTACGGGCTTCCCATTGTAGGTGTTGCATCCGGCGACGTTGCATAATGTCCCGATTGCACCGACCCCCGAGGAGAACCCCATGAGCTTTGCCACCGCGGACTTATGCGACGCGCACGAGGACCAGCTGGCGCTGGGCACATTGCGTGTGCTCGAGCCGGTGTTTCATCTGTTCAGCCGCGCCGAGTGCTTCAGCGGCGAGGCGGTGACGCTGAAAGTGTTCGAGGACAACGCGCTCGTGCGCGCCACACTCGAAGAGAAGGGCGCGGGCCGCGTGCTGGTGGTCGACGGGGGCGGCAGCCTGCGCTGCGCGCTGGTCGGCGGCAACCTCGCGCAGATCGCGGAACAGAACGGCTGGGCGGGTATCGTGCTGAACGGCTGTGTGCGCGATACGCTCGAACTCAATGAAGTCAACGTCGGCGTGGCGGCGTTGGCCACCTGCCCGCGGCGCGGTCAGAAGCTCGGCGTCGGCGAGCGCGACGTGCCCGTGCAATTGCCGGGCGCGATGGTGCGCCCCGGCGAATGGATCTACGCGGATATAGACGGCGTGCTGGTGGCCAGCGCGCCACTGAACTGAAGCGCTACAGCGGTAGCAATCGAAACACACTTTCAAAGGAGAGCAAACGACGATGCAGAACGTCTTTGTATACGGCACGCTGCGCGCCGGTGAGGTGAACGATATCGCCGAGGCCGCGGCGCGGCACGAGATCGCTGAGCCGGATTGGCTCGGCACGGCCACAGTCCGTGGCCACCTGTTCGACTTCGGCTCGTATCCGGGCCTGGTGGTCGATGAAGCAGGCGTCGATGTGAAAGGCGACGTGTACGAAATCGACGATGACCTGGTCGCGGTGCTCGATGAGATCGAGGCGGTCTATCCGGGCGTCGAAGGGCGGTTCGTCGCGCGCGAGGTCATGGTGAAGGTGAACGACGACGTGGTGAATTGCCGCTTCTATCCCGTCGTGCCCCATGCGGTGAAAGGCCTGCAGGAAATCAAGTCGGGCGACTGGGTCGTGCACCGCAGCACGCGCTAGCCGGGCGCATAAAAAAACGGCCCGGCAAGCAAGCGCCTGTCGGGCCGTCCGGTCGGTCAGCCTTGCGACCCAAGCTGCTTTCACGCCATGCGTGATGGGTGAGAGCGGGCTTGCTACTGCGTCGTCCGTTAGTGATGCATGGGGCGCGCCAGCGGCCTCAGATTTCCTCGTACAGCGGCAGCGTCAGGAAGTCGGTGAACTGTTCCGAGGTCGACATCTCTTCGAAGATCTGCGCGGCGCGATCATACGGCGCGGTATTGCCGCCCACCGCCTGCTTCACCTTGTCGAGCTCCTGCGCGGTCAGCGCGCGCACCAGTTCTGCCGTGACCTTGCGGCCGTCTTCGAGCTTGCCCTTCGGCGAGCGGATCCATTGCCACACTTGCGAGCGTGAGATTTCCGCGGTGGCCGCGTCTTCCATCAGGTTGTGAATCGGCACGCAGCCATTGCCCGTGAGCCACGAACCCAGGTAGTGGATCCCCACGTTGATGTTGTTGCGCAGGCCGCCTTCGGTGATCGGTGCTTCCGGGCGGAAGTCCATCAGGTCGGTGGCGGTGACGAGCACGTCGTCGCGTTGCTTGCCGATCTGGTTCGGCTGGTCGCCGAGCACCTTGACGAACTCTTCCATCGCGATCGGCACGAGGCCCGGGTGCGCGACCCAGCCGCCGTCATAACCGTCGCCGGCGTCACGCGCCTTATCGGAGCGCACACCGCCCATGGCCTTGTCGTTCGCGGCCGGATCGTTCCTGATCGGGATCAGCGCGCTCATGCCGCCGATCGCCGGCGCATTGCGGCGATGGCAGGTCTTCAGCAACAGCAGCGCGTAGGCGCGCATGAAGGGCGCGGTCATGGTGATCTGCGAGCGGTCGGCGAGGCAGAAATCGCGGTCGTTCCTGAACTTCTTGATCGCCGAGAAGATGTAGTCCCAACGGCCGGCGTTCAGGCCCGAGCTATGTTCGCGCAATTCGTACAGGATCTCGTCCATTTCGAACGCGGCGACGATCGTCTCGATCAGCACCGTCGCGCGAATGGTGCCGCGCGGCACGCCGACGGCTTCCTGCGCCGCAACGAAGATGTCGTTCCACAGGCGCGCTTCCAGATGGCTTTCCATCTTCGGCAGATAGAAGTAGGGCGCCGTGCCGCGCGCGACCTGTTCCTTCGCGTTGTGAACCATGAAGAGGGCGAAGTCGAAGATGCCGCCGGACACGCGTTTGCCGTCCACGGTCACATGCTTCTCGTCCAGATGCCAGCCGCGCGGACGCACGATCAGCGTCGCGATCTTGTCATTCAGCGTGTACGACTTGCCGTTCTGTTCGAGCGAAATTGTGCGGCGCACCGCGTCGCGCAGATTGATATGGCCGGTGATCTGGTTATCCCAGCTCGGCGCATTCGAATCTTCGAAATCGGTCATGTACGAGTCCGCGCCCGAATTCAGCGCGTTGATGATCATCTTGCGCTCGACCGGACCAGTGATCTCCACGCGGCGGCATTGCAGGTCCTGCGGCAGCGGCGCGATCTTCCAGTCGGCTTCACGCACGCTTTTCGTCTCGGCGAGGAAGTCGGGGCGTTCACCGGCGTCGAGCCGTTTGGTACGTTGCGCGCGCGCCTGCAGCAATTGCTGACGGCGCGGTTCGAACGTGCGGTGCAGCGCAGCGACGAGTTCGAGTGCTTCGCGTGTGAGGATCGATTCGAAACCCGGCTTGATGTCGGCCGTGATGTTCATGCCTTGCGGCAACTGCGACGATGAAAGCGTGTTCGCCATGTTTTCTCCCTGGTCGGTCAGATTGCAAAGATGCAAATGTTGAAAGTGCGGTTGAGGTGCGTTGCGTGGTCCAGTGCGGTTGCCGTTATGCGCCAGGGCTGTGGCGCGTGCGGCTGCCGCTGGCGCCGCCCTTGCGGGCGGGCGATGGCGAGTGCGAGGACAACGCGGGGGTCTTCAGAAAAGCGAGCAGATCAGTCATGCCTCCGCCCGCGCCATGCGGCGTGACGCCCAGTTCTTCGGCTGGTGCGTTTTGCCGGTTGAGCCAGAAAGTGGTGAAGCCGAACCAGCTGGCGCCCGCAACGTCCCAGCCGTTCGACGACACGAAGACGATCTCGCGCGGCTCTGCGCCGAAGGCTTGCGTGCCGAGCGCGTAAGCGGCGGGCGAGGGTTTGTAGGCGCGCACGGCGTCGACCGATAGAACCCGGTCGAACAGGCCGGTCATGCCGGCGCTCTTCACCGCGATGTCGAGCATCTGCGGATTGCCGTTCGAGAGGATCGCGAGGTTGCGTTGTGCCTGAGGCCCCTTTGCCGTGCGCGCCGCGGGCGTCTCGCGCAACTGGCGCAGTGCGGGCACGGCATCGGGAAAGGCGGAGAGGCACGCGTATTCGTCCATCAGGCGCTTCTCGGCGGCGCGTCCGAGCGTGAGTTGGAGCTTCTTCGCGGCGAAGCGCAGCGCGTCGAGCGTGATCTCCCAAAACGGCCGGTAGCGTGCGCCCGCCGGGTCGGCGAGGGTACGCAACTGCGTGTATTCGATCTGTTTTTGCCGCCACAACTGCGACAGCGCATCGCCGTGGCCCGGGAACATCTGCTCCGCGGCAGCGATCACCGAATGCACGTCGAAAAGCGTGCCGTAGGCGTCGAAAATCACTGCTTTAGGGGAGAGTGTCGTTGTGGCCGACATTGCCGTGCACTCCTATCAGAGGTCAGGACGGATTGTATTAGTGGTGATATGCGCTAAAAAAGAGGCTAAAGATCACTTGATCTTTTACTTTCATCCACCTAATCTGACGCGCACCGACCACTTTCCCGCAGCGCCTCCCGAGCGGACTTCCTTCGGGGCATTGCGGCTCCTCCCTTATGGACCGTTTCAAGCAGATCGAAACTTTCGTGACCGTCGCGGCCAAGGGTAGTCTGTCCGCCGCGGCATCGGCCGAAGGCGTCGCGCCCGCGATCATCGGTCGCCGCATCGACGCACTGGAGGAGCGCCTCGGCGTCAAGTTGCTGGTGCGCACCACCCGCAAGCTCACGCTGACCTTCGAAGGCTCCGCGTTTCTCGAAGACTGCCAGCGCGTCATTCACGACATGCAGAACGCCGAGGCCAGCGTGTCGGCGGGCGGCGTGAAGGCGAGCGGCCACTTGCGGCTGTCGGCGCCGGCCGGCTTCGGGCGCCGGCACGTTGCGCCGCTGGTGCCGGCCTTCACGGTTGCGCATCCGGACGTGTCGATCACGCTCGATCTGTCCGACCGGCTGGTTGATCTGGTCAACGAGGGTTTTGATTGCGCGGTGCGTCTCGGCGAGTTGCCGGACTCGTCGCTGGTCTCGCTCAAGCTCGGCGAAAACCGCCGCGTCTGCGTGGCCTCGCCCTCGTATCTGAGCCGGCGCGGCGCGCCACATACGCTGGCCGATCTTGCGCATCACAACTGCCTCGCGCTCGGTGCGAGCGCCAACCAGCAGCGCGGCTGGATGTTCCAGCAGGGCGACAAGGTCGTGTCGATCAAGGTGTCCGGCACGATGGAATGCTCGGATGGCGCGGTGCTGCACGAGTGGTGTCTCGATGGGTATGGGCTTGCGTGGCGCTCGTGGTGGGAGGTCGGTTCGGATATCGCGGCCGGACGGCTGGTGAGCGTGCTCGACGAATTCGCCGCGCCGCCGATCGGCATCCATGCGGTATTTCCGCAGCGCCGCCATTTGCCGCTGCGGGTCCGGCTGTTTCTGGACTTTCTCAAGCACACCTACGGGCATCCTGGTTACTGGGGCTGACGCTGGCCGCGTCCGGGCGACCGGCGCAGCGGGTTTCCGATATGCGGACAGACCCGGAGGTTTTTCTTACCGGCCATTTCGGCGCACTACAATCGATTGCAGTGGCTTGCATGCCGAGCCTTGTTGGACGCTGACACCGTGCTGCGCGCAGCCGGCGACGGAGGACATCATGTTCAGGCACATCCTGGTTCCGACCGATGGTTCAGACCTGTCGCGCAAGGCGATGGACGGCGCCATCGATCTCGCGCAGGCCGTCGGCGCACGCGTGACCGCCTACGCGTGTCTGCCGCAATATCCGTACTCGCCGTTCTCCGACGTGGTGATCGAGCCGCCGGTCGAATTCCTGCAGCGCAGCGAGCGCGAAGCGCAGGTGCATCTGCGCGAAGTCGAACTGGCCGCGCGCCGTGTGGGTGTGGCATTCGACAGTCGCACCAGCGTCCATCCCGCGCCGTATCTCGGCATCATCGAAGCGGCCGAGCAGGGCGGCTGCGACGTGATCTTCATGGCTTCGCACGGGCGGCGCGGTCTCGGCAGCCTGCTGATCGGCAGCGAAACGCAGCGCGTGCTCACGCATACGAAAATCCCGGTGATCGTGTATCGGTGATACGTGGCAAAAAAACGCGCCGGCGAATCAGCCGGCGTGCGGTGTGCGAGAGGCGCACGATCACTCGTGCAGGTTCTGTCTCCCAGATCCCGGCCTTCTGCGGCCTGTCGTATTCCTGATGGTTCTTCCTCCCTGACGGCGGCCCTCTGACGGGGCCGCTCTGATCAGTCTGCCTTGTCGTTCCTGCAATCAGACCGCGTGGTGAATTACGCGACCTTCTTGTCGAAGAACTGTTCGTCTTCCGTCGAGCCGTGCAGCGCGGTTGTCGATGCGTCGCGTTCGACCGTTTGCGTCACGGCGTCGAAGTAGCCGGTGCCGACTTCGCGCTGGTGCTTCACGGCGGTGAAGCCCTTGTCGGCCGCGGCGAATTCAGCCTGCTGCATTTCGACGAAAGCGGTCATCTGGTTGCGGGCATAACCGTGAGCCAGGTTGAACATCGAGTAGTTCAGCGCGTGGAAGCCGGCCAGCGTGATGAACTGGAACTTGTAGCCCATCGCGCCGAGTTCGCGCTGGAACTTGGCGATCGTCGCGTCGTCGAGATTCTTCTTCCAGTTGAACGACGGCGAGCAGTTGTACGACAGCAGCTGGTCCGGGAACTCCTTATGGATCGCGTCGGCGAATTTCTTCGCGAACTCGAGGTCCGGCTTGCCGGTTTCGCACCAGATCATGTCGGCGTACGGCGCATAGGCGAGGCCACGCGAGATCGCCTGTTCCAGACCCGGCTTCGTGCGATAGAACCCCTCCACCGTGCGTTCGCCCGTCAGGAATGGCTTGTCGTTGTCGTCGATGTCCGAGGTGACGAGGTCGGCGGCTTCAGCGTCCGTACGCGCCAGCAGGACGGTCGGCACGCCCGAGACGTCGGCGGCGAGGCGCGCGGCGGTCAGCTTGGCGATGTTTTCGCGGGTCGGCACGAGCACCTTGCCGCCCATGTGGCCGCACTTCTTCACCGAAGCAAGCTGGTCTTCAAAGTGGACGCCCGCCGCGCCGGCTTCGATCATCGCCTTCATCAGTTCGAATGCGTTCAGCACGCCGCCAAAACCGGCTTCAGCGTCGGCCACGATCGGCTGGAAGTAGTCGATGTAACCTTCGTCGCCCGGATTCTTGCCTTCCGACCACTGGATCTGGTCAGCGCGGGTCAGCGTGTTGTTGATGCGCTTCACGACGAGCGGCACCGAGTTCGCCGGGTACAGCGACTGGTCCGGGTACATTTCGCCGGCGACGTTCGCATCGCCCGCCACTTGCCAGCCCGACAGATAGATCGCCTTGAGGCCGGCCTTGACCTGTTGCATGGCCTGGTTACCGGTCAGCGCGCCCAGCGAGTTGACGAACGGCTCGTTGTTGACGCTTTCCCAGAGTTTTTCCGCGCCGCGCTTGGCGAGCGTGTGTTCAACTTGCACCGAACCGCGCAGACGCACCACATCTTCAGCCGTGTAGGTGCGCTTGATGCCCTTCCAGCGCGGATCGGTTGCCCATTGTTGCTGGAGTTGCTGTGCTTGTTGTTCGCGGGTCATGGTGTGCTCCTTGGTTGCCTGTTAGATGTGAACTCTTTCTTCGTCGAAGCGGCTGGCCGGTTGGGCGTTTCGTTTCGTGAAGTCTTGTATAAGAGTCTAGGCAAATCGATCGCCGCGCAACAGTCGCCGGGAAGCGTCTTTTGAATATTTATTGTTATTTAAAATCAGTGTGTTATGAAGTTCGTTCCGCATTAAGAAACGTCTTCTTCCATCTTGCAATAGGTGTTCTTGTGCCGTGCAGCACGATTTTTTACGACGCAAAAAAATTTTCCACATCGTGAAATATGGGCGTTGACCAGCCATTGGCCACTCATTGACCACCGTACGGGCGAAAAAAAACCGGCGCCTGAGCACCGGTTTCTTTCGACTAACGGACGGCGCGGGGCCGTCCAGGTCATTTCAAGCTGATTTCCGCGTTACTTCAACTGCACGTTGGGCCGCTAATTAGCTGCCGCGACGTGCCGTACGGGGACCATCGCTGCGGCGTGCGCCGTAGCCGCCGTCACGCGAGCCGCCGTAGCCTTCGCGCGAACCGCCACCGAAGCCGCCTTCACGCGAACCGCCGCCAGCCGACTTGCCGGCCCAGCCGCCGCCATTGCCGCTACCGCTGCGCGAACCGCCGCCGTTACCGGCCGGCTTGCCAGCGCCGCTGCCGCTACCGAAGCGACGGCCACCGCCGTTGCCACCGCCCGGACGGCCACGGCCGCCGAAGCCAGGACGGCCACCGCCTGACGGAGCCGACTTGCGCGGCTCGAAGCCTGCAACGACGTTGACCGGCAGCGGGGTGCGCACGAAGCGCTCGATGCGCTTCAACGCGCCTTGTTCGGCGTGATGCACGAGGCTCACGGCGATGCCCGAGCGACCAGCACGGCCGGTACGGCCGATACGGTGCACGTAGTCTTCAGCGAACTTCGGCAGGTCGTAGTTGAACACGTGCGTGATGCCCGGGATGTCGATACCGCGAGCGGCGACGTCCGTTGCCACCAGCACGCGCACACGGCGCTCGCGCAGGGCGCGGATGGTGCGGTTACGTGCGCCTTGCGGCAGATCGCCGTGGAGCGCTGCCGATTCGAAACCGGCGTCGGCCAGACGGCCGGCCAGTTGGTCCGCGTCCATTTTGGTTGCTGTGAAGACGATAGCCTGGTCGAGGCCCTCGTCACGCAGCAAATGGTCGAGCAGACGATCCTTGTGATCGCGGTCGTCAACATAGTGGACGGTTTGCGCGATGTTGGTGCGCTGTTCGAGGCGTTGAACGATCTCGATACGTTCCGGATCCTTCAGCAGGCGGCCGGTCAGCGAGCTGATCTTGCCGTCGAGCGTAGCCGAGAACAGCATGGTTTGACGCGAAGCCGGCGTAGCCGCGACGATCGTTTCGATGTCTTCGATGAAGCCCATGTCCAGCATGCGGTCGGCTTCGTCGAGCACGAGGATCTGCAGTTGCGACAGATCGATACGGCCGCGTTCCAGGTGGTCGATCAGACGGCCCGGCGTAGCAACCAGGATTTCCGGGTTCTTTGCCAGCAGCATCAGTTGTTGACCGTAAGCGACGCCGCCCAGGATGCTGACGGTGCGCAGACGCTTCAGGTGCTTGCCGTACGTGGCAGCGGCGGTGGTGACCTGCATGGCGAGTTCGCGGGTCGGCGTCAGAACAAGCATAGTCGGACGGGCAACCGGTTGCGGGCGGCGCGTGCGGGCGCCGTCAGCCGGACGCGGCTCACGCGGCTGGCTGGCTTGTGCTTTTTGCAGTTGCGAGAAACGTTCGATAGCGGGCAGCATGAACGCGGCGGTCTTGCCCGAACCGGTCGGGCTCGAGACCATCAGATCGCGGCCGGCGATGCCAGCGGGGATCGCGCGTTGCTGAACCGGAGTCGGGTTCTGATAACCAGCGGCGGTCAGGGCGGAGACGACATCCGCCGAGAGACCGAGCGACGCGAACGACGGGCCGGCCGGTGCTGCGGCTTCTGCGGCGACAGCTTCCGGAGCGGCAGCAACAACTGCGGCTTGTGCGGGGGTGTCGGCGAGACCGAGGGCTTGGTCGGCGATGGCGTTCAACGGGCTGCTGGGGGTATTGCTCGAAGTCATGAGAATCCTTGGTAAATCCTTGGTACACACGGAATTAAAACGTCGGCGCCAATCGGCATACCCAAGTCGTCGGATTCAGCGAGCAAAGAAGCAGCGAGCAAATCGAAAAACGGGGGCAGCTCGCGACAATGAAGGCGAGCTTTTCGTTAGAAGCTGTATCGGATGCGACATGCCAACACGGCGTGCCGCCAGCCTGGGACATGATCGCCCGTAGGGGGCTAGGCAGGAGGGGACAGGTTCTAAACTGGATTGGAGCAAAACGCTACGAGGCGCTGCGCCGCAAAGGCCGCTAGAGGAAAGCCGGGCAAAGCAGTGAAGCGCAGGCAGCATTGTATAGGGTTTTGTTGCACTGCGCCACTATTAGGACATTTCCTGGCGGAAATTGTGGGATCGACATGAACCGGTCACGGGGCCGGTGTCGTCGCCATGCGGTGGGGTTCAGGCGGAAGCGCCGCTTTTCAGGGATTCGACGAGGTCGACGTATTGCTGTTTTGCGGTGTCTTGTGCAGTGCCTTTCAGGGCGGCCCATGCGTCGTATTTGTATTTGCCGACGATGTCGGTGAAGCCGGGCTTGTCGCCGTGGACGTCGCCCTCGGTGGCCTGCTTGAAGAGCGCGTAAAGGCGCAGGAGGGTGAGGTTGCCCGGACGCTCCGGGAGTTGCTTGACGTCTTCCTGCGATTGGGCGAATTGAGCGTTGATATCGGTCATTTGGGTTTTTTGCCCTCCGGGTGGGTTTGGGTTTTTTTGCTGCTGTTTCTGGTGGCCGATGATCATAGCAATTGGGGGCTGAGGCGGGGCTGAGGGGTTATTCCAAATGGAGTTGGGTTCGGTTTTTTGCCTACGGCGTTTTTTTGGCCTTTCCTTGTTTGCTTATTGGTCTATTAGCGTTCCCCCTGTGCGGGGGGGCACCTACTTTTCTTTGTCCACCAAGTGGACTTCCTTCGGGGCGCCGGCCGCAAAGAAAAGTAGGCAAAAGAAAGCGGCTCAAACCGCTAACTCTTAAGCAGGTCCCCTGGCTTGGAGGGGATTGTGGTGCGATTAACGGATCACACCGCGGTCCATTAGGGCCAGTGACACAGCCATCATCCGCTCCCACTCCGCACTGCGTGCGTCGCGGACGGGTTCGCGAGGGAAACCGGGTGCTTCGTTTGACCGCGGTGGGGGCCATCGGCTTCGCCTCGGCGAGCCGCTGAAAAACACGGATGGTTTTGGAAGTGCTGGTGTCAGCACCAAAGTAAGCGAGCCAGCGCATTGGGCAAGCCGCATATGTAAATCCGGGGGGCGGTTTGATGAAGTACCGCCTCGGCGCGCGCAGCGCCGCCGGAAGCATGACGGCCTGGTCACTCAGGCGGGAAGGTGCGCGGGCCCAATCTCTACGGAGCCACTACACCCTCCAAGCCAGGAGACTCGCTTAAGAGTTGGCGGTTTGAGCCGCTTTCTTTTGCCTACTTTTCTTTGCGGCAGGCAAAGAAAAGTAGGTGCCCCCCCGCACAGGGGGAACGCTAATAAACCAGAAACAAAACAAGGAAAGGCCACCGTCGCAGGCAGAGGAAAATGCCGCCGCCAAAGGCAAAAAAGACCAAAACCCCATCGGCACGCGCAGCGCCTATTACAATACGCCTCATGACTCAAACAGTGCTCCTCGCCCTCGATACTTCGACTGAATTCTGCTCGGTAGCGCTGCTATCCGCCACCAGCGAACCATCGCCCGACGCTCCAGCGGGACCCCACCTTTGGGTCCGCCACGAGCAAACCGGCGCAGTCTCCAGCACGCGCCTGCTCCCCGCAATTCGCGAACTCTTCGCCGAAGCCGGTCTGCAACTGGCCGCCTGCAACGCCATCGCCTTCGGTTCCGGCCCCGGTTCGTTCACCGGACTTCGCACCGCAACAGGTGTCGCACAAGGCCTCGCGTTCGGCCTGAATCTGCCCGTCGTGCCGGTCAGCACCTTGCTAGCCTGCGCGGAAAGCGCCCGGCTACGCGATCCGTCGGCCACCCGGGTGCTCGCCGCCCTCGACGCCCGCATGGACGAAGTCTATTGGGCCGACTACGCATGGGACGACGCACAAGGCGAATGGCGCACGCTTCACCCGGCTTCGCTCGATGCGCCCGATCGCCTTGTCTTGCCCGACACGCCCTTTACACTCGCCGGCAATGCCGCCGCGGCCTTCGGCGCGCGTCTGCCCGCGCTCGCCGCGGCGCGGACCGTCGACGGCGAAGCGCTCCCGCATGCGTTGCCAGTCGCGTATGCCGCGCTGCGCGCGTTCCGCGCCGGTCGCACGGTGCCCGCCGACCAGGCCGCCCCGGAATACATCCGCGACAAAGTCGCCCAGACCACCGCCGAGCGCGTCGCCGAAAAAGCCGCCAAGGCGGAGCAGGCCGCGAAGGTCGCGCACGACGCGCAGCAGGGCGAGGGCCGGTGATGAGCGGCGTGTTGCTAGCGGACCGCTACATGTCGCCCATGACCGATGGCGATCTGGACGAAGTGGCGGCCATCGAAAAAATTGCTTACGAATTCCCCTGGAGCCGCGGTAATTTCGGCGACTCGCTGCGCAACGGCTATTTCGGCATCTGCCTGCGTCATGTGACTGGCGCGCTGATCGGCTACTGCGTGCTGATGCCGGTTGTCGATGAAATGCATCTGCTCAATTTATGCGTGACGCCCGCCGCGCAGGGCGCCGGTGCCGGGCTCTCGCTGTTGCGCGAAGCCGTGCGCATCACGCGCGCCGAAAAACTCGACGGTCTGCTGCTGGAAGTGCGGCCGTCAAATCATCGGGCGATCCGGCTCTACGAACGCTTCGGCTTTACGTCGATAGGCCGGCGCAAAAACTATTATCCGGCGCGGCACCGCAGCCGGGAGGACGCCATCGTGATGCGTTTCTCATTTGCCACGGAGGGCGCGGATGGCGCTGCATGAATCGGTACTGGAAGAGTTCGGACTCGCGCCATTGTGGGTGCGTCGCGGCATGGCGTCGCCCCAGCAACCCGTCGCTGGAGACGTCGCCGCGGATGACGCTGCGGTCTCGCCGGCAAAGATAGTCGACCGGGCCGGGCCGCGCGTGAGCGCGCCTGAGTCGTCCGCATCAGTCGACGAACACGACGACCGGCGGCCCGCGATGCCAGCCGGCGAGGGTCAGCAAGCCGCTTCCGTGAAAGCGCCAGTTGAACGTCGGGCGCCAGTTCGCATGGACGAAATGCAGCAGCCGGCCCAGACGCAGAACCAGCTTGAGCGCCAGGCACCGGTGCGCGCGAACGAGTCTTCGCGAGCTGGGCAGGGGCAGCGACTCGACGAACGTCGCGCACCTCCCGAGCAGAGCGAAGCTCGCCCGCCCGCACAGCAGCCTCGCGAGCCTGAACCACAGGCATTCGACGCTCCATCCGACGACGATTTCGCCTGGTTCGACGATCTGCCCGCCCATCCGCCCGGCGAAACGCACCGCGAGGCCCCGCAACCACCGGCGATCCAGACGCTCGATTGGAACGCGTTGAGCGAACGCGTCGCGGCCTGCCAACTCTGCCGCCTGTGCGAGAAACGCACGAACACGGTATTCGGTGTCGGCGACCGCAATGCCGACTGGATGCTGATCGGCGAAGCGCCCGGCGAGAACGAAGACCGTCAGGGCGAGCCGTTCGTCGGTCAAGCCGGCAAGCTGCTGGACAACATGCTGCGTTCGCTCGCGCTCGCACGCGACACCAACGTCTACATCGCTAACGTCATCAAGTGCCGCCCGCCTGGCAACCGCAATCCCGAGCCGGACGAAGTCGCGCGTTGCGAACCGTATTTGCAACGCCAGGTGGCGCTGGTCAAGCCGAAGCTGATCGTCGCGCTCGGTCGCTTCGCCGCGCAAAGTCTGCTGAAGACGGAGGCGAGCATTTCGTCGCTGCGCGGCCGCGTGCACGAATACGAGGGCGTGCCGGTAATCGTCACGTATCACCCGGCCTATCTGCTGCGCAGCTTGCCCGACAAGGCGAAGGCCTGGGCCGATCTGTGCCTCGCGCGCGACACGTGGCGCGCGGCGGGCGGCGCCGCACCGAACGACGCGAAGTGATGCCTGTGACCGGGCCGGGCGCTCGTCACGTCGCGGCCGACCCATCCGCCGGATTGCTCGACGCGCTTCTCCCCTCCTTGCGCGACCCGCTCGTGCGTGATCTCGCGTGGTTGCTGCTGAGCGCCGATTTGTTGCGGGCACAACCACCCGTCGGCGTGCTCGCCCATCCGTTCGACACGCCCGATGAAGCCACGGCAACACTCGCCTGGTTGCGCGCGCTCGACGCCGATCCGGTCGAATTGCATCGCGACCTCATGGCCACGCGCATTACGCGTCTGGGCCGGTACGCCGAACGTCTGCTCGCATGGTTTCTTCAGCATGGGCCGGCCGCGCGCCTGGTGGCGGCCGGCGTCCCGCTGCGGCGCGCGGGCGTGACGCTGGGCGAAGTCGACTTTCTGGTGCAGACGCAGCAGGGCGCGCGGTTGCATTGGGAGTTGGCCGTGAAGTGCTACCTGCATGCCGGCGAAAGCCGTGCGCAATTGGCGGACTACGTCGGCCCGAATCTGAAAGACCGTTTCGACCTGAAGCTCGCGCATGTGTTGAGCCATCAGTTGCCGCTGAGCGCGCGCGAAGAGTTTGCGTCGGTTGGCTATGTGGGTCCGTGGGCGCCGCGGATGTTCATCAAAGGATGGCTGTTCTACCGGCATGGCGAGATGCCGGCCGATCCCGTCGAGCTCGATCCGTCACACGGACGCGGCTGGTGGGTGACGCGCGGCGACTGGCCGGATTTCGCGGCCGCGCATGCGCAAAGCTGGCGTGTGCTGCCGCGGCTGGAATGGCTCGCGCCGCGGCGTCATGAACCCGGCGGAGCAGAGGCAGCAGGCATGGCGTTCGTCGACGCGCAAACGCTCGTGGCGCAACTTGCGCATCTGCATGGGCCGACGATGGTTGCCGCATTTACTCACGACAGCGCCGGCAATCGCATTGAACGCTCGCGTGGTTTCATCGTCCCGGACGAATGGCCGCAGCAGGCGCAGGCCTACGCTCGGCAATAGGCGAAGCCGACCTCAGCGGCTCGCCAGCTTCTCACCACCAGCGGTAAAAATGATGCACAGGCCCGACGCCGCTGCCGACGTCGAGCAGATCGCTCGCCTGCAACGCGCCGGTCAGATAGAGCTTCGCATCGGCGACGGCGCTCGCCAGATCGCTCCGTTGCGGAATCAGCGCGGCAATCGCCGACGACAACGTGCAGCCTGTGCCATGCGTATTCTTCACCGGCACGCGCGGGCCGCCCAGGCGCAGTGTGCCGCTGTCCTGCACCAGCCAGTCGGGACTGTCCGCCGCGCTCAGATGGCCGCCTTTCATCAGCACCGCGCGCGCGCCGAGCGCACGCAGCGCTTCGCCTTGCGCGATCATGCCGGCTTCGTCGGTCGCGGCGCTCACGCCAAGCAGCGCGGCCGCTTCTGGCAGATTGGGCGTCAGCAGACTGGCGAGCGGCAGCAGCTCTTCACGCACCACCGCGACGGCATCAGGCAGCAGCAACGCGTGATTGCTCTTCGAAATCATCACCGTGTCGAGCACGATGTGTTTCGGTTTGTGGCGCCGCAGCGCATCGGCAACCGCGCGCGCGATCGGCGCGTTCGCGAGCATGCCGATCTTCACGGCGTCGATGCGGATGTCGTCGAATACAGCATCGAGCTGCGCGGTGATGAAGTCCGGGTCGGGCGTGTGGATGGCCGTGACGCCGCGAGTGTTCTGCGCCGTGAGCGCGGTAATCACGCTCGCGCCATAGACGCCGAGCGCCGAGAAAGCCTTCAGATCGGCCTGAATACCGGCGCCGCCGCCGGAATCGGAACCGGCGATCGTCAGCACGTTGGAAATGGGTTGAGTCATGGCAAAGCGGGAGTGAGGGAAGGCGCGGGCGGCCGGACGAATCCGGGCACGCCGCGGGTCAGTGCTTGACTTCGCCGATCAGCGCGACCGAGTCGAACGCGCGCTGGTTCGCCTGGTGGCGACGCATCACGAACCACATCATCAGACAGACGAAGGTGCCGAACAGCACGATCACTGCCGCGACCGGTACGTCGAGCCACACCAGTACCGCGTACAGGCACAGCATCACCAGCACCGAGAGATTCTCGTTGAAATTCTGCACGGCAATCGAGTGACCGGCCGACAGCAGCACGTGCCCGCGATGCTGGAGCAGCGCGTTCATCGGCACGACGAAAAAGCCTGACAGGCCGCCGACGATCATCAGGAAGATATACGCGACGATCAGATAACCCGGCACATGCACGCGGCCGAAATACAGACCCCAGTGCGCGGGGAACATGTTGCGCGTGTAGAACGCCATCAGCATCACGGCGATACCCATCATGATGCCGACCGGCAGGACCGACAGCGACTTCTTCAAAGGCACGCGCGAGGCCGCGAAGATCGCGCCGGCCGCCACGCCGACAGCCACCACCGCCTGCAGGATCGCAGCCTCGGAGAGCGACATGTTGAGCGACACCTCGGCCCACTTCAGCACGATGAACTGCAGTGTCGCGCCGGCGCCCCAGAACAGCGTTGTCACGGCAAGCGAGATCTGACCGAGCTTGTCACGCCACAGGACGAGAAAACAGTCGGCGAAATCGGTAACGAGCTTGATCGGGCCGCGTTCCTGTTTCGGATAACGCGCGCCGGTGTCGGGAATGCGCAGATTGAAGAGCGCGGCGATCACATAGATCGCCATGATCACCAGCATCGCCGCTTCAGCGGGCGTATTGACGGTGGGAATGTGATACTTAAGGATCGGCGCGGCAATATGCGGACTGATCAGGGCGCCGCCGAGCACGGTGCCGAGAATGATCGAGCCGACGGTCGTGCCTTCGATCCAGCCGTTCGCGGCGACCAGCCGGTCAGGTGGCAGCAGTTCGGTGAGAATGCCGTATTTGGCGGGCGAGTAGGCCGCCGCGCCAAAGCCGACGATCCCATAAGCGAGCAGTGGGTGCGCGCCGACCAGCATCGTGATGCAACCGACCACCTTGATGGTATTGGTGATGAACATCACGCGCCCTTTCGGACGGGAGTCGGCGAAGGCGCCCACGAAGGCGGCAAGGACGACGTACGACAGCACAAAGAACAGCTTGAGCAGCGGCGTCATCCAGTTCGGGGCGTGAAGATCTTTCAGCAGTGCGATAGCAGCGATCAGAAGCGCATTGTCGGCCAGCGACGAAAAAAACTGCGCGGCCATGATGGTGTAAAAGCCTTTTTTCATCTGATGCGATGCTGTCCTCGCTGCGGTCTGTCCGCCCCGGCCGCTGGTTGAGCGTCCGGGCTTATGCCGTTCGAAATGGGTTGTGCGCACGGCTTTATATCACGAAAATAGCTGGATTCGGACTAGCAGAATCCTTGATCGCACCGCCCAGCGGGCTACCGAGCGCTGAAAACGCCCTGTAAGCTGCTGATTCGCAAGCGTCTTTACTAAAATTTCCCATGCCGCGCCCCCTTTCAGCCACGATTCACACCTCCGCACTCGCCAATAATCTCGCCGTCGCCCGGCGTTACGCGCCGAAATCCAAAATCTGGGCCGTCGTCAAGGCAAACGCCTACGGACATGGCCTCGCACGCGCTTTTCCAGGCTTGCGCGCAACTGATGGCTTTGGGTTGCTGGACCTCGAAGAAGCCGTGAAGTTGCGTGAATTGGGCTGGGCCGGCCCAATTTTGCTGCTCGAAGGCTTCTTTCGTCCGACCGATATCGACGTTATCGACCGCTACAGCCTGACCACCGCGCTGCATTCCGACGAGCAGTTGCGAATGCTGGAAATGGCGCGCCTGTCCAAGCCCGTCAATATCCAGCTGAAGATGAACACCGGCATGAACCGTCTCGGCTACACGCCGGACAAGTTCCGCGCCGCATGGGAGCGCGCGCGCGCCTGCCAGGGCGTTGGCCAGATCACCCTGATGACCCATTTCTCGGACGCCGACGGCGAGCGCGGTGTCGAACACCAGATGGAAGCATTCGAACGCGGTGCGCAGGGTATCGCCGGCGCGCGCAGTCTGGCGAACTCGGCGGCCACGCTGTGGCACCCGGCCGCGCACTTCGACTGGGTGCGCCCGGGCATCATCATGTATGGCGCGTCGCCCTCGGGCGTGACGGCGGCCATTGAGGGCACCGGCCTGCAACCGGCCATGACGCTCGCGTCGGAACTGATCGCCGTCCAGACCCTCACCGAAGGCCAGACGGTCGGTTACGGCTCGTCATTCAAGTCGCGCAGTTCGATGCGCATTGGCGTGGTGGCCTGCGGCTATGCCGACGGTTATCCGCGAGTCGCGCCGGAAGGCACGCCGGTGATCGTCGACGGCGTGCGCACGCGGGTCGTCGGGCGGGTGTCGATGGACATGCTGACAGTGGACCTGACGCCGATTCCAACGGCCAACGTCGGCTCGCGCGTCGAATTGTGGGGCAACTCGCTGCCGATCGACGACGTCGCGCAAGCCTGCGGCACAATCGGCTACGAGCTGATGTGCGCGGTCGCGCCGCGTGTACCGGTGCGCGCCGAGTAAGGCGCGGTAGCGGCCGGTTATTCCAATAGAACAGCAAGACAGGCAAGGGCGCGTGGCTAAACAGAAGACGTTGTACATCTGCAGTGAATGCGGCGGGCAATCGCCGAAATGGGCCGGGCAGTGCCCTTCATGCAATGCGTGGAACACGCTGGTGGAATCGGTGGCGGAAGCGCCGTCCACGCATCGCTTCCAGTCGCTCGCGAAGAGCGCGCCGGTGCGGCGTCTCGCCGATATCGAAGCGTCCGACGTGCCGCGCTTTTCCACCGGCGTGAGCGAATTCGATCGCGTGCTGGGCGGCGGCCTGGTGCCGGGCGGCGTGGTGCTGATCGGCGGCGACCCGGGGATCGGCAAATCGACGCTGCTGCTGCAGTCGCTCGCGGAAATCGCCGCGGACAAACGCGCGCTCTATATCAGCGGCGAAGAATCGGCGGCGCAGATTGCGTTGCGCGCGCAACGGCTTTCATTGCTGGAGCCCGGTTCGAAAGCCAGCGAGTTGCAGCTGCTCGCGGAAATCCAGCTCGAAAAAATCCAGGCGACCATCGCGGATCACCAGCCCGATGTCGCCGTGATCGACTCGATCCAGACGGTCTATTCCGACGCGCTGACCTCGGCGCCAGGTTCGGTCGCGCAGGTGCGCGAGTGCGCGGCGCAACTCACGCGTATCGCCAAGCAGTCGGGCACCACCATCATCATGGTCGGCCACGTGACCAAGGAAGGTGCGCTGGCGGGGCCGCGCGTGCTCGAGCACATCGTCGATACGGTGCTGTACTTCGAGGGCGACACGCACTCGTCGTATCGCCTCGTGCGCGCGATCAAGAACCGTTTCGGCGCGGTCAACGAACTGGGCGTTTTCGCCATGACCGAACGCGGTTTGCGCGGCGTTGCCAATCCGTCGGCGCTGTTTCTCTCGCAGCATGAGCAGTCCGTGCCCGGTTCATGCGTGCTGGTCACGCAGGAGGGCACCCGGCCGTTGCTGGTCGAGGTGCAGGCGCTGGTGGATGCGGCGAACGCGCCCAATCCGCGGCGGCTCGCCGTGGGCCTCGAGCAGAACCGGCTGGCCATGCTGCTGGCGGTGCTGCACCGGCATGCCGGCATCGCGTGTTTCGATCAGGACGTGTTCCTGAACGCCGTGGGCGGCGTCAAGATCACCGAGCCCGCCGCCGATCTCGCCGTGCTGCTCGCGATCCATTCGTCGATGCGCAACAAGCCGCTGCCCAAGGGCCTCGTGGTGTTCGGCGAAGTCGGGCTGGCAGGTGAGATCCGGCCTTCGCCGCGAGGTCAGGACCGCCTGAAGGAAGCCGCCAAGCTAGGTTTCTCGATTGCGCTGATTCCGAAGGCCAATGCGCCCAAACAGCCGATCGACGGCTTACAGGTCATCGCGGTCGAACGCATCGAACAGGCCATCGACCGGGTCCGCACGCTCGAATAGACGGGGCCGCGGCGCTTTCGGGCGCCGCGCGTCGCGTAATGGCCGGTAAATATCCCCATATTGGTTGTAACCTGGCCGACATCCCTTTTTTCTAAGCTGGGAGGGTTATTGCATCCCTTCTGATGCCGAAAAAAGGATCGCGTCTTGAAACAGTCATATGAAACCGTAGCCGAGCGGCCTATGCAGGTGCGCGGCTGCCGCGTCTCCGAGCCGATTCGCCAGCCTTGGGGCGGCGCTTGCCGGATTGTCGAATGGATCGACCCGGCGGGGCAGATTTCGCTGCGGGTGGTGGCCGAAGATGTAACGGCCGCAGAAGTGCGCGCCACTATCAACCGCCACGTGGAGGGCCGTAAACACCTGCTCTACGATGACGAAAAGACCCCGCGCCAGACCTTGCCGCGGCAAACGGCGGCGCGGCGCTGACCTGACACGCAGATATTGAGCTTCTGCCTGCGCGGGTCCTTGCCTTAACCGGCAATCATGCTGTCATCGCCATGAGCGGTGCTTTCGTCCGCGGTCGTCCAGGCTTGTGGATTGAACAGCGGGTGCTGGGCGGCTTCCGCGGCGGTCAACACGGGGGAGACGCAACAGTCGAGCGCTTCCAGCAACTGCACCCATTCCTCCAGCGGCTGCCTCGCGATCGTGTCGGCCAGTTCCTGCGTGAGGGCGACGGCATCCGGACCGCCGATCGCCTGGCCGAGGCTCCAGTGGCGCGTTGCCCACTCGGGCCGGTCCAGCGCCATACACAGCGTTTCCCAGAACTTCAGTTCGAGCGCGCCGACCGCGAGCCAGCGGTGATCGAGCGTCCGGTAGAGGTTGTAGCAGGGCACACCGCCGTTCAGCAGGCCCTGGCCCGCCGCCGGCGCCGCCCCTTCATTGGCGAGCGCGACTTGCGCGACGACGTTGTGCGCGTGCGTGGCATGCGTCATTGATACATCGACGAAGCGGCCAGCGCCGCCGCGCGACACGTGCCACAACGCGGCGAGAACCTGCGTGACCGCGCTCAGTGCACCGCCGAGCAGGTCGGCGATCTGGAAGTTCGGCAGGATCGGTGCGCCGTCGTGGCTTGTCAGCTGATCCAGCACGCCCGCATAGCCGATGTAGTTCAGATCGTGGCCGGCGTGGTCGGCAAACGGACCGCTCGTGCCATAACCACTGATCGCACAGTAGACGAGCCGGGGATTGACCACACGCAGGGTGTCGTAGCCGATGCCCAGACGCTCCATCACGCCGGGACGAAAGCTCTCGATCAGTACGTCCGCCTCCGCGGCGAGCGCCCGCAGCACGTTGCGTCCCGCTTCCGATTTGAGGTCGAGCCGCGTCTCGCGCTTGCCGCGATTGACGAGGCGATAAAACGCGCCGGGCCGGCCGGCCACACGGTCGCCTGACGACTGCATCATCGTGCGGGTGGGATCACCCGCACCGGGCGCTTCGATCTTCAGCACGTCGGCGCCCATTTCCGCGAGCCGCAACGCGGCGACCGGACCGGGCAGCAGACGCGTCAGATCAAGCACGCGCAGCCCTTGCAGCGCGGCGGGCGCTGCCACAGACGATGACACGGATGAAGTCGCAACTGGCAAGTCCCACCTCTCATCGATGCCGGCGCGGACCGGAAACAGCGTGCCGCTAGCCGATTTGTTCGAGTTCCTCGTGAGTCTCGAGCCATTCGGCCTCGAGCGCTTCGAGGCGCGCGTTCACATCTGCCTGACGGCGGATCGCCTCCGTCAGTTTGCTTTTTTGCTCAGGCTCATAACTCGCCGGATCGACGACGAATGCATCGAGCGTCGCCTTTTCCGCGTTGAGCGAGTCCATTTCCTTTTCGATCTTCGTGATGCGGCTTTGCAGCGGCTTTTTCAGATGCGCGAGCTTCTGACGTGTTTCCGCTTCCAGACGGCGCTGCTCCTTGCGATTGACGCCGTTATCCGCGCTCTCGGCATTGTTCGACACCGTGCCTGCCTTCAATGCGGCGCGCTGCTCAGCCGCATGCTGCAGCAACCAGTCGCGGTAGTCGTCGAGATCGCCGTCGAATTCCTGCAGGCGATGCTTCGCGACCAGCATGAACTGATCGGTGGTGGCGCGCAGCAGATGCCGGTCGTGCGACACCAGAATCAGCGTGCCTTCGAACTGCGCGAGCGCCATGGTCAGCGCGTGGCGCGTTTCGAGATCCAGGTGATTGGTCGGTTCGTCGAGCAGCAGCAGATTGGGTTTTTGCCAGATGATCAGCGCCAACGCGAGGCGGGCTTTCTCGCCGCCCGAGAAGGGGGCGATTTTTGCCGTGGCCATCTCGCCGGAAAAGTTGAAGCTGCCGAGGAAATCGCGCAGTTCCTGTTCGCGCGTGTCCGGCGCGAGCCGTGCGAGGTGCTGCAGCGGCGAGTCGTCGGGGCGCAGCGTTTCAAGCTGATGCTGCGCGAAGTAGCCGATGCGCAGGCCTTTGCCCTCGCGCACATGGCCGCCGAGCGCTTCGAGCGTGCCGGCGAGCGTCTTGATCAGCGTGGACTTGCCCTGGCCGTTCGCGCCGAGCAGGCCGATGCGCTGACCGTTCTGGATCGACAGCGTCACATGGTCGACGATCGGAATTTCGATGCCTTCGTTGCGGTAGCCGCAGCGCACGCCTTCCATCACCATCATCGGATTCGGCGCGGAATCGGGCGTGCGGAATTCAAACGTAAATGGCGAGGAGGCATGGGCCGGCGCGATCAGCTCCATCTTTTCCAGCGCCTTCACCCGGCTTTGCGCCTGGCGCGCCTTGGTGGCCTGCGCCTTGAAACGGTTGATGTAGCTCTGCAGATGCTCGACCGTGCGCTGCTGCTTCTCGTACGCGCTCTGCTGCAACGCAATCTGTTGCGCGCGCAACACTTCGAACTGCGAGTAGTTGCCGCCGTACCGCTTGACCTGCTGATACTCCAGATGCAGCGTGACATTGCAGACGGAATCGAGAAATTCGCGGTCGTGCGAGATCACGACCAGCGTACCCGGGTAACGGTTTAGCCAGTCTTCCAGCCAGACGATGGCGTCGAGGTCCAGGTGGTTGGTCGGTTCGTCGAGCAGCAGCAGGTCGGAGCGGCACATCAGCGCCTGCGCCAGATTCAGCCGCATGCGCCAGCCGCCAGAGAAACTACTGACCGGCTCGCGCGTCTGCTCCATGGTGAAACCCAGACCGAGCAACAGCGCCTCCGCGCGCGCCGGCGCCGTGTAGCCGTCGGCGTCCGCAAAGGCCGCGTGCGCTTCACCTTCGGCGGCGCCGTCATGCGCAGCGGAGGCAGAGGCAATGCACGCCTCGATCGCCCGCAACGCGGCGTCGCCGTCGAGGGTGTAGTCGAGCGCGGTTTTGTCCGCGGCGGGGGTTTCCTGGGCGACGTGGGCGATCTGCCAGTTCGGCGGGATCGAAAAATCGCCGCCGTCCGCGTGCAGTTCGCCGAGCAGCACGGCAAACAGGGTCGACTTGCCCGCGCCGTTCGCCCCCACCAGGCCGGCCTTTTCGCCGGGATTGAGGGTGAATGTGGTGTTTTCGAAGAGCGGCTTGGTGCCGCGCGCGAGGCTGAACTGATTAAAGCGGATCACGAAGAGGCCGGCGGAAGAAAAACGCTATTTTAGACTGCCGGGGCTGACGCCGTGCGCTTAGCGGGGATCGGCCATTCGGCCGGCTGTACCGGCGAGGCATTTGGCTTAGACTAAAGGCTTTCCCGGGGAGAGCACATGACATCGATTTATTCGTTTTCGGCAAACACGCTGGGCGGCGAGGACGTGAGCCTCGAACGCTACCAGGGCAAGGTACTGCTGATCGTCAATACGGCAAGCGAATGCGGATTCACGCCGCAGTACGCAGGCTTGCAAAAGCTATTCGACACCTACGCGGCGCGCGGCCTCGCGGTGCTCGGTTTTCCGTGCAACCAGTTCGGCAAGCAGGAGCCGGGCGATGCCACGCAAATTGGCAGCTTTTGCGAAAAGAACTACGGCGTGACCTTTCCAATGTTTGACAAGGTCGACGTGAACGGCGCGAACGCGCATCCGCTATTTCGCTATCTGACGGGCGAGGCGCCCGGTTTGCTCGGACTGGAGGCGATCAAATGGAACTTCACCAAGTTCCTGATCGGCCGCGACGGCAGCGTGGTGAAGCGCTATGCGCCGCTGACCAAGCCCGAGGCGATTACCGAGGACATCGAAAAGCTGCTGCAAGCGGCGCCACGCGGTTAAAGGATCGGCGAGAACAGCCGCGCCACGTGCATCAGCACGCGCCGCAGCGCGCTCGCCCCCCGGTACTCGTTGCGGTCGATTTCGAGCGACAGGGCGAAGTCATTGAGCAGCATCGTCTCGACCTCTTTGGCAAAGCCGCGGTCCACGGTCAGCACCATGATCTCGAAGTTCAGCCTGAACGAGCGGTTGTCGAGATTGGCGCTGCCGATCGCGGCGGCCACGCTGTCGATCAGCACGACCTTCTGATGCAGGAAGCCCGGCTGGTAGCGGAAAATCCGGATGCCCGCGCGTAGCGAATCGTACGCATACAGTTTCGAGGCCTGGAATACGACCACGTGATCGCGCCGGCTTGGGATCAGAATGCGCACGTCCACGCCGCGCAGTGCGGCGAGCCGCAGCGCTGCAAACACTGCCTCGTCGGGCACGAGGTAGGGCGTGGTGATCCAGATCCGTTCGCGTGCCGCGTTGATCGCTTCGACGAAGAAGAGCGAGCAGGTCTCCTGCTTGTCGGCCGGACCGCTTGGCACCACGAGGCAATGCATGCCTTCGGCGGCCGGATCGAACGGCGGCATGTCGAATTCGGGCAACTGCTGGGTCGCCCAGTGCCAGTCCTCGGTGAACACAAACTGGATGCTGGCCACCGCCGGGCCGCGCACTTCGATATGCGTGTCGCGCCACGGCGAGAGTGGCGGCTTGCCACCGAGATATTCGACGCCCACATTGTGTCCGCCGACAAACGCGCGCTCGCCGTCGACCGAGACGATCTTGCGGTGATTGCGGAAGTTCAGTTGCAGCCGGTTGACGAAGCGGCGGTTGGTGGCGAACGGGTGCGTTTCCACGCCGCCCGCGCGCAGCGCCGCTACATAGCGGTGAGGCAGATCGTAACTGCCGATGCTGTCATACAGGAAGTAGACCCGCACGCCTTGCTGCGCTTTCGCGATCAGCGCGTCTTTGAGCATTTCGCCGAGCGCGTCGTCGCGCACGATGAAGAACTGCACGATCACATAGCGGCGCGCGTTTTCGATGGCGTCGAAAATCGCCTCAAAAGTGGCCTCGCCGTTCACCAGCGTGCGAACCGAGTTGCCGGGCAGGAACGGCATGCCGCCCAGACGCGTCAGCGAATGCACGAGACGCGGGCCCAGCGTCGTGGTGGGTACGCCGGCTGACGAAGCCTGCGTGTCCCATTCGGGAGGATGGGCGCGGGTCCGCAGCAATTCGTTCTCGACGCGGCGTGCATCCGCATAACCGGCAAATTTACTGCGGCCGAGGAACAGGTACGGCACCAGCGTCAGATACGGCATGGCGACCAGGGATACGGCCCACGCAATCGCGCCTTGCGATGTCCGGGTGTTCAGAATCGCGTGGCACGCCGCCACCACGCCGAGAATATGGGCGAGGGCGACCAGCGTGCCGATGTGAAGCAGGTCGAATTGCATAGGCGGGCGCAGGGTTGGCGAAGTGCTGCCGCGGCGGCCCGAAGGCGTCGCGGGCAGCCGACCGCGCCCATCTTACCGAACGTGCGTGCGTTGAGGTGGAGCGCAGCGTCAGACCGGCAGATCGGCGGCCTGAATCAGGAACACGTTGTCGTCGCCCGCGCTGGTCGACAGCCAGACCAGATCGAGACCGCCGAAAGCGGCTTCGACATTCGCGCGCTCGTTGCCGATTTCGACGACCAGCACGCCGTCTTCGGTCAGCCAGTTACGCGCTTCGCCGATAATCCGGCGCACGATATCCATGCCGTCCGCGCCGCCGGCCAAAGCCATATCCGGCTCGTGCTTGTACTCGGCGGGGAGTTCCTGCATCGAAGCCGCGTTCACATACGGCGGATTGCTGATGATCACGTCATAGCGGCGCTCGGCGAGCGGCGCGTACAGATCGCCTTCGAACAGGGCGACGCGGTCGTCCAGCTTGTAGTCCGTGACATTGCGCGTCGCGACTTCAAGGGCGGGCGCCGACAGGTCGACCGCATCGATATCGGCATTCGGGAATGCGTGCGCCGCAAGAATGGCGAGGCATCCGGAGCCAGTGCACAGTTCGAGCACGGCGCTGACCTGTTCGGGATCCTCAACGTACGGTTGCAGGCCGTCCTGCAGCAGTTCGCCGATGAACGAACGCGGCACGATCACGCGTTCATCCACGTGGAAGCGGAAGCCGTGCATCCACGCTTCCTGCGTGATGTAGGCAGCCGGCACACGCTCGGTGGCGCGGCGCTCGATCACGTTCAGCACGGCGTCGATTTCGGCCGCGCTCAACCGCGCGTCGAGGAACGGCTCGAGCAGATCGAGCGGCAGATGCAACGTGTGCAGCACCAGATAAGCGGCTTCGTCGTAGGCGTTAGCCGAGCCGTGGCCGAACGAAAGTTCGGCCTGGTTGAAGCGCGACACCGCAAAACGCAGCAGGTCGCGGACGGTGGAGAACGGGAGCGTCATCGCAAATAGTCCTTGGTCAGGCGATCAGTTGTTCGAGCACGCGGCGATACACGTTTTTCAGCGGCTCGATGTGTGCGACTTCGATATGTTCGTCGATCTTGTGGATGCTGGCGTTCAGCGGACCGAACTCGACCACCTGTTCGCAGATGCGGGCGATAAAGCGGCCGTCGGAAGTGCCGCCGGTGGTCGACAGTTCCGTGGCGATGCCGGTTTCGTCCTTGATGGCTTTCGCGAGCGCGTTCGACAGATCGCCACGCGGCGTGAGAAAGGGCAGCCCGCTCACGGTCCACTGCAGATCGTATTCGAGATCGTGCTTGTCGAGGATCGCGTGAACGCGCGCCTGCAGACCTTCTACCGTGCTCGCGGTCGAGAAACGGAAATTGAACAGCACGTCTGCGTGGCCCGGAATCACATTGCTTGCACCAGTGCCGCTGTGAATGTTCGACACCTGCCAGGTGGTGGGCGGGAAGTATTCGTTACCGTCGTCCCAGCGTTGCGCGACCAGTTCGGCCAGCGCGGGCGCGAGCAGATGGACCGGATTTTTCGCCAGATGCGGATAGGCGATATGGCCCTGCACGCCCTTGACGATCAGCTTGCCGGACATCGAGCCGCGGCGGCCGTTCTTCACCGTGTCGCCGAACTGCGCGCTCGAAGTCGGCTCGCCGACGATGCAATAGTCCATGCGTTCGCCGCGCGCCCGCAGCGCTTCGACGACCTTGACGGTGCCGTCGGTGGCGGGGCCTTCTTCATCGCTTGTGATCAGGAACGCGATCGAGCCGCGGTGCGCCGGGTGCGCGGCGACGAATTCCTCGCTCGCCACCACGAAGCCGGCAATCGACGTCTTCATGTCCGCCGCGCCGCGGCCATACAGTTTGCCGTCGCGATGGGTCGGCTCGAACGGCGCCGAGTTCCATTGTTCGAGCGGGCCGGTCGGCACCACGTCGGTATGGCCCGCGAACGCCAGCAGTTTGCCGCGCGTGCCGTCGACGCCGCGTTTGACGGCCCACAGGTTGGTCACGCCATTCGATTCGATCGTCTCGTGCTCGAAGCCGAGCGCGGACAGGCGTTCGATCAGGAGGCGCTGGCAATGCTGGTCGTCGGGCGTCACGGACGCGCGTGCGATCAGTTGTTCGGTAAGGGCGAGGGTGCCGGACATGGATTCAGTACAAGCCACTTTGAAATGAAAAAATGCCGGCTGGCGGTGGAGCACCGCAGCCGGCAACAGCTTTTAAGCAACGCGGCGAAGCCGCGTTTTACCGCTTGATACGTTCGCTTGATGCGTTCGTTCGACGCGTTCATTTGACGCGTTCGTCGCCTCTCGCGCTGCCGCTCAGGCAAACAGCGCGGTGTATTCGTCCGCGGCAAAGCCGAGCGATTTGACTCGCCCGTTGACCACCAGCACGGGCCGCTTGATGACCGACGGCTTGTGGATCATCAAGGCGATCGCGCCCGATTGCGTGTCCGCCGCCGCCTTCATGTCGTCGGACAAACCGCGCCACGTGGTGCCGCGACGGTTCAGCAGCGCATCGAGCTTGACGTCTTTCAGCCAGTCCTGCACGAGCGGCTCGGTCACGCCATGCTTCTTGAAGTCGTGGAACTCGAACTCGACGCCGTGCTCTTCCAGCCACACGCGGGCCTTCTTCACGGTGTCGCAGTTCGGGATGCCGTAGACCACGGTTTTGGTGCCGCGTGCCATCAGTCGCCTCGCAGCAGCTCGTTCAGGCCGACCTTCGCGCGCGTCTTCGCGTCGACCTTCTTGACGATCACGGCGCAGTACAGGCTGTGCGAACCGTCTTTCGACGGCAGGTTGCCCGCCACCACCACCGAGCCCGCCGGAATGCGGCCGTACGTGACTTCACCGGTTTCGCGATCGTAAATCTTGGTGCTCTGGCCGAGATACACGCCCATCGAGATCACCGAGTTTTCTTCGACGATCACGCCTTCCACCACTTCCGAACGCGCGCCGATGAAGCAGTTGTCTTCGATGATGACCGGATTGGCCTGCAGCGGCTCCAGCACGCCGCCAATGCCCACGCCACCCGACAGGTGGACGTTCTTGCCGATCTGCGCGCACGAACCGACCGTGGCCCACGTGTCGACCATGGTGCCTTCGTCCACATAGGCGCCGATGTTGGTGTACGACGGCATCAGCACGACGTTCTTCGCGATGAACGAGCCGCGGCGCGCGATGGCCGGCGGCACCACGCGGAAACCGCCGGCGGCGAAATCTTCAGCGGTGTAGTTGGCGAACTTCGACGGCACTTTGTCGTAGAACTGGGAATAGCCGCCAGCGGGCATCGGCGCGTTGTCTTCCAGACGGAACGACAGCAGCACGGCCTTCTTCAGCCATTGGTTGACGACCCAGTCGCCGTCCTTCTTTTCGGCCACGCGCAGCGCGCCTTTGTCGAGCTGTTCGATTGCATGCGCAACGGCTTCGCGCACGTCGGCCGGTGCGGCCTTAGGCGAGAGCTCGGCGCGGTTTTCCCAGGCGGTATCAATGATCTGCTGAAGTTGTTGCGACATATGCGTGCTTTATCGAAGAGTTGAAGTCTGAAGAAGGAGGTGCGGTGCGCGTGGGCTTTGGGCGATCAAGCCTCAACCCGCGAGCGCGCGGCAAAAATCGACGATCCGTTGCGCGCCTTGCGTGCATTCGTCGACGTCGGCGACCAGCGCCATGCGCACGAAATTGCGGCCGGGGTTCACGCCGTGCGCAGTGCGCGCGAGGAACGAGCCGGGCAGAACCGTCACATTATAGTCGGCGTAGAGGCGCTGGGCGAACTCGGTGTCCGACAGGCCCGTGCGCGAGACGTCCGCCCACAGGTAGAAAGCAGCGTCGGGCAGGCGTACGTCGAGCACCCCGGCGAGCATCGGCGTCACCGTGGAAAACTTCTGCACGTACTTCGCACGGTTCTCGCGCACGTGCGTTTCGTCATTCCAGGCCGCGATGCTGGCACTCTGGAACACCGTCGACAAGGCCGCGCCGTGGTATGTCCGGTATAGCAGGAAGGCTTTGAGGATCGCCGCGTCGCCCGCCACGAAGCCCGAGCGCATGCCCGGCACGTTCGAGCGCTTGGACAGGCTCGACAGCATCACGAGACGCTCGAAGCCGCGGCCGAGCTGGTGCGCGGCTTCCAGGCCGCCGAGCGGCGGGTTGGCTTCGTCGAAGTAGATTTCCGAATAGCATTCGTCCGAGGCAATCACGAAGCCGTAGCGGTCCGACAGCGCAAACAGTTCGCGCCAGTCCGCGAGCGTGAGCACCGCGCCGGTGGGGTTGCCGGGCGAACACACGTACAGCAGCTGCGTGCGCGCCCAGATCCCGGCCGGTACCGCGGAATAGTCGCAGGCGAAGTTGCGCGCCGGGTCGCTATTGACGAAGTAAGGCTGGGCGCCGGCGAGGATCGCCGCGCCTTCATAGATTTGGTAGAACGGGTTCGGACAGAGTACGATCGCAGGCTCGCCGTCAGCATTCTTCTTCGGGTCGATCACCGTTTGTGCCAGCGCGAAGAGCGCTTCACGCGAGCCGGAAACCGGCAGCACCTGGGTGGCCGGGTCCACCGCTGGCAGGTTGTAGCGCTGCGTCACCCATTTCGCAATCGATTCGCGCAGCGGTTGTGAGCCGATGGTGGCCGGATACGCCGACAAGCCGCCGAGCGAGGCGACCACCGCGTCGCGAATCAGCGCCGGTGTGGGATGTTTCGGTTCGCCGATGCCAAAGCTGATGTGCGCGAGGCCGGCCGGCGGCGTGACGTCCTTGAAAAGCGCACGCAGCTTTTCGAACGGGTAGGGCTGAAGGGAGTCGAGTAGCGGGTTCACGGGGCGGATCGAGCCTGATCGAAGATGGGCGCAGATGGATGCTTTGTACGCGCTGACGGCCAAACGCGAAAAACCCACGAAACGCACGTGGATGCGCGGCAGGACGGCAGCGAGGACGGGGCAGCGGCGAACGGATGATTATAGCGTGGCCCAACGGCCACGCGGCGCGGGCAACGGCGCAACCCGCCAGGTAGCGCACGCAATGTGCCGCAGCGGGAACGACACGGACCATACACGGCCCGTGAGCAGAGAAGCAGGAGCAGCAATGTACGTAGCAACCATCCGGAGCGGTGTCGGACGAAACGCGCACAAGGACGCCGTGGTGCGGGGCAAACACACCGCGGGCGGCTCCGCCAGGAGCACCACGCCATGACCAACTGGTTTCGCAATGGCTGGCCGACGCTCGCGATCATGCTGGGCGCATCGGTGTGGGGAATGATCTGGTATCCGTTGCGCATGCTCGCCGCACTCGGTGTGACCGGCACGGCGGCGAGTGCGCTCACGAGCGGCGCCGGCTGCCTGTTCGTCCTGCTGGTGCGCCACCGCGCGCTCAAAACCGTGCGCTGGCACTGGCTGTTGCCGGCGCTTGCGCTGGCGGCCGGCATCACCAATCTCGGCTTCGTGTGGGGTTCGATCCACGGCCAGGTGATGCGCGTGCTGCTGCTGTTCTATCTCACCCCCGCATGGACCGCGCTGTTCGCGCATTTCATCCTGCACGAACGGCTGACGTGGGCCGGTGCGGGTCTCGCCGGGCTTTCGCTGGCCGGTGCGATGACGATGCTGTGGTCGCCGCAGCTCGGCCTGCCGATGCCCGGCAACCTCGCCGAGTGGGCGGGCCTCGCCGGTGGCATGGGCTTCGCGATGAGCAATGTGCTGATCCTCAAGACGAGCCGCGTGCTGCCCGACATGAAGCCCGAAATGCGCACCGCGACGATCTTTGGCGGCGCAGCGCTGTTCAGCGCCTGTGCGTCGCTGTTCGAAGCAATGCCCACGCCGCCCGCTGGCGCCCATCTTGGCACGGCCGCGCTGCTGGTGCTCGGCCTCGGTTTTCTGCTGGCGTCGAACAATATGCTGGTGCAGTACGGCCTTGCACGCGTGCCGGCCAATCGGGCCTCGATCATCATGCTGTTCGAGATCGTGATCACGGCGTTGTCCGCCTGGTTGTTCGCCGGCGAAACGCCTGGCCCGCGCGAATGGGCTGGCGGTGCGTGCATCGTGTTGGCGTCCGCATTGTCGAGCTGGGTGCATCGGACGAGAGCCGGCGCGGCTGATCAGACCCATGCGGAGGCGGGCCACGATGGCGGCCATGGCGCCGACCACGATACAGACCGTAAGGACGGTAAAAACCGCCCACGCGCGATGGTATGATTGCCCCTCATTAGCCGCCGCACGTTTTGCCGCGTGCGGTGGGCGCCCGTCTCGCGGGGCTTCTCAAGCTGGCTTGCCGCATCGGCAAACGGCTTGCGCGGCCAGCACGAGCCACCTTATTTTTCCCTTTTCAATCAGCGATATCGCCGTGCGTCTGACCTCGATCAAACTCGCTGGCTTCAAGTCATTCGTCGATCCCACGCATTTCCAGGTCCCGGGCCAGCTAGTCGGCGTGGTCGGACCGAACGGGTGCGGCAAGTCCAACATCATCGACGCCGTGCGCTGGGTGCTCGGCGAATCGCGCGCTTCCGAGCTGCGCGGCGAGTCGATGCAGGACGTGATCTTCAATGGCTCGACCGCGCGCAAGCCGGGTAGCCGCGCCAGCGTCGAACTCGTGTTCGACAACGCCGACGGCCGTGCCGCCGGCCAGTGGGGCCAGTATGCCGAAATCGCCGTGAAGCGCGTGCTCACGCGCGACGGCACCTCGAGCTACTACATCAACAACCTGCCGGCGCGCCGCCGCGACATCCAGGACATCTTCCTCGGCACCGGCCTCGGGCCGCGCGCCTACGCGATCATCGGGCAGGGCATGATTGCCCGCCTGATCGAGGCGAAGCCGGAAGAACTGCGCGTGTTCCTCGAAGAGGCCGCGGGCGTGTCGAAGTACAAGGAACGCCGCCGCGAGACCGAAAACCGTCTGCACGACACGCGCGAGAACCTGACGCGGGTCGAGGACATCGTCCGCGAACTGGGCGCGAATCTCGAGAAGCTGGAAGCGCAGGCGGTTGTCGCGACCAGATACAAGGATTTGCAGGCCGACGGCGAAGAGAAGCAGCGTCTCCTGTGGCTGTTGCGCAAGAACGAGGCCGGCGGCGAGCAGGAACGCCAGCAACGCGCGATCGAACAGGCGCAGATCGACCTCGAAATGCACACCGCGAAGCTGCGCGAAGTCGAAGCGCAACTCGAAACGCTGCGGGTGGCGCATTACTCCGCCAGCGACGCGATGCAGGGCGCACAAGGCGCGCTGTACGAGGCGAATGCCGAAGTCAGCCGGCTCGAGGCCGAGATCAAGTTCATCGTCGAATCGCGCAACCGCGTGCAGGCGCAGATCGCGGCGTTGACCGCGCAGCGCGAGCAGTGGCAGTCGCAGGCCGAAAAGGCGCGGGGCGACATCGAAGACGCGGAAGAACAACTGGCCGTCGCCGAAGAAAAAGCGGCGCTGGCCGAAGACGAAGCCGCGGCGAAGCACGACGCGTTGCCGGCGCTCGAAGCGCGCTGGCGCGATGCGCAAACCGAGTTGAACGCCGAGCGCGGCGGTATCGCGCAGACCGAGCAGGCGCTCAAACTCGAAGCCGCGCATCAGCGCAATGCCGATCAGCAATTGCAGCAGTTGCAACAGCGCCACGAGCGGCTGAAGTCTGAAGCGGGCGGTCTCGACGCGCCCGACGAAGCGCAGCTCGAAGACCTGCGCATGCAGCTCGCCGAGCACGAAGAAATCCTGCACGACGCACAAGCCCGTCTTGGCGAGGCGCAGGAAACGCTGCCGCGTCTGGACGGCGAACGCCGCAGCGCGCAGGAGCGCGTGCAGACGGAAAGCGCGCAGATCCATCAGCTCGACGCGCGCCTCGCGGCCCTCAAGCAGTTGCAGGAAAACGTCCAGACCGAAGGCAAGATCCAGCCGTGGCTCGAAAAGCACGAACTGGGCAGCCTGCCGCGTCTGTGGAAGAAGCTGCATGTCGAGGCCGGTTGGGAGACCGCCCTCGAGTCCGTGCTGCGCGAGCGGCTCGCCGCGCTGGAAGTCTCGAATCTCGACTGGGTCAAGGCGTTCGCAACCGATGCGCCGCCCGCCAAGCTCGCGTTCTACGCGCCGCCGCTGGCCGGTCAGCCGGCTGCCACGCCGCCTTCGCTGCGTCCGCTGCTGTCGCTGGTTCGCATTGACGATGCAGGCATCCGCGCGGTTCTGAACGACTGGCTCGGCCTGGCTTTCGTGGCCGACGATCTGCAGCAAGCCCTCGCAACGCGCTCGCAGTTGCCGGAAGGCGGCTCGTTTGTCGTCAAGGCCGGTCACGTGGTGACGCGCGTCGGCGTGCAGTTGTACGCGGCGGATTCGGAGCAGGCCGGCATGCTGGCCCGTCAGCAGGAAATCGAAAACCTGGCGCGCCAGGTGCGCGCGCAAGCCTTGCTCGCGGATGAGGCCAAGTCCGCTGCGATCCGTGCTGAAGCCGCCCACACGCAAGCGGCGCAAGCCTTGACGGATGTGCGTCGGCAGTCCGAGCGCGCCACGCAGCGTGTGCACGCATTGCAGATGGACGTGCTCAAGCTCACGCAGGCGCACGAGCGCTACATGCAGCGCAGCACGCAGATTCGCGAAGAACTCGAGGAAATCACCGCGCAGATCGAAGAGCAGCGCGCGATGCGAACCGAGTCGGAAGCGAACTTCGAGCGCCACGATGCCGAACTCGCCGAATTGCAGGCGCGTTTCGAAGATCATCAGATGGCCTTCGAAGCACTCGACGAAGCACTCACCGCCGCGCGCGCGCAAACGCGCGATTTCGACCGTGCCGCCACCGACGCGCGTTTTGCCGCGCGCAATATGGCGAACCGTATCGAGGAATTGAAGCGCAGCATCCAGGTCGCGCACGAGCAGAGCGAGCGCGTCGCGGCGTCGCTGGAGGATGCGCGCGCCGAGCTGGAAACGATCAACGAGCAAACCGCGCACACCGGCTTGCAGGACGCGCTCGATATCCGCGCGGTCAAGGAAGAGTCGCTGCACGCCGCGCGTCTCGAACTCGACGATCTGACCGCCAAGCTGCGTGCCGCCGACGAAACCCGTCTGAGCGCCGAGCGTGCGTTGCAGCCGCTGCGCGACCGCATCAATGAATTGCAGTTGAAGGAACAGGCGGCGCGCCTGAACGGCGAGCAGTTCATCGAGCAACTGGCCGCGGCCGGTGTCGACGAAGCCGAACTGCAGGCCAAGCTCACGCCGGACATGAAGCCGTCGTATCTGCAAGGCGAAGTCACGCGCATCAACAACGCGATCACCGCGCTCGGTCCGGTCAATATGGCCGCGCTGGACGAACTGAAGGCGGCGACCGAGCGCAAGACATTCCTCGATTCGCAATCGGCCGACCTGAACAACGCGATCGAAACGCTCGAAGACGCAATCCGCAAGATCGACGGCGAAACGCGTACCTTGCTGCAAGGCACCTTCGACGAAGTGAACCGTCATTTCGGCGAACTGTTCCCGCGCCTGTTCGGCGGGGGCCAGGCCAAACTGATCATGACCGGCGACGAAATTCTCGACGCCGGCGTGCAGGTGATGGCGCAGCCGCCGGGCAAGAAGAACTCGACAATTCACCTGCTCTCGGGCGGCGAGAAGGCGCTGACCGCCACCGCGCTGGTGTTCGCAATGTTCCAGCTGAATCCCGCGCCGTTCTGTCTGCTCGACGAAGTGGACGCGCCGCTCGACGACGCCAATACGGAACGCTTCGCGAATCTCGTGCGTGCGATGTCGGACAAGACTCAGTTCCTGTTCATCTCGCACAACAAGATCGCGATGGAAATGGCGCAGCAACTGATTGGCGTGACGATGCAGGAGCAGGGCGTGTCGCGGATCGTGGCTGTGGACATGGAATCCGCCGCTGGTTTCGCCCAGAATATCGTTTGAATTTTCGGTTAAGTTGATCATCGCGGGCGTCCGCGTTCACCGCGGCGGCCATCGGCCGCGCGACACGTGGGGCGGGCGCATAGCCGCGCAGACAGAAGAATTGCTGATGGAGCATGCATGGACGAGTTGACCCTCGGTTTGATCGGCGCGGGCGCCGTGGTGGTCGGTGGCGTGGTGGTGTACAACGCCTGGCAGGGCGCGAAAGTGCGCCGCAAGATGCCGCGGCCAATGCCGGCCGATGCCGCCGAAACGCTGGCGCGGGACGATCAGCAGGAACAGAGCCCGTTCATCGAGCCGGCCCGGCCGACCACGCGCCGTGAGCCGGTGGTCGGCTCCGATGCGCCGCAAACGTCTGCTGCGCGGGTCGAACCGACCTTCGGCACCGCCGCGCCGCTCGATACGCCGGCCGATATTCAGGCTGAGACGACCACACCGAATGGCTATCCGGAAGCTGAAGGCGTGGCGGCCGCCGAGGCCTCGACAGATGTGCAGGAACCGGCCGAGCCGATCCTGCCGGCGGCCACGACCATTTCGTCGGCGCCGCCGGCCATTGTCGATCGCCGCATCGATTGCATCGTGCCGATCCGTCTGAACGGCCCGGTAGCCGGCGACAAGGTGATTCCGTTTGCGCAGCGTCTGCGTCGCGCGGGCAGCAAACCGGTGCATATCGAAGGCAAGCTCGAAGGTGGTGCGTGGGAACTGCTGCAAAACGGCGCGCGCTATGAAGAGTTGCGGGCGGCCGCGCAACTGGCCAATCGCAGCGGCGCGCTGAACGAACTGGAGTTTTCGGAGTTCGTGACAGGCGTGCAGCAATTTGCCGACGCGCTGGACGCTGCGCCGGAATTCCCCGACATGCTCGAAACCGTGGCGATGGCACGCGAGCTCGACGGCTTTGCCGCGCAGTGCGACGCACAACTGTCGATCAACGTGCTCTCCGACGGCGCGCCGTGGTCGGCCAATTATGTGCAGGCGATTGCCTCGCAGGACGGCCTGCTGCTCTCGCGCGATGGCACGCGCTTCGTCAAGCTCGACGCGAAGCAAAGCCCGGTGTTCATGCTGCAATTCGGCGACACCAACTTCCTGCGCGACGACCTGACCTACAAGGGCGGCCAGATGATCACGCTGGTGCTCGACGTGCCGGTGGCCGATGAGGACATCCTGCCGTTCCGCCTGATGTGTGACTACGCGAAATCGTTGGCCGAGCGCATCGGCGGACGGGTGGTGGACGACGGGCGGCGGCCGTTGCCGGAAACCGCGCTGCTGGCCATCGAAAAGCAGCTGATGACGCTCTACGCGAAGCTCGAGCAAGCCGGCATTCCGGCGGGTTCGCCGGCCACGCGGCGCCTGTTCAGCCAGTAACGATTCTGTTTATCCTGTTGTACGCGACGGCCGCACGATGTGCGGCCGTCGGCGTTTGCAGCAACGCTTTCGGGTAGCGCCGGGCGCGGCGATTGCGTGCGTGAAATTGGCCATGACTGGCCATTCGGCCGATGTAAAGGGGCACGCTTTCCTGCGATAATCCAATGTCTGAATCTCACCAAAGAACCTTCCGACAGCATGGCCCGAACTTCCGCCTCACATTCCGCAACCAGCGCTCCGGCAGAGCGGGCCGCGTCGTTGCGCGCTGAACTCGAACGCGCCAATTACGCGTATTACGTGCTCGACCAGCCGGATCTGCCGGACGCGGAATACGACAAGCTCTTCAAGGAACTGCAGCAGATCGAGACGGAGCATCCCGACCTGATCGTTCCGGATTCGCCCACCCAGCGTGTGGGCGGCGAGGTGTCGAGCGGGTTCGAGCCGGTCGTGCACGATCAGCCCATGCTGTCGCTGAATAATGGCTTTGCGGATGAAGACATCGTCGCGTTCGACAAGCGGGTGGCCGACGCGCTGGGCAAGAGCGCGGCCGAGCCGCCCATGCCGGTGGATTACGCCGCCGAGCTGAAGTTCGACGGTCTGGCTATTTCACTGCGTTATGTCGACGGCACCTTCGTCCAGGCGTCCACGCGCGGCGACGGCACGACTGGCGAGAATGTCACGGAAAACGTCCGCACGATCCGCTCCATCCCGCTGAAGCTCAAGGGCAAGCGCGTGCCGCACGTGCTCGACGTGCGCGGCGAAGTGCTGATGTTCAAGCGCGATTTCGAGCGCCTGAACGAACGGCAGCGGGCCGCGGAGCAGAAGGAATTCGCCAATCCGCGCAACGCCGCCGCGGGCAGTCTGCGGCAACTCGATTCGAAGATTACCGCGCAGCGGCCACTGTCGTTTTTCGCTTATGGCATTGGCGTGCTCGAGGGCATGGACATGCCGGCCACGCATAGCGAATTGCTCGACTGGTACAAGGAGCTTGGCTTGCCGGTGAATGGCGAGCGCGCGGTGGTGGAAGGCGCCGAAGGCTTGCTGGGGTTCTTTCATGCCGTAGGCGAGAAGCGCGAAAGCCTGCCCTACGATATCGACGGTGTGGTCTACAAGGTCAACCCGCGCAATGAACAGGAGGCGCTCGGCTATGTATCGCGCGCGCCGCGTTTCGCGCTGGCGCATAAATTCCCCGCGCAGGAAGCGCTCACCAAACTCGTTGCAATCGACGTGCAGGTTGGCCGCACCGGCGCGATTACGCCGGTCGCGCGGCTCGAACCGGTGTTCGTCGGCGGCGCAACGGTGACGAATGCCACGCTGCATAATGAAGACGAAGTGCGCCGCAAAGACATCCGCATCGGCGACACGGTGATCGTGCGGCGCGCCGGCGACGTGATTCCCGAAGTGGTGAGCGCACTGCTCGACCGCCGTCCGGACGACGCCCGCGAATTTGTCATGCCCACGCAATGCCCGGTGTGCGGTTCGAGCATCGAACGGCTGCCGGACGAGGCGATCGCGCGTTGCACGGGGGGCCTGTTCTGCCCGGCGCAGCGCAAGCAGGCGCTATGGCATTTCGCGCAACGCCGCGCGCTGGATATCGACGGGCTCGGCGAAAAGATCATCGATCAACTGGTCGAGCAGAACCTGGTGCGCACACCCGCTGATCTGTTCAACCTCGGCTTTGCCACGCTCGCGGAACTCGATCGCTTTGCTGAAAAGTCGGCGCAGAACCTGCTCGATTCGCTCGAAAAAGCCAAGCACACCACGCTAGCGCGCTTTATTTATGCGCTGGGTATCCGGCACGTGGGCGAATCGACGGCGAAAGATCTGGGCAAGCATTTCGGGTCGCTGGATCCGATCATGGATGCTTCGGTGGAAGCGCTGCTGGAGGTGAACGATGTCGGGCCGGTGGTTGCCGAGTCGATTCATCAGTTTTTCGCCGAAGAGCACAACCGCACGGTGATCGAGCAACTGCGCGCGCCAGGCAAGGTCACATGGCCGGAAGGGCCACCCGCGCCGAAGGCGCCGCAAGGCGTCCTGGCCGGCAAAACGGTGGTGTTGACCGGTACCTTGCCGAGCCTCGCCCGCGAGGAGGCGAAGGAAATGCTTGAAGCGGCCGGCGCGAAAGTCGCGGGCTCGGTGTCGAAGAAAACCGACTATGTGGTGGCCGGCGCCGAAGCGGGCAGCAAGTTGGCGAAAGCGGAGGAACTCGGCATCCCCGTACTCGACGAAGATGGTATGCGTAAGCTCCTGGAGGGGCAGTCATGATCCGCGAAATTCTCAAGATGGGCGATCCGCGTCTGTTGCGTATTGCCAATCCGGTCGATCACTTCGACACGCCCGAACTGCATGAACTCGTCAAAGACATGTTCGAGACCATGCACGACGCCAATGGCGCGGGGCTTGCCGCACCGCAGATCGGTGTCGACCTGCAGGTGGTCATTTTCGGCTTCGGGCACAACGAACGCTATCCGGATGCGCCACCGGTACCGGAGACGGTGCTGATCAACCCTACGGTCACGCCGATCTCGCAGGATATGGAAGAGGGCTGGGAAGGCTGTCTGTCGGTGCCGGGACTGCGTGGCGCGGTCAGCCGGTTTTCGATGATCCGCTATCACGGCTTCGATCAGTACGGCAAGCCGATCGACCGCGTGGCCGAGGGCTTTCACGCGCGTGTCGTGCAACACGAATGCGATCACCTGATCGGCAAGCTTTATCCGATGCGGATCAACGATTTCGCGAAGTTCGGCTTTACGGAGGTCCTGTTTCCGGATATGGACCCCAATAGCGACGATTGAAACCCTTGATGAAGTTGCTGTTCGTCCGGCGGCTGCGGGTTCGTTCGGCGGCCGTCGGTGGCATAAAAAAACCCACGCATGCGTGGGTTTTTTGTTGAATGGGCGTTAAACCCCGGGCGTTAAACCCCGGACATTAAAACGCTTCGTCCGGCGCCAGGTAGCGCCATTGCCCCGGCGGCAGGGCGCCGAGCATCACACGACCCATTCGCACGCGCTTCAGGCCGATCACTTCGAGGCCGACCAGTTCGCACATGCGGCGGATCTGGCGCTTCTTGCCTTCGCGCAGCACAAAACGGAGCTGTTCGCCGTTCTGCCAGCTGACCTGTGCGGGCTTCAGCGGCACGTCGTCGAGCGAGAGGCCGTGGCGCAGCAACGCGAGGCTTTCGGGCGGGAAGTGGTTTTCGACGTCGGTAGCGTGCTCGCCATACGACACGCGCACCAGATACTCCTTGTCGATCTCCGAATGGCCGCCGATCAGTTGCTTGGCGATGCGGCCATCCTGCGTCAGCACCAGCAAGCCCGTCGAATCGATGTCCAGACGTCCCGCCGGCGCGAGCTGGCGCAGATGCGACACCGAGAAGCGGATGTCCGAGCGATCGCCTTCCCAGCGGTTTTCCGGCGTGACCAGCGTGATGGCCGGCTGATAGCCGTCTTCCGCCTGACCGGACACGAAGCCGACGGTCTTGTGAATCAGCACCGTGACCTGGCTCGCTTGCGCGGCTTCTGCGGCAGGGTCGATTTCGATGCGCTGGTCCGGACGGACCTTGGTGCCGAGCGTGTCGATTCGCTCGCCATCCACCAGCACCCAGCCCTTCTCGATCCATTCATCGGCTTCACGGCGCGAGCACAGGCCGAGTTCGGACATCAGCTTGGACAGGCGCAGGGTGCCGGGTGCGTCTTCGTAATCGCGACGCGGCGTGCGCGGAGCGGCATCCGCGTCGCGCTCGGCTCTGGCCGGCGCGGGGCCGCGCGGCTTGTCGGCGCGAGCGGGGCGCTCGTTATCGCCGAAGCGGCGTCCGGCAGCCGGCAGTGTCTTGTCGAAGCTACGGGCAGGGCGCTCACCGCGGTCCGTACGCTCGCTCCGTTCGGCGCGCGCCGGACGGTCGCCGAACTCACGTTTGGCGGGGGCGCGCTCACCGCGGTCGTCGCGCGGTGCACGTGCAGGACGCTCCGCGCGATCGCCGTAGCCGCTTTTCACGGGTTTCGCGAAGCTGCTGCGCTCGCCGCGCTCGGACGCGCCGCTACGTTCACCTTCGAAGCGGCGTGGTGCGCTTTCACTGCGCGGCGCGCGCTCGCCTGTACGGCGCTCTGACGGGGCGCCACGGTCGCCGCCGAAGCGCGGCCGATCGGACGCGCCACCTTCCCGGCGCGCGGGGCGCTCGCCACGCGGGCCGCCTTCCGACGGGCGGCCTGCGCCCGGGCGGGGACCGCTGAACGAGCGGCGTTCGCCGTCGTCCCGGCGCGGTGCACGCTCGCTACGATCCGCGCTGCCCTCAAAGCGACGCGGGGCTCGCTCAGCGCGCTCACCGGAGTCGCGACGAGGTGCGCGTTCGCCACGGTCCGAGCTGCCTTCGAAGCGGCGTGGCGCTCGCTCACCGCGATCGCCGCCACCTTCAAACCGGCGCGGCGCGCCCTGGCCGCCGCGTTCACCGTCCGCGCGTCGCGGGGCGCGTTCGCTACGGTCCGTGCTGCCTTCGAAGCGGCGCGGAGCACGCTCGCTGCGCTCGCCGTTATCGCGACGCGGAGCCCGGTCGCTATTGCCTTCAAATCGGCGCGGAGCGCTCTGACTGCGTTCGCCTTCGGCACGCCGCGGACCACGTTCGCCTCGCTCGGCACCGCCTTCGGCACGCCGCGGACCACGTTCGCCTCGCTCGGCACCGCCTTCGGCACGCCGCGGACCACGTTCACCTCGCTCGGCACCGCCCTCGAAGCGACGCGGCGCACGCTCACTGCTACCCTCAAAACGACGCGGCGCACCTTGAGCTCGCTCACCTTCAGCGCGGCGCGGCGCGCCAGCGGCACCCTCACGCCGTGGCGGGCGATCCGAAGCCGGCCGACGCGACGCGCCGGCGCTGCCTGCATCCCGCTCGCGCGAAAACGACCCTTCAGCCCGTGGCGGACGCGCGCCAGCGCCCGCTGCCTTGCCGGCCGGCCGCTTGCCAGCGCCCGCGGCAGCGCCTTCACCCCGCGCCCCGCTAAAACCCGCCGTGGATGGCGATGGTTTCGGTCCGGCCGGACGCGTCGGCTTGCGCGCCGAGGTGCTTCCGGTACGGACAGGGGCGCGTTCGGACGAAGCCGGCCGCGGGTGCTTGGCTGTTAATTTGACTCGCATGAAATCTCACACTGCAATCGCGCGCAGCAGCTCGGTCTCGACCTGAATTTGCAGGCGGTTGTCCGACAGGCCGTGTCCATCTAGCAGGAACACGTCTTCGACGCGTTCGCCGAGCGTATTGATCCGCGCCGAAGCGACGCCGACCCGGTGCTCGGCCAGCACGCGCGCGATCGAATAAAGAAGGCCTGGCCGGTCATTCGCCGACACGGACAGGATGTAGTATTGGCCGCGCTCGTCGGCCCGAAGATCGACGCGCGGCGTAACAGGGAAGGTCCGCGACAGCCGCGACAAACGGCCTTTCGACGGTCCCGGAAGCAGGGTGCCGTCGCCGGTGAGGCGTGCGGTCAGTTCTTGTTCGACCAGATTGGCAATATCGCGATAATGCACGTCTTCTTCGGTATGCGCGACGAGGAAATTATCGAGCGCGTACCCGTGACGGGTCGTGCTGACTCGCGCATCGAGCACCGACAGGCCGTTGCGGTCGAAATAAGCGCAAATGCCGGCAAACAGATCGGGCTGGTCTTTCACATAAACCAGCACCTGCAACGCTTCGCCGATCGGCGACGGACGCGCTCGCACGATCGGCGTCGCGGTTTCGACATGGCGGTACAGCACGCGGGTCTGCCACGCGATATCCGCCGCGTCGTGACGCAGGAAATAGCCAATATCGAGCTTGTCCCACAGGGCCTTTTGCGCGCCTTCCGGCACGGTTTCGAGGCGCAGCAGCGCCAGCGCCTCTTCCTGCCGCGACTTCAGTTCCGAATGCGCGTCGGGCCTTGCGCCGCCGAGCACCGCCAGGGTGGCGCGGTACAGATCTTCGAGCAGTTTGCCTTTCCACGTGTTCCAGACTTTCGGGCTGGTGCCGCGAATGTCGGCCACGGTCAGCAGATAGAGCGCGGTGAGACGGCGCTCCGTGCCGACCAGTTCGGCAAAGCGCTTGATGACCTCGGGGTCGCTCGTGTCCTGCTTCTGCGCGACCTGGCTCATGGTCAGATGCTGCTGGACCAGCCACACCACCAGTTCGCCGTCGTCGCCCTCGATGCCGTGATTGCGGCAAAAGCGCCGTGCGTCGGCCATGCCGAGCGTGGAATGGTCGCCGCCACGGCCCTTGGCGATGTCGTGAAACAGCGCGGCCACGTACAGCACCCACGGGCGGTCAAAGTTGGCGATCAACTGGCTGCAGAACGGATATTCGTGCGCGTGCTCGGCTACCGCGAAGCGGCGCAGGTTACGCAACACCATCAGGATGTGCTGATCGACCGTGTAGACGTGATACAGGTCGTGCTGCATCTGCCCGACGATACGCCGGAAGTTCAGCAGGTAGCGCCCGAGTACGCTGGTCTGGTTCATCAGGCGCAGCGCGTGCGTGATGCCGGCCGGCTGCTTCAGGATCTCCATGAACAGGCGGCCGTTTTCCGGGTCGCGCCGCCAGTGCTGGTCCATCAGGTCGCGGGCGTTGTAGATCGCGCGCAGCGTGCGGGCGGACAACCCTTTCACGCCAGGCGTCTGTTCATAGAGCAGGAAGGCCTCGAGGATCGCGTTCGGCTCGCGCTCGAATACGTCGTCGCCGGCGATTTCCAGCATGCCCTGCTTTTCGACGAACCGATCGGACAGCACGCGCGTAATGCCGCTCGTGCTGGGGAAGAGTTGCGCCTCGATGTTCTGGATCAGAATGGTGGCGAGCTGCGTGACAGCCTTGGCGGACCAGTAGTAGCGGCGCATCAGCTGTTCACTGGCGCGCTTGGTGGCGGTCGGTTTGTAGCCGAAGCTTTCCGCCACTGGCGTTTGCAGATCGAACACCAGAATGTCCTGACGACGCCCGGCGGTCACATGCAGGCGGGCGCGCAGCGCCTTCAGGAAGCTCTCATTGCGGCGCAGTTCGCGTGCTTCGCGCTCGGTAATCAGGCCGCGGGCTTCGAGCTCGCGCCAGCTGCTGCCGAAGCCGGCCGCCTGGGTGATCCACAGGATCAGCTGCAGATCGCGCAATCCGCCCGGGCTTTCCTTGATGTTCGGTTCGAGCGCATACGGCGTGTCCTGAAACTTCGCGTGCCGCTGACGCATTTCCAGCACTTTCGCCTGGAAGAACGCACGCGGGTCGAGCGCTTCGCGGTAACGCTGCACGAAGTCGTCGAATAGCGGGGCGCTGCCCGTGATGCGCCGCGCTTCGAGCAGCGAGGTGCGCACGGTGACGTCGTTCGCGGCTTCTTCGAGACATTGCGACACGCTGCGCACGCTGCTGCCCAGTTCGAGCCCCAGATCCCACGCGAGGCTGATGAAGCGCTCGATGCGCGCTTCGAGATGCGCGATCGGCGCGTCCGGCAGCAGTACCAGGATGTCGATGTCGGAGTGCGGCGCGAGTTCGCCGCGCCCATAGCCTCCGACGGCCAGCAGCGCCAGCTCGGACGGCAGCTCGCAGGTGTCCCAGGCGGCACGCAGCGACGCGTCGGTCGCGCGCGCCAGCGCGGCCATCAGCGCGTCGACATTGGTGGCGGTCTTGAAGCGTTCCAGCAACTGGGCTTTGGCCACTTTGTAGTCCGCCTTGAGCGACGTGGCATGGGATTGGGCGACGGCTGGAACACTACTCATTGGCAGGTGGACGAGTGAAGGCGGAAGTCGGTCAGGCCGTGGCGGCCACGACCGGCGGGCGCGCGGGCGTGCCGGCGGAGACGGTCAGCACGTCGTAGCCGGTTTCCGTGACGAGCACCGTGTGCTCCCACTGCGCCGACAGGCTGCGGTCTTTGGTCTTGACGGTCCACTGGTCCGGCATGGTGCGGATATCGCGCCGGCCGGCGTTGATCATTGGCTCGATCGTGAAGATCATGCCGGTCTGCAGTTCGAGCCCGGTGCCTGGGCGGCCATAGTGCAGAACCTGCGGATCTTCGTGGAACACCGTACCAATGCCGTGGCCGCAATATTCGCGCACCACGCTGTAGCCCTGGCCTTCGGCATGTTTCTGGATCGCATAGCCGATGTCGCCCAGATGGGCGCCCGGGCGCACCTGGTCGATGCCGAGCCACATGCATTCGAAGGTGGTCTGCACGAGGCGTTTGGCCATGATCGACCCCTCGCCGACAATGAACATGCGGCTGGTGTCGCCGAAATAGCCTTCCTTGATCACGGTGACGTCGATGTTCAGCGCGTCGCCGTTCTTCAGCGTCTTGTCGCCCGGAATGCCGTGACAGATCACGTCATTCACGGAGATACAGGTGGCTTTCGGATAGGGCGGGTAGCCAGGCGGCTGATAGTTCAGCGGCGCCGGAACCGTTCCCTGTTCCTTGAGCATGTATTCGTGACACAGCCGGTCGAGTTCGCCGGTCGTGATGCCGGCCGCGACGAACGGCGTAATGTAGTCGAGCACTTCGCTAGCAAGCTTGCAGGCGACGCGCATTTGCGCGATATCGTGTTCGTTTTTGAGCGTAATAGCCATGAGTCGGGCCTGAAATGCGATTTATTGATTGTCGGATTATCGCACCATATTCCCGCTGCCGCAGGCTTTTGCAATAGGGCTGGCGCTGTTTGCAGGGCTGTTCGCGGCGCCTGGCGGGCCTCTTGTACGAGCCGTCGGGCCGGGTTTCGCGGGTTTGCGGCGAAACTGTCACTTAGTCGTGGTTCCATTCGGATAAAGCCGTGAGCAACGGCCCGGGTGCAACCCGGCGGCAGTAACTGAGAGCTGCCGTGCAGGTTGAGTCGGCTGATAGTCGCGTGCTATAATCGCTGGCTAAGTCGATCTTTGTCTTATCTACTGTTGATAAGCACAAGGCGAGGCCGCTCGCGGTGATAGTTGCCTGCGCCGGGAGTGAAAGCAGTATCAAGGCAGCAGACTCGCAAGCCGGCGCACCCAGGGTGTCTGTCGCGTCCAGCCAATAGATGGAAATGGCGGCGCGGCCGATACGGCAGCCGGCTTAAGACCCAACCCTCGCGGAGAATTTCATGGCAGTTACCATGCGTCAAATGCTGGAAGCCGGTGTCCACTTCGGTCACCAAACGCGCTTCTGGAACCCGAAGATGGCTCCCTTCATTTTCGGTCATCGCAACAAGATTCACATCATCAACCTCGAAAAGACGCTGCCGATGTACAACGACGCGCTGAAGTACGCGCGTCAACTGGCAGCGAATCGCGGCACGATCCTGTTCGTCGGCACGAAGCGTCAATCGCGCGACACGATCGCTGAAGAGGCGCAACGCGCTGGCATGCCGTATGTCAACGCACGCTGGCTCGGCGGCATGCTGACCAACTTCAAGACGCTGAAGGTCTCGATCAAGCGCCTGAAGGACATGGAAGCAGCGCTGGAAGCAGGCGAAACCGAACGCATGAGCAAGAAAGAAGCGCTCCTGTTCGAGCGCGAAATGGCCAAGCTGCAAAAGTCGATCGGCGGCGTGAAGGACATGGGCGGTATTCCGGACGCGATCTTCGTGGTCGACGTCGGCTACCACAAGATTGCCGTCACCGAAGCAAACAAGCTCGGCATTCCGGTCATCGCAGTGGTCGACACGAACCACTCGCCGGAAGGCATCGACTACGTGATCCCGGGTAACGACGACGCCAGCAAGGCTGTCGCTCTGTACACGGCTGGCGTGGCTGACGCAATCGTCGAAGGCCGTGCAAACGCGGTCAACGAAGTGGTGCAGGCTGCCCGTGGCGGCGACGGCGACGAGTTCGTCGAGGTCAACTCGGAAGCGTAAAGCTGCCCCGTGTCCGGCAAAAAAGGGGGCTTTCTACAGGCCCCCTTTTTTTAAGCCGCGACATTGTAGTGGTGTGCTATGAGCAGTGCCTAAGCGTTGTTCGTAAAAAAGTACGCATAACGCTGAAACGAATTCTTGCCGCCGGTATCGAAGTCCGGGCGGCGTGTGACAGACGGAACTCAAGGAGCAAATGATGGCGGCAATTACCGCAGGCATGGTTGCAGAACTGCGCGCAAAGACCGACGCGCCGATGATGGAATGCAAGAAGGCGCTGACGGAAGCCGAAGGCGACATGGCGCGCGCTGAAGAGCTGCTGCGCGTGAAGCTGGGCAACAAGGCCAGCAAGGCAGCGTCGCGCGTGACGGCTGAAGGCGTGGTCGCATCGTTCATCGGCGGCAACGCCGGTTCGCTGGTCGAACTGAACTGCGAAACCGACTTTGTTTCGAAGAACGACGACTTCCTGGCTTTCTCGAAGACGATCGCTGAACTGGTCGCAACGCAAAACCCGGCTGACGTCGCTGCCCTGTCGGCACTGCCGCTGGAAGGCTCGACGGTCGACGCAGTGCGTCTCGCGCTGGTCGGCAAGATCGGTGAAAACCTGTCGATCCGCCGTTTCGTGCGTTTCGAGACCTCGAACAAGCTGGCAGCGTACTTGCACGGCACGCGCATCGGCGTGCTGGTCGAGTACACGGGTGCAGACGAGCAGATCGGCAAGGACGTGGCAATGCACATTGCCGCCATGAAGCCGGTTTCGCTGTCGTCGGACGACGTGCCGGCCGACCTGATCGCCAAAGAACGCAGCATCGCTGAGCAAAAGGCTGCCGAATCGAACAAGCCGGCTGAAATCGTCGCCAAGATGGTCGACGGCAGCGTGCAGAAGTACCTGAAGGAAGTGTCGCTGCTGAACCAGACGTTCGTTAAGAACGACAAGCAGACGATCGAACAGATGTTGAAGGCTGGCAACTCGAGCGTGCAGAAGTTCGCGCTGTTCGTGGTTGGTGAAGGCATTGAGAAGAAGCAGGACGACTTCGCAGCCGAAGTGGCCGCTCAAGTCGCTGCTGCAAAGCAACAATAAGTTTTACCGCAATACCGTTGGACCCGCGGCGGAGCAAGACTTTGCCGCGGTCGGCGGCGCCGCAAGGCTGCGCGCGGGTTGACCCTCGTTGTGCAGCCGCCTCTGGCGAACCTCTGGGTTCGTCAATTTGGCGACGCTTGCCCGAATCAGTATTTCACCCCTACATTAGTCCCTTGTTGTTGCCCTGTTCTGCGCGATCTGGATACCCCTATGCCCACTGCCTACAAACGCGTCCTGCTCAAACTCTCCGGTGAAGCTCTGATGGGCGACGATGCCTTTGGCATCAATCGTGCGACCATCGAACGAATGGTGGCGGACGTGGCCGAGGTAGTTCGGCTCGGTACGCAGTTGGCCGTGGTGATCGGCGGCGGCAATATTTTCCGCGGCGTCGCGGGCGGTGCGGCCGGTATGGATCGCGCCACGGCTGACTACATGGGCATGCTGGCCACCATGATGAACGCCCTGGCGCTGCAGGACGCGATGCGCCACGCGGGCATCGAAGCGCGCGTGCAATCCGCGCTGCGCATGGACCAGGTCGTTGAGCCGTACATCCGGCCCCGCGCGATTCGCCAGCTCGAAGAAGGCAAAGTCGTGATTTTCGCGGCCGGTACCGGCAACCCGTTCTTCACAACGGATACGGCCGCTGCGCTGCGCGGCTCGGAAATCGGTGCTGAAGTCGTACTGAAAGCCACCAAGGTGGACGGCGTCTATTCGGCCGACCCCAAGAAAGACCCCAGCGCGACCCGTTACACCACGATCAGCTTCGACGAAGCGATCGGCCGTAATCTGCAGGTAATGGACGCCACGGCGTTCGCGCTGTGCCGCGACCAGAAGCTGCCGATCCGGGTGTTTTCGATCGTCAAGCCGGGCGCGCTCAAGCGCATCGTACAAGGCGAAGACGAAGGCACGCTCGTCCACGTGTAAACTCTCGTTCACATAACGTGGGCTTTAACGCGAGCCCAGGCCGCCGCTTTTTGCGCGCGCTGGCCGGCTCGCACCGTTTTGAAGGTTCGGAGGTTTAAAAATGTCTGTGGCTGATATCAGGAAGGGCGCTGAACAAAAGATGCAGCGTTCCATCGACGCGTTCAAGAACGACCTGTCGAAGATCCGCACGGGCCGTGCGCACACGGGTTTGCTCGATCACATCCAGTGCGACTACTACGGTTCGCCGGTGCCGATTTCGCAGGTTGCGAACCTGACGCTGATCGACGCACGCACGATCGGCGTGCAGCCGTGGGAAAAGAAAATGGTGCAGGTCGTCGAAAAGGCGATCCGCGAGTCGGATCTGGGTCTGAATCCGGCCACGCAAGGCGACGTGATCCGCGTGCCGATGCCCGCGCTGACCGAAGAACGCCGCCGCGAACTGACCAAGGTGGTCAAGAGCGAAGCCGAAACGGCCAAAGTGGCGGTGCGCAACCTGCGCCGTGACGCAAACGAGCAACTCAAGAAGCTCGTGAAAGACAAGGAAATTTCAGAAGACGATGAGCGTCGTGCGGGTGACGACGTTCAGAAGCTGACGGACAAGTTCGTCACTGAAATCGACAAACTCGTCGTGACGAAAGAAGCCGAGATCATGACGGTCTGAGGCCGGTTGGGCACTCAGCACTTTCAGGATTTCCACTTCTTTATTTGCAGTCACTGTCCCGACGGCCATGACCTATACCAGCTCAACCGTGCGCGTGCCAGATGTCGCCGCGGTGCCGCGACATATCGCGATCATCATGGACGGCAACGGCCGTTGGGCAACCCAGCGGCGCCTGCCGCGCGTCGCCGGCCATACACGCGGCGTCGACGCGGTGCGCGCAGCCGTCGAGGCCTGTGCGCGGCAGGGCGTCGAGTATCTGACGCTGTTCGCTTTCAGTTCCGAAAACTGGCGCCGTCCGAATGACGAAGTGTCGTTCCTGATGCGCCTGTTCGTCACCGCGCTGGAGCGCGAAATCGGCAAGCTGCACGCGAACGGCATCCGCCTGCGCGTGGTGGGCGACCTGTCGAAATTCGATGCGCGCATTCGCGATCTGATCAGGCGCGCGGAAACCAAGACCGCGCGCAACACCCGTCTCACGCTGACCATCGCCGCCAACTACGGTGGCCGCTGGGACATCATGCAAGCCACCCGCAAGCTCGCCGAGCAGTCGGCGCAGGCCGGGCAGGCGGTTGAAGTCAGCGAGGAATCGTTCGCCGAACATCTTTCAATGGCTTACGCGCCGGAGCCGGACCTCTTCATCCGCACCGGTGGGGAGCGTCGTGTGAGCAATTTCCTGCTCTGGCAGCTCGCCTACACCGAGTTCTACTTCACCGATACCTTCTGGCCGGATTTCGACGCCGACGCCCTCGGCCACGCCATCGCTTCGTATGCGGAGCGTGAACGCCGCTTCGGCCGCACCAGTGCTCAACTCGAGCCGCAATCGCAAAACGTCGATTCGCTTCCATGCTAAAAACCCGTGTCATCACGGCGATCATCCTGCTGGCGGTCCTGCTGCCGGTCACGTTGTTCGCGCCGGTGGGCGCGTTCGGCGCGTTGATCGCCTTCGTCGTCGTGTTCGCGGCGTGGGAATGGGCTCGTCTGCTCAAGCTCGGCGGTGCCGGACCCGTGGTCTACGCCCTGGTCACGGCGGTGGCGCTGGTCGCAAGTACGCGCCTTGGCAGTGGGGTCGAGGCGCCGCGGCCGCTGTTTCAGGCGGCCGCCATCTTCTGGGTGATTGCCGGTCCGTTCGTACTGTTGCGCAAGCCCACTCTCGCGCGCGGCGCGTGGCGGACCTTTCTGTTTCTGGCCGGCATTGTCGTATTCGTCGCGTGCTGGCATGCTCTCGTCGCCGCGCGCATGGAGGGTGTGCCGTTCGTGCTGTCGCTGCTGCTATTGGTATGGCTGGCCGATATCGGCGCATACTTCTCGGGAAAAGCCTTCGGAAAACACAAGCTGGCGCCTGCCATCAGTCCGGGTAAGACTTGGGAGGGCGCGATCGGCGGCTGGCTGGTGGTCATGATCGTCGCGGCGGCGGCGGTCTTCTTGCACGCGTTCGAGCCGACCCTGTATTCTGCGCTGCTGGCGCAATTGGGCGCCGTACGCACGCTGCTCGCACTGACCCTGCTGGTGGCATTCAGCGTGGTGGGCGACCTGTTCGAATCGATGCTGAAACGCCAGGCCGGAGTGAAGGATTCAAGCGGCCTGTTGCCGGGACACGGTGGCGTGCTCGACCGCATCGACGCATTATTGCCTGTGCTGCCGCTTGCCATGCTGCTGCTCGGCTAGAGAAAGAGATATGCAAAAACGTCTGACATTGCTCGGTTCCACGGGCTCGATTGGAGACAGTACGCTCGACGTCGTCGCGCGTCATCCCGAGCGCTTTTCGGTCTACGCGCTCACTGCGCATCGCAACGGCGACAAACTCGTCGAACAATGCCTGCGCTTTCAGCCCGAAGTCGCGGTGGTCGGCGACGCCGACACGGCCGCGCGGGTCGCGGCGAAATTGCGCGAGGCGGGCTGCAAGACCGAGGTCACGTACGGTCCGCAGGCGCTCGTCGACGTCTCGAAGAGCGACGGCTGCGATACGGTGGTGGCGGCGATCGTCGGCGCGGCCGGCCTTGCGCCCAGTCTTGCCGCTGCGCGTGCCGGCAAGCGCATTCTGCTCGCCAACAAGGAAGCGCTGGTGATGTCCGGCGCGATCTTCATGGACGCGGTGCGCGACCACGGCGCGGTGCTGCTGCCGGTGGACAGCGAACATAACGCGATTTTCCAATGCCTGCCGCGTGAAGCCGAGTTGCACGGCGGCGTCTCGAAGATCATCCTGACCGCCTCGGGCGGCCCGTTCCGCACGCGCGAACCGGCCACGCTCGTCGACGTCACGCCGGACGAAGCCTGCAAGCATCCGAACTGGGTCATGGGCCGCAAGATTTCGGTCGACTCGGCCACGATGATGAACAAGGGTCTCGAGGTGATCGAGGCGCACTGGCTGTTCAATCTGCCGGGTGAACGCATCGAGGTGCTGATTCACCCGCAGAGCGTGATTCATTCGATGGTGTCGTACGCTGACGGTTCGGTGCTCGCGCAACTCGGCAACCCCGATATGCGCACGCCGATCGCGCACGCGCTGGCGTTTCCGGAGCGCGTCGATTCGGGCGTCGCGCAACTCGACCTGCTGCAGGTCGCGTCGCTGTCGTTCGAAAAGCCCGATTACACGCGCTTCCCGTGCCTTGCGCTCGCCGTGAAGGCATTGGCCGAGGGCGGCGTGGCAAGCGCGGCGCTGAACGCCGCCAATGAAATCGCTGTTGAAGCATTCCTGTCGCGCCAGATCGGTTTCATGGCGATCGCCCAGGTCGTCGACGCGGTGCTCAATGCATTGCCCAACCGCAGCGCACACGCTCTTGAAGATGTGATCGAGGCCGACGCCGCCGCGCGCCGCGCCGCTGCTGAATTCATCGCGCGTCTGCCGGACGGCGCCCGTCGCACGGAACGCGCCGTCCAGTGAGGCGCTTATGAATCTGCTGATCGAACTGCTCGCCTTCGCGGTAGCGATCGGCGTACTCGTGGTCGTCCACGAGTATGGCCATTACAGTGTCGCGCGTTTGTGCGGCGTCAAGGTATTACGCTTTTCAATCGGCTTCGGCAAGCCGCTGTTCCAGTGGGTGAGTCCGAAGACGGGCACGGAGTGGACGATCGCCGCGCTGCCGCTCGGCGGCTACGTGAAGATGCTCGACGAGCGCGAAACCGGCGGCGCGCCGATTCCCGACGAGGCACTGGCGCATGCGTTCAACCGGCAGTCGGTATGGCGCCGTTTCGCGATTGTCGCGGCTGGGCCGGTCGCGAACTTCCTGCTTGCCATCGTGCTGTTCGCGCTCGTCTTTGCCACGGGCGTGACGGAGCCCGCGGCTGTGGTTGCTTCGCCCGCGCCTAACACGCCGGCGGCGGTGGCCGGTTTCGATGGCGGGGAAACCATCGTCGCGGTACGTGCCGAAAACGCCGGCGAATCCGAGCCGGTGCGTTCGTGGTCCGACTTGCGCTGGAAGCTGCTGGGTGCGGCATTCGATCACAAGCGGGTGGTGTTGAGCGCAAAGGATGCCCACGGCACGTCCGATTTCCAGCTCGACCTGCGCGGTATCACCGAGAAAGAGGTCGACGACGACTTTATGTCGCATCTCGGTTTCGAGCCGGGTGGTGGCAAGCTGACGGTCGCGGGTGTGCAGCCGGGCAGCGCGGCGCAACAGGCCGGTCTCGTCCCGGGTGACCGTCTGCGCGCGGTCGACGGCATCCCCACGGACAATGCCACAGCCTTCATCGCCTATGTAAAATCGCACGCCGGCAAGCCTGTGACGCTGCAAGTGGAGCGTGGCGCTCAAGGCGCGCAGGCAGCGGGCCGGTTGCAAGACATCCGCATCGTTCCGCAGGCCCAACGTGACGACGTATCGGGCCAGCAGATCGGCCGTATCGGCGCGGAACTGGCCACCCAGGTGCCGTCGATCGACGTGCGCTACGGGCCGGTCGAAAGTCTGCAACTGGGCGCGCGCCGCACGTGGGATCTCGCGGTGTATTCGGTGCGCATGTTCGGCAGGATGATTGTCGGCGAGGCATCGCTAAAGAATTTGTCGGGCCCCGTGACGATTGCCGATTACGCAGGAAAGAGCGCACGTCTAGGCCCTTCTGCATTTCTGTCGTTCCTGGCCCTTGTCAGTATTAGTCTCGGCGTACTGAACCTGTTACCAATTCCGGTATTGGACGGGGGTCATCTGTTATATTATTTGGTTGAAGCTGTAACCGGCAAAGTTGTCTCCGATCGCTGGCAACTCGTTTTTCAGAGGGCGGGTCTCGCCTGCATCGTCGCATTGTCGGCGATCGCGCTGTTCAACGATCTGGCTCGTTTAATCCATTTTTAAAGTGTCCGGCGGCGCTCACGATGGCGACCGTCTGACCTGATGCAGCTATACACACTGGGGAAGCACGTTGTTTAAACCTCATCGCTTTGTTCCAAAGACGGTTATAGCCGCGGCATTCGCCGCGCATGGGCTGGTTGCTCACGCAACGACGCCCTTCGTGGTGCAAGACATCCGGATCGAGGGATTGCAACGCGTCGAACCTGGTACCGTGTTCGCGTACCTGCCTATCAAGCAAGGCGACACCTTTAGCGACGACAAGGCTTCAGAAGCCATTCGCGCGCTGTATGCCACGGGCTTTTTCAACGACGTCAAGATCTCGACCGAAGGCAACGTCGTCATCGTGCAAGTGCTGGAGCGTCCGGCTATCGGCACGATCGATTTCTCCGGCATTCATGAGTTCGACAAGGAAAACCTGACCAAGGCGCTGCGCGCGGTTGGTCTGTCGCAAGGCCGTTATTACGACAAGGCGCTCGTCGACAAAGCGGAGCAGGAACTGAAGCGCCAGTATCTGACGCGTGGCTATTACGCAGCGGAAGTCACCACCACCATCACGCCGATCGACCGCAACCGCGTGGCGGTGCTGTTCTCGGTGGCAGAAGGTCCGAGCGCGAAGATCCGCCAGATCAACTTTATCGGCAACAAGGCATTCAGCACGGGTACGCTGCGCGACGAAATGCAGCTGTCCACGCCGAACTGGTTCTCGTGGTACACGAAGAACGACCTGTACGCGAAAGACAAGCTCACCGGCGACCTCGAAAACGTCCGCTCGTATTACCTGAATCGCGGCTACCTCGAGTTCAACATCGAGTCGACCCAGGTGTCGATCACGCCGGACAAGAAGGACATGTATCTGACGGTCACGCTGCATGAAGGCGAGCCGTACACGATCAACAGCATCAAGCTGGCGGGTAACCTGCTCGATCGCGAGCCGGAGCTGGCCAAGCTCATCAAGATCAAACCAGGTGACCGCTTTTCGGCTGAAAAGCTGCAGGCTACCACCAAGGCGATCGTCGACAAGCTCGGCGAATACGGCTACGCGTTCGCCACCGTCAATGCGCAACCGCTGATCGACCAGGAACACCACAAGGTCGACCTGACGCTGCAAGTGGACCCGAGCCGCCGCGTGTATGTGCGCCGCATCAACGTGGTCGGCAATACGCGTACCCGTGACGAAGTGGTGCGTCGCGAAATGCGCCAGCTCGAAAGCTCGTGGTTCGATTCGAATCGCCTCGCGCTGTCGAAAGACCGGATCAACCGTCTCGGCTATTTTACGGATGTCGACGTGACCACGATCCCGGTCGAAGGCACGCCGGACCAGGTCGATGTGGACGTCAAAGTGGCTGAAAAGCCGACCGGCGCGATCACGCTGGGCGCGGGCTTCTCGTCGACCGACAAGGTGGTGCTGTCCGCGGGCGTGTCGCAGGACAACGTGTTCGGCTCGGGCACGAGTCTCTCGGTGAACGTGAATACCGCCAAAACGTACCGAACATTGACGGTCACGCAGGTCGACCCGTACTTCACGGTCGACGGCATCAAGCGGATTACCGACGTCTACTACAAAACGTACCAGCCGCTGTACTATTCGACCGACTCGAGCTTCAAGATCGTCACGATCGGTGGCGATCTGAAGTTTGGTATTCCGTTCTCCGAAGTCGACACGGTGTATTTCGGTGCCGGCCTCGAGCAGAACCAGCTGGACGTCGACGCGAATACGCCGGCTTCGTACAAGTTGTATGTTCAGGAATTTGGGCGTGTTTCGAACAACGTACCGCTCACGGTCGGCTGGTCGCGCGACGCGCGTGACAGCGCGCTGGTGCCGAGCCGCGGTTACTTCGCGCAGGCGAACGCCGAGTACGGCACGCCGATCGGCGGCACCCAGTACTACAAGGCCGACATCAACGCGCAGTACTATTATTCGTTTTCGCGCGGCTTCGTGCTTGGCTTCAACTTCCAGGGCGGTTACGGTAACGGCCTCAGCGGCAAGCCATACCCGATTTTCAAGAACTACTACGCCGGCGGTATCGGATCGGTGCGGGGCTACGAGCCGAGTTCGCTGGGTCCGCGCGACGCAACCACGAACGACCCGATCGGTGGCTCCAAGCTGCTGGTGGGTAATATCGAGCTGACGTTCCCGTTGCCGGGCACGGGCTACGATCGTACGCTGCGGGTCTTTACGTTCCTGGATGCGGGTAACGTGTGGGCCGACGCGAGTACTGCTGCTACGTCGACCGGCGCGAACGGCCTGCGTTACGGCTACGGTATCGGTCTTGCCTGGATTTCGCCGATCGGCCCGCTCAAGCTCAGCCTGGGCTTCCCGCTCGTCAAGCACACCGGCGACCAGTATCAGAAATTCCAGTTCCAGATCGGGACGGCGTTCTGATCCGGCGGTCCGGCGATCCGGCGGTCCGGCGATCCGGCGGTCCGGCCAAACTACAGTATCGAGAGGGCGACTTTGCTAACTGGTATGTTTTCGAAACGTGTGGCGTGCGCGCTGGCGCTGGCAATGACGCTGGGCGTCGGCGTGGCGCACGCGCAGGAAGCCAGGATCGCTGCGGTGAATTCGGATCGTATCCTGCGTGAATCGGCTGCCGCGAAGGCCGCGCAGGTCAAGCTCGAGGCTGAGTTCGCCAAGCGTGACAAGGATCTGGCCGACATGGCGCAGAAGCTGAAGTCGATGTCCGATTCGCTCGACAAGAACGGCGCATCGATGTCGGCGGGCGATCGCGCGCAGAAGCAGCGCGATCTGTCGCAACTGGATACGGATTTCCAGCGCAAGCAACGCGAGTTTCGCGAAGACCTGAACCAGCGCCGTAATGAAGAGCTGGCAGCAGTGCTCGACCGGGCCAACAAGGTGATCAAGCAGATCGCCGAGCAGCAGCACTACGACCTGATCGTTCAGGAAGCGGTGTATGTGAGCCCGCGTATCGATATTACCGATCAGGTGCTGAAGGCACTTGCCGCGTCGGGTAACTAAGCAGGGTAGCCCCGGGCATTGATCGGCTCGGACGGCTCGGTTGTAGAGGTGACAGGTTGGATTGAACGGCAGCGACCATGTTGCATGGGAGCGGGGTAAGCGCTGAAGCGGAAACTCCGATCGACAGCGTTGCTTGGGATCGGAGTAAGCACTAAAGCGTCAACTCTGGTCGACAGCGTTGCTTGGGACCAGAGTAGGCGCTAAAGCGCCAACTCTGGTCGACATGCTCTGCATGGGATCGGAGTAAGCGCTAAAGCGCTAACTCCGATCGACAGCGTTGCTTGGGACCAGAGTAGGCGCTAAAGCGCCAACTCTGGTCGACACAGGAGACAGGAAAGGCATGGCATTTACGCTCGAGGACATCGTCCAACAGTTCGGCGGTGAAGTAGTCGGAGACGGTTCGCAGCGCGTCGGCAGTCTCGCGCCGCTCGATCAGGCAGGCCCGAACCAGCTGGCGTTCCTCGCCAATCCGAAGTACCTGTCGCAGGTCGAGACGACCCGTGCGGGCGCCGTCTTGATCAATGCCGACGACCTCGCCAAGCTCGCTTCCCGCGAGAATCGTAACTTCATCGTCACGCCGAATCCGTACGCTTACTTCGCACGCATCGCGCAAACCTTCATCGACATGGCTGCACCGAAACCGGTGCCAGGCGTCCATCCGAGCGCAACCGTCGATCCGTCGGCGCAGATCGCCGCGAGCGCGGTGATCGGTCCGAACGTCACGGTGGAAGCGGGTGCGGTGATCGGCGAACACGTGCGGCTGGATGCCAATGTGTTTATCGGCCGCGGCACGCAGATCGGCGCAGGTTCGCACCTGTATCCGAATGTGGCGGTGTACTACGGCTGCAAGCTCGGCGAGCGCGCCATCGTGCACGCCGGCGCGGTGATCGGCTCAGACGGCTTTGGCTTCGCGCCGGATTTCGTCGGCGAAGGCGACGCGCGCACCGGCAGCTGGGTGAAGATTCCGCAGGTGGGCGGTGTGTCGATCGCGGCAGACGTCGAAATCGGCGCGAATACCACGATCGACCGTGGCGCCATGGCCGACACGATCATCGAAGAGTGCGTGAAGATCGACAATCTCGTACAGATCGGCCACAACTGCAAGGTCGGTGCCTATACGGTGATCGCCGGTTGCTCGGGCATCGCGGGCAGCACGACGATCGGCCGCCATTGCATGATCGGCGGGGCGGTCGGCATTGCCGGGCACGTCACGCTGGCGGACTACGTGATCGTCACGGCGAAGTCGGGCGTGTCGAAGTCGCTGCTCAAGCCCGGCATGTACACCAGCGCGTTCCCGGCCGTCAACCATGCGGACTGGAACAAAAGCGCCGCGTTGCTGCGTAATATCGACAAGCTCCGCGACCGGATCAAGGCACTCGAGGCCACCGCCACAACCGATAAGCAGGCAGACGCGACAAGCAACTCCGCAGGCGACAAAGCCTGAGATATCACGGCGGCCCGCCCAGTACCGCGTAAAATAGCGGGCGAGCTTCAGGAAACAAGTCGGTTGCCGTGACCGGGTGGCATGGCCTCCGGGTCACGGCAAGCGCCGGCAGCATGCGTTACCAACCCACCTGCACCAGCATCCGCAGTCATCATCGCGCAGTCAATGCGTGAGTAGAAACACCATGAGCACCGAAAAAATCAATCTCGACATTCACAAGATTCTCACGCTGCTGCCGCATCGCTATCCGATCCTGCTGGTGGACCGGGTGCTCGAACTCGAGCCGCACAAGAGCATCAAAGCGTTGAAGAACGTGTCGATCAATGAGCCGTATTTCCAGGGTCACTTTCCGACCCGTCCGGTGATGCCCGGCGTGCTGATCCTCGAAGCGCTCGCGCAAACGGCAGCCCTGCTGACGTTTTCGGAAGAACCGAGCGATCCGTCGAACACGCTGTATCTGTTCGTGGGCATCGACAACGCGCGTTTCAAGCGCGTGGTGGAACCGGGCGATCAGCTGATCCTGAACTGCACGTTCGAGCGTCATATGCGCGGCATCTGGAAGTTCAAGGCGCGCGCCGAAGTGGATGGAGCCGTGGCGGCGGAAGCCGATCTGATGTGCGCGGTGCGGCACACGGACAAGGACGCGTAAGGCAGCGTCCGGCGTCCACAGCGGCTCACTGCACGCGCAGCGAGGGCGCCCCAGGTCCATCCAGACAACGCAACAGAATCAGAAGCGAGGACGCATGAGCAGGATTCATCCCACTGCGATCGTCGAACCGGGCGCACAAGTCGACGAATCTGTCGAAATCGGACCGTACGCCGTGATCGGCGCGCATGTGACGATCGGCGCACGGACCACGGTCGGTTCGCACAGCGTGGTCGAAGGTCACACCACGATCGGCGAAGACAACCGGATCGGCCACTACGCATCGGTCGGCGGCCGGCCGCAGGACATGAAGTACAAGGACGAGCCGACCCGTCTCGTGATTGGCAACCGCAACACGATCCGCGAATTCACCACGATCCACACCGGCACGGTGCAGGACTCGGGCGTGACGACGCTCGGCGACGACAACTGGATCATGGCGTACGTGCACATTGGGCACGACTGCCACGTCGGCAATAACATCGTTCTGTCGAGCAATGCGCAGATGGCCGGTCACGTGACGATCGGCGACCACGCAATCGTCGGCGGCATGTCGGGCGTGCATCAATTCGTGCGCATCGGCGCGCATGCCATGCTGGGCGGTGCCTCGGCGCTGGTGCAGGACATTCCGCCGTTCGTGATCGCCGCCGGCAACAAGGCCGAGCCGCACGGCATCAATGTTGAAGGTTTGCGTCGCCGCGGCTTCTCGCCTGATGCGATTTCGGCGCTGCGCGCGGCGTACCGGGTGTTGTACAAGAACAACTTGTCGCTGGAAGAGGCGAAGGCGCAGTTGCGCGAGCTCGCGACCGCGGGTGGCGACGGCGATGCGGCGGTGCAGACGCTGCTGGCGTTTGTCGAAGCATCGCAGCGCGGCATTATCCGCTAACCGATGACATTGCAACCTAGTCCGCTGCGCATCGCCATGGTGGCTGGCGAGCCCTCCGGCGACCTGCTGGCGGCGTCGCTGCTCGACGGCCTCGCGAGCCGTTTGCCGGCCGGCACCCAGTACTACGGAATTGGCGGCCCGCGCATGATCGCCACAGGCTTCGACGCCCACTGGCCGATGGAAAAGCTCACGGTGCGCGGCTATGTCGAGGCCCTGCGGCACATTCCCGAGATTCTCGGCATCCGCAACGAACTGAAACGCCAGTTGCTCGCTGAGCCGCCGGCAGTGTTCGTCGGCGTGGATGCGCCCGATTTCAATTTCGGCCTCGAGCATCCGTTGCGTGAAGCCGGCATTCCTACCGTTCACTTCGTCTGTCCGTCGATCTGGGCATGGCGCGGCGGCCGTATCAAAAAGATCGCCAAAGCGGTCGATCACATGTTGTGCGTGTTCCCGTTCGAGGCGGCGCTGCTGGAAAAGGCGGGCGTCGCGGCTTCGTACGTGGGCCACCCGCTGGCCGACGAGATACCGTTCGAACCCGATACCGTGGGCGCGCGTCGCACGCTCGGTCTGGCGGAAAGCGGTCCGATCATCGCCGTGCTGCCAGGAAGTCGGCGCTCGGAAATCGATCTGATCGGTCCGACGTTCTTCGCCGCGATGGAGATGATGCAGCACCAGGAGCCGGGGCTACGCTTCGTCATGCCGGCGGCTACGCCGGCTCTGCGCGAGATGCTGCGGCCGCTGGTCGATTCGCACCCGGGCCTCGCACTGACGATCACCGACGGCCAGGCGCAACTCGCCATGACGGCGGCGGACGCGATCCTCGTGAAGAGCGGCACCGTGACACTCGAAGCCGCATTGCTGAAAAAGCCGATGGTGATCTCGTACAAGGTGCCCTGGCTGACCGGCCAGATCATGCGCCGCCAGGGGTATCTGCCGTATGTGGGCTTGCCGAACATTCTGGCCGGCCGCTTCGTGGTGCCGGAAATTCTCCAGCATTTCGCCACGCCGCAGGCGCTTGCGGAAGCCACGCTGAAACAGTTGCGCGACGAAGCCAACCGGCGCACGCTGACGGAAATCTTCACGGAGATGCATCACGTGCTGAAGCAGAACACAGCGCAGCGTGCGGCGGAAGTCGTGGCACGTGTTGTCGAAACACGCAAGGCGCGGCCGTGACCGCTGCGCGCGCGCCACGCCGTCAGGCCGCGACCGTTGCCGGCGCGGCCGCGCAACAGGTCGGCCTGAACTTCGAGACACCGGACGACGTCATCTGCGGCGTCGACGAAGCAGGGCGCGGGCCGCTGGCCGGCCCGGTGGTGGCGGCGGCGGTGATTTTCGACCCGTCCAGGCCGATGATCCGCGGTCTGGACGACTCCAAAGCCCTCACCGCCAAAAAGCGCGACGAACTGTATGACAAGATCGTCGATCGGGCGCTCGCTTACTGCATCGCGTCCGCGAGCGTCGAAGAAATCGATACGCTGAACATCCTGCACGCCACCATGCTGGCGATGAAGCGCGCGGTCGAAGGCCTGGCGGTCGTGCCCACGCTGGTGAAGATCGACGGTAATCGCTGCCCGACGCTGAGCATTCGCAGCGAGGCGATCATCGGCGGCGACGCGCTCGTGAAGAGCATTTCGGCGGCGTCGATCCTCGCGAAAGTCACGCGCGACCGCATGTTGCTCGAACTGCACCAGACTTATCCCGTCTACGGTTTTAACGCACATTCCGGCTACGGCACGCCACAGCATCTCGCGGCGTTGCGCGAGCACGGGCCGTGCGAGCATCATCGGCGCTCGTTTGCGCCGGTACGCGAAGCGCATTTGCGGCTCGGCACGGGCGTGGCGCTGCCTGGCATCGAGACGATGATCACCCTGCCGGGCATCGCCGATCCGCTATTCGACGACGACGCCTTCGGCGAACGCGCCGGCGCTTGAGCGCCGTGAGGTTCGTCGCGTCGCACTCTCACATTCTCACTGTCTTCGCTGCCTGTGAAAGCCATCACCTCGCGGGACAATCCGCTCTATAAGCGCCTGAAGGCGCTGGCCGGCTCGACGCATCAACAGCGCAAGAGCGGCCACGCGCTGCTCGAAGGATTCCACCTCGCGAGCGCGTATCTCGACGTCGCCGGGCAGCCGGACATGTGCATCGTCACCGACGGCGCGTTGCGTCATGACGAAGCGCAGGCGATCGTGTCGCGCATCGATGAGCAACGCATCGTTACGTTGCCGGATGCGTTGTTCGGGCAGTTGTCGAACGTCGTGCACGGGGTGGGAATTCTGCTGCTGGTCGAAAAGCTGGAGACACCGCTGCCGGAGCAGGTCACGCAGACCTGTCTCGTGCTCGATGGCGTGCAGGACGCGGGCAACGTCGGTTCGATTCTGCGCAGCGCGGCCGCCGCCGGGATTCAGCAGGTATTTTGCGCGCCGGGCACGGCATACGCGTGGTCATCGAAGGTATTGCGCTCAGGCATGGGGGCGCATTTCCTGCTGCAGATTCACGAGGACGTGGAAGCGCAGGCGCTGATCGAGCGTCTCGCGGTGCCGGTTGTGATCACCGATTCGCACGGCGCCGAAGCGATCTACGACTGCGACCTGAGTGGGCCGTTGGCCTGGGTGTTCGGCAACGAAGGGGCGGGCGTGTCGCAGACGTGGCGTGACGCGGTTTCGCTGCGGGTCACCATTCCGCAACCGGGCGGCATGGAATCGCTGAATGTGGCGGCTGCGGCGGCCGTATGCGTATTCGAACAGTGCCGCCAGCAGCGTCGCCGCGCGTGACATGAAGCCACGCGCAGCCCTGCGCGTTCCGACTTCAGGCCGCTTCAATAAGACGGCCGGTCCAGCTTGATCTCCTGCAGGATCGTCGTCGCGATCTCCTCGATCGACTTATGCGTCGACGACAACCACTTGACGCCCTCACGCCGCATCATCGCTTCCGCTTCATTGATCTCGTAACGGCAGTTTTCCGGCGCGGCATATTTGCTGCCCGGCCGGCGCTCGTTACGAATCTCCGACAAACGCTGCGGATCGATCGACAAGCCGAACATCTTCTGCCGATGCGGCAGTAACGGCGTGGGCAGCTTGCCGCGCTCGAAGTCTTCCGGGATCAACGGATAATTAGCCGCTTTCACGCCGTACTGCATGGCCAGATACAGGCTCGTCGGCGTCTTGCCGCTGCGCGACACGCCCACCAGAATCACGTCGGCGTCGGCCAGATTGCGGTTCGACTGACCGTCGTCGTGCGCAAGCGAGAAATTGATCGCCTCGATCCGGTTCTTGTACTCCTCGGTGTCCGCGTTCTGGTGGCCACGGCCCATTGCGTGGCTCGACTTCAGTTCCAGTTCCTGCTCGAGCGGCTCGACGAAGGTCTGGAACATATCGAGCACGAGCGCGTTCGAGCCTTTCACGATCTGATTCGACGCGCTGTCCACCAGCGTCGTAAACACGATTGGACGGCGGCCGTCCTGCTGGATCGCTTCGTTGATCTTTTCGAGCGTGGCGTACGCTTTTTCCGTCGAGTCGACGAAGGGCACGCGAACCAGGCGGAATTTCTGGTCGAACTGGGAGAGGATCGAATGCGCGAAGGTTTCGGCAGTGATCCCGGTCCCGTCGGAGACGATGAATACGGTGGGCGGCATCAGTGGGCTGGGGAACGTGGGAGAAAAAAAGCGCTCGAATGAAACATCGCTATAGTGACTCGTGCTGCACCGTGGCTAACCGGTCTTGCAGCGGAGCCGGCACAGCGCGCCGTGGGCACCGCAACCGCGCCCGGCTCAGGCCCGGGCCTTGCGGGAAGCCCGTCGGCCGGTCCGGGCGCGATTCGAGGCGCAATTCTCGTCCGACTGTCACATTTTGAGAGTCGGCACGGTAGAATAGCGGCAACCTGTTGGATAAGCAATTGCGGGCGATTGGCGTCTAACTTACTGCGAACAGTCGGTTAACGCCTCGCTATCAGTCGGTAACGTGCGGTGAATGGGGTGAATTGGCGGGCAAATTCGCTCAATCCCTTCCTTCGTCGTGCTTCTGACGTTTCTGACGTTTCAGGCGATTGCTTCTCCAACAGGTTGTGCAAGACGCGAGGTCACGCTTCCAATGAGCGTCTCGCGTTCAAGCCCACTTGCACAGCCGTGAATTTCTTTCACACTTAGGGGCTTGTATGACTAACGCAGTTACCGTCGCAAAGGAAGAGGCGTATGTAGTTCCGTTCGAGCAGTTGCGGATGACCGATGTGGAGATTGTCGGCGGCAAGAACGCGTCGCTTGGTGAGATGATCAGTCAGCTCGCCGAAGCCGGCGTGCGCGTGCCGACTGGTTTCGCCACCACGGCGCTGGCTTTCCGTGACTTCCTGCAGCACAACAACCTCACCGAACGCATCGCAAAACGTCTCGAAACGCTCGACGTCGACGACGTGAAGTCGCTCGCCGAAGCGGGCAAGGAGATCCGTCAATGGATCATCGATGCGCCGATGCAGCCGCGCCTCGAAGCGGATATCCGCGCGGGGTTCGACACGCTGCAGAACAGCTCGCCTGAAGAGCTGTCGTTCGCCGTGCGTTCGTCCGCAACGGCGGAAGACTTGCCGGACGCTTCGTTCGCGGGTCAGCAGGAAAGCTACCTCAACGTGGTCGGCATCGACGACGTGCTCGATCGCATGAAGCACGTGTTCGCGTCGCTATATAACGACCGCGCTATCTCGTATCGCGTCCACAAAGGCTTCACCCACGCAGAAGTCGCGTTGTCGGCGGGCGTGCAGCGCATGGTGCGCTCGGACGTCGGCGCAGCAGGCGTGATGTTCACGCTGGACACGGAATCGGGCTTCAAGGACGCCGTCTTCATCACGTCGAGCTACGGTCTCGGCGAAACGGTGGTGCAGGGCGCCGTGAATCCGGACGAGTTTTACGTCTACAAGACCACGCTCGCGCAAGGCAAGTACCCGATCATTCGCCGCTCGATCGGCTCGAAGCTGATCAAGATGGAATTCACCAAGGCGGGCGAAGAAGGCCGCGTGAAGACCGTGGACGTGGCGCACGAGCAGCGCAACCGCTTCTCGATCACCGACGAAGACGTAATCGAACTCGCGAAATATGCCGTCATCATCGAAAAGCACTACGAGCGTCCGATGGACATCGAGTGGGGCAAAGATGGCCGCGACGGCAAGATCTTCATTTTGCAGGCGCGTCCGGAAACGGTGAAGAGTCAGGCTGCGGGCAAGGCCGAGCAGCGTTTCAAGCTGAAGGGGCAATCGAACGTACTGGCCACCGGCCGTGCCATCGGCCAGAAGATCGGCGCGGGTCCGGTGCGCGTGATTCACGATCCGTCGGAAATGGACCGTGTGCAGCCGGGCGACGTGCTGGTGGCCGACATGACCGACCCGAACTGGGAGCCGGTGATGAAGCGCGCTTCGGCAATCGTCACGAACCGTGGCGGCCGGACCTGCCACGCGGCGATCATCGCGCGTGAGCTGGGCGTGCCCGCCGTGGTGGGCTGCGGCGACGCAACCGACGTGCTTAAGGAAGGCGCGCTGGTGACCGTATCGTGCGCCGAAGGCGACGAAGGCAAGATCTACGACGGTCTGCTCGAAACCGAAATCACCGAAGTGCAGCGCGGCGAACTGCCGCCGATTCCGGTGAAGATCATGATGAACGTCGGCAACCCGCAACTGGCTTTCGACTTCTCGCAACTGCCGAACGCAGGTGTGGGTCTGGCGCGGCTCGAGTTCATCATCAACAACAACATCGGCGTTCACCCGAAGGCGATTCTCGAGTACCCGAACATCGATCAGGACCTGAAGAAGGCCGTGGAAAGCGTGGCACGCGGCCATGCATCGCCCCGCGCGTTCTACGTCGACAAGCTGACCGAAGGTATCGCCACAATCGCGGCGGCGTTCTATCCGAAGCCTGTGATCGTGCGTCTGTCGGACTTCAAGTCGAACGAGTACAAGAAGCTGATCGGCGGTTCGCGTTACGAGCCGGACGAAGAAAATCCGATGCTGGGCTTCCGTGGCGCATCCCGCTACATCGCTGACGACTTCGCTGAAGCCTTCCAGATGGAATGCATCGCGCTGAAGAAGGTGCGTGAAGAGATGGGCCTCGACAACGTCGAGATCATGGTGCCGTTCGTGCGTACGCTGAAGCAGGCGGAGCGCGTGGTCGGGCTGCTGGCGAAGTACGGCCTGAAGCGCGGCGAGAAGGGCTTGCGGCTGATCATGATGTGCGAAGTGCCGTCGAACGCGATCCTCGCTGAAGAATTCCTGCAGTTCTTCGACGGCTTCTCGATCGGTTCGAACGACCTGACGCAGCTCACGCTCGGCCTCGATCGCGATTCCGGCATGGAACTGCTGGCAGTCGACTTCGACGAGCGCGATCCGGCCGTCAAGTTCCTGCTGAAGCGCGCGATCGACACGTGTCTGCGACTGGACAAGTACGTCGGTATCTGCGGGCAGGGCCCGTCGGACCATCCGGACTTTGCACAATGGCTGACCGATGAAGGCATCAAGTCGATCTCGCTGAACCCGGACACGATCATCGAGACGTGGCAGCAGTTGGCGAAGGCGTCGGCGAAGTAATTCGCCGGATCGACGCCCGCAAGCGGTTGGCAGAACGGGTGGTGCGGTATGTCAAGCGAGCGCTGAAAAGCTTGCTGTGCCGCCCGATAAAACCTTCCCGCTTCGTGCTATAAACACCCCGGTAGATCCGGGGTGTTTTGTTTTGTGGAGGTCAACGTGGCGCCAGGTGGATTGTTCTGGTGGATCGGGGCGGGCGTGCTTATCGCGCTGGAGTTGATCAGCGGCACGTTCTACCTGTTGATGATTGCGCTGGGCTTTGTCGCGGCCGCCCTTGCGCATATGGCGGGCGCGGCTGCCGACCTGCAGTTCGCGGTTGCCGCCGTCGTGGCGCTCGCGGCGGTGGTGATCTTGCGGCGTTCGCGTTTTGGCCGCAGGCAGCGCAAGGAGGCTTCGCGCAATCCGGACGTCAATCTGGATATCGGCCAGACCCTGGCGGTGCCGGCCTGGCATGAGCGCCGGGCGCGCGCCAATTATCGCGGCGCGGCATGGGATGTCGAACTGGCCGCCGGCGAACCGGAAGACGCAGGGGTCTATGAAATTGCCGAGATGCGCGGCAGCTGCCTCGTTGTCATAGCAGGCAGGCAAGCCAGGGCGGCCTGAACGCGTACACGCTACGCACAACTATTCGAATAGCAAACGGGAGTGTAGTAATGGATTCGACCATCGTCGGGGCGGTGCTTCTGCTCATCGTGATCATACTGGCGGCGCAGACGCTCAAGATCGTGCCGCAGCAGCATGCGTGGGTGCTGGAGCGGCTCGGCCGCTATCACCGTACGTTGACGCCAGGCTTGAGCTTCGCGTTTCCATTTGTCGACCGGATCGCGTACAAGCACATCCTCAAGGAAATTCCGCTCGAAGTGCCGAGCCAGGTCTGTATCACCCGCGACAACACGCAGTTGCAGGTGGACGGCGTGCTGTATTTTCAGGTCACCGATCCCATGAAAGCGTCGTACGGGTCGAGCAATTTTGTGTTCGCGATTACGCAGTTGTCGCAAACCACGCTGCGTTCGGTGATCGGCAAGCTCGAGCTCGACAAGACGTTCGAGGAGCGCGACTTCATCAATCACAGCATCGTATCCTCGCTCGACGAGGCGGCCTCGAACTGGGGGGTGAAGGTGTTGCGCTATGAGATCAAGGATCTGACACCGCCGAAGGAAATCCTTCATGCAATGCAGGCCCAGATTACCGCCGAGCGCGAGAAGCGCGCACTGATCGCCGCATCGGAAGGGCGCAAGCAGGAGCAGATCAATATCGCCTCGGGTGGCCGCGAAGCAGCGATCCAGAAGTCCGAAGGCGAGCGTCAGGCGGCGATCAATCAGGCGCAAGGTCAGGCATCGGCGATTCTCGCGGTGGCGGAAGCCAATTCGCAGGCGATTCAGAAGATCGCCGCAGCCATTCAGTCGAACGGCGGCATGGAGGCGGTGAACCTGAAGGTGGCCGAGCAGTATGTGAACGCATTCGCCAATCTGGCGAAGCAGGGCACCACGCTGATCGTGCCGGGCAATATGTCCGACATGAGTTCGATGATTGCCTCGGCGCTGACCATTGTGAACAAGGGCAAGGGCGTTGCTGACGCACGCTGAACGCATGCTTTGCTATAAAAAATGGCCCGCAGAATGTGCGGGCCATTTTTATTTAACCATTGGGACGGCAGGCGGTAAGAGCGAAGCGCGGCAAATCCGCGCAGTGCTCGGCGCCAGTCCGATCAGGAGGCCGAGCGCATCAGGCGGGCTTTTTCACGTTCCCAGTCACGCTTCTTCTCGGTTTCGCGCTTGTCGTGCTGCTTCTTGCCCTTGGCGAGGCCGATCTCGCATTTGACGCGGCCGCCCTTGTAGTGGAAGTTCAGCGGCACGAGCGTGTAGCCGCGCTGCTCGACCTTGCCGATCAGTTTGCTGATTTCCTCGCTGTGCAAAAGCAGCTTGCGAGTGCGCACCGGGTCCGGATGGATGTGGGTCGAGGCTTCGGGCAGCGGGCTGATGTGCGTGCCGATCAGGAACAGTTCATTGTCGCGGATCACGACATAACCTTCCTTGATCTGGCCGCGCCCGGCGCGCAGCGCCTTGACCTCCCATCCTTCGAGCACGAGCCCTGCTTCATAGCGTTCTTCGACCGAGTAGTCGTAGAAGGCTTTTCTGTTGTCGATGATGCTCATGAATGGAAAGTGCCCAACTCGTTTAAAATCACGATTTTAGCAAAGCGGGGCAAGGAAAGCCCGCGGCGCTTGTCCACCCTTGCCACGCGCTGTTCAATTTATGGCAGATGTCCAGAAAACCGTGTTGATCCGCCATTCGGCGGAACAGATGTTCGACCTCGTCACCGACGTCGCCGATTACCCCAACTTCCTGCCCTGGTGCGGGGGCGTCGAAATTCGCCGCCAGGACGAAACCGGCATGGAGGCGAAGATCGATATCAACTTCAAGGGCATCAAGCAGCATTTCGCCACGCGCAACAGCATGGAGCGGCCCACGCGCATCGATATGGAGTTCGCAGACGGCCCATTTCGCAAATTCACCGGTTTCTGGCGTTTCACGCCGCTGCGGGCCGACGCCTGCAAGATCGAATTCGCGCTGCACTACGAATTCACCAACATCATTCTCGAGAAGATCATTGGCCCGGTGTTCAGCCACATCGCCAACACCTTTGTCGAATCGTTCGTGAAGCGCGCCGATCAGCGCTACGGTAAGGCATGAGCGCGCGCCTGTCGATTGAAGTTTGCTACGCGCTTGCCAGTGAGCAGGCGTTGATCACCGTGGACTTGCCCGAAGGCGCCACGCTGCAGCAGGCGCTCGAGGCGAGCGGCATCCTGCAGCGTTATCCGCACATCGATCTGGCCACGCAGAAGGTCGGCGTGTTCGGCAAGCTCAAAACGCTGGATACGGTCCTTGCCGATCACGATCGGGTGGAGATTTACCGGCCGCTGCTGGTGGATCCGAAGCTCTCGCGGCAGCGGCGCGTCGAGAAAACCCGCAAGGCGGGCTCGATCGAAGGGCGTCGCTGGCAGAACCGGGATTCGCGTTAAGCGGGCGCCATAGAGGCTCGCCGCCAGAGGTTCAGCCGCCGCGCAGCCTTGTTGGGCACAGGTTCACGCGGCGCGCCACGCCGCGGCTCAATGCGCCGGAACCTGCGCCTTTTCCTCGATCGACGTCGTGTCGGACGAATCGCCGTCCGCATGCTGGCGCACCGACCAGCTGACCCCCGCCACCAGTAGCAGGATCGCCGCCGTTTCCAGCGGACGCGGCAGCCGGTGGTCATAGATAAACGCATAGAGCAACGCGAAGAGCGTTTCGAACACGATCATCTGCCCGGATAACGTGAGCGGCAGGCGCTTGGAGGCGGCATTCCACAGGCCGTTGCCGAGCCACGAGGCGCCGACTGCGAGCCCCAGGTTAAGCATCCAGAAGGTATGCCAGCGTTCGTCTGCGAGCGTCGCCTGCAGGCTGCCAGACGGCATCACGGCCACCACCAGCCACAACACCGCGCCGAGCACGCCCGTCACCACGCCCCACAACACTGACCATTCGTTGCCGCTGAAATGCGTCTGGCGTTGCAGATAGCGGGCGTTTTCGACCGCGAACCAGCTCCAGCAGATCAGCGCGCCGGCCGCGCAGGCAAGCCCGGCGAGCCGGGTTGCGGTGCTCACCGGCGTGCTGTCCGCCGCGGTGAACACGTCGACATTGATGCAGGCGATGCCCGCCACCACCATCGCGAGCGGCCATGCGAGGCGGGCGAGCGGCACCGCGCCATGATCGCGCCGGCCCAGCAGGGTGATCGTGACCGGCAGCACGCCGATGATCAGCGACGCCGGTGCGATGCCGATCATATGCACAGCGGCGGAGAGCAGCAGGTAATAGAGCAGGTTGCCGGCCAGCGCCAGTTTGACGAGCGCGCCGAGGTCCTCACGCGTCAGACGCCTGATGAGCGAGCGTGCCATCGGCAGCGCGGCGGCCAGCGAGACGATGCCGTACATCGTGTACCGGCCGGCGCTCAGCAGCAGCGGCGAAAAATCGGGCAGCACCCGCGGCGCCAGAAACACCATGCCCCATAAAGCCCCGGCCATTACCCCATATGCCACACCGCGCTGCATCGACTGCCCCTGCAAGAAAACTGGAATTGGTCGGCAGAATAGCGTTTTTGCGCGCGGGGTGTCTTGTTTGATTCTGCATTCCGGGCCGATTCGCCGGAATGGGCCCGAACGCGCAAACGAAACCGGATCGAACCCGAGGCGAACAATCAAGCGAAATAGAAGGGCGCGAAGTCACGAAAAAAATTGCCTGAAATTCGCTAAGCTGCTGTTAGTGCAGTGAAAACCGGGGAGGTATCGCGTATAATTCGCTTTTGCGCCTATAGGATTTGCCATGCGTCTGATCCAAACAGCACTCACGTTCGATGACGTGCTCCTCGTCCCGGCTTTCTCCGACGTTCTGCCGCGCGACACCAGCCTCAAGACCCGGCTGACCCGCAACATCTCCCTGAATATGCCGCTCGTGTCCGCCGCCATGGACACCGTCACCGAAGCCCGCCTTGCTATCGCGATGGCGCAAATGGGTGGCGTGGGCATCATCCACAAGAATCTCACGCCGGCCGAGCAGGCGCGTGAAGTGGCCAAGGTCAAGCGCTTCGAATCGGGCGTCGTGCGCGATCCGATCACGGTGCCGCCGCAAATGAAGGTGCGCGACGTGATTGCGTTGTCGCAGCAGCATGGCATTTCCGGCTTTCCGGTAGTTGAAGGCGCGCAGCTGATCGGTATCGTCACCAACCGCGATTTGCGTTTCGAAGAGCGTCTGGACGAACCGGTGCGCAACATCATGACGCAGCGCGAACGCCTCGTCACCGTCAAGGAAGGCACGCCGCTCGCCGAAGCCAAGGCGCTGATGCATAGCCACCGCCTCGAGCGCGTGCTGGTGATCAACGACGCATTCGAACTGCGCGGCCTGATGACCGTCAAGGACATCACCAAGCAAACCGAACACCCGGACGCCTGTAAGGACGAACACGGCAAGCTGCGCGCGGGCGCGGCAGTCGGTGTGGGCGAAGACAACGAAGAGCGCGTTGAGCTGCTGGTGCAGGCGGGCGTGGACGTGATCGTCGTCGACACAGCGCATGGCCACAGCAAGGGCGTGCTCGAGCGCGTCAAATGGGTCAAGCAGAAGTTCCCGCACGTCGAGGTGATCGGCGGCAACATCGCCACCGCTGCGGCAGCCAAAGCGCTAGTCGAGTACGGTGCGGACGGCGTGAAGGTCGGTATCGGCCCGGGCTCGATCTGTACGACGCGGATCGTCGCCGGCGTGGGCGTGCCGCAGGTCACCGCGATCTCGAACGTGTCGGAAGCGCTGAAGGGCACGGGCGTGCCGGTCATCGCCGACGGCGGCGTGCGTTTCTCGGGCGACGTCAGCAAGGCGCTGGCCGCCGGCGCGAACGCCGTGATGATGGGCAGCATGTTCGCCGGCACCGAAGAAGCGCCGGGCGACGTGTTCCTGTTCCAGGGCCGCCAGTACAAGTCGTACCGTGGCATGGGCTCGGTCGGCGCGATGAAAGACGGCGCGGCAGACCGCTACTTCCAGGACAACTCCGCGAACATCGACAAACTCGTGCCGGAAGGTATCGAAGGCCGCGTCGCCTACAAGGGCTCGGTCAACGCGATCCTGTTCCAGCTGATCGGCGGCGTGCGCGCCAGCATGGGTTATTGCGGCTGCCGCACCATCACGGAAATGAACGACAAGGCCGAGTTCGTGCAGATCACGGGCGCGGGCTTGCGCGAGTCGCATGTGCATGACGTGCAGATCACCAAGGAAGCGCCCAACTACCACGTGGACTAAACGCCAATGAAGCCATTGCTGCGCGCTGTACTGATCATCGATGCCTTGCTGCTGCTGGCGTTCGGCCTGCTGTTTCTGCTGACGCCCTGGACTTCGTTGTACAACGCGCTGCAACTGGTGCAAACCCAGCCGGCTCTGATCGGCCAGGGGTTTGGCGTTGCGCTGATCGGACTCGCGTGGCTGGCGTTGCACGCGTCGATCGACGGTGCGCTGACGTCCAGTGTCGCCAAGGTTATCGGGCATGTGAACTGGCTGACCGGCTTACTGATGCTGGTGTGGCTGCTTGGCTTGCATACGCCCGCGCTGACCGGTTTCGGGCAGATCGTCGCCGTGTTGACCGGGGTGGTGTTGCTGCTGATCGGGCTGGGCGGCGTGCGCTTGTCTGGCGCGGTGCGGCGGCGCGAAAGGGTGCGGCTGACTGAAGCCGCGGCGGCCGGGCGCGCAGAACGCCAGGCCGCGAAAGATGCCGCCAAAGACCCCGCCAGCAGGCGCGATCCTGGTCGCGTGACGGCGGGCTTTCCGGTCTATCACGCCGAACCGGTCGTCGAGCCCGTCATGCCGGTCGCACGGCCGGTGAGTTCCGTTTCGTCTGCGCCGGTGCACCCGGTGGTCGACGAGCCGGGTCTGAGCGCTTCGGAGCGGGCCGCGAGGGCAGAAGCCGCAGCCGCGCGCGAAGATGCCCGTAACGCCGCCGCTGATGCGTCGGACGCACCCCGGCCTCCGCTTCATGGCTGACGCGCTGAGCGCGATCCCGTCTGCCAAAGCTACTGGATTGCGTTCGTGCGTGCCGTCGGCGTGGACCCGCGGCGCCGGCTTGCACAGTGCGCTTCATCGCTTCCCGTCATGCCCCATGGTCCCTTATGTGGACCGCTTTGAATTCATCGCTGCGCTTCGTGCGCGGCATCCCGTATCCGTTCACTTTTGACTCCGTCCGCTGCCATGCATGACAAGATCCTGATCCTCGACTTCGGTTCGCAAGTCACCCAACTGATTGCACGTCGCGTTCGCGAAGCCAACGTGTACTCGGAAATTCATCCGTACGACGTGGATGCGTCGTTCATTCGCGACTTCGCGCCGAAGGGCGTGATCCTGTCCGGCGGCCCGAGCTCGGTCACCGAAACAGATACGCCGCGCGTGCCACAGGCGGTGTTCGAACTCGGCGTGCCCGTGCTGGGCATCTGCTATGGCATGCAGGCCATGGCTGAGCAACTCGGCGGCAAGGTCGATATCGGCCACCTGCGTGAGTTCGGCTACGCCGAAGTGCGTGCGCGCAACCACACGAGTCTGCTCGAAGGCATCAGCGATTTCACCACGCCGGAAGGTCACGGCATGCTGAAAGTGTGGATGAGTCACGGCGACAAGGTGTTGGAAATGCCGCCGGGCTTCGCGCTGATGGCGTCGACGGATTCGTGCCCGATCGCGGCAATGGCCGACGAAAAGCGCCATTTCTACGGTCTGCAATGGCACCCGGAAGTTACCCACACCGTGCAGGGCCGCGCGATGCTCGAACGCTTCGTGCTGCAGATTTGCAAAGCGCAGCCGGATTGGGAAATGGGCCACTACATCGACGAAGCCGTCGCGAAGATTCGTGAGCAGGTTGGCAAGGAACACGTGATCCTGGGTTTGTCGGGTGGCGTGGATTCGTCGGTGGCGGCGGCGCTGCTGCATCGCGCGATCGGCGATCAGCTCACCTGCGTGTTCGTCGATCACGGCCTCCTGCGCCTGAACGAAGCCGAGCAGGTGATGGCCACCTTCGCCGATCACCTGGGCGTGAAGGTGATTCACGTCGACGCAAGCGAAGTGTTCCTTTCGAAGCTCGCCGGCGTGACCGATCCTGAAGCGAAGCGCAAGATCATCGGCGCGGAATTCGTGGAAGTGTTCCAGACGGAAGCCGGCAAGCTCACCGACGCAAAGTGGCTGGCACAAGGCACGATCTATCCGGACGTGATCGAATCGGCCGGCAAGGGCAAGAAGGCGACGCAGACGATCAAGAGCCACCACAACGTCGGTGGCCTGCCGGAAACGTTGAATCTGAAGCTGCTCGAACCGCTGCGCGAACTGTTCAAGGACGAAGTCCGCGAACTCGGCGTGAAGCTGGGTTTGCCGCCGGCAATGGTATATCGCCACCCGTTCCCGGGCCCGGGTCTGGGCGTGCGGATTCTCGGCGAAGTGAAGCGCGATTTCGCCGACCTGCTGCGCCGCGCGGATGCGATTTTCATCGAGACGCTGCGTACGTTCATCGATAAGGAAACCGGCAAGTCCTGGTACGATCTGACGAGCCAGGCGTTCGCGGTGTTTCTGCCGGTGAAGAGCGTCGGCGTGATGGGCGATGGACGGACTTATGAGTACGTCGTTGCGCTGCGTGCCGTGCAAACGTTGGACTTCATGACGGCGCACTGGGCGCATCTGCCGCATGACCTGCTGGGGCATGTGTCGAACCGGATCATCAATGAAGTGCGCGGTATTAACCGGGTTGTGTATGACATCTCGGGTAAGCCGCCGGCGACGATCGAGTGGGAATGATTCGACGTTAGTCGCGTACTTTCGGCGACTATCGGAAAACCCAGAAAACGCCGCGCTCTGCGCGGCGTTTGCTCGTTTTTAGATTCGCCATATATCGCCTGCAAGCGCCAATTTTTGACGGTATTTCGAAAAGCCCGTTCGTCAGGAAAATCGTATACCGTCAGATGCGCAGGCGCGCTCTGACGGTATTTTTTCATTGAGATCCTTTGCTGGGCGGACGTTGCGCAGTGCTGGATGACGGTATAGAGTTTGACGGTCGCAGCTACCCAGCGGCCAAGACTGAGATCCCGGAACTTGCGAACGTGAAGCACGTGTTCGTCAAAGCTGCAGCCCGGCTGAACAACCGCGCAGAGAACAGTTACCAACCGACACGTGAGCGCGAACGTCGCATGCGTGGCTTCCGCGACCCGAAACGCACACAGCGTTCGTCTCGTGCTTCGGGCCGATCAGGCAACATTTCGCGCTCAAGCGGCATCTGCTGCGCGCTTCGCTTTATCGCAAACAACTCGCTGCTCGGTTCGCCGCTTGGCGCGAATTCACCGAAGTCACCCAAAATCCGCCGATCGCTTTCTGACCAATCGTCACACCCGCCATCATGCCGTATCACTCCCGGCAAGTTGACAAAGCCCGCGACAGTCACCACGTCGCCGACACCGGGCCTGTGCACAGACGAGATGCGCAAGTCCACTCCTCGAACCCGCAGCTCAAGCCTTTCTCTCTTTACGTCGACCATAGATGCTCCCCAAAAAAAGCAAGGTGATGGCGCAGCGGAGCACCGCGTGGCGGCCCACACCTCAGTCGGGTATCCTGGAGTCGTGAGGTTGATAAGTAAAGATTCGATTCCGTATCTCTGTGATACGAATCTCCAATCCGTCGTGGACGTAAATCGCGCTGGGTCGAACGCCAAACGGATACCATAATTCAGACCTTGGGGAACGACAGCCCGGACACTGGACGGGCTATTCACGCAGATCATCACGCTGTGCTTATATACAGTGTTTTGGCGGGTGCCACGTATTGCCATCGGACAAAGGTCATGATCCGCAAACCTGCACGAACTTTGTGGACGGCTGTATGGGTGACAGCGGCTTTGTCGGCTTGTGTGCAGACGGGGCCAACGTACTCCGTGCCGGCGCCGCCGCGGTTGATCGGCGGCGATATCGAGGTGCAGTCCGATAGCGCTCTGTCGAGGGCGGTCCGGCAAGCGCTGGATCGGGCGCCTGGATTCAACGTCGCGGGAGTGTTTGTCCGTGCGCACGACGGCGCGGTGTTCCTGAGCGGGACGGTGCATAGCGCCGATCAGATCCGCCAGGCTGAGCAAATTGCGCGAACTGTCCCGGGGGTACTTGTCGTGTCGAACAAACTGACGTTGTGGCACGGTGGGAATGGCTAAGCGCGCGCGTTGCGTTGCGAGTTGTCGCGCGGCGGGCGGTGCGTGTTGGGCACGTCGTCCAGCGGCGCAAGGTTCAAGTCCGACCATTTGAGCATTTGTGCTGCGCTTTCGTGATATTGCGATCAAGCTGAGGCGTACGGTCCGCGAGTATGTCGCGGCAGCCGGCAAACATTGTGCCCCTCGTTGAGCGGAAAACGGTCCAGTGGCTACGTGCGGCCGATGCTGTTGAAAAGGTCGTTGACTGTCTCTCTCGCGAGGTTTTCGGGCGTCCTCTTGCCCTTACCCACGTTCGTGAGCGGCTTATAGAGCGATCTGAGAGGCCGTTTTTCGCCAACGAATTGAAAACGCCGGGCAGCGACTTTTTCAACAGCATCGGCCAGTGTCGGCCGACCGTCAATGTCCGTTAGGGGGTAGCCCAGTTCAAGGACGAACATCGTAGGCGGCTTTGTCAACTTGTCGAGACTGAGGCGGAAAGACGGCAGGAAAGAGCAACCCTCAGAAAGCGTAGGACGGATTTCGGGTGACTTCGGTGATTTTGCACCACGCAACGAAACGCGCCGCGAGTTGTTTGCGATAGAGTGAAGCGCGCAGCAGATGCCGCTTGAGCGCGAAATGTTGCCGGATCGGCCCGAAGCACGAGAGAAATTTCTGTGTGCGTTTCGGGTCGCGAAAGCCGCGCATGCGACGCTCGCGTTCGCGCGTCGGTTGGTGGCTGTTCTCTGCGCGGTTGTTCAGTCGGGCTGCAGCTTTGACGAACACGTGCTTCACGTTCGCAAGTTCCGGGATCTCGGCTTTTGCCGCCGGATAGCTGCGCAACTGATCGGCGACGATCTTGCGCGGCACCGGGCTTGAGCGCAGCACACGCTTGAAGAAGCGTTTGGCGGCGGCCTTGTCGCGTCGCTTTTGCATCAGGATGTCGAGTTCGGCGCCGTGCTCGTCGACCGCACGCCACAACAGGTAAGGCTCGCTGCGCAGTGTGACGAACATCTCGTCAAGATGCCACGTGCCACCCGGCTTGCGGCGCGCCGCTTTTGCCCGGTGGGCAAAGCTCACGCCGAATTTGTCGCACCAGCATTGGATCGTCTCGTAGGTCACAAACACGCCGCGCTCGAGGAGTAACTCCTCAATGTCGCGCAAGCTCAACTGGAAGCGGAAGTACCAGCGCACGGCGCAACTGATGACGCCGGCTGGGAAGCGGTGACCGTGATAGAGCGATTTCGATTTCTTCATCGCGCCATCTTACGCGACCGATCCCGCAACTTGACAATGCCGTAAGGCGCCCACGCCTCGAAGCATCTGGCCGGACGCCTATGTGCTCGCAATCCTATTCAGCAATATCATCATTTCGCAGACTCACGAAAATCAGCGCGAGGGCAAATGTCGCGAAGAACCGGAAGGCACTTTCTTCGCCATTCCACGTAGAGGACATCCACATTCCGAACCATTCACCGCCTATCGACATGAACGCGACCTGCCACGTGAGGAACCCGAGCGTGAGTCCGGCAATCGCCCATCGTTTCGACCGGTTGAATACGGCGTGGTCCGCACGGCGCGCGCACCACATCTTGAAGGCACCGATCCAGCAGCATGCGGCGGTAGCGGTTTCCAGCGCAATGATCAACACGTACCCTGCGTTCTGCACCACTGGCGACGTTATCGCGCGATACCGGATCGCGCTGTCCGGGAAAATCGTGTCCATGCGGAATACGTGCTGCACGAACGCGAGGTTGCTGCCATAGTCGGTGATATTGCCGAAGCTCACCAGCAACGCAAGCAGCCCCATCGACATCACGAGCAGGAGCTTGGAAACGCGGATAATCACAATGACCTCGCTTCGGCGAAAACGTCATCTCCCTCATGCCTCGGCAGTTCAGTCAAACGCTTCCACGCCCAGACGCTGCGCCGTCCGCCGCAAAACAAGGTAAACGCGGCCATGCAACCTCCAGTTAGTGATCACAAATCTGGGTGACCGGCAGGGCGAAGCCCGTGCCAATTCCGGCGTCGCACAGTTGGACAATAGCCGGCAATCGGTGGGTGCGCTCGCGAGTCGGACACGCATCACTCAACTCCCCGGGTAAAAGGGTTGATCGACGTTTCGCGGCCAGCGCCCAGCCACGCGGCGGCATGCTGAATTTTCAACGTCCACAATTAGCGAAGAATTATCTTTTCTTTGCCCGCACCGGCCTGATTCCCTGGTCATATAACGACCCGGGTTGCTTCCGTGTTCATTAGCTGTGTTCGGGAAAATGGTCGAGTACTTTTGATGAAGCCCATGCACCGGGAATCGCATCGCCGGGCGCAACTCATTTGGGGGGATTCGTGAGGTCAAAGTGATGAATTAATTTTTGCTTAACTCTCGTTGCGTAGTTTCCGGTTCCGAAGATCACGGGATTGATCGTGAGCATCAACGCACACGTCCGAACCGTTCGGACCCGAAGCAACGCAAGGAGATTTTGTATGTCAGATGCTGTCACCGCAACGCTGGAATCAAAGCCCGGGCGACGCTCATTTCGGGCAGCCATTGCGGGCGCCATCGGCAACGCAATGGAGTGGTACGACTTTACTGTATACGGCTTCTTTGCGGCCACCATTGGCAGCTTGTTTTTTCCCTCTCACAGTCATTTCATGTCGTTACTGGCGTCGTTCGCTGCTTTCGCCGTCGGCTTCGTCGTGCGGCCGTTCGGGGCGCTCGTATTCGGCCATATCGGCGACAAATTCGGCCGTCGTGTCGCGCTGTGGACCTCGGTCGTCTGTATGGCCGTGCCCACATTCATGATGGGTCTGCTGCCAACCTATGCGCAAGTCGGCGTCGTTGCGCCCATTTTGCTCGTCCTGTTGCGTTTGCTGCAGGGGCTCGCCGTCGCGGGAGAAATGGGCACTTCCGTGACGTTTCTCGTTGAGCAGGCAGGTGAAAAGCGGCGCGGCCTGATCGGTAGCGCCGCGATGGTGAGCGCAGCAATCGGGACGCTGGCTGGTTCTGCAATGGGTGCGGTGCTCACAACGCTGTTGAGCGCCGAATCTATCAGCGCCTGGGGCTGGCGCGTTCCGTTCCTGATCGGAATCCTGATTAGCGCGGTTGCCTTGTATCTGAGACGGACGATTCCTGACAGCGAAGTACCGGCGAAGAGAGCAGCTTCCCCATGGCGCGAGTCATTGAGGACGCAGTGGCGCACCATGCTGCTTCTCGTGGCTATGAATGCAGTCGGTTCGGTGGGCTTCTATCTGTGTTTCGTCTTCGTGACGACGTACCTTCGGCAGACTGAGCATATGGCGACGTCCACCGCGCTCGACATCAACACGCTGGCTGTCCTCGTCCAGATGGCAACGTTTCCGCTCGCAGCGGCGCTCTCGGACAGGATCGGAAGGCGACCGGTTCTGCTGATTGCGGCGGCCAGTCTGCTGGTCTTCGGCCTGCCGCTCTTCTGGCTGATACATCACCCTGATCCGATGCTCGCGGTCGCCGGTCAATGTGCGCTGGCGGCATTGATCGGCTGCTTCGTCGGCGTCTCTCCGACGTACATGGCGGAAATTCTGCCGGGAAAATTGCGATGCACGACTGTTTCGCTTGCCTACAACGTCGGCTTCGGCGTGCTGGGCGGGTTGACGCCACTGACGGCGCTGTGGTTCATGCATCTTGACGAAAACGCGCTTTCGCCCGCCTATCTGCTCATGGCCGCAGCAGCGATTTCGCTGCTCTCCGTGTTGCGCATGCCAGAGACTTCCACCTCGCGGCTCTCGGGCGTGGATCGAAGCTAGATATGCGTCGGACTGGCCGCGGGGCGACCCTTGGTATCTCGTTCCGCGCGATCTGCTACGCACGTAATGTTGGCGGCCGATCGGCAGCAGTATCGCCGAGTCTGCGGTGAACCACGTTGTCAGCTACCGTATGGCCAAGAAGCGGCAGATGCGCTGGACTGACGAAGGGGCGCACTGCATGGCACAGGTCAGAGTCGCGGTTTTGAACGGGGAGTTCTCGTCCCATCGCATTTGGGCGCTCAAAATTGCCGGCTCGCGTTACGGCAAATCCATCGGGCCAACGTCGGCAGGCGGCCGCTGGCCAGCGGACGGAACAGACAGTGCAGTCATACCGTAAGGCATGGACGTCTGATGATATGCACCTCCCTAACTTTTGCACGCGCTCAATTGAGCCCCGCGCCTGAAAAATAATCTGCGACCGTGGCGCTGCCGGCGAGGTTGTCGCTAGTGACCTGATCACAGGCCCAGCGCGGCACCGACCGGTTGATCAACACCACCGGCGCGTTCAGTTCGAGCGTTTCGTAAAGACGGGAACTGGCATCGGTCGCAGTTGTCATGATCACGCCGTCGACCAGACTTTCGTAGATCGCGTCCATCGCGAGCTTTTCGTTGATCTCCTCGGTGCTCCACATGACCATACGTAAGGAGTGAGCGCTCAGACGCCGCCCTATGGCCTCGAGCATTTCGGGGTAAAGCGGATTGATTAGACGCGACACCAGCATGCCGACGTTGCCGGTCCGGCGGGTCCGCATGGCGCGCGCGTTGCCGTTGGGGCGATATTTGAGTTCGCGGGCCGCAGCCAGAACACGCTTGCGTGCTTCGGGATTCACGCGGTCGTTGCCGGTGAGCACACGCGAGACCGTCGGCTGTGAAACACCCGCCAGACGAGCGATATCGTGGCTGGTTACGGTTCGCTTCTGGCTGTGTGCTTTCACTGTCACCTCACGTCGAGTTCGCCATCGGTAAGCTGAGTGAATTGTGAATACGTATTCACGCAAGGGAGCGCGCGCTTATTTGTTATGTCGTCAAAGTGGGTATGTGCCTGACCTGGAAATGGCGGTTCGTACACACGAGCCTCCGTCGCTGAGGCGGGTGATGGCTCAACAAGTGTCTCGCCCGTGCGTTCATCGGTCGGCAGCAATTGCACTGCGCTGCTGCCCGCAGGCGCGACACGTTTATGAACGCGAGAAGGCGAAGCGACTGCCGGTCGACGGATGAAGCCCTCGCGCACAATCCAGCGTTCGCCTGGATCCCGATGTGTCACCGGTGCGGATAAGTTCGGCAACCACATCGACGAGAATCCCGGCACTACAGGGCGAGAAAGCGTGCCGACAATCAATGGTCGACCAGTTTCGCCGGAACCCAGATCAGAATCATGACGACCGCCAGGACAAGACTGCCCGATACCACAAAGAGGCCAGTGGCAAGCGAGTGAGTCAGGCTCTGGATCCATCCCATGAATGCGGGGCCGACGAAACTCGCGAGATTCCCCGTGAAGTTGATCAAGGCCACCCCGGCCGCCGCGCCGGCGCCGCCGAGAAAGGAGGTGGGAAGGACCCAGAACATCGGCAGCGATGTGATGATGCCGGCTGTAGCTATGGTGAGCCCGATCATCGCGATCAAGGGCTCATTACCAAATGAAGCGCAAAACAGAAACCCGGGTATCGACACGGCGATCGGGATCATCACATGCCAGCGCCGCTCGCGCCGACGATCCGAACTGCGTCCTGCCCAGAACACTCCAACGAGCGCCGCAGCATAGGGGATCGTCGTCAACAGACCGATGGTCAACGGGTCCGATACGCCCGAGCTTTTGATGATCGTAGGCTGCCAGAAGCCGACGGTGCTGGTGCCCATCACGATCAGGAACAGAACGGCGCAGAGAAGCCACACACGTCCGCCCGTCAGACCGTAGCGGATCGACGTATGCTGTTTCGTCGCGGCGTCCGCATCGATTTCTTCTTTCGCCACCGCCTGTTGTCCTACGTGATGCTGGCGCATGTGACGAGCAAGGAGAACGTGCTGTGGGGGGGCGATGATCGGCTCGGCCATCGGCCTTGGCAGCCATCTGCTGTACGGCGCGTTAAGCGACAGACGGGGACGGCGCCCGCTCTTCCTGTTTGGCTCGCTGTTCACGATCATCTTCGGCGTGCCGATGTTCCTGTTGATTAACACCGGCGCGGGCGTCATGGTCATTACGGCGGTGTCGCTGTCGCTGCTGTTCAGTCATGATCCCATTTTCGCGGTCGAATCCCGCTGGTTCTCCGAGCAGTTTCCAGCCAATGTGCGATCGTCGGGGATTTCGCTGGGCTACAACGGCGCCTCGGTCGTGGCGGGACTGCTGCTTTTCATCGCCACCGGACTGTTTGGCGTAGTCGGCTGGATGGGGCCTGCCATCATGTTCTCACTGCTTGGCGTCGTCTCCAGCCTGTGCGCGTTGTCCATGCGTGAGACCGCGCCGGCGGTGGTGGAGAAACAATCTCTCATGCCCATGAACCCGCATGAAGTGGGCAGCCGTTGAGCGTCGAGACGGATCATTCATAGCGTACGGAAACCCATGCCGCAACCTACGTTGCGGCATGGGTGCATTCAGGTACAGAGTCGATCCGGCAAGTCGCCGGCCATTCTCGGCGATCCGCGTAAGCGTCAGTCCGGCATTCCGTTATGGTCCCCGAGCGGTCGGGCGGGCCAGTCCGCCCAGCGGTCCGCGCGAGTCAGCTCGTACGCTTCGTTGAGCGGGTAACGAATACGGTTGTCGTCGCGCGGACGTTCGCCGATCACCATCAGCCTGACCTCGTCCTTCGTATTGTTGATGAAGGTGTGGCAGATTCCCGTGCCCGCCGGAAACGCGACGGAATCGCCTTCGGCAATCGGATGAAGCACGCCGTCGATCCAGACATCGGGCTTGCCTTCGAGCACGTACACAAACTCCTGCTCGGTACTCTCGGCGTGCGGATATGACGTCCGCCGGCCGGGTAGAAGCCTCACGTGATGAATGCCAATGCGCGTAATGCCGAGTGCCGCGGACAGCGGCGCGTCTAGCGCCATGAGCTCGGTGTCGCCGCGATAGGAATGCGCATCCGGTTCTTCGAGTTCAGTCCAGTGTTTGATGAAATCTGGTCGGCTCATTGGTTGGTTTCCTTAGCTGCACAGCGGGCAGTGGAGCGGCTGCTTTGCTCCGGCAACGCTCAACATGCCAGCCCATGCTAGGCCAGCAACAACAGGGCGTCAGCAAGCGAGAGCACCGTCGTGCGCGAATCGAACGCGGTTGAAAAAAGATGATCGTGCACGACCTGATCCGGGTCGTAGCAGCAATCCTTGACCGTGAATAAACGAAAATCCGCATCGCTCGCGTACGCAACCGACGACAGCACGACACCGGTCGATGCTATGCCCACCATGAGCAGCGTATCGATGCCCTGCGCGGAAAGCCGGACCTGCAGATCGGTGCCAAAGAACACGCTAGCACGATGCGCGATGATGAGCGGTTCGGTCGCCTGCTGGCCGAGTTCGGGCGTGATCTTGTCGCCGACGAAAAGGCCAAGCTGCCTGATTCCCTGTCCGTTCCTGTTCAACGGACTGACTTCCGGATAGCCCGGACTAAACTGGATCTTGGCGAAATAGACGCTGACGCTTTTGGCCCGCGCGGCGTCACACAGCTTGCGCGTATTGGCGAGCAAAGTGGGCGCGACTGATGGAAATAACCCGAGGATGTCAGTCTGATAATGCATGACCACCAGAGCGGTTTGCGCTGGAACGATTGCCTGTGTCTGCATGTTCACGCTTTGCGCGGCGGCGGCGCTTCCCGTGTCCTGTTGATGCTCTGCCGGATTGGCGAGTTCAGATTCAATGCGTGGCGACATAAGGGCTACGCGATCAGGAGAGATGCTCGACTCTATCACGACCACCCAATCAGGGCGTGGCGCCCGCGCTGCGTAGCGAGGCGCCGAAGATGCGAATTGCCTCCTTCATCGATGCGTCGCGTACGCGCGTGTAGACGGCAATCTCGATCGGCGCGAGTGGCGGGAGTCCGAACCGGCTGCCGACGTCGATCGCGCGCGGTGGACATCCGCGTCTCGTCATTGGCGCAACGGCCAGGCCTGCCATGACGGCCGCGCCGACGGTGCCGATGCCGCCGCCAACGAAAACTTCCGTCCATTGGATGCCAGCTTCGTCCAGTGCTTTCAGGGCGTTCGCGCGAAGGCCGCAGGGCGCGGATAGCGAAGCAATTCGCAGTGGTTCGTTTGAATGATGGGTCCACTGAGGCGCCGCGAACCATCCGCATTGCTCGACGAACAAACGCTCCGCGTCACGCCGTGTCGGATCGCGTCGGGCAAACGCGGCGTCGAGCTCGCCGGCGTCGTACGCGGCGAGCATTTCACTCGAGGCACCAATCCTGACTTCGACACGTAAAGTCGGGTCGTAGCTCGACACGCGCGCAAGCAACGGAATCAGCTCATCGGTGGCAGTGTGATCGATGACACCAAGGCGCAGGCTTCGTTGCTCGCGTACGTCGACGGCCACTGCGCGGTCATGGGCGCTCAGAAGTTCTCGAGCTGCCGATAAAAAAGCCACGCCTTCGGGCAGAAGTTGAATATGCCTGGGTGTGCGTTCAAGCAGGCGCCGGCCGAGTCGCTCCTCAAGCCGTTTTATTTTCAGACTGATAGCCGACTGAGTCGTGTTCTGCACCTCGGCCGCACGCGTGAAGCTGCTCAGATCCGCGATCAGGACAAAGGCCTGCACTGCATCGAGGTCGAGCAGGCGAGCAGAAGGTGGATACCCAGGGTTCATGGCTGGCGGCAGGATCGGAATACGGAATGAAGTGAATCAGTCGATAACGGTCTCAATGAGGCCAGGGCCTCGCCAGGCGATGTTCGCCCGAAACGCCCGCTCGAAAAACCAACCATACGATCTTGTCGGATCCGGAACTGCCAGAAATCCAACAATCCAGGGTTTTTTGTTGGGGCGTTGGAAGTGGAGCTACTCAGCGTAAACCCGGGGTTTGCCTGATTTCTGGCAGTTCCAGATCCGGTGCGGCGGCATGGTGAGTCTCCTGTGATTCCCACAGACGCAACATGCCCTGGAACTGCAAGCGATCGTGGCCTTCTCCTTCAGAGAGGCAAGTAGCATCGGTTCGATTCAAGCGGAGTGAGACAATGTCCGCATCGATTACCTGCATCGAAGCACCGATGCGTGCATGTGACCATGAGGAGCGGGAAATGCAGTTCAAGTGGCGTCGGGGAATCTGAAAATGCGTCTGTCAAAGGTCGATCTGAATCTCTTCGTTGTCTTCGAGGCCGTCTACAGAACGCGAAACCTGACGCGCGCAGCGGAGACGCTGTTCATCACTCAGCCTGCTGTCAGCAACGCGTTGGCGCGGATGCGCAAAACATTCGACGACCAGCTCTTTGTCAGTACGTCGGCCGGCATGGTACCGACCGCTGTTTCGGAAAACATCATCGGCCAGGTTCGTGAGGCCCTGCAGTTGCTCGACTCGAGTACTCACGTTGGCGGACGCTTCGACCCAGCGTCGTCTGAGCGTACGTTCCGGCTCAGCATGACCGACCTCACGGAGGCGCTCCTTCTGCCCGCACTGGAGGAGGTGCTGCAGCGGCTGGCACCCGGCATCCGGATCGAAAGCTACTTCACCACGCGTAAAGAGGTGCCGGAAGCGCTAGCCAGCGGTGCGGTCAATCTGGCGATCGACGCGCCGCTGATTGACGATCCCTACCTCGAGCAGGAGCCGCTGGGCCGCGACCGCTATGCATGCATGCTGCGTCACGATCATCCGTTTGCAAAGAAGAAGCTGACGATCGATGACTACCTCGGGTTCGGTCATATCCACGTATCGAGCCGCCCGCAGGGGCCGGGTCTCGTCGATGCGGAACTGACCAGGCTCGGCCTCCGGCGGTCGATTCGGACGCGGGTTCAACACTATCTGGTCGCGCCGTTGGTCGCGATGCGCACCGATCTCGTCCTCACGGCCCCCCTCGTGCTGCTTCAGCGCTATGACGCGCGAATCCTGGCGTTGCCGTTCGATCTTCCGGATCTCCAGTCTCATTGCTATTGGCATCGCAGCGTGAGCGGCGACCCGGCTCATCGCTGGCTGCGCGAGCAGGTTGGCCGCCTCATGCGGGAAATGAACCAGTAGCCGGAGACTGCGGGGACCGTACGCGTCTGGTGTCACCAAAAGTTATAGTCGGGTATCACAACAATAAATTTCCTGAATGACGCGACGCTGGGTATTCTGCTAGTCATGTTGAAGCGAGGATGACATGGCAGAACTCCATCTTGTACGGCACGGTCAGGCGTCTTTCGGCGCCGACAACTATGACGAGCTATCACCTTCCGGTCGTACTCAGTCACTGTGGCTCGGCGAGTACTTCGCGCAGGCGAACGTGTGCTTCGATCGGGTTGTCATCGGCACGATGCAGCGGCATCGTCAAACGGCCGATGCCATTCTCGCGGGAATGGGTGGCTCGCAAGTCGAGATCGCGCAAGACGCGGGTTTGAACGAATACGACTTCCAGGCATTATTCGCAGCCCTCGGCGAAGAGGGTTTGCCGCTCCGTATGTCGGCCGCAAATTCCAAGAAGGACTTTTACAAAGGGCTCCGGCACGTGCTGCAGCTTTGGGCCGATGACCGCTTGCCGGGCCGTGTTCCAGAGACCTGGCAGCAATTCCAGACGCGTGTCCAGCGTGCGCGCAGCGAAATCCAGCGGGCCGGCGGCAAGCGCGTTCTGGTCGTGAGTTCGGGTGGTCCGATCGCGGTCACGGCTCAACAGATTCTGCAGGCGCCTGCTGCGACCGCGATTGCACTCAACATGCAGGTTCGAAACAGCAGCGTTTGCCAATATGTCTTTAACGACAGCGCGATGTCACTCGTCAGCTTCAATGCGGTGCCTCATCTCGAACGTGCCGAGCGGCATGAATTTGTCACTTATGGCTGACCTCAGTCGGGAATCAATACTCGTGAATACAAGCCTTCACTTCGACATCGAAGATCTCACCCGTTATCTGACGGCACATGTGCCCGGGTTTCAAGGGCCGTTGTCCGTCGAGAAATTTCCCGGCGGACAATCCAATCCAACGTTTCTTTTGACGGCGCAAAGCGGCCGCTACGTGCTCAGGCGTCAACCGCCTGGCACACTGCTCAAGGCCGCACATGCGGTTGATCGTGAGTTTCGCGTGCTCTCGGCGCTCGGGCAAACAGCGGTCCCTGTGGCCCGTGCCTATCACCTGTGCGAGGACCGTGAGGTTATTGGCAGCCTGTTTTACGTCATGAGCTACGAAGATGGGCAAATCTTCTGGAATCCGGCGCTGCCGGAAGTACCCATGGAGGAGCGCGGTTCCATCTATGACGCCGTGCTCAGCACAATGGCGGCGCTCCATGATGTGGACGTTGACGAAGTCGGATTATCGGACTACGGCCGCCCTGGCAACTATTTCGCGCGTCAGATCGACGTCTGGACCCGGCAATATCGCGCCGCGCAGACCGATACATTGCAGGCGATGGACTCGCTGATCGAGTGGCTGCCTGCCCATTGTCCGGCGGAAGCCGGCAAGCCGTCGCTCGTGCACGGCGACTTCCGTATCGACAACCTCATTTTCATGCGAGGCGCGCCGCAAGTTCGCGCGGTTCTCGACTGGGAGCTGTCCACGCTCGGTAATCCACTGGCTGACATCGCGTACTTCTGCATGTGTTTGCGGCTCCCGCCCGACGGCCATATCGCCGGACTCGAGGGCTTGAATCGCGGGCTGCTGGGCGTGCCGGACGAGGCGTCGATTATCGAGCGGTATTGCGAGCTGCGGGGTATTGCGTCGATTGAAAACTGGAACTTCTATCTGGCGTTCAGCTTCTTCAGGCTCGCCGCAATTGCACAGGGCGTGAAGAAACGGGCTTTGGGCGGTAACGCGTCGAATGAGAAGGCAAGACAGGTGGGCGAGATGGCCGGGGTGCTTGCGAAGATGGGCATTGACCTGACCTGAATAGGGTAAGGAAAACGGAACGCGACATAGTGGAGATGATTGTGACTACTGATTTGTTTGATCTGAAAGGAAAGATTGCTCTGGTGACGGGCGCCAGCCGGGGTATTGGCGAGGAGATCGCCAAACTACTCGCCGAGCAGGGCGCCCATGTGATTGTGTCGAGCCGCAAGCAGGAAGATTGCGAATCCGTGGTGCGCGCAATCAAAGACGCGGGCGGAAGCGCTGAAGCGCAACCGTGCCATGTGGGCCGTGTCGAGGACATTCTCGCGATCTTCCAGCATATTCGCGCACGGCATGGCCGTCTGGACATCCTCGTCAATAACGCGGCGACAAATCCGTATTTTGGCCACATTCTCGACACCGATCTGTTGTCTTTCGAAAAGACGGTGGAAGTCAACCTGCGCGGTTACTTCTTCATGTCCGTGGAGGCGGGCAAGTTGATGCGGGAGCACGGCGGCGGTGCGATCGTCAATACGGCTTCGGTCAATGCACTGCAGCCTGGCGACAAGCAGGGAATCTACTCGATCACCAAAGCCGCCGTTGTCAACATGACGCGGGCATTCGCGAAGGAGTGCGGGCCGTTGGGGATTCGCGTGAATGCGCTGCTCCCCGGATTGACCAAAACCCGTTTTGCGGGGGCGCTGTTCGACGATCCGGCCACGTACGAAAACTGGACGTCGCGCATCCCGCTGCGGCGTCACGCGGAACCTCGTGAGATGGCGGGTACGGTGCTTTATCTGGTATCCGACGCTGCGAGCTATACCAATGGAGAGTGCATCGTCGTCGACGGTGGACTGACGATCTAGCCAGCTGGTCGACGCGCTGTTCGCCAACGCCTCGACGACATTAACCAGCATTAAGGAAGCGTAAAAATGGATTTCTCATATAGCCCGAAAGTCGAAGCGTTGTGCACGCAGGTGCGTACGTTCATGGACACTCACATCGTGCCGCGCATCGGGCAATGGCACGAGGAAGTGAACGCCGGTCAATATCCGGTTTCCTTTATGGAGGACCTGAAGGAGAAGGCGCGTGAAGAAGGTCTCTGGAACCTGTTCCTGCCGCATCTGCGCGATGACGAACCCGGTACCCGCCTGACCAATCTCGAGTACGCGCCGCTGGCTGAAATCATGGGGCGGGTGTCGTGGGCGTCCGAGGTGTTCAACTGCAATGCGCCGGATACGGGCAATATGGAGTTGCTCCATATGTTTGCCACGCCCGCTCAGCGCGAGGAATGGCTCAAGCCCCTGCTCGACGGCAAAATCCGTTCGGCGTTTGCGATGACGGAGCCGGCTGTGGCTTCCTCGGATGCGACCAATATCACGACGTCGATTCGTCGTGACGGGGATGACTATGTGATCGACGGCCGGAAGTGGTTCATCACGAATGCAGCACACCCGAATTGCACGATCTTCATCGTGATGGGTAAAACGGACCCGGACGCGCCGAGCCACCGTCAGCAGAGCATGATTCTCGTGCCCCGCGATACGCCCGGCGTCAAGGTGATCCGCAATATCACGGTGGTCAATCACGTCGCACCGGAAGGTCACTGCGAGATCGAGTTCAAGGGCGTGCGCGTACCCCGCTCGAATCTCCTCGGTGAAGAGGGGGGCGGCTTTGCGCTCGCGCAGGCGCGCCTCGGCCCGGGACGGATTCACCACTGCATGCGTTCGATCGGCGCCGCGGAACTGGCGCTCGAATTGATGGTGGAGCGCGCCCAGGCACGCACGGCATTCGGAAAGAGGCTGCATGAGCATGGAGCCGTCGGCGAATGGATCGCAAAGTCCAGAATTGAAATCGATCAGGCGCGGCTGTTTGTTCTCAAAGCCGCGTGGATGATCGACAACGTGGGGGCGAAGGAGGCGCGCAAGGAGATCTCGATGATCAAGGCGCTCGTACCAGGTGTCCACACCGCCGTTTGCGAGCGGGCGATTCAGGTGTTCGGCGCGATGGGGCTGAGCCCCGACACACCATTGGCCGATAGCTGGACGTGGGGCCGTGCGTTACGGTTCGCGGATGGCCCGGACGAGGTTCACTTGCAGAACATTGCGCGAATGGAAATCAAGGCGCAGCCCTATGAGCCGGGAAAGAATAATCCCTACCTGACGGCGTCGGTGTAATGCATAGCGCCAGTTTTAAAGCGTGAACTTTGTGGGGGGCCTGGCGCGAGGGCGGCATGGCGAAGATATCGGCCACGCCCCCACGCGTCAGCCCAATGCCGCCGTTATCGAGAATACTCGATTGAGGCGGCAGGAGCGCGCCTGAACACGACCCAATCTCTGTTCCATTTACTGAACCCAACTTCCCTCCCATGCGTCTATTCGCGGCTTTTCCGTTGCGGCACGATTGGCTCGGCGTCAATAAAAGTACAACTAGAGCCGCAATCGTGGCGAGGAATGGAGACAGCAATGAACAGTCGGCTTGTGAGCAGGTTTGCCATCCTGTGGGTGGCTGGAGGTGGCGTCTGGATAAGTAATGTGGCCCACGCGCAGTCTGGCGTCACGCTCTATGGCATTCTCGATTCCGGGGTGGAGTATTTGAGCAACGCGGCAAGCGCAAGCGGCGGGGCCAATCTATTCCGTCTAAACACAGGTAATCGAATCTCCAGCCGATTCGGCTTTCGGGCGGAGGAAGACCTGGGTGGCGGCCTGAAAGCGATCGTGAAACTCGAGTCGGGAATCAACATGACGAATGGCACCCTGCAACAAGGGGGGCGATTGTTCGGGCGAGAAGCATCGATTGGTATCGCTTCTAATTACGGCCAGATCACGATGGGGCGTCTGATGACGCCGATTTACGAGTATTTCCTGCCGCTCGATCCGTTGAATTACTCGAGCTATGGGCTACCCGCGCAGGATGGCCAATTCATCGGCCGCGCGGACAACGCCGTCAAATTCACTGGAACCTATGGTGCGTTCGACGTCAACACGCTGTACAGCTTCGGATACGATTCAACCGTGGCGGGCGGCGGCCCAGTTCCCGGATCTTTCCGTGTCGGCAAGCAATACGACATTGGCGCCCGCTATAGACGCAACGGTTTGCAGTTCGCCGCGGTGTATGAACAGCGGCAGGGGCAGAGTGTCGCGCAGTCTGGCAAGGATGAGCAGCGTGCGGCGTTTGGCGGCTCGTACAACTTCGCAAACTGGACGCTCTATGGCGGATACGAGTGGTTCCAAAGCGATCTTCCCACGACCGCACAGCATCATGTGATGGCGTTTGGCGGGGTGCGCTACAACGTCAGCGCGCCGCTCTCGGTAGCCGCTGCCGCCTATTACCATGACATTAGTTCCGCGTCTCAACGACCATACAGTGTGGGTCTGAACGCAGACTACCTGCTGTCCAAGCGTACCAGTCTCTATGCAGACGTGACGTACGTGCACAACGGCAATAAATCACAACTTGGCGCGACCGGGTTTGGCTCCGCCATCCAGCCTGGAAAAGATCAAGCTGCTGTCGCGATCGGTGTGGTCCACCGGTTCTGAGCCGTGGTCCCGCTATTTCTCGTCAGTTGTCCGAGAGCTTTTCGGATATGAAATCGAGAAATACGCGGGTCTTTCGCGTAATGCCTTTTCTGTTAAGGATAAGGGCACTTGCAGTCATCGACGGGCTTTCCCAGTCAGTCAGGACGCGAACAAGGCGGTTTCCGTTTACATCGTTCGTGCACATGATGTTAGGCAGCATGCTCAGGCCGGCGCCTCCGAGTGCCAGCTCACGCGCGATACCGATGTTGTTGACCACAATCTTGCTTTCGACCTCGACAAAGCGCTGCTTCTCGTGGTTCCGGAATGCCCATACGCCGTCCTGACGCTGCTGATCCGTTGTGATGCAGCGGTGGTTGTGAAAATCGTCGACAGTACGTGGTAAGCCCCTGCGCGCCAGATATTCGGGGCTGCCGTATACGCCGCGCGTGATGGTCGCTAGCCGGCGATAGGTGACGCCCGATTCTCGCAACTGACCGAGTTGGATGGCGAGGTCGTAAGGATCCTCCCGAGGATCGATCGCACGACTATTGACCTCGACCTCGAGGTCAATTTCCTCGTATCGTCGCGCGAATTCAGCGAGTGCGCGCCCAATCCAGGAAATGCCGAAGTCCACCGGGATGCTGATGCGCAACGTCCCGCGCAATTCGCTCTGCATCTCCATGGCGTCAAGCCCCGCATTCTCCACTGCGGCGACCATGCGTTCGCAGTGCTTGTAGAGAACCGCGCCGATGTCGGTTGGAACGAGTTTGCGAGAACCTTTGCGCAGCAGGGTGGCACCCATCGAGTGTTCGAGGAGCGTGAGTCTTCTGCTAATGGTGGATTTTGGAGTGCGTAACTGTTCTGCAGCGCGAGTGATGCTGCCGGCATTGACGACCTGGTAGAACAGGCGCAGCGAATTGAGGTCGAGCTCACTCATGTTGCTCCCCGATAAGGGGTGGATGACGTGCCGCCATGTCGGCCCCCGTCTTGCCACTGCGTAGTTTGCCTGGGCGCTATGGACGAATCGTCCCGGACGACGAAATCCTGTGCAGTTTAGTGCCGCAAAAATGGAACCTGACATCGGGTTAAACCCGTAAGTCTTTCACTATCCCTTCATGTGACCATGTTGCGTTCCAAAAATGGCACGGAGGGTCCCGAAAGTGCGGCTTCCTTCCAACTTTGGACTGTTTTAGTATTTTCACAACCGGTTCGCCACAGAGCAGAACCTCGGTGCGCGTCGCAGCTCGCAACGCGATGCCAAACATTGGAGACAGCCATGTTTAGTGATGCCAGAAGAAGCTTCCTTAGGCACGCCGCGTACGGAGGGACGTTGATAGGAGCGTCGTGTGTCGGCCTCGGCACACCGCTCCGTGCGTTCTCAGCGAACGATGCTTACCGTTGGGCAAACCTGACGCCGGGCTTTACCTTGTTCATGACGGAGTTCATTCAGGCAACAGGGCTGGATAAAAAGTATGGTTTGCAATTGGGCAAACCGACCTCATACACATCGGTCTCAACCTATTACAACGACTTCGTCGCGGGAAACTACGACGTCTGCATCGGCAGTTGGGACACCTTCGCATCCCGATACCTCGCGGGTGTTCCGCTTGCACTGGTATGCGGTGTGAGCACCGCATCAATGATCGGCCTGGTGGCTCGAAAGGGGGGAGTAAAGGATATTCGCGAGCTCGCTGGCAGGCTGGTTGCAGCTCCGCAATCGACCGGGACATACCGTATGGCCCGTGCCGTCATCAAACAGTTGGACGGCTACGATCTGGAGGGCGGTAGCAAGATCCAGAACGTGGACAATCCCGCCGCTGCCATTTCCATGGTCATGGCAAGCCGGGCGGATGCGGCGTTGACATGGGAGCCGAATATCAGCGCGGGCATGTTGCGGGACACCGGCTTGGGCATGCTCTATAACGTGGGCGATCGCTATCGTCAAAAGGTCGGCGTAGACCTACCGTATTTCGGTGTTGCCGTGCGCAAGTCCGCGCTCAAAGCCGACCCGCAACTGGCTTCCCGGGTGGACCAGGTCTTTGCCGCGGCTTCGGCTGCGATTGCGGCGGATCCCAGGCGCGCGGTGCAAATCGCCGGGTCGAAATCGGGCGTACCGCCGGAAGTTCTGACTCTTTCCATCCAATCGGGGCGGACCGGTTTCTCACACATATCGATGTCTGACTCCCAAGGGCGTCAGACGATGCGTGTCGCGAGCGATTTCCTTGTGCGAGGTGGATTACTACCCAAGGTCATCGACGACGGATTTTTCGCATAGCGACTGATAAACCGGAGACTTCTATGAAAGCAAAAGCGGAAGCATTCGCAGTACCGCCGGTCCGCGCAGTAAAGACGCTGGCGGCGCCACAGCGCACCTCGGATATGCGTGCGCTCCTGATTGTCGTGATCGGTCTGATTGTTGCGATTGAGGTCGCGAGCCGATTCGTACCCGCATACATCATGCCGTCGCCTGCTTCCATTGGCGTGGCGCTACTGGAACTGCTTCAGACCGATTACGTGCACGTCGCCGTCACGATCCTGCGCCTTGCGGGCGCGATTGTGTTTGCGATGATCGCGGGCGTGCTCGTGGGCCTGCTGATGGCCACGTCGCCTCGCGTCGGAGCCTATCTCAAGTCGCTCGTACTGATTGATACCGGTATCCCGGCATTGTCATGGATGCTGATTGCGGTTTTCTGGTTCAAGGATGCGGAGCTGCGGATTTTCTTCATTCTGGCAGTCATCCTGTTGCCGTTCTATGCCCTCAATGTTTACGAAGGGATCAAGGCACTGCCAAATGAATGGCTCGACATGATTCAGAGCTTTAGACCTACGCGTCGCCAGGTCATGCGCTATCTGATTCTCCCGCATGTCGTCTCGTACATCTTCCTCACGACCAAATCGGTCATTGGTTACGCCATTCGTATGGTTGTCTTCGCGGAGCTGGTTGCGTCGGCCGTTGGCATCGGATCTCGAATGAGCCTCGCGCAATCGACGTTCCGCATTGATTCGGTGCTCGCCTGGACCGTGCTCCTTGTTGTTCTGAATCTCGTTCTGCAGTGGCTCGCCGGTGTTGCCGAACGACGTCTTCTGCCGTGGCGTATCGAAGCGAACGTTCGCTGACTGGAGGCTGTATGGAAACCTTGATCGAATTTAGCCGGGTGTCCAAGCGCTTTGGTACCCACACCGCTGTCGACGGTCTCGACCTCCGGGTCGAGCGAGGCGAAATCGTCGCGCTGCTGGGGCGCACCGGTGCCGGAAAGAGCACGGTAATGAATCTGCTGATGGGTACGCTCGCCGCCGACAGCGGCACGGTGACGGTAGCCGGCGTCGACCCGTCGCGCCAGTTTGCCAGTCTGCGCGGCCAGTTGGCGGTGAGCTTTCAGACGGACCGGCTTCTGCCGTGGCGCACGGCGCGCGAAAACGTGGAACTGGGACTGCTTCTGCTCGATCGTTCGAAAAAGGAGGCTCGTGCGATTGCGCTCGAATGGCTCACGCGAGTGGGCCTCGCGGCAGCGGAGAAGAAATACGCGCACGAGATGTCGGGCGGAATGAGGCAGCGCGTTTCACTTGCGCGTGCGCTCGCGGTCGATCCGGAAATCGTCTTGCTTGACGAGTCGTTCAGCCAACTCGACCCGGTGACCTCACGCGAGCTGCGTCACGATTTCCGCGAAATCGTGAAGACCTATGCAAAGACCTGTGTATTTGTCACGCACAACATCGACGACGCGCTTGAGATTGCCGATCGCATTTTTGTCCTCGCCGCGCCCGCTCGTGTTGCATGCGAGTTGACGATTTCGGAAGAAAGCCGGCATGACGCGATCGTGACAACACGGATGCGAGCGGAGATCGAAAGGGCCATTGGCTCGCCATAACGTGGGGCGCCGTGCTGCGCTCGCGCGGCGAGATATCTAACCCGGCGGCCTTGTCCGCCTCATTTGAGAGCTTTCGATGGACTACACCGACATTACCGTCGAACACGTCGAGCATTGGCTCGAGATCGGGATCAACCGCCCCGACAAGATGAACGCGCTGCGTGAGCGTACGGCGGAGGAAATTCTGAACGCACTCGAAACCGCGGAGCATGACAGGCAAGTCAGGACTGTGATCTTCACGGGTTCAGCGAAGGCGTTCTGCACTGGAATCGACACCAGCGAATTCCAGCTGAAAGAGAACGAATACTTTGATTTCTTCCGCAAGCGCAAGCGCAACCGGAAAGTGAACCAGCTGTTTCGCGAAATCTCGCAGTACACCAAACCCGTGATCAGCGCGGTCGAAGGACTCGCACTGGGTGGGGGATTTGAACTGGCGCTGGTCGGCGACCTGATCGTGGCAGGTGCCGAGGCGCAGTTTGCCTTGCCGGAGGTTCGCCTTGGCCTGATGCCGGGCGGTGGCGGCACGCAGACACTGGCACGCCTCGTGGGCCCGTCGATCACCAAGGAACTGGTATGGACCGGCCGGCGCGTCCGGGCGGAAGAGGCGCACGCGCTGCGCATTGTGAACTATGTGGCTGACGCCGGTGGTGCACTTGAACGCGCAAGAATGCTCGCGCGTGACATTAGTGCGAACGCGCCCGTCTCGGTCATGTTGACCAAGTCGTCGATCGATCGTGGCATGGACGTCCCGCTTTCCGAGGGGATGGACATTGAAAGCGACGTGTCTTTCATGCTGTATTTCTCGACGGATCGGAATGAAGGGCTACAGGCGCTGCGCGAGAAACGTAAGCCGAATTTCAAGGGGGAGTGAAATCATGAGTAAGCGTGACATGGTGATCGCGGGGTACGCTGAGACCCCCATTGGCTTCCGGACTGGCCGGAGCGCGTACGACATTGCCGGCGAGGCACTGGATCAGTTGCTTGCAAGGACCGGTATTGAGCGGAGCATGATTGACGGACTGTCGGTTACGACCGCGCTCAGCGAAGCTTCGAACCCGTTCTTTGCCGTGTACATGACCGAAGCGCTCGGGCTCACGCCGACGTGGCTCAACTATGGCGGCATGGGTGGGTGTTCGGCAACCGGTGGCGTTGCCCGTGCCATGTCGGCCATTCGTGACGGGATGTGCGAAATAGCGGTGGTGATGTCGGCCGACGCACCGAGCACCGACTGGCGATCCAACTATGGTGCATTCCGTTCGGAGTTTCAGGATCCGGCAGGTGTTCAGGGCCCGCCAGCCACCTTCGGCTTGTTGATGAGTCGCTATGCCCACCAGTACGGGCTGAAGGAAGAGGCGCTCGGAAAGATCGCCATCACGCAGCGTACCCACGCGCTGACGAACGTGAACGCCTGCGAGAAGTTCAAAAAGCCGTTGACGATGGAAGCCTATCTCGAGTCCCGCATTGTCGCCGATCCTCTACGCGTGCTCGATAGCGTGATGTTCTGCGACGGGGCCAACGCGTTTCTCGTCATGACCGAAAAGAAGGCGCAAGAACTGGGCATTTCGAAAGTCGTGTATCCGGTTGCGTATGGCGAGGTGACGAACTTCAACGGTGACGACCCGCTGGCGGATATCACCCAGTCTGGCTTCACTCGCATTGGACCGCGTGTGTTGAACGAGGCCGGTCTCAAGCCGGCTGACGTCGACATGTTTCAACCATACGACGACTTCACCATCGCTGTGATGATGCAAATGGAGGCGTTCGGCTTCTGCGATCGCGGTCAGGGCTCGGCTTACGTCCTGGCGACCGACCTCTCGCACAAGGGCGAGCTGCCACTCAATACGGGCGGGGGGCAAATTTCGGCGGGACAGCCCGGTCTGGCAAGTGGCGGCCTGAATCTCGCCGAAGCTGTCCGCCAGTTGTTTGGAGAAGGCGGCGCCACCCAGGTCCCTGATGCCCGTAATGCGCTGGTGACCGGCATTGGCGTGATCCCCTATGGCCGGAACTGGGGAACCAGCTCTGCAATGATTCTGGAGGTATGACATGAGCCAAGTTCAATCCGTTGCCGAAAAGACCACTGAAGCGGCAGCACGACCAGTCCCGCGTGCGAATGTTTACACCGACACCAAGCCGTTCTGGGATGGGATCAAACAAGGCAAGCTAAAGCTGCAATACTGCACGGAGGCCGGACGGTTTCAGCACTATCCGCGTCCGGTCAGCGTCTATACGGGTCGGCGCACGCTTGAATGGCGCGAGGTCAGCGGTAACGGCCAGATCTACGCCTTCACGGTCGTTCGCATTCCCGGCCCAGGCCTCGATGGCCGCCTGCCGTTGTGTGTCGCGACTGTCGAACTGGACGAGGGCGTGCGCATCATTGCAAATGTCCTCGGCTGCCTCCCGGAGGATCTGGCGATTGGCAAGCGCGTGAAGCTCGAGTGGGACACGCTCGACGGTGACAGCCGGTACCCGGCCTTCAGGCTGGCCTGAGGAGGCACGATGAGACTCGAAACCTTACTGCGGGCCCGTGCGCAGCGCGTTCCCGACAAGACGTGCATTCGTGTCGGCGCGCGTCGGCTCACGTATCGTCAGTTCGTCACGGACTGCCATGCATTGGCGAGCGGTATGCATCATTGGGGTGTCAAGCCGGGCCAGCGGGTGCTGATCTATCTGCCGAACAGCATTGAATTCGCGCAGGCGCTATATGCCGCCTTCATGCTAGGTGCCACGGTCGTGCCGGTGAACACGAGGCTGACACTGCAGGAACTCAGCTATTTCCTCGAAGACAGCGTGCCGGCAGTCGCCGTGGTGCCGTCTGGCAACGTGGAGGCAATCGCGTTGCTTCGCGCTCGCTTCCCGCAGGTTCGTCTGCTGCTGGCGGGGAATTCAGAGGCTCCGGGCCTCGAGGGTGCGAAGACGGTTGCTGAGCTGGCGCAATCAACCGACGAGTCTCTCCCGGAGGTGCCGCTGACTTGCGACGATTGCATGATCCTCTATACCTCGGGCACGACCGGGCGTCCCAAGGGAGCCGTGATTACGCACGCAAATTGCGTTGTGCAACACGGGTTCCTGAATGCCATGGAATGGGGAATCAGCGACAGCGATACCTTCCTCGTCACCACGCCGCTTGCGCACCGGACGGGCCTGGCACGCCTTCTTAACGCGTTCAATCTCGGCGCGACCCTGGTGGTGATGGAGCGCTTCGACGCCGAAGAGGCGGTGTCTGTCATAGAGCGCGAAGCGGTCACCGCGTTGGGCATGGTGCCGACGGTCGCCCGGATGTTGCTGCCGGTGCTGAAAGCAGCGCCGGCGCGTTGCGCCAGCTTGCGTCACGTGATCGTCACCGGCGAGGCGTTTCCAGTCGAACTGAAGCGTCAGATGATCGATCTGTTGCCGGCGGTGCAACTCCATTCGTTTTTCGCCATGACGGAAGTTGGCTCTATCACGAGTCTGACGCATGACGAACAGTTTTCGCATCCGGCATCCGTGGGGCGGCCGACGGTCGGCGTTGAGGTGAAACTCGTAGATGAGCGGGACAACGTGGTCCCTGTTGAGACGGTCGGCGAGATCCTGGTGCGCTCGGGCGAACCGGGGCGCTTTACAACCATGCGTGGTTACTACAACCGGCCTGACGAAACGGCTGCGGCGATTACGGATGGGTGGGTACGTACCGGCGATCTCGCGAAATTCGACGTGGATGGATACCTGTACATCGTCGATCGAAAGAAGGACATGGTGCTGAGCGGCGGCTTCAATGTCTACACAAAGGAAGTGGAGTTGGCTCTTATAGAACACCCAGCCGTGGCTGATGCCGCAGTCATTGGCGTACCTGACGAAATCTACGGGGAAGCGGTCGCGGCGTTTGTCGAATTGCGCGCGGGCACCGCTGTCACTGAGGCGACGTTGATCGAGCACACGAAGGAGCGTATCGCCGGTTACAAAAAGCCGCGCCATGTGTTCTTTATCGACACGCTCCCTCGTAGTTCACTGGGAAAGGTGTTGAAGGCACAGCTTCGCGAACTCGCGCGCGAGCGCCTCGACGAAGCTACATCGAACCAGGCATGCGCCGTGTTGCGACACGGCGTTCTATAGCTGATCGCAAGGGACACCTATGTTGAGGCAGGAATCGGCAGGGGAGGCCGCGTTTCGCAAGGAAGTGGCTGAGTGGTTGGCTGGTGCGGTGCCCCCCGAGCTTCGGGACTTGACGTTTCGTCCATCACACGCGGAGGCGCTCGGATGGTACCGCAAGCTGTCCGGGCGCGGATGGGTTGCTCCCCACTGGCCGCAAACCTTCGGCGGGATGGGCGCATCGCCGGTGGAGCAGATCATCCTGATGGAGGAGTTGGCGCGTGCGGGGGCACCCGATTTCCCGACTCAAGGTTTAAACCACATCGGTCCGACGCTCATGGCGCGCGGCAACCCGGTGCAGCAGACGCGCCACCTGCCGCCGATTCTTGCCGGTGATGTGATCTGGTGTCAGGGCTATTCCGAGCCCGGCGCCGGGTCCGATCTTGCGAACTTGCGCACACGTGCCGAGGTGCGAGGCGACCGGCTCATCGTCAACGGCCACAAGATCTGGACCACCTGGGGTCATCACGCTGACTGGATGTTCGCACTCGTGCGCACGGGGCAGGAAAGCGCAGGTCGGGACGGCATTACATTCGTACTGATCGACTTGCATAGCGACGGCGTCACACGCCGTCCAATTGAAACGATTGCGGGTGATGACGAGTTCTGCGAGGTGTTCTTCGACGACGTCGCCGTGCCACTCGAAAACGTGGTGGGCGAGCTGGGAGACGGATGGTCAGTAGCGACTGCCGTGCTAATGGAGGAGCGTCTTCGGCTCGGGGCTCCGGCGTTGGCGTTCAAGGCGATGGAGCGTCTGCGTCGCGTTGTTTCTCACCTGGGCAGGAATGATGCGCATACCCGGCATCGTCTCGCGCAGGCAGAGGTCGCCGTTGAGACGCTGGTCGCAGCCTATCTGAGCGCAGCGGAAACGCAAGGCGAGGGCACGGATGGGGCCACCGCATATCTGAAGATCCTCTCTACGGAAACGGTCCAACAGATTCTGGCCTTCGCGCAGGAATTGGCTGGCGAGTACGCTGCTTTAAAAATGCCGCTGCGCGACGGCGACGGGAATCGTGTCGATCTGTCGGAAATGTATCTGCAATCGCGCCGGCTATCGATCTACGGTGGCACGAACGAAATCCAGCGCACGCTCATCGCATCGAAAGTGCTTGAATTGCCGCGTTCGGCGCGACCGAAGAAGGGAACGTCATGAATATCCGCGAAAAACAAGCCATTCACGCCGTCAGCGAAGAGATCCTGATGATCAGTCGCAGTGCCCGTGACTTCGCTACGGGAATAGGAGGAGTCGCGCGAGCGCGCAAGGTGCGCGACCAGTGGCCGGCGCCCGACTTGTCGGCATGGCGTCAAATTGCGGCGATGGGGTGGTTCGGCATGCTGGTGCCCGAATCTCAGGGGGGACTGGGTCTTGACGCTCGGGCGGTGGTGGTACTGGGTGACGCCATTGGCAGCGCGCTCATGCCGGAACCGGTCATCTCCACCATTGCGGGTGCCTGGCTTCTCGCGCGTGCCAATGCCATTGAGCTTCCGGCCGTCATGGAGGGGACCAGCCGAATGACAATCGCCGAGGCCAGCCTCCATGAGGAGAGCTTTCTTGCGACGGTTCCCGACCTTGCCGGAGGTTCGATGATCGCGGTGTCCAGCGCGGAGGAGGATGGCGTCCACCTGATCGGACTCGATGCACAAGGATTGACGCGGCTGGACCATGAGTGCGTGGATGGTTCAACCTTATCCGATGTCACCCTTTCGCGCGACACCTGGCGCGACGGAAAGATACTCGACGTCGGTGCCGATGACTTCGCGTTTGCGAGCGACATCACATTGCTCGGCGATTCCGCTCAGTTGGTCGGCGCGATGGACGCAGCGTTGGCGCTGACGGTCGAGTATCTGAAGACACGGACGCAGTTCGGTGTGCCAATCGGCACCTTCCAGGCGCTGCAACATCGCGCGGCTTCGGCGTATGTAGAAGTGGCAGCATGCCGGGCGCTGGTCGGTGAGGCGGCCCATGCGTTTGGCGCGACGGGAAAGCGCCGCGCTCTGGCGGCGGCCGCCGCCAAGGCGCGTACAGCTGAGGCGGCGACTCGAGTCATGGACACCTGCATACAGTTACATGGGGCCATCGGGTTCGCTGATGAACATGACATCGGTCTGTACTATCGACGCGCGATGACGTTGAGTGCTAGCGGCGGGAATGCATGGACGCAATACAACCGTTATGCGTCTTTGGCAGCCAGTAATGGTGTGTAGTGCACTGGCAGATTGAATACGACACGAGGGAAGCGCCATGGATCTTCGTCAGATCGAATACTTCGTCGCGCTCTTCGAAGACGGCTCGGTTACTCGCGCCGCGAAGCGCTTAGGTATCGTTCAATCCGCGCTTAGCATGCAGATTGGCCGGCTCGAGAAAGAGCTAGGGCAAGCCCTCTTCGAACGTGGAGCGCATGGCATGTCGCCGACTCCGGCCGGCGGGCGCATGTACAAACTGTTCGTGCCGATTTTGAGTGATATCGCCGGTGCGCGGGACGAGCTGTTGCACCGCGAGAGCGAAATCTCCGGCCACGTGTCGCTTGGTTTGATCTCATCGATTGCGGAGAGCGTCCTGGCTCAGGCCATGATGCGCTTTCACGAACGCTACCCGCATGTGCAAGTGACCATTTCGGTCGGCTACAGCGCGACGCTGATCGATTGGGTATCCAGCGGTCAACTGGACGCGGCCATCATCAACAGTCCCAGGAACAAACTGCGACTGAACACTGAGCCCCTGCTCGACGAAGAGATGGTGTTGATCACGAGCCGGCGTCAGAATTCGCCGCTGCCTCCGGGTCTTGAACTATCCCGCCTCCAGGACTTCGAGCTGGTGCTGCCCACACGTCGGCACGGGCTTCGCAACGTGCTGGACGAGGTTACCCGGCAAGCGGGTATCGTATTGACACCCAAGTTCGAGATTGACGCGCTCAACGCGATTGTGGAGCTGGTTGCGACGACGCGATTTGCAGCAGTCCTGCCGAGCGTCGTGGTTCAGCGAGCGGTGAGAGACGGGAGGGTCGATATGTGTCCAGTCGGGACGCCCCCAATAGCGCGCCGGGTCGTACGGATTAGTCCTGCCGAGCGTCCGCTCGGGGCGGCGGTACAAGTGCTGATCGATACGATCGTTTCACAAATCCGGGTTGGTTCCGCTGCGCCCAGCGAGTCATTTTCTTCTGCAGTCGAGGCGTCGTGTTCAACTGATTGACGGGGCGCTTATGCGCCCCGTCAATCGCTCACTTCCCTGTCGTTTGGTCGGGTAACGACACGCCAGCCGTTAGACAGATGTGCTTGAGTTCCGTGAAATCGGCCAAAGCCTCGTAGCCGTGAAGCCGTCCTAGCCCGCTTTGGCGGTAGCCACCCGTCTCCGCTTCGGCGAACAGCTTGTTATGGTCGTTGATCCATACCGTACCGTTACGCAGCGCCCGGGCAACACGCATGGCACGGGCGCCGTCGTGCGTCCAGACACTTGCCGACAGGCCAAAGATGGCGTTGTTCGCCTTTGCCACTGCCTCCGCTTCCGTCTCGAAGGTTTCAAGCGTAACGAACGGGCCGAAGATCTCTTCCTGGCAAAAGAACGCATTCGGGTCGCGATGCTCGACGAGCGTTGGGCTCAGGAATGAACCATGGCGGAGGGCTCCGTCAGGAACGCCCCCTCTCAGTAATACCGAGTCAGCCTGGTCACAGGCTTCTTCGACCATTCGGGCGACTGCATTGCGCGCCGTCTCGTCGATGAGCGGACCCATCTGCGTGTCGGGCGCAAGCCCGGGACCGAGTCGCAATGTTCCGAGTGCAGTGCGCAGCGAGTCGCGCATCGCCGGCGCCAGCGAGGCATGAACAAGCACGCGGCGCGCCGCGGTGCACTGTTGGCCGGAAATGATGGTGGCCGCCTGAGCGAGACGCGGTGCGACTGCCTGAACGTCAGCGTCTTCGAACACCACACAGCACGACTTTCCGCCCAGTTCAAGGGAGAGCTTCTTGACGCTCTCCGCGGCCGTCGCCATGATTTTCTTTCCTGTGGCGGTGGAACCGGTGAAGCTGATGACGTCGATATCTGTGGACCGCACCAGATATTCGGCGACCTCGTGACCGCTCTCCGCTACCACGTTGACGACGCCAGGCGGAATAGCAAGTCGCACTAGCGAGTCAAGTAACGTACAGAGGAAGAGCGCCGTCTGCGCTGCCGGCTTGATGACGAGCGTGCAGCCTGCTGCGAGCGCCGGCGCCGCCGATCGGACTAATAGAACCGCAGGGGCGTTCCAGGGGACGATAATGCCGACGGTGCCGGCGGGCTCTCGCAGGATCGTAGAGAAAACCCCGGGTTCGGGCTCGAGTACGTGGCCCGGAATGTGGCGCGCGAGCCCAGCGTAGTAGCGGATTTCGGAGATTGCAGCGAGCATTTCGCCGCGCGCCTGGGCAAGCGGCTTACCATTCTCCCTTGTCAGCAGTCGCGCCAGGCCTTCCACGTCGCGCTCGAGAGCGTTGGCCCAGTCGAGCAGGATCCGTTGGCGATAGCGGGCGTCCTGAGGCCAGGTCGTACGGTCAAATGCGTGACGCGCGGCGGCGACGGCAGCGGCTGCTTCAATGGCGCCGCCCGCGGCGAATTCGCCGATCAATTCCCCGTTGGATGGGTCGAAACTCGGTGCGAGGGGACCTCCTGCTCGTTCACCATTGATCCAGTTGTGAACCTTCATCGTGTGTTCCTTGTGTGGTGCGATCGGAGTCGCTTGCTTGCTTATTTGCTTGCCTGGCAGAATGTGGGGTTGTTATCGGCAATTCGTGCCAATGCGCTCGAAATGGCGGAGTAATACCTGATTGAACGCGTCCGGTTGGTCGATGTTGGGCAGGTGCCTTGCGCCGCCTATGACTTCCAGCCTTGCGCGCGGCATGAGCGCAGCGATCTTTGCCATTTCTTCCGGAAGCACGCCGTCTTTTTCCCCAACAATCAAGGTCGTCTCGATCTCGATTCGATTGACTTCAGCCAGATAGTCGAGCGCCTGAATTGCGCGGGCGCAGCCGGTGAAGCCTGCCGTCGACGTCGACGCCGCGATTTCGCGGAAGGAGGCGGCAATACTCGGGGACCGCTCGAGAAACTCGCGGCCGAACCAGCGTTCGAGCGTGGAGTCCGCGAGCGCCTCACATCCCTCGCGCTCGGCGATTGCAATGCGATCGGTCCAGGGGGCGGCAACATCGGGCGGAGCATCCGCGCGTGCATCGCACAGGCAAAGGCTTTGCAGCCGCTCGGGATGGTGCAGTGCCAGCCCGAATCCGGCCATGCCTCCGAGCGAGAGGCCTACGTAGTGGACTTTCTCCAGCCCGAGGGCGTCGAGGACGGTGACGGTATCCGACACGATGTCGCTCATCGTGTCGGGCGAGCGGCGCGCGAACGAGGCGCCATGGCCGCGTGCGTCGATACACAGGACTTGCCAGCCGCGCGCGGCGAGCAGCCTGGCTTGCGTGGCCCACATCGCGCTGCTCGAGAGAATGGAATGCGTCATGACGATGGCGGGGGCTCCCGCATGGCCGCTTCGATAGACGCATATTTCTCCTGCGGCGTTTGCGAGCGGCACGTGTGTCACTGCGGTCGTTTCATCGGCCGATTCCTGATAGTCGGACATGTCAGTACCCCGCGAAAAATTCGATCGTGACGTGCCCGGGCGGAACGCCGCAGTCGTCGAGGCAGTCTTGCATGACTGCAACCATGGCGACTGGGCCGACAACGAAGTACTGACTCTCGCGCCAACCGTCAATCTCCTTGATGACGTCCGCAGTGATGAGTCCACCACGTATGCGTGGGTTGGCGTCCAACTCGCTGCTAGTCCACGCTTCGCCGTCGCCATAGACGTGCACCAGCTGGAAGTTCGCAAGTGTCTGGGTTAGCTGTTCGAGCGCTTCGCGCCACGACGCGGCGGCTGGCGTGCGGTTGCCGTAGACCAGTGTCACCGGCGGGACCACCAGGCCCTGTTCCGCGCGATGCCGCAGCGTATTCAACATGCTGTAGAACGGCGTGATGCCAATGCCGCCCGCGATCATGACGATTGGCGTAGTGGGATCGTCCGGTAGGACGAAGTCCCCCATTGCCGGACTAAGCAGAAAGGTTGTGCCGATGTCGCACGCCGCGAGTTGCCGTTTGAATGGTGTGTCCCGCATGCGCATCGCGAAGATGAGGCGCGACTCGTGCGGCGTACTGGCAACGGACAGCATCCGTTCTCCGTCATCCTCGCCGGCTAACGCAAAATCGGAAAGCCGCAAGCTCACGAACTGGCCCGCTTCGAATGCGAAATCGGCAGGGCGTTCGAGCTCAAAGGCCACAGTGTCTTCGGCGATGGTAGTTCGTGCGATGAGTCGGGTCTGATAGCTGGTTGGGGTGGACATGGCTCGCTCGGATAGTCATAACGCGACGCCTTGATGGGCGACGCCAGGGTTCATGAGGATGGGGTATCAGGATGGCTTGCCCGCCTCACCAGGAAACGCCGACATTGCCATTGACGAAGGTCTGGCAGGCTAGCCGATAGCCTCCGGCAAGTTCCTCGGTGCTGAGATGCTGGCGCTCTTTCGGCTTGACAGCGTCGGCATGCTCAACGCCCGTTTCGATGCGGCACTTGCAAGTCCCGCACAGGCCACCGCCGCATTTAAATGGAATACCACCCTGCCAACGAAGCGAAGCGCGGAGCAGGTTGGAATTCTCCGGTGCCTCAACCACCTTGTTCTGGTTGCTGATGAAAGTAATGCAGATCATGTCTGTCACCCGTTTTAAGACTAAGGGAGAACCTTGACGAGTTGCGCGTCAAGTTGGGCGAATGAAGTGAGTTCGGCGAGCGCGTGACGCGCTGCCGTCAAATCGTCGAAGCGAGGAAAGAACTTCGATGGAACGAGGTTGATGGCTTCGGGTGGTCCCTCGTCGATCACCCGAATCTTCGTGGCCTCCGCAAGCTGTGCAATCACGAATTGAATACGCACAGAGCCGCAAAAGAGATAGTTGTAGATCTCCGCGGCGACGAGGCCGTGGCTGATTTCGGTTCGGTAATGTCCTTGCTTGCTCGTTAGCAGGATGTACATGGTGGTCTCCTTCATCACTCGCTCAGGGCTCGCTCAGGAAACGCGCTCGTGCGCTTCCTGGCTAAGCTCGACATCGTGTTCGATCCAGATCTGACAGGCGAGCCGATAACCGTCTCCAAGACGCTCGCCTAGCATTTGCTTCTCCTTCCAGTTGGGCTCGGCGAGATGCTCCGCGCCCTTGAGCACCTTGCACATGCATTTGGAGCACTTGCCCATGCCGCACTCGTAGTCGAGGTGCGGATAAGGAAACTGCTTGATGCCGGCGCGCACAACGAGGTTGGTATGGGGGCGCACTTCACCCTCAATGATTTGCCCACCTTTGTGGAAAGTGATCTTGGGCATAGACGTGTCTTGGCAATAGGTAGACCGATGTCGGGGACAGCGCTGCGAAACGCGTTGCCGGTTGACACTCAATGTCGTCTAGCGGAAGGAGCCGTGTCAACGCCATCATCAATATCGGGGGGAGACATCAGAAACGTAGATGACGTGTCAATGCTGGCCTGCCACGCCTATGATGAGTTCACTCGCCAACGTCGGCGATCAGCATCACGCAAGTCGATGCTGTTTGACCACCTAACAGGAGTTGGGCATGACTGCTTTGTTGAATCAGGAAGACTTTCGAACGGCGCTTGAAGAGCGGGTTCGCGGAAGGAGTGCTAATCAGTCACCGTTCAGTATGGCGTGGGCTCAGGGAAAGCTGAGTCGCCAGCACCTGGCAAGCTGGGCGGAGAATCACTATCACTATGTGGGGCCTTTCGCCGATTATCTCGGCTACATCTATTCGCGGGCGCCGCAAGAGTACGTCGAAATGAAGGACTTCCTGCTCGCGAATATGTACGAGGAGGAGATTGGTGGCGTGCGCCATACCGATCTCCTGATTCGCTTCGCCGAGGCCTGCGGATCATCCCGCGAACGTGTCGTCAGCGGCGCATCCGTGCTGCCGGCAGCGCGTGGCTTGCAGAGCTGGTGCTATTCGATGGCGATGCGTGAGAATCCGGTTGTTGCTGTCGCGGGGATTGTCATCGGACTGGAGTCGCAGGTGCCGTCGATCTATCGCAAGCAGGCGCCCACCCTGCGCGAGCAGTACAAGTTCACCGATGAAGAGGTCGAGTTCTTTGACCTCCACATCGTCTCGGATGAAATCCATGGGGAGCGCGGCTATCAGATCGTGTTGACCCAAGCCGATACCTATGAGCTCCAGGCGCGTTGTCTGCGCGCCTGCGAGATCGGAGCGCAAATGCGACTGCTTTATACGGGTGCGCTGTATAGCGAGTTTGTCGAGCGGGACGTGCCGTACGAAACGCTGTCTATCGCGGCGTAACGCGGCGTGGCCAGTTTTAAAGCGTGACCTTGCGGGGAGGGGGATTCCCGGTGCGTTGGTGAACCGACCAGCGCCCCCCGTCAGCCGCCCAGCAGGGACCGCGTTTCTTCCGATGGCTCGCCCGTCAGTACGCTTTCAAAGGTGTCCATCAAGCTGGACACCGCGTATGGCGGCGACCAGAGTCCTCCCGCCTCGTCATGGTCCCGACTCGCTTCCCACGCTGCCAGTGCGGCATTGCCGTATATACCGATGAGCGACAGTCGGTGATCGACGATTGCAGGCGGAATAGAGGAAAGCAGGCTGCGGAGCTGGGCGTTGCAACGCTGATAACCCAGATTCCATTTGTTTTCCAGCGCCTCGCGCAAGAACGCGCGGTTGTTCAACTGCAAGTTGGCGATCATGCGAATGTAGGTTGCCTGACGCGTACGATCCGCCAGACCAAGCATCGGAAAAAGTAGCGCGCCCAACACCGCTCGCACGCTTATCCCACCCTCTGCCTCCAGCCTGTCGAGCCGCGCCTGACGGTCTTCGTCTATCAGGCGCGCACCGTCGACGACCAGCTCGCGTGCCAGTTCAAGTTTGTTTCCGAAGTAGTAGCGCAGCGAGGCGCTATTGCGCTGCCCCGCGGCGGAAATGATGTCCTGTACCGAAACCCCGTCCAGTCCGCGCAGCGCGAACAGGCGTTGGGCTTCTTCTTTCAGGCGAATTCGTGTCTCCGCCCCATCCGAGCGAAGGGTTTTCCCTGGCGTCGTCATTACTTTACCGTGTCGAGTTAATTAACTACACTGCAATAACTAACCAGACAGGAGAAACTTAGCATGAAGGTCATAGTTGTTGGAGGAGGCATTGGTGGGTTAACAACCGCTCTGGCGCTGCTGCGCCACGGCATCGAGCCGATTGTACTGGAGCGTGCCCCGCAATTGACGGAGGTCGGCGCAGGCATCCAGATCGCTGCGAACGGCACGATTGTGCTGCGGGAACTGGGACTCGAACCTGCGCTGGCGAGCATTGCAACTGTGCCGGCGCGCTTTGACTACCTCGAGTTGTCGACCGGGCGTCTTCTGTACGTTGCGCCACTCGGCGAGGAGGCTGCGGCACGTTACGGCGCGCTGCTTTATAACGTCCACCGTGCCGACCTGGTCGCGCTGCTCGCGAAGGCCCTGCCGCCCAATGGGATCCGGCTCGGGGCGGAATGCGCGTCGGTGTCTCAGGACGAGGAGGGTGCTTACGTCACGCTGCAAAATGGCGAAGTGATTCGTGGCGACGCCGTGATCGGCGCCGATGGCATTCACTCTGCCGTTCGCACGGCCCTACGGGGACCCGAAGAGAAGCAGTTCGCCAACATCCTGATGTGGCGCTCGCTCATTCCCGCTGACCGGCTCGCAGGCCTGAACTTGCCGGTGGCCGGGAACAACTGGTTCGGCGTGGGCAGGAATATCGTCTCTTACTGGGTTCGCAAGGACCTCTACAGCGTGCTTGCGTCGGTGCCGGCAACCGAAGTGAGCCGGGAGTCATGGACGCAGTCAGGGGACGTCGCGCAACTGCGTCGCTCGTTCGAGGGCTCTGAACCGACCGTCCAGAAAATGCTGAAGGCCGTGGACTCAACCTTCATCACCGGGATGTACCACCGGGATCCGATCGAAAACTGGAGTACCGGCCGGATCGCCCTGCTCGGAGACGCCGCGCATGCGATGGTGCCTTACCTGGCGCAAGGCGCCTGTCAGTCGATCGAAGACGCCTGGGTTCTCGCCACCTGTCTCGCGAATCATGGCCCGGCTGGCGTTCAGGACGCGCTGCTGGAATACGAACGGCGCCGCCAGCCGCGTACGACGCGGATTCAGGCGGGCGCGCGTTTTGTCGTCGACTGGGCACACGAGCCCGACGAGGCGCGTGTACACCAACGCAACGGACGACTGAAGGGACTCTCGCGTATCGATCCGCTGGCTGAGGCATCGTGGTCGTTTGCCTGGGGGCACGACATCCTCGAGGCCGTCAAGCTGCCGCCGGGCGAGGTCGTGGGCCTGAGCGCGGCACGCGAAGGAAAGCGCATGGCGCGCCCCGAGAGCCAGCGCGCTTTCGATCTCTGGAAGGGCGTGTTCAAACCGGATGACATTGCGCGTGGCGACCGGGGGCAGCGTGCAGCCTACGAACGGTTCCTTCTGGAGCAGTTCCCGGCACCCGCAGGCACCGAGGTGACGGATGTCGATCTGCACGGCGTGAGCGCGTTGCGGGTGGTTGCAGCGGGAGCAGCGCAGAAGGCAACTGTATTGCACTTCCACGGTGGCGGCTACGTGCTGGGGTCGGCGCAGAGCTCGGCTGAATATGCAAGCCGTCTCTCGCGTGCGCTCAATGGTCCGTGCTACACGGTCGACTATCGCCTCGCGCCCGAGCATCCGTATCCGGCGGCATTCGATGACGCATTCAGCGCCTATCGTGGTTTGCTCGCCTCGGGTGTCGATCCGTCGACGGTATTCCTGAGCGGCGAATCGTCCGGGGGCGGCCTCGCTCTGGCGCTGGCTGCTGCGCTACGTCGCGCGGCTCTGCCGTTGCCGGCCGGTGTCATTGCAATCTGCCCGCTCACCGACCTCACGCTGAACGGCCCCTCCGTCAAGGCCAATTCGGGAGACGATCCGGCGGCGAATCGCGAAACGCTGTCCAATCTCGTCGCGTCTTACTTCCAGGGCCATGAGCCAACCGATCCGATGGTGTCGCCGCTGTTCGCGGACCTTGCGGACCTTCCACCAGTGTTCCTTTCAGCGGTCGAGGGCGAGGTACTGGAAAGCGACACGACCCGCTTTGCGCAGCGGGCAAGGACAGCCGGCGCGAACGTGACATTGAAGATGGTGGCCGACTCGGTTCATGTCTTCACGCTCTTCCCGTTCCTGCCGGAAGCCGCCGGGACGCTCGAAGAAATCGGCCAGTGGAGCCGCCAGTTCCTTCAGAACTAGAGAGACGCATCCGCCAGGTACGGATGCGACAACCTGCTCACGCATCGTCGGCGTGGGCAGATCCTGCCTGCGTCACGGACGCTTGCCCGTGACGCGGGCAAGCGCTTTCAAGGCGCTACGCCATATCACTGAATTCGTCTCATGCTCGGAGTAGACATGACGGCAACATCAACGCGTCAGCCGGTCAGCATGCCGCGCCATTTATCCGCGCCGCAGACATCGCTGTACACGAACCTCGAAGTCACCTCGAACCGCCATCCGGAAAAGACCGCAATCCTCTATTACGGTAGTGCCGTAAGCTACCGGCGGTTGCGATCCGAAGTCGACGCAATGGCGGGATTCCTGCAGCAACACTGCGGGATCGCCCGAGGTGAGCGCGTCGTCCTGTACATGCAGAACAGTCCGCAATTCGTTATCGCCTTCTATGCGGTGCTGCGCGCGGATGCGGTTGTCGTGCCCGTCAATCCGATGAACCGGGCTTCGGAACTGCAACACATTCTTGAAGATAGCGGGGCGAGAGTCGCCTTTGTCGGTGAAGAGCTTCTGGAACACGTACGGCCGCTCCCAACCACTCACGTAGGCCATGTTATCTCCGCCCGTTACGCCGACTATCTTCGCGACCCGACCGATCTGCCGCTGCCCGACGTCCTGACATCGGCCGGGTCGCAGTGTCGTGCAGAATCTGCCGACGGCCATGCTGCTCTCATCAGCTGGAACGACGCGCTTGCCCGTGCGTGTGTGCCGCGCGACCACGAATCCGGGCCCGACGATCTTGCGGTCATTCCGTACACGTCCGGCACCACGGGGCGTCCCAAAGGGTGCATCCACACCCATCGTAGCGTGATGCATTCAACGGTCTCATGCGCCGAATGGCCGAATCTCGCGAATGAGAGCGTGATGTTGTGCTCCGTGCCATTGTTTCATGTCACCGGCATGCAGAACTGCATGAACATGCCGATATTCATCGGCGCGACGATGGTGATCATGACCCGCTGGGACTCGGGGTGCGCCGCACATCTGATCGAACGCTATCGGGTGAGCACGTGGGTAAGCGTTCCCACCATGGTCATCGACCTGCTGAACCTTGCGGGCGTCGGCAAGTTCGATCTGAGTTCCATGACATATCTGAGCGGGGGCGGGGCGGCGATGCCGCAGGCTGTCGCGCAGCAGATTCAGGCGCGCTGGGGCGTGCCGTACGTAGAAGGGTATGGTCTCACCGAAACAATGGCGGCGACTCACATCAATCCGCCGCGGCACAGCAAGCAACAGTGTATGGGCGTGCCAATCTTCAATACGTATTCACTCGTCGTCGATCCAGACACGCTGAAACCACTTGGCGAAGGAGAAACGGGTGAAATCCTCGTAAGCGGACCGCAAGTGTTCGATGGCTATTGGAAGTCGCCAGAAGCCACGCAAGATGCCTTCGTTCTGATCGATGGGAAGCGATACCTGCGCACCGGCGACCTCGGCTACGTGGATCGGGACGGCTACTTCTTCGTTGTCGATCGACTGAAGCGCATGATCAACGCATCCGGCTACAAAGTCTGGCCGGCTGAAGTTGAGTCCATGCTATTCGAGCATCCTGCCGTACAGGAAACCTGTGTCATTGCGACTCATGATCCGCGCCGAGGCGAATCGGTCAAGGCCATCATCGTGCTTCGGAACGGCGAACACGTAACGGAACAGGAAATCATGTCATGGGCCCGCGAGCGCATGGCCTCCTATAAAGTCCCGCGTGTCATTCAGTTTGCCGCCAGCTTGCCTCGTACGGCGAGCGGAAAGATCCAGTGGCGACTGCTACAGGAAGATGAAACGCGATCTCGGGAGGTTTCCTAGGGTTATCCCCGTGTGCCTTTCCAATGCGACGGCATAAGGCGCGCCGCGGCGTTCGATGGGTTCGCGGCGCGGAATGTAAAGTTTCTGGCAGTTGTAGTGAAGGTTTCCGGGCAACGTGTGGTTGTGGGCGCAACGCCTTGATCCGTACCAGGCCATCCGAGGGCGAAGCTTTCGTCAAACCGGCAGGTTAATCAAGTCGTCCCGGCCGGTGAGCCACGCAATAAAAAGAATTCAGCAAGCAAGCGAGCGCTCGTACCCGGCTGGCAATAAGCAGGTTGGAAATACGGTTCATATGGTTCGTAGTACGACATAAACACAATATCTGGAGTCTGGAGATGAGGAAGGTAAGGAGAGTGCTGGGAAAAGAGCGGCATCGACGCAAGGCCGGCCTGCTGGTTGGCATTCTGTCCGCTGCAACGCTGTACTCCGTCTCAGCCGCGGCGCAGTCGTCGGTCACGCTTTTCGGCGTCGTCGATGAAGGCATTCGCTACACGACTCATGCGGATCCGCAAGGCGGTTCTCGCGTGCAGCTCGCCAACGGCGCAAACGAGAGCCTGTGGGGATTCAAGGGCACGGAAGACATTGGTGGCGGCACAAAGGTCGTATTCCAGCTGGAAAATCGCTTCTTTCCGAACACCGGGGCGACCGACCCCGCCTATCCGTTCTTCAATACGGCTTTTGTAGGCTTGCAGTCGAGCAGTTACGGTAAGTTGACCATGGGGCGTCAGATCAACCCATTTTCCGACGCTGTTCTGAGCGCCTTCGTGAGCAATGCATGGCTGCCGACCTTCTACCAGTTCCGGCCCGAGGTCATGATGGCTCAGGGTGTGTGGACCAGCAACATGGTCAAATATGCGGCGCGATGGCAATACCTGACGGCTGAGCTGTCGTATGCGTTTGGCGGCAATGCAGGCGCATTTGGTTCGGGAAGTCAGATTGGGGCATCGATTCTCTTTTTGCCCGGCGCACCAATACGTCTGGCTGCCGCGTACCTCGACTCGCGCGATGCCGTGAACAGTTCCGCGCACTTCAAATCCTGGACCGCTGGCGGATCCTATTCGTTCGGCGATACGACAGTCAATGCCGGCTGGGCCGTGAACAGGCAGGATGCCGGGTTTGTCGGCAATTTTCCTAACGGTCCGTTCACCGCGCCGGAACTGACCGCGCTTAAATTCAATACATTCAGCGCCCGGCAAATGTTTTATGGCGGGGTCACGCAGCTGATAGGGGACGCGACGCATCTCTCCGCGAACGTATGGCGCACGATTCAGACCGGGAAGACGCCAGCAGCCGACGGGAACTCGACACAATTCCAGTTGCTCGCAGACTATAACTGGTCGAAACGCACGGATACCTATCTTGAAGTCGACTACTCGCTGTATCGCGGCGGAATGGTTGGCGCCCAGTTCCAGGGCATCAACGCGTTGAGTTCGGCGTATGGCACGACCCAGCTAGGCATCACGGCCGGCTTGCGGCATCTGTTCTAGGGTGACGGCGGGAGCGATCACTGACCATCCTGAAAGGACGAGAGGATATCTTTCGAGCATATTTCAATTCGACCATACCGGAGAGCGATCGCTCCTTTTTCGGCCATTGCCTTGAGCTCCAGCGACAGCGTCTGGCGTGTGATGCCGAGCATCATGGCCAGGGTGTCCTGGGAGACGCTGATGTCTTCGCGACTCTCCTGCCACGTTGTCACGTCGCCCGAAGCGAGCAGCAGCAGGCGCCGGGCAATGCGCGCGCGCGTCGAATGGAGGGTGGCGTCTTCGACCAGGCGATAAAGCCAGTTCATGTGGATGGACTGCAATTCGGCGATGGCCCGGACGAACACCTGACTCTGCATCAGCTCGTCAAAGGCGGGTGTCCTGACCACGAAGACGGTGGCGCGCTCGATCGCTACGACATCACGCGCGCGTGGCTGACGACCGGTCATGGAGGTCTGTCCAAACCAGTTGCCGGGTTCGATGACTGCGAGGATCGCTTCCTTGCCGTCTTCGCGAAGCGTGAAGGCTTTCAGTCTGCCATTCTTGAGCCCACAGAAGCCGCTCGGCATATCGCCGCGGCGAAACAGATATTCGCCAGGGTGCAGCGTGATCAATTCGCTTCGCTGGATAAGCGCCTCCTGCTCGTTCGCAGGCAAGGAGCAGAACCACTCGTTTGTCCGCATCTCCGCGGACGTGTCGGTCATGAACGCCATCTGAAGCAGTCAATGTCCATAAGTGCTGAAAGCGCGACGGAAAACCACAGGTCTGTGCAGCTTCCAATGCGTTCGTATCAAACCGCCCGGCCGTAGGTCTCCAACCCGTTATCGGGTTCGGGCCGCTGAACGGGAATATCGCGTCATTCTATACGTGTGGAAAATTGCAATGCAAGATTGGAGCAAAGTGGGCGGAGAGCGTCCGCTGGACCACGCGCCATGCAAGCGCCCGCCGCGGCTGTCGATTGGCCCTGTGGGTCGAGGTACCGACCACTTTTAGTATGTGGATGGCTAAATGACGGGCGACAGGCGGAAATCTTCGGCCCGTGAGAGTGTGATCCACATGCGAAACGCTCCCCTCGAGCAAACGAGGGGAGCGTGACGAACCCTACGCTTCACGCGTTACTGGTTCGTGTTGTCGACGAGGGTTTTGAGGTCGGTCACGGTATAGGACATGGAGCCGCGAAACCCGGCGCCGACCCGAACCGGCTGCAGATCGGAAACTTCCTCGCCCTCGGCGAACGGCAACGAGAGCTTGCCCTCACCGCCCCATACATCGGTGATCTTCGCGTTATCCATGACGGACATAACGAGCTCGTTGACCGCGGGGTTTTCATGTTGCCCCGCGGCGAGACGCGGGAAGTACCGCAAATTGACCACCGGACGACCCGCAATGGCGAGCTTCGATGGGTCGCTGAGCGCGGATTCCAGCTTGACCTCGGCGCGAACCAGACGTTGCCCTGCAGCGGACGCCGAGGCTGCGAAGCGCGCGCCCGGCGCGACTTGCGCAGCTGCCGCGCTCGGCGCCGAGAACGTACGAGTCTGATGCACCTGGGCGAGGCGCTTCGGGAAGCCCTGAATCAGACCACGCATCATCGCCGAGTCATTGTCGACAAAAATGTAAGGGCACCACGAAACCGGCTTGCCCTCGTACACGGCATCGAGCAGGATGAAAAACTCGCGATATTGGTAGCGCGCCGGGTCGAGATACTCGTCATTCTCACCCGTGAATTGCCAGTCGATAAACATGGCGCTCGCGTGGCCGGGCGATGCCGGATCCGCGCTCAGACCTTTCGGGAGGACGGCAGCCACGGCGGCTGGATCTGCCCAGAACTCGATCGCAAGGAAGTCTCCGGAATAATGCCAGGGCGGCGGCGGTGCCACGCTGGATAGACCGCGAGGCGAAAGGGGCGTGGCGTACTGTTTAGACATTTCGTTTTCCTACATGAAAGCTGCGTTGCGACACGAATATCGGAAATGATGGATCAGGTGGCGTCCGCTGTTGCCGGAGCGGCGGGGCTGCTAATGACAGAGTTTCGGCCTGCGAGGCCATTACCGGGAGACCAGTTTTCGCTGGCCACCTCGATCATGTTGATAAACACATCGGCGGGATCGACGCCGGGGTCGGCCTGAAGCTTTGCGACGAGGCGTTCATAGAACCGCTTCTTGTCGTCGGCGCTTCGGCCGGCGGTCAGCGTGATCTGAATCAGCAGAAGATTCGGGCTCCGTTTGAACGGAAAGGTCATGTTGGCGAGGAAATTGGCGTCTTCGTGCTCCGTCATGGTCATGAAGAATGCCTCTGGGTGGACGCCCATTGCCTCGTGGAGAGTCTCGTGTATTCCCTTGAGAACGGCGCTGCGAAATTGCGCAGGCTTGCCGCTGCGCATCGATACATGTGTCATGGGCATGGAAAGGATCCAGTTGGTCATTGCTGGACTCAATCATAGGTGCATCGACCGATGTCATTCAACAATCGTCCCTGATTGTTGTGATGAGATTTATCAATCATCGACCACTCCTTGAGGCTCGCGTCTCCCCCGGCTGTATTCACGTCTCTCCCCCATTCAGGGGGTACTTTCCGATCCCCGACACTTGCATCATTGTCCCAATGCGAAGTCAGAGCAGGCCGAGAAAAATAACCAGGGCGGCAATTGCTTGCAATCCAATTCTGGAACTAGAGGAGATATCGATGCACAACGAAGTCAAGACGCCAGCGTCCAATGCTTACGCCTATCCGTTGCTGATCAAGCAGCTGTTGCTCACGCCGTTCGCTCAGGCGCAGGACGAAGAGATCGTCTACCGGGATCAGTTCCGCATGACCTATGCGACGTTGCGCGAGCGTATCGCACGCCTCGCCAACGGCTTGAGCCAACTTGGCGTGCAGCACGGCAGCACCGTCGCGGTGATGGATTGGGACAGCCACCGCTACCTCGAATCCTATTTCGCTGTGCCGATGATGGGCGCGATCCTGCAGACCGTGAACGTGCGTCTGTCCCCGGCGGAAATCGCCTACACGATCAATCACGCCGGCGCTGAAGTCCTGCTGGTTCACACCGATTTTCTGCCGGTCGTCGAAGCGATCAAGGACAAACTGGAAACAGTGCGTACTTTCATCTGGATCGATGAGCCGGGCAGCGAAGTTTCTGCACACAGTATTCCCTTCTCGGCTGAATACGAGGCGATGCTGGCGGCGCATAGCACGAGCTACACGTTCCCTGACTTCGACGAGAACACGCGTGCAACGACGTTTTACACCACCGGCACGACTGGTCTTCCCAAGGGCGTCTACTTCACGCATCGGCAACTGGTTCTGCACACCCTCACTCTGATGGGCGCACTGGCGAGCCCTGTCTCGGGACAGCGTTTCCATCGTGGCGACGTGTACATGCCGCTCACCCCGATGTTTCACGTCCACGCCTGGGGCATGCCGTATATCGCCACGCTTCTGGGTGTGAAGCAGGTCTATCCCGGGCGCTATGTGCCGGATCGGCTCGCACGGCTCGTGCGCGAAGAGAAGGTCACGTTCTCGCATTGTGTCGGCACGATCCTGCACATGCTGCTCTCGTGCGAGGAGGGCAAGGCGACCGACATGAATGGATGGAAGATCGTCATCGGCGGCGGCGCGTTGCCGCAAGGCCTCGCCAAGGCGGCGGTGGACCGGGGCATCGATGTGTTCGTCGGTTACGGGATGTCGGAAACGTGCCCCGTACTCAGTCTCGCGCAACTTCCGCCGGGCGCCGAAAAGCTCGACGCCGATGAACAGCTGCGCCTGCGCTGCAAGACCGGCCGGCCGATTCCTCTGGTTGACCTGCGTGTCGTCGACGACAACATGGACGATCTCACCCACGACGGTAAAGCCACCGGCGAGATCGTCGCGCGCGCACCATGGCTCACGCAGGGCTATCTGAACAATCCCGAGGCTTCCGAGCAGCTTTGGGCCGGCGGCTATCTGCATACGCAGGACATCGCCAATATCGATCCGACGGGCAACGTCCAGATCACCGATCGTCTCAAGGACGTGATCAAGTCCGGCGGCGAGTGGGTGTCATCGCTCGAGGTCGAAAACCTGATCTCGCGCTACGACGGCGTTTCCGAAGTGGCCGTCATCGGCATCAAGGATGACAAGTGGGGCGAGCGGCCGGTGGCGCTGGTCGTGCTCAAGGAGGGATTCGCCGTCACGGAGGACGACATCAAGCAGCACGTCCTGTCGTTCAGCACATCTGGAAAGATATCGAAATACGCGGTGCCACAGACCGTGAAGTTCGTCGAGTCGCTCGACAAGACGAGTGTCGGCAAGATCAACAAGAAGTGGTTGCGCGAGCAGTTCGCCTGATTGGCAAGCAAATTTCCAGGAGCGAAAGCGATGAGTTTGGAAAATTACAGCGTTGCCACCATCGGCGACTTCGTGGGGCGCGAGCTGGGCGTATCGAACTGGGTGGTGGTCGACCAGGCGCGCATCAATGCCTTCGCCGAATGTACCGGCGACAAACAGTGGATTCACGTGGACGAAGGGCGTGCGAAGCGCGAGAGCCCGTTCGGCGGCACGATCGCACACGGCTATTTGACCCTGTCGTTGCTGGGGGGCTTCGCGATCGAGATCGGCATCGTTCCCAAGGATGCGTCGGCGGGCCTCAACTACGGGCTGGACAAGGTGCGTTTCATGGCGCCCGTCAAAGCGGGCGCGCGTGTGCGGAGTCGTGTCACGCTCGTCTCGGCGGAAAGCAAGGGCGGCGGCCGCATCCTCATCAAGACGATGAACGAGTTGCAGATCGATGGCGAAGATAAACCTGCACTCGTTGCAGAAACCCTCGCGATGCTGGTGGCGTGAGCCATGACGTTTGGCGCAGCGGAAGACATTCCTGAAGGAGCAGCAAAATGGCTGTAACCACTGAAAGCTCGCAACAAAGTCAGCAACCGAGCCAGCAACCGAGCCAGCAACCGAGCCAGCAACCAGGCGAGAAGGCTGATGATCTCGCGGCGTCGGCTGCCGAGGGAATGCTGGGCCCCAATCCCTTTGTGGGCCTGCGGCCTTGCGATATCGTCGCAACCGCGCAGAAAATCGGCGCACAGGCATTGCGGCAACCCGGCCTGGTCATGGAGCAGGAAGCGGCTCTCGCTCGCGAGCTTTTCGGGCTGTTCTCGGGCAATGCCGAAGCCACGCCGCCAAAGGGCGACAAGCGCTTCACCGACGCCGCATGGCAGAACAATTCGCTGTATCGCATGACGCTGCAAGGCTACCTTGCGTGGCAACGCGCGCTTTCGGGTTTCGTGGAGCGCTCGGGACTGGATCCCGCTAACAAGGAGCGTGCGCGCTTTGTGATGTCGCTCCTTACGGACGCGGCGTCGCCGACGAATACGCTGTTGGGCAATCCCGCGGCGCTCAAGAAGGTCATCGATACGGGCGGCGCCAGCTTGCTGGACGGCGCCAACAACATCGTGATGGATCTGCTCAAGAATCAGGGCATGCCCGCGCAGGTCAACAAGTCGGCGTTCGAGGTGGGCAAGAACCTCGGTACATCCAAAGGCGCGGTCGTATTTCGCAACGAAGTGCTGGAGCTGATCCAGTACGCGCCGACGACGCAGCAGGTCCACAGCCGGCCGCAACTGATCGTGCCGCCGCAGATCAACAAGTTCTACATCTTCGATCTCTCCGAGGGCAAGAGCATCGTCGACTATCTGGTCAGGAACGAGCTCCAGGTGTTTGTCGTCAGCTGGCGTAATCCGACCGCGGCTCAAAGCCACTGGGATCTGGACACGTACGTCACTGCGCTCATGGAAGCCATTGCGGCTGTGCGTGAGATCACTGGCTGCGACGACGTCAACCTGCACGGCGCCTGCTCGGGTGCGATGACTATCTCGGCCTTGCTTGGCCATCTCGCCAGCAAGGGCGAAAAGACAGTCAACGCCACCACGCTGATGGTCGCCGTACTCGACAATACCGCCGACTCGCAGCTCGGCCTCTTTGCCACGCCTGAGGCGATTGCGGCCGCCAAGCAGCACAGCATTTCACGCGGAGTGCTGGCGGGTGAGGAAATGGGACGGGTCTTCGCGTGGATGCGGCCCAACGATCTGGTGTGGAATTACTGGGTCAACAACTACCTGCTGGGCAATGCACCGCCTGCCTTTGACGTGCTTTACTGGAACAACGATACGACCCGGCTGCCGGCGAAGATGCATGGGCAATTGCTCGACATTTTCACGCAGAACCTCTTCAGCAAGCCGGGTGCGCTGACGGTGCTGGGCACGCCGATCGACCTGTCCGAGGTCAAGTGCGACAAGTATGTGGTGGCGGGCATCACGGATCACATTACGCCGTGGAAGGGCGTGTACAACACGGCCATAACGTTTGGCGGCGATACGCGATTCGTTCTGAGTTCGAGCGGCCATATCCAGAGCCTGATCAATCCTCCGGGCAATCCGAAATCAAAGTACTACCTCAACGCCAGGTTGCCGGCTAAAGCCGAAGCGTGGCTTGACGGCGCCACGACTGAAGCGGACTCGTGGTGGGGCAACTGGCGAGACTGGCTGGTCGCCCGGTCCGGTGAAAAGCGGGCAGCGCCTGCGACCCTTGGCAGCAAACAGCACCCGGCCGGCGTGAAAGCACCCGGCACCTATGTTTCGGAAGCCTGACCGGTTTCCTTGCCGGATAGCGAAAGCAATTTTTTTGCAGCTACTTTAATGGAGTCATTATGACAGCAACCAATCCCAGCAATATCTTTGGTGAATATACGAAGCTCATCACGCAGTTCAAGCTGCCGGGCATCGATATAGCCGCCATCCTCGAATCGCGTCGCAAGGACATTGAAGCGCTCGCCGAGGCGAATATGACGGCGCTCGCCGGGGTCCAGCAACTCGGTCAGAAGCAGGTGGATATCGCGCGTTCGACGATGACCGAACTGCAATCGCTCGTGACCCGCTTGAGGTCCCCCGGCAGCGAATCCGCTGTGGCAACGGGAGAAGGCGTGCAGAAGGCACTGCAAAAGGCATTCGTGGACATGCAGGAACTTGCTGACGCGGCGTACCGCGCTCAAACCGACAGCATTGCTGTGGTGACGAAGCGCTTCGCGGAGCATGTCGAGGAACTGAAAGCGCTCGTGCAGCCGAAGAAGTGATCTGGCGGGCGGGCGCGAGCCCGCCGCCATGAGCAAACTAAACGAAGCGAAGCGTCCACGCAACCCTGTTGCATGGGATCGGAGTAACGCGCTAAGGGGCTGGAGTAAGCGCTAAAGCGCTAACTCTGGTCGACACAAGGAACCACCAGATGACCGAACAACAAACAGGCGCGGAGTGTGTCGACGCCATGCAAATTCAGACGATCGATCTGGACGGCCAATTGCTGCGCGTCGGAGTCCGGCGCGGTAGCGACGCGTCGCCGCCGCTGCTGCTGTTCAATGGCATTGGCGCGAATCTCGAACTGGTTGAGCCGTTCGTCGCGGCACTGGATGACGTGACAGTCATCGTCTTCGACGTCCCCGGCGTAGGCGGCTCGCCCGTCCCCTTGATCCCGTATCGGTTCTCGACGCTTGCCGTCCTGTCCGACAAGCTCCTGACGCGGCTCGGTTACGCCGGCCCGGTAGACGTGCTCGGCGTATCGTGGGGTGGGGCGCTGGCCCAGCAGTTCGCGCACCTTTACCCCAAGCGCTGCCGCAGGCTGATTCTCGCGGCCACGTCTCCCGGCGTAATCATGGTGCCTGCCCGGCTGTCGGTGCTTTCAAAACTGATCGGGCCGCGCCGCTATACCGATCCGGCTTACCTTCGGCAGATCGGGGCGGAGATATACGGCGGCGCGTACCGGCACGATTCCGCGCTGCTTGAGCAACACAGCCGCCATATCCAGGCGCCGCGCGGCCGTGGATATCTCTATCAATTACTGGCTGCTTCGGGTTGGACCAGCTTGCCCTGGCTGGGCGGGTTGCGGCAAACGACGCTTGTCATGCATGGAAACGACGACCCGATCGTGCCGCTCACGAACGCGAAGATTCTCGCGGCAAGGATCAAAAATGCAACCTTGCACGTGATAGATGACGGCCATCTGTTTCTGATCACCCGGGCAAGTGAAGTCGCTCCGGTAGTGAAGCGGTTCTTGCAGGAGGCGCGTTGAGTGTCGTGTCTGGCAGAGACGGGAATTCGGGGCGCGCGAGGGGTGACCTGGTTGGAGACGAGAAGCTTGTCCGCCTGAAGCGGATGCGCACGACGGCGACCTGTCTGCTCGCCGCGATGATCGCGCTCCTATTCACCTGCGTGGCCTGGCAGGCCGCGCATCCGTGGCTGGCATGGCCACGTGCTTTTGCCGAGGCTGGGACAGTCGGTGCGATTGCAGACTGGTATGCGGTGGTCGCGTTGTTCCGGCACCCGTGTGGGATCCCGATCCCACACACGGCCATCATCGCGAAGAACCAGCAGCGCATCGCCGAGAGTCTGGCCAGCTTCGTCGAGGAAAACTTCCTCACCCCCGAAGTCATCGTTGCGCGACTGAGTGGTTTCAACGCTGCGCAGGCGCTGGCGGGGTGGCTCGCAGTACGTGAAAACAGTGGGGTGATCGCGGATGTGGTGGCGGGCTCGCTGCCCCGATTGCTTAATGGCCTGGACGAGACGGACGTCGAGCATCTCTTCGACCGACTCGTGATTCCGCAACTGCGCACGCTCGAGGTGTCTCGCCTCGCGGGCCAGGTCCTGGATATCCTCACCGAAGGCAACCGTCATCAGCCTTTGCTGGATCGTGGACTGGGCGCCGTAAAAACGTGGTTAAGCACCAACGCGGACCTGATCAAGGCGAAGTTCAGCGAGGCGTCGAAATATACGCCGGCGCCGCTCGACGCCTACATCGTCAACAAGTTTATCGAAGGCATCATCGCCCTCATCCATGAGGTCGACGCGAATCCGGAGCACGAGCTTCGACGTCAGTTCGACGCGGCGGTGCACGATCTATCCAGCAACCTGCGCACGTCAGCTGTTTATCGCCGGTTTGGTCGAGTGATGCTGCGCGACTGCCTTCGGCATATCAAGGAAGGGGACTACTACCGCGTCCTGCTCGATCACGTCCGCGCGCATGTGCTGGCTGATCTTGGAAGTGGGCGCTCCACGGTGCGCGAGATGATCGCCGGCAGCTTCGTATCCATCGGCAAAGGCATTGCGAGGGAGCCTGCCATTCAGCACAAGTTGAACGCATGGTGGCTTGATATTGCCGGCCTGCTCGTGCTGCGTCATCGCCATCAGCTGTCGGCGCTGATAACCGACGTCGTGAAAGGCTGGGATACGAAGGAGGTGAGCCACAAGATCGAGGCCGAGATAGGTCGGGACCTGCAGTACATCCGGATTAACGGCACGTTTGTCGGCGGCACGGTGGGCGTCCTGATTCATGCGTGCGTATCCCTTGTCTTGCGGTAAGCCGAACACGGTCCGCGTAGCATGAGCGACGGTGTGTGCTAACTATGTTTGACCAGTCCGAGCGCCTGGGCGCGCGAGACGGCTTGAGCGCGTTTTTCGACTTCCAGTTTGGTGAAGATGCTCTTCAGGTGGGACTTGACCGTTTCAGGGGTTATCCCGAGCGTGCGCGCAATTTCCTTGTTTGATTGTCCCTGCGCGATCAACGCGACGATACCGCGCTCCCGCGAGCTGAGCCGCTCCCGCTCGCCTTCGGGTCGAGGCTTGCTGTCGGGTTCGTGCTGTGCTCGCCAGCTATCCAGTAGACGGTCCAGCCAGGTCACGATTTCCTGCGCCTTGGCAGGAGGGCGCGCGCTTTCGCGCGCCAGCTTCAATAACGGGCCGATCTCCGACCCTTGATCGACAACGGACTGACAGACCCCGGCAGGTGCTGCGAGCGTCGCCACCTCGTGGAATATCTCGAGCGCCCGATCGCGCTCGCCTGCGTTCAGCCATGCCAGCGCGAGGAGGGTCCGCAGCCGCAGCGCGAAGTAATTGCCGTGGACGCGTTCGAGGCGCTCCAGGGTACCGCTCAATATCTCGACCGCCTCGTGCGTCTGCTGCCGTTGTATCGCCAGGCACGCAGCCGCGAGATCGCGGTAGTTTTCAATCTCCTGCGACACCGGCGAGGATGACCCGCTGTTGGAGGCGGCCAACTGACGTAGCTGCGCCACGCACGCGCCTGCTTCGGCAAGCCTGCCTTCCGCAAGATTCAGTCGGGTTCTTTCCGCGAGCGCGGCGGCAACCAGCCGGTTCCATCGGCGTGCCTGCCCCAGCGCCTGTGCACTGTCGAGCAGGGCATACGCGTGGGCAAAATTGGAGCCCGCCACGGCGATGCGAACGAGTACGCGATAGCTGATCAGCACGCTGTCGAGAAACACGGCGAGTTCAATGACCGGCATGAGTTCGACGAGCAGTGTTTGAGCTTCATCCAGCCGGCCCTGCTCATAAAGCAATTGGGCGACCATCGGCGCGCACAACGCCGCCGCTATCGAGTGCGGGCCCGAATGGCGCTCCGCGAGTTCCATCGCTTCGTTGAAGCGGCGCTGCGCAAGCGGAAGGTGCAGTTGTTGCATTTCCACATGGCCAAGCAGGCAAAGCCGATAGACCGAGGAAAAGACGCTGCGCTGGTCTTCCTCGATCGAATCGGGAATCCACGGTACGGCGTGCAGGGCTTCGAGATTGCCCGCTTTCCAGTGGGCAAAGCGCGCCACGTTCGAGACCGCATTGGTGGCCCACGAGTCGCGCGACGGTCGGCTCAGATAGTCCTGCGCGAGCGTGAGCGCCCTTTGCGGGTCATCCTGTAAGGCTGCAAGTGCGGAGCGAATCGCGACGCACTCCCACCGCACGTGGTCAGCGTCGATACCCTTGTCGGCGGCACCGCGTTCGATCGAATCCAGCATCGGGACGGCGGCATCGAAACGCAGGGCGAGTACCGTGCCCCAGGCGATCGCAAGCGTGACGGTGGTCTGGGCCCGCATCAGATCGGCTGGGAATTGACGCTGCCAGCCGACCAGCGTGAGCAGATCGCCTCCTTTGAGGAGGGACTTGGCGCAGTGTTCCATGAGACGAATGGCATCGTCGGCTGCATCGGCCGCAATGGCATGCCTGACGGCGTCTGTCCACTGCTGCTGGCCCGCATACCATTGCCACGCGCGGCGATGCAGTTCGGTGATCTCCTCGGGGTAGCGCAACTCCAGCCGGCGCTGCAGATACTCGGCCATCAGCGGGTGATAGCGGAACCAGTGTCCTTCCAGATCCAGCGGCTCCAGTAGCAACTGGCGCGCGACAATCGCATCCAGCATGAGCTGGCTCGGTTTGAGGCCGATGAGCGCCTCACACAGCGGCGCGCTCAGACGATCGAGGATTGCCGTACGCAGCATGAACTCGAACATCGCCGTAGGTAGGGACTGGAGTATGTCTTCGAGATAGTCTGCAAGCGGTCTGGATGCGCCAGTCGGCGCGCTGGGCCGCCAGCCTCGGGGGCGATCGTCACGGGCCAGCGCCGACGCGGAAATGCGCAGCGCGGCAGCCCAGCCTTCGGTGGTCGCGAACAGCGACTTCACTTCCGTGCTGCGGAGCTTGCCGGGACATTCGTGCTCGACGAAGCGGCGCGTTTCGTCGAAGTTGAATCGCAACGTCGAGGCGTCGATTTCCAGCAGCTCGTTTCGGGCGCGCAGCCTGGCCGTAGGAAGAGGGGGATCCGTTCGGGTGCAAAGCACCACGTGGACCTGCGAGGGCACGTTGGCGATGAAGAGCGACATCGCTTCGTGAATCGGCGCCTCGCTGATCAAGTGGTAATCGTCGATGAAAAGGAAGACCTCGTCGTCGACGTCGACAAGCTCGTTAATCAGCGTCGACGCGAGTGAATTCGCCGGCACAAACGACGCTTCGGCGGTCAGGCCGATCACCGAGGCGCCGACGTTGCCACAGGCTTGCCTTAATGCGTGCGCGAGATGGTTGAAGTAGCGGGCGGGTTCGTCATCTTCGGCGTCGAGAGATAGCCAGGCGATCCGCGCGCTGCTGGTCCCGAGCACGCTTAGCCAGGTGAGCGCGAGCGACGTCTTGCCAAATCCGGCGGGAGCCTTGATCACCGTCAGGCGCTTCTTTTCTGTCTGCGCCGCGAGAGAGGCGAGGCGTGGCCGATCGATCAGGCCGGCGGGCAGACGTGGCGGGACGATCTTGGTGGCAAGCAGGACGGGTTGCCTCGTTGAGGGCAGCGCTTGCGTCACGTCTGAGCAACTCCTGACATACCGGTTGAACCTGACTATCCTGACTTTTCGCCCGTTCCGTCTTCGTGGTTTGGCGCGTCGCCAGCCATCATACGGCTCAATCAATCATACACGCCCACCCATTCCAGGTAGGCCCGTCAAAGCGGGGCAATCTTACTGCGGCGCATCATGTAAAGCACCAGGTGAAAGACCGGACTTTCCGGAGCAGGAAATCTAATGCTCAGGGGCGGGAGTTCAACCGGTAAGATTGGCGATCGACCAACGACTCGTCCGCGTGATACTCGCATGCTCTCGCCCAGCGCCACCGTTCCCATCTCGCTCGTCAATGGCTTTCTGGCCGGCGCGCGCGCTCAGCCCGAGGTGATCCGCCGCTATCTCGACGAAGCCGGCATCGCGCCCGACCTGCTCGCGCGACCCGGTGCGCGGGTCACGGAAGAACAGTTCTCGACGCTGTACCGCATGCTCGCCATCGAGCTCGACGACGAGATGCCCGGCGTCTTCAGCCGCCCGTTGCGCAGCGGCACGCTGAAGTTTATCTGCCTGAGCCTGCTCGATGCGCGCAACCTCGAAACAGCGCTGCATCGCTTCGGCCAGTTCTTCCACATCGTTCTGGACGATTTCCATCTCGAGTCGCGGCGCGATGGCGCCGTCGCTCAGGTCGCGTTGCGTCCGAACCCGGCTTACGGCGAGATCGGGCCGCTTGGCCAGGAGCTGATGCTCAAGCTCGCTCACGGCGTGTCGTCGTGGCTCATCGGCCAGAAGATTCCGTTTCTGCAGGTTGACTTTGCGTGCCCGCGGCCCGCACATGCGCTCGATCACCGGTACTTCTTCTCGGGGCCGCTGCGCTTTGGCTGCGAGCGCACGCTGATGCGCTTCAGCGCGGACTATCTCGACATGCCGCTCCGGCAGAACAAGCGCAACCTGAGCAGCTTCCTCGCCCGCGCGCCCGGCGACTGGATCTTCGAATCGTCCAGCGAACAGCTGGTGAGCCACAGGGTGCGCCAATATCTTGCCGCGCAACTGCCCGACCTGCCGACCATCGACGGGGCAGCGCAAAGACTTCATTGCTCGGTTCGTACGCTGTGCAGGCGGCTCGTTGCCGAGGAAACCAGCTTCCAGGCACTCAAGGACGAATTGCGGCGCGACATCGCGATCCAACGGCTCGCCGATACGCACGATACGATCGCCGCCATCGGGGCCGACCTCGGCTTTGACGATCCCAGCGCGTTTCATCGCGCCTTTCGCCAGTGGACGGGCAGCACGCCCGGCACCTACCGCACGCGTAATCGGCACCGGGTGTGACACCCGTCGAGGATCCGCAGCCGCCTGAGCGGGATGGCCGGATTTGTCACCATGTGGTCCGGTTTTGACAATTCGGACGGGGCATGTCGATGCTACGATTTGCCCTACACCCTTCGCGCCTGGCCGGGTTTGCCACACTGTCGCATCCTGGCGCGCGTGCTTCTGGTTCCGCCGCTGTTGCGCTTCTGCTCGCGGCCTGAACCGCCCTGAACCGCCCCGACTGGAAGTCAACCATGAGCTACATCGCCCCCGTTAAGGACATGCTATTCGTGCTGAAAGAGCTGGCCGGCATCGACGACATGTCGAAGCTGCCAGGTCTCGAAGAGGCCGGCATCGACACCGCCCAGGCCGTGCTCGACGAAGCGGCAAAATTCTGTGGCGAAGTGCTGGCGCCGCTAAACGTCGAAGGGGACCGCAACCCGAGCAGCTGGAAAGACGGCAAAGTCACCGCAACGCCAGGCTTTGCCGATGCGTTCCGGCAGTTTGCCGAGGGCGGGTGGCAAGGGGTCCAGCATCCGGCCGAATACGACGGCCAGGGGCTGCCCAAGTTGATCGCCGCGCCGTGCATCGAGATGCTCAATGCTGCGAACCTGTCGTTCGCGCTGTGTCCGTTGCTGACCGACGGCGCCATCGAGGCGCTCCTTACCGCAGGTTCCGAAGAACAGAAGCAGCGCTACGTGCCGAAGCTCATCTCGGGCGAATGGACCGGCACGATGAATCTGACCGAGCCGCAGGCCGGCTCCGATCTGGCGCTCGTGCGCACGCGCGCCGTGCCGCAGGGCGACGGGTCGTACAGGATCTCTGGCACCAAGATTTTCATCACTTGGGGCGAACACGATATGGCGGAGAACATCGTGCATCTCGTGCTGGCCCGCACGCCCGATGCGCCCGAAGGTGTGAAGGGCATTTCGCTGTTTATCGTGCCGAAGTTTCTCGTCAACGAAGACGGCTCGCTCGGCGAGCGTAACGACGTGCATTGTGTATCGATCGAACACAAGCTCGGCATCAAGGCAAGCCCGACCGCGGTGCTGCAATTCGGCGACCACGGCGGCGCGATCGGTCATCTGATCGGCGAAGAGAACCGCGGCCTCGAGTACATGTTCATCATGATGAACGCGGCGCGTTTCGGCGTCGGCATGCAGGGCATCGGGCTCGCGGAGCTTGCGTACCAGAAGGCGGCCGCCTATGCGAAGGAGCGCGTGCAAAGCCGGCCGGTCGACGGTTCGGCGAAGCAGGCCGTCAGCATCATCCATCACCCCGACGTCCGGCGCATGCTCGCCACCATGCGCGCGATGACCGAGGGCGCGCGTGCTCTGGCGTACGTGGCGGCGGCGCACAGTGACCACGCGCACCATCATCCTGTCGAAGCGCAGCGCGCGCGCCATCAGGCGATCTACGAGTACCTCGTGCCGGTCGTGAAGGGCTGGAGCACCGAGATGGTCAACGAAGTCGCGAGCCTCGGCGTGCAGGTGCACGGCGGCATGGGCTTTATCGAGGAAACGGGTGCCGCGCAGTACTTGCGCGACGCGCGCATTCTCTCGATCTATGAAGGCACAACGGCGATTCAGGCCAACGATCTGGTGGGCCGCAAGACACTGCGCGACAACGGCGCGGTCGCGAAGGCGCTCATCGCCGAAATCGCGGGGACGGTTGAGGCGCTTGCGCAGATCGACGGTGCGGCGGCCGCATCGATGAGAACCGAGCTGGAGAAGGGGGCGCAGGCGTTGTCGAATGTGGTCGACTTCGTCATTGCGAACGCGAAGGGCGATCCCAACGCGGTGTTCGTTAGCAGCGTGCCGTACCTGAAGCTCGCCGGCGTCGTGCTGTGCGGCTGGCAGATGGCGCGCGCACTCGTCGCCGCGCAGCGCAATCGCGCAGACGATCCCGCGTTCTACGATACGAAGATCGCCATCGCGCAGTTCTACGCCGAACATATCCTCGTGCAGGCGAGCGGCATCGAAGCTTCGATCGTCCGGGCGAACAGCCGTCACGGCGTGCTCGCGCTTGGCGAGGATCAGTTCTGAGGCGGCAGGCGATCGTGTCCGCTGGGCAAGCCTTGTTCTGTCCGGCGATGCGGAGGTAGCCGCAGCCATCAACGTAAAAAAGCCCGCAAATTCTGCGGGCTTTTTTACGTCTTGTGCAAGCGTGTTTCCAGCAATCGCTCGCAAATTACCCAATCAGCTCGCGATGCAACGCCATGAACTCCTGAGCGAGCTTGTGTCGAGGGTCGAAGTGCACCATCGGTTTCGCATACTGATGAGATTCACGGATTTTCACGGAAGAGGACAGCCGGGACGCCAGCACCGGCAAACCCTCGCTTACGAGCTCCTCGACCAGTTGGAGCGGCAGGCTCGCACGGGGCTGAAACTGATTGATCACAATCCCTTCGACTTCCAGCCCGGCATTGTGGTCCTGCTGAATTTCCTTGACGTTATCAAGCAGCGTGTACAGGGCTCGACGAGAAAAGTCGTCGCAGTCGAACGGGATCAGGCAGCGTTCAACCGCGATCAGCGCGGAGCGGGTGTAGAAATTAAGTGCCGGCGGCGTGTCGATATAAATTGCGTCGTACGCATCCAGTTCGTTCAGTGCGTCGCGCAGCTTGTAGATTTTGTAGCGGGATTCGAGCTTGCCGTGCAAAGCGTCAAGTTCCGGATGGGAGGGCATCACATCGAGGTTCTCGAACGGCGTGGGATGGATGAAAGTCGACACGGGTGTCGGCCTGAAGCTGAAGCTCAGGGCTGTCTCGAAGAAGTCCGCCACGCTGGGCTTGAGCTCGCGTGCCTGCTCGCCGAGAAGATACTGACTGGAATTGCCCTGAGGATCGAGGTCGATCACTAGCGTGCGCAAACCTTCGCTGGCGCTGATCGCCGCGAGGTTGCAAACGATGGTCGATTTGCCCACTCCGCCTTTCTGATTGAAGACGACACGCCGCATCTGATTCAGCCCCTTTTTTATTGCAAGAACACGCGAAGCCCACAGCTTACCCTGGCGAAAATGCCGCTGTACCGAACATTTCTCGACCGGGCTGCATCGCCCGCGAGTGTGCCGCTGCTCGTGTGCGACACGCAAATTTGCGACCGCGGCGTCAACCCGCACCTCAGCTTTTTTGAGCGTTTCGAGATTGCCTCGAATACTGTATGAATGTACAGTAATACAGCGGCGGCCAGACCACGAATGCTGTGCATTCTGGTGCGCGGACATGATGCAGTGATGACGCGGCTAATAGTGTGCGATAGGCGGAGCTATACATTACGAACCGAATTTCGCCGCCGTGTGCCGGCGAAGGCGCACCGTGATCCGGGGTCACCGCTGACCAGTTTTCCCAGGCGCGCGGCAAGCGCGCACGATTGAACGGAGATTCGACCTGATGCCGGCTTCACCCACGCAGGCGCACCATGCCTGAACAACTCTGGTTGCCCGGGCTCGAGGCGCCGCCTGTTCCGACCGACGGCCTGTTCTTCGCGGTCTTCCCCGACGCCAATACGGCGAGCAGTATCGCGAAGCTAGCGCAACAGCTCTGCGGGGAGACACGTTCGAAAAGCAAGCCTCTGGTGGCCAACCGTTTGCACGTCACATTGCTTCACCTTGGGAATTTCGCAGGCGGTTTGCCGCAAGCACAGGTGGATGCGGCGATGAAAGCGGCCGCGTCGATCCGGATGGAACCGTTCAGCGTCGAGTTTGACCGTGCTTTGAGTTTTGCGTCGAGGCCGCGACCTGGCCCTCTGGTGCTGGGAGGCGGCGAGGGCGTGGCCGGCCTCCACACGCTCCACGATGGGCTCACGCGGGAATTGCAGAACGCGGGATTTGGTAACCGCAGCGTCTCGCCGAATGCGGCGCCGTACACACCACACGTGACGCTGGCTTACGGCATGCCCTGGATCGCGACGCGTCCTGTTGACCCCGTCAGTTGGAACGTGCGTGAGTTGGCTCTGATGCACAGTCTGCTCGGGCGTACCCGGCATGTCGCGCTGGCGCGTTGGCCTCTGGCTGGAGAGAAGTGAAACGCAGGCGGGGCGCCGCTCGCTCGCATAGACCTTATTGGAGCCGCGACCCTGCATGCCAGGCGTTAGAACCGCATGCCGGTGGCGCAACCGCCGGCAAAACCGCCGCCGCTGCCGCCTGCGCCGCCGCAGAACACACCGCAGCCGGACAACGCGACCGCCATCATGACGCTTGCCAACGTGACGCGTAGATGCGGGGCCGGAATCCGTTCCCGCTTCCGCCTGAATGGTGAGGATGCCGCTGGCAGCGCGTCAGGAAGTTCCGCATCAGGGCTGTGATTGATCATTCCGGTTTGCATGGCGTAAATCGTGTCGTTGACTGTCGATGAATAAGGGTGTCTATCAGCGGCCGTTTCTTGCGTCGCGTGTTGAAAGAATTTCGTAATTATTTGCCCGCACCCTACAGCGCTGCGGCAAACCGGTCAGGCTAGCGCGGGGCGTGCATCCCGCAATTGCGAAAAATCTGAAAACCAGAAGGTTTCGTCGGTCAGACTGTCAGAACGGTCGTGCGCTCCCTGATAGAATGCTTGGGCCGCAACGTAGTGGACTGCAGATGAAATTGCTTGATGCGTTAGTCGAACAGCGTATTGCCGCCGCAGCCGCGCGCGGTGAGTTCGATGATTTGCCGGGCGCCGGCGCGCCGCTGCCCCTGGAGGACGATGCGCTCGTCCCCGAGGAAGTGCGGGTCGCCAACCGGATTTTAAAAAACGCGGGTTTCGTGCCGCCGGCTGTCGAACAGCTGCGCGCATTGCGCGACCTGCAGGCGGAGTTGAATGCCGTGAGTGACCGTACCGCCCGTTGCCGTCTTCAGGCACGCATGCTTGCGCTCGACATGGCACTTGAATCGCTGCGCGGCGGTCCGCTGGTCCTGCCGCGCGAATACTGCCGGCGAATCGCTGAACGGCTTTCCGAGCGCGCCGGCAACCTCGACACGGCCGACGCGGGATCGCAGTGAGCGCGCCGCTTGCCTGCGGCGCCGCGCCGAACCCGGAGTCGGCGGACGGAATGCCAGCAACGGCTTCTCAGGTTGAGCCCATCAGCGGCAACGCTGCCGACGCCGTCGCGAGTCATCTGGCGGCCGCCAACGCCACGCTGAACCGCTCCCCCGCACCTGGCGAAGTGTCGGCGCTAGCTGTTTCCGAGCGTGATCGTCACTTCATGGCACTGGCCCAGGCTGCCGCCGAAGAAGCGCGCGCGGCGGGCGAAGTGCCGGTCGGCGCAGTGCTCGTACGGGGCGATGAAGTCATCGCCAGAGGTTTCAATCATCCGATTGGCGCGCACGATCCGTCCGCGCATGCTGAAATGGCCGCACTGCGCGCTGCCGCGCAGGCCGTCGAAAACTACCGTCTGCCGGGCTGCGAGCTTTACGTGACGCTCGAGCCGTGTCTGATGTGCGCCGGCGCGATCATGCACGCACGCATTGCCCGCGTGGTGTTCGGGGCGCGTGATCCGAAAACGGGCGCATGCGGCAGTGTCGTCGATGCATTCGCGAATCCGCAGTTGAATCATCACACCACGGTGACCGGCGGTGTGCTCGAGGATGAATGCGGCGCGGCGCTCAAATCGTTCTTTGCGGAGCGCCGGCGCGCAAGCCGCGAGGCACGCGCAGCGGCCCGCGTCGAACCGGGGCCGGCTGAGCCGATCTAAAACAACAACGTCCAACAGGTCTCGCCAATGACCGTCCATCGCACCATTGAACTGATTGCGCCGTCCGGCTATCCGCATGATCCCGAGATACTCCATCGCGCATTGCGCCGCTTGCATGCGCAGGGGCATCGCGTCGACGGTGTGGAGGCGACGCGGCGCCGCTACCAGCGTTTCGCCGGTACCGACGGCGAGCGCGCGGCCGACCTGAACCGGCTGGCCGACCCCTCGCGCAAGTTACCCGACATCGTGCTGGCGGTGCGCGGCGGCTATGGCGCGGTGCGCATTCTGCACGGACTCGACTACGACGCGCTGCAGCGGCGGCTGACCGATCAGCCGGTGGCACTGGTGGGGCACAGCGATTTCACCGCGGTCCAGCTTGCGTTGCTTGCGCGGGCCGGCGTGAAAACATTCGGCGGGCCGATGTTGATGAGCGATTTCGGCGCGGAAGAGGTGAGCGAATTCACCATGCAACACTTCTGGTCCGCGTTGACGAAACCGACCATGACAGTGTCAGGCAATGTGCCGCAAATGCAGCCGGTCGACGTATCGGGCATGTTGTGGGGCGGCAATCTGGCGGTGCTGACTTCACTGATCGGCACGCCGTACATGCCGCCGGTGCAAGGCGGCATCCTGTTTATCGAGGACGTCAACGAACAGCCGTTCCGGATCGAGCGGATGATCTATCAGTTGCACCTGTGCGGCATTCTTGCTCAGCAGCAGGCGCTGATACTGGGCGATTTCTCCGGCGGCAAATCGTACGACTACGACAACGGTTATGACCTGCACGCGGTGATGGAGCAGGTGCGGTCGGTGGTCGGGATCCCGGTCATCACCGGTCTGCAATTCGGCCATGTTCCCAACATGCTGACGCTGCCCGTGGGCGCGGACGCACACCTCGTCGCTGACGCGCATGGGTTCAAACTGACGCTATCGGGTTATCCGTATCTGGCGTGAGCCCGGCGAATCACGGAGCGGGCAGAGTTCTGCCCGTTTCTTTTTAGAGCAGAAACGCAACTAACGGTCAAGTATTCCGGTCGCCTGCGTGCAGGCGAGCCAGTGAAGGTCCAGAGGTTTTGTTGACAAAACCAGCCCTCAATCGGCGGGGCGAACCCACGTTAATTAAACTGGTAGTGAAGCTGGTTGTAGCCCGCACGGTGTTCCGTCTTGCCCGCAGCCCAACACCCTCATGAAGATTGTCGAAATTCTTAGCAAAAATTGTTGACAATTTTTATGTCCATCCTATGATGACCAACATACCGAGACGCACATCATGTCCGATACAGATTCCGCCAACGCAAATAGTTCGAAACCCGAAGCGATCGCCGAGCGCATCCGCGCCGCGATTCTCGAGCATCGGCTCGCGCCTGGCGCCAAGCTGACCGAAGCACAGTTATGCGAAGTATTTGGTGTGAAACGCGGCCCGATCCGTCAGGCGCTGTCGCAGTTGGCGACCGACCACCTGGTCGATCTCGAACCGAATCGAGGCGCGTTTGTGGCGAGCCCCTCGTTGCAGGAAGTGCATGAGGTGTTCGAGATGCGCCGCATCATTGAACTGGCCGTGGTGGAGCGTATTTGCAACGGGCACGGCACACGGCGGTTGAAGAGTATCGGCAGCATGATTGGCCGCGAACGCAAAGCGTTCGAAACACGTGATTTTCCGGCGTGGATCCGCCTGTCGGGCGAGTTCCACACCGAGTTGGCCGGACTAACCGGCAACACCGTGCTGTGCGACTGCCTGAACGGACTGGTAGCGCGCTCCACGTTGATTTCCGCACTGTATGAATCGCTCGGACGCAGCCCATGCTCGTTCGAGGACCACGAAGCGATTCTCGCCGCGCTCGACGCCGGCGATGCGAAGGAGGCGGCGGCCTTGATGTCGCGCCATCTGCAAAGCGTCGAGTTGAAGATGCTGGACCGCCCCGCGCGTGGTGCGGCCGATCTGCATGAGGTGTTCGGTGCACGTAACGGTGCACCCAAACAGGCGGTTAAAGACAAGTCCGCGCCAGGCTGAGGCAGGCGGCCGGTGTGCGCCCGTTGCTGGTGCGCGCCGCACTGAAGTGAACTGAACCGGATCAAGCGTTGCAAGGCGGCTCGGCGTGAGCGCTGCCGGCTTGCGCACGCGTGGACGCCGCTGAGACGGCATAGAAGTAGCAACGCATCGTCGGGACCCCGCGGCCGCTGGCGGTGCGATAACCACAAGTACATCAGTACGGAGACGTCCGCGGGGCGGCTAGCCAGGCAGCTTCATTTTCCTTTGACCCTTCGGGGCAGGAGAGCGTGCATGGCATGGCTGATGCAATGTCCTTCGATTCTTTATCGATGGTCCCTATCTCAAGGAGGAGTCATGGCTCAGTTCAGTGCAGCGCCCAGCAGCCCCACCATTTCCACTTACGCAGACAGCGCGCCCGGCGATTCGCCGATACCGGCAGGCTACAGCGACAGGTTGTATAACGAAGATCTTGCGCCGCTGCGCCATCAAACCTGGGGCGCCTATAACATCTTCGCGTTCTGGATGTCGGACGTGCACAGTGTCGGCGGTTATGTGTTCGCGGGCAGTCTGTTCGCGCTTGGACTGACGAGCTGGCAGGTGCTGATCGCGCTGCTGGTCGGCATCACGATCGTCAATCTGCTATGCAATCTCATCGCGAAGCCGAGTCAGGCCAACGGTGTGCCTTATCCGGTGGCGTGCCGCGCGACCTTTGGCGTGCTCGGCGCAAATATTCCCGCGGTCATTCGTGGTTTGATCGCGGTGGCGTGGTATGGCATTCAGACATACCTGGCGTCGAGTGCGCTGGTCATCGTGGTGCTGAAATTCGTGCCGCAACTGTTGCCGTATGCCGACGTGCACCATCACGGCTTCATGGGACTCTCGACCCTCGGCTGGGCCGGTTTCATGTTGCTGTGGGTCTTGCAGGCACTGGTGTTCTGGCATGGCATGGAGACCATCAAGAAGTTCATCGACTTCGCTGGCCCGGCGGTCTACGTGGTGATGTTCATTCTCGCGGGCTACATGGTGTATCGCGCAGGATGGCGAAATATCGGCATCAACCTGGGCGGTGTCAAATATCACGGCATGGAAGTGGTCCCGGTGATGATCACGGCGACTTCGCTGGTGGTGTCGTACTTCTCCGGGCCGATGCTGAATTTCGGCGACTTCTCCCGCTATGGCAAGAGTTTTCGTAGCGTGCAGCGCGGTAATTTCTGGGGGCTGCCGGTCAACTTCCTGGCCTTCTCGCTGGTGACGGTGGTTACGACCGCGGCCACGCTGCCGGTGTTCGGCCAGCTGATTACGGACCCGGTCGAAACGGTGGGCCGTATCGACTATCCGACCGCGGTGATTCTCGGCGCGCTGACCTTCACGATTGCCACCATCGGTATCAACATCGTCGCCAACTTTGTGTCGCCGGCTTTCGACTTCTCGAACGTGGCGCCGCGTCTGATCAGCTGGCGCGCGGGCGGCATGCTCGCAGCGGTGGCGTCAATCTTCATCACGCCGTGGAACCTGTTCAACAATCCGGCCGTGATTCACTACACACTCGACGTGCTCGGCAGTTTCATCGGCCCTTTATATGGTGTCCTGATCGTTGATTATTTCCTTGTGAAGCGTCAGAAGATCGTGCTCGATGACCTCTACTCGGTTTCACCGGCTGGTTCATACTGGTACAAAAACGGCGTCAACTACCGTGCTGTGGCTGCATTGCTGCCGGCCGCCGTCATCGCCGTGGTCTGTGTGATGGTGCCGACGCTCGATGGTCTGGCGAATTTCTCGTGGTTCATCGGCGCCGGACTGGCTGCGGTGTTCTATCGGATGCTGGCTCGCTGAGCCCATGTTGCAACAGGAGTCGATATGCGTATCAAACTGATCAATCCGAATACCACGCAACGCATGACGGACGCGATGGGCCGCTGCGCGCGCGAGGTCGCCGCACCCGGCACCGAAGTGATCGCGGTCAATCCGACCATGGGGCCGCCGTCGATCGAAGGCTATTACGACGAAGCTCTCGCGACCCCCGGCTTGCTCGCCGAAGTGATCGCCGGGGAACGTGAAGGTTGCGACGCGTACGTGATCGCCTGCTTCGGCGATCCAGGCCTGTACGCGGCGCGCGAGTTGGCGCGCGGCCCGGTGATCGGCATTGCCGAAGCCGCAATGCATGCCGCGAGTGTGCTGGCCCCGGGCTTCTCGGTGGTGACGACGCTGGCGCGCACTTGCGGCATGGCGTGGCACCTTGCCGAGCGCTACGGTATGAAGCGCTTTTGCCGCAACGTGCGAGCCACGGATGTGGCGGTGCTCGATCTCGACAAACCCGGCTCGGCGGCACGTCGCATCATCCTCGATGAATGCCGGCGGGCGCTGGATGAGGACGGCTCAGACGCGATCGTGCTCGGGTGCGCGGGCATGGCCGAGTTATGCGCCGAGATTGAGGATGCCCTGGGGGCGCCGGTCATCGAGGGCGTGACGGCGGCCGTCAAATGGAGCGAGGCGTTGGTCGCGCTGCGCCTGTCGACGGCCAAGCGCGGCGACTATGCGCGGCCGTTGGCCAAGCGCTACGACGGCGCGCTGGCGGCCTTCAGCCCGGCCGATGCGGACCCAAATCCGGCGCCGCCGCGTCCGGCGGCCACGGGCGCGGCACCCAGCGCGAAATCGGCGAAACCGGCGAATCCAGCGGATATGGCGCGGGTAAACGCCAGGGAATTCGCGCCGGAAGTGGTCCCGGAAGTGGCGCCGCACATACATTCCGTCTGACACGCACTATCTGCCCGGGTGTATGGGCGCACCCGGGCGTTTTCGCTACACTGGTCCCACTCGGCGCTGGCACCCCAATGACCTTTGGGTGCTGTTTGTGGGACTGCGTTCTGGTGCTGCTTCAACTCGCGCCAGCAGCATAAACTTGCCGGCACTACATGCAAGCCCACGCGAATTTTACGTACTGTCACCACGCATTCGTCAAACCATGCCACTCGACTCGAACTATCCACGCGATCTGATCGGCTACGGCCGCCACCCGGTGCAGGCGAACTGGCCTGGTCGAGCGCGTGTGGCGGTGCAATTCGTCCTGAACTACGAAGAGGGCGGCGAGAACTGCGTATTGCACGGCGATCCGGGCTCTGAACAGTTCTTGTCGGAAATCGTCGGCGCGGCGGCTTACCCGGCTCGCCACATGAGCATGGAGTCGATCTACGAATACGGCTCGCGGGCAGGCGTGTGGCGCATCCTTCGCGAATTCGAAAAGCGCGGTTTGCCGCTCACGGTGTTCGGCGTCGGCATGGCAATCGAGCGTCATCCTGATCTTGGGCGCGCATTCGTCGAACTCGGTCATGAAATCGCCTGCCATGGTTACCGCTGGATTCACTATCAGGACGTATCGCCGGAGAAAGAGGCGGAGCACATGCGCCTCGGCATGGAAGCGATCGAACGTGTGACTGGCGAGCGCCCGCTCGGCTGGTACACCGGTCGCGACAGTCCCAATACGCACCGGCTGGTCGCCGAGCATGGCGGCTTCCTGTACGACTCGGATTACTACGGCGACGATCTGCCGTTCTGGATGGACGTCGAGGTGACAGGCGGCGCGAAGGTGCCGCAACTGATCCTGCCGTACACGCTCGACACCAACGACATGCGTTTCGCAAGCCCGCAAGGCTTCAACACGGCGGACCACTTCTTCACGTATCTGCGCGACGCATTCGACGTGCTCTACGAAGAGGGCGACGAAGCACCGAAAATGCTGTCGATCGGCATGCACTGCCGGCTGCTCGGCCGCCCAGGGCGCTTCCGTGCGCTGCAACGTTTTCTCGACCATATCGAACAGCACGATCGCGTGTGGGTGACGCGGCGCGTCGATATCGCGCGGCACTGGCGCGAACATCACCCTTACCAGCAAAACAACCGCGGGGCTGCGGCATGAAGGCGATGCAATACACTCTGGACCAACTCAACAGCATCTCGACCGACGCGTTCGTCGCAGCGCTGTCGGGCATTTTCGAGCACTCGCCGTGGGTCGCGGAAATTGCTGCGAATCAACGGCCGTTCGCCAGCATCGAGGAGTTGCATCGCAAGATGTCGAATCTCGTCGAGACGGCTGGTGAAGAAAAACAGCTCGCGCTGATCAACGCCCACCCGGAGCTCGCCGGCAAGGCTGCCGTGCGCGGCGAACTGACAGCCGAATCGACGCGCGAGCAGAGCGGCGCGGGCCTCGCCCAATGTACGCAGGAAGAATTCGACAAGCTGGTCGCGCTGAACAGCGCCTATCGCGAGAAGTTCGGTTTCCCGTTTATCCTGGCGGTGCGCGGTTATGACCGCCACGGCATCATCGCGAACTTCGAAGCGCGCGTGAACAACAGCCGCGTCGACGAGTTGCGCGCCAGCCTTGATCAGATCTACCGCATCGCACGTTTCCGGCTCGACGACCTGATCGACGCGTAAGGATTTAGCCACGCGTCGCGAACCTCGAGCTGAAGCGTTTTTTCAGCACTAACGAACACTAAGGAAGACAAAGATGGCACTCCCGATTCTCGACCCCAACGCACCGGACTTCACGCGTCGCTATGTGAACCTGGCGGACCCGCGTCTGGGCGCGCAGGCGCTCGAGGCCAGCGACGATTTCTTCGCGCCGAAGGAACGCATGCTGAATCCGGAGCCGGCCGTCTTCATTCCAGGCAAGTACGACGATAACGGCAAGTGGATGGACGGCTGGGAAACGCGCCGCAAGCGCGCCAATGGCTACGACTGGTGCGTGGTCAAGCTTGCGCGTCCGGGCGTGATCAAGGGTTTGGATCTCGATACCAGCCACTTCACCGGCAACTTCCCGCCGGCGGCCTCCGTTGAAGCCGCGCGCGTGGTGGACGGCGTGCCGAACCAGTCGACCCAATGGACTGAAATCGTTCCGTCCACGACGCTGCAAGGCAATAGCCACCACTATCACGAAGTCAGCGACGCGAACGCGTACACCCACTTGCGCGTGAACATCTACCCGGACGGCGGCATTGCGCGTCTGCGTGTGTATGGCCAACCACAAGTCGACTGGGCAGGCGCGAGCCGCACTGAGCAATTCGATCTGGCGGCGATGGAAAACGGCGCGTATCTGGTCGCGGCGAACAATCAGCACTTCGGCGCTGCCTCGACGATCCTGATGCCGGGCCGCGGCGCGAACATGGGCGACGGCTGGGAAACGCGCCGCCGCCGTGAGCCGGGTAACGACTGGGCGATCGTCGCGCTGGCGCAACCGGGTGTGATCAGGAAGATCGAAGTCGATACCGCGCACTTCAAGGGCAACTTCCCGGATCGTTGCTCGATCCAGGCCGCGTACGTGACGGGTGGCACTGACAGTTCGCTGATCACGCAAGCCATGTTCTGGCCGGTGCTGCTGGGCGAACAGAAGCTCAAGATGGACAACCAGCACTATTTCGAAAGCGAAATCGCGGCCTTGGGCCCGGTCACGCACGTGCGCTTTAACATCATTCCGGACGGCGGCGTGTCGCGTCTGCGTCTGTGGGGCACGCTCGCATCATGAAAACGCTGGCGATCGAACCGTTGACGAAGGAAGCGTTCGCCCCGTTTGGCGACGTGATCGAACTCGAAGGCGCGAAACAGATCCCGATCAACCTCGGTACGACGATCCGCTATCACGATCTCGCGAAAGTCGACGTGACTGAGGAGAACGGCCGCACGCTGGTGAACCTGTTTCGCGGGCAGCCGCGTACGCTGCCGTTCGAGGTGAAGATGCTCGAGCGTCATCCGCTCGGCAGTCAGGCGTTCGTGCCATTGAACGACAAGGCCTATCTGGTCGTCGTGGCGCCGGCGGGCGATCTCGATCCGAAGCAGATTCGCGCGTTCGTGACGAGCGGCTGGCAGGGCGTGAACTATGCGAAGGGCGTTTGGCACCATCCGCTGATTGCATTGGGTGAGGTGAGCGACTTTATCGTTGTCGATCGTGGCGGCGATGGGTTGAACCTGAACGAGCAGGATCTGGCCGAGTCGCTCTGGCTCACCGAAGATGCGTTGAGCGCGGTCGTCATGTGAGGTTTCGCGCATCGACGTAGTATTCGCGCAAGTCGACTCTGCAAAAAGGCCCACAGTGCATGCTGTGGGCCTTTTGTTTTTGCCGACGAGGATTGCAGGCGCGCCGCCGTATGTCAGCCACGCTTGCCAAGCAGTGGCGAACGCCCGATTACTTCGCGTGGTCGTTCCGCCGGTTCGGGTGCGGAAAATCCTGCCGCTTCGATTGCCGGTTTAAGTCCTTTGAATTGCAGACTTTTCTTCGGCGATCTCAACGACGTCATGCCTTCGTCCCACGCATGCAGCATCTGCTTGGCGACTTGGCGCCACTGCGGTTCGTTGCGCGCCGCTTCAATCACTTCATGGCCGACCTCGAGCGCCGAATCGCATAGCGCTTCCACCATCTGCGCGTATTGCCGCGGCGCGATTCCCATGCGCGTGTTGAAAAAGCGCTCAAGCGTTTTGCCGGCCGCCCAGGTTTTGCGGCCGTCGATGGGCAGACCCGGCGGATTGGCCGCGAAACGCGGATAGGCCTGGGTCGTGACGATGTCGTAGACCGGCGTGAACGCGACATCGTCGACCGACGTATAGAGCAGCGCGACATTCTTGGTATGACAGTCCGCGTTGCGCACCACATAGTTCGTCAACAGATGCCAGCCCAGTTGTTCGAGTTGCAGTCGCATACTGTCGCGATCGAGCAGATACGCTTTGGCGGCATTGAGCATCTTTTCGCTGGTCGAGTTGTATTTTTCGTGTGGCGGCAAGCCCAATAGTCCGCACATATCCTCGACGCCGTACGCGGGCAGTCCATTGGCATCCACGTCAAAACGTTCGACGATCAGCGCCCGGCCGTCATCCGACATCTGCGTGCGCGCGACCGGTGCCACGCCGACGCGTTCCAGTACACGCATCGAATAAAACTCGTTGAAGCCGAGAAACGGTGTGTTGTCGTCGGAGCCTTTGACGATGTGGCGGCTCGTTCGAATGGTCGGTTTGCCGAGCGGCGTCGGCGTGGACGTGCTGGCGACTTCCGCCTGCGGGGCGATGAACTTCGGTACGGCACCCGAGATGGCCGCGCGCGCATATTCCCGGACCAACGCGGCGAAATGCTCGGTGGTGTTGTCGCCATGCAGAATGTCCTGCACGTCGAGCGCTTGCAACTGGGTGCCCGGCGCGACGCCTTCTGGCGTAACGGTGACACGGCCAATCCCCATTGCCCCTACCACCGCAAGCAGCGACAGGTCGGTCCCGTCGAGCAAAGGACCGAATTGCTCGCGGATCAGATTCAGGAGATAGCCCTCTGGCAGGTTCTGCCGGAAAAACGGATGCAGGTCGCGCGGCCAGCGCCAAGCTTCTTCGCGCACCGGCATTGTCAGGCTGACGAAGTCGTTTGCCGTCGCGTCGCGGTTGTATTTGAGGACGTAGTCGTCGCGCTCACGGAACAGTGTGGCAATGTTCTTGCCCAGCACCTGAACATCGAGCCTCATGAGTTGGAATCCGGCATGCGCTGCTCAGCCAGGATGTCCTCGAGGGTTCGTCCATGTCCATGCGGAACGAATTTGAGGTCGTAGCCTGCTGCTTCGAGTAGACGCACGAGGGCCGACACGCTCATGTCGTTCCTGGCGAGCGTCTCCATGCGCGCTACCGTGGTACGCGCGACCCCGGCCCGCTGCGCCAGCTCTTCCTGCGACAGGTTGCTGCCGCGCCGAACGGCCTTCAGCATGTCTGCAACGTCGGCGAGGTTGGTCATTTGTATCCCCATGGCATCAATTTGGTGGATCGTAGGTCATATTGTAGCCCAAGAGGCACAAAGCACGCGTGCGCAATTTGTGCCCTTTGGGCTACAAAATAGTAGCATATAGCCAATATTGTGTCCTGTGGGCTACATTATCAAGCTGCGCCGTACCACTATCCTATCCAGTCGTCGCGAATGAAAAAGCGGACCTCCCGCTCGCGCGAAAAGCCCGCTTCACGTTTCCTTCCAAAGCCGGGCACCACACCCGGCCTAGCCATTACTTCACCGCACCGCCCTGGAACCACGCGGCGATCTTCATCCGCTCGTCGTCGGTCATGTGCGTGACATTGCCCAGCGGCATGGCCTTCAAGGTCACTGCCTGTTGATAGATCCGCTGTGCGTTCTGCGAGATCTCATCCGGCGTATCGAGCAGCACGCCGGCCGGGGCGCTGCCCATCATCGTCGGATGGGCCGAGTGGCATGCCACGCAACGTTGTTGCAGCACCGGCGCGATATCGGCCACCTTGACCACCGGCGCGTTCGCGGCTTGCGCTACCGGCACGACCGGCTTTGGCATCGTCGAGAAGAGGGCTGCGAACATCAGCACGATACCGACCAGCGGCAGATACCACAGCACCTGGCCACGGTGACGCATCACGAAGAACTGGCGAATCAGCGCGCCGGCCAGCATGATCATCAGGAGCACGACCCAGTTGTACTGATTCGTGTAGGTCATCGCGTAGTGGTTCGACAGCATCGCGAACACGACCGGTAGCGTGAAATACGTGTTGTGCACCGAACGTTGCTTGCCGCGCTTGCCGTAGATCGGGTTCGGCGTTTCGCCCTTGAGCATTGCGGCAACCATCTTGCGCTGACCCGGGATGATCACGAAGAACACGTTCGCCGACATGATCGTTGCCAGCATCGCGCCCATGATCAGGTAAGCCGCGCGGCCCGCGAAGATATGGCACGCCAGGTACGCCGCGATCACCACATAAATGCCGACGCAGATGCCGAGCACTTTGTCTTTATTGCCGAGCAGACGGCACAGCGAGTCGTAGACGATCCAGCCTGCGGCGAGGAAGCCGAGCGCCGAAGCAACCGCGACCACCGGGCCCATGTCGAGCACGTTCTTGTCGATCAGATACGTGGTCGGCGAGAGCAGATAAAGCACCGTGAACAGGCTCGCGCCCGACAGCCACGTGGTGTACGACGGCCACTTGGACCAGTGCAGGTCGTCCGGCATTTCCGGCGGCGCGACGGTGTACTTCTGCATGTTGTAGAAGCCGCCGCCGTGCACGTGCCACAGCTCGCCGAACACGCCACGCCTGCGCTGGTTCGGATCCGTGGGCGGTTTCAGGCTGTTGTCGAGTGCGACGAAGTAGAACGATTCGCCGATCCAGGCGATGGCGACGATGACGTGGAACCAGCGCAATGCCAGGTTCAGCCAGTCAGTGATAAAGCCTTCCATGAAACTCCTCCACTTCTGATTCGTTGTACGCCCAACGACGCTTGTGCCTTGGTTCCGCCTTCGGTGACCCGGCTGGCGGGTCGTCGGCATGCACGGTGTCGCTGCGCAGACTGCGGGGTGAGAGACGCGGTGCGCTCAGTTCGCACGGCGCCATTTTTTATTGGAAATTCGGGGCGAGTCGCTCGCGTTCGATTGCGCTTCGCGGGTGTCTCCAAGGATCCGCACAGTGCAATCGGGCGCGCTCGCAAATACAGCGCGACTTCAACCTCGTCTTCCTCCAACGCCTGGCGATACGCTCAGTTCAGCTTAGCTGCCCCGATACGTACTGTACGACCACGGCGACACCAGCAGCGGCACGTGATAGTGCGCACCGGCATCGGCTACGCCAAAGCGCAGCACGACGCGATCGACGAAACGCGGCTCCGGCACTTTCGTGCCGATCGAAGCGAAGTAGTCGCCGGCGCCGAACACGAGTTCGTATTCGCCCGCAACCAGTGCGTCGCCTTCGAGCAGCGGCTGATCGCAGCGCCCGTCGTCATTGGTGGTGGTGGTTTTGAGCGCGCGGCGGACGTCGCCCGAGAGCGCAAAGAGTTCGACCTTGATGCCCGCGCCAGGACGGCCGTTCGCGGTGTCGAGCACATGGGTAGTGAGCTTTCCCATTCGCAATTTTCCTTATGTGAATGCGAGGTTTCGGCGGCAGCCCGATCCAGAATACGTTTGCGGCGGATCGAGGCTCCACGTCAGTGGCTACATACCCGTCGGCGAATTGAAGCGAGCGCCGTGACAGCCATTGTAAAAAGGTTGTTGTGCTCAGCGCGCGCGAGATAGGAAAGATAATAGCTGGCGCATGACAGACAGTCTTCTGAAAGCTGCGGCAAGTCGATTCATTCGACTATTGCCGCGTGTAAGGTGTACCGCCAGATCGTACCGGCGCCAAAAAACGCCCACTATATCGACAGCGTGAAGTCGGGTATCGCACCGGCATGAGTTGTCAGCATTATTTTGGCCGTCGAAGGTTACACCTGTGCGCAGCGGCGAACACGGCGAATCATGACCGCCACGTCCCGCGCGCCCCCCGAAGACGGCGGAATACGCCGGGTAACCGGGCCAACGGCGTTCGACGGGACGCGGCGGCACGGTGGCGTGCCGTCACATCGCGTTCGAACGACTTTGCACGGAAGCATTGAAGCGGAGAAACGAATGGCGATGGAACAGACGGCGCAAAAGCCGAAGAAAACGATGCTGGTCAAGCACGCGGACGTGCTGGTCACGATGGACGGCGCCCGGCGCGAATTGCGCGACGGCGGCCTGTATATCGAGGACAACCGCATTGTCGCGGTAGGACCGACGGCGGAACTGCCGCAAACGGCCGACGAGATGCTGGACATGCGCGGGCACCTGGTGATTCCGGGCCTGGTCAATACGCATCATCACATGTACCAGAGCCTGACGCGCGCGATCCCCGCCGCGCAGGACGCCGAGCTGTTCGGCTGGCTGACCAGCCTCTATAAGGTGTGGGCGAACCTCACGCCGGAGATGATCGAGGTTTCGACGCTGACGGCGATGGCCGAACTGCTGCTGTCCGGTTGCACGACCTCGAGCGACCATTTGTATATCTATCCGAACGGTAGCCGCCTCGACGACAGCATCGCCGCGGCGCGCCGGATCGGCATGCGTTTTCACGCGGCCCGCGGCAGTATGAGCGTGGGCCAGAAGGACGGTGGTTTGCCGCCGGATTCGGTGGTCGAGCGTGAAGCGGACATTCTCAAAGACACGCAACGCCTGATCGAGACGTATCACGACGAAGGCCGTTACGCGATGTTGCGCATAGTGGTGGCACCCTGCTCGCCGTTCTCGGTGAGTCGCGACCTGATGCGCGAATCGGCGACGATGGCGCGGCATTACGGCGTGTCGCTGCATACGCACCTCGCGGAGAACGTCAACGACATCGCCTACAGCCGCGAGAAGTTCGGCATGACGCCGGCCGAATATGCGGAAGACCTGGGCTGGGTCGGTCACGACGTGTGGCATGCCCACTGCGTGCAACTCGACGACGCCGGGATCGCGCTATTCGCGCGCACCGGCACGGGCGTCGCGCACTGTCCGTGTTCGAACATGCGTCTGGCGTCAGGCATCGCGCCGGTCAAGCGGATGCGTCTCGCGGGCGTGCCGGTCGGGTTGGGTGTCGACGGTTCGGCCTCGAACGACGGCGCGCAAATGGTTGCCGAAGTGCGCCAGGCGCTGCTGTTGCAGCGCGTCGGCTTCGGACCGGATGCGATGACCGCGCGTGAAGCATTGGAGATCGCCACGCTAGGCGGCGCGAAGGTGCTCAATCGCGACGACATCGGCGCGCTGGCGCCGGGCATGGCGGCGGATTTCGTGTCGTTCGATCTGCGTCAGCCGCTGTTCGCGGGCGCCTTGCACGATCCGGTCGCGGCGCTGGTGTTCTGCGCGCCGTCGCAGGTGAGCCATAGCGTGATCGGCGGCAAGGTGGTGGTGAAGGACGGGCAGTTGACGACGCTGGAACTGGCTCCGGTCATCGAGCAGCACAACCGGCTGGCAAAGACGCTTTACGAAGCGGCGGCGTAACGAAGCAGGTCGGCGAGTTTATCGGCATCCACGCGAAAGGGATGTCGATAAACGGTAGCGCACAGAATCAAGGCTTGTCGATCAGGGTTTTGGTTGCCTCGGCAACCAGACTGCGCAGCCAGCGCACTTCGTCGGAGTAATGCACGCGCTCGTGCCACAGCTGGTAATACTGCATCGGCGGGAAGTCGAGCGGGGCCGGCACCACGGTCAGCGGCAGGAACTTGGCGTAGTAATCGGCAAACAGACGCGTCGTCGTGAAGATCAGATCCGACTTGATCAGCACGTAAGGCGCCAGATTGAAGTACGGCAGCGTAACGACCACATGACGCTTTAGCCGCTCGCGCGCAAGATGCACGTCGATCGCGCCGCGTTGGCCCACCGAATAGGGAGTAGGCGCAAGATGCGGAGCATTCAGGTACTGGTCGAGCGTCAGTCCGCCGCGTTTGGCGAACGGATGCGTGTTGCTCATCAGGCAGACGATCTGATCGACGAACAGGTTCGACAGGTGCAGTTGCTCCGGTGGCTCAGGCCAGTTGCCGACCACGATGTCGAGCTTGCCGTCTTCGAGCGCGAGTTCGTAGTCGAACGCGGGTCCGAGCGAGTGAAACTCGAGCGTCGCGTTCGGCGCGGCCTGGCGAAAGCGTTCCACCACCGTCGGCACAAACAGCACGTTCAGGTAGTCCGGGCAGCCGATCCGGTAGCAACGAATGGAGGTAGCCGGGTCGAAGTTGTGCTGCTGGAATTTGATGCGTTCGATCTCGCGCAGCGCGTTCTGCACCGGTTCGAGCAGGCGCAGGCCGTACTCGGTCGGCACCATGCCGGACTTGCCGCGCACCAGCAGCGGGTCGCCGGTGATGTCGCGCAAACGGCGCAGCGCCGCGCTAATGGCGGGTTGCGATTGATTCAGTTTGACGGCCGCGCGCGTGACACTGCGCTCCATCAACAGGGTATGCAAGACGCGTAGTAAGTATGTATCGATCGCCTCGCGTTGCTGACTCATGACTTCTCCGAAATATATGTTCTGGCTGATCGAACGGGCGTGGGGGTATATGACTTTTAATATGAACGCGAAGCCGCGTCAAGAGTGGGATACCCGCAGAGCTCGCTGCGGCGGGGGTTTGCGGGAATTTTGTCGGCTCGACTGAGCGGGTCGAATTAGGTATTGTCATCCGGTTGTGGTGACGGATCGCTCGCTGGTAGGGTGGGCGGACGCGCTGCAAGCGGCAGTCACTGACGTACTACGGAATCACATGAGCGACTCTTATAGCAACGGCGCCGCCGCGCAGTCGGCAAGCAGGCCGGAACAGACGGCGCCCCGGTTGGTGCTCGAAGGCATCACCAAACAGTATCCGGCCGTGCGCGCCAACGACGACGTCACGTTGATCGTCGCGCCGGGTGAAATCCATGCCGTGCTCGGCGAAAACGGCGCCGGCAAAAGCACGCTGATGAAGATCATCTACGGCGCGGTACGGCCCGATGCCGGCGAGATCCGCTGGGAAGGCCAGCCGGTCGAGATCGCCAGCCCGGCCGCCGCGCGCAAGCTCGGCATCGGCATGGTATTCCAGCACTTTTCGCTGTTCGAGACGCTCACGGTCGGCGAAAACATTGCGCTCGCACTCGACGAGCCGTTCGATCTGAAGACGCTCGGCAAGCGCATCCGCGAAGTCTCCGCCGACTACGGCCTCGACATCGACCCGCAGCGCCATGTGCATAGCCTGACGGTGGGCGAGCGGCAACGCGTCGAAATCGTGCGCTGCCTGTTGCAGGACCCGCGTCTTCTGATCATGGACGAACCGACCTCGGTGCTCACGCCGCAAGCGGTTCGCAAGCTGTTCGAGACGCTGCGGCGTCTGGCTGCCGAAGGCTGCAGCATTCTCTACATCAGCCACAAGCTCGATGAAATCCAGGAGCTGTGCGACACCGCGACAGTGATGCGCGGCGGCCGCGTGACCGGTCACGTGAAGCCGAAAGAGGAAACCCAGGCGTCGCTCGCGCAGCTGATGGTCGGTCATTCGCTGCCTGATTACACGCGCCGCGAGCACACGCCGGGCACCGTGCTGCTCGACGTGAAGCAATTGTCCGTGGCGAGCGACGATCCGTTCGGCACCTCGCTCGATAACGTCTCGTTCGGCGTGCATGCCGGCGAAATTTTTGGCATTGCGGGCGTCTCGGGCAACGGGCAGGCGGAATTGCTGTCGGCGCTATCGGGCGAAAAGCGCGGCGTGCGGGCCGACGCGGTCACGATCTGCGGCAAGGCCGCGGGGCGTCTCGGTGCGGGCGGGCGGCGCGCGCTCGGCTTCGGCTTCGTGCCGGAAGAACGCCTGGGCCGCGGTGCGGTGCCGGCCATGACGCTGGCGGAAAATGCGCTGCTGACCGCTCATCGTCAACAGATGGTGAATTCCGGCTGGATCAGGTCAGGCGCGATGCGCGCATTCGCCAAACGCTGCATCGAGGCATTCGACGTGCGCTGCGGCGGTTCGGAAGCGCTGGCGCAGAGTCTCTCGGGCGGCAATCTGCAGAAATACATCATGGGCCGCGAGATTTTGCAGGCGCCCAAGGTGCTGGTGGTCGCGCAGCCGACCTGGGGTGTCGATGTGGGCGCGGCGGCTTTCATTCGTCAACAGTTGCTCGATCTGGCGGCGCGCGGCGTGGCGATACTGGTGATTTCCGAAGAACTGGAAGAATTGTTCGACATTTGCGACCGCCTCGCGGTGCTTGCCCGCGGCAGGCTCTCGCCGGTGCGTGCCACCGGCGCGACCAATGCCGAGGAAATCGGCCGCTGGATGGCGGGGCTGTTCGGCGACCGCGAGGGCGCGGCGCCGTCGGCGGAACAACCCGCCCACGCGTGACGTTCCTCAACGCCAGAAACCAACATAACCACACGCTCCCATGATTCTTCCGTATCGACTCGAAGCACGCACGACGCCCTCGCGCACGATGCAGATTGCCGTGCCGCTGATCGCCGCGTTGCTCACACTCGCGATCGGCTTTCTGATCTTCAGCCTCGTCGGCCGCGACCCGCTGCAGGCCATGCACGCGTTTTTTATCGAACCGCTGTCCAGCGTGAACGGCTGGTCGGAACTGCTGCTGAAGGCGTCACCGTTGTGTCTGATCGGCCTTGGCCTCGCGATCGGTTATCGCGCGAACGTCTGGAATATCGGCGCCGAAGGGCAGATGCTGCTCGGCGGGATTGCCGCCAGCGGCGTCGCGATCTATTTCGATCAGGCCAGCGGCTGGTGGATTCTGCCGGCCATGATGCTCGCCGGTGTGATCGGCGGCATGGTGTGGGCGGCGATTCCGGCGCTGCTAAAAAGTCGCTTCAATACCAACGAAATTCTCGTCAGCCTGATGCTCACGTACGTGGCGACGCAGTTGCTGATCTATCTGGTGAGCGGACCGTGGCGCGATCCGCAGGGCATGAATTTCCCGCTCTCGGAGATGTTCAGCGGCGACGCGCTTTACCCCACGTTCTCCGGCGACTGGCACTGGAAGTGGTTCCGCGGCACGCGTCTGAACGCGTCGGTGTTCGTGACGCTGATTGCAATTCCGCTGGTGTGGCTGTTCATGCGCAAGAGCTTCGCGGGCTACCGGATGAACGTCGGCGGTCTCGCGCCGCTCGCCGCGCGCTACGCTGGTTTCTCCGACAAGAAATCCATCTGGACCTCGCTGCTGATTAGCGGTGGTCTAGCGGGCCTCGCGGGCATGGGCGAGATCGCCGGCCCGATCGGCCAGTTGCAGGCGACGTGGTCGCCGGGCTACGGCTTCACCGCGATCATCGTGGTGTTCGTCGGGCGGTTGCATCCGGTGGGCATCGTGCTGGCGAGCCTGTTGATGGCGCTGCTGTACCTGGGCGGCGAAGCGGTGCAGACCTCGATGCAGTTGCCGCAGGCGCTTTCCGGTGTATTCCAGGGACTGTTGCTGTTTTGCCTGCTGGGGGCTGACCTGTTCGTGAACTACCGCGTGCGCCGCCGCTCGTTGGCCGCTCAGGCTCACTAATTCGCCCACTGATTTTTCGCCGGATCTCCATGGATATTCAACAAGCCAGCGCGCTCACCTCGAGCGCCGTCACCGCCGCGATTCCGCTGATGTTCGCGGGCGCGGGCGAACTCGTCGCCGAAAAGTCCGGTGTTCTCAACCTCGGTGTCGAAGGCATGATGCTGATGGGCGCCGTCACCGGCTACGCGGTCACTACCATCACCGGCAACCCGTGGCTTGGCGTGGTCGCTTCGATCGGCGCCGGCCTCGCGATGTCGATGCTGTTCGCGTTCCTCACGCTGACCATGCTCGCCAACCAGGTCGCCACCGGCCTGTCGCTGACGATCTTCGGCATCGGCCTGTCCGCCTATGTCGGCAAGCCGTACACTTCGGCGGCCGTGCGCGCGACGATCGACACATGGACCATTCCCGGTCTCTCGAAGATCCCGGTGCTGGGACCCGCGCTGTTCAGCCTCACGCCGCTCGACTACCTTGCCTTCCTGATGTTCGCGGTGATCGGCTGGTTCCTGTACCGCACGCGAGCCGGGCTCGTGCTGCGCTCGGTCGGCGAATCGCCGCAGGTCGCGCACTCGGTCGGGTTTCCGGTGGTAGGCGTGCGTTACGGCGCGGTGGCGTTCGGCGGCGGCATGGCCGGGCTCGCAGGCGGCTATTACTCGATCGTCAACCTGCATCTGTGGCAGGAACAGCTCACCTCCGGCCGCGGCTGGATCGCGCTCGCGCTGGTCGTGTTCGCGACGTGGCGGCCGGGGCGTCTGCTGATCGGCGCGTTGCTGTTTGGCGCCGTGACCGGCTTGCAGTTCTACGCGCAGGCAATCGGCGTACCGGTGCCGACGCAGTTTCTCGCGATGCTGCCGTATGTCGCGACGGTCGTCGTGCTGGTGCTGATCTCGCGCAATCCGAATACGATTCGCCTGAACGCACCGGCGTCGCTCGGCAAGCCGTTTTTTTCGGCCGGCTGACGCCCAGGTTATTCCAGTTGCCGCCTCACAGGACCGACCACACGTTTCACATCATTCGATATACACGACAGGAGAAAACATGAAGAGAAGAAATCTGCTGACCGCATTCGCCTGGGGCGCGGCCTCGCTCGCGCTCGCCGCGCCGCTCGCGCAAAGCGCGCAGGCCGCCGACGCACCGGGCGTGGCATTCGTCTACCTCGGCAATCCGGGCGATGCCGGCTGGACCTTCGCGCACGACCAGGGTTCGAAGGAAGCCGAAGCGAAGTTCGGCAGCAAGATCAAGATCACCCGCATCGAAAACGTGCCGGAATCGGCCGACTCCGAGCGCGTGTTCCGCGATCTGGCGAACAAGGGCAACAAGATCATCATCGGTTCGAGCTTCGGCTATCAGGACTTCGAACTGAAGGTCGCGAAGGACTTCCCGGATACGGTGTTCCTGCACGCAACCGGCTACAAGAAGGCGCCGAACTTCGGCACCTATGACGTGCGCATGTACCAGGGCGCGTATCTGGCCGGCGTCGCCGCGGGCTATGTGACGAAGACCAACACGCTCGGTTTCGTCGCGTCGGTGCCGATTCCGGAAGTGGTCCGCAACATCAACGCGTACACGCTCGGCGCGCGTTCGGTGAACCCGAAGATCCACACCAAGGTCATCTGGATCAACAGCTGGTTCGATCCAGGCAAGGAAAAGCAGGCGGCCGAAACCCTGATCGGGCAGGGCGCCGACGTGCTGCTGCAGAACACCGATTCGAGCGCGACGCTCGCGACCGCATCGGAAAAGCACGTGCATGCGTTCGGCTGGGATTCGGACATGAAGAAGTTCGGTCCTGAGGCGCACCTCGGCTCGGTGGTCGCGCATTGGGGCGTGTACTACAACGCGGCGATCCAGCAGGTGCTGGACGGCAAGTGGAAGAACGATCCGGTGTGGTGGGGCATTCCGCAAAAGGCCGTCAACCTGGAAGATCTGAATACATCGGCGATTTCGGCTGATGCGCAGAAGCAGGTCGCAGCCAAACGTGACGAACTGGCGGGCGGCAAGTGGGACGTGTTCACCGGCCCGATCAAGGATCAGAGCGGCGCGGTGAAGGTGCCGGCTGGCAAGACGCTGACCGATCCGGAACTGCAGCGCCTGAACTGGTACGTGGAAGGCGTGGACGGTTCGCTGCCGAAGTGACGCATAGGTAATGGTCGACCAGGCGGCGGTCTCAGTAACCGCTGCTTTAAGAGCTGCGTCCAGTACGGACGCAGCTTTTTTTACGCCGGTTGTTGCGGCGGGTGTTGCGTCGAGTCTCCTTCGGGCTGGCGCGCTAGTCGATGCGCAAGCCGACCTTGATCGTCACCTGCCAGTAAGCGACTTTGTCGTCTTCGATCTGGCCCCGCGTTTCCGTCACCTCGAACCAGTGCAGATTGCGCAGTGTCTTCGACGCTTTGGTAATTGCGGTGCTGATTGCGTCGTCGATCGATTTGGTCGATGAGCCGGTCAGTTCGATTTGTTTGTAGACGTGTTCCGACATGAACTTCCTCCTTTGATCTTCGTTGGTGTGAAAAAAGTATAGGCAATGGATTGAGGCCGGCGCCCGTTGAGTGTGCGAATCATGTTGCACATCGCGTGCCCGATATGCCGGCGCCAAACGTGGCCGTTATCATGTCCGCGCAACTCAATCTGAAACCTGACGAGGCTCGAAAGTGGAAATTGGTTTTTGCGGTCCCGGCCTGATGGGCGCGCCGATGATCCGGCATCTGCTGCGCGCGGGGCATGCCGTGCATGTCTGGAATCGCACGCGGGCCAAGGCTGAGGCATTACTGGCGGATGGCGCGCAGGTGGTCGATACGCCGCGCGAACTGGCCACGCGGTGCGAGGCGGTGCTGTTGTGCGTCGCGGATGCGGCGGCGGTCGAAGAGACGGTGTTCGGCGCGGCAGGGCTTCTCAGCGCCGACGCGCCCGGACGTCCGCGCTGGATCGTCGATCATTCGAGCATCCCGCCAGCCGCAACGCGCGCGTTCGCGCGGCGTGCGGCGGCGCATGCCGGCACGGGCGCGGGCGCTGCCATTGGCTGGATCGATGCGCCCGTGTCCGGCGGCGTGGCCGGGGCGACCGCGGGCACGCTGGCGATCATGGCGGGCGGCGCGAGAGCGGATGTCGAAGCGGTCAGACCGCTGCTCGACACGTATTCAGCCCGCGTCACCCATATGGGCGAAGTCGGCGCGGGGCAGACCACCAAACTCTGCAATCAGACCATCGTCACCGCAACACTGGCGGCGATCGCCGAGGCGGTGAGCCTTGCGCAGCGCAGCGGCATCGACGCCGCAAAACTGACCGAGGGCCTTGCCGGCGGCTGGGCCGATTCGGTGCTACTGCAGATTTTCGTGCCGCGCATGACGCAAAGCGGCCTCGCGCCGATCGGCGCGTTGCGCACGTTCCAGAAGGACATCGACACGGTGGCCGCGACCGCCTATGAGACCGGCACACCGATGCCCGTGTCGTCGACGGTTCAGCAACTGCTGCGACTGGGCGCGGCGATGGGGCTCGCAGAGGCCGATCTGTCGGCTTTTATCGACGTTTTGCAGACCCCGCGCGACCGCCAGAACCCGTGACAGCACTGCGAAAGCGCCGCCAGGACGGCGTTAAAGCGCGGGCGTGCGGGTTGAATTCGCGATAACCTGCTAAAATATTGGGTTGTTCGCCGATATCACATTCAAAGGGACGCGCCGTGCTGTCTACCGCCAATATCACCATGCAATTCGGGCCAAAGCCCCTCTTCGAGAACATCTCGGTCAAATTCGGGGAAGGGAACCGCTACGGCCTGATCGGTGCGAACGGCTGCGGCAAGTCCACCTTCATGAAGATCCTGGGTAGCGATCTGGAACCGAGCTCCGGCAACGTGATGCTCGAACCGAACGTGCGCCTCGGCAAGTTGCGCCAGGACCAGTTCGCCTATGAAGACGTGCGCGTGCTCGACGTCGTGATGATGGGCCACACGGAAATGTGGGCCGCCATGACCGAGCGCGACGCGATCTACGCGAACCCGGATGCCACCGACGACGACTACATGCACGCGGCCGAGCTCGAAGCGAAGTTCGCCGAGTACGACGGTTACACCGCTGAGGCGCGCGCGGGCGAACTGCTGCTCGGCATCGGCATCGCGATCGAAGACCATAACGGCCCGATGAGCAACGTGGCGCCGGGCTGGAAACTGCGCGTGCTGCTCGCGCAGGCGCTGTTCTCGAAGCCGGACGTGCTGCTGCTGGACGAACCGACCAACAACCTGGACATCAACTCGATCCGTTGGCTGGAAGACGTGCTCAACCAGTACAACTCGACGATGATCATCATCTCGCACGATCGCCACTTTCTGAACCAGGTCTGCACGCACATGGCCGACATGGACTTCGGCACGCTGAAGGTCTATCCGGGCAATTACGACGACTACATGCTGGCGAGCACGCAGGCGCGCGAGCGTCAGCAGAACGCCAACGCCAAGGCGAAGGAACGTGTTGCCGACCTGCAGGACTTCGTACGCCGCTTCTCGGCGAACAAGTCGAAGGCGCGTCAGGCCACTAGCCGTCTGAAGATGATCGACAAGATCAAGATCGAGGAATTCAAGCCGTCGTCGCGGCAGAATCCGTTTATCCGCTTCGAGTACGAAAAGAAACTGCACAACATCGCGGTGGTGGCCGACAAGATCTCGAAGAAGTATGAGCGCCAGATCTTCAACGATTTCAGTATCAGCGTGCAGCCGGGCGAGCGTATCGCGATCATCGGCGAGAACGGCGCGGGCAAGACCACGCTGCTGCGTTCGCTACTCGGTCGACTCACGCTCGATCACGGCGTGGTGAAGTGGGCCGAGAACGCGAATGTCGGTTACATGCCGCAGGATACGTACGAAGAGTTTCCTGACGATGTCACGCTGATGGACTGGATCGACGGCTACCGCAAGGAAGGCGACGATGAGCAGATGGTGCGTGGCACGCTGGGCCGCCTGCTGTTCAATGCCGATGATATCCGCAAGTCGGTCAAGGTGCTTTCTGGTGGCGAGAAGGGTCGCATGATCTGGGGCAAGCTGATGCTGGGCCGCCACAACGTGCTGCTGATGGATGAGCCGACCAACCACATGGATATGGAGTCGATCGAATCGCTGCAGATCGCGCTTGATAAGTATGAAGGCACGCTGATTTTTGTCTCGCATGATCGCGAGTTTGTGAGCGGACTTGCTAATCGCATTATCGAAGTGAAAACCGATGGAAGGCTGAACGACTTCGGCGGGAATTATGAAGATTTCTTGTTGAGCCAAGGGGTTCAATAAGTTTTTTGCCGTACTTCTGTTTTGTTTTTGTTTGCGAAGCCTGCTCGGAGTGAGTGGGCTTTTTTTTTTTGCCTTTTGCGGCGGCATTATTGCTGGATGCCTACGGCGGTGGTTGTTTCATTTTTTATTGGTTTATTAGCGTTCCCCCTGTGCGGGGGGGGCACCTACTTTTCTTTGCCCACCAAGTGGACTTCCTTCGGGGCGCCGGCCGCAAAGAAAAGTAGGGGCGGTTTCAAAATACAAGTGCAACAGCATCAGTTAGGATGCGTGGCATGGGAAAAATATACGAACATCTGAGCGCCGAAGAGCGCGGCGTGATCTTTGCGATGAAGCTCGAGGACCGTACGACAAGCGAGATTGCGCTGGTATTGCAACGTTCGCGCAGTACGATCAGCCGGGAGTTGAGGCGCAATAACTGGAAGCCGAAGCACGAACGCAGCGCGCTGGGCAGGCCCCCGGTTGCGGGTGGATACAATGCGACTTCCGCCGGGCGCCGGGCGACGCAGCTTCGCCACAAGCCGCGTCGTGAGCGCAAGCTACGGCCTGAGGGAAGCCTGTGGAGTGAAGTGCGTGAGCATCTGGACGAGTGTCACTCGCCTGAGCAGATTTCTGCCGAACTCAAACGTAATCATCCGGACAAGCCCGCCTTGAACGCGTCGCATGAAACCATCTACAAGGCCATCTATGCGATGCCGCGCGGCGAGCTCAGGCGCGAGCTGGTAGGCCTGTTAAGACAGGGGCGTAGCGCGCGCAGGCCGCGCACGCGAGGCGAGGACCGGCGCGGCAAGCTGGTCGATATGGCAAGCATCCATATCCGGCCTCCCGAGGCCAATGAGCGGCTGATTGCCGGTCATTGGGAAGGCGATCTGATCAAGGGCGCGGGCAACGGCTCAGCCGTGGGCACGCTGATTGATCGCAGCACGCTGTTCGTGATGCTGGTGAAGATGGAAGACAGCACCGCAGAAGCCGCGTTGAAAGGCTATAGCGCCGCGTTTGCGCCGCTGGATCCGCAACTGCTCAAGACCCTGACTTACGATCAGGGCAAGGAAATGGCGCTGCACAGAAAGCTGGCAGAGGCAACCGGTATCAAGGTCTACTTCTGCGATCCGCATAGCCCCTGGCAACGCGGAATCTGCGAGAACACCAACGGGCTGCTGCGCCAGTTCCTGCCCAAGGGAGCCGACCTGTCAAAGTTCTCGCAGCGCGAGCTTGATGCCATTGCTCTGAACCTGAACCGGCGTCCTCGCAAAACCCTTGGATGGCGCAGGCCTGGAGAGGTCTTCATTGATAACTGCGCAAAGCAGGGTATTGTTATCGACCCCGCTGTTGCACTTGGTATTTGAAACCGCCAGGCAAAAGAAAGCGGCTCACCCCGCTAACTTTTAAGCGGGTCCCCTGGCTTGGAGGGTGTCGTGGCTCCGTAGAGATTGAGCCTGCGCAGCTTCCCGCCTGGGTGACAAGGCCGTCATTCCTCCGGCGGCGCTGCGCGCGCCGGGGCGGTACTTCACAAAACCAATTGGTGTGTTTCGGCGCCTCGCCGAGGCGAAGCCGATGGCGCCCACCGCGCGCAAACGAAGCCGATGGTTTCCCTGGTGGACCCATCCGCGACGCACGTAGTGCGGAGTGGGAGCGGATGATGGCTGTGTCACTGGCACTTATGGACCGAGGTGTGATCCGTTAATCGGACCACCAGCCCCTCCAAGCCAGGGGACCCACTTAAATGTTGGCGGTTTGAGCCGCTTTCTTTTGCCTACTTTTCTTTGCGGCCGGCAAAGAAAAGTAGGTGCCTGCCCCGCACAGGGGCGACGCTAATAAACCAATAAGAAAACAAGAAAAGGCCACCGCCACAGGCGAGCCAAATAAATGCCGCCGCCAAAGGCAACCAGAACGACCTACAGCCTATCGTTCACAAACCGCATGGCCGAGCCTTCCCGCTCGATGCGAACCCACACGGCGCGTTTTTCCTCTTCGCTCAGGAACACCCAGTTGGACACCTCGGCGGCCGTGCGGCCGCATCCTTTGCAGACGTCGTCAAACAGCGTGGAACAGACACCAATGCACGGGCTGTCGGGAAGATCATGGAGATTCGAGGCCATCGGAAACCTTGGGGCGGAGAAGCGAAGTTCCGCTATGTTAACCGATGCGCGCGATGCACCTCGCCACGCGTGACCAGCATGGCCGCGCTTCGCGCACGGTTGGCAGCATCCGCTGCACGTTTTGCCGCATGTTTCGGCACACGGTAGCGCCCGCCCGCATCATCGCGCGATGCTGTAGCCGATCCGCGCGATCCAGTGCTGGCGGTTGTTGTAGTCGAGCAGGTCCTCGCCGTAGCCGTTGAAGTAGCCCACCCAGACATAGCCGCCCCACGCGCTGCCCAGCAGTTTGGCAAGCGGATAGGTGAATTGCGTATCCACGCTGCCGTACCAGTGCTTGGTGCCTTTGCGCAGCGTGGTCGCAAGTTGCCAGCCGTCCGGACTGCCGTACTTGACCAGCAGGTCGACGTAGCCGCGGTAGTCGGCGATATCGGGGTTGCTGCTCGTGCCGACGTAATAATAGATCTTCGGCGAAACGGTCAAATGGTTGGCCGTCAGATCGCCGAATTCCCAGGTCGGCCGGATAAAGGGCATGTTGATGCTGCGCGAGTCCGCGCCGGCCTTGCCATTCGATTTGAAGGGCGCAAAAAATGGGCACAAAAACGGCTGCCGCAAGAAACCCGGCAGCCGGAATGAAACGGGCCGCACGGCCGGCGCGCCGCAGCAGCGGGCAGCGTCGCCGGTCATGGCGAGATACTCAGAGAATACTTACAAAGTCACTTCATTGACAGAACGGTCGAGAAACGGTCTTTCAGTTGCCGAACGCCAGTTGCCACAACAACGCGCCGTTCAGCACGATGATGAAAGCGGCAGAAAGCCAGGCGAGCACGAGCGGCACGCCGCGCACGCGCCAGTTGCCCATCAGGCTCGCATCCGACGTGTAGCGGATCAACGGCACGACCGCGAGCGGCAATTGCAGGCTCAGCACCACCTGGCTTGCCACCAGTAGCTGATTCGAGCCGTGCTGCCCGAACAGCGCGACGGCGAAGAGTGCCGGCCCGATCGCCAGCGCCCGGGTGAGCAGGGCGCGCTTCCAGCGCGGCAGCCGGATCCGCAGAAAACCTTCCATCACGGCCTGACCTGCCAGCGTGCCGGTAACGGTGGCGCTCAGGCCGCACGCGAGCAGTGCGGCCGCGAACAGGATGCCCGCCCAGTGCGTGCCGACGAGCGGGGCGATCAGCCGGTGGGCGTCCGCGAGATCGGTGACGTCGCGATGGCCGCTGGTGTAGAACACGGCCGCCGCGACAATCAGCAACGCCGCGTTGATCACGAAAGCAAATGCAAGCGAACCGAAGGTGTCCAGATTGACGACCTGTAGCGCGACCCTGATCTCGGCATCGCTGCCTTCGGGCGCATGATGTTTGACGAGCGCCGAATGCAGATACAGGTTGTGCGGCATCACCGTGGCGCCGACAATGCCCGCCGCCAGCCACACCATGCCCGCGTTGCGCAGCAGTTCGAGGTTCGGCGCGGCGCCCGCCAGCGCGGCGTGCCAGTCGGGCCGCGCCAGCGCCAGTTCGACCACGAAACACAGGCCGACAAAGCCGATCAGCGCGGCGACCACCGCTTCGAGTTTGCGCCCGCCCTTCTGCTGGAGCGCCAGCAGCGCGAAGGTGCAGACCGCGGACATCAGCACGCCGGTCGTCAGCGACACGCCGAGTAGCAATTGCAACGCGACGGCGCTGCCGACCACTTCGGCGACATCGCACGCGATGATCGCGACCTCGCTGGTCAGCCAGAGGAACAGGGTGCCGCGGCGTCCCGTGCGTTCGCGACAGATCTGCGCAAGGTCACGCCCGGTGACGACGCCGAGGCGCGACGACAGCCATTGCAGCAGCATCGCCATCACGCTCGCCAGCATCACGATGCCGAGCAGACGGTAGCCGTAGCCCGCACCCGCGCCGAGCGCGGTCGCCCAGTTGCCCGGGTCGATATAGCCGACCGCGATCAAGGCCCCCGCGCCGACAAACGAGAACCAGTGCGCGGGACGGGGCGCGCCATTACCCGGCACACGCCGACGGCGGTTCGGACGTAACGCGAACGGATTTGTGTTCATCGATGCCTTGAGGTTCAAGACTGCAACCGCTCGCAAACGACGTGCCCGCGACGCACGCGGCACGCTGCGCTGCAAGGCCTGGCGCGTCTGCCTGCGCGCGCCGCGCCGTCTTTCAAACTTCTGTCAGCTATTGTGCACCGTGCGGCGGCAGGCGGCTGACTGTCGCGTCGATGTCAGCCGCTCCGCATAGAATTGACCGGAAGCGGCCATACGCATTGCACCTATGCGGCCTGAGCGCCGCGCGTGCGCCGTCACCTGGCGGCGTGGTGGCCACTGGTGTTTATTTCGGGTAGACAGGCGCTCATAACCGGCTAAAATTGCGCCCATTTTGTAGCGGGGCGGCTGACGCTGTACCGTTTGTGCGACATCCAGGTATTTTTTTTGGAGCGCACGATAATTAATGGTAGTTTTCGGGTTTTTCAGGGGAGCCGCGCGCGGTGTGCCGCGGCGTGAGTGAGGACGACGGTCGGCTCGGGCCGGTCAGGATCGGAGAACGGAATGAAAAGACGCGTAGTGGGGCAAATGGCGGCGCTGGTCTTGTGCGCGACGCCGTGGTTGACGGCGGCAGCGAAAGACACGCAGCTGAACGTGTATAACTGGTCCGATTACATCGCCAAGGACACCATTCCCAACTTCACCAAGCAGACCGGGGTCCAGGTCAAGTACGACAACTACGACAGCGACGACACGCTGCAAGCCAAGCTCCTCACCGGCAATTCCGGCTACGACATCGTCGTGCCGACCAGCAATTACGCCGGCAAGCAGATCGCCGCAGGCATCTTCGCGCCGCTCGATAAATCAAAGCTGCCGAACCTGAAGTACCTCGACCCGTCGCTGATGGCGCTGGTCGCGGGCGCCGATCCGGGCAACAAATTCACGGTGCCCTGGGCATACGGCACGACCGGCCTCGGCTACAACGTCACCAAGGCACAGCAGATCCTCGGCAAGAGCGTGCCGCTCGATAGCTGGGACGTCCTCTTCAAGCCGGAGAACATTTCGAAGCTGAAAGCATGCGGCGTGTCTGTGCTCGACGCTCCGGACCAGATGTTCGCCGCGGCGCTGCATTACATCGGCAAAGACCCGATGAGCACGAACCCGGCCGACTATCGCGCCGCGCTCGACATGATGAAGAAGATCCGCCCGTACATCACGCAGTTCAACTCGTCGGGCTACATCAACGATCTGGTTGGCGGCGACGTGTGCTTCGCGTACGGCTGGTCGGGCGATGTCGTGATCGCCAAGCATCGTGCGGTTGAAGCGAAGAAGTCGTACAAGGTCGAGTATTACATTCCGAAGGGCGGCGCGCCGGTGTGGTTCGACGTGATGGCGATTCCGAAAGACGCGAAGAACAAGGAAGCCGCGCTCGAGTGGATCAACTACATCGAAACGCCGCAAGTGCACGCCGCGATCACCAACGCCGTCTACTATCCGAGCGCCAACCTCGAGGCGCGCAAGTACGTGGACAAGGACGTGGCGAACGATCCGGCCGTCTATCCGCCGGCCGACGTCATCAAGACCCTGTTCCTGCTCAAGCCGCTGCCGCCGGAAATCCAGCGGCTGCAAACGCGGTTGTGGACTGAATTCAAGTCCGGCCGCTAAAGCGCGGCCAGAGTGAACGGGTAAGCATCATCATGAAGCCCTCGGTGTCCACCGGGGGCTTTGTTCGTCAAACGCCGGAGTAAAGCATTGTGATGAGTAGTGACCAGTCGGGCGCGCTGGCGGGGGCCGCGGCGCCGTCCCCGGGCCTGAACGCCGTTGCGGGCGACGCAGCGGACAATTTCGTCCAGATCGTCGATGTCGTGAAGAAATTCGGCGAGACCGTGGCGGTCAAGGGTGTCAATCTGTCGGTGAAAAAGGGCGAGCTGTTCGCGTTGCTCGGCAGTTCGGGCTGCGGCAAGTCCACCTTGCTGCGCATGCTGGCCGGCCTCGAGAGCGTCACCTCGGGCAAGATCCTGATCGACGGCGAAGACCTCGCGCAATTGCCGCCGTACCGCCGGCCGATCAACATGATGTTCCAGTCGTATGCGCTGTTTCCGCATATGAGCGTGGAGGCCAACGTGGCCTTCGGTCTCAAGCAGGAAGGCGTGCCGAAAGCCGAGATGAAGGAGCGCGTGGCGACTGCGCTCGAACTCGTGCAGATGAGCCGCTTTGCGAAGCGCAAGCCACATCAGTTGTCCGGTGGCCAGCAGCAGCGCGTGGCGCTGGCGCGCTCGCTGGTCAAGCGGCCGAAGCTGCTATTGCTCGACGAACCCATGTCCGCGCTCGACAAACAGATCCGTCAGCGCACGCAGATTGAACTGGTCAACATTCTCGACAAGGTCGGCGTGACCTGCATGATGGTGACGCACGATCAGGAAGAGGCGATGACGATGGCCAACCGTCTCGCCGTGATGAGCGAAGGCGAGATCGTGCAACTCGGTACGCCGCACGAAGTGTACGAATATCCGAACAGCCGCTTTTCGGCGGAGTTCATCGGCTCGACCAATCTGTTCGAAGGCAACGTCGTCGAAGATGAACCGGATCACGTGTTCATCGAAACGCCCGATCTGCCGTGCCGCCTTTACGTGAGCCACGGCATCACCGGTCCGCTCGGCATGCCGGTGACGATTTCGGTGCGGCCCGAGCGCATCGCGCTGACCCGCAAGCCGCCCGAAGGCGCGTACAACTGGGGCAAGGGTATCGTCACGAATATTGCCTACATGGGCGGCTATTCGCTGTACCACGTGAAGCTCGAGGCCGGCAAGACAGTGATCGCGAACGTCACGAGTCTCGCGCTCACAGAAATCGATCCGCCCACCTGGGGCGACGAAGTATATGTGCGCTGGAGCGCTTCGGCCGGTGTGGTGTTGACGTCATGAAGCGCACACTCAGTTCTCTGGCGGCGTGGCCCGTGCGCCGCTTCAATCTGACTGGCCGCACGGCGGTGGTGGCCGGCCCGTTCATCTGGCTGCTGCTGTTTTTCCTTGTGCCGTTCCTGCTGGTGGTGAAGATCAGCTTCGCCGATCTGCAGCTTGGCATTCCGCCTTATACGGAACTGACGAGTTTCACGGACGGCGCGATTCATATCGCGCTCGACCTGTCGCATTACGCGTTCCTGCTCACCGACAGTCTTTATTTCGCCACCTATGTAAATTCGGTGGTGGTCGCCGCGATATCGACACTGCTGTGTTTGCTGATCGGTTATCCGATGGCGTACTACATTGCACGATCGAATCCGGCGAGCCGCAATCTGCTGATGATGGCCGTGATGCTGCCGTTCTGGACGTCGTTTCTGATTCGCGTGTATGCGTGGATCGGGATTCTGAAAAACAACGGTCTGCTGAATAATTTTCTGATGTCGATCGGATTGATTCATTCGCCGATCGAGCTGTATCACACGAACACCGCAGTTTATATCGGCATGGTGTATTCGTACCTGCCGTTTCTCGTAATGCCGCTCTACGCGCATCTGGTGAAGATGGACATGACCTTGCTGGAGGCCGCCTACGACCTCGGCGCAAAGCCATGGAAGGCGTTCTGGCAGATCACGTTGCCGTTGTCGAAGAACGGCATTATTGCCGGTTGTTTGCTGGTGTTCATTCCGGCGGTGGGCGAGTATGTGATTCCTGAGTTGCTGGGTGGTGCGAACACGTTGATGATCGGCCGCGTGATGTGGAATGAGTTCTTCGACAATGCCGACTGGCCGATGGCTTCCGCGGTGACGTGTGCGATGGTGTTGTTGTTATTGGTGCCGATGGCGTTTTTCCAGTACGCGCAGGCCAAGGCGATGGAGGAAAGGCGCTGATGAAGCCGAACCGGATGTTGCAGTTCGTTGCACTGGGGATTGGATTTTTGTTCCTGTATGTGCCGATCGTGAGTCTGATTGTGTATTCGTTCAACGAATCGCAACTGGTCACGGTGTGGACGCGGTTTTCGACGCGCTGGTATGCGGCGTTACTGCAGGATGACGAGCTGATTGCGGCGGCCTGGCTGTCGTTGCGAGTGGCGTTGCTGACGGCGTTTGCTTCGGTGATTATCGGCACATGGGCGGGGTTTGTTCTGGCCCGGATGGGGCGGTTCCGTGGCTTCACGCTGTATACGGGGATGATCAATGCGCCGCTGGTGATACCCGAGGTGATTCAGGGGATTTCGCTGCTGCTGTTGTTCATCGAAATGGCCAAGTGGTTGGGATGGCCTGCCGGGCGTGGCATTTTTACGATCTGGATCGGGCACGTGATGCTGTGTATTTCTTATGTGGCCATCATCGTGCAGTCACGTGTGAAGGAGTTGAATCCTTCGCTTGAGGAAGCCGCGCTGGATCTTGGGGCTACGCCGCTTAAGGTGTTTTTCTTTATTACGTTGCCGTTGATTTCGCAGGCTCTGATTTCTGGGTGGTTGTTGTCGTTTACCTTGTCGATCGATGATCTGGTTTTGTCGGCGTTTCTGTCCGGGCCAGGGTCGACTACGCTGCCGCTGGTTGTGTTTTCCCGGGTCAGGCTTGGGTTGAATCCGGAGATGAATGCGTTGGCTACTCTGTTTATTGCCGTTGTCACAGTTGGGGTGGTGGTGGTTAATTATTTTATGCAACGGGCAGAGAGGAAGAGGTCATTGATAGGTTTCGCGTAGCGGGGATGGTTTTTTTTGCCTTTGACGGCGGCATTTCCTTGTGCCTTCGGCCAAAGAGGCAAGAACCAGGAAATGCCGCCTGCCAAAAGGCAAAAAAAAACCTTAAACCTTATACCCAATCCGAACCCCACCCCAATGCCGCCCGGCAACAAACACCGGCGCTGAAGCGTCCTTCATCAAAACAAACTCCCCGCCGCCCATATCGCGGCGATACGTTTGCAACAAAAACTTCTTAACATTCAAGGCGGCCGCCATCCCCGTCCGATCATCGAACATCCGCCGGTTACGGCAGTTAGCCATATTCCAAACCACATCCTCGCGCTGCGGCAAAGAAAACTTCCGATTGTGAGTCGGCAAATACCCCCGCGAATCAATCGCGGCACAAAACGCGACACGTGGATCAAGCCCGAGCAAAGGCTCCTGAATCGCCGGCAAAACCCGGTCGGTAAAAGCAGTAAACCGCGTCATGAACTGCGCAGGATTGCTCCCGGCAACGGGCACATAGTTCTGATCGAACAGATCCTCAATCGACACCTCACCCCGGGCAACCGCCGCTTCAAATAACTTGCTGACCGTCGCCGCCGCCTGCTGCACCGCTTCGATAAACCGCGTGTCCGCCGTCTCCACGCCCGTCGCGGCGGTCAGTTCGATCAACGTCTCGGACACGTCAAGCAGATTGCCCAGCCGGTCCTTCGCCTGCACGAAATTCTCGCTCGAATCCTCGACGCCGCTTGCCATCTCCAGCACCTGCGCCTCAAGCCCGTTGCATTGCGTCTCGATCTCGCCGGTCAGCGCGGCAATCTGCCCGGCCTCGTCGTTCAGCTGCGTAATCGCATCGCCAGTCGCATGCACGACGTCACCGAGCTTGCGCGTGCCTTCGCGCACCCGGTGCGCCCGGGCCGTGTTGACGGAACCCTCGCTGATCAACTGCTCAGTCTGCTGGGTGAGCTGCGCCAGCGTCGTTTCGATCTGGCCAGTCGCTTTCGCGGTCTTCGCCGACAGATTCTTCACCTCGGCCGCCACCACCGCGAAACTCTTGCCGGAGTCGCCCGCACGAGCGGCTTCAATCGCCGCGTTCAGCGCCAGCAGATGGGTCTGGCGGGCGATCAGCGAGATCTCCTCGGAGACGCGGCTCACGTGCGCGAGCGCGCTGCGCAACGCGCCGATCTGGCTCTCGATCACCGTCACGCCTTCCACCAGCCCGTGGATGTCGGCAAGCGATGCCTCCAGCGTCTGCTGCGACGCCTCCACGCCTGTGGCAGCCTCGGCCGTCACGCTGCGCATCTCGCGCGCGGCAGCGGCAATCCGGTGATTGCCCGCCATGGTCTGCGCGGCGGATTCGCGCAGCGCCCGGCAGACCTGCGCCTGGCGCTGCACCCGTGCGGCGACTTCTTCGACGTGGCCCGATACGTCGCAGATTTCAATCCCCAGTTTGCCGGCTTGCGCAGCAATGTCGCCCACAACCGTGTGCGAACGGCCGCCCCGGCGAAAGCTGAATCGCGACATGGTCGTCTCCTTGATGGCGCGGATTTGTCTTCTCGATTGGCACGGCTATCCGACTCGGATGCCGCGTCTTCTCGCTACGTTTACGGCAAACTTGCAGCCGACTTGATGCGGGGTATCCCGGGGTCGTTATGATGTGCGGTCGACGTGCGAAGTCGCCACCTCCCTTCGCCGCCGTTCCTTTCTCTCACCAGCGAACCATGATCGATTCCTTCGCGCGCGTCTCGGGCTGGCAGCAGCTCTATCACCTGTGGGAGCTGATCGTGATGCTCTGCAAATTTCTCTGGGGCTTGTTGCGCTTGCTCGGCGGCGGTTGAAAACGCACGCAGGAGCGCTTGCGGCCGAGCGCGCCGATACGCGTCGCAGCTGCCCCTCAGCCGCCTGCGGCATCAGGGTGCGAAGCGATAATCGTGCGGTCGCACGCGCCGCGCGCGCTTGCGAAAACTGAAGGAAAAGCCCGGCCAGATGGCGGTCACCTTGCCGCTCTTCGTCTGATAATAGCTATGGCAGCCGCTGGCCCAGACGGAGTGCTGCATCGCTTTCTGCAAACGGGCATTGAAGTCGCGCTGGACATCGGGCCGCAGGTTCATCGTGCGAGCCTTGCGTCGACGCAACACGCGCAGGCAATCGGCGATGTATTGCACCTGCGACTCGATCATGTAGAGCAACGAGTTGTGGCCGAGGCCCGTATTCGGGCCGACGATCATGAAGAAATTCGGGAAGTTCGCCACGCTGGTGCCGAGGTAGGCCTCCGGGCCGTCGCGCAGCCACATCGCGCTGAGATCGGCGCCGTCGATGCCGGTTAGCTCGAACGGCGCGGGCACGTCGTTGACCTGGAAACCCGTGCCGCAGATGATCGCGTCGGCGCGATGGTGCACGCCGTCTTCGGTGAGGATGCCATCGGCAACGATTTCGCGGATGCCAGTCGTCACCACGTCGACGTTCGGCTGGCCGAGCGCCGGATAATAATCGCTCGAAAGCAACACGCGCTTGCAGCCGAACCGGTAGTTCGGCGTCAGCTTGGCGCGCAGCGCCGGATCCTTGACGCGCCGCTCCAGATAGCTCAAGCCGAATTTCATTGGAAACTTCAGCAGCTTTGGGTTGACCACGAAGGCGATCGCGCGCGATTCGAGTTGCCAGTAGATCGCACTGCGCACGAAACGCTGCGTGAACGGCAGATGCTGGAACAACCAGCGTGCCCGCGCGCCGATCGGCTTGTCGGGCTTCGGCATGATCCAAGGCGCGGTGCGCTGGAACAGTTCGAGTTGGGCGACGCGTGGCTGGATTTTCGGCACGAACTGGATCGCGCTCGCGCCGGTGCCAATCACCGCGACTCGCTTGCCTTCGAGCGGATACGCATGGTCCCAGCGCGCCGAATGAAACAGCTTGCCCTCGAAACGCTCGAGCCCGGGAATCCGCGGCATGGCCGGCCGTGACAACGGACCGCTCGCCGCGATCAGCACGTCGGCCTCAATCTGTTCGCGCAGGCCGTTCGAGTCGATTTCTATTTGCCAGCTCTGCCGTGCTTCGTCAAAACGCGCGGCAGCCACGCGCGTATTGAAACGCACGAAACGCTCGACGCCGTACTTGCGCGCGCAATGCTTCAGGTAGGCGAAAATCTCCGCCTGATTGGCAAATGCGCGCGACCACGCCGGGTTCGGTTCGAATGAAAATGAATACAGATGCGAGGGCACGTCGCAGGTGGCACCCGGATAGGTGTTGTCGCGCCATGTGCCGCCAAGATCGGCGGCCGCCTCGTAAATGGTGAACGACGTGATGCCCATCTGCTGAAGGCGAATTGCCATGCCGATTCCCGCAAAACCGCTGCCGACAATGGCGATGCGTGGCGCGGCGGGCAGGGCGGATGAGGCTGGCGTCACGGCGGGGTCTCCGGAGTCGGGCGGATTCGGATGTCTACACATGTCGCACGTCTACACGTGTCTGCTGCAGCATAGCGCGCAGGGTAGGCAACTGTACACTTCGCGTCAAGATCGCATAGGGTATGGCTATTAGACGTGCATGCCGCACTCCGATTGAATGCTCATGAAATCATGAAGCGTTCCTGAGCGCGCTGGCCGAGTATCACGGCACATCGCCGGCGCTGCGGGAAGCGGTGCGCCGCGCTGGCTGGGTATGCGGAGCGTTTCATTGTCAGGCTGTTTGCCGGCGCGGTGCCGCTTCGGCAGCATGAAACGGCAAGGGCGTGAGGCGCCGCGAACACGTAAAGGACATTGCAAAAAAAACAGGCTCCATGACGGAGCCTGTTTTCATTGCTGTCTGCCTGATCGAAGCGCGATCAGGTATCGTTCCAGCCGCTGGAGTCGTCATTGTTGCCCATGTCGACGCCGCCGTTGTTATCGCTCCAGTCGTTCGACCCCTGGCCGAAGTCCAGGCCACCACCATCATTGCCACGGCGACGCGCTTCGTCATCGACGATCACATCGCGCTCCACCACGCGCTCACGTCCGGAATTCAGCGCTTCGCCGAGCAGCACGCCCGTCAGCAAGCCACCCATGCCGCCGCCGAAACCGCCACCGCCTTGCTGCACGATGACCTGCGGTTGCTGCTGATAGGGTCCTTGCTGCGGATAGGGCGCTTGCGGCGGATTGCCGAAACGTTCGGCTTCCTGCGCATACGGCGACTGCTGTGTGGCGGCAGCCGGCGCCGCGTACGGATCGGGCTTGCCGTCGGCGCGAGCGCGCAGGCTGCCAATGCGCTGCTCCAGTTCATCGAGCTGATAGGGCGGCACCGGGTTCTTGCTGTTCGAGAGCGTTTCGACGAGGCCGCGCAGTTGATCTTCGGTCCCTTCGACCTCTTTCTCGAGCGCCTCGTGACCCGGCGCAGTAGAAAGCTTCACGTCGAGTTTCATCGAACGCACAGCGTTGAGCATCTCGGTCGCGCGCTTGAGTTGCACGCGACGGTCGTCGTCGGCACGCGAATTGTCTTGTGAACGGGCGCGGCGCAAGGTCCAGCGCAACACCAGCGCGATCACGCCGACCAGGAGGATCATGCCGACCCACAGGCCGATCCCGGGGCCATGCCGTTGCGGCGCTTGCGGCACCATGGCTGATTGCTGCTGCTGCACCGCCGGCGCGGTCTGCTGGACGAACGGGTTGGCCGCGCGGCTCGTGGTATTGCCCCCGGCGGCACCGGCACGTTCCGCGTCTTTGCGGATACGCGCCTCGGTTTGCGCGAAGCGGGTCGGGTCGGTGAAGCGGATTTGCGGGTCGAGCGCCTTGGCCTGTTGCACCTGGGCCAGCGCATCGGCATAACGGCCTTCGCGATCGAGCACCTGGGCATACAGATAGTGCGCCCGCGCATTGTTCGGGTGCGCCTGCAGCACTTCGCTCAGGCCAGCATCGGCCTGCTGCCAGTTGCCTTGCGACATGGCGGATTCGATCTGCTGAACCGTCGGTAGGGCGAACGCCGCGCCCGACACCAGCAGCAGCGATGCGAACACGCTTGCGAGAAATTTTTTCATGTACGGGCCGGGCGCTGAGCGCCCGTCTCCTTGGCAATCGATTCCGGCGGAAAGGCGGGCCGCCGCGACGTGAGTCGCGCGGCGAGAGTGGCCCGAACCGCCGGTGAAACGCGCAGCGCCGCATACCATGCCGACGCCGCGTAACACACCATAGCAAACTGACCGTTCTCTACTCCAACACCATCAACACCACGTCATGCAATGACTACGCGGACGTGTTGATCTGCTTCTTCAACGCTTCAAGACGGTCTTCGACCGAGGGGCCGCGATTCAGGTCCGCGAGCTTGTCCTCGAGCGCCTTGCCGCTTTTCACGTCGGCCGAATTCAGGCGCGCGTCAGAACGTGCATTCGACAGCGCGACCTTGTCTTCGAGCTTCTGAAAATCCTCGGACAGATTCTTGCCGCCGATACCGCCCAACGCGGTTGCCGCGACATCCTTGGCCTGGGCGATCTGCTGCTTGGCTTGCAGAATGTTCGAGCGCGCGTTCAGGTCGTTGCGACGCGTGCGCATGTCTTCGATCTGACTCTTCAGCTGCGCAACCGATGGTTCCAGCGTGGTCAGTTCTCGCGCCAGCGCGTCGCGCTCGGCTTCCGCTGTGGCTTGCGCGCCGAGGGCTTCACGCGCGAGCGCTTCGTCACCTGATTGCAGCGCGCGCCTCGCGCCGTCTTCGTATTTCTTCGCCTTGTCCGCGGCAACATCGCGCTTGCTTTGCTGTGTGGCGACCTGAGCCTGGATCTCGATCAGCGAGTTCTCTGCTTTCGCGATGCTGTCGTCGAGTTCGCGCACGATCTGGCGCGAATCACGCGACGGGTCTTGCACCGAATCAGCCGCATCGTTCAGGAGACCTTTAAGCGTGCGCGAAATGCTGTCAAAAAGCGACATGAATACCTCCATAGAATGTAATCGGCGCTGAATAATTCCGGCGCACTTAACTGCTTTCAACTGCTACTTTACGCCGCTGCGCGTGAAGCTGCGCAGGCGTTCGGACCGGAGTTCGGGGCGCACGCGCTGATTGCAATAGCGCCGCCGTAAATTGTCCGGGCCGGCAAAGCCGTTTTACAAAAATGCCCGCTGCGATCAGACACACTGCGGCGATTCTGCAGCCCGCGGATATTACACCACGTGATCTCTTAAAAACGCCTTAAAGGGCGCGATGAAGTGTGAATGAACTGTGCGCGCGCCCGGTGTCGTGAATGTGAATGGCAGATGGCTTGTGACGCGCGTGAACGAGCTGCCACCGCGCGAGGGCGGGGCAGCGAGGCTGGTTTTTGTGAAGCGCGCCGGTCGCTGCGATGCGTTTCAAATACTGCATAGCTTGCAATACCGAAAGGCCGGCCGCGTTCATGTCAGGCGAAGCGGCCGCCTTCGGTGCTGGGGTCGCTCGGCGAATCGTTTTCGTCGCGCACGTTGTCGATGCGCGGGCGTTTGAGCACGCGGCGCAGCTGCGCATCCGCTTCTGTCTGCTGCGACGTGGATTCCGTAACCTCCGCCGCTTTGGCTGCCGCTACGCGCGCCACCGCTTCGGCAGCGGCAGCGGTTTCCTGGTCGGCAGCGGCGGCGAGTGCGGCCAGTACTCCGGCTGGCAGGAGCGGTGGCGCGGGATCGGTCGGCGCGGGCGCGTGCGCCTGCTCGTCGGCACTTGCTGCCGCGGCGCCATCCACGGACACGCCAGGCTGACTGCCGCCGCGCGTTTGCAAGGCGGGTGGCAATGCCGCCCTCGCGTGCCGGGTACCGCGCGCGACCCGTTGCAGCGCGGCGTCGAGCGCGTCTGGCGCGCGTGGCGCGCGCAACCGGTCGACGATGCTGGCTGCCTTCACCTGCTCGCTGGTCGCCCCGAAACTCAGCACCGCGCGGCGCATCAGCTCGCTGACGCTAATGCCCAGGTTTTCGGCGGTGGAGGTGATCGCGCGTTTCTGCGCGGTCGTGACGAATACGACGATGCGTTCGCTGGGCTTGTTCATGGTCGGCTCGCGTACTTGTTGGCATTGGCGGTTTAAGGCGTGCATCTGTCGCACGCCGTTCGCGCGTCGGTGGCGACTCGAGCGCAGCGTCCATCATATGACGAGTTGCATCAACGCGGAACGGGCGCGACATGAAAATCCCGTGACATCAACGAGTTGTAGCGTTCCCGGCGGACTTGTCCACAGGCCTTTCAACAATTTCTGTTGATAACCCGGGCGGTCGACGCCAGACGCCTGAGCGGCCGCCGCGATATATCGTAACGACGCAGCGCGAAGGGAATTCTTACAAAAAAACTGTCTTGGACCGTGCTTGATTTCTTTAAAATGCGCTGTTACGTTGCGCCGGACACTGTCCCGGGCGTGCCGTGCGGCCGGCCGGGGGCGTAGGGCCGCGCGGTGTTGTCACGCTACGACCACGATCCATGCGCGCGCCAGGAGCGTGCGCAGAAAGGCGTTCAGTTACGCGCCCACTATTCCAGTCATGCCAATCATCAAACGACCGCATTCCTCAAACTCTCCGGCTGGTGAAGACCGGGATTCCTACCACCGCACTCCAGGACGCAACGCTGCTTCGCGCGACGCCGAGGACGGCCGCCGCTCGTTCGGCGCCACCCTCGTGATCTGGTTTGTCGGCTTGCTGGCGACCCTCGCCGTGGTGGGCGCGCTGATCGTCGGCTATGCGCTGGTGGTGATGGGCCCGCAACTGCCGTCGCTCGACGCGCTCACGGATTATCGTCCGAAAGTGCCGCTGCGCGTCTACACCGCGGATCACGTGCTGATCGGCGAATTCGGTGAAGAGCGGCGCAGCATCGTGCGCTTCCAGGACATTCCCGACCAGATGAAGAAGGCCGTGCTGGCGATCGAAGACTACCGCTTCTACGAGCACGGCGGCGTCGACTTCGTCGGCATTCTGCGCGCGGGCGTCTCCGACCTCACGCATGGCGGCGCTTCGCAGGGCGCGAGCACGATTACGATGCAGGTGGCGCGCAACTTCTTCCTGTCGAGCGAGAAGACCTACACGCGCAAGATCTACGAAATGCTGCTGGCGTACAAGATCGAGCGCGCGCTGACCAAGGATCAGATCCTCGAGGTCTACATGAACCAGATTTATCTGGGCGAGCGCTCGTATGGTTTCGCAGCGGCCGCGCGCGTGTACTTCGGCAAGGATCTGAAAGACATCACGCTGGCTGAAGCGGCAATGCTGGCCGGTTTGCCGAAGGCGCCGTCCGCCTACAACCCGGTGGTCAATCCGAAGCGCGCCAAGATCCGCCAGGAATACATCCTGCGCCGCATGTTCGAGCTGAAATACATCAGTCAGGAACAGTACGACCAGGCGGTGAAGGAGGAGATTCACACCAAGAATCCTGGCAACGAATACAGCGTGCACGCCGAGTACATTGCTGAAATGGTCCGGCAGATGATGTACGCGCAGTACAAGGACGAAACGTATACGCGCGGCCTGAACGTCACCACCACGGTCGATTCCGCCGACCAGGATGCCGCCTATCGCGCGGTGCGCAAGGGCGTGATGGATTATGAGCGGCGCCACGGCTACCGCGGGCCGGAAGGCTTCGTGCAGCTGCCCGCGCCGGGCGACGACCGCGATCAGACGATCGACGACGCGCTCACCGATCATCCCGACAACGGCGAGATCATCGCGGGCGTGGTGACGGATGCGAATCCGAGGCTGGTGAAGGCGCAGCTGGTCGACGGCACCGAGGTGACGATCAGCGGCGACGGGCTGCGTTTTGCAGCCAGCGCGCTAAGTGCGCGAGCCGCGGCGGCCACGAAAATCAAGCCGGGGTCGATTGTGCGTCTCATGGCCGACGACAAGGGCAACTGGCAGATCACGCAGCTTCCGCAAGTGGAAGGCGCGCTGGTTTCGCTGACGCCGCAGGACGGCGCGATTCGCGCGCTGGTGGGCGGCTTCGACTTCAACAAGAACAAGTTCAACCATATTACGCAGGCGTGGCGCCAGCCAGGTTCGAGCTTCAAGCCGTTCATCTATTCGGCCGCGCTCGATAAGGGCCTCGGACCGGCGACCATCATCAACGACGCGCCGTTGTCCTTTCCGTCGAGCACGCCGGGTGGCGACGCGTGGGAGCCGAAGGACGACGACCAGCCGGATGGTCCGATGCCGATGCGGCTTGCGCTGCAGAAGTCGAAGAACCTGGTGTCGATCCGTATCCTGTCGTTCATCGGCACCAAGTACGCGCAAGACTTCGTCACGCAGCGTTTCGGATTCGACGCCGACAAGACCCCGCCGTATTTGCCGATGGCCCTCGGTGCGGGCCTCGTCACGCCGCTGCAATCGGCGGGCGCGTATTCCGTGTTCGCGAACGGTGGCTACCGCATCAATCCTTACCTGATCAACGAGGTGACGGATGCGCGCGGCGAGCCGCTCTCCAAAGCGCAGCCGCTGACGGCCGGGCGTGATGCGCCGCGCACGCTCGAACCGCGCAACGCGTACATCATGAACAGCCTGTTGCATTCGGTCGCGACGGCGGGCACGGGCGCGGGCACCAACGTGCTGCATCGCTCGGACCTGCAGGGCAAGACGGGCACGACCAACGACGCGAAGGACGGCTGGTTCGCCGGTTACCAGCAATCGCTGGTGGCGGTTGCGTGGATGGGCTACGACCAGCCGAAGAGCCTCGGCAGCCGCGAATTCGGCGCACAACTGGCATTGCCGATCTGGGTCGAGTACATGCAGCGCGCGCTGCGTGGCGTGCCGCAGGGCGAGCCGGCGCAACCGGACGGCGTGACTTCCGTGGACGGCGAACTGTTCTATACCGACATGACGCCGGGCAATGGTTTCGTCGCCAGCATCGGCCTGGATTCCGCGAATCCGACCGCGGGCGTGAGCGACGCGGTGGGCGGCGTCGGGCCGGCAGGCATGACACCGCCGGCGGTGCCGCCGCCGAGCGTGTCGTCGAACGAAAAGAAACAGATTCTCGACCTGTTCGAATCGAACAAACCTTGATGTCGGGCGTGCGCCCGGGCCGCTGTGGCGCGGGCGCCGTCCTCGTCTTTGCGAACGGGGGGCGGCATGCGAACTCACGCCACATCAGGTCCACACGTGCTTGCCGGGCAGATTTTGTAGCCACGGTGCAGGGTGTGTTTTAATCACGCCTGCGTCGCTTTACATGGGTCCCAAAGGGACGCTCGATTGCGGACCGGTTTCAGGCTCCAGCACGCTTCGTCTCACCGCGAGTGAGATGTCCATCTTCGCCCCTCGCGCCGCGCGAGACCCGGTTTGACGCGCGCGCATGTCACTTCGTCTGTCGGCGGTCGTTACGCTGCCGCAGCCGGCGTGTTTGCCATCCAGCACCTACCGGGTCTCCGCTTGTGAAAAGTCGAATACTCATCTGTCTGATGACAGGTCTGCTGCGCGCGTTTGCTTTCTTGCCGTATGGCGTTGTGGCGCGGATCGGCACCGCGATTGGTTCGCTGCTGTACCGGATTCCGAGCGCGCGCCGTCGCGTCGTGCATACCAATCTGAAGCTGTGTTTTCCCGACATGAGCGGCGAAGCGCGAGAACGGCTCGCGCGCGCGCATTTCCGTCATGTGATCCGCAGCTATGTTGAACGCGGGCCGCAATGGTTCGGCAATGCGCGGGCGCTGGCCCGGCTTGTCGAAGTGGAGAGCGCGATCGATCTTGCCGATATGCAGGGACAGCCGACGATTTTTGTCGGGTTTCATTTTGTCGGCATCGAGGCGGGTTGCATGATGTATTCGACGCGGCATCCGGTTGCTTCGTTGTACACGCCGATGTCGAATCTTTTGCTGGACGCGATGGCCAAGCGGCAGCGCGGGCGCTTTGGCACGGAGATGATTCCGCGCAGCGATAGTGTGAGGCGTGCTTTGCGCGTATTGCGGGAAGGGAAGCCGGTGATGCTGGCCGCTGACATGGATTTTGGGTTGCGGGATTCGGTGTTTGTACCGTTCTTTGGCGTGCCTGCGTGCACGTTGACTTCTGTTTCCCGGTTGGCCCGTGCTGGGGGGGCACGGGTTGTGCCTTTTGTTACTGAAGTCTTGCCCGACTATCGCGGCTATAAGCTGACTATCTTTGACGCGTTAAGCGACTTTCCTTCGGATGATGTCGCTGTGGATGCGCGGCGGATTACCGCTTTTCTGGAGACGCAAGTGCGTCGGATTCCTGATCAGTATTATTGGGTGCACAAGAGGTTTAAGAATCGGCCTATCGGGGAGGCAGGGGTTTATTGATTTTTTTGCCTTTGGCGGCGGCATTTCCTTGTTCTTGTTTCTTTGGCCTTTCCTTGTTTTGTCATTGGTCTATTAGCGTTCCCCCGCACAGGGGCGACGCTAATAGACCAATAGCAAAACAAAGGAAAGGCCAACGCCGCAGGCACAAGGAAAGGCCAACGCCGCAGGCAAAAAAACAACCCCATGCCCACCTCACACCTAACCCAAATTCCGTTGATAATTCAACCACTTACCTGGTATGTCCTAACCTTATCAACAACTCTGTCAACAAAATCTGTGGATAAAAAACACCCCTGCGGCACGCCAGTCATCAAGCGTTGTGCGCAAAAACATCCTTGCACGACACCGCGCCGCGAGCATTAAACTGAGTCCCATCAGGCACTTACCCCTCTAGCCCCGTAGTTATCAACAGCCCTGTCAACAAAGTCTGTGGATAAATTCGTCCCGCGACGCACAAGGGCTACAAACATCTGTTCCGTTTGAATTCAACAACTTGGTTGTTGGCACACGGCCTCTGGTTGTCCGTATCATCGTGACGCCGCAGGTGTTTTGTGGGGAATATCGTGGGGAAAATCGCTCGCAATCAATCAGCGAAGGGGCGCTCCTTAAACTCAGCGCCGCCGATCATGGCCGCGTCGTCAGCAACATTGATGTGACCAACCATGAGTCGCTGTTCAACGGGTGCACGATCAGGACACTCGACGGCAAGCGTCGCGTGGACCATGGCGACTTCGGTCGCCCTTTTGCTTTTGTGGACGGTCACGGTTTCCCGGATTTGTCCTGCGGCAGTTCGGAGTCCGTTACGTGTGGAGTACCTGGCGTATTCAACCGTCTATCCCCAGCCTGCGTTGACACTCCCCGTTGACATGGCTGTTTCGCCCGCCTAATGCGGGCCTTTTTGCCCGCTCAGGCAACGCGATATCCCGTTGATCCTCTATAGGAAAAGGACGATTTGTTAAAAACGTTGCAGCACTGCCAATTTTGCGAATTGTTGACAAATCGTTAGCCTGATTTCCGCTAGTTTACGGCCGGTTAATAATCCGTAATACGAAGCATAAGAATGAACCGGAAGACATACAGGCTGGTGTACAGCCGACTGAGAGGAATGCTTGTCGCCGTCGAGGAAACCGCCACGGCAACCGGAAAGCAGGCAGGAAAGTCCACGGTACGCAGCAGAAAATCACAGGGTGCGATTTTTTCGTTGCGGCAGATTGCGCTCGCCGCACTCGCGCTCATTGGCGCGCTGCCGTCGCTGTCGGGCGCACAGATCGTTCCGGGCGGCGCGCACGCACCGTCCGTGGTTCAGACGCAGAACGGCCTGGATCAGGTGAACATTAACCGGCCCTCCGGCGCGGGCGTGTCGATGAATATCTATGGCCGGTTCGACGTGCAGCCGAAAGGCGCGATCCTGAATAACTCGTCCACCATCGTGCAGACGCAGCAGGCGGGCATGATTAACGGCAATCCGAACTTCGGCCCAGGTCAGTCGGCACGCGTCATCGTCAATCAGGTTAACAGCAGTGCGGCCAGCCAGATCAATGGGCATCTTGAAGTTGCGGGCCAGCGCGCGGAGGTCGTTATCGCGAACGGAAGCGGGATTTCCGTGAACGGGGGCGGCTTTGTCAATACGTCCAGGGCCATCCTGACCACGGGCACGCCGAACTTCGCCCCGGATGGCTCGCTCACAGGCTTTAACGTGACGGGCGGCAGCATCAGCATCCAGGGCGCCGGGCTGAATGCAGGCGATACCGACCAGGTTGACCTGTAGTCGCGCGCAGTCCAGGCGAACGCCGCAATCTATGCGAAGAACCTGAATGTCGTGACCGGTGCGAACAGTATCAGTCATGACACGCTCAATGCAACGCCTATCGCGGGCGATGGTCCGGCGCCGGGTGTCTCCATCGACGTGAGCCAGCTTGGCGGTATGTACGCGAACAGGATCGTTCTGGTCGGCACGGAAAATGGCGTTGGTGTCTCAAATAAAGGGGTTCTCGCGGCACACGCAGGTGACCTGGTACTGAGCACCAATGGCCTGCTGACGCTTGCCGGACAGACCAATGCGAGCGGCAACATGGCGCTCTCTGCAGCAGGCGGCATCAACAACAGCGGCACGACCTATGCGCAGCAGAGCGTCACGGCGAGCACATCCGGTGCGCTCACGAACAGCGGCGTGCTGGCCGCGCAGCAGAACACGACCGTCAATGCGGGCAGCGTCGCCTCGACCGGTACGCTAGGTGCAGGCGTGAACAGCGACGGCAGTCTGGCGCAATCGGGCGACCTTTCCGTGACGGCTGGCGGCACGCTTGCCGCGACCGGTCGCAACGCGGCGGGCGGCAATGCGGCGCTGAACGGCGCGGCGGTCAGTCTCGCCGGAAGCAGTACCTCGGCCAATGGGTCACTCCAGCTCGCGGCCAGCGGCGGCGACCTGAACCTGTCAGGCGCAACCGCGACGGCGGGCGGTGCGCTGGATACGCGCGTCTCCGGGACGCTCACGAACGACGGCGGTGTACTGTCCTCGGGCGGTCCGCAGACCGTCACGGCGGGCGCACTGTCCAACCGCAATGGGCAGATTGTGTCGGGCAGTACGCTCAATGTCGCGGCAACAAGTGACTTGCAGAACCAGGGCGGCACGCTGCAGGCAGCAGGCGCACTTTCCGTCAATGCCGCTGAACTCGACAATTCGGGCGGTCATATTGCAGCGCTTGGGGCGAATGGCCTGACGCTGGCGACTGTCGGCCTGCTGAACAACAGCACGGGCGGCATCATCGGCGGCAACGGCAATGTGACCGTGCAGGCCGGACAGATCGCGAACGCCGGCTCGATCACGGCGGTGCAGTCGCTGATTGCCAGCGCCGTGCAGACGCTGTTCAACAGCGGCACCCTGGCGGCGAACAGCAATGTCACGCTGTCCGCAGGTTCGACGCTGACGAACGCGAACACCATCGCGGCAGGCCATCTTGTGACACTGACGGCGGCGACGTTCGACAACAGCCACGGCAACCTTGCTGCGGACCAGCTCGCGCTGCATGCGGCGAACCTCGTCAACCATGGCGGCAGCATCACGCAGACAGGCAATGGCGCGACGACCGTCGATATAACCGGCACGCTCGAAAATTCGGGCGGCACGCTGCAGACCAACAGCGACAGCCTGGCGCTCGGCCCCGCTGCGCTCGTCAACGACGGCGGCACGATTGCCAGTTCCGGCACCGACACGCTGTCGGTCAGTAGCAGCACGCTTTCAAACAACGGTGGCACCATTGCGACAAATGGCGCACTCGATATCCGCTCGGGTACAGCGTCTAATCGCGGCGGCACGCTGGCCGCGCAAACGGGTGCGACGCTCCACGTTGCCTCACTGGACAACAGCGCAAGCGGCTACGTCGGCGCGCAGACTGTTTCGGTGACGGACACGGGTGCACTGAACAACGTAGGTGGCACGATCCAGGCAGACGACATGCTGTCCGTCTCCGCGCAGTCGGTAGCCAACGATGGTGGTTCCATCGCGAACGGCGGCACCGGTACGACGACGGTTGCCGCCAGCGGCGCAATCACGAACACGGGCAACGGCCTGATTGGCGGTAACGGCGACGTGTCGGTGTCGGGCGGCAGCATCGGCAATGCGGGCGGCATGGTCACGGCGGGTGGCACAGCGACAGTTGAATCCGACGGTGTGCTCGACAACCGGGCAGGCCTGATCCAGGGTAGCGGCAACCTGTCGGTGGCGGCGCAGGGGGCAATCGACAACACGGGTGGGCAGATCGAGGCGGATGGCACGAACGCTACCTTGCAGGTAACAGGCGCATCGCTCGACAACACGAGCGGTCGCATCGCGAATACCGGCTCGGGTGCGACGACCGTCAGCGCGGCCACCGTCACGAACAGCAACGCGGGCGGTGTCGCTGGTGCGGGCACCATCGGCGGCAACGGCGATCTGAGCGTGAAAGCGGGCACGCTGTCGAACACAAACGGCGCGCAGCTCGTGTCGGGCCATGACCTGATCCTGAATATCGCCCAGCTTGCAGACAACACTAACGCAACCCTGTCAGGTTCGAACAACGTCACGCTCAACGGCCCCAACGCAGGCATCATCAATGCAGGCGGTTCAATCCACGGGAACGGTGCGGTCGCGCTGAATGTCGCGTCGCTGGACAACACGTCCGGTCGGATCGGCAACGATACGGGCAGTGGCGGCTCGGTATCCGTCAATGCCGGCACGCTGGCGAACCAGAATGGCGCAATCGGCAGCGACCAGAATCTGTCGGTCGTGACGAACCAGCTCACGGGCGATGGCCGGATCATCGCCGGGAACGACGGCGCGGTCGCGATCAACAGCGACTATACGCTCACCGGCAGCAACCAGATTCAGGCTAACCACGATCTGACGTTCACGACAGCGGGCAGCTTCACGAATCAGGGCACGCTCAGTGCGGTGAACGCACTGACGGTCAACGCTGCGAACGTCGATAACCGGGTGGGCGCGGACCTGAACTCGTCAAGCACGACGGTCAATGCGACGGATACGATCACCAATCAAGGCCGCATTGAAGGCGATACCGTAGAGACGAACAGCGGATCGCTGGTCAACACGGCTGCGATCATTGGCAACACGGTCACGCTGAACGCCGGCTCGATCGCCAACACGGGCGCTGCCGCCGTAATGGCCGCCGCTTCGCAACTGAATCTGTATTCGCCTGGCGATATCTCCAATACGGGCGGCGCGAACCTCTTCAGCCTGGGCGACATCAACATCGCGGCGGATGGCACGCGCGATATGAACGGACTGCTCGCCAACCGCAGTAATTCCGTTACCAACGACCAGTCCACCATTGAGGCGCAGGGCAACATCGAGGTCGCCACGCAGACGCTGACCAACACGCGTCCTGCGCCGACGATCGAGACCGTGACAACCGATGTCGATACGGTTCGCCAGACCAAGCGTAGCAAGTACATGGCCTGTACGACGACGAATGCCGACAAGGGTTACTGTACGCAGGCCATGTGGGACAACGGCTATCTTGCGCCACTCGACACGACCGTCTCCAGTGCAGATGTTGTGTCGCAGACGTTCGGCCCGAATCCGACCGACAAGGTGCTGGTTGTGAACGTCAACGGCCAGCCGCAGACGATCTACTACAACACGCTGACAGCCAATACTGACGGCACGATCACCGTCAGCTACTGGGACGGCTACGATCCGAACGTCAACTACGATCCTGGCACCGAATACGCATCGCGCAACGACGCCCATAAGGGTTACCAGCGCGTCGAGATCGCACGCGACACGACTACTACCACGCAGCAGGACCAGGTAACCGGTCCACAAGCGCAGCAGGCGCAGATCATGGCGGGCGGCAACATGGTGCTCGCTAACGTTGGCACGCTGAACAACGAGTACAGCGCAATCGGCGCGGGCGGCTCGATCCAGATTGGCAGTGCCGACGCGCACGGCGATGTGGCAAGTGGCAACTATGGCGGCACACTCGTCAACAACATTGGCCAGACGCTCTACCAGTACCAGAAGCAGGACATCGTTTCGACCTACGCATGGAACGAGAATATCTCTCGCGACGTGGGTACGGTGGTCGAGCCGTCAATTGTGCTTTCACCCGTCGCCATTGGCGGAACGGGCGGCACTATCATCGCGAACAACTCGGTGCAGATAAGCGCGACCGACATCAACAATACGAACGTGGCGGCGACGAACTCCGCGACCGGCGCGACGGGCGGCACACTTGGCGCGAATGGCACGGTGGGTGGCATCACGGCACAGGTGCGCAGATGGTCAGCCTGGCAACCGGCCAGGCACAGACTATTAACGCGCCGCAGTCCATCGCTGGACCTGGTGACACGCTCAGTATCACGCTACCTTCGAGCGGCCTGTACACGTTCGACACAGCCCCCGGCGCGTCGTACCTGGTCGTCACCGTTCCTCGACTGACCAGCTACACGAATTTCATATCGAGCGACTACATGCTTGGTGCGCTCGGCCTCGATCCGTCGAAGACCATCAAGCGCCTCGGTGACGGCGTGTACGAGGAGCAGATGGTACGCAACCAGATCACGCAGCTCACGGGGCGCGTCTATCTGCAGGGCTACACGAGCAACGAGGACGAGTACCGCGCACTGATGAACAACGGCGTGAACGTCGCGAAGGAATTTAACCTCGAACCGGGCCTGGCGCTGACCGCTGCGCAGATGGATGCGCTCACGAGCGATATCGTCTGGCTGGTCAGCCAGACTGTCACGCTGCCGGACGGCAGCACGCAGCAGGTGCTGGCACCGGTCGTCTATCTGGCACAGACACACGCGAACGACCTGCAGCCAACCGGTGCGCTGATCGCCGCCGATGATGTGGAGATTCACGCCACCGGCAGCGCGACGAACTCAGGCGTCATCAAGGGCGGTACGCAGACTGTTGTCAGTGCGACCAACATCCTGAACCGGGGCGGCGCGATTGGCAGCAGCACGGACAGTGGCACGACCGTGGTTTCCGCGACCAATGACGTGGTGAATGCGTCGGGACGCATCATGGGCAACCGGGTTGCCGTGCTCGCGGGTCACGACATCGTGAATACGACGCTGGTGGATACGGTGGGCGTCAGTTCGGCGGTCGGCAACAGCAAGGTCAGCCAGAGCCTGCTCGGTGCACAGGGCACGATTGGATCGATGGGCGACCTGCTTGTGGTGGCAGGCAACGACCTGGCTGTTCACGGCGCGAGTATCGCCGCAGGCGGCAACGCGCAGATCGCCGCTGGGCACGACATCACGGTGGATACCGTGCAGTCGGACACGTCGCAGTCGGTCACGAAGAATGCCGACCATCATTGGGAAGCGTCCAGCACGATCAACCAGACCGGCGCAATCACGTCTGGCGGCAGTCTCGCGATGCAGAGCGGCAACGATACGACGCTCAAGGGTGCGACGATCAGCGCGGGTGGCGATATGGCGGTGGTCGCGGGTGGCAACCTGACGGCAACGACCGTCACGAACACCGCGACCTATAACAACGTTGCAACTGACGACAAAACCCGCAAGCAGTCCGACCGCAGCTACGACGAGCAGGCAGTCGGTACGAGCATTTCCGCAGGCGGCAATGCGACGCTCGCGGCCCTGAGCGCCGATCCGGCAAAGGGCAACGTCACGCTCACAGGTTCGTCGCTGGCGGCGGGTAGCGGCGCGGCAACCATTGCGGCCACCGGCAACGTGACTATCAACGAAGGCCGTGAGGAACACGATTCGTACTCGTCTACCGAATCGAAACGCGGCAGCTTCGTGCACGGTTCGACTACCGATACGATGCAGAACACGCAGGCAAACATCGGCGTGGGCAGTACCGTGTCCGGCGATACGGTTACAGTCGGCGCAGGCAAGGACCTGAGCGTGAAGGGTTCGACTATCGCGGGCACAAACGATGTGAATCTGGCTGCGGCAGGCAACGTGAACATCACGACCTCGCAGGACACGCAGAGCACATCAAGCTACTACCAGAAGCACGAGTCCGGCCTTGGCACGGGCGGCGGGATCGGTATTTCGGTGGGCAGCAAGACTCAGACCGACACGGCCAATGACGCACAGGTGATGAACACGGGCAGTACGGTCGGCTCGCTGAATGGCAGTCTGAACATCACCGCAGGCAAGGACCTGCATGTGACAGGCAGCGATCTGATTGCCGCGCAGAATGTTACGGGCACCGGGGCGAACGTCACGATTGATTCTGCCGTCGATATGATGCACCACGACGAGATGCACGAGGTCAAACAGAGCGGCTTTACGCTTGCGATCAAGGCCCCGGTGATTGACGCGGTGTCCAACACCGTAGACCAGGCACATGCGGCCAGCCACAGTCAGGATGACCGTGCTGCGGCATTGCACGGCATGGCGGCGGCAAGTAGCGCGGTGGATGCAATCGGCGCAGGCGGGGCCGCAGCGGGCGCGCTTGCCAGCGCCGAGAAGCCGGAAGCAAAGATCGAACTCAGTTACGGCAGCAGCCACAGCAAGAACACCTACACCGAAGACAGCACGACCAATCGCGGCTCAAGTGTCACGGCGGGCGGCACGGCTGCATTTGTCGCGACCGGCGACGGCACGCCGGGAAGCGGCAACCTGACGATTGCAGGTTCGAACGTGAACGCGAATGACGTGATCCTGGCGGCAAAGAATCAGGTCAATCTCGTGAACACGACCGATACCGACTCGACGCGCAGCAGCAATGAGTCCAGCAGCGCAAGTGTCGGCATCTCCTATGGCACGCAGGGCTTCGGTGTCGATGCGTCGATGTCGAAGGCGCACGGCAATGGCAGCAGCGATGCCGCCATGCAGAACAACACGCATGTGACGGCCGCCAACACGGCGACGATCATTTCAAGGGGCGACACGAACATCATCGGGTCGAACATCAATGGTCGTCAGGTGAACACCGATGTGGGCGGCAACCTGAACATCGCGAGCGTGCAGGACACGATGTCGAGCGCCGCCCATCAGGAGAGCATGGGCGGAGGTTTTGCGATCAGCCAGGGCGGCGGCAGCGCGAGCTTCAGCCACACCAATGCGAACGCCAATGGCAGCTACGCGGGCGTGAACGAACAGGCTGGTATACAGGCCGGTGACGGCGGGTTCAATATCAGCGTCAAGGGCAATACCGACCTCAAGGGCGGGGTGATTGCGAGCGATGCGGATGCGGCGAAGAACAACCTGTCCACGGGCACGCTGACCTTCAGCTATGTCCAGAATCAGTCCAGCTACGACGCGCACTCGGGCGGCTTCAGCGGAGGCGTGACGACAGGTGACGGCGGCGCGAACTACAGTACCCACGGCCCGGGTTCAACGGCGAACGGACCCAATGCAGGCGGCGGTGCGCCGATGTTGAGCCAGAACGACAGCGGCAGCGACAGCGCAATCACGCGTAGTGGCATCAGTGCAGGCACCATCAGCGTGACCGACGCAGCCAGCCAGACGCAGGACATCGCAAGCCTGAACCGGGACACGTCGAACACGAACGGCACCGTTGCAAAACTGCCGGACGTGAACAACCTGCTGGACCGGCAGGCGGACATGATGGCGGCGGCAAGCGCTGCCGGTGAAGCGGTGTCGCGGCGCATTGGTGACTACGCCGACTCGAAGGCGAAGGAAGCCGGTGGTGACGGCGGCGGCTGGGATGAAGGTGGTAAGTACCGGATTGGGATGCATATTGCTGGAGGCGCGCTCACAGCGGGTCTGGGTGGCGGGAGCATAGGTAGCGCGGCGCAAGGCGCAGCTGGCGCGGGGATCGCGTCAATTGCAGCGGGCGAGCTGAATCAACTGAGCGGCGCAATTGCGGGTTCGGACCCGACCGGCAATTCAGATATGAATAAGGCTCTCGGCAACATCGTGGCAAACGCGATTGCTACGGGCGCGGGTGCGGCAGTGGGCGGCAATGCGGGTGCGTTCGAAGGTTATAACGTGGACCGTTACAACCGGCAGTTGCATCCAGAGGAAAAAACAGTCGCCAGGCAGCTCGCGGATAAGAGCGGCGGCAAATATACAGAGGCGCAGATCGAAGACCAGATGCGCATCATGGGTGCAACCTCGAACGGGACCAACGAATCGGGCGCACCGACGACCTTAATTGGTCAGGCACCCACGGACTCTGACGCACAGTGGATGTCGGCAGGAACAACCGCCGACGGCAAGCCGATCCTGACGCAGATAACGGCACTGGCGAATCCGGAGTTGCAGTCATATATTCTGTCGAACTATGCGACCGACGTGCCGGGCACAGTTTCATACGACCCGTTGTCCGGCTCGAAGTCATCAACTATAACGGGACCGTTTACCAAGTTCGACAAGAGCGACGCGGACTTTATGCGTAACACTACGGCAGATGCGGCGGGGATGGCCTCTAACACAGCGGGATGGATTTCATCGGCAGCGGCTACAGGCGCGGCAGTGCCTTCACCTTACACGCCGGTATTGGGCACGATTGCATTTGGATCAACAGTTGTGGGTATTGGTGCCGATGCTGTATCCCAATTGGTGAATCCGAGCGTCGGTCAATATTCGTTTGAGGGTGCTGTGGCTTTAGGCGCACAAGTAGCAGGCGATCGAGTTCCCTTAGCATCGCTGGTGATTAATGGCACGGCGGAAAGCGTGAAGAAGCGACCAATCTCAACGGCGGTTGAAAGTTGGATAAGTCAGCAGTGGGAGTCCATCGCTAATCCGAATACCAGCGGAGCGAAGAAATGAAGTTGATTGAGGACGGCAATTTTTCCGGTTGGCTGCGCATGGCTTTTTATGTCGGAGGCGTAGCTCTTGCTGTGGGTGGTCTAGCCTTTGATGAGTTGCCTCGTTGGATTAGAGGATGCGCATTTTTGCTCGGCTTTGCAGTAATGGCAGTAGGCGGCATTTCGAGTCGCGCGCACATGCTGAAAATCAAACCATTCGACAACAGCTACAAAAAGGCCAGCAAGAGCTACGAAGTGAACGATGACGAGCAGGACTCGAGCAGTAAAAAATGAAGGTCAGATTCATCGACAACGGCAACCTAGCTTCATGGCTTCGCTTGACGCTAATCGTTATCGGAATAGGGCTTGCCGCAGTCACGCTTGAATGTGAACTCCCGGTTTTTTGGGCGAGAGCTTTTTTGTTAGTCGGCTTTTTCTCAGTTCTCGTCGGCGGAATGACCAGTCGAGCTAAATTGATAAATATCAAGCCCTTCGATAACAGCTACAAGAAAGCGCGCGATAGCTACAAGTCGAAAGACGACGGGAGCGGCAAATGAGCTGCTGAGACAGCAGCGGGCTAACGATGCCCGCTGTTGCGTGTCGTATCGAATCACGGAATGAAACACCCATGAAAATCCGAAAGAGTGGCGGCGCTGCCGCTCACAGCCTTGGTATCGCTCGCGTCGAACGCGCAGCATGCGCCGACGCCAGCCGATGAAGCCGCCGCCGCACGGGCCAATGCCGAGCAGAACCAGCAGATACAGCAGCAGCGGGACGCACAGCAGCGTGACGCAACCGTGCAGGCACCCGCCGTGCGTTCGACGCTGCCAGAGATCGAGGGCTATCCGCTGTTACCGGTCGAGACACCATGCTTCCGCATCGGCAGATTTGCACTCGACGTTCCGACGACTCTGCCCGATGCCTTGCGTAGCAAGGGAGCATCGGCCCTATCACTGGACCGGTTCGCCTTTGCGCGTGAGTGGCTTGACCACTACAAAGGCCAGTGCGTCGGCAAGTCCGGCATCGACACACTCACGAAGGGGCTGCAGCAGGCCATCCTGAGCCGTGGCTATGTCACGACGCGCGTGCTCGTTCCCCAGCAGGACCTGTCCAGCGGCACGCTGGCATTTGCGCTCGTTCCCGGCGTCGTGCACCAAGTCCGCTTTGCCGATCCCGACACGCGCGGCACCCTGAAATCCGCATTCCCGGCAAGCGATGGCGACCTGCTTGACCTGCGCGATCTTGAGCAGGGCTTGGAGCAGATGAAACGTGTCGCGTCGCAGGACGTGGACATGAAAATCGAGCCGACCGACACACCGGGCGAAAGCGATGTCGTGGTGACGGTCAAGCGTTCGAAGCCATGGAGCTTCGTCGCATCCGTCGATAACTCGGGCACGGACGCGACCGGCAAGTGGCAGGGTAACGTGAGCCTCGGCATCGACAATCCACTGGGACTCGACGACATATTCACAGTCGGCGCAAATCAGGACCTGTCGTTCGGTAACAAGTCACTCGGCTCGCACGGCTTCAACGGCTCGTATTCCGTGCCGTGGGGCTACTGGACGGCCACGCTGTTCGGAAACACGAACACGTACTACCAGAACATTGCGGGCGTGAACCAGACATTCGTTTCCAGCGGCAACTCGCAGACAGCCGCACTGAGGCTCGCGCGTGTACTCAGCCGCAGTCAGAGCGACGTATTCGGTGTGGAGTTCCAGCTATCGAAGCGTTTCGGTGAGAGCTTCATTGACGACACCGACATTCCGCAGCAGCGGCGCAACAACACGTTCATCGAAGCAGGCCTGACCGACCGGCACTACTTCGGCGCGTCGCAGTTTGACGGCACGCTCGCGTACCGTCAGGGGACCGGCGGCCTCGGCGCGACGCCCGACCCGTATCCTGATGGCCCTACGTATCATTACCACATGGCCGTGCTCGACGCGAACCTGTCGGCGCCGTTCGCCGTCGCCCGCCAGAACTTCCGGTATGTCGCGACCGTTCACGCGCAGTTCACCAACGACACGCTGTTCTATCTGGACGACCTGACCATCGGCAGCCGTTACACAGTGCGTGGCTTCGACGGGGAAACCATGCTGGCGGCAGAGAAAGGTTTTTACTGGCGTAATGAGTTGCAGTGGCCCGTTGGCCAGACCGGACAGGCGCTGTATGCGGGAATTGACTACGGGCGCGTGTTCGGACCTAATACGGCGTTTCTGGCCGGCACACAACTGGCGGGCGCGGTGATCGGCATCCGCGGTGGTCTGCCTTCCCGCTTTGTTGGCATCTCCTACGATCTGTTCATCGGGACGCCAGTCTACAAACCCAGCGGCTTCCCGACCTCGCGCGTGACGGTCGGAGTGCAGGGGACTGCGCAGTTCTAGCGTGGCGTGGGGGAACGCGAGGGACATCGCCCACTCGACGTGCACCGCAGCATCGACAACTCACCTGTCTAGCCTTCAGACAAGTCACCTGTCTTGTTAGTCCGCGTTAAGGGTCGCCGTTAGCTTGAATCTCAAACGCGACACATGACTAATATGTAGGACCGTCCTTCTGTCAACACAAACTGGGGATAACGTCGAGGCATCCCAGCCGCCCGAATTGGCAAAATCACCCCACACGGAACGCGTTGTATCATTCCGCACCGCGGACAAAATACCCAACGCGTTCAAGCGCTTAGCCCGCTTGTCAGAAAGTTTTCAACAGGCTCATCAACATAAACTGGGGATAACTACGGAAGCATCCGTACGGAATCCCAGGTTTAGTTGGAAGTACCCGAATTCACGCCAGGCACCGCCGCCGCGGCAGACGATGCCGACTCCACCGGCGGATTACCCATCGCCTGGAACAAAGCCGCCGTATCCGTCAGTCGCGCGCTCGTATAACGGATCTCATCGAGTTGAGCGTTACGAAACTGCTGCTCGCTCGAACGGCTCGACGCGATCGGCACGGCCCCCAGCCGGTAGCGCCCCGACGTTTCGTCGAAAATCCCCTGCGCGGAACGCGCCGCAAGGTTCGCCGCGTCCAACGCCTGCGCGTCGTGCTCGAGCGCGGCGAGCGTGTCCGCGACATTCTGGAACGCGGCCAGCACGGTCTGCTTATATTGCGAAACCGTAGCGTCATAGGTATCGACCGCCGCGCGGCGCTGGGCGAACAGTGCGCCGCCATGAAACAGCGGTTGTGACAAAGACGCGCCGATGCTCCAGATCGCCCCCGCCCCTGAAAGCGCTACCGGCCAGCTAAAGCCGCCTTGTCCCATCGATGCATTCAGCGACAGGCTAGGAAACATCTGCGCCGTCGCCACGCCGACATCGGCCGCTGCCGCTTTCAAAGCGGCGTCCGCGGCCTGGATGTCGGGCCGGGTGCGCAACAGCTCGGACGGCACCACCACCGGCACCTGTTCCGGCACGTGCAATTGCGCGAGCTCGAGGTCGTCCGGCGCGGCGTCCGGCGTGCGGCCGAGCAGCACGGCGAGCGCGTGACGCGTCGTCAGCCATTGCTGCTTCAGACCCGGCAAACTCGCCGACAGACTCGCCGCGCTCTGTTGCGCACTCAACTGGTCGGCATGCGAGACCGCACCCAGCGCGTAGCGACGCTGCGTGTCGCGCGCCTGATCGTTGGCAATCGTCACGAGCCGCTCGGTCGTATCGATCTGCGCGTGCAAGGCGGCACTCGTGATCGCCGCCGTGACGATGTTGGCGGCCAGCGCGCGGCGCGCGGCATCGAACTGATACGCCTGCACGTTCACACGCGCGGCGAGCGCGGCGTCCGCCAGACGCGCGGCGCCGAACAGGTCGAAGGTGTAGTGCGCCTGCAATTGGCCGACAAACACGTTGTAGAGAAACGTATTCGGTCCAATCTCGGGAATGGCCAGCGCGCGATTGCGGGTCGCCTGGCCGCCCGCGTCGATGGTCGGCAAAAGCGAACTGCCGATCTGCGCGCGCAATTGCTCGCGCGCGGCGGCAAGGCTTTTATCGGTAGCCGCGAGGGTGGGGCTGTTGCGCAAGCCTTCGTCGACCAGCGCATTCAACGCGTCCGATTGATAGAGCTTCCACCATTCGGGCACCGCCTTCGCACCGACCACGAACTGCTGCGTGACACCTTGCGCGGGCACGGTTTGCGTCGGCTGCGCCTCAGCGCCGTAATGAGCCGGCTGTGGCATGGCGGGTGCCTCGCCGCTCGGGCCAAACGAACAGGCGGCGAGGGCGAAGGTGGCGCCGATGAGCGCCGCGGTCCGCGTGTACCGGGAATTTGAGGAAGTAGCCATGATCAGTTCCCCGTGTGCATGGCGCCGGAGGACGGCGGCGTTTGCGGCTCGCGTTCGTCGCCGCGCACCCGGAACGATGCGGCGTAGAGCGCCGGCAGATAGAACAGCGTGAGGATGGTCGCGCTCGTGATCCCGCCCATCAGCGCGGTCGCCATCGGGCCGAAGAAGTTGGAGCGCAACAGCGGGATCAGCGCGAGCACGGCGGCCGCCGCGGTCAGCGTGATCGGCCGGAAACGCCGCACCGTCGCGCCGACAATCGCATCGAAACGTTTATGCCCGGCGGCAATATCCTGCTCGATCTGATCGACCAGAATCACCGAGTTGCGCATGATGATGCCGAACATCGCGATCACGCCGAGCATCGCGACAAAGCCAAAGGGCTGGCCGAACAGCAGCAACGTAACCACCACGCCGATCAAACCAAGCGGCGCTGTCAACACCACCATCAGCACGCGCGCGAAACTCTGCAGCTGGATCATCAGGAGCGTCAGCACGGCGATGATCATGATCGGCATCTGCGCGTTGATCGACGTCTGCCCCTTGCCGCTCTCCTCGACGGAACCGCCCACTTCGATCCGGTAACCAACCGGCAGCGTCTCGCGTATCTGGCTCAAGGCCTTGTCGACAGCATGCGTGACGTCGATCCCTTGCGCACCAGCGCCCACGTCGGATTGCACGGTGATTGTCGGTTGCCGGTCGCGTTCCCAGATCACGCCGTACTCGAGGTCGTTGCGCAGATGGCCGAGCGTGCCAAGCGGCACCGGGCCATTCGGTGTCGGCATGGCCAGCGTGACGAGTCTGGCGGGGTCGACGCGTTCCGCTTTCGGCGCGCGCAGATCGACGCTGATCAGCTTGTCGCGTTCACGGTACTGCGTGACGGTATAGCCGGACAGCGTCATGGCGAGAAAGCTCGACACGTCTTCGGAGCTCACGCCGAGTTCGCGCGCCTTCTTCTGATCGACCTCGAAGCGCACCGAGCGCTCGGCGGGCTCGTCCCAGTCGAACTGGACGTTGCGGGTGCCGCGGTCGGCACGCATGGTCGCGGCGACGCGCTCGGCGATCGAGCGCACGGTGGCGATGTCGTCGCCACTCACGCGGAACTGCACCGGATAGCCGACCGGCGGCCCATTCTCCAGGCGTGAGAGCCGGGTGCGGATCGCCGGGAAGTTGTTGCGCAATTCCGGCTCGAGCCATTGCGCGAGCTTTTCGCGGTCCTTGACGGACTTCGCCGTGATCACGAACTGCGCGAAATTCGGCTGCGGCAATTGCTGATCGAGCGGGAGATAGAAACGCGGCGCGCCGGTGCCGACAAAGTCCACCGTGTGATCGATTTCCGGACGACCCACCAATGCCTTCTCGAGGCGCTGCGCCTGCTGCAATGCCGCTTCGAATGACGCGCCTTCGGGCAGTCGCACATCCACCAGCAGTTCCGGGCGGTCGGAACTCGGGAAGAACTGCTGTGGCACCAGCGTGAAGCCGGCCATGGCCAGAACGAACAGCGCGACCGTGATCGCCAGCACGACAAAGCGCCGCTCGATGCACCAGCCGATCCAGCCACGCAGACGCTTATAAAAGCGCGTGTCATAGATGTCGTGTTCGTGATCGTGCGCTTCGTGTTCCTGACGTTTGCGCTCTGGCAGCATGTGATAGCCGAGCAGCGGAATCAGCACCACCGCCGCAAGCCACGACGCAATCAGCGCGATCGCCGAGACTTCGAAGATCGAGCGCGTGTATTCGCCGGTGCTCGACTTGGCCAGCGCGATCGGCAGGAAGCCGGACACGGTCACGAGCGTGCCGGTCAGCATCGGAAACGCGGTGCTGGTGTACGCATAGGCCGCGGCGCGCGTGCGGTTCCAGCCTTGCTCGAGTTTCACCGACATCATTTCGACCGCGATGATCGCGTCGTCGACCAGCAGACCGAGCGCCAGCACCAGCGTGCCGAGCGATACCTTGTGCAAGCCGATGTCGAACAGGTACATGCACAGCGCGGTGACCGCGAGCACCACCGGGATCGAGATCACCACCACCATGCCGGTGCGCACGCCCAACGATACGAGGCTGACCACCAGCACGATCGCAATCGCCTCGGCGACCGCTTCGAGAAAGTCGTCGACCGAGCGCGCGACGGCGTGCGGCATGCTCGATACTTCGACCAGATGCAGGCCGACGGGCAGATAGCCACGCAGCCTGAGGGTCTCCTGATCGAGCGCCTTGCCCAGACGGATCACATCGCCGCCCGGCTGCATGGTCACGCCGATGCCGAGCACGGGTTTGTCGCCGAACCGCATTTGTGTGACGACCGGATCGTCGTAGCCGCGCTTAATGGTTGCGATGTCGCCGAGACGGAACGAGCGGTTGTTGATACGGATAAGCGTGTCGGCGAGCGCGGCGACGTCCTTGAACTGGCCGGTGGGGCGCACGAATACGCGGTCGTCGGTGGTGGTCAGCGTGCCCGCCTGCGCGACGCTGTTCTGCGAATTGATGGCCTGGCCGAGTTGCTGCGGCGAGATGCCCAGGCGCGTCAACTGCGTATTGGTGATCTCGATGTAGATGTGCTGATCCGGATCGCCGAAGTAATCGACCTTGCCGACGCCGGGCACGCGCAGCAATACCGTGCGCAACTGGTCGGCGTAATCGTGCAGCTGCGCGGCGGAAAAACCGTCGCCCTCCAGCGTATAGATGTTGGTGTAGACGTCGCCGAATTCGTCGTTGAAGAAGGGGCCCTGGATGCCCGGCGGCAAGGTTGCCGCGATATCGCCGACTTTCTTGCGCACCTGATACCAGGTTTGCGGCACGTCCTTGACCGGCGTCGAGTCTTTCATCGAAAAAAACATCAGCGATTCGCCGGGGCGCGAATAGCTGCGCACGAAATCGATGGCGGGCGTTTCCTGCAATTTCCTGCCGATGCGGTCGGTGACCTGTTCCTGCATCTGGCGCGCGGTCGCGCCGGGCCAGAAGGTGCGGATCACCATCACGCGGAACGTAAAGGGCGGGTCTTCGGATTGCGCGAGGCGCGTGTAGGCAAGGATGCCGAATGCCGTGGACAACGCGATCAGGAAGACGACCAGCGCCTGATGGCGCAGCGCCCATGCGGACAGGTTGAAGCGTCCTTCTTCATGCGCGGTGCTCATGAAGCGAAGTCCTCGGGATGCAGCGGCGCAATCACGTGGACTTTTTCGCCGGCTGTCACCGTGTGCACGCCTTGCAGCACGACGCGCTCGCCTTCGTTCAGGCCCTGGCCGATCACGATCGTGCGTTCGTCGTAGCGCGTGACGGTGACGCGGCGCAGTTCCAGCGTGCCGACGCCCGACGTATCGACGCCCGGCGCGTGGTCCCCCGCGCGTACGACCCATACGGCCGGCTGCGCGCCGTCGTGAAACAGCGCGGTGGCGGGCACGGTGAACGAACGGGTTTGGCTCGCGCCGGCATTGGCGGGCGCGAGCGCGATGTCGGCGGTCATGCCGAGGCGCACCTCCGGGCCGGGGTTGTCGAGCGTGAGTCTGGCGCGGTAGGTGCGGCTTTGCGGGTCGGCGGCGGGCGACAGTTCGCGCACGCGCGCGACGAACGTGCGCCCCGGCAACGCGGCCAGGGTCACTTTGGCGGTTTGCCCGACCGACAGCGCGGCCAGCGCGCTTTCCGGCACGTCGCACACTACGTCGATATCGCCGGTCCACGCGAGGTTGTAGACCGCCTGGCCGGCGGACACGTTCTGGCCGGTATCGGCCTGCTCAGCCGTAATGACGCCCGCGTGATCGGCGACGAGCGTGGTGTACTGCAACTGGTCTTTCGACAAAGCCGCCTGCTGCGCGGCCTGGTCGCGCTGCGCCGCGGCGGACGCATAGGCATTGGTGGTCTGTTCGAGCTGTGCCGGTGCGATCAGGTTTTCTTTCGCCTGCGCCTGATCACGGTCGAGCTGCTGCTTCGCATACACGAGACTGTGCTGCGCAGCCACGAGCTGGGCCTGTGCGCTGGCGGCATTCTTCTGCGCATCCGCGGGATCGAGCCGGGCGACGATCTGGCCGTTCTTCACGACGTCGCCCAGGCGTACGCGCCGCTCGATGATCTTGCCACCGACGCGAAACGACAGCGGCGTCGCGTAGCGCGACTGGACTTCGCCAGGCAGCGATGCCGCCGATGTGACGTTGCCGTCCGCGTGCACGGCAACGGCAACCACCGGACGCGGCGTGGGCGCGGCGACTTCTTTCTTCGAACACGCGGCCAGCATGAGAACACCGGCGAGTGTGAGGGCGAATGCCGCGCGGCGCATCAGCGCGAGCTGGCCATGGCGATGAAACTGGTGACGCATCGCAGACGATGCGGGAGGACCGGGACGCTTCACAATTACCCCAACTGGAGACAGCGAACGAACAGTGCAAGCCGCGGTGGCCCGCCAGTCAGGACGTACTGGCTGACTCATGCAATCAGCATACGCACCTGACTTTAAATGATGAAGTGCATTCTAATACACACCTGTATTTGAATGTTGCCATGAATTTGAATTCTTTTCGGTGCTAGACTTGCGCCCATGAAACGGCAACGACTTACCCGCGAGCAGAGCAAAGACCAGACGCGTCAGCGTCTGCTCGACGCCGCGCAGGCAATTTTTATGAAGAAAGGCTTTGTCGCGGCGAGTGTCGAAGACATCGCCGGAGCGGCAGGCTATACACGCGGGGCGTTCTATTCGAACTTCCGCAGCAAGAGCGAACTGTTTCTTGAACTACTGCGGCGCGATCACGAAACCATGCAGGCGGGGCTGCGCGCGATCTTTGAAGACGCCGCATCGCGCGAAGAAATGGAAAAGCGCGTGCTGAGCTACTACAGCACGCTGCACCGGGAGAACAAGTGCTTCCTGTTGTGGGTCGAGGCGAAGCTGCTTGCAGTGCGCGACGGCCGCTTCCGGGTCCGTTTCAACGCGTTCATGCACGAGAAACTCGAGCAACTGAGCGCATACATCCGCGAGTTTTCGGCGCGGGTCGGCACGCCGCTGCCGTTGCCGGCCGAGACACTGGCGATGGGTTTGATGGGTTTGTGCGACGGCGTGCAGTTTTTCCACACGGTCGATCCGCAGAATGTGCCGGCGGAGATGGCGGAAACAGTGCTGGCGGGATTTTTCGCGCGCGTGGTGTTCGGGCGCGACGCGTGACAGGCGCGCGGCAGGCGCACCGTGAAGGCGTGCTCAAGCCGCTTGTGCGTAGCGAGCGGGCAGGAAATGTTCGTGGGTCGCTTCAGGTACCCGGCAATTGAGCGCAGGCATCCGCGACCGGCGTCGCGCAGACGTACGAATACTGCCCGCTGTAGCGCAGGGCTTCTTCCCCGACATGCAGGACAACCTTGATATCCGGGCACCGCTCGTAAGCGATGAAGGCTGAACAGGCGGCGGCGGACCAGCAGATCAGCGAAAACGCGATCTTTTCGAGAAGCTGAAAACGATTTGACATAGCGATAAGTTCCTTTCGGGCGCTATGTTACCAGCAACCTAGGGTTTATACCTAGTCAAGTGTCGCGAATAAGCGTCCCAATAGCGCTGCGAGCGCCTCGAATAGGTGACCGGATTGTCATCTTCGGGTCAGGGTTGGGACATGATCGGGTCGATACAATCAGACCGTTGGGCAAGCCCGCGCGCCTGTCGCCGCGCAGGTTCGACACAGGCGGCATGATCGCGCCCGGCCCGAAGGAGTCGTCCCATGAATCAATTGCAGTCGATGCGGGTGTTCGTCAAGGTTGCCGATCTCGGCAGTTTCGTCGGCGCGGCTGGCGTGCTGAATCTCTCTACCGCGGTCGTCACGCGGCATGTCGCGGATCTCGAGGGGCGGCTGGGCACGCGTCTGCTCAACCGCACGACACGCCGTCTTTCGCTGACCGAGTCCGGTTCGACGTATCTGGAGCGTGTGCGCCGCATTCTCGACGACCTCGAAGGCGTCGAGCAGATGGTGGTGGCGCGCAATCACGAGCCGGTCGGCACCTTGCGCATCGTCGCGCCGGTGGTGTTCGGCTTGCACAGCTTCGCGCCGGTGGTGCAGTCGTATGCCGAGCGTTATCCGGATGTGGTGCCCGATGTCACGTTGGTGGACCGCCATGTCGATCTGGTGGAAGAGGGCTTCGACGTCGGCATTCTGGTGGCGCGGCAGATGCGCAGCGCGAGCATCGTCACGCGGCGTCTGACCACTGCCTATATGACGGTCTGCGCGACGCCCGCTTACCTGGAGCAGCACGGCACGCCCACGCACCCTGAGCATCTGCTGGCGCATCCGTGTCTGAGCCGGCCGACCGAGCAAAGCGGCGATGAACGGGTGTTCACCGGACCCGAAGGCGAAATCCGCGTCAGGCCGACCAACGCGATCGCCGCGAACAACACCGAGATGCTGCGGCAGTTCGCCTTGCTGGGCATGGGCGTGGCGATTCTGCCGAGCTACCTGATTGGGCGCGATCTGGCGTCCGGGCGGCTTGTGCCGTTGCTCAAGGATTACCGTCTGCCGCAAATCGAAATTACGATTGCCTATCCGAGCCGCCTTCATCTGCCGGCGAAGGTCCGCACGTTTATCGATCACCTCGTCGAGCATTTCCAGCGCGGCGAACAACTGCCACTGCAGGGTCGGCGAACCATGGCCTCGACGCGGACACTCGCCGTCCCGCCGGCATATGCCGACGACCTGCCGGTGTCGGCCTTGCCGGGCGAAGCGGCGCGGCCTTTGCACAAGACTTCGCGGTCGCAGGTCGAGGCTTCGTCAGCGATCTGAGCGGGCCGAAGCACGCCGGTGCCCGGCGCGCTTCGCCTTGCATCGCTGAACGCCGGGCATCGCGTTGAACCGCTCCGGCGCGACTTGCCGCAAGCCTGAATTCACACGTCGTTTCTAGCCGGCGCCGGGCTCCCAGGCGCCGGAGGCGTTAGCAGAGGAAAGCGGATGCGCCGACGCTGCCGGTGCTTCGTTCATGCGCCCAGACCGGGCCCATAATTTCCGCCGATCAGGCGGGTGATGGAGGTCACGTCGGCATAATCCTGTTCCGGCAAACCGTCGAGCATCGACAGCACTTCATTGCTCGCACCGGCTTCGCGCGCGGCTTCGACGAGCGCGTCCTTGTAGGTCGGGAAATGGACTTCGCTCAGAATGTCGGCGATCTGCAGATCAATCGATTCGCCAGGAATAGCCGATGCGGTCATGCAAGCGCTCCTTTGTTGATGGGAATTCTGCCGCGGGACGTTCGCCAAAGGCCCGGCGGGAAGCCGCTCGAATCGCTTCCTGAAGACAGGCTCGCGCCGACAGGTCGCAAAAACCGCGAACAGCGCGCGAGCGCTCGCTCTCAGGTCTGCAGGTGTTCGTTCTGGCCAGTGAAGCTTCGCGCCGGATGTCGCGACTTGGGCAGCGCGATATGCTGCCATTGTTGCGGACGAGTGCTGTCCGTGGCAGCGACGTCCGGCGCCGCCGGGGCGACGGGTGCGGCGTTGGCGCGTTCGGCAAGGCTATTGGCGGTCGTGGTGTCGTACGCGGTATGCACCGGCGCGGCGAAGCACGAGGCCGACAAAGTCACCATGGTCAACAGTGTCGAGGTTTTCATCGCCCGACCTCCTAAGCTCATACGGCGCTGACAGTTGAGCAAGCGCTGTGCCATCCCCGCGTCGAAAGGACGGCTCAAGCTGCACGCCGCGCTGTTGCTGCGGGTGGCCGGCGCACATTTACCATCTTAGATGGCAAATCCTGCAACGCCCCCACAAAAGCAACAAAACGGTATTGTAGATTTCAGATGATGGCAGGAAAGAGGCAGCGTCGTCGCGCACGATCGTGCCCGTTCTGTGTTGCGGCGCACTATGCCGGCACGATTGGTTCCTCGAGGCCGAATCGGGCGCCGCGAACAGGCCGCCGGCAGGACGGTCTAGCGCAATACCTCGAAACGCGTCCAGGGCCACGAGGGCCGGTCGCGCATATAGCCGTTGAGCCAGTTCCATTGCGGATGGCGCTTCATGAACGCCTGAGCATCGAACGGCCTGCCGCACGGGTGCCCCCAGCGCGCGCTGAATGCCATATGGCTGGCCATTTCGCTGTCGACTACCTTGCCGTCGTTGGCGCCCCATGGATTGAACGGCCCCTGATCGGAGCCGCCGAAGCGCGCGTCGTCCAGTTCCAGATGGCCGCAGATGGTGCGCGAGCAGGGGTTGTCGTTGCGGTCGAGATAGACGTCGTGATGGTCCGCGATCATCTGCTTGGCCAGTTCGACGTCGATCTTGCCGTGATGCATTTCTTCGAGTTGCATGAAGCGCAAGCGCCGCGCGCCGTTCTTGCGCACGTCCGTATAGTCTTCGCCTTCGCCGATGCATTCCTGGTTGCGGATCTTCAGATCGGTTGCCGTGTTGTAGCCGCTGTAGAAACCGTCCTTCGTGCTCTCGAAGCCGGAATAGTGCAGCCCGAGTTCGTAGCGGGCAATTTCGCCGGTCTTGGCGTCGCCGAGCAGCCAGCTGTTCGCATAGCCGCCGTTATTGGCGATCGCAAACATCTCGCACCATTCGCCGATGCTCTTCGCGTACTGCGAGGCCCGCCGCGAGCGATAGAACTCCGGTGCGCCCGACGCGTTGTAGCCGACAAAGTCGGAGATGGTGGTCTCGGTCACCATCAACCCGGCGCCCGTTACCCAGAAATCGGTGAGACTCGAGATGCAGCCGGGCAGGCCCTGCATCAGGATGCGGTTGCCGCGATCCGGCACGATGTCGAACACCACGTTGAAGGCGTCGCCGGCGGCGTACCGGTCCCACGAGTTGTGCGCCATCACGATGCGGCCGTCGCGCGTGGCGTTGCCGGTGGCGATGAATGCGCTGCAATGATGCCCACGCCGTCCGCGCCAGGGTTTGAGGCCGAGCCGCGGCTGTTCGGCCGCTGCGTGGCTTGGCCACCAGCTTTGCAGCAGATCCATGTAGCCGTTCCATGCCAGCACTTCGGCGAACGGCAGTTTGGCGCCGTCGGCGATACCCTGGATTTCGTCGGCGAATTCGGTGTCGAGTTTGGGGGCGAACTGTGAGACCGCGGCGTTGACGAAGGTGTCGAAATCTTCGCCGGTGTCCCATTTCGCCAGATAGCGGGCGGTGCGGATCGCGTTCTGGATTTCAGTGGCAAGCAACTGGCCGTGCTGCTCGCCGCGATCGTATGGCTCGCCTTCGATATGCAGAAAAATCCAGCCCGCCTGGTCGCGGCGCACGGCATCGAGGGACGGTTCGCTCATCTTCGCTCCGATCGAAGGGCGGGCGTCTCGGTGCGCCCGTCTTGGCGTAACGCGCGCTGCGCGCAATCGCTGCAGCGGTTTCCCCATTGTAGAGAATCTGACGCGCTTTGCACGGCACGGGACGGAGCGGTTGGTGCGGCAGCGCGCGCTGCCGGGCGGGCCGGACCCGGCAACCCGCGCGGCTCATGAAGCCGTCAATTGAAGCAGCGGCTGAAGGCGCGGTTGAAGCCGCAGTTGAGCCCGCAGTCAAACCCCGGCCTAGCGGGTCGGATTCATGCGGAAATAGGCATCGAGCAGCGAAGTCTTATAGACCACGCCCGCCAGCGTGGGATGCGCCGTGCTCTCAACCACCGGCAGCCGCTCACCCTGAAATGCCATGAAGTGCTGCAACGCAACGCCAAGCGGCATATCGGGCGTCAGCACATCGAAATGCGGCTGAAGATAATCGGCGGCGGTCTTCGTGGCGGTGTCGCGCTTGTCGAGCAGATCGGACGTGATGTCCTTCAATGCAACGACGCCGAGAAACGCACCTGACTCGTTGGCGACATACAGATACTTCACCGGATATTCGAGGAACACGCGCGTCATGTCCTGCACGGTTGCATTCGGCGGCACGACGGTTTCCGCGGGACGGATCAGCTCGCGCATCTGCGTCCCGCGCAGACGCGTGCGTTCCTGTTCCTCCTGATTGCGGTGCAGCGTGATTTCATACATCGAGGTCTTGCCGATCGCGCGCGAAACGAAATAGGCGACTACGCACGAGAGCATCAGCGGCAACACCACCTGATAACTGAGCGTTATTTCGAAGATCATCAGGATCGCCATCAGCGGCGCCTGCGTCGCGCCGGCGAGAAACGCGCCCATGCCGACCATCGCGTAGGCGAACGGCGCCGAGGTGCCGTGCGGCCACAGCGCGTGCATGCCCTGGCCGAACAGACAGCCGACCACCGCGCCGACGAACAGCGTCGGCGTGAACACCCCGCCGATCGCGCCTGAACCCACGGTCGCCGACGTTGCGACGATCTTGAACACCAGCACGAGGACGAGCGCGGTCCACGTCCACGGCGAATGCAGAATGGAATTGACCACGCTGTAGCCGTTGCCCCAGACCTCAGGCGTCCATACCGACAGAATGCCGACCACGAGGCCGCCCAAAGCCAGCCGGATGGGCAGCGGCACGGGCAGCTTGCGAAAGCTGGTTTTCGAGAAATCCATTAGCCGCAGAAACTGCGGCGCGGCCGCGCCGCATAGCAGCCCGAGCACGACAAAGAGCAGGACTTCGGCGCCCGTTACCGGCGGAAAGACCGGCATTTCGTAAGGCGGCTTGTAGCCGGTGAACTCGCGCATGGTGATGTTCGCGACCACCGCCGCGACCACCACGGGTCCAAAGCTTTCCATCACGATCGAACCGAGCACGATCTCGGTGGCAAAAAACGCGCCGGCGATCGGCGCGTTATAGGCGGCGGTAATCCCCGCCGCCGCGCCGCACGCCACCAGCAGGCGCAGGCGTGGCGGATCGAAATGCACCCAGCGGCCGATCAGCGACGCGGCGAGCGCCGCCAGTTGCACCATCGGACCTTCGCGGCCGATCGAGCCGCCGCTCGAAATCGTGAACAGCGACGACACGCTGCGCCAGAAGCTCAATTTCACCGGTACCACGCCGTCGCCGATCGCCACCGCTTCCATGTAATCGACGTGATTGCACTTGTCCGCATAGCGCTGCGCGATCAGGAGAAAGCAACCGGCGACCAGGCCGCCAGCCGCGGGCAGCCATACGCGCACCGTCCACGGCAGGCCGCGGGCCATCTCGACAAAGCTGCCGGGCTTGCCGACGATCGCCGTTTGCAGCAGGGCAATACCTTCGCGAAAGGCAATCGTGGCGAACGCACCCGCGACACCGACGACCACCGACCAGACCAGCATCGTATGGGCATCCGAAAGACGGAACAGGCGTTGGGCGCGGGTGCGCAGTTTCAGCAGGAATGAAAGCACGTCGGTGGGAAAGGGCGTGATGGGTGGATAAAAAGCGTGCACGGCAACAGCATCGCGCCCGCTGTCAAAAGCGGGCGCGAAGAAGCGACTGGGCAAACGCCGGCGGCGTGGGTCAAGTGGCCGCCTTGTCGAGTTCCGGGTAGTGCCGGAAGATGCAGGCCTCGTTATGCGCAATGCGCCGGTCGGACTCGAGATAGGCGGCGATGTTCGGCCGCGCGATCACCGCGTCGTGCAGCGCGGCGAGCCGCGGATAGTGCTCGCCGAACCGCTTGAGGGCCCGCGGAAATGCGTACAGCAGGCCGTCGATCAGCTGGAACATCGACAGGTCGACGTAAGTGAGCGCGTCGCCGACCATGAACTGGTCGCCGGCCGGATTCTGTTTCAGCACGCGCTCAAAATACTTCATGAACTTCGGAATCCGGTTGTCGATGAAATCGTGCGCGCGGATTTTGGCGGCGTCTTTCTGGTCTTCGTAGTAGAGATCGCTGGCAAGCGGGTGATGCGTGTCGTGAGCCTCCGTGACGACATCGGCAATGGTTAGTTGCAGACCGTTGGCGACGTAGCGCAGGCTGTCAACCTGGGGCGCCAGGTTCAGGCGCGGCCCGAGATAAAACAGGATGTTGGCGGTCTGCGCGATCAGCAGATCACCGTCTTTGAGAAACGGCGGCGCATAGGGTGGATACGGCTCGCCTTTGCTCTTCATCACGGACAGCATGGCGTTCGTGCCGAGTCCTTCGGAATCGTCGCCGCGCGCCACTTCAACATATTCCGCGCCGGCTTCTTCCAGCGCCAGCCGCACGAATTCGCCGCGGCCCTGCAAACCGTCCCAATAGTAAAGTTCCAGGCTCATCGATCGATCCTCATTCCGGGTGCGTGAATGGGCTGCATGACCGGAGTCATGTCGGTGATCAGTATGACGCCTGAGTTCGCCGGATTGTTCTCCTGAACGCACAAAACCCCGCGCACGGCGGGGCTGGTCTGAAGGCGAGGGCGGCTTAGCCGAGCAGGTGCTGGACAGTCCATGTGATACCCAGTCCGCCGGCAATCAGCCACACATACAGGATGAAGCCGGTGGTCAGTGCGCGGGGCCCGGCCTGACGGATCTGCGCGATCCGCGTTTCGATGCCGAGCGCGGTCATGGCCATGGTGAGCGCGAAGGTGTCGAGCATGTTCAGCGTGTTCGTCGCGCCTTCCGGCAGGACATGCAGCGAATTGATCACGACGAACGCGAGGAAGCCGACTGCGAACCAGGGAATCGCCAGCTTGCGCGGAGCCTGCGCATCCTGAGTGCCTTCCTGAGCGCCAGCCGATGCTGTTGCGCTGCGCGCCGAACGGTTTACCCACATGCCGACCACCAGCAGCACCGGCACCAGCAGCATCACGCGGGTCATCTTGACGATGGTGGCGATGTGGGTCGCTTCCGGGCTCACATTGCTGGCCGCGCCGACCACCTGCGCCACTTCATGAATCGTGCCGCCGAAAAACAGACCCGCGCCGACCGTGTCCAGATGCAGCCAGCCCGCCTTGAAGAGCACCGGGTAGAGGAACATCGACAGCGTGCCGAACAGCACCACGCTGCCCACCGCCATCGCGCTCTTGTGCGGCTTGGATTGCAGCGTCGATTCGAAAGCGAGCACGGCGGCCGCGCCGCAGATCGCGCTGCCGGCGGCGGTGAGGAGCGCCGTATCGCGGTCGAGCTTCATGATCTTCATGCCGGCCCAGGTGCCGATCACGAGCGTGCTGACGACGATCAGCAGCGATTCCGCAAGGCCTGGCAAACCGACCTGGGCGATTTCCTGCAGGCTCACGCGCAGTCCGAAGAAGGCGACGGCGATGCGCAGAAGCTTGCGCGCCGAGAAGTTGACACCGGCCGCCCAGCTTGCGGGCATGCCGTCGCGCAGGGCGTTGCCGTAAATGGCGCCCGCCACGATACCGACGATCAGCGGACTCAGCCCCAGCCCGGCAATGGCGGGGATCGAGGCGATGCGGGTGACGGCGGCGGCGAACAGTGCGACGAACAGAATACCGTTGAGCTGGCCGCGGGTTGACGACCCGGCGGACTCGGCGGAACTGGCCGTGGCGGTGAGATGAGCGGTGGTCATGGCTTAACGCCTTCCTATGACTGTCTTGATTCGATAGGCCCAATCCTAAATTAGATATATCGATATGAAAAATCATGATTTAGAATGTAATGTATCAGTCACGCCGATATATTCCACCTCATGACCCCGGATCAACTTATAACGTTCGCCGCCGTAGCCGAGCATCGCAATATCAGCCGGGCGGCCGTGGCGCTGCATCTGTCGCAGCCCGCTGTGTCCGGGCAACTGCGGCAGTTGCAGGACGAATTCGGCGAACCGCTATACCAGCGTGACGGCCGCGGGGTGCGGCTCACGCCCGCCGGTGAGCAACTGGCCAGCTATGCGACGCGGTTGCGGGATACGTGGCGCCAGGCGCATGCGTACCGCGACGCCTTGCGCGGCATGGAGCAGGGCACGCTGCGGATCGGCGCGAGCACCACGCCGGCGAGCTACCTGCTGCCCTACCTGATCGCCGACTTCCATCGCCGTTATCCCGATGTCACGCTGCATGCCGCCGACGGCAACACCACCGAAATTGTCGGCGCGCTCGGCTCGGTGGATGTCGCGATGATCGAAGGTCCGGTTGGCATGGATCTGCCGCCCGATACCGCGGTCCATGCCTGGCGCGAGGACGAGATCGTCGCCATCATGCCGCGCACGCATCCGTTAGCGCAGATGGCCAGTTCGGACGCCAAGGCTGGGGAGGACTTGCGGGTAGACCTGGCCGCCTGCGGTACGCACCCACTGGTGTTGCGCGAAACCGGTTCGGGCGTGCGGCAGATCGTCGAGCGGGCTTTTGCACGGGCAGGTGTGCCGATGCGCGTGGCGCTGGAGATTGCCGGCGTCGAAGGCGTCAAGGAGGCGGTGCGGGCCGGAATGGGCATCGGCTTCGTTTCGGCCATGTCGATGCGCCATGAAAATGGCGCGCTGTGTCTGTTTTCGCTGAGTCCCGAGCCATTGACGCGGCGCTTATCGATCCTGGTGCCGCATGCGAGCGCGCCGGCGCGCGTGGTCGAGCAGTTCCTTGCGCTGTGCCTTAACGAGGGCCCCTGAGCCCCACGGCCTTTCCCATACGACATGCATGCCAGACTCGCCTGGGGATTTCCACTATGGTGCATGACGCATGGCTCGGCGCACTATTCGGGCATCCAAGCGCCTCGGCGCTTTTTTTAGAAACGCATTTGGAACCGGTTCCAAATGCCGATCATCGGACGAAATTGAGTAAATTCGACATGACTGACGCAGTTGACGTGGTGGTCGTCGCAAGCGCATTCGGGATGGACGCGGTCCGCTCGGGCGGTCATCTGAAATGGGCCGACGTGAGCCGGCAAGCCGGCGCGGCGGGTTTCGAAGTGCGCCGCGAACTGTTCGCGAGCGAATCCGATGCCGCGCCGCAGGCGTTGCGCGCACTCGGCCGGTCGATTGCGGATCTGGGCTTGTGGACGGTGTATTCGACGCCCGCCGCGCTGTACAGCAGTAACGGCAAGCTCGATGCCGACGCATTGCGCCTCTCGCTCGAAGAAGCGTTCGCGCTCGGCGCACGCTTCGTGAAGCTGCAACTCGGCGGTTTCGTCACCGATGCCAACGCTGCGGTCATCGCCGATCACGTGCGTTGCGCGGATATGCGGCTCGTCGTCGAAAACGGCCAGCTGGCCGAAGGCGGCTCGCTCGCGCAATTTACCGGCCTGTTCGATGCGTTGTCGCGCGAAGGCCACGCCGACGTGCTCGGCATGACCTTCGATATCGGCAACTGGGCGTGGCGCGACGTCGCTCCGCTCGATGCCGCGAAGCCGCTTGCCGCGCACGTCGAGTACATCCATTGCAAGACGGTAGCGGGTGAGGGCGCGCGGCGCTTTCCTGCCGCGCCGGCCGCCGGCGACGCGCACTTTGCCGCGGTACTGGACAGCTTGCCGCGCAACGTGCCGCGCGGCATCGAATTTCCGTTCGATACGAACCGCATCGATGCGGACGCCGCGCACTACGTCGCGTGGTTGGGCACCGCGTGAACCGCGCACAGAACCTGAGAGAGCCGTACAAAACCAGACACACGGCACGAGCGCATACCCAGCACACGCAAAAAAACACGTGTACAGGAACAGGCAGGAGCAAAGCATGAGCAGCACAAGCACAGCACTCGATGTCATCACCTACGGCGAAGCAATGGCCATGTTCGTGGCCGCCGAGACCGGTCCGCTAGCGGGCGTCGGGCAGTTCACGAAGCGCGTCGCCGGTGCCGATCTGAACGTGGCGATCGGTCTCTCGCGGCTCGGTTTCAGGGTGGGCTGGATGAGCCGCGTCGGCAACGATTCGTTTGGCCAGTACGTGCGCGACACCTTGACGAAAGAGGGGATCGACCAGCGCGGCGTCACCACCGACGAGTGCTATCCGACCGGTTTCCAGCTGAAGTCGAAAAACGACGACGGCAGCGATCCGGCGATTGAATACTTCCGCAAGGGTTCGGCGGCGAGCCATCTGTCGCTCGCGGACTACGCGGCCGACTATGTGCTGGGCGCGCGCCATCTGCATCTGACGGGCGTGGCGCCGGCGATCTCGGCCAGCTCGCGCGAACTCGCGTTCCATCTGGCGCGCGAAATGCGTGCTGCCGGTAAGAGCATTTCGTTCGACCCGAACCTGCGCCCGACGCTATGGCCGTCGCGCGCCGCGATGGTGGAAGGATTGAACGCATTGGCCGCGTTGGCCGATTGGGTGCTGCCCGGTATCGGCGAGGGCGAGATTCTCACCGGCTACACCCAGCCGGATGACATCGCCAGGTTCTATCTCGACCAGGGCGCGCGCGGCGTGATCATCAAGCTCGGCGCGCAGGGCGCGTACTTCCGCACCGCCGACGACGCCGCCGTGATCGCCGGCCAGCCGGTCACGAAGGTGGTGGACACGGTCGGCGCGGGCGATGGCTTCGCGGTCGGCGTGGTCAGTGCCTTGCTCGAAGGCAAAACGTTGCCGCAAGCCGTGGCGCGCGGCAACCGCATCGGCGCGCTCGCCATTCAGGTGATCGGCGATTCGGAAGGCCTGCCGAGCCGCGCCGAACTCGACGCGCTCGAACAGGCTGACGCAGCATCTGTCGCGAGCGCCGCCTGAGCGTGCGCCAGTGTGACGGCCAACCAGTGAGTCGTCGCGCTGGATCGATAACAGGAAGAGCGCTCAGACGCGCCGTATGACCGCCCATCATTGTTTCGGGAAGCCGACAGCAACTATCTTGCACGGGACCAGAGTAAGTGCTTTGCACCAACTCTGGTCCACAAAGGAGACACCCATGACCTCATCGCTTGCGATTCGCCGCTGGTGGACGATCATGCCGATCGTATTCATCACCTACAGCCTCGCTTATCTCGACCGCGCGAACTTCGGCTTCGCATCGGCCGCCGGCATCAACCAGGATCTCGGCATCAGCAAGGGGCTGTCGTCGCTGATCGGCGCGCTGTTCTTCCTCGGCTATTTCTTCTTCCAGCTTCCCGGCGCAATTTACGCGGAACGTCGCAGTGTCAAGAAACTGGTGTTCTGGAGCCTCGTGTTGTGGGGCGGCTGCGCGTCCCTAACCGGCATGGTCAGCAATATTCCGTCGCTGATGGTGATCCGCTTCGTGCTCGGCGTGGTCGAAGCCGCGGTGATGCCGGCGATGCTGATCTTCATCAGCAACTGGTTCACCAAGAGCGAGCGCTCGCGCGCCAACACGTTTCTGATTCTCGGCAATCCGGTGACGGTGCTGTGGATGTCGGTGGTGTCGGGTTATCTGGTGCATTCGTTCGGCTGGCGTCATATGTTTATCGCCGAAGGTGCGCCCGCGATCCTGTGGGCCGTGTGCTGGTGGTTCATCGTGCAGGACAAGCCGCAGCAGGTGTCGTGGCTCACGCAACAGCAGAAGGACGATCTCGCCGAAACGCTGCGCGCCGAACAGGCCGCGATCAAGCCGGTGCGCAATTACAGCGAAGCGTTCCGCACGCCCGCGGTGATCAAGCTGTGCGCGCAATATTTTTGCTGGAGCATCGGCGTGTATGGTTTCGTGCTGTGGCTGCCGTCGATCCTGAAGAATGGTTCCTCATTCGGCATGGTCGAAACCGGCTGGCTCTCCGCGCTGCCCTATCTGGCCGCGACCATCGCGATGCTGGCGGCCTCATGGGCATCGGATAAACTCAACCGCCGCAAAGTATTCGTGTGGCCGTTTCTGCTGATCGGCGCGGTTGCCTTCGCCGCATCGTATGCGCTCGGCTCCTCGCACTTCTGGATCTCGTATGCGCTGCTGGTGATCGCCGGCGCCGCGATGTACGCGCCTTACGGGCCGTTCTTCGCGATCGTGCCGGAACTGCTGCCGAAGAATGTCGCGGGCGGCGCGATGGCGCTGATCAACAGCATGGGCGCGCTGGGTTCGTTCGTTGGATCGTATGTGGTCGGCTATCTGAACGGCGCGACCGGTTCGCCCGCTGCATCCTATGCGTTCATGAGCGTCGCGCTGGTTGCGGCCGTGATTCTGACGCTGGTTGTCAAACCGCAGCCGCTGGGTTCGCCCGCGCTCGCCACACCGTTGCAAGGGAAATAAGTTGATGAAGAAAATCGTCGCCTGGAAATCGCTGCCCGATGACGTGCTCGCGTATCTGCAACAACATGCCGATGTCGTGCAGGTCGACGCCGCGCAACATGACGCCTTTGTTGCTGCGTTAAAGGACGCGGACGGTGGCATCGGTTCGAGCGTGAAGATCACGCCGGCGATGCTCGAAGGCGCGACCCGTCTGAAGGCGCTCTCCACGATCTCGGTGGGCTTCGACCAGTTCGACGTCGCCGACCTCACGCGCCGCGGCATTTTGCTCGCGCACACGCCTGACGTACTGACCGAATCCACCGCGGATACGGTGTTCTCGCTGATTCTCGCGTCCGCGCGCCGGGTGGTCGAACTGGCGGAGTGGGTGAAGGCAGGGGAGTGGCGTCACAGCATCGGGCCGTCGCTGTACGGTGTCGATGTGCAGGGCAAGACGCTTGGCATCGTCGGACTCGGGCGGATCGGCGGCGCGGTCGCGCGGCGCGCGGCGCTCGGCTTCAACATGAAGGTGCTGTACACGAACCGCAGCGCGAACCCGCAGGCGGAACAGGTGTACGGCGCACGGCGCGTCGAGCTGGCGGAACTGCTCGCTACCGCCGACTTCGTCTGCCTGCAAGTGCCGTTGACACCCGAGACGAAACACCTGATCGGCGCGGCCGAACTCAAGTCGATGAAAAAAAGCGCGATCCTGATCAATGCTTCGCGCGGCGCGACGGTCGATGAAACGGCGCTGATCGAAGCACTGCAGAACGGCACGATTCACGGCGCGGGTCTCGACGTGTTCGAAACCGAACCGCTGCCGGCCGATTCGCCGCTCCTGAAGATGCCGAACGTGGTGGCGCTGCCGCATATCGGTTCGGCGACGCACGAAACCCGTCATGCGATGGCGCGCAATGCGGCGGAGAACCTCGTCGCCGCGCTCGAAGGCACGCTTGCCATCAACATCGTCAACCGCGACGTTCTGAAGCAATGAGCACCCCGCCGCTTGCCACCACGCGTCGCGCGACGATCACCGACGTCGCGCGCGAAGCCGGCACCGGCAAGACCAGCATCTCGCGCTATCTGAACGGCGAGATGAGCGTGTTGTCGCCCGAATTGCGCGCGCGCATCGAGGCGGCGATCGAGCGCCTCGACTATCAGCCGAACCAGATGGCGCGCGGTCTGAAGCGCGGCCGCAACCGTCTGATCGGCATGCTGCTCGCCGATCTGACGAATCCGTACACGGTCGAGGTGCTGCAAGGCGTCGAAGCGGCGTGTCATGCGCTTGGTCTGATGCCGTTGATCTGCCACGCGGCGAACGAAGTCGAAATGGAGCGGCGCTATCTGCAACTGTTGACGACATATCGCGTGGAAGGCGTGATCGTCAACGCGCTTGGCGTGCGCGAAGAGACGCTGCGGCCAGTGGGCGACGGCGGGATTCCGGCGGTGCTGGTCGATCGGTCGGTGGATGGGCTCATCACCGACATGGTCGGGCTGGACAACCGGGCTGCGGCTGAACTCGGCACGCGCCATCTGCTGGAGAACGGTTTCGACGAGATCTGGTTCGTCGTGCAGCCTTTCGAGCAGGTCAGTTCGCGGCAATTGCGCGAGGCGGCGTTTCGCGACGTGATGCGCGACGCGCACGGCGCGCGTGGCCATACGCTGGTGCTGAACCTCGCGGATGCCGCGGCGGTTGAGCGCGGCCTTGCCGAACTGGATCGCGCACTCGATGCAGCAGGAAGCGCAACAAGAAGCGCAGCAGGAAGCGCCGATGATGCGACGGGCAAGGCTAGCCGCGTCGCCCTGTTCGCCGCCAACGCGCCGGTTGCGCTGCGGCTTGCGCTGCATCTGAAGGCCCGTTACGGCGCGCACTGGCAGGCGCGCGTGGCGCTCCTGTCGATCGACGATCCTGAATGGGCCGAACTGACCGGCGTCACCACGATTCGCCAGCCGACCTATGAGATCGGCTACCGGGCGGTCGAGTTTCTGCATGAGCGTATCGAGGGTGTCCAGACCACCGCGCGCGACTGCCTCCTGCCAGGCGAATTGATCGTTCGCGCGTCAACTTCGCGCTGATCTGCGATCATTCGGGCTGCGGCGCGCAGCGGGTGCGCGCCGGACATCGCAAGGAAACTCATGGTTGTTGCACCGCTTACCCTGTCGAGCCTCGCCCTCGCGACGCTGCTGGTCGCCGCTTTACCCTTCCTGATCTATCGCCGGCTGCGCCGGCCCCTCGCACTGAACCCGCGCGACGCGATTACTGGCGTTGCCGTGTTCGCGCTGTTCGCCATGGTGATCGAGCGCGCGCTGAACGACTATGTGCTGCACCGGAACGAAGCGACGGCCACCTTCCTGACCAATCCGCTGGCGTTCGTGGTTTATGGCGCGCTCGCCGCGGGCGTCTGCGAAGAAGTGGGGCGCTTCATCGGCATGCGCCTGCTAATGAAGCGCGCGGCGGCCAAGGCCACGTCCGCTGCGGACCGGGGTGACGGTACGGCGCTGACCTATGGCCTCGGTCATGGCGGCGCGGAAGCATGGCTGGTCGGCGTGCTGGTGCAGGTGCAGTGGCTCCTGTTCGCGGTATTCGAAAACCGCGGCGAACTGGACGGCTACCTGAGCAACCTGCCGGCCGATTCGTTGATGCGCATTCACCTTATCCTCGCCAGCCTGACGCCGCAGACCGCCGGCATTTTCGCGCTCGAGCGGGTTGCCGCGCTGGTGTTCCAGATTGGTCTATCGGTGCTGATGTGGCGCGGCTTGCGGGCAGGCTGGCGTGGCATTCTGCCGCTCGCGATCGTGCTGCATGCGCTCGTCGACGTGCCGGCCGCGTTATTCCAGGCCAACCTCGTGCCGCTCGCGGCGGTGGATGGCGCGTACGCGCTGGGCGCGGTGGTGGTGACCGGCGTGTTGTTCAGCGTATTCCGGCGACCGGCCGTTGCCGCATGACCCGTCTGCGGCGCACGTCATCGACAAATCTCTAACCTCCGGCCTATTCCATGGAAGCTTACCAATACGACTGTGCCAATCCCGAGTTCGAGGAATTGGCGCGGGTCATCAGCGATCTGTTTCCCGAGCAGACCCAGTTTATCCAGCGTGCTGCCGAGGACGGCACCCCGACCCTGGCGATTCACTGGGTCGCGATGCGCTTCGGCGCTGCGGCACGCCGTATCGTGATGACTGTGGTGATTGCGCCGGCGGCGCTGGTGCGTTATCGCGCGTTTCCGGCGCGACTACGCGGGCGCAGTTTTGCGGTGCTGCGGGCGTATGTCGAAGCGAGCATCGGCTCGCTTGAGGAGCAGTATGCGAATGGCGAGGCGGTGCCGCGCGATGTGACTGTCGATCTCGGCGACGAGTTTGCGTGACGGGATTGGCGCGGTGCGACGCCGGGTGGAATCAGTCGGCGCGGCGATAGACTTTTGCGAAGCGCGCGGCTTGCACGACGCCGTAGTCGCCGGGGGCGTATTGCATGATCCAGTCACCGGCTGTGCCGTGCAGGATGTCGCCGCCTTCTGCTGAACGGGCGAGCGAGAATGCTTCATGCATCTGCTTGGCGAGGACGATTGCCGGACGATTGCGGTAGGCGCCTGGTTCGCCATGCCGGAGGGCGGCGTCTGCCGGCAGGTACTTGGCGTCGAAGCGTTCGCGTGAGACGACCCAGCGGTCGCCGGTGGAACCGGTGATGAGCGCGTCACCGCGGGTGTAACGGTTTGGGCCTTCCAGGCTCATGAGTTCACCTTCGGTGGAGGCGAAGGCTACGGTGACTGTTTCGTCTTTGACGACGGGGGTGGCTGCTGCGTCAGTGCGCAGGTCTGGGGATTGGATGTTTTGCATCGCGGTATTGTAGGTTTTTTTGCCTTTGGCGGCGGCATTTCCTTGTTCTTGCTTCTTTGGCCTTTTCTTGTTTTCTTATTGGTTTATTAGTGTTCCCCCTGTGCGGGGGGGCACCTACTTTTCTTTGCCGCCGCAAAGAAAAGTAGGCAAAAGAAAGCGGCTCAAACCGCCAATTCTTAAGTGGGTCCCCTGGCTTGGAGGGGATTGTGGTGCGATAAACGGATCACACCTCGGTCCATAAGCGCCCGTGACACAGCCGTCATCCGCTCCCACTCCGCACTGCGTGCGTCGCGGACGGGTCTGCCAGGGAAACCGGGCGCTTCGTTTGTACGTGAGCGGGGGCCATCGGCTTCGCCTCGGCGAGGCGCCGAAACACACCAATGGTTTGATGAAGTACCGCCTCGGCGCGCGCAGCGCCGCCGGAAGCATGACGGCCTGTTCACTCAGGCCAGAAGGTGCGCAGGCTCAATCTCTACGGAGCCACTACACCCTCCAAGCCAGAGGACCCACTTAAAAGTTAGCGGTGTGAGCCGCTTTCTTTTGCCTACTTTTCTTTGCGGCGGCGTAACTATTCAGCTGTTGTAAACCTGAGGCAGGCCGTGCATAGTGAAGGACATGACGAAGATGCCCGACATCAAGGACCTGACACCGGAGCAGAAGGACGCGCTCATCGTTGATCTGGTGAGACGTCTGAACGAGCTTGAGGCGAAGCTTGAGAAGGACAGTCATAACTCCAGCAAACCACCGTCAGGCGATGGGCCCAGGCGCAAGCCGAAGTCATTGCGCGGCACGAGCGGCGCAAAGCCCGGCGCGCAGCCCGGGCACCCGGGGAAGACGCTCAAACGCGTGGCGCAGCCCGATCACATCGAGATTCATCCGGTGGCGCCGGTGTGCGACGCCTGTGGACAGCGGATCGACTGCGCTCACATCACCGTGCTGCCTGAAGGTCGTCAGGTGATCGATCTGCCGCCCACGCGCCTTGAGGTGACCGAGCATCGCGTGCAGATCGCGCAGTGCCGCTGCGGCAAGCACCATTCAGGCGCGTTTCCCGAGGGCGTGAGCCAGGCGGTTCAGTATGGTCCTCAGGTGCGCGCCGCTGCGGTCTATCTGACGCAATACCAGCAGTTGCCGGTTGCGCGTACCGCCCAGGCGCTGGCGGATCTGTTTGGCCTGCATGTGAGTACGGGTACCGTGCAGCACAGCATTGATCAGGCGGCCCGGTTGCTGGCGCCAGCGGTTGAACAGATCAGGCAGACGCTGCGCGAGCAGCCCGTGGTGCATTTCGATGAGAGCAGCATGCGCGTAGGACGCACGCCTTACTGGCTGCACGTCGCCTCGACCGGCGCGTTGAGCTGGTATGGCTCACACCGCAAGCGTGGTAGTGAGGCGCTGGACAGCTTCGGCATTCTGCCTGGCTTTCCGGGAATCGCGGTACATGACGGCTGGGGGCCCTACGCGCGCTACGAGTGTGAACATGCACTATGCAATGCACACCATCTGCGCGAACTGGTCTTTGTGCTGGAGTCCACGGAGCAACCGTGGGCCCAGCAGATGATCGACCTGCTTTGCCAGGCAAAGCGGGAAGTTCAGCTCAGTCAGGCCGCGGGCGCCACAGCGCTGGATGAGCCGCGTCAACGCTATTACAGGCGACGCAACGGGGCACTGCTTGCCCAGGCGCGAAGGCTCAATCCGCGGCAGGCGCGCGAGCCGACCCGCAAGGAACGCCGCGGCAGGGTCAGGCAAAGCTTCACCTACAACCTGCTCGCGCGCCTGCGCACGCACGTGCGCGAGGTGTGGCGCTTCATTACGGAGTACCGCGTACCATTCGACAACAACCAGGCCGAACGCGATATCCGCATGCCCAAACTCAAACAGAAAATCTCCGGATGCTTCCGCGCAGAGTCGGGCATGCAGGCGTTCTGCACGATCCGCTCCTACCTCGCTACCCTACGCAAACAGGGCCGTTCGCTCATCAATGCGCTGGCCCTGAGCTTCGCGGGGTTCGTCGTTTCGCCTCTGGCTGCTGCTGAATAGTTACGCGGCGGCAAAGAAAAGTAGGTGCCCCCCTGCACAGGGGGAACGCTAATAAACCAACAAGAAAACAAGGAAAGGCCAACGCCGCAGGCGAACCAAACAATGCCGCCGCAAAAGGCAAAAAACAGACCTCTCTACGGCTTCACAACCGCATCACCATCCGGCGCAGCCTTCCCCGAACTCTTGCCATGGTGGCGATGACCGCCACCACCACCTCCTGGTTGATGGAAAGTCACATCAGCCAGTTTCTTCTGCTCCGGCGAGAAGCTCGTATACAGCGGGTCAAACGCATCAACCAGTTTCTTCATGCCGTCAGCATGCGCCTGCGTAATCGTCGCGTATTGCTTCATGTCGTCCAGCGCGGACAGGTTCGTCTCAGCCCGGCGCTGCTGGAACAACTGGCCCATCGTCTGGCCGTTGTTGCGCATCACGTCGGCGAACGCGTTCCATTGCGTTTCCTGCGCGGCAGTGATCTTCAATTGCGAGTGCAGGTAGGCGATGCGGTCTTCAACATTACGCTCGTGACCGGCTTTCCCGGCAGGCGCCGCAGCCGATGCACTCATCGGTGCCGAAGCCGGCGCGGTAGTTTGAGCGAACGCGCCACTCATGGCGACTGCGGAAGCCAGCATTACCAATGCTTTTTTCATCGAAACTCCTGATCTCTATTCGAATTGGGACAAGGCGCGCAAGGCGAGCGGCCCGTCACGCGTCTGCCATAGCAACGCAAGGCGGCCGGCTGCCCACTTCGCCGTCGCCGCTATTAGTATCACGATATCCCTACAATGCGGTTCTTGTGCGACAAACGCTTACAACCGAAACGAACAGGAAATAGCGGGTGGATAAATTCGTCAGCATGGAAGTCTTCGTCGCCGTCGTCGAGGCAGGCAGCCTGACCGCGGCCGCGGAGCGATTTAACATTTCATCCGCCATGGTCGGCAAGCACATCCGCTCGCTCGAAACCCGGCTCGCGACAAGGCTCCTGACACGCACCACGCGTCGGCAAAGTCTGACCGAGATAGGGCGGCAGTACTACGAGCAATGTCGGCGGATTCTGGTCGATGTGAAAGACGCGGAATCGGTGGCCGAGGCGATGGCGGCGGCGCCGCGCGGCGTGCTGAAGGTCACCGCGCCGCTGACTTACGGCGTCGAGGTCTTCGCTCCAGCCATGACCGACTATCTGAGCGCCTGGCCCGATGTCAGCCTCGAACTCGATCTGTCGAACCGCGTAGTCGACCTGGTGGAAGAGGGCTTCGACGCCTCGGTGCGCATCGGCCGTCTGCCGGATTCGGGTTTCGTCGCGCGGCCGTTGAAGCCGTACCGGATGCGCGCCTGTGCGTCGCCGGCCTATCTGGCGCGCGCGGGCACGCCGCGCACGCCGGCCGATCTCATGCAGCATGAATGCCTCGGCTTCCTGCACTGGGGCCGCGAAGGTTTGTGGCGCCTCGGCGGCGAGAGTGGGGACGAAAACCGGCTGCGCGCCGGCCGGTTTCGGGCGAACAATGGCCAGGCGCTCAAGGTCGCCGCCTTGCGCGGCTTTGGCCTCGTGTTGCAGCCTGAGGTGCTGCTCGCGAAAGAAATTGCGAGCGGCGAACTGGTGTCCGTGCTCGAAGACTATTTGCCCGAAGGCGCGCCCGTGCATCTGGTCTATCCACGCGATCGCCGCGCCACGCCCAAGCTCACCAGCTTCATCGATTTCGTCATCGAGCGCTTTGGCGTGTAGGCGCGGCGCATCGCATTGAAGGCGAGGCGCGCACCGCGCGAAGCCGAAGACGCGCGATAATCCGCTGCATTGTTGACTACTTCCTTCGCCCTCGATGAGACCTCCGCGCCTCGATCAACTCGACGACCTCGACCGCAACCTCGTTGCACTGCTGCAAGTCAACGCCCGTGAGAGCGTTGCCAATCTCGCGCGCCAGCTGGACGTGGCGCGCACCACGGTGATCGCCCGGATTGCCCGTCTCGAACGCAGCAATGTGATCGCGGGCTATAGCGTGCGGCTCGGCCAGGACGTGCTCGATGCGAGCATCTATGCATACGTGGGCATCATCATCGCGCCCAAGCACGGGCCCGCGGTGCAGAAGCGCCTTAGCAGGATGCCCGAGGTGCAGTTGCTATGCGCGGTGAGCGGCGAGTTCGATTACGTCGCTTGGCTGCGCGCCGATTCGCCTGACCGGCTAAACGATCTGCTTGACCAGATCGGCGGCCTGGAAGGGGTGGAGCGGACGACGACCTCGATCATTCTGGCGCGCAAGATCGATCGCGGAATGGTGTGATCGTCGCCGCGATTTTTACAGCTTTTTAATACGTTTTCGACATATCGACTGATCGGTTCGTCATAACGTCGAAGGCGATGGTCATATCGCAGCATTTTGTGCGTATGAACTGTTTTTGCTTCTCCGTAAACTGTGTCTTAAGGGCTTAGCCCGCCGGGCGTCGCGCCAAGCGCAGCGCACTTCCCACGCTGGTGACAGCGTACAAAACATGGGACCGGAGTAAGTGCGCTGAAGCACTAACTCTGGTCGACAAAGGAGAAGCGTATGAAAGTAGCCATCGTTGGCGCAGGTTTGATCGGTCACACTATCGCCCACATGTTGCGCGAAACCGGCGACTACGACGTCGTCGCGTTCGACCGCGACCAGAACGCGCTCGACAAGCTTGCTGCCCAGGGCATCCCGACCCGCCGTGTCGACTCGGCCGATGCCGCCGCACTGCGCGCCGCAGTGCAGGGTTTCGACGCGCTCGTCAATGCCTTGCCGTATTACCTGGCGGTGAATGTGGCTTCGGCGGCGAAGGGCGCCGGCGTCCATTACTTCGATCTGACCGAAGACGTGCGCGCCACCCACGCGATCCGCGCGATCGCCGACGACGCCGACCATGCCTTCATGCCGCAATGCGGTCTCGCACCGGGCTTCATCGGCATCGCCGCGCATGAACTGGCGAACCGCTTCAGCGAAATCCGCGACGTCAAGATGCGCGTCGGCGCGCTGCCGGAATTCCCGACCAATGCGCTGAAATACAACCTGACGTGGAGCGTCGACGGCCTGATCAACGAGTATTGCCAGCCGTGTGAGGCGATCCGCGACAGCCGCACGCAGTGGGTGCAGCCGCTCGAAGGCCTCGAACATTTCTCGCTCGACGGCACCGAATACGAAGCCTTCAATACCTCCGGCGGTCTTGGCACCTTGTGCGAAACGCTGTCGGGCCGGGTCGAATCGCTCGACTACAAGTCGGTGCGCTATCCCGGTCACCGCAACCTGATGCAGTTCCTGCTGGAAGACCTGCGCCTCTCCAGCGACCGCGACACCCTCAAGACCATCATGCGCCGTTCGGTACCTTCCACCGCGCAAGACGTCGTGCTGGTATTCATCACCGTGTCAGGCATGCGCGACGGGCAACTGGTGCAGGAAGTGTTCACCCGCAAGATTTTCGCCAAGACGGTATGCGGTGTGCCGATGAGCGCGATCCAGATCACCACGGCCGGCGCGATGTGCGCGGTGCTCGATCTGTTCCGCGAGCAGAAGCTGCCGCAACGCGGCTTCGTGCGTCAGGAGCAGGTGTCGCTGCGTGATTTCCTGGCGAACCGCTTCGGCCAGTTGTATGAAGGGCATTCGCTGGACGCAATGGCGACGGTCTAGGCGGTCCTCGCCGTCACGCTCGACACCGAGGGCCGTGCGGTAACGCGGCAAAGTCTGCCGCGAGTAGGAAGAAGGCCCCGCAGAGGGCCGCGCCAACGCCCCGTTTTCCGGGGCGTTGGCGTTTGATGGCGAGGCTAGACGGGTAAGGGCGGCAGCATCGTAGCCGGCGTGTAGGAGTCGCCCACGATCCGCACAAGTAACGCTTCGTAATCCGCGGCAGTGGAGGCCGTGTTGTCGAACATCAACAGGTCGCCGCAGACGTCGCCGCTCGGCACGAAGCGGCGTTGACGATATTCTTCCCAGTGCGCGAGCTTGTAGGCATCGTTCGGATTGCCGCGTTCGACAATGCGCTGATGCGCTGTCTCTTCCGACACGTAGACCCACACGACGCGCAGCGTCACCTCTGCGCTGACACCCAGCCATGAGCGATCGAACAGACGCCGTTCGCGCACTTCGCGCGACAGCGGCCCCACGACGAGCGCGCTCACGCCGAGCTCAAGATTGTCGCGGGCTGTATCAAGCAGGCTGCGGTACTCCGGATCGCGCAGATGCTGCAGGAAGAGCGGGCTGTCGCGGTCGTTCGGATCGCCGGTCAGCATGCCCATGGCGGCTGCGCTATAGCCGCCGTACAGCGTATCTTTGTCGAGCAGACAGAAGGGCGTGGCGCACGCCTGCATGAGGGGGCCGTGCAGTTTCTTCGCCAGGGTAGTCTTGCCGGTGCCTGCGTGACCGCAGAAAAACACCAGATGGGTCATGAAGACGTATCCTCAGGCGCGGCAGACGGCGTGCCGGGTGAGCCGGCGCGCTGCGGATCGCGTGCGAATGTGCCGTTGGCGTCCAGCCACATCACATTGATGATGCCGAAGCCCAATGCCACGCCGATGCCGAGAATCCAGGTGAAATACCACATTGCAGTCTCCTTGATCGTATCTCTGGCGAGGCGCGCCCGGACGTTCGTCGTTTGCACCGATCATGAACAAGAACGCTGCATCGCGCAAGAGGGGGCGTCGACCCTGGCCGTTCGGCCAGGATGGCAGGCGGGCCGTGCGTTGCTATGATGCATGGCAGTGTGAGCGGCATAGGCGGGAGAGATCAGGATGGCAAATCCATGGGTTCGCGGCGTTGATGAAACGCTCTGTGAGGCGCTCGTTTCCGACGACAACGGGGCCTGAAAAAAGCGTCGCGCTACGCTTCAATAACAGAAGTCGCACCATAACCAACAACAGGGGGACCCAGCATGCCGACGCGCTCGCATTCCCATTGCAAAGCCGTGCTCCTCGCGTTCGTCATCGCTTCGCTCGCCGGTTGCGCCTCGACCCCCGCCGAGCCCGTGCCATTCAAGGAAGTGCCCGCCGCGCGCATCGTCAAGCCGGGTTACAACCAGCCCGGCGCCGGGCTGGTCGCCGTGGACGTGAGGCGTGAACGGTCGCGCGACCTGATCGTCCGGTTTCGTGACGCATTGGTGTACATCGACGGCGAGCAGGTCACCGATCTGATGAACGGCGAGCACGTGGTCTTCTATCTGAGCCCCGGCGTGCATCGGATCGGTGTGTCAACGCAATTCGATCCCATCGTCGAGATACGCTTCACGGTAACGGACGATACCCGCTATACCAATCGCGCTTCGGTCACGTTCAACGACGATCATCGGATCGCCTTGCACAGGGTTGCCCAATAGCGCCCGGTGCCGGGCAGGGGGTGGTCTGGCTTGGCCTCGCGCCAGCAGGCACGGTTTAACAATTGGATACATGACCGTCACGCGGAGCCCTTAACATGGCGGCTAACGCCCATTCGTCCATGCGGCCCTCCGGTGCTGCGCCCGCCGGCGTCGGGTCCGTTTCCGCTTTCAAGGTAATCCAACATGCTGATCAATTGCGCCGCCTACCAGGATGGCCGAAAGCTGGCTGACATCGAAATCGATAACATCAGCGACTACGTGGCGCGTCCCGAGTGCTTCGTCTGGGTCGCGCTGAAAGATCCAGGCCCCGGCGAACTGGCCGTGATGAAACACGAGTTCAATCTGCACGAACTCGCGATCGAAGACGCACAGAATGGCCACCAGCGTCCGAAAATCGAGGAATACGGCGAGTCGCTATTCGCCGTGATGCACACCGTCGAGATGGATGAAGAGGGCGAACTGCTGATTGGCGAAGTCGACGTGTTCGTGGGGCGCAACTATGTGCTCTCGGTGCGCCGCGGTACCCGCGCCGGCTTCCAGAATGTTCGCGCCCGCTGCGAACGCGAGCCGCAATTGCTCAAGGAAGGTGCGGCGTTCGTGCTGTACGCGCTGGCCGACGACATTGTCGATCGCTATTTCCCGATTATCGAGGCAATGAACACCGAGATCGAAGCCCTCGAAGACCGCATCTTCGACCGGAACAATTCGACGGCGTCGCGCGCGATCATTCAGGACCTGTACTCGTTGAAACGCCGCCTCGTGATCCTGCAGCACCACATCGCGCCATTGCAGGAAGCGGTCGGTAAGCTGACCGGCGGCCGGATTCCCAGCGTGTGCGGAGGCATGCAGGCGTACTTCCGCGACGTCTACGACCACCTCGAGCGGATTGTCAGAATCATCGAAGGCCGGCGCGAAATGGTCGTCACCGCGGTGCAGGTCAATCTCGGGATGATCTCGCTCGCCGAGAGCGAGGTGACCAAGCGGCTTGGTTCGTTCGCCGCCCTGTTTGCCGTGCCAACCATGATCGCGGGCATCTACGGGATGAACTTCCAGACGATTCCCGAGTTGCACTACAAGTACGGCTATCCAGTCTGTCTCGCGGTCATGCTGACGGTCGACCTGATCCTGTTCTTCCGCTTCCGCAAGGCCGGCTGGCTCTGAGCAGCGTACGTTTGAACACGGCGGCGGCATGCGAACCCGACCTGGAAGTCGAACCGCCCAGCGTTGTCCCCGCTTGCAGCGCGCGCAATAAAAGTCCAGCATAGGCGGCCCGCCGGCAGCGGAGTGCAGCCAGCGGGCACATCCACTACGCACGGACCGAGCGAGGAACCCTTGCCGAAACGCTATCTACCGGCGCGCCTACCGCGCGCGCCGGGTCGAGTCGATCGAGCGCATAGCATCCACGCATATTCTGCGTGCCGGTGCACTGCAACACTGCGAATCGTTGACAATCCGAATGGACTGCGCTGAGAATAGCCCTCGCAAACGTTTGCGCGCAACTAAAAATACGGCTCGCTCGCGAGCTCACAAGCCTTGGAGATACGCATGAACCATCGCATTCGCCGCCGCATCCTGACGGCCGCGGTCCTCGTTACCGCCGCTGCCGCCTTGCCGATTTCCTCCGCGTACGCGCAAACCGCGCCGGCGCACAAGCCGAAGGTCGCGCTGGTGATGAAGTCGCTGGCCAACGAGTTCTTCCTGACCATGGAAAACGGCGCGAAGGACTACCAGAAGCACAATCCCGCGCAGTTCGACCTGATCACCAACGGCATCAAGGACGAAACCGATACCGCGAACCAGATCCGTATCGTCGAGCAGATGATCGTCTCCAAGGTCGATGCGATCGTGCTGGCTCCAGCTGATTCGAAAGCGCTCGTGCCGGTCGTCAAGAAAGCGGTGGACGCGGGCATCATCGTCGTGAACATCGACAACCGGCTCGACCCGGACGTGCTCAAGTCGAAAGACCTGAACGTGCCGTTCGTCGGCCCGGATAACCGCAAGGGTGCGCAGAAGGTCGGCGATTACCTGGCCAAGAAGCTGAAGGCGGGCGACGAAGTCGGCATTATCGAAGGCGTATCGACCACCACCAACGCGCAGCAACGCACTGCGGGCTTCAAGGACGCGATGCAGACCGTCGGCGCGAAGGTCGTCTCGGTGCAGTCGGGTGAATGGGAAATCGACAAGGGCAACGCGGTGGCGTCGGCCATGCTCAACGAATACCCGAACCTGAAGGCGCTGCTGGCCGGCAACGACAACATGGCGATCGGCGCGGTCTCGGCCGTGCGCGCGGCGGGCAAGCAGGGCAAGGTGCTGATAGTCGGCTATGACAACATCGGCGCGATCAAGCCGATGCTCAAGGACGGCCGCGTGCTGGCCACCGCTGACCAGTACGCCGCCAAGCAGGCCGTGTTCGGTATCGACACCGCACTGAAAGCGCTCAGCGAGCACAAGAAGCAGTCGCAGTTGTCCGGCGTGATCGAAACGCCGTGCGACCTGGTGACGAAGTAAGCGTCACCTGATCACTCAGGCACGCGGGTTTGCGCCTTGGGTCATCTTCATGCTGAATGCATAAAAAATGACCGTAAATCCGCGTCAATTCAATAAACGCTCAAGAAAGCCGCTGCGCCGCCGTTAATTCCAGAGATAAGCGTCATGACGGTGGCTGAGCGGCGGGAAGGTGCGTGGTCGAAGCGCCTGCGCATCCGCTGATTGGGCCGGAATGACACGTGGCGGTCGGTGGCCGCTTCATTCGAGCGCATCGCGTGAAGCAGGCCCTGCCGCCCCGGAACCAGGATCGCAATGGATTCAACCGACCACGACGCGTTGCCTGCCGTACTGTCCGTCAGCGGCATCGGCAAGACCTATGCCGAACCGGTGCTCGCCGGCGTTTCGCTGTCGCTGCGCGCCGGCGAGGTATTGGCGCTGACCGGCGAGAACGGTGCCGGCAAGAGCACGCTGTCCAAGATTATCGGTGGGCTCGTCGATCCGACCGCGGGCACGATGCGCCTCGGCGGCGTGCCCTACGCGCCGGCAAGCCGCACGGAAGCCGAAGCGCTCGGCGTGCGCATGGTGATGCAGGAGCTGAATCTGCTGCCAACCTTGTCGGTGGCGGAAAACCTGTTCCTGAACCGCTTGCCGCAGACCGGCGCGTTCCGCTTCGGCTGGATCGATCGCCGCAAGCTGCGCGAAGACGCGCGCCAGGCGATGGCGCAAGTCGGGCTCGACGCGATCGATCCGGACACACTGGTCGGCGAACTCGGCATCGGCCATCAGCAGATGGTGGAAATCGCGCGCAATCTGATCGACGACTGCCGCGTGCTGATCCTCGACGAGCCGACCGCGATGCTGACCGCGCGCGAGGTCGACCTGCTGTTCGAGCAGATCGACCGGCTCAAGGCACGCGGTGTCGCGCTGGTCTATATCTCGCACCGGCTCGAAGAGCTGGCCCGGGTGGCCGAGCAGATCGCGGTGCTGCGTGACGGCAAGCTGGTGCACGTCGACCAGATGGCGAACCTCACGAGCGACCAGATCGTCACGTGGATGGTCGGCCGGGAACTGGGCGAGCGGATCGATCTGGGCGTGCGCAACATCGGCGCGCCGCTTCTGAAAGTGGACAGGCTCACGCGCGGCAAAGTGGTGCGCGAGGTGTCGTTCGAAGTCCGCGCGGGCGAGATTTTCGGCATCAGCGGGCTGATCGGCGCGGGCCGCACCGAGCTGATGCGGCTGATTTACGGCGCCGACCCGAAGGACAGCGGCACGGTTTCGCTGGCAAAGGCGCCCGGCGCCGCGCCGACCGTGGTGCAGATCGCAACGCCCGCGGATGCGGTCCGTCAGGGCATCGCGCTGATCACCGAAGACCGCAAGGGCGAAGGTTTGTTGCTGCCGCAACCGATTGCCGCCAACGTGTCGCTCGGCAATATTGGCAGCGTGGCGCGGCACGGCATCATTGATGCGAAACGCGAGAACGCGCTGGCGCAAAAGCAGATCGACGCGATGCGGATTCGCAGCTCGGGTCCGGGCCAGATTGTCGGTGAGCTGTCGGGCGGCAACCAGCAAAAGGTCGTGATCGGCCGCTGGCTCGCGCGCGATTGCCGCGTGCTGTTATTCGACGAACCTACGCGCGGCATCGACGTCGGCGCGAAGTTCGATATTTATGGCCTGATGGGTGCGCTGGCCCGGGAAGGGCGCGCGCTCGTCGTGGTGTCGAGCGACCTGCGTGAGCTGATGCTGATCTGCGACCGGATCGGCGTGATGTCCGCGGGTAGCATGACGGGTGTGTTCGAGCGCGACAGCTGGTCGCAGGATGCGTTGCTGGCCGCGGCTTTCGCCGGCTACCGCAGCCGCGAGGCGTTGCTGCATACCGCCGACACCAACGAAGCAGGGAGTCTGTCATGACCGATCAATCGTTGCGTGAAGCATCGAATGGCAAGCCGGGCGCCGCGAATGCCGGCAACGTCACGCCGCCGGCCGACCCGTCCGCGCCGCTTGCGAGCGGCAAGCCGGCGGGCACCCGGCTTGGCTTTTCGAACTATCTGGGTCTCGCCGGCGCGTTGCTGGCCATGATCGTGCTGTTCTCGCTGCTGAGTTCGCACTTTCTGAGCTACGACACCTTCAGCACGATCGCCAATCAGATTCCGGATCTGGTCGTGATGTCGGTGGGCATGACCTTCGTGCTGATCATTGCGGGGATCGATCTGTCGGTGGGCTCGGTGCTGGCGCTGGGCGCCTCGGTGGTGAGCGTGGCCGCTCTGAAATGGGGCTGGGGCCCCTTGCCGTCGGCTGCACTGGGCGTGGCCGCGGCGGCGTTGACCGGCACGATTACCGGAGCGGTGACGGTGGGCTGGCGGATTCCGTCGTTCATCGTCTCGCTGGGCGTGCTCGAAGCGGCGCGCGGCATGGCGTACCAGATGACCAATTCGCGCACCGCCTATATCGGCGACGCATTCGATTTTCTGTCGAATCCGATCGCGCTTGGCATTTCGCCCGCGTTCCTGATCGCGGTGGCGGTGATGATCGTCGCGCAGCTCGTGCTCACGCGTACGGTATTCGGCCGCTATCTGGTGGGTATCGGCACAAACGAGGAAGCGGTGCGGCTCGCCGGCGTCAATCCGCGGCCGTACAAGATCATTGTGTTCGCGTTGATGGGCGCGCTTGCGGGGCTGGCGGCACTGTTCCAGATTTCGCGTCTGGAAGCGGCCGATCCGAACGCGGGTCAAGGCGTGGAACTGCAGGTGATCGCGGCGGTGGTGATCGGCGGCACGAGCCTGATGGGCGGGCGCGGTTCGGTCATCAGCACCTTTTTCGGCGTGTTGATCATTTCGGTGCTGGCGGCCGGCCTCGCGCAGATCGGCGCGAACGAACCGACCAAGCGGATGATCACCGGCGCGGTGATCGTGGTGGCGGTCGTGCTGGATACGTATCGCAGCCGGCGCAAGCGCGTCTGATGGCGGCACGCTCGCGACATTGTTACGGGCAGGGCAGAAACAGCGGTAAAGGGCTGTAAAGGGTCGGTATTCATGGTTTTGGTCTGTCATTGATGAAAACGTCCGGTGGGTCGCCAGGTGGCGCGGCCGGCGGGAAAAACAGGCAGGAGAGCAACAGGTTATGGCGACGATCAAGGATGTAGCGGCCGTGGCGGGTGTGTCGTTCACGACGGTATCGCACGTGGTGAACAATTCACGGCCGGTGTCGGCCGACGTGCGAGCGAAGGTCGAGCACGCGATCCGTCAGCTTCACTATGTGCCGTCGGCGGTAGCCCGCTCGCTCAAGGCGAAGGCGACCGCGACGATCGGACTGGTGGTGCCGAACAGCACGAACCCGTATTTCGCGGAGCTGGCGCGCGGCATCGAGGACGGTTGCTCGCGCAACGGCTATTGCGTGTTCTTCTGCAATTCCGACGACGATCCGGCCAAGCAGCGTAACTATCTGCGCGTGCTGCAGGAAAAGCGTATCGACGGCCTGATCGTCGCCTCCGCGGGCGATGACGCGGTGCTCGCGCAGACCCTGGCTGACGCCCGCGAGCCGCTGGTGGTGGTGGATCGCAACATCGAAGGCCTGAACGCGGACCTGGTGCAGATCGACCACGAGAAGGGTGCGTATCTCGCTACCCGGCATCTGCTCGAACTGGGGCACGTGCGCATCGGCTGCATTACCGGGCCGGTCAAAACCGCGGTGAGCGCCATGCGGGTGCACGGCTTCATCCGCGCGATGACGGAGCGCGGTATCGAGATTCCGCCCGATGCGATCGTGGAAAGCGATTTTTCGGGCACGGGCGGCTATCGTGCGGCGGGCCAGTTGTTCGACACCGTGAAGCCTTCGGCGATTTTTGCCGGCAACGACATGATGGGCATCGGCGCGCTGCGCGCCGCGGCCGAACGCAATATCAGCGTGCCGCGCGATTGCTCGATCATCGGTTTCGACGATATCGAACTAGGGCGGTTTACCTATCCGGCGCTCTCAACGGTTGGGCAGTCCGTGCGCGCGCTCGGCGATATGGCCGCGCAGACGCTGATCGAGCGCATCGCCGGGACCTCGTCGGGCACCGTGCGCGCGCCGGGGCGCCGGCGTGTCGTGTCGCCGCGGCTGATCGTGCGCGAATCGACCGCGACCTGGGCCGGCGCGGCCAAACGTAATCTGGCGGCATGAGCGCCAGGAGGGAATTGCAGTGACAAGTCATGAAACGCGCGGGCAGGTGGCGGTGGTCGGCAGTCTGAACATGGACCTCGTTGCCCGCGCGCCGCGTCTGCCGCACCCCGGTGAGACGCTTGCCGGGCATACCTACGCCCAGGTGGCGGGCGGCAAGGGCGGCAACCAGGCGGTGGCGGCCGCGCGTCTTGGCGCGCAGGTGGCCATGCTCGGCTGTGTCGGCGCGGACGCCAATGGTGCGCAATTGCGCGCCGGACTCGAAGCGGAAGGTATCGACTGCGCGGCCGTCGGCACGGGGACGGCGGCGACCGGTGTCGCACTGATCATCGTCGACGATGCGAGCCAGAATGCGATCGTGATTGTGGCGGGCAGCAACGGCGAACTCACGCCGGAAACGATCGCTCGCCATGAAGCCGTGCTGGCGAGAGCCGACGTCGTGATCTGCCAGCTCGAGACGCCGCCCGAGGCCGTGCACGCGGCGTTGGCCGCAGCGCAACGATTGGGCAAGACGGTCATCCTCAATCCCGCGCCCGCGACCGGCCCATTACCCCCCGACTGGCTGCCGCTAGTCGACTACCTGATTCCGAACGAACTCGAAGCGGCCTCGCTCACCGGTTTGCCGGTCGTCACCCCGGCCGATGCGGCTCAGGCGGCCGCCGCGCTGCGCGCAGCCGGTGCGCGCAACGTGCTGGTGACGCTCGGTCCGCGCGGCGTGCACGCGGCGCTCGAAGGCGCGCCTGACGCGCTCTACGACGCCCCGCAGGTCAAAGCCGTCGACACGACCGCGGCCGGCGACACTTTCATCGGTGGTTTCGCCGCGCAACTCGCGCGCGGCGCGAGCGTCGATGCGGCGATCCGCTTTGCGCAGCGCGCTGCGGCACTTTCCGTGACCCGCGCGGGCGCGCAACCTTCGATTCCCACGCACGCCGAGCTGGACGCGTCGGCCTGATATAAAAATGACCCGATGTGACGGGGCGAGTGCTGAAAGGCCTCGCGTCGTCCGCGTGAGATTGCAGCGGCTGTCGCAGCAGTCCGGTGCGTTCCGACCGAAGCAGTCAGGCCTTCACACTTTCACGCCTTCGCCCGAGCGCAACAGGGCGCAATAGGGCGCAATAGGGCGCAACAGGCACCCAAATTCCCATTCCCTCATCCATAAAGACGCCGTGCGCCTTTGACCAGTCGCGGGCGGTCAGCCGTTTGTAATTGTTACCAACTGCTTACAACGCGTTTCCTCATACCATATAAAAGCTTCAAGTATGGTGTCCCAGCGCCGTAAACATTACTAGAGCGCCGCACCAAATAAGCGCCACTAGACGCAGACGCCACACGCTATCCCCGCGCTGCGCAGCAGCCTCTCATTAGTTATGCACAGGAACAAGCATGTTGAACAAAGGCATCACGATCAAGGCGCGGATTGGCCTCACGATGGCTTTTCTTGCCGCGCTGCTTATCGCCACGGGCGTGTTCGGCCTGGTCGGCATGAGCCGCTCTAACGACACGTACCGCGATACTTTCACCAACGCGATGCCGGGCGCGGTCGATATCGGCAATGCCGAGATGTACGCGGCGCGCGAACGGCTCGCACTCGATCGTGCCGCGTTCATGGCCGGCACGCCGGAAGCCGCTGCGACGCTCGAGCGCGGACGCTTGATGCGCACGACTTCCGACACATGGTGGAAGAAGTACATGGACCTGCCGCGCGATCCCGATGAGGATCGCCTGGCACAAGTGGTCATCAGCAAGCGCGACGCGCTGCACCAGTTATTGGACGGTTTCGCCGCTGTCATTACCGAGAACGACCAGTCGAAGATCCTCGACAACGCCAAGCGTCTGCAGGTCTCTTACAACGAACTGGCCGAAAGTGACGAGACGCTGCGCAAATACCAGTTCGATTCGGCCAAGGAGGGCTTCGACGCCGCGCAGAACAGCTTCGAGGTATTCCGGATGATCAGCTTCGCCGCGCTGTTTGCGGGTGTGATCGCCGCAGTGCTGTCCTACCTGACACTCAGCCGCGCGATTGGCCGTCCGCTCGATCAGGCGCTCGATCATTTCGAGGCGATCGCCGCCGGCGATTTGCGCCGTCCTGTCGTGATCACTTCGCGTGACGAGATGGGCCAGCTGCTCGAAGGCATCGCCAGAATGCAACGCAGCCTCACCGAAACGGTGCGTAGCGTGCGCAGCGGTAGTGAATCGATTGCAACCGCGACGCGTCAGATTGCCGCCGGCAACATCGACCTGTCTTCACGCACGGAAGAGCAGGCCTCCGCCTTGCAGGAAACCGCGTCGAGCATGGAAGAGCTGACCGGCACGGTCAAGCAGAACGCCGACAACGCCCGCCAGGCGAGTGCGCTGGCGGCCAATGCATCGGAGATCGCCAATAAGGGCAGCGCGGTGGTCGGTGAAGTGGTCGGTACGATGGGCGACATCAACCAGAGCTCGGCAAAGATTGCCGACATCATTTCGATCATCGAAGGGATTGCGTTCCAGACCAACATCCTGGCCCTGAATGCCGCGGTGGAAGCAGCGCGGGCCGGCGAAGAAGGGCGCGGTTTCGCGGTCGTGGCAGGCGAAGTGCGCAGCCTCGCGCAACGCTCGTCGGCGGCGGCCAAGGAAATCAAGGAACTGATCGACACGTCGGTGGAGCGCGTGCAGTCCGGGTCCGCGCTGGTCGACGAAGCCGGCCGCACGATGACCGAGATCATCGGTGCGGTGCAGCGCGTGACCGACATCATGGGTGAAATTGCCGCGGCGTCGGAAGAACAGAGCAGCGGTATCGACCAGGTGGCGCGCGCCGTCACGCAGATGGACGAAGTCACGCAGCAGAATGCGGCGCTGGTCGAAGAAGCCGCAGCGGCCGCGCAATCGCTCGAGGATCAGGCCGGCAAGCTGCGCACGGCGGTGGCGGTGTTCCAGCTCGAAGAAGGTGGCTACAAGGCGCCGGTGAACGCAGTCCCGAAGCGTGCGACAGCGCCGGTGCGTGCCACGGTAGCGCGTCAGGCGGCGCACCCGCGGCCTGTGCCGCAGGCCGCGGCGAAGCCGCCTGCTGCCCCCGCAGCGGCACCGTCCGCTGCGCCGGCCCGGGCGCCCGCCAAGGCAGTGGCGAGCACCGGTAGCGACCAGGATTGGGAAACGTTCTAAATCCCGTTCAGGGTCCGACCGAGCCGCGCTGACTACCGCAACATCTGTTCCCGATCCCGCAACAGATCGAACCACGCTGGCGCAGAGCCGCAGCACGACCGTAAAAGACCGCGATTGCGCACGCAACCGCGGTCTTTTTGCATGGTCTGTGGACTAAGTAGCGTTCGCGATGGCAGGCCGGCCCCTGGCGAGCGTCGCGATCCGGTACATTGACGGGCGCGACCACGATTTGTCCCGGCGATATTGCCGGGGCGACCACCCAGCGCGCGTGGCCCGGATGCCGCGCATGTGATGCGGGCGCCGCGAATCCGCTGATGTCCACCGCTCAATCAACCACTGCAACCACCGCTCAACGCGCCAGCCCTAAAGGACCGACATGACGCCACACGACCTCGCGCACCGCCTCGTCGAAGCACGCCGGCAGCATCGCCCGATCGATGCGCCCGCACCCGACAGCCTGCCGCCCGATGCCGCGACCGCGTATGCGATCCAGCAGGCTGTCATCGCGGGCCTGGGCGACTCGACCGGTGGGTGGAAGATCGGTGCCAAAGCGCCTGGTGGGGCTGCCTCGGGCGCGCCGATTCCAGCGTCGCTGGTGCTGCCGTCGCCGGCGAGGGTCGCTCACGCGGGCTTCTTCCGCGTGCTGCTGGAACTGGAGATCGCCTTCCGTTTCGCCGAGGCGGTCGAACCGCGCGGCCGTGCCTATGCGCGCGACGAGGTGCTCTCAAAGGTCGGCGTGGTGCTGCCGGCGATCGAGATTGTCGATAGCCGCTTTACCGAGTGGCCAAATGTCGCACCGCTCGCGCAACTGGCCGACGCGCAGAACAACGGCGCGCTGATCACCGGTCGGCCGGTGGCCTATGCGGGGCTCGCACGCGGCTTCGATTTCGTGTCGCCCGAACTGGAGCTGAGCTTTGACGGCGACTCATTGGTGCCCGAAGCCACCGGCAATCCAGCAGGCGATCCACGCGAACTGCTGGTGTGGTTCGTCAACCACTGTGCGGCCATGGGTATCACCATAGAACCGGGCTGGACACTCACCACCGGTTCGTACGTCGGCGCACACAGGGTGGACAAGCCCGGCATCGTGCGCGGACATATCGACGGTCTGGGCGAAGTGGAGATTGAACTGACGTGAGCTTGTAACGTGAGCTTGTAACGCGAGCTTGTAACGGCTTATTACGACACACGATTGAACGGCTGCCTGCGGGCGGCCGTTTTGCTTTGCGGCATCCGCACTGGCTGCTTAGCCGTATACACCTATGAAAGCGAGCCGCGGCACTGTCGTCATCCAGTTATGCAGGCGGCAAACCATGCCGGTAACGCGGTTATACGAAGCGCGCCACATGCACGGCGAGCGCTCGACGAGTACGGCAATCGATGCGCGATGGCACGGAACAAATCGGCCGGTGCGTTGACGAACAGCTTGACGATACGACGGTGGACCCCGCTGCAGACGAGCAGGGGTGAACAAACATGTAACACGCGCCTTTTGGTGTAGGCGCAAATGTCACGCCGCGCGTTGATGAAAAAATAGCGTGGTCAGTACAAAACGCATGACGTCCACGCTTAATGCGACAAAGTGTGCGCATGCAGACACGCTGTGGGGTGCGGCGATGGGATCGTTCGATGAACGAGAGTACCCGCGCAAACGGGCAGTAGAGGCAGAGGGTGCCGTGGAAATGCTATGGCAGTGGAAACGCAGCAACGTAGGTCCACAATCGCTGCGATGTGAGCGGAAGATTGTAGGTGAGCGAATCTGTGTTTCCAAGTGAGGAATGTTGGGAGGCGGGTACGGCGCGATTTTCGCAACGTAGTTCGTGAAAAAAAATTTAAAAGGGTTTAGGATGAATTCGAGCGATGTCGTTTCCGAATAGCGCGCCGCGCACGACATCGGTCTAGACTTCGGCGAGGAGGTAGCATGGATATCTACAGCAGTTTCGCGACCCGCTTCGAGAAAACGCGAGAAGATGAACTCTCGCTCGAGGAGTATCTCGCGCTCTGCAAAGACAATCCCGCCGCGTACGCTACGGCTGGCGAACGCATGTTAACGGCAATCGGAGAACCGGAACAGATCGACACTCGCAACGATCCGCGCACCTCGCGTATCTTCGCGAACAAGGTCATCAAGGTATACCCCGCATTCCGTGAGTTCTACGGAATGGAAGACGTGATCGAGCAGGTGGTCGCGTACTTCCGGCATTCGGCTCAGGGGCTCGAGGAAAAGAAACAGATTCTGTATCTGCTGGGCCCGGTCGGCGGCGGTAAATCGTCGATCGCGGAGCGTCTGAAGCAACTCATGGAAAGGGTCCCGTTCTACGCGATCAAGGGCTCGCCTGTGAACGAGTCACCGTTGGGGCTTTTCGATTACGACGAGGACGGTCCGATTCTCGAAGAACAATACGGTATTCCACGCCGCTACCTGAAAAGCATTCTGAGCCCGTGGGCAGTGAAACGCCTGCACGAATACAATGGCGACATCCGCAAGTTCCGCGTGGTGCGCCGCTATCCCTCGATTCTTCGCCAGATCGGTATAGCCAAAACCGAGCCGGGTGACGAAAACAATCAGGACATTTCGTCGCTGGTCGGCAAGGTAGACATCCGCAAGCTCGAACAATATGCACAAGACGACGCCGACGCGTACAGCTACTCCGGCGGCCTGTGTCTTGCGAATCAGGGCTTGCTTGAATTCGTCGAAATGTTCAAGGCGCCGATCAAGGTCCTGCATCCGCTGTTGACCGCGACCCAGGAAGGCAACTTCAAGGGTACGGAAGGCTTTGGCGCGATTCCGTTCGACGGCGTGATTCTGGCGCACTCGAACGAGTCGGAATGGAAGGCATTCCGGAACAACCGCAACAACGAAGCACTGCTCGATCGGATCTTCGTCGTCAAGGTGCCGTACTGCCTGCGTTATGGCGAAGAGATCAAGATCTACGAGAAGCTGCTGCGCAATTCGTCGCTGGCCAACGCGGTATGCGCGCCGGGTACATTGAAGATGATGGCGCAGATGTCGGTGCTCACGCGTTTGCAGGAGCCGGAGAATTCCAGCCTCTTTTCGAAGATGCAGGTGTATGACGGCGAGAATCTCAAGGACACCGATCCGAAGGCCAAGTCGTATCAGGAGTACCGCGACTTCGCGGGCGTCGATGAAGGGATGACCGGTGTGTCGACCCGCTTCGCGTTCAAGATCCTGTCGCGCGTGTTCAACTTCGATTCCACTGAAGTCGCGGCGAATCCGGTGCACCTGATGTACGTGCTCGAGCAGCAGATCGAACGCGAGCAGTTCCCGCCGGAAACCGAACAGAAGTATCTGTCGTTCATCAAGGACGTGCTGGCCTCGCGCTATGCCGAGTTCATTGGCAAGGAGATTCAGACCGCGTATCTGGAGTCGTATTCCGAGTATGGTCAGAATATTTTCGATCGCTATGTGACGTACGCCGACTTCTGGATTCAGGATCAGGAGTTCCGCGACCACGACACCGGCGAAAGTTTCGACCGCGCGTCGCTGAACGCCGAACTGGAGAAGATCGAGAAACCTGCGGGCATCAGCAACCCGAAGGACTTCCGCAACGAGATCGTGAACTTCGTGCTGCGTGCGCGTGCTGCCAATGCGGGGAAGAATCCTGCCTGGATCAGCTACGAGAAGCTGCGCGTCGTGATCGAAAAGAAAATGTTCTCGAACACGGAGGAACTGCTGCCGGTGATCTCCTTCAACGCCAAGGGTTCGGCGGAAGAGCAACGCAAACACGAAGACTTTGTCAACCGGATGGTGACGAAGGGCTATACGCCGAAGCAGGTACGCTTGCTGTGTGACTGGTATCTGCGCGTGCGCAAGTCGTCATGATACGCACAGCGTGCCGCCCGCGCGGTCCGGCCGCGCGGGCACCTTGCGAGGCGCGAGTTGCATGGACATAGCGTTGAATGTGCAACGTGCGTCTCGCGCCCCCGGAATTAGCGCAGCTGCATGGGATCGGGATGAGCGGTATGGGACCAGAGTAAGCGCTGAAGCGGCGACTCTGGTCGACACGCTAACTCCGATCGACATGCGGTGCATGGGACCAGAGTAAGCGCTATGGGACCGGAGTAAGCGCTAAAGCGCTAATTCTGGTCGACACGCTAACTCTGGTCGACATGGGAGACCAGGCGTGCTTCATCAAATCATCGACCGCAGGTTGGCTGGCAAGAACAAGAGCATTGCGAATCGCGAGCGTTTTTTGCGTCGCGTCAAGAACTATATTCGTCGCGCCGTTTCGGAAGCGGTCCGCGACCGCAGCATCAAGGATATCCAGAACACCCAGAGCATCACCATTCCGCGCAAGGACATCGCGGAACCGTCGTTCCGGCATGGCCCCGGCGGCAAGCGGGAAATGGTGCATCCGGGCAATTCCGACTATATCCGCGGCGACAAGATTCAACGCCCGCAAGGGGGCGGCGGCGGAGGCGGGGGCAATCAGGCCAGCAACGAGGGCGACGGTCAGGACGACTTCGTGTTCGAACTGAGCCGCGAAGAATTCATGCAGTACTTCTTCGACGACCTCGAACTGCCGCGTCTCGTCAAAACGCATCTGATGGCCGTGCCCACGTGGAAAAGCATCCGCGCCGGCTGGGCGGCCGAAGGTACGCCGAACAATATCGACGTAGTCAGATCGCTGCGCAGCGCGCTTGGCCGCCGCATCGCGCTCGGTGCGCCGCTCGTCAATCAGTTGCACGAGATGGAGCGGCAACTCGAAACGATGAAGGCCGATCCCGCGGATCGCCGCGAGGAGATCAAACTGCTCGAAGAAGAAATTCACCATTTGCGCGGGCGCATCTGGCGGATTCCGTTCATCGACCCGTTCGATCTGCGTTATGTGAACCGCGTCAAGCAGCCTACGCCTTCGAGTCAGGCAGTGATGTTCTGTCTGATGGATGTGTCGGGCTCGATGGACGAGCAGCGCAAGGATCTCGCCAAGCGCTTCTTCATTCTGTTGTATCTGTTCCTGAAGCGGAATTACGAGCGCATCGAGGTAGTGTTCATCCGCCACCACACGCGCGCCGAGGAAGTCGACGAAGACACCTTTTTCCATTCGACCGAAAGCGGCGGCACCGTGGTATCGAGCGCGCTGGAGCTGATGCAGAAGGTGATGGACGAGCGCTATTCGCCAACTGAATGGAACATTTACGGCGCTCAGGCTTCAGACGGCGACAACTGGACGGACGACTCGCCGAAGTGTCGCAAGATACTCAAGGATGACATCCTGGAGAAGGTGCGCTATTTTGCGTATATTCAGGTAACGCCCGAAGAGCAGAACTTGTGGCTGGAGTACGCGCAACTGGCTTTGAGCCAGCCGCACATGGCCATGAAGAAGGTCGAAACCGCGGCTGACATCTATCCGGTGTTTCGCGAGTTGTTTGAAAAGCAGGTGGCGTCTTCATGACGACCAAACACCTGCACAACGAAGCGCGCGGCTATCAGCCGGAGCGTGGGAAAGGCGTGCCGCAGCGTCAGTCGGGGCATGCCGAGGCCGGGGCGGTCGAAGTTGAAGCCGCCGCCGCTGGAGCAGTCGACGCCGTTGCAGCACGGGGACACACCGGAACGCCCACAGAGGGGCAAAGGGAAGTCCGTATGAACGTAGCCGATAAACGGCCTTTGCCGTGCCCGTCCGACTGGACCTTCGAATTGATCGAAGAGTACGACTCGCATATTGCCCTTGTTGCAGAGCAATATGAACTCGACGTGTATCCGATCCAGCTCGAGCTCATCAGCGCTGAACAGATGATGGACGCGTACGCGTCCGTCGGCATGCCGGTGAATTACCGGCACTGGTCGTTCGGCAAACACTTTCTTGCTACTGAAAAAAGCTACCGGCGTGGGCAGATGGGGCTCGCGTACGAGATCGTCATCAATTCGAACCCTTGCATCGCGTACCTGATGGAAGAGAACACGATGACGATGCAGGCGCTTGTCATCGCGCACGCGGCTTACGGGCACAACTCCTTCTTCAAGGGTAACTATCTGTTCAGGCTGTGGACGGATGCGCACGCGATCGTCGATTACCTTGTCTACGCGAAGAATTACATCGCGGAGTGCGAGGAGCGCTTCGGTCTCGACCGGGTGGAGGAACTGCTCGACTCGTGCCATGCGCTGATGAACTATGGTGTGGACCGTTACAAAAGGCCGCAGAAACTTTCGCTGGAGAAGGAGTTCGCTGCGCGCCGCGAACGTGAGGCGTATCTGCAATCGCAGGTCAACGAATTGTGGCGCACCTTGCCGATGCGGCATACGCCGTTGCCGGAGGAAATCGAGGAGCGTTATCCGCCTGAACCGCAGGAGAACCTGCTGTATTTCGCCGAGAAGAATTCGCCGCTGCTTGAGCCGTGGGAGCGGGAGGTGATTCGTATCGTGCGCAAGGTGGGGCAGTATTTCTATCCGCAGCGCCAGACCCAGGTCATGAACGAAGGCTGGGCGACGTTCTGGCACTACACCTTGCTCAACACCATGTACAACCAGGGCAAGCTGGAAGACGGCTTCATGATGGAGTTTCTCCATTCACACAGCAACGTGGTGTACCAGCCGCCGGTGACGAAGCCGTACTACAGCGGGATCAATCCGTACGCGCTTGGTTTTTCGATGATGAGCGACATTCGCCGGATCTGCGAAGCGCCGACGGATGAAGACCGCAAGTGGTTCCCCGAACTGGCCGGTAGCCCATGGTTGCCTGCGATGCATTACGCGATGCGCAATTTCAAGGACGAGAGTTTTGTGGCGCAGTATTTGTCGCCGCATCTGATCCGGGAAATGAGGCTCTTTTCGGTACTCGATGATGATATGCGCGATGCGCTGGAGGTGTCGGCGATTCACGACGACAGTGGATATCAGTATGTGAGGCAGGCGCTGTCGCGGCAGTACGATATGCATCATCGCGAGCCGAATATTCAGGTGTGGGCGGTTAATACGCGTGGCGACCGGAGTTTGACGCTGCGGCATTTCATGAGCGATAACCGGCACTTGTCGGGTGATAGTGATGAGGTGCTCAAGCACATGGCGCGGTTGTGGCAGTTCGACGTTTATCTCGAGAGTGTTGACGAGAATGGGACTGTCAGGAAGCGGTACGAATGTCGGTATGTGCCTCCGGCGGTGAGGGTTTGATTTTCTTGTCGCCGTAGGCGGTGATTGGTGTTTTTGCCTTTTGCGGCGGCATTATTTGCTGTGTGCCTACGGCGTTTGGTTTTTCATTTCTTATTGGTCTATTAGCGTTCCCCCTGTGCGGGGGGGCACCTACTTTTCTTTGCCCACCAAGTGGACTTCCTTCGGGGCGCCGCCGCAAAGAAAAGTAGGCAAAAGAAAGCGGCTCACACCGCTAGTTCTTAAGCGGCTCCCCTGGCTTGGAGGGTGTAGTGGCTCCGTAGAGATTGAGTCTGCGCACCTGCTGGCCTGAGTGACCAGGCCGTCATGCTTCCGGCGGCGCTGCGCGCGCCGGGGCGGTACTTCACAAAACCATCGGTATATTTCGGCGCCTCGCCGAGGCGAAGCCGATGGCCCCCACCGCGCGCAAACGAAGCGCCCGGTTTCCCTGGTGTACCTGTCCGCGACGCACGTAGTGCGGAGTGGGAGCGGATGACGGCTGTGTCACAGACACTAATGGACCGAGGTGTGATCCGTTTATCACACCACAATCCCCTCCGAGCCAGGAGACCCACTTAAATGTTGGCGGTTTGAGCCGCTTTCTTTTGCCTACTTTTCTTTGCGGCGGCAAAGAAAAGTAGGTGCCCCCCGCACAGGGGGAACGCTAATAAACCAATAAGCAAACAAGGAAGGGCCACCGCCGTAGGCAACCAGCAGGGGGAACACTAATAAACCAATAAGAAACGAAACAGCCACCGCCAGAGGCGAACCAAACAATGCCGCCGCAAAAGGCAAAACCCCACCCCCTTTCTTCCTTGCAATTCTGTAAAATCCGCGCAACCACATAACAATCAAAAGACCACCTTGCGAAGGTAACTCAGAAACAATGAAAACCGACATCATGACCGACCAATCCGTGGCCTCACCCCACGACACCCGCCGCCGCATCTTCGCGATCGTCGGCGCTTCATCGGGCAACCTGGTCGAGTGGTTCGACTTCTACGTCTACTCGTTCTGCGCACTCTATTTCGCGCCAGCATTCTTCCCGAGCGGTAACACCACCACCCAGTTGCTCAACACCGCCGGCGTGTTCGCCGCAGGCTTCCTCATGCGTCCAATCGGCGGCTGGTTCTTCGGCCGCCTCGCCGACAAGCACGGGCGCCGAACCGCCATGATGGTGTCGGTGTTCATGATGTGCGGTGGCTCGCTCGTCATCGCCCTGTTGCCCACCTATGCACAGATCGGCGCATTGGCGCCGGCCCTGCTGCTGGTGGCGCGCCTGTTCCAGGGTCTGTCGGTGGGCGGCGAATACGGCACCAGCGCCACCTATATGAGTGAAGTCGCGCTTAAAGGGCGCCGCGGCTTCTTCGCGTCGTTCCAGTACGTCACACTGATCGGCGGCCAACTCTGCGCCTTGCTGGTACTGGTCGTCCTGCAACAAACACTCTCCACCGAAGAACTGAAAGCATGGGGCTGGCGCGTACCATTCGTGATCGGCGCAGTAGCCGCGCTCGTGGCGCTGTATCTGCGCAAATCGCTCGATGAAACCACCACCGCCGAATCGCGTCAGCGCAAGGAAGCCGGCACGCTGCGCGGCCTGTGGGCGCACAAAGTCGCGTTCATGACCGTGCTCGGCTTCACCGCCGGCGGGTCGCTGATTTTCTACACGTTCACCACCTACATGCAGAAGTACCTGGTGAACACCGCCGGCATGCATGCGAAGACGGCCAGCAACGTCATGACCGCGGCGCTCTTCGTCTACATGGTGATGCAGCCGGCCTTCGGCGCGCTGTCGGATCGCATCGGCCGGCGTCGTTCGATGCTGTTCTTCGGCTTCTTCGCAACCATCGGCACGGTGCCGCTGCTGCACGCATTGAAGGACGTGACGAGCCCGTACGCGGCGTTTGGCCTCGTCGTCGTGGCGCTGGCGATCGTCAGCTTTTATACGTCGATCAGCGGCCTGATCAAGGCGGAAATGTTCCCGCCGGAAGTGCGCGCGCTCGGCGTGGGCCTGTCGTACGCAGTGGCCAATGCGATCTTCGGCGGCTCGGCGGAATACGTGGCGCTCTGGCTGAAGTCAGTAGGCAACGAATCGCTGTTCTACTGGTACGTGACCGCACTGTGCGCGATCGCGGGCCTCGTCTCGCTGCGGATGCGCGATCCGTCGAAAGAAGGCTACTTGCGCCACGAACCGTGAGCGTCATGTGGAACATATAAGCGTTGATTGAGAGCGGCGGCGCGGGGCAACCCGGCCGCCGTTTTTCATTGGCGCAGGCAAGCGGATAAATTCAACGCGCGAGAGCAGGGCTCATGTTCATGTCACCACGATCTCCGTGCCCAAGGCATGCAGCAGATCGCGCAGCGCTTCAGCCTGCGCCATCTTCGCGTCGCTGCGCAAATGAATCTGCACCGCCCGCCCCGCGATTCCATCGACGGGCTGGGCGAGCCACAACTCCACCGCAAGCCCCAATCCCTCCGGCTGATTGACGACAACCGGCTCGATCACACGCGGTTTGAAACAGGCACTGTCGGACATGGCGAATTACCTCCGGGCTGATGATGTCCATCGTAACGAGGCACACATGCCCGATCAAACGACAAATACGCGTTTGCAAATCTGCGGATGCTTAGCAGAAAACGCGCTTATTACAGGAACATTTCCTGGTTCGGCGGCGCGGAGCGCGCTGCTAATGTGGCGGCCATGGATGCGCTCCGTTCACATCCGTTTCACCTGACCTCGAAGAAAGTGAACCCGGCGCTCACCAACTTCACGATCACCGACGAGCGCGCCAAACAGGTCGATTTGAGCATTCCGTATTTTTCGTCGGGCCAGCAGTGTCTGGCGAAGAAGGGCATGTTGAAGTCGGCGGATTACCGACTAACTTCGACGCCGCGGCGACGTCTGTCTGCTGATCGGGTCCATCCCGCACGCTGCGTGCGTCAAGCAATGAGCGGTTGAGTTCCGCTGCGGCTGAATCAGATCAGTTCGGAGCGGTCGGTCACGAGGTCCGTGACGAGTTCCGTCATAACGGCGGCCGGATCGGTCACGACAGCGGGCACCGCCGTAACTGCAGCCGCAACGGCCGCCTGCTGCCGCACTGTCAGCGTGGCCCGCAAGAGCATCAACAGATGGTAGTAGAGCCGCATGCTGAAGCCGTAGCGGTACGCAGACAGATGCGAGAGCGCGATTTTCAGGCCGAGCCGCAGCTGGCGATTCCTCGCATGCACGGAGACGACGATCGGCACGAGCCGGCGCAGTGCGAGTTTGCGCGACGGTTCCAGTTGCGGCGGCAAGTGCAGCGCCTCGACAAACGCATAAGCGCTGAGGGTCGCCGCGATCGTCGTGCCGCGTGTGCTATGCGAGATCGAGACGGCGGTCTTGCGATACACCGACACGTACTCGTGCAGGTAAAACACCGCCCGCGCCGCGAGGCAGAGTTCGGTGCCGAACACAAAATCGCAGCACATGCCGTACTGTTCCTTGTAGCCGATCCGTTTTACAAGGTCAGCGTTGGCCATCCAGCCGTTGTTCGGGAACATCTGGATCAGGCCGGTTCTACCCGGCAGCGGCTGCAAGCCCTCGGCGTCTTTCGTGCGTCGAAACGCCGTGTTCAGACGCATGCTGGCGTCGATGTTCACCGCGCCGCTGTGATCGGCCTCGTACTGATCGGCGAACGCTACCTGGAGCTGTGGATGACGCGCCCATAGCGACACCAGCTTTTCGATGCCGTCGGCGGTGAGTAGGTCGTCGTCGTGAATCAGCAGGATCTTGTCGCCGCTCGCCCGCGCGAACAGGCTCGCGACATTTCGCGCCTGGCCGAGCGACGGCTGATTCATTGCATAGCGAATGCGTGGTTCATTCGCATAGCGCGCCGCGATCAACTCTTGCGTGCGCGCGTCCTTCGAATCGTCGCCGATCACGATTTCCAGATTGCTGTAGGTCTGCGCAAGGCACGAATCGATGCATTCCACGATCAGTTCCGGGCGATTGCACGTGGGCAGGCAGATCGAGACTTTCAGGGTGGAAGAGGAGGTGGACATAGGCTTCGCCTTTTTTATCTGGTGGGGGGCGGCAGCCGGTTCGCTTTGCGCGCACATTGCTGCATGGAGGAAAAATAATCCATCACCGGATAAAAATATTCGGTAATAAATCGGAAGAAATGTCCATCTTCCGAAAGGCGTTCGAAGGGGAAAATTGTGCGGCTTTGCTGCAAAAACGCAGCAAAGCCGCTTGTAGTCAGCGTTTAATATTTCAACTGACTGACGGCTCGCCTTCACCGGGTTTCTTGCCGGGATGGTCTGCCGGCGACTGATCGCGCCCTTCATCGCCACGCTCGGGCAGCTTGCTCTTCTCGTTATCGCTATGCACGGTCGGCTGCGGATGCTCGACGTCGGTCGGCTTCGTTTGCTCGGGTTCCCTGGTTTCGTTCATCGCTGTGCTCCTTGGTTTGGGGACACCTGTACAGCAGCAAGGCTCAGGCCTGACGCCTCGCTTTGGACAACCGTTGCCGATAACGTCCCCCTGCGTTTTCCAGACTTTTTGTTGCATGCTGCTCCAACCCCGCGCCATTGCGGCAAACCGACACGGCGTGTCGTAAGGAGTGCACTGCTAATATCAACCTTACACATTGCTGACGTTTTATTAAAGCCTTGTGGATTTCATTGTTCCATCCAACGCGCATTGTGACGCGGAGGGAAGGGCTCTGGAAGAACTCCGATTAATGAACCACGGAACAGTAATCATGACTGTGAGCTTCAAGAGAATTTCAGCGGGTGCAATGTTGATGGCACCGCTGATGGGCAATGCTTATGCGGCCAACAATGCCTGCCCCGCGCCTGGCGGTATCAAACAAACTGCGGGCGAGTACGGCGGTTATACCTACACGGCGCCAGTGGGGAATGGGCAACAATGGAGCGGGGAGAATCCTATGGCCAAAGATAGTGATTTGGCGCGGTTGGTTTTCAAGGAAGCGTACATCCACAATCAAAAGAGCTTTGTCACTTGCGACTATGTTGTTCGAGACGGGAGGGGCGGTGTGAGAATGGTGCTGAAAACCACTGGGCCAGTTAAAGCGACCGGAAACTCCTGGCGCGATGCCAGGCAATCCGATGGAACCGTGCTGCAAAGCTGCGCCGGAGGGAATCCGGCGCTTTGTGCATTCGAGTAAAGTAATGACGCAGGTCTGACTGAATTCAGGGCACTGACGAGCCAGTTCAGTCAGGCCGCAGGACGGGGCGCCGTGCATTTTTAGGGGATTTTGTGCACACGGAATCCATCACTGCGGATCGCAGAGCAAATCGCATGACCGCCCCTGAAAAAGGGTCTTTTATCGACGCACTTACGATCGATCGCCAGACGACAGTCACCATTTGTCGCCAGGCGACATCATCGACGAATCCGCCGGACAAATGCAGCGCCTCCTGCTGTGCTATACGCGCGCGCTCATCACGCAAGATGGCGCAGACCGTGGTATGCAATCGCCATTGTCCGATCGATCAAGCATTGTGCGGCTGGCTGCTGCTCAGCATCGAGCACCTGCCGTCGAACGAATTGCGCATGACCCAGGAACTCACCGCCAGTATGCTCGGGTGCGCCGCTCTGGCGTCACCTTGGCAGCGCTGGTCTACGCGGGGCTGTGGCTGCACGCTAGCGTAGAGGATGCGAAGTTGCTTCTTCTTTGCCGATAACCGCCTGGTGGCCTCCGTATCGTTTTCGATGCGACTTCGCACTCGCCGAGCCGCGATTCAAACGGCCGGTTCACGCGTCAGGCCCCCCGTCAGCGAAACGATGAAGTCGAAGAATGCCCGTACTTTGGCCGGTGGCCGATGCCGCGAGGGATATAGCGCATACAGCGGATAAACTTCGTCGCCCCAGTCGGGAAACAGTTCGAGCAGCTTCCCATTGGCGAGCAGCGACTCGGCGCCCAGTTCGAGAATCTGCGCGACGCCCTGGCCGGCGGCGCAGACGCCATGCAAGGTGCCGACGTCGTTCACAGTCAGGCGGCCTCGCGGCGTAATCACAATCTTCTTGCGTCCGCGGTGAAACTCCCAACTGAACGGATGACCCGTCAGCGGATCGCGAAATTTGATGCACACATGGCGGCCGTTCTCGAGGTCGGTCGGCGTAACCGGGTGGCCGTGTTTCTTCAGATAGGACGGCGCGGCAACGGTCAGGATCCGCGTATCCAGCAGCTTGCGCGCAATCAGCGTGGATACCGGCGGCTCGCCGAACCGCACGGCCAGATCGAAGCCGTCGGCGACCATATCGCCAAGCTGATCCCGTGTGATCAGTTCAAGCTGCAGGTCGGGATGTTTGTCGATGAAACCACCCAGGCGCGGTCCCAGGACGAGCCGCGAAAAGAATGGATCCATGTTCACGCGCAAACGTCCGCGAACCGCAGTCGCGCCTTGTGCCGCCGAGGCCGCCGCTTCCTCCAGGCCGCCAAGCAGCGGCACGATCTGCTCGTAGAAACGCCGTCCCTCGTCGGTCAACGTCACCGAGCGCGTCGTGCGGTCGAATAACCGGATGCCGAGGCGCGCCTCGAGTCGTGCGACCGAGCGGCTCACGCCCGATTGCGACATGTCGAGCGCTTCGCCAGCCGCGGCGAAACTGCCGCAGTCGACAATCGCCGTCAACACGCCCATGCCGTTCAGCATGCGCTCATCAAATGGCATGATGGTGTGCCTTTTTAGTCGATTTCATGCATGACATGCTAACGCGAACGCGCGTTTGAACCCGTGCAGTCGCGTCGGCAAAAGCCATCCGGAAGTGCCGATCAATGACGTATCGTCATGAGCGTCGTGACAGCCAGGCTATCGCGTCAGGCGCCGGCCAGGCGCTAATCTTGTCGCAGTCGCCGGATGCACGACACGATGCGGTTCTCGTCATGCATTGGGCATAGGTTTAACTTTTTACGGAGAACGCCGCCATGTCGCGTATTTTTATTACCGGTTCCGCCGATGGACTCGGCCAGATGGCCGCGCGCCTCCTGATCGACGCCGGACATCAAGTGGTGCTGCACGGGCGCAGCGTAGCGCGCGCCGACGAAGCGCTGAAGGCCTTACCCGGCGCGCAAACCGCAGTGGCGGGCGATCTGTCGAGCATCGCGGCGACTGCCGCGCTGGCCGACCAGGTGAACCGGCTTGGGCGCTTCGACGCGGTGATCCACAACGCGGCGGTCGGCTATCGCGAACCGCGTCGCATTGCCACCGTCGACGGTTTGCCGCATGTGTTCGCGGTCAACACGCTGGCGCCGTACATCTTGACCGCACTGATCGACAAGCCACAGCGTCTCGTGTATCTCAGCTCCGGTTTGCATCGAAGCGGCGACGCGAGTCTGGACGATCTGACGTGGGAGCGCCGCCCATGGCAGGGCACGGCGGCGTATTCGGACTCGAAACTGCACGACGCGTTGCTGGCTTTCGCGATTGCGCGCCGCTGGCCACAGGTGTTGTCGAATGCATTGGAGCCGGGCTGGGTGGCGACGAAAATGGGCGGTGCGGGTGCGCCGGACGATCTGCAGGCGGCACCGAAGACTCAGGTGTGGCTTGCCGTCAGCGCTGAAGCGGCGGCCACGGTCAGCGGCGAGTATTTCTATCACATGAGGCCCCGCGAGCCCCATCCGGTGGTGTACGACGTCGCCGTGCAGGATCGCCTGCTCGAAGCCTGCGAGCGGTTGTCAGGCATTCGCTTGCCGGATTGAAACGCCTGGAGCGCTGCGGTGCCGGGGAGACTCCGCCCCGCGGACCTCAGTGCCCGGCGCTCTGCGCCGCGGGCCCATGCGCCGGACGCGTGGCGGGTACTTCGTCGAGATGGCGGAAAATCCATGCCGACACCAGCGTGATGGTGCCGACGCACGCAAAGCTCAGGCGGAAGCCGAGCGCCGCCGACCCCCAGTGCGCCGAGAACAGCGTCACGAGACCGCCGCCGATCGACACACCGAGACCGATCGCCAGCATCTGCACCATCGAAAAGAGGCTGTTGCCGCTGCCCGCGTCTTCATGCGAGAGGTTTTTGAGCGTGACGCTGTTCATCGCCGCGAACTGCATCGAGTTGGCCGCGCCGAATACCGCGAGAATCGCAATCTCGACAACCAGCGGCGTGCCGCGCGAAATGAATGCAAACGAGACGATCGCGGCGCCTACGATTACTGTGTTGACGAGCAGGAAGGCGTCATACCCATACCGGCGCACGAGCGGCGCGATCCAGCGTTTGGCGACGGTGCCGGCGAGGGCCGCGGGCAGCATCATCAGGCCGGAATGCAGTGGCGTGTAGCCCAGTTGCAATTGCAGCAGCAAGGGTACAAGGAAGGGCACCGCGCTCGAACCGATGCGGCACACCAGATTGCCGATCAGACCGACGCTGAAATTCGGCTCGCGAAAGAGCTTGAGTTTGAAGAGCGGATCGCTACGGCGTTTCGCGTGCGGAATATACGCGAGCGCGCTGACGACGGCGAGCACGAACAGACCCGCCGACCACGCCGCGCGATGCGTCTCCACGGGCGCGTCGACAGCCAGCGAAAAGGCGATCATGCATAGCGACAGCAGCCCACAGCCGACGAAGTCGAACGGCGGCGCCTGGGTCTCGCCATGCGGCGGCAGGAAGCGCTGCACCGCGTATAGACCGAACGCGCCGATCGGCACATTGATCAGGAAAATCCAGTGCCACGTGATCGCCTGAACGAACCAGCCGCCGAGCGTCGGGCCGGCGATCGGCCCCAGCTGGCCGGCCACTGAAATGAACGCGAGCGCCGAGACGTATTGCTCGCCCGACACGCTGCGCAACACGGCGAGCCGTCCGATCGGCAGCAGCATCGAGCCACCCAGCCCCTGCAGCACGCGCGCCATCACCAGTTGGCCGAGCGTGTGGGCGCTCGCACAGCAGATCGAGCCGAGCACGAACACGAGGATTGCCGCGAAATAGACGCGCCGTGTGCCGAAGCGGTCGGCGAGCCAGCCCGAGGCCGGCGTGAGCATCGCCATTGTCAGCGTGTAGGCGACCACGATCGGCTGCATCGCGAGGGGCGCGACGTGCAGGCTGTGCGCGATCGACGGCAACGCGGTGTTGACGATCGTCGTGTCGAGCGACTGCATGAAAAAGCCGGCGGCGACGATCCACAGTAGCGCGGTCTGGGAAGAATCCTGGGTCATGTTGGACTGGGCAGCGGGGCGGCGGGGCGCGCGACTGGCGGGCCGGGCTCGGTGCAGATCGTTGGGGGATTCCGTCATCATATTGACATTCGCGTCAATCGGGAACCCCACTAGGTATGCTGACTGTTATCGACTTTGCCGATAAGCAGCGCGACAATGGCCCATGCTCAATCCCATCTGGCTCAAGACCTTCGCGACCGTCGCGGCCTGCCACAGCTTCACTGAGGCGGGGCGGCAGCTCGATCTCACACAGTCGAGCGTCAGCGAACACATCCGTCGGCTCGAAGAGAGCGTCGGCCGGCGCCTGTTCGTGCGCGACACCCATTCGCTCGCGATGACACCGGACGGCGAGGCCATGCTCGCCCACGCCAGCGTGATCCTGCAGGCGCTCGCGCGGGCCGAATCGCAGTTTCGCGCGCCGCGTCTGAAAGGGCGCGTGCGGCTCGGCTCGTCCGACGATGTCGCGCTCGGGCCGCTGCCCACCGTATTGGCGGCGTTTCGCGACGCGCATCCCGATGTCGAACTGGAAATCACCATCGGCATGACCGGCAAGCTTTACGAATTGCTGGATGCCGGTTCGATCGACCTGCTGGTCGGCAAACGGCGTCTGGGTGACCGCCGCGGCGTGCCGCTTTTCACGGGGCGTCTGGAGTGGCTGGCGCGCGCCGGTACGCGGGTAGACCTGACGCAGCCGCTGCCGTTGATCCTGGTCGCCGAGCCGAGCGTGACGCGTGCCGTCGTGCTCGATGCGCTGGCCGAAGCCGGCTTTAGCTGGCAGGTGGTGTGCACTAGCAGCAGCCACGCGGGCTGCATCGCGGCCGCGCGCGGTGGACTCGGCATCACGGTTCGTCCGCAGTATCTGGCGGCTCGCGGCCTTGCGCCGCCGTTGAATACGGCCAGTTTGCCGACGCTGCCTTCGGTGGAATTTATCGCGCTGGCGGCCAAACGGCTCAGCCGTCCAGCCGGCACGCTGCTGCAACTCCTGCACGACAGCGACTTACGCGGCTCGTGGATCGGCGAGTAGCCACGCGCCTTCGCAATCTTTGGTGGATTTTAAGTAACTTAATAAAAGATGATTTATAGGTTACTATGACTGTGTGCACGACGCGCACGACGCGCACGCTGTGCCACGAGCCGTGAGGAGCCCGACCATGACCGCAACCGATACCGAAACCTCAGGCGCCGCGCCGGTCGATCCGGAATTCTTCGGCGATCATCCGGCCCTCGATTTGCTCAACACCGTCGTGCAGCAGGACGGTGCGCCCGTGGATATCTGGCAGACCGACGCCGACGTGCTGCGCTGGCTGACACGCCAGCATCTGCATGACGATGCGCGGGCGCCCGCGCGCCTGAAAAGCGGGGCATTGCTGAGCGCGGCGCGCGCGTTGCGCGAAACGGTGCGCAGCGCGGTTGCACAGCGCAAGGCACAAGCTCCGATCGACATCAAGGCGCTCAACGCCTTTCTGAGCGAAGGCCGCCGTCATCTCGAACTCGCGCTGAACGAGCAACACGAATTGCAGGCGATCGAACGCTATGAAGTGAGCACGCCGGCGCAATTGCTCGCACCGCTCGCCGAAACGGCCGCGCAACTGCTGGTTGCCGGCGACTTCAATCTGATCCGCAAGTGCGAGCACCCCGACTGCACGCTGTGCTTCTATGACCGCACCAAATCGCACCGGCGCCGCTGGTGCAGCATGGCGCTATGCGGCAATCGTCACAAAGTGGCGAGTTTTCGCCGCCGTCAGCGGCAGGCGTGAGTGCAATCGCCGGTCGCCGCAACTGGGCGCGGCAGTTGAGCGAGCCGAGGGCCGCTTTTAAAATCGCGGGCGATAGCGTCATAGTCGCGAGCGACAGCACGCGGCATGCAGCGGCGTACTGAGTCGATCCGGCGCAAGCTGGGTCGAATAAGCGCTTAGGAAACCAAAGCATGCGAGCGTTGCATCACCCTGCAACGCTCGCCGGTGCAACACAGTCGACTCGCCTCTGCCTCAGGCCGGCAGCTTGCGGAAGCTGATCGCGAAGCGGTTCCACGCATTGATCGCCGAGACCAGCAGTGTGAGATCGACCAGTTCTTCATCGCTGAAGTGCGGACGCACGATTTCCCACACGGCGTCAGGCACATGGTCGTGCGACACCAGCGTCAACGCTTCGGTCCATTCGAGCGCGGCGCGTTCGCGGTCCGTGAAGAAGGGCGTTTCGCGCCACACCACCACGGTCGCCAGACGGCGGTCGGTTTCGCCGCCTTTGCGGGCATCTGTCGTGTGCATGTCGACGCAGTACGCGCAGCCGTTGATCTGCGACGCACGCAGCCGCACCAGTTCGGTCAGCGATTTTTCGAGCGCCGATTTGCCGATGCGTTCTTCCACGCCGATCAGCGCCTTGATGGCAGCGGGGTTGGCTTTGTAGAAGTCGAGACGTTGTTCCATGATGTGCTCCTGAGGTCGGGTTGGACGCATTCCGTGATGCGATGAGTGAAGATTAATCGCTCGACTGGTTTCTGGAAATGACCGGTTTTATCTATTTTCAGGTAGCCAATTTTTGAAACCTGAGATGCGCCGGATGATTGCCTGAGCGTCCTTACCGCCTGTAATGGCATCGTTGTCGCGGTTCGGGCGATTCTGTATGGTGGGTCATCAACTACCATAAGAGATCCAGAATGATGTCCGACGCAGACCCACTTCAGTCCCCGATCCGCTCTGATGTACTGATCGTCGGCGCCGGCCCGGTCGGCCTGTTTGCCGCTTTCGAGGCGGGCGTGATTGGCCTGTCGTGCCAGATCGTCGATGCACTCGGCAAGGTCGGCGGGCAGTGCACGGAGCTCTATCCGGACAAGCCGATCTACGACATTCCCGCGATTCCCTCGTGTACCGCGCGCGAACTGGTGGAGCGTTTGATGGTGCAATGCAAGCCGTTCGACGTGCCGATCCATCTGGAACAGCGCGTCGAATCGGTCGAGCAGCGCGACGATGGCCGCTGGACCGTGCGCACCGATCGCGGCCTCGTGTTCGACGTGGCGGCGATCCTGCTCGCCGCCGGGAATGGCGCGTTTGTGCCGCAAAAACTGGCGCTTGCCGAGGCCGTGCCGCTGGAGTCTCGCCACGTGCACTACAGCGTGCCGCGTCTGGCCGACTTCGCCGACAAGACCGTGGTCGTGGCCGGCGGCGGTGATTCCGCGCTCGATTGGGCACTGGCATTGCGCCAGGTCGCGCGGCGTGTGACGCTGGTGCATCGGCGCAACGGCTTCAGCGCTGCGGATTCGAGCGTCGAGACGATGCGGCGCGCGGTCGAGGCCGGCGAAATGGACTTCATCGTCGGCGCGATCGCGGGGCTCGTCACGGAAGACGACGTGTTGAAATCGATCGCTCTGCGGCATATCGAAGGGGAAACCCAACTCGCTGCTGAACAACTGGTCGTGCTGTACGGGCTGGTTGCGGATCTCGGGCCGATTGCGCAGTGGGGCTTGACGATTCGCGGCGGCCGCGTCGACGTGGATACCTCGAACTACGAGAGTTCGCGGCCCGGTATTTTCGCGGTCGGCGACATCGCCGGTTATCCGAACAAGCAGAAGCTGATTCTGTCCGGCTTTCACGAGGCGTCGCTGGCGCTGCGCAAGGCGTACGCCTACGCGTACCCGGAAAAGAAACGCGTGCACGTCCATTCCAGCTACGACGCGAAGCTGGCCGAGAAGGTGGCAGCGGCCTGACAGGCACGCTGGCCGATCCCTACCACGTCTCATTCGAAACGCCGCTGGGCCGCGCGAGGGCCCAAGCGGGAATTCGTCTGCACATTCCTCGTCACCTGCTGCGTCCAAAAAACTGACGTTCACAAAGTTATCATTGACAGTATCTGACATTGCAGATATATTGATTTCAACCAACGAGGAGCTGCGCATGGACCACTACACGCCGGAGAGTTTCAGGTTGACGCATAGCGTAGGGTTTGCCATCAACAAGGCGCGCAACCTGTTGGTAACGGAACTGGATGCGGCGCTGAAGCATCTGGACATTACCAGTCAGCAAATGGGCATTCTGCTGTCCTTGCATAGAGGCATCGCCACCACGCCGTTTGAACTGTCCAAGTTGCTTGGAATCGACACGGGCCTGATGACGCGCATGCTCGACAAGCTGGAACACAGGGGCTTGCTGGAGCGTTCGCGCAGCCTGGAAGACCGCCGCGTCGTCAATCTGGCGTTGACGGAAGAGGGCGAAACGGTGGCCACGCAGGTTCCGCACATTGCTCCAGCGGTGCTGAACACACGGTTGAAGAAGTTTAGCAAGGCGGAATTCGAAGAACTGAACCGCCTTCTGTACAAGTTTCTCGGCGAGTAACCAAACCCACTGGAACCGGAATGCTGCGGATGATCGTAGCTATTTCTTTATCCATATATCTGATAGGTCAGTAAATGAAATCACAGTTAAATTCACAGGCAGTCGGGTCGCGGGTCGCGAAGGCTGGTGTGACCGTGATCTTCGCGGCCGTGCTGTCGGCTTGTGTGAACTACGCCGGCATTTCGAGCGACAAGCAGATGGCTCAGCCGCAGACCTACGCGACTCAACAAAGCATTCCCGCCGACAACGGTCACTGGCCGGCCGCCGATTGGGCCGACCAGTTCGGCGACACGCAACTGAAGGCGCTGCTTGAAGAAGCGCTCAAGGGCAATCCGTCGATCGAACAGGCCCGCGCCCGGGTGGCCGCGGCGGCCGCCTACAGCGATACGGCCAAAGCCAGCACGATGCCGCAAGTCGGCGCGACGTATTCGTTCACCCGTCAGCAATACTCGGGTACCGCGCTGGTGCCGCCGCCGTATGGCGGCTCCTGGCAGTCGGAAAACAAGGGGCTGCTGTCCGCTTCCTACGACCTCGATCTGTGGGGCAAGAACCGCGAAGCGCTGAAGGCGTCGCTGTCGCAATTGCAGGCCACTCAGGCCGACGCCGAAGTCGTGAAGCTGTCGCTGACCTCGGCCACCGCGCGCGCCTATAACCAGCTGGCCCGTTTGTATGTATTGCGCGATATCGCCCAGCAGGAAATCACGCAGCGCGAACAGATCGACCGCATCACCGCGGGCCGCATTGCAACGGGTCTCGACACGCAAGTCGAGCGCAAGACCGCGCAGGCGAACCTCGCCACCAGCCGCGCGAATCTGGCTGCGCTCGACGGCGCGATTCTCACCACACGTTATCAACTGGCCGCGTTGCTCGGCGCCGGTCCCGACCGCGGCCTCGCAATCACGCGCCCGGCGCTCGGTATCGGCGACGAAGTCCGTCTGCCCGACAACTTGCCCGCCGATCTGGTGAGCCGCCGCCCGGACCTGGTTGCCGCGAAATGGCGGGTCGATGCGCTCACGCATGACGTGAAGGAAGCCAAGGCCGAGTTCTATCCCGACATCAATCTGAGCGCCGCGATTGGTCTCGACGCGTTCGGCTTCGGCCGCTTCCTCACGGCGGCGAGCCGCACGGCATCGGCGGGGCCGGCGATCCATCTGCCGATCTTCGACGCCGGTCAGTTGCGCGCGCAACTGAGGGGCCGTTATGCCGACTTCGATTACGCCGTCGCCACGTATAACCAGACGCTGGTCACCGCGCTGTCCGAAGTGGCGACCCAGCTCGCGCAAATCCGTTCGACCGACGAGCAGCTCGGCGATGCGCAAGCCGCCCAGGAAGCCGCGCGCAGCGCCGATCAACTGGCCCTCACGCAATACAAGGCCGGTCTCGCGAATCAGTTGACCGTGCTCAACGCCGACACCACCGCGCTCGCCGCCGATCAGCAGGTCGCGAATCTGAAGATGAACCGGCGTGACCAGCAGATCGCGTTGGCCGCGGCGCTCGGCGGCGGCTATACCGACAACAGCGCCGACAACAGCGCCGACAACGGCGATTCCACCGCACACGCCACCGCACACGCCAACCCGGCGGCACCGGCAGCCGCAGCGGCGTCAGCAGTGCAAACCAACCCTGTGGTCGCCGCGCGCTGATGCGCCCTCGCGACACTTTTATATCCTGTCAGGAGCCAGAAAAATGAGCGATACGATCAACACCGACCGCGCGACGGCGAACGCGGACCAACCCGCGCAAGCGCAGGCCCCCACGAAGCGCAAGCTGCTGCTCGCGCTGCTCGCGGCAACCGTGGTGATAGCCGGCGCCGGTTACGGTGCGTATTACTACACGGTCGGCCAGTATTACGAGTCGACCGACGATGCCTACGTCAGCGGCAACCTCGTGCAACTGACGCCGCAAGTGACCGGTACGGTCGTCGCCGTGAATGCCGACGACACGCAGATCGTCAAGAAGGGCGAGCCGGTCGTCACGCTCGACAATGCCGATGCGAAGATCGCGCTGGGCAATGCCGAAGCGGCGCTTGGCCAGACCGTGCGCCAGGTCAGCGGCCTCTATGTGAATAACGACTTTTACGCTGCCACCGTCGCGCAACGCGAGTCCGATCTTGCCCGTGCCAACGCCGACCTCAAGCGTCGCCAGGCCGTTGCCGAAACCGGCGCGGTGTCCGGCGAGGACATCGCTCATGCGCGCGACGCCGTCGCTTCCGCGCAAGCCGCGCTCGATGCCGCCCGTCAGCAGTCCGAAGCCAACCATGCGTTGACCGACCGCACGTCGATCGAGCAGCACCCGAACGTGCAGGCCGCGGCATCGAAAGTGCGCGACGCCTACCTGAGTTACGCCCGCAACACCTTGCCCGCGCCGGTCACCGGTTACGTGGCGCGCCGCTCGGTACAGGTCGGTCAGCGCGTGGCGCCGGGCACGCCGCTGATGGCGATCGTGCCGCTGGACGGCGTGTGGGTCGACGCGAACTTCAAGGAAGTCCAGTTGAAGCATATGCGTATCGGCCAGCCCGTCACGCTCACCGCCGACGTGTACGGCTCCAGCATCAAGTATCACGGCCGCGTGCTCGGCTTTTCCGCCGGCACGGGCGCCGCATTTGCCGTGCTGCCCGCGCAGAACGCCACCGGCAACTGGATCAAGGTCGTGCAACGCTTGCCCGCGCGGATTCTGCTCGATCAAGGCGAATTGAACGCGCATCCGCTGCGGATCGGTCTGTCGATGCAGGTGGATGTCGAGACGCGCGATCAGTCCGGCGCTCAGCTAGGCGCGGCAGTCGGCACCTCGTATCACACCGACGTGTTCGCCGAATACGGCGACGAGGCCGATGCGGAAATCGCGAAGATCATCGCGCAGAACATGCCGGCAGCGCACACGGTTGCAGCGGGTACAACGCAAAAGAGCGCAGCACGTAAAGCGGGTTGAAACACCGCTTTTTTTCGGCCAATTAACTGCTAAGTCAGATATTTGTCTTTTTCTACAGGTGATGAAATGAATGGATCGACGACCGCCGCCACGCCCCCGCCGCTGAGCGGCGGCAAGCTCGTGCTGGCGACCATCGCGGTGGCGCTCGCCACTTTCATGAACGTGCTGGATTCGTCGATCGCAAACGTGGCGATCCCGACCATTTCGGGCAATCTCGGCGTCTCGGTGGACGAGGGGACGTGGGTGATCACGCTGTTCGCCGCCGCCAACGCGATTGCCATTCCGCTGACGGGCTGGCTCACGCAGCGCGTCGGCCAGGTCAGGTTGTTCGTGTGGGCGATTCTGTTGTTCGTGCTGTCATCGTGGCTGTGCGGCATGGCGCCGACGCTGCCGGTGCTGCTCGCCGCGCGGATCGTGCAGGGCGCGGTGGCTGGTCCGTTAATTCCGCTGTCCCAGGCGATTCTGCTCGGCTCCTATCCGAAGGAAAAGAGCTCGGTTGCACTCTCGTTATGGGCCATGACCGCGACCGTCGGCCCGATCGCCGGTCCGGCGCTCGGTGGCTGGATTACCGACAGTTACTCGTGGTCATGGATCTTCTACATCAACATTCCGGTGGGCCTGTTCGCAGCCGGCGTGACATGGGCGATCTACCGCACACGCGAAACGCCGACCAGGCGCTTGCCGATCGACAAGGTGGGACTTCTGTCGCTGATCGCCTGGGTGGGCTCGCTGCAGATCATGCTCGACAAGGGCAAGGATCTCGACTGGTTCAATTCGCCCGTAATCGTTGCATTGACCGTGTTCGCGGCAATCAGCTTTACGTTCTTCGTGATCTGGGAGCTGACCGAGAAGAACCCGATCGTCAATTTGCGATTGTTCGCAGGCCGTAACTTCATGGGCGGCACGATCGCGATCTCGGTAGCGTACGCGGTATTTTTCTCCAACCTCGTGTTGTTGCCGCAATGGATGCAGGAATACTTGAACTACCGCTCGGTGGATGCGGGCCTCGCCACCGCGCCGCTTGGCATCTTCGCCGTGCTTCTCGCGCCGGTGATGGCGAAGATCATGCCGAAGTCGGATTCGCGGGTGCTGGCAACCCTGGCTTTTCTCGGCTTTGCCGGCGTGTTCTTCATGCGTTCGCTCTACACCACCGGTGTGGACACATGGACCCTGGTATTGCCGACCTTGTTGCAAGGCATTCCTACGGCATTGTTCTTTGTTCCGCTGACCGCGATTATTCTCTCGGGTCTCAAGCCCGACAAGATTCCGGCCGCGGCGGGCCTGTCGAACTTCGCACGGGTATTTGCCGGGGCAATGGGAACCTCGCTTGCCGCGACGGGCTGGAACGACCGGACGATCCTGCATCATGCGCGGCTCGCTGAACAGACCGGTGTGAATAACCCGGTTTTCACGGCGGGTCTCGATTCGGTGCATAACACGCTGGGCGGAAGCACCGCGCAAGCGCTGGCCTTCTTCGAGAATTCGCTGAATGCGCAAGCAGCCATGCTTGGGTTGAACGATATTTTCTGGATTTCCGCTGTGATCTTCGTCGCGATTGTGCCGTTGATCTGGATCACGAAGCCGGACAAGAGCAGCGCTGCCGCGGCGGCTGGGGCCGGCGGCCATTAAGGTTTCTGATTTCGTGCGGATGACGCCCGGCCGTGATGGCTATCACGGCCGGGCTTTTTTTTATGTCAGGCTATTTTCCGGCGGGCGCGCTGGCGGCCGCTGCCGCGCTCGCGGCTTTGTCTTTCTTTTTGGCCTCGTGGTGGCCGATCGCGCAGCCTGCCGTCGCGCCTGCCACGCCGTGGTCGCCGGCGACGTGGCCCGTGACCCCGCCCACCACCGCGCCTTTGGTACAGCCTTCCGCTTGCACGGCTGAGTGGGCGAGGGCGAGTGTCGCAGTGATGGCGATCGTGGTGAGTACTCGTTTCAATTGGGACTCCTGTTGTGGTGTGCTTCCGGGGTGTAGCAAGACAGAGGCCCGCCACTCGCCGGCTGTGCGGAGGACGGGCTGCCGGGTGTTTGCGTGGGCCCCGGCGCGACACAATGTACGAAGCGGCGGCCCATTGCCGGTGTATGCTTTTGGACGGAGCCACTATCCTTCCCGCCATGAACGAACCAGACGTCCCTTCCGCCGGTGAAAACGGCGAGTCCGCCAAAGGCCAACCCGGACCGCGCCCGGGCGAGGCCGTGGCTATCGATTACTGGATGCTGGTGCAGGCGATCGAAGACTATGCGATCTTCCTGCTCGATGCGACGGGGCGGATCGTCAGCTGGAATGCCGGTGCGCAGAAACTGAAGGGCTATGCGGCGAACGAGATCATCGGTCAGCATTTCTCGCGCTTTTATACCGAAGAAGCAGTGGCGCGCGGCTGGCCGACCTATGAATTGCAACAGGCGTCGCTGACCGGCCGGTTCGAAGACGAGGGCTGGCGCGTTCGCAAGGACGGCACGACCTTCTGGTCGAATGTCGTCATCACCGCGATTCGCAATGACGCAGGCATTCTGACGGGCTTTGCCAAAATCACGCGTGATCTGACCGCGCAACGCGAGTATGTGGAAGCCTTGCGGCAAAGTGAGGAGCGTTTCCGCCTGCTGGTCGACAACGTGAAAGACTACGCGATTTTCATGCTCGATACCGAGGGCTATGTGGTCAGCTGGAACGAAGGTGCTGCGCGCATCAAGGGCTATACACGCGAGGAAATCGTCGGCCAGCATTTCTCCGTTTTCTATGTGCCGGAAGAGGCCGCGGCCGGCAAGCCGGCTCGCGAACTGGCCATTGCCCGGCAGGTCGGCCGGGTCGAGGACGAAGGCTGGCGTGTGCGCAAGGACGGCACGACCTTCTGGGCCAACGTCAACATCACGGCCGTGTATGACGAAACGAAGCGTCTGCGTGGTTTCGCCAAAGTCACGCGCGACCTGACCGAGCGCCGTCAGCGCGAGGAACTGGAGCGCTCCGGCGATCGCATGCGCACGTTTCTCGCCACGCTCGCGCACGAGCTGCGCAATCCGCTGGCGCCGGTGCGCAACGCGGTCAGCGTCATGCAGCTCGAAGCCGGGATGAGTCCGACGCTCATGCGCTCGCGCGATCTGATCGACCGGCAGGTCAGTCATCTCACACGTCTGGTCGACGATCTGCTCGACGTTGGGCGCATCATGTCGGACAAGGTTGAGTTGCGTATTGCACGCGTCGACATCGCCGAAACGGTGGCGCGTGCGATCGAAGCAGCGCGGCCGTTCACTGATGCGCGCGGACAGAGCGTGGCGACGCATATGCCGGCCGAGCCGCTGATGGTCGCCGGCGACATGACACGGCTCATCCAGGTGCTGCAAAACCTGTTGCACAACGCATCGAAATTTTCGCCCACGGGCAGCCGCATCGACATATCCGGACGCCTCGATCACAACATGGCCGTGCTCGAAGTGCGCGATTCCGGTTGCGGCATTCCATTGCGTTCGCTCGATTCGATCTTCGAGTTGTTCGTGCAGGAGAAGGACGGGCAAAACCCCAGCGAAGGCGGTCTTGGCATTGGCCTGACGTTATGCAAGTCGCTGGTCGGGATGCATGGCGGCAGCATCCTCGCCAGCAGTGAAGGGCCGGGGCACGGCAGCACCTTCTCGTTGAGTCTGCCGCTTGCCGCAGCACCCGCTGAACCCGCCGCCGACGCAGCGGGCGATGCCGTGGGCGCGGTGTCGCCACTGCGAATACTGCTGGTGGATGACAATCGCGACTCTGCCGATAGTCTCGCGATGCTGCTCGAACTCAAGGGGCACGTGGTGCGTATCGCCTACGAGGGCGCGCAAGCGGTCGACGTTGCGCCGCGCCTCGCGCCGCACGTCGCGGTGATCGACATTGCGATGCCGAAGATGGACGGTTACGCCACGCTCGCCGCGCTGCGCGAAATGCCCGCGCTCGCCGATACGATATTCGCCGCCATGACCGGCTTTGGCCACGCGAGTGATCGCGAGCGTACACGCCAGGCGGGTTTTGACACGCACCTCGTGAAGCCGGTGGAACTCGCGCTATTCGAAGCGTTGCTGGCGCAAGCCGAATTGCGGCGCCGGCAACGCGGGCTCGCCTAGCGCCCGGCGGGCGGGCATCGCTCTCGCTTTCTTTCGCCATCAAGGGCCGCTGCATGCGGCCTGTTTCGTCTGATCTCCTGTGATACCCAACCAGGTGCCGCAGGCACACGATGCCTGCGGCACGCCGCTTGCTGATCGTTTGCAAGCGCTGCGGCCATTGAAAGCCTGCTGGCATGGATTGAATGGGTTCAGGGAGAGACAATGCTCGATGCGCGTAATCGGGCGGCCAGCGTCAGTGCGCGGCCGCGTGAACAAAGCTGCCAGACCGGTGCACAGGCTACCCGTCTGGATCACTTCGCTGCGAACGGGAAGGACCGGCCAGCCTGCACCTCACTGGATGCGTTCCTGCACGGTGCACGTTTCCATGCGAACGACCCGGCCGCGCTCGGCGACATGTTGAGGGCGCTGGTCGAACGCGGCGATGACCAGTTGCCGTTGCCGGCGCGCGGCGAGACCCTTGCCCGTTGGCGCGCATTGGCCGCGGTCGCCGCGTGCGATCTGGGCCTCGTCAAACTGTTCGAAGGCCATACGGATGCGTTGGCGATCCTCGCTGAATTGCAGGGCCCCACACCGCAAACGCATAGCCGTTGGGCCGTATGGGCTGCGGAGCCGCCGGACGCACGCGTGAGCGCCACGCAAACGGGCGCCACATCGCTGCGTCTGAATGGCACAAAGGCGTGGTGTTCCGGCGCCGGTGTGGTCAGTGACGCGCTGGTCACCGTGTGGCTCGACGGCGAACCGGTGCTGGCGGCGGTCGCGATGGATCAGGCGTCGATCGCAATCGATACGTCGAAGTGGCAGGCGGTCGGCATGCAGGCGACCGCCAGCGCCGACGTCACGTTCGATCAGACATCGGCGACGCGGGTGGGCGCGGCGCACGCGTACGTTCACCGGCCTGGCTTCTGGCATGGCGGCGCCGGTATTGCCGCCTGCTGGTACGGGGCGGCTGCGCAGATTGGCCAGATGTTGCGCGATGCTTCCGTTCAGTACGCCGATGCACACCGGCTCGCGCATCTCGGCGCCGTGGAAGTCGCGTTGGCGGGCGCCGCTGCCGTGCTGCGCGAAACCGCCGCCTATATCGACGCGAATCCCCATGCCGATGCGCAACGCGAAGCGATGCGCGCGCGCCTCGCCGTCGAAGCCGCGGCAACGGCCGTCATGCATCACGCGACGCGCACGCTCGGCGCGGGTCCGTTGTGTCGCAATGCGCGTTTTGCGCGCGCGCTGGCGGACCTGCCGGTGTTCCTTCGGCAAAGCCACGCTGAGCGCGACCTCGCCGCGCTCGGCGAACTGACCGTCAAGGCCGGAACCGACACCCGTCTGGATGCCGGAGGTAGCCCGTGGATGCTCTGACACGCGACATGGAGGGCCGCTGACATGTCCTCTACGCTCGAATACTTTGACGCACTTTATCGACACAGCGACGACCCGTGGAATCTGCGCGCAGGCTGGTACGAACGCCGCAAGCGTTCGCTCACGCTCGCCTTGCTGCCACGCCCGCGCTATCGCAACGCGTTCGAGCCAGGCTGCGCGAACGGCGAACTGACGGCGGAACTGGCCGCGCGCTGCGAGATGCTGCTCGCAGCCGATCTGCATGAACGCGCCGTGCTGCTCGCGCGGGAGCGCGTGGCCGGCATGTCGCAGGTACGCGTCGAACAGCGCACCGTGCCGCGCGAATGGCCGACCGAAGCCGGGCCGTTCGACCTGATTGTCATCAGCGAATTCGCCTATTACCTCAATGCAGCCGACCTCGAAACGCTGGCCGCGCGGATCGCCGCTTCGCTCACCACCGACGGTACGCTGCTTGCCTGTCACTGGCGCCGGCCGTTCGCCGAAGCGCTCGAATCCGCCGATCATGCCCATGCGCTATTCGATGCGCGCTGCGGGCTGTCGCGTCTCGCGCATCACGACGAAGCCGATCTGCTGATCGACGTGTGGTCGCGCGATGCACGTTCCGTGGCACAACGCGAGGGGCTTCTATGATCGGTGTGATCGTTCCGGCGCATAACGAAGAGGCCTTGCTGGCACCCTGTCTGGCGGCGCTGCTCGAGGCGTCACGACATGAGGATCTCGCTGGAGAAGCGGTGCGCATCGTCGTCGTGCTCGACAGCTGCGGCGATTTTTCCGGGGCGATCGCGCGAGCCTATGGCGTCGAAACGCTGAGTCTGAAGGCACGCAATGTCGGTATCGCACGGGCGACCGGCGCCGATCTGCTGCTCGCGGACGGCGCCCGCTGGCTCGCCTTTACCGATGCCGACAGCCGCGTGTCGCCAGGCTGGCTGGTTGCGCAGCTGTCGCTGGACGCGGACGCGGTATGCGGCTCGATCGCCGTCGACGACTGGGCCGCGCATCCGCACAGCGTGCGCGAATATTTTCGCAAGACCTATGTGGACGCCGACGGCCATCGCCACGTGCATGGCGCGAATCTCGGTGTTTCGGCCGAGGCATACCGTCGCGCGGGTGGTTTTCCGCCCCTCACGTGCAGCGAAGACGTGGCGCTCGTCGATCGGCTGATCGCGATTGGCGCGCGCATCGCGTGGAGCGCTGCACCGCGCGTGATTACCAGCGCGCGTACGGCGACCCGCGCGCGTGGCGGTTTCGGCGATACGCTCGCGGCATGGGCAAGCGGGTGAGGCGGGCTGCGCTGATCGGCGTGACTACTTTTACCCGCGGCCGCCGCGCGCGATCTCTTCGCCGGCACGATGTGGCATACGCAACGTGACCGGAATCGACGCGAACGAGCACAGACCCACCACCAGAAACGCCGGCCAGAAATCCGACCACGCGATGCTCGGATGACCCTGCAGGACGCGCGAAATCTGCAGCACGATCCCGCCGATCGTCACACCGAGCCCGAGCGACATCTGCTGCACCACGCTGCCGAGGCTCGTGGCGCGTCCCACGTCACGGCTGGCGATTTCCGCGTAGGTCAGCGAGTTGAGGCTCGTGAACTGCAATGCAGGGAAAAAGCCGCCGAGCAGCACCACGAACCAGATTATCCAGGTCGGCGTGCCGGGGAAAAACAGGCCGCAGGCCGCAATCGAAATCCCCGACAGGGCTGCATTCACCACCAGCACCGAACGGAAGCCGAAGCGATGCAAGACCCGCGAGGCGATCGTGCGCATGAACATGCCGCCAAATGCTGACGCGCAGGTGATCAACCCGGATTCGAAGGCGCTCATGCCGTGGCCTTCCTGCAGCATCAACGGCAGCAGAAACGGCAGGGCGCCGAGGCCGATGCGAAACAGCGAGCCGCCAAGCACGCTCGCCTGAAAGGTCGGCACCTTGAAGAAGCGCAGATCGAGCAGCGGGAGTTTGACGCGTTGGGCGTAGGCGACATAGGCGGCGAGCAGCGCGGCGCCAAGCGCGCACATGCCGAAGGCGTCCCGATTCGATATGAGCTCGCCGCCCACTAGCGACAATCCCAGCAGAAGCAGCACCGCGCCGGCCGCCGACAGAAAAAAGCCGATCCAGTCGAGCGGACCCGGGTCCGGTTCTCGGGTGTTGGCGATATGCCGGTTGGCCAGATAGATGCCGAGAACGCCAATTGGCACGTTGATGAAAAAAATCAGGCGCCAGTGCAGATAAGTGGTGATAAAGCCGCCGAGCAGCGGCCCGGCGGCGGGTCCGAGCATCGCGGGGACGCTCAGGTAATTCATCGCGCGGATGAAGTCGGTTTTGTGAACCACGCGGAAGATGATGATCCGGCCCACCGGCACCATCATTGCGCCACCCACGCCTTGCACGAAGCGCGCGAGTGTAAAGGTGGCCAATGAATTCGACGCCGCGCACAGCAGCGAACCCGTCACGAAGATGCCGATCGCGGTCCGGAAGACGGTGCGCGCACCGAAGCGGTCAGCGAGCCAACCGCAAACCGGGATGAATACGCCGAGGCCCAGCACGTAGCTCGTCACCGCGATTTTCAGGGTGACCGGATCGCGCCCGAAGTCGCGCGCCATCGCGGGCAGCGCAGTGACGATCACGTTCGCGTCGACACTCTCCATGAACATCGCGCAGGCGACGATAAGGGGTGCAATCAGGGCTTTCTGGGCGAGCGTCATGGAGGCGGGCAGCGACGGGCAAGCACTAGCAAAGGGGCCATTATTGCACCTGTACGGTGCGGATTGTTAATACCGCACCGCCGGATGCTGCCCTTTTTCAAGATTTCAGGAGGCGCGCGCGTGACCGTCGCACAACAGGCTGGCGGTATTTTCGATATATGTTGCGATGCGGGATGAGAAGGCTATAATCGGGTTATTGCTTAGGTATAAACCCTAGAAGGAGTCCACCATGAACACCGCTTCCACGACCGCCCGCGCTGCCACTGTCGCTAACACCACGTGGCTCGGCAAGCTGCGTGCTTTGGCTCTGCTCGCGCTCAATCTGCATCTGCAAAACTGCGCCGTGATCGCCGAAGCGCATCGCCGCCCGAACTGAGTCACCGTCCGGCGTGAGTCTGCGCAGTCAATACGCGCGCTAAGTCACAGTAGCGGCGTTGGCAAAGCAGGGCGCAAACACGTTGCGCCCGCATCTTTATTTAGCGGCTGGGAATCTCGAACACGAGACACGTGGTCGTGGCATGCGCGTAGAGCGTGCCGTCGGGGCCGACCAGCCGCGCTTCCGCCGTCGCCAGTTGCCGTCCGCAATGAATCACCTTGCCTTCGGCACGCACACGCTGCACGCGCGGCGTCACCGCTTTCACGTAGTTCACGCTGAGTTCGGCCGTGGTGTAGCCGCGGCCAGGCGGCATCATGGTGTGCACCGCACAGCCAAGGGCTGAATCGAGCAACGTGGCGATCCAGCCGCCATGCACGGTGCCCAGCGGATTCAGATGCTGCGCGAGCGGCGTGCCCTGAAACACGGTGTGCCCCGCGTTGGCTTCAATGATCGTGAAGTCGAGTGTGCGGGCGATCGCCGCGTAGGGCAATTCGGCGTTCAGCATGGCCCGCATCACTTCGAGGCCGCTCTTGCCGGCCACCTGCTCGGGGCTGGCGACGCCTGGGCCGGGGCCCGCGTTCAGCCTCGCCAGAATCTCCTGCTCCTGCGCGAGCCAGCGTTCGAGTTGCTGTTCGTTCGTCAATCCGTGTCTCCTGTCCTGGTGGAACGCGTGTGCCGCATTCGATGCATGGGCATCGATTAAAGCATCAAACGCGTCAGGACGCAGTGGAGGGCCACCTCTGGATCGGGGCGCATGGCCGCACATTTGCACGGCGGGGCAACGTCGTGAAGCATCCCGCTGGTTGATCTGATCGCCCGCGCTCGCCGTAAGCGGACGCCGAATCTTCATCTCGCGCGCCGCGAATAGCGTTTACACTCATGCCCCCGGCATAGCAGTGACCTCAGCCACGCAATCGGCAATATCGACCGTTTATTGGTCGTTTATTGGCCGCATATTGCTCCGTTCATCCGCCAGACTCCCCGCGTTTCGATTTCCGGGCCAGGTTAAACCCCGGCTAACTGGCTGACGCTGTCAACCTTTTCAACAGTTTGCCGTTATCTCTTTGTAATCGCCGGAGTCAGGCGACGCCGTGGCAGACGACCCGTCGCCGCGACAGCACTACGCAAGGCCCGCACTTGACCATGTTCCACCGATACAGCAACACATTCGACCGGCTCGGCGCGATGTTCGACCGTGCGGCGAAGACGCTTGGCAACCGGAGCATCCTCTCGCCGCTGCTTGCGCTCGTCATTGGCGGGCTGCTGCTGATCGTCCTGCAACACCTGTCGCAAGCGGTCGACTATCGCTCGGTGATGCGCGAATTGCGCCATCTGACGGCGGGCGAGTGGACCGCGGCGCTCGGCGCGACGGCGCTCAGCTATATCGCGCTGGTCGGGCGCGACGCGGTCGGTTTGCGCTATCTGGGCGCCACGGTGCCGCGCGCGGCATTGTGGATCGGCGCGACCGCGGGTTCCGCGCTGGGCAACGCGACCGGCTTCGGCGCCTTGACCGGCGGCGCCGTGCGTGCGCGCGTGTACGGCGTCGCGGATGTCACGCCGGCCCAGATCGGCCGCATGACGGTGTTCACGAGCGTTTCGCTGGCGCTCGCGCTGGTATTGATGACGGCCCTCGGCATGGTGTGCGCCGCCGGCCCCCTCGCGACGATGCTGCATCTCGCGCCCATGACGCTCGCCTGGAGCGGCGCGGCGCTGCTCGCCTTGCTCGGCCTCATCGCCGCAGCCTGCCGCCAGGACACCCGACCGATCCGCACGCGCTGGCAGTGGCTCGTGTTCGATATTCCGGCGCGCCGCGACCTGCTCGCGCAAGTGGCGCTCGCCGTGCTCGACGTGGTGGCTGCCGGCCTCGCGTTGTGGGCCCTGCTGCCGCACGCGGACGTGAGCTTTGTGAGCTTCATCACCGTGTATGCCGCGGCGCTGCTGCTCGGCATGATCGGCCACACGCCGGGCGGTATCGGCGTGTTCGAGGCGGCGATGGTGTTCACGCTGAAGGGCAGCGTGCAGACGCATGAGATGCTCGCCGCGCTGCTCGCGTATCGCGCGATTTACTTCGGCGTGCCGCTGATCGTGTCCGCGGGTCTGCTCGCCGGTTTCGAAGGCCGCACGCTGACCAGCCGTTTGCCGCTGCGTCACGCACAGGGCGCGTCGAAACTCGCGCCGCTGTTTCTGAGCCTCGTGACCTTCGTGGTCGGCGGCATGCTGGTGATTTCCAGCGCGACGCCGGCGTTCTGGCAACGCCTCCAGATTTTGCGCGCCGTGTTACCGCTGTGGGTGCTCGAGAGTTCGCAGATGTTGTGCAGCGTGCTCGGTGTGCTGCTGCTGTTCGTCGCGCGTGGTTTGTTGCGGCGTCTCGACGCCGCGTGGTGGATGACGTTGCTGCTCGCGATGCTGAGTCTCGCGCTGTCGCTGACGAAAGGCCTCGCGTTCGTCGAAGCAGGCGTACTTGGTATGCTGATCGCGCTGCTGCTGTCGACACGCCGCCGTTTCAACCGTCATTCGTCGCTATTCGCCGAGCGTTTCACGGCAGGCTGGCTGGTATCGGTGGCGATGGTGCTGATGCTGGCAACATGGGTGATGCTGTTTGCGTTCCGCGATGTGCCGTACACGCGTGACCTGTGGTGGCAATTCGCTTTCGACGAGCGCGCGCCGCGTGCGTTGCGCGCAACGCTGGCCGCGAGCCTGTTCGCGGCGACCTTCGCGTTCTGGCAGTTGCTGCGTCCGGCGGCCGGCCGCTTTGTCAAACCCGCGCAGGAAGATCTGCTGGATGCCGCGCGCATTGTCCGCGCGCAGGAGCGCAGCGATGCCGGTCTCGCGCTGATGGGCGACAAGAGTTTCCTGTTCTCCGAGTCGCGCGAAGCTTTCCTGATGTACGCGAAAAATGGCCGTACGTGGGCGGCGCTGCACGACCCGGTCGGTCCACGCAAGGAGTGGGCGGGCCTGATCAGCAAGTTCGTCGCGCTCGCGCACGCGCATGGCGGCCGTGCGGCGTTCTATCAGGTGCGCGCCAACGCGTTGCCGCTTTATCTCGACGCGGGCCTCACGCTGATGAAACTCGGCGAAGAAGCGCATGTAGTGCTCGACGATTTCGACCTCAAGGGCTCGCATCGCGCGCATCTTCGCTATGCGCTCAAACGTGGCGAGCGCGATGGCTTCGCCGTCGAAGTGATCGATCAGTCCGAGGTGCCCGCATCGCTCGAGACACTGCGGCAGATCTCCGACGGCTGGCTCGACAGTCGCGACGCGCGCGAAAAGAGCTTCTCCGTGGCCGCGTTCACCGATGAGTACCTCGCCGCGCAATCGGTGATGCTGGTGCGCCAGAACGGCGAGCCGGTTGCTTTCGTCACCTTCATGACCACCGATCTGAACACCGAAGCGACAGTCGGCGTGATGCGGCATGTGGAAAGCGCCTCGCCGTATGCGATGGAATATCTGTTCACGCAACTGGCGCTGCATCTGAAACAGGCGGGCTTCCGCGTGCTCAGTCTCGGCATCGCGCCGCTCTCCGGTATGCAGCCGAGCCCACTCGCTTCGCGTTGGCATCGGCTGGCGGGTATCGTGTGGCGCTTCGGCGGCCGCTTCTATAACTTCCGCGGACTGCGCGCTTTCAAGAGCAAGTTCCAGCCGCACTGGGAGCCGCGCTACCTCGCGGCGTCGGGATCGGTGGGCGTGTTCTTCACGCTGGCCGACCTGTCATTGCTGGCGGGAGGCCGGCGTTCATGACATTGCATCCGTTTTTCAGGCTCGCCGTTGCAGCGGGCCTCGTGATTGGCAGCACTGGCGCTTTTGCGGCGACCACCACCGTGCCGGGCGGCCGTTATGGCGACGTGACGGTCACGCAGCCGGCCGGGCCGTTGCGCGGCTTCGTGGTGCTGTACTCGCAAGGCTCTGGATGGAGCGCGGCCGACCAGCAGAGCGCCGATGCGCTCGCGAAGGCGGGCGCGTTGACGGTCGGTGTCGACACGGCGCGATACGCGGCCAATCTGAGCGCCAAAAAAGAAACCTGCCATCAACTGGTGGGCGATGCCGAAGCGCTGAGTCATCAACTCGAACGGCAATCGCAGTCGAGCCGCTATTTCGCGCCCATCGTCGCCGGTACGGGGCAGGGCGCGACGCTGGCAATGCATGTGCTCGAACAGGCGCCGTCGAACACGATTGCCGGGGCGGTCTCCGTGGACCCGCAGCGCGAGCTGGACCCACGCTTTCAACCCTGTCCGCCGGACCCGACGGTGATCCGCGACAAGGTGCCGGGCTTCGTCGAAAAAGCAGGCACGGCCAACGGCGATCGCACGCGCCTCGTCGCGCTGATTACGCCGCATCTGCAGACGGCGTCGACGAACGATGACGACGTCTCCGATCTACCGCTGATCGAATTGCCGGCCGCGCATCCGAACGGGCTCATGGCGATCGTGATTTCCGGCGACGGCGGCTGGCGCGATCTCGACAAGACGATTGCCGAAAGCCTGCGTAAAGACGGCGTCTCGGTGATCGGCTGGGACAGCCTGCGCTATTTCTGGAGCGAGAAACCGCCCGCGCAGACGAGCCGCGACCTCGCGCGCGTGATGCAGACATACGGCGCGCGCTGGCATGCGCAACATATCGCGCTGGTGGGCTATTCGTTCGGCGCCGACGTCATGCCGTTCGCTTATAACCGGTTGCCCGAAGCGCTGCGCGCGAAAGTCTCGCTGATTTCGCTGCTCGGTTTCGCGCCCGACGCCGATTTTCAGATTCGTGTGGGCGGCTGGCTCGGCATGCCGGCGAGCGACAAAGCCCTGAACGTGAGGCCTGAACTGGCGCGCGTGCCGCCCGCGATCGTGCAGTGCTTCTACGGCGAAAACGAGAAAGACACCTTGTGTCCGGCACTGACTACTACCGGCATCGAAATCATTCGCACCTCGGGTGATCATCATTTCGGTGGCGATTACAACGCGCTGGAGCGGCACATCCTCAGCGCGTTCAGGAAGCAAAGCGGCGTGCAGGACTAGCGCTGCCTGGATGAGATGCGCCGCGCGTTTTGCCGGGCCGGCGGCACTACGTTGAGCGTTTTTTCACGGCCGCCCGCTCGACGGGCAAGCGCGCGCAACGCAGTGAACAGGGATTGACAAAGGCCACCAAGTCAACGAAGATCGACTTCATGAACTGCATCGATATCCGTATTGCGCTGATTATTAGCACCATTCATCGAATGGTGGGTTAGCGCGCGTCTGATAGCAGTGAACATCAACCCGCCCCACGAGGCGGGTTTTTTTATGTCCGTCTCCTGTGGCTACCCTGCGGATTTGTCTCTGCCACACAGGAGCTTGCCTTGTCGTTACACCAACTCAAACAGGCTGCCGAAGCCGCCGATAGCGCGGCGCTGCGGCACGACTACCTGAAGAAAACCCTGACCGCGCGCGTCTACGACGTAGCCCGCGAGACCGAACTCGAACGTGCGCCGAATCTGTCGGCACGGCTGCGCAATCCGGTCTATCTGAAGCGCGAGGACAACCAGCCGGTGTTCTCGTTCAAGGTGCGCGGCGCGTACAACAAGATGGCGCATATCCCGGCAGAAGCGCTGGAGCGGGGTGTGATTACCGCGTCGGCGGGCAATCATGCGCAGGGCGTGGCGCTGTCGGCGGCCCGCATGGGCGTGAAGGCGATCATCGTCGTGCCGGTCACCACACCGCAGGTGAAGGTCGATGCAGTACGCGCGCATGGCGGCCCGACGGTGGAAGTCGTTCAGTTCGGCGAATCGTATAGCGACGCGTATGACCACGCAGTGAAGCTGCAGGAAAAACGCGGTCTCACCTTCGTGCATCCGTTCGACGATCCGTACGTGATCGCCGGCCAGGGCACGGTGGCAATGGAAATTCTCAGCCAGCACCAGGGCCCGATCCACGCGATCTTCGTGCCGATCGGCGGTGGCGGATTGGCCGCGGGCGTCGCCGCGTATGTGAAATCGGTGCGCCCGGAGATCAAGGTGATCGGTGTGCAAACCGATGATTCGTGCGCAATGGCGGCGTCGCTGAAAGCAGGCGAGCGCGTCACGCTGAACGAGGTGGGACTGTTCTCGGACGGCACGGCGGTGAAGCTGGTCGGTGAAGAAACCTTCCGCCTGTGCAGCGAATATCTCGACGACGTGCTGCTCGTGAACACCGATGCCTTATGCGCGGCGATCAAGGACGTGTTCCAGGACACCCGCAGCGTGCTCGAACCAGCAGGCTCACTGGCAGTGGCAGGCGCCAAGCAGTATGCCGAGCGTGAAGGCATCGAGAACCAGACGCTGATCGCGATCACGTCCGGCGCGAACATGAATTTCGACCGCATGCGCTTTGTCGCCGAGCGCGCGGAAGTCGGTGAAGCACGTGAAGCGGTATTCGCCGTGACGATCCCAGAGGAGCGCGGCAGCTTCAAACGCTTCTGCGAACTGGTGGGCACCCGCAGCGTCACCGAATTCAATTACCGGATCGCGGATGCGAATTCGGCGCATATCTTTGTTGGCGTGCAGATCAGGAATCGCAGCGAGTCCGCGCAGATCGCGGGCGCGTTCGAAGCACACGGTTTCGCCACCGTCGATCTGACCTTCGACGAGCTATCGAAGCAGCACATCCGTTACATGGTCGGCGGCCGCTCGCCCCTGGCCCACGACGAACGTCTGTTCCGTTTCGAGTTTCCCGAGCGTCCGGGCGCGTTGATGAAGTTCCTGTCGTCGATGGCGCCGAACTGGAATATCAGCCTGTTCCACTATCGTAATCAGGGCGCGGACTACAGCTCGATTCTGGTCGGCATTCAGGTGCCGGAAACGGAAAACTCCGCGTTCGAACGCTTTCTCGCGACGCTCGGCTATCCGTACTGGGAAGAGACGCAGAATCCGGTTTATCGCCTGTTCCTCGCTTAGCCGCCTGATGGCCGCTCGTCAAAAGCGCGTATGCGGCCATCCAAAAACCCGCCGTGAATCGCCGGCCGGCATCCGCGAGCGGGTCGGGGTTTACCTTGAGTCCACGTTCAGCGCCGCACACGGGCAACGCCTGGACGATCAGCCACAAGGGCCGTCTGGGCGCGGACACAAGGCATTTGAACCCGCGCATGCGCCTCGACCGGGCATCCGGTTTATCCAAAATTTGAATAGTACATATCCACCATATCGCGTTGCGCGATACAGCTCATGATCGTCAAACTGAGTGCAAATCCAACGCCGCATTCAGGAGACAACTCATGCACACCCAAGTTGGCATCATCGGTGCCGGGCCTGCGGGCCTGCTTCTTTCTCATCTGCTTCATCTGCGCGGCATCGACTCCGTCGTGCTCGAATCGCGTAGCCGCGAACAGATCGAATCCACCATCCGTGCCGGCGTGCTCGAACAGGGCACGATGGATCTGCTGACGGAAGCCGGCGTCGGCGCACGCATGAAAGCAGAAGGCGCGCTGCATCATGGTTTCGAGCTGGCGTTCGAAGGCAAGCGGCGCCGCATCGACCTGACCGGACTCACCGGTCATTCGATCACGGTCTACGCGCAGCACGAAGTCATCAAGGATCTGGTCGCTGCGCGCGTCGCCGCCGGTGGGGCGCTGCGTTTCGGCGTGTCGAACACGTCAATTCACGGCATCGAGACTAATGCGCCGTCGATTCGCTATCGCCACGAAGGCGAGGAGTGCGAGCTGCACTGCGATTTCGTGATCGGTTGCGATGGTTCGCAGGGCGTGTCGCGTGCGTCGATTCCGCAGGCGTTGCGCAAGGATTACGAGCGCGTCTATCCGTTCGGCTGGTTCGGCATTCTGTGCGAAGGGCCGCCTTCGTCGGAAGAGTTGGTTTACGCGCGGCACGAGCGCGGTTTTGCACTGGTCAGCACGCGCTCGCACGACGTGCAGCGCATGTATTTCCAATGCGATCCGAAGGATTCCGTCGACAACTGGTCCGATGACCGCATCTGGGCTGAACTGCATGCACGTGTCGATTCGCACGACGGCCAGCAGGTGGTGGACGGCAAGATCTTCCGGAAGAACATTGTGGGCATGCGCAGTTTCGTGTCGGCCACGATGCAGCACGGCCGGCTCTTCCTGGCGGGCGACGCCGCGCACATCGTGCCGCCCACCGGTGCCAAGGGCCTGAATCTCGCGGTTGCCGACGTGCGTGTGCTGACTCGCGCGCTGAGCACGTTCTATGTCGAAAATCGCAGCGATCTGCTCGATAGCTACAGCGAAACGGCGCTCAAGCGCATCTGGCGCGCCGAGCATTTCTCGTACTGGATGACGAGCATGATGCATCGTATCGAAGGTGCTTCGCCGTTCGAACAGCAGCTTCAGGTCGCCGAACTCGAACACGTGACGACTTCGCGGTCGGCCGCCATGGCGATGGCGGAAAACTATGTGGGCGTCGTGGCGGTTTGAGCGCGAGGCACGCGGAACGCCGTCAAACGCTTGATGAGCGGGCCTGCGCCATTGTCGTGTCTGGCACAACAGTGAATTCGGGTTTGGAGCATTTATCCGCGACTGATCCGCTTTTAGACTGTCTCCATCGTCTGCAACAAGCGTCACATCCGCAGCACGTATAAGACATCTCTGGAGGTGGTCTCATGAAGTCGCTCATCAAAGCTGTTGCTATTGCTGTGGTACTCAGTGCGCCGATTGCATCATTTGCGCAGTCGAACCAGTCACTTCCGCAAAACGCACAGGGCTCGCAAGCTCAGGCTGTGCAGCAGCAAGGCGCGGCGCAGGCCGATACGAGCGGTTACGGGTCAGGCAACCGCGGCGCGTGGCAGGCCGGTTCTGGTAACGACACGGTGGTCAGTTCTTACTCGCCGCCGATTCACAACGCACGTTAAGCCGTTCATGTAGCACGCTATCAAATACAAATACAAAAAAAGCCACCGGAATATGTCCGGTGGCTTTTTTGTTTTCAAAGGCACAGCGCCGCCGATGCCGGATCGCAAGCGCCTATTGCGTGCGCAACAGCGTGACTTCATTGCGTAGCAACGCGAGAAGATCGTCGTCAGTCGGGCGCGTGCCCCAATGCCGCGCGCCCGCTACCGACGCAATGGCGATCCACGAGTGAGGCGGAAACCATTCGCGCAGGACAGCGCCGTCCTGGCGCAAACACAGTTGCCCGGTCAGTTCGCTGTATTCGGCTGAGATGAGCGTGCCGTCGAATTGCGCCGTCACCCGCCGTGGATCGTTGCGTAGCAAAGCGTCGCTCCTGCAAATGATGTGGGACGGATGCCGGCGTGTCCCGGCGGCGTCAGTGATACCGCGATGGCCGGCGCGTTAGTGATCGCCCCGGCCGTGGTCGTCGCCCGGGCCGTGCCAGTTGCCGTGGGGGCCGCCGTCGTGACCGTGCCAGTCGCCATGCGGACCGTCGCGATAGCCGCGTGCGTCATGCCATTCGCGCGGGTCGTGATGACGCTCCTCCCATTCGTGCCGTTCCCAATAGCGGCGGCCGTCGTAATACCGGTTGCCGTACCAGCCCGGGCTCACGACCACCACCGGCGGTGGCGGCGCATATACCGGAGGAGGCGGGGCGTATACCGGCGTGGGGACCACTGCCAGGCCGGGAATGCCGATGTTCACGCCCACATCGACGTGGGCCAACGCGAGCGACGATGCGCCGATCCCCATGCCGGCAACGAGTGCCATCGACAGCCAGCGGCTACGTGAATTACTCATGATTTGTTCTCGGGTTTTTCGATTGAGAGTGAAGGGCGTTGCTTAAGATTTCTGCGCTCAATAGTGGTCGCGATAGTGCTCGTGATAGCCGCCTGCGGGGACCACGATGCAACCACCCAGTGCACTGCCGAGCGTGATGGCGAGAAGGACTAGCGCGAAGATTCTTTTCATGATGTTGCACTCCGTTTTGCGTGTGATCCGAACTCTACTGAGCGGTGGGATTACCGGTGTGTTTGTGTGTAACAGGACGTGTCGATGCCTTTGCCTGTTTGCGCAGAAGACGAAGCGGGACGATGCGCTCGCGACGCATCAGGATTCGCCGCTGAGAAGACACGAAGCGAGCAGGCAACTCGTTGAGCGCGCTGCGAAAAAGATCGCGCGCTAGCGCATTCGGCTCGCTGCGTCAGATCACGCCGAAGATGGCAGAACAGCTTGAGCGCGCGTGGGAAGGCATATCGTTGCGCGCATGCGAAACAGATACATTCGGTTTCAGACTCGGGATCGGCGCTGACCTGATGTTTGCGCAATGGCGCGTTGCGCGGTCCCTCTTGACGACTCCCGCATCACGGCGATATCCACGTTATCGCATCAGTGCGCGCACGCATTGTCCGCCGCCTGATAAGCACAGAAAAAACAATTCTTTTGCGCGCGCCCGGAACACTGGTTAGATCAGGGACCCGACTGTCACCGGTCGTTCAGGTTTAACCGCATTTCTCTCCGGTCAGCCATAAGCACCGCGAGCGAAGCATTCAACCCGGATGACGCGGCGCGCCGGCCTCTCTCGTCCTTAAACTCAGGAGTTGCCACAGCATGTCGAATCTCAGTCTCGCGACGTCCAACGCACTGGACATTCATCCCGTTACGGGCCGTATCGGTGCGGAAATTCGCGGTGTGCGCCTGTCGGGCCAGCTTGAGCCGGCCACTGTCGAAGCAATTCGCGCCGCGCTGGTGCGTCACAAGGTGATCTTCTTCCGTGGTCAGACGCACCTGCAGGATGCCGATCAGGAAGCGTTCGCGAGGCTCCTCGGCGAGCCGGTCTCGCATCCCACCGTGCCGGTGGTGGACGGTACCGACTATCTGCTCGAACTCGATTCGCACCGTGGCGGCCGCGCGAATTCGTGGCATACGGACGTGACGTTCGTGGATGCCTATCCGCAGGCGTCGATTCTGCGTGGCGTAACGAACCCCGAAGTAGGCGGCGATACCGTCTGGGCCAACACCGCCACGGCTTATGACGATCTGCCGCCGCCGCTCAAGGCGCTGGCCGAACAACTATGGGCGGTGCATAGCAACGAATACGACTACGCGAACCATGCCAATGTCGGCGAGCGCGGCCGCGATGCCGAAGCGCTCAAGCGCTATCGGGAAGTGTTTGTGTCGACGCGCTACGAGACCGAGCATCCGGTAGTGCGCGTGCATCCGGAAAGCGGCGAGAAGACGCTGATTCTCGGACACTTCGTCAAGAGTTTCGTCGGCCTCACGCCGAATGCGTCAGCGCATTTGCTGGAGTTGCTGCAAGGCTACGTGACGCGCCACGAGAACATCGTGCGCTGGCGCTGGCAGGCGGGTGACGTGGCGATCTGGGACAACCGCGCGACCCAGCACTACGCCGTCAACGACTACGGCGATGCACACCGTGTGGTGCGCCGTGTGACGTTGAAGGGCGATGTGCCGGTCAGCGTGGACGGTCGCCGCAGCGTCACGCGCCGCGTCGAGCCGAATCAGGCAGCGAAGGCTGCTTAAGTGCTGCGGCCGCTGGCTGGCGCCGGCGCGGGCCAGCGAGGGAAGCCTGATGAGGCATGCCTCTGCGGGCTTCATCAACCGGTAGAGGCGAAGCTTCCTGGCCGGAGGCTCAACCTTGCTCGGCGGCCGCATGCTCCGGCGCTGTCGCGTCGCGATAGCCGAGTCGCGTCGAGATCGCGAGACCCGACTGCCTGAGCAGGGCGACATAGTGCGATTTCGTGTCGGCGCCGCAGCGCATTGTCGGAAACGAAATCGACAGGCCGGCGATCACGCGGCCGAAGCGGTCGAACACCGGCACGGCGAGACACTGCAGGCCTTCTTCCTGTTCCTCGTTGTCCTCGCCATAGCCCTGCTCGCGCACGCGCGGCAGGATGCTCAGCACGGCCTCGGCGGAGCCGAGCGTTTTTTGGGTCGACTTGCGAAATTCCACGTGCGAGAGCACCTCGCGCGCCTCGGCGGGGTCCATCCACGCGAGCAGCACCTTGCCGATCGCCGTGCTGTGCAGCGGATTGCGGCGGCCGATCCGCGACTGCATCCGCAACCCGTAGTCGGCGTCGATCTTGTGGATGTAGATGATGGCGTCTTCGTCGAATGCGCCGAGGTGGACCGCCTCGCGCGTTGCCGTACCGATGCGGCGCATCTCGACGTCCGCCTCGCGCACCAGATCGACGCTCTCCAACGCTTTCGCGCCGAGTTCGAACAGGCGGATGGTCAGCCGGTACCGCTCGGTTTCGACTTCCTGGGTCACATAGCCGAGCGCCTTGAGCGTCTGCATTACGCGATGCACGGTGGTCTTCGACATGCCGAGCCGCTGCGACAGTTCGCTGATGCCGATCTGCCCGCTGTCGCCGAGCGCGCCCAGAATCGCGAAGACCCTGCCGACCGACGAAGCCGATTCGCCCTTGTCGTTGCACAGGTTGCCCATGCCGCCGCCGTCCGCATTGTCCGGATCCTGCGTGGTGGCGTCGTCTTTACGCTGTCTGCCCATTGCTGTCATGTCCGTGATTCCCTGTCGATCCTACCCGATGCAACCCGGTGCCAGGCCAGTGTCAGGCCGCCGCTGGCCCGCTGCTGCCACGATACCAGGCGCCGAGAGCATACCGCGTCCCGCGCTGCGCGTGACGTTTTGCCGGATCAGCGTGCGAGCCACCCGCCGTCCACAGCGAGCGTATGGCCGTGCACATAGTCCGACGCGGATGACGCGAGGAACACGACCGGTCCCGCGAGATCCTCAGGCGTGCCCCAGCGGCCCGCCGGAATGCGGCCGACAATCTCGTCGTTGCGTTGCGCATCGTCGCGCAGCGCCGCGGTGTTGGCGGTCGCCATATAGCCTGGCGCGATCGCGTTCACGTTGACACCGTGCGCGGCCCACTCGTTCGCGAGCAGCCGCGTGAGGCCGAGCACGCCGCTTTTCGACGCCGCGTAGGACGCCACGCGTATGCCGCCCTGAAACGACAGCATCGACGCGATATTGATGATCTTGCCGCCGCTCTGCTGCTTCACGAACTGCCGGGCAACGGCCTGTGAAAGAAAGAATACGCTCTTCAGGTTGACGTCCATGACGGCGTCCCAGTCGTCTTCGGCGAAATCGAGCGCGTCTTCGCGGCGGATGACGCCCGCGTTGTTCACGAGCACGTCGACGCGGCCAAACGCTTCAACGGCCGCGCGCACGATGTCGTCGACCGGCGCGATCGAGGCGAGATCGGCGCGCACGTCCGCGAAACGGCGGCCCGTCGCCGCGACGCGCGCGGGCGTGTCGCCTGCATCCGCGCGACTGACGCCGACAATGTCGCAGCCGGCCGTGGCGAGCGCGACCGCCATGCCGGCGCCGAGTCCCGTGTTGCTGCCGGTGACGATGGCGACCTTACCGGTCAGATCGAAAGTGTTCACGCTACGTAGGTTCCTGTGTGGTTCTGGATGGGCAGCATGCGGGCCGTCAACGCAGGTCGCGGACCGCGATGTGATCCATGTCGCTGAACACCTGGTTCTCGCCGACCATGCCCCAGATAAAGGTGTATGCGCGCGTGCCGACGCCCGAGTGAATCGACCAGCTCGGCGAGATCACGGCCTGCTCGTTATGCACCACGATATGCCGCGTTTCCTGCGGCTCGCCCAGCATATGGAAGACGGCCGCATCATCGGCCACGTTGAAATAGAAATACACCTCCATGCGCCGCTCGTGCGTGTGGCACGGCATCGTGTTCCAGAGACTGCCGGGTTCGAGTTTCGTCATGCCCATCGAGAGCTGGCAGGTGGGCAGCACCTCGGGCACGATGAACTTGTAGATGGTGCGGCGGTTGCTCGTCTCGGGCGCGCCGAGCGGTTCGGGCGACGCCTGCGCGAGCGAGATCGTGCGGGTCGGATACGACGCGTGCGCGGGCGCGCAGTTCAGGTAGAACTTCGCGGGGCGCGCGGCGTCGTCGCTGCCGAACCCGAGCGCCTGCGCACCTTTGCCGATGTAGATCGCTTCTTCGTGGCGCACCGTGTAGCGCGTGCCATCCACATCGACCCAGCCGTCGCCGCCGATATTGATCGCGCCGAGCTCGCGGCGCTCCAGCAGATAGCCGACGCCGATGGCCTTGCCGAGCGACGTAGGCACTTCGACCGCGTGCGTGGCAGGCCATACGCCGCCGACAATGATGCGGTCGATGTGGCTGTAGGTGAGCTTCAGCGCATCGCGTTCGAACACCTGCTCGACGAGAAACTGCTTGCGCAGCCCCGCGGTATCCAGCGTCTTCGCGTACTCGCTGTTCACGCTCTGTCTTACTTCCATCGTTCTCCCTCCGTTCGTTCCGGACGCCATTGCGCGGCGCCGCTGTGGGCTCGACTGTAGCGCAAAAGCCGATTTGTGGAACAGTGGTCCGAAAATATCGTGCCCTCATATTTTGCCTGGCAAGGCTTTCCTTCGACGCACGGGTAAACGATGAGGCGTAAGTTTAATGAAATCGGAACGATGTTCCTTTCATGATGTTATATTGCGCCGAAAGGGAGCAGCCCGGCGATAGAACGGGACATCACCCCGGGTGATTCACCCGACAACTGGACGCGAAGTCCATGGAGGAGGCATGAAGATCAAGAAGGCGATCGACCGCATTCCAGGCGGCCTGATGCTGGTACCGTTACTGCTTGGCGCCTGTGTCCACACGTTTGCGCCCGGGGCGGGGAAGTACTTCGGATCGTTCACGAATGGCTTGATCAGCGGTACCGTGCCGATTCTGGCGGTGTGGTTCTTCTGCATGGGCGCGACGATCGATTTGCGGGCCACCGGCGTGGTGTTGCGCAAGTCCGGCACGCTGCTCGTGACCAAAATGGCGGTCGCATGGATCGCGACGCTGGTCGCCGCGCATTTCATTCCCGTGGACGGCGTCAAGGCGGGGCTGTTCGCCGGGCTCTCGGTGCTGGCGATCACGACCTCGATGGACATGACCAACGGCGGTCTCTATGCGGCGGTGATGCAGCAGTACGGCACCCGCGAGGAGGCGGGCGCGTTCGTGCTGATGTCGGTGGAATCGGGGCCGCTCATCAGCATGCTGATTCTCGGTGCGACCGGTGTGGCGTTTTTCGAGCCGCGGCTTTTCGTCGGCGCGGTGTTGCCGTTCCTGATCGGCTTCACGCTTGGCAATCTCGATAGCGATCTGCGCGAGTTGTTCGGCCGCTGCGTGCATCCGCTGATTCCGTTCTTCGGCTTCGCGCTCGGCAACGGCATCGACCTGAACGTGATCGTGACGAGCGGCTTGCCGGGTATCGTGCTGGGCCTCGGGGTGATCGTCGTGACCGGCATTCCGCTGATTTTCGCCGACCGCTGGATCGCGGGCGGCAACGGCGCGGCGGGGCTGGCGGCGTCGTCGACGGCGGGGGCCGCTGTGGCCAATCCGGCGATCATTGGCGAGATGATTCCGCGCTTCAAGCCACTGGTGCCGGCCGCGACAGCGATGGTCGCGACGGCGTGTCTCGTGACGGCGATCCTCGTGCCGATTCTTACTGCGCTGTGGGTGCGCAGGCATCATGCGCGCGATGCGTTGCGTGAGGAGTTCGCGGCGGCAACAACGCCACCCGCGCCGCTCAATGAGCGGGACGTGCACGTTTGATGCCGCGTGGGGCGGGCCCTGGCTTACCGCCCCAGTTTTTCCTCCAGCATCGCCTTCACCGCGGGCCACTCGGTATCGATGATGCTAAAGCGGACCGAATTGCGCTTGCGCCCGTCCGGCATGATCCGTTCATGCCGGACGATGCCTTCCTGCTTCGCGCCGATGCGCAGAATCGCCGCCCGGGATTTCTCGTTCAGTTCGTCGGTGGTGAACTGCACGCGCACGCACTGCATGACTTCGAATGCGTGGCTCAATAACAGGTACTTTGCTTCGGTATTGACTGCGGAGCGCTGCACCGATTCGCCCAGCCACGTATGGCCGATTTCCAGCTTGCGGTTCGCCCGGTCGATCTTCCAGAAACGCGTACTGCCGACAACCGCGCCGGTCTCGCGCCTGACGATCACAAACGGCATCACAGTGCCGGCCTCGCGTCCCGCGAGCGCGCTCTCGATGTAGCCGTCGACGGTTGCGGGCCCCGGCACCACCGTCAGCTTCATGTTCCACAACTGACCATCCGCGGCGGCGTCCAGCAATGCCTGTGCGTGGTTCTGCTGAAGCGGACGGAGCTCGACATGCTGTCCGGTCAGGGTGGGTTGCATCTGTTTCTGGATTGCGTCGTTCATAAAAGAAAAAGGTCCGCGAGCAACCGCTCGCGGACCTTCTACAGTGAGCAGGGATAGCAAAGGAGGGCAGAAGCCCGGCTTAAACCGCCATCACCGAAACCGCCTTCGTGACCAGATAGCCTTCCATGGCTTCCGGGCCGCCTTCCGAACCGTAGCCGGAGTCCTTCACGCCGCCAAACGGCATTTCCGGCGACGGCGTGGCCGGCTGGTTGATCCACAGCATGCCGACTTCCATCTGCTGCGACAGCAGATGCACGTTGCGGAACGATTTCGTGAATGCATAGCCCGCGAGGCCGTACGGCAGACGGTTTGCTTCGGCGATCGCTTCTTCGAGCGTGTCGAAACCGCGGATCGCGGCGATCGGGCCGAACGGCTCGTTGTTGAACACATCGGCTTCGAGCGACACGTTGGTCAGCACGGTCGGCGCAAAGAAGTTGCCTTCCGAGCCTACGCGTTCGCCACCCGTTTCGACCTTGGCGCCGGTCTTGCGCGCGTCGTCGAGCACCTTGCTCATCGCCGTCAGACGGCGTGCGTTGGCGAGCGGCCCCAGCGTGGTGCCTTCAGCCAGACCGTCGCCGAGCTTGAGGCTCTCAGCGTGCTTGACGAGTGCCGCCGCGAACTCTTCGCGGATGCTGTTGTGCACCAGAAAGCGCGTGGGCGAGATGCACACCTGGCCCGCGTTGCGGAATTTCGCGCCGCCTGCTGCTTTCACGGCCAGCGCCACGTCCGCGTCTTCGGCCACGATCACCGGCGCGTGACCGCCCAGTTCCATCGTCGCGCGCTTCATATGGGCACCGGCGAGCGCCGCCAGTTGCTTGCCCACCGGCGTCGAACCCGTGAACGTGACCTTGCGGATCACCGGATGCGGGATCAGGTAGGCGGAAATCTCGGCCGGATCGCCGAACACGAGGCCCACCGTGCCGGCCGGCACGCCGGCTTCGACGAACGCCTGCAGCAGCGCTGCCGGCGACGCCGGGGTTTCTTCCGGCGCCTTGACGAGGAACGAGCAGCCGCAGGCGAGCGCCGCGCTCAGCTTGCGCACGACCTGATTGACCGGGAAATTCCACGGCGTGAAGGCAGCGACCGGGCCGATCGGTTCCTTCAGCACCGTTTGCTGCGCCGCGAGGTTGCGCGACGGCACGATCCGGCCGTAGACGCGGCGGCCCTCGTCGGCGAACCACTCGATGATGTCCGCGGCGGCCAGCACTTCGACACGCGCTTCGGCGAACGGTTTGCCCTGTTCCTGCGTCATCAGGCGGGCGATGTCGGAGGCGCGCTCACGCACCAGTGCCGCGGCCTTGCGCATGGTGGTGGCGCGTTCGTTGGCCGGCACCTTGCGCCAGGCTTCGAAGCCGCGCTGCGCGGCGGCCAGCGCGCGGTCCAGATCGGCGATGCCGGCGTGGGCGACCTTGCCGATGGCCTGGCCGGTGGCGGGATTGATGACGTCGAGGGTTTTGCCGCTGGCGGCGTCGCACCATTCGCCGTTGATCAGAAGTCGGGTATCGGTATAGCTCGAGGTGGCCATGCTGGGGTTCCTGTATATGGGAAAACGATAGGTCGCGCGGGCGTGAGACGATGGGCTGAGCCTGCGCGGCCCGGGGTGGACTGCCGATAACAATCATCTTATCTGATTGCGCGCCTGGGCATCGGCGGCGCGCTCGATCGTGGTGCGGGCGTACGGTTTGCCGGGACTGTTGCCGCGACGGAAAAAATCAGGCCTAAGCATTGCCGCGCAAACTGGCGTAAAGTCAAATGGCAGTAGCGGGAGCTGGTTGAAGCCGGCGCTCCTGGATAGTGCAGGGCGCTGGTGAAAAGCGGCGAATGCAACCCAATCAACCCAGATGCAAACGAGGAATCGACATGCCGACCGGTACAGTGAAATGGTTTAATGACGCGAAAGGTTTTGGTTTTATTACACCGGATGACGGTGGCGAAGATCTGTTTGCTCACTTTTCGGAGATCCGCAGCGAGGGTTTCAAGTCGCTGCAGGAAAACCAGAAGGTCAGCTTCGAAATCAAGCAAGGGCCAAAGGGGAAGCAGGCAGCAGATATTAAGCCTGTATAAGGGTTGGGTTTTGCCTTTTGCGGCGGCATTATTGCTGTGTGCCTACGGCGTTGGGTGGTTTATTTTTCTGGTTGCCTACGGCGGTGGGCGTTTCATTTTTTATTGGTTTATTAGCGTTCCCCCTGTGCGGGGGGCACCTACTTTTCTTTGCCGCCGCAAAGAAAAGTAGGCAAAAGAAAGCGGCTCAAACCGCTAATTTTTAAGCGGGTCCCCTGGCTTGGAGGGGATCGTGGCTCCGTAGAGATTGAGCCCGCGCACCTTCCCTCGTTAGTGACCAGGCCGTCATGCTTCCGGCGGCGCTGCGCGCGCCGGGGCGGTACTTCACCAAACCACTTCGTTCTTTTGCCGCTCGCGGTTGACGCTGCGCTGCGGTTCGCAGTGGCATAGCCTTGTCAACTTCGGCACTTTCAAACCTGCCAGCATGCTTTGGCGCGTCGCCGCGGCGAAGCCGATGGCCCCCCACAGCGCTCAAACGAAGCGCGCGGTCTCCGTGCTGGACCCAACCGCGACGCACGCAGTGCGGAGTGGGAGCGAATGACGGCTGTGTCACTGGCGCTTATGGACCGAGGTGTGATCCGTTAATCGCACCACGAGCCCCTCCAAGCCAGGGGACCCACTTAAGAGTTGGCGGTTTGAGCCGCTTTCTTTTGCCTACTTTTCTTTGCGGCGGCAAAGAAAAGTAGGTGCCCCCCCGCACAGGGGGAACACTAATAAACCAATAACAAAAGAAACACCCAACGCCGCAGGCACACAGCAAACCACCACCACCGCCGAAGGCAAAAAACCCCCACGCCACCGCGTCCGCCCCCCTTAAGGTTTCCTTCAGCTTTCCTCCGTACTATCTGCGCGACAACTCGCACCCACGGGAATCCTGCTGGAGCATCCATGAAAACCCTGTTCTTGCAGGCGCCGTCATTCGACGGTTTCGACGGCGGCGCGGGTTCGCGCTACCAGAACAAACGTGAGGTCCGCTCGTTCTGGTATCCGACGTGGCTCGCACAGCCCGCCGCGCTCGTTCCCGATAGCCGCGTGCTCGACGCTCCCGCCGACGGCTTGTCCGTCGATGCATCGCTCGACATCGCGCAACAATACGAGCTGGTGGTCATCCATACCAGCACACCGTCCTTTCCCACCGACGCCTTTTTTGCCGAACAGCTGAAGAAGCGCAATCCTTCGGTCCTGATCGGCATGGTCGGTGCAAAGGTTGCGGTCGATCCGCACAATTCGCTGACAGCGAGCGATGCAATCGATTTCGTTTGCCGCGAAGAATTCGATTTCACCTGTCAGGAAATCGCCGCAGGCAAGCCATTCGAGCAGATCAAAGGTCTGAGCTATCGCGGCCGCGACGGTTCGATCGAGCACAATGAAGCACGCCCGATCCTCGAGAACATGGACGAGCTGCCCTTCGTGGCGCCAGTCTACAAGCGCGATCTGAAAATCGAAAATTACTTCAACGGCTACCTGAAACACCCGTATGTATCCATTTACACGGGCCGCGGTTGCCGCTCGAAGTGCACCTTCTGCCTGTGGCCGCAAACTGTGGGCGGCCATCGCTATCGCACCCGCTCGGTCGAGAACGTGCTGGAAGAAGTGAAGTGGATTCGCGACAACATGCCTGAAGTCAAGGAGATCATGTTTGACGACGACACCTTCACCGACTTCAAGCCGCGCGCAGAGGAAATCGCTCGCGGTATGGGCAAGCTGGGCGTCACATGGTCGTGCAACGCGAAGGCGAACGTGCCTTATGCGACGCTGAAGATCATGAAGGAAAACGGCCTGCGGCTGCTGCTGGTGGGCTACGAATCCGGCGACGACCAGATCCTGCTGAACATCAAGAAGGGCTTGCGCACCGACATCGCCCGTCGCTTCAGCGCGGATTGCCGCAAGCTCGGCATCAAGATCCACGGCACCTTCATTCTTGGTTTGCCGGGCGAGACTCAGGAAACAATCCAGAAGACCATCGAGTACGCGAAAGAGATCAATCCGCTTACGATCCAGGTGTCGCTCGCCGCGCCGTATCCCGGCACGACGCTCTACAACCAGGCGGTCGAGAACGGTTGGCTGGAAGAGAACAAGATCATCAACCTCGTCAGTAAATCGGGGGTGCAGGTCGCGGCGATCGGCTATCCGCATCTGTCGCGTGACGAGATTTACCACCAGCTCGAAAACTTCTATAAGCGCTTCTATTTCCGCCCGTCGAAAATCTGGGAAATTCTGCGCGAGATGCTGACGAGTTGGGACATGATGAAACGGCGTCTGCGTGAAGGCGTCGAATTCTTCCGCTTCCTGCACGCCCACAAGGCGTGAGCGCCGCGCATATGCTGGTCGCCACGCTAGCCTATGCGTGTGCGGCGGGCGCAGTTCTCGGCATTGCCTACACGGTGTTGGCCGGTGCGCTGATCGGCCGGTTCTTCAAGAGAGCGGTGTCCGAGCCGACCAGCTTCCCGCCGGTCACGATCGTCAAACCATTGCACGGCAATGAGTGGGCGCTGCTCACTAATTTGTCGAGCTTCTGTCGGCAGGACTATCCAGGCTCCGTGCAATTCCTGTTTGGCGTGCACGATTCGGCCGACCCCGCCTTGCAAACGGTCGACGATCTGCGTCGCCTGCATCCGCAAGCGGACATCACCGTGGTCGCCGACGCACGCCTGTACGGTCCGAATCGCAAGATCAGCAACATCCTCAATATGTTGCCGCAGGCCCGCCACGACGTGCTGGTGTTCGCCGATAGCGACGTGAGCGTCGGGCCGGAGTATCTGCGCAATGTGATCGGCGAATTGCAGAAACCCGGTGTCGGTCTCGTCACGTGCGTGTATCGCGGCACGCCGGATCCCGGCTTCTGGCCACGCATGTCGGCCAAGGCCACCAACTACCAGTTCCTGCCCGGCGTGGTGACCGGGCTTGCGCTCGGCCTCGCGCGTCCCTGCTTTGGACAGAGCATCGCAATGCGACGCGATACCCTCGAAAAAATCGGCGGCTTCACACCGTTCGTGGAGCATCTGGCCGAGGACCATGCAATCGGCGAAGCCGTGCGCATGATCGGTGAGAAGGTGGTGATTCCGCCGTTCACGATCTCGCACGCCTGCGTGGAATCGAGCGCGACGCAACTGATCGCGCACGAACTGCGCTGGAGCCGCACGATTCGTAGCATCGATCCGCTCGGCCATCTCGGCTCGGCGCTGATTCACCCGCTCGCTTTCGCACTGCTCGCCATCGTCTTGTCGGGCGGCGCGCTGTGGGCCTGGCTGCTCGCGCTGGTCGCCGTATGTGCCCGGCTCGCGCTGAAGCTGCTGTCGGATCGGGCGTTGCAGCAGGCGCATCGTGACCTGTGGCTATTGCCGTTATGGGATATCGTGTCCTTTTCGATTTTCGTCGCGAGCTTCTGGTCCTCGCGCGTGATCTGGCGCGGTTTCAGTTTCAAGGTGGATGGCGATGGTCTGTTGTCGGTCGTGCAGGACGGAATGACGGATGAACAGCAGGCTGGGTAAGCAATGATGCGGGAATATCCGGAAGGTGGTGGCGAGCACCCCGCGGCGCGCCTGAAGCAGGCGCGGAGGGTGGTCGCGTGATGAAGCATCTCGGCCGCATTGCCGCGCTTGCTGGCTTGCTGGTGTCGCTGTGGCTGGTCTGGCAGAGCAATCCCGGTGCCGTGCTCGGCGCACTGCGTGCCGCGGGTGCGGGCCTCTTTCTGGCAGCGATCGCGCACGTGTTGCCGATGATCGCCAATGCCTGCGACTGGCGCTTGCTCATTCGCGGCGCGAACCGGCCGAGCGTCGCCAATATGCTGCATCTGGTGTGGGTGCGCGAATCCGTCAATTGCATGTTGCCGGTGGCGCGCATTGGCGGCGAGGTGGTGTCGTTCCGCATGCTCAAACGCTGGGGCGTGCGTCCGTCCATGGCGGTCGGCAGCATCATCGTCGACATGCAACTCACGGTCATCAGCCAGTTGCTGTTCACGATGGTCGGCATCGGTTTTCTGTTCGCGCATGCGCAGTCGAATACGCTGCGCCTCGCCAGCCAGCTGGCGTGGGGCGTGGTGGTGTTGACGCCGCTGCTGGTGCTGTTCGCACTCGTGCAGCACGCGAGTCCGTTCGAGCGCATCACGCGCGCACTCAATCATATGACGAGCGGCAAACTGGCCGCGCTCGTCGGGCAATCGGCGCAGATCGATCAGGCGATCATGCTGATCTGGCGCAGACGCGCCGCGATATTGCGCTATCTGTTCTTCTGGCAACCGCTGCAATGCTTCCTGACGGCGCTGGAAATCTGGCTCGCGCTGTACTTCCTCGGCGTACAGGTGAGCCTGACCGAAGCGGTGGTGATCGAATCGCTGATTCAGGCCGTCAGCAGTGCGGCGTTTTTTGTGCCGGGCGGCCTGGGCGTTCAGGAAGGCGGCTTCATCCTGATCGGCGGCGCGCTGGGGCTCGACCCGTCGATCTGCCTCGCGCTCGCGGGGGCGAGGCGCATTCGTGATTTGCTGATCTTCGTGCCGGGACTCTTCGCCTGGCAATTCGCCGAGTCGTCGAATCGCGCGTCCGCTCCGCCTGAACAGTCGGGGCGCACGGAGCAGGCCGGCGTGGCCGAGACGAGCCGGCGCTAGGTTGGCGCGCCTGTCAAACGCAGGCTCAACTCACACGCGCGTAGGCAGGAAACGACACCTCGACCGCGAGCCCGCGTTCGTCCATGCCGGTGCCGAGATGCAGTTTGGCATCGAAATGTTCCGCAATCCGCGCGACGATCGAGAGACCCAGGCCGCTGCCGGTGGCCTGATTGCCGGTCGCGCGAAAAAAGCGGTTCGTCAGATGCGCGAGATCGTGGGGCGCAACCCCCGGGCCGTCGTCGCGCACCGTGAGCTGCACCCGGCCGTATGCGTACTCCACCGCCACTTCCACGCTGCCGCCGGCGTGTCCGTACTTGATCGCGTTGTCGAGTAGATTGTCGAGCAGGATGCCGATCAGTACGGGCTCCGCATTGATCTCGGCGCGCGCGTCGCCCGTCAGCGTCACGCGAATATTCTTTTGCTGGGCGTTGCGCTCGTTCGCGAGCAGCGTGTCTTTTGCGACCGCGGCCGGCTTGAGCGGCGCCGTCGACAATTTCTCGTGCACATCCAGACGCGCGAGCAGCAGAAGTTGCTCGGCGAGCCGCGCGCTGCGATCGACGCCTTGCACCACGCGTTCCATAGCCAGCCGCTGCAATGCCGCGTCCGTTTCGGCCAGCGCGACCTGCGCCTGCACCTTGATCGCGGCGAGCGGCGTTTTGAGTTCGTGAGCCGCGTCGGCGGTGAACGCGCGTTCGCGCTCGATGGAGTGCAGCAAGCGCGACAACACCAGGTTGATCGCATCGACGAGCGGCCGGACCTCGGTCGGCACCCGGCCGATATCGACCGGTTCCAGACGGTTGATATCGCGCGCGCGGATCGCGCCGGACAGGATCTTGAGCGGCGCCAGACTCCAGCCGATACTGAACCACACCAGCACAGCCAGCACCGGCAGCGCGATCAGCGTGGGGCGGGCGATCCGGCTCGCCACGCCGCTGACCAGATCGCTGCGTGTATTGGCCGGTTCGAACACGCGCACTGTGTGGCCGAGCGCGGTGTCGCGCAAGGTGAACGAGTGCCACATCTGACCGCCGAGCGTGATGGTTTGCGCGCCACTTGCCAGCGGCACCGGCAGGTCCCATGCCTGCAACGTATGCAATTGCGGGCTGCCCGCCAGCACATCACCTGTCGCGTTTCGCACCTGAAACAAGGCATCGCGCGGCAAGGTGTCGTCGTCATCGGCGTCGTTGGCGCCGGGGTCGCCACCTTTTTCTTCTTCACGTACGTCAATGCGCGCATTCGCGAGGGTGGTCAGGTTGCGCTGATCGAGCAGGGCGAGGATTTGCGCCAGTTCGGCGAGCCGCGCCTCTTCCCATTCGCCCACTTCATGCGTGGCCTGCCGGTAGCTCGACATCAGCGCGATGCCCCAGATCAGCACGATGCTGGCGAGAACCAGCAGCACGAGGCGCCGGCGGATCGACGCGGACCTCATGCTTTCTCCACGACGTAGCCGATATTGCGCACGGTCTTGATCAGTTTGGCGCCGAGTTTCTTGCGCAGATTGGACACGTGCACCTCGATCGCATTGCTTTCGATTTCTTCCTGCCAGCCGTACAGGCTTTCTTCGAGACGCGAGCGCGACTGGGGAATCCCCTGGTGGGTCAGCAACTGCATCAGGACCGCCCATTCGCGCGAGGTGAGGGGCACGCGCGCGTTGCCCACTTCGACGGTTTGCGCGGCCGGATTGACCGTCAGGTCCTGATAGCGGATCAGCTCCACGCTGCGGCCTTGCGCGCGACGCAGAAGCGCCCGGGCGCGCGCGATCAGTTCGCTCAGATCGAAGGGCTTGCCGAGGTAGTCGTCGGCACCCGCTTCGAGTCCGCCGACCCGGTCCACCACCGTGCCCTTGGCTGTCAGCACCAGCACCGGCACATCGTTGCCGGCGGCGCGCAGCCGTTTCAGTATCTCCATGCCGGAGACCCTGGGCAAGCCGAGGTCGAGTATCACCAGCGCATAGGCGGTCGTGGCGAGCGCGAGGTCGGCCTTGTGGCCGTCGCGCGCCCAATCGACCGTGAAGCCGGCTTGACGCAGCCCCGCTTCGACACCGCAGCCGATCAGGTCGTCGTCTTCTACGAGAAGCACGCGCATGGGACAGAAACTCCGTTCATTGCGATCAATATCGGGTGCGTGGCGGCGCTGTTTTCAGGCACGTGCCGCTCACGCACCTGAAGTGTATCCATGATGTCCGCTCACTGCTTTATACCGCTGTGTTCCTTAAGGTTTCCTTCAGTTTGAATCGATACTATCGCCCCTCATCAGGTCGGTGTCGCGCGGCCAATATGAGTGCGCGAACGACGTCGTGTTGCCGGAGCATCGCAACGTAATCGTAAGCACATCGATGAATGTGCGCGTCGGCGCTTTTCATCCACGAAATGCGCTGATGAAATACCCCGCGCATTTCGTCAGGTCACGAGACCACGCCATGAAGCCAGTCACCGTCGACATGTTGCGCGCCCATCTGATGGCTGCTTCGCTCACGGCCATGGGGGCCGAAGTCCTGATCGGTCTTGCGCTGCTGATCCTGCCAATTGCCCCGCAAACCCTCAGCTCCACAATGTTCCGATTGCTCGCGCTCGCGGTGATCGTAAGCGGCGTGATCGTGATACGGCAGTTCGCGCACGCCGCATTCGAGCTTGCCCTTAAGAGCCATCACGCAGCACCTGAAAACTGGCCCGTGCGACCCGTTTCGATCGCAGCGAATTGCCCGCGGCGCTGGCTGGTCATTCTTCATCTGCGCCTGACCGGCAGACCGTTCGTGCTCGCCGGGCGCTGACGGAACGTGGCGACGTCGGCTCACGCACTGACAGCATGCGAATGGGGCCTGTTCGTTGGCTGCAGTGCTGCTGCGCTGTACGCGCTGCTGGCGGCGGTGGCCATGCCGTTCTTTGCCGCGCGACGCTTTAGCGGCGCCGGCGAGTCTGCGCATCCCTTCGCGAAAGTCGGCGTGAGCGTACTCAAACCGCTGTGCGGTGCCGAGCCGCGTCTCTACGACAATCTCCGGACTTTTTGCGAGCAGCGTCACGGGCATTTTCAGCTGGTGCTCGGCGTGTCGTCGCCGGACGATCCCGCGATCGGCGTGGTGCGCCGTTTGCAGGCCGCGTATCCGATGCACGACATCGAACTCGCTGTCGATACGCGCGTGCACGGCAGCAATCTCAAAGTGAGCAACCTGATCAACATGGCGGAGCGGGCGCGCCATGACGTGATTGTGATCGCCGACAGCGATATCGCTATGGAAGCCGATTATCTCGACACGGTGGCCGCGCCGCTCGCCGACGAGCGGGTGGGCGTCGTCACGTGTCTTTATGTGGCGCAAGGCGTGGGCGGATTCTGGCCGCGCGTCGGCGCGCTGTTCATCAACGAATGGTTTGCGCCGTCGGTGCGAGTCGCGCACGCGGCCGGATCTCGCCGCTTCGGCTTTGGCGCCACGCTGGCATTGCGGCGTGCGACGCTCGAACGGATCGGCGGTTTCGACGCGCTAAAAAATCGTCTCGCCGATGATTACTGGCTGGCCGAACATGTGCGCGCGCTCGGACTGCGTACGGTGCTCTCGCGTGTGATGGTGGCCACCGATGTCATCGAGCCGACGTTCCCGGCCTTATGGCAACGGGAAACGCGTTGGCTGCGCACGATCCGTTCACTAAATCCACTGGGTTTTGCGTTCCTGTTCATCACGTTTCCATCGCCGTGGCTCCTTGCGGGTGCGTGGCTCACCAATAGCCTGGCTGCGGACCCACCCGATGCACTGCATCTGTGGGCCGCAATGGCTAGCGGCGCGAGTACGGCGGCTGGATTGGCCGCGCGCATGCTGCTGCATTTTCGTGCTGCGCGTCATGAGCGCACGTTCTGGCGCGATCTGCCGCTTGTGCCGTTGCGCGACGCGTTGCTGGCGGTGCAATGGCTGGTGGGTGGCTTCGGCTCACACGTGGTGTGGCGCGGCGCGCGCGTGCCGGTGCGGGCATCCGCAGCGGTCGAGCGCGGCACCGCGTTGGGCGTGATGGATGTCATGGAGACGTCCGATGGTGGTTAAAGCACGCGGGCTGATCATTACCGCCGACGATTTCGGCCTGCATCCACGAGTCAATCTCGCGGTTGAGCGGGCGCATCGGGACGGCGTGCTGACGGCCGCGAGCCTGATGGTCGGCGCGCCCGCCGCTGCCGACGCGGTGGCGCGTGCCCGGGCGTTGCCGCGCTTGCGGGTGGGGTTGCATCTGGTGCTGACCGACGGCGACGCGGTGATGCCGCGCGAGGGGATCAAGGCGCTGCTCGACGAGCATGGCCGCTTTGGCGGCAACATGGTGCGTGACGGGGTGCGGTTTTTCTTTTTACCGCATGTGCGAAGGCAGCTCGCGAGAGAGATTCGCGCGCAGTTCGAGGCTTATGCGAAGACGGGGTTGGTGCTTGATCACGTCAACACGCACAAGCATTTTCATTTGCATCCGACGGTGCTCGAGTTGATTGTGGAGATTGGCCGCGAGTATGGGATGCGGGCGATGCGGTTGCCGTTTGAGACGAATGCGCCGCTATGGTTGAGGCCATGGATTGCATGGGTGCGGGGTCGGTTGGACCGGGCGGGGATTGTGCATAACGATTATGTGGTGGGGATGGCTGATAGCGGACGGATGCATGAGGGGGTGTGGCTCGCTGCGCTCGCTGATTTGCCTGATGGAGTGGGGGAGATTTATTGCCATCCGGCAGTGGGAGGGGATGGGTTTTTGAGTGTTGGGATGCGGGGCTATCGGCATGAGGAGGAGCTTGGGGCGTTGTTGTCAGCTGATGTTGCTGACGCGATTCGGAAGGTGGGGGTTCGGGTTGGAGGGTTTGGTGATGTTTTGAATTAGTGGGTTTTTGCCTTTCGCGGCGGCATTGTTTTGGTTGTGCCTACGGCGTTTGGTTTTTCATTTTTCTGTGTGCCTACGGCGTTGGGTGTTTCTTTTCTTATTGGTTTATTAGCGTTCCCCCTGTGCGGGGGGGCACCTACTTTTCTTTGCCGCCGCAAAGAAAAGTAGGCAAAAGAAAGCGGCTCAAACCGCCAACATTTAAGTGGGTCCCCTGGCTTGGAGGGGCTGGTTGTCCGATTAACGGATCACACCTCGGTCGGTAACCGCCTGTGACACAGCCGTCATTCGTTCCCACTCCGCACTGCGTGCGTCGCGGTTGGGTCTGCCAGGGAAACCGAGTGCTTCGTTTGCGCGTGGTGGGGGCCATCGGCTTCGCCTCGGCGAGGCGCTAAAAATACTGATGGTTTTGGAAGTGCTGGCGCCAGTGCCGAAGCCGGCAAATCGCATGCGTAAAACGCGGCAGGCGGTTTTGTGAAGTACCGCCCCGGCGCGCGCAGCGCCGCCGGAAGCATGATGGCCTGGTCACTCACGAGAGCAGGTGCGGAGGGCCAATCTCTACGGAGCCACGAGCCCCTCCAAGCCAGGAGACTCACTTAAGAGTTGGCGGTTTGAGCCGCTTTCTTTTGCCTACTTTTCTTTGCGGCAGGCAAAGAAAAGTAGGTGCCCCCCCGCACAGGGGGAACACTAATAAACCAATAAGAAAACAAGGAAAGGCCACCGCCGCAGGCACAAGGAAATGCCGCCGCCAAAGGCAAAAACCCAAACCCACTCTCATCGTCTTGGTACGATGCACCCTCCCCAAAGCATCCGGTAAGCAAGAGTGAACCGCCTGAAGACACAACTTTCCGCGTCTTGCGCAGCAAAGAAACTAGGAAAAGTAAGGCCCCTGGCCGCAGAAACCCTGCGGCGCCTATCCCATCCTACGCGCCGCGGCGTGGCCATCACCTGCGCCGCGATCCCGGCGCTCCTGCTCCTGTATGTGCTGATCCTGATCCCGTTCACGCCGGGGATCGGCGACATCCGGAAAGCGAAAATCGAGCAGCCCGCGCAGATCCTCTCGTCCGACGGCAAACTGCTGGCCGAATTCAAACCCTCCAACCGGGAGTGGGTGAAGCTCAAGGACATCTCGCCTAACGTGGTCAACGCGCTGATCGCCACGGAAGATCATCGCTTCTATCAGCATTTCGGCCTCGACTGGCGGCGCACGGCATCAGCCGCACTGCACACCTTTTCCGGCGACCGGCAAGGCGGCTCGACCATCACGCAGCAACTCGCCCGCAATCTGTATCCCGATGAAATCGGCCGTGCCCCCACGCTGACCCGCAAGCTCAAGGAGGCCATCACAGCCTTCAAGATCGAAGCGCTCTACACGAAGGACGAAATTCTCGAGACATACCTGAATACGGTGCCGTTTCTCTATAACGCCTACGGCATCGAAATGGCGGCGCGGACCTATTTCGACAAATCGGCCGGCGACCTGAATGTGCTCGAAAGCGCCACGCTCACCGGCATGCTCAAAGGCAACAGCTACTACAACCCGGTGCTCAACCCGGAACGCGCGCTGCAGCGGCGCAATACGGTGCTGGCGCAAATGGTCAAGTACGGCAAGCTCACGCCCGCTGCCTACGCAACACTCGCGCGCCGTCCACTGCGCATCGACTTCGAACGGCAAACCGAACCGCCCGGCCCCGCGCCACATTTCGCGCAGCAACTGCGCAAGTGGCTGGCGGCCTGGGCCGATCGCAACGACTACAACATCTATTCCGACGGACTGGTGGTGCGCACCACCATCGACTCACGTCTGCAGACCATGGCCACCCAGGCGGTGATACTGCAGGGCAACCAGCTGCAGGGCATCGCCAACGCCGCATGGGGCACGCGCGCGGGTTGCGCGAGCGGTAAGGACCTGCTGCAGACCTTCCTGCGCGAAACCCCCGATTACCGCGCCGCGAAAGACGCGGGCCTGACAGATGACGACGCGCTGAAGCGCGTCTCGTCCAACCACGACCTGGTGAAGTCGGTCTGCGAGTCCAAGACCCGGGTGCAAGCGGACTTTCTCGCGATGGATCCACGCAACGGCCAGATCAAGGCGTGGGTCGGCAGCCGCGATTTCAGCGAGGATCCGTTCGATCACGTCCAGCAGGCGCGGCGTCAGCCGGGCTCGACCTTCAAGCCGTTCGTCTACGCCGCGGCGTTCGAAAACGGCGCGAAGCCCGCTGATACCTTCATCGATAAACCGGTCGAAATCCCGCTCGCGGGCGGCGAAATCTGGCGTCCCAGTGACGAAGACGAACCGAGCGGTCGCGCCATCAGCCTGCGCGACGGCCTGGCCTATTCGCGCAACCGGATTACCGCGCAGTTGATGGAGTCGGTGGGGCCGAACAAGGTCGCGAGGCTCGCCCGCGCCATGGGCGTGCGCGACAGCGAACTCGACGCGGTGCCGTCGCTCGCGCTCGGCACGAGCCCGGTGACGCTGAAGGAAATGGTCTCGGCGTACGGCACGATCGCCAATCTCGGCGGGTATGTCGAGCCGGTGATGGTCACGCGGATCGAAGATCGCAACGGCGAAGTGCTGGCCGATTTCGCGCCGGCCTCGCCCAAACAGGAGTTGCCAGCCGACACCGCGCGCACGCTGGTCGACGTGATGCGCGACGTGGTGAACCGGGGCACGGGTTCGAGCATCCGCAGCCGCTTCGGCGTGCGCGGGGATGTGGCGGGCAAGACGGGCACGACGCAGGGCAATGCCGACGGCTGGTTCATCCTGATCCATCCGCAACTCGTGGCCGGCGCCTGGGTCGGCTTCAACGACAGCCGGGTAACGTTGCGCAGCGACTATTGGGGCCAGGGGGCGCACAGCGCCTTGCCGATCGTCGGCGATTTCTTCCAGCGCGCACAGCGCTCGAGGTTGGTCGACAGCCGCGTCCGCTTCGACACGGAGCAGACCCCCGGCATGTTTGCCGAACTGACGGGCAAGATCCACGGGTGGTTCCAGCAGATCTTCGCCTCGCCGGCGAAGCCTGAAGCGCCGGTGACCCCGCGCAACACGACGCGGCGCGCGCCCACGGTAGCCGCTGAAGCGCGTCCGCAGCCGCCGCTGCTTGCGCCAACGCCGGCATCGGTAGCGGCGCCGGCGTCGGCACCCGCGCCGGCGAGCACATCGATCGATGGCGAGGCGCATGGCGGTGGCACGCCGGCATCCGCGCCGACACCCACGCCAGACGACGTCGTGCCGCCAACGCGGCCAACGCCGCCAACGCCGCCAACGATCTGCTGAACGCGCCGGCGAGCGCCACCGCATCGCCCTGAGCGTCAAAAGCAACCTGCGCCAGCGCGGCACAGACCGCGCGGCGTTCAGCACCGCTCAACCGCCGTCGCCCACCAGCCAGCGGTAATACGGATTGTCCGGATCCTTCCGCATGGCGTCGCCGATGTCCCGCGCCCACGCATCGCGGTCGCCGCGATAGGCATCGAGGCCGGCGGAATAGAAGCTCTGCAGCGCGCTGGCGCGGTTCGCCATTTCCGCGCGGAAGGCATCGTCCGCGCCATGCAAGGGCGGTTGGGTGCGCAGGGCGAGCAGATGGGCCAGCGTGGTTGGAAAGGCGTCGCGGCGGACCCACGGCGCGTATTCGATCCGCGGCTGGTCGTCGGTGACGGGTTGCGCATCGGCGGCGTAATACTCGAGGCCAGTACGATCGGTGATCCAGGTGGCGAGTAGTGCAGCCGGCGACGCAATTCCCACTTCACGCAACGCGGCGGCAACCTGCGGTTGCGCAAAGCGCGCTTTGATTCGCGGTACATCCAGTTCGAGCGGCTGCATCGAACCGACCAGCATCATCTCGTGCAACTCGGTGGTCCACAACGCCGCATACGGAAACACCTGGACGAAGCTCTGAATCAGCGCTCGGGTGTCCTCTTCGTTCTGCGTCGGCAACGGCAGCCATTGCGCGACAATGCCACCCGGCTGCAAGCGCGCTGCCGCCAGCCGGTAGAAATCCGCCGAATACAGATTGACGACGCCCGCAGCCGACGGCGGCGGCGGTTCCAGCGTGATCAGGTCGTAGTGCTCGTTGTTGCGCAACAGTTCGCGCCGTCCGTCGCGCAGACGGATGTCCATGCGCGGATCGGCGCTCATGCCATAGTTGCCCTGGAACTGCGGGGCGGCACGCACGACGGCCGGCAACAATTCGGCGACCGCGCGTTTTTCGAGCCCCGGCCAGGTCAGCAACGCGCCACCCGTAATGCCGGTACCAAGGCCGATGACGAGCGCGGAGCGCGGCGTCTCGCGATGAATGATCAACGGCAACAGCGCCTGCAAACGCATATATCGCAGCGACGCCATCGTGTCGCCGGAATTGGAAACCCCCTGGATATAGAGCCGCCGGAAACGCCGTTCACCGGCACGCTGTTCGATGACCGCCACCGTGCCGCCCGCGCTTTCTTCGTAAAAGCTCAGGGTGCCGCCGCGCGCCTGGGCGAGCAGCGTGGCGAGCCGGTCTGACGGCGTGAAGATCACGGTGATCAGCGTCAAGGCCGCGAGTAGAGGCACGCTCCAGCGCGCCAAAGGCCGTACGTTCGATCCGCGCAGCACGGCGGCAAGGCTCAACGCGCAGGCGAGAACGGCCAGCACCGCGAGCGCGTGGATCAGCCCCAGCGCCGGTACGAGCACGAATCCGGCGAGCAGCGTGCCGGCGATGCCGCCCGCCGTGTTCAACGCCACCACGGCGCCGACGTCGCGCCCGGTGTGCCGGTTGTCCACGTTCAGACGCAACACAAACGGGAAGGCAGCGCCCAGCAGCAGGGTAGGCACGAACACGACGCACGCGGCCGCCACCGCGAAGCCGGCACACATGGCCACAAGCAGACTGCCGGTCGCGCCGAACACGGCTTCTCGCGCGAGGCTTTGCCACTGCGGCAGCCAGCCGCCCGTCACGGCGATCTCGAGCAGCGCGACCAGTCCGGCCGACACGATCAGGATGGCGAACGTGCCCCACGGGTCGCGTGCGCGGTCGACGTAACGCGACGCGAGCGCACTGCCCAGCGTCAGACCCAGCAGGTAGGTGGCGAGCACGACCGCGAACGCAAAACTGCGGGTGCTGATGAACTGGACGATCATCTGCGACCACACCACCTCGTAACCGAGCGCGACCCCGCCGGCGATCGCGTAGAGCACGAGCGCGAGGCGCGCCTTCGCGGCGGGTGCGTCGCGAGCGGCGTCCGCTGATGCCGAGGCGGCGGAGTGTGGCTGCACCGGCGGCACGAGCGCCAGCCTGGTCCGGCCGAGCAGTGCGGCGATCAGCGCGGCGCCGGCATTGAGCGCGGCAGCGGCCAGCGCGCTGCCTTGCACACCCAGCGACGGAATCAGCATAAAGCTTGCGGCGAGCGTGCCGGCAATCGCACCCGCGGTATTGGCTGCGTAGAGGCGGGCACCGGCGCGGCCCAGATTCGCCGCGAGCGGGGACAGGGCCCGCATCAGTACCGGCAAGGTGCCGCCCATCAGTACGGCCGGCAGGCCGACCAGCGCAAAGGGCAGTGCCCACGCGAGCGGCCCCATGTGCTCCTGCAGCGAAGCAAATGGCGCCGCCGCGTGCGGCAAGAGCCAGGTGGCGGCGAGCGCGAGCAGCAGCACGCCGGCTTCCAGCAGCGCGTACAGGCGCACCGGCCGCGTCAGCCGGTCGGCGAGCCGGCCGAAGATCCAGCCGCCCACGGCGAGGCCCGCGAAAAACGCGCTCACGCCCGTGGTGACGGCCTGGACTTCGACGCCCACCACGAGCGCGAGCTGCTTGATCCACAGCACCTGGTAAATCAGCGAGGCGGCACCCGAGGCGAACAGAAGCAGCAGCGGCCAGGCGATCGGTAAGCTTGGGGTGACGGCGTCGTCGAGCGGTTCGTGCTCGTGCGGTTCGGCGCGACGCTGTGCGCGTTCTTGTGCGCGGCGCTCACGGCGTGAGCTTTGGGCACGGTTGGCCAGCGTATGGGTCATCGGATGAATTGCGTTGAAACGGTGGGGATGAACTTCGGTTCGGAAGCGCAGAAACGTTGCGCCCACCGGCCGGAGCCGGCGGGCGCAACGTCACAGCGCATTACTCGAGTCCGCGCTTCTTGAAGGACTCGTCGATCTTCTTGTCGACCTGTTTGCGCACACCGTCCACGCTGAAGCTCGCGGGCCGCTGGCTCGGCGGATAGTTGACGAAGGTCTGCAGGAACACCGACGCTTTCATCGTCGCGATGCCGTTCAGGTAGACATTCTTCGTGACCCAGTCGTTGTACTGGTCCGAGGTGATGTCTGCCCGCTCATACGGATCCATGCGCAGGTTGAACAGCTTGGGCAGCCGTAGGCAAACGAGCGGGTCCTGCCAGATGTCCAGATTGCCCTTGGCGCGCTGCTCGCAAAAGACCGCCTTCCAGGCATTGCCGTCCTGATCCCAGCGCATGGCCACCAGATCGCCGTCGTCGTCGAAGTAATAAAACTCCGTGCGTGGGTCCTTGGTGGTCTGGCCTGTCAGGAAAGGCAACTGGTTATAGCCGTCGAGGTGATTCTTGAAACTCGGGCCGCCCGCCTTGGGCGCCCAGCCTTTCAGGAGCCGGTCCTTGACGCCGGTGTCGCCCGCTGCGGCGACGAGCGTCGGGAACCAGTCGAGCCCCGAGAACATCTCGTTGGAGACGTCGCCCGCCTTGATATGGCCCGGCCATCGCACCATCGCCGGCACCCGGAACGCGCCTTCCCAGTTGGAGTCCTTCTCGCTGCGGAACGGGGTCGTCGCCGCGTCGGGCCAGGAGAACTGATTCGGTCCGTTGTCGGTCGTGTAAATGACGATGGTGTTTTTGGAGATATTCAGATCGTCCAGCAACTTGAGCAGTTTGCCGACGTCCTGATCGTGCTCCCACATGCCGTCGGCGTATTCGTTGCCGGGCATGCCGCTCTTGCCTCTGAATTCAGGCCGCACGTGCGTGAAGACGTGCATGCGCGTGTAGTTCATCCAGACGAAGAAGGGCGTGCCGTTCTTGACCTGCTTGCGGATGAATTCTTCCGCGTGGGCGCCGGTTTCGTCGTCGATGGTCTCCATGCGCTTGGCCGTGAGCGGACCCGTGTCCTGAACCTTGCCGTCGGAGGTGCTATGGATCACGCCGCGCGGCGAGAAGTTCTTCACGTACGGATCGTTCTTGTCCTTCGGCCAGTACGGGCGCTCGGGTTCTTCCTCGGCGTTCAGGTGGTACAGGTTGCCGTAGAACTCGTCGAAACCGTGATTGGTCGGCAGGTACTCGTTCTTGTCGCCCAGATGGTTCTTGCCGAACTGACCGGTTGCATAGCCGAGCGGTTTGAGCGCCTGGGCGATGGTCATGTCGCCCTTTTGCAGGCCGACCGGTGCGCCAGGCGCGCCCACTTTGGACAGCCCCGTGCGCAATGGAACCTGACCGGTAATGAACGACGAGCGGCCAGCGGTACAACTGTTCTCAGCGTAGTAGTCCGTGAAGATCATGCCCTCGTTAGCAATGCGATCGATGTTCGGTGTCTTGTAACCCACCACACCGCGCGAGTAGGCGCTGATATTCGTCTGGCCGATGTCGTCGCCGAAAATCACGAGGATGTTCGGTTTCGCCGAGTTTTTCGCGGCAGGCTGTGGTGCCGGCGCTGGTGCGGGCGCCGGTGCGGGTTTGGCCGTACTCTGGGTCTGGGCAGGCGCGTCGATCGACGGAAAGATCAACGCACCGAACGTGGCAAGGGCGATCGCTGTCGCCCCCGCCACGTAGTGCCCCTTTCGCAGGAACATTTTCATTGTGTCGCTCCAATGGAGTTACCTTCGGTTCACCCGTTGCGCGTTCCCTGCGCCCCGGGTTGCCTCGTAGCGGCCGCAACCCGCCTGCGGCTCGCGCTCTCCCGCGTCCGCCTACTGTTTCGAAGCGGGGTAGATGGTTTGCCAGTCGTCCTTCATGCTGACCACCGTCCAGCCATCGACGGTCGCTTCGTCCCACGCCTTATCGAGCTTGCCGATCTTCGAGGTGCGGTCGTACGCGAATTCACGCACGGCGTCGTCGTGATGCACCAGCAAGGCGAGATGCGGCCCGCTCCCGGAGGCGGTGTACTGCAGCATCTGCAGGTCGCCGTCGGAATTGCCGAACGCGAGAATCGGCTTGCGGCCGATGTTGCGATAGATGCCGACGGGCTTGCCGGGACCGTCATCGACGAAATCGATCTTCGGCTGGCGCACGAGCGCGGGCTGACCGTTGTGCATCTCATACTTGACGAGCTGGCTGGAGCCGACCACCTGTTCGGGCGGAATGCCGTAAGCCTTCTCCGCCCAGGGGCGCATGAATTCGATCGTGCCGCCCGAGACGATGAAAGTCTTGAAGCCGTTGGCACGCAGATAGGCGAGCAATTCCAGCTGTGGCTGGTACACGAGTTCGGTATACGGGCGATTGAATTTCGGATGCCGGGCATTGGCGAGCCAGTCGCGGATGGTCTTGTCGTACTCGTCCACGGTCATGCCGCTATTGGCCACCGCAACCAGTTGCAGCAACTGCTTCTGCAGGCCCGCCAGCGCGCCATAATCTTTCGCGACCAACGCCTTGAACGCCGGATTGTCTTGCCATTCCGGATGCTTCGGCGCCGCGGCCTTCACCTGATCGAGCATGAAGATGAACTGGAAGTACATCGGCTGCTCGCTCCAGAGCGTGCCGTCGTTATCGAATACGGCGATGCGCTCGGCCGGCGGCACAAAATTCGGCGAACCTTGACGGGTCACGTCGGCGACGAACTTCTGGATCGCCTGCTTCGCCGGGCCGTCACGCCAGGAGGGCAGCGCGGCAGCCGCGCTGACTGCTGCCGGCGGTGTTGCACCGGTGCTTGCGGGCGTCGAACAACCGGCTGCGCACAGCGCGATCAGGGCCGCGCCGATCAGCGTCGCCGCGCGAGCCGTGTACCTTGCCTGACGGAACCTTTGCATCCCACCTCCATTTCGATTGCACAATTCGATGACCCGCGAACGGGAGACACGAGTACAGCTCGAAGGAGCAGCGCGTGCTAGCTTCCGTCAGCGCCGGCAGCGCGGGCCGAGGCCTGACGCGCGACGGGTTCCTTCCACGTGTCTTCGTCCATCACGAGCCTGAAGCCGAGATGTGACATGCTGTTGTAGGGGTCGGTGCCACGCCGCGCGCTCGGCCGGTAGCTCAGGCAATAGGCCTCGTTGCACAGGAACGAACCGCCGCGTGTTACGCGCCTGGGCGCCTCGACAGGGACGCCCGGGTCGGACGGATCCCACGAATCGCTCGGGCCGGCTGGATTCTCGATCTCGCGGGTGCTGGTTGCCTCGCGCCGGAACTGGTCGGCGCGATACCAGTCGGCCACCCATTGCCAGGCGTTGCCGGTCATGTCGGACAGCCCGTAGCCGTTGGCCGGAAAGGTGCCGACCGGGCTCGTGCCGAGCGCGCCACCCGCTTTCGGACTGACGACGGGAAATGCCTGCGGCTGCTGACCCTGCCAGACGTTGGCCATCTGCTTGCCATCCGGTGTGAACTGGTTGCCCCATGCGTATGTGGCCTGTTCAAGGCCGCCGCGCGCGGCGAACTCCCATTCGGCTTCGGTCGGCAGGCGTTTGCCGGCCCACTTCGCATAGGCCTGCGCGTCCTCGTAGGAGACCTGAACGACCGGATGATCGTCCTTGCCCAGAATATTGCTGTCGGGCCCGGTAGGATGACGCCAGTCGGCACCGGGCACGTAACGCCACCAGCGCGAATAGTCCTCGAGCGGCACGGGTTGATTCGTGCCGACGAACACCATGGCGCCGGCCACCATCGCGCTATCAGGCGGACGCGGCGTGCCGGCGGGCAGTTGCACCTTCAGGGTGTCCCAGTCGGGTTTTTTCTCGGCAGTGGTCACGTACCCGGTGGCTTCGACGAATTTTCGAAACTCGGCATTCGTGACGTGATGGCGGTCCATCCAGAAACCATGAACACGCACCTTGTGCGCGGGGCGCTCATTGGGTTGCGCCTGCTTCGAGTCGCTGCCCATCAGGAACTCGCCGCCGGGCACCCATGCCATGCCACGCGGACCATGCGTGCCGTCGCCGTAGACGACTTGTGGATGCGCGGGTGTATGCGAACTCATGGCCCAGCTGACCGCAGCGCCAACGCACGCAGGAAGCATGACTAACAGTGCGCCCCAGAGCAGCAGTTTGCGATTGCGGCTGGCGGGCGCTTTCGTTGAAGACATACCTGACGGGCGATCCGTCTTTACCGATCCATCTTTTCGTGAACTCATCATTCCCTTCTCTCGTACCGGTGAAGCGGATGGCTTTTCACTCAGCCTGGGCCAGTTTTCCTTTGCATTGCGCAGAAGAAGTTTAGCGATGCGGAATAACAGTTCTTGCGTCGGTAAAAAATTCGTCAGGTGCAGGCTAACAATTTTTCAAGGAAATTTCACGCTATTTTTTGAACGCTCCGAAACTTTGACGGAATGACGGAGGTGCATTAATGTGGCTGGCGTCGGCCATTCTTACTGATGTTGTCCAACCATGAAATGATTGGGGAAATCGAAAGCTATGCGCGAAACTATCCTGCGCTTCGAATCAGGCGTCAATGAAGCGATAGTGGGGCAGCAGGCAGTGGTGCGGCAGGTTCTGATTGCCCTTCTGGCGGACGGGCACGTATTGCTCGAAAGCCTGCCGGGGCTGGCCAAGACGCGCACCGTCAAGGCCATTGCAACGCGTCTGGCGGCGACCATGAGCCGCATCCAGTTCACTCCCGATCTGTTGCCATCTGACATCACCGGCGCTGAAACGCTATTGCAATCCGGCACGGAACGCACCCTTAGCTTTCAACCCGGTCCTATTTTCGGCAATCTGATTCTCGCCGATGAAATCAACCGCGCGCCCGCAAAGGTGCAATCCGCATTATTGGAAGCGATGGAAGAGCGGCAGATTTCCGTGGCGGGAAAAACGCATCGGATGGCGGATCTGTTTCTGGTCATGGCCACGCAAAATCCGATCGAACAGGAAGGGACTTATCCATTACCTGAAGCGCAAATGGACCGGTTTCTTCTGAAGGTGCTCATTACCTATCCGTCGCCGCAAAGCGAAGTCGATATGTTGCGGCTGTTGCGGCGCGAAAATAACGAAGCCGCCGCCGCGCCGGAGGTTCTCGCGCAAGATGTGATTTTCGCGGTACGCGAAGAAATCAGCCGCATTACGGTTGCGCCGGCCATGGACGACTACATGGTGTCGCTCGTCAACGCCACCCGGCACGGTGCGCAAATCGACGCGGAGCTCGGCAAATGGATCGAGATCGGTGCGAGCCCACGCGGCTCGATCGGCCTCGATCGGGCGAGCCGCGTGCAGGCCTGGTTGCAGGAGCGCACCTTCGTCACACCGGACGACGTGCGCGCGGTCATTCATCCGGTGCTGCGGCATCGTCTGATTCTCTCTTATGACGCCAACGCCGAGAACATCAGCGCCGATGCAGTGGTCGACCGCCTGATCGAAAAGGTTGCCGTGCCGGCCTGAACGGCATGGCCGTCATGCATCGCCTGAACGCGGGGGAATCGCCGTGGCCGTGGTGTCCGAATCTGCAGGGTCCGCAATCGGCAGCGTGTATGTCGATGCAGCCCATCTGGCAAAGCTCGAATTTCATGCGCGCGGGTTGAGCTTTGTCGCCCCTGCGCCGGTTTCGAGTGTGCTGTCCGGCAGCCATGCGTCGCGGCTGCGTGGCCGTGGGCTCAATTTCGAGGAGATTCGCGCCTACTTGCCGGGCGACGACGTGCGTCATATCGACTGGAAAGTCTCGCTGCGACTGGGCAAGCCTCAGGTCCGCGCGTATACCGAGGAGCGTGACCGGCCGCTGCTGGTGGTGGTCGATCAGCGGATGAGCATGTTTTTCGGTTCGCGGCGCGCCTTCAAATCGGTGGTGGCCGCGGAAGTCGCGGCGCTTGCGGTGTGGATGGGTTTTGCCGCCGGCGACCGCGTCGGCGGCGTGCTCTTTAACGACAGCGAAGTGGTGCGGGTCAAGCCGTTGCGCAGCCGCAGCCGTATCAAGGTGCTGTTCGGCGCGCTGGCCGCGATGAATCGCGTGCTGCACGCGGACAGCGAGGCACGCACCAATTACGATCAGCTGGACGCGGCACTCGAAGGGGTGCTTCAGTTAGCCGGTCACGACTATCTGATCTGTATCGTCAGCGACTTTGCCGGCGCGAGCGAACGCACCCGCCGGCTCCTGCGGCAGCTGCGCGCGCATAACGACGTGGTCGCGGCGATGATTTTCGACCCCCTGTGGCAGCAGATGCCCGAGCACCGCGCGCTGGTGGTCAGTGAAGGCCATCTGCAGGTCGAATTGCGCATCGAGCAGGAGCGTGTGCGCGCACCACTATCGAGTCTCTTCAGCGGCCGCACGGCCGAAGTAGCGGAATTGCTGCGTTCGAGCGGCGTGCCGCTGATGGCGCTGTCGACCGCGGAGCCCACGGTCGAGCAGGTGCGGCGGATGTTCGGCGAGCGCGCGCGGCCCGCCACCGGAAGCGGCATATGAGCACGGCGTCCGGCGTAGCGCTCGTCCCGCCCGACTCGTCCGGACAACTGCAGCCGTTGCAGGAATTGCCGCTGCCGGAGGCGGTGTCTTATGCACCGCAAACCATCGGCTGGGTGTTCGTCGCGCTGGTACTGCTGGCGCTGCTGTTAGTGGCCGCCGTGGCCGTCTGGCGGCACCGCCGCAAGCAGCTTTACCGGCGCGTCGCGCTGGCCGAACTGGCGCGCATCGAAGCCCGTCTCGCCGCAGGCCCGGTGGACTTCGCACAACGTGCGAGCGCGCTCGCCGCCATCCCCCGGCTGATCAAACGGACCTCGCTGGCGGCCGTGCCGCGCGAGCAGGTAGCGGCGCTCACGGGCGACGAATGGCTCGCCTTTCTGCAACGCACGCGGGGCCATTTCGACGCCCGCAGCGGGGCATTGCTGGCACTCGCGAGCTATGCGCCGCCCGACCGGATTGCTGCTATTTCGCAGGACGAGGCGATGACGCTCATCGGCCATACCCGCGACTGGATCGAGCATCATCATGTGGAAGTTTGATTTTCCGTGGATGTTCGCGCTGCTGCCGCTGCCCTTGCTGGTGTGGTGGCTGGTGCCGGCTTATCGCACGACAGCCTCGGCGGTGCGCGTGCCGTTTTTTCACGAGATGGCGCAGGCCGCGGGCGAAAAGCCGGCGCCCGGTGGCGTGCGGCTGCGTCGCAACTGGCTGCAACGTGTGCTGATGCCGCTGCTGTGGGCGTTGCTCGTGGTGGCCGCCGCCAAGCCGGTCTATGTCGAAGCGCCGGTTGTACGCGAGGAGCCGGCGCGCGACCTGATGCTGGCGATCGATCTGTCGGGATCGATGGCGACGCGCGACTTCGTCAATGCCGCGGGCGAGCGGATGGACCGGTTTAGCGCGGTCAAACGGGTCGTGGCCGATTTCATCGCGAAACGCAAGGGCGATCGCATCGGCCTCATCGTATTCGGCGATGCAGCCTATCCGCAGGCGCCGCTTACGCTCGACCACGACGCCGTTCAGATCCTGCTCAACCAGATGCAGATCGGCATGGCCGGGCCGCGCACGGCGATCGGCGATGCGATCGGCCTGACGGTCAAGCTGATGGAGCATTCACAGGCGCAGGAAAAGGTGCTGATCCTGCTGACCGACGGCAACGATACCAGCAGCGCCATTCCGCCCGAGCGCGCCGCGGAAATCGCGAAGAGCCACAAGCTGGTGGTCCATACGATCGGTATCGGCGACCCCGATACCACCGGTGAAGACAAGGTCGATCTGGACGCGCTCGCGCGCATTTCCAGTATCACGGGAGGCCGCGCGTTCCGCGCACTCGGCCGGCAGCAGGATCTGGTCGACGTGTATGCCACGCTGGACAAACTCACACCCGAAAAGGTCAAGCGCGAAATCTACCGGCCGCAGCGTGACTTTTACTGGGTGCCGGCCGCTGCCGCCGTCACGATATTCGCGCTCTATCACCTGCTCGCGCTGCTGATTGCCGTGCTGCGCGCGCCGCGTCGCGAACCGCCGCCGGTGCGCCCGGAGATCACGGAGGCGGGTCATGGAAATTGATCTCACCACCTTCCATTTTTTGCGACCCGAGTGGTTGCTGCTGCTGATTCCGGCGATCCTGTTGCCGTTGGTCTGGTTCCGCCGCAACAACGTGCGCGCCCGCTGGCGCAATGTCATCGATCCCGCATTGCTCGAACATCTGCTGGTGGGCGACATCCGGCGTCGCACGATACAGCCGGTGCATACGCTGGCGTTGCTGCTGGGCATCGGTGCGCTGGCGGCGGCGGGGCCGACCTGGCAGCAGGAGCGCCCGCCGTTCAATCAGGACAAGGCGCCGCTCGTGGTCGTGCTGGAACTGGCCCACTCGATGGACGCGACCGATGTCGCGCCCACCCGGCTCGAGCGCGCCAAACAGAAAGTGCTCGACCTGGCTAGGGCGCGCAAGGGCGCGCGCACCGGGCTGGTCGTGTTCGCCGGTACAGGCCACCTCGTCGTGCCGCCCACCGAAGATCCGGCGATGCTCGAACTGTATGTGCCGGCGCTATCTCCGTCGCTGATGCCGCACGACGGCAAGAACGCCACGGCCGGGCTCGACGCGGCCGAGCGTCTGCTTGCGAACGATCCCGCCGCGGGCACGATCGTGTTCATGAGCGACGGCTTCGATTCAGACCAGGCCGATGCGTTCGTGCAGAAGGCCAAGGGGCTGCGGCATCAACTGCTGTGGCTGGCGGTGGGCACCCCGAACGGCGGCCCGATACGCGGCCCCGACGGCATGATTGCGATGGACCCGGAAGGCCATCCGCTGATGGGGACCTTCGACGCCGACGCGATCCGCAAGGTGGCCGACGCCGCCAACATTCCGCTCGCGAGCATGCGCGTGGATGACGACGACGTAGTGTGGGTCCAGCATCGCGCGCAGGCGTACCTCGCGCAAGCGGAAGAATCGAAGATCGTGCCGCGCTGGAAAGAAGCGGGTTATTGGCTCGTCATTCCGCTGCTGGCGCTCGCGCTCTGGAGCTTCAGGCGAGGCTGGACCGTCAAGTGGCTGCCGATGGTGCTGCTCTCGCTCGCCTTCAGCATGATGCCCCGGCACGCGCAAGCCGCCGAGTGGCGCTGGGTCGATCTGTTCGCCACGCACGATCAGCAGGGTCGCTGGAATTTCGAGCATGGCGACTACAAGGCAGCCGCGCAACGTTTCGAGGATCCGATGTGGAAGGGCCGCGCGCAATATCTCGCGGGCGACTACACCGGCGCGCTCGAAAGTTTTTCGCGTCTGAAGACCGCGCAGTCGTATTTCTACATGGGCAATACGCTGGCGCATCTCGACGACTACGCGGCGGCCATCAAGGCATACGACAACGCGCTCAGATTGCAGCCTTCGCTGCATCCGGCCGCGGCCAATCGTGACTTCCTGCAGCGGCTCCTCGCCAAAGACAAACAGGAAGAAATGGATCCCGAGGAGGACCAGCCCGATCAGGTGCAAGTCGACAAGAAGAAAGGGCGGGGTACCTCGACCGTGGTGACGGGTGCGCCACGCCCGAGCGAGGACGTCTGGATGCGCAGTCTGAATACGTCGCCGGCGGTGTTTCTGCAACAACGCTTTGAGCAGGAATCCGATGCAAAAGGAGCGGCTACGCCATGACAGCGATTCTTCTGCGGCTTCTGCTCGTCATGGTGTGGCTCGGACCGGCTTCGTTTGCGCTTGCGGTTCCGGCCCTGGTCGACCCCGCGCCGCAGACCATGGTTCGCGCGCATCTGGAACCTGCCGGGCCGGTTGTCGCCGGCAGCGAGGTCAAACTTGTCGTCGATCTGTTGACGACGACCTGGTTTACCGAGGCGCCGAACTGGCCGCTGTTTACCGTGGCCGACGCGATCGTGAGCCTGCCTGATGAAGAGGCGGTGAACCTGTCGGAGGACATCAGCGGCGTGCGCTGGTTCGGCGTGAGCCGCGCTTACCGCATCGCGCCGCAGGCCGGCAAAACTTACGAGATCGCGCCGTTTGCGATCACCGTGTATCCGGGCGGCATGAATGCGCCGGTGCAGGTCATGACACCGGCACTGAGACTGGTAGCGACGTTGCCGCCTGGCGCCGAAGGCATGGCGACGTTCTTCGCCACCTCGCGACTCACGGCCACGCAGAAAATCGAGCCCACACATGACCGGCTCAGAGTGGGCGATGCCGTCACACGCACGATTACGCAAAGCGCCGCCGGCACCGAATCGATGCTGATTCCACCGGTGAATCTGGGCGAGGTGGAGGGCCTGAAGCGCTACGCCAAACCGCCCAGCACGCGCAACATCGTGCAGGACAGAGTGGGTCTCGTTGCCGGCGAACGAACCGACACGGTGACCTATATCGCCGACCACAGCGGCCGCTTCAGGCTGCCGCCCGTGACCATCGAATGGTGGAACACAACGGCGCGGAAGAAGGAAACGATTGTCTTGCCTGGCGTGACGTTTTCCGCGGCCACGGCGCACGAGAAGCCGCTCTTTGAAATACCCGTCGAAGCGATAGGCCAAGGCTTCCCGCACCGGATCATCGTGATTCATAGCCGGCAACTGATAGTCGGATGCGCGCTTGCGCTGGGTCTCATCGTGCTGGTCTGGTCGAGAACACGGATTGCAGCATTCTTGCGGCGCACTCGCAAGCGGGCAAGCGATGCAAGACAACGTTACCTGGAAGGCGATGCCGTGGCATGGCGCGCGCTATGCGCGGTTGCGCGCAAGGGCGAATGGCGCGGGACCATTCCGGCGCTGTATCGCTGGATGGACCGAAGCCGTGACTTCGGACAGCCGGCGCGGCTGGACAACATCGCACGCGCGGACAATGCCGGAGTCGCGGAACTGGTCGACGCGGTGACGGAGCACTACGCGCAAGGCACCGCGCCGCAGGCGGCCCCGGGCGTGCCCTGGGAGGGCGCGGAACAGGCGCTACGGTGTACGGCGAAGCGGGCGAGGGCGCAGCGTCGGAAAACGTCGCCGCTGCCGCCGCTCAATGATTATTAACGCAGCGGCGCGCGCTTGCGTTGCGCGCTCCGCCTTCCGCACCGGCTGTCATGAACTCGCCGCGTGCCCGCTGTCGGGATGAGGCAGGCTGGACGATGCTTCGAGCGACGCGTCGTGATGAAGCAGCAGTACCGCCGCAACGCCGACGAGACCCGCTCCGGAAAGGCACAGCAGACCGGCACCGAAGCCGCCGGTACTGTCCTTGATCCAGCCCATCGCGTAGGGTCCGAAGAATCCCGCCAGATTGCCGAGCGAATTCACGGCGGCGATCCCGCCCGCCGCAGCAGCGCCCGACAGGAACGCCGCCGGCAAGGTCCAGATCACCGGCAGACAGCCGAAGATGCCGAACCCCGCAATCGACAGCGCGATCATCTTCTGCACCGGATCGTCGAGCCCCGCCGCTGCCGCGATGCCGCCGGCCGCCACCAGCAACGCGATCGCCACATGCCATTTGCGCTCGAGCTTGCGGTCGGAATGGCGTCCCCAGAACAGCATGCTGATCACCCCGACGATGTACGGCAACGACGTCACAAAGCCGGTCTGCACATTCGTGAGTCCGAAGGACTTGACGATCTGCGGCAGAAAGAAACTCAAGCCGTAATTGGTTGCGTTCGCACCAAAATAGATCAGGGCGACGGCCAGCACACGGGGATTGAAAAGCGCTTCCTTGACGCTGAACTTGCGCACGGATTCCCGGTGCGCACGTTCCTGCGCCTGGCGGGCGACCAGCCATTCACGTTCGTCGGCAGCAAGCCAGCTGGCGTCGGCCGGCTTGTCGGTCAGGTAGAACAGCACCGCGAACGACAGCAGCAGCGCCGGGAGCGCCTCGATCAGATAGACCCACTGCCAGCCGGCCAGGCCGCCGTGGCCGTCCATTGACAGCAGCAGGCCGGAGATGGGCCCGCCGATCACCGTGGACAGCGGAATGGCCGCCATGAAATAGCCGACCACACGGCCACGATAGGCGGCCGGAAACCACAATGTCAGCAGGAAGATGATGCCCGGGAAGAAGCCCGCTTCGGCCACGCCCAGCAGGATGCGCAGCGTGTAAAACACGTGGGCGGCGGACATACCCGTGAAACGGGCAATGTCCGGGATGTATGCCATCGCCCCGGCCAGAATGCCCCATGTGAACATGATCCGCGCGATCCAGCGCCGCGCGCCGAATCTTTCGAGCAGCAGATTGGACGGCACTTCAAAGAAAAAGTACGCGATAAAGAAAATCCCGGCGCCGAAGCCGAATGCGCTGGCGGACAAGCCGAGCGCCTTGTTCATCTGCAACGCGGCAAAGCCGACGTTGACACGGTCCAGATAGGCAATGAAATAGCAAACGATCAGGAACGGCACGAGCCGAACTGTCACGCGCGTCATGGTGCGTGCTTCGATCTCCATCGATGTCTCCTCCGGTTCAACATCCGGTTAATCCGAATGGTGTCGCTAAAGACTAGTCGCTGGAGGGTCAATCCGGAAGGATTTTGGCGGCAAGGGATAGGGTCTGACGATTCACATGCCCAGTACCAGATAGCGGGATCGGGCGGGCAGTGCGCAAGGACGCACCACGTAAAAAAAACCGGCCCGAAACGGGCCGGCCGGCAGCAATGGCGTAAAAACTTCGCGCGCCAGGCGCCGCGTCACTCAGAAGCGGTGCGTCATGCCCAACGTTGCGAGGATCTGTTTGGTACCCGGCGCGCTGACCGTCACGCCCGGCCAGCTCATCGTGGCGCTGCCGTTGTTCTTCAGGTAACCCGCTCGCATGTAGAGACTGGTACGTTTGGATAACGAATGATCGACGCCCACCTCGACGCCCGGCGTATTGTCGTGCGTGCCGCGCACGTTGCGCTGAACGGCGGCGATCGCGATGACATCTGCAGGCGTGGCCTGGATCGTCGCGCCCAGTTCGGCGATGCTCAGCGAATGAGCGGTACCCAGATGGGCGGCAAGCGAACCCGCAGCCGGGTCTTTCGACCGGTTGTACGAATAGTTGAACTGGAAGTTCACGATGCCGATCCGGTAGGCGAGCGCGCCGATAAAGTGCTCGGTGCCCAGCAGGCTCAGCGAGGTGGGCAGGCCGGCGATGGTGACCTGCCCCGGATGCTGGTTCACGTAGGCGAGACCGGCATAGAAGCCGTAGCCCGAGTAGCTGGCGCCGACGTTCAGCATGTTGCCGGTGGTAGACGGCACGGGCTGGCTCACGGTGGCTGAAAACGCGTACATGCCGTAGAGCTTCACGCCCTTCAGATCCGGCGATTGATACAGGATCGAATTGCTGGCGCGGCCGGAATCGTACTGGGTCGACAGGGTGTTCCGATCGACCGCGAGCACGCTTGCCGAAAACGGCGAGAGCACCTCATTCGCGCGGAACGGCTCGGCCGGATAGACGACCCGGAAGCTCGGCTCGTACTGGCGGCCCATGGTGAGCGAGCCATATTTCGCGTCGCTCAGGCCGACCCAGGCCTGGCGGTAAAAGAGCGCCGAGGTGTCGGCGAACAGGCCGCCGTTATTGACGTTGAAGCCCGATTCAACATTGAACAGCGCCTTCAGGCCGCCGCCCAGGTCTTCCTCGCCCTTCAGGCCAAAAAGCGAGCCGGTCGAGCCGCCGCTCTTTTCGGAAAACGAATGCACGCCGCCGTTACTCTGATACTGGATGTTCGCATCGACGACACCGTACAGCGTGACGCTCGAATCGGCCGCTGCCGCACCGCCGGCGGCAAGAACCAGCGTGGCTCCGCAAACGCCATGTTTGATCAAACGCATGCATGTCTCCTCTTTTTTGTATCCGCCTGCAACGGACTTGATTGCACATCGGTGATTCAGACGACCGCGAGGTCAGTAGGTCGATTCAGCCCGGCGGCCGCAGGAGCGGGAGTCAGTGGATTGCGGTTCCGCCTGACACACCTCGAGCCGGTTGCGCCAAAAAAGAATGGGCGTGCTAATTTCAAGGCAACTGGCTCGATAAAGCCAGTGCATTATTTTCATGAGGAGCGTGCAGAAACCGCATGATCCGGCGGGGTAAGGGGAACCGGCTCGAGCGAGCCCATGGCCCGAGTTTTCGGGAGTTGGAGGAGACCGGCGCAATGCGGTCCCCGGGTGGAACCGTGGGCGATTATATGGACGCCGGCAACAGTGTTTTCAGGTAACAAGGATGATCTCGCGCGCACAACTGCGGATAATTTCGGGATCGGAAAATCGGTTACCCATGCAGGTGAAACATGTTGGATTACGTCTTGGGCCGGGGGCCCAATCAGGACGCGGGCTCACGAGCGGACCAGAGCCAGAGCCGGAGCCGGAGCCTGTCGGCCAGGCACGCGCGAACACTCATTGCCGCTGCCATGTGCATTGGTCTGGTGGGATGCGCGTCATCGTCCGATGTGGTTTCGAGCGGCGAACCCGGCAGCTATTCAGTGGCGGCAAGCGCGACGGGTGGACGGCTGGCGTGGGCGCGCGCGCATCAGCAGGCGATGAACCAGGCGCGCGACTACTGCGAGCGGCGCGGCATGTTGAGCAGCGTGAAGGCGGAAACGGTGAGCGGCGTGCAGACGCTGACGGCGCATGGGTCGTCAGTGAATTTTGAATGTCATCCGAAGTTCTGACGTCGACGTCCACCAGCCGCTAATTACTAGCCGCTGGTGTATGCCTGCCGCTCGCGGGAACGGCGCGCCTTTAGTTCACGTCCACCAGCACACGGCCACGCAGCTTGCCCGCCAGCATATCGGCTGCCGCGCTGCCGACTTCCTCCAGCCGCACCGTTTTCGCCGTGATGCCATCAAGCATGGACAGCGGAAGATCGGCGACGATACGCTGCCAGGCGGCGAGCCGGTCCTTCGACGGCAACATCACCGAGTCGACGCCGATCAGCCTGACACCGCGCAGAATGAACGGCATCACGGTGGTCGGCAGATCGGCGCCGCCTGCCAGACCGCACGCGGCGACCACGCCGCCGTAGTTCATCTCGGCGAGCACGCGGGCGAGAACCTTCGAGCCGACCGTGTCGATCGCGGCTGCCCAGCGCTGGCCTTCCAGCGCGCGTGGCAACTCCTTCCACTCGGGGCCGTCGATCGCCTCGCTGGCGCCGAGTTTCTTGACGTAGTCATGCTTGTCAGGGCCGTGGGTCAGCGCCGAAACCGTGTACCCGAGTTTGCTCAGAATCGCTACCGCGACACTGCCCACACCGCCGGACGCGCCCGTGACCAGCACAGGGCCGCTTTGCGGCGTGATGCCAGCGGATTCCAGCGCATTGACACACAGCATGCTGGTGAAACCCGCGGTACCGATCATCATCGCCTGCCGCGTGCTCAAACCGGCCGGCAGCGGGACGAGCCAGTCGCCCCGCACCCGCTGGTATTGGCTATAGCCGCCCCAGTACTTTTCGCCGACGCTCCAGCCGGTCAACACCACCTTGTCGCCTGCCTTGAGATTCGGATTCGCCGTTTCGACGACCGTCCCGGCGAAATCGACGCCCGGCACCAGCGGCCACGTCCTGACTATTTTGCCGGTGCCGGTGACGGCGAGTGCGTCCTTGAAATTGATGGTCGAGAAGTCGATTTTGACGAGCGTGTCCTCAGCGGGCAAGTCATCGAATGACAGCGTTTCGATCGCTACCTTGGTCTTCTTGTCTTCTTCGCGCAGCACCATGGCGCTGAATGTCTGGTCGGGCATGAGAGTTCTCCGGAGTTTCAGATGGAATCGTCGTGAAGTGGGTGAGCGTTCAACGTTCGGAAAAGCGTCGATCGCGCCACTGGATCGCTTCGCGCATACCGCGCTCGCGGGCAACCGCCATGAAAGCCTGTTTGTCGGGGGAGCCTTTGGATTCGACGGCGTGGTCGAGGTCGAGCGCATGTTGCAGCGCGGCTTTCATGCCGCGCGCCTCGAAGCTGTGATTGATCGCGCTCTTGGTGACCCGAACCAGGTTGGGATCGATCACGGCCATTGTGCGCGCGATACGCATCGCCTCGGCGACGTGTTCGCCTTCAGGCACCACCCGGTTCACCACGCCGAGCTCGCGCGCGCTGTGGGCGTCGATCCGGTCGAGTCCTGTCAGAATGATTTCCTTGGCCTGCTTCGGCCCGGTCAGCCACGGCAACAGCATCGTGACGATGCCGGCGCCGAACTTCAGCTCGGGCTCGCCGAATATCGCGCTCTCGGCGGCCACGGTGATGTCGCAGGCCAGCGCGATCTCGAACGCCCCGGCGAGGCAGGCGCCATGCACCGCGGCGATGGTCGGCTTCGGCGAGTCCCAGAAGCGCATCGTGGTGTCGAAGTCGCGCGCCAGAATCTCGCGCCAGATAGCGTCGCCTTCGGGCCGCGCTTCCATTTGTTCCTTTAAATCGAAGCCCGACGAGAACGCCTTGCCGGCTCCGCTGACCACGATCGCGCGTACGCTGTCGTCGGACTCGGCGAGATCGAGCGCCATGTTGATCTCGACAAGAGACTGTTTGCCCAACGCGTTGAGCCGCTCGGGGCGATTCAGCGTGATATGCGCGATCCCCTGTTCGGCTGCGTAAAGCAAGGTTGAAAAGTTCGACATCGATTACCTCTGCCTGTCAGGCTTTGCTAGTCAAGGGTGCAAGCTCGCCGCTTGCGATCATGCTACGCAGTTCGCGGCGATCCGCCTTGCCCGTGCGGCCGGTGGGCAAGGCTTCGCCGACGTAGAAAAAATCCGGAATCTTGTATTTTTCGAGCCGTCCGCCGAGGAACGAGCGCAGAGCGGCGAGATCGACGGCACTGCCCGCGAACGGCACGATCAGGACGTGAATGCGTTCGCCGAGGATGGCATCCGGCGCGCCGACGGCCATCGCGGCGCCGACGCCTTCGAATAGCATCGTGGCCTGTTCGATTTCCATCGGCGTGACCTTGTTGCCGCCGCGCACGATCAGTTCCTTGTGGCGGCCCATCAACCGGACCTCGCCCTCCTCGGCGAGAACAGCGAGATCGCCGGTCCGGAACCAGGGCCCGGCAAAGGCCGCGGTGGTCAGTTCCGGTTCGTCGAGATAGCCTCGCATCAGATAAGGGCTGCGGATCTGCAGTTCGCCGATGGCACCGGCGCTCACCGGCGTCATGGTCTCGTCGACGACACGGAAGTCAACGTGGCTCGACGGCAAGCCAAGCGATAACGGCCTCGCGCGACGATAGTTCGGGAACTGGAAAAAGTCGCACGTCGAGGTTTCCGTCAGCCCGAAAATGTTGATCAGGTCCGCGTTGGGAAAGAGCGTTTCGATCTGGCTGGCGAGCTGCTCGCTGAGCTGTTCGCCGCCAGTGAGGATCTGATGCAACGCGGGGCAGGCGAATGCTTGCGCATCGCGCTCAAGCGTGGGAGCGAGCGAGAGCAGTGCGCGCAGCATGGTGGGCACCACGCCGACGCGATAGATGCGCTCGCCGCGTAGTTGCGCGAGCAACAGGGCAGGGTCGAACTTCTCGGGCAACACAACCGTGCCGCCACCCAGAAGCGTCAGCAGGCCAACCCAGATGCCGAAGCTGAACGTAATGTTCAGGAGCAGCAGCGTACGTTCGGCACGGCGGAAGTGGACCATGGCGTCGATCGCGAGCAGCTTGCCCGCGAAGGCCTGATGCGTGACCACGACGCCTTTGGGCGCGCCCGTCGACCCTGACGTAAAGATGATCAGCGCCGCGCCTTCGAGTTGCGCGCGCGCTGGGGGCGCACCGGTGCCACAGTCTGCAATCGCCGCTTCAGGGGTCGTCGTCGCGGTGGCGATGTCGACAATGAAGCGCGCCCGGGTTTTGTCGAGAATGCGATCGGTCACGGCGGCCGGCGAAGTTCGATGAACCGGCACCACAACGCAGCCGGCCAGCCACACGCCGAGAAACGCGGCGAAGTCTTGCGGCTGGTTCGATACGCGCACGTGGACCGGCTCGTGCGGCCCGGCTTCGAGCTGCCTGAGTCTTGCCGCGAGCGCGCTCGCCGTGTCCAGCAACTGCGTGTAGCTCAGCGTGTTGCTCGCTGACTCGATTGCGAGCGCGCCCTGGTGATCACGACAGGCCGCCGATACCAGCTCGCCTAGATTGGCCATGCTATTCATGATTGGAGTTCGTGCGAGTGAAAGGGTCGATATTCGGTGAAGCGGTTAGTGGCCGCACAGCAGCAACGTGCCGCCCATCACGGCAAACATGATGAAGAAGATGATCACGGTGAAGCCCATCACCCGGCCCATGCCCACGCCCGCAATGGCGAGCAGCGGAATCACCCACATCGGCTGGATCATGTCGGCGACGCCTTCGCCGAGCGCCACCGAAATCGCCACCGCGCTCTGCGAAACGTGCAGATGCTGCGCGGCCGGGACCACGAAAGGCGCCTGCACGATCCAGTGGCCGCCGGCGCTCGGCACGAACATGCTGATCAGGGTCGAGGATACGAAGCTCCAGAATGGCAGGGTCTGGGTCGTCGAGAAACCGATAAACCATTGCGCGATGACGTCGGCCAGTCCGGTTGCCGTCATGATGCCCATGATGCCGCCGTAGATCGGGAACTGCAGCAGGATCGGACCGGCCACCCGCGCCGCGTTGTTGATGGCACGCAGATAGGCCTTCGGCGTCCAGTGCGTGACGAGCCCGAGCAACAGGAAGATCATGACGAGCATGTTCAGATCCATCGTGAACGCATTCTTCGCGACCTTCAATCCGATATATCCCAGGCCCAGCGCAACCAGCACCAGGTTCAGGATCCACGCGTGATCCAGCTTGCCCGCGATCGTGCTGGCGGGCGTGTCCGTCGAGCTCACGGTATCTTCGGCGATCAGACGCTGCGGATCGGCGGCAATCGCTTCGTGCTCGCGCGGCATCATGATCCGGAACACCAGCGGCACGGCAATCGCCAGCACGATCACGGGAATGTAGTTCAGCGGCGAGAACAGGAATTCCTTCATCGGCAGGACGTTGCCGGTCACTTTCTCGATCACGTTAAGCGGCGAGCCCCTGGTCGCGCTCAGCAAAGCGATGGAGCTCGAAATTCCGCAGACGTAAAACGACCAGCCTGCGTAAGCGGCGGCCACCAGCCACGCGAAGTCGACCCGCACGCGCTTGGCGACTTCCCGTGCGAACAACGCCGACACCACGAGGCCGACGGCCCAGTTCAGCAGGCCGCCCGCCATTGACACGAAGAATGTCAGGGTCATCGCGCCCGCCGCGGTGGTGGGGAGCGACGCGATCCTTCTCAGCAGTTGCGACACGGGCCGGGAGGTCGACAGTGCATGGCCGGTCACGAGCGTGAGGGCGACCATGAAGGCAAAGCTCGCAATCTTGAAGACGCCGTCGTACCAGCTCGTCACGACTTCAGGAATGGACGCATGCGGTGCGATCGCGACCGCCAGCACGCAGGTCAACAACGTCAGCAGGATGGCGATCACAAAGGGATCGGGCATGATCCGCTCGACCAGAACGACACAGACCCGGGTGATTCTGCGCAGGCCGAAGGCCCCAGTCTGCGCGCCGGCCGCTACTGATGGCCCATCCACACTCAGCTTTTCCATGACGTAAGTCTCCATATGCCGGCAGCCTCCTGGGCCGCTCTGGCGGTGTATGTTGGTTACTAGACGACCGGTCAGTTAGTAGTTATAGAGACTAGTTGACCGGTCGTCTACAAAAAACTATAGTGGCTCGGGTAACTCCTGAGCCACGCACGGAACGCGACCGCACACATCAGAAAGTCGCAGCGCGAAGGCAACGGTGGCGACGGTGGCAGCGGGAATCAGGAGCATGGAGGAGGCGACGTGGAAGACAAGCTGGAGGTTGGACGGGCAACGGAGCACACCGTGGGTGTGAACCGCGCGGTGCTGGTGATCGCGATTGCCCAGTTGCTCGGCACCTCGCTGTGGTTCAGCGCGAACGGCGCGATGCGCGACCTGCAGGCGGCCTGGCAACTCAGCGCATCCGGCATCGGCTGGCTGACCAATGCCGTGCAGGCGGGGTTCATTGTCGGCACGCTGGTGTCCGCGACCACCGGTATCGCCGACCGCGTTCCTGCCAGCCGTGTTTTCGCACTGTGCGGTCTGATCGGCGCGGCGTTGAATGCGCTCTTTGCGTTGTGCAGCACCGGTCTCGCATCCGCCGTCGTATTCAGGTTCGGCGTGGGGGTGGCGCTCGCGGGAATCTATCCGCTGGGGATGAAGCTTCTCGTCTCATGGGCACCTGGTCGCGCCGCGCAGACGCTTGCATTACTGGTCGCCATGTTGACGCTCGGCACGGCATCCGTTCATGCGATTCGCGCGGCGTTCGCCAGTGTGCCGTGGCAAACGGTGGTGCTCGCTTCGTCCGCGCTCGCGGTTATTGGTGCGACGCTGGTGTTCTGGCTAGGCGAGGGGCCGCATGTTCGGGCGGGCGCTGCACGTCGTTCGGCGTTCTCCGGCGGCGTCGGCGAAGTCGTCAGAATCCGTGAGTTCCGGGCCGCGGCATTCGGTTACTTTGGGCACATGTGGGAGCTGTACGCCTTCTGGACGCTCACGCCGCTATTTGTGCAACACGCGTTTGCCGGATCGACGCATCAATCGGCTAGCGCGGTCGCGTTCTGGTCATTTCTTATCATCGGCATCGGTGCGGCCGGCTGTCTGTTCGGCGGCATGTTGAGCCGGTGGGTTGGAAGCGCGCGCACCGCGGCGCTGGCCTTGCTGGTTTCAGGTACGCTGTGCGCGGTCTATCCACTCGCGTCGACGCTTGGCACTTCGGTGCAGCTCGCGTTGCTGCTTGTCTGGGGCATCAGCGTCATTGCCGATTCACCGCAGTTTTCGGCTTTATCCGTGCGGGCGTGTCCGGCGGACAAAATCGGCGGTGCATTGACGCTTCAAAACAGCTGCGGGTTTTTTCTGTCGGCCTGTTCGATCCTCTGGTCGACAAGTGCATTTCATTCGCTCGATGTTCACGTGGCCTGGCTGCTTCTGCCCGGCCCGGTTCTGGGTCTTCTCGCAATGATGCCGCTTCTCGCCAAGCGGCCGCGCTGGTGACCGGTTGCCGCCGCAATTAGTCGACCGCAACAATCGACCGCAAATAGACGACCGCAAGGCCGCGGACATTTCTAGAGAGATACATGATGGCCACTCCAACAACCAAACGCGATACAGGCAGGCGTGCCGAGCTGGTGCGAATTGGCGTAGCCCTTCTGACGGAGAAGAGTTTCTACAATTTTTCTCTGGACGAGCTGGTCGCCATTGCGGGTGTGCCAAAGGGTTCCTTCCACTACTACTTCAGCAGCAAGGACGCCTACGCGCTCGAAGTCATCGACGCGTATGCCGCGTATTTTGCGCGCAAGCTCGATCGCCACTTGTGCGACACATCGCTTGATCCGATCGATCGTATCAAGGCATTCACCGACGACGCCGCTAACGGCATGGAGCGTTTCCACTTCAGGCGCGGCTGTCTCGTCGGTAACCTAAGTCAGGAACTCGCCGCACTGGACGAAACGTTTCGCGCGGCGCTTCTGAACGTGATCCAGGACTGGCGCGCACGCATCCAGACATGCCTGGACGAAGGCCAGGCAGCCGGGAAGATTCGGGCTGACGTCAACACGGCGGCCCTTGCACGCTACTTCTGGAATGCATGGGAAGGCGCGGTGCTGTGCTCGAAACTCGAGAAGTCTCGCGCGCCGCTCGATGACGCAAGCGCGGTATTCATCGCGCAGCTGAAGCCTTGAGCGGAACGCTCAGACGCTCCATCGAACGCATGGACGCCGACCACCCCAACTCTCTGCGGGCTTTTTCGCTGCTGACTTCCGCGTGGTCTTCGGCGATGTTATAGACGCCGCCCGGCGAGCGTTGCAGGGCCAGCAAAGCCGCGATCGCCGCGGCCTGAACGTGCAGCGGGCTCGCCCCGGACGGCGCGTCGGCGCCGGTGCCCGGACCATAGATCTGCCCATAGCGCAGCACCGTGCCGGTCAGGGCGGTCGATTCGAGAACCCATTTCTCCAGCGCGACGACCCCTTGCACGCTGATACTGCGCGGTGCGGCGGCGTCGACATCGAGCGGACTCGATTCCACATACGGCAGCGTGCCCGGGCGGTAGGCCCAGGCGATGCTCTGCGCAACGAGCCGGCTGCAACCGGCTGCCGCGGCTGCTTTGACCAGGTGGCGCGTGCCTTCGTTGCGGATGCGGGCGTTGTTGACGACTGCCTGCGCCATGCGCGAAGGATCGAGCCCGCGCGGCAGATCGGTCAGTTGGTGAATCACGCTTTGCGGCCTGATTCGGGCCAGCTCGTTGGCCAATGTCTGGGCATCGAACACATCGACGACGACCGGTATGACGCCCGCGTCTTCCAGCATCTTTGCGCGTTGTGCGCTTCGCGTGCTTCCGTAGACCGACAATCCCGCGTCGATCAGCAGGGGAATCAGGGCGGTTCCAATAGCGCCTGTGGCGCCGGCGAGAAAGACCTTGCTAGTCATGACTATCCTTTTTTTGAAAGCAAAGGGTGACGATGCGCCGGTTGGCTCTACGCCCGAGGCGGCGCATTTGACAGTCGTGTTGCCGATCGGCGTTTACCGGCAGCTTAGTTATCATATTGGTGTGCCGAAAGAGCCATTATCGAAAAACTGATTGAGCCATTTTGAGGTGAAAGTTGAGACGCGCCAAAGACATCGAGATCGCGCTTGCGCCTAAGCCAGAAGGGGCTTCACTGCAGCAATGGCTCTACGACGAGATCCGCGGCGCGATCCTGACCGGCCGGTTTTCGCCGGGAACCCGGTTGCCGGCCACGCGCGATCTCGCTACGCGGTTTGCGATTTCGCGAGGCACCGTGCTTGGGGTGTTCGCGCAATTACATGCGGAAGGGTATGTCACTGCAGCGGTGGGGCGGGGCAGCTTTGTCGCGGCGGAATTGCCCGAGCGGCGCCTCGTGCCCGGCAAACACCGGGCGAAGTCGGCGCAACCCGCCGTACGCAGCGCCGACGCACACATCGAGTTGTCCGCGCGTGGCGCACTGCTGTCGCGCACGGCTTTCCAGGTTGAGGGCCGCGCGACGCCCGCTCGCGCTTTTCGTCCCAGTCAGCCGGACCTTGCCGCTTTCCCGTCCGCTTTGTGGTCGAAGCTGGCCGCGAGACGTTCGCGCCGTTTCCGTGGAGACATGCTGGCCGACGGCGAGGCGCAAGGCTATGGTCCGTTGCGCGAAGCAATCGCCGAGCATGTGCGGACCGCTCGCGGCATCACGTGTTCCGCTGGAAACGTAGTGATGCTAAGCAGTGTTCAGCAGGCGATCGACCTGAGCGCGCGACTGCTGCTCGACCCGGGCGACACCGCGCTGCTGGAAGATCCCGGCTATCCGGGTGCGAAGCTTGCGCTGGAGGCGGCTGGAGCGCGTGTCGTTGGAGTGCCGGTGGACGCAGACGGGATGAATGTGGAGTGGGCGTGCCGCCACGCAGCCGATGCCCGCCTCGCCTATGTGACCGCCGGACGACAGGCGCCCATGGGACCGCCGCTTGCGCTCGAACGGCGCCTCGCGCTGCTGGAATGGGCGCGCAGAAGCGGCGCGGTGATCCTGGAAGACGATTACGACAGCGAATATCGCTTTGAAGGCCGTCCACTGGCGGCGCTCAAAAGTCTTGATGAGAGCGGTCACGTTGTTTACTGCGGTACGTTCAGCAAGCTGCTGTTTCCCGCACTACGCATGGCCTATGCGATCGTTCCAGACCGGCTCGTCGACGCGTTCGCCGCTGCGCTCTCGTTGACGTCGCGGCATCTGGCCGTGGACCAGCAATCGATCCTGCATGCGTTCATTGCCGAGGGTCATTTTGGCCGCCATATTCGCCGGATGCGGCTGCTGTACGGCGAGCGTGCCCAGGCGCTCAAATATTCGATCGAGCGCCATCTTGGCGGCCTGCTCGCGCTGCCCGCGATCACCACCGGGCTCGACACACCCGCCTTCCTGCCGGGCAAAACCGACGACGCGCGAGTGGCGCGGCACGCGGCGCTCGCTGGCATCGAAACGCGGCCGTTGTCGTTTTACGCGCTCGAGCGTGCCGTCCCGCCGGGTCTGGTGCTGGGCTTCGCCGCGTTCGATAGCGACGAGATCGAACGCGGCGCGGTCTGCCTTGCACGCGTACTGGAGCGTGCGCGGGCTCACGGCACCTGACCGGATCGTCGCGACGACCCGCTCCGCTTGCCGGTATGATTCCAGGATCAAGCCAATGCGGAGCCATCCATGCGAATCCTGGTGATCGAGGACGAGCTGAAAACAGCCGCCTATCTGAAGAAAGGCCTTGAAGAATCCGGCTACGCGGTCGACATCGCGAACGACGGCCCCCAAGGCTTATTGCTCGCGCAGGAAGAAGAATACGACGTCATCGTGCTCGATGTGATGCTGCCCGGCATGGACGGCTGGACCCTCGTCAAGACTTTACGCAACACGCGTACCACGCCGGTGTTGTTCCTCACCGCACGCGACGACGTCGATGATCGCGTGCGCGGTCTCGAACTCGGCGCGGACGATTACCTGGTCAAGCCCTTCGCTTTCGTCGAGTTGCTGGCGCGCGTGCGTACGCTGGCACGCCGGGGGCCGCCGCGCGAAAGCGAGCTGATCAAGGTCGGCGATCTGGAAATGGACGTGAACCGCCGGCGCGTGAAGCGTGGCGGCGCGCGCATCGATCTGACACCGCGCGAATTCTCGCTGCTGCAGCTGCTGGCGCGCCGCGAGGGCGAAGTGTTGAGCCGCACGCAGATCGCATCCTATGTGTGGGACATGAACTTCGACAGCGATACGAATGTCGTCGAAGTCGCGATTCGTCGGCTGCGCACCAAGATCGACGATAACTTCCCCGTCAAACTGATCCACACCGTGCGTGGCGTCGGCTACGTACTCGAACTGAAGGACGCGAGTTGATGCGCGGCCGCTCGCTCGCAGCCACACTCGCGCTAGCTTTCGGCGGCACCACGCTCGCGGTGTTCGTCATTGTCGGCAGTTATCTGTATTTCGCGTTGGAGAAGCAGACCGGGGCGCAGGCCGATCTCGACGTCGTGCTCGCCGCGCGCCACGCCCGGCGACTCGCTCAGGAACTCAATTCGCCGGAGGACTTTCGCGCGTACAAGGTACGCGTGACCAGCATCGTGCTCGGCAATCAGGCGCTGTCGATGGAGGTCTTCGGTCCGGATGGCAGCCGCCTGATCGGACATAATGCGGCGGACGCTTTCGCCGCGGCCGACGAGACCGACGGGACAGCGGGGGCGAATACGACCGATACGACCGATACGTCCGATACGTCCGATACGTCCAGCGAGCTCGGCGCTGTCGGCATGACGCCCCCGCCCAGCGCCGCGAGTGCCGCTCAGGCGGACAGCACCGCAAGCGACACCGGCGGCGCGGCGACCCTCGCCGCATTGCCGCCGCTCACCCGCGTTGCCAACTCGGCGCGCATCACGGAAACGTCGATCGGCGACTGGACCGGCCGTCACGGCGCACCGATCCGCGGCATTCTCGCTGAGGTTCAGTTGCGCGATGGCGAAGTGGTCCACGTGCTGATCGCGCGCAACATGACCGACCGTACGCTTTTGCTGGACCGTTACCGCAGCAAGCTCGAGCTGGCTGGTGCGGGCGGCCTGATTCTCGCGATGCTGCTCAGTTATCTGCTGATTCGTGCGGCCATGCGGCCGCTGCGCGATATCGCCGCGAGCGCGGGTCTCGTCACGGTGAACCGCCTCAATACGCGCATCGAAGTGGCGCGCGTGCCCAGCGAACTGGAGACGCTGGTGGCCGCGTTGAATGCGATGCTCGAACGGGTCGATCATGGCTTTCAACGCTTGTCGCGCTTCACCGCCGATCTCGCGCACGACATGCGCACACCGCTTGGCAACATGCGCGGCGCCGCCGAAGTGGCCCTCGCCCGGCCGCGCTCGGTGGATGAATACCAGGTGCTGCTCGCCTCGAATGTGGAGGAATGCGACCGCTTGTCGAGGATGATCGAAAACGTGCTGTTTCTCGCCCGCGCGGAGCATCCTCAGTTCGTCAAACACATGCACGAATTCGCCGCTGGCGAGGAGTTGATGCGCATTGCCGAATACTTCGAAGGCATTGCCGACGAAGCGCACGTGCGCTTGCGCGTGACCGGCGCGGCGACGCTGACAGCGGATCTCGAACTGTTTCGCCGCGCCGTCAGCAATCTGCTAGCCAATGCGATCCGCTATACGCCGCATGGCGGAGAGATCGTGCTCGACTCGAGCGCATCCGAAAACGAGGTGCGTGTGAGCGTAACGAACGAGGGGCTGCCGATCGCCGCGGAGCATCTTGAGCCCATCTTCCAGCGTTTCTATCGCATCGATCCGTCGCGCAGTTCGCTGCCGTCGTCGGGGCTGTCGCAGGCTTCCACGGGCTCGGCCGGACTTGGGCTCGCCATCGTGCGTACGATCATGGAATTGCACGGCGGCTCGGTACATGCCGAAAGCGACGCGCACGGCACGCGCTTCATTCTCACGTTTTTGCGGGTTTAGCGGCGGCCTGGCTGGCTGCCTGCGTGCCTGCCTGAGCGGCTGCCTGAGCGCCAGCCTGCGCGCCTGCCTGAGCATGCCAACTGCCACCCAGGGCCTTCAACAGCAACACGCTCGACACCAGCTGACGCGCGGCGATTTGATCGGCGCTGCGCTGGTTCGTCAACGCGATGGTCTGTGCGGTCACTACGTCAAGGTAGCTGACCGCGCCCGCGTTGAAGCGGTCCGTCGTGAGCCGCAGCGAAAGAGCGGCCGCCTGGGTCGCGCGCTGCTGGCTGTCCGCTTCGCCGGCGAGCGAATGCAAGGCGGACAGGTTGTCTTCGACCTGTTGCAAGGCCACCAGCACCGTCTGACGATAATCGGCCACCGCGCCGTTGTACTGGGCCGTTGCGCCATGCAGGGCGGCCGTGCGCTTGCCGCCGTCGAATAGCGTGCCGGCCAGTTGTGGCCCGAGCGACCAGAACAGACTCGGCGCGGTGAGCCACGGCGTGAAGAAGGTGCTCTCCAGACCAGCGCTCGCTGACAACACGAGATCGGGGAAGAAAGCGGCACGCGCCACGCCGATCTGCGCGTTCGCCGACGCCACCCGCCGCTCGGCCGCGGCAATGTCCGGCCGTCGTTCCAGCAATTGCGACGGCACGCCGACCGGAATCGCCGGCGCTGCCGCCGCCGTACCATTCGGCGGCAGCGCGAAAGTCGAGGCCGGCTCGCCGATCAGGGTCGCAATCGCATGCTGCATCTGCGCTCGCGTCACGTCGATGTCGGTGTCTTGCGTGCGCGTAGCTTCGAGTTGGGTCGTGGCCTGGGCGACGGCGGAGGCATCGATCGCGCCGCTTTTTAGCTGTTGCTGCAACAGCTTCAATGCAGCGGCGTAGGCGCTCACGCTGTCGTCGAGCAGGGTCTTCTGGGTGTCGAGCGAGCGCAAGGTGAAATAGTCGACGGCCAGGTCCGCGTTGACCGACAGACGTACGGCTTCAAGGTCCGCTTCGCTCGCCTGGGCATCGGCTTGCGCGCCGGTCACGGTATCGCGCACCCGGCCAAACAGATCGGGCTCCCAGCTCGCCGACACCCCGCCCGAATAGTCGGGCACGGTCTTGCCCGCGAGCGACCGGTCCACTACGTTCTGCGAGGTCCGGAAGCGATCTTGAGCAAGCCCGGCAGTAATCGTGGGAAGAAAGCCGGCGCGCTGGTAGTCCACCATCGAACGAGCCTGCTGCAACTGCGCAACCGCCTTGCGCACGGTCTGATTCGAGATGTCGACACGCGCTTCGAGCTGGTTCAGCACCGCATCGTCGAAGATGGTCCACCACGGGCCGCGCGGCATCGCATCCATCGGCGTGGCCGGCGCCCAGGCGGATGCCGCACCCGCGTACCATGCCGGTGTTTCGGCGGTGGGGCGTTGATAAGGCGGCAGGGTCGAACAGGCGCTCAACAGCACGCCGCTGAGCGGCACCACGAGCGAGGCCAGTAGTGAAACCCGCGGCGAGCGGCGCGACAGCCGCAGTGGTAAAGCCTCGAGGAACATCGCAAATCCTCCCGGTGATGGGCGCTCAAGCATGGGTTGCCGGCGCGATGCGGACCGCCTGACCGGCGCTCAACGAATCGCCCGGGTTGTCGATCACGCGGTCAGTGGCGGCGAGGCCCGTGGTGATTTCCACATGCGTGCCGAAATCGCGTCCGATATGCACGGTCTTGAGCACCGCCTTACCGCTGCCGTCCACCACGGCGACGGTCACGCCGTCCGGGCGAAACAGCAGGGCGCTGACCGGCAGATCGAGTGCCGGCGAGTTCGACCGCAACTGCAGGTGCACCTGCGCGTAAGCGCCGGGCATCAGCGCGCCGTCCTGGTTGTCGACGTCGACCTCGACGCGCAGCGTGCGGCTCGACGGATCGATCGAGCCGGTGCTGCGCGCCACCCGCGCGGGAATCTGGCGGCCGGGATACTGCTGGGCCGTCAGATAGACGGAAGTGTCCGGCGTTACGTAGGCTGCGTCGTTTTGCGGCACGTCGACAAACACGCGCAGCACGGCGGTCTGCTGGATATGAAACAGCTCGCCGGACATGCCCGCGGTTCCGGGCGTGCCGCCCGCCGTCACCAGCGCGCCGACGTCTACGTTGCGCGCGGTGATCACGCCGTCGAACGGCGCGGTGATCTTCTCGTACGAAACCAGCTCAGCGAGGCGCGCGACATTGGCCTGCGCCGACGCCAGCATCGCGCGGCGCGCTTCGCTGTCGCTCACTTTCGTATCGGCGTCCTGCTGCGCGACCGCCTGGGTTTTCAGCATCTCCTGCCAGCGCTGCGCGGTGGTCTTCGCGAAGTCGTAGTTGGCCTGCGCGGTGGCCTGGTCCGCGCGGGCCTGGCGCAACTGGTCATTGAGATCGGGGGCTTCGATCGTGGCGAGTATCTGGGCGCGCTTGACGTGGGCGCCGATGTCGGCGTTCCAGTGCGCGAGGTAGCCGCTCGTGCGGGCGTAGATCGATGCCTCGGCGAACGGCGTTACCGCCCCCGGCAGCAGCAGTTGCTGGGCCGCCGGCGCCGCACGCGGCGTAATGACCGACACGCTCAGCACGCTTTGCGCTCGCGTTTGCTGCGTCAGCGCTGTGCTCGCATGCAGGCGCGGCACGATGCCGACGATCAGCAGCACCACGGCCAGTCCGGTCAAGGCGAGTGGCAACAGGCGGCCGCGCGGTTTCCGTTCGGTGACCGCGTCGCCGGCTCGTGGGCCGTGCCCCTCGTTCGTTGTGTGGGCGGCCCGGGTGGCCTGATCGGCTTCGGCGGACCGCTCGTGTCGCGGGCCACGTTCGGGCGGAATCGAAGAATCGTTCATGAGGAATATCTCGTCGGAATCAATGGATGCGGGCGGTGTCTAGCGTGTCGGTTCGCGCCGCGCGACGTGAGTCGAGCCACGCATGAACCATCCCGTAGACGACCGGGACGAACAGCAGGGTCGAGAGCGTGCCGAGCGCGAGACCGCCGATCACCGCGCGGCCGAGCGGCGCATTCTGTTCGCCGCCGTCGCCGAGACCGAGCGCCATCGGCAGCATGCCGATCAGCATGGCGAGGGCCGTCATCAGAACCGGACGGAGGCGGCTAAAACCGGCTTCGAGGGCCGCTTGCAGTGGCGGCTGGCCGCCATGGTGGAACTCGCGCGCGGTGTTGATCACGAGAATGCTGTTGGCCGTGGCAATGCCGATGCACAGGATCGCGCCGGTCAGCGCCGGCACGCTCAGCGGAGTGCCGGTGCTGAACAGCATCCACGCGATCCCCGCGAGCGAACCCGGCAAGCCGCTGATGATGATGAAAGGATCGAGCCACGACTGGAAATTGACGACCATCAGCAGGTACACGAGGGCGATCGCGAACACGAGGCCGCTGGCAAGACCGCTGAACGAATCGTGCATTGCCTGCACCTGGCCACGCATGACGATCGACGCCCCCGGCGGCAATTGCGGCCGGATCTGCTCCACCAGCCGGGTCACGTCGGCTGCCACGCCGCCGAGGTCGCGTCCCTGCACGGAGGCGAAAATATCGAGCACCGGCTGGACGTTGTAGTGCGATACGACGGCCTGCTGGGTGCCGCGCGTCAGCGTGCTCAACGCGCCAAGCAGATTTTGCGGGGCGGGGCCATCCGCGTTCGCCGAGGCCGCTGTCGCCATCATGCCGCCCCCCGCGCCACGGGTCGGTGCGACCGGAATGTTGGCGAGCGCCTGCAACGAGTCGACGTCGTACTGAGGCATCATCGCCATCAGCGGATAGCTGACGCCGTTGTGCGGGTCGAGCCAGAAATTCGGTGCCGTCTGCGAACTGCCGGAGAGCGCGATCAGCAGGTTCTGCGACACGTCGCGTTGCAACAGCCCGGCCTGAATGGCGCGCGTACGGTCGACGTCGACGTTGATCGCAGGCGCGTCGCCGGGTTGCTGGATGCGTGCATCGACCAGACCGCGCACGCCGCGCAATTGCGCGAGCAGGCGGTTCGCGACGAGGCGGTTGGCGTCGAGCTTGTTGCCGACGATCTGGATATCGATCGGCGCGGGCAGGCCGAAGTTGAGAATCTGGCTGACGATGTCGGCGGGCAGGAAGGCGAACGTCACGCCGGGGAAGTCTCTGGCGAGCATCGTGCGCAGCGTCGCGACATAGGCGGCGGTGGGCGGGTGCCCGGCTGCGAGCGTGATCATCACGTCGGCGTCTTCCGGGCCGATCGGGTCCGACGAATCGTAGGTCAGATTGATCCCGCTCACCGGCACGCCGATGTTGTCCAGCAGCGCCGCCAGGTACGGCTTCGGAATCACACTGCGCACTCGTGCTTCGACCTGATCGGTGATGCGTGCGGTATCTTCGATCCGCGTACCGGTCGGCGCACGCAGATGCAGACGGATTTCGCCGGTATCCACAGCAGGGAAAAAGTCGCGGCCGGCAAACGGCACCAGCGCGAGCGAGCCGAGACACACCACCAGGAAGATCGCGATGAAACGGCGCGGACTGGCGATCGCCGCGCCCAACACGCCGCGATACCGTTCACGCAGCCGCTCGAAGCGATGCTCGAAGGCAGCCTGAAAACGGATCAGGCGCGCAATCGGTCCGCTTCCGGTGAGCGGGACTGCACCGCGCGCGCGCATCAGGACCATCGCAAGCGTCGGCACCAGCGTGCGCGAAAAGAAGTACGAGGCGATCATCGCGAACACCACCGCCTCGGCAAGCGGCACGAACAGATAGCGTGCAACGCCGGAGAGCAGGAACATCGGCACGAACACAATGCAGATCGACAGCGTCGAGACGAAGGTCGGCACCGCGATTTCTCCCGATCCGTTCAGGATCGCATCGTGCAGCGGCTCGCCGCTCTCCAGATGATGGGCGATGTTCTCGATCGCGACGGTGGCGTCGTCGACGAGAATGCCCACGGCGAGCGCAAGGCCGCCGAGCGTCATGATGTTGATGGTCTGGCCGAGCGCGGACAGCGCGATGATCGAAGTGAGCACCGCGAGCGGGATGGAGACCGCAATGATCAGCGTGGCGCGCCAACTGCCAAGAAACAGCAGGATCATCAGGGCGGTCAGGGCCGCGGCGATCAGCGCCTCGCGCGCCACGCCCAGCACCGCTGACTTCACGAACACCGACTGGTCGGATAGCGCGGTAATGTGCAGCGCGCTCGGCAAACCGGCCGCGATATGCGGCAGCATGGCCTTAACCTGCTCGATGATGGTGAGCGTCGACGTACTGCCGGATTTCTCGATGGTCAGCAGCGCAGCGCGCTTGCCGTTGCTCCGCACGATGTTGGTTTGCGGCGCGTAGCCGTCGCGCACATGGGCGACGTCGCGCACATACACCACGCCGCCGTTGATCGTTTTGATCGGCAGGTTGTTGAGCGCGGCGACGGTGTCGGTGCTGCCGTTCATCTGCACGTTGTATTCGCGTGTCCCGATCTTGGCCGTGCCGCCCGGCAAAATCAGGTTCTGGGCATTCACGGCATTGACCACGTCGAGCGGCGCGAGACCCTTTGCCTGGAGCGCGCGCGGATCGATGTCGACCATGATCTGCCGCACCTTGCCGCCGAACGGCAGCGGCACGGCAGCGCCCTGTACCGTTGCCAGTTGCGTGCGGATGGCGCTGTTGCCGAGATCGTAGAGTTGCTGTTCGGACAGTGTGTCGCTGGAGAGTCCGAGCTGCAGGATCGGCACCGTCGATGCACTGTACGTAATGATGTTTGGCGGCAATGTGCCGGGCGGCAGCACGCGCAGGATCGACGCGGAATTGGACGCCGCCTCGGCGATCGCGCGATTGATATCCGCGCCCGGGTGGAAATAGACCTTCACCACCGAGACGCCGTTCAGCGATTGCGACTCGATATGTTCGATGTCTTCGACGTCGGAGGTCAGCGCGCGTTCGTAATTCGACGTGATGCGGTTGGCCATGTCCTGCGCGGAAAAGCCGTTATACGTCCAGACAATGCTCACCACCGGGATATCGATGTTCGGAAAGATATCCGTCGGCGTGCGCAGTATCGCGAGCGGACCGACGATAAAAACGAGTATCGCGAGGACCACGAATGTATAGGGGCGCTGCAGCGCGAGCCTGACAATCCACATGGCGGAATCCTGAAAAGAAGGCAGATGGAAGCGCGCTTGACGGTCGCCGCTGACGGCGCAAGGGCGCGTGCTTCGTGAGTCAGGAGTGTGAAGGGGCGGGGCTTACGGGGCGGAGTCCGGCACATTACCATTTTGTTATCTTCAGATCGACGGCACGTCGGCCGGCCAGCTGACACGCCGTCACGCCGATGTTCGGAGATAACAACTTTGTAATCATCGCGTCGGAGTCGTGAAATCACCCGGGGAGCAGACTGCATCTGTGGTCGCCGGAAAGCATCTTCGAGCGGACGGTGTCTCACCCTGTTGGCAGGCGGTTTATACCGCACAGCTCAATTAACCTAATGAAGGAGTCTTAATCATGTCGAAAATCATGGTTGGTATCGCTCTCGCCGTTGCGACCCTTGGCGCCCCGGTTCTCAGCTTCGCCCAGTCGAACGCGCCGGTCACCCGTGCAGAAGTCCGTGCCGACCTGGTGCGTGTCGAGAAGGCCGGTTACGTGCCGATCGCCAACGACATCAACTACCCGTCGGACATTCAGGCAGCTGAAGCCAAAGTCGCCGCGCAGGACGATCGGCAGCTGACAAACCAGGCTGTCGGCGGCGTCGCGCAGAACGGTGGCTCGGCAGCGGGCTCGGCCATGCGCACGGCGATGCACACGAAGACGCCGAACAACTGCGTCGGCCCGGTGAGCTTCTGCAATCCGTACTTCGGCAGATAGGTGAGGTGAGACGGACCCTGCGTCATGTGCCGTCCCGTTCGCAGGATCTCCGTCCGTCCCGTTGCAGAAGTAGACGGCTTGATAGACGAGTGCATCGCATAGCTCGGCGTAGCCGTCGGATCAAGCCAGCTACTTTTTGAATTTTGGCTGCTTATTTCACCCGCTTATTTCAACTGCCTGTTTCGTTCTTTATTTACGGAATCTCATCATGAAAATTTTGTCTGCCGCGGCATCTGTCCTTTCTCTTACTGCTTGCCTGTTCGCTTCCACCGGCGCCATGGCGCAGGACGCGCAACCCGCCACCAAGCCGATCAGGAACATTGTTCTGGTGCATGGGGCATGGGTGGACGGCTCGGGCTGGAAGCCGGTCTACAACATCCTGACCAAAGACGGCTACCACGTCACGATGGTGCAGGAGCCGCTGACCTCGCTCGATGACGACGTCGCCGCCGCGAAGCGCGTAATCGACCTGCAGGATGGCTCGACGATTCTGGTGGCGCACGGCTACGGCGGCTCGATCATCACCGAAGCCGGCGCCGATCCGAAGGTGGCGGGTCTCGTCTACGTGGCCGCGCATGCGCCGGCCGTGGGCGAAGACGAGTCCGATCTGGGCAAGAAGATGCCCAGCTACACGTCGCAACAGGCGGGCGCTATCAATAAGACCGACGACGGTTACACGTATCTGAATCCGGCGGATTTCCCGAAAGACTTCGCAGCTGATCTGCCGCTCAAGCAGGCCCAGTTCGAAGCGCAATCGCAGATTCTCACCGCAGCAAAGGTCTTCTCGCAGCCGATGACGGTTGCCGCGTGGACCACCAAGCCGAGCTGGGGCATCGTGGCCGGTGACGACAAGATCATCAACCCGGATCTCGAACGCTTCTATTACCAACGCGCCCATAGCCACACCACCGTGCTGGCGGGTGCCAGTCATTCGGTCTACGAATCGCGCCCGAAGGAAGTGGCTGCGGTAATCGAAGACGCAGCGAAGCACGCCCAGCTGTAATGCGCTCGTTGGCGGTTTAAGGCGCGGCGCGCGTCGCAAGACGCGTGCGTATCACTGGCCGCAACCGGTGGTTATGCATCCGGGTGTCCCATAGCGGCGCAGCACGCAGCACGCAGCACGCAACACGCAGCACGTAACAAGCAGCACGTAACAAGCAGCACGCAGCACGCAGCACGACAGGGAGCAGGGCCGCAGCCTTCAGGCCGGCGGCCCGCTCCCGGCAGACTAACGAGAACAGGTGACGAGGTGTTTCCATGAGCGCGCCGCATAGCGTCCATACAGCCGTGCCGGTTGCCACGGGCGACGCTATCGACGCCGCTACAATCGGGCGCGTCGCGAGTATGTGCCTGAAGCTGGAGGTGATGACCTATCCCAAGCCGGGGCTGGTCAGTCACGTCGACAACGGCGCCCACGACGACATGAATGCCGCGTTGATGTATCGCAGCGCCGCCTCTCTGGCGCCGTATTTCAGCCAGCTAATGCACGCCGGCGCAAACGGGGCGCGCATGCCTGAGTTGCGCACCATCGGACTCGCCGCCGAGCGGGCCATGATGGCCGCCACAGAGGGAATCAACGCGCATCGTGGAGCGATCTTCGGCATGGGGCTGTTGTGTGCCGCCGCCGGGTTTCGCGAGGTGTTCGAGCCAGCCGGCACGCTCGGCGCAATCGTCGCGCGGGAGTGGGCGGACGGCATCGTCGGGGGCACGGGTACGGGAGATAGTCACGGTGCGCTCGTGTGCCGTCGTTTCAACCTGGGCGGGGCGCGCAAACAGGCCGCGAGCGGCTTTCCGGCCATCTACCGGTGCGCGTTGCCCGCGCTGCTGGAAGGCGAATCGTTGCGGCCAGGCGATGCGCAAGCCGCACGCGTTCATGCGCTGATGAGGCTGATCGCGACGGTGGACGATACCAACCTGCTGTATCGCGGCGGTGCCGACGCATTGACGTTCGCGCGCGAGCAGGCCAGCGGATTTCTCAAGCGCGGCGGAGTCGGTCAACCGGCCTGGCGCGCCAGCGTGATCGCGATGCATCAGGCGTTTGTCGCGCGCAGACTGAGCCCCGGCGGTTGCGCCGATTTGCTGGCGATGACGCTGTTCGTTCGACGGATGGCCTAAGCGCGGGGTATAGCGCGGCCGCTGCGGGTCTGTCACTCGCCGCGCCCGGCGACCTCGTCTCGCCCGGTGGAGGTACGCCACTGAACGCTCAACAGATGCTCGCGCATCGATCGTGCCGCTGATTCGGCGTCACGAGCTTTCATGGCGCTGACAATATCCTGGTGTTGCTGCGCGAAGTAGCGCCGGGTCTCCTGCGCGGCAGTTTTCTCGCGCACGTCCGGTTTGACCCGCATGCCGTTGATCACTTCCATCAGCGCAATGAGCGCGGGATTGCGCGTGGCCTGGCCGATCAGCAGATGAAAGCGATGATCCCATTGCTGCCACTCCTCGTCATTTTTTGCGGCGGCGTTCTTCCGGGCGCATTTTTCGAGTTCCAGCAAATCGTCCCCGCTCGCTTTCGTCGCGGCAAGCGCGGCCAGCGCCGGCTCGAAAAGCAGTCGCATTTCCGCGATGTCCGCCGGACTGGCTCCCGCGCGAAGTCCACGCAGGGTCGGGGCGAACTTCAGCGGCCGCGCACCCAGATAGGTGCCGCGCCCGACCCCGCGCCAGACGCGGCCCGCCGCTTCCAGCGAGGCCAGCGCCGCGCGTAGATCCCTGCGGGTGACCAGAAGGTCTTCGGCGAGCTTTCTTTCGGGCGGCAGTGCGTCGCCGTCTTTGAGCTGACGCTCGGCGATGTATTCCAGCAGCCTGTCGAGCAGCGTTTTTTCCATTTCCGATTGCTGAACCAATTTAAATTGGTTCAAAGATAACAGAATCAGACTGATTGAAGCGCAATCGACGGGACATTTTTTATCCACTAAAATCAGTGAAAAAGCGGGTTAACACTGGGTGCAACCCAGCGCTGTTAGCCTTACTCTCGTATCTTATTTGTTCTGTACCAATTCGTATTGGTACACGCTTAAACATCGATCGCGGATCGTCGCAAAAGGAGCTGCGCATGTCGTTCACAACCCGCCCGGAACTGATTGGCACATTCGGCATGGTGGCCTCGACGCACTGGCTGGCCAGCGCGTCGGCGATGGCCGTTCTCGAGAAAGGCGGCAACGCATTCGACGCGGCAGCGGCAGCAGGTTTTGTCCTGCAGATCGTTGAACCGCATCTGAATGGTCCGGGTGGCGAACTGCCGGTGGTGTTCTACAGTGCCCGCGAAAAACGCGTACGTGTACTGTGCGGGCAGGGCGTGACGCCTGCCTCCATGACGATCGCCCGCATGCGCGAGTTAGGGCTGGAGGTCGTGCCGGGTACCGGTCTGTTGCCGGCAGTCGTGCCCGGCGCGTTTGGCGCGTGGATGGCCATGCTGCGCGACTATGGCCAGCTGCCGCTCGAGGACGTATTGAGCTACGCGATCGGCTATGCGGAAAACGGCTATCCGGTGCTGCCGCGCATGACGTCGTCGATCCTCGCCATCAAGGACTTCTTCCAGACTGAGTGGCCCACGTCGGCCGCGCAATGGTTGCGCAACGGCGATGCCCCAATACCCAACCAGCTGTTTGCCAATCCGGCGATCGCGCAGACGTATAGGCGCATTCTCGAAGAGGCGACGACCCGCAGCGATCGTGCCGAGCAATGCGAGCTCGCCCGCAAGGTTTTTTACCGCGGCTTCGTGGCCGACGCGATTGACAGTTATTTCCGTTCAACAGCCGTTCTCGACACCTCCGGCCAGCGCAACCATGGTTTGCTCAATGCCGACGATCTCGCGCGTTGGGAGCCGTCTTATGAAGATCCGGTCTCGTACGACTATCAGGGCTTCCGTGTCCACAAGACCGGCCCATGGGGCCAGGGGCCGATGTTCCTGCAGCAACTCGCGCTCCTCAAGGGTTTCGATCTCAATGCGATGGACCCGATGGGACCGGATTTCGTCCACACGGTCATCGAATGTTCGAAGCTCGCGTTCGCCGATCGCGAGGTGTTTTACGGCGACCCGCAGTTTGCGCATGTACCCATGGAAGTGCTGCTGAGCGACGCCTACAACGACGAGCGTCGCCGGCTCATCGATTCCCATCGCGCGTCGTTCGAATTCCGTCCAGGCACACTGGGCGACAGCGAGCAGCGCGCCGCGCTCATTCTTGCCAATGCCGGGAAACAGCAGTCGGGTGGTTTCGGCCAGGGCGAGCCGACCTTCGCGCCGCTGCCGGAACTGCGCGGCGACACGGTGCATCTCGATGTCGTCGATCGCTGGGGCAACATGGTCTCGGCGACACCCTCGGGTGGCTGGCTGCAAGCCTCACCGGCCGTGCCCGGTCTCGGCTTCAACGTGACCACGCGTGCGCAGATGTTCTGGATGGAAGAGGGGCTGCCATCGTCGCTCGGTCCGGGGCGTCGTCCGCGAACCACGCTCTCGCCTACGCTGGTTACGCGAGACGACCAGCCCTATGCGGCGTTCGGCACGCCCGGCGGCGATCAGCAGGACCAGTGGTCACTCCAGCTGTTTCTCAGGCACGTGCACGCCGGCATGAATTTCCAGGCCGCCGCGGATGCACCTTCATTCCAGACCGCTCACTTTCCCGGCTCGTTCTACCCGCGCTCCATGCAACTGGGCAAGATGTCCGCCGAGTCACGCTTTCCCGAGCACACGCTTACCGAGTTGCGCGCGCGCGGCCATGACCTGACGGTGGCCGAGCCTTGGGCATTGGGCCGGGTCTGCGCCGTCGGGATCAGGGGCGGACTGATGCGCGGCGCGGCCACACCGCGCCAGATGCAGGCGTACGCTATTGGGCGATAGCTTTCGCATCCCCGAGATCAGATCCATTTCCGTCAGGGAGAACATGCCGTGTCTGCTGTCGCCGTCCGTCTTGAAAGACTGCCTTTGTCGGGCTTCCATCGGAAACTCCTGCTCATCGGCGGGCTGGGTTACATGTTCGACGGACTCGATTCATCGTCGCTCGCCTTTCTGCTGCCGGTCGTCAGCAAGCTATGGCATCTCACGAGCGCCGAAACGGGTCTCGTCGCGAGCAGTACCTATATCGGCTACTTCTTCGGGGCTTTCCTGTCAGGCGTACTGGCGGATGTGATCGGGCGTCGCCGCATCATGATGAGCGCGCTGGCGATCTACTGCGTGGCGTCGCTCGCGAGCGCCACCGCCACCGACTGGCACACGTTTTTTGCGTTACGTATCGTGGCGGGCTTTGGCTCCGGTGCGGAGACCGTGGTGATCGCGCCGTTTCTTGCCGAATTCGTACCGCGACGTTATCGAGGCATCTTTTGCGGCGCACTGGTCGGTTTCATGTCGTTCGGCTATCTGGGTTCATCGATCATCGGCTTCACCGTGGTGAGAAATTTTGCTGACGGCTGGCGCTACATGGCGGTGGCGACTTCATTGCCCGTCGTCATGCTGTTGTGGTGGCGGCGGACGCTGCCCGAATCGCCACGCTGGCTGGAAAGCCAGGGCCGCACGGTTGAAGCGAACCGTATCGTCAGCGCGATCGAGTCATGGTTCACGGAGCGGGGCATCGCGCTGGCACCTGTCGCGTCGCTGGGCCCGATTGCCACAGCGGCGCCCGTCAGGAGCAGTGCGGTGCAGAACGTGCTGGCGTTGTGGTCGCCGCGCCTCGCGCGCACAACCGCCGTCAGCTGGTTGATGTGGTTCTCGGTTGCATTCGCGTACTACTCGTTCTTCTCGTGGATTCCGAGCCTGCTCCTCAAGGAAGGGCTCACCATGACGAAAAGCTTTGGTTATTCCATCGCGATCTATGGCGCGCAGATTCCGGGTTATTTCTCGGCGGCGTGGCTCAATGAACGGATCGGCCGGAAAGCCGTGGTGGCGTCTTACATGTTGCTCGGTGGGGTGGCGGCGATCACGCTTGCGTTTTCTCACACCGGCCTGCAAATCATGGCCGCGGGCATCTGCCTGTCGTTCTTCATGAACGGCGCGTTCGCGGGCGTGTATGCGTACACCCCTGAGGTCTTTCCGACGGCGGTGCGCGCAACCGGTACCGGATCGTCTTCGTCATTTGGCCGCATTGGCTCGGTGAGCGCGCCCATTCTGGTCGGTCTGGTCTATCCCACGCTCGGCTTTCTGGGCGTCTTCGCCATGACCACGACGGTGTTGCTGATCGGCGCCTGTGTGGTCGCCTTCCTCGGTATCGAGACCCGCAACCGCTCGCTCGAAGACATCGAGGAAAGCGGTCTCGAACCGGCGCAGGGCGTGCGAGGTCCGCTCAAATCCACCGAAATGAACGGCTGAACGTCGTGACTTCTCACCTTTCCATCAAGACCATGCAAGACAATGAGATCGCGTCTGAGACGCCGGCCGCGCAAGCGCTTGATATTCCGGACCTGGAGCGTCTGGCCATGGCGCTGCGGCAGAAAGATCAGCCCATGGGCATTTTTCGCGCAGTTCATGCCGTGGCGGAACGGACAATCGGCTTTGGCCTGTTCACGATCATGTCCTACGATGCGCCGCGTCGCGAGGTGGAGCGCGTGTACACCAACATGCCGGCCGTCTATCCGGTGGGCGGACGCAAGCAGAAAGACGGCACCGCGTGGGCCAGCCAGGTGCTGCTGGACCTCAGGCCGTTTCGCGCAGAAACGATGCAAGGTATCCAGGGCGCGTTCGACGATCACGCCGTGATGACCAACCTGGGTCTCGGCTCGATATTGAACATCCCGATCGCCTACGACGGAGTCTGCGTGGGCACGATGAACCTGACGCATCGGGAAGGGTGGTATACGGCGAGGCATGAAGCAATGGGCCTGCTGATCGGTTCTTTTCTTGCCGCCGCACTCGTCAAGCGGAATACGATAGTCGCTGGTGAGTTCACGGATCGCTGACATGAGCACGACCAATCGCGTTACCACACCCTCCACGGTGACCCAGGCCGTCGAAGCCCAGGGCTCCTAGCTGCTTGTCTTCGCTCTCGGCTATCTTGCGCTCATGGCCGATGGCGCGGACGTCATGATGTACGGCCTGACGCTCACGCGCATCAAGGACGAATTCGGGCTGACCAATGTGGAATCGGGGGCGTTGGGGAGTCTGACGCTGCTTGGCATGGCCATTGGCGGGATTATCGGCGGATGGGCGAGCGATCGCGTGGGCCGGGTGCGAGTGGTGGCGTGGGCGCTGGCGCTGTTTTCGCTTGGCGCCGGACTGCTTGGGGTCACTCATGGCTTTCTGGAATTCGCGGTTGTGCGATTCATCAGTTCGCTGGGGATCGGCTCCATGGTGCTCGTCACCACGCTCGTTGCCGAATACGTGCCCACGCAACGGCGCTCGCTGATTCTCGGTGCGCTGCAAACCGGTATTTCGGCCGGCTATATCGTCGTTATCGGCCTGAGTAACTGGATTTTGCCGCACTACGGCTGGCGCATGCTGTACTACGTGTCGGCGCTGCCGGTGCTATTGGCACTGGTCATCAAATTCGCCGTGCCGGAGCCGGCGAGCTGGCTCGCGAGCCGCACCGCTGCGCGCGCGAACCCTCGTGGACGTGCCGAGAATCGCTATTACCTGATCTTCAGCAACCGGCAATCGCGAACCCTGTTTATCCTGTGGACCCTCGCTTCGGTATTCGTCCTTTCCGGGTTCTATGGTTTGAACAACTGGTTGCCGACTTACCTGGAAAAGGAACTGCACGTCAAGTTCAGCACGATGGCCGGGTACATGATTGGCACGTACGTGGTCGCGTTCGTCGGCAAGATCGTCGCCGGATGGCTGGGCGATCGCTGGAGCCGGCGCGGTGTGTATGTCCTCGGCTGCGTGGGCGCGGCGCTCTTTCTGCCGCTGATCATCTTCTTCCACACGCGCGAGAACATCGTCTATCTCATGCTTCTGTTCGGCTTCATGTACGGTGTGCCGCTGGGTACGATCGGCACCTTCATGTCGGAGAGTTTCGCTACGTCCGTGCGTGGCACTGCCGTGGGCGGTTCGTATAACCTCGGTCGCTTCTGCTCAGGCGCGGCGCCCATCGTGATCGGTTACCTGGCCACGCAGTTTTCGATCGGTATCGGCTTCCTGGTAGTCGGTGCGGTGTTCTTTCTGAGCGGTGTCACCGCGCTGTTCATTCCCGACCGATTGCACGACACGCAGCGTGAGGCCGCTTAGCGACCACGACTCAGCCTTCAGTCGAAATCAACTTCGCTACGTAGCCAGCGCCGGAAAATGTCGATGGCATCGACCTTCGCGTTGTCCGGGCGCCAGACTACGAAATGCGCGTGAACGTCGATGATGCTCGCTTTCCATAGGCGCACCAGTTTCCCCGCCGCCAGCTCGCCATTGGCCAGCGAGCGGCGTGCCAGCGCAATCCCTTCTCCTCTGGCCGCGGCGTCGAGCACCTGGCCCGCGTCTTCGAAAAGCGGACCGGTAACGGGCTCCGTCATTTCGAGTCTTGCCGCCTGAAACCAGGGCTCCCACGGCTGCGATCTGTGCCTGAGCAGCGTACAACGCGCCAGTTCGCTGGGCCGGCGCGGCAGCTTGCCGCTGCGGTAGTCCGGGCTCACCACGGGAAAGATTTCTTCGTCCATCAACTTCTCGCTCTGCAAGCCGGGCCATTGCCCCGGCCCGTATCTCAACGCGACGTCGATACGATCGCGACCGTCGAGCCGCGCGAGCGATGCCGACGGCCGAACTTCCACTTCGACTTCCGGATGTGCCGCGTGAAATCGCTGCAAGCGGGGATTCAGCCAGCGTGTCGCAAATGAGGGCAACACGCTCACGGCGAGCCGCACCGGCGGTGCGGCCGCCGTGCGCCCACGCGGCCGTTGAACCGCTGGCGCACCGAACGCACGCACGAGCACCGTCAACCCTTGCCGGACCTGCAAGGCCAGCGCATGGGCACGAGGTGTGGGCGTGACGCCCATGTGTTCGCGCACAAACAACTTTTCGCCGAGACGGGCCTCCAGTGCCCTGACGTGCTGGCTGACTGCGCCTTGCGTCAATGCGAGTTCGTCGGCGGCATGCGTAAAGCTGCGCAGTCGCACTGCCGCCTCGAAGGCGCGCAGTGTCTGCAGAGGGGGAATGCGGGCAGATAGCATGGTGCCAGCATTAATATCACTAATGCCCGATCCTCACAAATGATCGTTTGTCTCCGGTATGAGCGCTCAATAAACTGCCGCCATGACCTATCGACTTTTCTATTCCCCCGGCGCCTGCTCGCTAGCCGCGCATATCGTGCTCAATGAACTGGGCGTCGATTTCGAACTTGAACGCACCGCAGTAACGGAAGGCGCGACGCAACGCGCGTCCTATCTCGCGATCAACCCCAAGGCGCGCGTGCCGGCGCTTGGCGTTCCCGGCGAAGACCGCGTGCTCACCGAGTTGCCCGCGATCCTGACGTACCTCGCGAGCCGGCATCCCGAAGGCGGACTGTTGCCAGCGGCCAATCCAATCGATGAAGCGCGCTGCCACGAATGGCTCGCGTGGCTTGCCGACTGGGTTCACGGCGTGGGCTTTGGCGGGATCTGGCGACCGATGCGCTTCAGCGCGGAACCTGCGCACTACGACGGGATACGCGCGACAGGCCGGCGCACGGTAATCGATAGCTTCGGGATCATCGAAAGTCATTTTGCCGCTGGCCGTTTGTGGGCCGTGCCGTACGGCTACACGATCGTCGAACCGTTCCTGTTCGTGCTTTATCGCTGGGGGAATCGCATCGGCATTGACATGCGCAACAACTATCCGGCGTGGACGGCGGCGAGCGTGCGGCTGCTGGAACGGCCGGCGGTGCAGCGCGCGCTGAAGCGCGAGGGCGTGTCAGTCGATAGCTGAAGGTGTGGGGCGGAGCATTGCCTCAGATGCGCGCGACGGGTGTTGCAGCTGTCCAGCAGGGATCCTCCGGGCCGGTCAAGCCGAATGCCGCCGCTATTGTTGCGGGGACTGGTCGTTCGGCAACGGCATCGCGCAGATCGCCGATCTCTAGCCGTGCGTCGTGTATGCGGACGCCGGTCCGCATGCTGCCGCTACTGTGAAGCCAGTTCGTGCAGCGCAGCGATACAGGCGACCACGGCGGCGTCGCTCGCCGAAGCATCCGCGAGAACGTGATAAGCAAGCGCGGAAGCGGCGCATGGAATCGCCAGTTCAACCAGCTGGTCTTGCAGCGCTTGCGGCGCGCCAGTCGGCTTGCTCAGCAGCGCCACGCCGAGACCTTCCGCCGCGGCAGTCAAGGTCAAAACATAGTCGCCGTAAATTCGGTCGGCTGCCTTATTCCGGAAGTGGAGTTGATGCGCGTTGAACCACGCGCGCCATCCCGCGGTATCCCCGTTATGAAGAAGCGGCAACTGCGCCAGGTTGCCGGTCGCCTGCTTCCGTTCAACCTCGGAAAAATGGTGGCGTGACACGACCGGCACCAACGCCTCCTGTTCGAATAGCGGCTTTTCGTAATGGGTCTGCCAGCCGCCTCGACCGTAGCGGATTGCAATGTCCGCCTCCTGGGTAGCGAGATTGACGTTCTGTTGACCGGTCACCACTTCGATACGCAATGGCGCCACGGCGCGTTCCAGCAGCGCGAGACGCGGCAACAGCCAGACTTGTGCAAACGATGACGTGGTTGCAATCACCAGCGAGCGTCGTTTGGGTTTGCGCCACAGGTCCGCCGTTTCGTCGATGATCGCGAACGCATGTTCGATGCGGCCAAGCACGCGCTGTCCATCGGGCGTCAGCCGCACACCGCGGCCGACGCGCTCGAACAGCGCCACCGCGGCCCATGCTTCGGCGCCCGCTACGCGTCGGCTGATCGCCGCGTGACTGACATTCAACTCTTCCGCGGCGGCAGTAAAGGAGCCGCAGCGCGCGGCGGTCAATGCAGCGACGAGGCATTCAAGAGGAGGCAGGGAAGGAATCGATCTGTGCGCCATACGTACAGGTGATCAGCTATCGAGCGCATAGCTGACGATGAGATGTAAAGCCACAATCATACGCATACACGGGGCGCGGCGAATCGCACCGTGAGCCCTTTTTTTATGCGTCTATTTTGAGTGGAGGAGTGCGGAATGTATCGCGTCGCGGTAGGGGGTGCCACCGGCAATGTCGGCGGCGAAATGATCAAGGTGCTGGAACAGCGTCATTTTCCGGTTGCGAAATTTACGCCGCTGGCATCCAGCGCTTCGACTGGAAAACACGTGCAGTTCAATGGCGAGCGCTATCCGGTGCGCGACATGGCGAACGCCGATTTCAGCGAGTTCGATCTATTGCTTCTCTCGACCGGATCGGCAAACTCCAAAGCGATCAGTCCGCTCGCGGCATCAGCAGGTTGCGTGGTGATCGACAATAGCTCGGCTTTCCGCATGGACCCTGACGCGCCGCTCGTCGTGCCGGAAGTGAACGCGGAGCAACTCGCTGGATGGACCCGGAAAAAAATCCTGCCGGTGGCGAACTGCTCGACGATTCAACTGGTGGTGGCGCTGAAACCTCTGCACGACGCCGCGCGTATCAAACGGATTGTCGTCTCGACCTATCAATCGGCTTCAGGCGGCGGCCGCGCCATGCTGGAGCGACTCACGGGGCCGTGGGATCCGGCGGGAATCGACGTGCGTTCGCTGGTTAAACATGCCAAGGCGTCCCTCGATGCGGGCGAAGACAAACCGATCACGTTCAACGTCGTGCCGCATATCGATACGTTTATGGAAGACGGGCGGACCCGCGAAGAATGGAAGATGGAAGTGGAGACGCAAAAGATCTTCGGCTCGCCGATTCCCGTAGCCGCGACGTGCGCACGCGTGTCGACTTTCGTGTGCCATACGGAGGCGATCAGCATCGAACTGGAACAGCCGCTCGCGGCGGCCGACGCGCGGCAATTGCTGTCGGCTGCGCCGGGCGTACGCGTCGTCGATGAACGGGTGGCCGGCGGCTATGCGACGCCGCTCGACGCCATGGGCACCGACGACGTGTTCGTCTCACGGATTCGCCGCGACCACACGGTGGAGAACGGCCTTCAGATCTGGGTGGTGGCGGACAACATCCGCAAAGGTGCGGCGCTGAATGCGGTGCAGATCGCCGAATGCCTGGTGGATCGCGAGGATTTCGCCAAGCATCGGCAAGCGAGACTGGCTCGCTAGCGTCTGACAGGAAAAGGCCAGGCAGTACAGGCCATATGGATCGCAATCAGGAGATGGAAAAAAGGATGAACGAACCGCAGCTATTTCATATCGATGCCTTCACGCGAACGGCGTTTCGGGGTAATCCGGCGGGTGTGGTGCTCAATGCCGATTCGCTCGACGCGAATCAGATGCAGGACATCGCGCGCGAACTGAAACACTCCGAGACGGCGTTTGTGATGTCTCCCCACGGCAGTGACCATGACGTTTATATCCGGTACTTCACCCCCGTGACTGAAGTACCGATCTGCGGTCACGCAACGATTGCCGCTCACTACGCACGGGCACGCTCGATGTCGTTGGGCGACACCGTCGTCACGCAAAAGACTGGAGCGGGCCTGCAGACGATAACGGTCGAAACGGATGGCGACGACTACCGGATCGTCATGCAGCAAGGGCCGATCAGTTTCGACCAGCCGTTCGACTCGGAAACGCGGCGCCTGATCGCACAGGCATTGCGCATCGACGAATACGATATCGACGAAACGAAGCCGGTTCAGATCGTATCGACCGGGCACTCGAAGGTGATGGTGCCGCTACGCGCGAGCGTGGCGCTCGACACCATCGTGCCCGACCACGCACTGCTCGTGTCGCTCAGCGAGGCCATCGGCTGCAACGGCTTCTTTCCTTTCCTGATGCGTAGCGAGCCAGCCAGCACAGATGGGCGGATGTTCGCGCCCGCCATCGGCATCGCTGAAGATCCCGTGACGGGTAATGCGAACGGTCCGCTCGGCGCTTACCTCGTCAGGCATGCGCTGATGCCGAACGACGGCGTGAAACTGACATTCGACGGCCATCAGGGCAGGGCACTCCGCCGCGACGGTGTCGTCAAGGTCACAGTCGATATTCAGGATGGCGAACCGGTCAGGGTGTCGATCAAAGGCGAGGCGGTGATGCTGTTCTCGACCGCGCTAAATCCCCCAATCGGCCGGTAGTCACGCGCCTCGCGCTGCATTCTGTATCGCGTCGATACGCTGCCGGCGAGCCGCAACTTCAACTTCGGAGAAAACATGGAGCACACTGGCGTCACCCTTCCTTCACCGCACTGGCGGACCTATTCCCTGGTGCTCGCGCTGGGCACATTCGCCGTCGGCACGGACGCGTTTGTTATCGCGGGCGTGCTGCCCTCGATCGCGTCGACGCTGAACGTCAGCACCGCGTCGGCGGGCCAACTCGTTACGGTCTTTTCTCTCACGTATGCGATTGCCGCGCCGATTCTCGGCGCGCTGACGTCGGGATGGTCGCGCCGGATGGCGCTCGTCGTCGCGCTATCCGTGTTCGTGGTGGGCAACGCGATCACCGCGGTCGCGCCGAATTTCGCCCTCGTGCTGCTGTCCCGCGTGATGGCCGCCGCGGGCGCGGGGCTATTTACCGCGACAGCGAGTGCTACAGCCGCAGCATTCGCCGGTCCGAAGAATCGTGGTGGTGCGATTGCGCGCGTGATGCTGGGGCTCACGTCTTCGCTGATTCTGGGTGCGCCGCTGGGCACGGCGATCAGCGCCTGGTTCGACTGGCGCATGACGATGTGGCTGGTTACCGCTTTGGGCGTGATCGCAGGCGCGGTGATTTTCGGGTGTCTGCCGAATTTTCGTGAAGCGGGCGGATCGAGTCTGGCGGAGCGTCTTTCGCCGTTGCGCAATCATCGGGTGTTGACCGATCTGCTGCGCACGCTGGTGGTGTTCACCGGTGTCTATGTTCCGTACACGTACATCAGCGTGGTCTATGCACCGCTGACGCATTCACAGCCGCAAATTCTGGGGATGCTGCTACTCGTGTTCGGTGTGGCTGGAACAGTGGGCAATCTGCTGGCGGGGCGTCTCTCGGATCGTCTCGGGCCGCCGCCGGTCATCATCGGCGGTTCACTGGGGCTGGCCGCGGTATTTCTGCTTGTGCCGCTGCTACGCGCTTCGCTGCCGCTCGCGGTGATTGCCGTGGCACTGTCGGGCGTGTTCTCTTTTTCGCTGACGACGCCGCAGCAGCATCAACTGATTTCTCGTGCGCCGGACGGTAAGCTCTCGCTGCTCACGTCGTTGTACCAGTCGGTGTTGTATCTGGCGATCTCGCTGTCGGGCGCGTTTGGCGCGGCGGTCATCAAATGGGGCGCCGCTGACCAGCTCACGGTGATTGCGACGCTGCCGGTTGTGCTTGCAACGCTGATCATGTGGCTTCAATCGCGTGCACAGGTGAAGCGGGCCAGCGCGTAGCGGCGCGAGGCGAAGGGCGCGGAAACCTGCATTCTGCGAGCGTGTCCTGAGCGCGGCGCCAGCCTATGTCTGGCGCCGCGTTGGCGCATGATCCACGCAGTCCCCGTACATGGCGATTCCGCTTTCGGCCAGCACGTCGATCAGCGAATGACGCAACAGATCGACCGGCCGCATCAGCCGGCCGGGGAGCGCCCCATGAATGAACCACACGTCGATGCCGCTACGAAAGTCCGAGGTCTCGACGATCCGGAGTGCTGAGCGATGCACCGAGCGCTCCAGGATGTCCGGCGTGACGAGGCCAATGCCGATGCCGCGTGCCACCAGCGACAACTGCAACTCGGACCCGAACGCTTCCACGGCGACATTGAACGGCAGTCCCGCCGCTTCTAGCGCCTGCCTCAGTGCCGAGCGCATCCCGCAGCCATCCTGATTCAGAATCCACTCGTGCTGCGCCAGATCCGCCAGCTTCAGCGGTTCATCGGGTAGACCGAGCGTGCGCGCCGCGACGATCACGGTTGGCAGGAAGGCGAGGGGCGTGGCCTGCAACGTCTGGGGCGGCGAGAAGTTCGCTGGCATCAGCACGATCGCCGTATCAAGCGACGCGCGTTCCACGCTCTGCACGAGACCTGGCGACCAACCCGCGGTGACACGCAGCGTCAGTCGCGGAAAGACACTGCGCAGCAGATCGACCGGCTTCTCCAGCGCCACTTCGGCAAGAAACGGCGGCATGCCGATTCTCAACTCGCCGGCAGGCTCGCTTTCGGGCGACGCAACCGACAGCAGATCGTCGACCGCGCGCAACACCGTGCGCGCGAGCGCATAGACCTCATTGCCCGCCGCGGTCGGTTTGAGCGGCTTGCTCAGGCGATCGAGCAACTCGACACCCAGGGTACTTTCCAGGTTCTGCACGCGCCGCGTGAGGCCGGGCTGCGTGAGATGAAGTCTCTCCGCGGCGCGCACCATCGAACCACTTTCGACGACCGCAACGAACGCCTGTAGATCGCGCGTATTCAAAGTGAACTCGCATAATCATTATCAACATATTTCAATTGTCGCATATAAGGCGCTTCATTAGGATGGGCTCACTGATCCTGCTCACTGATCCTCTTTTGAGAGCCCCATTCGATGAATTCGTCCGCCGAAAGTCCCATCAGTCCCCTAAGTCCCGTTAACGCCGTCACAACGGAAGCGGCCGATACGCCACAGAAACTCACCCCATTGCTCACCGTGTTCTTCGCGACCGCGGTGGGCGTGATCGTGATGAATCTGTTCGCCGCGCAACCGCTGACCGGTGCGATCGGCCGCAGTCTGCACCTTGCGCCCGAGTTCGCCGGCCTGGTCGCGATGTTGCCGCAGCTCGGCTATGCGGCCGGCCTCGTGCTGCTGGTGCCGTTATGCGACCTGCTGGAGAACCGTCGTCTGATCGTGCGCACACTGGCGTGCTGCGCGTTTTTTCTCGCCGTCGCGATGTTCACCGATTCGCGCGGCGTGTTTTTCCTCGCTGTGTTTCTGGCCGGTGCGGCCTCCAGCGTGATCCAGATGCTGGTGCCGATGGCGGCTTCAATGGCGTCGGAAAGCCACCGCGGTCGGGCAGTCGGCAACGTGATGAGCGGTCTGATGCTCGGCATCCTGTTGTCGCGCCCGGCCGCGAGCGTGGTCGCGGGGGCGATCGGCTGGCGTGCTTTCTACGGCATCGCCGCGCTGATCGACGCGCTACTCGGCGTGGTGCTGTACCTGAAACTGCCCGTGCGCCGGCCGGTTGTCGCGACGCGCTATCCGGCGCTGTTGCGCTCGTTGTGGACCTTGCTGCGAACTGAGCCCGTACTGCAACGCAATGCGGTATCGGCTGGGCTGGTGATGGGTGCGTTCAGCGCATTCTGGACGGCGATCGGTCTGCGCCTGGCACAGCCGCCGTTCAGCTTCGATATGAATGGCATCGCGCTGTTTGCGCTCGCTGGCGCGGCGGGTGCGATCGCGACGCCGCTTGCCGGTCGCGCGGGTGACAGCGGGGCGGGTCGCCGGGCACTGATCGCAGGTCACGTGACGATGCTCGTCGCACTCGTGGCCATCGGCGCAGCGGGCGCGGGGTGGGGCGGCTTTTCGGCGAGTGTCCATCCGGTGCTGGCGATTGCGTTGCTCGTCGCGGGCGCGGCCGCTCTCGATGCCGGCGTCGTCACGGACCAGACGCTAGGCCGACGCGCGATCAACCTGATGAATCCGGCCGCGCGCGGCAGGCTCAATGGACTGTTCGTCGGGGTGTTTTTTGTCGGCGGTGCATTGGGTGCGATGTTTTCGGGTGCGGCGTGGTCGCTGGCCGGTTGGACCGGTGTGTGCGCGGTGGGCCTCGTGTTTACCGGCATCGCTTTGGTTCTCAGGTTGACCCGGCTGGTTCACCGGGCCGACGTCTGACCCGGTGTATTGCATCGCACCGAAGGAAGGTGTCGACGCGCGTCTGCGCCGCCTTCAAAGGGGCGATGAACCAGCGGAACGCGATGGCGGCTGCGCGAACTCGATAATCACGTTGCCGGCCGATCCTGGCGTAACGGCGATGCCATGCTCGGTGCGAGCATGCGTGACGCCGTTTTCAGTCAGAACACGCGCGGTTTGCGTTAAGTCACGCACGCGCACCTGCAGGGCCACACCATGCGGCTTGTCCGTGTAACTCACGGGCATACCGACTGGCGCGAAACGTCGCTGCGCCTGCGCGGGCGTGAGCGCGAGCATCCGTCCGCACCCCGTCTCGGCCTCGACGTGACCGTCGACTCGCGACGTGTTGTCAACGCCAAACAGCTTCGACCACCGGCTTTCCAGCAGCCCGGGGTCGGCCGCGACATAAACGACCTCGTCCACGGCGAGCGCACCGTTCGGATGGTTTTGCCAGTCTTTACGCCAGATAAATTCCGGCCGATGCTGCTGGCAAAGAAAGTTGGATGCGTCGCCCAGTTCGGTATCCATCAGCATGCCCAGTGACACGACGGCCTCGTCAGGTGTTCCGTCCGCTTTCGTCAGCTTGCGTCGGAAGTCGACGCGTTGCTGGGCAGGCAATCCGCTCGCCTTGAGCGCCGCGAAGTCGCCTTCGATATCCTTGCTATGAAGGGCGACCAGCCCCAGCCCTTCGGACCGCTCCAGAAACTGCCCGAGCGTTCTGCCGTAGCAAAACCCGTTCACTTCACCTGTCCCAAACTTCGCGGGATCGTCGATGCCGATGAGCTCGATGAAATTGTTTTCGAACATCATCAAGGTCAGGACAGAGCCCCACGGGTGATACGTAATGGGGCTCGGCGAAAAGCCCAGCCGGATGAAATTCTCGACAGCTTCCCGGTGATTTCTGACTGAGACAACAGGATGGTCGATGCCCAGTCGATGCTGGTTCGGTGGAATCATCAGGATGTCCTGGTCGTTGAGGGAGCAGTAATGGCAGCGTACGTTGCGGATACAGCCTTGATCACTTTCGCGGGAATGCCGGCCGCAACCATGCCGGCGGGAATCGATGTGCGGACCACGCTTCCCGCAGCGATGACCGCGCCTTCACCGATTTCGATATTGCCGAGAATGACCGCGTGCGCCGCCAGCGTCGCACCTCGGCGCACTTTCGGATGCCGGTCGCCCGACTCGCTGAACGTGCTGCCCAGCGTCACGCCGTGCCACATGCTTACCTCGTCCTCGACGACCGCCGTTTCGCCGATGACGATACCCATCGCGTGATCGACGAAGAGTCCTTTTCCGATGCGCGCGGCGGGATGGATGTCGACGCTATACAGTTTGGCGCTCCAGTTCTGCAGCAGCACGGCGAGCGTCTGCTCACCGTCAACCCAGTACGCGTGTGCAATCCGATGAAGCTGAATCGCCTGGATGCCCCGGAACGAAAGAAAGGCGGTGAGCGCGTTGGGGCAGGCCGGGTTGGACGACGCGATCCTGTACACGTCCGCAGCCGCCGATGCATCGATGTCCCTGCGCCGCACGATCTGACGGAATTCGTCAGTCAGGTCCGGCAGCGCGCTATCGAGCCGGACCAGTTCGGCCGCCATCTGCGCCGCCAGCGCGTCGGCGTAGGTTGTGTGAGAGAGCACCGCGTTATCGAAGTAGCGCTGCATGGCTGGCCGCGCCTCGCAGGCCGCGCGGGCTTCGTCGCGAATCGTTTGCCAGACGGTTGAGTGGTCGATGTTATTCAAAGGCTGCCTCCAGTCCCGCTAGTGTCGGTCCGACAATAACCATCACCCATGCTCTTGATGAGGAAAAGCGTTCTGGATTTTAGAACTCTCGATGCCACGCGCTTCATGCATCGCTTCATGCATCGAATCGCGCTGGACTTCGGACTACCTGAAGGCCCGCATCTGCGAGTGCATCATCTGCAGCATCTTGTTCGACGCGACGGACAGCTTGCGGCCGACCCGTGTAATGAGGTGGGCCTCCGCCTTCTCCAGCAGCGGGTGGCTGATTTCGATGGCGAACAGTTCGCCGGCGGCGATTTCCGTCGTCACCGCAAACTCGGGAAGACAGGTAATCCCGAGCCCGGATTTGACGAACTGCTTCAGGATCGCGATGGAGTTCGTCGTCACGACGGGTTCCAGTCTCACCTTCTCCGCGAACTCGACTGCCTCCAGCATCTGCCGCGTGCCGTAGCTTGAATGCGTGGCGGCCAACGGATATGACGCCAGTTCCTTCACGCTCATCGACTTCTTCTTGCCGAGGCCGGCGAAGGCGGGCCCGACGATCGCCATCATCGGCTGACGCTTGAACGCGCGCGAAACGATTTTGGGTTCGGTCGGCGGGTTGTAGACCAGCCCGATTTCACCTTCGTCTTCGGAGATTTTGCGGACTACCTCATTGGTGCCGGCGAGATCCAGAGTGACGGCAATGCCAGGAAACTGCTTGCAGAACTGCTGCATGGGGCCGCCAAGCACGTCGGAGACAAACCCCTCGCCCAGCACGACGCTGATGTGCCCGGTCCGCAAACCCCGGAGCTCCTGAAGGCGCGATAGCAGATCGTCCTTGTGAGCCATCTGTTCGCGGAAGTATTCGATCACGTGAGTACCGGCCTCCGTGGGCTTGACGCCACGCGCGTGCCGCTCGATCAGCACCGCGTCGAGCTCGGTCTCGAGCAGGCCGATTTGCCGGCTGACAGCCGACGGTGCCACATTCAGCGCGTCTGCGGCGGCACGGATCGTTCCGCAGCGCACCGCCTCGTAAAAATAGACGATCCGGCTCTCGGTAAGGGTCTCGGCCATGCGTTCTCCGTTCGAATTATTAGAACATTCCCAATATTGGCGTTGATTGATTATAGGGTCTCGGAAGTCCAACATCAGGGCTCGAACACGTTGAACGGCGGGTGGTCGTCGCTACCCGGTCCGCGGCGAATCTTGCGAAAGGAGTGGTGTATGAAGACGGTTGGTGTCATCGGACTCGGGAACATGGGGCGCGGCATGGCTCTGTCGCTCAAGCGCGGGGGCTACAGGGTGCTCGGTTTCGACGCCGCCCCCGGTGTCGCCGCAAAGCTTCAGGAAGAGGGCGTCGAGGCGCGCGCCTCGATCGCCGGGATGGCGCGTGATGCCGACATTCTCATCCTGAGCCTGCCGACCTCCGATGTCGTCGAGCAGGTCGTGCTGGGCCAGGGCGGCGTGGCGGACAACGCCAAAGCAGGCCTCATCGTCGTGGACACGACGACCGCGGACCCGAACAGCACGCGCAAGGTGGCGGCGGCGCTGCGCGAAGTGCAGGTCGGCTTCGTCGACGGGCCGGTGAGCGGTGGCCCGAAGGGCGCGGCGAACGCCACGATGACCATGGTGCTCGGCGGCGCGCCGGAAGATGTCGCCGCAGTTGAACCTGTGCTCGCGGTCATCAGCGCGAAGCGCGTTCACGTCGGCCCGGTCGGTGCGGGGCACGTCACCAAGATCATCAACAACCTGCTCACTGGCATCCATCTTCTGGCGACCAGCGAGGCCGTGCGCGCGGCGCAAGCGGTCGGCGTCGACCCGCAAAAACTGGTCGAGGCGCTGAACGGCGGGTCGGGCCGCAACAGCGCGACCTTAACGAACTACCCGACGTGGATTTTCAACGACGCCTTCGACTCCGGCTTCACGATGAAGCTTATGCGCAAGGACGTGCGCCTCGCCATGGACCTGTTGCGCAGCGTGCATGCCAACGCGCCGATGAGCACCGAAGCGGGCCGCCTGTGGGCCGAGAGCGCCGCCACCATTGGCGATGCGGAGGACTTTAACCGTATCGTCCAGTTTGTCCCGGAACAGTAATCGACAGTGACAGGAGCACTCAACGTGGAATTCAACGAAGCAGCCCACCTGCTGGCAGCGTTCACGCATTTCTTCCCTGGCGCGAAGACGATCGGGTCTTATGTCGGCGGCGAACTGGTGGCAGGGACGGGCGACGACATCCAGCTCTATAACCCGGCAACCGGCAAGGCGAGCCTCGCCTACCAGGATGGAGGAGCGGCCATCGTGGCTCAGGCGGCCGAAGCCGCGGAGCGCGCCCAGAAAGCATGGTGGGCCCTCACTCATGCGGCGCGCGGGCGCGTGATGTTTGCCATCGCCCGCGAACTGCGCGCCGATGTCGAGAGCATCGCGCGACTGGAATCGATTGGCTCCGGCAAGCCGATTCGCGACTGTCGCGGAGAAGTCGCGAAGGTCGCCGAGATGTTCGAATACTACGGCGGCTGGACCGACAAGTTCTACGGCGAGGTGATCCCGGTGCCGAGCTCGCACCTGAACTACACGCGCCGCGAACCTGCCGGCACGGTGTTGCAGATTACGCCGTGGAATGCGCCCATCTTCACCTGCGGCTGGCAGGTGGCGCCCGCCATCGCGATGGGCAATGCGGTGCTCCTGAAGCCCTCCGAGCTGACGCCGTTCACGTCGCTGGTGCTCGGCATGCTGGCTGAGAAAGCAGGCGCACCGAAGGGGCTGATCAACGTACTGTCCGGTTATGGTCACACGATCGGCCAGGCGGCCATTGCCAGCAAGACCGTCAAGAAAGCTGTTTTCGTGGGGTCGCCGGCAACCGGTATCCGGATTGCGGAAGCTGCGGCCAAGCGCGTGCTCCCCTGTGTGCTCGAACTGGGCGGCAAGTCGGCGAATATCATTTTCGACGACGCGGACCTCAAGCGCGCAGCACTGACTGCACAGGCGGCCATTTTCGCCGGCGCGGGGCAAAGTTGCGTAGCGGGGTCGCGTCTGCTGGTCCAGCGTTCGATCTATGACCAGTTCGTCGAAATGGTTGCAACCGGTGCCAGAAAGATCAAAGTCGGCGCGCCGCTGGACGATGCGACCGAAGTAGGGCCGATCAACAATCGCCGGCAATATGAGCACGTGATGAAGATGATTTCCAGCGGGGTGAGCGCAGGCGCCACGCTGGCGGCCGGGTCCACCGATATGTCGGCAGGCGGGTACTTCGTCTCGCCGACGGTGCTTGCGAACGTGACCAACGATATGGATGTCGCGCGCACCGAAATCTTCGGGCCGGTCGTCGCGGCTATTCCCTTCGACTCGGAAGAGGAAGCAATCGCCATCGCGAACGATACCGAATTCGGCCTCGCCGGCGCGGCGTGGACCAGCGATGTCGGCCGGGCACATCGCGTGGCCGCGCAGGTCAATGCCGGGACCTTCTGGATCAACGGTTATAAAACCATCAATGTGGCCTCGCCGTTCGGTGGCTACGGTCTGAGCGGTTATGGCCGTTCAAGCGGCGTCGAGGCGCTGTATGAATACACGCAGACCAAGAGCGTCTGGGTGGAAACGGCGCGGGAGCCGGCCACCACATTCGGCTATCTGTAGCACGTCGAAGCCCTCGCCACGATGTGAGCGAGGGCGTGAGGAAACCAGAAGAGGGAGCAGTGATGGATCACACGCTAACGTCGCCGCACACTGAAAGCAATGGAATGAGAGGCGCGAAACTGTTCCTCTACGCGGCGATCATTCTTCTCATTGCTGAATTCATCGGCTCATTCACGTTTCAGGTCGGCCCGGGCAAGGTGGTTCTGTTGCCGATGATATGGGCGCTTCTGCTCGGCGCCGCGCTCGGTCTTGCAAGCGAGCGCTCGCGAAGCGCGGCGCGGCTCGATGTGAAGACGCAGTTCCTGGCCGCTGCGATTCTTCAGCCTGCGCTGCTGCTGTTTATTTCCAAGCTGGGTCTGCTCGTAGGGAGCGCATTGCCGAAGCTCGCGGCTGCCGGCTGGGCGCTGGCGTTTCAGGAGTTAGGCCATTTTGTCGGCACGATTCTGCTTGGCTTGCCGCTCGCGCTTTTGCTTGGCATTAAACGGGAGGCGATTGGCGCGACGTTTTCCGTGGGGCGCGAGCCGAGCCTCGCCATTATCGGCGAGAAGTACGGCATGGATTCCGCGGAAGGCCGCGGCGTGCTGGCGGAGTATCTGACAGGCACCGTGTTCGGCGCTGTGTTCATTGCCATTTTCGCGGGCTTCGTTGCCAGCCTGAACATCTTCCATCCGTTGGCCCTCGCCATGGGTTCGGGTGTCGGATCCGGAAGCATGATGGCGGCAGCCTCGGGGGCGATCGCGGCACAGCAGACCCCGGAGATGGCGAAATCGGTGCTCACGTTTGCTGCCGCCAGCAATCTCATCACGACGACTATCGGAACGTACTTCACGCTGTTTATTTCGCTGCCGATGGCTGTCTGGGGCTACCGCATTCTCGAACCGCTGATCGGCCGGACGACGAAAGCGTCCGGCGCGTCGGATGCGGTTGCCGATGCGCGTCCGAAGCTCGGCGACGTTCAAACGGAAGCCCCTGAACTGGGCTACCGCGCGAAGATGCTGGCGTGGGGCGTGACGGCGGTCATGGCATTGGCCTGCGACTGGATCACCCACGGCACGACGCCGCTCGAAGGACTTCCGGGCATGCTCGTCATGGTGCTTGCCGTCATTGTCGGCGATGCCGTGTGCAAGGTGACTGGCCGCAAGATTCCCGCAGTGTGCTGGGTGTCGCTGGTCGCCATGTTCCTGACTTCGCCGTTATGCCCCTGGGGCGCACAGATTGCCGCGTTCAGCGCGAAGAACGATTTCCTTGGCGTCACCGCCCCGATGCTGACGTTTGCCGGACTCTCCATCGCCAAGGACGTCCCGGCGTTCCGGCGCCTCGGTTGGCGGATCGTGCTGGTGTCGTTTGTTGCGAACGCGGGCACGTTCCTTGGCGCGACGCTCGTCGCGCAGATCTTTCACGTCTGATCTGTTCAATGCGTGTGGCCGGCGCTCTGCCGGTCATGCGCTGCCGCACTCAAGGTGGTTGGCGCTTATCGCTGTTGTATGAGCGGGCACGTTCACGTTCGTTGCTCGCGCAGAAATGCGTCGATGGTATTGAAAGCAGATCAGGAAAATCCATAAACAAAGGTTCTAACCCGGTCAGGAGACAATCATGAGCCTTACGAAGAAAGCAGTCGTTGCGGCCCTTGCAGGCGGTGCAGTCAGCATGCTGGTGTGCGGCGCTGCGCACGCCCAGGATGACGTCGTAAAACTCGGTTTCGCCGGGCCGCTGACCGGTCAGAACGCCAATCTGGGCAAAGACGTTGAACGGGGCGCACGAATGGCGGTTGACGATCTGAATGCCAATCCGCCGACGATCGGCGGACAGAAGGTGACGATTTCCCTGCAGGTCGAAGACGATGGCGGCGACCCGCGCCAGGCGACACAGGTCGCGCAGCGGCTCGTGGATGCCGGCGTGAGGGGCGTGGTGGGCCACTTCAATTCGGGTGCCACGATTCCCGCATCAAAGATTTACTACGACGCGCATATTCCGCAAATCTCACAGTCGTCGACCAATCCGAAGTACACGATGCAGGGATTCGACACGGCGTTCCGGCTCGTCGCCAACGACGCGCAACTCGGCTCGGTACTCGGAAAATACGCGGTTCAGAAGCTGAATGTGAAGTCGTTCGCGGTCATCGACGATCGCACTGCCTACGGTGAAGGTATTGCCGACGAATTTCTGAAGTCGGCGACGGCGGCCGGCGCGAGGCTTTCCTCACGCCAGTACACGACCGACAAGGCGACCGATTTCCGCGGCGTGCTGACCTCGGTCAAGAGCGCATCGCCGGATGTCGTGTTCTACGGCGGCATGGACGCGCAGGGCGGCCCGATGCTCAAGCAGATGGCCCAGCTCGATATGGCGGCCAAATTCATGGGCGGCGATGGCATCTGCACCGGCGAATTGCCTTCGCTCGCAGGCTCCGCATTGCAGAACAGAAATGTCGTGTGCGCGGAGGCGGGCGGTATCACCAGCGAATACCAGGCCGGCATGCAAGCCTTCAGAGACCGTTTCAGGAAGAAATATGGCGAAGATGTCGTGATCTATGCGCCATATGCTTACGACGCGGTCATGATCCTGGTCGATGCCATGAAGCGGGCCAACTCGTCGGACCCGGCCAGGTATCTGCCGTATCTGAAGAAGACGGACTACAAGGGTGTCATCGGCGAAACGCAGTTCGACAACAAAGGCGATCTGCGGGACGCAACGCTGACGCTTTATACGTTCAGGGATGGCAAACGCGAAAGCCTGGGGGTGCAGCATTGACGTTTAGCGGCTCTCGCTGGCGGCAACGGTCGCACGATGCCGCCAGCTCCTCCGGTGCGAACAGCGGGTTTTGTCTGCGAGGTGAACGTTGTCAGATTCTGCGAAGGTCGCGGTGCCGGCCGAAGTTGATTCGATCGAGTGGGTTCAGCGACTCATGTCGATAGATACGACGAGGCAGGAATGGAATCTTGGGCTGATGGAAATCATCAGGGACCATTTCACCCGGCGTGGTCTGCCGGTTCGCCTGACGCGCTGCCGTAGCGGCCGAAAGGGTTTTCTGGTTGCCACTATCCCGGCACATGACGGTCGCACGCAAGGCGGAATCGTGCTTGCCGGCCATACGGACGTTTTCCCGGTCGAAAGCCAGATATGGGACACGGATCCGTTCCGCCCAGAAGTGAAGGGCGGCCGCCTATACGGCCGCGGCGCGTGCGACATGAAGGGCTTTATCGGCGTGGCCCTGGGACTTGTTCCGGTCATGCAGTCGGCGCCTTTGACTTCTCCGTTTCATTTTGCATTTTCTTACGACAAGCGTTTTCCGTGCGCGGGTGCGCCGTCGCTGTTTGCCGAGTTTGTGAAACGTGACGTCCGGCTTATTTGTCGATGAATTACGGAGTTGGGCCCGAACGCTGTGAGTTGTTGCTGTGCGCCAGGGGACCCTGGCGCACATGACGAGCGTCGATTGCTCAAAGTTGCAGCGCGTAACCCAGCCTGATCCAACCGGTGCATTCGCGCCGACTTTTCCGAACGATGCAGTGGCGTGAAACGTCATCGCTCCTGGCCCAGGTGGATCAATTCCGCGTGCTGTGTTGCGCGCTTACAAATGTCGCAAGCGCCGCAGCTCCCTCGTTATGTCCGAAGGTGCGGCACTCTCCTGCCATGCCCGAGGGGCATGCCTCCCTGCCTGGAAGGTCTTTCTCGCAGCTTCCGCGGAAACCTATAGTCGTTGCACCACCATGATCAAAAGTGGCTCGACGAAGCTCTATGTCTGATTGCTGAAACCGTTGCAGGCGGTAACAGTCAATGAATCATTAACTGGATCGGTGACGCGATGAATCGCTCACGGAAACCTTAGGAAATCAAATGTCTAACTTAACGCAAAAAGTAGCACTCGTTACCGGTGGTTCACGCGGCATCGGTGCGGCAATCGCGAAACGTCTGGCCGCAGATGGAGCGAGCGTGGCCGTTACATACGCGAAGGATGCCAGCGCCGCCTCGGCCGTGGTCAAATCGATTGAACTCGATGGCGGAAAAGCTATTGCGATCCAGGCGGACGCTACCGACGTGAAAGCCGTCGAGGCTGCGGTCGAAAAAACCTTTGCGACCTTTGGTCGGCTGGATGTGCTGGTGAACAATGCCGGCACGGCCATCCCGAAACCGTTCGAAGACACGACGCTGGAGGAAATGGATAGAGTGATCGACATCAACATCCGCGGCGTATTCGCTACGACCAAGGCTGCGCTGAAGCACCTGAGTGATGGCGGCCGAATCATCATGATCGGTTCGGCGGTGGGCGAGCGTGCCATTGCGCCCGGACTGGTGCCCTACGCAGCCACGAAAGCAGCCGTCAGGATGTTCACCCAGGCGCTGTCCAGAGAGTTGGGAGGCCGGGGCATCACGGTCAACAACGTCCAGCCGGGTCCGATCGATACAGACCTGAATCCCGCCTCGGGTGATTGGGCCGTGCCACAGAAAGCCGCCACAGTACTCGGTCGCTATGGGCGCGTTGAGGAGATCGCCGCGATGGTCGCTTTCGTCGCCGGCCCGGAAGCGTCGTACATTACCGGGGCGAATCTCACCGTGGATGGCGGGATGAATGCCTGACCCTGAGCACATCATGTGCCGCCGGTCAGCGCCGAGCGGCCATCGATACGGCGAAGCTGTCTTCCAGCATCAGGAAGCTGGCGATCTCCGTGCCGGAGAAGGTCAGGACAATCGCAAACGCGCCATCGATCAGTCTTCCGGTGGCATTGATCCGTGTTTGCAGGTGGCCGAGGATAACGGCCCGATCGTTGCTCGCGAGAACATCCTGGATGTCGAAGCTAACCATCGCGCTCACGCAGCCTCTCCCACTTCGATGCCATCGACCCGGTCCGGGTAGAAGGCGAAATGACCAGCAATGGCTGCAACCGCGTCATACGGAGCGCCATAGCTCCAGACGGCGTTTCTGGATCGCTCTCCACCCACAGCGATGTCGTGATAGCCACAGTCGCCCTTGTACGGGCAATAGGTCGTATGTGACGAGGGCACGAGCTGCGACATGTCGATATCAGCCGCGGGCAGGTAGTACACCGGCGAATAGCTCGCCTCGCGCAAGACGAGTGCGCGCACCGAATTGGCAATCGTCACGCCGGCCACGCGCACTTTGACTCGTGCCGTTGCGGCCTCAATCGTGATCGGATGATCGGGGCCCGGGATCTTGACGAGTTTGTTGCTGCTCATAGCGATTAACTCCTGGTGATGGACGCTGAGGGATGGGATTTGCGCCAGAGGATCAGCAAGGCCAATCCACCCAATGCGGCGCAAGATCGACGAGATGGCTGTCCCGCTGAAGCCTGCACGTTGTGCCAGAAATGGTGGGATGTAGGTGTAGGTGACGAACTGTCGGTATATGGCTCAGAGCTTTGAGCCGCCATCCACGCGCAAGGTGTCGCCACTGATCCAGCGCGCTTGATCCGAGGCCAGGAAGGCGACGGCGCCGGCGATGTCCTCGGGCTGGGCCAGGCGTTGCAGCGCTTGCATGCCCAGCGCCATGGCCTGACCGGCGTCGGTCCTGGTGAAGTTGGACATGTCAGTCTCGACCACGCCAGGCGCTACCGCGTTGACACGGATGCCCTTGGCGCCCAGAGCCGAGGCCCAGTGCTTGACCAGGGTGTCGATGGCACCCTTCGTCGCCGCGTAGGCAGACAGCGCGCCCACCGAGGCGTGTGCTGCGAGCGATGACAGCAGAATCACGCTGCTGCCTTTGCACAGCGCGGGCAGAAGTTGCTGCACCAGGAAGAATGGCGCGCGCACATTGACGGCGAAGAGCGCGTCGAAGTCCTCGACCGTGGTGTCTTCGATCGACGCGGCCCTGGAGATGCCGGCATTGGCCACCAGCACGTCCAGGCGTCCGCCGATGATGGCGCGGACCTGTTGGGCCAGTTGGTGCGGGCCGTTCGGCTTGCTCAGGTCGGCGCCAATTTTTTCGGCCTTGCCGCTGGCGCGGCGGATCTCATCGACCACGTCTGTCGCCTCCTTCTCGCCGCTGCTGTAGTGGACCAGGACCTGGGCACCTGCCTCGGCCAAGGCCAAAGCGGTGGCGCGGCCGATGCCGCGGGAAGCGCCCGTAACGAGGGCGGTCTTGCCTGTGAGTGAGTTCGTCATGATTGATGGCTCGTGAACGGTGCTGTTGGCTGCCGCTCAGGCGCTTGCGCTGTCTTCGGCAGGAACTGGTTGACGTGGGCGACGAAGCGCTCAGGGTACTGGTACTGCGAGCCGTGATTGGCGTCCGGGTACAGGATCAGTTGGGCGTTCGGCAGGTGCCGCTGTGGTGATTCATGGAATGACTTCCTGTTTTTTGGCAAAGCAAGGCCCGGCCCCGTGGCTCGGGGCATTGCGGTCAGGGTGATGAGTTGGTGTCGGGTCTTGTCAGCCAGCGGTCTTGCCGCCGTCAACAGTGACGATCTGCCCGGTCACGAAAGCGGCGCCTTCGGAAGCAAGGAAGAGCACGGCGGCCGCGATGTCGGCCGGCTTGCCTACCCGACCCAGCGGTACACCGGCGGCCAGCGCGGCCTTGTTCTCCGGCGTCCCGGTGAAGCGGTCCAGCATGCCCGTGTCGGTCGGGCCTGGGGCGACCGCGTTAACACGCACGCCCGAAGCGGCCACCTCCAGCGCTGCCGACCTGGTGAAGCCTTCGACCGCATGCTTGCTGCCGGCGTACACCGACGCATAGGCCGCGCCCTCGTGGCCGTAAGTTGAGGAGATGTTGATGATGCTGCCACGCTTCTGAGCGGTCATCACGCGCAGTTCATGCTTCATGCTCAGCAAGGTGCCCAGCACATTAGTATCGAAGGTGGCGGCGTAGCTGTCGGCTGTCTGGTCGACGATCAGGCCTGGTTGGCCTTCCGTGCCGGCATTGTTGACGGCAACGTCAATGCGACCGAATCGGGCAACGGCTTGGTCCACCAACGCACGCACCTCTTCGTCGTGCCGCACATCGGCCTGGATGAAGAGGGCTTGCGCACCGAGTTGCTGCAATTCAGCCTCCAGGGCTTTGCCCTCGATGGCGCGGCGGCCGGAGATGACGAGGTGGGCTCCGCTGTTGGCAAACAGCAAGGCAGTCGCGCGGCCGATGCCGGTCAGGGCGCCGGTGATGAGGATGACGGGGTGGCTCATGATTTTTTCCTTCAGATATGACTTGTGGCGTATGGGGCGAGGGGCTGCTTCCTTGTGTCAGAGCGGCATTCCCCGTCGCCATGGAGGAGAATTTAGGGGTTCATGACCTGAAAGAAAAAGACTTTGTAAGCTGGTTGGCATGCTCGCGAAGCATGGGAACTGATGGAGATTCGAGTGGAACTGAGACACTTGCGCTACTTCATTGCCGTGGCCGAGACCGGCAGCCTGACCGTGGCGGCCGAGCAAAGGCTGCACACGTCACAGCCGTCGCTGAGCCGGCAGATCCGCGACCTGGAGGATCAGGTGGGCGCGGAGCTGCTGACCCGTAGCGCCCGCGGTGTCGAACTGACGGAGGCCGGCAAGGCCTTCATCGACCATGCGCGTCTGGCGCTGAGCCAGGTGGATGCGGCCGTGGAAGCGGCGCGCCGGGCGGCGCAGCCCAGCAAGCAGCGTTTTGCGCTGGGCTTCCTGACTGGGCAGGAGATGAGCTGGCTGCCCAAGGCAATGCATTTGCTGCGGGATCAGTTGCCCAACATCGACGTCACCGTCTCCAGTGACTACTCACCGGACCTTGCCGATGCCTTGGCGCGCGGCCGGCTGGATCTGGCATTCCTGCGTGCGGAGCCTGGCTTCGATCTGGACTACACCACGGTGGCGCAGGAGCCTTTCGTGGTGCTGATGCCGAGCGACCACGCGCTGGCATCGCATGAATCCATCCGTCCGCAAGAACTGGTAGGGCAATCCTTCGTGGCCATGGCCAACAAGGCCCACGTGCTGAGAGCGGTGGTCGATGCCTATCTGGAGCGCGAGGGCGTTGTGCTGACGCCGACGCAGGGCGTGGACAACCCGGCGATGGTGATGTCACTGGTGGCTTCAACACGTGGCCTGGCCTTGATGCCGGCCTACTTGGAGAACCTGCTGCCCTGGTCGGTGGTCAGCCGGCCGCTCGCAGGAGAAGTGCCGACCGTTGATCTGGTGCTGGGCTATAGCCGCGCCAACACATCGCCCATCCTTAAGCTCTTTTTGTCGCGGCTCGGCGAGTTGGTCGAAGACCGCTAAAGAGCGTCGAATTTCAAAGTACGTCGGATCTCACCATGACCGTCTTTATTCCAGCCGCGAAGCCACAGGGTTGGCGTTCGTCCCTATCCTCAGTCAAAAAGCGCGAGCGCCACCCAGGGTAATTACTTGCAAAACTGTGCGCCACCCTTCGATTTAACAAAGTTAGAATGTTTCATCTAATGCTGCATTGCAGAAGGATCTGCACATGTTAGCGGGGCCAGACATGTCATCAATTTGTCAGGTTCCGCTGTTTTCATGTCCCATCCTGATGATGCTGACACGTTGAACGAAAGGAGTGAGCAGTGTATTTCTCGACGCCTGAGCAATTTTTGTCGGTGCAAAGTGACAACATTTCCACCGCGTTTGCGTTGGCGCAGCAGACGTTCCAGTGTTTTGAAGGGCTGGTCAGGTTGAACCTGCAAACGGTCAAGGCCACGCTTGCGGAGAGCGAGCAGGCCTGGCAGGCGGCGGTTTCCGGCAAGACGCCAGTCGAACTATTTGTTCATCAAGCCAACGCCGCGCAACCCGTCGCGGAGAACGCGCTGTCGTATCACCGTCACGTCCTTGAAATCGCCAATAGCGCACAAGCCGGGATTCTGAAGGTGATCGAGGCGCGCTACACCCAGTCCAATGCCAGGTTGCAGACGGCTGTCGACAACTTTGCGAGGCATGCGCCGGCCGGTTCCGAAGCCGCGGTCACTGTGCTGAAGTCGGCTGTTGCCAGTGCCGGCGCCGCCTATGACGCGATGCGTAAGGCTACCGCCCAAGCCACAGCCATGGCGCAGGCATGCCAGTCCACGGACACCGCGCCGGCGTCAGGCCCGGCAAAGTCGAGCGGCAATGCCCGCGTGAGCTAGCGGAACGCTTCGGGGCAGTTTGATCGGTTGCCGGCCACGCTGAACTGCGTCGCTTTATTCCTGGATGAGTGCCCCCTTGGCGAAACATGGATTGGATTGTCGATCGACGATGCCGCACGGGTGATCGCCATGCGACTGCTGCGCCATCCGTCGGGATTCTCATCTCGGACATTGCCTGTGAATCGCGATTCTGGCGCGCGGCGGTATCGTGCGCGAACTCAAATGGCCTGAACGAAAGGCGTTAAAAAAAGTTAGCCGGGAATGCCATGAAGAATGACGCTTCTTATAAGAATGATCTTTCGCACCTCGAAACAATAGTAACAACGCTTGAAAGAATAATATCAAGCGGTGCATCAATCGCTTCTACATCTCTGATCAACAATCCAGACTATTGGCGTCAGCGCGTTGAGACGATACTGCGCCAGGACGAGATATCAAGGGTTGATCGGGAACATGCCGATGCCTTGCTGAAAAGGCTGTGTGGAATTGTGAAGATACCTGAGTAAAGCAGGCGGATTGAGTCAGCATCTGGACACCGCGTAGAGAGACGCGCAATAGCAAACTAAAAAGGGAATAGGCATGACCAGTGGAAACAGCGGAACGGAGTTGCAATTGCCGGCAATGGATAGTGCGGGCCGTCATCGGATTGTGGTGCGTGCGGGGGTGGACAGTATGCGCATTGCGGCAATCTGGCAGGTATTGTTGCCGTTTTCGAGCAACGTCGAGAAAGTGGATGTCGCGACGTTCCCAGGCAACGGCTTTGAAGAAATCACAATCGCGCTCGCCCAGGCGCCGTGCGAGTGGGTGGATTCGATCGTCGAGCGCATAAAAAACATGCCGTGGGTGACGAGCGTTTCGGCATAAATGGAAACCCGCGGTCCGGTTTCGTCGACAACGGTGTGCAGACCCTGAATGCTAGAATAAACGTCGCTCCGCCAATGGAGCAATCCGGCAATCCAGTTATGCCCCCGCAAAAATCGGCTCTGCCCGATTCCGACCCGCCGTGACCTGCTGAACCTGCTGAACCTGCTGAGAATGCGATGAGCGACACGATGCGTGACACGATGCAAGCGCCGTTTTCCGTGCTCTTCGTCGACGACGATGAGATGTCGCGCAACCATTTCGCGCGCGCGATCCGCGAAGACTACCGTGTGCACGTGGCTGCTGGCGCAGACGAGGCGATGGCGGTTCTCAGCAAGTACGGGTCGGAGATAGCCGTCCTGGTGACTGATTTCCGCATGCCGGGGCGCGATGGCGATGATCTGCTGCGCCAGGTCGCGCAGGAGTATCCGCAAATCGTGCGCATCCTGGTGACGGCCTATGCGGATAAGGACATGTTGCTGCAGACGGTCAATAGCGGTGACATCTTCCGCATCCTTGAAAAGCCGCTTCGAGCGGAATTGGTGCGCGAGGTACTGAAACTGGCGATCGCGCGTTACGCCGAGCGGGAAACGCGTCAACAACGTCTATTGGCGATGAACGAGACCCTCGCGTTCCTCGCCCACGAATTGAATACGCCGCTGGCCACGATCTCGCTCTTTGCGCGCTCCGTGGAGAGCGACGTGGCCGAGCAATACGATCCGGAGCGCCAACGGGAAATTGGCCGCGCGGCAACGTCAATGCTCAGTAACGCGCAGTATTGCCTGATGCTGATCTCGTCGTTCTGGGCAACCGTGCACAAAAGCGGCGGCCAGCAGTCGGCCGCGGGCAGCGGACTCCGCGAGGTCACGGCAACGCGACTGATCGCCACCTTGCTCGATACCTATCCGTTTACCGGCGCGCAGCGCGACTGGATCAAGGTTGACGTGCAGGGGGATTTCGTTGTGCCCGCCATGCCCAATTGCGTGGCGCTCGTACTCTCTTCGCTACTGTCCAATGCTTTGCGTGCGCTCGAGGGCTCAAACGCGCCCGCGTTGCGGCTGGAGGTGCAGGGCGCCCCCGAACCGGAAATCCGTATGCGCGACAATGGGCCGGGGATCGCACCGGAAATAAAAGCGCGTCTGCTGCTCGATCCTGTTACGACTCACGCCGGGTCCGGCGGGCACGGTATGGGCATGATCTTTTGCAACCGCATCATGCAATCGTTTGGTGGGAGCCTGCGGATCGAATCCGCGTTGGGTGAGGGCACCACGGTCACCATGGCTTTTCCCAGCTTCAAGAGTGAAGTGGATACCCCTGACGACGCGGTGCCGTCGGAAACGCCGGTGGCGTGGAAGTGAGATCGACAACTTCTCGTCGACAACGACGCCGCACAGCGCTCGCGGGCTATCTCGCGGGCTATCGATCGTTCAGTAAATCCCGATGATCCTGACGCACTTTTGCCGTAGCGAAATAGGCCTGCAGCGCATCGGCTGAACGGTTGCCCAAGGTGCGGATCCGCGCAAGCCAGTCAGCCTCCGAAGGCCATTGGCCTGCAGCCACGCGCGGATAAATCTGCCTCGCGAATTGATGCAGCGCTTTCGCGCCGAGATTGCCGCTGACGCCAAGCAGAAGGTGCAAGGCGCCGTGCGTGGATTCAAGGTCACGGGCCGCCACACTGGTGGCGAGTCGCGCCACGAGGAGGCGAATCTGCTCCACGCCGTTGAGGAACGACGGGTCCAGCAGATCGAGCGCCACCAGTTCTTCGAGATGCTTCTCGTCAAGCAGATGGTCTTCTTCGATCGGTGCTGGCTTGCCGGTCGGCGTGGCCGGCGTTTCTGACCGATCTGTATCTGCCTTCGCTGAAGCAGCCAATCCGCGCCGCTGGGCAAACTGTCGTGCGAGGCAGGCATAAAGAGAGCCGACCTGCACCGGCTTGACCATGACCTCGTCCATACCCGCAGCGAGGCATGCCTGCACCGCCTCGATATCGGATTGACTGCTCAACGCAATGATCGGCACTCTGGCGTATGAGTCGGAGCGGGCGCGAATCAACGCGGTGGTCTCCACGCCGCCCATTCCCGGCATGTTCAAATCCATCACAATGGCATCAATGCTGCTGTCCTCCTGCAACCGGGCCAGCACGGCCTGTCCGTGTTCGGCCTCGACGACGCTCGCGCCGAATCGCTCCAGATAGGCTTTGGCGACCAGCCTGCTGTACGTGTCGTCGTCCGCGATCAGAATCGATTTGCCGGAGAAGCCGTCGAATCGCTGGCCCAGATGATGCCGATTGCCGTTCTCGAACAGCGTCTGGAGTGCGGTGATCAACTCCACCACGCTGCACGATTTGCTGACCATGTCGTCCATGCCGGCGCGGCGCGCAAGAACGCGTGCCACATTGCCCGGCTCCGCGGTATAGGCGGCGATCAGGACGTTCCAGTTCGGATGTTCACGACCGGCGCGGATTTTCTCGGTAGTCGTGTAGCCGTCCAGAACCGGCATGTTCACGTCCATCAATACGAGGTCGCAGGGAGACTGCCGGAGCAGGTCCAATGCAATCTGGCCGTTTTCCGCTTCGCTCACCTGCGCGCCCACCTTCAACAATGCACGGCGGGTTCTCAGCCGCTGGCCGGTGTCGTCGTCTACGAGGAGGATGTGCTTGCCGGCGAAAACCGGTGTGGCACGTTCAAAAATCTTGCGCTCGTGCTCCGCGACTTCGCTTTCGGAGACGACTGGAAATTGCAGCGTGAACTGTGTGAACCGTCCGACCTCCGACCGGCAGCCGATCGTTCCGCCGAATGCGCGCATCGCGCGTTGGCAGTAAGCCAGCCCGAGCCCGGTGCCATCCGCATTGCCCGCGCTACGGAAGGGCTCGAACAGATGCGGCAGGATGTCGGGCGAAATGCCGGCGCCCGTATCGTGAACGATCACGGCTTGGCGGTCCACCGTGAGTGTGAGCGTTGCCTGAGGATGCGTGGCAATGTGATGGAGCGCGTTCTTGATCAGATTGAACAGGGTGAACAGATAGACGGTCTCATCCACCTTGAAGGTGAAATCTTCGAGCACCACGAGTCTGACCTTGCCGCGCTCCTTTTTATCGGCGAAGCCATATTCGTCCAGCGCTTTACGAGTGGTGGCCGCCGCACTCAGATAGGTGAGGTAGTCCGAGCGAATGGGTTTTGCGCTGACTTCGTCCAGCGTCATCGCGATGATGCGCAGGCCTCGCTCAATCGACAATTGGCCGTGGGCGACATGACGATAAAGCAGCGCCGCGCCCTCATGGGAGAAAGCCTGCGCGCGGTCGGGTTCGGTCGTCGCGGGTAGCGCCTCTTCCACGCGATCCAGAACATGCTTCAGCTGGCTGAGAGGATTACGCATTTCGTGGGCGATCGAGCCCGCGAGCGCCTGCAAGGCCCGATTCTTTTCAACGAAGATGCGCCCTTTGCTGATTGCATGGCTGAAGGCCATGCTGCACAAGACAACAACCGGCAACAAGGCGAGATCCGACTGGTTGGCCGTACTCAGAACGATGGGTACCGGCGAGCTCAGCACCGCCGCCAGCGCGCCGGAAAATACGCCGATGCCGATGCAGCCCATGAGCAAAAACGGGTTGTCGATACACAAAGCCATAATGAAGATCATCATGACCTCGGTCATCATCCACATAGTGGAGAATGAATTTCTGATCGCAAGGAACGTGCAAACAAATGGCAGTACGTAGATCAGGCAGCAATGCCAGTAGATCAGCAGGAAGCGGTTGAGCCGCTTTGGCCAGCGCGCCTGAAAGATCAATGGAATACAGATCAGCGCCGCACTCAGGCGAAGAAAGAGATTGTCGTACGGCTGTGGCAGGACATAGGTCCAGACAACGTAGTAGATGGGGTGGCACAGGAGGCCCAGTGCGCCGCCCCATCGAATTGCAAACCGGCTTCGTTCCAGCACATCCCGCATGCTCTCGCGCGGTATCACCATCAGGCCTCCAATGACGTTTACGACCCTATCAGTTCAGCTTTGTCGCGATGTTGCATATGCTGGGTGATCGGCGAACCGTCTTTCCCATGAAACGGCCCGACCGAAAACCCGTACTTCTTCAGAAGACCGTGAGTATAGGAAACGGACCACACGGGCGGGCTGCCGATAATGAAATCGGAAGCGATGCCTTCCTGCCAGGCTGCGTAGCCTTCGGCGAAACAGGTATAGCAATCGCGGGTGGTCGGCAGTCTGAACGGGAATCTGGTGTCGAGTCCGGCTGGACCGCGCGCGAAGCACTCAATATATAGCGTATGGCCTCGTGACGCGAGTTCGGCCTCGACGCTCGCTGCCCGCGGGTGGGAGTCGTCGATCCAGAACTGCGCCCGTTTGAGGTCGGCGGCGGTGAGGTAGGGGACACTGGTACTGCTGGCGAGGATCGCACCGTCGAACGCCGGCAGTTGGGTGTCGGGGCTAAAGGTGTGCACCGAGACCCGGGTGCGTCCCAGCAGATCCGTTGCCATCAACTCCCTGGCTTGTTCGGTGAGCAGGTTCACCTTATCCGGCAAATCGATAAGAACAAGCTCCTTCGGGGCATCTTTGTAGAGCAGGTATTTGGCCACCGTCGTGCCGAGCCGTCCGGCCGCGCCAAACAGCGCGAGCTTTGTCTTGCCGAACTCCAGATCGAGATCGTTGCAGCAATGGATGGCCCAGTCCTTCAGCATCGCCGCGGTGGCGGCGTGACCGGTGGTGATATGAGGGGGTTTGGTGTGCCGCGGAAGCGCGCCATAGTTACAGGCATAAGGCGTGGAAGCGCCCATTGCCACCATGGTCAATCCCGCCTGTCTTGCCAGCTCCAGGGCCGGGAAAAATTGCGTCTCCCGAAACCGTTTGATGCCGCGCGGGCTCCCGAGCCACAACTCGAGCGGGACCGGGCACGCAATATTGGCCCCGATGACCTGGGAGCCCGAATAGATCGGTGAGGCAATAAAAGGCCTGGTTCCCCAAAGCTCTTCTTCGAACGAGGCGTTTCTGTGTTTTACATTGTGAAATGAAAATGAAAGCGTATCCCAGTCCGTAGCGTGAAACAGAAAGCCGATGCCGCCTTGACCGGCGGGCAAATTGTCCCGTATCTCTTCTGGGTGAATCATGCGCTTGAGCGCCAGCGGCGCGCTGTTGGTGTGCAGGGCAGGCGCGCCGTGCCCGTTGCATTCGGTCGATATTTCCTTGTGAAGAGATGTTCTCATTTGGTTTTCCCGTAGATTGAACTCACGCTGAAAGCCAGCGCAACGTCGCCAGTCAATGACTGGCGATCCTTCAACTCTAGAGAAATCCGGCGCGGTGTGTCTGTCTGTTCGTTCGCACCGCGAGGTTGCGGGTAACCTCGACCCGTCCCGCCAACTCGACGCATCACGCGGACGATGGTTTCCCAGCGTCCGCATGACATTGCGCTAGCGTCGCATTAAAGCCGCATAACGCCGTATTAACGCCGCATTAACGCAGCGGTCTGAATGCCGCCCTCAGGTCTTGCGTGAGGGCTTCGGGTTGCTCCCATGCGGCAAAGTGGCCGCCCTTCGGCTGCCGGTTGTAGAACAGGAGGTTCGGGAAAGCCAGGACCACCCAACTCCTCGGCGCCTGATAGAGCTCGTCGGGAAACGCGCTGACCGCAACCGGAATTTTGATTCCCTTTGGCGCGAAGAAGGCGAGCTTGTTTTCCCAGTACAGACGCGCCGACGAGACGCTGGTGTTGGTCAACCAGTAGAGGGTGACGTTATCCAGCACATCGTCTCGTGTCAGGCCTTCGTGCTGGCCGTCGAAGACCCGGGCGATCAGCGCATAACTGCGCGCGTCATGGTCAAGCATCCAGGCGGCGAGGCCGACGGGGGAGTCATCGGTGGCGTATAGCGTCTGTGGCCGGTTCGTCATTTCCTGGGCATAGGCAAGACCATGTTTATAGAAGAAGTCGAGCTGGCCATACGCATATTGCTCGTCCGGCGAAAGTCCGGCCGGCGGCGGACCGCCGGAATGCAGCGCCGTTTCGATCGCGGGTGGGACCGCACCCGGCATGTTGGTGTGAATAGCGATGAGTTCGGGCGGCGCTTGCACGGCCATCTGCTCGGTCACCGCGTCACCCCAATCGCCGCCTTGCGCGACAAACCGTTTGTACCCGAGCCGCTTCATCAGCACGGTCCAGGCGCGTGCGATATGTTGCGGATCCCAGCCGGTCACCGTGGGCTTTCCAGAGAACCCGTATCCCGGCAGTGACGGGATAACCACGTCGAAGGAGTCCGATGCTTTTCCGCCGTGCGCCGTCGGATTAGTGAGCGGATCGATGATCTTCAGTTGTTCGATGATGGAGCCGGGCCATCCGTGTGTCACGATGATCGGCAGCGCGTTCTTATTTTTCGAACGAACGTGGATGAAATGAATGTCCACGCCATCAATGTTGGTCACAAACTGCGGCAGCGCATTCAACCTCGCCTCGACTTTCCGCCAGTCGTAGTCGGTGGTCCAGTATTGCGCGAGCTTCTGCATGGTCGCGAGCTGCACGCCCTGTGTCGCATCGTTCACCAGTTCGCGGCTTGGCCACTTGGTCGCGACAACGCGTCGGCGGAGGTCGGCGAGCGCTTCATCTGATGCGTGGAACTGGAACGGACGTATCGAAGTATCGCCGGCCTGCTGGTCTTGCGTGGTGCTCGCTGTTGCTGCCGCAGGTTGTGCAGTTTGGGCTTGAGAGGAGAGGGGCAGGAAAATCGCCAGTGTCCCGACCCATACTGAAGCAGTAAATAAGCGCCTGGAAACGGATGCTTGTACATAGGCCATTGTCATCCTCCTGTCTGGAAAGAAAAACTTAATCCAACGCGGGCCCGCTTACTAGCCGTGCGAATGGATGTCAGAGTCAGATAGTCAGATGGTGCTGCTCATCACTTCGTATAGGGTTAGCGCCCAGGGGTTGGCGCCCAGCCAGTTCGAAAACCTCTGCTATCCCCGTCATTCCTGCCTATCCCGCAGGATCACCGAATCGAATGGCGCCGCCACCGGTCGGTGATCGACGGGGAGGCGCGTTAGCTCCCGTCAGGGAACCATCTGCATGTCGCCTGACGCCTGCGGCGGCAGTTTGATGGAAAGGACCTTGAATTCGCCGTTCGTCGCCTGCGCACCCGCATGGACGGTGCCCTTCGGGATAATGATCAGCTCGCCGGGGTGAATCTGGCGCTGTTCGTTACCAAGCCAGAACGTGCCGCTTCCGGAAATCACATACTGGACTTCGTCGGAACCTTGATGCGTATGTTTGGGGACGTTGCCGCTCTGCACTGCGACGGTCCCGCTTGGCGTGACGACCAGCCCCTTCGAACGCAAGGTACCCATGTTCGGAATCTGTGCGCCGAGGTCGGCATCGGTTAAGGCAGCGAGATCAATGATCTGCGCCGTCAGCGGTGCGTTTGACGACTGGGCGTGCGCCAGCGTGCCCAGATGGGACGCAAACATGCCGGCAACAAAGGCGGCAGGCAAGGCCGCGAGATAGATGTATCGACGCATGTTCTTGTCCTCTTTGGTTGAGTGGACGAGCGGCGTACGATGTTCTGAGGGGCTTGTCCTCGTTCGATTGTCGCACCATTGAGAAAGCAGCTCAAAACCAGGGCAACACCTGAGCCGACGGAACGGAACAGAACAGGCGAGGGCGCGGCGGCCGCGATGATCGCCGCGAATACCTGATCCGACCGATCCTGATGAAAATCCTGGCAGCGCTCCCATCCGCCAGCCTGCATACTCGAGATGGAGCCTGGATGGCGGGCGCTGTGATCGAACCCTGAAGGAGACAACACTTGACCACGTTCCTGTTACGTAACGGTGCGCTTCTCGATCCTACCCGTCCTGATCTGCTGGAAGGCTTCGAAGTCCTGATCGAAGACGGCTTCGTGCGCGAAGTGTCCGACAAGCCGATAAAAAGCAGCAACGCGCATGTGATCGACGTCAAAGGCAAAACCATCATGCCGGGTCTGATCGATCTGCATGTGCATGTCGTCGCGATCGAGTTCAACCTGCCGCGCGTCGCGACGCTGCCTAACGTGCTGGTTACGCTGCGCGCGGTGCCGATCATGCGCGCGATGCTGCGGCGCGGCTTCACCACCGTGCGCGACGCCGGCGGAGCCGGGTATCCATTCAAGCAGGCGGTCGAGTCAGGGCTCATCGAAGGTCCACGTCTGTTCGTATCCGGCCGCGCATTGAGTCAGACGGGTGGGCATGCCGATCCGCGCGCCCGCTCCGATTACATGCCGCCCGATGCGCCCTGCGGATGCTGCGTGCGCGTCGGCGCGCTTGGCCGCGTGGCGGACGGCGTCGATGAAGTGCGCCGGGCCGTGCGCGAGGAACTGCAGATGGGCGCGGACCAGATCAAGATCATGGCGTCGGGCGGGGTTGCGTCGCCGACCGATCCGGTCGGCGCATTCGGTTACTCCGAAGACGAGATCCGCGCCATCGTGGCCGAAGCCGAGGGGCGTGGCACCTATGTGCTGGCGCATGCGTATACGCCCGCGGCGATCGCGCGTGCGGTGCGCTGTGGCGTGCGCACGATCGAGCACGGCAATCTGATCGACGATGAGACCGCCCGTCTCGTCGCCGAGCACGGCGCATACGTGGTGCCAACCCTTGTCACATACGACGCCCTCGCAAGTGAAGGCGAGAAATATGGCTTGCCGCCGGCCAGCATTGCCAAGGTCGCGGACGTGCATGGCGCCGGCCTGCACTCGATCGACATCATGAAGCGCGCCGGGGTCAAGATGGGCTTCGGCACTGATCTGCTCGGCGAGGCGCAGCGTCTGCAAAGCGATGAATTCCGCATCCTGGCCGAAGTGATGTCACCCGCCGAAGTGATCGCGAGCGCGACGCTCGTGGGAGCGGAAGTGCTCGGCATGCAGGACAAGCTCGGCCGAATCATGCCGGGTGCCCATGCCGATGTGCTGGTGGTCGATGGCAATCCCCTGAAGTCCGTCGATTGCCTCTTGGGTCAGGGCGAGCATATTCCGCTCGTGATGAAGGACGGGCGGATCTTCGTCAACGAGCTCGAAAGTCATTGAGCGTACGACCCTGCGTCCGCGGCGCCCCACAGTCTTTACCGGAGTCTGTTCATGACGATGATTTCCGCCCGCATCGAACGCTTGCCGTTTTCAGGTTTTCACCGCCGTCTGCTGCTGATGGGCGGTCTTGGCTATACCTTCGATGCGATGGACGCTGCCGTGCTCGCGTTCCTGCTGCCGGTGCTGCGCACGCAATGGGGGCTGACGAGTGTGCAGACCGGCGTGCTGGGAAGCGGCACGTTCATCGGCTATTTCGCGGGTGCGATGCTCGCGGGCATGCTCGGCGACATCATCGGCCGCCGCAAGGTCATGATGTACGCGCTGGTGATTTACTGTGTAGCGTCGCTTGCCAGCGCGCTAGCGAATGATTGGGGATTTTTTCTTGGGACGCGCATTGTCGCCGGATTGGGGACGGGCGCGGAAAGCGCCATCGTCGCGCCGTTTCTCTCGGAGTTCGTGGCGCGGCGATATCGCGGCAGTTTTACCGGCAGCCTCGCGGGATTTTTCTCCTTCGGCTTCGTGGCGGCTGCATTGCTTGGCTATCTGGTGATCCCGCTCGCACCGAACGCATGGCGCGCAGTCATGGTCATCACGGCGCTGCCCATTCTGATGCTGCTCTGGTGGCGCCGCGCGTTGCCCGAGTCGCCGCGCTGGCTCGAAGCGCGCGACCGGCATGCGGAGGCCGATGCGATCGTGTCGCGGATGGAGGCGGAGTTGACCCAGGCGGGTGTCCAGTTGGAACCCGTGTCTTCCGTGCGCGACGGCGGCGTTCCGCTCGCAGCCGGAAAGGCCTCAATCGTCGCGAACGTCAAGGCGTTGTGGTCCGCGAAACTCGCGCGCATTACGGCAATGACGTGGCTGATGTGGCTATCCATCACGTTCAGCTATTACGCCTTTTTCACGTGGATTCCTGGCCTGCTGGTTCAGAACGGGATGACGATCACGCGAAGCTTTTCATACTCGCTCGTGATTTACATTGCACAGATCCCGGGATACTTTTCAGGCGCGTGGCTCAACGAGAAGATCGGCCGGCAGGCCACCATCGCGTCATACATGATCCTGGGCGGGGTATCGGCACTCGGCCTTGCGTTGACGGGGACGGACACCGGCATCATGGTGTCGGGCATCCTGCTTTCGTTCTTCATGAACGGCACCTATGCGGGCGTTTACGCTTATACCCCGGAGGTTTTTCCTACCGACGTGCGCGCAACCGGCACGGGGCTCGCTTCGTCAATTGGCCGGCTGGGGGCGATTGCGGCGCCTATCCTCGTCGGGTACGTCTATCCGCTGCTAGGCTTTGCGGGGGTGTTCGGTGCGACGACGCTTGTGCTGCTGATCGGTGCGTTGGCAGTCGTACTCATGGGGGTGCCGACACGCGGCAGGTCGCTCGAGGACATTGCGGCAGGGCAAGTCGAATCTTAGGAAACGCAGCCCGGCGTTACCCGCTCAGTTCGGCGACAAGGCGGGACAGGCGGGCAATGCGGTAGCGGTACAGCGGTGCTTGCGGACAATTTTTCAGATGTTCGAGGCGATCGCGCCAGTAGACAGGCGAAAAAGGTTTCTGTGCCGCGTACGCGATAACGCGTTCCAGATGGACGAGTTCGCTTTCGAAAATGTGGTGGTGCATTGTTCGAATTCCCCGTGGATGACCCATGTGAGCCGTTCGCGACGCCGCTTACCTGGTTATCCAGAACAATCTGCCGGGGTGGCGGGACGAGCGAGTTCCGCAGCCGGATTATTTGAATGCGCTACGGAGGATCAGTGGATTGGCCGCGCCTGGCGCAGGCTCATTAAAAGGGCTGACCGCCGCTGCTTGTCCTGGAAGGGAGGCAACGGCGGCTGAGCCCCGCAGCGGTACACCTGGTGCAAAGCCAGACGGATTCCGCCATATCGCAGTCACGTATCGCACCGATCTTCTCTAGGGAAGCATTCAGTCGCCATGTGTCGACACACGATAGTCACAACTACAACAACAGCACAGCCCCTCTCAATCTGCTACTAGCGACTTGATATCGCTGGAAAATCGATCGGCGCTTTGAATATTGGCGCAGCGCTCGATCTTCTTTGGTCTCTCAGGTTCCCCGGCTTGTCGGACAGACTCAACGCGCGTTCCGGACAATCCCCGGTGGAACGCGGTCATGGTTGACTTTCACCGCTACCGCCTGTCCAGGGTGGTTTCCCTGGCGATGGCGGATATCGACTTACTTTATGCAATGACCGTGCCAGTCGGCGGAAACCGCATACAGGCGGGAATCCTGGCAATTTTCAGTCGCACCATTGGACAATATCGTCCAGGCATTCGTCCGGGAGTGGACGAGTTCGTCCAATTGACGGCTTTTGGCAGGTTGAAGGGGCCGTTTCGTCCGCATGGGGACGGCGTAACTCACATTCCATTTACGATTCCCTTACTGTCGGGATTGAAGGAAACGTCGTGCTGGAGTTCGGCGAGCAGGCTCACGGCGTGGGTGACGCGAGTGGTCGGGTCCACCGTCAGCGAGCGCACGCCACGTTCGAGGATGTCGATGGCTTCGGTGGTGCGGCCGGTGGAGCGCAGCAGGCCCGCGAGGTAGCGCGCGGCGTCCACGCGCGCAGGCACCGAACCGAACGCGAGCGCCGTTGACAGCGCGGTACGCAGACCCAGTTCCGCCGCGTTCACGTCGCCCTGCGCCCACTGCGCGCGTGCCCGGGTGACCAGCAGTTCGCCCAGGTAGACCCGTTCCTGGCGGGCGAGGGTCTCGTCGATCGCGGCGGCGACAATCGCCTCGCAGGTCTTCGCGCGGCCGGCGCGCAGCAGCACCTCGCCGTGCTGCCACGCCTTGAAGGAATAGAACAGCGCACCGCCATTGCACATGACGTGGTTGTCGTAGCCGTCGAGCATGACAGTCTCCGCTTCGTCGGCGTGGCCGAGCGAGCCGAGGTGGCACGCGCGGAGTATCTGGCCGATACCCCGATAAAACGCAAAGCCATTCGCGATCGACACCGATTCCAGTTCGCTCGCGAGCTGTCCCAGCCGGTCTGCGTCGTCGAACAGGCAGGCGAGCCAGGCGGCGCCCTGCAGGTTGACGGCATGAGCGAACGCATGCGCGCCGGGCTCCGACGCACGCAGGATCAGCATCTCCATGGCGCGCCGCGCCTGCCCGAAGGCGCCGATCTGGTACGCGGCGAGTCCTTCGAAAGTCAGCGCGAGACTGGCCAGATCGATCCCTTGCGAGCCGGTCCGGGTGTCGTTGCGCGCCACGCCGAGCAGGTTGCCGCGCGCGAGACAGGCGAGCGCTTCCTCGCTGTCGCCGAGCCAGAAAAGGGTATTGGTCATCGCGACGTGGGCTTCGTCGAGTGAAACCCGGTCCCCGCTGTTCTGCGCCCGCTCCAGCATGTTCTGCGCGGTCGCGCGCGCCTGCTTGAGCTGCAGCGTCGTCAGTTGCGTGGTCCAGATGCCGAACTGGATCGCGGCGATTTCGGCGGGCGCGCAGACACCTTCGCCGACGGCCAGCGCGGCGGCGTAACAGGCGGTGGCCTCTGCATACAGCCAGCCGTGCACGCTGCGCAAGCTCATGCCGAGCAACCGGTAGGCGTCGAACTGAAGCCGGCGCACGGCATCCTGCGCGTGCGGCGTCTGTAGCACATCGAGACAGCGGCGCAACGGCGCAATGGCCTCGGCGAACTTCGACTCCTCGATTAGCGCGCTCGCCAGATCGAGACACTTGCGCGCTTCCCGGTGATGTTCCTCGCGCGACTTCAGACGCCGCTCGATTGTCTTGCGGCCCACCCCGAGCAAGGCGGCCGCCGCACTCTTGTTGCGGCCTGTGCGTTCGAGCGCGCGATCGATCAGGAGATCTTCGGCGGCGGCGAGCTTGTCGCGTCCTTCGAGTTGCAGCAGCATGTCGGCCAGACTGGCGCGCGACCCCGGTCCGCTGGCTTCGTTGGCGAGAAACGGCTCGAGCGAGTCGACATCGATATGCGTGTTTTCGGCGAGCACGCTCAACTGGCTGATCAGGTTGCGCAATTGCCGGATGTGGCCCGGCCACGTGTGCTGCGAGAGCCGCCGGATGGCGGCCGGTGAAAACTCAAGACGACGCGCATGCTGCGACGCGAAGTGGGTGACTAGCGCGGGGATGTCTTCGACGCGCTGCTCGAGCCCGGGGACTGCCAGCACGAAGACCGCGAGCCGGTAGAACAGGTCCTCGCGAAATAGCCCTTCACGCGCGAGTTCGCGGAGGTCGCGGTGGGTCGCGGCAACCACGCGCCCTGCGAAGTGCAGGCTGGTTGACGAACCGATCGGACGGAAGGTCCGCGTTTCGAGTACCCGCAGCAGTTTCGGTTGCAGCGCGAGCGGCAGTTCGCCGATTTCATCGAGCAGCAGCGTGCCCTTGCCGACCTGCTGGAAGAGTCCCTGGCGGTTTTCGCCCGCGCCGGTAAACGCGCCTTTGACGTGCCCGAACAATTCGGCTTCGACGAGGTTCTCTGGTATCGCGCCGCAATTGACGTCGACGAACGGTTGGTCCTGGCGCAGGCTGTGCGCGTGCACCCGGCGGGCGACCAGTTCCTTGCCCGAACCGGTCGGCCCGAAAATGAGCAGGGGATGATCTGTAGGCGCGACCCGATCGATCATGCGGACCAGTTGGCGAAACGTTGGCGCGCCGCCCACGAAGGCGCCGGAATCGGCCGTGTCCTGGGCGAACGGAACGATAGCGGGGGGATTCATTACAAAATGCTCTCCACATGAACCACGCGTAACGCTACGCGGAAATTGCCGTCGACAAGACGGGGCGGACGGTCATGCATTGATCGGAGATCTGGCGAAGTCTCCCGATTGCATTGCGGGAACCGCCTGCCGCAAGAAGAGACAGAGTATGACGGCTTGTTGCCGATCTTGCCGGGATAACCCTTCGGGTCAGCGCAGCGGCGGATTTCATTGCGGCTTCCGCCGAGCAATGCATCGATTTCTGGCTGGCGACTGATCGCAGGGCGTGGCCGTGACGCCGGTCGGGCGACGGTCGTGCCTGAGCGTGTGGAAGAGAGCAGGGCACACATGCGTAGGGGCCGCGGCGGCGCAAGCACGCCGGGCCGGTTGACGATGCGTAACCCCTCTGATTACGGCATCTCAGCGATGGTTCTTTAATGGCGCCGCCGTCACGGCTGGCCAGTTTCCGCCTTGCGGGAAGGCATTTTTGCTCCGCTCAGAACGCGTGACGCATGCCGATCGTGACCGCCACCTGGGTATTCGTCGCCGACGGAGAAAGCGTGTTGATCATGGCATGCGACAGCACGGAGTCCGCTGGCGCGCCATGCACGTTCTGATAGACGCCTTCAAGGTAGAAGTCGGTGCGCTTGCTCAATGCGTAATCGGCCTGGAGCATCCCCGTATTCCATCCCGGCGACGAGCCGTTATAGGCGCCGTGCGTGTAGGTGTATGCGCCGGATACGCTCAACGCCGACGTGATCGCGTACTTTGCGTTCACTTCATAGTTGTCGAGTCGAAGCGAGCCGGTCAGGGTTCCGGCGGAGTCATCGTTTGCGCCGAGATAGGTGCCGGTGCCGAACGAGAAAACGCCTGACGTGTTGTCCATCTGCGTGTGGCTCCAGACCAGCCCGACGGTGGCGGGTCCGAAGGTATAGTTGCCGCCGAGCGACCAGATACGTTGGCGCTGTGCGAGGAAGTCCGCGCTGGTATCGGCCGTGGTCACGGCGCCGCTGCCACTGCCAGCATTGTTGAATTGCAGATATCCGGCGGCAAGATTGATTGGACCCTCCGAATAGGACACGCCGAAGCCGTACGAGCGGTTATTCGCAAAGTTGCCTGCCTGATTACTGAAGCCATACATCGTCTCGAACGTCACGCCGTGGTAAGTCGGACTGGTGTACTTGACCGTGTTATTGACGACAACCGAGTTCGCCGCGAGGTTGTCGTTATCGAATGGGTGCGCGGCCATATTGCCGCCCCACGTATTGAACCCTGCCGCGATCGGCCCGACGAGGTCGTTCATCACGTCAAACTGGCGACCGAACGTAAGGGTCCCGTATGGATCGCTTTGCAGCCCGACCCATACCTGCGAGCCGAACCCATCGCCGGAGAAAGCCTGAGCGCCGTTATTCAGAAGGAAGCCCTGTTCCAGCTTGAAGATCGCATGCAGGCCGCCGCCGAGATCCTCCGAGCCCTTGAGGCCAAAGACCGTGTTCTGCGTGGAACTGCTCACCTCCTGCCAGTTGCTATGTCCGCCCTGATTGTTCGTGTAGATCAGACCTGCGTCGAGAAGACCGTAGAGGGTCACGCTGCTCTGCGCATGCGCCGAAACTGTCCATGCGCCGACGAGCGCAACCGCGAGTAAAGACTTTTTCATCCTGAAGGCTCCGTGATGAGGCGGTGACGAAATCAATATGTGGCCGGCGGCTCCCCCGCCGGGAGCACGTAATTACTGCGCCTTGGTCAAGGCCGGATCAATGTATGCACTGACATTCTGCGACTGTTTGTACACGGCATTGCGCACATTGAACTTATCCGCATTCACGCTCGAACCATAGACCGAGTCAAGTCCATCGCCCTTGACGAACGCCTGCTTCGCCGCGGCGGCGTCGAGCAGATGTGTGCCCTTGAGCAGCGGCAGATACTGTGCCGGCGTCAGCCCGACGCGCGCGGACATGATTTTCACGGCATCGGGTTGGGTCTTCGGATCGTTGATATAAGCCACGCAGCGATACCACACCTTGATGACCTTGGCCCAATCGGCCTTACGCGACTGCAGGCTGACCGGATTGACGGTGATCGCGTCGTAGATCAGGCCCGGCGCATCGGCGGAGGTGAAGATCGGCCGCGAGCCCGGCACGCGCTTGAGCGCTTCGCCCGCGTTCGGTTGCCATGCGCCGACCGCGGCAACGTCGCCGGACGAGGACAGCACTTGCGGCAACTCGTTCGTCTTCGCGTTGACGAGCGTGATGTCCGATTCCTTCAGTGCGTGTTTCTCGAGCGCCGTATCGAGCAGCAGATGATCGACCAGACCCATTTCGACGCCGACCTTTTTGCCCTTCAACCCATCCACGGTCCGGATCGGCGGTTTGGCCACGATCATGTCGTTGCCGCTCGAATAATCGGTCAACAGGATCATTACGTTTTTCGCGCCGCTGGCGCCGGTCACGAGCGCATCGCCGTTGGTCGCGCCGACCGCGTCGAGCTTGCCGGCGGAGAACGCATCGAGCGAGGCCGAGTAATCGAACCACTGAAAGTTGACGTCCACGCCGGCTTCCTTGAACCAGCCTTTCTCGATACCGACCTGGAAGGCGACGAAGCCGGGCCAGTCGCTATAGCCGATGGCGAGCGGCGCCGCGGCGCGCGCCGGCGCTGTGGCGAAGCCGACAGCAAGCGCGGCGGCCGCTGCGGCGAGCACGCCCCGCAGACGGCGTGACGACGGCACGCGGCCAACGGCAGCAGGGGACTTAAAGGACGAGTTAGCGGATGCGAAGCGTTTCATCGTTTTCTCCAGGAGACCGGTCAATTGCGATAGTTGAGTTGGATCGCGCGGCGACTGCGCGATAAGACAACATGACCGGATCCTGTCAGATCAGACGTGCGCTGAACTTTGCGGAATCTGCGGGTGACAAACGCCGGCCACGGAGAGGCGCGATAGACATTGCTATCGCCAATCTCCCGGGCTTTTGTCCCGCCGTGTAGTGCACCTGCCCATTCGCGTGAAAGCAGAATGAACCGGTGCACCGGGCTGCTCTCGGACCAGACATTCTTTCGAACCGGAACCCTAGCATCCCTAAGATGCGACGCCGCCGCACCTCTCGGCGAAGAAACTAGCGAGAAATATGCCAGACGGGCGGCACATCAATCCAATGCGGCAAAACGCTGATGCACGTAGGCGAGAAATTGCTCCAGCCGTTCCTCGATGGAGACCGCGAGACTCACCTGCTTGATGCGGCGATCCTGGTCCGAAGCGGTCTCCAGCAGCCAGCCGCTGTCGATCAGGTGCTGCACATAGCGCACCGCCGTCCGGCGGCTCACGCCGGGCATGAATTCATAGAGCGCGGTCTTGGCGAAATGGCTTTCATCGTCCATCCACATGCGGCAAAACAGGTCGCTGTAGTTCAGATCGTTGAGCCCGAGATCGGCGAAGTGAGCCGACCACTGCCAGTCCATATCGAGGATGGCGCGTGCCACCGCTTGCCCCTTGTTACGTGCGAGTTTTTTCTTCATCGATTCACCACGAGGAGGAGGGGTGCACAGTTTAAGTGCTCATTAAGCCGAAAATCGGGCGCCTCGAAAAGATGCACAGTGCCGCGCAGAATATCTTATTGACGCGTTTATTTCGCATGTACTATTGCATGCAATTTTACATGCAATAGGAGGCGTGATGAAATTCGAGCTGTTCAAGACGTTCTGGGGATTCGACGGCGGTCCTGACGATGCCGCGCCGCTAGTGCGTGCCGCGGGCTTCGACGGGATCGAAGCGCCGGTGCCGCCCGGGGAAGCCGCGCGCGAAGCCTTCGCGCGCGCCATTGCCGGGCAGCGGCTCGAATTTATCGCGGAGATCACGACGGCGGGCAGCTACGTCCCTGAACGATCGGCTACGCCCGAAGACCATCTGCGCGACTTCGAAGCGAAGATTTTATGGGGCAAGCCGCTCGCACCGCGCTTCTTCAATGTGATGGCGGGCTGCGATGCGTGGCCGGCCGCCACGCAAATCGACTTCTTCTCGCGCGCCGTGGAGATTGCCGCCCGGCACGAGGTGATCTGCAGCTTCGAGACGCATCGTGGCCGCTCGTTCTATAACCCGTGGATCACCCGCGATGTGGCGCGCGCGGTGCCGGCACTGAAGCTGACGTGCGATTTCAGTCATTGGGTCTCCGTGTGCGAGCGGCTGCTGGACGGAGAAGGGGGTGAATGGGACACGATTCTCGAGCTTGCGCCGCATGCGCATCATCTGCACGGCCGGGTCGGCTATCCGCAAGGTCCGCAGGTCCCGCATCCGGCCGCGCCCGAGTACGCGGACTGCCTTGCTTCGCATCAGCGCATGTGGGAGGCGCTGTGGAGCGCACAGATCGCGAACGGCTATACGGTGACGACCATGACACCGGAATTCGGCCCTGATGGCTATCTGCATACCTTGCCCTTCACCAACGCGGCGGTTGCCGACCTGTGGGAAATCAATACGTGGATGGGACGCGAAGAGCGCCGCCATCTTGCGGCGTTTCTCGCCGCGCGCGCGGCGCAGGCCGGTCATGAAGCCGAGCCGCACCTCGAATCACACCACGCATAGGCACTTCTCATGAGCCAAACCACCCATACGAGCTTTGAGCGGCTGCCCATCGTCGATATAAGCGGTCTGTATAGCGACGATCCGGACCAGCGGCTCGCCACCGCGCGCGCACTCGATCGCGCCGCACGCGATGCCGGTTTCTTCTATGTGACCGGCCATCAGGTGTCGCGCGAGCAGCAGACTGCGCTCGTCGAACAGGCGAAACAATTTTTCGCCGCGCCCGAGGACTGGAAGATGCGCTACTACATCGGCCAGTCGAGCGCGCATCGCGGCTATGTGCCGGAGGGCGAGGAAGTGTTCGCCGGCGGCAAGCGCGACCGCAAGGAAGCATTCGACACCGGCCGCGAACTACCCGCCGACGACCCCGACGTACAGGCCGGCACACCGATGCTCGGTGCGAACCAGTGGCCCGAACAGGCGGGCTTCCGGGAGGCGATCGGTGCGTACTATCAGGCGACGTTCGACCTCGGCCGCACGCTGTTTCGCGGCTTCTCGCTCGCCCTCGGTTTGCCGGAAGCGCATTTCGACACGTATCTGCACAAGCCGCCGAGCCAGTTGCGGCTGATCCACTACCCGCTCGATCCGTCGGCGGAAGACCGGCCCGGCATCGGCGCGCATACCGACTACGAGTGCTTCACAATTTTGCTGCCAACCGCGCCGGGTCTCGAAGTGATGAACGGCGAGGGCGACTGGATCGATGCGCCGCCGATCGACAATGCGTTCGTGGTGAACATCGGCGACATGCTGGAAGTGTGGACCGGCGGCACTTACGTCGCGACGTCGCATCGAGTTCGCAAGGTCCGGCAGGAACGCTATTCGTTTCCGCTGTTCTTCGCCTGCGATTACCACACCGAGGTTGCGCCACTGCCGCAGTTCGCAACGCCCGAAGCGGTAGCGAAATATCCGCCTGTGTCGGCGGGCGACCATCTGTTCGCGCAGACGGCGCAGAGCTTTTCGTATCTGAAGGCGCGTCTTGAACGCGGTGAACTGGTGTTGCCGGATGGATCGAAAGCGCTGGCGAGCTTTGGACAACAGGCTCGATATGCCGGCGCGCAGCGTGATGTCGCCTAAGTAGAAATCATCGATACAACGCTTGCGATTCGCCGCGCCGCTCTGTGATTACGGGCGGCGCTTCTGCTTTTGCAGTTCGATGAAACGCGCCGACATCAGTGCATAGAGCGTGCGGCGAAGCGTGGCGAGCGTTAGCATGGTTCGTGACTTTGAATGGATGGGCGTAGCGCTGTCACTTGCAACCACCGTGCCATCGCGTCCATCCCTTACGCAGCGTGAACGGGAAGGACCGGCAGGCCCCATGCTGGTGCCGCAAGCATTCAAATGGTGCTCGCGCGGCCTCGTGCATGGTGCGTTCGCGATTGCCTCGCGCACGCCGCTGTGTGTGCTCAAGCGCGCCGATTCGCGCTGAATGTCTTGCCACGACGGGTTTGCGGCATCGGCGGCAGACAGCTGGCACGCAACTCGCTTAGCTACGCAGCGAGAGGTGCGAAGTAATTTGCATCATCTTCAGGATCGCTAGGGTTCCGGTCGGCGCACTTTAAAGGCTTAACCAGCCTGATGGCGTGCACGATGCCTGGTCCGAGAGCAATCCGGTCTTGCCGCTCACCTTCGTTCAAGGCGCCGGCGAGGCTCCACGGAGGGACAAAAGCCCGGGAGGTCGCGATGTCGGTCAATCGCCCTCTCATGCTTTTTCCCAACCGATACCTGGAGCCTCCATGTCGACGCAACTCCCAGTCGATCTCGCCCCGATCCCGCACGTGTTGTGGGAAACGCTGATTCCTGCCGGCACGCATTGGTCCGGCGTGCTGCGCCGTGGCATCGCGCTACGCATCGTCGATCCCGAGGGCGGCGCCAACCTGGCCGCCGTGTTCTACCGGCACGACGAAGCCCTCGAGCGCTACAACATGGCCGATACGCTGAAGGCCCAGCACACCGCGCATCTGACGCGCGGACACGTGCTGTATTCGGACATGGGCCGCGTGATGGCGTCGATCACCGCCGACACGCTCGGCTGGCACGACCCGCTCGGCGGTATCGGCGATGCGGCGCTATTCGCCAGCAAGTACGGCGAAGCCCGCTATCAGCAGCATCGCAACGCGATGATTCGCAACGGCCGCGATAGCCTGCTGCTGGAGCTGGCGAAGCACGGCCTCGGCGCACGCGATCTCGTTGCCAACATCAACTTCTTCAGCAAGCTCGCGATCGGCGAGGACGGCTCGCTCAAATTCGTGCCGCGGCATTCGCGAGCCGGCGCCGCGTTCGATCTGCGCTTCGAAATGGACACGCTCGCCGCATTCTCGAGCGCACCGCATCCGCTCGACCCTTCTTCCGAATACCAGCCACGGCCCGTGAAACTGGTGGCGTACCGCGCGTATGCGCCGGATGCCTCAGTCCCGGCTGACGACCCTTGCCGCGCCGCGTGTCCCGAGAATCAGCGCGGCTTCGTCAACACCGATCGTCTGTTCGTTTAAGGAGACCCGCGATGCCCATTATCGAAAGCAAGCTCGACCTGCATCACGCGGTGTACGACCTGACGCTGCCGTCCGGCGAGCCCTGGCTGCATGAAGTGAAACGCGGACAACTGTTCCGCATCCTCGACCTCGAAGGCAATCAGGCTGTCGACACGCTGTTCTACAGCAGCGCGGATCCGCTTGAACGGTATAGCGCGCAGGACACCATTCGCGCACAGCGCAACCTCTATCTGTCTGCCGGCAGCGTACTGATGTCGAACCTCGGCAAGCCGATGCTGACCATCGTCGCCGACACCTGCGGGCGTCACGACACGCTTGGCGGTGCCTGCGCGGCGGAAAGCAATACGGTCCGCTACGCGCTCGACAAGCGCCATATGCATAGCTGCCGCGACAGCTTTCTGCATGCAATCACGCACTGCACCTGCGGGGTGGGCACGCAACTGGGCAAGCGCGACATCGTCAGCAATATCAACTTCTTCATGAACGTGCCGGTGACGCCGCTCGGCAAACTGACCTTCGAAGACGGCATCTCGGCGCCGGGCAAGTACGTCGAGATGCGTGCCGAGATGGACGTGACCGTGCTGATCTCGAACTGCCCGCAGTTGAACAATCCGTGCAACGGCTACAACCCGACGCCCGTACGACTGACCATCTGGGATGCCCAATGAGATTCGACAAAGTCCTGATTGCCAATCGCGGCGAAATTGCCTGCCGCGTGATTCGCACGCTCAAGCGTCTGGGGATCGCCTCGGTAGCGGTCTATTCAGAAGCCGATCGCCATGCGATGCACGTGATGCTCGCGGACGAAGCGGTCTGCATCGGTCCGGCCGTCGCGGCGAGCAGCTATCTGAATCGCGCGGCGATCCTCGAGGCGGCGCGCGCGACCGGCGCGAATGCCGTGCATCCGGGTTACGGTTTTCTGTCCGAGAACGCCGCCTTCGCGCAAGCTTGCGAAGACGCGGGTATTCGTTTTATCGGGCCACGCCCCGCGCAGATGCTCGAATTCGGGCTGAAGCACACCGCCCGGGAGTTGGCTCGAGCCAACCACGTGGCGTTGCTGCCGGGCACCGGCTTGCTGCCGGACGTAACGGCGGCGTTGCGCGAGGCCGAATCGATCGGCTATCCGGTGATGCTGAAAAGCACGGCGGGCGGCGGCGGCATCGGCATGTCGCTGTGTCGCGACGCAGCGCAACTGGAGAGCGTGTACGCGTCGGTTGCACGCCTCGGCGAAGCGAACTTTGCCAACGCGGGCGTGTACATCGAGAAGTTCGTCGAAAACGCCCGCCATATCGAAGTGCAGATTTTCGGCGATGGCCGCGGCGGCGTGATTGCGCTCGGCGAGCGCGATTGCTCGGTGCAGCGGCGCAACCAGAAGGTGATCGAAGAAACGCCGGCCCCCGGCCTGACCGATGCGGAGCGCGCGGAACTGCATGCGAGCGCCGTGCGGCTCGCACAAGCGGTGCAATACGAATCCGCCGGTACGGTCGAGTTTGTGTTCGATGCCGACACCCGTCGCTTCTATTTTCTCGAAGTGAATACGCGGCTGCAGGTCGAGCATTGCGTCACTGAGGAAGTGACGGGCGTCGATCTGGTCGAGTGGATGATTCGCCAGGCCGAGGACGAACTCGCGCCGCTCGATACGTTGCTGCCGACACCCAAGGGCGCGAGCATTCAGGTACGGTTGTACGCGGAAGATCCGCATAAACAGTTTCAGCCGAGTGCGGGCGTGCTGACGCACGTTGCTTTCGCCGATGCCGCGCGGGTCGACACCTGGGTGGATGCCGGCACCGAGGTCAGCGCGTTTTACGACCCCCTGCTTGCGAAAATCATCGTCAAGGGCGAGAGCCGCGAAGCCGCGCTCGCTGCCTTGCGTGCCGCGCTGGACGACACGCAGCTCTATGGCATCGAGACGAACCTGGACTATTTGCGCGCGATTGCCGGTTCGGCGACCTTTGCGCGCGGCGAGCAAACCACGGCCTTCCTGTCGCGCTTCATGTTCGCGCCGCACACCATCGACGTGCTGGACGGCGGCGTGCAGACCACGGTCCAGCAGACGCCGGGGCGCATCGGCTACTGGGACATCGGCGTGCCGCCGTCGGGCCCGATGGACGATCTGTCGTTCCGGCTCGCCAACGAACTACTCGGCAATCCAACCGACGCGGCCGGCCTCGAATGCGCGATGGTCGGCGCCACGCTGCGCTTCAATACGGCGACACTGTTCGTGCTCGGCGGCGCACCGCTCGCGGCGAAGCTCGACGGTCAGCCGGTTACGTTGTGGCAGGTCACGCGGGCGGCGGCCGGCGCGGTGCTCAAACTCGGCGGCGTGACCGGCGCCGGCATGCGTGCCTGCCTCGCGCTCAAGGGCGGTCTGCAGGTGCCGGACTACCTCGGCAGCAAGGCGACGTTTACGCTCGGCCAGTTCGGCGGCCACGCCGGCCGCGCGTTGCGCAAGGGCGACGTGCTGCATCTTGGCGCCGACGCGGGCCGTGGCGAACCCGGCGCGCAGCTCGATGCGTCGCGCGTGCCGGTTCTGACGCACGACTGGACGCTCGGCGTGCTCGACGGCCCGCACGGCGCGCCGGATTTCTTCACGCCCGACGACATCGCGATGCTCTACGACACGCGCTGGACGGTGCACTACAACTCCAGCCGCACGGGCGTACGCCTGATCGGGCCGAAGCCGCAGTGGGCGCGCACCGACGGCGGCGAGGCGGGGCTGCATCCGTCGAACATTCACGACAATGCGTATGCGGTCGGCGCGGTCGATTTCACCGGCGACATGCCGGTGATTCTCGGGCCGGACGGTCCCAGCCTCGGCGGGTTCGTCTGCCCGGTAACCGTGGTGGGTGACGAGTTGTGGAAGCTCGGGCAATTGCGGCCAGGCGATACGGTGCGCTTCGCGCCTGTACGCGTGGCATCGGAGGCGATTGACACGGCCGGCGCGCACGATTGCGTCCTCTATCGCGATCCCGACGCAGGCGAGGGCACTGGCGTGGTCTATCGCCGCTCCGGCGACCAGAACGTGCTGGTCGAATACGGCCCGCTCGTCCTCGATCTGAACCTGCGATTCCGCGTCCACGCGTTGATGAACTGGCTGGATGCACATCGCTTGCCGGGCATCATCGATCTCACGCCGGGTATCCGCTCGCTGCAGGTGCATTTCGATCACCGCGTCCTGTCGCACGACACGCTGCTCGCGCATCTTCAACGGGCCGAGCGGGAATTGCCCGCGGTGGCCGATATGCGCGTGCCGAACCGCATCGTGCATCTGCCGCTTTCATGGGATGACCCGTCCACCCGTATCGCGATCGAACGCTACATGCAATCGGTGCGGCCCGACGCGCCGTGGTGCCCGAGCAATATCGAGTTCATTCGTCGCATCAACGGCCTCGATAGCATCGACGACGTGAAGCGCATCGTGTTCGACGCGCGCTATCTGGTGATGGGTCTCGGCGACGTCTACCTCGGCGCGCCCGTGGCCACACCGCTCGATCCACGTCACCGGCTGGTGACGACCAAGTACAACCCGGCGCGCACGTGGACGCCGGAAAATGCCGTCGGGATCGGCGGCGCGTATCTGTGCGTGTACGGAATGGAAGGGCCGGGCGGCTACCAGTTTGTCGGCCGCACCGTGCAGATGTGGAACCGCTATCGCACGACGCGCGAGTTCGAGGCAGGCAAGCCGTGGCTGCTGCGTTTCTTCGACGAGATCCGCTTCTATGAAGTCAGCGAGGCGGAGTTGGCCGAACTGCGCGCGGATTTTGTCGCGGGCCGCGCGAGCCTGAAGATCGAGGAGTCGGTGTTCGACCTCGGCGCGTACAACCGCTTCCTGCAGGACGAAGCCACATCGATCGCCGCGTTCAAGAACGCGCAGCAGGCGGCCTTCGACGACGAGCGCGAGCGCTGGGCCGCAGCCGGCCACGCGGAGTATGTGGGCGAGCCCGGCAGCGATACGGCATCGTCCGCCGCCGGGGCCGCGGACGATGCGCTGGCCGACGGTCAGCAGGGCATCGTCGCCGAGGTGTCGGGCAGTGTGTGGAAGCTGCTTGTGAGCGAGGGAGAACGGGTCAGCGAAGGGCAGGTGGTGGCGATCGTCGAGTCGATGAAGATGGAGGTATCCGTTGCCGTCACTGAAGACGGTGTGATCGAGGCGATCGATTGCGCGCCCGGCGTGGCAGTCGTCGCGGGTCAACGATTGATGGTGATGCGTGCCGGCGTGGCCGCGGGCGCCATCGAGGAGGCGACGTGCAAATGAAACAACCCGGCGATCGGTTCGACATCCTGTCGATCCGTCATCGAACACTGCCTCGGAGAATCGCATGACAGTCATTAACCGGAGCAACAGGACCACCACCAGGACCAGCAGGACCGAATGGTTCGCGGTGCGCCGCGAACTCTCGCTACGCGGCAAGTGGCTATTGGGTGCGGGCTCGTTCCTGCTGCCGCTGTTCGTATGGTGCATCGTCAGCTATGTGCCGTTCGTCTGGCATCCGCAGGTATTGATCGAAAGCCCGGGCAGCGTCGACTATTTTCAGCCGGGCATGCGCGTCGACAAGGACGTGTTCGCCGACGAACGCTCGCATGCAAGCGACGCGCATGCGGCTTTGCCGACGGGCGAGCCGGTCAACCCCGTCTATCTGCCCGCACCGCATGAAGTGCTGCGCGCGTTCTACACCGCGTTCACGACGCCGCCCGCATCGCGCGACGGCGTGTGGCTGCATCAAAGCCTGTGGCACAGCATTCAGGTGATCTTCTGGGGCTTCGTGCTGTCGTCGGTGATCGGTGTGCCGATCGGCATCGTGTGCGGCACGTACAGCGCGATTGCACGGTTGCAGGAGCCGTTTTTCGAGTTCTTCCGCTATTTGCCGGCGCCCGCATTCGGTGCGCTGATGGTGGCGATCCTCGGCATCTACGACGGTCCGAAGATCGCCATCATCGTGATCGGCACGCTGTTCCAGCAGGTGCTGATCGTGGCCAACACCACGCGCAAGCTTGAATACGGCTTGTTCGAAGCCGCGATGACGCTCGGCACGAAGAAGTTCAAGCTCCTCACGCACGTCGTGATTCCGGGCATTCTGCCGGACCTGTATCGCGACCAGCGCATTCTGCTCGGCTGGGCGTGGACGTATCTGATCGTAGCGGAGCTGGTCGGCACCAGTTCGGGCATTACCTGGTACATCACGCAACAGGCGCGCTACGAGCACTTCGAGAACGTGTACGCGGCGATCATGATGATCGGCATCATTGGGCTCGGCACCGATCTCGTGCTGGCCGCGCTCGGCCGCAAGCTGTTTCCGTGGGACCGCACGCTCAAGGCATAGCGCGAGCGCTCGTGTCATGGCGTATTGCACCGCTATTGCACCGCTAGCGCACGCCCGTTTTACGCCTATCGGACGTATTGCACGTATCGCACCGTATTCAAGGGATTCAATCATGTTAAATCCGCAGCCGGTTCCGTCCTACCTCATCCAGTCCGAAGCGGTCCGCGACCGTTTCGACCGTCTGAAAGCGCGCGAGGTGATCCTCGAAGTGCGCGATCTCGGCAAACGCTTCGTGACGCCGCAGGGCGAATGCACCGCGTTGAACGGCATCCACTTCAAGACGCACCGGCGCGAGTTCGTCTGCGTGATCGGGCCGTCGGGCTGCGGCAAGTCGACGTTGATCCGCATTCTCGCGGGGCTGGAGGCGCAGACGAGCGGCAGCGTGCTGCTCGACGGCAAACCGGTGCAAGGGCCGGGCGCCGATCGCGGCATGGTGTTTCAGGGCTACACGCTGTTTCCGTGGTTGACCGTGAAGAAGAACGTCATGTTCGGCTTGAAGATGAACGGTCATGGCAATCTGCATGCTGAGCGCGAGGCGTTGCAGTGGCTGGATCTGGTCGGCCTGAGCAAGTTCGCCAACGTGTATCCGCATCAGTTGTCCGGCGGGATGAAGCAACGTGTGGCGATTGCCCGGGCGCTGGCGAACCGGCCACGGATTCTGCTGATGGACGAGCCGTTTGGGGCGCTCGACGCGCAGACCCGCTCGAAGATGCAGGCGCACCTGCTGGACATCTGGCGCAATATCGATGTGACGGTATTGTTCATTACGCACGATCTGGATGAGGCGATTTTTCTGGCAGACCGGATTCTGGTGTTGAAGGCGAATCCTGGGGAGGTGCAGGAGTTGATCGAGGTACCGGTGCCGCGCCCGCGCGACTATTCGCAGGTGACGTCGGCGGAATTCATTGCGACGAAGACACGCCTTGAAGCATTGATCCATCCGCCGGCCACGACGAACGACGACGAAGAGGACGCCGTCAAGCCACATATGGTGCGGATGACCGATGTAGCGGATAACGTGGAATAGTGCGGCGCCCGGCTTCATGCACGGCGGTCCGGCGCCCGGCTATAATCGCGCTCGAACATGCCCAGGGAAGTTCTACTCGTGAAAAAGATCGCTGCCTTCGCGCTCGCTGCGCTTGCACTCACTGCTTGCTCGTCCCCCGAAAAGCAGGGGGAGCAGGCCCAGCAATTCCTCCACAACGAGACCAACGTTGCCGCCGCGCAGCGCAATGCGGTGGTCGATTGCGGACCGACGAACTGCGACGCCGCCTGGGCGCTGACGAAACGCTATATCCAGCAGCATTCGGACACGCCTGTGACGCGCGCGGACGCGGTCGCAATCGAAACCGACGTGCCCTATGATTCCGGCAAAGCCGCCTTTTCGGCGACCCGTGCCGCGAAGGGTGAGGGCGCCACGCTTACTCTCTTCGCGCAGTGCCGCGGCATGTACGGGCCGGACGAAGCGAAGGGTTCGGACTATGATGAATGCGCCGAGAAGATCCTCAAGACCCAGAATGGATATGTGGCGTTTCTCAGGGCACATGCGTCAGGTCAGTAGTTCAACGATTGAACCAACGGTATTGGAGTGCGACCGAGACGGTCTGGAAATTGCCACCCACACGCGTCACGAGACCACGTGACCACGCGAGTTTGGCGGACCATTTCGCGGCCAGCGGAACCGACAGCGTGAGACCGTATCGCGCACTGAGCTGAACGTCCTGATCCTCGACACCGTTGACGCTGGTACGTCCGCCCGTAAAGTACGTCACGTCCGCGGCGAGCCATAGTCCAGGGCGCCAGGTGTAGCCACCGTGCCACTGGAAGGTCGGCATCGGGTCCTGGCCACGCCGGTGGCCACCGAAGAAATCGTCGTTATCGGTGAAGAGCCACACGCCTGCCGCGGCGTCCATGAACCAGTTACCGAATGGCTGGGAGAGCCCGATCTCGGGTTTGAACGACCAGCGGTTTGCCCCGATGTTGATCAGACGGGCGGGCGTGTACTGTCCCGTCGGCGCTACCACGACAAGGCTGACGCCGAGGACCGTGCTGGGTACGCGTCGCACGAATTCTGCCGGGGAGAGGGCGGGGTCGCCGAGCAGGTTCGCCGCGATCCTGAAGTGCATATCCCCGAGACCTGAGCGGTACTGCTGCTGATAGATGCCCCTTACGTCGCCACTCACATTTGCGTTCGCATAGGGGGCCGACAGCGCGACGCTCACGGTTTTTCCCGCGACCGCAAAACTATGCGAATAGCCGAGCGTAAAGACGTTGATATGCGCCTGCACGTTGGTGATCGGCAACGACGGATCGAACGAGACGTCGCCGCTCGATCGCGCATAGTCGAACACCACGAAATTCGTGCCCACCGGCACAGCCGAATAGGCGCGCGGTTCCATCTCCTGCGCGTGAACCGAGGGTATCGACGCCGAAACCAGCAGCGCGGCGCCCAGCCACGCGCGTCGCAAGCGCTGTGACTGCGAAGCCGTGCGGTTCGAATCGATCGATACACTCACGCATATTCCAGAAACGCGAACTATCAGGTCATTCAACTTATCGGCAATGAAACAGGCGGACAAGTGGACTTTGGTCCTATTCGACAGGCGCCGCGCCGATAAACGCGAGGCTGAATGCCGGTCCCGGTCGGAACGGCGGCCGTCCAGTCGCGGTGTAGTATTCCACCATGTCCACGTGGTTGCCGGACCTCGACGGCGTGCGGATTCAACGCGTCCATGACGGGGACGGCAAGCTGATCGAAAGGTCTGGAAACCGCTCCAACATCCCTCTGTTGGCGTCGGCCCCAACAACGGCATCGATGGGAATACATCATGTCAATCGAGTGGAAGCGCCGCGTCAGACTGTTTATCCAGCGTTTCTGGCAGCCGACCAGCGCGTGCATGACCTGCATGCCGGGGAGCTGGGGCAATGTCATGAGCCTTGGCCACTGGACGATTGCATTCCATACGGGTCTGCTCACCGGACTCCTCGCGATACTTCTGACCTTCACGCCTGCGGAGAAACTCTACGCGCATCGATACGGCAATGCGCTGGTTGTCGGCGTGCTCACGGCGATAGGCGACGCCTACGCGCACGCGAGCCACTATCGCATTCCCTATGTCGAGCACATCGTGACAGGTGTCATTTCAGGTCTCCTGGCGCTGGCTGCCTCCTATCTTTTCGAAGACCGCGCGCGACGCCTGCGGACGGCATGGGCGAGGGTTTTCGGATAGCTGCGTGTTCACGGGTTCGATTTTTGCGTGGCCTCATCTACAGCCGTCGAATCGGACACAAACACTCGCATGCTCTCCGGAAAACGCCATGGCGAAAAAAACGGGAAACAACAGGAAGGTAACTGACTTCAAAAATCGCCAGACCGTGCTGACGGCGATGCGCAATACGAAGATGGCCCGTTCAGCGCACGCGTACGTTCGCGGCAATACGGCGCAGTTCTATGACTGGCTCGAGACCAGTGACAGGAAAGCCCTGCCGGAGGGACCGCCCATCTGGATCTGTGGCGACTGCCACACGGGTAACCTGGGCCCGGTTGCCGATGCGCAGGGTCGCGTGGAGATTCAGATCCGCGACCTGGATCAGACGGTGATAGGCAACCCGGCGCATGATCTGATCCGGCTCGGCCTGTCGCTCGCCACGGCTGCGCGAGGCTCGGACCTGCCGGGCCTCACAACGGTTCACATGATGGAAGCGCTCGCCGATGGATATGAACGGGCATTCCAGCGAGCGTTGAAGGGCAAGGGAGTCGATCTGGCGAAGAAGCCTGAAACCGTGCGCGTCGTCATGCAGGAAGCGGTACGCCGCTCGTGGAAGCAGCTGGCGGTCGAGCGCCTCGAAGACACCACGCCGACGATACCGCTCGGCAAGCGTTTCTGGCCGCTCACGAAGGACGAAGCGGCAGAAATATCGGCGTTGTTCGAAAAGGGCTCGATAAGCCAGCTCGCGACCAGTTTGCGGGGACGAAAAGATGACGGCCAGGTATCGGTGCTCGATGCCGCCTATTGGGTCAAAGGTTGCAGTTCGCTTGGCCGCCTGCGGTACGCGGTGCTTCTCGATGTCGACGGCGGCGTCATTGAAGGCGATGATCTCTGCCTGATCGACATCAAGGAGGGGTTGAAGGCGGCCGCACCGCGCTACGCGGGCGCTACGATGCCGAAAGACAATGCCGAACGTGTCGTGGAGGGAGCACGGCATTTATCGCCATTTCTCGGTGAGAGGATGCGCGCGGAGCGCCTGCAGGAGCGTTCGGTGGTGATCCGCGAATTACTCCCTCAAGATATCAAGCTCGAGGTCGATCAACTCAGTCAGGCAGAAGCGATGGACGTTGCGCGCTATCTGGCGCAGGTCGTCGGCAAAGCGCACGGGCGGCAGATGAATCACGGCGTTCGGGCCGCATGGCTGAAGGAGTTGCGCCGGGGGCGCTCGAAAACCATCGACGCGCCGTCCTGGCTTTGGAACAGCGTCGTCGAACTGGTGGGCAGCCACGAGACTGCCTATCTGGAACACTGCCGTCGCTACGCGTTGGAGCTGGGGTAGGTCCAACACGCGGGTTTCACCCGGACCCAAGTTGACAGATCCAATATCTCTGACTAAAGTCAGAGATATGAACATGTCCGATATTCTCCAGGTTCGGAGCTTTAACCGCATAGTCGCCGAAAGCATCGGCGCTATCGACGATCATTTCCTTGGCCGGGGTCGCCCCATGGGTGAATCACGGCTCCTTTGGGAGATCGGCGTGGATGGCGCGGATGTGCGTACTCTTCGCGACCGGCTAGATCTTGATTCAGGCTACCTCAGCCGTACGCTCGCCGCACTTGAACGACAGAAACTCATCACTGTCCTTCCGCATCCGGACGACCGCCGGGTACGCCGGGCCTGCCTGACTCAGGCTGGTATGAAGGAGAGGGCTGAACTCGAACGGCTTTCTGACGCGGTTGCTTCACGTGTACTCGAACCATTGGGCGATGAGCAGCGCCGCCGGCTGGTCGCCGCGATGTCCGAAGTCGAACGCCTGCTGCAGGCATCGCTCGTGCATTTCGCGCTTGAGAACCCGGATTGCGATGATGCGCGCTGGTGCTTTGAGCAGTATTTCGGCGAGCTGAATGAGCGCTTTGAAGCAGGTTTCGACCCGTCGGTTAGCCTGTCGGCGGATGCCCATGAATTGACGGCACCGGCGGGCGCGTTGATCGTCGCGAGACTGCATGGAAGCCCGATCGGCTGCGTCGCGCTGAAGTTTCATAAGAAGTCACCGGCCGAGCTCAAGCGGATGTGGGTAAGCCGTTCCGCTCGCGGCATGGGCCTGGGCCGCCGATTGATCGAGGAAGCGGAAAAGCATGCTCGCCAGACCGGGGTGCGCGTGATTCGCCTGGAGACAAATCGAACACTACGCGAGGCGATTTCTCTCTACCGGCAAGCCGGATACGTTGAAGTCGATGCGTTCAACGCAGAGCCGTATGCACATCACTGGTTTGAAAAGCGGCTGGGCTGAGCCGGCTGCCATGTAGCTCCGTTTGCCGCACGGTGAGGCGATTAGCGGCCAATCTACTTCTTGACCGCCGGCTGCACGGAAATGGCAAGCGCCTCGGTGTACACAGCCTGCACCTGATCGCCCTTTTTGATGTTTGCCAACTGCTCGGGATCATCCACCTTCAAATCCAGTGTGTTGCCCTTCGGACCTTTCAGCGTCACCATCCGGGTCTTGTGATTGACCGCGACAACGTTGGCCACGATTTTCACCGTGCGGCCCAACGTGCCGCCGGGCGCGCCGCCGGCGGGTGCGCGCTCCATCGACGGTTGCTCTTCGGCCGAAGCAATGCCGTCCCCGCCTTTTTTCAGGTTCAGGGTCAACGCTTCCCGATAAACAGCTGTGACGACGTCGCCAACATTGAGCTGGTCAAAGTTGCGTGCCTCGTCTCCGACAACGACCTCAATGAGTCTTCCGTTCGGGGTCTTCAGCAAAACGGTCCGCGTCGCGCGATCAATCTCCTGCACCGTGGCCGTCACTTTCCGCGTTCCTTTGACGGTTGCGGTGCCAGGCCCTTGCGACACCTGCACGTCGGCTTCCTGCTGCGCCCATACGGCCGGCGCCACGAACACCAGGGCGGCGATGACCAGAAATTTTGCGTTCGTCATGAAAGCTCCTCTGAAATGCCAAGGCTTTACGGGTAGAAGGGTGGGACGCGCGCAATGACGCAGAACCCCGCCGGATAGCGTATTCAAATCCACTATCGTCGCCGGCCGCGCACCTTGCAATAGGACTTTAGGCCCATGGTCTTCGTCGAGACCGGCCCGGGCGACGTCTATCCGTGCGACGGTCACATGGCCGCCGGGGTCAATGAAAGATCGGTAGCGCGAGATACCCCTTGATGACGATGGAATTGGCAATGTCGATAAAGAATGCCCCAACCATCGGCACGATCAGAAACGCCAGATGTGAGTGGCCGAAGCGGTTGGTGACTGCCTGCATGTTGGCAATCGCGGTGGGGGTGGCTCCGAGACCGAACCCGCAATGGCCTGCGGCCAGTACCACCGCGTCGTAGTTACGGCCCATCACGCGGAACGTCACGAAGATCGCGTACAGCGCCATCAACGCCGTCTGCGCGGCGAGAATTGAAATGACCGGCAACGCCAGTGCGGCCAGATCCCACAGTTTCAGGGTCATCAGTGCCATGGCGAGGAACAGCGCGAGACTGACATTGCCTAGCAGTGCGACCGCGTGTTCGGCCACGGGCCGGCCCGCTAATGCAAGCCCATTGCTTAGTACTACGCCAACAAACAGCACGCAGACAAAGCTTGGCAATTCGAAGGCCGTGCCGGCCAACAGGTTAGAGAGCGCCTCGCCCACGGCCAGGCTGATCGCGATCAGCGCCAGCGTGGCGATGAACGCGGCGGGCGTGGTGGGTTGTTCTGCTTTCGGCTCTTCAAAGGCGAGTGGGGCATCGACCGGCACGCCAGTCTGTTGTGAATCTGGCTGTTTGACGCGGCGCATCAACAGGCGGGCCACCGGACCGCCCAGGATGCCGCCCATCACGAGACCGAACGTTGCACACGCGATGGCGGCTTCGGCAGCCGATTGCAGGCCGTGGTGTTCGGCAAACACCTTGCTCCACGCGGCACCCGTCCCATGCCCGCCGGACAGCGTGATCGAACCGCCCAGCAAGCCAAGCAACGGGTCGACGCCGAGCGCATAGGCGAGGCCGATTCCGACCGCATTCTGCAACACCAGCAAGCCGATCACCACGACGAGAAAACGCAGCAGCGGCGGCCCGCCTTGCTTGAGGCTCGCGAGATTGGCATTCAGCCCGATGGTCGCGAAGAAGGCCAGCATCATCGGCACTTGCAACGCCGTGTCGAAGCGCACCTCGGTATGCGCCGCGACGCGCACCGCCAGCAGCACAAGCGCGACGACGAGCCCGCCGGCAACCGGCTCGGGAATCGTGTAGGTACGCAGCACCGCAATCCACGCGACGAGGCGATTGCCGAGCAGCAGAACCAGCGAAGCCGCGACGAGGGTTCCATATATGCCGATGTTCATGTTTTGTCCCCGTGAAGCTGAAAGCGGAGCATCCGCGCGCTCCCCACGCGTTCGCCCACGCACCGCCTGACGCATGGCGCGAACGGCCGAAAGACCGAATGGCCGTCGTCCGGTTCGACCGCCAACACCTGATAGCGGTAGCGGTCGTCCACCTATGCCGTGCGGAGGAAGAGAGCGTGGATCTTGGTCCAGAAATTTCCGCCGAGCACGAAGAAGCTGCCGATCAGTACCAGATCACCGAGCAGCTGCAACTGCCAGATATTGGGTCTGAGACCCGGCCAGAACTTGTCGACGTACGACTCGAGTAACGCCCATACGAGTGGGACAAAGAACATCACAAGGCCGATGGCGTGACGAACTGGCCCGACCGTTTTGCTGGGCGCGAGCCGCTTCGCATGACCAAAGATGATCTGCTTGAGATTCTGAAAACCGGCCTTCCCCATGACCGCAATGCAGGTCACCAGCAAGACCTTGTTAGCTATAAAAACGGTGCCCGTGAGTGCCGCGATGCGCCCAGCCGACGCGCCCATGGAGCCCGCCAGCGGGAGGATAAGCCACAGCGCGAACGCGAAGATGAAAATAGCGATTCCAAGCTTGAAACGCCATCCGCCGGTGGCGGGGACCTCGGCTTCGATGTCTGGCGTAGTCATGACGCTCTCTCCTGTTGGGCGACTAAATGGCCCTGGACTGCCGCGGCACGCGGCGTGGTTGATCGAGAAGTTGCAGCACCAGGCAGGCATATAGGGAGACAGCGATAAAGAGCCCCATACGCACCGCGAAAGCCGTGTAGACATCTTTGCCTGCGACACTGTCCTGCACCGACTGGCCTAGCAGAATGATCAGCGTGACGAGCGTGTTGAGCCAGAAGCTGGGCGGGTAGCGCGTCGGGTTGAGCGCATACAGCTTGCGTGCGAGCATCAGCCCGAAGAGCAGCATCCACAGGAAGAACATCCAGAGATGCACGAACAGGCTGAGCGCGAACCAGAACAGGATGGCGAGTACGCCGCCGAGCAGCGTCGAGCCGAGCAGTTCACGAGCGGCGCCGCGGGCCGTCGTCGTGCAACTCTGGCGGCCGAGGCTCACCGCCTTCATCATGATCGGTATGTAGCTTGCCGGATCGGTGAGTGTCAGCAGAAACGCCGGTAATACGACGACGGTAGCGCGCAACGCCATCCAGCTGGCTTCGTCCAACGGCAGCACCGGTGCGGCGGGTGGCGCTGGCGCTCCAGGTGGCTCGGGGAATATCCAGTGACTGATGGTGTGCATCAGCACCGCGAGGAGCAGTCCTTTCACCAGCGCGCCGATCACCAGCACGCCCAGCGCAAAGCTGGCCGTGCCGGCCGCCGAAATCATCGTCAACCCCATCGCGAGAAAGAGGACGACCAGATTGTTGCCGCCGCGCAGGCCAAGGCGGAACGTCAGGAACAGACCCAGGCCAACCAGCAGCACACCGCTGCACGGGTAATAGCGCAGCAACGGGGTGAGCATCAAGCCACTGCCGGTCGTCAACATCGCCACCACCGCCAGGCCCACTGCCGCCTTGAGCGATAGAGGCTTGTTGAGCATGGTGAGGAGAAATGCGCAGAGCACCGGGGCAATCATCGGGACCGGCACATCCAGACCGAAGCTGGTCGCGAGGCACAGCGCGGTGCCGCTCGCAAGACGCAGCGAACGTTGACTGCGCAGGGCGAGCTGACGGGACATGGCGCTGTCAGTAGACATATGAAAGCCAGCTCATCAGATGCAGAAAGAGACGCCCGAGCGGATTGAGCGGATTGCCCTGAATCGGGAACGCCATGACTTCGGCCTGTCCGCCAACACGGACGCCGCGCAAGCCGGACAACTCACCCTGAGTGAACTCGACGATCACCGGGAACCGTTGGGCAGGACGCAACCAGTCACGGCTGTTCTGCACGGTGGGCAGGCCGCCGGGCGGGGCGCTTGGGCCCACGCTGACGCCATAACCGACGCTGCGCACGCGGCCTTCGAATACCTGGCCCGGCAGTGCGTCGAGCGCGATGGCAACCGGTGTGCCGGGCTCGACGTGGCCCAGATTGTTCTCCGTCATTTCCGCGCTGATCCACATATCGTGGATGGTGATCAGTGTCATGACGGGGTTGCCGGCAGCGGCGAACTGGCCTGTCTCGGTGCGCAGGTCGGTGATGAGACCGGCCGAGCGGGCTCGCACGCGCGTATTGGACACATCGAGTTCGGCCTTTTCGAGCGCCGTGGCGGCGCTTTGCAGCTTGGCGTTGTCCTGGTCGCTGCCTCCCTCCTGCTCGCGCGCGCGTTGCACCTCTGCCTGAGCCGCGGCCACCTGACTGATGGCCTGTTCGAGGCTCGCCCGTGCCAGCTCGATGCGGCGCAGCGAGATGGTGCCCGAGTCTTCCTGGTAGAGGCGCCCGAGTCGATCGCTATCCTGGCGCGCCTTGACTTCGTTGGCCTGGGCGGCACGCAGCGAGGCCCGCGCCGAGTCGATCCCGGCTGTACTGGCGCCGATCTGCCTGCGCGTCGATTCCAGGTCGGCACGGGCGCGATCAGCGGCGATTCTGTAGTGCTCCGGATCGACCTCGAAAAGGAGCGCTCCGGCTTTGACATCCTGATTGTTTCGCACGAACACCTGCGTCACGCGTCCGGACACTTCCGACGCCACCGGCACGACAAAGGCCTGGACCCGTGCCTGCTGCGTGTAGGGCGTCCAGCGGTCCGCCAGCAGGTACCAGAGGAGGCTGAGAACGATCAGTACAACTACTATCATGAGCCCCTTCTTCGACGGATCCCTGGCGGGCGCCGGTGCGCTCGGCGGAGGAGGGGCGGCGGGTTGCGGGGCATCGCTCATGGAGTCTTACCTCTGCACGGGGACGCTGTCGGCGGACGGACGGCTCGGCTGATCCAGCAGGTCACCCCAGTCGGTGCGCTTTTGCATCTGTTGGCGGTTAGCCGGGTCAACCAGTGGCTGTTCGCTGTACCAGCCGCCGCCAAGGGCCTTATAAAGCGCAATCAGATCGCTCACGGCGTTGCTGCGGTTGACCAGATAGGTGTCCTGCTGGGTGGATAGCGCGCGCTGGGCATCCAGTACCCGCTGAAAATCGGAGTAGCCTTCGCGGTAGAGTGCGTTGGCGAGCGTGAGCGACCGCCTGGCGGAAAGTGCCGCGTCGCGAAGGATGGCGTCGCGTTCCAGTGCCTTGGTCAGGCTGCTGGCGGCATCGTCGGCCTCGCGTGCCGCCTGGCGCACGTCGTCCTGATAGGCGACGATCAGTTGTTGCAGACGGGCATCCTGTACGCGTACGTTGTTCTTTATCGCGCCGTGGTCGAACACGTTCCAGCGCAGGCTTGGGCCACCTATCAAAGTCAGGCCGTTAGGAATCCCCTCCAGTGAGCCGGCGGACCAGACGATGGAGCCGAGCAGGGTCAGCGACGGATAGAGGTCTGCTTTGGCAACGCCGATAAGCGCCGATTGAGCCGCAATCTGCTGTTCGGCGGCACGTACGTCCGGACGACGCAGCAGCAGGTTAGCGGGCACGTCCTGCAGCACCGCGTGATCGACCAGCGGGACGACCCCTTCGTTCTGAGCCAGCTCTGGCAGCGGACTGGGCGGGCGTCCGATCAGGACCGCGAGAGCATTGCGGGCACGCATTATCTGGCTTTCCAGGTCGGGGATGCTGCTCAGCGTGCTCAGATACTGGGTTTTGGCCTGCTGAAAATCGAGTTCGTCTGTCTCGCCGCTCTTGAACAGCCGCTCCGTGATCTCATAGCTGCGCTTCTGCAGTCGGGCGTTGTCGCGGGCGATGCGCAGACGCGCCTCAGCAGTACGTAGGGCGAAGTAACTCTCCGCTATCTGGGCATGCAGCAGCACCAGCACATCTTCATAGTTGGCCTTGGAGGCAAACCATGCGGCATCGGCCGACTCGATGGCGCGACTGAAGCGCCCCCAGAAGTCCAGTTCCCAGCCTACGTCGAAGCCCGCGCTGTATTGCCAGAAGCTCTTGCTCTGCGGGTTCTGTCCGCCCGATTCCCTGCGGTCCCGGTATAGCACCTCGCCGCTGGCCACTTGCGTTTGCGGGTAGCGCCCGCTCTGGGCGATGCCCAGTTGAGCGCGGGCCTCCATCACTCGCAGGCCGGCAATCTGCACGCCTGCGTTGTGTGCATCGGCTTCGGTCATCAGATGTTCGAGCGTTGGATCCGCGAACACCCGCCACCATTGCTGGACGTCCGGTTGTGAGCGCGTCTCGCTGGCTTGTTCGATCGCCGTGCTGCTCCAGCTTTCGACCCAGGCTTCGTGCTGCGGCTGAAAGTCTGGCCCCACGCGCATGCAGCCGCCGAGGCAGAATGAGCAGATCAGCAACAAGCGCTTCGGACGAATCAAAGGCGACATGGGGCATCCTGCAGGATCGAACATCCTTACAGCAAGGCCGGCTGACACCGTTGTCATTGGCCACGATCGAACAATCGGAACCCCCGAAGCGAAAGTTTCATGTTCTTACCCGCTCAAGTCGCTTTCCTGCATTCGCCTGCTGGCGGGCGGCCGCACAATGACCTTGACTGAATGCATCCAGAAACAGTCGTCCGTAAGCAACGCTTCTGCACCAAGATCAAACGCCCCGGCTACTCACCGATACTAGGGGCCGATTGCCCGAAAATCAATGTTAGTAGTCGCCAGAATAAAATCCACGAATGCCCGAAGCGGTCCCGGCATATGCGTTCGGCTCGGATAGTAGAGAAACGGCCCGCTGAACGATTGCCACCAATCTTCGAGCACGGGTACGAGTGCGCCACTCGCGATTGCCGGCCGCAGAAACTCGTCGAAGGAGTAGACGATTCCCAGTCCTTCAATGGCCGCGCCTCTTTCCAGTTCGATCACCGAAGCGATCAGCGGCCCATTCGGGTCGATCCGAACGACATCGTCACCCTGTCTGAATTCCCATGTCGCCAGTACGCCGCTGTCGAAGCGATGTCCGATACATGCGTGGTTCACCAGTTCACGCGGATGTTGCGGGATGCCGCGAGCCGCGAGGTATGACGGCGCCGCGGCCGCGACGAAGTGTTGTACGCGCGGGCCGATGGGCACGGCGATCATGTCGCGCTCGAGGCGTTCGTCATAGCGGATGCCCGCATCAAAGCCGGCCGCGAGGATATCGATAAACGTGTCGTTGGTGCCGACATCCACGGTGATGCCCGGATGAGCGGCAAGGAAGCGCGAGAGCAAGGGCGGAAGGATTTCTCGTGCGGCGATCGAAGGAACGTTCAGTCGCAGCGTGCCGGTCGGACTCTCGCGAAACAGATTCACCGCATCCAGCGCCGTCGCAATTTCGACGAATGCAGGCGAGAGCCTTTCGTAAAGCCGCTGTCCCGCTTCGGTTGGCGTGACGCTGCGCGTGGTACGGTTAAGCAGCCTGACGCCCAGTTGCTGCTCCAGCCGGCGAATGGCTTCGCTAAGCGATGAGGCCGACACGCCTCGCGTTGTCGCAGCATGCCGGAAGCCTCTGGCCTGCGTGACCGCGACAAAGGCTTTCAGGTCGGAAAGGTCAGGTTCCTGCATTGTTCGATTTTCCGCACAGGGTATTCGAATTGAGGGGGATTATCGCACGCACCAACTCCGCCGATACTTCTGATCAAGCGCCCATCCTGCGGCGCAACTGTGGAGAAACACGATGAAGCAGCTTCAACTGGGTAAGACGGGACCGCAAAGCTCGGCCATCGGTCTTGGCTGCATGGGCATGTCGGGTATGTACGGCCCATCCGACCGCGCTGAAAGCATTGCAACGATTCATGCCGCGCTCGAAGCCGGCGTCACCCTGCTCGATACCGGCGATTTCTACGGCTCGGGTCACAACGAGATGCTGATCGGCGAAGCGCTGAAAAGCGCGCCCGCCTCACGGCGCGACGCCGCGATTGTCAGCGTGAAATTCGGGGCGATGCGCGATCCCGCTGGCGGCTGGTCGCTCTACGACGCGCGTCCCGCGGCCGTCAAAAACTTTCTCGCCTATTCGTTGCAGCGTCTGGGCGTCGATCACATCGACATCTACCGGCCGGCACGACTGGACCCCAACGTGCCGATCGAAGACACGGTGGGCGCAATCGCCGACCTGATCAAGGCCGGCTATGTGCGCCACGTGGGCTTGTCCGAAGTCGGCGCCGCAACGCTCCGCCGGGCGGCGGCGGTCCATCCGGTCAGCGAGCTGCAGATCGAGTACTCGCTGATTTCGCGTGGCATCGAAGAAGAGATCCTGCCCGCATGCCGCGAACTCGGGATTGGCGTGACGGCGTACGGTGTGCTGTCACGCGGCCTGATCAGCGGACACTGGAGCAAGGATGCCGCGGGCCAAGGCGATTTCCGCGCCATCAGTCCGCGCTTTCAGGGCGACAACGTCGATCAGAACCTCGCATTAGTCGAAGCCCTTCGCAAGGTGGCTGACGGCAAAGGCGTGAGCGTCGCGCAGATTGCCATTGCATGGGTCGCCGCGCAAGGTAGCGACATCGTGCCGCTGGTTGGCGCGCGTCGCCGGGACCGGCTGGCGGAGGCGCTCGGCGCCGTGGATGTGAAGCTCAGCAAGGACGATCTCGCTGCGATTGGCGAGGCGGTACCGAAAGGGGCCGCGGCGGGGGAGCGTTACGCAGCCGCGCAGATGGCGCATCTGCCTGTGAGGTAATACTAGTACGGGTTTGTGGCCAGTAGGGGTGTCAAAACCACCAATGGGCCCACCATTTCGAACCCTGCTAGCCCCTGGCATAAAAAACCCCGCGAGTCGGCGGGGCGTGGTGGGCAATTCCCGTGTGGAATACCCAGGCAGCGAGGCGTATAGACGTTCCAAGCACAAAATCAGCCAGAAGGTCCACGTATTGCGCAGGTTTGCCACCGGAGAGTCCGCGCAGACGTTCGTACTCGTGTTCGTTGGCAATAACGCCAGTGAGCACGGCGAGGTACAGGTCATGTGGCACATCTCCAATCTTTCCGCCGTACGCTTTGCTTTCGACATGCAGAGCGGCGAGGGGATGGTACAAATCTGGATTACTGATTAATATCGGGCATCTAACGTTCTTCGCAGGATCACGAGGAGACGGCCATGGCAAGAATCGAAGCAAAGCTGGCGGAAATGGGATTGGCGTTACCGCAGACGCTACAGATGCCTGCAAACGTAAACATGTCATTGCCATTTGCATGGGTGCGCGTGATCGGCACGCGAGCTTTTGTTTCAGGACACGTGCCGCTTAATCTCGACGGGACGATTGCGCAACCGGTCGGTAGAGTCGGCGCGGAGGTCACGCCAGACGAAGGCTACGCGGCAGCACGCCTTGTGGCGCTTGCACAGTTGGCGAGTCTCCAGAAGGCACTCGGTGACCTGGATCGCATCACTGCCTGGGTCCGCGTCTTTGCCATGGTCAACGTAGCACCCGGTTTCGACCAGATGCCACGGATCGCAAATGGCTTCTCGGATCTGATCCTTGAACTGTTCGGGCCGGACATAGGAATACATGCCCGGTCAGCAGTTGGCGTGTCGCTTCCTCTAAACGTACCCATCGAATGCGAAGCCGAGGTTGAGATTGACGTACGGTCCCACTGATTTTCGCTATCCAGCAATTTTCGGAAGAACAGAAACTTAAAAGCCTGGTCTGGAGTAACCAGCACCAGACGTGATTTCACTTTACGGGCCCATGGCCTTATTCATAGTCACGGATCCGGGACGGCATAAGATACTCCGATCGCTCGCCATTCAGCACCGAAGCCAGAACACGCATATCAATACCGCCGCCCGTTAGTACAGCGACAATGCGCTTGCCAGCAAAGTAAGGATGACGGGCTGCGGCAAGTGCGACCGCACCCGCGCCCTCGACGACGAGATGATTGTTTTTCGCCAGGCACCGGATGGCTTCAGCCGTATCCTCAAGCGTTGATACGACAACACCGTCCACCAACGCGTTGAGGTATGGCCAATTTGCATCGAGCACAGTCGATACACCGATGCCCGAGACCATGGGTGTTGAGTCGACTGGAACTTCGACGATAGCGCCAGCCGCAAGAGAAGAATAGAAAGGAGCCGCTGCCTCGGTCTCGCAAGCATACATTTGCGCGCGGGAGCCCCAATGCACGCATGCCAATGCAATACCTGTTATCAGTCCTCCGCCTCCGAAAGGCACGAGTATCACGTCGACGTCTGGCAGGTCTTCCAATATCTCCTGTCCGATAGTCGCGTCTCCAACGACGACATCGCGACACGCGCATGGATGCAGAAACATACCTGTTTCACCAGCAGGTGTTTCACCGCACAGTATTGCCCACCATCTTTCGTAGTCGACTTTAATCACCCGGGCGCCCAGCGTGCGAAGTGCCTCGATCTTGCTCTTCCCTGCTGTATCGGTGACGTACACCCTGACGTCCGCGCCCCGAACCCTCGCTGCTTCTGTCACCCCGAGGGCGAAGTTCCCGGTGCTCGCCGTATAAACACCGTTCGACAGTTGATCTTGAGTGAGTCTGGATACGGCATTCAACGCGCAGCGTATCTTGAACGATCCTCGCGGCTGAAGATTCTCAGGTTTGAGAAACACGCTCCGATCTGTGGCTGCTGCGTACGCTAACAGTGGGGTGCGGACGACGGTTCCCCGGATCGACTCGGATGCGCGCTCAATGTCGGCCCGGGAGAACTCTCCCAGATAGCTTGAGCCGACACCGCCTTCGAGCGGCTTGCGCGTATGGTGCAGGATGCCCGCAATGCTCATGATGTCCTCGCGTTTGCGTACGTTGAAGAGGTTGGCACGCGCAGAAAGGGGTCAGGTGAATCGGAATTCATGCGTTCATGCTGCGCCTCGCTCTCGGAGGAGGTCGCTCAACAAACCATACTAGACGTTTGTCGAAGGGAGCCAAGCACTCTTTCAAGTGTGGTGCCGCCTTTTCACTTGTCTGACGGGTTTTCGTGTAGCTCTGGTGGAGCATCATGTGGACACGGAGGCATTCAGGCAGCTATGTACTCATTTCATTCAAGCCAGCGCCACGCCGACAATGCGGCGTCTCGGTCTCGACTGCTTGATCGAGGATACAGCTATGATTCGTCGACAATCACAAGTCCATCGATTCAATTCCAGCAAAATCGGGAGTCTCCATGCATTCCACTAGACCAGAAGAACCACCGGCCCGCGCACGCAACAGTAGCGATCTTGAGGTCGTGCGACGACTTCTCGACGAGCGATATAGTTGCCGCGCATTTCGGTCGGAGTCGGTTCCCCGGGACGTCATCGAGAAAATTCTCACTTCAGCTCAACGGACGGCCTCCTGGTGCAACAGTCAGTCATGGCGAGTCACAATCACGGAAGGTGAGGGTACTGAGCGACTTAGACGCATACTGTACGAACACGCGTCGAACGAAGAGCCGCAGGAACCCGACTTCGTATTTCCGCGCGAATACCGCGGTGTCTATCTGGACCGACGACGCGAGAGCGGATTTCAACTTTACAGTGCGTTAGGAATTGAGCGAGGCGATAAGCCCGCCTACATTCGACAGATGCTGCAGAACTTTCGATTGTTCGGCGCTCCGCATGTGGCAATTATCACCACGGACGAGGCTTTAGGGGTCTACGGGACAATCGACTGTGGATGTTACGTCAGCAATTTTCTGCTTGCCGCGCATGCCAGTGGCGTAGCAACAATTCCCCAAGCCGCATTGTCGTCGTATGCGAAGGTCATCCGACGAGAATTGAGCTTGGGCGAGGACCGAAAGATGGTGTGTGCAATATCCTTCGGTTATGCCGATGAAGGGCATCCTGCCAATTCATATCGAACGAATCGAGCGCCGCTCGCAGACTCCGTCAGATGGGTCACGGTGTAGACAACGGCCCCCTGAAGCAACTCGACGATAAAACGAGCCTTGCCGCATCTGCTTGATTTGCATGCTTGCCGAACGACGAGGACCGTGGGTCGGCCTGATTGTCGAGAGAAAAACGCCTATTTCCGGCCGAACATTGATTCACTCTGCTATTAGCGATACTCTTAAATCGTTCATGGTCGTGAAATGCTGGTCAACCCGGAGGCAACCATTTCGTGAAGCGAGCGTGGGCTTTCTCCTGCATCCTCGGCTTGAGCGCGATCCTCGGCGGGTGCGGCAAGAACGGATCGCAAAATGCTGCTCCGGCATCGGAGGCATCCGCGAGTCAGGCGCCGGGCCAGCCTGGGCAGGCCGCGAGCGCCACACCTGCCGCGTCGGGCGCACTGGCCACCGTCACCAAGGCGCAGTTGCCGGGGGAAGCAGCCGAAACCCTGCGTCTGATCAAAGCGGGCGGCCCGTATCCTTTTGGCGAGGACGGTGTCCTGTTCCGCAACAGCGCGGTATTGCTGCCGCAGCATCCGCGTGGCTACTACCACACCTACACAGTTCGCACGCCTGGCTCGGCGGATCGCGGGCAGCGCCGCGTCGTATGTGGTGGACCGCGCAAGCAGACCGGCGACTGCTACTACACCGACGATTACTACGTCAGTTTCAAACGCATTGCAGACTAAGCAAATCTTGCGGTAACCCTCTCGTCGAGCTGATTCACTGCGGCCAAGGTTGTGATGAGTTCGGCGGACCGGCTCCCTCGCAAGCCCGCCAAGGTTGGATGGCCGTCACGAACGAACGTATAGAACCCAGTCACGAGATAGACGCCGATCGCGTCGACATGGCGCGCCTGTTCGCCCACCACTTCTTTGAACATTGGCGATGAGAACAGCGACTTTGCCGCCAGGGGGCTGGCGAATGCGATTTCCGCAATCGCCAGATTCAGTCTGTCTGCCGCGACACAGTGTTCGACATTGGGCGACGGAGGGGCGGGCTTATCATTGTCGTACGGTTCAGGGAGATGCAGCTTCCACTTGACCACAGCGTCATGTTTTGCGAGCGCGGTATTCGTTTCCGTCAGCCATGTCGCCGTGTCCCGGCCTGGCTTGCGGCTCATGTACACATGGATACGATGAAATGGATCGGCACCGTTGCGGGTGCCATTTTCATCGTTGTCGACAAGCGTGAGCGAGCCGTTCGGCAGGTTGTAGGCAACGGCTTCACCAATGAAGTTGGATTCATCGTCGTAAAGAATCGTGCCTGCCTCGGCGAATACGGCCTGCTCCTCAAGATTCGCAAAGCCCAACTCCGCTGACCCATCGAGCTTCGCTTCAATCCGGCGAACGCCCTCTGCGACAGGCCAGAAGTTCGCGTAATAGTCCCGGTCGAAGTGCTGTTGAACGTGGAAGTTGAGTCCCGGCAAGCGCGAACAAAGAGTCGAGTGCACGTCGCGCCAGTAATTTGCAAACAATTCGTGTGGGAGGCCGTCCCGGCGTCTCACGGAAGCGTAGACGTTGTGCTTGACGACTTTGTCACGGGCAGAGAAGTCTTGCTGATTCATCAAAGCTCCTTAACGATTGCGGCGCTTGCCAGGCGTTACGGCCTTGACAGACGATTGACTATACGCTTGTGATGGCGGCGTCGTCTGTTACGTCAAGCTCGATGACAGGGATCCCCCTGGCTTGCAGGGCTTCGGCATGGGGCCGGTTACGGTCGGCGACGTCGCGCATGGACGCGAATACCTGGTGCCCGGCGTTTGCGAGCGTCTCTGCGGTGTCGCGGCCGAAGCCACTGCTAGCGCCGGTAATCAGGATGTTTTTGAGCATGATGAGTTTCCTTTCACTGGCTGCGGAGGAGGGGAGTCGAAAGCGAATCTGCGTGTACGACGCGGGTAAGTTGAAACGCGCGACGCAATTCGAAGCCAAGACGCTCATACAACCCAATCGCAGACATGTTGTCGCTGAACACGTGGAGAAACGGCGTTTGCCCCCGTTGCTCAATTTCTCTGCGCAAGACTTTTATCAGCCGGCCAGCAAGGCCATGTCCGCGATAGTCTTCATCGACGCAAACGGCGCTGATCTCAACGTATCCCTCGACGCACATCCGTTCGCCGCCCATGGCAATAAGACGCCCCCGCTCGCGAATCCCAATGTAGTTGCCCATCTCCCACGTTCGCGTGCCGAAAGGGCCGGGCCTGGTCTTCTGGACCAGGTCCAGCATCTCTTTCACATCCGCGTCACCTAGCCGGCTTACCTCGTGATCGTCCGCGCTCGCTGCTTCGCGGTGCCGGGCGATCATTTGATGGATCACTCCCACGTGCGTCGTTTGAAGGCCGTCGATTGCAGCGACCGGTTCATCGGATAGCAGGGCGGCCTGCTCGTGAGGCAACAGAAGCTGAAGGAGCGCCTGGTATGCCGCGGGCGTTTCGCATGCCAGCGCAGCAAAGGGCGCCACATCGGGGTGGTATCGACGGGCAAGCGCATCTCCATATCCAAGGTGCGCCTGCTTCGTTGTGAGGGCCGCCCAGATTGGACGGTCGAGGTCAGCTTCTATCGAACCACTCATGCTGTCTCCTTTTGCAAGCACAACCGTGTGCAACTGTGTGCCAGCGGATTGATTGAATCTTCGGCCAGCGCATTACCCTGGCCGCATTGCTACGCAGTCTAGACGTCCAATCGGAGCGAGGCTATAGTCGCAAATGACATTAATAGGTGTATTTGCGACATGAGACTGGTCATCCTCGCGCTTGACGGCCTGTTCGACACGGGGCTCACGGTACTACTGGATATTTTTTCGACGGCCAACGAACTGGCCGCTGCCCAGGGGTTCGCCGCACCGCCTTTCGATGTAAGGGTCGTTGGCGTACGCAGACGCATCCGTACCGCGCACGGCTTGTCGACGCCAGTCGAACCGGCAAGCAGCGTTCCGCGCCCGGATTGGGTGGTGGTGCCTGCGCCGAATGTCCGACAACCTGAGCGCCTGATCGAGGCGCTGGAGCGCCCAGACGTGCGTGACGCAATGGCATACCTTCGTGCCCGGCACGCTGACGGCGTCGGTGTCGCGGCCGCCTGTATCGGTACGTTCCTGCTGGCCGAAGCCGGGCTTCTGGATAGTCGCGAGGCGACGACCACGTGGTCACTCGCACCTTTCTTCCGCCAACGCTATCCGGCCGTCAATCTGGATGATTCACGCATGGTGGTCGCCTCGCATCGCGTGGTGACGGCAGGTTCCGCACTGGGACATCTCGACCTTGCGCTCTGGTTGCTGCGTCAGGCAAGTCCCGAACTTGCGGCGCTCGTTGCGCGCTTCATGCTCATTGACAAGCGTTCATCCCAGGCCGAATACATCATTCCCGATCACCTCGCCCACGCCGACCCGTTGGTCGCCCGATTCGAGCGATGGGCTCGCGACAATCTCTCGTTGGGGTTTTCGCTTCAGGCGGCAGCGGCTGCGTTGTCCGTCGGACCGCGCACTTTGCAGCGCCGTACCGAGGCAGTGCTTGGCAAGTCGCCACTGGCGTTCTTCCAGGACCTGCGAATCGAACGGGCGCAGAACCTTGTCGCGATTGGCTACGACATCGAGACAATTGCGAGCGAGGTTGGCTACGCCGACTCGGCGACATTGCGGACGTTGCTGCGTCGGAGGCTCGGCCGCGGGGTGCGGGAGCTTCGCGCCGAAATGCGGTAGTGACGCGACGGCAGAGATCAGCACGCGAAGGTATCATCCATCATAAGCAGATTGACCGTGCAATTTCGTCGAACAACCCGATGCATGTGTTTAGGCATCCTTGTCGGTAGGCTTATGTAACCAGGGTGCTCGTTGGCCGCAGTTGCCTGGGAATTCGCTAGCTCGACGATTCCATCAGACAAAAAAGCCTGGCAAATCGTCAGTTCAACAGTTCCGTAAAAATGAGTCGACGCATTGGGGATTAACCTTGATCGGGGTAGTTAAGGAGGAGAAATGGCTGATCGTAAAGTCGTTCTCAGGAGGGCATTCGACGCCGCTCAGCAACTCCTCGATCCCAATCCACCCTGGGGTGAAGTTTTAAATACTGCGCGATATCTGGTCGGCGCAGATAGCGCGACGCTCATCGTCTTTGACAATCAGTGTCGGCTGGTTAACCTCACAGCGGTCGGTTTCACTGAGAGCTGTTCTCGCGATTACAACTCCTATTTCTATAGCCACGACGTTCTCGAGCGGGACTCCCGTTCGGCGCCGGCTGGAACCTGGCTGGATACCGGCCAGATGTATAGCAATCGCCAATTGCAGCGGACTGAGTTTCATGCCGACTTCATGAAGAAGCACAGCATGGCGCAGATTTCGGTCCTGGTGATTGAGGCCAGCCCGTCTTTACGAGCGGCTATTGGATTCCAGCGATCCTCTGTCGATCCTGATGCGGTCGCTCGCCTGACACATGGCGATACCGCCCGATACTTTCGAAAGCTTCGCGAGCTGCTTGCGCTTCGTCAGCGGCAATTGCTTGACGGACTCCTCGCTGTCGAGAGCGCTTTCTCCGCTCTGGATGAAGCCATCTGCCTCGTATTGGTCGACGGAACTGTCGTTAGAGCATCGGCGGATGTGCAACAGTTCTTTAGCCATGAGGTCGGCTTTCTTCTTCGCAGAGGCGTTCTCTCGCATCAGGATCCGAAAATCCAGATGCGGTTTGCAAGTGCCCTGCACGATTGTTCGGAAGACGGATGTCCGCGACGGATTGTGATCCCGGCTGGCTGGGGGAAGACGATAGTCGCAGACATTGGCGTTGCTACGAAATTTTTTGGTGTCGTGCCGAAGGCGGTTTTTTTTGTACGGCTGGTTCGAAAGAGCGCGTTTGCGAGTCCCAACGTAGATGAGTTGCAGTCTGTATTCGCGATCACGCCGGCAGAGGCCAAGGTGCTGGCGGAACTCGCCGCTGGTCATAGCGTGGCGGAAATCGCGGCGCTGAGGCATTCTTCCGAGCAAACTGTCCGCAAGCAGGTTTCATCGTTGATGAGAAAAATGGAGTGCAATCGCCAATCCGAGTTGGTGAAGCTTGCGCTGATGGTCTGAAGCGGGCAGGTCCCTAACCAGCTTATCAGTGTCGTAAAAGGCGTGCATACACAATATGCGGTATGCGGCTTGCCGCGGACTCACTTACGCTTGCCTTAACGAAACAAGGCGTGACGTGCAGATGAGTTCGATCTTCGGGTCATTGATTCCGATCGTGCCGCCGCAATCGACCATCGCGGCCATGTTACCGCACGCTCGCGAATGTTTATCGCCTCCGACGTCAACTGTCCTGTCAATCGCAAAGCTTGACTAGGGAGACCGCGAACAGCGCGCTTCCATCGAACCGTACCGGTAATGAGGCGTCGCGCTGTTTCCGCCGACAGGCCGGGAAACAAAAGCAAGGAGACGCAAGATGAACACCCATTCCCATCTGAACAAGGCCAGACTCCCTCGTTGCCCCAGGATTGTTCGAGCGTTGTTGCTCGTTACTTTGTACGCTGCGTCGGCCGACGGCTTCGCGCAAGCGACTTTCACGTTGAACTTCGACGCATTGTCTGACGGAGCGAACGTTACCAGTCAGTACCCGGGCGTAACCGTTTCGGGAGCGACTGCTCTTAGAGCCTCCAATGCCGGAATACCAGCCCATTCCGGGGCGAACGTTGCGTATTCGGGAACAGGATTGATGAGCTTCGCGCTCGGCGGTTCGCTTGGACAGGTCAAAAAAGCGAGCGCCTATGTGACCGGTCCGACGAACGTAGGACTATTTGCCTATGACAGTGCAAATAACCTGCTGGGCTCGTCGGTCATGTCATCGAATGGCACTAACGTGCTGCTCTCTTTCACTTCCAGCGACATTCCTATTGCAAGACTTACCATCCATGATGGTGGTGCAACTTTCTTCGTTGACGACGTCACGTTCACAGGTTCCTCGCAATACTCGCTCAAAAATCTAGGCCTCGGCCTCTCCGCTGGCGCAGTACAACCAGAGGGGATCAACGGCCAGGGTCAAGTGGCTGGCGTTTCCGCTAACCTGAACGGTGACCCGCGCGCCTTCTTCTATAACGGCACGTCGATTCAGGATATTGGCACGTTGGGAGGCAAGTACGCCGCAGCGACCGCAATGAATTCCGCTGGACTGGTCGTCGGCAACTCCGGGATTGCCAACGGGACCATGCACGCCTTCTCCTGGACAAGCGGCGCAGGGATGGTCGATCTCGGTTCGCTTGGCGCAGGGATTGCGTCTGCGAACGCCGTGAACGCCTCGGGAACTGTTGTCGGTGTCGCCAACCTCACCTTGCTCAAATACCACGGCTTCGCGTGGAGCCAAAGCGCCGGCATGACCGACCTCGGTACCTTCGGCGGACCCCTCTCATACGCTTCAGACATCAACAGCGCTGGCCAGATCGTCGGTTATGCCACGGTCCCGGCGGGTTGGCCACACGCATTCGTGCGTAGCGGATCCGTGATGACCGATCTGGGTCTTCTACCGGGTGCCCAGTTTTCTTATGCGACGCGTATTAACGATTCGGGGCAGGTGATCGGCGGTGCCGCGTTCACGAATGGCCGCGTCGCTGCGTTTTCGTGGACGCAGGCTAACGGTATGGTGAACATCGGCGCGCCAGGCAGCAAACTCACCATCGCGAACGACATTAACCAGGCCGGTCAGGTGGTGGGATCGTCCAGTGATTCAAAGGGGAATGCACGGGCGTTCCTCTGGGCGGGCGGCACGGTGACCGACCTCGGCACGTTGGGCGGGAAAACATCGTCTGCGAGCGCAATTAGTGGCTCCGGGCAGGTCGTTGGTACAGCCGACACAGCGAACGGAGAACGGCATGCGTTCGTATGGAACCAGGGCGAGGGCATGATCGACCTGAACAGCCGCATGCAATCGGCGCCTGCCGGACTGATACTGACAGGCGGACTTGCGATCTCCGGGCACGGAGAAATTGTCGCGACGTCTAATGCTGGCCTGATCCTGATCGGTGGCAACTCGACGGCGCCAGTAGTTGGACCGGTCGTTCCGGGTGTCCGCGCAACGGTGGGCGCAGCGGTTGACTTCAAAGCCACATTCACCGATATCGACAGCAGCGACTCACACTCGGCAACGTGGTCGTGGGGTGATGGTGGTCTGCCGCAGGCAGCGACCATCACGGAAAGCGCAGGTACGGGTACGGCGACCGGCGCACACGCATTCAGCAAGCCGGGGATCTACCCGGTTAGCGTGAAGGTTACCGACACGTCCGGCCAGGTAGCGCAAGTCAGTACCGACGTCGTCGTGACAAAGAAATAGTGACTTGATCGATCCGCAAGGCGCACGTGTTTCCCGGCGGACGGCAGGCGATGAGGTAACTCAACAAGATGCCACTAGCTTCAGACTTTGCTGAACTCCGGGGCCAATGCCTTGTGCGCATCGTAAGCGCCCACGTTTGCGCCGCGTAGTGTCAATAGCCCGGCAAATGCGAGTGCACTGGCCAGCGCGAAATTGGCCGGGATTCCCAGATGGTCCACGACCGCGCCGCCCACTGACGATCCGATCGCAATCGCGACCTGTACGATGCAGACAAGCAAGGCCGAGCCGGCTTCCGGATCGTCGGGTGTCGCGCGCTGCATCCAGACACTGCAGCAAAGTGGAATGCCGCCGAACGCAGCACCCCAAACCATCAGCAATGTCGCGACGCCGATGTGCGAATGAGACAGCAACGGTAACCCCAGCAGCGCGCACAACAGTAGCGTGACGACGAGCATCATCGTTCGCTTGAGGTTATGCGTGATGCTCGCGGAGAGCACGATGTTCGAAACAAATCCAATGATGCCGAATCCCAACAGCAGCCATATGACGCTCGACATCGCGAAGTGTGCGTGACCTAGCAGGAACGGCGTAATGTACGTGTAGGAAAAAAAATGCGCGCCAAACACGAGTGGAATCAACAGCAGGGCTTTGGAGACATGCGGTTGGCGCGCCACCCTGGTCAGGTCCCGCACCTTTAGCGCGACGTGCGAAGGAAGCGACGGAACGAGCATCAGCTGGCCGAGTAGCGCGACCGCCGCGAGCGCCGCAGTCGATGCAAAGGCGGCGCGCCACGAGGCAATGCTCGCGATATAAGTGCCAATGGGGACCCCGATCACTGTTGCGCATGTGACGCCAGCAAGGATGATGGCCATTGCGCGCGCCGTATCCTTTGGATTGACAAGGCGCGTCGACGCTGCCGTGGCGAGCGTCCAGAACCCGCCCAGCGATGCGCCGAGCAGCGCGCGGCCAACCAGCAGGACGGACAGACCATGCGCAACCGCGCAGATCACATTGGAGGCAAGCAGACAGGACGTCAGTAGCAGAAACACATATCGGCGATCCATGCGTCCCGCCAGCAGCACCATGCCTGGCGCCGACAGTGCCGCAATGATGCCGGGTGCCGTGACCATCAGACCCGCTGCGCCGGGCCTGATGCCGAAATCGGCTGCGATCTGCGGCAGGAGGCCCACGGGCAGAAACTCCGTGGTGACGAAAGCAAAAGCGCTCAAGGCGACCGCGATCACGGACGCCCATTCGCGCAACGACGTAGCATCGCGAGTCGGCGTGGGCCGCGATCCGGACGGAGCAGCGGGGTTTCCTGTCATAACGTTGTACGGTCGTAAGCCATTCATGGGACGCGCGCAACACGCGAGGTGCCGCAGTTCAGGAATTGAACTGTACGGTCCGAGAATTAGCGGCGAATGAGCAGCGAATGAGCAGCGAATGAGCGACCGCGTTGGAATGCAGAGAAACAGACTGGCGCGCTATTGAGTCAGGTGCCAGAGCGCGTCAGATCCTCGCACAACGTTTCCACGATTGAGAGCAGTCGTCTTCGATTCGACGGCACAGCGTTACTTTGTACTCGCAACAAATAGACAGCAAGAACCGGAGTGCGGGGCCGAAGGGTCGTCGGCGAGCGTCTCGTCCTGCCGCGACAGCGGGCCTCAACTGCGTGCACGTGTCCGAACGGACGCGCGGCCAGGCTGTCGCGGAAACGCATTTTGCATGCCTGATCCTGACGATCGCATTGGCTACTTAAGCATTGGCTTGCTAATAGCGCGCAAGCGGAGTCAACATGCGGACTCATCAAGCGCCCGTCACTCGCCGCCCACGTGCAGAATCCCGGATCCGCCATCGGACCGTCGTTGCTTTCCGGTCCTCCGTTTCCTACTCTGATCGGAGAGGCTCGGGTCGATGAGAGTCGGCGAGCCGTCATGCACTCTATTGGAGGTCGGAAGTGTCCTTTGATCGAACTGAGACAGCCGTGGTTTTCATCGACCCGCAAGTCGATGTCTTGAGCAGGAACGGCAAGAACTGGGGCGCGGTGGGAGCAAGCGTGACAGAGAATAAGACAGTAGAAAACATGCTGCGAATCTTCAAGGCGGCGAAGTCCGCAAAGTTTGCGGTCTTTATCTCGCCACATTACTTTTTCCCGACCGATCGCGTATGGCAATTCAATGGACCGCTGGAGGCGGATGAATTCGCTACCGGCACGTTTGCGCGTAGTGGTCAGTTGAGTCTGGAAGGTTTTGAAGGCTCCGGCGCAGACTGGCTCGACGAATTCAAGCCTTACATCAACGACGGCGAGACTGTTGTTGTGAGTCCGCACAAGGTCTTCGGACCGCAAACCAACGATCTCGTCCTTCAACTGCGCAAGCGCGGGGTCAGGAAGGTGGTACTGGGAGGCATGCTTGCCAACATGTGCGTGGAGTCACATCTGCGCGATCTGCTCGAACAGGGATTCGAGGTGTATGTCGTTAGCGATGCCACTGCCGGACCGCGTCATCCAGTTTGGGGCGACGGCTACAAGGCGGCGATGATCAACTACGCGTTTCTTGCGCACGGCGTGGTGACTACCGACGAGGTTGTGGCCTCAATGGAATGACGCACAAGTAAGATCGGCTGGCAGGCGAACAGACTGTCGGCCGAAAAAGCGCGTTTGCCCAGTTGCGAGGCCCCAGCATGTTTTCCGGACGGATTGCCGGCCGCCTGCTTATCCCGCTGCAATGTCTCATGGCGCACGAGTTCACGCCGGTGGTTTGTTTTTGATTGAAAGGTCGCCTTAGCAAGGAGAATGACAATGAACACGGTCACGACCAAAGACGGCATTCAGATTTTCTACAAGGACTGGGGAGCAGGGCAGCCCATCGTTTTCTCACATGGATGGCCACTGAGCGCCGACGATTGGGATGCCCAGATGATGTTCTTCCTGAACCTCGGCTTCCGTGTCATCGCGCATGACCGTCGCGGTCACGGGCGGTCAACGCAGACGGCCGACGGTCATGATATGGATCACTACGCCGATGATCTCGCGGCCGTTGCCGAACATCTTGACCTTAAAAATGCAGTCCACGTTGGCCACTCGACCGGGGGCGGTGAGGTCGTTCGCTATCTCGCGCGTCACGGCGAGAGTCGCGTAACCAAGGCGGTGCTGATCAGCGCTGTGCCACCGCTGATGGTGAAGACCGCTAGCAACCCGGAAGGTCTTCCCAAGGATGTTTTTGATGGATTTCAGGCGCAGGTTGCCAACAACCGCTCACAGTTTTACCGTGATGTTGCTGCGGGGCCGTTCTACGGTTATAACCGGCCAGGGGCCAAGCCGTCCGAAGGCGTGATCCTGAACTGGTGGCGTCAGGGAATGGAGGGCGGAGCCAAAGCGCACTACGACGGGATCGTGGCCTTTTCCCAGACGGATTTCACCGAAGACCTGAAGAAGATCACAGTCCCGACGTTAGTGATGCACGGCGACGATGATCAAATCGTACCTTATGCCGACTCCGGGCCGTTGAGCGCGAAATTGCTGCAGAACGGCACCTTGAAAACCTATAAGGGCTTCCCGCACGGTATGCCCACCACGCAAGCCGATACGATCAATGCGGATCTCCTGGCGTTCGTCAATTCCTGAATCGGTCACAGTTACCCCGCGAGACTGCCGACAAATTGCCTGATGTTGTCCAGGACGGGTTGCTGATCGCCCGCGAACGCCCAGTGATCGGCGCCGTCGAGCTCGACGAATCGCGCTTGCGCGATGTGGCTGGCGAGATGCCGGCCGGCGCCGATGCGAACGGCGCGGTCGTCGTGACGATGCATCACCAGGGTCGGCATGGAAACTCGGCCTAGGAGATGCCGCACATCCATGTCGCGCAACGCCTCGAGCACACCCTTGATGGTTCCCGGGCTCGACGCGGCCCGGAGCAAGCCTGCCCACCAGGCTCTCACCTGAGGATCGCCCGACAGGCTCGGCGCGAATGTCTCGATGCCTGCAGGCCCACCCCAGCCTGCGACGAGCTGCTGCAGCCACGCGTCATACTGACTAGCCTGAAGTGCGTGGGGATAGTCGTGCGTGGCGGTTCCCTTCGCCAACGAGGCGAACAGAATGAGGCCAGCGACGCGCCTGGGGTGATCAACGGCAAACTTGATGCATGCTGGGCCGCCCTCCGACGCGCCGAACAGCACGACCCTACGGGTGCCCGTGGCGTCTAGCACGGTGCCGATATCCTGCGCGGTTGCGTCGACGCTGGGATTGAACCCGACCCGGTCGGAAAGCCCGACGCCGCGACGATCGAGCAGGATGAGACGGCCCATCTCGGCAAGGGAGGACAGGAACGCCCGGCACCGGGGCTCTTCCCACACCCGTTCGACGTGAGACACGAAACCGGGCAGCATCAGGACATCGATGCGGCCGGCGCCGTAGGTCTGGAATGCGAGATGGACGCCGCCACCACTGACGTAGCGCGTCGACGGCGGGTCCTCGATGGGCAACGTCGCGCCGGCATTTAGCAGCGCGCGGGTCTCGGACTCGGGGGCCACATTGAGCTCGTCGCGAAGGCGCTGCGTCAGGGCCTCCAGGTGCCGCTGGGCCGTGGCGCGGTCTCCAGAGAGCAGAAGGTTGCGGATGAGGTGCCGGCCGTACACTTCGCTGAGCGGATCGAGCTCAACGAGACGGCCGGCATGCGCGGCCGCGGCCGCGTAGTCGCCGGCCGCATTCCTGTCATGCACCACCCGCTCGAGCGCGTGGATCGCCCGGCCCCGCAAGGCCTCACGGCGAAAGAAAGCCCACTCGTCAAACTGCGGGCAGTCGCCGGGCGAAAAACCCTCGAGAAAGTCACCGGGATAATGGCGGCACGCCTGCTCGAACTCGCCGCGGTCGCAGGCTTGCTCGAACAGCTGGGAATCCACCTGCAGATCGATCGCTGCCGACCATCGAACGGTTGCCCGGTCGGTGGTGAGAACGTCGTCGCCAAGCATGAGCTGGAGGCGATGCAACAGACGCCGCAGCCGCGCCCGTACAACCTCTTCGCAGTCTTCCGGCCACAACATCGTGGCGAAGACGTCGCGCCCGACTGAGCCCTTCGCTTCGGCCAGGTAGACCAGCAGGGCCAGGCCCTTGCGCAGGGGCAGCTGGCACAGCCGGTCATCCCGACTGATCTCCGGAAATCCAAGCGTCCGCACGCTGAACAGAGCCATGGCGAGGCGACCCTCAATGACGGCGTCCGGGGGACGCTCAGGGGACGAGGCAATCCTACCATTCCCTGCAAACGATGGTCGCTGGACCATTGCGACGGATTGAACTGGAGGATTGCCATGAAGAACCTGGGCGAGCATGCGATCGTGATCGGCGCCAGCATGAGTGGGCTCCTGGCCGCCCGCGTGCTGTCGGATTTCTATACCATCGTCACCGTGCTCGAGCGCGATGCGTTTCCGGCAGCAGACACGCCGCGCAAGGGCGTGCCACAAGGTCGTCATACCCATGGGCTCCTTGCGCGCGGCAGCGCGATACTCGAGGAATTCTTCCCGGGATACAACACCGAGGTTGTCGCGCAAAGCGGCGGCTTGATCGGTGATGTAGCCAACGATGTGATCTGGATAGGTCGCAACGTCAGGCTTGCTAACGGCACGAGCGAGCTGATCGGTCTGCTTGCGAGCCGTCCCGTGCTCGAAGGCCATCTACGCCGACGGCTGCTGGGATTGCCGAACGTGCGCGCCATAGAAAGTTGCGCTGTGCAGGGTCTTGCCACCGACCCCGTTCGCAGGAGCGTGACCGGTGTGCGCACATGTGTCGAGGGCAAGCCGGAAGAGACCATCAACGCGGACCTTGTCGTTGATGCGACTGGCCGTGGCTCATACAGTGCGGCGTGGCTCGACGAGCTCGGCTACCAGGCTCCCGCCAATGAGAAGGTCGAGATCGGCATCTGCTACATGACCCGTACCTATCGACGTCGGCCGACTGATCTTGACGGCAAGCAGGGTATCGTTGTCGCTGGTAGTGCGCCGAACTGGCGCAGCGGTGTCATGCTCGCGCAGGAAAGCGATAGCTGGATCGTCAGTGCCGGCGGTTTTCTTGGCGACGACGCACCCGATAACGACCAGGGCTTTCTCGCGTATCTGGCGACGCTGCCGAGCATGGAAATTCACGACGTTGTCGCAAGAGCGGAGCCGCTAACCGATTACAGGCGCTACCGCTACGTCTCCAACCTGCGCCGGCGGTACGAAAAGCTCGCACGTTTCCCCGAAAATTACCTGGTTTTCGGTGACGCCATCTGCAGCTTCAACCCGGTCTACGGGCAGGGCATGACGGTCGCGGCAGAGGAAGCGTTGATGCTGCAGCGGTGCCTGCGCGCGGGTTCGAACGATCTTGCGCGTCGATTCTTCAGGGCGGCCGCGAAGATCGTCGATATTCCGTGGGATATCGCGGTTGGCAACGACCTCCGTCATCCACAAGTCAAGGGCGCGCGCCCGCCGATGCTGCGTTTCATCAACTGGTACATTGGCAAGCTTCACCTTGCCGCGACGCGCGACAGCACGCTGGCGACAGCGTTTCTGAAGGTCGTCAACCTGATGATGCCGCCGTCGTCGCTGCTCAGCCCTGCGATCGCCTGGCGGGTCTGGCAGGGCAACCGGAGGTCCGTGCGATCGGCTCCCACGCCTGCAATTGAAGCAGCGAGGCGCAATAGCGCATCGTCATGAAACCTGGCGAACAGGACTTGGCCGATCATCCCGGAGGCGGCAAACATTTCCTTCATCGCAGACGCTGTGCGACTTCACCACGCGCAGCTAGCGATGACGGTTCGATGATCTTGCAGGCGTCAGAAACCGATTGTTGCTGTTGCCATCACGGTCGACGTGCTTGAGAGCCGGTTCTTGCTGGCCACAGTGGGAACCCAGCGCAAGGTCAGGCTAAGCGGGTTCTTGCCGCCGATCTTGGTGTCGTAGGTCACGATCGGACCGATGGACCAGTCGTAGCCCCGGAAGCCATTCAGTTTGTCCGCAGTTGGGCCGCTATCGTTACCGATCTGCTGGACTGTGCCGACGATCACACCCGCGCCCACGCCGTTCGCGAAGCGCTTCAGGGCCAGCATGTCGAGCGTGAACAGTGGTGCGTTCTGATAGTCGGTCGCGGAATTGCGCGTGTAGAACTGCACACCGGCGCTCACGTCGAACTCCATGCCGATCGAGGGCACCAGCTTCGTATAGGAAACAGTGGGAATGAACGTCCAGTTGTTCAGGCTGACGTTGGCGATGTTGCCTGGATCGTACTTGCCGGTAGGCGCCCAGATGTTGACGCTAAAAGAAATATGATCGGTCTTCGAGAAATGATAACCGGCGATCAGCGGTGTAAAGGTCAGGTCGAACAGGCCGGACGCATCCTGCTTGACGCTTCCCGTCCGGTTACCGATTCCGAGCGCCGCAGTGGCGCTCGTCCAGGCGTAGGGGAGCGTAACGCTCGACGCGAAGTTCCATGGGCCGGCGCCGGTGTCCCACACCTTCAGCAAGGTTGCCAGCGTGAACGAGACCTGGGCGTCGAGCCCGAACGTTGTTTTACCGCCGATGGGCACGGAGCGTCCCGCGCTGATCGAGCCGTCGAAATAAATCTCAGCCAGATTCGCGAACCATCCGGGCTCCGGTGGCACGATACCCGCGTCGGGTGTGACACCCGTACCGGAGATGGGGCGGCCTAATGCACCTTCAGTACCGTGCGCTGCGAACGGCAATCCCAACGTCAGCATGAGAACGGAAGCTGCAATGATTCGCTTGAGCATGGCGGGTACCGTGAACAGGTTGTTCCTACTCTTCCGGGAGACTACGCACACTGACGCTGCGGCCCTTCGCTGCGACCCTTAAACCCCGGTAATGATCGTACGCGTTAGCAAAGATGATTTCCAGCTTCTCGTTTTCTTCGACATGCAGCGTCCGCATGAACTGATTTCTTTAATGAATTTGTAAGGCCGGCGAATTTACGGTCGAATGGCGGGCGCTGCGCGCCGGCTGCAGCTCAGCCAACGCGTCCCGGCGCGCCGCCGTGCATATTGGCGGTTGGTGGTTCTTTACCACGCCGCGCATTGGTCCATAAGAGTGATAAAAGGAAAAACATGAAATCCATGCTTGCAAGCCTGACGATTGCGCTGCTTGCCGTAACGTCCGGCAGCGCAATCGCGAAGGACTGGTCGACCCTGCGCTTCGGTGTCGACGCGAGCTATCCGCCGTTCGAATCGAAATCCGCCGACGGCAAACTGGTCGGCTTCGATATCGATCTGGGCAACGAGATCTGCCGCCGCCTGAACGCAAAATGCGTGTGGGTCGAAAACGCCTTCGACGGCATGATCCCCGCGCTGCAAGGGCGCAAGTTCGACGGTGTGCTGTCGACCATGTCGATGACGCCGGCGCGTCAGGCGCAGATTGCGTTCTCGTCGAAGGTATTCCGGATCCCGACACGCCTCGTCGCGAAGCAGGGCTCGACGATCGCGCCGACGCCGGAAGCGGTGAAGGGCAAGCGAATCGGCGTCGAGCAGGGCACGATCCAGGAAACGTATGCGAAGACGTACTGGGAGCCGGTCGGCGCAGTGATCGTGGCCTATCAGGACCAGGATCTCGTTTACACGGATCTGATCGCCGGCCGCATCGACGCGTCGCTGCAGAACGCTGTGCAGGCTGACGTCGGCTTCCTGCGCACGGCGCGAGGCAAGGACTTCGCGTTTACCGGCAGTGCGCTTTACGATGCGAAGACGCTGGGGAGTGGGACGGCGATCGGTTTGCGCAAAGAGGATACCGACCTGAAGTCGAAGATCGACAAGGCGATCGCCGACATGCGCGCGGACGGTACGTACGACCGGATCGCGAAGAAGTACTTCGACTTCGACGTGTACGGCCAGTAACAACGGGCCGGCCGGCGCGCCGGCTACAGCTGGGAGCGTCGGCGCTGCGCCCGCCGTCCGCTCTCTGAGCATGCCATTGCCCATGCGTGCGTCGCGAACCAGGACGGTAGCCGGAACCGCTAACTATCGGCCCAGACGATAAATTCGATACGAAATAGCGATTTTTCTTTTGCGTCCATCGCTCTTACGATGGCTGAAGCGATTGCCTGAGTTCAACACGGCCATCGCGGAGCGCCTAACGGAGGCAAGCATGGAACACCACGCGCGCACGCAGAACGAGAAGCTCGAGGTCAAAACGACGACGTGTTACATGTGCGCGTGCCGATGCGGCATTCGCGTCCATTTACGCGAAGGCGAAGTGCGCTATATCGACGGCAACCCCGACCATCCGCTGAATCAGGGGGTGATCTGCGCGAAGGGTTCGTCGGGGATCATGAAGCAGTACTCGCCGGCGCGGCTGACCCAACCGCTGATGCGCAAAGCCGGTGCTGAACGCGGCAGCGCCCAGTTCGAGCCCGTGTCATGGGATGTTGCGTTCGCCACGCTTGAAAAGCGCCTTGCCCATCTGCGTGCCACCGATCCGAAGAAGTTCGCGCTCTTCACCGGGCGCGACCAGATGCAGGCGTTGACGGGGCTATTCGCGAGGCAGTTCGGCACCCCGAACTATGCGGCGCACGGCGGCTTCTGTTCGGCCAATATGGCCGCAGGCATGATCTACACAATGGGCGGGTCGTTCTGGGAGTTCGGTGGCCCGGACCTCGACAGCGCAAAGCTGTTTTTCATGATCGGCACCGCGGAGGATCATCATTCGAATCCGCTGAAAATCGCGCTGTCGAAGTTCAAGCGCGCTGGCGGCCGGTTCATCGCAATCAATCCTATTCGCACCGGTTACGCCGCGATTGCCGACGAGTGGGTGCCGATCCGCCCCGGCACCGACGGTGCGCTGTTCATGGCGTTGATCCACGAGCTGATCGAGAGCGACGCCTACGACCACGAGTTCGTCGCGCGCTACACGAATGCCTGCGAACTACTCGACATGAATGCGGATGCCGACACGTTTGGCCTGTTCGTGCGCGATCCCGATGCGCCCGGAGCCAATCCGCTGTTTCCGCAAAACCACTTGTGGTGGGACCTGAACACCCAACGCCCGGTGCTGCATCACACGCCAGGCGCGGTGCCGGCGACGTCGGGCAAATACACGCTCGACGACGGCACGCCGGTGACGCCGTCGTTTGCGTTGCTGCGTGAGCGCGTTGCCGACTGCACGCCGCAGTGGGCCGCTGACATCACCGGCATTCCGGCCGAGACCATCCGCCGCCTCGCGCGCGAGATGGCGCAGACCGCGCGCGATCACAAGATTACGTTGCCGATTCCATGGACCGACGCGTGGGGCGAAACACACGCCACCGTCAGCGGCAATCCGATCGCCTTTCACGCCATGCGTGGACTGGCGGCGCATTCAAATGGCTTTCAGTCGATCCGCGCGCTGGCCGTGTTGATGTCGCTGATGGGCACGATCGACACGCCGGGCGGCTTCCGGCACAAGTCGCCGTATCCGCGGGCGGTGCCGCCCTCGGCCAAACCGCCGAACAGTCCGGACGCCGTGCAGCCAAATACGCCGCTGGCGAGCGGGCCGCTCGGCTGGCCAGCCGCGCCCGAAGATCTTTTCATCGACGCCGCCGGCGAACCGGTACGTATCGACAAGGCCTTTTCGTGGGAATACCCGCTCGCCGTGCATGGCCTGATGCACAGCGTGATTACCAACGCATGGCGCGGCGACCCATACCCGATCGACACGCTGCTGATCTTCATGGCCAACATGGCGTGGAATTCGTCGATGAATACCGTGGAAGTCCGCAAGATGCTGGTGGACAAGCAGGACAACGGCGAATACAAGATCCCGTTCCTGGTGGTGTGCGACGCGTTCCAGTCGGAGATGACGGCGTTCGCCGATCTGATCCTGCCGGACACCACCTACCTCGAACGGCATGACGCGATGTCGATGCTCGACCGGCCCATCTCGGAGTTCGACGGTCCGGTGGATTCGGTGCGTGTGCCGGTCCTGCCGCCGACCGGGGAATGCAAGCCGTTCCAGGAAGTGCTGATCGAACTGGCGAGCCGTCTGAAGCTGCCCGCATTCACGACGGGCGAGGGCACGCGCAAGTATCGCGACTACCCGGACTTCATCGTCAATTTCCAGACCGCGCCGGACTCGGGCGTGGGCTTCCTGATCGGCTGGCGCGGCAAGAACGGCGACAAGGCGCTGGTGGGCGAGCCGAATCCGGATCAGTGGCAACAGTACGCGAACAACAACTGCGTGTTCCACTACACGCTGCCCGAGCCGCTGCAGTACATGCGCGGCGTCAACGGCCCGTATCTGAAGTGGGCGGTGGAACACGGCTTCCGTAAGTTCGACACACCGATCGTGATCCAGCTCTACTCGGATGTGATGCAGAAATTCCGCCTCGCGGCCCAAGGCAAAACCGCGGGCAGGCAACCGCCCGATCATCTGCGCGCGCGCGTGGAGCACTATTTCGATCCGTTGCCGTTCTGGTATGAACCGCTCGAACTCGCCTCCACCGATCTCGCGCGCTATCCGCTCGCCGCCGTCACGCAGCGGCCAATGGCGATGTATCACTCGTGGGACTCACAGAATGCATGGCTGCGGCAGATTCATGGCGAGAATTACCTGTTCATGAATCCGTTGATGGCGCGCTCAAACGGTATCGAAGACGGCGGCTGGATCTACGTCGAATCGCAATGGGGCAAGGTGCGCTGCATGGCGCGCTATAGCGAGGCGGTGGAGCCGGGCACCGTGTGGACATGGAACGCGATCGGCAAGGCCGCCGGCGCCTGGAACCTCGGCCCCGACGCTAACGAATCGCAACGTGGCTTCCTGCTCAATCACCTGATCACCGACGAACTGCCGGGCACGGCGCAGCACGCGGGACGTACCTCGAATTCCGATCCGATCACCGGTCAGGCGGCATGGTACGACGTGCGCGTGCGGATCTATCCGGCCGAGGCCGACGCGGATCATACGTTGCCCCAGTTCGCGCCGATGCAGCCACTGCCCGGGTCAACCGGCGTGCTGCAGCGGATCGTACAGACCTACTTTGCCGGAAGCGGCGAGTTCGCCGCGCGTCTGCGCGGCACCACCAGGCGTAACGGATGAGGAGCATCTCATGACACAGATGGCGCTCGTAATCGATCTCAACGTCTGCGTGGGATGCCATGCGTGCGTGACGAGTTGCAAGGAATGGAATACGTCCGGCGAGGCGGGCAGTCTCGCCGATGTGCGTCCTTACGACGCCGACCCGTCCGGCACCTTCTTTAACCGCGTGCAGACCTTCGAAGCCGGTGAGTTTCCGCTCACCGATACGATTCATTTTCCGAAGTCGTGCCTGCACTGCGAGGATCCGCCATGCGTGCCGGTGTGCCCCACCGGCGCGAGCTACAAGCGCAAGGAAGACGGCCTGGTGCTGGTCGATTTCGACAAATGCATCGGCTGCAAGTATTGCTCGTGGGCGTGTCCCTACGGCGCTCGCGAGCTCGACGAAGAGCGCAAGGAGATGACCAAGTGCACGCTGTGCGCCGACCGCATCCATAACGAAGCGCTGCCCGAACGTGATCGCAAGCCCGCCTGCGTGCTGGCATGCCCGACTTCCGCGCGGCTCTTCGGCGATATCCATGATCCGGATTCAGTGGTGTCGCAGGCGATTCGCGAGCGCGGCGGGTATCAGCTGATGCCGGAATGGGACACGAAGCCAGCCAATCACTATCTGCCGCGTCAGAAGACAGGGGCATGCGGCGGCGAGTCGTGTTCGTGCAAATCGGGCAGTGACGAGGTGGGGTTCGCCGACGCGCCGAGTGCCGCCGCTCCGCTGGATACAGGGCGAGAGCAAGCGCAATTACACGCTGAGGAACGGCGCGCGGCGCCTGGGGTCATGGGGCGCGTGTTCAGTATTCTTGGTCTTGGGAGGCACGCATGAAGCCGGCATTTTCGGTAGTGTTTCTGACCACGCTCTGCGGTGCAGGGCAGGGCCTGCTGATCGCGCTGTTCGGTGTCGAGCTTGCCGTGCATCTTGGCCTGATCGCAGCAAGCTCAGCGCCGCCGCGGATGTTCTTTGTGCTGGGCGCGGCGCTGGTTGTCGTGCTTGGCGGGCTGGGTCTGCTGGCCTCGTTCTTCCATCTCGGACATCCGGAACGCGCCTGGCGTGCAATCGCGATGTGGCGCACGTCCTGGCTGTCGCGCGAATGTCTGGCGCTCCCGGTGTTTCTCGCCTGCGCGTTCGCGTACGGCGTGGCGCACTGGTTTGACTCCACGTGGTCGCTGGCGATCGGTGCGCTGGGTGCGCTGGCAAGCGTCGCGCTGTTCGTCTGCACCGCGATGATTTACGCGTGCCTGCGCTTCCTGCAGGAATGGGCCACGCCGCTCACGATGGTGAACTTCGTGCTGCTCGGTTGCGCATCGGGATTCACGCTCGTCACGACTTGCGCGGCGTGGCTCGCGCCGTCACTGGTTGCCGCACTCGCGGCTTGTGCCTGCGCGCTGACGCTGGGCGGATGTGCGACCCGTGTTGCGTCGCTCGTGCGTAATGCGCGGTTGCGGCCGAAATCGACGGTGCAGAGCGCAACCGGCATCCGGTCGCCGAAGGTCGTGCAGAAATCGCGGGGATTCACGGCGGGCGCATTCAATCTGCGCGAGTTTTTTCACGGGCAGACACCGCAAAGACTGCGCCACATCAAGTGGTCCTTCCTGGTCGCTGCGTTCGCCGTGCCGTTCGTGCTGATTGCGCTGGGCGGCGGTTCATCTTCGGTCGCCGCGTCGGTCTGGTTGCTGACTGCCGCGTGCGCGGTTCAGTATGCGGGGCTTCTCGCGGAGCGCTGGTTCTTTTTTGCGGAAGCACGGCATCCGCAGAATCTGTACTACCGGCAAGTGTCCTGAGATCAACTGAAAAAGGGGGGCCGGCTGCAATGTTTGCAGCCGGGTCCACGCTCAACGCGTCGCCCCCGGGGTGGCTGTTTCGCTTCGCTCCGCTGGGCTCATCTCCGTGACGGAAGTCATGACATCGACTGGAAGGTTCGCCGCGCGTCTCACCGCCTGCCCCTGACGCCGCTCAACCCGGCGCTTCAGATAGAGCAGCGCCGCGCTCACCACGCCGTACATCATCGTGACGATGAATGCCGCCTGCAGCAACGACTGCGGTGCGTAGCTCGACACGTCTTGCGAGCGATGCAGCAGTTCGTCGTACGGAATCACATAGCCGAGCGACGTGTCCTGAACGATCGCCAGCACCGAACTGATCAGCGCCGGCAACATGCTGCGCAGCGCCTGCGGCAGCACCACATACAGCATCGCCTGATGCGGCCGCATGCCAAGCGCCAGTGCGGCTTCACGCTGGCCTCGCGGCAGGGAGAGGATGCCCGTGCGAATCACTTCGGCAGTCAGCGCCGAATGGTGCAATGCCATCGCGAAGACGAGAAAGCCGAGCGCGGGCCAGTCGAAGCCGAGCGCCGGCAGCTCGATCACCATGAAGAGGATCAGCAGCAACAACGGGATTGCGCGGAAGAACTCGATATACGCGCCCGCTGCCTTGCGAACCCACGGCCGGATGGAAAGCCTGCCAAGGGCAAGTGGAAACGCCATTGCAAATGCGACGAGCGCCGAACAGGCGGCGGCTTCGATCGTCGAAACGAGTCCGTCGAACAGGAATTTCGCCGTGCCCCAGTGGAAGAAGATCGCCCACTTGTCGGCATCGAACTGGCCGCTCGCGGCGAGACGGATCGCGATCGCTGCCAGCAATGCGCAGACAGCCAGCGCGCTCACCACTGAAAAAATGCGTTGTCGCGCGCGGCCGACCGGACCGGGTGCTTCGTAGAGGGTGCCAGGACGGTTCATCGCGTCACCGCCATTTTCAGTTCGAGCCGCCGCATCGCGAGACCCAGCGGAATTGTCAGCACCATATAGGCGAACATGGCGCTGGCGAACGTCGGCATGGCCTGCGCGGTTTCGAAGTTGATGCGTTGCGCCGTATACGTGATGTCGAACACGCCAATCGCCGCCGCGATCGACGACGCCTTCAACTGGTTCACGAACAGATTGCCGAGCGGTGGAATCACGCTGCGCATCGCCTGCGGAATCACGACGTTCGACAGCACCTGGATAAACGTCATGCCCATGCTGCGCGCCGCCTCAACCTGTCCCGCCGGCACGGCGTTGACGCCCGCCCGCAGCACTTCGGCAATCCACGCGGCGGTGTAAAAGCCGAGCACCAGCACCGACGACGTGACGAGCGAATACATGAACCCGAGCTTCGGCAGGCCGAACACGAACAGCAGCAGCAACGCGAGCAGCGGCGTCATGCGCATGATTTCGACGTAGATCGCGGCAAACCAGCGCAACGGTGCGAGTGGGCCGACGGCCATGACGGCCAACGCAATACCGAGCACGAACGCCATCGCGAACGACAGCGCCGTGAGCTCGATCGTCACGCCCATCCCTTCGATGAAGCGCCACGCAAACGGAAGCAGGGAGTTCATGAGTTCGTCAGGATCAGCGTTCGATCGTCGGCACTTGCGGCTTGCCGAGTGTGCCTTCCAGGTCCTTCGCGTACAGTTTGTTCCAGGTGCCGTCCTTGATCGACTGTTCGAGCTGCGCATTGATCCAGTCGCGGAATGCGGCGTCGTCTTTCGCTACACCGATACCGTACGGCTCCTGGGTGAACGGCTTGCCGACGATGCGGAATTTGTTCGGCTGACGCAGCGATTCGCCGGCGAGTGTCGCGCCGTCATCCACATACGCATCGAAGCGGCCGTCGGCCACGCCTTCGACGCACGCCGCCGTGTCGTTGAACGTGACGAATCTGGCCTGCGGCGCGAATTTCTTCACGTTGTCTTCGACGGTCGTGCCGTTCAGCACGCAGGCCGTCTTGCCGGCGAGATCCGTCACGCTTTTGATCGACGTATCGGCGCGGCGCGTCAGGATGTCCTGGCCGGCGACATAGTACGGGCCGGCAAATCCGATCACTTTGCGGCGCGCGTCATTGATCGTCAGCGTGGCGATCACCACGTCGACGCGGCCATTCTGCACGAACGGCAGACGGTTCTCCGTGGTCGTCTTCACCCATTCCACGTTATCCGCCGAACCGGTCAGTTTCTTCGCGAGCAGACGCGCGAGATCGCCTTCGAACCCTTCGGTCTGGCCCGTCATCGGATTGCGCACGGAGAACATCAGTGTGTTGAGCGATGTGCCCACCACCAGCTTGCCCTTCTTCTGGATCTTCGCCATCGTCGAATCGGCGGGGAAGCTTTCCGCGGCATAGGCCGGCGCCATCGCGGCGAAGAGGGTGCCGGCAACGCACGTGGCCATTACCGCAATCGATCTGAAACTCATGTTGCATCTCCTCTGTTATGGGACAGGTTGGTCCTGTCGAATGAATTCAAAACCAGCGCGAAACTAACGCAAACCCAGCGCGAAACCCAGCGCGAACCCGCGCGAAATCAGTGCTCCAGAATTCTGGAGAGGAAATCGCGCGCGCGCTCCGAGCGCGGCGCGTTGAAAAACGACTGCGGGTCGGCAATTTCGACGATGCGTCCGCCATCCATGAAGACGATGCGGTCTGCCGCCTGGTGCGCAAAGCCCATCTCATGTGTCACGACGACCATCGTCATGCCGCTGTGCGCGAGTTCGAGCATCACGGCGAGCACTTCGCTCACCATCTCGGGATCGAGCGCCGAGGTGGGTTCGTCGAACAGCATGACTTTGGGGTTCATGGCGAGCGCGCGGGCCAGCGCAACGCGTTGCTGCTGGCCACCCGACAGTTCCGCCGGCACGGCGTCGGCCTTGTGCGCAAGACCGACGCGTGCAAGCAGGCGGCGCGCGACAGCCTCGGCGTCCGCGTGCGACTGACGCAATACCTTGCGTGGCCCCATCGCCACGTTCTGCAGCACGGTGCGGTGCGAAAACAGGTTGAAGGACTGGAACACCATGCCGATCTGCGCGCGCATCGACGCCAGCGCGCGGCCTTCTTCCGGCAGACGCTGACCGGCGAGCAGAATCTCACCGGAGTCGATCGTTTCGAGCCGGTTGATGCAGCGGCACAGCGTGGATTTGCCGGAACCCGACGGGCCGATCACGACCACGACTTCGCCGGGCGCGACGTCGAGATCGATGTCGAACAGCACCTGCTGCGCACCGAAAGACTTGTTCACACCGCGCAGCGAGACCAGCGGCGCTGCGGCGCTACCGATGTGAGCGCTGTCGTTCATACCCATGTCAATTGCACGGTGGATTTGAGTTGGCCGACGGCGGCGCCGCGCACGTTGCGCAGCACCGGGTCGCTCCATTTCGCAAGCGGCGTGTCGTCGGTTTCGAGCGGCAGGCCCAACTGCTTCAGCACGGCGATGGTCGTCGCGTAGACGGCAGCGAAGTCGCCGTCGGCGATCTTGATCGCGACCCCTACGCCCGTGCTGCGAATGCCGATGGTGTGCACGCCGTCAGCGCCGACCTTCGCGACCCAGTCGCCGCCCGATGCGTTGGCCAGCGCGAGATCGCATCGGCCAGTGCCGGACACCATCGCCGGATGCGCGGCCATCGCCGAGAAAATGCGCGTCAGCGCCGCGTCCGTCGCCGCGCCGGAACCCGACGTGCCGGTGGCGAGGCGCGCCCACATCAGCGCGAGGCGCGACAACGGCATGCCGATGTTCGGCGCGCTGCAGCCGTCCACGCCGTACCAGAGATCGGACGCGGCGAGGTTCGAGAGAGTGGCGACATCGCGGCCAATCTCCTGTTGAAGTTCGTGGTCCCGATCCAGGTAGGCGGCACGCGCGTAGCCGTGCATGCAGCAATAACCGAGGAAGCCCGTGTGCTTGCCCGAACAGTTGTGGTGACGCTGGTCGAACACGCTGCCGCGCGGCGGCAGATTGCTCTCGCTGTAATGATCCGGCATGTGTATGCCGCAGCGCAGGTCGGATTCCGCCATGCCGATCTTCGTGAGCATGTTCGTCACGGCATCGACATGCATGTCCTCGCCGCCGTGGCTCGCGCAGGTGAGCGCCAGTTCGGCATCGGTAAAGCCGAAATGGTCCGGGCCGCCGTCGCGCACGAACGGCAAGGCCTGAAACGGCTTTAACGTGGAGCGGGAGAACACCCATGCGTGCGGGTCGCCTGCATGGGCCAGCAACGCGCCGTCGGCGTCGACAACCGCCACGGATCCCCAGTGGATGCGCTCCGTGTGCGCGTTACGGGTAGCGACGACAAGCGGGACATGCGAAGGAAGGGTCATTGCGTGTTTTCAGGTTTGAGCGGACAACGGCAAGTTTAATTATTGCAAAAAAGTGCATTTACACGTAATTTCGAAAACGGTTTTGCACTGGACGCAACACGGAAATGACCCTTAAAAAAGCAAAGGAAGCCGGTCTCGACCACCTGAGCGCGATGCGCGCGCTCGTCCGGATCGTCGAGCTCGGCAGTTTTTCGGCGGCGGCACGCGAGCTGAAGGTCGCAACGTCGACGATCGCGCGCAAGATTACCGCGCTGGAGGAGATGCTCGGCGCGCCGCTGCTGCATCGCTCGACGCATCATGTGGCGCTGACGGAGGCGGGCGATCTGTACCACGCCAGGGCGGTCTCGATGATCGCCGATCTGGACGACACGTTGCGGGTCGTGGCCGAACTGGATTCGGCGCCAAGCGGCCCGTTAAAGCTCACGGCGCCGGTGGCGTTCGGCCGCCGCTATCTGGCGCCGCTCGTCGCGCCGTTTCTCGAGCGCTATCCGGGTATCCAGCTCGATCTTCGCCTCACCGACAATCACAACGACATGGTGATGGGCGGTTTCGATCTCGACATTCACGAAGGCGAGAACTATCTCGACAACCTGATCGTGCAGCCGATTTCGCGCAACGACAGCATCCTGTGCGCGGCGCCGGGCTATTTCGAGCGGCGCGGCCGCCCGCAAACACCCGCCGATCTGGCGCAGCACAACTGCCTGCGTTATCTGCATCCGGAGGGCGATCCACGCTGGCACCTGGCGAACGGCAAGACGGTGCAGTCGGTGCTGCCCTCGGGCAATCTGCAATCGGATCATTCGGAGCTGCTACTGGAGGCGACCTGCGCAGGACTCGGCATTGCCGAGTTCGAAATCTGGCTGATCAGGGATCTTCTGGTGAGCGGAGCACTGGAGGTCGCGCTGCCAAAATACCGGCTCGAAAACGCGCTGACCGGCCGGCAGATCTACATGGCGTATCTGCCGAACCGGCGCTTTTCCACCAAGGTTCGCGTGCTGCGCGAGTTTATGGCGGAGCGCCTGAAGGGGATCGGCGAGTGGCCGGAGCCCTCGCAGGGATGAGGCAGATCCCTGTCTGCCTCGCTTGATCGATAATTAATATCTTTTGCGACCTAATTGCGCCGGAAAAATATATTGGACGTCTTACCGGCGCTCTCGCATTATTCACACCTTCCCAGCGCATACCCTGCACGCAATCGCGAGCCACCGCCTGCGGGGCATCGGTGTGTGCCGGCGCCGTCCGCAACGCCGCATTGACGGGGCCGGGCGTAGTTCTAAATTTAACGACCACAATACTTGAGGAAACAGATGCCTGACTACCGATCACGAACGTCCACTCATGGCCGCAACATGGCCGGCGCCCGCGCCTTGTGGCGCGCCACCGGCATGAAGGACGGTGATTTCGGCAAGCCCATTATTGCGGTGGTGAACTCGTTCACCCAGTTCGTGCCGGGCCACGTGCATCTGCGCGACCTGGGCGCGCTGGTCGCGAAAGAGATCGAGGCGGCCGGCGGCGTCGCCAAGGAATTCAACACCATCGCCGTGGACGATGGCATCGCCATGGGTCACGGCGGCATGCTGTATTCGCTGCCCTCGCGCGAGCTGATTGCCGACTCGGTGGAATACATGGTCAACGCGCATTGCGCTGACGCCATGGTCTGCATCTCCAATTGCGACAAGATCACCCCGGGCATGCTGATGGCCGCCATGCGCCTGAACATCCCGGTGGTCTTCGTTTCCGGTGGTCCGATGGAAGCAGGCAAGGTCAAATCGCCGACCGACGGCCAGGTGATCGCCAAGATCGACCTGATCGACGCGATGATCAAGGCCGCCGACCCCAAGGTCAGCGACGCCGAAGTAGCGGAAATCGAACGCAGCGCCTGCCCGACATGCGGGTCGTGCTCGGGCATGTTCACCGCGAACTCGATGAATTGCCTGACCGAAGCGATCGGTCTGGCGTTGCCCGGCAATGGCACGATCGTCGCCACGCATGCATGGCGCAAGGGTCTGTTCGAACAGGCCGGGCGCCTCGTGGTGGACCTGTGCCGCCGCTACTATCAGGAAGAAGACGCGTCGGTCCTGCCGCGCAGCATTGGCACCAAGCAGGCCTTCGAGAACGCCATGACGCTCGACGTGGCGATGGGCGGTTCGACCAATACCGTGCTGCACCTGCTGGCAGCGGCGCAGGAAGCCGGCGTCGATTTCACGATGTCCGATATCGACCGCATCTCGCGCAAGGTGCCGTGCCTGTGCAAAGCTGCGCCCGCCACCGACAAATACCATATCGAAGACGTGCACCGTGCCGGTGGCATCCTCGGCATTCTCGGCGAGCTGGCTCGCGCGGATCTGCTGGACCTCTCGTGCGGCAACGTGCATAGCGGCACGCTGGGCAACGCCATCGCGAAGTGGGACATCGCCGGCGGCGCGGGCGAAGAAGCGCAGAAATTCTTCCGCGCGGCCCCGGGCGGCATTCCCACCACTGTTGCGTTCAGCCAGGAAGCCACGTTCGCGTCGCTGGATACCGATCGTAAGACCGGCTGTATCCGTAGCAAGCAGGACGCGTATTCGAAAGACGGCGGGCTCGCCGTGCTCTACGGCAACCTCGCGGAGAAGGGTTGTATCGTCAAGACCGCGGGTGTCGACGAATCGCAATGGATTTTCTCCGGGCGCGCACGCGTCTTCGAAAGTCAGGACGACGCCGTCGACGCCATTCTCGGCGACAAGGTCGTGGCGGGCGACGTGGTCGTGATCCGTTACGAAGGCCCCAAGGGCGGTCCCGGGATGCAGGAAATGCTTTATCCCACGTCGTATCTGAAATCCAAGGGCCTGGGCAAGTCCTGCGCGCTGTTCACCGATGGCCGTTTCTCGGGCGGTTCGTCAGGCCTCGTGATCGGCCATGCTTCGCCGGAAGCAGCCGAAGGCGGCACGATCGGTCTGGTGGAAGAGGGCGATGTGATTGAGATCGACATTCCGAACCGCAAGATGCATCTGGTGGTGTCGGACGAGGCACTGGCACGCCGCCGCGAAGCCATGGAGGCTCGCGGCGACAAGGCGTGGCAGCCGGGGGATCGTCAACGTGTGGTGTCCCAGGCGTTGCAGGCCTATGCGGCGCTGGCTACCTCGGCTGACCGCGGCGCGGTGCGGGATCTCTCGCAATTGAAGCGCAAGTAAGACGCAGGTAAGACCGAACGGCTCTGTCGCGATCAGGCGATCAGAGCCGTTCACTGACGTGGCACGACCTTTATTTTGCTGCGTCGACGCGAGGCGTGTCCTGCCTGGCGTACGTCGACTCCCACCCGCCGCCGAGCACCTTGCATAGCGTGATGAGGTTGGCGTCGGCGTCGGCCTTGCTTTGCTCGAGCTGGCTTTGCGCGTCGAGCAACTGTTTCTGTACGTTAAGCACGTCGAGAAAATCGACCGCGCCTGCCTTGTACCGTTGCTGCGCAATCGACAGTGCGCGCTGGTTCAGGCTAACCACCTTTACCAGGCGTTCGTGGCGCCGCTGTTCGGCGTCATAGACAACGAGCGCATCATCCACTTCTCGCCAGGCTTGCAGCACGGTTTGTTGATACGTGATCGCGGCTTCCTGCTGTTGCGCCTCGCGCAGATGGAGTGTTCCCTTGAGGCGCCCGCCTTCGAAGATCGGCAGCGTGATCGACGGCCCGACGACAAACTGGCCGGACGCCCAGTTGGCGAGATTGTTAAGCTGAAGGCTCTGGAACCCTGCGCTGCCGTTCAGCGAGATGCGGGGATAGAAGTCGGCCTTCGCCATGCCGATCCCCGCCGTGGCCGCGTGCAATTGAGCCTCTGCTTTCCTGATGTCGGGTCTGCGCTGCACCAGCTCCGACGGAAAGCCGATCGGCACCTGCGCAGGCAGTGCCGGAACATCATGCGGCTCGGCGAGCATTTGACGCAGCGCACCGGGCTCCTTGGCCAGCAACACGCCGATCGCATTGATCGTGGTCTCGGCACGCGATTCGAGCGTCGGGATCAAGGCTTCGATCGTCTCCGCCTGGGCCATCGCGTTGGCCACATCGAGATCCGTCGTGACGCCTTCGCGCACCCGGTTTTGCGTAAGCTTCGTCGCGTCGCGGGCGATTGCAAGGTTCTGCTTCGCTATCTGCAGCAGAGCCTGCGTGTCACGCAACTGGATGTAGTCTCGCGCAAGTTCAGCGCGGGCCGACAAAAGAACGGCATTGCGGTCCTCGAATGAGGCGTCGCTCAGCGCGGTCGCGGCCTCGACACCGCGGCGAACCCGGCCCCAGATGTCGACTTCCCACGATGCATCCACGCCGAATTGATAGAGGTTGTAAGCCGGCGAACCCGAGGAGCCCGGCAACGGCGCCACGCCAAGCGGCGAGCTGCCCGAGGCCGACTGCGGCTGACTTGCCAGAGGGGGGACGCCCAGCAACGACAGGATGCCGTTCGGACTGCCGCGCTCGCGGTTATAAGATGCGGCGCCGTCCAGTGTCGGATATTCCGCGGCGCCGGCAATGCGTTGCCCGGCCCGGCTTTGCCGCAGACGTGCCGACGCCGCCGCGACGTCGAGGTTCGCATCGGCCAGTTGTTTTTCCAACGAGTCCAGCATGGGATCGTTGAACAGCGTCCACCATTCCTGACTGAATTCGGATTCGATTGCTTTGCTGGGTGCTTGCGCAGACTGGGTGCGATCGAACACGTCGGGCGTGCTTGACTGCGGACGTTCGAAGTTCGGGCCGACGAGACAGCCCGTGAGCATCGAGCACAGCAACACCGCCAGCGCAGGCGTGCGGATGGAGAATTCGCTCGCACTCATTTCTTGTCTGCTCCTTCGCTGCCCGTGTCGGCACGTTTGCCAACGGCGACCTCCGCTTCGACAGAAAGGCCGACGCTCAATTCAGAAGCGGCCTCCTGGCCGCGGTCGATGGTGATCTTGACAGGCACGCGCTGGACAATCTTGGTGAAGTTTCCGGTTGCGTTGTCGGGCGCGATAGGCGCGAAGCTCACGCCCGTGGCGGGCGCAAGACTATCGACATGCCCTTTGATCACCACGCCTGGAAGGCTGTCGACCTTGATTCTCACGGTGTTGCCGGGGCGCATCTTCGTGAGCTGGTTTTCCTGAAAGTTGGCGACGATATAAGCGTCCGACAGCGGGACGATCGCGAGCAGGGGCGCGCCGGCTGTCACGAATGCGCCAACCCGCGCCGAACGCCGGCCCACCTTGCCGTCGATCGGCGCGCGGATCTCCGTATAGGACAGGTTAAGTTTCGCCTGCTCGAGAACGGCCTCGGCGTGGGCCAACGTGCCCACCGCCCTGTCGCGCTGGGTGCGCAGAACGTCGAGGTTCTGCTCAGTCGCGACGAACACGGCCCGGTTGCGCGCCTGCTGGGCGATCTGCTCGGCCAACGTGCTCGAAGCATGCTGTTGCTCCTGCGTGGTTCCCGCGCCGGTTTCCGAAAGGTTCTGGTAACGCGCGGCGTTCGCTCGCGCAAATGCGAGCGACGCTTCATCTGAGCGAAGCGTGGCGCGCGCCTGGTCGACAAGCGCGGGCTGCCGCGCGATCTCGGCTTCATAGTTCGCAACCGAGGCTTTGGCTGCCACCACGTCGGCCTGCGCACTCATCAAGGCGGCGCGGAAGTCGCGGTCATCGATACGAACCAGTAATTGTCCGGTTTTCACCTGCTGGTTGTCTTCGACGAGCACCTCTGAAAGCTGGCCGGCGACACGTGGCGCTACCAGCGTGAAGTCGGCAGTCACATAGGCATCATTTGTGGTCTCGCTATTCGAGTCGGCAATTAGCCTGGTACAAGCCCATATAACGAGGCCGAGTATGACTACACAGGCGGCAATCCGAATGGTTTTGGGCGGAAATCGGGTGACAGATGACATAGATATCGTCGCTTAGCGGGAAGAGGGCGGCGTCGTGCTCCATGGCGGATACACACGCACGGGCAACACCGGGATAACGAAAAGAAACGCGATGGCGATGCCGGCCATCACGCGATAGAGATCCGCCGATGTAAGCACGACGGCCTGCTCGTGGATCCGGTGCGCGAGTTCACCGAGACCATGTGCTGCATCGATGCTTTGGCTTGTCACCAGCGCGTTGTTGCCCAGATGGTCCACGAGCATGCTCGAATGAAAATGTTCGCGCGCGGTGCCCACGCCCTCGATGAGGGCGGTTGCCGCAGCGGCGGAAAAGGTTTTGATCGTGTTGAACATGGCCGAGGCAAACGGACCTTCGGTTGGCGGCAAACCTGTCGTGACGCCCATCAGGATCGCCAGGATCAGCATCGGCTGGCCGACGATCTCCAGCGACTGAAGCACGTAGAAGTTGTCGCGAATCCATTCGGAGTCCATGAAACTGCCCAGGAAGCACGTAGTGGCTATCAGGCTAAGTCCAAGAGCCATGACCCAACGGTGATCGACCTGTCGCAGATTCAGCAGCGTGGCGGTCAGAGGCAGGGAAATCAGGAGCGGAATCGCCACCAGCAGAAACAGCGGCGTGGTTTGCAACGGCCTGTAGCCGTGAATCTGCGCGAGAAACTGGCTGGGAATCGCGGCGACGCCCACGATCAGCGTAACCGCGCCCACCAGCGTGAGAAGCCCGTGCGCGAAGTTTCTGCGGGCGAGTAACTGAAGCTTGAAAAACGGCAGTGGATGAAACCACTCGTTGATCAGGAACACCACCAGCAACAGCGTGCCGCCACCAAACATCGTGGAGATGAATGTTGAATTCAGCCAGTCGAGACGGTCGCCCTGCAGAAAGCCAATGACAAGCATGGCGACACCGGGGTACCCCAGCAGGAAGCCGGTCCAGTTGAACGAGCGGAACCGTTCGAGTTTGAGGGGATCCGACGGCAGTCCCTTGTAGATTGCCACGCAGGCGATGAGGCCAAGCGGCACGATTTGCCAGAAGGCCATTCGCCAGCTGACATATTCCGTCCATAACGCAGCGAGCGGCGTGCTGACCGCTGGCCCGAAGGTCGCAGTGGCCGCGTACCCCGCGAGCCCATACAACTTGACCTTCGGGGGGAGATAACGAAGCGCCACGATAATCAACATCGGCGGCAGGCATCCGCCGGCTATCCCTTGCAGCGCACGCAACACGTACAGGCTGGTCAGGTTCGGCGCGAGGGGGCAAAGGAATCCCAGCAACATGACGGCCAGCACGGAGCCGATCGTAAATCGCTTCAGCGTGAACGTCATTCCGAACCACGGAGCGAATACCATCGTGGCCACGTTGGTAGCCTCGAAGATGGTGGTCACCCACGTCCCATCGTCACGTCCGATCGAGAACGCGCCCTTGATATCGGCCAGCGCCACCGCGGTAACCTGTTCGTTCAATATGGCCAGTAGCGACGCCAGCAGCATGCCGAGCAGGCCAATCGCGAGGCGAAGCGGCAGCTCGGGTTCTTTGGTCGCCTGCTGTGCAGGAATGTCTGCCTCCCGTTTGGAAGCGGGCTCCGGCGATTGTGCGAGCGTCGATTGTGCCGTTCCAGTTGTCCATGGGTTGGCGATGTTCATAAGAGTCCGCTAGGCTACTAGTATTGAATGGGGTATTGCGTCGGGAAGCCTCCCTCTCAAGCACGTGCTCGCGAAGATCCCGGATGCGCCGCGAAAGAGCTTGATCCAATGACCCCATGGTATTTCCCGCGGTCATTCCAACCGGTTCACTCACGTATCGCCGCCGCGCAATGGATTGATCCATTCTAGGAGACCGGCCTGCATTCTTAAAGCCTGGTCAGGTCGCCTATCAGGCCATTTCATTCACAAATCTGGCCAATGTCAGCGCCACTACGACACCAGCGCACCCAGCTGGAAATGATCCTTTTCCGTTCGGTCAACAGAGCAATGTCATCGCGGTGGAGCGGCGCGAGCATCGATGTTTTTACGGCAGGGTTCAGAGATGCTCGGGCAACGGGCGATCGCGTATGGTCAGGTGATTTACGCTAGCGGATCAGGCCGGTACGGCCGTTTGAAGCAGTGAGCGATTAAAAGCGTTCGGCGGTGGCCATTTGTAATCTTCCTTGAGCCAATTGCCGAAAGACAGCATCACCATGCAGGGCATGGCGCCTAGAATCAGGACAGCTTTGTAATGCCCGATGACGCGGCGACCTATCGCTTCCCAGGCCACCGCACATTGATGGGCCGCAGTACACAGTGCAAGCAGTGTCTTGCTGCAAGCACATTCAAGTTGGGATCCAGGATGGACAGATTACGCGAGATGGAGGTTTTCGTCTCCATCGTTGACCGAGGCAGTTTCACCGGCGCGGCAGAGAAACTTGGAATGTCGGCACCCGCGGTCTCGCGGGCGCTCAACTCGCTCGAAGCCCGTTTGGGCGCGCAGCTGCTTGCGCGGACAACTCGTTCAGTCCGGCCGACGGAGGCGGGTATGTCATACCTCGATGCATGCCGCGGGGTGCTGGATGCCATCACGGACGCAGAGGCGACTGTCGCGGCTCGCCAGGACAACCCTGTGGGCACCCTGACCATCTCGGCGCCGGTATTGTTGGGTCAGCGATTCATCGCGCCGCTGGTTGATGCTTACACCCGGCGCTATCCGGACGTCAGCGTGAACGCCGTGTATGCCGATCGCACCACGCGACTTCTCGAGGAGGGCGTGGATATCGCCATTCGTATAGGCCATCTCGGGGACTCCTCGATATACGCAGTGCCGCTGGGTTTTGTACGGCGTCGAACCTATGCGGCTCCTGCTTATCTTGCCGCGCACGGCGAACCTGTTCATCCGAGGGACCTGTCCAATCACCACTGTGTGTCATTCACGGGCGTGACCAGTCCACTCGAGTGGTTGTTCTATGAGAACGGTTTGAGGCTGCCCGTCCGGATCCAGCCGCGAATGATTGTCAACCTGGCTCCCGCAGCCGTGATGGCGGCGGTTGACCGCGTGGGGATCGTGCAATTGTTCTCCTACCAGGCGGCTCCCGAAGTGCTCAATGGCACGCTATTGCCGATCCTCACCGCGTTCGAACCCGAGTCGAGTCCGGTGAATTTGCTGCATGTGGAGCGGCGCGGCGAAAGCGGCAAGATTCGGGCCTTTGTGGAGTTCGTAACCGAGACCTTGCGCAGAAACGTGCACCTTCAATACGTGGAAAGCGCGATGACGATTAATGGGCCCTCCGGCATTCTGGCTCCGGTCAAATAGGGCATGCCGGTGGGCAAGTTGGATCGCGCCGGCTCGGCTACCCAGCGGGTTCTCTAAACCGAAGCAGCCGTTGCGACTGCAAGACGAAGTTCCCGGTAGGCGATCACCAGCGCGTCGAGGCTGAATGACCGGTTCAGGCCGCTGGGATTGGGCAATACCCATACGCGGGCGCCGCCGAATGTGCGTGGTTGCGCGCCCCACTGGATGTCGCGTCTGCCCGACATGGCGGCGAGCGCCATCTTGCCGAGGAAGGCAACGCATTGCGGTGCATGTCGTTCAATCTTCTGCTCGAATTCACTCGCAGCCGCTTTGAACTCCCACTGTGATAGCTCGTCCGCGCGTGCGGTTGGACGCGAGACTACCGCTGTGAGGCCGCAACCATATTGCAGGAGAGTGCGGTCGTCTTCAGGGGCGATCTGTTCGGGCGTAAAGCCCGCCAGATGAACAGTTCGCCAGAACCGATTGCCTCTGCCGGCAAAATGCTGGCCAGTCGATGCCGCAGTGACGCCCGGATTTATTCCGCAAAATACGACTGATAAACCCGGTTCAAGAATATCCGGAAGAGAGGGAAGTGAATCGGTGCAAGTCACGGATGGTGTATGCCTTTTCATTAAGTCGAGCCGCCGCATGCTAAGAGAGCGCAATAAGAGGACGCAAAGCTATCCCATACTTTCCATCCCGGCCGATTCGACTTGCCCGTTCACACCGCTATAAGCCCGCTTTGGCTTGCTTGCCGTGCCGCGGAATCGTTGGCGATACTGTTTGGGCGTGACGCTGAGCCGCCGGAAGAAAGTCGTTCGCATATGCGTGGCGCTATGAAAACCACAATTGAACGCGACCGTCTTGAGCGGAGCATCGGTCTCCTCGAGCAGCTTGCGCGCGGTGTCGACGCGAACCTGCTCGACAAACGCGGACGGCGTCACCTTGGCATACTTCGCGAATAGCCTCGAGAAGGTACGCCGGCTGACTGAGACTGCGCTCGCGAGCTGTTCGATCGAGAGCGCGTCGGTTATGTGCTCGGTCACGTAGCGGAGCACCTTGCCGACGATCGGATCCTGGTCCTTCCGTACGCCGACATAAGGACTGTACTGGGATTGCCCGCCTTCTCGCTGGATATAGACTACCAGACGTTTCGCCACCCGCACCGCGAGTTCGTGCCCCCAGTCTTCCGCGACGAGCGACAGGCACAGGTCGATGCCTGCTGTCACGCCGGCAGAGGTAAAGAGGCGACCGTCACGAATGAAAATCCGGTCAGGCTGCACACATGCCTCGGGAAACTCATCAGCGAGGCGGCCCGCATCTGCCCAGTGGGTCGTCACTTCCTTACCGTCAAGCAGCCCGGCATGCGCAAGCAGGAACGCTCCGGTGCAAACGGAGCCAAACCGTGTTGCGCCGCGCGCCTGATCTTGCAACCATTTCAGAAACTCGCTTCGTGGCACGGAATCGGGCAACTGCGGTCCTCCTGCTATCAACAGCAGGTCAAATGGCGTGTTGAAGTCGGCATAGCCATAAGGAACCAGAATCTGCATCCCGTTCGAGCAGGACACGGCGCCGGCCCGCTCGCCAACGAGCAGGACCTCATATCTCTGATGCTCAGGTAGAAATGTGTTTGCTTCTGCGAATACGTCCAGGGGGCCTGCTACATCCAGCGCCTGCACACCATCGAATAAGACAATGGCGACTTTCATGCCGTGACCTTCATTGATTGTAAGCACACTGCCGTTGATAGCGTCAGTTGGCGCTTCACCATAACAAAACAGGCAAGCGCGATGAACCGCAACAACAGGCAGCTGCCCAGCTTACCTTGCTGGCCGAGTTTCGAGTGTGTCGCGTCATGAAAGTGTTTTCCCGATTGTTGCCAGAATATGAAGTTTTAACGGCGCCGCTTATACGATAGTCTCGATCCGACGTGACGCACCGCAGCATGGCCGATATATGGGGGCATCGCATGGCTCAGATCCGGTCCACCTTGGCCCATATGCAGCCTTCTTGCGTGTGCGCACAGCGTCAATCGTTGTCAGAATAGGTGAAAACCATTCCTCACGATTCTTCCAGAAGCACATCAAAAAAGTGCTAGATGGGCTACGCCTGATACGGAGAACCCGTCAAGGCAATGGCCCATGAGCTGGTACGGAACATACGCTGTTCTCGAGTTGGAAGGAAATCGCCCTTTGATTTTGGCCGCTGACCGTGTCAGCGCCCGTTTCCATGCGAGCCAGCCATGACCCAAAACCCCAATGCTGATTTAAAAGCCCTCCTGAAACCGCCGGTTGCCGGCGAAGCGATGTCGGGCGCCGACATCATCCTGCGCGTACTCAGCGAACAGGGCGTCGACACCGTATTCGGTTATAGCGGCGGTGCGATTTTGCCGACCTACGACGCTGTCTTTCGGTTCAACGAAATGCACGCGGCCAATCCCGAGCGGCAGATCAAGCTCGTGGTGCCCGCCAATGAGCAGGCCGCCGGCTTCATGGCCGCGGGTTATGCGCGCGCGAGCGGAAAAGTCGGCGTATTCATGGTGACGTCGGGTCCTGGCGCGACCAACGCGGTGACGCCAATCGCCGACTGTAACGGTGATTCGGTCCCCGTTGTCCTTATCTCCGGACAGGTACCGCGTGCCGCGATCGGCAGTGATGCTTTCCAGGAAGCGCCAGTCTTTAACATCATGTCGGCGTGCGCAAAGCAGGTGTTTCTGGTTACCGACCCGGAAAAGCTGGAGCAGACACTGCGGACAGCATTCGAAGTCGCGCGCACCGGCCGTCCCGGCCCGGTTGTCGTGGATGTGCCGAAGGACATCCAGAACTGGACCGGCATCTACCATGGGCAAGGTACCCTGGAATTTCGAGGCTACTCCGACCGTCTTCGGAAGGTAGCCAAAGGTGCTCGTCTCGAAGAGGATAAGCGCAGCGAATTTTTCGACCTGCTCGCGCAAAGCAGGCGACCGCTGCTGTATGTCGGCGGCGGCATCATTACGGCCGGCGCGACGGCGGAGTTGCGTCAGTTTGCGGAGCGCTATCGGATCCCGGTGGTGAACACGTTGATGGGTCTCGGCACAATCTCCGTGAAACACGAACTCGGGCTTGGCATGCTGGGCATGCACGGCGCAGCGTGTGCGAATTACGCGGTGGAAGATTGTGACTTCCTGATCGCGGTGGGCGCCCGCTTCGACGACCGGGTCGCTGGCGGCCGCCCCCACGCATTCGCGCCGGGAGCGCAGTATGTCGCGCACATCGATATCGACGAGGCGGAGATCAACAAGGTTAAGCGGGCGCACTGGACGCATGTGGGCGACGCGAAGGATACCTTGCTGTCGCTGATGAAGCACGATACAGCCGTGCAGGCGCCTTTGGACTGGCTCGAGCATATCAGGGAACTGAAGCGGGTCTACGCTATGAACTACGACCGGAACAGTCCGTTGATTCAGCCGCAGCGCGTGATCGAAAAGCTCAGTGACATTACCGGCGGGCGAGCCATTGTCACCACCGGCGTGGGTCAGCACCAGATGTGGGCTGCGCAGTTTTTCGACTTCGTCGCGCCGCGGAGCTTTCTGACGTCAGGCAGTATGGGGACGATGGGCTTCGGACTGCCCGCAGCGATCGGCGCCCAGATGGCGCGACCGGATGCCCTTGTGATCGACATCGATGGTGACGGCAGCATCCGCATGAACATCGGCGACCTGGAGACGGCAACGACGTATGGCGCGCCTGTGAAGGTGCTGCTGCTCAACAATGTCGGTGACGGGATGATCCGGCAGTGGCAGCGTCTATTTTACGACGGGCGGTTGATGGTGAGCGACAAGTCACTTCATCGTAAAGACTTTGTCATGGCGGCACAGGCCGACGGATTCGAGTTTGCCCAGCGCGTTGAAACGCTGAGCGAGCTCGAGGACAAACTCAGGGCCTTCGTGGAATTTGACGGTCCGGCTTTCCTCGAAGTCATGATCGACTACAACGCTGATGTGTTTCCGATGGTAGGGCCTGGGCAAAGCTACTCGGGCATGATCACCGGGCCGTTTATTCCGTCCCGGTCCGAGCGTGACGCCGAAGGGAAGGGCGCAGTGCGTCAGGCGGCCGCGGATATGTTCTAATCCTGCCTGGTCTGCGAACCGCTCGCAGACGCGTCCACGCGCGCTTTCCCTGGGGTCTTTGAGTAAGCCAATCATGAAGAGTAGTTCAAAAGGCGGCCTTGTCTATTCCACGGACGGCGGGCGGATGTGTCCCGAATGCAGGCAGGTACGCGCGCAATGTGTCTGCAAGGCGGTTGCCAGGACACTACCGGCCGGTGATGGCGTAGTGCGAGTGACTCGCGAGACCAAGGGCCGGGGCGGCAAGAGCGTGACGATCGTTAGAGGGTTGGCGCTCGATCCGCTTGCTCTCGCCTCGCTAGGCAAGCAGTTGCGCACGGCCTGCGGTTCGGGTGGGACGGTCAAGGATGGCGTGATTGAAGTGCAGGGCGACCATTGCGACCGGGTCGTCGAAGCACTCAAAAAGTTCGGCCACAGCGCGAAGCGGGCCGGGGGTTAAGCGCGTCGATGGGCGGCGGCGCGCCCCGGAGCGACGTCCATCTGGACGCCGGCGCAGACGCTGCGCAGTTTTGCTCGATCGGATCGTTCGATATCGCGCGCAACCAGCTCTTGCGCCACTGTGTCGCCGTAGTCGTGAGCCAGAATATGGAATTCGTCTACGCCAGGCAATGTGATGAACTCGTCGTAGACACCGGCCTGGTCCATGATCGAGTAGGTGTAATCACACGGCTTGTCCGAGTAGCCGAAACCGATCATGTCGAGCGTGAGCAACCTGTAGCGCCTGAGCAGATCCGGCCAAACGTCTTGCCAGTCCCACGAGGCCGTGGGAAAGCCGTGGATCAGGAGCAGAGCCGGCGCATCCTTCTTCCCCTCCTCGCGCCAGAAGATACGATGGCCACGGTGAGTGAAATACTTCCCGCTGGCTTTCCATGCGCCTGTGCTTTGTGTCATCTGTCGTTCTTCCGCCGCTATGCTACGAACGGTAACTGTCGTCGATACGGTCGAGTTTGCGGATCAGCGCCGGCCATACAAAGGACCCGCCAAGTCCGTCTGTCTGAGCGTCCTTGGCCGATGCCGCACCGGCCAGAATATCCTCTTCCACAAGCGTCAATTCCCCTCCCGCCTGCGCCGACAACTGAATCTGACAGGCCGTTTCGAAGAGGTACATATTGAGGAATGCGTCCGCAACGGTCTTTCCAACCGTCAGCAAACCGTGGTTCTTGAGCATCAGATAGTTGGCGCTGCCAAGGTCATCCTGCAAGCGCGGCTTTTCATCATCGCGAAGTGCTACGCCTTCGTAGTCGTGGTAACCGAGGGAATCAAGCACGAAAGTCGACTGCTGGGAAATCGGCAACACGCCATTCTTCTGCGCACTGACAGCTACGCCTGCACGGGTATGGGTGTGCAATACGCACTGCGCATCCTCGCGCGCGGAGTGAATCGCACTGTGGATCACAAAGCCGGCGCGGTTCACCACGAACTCCGAGTTCGACAACCGGTTGCCTTCGGTATCGACCATGATAAGAGACGAGGCGGTTATTTCTTCAAACAGGAGCCCGTACGGATTGATCAGGAATCGATGGTCGGCGCCAGGCATGCGCGCGCTGATATGGGTGAAGATGAGATCAGTCCAGCCGTGCAGCGCCACGAGCCGATAACATGCAGCGAGGTCGCAACGAAGTTGCCACTCATCTGCGCTAACCGTGTTTTTCAGCGATGGGATTCGCATGATGTCTCCTTGGAAAATATGGGGTTAATTTAGTGAAGAATCGGGTAAGCACAACGCGCGTGCACTAACCGTCAACTTGAAACAGAGTACAAAAGCGCATATCTTGAGACTGCAAGATATCTTCCGATTTGTGTTTTTTCTCGCGCGCCATGCTCTGTTGAAGTTCCAGGAGCACGACTGACGAAGGCGTTCGGCTGCTATTTACTGGATCCGGCTTTCATACGAAGCATGACAACGCTTGCGACTATCAGGATGCCTGAGCAGAAGTAGAGTCCAGCATCGAGGCTCCCCGTGGCTGTCTTTATCAGGCCGATTGCGTACGGACAGATGATTCCTGAAACAGCGCCAAGACTTGTAATGATTGCGATACCGACGGCCGCAGACTCTTTGCGAAGCACTGAAGTTGCGACCGCCCAGAAAACTGGAAACGAAGAGATCACCGCAGCCAGGGCGATGGACATGAGTGCGACAGACGTCCACAGCAATCCTCCCGTCCTGTTGCAGAGGGAAAGCGCTACTGCGCACAACAGCACGGCGAACGCGAAGTGCCACCGACGTTCCCGCGTCCTGTCAGAGTGGCGGCTGTACAGGATCATCGCCACAATGCCGCACCCATAGGGAATCAGTGAGATCATCCCGATTCGTTGCAGGCCGAAGGCTCCGGCCCGTTCGATCATCGACGGCATCCAGAAGCTCAGCGCATAAGCGGCGCAGCTCATGGCGAAATACAGCGCAGAGAGCTTGTAGACAGCCATATCGCGAAACGCTTCACGGTGCGAAGTGACTTCCGTAGAGACGCCACGCGATTGTGCCGCGAGATCTCGCGCAATCGCATCTTTCTCCGCTCCGGAGAGCCAACTGGCATTCGATGGCTGATCGTCCAACCACAGATATGAGGCGACGCCCAGAAAAATGGTTGGCAGGCCTTCCAGCAGAAACATCCATTGCCACCCGCGCAAGCCGTGAACGCCGTTCATGTTTTGCAGGATGTAACCTGAAACTGGACCAGAGATCAAGCCCGCCGCGACAGTGGCCGCCATGAACAAAGCAACAATGCGAGCGCGACGGTCATGCGGAAACCATAGAGTCAGGTAAAACAGGATACCGGGAAAGAAGCCCGCTTCGAAAACACCAAGGAAGAACCTCGCCACATAGAATTCAAGCGGACTCGTAACGAACATGGTGCACATCGAGACGGCGCCCCAGCACAACATGATGCGAAGCATTGTTTTACGTGCTCCGATCCTCTTCAGGAACAGGTTGCTGGGCACCTCAAAGAGCACATATCCAACGAAAAACATGCTCGCGCCCAAGCCATATATGGCATCCGAAAAATGGAGATCGGATCTCATCTGCAACTGGGCAAAGCCGATGTTGATGCGATCGAGGTAGGCGAGCAGATAACAAAAAAAGAGCAAGGGAACGACTCTGCGCGTGACCTTCTGGTACATCCTTTCCGTATCTGTCGCGGAGCGTGTGCTCGGTAGTGCGGCAATATCTGACATGGTGGTATCCGTCGCTAAATGTGGAGACGTGCACAGCGGGCACGCAGTACTGCGGTCAGGCAGAGCCACCGCTACGTCGGACAAGGAAGGGCTTGTCCTGTTTCCGTAAGGCCAGAGTAAAGGCCGCGTCGCGTCGCAACTGCAAGAAAAGTTGCAATCGCGGGTTTGTCCGGTGACGCTGCCAGGGAGTCGGAAAGCGGTCACGCGCCGCACTGCGCCATTCGACTTGTCGGATTTCCGACAGATTTTGCGCGCGACTCGCGACATCATCCATGCACGCCTCCGGCCACGCGACGTTTCATCGCACTGGCCAGAGAACCACCTCCCACGTGTGCAGGCTGACGATGAATCAATTCGGTGACTACCAGAACGAAATCTACTTCGACGGTTTGCGGGGCATCAAGCCAAGCCTGCCGGTCGATTTCAAACGGCTTGAAGAACGCGCGAGCGCGGCTTTGCCGCAGTCAGTCCTGAGCTATGTGCAACGCGGCTGTGGCGACGAGTTCACCCAGCGCCGCAATGTCGAAGCGTTCTCGGATTGGGGACTCGTGCCGAGAATGCTCGTCGATACACGTGTGCGGGACCTTTCCGTCGATGTTTTCGGAAAGCGCTACGCGTCCCCTCTGATGTTGTGTCCGATCGGCGTGATCGGGGTGTGCGCGCAGGACGGCCGCGGCGATATCGCCACCGCGAGGGCGGCGGCAGCGGCGCGTGTGCCGATGATCGCGTCCACGCTGATGAATGACTCGCTCGAAACCGTGGCCGAAGCGTTGGGTGAGGGCGATGCCTTCTTTCAGCTCTACACGCCGAAGGACCGCGATCTTGCTCAGAGCTTCGTGCGCCGTGCCGAGGCGGCCGGTTACAAGGGCATCGTCGTGACGTTGGACACGTGGCTTACCGGCTGGCGTCCACGGGACCTCAACGACAGCAACTTTCCGCAGTTGCGCGGCGTCGCGCTCGCCAACTATTTTTCTGATCCGCTTTTCCGCGCGAAGCTTGCTGTTCCGCCGGAAGAAGATATTGCCGCGGCCGTGCGGTACTGGGCGTCCATCTTCGGAATGACGGTGACATGGGATGACCTGGCGTGGCTGCGCTCCATCACCACGCTGCCGTTGATCGTGAAGGGCATCCAGCATCCCGACGATGCGAAGCGCGCGATCGACCTCGGCGTCGATGCCATTTACTGCTCCAATCATGGCGGCCGGCAGGCCAATGGCGGTCTCGCCTCGATCGATCTCCTGCCCGCGCTCGTCGCCGCGTGTGGAGATGTTCCCGTCTGGTTCGATTCGGGCATCCGCTCCGGAACCGACGTGGTCAAAGCGCTGGCCATGGGTGCCAGCATGGTCGGGGTCGGCAGGCCGTATGCGTATGGTCTGGCGCTTGGCGGCACGGCTGGTGTCGTCCACGTGATCCGGTCTATCCTCGCGGAGGCCGATCTGCTGATGGCCGTCGACGGGTTCCCTGATCTCGCGGCACTGCGAGCCGCCGGCCTGCGACGGACGCGTGCCTAGCGAGGCGAGTGCATTGAGCAAACCGAAATCGTGGATCGTGCCGTTGTAGCGGGTTGTCGTGACTTCGTCGCCCGCTGCGTCGAGCTTGCGTCCGTATGCTTTGCCTTCGTCACGCAGCACGTCGAATTGCGCAACCTGGATCAGCGCGGGCGGCAGGCCCTTCAGTTCTTATTCCGAAGCGCGCTCGTTCATTCATCGCTATGACGCGCCGTTATCGGCATCGACGCGTGTGCTGATTCAAATGATGCGTGACCATCTCGCGCGGACTCAAAGACGCTATGCGCACCTCGATTCAGACACGCATCCGGCCGAAAGACCCCGTGACAATACACGCGGGATCCCCTGATGTTGGCGCGGGATGGGCCCGCTTTCATTTGTCTCGCGGGGGTCCACACAATTCCTGGCCGTTTTGGTTGGATCGGTCTATGCTCATTTCAGAGCAAGGTATTTGTAAAAATCAGACGATAACCCAGACTGTTGGCGCCTTTGCTTTCTTCGTTTAACTTTTCATTGACTGCCGGATGCCATGCCAGCCTCGATGCCGTCTCTCAAGCAGGAGATACGCCTTTGCACCGGCAGTGACGGGGTACGTATTGCGTACGCGACATGCGGAAGCGGCCCGCCGATCGTCAAGGCCGCGAATTGGCTCAGTCACCTCGAATTCGATTTGAAGAGTCCCGTATGGAGTCATCTGATCGCAGAATTGTGCCAGCGGAACAGATTGATCCGTTATGACCAGCGCGGCTGCGGACTGTCCGACCGCGATCCCGGCGAGATTTCGTTCGAGGCCTGGCGGCGCGATCTCGAGACCGTCATCGACGCAAGTGGCGTACAGCGCTTTCCATTGCTCGGTATCTCGCAGGGGGCTTCAATTGCGATAGCGTACGCGGTGGCGCAGCCCGAGCGAGTCAGTCACCTGATTCTCTATGGCGGATATGCGCGCGGCAGGCTTAAGCGGCGGCCGGATGCGCGGTTACACGAAGAAGCCGAAACGCTCGTCAAGCTGGCAGAACTTGGCTGGGGTCAGGAGAACCCCGCGTTTCGCCAGTTCTTTACGACGCAGTTCATTCCGGGCGGTAGCCCGGAACAGCATCACTGGTTCAACGAACTGGAGCGCCTGACGACGACACCGCGCAACGCGGCACGCATCATGCGCGTGTTCAACGAAATCGACGTGGTCGATCTGCTTCCGCTGGTTCAATGTCCGACGCTCGTGCTTCATGCAAGTGGCGATGCCCGCGTGCCGTTCGAGGAAGGCCGCCTGCTCGCCGGTCTCATTCCAGGCGCGCGTTTCGTTCCGCTCGATAGCGAAAACCACCTGCTGCTCGAATCGGAACCGGCATGGTTGCGCTGGCGCGACGAGTTGCGCACGTTCCTGCCGATGACGCAGTCCGTTGATCCGGCGTTCGCGATATTGACACCGCGCGAGCGCGACATCGTCGGCCTGATCGCGGGCGGTCGCGATAACGCGCAAATTGCAGCGTGTCTCGGCTTGAGCGAGAAGACCGTGCGCAATCACATCACAAGCATCTTCTCGAAACTCGAAGTCGAGAATCGCGCGCAGGCGATCGTGCTGGCCCGCAAGGCCGGATTCGACGCGCCAACCGTCTGACGGCTGCCTGGCGCTGCCTGACGAGTGCAAGCAGGACACCTGTCCCAACTGAACACACCTATCTGCTCATGTCCCGATGATGATTTGGGACTGCCGCCTCATGCCCGCGAGCCGACCGATCCGGAGAATGCTTTCTCGAACGGCGACGCAGCGAATCCTCTCGTGCCGCTCGATACAGTTGCCGCCTCGCGCACTTCAACGCAAATGCCTCCGCTATCGGGAGGCCTCTGGAGACTTAGCATGAGTGATGTCCACAACGAAATCCCGTCCGCACGTTACGCCAAATGCATCGAAGTGTCTCGTCGTATCCGCTGGGATATTGACCGCGATGTGATTCGCGATCGCCAGTTCGATCCCACGCACAAGTTTCTGCCGGACGGGCTTGCGCAAGTCGACCGCCTGTCGTTCCTGACCCCTGCGCAACGCCTGCTGATGTCTCAGGTACAGGGGCGCACATACGCCAACATGTTCCGGCTCGTCGAGCGCTTTGTCGGCGCGAAGATGCTCGAAGTCGGTCGCGATCATGCACTGGGCGATCAGACGGCGCTGGAAGCGGTCGTGCGTTTCACGGACGAAGAGTTGAAGCATCAAGAACTGTTCCGCCGCATCGAACTGCTGGCTGCGAACAGCATGCCTGCCGGTTATCGCTTCATGCCAGAGGCCGATGAAGTCGCGTCGTTCGTGCTTGGTCAATCCACCTGGTCTGTGCTGGCACTGACTTGCTGCATCGAGATTGTCACGCAGGTGCATTACAGGGAGAGCATGGAACAGGACTCAAACCTCTCGCCGCTCTTCAAGGACGTGTTCCTCTTCCACTGGAAAGAGGAGTCGCAGCACGCGATCATCGACGAACTCGAATGGGAGCGCGAGGACGCGCACCTGAACGACGCTGAACGCGACGCAGCAATTGACGATCTGATCGAACTGGTGAGCGCCGTGGACGGACTGCTGCAAATGCAGGCCGCGGCAGACGCCGAATACTTTCTTGTGCACGCTGGCGCCACGATGACTGCTGGCGAACGGCATGCGGTCAGTGCGGCATTACTCGACGCATATCGCTGGCAATACATTGTGTCAGGCGTCACGCAGCCACGGTTTTCGAAGCTGCTGGCGGGAATGATTACGCCCGCACAAGCGGAGCATATCGGCAACGCGCTGGCGCCGATCATGCAGCGGCAGTCCGATAACGACGTGTATGTGGCGGCCTGATCAGACACGGGTAGCCGACACATCGCGCCTCAGTGCGCTTAAACCATCTTCAGGAACTTCATCATGATTATATTAATTTTCTACCTCCTCAATGCATGGCTCGACGCGATCGAATACGCGCGGCGGGAGGCCTGGCTCGCAGACGCCAAGGATCTCTGCGAGGTCGAACGCCGCATGCGGACGCTCGAAAACGGAGATTCATATCGATAATTTCTAAGCACGGGGTCAAGAGAACGAGGCACGCTGAGCGTTGAAAAAATAACGGTAGCGTGTCCTGGGTTCGGCGTTCGATGGAGGGTCCACAACACCGGCTCGCGAATTGGGCCGGTGGTCGTCGGACCCGCCTGGATCAGGAATATTGAGCAAGCGCGGCCTCGAAAAGCGGCTTCCACGAAAGGATGTGCCGGCTGATCAGATCGCTCGCCTCTTTATCTTTCCCCTGGTCAGCCAGATCCACCATTTGATAATGCTCTTTTACCGACTGCTTCTGGCGTAGACGACCCTCGGGAGAATCGATCCCATAGAGCCGCATATCGTCGCGCAATTGCATCACCGTTCTTGTCAGGAAGGGATTGCCAACCTGTCCGACGAGCGCTTCGTGAAAAGCCCGATCGGTCGTGACGTATTTTGGCAGGTTCTCCGCTGCAACTGCGTCTGACACCTTATCAGCAAGCGCAATCAGCGAGTCGCGGTCTTTGACGCCCTGACGCGCGAGCGTCTCGAGCGCGAAGCGTTCGAGCAACTCCCGCATGGTGAAGAGGCTATCCAGTGCTGACAGAGTCAGCAGTTCAACGCGGAAGCCGCGATTGCGCATTGCGACCAGCAGGCCGCTGCGGGTGAGTTCCAGCAACGCTTCGCGAACCGGGGTGGTCGAGACACCAAGCTCGGTGGCAAGTCCCGGTACTGAATAAACGGCGCCCGGTGGCGTGCGTCCAGATACGATATCCGCGCGCACATGGGCGACGACCTGCTCACGCAAGTTGCCTGCGCCGACATCTTGCAGGTGTTCCATTTCGCTCCTCGCTTTGATCAATGCCATTGAGGCGTATAGGCCGACAGAGTAGTGGGTACCGACGCCGCTGCCATGGGCATGGCCGCCACGCGCTGACCTTTGCGCGCTCTCGCGATAGCTTCGTCAGGTAACGCGCTACTCAAACTACGAATAATTCTAAACTGTTTTGGGGCCGCCGACACGGTTTGCACCAGTATCGGTCGGCTTAAATGTGGAAGCGCTTCCTTAATTGATGTTCCACTGGATTGCTCCGGGGAGTGCTCAGCCGAAGACGTCTTATCGACCACTGGTCTAAGCGCTGAAACGCCCTACAGTATGGGTATTCAACGTTTTACAAGCTCCTCGAACAGGCCGCCAATGGGCGGCAGACAACCGTTCGCCGATTTCAAGGGTTTACCCTTATTGTCACCGAGAAATTCGAGATTAGAATTCACTCACTTCGAAGTAACGCGCTACTTGTTCTACGAAGTTTTTGACGGCAGATTTTCATCGTTCTACAACGAGAGACCCAAAACAAAAAGCGCATCACTCACGACAAATCGGTAAGGTACTCGTAATAATTCCAGCCGTCTGATGGCTCTTCCAATACGTTGTTCATAAGAGAACGGGGAGCTCACTACACCAATAGCGTTCCGTCGATAGTCACAGGACGCTTGCGGCATTTCATGAGGGAATGATGCGAGTACTACTGGTTGAAGATGATGTACATTTCGGTCAAAGCCTGTTTTGCGCATTGAAGGGCGCGGATTACACCGTCGACTGGGTACGTGATGGCAAGGCCGGCAAAGACGCGATCGGCAATGCTTATTACGCAGTTGCGTTACTCAATCTGGGCCTGCCGGGTATTTGCGGCATAGATTTGCTGAAAGCATCGCGGGCTGCCGGAAACAGCGTCCCTGTATTGCTTCTCTCTGCCCATGACGATCCCGAAACGCGCGCGCGTGGTCTCGACACGGGTGCCGACGATTTCGTACTCAAGCCATTCGATGTCCGCGAACTGCTGGCCCGCATTCGCGCTGTGCTCCGGCGGACGGCGGGCTATCCCACTTCGCGAATCGGCGACGATTTGATCAGCCTCGACCTCGATAAACGCACGTTCTTTTATAACGGCGTGGAGTCGCCGCTCTCGGCGCGGGAATTCGCGCTGATGCATGCATTTCTGGAACGGCGTGGCACTGTCCTGTCCCGAAGCCAACTCGAAGAGCGCCTGTATGGTTGGGGCAAAGAAGTGGAAAGCAATGCAATCGATGTGGTGATCCATGCGATGCGAAAGAAGTATGGACAATCGTTGATCCGCAATGTCCGCGGTGTAGGCTGGACGGTGATGCCAAGGGAAGCTTCACACGGCGCGCCGGGCCTCACGTTGGCAAGCCGCAAGGGCCTGGCAACGCATTGATCTGCAACGAAGCGCCCGCGATCCGGCGGCAACCCTCTCGTAGGACATACGCAAAGTGGGTCGCCAGCCTGGTCGGCCAATGGGATTTCCGATCTGGTTGCGTTCGGCGACCGTGGTCGGAACGCCGCCACGGTCACCGTGCTGCGAAGGGATTTTATTGTTGCACTGAGCCACGCACGAAACTCCTGTACGGTGTTTCGCCTGCCGGCCTGTGAAAGAAAACCCGAGTAAGCAAAGACATATTGGTGTGGAAAGCGGTTGGGCACTCCTGTTTCAATTTTTGAACCACCTCATCGATACTGTCGACGCCGCCATCGGCGGCGGTGATCAAATCGGCTTGCTGCAATGCGTTGAGTTTCATATGAGCTCCTGAAGTTTGCGAGTTGTTTCAGATTGTCATAGAGCGCATCGTTTCCGACATGCTCGTGCCACATGGCGTGCGCGGCACGAGCCGTGTCGAGACAGATAGCGATGGCGCACATATGGCACAGAGCAATTGTGAATCGTGAAAATTAGCGGGAAGTGAGCAGGGGGCGACCCGGCGTTGCGCCGGGCGTCAGTCTCTGCGTTGCGCTCGGCGCAATCAGAGCGGTGAAGGCATCACGCTCGGCCAGTCAGGCAAGGTATCAAGATCCGGCCGCATCGTGACGCTTTCCTGTTCGTTGGGATCGCTTCGGGCGATTACCGCGACGCAAGGCTCATCCGCGCTCGCGTTGTACGGAATATGCGGCATCCCAGCGGGAATGTAGAAGAAATCACCGGCCCGGACCACCGCATGGTGCTCCAATCGTTCGCCATACCAGCACCCCGAGATGCCGCTCAGCTGATAGATGGCGGTTTCATGCTGCGCATGGAGATGCGCTTTGGCACGGGCACCCGGCGCAATTGTGGCAAGCTGAAGATGCATATGCCTCGATCCCACGCTCTCAGCCGAGATACCGACAGCATAGGTCAGCCCTTGCTTCCCCTCGAACTGTGAGCCAGCCTGCACCAGTTGACAGGTGAGGGAGCCCGGCTTGTGTGCGCTAGTGTTCATCGCTTCTCCAGACAATGAGCGCCGACGTCGGCGAAATGGCGAGTATATGACCGCAGAATACACCCGCTCACGGTTCGAAAACGGTCATACGTTGGGGGCCATTTACCGTGTGCCGCGCTGATCGCATATGTTGCTGGTACCGATCGCTGGCGGTTCGTTGTCTGGGGAAAAAAGGCCGATCTTGTTACTGCAGTCCGCGGGCGGCGCGGCCCTTACCGGCAAGCGGAATCTAATCTCTCCACAACACGCTCCGAAATTGCCCGCATGATGGCGGGGTCGATCAATTCTTCCGCGTACACGGTGTTGGCTACCAGCGCTCCGTCGAAAATCGCTACCGAAACGTTGGGGAAATTCTTTAACCCACACGCGTAATCAAAGCCGGTCACTTTCAGCTGTTGTGTCGGCCAACGAAAATTGATTGCCTGCATGTCGGAGACATTGAGTGCAACAGGCGGTTGTTGTGTACCGCCAAACAGTTTCGGGTAGTTCAGGTAAGTATGAAACACGGAACCGTTGGCCACACCTTCGTGGATATCGTCGAAAATGAGTTTCGCGATGTCAAAGAGCGGTCGGTCCAGATCGGGGATCCGCGTGACGTGTCCTGTGATGGCTGTGAAGACAAGTTCCGCTGAAATGTGCGGTTCGAGCCGGCGGCGCATATCCATGCTCGATCGCATGAGAATCTGCCGTGGATGCTCCGTCGCCACGTCGCCAATCGCGAGGGCAAACGCGGCGAGGAGAAGCGCGTGCACGGAGGAACCGTGGGCATGGGCCGCGGCGTGGACTCGATGCATGTCGTCCGCCTTGATCACTGTCCGCTCAAGGCGTCTTCTCTGGGGGCCATCATCGCACCGCGCCCGCAGCGGGATCTTCGCAAATGCTCCGGAATACGAAGTGGGGTCGCCGATGCGGTCTTCTGGAAGCGAAGCGAGGCTTTGAGTCACCGCCGCATCGAGTGGGGTAGGGAAGGGCTGCGTCTCCAACGCCGGGACCTGGCCGCGCACGATGCAATCGCATAGGTAAGCAAGACTTGCATGCAGTTCGACCAGCGATGTCGCGTCTGTCACTGCATGGGTGCTTAGCATGAAGACGTCGAGCGCATCTTCACCGGCAATGACGTGGATACTGTAGATCATCCGCCGCGTATCCAACCCGGCATTCAGCAACTTCGCATATAAGGCATCGGCGGACCAGGTATCGGCAAACAACCAGGATTCAACCGCCGGCGAGTCATCTGTCCGCTCGACGAATTGCCCATCCTCAACGACCGAACGAAGAATGCCGTAGCGAGCCTCCAGACACGCGACGGCCGCGTCAAATTGCTCTCTGTTGACTGCTCCGGAGATACTGCTCCGGCTCACCACATTCGTTTGCGTCTGGATGTAAATCATCTCTGTCGGCGAGGCGCGGCGATATATTCGTCTCGCGGCGCGCATCCGGCTTTGAGAAGCAAGTTCGCAATCAAGGCTCTGCATGGTCGGATCCTGACAACGGATGAAATGACGGTATCGTAGAGAGTCAGAATTAGCCGAACGTTAACTGAGCATTAGCCGGCAAGGGCCGCACGACCTGCGACGCGACATTGGGGAACACACATTAAAGCGAGCAGGGCGCTCGCATAGCTCACCGTCTCTCGCGTCAGTTTCACTACCACCGTGTTCCCGCTGGTACTCCTCTAATTCTCTCCTCATTCTTCGTTCCTATGATGCGGTTCGTCGACACCGTGCCTGCCTCACGCGGAAGGGCTGTTTTGCCTTTCATAACGGCGACATCAGTCTTAACATTTTAATAAACGATTCCTGACGATGATCCCATACACGCATTCCAGTTCTACTTCCCACGCGAGTTCCTTTCGCCGGCGCGCACGTCACGCATCCGCATTGCTGATCGCTGGTTTTACGGCTGTCGCGCTGACGGCCTGCGGCGGCGGTGGCAGCGGCAGTAGCAGCCCGAATCCGCCACCCCCACCGCCGCCAACTTCGAGCATCAGCATTTTTGCCGGCAACCCGGCCGTGACAGGCGCGCTGGACGGCCCCGCCGCTTCGGCGCAATTCAACGTGCCGACCGGGGTCGCTGCCGATGCGGCCGGCAATCTCTACGTTGCCGACTTCGAGAACTACACCATCCGCAAGATAAGTGCGGGCACGGTATCGACCTTTGCCGGCTCTGCGAACACGTCCGGTTCGGCTGATGGTACCGGCTCGGCTGCATCGTTCTCCGGCCCGTCCAATATCGCCATCTCGCAGGTGGGCAACCTGTATGTCACCGACCAGGGCAGCGAGGCTGTCACAGTGCGAAAGATCACGCCAGCCGGACAGGTGACGACGCTCGTCAATCCGCTCACGGGTGAGGCGCTCCAAACGGATGGCAGTACGGTCGTCGCCACTGACGCAGCCTCGAACCTCTATCTCTTCACGACGCAAGCGAGTACCGGTGCCAGCCTGCTGACGGAGGTCACCCCCGCGGGCGCCGTTATTCCGATTACGCTCACTACACTCACCGGTGCTCCGGTCGGCCTGATCAATCCATCCGGACTGGCGGTGGACAGCGCAAACAACGTGTATATCGCCGACGACAATAACCAGAGCGGTGCGGGCGTGCTGTACAAGGTCGCCGTCAACGGCTCGACCGGGCAGGTCAGCACGCTGGCTGGCTCGATCACCATTGCTGGTTTCTCCGACGGCCCGGGCAACGCCGCGACTTTCGATGGCCTGTCGGCGCTCGTGGTGGATCCAGCGGGCAACATCTATGGCAACGACTTCAATAACGGCACCATCCGCGAAATCTCGCCGGCCGGTGTGGTGAGCACGTTTGCGGGTACGCCCGAACAATACGGTCTGACGCTCGGTCCGCTGCCCGGGACACTTCCCTCCATTGATCAGCTTGCGTGGTTCGGCCAATCGCTGTACACCGCGGACACGGACGACAGTGTCATTCTGAAACTGAGCCCCGCGCCCTGACGTCCGCCGGCGGCGTCATCTCAATCGCCGCCAGCAAATCCGGCGTTCTGATGCATCTTCGCAGAACGCGCATGGGCTGCGTCCGGCGCCTGATCCTGCCGCCAGTTCGCAGCGAATTTGACCGGCTCATTGTGCGTAGTTAATCTTTGGTTGCGATGAATTGCAGGCGTACCGTTGAATCCGCAAGGAAATCTCATGAGCACAATCGGAAAGAGTACTGGCGCGACTCCAGACCTCGGCGCGCCACTGCATGTGAGTGACATCGGCAGCTTTCACGTCGGCGGCCATATGGTGTCGCTAACCGGGATGGCCCCACGGCTGCGTGTCAGCACAGCCCAGGGCGCAGTTCATCCCATCGATCCCAACGGAGAGATGATCGTTGGCCAGATGTACGTGCAGTATGTGAAACTCGCGGCGCCGCGCAGCCGGCATCCTCTCCTGCTCTGGCACGGCGGAGGAATGAGTGGCGTCAATTGGGAAACGACACCAGATGGGCGCCCGGGATGGCAGATGTTTTTCCTTCGCGCGGGCTTCGACGTATTCGTGTCCGACGCGGTCGAACGAGGCCGGGCGTCGTGGGCGCCTTATCCCGACGTCTACCCGGAGGCGCCGTATTTCCGCACGGCGCGCGAAGCCTGGGAAGAAACCTTCCGCTTCGGTCCGGCCGAGTCCTGGCATGCCGATCCTGCACAACGTCATTCTCACGACAGGATCCGCTTTCCCGTGGCGCGAATGGAAGCGTTCATGAACCAGTTTGTGCCACGCTGGGGCGGCAACGATACGCTCACCCAGCATGCCTACGACGCACTCATCGCTGGCCTCGACAGCAGCATCGTGCTGACCCACAGTCAAGGAGGGAATTTCGGGCTCAACGCCGCATTGCATGCGCCCGATCGTATCAAGGCTGTGATCTCGCTCGAGCCGTCTGGCGCACCCGACCCGGAACAGTGTGACCCCATAGTCTTGCGCGGCACGCCGCATCTGTTCCTTTGGGGGGACTTTCTGGAGCAACACCCTTTCTGGGTCAAGTCCGTGCCCAATGTGCGGCGATGGTATGAGGCGCTGGCCGCGGCCGGTGTGGACGTGCAATGGATCGATCTGCCTGCACGCGGGATCGCTGGAAACAGCCACGCATTGATGGCCGACAACAACAGCGACCTGATCGCCGGCATAGTGCTCGACTGGATGCGAGAAAAGAAACTCGTCGGCTGAAGCCGCCACGACATCATTCTGTGCTAATTCGGCACCCTTACGATACACACAAGTGATGGCTGCCGAGCGGCGTTCGATTGCATGCCATTACGTCACCAAATACCGATCGCGAGCACGGCTTGATGCCCGCGGTGCTCTCATTTGAGGAGTAGCGTCATGCAGCCGAATTTCGACCACTCAGGCACAGTGGACAGTACGATTGCCATACCCGCCATCGGCGTCAACATTCAGGTGCGCATTGCCCCGACGGCGACCGGGAATAAGGCAACGCTCATCGAAACCACGGACGAGCCCGGATACGGGCCGCCACAGCACCGGCACGAACGGGAAACCGAAATCTTCCATGTACTGTCCGGTCGATACCTGTTCGAAGTGGACGGCAAGCGCATCGTCGTGGGTGCGGGAGAAACCCTGACTGCTCATGCGGGTACCACCCACCGTTTCACCAGCATCGACGACCAGGCGTCACGCATGCTGGTATTGATCACGCCCGGATTCGACGCGACGGCTTTTTTTACCGAGCTGCGTAGTGTGATGGCGAATGGTGCACCCGAACCCGATGCATTGCGGGACTTCGGTACGAAATGGGATATCGAGTTTCTCGGTCCCCCGTTGACGGCGTAACATGTCGGTTGCGCAGAAACCTCTGCGCCGACCGCTTTGCTTCCGGAGGCGCTCGTCGAGACTGAAGTGATTCAAATGACGGCATCGGGTCGACGAGAGTACGCATTCGCTGGCGTGGCGTCGGCAACGCTCCACAACTGACCTTCCAGCAAATGCGCATCTTCGGAATCAGCCTTTACGTCATCATCGCCCTGTTCTTTGCAGTGCATGCCATGCGCAACCAGCAGAACATGTACTGGCTGCTGATCCTGTTTCTTTTCCCGGGCCTTGGAAGCGCGGTCTACTTCTTTGTCATTTACTTGCCCTCCCTGCGCCAGTCGCGTGGGGCAAGGACGGCAACGAGGGCTATCTCGCAGTTTGTCGACCCCAACCGGGCGGTGCGCGAGGCACGCACGGATTTCGATCGCGCGCCGACCGTCGCGCATCGCATGCGGTTGGCGGCAGCGCTGCTCGAGGCAGGCAATGCCGCCGAAGCCCTGGAGCATTACCAGGCGGCGGCCAGCGGGCCGTTCTCATCCGATCCGGCTTTACTCCAGGGACTGGCGCGTGCGCAATTTGCCAACGGCAATGCTTCTGCCACGCAGGACGCGCTGGAGAAACTGTTTGCCGCCCATCCTCTCACCCGCCGCCAGCCGGAGCCTGCCTTGCTGTATGCACGGGCCCTGGAGGCGATTGGCGCGCCAGGCACACGCGCCGCGTTCGAGATTGCGCTCGCGAGCGCAAGCGACGCTGCACCGCGCTGCCTGTACGCCGATTGGCTAGCGGTGCAGCCCGACGAGCCAGACCGCCAGCGTGCGCGCGAACTGTACGCTGAGATTGTGGAGGATGGCAGGCATTGGCCACGCCACGCCCGCGAACATAACAGCGAGTGGCTGCAACGGGCCCAGGCCGCCCTCAGCCGATAGTCCACGGGCGCCCGCTGCAGAGCGGCCGACCTTTGGCTGCGCGGTCAGTCTGAGCTGAAACCCGCCGAACGCCCCATTGATCCTGACGGATTCGAAACGACCAGTTCATTCGGTCTGCGCGTAAGCCGCTGTTCGTGAGCGATTGCGCAAACGTTTTGCGCAAACGTTTCGCTGGACGAGCCGCCATGCCGCGTTTTTCCGCACTAAAGTTTTCCGACAATGTTCCGTTATCTAAATGTCGGTTCGCCGCAAAAGAATGGCGACCTGTGCTCACTCTGAAGACCAGGAAAACGAAAACCTCTCATGAAACTGCTCTCGAAGCTCATGCTGCTGACCCTGCCCGTACTCGCCGCCTGTGGCGGCGGTGGCGATGGCAAGACCTGCACGACCGACCTCGGCACGCTGACCAAGTCGTGCGTCGCCAACCCCTCACACGCATTGCCCGAAGGACTCTGGTACGGCTCGGTGAATTCGGGGCAGTCGTTCGCAGCGCAAACCATCGTCCTCGAAACAGGACAGTATTTCAGCATCTACACAAAGGACGGCTCGTTCGTCTGGTTGATCGAGGGCATCATGACGGCGACCGACGGCGTGTTCAGCGATCCGGCGACGGTCGGCTTCCATTCCTTGGGCGCGATTCGCGCCGGAACGCTGAACGGCAACTTCACAAACAAGACTGCGCTCGCCGCGACGACGAGCCTCTTCGTCAGTCCCGATACGACAGCCACGAGCTTTAACGGCAACTACAACGCCACGTACGACACGCCGCTTGCTCTCAGCAGCGTCGCGCGCACGTGGAGCAGCAGCCCGGGCGTCACGCCGGTCTCCACGATCACGTTCGCTGCGGACGGCACGGCAACGGGCACGCAGAACGCCTGCGCGTTTACCGGCAGCTTCAAGCCGCGTTCGACCGGCAAGCACCTGCTCGACGGCACGCTGAACTTCGTGGGCCCTTTGTGTGCTCTCAACACCGTGTCGATGTCCGTCGAAGCAACCGTCGTGAACGGCCTGCTCACGGTCGTCGGCGTGACGCCGCAACGGGACCAGGCGTTCTATTTGTCGGCTCAATAAACGCTGGTTTTATGGAGCGATGATTGGCGCAATGTCTGCGTTTCGCCATTTCGTGTGCGGTACAGCCCGTCGTCCTGCTTGTGAAGGAACTCTCGACGGGCTGAAGTTTCTCACTGCCGCGGTATTGCAGCACAACACATCGCGCTCCATTCAACTGCCGACACGCACCCAATTCTCTCAATCGTTTACTTGACAGAGCACTTGCACATTCTGCAATGTAGATATTGCGTTTTCGCCAGATAGCACGCGCCTTTTATGGAGTTCGTGGGCCGGGAGAGTGAGCGTTGCGTGCTGGGCAAAACGTGGCGTGACGCGCCTGGCGGGCAGCCGCAAGAATGGTTATGCCTGTCGCGGAGCTGCGCCGCGGGAAGACCCGCATCGTGCAAGCGTTCTACCGTTGGCTGAACCAGTTCGAGGATCCCGGCAACGACTGGCCCGACACGCGTCCTGGCGACCATGACAGCCCGCGTGTCAATCCGATCCTGGAAGGGTGTCTCCAACCATGTTCAATATCCTGCTCGTTCCGCTGGATGGCTCATCCCAGAGTGTTCACGTCGTCGACCTGGCCAGCCGCGTGGCAGCGCCGGGTACGGCAACCATACACCTTCTATGCGCTGTCGACCCGTCCTACGCGTTGCCTCCCGGTTGCGAAAGCGGTGTCGCGCCCGATGGCCTGATCTATCCGCCAGCACATGTGCAGACATCTTTCGCGCAATCCGTCCTGGCTGCGGGCGCCGCACAGCTTGCCGGCCGGAATCTCACGGTGGAGCAGCACTTCTGCGCGGGAAATCTGGCCGACGTCGTCATCGAACAAGCCCAACTGCTGACTGCGGAGGTCATTGTGATGGGACATCACCATTTGTCACGCATACGCCGCTGGGCCAACCCGTCGACCTGCGGCGAAGTCATTGAACGGTCGCGCTGTGCGGTACTGATCGAAACCCGGGACAAGCGCTAACGGGCTAAGCGCACCGGCCATCCGGCCGCGGATGGCCTGGATTTAGCGGATTATTTCCTGAAGGAACGCGAGAAGATCCCGGTTCACCTCATTGCGGTCCGTGATGCCGATAGCGTGACCGCTCCCCGCATATTCGATGTAGCGGGCTGCCGGAATCATGCGCGCCGCGACATGCGCGGTGATCTCGGGCGGGACGTTGACATCGGCACTGCCGTGCATGATGAGGGTGGGCACCGTTATCGCGCTCATGTCCGGGCGGAAGTCCGTATCCGACCAGGCACGCGCGCAGGCTAAGGTTGCCCGCAGCGACGCCTGGCTCGCCACAATCAGATACCAGTCGAGCACACCGCGCGACACCGCCCGATCGGGCGAACTGCCGTTGAAAAAGCCTTCACGAAAGTCCGAGAGAAAGCCAACGCGATCGGTCTCGAGCGCCTTGATCAAGCCGTCGAAAACCGACTGGTCGATGCCGCCAGGATAGTCGTCTTTCTTCTTCAGCAAAGGTGTCACCGCTGACATCAAAACGGCCTGGGCCACCCGCGCGGTGCCATGCCTCGACAGATACCGCGCGACCTCGCCGCCGCCCATTGAAAATCCAGCTAGCGTCGCATCATGAAGGTCGAGATGCGTCATTAGCGCGTGGAGATCGTCGGTGAGCGTATCGTAGTCGTATCCCGACCAGGGTTGATCGGAGCGGCCAAATCCCCGACGGTCGTACGTAATCACGCGGAAACCGTTCGCGGCGAGAAAAGTGGATTGCGGCTCCCAGAAGTCTGCGTTAAGCGGCCAGCCGTGTATCAATACGACCGGTCTGCCCGTGCCCCAATCGTTGTAGAACAGCGATACGTCATCCGCTGTTTTGAAAAATGGCATGATGGGTGCTCCGTTATTGGCGCGCGACCGCGAACGGGTCATTCACGTCCGATACGCCTTGCAGATCGCGGAACATTTCGAAGGCCGAGCGCTCAACCCAGTTGCGTACGAAGCGTCCTTGCGGGCCGACATGCCAGATTGCATTGCCAGTGAATTCGATCGGGCGTTGATCGGCGGGGAAACCCATCATGCCATTGTTCAGGCCGCTAATCCGGAAGCGCGCGGACACACACTTGCCGTCCGCGGACTGGAACGTATGGACAATGTCGAATTTGAGCTCGCCAATCTGCGCCTGTAATTCCCGGACCCAGTGCTTGAATGCCTCGCGGCCGACGATCTCTCGCCCGCCAGTTGTGAGAACAAACTCCTCGGCGACAAACTTGTCGACTGCGTCGACGTTATTGGGTGTCTGCCAGACTTCTTTCCAGAAAGTCTCCATGAGTTCGACAGAATTTTGCATAACCATCTCCATTATTCGATGACGACGCCGTGCCGGTGTCGGTTTTTAGATAAAGACGAAAAGTGTAATTTGCGAAGGGAAAAAGAGCATTCGCATCCAGTAAACTGTATTTCTCGTTCAGGTAAAAGGTTGCGGTGAATGTTTTTCGCTGCTGGATTTCTCGACAGATCGACGATTGCATGCATCGGGACGGGCTCGCTGACCATGCATCAGTTTCGGTATCGTTCAGTCGATAGTGACCCGCGGTAAGCCTCGACCAGTTGCCGCAAGTCGGCATCGCGATTGTGGTCACCGGGGGGCGCAAACTGCGGCTCCGGATGAGCGGCAAGGTTGACCACGATGAGATTCTCGGCACGGTTGATATAGATGCGCTGGCCGCAATGACCCATGGCGATCATCGAACGGTCATCGGTCAGCCACCAGCTGTATCCATAGCCCGTCACGCGAAGAGCGTTGTGACCCTGGTGCATTTCTTCGGGCAGTTCGAACGCGCGGCGCTGGGCCTCGTCGACCCAGCCGTGCGGCAGGATTCGCCGCTCGCCGACGATGCCATCGTTCATGACGAACAGTGCGAAGCGGCCGATATCGCGCAGTGTCATTCCTGCGCGGCTGCCGCCGATTTCCTGGCCTTCGTCCGACTCGAGGGTATAAAAGGCGTCGAATTCCATCCCGCATGGCTTCCAGATCTTCTCCGACATATAGCTGGCGAGGGTTTGTCTGGTTGCCGCTGAGACGAGGGCGCCCAGCAGGTACGTATCACCCGTGTTGTAGTTCCAGACAGTCCCAGGCGCGTGCGCGCGGCGAAGCCCCTTCATCAGCTGCAATACCCCGCCTGGCACCTTGTTGGCGAGCGAACGGCTGTAGTGATTTACATGCGAATGAGGATCCGGATAAACCTCGACCCATTCAACGCCAGACGACATGGTGAGCAGATGGCGGACGGTTACGTGCTCATAACATGAGCCTTCGAGCATGCCTATGTAATCGGCGACCCTGTCGTCCAGGCTTTCGACGGCTCCGTCCTGTAGCGCGGCGCCGACGAGCATCGCGGTCATCGACTTCACTGTCGACATGGTGCTCCAGCGGTCGCCCGGTGCCAGACCAAGGCCGTACCGCTCGAGAATGACGTGTCCGTCCTTGATGACGAGAAGCCCGACGACGTTATTGCGATCCATATAGTCGCCGACGGAGTATCGCTGCCCGTCCACCTCGTAGTTGGGCTCCACTTCGGGTGCACGCGGCAGGTCAATGATCTTTTTCCCACGTTCAATGGTGCGGGTCGCAAACAATTGATCGACGATGCGATAACCATACGACTGAAGGCACGGCGGCCACATCAGGAAATGCTCGGGATTCGGTAGATGCACCTTCGGCTGGGCGAGGGGACGCTGCGCCTGGTCGTTAAACATAGTCATTGAGCAACGGGTAGTCGTTGTAGCCGCTTTCGTCGTCTGCGTAGATGGTTTCCGGATTGACCGCATTGAGCGGCGCATCGCGTCGAAAGCGCGTCACCAGATCGGGGTTGGCGATAAAAGGACGCCCAAACGCCGCCGCGTCCGCCTCGCCGCGTTCGATAGCCCGTTCCGCGCTCTCCCTCGTCAGCCCTTCGTTGAGAATGTAGGCCCCTTTGAAGATACGCCGCAGGTCACGGCCGATGCGATCGTCGCCGCGTTCCAGCGCCTCGCGCGCAAAGATGAAAGCGATGTTGCGCGCGTTCAGTTGCTCGACGACATACGTGAACAGGGCACGTGGATTCGAGTCGCGCATCGAGTGTGAACTCGACATCAGGTTCAGATGCACGCCAACCCGGCCCGCGGGCCAAACCGTAAGCAACGCATCGACTGCCTCCAGCATGAAGCGCGCGCGGTTCTCGATCGAGCCGCCGTAAGGGTCGGTTCGCTGATTCGATCCGTCATGCAGGAACTGATCGAACAGGTAGCCATTTGCCGCGTGAAGCTCGACGCCATCGAAGCCAGCGCGTTTTGCGTTGGCGGCGCCGACCCGGAAACTCTCGACGATGCCGGGAATTTCCTCGGTCTCCAGCGCCCGCGGTACGGTGTACGGACGCTGAGGCCGCACGCGGTTAACGTGGCCTTCCGGCGCAATGGCGCTGGGGGCGACCGGAAGCTGGCCGTCATGGTAGACCGGGTCGGAAACTCGCCCGACGTGCCACAACTGGGAGACGATCAGGCCACCCGCCTCGTGTACCGCCGAAGTCACCTCTTTCCAGCCGGCAATCTGCTTCTCGGTCCAGATGCCCGGCGTGTTGGGATAGCCAATGCCCTGCGGCGTGACCGAAGTGGCTTCGGTAATAACGAGTCCTGCGCTCGCACGCAGCGCGTAGTGCCGCGCGTTGAGCGCACCAGGGCTGCGCCCGGCGAACGCGCGCATGCGCGTGAGCGGCGCCATGACAATGCGGTTCGACAGCTTCAGCGCGCCAATCTGGATAGGGTCGAAGAGTGTGGACATCTGCCGGCCTCTCATTTCGGTCATGAAGATGGAAGGACGTGACGCTGTGAAAGGACTACAAGGTAGATAGTCGAAACGGTTGCCACGTATAAAAAGATGCGAACACCGAGAATAAGCTTGATAATTGTGTTCAACAATCCACCTGTAGCTACAAGGCCTTTTGAGAGAAATTCATCAATGGCGCGTCCCGGTATTTCAGAACTGTCGGCCTTCGTTGCCATTGCGCAGCATCGCAGCTTTAGCGCGGCCGCGCGCACGATGGGAGTGACGCCATCTGCGTTAAGTCATGCAATGCGCGGCCTGGAGGCGCGTCTCAACGTCCGGCTGTTTACCCGCACTACACGGTCCATGGCGCTGACCGACGCAGGTGAGCTCCTGCTGCGGCGCGTCGCCCCCGCCATCCGCGATCTTGAAGACGCGGTGGATGACGTCACGTCTGCGCAGCACCGGCCCTCGGGCTCAATTCGCATCAGTTGTTCGGAAAATGGTGCAAGACCGCTTATTCAGCATTTCTTGCCAAAGTTTCTCGAGACCTATCCAGACATCGATGTGGAGTTCGTCGCTGACACGCGGCTCGTCGACATCGTCGCGGGTGGATTTGACGCGGGCATCCGAGTCATGGAGGACGTACCGAGGGACATGATCGCTATCCGGTTCGGACCTGAAATGCGTTTCGCCGCTTTTGCCTCGCCGGCGTACATCGAGCGGCACGGCATGCCTCAAGTCCCGGATGACCTGCTGAGCCACCGCTGTATCCGGTTTCGCTTCGAGAGCGGTGCGCTATTCCGATGGGATTTCGAACATAAAGGCAGGCGTGTCTCGCTTGACGTCGACGGGCCCATGACCCTTGGCAATCTGAATCTGATGGTATGGGCCGCTCTGGCGGGAATCGGCATTGCGTGGGTACCTGAATCGCTCGTTAGCGAGCTGGTTGCAGCAGGCCTGCTGATTCACGTGCTGCCCGACGCGGGGCCGTCATTCGGAGAATGGTGTCTTTATTACCCGGCGAACCGGCATACTCCGCCGGCACTGCATCTTTTCGCGAACGCGGTGCGCGAGTGGTCCCGCAACCAGAATGAGCATGGCGCATCGGCCGAAGAGGCCGCGGCTCGATAAGCGTGCGGCCGGCGAAAGCGAACGCTGGTGTTGCTCAGTCTGCCGCAGCAAAATGCGCCAACTGGTCTGCGTGTGCCTTCACGAAGGCCGGACGGGCTGTGGCGCGCGCGAGATAGTCACGACAGGCGGGATATCCCGCCAGCCCATCGAACCGGTCGATAGCGTCTCCATCAGTTGGCGCCATTATATGGCCGCATTCCGGCATGCCGGAATGCGCGCCTGCTGACCGACATAGATCGTGTGCCGCACCGGTTCGCTTTCCGGCCCCCTTAGAAGCGCGTGCGCAACCCGACCGTGCCGACTACCTGGTTCGCCGTCGACGACGCGCCACCCGACGTATTGATGAAGGCGACCACGTTTTGGCCGATTGCGTGCTGATACATGCCTTCAGCGTAAACATCCGTACGCTTGGAAAGCGCATAGACAGCTTGCAAGTTGACCTGATTCCACTTCGGATCCATGCCGTACTGCGTACCGCCCGCATTGAACGCGCCTGACAGATGGGCATCGGTGTACGTGTCGGTGATACCCAGCGTAATCGCCGGCGTCAACGTGTACTTGGCGTTCAGTTCATAGTTGTTGAAGCGCTGCGAACCGTTGTTCAGGTTGAACGATTGCGTGCCCTGATAGAAGCTGTTTGTATACACGAAACCGACCACTGCCGGGCCGAAGGTGTAGTTCAGACCCGCGCCGATCGTGCGCTGAACGTTCGCCCCGAACCTGAAGCCAGCCGTCTGGGCAGGCGCTTCGCCGAGGTCAACTGCGCCGCCGGCGTTCGCCTGGGGGACGGCGCCGTTGCCGTTGATCTGCAGGTAGCCGGCGGCCATCCTGAACGGGCCATAGTCGAAGCTTGCGCCCGCGCTGTAAGCACGGTTCTGCGCGAAGTCGGTGTTGTTCGAGAACGCGTAGACGCCACCGAACTTCAGGCCTGAATAGTTGTTGCTCATGTACTTGACTGCATTGCTCAACCGCAGCGTGTGGTTCAGGTTGTCGTTGTCGAACGGGTGCGCGAAGCCCGTGTCGCCGAACGTGCCGGCCGTGCCGGACAGCGGTGCCACGAAGTCCACCAGCGAGTCATACTGGCGGCCCAGCGTCACCGTACCGAACTCGCTGCTGTTCAGGCCGACAAACGCCTGACGACCAAACAGCCGGCTATTCTGGCCGAGTTTGCCGCTCTGCACGTTAAAGCCGTCTTCCAGCACGAAAATGGCCTTCAGGCCGCCACCGAGGTCCTCGGCGCCGCGCAGACCGAACCGGCTGCCGTTAATGGTGCCGCTGGTCGCCTGAACAAGGCTGCCATGCGAAGTGGCGGAGGTCTTGACGTTGTTGGTATACATCAGGCCGGCGTCGATCAGGCCGTACAGCGTGACCGAACTCTGTGCATGGGCGGCCGATGCGGCGAGTGCAGCGGATACGGCGAGGGCTACGGGGATCTTCTTCATGAATTAACTCCAGCGGATCGGGATACAGGCGGAAAACAGCGGCGCGAGTATAGAAGGCCGATAGTGTCGTTATGGCGTTTACGAGCCGGATTACACTGTTCCGTTTTGCAGAGGTAATTCGTCACCAATTCGACATAATCGTGGGGAAGTCCCTGCCAGAAAAGGCGCGGCGCCGTCTTTCATCCGATTTGGGACGCATCCGGGACGCGCCGACGTTGCATGGAAGCGACGGCATGAGAACGGACGGCCAGATGCGGCCGCATCCAACGTTTGTTCTCAGCGAAGCAGGATCAGTTCTATCACCAGGATCACCGATGCCGCCATGGCGACGCGTGTCACGCTCGACTCGAACCGGTGGCGTTCTGTCTGGGTGAATGCGTATATCTTTCCCTCACAACAGGCGAGGAAATGTACGCGCTCTGAAGTCGCGCCGGGGGGCCGCTTACGATCGCGGAATTTGGCCATGATTCGAGCCTCTCCAATTCCGTACATCATCATACGAAGTGTGGCGCGTCCGGCGTCGCGGCGCGGAAAATAGCATTCACCAGGCGCGGGCCAGGAAGCCTTCAATCTGCGCCACCACGCCCGCGCCTTCACCCACTGCCGAAGCGACACGCTTGGTCGATCCGGAACGAACGTCGCCGATTGCAAAGACACCCTCGACGCTCGTCTGCAACGGCATCGATTGCACGCCGGCTGCCGCGGCGAGATCGGTGCCCGTCAATACGAAGCCTTTGCTGTCGAGCGCGACGCCGCACGTCCTGAGCCACGCAGTATTCGGTTCTGCGCCAATGAACACGAACAGGTGGTGGGTCGTCATGCTGCCTTCAATGCCGCCGGCACCGCGGTAATGCACACGCTCGAGACGCGTATTGCCTTCGAGCGCGGTCAGTTCGATGCGGGTATGGACCGTCACGTTCGGTAGCGATATGACGCGTTCGATCAGGTAATGCGACATGCTGTGCTCAAGGCTCGCGCCTCGAATGAACAGATGCACATGCTCGGCGTGCGACGCCAGAAACACCGCTGCCTGCCCTGCAGAATTGCCCCCGCCAATCAGCAACACTGGCTCCTTGCGGCACAGCCTTGCCTCGAGCGGTGTAGCCCAGTAGTAGACGCCGCAGCGTTCGAAACGCGCGAGGTCCTCGACGGCAGGTCGCAGATACTCTGCGCCGCTCGCAATGACCACCGTGCGCGCGGTGATGCGATGGCCGTCGGCAAGCTCCACGACATGCGGTTGCCTGTTGCAATACAAGGCCTTGACCTCGCACGGGATGCCGATATCCGCACCGAACTTCTGCGCCTGGATAAACGCGCGGGCCGCAAGATTGTGACCCGTGATGCCGGTGGGAAAACCCATATAGTTCTCGATGCGCGCGCTCGTACCGGCCTGGCCGCCGGGTGCGCGACAGTCGAGCACCGCCACCGACAATCCTTCGGAGGCAGCGTAGACGGCCGCAGCCAGTCCCGCGGGCCCCGCTCCGACGATGGTTACATCGTAGACATGCGCCGGGTCGAAGTCGGGAATCAGTCCGAGACACGCTGCGAGCTGTCCCGCATCGGGGTTGCGCAGCACAGTGCCATCCGGACAAACGGCGAGCGGAAAGTCGTCGGGTTGCGGCGTCAGGCGTTCGAGTAGCAAGGCAGCGTCAGCGTCCTTCTCCGCATCGAGCGTCGTGTTCGGAAAGTTGTTGCGGCGCAGGAAATTCTGCAACGCGAGAAGTTGAGCGTTGCCGGAGGAACCGACAAGCACAACGCCGGGCACGCGCTCGATCACCATGGCCCGCCTCAGAATCAGGGCGCGCATGATCTTTTCGCCAAGATCGGCTTCACTGATCATCATGGTGGTGAGATCGTCGGGCCGCACCAATAGCGCTTCGACATCTTCGAGGACATGCGCGTCCACGACCGCGGGCTTGGGCGAAAGCTGGCCGACATCCGAGGTGAACTCGCCACGCTGGGTGTAAGTGTGAATGATCCGTTCGAGGCCGAGACCATTGCGGGCGATTATCCGGATCTTGCCCGACAGCATGACGAACACACCCGGACTGCGGATTCCCGCACGATAAAGCATGGTGTCTTTGGCGTAACGGGACAGGCTTCCGAAGCGGCGCAGTCTGCCGAGTTCGGCCTCGGTGAGGACCGGAAACATGTGGTGGTAGCGTGGGTGGCCGATCACGTATGGGTCGTCGTCGGCCATGTCGTCGTCGACGCTATTCGCATCTTCTGCCGGCTGGGACGACGGCGTACTGCCGTCCGGTATTGACTCGTTGCTCATCGCTAATCTCCTCCAGCAACAAGGCGGCGCCACCACCGCCTGGTCGACTGTCGGCTTTACCGGCGCGGCGAGAAACCTTGTAGCGCTGGCCTAGCCCACGAGCTGGCCAATGTAATATCCGAGCCGATTTTCGACATCGCCAGGCTTGTGGAACCCTTGCGCGAGCAGCGCCTTGATATTCCCCTGCGCGGCGGGCCGCCCTAGCGACGCGATGCACGCATCCCATCCGGCGCCGAGTTCGACGTCCGGTGGCAGGCTGGTGTTGACGAGGCGCTTGGTGTTGGCGATGGCCCACTTGTCAAACCTGGAGATCCGCGTCGCGAGTGCATCCACGAATGCGTCGAGCTCGGCATCGGGCAGTGAGCGGTTCACGTAGCCGAAGGCCTCGGCCTGGTCGCCACGGATGTCTTCCGAACTCAGGAGCACCTCCAGCGCGCGGTTACGGCCAATCAGCTGGGGCAGCCGGGCCATCGGACCGCCGCCGGCGACCATGCCCACGCCCACCTCCCACTGCGAGATGATGGCCTTTTCCCTACTGGCGAAACTCATGTCGCAGGCGAGCGTGATCTCGCTGCCATTGCCCGTCGCGCGGCCGCGGATGAGGGCGATCGAAACAACGGGCGCACGTGTCAGTCGCACGAGGAAGTCCGGCCACTGCGGCAAGCCCGTGGGGCCGGGGGGCAGGGCGGTCAGATCATCGAGCCCGGCATCAAAATCCGCGTGATTCAGGAAGTAGCCGTCCACCATGCTGTCGAAGACCACGACCTTGACCTGTTCGTCGGTTTCGAGGGCGTTGATGAGATTGTGGAATTCGCTGACCATGGGCGGGCCCATCACATTGATCGGCGGGTGGTCGATCGTGACACGCCAACAGGCCGGGGAGTGCCGTGCAACCTTAAGCTGACTGGGGGTTGTCGTCGCATTCATGAGGGACTCCTATCGCCGACAATGCGCGCGGGCGTCTTGCCCGCGCCGGAAGAGAACTAGGCCTGCAGAACCTTGAGCAGTTCCCTGGCAGTGGGACCGGATGAGGCTGGGTTCTGGCCGGTGATCAGCCGCCCGTCGACAATGGTGAACACGCCCCAGTTTTCCACTTTTTCAAAGTGACCACCCAGGCGCTTGAGCTCATCCTCGACGAGGAAAGGCATGACCTTGGTCAGGCCCACGGCTTCTTCCTCGTCATTGGTAAAGCAGGTGACGCGCTTTCCCTTGACGAGAGGCTCTCCCTGGTAGGTCGCCTTGAGGAGAACACACGGGCCGTGACAGACAGCGGCGACCGGTTTGCCGGCGTTGTAGAAAGCCTCGATCAGGGCGATCGAGTTCTTGTCATTGGTCAGATCCCACATCGGGCCGTGGCCACCGGCGTAGAAGATCGTGTCGTAGTCGTCCGCCTTGACGTCAGTGAGCTTGACGCTATTGGCCAACACCTTCTGGGTTTCCGGGTCCTTCTTGAAGCGTTGCATCGTGTCGGTCTGATTGTCTGGATCGTCGCTCCTGGGATCGATCGGTGGGTGGCCACCCTTGGGTGAGACCACTGTGACCTCGGCCCCGGCATCGGTGAACGCATAGTAGGGAGCAGTGAACTCTTCCAGCCAGAAGCCGGTCGGCTTACCGGTGTCTCCAAGCACGTTGTGCGAAGTCAAAACCAGCAGAATTTTCATTGCAGTCTCCGTTCATTGAGGCACAAAACAAAATGGGGGCATTGCCGGGAGGGATTCTCGAAAGGCGGCGTTACTCAGATCAGATGTTTGCGGTCCTTACCTTGGGGCACGATGAAGAGGACGCTGTCATCGGGGCTCCTATCACCGGCACGTTCGATGACCACTCATATTTTCTTCCGGATGCCGTGCCGTGCCATAACACCATGGTATTGCCCTGACCATGCAATGGTATGCGCGGGGGTTCGCCGTTCGCTCTGGCGGCACTTCCACGCAACGCCGGCCGCGTCGCCCTCTTGTGCCGGAATCAATGCGGCGGATTGTGTCGTCAGGTGCTGTGTCTTCAGGGTGCGTTTTCACATATTGTGTTTTCACATACCCGAAGCGGTGAGCGGGAAACCTGTAGTCACGACATCGAGGGAGCCAGAAATGGGCAATATTCCTAAGCAAAGCGATCAGGCGGTTGAGCCCCTCGGTGCGCTCCCGTTCGACATGACGCTTGAGATCGTCATCGTTCCTGTCTCGGACGTGGATCGCGCCAAGCACTTTTATCGCGCGTTGGGTTGGCGGCTTGATCTGGACTTCAAGGGAGACGAATACCGGGTGATCCAGTTCACGCCGCCCGGCTCCGGATGCTCAATCATGTTCGGCTCGAACATGACGACGGCTGCGCCCGGCTCAGCGCAGGGGCTTCACCTGGTCGTCTCCGACCTGGAAGCCGCTCGCACCGAACTGCTCCGTCGCGGCATCGAGATCAGCGAACCATTCCACGACCCGGGCGGCGTGTTCCACCATGCCGACGGGAAAGGCGTCGTCAGCGGCATGAATCCGACCCGACAAAGTTATGCCTCGTACGCTTCGTTCAGCGATCCAGACGGCAATGGCTGGGTGTTGCAGGAGATCACCGCGCGATTGTCCGCAGACCTCAAGGTGGGCGATCCGAGGTTCACCACTGAGGTGTTGAAAGCGATCTTCAGTACGACCCCTGATTAGGCATCGCGGGATGGAAGACCGAAATCTAGAATGTCAGCGAGTGGAGTTTTCGCACCTGTTCAAGTAGCCATTGAAACGTGGACTGTTCAGAAGCAGGGGACTGCGGGACCTCTGAAGACAGCTTGCCCAGCGTCGTGTCCTGCTGCGACAACATCCGGCACATTCGTTCCGCGACCTCGGGGTTGTTCTGGAGGATGGGCGTCAGGTCATCTTTGTGGAGTTGATACGCGGCACATCTTGTGAGGGCGGTGATCTGCACTTTTGACGACAGACCAGCGAGCAATCCCGCTTCACCAATCGCGTCGCCCGGGCCGAGACGTGTCACTTCAACTTGGCCGGAGGTCTCGTCAGCTGTCACGGACAACACGCCCGAATCCACGATGCTCAACGTATGCGGCGCGGTGTCTGTCGCCGTGAGTACCTGGCCGCGATCGAGGTCCCGTCGCTTGAGCCGGGCTGCCAGTTGCCTGATGTCATCGTCCTCAAGCGCTGTGAAAAGATCGACATTGCGAAGGAGGCGCTCCCTGGAATCAGTCAGACTGCGGGACGGCCCTGTCACGCCGAGCGGATGTAGATCGATGCCCGCTGCCGCCAGATGTCGATAGCAAAGGTCGTATAGATCGTTGGAAACAGGGCGTTTCCTGGCCAGATCGTCGACATAGGCCGTGACCTCATACTGAATCGAATTGACACTTGTCTTTTTGACCTGAGCGTAGGGGGCCGGCGTCTGCAAAATGAAGCAGGTTGCCGCCAGCGCATTGTCGAGTGCAGCAAGAACGGTCCTGGGGCGCTCTTCAGGCGATATCTCCAGTAACACACTCACGGCATGCAACGCGGGCGGCCGGTTATGGTTCATGATCTTTGTCTTGGCAGCCAGCGCGTTTGGCACGATGACCACGTTGCCCTCTGCCGTCAGAACATGGGTTGCCCGCCAGTTCATCTCAAGCACCTTGCCTTCAACGCCGTCGACAGCAATCCAGTCGCCCACCTGATACGGCTCGGTCGTGTTAATGACAATACCCGCAAAGACATCACTCAACGTGCTCTGGATCGCAAGGCCAAGAACGATAGCCAACGCCCCTGAAGTTGCGACCACGCCCCTTATTGGCAAGTCCAGGACAAAGGCGAGGGCTGCGACAATCGCGGCAAGAAAAACAACCGCCCCGAACACATCCTGAAAGAGACGCTGCTTACGCCATCGCTTCGGTAACAGTAGTGCGTCGAGCGCGAGTGACAAGAGGCGCGCCCCATTGAGCCACCAGATTATTTCAAGAACCTGTTCCGCGACATGCTGAGCAGATGAAGGCGCATCGGGTGCTTGTGAAACGGGACTCAGGCCCGAGGTGAAAAGGAGCAGGGTCAGCAGAGCGAAAATAGATAGCCGAATGAAAAGCCGGACGTTTTCATTCTCTGGAAGCGTGAATCGCCAAAGTAGCATGTCAACTATTACGAGCGCGTACCCCGCGAGCAATGGATGGTTCATGGCTTTGGCTCTCTGCTTATGTGAAAGGCACCAGCTCACGACTTTTGCCGTGCGCGCATTGAGGTCCGTCGGAACATCCCAGCACCCGGGAACCGACGAACACCCATAGGTTAGCGTCGAAGTAAGCTACCACCTTCGTCATGAGCGAGCAAATCAGGAGGGGATTTGCCGTTCCCTGCCACCCTGCGAATCGTCTGCTACACTGAATTGGACCAGGGAGAAAAGGGCTTGGGATCGCTATGAAACAGTTAACCGACTCAACTATGTTGACGTTTTTTCTGTGCATGGACCTGGCACCGGAATCGCACGCGCAAGCGTCGGTGCCTCGCCGCCGGGCACGAGATAGTGTGGCGGTATCGCCATGATCGAGCCAGCCGATTTTCAGACCAGAAGGATCGCGCTTGATCACGGAGGCGGTCGTATCCCCGCGCTCGGATTTGGCACGCTGATTTCCGATGCAGCGACTACCATCAGTGCCACCAAAGACGCGTTGATAACTGGATATCGACACATCGATTGTGCCGAGCGTTATCAGAACGAGCGTGAGGTGGGCGAGGCCCTGAAAGTAGGGCTTGCTGCTGGTGGGATCGCGCGCGAAGACATCTTTGTGACCACAAAATTGTGGAACTCCAATCATCGTCCGGAGCGTGTCGAACCGGCTTTCGAGGCGAGTCTTGGCAGGCTCGGACTCGACTATCTGGATCTCTATCTCGTTCACACTCCGTTTGCGTTTCAGCCAGGAGATGAGCAGGATCCGCGCGATGAAAAAGGCGATGTCATCTACGACAACGGCGTGACTTTGCTCGACACGTGGAGGGCGATGGAAGATCTTCTCGAGCGTGGCAAGTGCCGCGCCATCGGATTGTCTGACATTACCCTGGACCGATTGCGGCCGCTCTACGAATCGGCACGCATCAAGCCGGCGGTGGTGGAGGTCGAAGCGCATCCATATCTTCCGGAAACGGAACTTCTGGAATTCTGCAAAGAGAACAGGATCGTGTTTTTGGCCTTTGCGCCATTAGGTCACGGAATAAGGCCAGGGCCGCTTCAGGACCCCGTCATTGCGCAGATTGCCGCGCGAACTGGCAGGACGCCCGCACAGGTACTGCTTGCCTGGGCGCTGCAGCGTGGCGGGGCTGTGCTTACCACGCCCAAGACTGCGGCCCGCGCGCAAGAAAATTTCGACGTTTCTCCGCTTCCAGCAGACGCGTTCGACGAGATCAATCGAATTCAGACCAGGCATAGGTTCAACGAGGTCGTCAAGACCGGCAGCGGGGGCTTCCTCCCGCAAAGCAAATGATTGCGAAACGCGAACTGCGTGCGGAGGCGGTCGATGCAGGAAGAAAAGATACGTGAAGCCCTGAATGCGCACTGGCATGCTTCGGCAGCCGGGGATCTCGACGCGGAACACGATATTTACGATGACAATGCCATCTGTGACTATCCTCAATCCGGTGAACGGATCCTCGGGCGCAGTAATTTGCAGGCATTGCGGGGTCATCATCCAGGCAAGCCATCGGGCTTCGATGTCAAGCGAATCCAGGGAAAAGATAATCTCTGGATCACGGAATACACGATCACCTATAACGGGCGCGTGGCATACACGGTGAGCATCATGGAGTTCCGCGACGGTAAGGTCGTTCACGAGACCCAGTATTTTGCGGACCCTTTTGAGGCACCGGGTTGGCGGAGTCAATGGGTGACGCGCATGACATGAGGTCGCGTTGCGGCGAGATACTCGCAGACCGCTTTGCGGGACTGATTGAGCCTTGCCTTGCAACCCCGCCACTCGCGTGTATTCAAGGCGCAGTTTGAGCCGGATAGATCAAGGTGCCGTCCGGTTGCGGCTGCGCGCCCGGTGTCATGGTGGCAGTAGTGGTGCGTTGCATGTTCATGATGTGCAGCACGGTCTCGCCACGCCATAACAGATAGTCCGTGATGATCCGCCGGTGGCATCGCCACCACACTGCTTCGGAGCACATGATCGCGCATGCGTGGCGATGCCCGAGCGCGAGCAGCTGCTCGAGGCCGTCGCGAAACGCATCGCTCATCGCGTAGTCCGCATAGCTGCGAAACGCGGGATGCGTCCAGTAAGCGTTGGGCGAGGGCGTATCGCCTTTGCGTGTGCTGCGGCGTCCGCCCAGTTCAGCCAGATGCACATAGCCGATATGAGCCGGCGCGAGCGACTGGGGCAGCGTGTCGCGATTAAACTGAGGATTGGTGCGCGAGCGCGGAATGCTGCGCACATCCACCAGGGTCTCGATCTCCGCCCCGTTCAGCAGACTGATGAATTCGGGCAGCGGGTGTGTCGAATGGCCGATCGTGAAAAACGGACGAGTCATGGTTCATTTCGCCCCGTGTAGCTGGCTGCGTGCTTCCGCCTCGGTCTCGAAGATGTAGGGCGCGAGCTTGCGGCGCGATAGTGCTTCGCCGAGCTTCGCCCTCATGAAGGCGCTCGTGGTAAAACGCGTCACACCCAGGTACCAGGTTTGCACAGCCTCGCTGGCCATCTCAACGAAACGTTCTTCCACATCGCTATCCAGCACGAAGCCTTCGTAGTTCACCACGGTATGCACGCGCTTTCCGAGCGGCTCGCAAATCGAGCGGACCTTCGCCAGTATCGCTTCGACCATATCGAGCGACTTGACCTCGAGGCGCTCGAAGTTCAGGTACAACACGTTCTTGTCCGGGTCGTAGGAAAAGCGCGTGTCGAATGGAAGGCACGTGAGGCGTTTGCGCAGATCCATCGTTTCGTCGCGGAAAATCCGCGCATCCATCAGCCGCGGCCCCTGAATACGCGGCCTGAATGTCATGTGCGCGAGTACGTCACGCTCCAGGTCGACGCCCGGCGCGATTTCTGTCAACACCAGTCCGTCCTTGCACAACTCGAACACGCAGCGCTCTGTCACATAGACCACTTCCTGACCACGCTGCGTGGCATATTGCCCGGAAAAAGTGCGATGCTCGACCTCGGTCACGAACTTCTGCGTGGCGCCGTCCGCCTTAATATTCAGCGCGCCGTCACGCACTTCGATATCGAAGCGCCCGGATGTGAATGTGCCGGCGAAGACCACCTTTTTCGCGCTCTGGCTGATGTTGATGAAGCCGCCCGCACCGGCTAGCCGTGGCCCGAACTTCGAGACGTTGACGTTGCCCTCGGCGTCTGCCTGCGCCAGGCCCAGAACGGCGACATCGAGACCGCCGCCGTCGTAAAAGTCGAACTGGTAGGGCTGATCGATGATGGCTTGCGCATTGATTGCCGCGCCAAAGTTCAGACCACCGGCCGGAATGCCGCCGATCACGCCGGGCTCCGCTGTCAAGGTGAAGAGGTCGGCAATCCGCTCTTCCGCCGCCACTGCAGCGACGCCTTCCGGCATGCCGATGCCGAGATTCACGACGCTATTCGCGCGCAACTCCATCGCCGCACGGCGAGCGATGATCTTGCGTACATCAAGCACCGTGGGATCGAAGATATCCGCCGGCACGCGCATTTCGCCTGCATAGGCGGCGTTATAAGCGGTAGCGAAGGTTTGCTGATGGTGTTCCGGCGGCGCGATCACCACGCAATCGACCAGGATGCCAGGAATCTTGACCTGGCGCGGACTCAAGGCGCCTCGCGCGGCGATCCGTTCGACCTGCGCGATCACGAGGCCGCCGCAATTGCGCGCGGCCATCGCAATCGACAGCGATTCGAGCGTCAAGGCTTCGCGCTCCATGGTGATGTTGCCGTCCGGATCAGCGGTTGTCCCACGGATAATCGCCACATTGACGGGGATCGTCTTGTAGAAGAGATATTCCTCGCCATCGATCGGCATGAGCCTGACGAGATCGTCGACGGTGCGCGCGTTGAGTTTGCCGCCGCCAAAGCGTGGATCGACGAACGTTCCGAGCCCGATGCGGGTCAGGTGGCCAGGTTTGCCCGCCGCGATATCGCGGAACAGATGGGCGATGACGCCCTGTGGCAAGTTGTAGGCCTCGATCTGATTCGTGACGGCGAGATGCTGCAACTTCGGCACGAGCCCCCAATGCCCGCCAATTGCGCGTTTGACGAGGCCGCTATGGGCGAGGTGATTCAGTCCGCGCAGCTTGCCGTCGCCCTGACCGCCGGCGTAGATCAGGGTGAGGTCGCGCGGCTTGTCAGCGGCGGGATAGGTGTCGTCGTCGGTCAGATACAGCGATTCGAGGGCCACCGCAATCGCCTCGGCGAACCCGATGCCGACGAAACCACCGGTTGCGATCGTATCGCCGGGGCGGATCAGGCGCACTGCGTCGATCGCGGAAACCACCTTATGGCGCTGCTCGTCGAGCAGCGAGTCCATTCTGGCATTCACATCCGTCTCCTCGTCAGCGCGGTCCGGCCGCGTCTTGTCGTACACATTGCGGGCCGGCAGCACGGTTGCGCGGCACTCTCCGAAACCAATCCGGCGGCAGCGTTCGCCTTCGCCTTCGTACCCGCTGCGCCGCGCCGCGCCGGAAATCAGCCATTTACGCTGCAGGTTGTCCGCAACCAGCATGGCAGGCATTGGACGGACCGTCAGGGCGATCACAATGACGAAAGGATACAGCAGGCTCCTTGCCACCGTAATACCGTGCCCGATCAGCAGCTTGGGCACCCAGTTGGCGAAGCCGTAGTCATCAGACGGGAGCGGTACGCGCCTGCGTTCGGGTATCGGACGACGCGACCGACGCAAGCTCCGTCGTCATGACGCGTTGCATCACTGTCTAGACCCGGTATGTCCCGTGGCCGTATTACTTTTCAGGCCGCTGCCCGGCCGGTCAGGCGAGCGAGGATTTCCTGCGTATGCTCGCCGACACGGGCCAGCGCCTGGCGCACACCTGGCCGGCGTCCGCCCATTAGCAGCGGCAGGAGCACGACCTCCGTCATACCGTCTTCGGTGTCCATCGGCGCGAGGCCGCCGCTGGCTTTCAGGTGAGGGTCGTCGAGCAACTGGTCCGGTCTCACGATCGGTGCGTAGGGAATCCCTGCCGCTTCAAGTTTCGGCGCGAGCTCACCGGCGCGGTGATGCTTGAGGATTTCGCCGAGGCGCACCAGCAGTTCGGGTCGCACCGCCACCCGCAGCGCATTGTTCGCGAACTGCGGTTCTGCGGCGAGATCGGGCCGTTCCAGCACGTCGCATAACGTAATGAACTGCTTGTCGCTTACCGCACCGATAAAGAGTTGTTCGTTGTCGGCAAGCGTGAAGACGTCGTAGACGCTCCAGGCCGAGACGCGAGAAGGCATCGGCGGCGGCGGTTCTCTGGTCATCGCGTATTGCTGCATGTGCTGAGCGCTGAGGAACACGCAGTTCTCGAACAGCGCGCTTTGCACCTCCTGACCACGGCCCGATGAGTCGCGCTCGCGCAGTGCCGCCAGCACGCCAATCGCGCCGAACATGCCGCCCATAATGTCGTTGACGGACGTGCCCGCGCGCAGCGGCCGGCCGGCCGGTCCCGTCATATATGAAAGGCCGCCCATCATCTGCACGACTTCGTCGAGTGCGAGGCGTTTTTCATACGGGCCGGGCAGAAACCCTTTGTGCGAGACGTAGATCAGCTTCGGATAGATCTTCGACAGCGCCTCATAGTCGAGACCGAGCTTCGTCATCAGACCCGGCCGGAAATTTTCCAGCATCACATCGCACTGACCGATCAGTTCGACGGCGGCCGCGTGTCCATCGGGGGTATTGATGTCGAGCACCACGCTCTTCTTGTTGCGGTTGAACGAGCGGAAGAAACCGATGCCGAGACCCGGCAGCTTGCGGGTCTTGTCGCCGCCCGGTGGCTCGATCTTGATGACTTCGGCGCCGAGATCGGCGAGGATCATGCCGCAGGTCGGGCCCATGACCATATGAGTGAACTCGATGACGCGCACACCTTCGAGGGGAAGCGGATTCGGGTTATTCATTGTGACCTCAGGCGTTGAGTGTTGCGGACGAAGCGTGCGCGAACGTGTCCGGCAAACCCGACGGCCACAAGGCGCCCTGAAGCGCTTCGCTGGACAGCCATTGCGCGACCTTTTCCCGCTGGCGATGTTCGCACTTTAGACTTTCCGCGTTCAACATAGAAGTATGTCGGAACCGATACGATTCCAATGTGGAAAGTGACAGGCAGGTGAGGAGACAGGAATGCGAGACATCAGTTTCAAGACGCTGCACCAGTTCGTGGTGTGGTTCCGCGATCTGGAGGCGTTGCAAGCGGCGGCCCGGCGCATGGTCGAGCATCTTGCGAGCCGGGCCGGGGGCCAGATTTTAGAGGTTGCCTGAGACTCTGGCCTTTGCCCTTACCTTTGCCCTTGCATGCGAGCGGACCCGTTGTCGATCTGGTCGAACATCCAGAGCAGACGCATCACGCGCCGGGCACCATCTGGAAGCAATGCCTGCTCTGTTTCCAGCGCTGCGATGCGGCGCTGCCAATAGACGAGTCCTAGCGCGCTGTCAGCGACGAGGTGCGGGACGATGCGTTCAAGATGACTAAGATCCTGTTCAAGCTGATGATGCGACACGTCGCTCCCATGTAGAACATCTGAAGCTCCTGATGCATGAAACTTCAGTCAATCTCGCGGCCAATCCGTCCGTCACCACATCGACGATTGTCAAGGGGCGCTGAGCGAGTTGCGTGTACCGACTGTATACCCATCGAGCCGTGCACGCACGCTTTCCTGCCGGTACGGCACCGTACCGACTTTCGGCCGGAGCGCGCGCATGGTCGTTGCAAGCCATTTATTTTTCATTGGACCGATTACGCGCATCGCATTGTCACGCAGAGCGCGGCACGGGCCCCGTCACTAACCGAAAAGTACTCGTCAAGCGCGTATGAAAGCGTGCAAGGGAGACGATATGTCAACCACTGATTCGATTCTGGAGGAACCGCAAGCCTTCCTTCCGCACGCCAGTGTCGCGGCTTTCGCCGCGATCTCAGGCATGGAGGCCTATCGTGCGCTGGTCGCCGAAGCCGAACACGACTACACGGGATTCTGGGCGCGGCGCGCGCGAGAGATGCTGCATTGGCACACGCCGTTCTCTTCAGTTCTCGATGAATCGCACGCACCGTTCTACGAATGGTTCAAGGACGGCACACTGAACGCGTCGTACAACTGCCTCGACCGTCACGTCGAAGCCGGCAACGGTGACCATGCTGCCGTGATCTTCGAAGCGGATGACGGTACCGTCACACGTGTGACCTATCGACAGTTGCTCGAGCGCGTGTGCCGGTTCGCTAACGCATTGCGAACCCGCGGCGTGAAGAAGGGCGACCGCGTGGTGATCTATATGCCGATGTCGATCGAGGGCATTGTGGCAATGCAGGCCTGCGCGCGGATCGGCGCCACGCATTCGGTCGTGTTTGGCGGCTTCTCGTCGAAGTCGCTCAACGAACGGATCGTCAACGTGGGCGCGATCGCGTTGGTCACCTGCGACGAACAGATGCGCGGCGGCAAAGCATTGCCGCTGAAGAACATCGCGGACGAAGCGCTCGCGATAGGCGGTTGCGACGCGGTGAAGAGCGTCATCGTCTATCGTCGCACGGGCGGCCACGTTGCGTGGCACGAAGGGCGCGACCTGTGGATGCACGAACTCGCGCAAGCCGAAGAAGGCATTTGCGAGCCGGAATGGGTCGGCGCGGAACACCCGCTTTTCATTCTCTATACGTCCGGCTCGACCGGCGTGCCGAAGGGGGTGCAGCACAGCACGGGCGGCTTCCTGATGTGGGCCGCGCAGACCATGAAATGGACTTTCGACGCGAAACGCAGCGACGTGTTCTGGTGCACCGCCGATATCGGCTGGATTACCGGCCACAGCTATATCGCGTACGGTCCGACCGCAATCGGCGCCACCCAGGTCGTATTCGAAGGTGTGCCGACGTATCCGAACGCAGGACGCTTCTGGGACATGATCGCGAAACACCGGGTGACGGTGTTCTATACGGCGCCGACCGCGATCCGCTCGCTGATCAAACTCGCTGAGTCCGATCCCGAGGTGCATCCGGACCGTTACGACCTGTCGACGTTGCGACTGCTCGGCACGGTTGGCGAGCCGATCAATCCAGCCGCGTGGACGTGGTTCTACGAACACGTCGGCCATAGCCATTGTCCTGTCATCGACACATGGTGGCAAACCGAAACCGGCGGCCACATGATTGCGCCGATGCCGGGCGCCACGCCGCTTGTGCCAGGATCGTGCACGTTGCCGCTGCCCGGCATCATGGCCGCGGTGGTCGACGAAACCGGGCAGGCTGTGCCGAACGGGCAGGGTGGCATTCTGGTCATCAAACGGCCATGGCCATCGATGCTGCGCAACGTATGGGGCGATCCGGACCGCTACAGGAAGAGTTATTTCCCCGAGGAGCTTGGCGGCACACTGTATCTCGCGGGTGACGGCGCGGTGCGTGATGAGGACACGGGCTACTTCACGATTACCGGACGGATTGACGACGTGTTGAACGTATCGGGCCACCGGCTCGGCACGATGGAGATCGAGTCGGCGCTGGTCGCGAATCCACTGGTCGCGGAGGCCGCGGTTGTCGGCCGCGCTGACGAAACGACCGGCGAAGTGGTGATCGCGTTCGTGGTGTTGAAGGGCGCGCGGCCAACCGGCGATGTGGCGATCAGAATCGCCAGCGAACTGCGCAACTGGGTCGGCAAGGAAATCGGGCCAATCGCAAAGCCGAAAGAAATCCGCTTCGGCGAAAATTTGCCGAAAACCCGCTCGGGCAAGATCATGCGCCGCCTGCTGCGCTCGCTTGCGGCCGGCGAAGAGATCACTCAGGACGTATCCACGCTGGAAAATCCGGCGATTCTCGATCAGCTCGGGTGATTTTTCGCGGAGGTTGCGAGGTCACCGGAACGCTTTTTATCTTCAGGAGCAGGCCATGGCCAGCGCACCGATCCGAACCACACTAGCGAACCCCGCGCCACTGGGTCTCGCTGGCTTTGCATTGACGACGTGGCTGCTGAGCATGATCAACGCCGGCTGGTTTTCGGGCGAGTCGATGGGGATGGTGCTCGCCTGCGCGCTGGCCTATGGCGGCACGGCGCAGGCGATAGCCGGCATCATGGAGTTGCCGCGCGGCAATACCTTTGGCGCCACCGCTTTCCTGAGCTACGGCGCGTTCTGGTGGTCGTTTGCGCTCTTCGTACTGTTTCTGCACGACAAGGTGCCACCGGCGTTCGTCGGCTGGTATCTGTTCCTTTGGGGTGTCTTCACGTTCTATATGTGGCTGGCCACCTTCCGTTCACCGCGCGCGTTGCAGTTCATCTTTCTGGCGCTGTGGATCACGTTTGGCCTGCTGGCTGGGGGAGAGTGGACTGGCTCGGTGCTGGTGCGGATGGCGGGCGGATATATGGGGCTCGTCACGGCGGCTCTCGCGTTCTATCTCTCCGCAGCCGATGTGATCAACGAAGTGCACGGGCGAGTTGTTCTGCCAGTGGGCGAACCGAGGGTTTTCAGCCGGCATGCCGTGGCGCTCTGATCGATCGCCACCATGCTCAAATACGCGCGCTGAAGGTGATCAGCGCGCGGCCCAACCTGCGCGGCGCGGCCTACGCGGCCCGGCCTACGCGGCGCGGCCAATCGCCACAAAATCATCGCGATGATGTCGCCGCTCTAGCGCGGCAGTTCGTACATCGCGGCGGCTATGTCGGCGTGCCCCGGCTTCGCGACGTGTGCATGCTCTGTCTGCGCCTGCCGGCCCGGAACCAGCAGTACCGGACAGCACGCACTCCGCACCACCCGCTCGGCGACGCTGCCGAGAAACAGGCGTCGGAAACCGCGCCGGCCATGCGTGCCGAGCACCAGCAGGTCCGCGTTGAATTCGGTCGCCGTGATCCGGATACGCTCCGAGATGTCTTCGCCGACCGGATCGACATCCACGATCCGTGGCGAGCCTGCGACGTTTTCGTGCTTCATTCGCGCCAACGCATCAGCGAGCAGCTTGCGGCCTTCTTCGACGAACGCGTCGCGCAGGATCGTCGGATCGTAGCCGAATGCGTCGTAAGCCATCAACGGGTTGTCGATGACATAAAGCGGCTGCAATTGGGCATCGTTGTCGTGTGCGAGTTGCAAGGCGGCGTCGAAGGCATGTTCTGACGTGTCGCTGCCGTCGATTGCTACCAGAATGCGCTTATACATGTCGGCCTCGTAGAGTGTGAAAAGTCTGCGTGTCTTCACTCGATCCTACGCCCTGGCACCGGGGTAAAGCCGTCCGCCACCGTACCGACTTCCACGAATTCGGCGCGCGCTGTGTGTCAGCGCGCGGATGGGATTCATATCGCTTTCAGATCGGGCAACAGGCGGTCGAATTCCCGCCTCACCACGTTGTAGCACTCGCATACACGCGCTTCCAGTCCGGGGCGATTCAATACCTGTATATGGCCGTGGCTGTAGCTAATCAGCCCCGCGTCCTGCAGTTTCAAGGCGGCTTCCGTGACCCCGGAGCGCCGCACGCCCAGCATGTTGGCGATCAGTTCCTGGGTCATCGTCAATTCGTTGGACGGCAGCCGGTCGATGCTGAGCAGCAGCCATCGGCAAAGTTGCTGGTCGATCGAGTGATGCCGGTTGCACACAGCCGTTTGCGCCATCTGCGTGATGAGCGCCTGGGTATAGCGGAGCAGCAGTCGTTGCACCGGGCCGGCACGGTGAAATTCTTCTTTCAGGATGCGCGCGTCGAGCCGGTACGCGTGGCCGGCGCTTTGTACGACCGCGCGGCTAGGCGTCGTTTCGCCGCCCATGAACAGCGCGATACCGATTAGCCCCTCGTTACCGACAATCGCGATTTCAGCGGATGCTCCGTCCTCCATGACGTAGAGCAGCGAGATGATTGCGGTGGTGGGGAAATAGACATGGTCCAGCCTGTCGCCCGACTCGTAGACAACTTGCCCCAGCGGCATATCGAGCGAGACGAGGTGAGACCCGATGCGGTCCCATTCAGACTGGGGCAGCACAGAAAGCAGATGATTGTCTTCCGGTTGACGTGTGATCGACATGAGTCATCTCCCGAAGTCCTGCAAGATAATGGGTTCTGGTTTCACAGAATTGACCCGAAGAAGACTCTCACCGTCCACGCGGGCCGAATGTGACATCGACGAAATTGGGGGCTCGGTGAGCATACGGGTTCGTCGACACCGCAAAGCGGACCATAGCACGAGTAAATTATAGTTCGTGCCAGCCCTGACATTGACCGCGACGCAGTGCGTTTTTTTAGTTTGAAAGCGCGGTGCGCAATCCGCCTGTGGCTCCGCGGCATCACGCTCACGGGGTCTGCAAAGCCGTACGGCACCGTACCGACTTTCACTATCCCCACGCGCACCGTGGTCATGGATGGGTCGAACCTCGACTGTCCACCACATCATGACCGCACCTCCACGGCCACTAAAGGCGCCGGGCGGTTGGCCCAGCATGTGCCTGACCACCGGTATCGGTTTTGCCAGGGCGCTGGACAGTTTCCTCGTGTCGTCCCATCGGCCTGTCTTCGAAATGAAATACAAGGACTATTACGTGACGCTGGGATTGTCGCGCAGCGCGACACAGGACGACATCAGGCGCGCCTATCGCAAGCTCGCCCGCAAATATCACCCGGATCTCAGCAAACTCGACGACGCAGAGGCACGCTTCAAGGAACTCGGCGAAGCGTACAGCGTGCTCAAGGACACGGAAAAACGCGCGGCCTACGACCGGATGGGTGATCAGTGGAGCAACGGTCAGGACTTCCAGCCGCCGCCACAGTGGGACGAGGGCTTCGAATTCAGCGGTGCGGACAATCAGGCAGGGGACGAAGCGCGTTTCAGCGAATTTTTCGACGCGCTATTCGGCGGAGCGCGTTCCGGCGGCGGCCATGCCTCGCCCGGACGAAAACGGCAGACCGCGAGTTCCGGCCACAGTGCGGGAATGGCGCAGGATCTGGAGGACGCTTACAGCGGTGGGCCCTATTCAGTGCCTGGCGATGACCACCACGCCAAGGTCGTCATCGATCTGGAGGACGCGTATTGTGGCGCCCAGCGTTCGATTTCTCTGGATACGCCGGTGCTCGACGCGAGCGGCCACGTCACGACGCAATCGCGGACGCTGAACGTCTCCATTCCGAAGGGCGTGTACGGCGGCCAGCATTTGCGGCTGGTCGGCCAGGGCGGGGCCGGGTTCGGCGACGGGCGCGCGGGAGACCTCTATCTCGAGATTCGCATTCGCGAACACGGACGTTTTCGCGTCGATGGCCGCGACGTAACAATCGACGTGCCGGTCGCCCCCTGGGAAGCCGCGTTGGGCGCCAGGATTACCGTGCCGACGCCCGACGGCGCGGTGGAATTGACGGTCCCTCAGAACTCCGTCGGCGGGCGGCGCTTGCGCCTCAGAGGCAAAGGCATCCCGGCAAGTGGTCCGACTGTCGTGCCGGGCGACCTCTATGCGCAACTGAACATCGTTCTGCCGTCGGCCGAGAGCGATCAGGCACGCGCTGCCTACGAGACGATGCGGCAAGCGTTCAGCTTCGATCCGCGAGCGCATCTTTAAGGTGATCCGTCATGAAAAAATCGAGCACTGCCTGGTTAGACGGCCTGATTGTTGAAGAGCAGGTGGAATTCACTGCGTTCGAGTTGTGCCGGGCCACCGGCACCTCCGAGCATCAGTTGGCCCTGTGGATCGACCAGGGGGCCATTGAGCCGAAACGCGTCAACGGGGACGTGGTGCCGTACTTTGACGGCGTATCGCTGCGCCGTGTCCGGACAGCCCGACGCCTCGCCCGCGATCTCCAGATCAATGCCGCGGGCATCGCGCTCGCGCTTGATCTGCTCGATGAACTCGAAGTCTTGCGCGCGCAACTACTCAGGCGATAGCGGCGGACTCAACGCGGTTATTTTTACCGACTTGAACGCCACCGTACAGACGTACTGCGTCGATCCGTGGGATCGTTCTCCTGGAACCTGCGCGTACCAGTGATTTTCGGCTCACTTTCGCGAGGCAGGTATCGGCGAACAGCCGCTTATGCATCCGTCGCGGCCGACAGGCCGCGATCTGGAGATTGACATGTCAGCTCAACCAGGGTCTTTCCGGTGGTCAATTGTTACGCACAAGGCACAGCGCATAAATGTGCCGGACGAGATGATGGAATTGCCGCAGCAACGGCCCTTCATCGCCTTTGCCAATCATCGCTCGTCTGTGCCTCGTGATATTGACGCGCTGCGACTCAAAGACGAAATTCTTGCGATGGTGGCGCACGAGCTTCGCGGACCGTTATCGCCGATGCAACTCGCCACTCATCTCATCCGCAGGGCGTCGTCAGATCGACCGGAAGTGCTGAGGTCGATCGACATGATTGACCGGCAAATCGCACAGATTGCCCGATTTGCCGAGGATCTGATGGACGCAATCCGCGTCGACCATGGTGCGCTGCGGGTGAACAAGGTCCCTGTCGATATCGTGGCGGTGCTTGCCGCTCCGCTGAGCGCGGCTGCACTGGCCGCAGCGCAGCGCAGCCAGGCCTTCAACATCCAGATCGCCGACAAGGCGCTGCGCGTTGAGGGCGATCCGGTGCGCCTCGCACAGGCCGTCAGCAACCTCCTGAATAACGCGGTGAAATACACGCCCGAATACGGTTGCATCAACGTGAATGTGCTCGCCGATCACAACACTCTTGTCGTATCCGTGAAAGACGATGGCCTGGGTATATCGGACGCGCTCCTGCCACATATCTTCGACCTGTTCGCTCAATCCAGCAGAACGATCGCGGCGAGTGCCGGCGGCCTGGGAGTCGGTCTCGCTGTCGTAAAAGCCGTTGCCGAGGCGCATGGCGGGACGGTGTCGGCAATCAGTGCCGGGCCAGGTGCCGGGAGCGAATTCATGCTTCGACTGCCCATCGTGGTGGAATAGTGCCCGGTGCGGGTTAGCGTGATGCCCGGCATGCTATCTGTTGAATGACGTAGGGCCGCTGATTGCAACTAACTCGCCACGCAGCCGCCGCAGCCAGGTCGCGCGTGGCTATTTTTTGTGGGTTGTGTGATCCTCGAATGCGGCGACGATGCCTTCGATCATTGCGGCGATGCGCGCGGTATGCCGAAGGTCCTGATGCGTGACGAGCCAGACTTCGTAGACCGCCCCACGGGCGGGTTCCGGCCATATCTGCACGAGGCCGTCGTGTTCCGCCAGATGGATCGGAAGCTCACCAATGCCGATGCCGGCCTTTACCGCGGTACGCAGCATGAGGCTGGAATTGAAGGTCGATACGATGCGCCCCGCGTGTACCGGTTCGCCAGCGAGAGTAGGTGATCGATTACCGGTCCAGTTTCCCTGATAGACGACCAGATCGTGGCCCGCGAATGCGGAGCCAGGTTCAGGCTTGCCGTACTGCTCGAGATAAGCATTCGATGCAAAGAGCGCCATGGGCCAGCGAGCCAGGCGCCGCGCGACAAGATCGGGATTGTCCGGTCTGACTGAGCGGACCGCGATATCCGCTTCGCGCTTTGCCAGATTCAGCATGCGTGTCGACGTGTCCAGCAGGACGCGCACTTCGGGATGCGCAGCATGCAGGCGTTCGATGGCGGGAAGCAGGAATTCGAGCGCAATCGAGTCGGTGCTGGTGACTCTTACATCCCCCGCAAGCCGAGTATCCGTGCCTTGAGTTCGTCTGACGAGTTCGTGCGCGGAATGTTCCATTTTCTCCGCCGATTTCAGCGCCGCCTCGCCTGCGGTGGTCAACGCATAACCCTCAGACGTGCGCAGGAAGAGCGTTGCGCGCAGCGCGTGCTCCAGTGCCGCAATCCGCCTGCCGACCGTTGCCTGATCGAGATTGAGCGTTCTGGCCGCTCCACGGAGCGTTTTCTCGCGCTCCACCGCGAGAAACACTCGCGCGTCGTCCCAGTTCATCGTGCCACCCTCCTGATGCAAATTTGCATTCATAAACGCGAATAATGCTGCACATATTCATCAGTGTCGAGACCTATACTTCAATGCAGGAGTTCCTCGTTCAACGGTCCGCCCGGATCCAGCGAGCCTCACCCATAGAAGGAGTGGTATCCATGTCTGCTTCAACTTATCGTGTGCCGTCGTCCATGACCGCCATTGAAATCACACAGCCCGGCGGTCCTGAGGTCCTGGTGCCGACTACGCGCCCGGTGCCGACGCCGGCCGCCGATCAGGTTCTGATCCGCATCCACGCAGCTGCCGTGAACGGCCCCGACGTTTTCCAGCGCAAAGGGCTGTATGATCCGCCCCCCGGCGCTTCGGACATTCCAGGGCTGGAAGTGGCAGGTCAAGTGGTTGCCGTCGGCGCCGACGTGTCCGAATTCCAGATCGGCGAACTGGTGTGTGCATTGATTCCTGGCGGTGGCTACGCAGAATATGCCGTCGCGCATGCCTGCAACACGATGCGTATCCCCAAAGGCCTGACGTTGGTGGAAGCGGGGGCCATGCCCGAAACGTTTATGACGGTATGGCTGAACCTGTTCCAGCGCGGCAAGCTGGTTGCCGGCGAATCGGTGTTGATCCATGGCGGTGCGTCAGGTATCGGTACCACGGCGACCATGCTGGCGAAGGCATTCGGCGCTGCGAAAATCATCACGACAGTTGGCTCGGAGGCGCATCGCGAAGCCAGTCTGGCGCTAGGCGCGGACGTCGCGATAAATTACCGCGACGACGATTTCGTCGCCGAGACAAAGCAGGCTACCGATGGAAAAGGGGCCGACGTGATCCTCGACATCATTGCCGGCGACTACGTGGCTAGAAACTACGACGCCGCAGCCATGGACGGACGGATCCTCCAGGTGGGCGTGATCAAGGGGCCGGCGAAGGATCTTAACCTCGTGCCGATGCTGACGAAACGTCTGACGCATATGGGTTCGACATTGCGATCGCGCACATCCGCGGACAAGGCAACCATCGTCAATGAACTGGAGCGGCAGGTCTGGCCGCACATCGAGAGCGGCAAGATCAAGCCCATTGTCTACAAGACCTTTGCGCTGGCCGACGCTCGCGGCGCGCACGAGCTGATCGATTCCGGCACCCACTTTGGCAAGATTGTCCTGACGACAGGTGCCGATCTGATTGACTGAAGCGTGGCCCTCGGTGGCACAAATTGTGCGCTGGAGACCCTTGCATCCGCCGATAAGCCAATTGGCCGCTCGGCGGTATGGACGCTGCGCACGCTGTGCTAGATCGCTACGGTGAGTATGGGCGCGGCGCTGATTGCGCGGTTTGCCTGCGAGGTGCTTTCGTGAGTCATGCTTGACGGCCGCACTACCACTTCCGGTGCAGGTCCTGGAATCCCGACACCAGGGCGTCAAGCAGATGCCGGACGGCCGGAACCATGCCGCGGCGCGTGGGGAAAATCGCGTGGACGAGGCCTGGCGCCGTGGCCAGACCTGCCAGCAAGTGCTGCAACCGGCCGGCCTCAATATCGGCGTCCACCAGCCCGTGGGGCAGCATGGCCACCCCTACGCCTTGCAAGGCGGCAACCCGCAGGCTGGCCAGGTCGTCCGTAGCCAGACGAGGCTGATGCGCCCATGACGTCGGGCCACCCTTTGCGTCCACCAGGTTCCAGACAAAGCGCTCACTGCTGCTGGACATGGCAAGGGTCGGCCACTCCTTGAGCGAGTCAAGGGAACTGGGCACAGGATGGCGCGACGCCAGCTCTGGACTGGCGACCAGAATCTGAACAGAGATGCCCAGTTGCCGGACTGCGAGGTCAGTGTTTTCAAGCGGAGGAAGCCTCACCCGGACGGCGAAGTCCAGACCTTCCTCGATCACATCCACGCGACGGTTGGTGGCATCGACCAGGACCTGCACTTGCGGATTGTCCTGGACATACTGCGCAATGATCGCGGCGATGCCGGAGTTCAGCAATCCTATGGGGCAGCTTATCCGGATGGTGCCCTGCGGTGTTGAACGCGTCTGGTCCACAAAGTCCCTGGCGGCCTTCGATTCCGCCACGAGAGCAAGGCAATGCTGGTGGAACCGCCGGCCGGTTTCCGTCAGGGACAGGCTCCGGCTGGTGCGATTGAGCAGACGAACGCCAAGCTCCTCCTCCAGTGCGCGTATCCGCCGGCTGAGTTTCGACGTCTGTACGCCCAGGCTGCGCGCCGCTGCCGTGAAGCTTCCGTGCTCGACGACTTCCGCGAAGAGCCGAAGATCATTGAGGTCTGTGATCTGGTCCATCGACTGGCCTCAGTTAGGTTTTATCTTTCTACCAGAAGCAACGATGCTTTGCAATTCTGGAGATATGCGCACGATCGTTGTGGATTTAGCATCGTTTCAAGGCCCAAACCATTGCTGATTTCTGTGGGCCGTTGATTTCCCGTCGTCCCATTCGGGGTGATCGGAAGCGAAGGCGGGCATGCTCATATTACTGGCCAGGTTCCAATATTGGCAGTCCACCTAACTAAATTCATTTCAGGAGTTCGTGATGGAAGGTTACAAGTTTCTGCCGCTGTTAGGTCGTATCCTGCTCGGCGCACCGTTTGTGATGAGCGGGCTGAGCAAGCTGGGCGCGTACGCCGCGACAGTCGGCTATATCGCGGCCGTTGGTCTGCCAGTGCCGCCGCTGGCGTTCATTATCGCGGTGGTCATCGAGCTGGGCGGTGGCCTGCTGCTGTTGTCGGGCTACCGGGTCCGCCTCGCATCGCTGGTAATGGCGGTGTTCTGTGTTGCGACGGCGGTGTTCTTCCACCACAACTTCGCCGACCAGAACCAGATGATTCACTTCCTCAAGAACGTGATGATGGCCGGTGGTCTCCTGCAGATCACCTACTTCGGTGCCGGCGCGTTCAGTCTGGACGGGCGGGCAGCCTCACGTGCGGGGTCTCTGGCAGCAAGTCTCTGACGGCGAGCTGGAGAAACGGATCCGTCGAGGCGACGACTCGCCTGACCGGATGGAGGATCGTCTCGTTCAGGTCGTTCCTCTGTCCGACGCCGGAGCCGATATGGCATTCCGTCATCTTGTCCGGGCTACCGTGTCGGTAGTCCGGAAACCTCATTTGTGGCGATAGCAAAAGGAAGTAGAGATGCTTGTACATCGGCGTTGGGATTCACTCGGTCGTGCGGATCTGGGCTGGCTGACCGCGAGACACCATTTTGCGGTCAGCGCCGCGGACGATCCTTCACATGAAGCGTTGGGCCCACTGATTGTGTGGAACGACGATGAAATCGCCATCGGCAGCGGTTTCCCCATGCACGGGCATCGCAACATGGAGATCATCACCTATGTCCGCCAGGGCATGGTGGGGCATCGCGACACTTTGGGATCCGAAGGAACGACTCACGCGGGCGATGTTCAGGTCATGAGCGCCGGGACAGGGATACGCCACATGGAGTTCAATAGCGGTGATGTCCCGCTGAAGCTCTACCAGATATGGTTGGTCCCTCGTGTTTCCGGTGGCGAGCCGCGCTGGGCTACCAGGCCGTTTCCCAAGGGCGATCGCTCCGGCCGCTTTGTGGTGCTTGCCAGTGGCTATGATTCCGATGAAGGTGCGCTTCCCATCCGTGCCGACGCGCGGCTGCTTGCAGCAACGCTTCAGGCGGGAGAGAGCATCCATCAGGAGTTAGGTCCATCACGGCGAGCCTATCTTGTAGTGGCATCGGGACGAATCGAAGTGAATGGCGAGCCCGTGGGACCCCTTGATGGCATTGCGATGACGAAAGTGGCGACCGCCCAGATATCGGCTCTCGAAGACGCTGAACTGGTGATGGTGGAAGTCAGTTAAGTTCCTGTTTCGCGGTCCACCGGGGCAATCACCGTAGTCGAGGTTCCGTACTATCCCAAAGCGGTGCGAGTCCGCGCGGATCGACGATCCGACTGTCTGGCTGCGCCAGCGCATGAACGGCTGCCATGTCCGTAGGGCTCAATTCAAAGTCGAAGATTGCCATGTTTTGCCGCAGTCGCTCCGCCTGCGAGGTTCTTGAAAGTGCCACGATGCCTTGCTGCTGAACGAGCCATCGCAGAACAACTTGAGCGATAGTCTTGCCGTAGCGGACCGCTATTTCTTTCAGTGTGTTGTCCGAGAAGACGCGGCCCACCGCCATGCCGCAATACGCGGTCACGGAGAGCCCGGTCTGACGCGCACTTTCGATAAGCAACGACTGATCAAGATACGGGTGGTATTCGAACTGATTGGTGACGAGCGGAGTCTGCGAGAGTCCGATAGCTTCCGCCATGAGTTCCCGGTTGAAGTTGCTGACACCGATATGACGAACCTTGCCGGCCTTCACCGCCGCGTTGAGTCCTTCGATCTGTTCGGATAAAGGAACGTCTGTGCTGGGCCAATGCAGCAAGAGGAGGTCAATGTAACTCGTCTTCAGCTTGCGGAGGCTCTCATCGACCGACGCTTCGAACTTCCGGGAATCGTAATTGGAGACCCAGACCTTTGTCGTGATGAAGACTTCCGCCCTCGGGATTCCCGAAGCAGCGACGCATTCGCCTACGCTGGCCTCATTCCCGTAAATTTGTGCGGTGTCGATATGACGGAAACCAGCCCGAAGTGCTGCGGGGAGCAACCGATTGATTTCACCGTGGCTCATGCCATAAGTGCCGTAACCCAAGGCCGGAATCACGGCGTCACCCACTTGTACGCTTCGCATTGAAAATTTCCAGGGAATCGGGTGTGTGGAAAAGTGAGCCGCCAGCTTTATTCCAGGGCTCACACGAGTTCGAAAAAGCGTTACCTGATACGACCGGCGCGTCGGAGTTGTTCTCCTATCTCCACAATTCTATTTTCGCCGGCACGCAAAGCCTCCTGCGAGGTATGCACGGAGTAGTATCCCAGCACGAGTTCGTGGCGGTGCGCGATCGCGGAGCCAAGGACAAACTCCGAGTCTTCGTGGGCGATGAAATCCAGAACGTCCTCCGATTCGCTGAATACGACAAGCTCGGCGCCAATGCGGTGGTCCGCGACCTGAAGCGCGCCGCGCTGAATGCCAAGCCATGCGATGACATGGCCGGCTGGTGGCGTATATCGCCAACGCTCGCCCGCCGAAAGCCGCACGTGCAGGTAGTTGATACCTTGAGGCGCCGATACAGGGCTCTGGAGATTTTCGTAGTGGCCCAGAATGATTCTGGCTGGACCGGTTTTGGGAATCGCGTGGGCAGACAGATACTGGCTGTTGGGTTCACCCAGCTCAAGCTCATCCGGCAACGCCGTCCATAACTGATAGCCGCGCACGCGCGCACGGCCTTCCGGGTAGCCGTCATGCCACACGCCACCACCCGCGTTCATCCATTCGACACTTCCAGCCGACATGACGCCGGATGCGCCGGTCGTGTCTTCATAGCGAACTTCACCTTCCAGCAGGATCGTTGTAGTCGCGATACCGGAATGCGGATGCATGGAGAAGCGCGTTCCTGAATGCGGCGAAACGTCGAAATAGTCGAGAAAGACGAAGGGCTTGAGCAGTCCGCCAAGATCACCGGGACTGAACAGGCGGTTAACCGGACCGTGTTGCCTGCCCGCTGTGCGGGTGACAATCGTTCGCGTGGCGCGAATCGGACTCGGGAGACGGTCCTCGCCATTCTCTGAAAAAGATTCCACGTGGTTTTCCGACGTGGCGGATTCGCCTGTACGATAAGACATGGTGCCGTGCGTTCCTCAAATCTATTGACGTGGAAGAAGATTAAGAGTTGGCATCGATCAGGGGAAGCCTATTTATTTCGATGCGATCCATCGTGAGGAGCGATATATGCTAGATGGGGTTTCCCTGGATCAATTGCGGACATTTATTGCGGCAGTCGATGAAGGAAGTTTCTCTGCTGCGGGCCGCAGTCTGCGCAGAACGCAGTCGGTGGTCAGTCAGACGCTTGCGAATCTCGAAGCGCAAACAGGAATACAACTGTTCGACCGTAGCGGGCGCTTTCCGCGGCTGACTGCCGGAGGGGCCGCTCTGGTCAGCGAGGCCCGCGCAGTGATGCGCGGCATGGACGGATTCAAGGCTCGAGCCCGTACCCTCGCAGGGGGACTCGAGCCCGAACTGGCAATTGCCGTCGACGCGTTCTATCCGATCGAGCGAATGACTGCCGCGATGCGGGAATTTTCTGTCGAGTTTCCAGATACGCCGTTGCGCCTCTATGTCGACGTATTGGGTGGAGCGACGAAACGGATATTGGACCGTGTCTGCCGACTCGGCATCATTGGTTCAATGCCCGTCGTTCCGGAGGGCATACATGCCGAAAAAGTCCTGGATGTCAGCATGGTCACTGTCGTCGCCCCGACGCATCCGTTAGCAGCTTTTGCGCGTGTCATCGGAATGCCGGAGCTGGAAAGACATGTTCAGCTGGTCTTGACTGACAGCACGGATTTGACGGAAGGGACAAACTTCGAAGTCTTTTCGCCGCTCACCTGGAAACTGGCAGACCTGCATGCGAAGCACGAGTTTCTGCGAGCCGGTTTTGGGTGGGGGCACATGCCGCTTGCGATGGTAAAGGGCGACATTGCTTCTGGCGCGCTGCACCGGCTTCGCCTTGATAAATTTGAACCGGCGACGCCTTCGATTCCGATGTTCGCCGCGTATAGAAAGGACACGCCGCCTGGTCCCGCCGGCAGCTGGTTCGTCAAGGCTCTGAAGGCAGGGCCTGCGGCTATGTAGATGTAGTTCCTGGCGTTCCGATCATTCGCGCTTGCGCGGCGAGCGCGGCGTGCTTTTGGCTCGCGGCTTCGGCAATGCATGGTCGGGTTCTTCAAGACCCGGAAGTACCAGTTCTTCCATTAACGCCAATGTCCGCAGGCAGAACTCATTGCCCGCAGCGCGCTCTGCTTCAGAAAAGTGTGCAATCGCCGGCGCGATCGACGACTCATTCGCAAGCTTGACTATGGCCTTCTCAACGATGTCGAGGCCTTTCCTGGTCAGATGAACGATGAATCCGCCGCCGTGGCCGGGGTCAGGCAGACGCTCCACCATGCCGAGGCTCGCGAGGCGGTCAATCTTTTTGGTAACCGCACCTGAGGTGACGAGAAGAGCCCGATACAGGTCAGTCGGGCGCTTCGCGTACGGGTGGCCGTTGCGGCGCAGTGCCAGCAGCACACGCATATCCGACCCGCTAATACCACATAGGCCCTGGCACATTTTGTCAAACGCCTGTTCCACGAGCGTGCCTAGCCGCATGAAATAGATCGCGAGCAGGAAGTTTGAGAGATCGAGTTCGCTGTGTTCACGTTGCCACTGCAGCGTGATGAATTCAATGTGGCTGCTACCAGGAAGAGTCGGTTTTCTCGCGGGCCCGGGCTGTTCGACTGCCGCGTTCTTGCGGGCTCGGGTAGGCGCGGGTCGCTTTGTGGCGGCGATGCTCATCTCGATGACTTCCCTGGAAGGATATTCGCTCCGGTCGATTGTAGCGGGAGTGAACGCCCCGAGTCCATACCGGCGCGCGGCCGGGGCGCGGCACGACGATATCGAAGGCCTGACGGAGGCATCGCCGGTTTCAGGGAGTCGGGGTTGCTGAGGGGGCGAACGTAATGGGCGGAATGGCAGCAAGGACGCTGAGGCCGCCATCGACGGTGATGATTTCACCGGTCATATGGGCACTCAGGTCGGAGGCAAGGAATAACAGGTGCCCCGCGATTTCTGCCGGCGTGGCGGCGCGTCCAATCGGAATCGCGTTCCCGCCAAGCACCACGAAGCCGCGACCGTCGAGTCGTAGCAGCGACAAGTAGTCCGTCACATTGCTATGGGTGTTGTTGGTCACGCGAGTACCCTCCTCAGGCTGCCACTGCCTGGCGATGCGCTGGCAGCAGGTCTTGCCAGGCTGCACCATCTTCGAGCTGCCGGTCGCAGGCGCTCACGCCCCGCAGGTCGAGACCGAGCGCCGGCGGTTGCTGGTTCTCCATCACACGCCTGATCGATGCCAGGAGCACACGGCGCACGCGCACGACGGCCTGGTCGGCGGGTACCAGATGCTCGCGCGAGCGGTCGTAGAGGGGCCCCTGCGACAGCCCGATCGTTGCATCCTCCACCTCGACGCCGCGCAAGCCGGTCCAGTTTTCCTTCATCAGTTGGCGGTTCTGGCCGAAGCTGTCCGTCCAGCTAGCGGTGAACGTGCAATTCTTGCGGTCATAGCAGGTGGGGTCGTTCAGTCCGAGCAGCTCGATGATCTTCTCTTCGGTCACCGGGGCGTCGCCATGCACGACGATGTAGGTGCTGGTGTGCGTGTCGTCTTCGGGGACTTCGAGGACGGTGAACTGAAACGCCGGGGCAGGGATGATGCGGCCGTATGGAACGATAAACGGGACCACACGTGCGTTGCGGACTCCCGGCTCATCCGTCTTGCGCAGAGCGACATAATGGAACCCGAAGGCTGTTTCTTCGATCTTCAGAGCCGGTTCCAGGTCATTGGATGCAAGCGCAGCGGGATTGACTACGTCAGGGTTGCGCGTGAACTCGTCGTCTTTCCAGCCGGGGCGCGCCATGTTGGTGTGCAGTACGCCGACATGCGAGCTGTCCTCGCCACCCTCGACCAGCTGCAGATAGTTGCAGGCGACGTTGACGCGCAGCACGACCCGATGGTTCGGTGCGGAGTCCATGAAGGCGTAGCGCGAAAACGCCGGAAGCAGTTCGAGGGGGCCGACGTACGTCCAGACGATGCCGCCTTCTTCGCGCACTGGAAAGGCGGGTGCCTTCATCCGTGCCGCGTACTTCGGATCGGCGTGGTTCGGCGTTTCCAGCACGGCACCAGAAGCACTGAACTTCCAGCCGTGATAGAGGCAGCGGATGCCGCCTTCTTCGACTCGCCCAAGCGCGAGCGATGCGCCCCGGTGCATGCACAGCTCTTCCAGAAAGCCGACCTTGCCCTCGGTATCGCGGAACGCGACATAGTTTTCTCCGAGCAGACGAACGCGCAGCGGCGCGCAGTCCGGCTGCGGCAACTGGGCGGAGGTGCACACGGGGTGCCAGAAGCGTCGCATCAGGGTCCCGCCCGGGGTGCCCGGGCCGACACGGCAAAGAATCTCGTTGTCTGCGTGGCTCAACATTTCATGCTCCTTTCCTGACTTGAGTTATTGACTGCGCTCTGCGCGTACACCGTGGGACGAAACGATTCGATGGTGGGGAACCAGGGTCCGCCAGTCCTCGCCGAGGCCGATCTCGCCGGACACGCCAATTGCGCTGCCGGCGTCGGCTCGCACAGCGGCTATCTCCTGCTGGTCACGGGCCGCCCGGGCGTATGCCAGCAGGCAGCGCTGAAGACGGCTGATCGCGATGTCGGCAGTGGATAGCAGCTCCTGCGAGCGGTCGCGAATCGCGCCGCTCGACACGCTGCACGCGGCGTCTTCCTGCGTGATGCTGTCAAACCCAGTGAAGTGGCCGTTGCGCTGCTGGCCGCGGTCCTGGCGGTAGCCATTGGCAACGGACATCGCCGCCGACGTGTCACAGGTGTCGGCCGTCATGCCGTACTTGCGCAGCGTCGGCTCATCGAGGCCCACGAACGTGAGTTGTTCACTGCGCAACGGCTCTTCGCCCACGCGCTTTTCGGCATCCCACCACACGTGGTACAGGTTGCAGCGTTCGTCACTAACAGGGACGATCGCAAGCCATACATCCCCGTTTGCATTGGCGACGAAGCAGGGTGCAATGAACGCTGTGACGCGAGCAATGCGCTTGCCGCCGCTCTGGCGGATTGCAACGTAGTGGAAGCCGAAATCCGTCTCGTCTGCTTCGATCTCCGGGGCTGCGTCGAATTGCATATGCGAAGTCTTCTTCGCATAGTCGAGATTGGAGTCATTCGTCCGGGCCAGTGCGGAACTATGCAGAACGGTCAGATGCGATGAGTCGACGAGTCCTTCGATTACCTGAACAAAATTGGCGTTGACGACAGCGCAGGCGTTGATTCGATTCGAGTCCGGCTGGTCCATAAAGGTCCAGTGCGGGAAGGGCGGCGTTTCACCCTTTGGCCCCAGATAAGCCCAGACAATGCCGCCCGCTTCCTGCACCGGGTAGGTTCGGCCCTTGATGCGCTGTTTGAATTTCGGATCCTCGATGTTTGGGGTGTCGAGCACCGTTCCGTCCACCGCAAACTTCCAGCCGTGATAGATACAGCGCAGGCCATCGCCCTCGGCGCGCGCCAACTGCATTGACGCGCCCCGGTGCAGGCAACCTTCTGCATAGACGCCGGGCCGACCCTGCTGGTCGCGCCACACAACAAAACGCTCACCCAGCAGCTCTATCGTGCGTGGTTCTCCATTCGCCTGTGGCATGTCCGAGGACTGGATCACGGGCAGCCAGAAGCGGCGCATCGCGTCGCCCATGGCTGTACCCGCTCCGGTACGGCACATCAGTTCGTTATCTTGCTTGCTCAACATGGTGATCCCCTCGCTACAGTCTTTGGCAGTGGGTAACCGGTGGCCTCAAAGATCGAGCACCAGCCGGGAAGTCTTGGCGCGCGAGCAGCACGGCATGAAGCTGTCGTTGCGTGTGCGCTCTTCGTCCGTCAGATAAAGGTCCCGATGGTCGGGTACGCCGTCCAGCACCTTCGTCATGCAGGTGCCGCACACACCCTGCTCGCAGGACAGGGGCAGGTCGAACCCGGCGTCGAGCAGGGCGTGCGCGGCACTTTGATCCGCGCCAACGGCGATGACCTGGCCGCTGCTGCGGATTTCAATGTCGAACCGTTCGTCTTCGGAGGAATCGATTGGCGCAGCCGCAAAATATTCGCGGTGCAGGTGTGCCTCGTCCCAGCCGAGTTCGCGTGCGGTCCGCAGGATGTGGTCCATGAAGCCGGTGGGTCCACAGACATACAGGTGCTTGTCGGGCGACGGCGCACCTATCGCGGAGCGGGCATCGAGTTGCTGACCCGGGGCGCCGTCGTCGACGTGCACGTGCACCTGCGACTCGTCGCCAAATTGCGCTGGTTGCAGGCGGTCGACGAACGCCATGCGCGACAGCGTTCGTCCGCAATAGTGCATCTCGAAGGGACGGTGCTCGTGCGCCAGTTGCTGCGCCATGCAGAGGATTGGCGTGATGCCGATGCCACCCGCGAACAGGATCGAACGGTCTGTTTGACCGTTGTGCAGCGCAAAGTGGTTGCGCGGGGCGCTGATCGTGAGCGTGTCGCCCGCATGAACGTTCTCGAGAAGCTTCACGGATCCGCCACGCGATTCGGGGTCCCGCAGCACGCCGATTCTGTAGCGCGGAGATTCGCCCGGCAAGTCATACAGGGAGTACTGGCGCACGGGACCACCCGGTACGTGCAGGTCGATGTGTGCGCCTGCTTCAAAGGCAGGCAGTTCGCCGCCCGACAGCGGCGACAGCTCGTAGCCGGCAATGTCGTCCGCGAGCCAGATCCTCGCGGAGACTTTGACCTGCAGCGAGGCGTTCATTGGGATCGAGTTGTTTTCCATGGGGATATATGCCAAAAGAGGGGAGCCTGTCACGCGGCGACGTGAAGCCGACGCCGGATGACCACTGGCGAGCCGCCCAACTGTCGCTGAACCAGCCAGCGCGCCAGACCCTGGTCCATCACGCGCACATGCTCCGGAAACCAGTCCATCAGCGCTCGGGCAAAAGAGCGGACGACATCAGTTCGTCCATCAACCAGCATGGCGCGTACATCGTCGAGGGAGCGGAGCACGGCAGCGTGCTCGTCGATATGGCAGCCCGCCGAGCCGTAGGCTGTGTCGCGCATCGACGCGTCTTCGTCGGCAAAATGGCGCTGCGCATGGTCGGCAAACGCTTCGAGTGCGTTCTCAAGATCGTCGTCTTCCGTCGTCAGCAGCGCATGTACGCATGCGACAAACTCCTGGTGGGTCTCGTCCATCGTGTGATGTCCGAGGGCATAGTCGTCGCGCCAGGCGAAACCAGGGAGGACACGATCCTTCTCCCTGACATGGTTCATCGACTCGTCCATTGACGACCCAACGGCTGGGCTCGGCGATGGTGCGGTACCGCGACCGTGAATTGTCCGTTGGACTTCCAAATCTCTCATTTGTCGACGCACTCCTGCTGAACTGATCACGTTGATTCATTAAATCTTCCATGGAAGATAAAAGTTTGCGCGCAGGGTGTCGAGTTAGGGCAAACGCCGATATATCTGAAAATCTGGAGATCTGCTGCGTTTTTCCGTCCGTCACGCTTGCGACACGGGGTGGTCATGAGATGCGCGGGGTTCGATCGGGGTAACTCCCAACCGTAAATTGTTTGACAAGGAAGATTATGAAAATTTATCTTCCATGGAAGCAACTAACCAACGGGAGACAGATACATGAGTTCGCGGTCGAATCGGTCGGGGTATGGCTTCTCGTGGCGTCAGGCGGTCTGGTGTGGGCTCTCGTCGCTTGCGGCATGTGCGTCGGGCGCAGCGCAGGCGCAAAGCTCTGTCACCCTCTATGGGATTATCGATACCGGCGTCGAGTATGTGACCAACGTCGGCCCTCACAAGTCCAGCGTGGTACGTATGCCGTCGCTCACTGGATCGATACCTTCAAGGTGGGGCTTGCGTGGCAAGGAGGATCTGGGTGGTGGTCTTAGCGCGGTCTTCGTACTGGAGTCGGGCTTCGCGCCGTCACAGGGCACACTGAATCAAGGTGGCCGTCTGTTTGGTCGGCAGGCATATGTCGGGCTGTCAGGACGATGGGGGACGTTATCGCTCGGCCGGCAATACTCCCAGATCTATTGGGCCATCCCGGGTGACACGATGGGACCGAATGTCTATGCCGCGGCCGATCTGGACCCGTACCTGGCCCAACCGCGACTCGACAACGCGATCGCCTATAGTTTCACGTCGTCGGGACTGACTGTCGGCGTCACGTATTCGCTCGGGCGTGACGCGGTGGATCCAGCGGAGGCCGGAGGGTGTGCCGGTCAGTCTCCGACCGACTGGCGCGCCTGCAAGTCAATGTCTGCCATGATGAAATACGATGCGACGGCCTGGGGCGCAGCGGCGGCTATCGACCGCAACTACGGTGGCGGCGGCACCGGCTCGCCGCTGCCGGTTAGCTCGCAAACCGATACCCGTGCCGTCATCGACGGCTACGTGAAGTGGGGTGCGGCGACTATCGGCGCGGGGTTCCTCCATCGGATCAATCACGGGGCACAGACGCCGACCGTTTTCGACGCAGTCAGCAACTACTGGTGGCTTGGCGGGACCTATCTGCCCATTCCGTTCATCGCACTCGACGCCCAGTTCGGCCATCTGTCAGTGAACGGCGGCAGCTCCGCGGGAGCCTCGGTGATCGCGGCACGCGTGACGTACCTGTTGTCCAAACGCAGTTCGGTGTACGTCACCGCGGGGCGTGTGTTCAACCAGCGCAACTCGGCGATCACAATTGATGGTGGCGTGATTCCACCCGCCTCTTCGCCATTGCCTGGGGTGAATCAAACGGGTGCGATGGTGGGTATTCGCCACCAGTTCTGAAGGGTCTGCGGCCACCCGATGTCACAGCGTGTCAGCTTGACATCTCATTGGAAGCTTGGTGGCTGGCCGCAGACCTCATGCGCTCACGTGCCGTTCGGGAATCATCTGCTTGTGCGAGGTGCTTGATCAATAAGGCAACGCAAGCGAGTCCTCCGGCAAAGGCAATGATGGTGAAGACACCTGCGAACGTAAAATGCCGGCGTACGAGTTCTGCCACAAGAAACGAGCCGGCGATTCCGCCAAAGCGGGCGATGCCAAGCATGCACGCGACACCCGTGGCACGTCCTGCAGTAGGATAAAACGCAGCCGCTAGCGCATTCATGGAAGCCTGTGCGGTGTTCATCAGCACGCCAGACACCAATACGATTGGCACTAGCAGCACGACATTTCCCACCGTCTGGCCGATACAGAAGAGGCTGATCGCGGCGAGCGCATAGCATCCGGCTATGACGAGATTCGCATTGAACCGATCCATCAGCGCGCCGCACACTACCGCGCCGACACCACCTAGCGGGAATAGGGCGGAGATCAGCGTTGCACTCTTCGCATTCAGGCCTGCGTCCGTCAGCAGAATCGGCATCCAGTTGATGGATGCGTAGAAGATGACGAGACCCATGAAAGCCGCGAGCCACAGCATCAACGAACCGACGATGTATGAGCGTGACACCACGAGACCCAGCCCTTTGTGGTCCGTCTGCGGCGTGCTCTCGGTCAGCGCGAATGCGCGCGCGTAGTTTGCTTGCTGAGAAATATGGCCGAGGACCGCGCGTATGCGCGAGACGGGCTTTCTGTTTGCAACCATGAACCGAACCGATTCCGGCATCTTGAGCAACAGCAGGGCGCTGTGAAGCAGCGGTATCGCCCCGCCCAGCACCAGAACGCTACGCCAGCCTGCGTGGGGAATCAACCAGGCGGCCAGCATGCCGCCCAACGCGGCACCGAGTGGAAAGCCGCAGCACATCAGGCTCGTCACCGTGGCGCGGCGTCGGGTCGGGCAGAACTCATCCATCATCGTGACGGCGTTAGCCATCGCTGCACCGAGGCCGACGCCCGTAATAAAGCGCAGCACGGTCAGCTGAGCCATACTCGTCGAGAAGCCCGATGCGAGACAGGCCATACCGAAGAGGAACACGGACCCGACGACGATGGCACGTCGCCCGAAGCGATCGGACATGGGGCCGGACACGAGTGCGCCGAACGCAAGGCCGAACAACGCGGCGCTCAGGACGGGGGCGAGGGCGGGTCTGCCGATATGCCACTCGGCAAGCAGCGACGGAGCGATGAAGCCGATCGCTGCCGTGTCGAAACCGTCCAGCAGGACAATCGCGAAGCACATGAAAAAAATGAGCCGCTGGAACCCGCCGAATGGATGCTCATTGATGAACGTCTGGACGTCGACGACTGAAGCACGTTTCATCGATTGTCTCCTGCCGGGTACGAGGCGGGCCAGTGGCCGCGCAAGTCAAAAGTGATCAGGCGAGTTTGAGGTTTTGTTCAGGCGATGAAGTCACCGCCGAATTCCCGGCGCCTTCGGCTTGACTGCGCTTCACGAGGGCCATGGCGGCAAGGTAGCCGAACGTCAATGCCGGTCCGAGCGTAATGCCCGCGCCGATGTAATGGCCCCCTACCGGCGAGTTCATGTCGTTGCCGCAGGCATATAGCCCTGGAATCGGGTGATTATCACGGTCGAGAACTTCACCGTGCGATCCGGTCACGAGTCCACGGCTAGTGCCGAAATCGCCTGGCACCAGCTTGACTGCATAGAAGGGGCCTTTCTCGATGGGCCCAAGGCAAGGATTGGGCGAATGGGTCGGGTCACCTTTGTAGACGTTGTACGCAGACGATCCCTTGCCAAAGTCCTCGTCGATACCGGTTGTCGAAAAGTGATTGTTGCGCTGGACGCTTCGCTCCAGTCCGCTCGGGTCGACGCCGATTTTGCTGGCAAGTTCAGCGAGCGTGCGGCCACTGGACAGGTAGCCGGTCTTTTCATAGCGACGCAATGACAGACTGCCGGGCAGGATGACGCCAATTCCGTACTTCTTTATGGTCGCAGCGTCTGCGATCAGATAGGCCGGAATGGCACCTGCGTCGAACATGCCAAGGGTAAAGGCATGATATGACGCTGCTTCATTCGTGAAGCGTTTTCCGTCCTTGCCTACGGCAATGAATCCGGGTTTGGGGCGGTCGAGCATGAAGTGCCCCCATAGGTCTTTCTCGCCTGCGTTTTTCGAATAGACGGACAGGGGAACGTAGAATCCGGTATCCCTGCCATTGCGGTCGAGTCGACCGCCGGCCGATTCACCCAGGTGGATGCCTTCGCCGACGTTGCTGGGGAGCCCGAGTCCGAGTTCGACCGTGGGTTTGCGTGAATGCTCGTCGCGCATGGCCTGGTTGCCGGGGTAGCCGCCGGTGGCAATGACCACACCGCGACGCGCGCGTACACGGATTGTGCGACCGTCCCGAACCACTTCAGCGCCCGTCACTTCACCGCCATCCGTGATCAGCTTCGTCGCGGACGCGCGCAGCCAGATGTCGATTTTCCGATCCAGCATGGTTTTGTACAGACGGCCTGTCAGGGCATTGCCACCGACGAGCCGGGTGCCGCGATGGTAGTTCAGCCGATCCACGCCATAGCGCGATAAGCGCTTGAGTACATGGAAGAACGACCGCGCCGATCGCGTGAAGGACAGGAAGTGGAGCAGGTCGACGAGATCGAGCATCATCCCGCCGAATGGCGCGAAGGCTGGAAGCGGCGCACGTAGATTCCTGAAGTGCTCGCCGAGCTTTCGCCCGTCGAATTCGAGCGGAGCATGAGCGCGGCCGAACATCCCACCCTCGAGTTCGGGGCTGTAGTCCGGATACTCGAGCGCCATGACCTCGAGTTCCGAGTGACGCAACAGATAATCGAGCGCGACACGGCCCTGCGAGATGTACGCTTCCTGCAGCGAGCGGTCGACACTGGTCCCAACCGTGGCAGCGAAATATTTTCGCGCCTTGTCGAACGAATCCTTGAAGCCGGCAGCCTGCATGGGTGCGCTGTCAACAAACCACATCATTCCCACCGACCACGCGGACGTGCCGCCAATCTGGTCGGTCTTCTCGAGAACGAGCGGCACAAGGCCCTCGTTCTTTGACACGATTGCCGCCGTCATGCCAGCCGCGCCTGCTCCAATGATGATGACGTCGACCTCGCGGTCCCAGTTCTCCGTCGTAGCGGTGTTCATGGCGTGTTTCCTGATGTAAGGGTTTCCGTCAGACTTTCCCGATATCGTTCTATATCGAATCATGTGTCTTGGAATGAACGTTGTCAAGAAACTCCAGGGAATCCCCTGGCAGGCGCGTCGCCAACGGGGATCGTCTCCGGAATTTCTTGACACAGATAATCCCATGCAAGATCATTCGATATAAATCGAATACGTCAATTTGCCGATGACGATGAAGGTTGGCTACGCAAGGCATCAACCTGCAAGGGTTGCATTTTCAGTCACGGTCAGGAGAAACAATGAGCAAGCTTCAGCTTTCCATCGCCGTAGGCAACTACGACCGGATTCGGCCATTGGTCGATGGCGAGGTGCAGATCGAGGGTGTCGATCCGGTTTTCATGCTGCAGGATCCCGAGGAGATATTTTTCCGCGCTTTCCGACATGCTGACTACGATATTTGCGAACTCTCGCTTAGCAGCTATTCGGTGAAGACCGCAGCGGGGACTTCACCGTACATCGCAATTCCGGTGTTTCCGTCGAGAGCGTTCCGGCACACTTCGATCTATGTGCGTGCGGACCGTGGCATCAACAGCCCGGAAGATCTGAAGGGCAAGCGCATCGGCGTGCCCGAGTATCAGCTCACCGCCAACGTCTGGGTTCGGCTCTTTCTTGAAGAGGAATATGGGCTGAAGGCTTCCGACGTGACGTGGGTGCGCGGCGGCTACGAGGACGCGACCCGAGTCGAGAAAATCACGCTGCAGCTGCCGGATGATGTGAAGCTGGAGAATGCGCCGGAAGGGGAAACCATTTCCAACCTGCTGGCAGAAGGGAAGATCGACGCGGTCATTGGTCCGCGCGCGCCGTCCTGTTTCGACCGTGGGCACCCTCAGGTCAAGTATCTTTTCGACGATCCGCACAAAGCGGCCGCCGAGTGGTATTCACGCACGAAGCTTTTCCCCATCATGCATACGCTGGGAATCCGCAAGACGCTCGCGGAGAGTCACCCGTGGCTGCCCGGCGCAGTGATGAAGGCGTTTGAGAAGTCCAAGACGCTTGCCTTGGCGCGCCTGAGCGATACGTCGGCCACCAAGATCACGTTGCCGTTCGTCGAGGATCAGTTGCGCGCTGCCCGGAAACTGATGGGCCACGACTTCTGGTCGTACGGTTTCGCGAACAACGAACATGTCGTCGATCGCTTTCTCGCACGTCACTATGCGGAGGGACTGTCGAGCCGCCGGCTGGAAGCGCGGGAGCTATTCCATCCGGCAAGTCTCGAGAGCTTCGCGATCTGATCGGGGCAGGGCAGTCGGCCGCGAGAACGCTCGCGGCCGATACGCGTGGTGGGATCCGCGGTGGGACCGCCAGCGGCAGCGGCCCCACCAGACGTCAGGCATTAGTACAGCAGCGTGCCGAGGTTAACGCTTCCTGAGCGCTCTCGCGTGGCGATGACTTTCTCGCTACCGTCCTTTCTGACCCGCAGCTCGATTGTCGACGTCTGCTCCGTCAGACCAGAAAACCGGAAGTCTCCAAAAGTATCTGTCGTTGTCGTGCGTTCTTCCCCGTCGGCGGAATCGTGCAGTACAACTTCAACGCCTTCCAGGTTTTGCAGTCGACCGTCACCGGTGGCTTCGCAGACATTGCCCGCGACGAGGTGGCTCAGCGCATCATCCAGGTGCCGGTAGAAAACGCGCGGCTTCGTGCCGAACTCCGGATGGATGACCGATAAGTTTTCCTTCCTGACCATCTCTTGCAGTGCCTCGTCCGGCATATCCAGCGCGCGAATTGCCCTGGTCGGGCAGGCCTGCGCGCAACGCGGCTCTTTCCATCCGGCGTCGAGCAGATGTGCATCAAAGTTCCAGTTCTGTGGCACCTGTTCCTGTTCGTTCCATTCGATCATGCCGTATGGGCACGTCTTGACCAGATCACGCCGGCCGCGTGACTTCACTGGATCAATCATGACGACGCCGTCCGGGCGCTTGTAGATCGATCCATCTGCTGCCGCCTTGACGCACGGCGCATTGTCACAGTGATTACACATCGTCGGAACGTAGGTGACATCCACGAGCGCACCCTCTCCCCGCACGTGACGTTCGACGCGGATCGTTTCCAGACCCTCCGGAGGGTGAGGGGCCGAGTAACCGGGGAACGCGTTGCCGGTGTACTCGTCTTTGGTCGAGAGCACACAATTTCTGCAGTTGATGCAGAGCGAAACGTCGACTACCAGTGCCCAGCCGGTCATGCTGCCTTCTCCATTGTGGTGTTCCATTTCTCTACCTCCACCCAGCAACTGTTGGGAACAATTCCGTCTGCGGTCGGGCTCATCTTTCGCCCGGGAGTCAGGAGGTTGAGACAACCTCCGCGATCGACGACACCGACTGAGGTCTGGATCAGATCGAGTTCGCCGCATGATTCGTTGCCACGCGCAACGCCATCCTTGACGAGTTGCGAGACATCGATTGCGCAGATGACCGACGCCTGGGCGTTGAAGACCCGGACCAGATCGCCCGACTGCAGGGCGCGCGCCGCAGCATCTTTGACGCCCATTCGCAGGACCCAGTACCGATAGCCCCCGACGTTCATCCGATGCTCATTGATCGTGCTGATGAGGCTATTCTTGCCATCAGCCTGGGTATGGAAGCTGTAGACCGGATGATTGGTCACGAGTTGTAGCGGGAACCTTTGCTTCACACCGCTCTGGCTGTTGATATATCGGTTGACCGCCGGCCGCGCGGGATCGATTTGCTCGATACGACGCAGGCTGGACGGAACAAACTCGAATTTGCCCGATTGCGTTGGAAGTCCCTGGCTGAATCCAGTCGAATAGACACCGGGGAGGGGATTCGCTTCCGGTAAGTCTTTGGTGCGGCCCTCGGCGAACCAGCGCATGTCCACCGGCTGCCTGTCATCGTCCTTGGGAGGCGGCACGACGTGATAGCCCTTCTTCAGGAATTTCTTCCAGGTGGTCTGTTTGGGTAGGTCCGTGGAGTTGAATATCCGCTCGCACCACGTCAGTTCCGATCCGCCGCCTTCCGAGTACATGCCGCCGTAGCCGAGTCTTGTGAGGATATCCAGGAAAATCTGATAGTCGGACCTGGATTCGCCGAGAGGCTCGATACATTTGTGCTGCATGATCATCATGCGGTGATTGAGCTGGCTCTGTGCATGCTGGATGTAGCCGCCGCAGTTTGCCCATTCGGAAATGTCGTCACGTTCGAGAGCGGTGCACGCCGGCAGAATGATGTCCGCGAACTGCGCTTCGTTCTCCATCCATACCGACTGATTGACGACGAACTCGAGCGATGCATGGCGATACGCTTCGATCAGCCTGTTCGAGCCCGGGACCGTGCCGAAAGAAGACGAGCCGTAGCGGTACAGCATGCGAACCCGCGAATGGCCCAGCTTGGGATACGAGTATTGACCAAATTGTCCTTCAGCCGAGAAGCCGTCCCACAAGTAGCCGTCCGCCGTGCCTTGAGTGATTGCCTCGGCAAACCGTTGGCGAGGGATGGACTGCTTCACCGGATTGATCGTGATGATGTGAGGCATGCGGCAATAGTTGTTGGCCGCACTCGCCGTGTAGTTCAGGTCGCCCGAGATGCCGCCCTCGGCGTAGCCGGGAAAGTAAAAGTTCAGGTCCTGGGGGGCGCCGATCTGCAGATTGCCAAAGTTGATCCCCGGCTTCCCCCATCCCTGCATGGCCATCATCATGACGAGGCTTCGTGTCCATTGGGCTCCCGCCTCGGTGCGGCATGCTCCGCCAAAGCCTGCGCCGAGGCCTCCTGCAGCGAGGTAGGTCTTCTTTGACGCCCACACCTTCGCGAGGCTGCGGACATCTTTCGCGGGAATACCGGTTTCGGCTTCCTGCCACTCTGGCGTCTTCGGCGTGCCGTCCTCTTCACCGAGAACATAAGCACGCCATTCGGCGAAGCCCGTCGTTTTTGATGCTACGTATTCCTGATCGTAGGTGTCGCTGATCATCCATTCATGCATGATGGCGATCGCGAGTGCCGAATCGGTGCCGGGCTTGATCGGTAGCCATTTTCCACCGAGCAACTGGGCGGATTGCGTCAGGTAGGGATCGATGTGAATGAACTGTATCCCGAGCTGCCGGGCCCACAAGCGGCGCTCGGTGCCCTCGAATCCGGCGTACACGCCATTGGTCGATTCCGGATCGCTCGACCAGAAGACGATCACCTCTGCGTGCTCAAGACAGTCCTGCGTCGTGCCGTAAAAGCTCGGCGTGCCCAGGCGCAGGCTGTTGCCGTAATGATGCATGGCACCCCAGTACCAGCCTTCCCAGCTAATCGGGCTCATTTCGACGCGGGTGTAGCCGATCAGGTTACCGAAGCGCTGCATGGCGCTCAGGTAGTAGTTGACGTTTCCCCACTGATGATGCGCACCCGTGGCCATCGCGATGGCACCGGGACCATGCTCCTGCTTCATACGGCGAATTTCGCCGACGACAATGTCGAGCGCTTCGTCCCAACTGATCCGCTCGTAGCCCGACTTGCCCCGGTTCTGGAGATTGCGTTCGCCCTTGGGGTCGAAATCGACCCGCTTCATAGGGTAAAGAATTCGCTTGTCGGAATAGACGAGGGATTTGAGCGAGAGTGCGTGCGGACTGACGGTTGCGCGTCGTGCAGGCGAAAACCGGTGACCGCGTGCGCTGATGGTCCAGCTGGGTCCGTCCTCCTCCGCCAGATCAATGGGTGTTGTGCGGATGATCTTGCCATCCTTGACGAAAACAAAGACCGGTCCGCCATTGGTGAGCGTGACGTAACGGGTGGTGCCATCCTTCATCGGGGTACCCGTGCGCCAGGAGGCCGTCTTCATCGTGTTCACCAGTTGCCCGAACCAGACCAGCGCCCGATCACTGCCGCCTTGCGTGATCTTGAAGTTCTTGAGCGCATCAATCAGGAACGCGTGATCGGTCGTGGGCGCAAGCATCTGACGTGCCGTGGCCACGTCCATGAAGACAAGCTCGGCATCGGGCTTGGGGTTTACGCCCCACCGCGCGGACACCGTGCCGTTTGCGAAATGGAGTTGCCTCGCGAGGCTATTGTCCCGTAGCCGAAGCTGGATGACCCAGTGTCCCGAGCCGAGATGTTCACGGACGGACGGAAACTTCCGCGCCGCCATGCGTAGCGCGAACGGCATCAGCCACAGTATGAGGACGAGAATGTGTCTTTGCATGGAGTCGCTCCTGAGCTCACATGCGCCCAGTGCTGGGCGCGATAACCGATCCGGGACGTTGACGCTGACGGAACCCGCCGGACTACCGAGCCCGGCTCATGGCTCGTGTTTGCCGTACCGCACCATAAGAGGCTTTGCGGATTTGGACGGATGCGTCAGCACCTGTTGTATGATCTTCCTCGCGACGGATTATCTGCGCAAAGATGATTCCATCTAAGATAGATTTATATCGAATGATGTGATTCAGGATGAACAAAGTCAAGGTCCCTTAGGGAATCCCCTGGCAGGATGCCTGCAATCGTCGTATTTTTGCCAATCGGCTCCGCTCCGACTGGCCACCTTTATGTCAAGGAATGAGCGAATGCCCAAGCCAAACTCTACTGCGGCCAAATCAGCGATGAACGTTGCTGTGCGACCGGGACCGGGAGCGAAAGAACCTTCTGACGTATTCGATGATCGCGGCAGGACGGTGCCGTGGATGGCGCGAACGGTGCACCGGCTCTACGACGCACAGGCGCAGAAGATCCTTGACAGGGAGAACCTCGCTATCGCGTACTGGTACTACCTTCGTGTACTGGCAGAGCGCGGTGAACTGAACCAGCTGGAGCTCAGCAAGCGGGTGGGCATTGCCTCCACCACGGCGGTGCCTGCGCTGGATAACCTTGAAAAGCGTGGCCTCGTGCAGCGAACCCGGGACCCGAATGACAGACGAAAGTACTTTGTCGCGCTGCAGGCGGAGGGCAAACGGCTGGTAGATGAGATGCTGCCTGAACTGACCGGCATGATTTCGGCGTCACTCGAGGGTATCACCCAGAAGGATATGCGCACTTTCTGGAAAGTGATGCATCAGATCGAAACGAACCTGAACCAGTCGGCCCAAAACGACTCAGTCGTGGATTGAACTGGCGGTAGCGTCTGAGGCTTTAAGCGGTGTGCCATTCTTTCATGTGGGGGTCCGCGAAAGCGCGGAGACTTTCCAATGCCATGGCCACCGCTGAGCGATTGATGTTCTCGGCGTGCCAGTAAACCGACACTGAGCCAAAGCCCTCGAGTTGAATGGGCAGAATACCCAGCGCCTTCAACTGCTCGAAGCGTAACGCGGCACGATGCGAGGCGACGCCCACCAGATCGGTGTTGTTCAGCAGCGTGAGATTGAGAATCGACGAATTCGATTCGACGCAGTGATCGGGCAGCGTGCGTCCCGCCGCCGCGAGTGCCGTCTCGAGCGCATTGCGCACGGGCGTGCCCTGCGGCCAGACGATCCACGAATACGCGAGCACGTCGTCCCAGCCGAGCTTCGCCTTTTCCGTAAGCGGATGATCGTGCCGTGCGACGAAATTGATCGGCTCCGTATACAGCGGCGCGGTCTGCAGTTGCGGATCGTCGTACTGCTGACCCGAACGGCCGACGACGATATCGAGTTCCCCGCGCGCAAGCTGCGGCATCAACAGATTCATCGTGCCTTCGACAAGCCGCACCTGCGCGCGCGGGATACGTTCGAGAAGCCGCGCCACGGCGAGCGGCACCGTGTCCGCCGCCGATACCCCCGACGTCCCAATACTGACCAGACCGCTGCCGCCCGCGCGCAGTGCCTGCATGTCATCGCGCGCAAGGTCGAGATGCGCTTCGATCCGGCGCGCGTGCTCGATCAGCGCCTCGCCGTACGACGTGGGCCGCAGACCGCGTGCGTGCCGCTCGAAGAGGGGCAGGCCGACGTCTTCTTCCAGTTCCTTTAGCCATTTCGACAGCGCCGGCTGGGTCGTGTTGAGCGCCGCTGCCGATTGGCTGAGGTTGCCCGTGCTCGCGAGGCTCAGCAGTACCTGCAAGTGCCTCAAACGCAGGCGGTAAGTCCAGTCCATGGCGAAGCCCTCCAGTCACGGTTTGTCGCACATCCCGCTCGCAGGTATATCCAAAACCGTATGGATCAGATGATTTCACCATTTTACTGGGCATAGCACTGTCGCATATAAATATCGTGCGGGATCCATCAAGGCGTCGCGATCAGCAATTAGCGCGTTCGGCCCGCGAGACACCACACAGGAGACGCGAATGTCGAATAACAATCCGGGCGGATCGCGCGCGGCTTATTACGAGCAGATTGCCCAGCAGCGTATGGCCCCGCTTTGGGAGTCGCTGCACAATCTCGTGCCGAAAGCGCCGCAACCGAAAGCGCAGCCCGCGATCTGGAAGTACGCGCAGGTGCGCGACCTGGTGATGCAGGCGGGTTCCGTGATCAGCGCGGAAGAAGCCGTGCGCCGCGTGCTGGTGCTCGAAAACCCAGGCCTGCCCGGCAAGTCGAGCATGACGCCGAACCTCTACGCCGGGCTTCAGTTGATCCTGCCCGGCGAAATCGCGCCGAGCCATCGTCATACGCAGTCAGCGCTGCGCTTCATCGTCGAAGGCAAGGGCGCGTGGACGGCCGTCAACGGCGAACGCACGACGATGCATCCGGGCGACTTCATCATCACGCCGTCGTGGACATGGCACGACCACGGTAATCCTGCCGCGGAAGAGGGCGGAGAGCCCGTGGTGTGGCTCGATGGCCTCGATATTCCGCTCGTCGCGCAGATGGACGCTGGTTTCGCCGAGAACTACCCGGAGATGACGCAGCCCGTGTCGCGCCGCGAGGGCGACAGTTTCGCGCGCTTTGGCCACAACATGGTGCCGGTGCGGCATCGCGTGTCCGATCCCACGTCGCCGATTTTCAGCTACCCGTACGCACGCAGCCGTGAAGCGCTCGACGCGCTGTACCGCAGAGGCGAACTCGACGAATGGGACGGCGTGAAGCTCCGTTACGTGAATCCGGCAACGGGCGGCTGGCCGATGCCGACCATTGCGACCTTCATGCAATACCTGCCTGCGGGCTTCAAGGGCCGCACGTATCGCAGCACCGATGCAACGATCTACTGCGTGGTCGAAGGCAAGGGCACGGTCAGGATCGGCAACGACGAATTCACGTTCGAGCCGCACGACCTGTTCGTCGCGCCGTCTTGGACGCCCGTGCAACTGGCGGCGTCGGCGGAAAGCGTGCTGTTCAGCTATTCGGATCGTCCTGTGCTCGCCGCGCTGAATCTGCTGCGCGAAGAGCGTAGCTAGACGCGTCACTTTGTTTCCTACGCACCGCGTTTGCGCTGCGTGATCAATCCTTTATCTATCGAGTCGAACTCATCATGGCTTTTGTTTTCCCGCCCGAAGCACCCGTCGCTATTCCCGTCGCCGGCAGCGACGCTCAATTCGCGGTGCGCCGCGTCTATTGCGTGGGCCGCAATTACGCGGCGCATGCGCGCGAAATGGGCTTCGATCCCGATCGCGAGCCGCCGTTCTTCTTCTGCAAGCCGACCGATGCCATCGTGCCCGTCGCGTATGGCGAAACGCTTGAGCTGGCTTACCCGTCGCAGACACAGAACTACCACTACGAAGCCGAACTCGTCGCCGTGATCGGCAAGAGCGGCGCGGATATCCCGCTCGAACAGGCACTCGATCACGTATGGGGTTACGCAGTCGGCCTCGATATGACGCGCCGCGATCTGCAGATGAAGATGCGCGAGATGGGCCGCCCCTGGGAGATTGGCAAGGCGTTTGACCGCTCGGCGCCGATCGGGCCGATTCATCCGGCAAGCGAGGCCGGTCACTTCGAGAACGCCGGCCTGTGGTTGACCGTTAACGGCGAGACCAAACAGAAGAGCGATGTGTCGCATCTGATCTGGTCGGTCGCGGAGACGGTTGCGTATCTGTCGAAGTTTTTCCGCCTCGAACCGGGCGATGTGATTTTCACGGGCACGCCCGAAGGCGTCGGAGCGGTGGTGAAGGGCGACACGATGAAGGTCGGCGTCGAGCATCTTGGGGAAGTCACGGTGCACGTGGTCTGAAATACGTAATCTGCATTGATCGGAGATCTACCCGTGCAACTTCATAGCTTCTTCAACAGTTCGACGTCGTACCGCGTGCGCATTGCGCTCGCGCTCAAGGGACTCGCGTATGAGACGCTGCCCGTCAACATCCGCGTCGGCGAACATCGCGAAGCGGACTATGTGGCGAGCGTGAATCCGTCCGCGACTGTGCCTGCGCTGGTCGACAGAGATTTCAGACTCGGCCAGTCGCTCGCGATCATCGATTACCTCGATCAGAAGTACCCCGAGCCGCGGCTGATTCCGCTCGAACCGGGACTGCGTGCGCGCGTACTCGAATTGGCTTCGCTGATCTCGTGCGACATCCATCCGGTGAATAACCTGCGGGTGTTGCGATATCTGGAAACGGAACTCAAGGTCACGCCGCAGCAGAAGAGCGCGTGGTATCGGCACTGGATCGCAGAGGGCATGGCAGGCGTCGAGCGCATGCTCGAACGCAGCAACGCAGGTGCGTGGTGCTTTGGCGCGCAACCGACGCTCGCCGACGTGTGCCTCGCGCCACAGATCGCCAACGCGCTGCGCATGGACTGCGATCTGAGTCCGTACCCGCGCAGTCTCGCCGTCTATGCACACGCATCGAAACACCCGGCGTTCGACGCCGCGCAGCCGCAGCGCCAGCCCGATTACATCGCCTGATTGCAGTATTGGAGAGTGGAGACAGTCATGAGTGAGACAAAAAGCAAAGACCGGCGCGTACTCGTGATCGGCGGCGGCATTGGCGGACTGGCCACCGCGCTGGCGCTCGCGCGTCAAGGCATTCGCGTGCAACTGCTCGAACAGGCGCCTGAGATCCAGGAAATCGGCGCGGGGATCCAGCTGGCCGCCAACGCGTTTAACGCACTCGACGCGCTGGGCGTCGGCGAGGCGGCGCGCAGCCGCGCCGTATTCACGGACTACCTGAAATTGATGGATGCGCTTGATGCAAAGGAAGTGATGCGGATCGATGTCGGCGCTCCGTATCGGGCGCGCTTTGGCAATCCGTACGCGGTGATTCATCGTGCCGACATTCATCTGTCGATTCTCGAAGCGGTGAAGGACCATGCGTTGATCCAGTTCCGCACCAACACGCAGGTCTGCGAGCTCGACCAGACTGCAGACGGCGTGACTGTCATTGATCAGAACGGCGAGCGGTACCACGCGGATGCCGTGATCGGTTGCGATGGCGTGAAGTCGGCGATACGCAAGGCGCTGATCGGCGACGAGCATCGCGTGACAGGGCATGTCGTGTATCGCGCCGTCGTTGAAGCCGAAAACATGCCGGAGGATTTGCAGATCAATGCGCCTGTGGTGTGGGCCGGTCCGCATTGCCACCTCGTGCACTATCCGCTGCGCGGCGGCCGCCAATATAACCTCGTCGTCACGTTCCACAGTCGCGAGAAGGAGGAATGGGGCGTGCGCGAAGGCAGCAAGCAGGAAGTGCTGTCCTATTTCGAAGGCATTCATCCGTTGCCGCATCAGATGCTCGATCGGCCGACCTCATGGAAGCGCTGGGCCACAGCAGACCGGGACCCCGTCGAGCACTGGAGCTTTGGACGCGCGACGGTGCTCGGTGACGCCGCGCATCCGATGACGCAATACCTGGCGCAAGGCGCCTGCCAGGCGCTCGAAGATGCCGTCACGCTGGGTGCGGCTGTCGCTGCGACGGACGGCGATTTCGAAGCGGCGTTCAGGCTCTACGAGACCGCACGCATTCCGCGCACGGCGCGCGTGCTGTATTCGGCACGTGAGATGGGCCGGATCTATCACGCGAAGGGCGTCGAGCGACAGGTTCGGAATTCCCTTTGGGTCGGCCGCAAGCAGGAGCAGTTCTATGACGCACTGCAATGGCTGCACGGCTGGCGCGCGGAAGAATGTCTGAAGGGTGCTGTCTGAGGTGCGACGGAGTACCAGGCGCAGGCGCAGCGAGATGGTACGGTCAGCTTCACAGCCTCACTCAACGAAGGACGCGTCCTGTCAGGCGGTGGAACACCACCCGGAGGACGCGCAGATTGAGGGTAGTCGTGACTCGCTACTGCTGGAGCACCGCTTTCAACTTTTCGGGCGGGAGTGGCGACGACAGGTCGGCATCAGGCGGCGCAGTGGGGTCGCACCTGGGATCAAGACCCTTGGCACTGTCCGCAAAAGGGAACGGCAGAACGGCTGAAGACTCGTGATCCGCCGTACCCTGGTAGGCAGCGATCGCGCGTCGCGCGGCGAACCGTATATAAGACGTCGTGCCGTCGAGCGTGAAATAGCGGAATCCTTTCCCAGACTTCTCTGCTGCGATGAAGCGGCAGTTAAGTTCGTTGTTGCTACCGATGGTTACGATCGCCGGCTCCGGAAGGTTCGCCTGCTCAAAGGCCTTGGCGGCGGCGAGCGCCGTGACACCATAGTCTGTCACGATCGCGTCGATGCGCGGATATTTTGCAATGAGTCCCGCGGTCGCCTTTTGCGCGTCTGCTGGATTCCAGTTCGTCGCGATGAACTGATCGTTCAATAGCTTAAGGTCAGGATATTTTTGCAGTCCGGCCTTGAGCCCGTCCATGAAGTTCTGCGACGTGCTGGCGCCTGCCGTTCCGCCCATGAAGATCACGTTGCCTTTCCTGACATTCGTGCCTAGCCAGTCGGCCCAAAGGAGTCCAACTCCGTGCGAGTCCTGCGTGACGTTGTCGACCCAGTCGTGGCCGGCGGTTCCCGGCACCCGTGCAATATACGGCACGACAGCCACGCCTGCCCTGGTGGCGGCTCTGATGGCAGGAAGCTGTGCGGCACCAAAGTCGGGAACCATGACCAGCACGTTCACGCCCTGCGCAACCATGCTGTTGATGTCGGAGTTGGCTTTCTGCTGATCGCCGTTGGCGTTGGTGTAAATGAATCGGGTCACGTTCCTGCAGTGGCTCAACTCGTCTTTGAGTTCGGCAAGCGCGGTCTTGCGCCATGTGTTGCCACCGTATCCATCCGCCAGACCGACCACCATCGGCTTCGTCCCGCACATTGCCCCAATATCCGCATGGTGGTTTGTCACTGAGTTCTCTGCCGGGAATGCGGATGCACAAACCAGGCTCGTCGACACGAGTAGTCCGGCACTTCGAATAGCTTTCCGGGCGCTTTTGCTTTCCATGTTGTCTCCTTGCTTTCGTTGAATACCCGCTGTGTGCGACCGTTCGCGCTTCGACGACGCCGCACTGTCTTCCGCATCATGCTGCATCGAATCGATTTATATCGAATGATGTGTTTAGGAATGCCTGATGTCAAGGAAACTTGGGGAATCTCCCTGGTGCCTTGACTAAAGTCATTCCTGGAAGCATTATTCGATATAGGACGATATGACATAGATCAATCATCAAATTCGTGATGGCTTTGATCAGGGTTTCTATCTGAACTGGGAGACACAAATTGGATTCGAAGAGTCAGGAACTTCAGGACAAGGCGGAGATTCGCGAGGTCCATACGCGCTACTGCCGGGGCATCGACCGCATGGACTTCGATCTGGTGCGGTCGTGCTACCACCCGGATGCAATCGACCGGCATGGGGCTTACGAAGGGGGAGTCGAAGGATTCATCAAATGGGCCGGAGAAGTTCTACCGCTCTTCGAGACCACGATGCATTTCACCGGCAACCAGTTTGTGAAAGTTGAAGGCAATGTGGCTTTCGCGGAGCATTACGCGCAAGCCTTTCACCGAACGAAACCGCTAGATGGCAAGCCCGCTGCGGACTGGATTGTGAACGTGCGATACGTGGATCGGCTGGAGAAGCGTAGCGACGAATGGCGTATTGCTGACCGTATTGTTGTGTACGACTCGGAGCGAACGATTCCAGTGAGCTCCGATGCGGCGCCGCTGGGCGACTGGAATTATGGGCGGCGCGACCGCGATGATCCGTCGTACAAGTACGGTCTCTGATACAGAATAGCGCTTCGGCGGCGCGGCTCGCCAAAGCGCATCACGCTCGAGGCAACTGACCATGGATAAGCGATTTCGCGTCGGTATCATCGGATTGAGCGCGGGCCGCGGCTGGGCAAGTGCGGCCCATATACCCGCGCTTCGTGCCTTACCTGACGAGTTCGAAATTGCAGGCGTTGCCAATACGAGCAAGGCGAGCGCCATGGTCGCTGCGGCGGCTTTTGAACTGCCACGAGCCTTCGCGAATGCATCGGAACTCATCAATTCTCCCGATGTTGATGTCGTCGCTGTGACGGTAAAGGTCCCACATCATCGGGAGTTGGTGCTTGAAGCGCTTCACGCGGGTAAGAGCGTCTATTGCGAATGGCCGCTCGGCAACGGGTTGACAGAAACTGTCGAACTCGCAGAGCTGGCAACTGCCAGCAAGCTACTCGGGGTGGTAGGCATCCAGGCGATTGCATCACCCGAAGTGGAACACGTCCGCAAGCTAGTCGCCGAGGGGTATGTTGGAGAGGTTCTTTCATCCACGTACATTGGATCCGGACTGACCTGGGGAATCGATGTTTCACAGGATGACGCTTATGTCATGGATTCAAAAAATGGCGCGACCATGCTTTCCGTGATCGGCGGTCATGCGATTGGCGCCGTGCAGAGTGTGCTCGGACCGATCGAAGCGGTCGGCGCGATGATGGCACGACGCCGGCAAACTGTGCGGGTAATCGAAACGGATGAAATGATCCCGATGAACACGCCGGACCAGTTAATGGTTAATGCCGTGCTTCAATCCGGTGTACCGCTATCGTTCCGACTTCGCGGCGGTCTGCCATGCGGAACACGTCTGCTATGGGAAATCAATGGAACGGAAGGGGATCTCCGCCTGACAGCCACAGCCAATGAGATCCCGGTGATCAATATTTCACCATTACGCGTGGAAGGAGGGCGTAAAGGCGAGGATGGTTATCGTGACCTCCTGCATCCGACAGCCCAACACGCAGGGCCCGAAGGCGCTGTCATGGCGCGCAATGTCGCGGGCATCTACAGGTTGATGGCCAACGATCTACGTCACGGAACTCGAACTGCGCCGAACTTCGACAATGCGGTCGATCTTCACAGGACGCTTCGAGCAATAGAGGAGTCGGCTGAAATCGGCAGACGTATACGAGTCGTTTGAAACACCAGCCCATTCAGGCCAGACATTGCGTTTGCCTGGCGGAGCCGCAGCGGTGCGCGACGGCGACTTGAATTTCCGTCGTGGTCGGCATGGTGCGGACCTAAGTGGGCAGTTGGTACGACATGAAGCGCTGCCCGTCTTCTGTTTCGATCTTGTCGATCCACTTCGGCTTGCCGGCGCCAATCGTACCGGACACCCATGTTTGAAGGTAATCCAGCGAGAACGTGACGCCTTGCTCGCAGAGCGCAGTCGCACAACCAAGCCCGGCAAGCGTCATACGCACGCTAGCGTCCATGTATCGATTGGGGTCGTCCACACCTTCCATGATTGCATGGATGCAACGCGCCGATGCTCCCCTCAGGAAATCGCTTACCGCGTCGATTCGCTCGTAGTGAAATTGACCGGATGCTTTGCCATTCTGAAGATCAAGTGCCATGTATCTCCCGACCAACGCGTCGTGAGGCCAGGCGTCAACTCGCGTGACGTACGCAGCCCAGGTCTGATCCAGAAGAGCTCGTAACAGGAAGAGCCGAAATCCTACCGAAATGCGTTGCCACGGCTCCGCCAGCACACTGTAGAGGGGGCAGATATCCGTAGTCATCTGATTGCTTAACTCTTCTCCGATAGCAGCCATCACTTCGTCAAGTGAGTTGAAATGGTTGTAGAACGTTGCTCGGGCTACTTTCGCCTCACGAATGACGTCATCAATCACGGGCCTCGGTCCGCCTCGCCGGACGTAAACACGCATCGCGGCATCCAGTAGCCTGGTTCGCATCAGAAAGCGCTTGCGATCAGATGTTCTGCTTCGAGGGTCCATGAATTTTCCTGGCCATATGGAGAGAGCGTTTGCCGTTTTGACATTTCGTCATAATGACAAAGACGATGATAGAAAACCCGTACATCATCCAGTTCAACTTGCTTGGTGCGCGGCGAGTATCCCACTCCGTTCAAGGAGGAAGTCGCGTATCGCGCCGCATTCGGACCGGTATCGTCTATCCTCCTGATAGGTCCGCAGTTGGGCATCGGCCACGCCGCGCTGAAATACGTGATCGAGAAAGCACCTCAACGAGCGATCGCGTACACCTCGTTCACCAGGCAGACTGATTCGACAGTATTCCAGGTGCAGGTAGCGGAGGCGGCGCTGAAGATCGACAGCGCACATTTACGGGCTTTTCGTGCTGCGGATGACATCGACGCTGCGGCCCGCCGCCGTGAGTTTCCAGACTACATCACACGCACTCGGGTTCGGGCCGACACCGGTGTCGTAGCGACTGACATCACTGACGCTCTGAACACGCTGATATTTGCTCACGGCGCGGGAAGCTTCGCCGAAGCGAGTCCGATGCAGCGCTGGTGGCGCGATTCGAATACTGCGGCGCGTCATGCGATTGTCCTCCCGGCAATTGGAGCAGAGCTCTACGGTAAAGCTTTACTGAACGTGGAGAATACGGTTACGCCGCTGGTATAGTGATGAACCTCCTGCTCCTTCCTGTCGACCTGCCCGGGTAACGACACGTCCCGGGGCGAATGCCAGCTCCGGGACTCAAACTCCGCTCTGATTGTGGACAACGCTATGTGCGAACGCCGGGAGTACGCGTGTGTGCGACGGGCACCATAGATGTGCAGGGCGCCTGTACTCCGTCAAGCCATCAGTTAGAAGAAGTGCATGATGCCAAAGTAGCCGCCTTGCTGATTATGGCCGGGCAACGGTTGCGAGTCGGCCGTTTCAACCGGGAACGCTGATGGCTTTCCATTGAACATGGCTCCGACCGTCAGGTAGAGGAATGTCCGTTTGGACAGGTTGTAGGTTGTGCCGAGGGCAGCTAGATTTCCGGTGCCGCCGCCATGGTTCACGTTGCCGTGATACCAGCCGGCTTGCAAGGCGAGGGCGGGGGTTGCCTGATAAGAGGCACCAATCCACTCCTGCTGGCTCCGCGTTGCCGCGTAGGGGTTAAAAGCGTCGGCAACCGTGTCCTGCCCTGACGAGACAAGTTGCTGATAACCCGCGTAGAACTTCAGCCCACCCAACTGGTAGGTGGCGCCCGCCATATATTCACGTGACGCGGTGTACAGGCCGGAGAACTTTCCGTTGGCGTCGCGGAGTTCTTCGTACACTCCGTACGCAGCAAAATTGACGAGGGTGTACTGTGCGCTCACACTGAACTGACGTCCGCCCCGGAAATTGCCTGCCTCGTTGCCAAAACCGTCTTGCACCCGGAACGAGAAGCCAGCCCAGGTAGGCGAATTGTAGGTGACAACATTTGATCGGGGACCCCACGCTCGCCCGAAGGCGAAGTTACCGACGCCTACGCCCACCTGTTCCCCTAACGGGTCAATGTACCAGCCGGTTTCATCGGTTAGGCTCATGGCCCGTCCGAACCAAATACTTCCATAGCTGTCGTAAGACAAACCCACATACGCATCACGGGTAAAAATCGTGTCAGGCGGAATCTGACCCGTTCCGGAAGTGAATAGGCTTTCAAGTTTAAAGACAGCGTGCAGACCTCCTCCGAGATCTTCGTCGCCTTTCAGGCCGAACCAGCTGTATCCATACTGGTTGCTGCCGAACCTGAAATTGTTTTTCGACTGGCCGTTCGGTGTCGCCACGTTGGTGACAAAGTCAATACCCGATGCGACGCGTCCATACAGGGTCACGGTGCTCTGCGCGTAACTATTGCAGACGCCGCATGCCATCAGGGCTGCGCAAGAAACTATCTTTTTCATTTCGGTATCCTCACTTTAAAAGAGTCTCCAGAGATCGCGTGGCGACCTCTTCCGGGTCGCTGCAATCGGCATGCAAAGTCAGGTCGGCCGCTTTGATGCAATTCGAACCGATCGGACGTTCGGTTCTGAATCCACTACGAGCGTTTGCGAAACGTTCTTACCGCTGTCGGCAGATGGCGCACGGTGGTGGCGAGCAGAATCGCGCACGCCTGCACCAGCAACTGAACGGCGGGCCCCGCACCAAGTGCCAGCACGAGTTGGCCGAGCTGCGCCATGAACAACGCCGCGACGGCGCTGGCAATAACGCTGCCTTTCCCGCCAGTGAATGGCGTGCCGCCTACAACTACCGCCGCAATGGCGGGAAGCAGGTAGTCGTTCCCGGACGTCGCTGAAGCGCTACCAATGAATCCTGCAAGGAGCATTCCGGCGGCAGAGAAGCACGCCGCAGACGCGACGTAAGCGCCGATCCTGTATTGCAGGACCCTCACCCCAGCAGCTTCCGCCGCGCGCGGATTGACACCCACAGCGACAAACCGGCGTCCGATCGCGGTTTTCCGGGTGATGAACCACGCCGTTACCACGAAAGCGAAGGCGAACAGTACATTCGCGGGCAAACCAATGAACTGGGCGTGTGAGATCGTCTCCATGATGGTCGGAACGTTGACTGGAACATTGCCGGTTAGCGAGCGGACGCCGCCAATGAGCAGCGCGTTGACTGCCAACGTTGCAACCAACGGTGTAATGGCGAACTTCGAGACCAATATTCCATTGCCGATTCCGATAATCGCCCCCACGCACATGGTGAATATCACGGCAAGGATGATGGAATCGAAACCAGATCCGGTCCGCGCCATCACCACGCCGGCAAGTGAGACCATTCCGATGGCGGACATGTCGAGCCCCCGTTGCTGGATGACGAGGGTCTGGCCCGTTGCGACAATGGCGAGGATGCCGGCGAACGGAAGCATGGCCAGAATCGAACCACGGGTCATGGTGCCTGGCGCGACCACTGAACTGACCGCGAAGAGAAGTATCAATCCGACCCAGATCCAGGAGAACTCACTGAATGCGGGGCCTCTAACTGACCTCGACTTCGCGGTCAGCGAGCGTAAGAGATCCAGAACCACGTCCGTTTGATTGTTCATGACCTTTCTCATTTTGCCACCGCCATTTCTCTGCTCTTGGAATAGAGGGCGACAGACGCGAGGATCATTCCGCCCAACAGATACGACTGCCACGAATCGCCAATGTCCAGAAATGAGGTGACCACATTCACCTGGATGATGAGAAGGGCGCCGAGCAGGGAGCCGACAAAGGACCCGCGTCCACCAAAGAGGCTTGCTCCGCCGATGACGACGGCAGCGATGCTAGCCAGCGTGTAGTTGATGCCCGCACTCGGGTCGCCGGATCCCACCTGCGCCATCATCGGCACAGCGGCGACGCCCGCGAGGAGTGAGCAACCCACATAAGCCGAAAGCAAGGTCAGTTGCGGGCGAACACCGGCCATGCGGGCAGCTTCGAGCCGTGAACCCACGCCACGAAACGTAAGACCAGGCCTGGTCCTGAATAGAGCAAACTCAAGCGTGACTGCGAGCAAGATGGCAATAATCGCGATAACCGGTATGAATCCGGCCTGCATACCGATTGTCTCGACCACCGAATCAGCGATCAGGCCGCCCGGAACGGGGCGTAACAGCAGGGAAACCGCTTGCAAGGCCATGTAGGTCGCCAGCGTCGCAACCATTGGGTGCAGTCGGAACGGCCCGACCAGGACCCAGTTCACCAGCCCGACGGCTATGGCGACGAGAAATACAATGACCCATCCCGACAGTTGATGTCCCAAAGGGGATCCATCGTTCAGGAAGAAGGACTGTATAACGACCATTAAGCCCATCAGAGGACCGACAGACAGATCGATACCCCCAACGAGCATTAGCGCCTGCTGCCCATATGCGACGATGGCTAGCGTCGCCACCAGTGCCAACATCCCGCTCAGGTTTCGTGTGGACAGATAGGTTTCGTTGACATGCGCTGCATAGAGACCCAGCGCGCAGATTGCCAGTGCAAGCATGAAAAGAGGGGCCCAGTCTCCCGCAGCCCACTTCCAGAATCGAGAGATGCTTGCCGACCCCCTCTCACGTTCGGTGGTCGCGGTCAGCACCGCAGAGGTGATGTTATTTTCGCTGACGGCCGCGTCGCGCAGTTCCTTTACGATGTGCCCACGAGAGAAAATCAACACGCGGTCGCACAGACCCGCTACTTCCATCGCGTCCGAGGAAACGACAATGACAGCGGTGCCGGTTGCAGCCGCCTGGCGAAGCACTTTGTAGATTTCCATCCGGGCGCCAATGTCGACACCTTGCGTCGGTTCGTCGACGAGGAGGACCTCGGGTTTGCTTGCGAGGACACTCGCCAGGACCAGCTTCTGCTGATTGCCTCCCGACAGGGAGCGGATTGGCGTCTCGACGGACGGCGTCTTGACGGCGAAACCGGCTACTGCCAGTTTGGTGCGCCTTGCTTCACTTCGCTGGCTGATCCAGCCTTTGATGGAGTCAAACGGAAGACTGCGAATCGAGAAGTTCTCGCGCACGGATAGGTCACCGAAGATGCCTTCCCTGTGCCGGTCACCCGGAAGGCAGCGAATACCTGAAGCGGCGGCAGCCCGAGAGTTCCGCAGCTTTGCAGGCTTCCCGTTCACGGTGACGTTGCCGCGGCTTCGGGCCAGACCGGCAAGGGCGCGCATGAACTCGCGCTGGCCATTGCCGTCTATGCCAGCCAGGCCCACGATTTCTCCCTCCCGGACCTGAAGCGATACATCGGTGAAACCCGCACCGCGTAGCGACGCCACATCGAGAACCATGCCGACGCCGTCATTTCCGGCTTTGGCGGGGAAATCCCGGTCAAGCGTCCCGCCGACGATGAGTTCGACGATCTGCTGCTCACTGAGGCCAGTCGCGTCGTAAGTCCCTTGCCCTTGTCCATCACGGAGCACGGTAAGACGATTGGCGATTTTTTGTACTTCGCGAATGCGGTGCGAGATATAGACGACCGAACAGCCTGACGCAGTGACTTTACGAATGCGTTCAAAGAGACGGTCGACGTCCTCCGCCAACAGATGTTCGGTCGGTTCATCCAGGACCAGAACCTTAGGTTTGGCGGCGAGTGCCTTAACGATCTCGACAATGAAGCGTTGTTCAGGGTTTAAGCTCAACACGCGCTCGCTCGCGTCAATCGAGACATCGTCACTCCATTGCTGAAGGAGTTGGTGTGCCCATTCGCCCGTTCGCATGAGCGACGGACGTTGCTCCGCAGGTACGCCGAGGTAGAGATTCTCTGCGACGGTCAGATCGGGCATTAAAGCCGGTTCCTGACGCACGATCGCCAATCCGAGTCGCCGCGCCTCGTCGGTATCGCCCCTGGTTTCCACACCATTGATAACGACGCGTCCCGTTTCGGGGACGAGCGCGCCGGACGCAACCGCCATGAGTGTGGACTTGCCCGCGCCGTTCTCGCCAACGAGACCGTGTACTTCGCCCGCGAGCACTGAGAACGTGACGTCGTCGAGCGCCCGCACACCGGGGAAGATTTTGGTGACGCCGTCAATCTGAAGCAATGTGTTCTGATCGTTCATGATTTATCTCGAGCTATTACTGCTCAAACACTGCCTTGAGCTTTTCTTGGGGGAGCGCTGAGGAAAGGTCGGCATCAGGCGGCGCTGTTGGGTCGCACCTGGGATCGAGACCCTTGGCGCTGTCGGCGTAGGCGGAAGGAAGGACGGCGGGCGACTCGTTGTCTGTCGTCCCCTGATAGGCCGCGACCCCATGGCGTACGGCAAAGCGCACGTATGTCGTCGTGCCGTCGAGCGTGTAGTAGGGGAAGGCGGCTCCAGACTTCCTGGCCGACAGGTAATGGCAGTTCAGCTCGTTGTCGCTTGCGATCGTTACGATGGCCGGCACCGGAAGATGTGCCTGTTCGAACGCTTTCGCTGCAGCGAGCGCTGTCACTCCATAGTCCGTGACGATGGCGTCAATCTGCGGGTACTGTGCAATGAGGCCTGCCGTCGCCTTTTGCGCGTCCACCGGGCTCCAGTTCGTAACAACGAACTGGTCGTTTAGCAGCTTCAGGTTCGGGTACTTCTTGAGACCGCCCTTCAGACCGTCCATGAAATTCTGGGATCCGGCTGCACCAGGCGAGCCGCCCAGGAACACTACGTTTCCTTTCTTGAGAGTTGTGCCGAGCCAATCGGCCCACAGCACACCAACCTGCTTTGTGTCACCCACTACGTTGACAACATAGTCGCGTCCAGTGACTCCCGGGATCTGGGCCGAATACGGCACAACCGCTACGCCAGCTTTCATGGCCGCCCGCATGGCCGGGAGTTGCACGGCACCAAAATCCGGCAGCATGATAAGGACGTTAACTCCCTGTGCGACCATGCTGTTGATGTCGGAATTTGCCTTCTGCGGGTCGCCATTTGCATTGCTGTAGATGACCCGTTTGACGTTCTTGCAGCGGCTTAGCTCATCCTTGACTTCGGCAAGGCCTGTTTTGCGCCAGGTATTGCCGCCGTAACCGTCAGACACGCCAACAATCATCGGTTTTGTACCGCAGAGCGGGGTGATGTCGCCCTGGCGGCTTGTGTGGGAGTCTTCTGCCGCAACCGCCGCAGTGCAGATCAGACCTGTTGAAATAAGCAATCCGAGCTTGCGAAGAAAATCCTGGACTACTTTTCGGTTCTGCATCTTTGACGCCGCAGCTTGCCGGACTCGGAACTTGTCGAACATGGCGATCCTCGAATTGGATGATGAGTTTGGATTCAATCGCAGCGCCTGGGCTGGACCCGGCCGGGGAATTGTTCGACCGGCAAACACGTGCTCTTGCCCGATACGATTTCGGTTCCAGAAGCGGTTTCTCATGACTTCACCTGCCTGTGGTTACATCGTCAGCTTGCGAGCGCAAGTGACGCATGGGGCCAATGTTCGAAATTCCTGATTCGGAAGCGTCGCTACGTAGTCCTTTGTTATTTGCGTGGTCCGATCAAATCATGCGAACTCGCTATAAGCGGAACGGGCAAGAATCGCCCGATCGCCACTCCTCTATGGTTCATTTGATGCGAGATCGTGCTACATCAAATCGATTTACATCGAATAATGTGTTTCGGGACGACCAAAGTCAAGAATCCTGGGGAATCTCCCTAGCGATGGGGAAGCGCGCCGCGTTTCAGACGGGCGTGGGATACGCAAAATGCGCAGTTCGACCGCTCCTGCGCCGGGAGCGAGGCGGCCGAACCCGTGCCGGCCGATTGTTGACGCATTTGCAACGGAGAATTGGAAAAAGTAGTACTTACCCTGGTGATTCTTACCCTTTAAACTGGGTTCAGTCGTGGCAAAGACGTTCCTTTATAGCGCCACTAACAAGAATCGTTGAGGTCTGTCATCATGAAGTCGTTCACCAAGATGGTGTTTGTTGCTGCCCTTATTGCAGCACCCGTTGCATCGTTCGCGCAGTCCGGTCAGGGGGCAAGTCGTGCACAGGTGCGCGCTGAACTGGCGCAGCTCGAGAAAGCTGGCTACGACCCGCACGACTGGATTCACTACCCCGAGAACATTCAGGCCGCTGAAGCAAAAGTCGCGGCACAGAACGCCACAGCCCAAGCTGCTGTTTCGGGATACGGCGGTGCTGTCAACGGAACGTCCCGTTCGGGCACGGAAAGCGGTATGTAATATTCGGCGTTGACTCGCCGGTTTCAAGAAGTACGCAGTTTTCGGCTGAGTGTTTCCCGCCTTTATCGGCAGGAAACCTCAGCCGTTTCGTTTTTATGTGCGTCTGGCAGCGTTATTCCTGATGCCAGGCCTCGCTCACGGCCGCCGCCGAGGCGTGCCGGTTCTTGTAGACCGTCTCTTGCACCGAAGCGTGCTCTCTTCAAAGCTCTGATGCGCTCGGCACAGACACTAGCCGGCTAATCGACGACGGTATCTTCGTTGGACTTCTCTGAGAGGTTCTGCGCGATCTGGTGCAAAACCTTCCAGAAAATGAGCATCTCGTCAGGGTCCACGCCATCAAAAGAGCCCGAGATCATGCGGATGATCTCGGGCATCATTTCATCGACCAGACGTTTGCCATCGTCAGTGAGGCTAACGTAGTACTTGCGCCGATCCTTCGGATCGCGAGTCCTCTTCACCAGACCGCGCTTTTCCATGCTGTCCAATGCCGGCACCGCGGTTGTCGAAGCGATGCCAACGCGTTTGCTCAACTCCAGTTGATTCAGTTCGCCGCGTTGGGCCAGCACCCGCAGGTAGTACCAATGCGCAATGGACACATTCTCCCGAGCGAGGACCCGCTGCGCTTGTGCGTCGTAGAGCCGGTGCAACGTTCGGGTCATCCACGGAACCGTTCTGCCCCGATCGTCGAAGATATCGGGCGCTTCCTTTCCCGCTGAGCCGCAAGACGGCTCAATGGCATCCAGGGTCGTATTGATTGCGGTGGGGTAGGAGTTAACCATTCGCTCATTCCTCGGCATATAGACCCGACTCGGCGGCTAGCCGCCGAGTCGGGTCGCTCAAACAAGGTGTGCACTCAAAGCGCTCCCTGGGGGATTCCCTGGTGTACTTGACTTTGTTCAATTCAAAACACATCATTCGATATAAATCGATTTTGCATGAAATCATCTTAGCACAAATGATCCAATTGCGAGAGCGATAGACCTGTCGTGTGTTACGACTTTGTTCCGAGGTGGGGGCAACCTCCGCGTCGTTTTGTATTGGAATAGCAGTGCCAACAAATGGATTGTGCTGGAAGCAATTCATCCATGAGATGCCAGCCCTGACGGGACACTTATTGCCAGTCTGATTGCCGTTGGTTCGGAGCCATTCGAACCCTTACTTCACCACCTGTGTCGAGGATTATCATGATTGAAAAACTACCACTTTGGGAAGCCGCCAAGCGCGAAATGGAGGAGTACCAGTTTCTCGCTGGCCCCGAGTTGCAGCCCAAATGGGACGTTCCGCAAAAGATCGCAATCAACGCGGCTGTGTCGGGCCGCTTTGAAACGACCACGTCATTTCAGGAATACGTGGATGCAGCGTCCAGCGTGATCGAGGCCGGCGCATGTGGCGTTCACATCGACTTTTCGTGGATGACCGACGCGCAGGGCCGACGACTCGACCGGGACATCCCGCCTGTCGAAGCCTATTCTGCTGTTCTGGAACCGCTCAAGGCGCGTTTTGGCAACGACTTCGTCCCGAACCTGAATGTGCTCCACGGAACGACCTTCGATATGTGCATGAGTCCGGCGCGCGAAGGGCTGACTGAGGTAGCGCCGTGCGCGCCAGGTCACCCGGAAGCCTTCATGGTGCCGGCGATCGAGGCGCTCGAGGCCGCTGGTGTCAAACCGGAACTCGCAATTCATAGCTCTGGAGAAATTGAACTTGCGAAGCGAAAGCTCATTGATACAGGCATTCTCAAGAAGCCCTACAACTGGCTGATTCTGTACGGGTTGCCGTTCAACGTTGGTCGCACCCTGGTGTCCGGCACCTGGGTCAGCAACGCTCAGGACATGACCCGCCACATGTTTCTGATGGTCGACCAGATTCGCCAGATTGACCCAACCTCCGTCATCAGTGTTTGTGCGGCGGGGCGCGCAAGTCTGTACATGACGACGCTTGCCACGATGATGGGGTTGCACATTCGTATCGGGACGGAAGACACGCCGTGGAAGTACCCGAACAGCGACGAACATCTCAAGGACAACCTTGAAATGTTCAATATGGCGCGCGACATCGCAGGCTTGCTCGGACGCACGCCGGCAACTGCGAACGAGTACCGGGCGCTGGTCGGAAAGCCGGCCCGCTAACAGCCCTTAACGGCGGTGATGCCGCTTTGGCGGCGTCACTTGCATACGCGGCTGTTCGTCCGACAAAATGTGCGGTTGTTCGTGTCGTGACAAAGGCTGAGCCGTTCGAGCAGAAGGACAGTAATGGGGCGGTCGAATCACCCAAGGGCAGGGCTAGGGATTTTGCATAAGATAGATCTCGTGAACGACAGGACTCGTTTGTGACCTTCCGGGGAGGCACACCTGTTTGTGTATGTTTGACGATGAAGGAGATTGACAAATGAGTGACAAGACAAATGGCGGAGAGCCTCCTGTGCAACTGTGGACCAGGGATGGGTTCATGGGCGCACTGTCTGTCGTTACCCGATCGACATACGCGCCAGACTACCTTGCTGTTGAAGGCCCGCATGCACCGCGACGAGCTGTTCTTGATCGATTGATCCCTGACGATCAGGACGATGCGCAAGCGCTTCCGACCACGGTGGCTACATCCAGGCTGGGTGTTAAGTTGCTTGTGTCCGGTCGCCGCAAGCCAATGCCGTATGTGGTTCGAAATGTGGAAGCAGACGAAATTCATTTCATTCAATCGGGCAATGTCAGATTCGAAACCGATGTGGGCTGTCTGACGGCCGAGGAAGGTGACTTTGTCTGTATCCCACGTGCGATAGCGTATCGATTCGCGCCGACCGGCGACGCTATGCGCAGCATCATCATCGAAAGTCCGTCGGCTTTGAAACTCTCGCCTCCAGCGGCTTCAGGAATGCTCAACGTCTCGCGAGATGTGAAGTATGCCAAAGTTAGTCCCGAGATTCCCGTGGGCGGACCGACGAAACTGATATTGAAGTCCTCCGACGGTGAGAACACGGTGTTCACCATGCCGCACGACCCGCTCTCTCTGGGTCTGCAACTGTCGGAGTCCGTTCCCGTGTGGAAGCTGAATCTGAACAGGATTCAGGTACTGACTTATCTGCCCGATGGCGGACCTCCGAGTCAATTTCTATCGTCCAGCACGGGAGACGTGCTGCTGTTCAACCTTAGTTCGCGCCTCTCGAGTCGACCGCCCATTCATATCAATGCGGACTTCGATGAGGTGATCTGTTATGTGCGCGGACCCGGTGTCTGGGGAGGGTGTTCGGAGCCTGGCACGCTGACCTGGGTGCCAAAAGGGGTCATTCACCACGGCCCTCCCGAGAACGTTCCAGAGACCTATCAGGCGTGGTTGCTGGAAACGCGTGCGACGCTTCGCTGGACGCCCAGGGCGATTGCGGCCTCGCAGTTGATGGAAACAGGCGAATACGGCCCGCACCCGAGCGTGAGCAAATGAATCCGGCGCACATGCGCTTTTGAAGGTGGCGTGCGGTGTGAATTATCAAAAGGAGACTACCGTGGAATCGCGGCTTCAACAGTTTCTCGACGAGGCAGAGATCAAGCGGGTTCATATCCGCTACTGCCGGGGTATTGACCGGATGGACTGGGATCTCGTGCGCTCGTGTTATCACCCGGATGCTATTGATCGTCATGGGGCCTATAACGGCGGGGTGGAAGGGTTCATTAAATGGGCTGCGGAGTTGTTGCCGGCCTTTGAATGCACACAGCACTTTACCGGCAATCAGTACGTGCAGGTCGATGGCGATGTGGCGTACGCAGAGCACTATGCGCAGGCATTCCACCGGACGAAGCCTGACCACGACAAGCCCGCCGTGGACTGGGTCGTGAATGTCCGGTACGTCGACCGGATGGAACGGCGAAACGGCGAGTGGCGCATCGCCGACCGGGTCGTCGTGCTCGATTCCCAGCGTTCGGACCCAGTCCCCGCCGATTTGGCGCCACTTGAGAACTCCAACGTTGGGCGGCGCGATAAGGAAGATCCATCGTATAAGTACGGGTTCGTCTGAAATACGAGGGCTTGACGTTCTTGCAGGTCCTGACGGTCAGGATGAAGTCACTAACAGTATTGAGGAAGCAATGGAAAAGCGTTTTCGTGTGGGCATCGTCGGTCTGAGCGCCGAGCGGGGTTGGGCCACTACGGCTCATATTCCAGCACTGCGTGCCCTGTCCGATGTCTTTGAAATCGTCGGCGTAGCAAACACCAGTCTGGCGAGTGCGCAGGCCGCCGCGGCTGCTTATGACATTCCGCACGCATTCGAAAACGTGGCGGAGCTCGTTGCTTCAGCCGAAGTCGATGTCGTGGTGGTAACAGTAAAAGTTCCATACCACAAGGAAGTAGTCACGGCCGCGCTTGAGGCCGGAAAAAGCGTTTATTGTGAGTGGCCGCTTGGAAATGGCCTTGCCGAAGCGACTGAGCTCGCTCAACTCGCAAACGGGAAGGGGGTACTGACCGTCACTGGAACCCAGGCGATTGCGTCACCTGAGGTGGAATTCGTGCGCAAGCTTGTTGCGGATGGGTACGTGGGAGATGTGTTGTCGTCAACGTACCTCAGCGCCGGGTTTAGCTGGGGCGAAGCAATACCGCGCGGCGACGCCTACGCCATGGACTCAAAAAACGGCGCGACTCTGCTTTCGGTCATCGGCGGACATGCGATTGCGGCGATTCAAAGTGTACTGGGCCCCGTCCGGGAAGTTGACGCCGTGTTGTCGCAACGTCGGCAAACTGTGAGCGTCATCGAAACGGGGGAGAGCGTCCCGATGAGAACGCCCGATCACGTGATGATCAACGCCATCCTTCAGTCTGGAGCGCCTTTGTCGTTGCAGCTTCGTGGAGGGTTGCCGCGTGGAACCCGCCTGTTGTGGGAAATCAATGGAACCGAAGGAGATTTGCGCATTACCGCGTCGATCGAGCAGGCACCCGTAATCAACATTTCCCCGTTACGCGTCGAGGCTGGACGTAAAGGGCAGGACGGTTACCATGAGCTTAAGGTTCCGCAGTCGTATTACTTCGGCCTCGAGGATGCCGTGACTGCCCGAAACGTCGCAGGAATCTACAGGTTGATGGCTAACGATTTGCGTCTTGGAACCCGCACGGCTCCCGACTTTGGCGATGCGCTCGCACTCCACAAGATTCTTCACGCTATTGAGCAGTCTGACGAGACGGGTCAACGGGTGCGAGTCGGCTGATTTCGTTCGCATCAAAGAGTTTGAATGACGACATGGTCGTTTTGAGATTGTTTGCCTGTTCCTCAAGCAGTCGGGCTGCAGACGCAGCCTGCTCGATGAGCGCCGCGTTAGCTTGCGTCATCCTGTCCATTTGAATCACGGTCTGATTGACCTGTTCCAGACCATGACTCTGTTCAACAGAGGCCGCCGTAATTTCGCCGACCATTTGTGACGCATGCGTAATGGCGGACTTGATGTCAACCATGGTGGTATGCACCTTGATGGCTTGCTCGGATCCTTCGTGAACGATAGCAACGGATGACGCAATCAGGCCGTCAATTTCTTTTGCGGCGGAGGCACATCGCTGAGCCAGACTACGCACTTCGGCCGCCACTACTGCAAAGCCTCTTCCGTTTTCGCCAGCTCGAGCGGCTTCCACTGCGGCGTTAAGGGCGAGGATGTTGGTCTGAAATGCAATACCCTGTATGACGCCCGTGATATCGGAGATTTGGCTCGAGCTTGACTTGATTCGCTCGATAATCGACACCATGGCCTGAACGATATCGTTGCCCGTGTCAGCGATATGCGTGGCATTCGAAACGAGTTCATTTGCGCGGCGCGCGTTGTCCGCATTCTGCCGCACGGTTTCGGTAATCTGCGTCATCGTGGAGGCGGTCTCCTCTAGTGAGGCGGCTTGCTCTTCCGTGCGCAGCGAAATGTCAAAGTTGCCGGCGGCGATTTCACGCGTGGCTGCCGAAACTGACTCTGTGGACGAGCGAACGGAAGCTACGGTCTCCTGGACGCGATCCATCAGCGTATCGAAAGCTAAAGCCGCACGGCCAAACTCGTCCTTGCGCGGGCTGGACGATCGCTTTGACAGATCAAGCGTATTCGCAACCGACTCGATGCCCCTGGTCATGCGGATCAAGCCGCCATACACGATGCGATGAATGTGGCGCCAAAAACAGATGGCGGCAAGGGCGCCGATAAGCGATAGGGCGATTTCGCTTAGCAGAAAGGCTCGATACGGTTGGAATACGTCTCTACTCCCAATGCTCAGAAAAATTTGCAACCCTGTTGCACCAAACATTAGCATCAGGGTGGTCCATGTTCCGAATGCCAGTGTGATTTTATGCTTGACCGTAATAGATGATTTCTTTTTCACATCAATTCCCCGGGGGCCAGCAAGAGCCTTCGTCATATTGCATTGCTAAAACAAATGCTGGATACCAACCGAAACGCCGGTCGTGGACCGGCCGGATGCCACGCCTGCGCCCGTGAGCGAGGCGAGACTATTGGCACCCGACGCGTGTTGGTAGGTCACCTGCTGGTAGACCGTAGTTCTTTTCGAAAAGAGGTAAGAGTTCGAGATGGTCAGGGTCTTCCAGTTTCCGCCGTCGAGATTTTCCACCCATCCGCCAATCGCGAGGACGTCATAGGGCTTGATCGTCCAGTTCACACCGGCGTCAACTGTGTTGGCGTTACCCTCGCCAGTCGCCAATGTGATGCGCGACTGCGTGAACGTGGCGTGCAGAAGCACATCTTTTAACTGATACGATGCCCCGAGCCCCCAATTGACAAGTTTCCTGGCAACTACGCCTTCGCTTTGAGGAAGTGGGGTCCCAAACAGCGACGGAAGACCAATAAAGCTGGAAAGTTCCAGGAAGCGATCGTTCTCATTCGCGTACGTGGCTGCCAGACTCAGCGGTCCTCCCTTGTACTGGACAAAGAAAGAGTAGTCCCTGCTTGCGCTGAAATTGCCGGGTACATTTCCAAATGCAAATTCTGCACCGGAGGAGAAACCGCCCAGGGTCGGGCTCACATATTTCACCGCATTGTTGAACTGGTAGAAGTTGGCAATCTCATCCAGGTTGCCTTCGTGAAGCGAGAGAATGTTGCCGAGGAGCAAAGGCGTTTGATAATTGGACAGAACGTCGTACATGAAACTAGGTTGGTGACCCAGCGTCAACGTGCCATAGGTGTCCGACTGCAGCCCAACATACGCCTTCCTGTTGAATAGCGTTCCGGGAACAAGTTGCCGGCCATTGTTTAACAGGTACTCGTTCTGCAGATCGAAGATGGTGCGTAGTCCGCCACCAAGATCCTCCACTCCCTTCAAGCCGAAAATGTCAGGGGAGTGCGTGTTTTCTTCCTGATACAGGGCGTGCCCCCCGACGTTGCTGATGTACTGTATCGCAGTGTCCGCAATTCCATATAAGGTAACGCTGGATTGCGCGTTGGCCGCACTGGTCACAGAAAGTGCGACGATCGTGCCTGCTACCGTACGTCCAAAAATCGCCATGCATTGTCTCCGATCCGGTTGTTACTCTTCCGAAGAAGTTTTATGAATAAAAGCAATAGAAAAATCCGTACTACTGATGAAATGAAACACTAGATTTAAAACGTTTGATCCGGTTGCTCGTCTCTCTCGGATCACTCCAGTTTGCTGCTGTTGCATTCAACAATAATGAATGGCACAATGTATGTTGAACACTATAGGGGCCACCCCCTGGACGTGTCAACATGGCAACCGTCCGTGGAAACCCGGGGCGGTGATTTTTTATGACTTCCATACGGCTGAAAAATGACCAATGTGACTGCGAGGCGCGGCATTCAGTCTGTCGAGATTGCGTTCCGAATCCTCTCGGCATTGCAGACGAGTGTGCGAGCACTGCCTCTCAAGGAGATTGCCGCCCTGTCCGAGTTGTCGCCGAGTGCGACGAGCAACTACATGATTAGCCTGGTGCGGACCGGGCTTGCGTCGACGGATGAAAAGCCAGGGTGCTACAAGCTCGGGCCCGCGTCGCTTGCTTTGGGTATGAGTGCGATCAACCAGTTGGACGGATTCGATATCGTTCGTCGGGAGGTGATCGCTTTGCGAGAAGCAACACTGAGTGGCGCGGCCGTGACCGCATGGACCGAAGATGGACCGGTTAGTCTCTTTAAGCAGGAGGGGCAGACGCGCAGTATTCTCGAGCTGAGAACAGGCCTGATTCCGCTGGTTACGACGGCGGCGGGAAAGCTGTTCATTGCCTGCCTTCAGCCTGACCGCACCGACGATCTCATCGGCCGCGAACTGCCTGCGGGACAGGAAGGGAGTGCGGCCTCCTTGCGGGAAGAAGCGATCACTGAATTGCGCAACTGTGGCTTCACAACGGTTCATCGCGGGGACATGGGTTACGTGTCTGTTGCGGCCCCCATCTGGGACAGGGACGGCGATCTCCGATTTGCCATCAGTCTGATCGGATCGCCCGCAACGCTGAACACGGAAATCGAAGGTGAACAAATAAAGGCGCTACTCGATAGCGCGGTTCGAGCTACGGTCGCACTGGGCGGGAAGGCACCCAGCAGGATTGGATAGAAGCCAGGCGCTCGATACCGACGCGCGCCATCCGTTTCGGCGAGCGATCGCAACAGGTTCTGATGGGAGGCCAGCGGCTTGCGCCGTGGCCTCCTCATGCATTCATCGTTCGGTCAGTCTTTCCCGGCTGTCGCAGCTGCCAACACGATCGAATTGAATGCCTCCGGTGCTTCAAGCTTCGGCATGTGGCCGATTGCATCGAGTACGTGGAGTGTCGAACCGTTAGCAGCTTCGTGAATCGGCCGGGCATGGTCGTCGATGGGTGCGACGCGATCCAGCTTGCCGACAATGACGGAGATCGGCGCCCGGATCGAAGCAACCACGGATGGCGTATACGTCGAGAAGAGCATGTCGACGGCGTGTTCCCAACCCGTAGGGGTCACCGCGTCTCTCAGCCGGGATACGATCGCGCGAACCGGAGGGCCGGCGTCCGGAGCGAGCAGAGCGTTCACTACAGCCGCGCGTGCCTCGACCGATTGTGCCGTTGCGCTTCGCATCAGAACTTCTCGCGCTGCGTCGCGCTCCACACCGGAGAGATGTCCTCGTGCGACATTGGGCGCGCTCAATACGAGGGCGCCTGTAACCGACGGGTACCGCGCCGCGAACGTACTGGCAATGACACTACCCCATGAACTGCCTACGACGGTTGCACGCGCTATGCCGAGCGCAGACAGCAGCGCCATGAGCGCATCCGCATAATCCGTGGCGGCTGGCGTGGCGGTCGTAAATGCGCTGCTTTGTCCATAGCCGGGGGCGTCCCAGGCAATCACCCGATGGTTCCTGCCCAGTGCGGCGAGCTGCGCGCGGTATCCCGCCGAACTCGAACCGATGCCATGCAGCAGCACGATGGCGGGCGCGCGCTCGTCGCCGGCAGTTCGATACGTGATGATCCCTTTGCCGCCGAATGTGGGGAGATTCAACGGTACCTGCTCGATAGCGGGCAACGAGGATTCAATGAGCTGGCGATCTGTTTCAGTCATGATTGGAGTTTGGCCGATACATCAGCCGCCTTAAGTTGGGCAATTGCCAATTCACGCTTCTCTCAATGCAGCGGAGATCTCATGCGCGGCGGCCCTGAGGGTCTCGGCACAAGGGCCGTCAGCCGCGGCATCGAAATGCTCTGCCGGGCCGATCGCCGTCAAGGCCAGCGCGGCGAGTCCGCGCGGGGAAAGAATGGGCACACTGATGGCGTTGGCGAGCTTGCGGTCGTCGTAAAACGGCGCGGGGCGCCTCGTCGCGGCATGCGACGCCCTGACGGATTCAAGCACGCTTGCGAGTGATTCCGCGGTGCGGAGCAGTTCGCCCGACGCCTGGCGTTCGTTGTCACGCAACTCCGCCGCCACGAATCGATCGACCGCTTCGGGTGGAAGGAATGCCGCCAACGCCAGGCCCGAAGCAGAGGAGGTCACGGGTAGCACGAGCCCCAGCGGCAGGTTGGCGGCCACAGGCGTTGTACCGGCTTGCCACGCGATCACCGTGGGACCGTGATTGCCCCACGCTACCAGCGCAAGCGTCTTGTCCAGTGTGCGCGCGAGCCGCAACATGGCGCGGCTTGCCAGCCGGACAGCGTGTGGCTGCGATTTCATCGCGCCCTCCGTTCCGACCGGCGCGAGGCCGAGGTCGTGCGGGTCGGCGACCAGATACTGCCCGCCGCCGAATACCAGTGGCCGCCGCGTGCTCTGGCGAATGCAATCCACCGACCCGACATAAATCACATGGTCTCCGCCGGGATAGCGGGAGACCACATTACACTCCAGCCACGCGCTGCAATCGCGCAGTAGCGGCAGCCCGTCGACCCCAAGGTCATAGTCGATGCCGGAGAATTTATCCGGCGACCGGGTAGCAAAATGATTGGCGAGCGCGTATTGGTGCTCAGCCAGGATGTTGATGGTGAATCTCCCGGCATCCTTGAACGCCGAATGGCTTCCCGCCGAGGTCGCCTGGCTCCATAAAACAAGCGGAGGATCCAGCGAGACCGAGGAAAACGAATTGGCGGTGAGGCCATGCATTTTTCCCTCGCCATCGAGCGTGGTAACCACGGTGACGCCGGTGACGAAGGACCCGAGTACGTCTCTCAATTGACGTTTGTCGAACGTTCTGATCGCGGGACGCTCCTGATCTAACGAAGTGCTTCCGGTCATGACAGAACCTTTTGCGCCTCGCTGAACGCGGGCATGATGGATTCGTGAAACAGACCGATCGACGTCTTTGCTTCGGAGACCGACATATCCCCGAACATGAACGTGCCGATCAGATAGTTGAAGCCGCCCTCGTGCGCCTGCTCGAGCAGCTTCTCACGAACGGTTTCCGGCCGGCCCACTACGGCGAGGCCCGATTCCACGAGCGGTGCGATCGTCGGCGGGAGCTTCTGGTTGACCGGTTCCGTCCCGTGCTTCTTCCAGAGCTTGAAAAAGTTCGGATAGAAGACGGACCATGCCCGTGAGGCAATTTCCATGGCCTCCTGATCCGTTTCCGCGACAACAATATAGCGATTCACGCCGATAAGCGGCTCAGGGGAGGAGGGGTGCCGTTTTGCGAATTCTTCGTGATATCGCTCGGCAATGGCTCTGACTCGCTGTATCGGGCCTCCGCATACGATGTTCATCTTTTCCTGGGCCGGCCATACCGTCGACTCTGGCGATGCCAACGCGTACCAGGTTGGAGGCGGCGTCTGCAGTGGCTTGAGTTCGATCGGCATGTCGTTGAATTGCCAGAACCTCCCCTGATAGTTGAGGATATCCGAGCTCAAATACCGCTTGATGATTTCATACGACTCGATGTATCTGGCCTGAGCCGTAGCCGGATCGATACCGAGTGCCTCGATTTCGTGGGGCGACGCGCCTCGGCCCACACCATACTCCAGGCGGCCGCCGCTTAGATTGTCGAGCATGCAGATTTCTTCAGCCAGACGGACGGGATGGTGGATCGGGAGGATGTAGACCAGCGGAGACAGGCGCAGTTTTTTGGTGCGCTGCGCGGCGGCGGCAAGAAACACGCTTTGCGACGGGCAAGCGCTCAGCGTGGTCGCATGGTGTTCCGACATGTGATAGGCATGGAAGCCGAGCCTGTCGTAAAGCTCGATAATTTCCATTCTGTCTTCGTACTGCTTATGAATTGGCAGCCCATTGCGATCGTTTTGGTCAAATATACCGAATTTCATCGATTTTCCAGTATGGTGTGAATTGATTGATCTTCTGACTTAGCGTGCCGAAGATTTGCTGAATACCTGAAAGATGTTTTCTTCCGGATCCTTGTAGGTGGCAACAACGCCGTGTGTACCCATATCACGCTGTGCGAGTAGCTGGCCGCCCGCGGACAGGATCTTCTGCCGGAGCTCGTCCTGGGTTTCGCCGGCAACCTGGAAGACGGGCACGGCCCCGACGGCTCCCTCTGCCGCTTCCTCTACCGAACTCAGTGCAAATGCGCTGCGCTGCCGACGGAATTGAGTCCACTTGTTCTCGTCGCGAAACTGGAGAGGCATTCCCAGCGCCGATACATAGAAATCTTCCAGGCGGGCAAGATCCTTCGCGACTAGATAGACGGTTTGTATGTCAACTTCTGCCATGACGGCACTCCGGTAAATTTTTGATAACGGCGTTCAGGTGATCTCGTCGCCGGGTAGCGTCACGCTGTGCGCTGCTCTTTCAGTCCAAGCTCGTCGCTCATGATTTGCCGAATCAGGTACTTCTGAATTTTTCCCGTCACGGTAGTTGGAAACGAGTCGACAAAGCGGATGTATTTCGGGACCTTGTAATGAGCTATCCGGCTCTTGCAAAAGTCGCGGACCGCGGCGTCGTCCAGGGCTGTCCCCGGATTGACGACGATCCATGCGCATAGTTCTTCGCCGAAATGTTTGTCCGGTACGCCGACCACCTGCACGTCACGAACACCCGGGCATGTGTACAGAAACTCTTCGATCTCGCGGGGATAAAGGTTTTCACCGCCGCGGATGACCATATCCTTGATTCGCCCGACGATATTGACGTAGCCGTCCGAATCCATCGTGGCGAGATCGCCCGAGTGCATCCAGCCTTCGGCGTCGATTGCCTCGCGCGTCCGGTCGTGCTGGTTCCAGTAGCCACGCATGACCGAGTAGCCACGGGTGCAGAGTTCACCGGTCTGACCGCGCTCCACAGTCCGCCCGGTGAGCGGGTCGATAACCTTTATCTCGAGGTGAGGCAACACCTGGCCGACCGTGGCTACCCGCCTCTCAATCGGGGTATCGGTCACGCTTTGGCAGCTCACGGGGCTCGTTTCCGTCATGCCGTAAGCGATCGTAATCTCGGGCAGATGCATTTCGCCGACAACCCGCTTCATGATTTCGATAGGGCAAGGCGAGCCGGCCATGATGCCGGTGCGCAAGCTGCTCATATCGAACTCTGCAAAGCGCGGGTGGTTAAGTGCAGCGATGAACATGGTCGGCACCCCGTACAGCGCCGTGCATTGCTCTGCCTGCACGGTCTCCAGAACGGCTTCGGCGTCGAAGCGCTCCGCAGGGTAGACGATTGTCGAGCCATGCGTCAGGCAAGCCAGATTGCCCATGACCATGCCGAAGCAGTGGTACATCGGAACCGGGACGCATACTCGATCCGCGTGGGTGAGCTTCATGCACTCGCCCACGAAAAAGCCGTTGTTCAGGATGTTGCGATGACTCAGCGTAGCGGCCTTGGGAAGCCCTGTCGTCCCGCTGGTGAACTGGATGTTGACGGCGTCGTCCGGGCGCACGGTACGGCGTACCCGCTGAAGCGCTGCGCTGTTTGCATTGGCGAAACGCAGCAGGTCGGAAAAGCGTTGCGCGCCAGCTTCGTCCGGGCAGTCAGCCTCGTCTATCCACCAGATCGTCTCGAGGCTCGGCAGCCTTGCTTTTCCCAACTCCCGCAACATGTTCAGATACTCGCTCGACCGGTATCGGACCATCGTCACGATGGCCTTGCACCCCACCAGGTTGAGTGCATGCTCCAGCTCCGAGGTCCGATAGGCCGGGTTGATGTTGACAAGTATCAATCCAGCTTTCGCGGTGGCTAGCTGCAATAGCAGCCAGGCGATGTTCGTGTGCGACCAGATGCCGATCCGATCGCCCGGTGAGAGCCCTGAGTCAAGAAGCGCAGCCGCAAGCCGGTCCGACTTTTCGCGAAGCTCGCCGTAGCTTAGCTGGACCCCTTCATGCCGGCTGACGACCGCAACGTGTTCGCCCATTTTGTGGGCGATCTCGTCGAATGAATCGCCGATGGTCTTGTCGATCAGTTCCGGGAAATGTGCTCCGCGCTCATATGAAAGTGTCTTCATCGGTATGTTCCACGCAATTGACTTGTCTGAAGGCTCATTTACCGAGAAAAACGACCGGCGCCGGCTCTTCGCCACGGGCGACGGCTTCAGCGCGTGCGGTTCGTCCTTTCCTGGCGTCTTCCGTCATGTGCAGCCCCATGGTGAGGTCGAGGACCAGCGCGTCGGCACCGGGCACGCCGCCGCCAGACCATGCCTTGAGGAGGGCGCGAATGGCGCCGTACGAGCGCGTAGGGCCGTTCGCAAGCTTGATCGCAAGATCCTCGGCGTCACGCTCGACCTGATCTTCGCCGACGACGAAGGCGGCAACGCCGAGCTGACCGGCGGTCGCGCCGGACATGGGTTCGCTCAGCATGACGTAGCGCGCGGCAAAGGCGCGTCCCGCTCGATCCGCCAGCCGCTGCACGCCCCCCGCGACAGGCGCCGAGCCAACGGACGCTTCAATGCATCGGAACGTTGCGTTCTCCGCTGCGACGATGAAGTCGCAAGCGAGAGCCAACTCGAATGCGCCACCGAATGCTGCGCCGCGCACGGCGGCAATCGTCGGGATCTGGAGAGCTTCGATTGACCGATACGTATGGTGAATCTGCGAAATGAACGTCCGCCAATCGTCGAAACCTTTGTCAATGAAATCGAGAACGTCGCCGCCCTTGCTGAAATCGGGGCCCTCTGCACGGATCAGGAGCGCCCGGATATCGGCCTTGCTGGCTTCCCGGACGGATTTCTCGAGGCAGTCAGCGAAATCAGCCGCGATGAGATTCGAGGGGGGATTGGCCAATACGATATGGCCCACGTTCTCACGACGTTCAAAATAGATGCTTTCCATTGAAAGAAATCCCTAATAAATGATGGCGGACCTGGAACCCCGGCGTCTCCTGCCGGATGTGATGCGTATATTCAACAATAGTGAATGCGTACATCATTGTTGTATATTAGGATGTCGGCAGAGGCGTGTCAACCTGTTCGCTGATGACGGCAAGCGCGGGCTCGGACCTCGGGCGCCCCTGAGGCGCGCAAGCAAAAGCGGCGCTCAAGTTCTTGCCGGACGTGCGTGCAGGGCGGAGTTGCTGGTTGCTAGCGATACGAACGCGATGCTCATGCGTGTAAATGAGCCAACGCTATCGCTTGAACGTAGAGGGGAATGATCGGGAGTCCGAACCGGCTTTCGAGCGCGATCCGGAGGTTCATTGAATCATGGCAGTAGGACAACACCCGCCTAAGGCAAATTCTTTCTGAAGCGCAACGGGGTTGTGCCTATCCGTTCGGAAAAGAGGGCCGTCATATGCTGTTGCGAGGAAAATCCGCAAGCCGCGGCGACTTCGCAAAGTGGCGCGGCAGTTGTGCGCAGCATCTGGGCGGCCGCGCTGATACGCTTCTCCAGCACAAAGCGATACAGCGAGTATCCGCTGCGGGCCTTCACGCCGTCGAAAACCACGCGAACAGGTAAATCGAGGGTTGCCGCGATATCCGCGCAGCTCAGGTTGTGCTCGAGATTGTCCGCGACATACTGTTCGAGGCGGGAAAACTCGGCGTCGGAAATTCCTGGTTTGCGCTTGTCCGCAGTGTTTTCCAGGTGCCGCGTCGTTTCGATCCATGCGAGCGTCGCGAGACACTCGATCTCCCAGGAATCGACCCGCCGAGCGCGTTCCGGAGGCACCTTCAGGCGCGCGTAGCGCACCAGATGCCGGATCGCATCGGCACCGAGGTTGCTACGGTTGCCCCTGCGGCGCAGTGCGTCCGTGCACCGGTCGGTGGTGCGGCGCTGAAATGTGTCGTCATAACGAAACGCGATGAAGCCGTGGCGAACCAGCTGCGCGTCGATTTGCATGCGACCGCCGCGCGGATGAAACGCCGCCGTCTCCGCCCGGAACGTGAGCGGGAGCATCGGACCATTGTCGTAACGCGTCTGCGAATCGATCGTGCCAAGCAGCAGGCAGATCATGTCGGACGGGGTGTGAATTTCGAGGGTATAGGGCTGCGCACCGGAGATGCAGTATTCGAGTCCGGGTGCACCGGCGACCGCACTGAATCGCTCGATCCGCGTGTTGGCGGATGGCTGGACAGTTCCGCTCATCATCGTCTCCAATTGCCTCGATGGCGCGCTTTTCCGCGCTCCGATGTCGTTCAGATGCCGCTTTTTTCGCAAGTATAGACGCGCGTGCCACAACCATGACGCTTCGATGGGTCGCCGTTCGCGAACGCTGCGTGCGCAAATTTCACCCTGGTACTCACCCTGATATCCGCGGAAGAGCAGGAATCTGTAAACCGCGAAACGTGAAAGACCCGCTCATTGCGTCACCGTACTGTGCGTCCATGCCCAAGCGGCACACGACACCAAAACACGGAGACGACGATGGGAACACAGCTGGCGCGGATCAGCATCCAGGGCTTGCGGCATCGATTTCGGCGGCGCGAAGCGATGATGCTCGCCTTGCTCGGTACAACCTGCACGCTGCTGCCAGCGGGTTCGGCGCACGCCTCTGGCATTCCGTTCGCCACCGACCGCCCTCAGACCTGGCAATTCAGCTCGGATTTCGAAGGGACATACGATTCGTTCGGCCAGAACATCGAATGGAATCACGACAACCGCGCGTTCGATTCGCACGGCGACCAGGTAGCCGGACCGGGCACGAACACGTTCGTTGGGCTTTCGACGTTCATCCATTACTGGAAGCTGCCGTCGTTGCCCCATGTTGGTTTCAACGCGAGCATCACCGTACCCGAGATCCGCACGCAGGGCTCGCACTTTTCGGCGAGTGGTATCGGGGATCCGTTGATCGGTGGACTGGTCTGGTACAACCCCGCGCCCGCGACGACGCTCGGCTTTCAGGCGTACGCACAGGTACCGATCGGACAGAACAGCGTTTCGACCAATACGTGGTCGTTCTGGCCTTCGGTCTTTTATGACGACTGGTACGGGCATGTGAACGTGGACCTGCTGGTTGGCGGCATTCTGCGCGGACGCACGCTGCGTTCGGGTCAGGACGACCTGAGCCCCGGCAACACGTTTCATCTCAACCTGCGTGTGGGCTACAGCATCGCCCCTCCCGACAACCCATTCGCCATCCCTTTCATCGGCTTTGACTGCCAGACGAGCGGCGGCGCCTTCAATCAGACGACGGACGCCGCAGTGGCGAACAGTGCGAGCCGCGAGACAACGGTGGGCGCTGGCGTGCTGTTCCAGTTCAAGCCGAACAGCCTGCCATTCGTGCATCAGAAGATGTACGACCAGCTTTCCATTCAATACCAGCACTCGGTGTCGGGCCGCAATACCACGCTGACCAACGGAATTCTGCTTCAGGCGTGGCACTACTGGTGAATGCCTTCCCTCGACGCATCGATCGAAAACGAAAACCCCGGAGACGAACATGACTGACGAGAACAGATCGCCCGCAGCATCGCGGCGCAACTTTATCAAGGCGGCGGGCGCCGGCACTGCTGCCGCGGCTTTTGGCGCTGTCACGCTGCCCGCGAAGGCCGCCGGCCAGCAGAAATTCGACGCCGAGTATGACATCGTCGTATGCGGTGGCGGAGGCGGCGGCCTGCCTTGCGCGCTCTTCTCGCGCTGGCTAGGGAACCGCGTCGCGATCCTGGAGAAGGCCGGCAGCGTCGGCGGCACGGCCGCGAAAGCCGCGTTCTGGTACTGGGTGCCGAACAACGAGCCGATGCGGCGCGCCGGCATCGCGGATCCGAAGGCGGACTATCTACGCTACGTCGCGCGTTTGTCGCGGCCGGAGCAATACGATCCGTCGCTGCCGAAGCTCGGCCTCTCGGATTGGGAGTACGAGATGTGCGAGGCGATCTACGACAGCGCGTCGCCTGCTGCCGAACTGCTTGCGAGCAAAGGCGCACTGCCGTACCGCCATGAGGCGTCGGTGCCCGACTACTGGGCTGAACTGCCAGAAGACAAGGCGCCGCGCGGCCGCGTGCTGTTTCCAAAGGACGGCCTGCCGAGCATGTCGGACGGCGGGCGCGTTGCGATTCGCACGATGAGTGCGGCGGCGCGCCGCGACGGTATCGATATCCGCACGGGCTATCGTGTGCAGAAGGTCCTGGTGGATGAAAACGGCGCGGTGATCGGTGTCGAGGCGCAGACCGAGGAAGGCACGCTGTTTCGCGCCCGGGCGAAAAAGGCCGTGGTGTTCGCGACCGGCGGCTTCACGCATGACCCGGAATTGCGCAAGAACTTCCTGCATGGCGCGGTCTACGGCGGTTGCGCGGCGCCGACCAACGAAGGCGATTTCGTGCGCATTTCGAGCGCGCTCGACGTGCAGCTGCGCAACATGAACTACTCGTGGATGGCACCGATCTCGCTCGACAAGGCGCTTGCGAAGGACGGTTCGCTTTCGGGCATTTTCACGCCGACCGGCGATTCGATGGTGTACGTCAACAAGTACGGCAGGCGTGTCGTCAACGAGAAGCTGGCCTACAACGAAGTCTGCGCGACGTTCTCTCAATGGGATGGCGCGAAGGGCGAATATCCGAATCTTGCGCTCATCTCGATCTGGGATCAGCAGGCGCAGGACCACTGTGCAAGCGACGATTACGGCAGCCTGATCGTGCCGGCCGGTTCGAACGATCGCCACGTGATGCGCGGCAACACGCTGGCGGAGCTTGCAGCGGCGATCCGCGAAAGGCTTGCGAAGGTCAGAAGCGCGGTCGGTGGACTGGATCTGAGCGACGACTTCCTGCACAACCTCGATGCGACCATCAAGCGCTTCAACGGCTTCGCAAAGACGGGAACGGATGGCGATTTCCATCGCGGCGAGCGCATCGTCGAAAAGCTGTTCAACGGGCCAATCGGGAAAAAGGCTGATCAGAAGAACGAAACGATGTACCCGATCAGCGCAAAGGGCCCGTACTATGCGGCGCTGATCGTCGCCGGCAACCTCGATACCAAGGGCGGACCCAGGACCAATTCGCATGGACAGGTGCTCGACGTAAGTGACGCGCCAATCAAGGGACTGTATGGCGTCGGCAATTGCGTGGCATCCGCCTCGGCGCGCGCGTATTGGGCCGGTGGCGGCACGCTCGGACCGATCCTCGCATTCGCGTATCGGACAGCGAACGCTGCACACGCGGAACCCGCTTCACGCACCTGACAGGAGCCAGACCATGAATCGCATTTGCACCCTTTCGAAGATCCTGGCGGCTGTACTGACGCTGGCGAGCAGCGCGGGCCACGCCCAGGACGCGCAGGACGCTATAGCGCTGGGCAAGAAGCTCACGACTAACAATTGCGCCGTGTGCCACACGTTCGGCAAGGGCGAGCCGAACGGGCAGGGGCCGAACCTGTTCGGCATTCTCGGCAGGCCGCTGGCCTCGGAGCCGGGCTTCAAATATTCGGCAGGGATGAAAGCCGCCGCGCCAGGCAAGGTGTGGGACGACAAGCTGCTCGACGCGTGGCTTACCGACACGCAGACGGTCGCACCCGGCAACGCGATGACCTACTTTGAAGCCGACGAGGCTCGGCGCCAGAAGATCATCGCCTATCTACGCACGTTGCATTGAACGACACCTTTCCGCCATTCACTCATGAGGCACGATATGGAAACCACTACGATGACCGACGAGCAACGCAAGACGCTAGCGCTCGAATATCTGCGCCGGCTCGACCGCGGTGCGCCTTTCTTCGATCTCTTCGACGACCACGCCGAAGTTTTCTTTCCCAAATGGGGCATTGCGTCGGGCCGCGCGTCGTTCGAGCAGCTGTTCGCCGATCTTGGATCGATCGTTTCGAAGTTCAAGCACGACCTTGCTTATCTCAACGTGATCCAGCAGGGTGACACGGTGGTCGTCGAGGGCACCAGCTACGGCACTAGCAAAGGGGGCGTGGAGTGGCGCGCAGGCGTGACCCATGCGGGACGCTGGTGCGATGTGTTCGAGATTCGCAACTTCAGGATCCAGCGCTGCTTCATCTATCTCGACCCCGACTACGAGGACTCGGATACAACGCGCTATCCCTGGCTTTCTCGGTAAAGACCCGGCGTCGGCGGCTTTAGTCGCCGACGCATGGTCGCGCGCGATACAAGGCTTGCGTAAAAGCCCATGCGCCTTGCGCTGCCGAACTTGCCGACGACTCGCACGCTAGCGCCAGCCACGTCCGTAAGCGCAGCCATCCGTTACCAGGGAAATCCTTACTGATCTTCGGTTTGACTTGATGGGAGCGCTAACAGATACTTATTGAAAGTAGCGCTACCATTGACGGGCGGATCAGGAGATACGAATGGGTGTTAAATCTGCAGTAAAAGTGGCAACGACAATCGCAATGTTCGGTGCCGCCGCATGGCACGGCTCTACCTACGCGGCAACCTATTACGTGAGTTCAATTGGCAACGATGCAAACAACGGGACCTCTGCAAACGCGCCATGGCAGACACTCGCAAAGGTAAGTGGCGCCACTTTCATTGCGGGAGATCAGATCCTTTTTCGCTGCGGCGATACGTTTTCGGGCCAACTGAAAATATCGAGTTCTGGTAGCCCCGGGAACCCCATTACCTTCTCGTCCTACAATCCCGGTACGTCCAGTTGCACGCTGCCTGTCCTGGCAGGTGCGACCGGGCAAACGACATGGCTCCAGGCAGCCGTCCTCGTGCAGGATCAGGACAACCTTTCGTTCTCGAATCTGCATATCAGCAACAACAACACGAATATCCCTGGGGCGAGCCTTACCAATGTATTTGGCATTCAGGTCTTGGGCACCGGGCAGGCGGGTCGGAATCTGTCTTATTACCGGTTCCAGAATCTACTGGTCGATCAGGTAACGACTTACAAGTGGAATGGCAATCTCGACGCTATCTATACGGCAGGCATCTCCGTAATGAACACGTCGACCAGTTACCCGATTAGTGACATCGTTGTGAGTAACAGTACCTTCACGAACAACGGCAGGTACGGGGCAATCTTTGCCGATAACTCTACAGTCCCCAACTACGATATAACTAATCCGATCCTTGGCGTCCAGAACGTCGGTGTTCTGAACAATACCTGCACCAATAACGGCGGAAGCTGTTTCATGGGGCAACGGGTTCAGAACCTGCTGATTCAGGGGAACAGCATTGTCAATTCCGGCGCTGCCACACCGATCAATACGACGGCGGCCGTCAACATGTACCACCGAGGTAGCGGTGCATGGTTCGTTGGGAGCCAGCACGTCGCGGTCGAAAGCAACTACGTCTCGGGTTCATACGGACCGGATGACTCATCGAATATTCACGTCGACGCAGCGAATAGTGATGTGGTCGTTGAATACAACACCTATTACGGCAATTTCGGTGCCGGCTTCGAAGTGCTGGGCGGAAATCATCATGTGATTTACCGGTTCAATTACAGCGCAAATGACGGGCAACGGAGTCAGCCCGCTAACTTTCACACGGGCGTGATATATTCGAGCACCTATGTTCCGGCGACGATGGGTAATTATACTAGCGGTGTCTACAGCGACGATGTATGGATTTATAACAACACGATCGTCGCGAGCAACAACACAAACAGTCAGGCGATCTCGCTTGCTGCTACCAATATGCATGTCTATAACAATATTTTTGGTTCTTTCGGTGGCCCAACGATTTTTCTTTACGCTCATTCCCTCCCGAGCGGCGGCGTTGCTCCCTCGTGGTCGAACAACGTCTTCTACGGCGCAGCCGCTTCTGCCTACCAGAACGACCACTATGCAATCCTTAAGGATCCAAAATTCGTCGACGAATCCGCTGCGGCGTTCACAGCTACGCCATCCTATGTGAACAACTTCAAGCTGCTTTCGGGTAGCCCGGCACTCTCGGCGGCGTATATGGGCTTTACTCAACCGGTGTTCGAGGCTGCGGGAACAGGTATCTTTGCCAACATTTCGCCAACAGCAACCAAGGGTTTCTTCGGGCAACCTATCCAGAGTACTACGTGGAACGTCGGCCCGTACCAGTGGACAGGCGAACAGTAAGTCCGAAATGGATTTGGGCAATCGAATCTGATTGCCACGGTCAGGTGTTGTGCGTAATTCATTCTGACATTCCGCAGGCGGGTGTGCGCGATGCGACGCATCGTGGCACCCGCCTTCCACCGCGCGTTACCGGACCTTTGGCGGCATCTCCATGTGTATCTCGCCGAAGCCATCGCACCCTCACCGAGTCATCACAACCCTCCCGCCTCTTGCCGGCAAAGCAGAATGAGCGAACAGTGGCCGCCTGCATGCCGGGAACAATGCGGGGTTAATGCTATTTGTCCAGCGCTGTGACGAGCAGATAATGGTCAATTTCGACTATGTCAGAGTTCGAGATGCGCGACCGAATCGACGAAGAGATCACTTTTCGCAAGCTGGAAGTCCTGCTGGCATTCATGGAAACCGGGAATCTGTCGAAGGCGGCGGAGGCCCTCGATGTGAGCACGGTCAGCGTGCATCGTGCGCTGCATTCGCTCGAGCAAGGCTTGCGATGTGCGCTCTTCCGACACGAGGGGCGCAACCTGAAGTCAACGGAAGCTGCGCAGATGCTCGCCGATGTCGCGCAGGAGGTGCTCACGCTGATGTCCGATGGCATTCGCGCAACGCGTGCGGCCGCGGGCTACTCGTCCGATCGTCTGAAGATAGGCTCGCTGTACTCATTGACCATCAAGACCGTGCCCGACATCGTCGTCGATATCAAGGTGCGGCGGCCGACGCTTCAGGTTGAGCTCGTGCTCGGGTCGAATGTGGAACTGCTGGAGAAGCTGAAGCAGGGCGTAGTCGATGCCGCCCTGATGGCATTGCCGGATGCCGAGTCCGAAGTTGAATCGCTTCCGCTTTTCGTGGATGACATCTACTTCGCGGCACCCGCCGGATCGCCCTACGCGAATCAGAAAGCCATCGATCTGAAGGACTGTCGCGACGAGACTTTCGTGTCGCTCGGCGAGGGCTTCGTCACGTTTCGCGGCTTTCTGGAGGCGTTTCGCGTCGCGGATTTCACGCCCAACGTCACCATGCGAGTCGGCGATATTTTTTCGCTGATGAACCTGGTCAGTGGCGGGGTCGGCTGCACACTGTTGCCGGGTCGGGTGCGCGGCGTGTTCGGTGACAAGGTTCAATTCATTCCGCTCAAGCCACAATACCGGATGCGGCAGAGCATCGGCGTCAGCTTTCTGCGGGCACGCGAGCGCGATCCGAACCTGCTCGCGCTCATGGCCGTGTGCCGTCTTCGTCAGAGAAGCGCCAGTTGATCTCCCTGCATCACTGGCGCGCCCGTTCGCGCTCAATGAGCGCGCCGAGGTCCGGCAGTGCGGTCTCGCTGCAACTCAGCGCGATCCCCTCCGTGAAAGTCGCGCTGCTCAACCTGGTCAGCACATTGCCGGGCGGCATCTCGATGGCGATGCGTGCGCCCCGTTCCCACGCGAGCCGCACGGTGTCGTGCCAGCGTATTTGCCGCGCCATGTTACCGGCGAGATCGGCCGCGATACGAGGACCATCGAAGAGCGGGCGGGCGACACTACCACTCAGATACACGATCCGAGGCGCGTGCACGGTGACCGCGTTGAAGGCATCGGCGAGCGCGGCCGCGGGTGCGTCGAGCAATGCGCAATGCGAAGGGACCGCCACGTCGAGCCGCTCGCAGCGTTGCGCCCCGTGTTCACTCGCTAGCGTTGCAAGACGTTGCATGGCCGGATCGCTACCTGCAACCACCATCTGCGTCGGGGCGTTGATGTTTGCCAGAAAGACCGGCATGGCCGTGCTATTCACTTCCGCTATCAATCGTTCGAGCGCGTGCTGCGTCAGGCCGACGATCGCAGTCATGCCGTAACCGCCTGGGTAGGCACGCTCCATCAACTGGCCGCGCAATGCAACGAGCCTCACGGCGTCGGCGTATTCAATTGCGCCGGCGATCACGGCGGCGGGATAGGCGCCGATCGACAACCCCGCGACCATGTCCGGCCCGTGGCCACCGGCACTCATCACCCGGGCTTGAGCGACACCCGCGATCAGCAAGCACAGTTGAACCGCGACCGTGGAGCGCAGCGCATGGCTATCGTCTAGTGACCGGACATCGTAGCCCAGCGCGTCGCTGGCCTCTTCAAGCGCGCGCGCCGCCTCGACGTGCTCCGGCAGCGCGTGCAGCATGCCGACGCGCTGTGCGCCCTGGCCGGGGAAGGTAAAGAATACGCTCATGATCCGTCGGCCGCCCATGGGTCAGCCACGAGCACAGGGCCGTGGTTCGTCTTCAGCAGAACGCGGTCTGCGTTGCCGGCCCACTCCGCGAGCGCGAAGCCGCCGCGCCCGGTGTCGACCTGCATGTCGATGCGAGCGGGCGCGGCCTGCAGCATCGAGAAAACCGTGCGCGCTTCATCGCGCGACAGGGGGCACTCGGCACGCAGCAGAAGATCCAGATCGCTGTCTGGACGTAGCGTGCTCACGCCGCTCGCAAGCGCAAAACCGACGCTGCCGGTAATGCCCCACGTCAGCCCAAGCCGGTCGAGTTCGGGCGCGACGCGGCTTAGTGCGCGCATGCAGGGCAGGGCCGAGAGTGCGGTGCTTGCGCGCCAGGCGCGCGCCTGCGCGAGTGCTTCGGGCGTGATGTGGCGCCGGATGCTGCCGCGCGCGACATAGGCGGCGAACCGCTCGCTGCGTGTGCGTCCGCGCAGCCCGACCGGCACCTTGCCGTGCGCCGTGATCGCTTCACGCCGCACGACCACCGGCGCGAGCACCAGCCACTCTCGTGACGCCCAGGCAGGTACTTCTGCTGTCGCATGCAGGTCGTCCGGTCCGCCTATCCACAGAAGATCGTGCGGGCGGACCAGCCCGCCGATGGTTTCAGTCTCTGGCAACGGATTCAGGGGATGCAAGGGATTCTCCTTCGCGCAGCGTATGCGGGAACGGCACGCTCAGCCGGTGGTCAGCGCTTTGGTCGCAAAGAACAGCACCGACGGTCCAAGCAGGCAGCCAACGCCGGTGTGAAACGTCGCGATCAGCGCACCATAGGGGACGAGACGGCGGTCGGTCGCGGCGAGCCCCGCACTGACGCCACTGACTGTGCCGGCGAGTCCGCCGAAGATCATCGCGGAGCGCGGCGTCTTCAGTCCCATGAAGCCGGCTGCGAGCGGCGTGCCGATCATGACGATGATCGCCTTGATGAGGCCCGTGGCGATGCTGAGGGCGATTACATCGGAGCTTGCGCCGATCGCCGCGCCCGTCACCGGTCCCACGATGTAAGTGATCGCGCCCGCGCCGATGGTCGTCATGCTGACGGCGTCCGTGTAACCGAACGCATGAGCGATGCTCGCGCCGACGATGAACGGCAATACGGTCCCGAGCAGCAGCGACACGACGCCGATGAGCCCTGCCTTGCGGGCTTCCGTTGCCTGCACCTCGAACGCGGTCGCGACGATCGCGAAGTCCCGCAACATCGCGCCGCCCATCAGGCCCACGCCGGTGAAGAGCGGAAGGTCGGCGAGTCCCTTTTCTCCACCCGTCAGCACACCGCCGAAATAGGCGAGGGCGAGTCCGATCACGATGGCGATGGCCGAGCCGTGCACGCGTCCGAACGTTAGCTTGCGCGAAATCAGCGACGACACCCACATGATGAGGCCCACCAGCGCGAACGAAGTGACGAGGCCATTCTGGATCAATATCTTATCGAGCATATGCAACATGACAGACCTCGGCTTCAGATTTCTTCAGGATGCGGAGCGTTCACGAACGACGTGCTGTCGCGACCGGTGCGGGAAAGAACAGCGATGCAGCATGCGCAGACCGCCGCGGCGGCGAATGCGGAGAGCAACGCGACGGGGCCGCCTTTGAGCGCGGCCACGACGTTCTGGTTGGCGGCCATCGCCACCACGACGGGGATGTACATCGCGCCCCAGAAGGCGACGCCTGCTTCCGTCTCCTTCGGCAGCAGGCCCTTTTTATGCAGATAGAGACGCAGGAAGATCAGCAGCAGCATCGCGATGCCGACGCCGCCAACATTCGTTTTGACGCCGATCGCAACCCCGAGCAGGTCGCCGAGAAAGAGTCCCGCCAGATGGCAGAACGCTAGCAGTGCAGTGCCGTAGATGATCATGTTGTGTCTCCTGTCATAGCTTTATCGGCATGGGGTCTGCCGGATTTTTCGCGCCGTGGGCAACGACGCGTCAAGGCTGATATCGCGGCGAGTTCACCTCCATTCTTCGCGCAGCTTCTGGCGCACTTTTACCGAGGCCGCGCGGTGCACGCTGCCGAGGCGGCTGCCCAGGCCGCGCGACGGGTCCGCGCGAATGTCATCCAGCGCGGCTTGCAGCGCCTTCTCGATGGTCGATTGATCGGCGTCGGTCGGCGCATCCGCGTTGTTCACGCTCAGAAGCTTCCAGAGCAACCCGAGCGACGCATAGCTGTCGATGTCGTAGGCCATCGGCGGCACCCTTGCGGCGAATGCTTCGAGATCGCTGACCGAGCGCAGCGTGACCCGCGCGGCGGACTCCTTGCCCATCGCGTGAACCATGACCTGCGAATCGGCGAGCGCGATCAGGCGGTTCGCCTGGTAGCCATGTCCGAGAAACGCACCCGACATCGCACGCCCGACGATCAGGCCGATCACCGGATGGCCGGCGAGGCGTGCGCTCGCATAGGCGTCAGCGGCGCCGGCCAGTGCCTGATGGATACCGTAGGCTTCCTCGTTGCGTCCATACGCCTGACTCGCGACATCGATGACCGCGACGATTGCGCGCTTTTCCTCACGTGCTGCATCGGCATCGACGACTTCACGCACCGCGCGCGCAACCTCCCATGCCTCGACGAGACCGACTTCGCCGCGGCGTACGCGCGGAAAAGGATTGTCCGGGTCCGGCACCACGGCAATAAAACGCGCCGGCGTGTCGCCGAGATGCGCATCGGCGACCCGCACCGAAGGCGGAAAGCCCGCCTGCAACGGCGCGCTGTATGTGAGCGCGTCGAGCCAGACGGCGCCGCGCTTCGAAAGCTGTTGTGTGCTCATGATTGAAATCCTTTGCCGTAGATCGCGACTGCCTTTTCCGGGGTGGCCTGCTCACCCGGATCGATTTCGGAGAGCCTTTGCAGAAAGGCTGTGGCACGTTCGCTGCGGCACGCTTCGGGACGTCCCGCGCGAAAGCGCTCGATCGTCGCGGCGCGGATCGCATCGGCGTCGTCGCTGGCATACACATCGACCAGTCCCGCCCGATACCGCTGTTCGCCGCCCGTGAAGCTCCAGATCATCGGACGGTCGCGTGAGTCGAATTCCGCGATGCCCGCTTCCTGCTCGATCACAGCCGGTCCGTTCAGACCGAGGCGCGCTTCGCGGGTCGCGATCAGATAGCTGCACAGGCCCGCTGCGATCGACATGCCGCCGTAGCAGCCGATCGGACCCGCCGTGATTCCGATCACCGGCTGGTAGCGCCGCAAATCGACGATGCCTGCGTGGATCTCCGCGATGGCCGCGAGCCCCAGGTTCGCCTCCTGCAACCGGACGCCACCCGTCTCGAAGAGAATCACGGCGCGCGTCGGGATGCCGTTGCGGTTGTCCTCGGCGGCGAGTTCAAGGGCGCCGGCGATCTTCGCCGCCGACACCTCGCCCATGCTGCCGCCCTGGAATCCGCCATCGATGCCGAGCACGACCGCGGGCTGTCCGTCGATTGTCCCCCTGGCGACCACGGCGCCGTCGTCGGCCTGGGTCACGATGCCCTGGCGCGCGAGCCACGGCGAGCTGATGCGCTCGAACGGATCGAGCAGTTCGGTGAAGGTGCCTTCGTCGAGCAGCTTCTTCGCACGGCTGCGCGCGCTGAGTTCGATGAAGCTTTCGCGCTCAAGCAGTTCCTGTGTATCCATGACTGTCACGCTCCGCGGGTTGATTTCAGTGCTTCGAACACTTGCCCGATGCGCATTCGCACGACACCCGGCGTCGCGCCGGAATCGTTGATTTCGAGCTTTGCCGCAGGCAGTGAGCCGTCGCCGAAGATGCGCTCGAGCACGGATTGCCAGACGCGGTCCATGCCATCGACGGAAGTCGTGATGTTCACCACGGTGCGTTCCGCCGTGTTCGATTCCAGCAGTACTTCGAGGTCTCCGGATGCAACCACGCCCGCCCGGGCGCGGCCTTGTGCGGGCTGCCCCGCCGGGAATTCAAGGAGGATGGTTTCCATTAGCTTTCCTATACGTTCATCGTTTGACAGGTTTCGTGTTGAAGCCTGTCGACAAAAAGGGCCGCGGCGAGCAGATCTGCCGCGCCGCCGGGCGATACGTGCAGCTCGACAAGGCAGCGGTCCAGTGTCTTCAGGTGACGACGGCCAGCCAGCGCCGCGGCGCCGCCGTGCTCCAGCACGCGCCGTGCGCCGTCCTGCGTCCTCGCGAGCGCGCTTCGTCCGCCGCGCGCGAGCACGCAGGTGTCATCGAGACTTGCCATGACCGCGAGCAGCGCGTTGAGGCGGGCCGCCGTTTCGGTGTCGCCGCGCAGGCGCGAGCGCGAGAGTTCCGGCAGCGCCACGTCGACCACGTGCGGAAAGCCGGCCTGCGCCTGGCCTCGCGCGCCGCCAACGTTGTAATCGAGGCGCGCCTGTTCGCCTTTGTGGCCGGTGAGGGCGGGTGCGAGGCGGTCGGGCAGACGCGCGATCGATCCCGCGCGCGAGGCTATGCCAGCCGGGCTGAGATCCTGCGGTTCCCGTGCTGCTGCGGTCACGAGCAGTCCGAGCGCCCAGATCGCACCGCGATGTGTGTTCACGCCGTGCGTAGCGTCCAGCATGCGAACTTCGCCGACCCGTCCGATTGCACCGATGCGCTCGCGCAGCGTCAGCAACGGGCTCGTTTCAAAGCCCGCGCGCGCCATCTCCGCGAAGGTCGGCCCGAGTACATAGGCGGACGTACACATCAGATTCCAGTCGAGATCGTGATGCGCGCCGCGGCTGCGGATATCGACGAGCCCTGGTTTCGGCGCGAGCGTGACTTCTTCGATCAGCGCCGCCACCACGTGTTCGCCGAGGCGATCGGCGAGGTCCGGTGCTTCGCGTCGCGCCTGCGACGCGGCTGTTGCGAGGTTCTCGCGCATCACCAGCTCCGGAAACGTGCGGGCGGCTCATACAGTCCGTCCGACCAGTCGACGAGATCAGCGACGCTTTTCGCGGCCAGCAGCGACCGGGTCGCTTCGCTGCGATGAATGCCGAGGTCTTCGGGCAACGCGACGAAGCCGTCGCGACGCAGCGCCGCGAGCTTGTCCGCGCTGCTCGTGAGGCCGATGGGCGTCACGCCCGCGACCGCCGCGATCATCTCCTTGCGATGTTCGAGCGAGCGCGCCTTGTACAGATAGGCGATGCCTTCCTCGGTTAGCACGTGCGTGGAGTCGTCGCCGTAGATCATGACCGGCGCGAGCGGCATGCCGGATTCCCGCCCGACCTCGACTGCATCGAGCGACTCGACAATGGTCGGCTGACCGCCCGCCTGAAACGTCTCGACCATCTGCACGACGAGCTTGCGGCCACGTTCGAGCGGGCTATCGGTTTGACGCAGATCGAGCCAGGCAGGCGTGGCGTGGCGGCGGCCGTGCGGATCGTGCCCCATGTTGGGTGCACCGCCGAAGCCGGTCAGGCGGCCGTGCGTCACAGTCGACGAATTGCCTTCGCCGTCCATCTGCAAGGTCGAACCGATGAACATGTCGACGCCGTATTGCCCAGCCATCTGGCTCATCGCGCGATTGGAGCGCATCGACCCGTCGCGGCCCGTGAAGAAGACGTCTGGCCGTTGCGCGACGTAGGCTTCCATACCGAGTTCGCCGCCGAAACAGTGCACGCTCTCGATCCAGCCGGTTTCGATCGCGGGGATCAGCGTCGGGTGCGGGTTGAGCGTCCAGTGCCTGGCGATCTTGCCCTTGAGGCCGAGCTTCTCGCCATAGGTCGGCAGGATCAGTTCAATCGCGGCCGTGTTGAAGCCGATGCCGTGATTGAGCGACTGCACCTGATGCCGCTCGTAGATGCCGCGAATCGCCATCATCGCCATCAGTACCTGGATCGGCGTGATAAGGCGCGGGTCGCGCGTGAAGAGCGGCTCGATGAAAAACGGCTTGTCCGACTGGACCACGAAGTCGATCCACGAGCCGGGGATGTCCACGCGCGGCAGGTCCTTGGGATCGTCGACGATCTCGTTGACCTGCGCGATCACGATGCCGTCACGAAACGCGGCGGCTTCGACGATCGCGGGTGTGTCTTCGGTGCTCGGGCCCGTGTACAGATTGCCTGCGCGATCGGCTTTGTATCCGGCGACCAGCACGACGTTGGGTGTCAGATCGACGTAGAGGCGCGCGTAGAGTTCGATGTAGGTGTGGATCGCGCCCATTTCGAGGATGCCGTCCTGCAGGAACTGGGAGATGCGCAGGCTTTGCGCTCCCGCGAAGGCGAAGTCGAGCTTTCTGGCGATGCCCCGCTCGAAGAGATCCAGATGTTCCGCGCGGCTGACGGCCGGAATGATCAGGTGCAGGTCGTGGACGATTTCCGGATCGACCTTCGCGAGGGAGCGCGACAGAAAATCAGCCTGCTTCTGGTTGTTACCTTCGACAACCACACGGTCTCCCGGTGCGATCAGGCTCTGCAGAACGTCTACGATGCGCTCGGTGGGCAGCACCACGCCATCCACGATCGATGCGACACGCGCGAGGCGGCGATGTTTTTCCGCGCGGCGCGTGGCCCAGCGGGATTGGGAGTGGCTTTGGCTTGACATGGGGGCTCTCGTTCAGGACGTGAGGCCAGTCTAGGGAGCGAGCGGCACCGGTTCAATCACGCCTGGAGCGAGTTCGTTATCCCAAGGGTAATGATCCTTCCGGCCGTTGCACCGCCGGAAACGGTCATCGCGTTGAGACCGGTCCGTCAAAAGCGGGCCGCGGCGTGGCGGATGACGGTCACTTGCATTTCATAGACGCTCGGTCTATTATTATTTTCATGAACACGCCAACCACCCAGCGCCGTCGAGGGCGCCCTCCTAAAGAGCTAGCCGGCTACAGCGAAACGCGGGAATCCCTGCTGCGCGCCGGAGTGGCTACGCTCACGGAAAAGGGCTTCTCGGCGACCGGAATTGACGAAATCCTGAAGAGTGTGAACGTACCAAAGGGCTCCTTCTACCACTATTTCGGCAGCAAAGAGGCTTTTGGAGCAGAGTTGATTGACCGATATGCGGCCTATTTCGCGAGGAAGCTGGACCGGATATTGGGCAATGCAAACCGCTCGCCGTTGCAGCGAATGCATGACTTCACCGCTGACGCGGAGGCCGGTATGCGTCGTTATGGGTTTCGGCGTGGTTGCCTGGTCGGTAATCTGGGCCAGGAAATGGGCGCGCTTCCCGAAGGCTACCGCGACAGGCTTCGTCGCGTGTTTGACGACTGGGAAGGACGTACCGCGAAGTGCCTGCAGGAAGCACAGCAGCTTGGTGAGATTTCTCCTGAAAAGGACTGCAAGGCATTGGCGACGTTTTTCTGGATTGGATGGGAAGGGGCCGTGCTTCGCGCCAAGCTTGATGGCGACCCAATGTCATTGCGTATGTTTGCAGAGGGTTTTTTTGCCAGCGTGAAAAAATAGCTCTTTTTTTTGCCCGGTTGTAGACAATCGGTCTAATTAAACGAAGGCAACGTAGTAACAGGAATTTTGATCGAGGGCGTCATGTTTTGCGCCGGTTTGTTCTTCGGAACCCGACTGGCGAACAACTGCCGGAAGAAATATGAACACATCTCAGTTTGACTACATCGTGATTGGCGCCGGATCCGCTGGCAGCCTGCTCGCAAACCGCCTCAGCGCAGACAGGACGAAGAATGTCCTTCTGGTTGAAGCCGGCGGTCCCGACAACTACATGTGGATTCACATACCGGTCGGCTACCTGCACTGCATTGATAACCCACGCACCGACTGGCGCTTTCGTACCGAGCCGGACAAGGGGCTCAACGGCCGGCAGCTGATCTATCCACGCGGCAAGACGCTGGGAGGCAGCTCAAGTATCAATGGAATGATCTACATGCGCGGGCAGGCGCGCGATTACGACCAGTGGGCAGCGATGGCTGACAGTCCGGAGTGGACGTGGGAGAACTCCCTCAAGGACTTTCTGGCTCATGAAAGTTATTACAAGCTCGATCCCGACATTCGAGCGTCGCTTGGCGGACGTGCCGATGCGATTGCCAAAGTGCACGCGAATGGAGGGGAGTGGCGCGTGGAGAAGCAACGGCTGCGGTGGGACATTCTTGATGCGTTCGCACAGGCGGCGGCACAGGAAGGCATTCCGCTCATTGACGACTTCAATACGGGCGACAATTTCGGCGTCAGCTACTTCGACGTCAATCAGAAGGATGGATGGCGTTGGAATACGTCCAAGGCATTCCTTCGACCCATCAAGGACGTGCGTCCTAATCTGACGATCTGGACGCATTCGCAGGTCAGGAAACTCATCATCGATAGCAATCCGGATGGTTCGCTGCGCTGTTCGGGTGCTGAGATTGTACGGGGCAGGGAGTGGGTCACCGTCCAGGCTACACGCGAAGTCATAGTGAGTGCCGGTTCAATCGGTTCGCCGGCGATTCTGCAACAGTCGGGCATCGGGCCTTCATCGCATCTGAAGAAGGCAGGTATCGATGTCGTGCAGCATACGCCGGGCGTCGGTGCGAATCTGCAGGATCATTTACAGATCCGGGCGGTCTGGAAAATTCAGAATACCAGGACACTGAACGATCTCGCCTCCAGCATGGTCGGTAAAGCGAAGATCGGGCTGGAATATGCGCTGCGTCGTTCCGGACCCATGAGCATGGCCCCATCGCAACTGGGTGCGTTTGCGAAAAGCGACCCGTCGCAGAAATACGCGAATCTGGAATATCACGTTCAGCCACTGAGCCTGGAAGCGTTCGGTCAGCCACTGCACACGTTTTCCGCTTTCACGGCGAGTGTCGCTAATATCAATCCCACTAGTCGGGGTACGGTTCTCGTCAAGAGTGCGAACTTTGAAGACGCACCGGCGATATCTACAAACTATCTCAGCACGTCCGAAGATCAGAAAGTGGCTGTGGATTCGCTGCGACTGACGAGACGCATCGCAAATCAGCCTGCGCTCGCCAAATATCTGCCGGACGAGTACAAGCCTGGCCGCCAGTTCGACTCGGATGCGGAGTTGACCAGGTTGGCGGGTGAGATAGGAACGACAATTTTCCATCCGGTCGGCACCGTCAGGATGGGAAGTCTCGCCGACCCCATGGTCGTGCTCGACAGCCACCTTCGCGTGCGCGGTATCGCCGGTCTGCGGGTTGTCGACGCAAGCGTGATGCCCACCATCACAAGTGGCAATACCAGTGCTCCCACCATGATGATCGCAGAAAAAGCTGCGCATTGGATTCGTGCGGGAATCTAACTTAAGTTTTATTGCAAGGAGTCGACTATGGGCGACAGCAAAGGCACGGTGAAGAAAGGGCCGCTTGACGGCATCACCGTGATCGATTTTTCACGCGTTCTTTCCGGACCGTATTGCACGATGGTGCTGGCAGACCTCGGCGCACGGGTGATCAAGGTGGAGCGGGTTGGTACAGGTGACGACACCCGAGCCTTCGGCCCTTTCGTCGATGATGAATCGGGCTACTTCATGTGCTTTAACCGCGGCAAGGAAAGCATTGCGCTCGACTTCAAATCCCCGCGTGACCGTGAATTGCTGGATCGTCTGCTGGATAAGGCGGACGTGCTGGTCGAAAATTTCAGACCCGGCGTGATGGACCGGATGGGGTACGGAGCGGAGCAACTGTCCCGCTCGCATCCTCACATCGTCTATGCATCCATCTCAGGCTTCGGGCATACCGGACCCTATAGCGACCTGCCGGGATACGACATCGTCGTTCAGGCAATGGGTGGGGTGATGAGCCTCACCGGCTGGCCCGATGGCCCGCCCTCTCGTGTAGGTCCGAGTTTCGGTGACCTGGGTGCGGGGCTCTTCGGCATCATCGGCATCCTGGCCGGCCTGTACAAACGATCGCGCGACGCGCAGGGCACTCACATCGATATCGGTATGCTCGATTGCCAGGCTGCATTGATGGAGACTGCGTTCGCGCGCTTCGACGTCGAGGGAAAAGTACCCAGCCGCACGGGAGACGCGCATCCGTCGCTGGCACCGTTCGAAAGCTTTCAGGCAAAGGACGGCCGATTCATTATCGCCGCGGGCAATGACCAGCTCTTCATGCTGATGGCCGATGCGATGGAGATTGCTCAAATCGCGTTGGACCCACGCTTTCTCACGAACGACTTGCGGGTGCAGAATCGACCGGAACTCATCAGGGAAATCGAAAGCGTGACTGGCACGCAGCCTGTCAGTGTGTGGCTGGATAAGCTTAATGAGGCCGGTGTGCCGTGCGGCCCCATCAACTCCATCGACGCAGTGATTGAAAACCCGCAACTGCATGCACGGAACATGATCATTCAGGTTGAGGGCAAAGCAGGTAAGAAGATCCGCACCGCAGGCAATCCGATCAAGATGAGCACGTCGCCGGCAGAAGACATTTCGATTGCGAAAAGGGCGCCTGCGGTGAGCGAACATAAAGAGGCCATCCTGGCAGAATTGATGTCCGCATCCGGCGCATACAGGTCGCAATCCGGGGCCGATCTGGACGGCAAGGACTCGTTCCACAGCGAACGGTCGGATCTGATTGCATGACGCAATAAACATTTGAATGGATGAGGTGACACCATGACAGCTGACGTAACAGTGGTACGCAATGCCGCCGGAAAACAGGGCAATTCCTCCGCAACCGAAACCGCAACCAGCTCGGCCTCGGCCACTCCCGTAGCCGCCGAGCGGAGTGCAGCCGCGCCGGAGTACGAGACGATCAAGATCGATCGTCGCGAGCGCGTGGGACTTATCACGCTTTATCGTCCGAAAACCCTCAATGCGCTCAACGTCCAGCTTTCCCGCGAAGTCCTGGCCGCGCTTAAGGATTTCGATCGCGACGATCGGATTGGCGCCATTGTTATCACTGGCAGTGCTCGCGCCTTTGCTGCCGGAGCCGATATCGAGGAGATGGTGGACAGGTCGTTTAATGACCTGAACACCCATGACATTTTTGCCGAGTGGGACGGCGTACGTTCGATTTCCAAGCCGATTATCGCCGCGGTGGGCGGGTACGCGCTCGGCGGCGGATGCGAGCTGGCAATGATGTGCGATTTCATTATTGCGGCAGAGGATGCCCAGTTCGGGCAGCCCGAAATCAAGCTGGGAATCTTGCCGGGCATCGGCGGTTCGCAGCGTCTCACTCGCGCGGTCGGTAAGTCTCTCGCCATGGACCTGATTCTGACGGGCCGTAACCTCAACGCGGCTGAGGCGCTGGCTGCAGGACTGGTGGCGCGCGTCGTGCCGCCTTCGGAACTGTTGCAAACGGCCCTTGAGACCGCACACACGATCGCGGGCTACAACGCTCCTGCTGTGCGACTTGCGAAGGAGGCCGTCAATCGCGCGTTCGAATCGACGCTGAGCGAAGGCGTTCTGCATGAACGACGACTCTTCCAGGCGGCGTTCGCAACGGAAGGCCAGAAGGAAGGCATGTTCGCCTTCCTGGCCAAGCGGGCACCGGTGTTCAGGCATCGCTAAGGGGAAGGAGGTCGCGAGCGCCGCTCGAGTCGTGTATGTTTGGTCTACTGTGTCAATCCTTCGGGGGCAAACTGATGGAGTGTTCCAACTACACACGTGAAGACATCGGCAATCTGGTGCTGCTCGAGCACGTCAATCTCACGATCCCGGACCAGCGTCTCGCAACCGCGTTCTATGTCAGCGCACTCGGTCTGACACGCGATCCCTTTCTGATGACGGGCCCGACCAACATGTGGGTGAACGTCGGCCGGTCGCAGATTCATTTGCCGCACGGCGACGCACAGCGCCTTCGCGGACATGTTGGGCTGATAGTGGGCAGGCGTGCGCCGCTGATCGAGCGGCTGCGCGCCGCTGGGCCTTTGCTGGAGCAGACCCGATTCGGATGGACCGAGCGGGACGACCGCGTGGAAGTGATCTGTCCATGGGGCAATCGTTACGACTGTCTCGATCCTGAAGCATGCGTGGCGAGCGACCCGTGGGCGGGTATCGATCTTGGTATCGTGTATGTGCAACTCGATGTGCCCGTCGGCTGCGCGACGTCAATTGCTGCGTTCTATAGCGAGATATTCCGTGCGTCTGTCGACGTACGTAAGCGCAACGGGTCGCTGCAAGCGGTGATCGCGGTCGGTAGGCATCAACAACTCGTCTACGCGGAAGCGCTCTCGACGAGCCAGGAATACGATGGCCATCACATCCAGATCTATGTGGCCGATTTTTCCGGACCTTACGAGCGACTCGTCGGGCGCGGTTTGAATTACGGCGAGGAACCTCACCAATATCGCTTCGCCGAACTCGTCGATCCTGTGAGTGGAACGCATTGCTTCACACTTGAACACGAAGTACGCAGTTTGCGTCATCCGTTGTACGCGAGGCCGTTGGTGAACCGGAATCCAGATCTGACTAACCGTAATTACAGAACGGGCGGCGAGGGGTTTGGCGGGGTGTTCTGATGTTGGATCCGGGCGTCGTCAGGGCTGCAATCTGCCTGCGGTCGCACCGACGGAGAGAACCGTCTTGCCATCACTGGCAAGGTCGCATTGGTAAATGATCGGCGTATAGGCGCCGACGTCGTTCTGGAACTCGGCCTTGTCGCCAATGTAGGTGATGGGGCCGCCCGGCTCATCGGTCCAGCGAAAGCGGCTGAACTTCATCTCGTAGGTGCCGCCCGTCCATTTCACGATGTGCGTCGCAAGCCGCTCGATCGGATTCTTGCAATAGATGCTGGCCGCAGCGGTTCCCTTGTCGCCGAGACATTGCAGATCGTCCTTGCTACACGACTGGGCCTGGTTCGCTGCGTCGCTGACGTTCTTAACGCTATTGTCCGAAACGCAACCCCAGGTGATCAACGCACCGACTATAAGCACCCCCGGGCCGCCCAACCTCTTTCCCGCGTCGGTCTGCAGCTTTGTCACGGGCGCGCCACACTTGACGCACGTCGTCGCCTTGTCGCTAACCTCGTTCCCGCATTCCTTGCATTTGACCAGCGCCATGAATTCCTCCGGTCAGTTTTCTGGTTTCGTCGGCTAAAGGCGAATAACACAGTCTTTCTAGTCTAGATTAGAGGCAACGCGTCTGGCCGCAAGAAAATTATTGTAGCGGTAAGCCCGCCGCCTAGCGACGCCCGCCGCGGCCCCACACGTAGCGCACCCAACGTTGCCACCTGCTGCGCTGCGGAGCGATAGCGTTGCGCGATGCCTGCTCTTCGCGGTCGCGCTCGACGCTCTTCTGCACCTGTTCGTGGATCTGACGCAACGTCAGCCCGCCTGGGCCTATCAGTTTGGATCGATCGTGGCTTTGCCGGGGGCGATCGGGCGCACATCGATCGTTATTTCCTCGCGCTATTCGTCGTTTCGCTGGTACTGGCCGCCGCCACGGCGTTGCGCTTTTACCTCGTGTCGTGGCTGGGCGAGCGGGTCACGGCCGACTTGCGACGTGCGGTCTACGGTCACGTGCTGGGGATGAGCCCGCAGTTCTTCGAGACCACGCAGACCGGCGAGGTGCTGTCACGGCTCAGCATCGGTGACGTCGGCGAGTATGCGCGCGCATCGCTCGTAAAAGGAGACACCATCGGCTCAGATTTTCTCCAGAGAACCACTGCGCGGGAACGCCTCTTGCTCCTGTCCCGTCACAGCGCGCTTGCTGGCAATAACCGCTTGAGCGGTTGAACCTAAGGAGTTGCAACTATGGACCCGGTCTCACATGGCATTATCTTTTGGCTGATTATTGGCGGCATCGCCGGCGCTCTGGCCGGTCGGATTGTTGACGGTGGCGGCTTTGGCATTCTTGTCGACATCATCGTGGGGATTGTTGGCGCGTTTATTGGTGGATGGCTTGGTGGCGTTCTAGGGCTGCACTTGGGAAGCGGCATCATAGGCTCACTGGTTACCGCCCTGATTGGTGCTGTCATCCTGCTTGCCCTCCTGCGCCTGTTCAGCGGAGGTCGCGCGCGCTCACTTTGATTCGACAGCGGGTTGGTTCTGGCGGCTGGTCCGCCAAAACCAACTTCCAAAGCTAAGGTGGTGACAAGTCTGTTAGCCTCAAAACGCGCAGTCGAACAGTGATCATTCCTGCCCCAACAGCGGAGGCGCTTTCGACTTTTGAATCACAGCCAGAAGCAGCAGCGTCGCAATATCACTTGCCGAAAACTTTGTCGCCAAGAACGATTTTGTGCACATTCGAGGGATAGACCCACTGGAGCGCCTGGCGTTCGATAAGCTTCATGAACGAAGGCGGTCCGCTGCAGATTACATGAGAGTTCGCGTGAGTGGGACTCACGGCGTGAGCCGCGGCGCTCGCAATCTGCTCCTCGCTTAGCCCGATCCGGTGATTGACCTGAGCATGGTCGCGAAGTTCGTCCAAATCCGTCCGAAACACAGCTCGCTCGGGTGTTCGAGCGAAGTTGTGAATTTCCAGGCAGCACCTGCTCACTGACGCGATATGCCTTGCGACGCCCGCGATAGCTTTGACTCCGACGCCAGCTGAGAACAGGATATAGCGCGCGCTTCGGTCTATGACAACAGAAGGGTCTCGCGGAACGCCCATATGAATTTCGTCCCCTCTGTTCCAGGAAGAGCCTGAACTGACTTGCTTTGTTTCTCTACCGGCCTCTTGCCGGACTCCCAGCACAAACGCGTCATTGCGCGATGGAATGCGCCACAGCGGGTGCGACCGCACGGTTCGGCTACCATTGTCCCGAACGAGGTCGACTATTGCTCCGTCTTCGAACGGTGGTAGTTCCATCTGGTGCTTCGTCTCCAATTCGACGGCGTGATATCCCTGAGCGAGCGGCCACTTCCGCGTCACAATTGCTGCAATCATCTTCTCGTCCATGTTTTCTCCACTATGGGCCTGCAAAAAGGATGGGAAGGTGCTCGGTGTGACAACGCGGAATCGCGGCCAACCCGAACCTTTATGTTCGATAGCCGGGTTCAGAGTAGGGCGCGTAAATGTTGACCGCAAGACGCGATGGTTGAATGCCGCGTATATGACATCCCGGATAATGAATTGCGTGAGTTCTCGTGGAGTGAGTTGCACCGCGCACACGGCCTATTTGCTATAGGTTCCGAATAATCGCGTCGGCAAGGCAGACAACCGTTCAACGGCGGCGACAGGCGCACTGCGTCGCCGGGAGCTTTGTCAGGGTCACACAGTACGAAGCGGATTTGAGCGTTCCGGTCGATGGGCCAAGCTCACTGGCGACAGGCGTATTCGTAGAAAGCTGCTTCATCAACATCCTGAAATCGGCCCCAGCGGCTTACGTCATAGACCAGTATTGTGGTGAATTTGTGCGCCGGATTTTCGACATCAACCAGAAGTTGTGTGAGGGCAGGGCGTTCGCGTAGTGTGAGTCCGCTGATACCAGCGTCGTCATAGTCCCGAACGATGCGGATATTGTGGGCCGCCGCGTACTCCGCAATCGCCTGCCTCTGGAAAATCGGGGAGCATTGCTGATGGTCGGTAGACATGCGCACATATTGCGCAGCGTGTACCGGCGAGTTGAAGCGAGACCGACGGTCCTGAGTGGATCTCACTGTTTACGGTCGTTTGATTGGTGACGATAGAAGCGGCATGCCTGGACATGCTCCTTTCCGTGACGTCCGCCAAAGTGGGCAATGCAGACCGAAAGCAGTGGGAAGAGGCAGTTCAAAAAGACCATTGCCTCGAACTTCACATAATCGAGCGCGAAGAAATCATCACGCTGTTGATGCCAGAGAATGCTTCGCTTCGTGCCAGCTTCCTCCACCGCGATTTCGATGTCGAACCGCAGGTCGCACACCTCCATGCGACGAACGGCTCATTGGCGCCGAAGTGGCATCAGGTCGAGAGATTCGGACGAAGCAACGATGCGAACTTATCTGCGAGGGCCGGCTTCGAACGGTGCGGCCAGATGGCACTCATCTCGAAGAACGGGAGCGCGGCGCCATCGCGGACCTCGCACAGTCTGACGCCAGCAAACTGAATGGCCTGCACGGACTGCGGCAACAAGGACGCGCCGCAGCCGGCGGCGACGCAGGCTAGCACCGTGAGCGAGCGGTTTGCGTGCTGGACGACGTTCGCTTCGCATGCTGCCTTCCTGAAGGCGCTCAGGATCCCCGCTCGAATCACGGGAAGCTGATCGTGCGGAAACCAGACGAGCCCCAGGTCGGCGAGCTCGCGCAGACTCACCTTGCCGTCTTCCGAAACCGGATGTGCGAGCGGCATCACCGCGAGCATCCGCTCCCGGGCGATCAGCTTCTCGCGCATCTTGCCTCCCACAGCCACCGGCGTATGGAGCAGGCCCAGATCGATGCTCCCCTCCTCGAGTGCGGCGGCCTGCTCGGCGTTGCTCATTTCTTTCAACACCAGCTCGACGCCGGGCACCTGGGCCCGCAGCTCTGCCATCGACCTCGGCAACACGTCGAACAACGCCGTGGAAGCGAACCCGACCGTCAGCCTGCCGCCGAGCTTGGCACCAATGTCCCGGGCCCGCTTTTCTGCGGCGTCGATACGCGAAACGCCGAGGCGAATGTCGTCCACGATCGCCGCGCCAGCGGTGGTCAGCGCGGCGCCACGCCGCGTGCGCTCGAATAGTTTGACGCCGAGTTCGCGCTCCATGCGGGTAATCGCCTGGCTCAGGGCCGGCTGAGCAATGCCCAGCGCCTGAGCGGCGCCCGTCACGCTTCCCGCGTCCGCGACCGCCAGGAAGTACTTGAGGTTTCGTGCAGATTCCATATTGTCGCGTTATGAATAAAGATCGTTTCCATAGTACCCGCGATCATCCACGCATCCTAGACTGCCGGAAACGATCGACACATCAAGGCGAAATACGCCCGACAAGGAGACAGACTATGCGTTGGTACGAGGAAATCTCCCGAGCGGAGAAGCGAGCGCTGTGGAGTTGTTTCGCTGGCTGGGGACTGGACGGCGTCGATACGCAGCTCTTTAGCCTCGTCATTCCGACGCTCCTGGCCACTTGGAGCATCGGCAAGGGTCAGGCCGGTTTGATCGGCGGCGCCACGCTGGTCGCGGGCGCGCTTGGGGGACTGTTGGCAGGCGCACTTTCCGACCGGATAGGGCGTGTCCGCGCCCTGCAGATTACGGTCATCTGGTTCTCGCTCTTTACGTTTCTGAGCGCTTTTGCGCAGAACTTCGAACAGCTCCTCGTACTGAAAGCCCTGCAAGGTCTGGGTTTCGGCGGTGAATGGACGGCTGGCGCCGTGCTGCTGAGCGAGACCATCAATGCCAGGCATCGTGGAAAAGCCATGGGCATCGTGCAAAGCGCGTGGGGATTTGGCTGGGCGGGAGCCGTCATCCTTTATACGGTCGTCTTCTCATGGGTTTCTCCCGAATGGGCGTGGCGCGTACTGTTTGCTGCCGGAGTGCTGCCAGCGCTGCTCGTCATCTATCTGCGCCGCAACGTCGAGGAGCCGGCACGAGACCGGAGTCATGCAAATGGCATCCGCGACAAGCAGGGTTCCGTCCGCACCGCAGCGGGCATCTTTCATCCATCCATCATTCGCACGACAGTCGTCGGCGCCTTGATTGGATTAGGCGCCCATGGCGGCTACCACGCAATCACGACCTGGTTGCCGACCTACCTCAAGACTGAGCGCCATCTGTCCGTGCTTGATACCGGCGGCTACCTGGCGGTCGTCATCGTTGCGTTCATTCTCGGCTGCTTCCTGAGCGCCTGGCTTCAGGATCGGATAGGCCGTCGCCGCAACGTCATTCTGTTCGCGATCTGTTGCGCCGTGACCGTCAACATGTACGTCTTTTTGCCGATCGGCGACACGGCCATGCTCATCCTGAGCTTTCCGCTCGGATTCTTCGCCGCCGGGATTCCTGCAACGCTTGGCGCGCTCTTCAACGAGCTGTACCCCCAAGCGATCCGGGGGACGGGTGTCGGATTCTGCTACAACTTCGGGCGCATCGTTTCCGCAACTTTCCCTGTGCTGATTGGGCACATGAGCAACTCCATGCCACTCGGCGCGGCGCTCGGTATCGACGCGGGAATCGCGTATGGACTGGTCGTGCTCGCCGCCTTGCTGCTGCCCGAGCCGACCAGGAAACGCACTACCGGACCTGCGGTCGTCGTCTCCGAAACGCCGGTGCCGTCGTCAAAGTAACGTGTATTCAACAAACGGAAAGCCAGAACCCATGAGCACTCTCGACCTCAGTACGACCGATGCGGCAATACACGCTGCCGATGCAGGGGCAGGCGTGTGCGAGTGGCTTCGTGACCCAACGCCTCGCGTTACAGCTGTCGATTCCCATGCGCACGTGTTCGTGCGAGGGTTGCCACTCGCGCCGCAGCGGCGCCACGCACCGGACTACGATGCAGCGCTGGATACATACGTTAGGCATCTCGCCGGGAATGATGTGTCACACGCGGTTCTCGTGCAACCCAGTTTTCTCGGAACCGATAACTCGTTCTTTGCGGCGATATGTCGAAAGTATCCGCAACGATTTCGCGGCGTCGCAGTAGTCGCCTCAGCCGTGTCAGACGAAGAACTTGAGTCACTTGCCGATGCTGGCGTAGTCGGCATGAGGCTGAACCTTCTGGGGCTGCCGCTTCCAGACCTTCGACGCGGCGATTGGCGGCGTCTTCTCGCGCGCGCCAATAGTCTGCGATGGCACGTCGAGGTGCACCGTGAGGCGAGAGATTTGCCCGTGGTCGTCAGCGAACTGCTCGCGCAGCGATGCACGGTGGTCGTCGATCACTTCGGCAGGCCCAATGCGGAAGCCGGGGTATCGGATCCTGGGTTCACATATCTGCTCTCGATTGCCGATACCGGCAAGGTGTGGGTGAAGCTGTCGGCCGCTTATCGAAGCTCGCGGGGCGACGGCGGGCTTGACCTTGGAGAGGAGCTTACCCCCCTGCTGCTGGAGGCTTTCAGTGCCGAGCGCCTCGTCTGGGGCAGCGATTGGCCGCATACCGAGCATCAGGACTTAATTGACTATGCAGCGTCGATTCGCGCGCTAGCGACCTGGGTTCCGCAGGAGTCGACCCGACTGGCGATTCTCAGCCGGTCAGCCAGAGAGTTGTTTCGTTTCGGTTAACGCGGCATGCGCCGTCAACCGATTCACTACCGATTGAGGACGGCCCGATGAACTCCACTACCGCTTCTCGGCGATTGGCATTTCGCCAACAGGTCGACGCGCGCAAGGGATTACGGATGCCGGAACATTCAATGCGATGAGCGTGCGCGTCATCGAGTATTTTGGCTTTGGCGCGGTCTATCTGACGGGGGCCGGCGTCACGAATATGTCGTTCGGTCTTCCCGACCTAGGTTTCGTCGGATTGAGCGACATGGCCGAACATGTTGCGCGGATTCGGGACACCGTCGACTTGCCGATGCACGATACAAGGACGCCGATTGACCGCGACGAATACCCACTTCCAAAAAACGAACGACGTAGGAGACATCGATATGGTAAGGATTCCAAATCACGTTTTGCAACAAGGCCCGGCGATCGCCGGTTCAGAGGCAGAGGAGAAACGCGCCGAGGCAGTGCGCCTGCGCTCATTGATCGGCGCGCTCATGGGCAACCTGATCGAGTGGTACGACTTTCTCGCTTACAGCGTATTCTCCATCTATTTCGCTTCGTCGTTCTTTCCGAGCGAAAACGCCACAGTGCAGCTGATGAACACTGCCGCAATCGCTGCGGTGGGGTATGTTGCCCGACCTCTTGGAAGCTGGTTGATCGGATTCTATGCGGACCGCCTGGGTCGCAAGCTGGCTCTAACGTGGTCGGTTGCAGGGGTGTGTTTCGGGTCGCTGATTGTCGCTGTAGCTCCGGGGTATCAAACCATCGGCGTATTTGCCCCTGCGCTGCTTATTGCGGCACGACTTCTCCAAGGTCTAAGCATGGGAGGTGAATACGGTACGAGCGCAACCTATCTGAGCGAGGTGGCGCCTGCCAATCGACGCGGGTTCTATCTCGGCTTTCTGCAGGTCAGCGTCGTCGCAGGACAGCTTCTCGCCCTAGGCCTTATGTTGCTCATGCAACGACTGCTTTTCACTGCGGATCAGATCGAGCGATGGGGGTGGCGCATTCCATTCGTCATCGGCGGTCTTCTCGCACTTTTCGCCATGTACATGAGGCGTCATGTCAGCGAAACACAGGCCTTCCAGGATGGCCGCCGGGAATTGTCACCGCCCGTGGTTCGTCAGCTGATTCAGCATTGGCGCAACATTCTGCTCGCGATCGGCATCACGGTAGGTGGGACGGTTGCCTTCTACACGTTCACCGTCTACATGCAGAAGTTCCTGGTCAACTCCGCCGGGTTGAGCAAGGAGAACTCGACGCTCATCACCACTGGCGCGCTGCTTTTGTACCTGCCGCTGCAACCGTTGTTCGGTCTGGTGTCGGACTTGATCGGGCGTCGACCCGTTCTGATCTTTTTCGGGTTGAGCTGCACGCTGTTCCCGGTTCCGCTTTTTGAGGCTCTCAGCCGCACGAAAAGTACGGTGATGATGTTCATGCTTTGTTTCGCGGGGCTGCTCATGTTGAGCGGTTTCACTTCCATCCACATGCTGGTGAAGACGGAACTTTTTCCGGCGCGGATCAGGGCACTTGCGGTTGGGCTCCCCTACGCGCTGACGACAGCGATCCTCGGTGGCACGACGGAACTTGTCGCGTTGCGGTTCAAGGCATCAGGCCACGAGTCGTATTTCTTCTGGTACGTCACAATCTGGGCCGCCATTTCCCTGCTCGTCTATCTATGGATGCCTGAAACCCATGTCAGGCGAGCGGCGGTGAGTCCGGCGCGCCGTGCTTCGTCGAACCAGGGCGAGTGCTGAAGCTGCCGCGCAAAAAAATGGCTGGCGTGAGTGGGTCGAACGTTTTCACCGGGATGCGCCGCGTTCAAACGGCTGTGAAAGCATCCAGGTGCATGCCGCCCGATGTGTTCGCCGCTCGGCGACGTGATGACGGGCAGGGCAGCAACAGCAGTCACGTCGACATGCCAGACTTGCCATTTTTCTTCGGAACGATGCTGTTGCCCGAAGCGGAACGCTCCTTGCGTGCGGCGCCTCGTTGCGCTGTGCCGGCATGTCCACCACGCCCGGATTCCATCACGTCCATGAGGTAGTGCTCTACCACGTGCTGGAACTCCAGCATCGCCGCGGGATGGTCAACCACGCTCTCATCGTGGCTCAGCGTGACGGCAGCTTTCATAAGGTGCTGGACGACGACGGCCCGGAACAAAGCTTCTTCCACGGAGAGTCGCGGCGCGAGGGCAGCCAGCACGGATGCGATTCCTTTGCGCAATCTTTCGCGCACTCCGGTGGCGCCGGGCAATACGACATCAAGAGCGTCGACCAGCCCCACGAAAGCGGGGTGCGTCGCGCGAAACGCTACGAATAACGTCGTCAGCCGGCCCGCAACGACCGATACGTCAAGCAAGGGCACCTTCTCGCTCAGCTGGCTGAACGCGGCGTCAAGCTCGATCACGTACTGCTCGATTAGCGTAACTGCGACCTGCTCTTTCGTTGGAAAGAACTGGTAAAGCGAACCGATCGACGCCCCCGCGCGCGCGGCGATCGCTGTCATCGTCGTTGCTTCGTACCCTTTTTCGGCGAATTCCGCACTTGCGGCTTCCAGTAACGACGCCACCCGCGCATGTCCGCGGGCGCGCCGCGGCGCCTTCGCTTCGCCCGTATTCGGCGTTGACTTTTGTGAGGCCATTCTCATATACTGTTTGTGAGCACCCCCTCACAATACACCAGCGGCTCGCCGCTTTCAACGGAAGACCATCATGTTGCAAAAACTTGACCCCAAGACGACCGCTCTCGTTCTGATCGATCTTCAGGAGGGCATTCTCGGATTCGGGAAAGCGCCCCGCCCAGCCGCAGCCGTGCTGGCTACCTCGGCAACGCTCGCAAAGCGCTTCCGGGAAGTGGACGCGCCGGTCGTCCTGGTCCGGGTGGGTTGGAGCGCCGACTTCGGCGATGCACTGAAGCAGCCCGTCGATCAGCCCATCGTGCTTCCCCCCGGCGGACTGCCCTCGAACTGGTGGGACTTTCCCGCCGAACTGGCGGTGGAGGAGCGCGACATCAAGATCACGAAACGCCAATGGAGCGCTTTCCACGGCACCGAGCTCGACCTGCAATTGCGGCGTCGCGGCATCGAAACCATTGTGCTCGGCGGGATTTCGACGAACATCGGCGTCGAGTCGACGGCTCGCGCCACGCACGAGCACGGGTACTCGCTGGTGCTCGTCGAGGACGCAATGAGCTGCGGCGCGCCCGAGCATCACCATGCGTCGCTGAATTTCGTCTTCCCGAGGCTCGGTCTCGTGCGGCAATCCGACGACGTACTCGAGGCGCTCGCAGGCTGATGACGCGACGCCCGATGGACAAGCACAGCGTGGCCGGAGAGCGACTATGAGCAGCGAACGTCTCTCCATGGTTTCGTCGCTCTCGCGCCGCGTCGAAACCGTGATTGATGGTCGGGCGTTGGGTCGCGCCATGTTTGCGCTCGTCCCGCTGCTCGTGCTCGCACTCGTATCAGGCAGACCCGGGTGGCTCGCCGCTGCAATCGTGCCGGTCGCGATGCTCATCGCACTCGACCACTCGCAGCTTGCGCCGCTCGGCGTCTTCGCGCACGCTTTGGCGATAAGCGCGGGCTTCGTGATCCTGATGGCGTCGCTCGCGCACCCACTGCTCTTTGTCGTAGCCACAGTCCTGTTGGGCATGGGATCCGTGCTGGTGACCGCGGGCGGCAGCGCCTTGCGCTCGCTCGGCAACTTCACGTTTATTCCCTCGCTGTATCTTGCTTGCGAAAGTGGGGAAGGGGTCACGCGGCAGGCGCTTATCAACCGGAGCGTTGAGATTCTGCCGTTCCTGTTGATAGCGGCGTTGCCGATCCTGCTCGTTGCGTCAGTCGAGCACTTCCGCTCGCGTGAAACTGGCCGGCCGACTCTTGCGCATTTTGCAAAGTGGACTCGCCTCTGCCCAAACAGCGAGCGCAACGCATATATCGAGTTGGTGATCACCGTCGCGCTCGCGGTCGCTTGTGCTGCCGTACTTGTCGAATGGCGACACGTCGACAATGGTCAATGGATGATCTGGTCGGCCGCCAGCGTCGTTACCGGAAATGCGGCAAGCGCCCGGCAGAAGTTTCGCAACCGGCTGACCGGGGCCGTCATCGGCGTGTCCTTCGGCGTGGTCGTCGGATTGATGATCCCTCATGCGTTGTTTATGCGTGTGTTAGTTGTGTTCGCCGCAATGCTGACGCTCGTTTGCATTCGTCCGTACACGCTCGCATTCGGGGTCCGGTGCGCCTGTGCGGCAATCGCGTTTGTGTTGGCGGGAAAACCGTGGATTTTTGGAGGCGAGCGCCTGCTGAACGTGGCAGTCGGTAGCGCCATTGGGCTGCTGTGTGCGCTCACGGCAGCCGCCATTGCGGCGCACATGAAAGACACGTGCCGCTCGACGTGTGACTCCCCATGATCCCGGCAAAACCGAGGGGGACTGCGCAGTCGCCTCTGATTAAGGGCGCACGAGGGTATTCGCAGATTCGGTGTTTTGGATAATTGTACCGGCGAATTTCGCTGGCTGAGGAAGCGCGACATGTCGAGAGTGCTTACGATCGAAGACGATGAAATTACCGCTAGGGATATCGCAGTTGAGTTGCGGAAACGCGGTTTCAGCGTCGATTGGGTCAACAACGGACGCGAAGGAATTGCGCGGGCAATGAGCGATGAGTACGACATCATCACGCTCGACCGCATGCTGCCCGGCGTGGACGGCCTGACCATTGTGACTGCCATGCGCAGCGTGGGCGCGCACACACCTGTGCTGATGCTCAGCGCGCCAGGCGACGTTGATGAACGCATTCGCGGCTTGCGTGCGGGTGGCGATGATTACCTGACGAAACCGTTCGATCTGGCCGAAATGGCGGCTCGTCTGGAGGTGCTGCTGCGTCGGCAGCAGGCGCCGGCAGGTCAGACGGAGACGACGCTGCGCGTTGGCACTCTCGAGCTCGACCTCATCGCCCGCAAGGTGAGGCGCGGCAACGAGGAAATTGCGCTGTTGCAGACCGAGTACCGCGTGCTGGAATGTCAGGTGTCAACGTCAGCGAACGCGTGCTCCCGACCCATAAGAGTCTTTGCTGTTCGGGATTCAAATGCCCGCTCCGACTACTACAGCGGACGCTTGCAACAGCGTCCGGTCTAGTGTCGAGTAGAAGAGCCTGGTGAACCTGCTTCGTTTTCCGGCAGATCTTCTCGATAGTTGAAATGCAATGCGGCGCCCACGGACCCGCCGCAGGCGCCACCATTCGCACTAGTCCGCAGCAGGGAAGTCGAGCGTAGTGTCGTTGATACGGTTAAACAGATTGGTGAATGCAATGCTGGCTACGGCCATCGCGACATCGACGATTTGTGCGTCAGTGACACCGGCCTGTTTGACCTCCGTTATCACATCGGTTTGAACTGTGCCGCTCGTTGTGATTATATGCAGCACAAACTTGGCCAACGCATCATTGCGCGCGTCGCCAGACGGCCGGGCCTGACGCAACGCCAGAATGGCTTCACGGTCAAGGCCCATCTTTTTGCTCAACAGCGTGTGTGCGGCGAGGCAATAGTCGCAGCCGGTTGTCTGGCTAACGACCAGTTTAACGACTTCGATATCCCGCGCGCTCAAGTTACTCTTTTTGAGCGATGCCTCGAGACTCAGTACTGCCTCCAGCGCGACCGGGCTATTACCGCCGATTCCAATGTATGAATTCGGGACCTTGCCGACAGTCGCTTTGACACCTTTAAACAATTCGGCCGTGTGGCCGGTGGCTTCAGACACTGAGATAGTATGGAGACGAGGCATGATGTATTCCTTTGAGGTGGGAAAAAATAGGCGTGTAGCGGGCGGCATGGCGCGTGAAGCCTAGTGAACCTGATTAGTCGTCCGCTGTGAGCGGTGCGCTTTGATTGAGCAATAGGGGACGAGTGAGCAGAAATGCGCCGACAAGCGCAGTGCTACCCAGTGCGACAGCGAGCACGAAACGCCAATCAGGGTGCAGCATGATCTGTGGCAGAAGACCCACCGTCAGGGCGGGTGGAAAGTGGAGTCGCAGCGCACGCAACGTCACGATTCCGACCAGCAACGAAATGACGACGGAAAGCGGGCCGGCGCCGAACCACAAAAGCGCGGCGAGCCCCACAGCGGCGGTGATCGTGCAGACAAGCGGCAAAGTGAGGGGCCGCTTCGCCCATGGACGGATGTTAGCGTTGGTGAATATCTCGAATGCGGTCATGACAAGTGGGGGAAACAGGATCAGCCGGAGACCGGTGACGTCCGCTAATCCGTACGCCACGAGAACAAACGCGAAGAAAATTAAAATGGGTAGCCACGTCCTGAGCTGGGGCGCACGCTCGATTTCATCGGCTTGGGCCACGGTGTCGAGCGCGGGCGCTTGACGAACATCGCCCGAAGCCAATATGCGGCCATAGATCGTGGAGACGAGAGCCAGAAGGGCCATCACGGCAGCGATGGAGACTGGATACCACCAGCTCGTGATACTGAACACGAGAGGCAGAAAGGCTGCGGAAATGGCTGGCATGATGGGCGAACGCATCAAACCGATGATCAATATCGCGCCGGCAATAGTCATCGCCACCGACCATAGGCTGTACACCATCGCTTGCGTGAGCGCAGTGCCCAGTGCCGCGGTCACAGAGGGCGTGATCGCCAGCATGACCGGCGAGCGTGCCCACGCTCCGGCGGGGCGCGTGAATACGTCATAGCTCAACGCGGCCAGTTCGGGAAAAAGAACGTAGAACGCGCCGGTCAGAAGCGCCGCCTTCGCGACGACAGCCAGAAGGACAACGCAAAGCACTGGCCCAAGGATCAATGCGTCGTTGAACGTGCCACGTCGGTCGCGGCGCATGGAGATGCTCATCAGAAATAAACCCTACCGGTTGGCATAGTCGGATGATAGGTATCTCCGACTTGTGCGAATATTCCCCATATATGCAAACCTACCTTGCGTTAATGCACCTATGTTCGATTGGGAAAACATTCGATATTTCTTGACTGTCGCTCGCATCGGGACACTGTCGGGCGCCGCCCGAAGCCTCAAGGTTGATCACGCGACGGTGAGTCGGCGTTTGAGCGCACTGGAGAGCGAAATCAAGACCTGCTTGGTCGAACGCCAGCCCAGGACTTGCAGGCTCACGCCGATCGGCCAGCGCGTGTTCGAATTGGCGCAGGAAATGGAAGAAGGCGCGTACGCTGTCGAACGATTCCTCGACGCCAGCCGTTCGCCGCTGAGCGGCAAGGTCACGCTCAGCGCACCGCCCGTCCTCGTGGCGAATTTTCTGGTGAAGCATCTAGCAGACTTTCGTCGTGCAAATCCAGGCGTGCAACTGTCCGTTTCGTGCGAAGCACGGCAGGTTTCCCTAAGCCGCAGGGAGGCAGATGTTGTCCTGAGACTGACTCGGCCTGAGGAACTCACGAGCGTCGTGCGGAAGCTGGGGCGCGTGTCGTTTGGCCTGTACGCGAGCAAGGACTATCCTCATCTGCACGATCCGTCCGCGTGGGAGTTCATCGCCTATGACGCTGGCTTCGTGGGCGTGCCACAGCAGAAGTGGTTGATGAGCGTTGCAGGGAAAAGGCCTATAGCCTGCGAAATCAGCGATATCAATGGCCATCTGGTAGCGGCGCAGGCAGGCGCGGGCGTGGCGGGTCTCCCTGATTTCCTGGCAGATACCGATGCGAAGCTGCAGCGCCTCACGTACGGTGGCGAAGCGTTTTCGCGAGATATCTGGATGGCTGTTCATCGAGACCTGCGCAGTTCGCCGCAAATACGGGCAGTCATGGACTTCCTGCTGAAAATCGTCGCCGAAAATCCCGCCTTTGCGGACCATCGACCCTAAGCGGACGTTCGTTGCATTGACGCGAACGTCCCTTCTTGGCCGGCAGTACTCGCTCGGTATCTGGTGAATTAGCGGCCGCACCGTCCCGATCGAACTGCGTCGACATGCGGCCGATGAGGGCTTTGCTAGATCTCAGTTTGCTCGGCGATTTCCAGCGCATCGTCAACTTCGATGCCAAGGTATCTCACTGTGCTCTCCAGCGTGGAATAACCAGGCAGGAGTTGAACGGCTCGGAGGTTCTTCGTACGCTTGTAAATCAGCGAATGAAAGGGACTTCCCCGTCCCGAGGCTGCGGCGGAAGCCGCGAATCGGCATCAAAGTACCATGATGAAGTCTCGACCTTCATCAACACCAACAAGAAGGGGAAGTCCATGCCAATTGTCACCGTCGGAATCGATCTTGCCAAGAATGTCTTTGCGGTTCATGGGGTGGATGAAGCCGGCAAAGCCGTGCTTGTCAAGCCGAAGGTCACGCGCGACCAACTGGTGGCACTGATCGCCCAGCTATCGCCATGTCTGATCGGTATGGAAGCATGCTCCGGCGCCCATCACTGGGCACGCATGTTCCAGCAATATGGTCATACGGTGAAGCTGATGGCGCCAAAGCTTGTGGCGCCGTACCGGATGTCTGGCAAGCGCGGCAAGAATGATGCGGCGGATGCGGCGGCGATCTGCGAGGCGGTGACACGTCCGAGCATGCGTTTCGTCCCGCTGAAGGACGAACACCAACAGGCGACGCTCTGCCTGCATCGGACACGGCAAGGTTTCGTCGCGGAACGGACCGCGATCTACAACCGGACGCGTGGCCTGCTCGCCGAATTCGGCGTGGTGTTGCCACAGAGCCCCGAGCGTTTGCGAAGGGAAATCGTGGCGCATCTGGATGCTCTGCCGGGCTGGGCCAGGCGGTGCATCAGCGATCTGCTTGAGCATGCCGGCAATATCGAGGGCCGGCTGGTCGAATACGATCGTGCAATCAGCGAAATCGCGCGTGAGGATGCGCGCAGTCGGCGGCTCATGCAATTGCGCGGCATCGGACCGACGACGGCCAGTGCCTTGCTTGCGAGCCTGGGTGCCGGACATGACTTCAGGAATGGACGCCAGGTGGCCGCATGGCTCGGTCTGACGCCGGGCCAGCACAGCAGCGGGGGCAAGGCACGGCTGGGCAGCATCACGAAGGCAGGCGACGCTTATCTGCGCAGTCTGCTGGTGCTCGGAGCTCGCGCCGTCATTGCGAATCTCGGCGAGAAGCAGGACCGCATCAGCCGCTGGGTACGAAACCTGGTCGAGCGGCGCGGATATTGGCGTGCGGCCGTCGCCATTGCGGCCAAGAATGCGCGAATGGCCTGGGCGATCCTGAAATACGGCGACGACTTCACGTACGAAACCATTGCAGCATGACCACCATGCGGCTCCATCGACCCGAACCTGCCAGCGCGACGGACATCATGAGCGAATAGACGATCACTTTGCACTGCCAGCGGTGATGTGAAGCGGGTTGGACCCGCGTGGGGCGTACCTGATAAGGCTACAGGGATTTCATTCCCGGTCAGCGAACGAGGCCCTCGCGCGCGTCTTTCATCAGGGTCCGGGCCACAGGCCCAACATGACCGGTTGTAGTACCGCAGTCCTTCACCTTCTCACACGCACCCGAACGGCATTGCAGCACATTAACAAAGAACCACGTTTGAGCTTGCGCTTAACGGGGAAGCCCTTGTAGTTGCCTTAGTTCGCCGCATCGTATGGGTGCCGTAAATCGGCACGGGGTCGAACGTTCAGTTCCACGCATTGACGTGGGTCGTTTCAGTCAAATGCCTGAAGGTATGCTTGTGCGGCACGATAGTGGCACCAGCCTCATGCAGCCAGGCATTGCCATCGGTATGGTCCCAGTGCCAATGCGTGTTGGCTACGTATTTCAATGGCCCCGGACCGGTCTGGTCCAGCGCAGCTTTCCCTGTGACTTGGCAATGCCCGCGTCGACCAGGAATTTTCCTTCCTTGCCCGACAGGACTGCGATGTTGCCGCCGGATCCCATCAACACCGTGATATTTCCGCGTAGCGGTACCACGACGAGATCCTCGTCGGCACGGCGCAGATATCGTGCACCTGCACCGGTGTGAAAATAATCGTCTGGAGTGACATCCGTGTTCGTCATGGCAGACAGTTCAGCAGTTTCGCCCGGCTGGATCGAGGAAAGGCGTGACATGATGAGTTCCTTACTGTGAGTGCCATCAGCGGGGGCGTGACTAGAATTTAGCAGCCGCAACGCGCAAGTTAATGTCCACCGTTCTCAACTTCATACTCAAACGTCTCATATGGATCGGGTCGCGGTGGTGGTTTTACTGACCACAAAAAAGCTAAAAAGCGCCAACCAGGTCCATTGGCTATCGCAGCAGATTTCCCCGCCGCTCGAGCGAAATCATTCTTCGGGGACACATCTCCGCCTCTTTTGATGCGGACGCAATTGCGCAGGCACAACTACCAGCCATACTTCATCTCGATTCCGACGTAGTCCGCATTGCTTCCACCGAGTCCGCGAACAGAATCGCCAACCACAAAATGCACGGCTTCGACGGAAGCGATCAGGTTTGGTCTGAGTGTCCAGTCAGCACGAAGCTGCGTATACATGCCCGTCCATAATGTGCCATGTCCGGCCGTGCCCGGCACCACAGCGGAGCCCTGCTGATACACCGCGTCCGCCGTCGTGACGCGCCACTGGAAGCCCACACCGGCGAACAGCGTAAGATTGCTGGTGGGCTTCAGGGTCAGGTTCGGCTTGACGTGGATGAGGTTTGCATACCCTGTGTAGCCCGCGAGCGCGAAGTAGTAACCGTTCGGAAACAGCGGATTGAAGGTTTCGACGCGGCCGTCACCCGGATGACGGTCACCCGAGGCCGCATCGACCTGCAGGCCGATTCGGGGTGCCCACGCCGTGTCGAAGGTATAACCGGCAATTGAGCCGAGTGCCCACGCGGCAATCGTCTTGTCTCCGACGTGTCCAGACTGGTACATCGTCTCGATATCCCAGTCCGCGCGCCCGGTCTTTCCGCTATAGCGCAAGTCAAAGACGTCGCGGTGCTCGTCACCGGTCGCGTCGAGGAATCGGGCGTTGCTGCGGTTGTAGCGCGAGTAGTATCCGGACACGTCGCCGGGCCCGGCGTCCTGGCGCTCGAAGCGCACGCCGCTGAATGTCAGATGCCGGTTCGACACATCGTCGAATGCGGAGATCGGCCGGTTCTGCACAGGTTGCGTCGCATACCCTATAAAGCGCCACTTCCCGTATTCATAGTCCGCCCAGATTGCGTCGAATGTCTGCCTGACATTGGGGCCGTCCCGCACCGCGATGAATCGCTGCAAGTCGAACGCCATTTCCTGCCGCCCGACCCGCAATTTTACGTTTCCCGGTCCAAGCGGACTGGTCCACGCGACGAAACCCTGTTCAAGGTCCAGCGGGTCTTTGTCGACCGGTGACACGGCGTCCTTGCCGAATGCGCGCGCGTCTTCGAACTGCACGAAGAACTGGAGTTGTCTGCCGATCCGCGCGTCTGCACTGATCTCCGCTCGTTGGATCACATAGGTATCGGAGCGCCCGGAGCCGAGACCGAACAGCGGTGCATCATTAAATTCCAGCCGTTCGCGCAAGTTTGCACCAAGCGACAGGTACGAATCCGGATCGCTGCCGAGCGGAATGTATTTCGATCCGTCGAGCGGTTCGCGAGGTACGCACGCGCTCGACAATACCGACCAGTCCTCCTGCCAACGATTGAACATCACGACCGGCCGCTTCGCGCTGCACGTGGACGTCGCAGCAACATCCGATGCCGCGTTGATGCCGGTGTCTGCGCGTGCCTTGCAACTGGTAACGGCCATCAACCCCGTAAGCAGGATCATCAGGTAAGCCGCAGCGTCCGCAACGGGAAAGGAACGCGGCCGCGGTGTGGCCTCAAACATCTACTCTCCTGCAGAAATACAGGCGCCATTCAGGCGCTTGACGCATGAGGGGCTGACCAGCCCTTTCAGCGGTGAACGTTGGCCGACGCCAAAGCGACGCGATGCTCGAGCCATGCTGCAATCGCCAGTCCGGCAAGCACGAGAAAAGGCAGCAGCAAAGCCCAGAACGCCGCGACGCGATAGCCGAGCGCGCCGCCCGCAGCGCCCGCTGCGAACGCGACGACGGCAGGCACCATCTTCACGAGACGCGCACGGGCGGCCGCTTTAGTGTCGGTCTGCGTATGCGCCGACAGCAGATCGACTGCATCGAGAATCAGCTGCGTGACATTGCCGGTCATGACTGTGTTTGGCAACCCTGCACGCGGGACGAGCCGGCCGTGCGCATTCTGCACACCCATCGCGGCAGCGCCCAGCATGCCGCACAAGACCACCGGCCATCTGTTGGCGTCCAAAGCACGGCCGATTTTGATTCCCGAAATGCAGAACGCGAGCAAAAGCACCGTCTGAACCGAATACAGCAAAGACGCCGCATGCAAAGGAGCTGCTACCTGTTGCCGGCGTACCAGCACGCTGGACACGGCTACTCCGGCGATAAAGGCGGGAAATGCCATCAGCTTCAAGAACACGCCCTGCCCGAATCCCGCGACGCTGGCACCAATCAACACGAAGTTGCCTGTCACGTGTGCGGTGAACAGACCAAACAGCGCAACGAAACCAAGCGTATCGACATAGCCGGCAACAGCGGCAAGCACGGTATCTTCCGACTTCATTCAACTGCCTCACTGCATTGATTCATCTGCGCGTTCGCTCAATGCGTCCCTTGAAGAACACACTCCTTTGAACCGGATTGCCATCAGCGTCGCACCGTGTCGGCGCCGGGGCCACTTTGTCTCGCATGAATTTCGGCGATATAGCCGCCGGGGAACTGCACCAGCGCGGCGTCGCGTTCGCCGGACGCGAAGGGCGGAACCAGCACGGTCGCGCCGGCCGCTTGCGCCTTCTGCAAAGTGCTCGCGAGGTCGCTCACCTCGTAGCCCGTCATCTCGTGGCCGAACGGGTAGGGCAAGTGGCCGTCGGTCACCAGCACGGTCAACTTGCCGAAACCCGATTCAACGCGGATGCGGCGATACGTATCGTGAGGCCGGCCGATCTCCACGCCCGGTGCATTGGGAACGTCCGACGTCACTTTCCCGTGCGCGAACTCGCTGAAATCGCGGACCAAGGCGTCTGCGCGGTCGGGCGAAACGTACACGCGGTTCTCCGGAACCGTCAGCAGCGCGTCGTAGTCAGGCGCCTGGTTGTGCCAGTAAAGCTGCATATGCACACCGCCCGGCCACGACACGATCGCATCCCGGCCAATCGGATCGGGGAACGTATCGACAATCACATCGGCGCCATGCGCCTTCGCCGCTTTCACTGCCGCGTCCATGTCGGTGACGAGGTAGCCGGTGCGCTCGCCGCCGAACGGATAGGGCACTGGCGTCTTGAAGCCGAATACCGACAGCGTGCCGACCGGCGTAAACACCAGTTGCGACATGGTCTGGCTTGGCGTCGGCGTCACCTGAAACACGCCTTGCTGCGACGTGTGGCCGCCGAACGTCGCGACGAAACTGTCGGTAAATTTTTTGAAGTCTTCCGGTGCGACGTACACGTGGGTTGTGTCGTATTGCGGGCCGACGGCGAGGGGCAGTGCCGTGGCCGTTTTTGCTTGCGCAAACGGTAAAGCGACAAGCATGGAACCCGCGAAAATTGCCGCAGCAACGAGAGAGCAAGAACTACGCATGATGAAAAAATTCCTTCAGATTTGATATCCATACAACCATCAAAAACGCGCTCAATAGCCCGAGATGCTCGAAAAAACTGTTCAGCGCGATGAAATGCTGTGCACCCGTACGATTCCAGAAGTCGTTTGCCACCAGCATCGCCACGGCCGTTAGCGTTCCGAGGCCACCCGCACCGAGCCATACGAACCGGTTAAAAACCACGCATAGCGATCCGCCGATCTCAACTGCGATTGCGATGGCTGCCCATATCGCGCCCGGGCGCAAGCCGAAGTGTTCCTGTTCCAGCATTGCGCCGTGAAAATCCATCAGCTTGTTCACACCGCCAACAACATAAGCCGATACCAGGGCTACTCGAAGCAGTGGCAGCACCCACCGCTGACCGAGCAGACTGGCAACCCAGGACGGGTTGTCTTGCATGTCTGGACTCCCGTTAGACGGCCCAGCAGGCACAACCCAGTGCGCCCCAAAACCCCTTGAGGTCTGACGTGGGCGCGGTGCCCGACCACGCGCGCATGTGGTCGTGACCATGCACGGCGCAGGAGGATGCGCAGCCACATGCCGCAGCGGCGACCTGTTGCAAAGGCACACCTTCGCCGCGAGCGGCACTCTTCCATCCGGCGAAGCCGCCAAAGCGGCGCACCGGCGACCAGTCCGGCATGGCCGGCGGCAGAGCGCCGTCGTCGAGCGATGCGAATTCGCCTCCGCTGTACACTACCTTGCCGCCGACGATCGTGAGCAGCGATGTCGTGTCCGCAATGTCGTCTTCCGCGCATGCGAAGAAATCGCGATCCGGTATGATCAGATCTGCGAACTGGCCCGCCTGAATCTGGCCTTTTTTGCCTTCCTCGTTCGAGAACCACGTGACCTTTTCGGTCCACATGCGCAACGCTGTCTCGCGATCTACACAGTTGCGCTGCGGATACATACGCAAGCCACCGACCGTCTTGCCGGTCACGAGCCACGCCAGCGCTACCCACGGGTTGTACGATGCAACGCGAGTCGCGTCGGTCCCGGCGGAGGTGCGCACGCCTTTTTCGAGCATGCGCGCCACCGGTGGCGTGGCTTCAGCCGCTTTCGCTCCGTAACGCTCGACGAAGTACTCGCCCTGATAGGCCATCCGGTGCTGCACGGCCACCCCGCCGCCAAGCGCCGCGATGCGGTCCATCGACTTTTCGCTGATCGTCTCGGCATGGTCGAAGAACCAGTTCAGGCCTTCGAGCGGGATGTCCTCGTTCACCTTCTCGAAGACATTGAGTGCGCGAGAGATCGTTTCGTCGTACGTCGCGTGCATCCGCCAGGGCCATCGGTTCTCGGCAAGCAAGCGCACCACGTCCTCGAGTTCTCCTTCCATCTGCGCAGGCATATCGGGGCGTTCGACCCGGAAGTCCTCGAAGTCCGCGGCCGAGAACACCAGCATTTCGCCCGCGCCGTTATGCCGGAAGTAGTCGTTGCCTTGCTTGTAGGTCGATGACTTCGTCCAGTTGATGAAGTCTTCTTTCTCCGCCTTCGGCTTTTGCGTAAAGAGGTTGTACGCAAGACGGATCGTCAGTTGCCCGGCGTCCGAAAGCTTCTGGATCACCTCATAGTCTTCCGGATAGTTCTGGAAGCCGCCGCCCGCATCGATGGCGCCGGTCACACCCAGGCGGTTCAATTCGCGCATGAAGTGGCGAGTGGAGTTGATCTGATAGTCCAGTGGAAGCTTCGGGCCTCTTGCGAGCGTCGCGTAGAGGATCGCTGCATTCGGTTTGGCCAGCAGCAGGCCGGTCGGATTGCCGGCACTGTCGTGCACGATCTGGCCGCCCGGCGGTTCCGGCGTGTCCTTCGTATAGCCAACCACGCGCAATGCCGCCGCATTCAGCAGTGCCCGGTCATACAGATGCAGAATGAACACCGGCGTATCGGGCGCGACTGCATTCAGTTCGTCAATGGTCGGCAGACGCTTCTCATCGAACTGATGTTCGGTGAAACCGCCCACCACGCGCACCCATTGCGGCGCGGGCGTATTCGCGACCTGCGCGCGCAGCATGTCCATCGCGACAGCGAGGGAGCGCACGCCATCCCAGCGGAGCTCCATATTGAAATTCAACCCGCCGCGGATGATGTGTATGTGGTTGTCAATCAGACCCGGCAACGCCGAGCGGCCTTTCAGATCGATCACGCGCGTGGCGGAACCAGCCAGGCGCATCACTTCGGCATCGCCGCCGACTGCGACGAACTTGCCATCCTTGATCGCAACCGCAGTTGCACTGGGATTCGCGCGATCAAGCGTGGTGAGCCGGCCGTTGTGCAGAACCAGATCCGGTGCATTGACAGAGGCGTTCATAGTTGAGTCTTATCCGTGTTGTCGGCCATGCGGGTTTCGGTTCGCGCATTGCCATGACGGCCAGGCAGCAGACCAAACATATGGCTCGAACATTGACTGTTTCGCCACGCAGCAGCGAGAGTGGAGCCGGCCAGCAGGTTCTTCGCGACCGGCATCACCTGCTCCCCACCTAGCATTCCGAGCAGCCCAAGCAGCGCGACGAGCGGAGGAGCCGGCGAACGCACATTGATCAGGCTATAGATGATGCCGACGAGGATGCCCGCGCCGAGCGACAGCAGGTAAAGTTTCATAGGTATCCTAATGTCGAGTCATCGGGTTGATCACGCCGGTCGCCCGGCTTCGTGGCATCAGGAATTGGGCTCAGTGTCCTTCCGAACCGCCAAACATCGTCTTCGCGTAGATCAGGCCGAGGCCGTAGCCGCCGCCGTGCGCGACCGAGATTTCGACAGTTTCGTTGTAAGTGTCGGTACGTGCCCAGTCGCGCTGCAGTTCGAGCAGATACTGGAGTGACGTCATGGGCCGTGCGCCCTGTTGCACCATGCGATCAAGCGCGCGGTCGTGAGCCTCGTCCGAGACATCGCCGCACGCATCTGCGATCACGTAAACCTCGAAACCCTGATCGAGCGCCGAAAGCGCCGGCCCGACGATGCATACGCTGGTCCAGAGACCGGCCAGCACGATGCGCGATTTGCCGATTTCGTTCACGCGTGCAGTGATGCGGGCGTCTTCCCACGTGTTCATCGAGGTGCGATCGATCGTCTGCTGGCCTGGGAATGTTGAGCTGATCTCTTCGAATATCGGACCGGAAAAGGTCTTTTCCGCAACCGTCGTCAGGATCGTCGACACGCCGAACTCGCGCGCGGTCTTTGCGACCAATGCTGCATTGTTACGCAGCAAAACCGCGTCGATCGACTTCGTCGCGAAAGCCATCTGCGATTGATGGTCGATCAGGATCAGCGTGTGATCTTTGGGCGACAACAGGGTTTTGCCAGGCTTCGATTGTGCTTGATTCAATTCACCGCTCCATTCAGTTAAAGGACGCGCGCAACTCGTTCGTTACGCGGGTTGTGAAATGTTGTGCCGCTGTGCTCCAGACGTTACATAGCTCGCGTTTAAGGCAAGCGCGGGATATCGTCCGCAACGGGAATTACAACGTCGGCACTTGCCCGCTAACGCAGCGAAACAGCACGTGGGTCTTCTGCCGCGAACATCTGCGGCAATAGCGTTTCCAGGTGCGACTGGAGCCATCGCGCCAGCGCCAAACGCAATGCCCGAGAAAAGGGGCGCGCGCTTGCGACGGTCATAGCCGGTCTGACCGGCCACGGCACTCCGATCGCCAATTCGCACTGTCACAGGAGGGTTCGGGAGCTGGAGGACAATGCTCCGTTCGGATCAACGTGTCGGCGAAGCTGCCACGTCGGTCGCGACGTATGGGGATGCTCACGAGTGTTAATCCTTATTCGCTGAGATGGCCCGATCATAGGAGTTTCGCAAGCGTGCGAATATCCCCAAATCTGCAACCCATCCTTGAGAAAGTGCACAGACGCCCGATTTGGAAAATATTCGCCGCGCTATTCGGATACTCGCTTCTTGCGGGCCAGGTCCTGTACCATCTGGTAATGGTGCTGGATAGTCGGAAGCGCTTTTGCAGCCGCCTCCCTGATCTGCGGGACCTGTCCATCGGCCGCTTCCCGCTGAAATGCAGTTAACGCTTCCTTGCGTCCCTGCAGCCCGACTTTCGCGATATAGGCCTCATCGAACTGCTTTCCCTTCAGTGGGCAATGGCTCTCCAGCACGGCGCGGTCGGGACTGTTTTCCGGGACTTTCACAGTCGACGGCAAGGCCGCTTTGAGCTCGCTCGATAGCCGCGTGTGATCGTCGATCATCTGGCGCGCGAAGGACCGGACGTCGTCATCCTTGCTGTTGCTCATTGCGAGTTTTCCCGAGTCGATCTCGGTCGCCGATGACATGGCCGCTATCGGATCGCTCGCGGATCCGGATTTCCGAGTTCTCAAAAGACAGGGACGAGGCGCCGCCATTTGATGGCAGCTCGTCCGCCCAGAAGGGCGGAACGACGTGCTGGTGAACATCAATGCGACGAGCCGCGCTCATAAATCGCTCCGTGTGCTTGAAGAATGATTGCGTGAGTGACGGAAAAAGCCAAGGGTGCGACTTCTCCGTCGACATGGATCAGAACGGATAGGTGGGGAGCTGCGAGTGCACCGTGATCCATTGCCACTCGCTGAACTGGTCGGCATTGCTGGACGCGCCGTGGCCGAAGCCGTTGCCGGAAATGCCGAGGCCGCCAATCGGGCCATAAATCCCATGCACCACGGTCTGATCGTTGATGTGGATCACTCCGGAATGCAGTGCATCGGCGACGCGTTGGGCGCGAACCAGGTCGGAGGAAACCACCGCCGCCGACAAGCCGTACTCGGTCGCGTTGGCCAGTGCAATAGCTTCCTCGTCGGTGCGGAAGGTCGTGATCGCCGCCACCGGTCCGAAGATTTCCTCGTCGAAGGCCGTCATACCAGCTGTCACTCCGGTGATAACGGTAGGCTCGAAGAACAGTCCATCGCGTGCGCCACCCGTCAGAAGCTTCGCTCCCTCGGCCACTGTCTTCGTGACGATCCGCTCGGCATTGGCGGCCTGGCGTTCGTTGACGATCGGCCCGACCTGGACCTTTGCGTCGAGGGGATTACCGACGACGAGCGCCTGGGCCTTTTTCACCAGGGCTTCGACGTAGGCTTCAGCAATGTCCTCGTGTACCAGGTGACGGCCGGTGGTGAGACAGATCTGGCCTTGGTGGAAGAAGGAGCCCCATGCGCCAGCACTCGCTGCCGCCTCGATATCTGCATCGTCGAGCACAATGAAGGGATTGTTTCCACCCAATTCCAGCGAGACGCGTTTAAACTGTCCGCTGGCGACCGAGCCGACCTCGCGGCCGACGCGGCTGGAACCCGTAAAGCTGACCATATTGATAAGCGGTTCTTTGACCAGCGCGGCACCAGTCTCCGCAGCGCCCGGCAGGACGTGGAACAATCCCTTGGGTAAGCCCGCTTCTTCAAGTACCCGGGCAAAGGCCACGCCGCCGATAATCGGCGATTGCACGTCGGGCTTTAGCAAGACGGCGTTGCCCATCGCCAGTGCCGGGGCGATCGCCCGCACGCCCAGGATGAAGGGCGAGTTCCACGGCGTAATAATGCCGACCACGCCGAGCGGAATACGCCGGGCGATGCTCTGAAAGCCCGCGGCCAGCACGTCATCCCACGACCATCCTTCGATGCCGCGTTTGGCCCAGCGCGCGAAATCGGCTTGTCGAGCGCGAATTGCGACGGCGGCATTGACCGCCGAGCTGCCGCCGACCACCCGGCCGCGGGGTACGGGTATGTTGTGGCCGAGACTGGGGACGTCATCGGTGTGGTAGTGCCAGTCATAGGCCGGCGAGCCCGCGACGATATTGGCGTCCTTCAGTACCTGAGGGTAGTCGTTCGGCGCGAAGTTCGGTCCCGCTTCCAGCAGCAGAACGCGGCGCCGCGAGTCTGCGCTCAGGCGTGTGGCGAGGACGGCACCAGCCGAGCCTCCGCCGACGATCAGGATATCGAAATGCTTCGTGGACTTTGACGGACGACCGGACTCGGTGCTGCCAGATTGCTTTTCCACCCCCAAGGCTGATGTGGTGCCGGTAACCGTACCGACTGCGGCAACTGCCGCTGCAGCGCCTGTAATGAGGACTTCACGTCTGGACATCTTCATTGTTGTACTCCTGAACACGTTTGCGGCGCTTCAAGCGCTCGGTGAACCGATCAATCGATATCGACCGGCGGTGTGCTCAGAATGGGCCCGCTTCAGCGAGACAACAAGATGACTTGCCTGGACCTCAGGTCCAATGAGATGGACGATCCGACTTTACGCGACGACCAGTGGGATGCGCTCAGCCAGGAAGTCGAGAAATGCGCGAACGGAGGGCAGCATGCCATGGCGAAACGGGATGACCGCCGTGATACTGGCTTCGCCGGCCAGCCAGTCGGGCAAGACCCGTTGGAGTGTGCCGGATCGCAGGTCTTCGGCGCAGACATAGGCGGGCAACGCAACAATACCGAGGCCGTTCTGCGCGGCCTGCTTGAGCGTAACGATGTCATTGCCGGCCAGACGGGGTTTGAGCGGCACGACTATTTCTCCGTGCGCTGGGTGCCTGAGCGTCCAGGTCATCGGACTGTTGTGCCTCAACATGACCAGCGTGTCATGTCCGGCGAGGCTTTCCGGCGCGAGCGGCATGCCGTGGTGCTCGACGTAGCTGGGGGAGGCGAACAGGAACCAGGGCGCCGGTGCCAACGTGCGCTGCACGAGTGTCGAGTCGGACAGCGGACCGGTGTGTGAGCGCAGCGCGAGATCATAGTTGCCGCCCGCGATATCGATCTGCTCGTCGCTGACGTGCTGGATCACATTGATCTTCTGATAGCGTTGAATGAAATCCGGGAGTATCTGGCGCATGGCGAATAGTGAGGTCGCCACCGCGGTGGTGAAGCGGATCGTACCGCTTGGCTCGGCAAGGCGCTCGCGCACGGCGCTTTCGGCGAAGTCCGCACGTTCCAGCATCGCAACCGCGTGCCGGTAGAACACGTCGCCTGCATCGGTCATGCTGATTCTGCGTGAGGAGCGGTTGACGAGCCGCACGCCGAGGGCTGCCTCGAGTTGCTGGAGACGATGGCTTACCGTCGACTTCGGCACGTTCAGATTGCGGCTGGCGGCGGTGAGGCCCCCGCACTCCACGATGCGAACGAAATAGCGAAAGTCGTTGAGATCAAGCATTGGCGCACCTTACGAGTCCGGTGTGATAGACGGCGTCACTGTATACCGTTTGACGATCCACTGGACTTTTATCAGATCAGGAAGTGTCTTTGTTCGAAATGAAGATTTTTACGGAGCAGGACGATAGCTAGACTGACGTCGTTCACCCCCGCATGTCGCGGACCCTGCAGAACGCCCAGCTATCCCGGAGGTATGTGTCGTGAGAACGAAGTCCGCGAATCGAATTGTTGCTGTTGCCCTCGCCGCTGTACTGCTTGTTCCAACGGTATCGTTCGCCGAGACGATGCCAGCCTTGACCCGCGATCAGGTCCGCGCAGAATTGCGTCAGCTCGAACAGGCGGGCTATGAACCGGCTGCCAGTCACGACGCCCGTTACCCTGCGGACCTGCAGATTGCTGAAGCCACGGTTGTCGGGCGTGACGCGTCTGTTCAGATTCCCGCCGCTGGCATGAGCTATGGCACATCGACGAGCGGTTCTTCGGAAGTGGGCGCCGCGCAGAAACCGTTGTCAGTATCGAAGTAGTTCTTTGTCGACCGTCGGGTCGGCTGGTTACGAGACGGTCGTGTGGTTTCTCTAGCCCGGGGTTTGTGCAATAACAGGCAAGGGCCCCTTTTGAACCAACAGCGCGGGAGCAGCGTGGTGGGCTTCGAAGAATACAGCCAGATTTTTTTGTCGAAAATTTGACGAAGTCGTCAAAAAAGCTATACTGACGTCAACGGATACGGAGACATTGATATGAGCAACACACCAGCCGGCGCGGTTCTCGAACGTCCTCATACGTTGACGATGGACTGGTTTCCCGACACTTTGCCGCCTGCCACACAACAGACCAGCGTGACGCTGCGCACCGAAGATGGTGCGGCCACGTGCGGGGTGTTGTACCGGGGCGCATCGACGAAAACCGTCGTTTGTCTGATGCACCCGCGCGAGAACTTTACATTCCACTATCTGATTCCCGGCCTGCTGCGCGCGGGCGCGTCGGTTTGGGCCCAAGCCGCCCGCTCGGTCGGCAACGACCTTCGACTCGAGCATGAACTTGCCCTGCACGATGTCGCGGCCGGCTTGCGCTACCTGCGCGAGGCAGGCTTCGAACGCATCGTATTGCTCGGCAATTCGGGCGGTTCGGGGCTCTATAGCTTCTACATCCAGCAATCGGCACTGCCCGCGCAAGACCGGATCACAAAGACGCCTGGTGGTCGCGCCACACATCTGGCGAGCGCGACCATGCCGATGGTGGACGGAATGATCTATCTGGCTCCGCATCCGGGGCAGGGGCGTTTGTTGATGGGCTGCATCGATCCTTCCGTTACTGACGAAGGTGATGCGCTATCGATTGACGATACGCTAAACCCCTTCAACCCCGAGAACGGCTATTCCCGCGAACCAGGGGCGACACGCTATAACGCTGAGTTCGTCTCCCGCTATCGCGATGCGCAGCGGGACCGCGTAGCGCGCCTTGACCGGATGGCCCGGCAGTTGATCGCCGTGCGCCAGGACGCAAGGCAAGCCGTGAAAGACAAGCTAGCGACCCGTCGGCAGAAGCTTGAGGCCAACCACACGCCGATCATGACCGTGTGGCGTACGGATGCCGACCTACGCTGTCTGGATCCGTCGCTTGATCCGTCCGACCGCAAACCCGGTTCGCTGTGGTCGCCGAATCCGGTTATCTCGAACTATGGTTCGGTTGGCTTTGGACGCTTGTGCTCTCCGGAGTCCTGGCTCTCGACATGGTCCGGTCTGTCGTCGAATGCAGCGCTGGAAGCAACCGCGCCTTCGGTCACCGTGCCCTCGTTGCTGGTCGAATACACCGGCGATCAAACGACTTTTCCTTTAGCCGTTGCCGACATTTTTTCCCGTTTCGGTTCTACCGACAAGACCCACGTTCGCGTGCGTGGCGATCATCACGGTCGGCCGCTGGATGACGGGGATGAACCCGGCCGGGCAATCGCCGCGCGCTCGGTCGGCGAATGGCTGCATCAACGGTCTTTCTTATAACTCGGGAGTTGACGAATGAATCAATCAGTACCGCTCAGACTGTCGGGGGTCGACCACACGGCGCGTCCGACGTGGAAGCTGCGCGAAACCATCGAATTCTATCGCGACACGTTGGGTCTGCCGCTCGTCCACACGATCTCCGCGCGAGGCTGGGGTCCGGAGAGTCATCCGGATTTCCTGCACTTTTTCTTCGATAGCGGCAACGGCAGCACGATTGCCTTTTTCTACTATCTGGGCGAACCGCGACCGCAAGAACGCCCTTTGATGCCGCCTACGCCAGATGACCATGTATTCGATGCGACGCACACCGCCTGGTTGACCGACAGCACGGAACAGCTGCTCGCGTGGAAGGAGATGCTCGAGGTCAAGGGTGTCGAGGTCTCATCGACGACCCAGCATGAAGTGATCGAATCGATCTATTTTCGCGACCCCAACGGCTACTTCATCGAGATCACGGTCAAGCTGCGCGAAATGCAATCGCTGGACGCACGGGATGCGGCGCTAACACTTGAGGCGGCGATCATGGCAGAGCAGATCGCCAGTGACCATGCGGGACAAGTCCGGGAGATTGATACTGTGTGGCAGGAAAAGGGCAGACTGTTGAGTGGGCAATGCGGCATAAAGTGCGAAGGCCCGGGCATTTTCGTGCCGGCACTGGTGGAATTCGCAAGCGTGGTTGATGCAGCGCGGCACAATTCGGAGTATCGCGTCTCGCAACCGTCGCCGGGTTACTTCCTGATTGAATCGAACGAGGCGCTCGAATTTAATCGCAGGGAACTGGGCTTGAAACCGGCCGTCTGGTATGGACTCTTCACCGGCGGGTTGTGTGGGCGTATTGACACGTTTGACAAAGACCGCGTTTGCATCGTCAAACAATAAAAGCGGGTCGACTGGAGAAGACAGACATGGCAGGTATCCATTATCCGCTCGAAGGCGTCGCGTATTGCGAGCCATCGATCGCCCGGCACTATTTTCAGGTAGGGGCATGGAAAGACAGGACGTTCGGCCAGGCGCTCGCCGAGACGGCGCAACACCTTCCAGACAAGCTGGCCCTGATCAGCGACGAACGCAGCATCACATTTCGTGTGCTGGATGAACAAAGCGACCGTCTGGCCGCGGCATTGCTCAAGCTCGGACTCGAACCCGGAGCACGCGCTGTGTTCCAGATGGGGACGACCATCGACACCGCACTAGCGCTGTGTGCGTGCTACAAGAGCGGCGTTGTTCCGGTTTGCGCGCTGCCGCAGTACCGCGAGGTCGAAATCGGCAAGCTGGCGAGCCTGTCGTTGCCGCAAGCGTATTTCGTGCAGGGCGACATTGGGCAGTTCGATCTGGTTGGCTTTGCGCAGAAGATGTGCGCCGAGCATCCGTCGTTCAAACACCTGGTCGTTGCGCGCGGCGACGTGCCGGCGGGGACGCATTCGATGTCCGCCTTGCTCGAATCGATGTCGGTGGCTGAGGCAAAGGCCGTCCTGAACAGTGTGCACATCGGATCGGAAGACGTCCTGAGCTTCCAGCTCTCAGGCGGCACGACTGGAGTTCCAAAAATCATCCCGCGTTTTCACGCGGAATACCTCGCGCATGCCGAAGCCTGGGCTAGGCACGTGGAGGCGGGTGAAAACGCCACGCTGATCTGGTCATTGCCGTTGCTGCACAATGCGGCGCATCTATACGCGCTCGTGCCCACGATATCCCTCGGGCAAACCACCGTACTGATGCCGAAAGTCGATATCGTACGGATGGCGGAACTGATCCACCAGCATCGCGTGACGCATGCTGTTTCGATTGGACCGGTTGCGCCGCAGATCATGGCGTGTGCTGAGGTACTTGAATATGACCTGTCGTCGCTCAAGCTGTTCTTTTGTCTGACTCGGGCCGATGCGCTCGAAGCATTCCTCGGCGTGACCAGTTCGAACATGTACGGTACGACCGAAGGATTGCTGATCGGCTCCGGCCCGGCAAGCGACGCATTCGTCCGTCATCACACGCACGGGCGCTCGGGCTGTGAGCATGACGAACTCGTTTTGCTCAATGCCGATAACGAATCGCCAGTTGCACCAGGCGAAATGGGCGAGCTGTGTTTTCGTGGTCCGTCCAGCCTGAGAGGCTACTACAACGCGCCGGAGGCGAACGCCACGGCGTTCACAGCGGATGGTTTCTTCCGGACCGGGGACATGATGCGTGCGCATGTCATCGACGGTGTGACGTACTTTTCGTTCGAAGGGCGCCTGCGCGACAACATCAATCGCGGAGGCGAGAAGATCGGCGCTGAAGAAGTCGAAGCATTCCTGAGCCGTCATCCCGCTGTGCTGGACGCAAAGCTGGTGGCCATGCCCGATCCGTTTTACGGAGAAAAGGGCTGCGCGTTTCTGATTCTTCGCGAAGGGCATGCCGCGCCTGATATCCCGCAGATGATCGAATTTCTCTCATCGCAGGGTCTCGCGAAGTTCAAATGTCCGGAGCGGATTGAAATAGTGGACGCGTTTCCGGTGACGCGGGTCGGCAAAGTCGACAAGCCGGCCATGCGCCGGATCATCGCGGACACTATTGAGGCCGCAACTGCGGCGAACATTTCTCCTTCCAGAGAGGATCAATGACATGAGCAAGAACGCTTACCGGATCGGCCAGATCGTGCCTAGTTCCAACACGACGATGGAAACGGAAGTACCCGTGTTGCTGCGGCGCCGCGAGACGCTCGCGCCGGAACGTTTCACGTTTCATTCGAGCCGCATGCGTATGCATAAAGTGACGAAGGAAGAACTCGTCGCCATGAACAAGGAAGGCTTGCGATGTGCCGCGGAACTCGCCGACGCCCGCATGGATGTGATGAGTACTGCCTGTCTTGTTGCGATCATGGCAATGGGCCCGGGATATCACCGCACGGTGGAGAGCGAACTGGCGGAGGTGGTCAAAGCCAATCAGTGCGATGCGGCGGTGATGACCTCAGCCGGTGCGCTCATTGAAGGGCTGAAGATCATGGGCGCGCGCCGAATTTCGTTGATGGCGCCCTACATGAAGCCGCTGACCAGGCTGGTGGTGGAGTACATCCAGAGCGAAGGGATCGAGGTTGTCGATGCGCTGTCATTCGAGATTCCCGATAACCTGGATGTGGGTCGGCGCGACCCCATGCAGCTTCTACAGGACGTGGAAAGGCTTTACGTGGCGAATGTCGACGTCGTTGTGGCGTCAGCGTGTGTGCAGATGCAATCGCTGCCAGCCATCGAGGCAATCCAGACCCGACTCGGAATCCCTGTCACGTCAACTGCGGTGTGCACGACGCGGCGGATGCTCGACAGGTTGGGACTGGACGCGGAGATCCCAGGCGGAGGCGCGTTGTTGACGGAAAAATTTGCAGTGCCTGTGGCGCCGGTTGAGGCCTGAAATGACCACCTTCGAGGGTTTCGACACAGGCCCGTCGGAATGGTTGATCAGCAGTCAACCCTTCGTGGTGCGTCGGCGCGTGAAATGGGCCGAGTGCGATCCAGCCGGAGTGGTCTACACGGTCAATTTCAGTGAATACGTGATTTCTGCGGCAAACCGGTTCTATGCTTTCCTGCTTGGCGCCCCGGTTGAGGCCGGCAAGGACGCACAATCGTTCGGGACGCCGGTCAAGGCGCTTAGCTTTGTGTTCAACAAGAGCCTGAGACCGGATGAACTGTTCGATTTAAGCGTGACCGTCATGGATGTGCGCGAACGATCTTTCGATCTCGCGATAACAGGAACCAGCGAAACCGGGGAGAACATTTTCTCGGCGACGCTGAGTCCAATCTGCATTGCCCGTCCCGAGCGCCGTTCGATCGCCATACCACCGGAATTTCGCAGCCTTTTGATGGAAGTCGCCGCGCAGCGCACGGCGCTCGAGCCAGACGCAGGAGACTGAAGATGAACATCAATATCGTAGGAGGAGGGCCCGGTGGGCTGTTTCTCTCATATCTGGTCAAACGACGCTTTCCGGAATGGACGGTCCGGGTCTATGAACAGAATGACGCCAGCGCAACTTACGGCTGGGGCGTGGTGTTTTCGGATGTCGCGCTGTCGTTTCTCGAGAAATCGGACCCCGAGTTCTTCCGTCGGTTCACGGCAGGCCACGTGCGTTCGGAGTACATGGAAATCGTCCACCGCGGCGTGCACGTCCCGATCCATGGCAACTGCTTTTCGCGGGTTGCCCGCATTGCCTTGCTGCAATTTCTGCATACCGAATGCAGATCGGCGGGCGTCGATCTACAGTTCAACGCTCGCGTGGACGACCTGGGCGTATTGCGTCAGGCCGATCTCGTGGTGGTGGCGGATGGCGTGAACAGTCGGACTCGCGCGCAATATGCGGATGCCTTCAAACCGTCGTTCGTGCAGCGTCGCAATAAATTCGCCTGGTACGGAACCAGCAAACCGTTTCATGCTGTCTCGCTGATCTTTCGCGAAACCGAGTTCGGTGTTTTCATCGCCCATAGTTACGAGTACGCCGACGGGATGAGTACGTTTCTGATCGAAACGGATCCGCAGACGTGGACACGCGCCGGATTGGGCGAAATGAGCGATGCGGACAGCCGTGCCTTCTGTGAGCAGGTTTTCGCCGACGACCTGGACGGACACGGGCTGTTATCGAACAAGTCCACATGGTTTGAAGCCGTGACCGTCAAAAACGAGAACTGGCATCACGAGAACATGATTCTGATCGGGGATGCGCTGCGTTCGGTGCATTTCTCGCTCGGCTCCGGTACACGGATGGCGATGGAAGATTCGATCGCGCTATACGAAGGCCTGTGTACCCACAGGTCTGATCTAAAGTCTGTGTTCGAGTATTTCGAGGCGTTGCGCCGCTCCGCTTCGGATCGCTTCCAGCTTGCCGCGGCAAAGAGTCTCGATTGGTATGAAAACGTCGGCGACAAGCTGCATCTCGATCCGATCGGCTTCACTTACGATTACATGCGCCGTACCGGTCGCGTGACGCATGATGATTTGCGCCAACGAGACCCGGGATTCGTTCGGCAATATGAACTACTCCACGGTGAGCCAGTGAACTGAGGTTCCGGCTGCGGCGGTGCTGTTTTTTTTGTTCGTTATTTGTCGATATCGTCAAATAAAAGATGTGAAAGTCAATTGAATGGCGACCCCGGTTGTCACGGGGACGACGGGTTCGTCCGGGTCTGCTCACGCGAATTCGCACCGAATATAGACATCAGGTTGGGAGACAGTTATGGCATTGCCTGGGCAAGAGACCGCTTTTTCGTTGTTCGACGACAGGCCTGTTAGCGCGATGCAGTGGCGCGTACTTGGCATATGTGCGTTGTGTATGGTGATCGACGGCTTTGATGTTCAGGCCATGGCCTATGCCGCTCCGGCGCTGATAAAAGCCTGGGGCACCAGCCGCTCCGTATTGGGGCCGGTGTTCGCGGCCGGGTTGCTGGGCATGTTCGCCGGATCGATGGTGCTCGCGGGATTTGCTGACCAGATCGGCCGCCGTCCGATGCTGATCGCGGCGACCGCCTGGATCGCGCTTTGCATGGCGCTTACCCCTTTCGCCAACTCGATTAGCGCCCTAATCGGCATTCGTTTTGCTGCAGGTATTGGAATGGGTGCGATCGTTCCGAATGCAATGGCTCTCGCAGGCGAATACAGCCCGGCACGCATCCGCGTGAGCCTGATGATGGCGGTATCGTCGGGCTACATCGTCGGTGGTGTGGTCGGCGGAGGGATAGCGGCGCTGGTGATTGCACCGTTCGGCTGGGGCGCTGTCTTTTACGCGGGCGCATTGCTCACAGCGCTGTTGTCCGTTTCAATGTTCGCGGCGCTTCCCGAGTCGCTGCAATTTTTCCTTCTGCGCCACCCGCAAACGCCACGAACCTTGCACCTGCTACACCGGGTGGCGCCCGGGGCCGCGATGCCCACGTTACCGTCAGCGAACGGCGTACTTAGTGGCAACACGCTGGCAATGCTGCTGGGGGAGGGCCGCCGGATCGTTACGCCTCTACTCTGGGCCGCGAACTTCGCCAACATGCTTTGCGCGTACTTCCTTGCCGCATGGATCCCCGTGCTGATGAGTGGCGCAGGCTATTCGTCGAGCAAAGCGGTGTTGGCGGGGACGGCACTTTGGCTTGGCGGGCTGGTGGGTAATTTCGCGTTGGGCATGCTGATCGATCGGCGCGGCTTTGCGGCGGTGTTGTTTGCCAATTTCACCCTCGGTGGCATAGCAATAGTCGGCATCAGCTACTTCCATAACGTGCAGCTGGCCGCCGGTCTATGCATCGCATTCGCCGGATTCAGCATTCTTGGCGGTCAATCCGGCCTGAATGCACTAGCGGTCACGATCTATCCGACAAGAGCGCGGGCTACCGGTGGGGGTTGGGCACTCGGTTTCGGCAGGCTCGGCGCTGTGCTTGGGCCGCTCGCCGGCGGCCAGTTGATGGCGCTCGCATGGAGCGTCGATCAAACGTTGCTTGTGTCAGCGGTGCCGACCGTGCTGGCGGCGGTGGCTGTCGGCAGTCTTGGCCGCCTGCATGAACGGCGCGTGAAACAGATCCCGGCTTCCGGGGAGAAGGTGCCAGTTCGGCAAGGCACGTCCAGTCAGTTGGGCAAAAAAGGCATAACCGACGATAGAGCGGTTCGCTGAACCTGAGAGGTTCGTTAGCGTTGTTATCCGATGTTTAACCAAAATAGAGGCACTGTTGAATACAAGCACTTCTTCGGCCGCAACCCTCGGTCGCATTCTGATGAGCTCGCTCTTCCTGATGAGCGGTGTCGGCAAGCTGGCCGACCCCGTTGGCACCCAAGCCTATATTGCCTCGAAGGCGCTGCCATGGCCCGAGGCCGCTTACGTCATCGCTGTTGTGATTGAACTCGGGTTCGGAACGGCACTCGTTCTCGGCTATCGCACCCGTATCGTGGCCGCAGTAATGGCGATCTTTACGTTGGCAACGGGGCTGACCTTTCACGACAACTTTGGTGATCCCAAGCAACTGATTAGTTTCATGAAGAACATTGCGATTACGGGCGGATTTCTACAGGTGATCGTATGGGGTGCCGGCTCTCTGAGTCTCGATGCATTCATTGTGGCAAACCGGCGACGTGCGCGAGCGTAACGGTCAGCAGTTCTTTGTGACGTGAGATTTTCTGATTGCTGTGACATGAAATGACCCGTTTGTAAACGGATAAATAATATGCATTACTAATAAATAATATTGGAGACGATTCGTGAAAAAGGCTTACATTTGCTATGTACTCGGTGGATTTGTTTGCGCGGCACATGCGCAGAGCACAATCACCCTCTATGGCATTGTGGATCTCGGCGTTACTTACGTGAACAATGCACAAACCGGCAAAACAGGCGGCGCGCTATCCGGCTCACATCAGTTTGCTCTGACCGATGGAACAGCCACGGGTATTAGCGGGAGTCGCTGGGGCCTGCGAGGAACGGAGGACCTCGGCGGAGGACTGAAATCACTATTCGTCATCGAAAACGGTTTCAACGCGAATAACGGCGTGCTGGCTCAAGGCGGAACGGAGTTCGGCCGGCAAGCCTACGTGGGGATTGCTGGCGGACCCGGAACAGTGACACTCGGCAGGCAATATGACACATTGGTCGACTTCTTGCAGCCGCTGGCTGTCGTGGGGCAGTGGGCGGGATTCATGGGCACGCATCCCGACGACGTCGACAATCTGGCCAATTCGAATCGCATCAACAATGCGGTCAAATTCGCGAGCGCTTCGTACCACGGTTTTAGCGCGGGGGCTGCCTATAGTTTCGGTGGCGCGTCAGGGAGCATCACACAGAACCAGATCTGGTCAATCGGCGCCGGCTATAACGGCGGTTCCTTGTCACTTGGCGCCGGTTATCTGAATGCTCGCGATCCGAACATCTCCTTCTACGGAAATACGCCGAACAAGGGCGGCGTGACAGCGGACAATATGGGGGCGCTGGGATCGGCGACGTCAGCCCAATCGAATCCTGTGTATGCCGGCTACGCGTCGGCTAAGACGACCGAGATTTTTGGTGTTGGTGCGGCGTACACGATCAGTTCCACTACGCTCGGATTCGTCGCTACCAATTCGCGTTTCGAGTCTCTCGGCTCCGCCTCGGGTCCCAATCCGATTGGCTATTCCGGAACAGCCCAGTTTACAAACCTTGAATTCAGCGTGAGATCCCGGCTGACCCCGGCGTTATTGATCGGTACCGCATTCGACTATATGCGGCGAAATTCGGTAAAGGGCGATGGCGGCGCCCGGTATCTTCAACTCGACTTCGGTGCCGATTACAACCTGTCCAAGAGAACGGACCTCTACGCGGTAACGGTCCTGCAGCGCGCGAGCGGTCGCGACTCGCTTAACCAATCGGCGGTCGCCTCGATCAGCGGCTTTAGCCCGTCCACCACCAGCAATCAGGTTGGTGTTCGCGTTGCGTTGCGGCACAAATTCTAGCGGTGAGGGAGCAGCTTGGGCAGCGCACGATGAACCTATTGCGAAACATGAGAGTCTTCGCGCGCGTGGCGGAGGCGGGCAGCTTCACCGCGGGCGCGGAGCAGTCGGACATGAGCACGGGGCAGGCTTCCCGGTTTATCTCGGATCTGGAAGCCCATTTGCGCACCCGGCTGTTTAATCGGACGACCCGGCGTATCGCGCTGACCGATGCGGGAAACCGGTATTTACATCGCTGCAAGGAGATCCTCGCGCTGATCGATGCGTCCGAAGCCGAAGCCGGAGAAGCGCGAACATCACCGGCAGGCGTGCTTCGTATTCATTCTCCGTTGAGCTTCGGGCAGATCTATGTCGTGCCGGCATTGACTCAATATCTGGACAGATATCCGTTGGTCCGTGCTGACCTCACGCTTTCGCAGCGATTTCCCGATCTGCTCGATGAGGGATTCGACGTTGCGTTTCAGGTCGCCACGGCCCATTTACCCGACTCCGCACTCGTGTCCGCCAGAATCTGCACGATGCCAACTGTGCTGTGCGCGTCGCCGAAATACATTCAACGGCACGGCGCGCCGAGGTCAGTGCCGGAGTTGCATCAGCATACGTGCCTGCACTTGGTGACCCCGCACTTTCCGGTTGATCGCTGGAGGTTTGAAGCAGGGGACGGCGCGTCCGAAATCGAACTGCTCCCGGGCAAGTTGCGTGTGAACTCAGCCGATGCATTGGCGGTCGCCCTTGTTGAGGGATTTGGCATCGGGCCGTTGCCGATGCTTTCTGCGTTATCGGCGCTACAGAGTGGCGCGTTGGTGCGTGTGCTGCCGGAGTACGAGCTGTCGGGTACAACCGTGTATGCCACGTATTTGTCGCGAGAATACCTGGACGCAAAAATCAGGACATGGATTGCTTTTCTACGAGAGTTTGTGACTGCGGCGCTTTCTACCAGCACCTTTGAACTCGACCAGCGACGCATGACGACGACGCATGAGTCAACACAGGCCGCGAGGGGTTGAACGGGACGGTCCGGGCGTTACAATCACGCAAACACAACACTACGGTATGACGGCAAGCTGGCCGTCGACCGCTATCAGGAGTGGTTTCGTGGCAAAGGTGAATGCTGATGGGCAAAAAGAACAGATCCTGAACGCCGCGGCCGCGCTCTTCATCGAGAAGGGTTTCGGCGGTGCGTCGATGCAGGAAATCGCCGAGGCGCTCGGCGTGACGCGTACCGCCGTCTATTATTACTTCAAGAACAAGGACGAGATACTCACGGCGCTGGTCGAGGAGGTCACGTTAAGAGCGAGGCGGCTGTCGAGCCAGGCGGTCGCCGAACCTGATGCGGATCCGAAAGAGCGTCTGCGTCTGTTGGTTCATCAGCATACGATGCTGATTCTGAGCCACTACAATGAATTTCGCGTGATCCATCGCACCGAGCAGCAGTTGCCCGAGCGCGCGTATCGTGCGAATGAAGATGCCAAGCGCGCTGTATTGAGCAACTTTACCTCTGCAATCGAAGCAGGGGTGAGTGCAGGGGTGTTCCGTGTCGTCGACGGCAAGGTCACGGCGTTCACGCTCATCGGCATGTGCAGCTGGCCCGCGTTCTGGTACAAGCCGGAGGGCGCGAGCAGCGCAATTGAGATCGCCGACACGATCGCGGAGCTTGCAGTGCAATCGGTCGTGCGACCGGCCAAGCGGCAATTGAAAGGCAACAGCGCCGTAAGCGAAGCGTTGGCGCTGTTGCGCGAGGATCTGGATCATCTGTCGCTGATGATCGACAAAACGCCGAAGGGCGGCTAGTTACTTATTCGCCTACGGTTTGACGCTCTCGCTGCCCATAACCGGTGTCCAGTTGGCGAGCGGTGTGAGGTAATGAAGGTCGAAGCGGCGTTCGACGAACGCCCAGCGGCCGTCGCGACGTTCAAAGCGGTCGTGGTAGAGGCCGCTGATTTGTACCGGACCCATCTCGACATGGGTGCACAGGAAGTCGACGGCAGCCCGGCCGATCGCTGCATCGCCGTCGATATTGATCAACGGGTTGGCCATCCAGTGATGCATGTGGGGCATCTTCTGCCAGTTCTGCCGTGCCGATCCGATAATCGCTTCGACGCCTTCAAAGTTGCCGAACGCGTCGCCGAGCGACAGCGATGCACCTTCGTGCCAAATGCTGCGCTGCAGGGTTTCATCATGGTTGTCGAAGGCCTGAGCGTATTCAGCGATCAGCCGTTCAAGAGCAAAGCGGCTTTCCAGTGCATCGAGCCGTGAGTCCAGAGTTTGAAGATTCATGAAATGTTTCCTGTGATAGATGATTTAAAAGTCGGTGGATCGGGACAATTCGCGCCAGCGTTCGACTTCACGGGCAACGTAGTCCAGCTTGTCGTCCACGACCTTGAGTGCATCGGCACCGGCGACGAAGCGCAACGGCGGGTCGGTTTCGTTTGCGATCTGGACTAGCGCAAGGCCAAGCTTGTCGGGGTCGCCGACCTGGTTGTGATTGCGGGCGTCAAACACTGCGTTTGCCCTGGCGCGAAAATCGTCATAGTCATTCAGAGCGTGCGTACCGCGTTTTAGCGAATGGTCGTCGAGGAAGTCGGTACGGAAGGCGCCTGGTTCGACTATGGTGAGCTTGAGGCCGAAGTCCGCGATTTCCTGTGCCAGAGCCTCTGAGAATCCCTCAATGGCGAACTTGGTGGCCGAATACATCGAGGCACCCCGCACGCCTTTGAAGCCACCATTGGAAGACATGTTGATGACGTGCCCTGCGCGTTGCCGACGCATCACCGGTAATACCGTGCGGGTGACGTTGAAAGTGCCAAACACGTTGGTGGCGAACTGGCGTTCGATCGCCTCGGGACCGATTTCCTCGAATGGGCCGAACTGACCGTATCCGGCGTTGTTGACGAGCACATCAATGCGGCCAAAACGGGTGAGGGCGGCTTCCACGGCGGCGTCAGCCTGCGCTGCGTCGCGAATGTCCAGCTGCGCTGTCAGAACTTGCATCGTATTCGCGGCATAAGCCTCCTGCAGTCGCTCACGATCGAGATCGGTGGCAACCACTACGTCGCCAGCGGTCAGCGCTGCCCGGGCGATGCCGGCGCCGATGCCACCGGCGCTGCCGGTGATGAACCAGACTTTGCTCATACCGGCATGTCCTCTTCAATCCAGGTCAACGCCGACGTGTGACGTGGCGTCCAACCGAGTTCCTAGCGTGCACGCTTCGCCCGGACACGGATATTGGAGCCGAAGGTGTAGTGCGCATGGACCTTACCCCAACGCTCGGTAGCTTGCTCCACCGTCAAGGATTCAACCGGTCCAAGGAGTAGACGACGTGCGATCGCATTGCCAATTTCACCGAACGATGCTTCTCCGTTCTCGATGAAATAGAACGCACCAGCCGGTGCTTTCTCGAACGCGAGCAGATAGAGTTCAGCAACATCTTCAATATGGACATTCGACCAGCGATTGACGCCTCGCCCTACAATGTGCACGACGCCATTTTTGCGAGCGTCGTCGACCAGAAACGGGATTTGCACACTGCGCGGATTGAGACCTGTGCCACTGCCGTAGATGTTGCTCGGACAGATCACCACGGCGCGCACGCCCTCAGCGGAGGCGGCGAGTACCTGCAGTTCTATGTCGCGACGTGGTTGCTTGACGGGCTCTACGACCATCGGCGTGTCTTCGTCGTAGATAGCTTCGGAAACGCGATTGCCTAATGCGTCATCACCGATCACACTCGAACCGCTGGTGTGGAGCAATGGTGGAGCAATGGCTTGCCGGAGCCCCGCAGTCCTTCGATAAGGGCTTCGATCGCCGGCCGATGGTCGCTGTCGGCAGCGTGAATCACGCCTTCCGATTGCTGGGGCTCACGCGTGAGCAGACTGCAGTCTTCGAGGCTCCCGATCACGGGCTCGATACCCAGTGCCTTCAGCGATTCGGCTTTGCTTGCGTCGCGGATCAATCCACGAACGCTGTGGCCTGCGGCGAGCAAGCTGCGGGCGACAGTGCCGCTGACGAAACCGCTGGCACCAGTAATAAAAATGGTCACGATCTGTCCTTTGGATAACGTATTTAGCTGCTCAAGCCGGCAGCAAGGTAGTCTGGTGCGCGACAAGCCGCCATGTTTCCTGCTCGCGGCGCCACACCACCATGAAGAGCGAATGGAGACTCCGTTCTGTTCCACGCACGGTCGCTTCCATTTTCAGAACGCCACTCGCGATAAACGATTCATTGCCAAGGGGTACGACTGTCTCGATGCGGCTATTGGCGCTTCGGTAGATCACCGCGCCCGCCCGGACGGCGTCGAGGTAGTTCGTCTTGTCGTCCTTCAGGCCACTCGAATGCACGAATTGCAGATGGGCCAAGCTCACTGGTTCTGATCGCGCATGGAAATGGCGTTTCCAGTATGAACTTTTCGCCGCCGATCTCGACGAGCGGAGCGCAAATCCTGCGCAACCTTGCCGGATGTGTAATTGCCGGCCAAGCATGTCAGCGGAATTACTACCCGCGACATCAGATCTCCCAGATGATCGCTCCGTACATCGAGCAGGTACGGCAACTTCGCCCTGTGCCTGGATGAAGGATTGTTGTACAGATCAAAACGGGCCATCAGAACATCCGGAGTTCGTCGAGCGGCAGGCCGTCGCTATCGTTGCATTTAATTTTACATAAGATAAATTATCAACAGTATGTCTGTCAGAGCTTTTTAGTAATGTCTGGTTCTGGCTCATTAGAAATGTCCGGTTCCCGGCTCCGGACCGGCGGCTGTGGCGCATGCTGCGGCATGAGCACAGCCCGGGAGCCGGACATGAACGGACGTGGATTGATCACGATCAGCATGCACGAGCTCGAGCGCGTGAAGATCATCGAAGCGGTCGTCCAGCATCGCCTGACGATCGTGCTGGCGGCGGAACGGCTGCAGCTGTGTGAGCGTCAGGTCAGCCGGCTGGTGCGGCGCTACGAGGCTGCCGGACCGGCCGGGCTCGTCTCGGCGCGGCGTGGGCAACCGGGCAACCGCGAACTGCCGGTGGATCTCCGTGCGCGGGCCATGGCGCTGGTGCGTGAGCGTTACGCCGATTTCGGGCCGACACTGGCGTGCGAGAAGCTCGCCGAGTGTCATGGCGTGGTGCTGGCGAAAGAAACCGTGCGGCGCTGGATGCGTGAGGCCGGGCTGTGGATTCCCCGCCGGCAGCGACCGCCGAAGCTGCATCAGCCGAGAAACCGCCGAGCATGCCTGGGCGAACTGGTGCAGATCGACGGCAGCGATCACCGCTGGTTCGAGGGCCGCGCGCCAGCCTGCACGCTGCTGGTGTTCATTGACGATGCGACCAGCCGGCTGATGGCGCTGCATTTCACGGCGACAGAGTCGACCTTCAGCTATTTCGAGGCGATGCGCGCGTACCTTGAACAGCATGGCAAGCCGGTCGCGCTGTACAGCGACAAGGCGAGCGTATTTCATTGCAACAGCCATTCGGTGACGCCTGGCAAGGGCGTGACGCAGTTTGGCCGCGCGCTGTACGAACTGAATGTGGATACGTTCTGTGCCAACAGCAGTCAGGCGAAGGGGCGCGTCGAGCGCGCCAATCTGACGTTGCAGGATCGCCTCGTGAAGGAATTGCGGCTACGCGGCATCAGCACGAAGGAGGCGGCCAACGCTTATGCGCCCCACTTCATCGCTGACTTCAATGGCCGGTTCGGCAAGGTGCCCAGGAGCGCGTTCGATGCACACCGGCCGTTACGGGCCGATGACGATCTCGACCTGATCCTGACGTGCCGGGTGCCGCGGCGCGTGTCGAAGGTGCTGACGGTGCAGTACGACCGGGTGATCTATCTGCTTGAAGACACGGCGGCAAACCGCAGCCTCATTCACAACTATCTGGACGTGTTCGAGTATCCGGACGGACGCATCGAGATCCGGGTCAATGGCGCTGCCCTGCCCTGTGTGCCGTATGACCGGCTCTCGGAGATCGACCAGGCGGCGGTGGTCGATAACAAGCGGCTGGGACACACGTTGCAGATGGCGCAGGTGATCCAGGCGCAGCGCGATGACCGGCGTGCGTCAGGCTCGCCGTCGAGAACGAATCAGGGCGAAGCGCCGCGGCCGAAGGAGCGCAAGGTGGGCACCTGCAAGCAGCGCGAACTGACGCTTGAAGACCTGAATGCAGCGGTCCTGGGAACTGCCGGAACGCGGGCAGGCTCGGTGCTTGAAAGCCCTCTAACATAGAGATTTCTGAACCTTAAAACCGGACATTTCTAAAAAGTCCAAACCCGGACATTTCAGAATGGCCTCGACAATGTCTGTCAGAGCTTTTTAGTAATGTCTGGTTCTGGCTCATTAGAAATGTCCGGTTCCCGGCTCCGGACCGGCGGCTGTGGCGCATGCTGCGGCATGAGCACAGCCCGGGAGCCGGACATGAACGGACGTGGATTGATCACGATCAGCATGCACGAGCTCGAGCGCGTGAAGATCATCGAAGCGGTCGTCCAGCATCGCCTGACGATCGTGCTGGCGGCGGAACGGCTGCAGCTGTGTGAGCGTCAGGTCAGCCGGCTGGTGCGGCGCTACGAGGCTGCCGGACCGGCCGGGCTCGTCTCGGCGCGGCGTGGGCAACCGGGCAACCGCGAACTGCCGGTGGATCTCCGTGCGCGGGCCATGGCGCTGGTGCGTGAGCGTTACGCCGATTTCGGGCCGACACTGGCGTGCGAGAAGCTCGCCGAGTGTCATGGCGTGGTGCTGGCGAAAGAAACCGTGCGGCGCTGGATGCGTGAGGCCGGGCTGTGGATTCCCCGCCGGCAGCGACCGCCGAAGCTGCATCAGCCGAGAAACCGCCGAGCATGCCTGGGCGAACTGGTGCAGATCGACGGCAGCGATCACCGCTGGTTCGAGGGCCGCGCGCCAGCCTGCACGCTGCTGGTGTTCATTGACGATGCGACCAGCCGGCTGATGGCGCTGCATTTCACGGCGACAGAGTCGACCTTCAGCTATTTCGAGGCGATGCGCGCGTACCTTGAACAGCATGGCAAGCCGGTCGCGCTGTACAGCGACAAGGCGAGCGTATTTCATTGCAACAGCCATTCGGTGACGCCTGGCAAGGGCGTGACGCAGTTTGGCCGCGCGCTGTACGAACTGAATGTGGATACGTTCTGTGCCAACAGCAGTCAGGCGAAGGGGCGCGTCGAGCGCGCCAATCTGACGTTGCAGGATCGCCTCGTGAAGGAATTGCGGCTACGCGGCATCAGCACGAAGGAGGCGGCCAACGCTTATGCGCCCCACTTCATCGCTGACTTCAATGGCCGGTTCGGCAAGGTGCCCAGGAGCGCGTTCGATGCACACCGGCCGTTACGGGCCGATGACGATCTCGACCTGATCCTGACGTGCCGGGTGCCGCGGCGCGTGTCGAAGGTGCTGACGGTGCAGTACGACCGGGTGATCTATCTGCTTGAAGACACGGCGGCAAACCGCAGCCTCATTCACAACTATCTGGACGTGTTCGAGTATCCGGACGGACGCATCGAGATCCGGGTCAATGGCGCTGCCCTGCCCTGTGTGCCGTATGACCGGCTCTCGGAGATCGACCAGGCGGCGGTGGTCGATAACAAGCGGCTGGGACACACGTTGCAGATGGCGCAGGTGATCCAGGCGCAGCGCGATGACCGGCGTGCGTCAGGCTCGCCGTCGAGAACGAATCAGGGCGAAGCGCCGCGGCCGAAGGAGCGCAAGGTGGGCACCTGCAAGCAGCGCGAACTGACGCTTGAAGACCTGAATGCAGCGGTCCTGGGAACTGCCGGAACGCGGGCAGGCTCGGTGCTTGAAAGCCCTCTAACATAGAGATTTCTGAACCTTAAAACCGGACATTTCTAAAAAGTCCAAACCCGGACATTTCAGAATGGCCTCGACAATGTAACAGCAATATGAGAATGTCGTGTTTCAGCAAGATACAGATGTCGTGTTTTGCAGCTGATGCCATGCTCGGCGTTTCCGGTCTGATCGCGGGAGCCCGCCATGCGTGCAGCCGAACTGGTGACACTGAACATGCGCGAACTCGACCGTTTAAAGGTGATCCAGGCGATTGTGGAGCTGGGGTTGAAGCCCGGGCGAGCTGCTGAACGGCTCGGGCTGAGCGTGCGCCAGGTCGAGCGGCTGGTGATCCGCTATCGGGCTTCAGGTGCCGCTGGTTTGTGCTCGGGCCGACGCGATCGCCCGGGCAACCGGAAACTGGATGAAGGACTGGCTGTGCGGGCGCTGACGGTCATCCGTGAACGCTACGCTGACTTCGGGCCGACACTCGCGTGCGAGAAGCTGCACGAATGCCACGGGATCACGCTGTCGAAGGAAACCGTGCGGCATCTGATGACGGATGCGGGCTTATGGATTCCGCGCCGGCAGCGTCCGCCGAAGGTCTACCAGCCGCGGGCGCGTTGTGCGTGTCTGGGCGAACTGGTGCAGATCGACGGCAGCGAGCATCCATGGTTCGAGGCGCGGGCGCCGCAGTGCACGCTGCTGGTGTATGTCGACGATGCGACGAGCCGGCTGATGGTGCTGCATTTCACGGCGACCGAGTCGACCTTCAGCTACTTCGAGGCGACGCGCGGATATCTGGAGCGCTACGGCAAGCCGGTGGCCTTCTACAGCGACAGGGCGAGCGTGTTCCGGCCGACGCATACGCAGACCGGTGACCGTGGTGTCACGCACTTTGGCCGCGCGATGTACGAGCTGAACATCGACACGTTCTGCGCGAACAGCAGTTCGGCGAAGGGCCGCGTCGAGCGCGCACGCCTGACGCTGCAGGACCGGCTGGTGAAGGAGCTGAGGCTGCGAGGCATCAGCACCATTGACGCCGCGAATGCGTATGCGCCCACCTTCATCGCGTCGTATAACGCGCACTTTGCGAAACCGCCGAAGAGCGCGTTCGATGCGCACCGGCCGTTGCGCGACGATGAGGATCTGGACGCGCTGCTGACCTGGCGCGAACTGCGGCGCGTGACAAAATCGCTGACGGTGCAGTACGACCGCGTGATGTACCTGCTTGACGACACGCCGGCGAACCGGAAACTGATCCACCGGTATATCGACGTGTGGGAGTATCCGGACGGCCGCATCGAGATCCGGGCGGACGGCACGGCCCTTCCCTGCGTGCCCTACGACCGGCTCTCCGAGATCGATCAGGGCGCGGTGATTGAACACAAGCGGCTGGGGCACGCGCTGCAGGTTGCGCAGGCGCTGCAGGCGCAGCGCGACGACCGGCGCGCTTCGGGCTCGCCGTCGCGCACGAATCGTGGGCTGGCAGCCGAACGTGATCAGCGCGAGCCGGGCACGAAGAAGCAGCGCGAGTTCACGCGTGAAGATGTCAATGCAGCGCTGACGCAGTTGTCGGCAAACCCGGTCACAATCGCAGTCAAGGCTCGCAAACCCAGGCCGCGGTCTGCAGGCACCCACTGAACGGACTGACACGCCCTGCCCGTTCACGCGCTGTCCTTCAGCGCTGTGTGAGATTCAAACCGTTAAAGACAGAGTCAAACCCAACGTCAAAACCCGACATTTCTATCTGGCCAGAGATACGACATTTCAGAATGGCCTCGACAATGTCTGTCAGCGCTTTTTAGTAATGTCGTGTTCCAGCATGGTGAAGGAGATGCGCTTGCGCGGCATCAGCACGGTGGCTGATGCCAATGCGTATGCGCCCTCCTTCATGGCCGCCTACAACGCGCGGTTTGCCAGGCCACCGAAGAGTGAGTTCGATGCACACCGGCCGCTGCGGGCTGACGAGAATCTCGACCTGCTGATGACGTGGCGTGAGACGCGACGCGTGACGAAGTCGCTGACGGTGCAGTACGACCTATAAGGACTTTCCTTTTTTTCAAGCTCGGGGTTCATTCATCCATTCGTTTGACTCCGATGTGATCGGGCAGACATCTGGCATTTAGCGGCGAGACAGACTGCATACCTATAAACGGCCTTGTTGAGCACTGTCATTGCGGTGCCCGGGCCAGGATAGTAACCGCGCAGCAGGACTCCATCCGGGTGACGGCGAATACATGCTATGTAGCGCCTTGTCGTACTTCGAGTTCGCCCGCTCTGCCGGTCTGACCTGTCGCTATCCATGCCTGTTGAGCCCTTACGTGCGAAGTCCTCGTTTTGAGTTGTACAACTGTACTCGTCATCACTTATGTATCAGGGTATGCGCCTGTGTCCTCATGGCCCCTTGGGGGTCGGGCGGGTCGGCATATACGCCGGATCGAAACGCTCGCCCTTGGCCAGAATCGCCCACAGGATCCGCGCGTGCTTGTTGGCCACGGCCACCAGCGTCCGATACCAGCCCACACGTGCTTGGAGCTGAACGATCCAGCGTGAGAGTCGGTCAGTTCGTCGATGGGCGGTCGTTACGGCCGAGCGTGCGCCTTGAAACAGCAGCGTGCGCAGATACGTGTTGCCCTGTTTGGTGATGCGACCCAGTCGGTTCTTGCCGCCGCTGCTCGCCTGCTTGGGGACCGAGCCAAGCCAGGCGGCAAATTGGCGACCATTTTTGAACACGCGCGCATCGCCAACAGTGGCCACCGCAGCCGACGCGGTGAGCGGGCCGATGCCGATGACCGTCATGGCGCGCTGCGCGTTGCCGTCGTGCTTCACCTGCGTGGCAACCTCCGCGTCGCACCAGACGATTTGCTGCTCGAGGGCCTGCAGGTGCTCCCAGCCTCGCAGCAACGCCGTGCGCGCAACACCGTTCAGTTCAGTGGCCCCGTCCTCCAGCGCCTCGACGAAGTGGGTGCGAAATGCGTCGATACCTTGCGGCAGGAACACGCCGAATTCGACCAGCTCACCAGGTATCCGTTCTCGATAACCGGCAGGCGACGTCCGTGCCTGTTATTTTTCAGGCGGCCGTTGTTGCAGACAGGTTTGAGTTTTGTGGTGTATGTCGTGCGGGTAGACGGTTAGTTGCGTATTAAATATCAACACGCCTCGTTATGGTGAGCTTTCCCGGGAGCGCGCGTGCCGCCATCTGACGAGTGGTCCGGCACTACAGTGTGAAAACACCAATAAGGATGATTTACCAGCGAGAACGCAATAGCCGTTTCTGAAGAAGCGTTTGTAAATCACGGCGCGTATCGGTGACGACGTGAATGTAAATCGTGTCGTCGCGTATCTCATATATGACCCGATTCTGGCCGCTCAACGCTTCCCGGAAATTCAGACCGCCGAAATCTGAAAGCTCCGGCGGGACATAACCGCTCTGCGGGAACTGCCTGATATTGTCAAACGTGACAGCCAGTTCCGCGGACGTTTGCTTCCACGTCTGAGTGCCGAAATTTTTGAGGATGTAGCGACGCAAATCCTTCGTATCCCCCTGCGCCTCGTCGAGAACCAGGAGCTTGAACTTCGTCTGCCCCATCAGCGGATTTGCTCCTTCCGGTCAAGGTCGTCGAGTTCGGCAAGAAACTCGTCGGCATCCTTGAATCTCCCCTGCTCGATGTCCTTCTGGCCCAAGGCCAGAATCTTGAGCAGCGCCAGCGTTTGCTGGGTGTCCTCATAGCTTTGCACGTCCTGAACGACGAGTTTCGCCTCGCCATTCTGCGTGATAAGCAGTGGCTCGCCAGAAGCCGTCAAATCCTTGACGATCTGCGCTGCGTCGCTTTTCAGGTAGCTGATTGGTTTTACGTGGTCTGCCAGGCGCATGTCTGATCCTCCGTTTGCCACCTCATTTAGACCGAATATAGACTAAATTCAGTTTTACGCAAAGTCCTGAATCAGGCTGGGCTGCTGTGATCTGTCATCGGAGGCTCGACTTGCCCACCCACAAAACACACCATTTCGCCAACATTCCTCGGTCGCCATGAATGCACCGCCTATTCCGCTTCGCTTGCTCAGCCCGTCACGGCGAAGCAGCGCGTAGGTCGGTGCCCCCACGTGTTCAAGTGGCGGAGCCAACAGGCAAGCTGATGTAAGCGACCGTGGACAATTTAAACTAAAACGTTCACGAAAAGTGCTCACTTAAATTATGTTAAGTTATTTCGCTGATAGCATTTATGTGACCCGGCATCCCGATCTACGATCTGCCTTCGATCAGTTGGCCGTCCCAGAGATATAGCGAGCTTGGTAACCGGTGTTTTCACAACTATATTGCAATTCGAACCGGATCGCATGTTCGAGTAATGTTCATATCTAATACGTGCCAGTCGTCAATGTCGAGCGGCGCTTCCATGCACAGGCGGATCTACCGTCAGGAGATGTCATGGCCGAAGTCGCCGCCGAGGATGTGACGCAGAGCCATCCAAAATCCTCCCTTCCCGCCGCCGCAGAGCCGGCGGCGAAGCACAAGGCGCCAGGGCGGTCGGCGAGTCTGCAATCGTTCCTGATCGTGGTCACTGCCACTGCCTCGGTCGCCTTCTCTCTGGCGTGCGCGATCTGGTGCTGCTTTCGAATTCTCCACTTTCCAGTTACACCGGAAGGCCCGCTCGTGCTGCTGCCGTTCCTGCCTCAGGAAACGATCCCCGGCTTGTTCCTTTCGCCAATCGCCTCCAATGCAGAACCCAACGATTCCCTCATCAAGAGTCTCGTATTGGGTTTTGCGGTCATCGCCCTGACAACGATTGCGTTTCTTGTCTTCCACGTGCGCGCGTATGCGCGCTCTTTGAAGGACGGCAGAACGATTCATTCGCATATCTGGAGGCTGCTCGTATTCTTCCATACCCGCTGGGGCGCGGTCTGCTTGGGGTTCCTGCCGGCCCTTCTGTTTTTCGTGGCGATGATTCTCGATGGCGAGCACGACGCCGCCGTCTTCGCGATGGCGCTTGCCGCGATCTATGTCGCTGCCGAACACTACACGTCGCTGGAAGAGCAGAAAGAAAACCTGCGTGACCAAGTCGGCGTGATGGAAGACTTGAGCCATCAACTTGACAGCAACGTGAAGAGCATCGTCTCGGCACTTGGTAAGTCGAATGCAGTCGTGGAGATGTACCGGGAGTACGGCACCACCGCGCGCGAACGCACGGAGAACGATGCCAGGGCCCGAAGCAGCAAGCAGCCGTCGTTACCTGCCCAAATGGAACTGACCGATGACGACCGACATATTCGTGCCATCTTTCGGGAATGTGCAATCGACCGGGACTGGTGGGACCAGGACTGGGCCACCTATTGCTCGCCAGCCAACGAAGTCGCGAACGAGCCGCGTACCTTCTTCAACGCGCTCGTCAAAGGCAACCGGACCGATGTCACGATCGTTGTTCCTTATTCGTTCAGAGGGCGACCCGGGGCGTATTCTCCCTTCAGCAATCTTATCGGTCTCATCTGGCACTGCGTCGTTCTGGCGAAAGCCGCCGAGCACTTCACGGGAAAGCAGGCCTCGCCGGAGAATCCGGACATGGTGGCCACGGATCGCACGTCCGCCGTCCCGACCGATGTGCAACTCTCACTCCACAAGAACGGGCAAGACGCGAGTCTAACGGGGCAGCGCGCTGCCGGACACGCTTCGGGCGTCGCTGGGCCCGAGTTGCCGAGACTGCGGCTGATGATGGCCGAAACCTCGTTATGGGTGCACGTGGTGGATCGGTACGTGCACCAGATTGTCGACCAGCCGAATGACGAATTGCTGGTTCGCAACCTGAGTTTGAACGTAGGACAACGTCTGAAACCGCTGGCTCGTTGGGCGATAGGAGAAATCGACCAGATTGCCGTTCACGGGCCCACAGCCGAGGAATACATCTGTTCGAGGTTATGCGCCGCGCAGCCGAACTTGTTCCAGCCGAATGACGTCGACAAAGCCTTCTTCGAATCAGTCCTGAAGTCGGACGACCTTCACTTCAATGATTGGCTCGATCTTTGGGAAGCTGGAGAAAGGCAGGTGCGCACCGACAAATGCGCGGAGCTTCTGTTCGACTTCGCGAAACTCCTGCATGCACGCCATGGACGGCCCGTCGCTGGCGGATCATGTAGTGCAACCTGCTTTCCCTGCGAGCTGCAATGACCCCCCTCGGAAACCAGTTCATTGAAACCCTTCGCGAAGTCGCCGACGTCGCCATAAAAGCCAGCATCGACTATGTAGAGTACGAAGGAGAGCAATGGGTTGGCGAGGAGACGGTATTCGGATCGGTTCGCAAGGGACGGAATGATCCGCGGATCAAGATCCTGCAGGTTTTTGTTGACGAGGCGCTGAACGCGGGCTCGGGCGAGCAATTTTGGCTTGAATGCGATGGCACGCTCGTTCCCGACGAAGTCAGGCAGTCCGACAGGCCCGCTTCGAATGGAAGCGCAAGGCTCATCGACATCCAACAGCAGAACGAGTGCTACGTCGAGCTCCTGACTGCCGCATGGCTAGGCCTGTACTATCTTGGCGTGCCGGACGGCCGCGCCTGGGACGCAGTGCTCAACTGGGCCGAGGAACAAGGGGGCGGACTTCCGAACGGCGTGTGTGTCGGTAAGGCGATCGGCGATATAGTCCGGGGCGCGCGCCGGGCCCATCGCGCGCACGCGGCTGGCCATGGCAGGCTGCCAAGTGAGCTGCTGATCCACTCTTTTCTGCCGATGGTCATCTTCCCGGAGCTGACCAGGGAGAAGGTCCGTTACTACGAGCCGTCCAACTCGCAAGTGCCGAAAGTTCCATCGTGGGTGCATGAACTCGCGCGCGCCTATGAAACCCTGCAGTTCCGCCTCTATGCCAACGCGGGGTATCCGTTTCTGTATTCGGTGCCGCGTCGCTTCGTTCATAAACACCTCGAGATTCGGGCGAAACGCAGATCACCCGGCAATCCCGAGTTGGCATACGACGACTACAGGCAGATGTGCGAGGAACTTCAGGATCGGCTGCAAAAGAACGGTCCACAAGATCCAATGCTTCGACAAGCACAACGCGTGGTCGTGCTTCACTACGATCGGGCACCCGCGTGTTTCGTGAACGATGACGTAGGCCTATTCACGTTCGAGGCTATCGATATCATGGACGATGTTCAGGCGATGCCCTTGCCCGCCACGTATATGCACGAACATCGCCGCAGACGCTACTATCAGAGAATCAAGGATGCGGAGCCGCAAGATCCGGCGAGAAACCTCCTGCTTCCCATCAAAGGAAACGAGCAAGCGCACAAGGATATGTTCGACTACATCGTCGACGGCAAGCCGAACCCCGTACCGCACGCGGCCGTCAGAGAAGATCAGGCGGGCACGGATGCCAATGCAAACCGGCAATGAATTCAACCTGGCTGCAGCCGTGATTGATCCCGATTCAACAACGCTCACAAAGACCACAAGATCGTCTGAATTGGCCTTCATCGACGAGTCCATTTCGAATATCGTTCGCGCGCAGTGCCTCAAACGCGGCTTGCCATTGCGACGGCAGAAAGCCGAAGCGCCCGAAGCCCGGATCGATCTCGAGGAACGCATCGACCGCCACGCCAGCATCGATAAATGCGCGCAGGCTTTCGTGGCTCTGGATCGTCACTGTCAGTCCCAACGCGGCAACCTGCGCCGCATCCTCCGGCAAGGTCGAGGCAAACAGCAGAATGTCGCGATCGATGCCTGCGTTGCGAATCGCGACGCCCTCTTCCGGACTACCGACGCAAAAGCCATCGACACCCGCTTGCGCCGCCAGCCGCGCAACCTTCGCGGCGCTGGCGGCCTCCGCCATGCCGGCGGAAGCGCTTCAGGTCGCGACGGGCCGACACTAATGGACCTCGCCAGAACCGGGATCAGGTCTTGCTGCGCAGTTCGTGCACGGAAGACTATCATGCTCAGACTTTTCCGGCATTCTGGCGTTGGCAGCGGCCGTCTCTGGATGTGTTGCTGCCCCGCCGTACGGTTACAGCGATCCTGCGTATGGTCCTGGCTACTACGCGCCGGGCCCCAGCATAGGCGTGGGCGTGGGAGGCGGCAGCCTCGGCGGTGGGGTCGGCGTCGGCATGGGTGTCGGGTTCTGAGCAACGCGCGTGAACTGCCGCAGCTTGCCCGGATCGCCCTGTCTTGCGCGATACCGCGGACGGCGTCGCAGCACGGCAATAGCGCAGAGCGGGTGGGCATCTTACGGCGGCAACGTCACGCCCCAGCGTGCCGGCCCGCGACGCGCGCAGTACCCTTGTGCGTCGCAGCGGCTGTAATATCGTGTGCTCATGCCCTCGCCCGCCAAGATCTGTGATGCGCCACCTTTCGTTCGATCTTGCGCAGGCCAGCGGCGACGCATTCCATCGCGAACCGGAAACGCGCGACGCCAACCTCGCGCAATTCGTGATCGCAAACGGCCGCCAACGACGCACGTTCCCCGACGCCGGTCACATGCGAACCTCGGCGAATGCAGGAAGTTATCCTGTTCGATCGATTCGGGAAAAATGCATTTTTCAATCCGACTCTATCGTTTTGAAGCTGAGCGGCGTGATGACTCGAGTCGAATTCTCCTTTTTCGCTTCCGCCACCCTCGTTCCATTCACGTGAAATCGCGTGCCATGGCCCAACTCGCCAGGACGCTCGGTATGCTCGTCCAGTACCCGTATTTCGCGTAAATCATCGACGAGGTTTCTTTTGTGGCGTCTGCGGGCATTTGTGGATCGCTGGCATTGCGAATCGCCAGCCACGCAATATTGCCACCTAATTCCTCGCACGCGAGCCCCAGCACAGCGTCGTCCATCTCCACCATCGCCCCTTTGTGTTGCAGGTGGAAGGTGTCCGCAGCGTCATCGTATTCGAATCTGTCAGTCGTAACGATTATCGCCGGCTCGCCGGTCTCCGCAATAGTATCCGGAAGGAAGATCTTCGGCGCGTTGCGCGTCGGCGGGATCGACGCAGATTTCAGCTGGGCTGCGTTGGGTACGACGAGCGAACTGTTGACAAGGTCAACCGTGGCGGTTACTTGAGGGGTGTAGGGTCCAGCAAAGGACTTGCTGTTGAAAGGCGCATTTTTGAAGGTCCCGTCAAGCTTGAAGACGGCATGGTTGGTGACAACCACATCGCCAAGCTGTAACTTCGGTCCGATCGCACCGGCGGTGCCGGTGGTGACCGCGAGGCGCGCGCCTGTCTGCTGGAGAACCTGCTTGAACATGTCCTTCACCGGAAGCGACCGATCATCGCGCGCGAGATGAAAATTGGATTTGAATAGCAATACCCTGCGCCCCCCGATCAACACCGGCATGTATTTGCCGATATAGTGATTGGTGGTGGCCGGCCCTCGCGCTGTAGACCGGCCCGCAAACTTCGAAGCCCACTGATTCGTGTATTCGTGCCACGAGGGGTCGCGTGAACCGGTGCGCGGCGCAGCCCAAATGCCCGGTGTGAGAACCGCGGCCATTGCGTTGGCCTCCGCATTGGTCCACGTGAAAAAGACGATGTCCGCCTTCGGCAGTTCCGCATCGCCTCCCTTGAAAACAAAGCTTGAATCGAGCACGGGCTTGCCGTCAGTGGGCCATTTGATGGGGCGTATCGCATGCTCGGTGACCGTCGCAATACCAAGCGCATCGGTCGGCGGATCGGCGTCGAGTGGATTGAAGTCGATGATCGCGGCAGCGTACGGATCGACCTCGACCTCGCGCTCCACACTCGTCCGGTACGCACCGAGGAACAGCTTGTCCGGCCGCGCCGACCCCCAGTACGGATCGGTGCTGAAGCTGTCGTCCAGCGCACTATTGGCAAGCATCGACAGGCTGTCGTACGCGTCCGGCGCTCGAAGCGCAGCAAGCGTTGTGGCCGCGAGTATCTGCGCATCGTCGCCGAGGCCGACGATCGAGACTCCACTCGCCAGTCTGCCCGCCATTGTCACGGCCGCATTCTCGTCCGCGTCATCCCAGGTTTCGATATCCTGGATAGAACTCCCGCCAAGCGCCTGCAGTCTTGCAGTGGCGATCATTGCCCCGACACTTCGCGCAGATTCCTGCAGAGTGGAGAGTGGCAAGAAACCGTCGAAACTCATCGATTCGCCGCTCGGCACCCGGGCATAGCCAGTCAGGTTCACTTCCCGGGCAGTCGGGGCCAACTCATGAGCGAGATTGGCAAGATGATCGCTGTAGGCCTGCCTCGTGGAGAGAGTAAGGCTCGTCAATGCCTCGACCGCCCCCTGGATTAGCGAAAGGCGAAGGATATCCGTTGGATGCGGATCGAGCACACCGCGGTCATCGGCCCCGCTATCCGTGCGCAGCGTCGGCGCATCGGCGGGACTGAGCCCGCGCATTTGACCGATGAAAATGGTCAGGAGCAGTGCGAGATTCAATCCAAACGATGGTCCAATGTTCAGGACACCGTATATGTCGGCAGCGGCTTCGTCCATCCAGTAGTCCCACAGCAGACCCAGCCCCTTTGCATGAGGACCGTCGAAAAGGTTGTGGGCGTTCGCGCGCAATTCGGTGAGCAATGTGCTGTCGGCATGGATTACGTCGTGCCCACCGGTCTCGTGTGCGAGGCTGCCGAACAGCAGCGGGTGTTTAGCGAAAGATCGCGGCAAGCTGACGACACCGACCGACGCATCTGTCAGGCGTGCCACCGTGTCGTTGGTTATGGTGAAAGGCCCGTTTTCGGAGCTGGACTGAAACATTGCCAGCGGCGGCAGTGTGCTGGTCAGCTCAATGCCTAGATGCGCACGCTTGGTCGAGTCCAGGAACGAGCGATACATGTTGGAGATCACCGCAAGAAAGCGGTGGAGTTCCGGCAACATGTCCTGATCGCCATGTTGGTACACCGCGCCGGCCAACGTCTCCATCGTCATCGCGTCCAACGTTGGAGAGCTGAGGCGTCGGATGACGGACGTCAGGTTGCGGTTCAACGGATCCGCGTAATGCTGTTGAAACGGATGTGGAAGAAAATCACGCCCCTTATCGAGCATGCCCGAAATTTCCTGCACGGTCGAATGATCCGATATAGGACTTTGGACACTTCCGAGAAACGGAAGTCCCATCATTCGACTATATAAGGCCTGAAAGTTGAGATCGTCCATAACGTGCTCTCCGGTGAACCGACGGTGTCAGGTTTGTCGCTGACGCTTCCTGCAGCTCGGCTGACTTCGTGACTCAGAGCTTGACAGGCTCCAGGATGTTGTATGCCTTGTGGGCCATGCGTCGTCCTGTACGGGAGCTCCAGTTTGGCTCGGCTCCTTTGCGCCGCGTGCCTTCAATCTGGAACTCACGTGCAGCGGCGGCAACCTGTTTGCTACCCGTAGCTTTGCTAACGATCTGGTAGTTGCCGCCGTGGCCTGGCGCAGTAGTAAGCGGGCCCGAAGGGGGGGCGGCGCCATGGAGTTTTGCCCTTGACATGTATTCGTACGGTCCGGCAGCACCGGGCACGAACCAGGCGCGAAGAAGCCAATTCGAAACCTGCACAACAGTGCGGTCCTTGCAGGTCTTGCCATAGGTTTGGATTTCGACGGCGTCACACATCTCGAGCGCGTGGAGCAAACCTTTGTTGTCGTTTGCAAACAGGTTGGCGCCTTCGTCGCCCGCGGTCTCGAGGATTTCATGCGAGACGTCAACGCTGACTCCATCAGGACCATAAAGGCTGCCGCATGTTTTTAACGCGCACAGGGCAAAAGGTACGCCCGTGACGCCGATGTCATGGTACGCGCTCGCTCCGGGCGCGTGCGGCAGCGAAGGAACGAAGATGTATGCCCACTCCCCCGCTTTGATGTCTGTCGCATTTGCGCCGACACGCAGGGTCACCTGTGCACCCCATTCGGCTGCAAACTCGTGGTTGACCTGATCGCTGACGGCCTCGGCCAGGTGGGAGAGCACATCGGCGGAAAGCCTCGACCCGTCCGTCGTCGTAGCACCTTTGGTTCGATCTATAAGAACCCACTTTACTGCGTTCATGCTAACTCCCCGTATCCAAGGATCAGTTGCTTGCAGCAGTGTGATGAGAACTTCATGTTCCGCCTGGCGTGTGAGAATCAGGCAATTGCACAATTCTGCACAAGCATGCTAGGAAATTATGACTGTTCAGGGAAGCTCGAATGAGGAGGAGTGTGAGATGACGAACATACTTTTCGGTTTGCGAACTCATTAAGTATGTCAACACATCAAGTCTGTTCTACGGCGTGAATGGAATTGACGTTTTCTGGAGATATCTATGTGCCGGCAACAACTTTCTATGCGAATGGAATGGGTCGATCATGTTGAAAACACATGCTGAATTCGGTGTTCTAAAAAAAGCGACTCTTGAGATTCCAATGCTCATTTAATCGCCTCAGACCGAGAGTCTTCGTGCGAAAGTCTATGCGCGAACGCACATATAGGCCTGGATTTCGTCCTTTGAATCTTCACACGGGAACCTAGACTGAGTTCATCCTCCGTGGACCATTGAGCCCCCTGGAAAGCTATCAACGCACTCGGGCCTATCCGCGTTCGCTATCCGTTCCCGGTTTTTTGCAACGTTTCTCGCAGTAAATAATCTCGGATCAGGTGCGAGGCGGCTTCGATCCACGATTCCGCTCTTGTGTACTGTCTATTTTTCTGTGCTGTTACTGGACGCGATCGCGGTACTGATTGCGATGCCGATTCGCATCTACTCAATCGATCGTAGCCGGAGGAGACGAAGATGGTTGATACTCACGTAGAACTGGCGGGTAGCCGCAGACCGCTGCCTCATAACGGAATCAGAGTTGGGGATGTGGATCCTCACGCCCCCGTCGAAGTTACGATCACGCTTAAGGGGCCCGCTCTTCCCTCGTCCGACCAGATGACGCCTCATCCGCTGACTCGCGACGAAATCGCAAAAAATTGGGGCGTTTCCTCCGATAACGTCAATAAAGTCGAGCAAGTGCTAAGGCCTTTCGGACTGACCGTTCTGGAAGTAATGCAAGGCGGTCGAAGTATCCGCGTTAAAGGTTCTGCTGCGGCGATGATCGCTGCGTTCAAGCCTAACCTCGGAATTTACCAGGTTCCCGGGCAAGGACAAATCCGCGCGCGCCACGGCATGCTCATGGTTCCAATCGAACTTGATGGCATCGTCGACGGAGTCTTCGGTCTGGATCAAAGGCGCATGGCAGACCGTCACGTGCAAGCGGCAGTTCATCCGGCCAAGCTGGCCCCGCTTAAACCCGCCGACCTTGTGAAACGATACAACTTCCCCGCTGGCGATGGCGCCGGCAAAACGATCGCCATCGCGGAATTCGGTCAAAACCTGGGGAACGGACAAGTGCTGCCGCCGGCGTACATCCCCTCGGATGTGTCATCGTTCTGCACGGACAACGGCCTGCCCATACCGACGGTCAGGATCGAAAGTGTCGGCCTGTCTCCCCTCAACGAGCAACAGTACAGGTCCGAGATACAGCAACTCTCCAAAGATCTCCAGAACCTGCTGTTCGCACAGACAGCCGAAACGATGATGGATGTACAGATCATCGCCGGGCTTTGTCCGAAAGCGGATATTGGCGTCTATTTCGCGACTTGGGGGGAGCGCGGATGGGTCAATCTGCTGGACGAGGTGACCTCGGGAAGCGGGCCAGTGCCAGTCGCCTTGTCGATTAGCTACGGTCTTGCTGAAGAGGCTGCGGATTGGAGCAATGGCGCAATGGACTCCATCAATCAGCGGCTTCAGATCGCCGCGATGCAAGGTATCACGGTCTGCGTTTCGTCCGGTGACGACGGCAGCGGATGCGACCAGTCGGGCAAGCGTTGCCACGTGGAGTTCCCGTCGAGCAGTCCGTATGTCTTGAGCGTTGGCGGCACGATGCTGACGACGCGGGCAGACGGCACGTCCAACGAGGTGGTCTGGTGGGAAGCCCCAGGACAGCGCCCAGGAGGCGGTGCCACCGGCGGCGGCGTGAGTACGCTGAACGCGCGTCCGGCGTGGCAAACGCCTAAGGTTGCATCCCTGAATCCGAATTCAATTGACGGGCGCGTGGTGCCGGACGTGTCCGCCCTGGCGGGCCCGCCGCTCTATGACCTCCTGCTTGACGGCCAACCACTGCCAGACGGTGGCACAAGCGCGTCGACGCCGCTGTGGGCTGCCTTGATAGCGCGAATCGACGCGTCTTTGCCGCCCGGCAAGCAGCAGCGGTTTCTGCCACCGCTTCTCTATCAGAACAACGTGATGCAAGCGGGGTTCCGCGATATCGACTCCGGTCAGAACGCGTCCCATCCGAGCCCCGGAAAGGGTTATTCCGCCACCAAGGGATTCGATGCCGTCAGCGGCTTGGGCGTTCCTGACGGACAGGCACTGCTGGGCGTCCTGAAGACCGTTTGATCGGCCTGGAGCGGGCCAGAAACTGGCCCGCTCCAGCATATGATCGATCGTACAGCTCACTGCCATCCCTATTCCGTCCAGAGCCGAAAGAGAGAGGTTCATGCCTGCCACTGATCAACCCCGCGACACGGTCATCGTCAAAGCGGCGATTTACCCGGCCATTGGCATTGCCCGTGTCGGGAATAGCCCGGAGGGCTTTTACTTCGCCCCGGAAGTAACAGATCCCTTGCCTGCCGCACCGGGCTTCTATCGGGACGAGACCGGCGCGATCAAACGCGAAGTGGTCCGCTTTCGCATTTATGGTTTTAATGCTACCGGAGAAGTCGTCGCCGAACTGAATGCGGACGCCGCCGATATTCAGTGGGCTGTCACGTTAGCAAATACCAAGGCCGCCTGGTACCAGTTTCAAATCGCGCTCGACATTCCGGAAGCCGCGACTGCGCCGTTCTCGTTCCTTCGCAATATGACCGTGGCGGACCGCTCGATTCTCCGCATCACGCCCGGCGAGCGCCAGATCAAAGGCCGCGACCAACGCGGCAAAGCTTACGTCTTCGATACAGGTTGCTTCATGGGCAAGAAGGTCTATTTAGGCGAACTACGTACAGACTCTCATGGCTGCCTGATCGTGCTTGGCGGCAGGGGCAAAGCCGCTTCCTGCAACGGTGCCCAGGCAATCACATTCGCCAACAACGAGGGCTGGCACGACGATGTGAGCGACGGGCCAGTTACTGCGACGGTTCGCTATCAAGGCCATGAACTCCCGGTCGATCCCGCGTGGGTCGTCGTCGCGCCTCCAAACTACGCGCCGCAGCAGAAATCCGTCCGCACCATGTGGGATTTGATGCGCGACCTGTTCGTGAGCGCGGGCGGCCTGAGCGCGCCTGACAAACCCTCTTTCCAAAACGACATTGGGCCGATTTTCGAGCGCCTGTGCCGCTTGCAATGGGTAAACGCCGGCTTCGCTGCCGCCTTTGGATGGCGCGGCACCACTGTATCCAGTCAGGTCGACTGGATGAACAAACTGGCCGCGCCGTCAGACAATCTGAAGGAGTGGCGGCTTACCGTGTTCAACCAGTTCCGCCAGTTCGAGCGCGATGCCTGGGCGCCGGCGCCGTGGCCCTGGCTCTATGGCGACGCGATGGCCAGTCCGCCGGACTCTACGCCACGCCAACATACCGCCCTCAGTGACCTGCAATTGAGATTCCTCAGGCAATGGGCGGACGGCGAATTCGTCGCCGACTATGATCCGGGCGCCATACGCCCGCGCAGCATCGAGGAAGTATCACTTGCCGACCAGCCAGACATGCTCAATCGGGCCGCTATGGAGTTCTGCCTGGCTGACGCATTCCACCCCGGCTGCGAAATGACGTGGCCCATGCGCAAGGCCAGCATGTACATGGCACCCTTTCGACTCGCCCATCGGCCGCCAGACTGGATCGAGCCGGACTACGGCGCAGTGCTGACGCCGGACGACATCGACGAGCCTTGCAGCGCTCAGACCGCGGGCGGTATTACCCGTTGGATGGCCGTACCGTGGCAGACCGATACCGCCAGTTGCCGATCCGGTTACCAGAAGAGTTACGACCCCTACCTCCCGACCTTCTGGCCTGCCCGCGTACCGAATCAGGTCATGAGCCAGCAAGCCTACGAAACTGTCACCAACGAGCACCTGTCCATCGACGAGCGTTTGCGGGCCTTCGCCAAACGGGCTGCCTGGATACGCCCGCTCGGGAACGTCAGCTACCAGGATCAGATCAACAACATGATCAAGGACATCGCCCAAATGGGCATCGTCGAAGTGCGCGATGGGCCGACAGATCAAGCCGGCTTCCCGTCGATCCTCGAAGTGGAGCAACTGCCCCCGCCTCGCGGCGAGATTCGCCAGCTCGCCGCCGCCATCGCTCCCGAAGATTTTGAAGATGTGGATTTGACAAAGGTGGAAAAGGCTCGCCATCTCAGCAGGCGTCATCGCAAATGAGCGTGCTCCACGCCGACGTCCTGATCCTGGGTGCGGGCCCGGCGGGCGCCACGGCGGCATTGAACCTGGCGCCTCACCACAGCGTGCTGATGGTAGACCGAACGGCGGCGCCTGCCCAACACATCGGGGAATCGCTCCCGCCAGCGGCTCGCCGCCTGCTGACGGATATGGGCCTGTGGGACGACTTCCTGCTTCAAGGTCACATCCGCTGTCATGGAATCCGCTCGGTTTGGGGTGGATCCGCTCCAGCCGAGCGGGATTTCCTGCGCGATCCGGATGGCCCTGGCTGGCACCTCGATCGGGCCTGCTTCGAATCCTGGTTACGCAACAAAGCCGCGGAGCGCGGCGCGGCACTTCTCACTTGCTCGACGCTCGCGTCCGTCGCCTCGTTCAATGGCGGATGGGAAGTCACACTGCTCACCCCAGCCGGGCTCTGCCAACTGCATGCCAGCGCGCTGATCGATGCTGGAGGCCGCAGTGCCATGCTCTCCAGGAGACTCGGTGCACGCCGGTCCCGCGAGGGCAAACTCATTTGCGGGTGGCTCTACGGTCGCGACCAGGAGCGCGCCGGAGACGGTCTTGCACATATCGAAGCCGCCAAGCACGGCTGGTGGTACAGCGCGCCCCTTCCCGGCCAGCGTCGCGTGCTGGCCTTTCATACTGACTCGGATCTACCCATCGCCCACGCGATGCGATCGACGAACTGGCTAATCGATACGGCGCGGCGACTGCCCGTCCTGGGTCAACAACTCGAATCCGTAGGCTTCTTTACTAACACGGATATGAAATTCGCTGCCGCGCACTCCGCTGTCTCGAGCCCCCCGGCTGGCCCTGACTGGTTCGCCATAGGCGACGCGGCAGTCAGTTTTGACCCGCTCTCATCGCAGGGGCTGTTCAATGCGCTATATACAGGTCTCGCCGGTTCAGAAGCCTGTGATCGAAATCTGGAAGGGGATGCGAACGCATATAATGGTTATGTAGGTGAACTGGATAGGATTACTGATACCTATCGGAGACATCTAGATTCCTGGTATAAGGAAAATACGTGCTGGCCCGATTCCACGTTCTGGCAGAGACGGATGGGATAGCGGCTGACCTGCCGCCCCTAGTCACGACACGGTGCACACGGAAACGGGTCCACGCGATGATTCTGGCCGCCCAAAGCTGCGGGCGTCGAGCCCATCGAACCATGATTTCCCGGAATTCGGCAATGTAAAGCGCGTGCTTGTCAGATCCATTCACACCATTCCCATACTTTTCCGCCAGGCTATTCAGGCTCATTCACACCGGGGCCATGAAGGACACCATGCCCAAGGGCCCACTTGATTGCGCTGCTGGCTTCTTCGGGCGTCAGTCCGGCATCGCATAGCCGTGCAATCACCTCGTTCACCGTTCGGTGTCCTCGGCAGATAGCGCGAAGAGTGAAAATGTCGAGCTTCCCAAGCCAGCGGACGACTGAGCCCCGGTTCGTCGATACCGCATCAGCAAAGGTGATGCGATCCGGCATGGCAATCGCACATCGCGTCTCCCGCGCGCACCAGTGTACGTGCGAGGGCATGTCCACAACTGCCGTCGATTCGATCTCGCTAGCGCCGGCTAGAAAGCGCAAGTGTCGACCGATTTCAGCCTGAACATAACCACGGTAGTAGTCCGCGGCGGCCGCGGTGTCGGCGGGCCAATCGCGCCAGGTCTGCAGCACTGCCCCCGCGGCAAATGCGGATCCGAGTGCAAACGCGATTCCTCGTCCGCCTATCGGGTCATGGCTAAAAGCAGCGTCGCCGATCGCGATCGTCCGGCCGTGCAACGGCGTGGCGGTGGCCTGTGGAAATGCAGGCCGTCGGCCAAGATGACGAAGCGCATCTTCCGGGTCCAGCCCTAATGCCCGCCTGAGCGCATGCTCGACCTCGACGCTACGGCACGGTGCGTAGCTGATGGCGCCCACGGTCGTGTGGGTTTCATCCGATGCAACATAGGCCCAGCCTCGCTCAATGGGCAACACTCGCGCAACCGGCCGCCCCCGCACATGCGGCAGCAAGAAGATATCCGCATGACTCCGGCCGTAGCGTACGACGGGACGCGACCATGCGGCAAACTGGCCGGTTGCGTCGATAGTCACGTTATACGTGTCGCGCGGTGGCAAGCGATCCACGCATCGGATCTTCGCGCCGCGCGAACGCGCTTCTTCGAGAACCGCGGCGCGAAGCGCAAGGCGATCAACATACAGCGCGCGCCCGAAGGTGAAATGTGGTTCGGAATCCGGAGAATACGACACCATGCAATTCGACAAGCCGGGGTGAACAGAGGCGATCGCTGGATCCAGACCGAGTTCTGCCAGCAAATTCCTCGCGCTCGCCGGAATGATCTCCACACCGCCAATTTCCGGCCGCGCGCACTTCAATAGCGTCGGTGTGAAACCGAGTTGCATCGCTCGCAAAGCCATCGCACAACCCGCGATACCACAGCCTGCAATCAGAATCTGCGACATAGGCACCTCGAGGCTAAGTCCGGGCTTGAATGCAACGGAGCTTGTCCTATACTTGCTTGCAATAATAAAGACGAGGGGGCAGTCGTGTCACGACTTCTTGGCATCTATCTGCTGCCGCCTTTCGCGATCGGCAGGATCGGGCCTGCTTCCACACCGGTCGACGCCTTCGAATGGGTCGAGGATCCGGCAACCCACGGTGCCGGCCGTACGGTGATTCGTCCCACATTGAGTTTCCGTGTACTACGCGACGGCTCGCTCAATCCTTTTCTTCCGCAAGCAATTTTTTTCAGAGACGGTCCTCTCGGTTTGATCCGGCCGACCGCTCCGTTCTTCGAGGTATGGGGCAAGTTTGAAGGGGCGCAGGAGTTGCAGCCCCTGACGGCGACGCGTCTCGAAGAACTGGGTGGAGCGCTCAGCGGTGTGTCGTATCGCGTCAGTGCAGCGAACCTCAAGGCCACGCGGCGCACAAAAGACCCTGCTTGCGGCTTCGGTGCGGAAATCGATCTTCGAGCCGATAATCACGATCCGCAAGCGTTACTGGCTACCAGTCCGCATGTGCCCGGACATGAGCCACTTGTTCTGGCGAGCGCCCCGATTCCCCTCGGGACAATTCAGGCGATTCGTCCGCGTCCGGGCGTTGTGACGGGGGCCGACCTCGACATATTGCGGCTGCGCTTTACACCGGCGTCAGGTGCGGTCTATGGCCCTCCCGATGCGACATTCGCAGCTGACCCCGGCGCCCCGTCTGGTTCTATCCGGCAGTATGAAATCGTCCCCGCACGTAACCGGATTCTCAATCCGGCGGCCAGTTGGCCGCGATTCCGGCCGACAAGCGATCTGGAACAACCGGAACCTACTGATACATTCGATGGCGTTGTCGATCTGCCATCGGGTGATCTGGGTGGCCGCAGTTGGGGAATCGTTGATGACACGTGCGACCTCGTTATCCGTGTCGTCGTGGAGATCGGACCGCAACGTTTCGTCGCCACTGGGCGTGCCACCGTCGCGCCACCGGATTTCGCCCCGGACAGGCGCCCTTTCATGTCGTTGGCAGACGACCTCGCGGATCGCGAACTCCCGGCCCTGAGCGCGGATGAGATCGCCTGCCCCATGACCGTTGCAGAAATCGCCGATCTGTTCCAGCGCGTGTTCGAGACGGTCAGCCTGACCAATCTGGACGCGCTGCGCAACAGCATGCTACGGAGCCAGGTCGCCGCCAGTCCCGATCCGGTGCCCCACACCGACACGCGCTCGATGACCGCAAACGATCGTCCTTTGGCGGAACAGATCCCACAGATCCTTGAATCCACCGCTGTCGACGAGCGCTTGCAATACACGCAGATCGCGCATGACGTACACAGTGAGATCGCCGACATCGACAATATGATCCTTCTATTTAGAACGCAGTCCGACCGAATTAACTGCTTGCTTCGGCCACCGTATGCACGCATTGCAGACCTGCCCGAAACACCCGTTTCTCCTCCGCACACCGTTGAGTTGGGCCCGGATCACACCGCTGTTCTCGCTGCGAACGATCGCGACCCGCGGGTCCCGCGCAGCCAGCTTCACGACATGCGCATGCCACCTTATATGCGGGACTCGGACGCCAGCCCGCTTTCGCTCACCTGGCGGCAACATCGGGAGGTGACCGCGCTGATTAACCATCTTGCGAAAATGGACGACGCAGCCTTCGCCGAATTGGGACCCGTTAGACAGCGTGTCGCACTGATAGTGGAGCGCCGCCGCGCCGCCGCAACCGAGGCCGCACAGCGCACAGGCGACGCAACACCGTGACTGCCACCCAACCCAACGACCCGCCCTGGTTCCATCTTCTCAACGGCACGCCACCAGCAGTGTTCGTCGTGCCGGGATCGATGCTCTTCGATATCGACATGGACACCTTCTCGGCCCTGGAACAAGGCGATCCAGTCGCGCTGGCGCAATTGCGCGCTTTGGCTCCGCCTGCGCCAATCGTGGGCGAGGTGCTTGCGCCGGTGACGGCCCTGTCACTCAACGTCGCGCAGGCTTGCAACCTCGCCTGCACCTATTGTTACGCGGACAAAGGCAAATTCGGCACTGTAGCGCGCCTGATGGACGATGAGACTGCCTTTCGCGGAATCGATCAGTTGATCGCGGGTGCGGCGGGGCGCCACGTCACCGTAGGCTTTATCGGAGGGGAGCCGTTTCTGAATCGCAGGCTCGTTCATGCCTGCGTTGCCCACGCACGCAATGCGGCTCGCGACAAAGGGATAGCCGCGCGCTTCGCCGTGACCACTAACGCCACGCTGCTGCATGCCGAGGACATCAGTTTGCTTCGCGAGAACGCGTTCGCAGTAACGGTGAGCATCGATGGCGGCCCGAACCAGAACCGGCATCGCCCGGCCGCGCGCGGCGCTCAATCTACCGAGGCTGTCCTGGCCGGGATCGCTCCGCTGCTCGGCGATCCTGGGCGAGCACGCGTCGCCGCGCGCGCGACAGTGACGCGCGACGACCTCGATATTGCCAATCGGGTCGAAGACCTGATTGCCGTTGGCTTTCAGGAGATCGGCGTGAGTCCTGCCCGCACCAGCGCGCGAGGCGACCTGGCACTCACGCAGGATGACTGGCCCGTGCTGCTTGAAAACATGATCGACGCGGCGCAACGCGAACTCGCTCGCATCGCCAGCGGCGAGCCACCACGCTTCTCCAATTTCTGGGTCGGCTTGCGATCGATCCATCGAGGCGCGGCACGTGCACTGCCTTGCGGGTCCGTCGCCACCTATCTTTCTCTGGATGCGGACGGTGCTTTTTATAGTTGCCATCGCACAGTCAACAAGCCAGGATTTCGCATGGGGTCGCTCGAGGACCGCGTTGATATGTCGGCTCGACAGACCTTCCTCGAGCAGGCATCCGTTGACAGGCAGACGCCCTGCAAGTCGTGCTGGGCACGCTATCTTTGCGGTGGTGGCTGCCACGCCGAGGTCGCCGCCACCGGTCGCCCGGGCTGCGACTTCATTCGCGGATGGCTGGAGTTTTGCCTGCGGTCCTACCGCCTCGTGGCCGACCGCTATCCGGCGCTTCTTCTCAGGGGGCACGCGTGACACAGAAGATATTTCCTCGCAATCTGACTGCGCGCGCGGCCGTGAGCATTGCCGGCAATCCCGCGACGACCCGCCTGGAAAGCGGTGTTGGAAATTGCTTCCCGGGACTCGAGTTCGACCACCGCAACCTCGACCGACGCTTCTTCCCAGGGCTCGTGTTCGATTTTGGCGTGAGACCGCCCGTGCTCGCCGCAGTCGATGGCGCGGATCCGGCACTCGCGGACACCACACACGAGGACGCAACAGAGCTCACTGCCGCCGTACGCAGCGCATTCGATAAATTGGGCACCGGCGAATGGCGAATGAGTTCAATCTCACAAGGCGATCGCCGTCTCGACCTGCAGGCATTGGCCTCCATACCTGCTCCTGACCAGCCCGACCCCGCGCTATTCTGGCGAATCGTGCGAAGCCTGGCACCCGGCAAGACGACGATCGTGTTGACACAGGTACGCAAGCCGCACACTGCACCCGGAACGCCTGCTGCCGCGAGCATGCCGGCGACGTTGACACTGACCCATTACCGGCGGAGTTTTGTCGGCGCGGATGATGGTGTCATTTCCACAGCCTACCTGCCTGGCGAGCTCACGCAAAGTCTGTGCTCACCGTGGATGCACGACTTCCGCGACTGCGCCTGCGACTACTGGGCCTCGAACCATCCGGATATCGCACTCGGTGCAGACGACGCCCTGAGCGCGAACACTCCGGCCGTGGGTGACCCTGATCTGGCGGTGCGCCCACTCGACTGGCTGCGCGCCGACCGGGAAAGCCGGGTGGCGGCAAGCACGTCGGCCGCGACGAACGACCTCTACCGGCTCCGGCACTATCAGATCAATTCAGAGTGGACGTCGCTTGCCTTCGTCATCGAGGGGCGCGAAAACCCGGGCGTCTATGTCCCCGCAATTGAGCCGGCGGCCGAACCTTTTGCCAGCGCGACAGAGCTGGCAAAAGAGCTCGTGAGGCTCTGTGGCCTGGAGCACGTGGTGATGCTCGAGTACCTCTACGCTTACTACTCGCTGCGAGCGGTCACAGGCACCACTCCAGCCGATACCGATCTCCTGTTCGTGCGCCACGAGTTGCTAGGTATTGCAGTAAGCGAGATGCGGCATTTGCGATGGGCGAACCAGTTGCTGTGGACACTCGGCCAGATGGGCCGGGTGCCTCCCTACCCACCCGCGCTGACACCCTGGCCCAAGGTGCCGGTAGAGAAGGGAGAACGCGACCGGGCGTTGCGCCCCCTCATTCAGGAAGTACTCGACGATTTCATTGCTGTCGAGCGGCCAAGCGGCATGCTCGATGGCCAGTATGCCCGGGTGGTCGCCACGCTGCGCCACGACTACCCTGAGCCGATGCTTCAGTTGGCCCGGCAGATCGTGGCCGACGGGATGGATCACTTCAACCGGTTTCGCGAGATATCTGTCGTGCTCAAGCCGTGGTCTCCGGCAAAGGGCGACCCTGCGCCCTGGCTACGTCCGGTGGAACCAGGAAGCCGTGCCAGCGCCGCTCACGCGCTGGCACTCTATCAGGACATCCTTAACAATCTCGCGGTCGCTTACCGCCATGGCGACATGGAGGACGCGGGCGCAATTCTCGCAGGCCGCCAGGCCATGATGGCCTTCGATGCCGAAAGTGAGCGGCTTGCGAAGCTCGGTATCGGCGTGCCCTTCTTTTAACGTTCGACACCCGTCCGATCGTCGCGGGTATAGCGTCCGTGCCTTTGTGAATTCACAACGTCGACCAGACTGGGGAAACAGTAATGGCTCTTCTGCAGGTATACGATCCGCCGGCCTGGATGGCCGATTTCGACGCGATCCCTGGCCAGAGAGACGCATGGCACCGGTTCGTCCTCGAATCGTTCGAGTCGAGCATCCAGACTGAAAACGGGAAACTGAAGGGTATCGCCGGGGATGACGCGTATCAAACACAGTTCTATTCGGCACACCTCGTCGATCCAGGGGCCACGGTGGAGCAGTCTGTGGTCTGGAATGCCTTTCCGAAGGAATTGCTGCGGCGTTTCGGTCGGGCTCGCGCGCTCATCGAGGCGGACCGGCTTTGGCCCATGTCCGCCTACGACCTTGACTGGCGTTACGTACCGGACGTTCCGGCGCACACCGGTGCGGGATCGCCTGGCGTCAGATATCCTGACACGATTTTCTACCGCCCCACGGTCGAATACTGCGAATGGCACGTGGATCGCGATTGGCGGTCCGGCGCGATCACACGCGTGACCTTCACCTCGGAGCCACCCGAATATTGGTTTGCCCTGTACGGCGGGACGATGGACGGATCGGCCGTCGACTTCCCCGGCAACAAAGACCTCTTGCTCGAGCTTTATCGCCGGCTCGTCAGTCCCGAAGTCAAACTGGAGGATCTGCAGGTGCAGGCACCGCTGAGGTCACCCTTTGGCCACCTGCGGCCTGGCGACTACAACCCGCACAATAAGTGGAACACCACGCACGGCATCGTGCATCTCTCCGCCCCGCCCAATGCACTCACGGCGGAGATCGGGCTCGGGGCAGACGCGACGCAGCGCTATTGCGACGCGAAAGGAAACCCGGTCGTGGATCCGGACGCCCTGATTGCCGGGGCTGCGATCGGTGGCCCGAACCGCAACAGCGACCCCACGATAGCGGCGACCGTGAACGCACTCGCCCGGCAAGGCGCGATGGTCACGCTGGTCAATCCGGTCGGCCTGTATATGGACCATATCGACCTGACCGGCTGGGAAGTGTCCGGCGCAATCGCACCCGAGGCGTGCGTCAAAGTGGTTCGCGGCCAGGCCAGATTCATCGAACGTCTCGTCGTCGAGGTTCCCGGCGGTGAGTTCGATGTCTCGGATATCCGGATCGCGGGCGAACCCATCGTCCACGGCGGCCAGATTGCCGAATGCATCACCGTCAAGCTGGTCGGCGCCGCAGCGGCTTTGGGCTCCGTGAACAACCCGAGCCTGCCATTGTCCACCGTGGGATTAATTGACCCTGCCAACGCTCGCGAGTTGTTCTCTGCAGGCCGGAGTGGCGTGCCCGCCGGGACGGTGCCGGCTTTCGTCTACGAGGCCGGAGAACTTGAGTCTCGCCTCGACTCGACGAAGGCTGCCGGCGCAACCCGGATATCGAGAGGGATGAGATGAGCACAGCAGAGGATCGCCACGGGCCGATCGAACCCGTGCTGGACATGGACGATATCCAGGGTATCTGCGTGCCGGGCTTTTTCAAACCGCACCAGGTGCTGCTGGGAATCCGCTATGCCCGTGAACGAGCCGACATCGTTCGACTGAGGCAGTTGTTGAGCGAACTGGCTGCGGACATCTCAACGGCTGCCCGAACGTTGACGGATCGGCGCGGACACCGGCAGGACGCGAAACCTGGCGCAACGCCGCGCGAATGGCCGCCGTTGGTAGCAATAGGATTCGGCTTCCAGGGTCTTTTCGATCTCACTCCTGGCGCCGCAGATATTCCGGGCATCGCGTTTCAAAATGGCCTGGTTCGTCGCTCTGCGTTGTTGGGCGATCCGACCGATCCTTCCAAACCAGGTCATCCCCAGAATTGGAGCGTTGGTGGTCCCGGTAAAGAACTCGACATACTGCTAATAGTCGCGGGCGACGACCCGGATAGCGTGGCGATGTCTGCAGCCAAACTGAAAGACCAGTTTCACAAGATCGGCGCCACGGTGGAGTGTCAGGTTGGACACGTCCGGGACGACGTCAGGGGCGAGGCGGGGCATGAGCATTTCGGCTTCAACGACGGTGTGTCGCAGCCGGGGATTCGCGGACGAGCCTCCAACGATCGGAGAGACCTGATTACCGACCGCCATGTCCACGATTCGCAATTCCCGGCGGCGGCGCTGTTTGGCTACCCGGGACAGGATCTCGTGTGGCCAGGCGAGTTCGTGATTGGATATCCGAAGTCCGGGCCGGATCCGCTTATACCCGGCCCCGTACTCGAGCCCGCACCCTCGTGGACGCGCAACGGCTCATTCCTGGTGTATCGACGATTGCTGCAGGACGTCGGCCTGTTTTGGCGGACAATGCGCGACGAGGCAGAGCGACTGTCACAACGCCCTGGTTTCGCCACGATGGATGACGTTGCGCTGGCCTCCCGGCTCGTCGGACGGTGGCCAAGCGGCGCACCCGTTGAACGCACACCTGGCGGCGACGACAAGCGTCTGGGCCGTGACCAGTTCGCCAATAACCATTTCCGGTTTGACTCCGATACGCCAGCCTTGAAAGTCATCGGACATCAGGACAATTTCGCGCAGGCCAAGGCTGACCCGATTGGCGCCACCTGTCCGCTGGCTGCACATATCAGGAAGGTCAACACCCGCGACGCGCCCTCTGACATGGGAGCCCGCAGCGCCACTTATGATCGGCGAATTCTTCGCGTTGGCGTCGCGTTCGGGCCATCGCTCGAAGATCGCTACGCGATTGCCCAGCCTGGTGATCCGGAGCGCGGACTTCTGTTCCTGAGCATTCAGAGTTCGATTGAAGATCAGTTCGAGTTCCTGCAAGCGCGCTGGATCAACGACGACACCCGGCCGAAATCTCCTGGCGGCCATGACATGATCGTGGGACAGAATGCGGCCACCGCAGATGGCGTTAGACGGTGCCTGCTGTTCGGCGATGGGTTTCGGCAAGCGAAAGTCGAAGCAACCGGCCAGTTCGTTACCGCGTCTGGCGGCGGGTACTTCTTCGTTCCTTCAATACACGCACTCAGGACGGTACTCGGCGGAATTGCAGGAGCGACATAGCGTTGCCCGGTTCATGTACTGACCCAAGCCTTTTAAAGAAGACAACCACCTTTTACACCGTCCCATCCGGTCCTTGACATCAGTCAGATGTACTCCTAGTGTGAATTCAGCGGCGAAACTCAATGCGCCAGTTCAAGAAGCACATCGCATTTTTTCGCGTTCAATACAGACACATTACGCAGCATCAAATTCGAGCACATGTACTGCTTCGCACTCCGAGAAGAGCCAGATCCGATGCGAGACGGAGACCGGACCTAATCGTTGGAGGACGTTAAGAGGAATTCATCGTGGCCGAAACCAAGCCTCTTGTTGATGCCGAGCGGACACGAATGTTCTTCGACCCGGCGCACCCTGATCCGAGCTTCTTCTCCACTGCTACAGAAATGGCGGCGTTCGTCGCTGACAGCGGTGTAGCCGCCCCGGTCGTTTGGCCCGTGGGCTACGCGCCTACCCTCGACACCCCGTCCTCGCCACCCGATCCATCTGCGCCGCTGCCCAAGGTTGACGTGGTTATCGTCACATGGACCTCGGCCGAAGCCTCGACCGTCGCCGCGCTGATGACACCCGGCATGACGACGCGTGAGTGGTATGAATACAAGTCAAACGTCGCAGCCTTCATCCCCGAGGTCACCGGCGTCAAGGCGCCGTTCAACGACAACAGCACGATGACGGCGCGCTACTATCACTCGCTGGGACTGTATTACCCGATCCAGCTCTCGGGCCGCAAAGTCCTGTGCCTGAAGAGCGGCCTGCACATGGACTACGATGGGCCCGCACTGCCCATCGTCGATTTCTGGAAACAGGTGATCCGCGAGACCGGCTGCCAGTTGATCATCACCACTGGCACCGGCGGGGCCGTGGGGGCGAACGTACTTCTGGGCGATGTGGTAATCGCCGACCACGTGGCGATTCTGTGCAAGAAGCAGTTCCAGCCGGCACAGTTTCCGGGCGCGCCCTACCCCACCAGTCCGCCGCCGGCAAACCTCACCGCCTTGCTCACCTCAGGACTGCTTACGCCTAATGCCCAGAAGGTGGCGCAGGCCAACCTGCCATTCCATCCGGACAAATTGCCGGCGTTTTTCACACACGGGTCCAGCATCCCCACGCCGACCATTGTCACCACGGATTTCTTTGGCTTCGACAACACCACCGACACCAACGGCCTGCAGGCGCTAGGCAATGCCTGCGAGATGGGGGACGTCTCTCTCGGCCTGGCGATCTCCCAGATCCAGAACCCGCCGAAGTGGGCTGCGATCCGCAACGCCTCCGACCCTCAGGTGCCTGGAGACATGACGCCGCAGGCGCAAGACACCTGGGCGGGCAATATATACAAGCACTATGGCGGCTACACCACGGCGGCGAGTGTGCTCGCCAGCTGGGCCTATATCTGCCAGACCTATCCCCGGCCGGCGGTTCCGCCAGCCGCTGTCGCCATGGCCGCTGTCGCGCCGGCGGCGATAGCGACGCAGGGCGTGCAACTGGCCAAACAAAGGGCGTTGCAGCTTGATCCCGCCGCGCGCCTGTTGCAGATCGCGGCCTCCAGGGGGTTCGTCAGCGCGTCGATCGCGGCGACCGACGCGCCCGAGGCCGTGGCAAGCCTGAACGCGCACCTGGCGTCCATGAACGTCGACCCAACGCGTGCGCTCACCGACCTTAACTCGCTGACCTATGAGGACGAGGCGGCTCGTACGCACTGCCTGGTTTTGGCTCATGTGGCCGTTGAAGGCACGCTGGCCTTCCGGGGCAGCTACCTGTTCGACCGCGGAGACATTGTGGCAAGGTCCGAATTCCTCGCGAGCTGAACGCAATCATCGGGGCTGCAGAGATTTGATCACGAGAAGGGACAGACGATGGCTGATCCGACGATCTATTCGATCTCCCAGGCCCCCCACCGCGGCACGATGGACGTTGCGCAGGTTTGGACCCAGGCGGCAGGCGAATTGCCCACCGGCCTCAACCAGCTCGTCTCTACGCCCTGGAAGGGTGGCGCGCTGTTGATCGGCTCCACGCCGGCCGGCGTGCTGTCGTTCTGGACACTGAATGCGACCGCGCCCTTCGTGATTTCCGCAGGCGCCGCGGTGGATCTGGCGACGCCGGTGGACCTGTTGCGCGCCTTCGTGCTCGGCGGGGTAACCTATCTGCTGGGCTATGGAGCCGTAAAGGGGGTTCTCCGCTTCGTCGCCTTGAAAGATGATCTGACGCTCTCCAGGCCGACCGATTATTCGCGCACGCGCCCCCCGGCGGTGACGCCCGGATGGACCGAAGCGTACCCAGTCACCTATTTGAGCAAGCAATATCTCGTGTCCTACGACTCCGTGAATGGCGGCGTCAATCTATTCTCACTGGTGATCGTTGGAAGCAACGCCGATCCAGCCCCGATCGAAGTCGACAATGTCTGGGCGTGGAGCTGGGCGAAGGGCTGGACGCGGTTCGCCTTCTTCACCTTGGGCGGCGAGAACTTCTTCCTTAAGACCAACACCGCCAGGCTCAACGTGAATATCGACCACCTCAACCTGGATCCGAACACGCGCTCGAGCGAGGTGCTCACCTTCGCCCAAAACGCGCTTCCGAATGCCGCCAGCCTTGAGATTGTCAGGCCGTTCACCCTGACCGGCGGTGCGCCGGGCTTCCTGGTTTACCAGTCCGGTCAGCCGATCCAGTTCTACAACATCTGGCCCAACTGCCAGGGCTGGGATAACGAGGCCCAGTTGCCGGCGACCACCGGCCTGACCCAGATCGTCATCTACGCCATCAACAACCAAAGCTACGCGCTGTTTTACTGACTTCGCACCAGCAAGGAGGAGGCAGACATGTTTCACATTCAGACTCCGGTAGCTCAGTTGGACGTCCAGGGCCGTGCTGCGATCTACCGCGAGTACGTCGCCAACCACCGCGCCGATCTGCAGGACGTGGTCCTCGGACCGCACAACGACATGATCATCCTGAGCGTCGACAAGGCCACACTGGCCAAATCGGCCGTGCTGTTCGCAGTCGGAAGCCCAGGTGACCTGGTCCAGTTTCCGTTGCATCTGCACACGAAGGGCGAGATCCAGATCTGCCTGGACGGAACCTATGGCGAGCTCCTGGCGCCTGACCAGAACATCGACGATCTGCTCCCCTGGGGCCAGACGTTCGACAGCTTCCAGACGCAGCACCCCGGCGTGGTGAGCTTGGGCCAGACGACTGCCCCGGGCCAAATGCTTCTGCTCGCCCCCGGCGCGGGCTGGAACTTCGTCAGCGGCAGCCAGCACGCACCCTGCGGCTGGATCGGCCAGAGCGGCTATCTGCTGGCGCAAATCTATTGGCCGGGCCCCAATGAGGTGCCGCCAGGCGCGCTGCCAAGCTGAAATGGATCGAAAACCATGAGCCCGCCCCCCTACTCCCCCCCCTCCGCCGACTCAGTGCGCGTCTGGCGCGGCTTTCGCCTGCCCTCCTTAGCGGCTGCCCAGTTCTATCTCGACCTGGGGACAATCTTTGTCCCGGTAACGGTTCAGATGCAGCGGCTGTTCCATCTGGCAGCCTATCTGCCGGCCGTCCTGCCGCCGGTGCGCCCGGACGGTCTGCCGGACGAAATCGCCCTGGTCTTCTACCGAACGCAACAGGACTATACGAACGCGGCCCTGGCCGCCGGTGGGCGGGCCTACAGCCTGCTCCACTCAGCGGTCTTCAACCTGGCGCCGGGCGGGAGTCTGAGCGGCTTTCCCACGGCATTCGCCGGCAGCCTGACGCGCGAAGCACCCGCCTGCCTGTTTGCTGAGCCGGTCGACTGGCAGTCCGGCTTCGCCCAGGTGTTCGTTGGGGCGCGGCGCCCCGCAACCGATCCGGATCTCTTCCTCAATGGCGCCCAGGCCTTCTGCCAATCGGTGAGCCAGAACCGTCCCCAGGGGTTGGAGGCGGCGATCATGGTCGTGGCCCGCGACTATCTGCTGTTCTGGGAGCATTGGCCTGATGCTACGGCGGCGCAGACCTCGCGCATCGGCGATCTGGTCCAGACCGCCAGCCAGGTGATGTTCGAGCCCTACGCCCCGATAGCGGTGCCGACGGGGCTCGACAGCGCCTGGCCGGGCCTCCAGGTGGCCGGCGGTGAAGCGCTCAACACCCAGTTTGATCGACTGGCCTGAACCACCTGCGGAGGGACCCATGCCTAATTTTCGAGCCGGCATCGACGACAACTGCGGGGACTTCAGTCTGATCGCCCGCCTGAACGCGCCCTTCGACGACCGCGCCACCATGATCGCTTCGCTGCAAGCCGTGGCGGCGGTGCAGGCTGAGAAACTGGATCCAAAGCGCACTTTAGGCTTCAGGCGCGGTAGCGACGGAGAAAGACTACCCCGCACGGTGGTGGGGGATTTGAAACTCAGCCTGGTCACGGCGTTTGGCCTGAGATTCTTTCTGGGACCGCTGGAGGCACGCGGACAGGAAGAGGCTGTGCAGAATTTCCCACCGGGCGGCGTGTTCAAGGCTCGCATCCCCAGCCGGTTCGGCATCAGCGACCGGCCGACGCCCTTATATCTGCGCACCATGGCCGCCAATGGCGACCGGGACTGTGTCAGCCAGAGGCTGACCGCTCAGAGCCCTGGCGCGCCGCCTACCGACGCGCAAGTGACGCAGACTTACCAGTCATGGCTATCGCAGGGTGAGAGCGATCTCATTCTTCAGGTCGACGCCAGGAATCAGTTCGCGGTTATCGACCTGTGGGACGCTCTGCGCGATCGGTTCGTCAAGCCATTCGGCTATCAGATCGTCTCGCTGGAGCGCGGCTTCACCCGCGGCGACGGCCGGGCTCATATCGGCTTCATCGACGGCGTCAGCAACCTCCAGCAGTTGATGACCGACAACCCCGAAGCCTATCGCCGCTTGATCTATCTGCCAACCCCGGCGCCGGCCTATCCGGGGTATCCAGTGGACCTGCGCGCCGATCCAAATCACCCGGGGGGCCTGACGCAGAACTGCGACGACATGCGCTTCGATGGCGGCACCTACATGGTCTACCGTAAATACGCCCTCAACCTGAAACTATGGTTCGGCGATGACTTCGAGGTAGCGGACTTCTGGGGCCATAGCTTCAAGGGCGACGAGGCGCGCCTGCACGCGATCGGCCGCGATCGCGACAGCGGCCTGGTGATCGACCGGGCTTCGAGGTGCCCGCTTCACCACGAGCCGGATCACACGGAGATCAACCGCGGCTTCAACGAAAGTCACGCACTGAAAGCTCGCGGCGGACGAACCGCACCATTTTCAGGTCCGTTCCCGCCGGTGCCGGTCGGGTTCGGCAACGTCTTCGACACCCAGGACATCCGGATCCGCCGAAGGTCCATCCCCTATGGCGACCTCGATCCGGCTACCGGCGAGATCGAATGGGGCCTGCATTTCATCTGCTACCAGAACAACATTCAACAAGCAGGCTTTGAATTCATCAACAACATCTGGCTATTCAATCCGGACTTCCGCCGCAGCGTCGATGGGCTGTTCAATCCGGCGGGTTCCGTCGCGACGCCGCTCCTCGGCGCCTATTACTTCGTTCCCCCGCCGCAACACGCCTATCCGGGCGATTGCTTATTCGAATAGGAGACCGAGACGATGAGCAACAATGCAGGCGCGAACATCACGCACTGCGGCACGGTGGCTTACGTGGACGGCATCTATCAGGCCGTGACCGGCACCGGCAACTGGAGCGTGGCGCCAATCATCCCGACTAGCGTGCCGGTCGGCCAGGTGCAGATCACTTTCAATACGGCGATCACAGGCCCCTATTCGGTGCTACTGACCGCGCGGCGCACGGCCGACGCCCCTTTGCTGACCGCCAACTGGGGCGACCAGACGCCCGATGGGTTCGTGGTGGTGCTCTATAACCCGGTGGGAACGCGAACCTATACCACGGTGCGCAACGGCGACTTCAGCTTCGCCGTCCTGGAGTAGATCATGGCCTACGATCCTCCGCGCAAGGCGTCGCCCGGCCCCGATGGCGCAGACCCGCTGGAGGTCGAACTGGTCTTCGGAGTGCGGCCATGCGGGACCTGTGGCTTCTTCTGGCCGGCGGATCCCGCAGACCAGCCCTATGGTCCCTATTCGACCTGGGACTTCGCCGCCTATCCGCCGGTCACGGCCGAACCGCCGGACGCGTCGGGCAAGCCGTTCGCCTGGACTGCGTGCGTCACCCGCCCCGCCGGCTTTCCCGACGCCGAGGTCGCCGATGGCTGTCGCAAGGCGCCGATCATGACTATCGGTATCAACCCGAACCTGACCGCCTTCGGCGGCGGTAAGGCGTCCACCGCCTGGTGCTATCCGAGTTTCGCCGATAGCCAGGGCGTGGATTCCTATACGAAGTACGCCTTCTACTATCGCTACCGTTCGCTATTTCAGGAAAGCCTCGGGTTCGAGTTCGCCAGGCAGTTTCTGGTCGAGGCCCAAGCCTTGCGAGCCCCCAGACCAGGAACGCTGCAATCCATCATCCGCACCAGCGATTCCCCCAATTACACGATCGGCGTGATCTATGACGGGGATACGGCGGTGACCACCATTCCCCTCTACGGTCATCTCGGCGCGCCACCGATGATGGTGGTGATCGACAAAGGCGCCGCATTTGCCGCCGGCAACATTCTGGCCGCGCCGATCGCACTCCCGAGCGGGCAGGCGACCGAGGTTTTCGCCAACACCGTCGGCTACTACGCTCGCATGACCCCGATCCTCGCCGACTTCTCGGCGTTCCTGCAGCGCCATGGGCACGCCGGCGCCGCCCTGGCCGTGGGCGAGGATGTCTGTCAGTTGGACATGGTGGGGTGCGCCTCACCGCATTGGGGCCCGGCCTGGCTGGGCGGCGCGCGGGCCCAGAGCGAGATCGTCGCCAACTGCGTGAGCCGCAACGGCTGGGCGCTGAAGCAACTCATCCAAACTCAGCCGGCCCTGCTGATCATCGTCAGCCACGACGCTTTCGAGATGTTCCACAATGCGTTCGCGCACTTGTTCGCTGCGCCTATCGCCCCGCCCGACGGATCGATCGATCCGTCGTTCGACCTGTTGCGCGCGACCACACATCCCCACAGTCCCGTGCGGCTCAATGTCGAGACGATGGTAGATGGGCAGGCCTATCGTCTCTCCACTCGCGTGGTGGTGACACCGCACTTCTCTTACGGTGAGTACTTCCTGCCGCAATACCGTTTCAGCCAACAGGACTGGGCCACCTTCGGAGCGCAGTTTCCTGACGCGGCGCGCTTCCTGCAGACCGATATTCGGCCGCAGGCGTCATCGTCCACGCCTGGCCTCGTGGCATTCCAGATCAAGGACCCAGCCACCGCCGACGCGGTCGAGGCCGACCTCGCCACGAACCCGCCCGTCGCTTTAGCCACCCTGCAAGAACATTTTTACGACGCTAACGCGGCGGTAGAGGCCATCCTGGAAGAGATGTATAGCGCAGGCGAACTCAATTGGACGCAGGGCGCGGCGACGGAAAAGGGCTATTTAGCTCGCAATGCCGGACCGTGCTCGTTCTGTGTCAATAGCCACTGGCAATTTCCCGCCGGCTGTCCGTATGACAAGCTTCCAAAGCCGACAGACCCTCCCCTGCCCGCGCAATTTCTGCAGCGCGTCGCGCGACAATGTCTTGGTCAGCCACCCGAAAATCCCGGCCACAAATGACATCGCTGGCCTGACCATGCTCCGACGGGGTGCGACACCATGCCTGAAAGAAGACGACAAATTCGTCAAAAAAATTAATCAGCACCTCGTATCAAGATCGAGGAATGTGAACGGTTAGGGCAACGCGCCAATCCGCACTTATGAAGGGAATGTTCCACGCAAGAAAAAATGAAAGGCGCGCCGACTGAAAAAATAAATCGGCGCGTACGACAGTTTTTGTGACAACACGACACAGTCTTTATCGTTGCCATGGACTACGGCGATTGTGACGACGTTGTATCAATACGGCGAGTCGTTGTGAGCACATTCATGCCGAGCCAAGTTGGAGAATTGGCCGTATAACACGGCCTGCTTGTGCGATCGACCCACGACCTTTCCAAGTTGGTCGATGGCCGGAAGATCGATATCGCGTTTAAAAAGAGAACATTGACATGATCGAATATCCGTCTAAAGTAAAGCAGTGGCAGACTAACGATAGAGATTCGGGTGGCACCAGAAAGAGTCAAAACCTTTTAGACAGCTGCGATTCCTGAAGGATCAGGCCGTATGCATGACTAAGGTTTGGTTCTTTTTTCTCCTCTCGAAGTAACAGTCGATTGCCACGCACAACGACTCGAAGTCTTTCTGGCGCTCTCATTGGAGACGCAGATCATGGCAATCGTCCTAATCGGTCCTTGCGGCCAGCCTGTCTATCTGCATGCCGAATCAATTCAATCATCAAGGTGGTTCGTTAGCGTTCGTTCGTTCATAGCGCCCGATCGCGAACGGCCCGCCAACACACTCGCCCCTCCCCGTTAGGCACGACGAAGCTTGCCAGGACGCGTCGACCGTTGTTGCGTGCTCGCCGATTCCGCTCATGGACAGTCGACGTCGATCGTGCGCACAGCGTAATCACGTCCTGTTTCAGGGTGCCGTCGCCTATGTCCTGAGCGCCACCTCGCAGCTTCCTCTTGCTGGATTCCCTCCTCGCAAGGCATACAGGGCCAGACGCGTGGCAGGCCAAACTCACGGCCATACGGAAATCGGATCCTGTGATCCTCCCAATATACATTTAGGATGACAAAACAGTGGCCCAACTCTCCTATCCCGGCGTCTATATTGAGGAAATTTCCAGCGGCGTACGCCCCATCACCGGCGTCGCCACCTCAATTGCCGCCTTTGTCGGTTGGGCACCTCAAGGGCCGACCGACGAAGCGATTCTCGTGCAAAGCTGGCCGGAGTTTCAGAACCGGTACGGCGGCCTCAATGCCCAGTCGCGCCTCGGCCATGTCGTCAACCAGTTTTTCGGCAACGGCGGCCAGCAGGCGTATATCGTGCGTCTCGCATGGCAGGCGAACCTTGCCGCCGCGCCGGGAACCCAGCCCGCAGCCTGTGCGACCGCGAGTTCGAGCGGAATCGGCAACGCGACAACCGTGGTCACGGCGACCTTTCACGGCGTGTCCGCCCAGACCACCGTCGCGGCAAGCGCGCCGACGCTGGCCTCGATCCAGGTGAGCGCGCCCAGCCCGACGATGCCGCAAACGCTCACGCAGCAATTGACCGCGGTCGGCAGCTATTCGGACGGCAGCACCCAGGACCTGACCAGCGACGCCAACATAAAGTGGAATTCCGACAATGCGGTCGTCGGGCTCAGTCTTACGGGTCTGGCCACTGCGGGCAATGCCGATGGGACAGCGAACATTACGGCGAAGATCGGCGCAGTGACGTCGGCGCCGATCGTGCTGACGGTCAACGATCCAGCGCTGAAATCGATCAACGTGACGCCTGCTGCCGTCACGGCGGTGGCCGGCACGCAACGGCAGTTTACGGCGACCGGCACCTACGCCGACAACAGCAGCTTCGACCTGACCGGCGCTGTGAAGTGGACCTCTTCGGATCCGAACGTCACCATCCCGCTTGCCGGTGGGTTGGCAAGCATCGTCACAGCCGACGGAACAGCGAAAATCACCGCCGCGCTCGGCGCGGCGAATCCCGCCGAGGCCAACGTGACGGTTCTGCCGGCGGTCCCGACCAGCCTTGCGATCACCCCGTCCGCGCCGACAGTGCCGCAAGGCGCAAGCGTGCAGCTGTCGGTCATCGGCACCTACGCGGGCGGTGTGACGTTCGACCTGACCCAGGTCGCGGGCTGGGCCTCGGTCAATGTGCCCATCGCAACGGTGGGCAAAACCGGGCTCGCGACCGCGGTCAGCGCCGGTACGGCGCAAATCACGGCGACCGTCGGAGCGGTCGTCGCCAAGGTGCAGCTTACCGTCAGCGCTGCTTTGCCGACATCGATCAGCGTGAGCCCCGCGAACCCGACCGTGGGCGTCAACAAGACGTTGCAGCTGAGCGTAACCGGCAACTACCCCGGCGGGACCACCCAGGACCTTACCGGCAGTGTTCAATGGCAGAGTGGCGCGCCCGGCATCGCCAACGTCAGCGCGAGCGGCCTCGTCACTGGCGGCGCACAGACCAATCCCGGCGCGCTGACGCTGTATGCGAACAGCCCCGGCATCTGGGGCAATGGCCTGCAAGTCGCCGTCGGCGCGTCGCGCGCGGCTGCGGATCGCTTCAGTGTCACGATTCAGGACGCCAAGGGCAATACGCTCGAATACTTCCCGAACCTGTCGACCAATCCGCTCGACCCGCTCGGCCATTACGCCGTCAACGTAATCGACAACGATTCGAATTACGTGACGTTCGTGAACCCCGCCACGCCGAACGCGAAACCCGCGGCGCCTAATGGCACGCCGTCCACAACCGCGGCTGCGGTGCCGCTCGTCGGCGGCCTCGACGGCACACCGCTCGTGCCCGCCACCGACGGCAACTTCGAAACGGCGCTGGGTATCGGCCAGGGCACCAACGCGACATTTGGCGTCGAGCTGCTCGACCGGGCCGACATTTTCAATCTGCTGTGCGTGCCGGGTGAAACCGATGTCGCCACCATCACCGCGCTGCAGACCTACTGCAAGCAAAAGCGTGCGTTCTACATCGTCGACTGTCCGCAGAACGTCACGATCAGCAGCATCATGAGTTCGGGGCCGGTCGGCACGACTCAAGGCGCGCCCGCCGCGCTCGCCGGCGGCCAGCCGACCTACGCCGCGTATTACTTCCCATGGGTGCTCGCGCCCGACCCGCTGATGGGCGGCCGGCCCACTCATTATCCGCCGTGCGGCTTCGTGGCGGGTCTATACGCCGCCACCGACGCATCGCGCGGCGTATGGAAAGCGCCTGCCGGCCTCGATGCCAGCCTCAGCAATACGCAAGGCCTGCAATTCAATCTGACCGATCTCGAGAACGGCACGCTTAATCAGCAGGCCGTCAATTGCCTACGGCAACTGCGACTGTACGGCAACGTCGTGTGGGGTGCGCGTACGCTGGACGGCAACGACGAAGTCGGTTCGGAATGGAAGTACGTGCCGATCCGGCGCCTCGCGCTCTTTATCGAGTCGAGCCTGTTCGACGGCACGCAATGGGTCGTGTTCGAACCCAACGACGAACCACTGTGGTCGCAGATCCGCATGAACGTCGGCGTCTTCATGCAAGGCCTGTTTCGCCAGGGCGCCTTTCAGGGCAGCACGCCGCAGCAGGCGTATTTCGTCAAATGCGATGCGGAGAGCAACCCGCAAGCGTCCATCGATCTCGGCGTCGTGAATATCCTCGTCGGCTTCGCGCCGCTTTACCCCGCCGAGTTTGTCGTGATCCGGATCCAGCAGATGGCTGGTCAACTGCAATCCTGAGGAGCAGTCCCATGGCCATTTTCCCCGTCAATCCGACCCGCCTCGACCCGTACAAGAACTTCAAGTTCCGCCTGAAGTGGGACGGCGCCTATGTCGCCGGCGTCAGCAAGGTGGGCGCGCTCAAACGCACCACGGAGGTGGTCGAATTCCGCGAGGGCGGCGATCCGTCGACCTCGCACAAGTCGCCGGGCCGCAACAAGTTCGACGCGATCACGGCCGAAGCCGGCCTGACGCAGGACCTGAATTTTCACAACTGGGCCGGTCTCGTGCACAACTACGGCGCGGGTCTCGGCGCGGAAATGTCGCTCGCTCACTTTCGCAAGGACATCTATCTGGAGCTTTACAACGAAGCGGGACAGCTCGTCATCGCGTACAACATCTATCGCTGCTGGGTCTCCGAATACCAGGCAATGCCCGACCTCGATGCGAATGCCAACGCGATTGCGATCGTCCACATCAAGCTGGAAAACGAGGGCTGGCAACGCGACATGAGCGTCGTCGAACCGAAGGAGACGACCTTGAGCAGCGTGGCGACCTGAATGCAGCCCCTGACGGACTCCGAGATCCTCGTTCTGTGGGAGCGCGGTGCGCGGCGCCATCCGCTCGACCGGGCGCTGCTGACGCTCCACGCCGCGCTTGCGCAGACAGCCGGCGAGACGCTCGCCGACTGGCCGCTCGGCCGGCGCAATCACGCGCTCATCGAGCTGCATTGCGCGTGTTTCGGCACGCAACTGCAAGGGTGGCTCGCCTGCGAGGATTGCCACGAAAAACTCGAGTTCACCCTCGACGGCCGTGCGCTCGCGCAGGCCGGCCGCGACTGGCGCGGCGGCGCGCCAACCGAAATCGCCGTGGGCGCGCGCACGTTCCGCTTGCCGACGAGCCGCGATCTCGCCCACGTGGCCGATGCAGCCGACTCGCTCGATGCTGCGCGCCAACTGCTCGACCGATGCTGTGTCGAGCCGGCCGCATCCGCTGCATGGTCGGATGCGGAACTCGACGAAATCGGCGACCGCATGGCGCAAGCCGACCCGCTTGCCGAAACGCAGCTCGCCCTCCACTGCCCAGCATGCGGTGCCGATTGGCACGAGACCTTCGACATCGCCGCGTTTCTCTGGACCCAAATCGAAGCACGCGCGAAGCGCCTGTTATGGGCGATCCACGCGCTCGCACGCGCGTACGGCTGGAGCGAGGCGGCCATTTTGTCGCTCGATGAAAACCGTCGTGCGTTCTACCTGAAGATGGTCCGGTCATGAGCGGCTACCTTCAACGCATCGTGCGCGCCGCGTCGCAATCCTCCCAGGCGATCCGGCCGACCCAGGGGTCGGTCTTCGCGCCGGCCGAGCCGGCGGCCCTGCCGGAATTCGACGAAACGCGCGACGACCTCAGCCAACCTGCGCCGCGCCCCCCAATCGATACGACGCCGCAGGTGTTGCCAACGCTGTTCCGACCGCTACGCAGTGCGACCGGCGAGCAAGCGGATCAGGTTGCCGATGCAACGATACCTCGTTCGACACCGGCCGCCGCGGATACGCCACCGGCGCAACGCAACCCGCACGGCGCATTCGTCACCGACCTCCATCCGCTGGACGCTTCGAAGCCCGCCACGGCGGCCGCCGACTGGATGCCGTCGGCGCCCCGCGCCGACCCGGACAACGACCCGACGCCCGCGCCCACACGTGCTACACCCACGAACGATGCGTATGCCCCGTTGCTCGACGGCGAATATGCGCGCCCTGCCTCGTTCGGTACGGAACAGCAGCATGCCGGCACGCTGGCCGCTGTCGTGCGAGCAGCGCGCGCGCAGGCCTCGCTCGCCCTACCCGCGGCGCGCGAGGCGGACGAAGTCCGGATTCATATCGGCCGCATCGAAGTGACGGCGGTCGCGGCCGCTCCAGCGCGGCCAGCCGCGCCCGCGTCCCGCCACAAGGCGCCGTCGCTCGACGACTATCTGAAACGCCGCGACGGGGAACGTTCGTGAGCACCGCGCTGGGTATCGCGGCCGTCACGGCAGCGTTCAAATCCTGTCTGCACAACCTCTATACGGCGTCCGGCCTCGGCACGGTGGATGTCACCGCGACCGCGCCGGACATCGTTCAGAGCACCATCAATGCCGCCGATGACGGCCATTCGCGCGTCAACCTGTTCCTGCATCAGGTCACGCCGAACGCCGCGTGGCGCAATGTCGGTCTGCCGTCGCTCGCGTCGGACGGCGTCACGCGCCTGACCAGCCCGCCGCTGGCGCTCGACCTGCACTATCTGCTGACCGTCTACGCTTCCGCGGATTGTCTCGCCGAGGCGCTGCTGGGCTACGCAGTCCAGTTCATCCACGAAACACCTGTTCTGCCGCGCGCCCAGATTCGCGCGGCGCTGGAAAACAGTACGCAGATCGCCGGCAAACTGGCGGCGAGCGGTCTCGCCGATCAGATCGAAATGCTCAGGATCACGCCGTCCACATTGGGCCGCGAAGAAATGGCGTGGCTCTGGACCGCGCTCAAGGCAGACTATCGGCCGACCTTTCCGTTGCAGATCTCGGTGGTGCTGATCGAGCGGCAGTTGCCGACCCAGTCCGCGTTGCCAGTCCTGACACGCGGCGTGACCGCGGTGCCGGCGCTGGCGATGCAGATATTCACGGTGCTGGCGACGAGCGGCCAGGCGGGTGCGGCACCCGGCGACGAAGTCACGATCGCCGGCCAGTCCCTCGGTGCGACGAGTTTCGTCAAGCTGTCGAATGCGCGCATTAACATCGACTTCGCGCCGTTCGCGCCGACCGCGGTGGCAGATGACCACGTGACGTTCAAGGTCCCCGACCTTCCCGCCGACTTGCCGGCGGGGGCGTACGAACTGTCGTTGCTCGTCAAAGACAGCACCACGCAACTGATCACGCAAAGCTCCCGGAACGTGCCGTTCGCGCTTGCGCCGAAGATCCTCGACGCGCCCGCGCCCATCGTCGCCGCAAACGGCGCCAATACGACTGTGACCATTGCCTGCAAACCGCAAATCCGTTCGAACCAGAGCGCCATGCTGCTGCTGAATGGCAACGCGGTACCGCGCCAGGCTCCCGATCCCGCCAATGCCGACCCCACCGCGACGCCGAGCTTCAAGTTCCCGCGACTTCCTGCAGCTCGCTATCTGGCGCGTCTGCGGGTGGACGGCGTGGAAAGTCCAGTGTCGATAGTCTTGCAGGGCGGCAACCCCGTCTTCGACGGACCATGGGTGCAGGTATGAGCGACACCGCGTCGACGGACGTGTGGACCGCCGCCAATCAGGCCTGGCTCGGAACCGAATTCGCACGGCTCAAAGACCTGCTGGCTGGCAAGTCTGCCGACCGGCAGGTTGCCGATTCGGAGCAGACGGTCAGCATAGCACTGTACCCGCCGCCCGCGCTCGAACAGCTTGCGGCGCTGTTCGGGCTCAGTCCGTTTGAACGCAGCCTGCTGCTGCTGTGCGCCGGTGTCGAGATGGATTCCGGCCTTGCGGCGCTGGCCGGCGAAGCGCAAGGCCATGCGCTGCGCACCTACGTGACGTTCGGTCTTGCAGTCGCCGCATTGCCGGAACCGCACTGGAGCGCGCTCGCGCCGTCGCGACCGCTGCGGCGCTTCCGGCTCGTCGACGTGGAAACCGGCCAAGGTCTGACCTGCGCGCCGCTGCGCATCGACGAGCGCATCCTGCACTATCTAGTTGGCGTCAATGCGCTCGACGTCCGGCTTCATGGCTATCTCGACGCGTGCCCACTGCCCGAACTCGTGGCCGACGCGCATCGCGATCTGGCCGGCCGCGCGGCGCGGCTGCTCGCGGTTGCAAGCGCCGCCGCGCCGGTGCTGCAACTCTGCGGAGACGACAGGCATGGCCAGGAAGACGTCGCCGCCTTGATCGCCGACGCGCACGGTTGGCCGCTTTTCGCGCTGCGCGTCGACGATCTGCCGCAGGCTGGCCCGGAGCTGAATCAACTGGCGCTGCTGTGGGAGCGCGAGGCGCTGCTGTTGCCCGGCGCGCTGCTGTTGCGCTATGCGGACGAGATTCCGACGCCTGCGGTCCGTCATCTCGCGGAACGCCTGCCGGCGCCGTTGCTGCTCGCAGGCCGCGAGCCGCTGTCGCTGAACCGCGCGTCGGCGCGGTTCGATATCGACCGGCCGCCGCCGGCCGAACAAAAGCGCCTCTGGAAACAGGCTCTTGGACCGGCGGCGTCGAAACTGGACGGCATGCTCGATACGTTATCCGAACAATTCCACCTCAGCTCGCGCTCGATCTACACGACGAGTTCGTTGCTGACGGCAGCCGTGGCGCCCGCCGTCGCGGACGACCTGTGGAATGCATGCCGGTCGCTCGCGCGCCCGCGGCTCGAAGACCTCGCGCAACGCATCGTGCCCGCCGCCGACTGGAACGATCTCGTGCTGCCCGAGCCGCAAATCCGCCTGCTGCACCAGTTGGCCGATCAGGTACGCGATCGGCTGAAGGTCTACGAAACGTGGGGATTCGCCGCGCAGAGCGCGCGTGGGCTCGGCATCAACGCGCTGTTCGCGGGGCCGAGCGGCACCGGCAAGACCCTCGCCGCGGAGGTGCTCGCGCAGCAACTGAAGCTCGACCTGTACCGCATCGACCTCTCGGCGGTCGTCAGCAAATACATCGGCGAGACTGAAAAGAACCTCGCCAAAGTGTTCAATGCTGCCGAGGAAGGCGGCGTGCTGCTGCTGTTCGACGAGGCCGACGCCCTGTTCGGCAAGCGCGGCGACGTGAAGGACAGTCACGACCGTTACGCGAACATCGAGGTCAGCTATCTGCTGCAACGGATAGAAGCCTATTGCGGGCTCTCGATACTGACCACGAATCTGAAAACGTCGATGGACAAGGCGTTCCAGCGGCGCTTGCGGTTTGTCGTCGATTTTCCGTTTCCCGACATGAGCCAGCGCGAGGCCATCTGGCGCCGCGTCTTTCCGCATGACACGCCGACCCGCAGCCTGCTGCCAGAACGCCTGTCGCAACTGAACGTCGCGGGCGGCAATATCCGCAACATCGCGTTGAACGCGGCGTTTCTCGCCGCCGCGGCGAACCAGCCGGTGGGCATGGAGCATCTGCTGGAGGCCGCGCGGCTCGAAGCGCAGAAGCTCGAACGGCCGCTCGCCGACGCTGAAGTACGGGGGTGGGCATGAGCCGCATCACATTGACAATCGACCGTCTGGTGCTGGCGGGCTTTACGCCGGCGGAGCGCGAGGCGCTGACGCAAGCGCTGCGTACGGAACTGGCACGGGTGCTGGCCGACCCCGCGCGGCGCGGCGCAGGGGGACCGTGCCGCGCGGGGTCGGTGGTTCGGCTCGGCATGCGGTACGAGCCGGGAGTGGCCGGCGGCAGGCAGTTGGGCCAGCGCGTGGCGCGCGCGCTCGGCAAGCAGGTGAAGTCATGAGCGACGCACACTTTCGCGACTGAGGTTGCAATGCCGACCGGTTTCCCCAATTCTCCGCGCCTCGTCAAAGGCGGCCTCGTATTGATGGACCCCGACACGTCGGTGGTTCGAAGCGTGATCGCGCTGCAGTACAACCCCGACTCGCTCAGCCGCACCCTGCAAATCCAGGCGATGCCGGGCGGCCAGGACGGCGTGCGCGTCGACGTTCTGCGGCTGCGCGGCCCCGCTGTCGAAACGATCAAGCTCGAAGCGCAGCTTGACGCGACCGATCAGCTCGAATTTCCGAAGCAGTTTCCCGACACTGCGAAGTACGGCTTGCAGCCGCAGCTCGCGCAACTGGAAATGCTGGTCAATCCGACCGTGGAAACGCTCACAGCCGACGACGCGATGGCCGAAGCAGGCATGCTCGAAATCATCCCGCTCGAACAGCCGCTCACGCTGTTCGTGTGGAGCATGAGCCGCGTCGTGCCGGTGCGGCTCACCGATTTCTCGATCACCGAGGAAGCGTTCGACCCGTCGCTCAATCCGGTGCGCGCGAAAGTCAGTCTCGGGCTGCGCGTCCTGAGCGTCGACGACCTCGGCTTCGCGCATCCCGGCGGCCGCATGTTCATGACGTATCTCGGCAACAAGGAGCAACTTGCGTCGAAAGCGACATCCGCTGCGATCTCGGTGCTCGGACTAGGAGGTCTGCCATGAAATCCCCGCTGGACACCCTGCTCGCACTTGGCGTGATTCCGCCGGTCACGTTCGCGCCCGATAGCCGCTACTACGGTTCGGCAACGCTGACCTGCACGCTGCCCGACGGCCAAAGCGTCAGCTACCTCGCGCGCCGTTTCGTGCCGCAGCCCTATGCGCCGAATTTTTCGAGCGTAGCGACGCATACAGTCGTGCGAGGCGACCGTCTCGACCTTCTGGCCGCGCGCTATCTCGGCGACCCGCTGCTGTTCTGGCTACTGTGCGACGCGAACGGTGCGATCCAGCCCAACGAACTCGTCGCCACGCCGGGCAGCGTACTGAACATCACGACGCCGCAGGGCGTGCCGGGAGTGCCCCATGCTTAAGAGCGTGCAACTGACGTTGCTGATCGGCCCGCTATTGCCCCTCACGCCGCCGCGTCCGGTGCTCGACGCGCTCGCCGACGTGCAGGTCACCGTCACCGATGTCGGCACGAGCGGCTTTCAGCTGAACTTCAGCATCGACAAGCAGTCGCCGCTGCAACTGCTGTTCCTGTTGACGGGCGGCTCGCCGGTCCTGTTCATGCGCGTGGTGCTGGTTGCGACCGTCAATGGCGTCGCGAACGTGCTGATCGACGGGGTCATCACGAACAATCACATCAAGCCCGGCGACAAAGGTTCCAATTCGACGCTCACGCTGATCGGCGAGGACCTGACGGCGCTGATGAATCAGACCAACTGGAGCGGGTTCCCATTTCCGGCATGCCCCGCCGAAGCGCGTGTCGCACTGCTGCTTGCCAAGTACGCAATGTTCGGCGTGGTGCCGCTCGTCGTGCCCAGCATCATGATCGACGAGCCGCTACCGATCGAGCAGATTCCGAGTCAGCAAGGCACCGACCTCGATTACATCCGCGCGCTTGCGGACCAGGTCGGCTACGTGTTCTATCTCGACCCCGGCCCTGCGCCCGGCGTCAGCAAGGCGTACTGGGGACCGCAGATCAAGGTCGGGCCGGTGCAGCCGGCGTTGAGCGTCGACATGGATGCGTACACCAATGTCGAAAGCCTGCAATTCGCGTTCGACCAGCAGCAGAACAAAATCCCGACCGTATTCATTAACAACGAGGATACCGGCTTCTCGTTTCCGATTCCGCTGCCGCCGATCACGCCGCTGAATCCGCCGCTCGGCGCGATCCCGCCGCTGCCGACGAATCTTCCGGGTGACCTGCAGCCGGTGCGCGACGACCTCTCCAAACGGCCGATCCCGCAGGCGCTGATGATCGGACTCGCCAGCGCGGCGCAATGGGCCGACGCGGTGACGGGCGAAGGCAGTCTCGACGTGACGCGCTACGGCGGTGTACTGAAGGCGCGCCAGCTGGTCGGCGTGCGTGGCGCGGGACTCGCGTTCGACGGTCTCTATTACGTGAAAAGCGTCACGCACCGCATCAAGCGCGGCGAGTACAAGCAGGACTTCAAGCTGAGCCGCAACGGTCTGGTTTCCACAATGCCAAGGGTCGCGCCATGAGCACTCAAACGTCGAAGCCGGGAAGCAGCCCCAACCGCTATTTCGGTAAATACCGCGGCACGGTGCTGGTCAACGTCGATCCGGAGCAACGCGGCCGCGTGCTCCTCAGCGTCGCAGACGTGCTGGGGCTCACGCCGTCCAGCTGGGCGCTGCCCTGCGTGCCGGTGGCCGGCATCCAGTCGGGTCTGTTCGCGGTGCCGCCGATCGGCTCGCGGGTATGGGTCGAATTCGAGCAGGGCGACCCTGATTACCCGATCTGGACGGGCGGCTTCTGGGGTCCCGATGCGGAGGTTCCAGTGCTGGCCGTCGCACCTCCGGCGATACCGCCCGGCCAGAATTTCGTGCTGCAAACGACCGGCCAGAACACGCTGCTGGTCAGCGACGCGCCGCCCACGCCGATCTCCGGCGGCATCGTGCTGAAGAGCGCGGGCGGCGCGATGATCGTGGTCAACGACAGCGGGATCTATATCGACAACGGCAAAGGCGCGAGCATCACGCTTGTCGCCAACATCGTCGATGTCAATCTGAGCGGCCTGACCGTCCTGTGAGGATCGCACACGATGCCCGGACCCATACTCCACACCGGCGCGACCGTGCTGTGCGCCCACGGCGGCCAGGCGACACCGACTGCGCCGAGCGGGCGCGTGCAGGTGTCCGGCATGCCCGTCGCCACGCTCGCGGCGCCATACGCGGTCGCTGGCTGCGCGTTCGCGCCGCCAGCCGGCAACGGCCCGTGCGCGACGGCGCAATGGGTGGCGGGTGCGTCAAGGGTGCTGTCGGAAGGCCAGCCGGTGGCGATCCTGTCGGGCATCGCGGTCTGCGTGCCGACCGGCACGCCGCTCGTGCCCGTCTCGGCACAAACGCGCGCCATAGCGAGTTGAGGCACCGATGAACCTGAACTTCCCGTATCAGTTCGACGGCCGCGGACGCACCTCCGCGGCAGCGCCACAAGACCATGTCCGGCAGTTGATCGAGCAGGTGTTGTTCACGTCGCCGGGCGAGCGCGTGAACCTGCCGGACTTCGGCAGTGGCCTGCTGCAATTGCCGTTCGCGCCGAACAGTGTCGACATGGCGGCGGCCACGCAGTTCTCCGTGCAGGCCGCGTTGCAGAAGTGGCTCAGCCAGTACGTCACGGTTCAGTCCGTGCAAGCGAGCGCCGACGACGCGGTGCTGAACGTCAAGGTGAGCTACTCGCTGCCCGGCAGCGATGTCACTGAAGTGCAAACCTTCGTGTTCGGCGGCAACTCATGAACTACCTGTGCTGCAACGAGCGCCGCAGAAGCGCGGTGCTGGCAAACCCCGCGATGAACGGCATCGACTATCTCGAAGTCGTCGATCATGCGGCTGGCGCCGGCGTGCCGCGCCAATGCACGCTGCTCGTGCACTGCCTGAATCCGCTCGCGGCCGTACCGGTGTTCGGGCCCGCGCCCGACGGCGCCGGCACGCCTTACGCGGCGACCGCGATCGTCGAAGGCGGCGAAAGCATCACCGCTATCACGGTCGACTGGATCGTCGCCGCCAGCGCCATCAACAACACGTCGCCGCCCGACATCAGGGCGCTGCTGCCGCTCGTCGCCGCGCTGGCGGATCCCGACTGCGTGCTCGTGGTGAGAACCCACGAGGCCGGCGATTTCTCGCCGTACCGGCTGCGGTTGGTCACGAGCGCGGCGCAGGCCGCCGACTCGGTGTTCGACGCATCCGCCGTACCCGCGCCATTCGACCTGCAACTGGCTGAGGTGACCTTTTCGTTCAAGGTGGAGTGCGGACCCGACTTCGACTGCGCGCCGCTCGCGCCCGACTGCGCGCCGGCGGCGCTGGCGCCGCCGCCGATCAACTATCTCGCGAAAGATTACGCGTCGTTTCGCACGCTGATAATCGACCGGATGAGCCAGCTGTTACCGGGATGGAATGCCGGCAGCGAGGCCGACGCGGGCATCGCGCTCGCCGAACTGATCGCGTACGCCGGCGATCACCTGAGCTATCAGCAGGATGCGGTGGCGACCGAAGCCTATCTGGAAACCGCACGACGGCGCGTCTCGCTGCGGCGGCACGCGCTGCTCGTCGACTATCACGTGCACGACGGCTGCAACGCGCGCGCATGGATCGCCCTGCAAACGGACGCGAATGCGGGCGTGGCGGTCTTTGTCGACCGGGACCGCAGCCGCTTCTACACCTTTGCGCCCGGCATGCCGAAGCCGCTCGCCGGCAACGAAGAGGCCGCGTTGCTAAGCGGCGTGCAGGTATTCGAGCCGATGCACGACACGCTGATCTATGCCGAACACAATCAGATGCGGTTTTACACATGGGGCGATACCGGCTGTTGCCTGCCCCGCAATGCGACCGAAGCCACGCTGCTCGGCGCGTATCCGAATCTCAAGCCCGGCGACGTGCTCATCTTCGCCGAAGTGAAAGGCCCTCAGACCAGCAATCCCGCCGATGCCGATATCCGCCACCGTTGCGCGGTGCGGCTAACCCACGTCGGCCCATTCGTCGACGCCCTGTTGCGCGACAGCAGCGGCAACCCGTTGCAGGTCACCGAAATTCAGTGGGCACAGGCGGATGCGTTGCCGTTTCCCGTCTGCATCTCGTCGACCTGGACCGATGCGTCCGGTGACACGCAGAGCGCACTCGACGTGAGCGTCGCCTACGGCAACATCGTGCTGGCTGACCACGGCCTGTCGTTCACGGGCCGTGCGCCGACGCCCTCGGTGGTACCGCCGCCGCGCCTGTATTATCCGCGCGATCCAGCCGCCGATCGCTGCAACCGCGTTCGGCCGGTGCCGCTGCAGGCGCGTTTCGCACCACGACTCGCCGATAGTCCGTTAACCCAGGCCGTGCCGCTCGCCATCGTGCCGTTGCCGGCGGCGGGCACACCGGTGACGAACGCACCGGTGCCGCTCGACGCGGCAGGCGGCGTCGAACTGCAGGATGCCAACGGCTACGCGTGCCTGGCGTTGCAGGCCACCGATCCGCTGACGTGGCCGCCCAATTTCAGCGTCGTCGCGCAGGCGAACGCGGCCGACCCGACCCACTTCGATCTCACCGTGCAGTACAGCCCGCCTGGTGGCCCAGCGGGGATCGCGTCACCGGTAGCGCTCGAGAAGTTCGCGAATCTGTCGCCGATACCTGGCAATCCGGACTATGCGGCAACCCGGATCAACGCGCAGTCCCGGTTGATCAACGTGCCGGCCGGCAGCGCGCCGCCGGCCGGGCCGGTGTCCGGTTTTGCCGCGAGCGCGGTGCCACTGTCGAACACCGTCCCGCTGACCCTGTACAGCACCGACACGCCGCCTACTCCGTACCTGCAACTGCGACCCGCCAATCCGTCGGGCTGGCCCCGGTTTTTCGCGGTAACGGCACAACCCGACGCCGTCGCTGGACATTTCGATCTTTCGCTCGTCTATGACCCACCTGCGGGCGGCCTCGGTGTCGCCGTGCCGGTGGTGGCCGAAGCGTTTGCACGGCTGTTGCTGTCGGGCGCGAGCGGCGCGCTTGCCGCTTACTCGACGCTTGTCCGCGTAGAGGGCTTTGCGCAGGCGCCCGACCCCGCCATGTCCGCCGCCGACCTGATGAACACCGATGCCCGCGCAGCCGTGCCGGCAATCACGCTGGCCGGCACGACCCCCGACGGCGCTGCCAGCCGTTGGTATCCGTTGCAGGAATTGCTCGAAAGCGGCGAGTCCGACACGGTATTCGTGGTCGAGGTTGAAGCGGACGGAACCGCGAGCCTGCGCTTTGGCGACGACGTCAACGGCCGTGTGCCGGAAACCGGCACGGTCTTCACGGCCGCTTACCGGATCGGCAATGCGAGCGCCGGCAACGTAGGCCCGAACAGTCTCATCCATCTCGAAGCGGCCGACGCGCGTATCGTGTCGTGCCGCAATCCGCTGCCGGCCGCGGGCGGTGTCGAACCGGAGACCACCGAGCAGATTCGCCGCCGCGCGCCGCAGGCGTTCCTGATCCAGGAACGCGCGGTCACGATGGCGGACTATGCGGCGACGACCGAGCGCGATCCGCAGGTGGATCGCGCGGCCGCATCGCTGCGCTGGACCGGCAGCTGGTACACAGCATTCGTCGCGGTCGACCCGAAAGGCGGCGGCAACCTGACACCGGCACTGCGTCGCACGCTCATCGGTGAACTCGAACGCTACCGGCTCGCCGGCCAGGACCTCGACTTCGACTCGCCGCAGTATGTGTCGCTCGACATCGAGCTGACAGTCTGCGTGAACCCGAATTACTTCCAGGCCGATGTACTCAGCGGGCTGAAGAAGGCGCTCGCCAGCACGCTGCAGTGCGACGGCCAGAAGGGGCTGTTTCATCCGGATAACTTCACGTTCGGGCAGACCGTCTATCTCGGCCCGGTCTACGCGGCGGCACGCAAGGTGCCGGGCGTCCTGTCGGTCACCGCGACGGTATTCCAGCCACAAGGTGCGAGCACGCCCCAGCACCTCGAAGCCGGCGAAATCAAGCTCCGCTCGCTGCAGGTCGCAAGACTCGACAACGATCCGAGCTATCCGGACCACGGACAACTGACGCTCGTGATGGAAGGCCGCAAATAAACGAGCCCGATTACATTGCACGCTTGAAGACGGGAGTGGTGAGACATGACCTGCTCTGGAACCGCCAACTGCCAATGCGGCTGCTGCGCCGGCACGAGCGTGCAGACGCCGCAGCGGGAAAACTATTTGCCGGGCCTGTCGGCGCTGTCGTATCGCGTGGGCACCTGGAGCAGTTTCAAGGAATCGATGCTCGCGCGCCTCTCGAGCACGGACTACCCGGCGCTGCAGGCGCTCACGACCCGCGCCGACGACGATTTCACCGTCGCATTGCTCGACTCCACCGCGATCGTGCTGGACATCCTGACGTTCTACCAGGAGCGCCTTGCGAACGAAAACTATCTGCGCACCGCGGGGCAACTGCGTTCGCTCGTCGAACTGTCGCGGCTAATCGGCTATCAGCCCGCGCCGGGTGTGGCGGCCGCGACGTGGGTGGCTTTCTCGCTGACGCAAGCGCCCGGCCAGCCGGCCGATCCAGACGCCGCCGCGATCGTGATTCCGCAGGGCACCCAGGTGCAGAGCGTGCCGGCTCAAGGCCAGCAGTCGCAAACTTTCAAAACCTCCAGCGATATCGCGGCCAAGCCCGACTGGAACGCACTGCCGGTGCAGACCGGCGTAGCCTGGACGCCCAAGGCGAGCGACACTTCGGTGTATCTGGCGGGCACCTCGACCCAGTTGCAGCCGGGGGATCTGGTTCTGTTCGTCGGTAGCGAACGCGTCAACGACCCGACCGATACCAAACACTGGAGCGTAGTGTCGACCTTGACGGCGACGGCAGACACCCACAACAACCGCACGCTGCTGAGCTGGCACGCGCTCGACAATACCAACCCGCTTCCCACGAATAGCCCGCAACTCTTCACATTCCGGCAACGCGCGGCGCTGTTCGGCTACAACGCGGTCAGTCCGGTGCTCCTCGACCAGACTCATTTGACGAACCTCGGCAAGTACCTGAACAAATCCGCGCAAGACTGGAACTTTGACCTGAGCCAATCCCCGGTCAATACGGATCTCGCGCAACACGCGCTGATCGATCTGGACGCGGTCTATCCGAAAATCACCCTGAACGGCTGGATCGTTCTGATCGTGCCGTACTCGGAATCCGTCGTGTCGCATCAGGCCGTGGCCAGGAAGGTGATCAAGGGCGGATTCCCAGTCGTGCATCCGCTCGCCACCGCGCTTTCAACCAATCTCTACCTGTACGGTGTCGCAGCGGCCACGACGATCACCCGGGCCGATTTCGGCATGGGTGCCAAGATCAGCCGCGTCACGGTGGATACCGGGCTGGGTCTCGCCGACGCATATCCGGCCACGCGCAGCGCGTATGCACTCGTGCAAAGCGACCCGCTGCCGCTCGCCGAACAGCCGCTGAACGGTGCGCTATACGGCAGCGCCGTATCGCTGGAAGGCCTGCGCGCCGACCTCGTTGGCGTTCAATGGATCGCGATCTCCGGCACCCGGCAGAAGATCGCGTTAAAGGCTGGCGTGAGCAGCCCGCCGCAGTTCGTCCCGCTCGACACCACAGTCGCCACGCGCGGCGTGCAGCCGGGCGAAGTCTTCTCCCTCACCGATCCGGCGACACTGCCGCCGCTGTCGAGCACTCAGCCCGGCACCGCCGGAGCGCTGCCGGACTGGAGGGCGGCGGCCGGCACCTTCAATCTGGCCGTTGAGGACAGCAACGGCCGCCCCGGCAGCATCGAACACGCCAGCATCGCGGATTTCGCGCTCGTGCCGGCCGACAGGAACGATCCGCTGGTCAGCGAATGCGCGCGAATCGCAAGCGTCGACAACACGTCGGACAGCGCCCATACGTGGTTCGAACTCGAGACGAGTCTCACGCATTGCTACGACCGCGCCACCGCGCGGGTCAATGCGAACGTCGGACCGGCGAGCCAGGGGCAATCGGTCACCGAACTGCTCGGCAGCGGCAGCGCCGCCACGCCGAATCAAACCTTCACGCTCAAGCAGATTCCGCTCACCTTCACCCAGGCCGCGACCCCGACGGGTCGCGTGACGACGCTCACGGTGCAGGTCGACGGCGTCGCATGGACCGAAGTGCCGACGCTGTACGGCCAAGGCGCGACACGCCGCGTGTACGCGACGCTGAACCAGGCGGACGGCAGCACCGACGTGCTGTTCGGCGACGGCGTCGAAGGCGCGCTGCTGTCCACCGGCCAGAACAACGTTCAGGCGAAGCATCACGTCGGCTCGGGGTCGGCGGGTAACGTCGCAGCGGGCACGTTGACTACGCTGCTCGACCGGCCGCTCGGCGTGAGCGGCGTCACCAATCCGCAGGCCGCGACAGGCGGCCAGAACCCGCAAACGGTCGACGAGATCCGTGCGTGCGCGCCGCAAACCGTGCTGACGCTCGGCCGCGCGGTGTCGATCACCGATTATCAGAACTTCGCCAGCACCTTCGCGGGAATCGGCAAGGCGTACGCGATCTGGATTCCGAGCGGGCCGGGGCGTGGTGTTTTCGTGACTGCGGCTGGCATCGACGGGGCCGAGCTGAGCGCCGGCAGCAACGCGATCTCAGACCTCGTCACGGCGCTGCACGACTACGGCAATCCGCTGATCCCGATCACCGTGCGTAGCTACGTCGAAACGCTGTTTGGCCTGTCCGCCGACCTGCAGTACGACCCGCGCTACGACATGAAGACGGTGCGCGGTAACGTGCGGCTCGCACTCTCGACAGCGTTCAGCTTCGCGGCACGCAGCTTCGGCCAGGCGGTGTCGGCCGACGAAGTCGCGGCAGTCATTCAGGGCGTGCCCGGCGTGGTGGCGGTCAACGTGACGGCGCTGCGGCGCGGCGGCTCCAGCACCGGCGGCGATATCGCGACGCGCTTCAGGCGCGCGACGCTCTTGCGACCTGGCAACTGGTTGCTCCATTCGATCTCCATCGCGCGGCCGACGACGGACTCGCTGACGCGCCTATGCGCGTCGCTGCCGATGGCAAGCCCGACGGCGCTGCCGCAGGCCGCCGAAATCATCGTGCTCGATCCGACGCCTGGCGCGGTCATCCTCGGGGCAATGTCATGAGCTTCGATGCGCAAACGCTGTTTGACCTGCTGCCGGCGCTCTACCGTCTGCGCGATGCGCAGCTCGCGCAGACCCTGCCGCTTCTGAGCGCCGACGAAACAGCCAGGCTCGCCGCGCTGAAAGCGTCGCCGCAGCCGTTACCGGCGGCCCAGCAGGCCGAGGCCGACCGGCTCAACGCGAAGGCAGCGTGCGGACCACTGCAATGCCTGACGATGCTGATCGCCGACCAGCTTGCTGCCGTCGAGGCCGATCTAGATCAGCTGTACGACGATCAGTTCATCGAAACCTGCGCACCGTGGGTCATTCCTTACATCGGCGATCTGATCGGCTATCGGGCGACGCTGCCGGGCGCCGGCGGCGCGAATCTGAGTTCGCGTGCCGACGTCGCCCATACGATCTCGTTTCGCCGGCGCAAGGGCACGGTGCTGGTGCTCGAGCAGCTGGCCCGCGATGTCACCGGCTGGGGCGCGCACGCAGTCGAGTTCTTCAAGGTGCTGGCCGATACGCAATACATGAACCATGTCCGGCCGGACAATCACTACGCGCCCGATCTGCGCCGCTGGCAGCCGCGCGCGTACATGAACAGCGGCTTCGATGCGACCGCGCACAGGATCGACGTGCGCCGCATCGCGATTCAGCGCGGCCGCTACAACATCCAGAACATCGGCATTTTCCTGTGGTCGCTCAATGCGTACAGCCTTACGCGCGTGCCCGCGACCGCAGTGGCCGGCGCCGCAGGCTGTTTTCGCGTCAGCACGCTCGCGCGCGACCTGCCGCTCTTCACGCATCCGGTGAGCCAGGGCACCGACATTACCGCGCCGGCGCAGCCGGTCAACGTACCGAACCGGCTGCTGCGCCATGTGCTGTGCGAAGACATCCGCACGATCCAGAACGGCGGTGCCGCGCTGTATTACGGCGACGGCGCGAGCCTGACGAACAGTCTCGCGCTATACGTGATCGAACCCGGTGCCGATCCCAGCAAGGCGGCGCTGCTCGACGCGCAGCAGCTCGCCGTGTGCGATCTGTCCGGCGCGGACGGCAACTGGACCAACCTGCCGGATGCGGACAGCCCATACCGCGCCGTGCTCGATCCGCACCTTGGCCGCGTGGCGCTGCGCCCGCCCAAACCCGGCCAGCCAGGCGGCGCACGGGTTCAGGTGTCCTGCTTCTACGGCTTCACCGGCGACATGGGCGGCGGTGAATATCCGCGCTCGCAGAGCTTCGTCGGTTCGGCGCAGCAGTCGATCGTGCATGTGCCTGGGCCCGCGCCCGGCATCGCCATCCAGGACGCGCTCGACCTGCTTGGCGGCGACGGCATCGTCGAAATCACCGACAGCGGCATCTATCGCGAAGCCGGCGGGCTCACCGTCAACGTGCGCGCCGGCGGCCACATCGAATTGCGCGCGCGTGACGGTGCCCGGCCAACGCTTGTGCTCGGCGGCGAGCTGAGCGTCAACGGCGACGCCGACAGCGCGTTCGACCTCAACGGACTCGTGGTGGCGTCGTCTGCGACGCCGGCGCTACCCGATCCGGCCGCCCTGCTGCGCGCGCCGGCCCCGGGCGCGGCGGCGGGGCTGACGCGTCTTGGCCTGACCCACTGCACGCTGGTGCCCGGCTGGTCGCTGACGCCCGCAGGCGCACCGCGCCTGAGCGGCGCACCGGTAGTGATCGCCCAGAACCCAGGCCTCGCGATCAACATCGACCGAGCGATTGTCGGCGCGCTGCAGGTGGACCGCTCGGTGAACGTCAGCCTGACCGACAGTATCGTCGATGCATGCGCGCGCAACAGTGTCGCCTACGCCGCGCCCGCCGGCCCGGGCACCGGCGCGGGCGGCGCGCTGACGATGACAGGCTGCACGGTGATCGGAAAAATCCACGCAACGCTGCTAAGCCTCGTGTCCGACTGCATCGTGCTCGCCGCGCCCGCCGACAACGACACGTGGCCCGCGCCGCTATGGGCCGACCGCAAGCAGGAGGGCTGCGTGCGTTTCAGCTACGTGCCGGGTGGTGCGGTCATTCCACGCCACTACGAATGCATCGAGGCGGCGCCCGGTGTGCCTGGGCCGCTGTTCGATTCGCTGCGCTACGGCGACCCCGGCTACGGCAAGCTGCTCGCCTCGACCGATGCCGCGCTTCGTCGCGGCGCGAGCGATGGCGGCGAGATGGGCGTATTTCACTTTGTGCAGGCGAGTGCACGCGAAACCAATCTGCGCATCAGGCTGGAGGAATACATGCCGGTGGGGCTCGAATACGGCGTCTTCTACCAGACATAACGAGGGAATCGAACATGAGCTTTGATTGCAGCCGGTTTCCATTTGATCACTGGAAAGACTATGCCGGCGTCGTGATGCAGCAGGGCCGGGTGCAGCTCGACTCGGACTGGAACGAATGGCTCGCCATTCTGATGCGGCGGCTGCAGGCCGGCACGATGGACACGCTCGGCGCGGCCGACAACCGCGCGGTCTATCCGTCGACGACGCCGTACGCGTTTCAGATTGGCGTCAATACCGGCGTCAACCCGAATACGATCACCATCGGCTACGGCCGCATTTATGTCGATGGGCTACTGGTCGAGAACCACCCGACCTTCCCCGCGCAGCCATGGACGTGGGACCCGGGCCTTGCCGAACTGTCCGCTTCGCTGCAGCCGCCGCCCGCGCCGAAGCCGGCGCCACCGGCGCTCGCGCTCGCCGACCAGCCCTATGTTCCGGTCATGCCGGCGTTGCCGGCCGCCGGGTCCGCATTGTTTTATCTCGACGTCTGGCAACGGCCGGTGACGTGGCTCGAAGACCGCGATCTGATCGAGATCGCGGTCGGCGTGGATACGACCGCGCGGCTGCAAACCGTGTGGCAGGTGAAGTGGCTTCCCGTCGATGCCAACGCGACCTGCGGCTCCGACATTCCCGACTACGATGCGGCGACCCAGCCATCGGGAGCGCGCCTGAGCAGCGATGTCGTGCCGTCGCCGGCGAGCGGCCCTTGCTGTCTCGCGCCCAATACCGGCTACACCGGAATGGAGAATCAGCTCTACCGTGTCGAGCTCCATCAGGGCGGCCCCTTCAACAAGGACCCGAGCGTCGCATCGGTGAACGGGCCCTCGTTTAAATGGTCGCGCGACAACGCGTCCGTGATCACCGCCGTCACCGCGATCGGGCCGATGCTCCTGACGGTCGAGAGTATCGGCCGCGATGACGTGCTGTGCTTCAAACCCAACGACTGGATCGAAGTCACCGACGACGTGCGGGAGATGGCCGGTCGGACGGGCGACCTGTTGCGGATCGCCGTCGACGGCGTGGACAAGGTCAACCGGACCATCAAGCTGACCTGGGCGGTCTCCAACGACCTGATCGACAATCTGAATAAGGCGCCCGCGACCTACCCGGATTGCCATACGCGCGTGTGCCGCTGGGACCAGGCCGGCAAGGTGCGGCGCAGCGACGACAACTCGGTCTGGTTCGACCTCGATGGCCTCGCCAGTCGCGGCGACATTCCGGTGCCGGGCCCCGGCGTCTCGCTGATCCTCGAAAACGGGGTGACGGTTTCGTTCGACCTCGCCCCGGCCACCGCGTCATTTTCGCCAGGCGATTTCTGGACCTTCGCCGCGCGCGCCGCCGACGGTCAGGTCGAGAAGCTCAAGGCGGCACCGCCGATGGGCCCGCACCATCACTACGCGCGCCTTGCGCTCGTCCCGTTGCCTGCTGGTCCCGCGATGGACTGCCGGGTCGCATGGCCACCGACCGCTTCGGGCGGCGCCGACTGCAACTGCGACGTGTGCATTGAATCGGCCACTTTCCGCAGCTCGGCGGATCTCGTCGCGGTAGTCGAAAAATTGAGCGCCAGCGGCGGCGGCCGCGTCTGTTTCGGCCCAGGGCTGTTCGTGCTCGACAGGACCGTGCAGCTCAAGGGAATCGCCAACGTGACGCTATGCGGACACGGACCCTCGACCCGCCTCGTCTACGAAGGGACTGGCGCGGCCATTGTCGTCGAACAATGTCTGCAGTTGCGCATCCACGACCTCGCTATCGAGGCGAGCTTGCCGGTTGCGCAGGCCGGTGCGGTCGGCGCGGAGGTGGAGGAGCCGCTCGTCGCGTTGCTACTCGGCAATTGCGCCGGGGTCGTGGTGGAACGCTGCGGCATCTCAGCGTTACAGCCGGGCGCGGGTGAACCCGCTGGTGGCGCTGGCGCGCCGCCGGCTGGCGCCGATATTACGGGGAACAGCCGATTCTTCGACGCGCGTGGCGCCGCGAACGGAAAGATCGACAAGCTGCCGGCACCGGCCATCCAGGCGGGCTTCGCCACAGCAAGCACGACCGCATTGGCACAGCTGCGCAGTATCGCGGTCGCGCTCAGCGGCTTTGAGATCGATGTCGCCGTGCGCAATAACACGCTGATCGCCGATATCGGCATCGGCAAGCTCGAAGCGCTTGCCAGCCTCGCAGGATGGGCCACGCTGAGCGTCGAGCAGAATCCATGGCTGGTTCTGGAAGGCTTTACGGCCCGCGAGAATTTCATCGCCTGTGCGGTTGCGGGCATTGCACTGGGCGAATGGACCGACAAGACAGGCGCGTGCTTTCACTTGCTCGAAACCGCGCTCGAAAACAATTTCGTGCTGGCCGGATTCATCGGCATCTACGTCGAAGGGTTGACCTACCCGGGGGCGACGGTGAGGCTCGACGCAAACCAGGTCGAGACCGGCGCTTACGGGATCCTGAGCCGGCTTGACGCCGCGGCGGTCACCGACAACACGGTCACGCAACTCGATCTGCGCCTGTTGACGAGCGGCGCCGCCGCGGCCACGACTGGAGCGGGCATCGTCATCTTCGACACCGCCGCTTACACCACGCCGTTGTACGACGTACGCGTGCTGCGCAACCGGATCGTCGGCGTAGCCGGGCCGGGCATCGTATTCGATGCCCACGCGGTCACGCTAACCATCGCCGACAACACAATACAGGGCGTGACTGGTGCGGGGATCACGATTGGCGATACCGCGTTTGCCGGCGACCTCGTGGTGCGCGGCAACGATATCCTGCAAGTCGCTGGACCGGCGCTGCCCAATGGGCCGGGAGTTTATGGCATCGGCGTATGGGCGTCGCTGAACGCCACCGTGCGGGACAATGTCGTCGGAACGATCGATGTCGCCGCCGATACCGCGCGCCACGCGACCGGCATCGTGCTATTCAATGTCGGCAATGCGAGCGTCGGCAATAATCAGACCTCCGACATCGGCACGGCGGCGACGACACCCATCGCGTGCGGCATCGTCGCGGCGGCGGTGCAGTTCGACCTCAACCTGTCCGCCAATGTGATTCGCGCGACCACTGGGGCCAGTGCTGACGCGGGCGCGTTCGTTGGTCTGATGACGGTCGTCACGGAGCCGAAGTCAGTTCCCGTGTCGCTGCAGGATAACCATGTTGAAGGCGTGAGTTCGAATCCGCTGGTGATCGTCGGCGGGACGTCCGAGTGTGTCTTCTCGGCCAATCGGTGCCGGCTCTCCGGGAGCGGCAAATTCGACTTCCTTAAAAAAATTGGCGGGGTCGTGTATATCGGAGCGACGACAGCCGTGGTCGGCAACAATCGTATTCAGGGACCCGCAACGGTCACGGGGCTATGCATCGATGTGACTGAAATTTCTTCGGACAAGAACGGAATGCTTGCTATGACCGTTCTCGGCAATATTGTCAGCGAGACGATCGCGCTTGGTACGCAGATACCGATCAAACCGTTGCCTCAACCGTGGAACGGCCTGAACGTCATCGTCAAAGGCACTTAGGGAGACGCAGATGCTAACTGTCACATTGCAAGGTGCGAAAAACCTGACCAGACTCGCGCAACGGATTTATGGACTCGACGCCGCCGATCCGCGTGTCGCCGCAGCGGTCAGGGCGATCACGACCGCCAATCCGAAGTTGCCCGCGGCACTCGACAAGGCGCCAGCCGAAACGACGGTCATGGTGCCGACCGTCCCCGGTCTTGCCTTCGCAGCTGGCGCGATACCTGCGCCAGGCACGGACGATCTTGTCAGGATGGCGAGCCAGATTCCTCAAGCGATCCAGCAACTGGTCTCGGCGGCGCAGTCAAAAAAACCGAAGCAATCGGACCCGACTCGCGTAGCGATGCTCAAACGCTTTGCAGATGCGCAATCAGCAATGAATATTAATTCCGTTGCAGTCACCAAGGTCGATGGAACGTCAAAGGCTGGGCGGCAAGCGCTCCATGAAAATGTCACGGCATTTGCAAAGACGCATCGAGGCGGGTGATCGCGGTGGCAACGACAGTGATCAGGCCTCGTTCAGGCTAGCAGAAAGCCCGAAACCGCACGACGTCAAGTACAATTGAAAGCGTTTTTCGCTCGCCGGCGAGGACTTTCGTCATGCTCACATGCAAAGCAACACGACCACATGAGAAGTCAGACAGTGGATTGACGAAGAGACCAGGAACAAATCCCGTGGCACCCTCGTCGCATCCATCCCAACACATGACTCATGGACGTGACGAGCAATTGCAGCCCGTGCCCGATACAGTGCGCCATACCAGAGCCATTCCTTTGTCGGATTTCAGCAAAATTCCGGTCCATCCCTCCCACCGGACCGGTGAGTCTCAAATGCAGTCCGCGTCGGACCACTTTTTTGATAGCCGAGAATACGTCAGCGACGGGAAAAACAACGTCGGCAAACAAGCACCTCTTGCAGGATTATCCAGAACAGAATCCTTCGACATACCTGATCTCGTGCACGAGGCGCTTCGATCTCCAGGTCTTCCACTCGATTCAGCTGTTCGGAGGTTTTTTGAACCGCGTTTCGGCCACGATTTCAGCAGGGTTCGCGTCCACGCCGACGAGAATGCGAGAGAGTCGGCCGCAGCAGTACATGCCCATGCGTACACAGTCGGCTCACACATTGTCCTCGGGCACTCCGGGAAAACGTCAGCAATTGAGAATCAACCACTTCTCGCGCATGAGCTTGCCCACGTGACGCAGGACGCTTCATCCGCGACGCCTGACATAGGTTCAATGCATATTGAGCCACCCAGCGGTGAGCGCGAAGTGTCAGCACGCGGGGCGGCCAATGCTGTTCTATCTGGGCACACTCCTGCAATCATGCAAACAGCGTCGCCCGTTCCACTTCTATTCCGCCAGGAGATTGACGCGCCTGATCTCGAAGTGGTGCCGCCTGATGCGAAAATACGACTACCATCAGCATCAACCCATGGTGCCGACCCGCGCAACAACGGCGACTATATCGACAGGAATGTAACGGAAGTCGCATATGGGATATACGTTGGAGGATTCCTTATATTCTGTAAGGGGGTACCGCAGCCATTCCTCGTTCCCGAAAGGCTGGTCGACTTCGGCACTCAAAATTACGAAAGTGTCAGTGCGGAGATTTATGCAGATCAGCCGGCAGCCCTTCAGGCGTTACCTATCGGTCCCTGGCAGCCACGTCAGGCGCTACCGTACACCTTTTTTCGGGCGCCAAAGAGTCCCATCATCGCCCCCACCGTGTTTTCGCCGAATACAGCACCGCGCATCGTGGAAACTGCACGCGATGCGGTTTCGAAATTGAAAGACCATGTTCAGACCGAACTCACTAAAATGGCTATTTCTCTGGCAGGCCAATTGTTGACGCAAGTTGTCATCGCCGGCTTATCGAAAGTTGGAAAACTAAAAAGCGGTACAAATAGTAAAGCGAACGTGACGGGCAACGATACCCCACCACCATCCTCGGCGCGTGGCGCGGGGAAAGAACCGCCAACGCCACCTACGTCTGCAGAGCCTCCTCAATTGCCAGCAAGAGGAGAATCGACCAGGACGGAACCGGGCTTCGATCGAACGAGGGAGTGGCGTAACCCGTCCGCTAAAGACGGGGAGAACCTCGCTGGGCTGGACCATCTGTCGGAAGAACATGCTCCTTGGAGCCGGACATCCCCTAACAAGTCAAAATTTACGCAAGACGCGTGGAATGACCTCAAGGCCCTGATCAAGGAGACAGTCAAACAAGGTCAATCAACCAAATTCAAACCGTCGGAGGGCGGACCACAATCTGGTTCGACTTACGATTACAGGTTCCAGAACAGACAAACGGGTCTCGATGGTAAAGGAAAACCTTTGTTCGGCATGCGAGTCGTGGTGGACGCAAATAATCAGATTGTCACTGCATTTCCAATCAAATAGCCGGCCGTGTTAGTTGTAAGCGGCCGTTAATTTTTGACTAATTCAAAAGGCAGTTCAAGCCAAAGTTACGTGATCACGACTTGTCCGCTCATTCTCGAAAGAGAGGTGGTCAAATCCAGCGAAAGTGCCCAGCATTTGTACGAATGCGACGGCATCCAGATCGCGTTTTGACAGGCTCTCCCGGTCGGCCGGAACAACGGCGATCGTTACCGAAATGCAACTACATCGGTTTCTGAGGACACACGATTATAAAGAATTGGTGCCCTTCCGCTACGCCTTACCAGCGACGAAGCTGAGAGTTGTCGTAGCGACAATCCGATCTCATCTATATGCGCTCGGCGCAGGGCCAAGTGAAGCATGAAGCGAAGGTGTCGGCAGAAGTAGGTGAGATAGTAGGAGCGCTCCGGTTGTTCAGCATTGACGTTTCAATGATCGGATTCGAAGCGACGGCAGGTGCGAACCGTAGATCAATGATTTCCGCGAGGAACGCCTGAAGTGCGGACGGCGGTCTGGAAGAAGCCACAAATGACTGCTGCGCGTGGACCCAGGATGCCTAGGTTCTTTATTCCTGTCTGACCAATGCGGGCGGCGTGCCGTGACTTACGAGCCGACTGCTGAAAGAAGGCTCGACGCCGCCAGCTTCAGCAATCCGCCGAATTGCTGACGTAGAATCTACATCACCCCAACATAGGCCATGCCGAAGAAGGAACGTTGGTCTGCCACAATCGGATAGTGACTTATGAGGCGAAGCCGGCACCCGAACATCCGACCGACGACGCGTGTGAGCGGCGGCTTGTGGCCGAGGGCGTGTGGAAACGGCTTGCTGATCGCTTGAGGACAGCTAGCTAACCGGTATCGATGCGAAGGTACTGCAGGGCTTGTTTCACGTCGACGTGGCCGTCCGGGCAATCATCAGTTGCCCGTCAGTCTGTGCCCTCAGGCCCTCGCGCTGATCCGCGAGCGCTACGCCGATTTCGGGCCGACGCTGGCCTGCGAGAAGCTGCACGAATGCCATGGAGTCACGCTGTCGAAGGAAACCGTGCGGCATCTGATGACCGATGCCGGGCTGTGGATTCCGCGCCGGCAGCGGCACGCGTGCGTGCCATGGCCCAGATTATTGCTTGCGACATCCACCCTACCGACAATTTTCGTGTTCTGGCCTACCCACGTGACAGGCTAGCCCAGAGCGGCACGTCCAATGAATCAACCTGACGCCGAGTGATCTACCGACGACAGCGAGCTTTAAAGAATCGCTTGATTCCGTGAGTATCCGCGCAACAGGCATGCATAGAGCAGACGTCATCACAGGACGAACAGACCGATCATCGGGGAAGAGGTTCCGGTTCCTTCAGGTCTCATCTCCGTCGAATCCTTGTACATACGAGCTCTAATCGTGCCGGTCGTGCGGGACGCGATTCGCGTGTAGCTAGTGCTCAATCTGTCGGGCAATCAAACTCGGCAGATCACTAATTGTTATCGAAAGATCAGATTGAATTAATGGACATGATCAATGGTGGATGCTTTGATTATGAATATCGCACAGGTGCACGACTACCTGTAAGCGCCTGAGGCAGCGCCCTCACCCCAACCATATTGGAGAGACATATGTCTGAAGCGTTAGACGCAAAAGCGTCGACGACCGAAGTTGTCCCGGCAAGCAGCGCCACTGTTTCCCGTACGGGTGCGACAGCAATTGTCGAAGCCATGCACGCAGCAAATATCGAAGTCGTTTTTGGCTACAGCGGCGGTGGAACCGGTAATCTGATCCACGAAATCGCCACCACGGGCATGCGTAACATGAACGCCCGGACTGAGATTGCAGGTGCGCGGATGTCGTACGGCTATAACCGCATCAAGGGCCGTGCAGCGTTGGCATTCTCCACGCCAGCCCCGTTGCACTCGCCGCCAAGACAGACGGCACACCGTTGGCTCTGACCTATATCAGCCTGGATAGCGCGCTATTGTTGACAAGGGCCTCTTTGAGGCCACTTTCCTAAACGAAAAATAGAGGTTGGAGCCGGCGGTCAGGTAGAGTTCCGAAAGCCGCGGAACGATATCGCTCAAAGCATAGTCGCGGGAGACCAAGCCGCCGTGATTATGACGCTATGGTCTCTGCATTGCGGGACGAAAAGACCAAAAAGAACGGAACTGGGCTGGGTCTATACCTCACGGCTGGTGGCATTACATGGGTGACGCATGCCAGCCCTTGCACACCTCGTACCTGTCCCAGGGCGACCCTGCCCAGGTAGTCAAGCGGCCGCGCTCCGAAAAGATGATGCTTGCTGCGGACGGCGTTCACAGCGGCTATGAAGACGAGATGATCGGGTATGGCTACCAGCAGGGGAAATTGGCCAATCTCATCGCAGCTGAGATCACTCGTCAGAATACAGTCGCGACAGAGCGGATTCAACCTATTCAATCCGGGTTTGATGCTTCAAAGCGGGTGATCGAACTTATCGGTGCTACACAAAGCGAGATCGCACCTCGAGAAATCGTGGACAAGTGGATCGAGCTCAAGGGGCAGTCCCGACCTGACAAGTCGGCTGCAATGTGGGAAACCTTCGGGACGCGGACGGTTTCGTGCATGGCACGAGGCACACGCTACCTGGCTGCGATGTGGCAAGCAGCATGGACACAAGGCGGTGGCGATCAGCTAACGAAGGCGAGCGTCGCGAAGGCGAAACTGAAGGTTGATGAGAACATCATCATGGCGCTATACAATGATGCGAATGTCGTTAGATCCATTGCTCTTAACAAGTATCCGGACGATCCGAGCGTCGATTGGTCTAGCCTTTGACCTACGCCGATGGCGCGAGTCGCCGAGAAGCGAACTTTGCGGCGAGGCTGTCACGAATCGCCGCCATCGACTGTTCAGCCTCCGCACTGGGCGGCCGCCGTCGCGGGTCTCGGCTATGACCGAGCCCGGCCGAATGCTCCCTTGTTGAAAGACCCTCACCGATTGCATTTGCCCGGCCACGCACTTCGAGAATATCGATGTCGCTCTGGCCATTATGTCGAGTCCGGCAATCCTGCCACCAGGTCCAGCAGGCCCAATCGTAGGAAGTAGCCAGAACACGCTCCTGCCCGATTCGAGCTTTTTTTTGGGCTTACGTGTGCATGTGTTCGGCCACTCCATCAACTACGGCCAGCTCCAAGGCTTCGTTCGCCTGCGCGGACTCCCATACCGAGCGAGCGGCTTCCCTGTCCCCTCCTTACAACTTAAAGAGCATTACGGCTTTCAGGTGTGCCATCCGTCGGAAGCAACGGTGGTGAGCCAAGTGACCCCTTAAATTGTCCAATCCGCGCGCCGCATGCCCGGCGGAGGCAGTTCAAATCGCTGTCACACAGATGGCGCGCCGTGACCCAACCGGATTCGGATTGCTGAAGCGCCTGCGGGTCCGATATCGATTTGAGAGCCGCTTCATATAGCTCAGCTAGCTCAGTATCCATGGCAGCAAGTCCAGGATCGCCGCAAATGACGATCTCATCTTCATGTGCCGCGTTGCTGCAATCGAAGCTCGTCGCATAGATAGTTTTTGAGCTCGCGGTTGAAATCGGCAGTGACGCACCATCCGGCGCAATGTCGGCCTGACTGGTTGATGCAGCAGCATCGCTCGCAGCGCCAGGTATAGGAGGTCTAGCTGACGCCGCCGTCGCTCCTAGGGGAATCGATTCAGCGTCGACTTCAGAGGCTGGTTGCTGCCCTGCCTGGACGTTTGCCTCCGCGGCGCTCGCCCCTAACGGTTCGGACGCAGCAATCGGCGGTTCAGAAGCACTCCCACCGGAACGCGCAGTCGCCCAGATTATTCCAACCACAATCAGAATTGCTACCAGTACGACCGGGCCGCAGCCGGACGATGAGCGCGGCGGAGGCTGTACGACTTCAATATCTCTGCTGCCGCACCCCGGGCATCGTAACGAGAGGTGTTTCCCTCGCGGAAACCAGGTGTAAGCGCATCTATTGCATTGGTTTTGTGGACGCAGACTCATAGATTGTTGACAACTATTCGGTTTCTTTTCTTTTCGGGGATGAACGCCGTGAAACATGCTGCCTTAAGCCAGGCTGCCTGATGGCCCCCGGACCCGGAAATCCATCTAGTTCGCTGACGTTTAGCGCAGGCTAGTGATGCGCGAAGGTGCTGCCGCCGCTTTCACCGTCCGGGGCACTAGCTGCACCGATGCGGATGGCGTTCGGAGTATCTCGAACTTCAGCCGCGACAAGCGGCGCATTCGCCGTGGACTCCGCCGTCGACGCGGGGACAGTAACGGTTTGCGGCTTTCCGGCAGGTGCATCCGTGATGCCTTGTGCCAGCAATGCCCGTTCATCTTCGGCTTTTGCAGAGTCTGTCAATTGTGCAGATGACGGCGTGTCGCTGCCCGATTGAATCGAACCGCTGTTTGAAGGTGTGATTGAAGCATCATTTCTGCGGTCGGGGTGACCTCCCATAACCAGCATTAAAAACAACGCCCCCAGGGTGCCGACGATTCCGAGACCTGCGAGCTTTGTCTTCCCGCTTCCGCATTTAGGGCAGCGACTCGACAGATTGCTTCCGCGTGGATACCACGTCTTTCCACAACTCGCGCATCTGTTCAGCGGTCGCTTTGTATTGCGCGCAGTCGCAACCATCACCCCCCGGCAGTATTCTTCAATTTCCTTGTTGTTTACGGGAGATATTAGAAAATCTTTAATGAAATCGCTAATACCGTAGCGCATGACAAAGCCGCGTACCGGCTCTGATCGCGCTACGGCTGTGGTAACGTTCTAGCCTGATTCTCGACCTCTCTATTGGCATCGAAGCGGTGCGGGCCAAGGAGGCCGCCTTGGCGCAACTCACCGAAGTGTCGGACGAACTCAATACGGTTGACTTTGCTGCATCCGCAGCGTTACGAGAAGCAATTGCTACATGCGATGCCTCTACCCCCACAAATCGGTTGGTCGCGTTGGCGGACGAGGGCCGCGCACTGTTCGTCATCGAACTGCAGAGCAAAGCTGCTCAGTCCCGACGGGATGTCGTTCTGCAGGGGCTGGCCAAGCTCGGTTATGAAGTCCACGAAGGCATGACGACGGCTTGGGCGAAAGATGGGCGCGTTGTCCTCCGAAAGCCCTCGTTACCCGGCTATGGCGTCGAAGTGGGCGGACAAGCCGAATTGAGCCGGTTGCAGGTTCGTGCAGTCGCGCTCAGTGAGGACCGGGATGCGAGTCGGGATAAAGACGTCGAGACACTCTGGTGTGGGGAATTCGCGCGTCTTCAGCAAATCGTCGCTGAGAACGGCAATAACCTGCTTATCGAACGTGCATTGGCGGTTGGCCAGGTGCCACTCAAGGTGATTGCAGGCGACCATCAGACGAGTGACGCCTTGACTGTAAAGCGCACAGCAGGCTGATCTCACTGAGCCAGTGAAAAATGTCTGCCGCAGGGACGTTTGCATGAGACATGTGGGCCCGGCTGATGCAGCGTTGAGAGCGCATGCGGGCGCATTGGAAGTCAGAAGAAGTCGCCGAAAATTTCGCACCGTTATGTCGCAAAACCGGCACCGAGCTGGGGAGTTTCAAGCATCGGCTAAAGAATATAATTTAAGTGGCCGATAGCAGCGGCACAGCCTTCTCCTGGCGAACGCGCCGTCGTTCTTCAGGCCGGTCTTCGTCCTGCCATTGCCCGGCGCGAGCACCGGCAGCGGGGTGTCGTCGAGGCGACAGGCCGGACCACTTCACACGGAGGATGGCTTCATGCTTAAGAACATTGCAACCGGGCTGCTCGACGTTGTCCATGACGAACAGGGCGATCCCCACGGATGGCCGGTCGTGCTGCTACACGGTTTCCCCTACGACATCCACGCGTACGACGAAGTGTCGCCGCGCCTGACGTCACAAGGTGCCCGCGTCATCACACCCTATCTCCGGGGATATGGGCCAACGCGTTTCCTCGCACCAGCAACCCCTCGTTCGGGTCAGCAGGCGGCGCTTGGGGCCGACCTGTTAGCGCTGCTCGACGCGCTTCAGATTGAGCGGGCCGTGCTCGGTGGCTATGACTGGGGCGGCCGGGCAGCATGCATCGTGGCGGCGCTGTACCCGTCACGAGCGCGGGGGCTCGTCTCGGTTAACGGCTATAACATCCAGAACATAGCCACCGCCATGCGGCCGGCCAGCCCCGAAAAAGAACATCGGCTCTGGTACCAATATTATCTCCATGGTGAGCGCGGCCGGGCTGGGCTGACCGAAAACCGGCGCGCGTTCTGCCGGCTCTTATGGTCGTTATGGTCGCCCACCTGGCGCTTTGACGACGCCACCTACGCGCGCTCGGCAGAGGCGTTTGACAATCCGGATTTCGTCGACGTGGTAGTCCATTCCTACCGGCATCGTTTTGGACTGGTCGAGGGCGATCCTCAGTTCGACGATATGGAGCGGCGCCTCGCCGCCATGCCGTCGATCACCGTGCCGACGATCACACTCGAGGGGGACGCGGACGGCGTCTCGCCACTGTCGGGAACAAAGACAGACGCAAAGCACTTCACTGGACGCCATGAGAACCGCATCGTGCCGAATGCAGGCCACAATCTTCCGCAGGAGGCACCACAAGCGTTCGCCAGCGCGATTCTTGACATCAACGCCTGGGCCGATTGATGCTCCGGCATGACGCGATTGGAATCGGCTCGCTCGCTGTTCCTGGTGCGTGAGCCGCGCGCGATCGAGTCACGCGCTAAAAAAGCGATTCTCGGGTCACGCCAGTGTAGTCCCGCTGCGTCACGTCTGCTTGCGGTGCAGACACCCGTGGGTTAATCGACCTTCTGCTTCTGCATACAACCGCTCCCCTAGCCGCCCTCTACCTGATCCGCGGCCGTGCTCAGGGTGTGTCCGCCAGCATCGACTGACGGCAGCCTGCAGCGGCACACCGGCACGCGTATTGGGCTCGGACGTACTCATCCAGTGGATCGTCAGTGGCCAGCAGGTATTCAATAAAGAGTTCTTCACCCGCCTCGATTGGCCGGAGCGCGTGGATGAAGATGCGACCGGCGTCTTCGATGGTCTCGCAGTTCGGTGCGCATGCGTGGTTCAGCCAACGCGCGCTGTTGCCGCCGCGACTGCCGTCGATCACGCGGCCATCCGACAGGCCAAAAAGAAACGTGTGCCCGGCGACTCCTTCACGTCGATGCCGACGCACGGCCTCCCGCCAGCTCGTCAATTCACCCCTGTACTCGAGCACGCGCTCACCCGCTGTAAGCGGTCGCATCGCGAACACGCCCTTTCCGTGAACTGATGATTGCCGGACGATCACGCGTCGCATACTGTTCCTTCGACTCAGATATACGCCAGTATAGAAGCGACAAATTTCCGCTACCACTGCTTCGTCATGTGCGAATCGGGGCTGGGTTCAGAGGAACGGAGTCCTTCTCGGCCGATTGGCGGGCGCGAAGGTGCAGATGCACTGCATCGGCTCGGACGCACCGAAGTTGCCTGTGCTCTACATAAAAACACTCTGCGGGACGCTTCAGGAAGGTGCTGCAAGGAGCGCTCCGAGCCACGCGCGCAGCGCCGATATCTCCTCTGCGCACACTGCGTGCGGCATCGGATACGCACTCCAGTCGACCTTGCAACCTCGCGCGATCGCAAAGTTGCGCGCGGCCTCGCCTAACTGGATCGGCAACACGTCGTCGTATATGCCGTGCGCGGCAAAGATCGGCGTGCTACGGTTCGCGGCGCTCAAGCGGCTGACAATATAGCCCGGCGACGGGACATAACCTGACATCACGATCAAGCCCGCAAGTGCCTCAGGGTGCGTCAGTCCTGCTGAATAGGTCATTGCCGCGCCTTGCGAAAAACCCGCCAGAAAGATGTTCGAAGTCGGAATGCCGCGCCGGTTCTGCGCTTCGATCAATTGCCGCACAACTGCACAAGACAATTCGATACCGGCTTCGTCGACTTGCTGATTAATGCTCTGAAACGACCGGATGTCATACCAGGCACGCATCACGTAGCCGTTGTTTGCGGTAACGGCAATCTCCGGCGCATTGGGAAAAACGAAGCGCACAGCGGGCGCATCGGTGAAACGCAGCTCGGGCACGAGCGACACGAAGTCGTTGGCGTCTGCGCCGAGACCGTGCATCAGGATGACGGCGAACCCGGGATTCGGCGCAGTTTCAATTTCGATGGTTGGTGATGGCTCGGACATGTATCGCAACTCCTCGGTTTCAGGAAACGTTCAGATAATCGGGATCAATACGAGCAATATACCGCCGAGGTGCTGGCGTCGTCCGGGCTGTCGCACCACCTGAAAAGCGCCGCCGCGCCGCAGCCTCAGGCACGCAAAGCGTTTTACGCATCGGAGTACATTGGTATACACTTGTACTCGAAACAACGCCTGACAACGGCGCCTGGCCAGACGTGGAGAAGCGTCGCGACAACGCCTGGCGCGGCGTCAATCGAAGCGGCATCAGCACTGGTGGAGGATTGAGGCTCATGACCAACCTTGCGCGGGATTTCGCTGAACTCATCCTCGGCTGGCCCGCGGACGATCCTGCATTGATCGAGCGCTGCCAGTTGCTGCTGATGGACGGCGTCGCAGTAGCCGCAGCCGGCGCGCCGGAGCCGGGGCCCACGCATATGGCCCAGTTGTCGCAAGAGGAATTCCCATGTGCCGGCGCGGCCACCGTCATTGGCCACGGGTTTAGCGCGCCGCCCATCATCGCCGCGCGCATCAACGGTATGTCGATGCACGTGCTCGACTACGAGCCGATGTGGAATCCGCCAAATCACGCCGTATCGCCGCTGCTGCCCGCGTTGCTGGCACTTGCCGAACAACGCGAACAGGCCTCGGGCGAGCCGCAGGGCGCGGCGCTGTTACGCGCGTTCGCGAAGGGTATCGAAGCGCAGGGACGTCTGCGGCTGTCGTCCGCGCAGCTCGAGGCGGCGCAGCTGAGCCTGCATCCGCCGGGTATCGTGGGCCCGTTGGCGACAGCGCTCGCGTGCGCCGATCTGCTCGAACTCGATCCATCATCGGCTGCGGCGGCACTCTGCATCGCCGCGTCGCGCAGCAGCGGACTGCTGGCTAATATCGGCTCGCAGACCAAAGCGCTGCATTGCGGCGATGCTGCCGCACACGGTCTCGAAGCCGCGCTGCTCGCGCGGCGCGGCTTCACTGCGAATCCCGACGCGCTCAGCGGACCGCGCGGCTGGGGTCACGCCTACTTCGGCGAACGCTTCACCAGCGCTCCTCTGCTGGCTCCGCTCGGCGCTGGCCGTGCGTTGGTGCCGGGTCCTTCGTGGAAGCTGTTCCCGTCGCAATTCGCCACCCACTTCGGTATCGCAGCCGCGCTCGACGCCCGCGCGCAAATCGCGACTTCCGCCCCTTTCAGCTTTCACGACGTCACGCGGATCGAACTGCATACGCCGGCCATGCCGTACATCGACCGACCCCATCCGGAGACCGGACTCGACGGCAAGTTCTCCTGGCAATACACGGCGACGATTGCCCTGCTGGACGGCAAAGTCGAGCCGGCCTCGTTCACCGACCGCCGCCGTTTCGCCGGCGACGTGGAAGCGCTGCTCGATCGCTTCACCCTGTCTGCCGACCCGGGCATTTCCGGCGCGTTCGACAAGATGGTCGTCGGGATCGCCGTGCATCTGAAAGACGGCCGCACCGTCACTGCAAGCTGCGACGCGCCGCCCGGAAGCTGGAACCGGCCGGTGGGCGCTGAAGCGGTAACGCAAAAGGCGCGCGACCTGTTGGAAAGCGCGCTCGGTCGCGAACGCGCGGATAACACGCTGAAGTCGGTCATGCAGCCACCGCGGCAGCTGAGCGTATGCGCGCTCATGGCGTGTCTGCGCTGAACGCCGTCCCCGCCGATTTATACTTACCGTACCGCCTGCCATGCGGCAATCCGTACGGCAAGCCATCCGGACACAACGATATCGAAGGTTAGACCTGTGAGTGAAAAGTCCAGTGCCACGATCGGCGACGCCGAACTAACGACGGATTTCGGGCAAGGCTCGCTTGCGCAATACGTGTATGCGCAGTTGCGTCAGGAGATTCGCGACCGTCAACTCGCGTCCGGAGACCGGCTGCGCGAAACGGATATCGCCGAGCGCCTCGCCGTCAGCCGCACGCCGGTGCGTGAAGCGCTGAAACGGCTTGAAAGCGAGGGGGTTGTGCGCTTCGCGCCGCCGCGCGGTTTCGTCGTCGTGCAACTGTCGCCGAAACAGGTGATGGAGCTCTACGCGATGCGCAAAGTGCTGGTCGGCGCGGCCGCCCGCTTCGCGGCGGAGCAGGCATCGCCCATCGAGATCCTGTCAATGCAGCAGGTCATCGCGCAACTCGAGCGCCTGAAGGTTCCCGACGAGGTCGCCTCGGTCAATCGCCGACTGCATGAAATCATCGTAGCGGCGGCGCACAACGAGTATTTATACAAGACTTCGAATGTGCTGATCGATGCGCTAGGTCTGCTTGGCTCGACCACCTATTCGGTGCCCGGGAGAATCAGGAGCGGGTTAAAAGAGAACAAGGAAATCGTCGCGTGCATCGCGCGGCACGATGCCGATGGTGCGGAGCGTGCTGCGCACCAACACGTGGCCGCGGCAACGGAACTCCGTTTGCAGATGCTATTTGGCGCTGAAATGGACACGAGCAGTGCGCGCCCAGGCGGCGGTGCCTGAAGGTGTCAAAGGTACTAAAGGTGCTGACGTAAGCCCGGCGCTGCCTGCTGGGCTTGCTCAGGCTTGCTCAGGCTTGCTCAGGCTTGCTCAGGCTTGCTCAGGCTTGCTCAGGCGCCACGTAATAGACGCGTCAGCGATCGCACCTTGCGCCGACCGGGCGCGAGCAGCACGTCGAGCAGCGCATCCACTCTGTCCTGCGACAGACGCAGCCCAGCGGTACCGCGGAACTTGGCGGCAATCGCATTTTCGTCCAGCGCGCGGGCGCCGCTGCCGAGATTGACAGGCACATGCTGGGTCCGCTCGGTGCCATCGTTCAGCCGAACCGTCACCAACCCCGAAAAATACTTCGGAAACTCCGTATCCGGATCGACGATGCAACGCACCTTGCTCGCCAGTTGAAGAATCTGAGGATCAGCGAGACTGCCAGTTTCGAGTTCTGCGAGACCAAAGCGGCCGCGCAACAGGCACGTCGCGACAACGAACTGCGTGCTGAATTTCGCTTCATAGTCGTTGCGGGGCACGATCTTCGAAGCGGCCGGTTCGGCGACGATCGGCATGGTCGGCGCCGGCAACATGCAGATCACTTCGTCGATGCCGACGGCGTTCGGCAAGCCAGCTTGCAGCAACAGCGCGGCCTCCGCGCAGCCGTGAATGAAGTGGCACACGGGGTACGGTTTGATTGCCGTACCGAGCATGGCCCAACGTTCGCCCAGACCCGCGCTGATCGAAGCGGCATCGACCTCGGCCACGTGCTGCTGCAAGTGCGAATCGAACAGGCCGAAACGGCCTTCATAGGGCCGCGACGGTCCGGCAAAACCATTCTGCGCAAGATGCGCTGCGGTGATGCCCGCGAGCGCGCCCCAGCCGGGATGCATGCGTTTGGTCCACGCGCCCTCCTCGAGAAACACCTGCACGCCCGCTGCGGTGCTCGCCGCAATGCCTTGCGCGGCGACTAGTTGTGCGGCGTCGAGACCCATTAGCTTGCCGGCGACAATCGTCGAACTGAAGTGGGACACAATGCCGGTCGCGTGAAAGCCCGCGTGATGAAATCCGCCTTTCACGGCCGCGCCGATCCGGATTGCCGTCTCCATCCCGGCCACGTATGCAGCGAGCAATTCGTCCCATTCCGCATCGACGGCTTCCCCAATCGCGAGTGCCGCCGGCAGGCAGGCAACCGTCGGATGCACGATGCTGAGCGGATGCGTGTCGTCGAAATCCAACCCATGAATCAGGAAGCCATTCGCGAGCGCCGCATCGCGTGGCGCGAGCGTCTGCGAACTGCCGATCACTGTCGCATCGCCACGCGAGCCGGCCGCTTCGAACCCACGCAGCGCTGGCGCGGCGAACGGAAAGTGATGGGACGCGAACGCGAGACCGATCGCATCGGTGATGTGATGCGTCGCCTTGCGCCGAAGTTCAGCGGGCAATGCGGATGGCTGGAGTGCGCAGGCGAATTCCGCCAATGCGCGCGCAATCCCCATTTCGTTCTGGGCGCGAGAGTCGGCCGTCGTCATAGGTTCAACGTCCTGGTCTGAAGTCGAAGTGGGCGTCATCAACGGTCGCCTGGCCGGAGAATGGGTGTATCGAGCGGGTTATCGGGCGTTTGCGCGAGCACGGGGTTGATCGATTCGAGCCGGCGCCCTGTCGTTCTCGCGCCGAACAGCACGGTGATGACAGCCGTCGCGAGCCACGCGCCTGCGATGTACACGAACACCCACACGTAGCCGAAGTTCACGAAGATCGCCGCGACGATGAACGAGTTGCCGACGTTCGCGAGCCGCCCCATCCCGTATGCGAAGCCGGCGCCTGTGTTGCGGATATCGGTCGGATACTGTTCCGGCGTGTACGCATAGCAGAGGGCCGCGAAGGTCTGGATCAACATGCCGACCAGAAACCCGAACGACACGATCAGCACAGGCTGGAAGCTCAATCCGTACAACAGCCCGAACACGGCGATCAGCGCGGCTGCCGCGGCGATGCTGAACTTGCGTTCGAAACGGTCCGCGAGAAACACGGCGATCAGCGCGCCGGGCACCGCGCCGATGTTGATCAGCGTGATGTAGGTGAGGCTGTGAACGATCGTGATGCCGTGTTGCACGAGGAGGGTCGGCACCCACGCCTGGAAGCCGTAAAAGCCGAGTGTCTGGAAGATCCAGATCGCCCACAGCGTCATCGTGCGGCCGATGTACTGGCCTTTGAACATCGAGGTCCAGTGCGCGCGCACTTCAACCGGCCGGTTAATCGTGACCGCTTCGGGCAACGGCCCGGTCGTCAGCTCGACCTCCGCTTCGATCAGCTTCAGCGTGCGGTCCGCTTCTTCCATGCGGCCCTGGCGCGCGAGCCAACGCGGCGATTCCGGGAAATGCTTCGTGAACAGCAGGAAAACGATCCCGAGCGCGCCCCATACGAAAATCCAGCGCCATCCGTTCGGCCCGGACGGCACGACCAGCCGGGCGACCCAACTCGTGATCGGAATGCCCATCAGCGCAATGACCATCGCCCAGCCCTGCCAGGTGCCGCGGGTTTTCGCTGGGAAGAGTTCGGCAATGTACGCCATCACAACCGCCGTCGCCGACGAAATGCCGACGCCCGTCAGCACGCGCGTGATCATCAGCATCGGGATGTCCGGTGCAAGCGCATTGGCGAGCGAGAACACCGAGTAGGCGATCACGTAGTAGATCAGCGCGCGCTTGCGGCCGATCTTGTCGGACAGCATGCCGCCCAGCGTCGCGCCGAGAAACATGCCGAAGAAGCCCGCCGACGTCAGCATCGCAATACTCGACATCGTGAGCCCCCACTCCTTGACGAGCGCCGGCGCGGCGTACGAAAAAGTGAAGATATCGCTGATGTCGAAAAAGAACGGCAGGCTGACGAGAAGCAGCAGACGCCGGTGAAAACGCGACACCGGCAAGCGGTCGATCCGCGCGGCAATCAGTTCGTCATTCACGGGACACCCCCCGCGCCGCGGCCCATTCGCGACCACTACGAAGTGCGCCTGCTACATCAAACGCAAAGGAAGCGTTCAGCATATCTGTCTCCATCCGTAGTTTTAGTGTCGCCTGCGGTCCTGCCTGGTGCAATACAGACCTTACGCCCCAGCCATCACGGTACCCACGACGTCTCCACGAGGGTATTGCCCGGCGCCGCCGCGATCTTCAGGTCGCGCCCGGGTTCAGCGCCGCCAGGCAAGGTGCGCCTCGTCATCAGCCGCGCGAGCTGGCTGATGTCCGTGACCGCTTCCAGCGATTCGAGTCTCTCGTAAAGCGAGAGCGCTTCCGACGAGCCGATCGCCCGCTTGCTGCAATCGGAAAACTTCTCCCACAGTTCTTCATCTGACATCGGGTGATCGCCGCCGCGACCGATCAGATCGTCGATGCGGCGTGACAGCACACGGCCATCGCGCATCGTCACCGTCACTTCCGCGCCGAACTGGTGCGGAGAATCCTCCGGCATCCCGGGATGCGGGTCTGTGCGCGTGATCGCAAGCAGACGCCGGATGCGCGGATCGCGATGTGCGTCCCCCTCGAAATGCTCGAGGCGCACGACACCGTCCAGCAACGCTCGCGCCACCGCGTACTGCACGCTGAATTTCGCGTTGAGCGAGGTCTGCGGTTCGGGATTGTCCGTATGCGGCAGACGACGGGGATGCGACTGGATATGAATCGCTTCGATGTCGTCAGCCTTGACGTTGTCTTCCCGAACCAGCGTCAGCGCCATCGCGATCGCGGGATGCGTGCTGCCGCAGCAGGGAAACTGCTTGAGGCCCAGCGTCGAACTTTCGATTTCGAGCGGCGCGCACCAGTTGTCGAAAATCCGCTCGGCGTCGTAAGTTCCTGGACCGTTGAACGCGTTAAAGAAGCCCTGCTTGTGCTCGAGCGCCGCGGCATTCGCGCTGAACCCGCGTTGCGCGAGCAGCACGGCGAGCAAGCCGTCGCGGCAGCAATGCCCGACATGCAAAGGCTTGACCATCGTGCCAAAGTTCGCCTTCAACCCTGCCGCCAGCGACGCCGCGATCGCCAGCGCGGTGGCGGTTCTGTCCACGTCGAGTTTGAGCAGATGGCTGGCTGCGGCCGCTGCGCCAAACACGCCAAGCGTCGAAGTCGGATGCCATCCCTTGTCGTAATGATGGAAATTGACCGCGCGGGCGACGCGGATTTCTGTCTCGATGCCGATCACGTAGGCCGCAATGACCGCGTCGCCTCGCAGCTGCCGCTCCTCGGCGAGTGCGAGCAACGGCGCGATGAGTGGCACGGACTGGTGGCCGCCCATCGGCTGACTGAAGTCATCGTAGTCGAGCGCGTGCGAGGCGGTGCCGTTCACGAGCGCCGCGTCGAGCGCGGACGTCTTGCGGGCGGTGCCGAATACCGAGCACTTGCCCGGTGCTTCGGCAACGCCTGGCGTATCCAGCAAAATGCGCACGCACAACTCGGCCGAACCGGCGAGCGTGACGCCGATCGTGTCGATGAATGCCGTACGTGCCGCCACCAGCGCACGCGGCGTGACGTCCCTCGTGCCGAACGCGTGGATCCTGCGCGCCAGACGCAGCGTGACCGGCATGTCGCATTCGTCGGTACTGTCGGGAATTTCAGAGGCTGTGCGTGATGTCATGGTCATCTCATTCGCCTGATCTTTTGCTGCGGATTGGCCGATCTTGCACTAAATGCGCGCTGACGTGCGTCCCGCAATCCGTCCGAAGGTCGCCCCCGAGACGAGGCCGGTGCCGGCCGGGTAGTTGTCGTAGAAGAGGCCGCCGACCATCTCGCCGCAGGCCGTGAGGCCGGGAATCGGACGCCAGTCAGTGCCGATCACGCGGGCCTCTTCGTCGACTTTGACGCCGCCGAATGTGAACGTGATGCCGCCCGTCGCCGTGTATGCATAGAACGGCGGCGCGTCGAGCTTCAATGCCCAGTTTGTCTTGTCTGGGCTGAGTCCTTGCGTGCTCAACCCGTCCTTGCCCGTGGGATCGAAGCCGTCCGCAGCATCATGAGCCGCGGCGTTGTATTCCTGAAGTGTCTTCAGCGCGCGCGGCTTGTCGTCGATATCGAGTTGCTCGACTAACGCTTCGAGCGTGTCGGCCTGCAACGGATCGCTGGTGGAGTAACGTGGCTCGAGCAGATGGACCGTCTTCGAATCGAACAGCTGATAAGCCTTCGCGCCGGGCTCGGCGAGAATCGCACGGCCGTATTTGGCGTAGGTGAACATCGCGCCGTCCTCGCCTTCGTCGACGAAACGGTTGCCCTTGCGGTTGATCATCACGCCGTACAGGTAGCTCAGCCGGTTGCTGCGATCCGTCAATTCCCGCGGCGCGAAATTACCCCAGTCGGCGCTGATCGGGGTTGCGTGGCAACCGCTCCATTGTCCCCATGGCATGGCGCCGATCGCCATCGCCATCCGCAGGCCATCGCCCTGATTGTGAGGCGTGCCGCGCACTTTCGCGCCGCCGACTAGCGGACCGATATGCTGCGTGCGCATCTGCACATTCGCCTCGAAGCCACCGCAACCGAGCACGACGGCGCGACTGCTCAAGTCGCGCATGCCTTCGTCGTCACGGATGCGCACGCCGCAGACGCGCCCTGTTTCGTCCTGCAGCAAGGCCGTCACCGCCGTGCCGTAGCGCACCTCGATGCCCATCCGCTCGGCCGCCGCAAACCAGCCGCGCGACAAGCCGACGCCCTCATGTTCCGCGCGCACCACCAGCCCGCGCGCCCAGATGATCTGATTGCCCTTGCGCACGCCGGTCAGGCTGACGGCCGGCTCCATCTTGATCTGGCCAGTTTCGTGCATCCAGAACACGGTGTCTTTCGAATTGTCCACGAGCACGTGCGACAGCACCGGATCCGTCTGACCACTCGTCACGCGCATCAGGTCGCCATGAAAGTCGTCCCGGGTGTAAGGCTGAATGCCCGCATAGAAATCGTCGAATTCCTTCTCGACGCCGGGCAATAGCGGCCCGATTTCGCGTGGATCGTCGAACGCGAAGCGCAATACGCCGCCGCTCCAGTGCGTATTGCCGCCGCGCATGGCGCGTGGTGCTTTTTCCAGAACCACGACGCGTGCAGCGCCGTTTTCGCGTGCGGACACTGCCGCCGCCAGCGCAGCATTGCCCGCCCCTACTACGATCACGTCATAGCCTGCCATTGTGAAACTCCTGTCGTCGACATCCTGCAGAGCAAATGGGCGCACAAGCCGTTCACATCGGCGCGGGAAGAACGTCCGCGGCTCCCGGGCGGGAAATCCAGTCGCGGCATGGATCTTCCCTCAATGTTCGATTTCAGGATACTTCTGTATACACAAGTACTCTAATAAGTACATTCCCTGATAGGGTTGGGAAAGGATTGCACCGGCGTCACACCGACGCCGTAACACATAGCAAGCCGGGCCGCGTTCAGTTGCCTCGCCTCGTTGCTCACGCCCGCGTACGGCAAGCTGCTCGCCCACCTCGGGCGCGTGCAGGACCTCTACATTCGAGTTCCTCTTCCCGTTCAAACCCGGATGCACTCCACATTCATGTAGTAGCGGCCCGCAAGCTCGCTACCTATGATCAAGTCGAGGTCGAGCATTGGCGCAAATCCGGCTCTCTTGTCAACGCCGCCGCGCCTGCTTCGTATGAGGATGCGCGAAAACGTGCAGGCCACCCCATGTTTCGCGAAAAGCGGCAAACGCCCGCTTCCTTTAGCTTTTTCTATTCGCGGCGTCATTCGTACACGCACCGGGAGGTCTCGATGGACTGGAATCCTGTCTACAAGTGGCAGAGCATGCATTTCCAGTCTGCCGTCCACGATAAGCATGCAGAGCGTCACGTGCCCGATAGGAACGCTGTGCCCCACTGCCCGTCGCTGTTCGACATGACGCTCGTTCTCACCGTTGGCTTTTCGCTTTTTGAACTCGCGGTCGAGCTGCTTCGCATCGAGAGCCTGAACGATGCAATGGCTTTCGTTGCGGCTACCGCGATGTGGACCACGCTTGCCTGCAGCGCAGAGATTTTTATCCGCAGCTTCCTTCTTCAATTCTATGTTCTCTTCGGGGCCGGATCCATTGCAAGCGTCCTTATGCTGGTCTCGCATATCACGCTTACACCGTTGGGTATGTGTCTTTACACGATCGACACTCTAGGCAAGTGCGCCGTTGTCATGCTGGCATTTCTGATTCGGTCAAGCCGTTGCATAGAATGCTTTGACCAGAAAATAGATATGCGTTGAACGGTGGCTCCGGCAAACCAGCAACGTTTGTCGATCGCAGTTCAGGCGACTCGAATCACCGCTATAGCGCTACACCAGAGTTCCAGCTTTATGTAATAGCCACCCTGTGTCGCGCTGACTACTATCAAAGCGTAGTGAGTAGCGCTGATGGTGGCGCCGCGGTCAGAGGAGTGCAAGATGGGTTCCGGCGAGAAGTGCTTGCGAACGCTGGTCGGCAAGTGGTTTGGACCTCCCGCGGTGGTGACAATACACGTGATGGAGTTCAGTCGAACACGAACGGATGGAAGGCGCTACGTGCGCATCGGGGCGGCGCGTGCGGACGGAAGTTTGACCATCGTTTTCTTCCGGCACGATGACGGTTCGTGGAATGTGTTCCCGGCAAAGGCGAACCGGCCAACGATGCTCGCCTACGCGCTTGCGGCGTGAGCGATCGGTCGATGGTCGCGCGATCCGCGAAGAACGCGACGACTCCGAAATCGTCCCGGCCGAGCCGCCAGGCATAGACATGGGCAAAGTCCTCGCCGTCCAGACGTCGCCGCCATCTTCCAGATGCGCAATCGCTCGTCGCGTTTTGCCCCTGTATGGTGCTGGTTCCCGGCCCGCATATCCTCAACGGCGCGATAGATCTTGCGCGCACACGGATTACGCTGGACGTCGCACGCCTCCCCTTCGCCGCAGTCGGCTTCTCTGCGGTCGTCTCAATGATGCCGGGCTTCTTCCTGTTCCGTGCCGCAAGCACGCTGCTTGAGCCGGTCGCCTTCGGACCGCGCGCGTCGGCCGACCTTGTCCCGGCCGTCGTGGCGAACAGCGCCACGGCGTTCCTGATCCTCCTGGCCATGACCGTTGGACTGATCCTGCCGCGCATGCTGTTTGAACGGTTTGCGACGGCGCGCTCGGCCCCTTGACTGACTTTCAGGCGAACCGTGCCCGACGCAGACCGTACGCGTGGAAACCTGAGCGGCACATCGCGCAGACGACGATAGTCGAAGCTCAGCAACCCGTCGACTGGACCTGGCTCGACGACGGCTCTGACAGCAGCCGGTCTTCTGCAAAAGAGGCCTACATTTGCGGCGCGTCACTAACCTGGGTCACATCCTCAACCTCGAGATCCAACAGCGCCGAACTCATGGATTTGCCGTGCGCATCGAGCGCGAGCGAGCGTGTTACTCCTCCGCCCAGTGCATTGCCAAGCACGAAGTTGAACGCGGCAAGACGCGGCAACTCATAGCGGACCACATCCCCGAGCACGACATCGCCTAAAAACATCTTGACGCGCTCAGCAGTCAACGCGGCGCGCAAATGATCGTAGTTCCGCGCGTCATGACAGATGACCGATATGTTCAGCGTATTGCCCTTATCGCCCGTGCGCGAATGCGCGATTTCGCGTAGTTTCATGTCACGCCTCCACAAATGAAAATGCCGGCTTCGCGTGCTCGCGCGGCAACAGTATCGACTGCACCGCAAGCACCTCGCGCGTCGACTTCGTCACCCCGCCACCGCCCGCCGGGCCGTTCGTATATAGCGTCTCGACCTCGTTGCCGATCAGCACGGCCTGTGCCGCCGTCGCAGTGCGCCCCGCCACGCGTGCGCGCACCTCGTACGGTTCCGCGGCACGCGTCCCCGCCGTTTCGCCGTGCAATGCGTTCACACCGATCAGGTCGAAGCGCAACTCGCTTGTCTGCACGCCTGTCAGCGCCAGCCGTTCGCGAACGATATCGAGTGCGAGCCGGGCACGCGCGACCGCACCCGGGCCGCCATACGAGATCTGCCCTTCGCCGATGAATCCGTCGACGTACGCAACCGATACCTTCAGCGTGCCGGTGCGTGGCGTGCCGCATCCGCCTGTGACACGGACCCGGTCAGGCGCTTCTTCAGCGACGCATACCTGCGAGAAGTCAGCGACGACATCGGGTTGCAAATAGCGCTGCGGGTCATGGATTTCGTACAGCAGCTGTTCCTTGCATGTCGCTTCCGTCACGCGTCCGCCCGCGTGCGGCACCTTGGTAACGACAACCGAACCGTCGGCCCCGACTTCGCCAATCGGAAAGCCGAGTCGCGCGAGATCAGGAATGTCCTTGAAGCCTGGATCGGCGAAGTAACCACCCGTCACCTGCCCCGCGCATTCCAGCAGATGCCCGACGACGGTCGCCTGTCCCAGCGTGTTCCAGTCATCCATGCTCCAGCCGAAAGCATGGATCAGCGGAGCCGCGAAAAGCGATGGATCGGCGACGCGGCCTGTCAACACGATCTGCGCGCCCGCCGCGAGCGCATCGACGATGGCGGACGCCCCCAGATAAGCGTTCGCCGACACGATGCGGTCCTTGTACGATGCCACGCGGTCGCCCGATTCTTCGAAACGGAAGTCGCCCTGCAGCACGACATCGAGTACATCATCGCCCGTGACCGCCGCTATCCTGACGTCCTCCAGACCGAGCGCGCGCGCGATTTGCGCGGTCTTTTGCGCGGCCGCGAGCGGATTGGCCGCGCCCATGTTCGAGATAATCCGCACGCCGTGACGGATCGCCGCCGGCAGCACCGCGTTTATCCGCGCTGCGAGCAACGGGTCGTAGCCCAGTTGCGGATCCTTGCGTCGCGCCTGCTGCGCGATGGCAATCGTCCGTTCAGCGAGGCATTCGAAGACGAGAAAGTCGAGCGCGCCATGTTCCGCGAGTTCGACAGCGGGTTCGATGCGATCGCCGGAATAACCGGCGCCCGCGCCGATCCGCACACGGCGATTGTCTTGAGTGGCAGTCATGCTGACCTCATCCGTTCAGTGAATCTCACAAGGAGAAAATGCCGAGCGCGACGCACGCGATCGTCATGACGATCGACGCGCCGAACAGCAGTGGAAACGTGAATTTCTGATGATCGGCCAGATCGATGCCGCACAGGCCGACCACCAGGAACGTAGCGGGCGTGAGCGGGCTGACGGGAAAGCCGGTCGTCATCTGGCCAAGCAACGCTGCCTGCCCCACGTGCACCGCAGGCACGCCGAGTTGCCCGGCCACTTCGGCGATCACCGGCAACACGCCAAAGTAGAACGAGTCCGGATCGAACAGCATGCTGAGCGGCATCGACAACAGGCCGAGTGCGACCGGAATGTGACCGGCCATCGCCGGCGGCACAAAGCCGACGGCCGCCTGCGCCATCGCCTTCAGCATGCCGCTGCCTTGCAGCACGCCGGTGAACACGCCCGCAGCGAGCAGAATGCCGGCCATCATCAATGCCGCACGTGCATGCGCGTCGATACGCTTGCGCTGCATGTCGACGTTCGGATAGTTGACCATTAGCGCAATGCACAGGCCGACCATGAACATGATGGCCGGCGGCACCTTCTCGCCCATCACGACCATCGTTCCGAGCACGACTACGGTCAGCACGATGTTGAACCAGAAATTCTTCGGCCGCCGCAACGCCTGCTCGTCGGGCGTCAGTTCGCGTTTGGGCATCGGCACATGGCCGTCCATACCCGTGAGGCCGAGGCGCTTTTCCTCGCGCCGGCCAAGCCAGTACGCGACGCTGAAGACAAACACGAAACCGATTGCCTGCACCGGAATCAGCGGATTGAAGAGCGCTGAGATCGGCAGATGAAGCGACGCAGACGCGCGGATCATCGGCCCGGTCCAGGGTAGAAAATTAATGCCGGCGGCCATCGACACAGCAGCCGCCAGCACGCGTCGATCCATTTTCAGGCGGTCGTACAGCGGCAGCATCGCCGGAATCGTGACAAGAAAGCACACGGCGCCCGAGCCGTCCAGGTGAATCAGCAACGCAAGCAGTGTCGTGCCCATCACGATTCGCGTGGGCCGCGTGCCGACCGCGCGCAGGATGCGGTCGATGATCGGGTCGAGCGTGCCGGCATCCGTAATCGTGCCGAAGTAGAGAATCGCAAACACGAACATGCCGACGACTGGCGCCAGGCTTTTGAGTCCGTCGATCACGAACTTGCTCGTCTGAAAGCCGAATCCGCCGATCAGCGACGCTGCAATCGGCACGATGATGAGCGCCACCAGCGGCGACATCCGTTTTGACAGGATCGCGCCCAGCAGCACGGCGATGGTCGCCAGCCCCAGTAATGGCAGCATGTGCTTGTCTCCAATGTTGTCTTTTGATGGAGTCCAGCGTAAGTTCGAAGCTGCGATAAAACAATTGAAATGATTTGATTGCAGCAATTACAAAACATCATGGATCTGAATCTAAGGGATATCCGTGCTTTCATCGCCGTCGCGCAGACAGGCAGTTTCACGCGGGCGGCAACGCGGCTGCATCTGTCGCAACCGGCGTTGACCGTACAGATCCGGCGGCTGGAAGAGACGGTCGGCGTACGGCTCTTCGATCGCAACAGCCGCAACGTTGCGCTGACGCCAACCGGGCGTGAGTTGCTGCCGCTGTTGCAGAAGTCGCTGCATGACATGGAGCATGTGCTGATCGATGCACGTGCGCTCGGCGACGGGTCGAGCGGCGTGGTGCGCATCGCCTGTCTGCCTACGTTCGCGGCGAGCGTGTTGCCGGAACTGATACAGCAGGTCAGGAAAGCGGTGCCGCGCGCCGGCTTTCATGTGCGCGACGTCGTCGCCAGCATGGTGGACACGCTGGTGCGCAATGAGGAAGTTGACATCGGTCTTACCGGCGGCGAATTCACGGATACGGCGTTTGAGGTTCTGCACACCGGCGTTGATCGCCTTGTCGCCGTTTTCCCGGAGCGTCACGCGCTCGCGCGGCGCAAGCGCATCGCGCTCGCGGACCTCGCCAGCGTGCCGCTTGTCCTGACCGCTCCGGGTACGAGCGTGCGAGCAGTTGTCGATGATGCGTTCGCCAACGCTGGTTGCACGCCCGAGATCGCCTGCGAGCCGACCTACATGATGACGGCCGTCGCGATGGTGCGTGCAGGACTGGGTGTGACGATCTTGCCGGCTTCGGCTCGCGAGGTCCGGGCGGAGCCGGAGTTGAAGGTCCGTCCTGTCGACGATCCTGCGTTTTTGCGCCCGATCGCGCTGATCAAAAAGCGTGGCAGGACGTTGCCGCCTGTCACCGAAACGTTCGTTGCGATGCTGGTCGACAGGCTCGCGGCGCGTTCACCGTCTTGATCAATCTCCCTCTGTTCTTCATTTACGTCGGTATAGGCGCGGCAATTCAATTGTTCCCTTCACTCAACCATGCGTCAGTCCCAAGCTGATTCGTGCAGGCCTGATTGGCAAGGTCGTCTATCGCCGAACGCACTACTCCATGCCTTGCACACGCGCACTGTCAGGGCACTCCGTGCTCGCTGTCCAACTTGAAAACGCCACAGTTTGGCGCTAGTGTGAGCCCTTCAGCCAGACAGTGGTCCCACACGGCCCCGATCGCGAATTCGCCACCGCCGAAGTGCGCCGGGAGTACAAAATGTGACGGGTTGACGTCGGGCGAACGTGTAGTTGGCCCCGGAGGCGAAACATGGCTCGACTGCTATCGGTGAACGTCGGACTTCCGCGCGACATAGCGTGGAAGGGCCGCACTGTGCACACCGGGATCTGGAAGACGCCCGTGCAAGGCCGTTGTCAGGCGAGGCGACTGAATCTGGAAGGCGACGGGCAAGGCGATCTGACCGGACACGGAGGCGAGCATCGAGCTGTCTTCGTCTACCAGATAGAATCGTATCGCTATTGGCAGGAGCGGTTGAGCAGGACCGACTTCGCCTACGGACAGTTCGGCGAGAACTTCACGATCGAGGGCATGCCTGACCTGGAGGTCTGCATAGGCGACCGCTATCGGATCGGAAGCGCAGTGTTCGAGGTCACTCAACCTCGTGTCACCTGCTATCGTGTCGGCATCCGGATGAATGAGCCCCGTATGCCGGCATTCCTGACGGGCAGCGGCCGGCCAGGGTTCTACTTTCGCGTCTTGCAGGAAGGCGAAGTGGGCGCTGGCGACGAGATCGTGAAGGTAGCAGAGGTCGAAGAGCCAATGACTATCGCCGAAATCAACGCCCTGTTGTATTCACCCGATCATTCGCGCTACCGGCTGGAGCGCGCGTTGCGAATAGACGCGCTTTCCCCCGGATGGCGCGGGTCGTTCGAAGCCTTGCTGCAGAGCTCCGTGAAAGGTGCGACGACGGGAAATGCCGGGCTTGCACCTGCAGCGGCTTCGCATCCTGTTACACCAGGCTTTCGACCGCTTAAGGTGACGGCGATCGAGCAGGAAGCCGTAGACGTCCTCTCACTGACATTCAGGAGCACAGACGCACAACCGCTGCAGAAGGCCCTACCCGGCCAATTCGTAGTGTTACGCCTCCAACCGGTCGATGGAGGGCCATCGCTTTTCCGCAGCTACTCGCTTTCGGGTTCGCTCTCGACTGAAAGCTATCGGATCAGCGTGAAGATCGAGCCGCATGGTGCGGCGGGAACCTACCTGCGGCAGCATGTCCGGCCAGGCGACGTGCTCGACGTCAGCGCTCCGCGCGGAAGTTTCGTTCTCAAGCCGGGAGACGGGCCCGTGGTGCTCCTTAGCGCGGGAATCGGCGCGACGCCCGTTCTGGCAATGCTGCACTCGCTGTCCGCGGCTCGGTCAACACGACAGGTCTTGTGGATGCATACGGCGCGCGACGGGCAACATCACCCGTTTGCCGCCGAAGCTCACCGTCTCATGCTCGCGCTGTGCCATGGCCGCAGCTATATCTGCTATAGCGCGCCAGACGCGCATGACCAGGTGGGTGAGAATTTCGACGCGACCGGTCATCTGTCGCACGCGGTGCTCAATGAGGCGGGCGTCTCCCGGGAGGCCGACATCTATCTCTGCGGACCGCCAAGCTTCATGGCGGATATGAAAGATGCGCTTGCGAACCTGGGTGTGGCACCGCAACAGGTTCACGCCGAAATCTTCAACGGGGGCGAGTCCTTGAATCCCGGCATCGTCAGCAGATCGACACGCGCTCCGCATCCGCCCAAAGACGAGGCGAATAGTGGGCCGCTGATATCTTTTTCCCGCAGTGGCATCGCCGCACGCTGGAATGCGTCAGCCTACGGGAGCATCCTGGAGTTGGCCGAGGCATGTGACGTTCCGGTCCGCTGGGCCTGCCGCACCGGTGTGTGTCACACATGCGAGAGCGGACTGATTTGCGGGCCCGTCGCGTACCAGCCTGATCCACTCGACCCACCTCTTAAGGGAAATGTCCTGATCTGCTGCGCCTCGCCGCGGGGTGACGTGGTAATCGACCTCTGAGCGGCGTCGCGAGTACGGGCAGAGGAGGCGCGGTCAGGATGCGGTCCATGCTCTCTTTGGACGCGCGTACTAAACTTGATCGTACTATCGACAAGCTCGTCGCGGTATTTCGCGGCCCAGGCAAGGAATGAGGCTCAATCGATGAGCCAAACGAAAATGTCCTTTTCCTCGCATCAGGCGACGTCACCGTTATTGCCATTTACACTAACTAGCGTTGTTCCCGACGGGGCCCGGTGCGCAATGGCGATCTGACAATGCACGTCTGCCTGCACTGCGATGGTTTTTTCGATGCGCTGTAGCGCTTTTGAGGAGAATCCGCATGCCCAAGGCACAGACCACCGAGGCCCTTAAAGCGTTCCTCGACACTTCGCGTTCCGGTTATGAATTGCTGGCCGATCCGTTGCTGAACAAGGGAACCGCGTTCACGGAAACCGAGCGCGACAGCTTCGATCTGCATGGACTCCTGCCTCCCAGCATCGGTACCCTTGAAGAGCAGGTGTCGCGGCGCCTGCAGGCTTTGCGCAGCTTCACGACCGATCTCGAGCGTTACGCCTTTCTGCGGGATCTGCAGGATACCAATGAGACGCTATTTTTCGCCCTGCTCGTACAGAACGTCGAAGAGTTGCTGCCCATTGTCTACACGCCCACGGTCGGGGCCGGCTGCCAGCAGTTCAGCCGCCTGTTCCGCAAGCCGCGCGGCCTGTTCCTGAGCTTGCCGCACAAGAAGCGGCTCCAGTCGATCCTCGCGCATCCCCGTTTCGACAAGGTCGAGGCCATCGTGGTGACGGATGGCGAACGGATTCTTGGCCTCGGAGACCAGGGCGCGGGCGGCATGGGCATTCCGATCGGCAAGCTAGCGCTCTACACGGGCTGCGGCGGACTCCACCCTGCAACGACCCTGCCGGTCATGCTCGATGTCGGAACCGACAACCCGGATTGCCTGAGCGATCCGCTATACATCGGTTGGCGTCACGAGCGTGTGCGTGGCGAGGAATACGATGACTTTATCGAGGCGTTCGTTAAAGCCGTCGTGAAGCGCTGGCCGCACGTTTTGCTGCAGTGGGAAGATTTCGCCAAGAACAACGCCACGCGCATGCTCGAACGCTATCGCGACCAGCTATGTACATTCAATGACGACGTGCAGGGCACCGCCGCGGTTGCGACCGGCACGCTGTTGTCGGCCATCAACGTCACCGGCGTGCCGCTCACCGAACAGCGCGTTGCCGTGATGGGCGCGGGCTCGGCCGGCTGCGGCATTGCGAGTCTCATCCGCAAGGCGATGACCGACGCCGGACTGCCGGACAGCGAAGCCGCCAGACGCTTTTTTATGGTCGATCGCGACGGGCTGCTGCTTGAAGGAATGGAGGGTATCGCGACGTTCCAGCAACCCTTCCTGCAGGAGAAGTCGCTCATCGGCAACTGGACGCTCGATCATCCGGACAGGGTCGCGCTGCTGGATGTCGTGCGCAATGCAAAGCCTACGATTCTGATCGGCGTTTCCGGACAGGCAGGCGCGTTCTCCGAGCCGGTGGTTCGTGCCATGACGCAGTACAACCCACGTCCCGTGATTTTCCCGCTGTCCAATCCCACCTCGCGCGCCGAGGCGACGCCTGCGGATCTGGAAACATGGAGCGAAGGCCGCGCCGTCATCGGCACAGGTAGTCCGTTTCCGCCACTTGAACGCAATGGCGCCAGGTTCAAAGTCGACCAGACCAACAACTCCTATATTTTCCCTGGCGTCGGGCTCGGCGCCCTTGCGGTCAAAGCCACGCGCGTGACCGACGCGATGTTCATGGCAGCCGCTCAAGCGCTAGCCTCGGCGTCGCCGGCGCGTGGCAACGCCGGCAAGAATCTGCTGCCGCCCGTGACAGCCCTGCGTGAAGTCGCCGTGTCGGTCGCCCTCGCTGTGGCACTCCAGGCGCACAGGGACGGTTTGACCGCCGGTGTGAGCACCGAACAGATAGAAGGTCTGATTCGCGGCAAAGTCTGGACACCGCATTATGTGCCCTATCAGCGAATCAAAAGTAGCGCGATATAAGCCGGTTAAAAAAAGTGGAGTACTTCCTTGCTCGACACCATTCTCAATGGGCTGTTGCCGGTTGCATTCGTCATCATGCTCGGCTGGCTCTCGGCGCGCATAGGCTTGTTGAAACACGATGATGCCGACGTACTCGCGACCCTGGTGGTCCGGTTTGCGCTCCCTTTTGCACTGTTTGAAGGCGCGGTCAAGACCTCGCCGGACAAGCTGCACAACGTAGGATTTGCGCTGTGCCTGACACTCGGTCTGATGGGCACCTATGTGATTGCGCTGGGCGTCGGGCGCTTTGTGTTCAGGCATGACCTGCGCACCGCCACCATGCAGGCACTCGTGTGCGCTTTCCCCGACATGGCTTATTTCGGCGCCCCGATCCTTGCGGCTGTGTTCGGGCCGGAGGGATTTCTGGCCGTCCTCGTGGGTAACCTCATCACCAGCATCTTTATGCTGCCGCTGACCATCGTCCTGACCGGACCGGGTGAGAAAAATGAGCCGGGAAAGGGTCGGCCGGATGTGTTGCGGGTGTTTGGACAAAGTATTGCGCGGGCGGTCATCCATCCCATTGTCTGGCTGCCGATCGGCGGCATGGTGCTGAGCTTCTGCCACGTCACGCTGCCCGGACCGGTGCTGACCTCCGTCGACCTGATCGCAAAGGCCGCCGGCGGTACATCGCTGTTCGCGCTCGGACTGATACTGTATGGCGAGCACCTTCTGATCAACGCCAACGTCCTGGTGAATCTGGGTCTGAAGAATTTCCTGCAACCGGCTTTGATGGCACTCGGCGCTGTACTGTTCGGCGTAGTGGGCGCACCCGCGCACCAGGCCGTCATCACGGGGGCCGTGCCGACTGCGACCGCCGCCGCCATGTTCGCGCTGAAGAGCAATACGTATACGCGCGATGCCACGGCGACCATTCTGGTCAGTACGATACTCGGCGTTATCACCGAAGGACTGCTGATCGCGTACTTCTTCTGATGATCCTGACGTTGCCGATGTCTCACCCTATTCGTTCGCGACGTCTGGCATGACCTGTCCCATCTCCATCGCCTGACTGGCTGGCACGTCCTGAATGCCGATGACAATCTGGTCATCGGGCGCTCCCGTCGCGGTCTGAAACAGTTTCCAAAGACGCTGTATCAATTCCCGCTTATATTCAGGTGGCCGCCCGGCCCGCATCAAAAGTGTGAGCGCGGCGGTTGCCGCGGGTTCTCCGGCGGTGAACCCGCTGCCCGGCGCATAGTCCTGAAACACGACATGTACCCAATTTTTCGGCACGCCCGCATATTCGGAATGCAGGGTCGTCAGTTCCATCGCGAGCCTGAACTTAGCCTCGCTGCCAAGTACGCCATCCTGAGTGACCAAGGTGTAGAGCGGCATTGAAGCGACTCCTGTACGGACGTTTCGAGGGCATTCGCGTTGACGGTAGCCCACATAAGCTGGCCCCTTGCCAGGTCAAGGGGCGGCCAGGCGATCATCCAACGTAGTTCTTCAGAATGCGCAGATCCGTCACGGAGTACGCCATGCCAAGCCGATAACCGCGGCCGACGCGCACTGGCGCAATCAGGTGCATATCCTCACCGTCGACCTCGGGAATCTTCAGTTCCGCCGATCCGGTCCAGACATCCACGATCGCGAGATTGTCCGTGAGCGACATGGTGAGTTCATCGACCGGCGGCTTCTCCTGAAGGCCTGCCGCGAGTTGAGGAAAGTAACGGCGCATCGTAGTAGGCCGATTGAAAACCGTCGTCGGGTCGACGACAGATTCCTCGAGCTGGATCCGGGCGGTTGCCAGCCGCTCGCCGTGCGCGGACACGCTCGCACCGAAACGGCTTCCTTTGGCAAGCGGCGCAGCGGCCAGACTGGGTGCGGAAAAACTGCGGGTCTGATAGACACTGGCGAGTTTCTTCGGAAATCCCTGCGCCCATCCGCGGGCGATGGCGGCATCGTTGTCGACGAAGATGTATGGGCAGTAGTTGACCGGCATACCCTCGAAGATCGCCTCCACCAGAACGAAGGCCTCGCGATATTGATATCGGGCGGGGTCGGTCAATTCGTCATTGGAACCCGTGAACTGCCAGTCCAGAAACCAGAAGAAGGCGCGCCCTCCTGATTTCTCATCCACCGTGAGGCCTGGCGGGAGGAGCGCCGCGATCGCCTTCTGGTCGGCCCAGTACTCTATGGCGAGACAGTCGCTGGAATAGTGCCACGGCGGAAGCGTCGCCAGTGCGGACTTTCCTTGCGGCGTAACGGGAACTGAAAATGCTTTCGACATTTCGTTTCGTCCTCGATTGAGGCGACCAGAAGTCGCTGTTCATGGGGCCCTGGCGTTTGGGGGAACCGCCACACGCATCATCTGACGCCGACCTCTCAAGGGCACATGTTGGCCGGATGCCCTGCGCCTTCAGTGCGTCGCCATGATCAATTATTGTCGAACGTGTTGTTACGTCCTATCCCCCGATCGGGGGTTGAATGTGTCTGTTCGACTACGCGAAATAACTGATCCCCGAGGCGATCATTAGCAGGTTCACCGCGCGAGCGAAATGACTGTCTGACAGCCGCCTGTAAAGCGTCATGCCAACAGCAGTTCCAAGTAGCGCTGCAGGTATGCAGAGCAAGTCTGCCGGCTCGAACCCAACCTTGCCGGCGGAATGTCGCAACAGACTGATCGTTGCGAGGGCGGCTACCTGCATGATCAGAATGAACGGCCGGAACATGGCGCGCTGGCGCTCCTTGCTCCATCCCTTGAAGCCGCACCAGATGGTGACAAATGCGCCGGGAAACCCGGCGGCACCGCCGGTGATTCCCCCAAGAAGTCCGGCGAGGATATCGAAGGCCACGTGCTTACGACGGGTAACCAACGGCTTACGGACAAGCATGTAACAGCCATAAGCGACAAGAAACACGCCAGGCACATGGGTGTAAACATGGCGATCCAGCTTCAACAATATGGTGATGCCAACCGGCAGGCCGAATGCGCCGCCAATCAGGAACGGAGCAAGTTCTCGCCAGCGGATTTCTCGTCGCAGTGAGCACACCATCTCAGGCGGCTGTTTGCACTCGCAAATCAATCATTGAATTCGCCGCCTACGACCTCGCGACGCTGATGTGAGCGCACGTAGGCGCCACGAGCCGGCTGTTTTTTAAGTCTTGCGAACTGGGGTGTCATCGTCAGGAACGATCTGCATGCGCTCGATCGCGGTGTCGACAAGTTGTTCGGCGTCGCTGACTCCTTCGGCCAACTTGGCCAGCCCACCGAGGCGTCCGTCGATCAGCAACAGCGCAAGCCCATGAACGTATGCCCACGCGGCAGTCATCGCGACTGCCAGCGCCGCGTCCGGCCGCGCTGGCGCCGCCGCGTCTTCTTGCGTTTGCGCCGGATTGTCGTCGAACACGCCGGCCAGCGCGCGCATCGCAACCTGCCGCGCCTCGAGCAGCGACGGCCGTGTCTGATCGAGCAGCTCGTTGCGCGACATCAGCCGGAACAGATCGGAGTGGTCGACCGCGAAGCTCACGTAGCCACGCGCGACCGCCTTGCGCTGCGCCCTGCCCGGTTCGCTGCCAGCTGCATGCCGGGCCATCGTTGCGGCAAGCCGCCGATGGCCGGTCGCGGCCAGTTCGCTCAGCACGCCGGCCATGTCGCCGAAGTGGTGCTGCGGCGCCGTGTGCGACACGCCGGCCTCGCGCGCAATCGCCCTCAACGTCAGACCGCGTAGTCCGTCTCGCCGCAATACCGACTCCGCGGCCTGCAGCAGCGCCTCGGGTAACGCGCCGTGGTGGTACGGCTTGTCCCGTGCCGGAGCATTCGCGTGATCATGCGCCTTTGATGCTGCCGCGCTCCTGCGGCGTGCTGACACTTCGGTCATAACGGTTACTCTGCTCCGATAGATTTTTACAATGAAAAGATATGTTGACCGAATTGGTCAACGAAGTCAAAATCTTTCCATTGGAAACATATCAGGACGACGACGCCATGGACCTGCTTGCCCGGCCACTTTCATACCACTCGAATCATCCCCCGCTCGATTTCGAGGCGGACTACGGGCCGTTGCCCGTGCGAGGCGCGATACCCGCTGGGCTGGAAGGCGCGCTGGTGCGCAATGGCCCCAATCCTCTCCATCCCGATGCTGCGCAGCACTGGTTTGCCGGGCACGGGATGGTGCATCGCTTCGAATTCGCGAATGGCGACGTGACGTACCGCAACCGCTGGGTGCGCACGCAACGATGGCGCGCGGAGCAGGCAGGCGCCGCCGCGCCGGTCCGCGGGCTGGGCGCTAAAGCGCCGGCAGGCCTCGCGTTCGACGACGGTGTCGCCAACACGAATGTGCTGATGCACGGCGGGCGGCTGCTCGCGCTGGAAGAAGCTCATCCTCCAGTCGAGCTCGATGCGGCGACGCTGGATACGCGCGGTCAGGTCGATTTCGGTGGTGTCTCGCAGGGCGCGTTCACCGCGCATCCAAAGCTCGATCCGCGTACCGGGGAGCTGCTGTTTTTCAGCTACGGCGGACCGCATGGACTCGGCACGGAAATCACCGCCGGCAGCATCGACGCGAACGGCCAGATGACGCGCATGTGCCGCTTCGATGCGCCTTACGCAAGCATGATCCACGACTTCGCGTTCACATCGCGTCATCTGCTGTTTCCGGTGACACCGCTGACCGCGAGCGAAGCGCGCGCGCAGGCGGGCGGTCCCGCCTACGCGTGGGAACCGGAGTTCGGCACGTTCGTCGGCCTGATGCGTCGCGACGAAAGCGGCGAGATCGAATGGTGGCAAGGTCCTGTGTGCTTCGTCTTTCACGTGATGAACGCATGGGAGCATGACGATTGCATTCACATGGACGTAATGCAGTTCGATGCGCCGCCGAATTTCCCGTGTGCGGATGGCCGCACAATCGGGAACGTCGGTCATGCGCGTCTATGCCGCTGGACGTTCGATCTGCGCCGGCCGGAGCGCATCGTGACAAGCGAGGTGATCGGCGATGCGACGGGCGAGTTTCCCCGCATCGACGAGCGCTTTGCCGGCGCGCCGTACCGTCATGCCTGGCTTGCCGGCCACGCTGAAGAAGGCGACGGTCTCTTCACGCGGATCGTGCATATCGACCACGATCGCCGCACAGAAAAGGACGTCTACGCGCTCGGCGATCACGACGCGACATCGGAGCCGGTATTCGTGCAGCGAGCGGCCGGGTCGGAAGAAGGTGACGGCTGGATTCTCGCGGTGGTATTTCGCGGTGCGCAGATGCGCAGCGATCTACTGGTTTTCGATGCGCTGCATGTTTCGGCAGGGCCGCTCGCAACGGTCGAGATTCCTCACCGCGTGCCGAACGGTTTTCATGGTAACTGGATCGCGGCGCGTGAACTCGCGCTCGCGCGTGGATGACTGGACACACTGGAGCTCAAGATGAATCTTCTTCTGGCGTTTGCCCCTTTTTTTGCGTTCGTTGTGATCGAACGCCTGGCTGGTGTACCGGCGGGACTGGCAGCCGGCGCGATCGTCGCGGCCGCGCTTCAGGTGCGCGATCTGCTGACGCCCGGGCGCCGCATCAAGCTGCTCGAGACCGGCACTTTCCTGCTGTTCGGCGTGCTGACGGTCTATGCGCTCACGAACGATGTGCAATGGTCAATCGCCGCGGTGCGACTGCGCGTCGATGCGGGGCTGATGCTGATCGTGCTGGCGTCGATCGCTTTGCGCCAGCCGTTCACGCTGCAGTACGCTCGCGAGACCGTCAGCCGCGAGCATTGGGACAGCCCGGACTTCGTGCATATCAACTATGTGATCAGCGCAGCGTGGGCCGTCGCCTTCGGTGTGCTCGTGCTGGCCGATATCGTGATGGCTTATGTGCCGGCCCTGCCGCATTCCACGGGCGTCATCGCGACGGTCGCGGCACTGATCGCGGCGGTGAAGTTTACGTCGTGGTATCCGGAGCAGCGGGTGGCAAAGCGACTTTGACAACGAGCTCGATTTCCACCGCCACACCGGCCGGCAGTTCGGCAACCCCAACTGTCGTTCTGGCATGGCGGCCGCGTTCACCCCATAGGTCACGCAGCAATGTCGATGCCCCGTCGGTCACGCGTGGCAGAAGCGGAAAATATGGGCCGCATTTGACGTAGCCATTCATTTTCACTATGTCGGTCACGCGGTCCAGCGAACCAAGATGATGCCTGAGTGAAGAAAGACAGCCGAGTAGCGCTTCTCTCGCGGCGAGACGCGCCTGTTCGAGATCGTGATCATCACCCACACTGCCCACAAACCGGAACATGCCTTTATCGAAAGGCGCATGTCCGGAAACAAAAGCGATATCGCCCAGCAGCTTAACCGCAACGAATTCGTGGGTGGGCGCCAGATCCGGGAGTGTAAGCCCGTGTTCGCGCAAACGCGCGTCGATGCTGTCCATCGCTACCTCCTTAAGAATGAGCAGAATGCAAGGCCGTGACAAGATCGGCGATAAGATCCGCCGGATGCTCAAGGCCGATCGATAGCCGTAACAGGTCGTCGAAAATCCCTGTGTCCGTTCCGTGGGTCAGCGAGGTGGCCTGGTGTTGAATCAGACTTTCGGTTTCGCCAAAGCTCGTTGCGTTCGTAAAGACCTTCACCGCACCGGCAATCTTCAGTGCGGCGATGCGGCCGCCCTTAGGCCGGATTGATACGATTCCGCCATAGCCCCCGGATAGCTGGCTTGTCGCAAGATCATGCCCGGGGTGACCAGGAAGCCCGGGGTAGTAAACCTTTTCGACGAGCTCGTGTTCGCTGAAGAATTTCGCGATCTGCATCGCGTTACTCGCGTGAGTCTGGACACGGCAACTCAGGGTTTTCAACCCCCTGTGAATCAGCCAGCAATCGAACGGTGCCGGGACCGCGCCCTCTAGCGACTGGATCTGCCGCAACTGTTCGATCAACCCTTCGCTCCGGGCATTTCCTATGACAATGCCTCCCAGAACATCTCCATGTCCGCCGATGTATTTCGTGGACGCGTGCAACACAAGATCCACGCCCTGCGAAAGCGGCTGCTGTAATACCGGCGTGACGAACGTGTTATCGACTACGCAGAGCGCAGCGGCGTCGCGCGCGAGATTGGCAACCGCGTTGATATCGGTCACTTTCAGCAAAGGATTGGACAGTGTCTCCACCCAGATCAATCGGGTGTTGGTCGTGATCGCCTCTGCGACAGATCGGAGATCGGTCATGTCAACCGTGCCGTACGAGATTCCCCACCTGGGCATCAGGTCGCGCAGAATCCGGATGCTTCCCTGGAACGCATCGTCAGGGACAAGAACATGGTCACCGGGTTTCAACAGGCGCAACACCGCCGTGATTGCCGCACAACCCGATGCGAACGCCACGGCTTGCGTGCCTCCTTCCAGACTCGCGAAGCACGCTTCGAGGGTGTCCCGGTTCGGATTGCCCTTGCTCGAATAGTAATTGCCACTGGGATAGCGCCCGTCGGGTTCGCGTTGATACGTGACAGAAAGTGTGATCGGCTTTGCGACCGCACCCGATGCGGCGTCCGGGACGTGTCCGCCGTGCACCGCTAACGTTTCAAATCGCATCTTCTCTCCTGGTTTAAAAGGTAGCGATGTTTTCGATAAGACTGGCTATATCGAGGCAGCGCGCGTCATTCGACCTGGCTGCAATCACCTGAACGTTGACAGGCAACCCATCAACGATCGCGAACGGAAGACTCACGACCGGTACACCAGCCAGACTGAATGGGGCCAGCAATGGCAACAGCGCGTCGCGCAGCAGGACCGTGCCAGCTTCGATCTCGACAGTGGTCGTGCCGCGTTTCGGAGCGGCAACCGGCGAGGCCGGCACGAGCAGAACGTCGAGCCCTGACATGAAGCCCCGGTGAATAGCGCTCGCGCTCGCACGCCGCTCCTCGCGCGCAGCGAGGAATTGATGGGCACGCACGTCTCGTCCATATTCGAGCGCCGTTCGCACCTTTGCGGAAAAATTCTGAGGTTCGCGAGCTAAAGCTTCTTCATGAATACGGTAAGCCTCGGGCCAACAAGCGTTGGCCTGCATACCCGCGATATTTTCCGGCATGCGCAAGCTCACACGGCGGACCTCTGCCCCACGCTCCTCAAGTCGCCTCTGCAGCGACTCAAAGGCCAGTCTCACGTCACGACACAACCGGCCGTCCAGGAAATCGACGGGAATGCCAATTCGAACGTCGGTCAGTGAGCGCAGGCCATCACGCGCGAATTTACTGTCAGCCAGGACTTCGTACAAACGACGCGCGTTGTGGACGTTCCGGGCAATCGGACCGCCATGGTCGCAACTCGGGGACAGCGCAAGCGCGCCATCCAGCGGCACCCATCCGAAGGATGGCTTGAAGCCAACCACACCGCAGAAACTTGCTGGCAGCCGGATCGAACCCGCCGTATCCGTGGCAAGCGAAGCCACTCCTATCCCGGTGGCAACCGCCACCGCCGAACCGCTGGAAGATCCTCCCGCCATACGGGTCGGGTCATGAGGATTGAGTACGTCACCGGTCCACTCGTTTTCCCCGGTGAGGCCGAGCGCTACCTCGTGCATGTTGGTTTTGCCCAGCAGCACTGCGCCGGCTGCACGAAGACGTTTTACGGCCGTGGCTTCCGGTCCGCACTGCAGGCCGATCGTCGCTTTGGTGCCCGCTTTCGTCGGCATACCGGAGACCGCATAGAGGTCTTTGATCGTGACTGGAATGCCATGTAGTGGACCTCGCCGACTTCCTTGACGAGCTTCCCTGTCACATGCCTCTGCCTCCCTGTACGCGCCCTCCAGATCCAGGTACGCCATAGAATTCAGTTCAGCGTACGTCGAGGCATTGGCGATCGCTTCCTCAAGCATCGCTGTAGCCAGGGGCGCAGGTGCGCCATCCCCGGATATCAACAGTTCGTCATGGTCTGTATTGTGCTCATCGACGAGCGTGGATCTGGATATTTTCATAAGTCTCCTGGTCTGAATTCTGCCCTGTCCGACGCGAGACATCGATCCCGCTCCTCCGAACCTCACAATCCGTAAAACCGGACAGGTCTGGCGCTTTGCCACACAAGATATTTACGTCAGATTGTGGCTCGACTCGCCATATTCAGATATGCGCTTGATAGCTGGCGCCCTGTACGTATGGCGCACAGCACGCTCCCCGGCGCTGTGGAGGCGATAACCGCGCTGGAGTCATGGCGCCCGCGAGTACAGGGCCGCATTCGGCCCCATGCCAGCACGTTTCTACTCATTGACGCGCCTCCCAGCATTTGGTTAAGTAGAGCTTACGAGAGCAATATATCGGTGCCCCTGGCATCGAATCGCATTGCTTACCAAAGCGTCTTTTTTGTTGAGTCGAAGAACATCGGCTACGCATGGATGCCGATGTTCTTCGAGGAGAAGTGTGGCATGACAACAGTACTAACTGACGGCGACAAGCCCGTCTGGATCCTGCAGGGAAGTTTCGGCCGGGCAACGGTGAATTTCATTAGCCGTCCGCTTGTGGCTCACGCGCATTCTCAATACCAGTTTCTCTTCAAACTCGGCGGAAGCGATTGCGCGTTCCGGATCGGCGCGCAGGACTGCACGCTGAGTTCCGAACGTGCGATCTGCCTGAACCCATGGGTCGAACACGCGAAAGGCGGCAGCGACGACCAGCCGTCGCTGATACTCTCGCTGGTCATCGAGGCGCCATGGCTGCGCACAAGGTTGCAGCTTGGCGAAAACGGCACGGCGAACATCTTTCCGGAGCCGCTGGTCGTGGTAACACCCGACGTCCATCACCACGTCGAACGCATTGCCGCTGCGATCACCAATCACCTGGTGGCTCAGGACGACGGCTGCATGAGCATTCTCGAAGACCTGGTCACCGCGCTCGGGCGTGACTTCGCGGACCCGGCGCTGACAGCAGCCATCACACCGTCGGGCCGACCTGTGGACTTCCGGATTCACAAAGCACTCAGTTTCATTAAACACACTTCGCTCGCCAATCCAACGGTGGCTCATGTTGCGGCTCAGGTTGGACTCTCCCGTTCGCGCTTCTTCGAGCAGTTCAGGCGCTGCATGGGCGTGTCTCCGCAACACTACATTGACTGGGTTCGCATGTCGCACGCAATCCAGTTGCTGGGCACGAGCGACAAACCGCTGTCTGACATTGCGGCGCAACTCGGCTTTGAAGAGCATAGCCACTTCACACGCTTCTTCTCGCAGCATATGGGCGTTCCGCCCAGTGAGTTCCGTAGACATTCGGTCGTGCTTAACAAGCACGCCGGCTAATCATTCAGATCAACGTGTCGCCACCGCGATTCGACGCGGCATAGCCTGCAACCGCGTCGGTCGTAACATATCGAGGCGTGCGGCGCCCCTCCAGCCACAGCCCGAATAGCGTAACGATCGCCGCGGCGGCGGGCACAATGGCGGTGAGCAGGATCTCGCGAGCCGGCCAACCCAACGACAGCAAAGCGCCGCCGATAGCGGGTCCGATGAACGATCCGATACGCCCGATCGCAAGCCCCCAGCCAACCCCTGTCGCCCGCATTTCGGGTGGATAGAACGTGACCGCCAGCGCCGTCTGACCCATGATGCCGTTGACGAGACCGCCGCCGATCACCCCAATGAACAGCAGTACGAGGCCTTGCGACACGGCGATCTGACTGAGACCGGCCGTGCAGGCAATCACCAGCACGGCGCCCACCGTCAGCGCCGATTTCACGCGAACCTTGCCGGCGAGCGTCATCGCGGTGACGGCCACGGTCATCAGGATATTGCCACTCAGACCGCCGACGCTGAAAGCCGCCATCCCGACCGGTGCGCGGTCCGCTGAAAAGCCGAACGACGGTAGCAGTGTGGGAACCCAGAACAGCAGCGCATACACGTCCATGAAGATCAGGAACGAGAATAGCCAGAGCAGGCATGTGTATCTGGCAATCCCATTTTGGAACAGCGCCTTCAGTGACTGCGCCTGCCGTTTCTCCTCGTTTTCCAGATGGATGGCCGAAGCGCCCGGCAGAACACGGAAAAATAGCGAAACCAGCATGAACGGGAGTGCCCCGCCCACGACGAAAATGGCTTGCCAGCCGAAGTGGCGCATGAGCGGGCCACCGATAGTCCCGCCGATCACTGCGCCCACTGACATGCCGGTTGTGACGAGCAGCGAGGCGGCGACCTTGTGCCTGGCCCCAATCAGGTTCGCCGATGCCGTGATTGCAATGGGCAGTGCCGCTCCGAGTCCGATCGCCGCAACGAGGCGCATGAGCGAAAGGCTTACGATGTCCGGCGCGAACGCTGTCAGCAGCGTGCCGCCGCCGAACAGCACAACGCTCGCCACGCCGATCGCGCGATGCCCAAAGCGGCGGGCGAGCGGCCCGACAATCACGAAACCCACTGCCGCGCCGACATTCGTCGATACGAAAACAGGCGTGAACAACGCCGGCGCCTGCCGCCACTCGAGCGCGAGCCGGGGAACCACAAAAGAAATCGACGTGGTGTTGAAGCCGTCGAGCACGATCACCAGAAAACATATGAGCAGCACAAACAGATGGCTACGCGGGATGACCCCGTGCAGCGCCCTTGCCGAGGACAGCGCGTGGTCATACGTCTTCATCAACTTCTCCTTGCCACTCAGGCACGTGCCAACCGTACGCATACGACGCGTGCGATCCGCACGTGCAATTACGTGACGTCGTAGCTTAGGTCTAACTGCGCGTGAATGTCGCGATACGCTGCTGCATTGCCGTGGTGAAGATGTTCTTGGGCAACATGCAGTGAATGCCCTTCGGCGGGACGGTCGCGTAGACCGTTCCGGTCTGGTTCGCGTATTGCGTGACGCGGAAACTCCCCGCGACGCTGAAGATGCCGTAGCAGTCTTCGGGCGCAATGCCGGTTGCCGCGGAGAGCCACCCGATCATCTGCCGCAGACATGCCACCAGCGAGTTATCGAGCGTGTCGGCAAAGCCGAAGCCAATCCAGTGGTCCGGCGTTTCCGCCATCGGAACATTCAGTGCCGCGCGCTTGTGCAACACATATTGAATGCGCATTTCCTCGAAGGCCGTCTCGATCGAGGTCTGATCGACATTGCCTTCGCCTGACGCACCCATCGAGCCGCCCGTCCAGACGCGCCCACCGGCAACCTGCACCGGCAGGAAGATCGACGTGCCGATCCCGAGCACGGCGCAATCCAGATTGCCGCCGTAATTGCCGGCCAGATTCGCGCTGACCGGCTTGTCGCCCGGCGGCTGCGTGCCGATATACGCCTGAAATGGCTTCAATGGAATGTTGACGCCCGGCACATACGCGGCCGCGGTGCGCTCACTGTCGAACTTCAGATAACGCAGATAGGGCTTGAAATCATGCGGCAACGCGCCGACCCCAGGGGGCGCCGAATTCCAGCCCCAGTCGATCGGGCGCATGCTCAGCATCCGGCATTCGATCAGGTCGCCCGCCTCGGCGCCCTCCACCACGACCGGGCCAATCAGCGAGAACGCGCCATTCGGATACTTCTTGCGGATCGGCTCGCGCTCCTTGAACGTCATGCCGTACTTCGCTTCATTGCCCCAGTTGGTCCACGTACCGTCGTACCACACCGTGTCGCCTGATCTGACGGCAGCGGCGACCGGCGTATCGGGCTCCATCTGACCTACACGCACGGTTTCTTCCGAAGGCACGAGCCGCACGAGCGCGCCGTCCGGCGATGCCAGCCCGCCGGCCTGTCCGCGCGCTGCCGTGCCTTGCGCGCGCACTGCGAGCGGCAAGCCGAGCGTGCCGGCGGCCAGCGCGCCGAAGCCGAGCTTGAGCATCGTGCGACGGCAATGAGCGGTGGCGTCCAGCGTCGCCGCGCCACTTTCCTGCGCGGCGCCCTCCCTGATGATGGATTGCATATTGTGCTGTGTCTCGTGTTTCATCTGTATTCCTGATTTATCGTGGATGCGCCGACCCGGTTCATCGGGTGGTCGATGCGCCAATCGCTTCGATCGCGCCCCTGACCATCTGTTCGTCTATGTCCGAAGGCGCCCCGCTCGCGCCCAGCGCGCCGAGCAGGTGCCCACCGGAAAAGATCGGCAGCACGCCGCGCCCGGGCAGGAACGGCGCGTAATAACCGGCGCCCGACACATTGCTGTACTCCGAAGGGTCGTCCTTGAAGCGCTGCTCCAGCGTCGCCCCTGACTGGCCGCCGAGCGCGACCGATGCGAAGGCCTTGCCGCGGGCGAAGTCGACGCTTGCGAACGGCGCACCGTCCATGCGGGCCGCCGCGATCAGATGACCGCCAGGATCGACTATCGCGAAGCTCAACGCGAGATGGTGCGACTTCGCATTCGTGGTCGCGATGTCGAGCAGTCTCGTCGCCGCAGCGAAACTCAACGAGTAAGTCTCAACCGTCGGAGAAACAGATAGCGTCGACGCTGCTACGTCGGCCACGCTTGCGGCATGCACGGCGTATCCGGCACACAACATCGCGATGGCAAGGCACCTTGCCAATCGATGTGGAAAGAGTGATTTCAGAGCAGTCTCCAAGCTATTTTTGCGCGCCACGCGGCCCGCGCTTGAGCTGCGTTGAGCGCCGCACTTAATTCAGACGGCGGCCACCGTCGACGACAATGGTCACGCCCGTGCTGAACGTCAGATGCGTTGCGCACGCCTCGATTGCCGAAGCCACCTCGTCTGGGGTGCCGATCCGGCGTAGCGGCGTCGTCGTCGCCACTTTGTCATTGAAGTCGGCGCCGCGCCCAGGCACAAAAGTGGTATCGACCACACCCGGAGAAACGTTCAATACCCGAATGTGCGGCGCCAGCGCCCGGCCCAACGAAGCGGCCATCACGTCAAGCCCCGCTTTGGCGGCGCAATAGGCAATATTGCTGCCCTGGCCCGTGCTCCCCGCGATAGACGAGACGTTGATCACCAGTCCGTCGCCGCTCGCGTCGAGCAGCGCACGAAAAGCACGGATCGCCGCAAACTGTGCCCGCCAGTTCACGGCAAATATCTGATCGATCAGCTCGTCTGTCAGTGCATCGAGATTCGCATGCGGCACCGGCTGCGTGATGCCGGCCGTATTCACGAGCACGTCCGCGCGCCCGTATTCGGCCTGTACTTTCAAGGCAAGATTGTTAAGCGCGCCGCTGTCGGTGATCGAAACCGCCGCGGCGAGATGGCCGTCCCCTGGCAGCGAGTCGACAACCCGTTGCGCCTTCTGCAAATCAGCGTGGCTGGTCACGACAATGCGCGCGCCCAGGTCCGCCAGCCGCTTGGCCGTCGCGCTGCCGATACCGCCGGAACCACCAAGGATGACGCAAACCTTCCCTTCCAGAGACTGTGCCATGTCAACGCCTACGCAAGAATGGAATACCGACGGTCGCGCCGTCTGGGCGAAGCCGTAACAGCAGGGGTAGTTGAATCCTCAAGAATGTTATCGTTTCCCTGACAGTACGCCAGACAATCACTTTCGAAATTCGGACAAAATCGGGAAGCATCCGTCTCCAAAGCTTGCGCCACGAGCGTCGCAGAGCTCGCGCCCGCCCGATCGCGGCGCGCGTTTGATTACTGGGCGCCCTCTTCTTCCAGCACGATTCGGTTATCGACCGACTGCACCTGCGGCACCCGCTTCGCGGCATCTCCCGCAAGCTGGATCTGTGAGCTATCCGGCACCGTTCCCACCAACGAAACCACACCGCCTTTAACCAGTACGGCAATATTGCTGGAAGACAAACCCTTTGTCGCGTAAAGCGCGTGGCGAACTGCTTTCGACAATTGCCGGTTCTGCGCGCGGATCGCAGATTTGCTGGTGCTGCCGGTAGGTTCTGGCGTATTGGCGTCGCTGGCGCTCTGAGCGAAAACCAGATTCGTGCTGAGTAATACTACGAGGCCGCATGTCACGGTAAAGGTGGAAAGTCGCATCATATTTCCCCGAAGGCGTTGATCGCTAAACAGTGGTTCGCAGTAAACCTGCGCAAGACAACGGCACAGGCTGCGCATGAAATAGTGATAGAGATTCTGATCTCACACCACTTGAATCTTGTTAAAGAAATGTGATCTTTTTCATTGATCCACCTGGTTCTACAAGGCTCACATCTTCACACTTCGCCTGCTCAAAAGAAGTGAATCATGCCGGTCACGATCGAGCGTTGATTGATGCCTGGGCTGGCTGGCGACGTGCTTGAGATACCGAGCGTACCTAGCGCGTTGTTTCTGGACAGCCCCGCCTCCGTGTACAGATCCGTCGACTTCGACAGCAAGTAGTGAACGCCCAGTTTGAAGAATGCACCGTTGCGCTCGCTGTTCACCCGGTCGGCCAGATACGTATAGTCCGAAACAAGCCGGAACGCTGGAGTGATATCGTACCGGCCACCGACCGAATAGTAGTCCTGGCTGCTGCCGGTGGCAGGATCCTGGAAGTTCTGGAAATTCAGACTCACCTTGAACTGGCTGCCCGTATAGGCGAGGAATAGAGTGTAGGCTCTCGCCACCGTGTGATCGGTCACGCCGGTCGGGTCATTGCCGGAGATATAACCGGCGCTCGCCGATACCGGCCCCAGCGCGTAGTACAGCGCTGCCGACACCTCCCGCTGGTTCTGGAAGTCGCCCGCGGTCCCGCCAAAGCTGTTCAACACGCTAGCGCTCAGGCCGTAGATGGTCGGTGTCTGATACTTGACCGAATTGTTGGCCCACGTATATTGAAAGCCGTTGAAGCCAGTGCGAGTCTGAAAGACCGTGTTTGCCACTGAGCCGAAGTTCTCAAAGCCGCTTGCATCCGTGCGGTAGAGTACTTCGACAAATGGGGTGTAGTGGCGGCCAAACGAGAGCGTTCCGAATTTATCCTGTTTCAATCCCACCCATGCGCCACGGTCGAACAGGAAACTGCCCGCCGTGATTGGCTGGCCCGAGTTGGTACTCTTCCCGGCACCCGGCAGGAAACCCGACTCAAGTCTGAACAGTGTCTGCATCCCGCCGCCCAGATCCTCTGCCCCCGAGAAAATTAACCGGCTGACAACCAGATTCGCCTGGCCGTATGCCCACTGATTTTTGTCACTGGGCCCCGCGCCATTTGTGAAGCTGATGCCGCCGTCGATGATACCGCTCAAGGTAACACTCGATTGCGCATGAGCCTCGCCCATCACGAGAGAAGCGGCTAAAACAGCAATAATTCTCTTGTTCATTCATGGTCTCCATTGTTCTGCCAATCTCACAGTCGCACGACTGCTTCGATTCGCAATGCTAATCATCATGATTCGGATATCGGCCGTTGTGATTTTTTCACCGGGTCGACCGTGGACCTATGACACGCGCTGAATCCCGACCTAAGAACTCGATAGCTGCATCGGAGAACGCCGCTAACGCGCGTAGCGCATCAGGAAATCCCGCAGCGCTGGATTGACCAGCTCGGCGTGTGTCAGGTTGGGGGTATGCCCCGCTTTGTCGACGAGGACGAAGCCCTTGCAGTTTGGCAAACTGGCGGCGATCGATTCTCCGCATTGCGGACTGATGGCGATATCGTCGCTGCCGTGAAAGACGATGCTCGAATGCGTGATTTCGTGAAGTCGGGACGTAATATCATCCCTTGAAATCAGGGCATTCACTGGATGCTCGAAATGCTCGGAACCCAGCCGCATCCATTTTTCGATCCATACGGGCGTCGCCTCATAGCCATCGCCGAGCAGGAACGCTGATAGATCCTGAGCCACATGAGTGGCACCGTTGCGGGCCCACTCCCCTCTAAGATTCTCGAACGATTGCTGAACGGCCTCGGAGTCGATATCGCTTCGCGTCGATATCAGCGCGAGTGCCCGAAAGCGATCGGGGTCGAGCAGCGCGGCCCGCATCGACAGAAAGCCGCCTTGCGACATGCCGACAAGCGATGCCGAGCCGATCTCCAGGTGGTCGAGCAGCGCAATCAGATCCCTTGCCGAGTCCCAATAGCTAAACGCACTGGTAGTCGGACCTGTTGCGCCAAACCCTCGTTGATCCCAGACAATGCACCGGAACGTATTGCTGAGGTCGGCGATGTTCGGCTCAAACATCGCCCCGTCCATCAGAAAGCCATGGCTGAACACCACCACTGGCGCTTCCGCTGGACCCGACTCGTCGTATGCAAAGCGGATGCCTTCGCGCTCAAAATACCGCATGTGTCTCCTCCTGATGTAGCTGACCGGTTGCCGCATGGCCGCCGCCGATTCCGGCGTGACCTCCTACTGCGCGTGCTCTTATCGTGTAACTCACTATACGGACGATGTCGGAAGGAGACCTGACCAAAATGAGCACCGACTTGTCAGATCGTCCGAATATTTATGGCTTAAGCGCTGCCACGTACGCGGAAACGGCAGCAATCTCGTCGTCGCTCAGCAGTGGAACGATCAGACTCATCAGCTTCCCTTTGCCGCCACGCTCTCCGCTCTTCCATGCGTGGAGCTGCGTGTTGACATACTCCTGATGCTGGCCGGTGATGCGCGGGAAGTCAGGCTCGATACCGCCTCCCGTCGCCCGATGACATGAAATGCACGCTGGCGCACCGCTCGCTCCGCCGTGCGTATAGACAAGCTTGCCCGCATCGACGAGCGCCGCGTTTGAAGCCGCACCTTGCGCAGGCTTTTGCGCTGCATAGAAAGCCGCGAGTGCCTTCATCTCGTCCGGCGAGAGGTCTTTCACCATCGCCTGCATGATTTCGTTGTGCCGCAACGGCGGCACACCTGGGCCGCCCTTGAACTGCGTGAGTTGCTTGTACAGGTACTCCGGATACTGGCCTGCCAGGCGCGGATAGGTGCCGACCGTGCTGTTTCCGTCGACGCCGTGACAGGCCGCGCAGCGCTGTGTCGTGAGTTCTCCGACCCGAGCCGTCAGATCGGCGGCGCGGGCGCTCACCAGGGCGCACAGAAGGGCCCCGGCGACCAGCACGGCCCGTGCTGCCGGGCCTGCCACGCCTCGTTCGAATGCGGTTGTAGCCATGGGCGTGTCTCCTCGCACTGGGTGATGTGAAGCCGGTTCGCGTCCTCGCCGCCGCACCGCGTGACTGGGCGAAACCTGAACTGAACGGCAACAGCGTCGTATTGTTAAAGCGCGCCGACGGTGTAGGTCGTGTCGGTAGCCACCGGGTTGCGTAGCACGCCGAGTCCATCGATCTCGACCTCGACACAGTCGCCAGGTCGCATGTGAACGAGGCCGGGCGTCGGAAACGGTCCATATTGACGGCTGAGATCTTGGCCTTCCTTGTCGGCGGGTTGCGGCTTCAGCGCGCCGGGCGTGCCCATTGCGATGAAATCGCCCGGCCGCAAGCGGTAACCCTGGCTCAGATAGCTGACCACTTTCGCCACATCCAGCAGCATGTCGTCCAGCGGTGCACGCTGGCGCACGACACCGTTGACGCGCGTGAGGACCGAGTGCGCCGCGGGGTCGCCAAACTCATCGGTCGTCATCAACCATGGCCCATAGGAGCCGGACGCCTCAAAATTCTTGCCGAGACCGAACTGGCGATTGTGCATCTGATACTCACGCACCGATCCTTCATTAATGCACGTGTAACCCGCCACATGCTCCATCGCCCGCGCCTCAGGGATAAAGCGGCCAGGCTTGCCGATCACGACGCCCAGTTCGCCTTCATAGTCGAACGCACGCGCAATCGCTTCCGGCGGCGCGACGATCGGCTCGTCCGCGCCCACATACGAGGCGGCCGTGCGCATGAACAGGTGGGGATACACCATCGAGGTTTGTAGCCCCGTCTCCGCGATATGGCTCTTGAAGTTCAGCGCAAGTGCCCACATCGCATTCGGCCGGTCGAGGAACGGTTTGAGCGTGACGTCGGCCAACAGACGGTCTCCCTCGCGGCCTCTGACTGCTTGCTGGAGGCGTGCCATGCCATCCTCATGCTCGAGAATCGCAATCAGGCTACCGGGCAGGTCCGGAGCGATGTCGGCGACGGCGAGAAAGTGCGTTGGGCTCGTGACAACGCCCAGCGCGATACGGCCAGCTTCGGCGTAAGCGATGATTTTCATGATCTAGGTCTATCCGTGAAGTAAAAACAAGGCATTGAAGTTTGAGTGGGCGAGCCTGTGTGCAGATGGGCGCATCAGGGCCACGCCTGCAGTGCCCGCCCTGCTCCCGCTGGCAGCAAGCCAACAGGCATCGCACGGCGGCAGATGGCTTAGTGCTCTGCCACCGCGTGACTGCCAAAATCTCGTGTGCGTCTGCGACCGGCCACCGCCAGCGCACCGAGCACAAGAAGCGCGGCCGCTGCGGGCAGCACCGCGATGAGGACGATCTCGCGCGCGGGCCACCCGATCGACAGCAGCGCACCGCCAATCGCCGGCCCCACGAAAGATCCAACGCGTCCGACCGCATGCCCCCAGCCCACACCAGTCGCGCGTATTTCAGTGGGATAGAAGGTAACCGCCAGTGCCGTCTGGCCCATGATGCCGTTGACGAGCCCCGCCCCGATCACGGCGATGAGCAGCAGCGCAACGCCAGGCGCCACGGCAATCTGGCTCAGCACGCCGATGCTCAGGATCATGAGCACACCCCCAAACGTCAGCGCCGATTTCAGTCGAAGCTTGCCGGCCATCGTCATCATCGCCACTGCTACCGTCATCAGGATGTTGCCGCCCAGTCCACCGATGCTGAATGCGGCCATGCCAACCGACGCATGATCCGGCGCAAAGCCGAAGGTGGGCAGAAGCGTCGGCAGCCAGAACAGCAGCGCGTAGACATCCGTAAAGATCAGGAATGAAAATGTCCATAGCAGACAGGTATGGAGGCCGAGCCCGTCCTTGAACAGCACCTTGAACGGGTTGGCTGTCCGCACGGCCGTGCCGCCGGCGGCCGCGTCGGTCCCAGCCGGCAGAGCCCTGAAAAACGCCGGCACCAGGGCAAACGGCAGCACGCCGCCCACGACGAAGATGGACTGCCAGCCGAACCCGCTCATGAGCGAGCCGCCCGTGACTCCACCAATCACCGCGCCCACCGACATGCCGGTCGTCACCAACAGGGACGCCGCCACTTTGTGCTTCGAACCGATGATGCTGGCCGATGCGGTAATCGCGATCGGCAGCGCACCGCCCAGGCCAATCGCGGCGATCAGGCGCAGCGCGGACAGGCTGGCGATGTCAGCCGCGAACATCGTCGCCAGGGTGCTCCCGCCGAACAGGACGACGCTCGCGAGCCCGATGAGGCGGTTGCCGAACCGCTGCGCAAGCGGCCCACTGATCATGAAGCCGATTGCCGCACCGATATTCGTCGCCACGAACACCGGTGTGAAGCGGGCGGGCGCGAGGCCCCAATCACCCGCGAGCTTCGGCACGACAAACGAAATCGACGTAGTGTTGAAGCCGTCAAGCACAATCACCAGAAAACACACCAGCAGGGCCCACAACCAGCGGGAACCTTGCTGCGGCCCGGGGTCGCCAGCGGTCACGGCTTGCCTGTCTTTCGCATCCATCAAATCATCTCCTTGCAACACGCTTGCGCAGCACACGTCCCGCGCTGCGCTATCGGCAGCGCGCCAGAATCTACCGCTCTGAGGTTGGAATGAACCGGTCTAACTGCGGGTGAATGTCGCGATACGCTGCTGCATTGCCGTGGTGAAGATGTTCTTAGGCAACATGCAGTGAATGCCCTTCGGCGGGACGGTCGCGTAGACCGTTCCGGTCTGGTTCGCGTATTGCGTGACGCGGAAACTCCCCGCGACGCTGAAGATGCCGTAGCAGTCTTCGGGCGCAATGCCGGTTGCCGCGGAGAGCCACCCGATCATCTGCCGCAGACATGCCACCAGCGAGTTATCGAGCGTGTCGGCAAAGCCGAAGCCGATCCAGTGGTCCGGTGTCTCCGCCATCGGAACATTCAGTGCCGCGCGCTTGTGCAACACATATTGAATGCGCATTTCCTCGAAGGCCGTCTCGATCGAGGTCTGATCGACATTGCCTTCGCCTGACGCACCCATCGAGCCGCCCGTCCAGACGCGCCCACCGGCAACCTGCACCGGCAGGAAGATCGACGTGCCGATCCCGAGCACGGCGCAATCCAGATTGCCGCCGTAATTGCCGGCCAGATTCGCGCTGACCGGCTTGTCGCCCGGCGGCTGCGTGCCGATATACGCCTGAAATGGCTTCAATGGAATGTTGACGCCCGGCACATACGCGGCCGCGGTGCGCTCACTGTCGAACTTCAGATAACGCAGATAGGGCTTGAAATCATGCGGCAGCGCGCCGACCCCAGGCGGCGCCGAATTCCAGCCCCAGTCGATCGGGCGCATGCTCAGCATCCGGCATTCGATCAGGTCGCCCGCCTCGGCGCCCTCCACCACGACCGGACCAATCAGCGAGAACGCGCCATTCGGATACTTCTTGCGGATCGGCTCGCGCTCCTTGAACGTCATGCCGTACTTCGCTTCATTGCCCCAGTTGGTCCACGTGCCGTCGTACCACACCGTGTCGCCTGATCTGACGGCAGCGGCGACCGGCGTATCGGGCTCCATCTGACCTACACGCACGGTTTCTTCCGAAGGTACGAGCCGCACGAGCGCGCCGTCCGGCGATGCCAGCCCGCCGGCCTGTCCGCGCGCTGCCGTGCCTTGCGCGCGCACTGCGAGCGGCAAGCCGAGCGTGCCGGCGGCCAGCGCGCCGAAGCCGAGCTTGAGCATCGTGCGACGGCAATGAGCGGTGGCGTCCAGCGTCGTCGCGCCACTTTCCTGCGCGGCGCCCTCCCTGATGACGGATTGCATATTGTGCTGTGTCTCGTGTTTCATCTGTATTCCTGATTTATCGTGGATGCGCCGACCCGGTTCATCGGGTGGTCGATGCGCCAATCGCTTCGATCGCGCCCCTGACCATCTGTTCGTCTATGTCCGAAGGCGCCCCGCTTGCGCCCAGCGCGCCGAGCAGGTGCCCACCGGAAAAGATCGGCAGCACGCCGCGCCCGGGCAGGAACGGCGCGTAATAACCGGCGCCCGACACATTGCTGTACTCCGAAGGGTCGTCCTTGAAGCGCTGCTCCAGCGTCACCCCTGACTGGCCGCCGAGCGCGACCGATGCGAAGGCCTTGCCGCGGGCGAAGTCGACGCTTGCGAACGGCGCACCGTCCATGCGGGCCGCCGCGATCAGATGACCGCCAGGATCGACCACGGAGAAGCTCAACGCGAGATGGTGAGCACGGGCTTCAGCGGTGCCCGTTTCGATAAGCTTCATCGCCTGCGCCAGGCTCACCGAATACGTCACGACTGGCGCGAGCGACTCCGGTGCGGATGCGAGGTCGGCTGCGCCGGCGCTCCGTGCGCCGACTACGCACAGCGAGCAAAGCGACGCGATCGCTGCTCCCCTCATCAACCGAAATGGAATATTCAGCTTCACTCCTGTCTCCTCTCTATTACTTCGCGGCACTACTGTGCGACTCGTCTCAAACTGAAGCGTACGTCTGTATCGTTCGAACGCTATAGTCGGAAAGCCCGCGCATTTACCACTGAGTCCGATTAATTCCACCATGTTTGAACGCGGGTCATCGGCGCGCCGATCGTCAATCGATCAGCCTACCCGGCGGTGAAAGCGATGAATTCTGACTTCGTGCCAGACCCCGGCTGCGAAGAGCGGGTCATTGCGATTGAACGCCTCGACCTCGCCGCGTGTTTGCGCTTCCACGAGAAAGAAGCTGCCGATCTTGTTCTCGCCAGCATCGTCCACCAACGGACCGGATGTGACGAGTGTGATCGGCCCGCTCTCCAGATAGGCGCGGTGGTGCGGGGTGTTGGTTTCACGAAGGGACACGGCACCCGGCTTATCGGTGCAGAAGACGATCCAATGCATGATTTTCAGTTCCTATCAAAGTCAGGCAGGGCAAACGTAAGGCAGAGGGCTGCGACGACCTTCCGGGACGCAAAGCGGAGCTGAACCAGCGGCGATTCTTCCGAATAATGTGGACACAGAAGTGAGCTCTACGGCGGAAAATCCTGACGCAGTATCAGTCCCTCGCGTTGCAAGCGGATGCGCCGCACGTCCTGTGACTTACCGAATGATCCGATTTTTTTGAGGTCGCGAACGTGCGCGGACTGCGGACGTTACGCAGATAGAGCGGGGGCTAAGGGCGGGATACCGGGGAGATACCCGATATGAAGATGGCAATCGCGGGCGATTCGATGTCGGGCCTTGCAACAGCCCTCACGCTAATTGCACGGGACACGACGTCCATCACACGCGCGCCGTGCAAACCTCGCCGGCAGCATAGACGCGCACGAGCGCGTGTGAAAACACCTACGCTTTCTGGAACCGTGTCGACAACGCCGTCGCCAGCAGATGTTGCGCAAAGCCGCTGACTGCCGTGTCCGGCATCTGCGGTGCGAGTTGCAGGAATTGCTTGACCGCGCGCAGCGTCACGGCACTGTTCTTCAGCAGCATCTCGCTGAGCAGATCCGCCTGCGCGTCGAGTTGATCCGCGCTCACCACCACACTCACGAGCCCCGCCTGCATCGCCTCTTGCGCGCCGATGCAACAGCGGCTCAGCACCATATACGCCAGCGTCTTGTGCGGTATGCGCCCAAGCAGCGCCGACATCACCAGTGCCGGAGGAATATCGCGGTCCATCTCCGGGATCTGGAACACTGCGTCAGCGGCGGCCAGCGTCACATCGCACACACCCGCGAGCGCACACCCGACCCCGATCGCACGACCCCGCACCACACCTAAAACCGGCACGCGCACGGCCTTGATGGCGTCGTATAGCGCGAGCGGCGGCGCGGCGACCACCCGGCGCAGCATTTCAGCCGACGGTTGGCTGTCAGCGCCCGGCATCGGCGACTCCCGGCCTGTGCAAAAATCGGCGCCGTGGCTGCGCAGACGCACCAGTTTCGTCGTGTCGTCGAGCTTATCGAGCGCATCGATCATCGCATCGCTCATCGCCGCGCTGAGCACGTTGCCGTGCTCGGGCCGGTTCAGCACGATATCGAGCACGTCGCCCGTGCGTTCGATCAGCACCGCGTCAGTTCGCGTCATCGCCATGTTCTCCTCTGTGCAGGTATTCCCATATGACGCGCGGCGTCGCCGGCATCTCCAGTTCCGCATCGTGCTGGCCCGGCGCGCGCAACGCGTCGGCGAGAGCATTGAATATCGTCGCCGTTGCGGGCGTGATGCCACTCTCGCCACCGCCTTTCACACGCAGCGGATTGCCGGCGGTCGGGTCTTCGGTGAATTCGAGCTGCAGCGGCGGCATGTTCGCCGCGCGTGGCACGCCGTAATCCATATACGAGCCGGTCATCAGCTGGCCGGTGACGCGATCGACGTAGCAGGTCTCCGACAACGCCTGACCGAGCCCCTGCGCGAGACCACCGTGCACCTGTCCTTCGACGATCAGCGGATTGATCGGTTGGCCGACATCGTCGATCGATGTGTAGTTGACGACCGTCGCCACACCGGTATCCGGATCGACTTCGATTTCGCAGACCGCCGAGCCGGTGGGGTGCGCCGGAATGCGCCCGGTAAACTCGGCACGCGCGAACAGGCGCCGGGGCTCATCGTCCAGCAGCGCCGGCAATGGCGCGCCGTGCGGCATGCACGCCGCGGTGCGCTCTTCGCACAGATTCCGCGCGATGTCGAACAGCGTCGCGCGACGCACGCCATCCGCGGTAAAAGCCGCATCGGCAAACTGCAAGGCCGCAGCGTCACAATCGAACATTCGCGCTGCGACGTCGCGCGCCTGCGCGACGATCTGTGTACACGCGTCGACGAGCAGCATGCCGCCGAGCCGCATGGTCCGATCCGAATGCGTGCCACCGCCAACCGCCACGAAGTCCGTGTCGCCCGTGCGCAAACGTATCGCCCCAGGCGGCACGCCCAGATACGTCGCGACGACCTGTGCAAACGTCGTTTCATGGCCTTGTCCGGTCGACTGCGTGCCCGACACGATGTCGATCACGCCTTCCGGCAATACCGCCATGTCGATCCGCTCGCGCGGCGCGCCAACCGGCGACTCGACATAGTTCGCGAGGCCGATGCCACGCAGCCGGCCACGCGAGCGCGCTTCGTCGCGGCGTGCTTCAAAACCGGCCCAGCCGGACAGCTCGGCCGCACGCATCATGTTCTCGAGAAACCTGCCGCTGTCATAGGTGAGACCCATGGCCGTGCGATACGGCAGCGCCTCGTGGGCGATCAGGTTGCGGCGGCGGATCTCGAGGCGATCGAGCCCGAGTTCATGTGCCGCAATGTCCAGCATGCGTTCCATCACGTGAGTCGCTTCCGGTCTGCCCGCGCCGCGATACGGCACGGTCGGCACCGTGTTGGTCAGCACCGCGCTCACCTGCACCGCCGCAACCGGCACGTGATAGACGCTCGTCATCACGCGCGTGCCGTTGGACATTGGCACGTATGACACGGTGTGCGAGCCGACATTGCCGAACCATTCGTTGTCGATTGCGAGAATGCGGCCGTCTCCGTCGAAACCGATGGCCGCGCGAATAATCGCATCGCGGCCCTGGTAGTCGGCGAGAAACGCTTCACTGCGATCGCCGGTCCATTTGACCGGGCGTCCGACTTCTCGCGCGGCCCATACCACCGCGAGCTGCTCCACATAGAGGAACGTGCGCGGGCCAAAGCCGCCGCCCGTGTCCGGACACACCACGCGGACCTGTTCCGGTGGCACCTGCAGCGCGTGAGCCAGCGCGACCTTCAGACGCACGGCCCCCTGGCTGCCGGAGATCAGCGTATAGACACCGCTCGCCGCATCGTAAGTGCCCAGCGCGGCGCGTGGCTCCATCTGGCAGTTGACCACACGGCTGTGACGAAACTCACGGCGCACCACCAGTCGCGCCGTCGTGAGAATTTGCCGCGCCGCGTCGCGCTCGCCGATCTGAGTCTGAAAGCACAGGTTGCCCGGCGCGTCGTCCCACAGACCCGGCGCGTCTGGCTGCATCGCATCGAGCGCGTCGACCACCGCGTCGTGCACGTCGTAGTCGATCTCGATCAACTCGGCCGCGTTGCGCGCTTCGAGCAAGGTCCGCGCGATCACCATCGCGATCGCTTCGCCGACATAGCGGACCTTGTCGACGGGGAGCGGCAGGTGTCCGATATTGAGCACGCCACCGGTGCTCGACTGCGTGAATGCGGGACGTGCATGCTCGATCGCATCGGCCGGGTTCGGAACATGATTGATCGCGCGATACCCCGCCTTCAGATAATCCTGTCCGGTCAGGATGGCGACCACGCCAGGCGCCGCGGAGGCCGCTTCTGTAGCGATCGAGACGAGCGTCGCATGCGCGTGTGGCGAGCGCAGGAACGCCGCATACAGTTGTCCATCGAGCCGGATGTCGTCGGTATAGCGGCCACGGCCCGTCACGAAGCGCTGGTCTTCCAGGCGCGGCAACGGCTGTCCAATCAGCGGCGCCCGGCTCACGGGTGTTCTTCCCTGGCTGCCGCGTCGTCCGGATACAGCGCCCGGGATGCATGACGCACCGCTTCGATAATGTTGATATAGCCGGTGCAGCGGCAGATGTTGCCTTCGAGCGCATGACAGATGCTGTCGTGATCGAGCGCGGCCGGTTCGCGCAGATAGAAGTCGATCGCCATGATCATGCCCGGCGTGCAGAAGCCGCACTGAAGTCCGTGGCACTGGACGAACGCCTGCTGCACCGGATGCAGTGTGTCGCCGTTCGCGAGCCCTTCGACTGTCGTCACCTCGCCACCACTCGCCTGCGCCGCGAGTATCGTGCACGACTTGACCGCCAATCCATCGAGACGGACCGTGCATGCGCCACACTGGCTCGTATCACAACCGACATGCGTGCCGGTCAGGCCGAGCGTCTGGCGCAGGAATTCGACCAGCAACGTCTGGTCGGCAACGGTTTCGCACACGTCGCGGCCGTTCACCCGAAGTTCGACATCGATCATCTGCGTCCCTGTTTCATTCTGCGAGCGTCCCGGTGACCGCGACCGTGAAACGCGTGAAGAACTCGGCAGCCATCCTGTTCGCCACGCCACTCACGAGTCGCGCGCCAATCTGGGCGAGTTTGCCGCCCACCTGTGCCTGCGCGGTGTAGCGCAGCAGCGTGCCACCGTCGTCGTCCGAGAGCGTGACGGCAGCACTCATCTTGCCGAAGCCCGCCACGCCACCTTCCCCTTGGCCGGTAATGCGATAGCCGTTCGGTTCGTCGCGATCCGACAATACGAGGTTGCCTTTGAAGCGCGCCTTGACCGGGCCAACCGCGGCGACGACCACCGCGTCGAAGCGTTCGCCGCCATCGCCCGCGAACGATTCGCAGCCGGGAATACACGCTTGCAGAATCGCCGCGTCGTTCAGGCATTGCCAGACCTGTTCACGCGGTGCGGCGATCGTGTGCGTTCCGCTGAAATCCATGTGTGTCTCCAGATCGCGCTGCTGGGCGGCGCGCAACAGGTAAATGACGAGGGTGATGTGCGTTCACGCGGCGTACCCATGCAGCGCACGCCGAGTGAACGTCGCAATCAGATGCGCGCGATAGCGGGCCGACGCGTGGGCATCGTCGGGCAAACTGTGCGGGTCGGGCGTCATGCCGTCGAGCGCGTGCAACGAGAAATCGCTTTCGAGCGCCCGCTCCGCATCGCGCCAGCGGAACACCGAAGCACCCGCGCCGGTCACGGCCACCCGCACATGTGACGCATAACGCGCCACGAACACGCCGACCACAGCGTAGCCCGACGCGGGATGCCGGAATTTCTCGTAGTTTGCCCAGCGTGGCGTCTGGAATTCGATCGCGGTAATCAGTTCGCCTGGGTCGAGCGCAGTCTGAAAGGTGTCGATAAAGAAATCGTCGGCGGCAATGCGGCGCGACGATGTCACGACGATCGCATCGAGCGCCAGCACAGCAGCCGGGTAGTCCGCAGCGGGATCGTCGTTCGCGACCGAACCGCCCAGCGTGCCACGATTACGCACCTGGGGATCGGCAATCGTCCCGGCCAACTTTGCGAGCGCCGGAATCGCGCCCGCTACGACCGGCGACGCGGCAACCTGCGCATGCGTCGTCACCCCGCCGACCCGCAGCATCGACGGCTCGCTGATCATGCCGCGCAGTGCGTCGAGACGCGTCAGATCGATCAGATGCGTCGGCGCGGCGAGTCGCTGTTTAAGTGTCGGAATCAAGGTCATGCCGCCAGACAGCGGGCGTGCCTCTTCGTGTTGCGCGAGCCAACGCAACGCGTCATCGAGCGAGGCGGGCCGGATATAGCGAGTCGCGTACATCGCATCCTCCGGTTATTCGACCGCGACGCTGTCGGCGTCGTACTCGAATAGCCAGTCGTAGCGTTCGTGGATTTTCGCTTCGGTCCACTCGCGCTCGACATAGGCAGCCGCACCGGCCGCGTGCGCGAGCTCGGGATTGTGAAAGCGCTTCGCATTGGCGGCCGAGCCGCGCACCACGCGTTCGGTGCGCTCCGTGCGCAGCGATTGATACCGCGCAAGCGCCGTGCTGAGGTTGGAGGCGTGATGCGCAAGGCAGCGGGCCAGCACATAGCCGTCTTCGATCGCCATGCATGCGCCTTGAGCGAGAAAAGGCAAAGTTGGATGGCAGGCGTCGCCAAGCAGCGCGACGCGACCGTCGACCCAGCGGGGCATCGGCTCGCGTACCATCAGCGCCCACTTGTACGGAGTCTCAATGGCGCGAATCAACATCTGCACGTCGTTATGCCAGCCGTCGAAGTCGCGCAGGCAATCGTCCAGCCGGCCGCGCTCGGACCAGGACTCGACCGTCCATCCGTCACGCTCCACCACGCCGACGAAGTTCACCAGACGTCCCGCGCGCAGCGGATAGTGAATCACGTGCGCCCCGGGTCCGACCCAGTTGACGCCATAAGGTGTTCGCAGATGTTCCGGCAACCGCGCGGCGTCGATCACGCCGCGCCACGCCATGATCCCGGAGTATTGCGGCTCGTCCGGTCCGAAGAACGCACTGCGCACGACAGAATGCACGCCGTCGGCTCCGATCACGAGATCAGCCTCGTACTCCACGCCGCGTGCAGTGCGCACCCTCACGCCGTTGTCATGCTGCTCGATCCCGACGACTTTTTCGCCAAGATGGATTGCGTTGGCATCGATCGCGCGCACACCCTCGACCAGCACCTGATGCAGATCCGCACGATGCAACGTGAAATAGGGGAAACCAAAGTGTTCGCGCGAATGCGCACCGAGATCGAAGAGCGGCCACGTCTGCCCGGTGCTCCATAACCGTACGCGTTTGCCGAGCGGTTCGCACGCAAGCGGCTCGATGCGCTCGCCGACGCCGACGTTATACAACACGCGTGTCGCGTTCGAACTCAGTTGCACGCCCGCGCCGATCTCGCCCAGCATTACCGCCTGTTCGAGGACCGTCACGTCGAAGCCGTGCTTGTACAGCGCCAGCGCAGCGGTCAGACCGCCGAGTCCGGCACCCACGATAACTATTTTCATTGTCCTGTTTGACCGGTTCGGCCGGCGATCGACGTCTCCCAAACAATCGCCCGATGGATTTCACTCTACTGGAATGTTTCGCAGTCCAGAAACGAAAAGTTTCAATGTGACGATGAAGTTATGTTGATGATCGAACGCGTTTAGCACATCGATCTGTTTCTTCTCACGAAGTGCATTGGCACGTCGTAATCGATTGACTATACTTTTCCGACAGTTCGAACACCGCCCTTCAATCGACAACAAAAAGCTGACAACGGAAGGCGCAAAACGTATCCATGCAAGCCGTGCCTCATACACGCACGACACTGCACTGCACTACACCGCACTACACCACACCGCTCTGTTCACGCAGGAGACCTCTTTTGACTACGCAGGACAACAACAGCTCCACGCCCGATCTGCAGCGTTTCGATTTGCGCCGCTTCATCGAGTCGCTCGACAACACGCAATTCGAACGGCACACCGCAGACGTGCCGCTATCGCGGATCGCGCACGCACTCGAAGGCAATCCGAAAGCCGTACTATTCGAGCGGCCCGGTGGCGAAGCGATCGCGCTGTGCGGTAACGTCGCGGGGAGCCGCGAACGGCTTGCGCACGCATTCGGCACCACCCACGACCAATTGCTGGGCGAGATCGTGGCGCGGCTGCGCAAGCCGGGAGTACTCGTCGACGTGCCACGCGACGCGGCGCCCGTGCAGGAAGTGGTACTCGAAGGCGACGCGTGCGATCTGACTGCATTACCCGTGCATCTTCAGCACGGGCTGGACGGGGCGCCGTACATTTCGGCATCGATCGACTATGCATTCGATGCGCAAAGCGGCTGGACCAACGTCGGCATGCGCCGGCTGATGCTGCGCGGGCGGCGCCGTGCCGGTGTCGACCTGGTGGCGCCCTCCGATCTGCGCGCGATCTATCTGGCCAATGCGAAACGTGGCGAGCGTACGCCGGTTGCATTCGCCGTCGGCTCGCATCCGATCGACCAGCTGGCCGCCACGCTGCGTCTGCCGAACGACGAACTCGCACTTGCCGCCGCGTTGCGCGGCGAGCCGATGGGTGTGGTCAAGTGCGTCACCAGCGACTTGCGCGTGCCGGCCGACGCCCAGTTCATCCTCGAGGGCTATCTCGACGAGCGCGGCCATGTCGAGCCGGAAGGGCCGTATGGCGAATTCCTCGGCTATTACGGCGGCGTCAAGCGTAATCCGATGTTCCATCTCACGGCGATCACGCATCGCCGCAACCCGCTATTCCAGACCGCGACTATTAGCGGCCCTTCGATGGCGCAGACCGATACGGCCCAATTGTGCGCATTACGCACTGAGGTTATGGTGTGGCGCGGGCTCGAAACCGCCGTGCGCGAAGTACGCGGCGTTTATGTCACGCCGAGTTGCGGCGGCACTTTCAATGTCCGCATCGCGATCCAGCAGCGCGTGCCGGGCGAGGCGCGCAATGCGATCGCGGCCGTGTTCGCCTCACAGGCGAATCTGAAGCACGTGTTCGTAGTCGATCCGGACATCGACATCTTTTCCGACGCGCAGATGGACTGGGCGCTCGCCACGCGCTTCCAGGCCGACCGGGATCTGGTGATCCAGGCCGGCATGCGCGCGATGCCACTCGATCCCTCGCTGCATGGCGCGGCCACCACCGCGAAAGCCGGCTTCGACCTGACTTTGCCACTGCTCGCACCGGGCGCGACGCGCTCGTTCGAGCATCGCGTCCCTGCCCCGCCCACGTTTGACGCACCGCGTTTCGATTCGCTCGACGCCGCATTGCAGGCCGGGCCGAAACTGTTTGCCGATCTGATGGCCGCAAGCGATTCGAGCGACGGTCGCGAGATCGTGCGCTGGCTCGAAGACAACGAGGCCGCGCAAGGCATTACGCGCGATGACGAGGGGCGCTACCGGCTCGCCTAAGCCACCGGTTCCACCCGTTCCAGCTGTTGCGCGCGCAACCGTATCAAGGCGGCGAGCGCGCGCAGCATCGGCACCGGCACCCCCGCCCGCTCGCCGATCTGCACGACCACCGCGCACAGCGCTTCGTATTCGAGCGGTCTGCCGTGCCTGACGTCCTGCAACATCGACACTTCCACCGCGCCCAGCGAGCGGCCCATCTCCAGCCGTTCGCGTGACGACTGCCGGATCTGCAGGCCAAGCGCGGCGCCGACCGCAATCACTTCGTCCATCGCGGTGAGCAGCAGGGTCCGCACACCGGGGTCGTCGAGGATACGGTCGAGCGTCGCGTGGGTCAGCGCCGCGACGGGGTTCAGACCGGCGTTGCCGATCAGCTTGTTCCAGATCGCGCTACGGATATCGGCGCTCGTGCGGCACGCAAAACCGGCGGAGCCAAGGCACGCGCGCAGTCGCTCGGCGCGAGCCGATAGCGTGCCATCCGGCTCGCCCAGCTCGATATCCTCGCGCCCCATGTGTTCGACGACACCAGGCTCCGGTACCCGCGCGCTCAGATAGATCACGCAACCCACCACCCGCGCGATATCGATCCGCGCACCAAGGCGTGCCTGCGGATCGACGTCATCGAGCTGCATTCCGGCAAGCGTGCCGCCGAAGCCGTTGAAGAACCACCATGGCACGCCGTTCATCGCCGGCACCAGGACCGTGTGCTCGCCCAGCAGCGGTTCCAGCGCTGGCAGTGCGCCGGGCAGCGCGTTGCTCTTCAGCGCGACGATCACATAGTCTTGCGGACCGAACGCCTGCCCATCGGCACTCGCTTCGACCTGGACGACCCGTTCGTGGCCGCGCTCGCGCCACATCAGTCCGCGCTGCTGGATCGCCTGCAGATGCGCGCCGCGTGCGATCACCGAGACCGGCGTGCCGCTCGCCGCGAGCCGCGCCGCAATCAGGCCGCCGATCGCACCGGCACCGAACACGCAGATCTTCATCGCGCCCCGCCAGTCATGGCCGCCGCCGTCACGTCATTCGACATTCGCACCGTCATGCTCAGTCGTACAGATCGGCTTGTTCGGCGAGCACCTTGTCGAGCAGCGGCTGCAAACCGAACCAGCCGGCGCGCGGTGAGCCGATCTGCTTGACCGTATAGGCGGCCATTTCCGGATCGATCTGCTTCGGCGTACCGGCGGCGCGTGCGAGCAAGACCTGTTCGCAGGCACGCTCGGCGCGCAGATACCAGAAGACTGCTTCCTCCAGCGTCGCACCGACCGTGAAGACACCATGATGCCGGCAGATGACGGCCTTGTTCGGCCCAAGCGCCTGGGCGATCAGGTCCCCTTCGGAGACACTGGCCGCGATGCCGTTGTAGCCGTCGAACAGCGAATGGGAGTTGTAAAAACCGACCGCTTCCTGCGTGATCGGCGGAATCAGCTCACCGAATGACGCATACGTCGTGCAGTAACGCGAGTGCGAATGCGCGGCCGCCACGACATCGGGCCGGGCCTGATGAATGCGCGAATGGATCGCGTAGGCCGCCGCGTTGATCGGATGTTTGCCTTCGACAATCCGTCCCGTGTGATCGACCAGCACGAGATCGGAGACGCAGATGCGGCTGAAATGCACACCAAGCGGATTGACCCAGAAGTGATCGGTAAGGATGGGATCGCGGCATGAGATGTGTCCGGCGATGCCGGCGTCGAAGCCGTGCATCGAGAAAATCCGGTAACACGCGGCGAGCCGCACCTTGCGGTCGCGGCGCTCGTCCTCCTTGCTCCCGAACACCGGCGGTTCTGGCCATTTGAGGCCGTTCTCCGCGATAGTGAGTTGCTGCTCCACCTTGCGTGACGAGGTTGTCGACATGTGTGTGCTCCGCAACGGCCACGCGCGGCAAGCCCGTGGCGCGGTTCAGTTAGAGGCTATAGAAATCGATCCTGGCCGGCAGATAGTCGTTCAGCAGCACGATCCGCTTGCGCGCGATACGCCACGTAGCGCCGTCGCGCACCAGGGTCTGGCGGTAACGGCCAAAAAAAATCTCGACCGAATGGTCTTTCGGCTGATATTGGTGCGTGGTCCATTCGCATGCCACGTGTAGCGTCTGCACGCCGGGGTCGCCCGTTTCACCCTCAACCGTGCCATCCGCTTCGACAATGCGCGGATTCGCGATCAGGTGCTGCGTGCGCGGCAGTACTGCGCTCGCGACCGAGCGGCCCGATTTCACGCGCCACACCCGGTCTTCGAGCCCCGCGCGATGCGCGTAATAGATCAGCGACAACTCGCGCCGCGGGTTGCTGGTCTGCTCGTCTTCCGACTTCCACGCGGGCACCCAGTACTCGCAGTCTTCGCGGTACAGCGCGAGCCAGTCGTCCCAGCGACGCTCGTCGAGCGCGAGTGCTTCGGCATAGAGGAATTGTGTGATCTCCGGCAACAGGTGCTGGCTCACGACGCCTCCTTGCGAAAGACCACCGGCTGCACTGACGGATGCGCCGAATGGGTGGCACGTTCGGCACGCTCGGCACGTTCGGCACGTTCGTGGGCAAAACCAGCTTTCATCATCTCCGCCCATGCCCGATAGCCGGCATGAAACAGGGTCTCGTCCTGCACTTTGACTTCGCCCATCTGGCTCGTGCGCGCCTGAATGCCGATGCGCTCGCCGATCTCATTGGTGCCGGCCTGTACCGACGTCATCCCGCGTGAGTAGCCCTGTTGCCATTGCACGATCTGCGCGCGATAGCCGGCCTGGCAATCTTCGTAGCAGGTTGTATCGTCGGGTGTCGCCATGCCGGTGCTGTTGAAGAAATCCTCGAACTGGCGTAGACGGAAATTACGCGCCGCGTCCGCTTCGCCAACTGGAGCGAGACAGTAGATGGTCATCTCAGTCAGATCGGGCGCGAGCGGACGGATCACACGCAATTGCAGCGATGCATTCTCCGCCACCTGCACGTTCGGAAACAGAACGAGGTTGCGGGTGGTCAGCATCCACGCGGCGCGGTCTTTGCCGACCCGCTGCTGCAATTCGTCGATCGAGGCATAGAGCGGCCGGATCTGCGGATTCGGGTTCGGTGTGAAGAGCGCCGCGTGGCCGTTCTCGAACGTGAAACCGCCGCGTTCGGTGAAACTCGCGAAATCGACGGACTTCAACTGATAGCGCGATTCGCTCGAATTGCGCCGCTCAACCAGCTTCATGAAGCTGGGATGGGTCGACGTCAGATGATAGGCGTCGAGTCCGTTTTCCATCTGCAACTTCCAGTTGCCGCGAAACGTATACGTCGAGCTTCCCGGCACCGCTTCAATACCGTCGGGACTCTGGTCCACAACGAGATCGAGGAAAAAGCGTGCATCGTTGAGATGGTCGTCGAGTGACTGAACGTTCGCATCGAGGCAGCCGAACAGGAAGCCGCGATATTGCTCGAAACGCGGCACCGGCACGAGATCGTGATTCTCGGCATGAAACGCTTCGCTGTAGCAGCCTGACTGCACATCCTTGATCGTCTTCGACTTGCCGCTGCTGTCGTAGGACCAGCCGTGATACGGGCACACGTGATAGCGCGCGTTGCCCTGGCGTTTCTGGCAGATCTGCGCACCGCGATGCCGGCAGGTGTTCATGAATGCGCCGAGTTCACCCTCCGCGCTGCGCATCACGATCACCGGCTGGCGTCCGAGCCAGGTCGTGAAGTAGTCGTTCGGTTGCGGCGCCTGCGATGCGAGACCGAGGAACACCCAGCCCCGTTCGAAAATAAAGCGCATCTCGAGTTCGAAGATCTCAGGATCGCGAAAGATATCGCGGTTGACCGTGAAGATGCCTTCGTCCGTCCTGTCGACCACGAGCCGCGCGATGTCATCGGCGTTCATGTCGGTTTCTCCGTCTTGTCCGGCGTTGTATGCATGTCGTGACAACTGTGGCGCCCCCTCACACGGACGGCCGCGACGACAACGGATGCGGCCCCGCGTCCGGCACCTTGACGCCCGGCATCGGCTGCAGACGCATCAGATGCCATGGGCTCGGCATCTCACCCACTGGCGCCTCGATCAGTACCGGACCATTCTCGCCAAGCGACTGGGTGATTGCCGCCTGCAACGCGGCGGGCGATGTCGCGCGCACGCCAGGTACGCCGAACGCCTCTGCAAGCGCAACGAAATCGGGGTTCTGCAACGCGACGGCAACCTGATTGTCCGGGCCGAATACGCGTTTCTGGATCGCGCGCACATTGCCGAAATGACCGTCGTTGAAGACCACCAGCGTAACGGGCAGGTTGTACTTGCGCGCCGTGGCGAGTTCCTGCAGATTCCAGCCGAAGCCGCCGTCACCGGTGATCGACAGCACGCGCCGCCCCCCTGCGCCGACAGCCGCACCCAGCGCTGTCGGGAAGCCGTAGCCGAGCGTGCCCTGATAGCCGGGGCCGATATAGGTACGCGGCGTGTAGATCGGAAATGCGATCCGCGACAGATAGCCGACCTGCGTCAGCTCGTTCACAAAGATGCCATCCTCCGGCAACGCCGCCCGCATCGCGCGAATGTAGTCGACCTGCGGCGTCACCTGATCGATCTGCGCCTGAGCCCACTCTTTCAGTCCACGTGCTTCCGCCTGCGTCAGCACTTCACGCGGCTTGACGGCATCGGCCAGCGCCTCGAGCGCGTCGCGGGCGTCGGCCTGCAAGGCGATGGCCGCGCGGCGCGGCGCACGCAGATCGTCTGCATCGATGTTGATATGGATAAAGCGTGTCCCTGCGGCGCTCCATGACGGCGACGGATGCAGCGCGTTCATGAAACGGCTGCCGATCACGACCACCAGATCCGCGTGCTCGAACACGGCGCGGCCGGCGAGCGTATTCATCGACAACGGATCGCGGTCGGACAGTGCACCGAGCCCGTTGTCGCTCAGCACGACCGGCATGCCGACCTTGTGTGCGAGCCGGGCCAGCGCTTCGCTCGCGTTCGCCGCGAGCACGCCGCCGCCGACGTACAGCACCGGCAGCCGCGCTTCGTCGATGGCTCGCGCAATGCGGCCGACCACGTCCATATCGAGTGGCGCGGCAGCGGCCGGCGCAGCCTCACGCCAGCGCGCGGTATCGGCGGGCGTGGTGCCGGCGCGCGCCTCGAGCACGTCGTGCGGCACCTCGATGCCAACCGGACGCGGCCGGCCCGAATTCATCTGCGCAAACGCGGCATTCATCGCCGCGCCGATCTGCGCGGGATCGTCGACGTTCGCGTTCCATTTCGTCAGCCCGGCGATCAGCCCGGTCTGGTCCTTGATCTCGTGCAGCAGCCCATATCCGGCGGCGATACCGTGCGAATGCACGTTACCGGCGATCAGCATCACCTTCGAATTGGCCGCATAAGCCGTGGCCAGTCCCGCCCCCGCATTCAGCACGCCCGGACCCGGCACGACCATCGCCACCCCGGGTCTGCCGCTCACGCGGTAGTAGCCGTCGGCCATATAGGTTGTGGTCTGTTCGTGGCGCGGCACCACCAGCCTGATCTGATCCTGCCGTTCGCGTAGCGCATCGACGGCCCAGTCGAGCTGCACGCCCGGGATCATGAACAGCGTATCGACGTTTTGCTCGATCAGCGACGCCGCGAGCATTTGACCACCGGTATAAGGCATGTTCGAACCCTTCAGGTTGAGGTTATTGGTATCGTGCGGCGCCGCGCACCCGATCGATCAGCGCGAGCGGATCTGCCGGCAGCGCATCGCCGCGCCAGCCGACGTGCTGGTCGGGCCGCGCCAGCAGCAATGCATGGCGATATGGTGCGCGCTGTTCATGCGGTGCGATATCGAGTACGCGCAGCGGCACGCCGCGCAGCCGTGCGGCGTCGATCAGCGGCGCGATATCGATGGAGGCGTCAAAGCGCAGCAACGCGTAATCCGCACCCATGTCGTCGTACAGCGACGTGCCGTCCGCGCGCACGATATGCGGCACGCGACAGCCCGGCGCGGTCGATTCGGTGAACTCGCCCATGCTGTACACGGGTGCCGCTTCACCGTCGTACGCGATCAGCGGCGACTGGTCGTAAAAGTAGCCAAAGTTCAGGCCGGCTGCACTGTACTGCTGCACGTTCAGTTCGTACGCACGGCGTCCAAGCTCAGCGCGCAACGCATCGCCCTCGGCGCCGGGCGCCTCGATATTCAGGGGTACGCTGCCACGTTGCTTCGCCATCGCATGCGCGTGATTCATCGCGAAGTGCGAGACCTGTTCGGTGATCGGCATGCGTTCGGCTTCGTACGCATCGAGGATGTGCTCGCCGCCCCAGCCGTTCAGCTGCGCGGCCAGCAGCCACGCAAGATTTGCTGCATCGGCAATGCCGGCGTTCATCCCATAGCCCGCGTACGGCACCCATAGATGCGCGGCATCGCCGCACAGAAACACGCGTCGATCGCGGAACCGGTCGGCCACGAGCCGTCGGCCAAACCAGTCTTCCTTGCTGATAACCTCGTATTCGAAGGCTTCGTCGACCCCGAGAATGTCGCGAATCGACCGGTCGCGATCGACCGATTCGAAGTCGGCCTCGCTATCGCGCAGGTAGTTGTGCACCAGCCAGCGTTCGCGACCGTCGATCGCGTAGACGTTGCCGCTGCGGCGCGGATTCAGCGAGAAAGTGCTCCATGCCGGCGCGTATCTGAACAGCTCGATCAGACGCGGTGCGCGGATATAGGTGGACTGCACGCGCTGCACCACGGCGTCGCCAACCAGCTGCGCGCCGATGCCCTTGCGCACCAGCGAGCGGCCGCCGTCGCAACCGATCAGATAGCGTGCGTCGAAGGTCAGCGTTGCACCATCGTCGAGACGGCGCGCGGTGACCTGCACGCCTTCGGCATGCTGGCTGAAATCGGTCACTTCGATCCGGTTGATGATCGTCACGCGCGGCATCGCCGCAGCGTGTTCGAACAGGATCGGTTCGAGATAGATCTGGTTGATGCGATGCGGCGGCTCGGCGGTCGGCCAGCGCGTATCCGGGCCCGGATCGCCACGCAAGCGTCCGGCGCGGCTCGGAATGGGGATACGGGTGAGTTCGATACCGGTGGCCGTGGTGCGATAGGCGACGTCGTGCGCATAGTCGTCGGGCAGTCCCGCCGCGCGCACTGCTGCCGCGACGCCCAGGCGCCGGAAAATTTCCATTGAACGCGCCGCAACGTGATTGCATTTGACGCTAGGCGGCTCCCCGGGTCGACGCATTTCGAGCACCGTCACGTCGATGCCGCGCGCGGCCAGGTCGAGTGCCATCGTCAGTCCGATCGGACCGGCGCCGACGATCAGCACTTGTGCGTTTCTTATGGTCATGAGGGGCGCACCCGTTGTCTCCTTGTGAGAGTTGAATTTACGGTGCATCATTCATAAAGACCAACGAAATATAAACATGCCCGCATAAAGTGGACTCATGAATCCGACCCTACGCCAACTGCAGGCATTCGTTCTCGCCTACCGACTCGGCGTCCTGACGCGCGCCGCCGACCAGATGTTCATCACGCAATCTGCGGCCAGCGTGCTGATCAAGCAACTCGAGGACGGACTCGGCATCAAGCTGTTCGACCGCACGTCGCGCACGTTGCGCCCCACGGCCGCCGCGCACGAAATCCTGCCGACCGCGGAGCGCATGCTGCGCGATCTCGATGCATTGAAAGCGGGCGCGCGCGGCGTCACCGAACGCAGCCGCGGCCGGCTCAGTTTCGCGTCAACGCCGTCAGTGGCGGCCGCCGTGCTACCCACCTTGCTCGCCGACTACAGAATCCGCTATCCCGAGGTCGAGATCGCGATGCAGGACGTCGCGCCCGACAGGCTCATCGCGCCGGTGCTCAGTGAGGAAGTCGAGTTCAGCATCGGCACGCTCGGCAGCAAACCGGAAGGCATCGAACTGCAATGTCTGACGCGCGACCATATCAGCGCGATCTGTCTCACCGATTCGCCGCTCGCGCGGCAACATCGCGTCACATGGGACGACGTGCTGGGTTTGCCCTGCATCACCGTCAAACAGGGCAACGGCATTCGCGACCTGATCGATGCGGCGCTGCGCGAACGCGGCGAGAAGCTGACGCCGGCTTACGAAGTGTCCTATCTGTCGACGGCGCTCTCGTTCGCGTCGGCCAATCTCGGCGTGGCCGTCCTGCCCGCTGTGCTGCTCGATTCGCTCGCCTATCACAAGCTGATTGCGCGGCGCATCGAACAACCCGAGGTACCGCGCGATATCCAGTTGATCACGCACGCCGAGCACTCGCTGTCGCCGGCCGCGATCGGTTTTGTCGAACTGTGGTACGAACGCATGGGCAAGCCGGGTGACCTGACGGTGCGCACGGTGCCGCGGGCGACGTCCGCGCAGCTGGAACACTAGCTACTCCGCCTGCCGCCGCGGCCTCGTGCCTTTCATCGCCCTTGCGGTTAGCGGACCGGCACGTCGAACGTGTGACACAGCGCTTCGAGCGCGCTTGCGTCGCGGCATGCCTTCATTGCGGTTTGCACGAGATCGCGCCCCCGTCGACCGCCAATCACTCGCGTCGCCTTGTCGATCAATGCTACGACATCGAATGGCAATGCCGGGTCGCCAGGACTGTCCACAACCAGAATCTGTTCGCGACGCTGCCCGGCGATCACCGTGACACGCGCGGGCCATTGCCGCGGATACAGCGCATCGAGCGCCGGCTCCGCGCATACGGTGATGTTCGCGGCGAAAGCGCCGAGCGGTCCACGCCAGTCGAGCGCGTCGCGCGATACGTCGTCTAGCGACTCGGGCTGCAGCGCGGCCAGCGCCAACTGTCCCGGCGCACTGACGATACTCGCGAGGCGGCTCACCCCCGGCGCTTCACGCGCAATCATGCCGGCGTAAGCGCCCGGCACCTGAACCTCGATCGCGTCGATACTCGCCGCAGCAAGTCCCTGTGCCAGCAGTTCGCGCAAGCCGTGTAGCGCGGCGAGGGTCTGTTTCGCGCTGCAATGCGGCTTGATGCTGGTCTCTGCAATCAGCGGCGAAGCGAAATCGAGCCCGCGCAGCGGCGTCGTGTCGGCCGCAGCGCCACCGATGCCAGCGAGCCACGCATCGTTCAGCAAACCCGTGTCGCCATCGATGCCGTCCGCCGCGGCCAGCGCGGCAAAGCAGCCCGCGCGCACCGCATTGCCGAACAACGCCCAGCGTGCAGGGCACGGCGTGCGCGGTGTGCGGCCCGGCGCGCGCGGCGTCTGTGCGAGCGCCATCGCGAGGGCTTCGGCGGTGCGTGCCGCGTTCAGTCCGAGCAATCGGGCGGTCGTAGCCGCCGCGCCGAACGGTGCGACGAGATAGGTCGGCCACAGCCCCTGCGCGAGCAACGCTGCACCGCCCATCGCGAGTGCAAGCCGCACTGCCATTTCCTGTCCGACGAAAATCGCCTCGATGAAACGCGCGGGACTGGCGTCGGTTGCGAGCGCACGCATCGCGAGCGCGCACGGCACCGCGATGGCGCTGGCGGTGACGGCGCTTTGCCGGTGGATGTCGTCGATCTCGGACAGTCGCATGACCGCGGCGAGGCGCGAACTATGCGCAAGCGGCGAGACTTCGGTGCGATGAATCAGCGCCGCGATTGCATGTCCTTCCGTGCTACGCATGCCGGCCATCAGTGCGATCGATGCGTCGGCCAGATGCAGCGCAAGCCGCTCGAGGCCGGCGCCGGCGCCGATCGATGCGCCAGCCGTGAATTCGGCAAGCTCGTCAATCAGGTGTGAGGTTTTCATCACGCGCGGTTAAAGGTGGAGGACTCAGCGTCGAGCAACCGGCTCGGCGCACCCTCGTGCCCCAGCACCAGCGGCACGCTCGCACGCCAAGGTCCATCGTCGAGCTGCAACTCGGCCGACAGCATCGCGAGCGCACCGGGCGGCAGTGCGTGCAGGCGGCCGGTCTGTCGCGACGCAACCCGTTCGAGCGAATGCGGTCCGATACTGGCCTCGAGTGTCCAGTCGAGCACCTCGCCAGGCGCGTCGCCGAGATTCGGGCCTTCACTATCAGCGTGCAGCGCAGCGGCCGTTGCCGCGAACCAGCGCTGTGCGCGTTGCCATGACACTGGTAACGATAACGGCAACGACAGCGGCTCGCGCGCAACGCAGCGCGCGGCACGCACCCACACGCCCTTGTAAGCAAGCGACAGATCGATTGCATAGCGCGTGCCGAGCGGCACATGACCCTCGATGCGTCGCGGCGTCGGATCCGCCGCGAGATCCGGCGCGATTCGTTGCAGCACCTCTTCGGCGCCCGCGAGCCGCGCTGCGGCTTCGATCGCGGCAAGCACGGCAGAGGTGCATTGTGCGTCGGCGGGAACGGCGCGAAACGCGCCGCGTGCAATCGAAGCCGCCTGCACCGCGAGGTCGATTTCGGCCTGATCCGCCGGCTGTCGCACCGTCGCGTACAGTTCGCTCGCGTCGACGAGCGACTCGCCGCGTCCTGCGTCGCTCAGTTGCTTCGCGATGGGCCACGGCAGCCTGTCGAGCGCGATCACGCCGATATGCCGGCCGAGCGGCACGCGCTCGTCGAGCAGCGCCTGAATATTGGCCGCGAGGCGCGGCGCGGTCATCACGCCGCCTGTATGGGACACCGCGTGAATCCATGGATGCACACGGCGTGTGAGCGCCGTAAGCAGGATCGGCCGACCTTCTGGAAACACGGCCAGCATCGCATCGCCCCAATAGGGCAGGAAATTCGACAACCACTGTACGGCGGCCGGCTGCGCGAACGACCCATAGACCAGCACGGCGGCCAGCTGCTGCGCGCGCATGGCCTGCTGAAGCCGGCCCACGCGGGCGTCCAGGGCCGCTTCCGAAAGCTCCTCGCGCGACCAGCTGACGAGTCCACGACGCATGATTTCACTCCTCGATAGCGATGCGCGCCTGACTGTCCGCGCGGTCGACAAGATCAACGTTGTTCAGATGGGGACGGAAAACAGTTCGCGAGGAGTCGCCGTCAGCACTTCGCAGCCGGTCTCGGTGACGCGCACCGTGTCGCCGAGCACGATATAGCCGGCGTCCGGATGGTAAGTATTCGGATGCACGATCAGTGTCATGTTCGGCGCGAGCATCTGGTCGACGCCTTCGAGCACATGCGGACCGTCGACATAGAGGCCGATGCCATGGCCGCGCACGCGCGTGTATTCGGCGCTCACGTAGTCGCCGAGTCCGTGGCGGCGGAACACGTTGTTCTGCGCGACCGCAATCTCGCCGTGCGTCACGCCGGGACGCACGAGTGCAATGCCCGCCTCCAGCGCCTCGATGTAGACCGCAAATGCGCGCCGCTGGATCTCGGTGGGTTCGCCGATCGTCAACGTGCGGCAGATCTGCGAGTAGTACCCGTCGACACACGGCGTGAGTTCGGTCGTCACCAGATCGCCGGGAGCGAGGCGCCGCTCGCCGGGCGGATGCATGCTGCGCACTTCCTGCTGGCCCGAGCCCATGATGATGAAGTTCTCGGGACAACCCTGGGCGCGAAGCCACGCCTCGACGTCGGCGATGACCTCGTACTCGCGGCGCCCCACTCGCGCCGCGCGCTGAAACACCTTGTAGCCTTCGTCGGCAAGCGCTGCGGCGCGCGCGACCGCGGCAGCCTCGGCGGCGGACTTCGCGACCATCAGCTGGTCGAGCAGCGCGGTCGCCGCAGTGATGCCCGCAGTGATGCCCGCAGTGATGCCCGCAGTGATGCCGGCAGTGATACCCGAAGCGAACGCCCCGCGCGCGAGACACCAGGGTGTCGCATGCGCGGGAACCACCGCCGTGCGCGACGGATCCGCCGTGCCCAGTAGCGACGCTGCGTAAGCAGCCGCATTCGGCGCGCACAGCACGTCGTAGGACGGTTGCTCGGCGGCGATCCGCGCCGCCTCGAACGGATGCTCGACCACCAGCCGCGTACGCGCATCGCGGGCGAACAGTGCGACCGCCTCGCCCTCCATCGGCGTGACATCGAGGGCAAAGCGCAGATAGTCGCTGCGCCAGGCGTTGCCGGAAATGACCAGCAGATCGAGTCCGGCATCGCTCATCGACGCACGCAAACGCGCGCGCCGCTCGTCCTGCAACGCCGTGCTCACGAAATGTTCTCCCGTGGTTCTGGCTCTGTTTCGTAGCCGTAATCGCGCGCGGCACCTTCGACGCTCACGTAGCCGAGCCGCACGTCCTCCGCCAACACCTCTTTTGGGCGTTCGAACGGATCCCCGTAGCCGCCGCCACCGGCGGTCCAGAAGGTGACCGTGTCGCCCTTGGCGAGCACCACGTTGCTCTCCTTCGTGACCGAGCGCTCGCTGCCGTCGCCGCGCCGGATCAACGACGCATTGCTGCGCCCCGGCTGGCCGCCGTCGACGCCCCACGGCGGATCGATGATCCGTTCGAGGTTGATGTTGACCGTGCTGTTCTGCAGACAGCGGTAGCGCAGTTCGACGCCGAGTCCGCCGCGCTGCCGGCCCGGTCCGCCACTATCCGCGCGCAGCTGATGGCATTCGATGAGGAACGGATAGCGGATCTCCTGCAACTCGACCGGCGTATTGCGTACATCACCCTGGCAAATCGACACCGAGGCGGATTCCCCGTCCGCCGTGTCGCGGCCGCCCCACCCTCCGCCGAAGATGTTCATCAGCACGTAACGCTCACCGTTTTCTTCGCGCTGGCCGTAGAACGAACAGCCGCCCATGTCGCCTTTGTGCGCGGCCGGGATGAACTCGGGCAACGCCGGCGTCAGCGCGCGTAAGAGCGTATCGATCACCGTCGGCAGCGCGACGCTCCACAACCCGAGTGCCGCCGGCGGCCGTGCGTTGAGCATGGTGCCGAGCGGCGAGATCAGCGTAAGCGGCCGGAAGCAGCCTTCGTTGACAGGCGCATGGGGCGCCGTGAGGCACTTGAACGCGACCCGCGCCGCCGACAGGCCGCCTGAATAACCAGAGTTAAGGGGCCCAGGCACCTGCTCGTTCATCTCCGAGTAATCGATCGTCAGGTTCGAGCCTTCTACCTTGACCGTCACCTTCACGCGCAACGGCACGTTCAGGCGGCGGCCGTCGCTGTCCAGATGCGATTCGGCGGTGTACACGCCGTCCGGAATGCGCTCGACCACCGCGCGCGCCTCCGCCTCGGCCTGATCCCACGAGGCGGCGATGCAGTCGCGCACCGTCGCCATCGAATAGCGCCGGAACAGTTCCGCGAGCCGGCGTCCGCCGAGCTGGCAAGCCGCGATCTGCGCGCGCAGATCGCCGAGCGACGCCTCCGGAAAGCGGATGTTGTCGGAGATCATCTGCCAGACGCCTTCGTTGCGCTTGCCGGCGTCGTACAGTTTGATCGAGCGCATCTGGATGCCCTCGTGAAAGATCTCGTAGGTCTGCACGTTGCCAAAACCGGTGCGCAATCCGCCGACGTCGACCCAGTGCGCGCGGTTGGCCGCGAACGCCACGACCTTGCCTTCGTAGAAGCACGGCGTGTAGACCACGACGTTATTCAGATGCTGTCCGCACACACCGGCGTGATTCATGATCACGACGTCGCCCGGTGCGAAACCGTCAAGGCCGTAGCGCTCGATACCATCGCGCACGGCGATGTCCAGATCGGCCAGAAAGATAGGCAAACCGCCGGAATTCTGGCAGATCATCCGGCCGTCCGTGTCGATCAGCCCGCAACAGAAGTCGCGCACCTCGTAGATCATCATGTTGTAAGCGGACTTGCAGAGCGCGAGCGCCATTTCTTCCGCGTAGGCGATCAGCGAATTCGTCACGACTTCGAGCGTGATCGGATTCACCTTGCGAGGGATCGACGGCTCCTGCGTCGAGTCGTGCGTGAGCGGTACGGCAAGGGTGGAGTCGGCTGTCATGGCGTTTGCTCTTCCGGAAGTTTGATGGCGACCACGATGTGGCCGTGTTCGGTGACGCGCGCGACGTCGCCCGGAAACAGCACCGTGGTCGAATGCGGTTCCTCAATGATCGCCGGGCCCTCGACCGTGAAGCCGGGTGCGAGACTCGGGCGCCACAGGATGCGGGTGGGAAGCGGCCGAGCCGGATCGTCGAAGACCACGTCTCGCGTCTGCTCCGCACGTGGCGCTTCGACTTCGGGTGCGGCCCCGAGCAGGTTGTCGACCGAGCCGCCCGCGCGCTCGACGGTGACCGTCAGACGCAGATTGACGACCTCGATGATTTCGCCCACCGCCGAATGGCCATACCGCTTGTCGTGCAGTTCGTCGAAGCGGCGGCGCATGTCGGTGTTGGTGTGCGATAGCGCGTCGGGCGCGGCGAGCGGCACGGTGATGCTGTGCTCCTGGCCCCGGTAGCGCAGATCGACGCCGAACTCGAATTGCGCGGCCGCCTCGTCGAGCTCGTCGTCGGCGAGCTGCTGGCGCGCGGCCGTGCGCAGGTCCTCGAACGCCCCGGCGACGCCTTGCGAATCGAGCAGTCCAAGCGTGCCGACCAGCGTGCGCACGAGGTCATGACGCCACGGTGCGAGCAGCATGCCGAGCGCCGAGAAGTTACCTGGCAGCTTCGGAATCACCAGCGTGGGAATGTAGATCTCCTTGCATAGCGACGCCGCGTGCACCGGCCCCGCACCGCCGAACGCGATCATCGCGGCTTCGCGGGGATCCACGCCCTTGCGTACCGACACGGCGCGTACCGCAAGCGCCATCGCGGAATCGGCAATCCGGACGATGCCGATCGCGGCTTCGGCCGTCGTGAGCCCCATCGGTTCGCCGACCCGCGACGCGATCGCACGGTCGGCGCCGGGCGCATCGAGCGCCATGCCGCCGTCAAGGAAGCGGCCTGCGTTCAGGCGGCCGAGCACCAGGTTGGCGTCGGTAATGGTCGGCTCCTCGCCGCCACGCCCGTAGCACACCGGCCCCGGTGCGGAGCCGGCGCTTTGCGGACCGACGTGCAGACCGCCCGCACCGTCACGCCATGCAATGCTGCCGCCGCCGGTCCCCACCTCGACGATCGCGACGACCGGCAACTGCATCGGCTGGCCCGTCGCGTAGCCGCCAATGTAATAGCCCTCCTCGATCGACATCTCGCCATCCGTGATCAGCGTCGCCTTCGCGGTGGTGCCGCCCATGTCGAAGCCGATCGCCTGACGCAGGCCGAGCAGCCTCGCAATATGGCCGGCGCCAATCATGCCGGCGACTGGTCCGGATTCCATCATCGATACCGGCTCGACGCACGCATGCGCGAGCGACATGCTGCCGCCGCTCGAACGCATCATATGGATCGCACCGCTGAAGTCGCGTTCGCGCAGATGCGCTTCGAGCGTGCGCAGATAGCGCTGCACGCGTGGCCCGACGTAGGCGTTGAGCACGGTCGTCGAGGTGCGTTCGTACTCACGGCATTCGCGCAGGATTTCATGCGACAGCGTGACGAACAGCTTCGGAAACGCTTCACGCAGCACGCGCCCGGCCGCCCGTTCATGCACCGGGTTCGAGTATGAATGCAGGAAACAGACCGCAACCGATTCGACGCCGGCGGCAACGAGCCGCTCGCCAAGCGCGAGCACTTCGGCTTCGTTAAGCGGCGTCAGCACCTCGCCGCGCGCGTTGAGCCGCTCGCGCACTTCGAAGCGCAACTCGCGCGATACCAGGGGCCGCGGCCGCCTGAAGTGGATATCGAACGCGTCGGGCCGGTTGCCGCGGCCGATTTCGTAGACGTCGCGAAAGCCTTCTGTCGTGATCAGTGCGGTAGCCACGCCACTGCGCTCGAGTACCGTATTGATCGCGATGGTCGAGCCATGCAGGAACTCGTCGATTTCACCTAGCCGGGTGCCTGCCAGTTCGAGTGCGTGCGCTACGCCCTCGGTGGGGTTCGCGGGTGTCGTGAGGGTTTTGGAGAGCACGAGTTCGCCCCGTCGATAGCCAACGAGGTCAGTGAAGGTACCGCCGATGTCTACGCCTGTCAGGTTCATGTCCAGTTCCACGTTAATGTTTGCCGGGTTTGCCGCTGACCGCCTGTCCGCTGTTCGCATGACAGACGACCTGCTGCCGGTCTGACGTCCTCTGCTGTTTGTCAAACAAGACTAAATGAGGGGTGCCAGGCCGGGCAATCCGCTATCGGGCTATGAGTTCATAGTAAGATGGCTATGAGCTAACGAGCTTCACAACGGGCTTCATAAAGGGGGACGCAGATGCGACCGGTCACGATGCGGGGCCTCGAAGTTTTCGTCGCGGTCGTCGACACGGGCGGCTTCGGTTCAGCCGCGAGCGCCCTCGATATCACGCAGCCTTCGGTGAGCGTTCATATGCGCGAGCTGGAGAGCAAGGTGGGCGGTCCGCTGTTCGAACGTCATCCTGGTGTTTCCCCGCAGCTCACCCCGGTCGGGCGTAACTTCTATGCCTATGCGGTAGACACGCTGGCGCGCACGCGGGCGATCTCATCCGACGCCGGACATGCCAAACGCAAACTTCATTTCGCTGCGCAACGTTTCGTCGCGAATGCGCTGCTGCGCCGGCCACTCGAAGAATTCACGTCGTTGCGCACCCAGGTCGAACTGATCGTGCGCACCGGCACGTTCGAGGAAGTCCACGCACTGTTCCTGAAAGGCGCGGTCGACCTCGTGTTCATGCTCAGCAACGGCGAAGTGCCGGGATTGCAAACCGAGCAGATGGGCCGCTACCGGCTCGCGTTCGTCGCGCCGCCAACTCATCCACTTGCCAAGGCGCAGAACATTTCGATCGATATGCTGGCGGCCCATCCGTTCGTCGCTGCCTATGAGCAGTCGTATTTCGGCCGGATGATTACGGACAAGCTGCGCGCGGTGGGACTGACTGATCCGATCATTGCGTCGCAGGCTCAGGAAATGGGCACCGTGCGCGACATGGTGGTGGCCGGCATGGGCATCGCCTGTGCCTTGCGGCGTGCGTTGCAGGCGGACATCGCGGCGGGCTCGCTGGTCGAGCTGGATGTCGACGTCGAGCCGATGTACCTCACGCTCAACTATGCGCGGCGCGTGCGCCCCGAGTTGCCGGAAATCGACAACCTGATCGACATGATGCGGCGTTCTGAGGGATTGCACGCGTAACGCGTCATGCCGGCGCCGGTATCCTGGTGCCGGAATGACACATTACGTCGACGAAATATTACGGCGCGTTACGCCCGCGTTTTACACCCGCGTTTTACACATTAGCCGGCTCACGCAGGTTCAGAATGCGCCGCGCGTTTTCACCCAGCACCTTGTTCTGATCCGCTTCCGACAGCCCCGCTTCGCGCAGCACCTTCAGCGCGGCGTCCGGGTCCCAGCACGGATAATCGCTGCCGTACATCACATGATCGGCGCCATAGAACTCGACCGCAAAGCGCACCCCCATCTCATGCGGCGACACCGTGTCCGTGTACATGCGCTTGATATAGATGCTCGGCAGCTGCGGCAGCTTCGCCTTCTTCGAGTTCTTGTCCATGCGGCCGGCCTGATACGGTAACGCGCCGCCGGTGTGCGACATGACGATCTTCAGCCCCGGATGGCGCTCCATCAGCCCCGACAGGATCAGCCGGCAAGCGGACACGCTGACGTCGATCACGCGCCCGAGACTCAGATAGAGCGCGCCATCGTAGCCGTCGAGAATATCGTTGAAAACGGCGTCGGTTGGGTGCAGAAATAATGGAATGCCGAGTTCTTCGACACGCGCATAAAACGGTTCGAGCCGCTCGGCGTCGATACGCGGGTCGGCGCCAATGCTGCCCGGCAGATTCACCCCCATTAGCCCGAGGCGGTTGATCGCGTGGTCGAGCACCTCCAGGGCGACCTGCGTGTCGACCAATGGCACCGCTGCGCTCGCCCACACGCGACCCGGATAGCTGCGCTGTGCGCCGGCCATTTCTTCATTCCACTGCATGGCAGCCGCCCTGCCTTCTTCAACAGGCAGATCGGAGAAGTGGACCGAGAACGGGCCGATCGAACAGACCACGTCGATCTCATAGCCGGTTGCATCCATACGCGCCAGTTGCTTTTCGATGTCGAACCAGTCGGCGCCGAGATCAAATCCCGGCACGCCATTGTCGGCGCGCCAGTACTTATAGCCGCCACGACCGTTAGGCTCGGCGCGCGGAAAACCTTCCCGCTTGCACAGTGCCTCGAAAATGGATCGTGGCCACCAATGAAAGTGCGAATCGACAATGCGCATCGACATTCTCCTGAATGCAAGGAACCCGGCCGCGAAGCCATTTTGTAAGCCTCACGCCGACGCTTCAATTCTACGATCCCGCGTTCGCCGGCAGCCACTCGTTAATAGCTATGAGTGGGTAGAAGGAAGGTTATGGGTGCCGTCGCCATCCGGGACAACACGGAAAACAGATAAGAAATCTTTATGCAAGCATTAACCCATAGCCTTCTTTCTATCCACTCATAGCCCAAGTGTAGATTGCCTGAACAATATGGCCTAGTTAGCTTACGTCACAATCCGCCGTGCAGGACAAGGGCGCGGATCTGAGATTAGGACTCCCTTCCACTAAGCATATCAATCGGGATGTCAGTGCTACGAGAGCTGTCTTTTCAACCCGCTCGCCATGCCTTGCATCGGACGCGGGCGCATCGATGCCGATCTGTTCAAACGAAAAAAATTGGGGAAATCGCGATGAAGAAGCAAGTAAGGGAATACACGCGGCAGCTCGCAGGCGCGTTTGCAGCACTATGCCTCGCCGGAACGGTCCATGCGCAGTCGAGTGTCACCCTGTACGGCGTAGCCGATGCCAGCCTGCGATACCTGACAGGTGCCAACAAAGCCGACGATTCCCAATTCTCGCTGGCCAACGGCGCGATCTCCCAAAGCCGTTGGGGGATGCGCGGCCGCGAGGATCTCGGTGGAAGCACCTATGCAATGTTCGACCTGCAGAGCGGCTTCAACCTGCCGAACGGCTCGATGTCCAGCTCGGGCGTGATCTTCAACCGTAATGCTTATGTCGGCATCGCTAACCCGACCTTCGGTTCTATCAAGCTCGGTATCATGGACAACCCGACCTATCAGTTGCTCACCGACGGTTGGGACCCGCTGACGGTCGGCAACTACCTGCAGAACGAATGGCTGCCGGTTGCATTCTCCGGTGCGCTTCGCGGCGGCAGCAACATGGCGCTGTACACACTCGATCGCGGACCATTGACCATGCGGGGCTCGTTCAGCCTCGGCGGCGTGGCGGGCAATTTCAATTCGGGCACGCTGAAGGTGCTGGCGATTGCGTACGATCCGACTCCCTTCGGCGCCGAAGCCGGCTTCGTGCAGGGCTACAACGCAAACAACTTCTCGCAGCGCGCATTCAACGTCCAGCTCCGCTTCAAGGGTCTGCAGGCGTGGGAGTTCTGGCTCGGTTATTACAACGACGACGATCACACCGGCTCGGTCGACGCGTTCCTGACTGGCAATGCGGCAGTGGGCACGGCGATCGGGCGCAAGGACAATGCTTTCGTCGCGGGCGCCGCGTATTACGTCACACCGACCTTCAGACTGACCGGCGCGGCCTATTACGACAACGCCCAGAATGTCTCGGCAGTGAACGGTGCGGACGGCAAGCGCTATACCTATGTCGCCCTTGCCGAATACTTCCTGTCCAAGCAGGTGACCTTGTACGGCACCGTCGACTATAACCGCGTGACCGGCGCGACCACCAATGAAGAGCCGAACGGCAAGGATCAGTTTGGCGTGGGCACGGGCATCCGCTATCGGTTCTGAGCCACGGGCGCGGCCCGGTGCCGCGCAGTTTGACTCATGCAGTCACTTTATGTCCGCATTTCTTTATTTCGTTTGTCGCTGAGGACAGCCGCCAGTACAGTAAATTGCCGACCGCTCATCACACCGCGCATGCCGGATATGAACCCAATATCTGGGTGCGCAGTTGTCGGTCCCGCGTCAGGAGACGATGCGACGCAGCAAATCAACATTCAAAACAAAGGATGAGGTAGGCATGTCAGAGTTTTTAACGCAGTGCGCGCCGCACATTCTCGACATTCCGCCGTATGTGGCGGGGCGGCCGGTTTCCGATGTGATGCGCGAGTTCGGGCTCGAGCGCTCGACTATCGTCAAGCTGGCGTCGAATGAAAATCCGTTGGGAATGTCCCCTCACGCGCGCGCCGCCATCGTCGATGCGCTCGCCGATGCGAGCCGCTATCCCGACGCGAACGGTTATGACCTGAAGCAGGCGCTTGCCAAAGCCTATTCGGTCGACGCCGCCTGTATCACGCTCGGCAACGGCAGTCACGATCTGCTCGAAATGGCGGCCCACGCGGTGTTGCATCCGGGACAGTCGGCGGTGTATTCCCAGTATGCGTTCGTGGTCTACGGCAATGCGACCCAGGCATGCGGCGCAGAACATATCGTGGTACCGGTCGATGCCTCGATGGGCCACGATCTCGACGCCATGCTGGCCGCCATCAAGCCGAATACGCGGCTGATATTCATCGCCAATCCGAACAATCCGACCGGTACATTCATCGCCGGCAGCAGGATCGAAGCATTTCTCGAGCGCGTGCCGGCGAATATCGTCGTCGTGCTGGACGAGGCCTACACCGAGTATCTGGACGACGATGACCGCTACGACTCGCTGCACTGGATCGAGCGCTTTCCCAACCTCTGCGTCACCCGCACCTTTTCGAAAGCATTCGGACTGGCCGGACTGCGCGTCGGCTTCGGCGTAGCCGGCCCCGTGCTGACGGGTCTGCTCAACCGGCTGCGGCCCGCGTTCAACGTCAATTCGCTGGCTCAGTGCGCGGCCATCGCCGCGCTCGACGACAGCGTGTTTCTCGAACACTCACGCAAGATCAATCGGCAGGGCCAGCAGCGGCTCACTGCGGCCTTCGACGCGCTCGGCCTCACGTACGTGCCGTCATTCGGCAACTTCGTGATGGTCAAGGTCGGCGCTGAAAAAGACGCCGGTCAACGTGTCAACACCGCGCTCATGCGCCGCGGCGTGATCGTGCGTCCGCTCGCGAGCTACGGGTTGCCGCAGTGGTTGCGCGTGACGATCGGCACGCCTCACGAAAACGAGCGCTTCATCGCTGAGCTGAGCACGATAGCCGGTTCGGCGCGTGCGGCATAAGCGCGTGTCCACGCGATACCGCGCGATACCCATGCGCCGGGGCGCACCGACGTGCCCCGCCGCTCACACGGACATGCCACGTGTTTCGTTTATCGCTCGTCCTTTCCTACCCGCGAGGTCGCGTACATGAATACCTATCGCCACTTCCATGTCGACGGTCAGTTACGGCCGAGCACCGGCACGAACTCGATCACGCTGGTCAGCCCGGTCACTGAACAACCGGTCGGCGAACTGTTGTCGTGCAGCAAGGCCGATGTCGATGCTGCGATCGCCTCGGCGCATCGTTGCTTGCCGCGCTGGGCGTCGAGCAGCATCGAACAGCGCGAGCGCGCGCTCCGCGCGCTGCAGGCAGCCATCGTCAAACGCACCGACCGGATCGTCGAGAGCCTTGTCGTCGAAGTGGGTGTCCCTGTGTGGGTCGGCCGCTCGATGCAGGTGCCGATGCCGCTCGCCAATCTCGACGCCATCATCGAAGGTCTGCACCAGGTGACCTGGGAAGAGCAGATCCGCACCTCGCGCGTGGTGCGCGAACCCGTTGGCGTGGTGGCCGCGATCACACCGTGGAACTACCCGCTGCATCAGATCGTCGCGAAGGTCGCCGGGGCCATCGGCGCCGGCTGCCCCACGGTGCTCAAGGCGAGCGAAATCGCACCGGGCGCCGCCCAGCTCTTCATGGAAGCCGTCGCAGAGGCCGATCTGCCGCCGGGACTCGTCAACATGGTATGGGGTGGCGCGGATGTCGGCGAATGGCTGGTCGCCGATCCACGCATCGACATCGTCAGCTTCACCGGCTCGGGTACGGTCGCGAGACGCATCCTGGCGAGCGCCGCGGGTTCGCTGAAGCGCGTCGCCCTGGAACTCGGCGGCAAATCGGCCGCGCTGATTCTCGACGACGCCGATCTCGACGCCGCCGTGCCCGCGATCGTGCGCCGCTGCATGAACAACTCGGGCCAGGCGTGCGTCGCGCAATCGCGTCTGCTCACGCCGCGCCATCTGCAACAGGAAGTCGCGGATCGCATCACGGCAGCGCTGCAGGAATGGACCTTGGGCGATCCCGCGGACGACAACACCCGGCTGGGACCCGTCGCGAGCCTCCGGCAATTCGACGGCATCAACCACCATATCGGCGCGGCGCTCGACGCCGGTGCAACACTGCTCGCGGGCGGCGTGGGACGCGCTTACGGTTTCGAACGCGGCTATTTCATCGCGCCAACGGTGTTCACCGATGTCGACCGGACGATGGCGCTCGGCTGCGAAGAAGTATTCGGCCCGGTACTGGCCGTGATGCCGTACGACGGCGACGAAGACGGCATCGATCTCGCGAATGCGACGCCGTACGGCCTGTCTGGCGCGGTGTGGTCAGCGAACGGGACGCGTGCGATGAACGCCGCCCGGCGGATGCGCACGGGTCAGGTCATTCTCAACGGTGCACCGCCCAATCCCGCCTCGCCGTTCGGTGGCGTCGGGCAATCCGGATTCGGCCGCGAAAACGGCCGCTTCAGTATCGAAGCGTTTCTGGAGTTCAAATCCATTCAGCAATAACGGCAACGGCACCGCGCGTATTGATTCGGCGCGTATCAGCGAACAACCACATGGGGAGCGGCAATGGAAGCTGCAGGCAAAGCTGGAAACTGGCGGGGCGCAGTCGCTTCGACCATTGGCAACGTACTCGAATGGTACGACTTCGTGCTGTTCGGCTTTCTCACCCTGGTCATCGCCAAGCAGTTCTTCCCATCGAGCAGCCCGTATGGCGGGCTGCTGATGACCACGGCGACGTTTGGTGCGGGCTTCGTGGTGCGGCCCATCGGCGGGGTGCTGCTCGGCATTTATTCGGACCGCCACGGACGTAAGGCCGGTTTGACGATGGTCATCATGATGATGACCATCGCCTCCGCGATTGTCGCGTTCACCCCGGGCTTCCACCAGATCGGCATCGTCGCGCCGCTGCTGGTGGTGTTTGCGCGCTTGCTGCAGGGCGTGTCGGCCGGCGGGGAATTCGGTACCGCCACGGCCATGCTGGTCGAGTACGCGCCGAAGGGCCGCCGCAGCTTCTACGGCAGCTGGCAGATGTTTGCGCAGGCCCTCGGCGCATTGATCGCCATTGCAATGGGCGCGCTATTGACCGGCTTTTTCTCGCCGGCCACGGTCGAGTCGTGGGCATGGCGCCTGCCGTTCGCATTCGGCCTGCTGATCGGTCCGGTCGGTATCTACATTCGAAACCGGATGCCTGAAACCGAGGCGTTCCGGCAACTCACCAAGCCCGCGCGCGCACCGCTAGGCAAGGTACTCACTGACTATCCGAAAGAGGTGTTCATTTCGACCTCGATGAGCGCGGCACTCAACGTGATGTCGTATGTCATCTTCACGTTCCTGCCGATCTTCGCGGTGCAAACGCTCGGCATGCCGATCAAGCTGCCGTTCACCGTGCTGCTCCTGTCGGTGACGCTGCGCATCTCGACCATTCCGCTATTCGGCTGGCTTGGCGATCGCGTCGGTCAGAAACGCGTGATGAGCCTTGCACTCGTCGCGTTCCTGATAACGCTTTATCCGTCCTACTACTGGATGATTCACGCGCCTTCGATGACGTCGATTCTTGCGGTGGAAAGCGTCTTCGCGATCCTCACCAGCGCCGCCACCAGCTCCGTGCCAAGCGCGTCGGCGCAACTGTTCCCGACCTCGGTTCGTTCAACCGGCCTCGCGATCTCCTACAACATCGGCGCATCGCTGTTCGGCGGCTTCTCGCCGTTCATCCTGACGTGGCTGCTGCACGTGACCGGCGACAAGTTCATGCCGGCGCACTATGCCACGCTGTTCTTCGCGCTCGGCCTGATCGGCGTACTGATGCTGCGCAGCGACAAGGACGACAAGCCGGTCGCGGAGCCGGGCCCCGAAGCGGACGATCAATCCCCCGCGCTGAAGCAGGCGCACTGAGGACGATGAATGCGGCGCGCAGGGCGCGCCGCACACAAGCGCAAACGCATACGCAACCGCAACCAACCCAGCCGCAACAAAAAGGCCCCGGCAGCGATGCCGGGGCCTGTGTTCAGGATGAATGGATTGCGGGACCTGATTCTGCAGGACAACTGGGGCGAAGCGCCCCAGTTCGCAACGCGAGGACCTTACAGCTTGAAGATCCGCTCAGCATTGTTGCCGCGCACCTTGTGACGCACCGTGCCGGGCAGTTCGTTCACGCGCGCGAGAATGCCGCCCATGTCGCTGATGTTGTGCGGAAAATCCGAACCGTACAACACATTGTCCTCGCCCACGCAGTTGATCGCCATTTGCAGCGCTTCACGCGAATACACCACCGAGTCGAGGAAGAGACGCCCCATATAGGTGGACGGCCGCTTGCTGATGGTCGCGCGGGCGCTGTCGATTTTCTCGTGGCAACGGTCGAAGCGCGAGATCAGGAACGGCAGTGCGCCGCCACCGTGAGCGCCGATGATCTTGAGCTTCGTATAGCGATCGAAGAAGCCGTCGTAGATCATCCGGCCGAGCGCCAGCGTGGTATCGAACATGAAACCGATGGGCACGATCAGCATGTACTTCTGCATATCGAGGCCGTGCACCGCTGGCGGCGCAGTCGGATGAATCAGGACCGGCAACGCGTGGTCGTCGATCGCTTTCCAGGTTGGCGCGAAGAGTGGATCGGTCAGCGATTTCTCGCCGACGTTGGCAAGCACCAGCACACCGCTCGCACCCAGCTTCAACGCGCGTTCGAGTTCGGGCTTCGCCAGTTCCGGATGCTGCCAGGGCAGCGTCGCGAACCAGCGGATGCGATCGGGGTGCGCGGTCTGTGCAGCGGCAAAGTCGTTGTTCATCGCCTGGGCTGCCTTCAGGCTGATCTCCGGCGTGCCCCAGTACACGCTCGGCGCGGCCAGCGAGACGACACAGATATCGACGCCGTATTCGTTCATCGCCTTGACGCGCGCATCGAAATCGAAGAAGGCCGGGAAGATCGTATTGAATGCCGCGCCGTCGTGATGGATCGCTTCCCGGCCACCTGCCACCTCTTTCACTTCGTAGCGCGGCTTGCCGTGTTCGCGCAACAGGTTAAGCCAGTTCTCGCTGTAGTTATGCGTATGTACGTCGACAACAATACTGTCCATGACGGAGTCTCCAGGATTCAGGTTTTTCAATGCCAGTGCGCGTCCTCGCGGGGCGACTGACGCCTGCCAGTCTAGGGACTGCCTGGAAGCACGGCCAACGAGTAAAAGTTGTTCCCGTATAAGGTGGATTTATGACCACGGAAACGTTTCAGATCGGCAATGTTTCGCTCAAGCAGCTGCGCGCCTTTGTGGTGGTCGCGCAGGAAAAGAGCTTCACGAATGCAGCCGCCCTGCTGCACGTCACGCAGGCCGCTGTCAGCCTGTTGTTGCATGAACTGGAAAAGGAACTGGGCGTGAGGTTGCTCGATCGCACGTCGCGCGCCGCCCAACTGACCGACGCAGGCGCGCAGTTTCTGCCGACCGCGTTGCGCCTGCTGCACGAGTTGAGCTCGGCGATTGCCGACACGAAAGAGTTGTCGAACAAGCGCCGCGGCCGCGTCAGCATCGCGGCGTCGCCCTTGCTGTGTTCGTTGATGCTGCCGTCGGTCATCGCCGCGTACAAACGCGACTATCCGGAGATTTCGGTGGTGTTGCGCGATGTCCCCTCCGGCGACGTCAGGCACCTGGTCGAGGATGGCGCGGTGGAACTCGGTCTGAGCAATCCGGGCAGCGCCGCCGATCTCGTGACCGGCGATACCGTCCTGCTCGACGAAGTGCTGTTGGTCGTGCCGGCGGATCATCCGCTTGCGCAACACGCTCAGGTGTCATGGCAGGAGATCGGGCGCTATCCGCTGATCGCGCTCACCGCACGCAACGTGACGCGGCAACTGATCGACCGCAGCGCCCTCGAGGCAGGCGTGCGGCTGATGCCGCAATACGAGGTGTCACAGGTGTGGACCGTGATCGGCATGGTCGCCGCGGGACTCGGCATCGCGTTTGTGCCCGGCTATGCCTCGGTTGTGCTGGATTCCCGCCAGGTGGTGACGCGAAGGCTATCCTGCCAACCCATCACCCGGCCGATCGCGCTCTTGCATCGACGCGGCCGCAGCCTGAGTCCGGCCGCGCAGACGTTCCGCGATTTTCTGTTCCATCAGGTACGCAATCCGGGCGACAGCGGCTGGGGTGCGCTGCCGTGGAGATTCCAGCCAGGCCACCTGCTATTCGAAACCTAGCCGATGACTGAGAATCGGTGCGCAGAAAAGTGCGATCGCGCATCCCGCCGCCCTGCCCTCGAGCTGCGCCGCACTTTCGCCGTACGTGCCGTAAAACTGCGTGAGCACCTCGAATAGCGGCGGCACGCAATAAAGCGCCGCGGCGGCGATGAAGCATTTGTCCACGAGCGGAATGCGCCAGCCTTTTTTGAGGGCAACCGCGCCGCCAATCACGCGCAGCACGCCGAACACCACGAGGGCGCCCACTGCCTCCTGCTCTCGAATCACATAGTCTGGAACAAATACGCCCATACCGGTCGTCCATTGCAGCGTTGGGGGATCAATATCGACTACGCGCGTGTAGCCAGCACAGGACTATGCCGCAAGTTCGCGCCGGGCGCGAGGATTCGTGATGTCGCCGGCGCGGAAACGGGCTTACCGGTTTGGGGGTTTACGACGCGATGTTCTTCAGCAGTACCGGCGCGTTGAGGTACAGATCGGGAAACACCTTTTTCAGGTTGGCGACTTTCGGCAAGTCGTTAATGGCGATGTACGGGTCGTTCGGATGAAGCGCGAGGTAGTTCTGATGATAGGCCTCGGCCGGATAGAAACCCTTGAACTGTTCCACCCGGGTGACGACCGGCGCCGGGAAAGCATGGGCCTGACCCAGCTGCGCGATATACGCCTCGGCCACATTGCGCTGATCCTGATTGACCGGGAACACGGCCGAGCGATATTGCGTGCCGTGGTCGGGTCCCTGGTAATTCAATTCGGTTGGATCATGCGCGACCGAGAAAAAGATCTGCAGCAGACGTCCATAGGTAATCTGCGTCGGGTCGTAGGTGATCTGCACCGATTCCGCGTGACCGGTATTGCCGTCTTCAACGGAACCGTAGTGCGCCGTGCTGGCCGCCCCGCCCGTATAACCTGACGCCACCTGTTCAACGCCGCGCACGTGCTCGAACACGCCCTGCACGCCCCAGAAACAGCCGCCGGAAAACACGGCGGTTTCGCTATGCGTTGCGACGACTTTTTCGTCCTGGGCGGGCGCGGGAATCCTCGTTGCCGTTTCGGCGGAATGCGCGAAACGCTGCAATGCGAGTGCACCCACGCCGAGCGCGACGATGCCCGCAAGTCTGGCAATGGACGGTCGGCTTCGCCGGGATCCGCTGCCTGTCGATATCTTGTTCACGATTGTCAATCCTTTCAGTGATCAGTGTAGGGTGGCCGGTCCGCGTGTCATCAGCCGAACGTGAATGAATACGCTTCGACACCCGGGTCCAGAAACTCGATCGAGAACGTGTGATCCTTGACCTCGCCGGTCTGCCGCACCAGTTGATAGAGCCGCTGGCTGGTCACGGTCCCGCTACCGTCGGCGGCGACATCCGTGCCGTGCGCGTTGCCGGGCGCGGCGCCGTCGATGGTGACGCGAAACCGGACCGGTTTGCCATCGCTGCCGGGTCCAAGCACCAGATGCAGATCCCGCGCATGGAAGCGATAGACGATGGTCCCGGACGCTGCCGCCAGCGTCGCGTTCTCGGCGCCGACATTCCACCTGCCGGCGAGCCCCCATTCATTCAGGTCTGGCTGCGAGGGCGCGATGTACGTATGCGGCTGGTCCTGCGCTTCGCCGCCGGGTGAAACGAAATTCTCCGCGTGCTCGTAACCGATATAGGTTTCCGGCGACTGCAGATCGACGGAATCGGCCGCGGCTTGCACGCCCTGGGCACTGGCGTCGAGCAGACCCGTCGCCATCTTTGCCGCGCCCGGGTGGCCCGCTTCGGCGAGCAACTGCTGGATGACCTTTTCCGACTGCGCGTAGTCGCCCTCGCCGAAATGGTGGTAGCGGATCTGCCCTTTGGCGTCGACGAAATAGTGCGCCGGCCAGTACTGGTTGTTCAGCGCGCGCCAGATCGCGTAGTTGTTGTCGATCGCGACCGGGTAATCGATGCCGAGGTCGTGGGTCGCCTTCGTCACGTTGCCGATATTGCGTTCAAAGGCGAACTCGGGCGCATGCACACCGATCACGACCAGCCCCTGATCCTTGTACTTCTGCGCCCACGCTTTCACGTACGGCAGCGAGCGCAGGCAGTTGATGCACGAGTAAGTCCAGAAATCGACCAGCACCACCTTGCCGCGCAACGCCTGCGTGGTCAGCGGCGGCGAGTTCAGCCACTGAACCGCGCCGTCCAGCGTGGGCAGCACGCCCTCGACGGGCAGCGGCGCCACGTTTGTCGCGGCAACCTGCATCGCCTCGCCCACGCCAGCCGAGCCCCGATTGACTGCCGGCGTGACGACTGCCGGCGTAACAACCGGCTCGGCCACCGGGGCCGCATCGACGTGAGCCGGGTTATTCGCCGAGACCACACTGGCGGGTGTCGTGCGGGGCGACAGCCGGTTAATCAGCTTCTCTTCAAGGCCGCTAGTGGCAATCGTCGATACGCGTGTCAATACGCCGGTGTCGGCGCCAAGCGCAATGGCCGCCACGCCGCACAGCATCGCCGCGCCGATCCCACGGCGGATCCATTCACCGGCACCCAGCGAGCGTTTCATGGCGGCAAACACCCGGCCGCCGATCAGCAGCGCGACGGCGAGCGAAGTCGCCGCCCCGGCCGCATAGGCGACCAGCAACAAGGTGGTGCCGACGCTGGCGCCGCGCAAGGCCGCCCCGGTCAGCACCAGACCGAGGATCGGCCCGGCGCACGGCGCCCACAGCAGGCCGGTGGCGATGCCCAACAGGAACGAGGACCCGGCGCGAACCTGCTGGCCGTTGCCCTGGGCGAACGTCGACAGACGGTTGCCGGCGCTCACCAGCGGACGCATCAGATAGTCGGCGAAGCGCGGCAGCAGCAGCGTCAGGCCAAATATGGCGAGCAGCGCGATCGCGAGCCAGCGGCCGTACTGGTTGGCCTCGGCGACCCACCCGCCGCCGACGGCCGCGAGCGTCGCCACGAGGGCGAACGTGAGCGCCATGCCGGCGAGCAGCGGCAGGCCGCTACGAACGAAAGGCTGGTCGGCGCGCGCGAAAACGAACGGCAGCACCGGCAGGATGCAAGGGCTTAGGATCGTGAGAGCGCCGCCCAGATAGGCGAGAACGATGAGTAACATGGTTGTTTGAGCCGGTTGTGTTCGTAGGACGGCTGCCGCTTCCAATGCGGCAGCCCGCGCGCGCCAACAGTCTTATTGGCCGAAGTAGACCGGCTTCATGCCGTCATGCGTGGCGAAGCCGGCACCGGCCGCGGCACCTGATGCCGACGAACCCGCGGCAGTGCCGCCCACGCCGCTTGTCGTGGCGTTTACCGTGGCGCTTGCCGCGCCGCTGGCGCCATTTTGCGCGGCCACGCGGGCTTCGGCGGCCAGGATGTTGTTCGGGTAATACGCGTCTGAGCTATTGCCCGGGTTATAGCCGGCCTTTTCGAGCTGGACCAGTTCGGCACGAACCTGCGCGCGGGTCACGGGCTGGCTCGATTGAGCGAAAGAAGCGAACGGCGTGGCGAGGACAGCGGCAACGACAACGGCTTGAATGAGCGATTTCATGATGACCTATCTCCAGAAAGTGAGTCTTGAGTTGCAAGAAAGACGTCCGGAAATCAGGGGCCACGAGGCGCAGTGTAGTGAGGCTCTGCGGGGTGGAGTACATCTGGGTTCCGGCGTTGATGTATTGGAACGCGCGGAGGTATCTGGCTTGTGTCGGAAAAGCCGGTCAACTGCAATGTTGTGTATCACCCTGACCGGTAGATACATTGGGACACAAATATCGCCCTGGCTGGCGATCGTGTCTCAAGACAGGGTCGGATACCGGTGGGCCGGGCACGTTATGGCCGCCGCGCACGGCTCACCGCTCACCGCTCACGCATAGCGCGCGAGAAACATGTCGGCGGCGGTTTCCGCTACACGCTGCTGTTCGGCGTCGGCAAGGCGCGGCTGGCCCATCGTCACTTGCGGCCAGAAAGCGAACGCTTTGACGAGGCCCTGCAGCTGTTGTGAGGCGAACACCGGGTCCGGCGTCCTGAGGCGGCCATCGGCGGCGGCCGCGCGTATCCATACCGTCAGATCCTCTTCGCGCTCCCCCATGCGGGCCACCATGTCGCGTGCGCGCTCCGGCGAATGGATGCCTGCCGCGATCGCCACGCGCGCGAGCGCCAGGAACGACTCGTCGTTCAACAGGGACAGCTTTTTCAGCAGCAACTGGAGCAACTGCTCCCGCAAAGGACGCTGGCTCGAATACGCAGGCGCTTCCCCGGTGTCGCTCGCCTCCCACAACTGCCGCAGGATGGCCGCGAACAGTGCTTCCTTGCTCGGAAAATGGTTATAGACCGTGCGCTTCGAGACGCTGGCGCGCGCGGCAATGCGATCCATGCTGGTGGCGTCATAGCCCGCGGCGAGAAATTCTTCGATGGCCGCGCTGATCACGGCGGCGCGCTTGCGATCGGTCAGGCGTAGGGGGGCATCACTGGTGTTCATGCGGAAATTTTACACCGGGGAGTTTACTTTTCTCAATAATAAACTACACTGGACAGTCTACTTTCTGCCTCGGAACGTCTCACATGACCTCGTTCACCGGTTCTATCCGTCGCGCGTTGGGCCTGAGCGCGGCACAACGCGGCCGCGCATCGTTCGACTCGTCGGCCCAGCATGACGGCGGGCGCTTTCGCAACGTCAAGCCGCGCCCTGCCGAAGGCATCGGCAAGACCTTGAGCATCGCGTGGAATGTGCTGTTCAACAAACCGGAGGGCACGGCGCCGGCCGGCCCCCTGCCCGTCGATACGCTGTCACGCGAACAGCTCGACGCGGCGCCCGACCGGAGCCTGTATCGCCTCGGGCATTCGACCCTGCTGCTCAAGCTGCGCGGCCAGTTCTGGTTGACCGACCCGGTTTTCGCCGAGCGCGCCTCGCCGTTCCGGCGCGTCGGTCCGAAGCGCTTTCATGCGCCGCCCATCGCACTCGCCGATCTGCCGCCGCTGCGCGGCGTGATCCTGTCGCACGATCACTACGACCATCTGGACCGCGAGACCGTGCTTGCACTCGCGCGCACAACCGGCGTTTTTCTGACGCCGCTGGGCGTCGGCGACCGGCTGATCGAATGGGGTATCGAGGCGTCGAAGGTACGCCAGTTCGACTGGTGGCAAGGTACTGAAATCGACGGCGTGTCGTTCACGGCCACTCCCGCGCAGCATTTTTCCGGTCGCAGCCTGTTCGACGGCAACAGCACCTTGTGGGCCTCGTGGGTCATCGTCGACGACGACCTGCGGGTGTTCTTCAGCGGCGACACCGGCTATTTCGACGGCTTTCGGACCATCGGCGAACGGCTCGGATCCTTCGACGCGACGCTGCTGGAAACCGGCGCTTACGACGCCCAATGGCCGTACGTTCACATGCAGCCCGACGAAACCGTGCAGGCCCACCTCGATCTGCGCGGCCGCTGGCTGGTGCCGGTCCACAACGGCACCTTCGATCTGGCGATGCACCGCTGGCAAGAACCGTTCGAGCGCGTCGTCGGGCTCACCGCCGCGCGCGGCATTCCGCTCGCGACGCCACGCGTGGGCGAGCGGCTCGATCTGAAGGCGCCGCACCGTGGCGAAAAATGGTGGCGCGAGGTTTCAGAGGCCGTGCCGGCGCCCGCGACGCGGCGACGCTGGTTCGCCTGCCGCAATGCGGGACAGGCTCATTCGTCGACCTGACGCACGACGCTCAGCGACTCAGCGACTCGCCCGCGCTGTCCTCAAGCGCGAGCGCGGTAAATGCCCGCACCGCCGCCGTCCGATAGGCGCCCTTGCGCAGTAGCAACGCAGCGGTTCGCTGCGGCAGTGCGGGCTCCAGGTTCACCAGACGCAACTCCCTGTGCTCACGTGCGATCGCGGCCGGCAGGATCGTTGCGAGCGTGCTTCGCTGCACCAGTTCGATCACCGCGCTGATCGAATTGACCTCCATGGAGATGCGCGGCGCGACGCCGTGCTGCCGGCAATATCGATCGATATAGTGGCGCGTCGCAAACTCCTCGTTGAGCAATACGAGCGCTTCCTTCTCGAACTCGCGCAGCGTCAACGCGGCGCGCTTCTTTGCGCACGGATGCGCTTTGCCGACCACCATCGCAAGCGCTTCGACGAACAGCACCTGCGTCTCGATGTCAGGGGAATGCGTATCGTCGAACGCGATGCCGAGATCCAGCGCGTCCTCGTTCAATAACGCTTCCATCCGATCCTGCGGCATTTCAAGGATGTTCAGCGCGATATTCGGATACAGGCGGTTGTACTTCTCCAGCAACGGACCGATCAGGTAGGCGGTGAAGGTCGGCGTCATCGCGAGCCGCAACGAGCCACGGCTCAGTTCCTGCACATCGTGAATCGCCCGCTTGCCCGCCTCCAGGTCCTGCAGCGCGCGCTGCGCGTAGCGCACATAGGCCGCGCCGGCGTCGGTCAGCTGGATCGCGCGGCCCGAGCGGTCGAGCAATTGCACGCGCAGCGTGTCCTCGAGCTGTTTGATCTGTTGCGACAGCGTGGGCTGCGACACGTGCAGCGCCTCGGCCGCGCGCGTGAAATTACGGTGTTCCGCAACCGCCAGAAAGTACCGGATATGCCGGAGCAGCATGAGTTCCCCAAAGTATTGGTGTTACCTATAGAGGAAATAATAAACCAGTCTTGGACGCTATAGTTTGATCGGCGCATTCTTCGTCCATCGGTTCTCAACGAACCCCCAAACGGAGCGAAACATGCAAGACATCATCGACGGCTTCCTGAAGTTCCAGCGCGACGCGTTTCCGCAGCGCTCCGAACTTTTCAGGCAACTGGCCACGAGCCAGAACCCGCGCACGTTATTCATTTCCTGCTCGGACAGCCGGCTCGTGCCGGAACTCGTCACGCAGCGCGAGCCCGGTGATCTGTTCGTGATCCGCAACGCCGGCAATATCGTGCCGTCGTACGGCCCGGAACCGGGCGGCGTGACCGCCACGGTCGAATACGCAGTCGCCGCGCTTGGCGTCACCGATGTGGTGATTTGCGGTCACTCCGATTGCGGCGCGATGACGGCCATCGCCACCTGCAAGTGCATGGACCACATGCCGGCCGTGCGCAACTGGTTGCACTACGCGGATTCCGCGAAAGTCGTCAACGAGGCGCGTGAGCACAAGAGCGAACGCGACCGGGTCGATTCGATGGTCCGCGAAAACGTGATCGCCCAGCTCGCGAACATCAAAACCCACCCTTCCGTGCGGCTTGCGCTCGAACAAGGCCATCTGGCCCTGCACGGCTGGGTGTATGACATCGAAACCGGCTCGATTGACGCACTCGACGGCGCGACCAACCGGTTCGTTTCTCTCGCTGAACATCCGCATGCCTGTGCAACGCCGGCTCGACTCAGCCTCGCTGCCTGATCAACTGCTTTTCCATTTCATTCCATCTCAAGGAGCATCATCATGACGCAATCGCAACATAGCCAAGCCCGCCGCGAAGCCCTGACCGACGCGATCATCGACTCGAAGGTTCGCAAGAATCTAACGTTCGAGCAGATCAATGAAGGCACCGGCCTCAGCCTCGCATTCGTCACCGCTGCGCTGCTCGGCCAGCACCCGCTGCCGGCCAACGCCGCGCAGGTCGTGGCCGACAAGCTCGAACTCGGCGAAGACGCGGTTCGCCTGCTGCAAACCATTCCGCTACGCGGCAGTATTCCCGGCGGCGTGCCGACCGACCCGACGATCTATCGTTTCTACGAAATGGTGCAGATCTACGGTTCGACGCTGAAGGCGCTGGTTCACGAGAAGTTTGGCGACGGCATCATCAGCGCCATCAACTTCAAGCTGGACATCAAGAAAGTCGACGATCCGGAAGGCGGCTCGCGTGCAGTGATCACGCTCGACGGAAAGTATCTGCCGACCAAGCCGTTCTGAGTCGACGGGAGAGTCGCTCCGACGTGAGCGGCTCTCCGGTATGGGTTCACATCTTGTGCGTCGATAGAAAGATGCCGTAGTTCAGCCTCGTCGCCGACGCTGCCCGCCTGTCAAAGCGCCACCCGCAAGGCCTCGTCTGCCACGGTCAACCGTGACGCCATGACCTTGACCACAAACCGGTGCATCTGCTGCGCCGTCGCGGGATCATCGCGCTCGAGCGCGCGCAACGACTCGAGCGTCAATCTCCGGACACGCGTGGGTCCCTCGGCCAGCACGTCCGCACTCCGCGCCCGCTGCGTGTACACCGCCATTTCACCGATGATCGTACCGGGCCCGAACGAGCGCAATCTGAGCAATCTTCCGCCCGCCAGCGGCAGCAGGACAGCAACCCGGCCCCGTTCGACAAAGTACATGGCGTCACCCGGCTCGCCGTGACGGAAGACGGCTTGGCCCGCATCAAGCTCGCGCAGGTCCATCAGGGCCAACAGCTTCTCCAGCGCGAGTGATGTGAAATGCGGCGCGAGCATCGCCTCGAAGTCCTCTGCGGCGCAAAACGGTGCGCGTGGATCCGACGCGAGAAGCGTATCTTCGACCCATTCCAGCCCGGCATCGAGTGTGGCGAACTCGTGAATCCGCAGGTTCAGCGTGCCGGTCTTCATGAGCAGCGCGCGCGAGCTTGCAGGCAGGCCTGTCAACACCAGATCCGCATCGATCGTCGCGCACAATTGCCTGAGTTTGACGAAGCTGATCGATACCGACGCGTCCATGCCGTTGGTCGAAGCGAAATCGAGCACGACAAAACGGACCGGTAGCGGCCCACGCATGGCCAGCCGTTCGCGCACGCGTTGCAGGATCGAATTGGCCGTACCAAAGAACAGGAACCCCTGCAGACAGGTTCCGCATACCTGTGCGCCGAGTTCGCGCAGCCGTTGAGTTGCCTCGATATTGCGTTCGACATTCGATGTGCGGGTGCTGCCATCGAACTCCATCCGAATGCAGCTGACGCGGCCGTACAGCAGCGCGAACATCACACAGGCGGCAACCACTCCGGCCACCACGCCCGGAACGACGCCGTAGAACGCGATAGCGCCGAGAATAAACGGTACGAGTAGATACTCATGCCAGTTGAGCTTGCTATACGCGCCGACCAGCCACTGAATCAACAGACGCAGCCCCATGAAGAGCTGCAGCCCAACCAGCACCGGCACCGGAAATAACGCCACCAGGTCCGGCGAGACAGCCAGCGCGACCAGGCATGCAAGGGCGGCGAATACGCCCGCCAAACGACTCGTGGCACCGGCGCGGGCGTTGAGCATCGACCGATTGAACGACTGGTAGCCGACCATCCCACCTAACATCCCGCTCGCGATATTGGCGATGCCCGCGGCCCGCATCTCGCGGTTCAGATCGATGTCTTCGCCCGTGGCTGCGCCCAGTGCAGTCGAATTCATCAGGATCGTGATGGCTGAAATCGACGTGACGACGAGCGTCTCCGGCAAATGCGCAGCGATGGCCGACCAGTCGACGCTCCCGTGCGCCAGCGGCGCCGGCAAATGCAGCGCGGGAATCCGCATCGGATGCAGCGCGACATGCGGAAGCAGGAGTCCTGTACTGCGAGCGTCGTCGATGGAGAGGCCTGTCGCCATGAGCAGCAGGTAGAACAGCACGACACCGAGTGCGAGAGTGGCCGGCAGTGCCGCTGCGTGTTTCCACGTGCGTGACAGGAGCGTGGCGAACGCGCACACCAGCACAGCGGGTGTCCACATCAGCCAGTTCAGGTGCGTCATCAGCGCCACCGTGTGGCCATTCAAGGGCGCGCCGGTCACGACGCGTAGCGCACCCACCAGCAGCAGATAGCCCGTGCCAGCAAGGAAGCCTCCTACCACTGGATAAGGCAGGAATTGCAGCGAACGGCTGCGCTTTGACGACCCCACCGCATAGAGAATGACGCCCGTCACCACCGAACACAGCGCGATGGCGATCAGGACCGTCAGCAGGATGGTCTGCGGCGTACCGCCGTCGGCCCGCACACTGCTCGCGACGCCGGCTGCCACACCGGCAAGAAACGCCGTCGCGTTGCCGTCCGGTCCGGCGATATTCATCCGCATCGAACTCGTCAAGGCGATCACGAGTGCCGTCACGACGCAACTGATGAAGGCGGTGGGCACGCCCAGCGCGGCGTAACGGGCGAGATCCGCGCTGAAGATCATGGTGCCCAGGCTCATTGCGTAGCAGAGCATGACCAGGGTCGAGACCATGCCCGCCGTCAGGTCTCCGATCACGCCCGTGAGGCGCGGCCCGGAGCGGACGTCGGGTGAGGAACCTGTCGTAGCTGGCTTCACAGTGGCTCCCGGTGAGGGCGGATGAAATCATGCCTCGGCCGTGCGGTTCGCCAATCAGTATCCGTCGCGGCCGTCGGCAGTGTCAAACGCATGGCGGGCCTGACGGTGCACGATGGCACGGCGTCATGCGCGTGGCCAAATCCGCAGCCACCTCGTCGCTCGTGTCCGGTACCCGTCTCCTTCATGCCGGACGTACACTGTATTTTCGTCAGGAGTGCGTTGAACCGGAATGCCGTGCGCCAATTACGGCCGGCAACCGGCAACCGGCGGCGCAGGCGATTCGTATGATCTGTAGTGACGCGCGGTCCGCGTCGGTCATAGGGTTCGACAACCTGTACGGAAAAATGAGCGGCAACGAGCGGCAACAGAAACGCGCGTTCGAACGCATCGGACTGGGCGGCGGCGATGGATATCGATCAGTGGCTGCGGGCATTGGGGCTTGAGCAATACGCACCCGCGTTTGCCGGGAACGACATCGATCTCGCGATGCTGGCTCAACTCGACGACGCCGATCTGAAAGAGCTCGGCGTCCTCTCCCTCGGCCACCGCAAACGGCTGCTGGCGGCCATAGCCGATCAGCGCGACGCCGCGCCGCACACTGCGTCGCCTGTGGTGAATGCACCCGCGAGCGAGCGCCGGCAAGTCACCATTCTCTTCGCCGATCTGTGCGGTTTTACCGCACTCTCGCAAACGCTGGATCCCGAAGAGTTGCGCGAGCTGACCGGTCGTTACACCGCGCTCGTCGATGGGATCGTTCTCGGCTACGGCGGCACGATCGACAAGCATATCGGCGATGCCGTGATGGCGATCTTCGGCGCACCGCGCGCGCACGACACCGATCCGCTGCGCGCGGCACGTGCCGCACTGGAAATTCACGAGGCGCTTAACGGACTGGGCGGGCTGGGCGAGCCAGGCTCACCGCCGCTGCGGGCGCACGTGGGTATCGCCAGCGGCGAGGTGGTCGCGGGCCCGCTCGAACGTGCCGACGTTCAGGACTACACGGTGCTCGGGGACTCCGTGAACCTCGCCGCCCGGCTGGTTGCCGCCGCCGGCCCAGGGGAAACGCTGCTCTCCGATAGCGTGCATCGCACGCTCGGCAACTGCGTGACGAGCGACGCGGTCGGCACGATGCGTTTCAAGGGAATCGACTCGCCGGTACGCGTGTGGCGACTGCGCGGTCTCGCGTTTGAACCCGTTTTGGCAAGCCGCAGTGTTTTTGTCGGTCGCAAGGCAGAGCTCGAACAGTTCAAGGGCCTCGCCCGCGCCTGCCTCGAACAGCGAGCCGGCCACGTCGTCTATGTGCGCGGCGAGGCGGGCATCGGCAAGACGCGGCTCGTCGACGAAATGCGCCGCTTCGTCGAAACGTTGGGCTTTGCCAGCCATCGCGGCCTCGTGCTGGATTTCGGCGTCGGCAAAGGCCAGGACCCCGTTCGCACGATTGTCGGCAGCCTGCTCGGCCTGCCGCCCGCAGCCGGCCCCGATGAACGGCGCGCGGCTGCCGAACGGATTGCCGCATCCGGTGCCGTCGGCGCTGACCAGTTGATGTTTCTCCATGACATCCTCGACCTCGCGCAAACCGGCGAATGGCGCACGCTTTACAACGCGATGGACAACACCGCGCGCACACGCGGCAAGCGCGCGGTCGCGGCGGTGATTGCAGAGGATGTTTGCCGACGCGGGCCCACCATGATCGCCGTGGAAGATCTGCACTGGGCGGACCCCCAGGTGCTCGGTTACCTGGCCGCGTTCGCCGTGGCGATCGCGAACGGTCCGGGCCTGCTCGTCATGACTTCGCGGGTGGACGGCGATCCCCTCGACGCGGCATGGCGGGCGGGTTGCCGCGGCACCCCCTTCGCGACAATCGACCTCGGCCCATTACGCCGCGACGAAGCGTTGAACCTTGCCGGCAGCTTTATCGATGCGACCGAACGGGTCGCGCGCGCCTGCATCGAGCGGGCCGGCGGCAATCCGCTGTTCCTCGAACAGCTCCTGCATAACGCCGGGGAAGGCAGCGCGGAGGCGGTCCCCGCGACGATCCAGAGCCTCGTGCTGGCGCGCATGGACCGGCTCACTTCGCGCGACCGCGAGGCTTTCCAGGCCGCCGCGGTGATCGGACAGCGCTTTAGCCTCCCCCTGCTGCGGCGGCTGATCGATGCACCGGAATATGCGTGTCACGGGCTCGTCGCCAACGCACTCGTCTTGCCGGAAGGCGAAGATTTCCTGTTTGCCCACGCGCTCATCCAGGAGAGCGCCTACTCGACGCTGCTGCGGGCACGCCGGCGCGAGTTGCACCGGCTCGCCGCCGACTGGTTTGCCGCGACGGACCCCGTGCTGCGCGCGCAGCATTTCGATCGCGCCGAGGACGAGCGCGCGCCGCGGGCCTACCTCGACGCCGCGCTGGCCCAACGCGCGGCCTACTTTACCGAGGCGGCGTTGCGGCTCGTCGAGCGAGGCCTGCACATCGCGCAGACGGATCAGGATCGCCACGCGCTGACCTGCTTCAAAGGAGAACTCCAGCGCGATCTCGGCGACATCGCCGCATCGATCGCGACGTACCGTATCGCCGTTGCCGCCACGCCGGACGAAACGAATCTTTGTCAGGCCCATCTCGGCCTCGCCGAAGGTCTGCGGGTGAACGAAGGTCTCGCCGAGGCCCTCACCCTCCTCGACGCGGCCCAGCAAGTGGCGCAACGTCTGGATAGCGTGCCCGACCTTGCGCGTCTGCATCATCTGCGGGGCAACATCCTGTTCCCGCTTGGCCGGATCGACGACTGCCGCGCCGAACACGAGCGCGGGCTGACCTATGCACGGCGCCTCGGCTCGCCGGAACCGGAGGCGCGTGCGCTTGGCGGCCTGGCTGATGCGGCCTACGCCCAGGGGCGCATGCGCACCGCTTTCGAGCACTTTAGCCGCTGCGTTGCGCTAAGCCGCGAACACGGCTTCGGCCGCATCGAGGTCGCCAATCGTTCGATGGCGGGCTTCAGCCGGATCTACCTCAACGAGGCACGTCCAGCGCACGACGATGTCGACGCCGCCGCGCATGCCGCCGCGCTGGTCGGCCAGCCGCGTGCGCAGATGCTGTGCGAAACCCTCGGTGTGTTCGCCAGCTACGAATTGGGCGATATACCGGCCACGCTCGCCCATCTCGAGCGTGAAATGCAGATCATCCGTCAACTGGGCGCGCGCCGTTTCGAAGCACAGAATATGGAAATGCGGGCGCGCGTGCTGCTTGCCGGAAGCGATCGCCAGGAGGCGACCCAACTGTTGCGTAAGGCGCTGGCGATTTGCCGTAAGGTGGGCACGCAGTTCAGCGCACCCAAGGCCGTGGGAGCTCTCAGCCGCATCGTCGAGGACGACGGCGAACGCCTGCGTCTGCTCGCCGAAGGCGCCGACATGTTGCAGCGCGGCGCGGTTGGCCACAATCACCTCTGGTTCTACCGCGACGCGATCGAAGCGATGTTGTCCGCCGGCGACCCGGCCGGCGCATTGCGCTATGTCACCGCGCTCGAAGAATACACGCGTGCCGAACCGCTGCCGTGGGCGGACCTGTTCGCGGCGCGCGGCCGCGCCCTCGCTCACGCCCAGCAAAACCATGCCGCAGAAGCAACGCGGCGCGAGCTAGAGCATGCGAGAGCGGCCCTCGAACAGGCAGGCTTCAACAGCTATTTACCCGCGGTGGATGCGGCGCTCGCCGCGTAGGTATCGCGACCTTGCGGACGCACGATTCAGATGCGGACCTGACCGTCCCCGGTGGGCGATTCGAGTCCTTGCGCTCCTTTGTTCGACTGCGAAATCTCCCAGTCGATCAGCCATGCCTCGAGTTTCACCGGCGGCAGCGGACGGGTCAGGTGATAGCCTTGCACGAGATCGCAGCGTAGCTCGCGCAGGCGCTCCAGAACTTCTTCGCTCTCGACCCCTTCCGCGACCACCTTCAGACCCATGTTGTGCGCGAGATCGATGGTCGAGCGCACGATGGTTTCATCGTCCTTGTGCTGTGTCATGCCCATCACGAACGACTTGTCGATCTTCAGTTCGTCGACGGGCATCCGCTTCAGATACGACAGTGACGAATAGCCGGTGCCAAAGTCGTCCACCGCCAGACGAATGCCGAGCGCGTGCAGGCGATCGAGCGTTTCGATCGCGTGATTCGGATCATCCATGATCGCGCTTTCGGTAATCTCGATCCACAGCATCTCCGGCGCAACCGCGTACTTCGCCAACAGCGAGCTGAACGTATCGGGCAGCGTGGACTGAATCAGTTCGCGCGCGGACACGTTGACCGACACGGCGAGATCGATGCCCGCCGCGTGCCACGCGGCGCACTGGCCGATCGCCTTATCGGCGACCCATTGCGAGATCACCTTGATATAGCCCGTCTGTTCGGCGAACGGAATGAACTGGTCAGGGGCGACAAATCCGCGCGTCGGATGGTCCCAGCGCACCAGCGCCTCGACATACTTCACGGTGCCCGTCGTCAGATCCAGCTTCGGCTGGTAATAGAGCGTCAGCTGATCGTGCTCGACGGCCTGGCGCAACTCGCTCATCAGCGACAGCCGTTCCGCGCCGTTCTCATCGTGCTTTTCGTCGTACAGCGCGTAGCCCGTGTTCGAACGCTTGGCGACGTACATCGCAATATCGGCGCGGCGCATCAGCACGTTCATGTCGGTGCCGTGCTGCGGGAACGCGACGATGCCCATGCTCGCGCCCACATCCACGAGCTGCCCTTCGATCATGATCGGTTGTTCGAGCGTCTTTAGCAGATGGGTGGCAACACACTGCGCACCCTCGCTCGCGTCGCCCGGCAACAGCACCGCGAACTCGTCACCGCCCAGCCGCGCGACGACATCCGTTTCGCGCAACGCGGCGCGCAAACGTATCGCGACTTCGCATAGCAGCAGATCGCCGATGGGATGGCCGAGCGTGTCGTTCACCAGCTTGAACCGGTCGAGGTCCATTACCATCACGCTGAAGTCGCCCGCCGCTCCGCGGCGATCCAGTTGCGCCTCGACGATGGCCGCCTGCAGCCGGTCGTTGAACATCGCGCGATTCGCCAGCCCGGTGAGCCGGTCCATGTAGGCGAGTTCGGTAATGCGACGTTCGCGCTCGAAGATCGCCGCCTGCATGTGATTGAACGCCTTCGCCAGCTCGCCGAGCTCGTCCTGACGCGAAATTTCGATCGGCTCGTCGTATTCGCCCTGTTCGATACGACGCGAGAAACGCGTGAGCGCAGCCACGGGGCGCGTCACGCTACGGGCGGTCAACACGCTGCCGACAATCGAGAGAAGCACGCCGAACGCCGTGATCACGAGTAGCGCGGTCTGAAGCCGGTGGAACGGCGCCATGGCCTCGAGCAGAGACCGTTGCAGCATGACGGCCGTCGGTTCGCCGCCGGACTGCAAAAGCACGACGCGAGTCGCGTAGTTTTCGTCGGCCACATCGGCAATGCTCGCGCGCGCGTGGGCGGCGTCGTGCAGCGAACTGGCGAGCACGCTCCAGCGGCCGTCGGCGCGGCGATCGAGAAACGACACATTGAGCGAGGTGAGACTCGCCATGTCTCTAGCCGTGTTGTCGTCGATCTGAAAGCCCATTGCGACCCACGCAATCGTGACGGGGGCTTTGACGGGCACGGCGACGACCTGATACAGCTTGCCGTCAACGGCGACAATCGAAGAGGTATCGCCTTGCCGCTGCGCCGCCGCATGAATCAGACTGCGCAACGGAAAGGGGGCGCGCGCAGGCGAAGCGCCACGGCTGTCCGCAATCAGCTTGCCGTCCAGATCGGCGAGCATCACGACATCGGCAGCGACGCGCTCCCCATGGTTGCTGAGCGCCGACACGACAGTGTTTTCATCGTGTGTCGCAACGGCCTCGCGAAAGCCGAAGTCCGCTGCCACGACACCGGCCGCCTGGGTCAGCTTTTCGCCGTTCGAGCGCAGCACCTGGTGAAACACACGTTCCGCCACCACCAGCTGCTGCTCCACATTGCTGCGCGCGTTCGAACGGATGACCGTGCTGATCACCGCATAGACGGCCAGCTGCGCGGCCAGCATCAGCAGCACGACAACGATCGTAATCCGGGCGCGCAAGCTATGGAATCGCATCATCCGCCTATTGCGCCGACAGTTTCAACGTGAACGTCCCATTCGCGGTGAAGCCGGGGGTCATTTTCTGGCTCGGCTGCGCGTTCGCGTCGGCGAGACGGTAATGCCACGCGGTGACGTTGTAAATGTCGGCGGGTACGTTATCGATCGACGCGCGGCCGCTCGCGTCGGTCCTCGCGAACCAGGGAGTGTCGACCACCATCACATACGCGACCATCGAATCGTGAATATTGCAGCCCAACACGACGAGTCCCGCTTTGTCGAACACGACAGGACTCGCCGGCACGCCGTGATACAGATGGAGTTCGAACTTCTTCGCGGGCGAAAACGAGTACACGTCGTGTTCGAAATTGTCCTTGTTCGGAAACGTGATTGCGGTACCCGACTGGACAACCGATACGAGCGGCACGAACTGCCGCTTCACCTGGTCGACGACGGCGCCCGCGGGTTTGGCGGGCGGCAGCTTGCCGTTGACGGGCGTCGCGTAGACGACCGCGTCGGCGACGGGCGCCCCATTCTGATCGACGACGGCCACCTGGAGACTGGCGGCGCTGGCCGCCACGACGTGCAGGCCAATCGCGAGAGCCGCGACGCTCAACCACCTCCGCATGGCGAGAGCCGGCTTACCTGAATGCATTGGCGTGAAATCCTGTGAAGGTCGATAGAGTGTGCGATTGTGCCGGCCAGGCGCTCCAGAATCCCGACCGGCGATAGACGGCTCGTTCATTCGCGATCCTGCACATCGCGGTACATTGGCGCGAGCTTTGCGAGCAGCTTGTTCTGGGCGCGAAACGGCACACCGTTCCTGTCCATTGCTGTTTGCAGATCTTCGACGAGCGCATTGAACGCGGCGCGGTCGATGTTCTGACCTTCGTGCGCGCGCTTCATCGTGCGGCCGGTGTACACGCAGGGGCCGTCCAGCAGCACGCAGAACTGCTCGGCGAGCTTCTGCTTGATGCGCTTGACCGGCGCACCGTCGAAATAGGGTTTTGTGCGCGGATCGACCAGCAGCAGATCATAGAAGTCGTCGATGATCCTGACGAGGCCCGGCTGTTCGCCGAACTCGCGATAGAGCGAATTGTCGGCGTGCGCGGCCGTCGACAGCAATGCACAGAACGCGAGCGCGGCACACGCGGCGTGACGCAGAGATCCTCGGGCGTTGAGCATCAGAAGCCCACCTGTAAAGAAGCGTAAGCACCGCGCTGATTGCGGATCGTGGCGATGTCGCCGAGCGCGACATAGGCGAGCGTCAGCGAGACGTGTTTGGTCGGCGCCCACGCGACGAATACATCGTACGCATCCTGCTCGCGCGCGAAGCTGAGGTTGTCGGGCTTGCTGCGATACTCGGCGCCCATTGCGACATAACGCGAAAGCAGATACGCAACCGAGGCTTCGAACTCCGGGTGATAACTATTGGACTTGTCGCCCCCGAACCCGAGCAGGCCGAACTGGTTGGCTTTCGTGAACCGCAGCGTGCCATTGAGCAGCAGGCTCTGCGAGAGCAGCAGCTTCGTCGCGGACAAATAGAAGTCCGTGCCGGAATTGCTTGTCGCGCCCACGGCTCGCACGATATCGCCCTGTTCGTTATGCTTGAACTGGATGCCGGCGGCGACCTGCGGCACCCACGTATCCTGATCGAGCACGGCGTCGCCGAACAGGCGCACCTTCACGCCGATCGTGTCCATGTTGAACCTGAAGCCCGAACCAAGGCCGAGTTGCGCGCCGGCATCGCGCGTATCGAAACTCTGCCGCGCGACCGAAAACTCGACTCGATTGGCAACGCCCGCGGTCGCGCCATAAGTCGTCAGGGCGAAGTCCTGCGTGTGCACATAGGTGCCGTGCGCGTTGGCGCCGAGTTGCGAGGCAGTCCCGTAGCCACCGATCACGGCCCACGGTGTGAGGCCGCCACCGGCCGCGCCTTCGATTTCGGACACGCCGCCCGTCAGCAAAAGCTTGCCGGACGTGGCCGGCACGACGGGCGCGGCGGGCTCCTCGGCGAGGACCGCTGGCGCGTGCAGCAGGAGTGCCGCGAAGGCCGCTGATGCCAGCGGGTTTGCCGTATTTCTGCGAAGCATGTCGTGCCGTCGAAGGTAAGCCAGGACGAGTTCGCGAGGCGGCACCGGATACATCACACAACGCGCCGCCCGGATGACTCATGGAGGTCGGCTGCGGGTCGTTGATCTGATGATTGACTCAGCGGATCGCCAGCCGACATCTGGCATAACGGCATTCAAAACAGATACTTGAGTGGCCGAACCGATAAAAACGCCCGATCGGCTCTCGCCGCGCGCACAACCGCTTGTTATAATTCTCTCAGGAACTCGAACGAAACATAACGCGCTACCCACGCCAATCCACGCTACGCGCCAGGACCTCCATGCTGAAACCCGACCGCCTCCGCGCCCTCGCCGATGCGCTGGCCAGGCAGAACGTGATGCGTCTGCGCGACGCCGCCAGCCTTCTGGGTGTCTCGGAGATGACCGTGCGGCGCGACATCGCAGGCAGTCCGCAACGGTTCACCTATCTCGGCGGCTACATCGTCAACGCCACGGACGTCCCCAACAACGCCGGCTATTCGCTCGAACACGAAAAAGATCATTTCGCACTGGCCAAGGCGGAAGCGTCGGCGGTCGCGGCCGGTCTGATTGGCGACAACGAAACACTGTTCATCGATTGCGGCACCACGCTCACCACGCTGGCGCGCCTCATTCCGCCCGAGCGCCACGTCACCGTCGTGTGCTATTCGCTGAACGTGGCGGAGATTCTGCGGCGCAAGCCGAACGTGCGCATGATTCTGCTCGGCGGCGTGTATGTGCCGTCGTCGGATTCGTTCGCGGGCGAAGAGAGTCTCGAGATGCTGCGCAGAATGGGCATCAACAAGGCCTTCATTTCAGCGGGCGGCGTGGATACCGCGCGTGGCGTCACCTGCTGGAATTTTCATGAAGTCGCGCTGAAGCAGGCGGCCATGGCAAGCGCCGTCGAGCGGCATCTGGTGGTGGACATGAGCAAGTTCGGCGTGGTCAAAGCCGTGCGTTTCTCGCAGATCGACGACTTCGACTCCATCATCACCGAGAAAGGCCAGGACCACCGCAAGCGCAAATGAAGCGGCCCGCCGCGCGCTTGCAAAACCGCGCGGCGCCACTGTAGCCAGGCGCTCAGCTCTTTCGTTGCAGCGCGAACAGCGTGCCGGCAATCAGAATAAAGGCGCCAATGATCACCTTCTGCCAGGTGCTCGGCACGCCGACCAGAATCAGCACGCTATTGATCAGCGTCACCAGCACGACGCCAAGCAGCGTGCCCGCCACCGTCCCCGTGCCGCCGGTGATGCGCGCGCCACCCAGAATCACTGCGGCGATGACATCGAGTTCCGAGCCGACCAGGTCGAACGGATTGGCGAGCCGGTTATTCGACACGTGCAGGATGCCGGCGATTCCGGCGAGCATGCCCGTATAACCGAAGACGAACAGATGGATCGCGCGCAGGTTGTAGCCGAGCCGCTCCGCAATCGCCAGACTGCCGCCCATCGCGTAGACGCCCCGCCCCATCATCGTCCGGTTCAGCAGCCACCACGTGACCAGCGCGGCGGCCACGAGCGCCAGCACCGACACTGGCAGCACCGCGCGCAGGCCGTCACTCGTGTGATAGAAAACCAGCGGAATGCGGCCAAACCGGTCCATGCTGTGCGGGATGTTCATGAAGAACGTCGTGCCGATAAACGTCAGCAGCAGCCCGCGATACAGATACTGTGTGCCGATCGTCACAATCAGCGAAGGCGCTTTCAGCCGGTGCACCAGCACGCCGTTGATGATGCCGAGCAGCACGCCGCCGAGCGCGCCGGTGATCAGGATCAGCGCGAATGGCGCATCCGGCCACCAGACGAAGACGGCCTTGGTGATGCCGTACATCGTGAGCGCGGCGATCGCGGTAAACGATACGTCGATGCCGCCGGAGGCCAGCACGACGAGCGTGCCCAGCGCGAACAGCGACATCGTGGTGGCCGAATGCAGCAGATCGAACAGCGTCGCCAACTGGAAAAAGCGCGGGTTGATCGCACCGACGATCAGACACGTCACCGCGATCAGCGCGACGGTAAACCACTCGGGGTTGCGCGCGAGTTTCGCCCGCAAGCCCGGCGGCTTGACGCGAGGCGCAACTTTGGCGACGGTGGGCGGGGTCATGGTCTGGTTCATACGCGAATGGATCCGCGAGTTCATGGGTAGGACGTCCTCTATGCCGCGTCGGAGAGCAGTGCGTGGTACAGATCGGCTTCGCTCAACGCGTCGGCACGATATTCACTTGCGACACGCCCTTTCTTCATCATCAGGATGCGGTCGCAGTTCTGCAGCAGTTCCGGCAGGTCGTCGCTGATCAGAATGATGCCGATGCCGCGTTGCGAGAGCCGCTGCATGATGCGGTAAATGATGTCCTTCGAACCGACGTCGACGCCGACGGTCGGTCCATGCAGGATCAGCACGCGTGGATCGATGGCGAGCCAGCGGCCGATCAGCACGCGCTGCTGGTTGCCGCCGGAAAGCGACTGCACCGGCTTGTCGACGCCCGGCGTCGCGATCTGCAGATCTTTCACGGTCTGTTCCGCCAGCGCCTGCGCACGGACGCGGTCGATCTGGCCGAAACGGTCGCGCAGGCTCGAGATCATCGCCGTAATGACGTTGTCGCGGATCGGCTTGTCGAGGAATAGTCCTTCGTTCAGGCGGTCTTCCGGCACGTAGCCGATGCGATTGTCTTTCGCGTCCGAGGGCGTGCGCAACGCGATCGGCTTGCCATCGAGCAGCACCTCGCCCGCTTGCGCCGGCGCAACACCCGCCAACGCGCGCGCAAGTTCGTTGCGCCCCGAATCGAGCAGGCCCGTCACGCCGAGAATCTCGCCGCCATGCAGTGCAAATGACACATCGCTGAACTGGCCGGCGCGCGTCAAGCCGCGCAATTCGAGCACGACGTCCTGCGCATGCGCGTCTTCACGATACCGTTCGTTCGACAGATGACGGCCCGTCATCAGTTCGCTGATCTGCGCTTTCGTGAACTGCGCGATCGGCCCCTGCGCCATTTTCTGACCGTCGCGCAACACGATCACTTCGCCACCGATCGCATAACACTCGTCGAGCTTGTGGCTCACAAACAGCACGGTCACGCCTTCGGCGCGCAGGTTCGCGAGCACCGCGATCAGGTTGTCGACTTCCTTTTGCGTGAGCGAGGTGGTCGGTTCGTCCATGATCACGAACTTCGCTTCGCTCGCAATGGCACGCGCAATCGCCACGAGCTGGCGCGTGGCGAGCGGCAACTGTTCGATCAGTGTCGCCTGAAAATCGGCGTTGCCAGGCAGACCGACGGCTTCGAGCGCGCGGGCGGCCGTGCGCGCCAGCGCGCGCCGGTCGAAGGTGCGGGCGAGCTTGCCTGCGTGTGTGGCCAGCTCGGCCGTGAGCGCGACATTTTCAGCCACGCTCATGTTCGGCAGCAGCGACAGGTCCTGATACACCGTTTCAATGCCCGCCGCGAGCGATTCGAGCGCGGAGAGCCGCGCATGGCGCACGCCTTCGATAACGAGTTCGCCTTCGTCAGGCGGCTGCGCGCCGGAAATGATCTTGATGAGGGTGCTCTTGCCGCAGCCGTTCTCGCCGAGCAGATGATAGATCTGGCCACGTTCGAACGAGAGGCTCACGCCGCGCAACGCATGCACGCCGGTGAAACGCTTGTGCACGCCGACCACCTGCAAAAATGGCTGCGCATGGCCGGACGACAACGGGGACGGCTGCGGCAACGATGACGATACGTCTTGATTCATGATGGCGAGTCGCAAGGTAAGGCGTGCCCGCGCGGGCACGCCGTGACGCACGAAACAACGACGGATCAGAACGGATACTGCTTGTAGTTCGACTTGTCGACGTTCACCCAGCCCTGGCCGCGCACGATGATGCCCTTGCCCGGCCCCTTCGCGACCGTCACCTTGGTGTAGCCGGGAATGCCGAGATCGGCGCCGTTCTCGACCGTCTTGCCGTCTACCAGCATCTGCGCGACCTTGTTCATGGCGATACCGGCCAGCTTCGGATCCCAGAACGCGATGCCGTTGATGGCGCCGCTGTCGAGGAACTTGCCGGCTTCGGTCGGCAAACCGGTGCCGTACACACAGATCTTGCCCTGCATGCCGGCTTCTTCGACCGCCCGGCCAATGCCGATCACGTCGAGCGAGGAGGAACCCTGGAAGCCCTTGAGGTCCGGATGCTTGCGCAACACTTCCTTCGCGACTTCGTACGCACGTTCGCCGTCGTTATTGGTTTCGAGCTTTGGCTCGACCAGGTTCATCTTCGGATATCTGGCCTTGGCATTGCCGATGCCGCCGTCCGCCCACTGCACCTGCGAGCGGCTGCCGAGCGAGCCGACCAGCACGGCCCACTTGCCGTCGTCATGCATGCACGAGGCGAGCCGTTCGTTCAGGCCGGCACCGTAGGCGGTATTGTCGAACGCCTCGATGTCGACCATCGTGTTCTTCTCGTTGTCCGCCTCATGCGTGACCACCTTGATGCCGCGATCCATCGCCTTCTTCAGCGCCGGTTCGAGCGTCGGCGGATCGTAGGGCACCACCGCGATCGCGGTGACCTTCTTCGCGATCAGGTCTTCGATGATCTTCAGTTGTTGCGCGGCGTCCGCACGGCCCGGTCCGGTCTGATACGCGGTCACGCCCGGGTTGTCCTTCGCGAACTCCTTGACGCCTTCGTCCATCCGGTTGAACCAGTTGATGCCCGTCACCTTGACGACCGTCACGATCGTCTCATTCGTCGCCGCGTGCGCCGCAACCATGACGCCTACCGTCAGGGCGCCGGCTGCCAGTGCGGCCCCCAGTCGAGTCAATTTCATTGCCTTGTCTCCATTGTCGTTCGATATCGGCCCACTTCGCTTTCGCGGACCACCCGGGCCCAAGGTCCGCCGCGTACTGAAACCATTTGCTCAAAACGTCTTGCGTCCACTTGCGCGCTAACGCCGGGGCGCGGTCCCTGCCCCGGTCCCCGCCCCGCCACCCAGGCCGAAAATCGCCCGCACCCGCTCGCCACCCGCAAACGCGAGCGACAGCAGCAACAGGAAGCCCCACGCGCAATCGCCGAAAAACTGCGATACGCCCAGCAGATTGAACAGGCTCGACAGGAATTGCAGCACGGTCGCGGCAAAAAACACGCAGATGATGCGGCCATATCCGCCTGCCGGATTCACGCCGCCCATCACGGCGATCAGGATCGCGATCAGCAGATAGGAGTTGCCGTAATCCCATTTCGCGCTGGACGTATGCGTCGCGCTGATCAGTCCCGCGAGCGAAGCGAGCACACCGCACATCGCGTAGGTGGTGATCAGCATCCGCGCGCGCGGAATACCGGCGTAGAACGCCGCTTTGGGGTTGGTGCCCATCAGATAGAGGCGCAGGCCGAACGGGCTACGCCTGAGCAGCCAGCCCAGCACGATCACCGCGGCAATGAAGATGCAGAATGCGATCGGTACCTGAAATACCGTGCCGTTACCGATATTCGACAATGGGTCGACATAATCGACATGCACCGAAGCGCCATTGCTAAGCACCACCGCAAAGCCCGTGAACAGCAGCTGGGTGCCGAGCGTGCAAAGAATCGGCGTGAGCCTGAGCCGCGCGATCACCACGCCGTTCAGCAAGCCGCCGAGCAGGCCCATGGTCACCGCGATCAGGCAGAAAAGCGCGGTGTAGAGCGCCGGCGAATCATCGCCATTGACGAAGCGCGGCACGACCATTGCGGCGACCATGCCCGACAGATTGGCCAGCCCGACGCCGGACAGGTCGATCCCGCCATTGCCCGACACCATCGACAGCATGATGCCGAGTGCCAGCAGCCCGAGTTCGGGCAACTGGCCGCCCATCGACTGCAGGTTGTCGATATCGACGAACTGGCCGTGCGACAGCCACGTCGCGACCAGCACGACGAGTACGTTGACGATCAGCAGAAAATTCAGTTGGCGGTCGGCAAACAGCTTTCCAGCGGCAAACGAAGACTTCATGATGCGGACGATCTCCTTCGAACTGCAGCGACAGTCAGGATGCCTGTGCCGGTTGGCCCGGCTCGCTCAGGACGCGGTTCACTTCGGCAAGGGTCGGCATCGAGGGCGCGGTGCCCGGGCGCGTCACGGAGATGCCGGCAAGCGCGCAACCGAAGCGCAGCGCCGGGATCGCGTCGTCGCCGCGTGCGAGTGCCGCCGCGAAGCCGCCCGTAAAGCCGTCACCGGCGCCGGCCGTTTCGACCACCCGACCGCAGTGGTAAGCGGGCACCAGCACCGACTGGCTTGCCGAATGCAGCAGCGCACCGTTCTCGCCGAGCGTGACGATGACCGTGCCGACACCCTTGGCCAGCAGCACGTCGGCGGCACGACGCGCATCGTCGGCGTTCGCGATCGGCACGCCGGTGAGCGCGGTGGCTTCGGTTTCGTTCGGCGTGATGTAATCGCACAGCGGGAAGATGCCGTCGTCGAGCGGCAGCGCGGGTGCCGGATTGAATACGGTGATCACGCCGTGCTTGCGCGCCACTTCGAGTCCGCGGCGCGCAGCGGCGAGCGGCTGTTCGAGCTGGGTGACGAACACGCGCGCCGCGGCGATGTCGGCTTCGATCGCATCGACGTCGGCCGCGCTCAAGGTGCCGGCCGCGCCGGATGCGACGATGATCGCGTTCATGCCGGTGGTGTCGTCGACGAAGATATGCGCCGCGCCGGTGGAGAGGCCTTCGGCAACCGAGGCACGCGCCGTGATGCCTTCCGCGGCCCATGTCGCGCGGGCGATCTCACCGAATGCATCGTTGCCGATGCGCGTGCAGAACACCACCTCGGCGCCGGCGCGCGCCGCCGCGACCGCCTGATTCGAGCCCTTGCCGCCCGGCCCCATCGCGAAAGCCGAGCCCGCGATCGTCTCGCCGAGCAGCGGCATACGCTGGGCGCGGAACGTCAGATCGGTGACATAGATGCCGAGAATGACGACGCGCCCGTTAGCTTGCGAAGACGCGTTCATGACCGTTCTCCCTGGGCGACTTCCTTTGGCGCGTCTGGTGCATGCAGCACGTCGGCGTTCAACAGCGGATCCAGATTCTTCAGCACGTTGTCTCCTCCATATCCTGGTTGGCGTGCAGTGTGTCCAATACTCGTCTGACCAACTAGCGCTCAGTCTCCATACGGCACCCAGATATTCTTGACCTGTACCGCCTGGCGCAGAAACGGCAGGCCTTCGCTCGAACGGTCGAACCAGTCGAACTGGCGGCCGTAATCGGTGAAAGTACGTTTCAGGTTACCAATCGACTCGCGCTCGACCAGCGTCGAATCGCTCGCGCTGCCGAAGCACCACAGTGCATCGACGTCGTTATGGCGAGCGAGCGCCGGCAGAAGCGCGCCGCGCTCGCCGGTGACAATGTTCAGCGCGCCGCCGGGCACGTCCGACGTTTCGGCTACCTGATAAAAATCGGTGATCGTGAGTGGACACGCCTCGCCTGGCAGCACCACGACGCGATTGCCCATCGCCAACGCCGGCGCCACCAGCGATACGAAACCGAGCAGCGGCGCCTCGTCCGGACAGGCAATGCCGATCACGCCCAGCGGCTCATGCATCGCCAGCGCGACGCCGCGCAGCGGCGGCGTATGCACGGCGCCGTCGAACTTGTCGGCCCAGGCTGCGTACGTGAACAGCCGCGCCACCGAGGCCTCGACCTCCGCGTGCGCCGCCGCTTCCGTCACACCGGTTCTTGCCACCAGTTGCCGGGCGAATTCGTCCGCTCGCACGGCGAGGTTTTCCGCGATGTAGAAGAGCACCTGGGCGCGGTTATGCGTGCTCGCCTGCGACCATTTATGCGCCGCGCGCGCCGCTTCCACCGCGTTGCGAATGTCCTTGCGATTGCCCTCGCCCACTTCGCCCACCGGCGTGCCGTCCGGCGCGTAGACCGGCCGCGAATAGCCGCTGTCCGGGCGCACCTGCTTGCCGCCGATGAAGAGCTTGGCCGTCCGGTCGATCGCCGTGAGGTTCGGCGCCGGGTCATGCCTGCCGGCGCCCGCCGCAGCCTGCGCCGGCTGACGGGCGGCAAGCTTGAGCCAGGCGCGCGGCTTCAGATACTCGTAGATGCCCTCACGTCCGCCTTCGCGTCCGTAGCCCGATTCACGGTAGCCGCCAAAGCCGACCGCGGCATCGAACAGGTTCGTCGCATTGATCCATACGACCCCGCATGCGAGGCGCGGCGCGATATCGAGCGCGCGGCCGATGGTCTCGCTCCAGACGCTGGCGGCGAGCCCGTAGCGCGAATTGTTGGCGAGCGCGATGGCTTCGTCCGGCGTGCGAAAGCTCATGGCGACCAGCACCGGGCCGAAGATCTCTTCCTGCGCGAGCGTGGAAGCCGGCGCCACGCCGGTCACCAGCGTCGGCGGATAGAAGCAGCCCTGCGTGGGCACGGCGGCGTCCGGCGCCTGCCAGATCGCGCAGCCCTCACGCCGCCCTGCTTCGACCAGCGACTGGATGCGCTCGAGCTGCACCGGATCGACAATCGCGCCGAGATCGATGCTCTTGTCGAGCGACGAGCCGATCCGCAGCGTCTCCATACGCCGCTTCAGCTTGGCAATGAAGCGTGCTTCGATGCCTTCCTGCACGAGCAGGCGCGAACCCGCGCAGCAGACCTGCCCCTGGTTGAACCAGATCGCGTCGACCACGCCTTCCACGGCGCCGTCCAGATCCGCATCGTCGAACACGATGAACGGCGACTTGCCGCCGAGTTCGAGCGTGAGCGATTTACCCGAGCCGGCGGTGGCCGCGCGGATCGCTTTACCTACTTCGGTGGAGCCCGTGAAGGCGATCTTGTCCACCTGCGGGTGATCGACCAGCGCGGCGCCGGTGCGGCCGTCGCCGGTGACGACGTTCAGCACGCCCGCAGGCAGCCCTGCCCGATGCGCGAGTTCGGCGAACAACAGCGACGTCAGCGGCGTGTATTCAGCCGGCTTCAGCACGACGCAGTTACCCATTGCGAGCGCCGGCGCAATCTTCCACGACAGCATCAGCAACGGGAAATTCCACGGCACGATCTGGCCGATCACGCCGAGCGGCGCGTAAGCGGCAAACTCGCTGTCCTGCAACTGTGCCCAGCCCGCGTGATGCAGGAAGTGCCGCGCGACCAGCGGCACGTCGATGTCGCGGGTTTCGCGGATCGGCTTGCCGTTATCCAGTGCTTCGAGCACGGCGAACAGCCGGCTGTGACGCTGCACCATGCGCGACAGCGCATACAGATGACGCGCACGCCCAGCGCCGCCCAGCGCGAGCCAGCCAGGTTGCGCGGCGCGCGCCGCGGCGACAGCCGCATCGACATCGGCGGCATCGCCCTGGGCGATCTCGGCCAGCGCCTCGCCGCTGGCGGGCGCGTTCGACGCAAAGCGCTCACCCGCTGACGGCTCGTGCCACGCACCGCCGATGAAATGCCCGAAGCGCGCCTCATGCTGCGCGAGCCAGGCACGCGCGGGCTGATCGTCCTCGGGTGCGGGACCGTACTCCATCGAAGAAAAATACTCGGCTACGCTCATGGGATCGATCTTGTGTTCAGGCTACAGGGTGACGGTTGAAAGCGGAGTACTGGCCGCTCACGTGATGTTCGAGCTGGCGTTCGATGTCGGCCAGCAGGCTCGATGCGCCGATGCGGAACAGCTCCGGCTCGAGCCAGGGGCGGCCGAGCTCCTCCTTCATCAGGATCTGATACGACAGCACGGACTTCGCGCTCGAGACGCCGCCTGCCGGTTTGAAGCCGATCGGCACGCCGGTTCGGTCCTGGTATTCGCGGATCATCCGCACCATCACGAGCGACACGTCGAGCGTCGCGTTGACACCCTCCTTGCCGGTCGACGTCTTGATGAAATCGGCGCCGGCCATCATGCAGACCATCGAGGCGCGCGCCACGTTGGAGAGCGTGCGGATGTCGCCGGTCGCGAGAATCGCCTTCAGATGCGCGGGACCGCATGCGGCGCGAAACTCGCGCACTTCGTCGTAAAGCGCCTGCCAGTTGCCGGTGAGCACATATTCGCGGGTCACCACGATATCGATTTCCATCGCACCGTCCGCCACCGACGCCTCGATCTCCTTCAGCTTCAGCGGATGCGGAATCAGGCCAGCGGGAAAACCCGTCGACACCGCCGCGACCGGAATGCCGCTGCCGTGCAGCGCGTCGACCGCCGCCGCGACGAAACGGTGGTAGACGCACACCGCGCCCGTGGTGATTCCGTGCGACGCGATCCCGAGTGCTTCGAGAATGTCCGCACGCACCGGCTGGCGCGCTTTCGCGCACAGGCGGCGCACGCGGCCTTCGGTGTCGTCGCCGTTCAGGGTGGTGAGGTCGATGCAGGTCACGGCCTTCAGCAACCAGGCCGCCTGCGCGTCTTTCTTGACCGTGCGCCGCGTGGCAAGCGTTGCCGTGCGCCGCTCGACCGCGGACTGATTGACGCGCAGGCCATCCAGCCATGACGCGTCGAACGGGACGCCCGGATTGCGCACCGGATGGATGAGCGGTGCGCCGCGCAATGCGACGACCGAAGAAGACAGAGAAGGGGCTTCAGGCATGAGACATCCGTAAATTTGATGCAAAGCACAACGACAACGGACAGGCTGTTCTCAGCTATGCTACAACGATTGATAGAATCATAACAAGCCTTGCGACCGAATCTTCACATTCGCGTATCCCCAGGCCTTGTTATGGGCCCAAATGTTATTGACGCACCATAACCGTGGTGCGAAGATCACAATACGGTCGACACTGGCCGCATCAAACCAAGAAGAGAATTTCGTCACATCGACGGAAGGAGACATGCCAGATGAGTGAGCCGGTTGCGGTCGCGGCCGCATCGTCGCCTCAGGTTCCATTGATCCGTGTTGCGGGCGTCGCCAAACGATTTGGCGGCGTACAGGCGCTGCGCGGCGTCAACCTCGAAGTGTTGCCTGGTGAAGTTCACGCCTTGCTCGGCGAGAACGGCGCCGGCAAATCCACCCTGATCAAGATACTGAGCGGCGTCCACGCTTATGACGAAGGCGTCATCGAAATCGCCGGCCAGCGCGTGGCATTCGATTCGCCGGCGCAATCGCGCGACGCGGGCGTGGCAGTCGTCTATCAGGACCTGAGTCTGGTCGAGTCGCTCTCAGTCGGCGCCAACCTGATGCTGGGACGCGAGCCTCGCACGCGTTTCGGCTTTGTGAAGAACCGCCAGTTGATGGCATCCGTCAGCGACTTTCTTCGTTCGCATGGCATTCCACTCGATCCGCGTGTGCCGGTCGGCTCCCTGCCCTTTGCATACCGGCAAATGACCGAGATCTGCAAGGCCTTGATGGGCGACGTGCGCGTGTTGATTCTCGACGAGCCGACCTCGGCGCTGACCGGTGGCGAGGAACAGATTCTGTTCGACGCGATTCGCGCGGTGACGGATCGCGGCGTGGGCGTGATCTATGTGACGCACCGGCTGAACGAGGTATTTCGTATTTCACAGCGCGTCACGGTATTACGTGACGGTGCCAACGCCGGCATGTTCTCGACTGCGGATACCGACATGAAGCAACTGGTCGCGGCCATCGTCGGTCCTGGCCACGCGGCGCTTCATGCGCGGGAGCAAACCGCGGTGGGTGGCGCAAGCAGCGTGGCGGCGAACGCCCGGCAAGCAACTGCCGTGACCGGGTCGGCCTCTACGCCGGTCCTCGCAATGTCCAGCGTCAGTAACGACCGTCTCCACGCAGTCGATCTCACGGTTCGCCGTGGCGAGATTCACGGGCTGGCCGGCTTGATCGGCAGTGGACGCACCGAAATTCTGCAAACCATTTTTGGACTGCGAGCGGTCGAAAGCGGCGCAGTCATGGTCGACGGCCAATTGCACACGCGCGTGACGCCTGCCGCGGCCATCAAGCTCGGTATTGCACTGGTGCCGGAAGATCGCCATCTGGAAGGACTGGTTCTCGATCATTCGATCGAGCGCAACCTGACCTTGCCGCGACTGCCGCATTTTTCGCGGTGGGGCTGGCTGCGCAGCCAGGCGGCTGTCCAGCAGGCGAAACGCGCCATGAAGGAACTGGCCGTCAAGGCACCGGGCTCGTCCACGTCAGTCAAGTTTCTCTCAGGCGGCAATCAGCAGAAAGTCGTGTTCGCCAAATGGAATCATCCACGGCCCCGGCTCCTGCTGCTCGACGAACCGACCGTTGGCGTCGACGTCGGCGCGCGCGAAGAAATCTATGGCGTGGTTCATGACGCGGCCCAGGCCGGCACCGGCGTGCTGGTCGTGTCATCGGATCTCGACGAACTCCTGCGGCTGTGCGACCGGATTTCGATCGTCGCCGATGGCCGCGTCATCAAGACAGTCGAGCGTGCCGATCTCGGCAATGCCGAATCGCTTCATCACCTGATTCAACTTTCCCGCGCTTCCACTGAGCCCGTAACATGAACGACTCCGTCTCGCCGCTCGCGACCGAACGCCAGGGCAGCGCTCCCCAGCGCAGCCGCGCGCGGCGCCTCGCACAACTTCTGCTGCAAGGCGACCGGCCGTATGCGCTCTACGTTGCCTTCGCGATCCTGCTGGTGGTGTTCAGCTTCGCGACGCCGTGGTTCCTCTCGATCGACAACTTCCTGAATATCGGCCGGCAGACCGCGCTCGTCTCCATCGTCGCGATCGGCATGACCTTTGTGATCATCGCGCGGCAGATCGATCTCTCGGTGGGATCGACACTGGCCTTGTCCGGCATGTCCGCGGCGCTCGCCATGACTTACGTCGGCGATAACTGGCTGATCGGCGCGCTTGCCGGGATCGGCACCGGCGCGATCGTCGGCGCGATCAACGGCGTGGTGACCACGCGGCTGAACATTCCGTCGTTTCTGGTCACGCTCGGCACGCTGAGCGCCGCGCGCGGGCTGGCCCTGCTCGTCACCACCACGCGGCCCGAGATCATCACCAACGACAGCTTTATCTCCATCTTCGGCGAAGGCGATATTTTTGGCGTGCCGGTGCCGATCATCTGGACGGTGCTGGTCGTGATCGGCGGCATTCTGCTGCTGCACTACAGCGTGTTTGGCCGGCAGATCTACGCGGCCGGCGGCAATCCGACCGCCGCGCTCTATTCCGGCATCAACATTCGCCGCGTGACCACCCTGGCCTTCATCCTGACCGGCGCGCTGGCGGGCCTCGCCGCGCTGGTGCTCGCCGCGCGCTCGCATGCGGCGCGACCCGACGTCGTGCAGGGGCTCGAGCTCGATGTGATCGCTTCCGTGACGCTTGGCGGCTGCAGTCTGTTCGGCGGCCGCGGCTTCGTGCTCGGCACGCTGCTCGGCAGCCTGATCATCGGCACGCTCAACAACGGGCTGGTGCTGCTCGGGGTGAGCTCATCGCTGCAGCTTGTCATCAAGGGCGCCATCATCGTCGCCGCAGTCGCGTTTACGAAGAAATGACGGAGCACGTCGATCACGCGTGAAATCCGGAACCCGCGCAACGTGCCCGCGCGGTTCCATCGCCAGCAGCAGACGTAACACAGACATGAAGACCAACGGAGGAGACTCATGAAACATCGTCGTGGCTCAAGCAGGGTTCTGGCCGGCGTCATGGCGGCCGCGGCCGTCGCAGCGCTGGCATCGTCGGGCGCCGGCGCGCAATGCGTGACCAGTCTGCCGGCCGGCTCGATCGGACCGAAAAACATTGTCGGCCAGGGACCGAACGGGGAAAAAGCCGCCTCGGTCGAAGCCGTACAACTGAGCGCCGCCGACGCGGCCAAGGTCAAGGCGGGCAAATTCAAGGTCGGCATTTCGATGCAGACGATGAATCTCGACTGGTCGCAACTTCAGGTGCAGGGCATTACCGACACGCTGAAGAAGTACGGCGTGGAAGTGATCGGCACGGCTTCCGCCGAATACCAGGTCGACAAGCAGATCGCGGACATCGAAAACACGATCCAGCGCCATCCTGACGGGATTATCTCGATCCCGGTCGACGGCACGGCGACGGCCGCGACCTACAAGAAAGTGTCCGCCGCGGGTATCAAGCTCGTGTTCATGGACAATGTGCCGACTGGACTCAAGCATCCGGAACAATACGCGTCGATGATTTCAGCCGACAGTGAAGGCAACGGCCAGATCGCCGCGAAGGTGCTCGCCTCGTGCGTGCCGCAGGGCGCGACCATCGGCCTCGTCAACTTCGGCGTCGATTACTTCAGCACCAAGGAGCGCACCAAGGCGGTCAACGACTGGATGAAGAAAAACCGCCCCGATCTGAAGATCAAGCAGGTCGATTTCACCGATCCGTCGAAGGTCGGGCAGATTGCCGGTGACTTCCTCACCGGCAATCCTGACGTGAAGGGCCTCTTCGCGGTATGGGATCAACCGGCGCTCGACACGCTGACCTCGATGCGCGCGCAAGGCGTGAATATCCCGGTTACGACCGTCGATCTGGGCCTGCAGTCCGCAATCGAAATTGCCAAAGGCGGGCCACTGAAGGCCACCGGTTCACAACGCCCGTACGATCAGGGTGTGGCCGAGGCGATGGCGATGATGAAGGCGCTGATTGGCCAGACGCCGCCGGCGTGGATTGGCGTGCAGTCGTTGCCGGTGACCCAGGCCACCGTGCTCGAAGCCTACAAGACCGTGTTCAAGAAAGACCCGCCGCCGCAACTCGCGGATGCGTGCAAGAAAGCCAAGCCAGCCTGCGGCTGAGCCTCAGGCTGAGGCAAACCCCGGAGATCCGGACGAGGTGCCCGCATTCCCGCGGTGCTTCGTCCGCGACACTCAGGCCCACTCCTTCTTCCTCAATCGCGGCCGCTCCCGCGCGGCTCGCACGCCATCCCGCCGGACGCGCGCATAGCGTCGCCGGCCGCCTTTTCACCCCCCATTTACCGCGAGAATGTCCGGCTTTGTCCGCTTCGGGCGCGGCACAAGGCAAAATACGGGTTTTGCGCGGCGCAACCGCGCCGCAAGCCCGGATGATTCAGACCTCGGCGGCATGCCTGCCGCCGACCCTCGCAAAGACGCATGGCGACGGCCCGCAGGGCCCGTTGCGTGCGGCGCAGCCAGGACAGCTCGTCCTTTAACAGAGCCCTCAGGAGCATTTATGACCGATTCAAACCCGTCCTTCCTCGGCAGGATTTCCCTTGCCGTCGGCACCTTTTTCAGGATTCTCGGCGACGGCGAGTTCGCCGCCGGGGTGCTGCGTCTGCGTAACGGCAGCGGTGCCGTCAATGTGGCGCCCGCACCGGCCCCGGCACCGGCCCCGGCACCGGCTCCAAAGCCGCCCGCCCCGACGCTCAAGGAAGCCAGCCCCGACGCCGCGCTGCAGTTGCTCGGCCTGCTGCAACGCGACGCGCGCTTCATCGATTTCGTCGAAGAAGACATCAAGGCTTATAGCGACGCCGACATCGGCGCGGCCGCCCGCCTCGTGCACGACGGCTGCCGCGCGACGCTGCGCGAGCATTTCACGATCCGTCCGGTGCGCGACGAGGCCGAAGGCAGCCGCGTGACGCTCGCCGAGGGTTTCGACGCCACCGCCGTTCGCCTGACCGGCAACGTGGTCGGCAAGGCGCCGTTTAACGGCAGCATCAGCCATCGCGGCTGGCGCGTCGACGAGGTCCGGCTGCCCCGGCTGACGGACAGCCATAACGCCAAGGTCATCGCCCCGGCGGAGGTGGAACTATGAGCGACGCACGCGAATCACGCTATTCGATCGGTATCGATCTGGGCACGACGCATTGCGCGCTGTCCTACGTGGACTGCACGGCCAGCGACGGCGAGAAAACCGCCCAGGGCGTGCTGCCGGTCGCGCAACTCACCGGCCCCGGCGCGATCGACAACCTCGATCTGCTGCCCTCGTTTCTCTACCTGCCGCATCCGGACGAACTCGCTTCCGGCGACCTGTACCTGCCGTGGACCGGCCAGCGTGAATTCGCGGTGGGCGAATTCGCGCGCAGCCGCGGCGCGGCCACGCCGATCCGGCTCGTCTCCAGCGCCAAGAGCTGGCTGTGTCATCCGGGTGTCGACCGGCGCGCGGCGATTCTGCCCAACGACGCGCCGCCTGAAGTCGCGCGCGTCTCGCCGCTCGAAAGCTCGGTGCGCTATCTGACGCATCTGCGCGAAGCGTGGGACCACGCCCATCCGGATGCGCCGTTCAGCCAGCAGGACATCACGGTCACGATTCCGGCCTCGTTCGATCCGGCCGCGCGCGAGCTGACCGCCGAAGCCGCCGAGGCGGCCGGCTATGGCCGCATGACGCTGCTCGAAGAACCGCAGGCCGCACTGTATAGCTGGATCCAGAAGAGCACCGGCAACTGGCGCAAGCAGGTCAAGGTCGGCGACATCATCCTCGTGGTCGATGTCGGCGGCGGCACGACCGACCTCTCGCTGATCGCCGTGATCGAACGCGAAGGCAACCTCGAACTGCATCGGGTTGCGGTGGGCGAACACATTCTGCTCGGCGGCGACAACATGGACCTGGCGCTCGCCCACGTGGTGGCGCGCAAGCTCGCCGCGCAGGGTACCCAGGCCGACGCGTGGCAACTGCGCGCCCTCACCTACGCCTGCCGCTCGGCCAAGGAAACGCTCCTCAGCGACCCCGCAACCGACACCGTGCCGCTCGTCGTGCCGAGCCGCGGTTCGAAGCTGATCGGCGGGTCGATCCGCACCGAACTGACGCGCGCCGAGTTGACCCAGACGATCCTTGAAGGCTTCTTCCCGCAAGTGGAAAGCGCGGCGCGTCCGGTGAGCCGCGCGCGGGTCGGTCTGACGCAACTCGGCCTGCCGTATGCGCAGGACGCCGGCATCACGCGGCATCTGGCGGCTTTTCTCGGCCGTCAGGTGGGCGCGCTCGCCGAACTGGAAGGTCTGCGGGACATGGTCAAGGAAGGCGCGAGCTTCCTGCATCCCACCGCGGTGCTCTTTAACGGCGGCGTATTCAAGTCGCCGCTGCTGGTGGAGCGCATCATGGGCACGCTCAATGGCTGGCTGTCAGCTGAAGGCGCGGCTGCGGCACGCCTGCTCGAAGGCGCCGACCTCGATCTCGCCGTCGCGCGTGGCGCGGCTTATTACGGCTACGTGCGGCGCGGCAAGGGCGTGCGCATTCGCGGCGGTACCGCGCGTGCGTACTACATCGCCATCGAATCGGCGATGCCCGCCGTGCCAGGCCTCGAGCCGCCGGTGAGCGCGCTGTGCGTCGCGCCGTTCGGCATGGAGGAAGGCACCGATGCGGCGTTGCCCGCGCAGGAGTTCGGCCTCGTGGTCGGCGAGCCGGTGCACTTCCGCTTCTTCGGTTCGTCGGTGCGCCGCCAGGACCAGGTCGGCACGCTGCTCGATTTCTGGGGTCCCGAGGAATTGCAGGAACTCGACGAAATCCAGGCGACGCTGCCGGCCGCCGGCCGAACCGCCGGTGAAGTCGTGCCGGTGAAACTGCATGCACGCGTGACCGAAGCCGGCACGCTCGAACTGGAAGCTATCCCGCGCGGGTCCGATGAGCGCTGGAAGGTCGAGTTCGACGTGCGCGGCAACGCCAATGCATGACTGAGATGAAGCGGTATAGCGTCGGTATCGATCTCGGCACCAGCAACACGGTGCTGGCTTATGCCGCGGCGGGCGGTCCCGCGGCGGCCCATGCCGCGGCGGGATCGCAGGAGATTCGCGTCTTCGAGATCGATCAGTTGGTGAGTCCCGGCGAAGTCGCGGCGCGCCCGCTGCTGCCGTCGGTGCGCTATCACGCGGCACCGGGCGAGTTGAGCGCGGGCGATCTCCAACTGCCGTGGCAGGCGACGGACCACGCTGCCGACGATCCCCTGGCGCCGCCGGTCGTAATCGGCCGGCTCGCGCGCGCGCTCGGCGGCCAGGTGCCCGGACGGCTGATAGCGAGCGCGAAGAGCTGGCTGTCGCACGCCTCAGTCGACCGGGGCGCGCCGATCCTGCCGTGGGGCGCCGCCGACGATGTTCGCAAGGTCTCGCCGGTCGAAGCCAGCGCGAGCTATCTTGCGCATGTGCGAGCGGCGTGGAACCAGCGCTTTCCGCAAGCGCTGCTCGAAGACCAGGACGTCGTGCTGACGGTGCCCGCGTCCTTCGATGAAGGCGCACGCGCGTTGACCGTGCAGGCGGCGCGTCTGGCCGGCTTGCCCGCATTGCGGCTGCTGGAAGAGCCGCAGGCCGCGTTCTATGACTGGCTGTTTCATCATCGCGAGCGTCTGCCCGCCGAACTGGCCGACACGCGGCTCGTGCTGATCTGCGACGTGGGCGGCGGCACGACCGACCTCACGCTGATCGAAGTGCGCATGCGTGACGGCGAGCCTGAACTGACGCGCATCGGCGTGGGCAATCATCTGATGCTCGGTGGCGACAACATGGACCTCGCGCTCGCCCATCTGGCCGAAGCGCGCCTGAGCGGCGGCGGCACCGAGCGGACGCGTCTGTCGGCCGCGAGCCTGTCGCAACTGGTCGAGCGCTGCCGTGGCGTGAAGGAACAACTGCTCGGCCCGCAAGCGCCGGACTCCGCGTCGATCACACTGCTCGGCGCCGGTTCGAAGCTGATCGGCGGCGCGCGCACGGCGCAGGTGACGCGCGACGAAGTCGAGCAGGTGATCGTGGATGGTTTTTTCCCGGCGGTGGCGTCGAACGAGCGGCCCGGAAGGCCGCGCGGCGCGATTGTCGAGTTCGGCCTGCCCTACGCCACCGATGCGGCCGTCACACGCCATATCGCCGCATTCCTGAGCCGTTTCGCGGCACAGTCGCGCAAGGCGTTGGGAGCATCCGCCGGTGACGATGAGGACAACGATGAAGCGGCCTTGCCGGTACCCGACACGCTGTTGCTGAACGGCGGCGTATTCCGTGCCGAGGCGTTGACGAAGCGCCTCGCCGGCACGTTGGGCACGTGGCGCGGCGCACCGCTGAAGGTGCTGCATAACGACAACCCCGACGTGGCCGTAGCCCGCGGCGCGGTTGCCTATGCGCTCGCGCGCAGTGGCCGGGCGCCGAAAATCGGCGGCGGCTCGCCGCGCAGCTACTTTCTCGTGGTGGACGATCCCGCTGCTGCCACCGGTAATGGCGGGCCGAGTCCCCGCGGTATCTGTCTGCTGCCGCGCGGCACGGAAGAAGGCCACGAAATTCTCATCAAGGACCGCACGTTCGCGCTGCGCCTTGGGCATCCGGTGCGCTTCCACCTGGTCTCGTCGAGCGCGGACACGGTCTATCAACCCGGCGAACTGGCCGACCTCGCGGGCGGCGACTTTATCCGCCTGCCGCCGATCGCGACGATCGTGGAACCGCGTGGCGCGAGCAGCGCGCGCGATACGCCGGTGCAGATCGCCACGTCGCTCACGGAAGTCGGCACGCTCGACGTGCATTGCATCGAGCTCGACAATCCGGCCCAGCGCTGGCTGCTCGAATTCCAGTTGCGTGGTGAAAGCGCGCAGGTGAACCTGTCGGCCGATCCGGCGCAGACCCGCCATCCCGCGCTTGACGAAGCGATCGAGCAGATCGATCGCAGCTTCGGTTCGCGCGCGCAAAACGTCGGTCCGAAGGAAGTCAAACGGCTGCGCTCGCAACTCGAACAACTTCTGGGGCCACGCGAGAGCTGGAACAGCGCGTTGCTGCGCGAGCTGTTCGGTGCGCTCTGGGAGCGCGCCCGCCGCCGGCGCCGCTCGGCGGATCACGAGCGGCTCTGGCTGAATCTCGCGGGCTATTGCGTGCGGCCCGGCTTTGGTTATCCGCTCGACGAATGGCGCGTCGAACAACTTTGGTCGCTGTTCGACGACGGCATCCAGTATGTCAACGAAGGCCAGGTCTGGTCGGAATGGTGGACGCTCTGGCGCCGCGCCGCGGGCGGCCTCGACGAAAGCGCGCAGCTGCGTGTGCTCGATGCGATGGCGTATCTGCAGACGGCCGCTCAATCGCGCCATAAATTGCCGTTCGACGTGTCGAAGACTGGCTTCACCGACATGGTCCGCCTGAGCGCATCGCTCGAACGCATTCCTGTCGAGCGCAAGATCGAGCTGGGTGAATCGGTGCTCACGCGTCTGCAGAAGCCGGCAGAAAACCATCAAAGCTGGTGGGCGGTGGGGCGTATTGGCGCACGGCGGCCGTTCTACGGCAGCGCACATGGTGTGGTGCCGGCTGAGGTCGCCGGGCAGTGGTTGAAGACGATTCTTGCGCTCGACTGGAAGAAGGTCGATCCCGCTGCTTTCGCTGCTGTGCAGATTGCCCGCATGACGGGCGACCGGTCGCGGGATCTGGCTCACGATGTTCGCCACGCGGTCGTGCGGAGGCTTGAGGCGGCTGGGTCGCCGCGGGCATGGGTTGCTATGGTGAGTGAGGTTGTTGAGCTTGATAATGCCGATGAAGGACGGGTGTTTGGGGAGTCGCTGCCCGCGGGGTTGAAGCTTATCAGTGGGTGAATTGCCTGTGGCGCTGGGGTTTTCCTGGTTCTGGCTTTTTGGGCCTTTCCTTGCTTTGTTATTGGTCTATTAGCGTCGCCCCTGTGCGGGGCAGCACCTACTTTTCTTTGCCGCCGCAAAGAAAAGTAGGCAAAAGAAAGCGGCTCAAACCGCTAACTTTTAAGTGGGTCCCCTGGCTTGGAGGGGCTGGTGGTCCGACTAACGGATCACACCTCGGTCGGTAACCGTCAGTGACACAGCCGTCATTCGCTCCCACTCCGCACTGCGTGCGTCGCGGACGGGTCTGCCAGGGAAACCGGGTGCTTCGTTTGCGCGTAGCGGGGGCCATCGGCTTCGCCTCGGCGAGGCGCCGGAAATATCGAGTGTTTTTGAAGTGCCGGTGCACTGGCACCGCGTTGCGGGTCACGCCACTGGTTTGATGAAGCACCGCCCCGGCGCGCGCAGCGCCGCCGGTAGCATGACGGCCTGGTCACTCAGGCCAGAAGGTGCGCAGGCCCAATCTCTACGGAGCCACGATCCCCTCCAAGCCAGGGGACCCGCTTAAGAACTAGCGGTGTAAAGCCGCTTTCTTTTGCCTACTTTTCTTTGCGGCCGGCAAAGAAAAGTAGGTGCCCCCCCGCACAGGGGGAACGCTAATAAACCAGCAAGAAAACAAGGAAAGGCCAAAAAAGCCAGAACCAAATAATGCCGCCGCCAAAGGCAAAAAAACTATATCAAGGCCTCTCCCCTCGCGCCAAGCGAGCCTCAATCTCATACACCACGGGCATCAGGTCCGCCACACTATCAATCACATAATGCGCTCCGGCGTCCCGCAGCTTCTGCACAGCGACCTTGCGCCGCCAGGCAAACTCATCCGGCGCTAGCGCCTTAACCTCATCTTCGGCCATGCCAAAAGCATTCCCGCTCACGGCAACGCCCACCGCCCACGTCCCACCGTTAATCCCTTCCTCGATCCCGACTTCCGTATCGTCGACCTTGATCGCATCCTTCGCGCGCCACACGCCCAGTTCGGGCAAGGTCTTGTAGATCATATAAGGCGACGGCCGCCCTTCCACCGTGTCACCCGTACACACGATACTGTCCGGCGAAAACCCCTGCGCCGCCGCCCCCGGCACAATCTCGGCCATGATCTCGCGCGTGTAGCCGGTCGTCGTGCCGATCCGGATATCATCGCCGCGCAGCGCACTCGCCACCTCGGCCACGCCAGGAATCACGGAGCTATAGCTCGCCGCCACCGCAATGTTCTTCGGCACGAATACGTCATACACCGCGTCGATATCCGCTTCGCCGGGCACGTGCCCGTACTTGTCCGCCCATGCCTGCGATACGCGCGGCAAAGCCATCAGCGCGGCAATGTGCGGACGCTTGGCCATGCCCATCGGGCCACGCGCTTCGTCGATCGTGATCGATACGCCAAACTGCTCGAACGTCTCCACAAACGCGCCCATCGGCGCCAGCGAACCATAATCGACCACCGTGCCGGCCCAGTCGAAAATCACTGCTTTTACGTGTTTCATTTACTTCGATCCTCAGGAACTTCCACAGCACGCGCGACATGCCGCGCGTTCGTATGACTGCTACTCGACCCACTCATCATCCATGCGCCGGCCCGCGCGCGAGGCGCCCGGGCTGCCTGCTTTACGCGGCTTCTGCCAACGCCTTGCGTTCTTCGATCGCGCGTTGCGGCGGCGCGGCGTGTTCGACGCCCAGCGCCTGCAGCGAGCGCGCGCATGCCTCAACCACGCGGCGCATCACGTGGGCATCCACCTGCCCGATGCAACCGATGCGGAAACTGTCCACCACCGTCAACTTGCCCGGATAGATGATGAATCCCTGCTGTTTCATCAGCTCATAGAAACGCTCGAATTTGAATGACGGGTGCGCCGGCGCGAAAAACGTCACGATGATCGGCGAGCGCCAGCGCTCGTTCAGCAATGGCTCGAAACCGAGTTCGTGCATGCCGGCAACCAGCACATCGCGATTGTTTGCATAACGCGCGAGCCGCCCGGCCTGTCCGCCTTCGAGTTTATGCAGACGCAACGCCTCGATAAACGCGGCAACCGTATGCGTCGGCGGCGTAAAGCGCCACTGGCCGGTGCGGTTCATCACGTCCCATTGGTCGTACACGTCGAGACTCAGCGAATGGCTGCGCCCCTTGGCGTCCTGAAGCGCGCTCTTGCGCGCGATCACAAAGCCGAAACCCGGCACGCCCTCGATGCACTTGTTCGCCGACGACACGAAGGCCTCGCACGGCACCTCGCTCACGTCGAGCGGCACCGCACCGAACGCGCTCATCGAGTCGATCAGCAGCTTGCGGCCCTTCTTCGCGGTGGCCGCGGCAATTTCTTCAATCGGATTGAGAATCCCCGAACTGGTCTCGCAATGCACCGCAACCACGTGCGTGATGCGCGGATCGGCGTCCAGCATGCGCTCGACTTCCGCGCCACGCGGCGGCAGGTAGTCGCCCTTGTCGAGCACGGTGCAGGCCCGCCCGAGATAGCCCAGCGTGGTGGCAATGCGTTTGCCATAGGCGCCGTTGGCCAGCACCAACGCGTGGCCGTCGCGCGGAATCAGACTGCCGAGCATCGCCTCGACGCAGTAGCTGCCGCTGCCCTGCAGCGGCACGCAGTCGTATTCGCCCGCGGTGTCGCCGGCAATGTCCAGCAGACTGCGGCGCAACTGCGCGGTCATCGCGCGGAAATCGCCGTCCCACGACCCCCAGTCGCGCAGCATCGCTTCCTTGGTCGAGAACGCGGTGGTGAGCGGGCCAGGCGTCAGCAGATACGGCTCGCCCCTGGCTGGCGCGGCGCACGTGACGGCGCCAGGCACTGTGGAGACTGCTGAAGAACTGTCGATCGCGCTTTCCATTTCGGAATCTCCGATATCGCTGTTTCGGTGCTTCACACAGTACCGAAACGCGGGGCATCGGTAAAATCGATATAATCGATGCAGGTATCGTAAAAACTTATCACCCGGTGAGGCACACGTGCAATACGCGCAATTGCGGGCGTTTCATGCGGTCGCGGAACATGGCGGTTTTTCGAGAGCCGCGCAGGCGCTGTCGCTCACGCAGCCGGCCATCTCCGACCACGTGCGGCGGCTCGAACAGGATTACGGCGTGAAGCTGTTCGAGCGCGGGCCGCGCGGCGTCGAAACTACCGAGCTGGGCTTGCGCCTCTTCAGTGTGACGCGGCAGATGCTCAGTTGCGAGCGCGACGCGCGGCAGTTGCTCGAATCGGCGGGTGGGCTGGAGTCCGGCTCGCTCTCGCTGGTCGCGGATGCGCCCGATCTCGCGGTCGCGCTGATCGGCGCATTTCGCAAGCTGCATCCGGGCATCGTGGTGACGCTGTCGATCGCCAATGCCGCGGACTGCATGCAGCGTGTGCTGTCGAGCGCGGTCGACGCCGCGATTACAGCGGCGCCGCAAGTGCACAGCCGGCTGGAAGCGCGGGTGCTGCGCCGCGATCCGCTGGTGGCGATGGTGCCGGTGAGCTATCCGGTCGCCAAAAAACGCAAGCTGACCTACGCGGAACTCGTGCAGCAGCCAATGATTTTCCGCGAGCCGCAGTCGGTCACCCAGCAGTTGCTGGAAATCGAACTGGTACGCGAGTCGTTGCAGGTCGAACCGGTCATGTACGTGGATGGCCGCGAGGCGCTGGAAGAAGCCGTCGCGCAAGGCATGGGGGTGGGCGTGATCGCGCGCGCCGAATTCAATGAATCGCGCCGGATCAGAATGATTCCGTTGCAAGATTGCCAGGTGCAGATGATCGAATCGCTGACGCGGCTCGCCGAACGGCCGGGTTCGAATCTGCTCGATGCGTTGTTTGCCGTTCAGCTGGCTGGCGCAACGGCTGTTACTGCTGAATAAACTGAAAGCCGCCACACAGGTTTCGCGTGGCGGCTTTCAGGTGGTCTTTATACGGCGCGTACGCGCTTAACGCGATCCGCCGCTCGCGATCAGGCTTTCGCCGGTCATCCAGCGCGAGTCGTCGGAGGCGAGGAATACCGCGACGTCGGCGATATCGTCGGGCTGGCCGATGCGGCCGAGCGGCGTCGTGCTGACGGCCCACGTTTCGAAATCGGAGCCCATAATCCCGGCGCTATGCGTGCCTTCGGTTGCGACCATACCAGGATTGACCGAGTTGACGCGAATCTTGCGCGGTCCCAGTTCACGTGCGAGCACGCCCGTAATGCCATCCACCGCGCCTTTGGTGGCGGTATAGACCGCGCTGCCCGGCGGCGTGATGCGGCTGACAACCGAGCTGACATTGACGATGCTGCCGCCCTCGCCCAGATGCTTCACGGCCGCCTGCGTGACCAGTAGCAGACCGAGTACATTCACATTGAAGTGCTTATGGAAATGCTCCTCGGTGATCTCTTCGATCGGCGCGAATTCATACACGCCCGAATTGTTGACGAGGATGTCGAGGCGGCCATATGTTTCGACCGCCGTATCGATGATGCCCTGCGCGTCCGCTGCTTTCGACACGTCGCCCGCAACGGCGACAGCCTTGCCGCCCGCCGCGGTGATGGCGGCGACCACGTCTTCCGCGCCAGCCTTGCTGGATGCGTAGTTCACCACCACCGAGGCGCCCTGCGCGGCCAGCGCTCTCGCGATCGCCGCGCCGATGCCTTTCGATGCGCCTGTTACAACAGCAACTTTACCTGTGAGCTTGCTCATGATCGTATCCTTTGGATTGGGTTAGCGCCGATGAAGCCGGAGATGCAGTAGCGCTGTCACAGGACACAATGTAGGCAGGTACGCCCCACGAATAAAGCGGCTGCGGACGAATAGATACGTCGGATGAGCCGAACAATCGGGAAGCGCCGCGCTACTGCCGGCGCACATAGCGGTGAATCGCGCGGCTGCGCCCCTTACTGCGACTCCCGACTGTACTCCCGACAGGCAACGCCGATCATCTCAGGTCGCGCATATCATCGCGCCGACGCAAACCCGCCGAAGAACGATTGCGCGTTCGCATCGAGCGTTTCAAGGTGGTAGCCCCCTTCCTGCACGATCAGCGTCGGCAGTGTCAGCGCGCCGATCTGACTGCCGAGTTTGCCGAAACCTTCGGTCGTGACGGCCACCATCGATTGCGGATCGTCCTTGTAGATGTCGAAGCCGAGTGCCACGACCAGTGCGTCCGGCTGAAAGCGCTTGACGACGCGCAGTGCTGCGTCGAGTTGCTCGAAGAACACCGCTTCCGACGAGCCGTGCGGCATCGGCAGATTGACGTTGTAACCCGCGCCGTTCGCGACACCGCGCTCGTCTTCGAAGCCGGCCACCACCGGATAGAAGTTCGTCGGATCGCCGTGAATCGACACGTACAGCACATCGTCGCGACCGTAAAAAATCTCCTGAATGCCCTGGCCGTGATGCATGTCGGTATCGAGAATCGCGACGCGTCCATATTTTTTGCGCAGCGCCTGCGCCGCGACCGCCGCGTTATTCAGGTAACAGAAGCCGCCCGCCGCCTCGGCGCGTGCATGATGGCCTGGCGGGCGGCACAGCGCGTAGGCCTCGCCCACGCCGCCGAGAATCGCATGCGCGCCGGCAAGCGCGCTTTGCGCGGACCAATAGGCCGATTCGTATGTGTGGGCGCCGACCGGACAGCTTCCGTCGGCGAGGTAACGCGCGGCTTGTGCGAGCACACCACGCAACGGATTGTTTTCGCGGATGTACACATTCGACATCACCTCGTCGCCCCATTCCGCGGGCATCTTCTTCCACTCGCGATGCGCTTCTTCCAGGAAGCGAAGATAGTTCATGCCATGCACTTCGGCGAGCGGCGCGGCGCCGAAGTCAGCGGGTTCCCGCAAGTCGAAACCCAGCTTCTTCGCGGCTTCGACAAGGCGCATTGCGCGTTCCGGGACTTCCTGCGGCGAGCGCATCTGGCCACGCGACAGATAGCTGCGCGGGTGGTGTTTCAACTGTGCGGGATGGAAAAATGTCTGCATGTTCGGGTTCCTCAACTTCAGGCGTAGACCGGCGCGGCCACCTTGGCGCGTGCCAGCACCGCATTGATCAACACGTTCGCACCGGCGGTCACGTCGCCGGGCAGCGCGTCTTCGGCTTCGTTGTGCGACAGGCCGTCGACGCAGGGGATAAATACCATCGCGGTCGGCACGTGCCTTGCCAGATGAATCGCGTCATGTCCCGCGCCGCTGACGATCCGCTCGTAGGCATAGCCGAGCTGCTGCGTGGCCTGCTCGACGAGCGCCACACAACTGGCATCGAATGGCGTGGCGGGGCTCTTCCAGCAGGTCGAGATCGCTGTGTTCAGACCACGCTGCGCGGCGACGCGCTCGAATGCCACGCGCACATCCTGCTCCATCGCGTCGATCTGTGCGTCGTCGGGATGGCGCAGATCGACGGTGAACGCCACCTTCGCGGCGATCGTATTGCGCGACGAATTCGGCACCTCGACCTGACCGATCGTGACCAGACCCAACGGCGCATACCGCTGCGAGATCGCTTCGAGTTCGAGCGCCATCGCCGAGGCGCCGAAAAACGCGTCTTTCCGATAAGGCATCGGCGTGGTGCCCGCATGCGCCGCGACGCCGTTCACTTCGACATCGAGCCAGCGGATCGCCTGACCGCCGGTGACGACGCCAATCGGATGTCCGTGGCTTTCGAGAATCGGCCCCTGTTCGATATGTGCTTCGAAATAGGCCTCGACCTCGTTCACGTCGAGATGACGGACCCTTTCATAACCGCAGGTTGCAAGTGCCTCAGCGAGTGTCACGCCCTGCGCGTCTTGCGTAGCCAACGCGGCTTGTAAAGGCGTCGCGCCGACGAACACGGCGGAGCCGAGCATCGCCGGTGTGAAACGTGCGCCCTCTTCGTTGGTCCACGAGACGATTTCGATTGGGTGATGCGTCTGGATGTTCTGATCGTTCAGACTCCGAATCACTTCCAGCGCGGCCAGCACACCGTAGACGCCGTCAAAACGGCCGCCTTCCGGTTGCGTGTCGAGGTGGCTGCCGATCAGAACCGGCTTCGCGTCCGCACTCGTTCCCTCACGGCGCGCAAACAGATTGCCGACTTCATCGGTATGCACCGTCATGCCAGCCTGCATGCACCAGCTGGAAAACAGCTCACGCCCGCGGCGATCGTCTTCACTCAGCGCCAGGCGCCGTACGCCACCACGCGCGGTCGCGCCCACTTGCGCCATCTCCATCAAACTCGCCCACAGGCGCTTTCCGTCCACTTTCAACATCTTGATTCCCTTTTCGATTCAGCGTGCGGGCAGCGCTTCGGGCGCATCGGCGCGACGATGTTTCAACGCGTCCAAAGCGACGATGCACGACAGCGAAATACCCGCGAGACAGGTGTAGAACACGGCGAGCGGCCACCATTGCCCGGCGAATTTGTGCGCGAGCCACGTGCCCGCGAGCGGCGTCAGACCGCCGGCAATCGCGCCGCACACCTGATACGACAGCGAGATCGCGGAATAGCGCACGCGCACCGGAAACACCCCGCTGACAAAGCCGGCGATCACCGAATAGAAGCTCGCCATGCACACCACGGCAAGCGCGATGCCGATGATCATCGACAGCCGGTTGCCGCTTTGTACAAGCGTAAACATCGGATAAGGCGAAAGCATCGCGGCAAACGCAGCCAGCTTCAGGAAGCGCGCCCCGCCGAACTTTTCGGCGAGCCACGCGGCCAACGGCTGCGACAGGAACTGGATGATGGCGACCGCGAACAGGCAATCCAGAATGAGCGATTTCGATACGCCGACGTTTTGCGTCGTGTACGAAATCATGAACGTGTTGGTGAAATACACGCCCGCGATGCCGATGGTGTTCGCGCCAATGCACAGCGCCACCAGCGCGCCGGACGAGCGAAACACTTCGGCAATCGGCAATTCGACGGTGCGCTTCGCTTCTTTCTCACGTTGAAACTCCGGCGATTCGTTCACGCCGAGGCGAATGAAGATGCCCACCGCGAGCAACACCGCGCTCGCCAGAAACGGCAGGCGCCAGCCATAGGCAATGAAGTCGTCATGCGGCATCGACGTGACCGCGCGAAACGCGATCAGCGAGAGGATCAGGCCAGCCGGGCTGCCGAGTTGCGCGAACGAGGCGAAGAACGTGCGCCGCCCTTGCGGCGCATGCTCGCCGGCCATCAGCACCGCACCGCCCCATTCGCCGCCCACCGCCACGCCCTGCACGACGCGCAGCAACACCAGCAGCACCGGCGCCAGCATGCCGACCTTCGTATAAGCCGGCAGCAGACCGACGCACACGGTCGCCACCCCCATCATCATCAGCGTGGTCATCAGCGCTTTCTTGCGGCCGATGCGATCGCCCAGGTGGCCGAAGATCACGCCACCGAGCGGACGCGCGAAAAAGCCGACCGCGAAGGTCGCGAACGAGGCCATCGTGCTGACAAACGGATCGTGCGACGGAAAGTACAACTCACCGAACACCAGCGCCGCGGCGGTTGCATAGATGTAGAAGTCATACCACTCGATCATCGTGCCGATGAAAGCGGCGCTTGCCGCTCGTACAGGCTGACGGGTGGTCGGGGTTGAAGCATTCATGGTGGCTCCTCGCTTGCCGTTCCGGATATCGGGGCATCTTGTGAGGTGTTTTATCGCCAGCCATAAAACATTAGTCAAATTTCGGTTTATTATCTCCACTATAAATCTGGCTAATACCTAACACGCACTACTCACACTACTGCCCCCCCAATGACCCAACTGCGCGCGGACGTAACGCGTTTTCTGAACGACCGGCTCGACTGGAACCTGCTGCGCACCTTCCTTGTGATCATGCAGGAGCGCAGCGTCAGCCGTGCCGCGGCCCGTCTGCATCTCACGCAGCCCGCGGTCAGCCAGGCGCTCAAGCGCCTCGAAGACACGCTCGGGCGCACGCTGATCCAGCGGCGCGGGCCACATTTCGAGCCGACCCGCGCGGGCGAAGAGGTGTACCGGATCGCCAGCGATATTTACGGCCACATGTCGCGGCTGGAGACCGAACTCGACGACCGCAGCGACGACATTACCGGCTCGATCCGTCTGCTGACGGTGAGTCGCATCGATTCCGGCGTCTACGATGAATTCCTTGCGGAATTCCACAAGACCTATCCGCGTGTCGATCTGCATATCGAAGTGATGCGCTCGTCGGACATCATTTCGTCGTTGCTGCAGAAAACGGCCACCGCCGGTCTGGGCCTATGCCGCACACCCGTCGACAAACTCGAGCAGCGCTGTTTTCTGCGCCAACGGTATGCGCTGTTTTGCGGGCGGCATCACCGGCTGTTCGGACGGCATGCACTGTCGATCGAGCAACTGCTCGCGGAGAATTTCGTGTCGTTCACCAGCGACCAGATCGGCGACAGCCTCTCGCCGCTCACCGTGTTTCGCGATCAGCGCGGCTTCACCGGGCGGATTGTCGCGGCCTCACCGAGCCTCGACGAAGTGCGGCGCCTGATTTTCGCCGGGTATGGCATTGGCTGCCTGCCGGAGCACATCGTGCGCGACGATCTCGCGCAGCAGCGCCTGTGGCGTTTGCCGCCCGAAGAGGGTCTGGTCGATGTCGATATCGATCTGCTGTGGCTGCGCGCGCGCAAAATGAACGCCGCGGAACAGGCCTTTCTGGACGGCATGGAGCGCACGATGCAACGCTACGCACTGCCCGAACGGCTTGCGCCCCGCTGAAAACAGTCAATCTGTAGCGCCGTTTTCAGCGTTTGCGCATCAGCGCAATCTGCATCGCCACGCTCGCCAGCACCGCCAGCGCCCCCAATGTATCCAGAATAGCCGACCACACGATACAGCCCTCCTTCGTTCGCCTCTTTGTCAAACGAATGCGCGTGCCATTAACTGAATGCCCAGGCAAAGCAAACAGACAAAAAACCAGCGGCGGAAAGTCGCCGGACCGATGCGTCCACGCACCGACTGCCCAATCCACATGCCGAGCAACGCGGGCACCACGGCCAACAGCGAATCGCCCAGATCGTGGACGGCGAACGCATGCTCACGCGCCAGTCCGATCGCGAGCGCGATGGTGGAGACGGTGAAAGAGAGCCCGAGCGCCTGAACCAGGTCCTCTTTTTTCAGCGCCAGCCCCTGCAGATACGGTACCGCCGGCACGACGAACACGCCGGTGCCGCCCGTGATCAGGCCGGTCAGTGCGCCGATTGTCGGCGACAGCCAGGGTTCGTGGCGCGACGGCACCGCGATGCGCCACGCCAGCAGCCCGGCCGCGGCGTAGAGCGACAACGCCGCGCCCAGCCCGACCACCGCCCAGACGCCGCCTCCACCGACGATAAACGAGGCGGCCGCCACCGTGCCGGCCACGATACCCACCATCATCGGCCACAACCGCCTGAGCAGCGGACCGACGCTGGCCCCCGCGAATAATTGCCAGACATTCGTGACGAACGACGGCACCAGCAGCATCGCGGCGGCCTGCGCGGGCAGCATCAGCGTGCCGAGCACGCCCATCGCGACGGTCGGCAAACCCATGCCCGTCATGCCCTTGACGAAGCCGGCCAGGACGAAGGTCGACGCGATAATGGTGACGTGCAGTGCAAAAGAAGAAATCATCGACAGATCGCGGTAAGGGTGATGTCTGCGATTTTCAATCGCCGCAACGCCACTCACAATGCGTAAGATGCGTACCGTGCCTTAGGCTGTCCCTAAGGCTGCCGACCTCAATCCACGCTCTCCGCCCATGCGCTTCGACCTGATCGACCTCCGGCTTTTCCTGTTCATCCTCGAGACCGGCAGCATCACGCACGGCGCGGCACGCGCGAACATGTCACTGCCGTCAGCCAGCGCGCGGCTGCGCGGCATGGAGGAGACGCTGGGTGAACCGCTGCTGGAGCGCGGCCGGCGTGGGGTCGAATCGACCCCGGCCGGCGACACCCTCGCACATCACGCGCGGCTCGTGCTCGGCCAGATCGAACGGATGCAGGGTGAGCTGGGAGAACATCAGGAAGGACGCAAGGCATGGATTCGTCTATGGACCAACACCGTTGCCATCACCGAATTTTTGCCGGCGCCGATCGGGCTGTTTTTACGCGACCACCCGAACGTGCAGATCGATCTGAAGGAGCGCCAGAGTAGCGAAACAGTGAAAGCGGTGCTGACCGGCGCAGCGGAGATCGGCATCATCTCGGATGCCGTCGAACATGGTGCATTGCAGACGCTGCCCTTCGCGGTGGATACGCTCGTGCTGGTCACGAGCCGTGAGGATCCGCTCGCCGCGCGCCGTCGCGTCACGCTGGCGGAAGTGGCTGAGCGCCAGTTTATCGGCCTGAGCACCGGCAGCGCGTTGCATGCCTACCTGGGCGAACGCGCACTGTTATCCGGTCAGCCGCTCAGCATCCGTGCGCACATGCGGACCTTCGACGGCATCTGCTGCATGGTCGAACAGGGCGCGGGAATTGCCATCGTGCCGGCCACGGCGGCGAAGCGCTATCGCGGCACTGCCGGTATTCGCACGATCGAACTGACGGACAGTTGGGCCACGCGTGCGCTACTCGTCTGCATGCGCGATCTGAACGCGCTCAGACGACCGGAAAAAGCGCTGGCCCGGCATCTGGCGGGCATCGATTGACGGTGGGAGGCGCGCAGCGAAGCTGCCGCCTGTTATCAGCTCTTAGCGATCGTCGTCGCGAATCGACGATGCATGCCGGCACAGCGCGCGGACTTCGAGCGTCATATACGGAAACAGCGGCAACTGGCTCAGCACGTCGTGCAAATGCGCGGGGCTTTCCACGTCGAACACGCTGATATTGGCGTAGTGCCCGGCGATCCGCCACAGGTGCCGCCATACACCTTCTTTCTGCAGCCTCTGCGACAACGCCTTTTCATCGGCCTTCAGGCGCGCGGCGTGTTCGGCATCCATATCGAGCGGCAGATTGACGCTCATCTCAACGTGAAACAGCATGCTGGGTTCTCCTTTCCTCAAACAATCTTCCATGACGAAGACCCTGGCTGCGCGGTAGATAGCGCCACGCGATCAGGGTCGAACGTGTCCTGCTACACAACCAGATAACGATGCGACTCCGCCATTCAGGCTTCGGCGCGCACGCGCTCGACTTCCGCGTCCGGCAGGCTGTCGCGATCCTTGAACAGCGTGAAGTCGAAATCGATCAGCGCGAACTGGCCTTCCACGCCATACGGCTTACCTTCCGCGCCTTCGGCCTGCTTGACCGCCGGCACCAGCCCGTCACGCGTGGCAAACGCGAAGTCGTCCCACAGATACGGATCGCCATCGATATTGATCTGCGTGGTCAGCTTGCGGAAACCGGGCGCCGAAACGAAGAAGTGGATATGCGCCGGACGATGGCCGTGGCGGCCCAACTGATCGAGCAGCAACTGCGTCTGACCTTGCGGCGGCACGCTATAGCCGACCGGCACCACGCTGCGGAAGCTGTAGTTGCCGTTCGCGTCCGTGCGAATCGAACGGCGCAGATTGAAGGCCGGCTGCGATTTGTCGAAGTACGAATAATTTCCGAGGTGGTTCGCGTGCCACACTTCAACCAGCGCATGAGCCAGCGGCTTGCCGTCTTCGCCAAGCACACGGCCGCGCATCACCAGCGTCTGGCCGGGGTCCTTGCCGTCGTCCAGACGCGCATGCCCATCGGACAGCGGTGCGCCCGCCACATACAACGGCCCTTCGATCGTGCGCGGCGTGCCGCCTTCAACGCCGGCCTTCGCTTCCGCTTCGTCCAGACGCAGATCGAGGAAATGCTCGAAGCCGAGGCCGGCGGCCAGCAGGCCCAGTTCGCCGCTCTGGCCCGCCTGGCCAAGATAGTTCAGCGCGGTCCAGAATTCGGCCGGTTGCACGTCGAGGTCTTCGATCGTATAGAACAGATCCTGGACGATGCGGTTGACGATCTGCTTGGTACGCGGATTGCCTTCACTGATGGCGCTGTCGTTGATCTTTTGCAGCAACGCGTCGATGGTTTGCTTGTTCATGGGTATCTCCTTCGTTTAATGTCCGTGACGGCTAACGGGTGAACCGTCAGTTCATGGTGACGCTTGCGCCCTGCCGCGTATCGCGCCGCAAGCGGTCAATCTTGTTCCAGTCGAGCGTGATGCCGAGGCCCGGCCCGTGTGGAAGGTGCAACGCGAAATTCTCGTAACGCAGCGGCTCGGTGAGAATTTCGTCGGTCAGCAGCAAGGGACCGAATAGTTCAGTGCCCCACTTCAGCTCGCCGAATGTGCTGAACAGGTGCGCCGAAGCGATCGTGCCCACCGCGCCTTCGAGCATCGTGCCGCCATACAGATCGATATTCGCGGCAGAAGCGATCGCGGCCACCTGCGCGGCGCCGGTCAGGCCGCCCGATTGCGCGATCTTGACGGCGAATACGTCGGCGGCACGGGCGCTCGCGACCGCGAAAGCATCCGCCGGACCGTGCAGCGCCTCGTCGGCCATGATCGGCACCTGGGCGAGATCCGTCAGACGTTTGAGGCCCGCGCGATTGTCCGCGGCGATCGGCTGCTCGATGAGCGCGACGCCGGCATCCGCCAGACGCGCCGCGGCCCAGATCGTTTCCGATTCGGTCCATGCCTGATTCACGTCGACCCGGACTTCGCCGCGCCCTTGCAGCGCTTTGCTGATGGCCACGACATGCGCGACGTCGTCGGCAACGGCGCGCGAGCCGATCTTCAGCTTGAAGACGCGGTGCCGCTTCGCTTCGAACACGCGCTCGGCTTCCTCGATGTCGCGTTGGGTATCGCCGCTCGCGAGCGTCCATGCAACGTCCACGGAATCGCGCACACGGCCGCCGAACAGTTCGGACAAGGGCACGCCGAGGCGCTGCGCCTGTGCATCGAACAGGGCGGTTTCGACCGCGGATTTGGCAAAGCGGTTGCCCTGGAACAGCGCGCGCAGTTTCGCCATCGCGGCGCCCGGACGGGTTGCGTCCATGTTTTTGAGCAGCGGCGCGAAATAGGTATCGAGGTTGACCTTGATACTTTCCGGGCTTTCCTCGCCGTACGCGAGACCGCCGATGGTCGTGCCTTCGCCCACGCCAACCACGCCGTCGGCGCAGCGAATGCGTACCAGCACGAGCGTCTGGCAGTTCATTGTTGCGACCGACAGCCGATGGGGACGAATCGTCGGGACGTCGACGAGAATCGTTTCCACGCTCTCGATCTTCACGGGTGTTGCTATCATTCGTTGCGCTCCTGAACTGCTTTCCTGAGGGCCCCATATTAGAAACAAACCTGCGAAGCAGTCCAACACCGATTCCGACTACTTCCATACCGTAGGGGTATGCATGGAACTTCGCCAACTCCGCTATTTCGTCGCGGTCGCGGAAGAAATGAACATCACGCGCGCGGCCAATCGTCTGCATATGACGCAGCCGCCGCTCAGCCGCCAGATCCAGCAGATCGAGGAGAGCATCGGCCTGCCGTTATTCGAGCGCGGCTCGCGGCCATTGCGGCTGACCGAGGCGGGCCGCATTTTCTATACGCAGGCCAAGCGGCTGATCGACGAAGCCGACGAACTCGCCCCGCTCACGCGGCGCCTCGCGCAACTGGCCGAGCGGATCGTGATCGGCTTCGTGCCGTCCACCCTGTACGGTGCGCTGCCCGCGGTGATCCGTGCCTTTCGCGAGGCTGCGCCGCATATCGAGTTGTCGCTGATAGAAATGTTCACGATCGAGCAGTTGGGTGCGCTCAAGGGCGGCCGGATCGACGTCGGCTTTGGCCGCCTGCGGTTCGACGACGCGCAACTGTCGCGCGAAGTGCTGGTTGAGGAACGGATGATTGCGGCATTGCCGCAGGATCATCCGCTCGCGCGGCAAAAGAAGCCGCTGACGCTCGCGGCGCTTGCTGAGGAAACGCTGATCGTGTATCCGAGCACGCCGCGGCCGAGCTATGCGGACCAGCAGTTGTCGGCGATGCACGACCATGCGCTGGAGCCGAAGGCGATTCATGAAGTGCGGGAATTGCAAACGGCGCTTGGGTTGGTGGCCGCGCAAGTTGGGGTGTGTCTCGTGCCGGAGAGCGTGGAGGGTTTGCGCGCGCATGGCGTGGTGTATAGGACCATTCCGGCGGCGAATGTGGCCTCGCCGATTATTATGAGCCGCCGGTTGCAGGATGAGTCGCCCACTACGGGGCTGTTGTGTTCGATCGCCAGGGAGTTGTTCAAGAGGGCTTGACCTCTCCTGGTGGGGGGTTTTTGCCTTTGGCGGTGGCATTTCCTGGTTCTTGTATCTTTGGCCTTTCCTTGCTTTCTTATTGGTCTATTAGCGTTCCCCCTGTGCGGGGGGGCACCTACTTTTCTTTGCCGCCGCAAAGAAAAGTAGGCAAAAGAAAGCGGCTCACACCGCCAATTTTTAAGCGGGTCCCCTGGCTTGGAGGGGATCGTGGCCCCGTAGAGATTGGCTCTCCGCACCCTCTGGCGTGAGTGACCAGGCCGTCATGCCTCCGGCGGCGCTGCGCGCGCCGAGGCGGTACTTCATCAAACCACTCCCTTTGTTTCCCTTTGGCCAAGCGGCGTTCTTTCAAGGGCCGATCCTGTCGAGCGCGCCAATTTTCATCATTCCGGCCTCGATTTGACCGGGTCCGTCGTTGCTACCAGTTCCCGGTCGACCAGTTCGAGCTTCAAGGGTGCATCGGCCGACAGCTTCTTCTTCGCGACCACGCGACGCCAGGTTCCGTTCGCATCAGGGGCCCGGTAGAACGCGACGACACCCACGTATTCCGTATCCGGCTGCATCGGCTGCGACACGCTTGCAGAGGCACCGGGATTGACTACCGTCGCAATGCTGTCCTGCAGATCCTGCGCGAGCACCGTCCTGTCGTTCTTCAGCAGATCGTCATATGACGCCTTGTCGAAGAGCTTGCGATCCTTGAGCTGGTACACGCGCACGGCGACCGACGTCGAGCGCATCGCTTCGTCCGGATTGACCGAGGCGCGCGCGGTCAGGTCGACGTTCAGCACCTTGACCTGTTTGTAAAAGACGGCGTGATACGCGCTCGAGGTCGAGTCCGACACGGTCTGCCACGCGCCACATGCGCTGAGCAGCAGACTGGTGGCAAGAAGCGTCGCGGTTAGCGTAATCGGGCGGAAAAGCATAAGTACTCCAGATTCAGGCAGGCGACGCAAGGAACGGGTTCGGTCCCGGCGCCGGAAACGCTTCGTAGGAGCCGAGCGCAATGGTGATCAGACGTTCGTCGTCTGAAGGCAGCACGGTGGTCCAGGCAAGACGTGGCGCCGGAGCTTCGTGCGTCGCGCCAATTTTCGGTACGGGTGCGATTCGCGACGAGACTTCCATCCGCAGGAACACGTCGGCTTTCGTCCCGACGTACAGACGGATAAAAGCCATCAGTTCGCGGTGCAGCCACGCGCCTGGCAGCAGATCGTGCGCCTGTTCCGCGGTCGCGGGCCGCAATGTCACGCGAGCGGCCCGGCTGCGACAGGTAAGCCGCGTGCCCAGCACATAGCCCCCACCGGGACCGCGCCGACTGCCCTCGACCGGTGAGCCGTCAGCACTGCCCGCGCATGTGAGCGGTTGAGGCTTGCCCGCGCCCTTGACGGTCGGGAAGAACTCGTCGACACGAACATCGACACCCGGCACGGCGAGAGCAACGACACCGGCAAGACCTTCAGGCGTGCGCGTACGCTGGATCAGCAACCCTGGCAGCGCCAGCACCCGCGAGTCCGGCAGCCCGGCGCGCGCGGGCTTCTCGCCCCAGCCAAAACCAGCCAGAGAGAGCAGCTTGCGCGAATGCCCATCCGTGCCACCCGGGCGGAAACCGATCGGGTAGCGGTACTTCTTCCACGCGCGATATAGCAGCGTGACGATGCGGTGATTGAACTGGTCGAGAAACGCTTCGAGCGCTTCATGTCCTTCGGTTCGCAGCACGATCTCGTCGATCATGTGCGAGGGCATGGCTGCATCCACGCCGTACAGGCCCATGAACGTCGTGCGCACGGTCGGCGGAGCGTTGGGGCCGCGGGTGACGCCCTCCTCGTCAAACTCGACTGAGGCGATTTCACCGGCCGGAAAGCCAACGCGCGCTCGCGGGCGAAATCTCACGGGTTCATGTTCGGGCGTGTCACGCGTACCGAAACCGGGACGCTCCGGCACCCGCACTTCGAGCAGCTGGCACAGCTGCATGAAGTTCATCATCGGCGCACGGGCGAGCAGCGACGCGACCAGCGGTTCCAGGTTGGGCGGCTCTCCCGGCTTCATAGTGCGGAGCGCTGCGCCTTGCTGCGCGGCCATTCAGTGCGTTGCTGTGACGGCAGGCTGATGATCGCGAGCTTCGTGAACAGATTGATTTCCGCGTACAGCGCGAAGAACCGGTGCAGCAGTTCACCAAACAGCATCACGTCGCCAACGCCTGCGAATGCGTGACTGTCGAGCGTGACCTCGATCAGCACACCTCGTTCGACCGAACCACCCGACACCTCTTCGAGCAGTTCCTCCGACACGTGCAGGATGCCCGCGAGGCGCCGGCGATTCAGCTCGTCGCTGGTCCAGTCGTAGAGCGCTAGTGCACCACGTAGCACTTCCGCGTCCATCATCGACAGGAAGTTCGGCGCAAGGTGCGACAGCACCCGCCACTGGAAGCGGTCGCCGGTCGGCGGATAGAGCGGCAACGTCGGCGCCACCAGATTGCGCACGGCCGACACGTTCGGCGTGCTCTCGCCCAGTTCGTTGATGCTCGCCTCGCGCAGTCCCTTTCTCGGCAGCATGCCATTGGTACCGGTCACGCGTAGCGACAGGTTTTCTGCCGGCAGATCTTCCATCGACTCCCATGCGTGGCCGCCGAGAATGACCCACGTGTCGTGCAGGCCCGTCACGCCCTGTCTCACGCGCGTATGGAAGTAGCGCTCCGGCGCCTCATGGCGCAACATCCCGCCACGGTGCCGGAACGTCGCGAACGGCACATATTCGTAACGCTGCGCGTTGGCATGATCGAACGATTCGATCGCGTCGACCGAGTAGGTTTCGACATGGGCCCCCTGGTGGCCGGCGGCCACGACCCGGTATTCCGTCGCGTGATGGTTCACGTCGATCGGCTCGGCGTCGAGCGGAAAGAGGTTGATGACCGGCGTACAGAAAAGCCGCACGTTCTCTGCGGTGAAACGCTGGTCGGACGGATAGGCTTGTTTGAGCACGATTTCCAGTTCGAAGCTGAACGCGTTGGTGGGCAGCTTCGCGATATCCAGACCGCACAGATCGACGAACAGGAACTTCTCGCGGAACGTGAAGTATTCGAGCAGCAACTGGTATCTGTACAAGGCAGTGACGAGCGGCCAGACGCTGAAGTCGATCGAGATCAAGTGGTACAGGATCGATGATGCGGGCAAGGAGAAGGAATACTTCAACACCAGGCTCGACAACGTGAAGGTCGTCGCGGTCAAGCCGAAGATGCTCGACATCAAGAACCCGGCTTTCGAGAAGCACAACCACCTCGAAGACGTCGAACTGCGCTACGAGAAGATCACGTGGTCATACAAGGACGGCAACATCATCCACGCCGACAGCTGGAACGAACGCTCGTAAGGTTCTCCGGGAGGCTGGCACAAACCTCCTGATCCCCCGGTCAGGTGCACGGCAGCCTCCTTCCGTCAGCCCGCCCTCTGCGGGCTGACGCTTCTATTCATGCACTGCAGAGCCGGCACGGCTGCAGGCTCTACTTTTTTCGTGACGATCATGACGCCGCGGGATTCCACGCATCTGCTTCGCAAGCTCAATCCGCACTGCGCGAGCGCGCTGGCCGATGCTGCCAGTCTGTGCAACGCCCGCCTGCATGGCGAGATCACGCCCGAGCACTGGCTGCTGAAACTGATCGATTCGGGCGCCGGTGATATCCCGGCGATCCTCCGGCACTATGAGATCGACATCGACGCGGTGTGGGATGCGTTGCTTGCCTCGATCGATCGTCTGCCGCAAGAGTTGCGCGGCAAGCCTGCCCTGTCGCGAACGCTCGCCGAGATCCTGGAAGGCGCATGGCTTCACGCATCCGCCGCCGGCGATATGCCGACGATACGCTCGAGTCATGTATTGCAGGCGCTAGTCGACGCCCCACATTGCCTGCGCGCCACCGACGCGTGGCCGCTGCTGTCCATCAGTGCGGCACAGATCCAGCGACTCGCCGCGGTGATCGACAGGCATTCGGTCGAAGCCGGTGACGACACAACCAGCCGGATAGCCGACAACGATCCATCCGTGCGAACGACCGTTACGGCAGACGGCACACGTCCTGACGCATCGACGAAACCGCAACCCCACACGCGTGCGCGACAACCGGAGGGCGTGGCTCTCGCCCGCTTCGCCATCGACCTGACGGCAAAGGCGCAACGCGGTGAAATCGATCCGGTGTTCGGGCGTGATCGCGAAATCCAGCAGGTTGTCGACGTGCTCGCACGGCGTCGCAAGAACAACCCGATCCTCGTTGGCGAGCCCGGCGTGGGCAAAACCGCCCTCGTTGAAGGCCTGGCGCTTCGCGTCGCGGAAGGATCCGTGCCGAACGTGATCCGCGACGTACGCATCCTGACGCTCGACCTGGGGCTGTTGCAGGCCGGTGCCGGTGTGAAGGGCGAATTCGAGCAGCGCCTGAAAAACGTGATCGATGAAGTGCAGCAATCAGAAGTGCCGGTGCTGCTGTTTATCGACGAGGCGCACACGCTGATCGGCGCCGGTAACGCAACCGGCGGCGCCGATGCGGCGAACCTGCTGAAACCGGCCCTTGCCCGCGGCGACGCGACCACCTGGTCCGAGTACAAGGCGTATTTCGAGCGCGACGCGGCACTTGAGCGGCGCTTCCAGGTGATCAAGGTCGACGAGCCGGACGATGATGCCGCCTGCCTGATGTTGCGCGGCCTGGCAAGCCGCTATGCAAGGCACCACGGCGTACACATCCTTGATGAGGCCATCACGGCGGCAGTCAAACTGTCACGCCGCTATATCCCGGCCCGCCAGCTACCGGACAAGGCGGTCGATCTGATCGACACGGCGGCAGCACGGGTGCGCATGGGGCTGGAGTCTCCTCCATCTGAACTCCAGCGGGCGGCTGCTGCGGTCGCGGCGCTTGAGCTGGAAATCAGCGCACTCGCCGCCGATCAGAATGCGGGCGCGCAAAACCTGCAGAAGCGGCATGACGCCCTAAACGCCTCGCTTACCAACGCGCGTGCGGAAAGAGACGCCCTACAGGCGCGCTACGCGCGCGAGCTTGAACTGGTCAGTGCCGTACTCGCGCAGCGTAGTGCTGATCGGGAGGTATCGGACCGCGGCAATGAAGCGCTCACGGTCGCCAGGAAAGCCGTGATCGACGCGCAGGGAAAGACACCCCTCGTCTTTGTCGACGTGGACGCGCAGGCCATCGCCCGCGTGGTCGCCGAGTGGACCGGCGTGCCGGTTGGCAATCTGCTCGAGGACGAACTGGCCGGACTGCTCACGCTCGAACAGCAGCTCGCCATCCGTGTGGTGGCCCAGGACGACGCACTGTCGGCACTCGCGGAGAGCCTGCGCACAGCGAAAGCGGGCCTGAAAAACGAGCATTCGCCGCTGGGCGCGTTTCTGCTGGCGGGACCATCGGGGGTAGGCAAGACTGAAACGGCACTTGCGCTTGCCGACCTGCTCTTTGGTGGCGAAGCCGCGCTGACGACCATTAACATGTCGGAGTATCAGGAAGCGCATACCGTTTCGCAGCTGAAGGGCTCACCGCCTGGCTATGTCGGTTACGGGCGCGGCGGGATTCTCACCGAGGCCGTGCGGCAGCGGCCCTACAGCGTCGTGCTGCTCGATGAAGTGGAGAAAGCGCATCGGGACGTGCTCGACATGTTCTATCAGGTGTTCGATCGCGGCACGATGCGCGATGGCGAAGGCCGTGAGATCGACTTTCGCAACTGCGTGATCCTGATGACGTCCAATCTCGGCAGCGCGCAGATCGACGAGGCTACAGCAGAGAACTGCGCTATTCCGCAGGCCGAACTGCTCGACGCCATTCATCCCCAGCTCGTCGCTTATTTCCAGCCCGCGCTGCTTGCCCGCTTCCAGACGCTGGTCTACCGGCCGCTCGACGCCACGGCACTCGCGTCAATCGTACGGTTGAAGGTGGCGAAGGTCGCCGAACGTCTGCACCGTCTCTACGACGTCGCACTCACCTGCGACGACGCACTGACCGGGTCGCTCGCGCAGCTTTGCCTTGCACGCGAATCCGGCGCGCGCAACGTCGACGCGTTCCTCAACCAGCGCATCCTCCCTGCCGTGTCGCGCGAGCTTCTGGCACGGATGGCCGGAGGTTTGCTGCCCGCTAAAATTCGCCTGTCAATCTCGCAGGACGAAAGTCTCGTGATCGACTTATGGATCGCCACGACACGTCGTCTCCTGTCAACGCGAGCGCTGATGATCTGGCTATAGCCAGTACGTGAAGGAGTGCGTGATGCCAGTTGGCCCTTCGCTGTATGACAAGCTGCTTGGACAGATTGGTGGTGAATCTCTGGATGCCTACGACGACAGGACTCTCGAGATCCTGAGCGTCCAGCAGAACATCCGTCACATTCTCAACACGCGGGCGGGCGCGCTCAAGCACCTGCCCGATTATGGACTGCCGGATCTCACGAACATCTACAAGGCGCTGCCCGCTTCGGCGCATCTGCTCAGGCAACAGATGGAGGCGACACTGCTGGTGTACGAGCCGCGTATCCGCTCGATCGATGTGGAGTACATCGACAATTTTGATCCGGGTGTTCTGGTGAGCTACGAAATGACATGCCATCTGAAGAAGGCGGGGCTGGTGCGCTTTGGCACGTACTTCGAGCCGCCGGGCCGGATGCGGGTGCAGCGTATTGACCGTGAGCGTTGAGTCGAGCGGGGCAGCCTTCGGCTAGTCGGTACCAGGGAAAACAGGTCCACTGCCCGTCTCATTAAAATGCCGTTGCTAAAAACATGGAGGCACACCATTGGAGAATGCTGCGCGCCTGGAAGTGCACTATTACCTGAAGAGTAGCTCGCATGCAATGAATGCGTTCCTGCGGCCCGCTGCGAAGCGGAATTCCTGGCTACCGTTTCTTACATCGCGCAGTCGCTGGGCGCCGATCTGCAATTCGAAGCAAGCATCCCCATTGAAGGCGGCTTTCGTGACATCTGGAAGGTGCTGTTCAGCAGGAACAACCGAACGCTGACAGTGCCCACAGGGACGACGCTAATAAACCGGCGGTTTCAAATACCAGTAACAAAACAAGGAAAGGCCAAAGAAGCCAGAACCAGAAAATGCCGCCGCCAAAGGCAAAAAAACTACTTCTCCATTCGAGCGTGAAGCCATTCATACCACAACCCCATCCCCTCCCCACTCAGCGCCGACACCTGCAAAACCTCCATAGCGGGATTAACCTTGCGAGCCAATGCAATACACATCTCCATGTCAAACTGCAAATACGGCAACAGATCAATCTTGTTCAACAAGAGTAAAGAACAAGCCCGAAACATATGCGGATACTTAACCGGCTTATCCTCCCCTTCAGTCACGGAAAGAATCAAAACCTTGGCCCGCTCGCCAAGATCAAACAGCGCTGGACACACCAGATTCCCAACATTCTCGATCATCACAACCGACCCCACCGGTGGATCAAGTTGCGTCAGCGCCCGCGACGCCATCTCCGCGTCCAGATGACACCCAGTCCCAGTATTGATCTGCACCACGCGCGCCCCAGTCGCGCGAATCCGCTCAGCATCGTTGAGCGTGGCCTGATCGCCCTCGATCACCGTCAGCGGCATCGTCCCGCCAAGATCGCGAATCGTCCGCTCAAGCAGCGTCGTCTTGCCGGCCCCCGGTGAACTCATCAGGTTCAGCGCAAGAATGGAACGTCCCGCCAACCACCCACGATTGCGTTCCGCCAACAACTGATTCTTCGCCAGAATGTCTCGCTCCAACGTAATCGAAGTCCCATGTTCCTGTGCATGCTGATGCGCGTGCTCATGTCCGTGCGCGTGCTCATGTCCGTGCTCGTGCTCATGTCCGTGCTCGTGCTCATGTCCGTGCTCGTGCTCGTGTCCATGCGCGTGCTCATGTCCATGTTCGTGCCCATCTCCATGCTCATGCGAATGCTCATGACTATGCATGTGTGCATGATCGTGCGAAAGCTCATGGCTATGCAGGTGCGCATGCTCGCGCGAAAGCTCATGGCCATGCGAGTGAGGATACGACTGCCCATACTGCTGCTCATGCATCTGTCGATAGACCGCCTCTCGCGCCCCCCCTTCCTCCCACACCTCGGCTTTCGCGCGCGTCTTCGCCGCTTCCTCTGCGTCCAGATCGGTCACCGCCGCGCCCTGCGTGTTCGAACATCCGCATGTCGTACACATCACACCACCTCCATCTGCCGGATCGTCAACTGCTGGCCGGAAATCAGTTCGAGATCGTCACTGCCGCAACCGCATTGCCCGAACGGTACGTCGACTTCAAGCGTCGCGCCGCATGCAAGGCAGCGTGCCTGCCCCGGCATCTCGACAATTTCGAGCGTCGCGCCCTCCACGGCCGTATCCCTCGCACAGACGTCGAAGCAGAACCGGATCGCGTCCGGCATCACCGCCGACAACCGCCCGATCTCCAGCGTCACCCGCCGCACGCGCGCGCCATGAGCCTGCTCGGCGCAGATCTCGACGACGCTGCTGGCAATGCTCAACTCGTGCATGTTGCGTTCCCCGTCAACACGGTCAGCAGATGCGCGGCAGTTGCTCGCCCACCAGCATATCGACAATACGTTGCCCGCCAAACGAGGTCTGCATGACCACCAGACCGCCCTCGTCCGCATAGCCCGAGGTGCCCGGCTCGACCGTGCCGACCGTGCCGATCGCCGCCGCCTCGCGCCCGGCCGGATGCGCCCGCATGACCGCCAGCACCCGTTCGGCCGCATCGGCGGGCACGACGGCCACCAGTTTGCCTTCGTTGGCCAGATACAGCGGATCGAGGCCGAGGATCTCGCAGGCGCCCTGCACCTGCTCGCGCAACGGCAGGTCAGCTTCGCGAATCCGTATCGTCACGTTCGAACTCTGCGCGAATTCGTTCAGCACGGTCGCAACGCCACCGCGCGTCGCATCGCGCAAACAGTGAATCCGCGGACACGCATCGAGCATCGCAGCGATCAGTCCGTTGAGCGGACAACAGTCGCTTTCGACATCGGCTTCGAGTGCAAGCTGCTGACGCGCCACCAGAATCGCCGCGCCGTGATCCCCGAGATAGCCGTTGACGATCACCACGTCGCCAGCACACGCGTTGCGCGCCGAAATCGACACGTCGCGTCGCACCACGCCAATGCCGGCGGTATTGATAAAGAGCTTGTCGGCGCAACCGCGCTCGACCACCTTGGTGTCGCCCGTTACGATCGCGACGCCCGCTGCGCGCGCAACCCGCTGCATGCTCGCGGCGACCCGTCGCAAGACATCAACGGCAAGGCCCTCTTCGATCACCACCGCGCATGACAGATACAACGGCGTCGCGCCGCATACGGCGAGATCGTTCACCGTGCCGCTCACCGCCAGCGTGCCGATGTCGCCGCCCGGAAAGAACAGCGGATCGACTACGTAGCTATCGGTCGTGAACGCGAGGCGATCGCCATGCGCGGCGAGATCGGCGAGCGTGAATACGGCCTGATCTTCGAGCGCCGCCAGGGTGGGATTGTCGAAGGTCGAAACGAACACGTCCTCGATCAGATCGCGCATCGCGCGGCCGCCGCTGCCATGCGCCAGATTGACGGACGCATCGCGCACGCGCGCAACACGGCGCGGCGTCGGTGGCTCGATCGGGGCGGGCGCGCGGTCGTTCATGACTGGCCTCGCGCGGTCGCCGTGGAAAAGGCATCGTCAGCGAAGCTTGGCTGAAGCACCGGCGCGCCTGAACATGCTGCTGCGCCAACATCGGCTGCCGGCGCCGATTGCCGCGCACCGCGCCGCTGTTCGAGCCTCGACGTATCGATGCGTCCATAGTTGTAGTACGCGGCGCATGCGCCTTCGCTCGATACCATCAGCGAGCCGAGCGGTGACTCCGGCGTGCAGGCCGTGCCGAACACCTTGCATTGGTGCGGCTTGATCACGCCCTTCAACACCTCGCCGCATTGGCATGCTTTCGGGTCGGCAATCTTCAGATTCGGCACGGAGAACTTGCGCTCCGCATCAAAGCCTGCGAACGCCTCCCGCATTCTCACGCCAGAATGATCGATCGAGCCAAGCCCACGCCATTCGAAAAACTCGCGCGGTTCGAACACGCGCATCACCGCCGACAACGCCTGCGCGTTGCCATCTTCCGGCACGATCCGGCCATACTGGTTCTCCACCTCGCAGCGGCCCTCAGCGATCTGCCGCAACACCATCCACATCGATTGCAGTACGTCGAGCGGTTCGAAACCCGCCACCGTGATCGGCTTGCGATAATGCCGCGCGATGAATTCATAGGGCCGTGTGCCGATCACCATGCTGACGTGCCCCGGGCCGAGAAAGCCGTCGAGGTGCAGGTCGGGTGAGTCGAGAATCGCCTTGATGGTCGGGATGATCGTGATGTGATTGCAGAACAGCGAGAAATTCGTGATCTTCTTTGCGTGCGCCTGCAGCACTGTCATCGCGGTGCCAGGCATGGTCGTCTCGAAGCCGAGGCCGAAGAAGATCACTTCGCGCGCCGGATTGAGCTGCGCGATCTTCAATGCGTCCAGTGGCGAGTAGACCATCCTCACATCGGCGCCATCGGCTTTGGCTTTCAACAGGCTTTTCTTCGAACCCGGCACTCGCATCGCGTCGCCGAAAGTCGTGAAAATCACCTCGGGGCGTTCGGCCAATGCCACGCAATCGTCTACGCGACCCATCGGCAGCACGCAAACCGGGCAGCCCGGACCATGCACGAATTCCACCGCGTCAGGCAGCAGTTGCTGGATGCCATAGCGGAAAATCGTATGGGTATGGCCGCCGCACACTTCCATGATCTGCAGGGGCCGTTGCTTCGCGCGCTCGATGCGCGACACCAGCGCGCGAATCTCCCTCTCCAGCGTTTTCGCTTTGTGCGGGTCGCGAAACTCGTCGACGTATTTCATCGCGCGGCTCCCTGCGTCATACCCGCGAGGCCGCCGCGATCGTCGGCGAGCAGCGTATGCACGAGGTCCCACAGAATGTGATAGATCGCGACGTGGGTCTCCTGCACGCGATGAATGCTGTCGCTTCGCACCACAAGGCAATGATCGACATCGGCGCTCGTCGCCATGCGTCCACCATCGTGGCCTGACAGACCAACCGTCAGCAAGCCCATTTCCCTGGCCTTCGCGAAGGCGGCAAGCAGGTTCTCGGAATTGCCGCTGGTCGACACACCGATCAGCGCGTCGCCGCGCCGCGCCTGCGCAACCAGTTGGCGGACGAAGATATGGTTGAAGCCGACATCGTTGCCGACCGCCGTCAACATGGCCATGTCGGCCACCAGATTGATCGCGGTCAGTGCCGGACGGCCGGTGGTCACCGGGTGCAGGAATTCGACGGCGATATGGGCCGCGTCGCAACTCGACCCGCCATTGCCCATCGCAAACAGCCGCCCGTCGTGTCGATACACGCCGGCGATCGCATGAGCGACCCGCACCACTTGCGGACCGTATTCATCGAAAAAGCGCCGTTTGGTATCGACGCTATCCTGCGCCTTGAGCCGCACCGATTCGAGCAGCGCTGCATCGAGCTTGTCCGCATCCTGACGGCCGCCGTGCAGGAACGGATAGAGCGTCTGGAGCGATTCATGTTCGGGCATGCTGGCCTCTCCGTCCTTTATCGCGCGCTCAGGGCGCGCTGCGCAGTTCGTCGAATTCGGCCTGCGCGACACCCAGCTCGTGCAGTAACGCGAGTGTGCGCGCCGCTTCCTGTTCGTCGAGCCGGCTCATCGCAAAGCCGACATGCACGAGCACCCATTCACCGATGCACGCGCTCGCCGGCCGATCCTCATCGATCACGAAGGCGATGTTGATCACGCGCCGCACGCCGCCTATGTTGACGAGCGCAAGGCTGTTCTCCGCGTCGGTCACTTCGACGATCTGCCCCGGGATGCCCAGGCACATGGTGTTCTCTCCCCTAGCCCGCTTTGGACCCGCCGCTTCTGTCAATGCACGCCATTGCGCCGCTGAGCGGCGGCCACGACCGCCTGCCCGAGCGACAACCCGCCGTCGTTGGCCGGCACCTGCCGGTGCGTCAGCACGCGAAAACCCGCCGCGCCGAGCCGGCCGGCCACCTGTTCGAACAGGATGTGATTCTGGAAAACCCCGCCGGACAGCGCCACACTTCGTGCGTCGACCGGTCCCGTCAGCAGGTCGGCGAGACATTCGACCATGCGCACGACCGCCATCGCCAGACCCTTGTGAAAACGCGCCGCGATGACCGGCACGGGCGTTCCCCGCAGCAGATCGTCGAGCAAGGCTTCCCACATCGGCCGCGGCTCAATACAGCGCAAACCGTCGGGCACGATGCTGTTGATTTCGAACGGATACGCATGCGCGTCGCTATCGTCGTGCAGCACATAGGGATCGACCAGCGCCTCCAGTTCGATCGCGGCTTGTCCTTCGTACAGCACGCGCTCGCGGCACAGACCCAAGGTTGCCGCCACCGCGTCGAACAGGCGGCCCACGGAACTGGCGAGCGGGCTGTTCACGCCTTGCGCGATCATCGCGTCGAGCGCGGGGCGCGGACGGCTGCTGAGAAACCGTTGTATGTCGAGCCCGCCATACTGCCGCGTCAAGCCGCGCCAATCGAATGCCGCCAACAGATGTGCGTATGCATTGCGCCACGGTTCCTCGATCGCGCGCGTGCCGCCGGGCATCGCCACCGGTTTGAAGGTGCCGAGCCGCGTGAAACCGCGGTAGTCCGCGAGCATGAATTCGCCGCCCCACAGTACGCCGTCGTCGCCATAGCCAAGACCGTCGAGCGCCACGCCGAGCATCGACGGCGCATCTAGCGCGATGCCGTTTTCGGCCATGCAGGCGGCGAGATGAGCGTGATGATGCTGCACCTCGACCACCGGGACTTGCCACGTTCGCGCGAGGTCGTAGCCGATCTTGCGCGACAGATACTCGGGATGAAAGTCGAGCGCGACGATCTCCGGTTCATGTTCGAAAAGCCGCAGATAGTGCGTCACCGAACGGCGATAGTCCGCGTAAGTCAACGCGTCTTCCAGATCGCCGATGTGATGCGACACAACGGCCTGAGCATCGCGCGCCAGGCAGAAGGTGTTTTTGAGTTCGCCGCCCATCGCGAGCACGGCGGGCGTATCGGCAAAGCCCTCGGCCAGCAGCAGCGGCGCCGGCGCGTAGCCGCGCGCGCGCCGCAGCATGCGTGGCTCGCCGTGCACCACGCGCGCCACCGAATCGTCGACCCGTCGCACGATATCGCGGTCGTGCATCAGGAACACATCGGCGATGCGGCCAAGGCGCGCACGGGCGTCGGCGTTGTCGATACAGGGCGGCTCGCCGCTGGTATTGCCGCTCGTGACCACGAGCGCCGTGTCGATCGACTCCATCAGCAGCCGATGCAGCGGTGTGGACGGCAGCATGAAGCCGAGCGTGCCCACGCCCGGCGCCACGCTCGCGGCAACGCATTGCGCGCCATCCGCGCGCAAGATCACGATCGGCCCGCCCGCGCTGCGCAGCAACGACAGTTCTGTTTCGTCAGGCGTGCAGTAACGGCGCACGGCCTGCAGATCGCGCGCCATCAGCGCGAATGGCTTGCGCTCGCGGCGCTTGAGCCGCCGCAGACGCGCTACCGCGGTTTCATCGGCCGCATCGCAGGCAAGTTGAAACCCGCCTATCCCCTTGATCGCGATGATCGCGCCATGCCGCAGCAACAGACTCGCCGAGCGGCACGGATCGTCGGCCGCCACGCGCGCGCCGTCCCGGCTCTCCAGCCAGGCACGCGGCCCGCATACGGGGCACGCAAGCGGCTGCGCGTGAAAGCGGCGATCGGCCGGATCGTCGTATTCGGCACGGCACGCGTCGCACATGGCGAACTCGGCCATGGTCGTATTCTCGCGGTCGTAGGGAATCGCCTGAATGATCGACAGACGCGGGCCGCAATGCGTGCAGTTCGTAAACGGATAGCGGTAGCGGCGGTTGGCCGGATCGGCAATATCCGTGGCACAGTCCGCGCAGATCATCGCGTCGGGCGTGACACCGGTCTGCACAGGCCCGGCCACGCTCGCCACGATCCGGAAATCGCTGGCCGCGGCCGCCTCGGTCAATTCGTGCCGCTCGATCGCGTCGATACGCGCAAGCGGCGGACACTCGGCGCTCAGGCTGTCGATAAAACGCTGCAGCGCCCACGCTTGCGCCCACGCATGAATCAGCACGCCGTCGCTGTCATTGCATACGTCGCCCACCACGCCGCAGGCATGGGCGAGGCGCCATACGGTCGGCCGGAAACCGACGCCCTGCACCTGTCCGCGTACGCGGATTTCCTCGCCCACCGGGTGGGAAACGCCCGCGAGTGGCGGCAACCCCTGGCCGCCTGGTTGTGCTTGAGTGCTCATCGCCACCTCGATCGTCGATATCGCATTTACATGTTGCGGATGCGGATATACCGCTTGATGTCCTTCATATTCGCCAGCACGCCGAGCACCAGCGCCGGCAACAGGAGATATTTCAGAAAGCCTTTCATCACGCCTCCCACTTCAGACTCATTCACGCCGCTTATTCACACCCTGCCTGCGGCCGTTCACTGCCCGCCCGTTCACGCGGCGCGCGCGGACATCCGCTCCAGCCTCGCCGTCACGAGCTTCACGGTCAGTTCGGTGGCCGGTTCGACCGCCGCCGCCACCGGTCCGCTCAACCCCATCCGGCCTTCCTCGCCGTGTTCGAAACCGAAGTCTTGCGGCTCGCAGCCGAGCACGACAATGTCTTCACAACCGCCGCCCAGCATCCGCACCGTTTGCAGTACCCGGGCCGGGTCCATCTCGTGAGGCGACATCGCAACCGGCAGCGCGTAGGGCTCAGTGGCTTCATCGCCAGCGGATTCGCCGGCCGACGGCTCGATCACATACAGCGTGCCGGGCGCGTCACCGCGTTGCATCGCGTCGACCAGAATCGCGCTAGCCACGCCGTCGAGCAGCGCGTAGCAAAGATCGATACCGCAAATGCCGAAATCCGCCACCTCCACGCAATCGGCTAGCGCGGGCCATTCGCCCGCCGCCAGCCGTTCCCGCAGACGACGCACGACTTCGACGCCGAAGCCGTCGTCGCCGAGAAATACGTTGCCGATGCCGGCGACCAGAATTGCGCTCATGCGTGGCTCCGCTTGCCGTTGCCGCGCTGCTTCGAGGGAACCACGAGCGGCTCGATCTCATCCGGGCCGAAGAAGAACCGGTGACCGGGCATACGCTGCATGCCGAAATCCTTGCCGGGGTCGTCGTCGATCGTCACGGCCACATGCACGTGGTCGTCGAAATCGCGTTCGATCGATTCGATCGTCGCCACCATGCCGCTCAGCGCAATGTCGAAGATGTCGGCGCGCCCGCGTGGGTGCAGCCGCACCTGATCGCCGACGCGAATCTCGACGCCCGCCACCCGCACACACGCGAGATGCGGCCGCGCGTCGAGCTCCGCCCACGGCGACACCGGCATGGCGGGCGCGTCGTCCAGTGGCGTCGATGCGCCTACACCGGCCACATCGACCGCGCGCACCCGCCGCAAGGTGCCGTGCAGTTTCTGCATCTGCTCGGCGCCGAGTCCTTCAGTGCGCGCGAGCAATGCGCGGGCGCGCTCGTCGGTGGCGATCATTTCGCGCTTTTCGTCTTCCGTCATGGTGAGAATGCGTAGCGTGAGGATCTCGTCGATCTCGGTCGCATCGAACAGATCACCGGCGCTTTCCGGCGCGATCTGGGGGAAGTCATAGAGAATGATCGGCGACGCGAGCATGGTGTCGGGCTGTCGTTCATCGCCGACCAGCACCGGCCACACGCCGATGTTGCGGCATCCGGCAGCCGCCGCCGCGAGTTCACCGGGCGGATCGATTGACGAGATCCACTCGCCGTCCTCGACGGTCAGCACCGTATGACAGGACACCAGCGCATACAGCGACGCCGCATCGCGCGTCAGGGTGCGGGCATGTTCAAGCGGCGTCTGGTTGACAATGCGCGTCTTCAAGCGGAAAACGCCGACCGCCACGCTCGTCGCGCTCACTTCAACGCGCCCTTGCAGCGACGCGCGGATGCGGCGCAGCGCGCCACGTAGCGTGCCGTGGCGGTCGGCAAGCGGCTCGAGATCGCACGCGGCATCGAATGAAAATGCGATCTCCCGCGCCTCTTTCAACAAGTGGCCGAGGCTCAAGGGCGGGATCGCGATGTGGCGCTCGGCGGCTTCCTGCCACGGCACGTAGCGCCGCTGATCGATATCGAGCGCGGCCACCGTGCGCCACACAGGCTCGCCCGATTCGGGGTGCACGACGGCTGGGTTCGGCGTGTCCAGCACCATGCGCTCGATGACCTGCAGAAATCCGGGCCGTATGGCCACGCAGGTGTGTTCATCGCCGCGCAGCAGACATTCGCTTTGCGTCACCCAGGGATCGCTGCCGGACGCCTCTGCATAAGCACGCGGATAGACACCGCCAAAGGTCCACCGTTGCCGGTTTTTTACCGAGGTCGGCCGGTACGGATACAACATGTAGCCTTCGTACAGCACCGCCTGAACCACGCTTTCGACCGCGTTCACGATATGTTCTCCTCGGCACCGTCGAGCAGGCTCGTCACCGCCTGCTCCCAACTCGTCAGACCCCGCCGGCTCCTGTGACGCGCAAGACGATCGAATACGTCCCGCTGCAGACATAGCCAGGCGCCGTTCGGGTAATAGCGGGTCATCATCTCGCGCCATAACGCCACCGGCAGACGGTATGCCGCTTCCTTGTGCCACGGAATCGGTACGGCCTGCAGCGCACCGTCGGCGTCGCGATAAAACACCGTGCCGCTGAATTGCAGCATCAGGGGAATCTCGCCTTCTTCGAGGCCATGAAAATATTTGGTCGCGGCGAGGTTGAAGTCGTAGCTGCACGGCACCGGCAAATTCAGCATGCATTCACCGGTGAACGGCGGTGCGATCACCGTCGCATGCGTCCACAGCAGCGTGCGCAACGTGTCGCCCCAGCGTGGCGGCACACCGAACAGGTCTTCGAGTCCGTACTGTTCCGCGGGCGTATAGCGGCGCCGCGTCGCTTCGATCTGGATCTGGCATTGCAGGGTGATGCTGGCGATCTCTTCGCTTGCGACGGTGCCGGCCGGATTGTTCACCGGGTTGTCGACGACACGCAGCCTGAACGACAACAGCGGCGCTGCGGCGAACGGCACGACTTCCACCTGCTCGACAGTGAACTGGAGATCAGGCATGGAGCAGGCCCTCCGGCACCCGGCCGTGGGTTTTCAGCGCGGCAAAGAAGCGATGAATCGCGTCCCACGCCTCTACGCCGCCCGCGATGCCGCGCCAGCGCGCGCGAATCACGCCGGTGAGCGCATAACATTGATCGATCGGTACGCGGTAGTAGTCGCGTGCGCCTTCGCTGCGATTCACGAGCAGCGCTTCCACATCCGGTTCCAGTTGCGCGAGCAACGGGTTGTCGGCAACCAGTTGATCCCACGCGTTCAACCCGAGCAGCGACTGCGTGCCGCCGGCGGGGCCGGGATAAAGTGCCACGACGCGTTGCGCCTGACTGTCATGAAAGAAGAACGCGATGTCGATGGGAATCGCCAATGCGTCCCACTGCGTGTCGCTCATCCGGAAGCCGTCGAGATAATGCGCGTCGCGCGGCACCGGCCGGTAGTGCGTGTTCTGCTGATTGCCGAACAGCAGCGCACACGCGCGGCAACAGCAGTACAGCTGCCGTTTGGCGGTTTCGAACAGATGAGGATGGTCCAACAGAAGCGGCGCGCCACACAACTCGCACTGGATGTCGTCCGCCTTGCGCACGAACTGGCGCAAGCGCGCAACCCAGCCGCGTTGCGGAGTGGCCGCGGATGTCATTGCGCGCCGGCCTCGGTCCGGCTCGCTACCTCGGTACGATGCGGCACGAAGCGCAGTTCATGCACGTTGACATCCGCCAGCCCGGCAATGTCGACACGCAGGGTTTCCGGCGCCGCTTCGAAGATCGCGCGCTCGATTTCCTGCTGCAACTCGCTGACCGAATTGTGCTTGCCTTGCAAGCGCCCCGCTACCCGCACCCGCACCGCTTCCTGCGCGGCATCGAGCAGTTCGATCTGGATGCCCTGCACGCCGAGCAGTGGACGCAATTTCTCCACCGCACGCGAGACGCGCGTGGACAAATCGCGCGGGTGCAGCCCATGCAGAAGCAGCAGCGCTGACACACTCGCATCGCGTTCCAGCGCTTCGAGCATTGCGTCATCCATCGCGCCCGCTGCCGCTACGATTTCCATCAGGCGCGCGAGACCGTCGGTGTGCAGATCGAGCACGACCTGCAGCAACTCTTTGGCGGGTTCGCTTGCGCGTGGATCGTCGAGCGCCTCCAGCGCCGCAATCAGTTCGTCGATGCGGCGCTGCTGCGCGAGCACGGCGCGCTCGTCGCTCACTTGTGCGCTCCCTGCATCACGCCGAAGGTCGGCGAGTGCGACGTATCGATGGTCTTGCCGTTGCCGACATACATATGCACGCCGCACGGCAGGCACGGATCGAAGCTGCGCACCGCGCGCATGATGTCGATACCCTTGAACTTCTCCGGTCCGTTCTCTTCGAAGATCGGCGTGTTCTGCACCGCGTCTTCATACGGTCCAGGCGTGCCGTAGATATCGCGTGGATTGGCATTCCATGGCGTAGGCGGATAGGGGTGATAGTTGGCAATCTTGCCGTCGCGAATCACCAGGTGATGCGAGAGCACACCGCGCACCGCTTCGTGGAAACCGCAGCCGAGCCCCTCTTGCGGCACCGTGAAATCGCTGAAAGTGCGGGTACGTCCCGCGTGCAATTCGGCGAGCGCCTGCTCCGCGAAATACAACGCGGCCGCTGCGGAATACGCCTGAAAATACGTGCGGGCGCGATCGCGTTCCAGCGCATTGCTCCACTTCGGAATCTTCCACTCGAATTCGACTTCGGGTTTGAGCGCGGTCTTCGGCAAATAGATCTTCACGCTGTGGCCGGTCGCCTTGATATAGCCGATATCCACCAGACCCGCCAGGGCCGTCGCCCACAGACGCGCAATCGGACCGCCGCCGGTATCGAGCGCGAGATGGTCGCCGGTGCGTTTGTCGAGCCAGCGCGGCGACATCACCCACGTGTAGTTGCCGTCGAACTTGCGTTTCTGCGGACGCGGCAGCGTGGTCTGATTCCATGGATGCTTGCGGTCGACCGGATTGCCGAGCGGATCGTTCTTGACGAAGGTTTCCTCGTGATCCCAGTCGTCGTAAAAGGAACTGCCGAGCAGAATGCGAATGTTCAGGTTGATCTCGACCAGATCGGTCGTCACCAGCTCGCCGTCCACCACCACGCCCGGCGTGACGAACATGCCGCGGCCCCATTGCGTCATCGTGTTGTAGCTGTAGTCGCACACGTTCGGGTCCTGAAACGAACCCCAGCAACCCAGCAGAACGCGTCGCCGCCCGACTTCCTCATAACCCGGCAAGGCCTCGTAGAAGAAGTCGAACAGATCGTCGTGCAAGGGCACGACTTTCTTCATGAACTCGACGTACTTCATCAGGCGTGTGATGTAATCCGTGAACAGCTGAATGGTCGGCACCGTGCCCACGCCGCCGGGATACAGTGTCGACGGATGCACGTGGCGTCCCTCCATCAGGCAGAACATTTCGCGCGTATAACGGCTCACCATCAGCGTCTCGCGATAGAACTCGCCCGTGAACGGATTGAGCGCTGTCATGATGTCGGCGATGGTTCGATAGCCGTGTTTATCCGCATGCGGCGCGGGCGTTTTTTGCGCTCTCGCCCACACGCCAGGGTTGGTCTCCTTGACCATCGTCTCGCAGAAGTCCACGCCGACCAGGTTGTCCTGGAAGATGTTGTGGTCGAACATGTACTCGGCCGCTTCACCGAGATTGACGATCCATTCGGCGATCGGCGGCGGTTTCACGCCATAGGCCATGTTCTGCGCGTAGACCGAACAGGTTGCGTGATTGTCGCCGCAAATGCCGCAGATGCGGCTCGTGATGAAGTGCGCGTCGCGCGGGTCCTTGCCCTTCATGAAAATACTGTAGCCACGAAAGATCGACGACGTGCTGTAGCACTCCGCCACGCGGCGGTTGGCAAAATCGATCTTGGTGTAAATCCCCAGACTGCCGACGATCCGCGTGATCGGATCCCAGTTCATTTCGACCAGCTTGCCCGGCGTGGCCTGGGTGCTGGCGCTCGCTTCAGGTGCGGTACTAATGGCCATGACCTTCTCCCTGCTGACTAGTCGAATTACGCCCAATACGCCGCTTGATGCGTCGCCCAATACGCCGCTCTATCAGCGGCGATAACCGGTGGTGAGTTCCGGCCGGTTGTGACGCCATTTCGGCTCGTCGTTCAGCGTGTTTCTGGTCAGCTTGCGCAAACTGCGGATCAGCGGCCCGTAGCTCCTGATCAGATTCGACGAGAGCACCGCTCCGGGCGGCTCGTCCATGAACGGCATGAACTTGTCCGGGAAACCCGGCATCGTGCAGCCGATGCAGATGCCGCCCACATTCGGACAGCCGCCTATGCCCGCCATCCAGCCGCGCTTGGGCACGTTGCATTGCACGACCGGTCCCCAGCAGCCGAGCTTGACGATGCAATTCGGGCTGCCGTACTCGGTGGCGAAGATGGCCTGCTCGTAGGAACCGGCGCGGTCGCAGCCGTCGTGCACGGTGCGGGTGAAGAGCCACTTCGGCCGCAGCGCGTCGTCGAGTGGAATCATCGGCGCAAGACCCGCGAGTTGATACAGCAGATAGAGCAGCGTCTCCATGAAGTTATCCGGCTGCACCGGACACCCCGGCACGTTGACGATCGGCAAACCCGCTTTCGACTTCCAGTCCCAGCCGAGGTAATCGGCGAGGCCCATGCAGCCGGTCGGATTGCCTTGCATCGCGTGAATGCCGCCATAGGTCGCGCAAGTGCCCGCGCCGACCACCGCCAATGCGCGTGGCGCGAGCCGGTCGAGCCATTGCGGAATCGTGATCGGCTCGTGCGTATCGGGGTCGGTGCCTAATGCGGCCCAATAGCCCTCGCGATTAATACGCTCGTTGGGAATCGAGCCTTCCATGACCAGCACGAAGTTTTCCAGCTCGCCACGCGCGGCCTGATGAAACGGTTTGAGAAACTCGTCGCCGTTTTCATACGCCAGTACGGGATTGTGTAAATGCACCTTCGGCAAACCCGGGATCGCGCCGAGAATCACGTCTTCGATGCTCGGTTGAGTGGCCGCGGTAATCGATACCGAATCGCCGTCGCAGCCGAGGCCCGCGGTGATCCAGATGATGTGCACTTCCTTGAGAGCCGGGGCGTGCTGAGTCTTGCGCCCATAGGGGACAGTGTCTGCTTCTGCCATGATGTGTCTCCACTGCGAACCACGTTCTTTTTAATCAGGCAAAGATACGTGGCGAGTGCCGCACGGCAGTCACGTGTCCAGCAATCGATCTCTACTCGCTCCGCGAAATGCGGTTAAAAGGATCGGATTGGCTGCATGTATTGTTTGGGATGGTGCCCACCGTGATGAGCCCGAAAAACTTTTTTGAGTATAGGTCAGCGCTACCAAATAACCCAGTTTCCGTCATGTATTCATCAGACTGAAACGCGACGGCCGAGCCGCGCGCAGGCCGTCGATTGGGCTGACAATAGGCCTAAGGGTTGAGGGCTCGCCCGTGCGCCACTCATGTGCCATTCAAGTGTCGCGGCGAATCCGGGTGCGCTTACGCGTCATCCACGCATGATTCACGGATCAAAGCGATTCGGAGTGAATCTCCAGTTCTTCGAATCGCTTCCATTTGTACACCGCGGCCGACAATAACCAGCTGAGCAGAAATACCCCGATGATTGCGTAGCCGATCATGCCGAAGTTCTCGTTCAGCGCGCCCACCATCTGCCAGAATCCGCCGCTCAGATGCAGCTTGTCCGCGAGCAAGCCCAGTCCTTCGATGCAGCCGACCAGCAGCGCCACCAGCACCGAAATCGTGGTGATCGTGATGTTGTAGTAGAGCTTGCGCACGGGCTTCACGAAGGCCCAGCCATACGCGCCCAGCATCAGGATACTGTCGGTGGTATCGATCAGCGTCATGCCCGCGGTGAACAATACGGGAAACACCAGGATCGACCAGATCGACATGCCTTGCGCCGCGCCGGCGGCCGAGATGCCGAGCAAGCCGACTTCGGTTGCGGTATCGAAACCCAGCCCGAACAGGAAGCCGAGAGGATACATGTGCCCGCTTCGCGTGATGAGGCCGAACAGCGGCCGGAAGATGCGCGCCAGAAACCCCCGGTTGGCGAGCAGCATGTCGAGATCTTCATCGACGTAAGGCTCGCCGCTGCGCACGCGGCGAAACGCGCGCAGCACCGAGCGCAGCACGATCAGATTCAGCAGTGCGATGGCAAACAGGAAGAACGTCGACACCAGCGTGCCGATCATCCCGCCGATTTCCCTGAAGCCGCTCATCCTGCTTTGCAATGCCATCGCGGTTGCGGCAATGCCGATCGTGGCCAGCACGACGATGGTGGAGTGGCCGAGCGAGAACATCAGCCCGACCGTGACGGGGCGCTGACCGGACTGCATCAGCTTGCGCGTGACGTTGTCGATGGCCGCGATATGGTCCGCGTCCACTGCATGCCTCAACCCGAACGACCAGGCGAGCAGGCAGGAACCCATCAGCAGCGGGTAGCCGCGAAACGCCACGAATGCCGCCACCCATGCCGCGAGATTGAAACCCAGCAGTAACGCGTAGAGCCCCGCGATCCGATTGCGCCTGGGGCCACGTTCGTCTGCGAGGAGCGCCTTCACATACTCCGTCATGCCTGTTCTCCCCGGCTGTGAAGGGCTGCTGCGGCACGCTGTGAAGCGCTTGCCGGTGCTGACGAACACTCGATGCGTGTTACCGATAATAGACCCTTTCGCACGCATCCGGCCCCGGGGAATCGGCTGCGCCGCACCATCGCGCGGGCGATGACGCAGCGCACCACGCGCGCCGCTTACTTCACATTGAATGCATAGTCGCCATGCGTACGGTGCCCGTCGGATGCCACCGCCACCCAATGCACGATGTAGTGCCCGGCCGGCAACGGCGGCAGCGGCACGGCAATCTCCGCTGGCTGATGCGCATCGACCGTCGCCTTTTCCGTGCTGACCTGCTTGCCGCTTGCGTCGGAGACTGTCAGCGAACTGAATGCCGGCTCGAGCGGCCCGTCGAACAGCACCCTGACCTGCGCGGGCGAAGCGACCGTCGCGCCCGCGCCCGGCTCCTGCTTCTGCGGGAACACATGCGCCACGGCAGCGCCGGCGAATGCGAGTCCGGCGAGCAGCACCGGCAGTCTCGCCGTCGCGCTCAACCCATTAGGTCGGTTGTTTTTCATCGCGTGCTCCTGCGTTACTGGAAGAGAGGTTTGCCGATGGTGGTCGGCGCAACGTCGTCGAAGAAGATGTGCGCCTGGACCAGAATACCCACGTGCGAGCCGCTCGCGTGGTTGATCGGAATCTGCGCTTCGACACCGAACTGGCCATAGCGATTGATCCAGATAAAGCCCGGATTAACGGTGCCGGTCGTCTGCCCCTGACTTCTGGACAGCGGAATTTCCACTAGCGGAATGAGGTTCGACAAGGGCTGCGGCAAGCCGAGGTCGTGTACGTGCTGCTGCAGATACGGCAGGCTGTATTGCACCGTGAAGCCATAGTTGAATGCGTTCGGCTGGCCCGCGCCGGTGGTCAGCGCAGGTCCGGCTTCAGCCGTGACGGCGATCGGGCGCAGATACGCGAGCGAATCGGGAAGATCGCCCATGCCCTTGCCCGCATAGATCGTCGGCGAGATCGTCGAGAAGTTGTCGGCGATCGCGCGGCTGCCTGTGCCGCCCAGTTCGGCATCCACGCCGATCGACGTCATGAACTCGTGAGCTTCGTTGACGTACAGCAGGTACTTCAGGCCCACGCCGAAATTGTCGAAGCCACGCGCGCGAGGATTGTTCTGCATCGCGTAGGTGCCGCCGACGGACACCGCCAGCCTCGACGTGATCAGCTTGTCGTATTCGAAATCGAAGGTGTTGATGCTTTGATCGCCATCGTCGCCGGGCACGCGCTGATGCCCGTACTGGAGGTTGGCTTCGTCGCCGACGCCGGGGTCGTCGACAGACATCGTCGCCGGAAAGATGCGGTTGCCGGCAATCGCGTGAGCGTGGGCCAGTGAAGAAACGAATAGCAATGCGCTGGCGGCGGCCGCGACGAGCGGCGCCGCGCGCAGCGGTGTGCCGCTGCGCGTCGAATGGGTCTGCATGGTCGATCCTGTTCATGGGTCGTGACAATGCCGGGGCGCGTCATGACGACGTGCGGCGACATCGCGATGCACTCACGGCATCGCGCCGGTGTGACTCGAATCAGGAAACGAACGGAGGGGCGCGAGGTTGCGCGAAGGTGAGCGGCTCGACGCGGCGAACGCTCTCGAACCGCGTGGCGATGGGATGCTGGATGACCCGGACGGTGATGGCGAACAGCGCCTCCACACTCGGCACCGCGGGCATGTGGGCGAGCAGGCTGCAATAGCCGCAGGCGTCGCCGTCGGACATGGTCGAATGCTGCGTGTGCCTGCGATCGTCCTGGTCTGATGCGTTGCCCTGCATCGCGGGCATGTCGTCCATCGACGACATCTCACCCATCGACGGCATGTCGCAATGCTCGCCGGACACGGTGCTCGCGCTGCCGCGCGCGGCCAGCGACTGCGAGACTGTCGGCGCGAGCGTTGCCATCAGGATCGCGAACAATCCCAGCCAACTGCCTATCTTCCGATGGAAACGGCCCAAGGTACGCCCGGCGACATGATGAAAAACTGGGGCCGATTATGCCATGGCACGTGGCGTGTTTTTGTGGCCTTGGCCACCGTTCTGGCAAGACATCTGCACCAATGTGCCGCGGGGCAGACGCTATTGGCTCACAGATACCCAGGCATAACCCGGGGTCAATAGAGCAAACTGCCGACGGCAAACCGGCGGCGGACAGTGGAGAATGCGTCATCCCGGTTACCGGCACGGAGTGTCCATGAAAGCGCCTCGCCCGCGTACCCCGCACTTCCCAGGCGATCATTCGCATGCCGAGTGGCGCGATCACACGGTGCCCTACGCCATCGTGGCCGCGCTGTTCGTGCTGCTGGTTACGCTAATCGTCTGGCTGGTCGATCCGGCGCCGCCGAGAACCATCACGATGAGCGCCGGCCCGCGTGACAGTTCATTCATGGTCGCCGCCGAGCAGTACAGGAAGATCCTCGCGCGCAACGGCATCAAGCTGAACGTGCTGGAGTCCGACGGCTCCGTGCAGAATCTGCATCGTCTGCTGGACCCGAAACAGCATGTCGATATCGCGTTCGTGCAGGGTGGCGTGGCGGATGGCCTCGATACGTCCTCGCTAATGTCGATCGGCAGCGTTTTCTATATTCCCGTGGTGGTGTTCTATCGCGGCACGGGCGTGACGCAACTGTCGGAACTGGAAGGCAAACGGATTGCCATTGGCCGTGAAGGCAGCGGCACGCGCCTGCTCGCGCTCACACTGCTGGAGGCCAATGGTATCGAACCGGGCGACGACACGACGCTGGTGCCCACCGATGGCCTGCAGGCCGCCACCCAACTGGTGGCGGGCGAAGTCGACGCGGCGATCCTGAATGGCGACTCGGCGACCCGGGCGCTGATGCTCAGGCTGCTCAAGGTGCCCGGCATCTCCGTGATGAACTTCGACGAAGCGAGCGCGTATACGCGGCGCTTTCCCTATCTCGACGAGATCGATCTGCCGACCGGCGTACTGGATCTGAAGTACCGGATTCCGCCGGAGACGGTGCATCTCATCAGCCCGACGGTTGAGCTGGTGGCTCGCACCAATCTGCATCCGGCTATCTCCGACCTGCTGATCGAGACCGCGCAGGAGGTGCACGGCACGGCTGGGCTGTTGCAGCGCGCGGGCCAGTTTCCGAGTCCGGTCGCCCGCGAATATCAGATGAGTGAAGACGCGCTGCGCTACTACAAGACCGGCAAGAGTTTCCTGTACCGTACGCTGCCGTTCTGGCTGGCGAGCGTCGCTGACCGCACGCTGGTTCTGCTGCTGCCGCTGGCGGTGCTGCTGTTTCCGGCCATGCGGCTGATTCCCGCGCTGTACGGCTGGCGGGTACGCTCGCGCATTTATCGTTATTACGGTTCGCTGATCGCGATCGAACGCCGCGCGCTGGCCGATTCGACCGAAGAAGAGCGCAAAACGCTCTTCGCGGAGCTCGACCACATCGAGGAATCGCTGAACCGGTTACGTATGCCGCTCGCTTATGCCGACGCGTTTTATGTGCTGCGCGAGCATGTGGGCTTTGTGCGCAGCCGGCTAACGGCTGCACACTAGCGCGGCAGTGAATCACCGCCTGATCGGGCGGTTTTTATGCCTGCGGCCCAGCCGGTTCGACGGCGGCCGGGGTGGCCGCTTCGGCTGAAGTGTCCGCCGGCGCTTGCGCCGGGGTGGCTGGCTCGCCGCCCTCGGTGCTGGCTGACGGGTTGACTGCGGGGTTGACTGCGGGGCTGACTGCGGTGTCGGCGCCCGGGTTGGTTGCCGGATCCGCTGACGGGTTTGCCGCCTTGGCCGCCGCCTTGCCGGCGCGATGCGCCTGCAGACGTTGCGCGCCGGCCGCTTCCTGGGCTGTGACCTGACCTGCTTCTCCGCCGGTCAGATCGACGCGCGCTGCGCCTTCGACGAGGCTTTTCCAGTAACGGCTGCCGCGGCACCAGGTTTTGATTGCGTCGCGCAATTCCGCTTCGCTCAGCGACAGTTCCTTGGCGTGCACCACCAGGTCCTCGAAAATACCGACCTTCAGCGGCAGTTTGGGGGCCGGATTCTTCGGGAACGCATTCGGAAAGCGCTTTTGCAGTCTGCCGATTGACTTCACCACCGGGTCCACCGGTTTCGCGTCTGCGGGTTTCGCGTTGGTGGATTTCGCGTGGGCCGGTTTCGCGTCGGCCGGTTTCGCGTCGGCCACGGGGCGGCGGGCTGGCGCCGGCTTGCGGGCAGGCCTCGCGCCCGGCTTGTTGCCCGGCTTGACGGCTGGCTTGGCGGCCGGCGCAGCTTCGGCCCGTGCCGCGGCAAGTTGCTTCTTCAGTTCAGCGAGTTGTTCGAAACCCATGGCGCAAAGTCAATCGAGAAAGAAGCAGATTGTAACAGCGTGGGGAGGGGTTTTTTTGCCTACGGCATTTGGGGGGTTTGGTGCTCTGGCTTTTTGGGCATTTCCTTGCGGTGGATGCCTGCGGCGTTTTGTGTTTCGTTGGTCCGGCTTTTTGGCCTTTCCTTGTTTTGTTTCTGGTTTTATTAGCGTTCCCCCTGTGCGGGGGGCACCTACTTTTCTTTGCCGCCGCAAAGAAAAGTAGGCAAAAGAAAGCGGCTCACACCGCTAGTTCTTAAGCGAGTCCCCTGGCTTGGAGGGGATCGTGGCTCCGTAGAGATTGGCCCTCCGCACCTTCCGGCGTGAGTGACCAGGCCGTCATGCTTCCGGCGGCGCTGCGCGCGCCGAGGCGGTACTTCATCAAACCGCCCCCCGGGTTTTACGTATGCGGCTTGCCCAATGCGCTGGCTCGCTTACTTTGGTGCTGACACCAGCACTTCCAAAACCATCCGTGTTTTTCAGCGGCTCGCCGAGGCGAAGCCGATGGCCCCCACCGCGCCCAAACGAAGCACCAGGTTTCCCTGGCAGACCCGTCCGCGACGCACGCAGTGCGGAGTGGGAGCGGATGACGGCTGTGTCACCGGCGCTTATGGACCGAGGTGTGATCCGTTTATCGCACCACCAGCCCCTCCAAGCCAGGAGACCCACTTAAATGTTGGCGGTTTGAGCCGCTTTCTTTTGCCTACTTTTCTTTGCGGCCGGCAAAGAAAAGTAGGTGCCCCCCCGCACAGGGGCGACGCTAATAAACCATTAAGAATGCAAGGAAAGGCCCAAGAAGCCAGACCACCAAAACACCAAACGCCGTAGGCATACAGACCAACGAAATGCCGCCGCCAAAGGCAAAAACCCATCCCCGGACATCGATGCAAATATAATATCGCCAATTCCGACAAGAGGTCCTTCATGATCATCAAACCACGCGTGCGAGGCTTCATCTGCGTAACGACCCACCCTGTTGGCTGCGAAGCCAACGTCAAGGAGCAGGTCGAGTACGTCAAAGCCCAAGGCCCCATCACCACCGGACCGAAAAAAGTCCTCGTGATCGGCGCATCCACAGGCTACGGCCTCGCCGCCCGCATCAGCGCCGCATTCGGCTCGGATGCCGCCACCCTCGGCGTGTTTTTCGAACGCGCAGGTACCGAGACCAAACCGGGCACCGCCGGCTGGTACAACACCGCCGCCTTCGAGAAACTCGCCACGGCCAAGGGCCTCTACGCCACCAGCATCAACGGCGACGCCTTCTCCGACGAAGTCAAACAGCGCACCATCGAAGTCATCAAACGCGATCTCGGTCAGGTCGACCTGGTGGTCTACAGCCTCGCCGCACCAAAACGCACCCACCCGAAAACCGGCGAAGTCTTCAGCTCGACGCTCAAGCCGGTCGGTCAGGCCGTCAACCTGCGCGGCCTCGATACCGATAAGGAAGTCGTCAAGGAATCCATCCTCGAACCCGCCACGCAAAGCGAAATCGACAACACGGTCGCCGTGATGGGCGGCGAAGACTGGCAGATGTGGATCGACGCCCTGTTCGACGCCGGCGTACTCGCCGACGGCGCGAAAACCACCGCCTTCACCTACCTCGGTGAAAAAATCACGCACGATATCTACTGGAACGGCTCCATCGGCGCGGCCAAAAAAGATCTCGACCGCAAAGTGCTCAGCATCCGCGAAAAACTCGCGGCAAAAGGCGGCGACGCTCGCGTCTCGGTGCTGAAAGCCGTCGTCACCCAGGCCAGTTCGGCGATTCCGATGATGCCGCTCTATCTGTCGCTGCTCTTCAAGGTCATGAAGGAAAAAGGCACGCACGAAGGCTGCATCGAACAGGTCTACGGCCTCTACAAAGACAGCCTGTACGGCAGTACGCCGCACGTGGATGAGGAAGGCCGTCTGCGCGCGGACTACAAGGAACTCGACCCTGAAGTGCAAGGCCGCGTCCAGCAACTCTGGAATCAGGTGACCAACGACAACATCTACGAACTCACGGACTTCAGCGGCTACAAGACCGACTTCCTGCGTCTGTTCGGATTCGAGATCGCCGGTGTGGACTATGACGCCGACGTGAACCCCGACGTGCAGATTCCGCACCTCGTGCAGGTCTGAGTCCCGGCGGGGCCGTCGCGCAGTCGTGACAGCCCCGCCCACCGTCCCGTAGCAGAGGTCCGTCGCCCGGATGACGACACCCCGTTCGTGTCGCAGTCGTTTGACGGATCGAACATGCCCGGCATCACGCTGACGCCGCTAGCCGAGTGGCTTACGCGCACGGACCCGCGCATCCTCGCCGGCGAAGTGTGGGCCGTCGACGCGTTCCGGCTGGCCTCATCGCCAGGCTGATCAAAGACGACGGGTTTTCGACGCACGCCCCTGGCGAAGCGTCACGCCCTCGCCCATCGGCACGGCCTCGCCGTCCAGTCGCCTCGACTGCGCCACATAGCCATCGACCGCACGCATCACGCGCACTTCGAGCGCGGCGGCATCACGTTCGTCACGCTCGCCTGCGTCGTCGATCATGCCGCGCACGATCGCCAGCAGATCGTGGGCGACGAGGCTCGCGTCGTCCAGATCGGGCGCGCCAGGCTTGTTGGTCAATGCCTCCAGAAGCGCTGCGTGAATCGTGTCGGCAACCCGCAGATTGCGCTCGCCGAGCGGCAGCCGGCGCTCCTCGAAGTCGATGATCCGCGCAAGCACCGGCCGCCGCATCTGATGCGCGACCGCCGCGCGCACCATCGCCAGCACACAGCCTCGCGAATGCTCCAGCATCGATGCCGAGGTGACATCCGCCATCAGTTGCGCGGTTTCGCGCTCGATCAACGCAACCGTCAACGCGTCACGATTCGGAAAGTATTGATACAGCGAACCGATGCTGACGCCAGCCCGTTCCGCGACGGCGTTGGTCGTACATGCCGCGAGTCCGCGCGTCTCCAGAATGCGAGCCGCCGCTTCGAGTACGGCTTCGACCGTTTGCGCGGAGCGCCGCTGAACCGGCGATTTACGGGGCTTCAGACGCTGCGCGGCGGTGGATTTTGGCATGACCGAAATGCGAGTTTTTAATGTGAGCGATCGCTCGTATTCTAGACCTGTTTCGCGAAACCCAATTAATCCGATGTCGCTTGGCTGCGTCGCTTAGCTACGTCACTTAGCTACGTCGCTTAGCTACGTCACTTAGCTACGTCACTCAACTGGAATTGCACATCATGACTTCAACTGTGAAAAAACCCGTCCTGACCGTCTTCATGCTCGTGAAGACCCTGCCCGAATGGCTCGGCTTTTCCGTCGACGAACGCTTTCGCCTGCTGCGGGAACACGTCGAGCCGATTCTCAAGCAGCACGCCGATAAGGTGAGCATGCGTTTCTACGACGTCGAATTTTATTCGGCGCGCGTGACCGATATCTGGGTATGGGACGCCACGAGCCATCACGCGTACGAACTCGTCGTGGAAGCCTTGCGCGAAACGCCGTTCTGGGACCGCTTCTTCGAGGTGGTCGAGATTCTTCCGGGCGTGGAGAACGCTTACGCCAGCAACTACAACCAGGCAGCGCTCAGCGTGTCCTGAACCTCGCGGCACAGATTCGGACGCGCCGCGAGGCGCGCCCGGATCAGCAGGGGAACGCCGCCTGGAGCGAGCGCAGAATGGCGAGGCCGACCGGGAAGTCGTCTGAAATGCCGGGATGATTGGTGAAGAACTCGTCAAGCAGCGGATAGACGTTCTGGTTGCCGATCGCCAGATCTTTGGGCGGACAGAAAAGCGGCGGACGTTTTTTCGACACCAGATCTCCGTTGGCCCATCCCAGCGCGTTGATCGTGCCGGTAATGTAGGCCGCGTAGACCGAGTTGTTATCGGCATGTGCCCATTGCCGGTATTGCGCGGCCGTCATCTCGGCGCTCGCATTCAGCGTAAAACAGGCTGTCAGCAACGCCAGCGCAAATTTCGATACCCGCATCATTCAACCTTCAATCTGTGTTGCAAAAGCGCTCATTGTAGGTGAGTCAGGTGCGGCGCGCAGAAGCTAGCGATCGAGATGAATCCGTAAGGATGGCGCATGGATATTTGTAAGCGGAATCCGGCGCATACCGCGCCGCGCCTTGCTTCACGGCGCGCGACAGAGGCAGCCGCAACATCTGCCTCAGGGCGTGCCGTTGCGGCAGTACGCGAGACAGCCCGCGCGATTGCTCAGCCGCGCCATGTAAGCCGTCACGGCCGGAAAATGGGCGTGCGGCAGCGGCGTTTCGAGCCAGCGATTGATCGACAGCCCGAGCGGAATATCGGCAAGTGAAAACGACTGGCCGGCGATGAACGCGCCGGTCTTCTCCAGTTGCCTCTCGACGATCCCGATGTGCCGCGTCCAGTTAGCACACGACTGCTCGATCTGCTGGCGGTCCTGGTGATCCGGAGAATGCCGCACCAGTGCAAGAAACGCGTAGCTCCAGGCCCGGTTCAGCTCGCTCGCCTGCCAATCTATCCATTGGTCGCATCTTGCCCGTTCGCAAGGGTCGCGAGGATAAAGCGCGTCGCCGTCATAGCGGCCGGCTAGATAACGGATGATCGAGTTGGATTCCCACAGCACGAACTCGCCATCCCTGAGCACGGGCACCATGCCGTTGGGATTGAGCGCGAGAAACTCCGGAACGCCGGTCGGCCTGAAACCCGAGCCCCAGTCTTCCCGCTCGAACGGCAGGTCGAGTTCAGCGCAGGTCCACAGCACTTTGCGAACGTTGATGGATGAGGCCTTGCCTAGTATCTGCAGCATGAGAGCCTGACGGGACAGAGTGTTTGCCGAGGTGTCGCGCATCGCGACAACGCCTTCGGGAGATTAAACACCGACCGGATCCGAACGCCCGACCGCGTGTCACAGACCCGTAGCTTATCCAAGCCCGCATCAAACGGACATATACACCTGGTGTCTTGCGCGCCAAAACAGCTCACGGCGAAGCCTGCGACACGACTCGTCAAAAAATGGGGACGGGGAAGCGGCCGAGGTGGCGGAGCGCGATCTGAGCGCGATCTGAGCGCGATCTGAGCGCGATCTGAGCCACGCGGCGACGTGTTTGCGCGCTCAGTGTCTCCAGGCCGGACTCACGGCTTGAGCGTGGCCTGCTCGAGGATCATGTCGTAGAGCGCCTGCGCCGCCGGCGACAGATGCGCGGTCTTGCGCGCGACGAGAACAAGCGTGCGCGAGACAGCCGGATGCGTCAGTTCGACGGTGCGAACCGTCGGATACGCGCCCTTCTGAAGCGCGAGCGCCGGCACCACCGCCGCGCCCACGCCCTGGGCGACCAGCCCCACCGCAGTCGAACTGCGCTGGACCTCATAAAACGAGCGCAGGGCGAGATCGCTTGTTTCGAGCGCCACGTCGAGCAGCGCGCGGTTGCCGCTCACCTCGCCGGCAAAAATCAGCGGATAGGATTGCAACTGTTGCCAAGCGATGCGCCGCCGCTTTGCCAGCGGATGATCCTGATGGCAGATCAGCACGTAACGGTCTTCCGTCAGCGGCAGACTGACCAGGTCCGGATGATGGTCCCCGGCGATGTTGATGCCGAATTCGACTTCGCGGCGCAGCACCGCCGCTTCCACGGCGGACGACGCGTGATCGAGAATCTTGATACGGTTGTGCGGATACTGCGCGGCATACGCCTGCAGAATACGCGGCAGATACTGCACGCCAACCGTTGGCACGCAGGCGATCGACACATCGCCGCGACGCGCGACACCCGTCTCGCGGATTTCCACCAGTGCGTCGGCCAGTTCGCCCAGCAAGCGGCGCGCTTGCGGCAGGAACGTGCGGCCGATTTCAGTGAGCGCCATGGAGCGCGTGGTCCGTTCGATCAGCGTGACGCCCAGGTAGGTTTCGAGCTTGCGCAGACGCTGCGTAATGGCCGTTTGCGTGACGTGCAACGCGTCGGCCGCGCCCTGAAAGCTGCCTCGATCCGCGATGGCGACGAACGCCTGTACGCCAAGAGTGTCGATTTTCATTAGAAAAATGAAGGAATCGGAATGATAAATTCATTTTACTCCGCCCTTCGTGGCGCACAGAATCGGCAGACCGATTGAACGGCGGGCACCGGCCCTCGACGAGAAAGGAGAGTGAGATGGCTTCAGCGACGGATCAGTATGCGAAGCAATACGTGAAGTTCGAAAACGAGCGCACGCGGCCGGTGAGGGATTTGCTGGCGGCTGTCCCGCCGGGCGACGTGCGGGTCGCTGTGGACATCGGCTGCGGTCCCGGAAACTCCACTGAGGCGCTGGCGGCGCGCTTGCCGGGCGCAGCCGTGAGCGGCATTGACAGTTCCGCTGACATGATCGCGGCGGCACGCACGCGCCTGCCGCATCTGCGGTTCGATCTGACCGACATTTCGAAGTGGGATGCCGCGGGTCCTTACGACCTGATTCTTGCCAATGCCGTGTTGCAATGGGTGCCTCACCACGAGCGGCTATTTCCATCGCTCGTGAAGAAACTTGCGCCGGGCGGCAACCTCGCCGTGCAGATGCCGGACAACCTGGACGAACCCGCGCACCGTCTGCTGCGCGAAATCGCTGCGGACGGCCCGTGGGCGAGCAAGCTCAAGGGCGTGGAGCGCACCATGCGCTACGGCGCCGACTGGTACTACCCATTGCTCAAGCCGCTGTGCGCAAGGGTCGACGTATGGCGCACCGTCTACTACCACCCGCTTGCTGGCGGCGCGGACGCGGTTGTCGAGTGGTTCAAGGGGAGCGCGCTGAGGCCCTTTCTGGCTGAGCTCGACGACGGCGAGCGCGCCGGCTTCCTCGTGCGTTACCGGGACGAGATTGCGCGGGCTTATCCGGCACTGGAAGACGGCACGGTGCTGTTGCCATTTCCGCGGCTCTTTATGGTCGCCACACGCTAGGGCGGGGGCGCGCGTTGTTTTCCTGGTGGAAAAGCGGGCTGGAACGGCTATTGCAAGAGAGGAATTGCTGTTCCCGAATTCTGCGTGATATTGTGTAACTCAGGGAGGACGGCGACCAGTCGTCCGGAGCGGAACGCAATTTACAGCAGCGAGCGTCGCCATGAGTGATGTACGCCATCATCTGAGTCCACGTGACCGTTTGGAGCTGTTGTGCTGGCTCACATGCGGGAGTCTTGGCGCTTATTACCTGAATGAGGACTGGCCTGACGCGCAGTTCCACGTACAGGCCGCGCATAAGTGGCTGGATCGCCGGATGCGGGAGGCCGACTGGCTGAGCATCGCGAGGTTGTCGGCGCTGGCGTTGGAGATCGCGCGGCGGCACGCGACGTTTGTCGATACCGAGTGGGCGCGGGATGCTGTTGAGGAGATCCTCGATACTGAGGAGCTTGATCTTCAAGCTCGATTGGTGAGGCAGGTGCTGGCGGATTGCCAGAATGCGTTGGCTGATAAGCGGATTGCTGATTAAGGGTTTGGGTTTGGTCGCGGAGCGATGGCGGGTTTTTTTGCCTTTGGCGGCGGCATTTCGTTGTGCCTGCGGCGTTGGCCTTTTCTTGTTTTCTTGCTGGTCTATTAGCGTTCCCCCTGTGCGGGGGGGCACCTACTTTTCTTTGCCGGCCGCAAAGAAAAGTAGGCAAAAGAAAGCGGCTCACACCGCCAATTCTTAAGCGGGCCCCTTGGCTTGGAGGGGATCGTGGCCCCGTAGAGACCGAGCCTGCGCACTTCCCCACCTGAGTGACCAGGCCGTCATGCTTCCGGCGGCGCTGCGCGCGCCGGGGCGGTACTTCATCAAACCAGTTGGTGTTTTCGGCGCCTCGCCGAGGCGAAGCCGATGGCCCCCGCTACGCACAAACGAAGCACCCGGTTTCCTTGGTGGACCCGTCCGCGACGCACGCAGTGCGGAGCGGGAGCGGATGACGGCTGTGTCACTGGCGCTTATGGACCGAGGTGTGATCCGTTTATCGCACCACCAGCCCCTCCAAGCCAGGAGACCCACTTAAATGTTGGCGGTTTGAGCCGCTTTCTTTTGCCTACTTTTCTTTGCGGCCGGCAAAGAAAAGTAGGTGCCGCCCCGCACAGGGGCGACGCTAATAAACCATTAAGAATGCAAGGAAAGGCCCAGGAAGCCAGACCGCCAAAACACCAAACGCCGTAGGCATAGAGAGCAAGGAAATGCCGCCGCCGCAGGCAAAGTAAAATACCCCACCGCGCCAGCGCCCAACCTTATCCAGGCCCCACCCCTTGAAACGCAAAATGCCCGCGCTCAACGCGCTAAAAGCCTTCGAAGTCGCTGGCCGAACGGGCAGCTTCACCCGCGCAGCGGAGCTACTCAACGTCACCCAGAGTGCCGTCAGCCGACAAGTCCGCCAACTCGAAGCGCAACTCGGCGAAACCCTCCTGCTCCGTCATCACCACCACCTGGAACTCTCCGCCGCCGGCCGCATCCTGCTCCAGGCCCTGCAGCAATCCTTCGACCGGATCGAACTCACCGTCCGCAGCCTGCAGGAAAAAACCCACCGCAATCGCCTGCGCATCAACGCGCCACCCACCTTCACGAGCCGCTGGCTGATGCCGCGCCTCGGCCGGCTGCGCGAGGCCCATCCGCATCTCGAGTTGAGCCTGTCGACCCGCACCGACGACAACCTCGCCGAATCCGGTGTGCTCGATTGCGCAATCCGTTTCGGCAACGGCGAGTGGGAAGGGGTCGACCCCCGTCTGCTGATGAACGAACGCCATATCGCCGTCTGTGCGCCCGCGTTGCTCGCGCGCCAGACCGGCCGAGCGGCAATCGATCTGAATCAGTTCACGCTGCTGCACGTGCTCGCAAGCGCCGATCAGCGCTATCTGACCTGGCAACACTGGCTCAAAGCCGCCGGCATCGAAAACGTCGATACGCGCGGTGGCTATGAATTCGATCTGCTCGATCACGCGATTCGCGCCGCGATCGACGGCCTCGGTGTCACCATCGCGGACCGTCACATGATCGGCCGCGAACTGGCGGAAGGCCAACTCGTGCAAGTGCTGAACGTACACGTGGATGGGCATCAGTCGTACTGGCTCGTCACTCGCGCGGAACAGGAAGAGCCGCCGCACGTCGCGCTGTTTCGCGACTGGCTTCAGCAGGAAATCTGGCTAACGGAGCGTACGCTGGATTCGTCAGAATCGGCGCAGCTGGACGCATCCGATTAACCCTTACCCGCCATGCAACACAGCGTCGTGACATGAAAAAACCGTGCCGACGCATATTGCATCGGCACGGTCTTCTGAACCGCTCAAGCCAACGGTAACGCGTTAGCGCGCGAGGCCTCAGGCAGCGGCAGCCAGCTCCGCCGCTTGCGGCCTGAAAGCGGCTTCGGAGGCCGCGTCCTCGAGAATCATCTCGGCGCCCTTCTCCGCCACCATCATGGTCGGCGCATTGATATTGCCGGACGTAATGTTCGGGAAAATCGACGCATCGACTACCCGCAGCCCACCCATACCGTGCACCCGCAAACGCACATCCACCACCGAAGTGTCCGGGTCGTCACCCATCGCGCACGAACCGCACAGGTGATAGATCGATCCCGACTGCTCACGGAAATACTGCAGAAAGCCTTCGCGGGTGTTCACCTGCGGCCCCGGCGAGATTTCCTCGACCGTGATTCCATTGAGCGCCGGTGCCGCCATCACCTTGCGCACCAGCTCACAACCCTGGATTACCTCGTCGATGTCCTTCTCGGTGGTCAGCGCGTTGAGGCGAATCTTTGCGGCATCCTCAGCGCGATTTGAAGCGATCTCGATCGAACCACGGCTCGTCGGCCGGCACGGATTGAATGCCAGCAGAAAACCCGAATACGGCTCAGGTTCGAGACTCGCCTTGTTGCTCTTCGGAATCCGGTATGACAGCGGATTGAAGTACAACTGCAGATTCGGCTGCGCCTCGCGCTCGCTGCCCTTGAAGAAGCCGCCCGCCTGGTTCACGCTCATGGCGAGCGGCCCCTTGCGCGTCAGCAGGTACTGCAGACCGAGTTTGAGCTTGCCGAGCAGCGGACGCATTTCGTCATTCAGCGTCTTCATGTTCGCGCGATAGTAGAAACTCACGCACAGATGGTCCTGCAGATTCTGGCCAACCGCGGGCAGCTCCTTGACCAGCGCAATGCGATGCTTCGCCAGCAACGCACTATCGCCCACGCCGGAAAGCTGCAGCAGTTTTGGCGTATCTACCGCGCCCGCCGACAGGATCACTTCGCGCGTCGCCATGAACTGCCGCGTGGCGCCGTTCTGCGTCACGCTGACGCCAATCGCACGCTGCTTGCTGTCGAATAGCACGCGGCTCACCAGCACCTCGCGCTCGACCGTCAGGTTCTTGCGCGTCAGCACCGGATGCAGATACTCGAAGCTGCTCGACGAGCGCTGCCCGTTGCGCGTATTCACATCATAGATGCCGGCGCCTTCGAAATGCGCACCGTTGAAGTCGTCACTACGCTTGTAGCCAGCCTGGTCGCAGCCCTTCAGGAATACGTGGCAGATCGGATGCACCGCATCTTTCATCGGCGAGATGCGGATCGGACCGTCTGCGCCGTGATAGTGGGTGTTGCCAAGCGGATGCGACTCGAGCTTGCGGAAATACGGCAATACGTCGCAAAACGCCCAGCCCTTGTTGCCAGCGGCAGCCCAGTCGTCGAAATCATGCGGCTGGCCGCGCACGTAAATCATGGCGTTGATCGAACCCGAACCGCCCTGCACCTTGCCACGCGGGCAATAGATCGGCCGGTTGTCGAGTTCCTTCTCGGGCTCGCTGTAGTACATCCAGTTGTAGGTTTCGTTGTAATACGTCTTGGTGAAACCGACCGGAATCCTGAACCAGAACGAACTGTCCTTGCCGCCCGCTTCGAGCAGCAGCACCGAATACTGGCCCGACGCGGACAGCCGGTTGGCGAGAATGCAACCCGCCGAACCCGCACCGACGATGATGTAATCGTAATTCATGCTTTATGTCGCCAGACGGCGCTCAATCCATTGAATGCGAATAACCGCTTAAACCCGGGCTCACCCGGTTCAACCCTTGGCCGGCGCGAGATCTTTCACGTCGGCGGGGAGCGCTGCCATTTGCAGATGCAGGCGCTCGCCGGTGTACGGCGTGTGCTGCCTGACGACTTCCATGTTCAACTCGACACCCAGGCCGGGCTCCCGCGACGGAATGATGTAGCCGTCTTCCCATTGAATCGGCTTCTTCAACACGGCTGCATGGAAACCGTCCCATGTGCCGATGCTTTCCTGAATCAGGAAGTTCGGCGTGCACGTGGCGAGCTGGATACTGGCAGCCGCGCCGATCGGGCCGTTGTACAAATGCGGCGCGATCTGCGCGTAATACACCTCGGCAAGCGTCGCGACTTTCTTCGCTTCGAGCAGGCCGCCCACGCGCGCCACATTCAGTTGCAGGATCGACGCGGCACCCGCTTCGAGCAGCTTGAAGAACTCATATTTGGTAGTCAGGCGCTCACCGGCGGCAATCGGGATGCTGGTGTGCTGCGCGACCTGCGCCATTGCGCCTTCCTGGCCCGGCGGCACCGGCTCTTCAAACCACAAGGGATCGTATTTTTCGAGGCGTTTGGCAAGCCGGATCGCCGAGGACGGCACCATCTGGCCATGCGTGCCGAACAGCAGATCGGCCTTGTTGCCCACCGCTTCGCGTACCTTGCGGCAGAAGGTCTCGCAACGGTCGAGCACTTCCATCGACAGTTGATGACCCGAATAAGCCGTATACGGCCCCGCGGGATCGAACTTCACTGCCGTGAAGCCGCGCTTCACGTTTTCCGCGGCACACTCGGCGGCGAGATCGGGATCGTCGTAATCGTATTCACCGCGGCTGTTCTTCGGATACAGGTAGGTGTAGGAGCGCAGACGCTGATTCACCATGCCGCCCAGCAGTTCATACACGGGCTTGTTTGCCGCTTTGCCGATGATGTCCCAGCAAGCCATTTCCAGACCGCTGACCACGCCCATCATCGTCAGATCGGGGCGTTGCGTGAAACCGCTCGAATACGCTTCGCGCCAGAACCGCTCGATATGATGCGGGTCCTTATCGAGCAGATAGCGGCCGAATACGTCGTCGATGATGTGGGTCATCGCCTTCGGATGGAACGTGGCCGAATAGATTTCGCCGACGCCCTCGATACCGCAGTCGGTCTTCAGCTTGACGAAAATCCAGTACATGCCGCCTACATGCGGCGGCGGTACGGCGACGATATGCGTTTCGAGCGAGACGACTTTCATTTACGCAACCTCTTTTCCATTAAGCATGTTTCTCAGCGCGAGGCCGGCGAAGCCGCCGAGCGCCGCCATTCCGGCCACATAGCCGAAGTAAAGCTGGTAACCGAAGACACCCGGGAAATTCTGCGTCAGATAACCGTTGATGAGCGGCAGAAACACGTCCGGCGAATAACCGAGCACGGAAATCAGGCCGATGGCGAGTCCCATCGTTTGAACCGGGATGTTGCAGCGATCCAGCAGCGACCAGTACAGACCGCGAATCGCGTAGGTCAGAATCCCGATGAACAGCACGAGGAACACCAGCAGCACGTGGCTGGAAATACGCGGCGCCGCCATCAGGCCGAGCAGCGACAGCGCGGCGAGAAAGAGCGCGATCACCAGCACCGAGACCTTCGAATAACGGTCGCCGAGAAAGCCGCCACCAATGCCGCCGATCGGCCGCATCCACAGCTTGAGCGTCGTGATCGTGCCGGCCATCACCACCGTCAAGCCGATTTCGCCTTCATGCAGATACGCGGAAAAACTGTAAGTGGCCCAGAACACCTGATAACCGCAGAACACGATCGCCGCGACCAGCCACAACTCGGGAATCGCCGCGAGCGTTTTCAGATCGACCAGTACGTTGCTGCGTTTCTTCGCGGCGCGATTGGCGGCTGCGTCTTCACTGCCTTGCGGGTCTTTAACCAGCGCGAGCACGACGCCGAGCGCAATGCACAGACATGCGTACATGTAGACCACAAGCTTGAAACCGGCCGCCACCGGCTCGCCTTTGGTCTGCGTGAACCACGCGAACAGCGTGATCGCGATCGTCGCGAGCATCGCCTCGATCAGGCCGCGTCCGCCATCGAGCAAGCCGAAGAAGCGGCCCTGTTCGTGCGAGCCGGCGATCATCGTCACGCGCTTGATGACGGCGGCCCAGAACGTCAAGCCGGTCGACAAACCCCAGCCACCGAAAATCAGCATCAGCACCTGGAACGACGGCGCGGTCGAATACCACAGACCGAGCACGCCGGTGGCGATCAGCGAAAAGCAGATCAACAGACGCGGTGCGATCCGGTCGGCGAGCCAACCGCTCGGCAGATAACTCAACAGAAAGATCGTGCCCAGCGACGAATACAGATAGCCGAGCTGGCTATCGGTGATGTGGAACACTTCGAGCATGGTCGGCTGGTAGACCTGCCGAAGATACAGAATCGGGTAAATCGCGCCGGCTGCCACCACCAGCAGCATGAGCTGGATGTAGCGTTGCGTCTTGCTGTTTTGCAGCGCGGCTTCGGCATCGCCTGAAACGAGCGAAGCGTTGGTTTGAACGGGTTGAGATGACACTTGAGTGCTCCTGGGAGACACGGCACCGGTGCACCGGTCAGCCGCGTCTCCAATATGGTTTTGTTATCGGGCAGCGTGTGGGCTGCGTTTCTGCGGGTTTCAAGGAAGGCACGTACCGTTGCAACGAACACGCGCGGCACGTGCCGTTCAGCTTCAGTACTTCATCACCACGAGACGGGTTTGCGTGAATTCGAGCATGCCGTGCTTGCCGTCGTCGCCGCCGAGGCCCGAGCGCTTCCAGCCGGCGTGGAAACCCTGATACGGATCGGCCGGCGTGCGGTTCACATAGAGCTCGCCCGCCTCGATGCCGTTGGCGATCTTCATCGCGCCGCGATAGCTCTCGGTATAGAGCACCGACGACAAACCGAACTGGTGGTCATTGGCCATCTCCAGCGCTTCGTCCAGCGTGCTGTATTTGACGACCGGCATGATCGGGCCGAAGGTTTCTTCCTGGATGATCTCCATGTGCTGCGAGCAGTTCGTCAGCAACGTGGGCGGATAGAAGAAGCCCTGGCCTTGCGGCAGCTTGCCGCCGGTTTCGAGCGTGGCGCCCTCGGCAACCGCACGTTCGACCATTGCGTGAATCGATTGACGCGATGCTTCGTTCACCAGCGGACCCATCAATGCCGGCTGCTCGCTGCGATCGCCGAATTCCACGGCGCTCATGTGTTTCTTCAGCAGCGCAACGAAACGGTCATGCACGCTTTCCTGCACGTAGACCCGCTCGATTGCCGTGCAAAGCTGGCCGCAATGCGTGGTCCTGGAGGCAACCAGATCGCGTGCCGCCTTCTCCAGATCGGCATCCGCCTCGATGATCGCCGGCGTCTTGCCGCCGAGTTCCAGCGACGGCTTCGCGATATTCGCCTTGCAGTATTCGAGTACCTTGCGACCCGCGCCGACGCTGCCCGTCAGCGTGATCATGCCGACCTTGGGATGCGTGCAGAGGGCTTCGGCGGTGGCGTGGTTCATCGCCAGAATGTTCACGACGCCGGCCGGCAGCCCCGCTTTTTCGACCGCTCGCGCGATTTCGAACGCGGATGTGGGCGTGTTGTTGCTCGGGCGCACCACCACAGTGTTGCCAGCGATCAGCGCGGGCGCCACCTTGCGCATGAACGTATAGACCGGGTAGTTGAACGGAATCAGGCAAGCCACCACGCCGATCGGCTCGCGATGCAGCACGAGATTTTCGTCGGGGGTGTCGCTCGGAATCACTTCGCCTTCGATACGACGTGCCCATTCGGCGTGATAGCGGGTGATCTGGCCCGCGTAGATGGCTTCGTTGGTGGCGTCAGCGACGCTCTTGCCCGATTCCAACGCCAGCGCCGCGCCAATGGCGGGTGCGCATTCGGTCAGGGCGTCAGCGAGCTTGTGCAGGTACGCTGCGCGCTCGGCGGAGGGCAGCTTGCGCCAGCCCTTTTGCGCGACCGCGGCGGCATCGACCGCGGCGATCGCTTCAGATTCGCTCGCCCCCGTGACGTGGCCAATTACGGCCTCGGTGGCCGGGTTATAGACGGCAATCAGTTCGTCGCTCGCGGGTTCAATGAACCGGCCGTTGGCAAAATTCCGCTCGAGTCGCATGGTCGTCTCCAGAAAAGCGTGGTGCAGAAGCGCATTGCCCCCGGCTATGGATTTCATGCCGATGGTGCATGAACGGAATTTTTCTCCTCGATAGACCGCGCCACAAGCGAATAATCCGCGGGACAAACATTCGAAAAAGTCACGTTTATCCAGGGATGTGCCTCATACGCGATTCCGATCTCGAATAGCAGAATCCGGGCTTTGCCAAAAAGCAGTGGTCTTCGGAAGCCGCAGGCCGCTCGTTACCAACGTCTGGAGCTGTGAATGAAAAGAAATGTCATCGCCACCGCCGCTTTCACCGCGCTCGCGTCACTGGCCGCGTCGGCCGCCTTCGCTCAAAGCAGCGTCACGCTGTACGGCGTGCTCGACGAGGGCATCGACTACACCAATAACGCCGGGCGCGGCGCGGTCTGGGAAATGGCGAGCGGCTATGCGCAAGGCAGCCGCTGGGGCCTGAAAGGGTCAGAGGATCTGGGCGGCGGCATGAAGGCGGTGTTCCAGCTGGAAAACGGCTTCGATGTGAGCTCGGGACGGCTTGCCCAGGGCGGCCGCATGTTCGGCCGGCAGGCCTATGTGGGCTTGAGCGACAGCCGGTTCGGCACGGTCACGCTCGGCCGCCAGTACGATTCGGTGGTCGATTACCTCGCGCAGACCACGGCCAACGGCAACTGGGCCGGCTACCTGTTTGCCCACCCGTACGATAACGACAACACCGACAACTCGTTTCGCCTCGGCAACAGCGTGAAGTACGCGAGCCCGGAGTTCGCGGGCTTCCAGTTCGGCGGCGTGTACAGCTTCAGCAACGACACGAACTTCGCCAACAATCGCGCCTACAGCTTCGGCGGCCAGTACGCGAACGGCGGCCTGCTGGTCGCGGCCGCCTACATGCAGGCCGACAACCCGGGCGTGGGGTCGACCGGCGCAATCACCGCGAACGACGCCAGCTTTATCGCCGGGCGCATGCGGGTGTTCGGCGGCGGCATCAACTACACGTTCGGCTCGGCCACCGCTGGCTTCGCCTACACCAACTCGAACTATAAGAACCCGACTGGCAACGGCTATATCGGCATTCCGCTGGCGGCGGCGGGCGTCACGCTGAATACGCTGAAGTATCAGAACTTCGAAGTGAACGGCAAATACCAGTTCACACCGGCATTCTTCGTCGGCGCGCAGTATGTCTATACGATGGAGAACTACGATGCGTCGACGGGCAACGTGAAGCCGAAGATTCACTCGTTCGGCCTGATGGCCGACTACAACCTGTCGAATCGCACCGACATCTACGTGCAGGGCGAATATCAGAAGGTCGCCGGCGACTCGACCAATTCGATTCTCGACAACGCGTTCATTCCGGGTGTGCAGGCGCCGTCGTCGACGGGCAATCAGGTGGCCGTGCGGGTTGCGTTGCGCCACAAGTTCTAAGGCAGGGGAATCGGCGTTGGCGTGGGCGGCCCTGGAAGGTCGCACCCGCTGCGACTGTTCAATTTTCTCCGATGTTCACGTTCCGTATACGGCGGGATTTTCTGAACGATGTCGTGCCACGCCCAACCCGCATCACTCCTCCACGGCCGCCTTCAGCCGCAGCAACGCCCGATCCCACTGCTGCGAGATCGCTTCGAGCGCGCGGCGCGCTTCTTCAAGGTGCGCCGGCGTGAACGCCCATAAGCGTTCACGCCCGACCTTCACGTCGCGCACGAGGCCCGCATTCGCCAGCACCTGCAAATGCTGCGTGACGGACTGCCGCGTCATCGCCGTTCCAGCGGTGAGTTGCGCGATCGACATCGCACTGCCCGCGCACAACACGGCGATCAGACGCAGACGCGTCTCGTCGCCGAGCGCCGCGAAAATCCGCGCGGAGCTTTGCAGCACCGCCGTCTTCAGACGCCCGGCGCCGGATGCAGGCTTACTCCTTGGCGACATGCTTCTCGATGTTGACCAGTTGTTGCTCCCAGCCGCCGCTATTCATGCGGAACGCCTCTTCCCGGCGAGCGGCGGGAATCTGATCGAAGCCGGATTCGACCACGCGCAGCAAGGTGCCCGAGTCGACTTCGGTGAGTTCGAACACGACCAGGGTGGTCGGCTCCGGCGAATAGTCGACCGTGATATCGACCGCGGCCGGATGCCAGCGCCACGACAGATGATGCTCCGGCTCGATCCGCTCGACCACCACGTCCATGACCAGATGCTCGTAACCCGGATAGGTGATGTGGCCTTGCACGGACTCGCCGGCAACGAACTGCTTGCCGCGAAAATTCACGCCGAACCAGTTGCCGAATTCCTCGGCATTGGACAATGCGCGCCAGACCCGCGAGCGCGGCGCCTTCAACAGAATCTGTTTTTCGATGCGATCAGTGGATGAGTTCATATGCAGCCTCCCGACTGCATATTAGGCAGCCGAAGGCAAACATGCAAGCATTTGGCTGCATTATTCCGGCGTGAATTTTTGAACCGCCCTGTACCCAGAAAGCCGTCGAGCCTCAGCCACCAACCTTGACTACCACTTTACCGAACGCGCCACGCTCGACATGAGCCAGCGCGGCGGGCAGTTCATCGAATGGATAGACCGTATCGACAACGGGCTTGAGCCCGAGTGCGTCGACTGCGCGCACCAGGTCTTCGACCGCGCGCCGGTGTCCGACACCGATGCCCTGGATGGTCGGCCGGCCGATGAACGACGGAATGCTCGGCAACGACATGCTGTAGCCGTCGAGTGTGCCGATCAGCGAGATGCGCCCGCCCTGCCGCAGCGCGCGCAACGAGGCGCCGAGGTTGTCGCCACCCGCCAGTTCGAACACGTGATCGACGCCGCGTCCGCCAGTCATCTCACGCGCCACGCGGTCCCAGTCGGGCGTGGCAGACCGATCGATGCCATGCGTCGCGCCGAGTTCGCTCACGCGCCGCAGTTTGGCCGCGCCGCTTGATGTGACGATGACCTGCGCGCCATGCGCGCGCGCGAGCTGCAGACCGAACAGGGCGACGCCTCCTGTGCCCTGCATCACGACTGTCTGTCCCGCATGCACGGCGCCCTTCTCGACCAGCGCGAACCACGCCGTAAGCCCCGCGCATGGCAGTGTGCTGGCTTCGGCCAGGCTCAGCGTGCGCGGCGCGCGCACGGCCCACGCCTCGTTCAGCACGACGTACTGCGCCAGCACGCCGGGCAGCGATCCACCGAGTACGCCGGCCTCGGGTGGACATTCGCCGTCGATCCAGCCGGCCCAGAAGGTACCGAGCACCTCGTCGCCTTCGCTAAAACGCGTCACGCCCGCACCGGCGGCGACCACGATGCCCGCCAGATCCGAACCCGGCGTGACCGGCAGTGAGGCTTGTGCGCCCGACTCGCCGCCGGCAATGAAACCCAGGTCGCGGTAGTTCAACGAAACAGCCGCGACGCGCACCACGATTTCGCCGATGCCCGGCGCCGGCACAGCCGTCTCTTCCAGCTTCAGATGCTGCACGCCGTGATCCCGTAACACCCATTTACTCATCGTTCGCATGTCGGCTCCCGCCTGCTAGTTATCGATGACAAAAAGTCTACGGCCTCTCAAAGCGCTACAGTGGCGGATAATATTCGCCATTTTGTAGAGTTTTTGGCACCAATAAGCCCGCATCGGGCTCACATGGAGGGCCTCGATGAGAGATCGCCTGAGCGGCATCGCCGCCTTCGTCAATGCCGCGGAAGCCGGCAGTTTCGCGCTCGCCGCCGAGCGGATGCATCTATCGCGCTCGGCGGTCGGCAAAACCATTGCCCGTCTCGAAGACCAACTCGGCACGCGGCTGTTTCACCGCACCACGCGCAGCCAGAGCCTCACCGAAGACGGTCATGCGTTCTACGAACGCTGCGTGCGCGCCCTGGCTGAACTGGAAGCCGGCGAAGCGACCCTGCACGCGGGGCGCCGCGATCCGCAGGGCCGTTTGCACGTCAGCGTGCCGGTATTGTTCGGGCGCCGCTGTGTCGCGCCCATCCTGCTTGAACTCGCGCAGCGCTATCCGCAGCTTGAATTGCAGATCAGTTTCACCGACCGGGTGACCGATCTGGTCGAAGAAGGGATCGATCTGGTGGTGCGCAGCGGACACCTGCATGGCGCGCCGGCGGGACTCGTCGCGCGCAAGCTCGGCGAACAGACCATGACGCTGTGCGCGGCGCCCGCCTATCTGGCGAAGCACGGCACGCCGCGCACGGTCGCCGAACTCGCCGGGCACCAAGGCATTTTCTACGCGACTGGCCGGCAGGAGGCGGCGTGGCCGCTGCCCGATGAGAACGGCGTGTGGCACGGTGTGGTGGTGCCGCACCGGCTGCGACTGGACGACCTCGAGACCATTCTCGCGGCCACGATAGCCGGCGCGGGCATCGCTCGTCTGCCGTGCTGGTTGCTCGCTGACGCGCTGGAAAACGGCACGCTGGTGAAGGTCCTGCCCGAGTTGCCCGGGCCGTGTATCGAGCTTCATCTGGCATGGCAGCAGACCCGGCATCTGCCATCCAGAATGCGGGTCGCGATCGACGAACTCGCAGCGAGAATGCCCGCGATTCTCGCCGTGGACGGCGCCACCGAGGCGAACTGAAGAGGGCGGCGCCCGGCTGGCTTACTCGGTTGCGTGCGCGTGCATCACGCCGGTCTGCATCGACCACGCCATCCACGGACGACGCAGCGCGACGATCGAGAGGAACGCGCAAGCCGCCAGCGCGCCGAAGGTCGCAAAGCCCATCTGATAACTGCCGGTGCTCTCTTTCGCCATACCCATGACGACCGGCAGATAGAAGCCGCCGATCCCGCCCGCGGCCCCCACGATGCCCGACATCAACCCGGTGCGGCCCGCCCAGCGATGCGGCACCAGCTGGAACGTCGCGCCATTGCCCAGACCAAAGGCCACATACAGCAACAGCAGCAAGGTAATCCCACCGGCGAGCGTCGGCATCGCCGCGGCAAACACGAAGTCGCCCAGCGAAATGGCGGCGAGAAGGAAGGTCAGCGCGCGAACACCGGACACCTTATCGGCAATCAGCCCGCCGAGCGGCCGCACCATTGCGCCGGTCGCGGCAAGGAGCGCCATGAACAGACCCGCATCGATCTTCGAGAGTTGATACAGGTTAGTGAGCAGCAGCGTCACATAGGAGGACATGCCCACAAAGCCGCCGAACGTGATGCTGTACACCAGCATGATGACCCACGTATCGCGCTCGGCCAGCACCGCGCGATAGCGCTTGGGCAGCACCGCGATCGCCATCAGCGCGCCGATCACCGGCAACAGCAGCACGCCGGTTTTGCCTGCGCCGAACAGGCCTGCTTCGACAAATAGCACCAGCACGACCAGACCGGCCAGCGTGATCGCGAAGCTGCCGAACGCGCGCAGCACGCTACCCGATTTCACGCCCGAATCGTTGGCCCAGAAGTACAGCGTGATGGCTGCAATGGCGAGCAGCGGCAGCGCGCCACCGGCCGCCATCTGCCAGCCGTAGTGCGTCGCCAGTTGCGGGAACAGAAAGCCGTCGAGCACCGCGCCGATATTGCCAGCCGCGGCCAGACCCAACACCAGGCCCTGCACCTTCGGCGGATAGTTGCTGCCGGCCATCGGCAGCGCCACCGCGAAGCTCGCCCCACCCACGCCGAGGAACACGCCGAGCACCAGCAACAAGGTGTATGACGGGACGAACGGCAGGAGCGGCAGGACGATGGTCGGCACCGCCGACAGCAGCACGCCCATCAACGCAATCCGTTTGCCATGCGCCGATTGATAGAGGTTGCCAAGCGTCACGCGCAGAATCGCGGCCGAGAGCACCGGCACGGCAACCAGCAAGCCTTGCTGCGCAGGCGTCATCGAAATGCTCCTGCTGATGAACGGCGCGAGCGGCCCATACAACACCCAGACGGTGAAGCCGGTGTCGAAATAGAGGAAGCACGCCACCAGCGCGCGCCAGTCTCCACTTTTCAGGGAGCTCATCACGTTTTTCATTTAGATATCCTCAAATATACTGATTGTTCGCTTACCTGACGCACGGCGCTGACGCACCACGCACCGGAATGGTCACGATGATGAAAACCGGTCTGTACATGCAACCTCCATGCCATCCCGGACCCGTCTCCTGACACGCTTTCTGTCTGCTTTTTTAGAATCCTGAAGCCGCGTTGTCGCGCTCGCGCCGACGCTCAATAATCATTCAATAAACATCGCGTACGTAGCGCTTTTCCTGCGTCAGCCGGCTGACATATTCACCGGCTTTTTCCTCGCTCATGCCGCCATGCTGTGCGACCACTTCCTTGAGCGCCGCGTCGACGTCTCTCGCCATCCGGCTCGCGTCACCGCATACGTAGAAATGCGCACCGTCTTCGAGCCACCGCCACAATTGCGCGCCTTGCTGACGCATGCGGTCCTGCACATAAATCTTCTCGACCTGGTCGCGCGAGAAAGCGACATCGAGCCGGGTCAGTACGCCGCTCTCACGCAGCGCTTCCAGTTCGTCGCGATAGTAAAAATCGCTGTCAGCATGTTGTTCGCCGAAGAAGAGCCAGTTGCGTCCCTTGTCGCCACGCGCACGACGTTCGTGCAGAAAGCCGCGAAACGGTGCAACGCCGGTGCCCGGGCCGACCATGATGATCGGCGTATCGGAACGATGAGGAGGCCGAAAATGTGCGGACTTCTGCACGAATACCGGCACGTTCACATCGCCGGCGCGGTCGGCGAGAAACGTCGACGACACGCCTTTGCGAAGGCGGCGGCCATTGCTGTAGCGAACTGCGGAAACCGTCAGATGCACTTCGCCCGGATGTGCCTTCGGGCTCGATGCAATCGAATACAGACGCGGTTGCAGGCGCTTGAGCACGCCTGTCAATTCGGCTGCGCTCAGCTCCACTGGAAATTCGTGCAGCACGTCGGCGAGTTGTTGCCCCCACAACCATTGCTTCAGATCCGCCTTGCGCTCCGGCGTGAGCAGATCGCGCAGCGCGCCGTTGCGGCTGCGCGCGGCGATGAAAGCAAGCGCGTCCGGATTCGGACGTGCGATCTCGTAGTGCTTGCCGAGCGCATCGGCGAGACGCATTTCGCCCGCGCCGGAAACGTTCACCGGCGCATCCGCCTTCAGCCCGCTCAGGCTGATCAATTCGTCGACCAGTTCGGGGCAATTGCTCGGCCACACGCCGAGCGCGTCGCCGGCTTCGTATTCGAGGCCCGAGTCGCCCGTATTCAGCGAGAAATAGCGCGTATCTTTGGCCGCGCCGTGCTTGTTCAATTGCAGGTTCTTCACCAGCCGCGATGCGGCGGGACGCGTTTTGGTGGGCACCGTGCCCGGCACCACGGCGTTGATCATGCCGTCTGGCGGCACCGCATGCAGCGCCGCGTCTTCTTCCTTGATGCGCACGATGATCCGTTCGAGCCACGCGTCGGCGCTCTGCTGATATTCGCTGTCGCAATCCGTGCGCTCGAGCAGCCGCAATGCGCCTTGCGCGGCAAGACGCTCGTCGAGCCGGCGGCCGTGGCCGCAGAACTGGTCGTAGTTGCGATCGCCCAGTGCAAGCACGGCATAGCGCACGCCTTCGAGACGCGGCGCCGTTTCGCTCGCGAGATGGGTCCAGAAACTTTGCGCGTTGTCGGGCGGATCGCCATCGCCGAACGTGCTGGTCATGAGCAGCACGTATTGCGCTTTGGCGAGCGCCGTAAACTGATAATCCGCCATACAGGTCGTGCGGATGTCGAAGCCCGACTCCATCAGACGCGTGGCGTAATGCTCGGTGAGCGATTCGGTGTTGCCGGTTTGCGAGGCCCACAGCAGCGTGACCTTGGGCCGCGCACGCACGATACGCACGCCGGACGCCTGCGCGGCGTCGGGCTGCGGCGCCGCGAGCGAGCTCGCTGGTGTGTCGGCATGCCTTGCGCCACGGCTGTAGAGCCCGGCCAGCAAACCATCCACATAAAGGCGGTTCGTCGAAGCGAGCGGCGCATTGGGCGGCAGAACCGGCACGCTATCGATTCCCTGGGCTTCCGCCGAGCGTAGGCCGCCAACGAAGCCGGACAGATAGACGCGCTCGGTATCGGTGAAAGATGGCGTGGAAGTCTGCGCAAGCTGCAGCAGACTGGTGAGTGCGGTGATACGGGGCATATCCAGATCCTCGGCACGCGCCAGCGCAGCGCTTGCTGCAACGGCAGGCGTATCGGCAAGCGTCTCGTCATCCGCATTCAGAATCGGAGCGACTACGTCGAGCGCGACCGGACTCAACGCCACCGCGCAGAACTTCAGTTCGGGCTGCTGGGAGACCGGATCGATCGCATCGCTGGTGACGGCGTTGATGCACAGGTCGTCGCCGAATACGTCGTTCCAGTGCATCGGCGCAAAGCAGTTGCCTGCCTGCACGCGCTCGGTGACCACCGCGGGCAATACCGCGCGGCCGCGGCGCGAACGAATCTCCACGGGGTCTTTCGGCTTGATGCCGAGCGTGGCGGCATCTTCGGGATGGATCTCGACGAACGGGCCCGGGTTCAGCTTGTTGAGCATCGCGACCTTGCCGGTCTTGGTCATCGTGTGCCACTGATGCTGCAGGCGACCCGTGTTCAACACGATCGGAAATTCACGGTCGGGCAGCTCAGCCGGAGCCGCATAAGCACGCGCAAAGAACATCGCCTTGCCGCTTGCGGTCGGAAACACCAGGCGCGGACGACTGCCGTCGGCCCGTTCCGTCAGCGTCTGGCTGACGCCGTCGTTGAGGTAGCGAACCGGATTGCGATCCGCCGCGTCATCAGAAGCAAGCGGCCATTGCAACGGCGTGTCCCTCAGCCGCCGATGGCTCGCGCCACGCAGGTCGTAGCCCGTCTTCGGATTCGAGGTGCGGGTGATTTCCGCGAACACCTCTGCGGCGCTCGCGTAGCTGAACGCGTCGGCGAAACCCATTTCACAGGCGACGCGCGCGATGATCTGCCAGTCCGGCAGCGCGGCGCCCGGCGGCTCGATGCCTTTTTGCATCAGCGTGAGGTTGCGCTCGGAGTTGATCATCACGCCTTCGGCTTCGGCCCATAGCGCGCCGGGCAACAGCACGTCGGCGTAGCGGTTGGTCTCGGTGTCGAGGAAGGCGTCCTGCGAAATCACGAGTTCCGCGGCCCCTAAACCGGCGATCGCATTCTGGCGATTCGCGACACTCGCCACCGGATTGGTGCAGATGATCCAGCATGCCTTGATCTCACCCGCCGCCATGCGCGTGAACATGTCGATCGTGCCGTTGCCGACCTCGGTGCGCAGCGTGCCTTCAGGGATGCCCCACAAGTCTTCGATAAACGCGCGGTCTGCTTCGACCAGCACCGAACGCTGCCCAGGCAATCCCGGGCCCATGTATCCCATTTCGCGGCCGCCCATCGCGTTGGGCTGACCCGTCAATGAGAACGGCCCGCTGCCGCGGCGACAGATCTTGCCGGTTGCCAGATGCAGATTGCAGAGCGCGTTGGTGTGCCACGTGCCGTGCGTGCTCTGATTCAGGCCCATGGTCCAGCAGCTGATCCACTCGGGCGCCGCGCCGATCAAGTGCGCGGCTTGCCGGATATCGTCGACCGCGAGGCCCGTGATTTGCGCGACTTTCTCCGGCGTGTAGTCGGCGAGAAACGCGGGCATGTCGTCCCAGCCTTCCGTGAAGGCGGCGATAAATTCCGCATCCGTATGGCCGTTCTGATGCAGCAGATGCAGCAGCCCGTTGAGCAACGCGAGATCGGTGCCGGGTTTGATCGACAGGAACAGATCGGCCTTCTCCGCCGTCGCATTGCGGCGCGGATCGACCACGATCAGCTTCGCTCCCGCCTTCACGCGATCCATCATGCGCAGGAACAGAATCGGGTGACAGTCGGCCATATTCGCGCCGATCACGAAGAACAGATCGGCGTGGTCGATGTCTTCGTACGATCCCGGTGGGCCGTCCGCGCCGAGCGAGAGCTTGTAGCCACTGCCCGCGCTCGCCATGCACAGCCGCGAATTCGATTCGATGTTGTTGGTGCCGATGAACCCCTTGGCGAGCTTGTTGACGAGGTACTGCGCCTCGATCGACATCTGCCCCGACACATAGAACGACAGCGCGTCCGGTCCGTGTGTGTCGAGCAGACCTCGCAGGCGCGCCGCCGTGCTGCTGATCGCCTGCGCCATCGGCAGCGGCGCCGGATCCTCGTTGCGAGCGTGGCGCACGAACGCGCCCTCCAGACGGCCCGACTTGCGCAAAGCCACATGCGCCGACTGGCCCTTCGTGCAGAGCCGGCCGAAGTTGGCCGGATGTTCCTTGTCGCCGGCAATCTTGACGACCTGGCCGTCCTCGACGTGCAGCACCATGCCGCAGCCGACGCCGCAGTAGGGACACACGGTTTTTACGCTAGTGGAGGACATGGCGGCCGGGATCGTACGAGGGAGTGATAGAAGAATCAGCGGCTCAGACCGCCACCCACACCTGACCGTTTTCCACGCGCGTGGCAAACGCGCTGACGGAATACGCCGGCGTTTCCAGGCATTCGCCCGTGCGCAGATCGAAGTGGTGCTTGTAGATCGGCGAGGCGACCACGACGCGCTCGCCGAGGCTGCCGATCAGCCCGCGCGAGAGCACCGCCGCGTGCGAGCCCGGATCGAAGTTTTCGATCGCGTAGACGGCGCCGTTCGGCTCGCCGCTGTCCACATGAAAGACGGCCACCTGTTCGCCGTTGACGAGCGCACAGACACCCGTGTTGGGAACAATGTCGTCGAGCGGGCAAATCGGCATCCAGGCGGGCGGCAGGCGGTCGTTGTTCATGATCGAACTCCTCAGTGAATGGGATAAAAAATCAGACGGTCTCGGCGACCACGGGAATCGCGACGAGCTTCAACTGACGCTCGGCCGGCGTCGCGGGCCGGATCTGGCCGCGTTCTTCGACAAAGCGCACGGTGCTGTCGGCCTCGCCGCTGTTGACGAAGTGACGGAAGCGCTTGCGCGTGTCGGGATCGGTCACGGCCTTCTTCCACTCGCACTCGTAGGTGTCGACCACGAGTTGCATTTCGGCTTCGAGTTCGGCGGCTACGTCGAGCCTGTCGTTGATGACCACGTCGATCAGATAAGCGAGGCCGCCTTCCAGGTTGTCGCGCCACACGCTGGTGCGTTGCAGGCGGTCGGCGGTGCGCACGTAGAACATCAGGAAGCGGTCGATGTAGCGCACGAGGGTTTCTTTATCGAGGTCGGACGCAAGCAGTTCGGCATGGCGCGGCTTCATCCCGCCGTTGCCGCACACGTAGAGATTCCAGCCCTTTTCGGTGGCGATGATGCCGACGTCCTTGCCTTGTGCTTCCGCGCATTCGCGGGTGCAGCCGGACACGCCGAACTTGATCTTGTGCGGCGTGCGCAGGCCCTTGTAACGGTTCTCGAGCTCAACCGCGAGGCCCACCGAATCGCCCACGCCATAACGGCACCACGTCGAGCCGACGCACGACTTCACCGTGCGCAGCGACTTGCCGTACGCATGGCCCGACTCGAAACCGGCCGCGATCAGCTCTTCCCAGATCAACGGCAATTGCTCGACGCGCGCGCCGAACAGATCGACCCGCTGACCCCCGGTGATCTTCGTGTAGAGCCCGTATTTCTTCGCCACCAGGCCAACCGCGATCAAACCGTCGGGCGTCACTTCGCCGCCCGCCATGCGCGGCACCACCGAATAGGTGCCGTCGCGCTGGATATTGGCGAGGTAGTAATCGTTAGTGTCCTGCAGCGATGCATGTTCCTTCTTCAGCACGAACTCGTTCCAGCACGAAGCGAGAATGCTGGCCACTACCGGCTTGCAGATATCGCAACCCAGCCCGTGGCCATGTTTCGCGATCAACGCGCCAAAGCTGCGTACCCCCTCCACTCGCACGATGTGATACAGCTCCTGCCGTGAATACGGGAAGTGCTCGCACACATGGTTGTTGACGGCGAGGCCCTGCTTCTTCATCTCCGCTTTCATCACCTGCGTGACGAGCGGCACGCAGCCGCCGCACGAGGTCCCGGCGCCAGTCGCGCTTTTGAGGGTGCCGATGTCGGTCGCGCCCGCGCACACGGCGGCGCACAACTCGCCTTTCGAGACGTTGTTGCACGAGCAGATCTGCGCGCCGGCCGGCAAGGCCTCGACGCCGAGCGCGGGCTTCGCCTGGCCGTCGGACTGCGGCAGAATCAGGAACTCGGGCGCTGCGGGCAACTCGATCTGGTTGAGCATCATCTGCAGCAACGTGCCGTATTCGCTTGCGTCGCCCACCATCACGCCGCCCAGCAGATACTTGCCGCACTCGGACACCACGAGTTTCTTGTAGACCTGCTTGCGCTCGTCGCTGAACTGATAGGCGCGGCTGCCGGGCGTATTGCCGTGCGCGTCGCCGATGCTCGCGACGTCCACGCCCATCAGCTTGAGCTTGGTGCTCATGTCGGCGCCCGCGAATTCCGCCGGCTCGCCGAGCAGTTGCTTCGCCACCGCACGCGCCATCTCGTAACCCGGCGCCACGAGGCCGAACAGTTGACCGTTCCACAGCGCGCACTCGCCAATCGCATAGATATGCTCATCGCTGGTGCGGCACGCGTTATCGATCACGATGCCGCCGCGTGCGCCGAGCGTCAGGCCGCACTCACGAGCCAGGTCGTCGCGCGGACGAATGCCGGCCGAGAACACGATCATGTCGGTGTCGAGATGACTGCCGTCGGCGAACTGCATGCGATGCGTGCCATCCTCGCCATCGACGATCGCCGTGGTGCTCTTCTGCGTATGCACGGTCACGCCGAGCTCTTCGATCCTGGTGCGCAGCGCGCGGCCGCCGCCGTCGTCGACCTGCACCGCCATCAGGCGCGGCGCGAATTCGACCACGTGCGTTTCGAGGCCCATGTCGCGCAACGCCTTCGCGCATTCGAGACCAAGCAGACCGCCGCCGACCACGGTGCCGGTCTTCGAGCGGGCACCGCACTCCTGCATGGCTTCGAGGTCGTCGATGGTGCGGTAGACGAAGCAGTCGGCGCGCTCGCGGCCCTGCACGGGCGGCACGAACGGAAATGAGCCAGTGGCGAATACCAGCTTGTCGTACGGCAGCGTTTCGCCGGTCGATACCGTTACGGTGCGTGCGTCGCGGTCTACGGCCACCGCCTTCGCGTTCAGCAGGAGCCGCACGTTCTGACGCTCGAAGAAACCCGGCGCGACCAATGAGAGATCGTCCGCCGTCCTGCCCGCGAAGAACTCGGACAGGTGCACGCGGTCGTAGGCCGGCCGCGATTCTTCGCACAGCACGGTGATATCGAGGCCATGCGCGGCGTCCTGTGCCAGGCACTCGACGAGTTTGTGGCCGACCATCCCGTGACCGATAACGATGATTTTCATGACCGCGGTTTCCTCTTGCTGAAATAAAAACGGCGTCCCGTGAACACAGTCGATGACTGAATCCAGGGGACGCCGTTGTCCTGATCTGTCCTGCAGCGCGCGCTTTGTTTGTTGCACTCGCAACGGATCCACGTTGATCCGATGGCAAGGCTTAACGCAAAGGCCGTGCCATCGTGCGAAAAAGTCCACCGGATGGCGCTGTGACGGGGTTTTTCAAGGATAACGACCAGCCCTCGCCCGTGCGGCACGCGAGACGTTTTGATGCAGGCAGGCACGTTCGTGGTGCGACGCAGCACTGTGCGCGTGCGAAGCGCAAGGTCGAAACAGGTGCGGATTTTCGCGGCGAGTCGAGATGCGATAAGGGCCGGCGACGTGCGCGACGGCATTGGCGCGGGACTTGCGTAACGGTTTCGGGGAGCCGGCAACGTAGCCGGCTTCGAGCCATGCAGGTGCGCTCGCGCGTGCTGCTGCTCCTCAAAGACAAAGCAAAAGACAACGCAAAGACAATGCATTACCCGGACAACGGCGTCCCCTCGTGACTCTCACGAGCGGACGCCGTTTTTATTGGGTACCGACGATACGACGAGCGTCGCCCCGAAAGTCGCCCCACAAGAAAGCCAAGGACACCGCGATGAACCCAATCACAGGCAAGGTCACCTTACTGAGCGCCGGCCCAGGCGATCTCGACCTGCTCACGCTGCGTTGCTGGCGAGCCTGCCCGCGGATACGCCGGCGGCTGTGGTGCAGTGGGCAGGCGGCGCGAACGAGCGGCGTCTGGTGACGCGCCTCGATCGACTCGCCGCCGATGCCACGAATGCGGATTTCGGCAGTCCGGCGGTGATTCTGGTGGGCAGCGCGATCGGCGAGAGCGCCGAATGCGGAGCACAGTGGCACGCGCGAGATGAAGATCAGGACACCGGCACAGCGGTCGCCCAGGCTGCCTGATCCTGCTGCGTCATGAATGCCATGCAGCACAACCGCGCTCACATGCCGACCGGCCACCGCGCGACGAAGCACGTCCCGTCTTCCTCGGACGAACTCACGTCCAGCGTGCCGCCGTGCCCGGCGACGATCTGCTTGCAGATATAGAGACCTAGCCCGAGCCCGCCGCCCGGCTTGCTGGTGGGCGGCCGCCAGTATGGCTCGAACACGCGGCTCAAGGCGTCCGGCGCAATGGCGTTGCCGCCGTTCGAGACGGTCAGCACCACCTCGTCGTTTTCCACGCGCCCTTGCACCGTCACGGGAAACCCCGCGGCGCCATGCGTCAGGGCGTTGCCCAGCAGGTTGGAGAGCAACTGCTGCGCCCGCGTGCGATCGCAGCGCACCCGGACCGGGATAGCGAGATCGTCGACCACCATGCGCTCCGGATTGGCCTCGCGCAATTCAGCCACCACTGCCCGCAGCGCCGCTGCAAGATCGTCGACGTCGTCGATCGACACGCCGATTCCCGAGCCGAGCCGGCCGCGCGCGAAATCCATCACGTCGTCGATCAGACGAGCCATGCGCAACGTGGTGCTTTTCAGCCGCTGGCCAATCTTGACGATATCGGGCTCGCTCTTGCGCAGCGTCAGCAGTTCCGCCGTCGCGCTGACGGCCGAAAGCGGATTGCGTAGATCGTGCCCAAGCACGGCGATGAACTGTTCGCGCAGACTGGAAATCTCCCGTTCGCGCGACAACGCCGCTTCCGCCTCCTGCTGGCGGCCCTCGGTGACGAGCTGGATCGCGATCAGGTCGGCGAACACCTCGAACATGCCCACCGTGCGCGCATCCGACAGCGCTGCCGGCTTCGGGTCGATCGCGCAAAGATTACCGAAGTAACTGCCGTCGGGCAAAACGATCGGTACGGAAACATAACTGCCGAGGTTGTAGATCCGCGCAGTGTGATGTCCGCGATAAACCGGGTCTTCGCCGAAGTTGTCGATGACGATCGACGCACGCGCGGCACGCGACTCGAAACACAGCGTGGTGTGGAGATCGAGCTGGCCGCCGGGCACCAGACCGAAGTTGACCTCGTCCCGCACCGCGCATGCCGTCCAGCTGCGGTCCGTGACACGCGCGACGGCGGCAAAGCCCATTCCGGTGTTCCGGCAGATCATCCGCAGGATCGTGGGCACGGCGCCGATCCGGCTAACCGCGGCAATATCCCGCGCAATCTGTGCGCTCTCGTCATCCCCGACCGGTAAATTATTCATAAGAAAGTGGTGCCCGATACGTTGGCTTAGCGGCCGAAAAACGAAATTTCACCCTGATTCTATCGGGACTTCAAATTGCTCACTACAAGGGTATGCAACCTGGGGAATCCGGATGTCCACTTACGCCACCGCACGTCTGCTGATCGCGGATGACGATCCGAATCTGCTGGCGGCCTACGTGCTCTATTTCAGCGCGAACGGTTTTGAAATCCGCACCGCCGGCAACGGCGTCGACGCGTTTGCGCACTACTGCGCATGGCACCCGGTGGCGGCGCTGCTCGACATTGAAATGCCCCACCTCGATGGCCGCGCCCTCGCGAAGCGCATCCGTTCCGTAGCCTACACGCCCGCGCCAATGCTGATCGCGGTCACAGGCCTCACACGCGCCGAGGAAAAAATCGAATCGCTGCGCTGCGGGTTCGACCATCATTTCGTCAAACCGGTATCGATGCCGGTGATTCTTGCAGCGTTGACCGCGCGCGATTCGCCGTAGCCGACGGCACTGCCTGCTCGCCGCCCGCATCCGCTGCCGGATCGATCTAGTCGGCGAAGCCCAATTCCGCTTCGACCGCCTGGCCGACGCGCAGCCATGCCCCGTCTCCGCGCGCAACAATCGCATTGTTGCCGAAGGTCAGCGCGCCGCCGCGCTGCGCATTCGCCCGGTACACGCTCATCGTGTCGGTGGGCTCGTTCGGCCAGTCGGGATTGGGTGCGCCTTTCGCCTGGTCGATGGTCGGCATGGGACAGCGCGTGCACAGCTTGACCAGTTGCAGCTGCACGCCCGGCTCTTCCCCGCTCTCCACGCTCAGGCTCTCCAGATAGTCTTCTTCGTACGCGTCAAGACCCGTCAACACGACGTTCGGACGAAACCGGTCGATCGGAATCGACGGCGCGCCCTTGTGGTTCAACCGCACGTTCAGATCGTCGAGCGAGGCCTGGCCGATCACGAGCAGCGGGAAGCCGTCGGCGAAATGCGTGGTGGCGCCGATGCTGCCCGTGTAATCCGGATCGACGATCCGTTCGCGCTCCGGATCGAAACGCAACAGCCGCGCCGGCACGCCGAGAAATGCGGAAAACCACATTGCGCATGCTTCGCCGGTATCGAGCCCATACGCCGCGTCACGCCAGACCATGGTTTGCACGCGCTGCGGCGCGCTCAGTTCGACCAGTTCAGCCGGGTCGAGCGGCGTGCGCAGCTCGCTCATGCCCGGCGCGCGAATCACCAGATCGCGCTCGCCCAGTTCGACCTTGATCAGCGCCATGCGCGGATACGCGCGTTGCGTGAGCATTGCACCGCCCGGATCGGTGACCATCCAGCAGCGGTCGTATTCGAGGCCGGTGGCGAAGAGGCGTGCCGCATTCAGCGCAATGCCGGCGCACGATTTGATCGGATAAACAAAGAGTTCGCTGATGGAAGGCATGATGGGTAAACCGCGATATTTTTTGTCGTAGGCTCGATTGTACGAGGTCGATGCGACGCGCGCCCATCACTCCCAGCCTTCGAGCCGCAGCGTGGCGCGCACGAGGCGCTGCTCTTCCTGTTCGATTTCCCGCAGATTCGCGCACACGCTTGCAATGTGCTCGGCCGCCGCCTTGCGCGCCTGTTCCGGCAACTTGCCGGTGACAGCGTTGTAGAGCCGCGCATGCTGACGATCGATCACCCGTTTCTGTGGCTCGCGGTGATACAGATTGTTCACCGAGGCGAACACCGAACTCAGCAGCAGATCGGTGAGCGAGCTCAAGGTGTGCACCAGCACCGGGTTATGCGACGCCTCGCAGATCGCGAGATGGAACGCGTGATCGAGCCGTGCGTGGGTGGACGCACTCGTCTCCTTGCCGTGCGCCGCGACCATCTCTTCGTAGCGGCGCGTGATCAGCACGAAATCGGCGGGCGTGCCACGCAGCGCCGCGAGCCGCGCCGATTCCGCTTCGAGCAGCGCCCGCACCTCGAACAGATCGTAAAGCGTGCGCGGCTGCGAGCCGAGCAGATGCATCAACGGCGTGAGCGCGGGCTGCGCGGTGAGGCTCGCGACGAACGAGCCCCTGCCGTGCGAGGTCTCGATGATGCCGCGTGCCCTCAGCAGCTTGAGCCCCTCGCGCAGCGCCGTGCGCGACACGCCGAGCTTGTCGGTGAGTCGCCGCTCGGACGGCAACGCCTGCCCCGTTTTCAGCACGCCGTCGACGATCAGCCGCTCGATCCGCTCGGCGACTACGTCCGCGACCTGTCTGCCGCTGTCCTGATCCGCTATCTGCATTGCTATTCCAACTGGTATGACCACTTTAAAATGCTATCACGCGGTGAATGACTATACCTTGTACAAGGCTTACATGACGGCGTTTCAGGCGTATCGACCCGTAATACGTCGAATTAAAAACTGGTACGACCACCTTCCTTGACCGTCGACAGGCGCGCCCACAGCCGTGACAATCCGGCCAGAGACACCCTCGCGCGCCCGCGCCAACGGGCACTGCCGCCCGCTCAGCGCGGCGCAAGGAGACCCCCATGAGTTATCTATACGACGAACGTGTCGACGGCGCACTCGCGATGCACGACAAATCCGCAATTGTCGCGCAGCTGCAAGCGCTGCTCCCCGACCTGCAACTGCTGCACGAGCAGGAAGACCTCCGCCCGTTCGAATGCGACGGTCTCGCCGCGTACCGCGCGACGCCAATGCTGGTCGCACTACCCGACAAGGTCGAACAGGTCGAGGCGCTGCTGAAATTCGCCCATGCGCGGAAGATCCCCGTGGTCGCGCGCGGCGCCGGCACCGGTTTGTCCGGCGGCGCATTGCCGCTGGACAAAGGCATTCTGCTGGTGATGGCGCGCTTTAACCGGATTCTCGACATCGATCCCGAAGCCGGTCTTGCCCGCGTGCAACCCGGCGTACGCAACCTCGCGATCTCGCAGGCGGCGGCGCCACATGGGCTTTACTATGCGCCGGACCCGTCGTCGCAGATTGCCTGCTCGATCGGCGGCAACGTCGCGGAAAACGCGGGCGGCGTGCACTGCCTGAAATACGGGCTGACCGTCAACAATATCCTGAAGCTGGAGATTCTCACCATCGACGGCGAGCGCATCACGCTCGGCTCGGACGCGCTCGATGCACCGGGCTTCGACTACCTCGCGCTCTTCACCGGCTCGGAAGGCATGCTCGGCATCGTCACCGAAGTCACGGTGAAACTGCTGACCAGGCCGCAAAGCGCGAAAGTGCTGCTCGCCAGTTTCGATGACGTCGAGAAAGCCGGTGCCGCGGTCGCGCAGATCATCGGCGCGGGCGTGATTCCGGGCGGGCTCGAAATGATGGACAACCTGGCGATTCGCGCCGCGGAAGACTTCATCCATGCGGGCTATCCGGTCGATGCCGAAGCGATCCTGCTATGCGAGGTCGACGGCGTGGAAAGCGACGTGCAGGAAGACGTGGCGTGCGTCGAGGCGCTGCTGCGCGCGGCGGGCGCGACCGAGATCCGCGTGGCCAGAGACGAAGCCGAACGCCAGCGTTTCTGGGCCGGCCGCAAGAATGCGTTTCCCGCCGTGGGCCGCATCTCACCCGATTACTACTGCATGGACGGCACGATCCCGCGCCGCGAATTGCCACACGTGCTCAGGCGCATCGAAGACCTGTCCAAAGAATACGGTCTGCGGGTAGCCAACGTGTTCCATGCCGGCGACGGCAACATGCACCCGCTGATCCTGTTCGACGCCAACGCGCCCGGCGAGACCGAGCGCGCCGAGGCGCTCGGCGCGCGCATCCTCGAGCTGTGCGTCGCGGTGGGCGGCAGCATCACCGGCGAGCACGGCGTGGGCCGCGAAAAAATCAATCAGATGTGCGCGCAGTTCAACAGCGACGAACTCACTTTCTTCCATGCGCTGAAGGCCGCCTTCGACCCGAGCGGCCTCTTGAACCCCGGCAAGAACGTGCCGACCCTGCACCGCTGCGCCGAATTCGGCTCGATGCACGTGCACCACGGCAAGCTGCCCTTTCCAGAACTGGAGCGTTTCTGATGCTGATCGAACCGGTATCGATGGACGATAGCGAACGGCTCATCGCCGAAGTTGCGCGGGCGCACGCGAGCAGCGCCCCACTCAGGATTCGCGGCGGCAACAGCAAGGCCTTTCTTGGCCGGCCAGTGCAAGGCACGCCGATCGACACGCGCTCGCATCGCGGCGTGCTCAGCTACGACCCGACCGAACTCGTCATCACCGCGCGCGCCGGCACGCCGCTCGCCGAACTGAATGCCGCGCTCGACGCCGCCGGCCAGATGCTGCCGTGCGAGCCGCCGGCCTTTGACGGCGCGGCCACCGTGGGCGGCATGGTCGCAACCGGACTCGCCGGTCCGCGCCGGCCATGGTCCGGCTCGGTGCGCGATTTCGTGCTGGGTTGCCGCGTAATAACGGGCGAAGCAAAGCATCTGCGCTTTGGCGGCGAGGTGATGAAAAACGTCGCGGGCTATGACGTCTCGCGGCTGCTGGCCGGCAGCTTCGGCTGCCTTGGGCTGATCACCGAAGTATCGCTCAAGGTGCTGCCCAGGCCGCGCGCGTTCGGCAGTCTGACGCTCGATCTCGCGGCGGACGAAGCGCTGCGTGAACTGTCGGCGTGGCGCAAGGCCGCGTTGCCCGTGAGTGGTGCATGTCACGTCGACGGTCGGTTGCATGTGCGGCTCGAAGGGGGCGTGGGATCGGTGGCGTCGGCAATGGACCGCATCGGCGGCGCCCAACTCGATCTGTCCTTCTGGGACGCCTTGCGCGAACACCGCCTGGCATTTTTCGACGACCCACGGCCGCTGTGGCGCCTGTCCCTGCCGAATGCGGCGCCGCTGCTCGAATTGCCCGGCGACACCCTGCTCGACTGGGCCGGCGCGCAACGCTGGCTGAAAAGCGATGCCCCGGCCGCGACGATTCGCCAGATCGCACTTGCCGCCGGCGGGCATGCCACCTGTTTTACCCCAGCCGTGGCCACCGAGCCGTTCACGCCGCTGCCTGCCGCGCTGCTGCGTTTTCATCAGCAACTGAAGCGGCAACTCGACCCGCGCGCCCTCTTCAACCCTGGCCGCCTCTACGCCGGCCTCTGAAGACCGGCAGGCGAACCTCCGAAGGGAACCTCAGCATGCAAACCAATCTCAGCGACGCCGCCAAAAGCCTGTCGCGCGCCGACGAAGCCGAGCAGATCCTGCGCTCGTGCGTGCACTGCGGCTTTTGCAACGCCACCTGCCCGACCTATCAACTGCTCGGCAACGAACTGGATGGGCCGCGCGGACGCATTTATCTGATCAAGCAGATGCTCGAAGGCGAGCCGGTCACGCAGAAAACCCAGTTGCACCTCGACCGCTGCCTCACCTGCCGCAATTGCGAAACCACCTGTCCATCCGGCGTCACGTATCACGCGCTGCTGGATATCGGCCGGGCGGAACTGGAGCGGCGCATCGAGCGGCCCGCGTCGGAACGCTTGCTGCGCGAGGGTTTGCGCCGCGTGATCCCGCATCCGGCGGTGTTCGACGCGCTCGTCAAAACCGGCCGGGTGATGCGGCCGTTTCTTCCGGCCGCGCTTGGACGTAAAATCCCCAAGCGTAGCGCCAGCCCGAAGCCTCGGCCGGCGCCGCGGCATCCGCGCAAAATGCTGATGCTGGAAGGCTGCGTGCAACCCACGCTGTCGCCGAACACCAATGCGGCCGCCGCCCGCGTGCTCGACCGGCTCGGCATCAGTATCGTGAATGCCGAACGGGCCGGGTGTTGCGGGGCGACCGATTATCATCTGAACGCGCAGGAAGCAGGTCTCGCGCGGGCACGGCGCAATATCGACGCGTGGTGGCCCGCCATCGAGGCTGGCGCCGAAGCGATCGTGCAAACCGCGAGCGGCTGCGGCGCATTCGTCAAGGAGTACGGGCATTTGCTGCGCAACGATCCGCGCTATGCGTCAAAAGCGCAGCGGGTCAGCGAACTGGCACGCGATCTCGTCGAAGTTCTGGCTGACGAGCCGCTCGACGCGTTGCAAGCAACGCTGCAAGCAACGTTGCCAGGCCAGACGCAGCGAAAGATCGCGTTTCATTGCCCATGCACGTTGCAGCATGCGCAAAAGCTGGGCGGTGCCGTCGAGTCGATCCTGCAACGGCTCGGCTTCGATCTCACCGCGGTGCCCGACACCCATTTATGCTGCGGATCGGCGGGCACGTATTCGATCACCCAGCCAGAGCTTGCGGAAAGATTACGCAATAATAGGCTCGACGCGCTGGAAAGCGGCAAGCCGGAGCTGATCGTCACGGCCAACATCGGTTGCCAGACACATCTGGACGGCGCCGGGCGCACCGCGGTGCGCCACTGGATTGAACTTGTAGAAGCATCCCTACCATAAACGAAACAGGAATTTCACCATGCTGAGCAAACCCGTGTTGACCGTTGCCGAAACGACCCGAATTCTCGAAACCGCGCGTGCGGAAGCCGAGAAGAACCTGTGGGCCGTCGCGATCGTCGTGGTCGACGACGGCGGCCATCCGCTCGGAATGCTGCGGCTCGATGGCAGTGCACCGGCGAGCGCCTACATTGCGACGGAAAAAGCCCGCACTTCGGCGATCGGCCGCCGCGAAACCAAGGTATACGAAGACATGATCAACAACGGCCGCACCGCATTCCTGAGCGCACCGTTGCAAGGCACGCTCGAAGGCGGCGTGCCGGTGATCGTCGACGGCCAGGTGGTCGGCGCGGTCGGCGTGTCGGGCGTCAAGTCGGATCAGGACGCCCAGATCGCTCGCGCCGGTATTCAAAGCATCGTCGCTTAAGCTTCACGCAAGCGGCACCGAAAAACGTAACCCTCCGGGCCGATGCCCCCTCATCGGCCCGATTCAGATGGAGCAGTCGATGACTCAGATGAACCCGCGCGGCGGACTGCAAGTCGCCGCCAACCTCGACCAGTTCGTCGAAACCGAAGCCCTGCCCGGCACCGGAATCGACAGCGCCGCTTTCTGGTCAGGTTTCGACGCCCTCGTGCACGAGCTGGCGCCCAAAAACCGTGCGCTGCTCGCCGAGCGCGACCGCCTGCAAACCGAGCTCGACACATGGCATCGCGCCCATCCGGGTCCGGTGCGCGATCTGCGCGCGTATCGTGCATTTCTCGAAAGCATCGGCTATATCGTGCCGGTGCCCGCCAGTGTCAAAGCCACGACCGACCAGGTGGACACCGAAATCGCCGAACAGGCCGGCCCGCAACTCGTCGTGCCGCTGTCGAACCAGCGCTATGCGCTGAACGCGGCGAATGCACGCTGGGGCAGCCTGTACGACGCACTGTACGGCACCGATGCAATTCCCGAGGCTGACGGCGCAGAAAGGCAGAAGGCCTTCAACCCGGTGCGCGGCGCCGCGGTGATCGCTTATGCGCGCAAGTTTCTCGATCAGGCCGCGCCGCTCGCCAACGGCTCGCATGCCGATGCGACAGGTTATAGCGTGGACGGCGGCAAGCTCGTCGTCACGCTCAAAAACGGCACGACCGCACTGCAAACGCCGGCGCAATTCATCGGCTATCAGGGCGATGCGGGCGCACCGTCGGCCGTACTGCTGAAGCACAACGGCCTGCACTTCGAAATCCAGATCGACGCCAACGATTCGATCGGCAAGACCGCTTCGGCCCACGTGAAAGACGTGCTGGTCGAAGCGGCGGTGAGCACGATCATCGATTGCGAAGACTCGGTCGCCGCGGTCGACGCCGACGACAAGGTGCTGCTCTATCGCAACTGGCTCGGCCTGATGAACGGCGATCTGACCGAAGAGGTCACGAAGAACGGCAAGACCTTCACGCGCCGCCTGAACGCCGATCGTGAGTACACGGGTGCGGACGGCTCGTCAAACGTCAGGCTGCATGGCCGCTCGCTGCTGTTCATCCGCAACGTCGGTCATTTGATGACGAATCCGGCCGTGCTGACCCAGGACGGCCACGAGATTCCGGAAGGCATTCTCGACGCGGTGATCACCTCGCTGTGCGCCTTGCACGACCGTCAGCACAAGCTGAACTCGCGCACCGGCTCGATCTATATCGTGAAGCCGAAGATGCACGGCCCGGCGGAAGTCGCGTTCGCGAGCGAACTGTTCGCACGCGTCGAAGACCTGCTGAAGCTGCCGCGCAACACGATCAAGATGGGCATCATGGACGAGGAGCGCCGCACCAGCGTCAACCTGCTCGCGTGCATCGGCGAAGCGTCGGAGCGTGTCGCGTTCATCAACACCGGTTTCCTCGACCGCACCGGCGACGAAATGCACTCGGCGATGGAAGCCGGCCCGATGATGCGCAAGGGCGACATGAAGTCGAGCGTATGGATTGCCGCCTACGAGCGCAGCAACGTGCTGGTCGGTCTGAACGCGGGCCTGCGTGGCCGCTCGCAGATCGGCAAGGGCATGTGGGCCATGCCCGACCTGATGCACGCGATGCTCGAACAGAAAATCGCTCATCCGAAGGCTGGCGCGAATACCGCATGGGTGCCCTCGCCTACCGCCGCGACGCTGCACGCGCTGCACTATCATCAAATCGACGTGCAGGCGGTTCAGCAGGAACTGGAGCGCACGGACTATGCGAAAGTGCGTGACGAGTTGCTCGACGGCCTCCTGACGATTCCGGTGGTCGAATCGGCGCAATGGAACGCGGACGAAATCCGCAGCGAAGTCGAGAACAACGCGCAAGGCATTCTCGGCTACGTGGTGCGTTGGGTCGATCAGGGTGTGGGGTGCTCGAAGGTGCCCGACATTCACAACGTCGGCCTGATGGAAGATCGCGCGACGCTGCGCATTTCCAGTCAGCACATCGCCAACTGGCTGTATCACGGCGTGGTGACGCGCGAGCTGGTTGAAGAAACCTTCCGTCGTATGGCGAAGGTGGTCGACGAACAGAACGCGGGCGATCCGCACTACCAGCCGATGGCGCCTGGCTTCGACACGCTGGCGTTCAAGGCAGCGCAAGCACTGGTATTCGAAGGACGCGCCCAGCCGAGCGGCTACACGGAACCGTTGCTGCACAAGTTCCGTCTGGAAGTGAAGAAGCACTGAGGCTGTTCTGGCCGGCGCTCGGATCGCAGGTTCCGGCGCGGCTGAAAAAGACGGGCGCCGCGTGGTTTGCGGCGCCCGTTTTAACGTGCGCGATCGTGCTGCGCGTTGCTTCTGCGTGATGTTTTCAGTGCCGTGGGCATGGCCCTGGTGCGGCGCTTGCGCTTATGCTTACGCCGCTTCCGCGGTCAATTGCGTGGACATGTTGGCCTGCATATAGGTTTGCAGATACGCCTCGAATTCCGCCTTCACTTCCGGATGGCGCAGCGCGAATTCCACCGTCGCCTTCAGGTAGCCAAGCTTGCTGCCGCAATCGAAGCGCGTGCCGAAATAGCGATACGCGAGCACCTGCTCTTCCGTCAGCAGCGACTGCACCGCGTCGGTCAATTGCAATTCGCCGCCCGCACCCGGCTTGAGCGCGCGGATATGCTTGAAGATGGTCGGCATCAGCACGTAGCGGCCCACCACGCCGAGGTTCGACGGCGCCTTGTCCGGCGCCGGCTTCTCGACAATGCCCGACAGCTTGATCACGTTGTCTTCCCACTCGCGGCCATCCACCACGCCGTACGAGCGGCTGTCTTCGCGCGCGATGGTTTCGACGCCGATCACCGAGCTGTGATAGTGGTTGAACGTGTCCACGAGCTGGCTCATTACCGGCTTCGTGCTGTGCAGCAGGTCGTCCGCGAGAATCACGGCAAACGGGCTCTCGCCCACCAGTTTTTCGGCGCATAGCACCGCGTGCCCGAGACCGAGCGCTTCGGCCTGGCGCACATAGAAACAGTCGACGTTGGCCGGTTTGATGCTGCGCACGAGGTCGAGCAGCTTCTGCTTGTTGCGTGCCTCGAGTTCGGCTTCGATCTCATAGGACTTGTCGAAATGATCTTCAATAGCGCGCTTGCTGCGGCCGGTCACGAAGATCATTTCGGTGATGCCGGCCGCAATCGCTTCTTCAACCGCGTACTGGATCAGCGGCTTGTCGACGATAGGCAGCATTTCTTTCGGACTTGCCTTGGTGGCCGGCAGGAATCGTGTCCCGAGGCCCGCTACGGGAAACACGGCTTTGGTGACTTTCAGCATGGTAGGCATTCCCACATCGGTTAGAGATTAGTGTGTTCGCGGACCTGACGGCCAATCGATGTCGCCCGGAAGGCTAGCAAAAAAATCAATTCATTTCACGCGTGAATTTTTTCTATTCGAATAAATAAATCAATTCGCTTTCGATATCCCAAATCGTGATAAAAATCAGGCAACAATTACGTATCGAAACTGAATTATTTTCGTCGAAGCCGAAAATTTTACGTACTGGGCGAGCCGGGCCCAACCCGGCGCGCGCGGGTTGCTCGCAGGCTGCTCGCGCTCACTCTTTCTCGTCGACCTGTGGCAGCTTGCCCGGATTGATACGAAAACGGCGGATCGGTTCGTTGCGCAAGGCTTCCCGGTAGGCGGAAGCGGCGACAAGGATCAGCAGCACGGCGATGCCGGCGAGTAAATGCAGGTTCATGACTACACCCCTGGTCAAGAGAATCCGTGTCTTAAATTAGCACAACAAAAGCGGTAAATAATTCCCTGTCGCAGCCCGTTATGCTCAATTACAATTCGTCACAAAATCGCCATTTAATTCAATTCATCAGCCAATTTTTTATCCATTTTTTGCCTGCGCTGTGCACTAGGATGTGATGCACCGCAGGCGCGCATGGCGTGCCCGGGAATAAGCATTTTCCTCCTCAGAACAAGGACCGCGCATGAGCGACCCAGCCCTGGATGCCGCCGGCTCATCCCTGCCCCTTTCCACGCCGCGTCAGGCCGCCGTGCCGCGCGCCCAGAGCGAAGCGCGCGCCGATAGCGCCGGCAAGGAACATGTGATCGACGCAATGCGAGGCTTTGCCGCGCTGCTGGTTGCGTATTTCCATTGCCGCCAGGTGGAATGGGTGGGCATTCAGGCCTTTCATCAAAACGTCGGCCATTCATTCAGCCTGAACACGATCGCCGGCTATCTGACTTTCCCGATTGCGTGGGGCTCGGCTGGCGTGCCGATTTTCTTCGTGATCAGCGGCTACTGCATCCATCGCAGCGGCGCGCTGCGGCTGGCAAAAAATCCCGACTACGCGCTCGATGCCGGCAATTTCTGGGTACGCCGCTTTGCGCGCATTTATCCGGTGCTGTTCGCCGCGCTGTTACTCACCCTTGCGCTCGACTGGGTCAGCTTGCAGTTGCCGCCGGTCAATCACAAGATCCTCGGGATCGGCTGGCAGCCGTTTCTGATCAACCTGTTGTCGCTGCAAGGCGTGGCCGGCAAGACGTATGGATCGAACGGCGCGCTGTGGACGCTCTCGCTCGAAGTGCAGTTCTACGCGATTTACCCGTTACTATTCGCGCTGCGCCGGCGCCTCGGCATGAACGCCGTGCTGGCGATGGTCGCGGTGATCAATGTGGTGTCGGCCTGCGTACTCGAGCGCCACGACATCCAGTTCTTCACGTCTTACTGGTTCTCGTGGATGCTGGGCGCGTGGATCGCCGATGCAAAAGCCCGCACCGCGCCGGATGCGCGTTCATCGGTCTGGCTCTACGTGCTCGCTGCGGGGTTCATCGCGCTGGGCTGCGTGGCATTTCATTTCGGCCAATACGGCGCATTCCAGTTGTGGGCAATTGGTTTCGCGTTCTATCTGTACAAGGCGCTGGAGCGGCGCAATGCGGATACGCCTGGCTTGCGCCTGCTGTCGCGCGTCGGCGATTTCAGCTTCTCGCTGTATCTGATCCATTTGCCGATCTTTGTGCTGCTGTCGTCGCTGTTATTCCGCTCGTCGCTGCAGATGTCGATCTGGCCGTCGTTTGGCTACATGCTGGTGGCAGTGACGGTTGCCTACGTGTTCTACCGTCTCGTCGAACTGCCGGCGATGAAGTGGTCGGCGAGTTTCAAGCCGAAGGCGGCGTTGAAGCGGCGTTGATGCGGCGTTGATGCGGGGTTGACGGCGAGGCGATGAAAGCGGCGCGCCGGCGCGGCTTCATCAAATCGCGGTCTTCAAATCCAGACCGCGCCCCTCAATAAAAAAACGGAGCGAAGGTCTGCAAGACTTTCGCTCCGCTGCGCCAACAGCGAGGGCTGGCCACGCCCCCCACTTACTCCGCCTACCCCGCCAGAACCGCTTTAGCGCCCCACCACGCCCTTCAGAATCCGCTCGACACCTTCCACATAGGTTGCGGTGCCGAACCGGCTCAGCGCCGTCTGATACCCATTTCTGACCAGCCTGTTACGCAAGTCGTCATTCGAGCGCAGTTCGGCCAGCGTATCGGCCAGACCGTGCGCGTCGCCCGGCGTGCAGAGCACGCCGTTCTCGTAGTCGTCGATAATCTCCAGTACACCGCCGGCACGGGCGGCCACCACGGGCCGCTGCGCGAGCATCCCTTCGACGATCACGCGGCCGAACGGCTCCGGCGTAATCGATGTATGGACCACGGCGTCGACCGCGCACATGCAGGCCGCAATGTCGTGCTGGAAGCCGAGAAAATGCACCCGGTCGCCGAGATCGTGCGCGGCGACGAACGCATGCAGTTCGATCTCGTACGCGTCCTCGCCGAATAGCGGCGCGCCTACCAGCACGGCATGCATGTGCGGATTGAGCACCATCGCTTCGAGCAGCACGTGCTGCCCCTTCCAGCGCGCGAGGCGACTGAACGAGCCTGCCAGAAACACGTCCTGCGGGAGATTCAGGCGCTGGCGCAGCGTCGCCTGCGGGACACTGCGCAACGCGTCGAAAGGCGCCGCGGAAATGCCGTTGAAGACGACGTCGATCCGCTTTTTATCAAAGCGTGTGAGTTCGGCGAAAGCCCGCGCCGACGCCGCTGAATTCGCGATCACGTGCGTGAGACCGAAGCGCGCGCACCACTTGATGATCGCCAGTTGCTTGCCGCCGAAATGCTCGGGGCTGACGATATCGCGCAGATGCCACACCACCGGTCGGCGTGCGAGCTTGCCGGCAATCGCGCCGATCACCATCGCGCGCTGGGTGTTCGCATAGATCACGTCGACGTTGCGCGCGCGTTGAGCGGTGGCGCGCACCAGCGAGATCAAGCCCTTGAGCGCCTGCCCCTTCGGCAACGAACCGCCCTGCTTGCGAACATTGCGCAACGCGCCCGCGTCGAGCACGTTGACGGTCACGCCGGCCTTCGCGAGCGCGGTACGGAACGGGCCGTCGTCGAACAGCACCACCTCGATGCGCTCGCGCAGCGCTTTCACGATTTCCAGCAGCGACAACTCGGCGCCGCCGAGCACACCGCTTTGATCGACGGCCAGCACGCGCGGCGCGTTGGCGGTTGCCGCGCTCGCTGTGTACGGCACGTACGGCGGCAAAGTCGCCGAGCGCAACGCCGGCACCGAAGCCCGCACGTGCGCGAAGAACCGCTCGCGGAAATGCGCCGCGGAAAACTGCTCGGCGTTGGCGCGGCAATCCACCGGCGAGAAACGCTTGCCATGCTCATCGAAACGCTCGACCGCAGCGATGATCGACTCGGCGCTCTGCTCGTCGAAGAACATGCCGGTCGGCCGCGCCTCCGACAGATCGCGCACCGTTTCGAGCGCCCCGCCCTTGCCGTAGGCAATCACCGGCGTGCCGCACGCCTGCGCTTCCACCACGGAAATGCCGAAGTCCTCCTCTGCAGCGAACACGAAGGCCTTCGCGCGGCTCATGCGATCCTTGAGCACCTTGAACGGCTGATAACCCATGATCTCGACATTCGGCCCCGCCTTCGCACGGATCTTCTGCATGTCGGGGCCGTCGCCGATCACCACCAGCTTGCGCTCCGGCATCCGCGCGAACGCTTCCACGATCAGATCGATCTTCTTGTACGGCACCATCCGCGAGGCGGTCAGATAGAAATCGTCCTTGTCCGTACACAGCGCGAATGCTTCGACATCCACCGGCGGAAAGATCACCCGCGCGTCGCGCTGGTACACCTTCCTGATACGCCGCGCAATGAAGTCGGAATTCGCCACGAAGCCATCCACCGAATTCGACGTGCGGATATCCCAGTTGCGGATGTAATGCAGAATCAGCCGCGCGAGCGCGGACTTCGGACCGTTGGTCAGTTTCGACTGTTGCAGATACTGGTGCTGCAGATCCCACGCATAGCGGATCGGCGAATGCACGTAGCTGATATGCACCTGGTCGGGGCCGGTCAGAATGCCTTTGGCCACCGCGTGGCTGCTGGAGATCACCACGTCGTAGGCGGACACGTCGAGTTGTTCGATCGCCAGCGGCATCAGCGGCAGATACGTCCGGTATTTCGTGCGCGCGAGCGGCAGCTTCTGGATGAACGAGGTCGTCACCGGCTTGCCCCGCAGGAAACTGCGATCGTCGAGAAAATCGACAAGGCTGAACAGATCCGCGTCCGGAAAACACGCGACGATCTGTTCCAGCACCTTCTCCGCGCCCGCATAGGTGACGAGCCAGTCGTGCACGATGGCGACGCGCACCGCTTTGTCGGCCCGGTACACGGGGCGCGGCGGCGCCTCCCTGGCCGGCACCGTGGTGAGTTCGGCCAGTGCGCTGCGCGTCGTGGGTTGCAGCACGGCTTCTTCAAGGACTTCGTGGTTCATGCGCTTTTCCTCGGATTCAGTCGCAACAGCAGTAAGCGCGCAAGATCGCGCAAGGCGGGCGTCATCGTGATCGACCAGGCGACATTCGCGCCCACCATCAATGCACCGGCGACGATCGCCACAGCGAAACCCGGCAGAAAGCTGGCGAGCCACAGGCTGGCCAGCAGGAAGGCAAGGTGCGCGAGCATGTCGAGCGCGATCTGCCGGGCGCGAATCGCCGACAGGCGCAGCAGCACCGCGTAATCGAACAGCGCGCGGCCGGCCACGGCGATCGCCGCGCCGGTCAAACCGAAATGCGTGATGCCGAACCACAACGCCGCTGCATAGAGCGGCAATTCGAACATTCCGACGCGCGCGGCGGTGGCCGGATTGACCTGCGACTGGATCAGGATGCGCGTGACGTTGGCCTGCCCGACGAGCCACACGGCCACGATCATGATCCGGCCCACAGGCGCCGCCACCGTGGCGATTTCGTTGCCGACCCACAGATGCAGGAACGGTTCGAGCACCAGCATCGCGACCAGCGCGACAGGCGTGAACACGCCGTTGAGAAATTCGAGCGACTGCTGCGTGATGGTGTCCGCGTCAGCGCGGCCCACTGCGGACAGGCGTGGAAACAGCGTGCGCACCAGCGCGGTCGGCACGATGTTCAAACGCGTCACGAGATTCTGCGGCACCGTGTAGTACGTGACGAAACGCGCGCCAAGGCGCGTGCCGAGCATCACGCGGTCGAGCGAATCGGCGACCATGGTGGTGACGCTCGCGATCAGCATCCAGCCGCCAAAATTGAACAGTCCTTTAGCCACACCGAGTTGCGGTGCGCGCACGCTGCGAATTTCCAGCACCTGCAGCGCCGAGCGGCCGAGCAACACGGCCGCGATGATCCGCGCAAGCACCGCTGCGGCCAGCACGTTCTGCAAGGTCGCGCCCATCCACCATGCCGCGCCGAGCGGCAGCAACTGGAACAGGAACGTGCCGATCGTCTGGTTGGTGTTGTAGACGCCAAAGCGTTCCGCGCCGTTGATCGCGCCGGCGAACACCCACGAGACGTTCGCGATCGGAATCGCCACCGCGAGCCACGGCAGCGCCATATACACCTCATGCTGAAGCTCGGGCGAGACCTTGGTGAAGTACGCGGTGTACAGAAACGCGCCGAAATAGATGATCAGTCCGCCAATCACGCCGGTCGCGAGATTGAGCCACGTCGCGCTCCAGAACACGCGCGCGCTCTCGTCCTTGTCGCCCGAGGCGCGCGCCTTGGAGATGTGATTCTGCGCGGCCATGCTCATGCCGAGATCGAGAATCCCGAAGTAGCCGATCAGGGTCCACACGAGGCTGATCACGCCGTAGCGCTCCACGCCGAGCAGCTTGATATACGACGGCACGGTCACGAGCGAGACGAAGGTCGGCAGCACCAGCCCGAAAAAATTGATCGCTACGTTCTTGAGAATGCCTTTATCCATCGGATGCCTTGGGTTTGACTGCGTTTTTGCTTGTCCTGCTTTGCCTGAGTTGCCTGGTATTGCGAATGAAGCGGTCACGACGCACGCTTCGTCACGGTTTCCAGCGGTACATCATCACTTTGCCGCGCGCGTCCTCTTCGACGAACACGAGGTATTCGCCATTGCTGCGTTTCGCGGCGCTGATGCCGTTGGGCACGTCGACCCAGCCCGAGGCGCGCCCCACTTCAGGGCCCGGGCGGATCACGCCGAGTTCCTTGCCGCTGTCCTTGTCCCATACGTGCACAGCGCCGACCGGCTCCACGCCGAAGAGGTATTGCCCTTCGACGGTGAGGCCGATAATCGTCGCGATGGGTTTGCCCTGCGTCTGCCAGGGCAGCGTGATCGCATAGCGCTGCACCGGATTACCGCTCGACCATTTGTCGTAGCGCACCAGCACGCGGCCCACCTCTTTCCAGAAGCCGCGATCCACCGGCGTATCGGCCGTATAGCCCGCCACGTACATCGTGTCGGTGTCCGGGTCGTAGATCGCGCGGTGCAGTTCGGTGAACGGTTGCGGCACCGGGTACTGCGTCATGTTTGAATACGAGTAGACGGGGTTGCCCTTAGCGTCGAGGCCGCCGAAACGGAAGCGGTAAATGCCCTTCGAATCGCGCGTGCGCCAGATGTCGCCCGCGCTATCGACCCACCAGCCCCAGCCGCCCGCGAGTTTCGTGCCGCTCGTATTGAGCGTGAATTCGTCGCTGTTGAACTTGCCGTCGCCGTTCGCATCGCGCCAGATCCAGTCGCCGCCCGGCGGTGCATTCGGCACTTTGGCGACCGCGCGTTCGCGCCCGGCGATGAAGCCCGAAGGAATCGCGGTTTCGCCGTCGTGCTGCGGATCGAAGCGATAGATCTTCAGATGGTCCGCGTACATGTCCGTCAGATAGAGGAACGTGTGGCCCTTGAGCTTGCGGGCGATCGGCAGACCTGGATATTGATCGGTGTGAAACACCGGATCGTCCGGGTATTTGAAGCGGTTCGACAGAAAGCCCGCGTATTTCCAGTCCTGCCCGGCGGGCTTCGTGAGATCGAGTTCGAAGCGCTTGTTGCCGGTATAGACGCTATCGGGCCGCGCGGGATCGATCCATGCGCCGTCCACGAACAGCAGACCCTGTACCTGCCAGTTCTGCCCGCCGTCCGGCGCATAGCTTTCGAGCGTCGCACCGAGCCCGGCGCCGATCGGGTCGTAGCGCGGGCCGATGCCGTTGGTCGACACATAGACATTGCCGCGCGCATCCACGCCCACGCCGGTCAGGCCGTTGAAACGCTGCGGACCGGGTTTGCCGGCAACGCCGCTGAAAATCCCGCCACGTTCGCCGAGCGTGCCTGATTCCGCATAGCGTCCATTGCTTTTGCTGAAGAACAGCACCTGCTGGCGCGGTCCGTTATCGGCGATCAGTACGCGCCCTTGTGCGTCGACTGCCATATCGACAGCCACCGTGTCGGCGGGCAGCGCGAAGGTTTCGTCGATCCGTTTGCCGGTGTTGGTGTAATGCTCGACGTGCGGCGCCCGGTCGGTGCGCGTGCCGCTCAGCACCCACAACGTGCCGTCGGGTGCCAACGCGATCCGGCCCGGCTCGTGCACGGTCCATGTGGTTTTCTGCTGCATCGATTCCGCGTCGTAGACCTCGATGCGATCGCGCGCGGTGTTGGCCGCGTAGAGCGTCGTATCGTTTGCCGCGAGACCGCCGATCTCGGCGTTGGTGCCCGTCGGCACCTCGTTCATCATCAGGAAGCCCGCCGCCAGTTGCGCGTGCGGATCGGCGCTTTTCGCGGCCGGCTGGAACGGCGCGGCGCGTTTCGGATCAACGATCTGCCGACGCGAAATCCCGAACCATTGCTTGCCCTTCTCCGGCCACACGCCCGTTTCGACGAGCCGCCCCTTTTCATTGCCGACGGCAACCGCCACGAACGCGTACTTGCGATTCACCGCGATCGCGCTGCCGCCGCTATTGCCCCAGCCATGCGTGCCGCCTGCGAAGCCGAGCATCTTGCCGTTCTGGTACACGCTCGCTTCCGCGCCGCTTTCGTCCCACGGCGCATTGGTGTAGACCTTGCCGTCAGGCGCCACCGCAATTGCGGTGATATTGATCTGTGCCCAGCTGCCGTCACCGAAACCGAAGGTGTTGCCGATCCATGATGTCTTCGCGTTCAATGCGGTTTCAGCATGCGCCGTGAAACCGACCGATCCCGCAGCCAGTCCGGCCGTAGAGGCAAGCACAGCGAACCAGTTTTTGAACGTGAAACGGGACAAGGTATTCCTCCAGTCAGGGCCGTGCCGCGCTCAAGGCAACGGCCCGCGCGGGTTGAACAGATCCGCCCAATCCGCACAGCTCACATTACGCGGAAAAAACACCGCAACGAAAATCGAAAATAATTCAAAAATATTCAATGCTTTAAGCGGCGCGAAAGAAATCAATTTAAAAATCGATTAACGCAAAATTGACACGGGCAAGCACCCCCGGCAGCGCCGCGGGATCCATCCTTACCGACCTGGCATGTTTCGCAGCGCACTTCTTACGGATTCCGCGGGCGTCGTCATACAAGCATAAAAATTGATTGGGAATGGATAACGAAACACCCTGTTGCAATCTGATTCACTTATCCATTTCATTCCCGTTTTTTCATCAATTTCTTTTCCCTAGAATCGATTGCACTTCCGTTGCGACGCGAAGCGACCGCGCGTGTTCGTTTTTTCCCGTGGTTCCGAATCCGCGCCCGGTGCTTCGCCCGGCCTACCCGCTTCACACCATGGACGGTTCATGACTGCTAGTGCACTGCCCTTAGCGCCTTCCCATTCACGCCGCATCGTGCAGCTCGACGGCTTGCGCGCCATCGCCGTACTCGCGGTATTCGCGCAGCACGCGTTGAAAGCGCCGCTGTGGATGGGCGTCGATCTGTTTTTCGTGCTGAGCGGTTTTCTGATCACCGGCATCCTGCTCGAGCGCAAGGCGCGTCAGCAGTCGTACTTCGGCTATTTCTACGCGCGCCGGGCACGCCGCATCCTGCCGCCATATCTGTTGCTGATGGCGGTGTCATCGGTTCTGTTCGGTTTTGGCTGGGCGCAGCACTGGCAGTGGTATGCATTCTTCGCGACCAATATCGGCGACGCGCTCAATCAGAGCGGTCATGACAGCCTGAATGTGCTGTGGTCGCTGGCGGTCGAAGAGCAGTTTTATATTGTCTGGCCGTTCGTCATTCTGCTGTTGCCGGAGCGCGTGCTCGGCTATGTGGCCGCTGCGCTGATCCTGCTGGTGCCGGTGTTGCGCGCGATCGCCACGCCCTGGTTCGATTCGTTCTGGCCCATCTACTATCTGACGCCGTTCCGCATGGACCTGCTCGCAGCCGGCGCGCTGCTCGCGGTTGCCGTGCGCCGCGACCGCAACGCGCTGGAGCCGTTCAAGGGTCTCGCCGTGCTCGGCCTGTTCGCCGCGCTCGCCGTGCTCGCATGGCTGCATCTGCACTACCCGCGTTTTCGCGCGGCGAATACACCGCTGTCGAATGCCGGGCTCTACAGCGTTTCGTTGGTGCTTTGCACTTCAGTCGTGGTCATCGCCCTGCAAAGCAAGGGCATCGTCAAACGGCTGTTGTGCAATCCCGTGCTGGTCTATATCGGCACCATCAGCTACACGATCTACCTGATTCACCTGAGCGTGCTGTACACGCTGTGGCCACTGCATCTGAACCGTTATCTGACTGCGGCGCTGGCGCTCGCGATCACGCTCGCCTACGCGAGCATCACGTGGTTCGGCTTCGAGCGGCGTCTGATTTTCGGCTCGGCGGGCAAGGCTCACGCACCGGCCGGTGTGACGAGGGCCGCGTCGCAAGCGCCGCAAAGCCGCGCATGAGGCGCCGCGCATGGCTCGCCGCGGGCATGCTGGCCACTGCGTCGGCGCTGGCGGCGTTCGCGTTGAACGCGTCTGCCGGCAGTACTCGCGCGACGCAGGTGCTGATCGAAGCCTATGGCGATTCGACCACGCTCGGCATTTCATGCAGCGAGGGGCGCTGCGCCCCGCAGGCACAGAACGCCGTCGCCTGGCTGCAAAACGCATTAGAGGCTGCGCACGGCGAACGGGTGCAGGTCATGAACGAAGGCATAGGCGGCACGATGGCGACCCAGTTGCGCGACGGCACCGGCCCGCGCCGCCGCGGTGACGCAAGTGCCGGCCTGTCCTGGCAGAAGCGGCTCGCGGCGTCGCCTGCGCGGATCGTGTTGATCAACTACGGCATCAACGAAGTGATGCAGAACCAGACACCCGAACAGTTCTACGAGGCCGAAACGACGCTGGTGAAAACCGCCCGCGCGCTTGGCAAGGAGCCGGTTCTGCAAACCTCGAATCCGCTGCCCGACACCCGGCTGAACACGCGGCTCGCCGCGATGGTCGCGATGACACGGCGCGTTGCCGCCGAACAGCGGGTGCCGTTGGTCGATCAGTTCGCGTATGTCAGCAATCTGGCGGACTGGAAAAGCCTGATGTCCGACGGCGCGCACCCGAAGCCGGAGTTGTACAGGCTCAAGGCCGAACAGGATTTTCGTGTCGTCGATCCGTTAGTGCGACGGCTGCTGGACGGCACGTCGTGAAGCACTTTTTCTCTTTTACCCATCTCGAAGGCAAGCTATGAGCCAACCACGCAAAGCGATCATCACCGGCGTATCCGGACAGGACGGCGCCTATCTGACCAAGCTGCTGCTCGACAAGGGCTACCACGTGACGGGTACGTACCGCCGCACCAGCTCGGTCAATTTCTGGCGCATTCGCGAGCTCGGTGTGCTCGATCATCCGAATCTGCGCCTCGTCGAACACGACCTCACCGACCTGGGCTCGACCCTGCGTCTGCTCGAAGGCGCGCAGGCCGACGAGCTGTATAACCTCGCCGCGCAAAGCTTCGTGGGCGTCTCCTTTGACCAGCCCGTGACGACCGCGGAAGTGACCGGCATCGGCGCGCTGAATCTGCTTGAGGGCATCCGCATTCTGAATCCGAAGACCCGTTTCTACCAGGCGTCGACCTCGGAAATGTTCGGCCTCGTGCAAGCGGTGCCGCAGCGTGAAGACACGCCCTTCTATCCGCGCAGCCCGTATGGCGTGGCCAAGCTGTTCGCGCACTGGTCAACCATCAACTATCGCGAGTCGTATGGCCTGTTCGCGAGCAGCGGGATTCTCTTCAATCACGAATCGCCGCTGCGTGGCCGCGAGTTCGTCACCCGCAAGATCACCGACACCGTCGCGAAGATCAAGCTCGGCAAGCAGGACGTGCTGGAGCTCGGCAACCTGGGTGCGAAGCGCGACTGGGGTTTCGCGCTCGAGTACGTGGAAGGCATGTGGCGCATGCTGCAAGCCGATGAACCCGACACCTTCGTGCTCGCCACCGGCCGCACCGAAACAGTCCGCGACTTCGTGCGCATGGCATTCGCCGCGGCGGGCTACCAGCTCGAATGGTCGGGCAAGGAAGAACGCGAAACCGGCATCGACGTCGCCACCGGCAAGACCCTGGTGCGCGTGAATCCGAAGTTCTACCGGCCGGCGGAAGTGGACCTGCTGATCGGCTGTGCGGACAAGGCACACGAAAAGCTCGGCTGGAAGCCGGAAACCACGCTCGAACAGCTGTGCCACATGATGGTTCACGCGGACCTTGGGCGCAATGAGCATCACGAGACGTTCTGAGCCGAGGGCGGTGGCCGCGCGAGCGGCCGTTGCCTACTTTGGCATCAAGGTGTCATCGGCGGCATAAAAACAAACGGCATGGAAACAAACAAGGCCTGATCGTCATGATTCAGGCCTTGCTTGCATTTGACGGCTTAACGGTCCATCTGTTTGGCAGGCAGGGCCTCAGTGTTCAATGCACCCCACCCGCCGCAATCGCCTCGCCATACACCGACGCCACCCGCTTCGCGATCACCGCATTGTCGAAGTTCTCGCGTGCATAGCGGCGGCACGCATCAGCATCCGGCAACTTCAGCGAGCCGTTCAATGCACCCGCAAGGCCGTCGGCAATCGCCTTCGCTCCCGTCTGCGGCAGCACCAGATTCGGCGACAGGCCCGCCACCGCCTCCGGCAAGCCGCCCACCGGCGTCACCAGCACCGGCGTACCCGAGGCCAGCGATTCAACCGTGATCAACCCGAAACCTTCGAGCGCGACCGTCGGCACCACGCTGATATTCGCCGCGCGATACAGCGCCGCAAGATGCTGATCCGGCACGAAGCCCAGCAGCTTGACGTTGTCTTCGAGGCCCGCTTCGCTGATGCGTGCCTGCAGTTCGCCTTCCAGACGCCCCTTCCCCGCGATCAGCAACAGCACGTCGGGTTGGCTGCGCTTGAGCAGTTTCACCGCATCAATCAGATCTTCAAGCCCCATGCGGCGCACCAGACGCCGGACCGCCAGCACGATCGGCCGGTCCTGCGGCAATTGCAGCTTCAGGCGCGCCTCGGCGGGCGTGATCGGCAGATTGAACTGCTCGACGTCGACGCAGCCCGGCACCACGCGCACGCGCTCGGGTGAGATGCGATAGCGCGAGGTCAGAATCTTGCCGAAGGCCTCCGACAGGACGATCAGCCGCGACGAGCGCGCATACACCGATTGCTCCAGATAATGCTTGGCGCGCTGGCCGAGCGAATCGGCGCCTTCCACATGGCTTTCGTCGGCCCACGGTCCCTGAAAATGCGAGACCTGCGGAATGCCGCGCGTCACGTCGAGCCCCGGAAACGTGTACAGCGCGAAGTGCGACGAAATCACGTCCGGGCGCGCGGTGCTGATCTCGTGACGCAGCGCGCGGCGGGCCGCCATCAGTCGCAACGGCAGCGATTGCGCGGCCGGCCCGAAACCGTTGATCGCACCGCCGGTGTCTTCGGCGACTTTAGGCGAGCCTGCCACCACGCCGCGCACCGCGACGCCCGCGCCCGGCAATGCGCCGACCAGCGAGTAGTACATGCGGTCGAGGCCGCCCGCGCGCTCGGGAAACCAGTGCATCCCGATTTGCAGCGATTTGATTGAGCTCGTCGTCATGGTTGTGACCCCTGTGCGTTCTGAGAGTGGTAATGAGTTGCCTGGCGGGTTGTCTGGTGATTGGCCGCACGGATCGCTGACGGGCAGATAATCATTCCGCCGCCTTCTGCCCAGCCAGCGTGTTCAGCGTCAGCGCATCGGTTTTGGCGACCACGGCGGCTTCCGCTTCGCTGCGCCGGCGGTTCTTCTGCTGCCCCGCCAGTTGCCGGTACAGCGCGATGTACTGCTCGGCCATCCGCGCCCAGCCAAAGCCGGTCGCGAGTTCGTTGGCGGCGACGCCCATCGCGCGACGCGCGTCGTCGTTGTCGGCGAGGCGCGCGACCGCGCCGGCCAGCGCCTTGGGATCGTCCGGGTCGTCGAGCACGATGCCGCAATCCGGCGTGATGATTTCCGCGCCACCCGCCGTGCGCGCCGTGACCACCGGCAAACCGGCCGCCATCGCTTCGAGCAGCGACAGGCTCATCGCCTCATAGCGCGACGGAAACACGAACGCGTCCACCGAATGCATCAGCACCGGCATCTCCTTGACCAGCCCGAGAAAATGCACGCGATGCGCGATGCCAAGCGCCTTCGCCTGTTCCGGATACGGGCTGCCGGGCAGAAATCCGGCCACGGCGATCTGCACGTGCTCGGGCAGATGCTTCAACGCCGCCAGCACCGTGCCGAGATTCTTGCGCGGCGTGCGCAGGTCACCCACGAACAACAGCAGGAACGCGTCGGCGGGCAAGCCGAATTTCGCGCGGTCGCCCGTGGCGGCAGCGAAGCCAGCGGTGTCCACGCCGTTGTAAATCACGTCGACACGGTTATCCGGCGTCAGCCCGATCGCCCGAATCTCGTCGGCGACCTTTTGCGACACCGCCGTGATCACTTTCGAACGCCGATAAGCCCAGCGTTCGAGCAGCGCATTGCAGCGCGTATAGACCGACTGATACGCGGACCACACACCCTTGGTGAGGCCGAACGGGTAGTACTTGCTGCCGAACCAGCCGCTATGCACGAAGTGCGAGGTGTTGACGTCCGCGCGCATCCAGGTGATGAAGCCGTTCACGTGCAGCACGTCGTATTCGCGGCGATGCGCGCGCAGCCACATCGCGCTCCTGAACGCGAACACCTGCTGGCGCAACAGATTGGTGGGCCACCAGCGGCCGATTTTCACCGGCACCCAGCGGACATTCGGATGCGCGAGCAGATCGGGCGCGACGTGCGACGCGACCAGCGTCACCGCAATGTCCTCGTCGAGGGCCGCGCGCGCGATCTCGTGGTTGACGCGGCCCTGGCCGTCGTTATGGCGCACGACGTGCGTGACAATGGCGACTCTCAATCAGTGCCTCCGTGGAGAAATTGCGTGCGAAATGACTTACTTGCGCGGTTCATTTTTTCGTAATGCACCGCGGAAAGAATCGAAAAAACACTCATGAAAAGCAGCAGGCCGCCGGTGCCGACCAGCGAATTGGTGAACACCAGCATCGCGAAGGTCGCGAGACTGAGGCTCAGGCAGGCTGAAACGAATTTGTCGTCAGGCAGCCTGAACGACGCGAGCACCGCGCGCACCAGCAGCCAGACAATGCCGGACATGTACAGCAGCGTGCCGGGCCAGCCGAGCACGAACGGGATGTTCATCACGCCGCTGTCGAAGTTGCCGTACTGGCCGAGTTGGCCGCCGTCGTTCGAGAGCTTGGTGGAGGTGCCGGTCGCGCCCATCCCTTCGCCGGAGACGTCGGTGAAGGCGGTCTTCGCGAAGCTCGCGTAGAACTCGTTGCGCGCGGCGTAGCTCTGGTCGTCGTTCAGGTTGACGATGGTGCTCAGCCGCGCCTGCATCCGCTCGGCCACTGGCCCGACTGCCAGCAGCGGCACGCACAGGCCCGCCAGCAGCACCGCGCTGGCGACAATGCGCACCCGCACCTTGTTGTTCGACTTGACCAACTGGATCAGCAGGGCGATCACCCAGCCGCCCCATGTGGAGCGCACGAGGCTCAGCGCGAACGAGAAGAAACCCAGCGCCGCGGCTATCCAGCGCACGCGATGCGTCGCCGCCATCACGAAGACCATCGCGCCCATCATCGCGAAGGCGAACGGTCCCGACGAATTCATCGTGCTGAACACGCGCACGCCCATCGGCACCGGATCGCCTTGCGAGTTCATCTGGGAGCCGAGCATCCACAGCGCGTCCCACTGCGGCATGATGAAGAACTGGATCAGGCCGTAGCCGCCCATCACCAGCATGCCCCAGATAAACGTGTTGACGATCGTGTCGCGATACTGCGGGTACTCGCGCGTGTGCGCCATGATGTGAAAGCCGATCAGGATCGGATAGAGCCAGTTCGCGAGGTCATAGGTCGCGGCGAGCGGGCCGCTCGACATCACGCCGACCATGAACGCGTAGGCGAGACCGAGCAGAATCAGCAGCACCGGCAAGCCGCGCCGCTGGGCGAGCAGCCGGTAGTAGCGCAACAGCGAGAGCGCGCTGATCATCGTGACCGCAAGCGGCGCGACCTGAATCAGACTGGTGGGCGTGAACGCCCCTTTGGACCAGTCGGCCAGACGCCGCACTTCCGGGCTCAGGAACCACAGCCACCACATGAAACCGATGTAGCGCGCCGGACTCTTGAAGTAGAGCCACAGGCCCGTCAGGATCGCGAGCACCGGAAATGCGAGCGTGAGCACCGTGCCCTGATGCGCGACGATCAGCACCGCCGTGATCAGCCACAACAGGGTCGGCGGCAGCCATTCCTGCGGGCCGCCGGTGAACATCCCCCCGGCACCCTTCGCCCGGTGGGCACCGGCTCGCGTGATGGTCGACATCGTTCAGAGACCTCCGCGTGATTCACGCGCCGGCCGCTTGGCCTCGGAGACCCCCGCTGCACCGGCCGCACCGGCCGCTGCCCGGACGCGCGACGCCGCCCGCGCCCGCATCATGTCCTGCGTGATGCGCACGTGCTGCATGGCGTAGTGTTCCGTGGTCAGATCGCGCGAGCGCAAACCGGCCGCGGCCGCCTGCGCCTGGTGCAAGCCCTCCAGCGGCGACCCGGCGAGCCGGTCCACCGCCTCGCGCAAGGCCTCTGGGCTGAACGGCGGCACGTAAGACGCTTCGCCCGCCGGAAAATAATCCTGCAGCGCGCCGACATCGGTCGCCACCATCGGCTTGCCGACCGCCGCTGCTTCGAGCATCACGGTGATGCCCGACGCGTGCGAATTCGGCCGCAACGGCACGACGATCAGGTCGGCCCAATCATAAAGTTCGCGCTGTTTTTTGATGCCCGAAAACAGTGCGATTTCGACATTCGCCGCGCGCAGCGACGCGGGAATCCGGCGGCGTGTCGCGAGCTTCACGGTGTAGCGCGCGTCGTTGCCGAACGCCTTGATGAGCGTCTCCCAGTCACGGTCGCGGTCGTTGCCGATCGCGGCGATGCGGATCGGCGTGTGCGGCGTCCATGCGGTCGGCGTTGCCACGGGAAAGTCGCGCGTGTTCAGACCGTAGTAGAGAGGCTTCGCGTCGCGATTGAAGTAACGCTGGCACAGTTCGGCGTTTTCGCTGGCGAGCGTGGTCAGCTGATCGGCGCGGCTCATCAGCTTGCGATACAGCCAGCTGCGCAGAATCCCATACGAAGGCCATTTATCGAGCAGCCACACGCTTTGCGCGAGCAACAGGGGTGACGCATCGGCGCCCGCCTTGCGGCCGCTCAGCAGCAGCATCAGGGCGGCCGAGAGCCATTCCTGCTCGGTATGTGTCCAGATCACGTCCGAGCGCAGCATCTCGGCGCGGTTGCGCCACGTGTGGATGAAGTCGAAACCGAACGCCGCCTTCAGTGCGCGGCGCAGCAGTCGAACCGGCTTGCTTTCGCGCGCGTCCTGCGAATAGGTCAGCCTGAACGCGTCCGAGTCGGCGTGGTGATAGCCATACAGACAACCGATGTTGTCGCCCGGTCGGTAAAAGCGCGGGTCGGCGCCGTAAAACAGATGAACGTGAACTTTCGTACTCATGCAGACACTCCGCTCTGCCGGTGGAAAGGAGCAGCGGCGCGCGCAGGCTGCGGCGCGCACCGGTGCAGGAACGTGCTGGGCGTTGGACTCACGCGGGCCGGGAGAGCGCGCGCCGCGCTTCATGCGCGCCGCCGCGCACCGCACGCCAGCGCGTGAGCTTCAGACGCGCCTGCTTCGAGAGCAGTGCGAGTGCGGCGTGCGTGAGCCCCGGATAAGCCCGCGTGCCGACCAGCGTCCACCACCACCAGGCGGTTTCACGGCGCAATGGCGGCAACTGGTCGCGCAGGATCAGATGGAAGTTGAAGGCGGCGTTGCGCAATGCCGCCATGGTTTGCGCGTCGCGCCGGTCGTCGTCGAAACGCTCGGCGGGGAAATGATCGACCGCCACGCGCGGGTCGTACATCAGCTTCCACCCGGCATTCTTCACGCTCAGGCTGAAGGCCATGTCGTTGTGGACCTGCGCGCCCGCGCCGCGCAGGCGCTGATCGAAGCGGATCGTGCGCACCGCGTCGCGCCGGTAGCTCATGTTGGCGCCCTTCAGGATGTCCACTTCACGCGCACCACCCACGCCAAGATGATGATTGCCGATGATCTTGCCGTGCGCGGTCACCTTGCCGACCAGCGCCCGCTCGCCGTCCAGGACACGGCCTTTCTCATGCACCCAGTCGCGCCCGCCCAGCGCACCGAGGCGCGCATCGCCCTCGAACGCGGCCGCGATGCGCTCGACCCAGTCGACGTGCGGCGCGGCGTCGTCGTCGGTGATTGCGATCACCTCGCCGCTGGCCGCGTCGAGTCCGCGATTCAGGGCCGCGACCTGGCCGGGCACCTCGACGAGCGCCACCGAGAGCCGCAGCGAGCCCGGCACCGCCGGATCGCGCAGGCAGGCGTGGGTCGCTTCGTCGTCGGCACGCGCGACCACCACCACTTCGTCCGGCGCGCGCGACTGCCGTTGCAGCGCCGCGAGGCAGCGCGCCAAGTCGGCCGGGCGGCGGTAAGTCGGCACCAGTACCGTCACTTTCATCGTGATGTCCTTTTTATCGTTGCGCGGGAATCGGTTCATGTCGCACGGCGCCTCAGGTGCTCAGATATTCCTGGGCCGCTGCGTAGCTGCGGTCGTAGCCGCCGCGCGCGCGCGCCGGCATGCCGTTGAAGATCCCGCCCTGCACGTGCACGCCCGCCGCCCGCAGACGCTTCAGGGCGTCGGCGATCTCGCCTTCGCTGTGCACGCCCGAGCGCATCACGAAGAAGGTCGAGCCGGCATAGGCGCCGATGATCGACGCGTCGGTCACGGCCAGCACCGGCGGCGTATCGATCAGGATCACGTCGTAGCGTTTGGCGAGCCCCTCGAGGTATTGCGGCAGACGCGGCGACATCAGCAGTTCGGACGGATTGGGCGGGCGGCGGCCGCACGAAATGAAGCTCAGGCCGTCGACGGCCGACGCACGGATCGCCTCTTCCAGCGAGATCTGACCGCTCAGCAGTTCCGACAGGCCATTGTCCTGGGCGCCGCCCAGATAGCGCTCGAGCACGCCGCGGCGCATGTCGCCGTCGATCATCAGCACGCGCTTGCCCGAATGCGCGAGCAGCACGGCCAGATTGACCGTCAGGAAGCTTTTGCCGACCCCGGCCATCGGGCCGGTCAGCATGACGATGCGGTTCCTCGCGTCCATCATCGTGAACTGCATCGAGGTACGCAGGCTGCGCAGGCTCTCGATCGTCACGTCCTTGGGCCGCGCAGTGGCCAGCACCGAGCGCAGGCGTTCGCCGCCGCGCTGGAAGCTGCTTTCGAGCAAGGCCTGTTCGGCGCTCAACGGCACGAGGCCGAACACCGGCAGGTGGAACGCGCGCTCGATATGATCGGGATCGTCGATCCCCTTGAACATATTGCGGCGCAGGAACACAAAACCGGTGCCGGCGATCAGCCCGAGAATCACGGCCGCCGACAGGATCAGCGCCTTCTTCGGCTTGACCGGCGCACCCGGGCGCAGCGCGGCGTCGACGATATGCACATTGCCGCCGGTGCCGGCCTTCTGCACTGACAGTTCTTGCACGCGGTTGAGCAGCAGCACGTAGATGTCTTCCGCCACCTTGGCGTCGCGCTGCAACTGCACGGCCTTAACTTCGGTGGCCGGCAGATCGCGGAAGCGGTCCGCGTATTTGGCGCGTTGCGCCTCCAGCTCGGCCATCTGCTGACGCGCGGCGACCAGCATCGGGTGGTCGTCGCCATAACGCTCGGTCAACTGCGCCATCTGCAGACGCAAGCCGGCAATCTGCTGCTCGTACTGCACGCTGCCTTCGAGGTACACCTTGGCCTCGTCGCTCGCATTGATCGAGCCGGACTGGCGCTGATAGGCGGTCAACGCGGCTTCCGCGCGTTCGAGATCGGCCTTCAGGCGCGGCTCTTCGCTCTTCAGGAAGTCGAGCATCCTGCTCGCGTCGGCCTGCTTGTTCGACACGTGCTGACGAACATACGACTGCGCCAGCGCATTGGCGACTTCTGCGGCATGCTCGGGGCTCTTGTCTTCCAGCGAGATCTGGATCACGCCGGTCTGCTTGCCCTGCTCCTGCACCGTGATCGCCGACTGAAACGCGCTGATCGCGTCGAGGTCGTTGGAACGGGTCACGGTGAACTGCTCGCCCGGGCGGGCCACCAGTTTGTTGACCAGGATCGTCACGCCGCCGCCCTGCTCCTGCTGGCCCACGAGGCCGCGCAGCAGCAATGCGCCGTTCTCCGCATACAGTTCGTAGTGCTGGTCGTCCAGCACCTTCATGGTCAGCTTCTGGCCTTCCAGCGCCGGCACCACGTCGATCGAATCGACATCGGCGATTTCACCGCCCCATGCATAGGACGACAAGCCGAGCCACGCACGCGCCGGCTGACCCGGCGTGGCCATGCGCGCGGCAATGCTGCCCAGCAGCGGAATCGTCTTCGGCACGACGCTGAAGTTCAGCTTGAGCTGCTGCACGACCGGTGCGACCACGCCGCGGCTCTTGATGATTTCGATTTCGGCGTCGGTCGGCAGCGAAGTCGAACCGGTGGTGATCGCCGCGCCGGTTTGCGTCTGCGTGAGCGCCTGCGAGGTGTTGTCGGACTGCTCGACCCGCACGTGCGCATCGGCCGAATAGATCGGTTTGGCGAGGAAACAGTACGCGGCGGCGATCGCGACGATCACCGCCGCGATGGCGATCAGCCACCAGATGTCGTCGAGGATCACCTGCACCAGTTGGCCGAGGACGACGTCCTCTTCTTCGGTCCTGGCCGGTGCGGCCATGTGTGGAGAGATTTGAGTGCTCACAATTCGATCCCGTAACGGTTGCGTCAGGCTTGGCTTCGGCGTTTTTGCTTCGGTCCCGCGCCCTGTGAGAGCGGCGCGGGCCTGTCGACGGCTCAGATGTTCAGCGCGTCAGCTGCTTCAGGTAGAACAGCGTCTGCACGCTCGGCAGGACCTGCTGCAGCACACGGTTGAACGTGGTCGAAGCAGCGGTGCCGACATACACGACGTCCATCGGTTGCAACTGGAACTGGGACGACAGCATGATCGCGTCCGGCTGGGTCATGTCGAGGCGATACACGTCCGGCGTGGTGGGATGCTCGCGCATGCCGCGCATCACGTAGATCTGGCGCGGGTTGGCGTCGGTGTCGAGAATGCCGCCCGCCTGCGTGAGCGCATCGGCAATCGTCAGACGGCCCTTGAGCATCGGCATCTGGATCGGCGTCTTGACCTCGCCCATGATGAACACGCGGCTGTCGCTGCGGTCCGGCACGTTGATCACGTCGCCGTTCTGCAGCATCACGTTCTGCGTGGTGTCGCCCTGATCGAGCATGCGGTTGGCGTCGAGCACATACAGCTTGTTGTTGCGCGTGAGGCGCACACGCTGGATGTCGGCGTCGGCATTCGTGCCGCCCGAGCGCGTGATCGCGTCGACCAGCGTGAGCGGCACGTCGCTGACGGCGAGCGGGCCTGGCGTCTTCACGTCGCCGGTTACCTGCACCTTCTGGCCGCGATAGGACAGCACGCGCACGTCGACCTGCGGATTGCGGATATAGCGCACGAGGCCCGAGGAAAGCTGTTCGCGCAATTCACCGACGGTCTTGCCCGCGGCCCTGATGCGGCCGACGAACGGGAAAAAGATCGTGCCGTCGGCCGCGATGGTCTGGCCGTACGGATCGGCCTGGCCCGGCAGCGCAGCCGTATACGGCTGCTGCAAGGCGCCGCCAATGCTCTGCGTGGTGTTGCCGCCCGCGGACAATGTGCTGCCCTGCGGCGTGGTCAACTCAGGGTGATCCCACACGGTGATGCCGAGAATGTCCTGCGGCGAGAGCCGGTACACGTACTGCGACGGATCGCTGCCGTGTGAGGCCGGCAGCGCCTGAAGTGTGGCGGCCTGGGCCTGGGCTTGCGCCTCAGCCTGGGTGGCCACCAGCGGGCCGTCGATCAGATGGACCGGATAGGTTTCGTTGGCAGTCTGACTTTGATGCTGGCCGTCGTCTTGCAGACGGGACGTGTCGAGATAATTTCCGGGCGCGGTGGCGCAGGCCGACAGAAAAGACGTCAGCAAAAGCGTGGCGGCAAATTTCGTTCTGAAATTCGCGAGTGAGTGTGCAGTGAGTTTTTTCATCAGCATATTTTTTCAAGCCATCCCATGACCAGATGTTCGATGAGCACGAGACTCTCGCGGTAGCCGGCTTCCTCGCCGCCGTGCGGATCGGCGACATCGGAATCGGCTTCCCACTTGCCGAGCGGATAGACCTTGCCGCGCGAAGCCGGATCGAGTGCTTCGACCGCGCTCACCTGGGCGCGCTCGGAGACCAGCACGAGATCGGCCGCGCGCACGAGGTGCCGGTCGAGGCGCCGCGAATAGTGAATCCCGGAGTCGACGCCCTGCTCGGCGAGCAGGCGCCGCATCACCGGGTCCATGCCGTGGCCGTTCGCGGCACGGATGCCCGCCGAATGAAACGCGATCGGCGCTGAAGACGGCCCCGCAGCGGTGCGCTGGCGTGCCTTGAACAGCATTTCGGCGGCAGGCGAACGGCATACGTTGGCGTGGCAGACGATCAGTACGTTGGCGAACATAGGTGGGCTCCCTAACGTGGCGTAGTAATGCGGCGATCCGGTGGCTTACAGGCTGGCCGCGGCGGCGGCCTGCCGCCCGAGCGGCTCGCCGGGTGCGCCATGCTCGCCGTGTGCGCCGACCCGTGCCGGCGCATTGCGCAGCGCGTGCTGACGGCCAATCGCGTGATACTCGATACCGAGTTCGAGCAGCGCGTCCGGCTCGTACAGATTGCGGCCGTCGAAAATCAGCGGCGACTTGAGGATCTGCTTGAGCGAGTCGAAATCGGGGCTCTTGAAGACCTTCCATTCGGTGAGGATCACCAGCGCGTCGGCGCCCTCGGCCGCTTCCATCTCTTCCTTCACGAAGCTCAGGCGCGCGTGGTGCTGCGGCACGTCCTGCAGATCGAGCGCGAATACGCGCTTCGATTCGTCGATTGCGACCGGGTCGTAGGCTTTCACCCGCGCGCCGCGCCGCAGCAGCTCGGCGATCAGCGGACGGCTCGGCGCTTCGCGCATGTCGTCGGTATTCGGCTTGAACGCGAGGCCCCACACGCCAAAGGTGCGGTCCGACAGGTCTTCGCCCAGACGCGCGACGATCTTGTGCGCGAGGATCTTCTTCTGCGTGTCGTTGACGGCTTCCACCGCCTCCAGAATGCGCAGGTTCGCCTGATGCTCCGCAGCGGTGCGGATGAGCGCCTGCACGTCCTTCGGGAAACACGAGCCGCCGTAGCCGCAACCGGCGTACAGGAAGTCGTAGCCGATGCGCGGATCGGAACCGATGCCGCGGCGCACCGCTTCGATATCCGCGCCGACTCTGTCGGCCAGATTCGCGAGTTCGTTCATGTACGAGATGCGCGTGGCGAGCATCGCATTGGCCGCGTACTTGGTGAACTCGGCCGAGCGCACGTCCATGTACAGCGTGCGTTCGCGATTGCGGTTAAACGGCGCGTAGAGGCGTTTCATCAGTTCGCGTGCTTTTTCGCCCGGCACGTCTTCGTCGCAACCGAGCACGATGCGGTCGGGGCGCGTGCAGTCTTCGACAGCCGCGCCTTCCTTCAGGAACTCCGGGTTCGACACCACCGAGAACATGTGCTGCGCGTTGCGCGCGGCCAGTTCCGCGGCGATCACTTCACGCACGCGCGAAGCCGTGCCGACCGGCACCGTCGATTTGTCGACGATGACCTTGAAGCCCGTCATATGACGGCCGATGTTGCGCGCGGCGGCCAGCACGTATTGCAGGTCGGCGGAACCGTCCTCGTCGGAGGGCGTGCCCACGGCGATGAACTGGATATCGCCGTGCGCGACGGCGGCTTCGATGTCAGTCGAGAATTTCAGGCGGCCGGCCTTGCGATTGCGCGCGATGATTTCCTGCAGACCCGGTTCATGGATCGGCACGCCGCCGTTGTTGAGCACGTCGATCTTGCGCTGATCGACGTCGAGACAGAACACGTCGTGGCCGATGTCAGCCAGACATGCGCCCGTCACGAGGCCTACGTAGCCACTACCGATGATCGTCAGGTTCATGTATTACACCTCGGAAAATGGAGTTGATTCAAAGCACCAGGCACGCGTTGCGTTGCTCTGCGCTGCATTGCGCGCCTGCTGTTCAGTAAGCGTTGCTGCCCACAAAGCCCTTCCACAGCGTCAGCACGACGATCTTGATGTCGAGCCAGAAGGTCCAGTGCTGCATGTAGTACAGATCGAGCTTGACGCGGCCCATCATCTTTTCGATGCGGTCGGTTTCGCCGCGATAGCCATTGATCTGCGCCCACCCGGTGATGCCAGGTTTGATCCGGTAACGGTGCATGTAGCCCTTCACCAGATCCTTGTAGATGTCGTCGTGTTCGAGCGCGTGCGGACGCGGGCCGACCACCGACATCTCGCCGCGCAGCACGTTGATGAACTGCGGCAATTCGTCGAGGCTGGTGCGCCGCAGGAACGCGCCGACCGCGGTGATACGTGGATCGCGCCGCGTGGCCTGGGTGATCCTGCCGTGCTCTTCCTTGTGCAGCTTCATCGAGCGGAACTTGTAGATCTCGAACTGGTGACCGTCGATGCCCTTTCTCTTCTGACGGAAGAACACGGGGCCTGGCGAGCTCGCTTTCACCAGCAGCGCGATCACCAGCATCACCGGCGCCAGCGCGGTCAACGCGCCGAGCGCGAACAGGCGGTCGAAGATCCGCTTGGGCAGCACGCGCAGATCGGTGATCGGCGAGGCGGCCAGATTGATCGCCGGCACGCCGAGCAGATCGACCATCGGCTGATTGAACAGCGTCAGGCTGCGCACATCCGGAATGAAGCGGATGTTCACGAAGTCGTTGCGCAGGTCCATCACAAAGCGATGAATCGCTTTCTCCTTCGAGATCGGCAACGCGAGCCACAGTTCACGGATCGCGCGTTGACGCACCAGTTGCAGCATCCGCGCGTAGTCACGCTCGACCGGCACGCCGTCGATCGCGTCGCTTGCGTCCGGGTCTTCATAGGGATTGATCGTGCCGTCTTCATCAAACACGACAACCGGGCTGAAGCCCGCTTCCGGCCGGCTGCGCATCTGCTCGATCAGGAAGCGCCCATACGGCGCGCCGCCGACGATCGCCACCGCACGCTGATTGAAACCCTCGCGGCGCAATCCCTTGAGGATCGAATAGACGATCACCTTGGTGACGATCAGCAGCGCGATCGTGGCGACCGCCCAGTACACCAGCCACAACCGCGACAGGCTGTCCGAGCGGTGCAGGCTGAAGCTGATCAGAACGCCGGTGACTTCCACCATCAGCCAGCCGCCCGCCACACGGCACAGCAGGTCATAGAGCGGCTTGCCGCGCCATGACTGATAGATGCCCAGCGCCGGGAAAAACACCACCACCAGCAGGCAGTCGAACGCGAGCGAGACGCTCTGCATGTCGTCCAGCCACACCAGTTTTCCGCTGTGCACGGCCGTCGCGATCGCCGCGCCGAGCGCGACCATGGCGATGTCGATGATTCTCGATAGAACGCTCAGCATGCGCTGCACCCCAGTTCGTCAGTCAAGTGCCATCCGTTAGTTGGTTGAAATTCCGTCATGCACATCAGTCCGCCCAGCGGCTGCACAACGCCGCTATTCGCGCTCGGCAACTGAATGCGCGACGCGAAACAAATTGGCCTGATGCTAATTGCCCTGGCGTCGTTCGCCCAAAAACAATTCTGAATGGACGAACTGGGAAATGCGTGTCGGAATGAGTGAATACCCGTGTTCATGTATAGATAAAGCGGTATTAAAATTCGCAGAGCAAGTCAGCAAAATATCTCAAATTGTATCAGTCAAAATTTCGCTATTTTTTTCGCATTTTGTTCGGCAATTGTTACCGAAATTGGCGTTCGAAGGGCGGTTTGATCGCCTTTTTTCAGGCCTTTCTCGCCCTTCATCCCTGTTTTCCTACGAAGCTTACGCCCTGCCCGTCACCTCTATTCTGCAGCGTGACGCCGCGTAAAAAAATGCGCGCCGGTTTTTTTCTGGTAATTTTTCTTTTTTATAAATCATCCGGACATTTTTTCTTCACGAATCGGCCAATTTTATTCCCCGTTTTATATGGATTCTATTTAACGCGCTTTTATTGATTGATTAGTTCGTGATAAAACTCGGGGCATTCACCCAGCCTCGAGGAGTCCACCATGACAGCTCCGGTTACGGCCACGCCGGCCGACACCCGGTCCACGCAAGCTATGCCCCTGAACGTCAAGCTCAAGGTTCATCCCGTGATTCTTGCGGGCGGCTCCGGCACACGGCTGTGGCCGATGTCGCGCGAGCAATATCCGAAACAGCTGATCGGTCTGCTGGGCGCAGATTCGCTGCTGCAATCGACCACGCGCCGGCTCGATGCGCTGGAAGCGGGCCATCCGCTTGCCGAGCAACTCGTGGTGGTAGCCAATGAAGAACATCGCTTCACGACCGCGGAGCAATTGCGCACGAGCGGCAAGCCGAGCCGGCTGATTCTCGAACCGGTTGGGCGCGACACGGCGCCGGCGCTGACAGTGGCCGCGCTTTCGATTGCCGCGGAGAACCAGGACGGCATCATGGTCGTGATGCCGGCCGACCATGCGGTAACCGACATTGACGGCTTTCAGGCAGCCGTCGCTGCGGGCGTGCAGCACGCCGCAGCGGGCCATATCGTGACGATGGGTATCGTGCCGACCCGCGCGGAAACGGGCTACGGTTATATCCGTATCGGCGCAGCGCTTGCCACGCTGCCTGGCATACCTGACGATATCGCCGGCGCGATCGGCGCGCATAAGCTCGACCGTTTTGTCGAGAAGCCGCATCTGGAGCTCGCGCAGCACTACATCGAATCGCAGGAGTACTGGTGGAATAGCGGCATCTTCATCATGCGCGCGTCGACCTGGTTGAAGGCGATTCGCCACTTTCAGCCGGCGATCGTCGATGCCTGTGAAGCGGCGTTCGCGGGCGGCAAGGCGGACGGCGACTTCTTCCGCCTGCAACGCGACGCGTTCAGCGCGTCACCGTCGAATTCCATCGACTACGCAGTGATGGAGCAACTGGGCAACGACCAGAGCGCCGCGTCCGGCGTGGTCGTACCGCTGCAGGCGGGTTGGTCGGATGTGGGTTCGTGGGACGCCATCTGGGACATCTCGGAGAAAGACGCCGATCAGAACGTGGGGCGCGGCCGGGTGATGTTCGAAGGCTCGTCGTCGACCTTCGCGCATTCGGAAGGACGACTGATTGCCTGCGTGGGCACGCAGGATCTGGTGGTGGTCGAAACGGCTGATGCGATTCTGGTCGCCGACAAGTCGCGCGTGCAGGACGTGAAGAAGATCGTTGGCCGGATTCGTAGCGACGGCGGCCTCGAAGCGGCCAACCATCGCAAGGTGCATCGCCCGTGGGGCGACTACGACTCGGTCGATAACGGCGAGCGCTTCCAGGTCAAACGCATCGTCGTGAAACCGGGTGCGCGGCTCTCGCTGCAAATGCATCATCACCGCGCGGAACATTGGATCGTCGTGCGCGGCACGGCACTCGTCACGCGCGGCGAAGAGCGCTTCATCGTCTCCGAGAACGAGTCGGCCTATATTCCGCTGGGGGTGACCCATCGCCTCGAAAACCCGGGCAAGATGCCGCTCGAAATGATCGAGGTGCAGTCCGGCTCGTATCTCGGCGAGGACGATATCGTGCGTTTCGACGACACGTATGGACGTCAATGAGGGACGCCGATGAAGGACGCCAGCGAGGCAACGCTGGTGACTCGTAACAGATGAAGCGGGAACCTGCGGCGGTTGCTCCTACCGGCCGCGGGGGACTGCAGCGCTAGCCGCCAGGCCGGCAGCCACGCTGGCCGCCGCCCTCACCCCGCGTGGGAGATAAGTTCCGGGTACGCCGAAAAGCGATCTGATGCACTGCTCTCTGTGGCTGCGGCCGGTTCGCTGGGATAACGGCGCAGCGGTCCGCGAAACGCATTGATCGGACCATGCAAAGGCGCGCCGTGATTCACCGCGACCGGCTCCGGCACCTGGCGCATCGCCGGCAACGGGCGGGCGACCGGCGCAGCCGCGCTGACCGCTGGCGCCGTACTTGCAGCTGCTAGCGTGCGGGATTCACGATCGATCCACTGCCGCGCCCAATCGAGCGCGTACTGCTGCGCTGACTCCGCATCCGCGAAGCGCGGCCCGACCAGGCCGGAACGTTCGACGCGCCGCCCGTCCTTCATGATCTCCGCCCACGCGCGAAACATGGCGTCAGGCACCCGTTCCGCGGCGACGTAAATCAGAAAGCCGCGCCGGTCGGCGACCTGCGTGCCGCGTGGCGCGAGGCTCATCGACAGGGGGTTGCGACGTTCCTCCGGCTGCTGCGTGCGGCGTGCCGCGGCAATAGCGGAATCCAGACTGGCCATGGCCGCCCCCACCGCGCCCGCCTCGTCCCTATCCGGCACGTCGGCGCGCGTGACGGCTCGCGCCGCGGGTGCTCGTGACACCGGCGGCACGTGGCCCGCTCCCGACAACTGGCGCGTGATATCGGCGATCGGATCGGCCGAGCGCCATTGGCTCAGACTGCTCGACACGCCGGGCGCCTGCCACGATTCGGGACTCTTCCAGGACACGCCACGCAGGGTCTCGTCGCGCGCGCTGGATGTTTCGGCGACCGGCGCCGCAGGTTTGGCCGCAACGGGCGGCGCCGGTTGCGGGACGTACGCGAAGGTGCGCCCGGTTTGCGACAGCAGCCGAACCATCTCGATCAGCGTACCGTTCAACTGCCACTCTTCGAAACGGCGCCGGCAGGTAGGACCCGACGGATAACGGCCTGGCAGCTTCGACCAGGGCTCGCCGGTTGTCAGAATCCACAGGACGGCATTCGCCACGATGCGCGGTTCGGCGCGGGGCCGTCCGCGTCGGTTCAGACGGACGGCCGGCTCATCAGAGACAAGCACTGCCAGCAGCGCCCATTCGTCATTGCTTAGCTCATCGAAAAACATTGGGTTCTCCACGCGGCCTGGCCTGGCCGCGGCTTTGGACTAGCCACGGATTCAATTTTCCCGATCCGTGTGCAGCCCTCGGTTGCACAAATATGTCTTGTACGTTCTGTTTGTTGGTCACAGCCGCACTGCGTTAGTGCGGTTTATCCCTATTGCGAAGCACAAAACGTGGTCTCACTCGTGCATGGGAGAATTTGTGCACGAAGCATACCACCACCAGGGTTTGCGTGAATATGCTTGAGACAAGTGTTACGGATGGAAACAATCTTGTCCTTTTTGCTGCGTCATTTCTCTAATTGCCGTCACAGAACTCATGTCGGTTTCGGCAGCGAAAGTCGCTATTGAGCGGCGAAGCAGGAAAAGATGATCTGTGATATGCCGTTTAAAACAGGCCTGAAGCGCGGATATGAATTTCGATGCATTTTTCACGGTGTTTCGAACATTTGGGCATGCGCCCGGAATCAATGCGCCGTGCATCTTCATGGCGACGCGCGGGCGACTTGCACGCCTCTCTCAAGTCGACCGACACGCCGCGCCTACATACGTGACGGCTACGGCTCAGCGCAACGGTTTCGACGCGTGTTCGCCGACCACGGTGGCCCATTCGCGCACGCGCCAGCTTGTCACGAGACCTGCGTTCACGTACGGATCAGCCTCGGCAAAGGCTTTGGCTGCAGCGGGCGAGTCGCCCTCGAACAGCAATACCGCGCAGTCGACGGGCTCGGTCAACGCCCCGGCGAGTTGCAACTCGCCCCGTTCGACTGCTGCCCACGCCAGTTTGAGGTGGGCGTCGCGATACGCGCCGCGGCGCTCCACGTAGTCAGGCACAAGGTCGTACATCAACAGATAGTGCATCGCGAACCTCCTTGACTTGCTCGATGGACAGGAAATAGTTCAAACAGTCTGGTCAATATTACCCGCACGATTTCTGGAAGAATTTCATGCCGATTTTTTATTCAATTGCATTACAGAACAGCGTAAATTTTGGTGATGAATTTTTAAGCATATCAGGCGATTCACAATGTGATCCCGGACCGAATGAACCTGCTCAATTAGTCTGGAATACATAACATAATTTTGCACCGCTACGATTCATTGGTTCCATTCGTTAGCGCGTCGCTTTGCCCGTCTGCTAAGGGAAAACCAGCGTGAACGGCTGTCAACCGGAATGTCCTGTTGTCCGTTCTGGCAGACAGCATTTGCCATAATGGGTATGCCGGGGGGCCCTGGTGCCGTTGACTCCCGCGCGCATAAACGACCAAAAACGTTTTCACCACCGATGGAGTGCCACATGAAAATCCAATCCACGATCGCTACGCTGCTGCTGGGTGCCGTCCTTGTTTCGCCGGTGTTCGCACAGAACAGCCAGCAAACCAAAATGACCGACTGTAACAAGCAGGCCGCCGACAAGAAAGGCGCAGACCGCCAGGCTTTCATGAAGACCTGCCTGTCTGCGAAACCGGCTGCCGCTGCGCCAATGAGCCAGCAGGACAAGATGAAGGCATGCAACACGCAAGCCGCCGACAAGAAAGGCGCCGATCGCCAGGCCTTCATGAAAACGTGCCTGTCATCCAAACCGGCTAACTAAAAGCTGCTTGCGCGAACAGGGCCGCGCCGCTCTCCGGCGCGGCCGTTTCATTTGCGCTTCTCTTTTCTGCTTCATTCTCTGCTTCCCCTTCCGGTTTTTCCCTTTCCGCAGCCCGCCGGTTTTGCCGCTTAGGCAGGCCATCCGCCCGAACGCGCCGTTTTTCTTCTATGATGGCTGCGGAGACGGCCCACCCCACACAACATTAGACGGGCCGCCATCTTGTCGTTGGTGCTCCAGAGCATCGATCGGAGGCAAGGATGGTATCGAAGCATAAAAACCGCTGGTTGAGGCGGTGGCTGGTCGTCATCGTATTCTGGGCAGTACCGGTGGCGATCGTCGCGGTCAGCGAGATCCGGGAGGAAATGGCGTACAACGCCGTCGACCTCGACCGTGCGCTGACCAGCTGGAATTTCACCGACGCACAACGCGCGGCAGGGGCGCCCGCGCGCTGCCACGGCACGCCCGATGAAGCGCAGGCAGCCGGTTGTCCGGCGGACGTGCTGGCCGCCAATGCGCCGCGTCAACAGGACGCCCGCACTGAATACAGCGTGCGCCGTTCCACCCTCATGGCTTACCTCTGGCGCGCGTTCGTCGGCTACTGGATCGTGCCGGCTGTCACGCTGTTCCTGATTGGCGTGTTGATCGGCATGCTGCGGCGCGCGCTGCGGCGGCCGCCCATCAAGAGCCCCGCGAACCACGGCTGAAGGCGCGGAAAAACAGCAGGCTGCCGGCGCGCCGAGATGCGGCGTTCTCGCAACACGTTTTGTCCGATTGCCGCCGAAATCATGCGCCAGGGAATCGGTAAAAACGGGGTTTGAACCAGCAGGCGTGCCGCTTGCGTCGAACCATCCGAGCCCTGGCACGATTCTGCGGGAAGCCGCGCGATTGCGCCACGAACAGCCTTTTGCGAGTGTCCTGAGGCCGGTCAAAATTACCTCACCGAGCCTTCGCAATTCGCGCAAAGCCCCGCCGCACAAGGCTTCTCGCCAAACCAGGAAATGCGTCTATTTGGCGTGCGTGTGATATAACTCAAAGGCAACCCCGGCATCATCATTCGAGGTTGCGCCCAGGAACCACGATGGAGAAAAACGATGCAAAGACGAAACTTCATGCTGAAAACTACGGCTGCGCTCGCTCTCGGAGGCCTTGCACTCACTGGTTGTACGACCAACTCGGGCAACCCCAACACCCCCGCCACTGATTCCTCCAAACGCCAGTCGATCGACGCCAGCGTAGAGGGCACCATGTCGCGCCTGTTCACCACGGTGAAGGGGTCGCGCGAACTGGTATCCAAGGCGCGTGGCGTGCTCGTGTTTCCGTCAGTACTGCAAGCGGGCCTCGTGGTGGGCGGCCAGTATGGCGAAGGTTCGCTGCGCGTAGGCGGCGGCACGGTCGGCTATTACAGCACGATCTCCGGCTCGCTCGGGCTGCAGGCGGGCGCACAGTCGAAGGCCATCATTTTCCTGTTCATGACGCAGGACGCGCTAGACAGATTCCGCAATGCCGACGGCTGGTCGGTAGGCGGCGACGCTTCCGTGGCGCTGGTAAAGATGGGCGCAAATGGCGCGATCGACTCGAACACGGCAACGGCTCCGGTCGAAGTATTCGTCTTGACCAATGCAGGCCTGATGGCCGATATATCCCTCCAGGGCACCAAGGTATCGCGCCTGAAGATTTAGCAGCTTTGCCGGTCTGCGTTTGATCCGCCGGTTCCGTGAGCGGCGGTGGCCGGATCAGACGCAGTCCGCTGTTCCATCGGCCGGTATCGGGGCCGCGGGCCTCGTGCGGCTATCTGGTCACGAACATCCGGTACTCAGCACCAAAGAAAACGGCGATGCGCATGGCACATCGCCGTTCTTTTTTAAACGCCTGGCCGAGCCAGTTCAGCTGCCCGACGTGTCGATGACCTTGAAACGCGAACGTTTCTGCGCGCGAATCACCGACTGATACGCATCCACGTACTGCTGCGCCATCCGGTGCGAAGTGAAGCGCTCTTCGAAGCGTTGGCGCACGCGCGCGCGCGGCATGTTATGCAGGCGATTTACCGCTGCCACCGCGCCGATCTCGTCTTCAACGATAAAGCCGGTCAGGCCGTCTTCCAGCACCTCTGGCACCGAGCCGCGATTGAACGCGATCACCGGCGTGCCGCACGCCATCGCCTCGATCATGACGAGGCCAAACGGTTCCGGCCAGTCGATCGGGAACAGCAAGGCATGCGCGCCTGAGAGAAACTCGGCCTTCTGGTCATCCGCGATTTCGCCGATGAACTCGACATACGGCAAGTCAAGCAACGGCCGGATATCGCGCTCGAAGTATTCGCGGTCGGCGGCATCCACTTTCGCGGCGATGCGAATCGGCATGCCGCAGCGCCCGGCAATCCGGATCGCGGTATCCACGCGCTTTTCCGGCGAAATACGACCGAGAAACGCGAGGTACTTCTGCTGGACCGGCTGCGGCGTGTAAAGCATCTCCGGCAGCCCGTGGTAGACGGTGGCCAACCATTTGGCCTGCGGCAACGGATGACGCTGCGCATTCGAAATCGAGATCACCGGTGCCGTGTTGAAGGTGTCGAACACCGGCTGCTGCTCGGGCAGGTCGAGCCGGCCATGCATGGTCGTGACAAACGGGGTGTCCTGACGTTTGAAGACCGAAAACGAGTAGTAATCGAGGTGGAAATGCAGGACGTCGAAGTCCTCGGCCTGACGCCGCACCAGTTCCATCAACAGCATATGCGGCGCGATGCGGTCGCGGATGCCCGGGTCCAGACGTAGCGCGCGGGGCCACACGGCCTCGAGCTTTGCGCTGGTAACGGAGTCGCCGCTTGCGAACAACGTCACGTCATGGCCCAGCTCGACGAGCGCCTCGGTGATGTACGACACGACGCGCTCCGTGCCGCCATACAGCTTGGGCGGCACCGATTCCGTCAAGGGGGCGATCTGCGCAATCTTCATATTTTGTCTCCGTGAACTGACGGCTTGCGCCCGTGGCGGTGCGCGTCAGCGGCGCTGAGTATGACAGCGCCGATACCTCCGATCAATGCAGCGGACGCAAACGACCCGCCTGCACCTTCCGCATCTGACCATTATTCATCACGGCGCAACAAAAAGCCCTACGCCTTGCAATTGCTGCCCGCTGTTACATTCAGCTTACATCCGCTGTTCGCGGTCACCGTGCGGGCCACTTCCAGGCCGGCAGATCGCGATCGTCCGCGTCGGCGATGCGGGTGGCGCCGAAATGCTTTTCGAGCACGATCGACTGACTGCCGTCCTCGCGTTCGAGCGCCTCGATCAGACGCGCGGCGTGCGACACGACCAGTACCTGCGAATGCACGGCCGCCCGCGCGATCAGGCGTGCGAGCGCCGGCAACAGGTCCGGATGGAGGCTCGTCTCCGGTTCGTTGAGCACCATCAGCGCGGGCGGCCGCGCCGTCAGGAGCGCCGCCACCAGCAGCAGATAGCGCAAGGTACCGTCCGACAGCTCCGCGCCCTTGAGCGGGCGCAGCAGGCCGTGCTGCTGCATCGTCACTTCGAAGCGGCCGTCCTGCGTCGCGACGTCGAGGCGCGAACCGGGAAAGGCGTCCTCGATGGCGGCATCGAGCGCGGCCGGGTCGCCGATCTCGCGAATGGTTTGCAGCGCGGCAGCGAGGTCCGCGCCGTCGTTGGACAACACCGGTGTGTGCGTGCCGATCTGCGGCAGGCGCACGGCCGCCTCGGCGTCCGTACGGAAGTGGTCGTAGAAACGCCACGAGCGGATCTGCTCGCGCACCGTGATCATCTCGGGCGCCGTGCGGGGGTCGGAGAACTCCGTCATCATGCTGTCGAAGCTGGCGACCGGTTGCGAGATGGTTTGCCAGTCGCCTTGCCCGTCACGCGTCTGCAAGGCCGCGCCGCGCCGGTCGACCAGCAACGCGGAAGGCCGCAAGACCGACCCGCTCCAGATGCATTCGCGCTTGATCGTCGGGTCGAGCGGGAAGCGCGTGGTCCGATCGAGCAGCGGCAGGCCGAGATCGATCGCGTAACCGAATTCGTCGCCGGCAAAACCGAGGCGCAAACTCACCGGTTCCTTGCGACACGTGCCCTCGACTGGCAACTCGCCCGCCAGCACCGCACGCGAGAATCGCTCAGGCCCGGCCCACAGCGTGGACGGCAAACCGCCCTCGCGCGCCAGCGACGTGATCACTCCGCCGCGCGCCGTCTCCGCCAGCAAACGCAGCGCCCGATACACACTCGACTTGCCGCTGCCATTGGCGCCGGTAATCACGTTCAACCGCCCAAGCGGCACGATAAGTTCGCGTAGCGACCGATACCCCGCGATAGCCAGGGTAGTCAGCATGCGGCCAGCCCAGGCTCAAACGCACGACGCGCTGTCTCACGTCGCGCCACCCCGTTCACACACACCATCACTTATGCCCGCCTCCCTGACCCGGCTTCTGCACCGGCACACTGCGCAAATCGTTCAGGAACGTATCGCGCCACACGCCGAGGTCGTTCTTGCGCAGCGCCGCCATATTAATCTCGTGACGCCGCTGACGCGCATCGAGCGGCATCTGCAACGCGCGCTGCAAGGCCTCGCACATGCCGATTGCATCGTGCGGATTGACCAGCAGCGCGCCGCTCAGCTCCGCCGCCGCACCCGCGAAAATCGACAACACTAACACGCCTGGATCGTCGGGATTTTGCGCGGCGACATACTCTTTCGCGACCAGGTTCATGCCGTCGTGCAACGGCGTGACAAAACCGATCTGCGACTCGCGAAACAGCGACATCAGCTTCCAGCGGTCGTACTGCTGGTTCATATAGCGGATTGGCGTGTAGTCGAGACCCGAGTAGCGGCCATTGATGCGCCCTGCTTCGTACTCCAGATCCTGACGGATCTTCTGATAGGTGGCGACATCCGAGCGCGTGGGCGGCGCGATCTGCACCAGCGTGACATTGCCGCGCCATTCGGGCGAGCGCTCGAGCAACTGCTCGAACGCGCGGAACCGCTCGACCAGCCCTTTCGAATAATCGAGCCGGTCGACGCTCATGATCAGCTTGCGGCCTTCCAGACTCTGCTTCAGGTCGAGCACATGCTGACGGCTTTCATAGCGCTTGGCCTGCTCGGCGATCTCGTCCGGGAACACACCGATCCGATAGACGCCCGTGCGCAGTTTGCGGCCGAATGCTTCGACGTGACCGTCCGCGCTCACCGTGCCGCGCGCGTGGCGCGTCACGTAATCGTGGAACGCGAGTTCGTCGGTCGCGGTCTGGAATCCCAGCAGGTCATAGCACGAGAGCGACTTCGCCAGCTCTTCGTGCGGTGGAATGCTGAACAGAATCTGCGGCGCGGGAAACGGAATGTGCAGGAAGAAACCGATGCGGTTCGTGATGCCTTCGGAGCGCAGCGCTTCGGCGAACGGAATCAGATGGTAGTCGTGAACCCAGATCACGTCGTCGGGTTCGAGGAGTTTGATCAGCTTGTGCGCGAGCCAGGCGTTCACGCGCCGGTAGCCCGCATACTCTTCGCGCTCGTAGCGCGCGAGGTCGTTGCGGTAGTGGAACACCGGCCACAGCGTGGCGTTCGAAAAGCCGCGGTAGTACTGGTCGTAATCCTTGCGCGTGAGGCCGACGGTCGCGAAGGTCACCGCGCCGTCCTGCTCCAGCGTCGGCCCGGCATTGGCAACGGTCTCGCTCACCACGTCGCCGCTCCAGCCGAACCACACGCCTCCGGCGTCCTTCAGCGCGCCGAACACGCCGACGGCCAGGCCGCCCGCTGATCCTTTGGTTTCCGTCGGCGTTGCGACGCGATTCGACACAACGATCAGTCGGCCCATGTTGCATGTCCTCCTTGGTTCGCACGGCGCGGCGACGGCCCTTCAGATGCTTCGGACGCCCCCACCGCCGCGATCTATCGATGACGCCAGGCGGACACGAAGCATGCAAAGCCGCACCCGTTCAGCGGCAAGTCAGATCAACTGCCGCTCCTGCAAGGAAACGCCTTGCCGAGCCCCAGCGAGATCGCCGTGCTGGCGTTGTAGCCCGCGACGATCGGATTTTCCGCAATGTACTTGCGCACCGCGTCGGTGAGCTGCGCCGAGCGCGCGTCTTGCGGCAAACAGAAATACTGGCCGACGCGCGGCCCGGTGGTACCACCGATCGCGTCGATCGTGTTGAAGATGCCGTCCGCGGCGCCTTCGATATAGGCCGCGCAGGCGCTACGCGATGCCACATCGGTTTTCGTGCACAGCTTGTTGAGGTCGCCTCCCGTAAACGCGGCTGCCGATAATGGGACGGCAAACGCGCTGGCGAAAATCAAAGCCCGCAGCATGGTGTTCCTTTCCAGGGTCGTTTATCAGGCGGTCTTGCGCCGCATCGAACCGGCTCGCCACAGCGCGCGCCAAAGTCGTCATTCTGCACTGTTTTACGAAGCGGCACGCGTGCCAACGCCCGCTATCTTCAGGCAAATTTTTCGAGGCCAGCGGTCCGGGGGCCGGCGAACCGAGCCTGCTATGCGGCGGCCAGCGAACCGGTAAACCAGCGGCCGGTTCGCCCGTTTGCCGCGTGCGTCACTTCTGCTGCATCTGCTGCAGACGCGCCGTCAGCCCTTCCACCACATCCGGCTCCTTGTAGGTCTTGGCGAAATCGAGCGCGGTCAGGCCGATCTGGTTCTTCACCGTGAGGTCCGCGCCGTTGTCGAGCAGCAGCTTGACGGTCGACACATGACCGCCGCGCGCGGCCATCATCAGCGGCGTCGTGCCGTTCGGCGAGCCGGCGTCGACGTAGGCTGAATGGTCGAGCAGCAGCTTGACGATGTCGTCGTTGCCGTTCGCGGCCGCATAGTGCAGCGGCGCCCAGCCCTTCTTGTTGACTTCGGCGTCCTTGGCGATGAGCAGCTTGACGAAGTCGATATCGCCATTCAGCGACGCCATCATCATGGCGTTTTCGCCGGCCTTGTCCTGGATCTCGATGTCGGTCTTCGGATTGGCGATCAGCGCGGCGCCAACCTTGTCCGATTTTTCACGCGCGGCCAGCACCAGCAGCGGGATGCCCTGGTTGTCGACGCTGTTCGGATCCATGCCCTTGGCGAGCAGTTTGTTCACGCCGTCGACATCGTCGAACTTGACGGATTTGATCAGCGAGTCGATCGGTGCAGCATGGGCCGGTACGGCCACCAGCGAAGCCAGCGCGGCGCAGGCAAGCGTCGCGGCGAACGCGAGCCGGGAAGCGGCACGGCGCGCCGCACCCAGAACGGTTGGGGCGGCTGTCAGCGGGTCAAACGCCGCGATCGACATCAGATTATTTCTCATGTTTAGCTTTAGGAAACGTTCCTATCCTATTGATATTTTACGACTTTCAAAATCACACACCGGCCGGCGCGGGAATCTTGAAGAGCCGGAAAAAGTTTTCTGTCGTGGCGGCGGCCAGCGCCGTCTCCGGCATCTCGCGTTGTTGCGCGATGAACCGTCCGACATAACTGACGTACGCAGGTTCATTAGGCTTGCCGCGGTACGGCACCGGCGCGAGGTACGGCGAGTCGGTTTCGATCAGCAGACGCGCGAGCGGCACGCGGCGCGCGACATCCTGCACGTCGGTCGCGCTCTTGAACGTGACGATGCCTGACAGCGAAATGTAAAAATTTTGCGCGAGCGCCTGCTCCGCGATCGCCCACGGTTCGGTAAAGCAGTGCATCACGCCGCCCGGCTCACTCGCGCGCTCCTCGGCCATGATGCGCAGCGTGTCTTCCGCCGACGAACGCGTGTGGATGATCAGGGGCTTGCCGGTGGCATGCGCGGCGCGGATATGGGTGCGGAAGCGCTCGCGCTGCCACTCCATATCCGCGATCGTGCGGCCTTCCAGACGATAGTAGTCGAGGCCGGTTTCGCCGATCGCCACCGCCTTGGGGTGATCGGCCAGCTCGATCAGTTCGGCGAGGCTCGGCTCGCGCATGTCCTCGTGATCCGGATGCACGCCGACCGACGCGTAGACGTTCTCGTACCGGCTGGCGATGTCCAGCACGGACGGCAGCGTTTCGAGGTCGACCGACACGCACAGCGCGTGGCTGACCGAATGGCTGCGCATGTTCTCGAGCACCTGCGGCAGGCGGTCGGCGAGTCCTTCGAAGTTGATATGACAGTGCGAGTCGACAAACATGATGATGTCCTGCTAATGGATAATCCGGCGAGCCCCGGCGTGAATCAGGCGGCGGCCGTGCCGAGACGCTTGCCGAGGATCACCAGATCGCGCTCCACGCCGTCCAGCACCGCGACGCGCGGCAGCGACCCCCACGTGTCGAAGCCGAAGCTGCGAAACAGGCGCAGGCTCGCTTCATTGTGGCCGAAGATGAAACCCAGCACCGAGTCGATGCCGAGCGCGGGCGCGGCAGCCAGCGAGGCCGCCAGCAATTGCTTGCCGAGCCCCTTGCCACGCGCGCTTTCGTCGAGATAGATGCTGACTTCCGCGGTGCGCTGGTAGGCCGGGCGGCCGTAGAAATCCGAGAAGCTCAGCCATGCGATGACGCGCCCGGCTTGCTCCGGGTCTTCCACCACCCACAACGGGCGCTTTTGCGGGCCGTGCGCGTGAAACCACCCGAGACGGCTTTCGACACTCACCGGCTCCAGATCCGCGGTGACCTGGCGCGACGGCACGGTCGAATTGTAGATGGCGACGATCGCGGGCAGATCGTCGAGCGTGGCATCGCGGTACGGAAGATTCATGGCGCCTGGAACGTGAGAGGGAAGACGAAACGGCCGCCGGCCGAAGCGCGCATCAAGCGCCGCGCACTTCTGAAGGCAGGCCTGCAATATCAATGACTTACGCGAACAATTCGCGGTAGCCGAAAAACAGTTCTTCGAATACCAGCCGCGCGTTCAGCGGATGGTTTTCGACGGCGCGCTGGCGCGTCACGGTGCGCATGAAGCGGGCGAACGCGCTGGCGTCGGCCTGGGAAGCGCAGCGCGCGAGCGCCGCTGCCGCCTGCGGAAAATAACGCGGCGCGCCGGCCGTGCGCTGCGCCAGCAGGTCGTACATCCAGCGTTGCAGCCAGCCTAGCACCAGCGGCACGGGCAGCTTCTGCAGCGCCTCGCCGCAGGCAAAGGCGTCGCACTCCGGACCGGCGGCCAGTTGCTTCAAGGTCCAGTCGCGTAGCGCGCGGTTATCGTCGCTGGCGAGCGCGAGTGCGGTGAGCGGCGCGCCGCCGGCTTCGGCGAGCAGCGCGGGCGCGTCGGCCACGCCTTGCGCGGCGAGCCATTTTGTCGCCACGTCCGGCGCGGGCGTGGTCATCGGCCATTGGCGGCAACGGCTGATGATGGTAGGCAGCAGACGATCGATGCGCGCCGACACCATCAGGAACACGACGCCCGCCGGCGGTTCTTCGAGCGTTTTCAGCAGCGCATTGGCGGCGGCGACGTTCAGCCCTTCAGCGGGATACAGCACGACCACGCGCGCGCCGCCGCGATGCGACCCGACGCCGACAAAATCGAGCAGGCCACGAACCTGCTCGATCTTGATTTCCTTGCTGGGCGCACGGGTCTTCTTGCCTTCGTCGGCGTCGGCCTTGTCGGCTTTTTCGTCCGCGCCGCTGGCGAGGCCGGCTTCGGCCGCCAGCGCCTCGGGCACGACGATCCGGTAGTCCGGATGGTTGCCTTGCGTGAACCAGTTGCACGCCACACAGGCGCCGCACGGTTCGCCGTTGGCCTGCTGCGCCTCGCACAACAGGCCCTGCGCCAGATGCTGCGCAAAGCGCAGTTTGCCGATGCCCGCCTGCCCGTGCAGCAACAACGCGTGAGGCCAGTGCCCGCGCAACTGCTGCAGGCGATTCCAGTCATCGGCTTGCCACGGATAAATCATCGTTTCTCTTTTGAATTCAATCGGTGAGCGCTGCTTGATGAGACATCAGGCGAACTTTGCGCACCTTCTTAAAGCGGGATTATATTCTTTTAAAATCAAAGAACTGCGATCAATTCCTCAAGCTTTTTCTGAATACGCGCGATGCTCTGTGAAGAGTCAATGATAGCGAACCGGTACGGCGCTTCTTCCGCACGGCGAAGATATTCGGCGCGGGTGCGGTTGAAAAACGCTTGCGATTCGCTCTCGAAACGATCCGGGTCGCGCGCTGCGCTGCGCCGTTCGTTGGCGATTTCGGGCGCGAGATCGAACAGCACCGTCAGCTCCGGCTGAAAACCGCCCTGCACCCAGCGCTCCAGCGTTTCGAGCTTGTCGCGCGGCAGGCCACGGCCGCCGCCCTGATAGGCGAAGGTCGCGTCGGTGAAACGGTCCGACAGCACCCAGTCGCCCCGCGCGAGCGCCGGTTCGATCACTTCGGCCAGATGCTGGCGGCGCAGCGCGAACATCAGCAAGGCCTCGGTTTCGAGGTCCATTTTCTGATGCAGCACGATCTCGCGGATCTGCTCGCCAAGCGGCGTGCCACCCGGCTCGCGGGTCATGACGACCGTCCGGCCAGTGCTCGTCGCGACCTTCTCTTCGAGACGCTCGCGAAACCACGCAAGATGGGTCGTCTTGCCGGCCCCGTCGATGCCCTCAAACGTAATGAATTTGCCGCGCGCCATCATTGCCCTCGAATATATTTGTCCACGGCCTTGTTGTGATCGCCGAGGGTGTCAGAAAAGATACTGCTGCCGTCGCCGCGCGATACGAAATACAACGCGGTGCTTTGCGCCGGGTTCATCGCCGCCTGCAGCGATGCGACACCAGGCAGCGAAATGGGCGTTGGCGGCAGGCCCATCCGGGTGTAGGTATTGTAGGGAGTGTCGGTCTGCAGGTCTTTTTTCCTGATGCGGCCGCTATAGCTCTCGCCCATCCCGTAGATCACGGTCGGGTCGGTCTGCAGCGGCATGCCGACCCGCAGACGGTTGGCGAAGACCGCCGCCACCATCGGCCGGTCGGACTTCTTGCCGGTTTCCTTTTCGATGATCGACGCCATCGTCAATGCGTCGTACGGCGTCCTGTACGGCAGGTTCGGCGCGCGCGCGAGCCACGCTTCGTCCAGACGCACGCGCATCAGCCGGTACGCACGGCGGTATACGTCGAGGTCGCTGGTGTTCTTGTCGAACAGGTACGTGTCCGGGAAAAACAGCCCTTCGCCGTTGCCGATCGACGCTTCCGGCGCGCCGATCGCGGTCATCAGATCGCTGTCGCTCATGCCGATGCTGTCATGCTTGAGCGCCGGATTGGCGTCCAGCTCGGCACGCATGCGCCTGAAGGTCCACCCTTCGATGATCGTGGCCACATATTCGTTGACGTCGCCGCGGGCAATTTTTTGCAGCACTTCGTATGGCGTCACGCCCGTCTTGAACTCGTAGTTGCCTGATTTCAGCTCGCTTTGCAGCCCGAGCAGCCGCGTCATGATGACGAACAGTTCGGGCTCGACCGGCACGCCGCCGCGGTTCAGTTGCAGCGTCACGCTGCGCAGGCTGCTGTGCGGTTTGACGGTGACATCGAGTTGCGCAGGGGTCAAATCGAGCGGGCTATTGGCCCAATGATATCCGCCGGCAATGGCGGCCGCGGCCAGCACAACGACAATCGAGCCGGCGACGAGACATTTCTTCAAAAGGGACATGCGGAACATGGCTGGGTAGGACCTCATATAATACTTGTTTGCCTTAGCTAAAGTCAGAATTGACTGTTCTCGGAATCCATGAACACACCGCTCGCTACCGCTTCAGGCACTCCCTCAGGCACCACTGCCACGACCCCGGCCGCTCCTTCAGCCGGACTTTCCGTTCTGCCACGCCCGGCCGCGGATGAATTCGACGCCGTGGTCGCACACGGCGCCTACATGCCGCTCATGCAATTCGGCGTGATCGACGCATCCGGCGACGACGCAGCGAGCTTCCTGCACGGCCAGTTGACCAACGACACCCAGCATCTGGACGCCGCCAACGCGCGCCTCGCCGGCTACTGCTCGGCCAAAGGCCGCCTGCTGGCGTCGTTCCTGACGTGGCGCTGCGGCGAAACGATCCATCTGCTGGTGTCGAAAGACGTGCAGGCCGCGGTGCAGAAACGCTTGTCGATGTTCGTCCTGCGCGCGAAGGCCAAACTCGTGGATGCCACGGGTGAACTGGCGGTGGTGGGCCTCGCGGGCGACGTGCGCAAGGCCCTCTCCGGTGTCTTCGACGCGCTGCCCGACGGCGTCCATGTGAAGGTGGACGGCGCCGCGGGTTCGCTGATTCGCGTGCCGGACGCGCTGGATCGCCTGCGTTATCTGTGGATCGGACCGAAGGCCGAGGTCGAGGCACGCCTGCCCTTGCTCGACGGGAAGCTCAAGCGCGTATCGCCGGCCGTATGGGACTGGCTCGACATTCGCGCGGGCGAACCGCGCATCACGCAACCGGTGGTCGAACAGTTCGTCCCGCAGATGGTCAATTTCGACGTGCTCGGCGCGGTCAATTTCCGCAAAGGCTGCTACCCAGGTCAGGAAGTGGTGGCGCGCAGCCAGTATCGCGGCACGATCAAGCGGCGCACGTCGCTCGCGAACGTGGCTGGCGAACTGGACACCGTCAAGGCCGGCGCGGAGCTGTTCCATTCGGACGATCCGGGTCAGCCGTGCGGGATGGTGGTGAACGCGGCGTCGGCGCCGCAGGGGGGCGTCGATCTGCTGGTCGAAACCAAGCTCGCGGCGCTCGAGAAAGGCTCAGTGCATCTGGGCGCAGCAGACGGCCCGGCGCTGCAGTTCCTCGCGTTGCCGTACGGCTTGCCGACTGAAGCCTGATCGATCGACTGAACCTGAGCGGCGTGTTCTAGCGCCGCTTTCTTCTTGCGTTCACGCGCGCTTTCCATCTCCACTGGGAGATTTCACCTGATGTGTCTGATCGTCTTCGACTGGCGCCCCGACGCGGCCGATGGTCCGCTCTTCACACTCGCCGCGAATCGCGACGAATTTTTTCGCCGCACGGCCGAGCCGATCAGTTGGTGGCACGACGCGCCGACCGTGCTGGCGGGCCGCGACCTGGTGGGTGGCGGCACGTGGCTGGGCATGTCGCGCGATGGCCGTTTCGCCGCCCTGACCAATTACCGCGCGCCGCATGAAATGCGTGCCGACGCACCGACCCGTGGCACGCTCGTGAGCGACTGGCTCAGCGGCGCCATGAACGGCTCGGGCAATGGATCGCACGGATCGCCGCTCGGCTACCTTCAGCACGTCGCGCAAACCGGCGACATCTACAACGGCTTCAATCTGCTGGTTGGCGACTGGACGCGTCGCGAGCTCGGCTGGTACTGCAACCGCTCGAATGCCGCACCCATGCTGCTCGCGCCCGGCACGCACGGCATTTCAAATGCGGTGCTCGACACCGCGTGGCCGAAGCTGGTCAAAAAACGCGCGGAACTGGGCGCTCTGCTCGCGCGCAACACGATGCCGCCGCTCGAACGCCTGATCGAGCTGATGCGCGATCCGCGCCTCGCCCGCGACGACGAATTGCCGGCCACCGGCATTCCGCTCGAACGCGAACGCGCGCTGTCGGCGGCTTTTATCGAAACACCGGAATATGGCACGCGCGGCACGACCGCGGTGCGCGTGGTCGCGCATGGCGACGTGATCAGCGTGGCGGCCGCCGAGCGCAGCGACGATAACGGTTCGCACCGGATCGCGCGGCCCGGCGACTTCGAGCGCAGCTTCGCGTTCAATGTAGAACGCGAGATCGCCTGAGGATCAACGCAGGATCAGCTGAGGCTCGCCCACGCATTCGACTCATTCAGTCGAATCATTCAGTCGACTCATTCATTCGAATCATTCAGCGCCGAACGCGGCACGCAAGGCCGCCGCGGCTTCCGCATGGGCCTCGGCGACATTGGGTACGAAGCCGCCCATCTTGAAGAACTCGTGGATCATGCCCGGGTAGCGTTTGAGCGTGACCTCGTTGCCCGCCGCGCGCAGTTTCTCTGCGTATGCATCGCCTTCATCGCTGAGCGGGTCGTATTCGGCGGTCGCGATCCATGCCGGCGCGAGGCCGCTGAAAGCGGGCGCGCCGCGCTTGCCGTCGAGCGGCGCGAAACGCCAGTCGTCACGATCGCTGGCATCGCGAACGTATTGCTCGAAGAACCACTGAATCGTCTCACCGGACAGCAGGAAGCCGTCGGCGAGCCGCGTGTGCGAATCGGTTTGCTGATAACCGGTCGTGCCCGGATAGATCAGCAATTGCAGCGCGAGCCGGATGCGCGCGTCACGCGCCAGTACCGCGCAAACGGTCGCGAGTGTGCCGCCCGCGCTATCGCCGCCGACTGCGAGCCGCCCGGCGTCCACGCCGTACTCGGCGGCATGTGTGTGCAGCCAGGTCAGCGCATCGAAAGCGTCTTCAACGGCGGTGGGAAATTTGTACTCGGGCGCGAGCCGGTAATCGACCGACAACACCGCGCAACGGCCATCACGCGCGAACATCCGGCACAGTGCATCGTGCGTATCGACACTGCCGACCGTGAAGCCGCCGCCGTGGTAATACACCAGCGCGGGCGCAGGCTCGGCCCAGCTCGGTTCGACCGGCTGATAAAGACGCGCGCGTATCGCCGCGCCGTCGCGCGCCGGCAGCTGCAGGTCTTCGATCGCGAACATCGGCGCGCTCGCGATCTCCAGAATCGGCGCGCTTTTTTCGTACGAGGCGCGCGCCTGTTGCGCAGTCAGTTCGTGGTACGACGGGCGCTTGGCGCGCGCGATCATGTCGAGCACCTGCTCGAGCTTCGGATTCAGCGGCATGGTGCGTCAGGTGGCGCGTGGGCGCCGAAGGTTAGCGGAAAGAACAGCAGAACACGCGCCGTATGATGCCATGAGCGCCTAGTCCGCGTTCTTGACCTCGGGCTTGAGCGAGAGCGGATCGGTGGGATTGCGCAACTGCTCGATGTCCTCGTGGCGCAGTTTCACCGTTGCCATGATGCCCGGATGCGTGACGATATAGAAACGCCGCGCGGCGATCGCTTCGAACGTGATGTCGGCGACGTCGGTCGCGCTCAGTTTGCCTGACTGCACCGCGCGTTGCAGTTGCTTGCCGGCGGCAATCTGCGAGCGGGTCGGCGTGGCCTCGTTGCGTAATGCGTCGGGGCGGGCGCGTTCCGCGTCGGCGATGCCGGTCGGCACGAACGCCGGGCACAGCAGCGAACAGCCGACTTCGCCGGCCTCTGCCTGCGCCGCTTGCGCCAGTTTCAGGTCGTGATACAGCGTCTCCGTGAGCGACACCACGGCGTGCTTCGACGCGTTGTAGATGCCCATGGCCGGTGGCGACAGCAGACCCGCCACCGACGCCGTGTTGACGATATGCGCCGGCTCGTTCTGCCGCAGCATGATCGGCGCGAAGACGCGCACGCCGTGCGCGACCCCCATCACGTTGACGCCGAACACCCAGGACCAGTCGTTCGCCGAGCTTTCCCACAGGAAGCCGCCCGAGCCCACGCCCGCGTTGTTAAATAGCAGATGCACTTTGCCGAACGCGTCGAGCGCCGCTTGCGCGAGCGCTTCGACGTGGGCGGCGTTGGACACGTCGGTGGGCACGCCGATCACCTTGGCACCGTCCGCACGCAACGCGTCGACGGTTTGCGCGAGCGCGTCGTGATTGACGTCGGCCAGCACGAGCTGCATGCCGAGCGACGCCCCCTTTGCCGCGAACGCGCGGCCGAAACCGCTTGCCGCACCGGTGATGACCGCCACCTTGCCTTCGAACTCGAACATCGTGTCTCTCCTGGGACTACCGGTTGTGCCGTTGCTTGCGCCGTGAGGTCAGATCAGCTTGACGAGCTGCTTGCCGAAGTTCTTGCCCCTGAGCAGACCGATGAATGCTTCAGGCGCCGCATCGAGCCCTTCTGCGATGGACTCGCGGTACTGCAGCTTCTTCTGCGCGACCAGCGTGCCGAGTTCCTTCAGCGCCTGCGGCCACACGTCCATGTGCTCGCTGACGATAAAGCCCTGCACCAGCAGACGCTGCGTGAGCATCAGCGACGGGTTCCTGAGCGGCAGCGGCTGACCGTCGTAGCCAGCAATGAAACCGCACAGCGCGATGCGGCCGAACGCGTTCATGCGCGCCAGCGTCACGTCGAGCACTTCGCCGCCCACGTTCTCGAAGTAACCATCGACACCGTTCGGTGTTGCCGCTTTCAGGTCCTGATACAGATTGCCGGCCTTGTAGTCCACGCACGCGTCGAAGCCGAGCGTCTCGACTACATAACGGCACTTGTCCGCACCGCCAGCAATGCCGACCGCGCGCGCGCCGGCCTGCTTCGCGAGCTGGCCGACCACGCTGCCCACCGCGCCGCTCGCTGCGCTTACCACCACCGTCTCGCCCGCTTTTGCGGCAATGATCCTGTTCAGACCATACCAGCCGGTCACGCCCGGCATGCCGACCGGGCCGAGCCAGGCCGACAGCGGCACATGCGTATCGTCGACTTTCTGCACACCCGCGCCGTTCGAGACGCCATACTCCTGCCAGCCGAACATCGCAACGACCTTATCGCCGACCGCGAATTTCGGGTTCTTCGACTCGACCACTTCACCGACCGTGCCGCCGATCATCACCTCGTTCAGCGGCTGCGGCGCGGCGTACGACTTGCTGTCGTTCATCCGGCCGCGCATATACGGATCGAGCGACAAAAAGTGATTGCGCACGCGGAATTCGCCATCGGCGAGCGGGGCCAGCGGCGTTTCGACGAGCCGGAAGTTATCGGGCGTCACTGCGCCTTGCGGACGCGAAGCCAGGACGAGTTGACGGTTGATCTGGGGCATGACGATCGTCTCCATGGGTGACCGATGTGATCGGCGAATAGTGCAAACGGTGCCTGCGAAAGCATGGCCGGCGCGCGCGGCTCTCAACGCGCGCGCCGGCCATCCGGCGGTTAGCCGTCGCTGGGTCCGGGTTTGGCGGAAGGGTCGCTGCGCAGACGCTGTTGCGTCACGTCGCGGCCCACGGCGAGGCGCCGCATGTATTTGAAAGTGCCGAGCGCCTTGGCGACGAAATGGCCTCCGCTATCGCGGATCTCGCCTTCGCAATAGGCCATGGTGGTCGAGCGGTGCAGTACACGGCCGGTGGCGCGCAACTCGCCGCGGCCCGGCTGCATGAAGTTGACCTTCATCTCGACGGTCACCACACCGACGCCGTCGCCCGCGAGACTGCGCGCGGCCATGGCGAGCGCGACATCCGCAAGCGTCATGGTGACGCCGCCGTGCGCAACGTCCCACGTGTTCATGTGATCCGGCTGCAGCGGCAGCACGACTTCGCTGGCGCCGTCGTTAGCCGACACGAGCTGCGCGCCGAGCCGGTCGACGAACGGGCTTTCGGGCAACGACGCGCTGCTCGCTCTGGATGAGGGCGTATCGGTCATTGCGTTGCGTCAGACTTCGTAGTCGACAGATTGACGCGCTTCACGCACCGCGCCGACGAAACCCTTGAGGGCTTCGTGCTTCGGATGAACCTGGTACGCGTCGAGCGCGGCCTTGTCGGCGAAGTCCGACACCAGCACCACGTCATAGCTCGATTCGAGGCCCGGCTGCGCAATCCCGACTTCGAGATGCAGGATGCCCGGGACGATGTCGCGGCAGCCTTCGAGTTTTTCCTTCAGCTTCAGACAGTTTTCAGCGCGTGTGGCGCCTTCTGCGGTTTCTTTGAGCTTCCACATCACAATATGACGGATCACGGGTTCACCTTCTTCCATTCAATTCGTTGGACTGGGACTGTGCGTTCAATGCAGCCGCTGCATTCGCCAGACCGGCTGATTCGCGCGAAAGTCCGCAGGCTTCGTTCTGCCCGGACGTGCGCTCGATAGCGCACGCGAACAGTCGGAAATGATACCCGCTATGGCGCTCCCGCATCTGCCGCTGCCGTGAAAGCGCCCGGGTACAATGCACGAACCAACCCGTTCCTGCGAGGTGCCGGTCATGTCCCTGTTTCGCGCACGGCTTTCCGGCCGTACCACCCGCCTAGCCGCAATCCTCGTCTTCACCGCCCTGTTCCTCAACGGCTGCGTCGGCATGTTCGGCAGCGAACCCGTGCGGGTGAACGTGGCCGGCATCGAACCGATCGACAGCCAGAGCCTGGAAGTACGCTTTAACGTCAAACTGCGTGTCCAGAATCCCAACAACTCCGACCTCAATTTCGACGGCGTGTCGCTCGATCTCGAACTGAACGGCAAGCCGTTCGCCAGCGGCGTGACCAACCAGAGCGGCATCGTCCCCCGCTACAGTGAAATCATTGTCAACGTACCCCTGACGGTGCCGGCCTTCGCCGCGGTTCGCCAGGCCTTCGCCTTCGCCGACTCCGCCCAGTCCGGGCAGATCCCGTACATGCTGCGCGGCAGGCTCGCCGGCGGCTTTACGGGCGGTGTCACGAGCGGCCTGGTGGGCGGCACGCGCTTTATCAATCAGGGTACGTTGAGCCTGCCCGCGCTGGGTATGGCTTTCCCTTGATGCAGGATCAGACCACTTCGAACAAACCTGCCGCGCCCTGACCGCCACCGATACACATCGTCACGACGACCAGCTTCGCGCCGCGCCGCTTGCCTTCGATCAGCGCATGGCCGGTGAGGCGCGCACCAGAGACGCCGTACGGGTGACCGACCGCAATCGCGCCGCCGTTCACGTTCAGGCGATCCTGCGGAATGCCGAGCTTGTCCGCGCAGTACAGCACCTGCACGGCGAACGCCTCGTTCAGTTCCCACAGGTCGATGTCTTCCACCTTCAGGCCAGCCTGCTTGAGCAGCTTCGGCACCGCGAACACCGGGCCGATGCCCATTTCGTCCGGCTCGCAACCGGCCACCGCGAAGCCGCGGAAAATACCCAGCGGCTGCAGGCCTTCGCGTTCGGCGACCTTCGCGTTCATCACGACGCACGCCGACGCGCCGTCTGAAAACTGGCTCGCATTGCCGGCGGTGACCACACCGCCTGGCATCGCGGTGCGAATCTTCGAGACGCCTTCGAGCGTGGTGTCGGCGCGAATGCCTTCGTCGGCGCTGACGGTCACTTCCTTCGTGAAGAGACGGCCGCTGGCTTTGTCGGCGACGCCTGCGAGCACGGTCAGCGGGACGATTTCGTCCTTGAACTTGCCGGCTTCGAGTGCGGCTGCGGCGCGTTGTTGCGAGCGCACGCCATATTCGTCCTGGCGTTCCTTCGAGATCGAGTAACGCTTGGCGACGTTCTCGGCCGTCTGCAGCATCGACCAGTAGATTTCCGGCTTGTTCCTGCTCAGCCAGCCTTCGGCCACCATGTGGCGGTTCATCTCGTTCTGCACGCACGAGATCGATTCGACGCCGCCCGCGACGAACACGTCGCCTTCACCGGCGATCACGCGTTGCGCCGCCAGCGCAATGGTCTGCAAACCCGACGAGCAGAAACGGTTCACCGTCATGCCGGGCACGCTGACCGGCAAACCGGCGCGCAATGCGATCTGCCGGGCGATGTTCATGCCGGTTGCGCCTTCCGGATTCGCGCAGCCCATGATTACGTCTTCGACGCGCGCCGGGTCGAGCTTCGCGCGCTCGACAGCGGCCTGCGTCACGTGCCCACCGAGCGTTGCGCCGTGCGTCATGTTGAAACCGCCGCGCCACGATTTGGCGAGACCCGTTCGGGCGGTCGATACGATTACGGCATCAGTCATGCATGTCTCCTTCCTGTGTCGACCAGAGTTAGCGCTTTTAGCGCTTACTCTGGTCCCATACAAAGTTGATTTCACTCAAGCGGCTGTTCAGTCCCGCTCAGCCGTTAAAGCCGCGCCCCTTGGCGGCAAGCTCCGCGATACTCGGCGCGAGTTGCCACGCATCGCCGTTGGCCCGCGCCGCGTAGCGGCGAATCGCGCGCTCGACGTTGTAGAGGCCGACCGTATCCGCGTACAGCATCGGGCCGCCGCGATAGAGCGGGAAGCCGTAGCCGGTCAGATAGACCATGTCGATATCCGAGGCCTTCGATGCGATGCCTTCCTCGAGAATCTTCGCGCCTTCGTTCACCAGCGCGAACACGAGGCGCTCGACGATTTCCTCGTCGCTGATCTTGCGGCGCTCGGCTTTCGTTTCCCTGGAGAATTCGCTGATCATCTCGTCGACCAGTTTCGACGGATACGCAGTGCGGTCGCCCGCCTTGTAGTCGTACCAGCCGCCGCCGGTTTTCTGGCCGAAGCGCCCCGTCTCGCACAGACGATCGGCGATCTTCGAGTAGTGCATCTCCGGATGCTCCTGATAGCGGCGCTTGCGGATCGCCCAGCCAATATCGTTGCCGGCCAGATCGCTCATGCGGAACGGACCCATCGCGAAACCGAATTTCTCGATGGCCTTGTCCACCTGGGCCGGCAGCGCGCCTTCTTCGAGCATGAAGAGCGCCTGGCGGATGTACTGCTCGATCATGCGGTTGCCGATAAAGCCGTCGCACACGCCGGAGACCACCGCAGTCTTCCTGATCTTCCTGGCGAGCTTCATGACGGTGGCGAGCACGTCTTTTGCCGTTTCCTTGCCGCGCACCACTTCGAGCAGCTTCATCACGTTGGCCGGGCTGAAGAAGTGCATGCCCACCACGTCCTGCGGACGCTTCGTGAACGCGGCGATCTTGTCGACATCCAGCGTGGAGGTGTTCGATGCGAGGATCGCACCGGATTTCGCCACTTCATCGAGACGCTTGAACACCTGCTCTTTCACGCCGAGTTCCTCGAACACGGCTTCGACGATCAGGTCGGCGCTCCCGAGGTCGTCGTAGGACAGCGTTGGCGTGATCAGCGCCATGCGCTGTTCGAGCACTTCCGGCTTGAGCTTGCCCTTCTTGACGGTTGCTTCATAGTTCTTGCGAATCGTCGCGACGCCGCGATCGAGTGCTTCCTGCTTCGTTTCCAGCAACGTGACGGGGATGCCCGCGTTGATGAAGTTCATCGCGATGCCGCCGCCCATCGTGCCGGCGCCGATCACGGCCACCTGCCTGATGTCGCGCACCGGCGTATCCGCAGGCACATCGGGAATCTTGCTGGCCGCGCGTTCGCCGAAAAACGCATGACGCAGCGCACGGCTCTCCGGCGTTTGCACGAGCGCCATAAAGCATTCGCGCTCGAAGGCGAGGCCCTTGTCGAAGCCGTTCTGCACGCCCGCTTCTACCGCGTCGATGCACTTGAGCGGTGCCGGAAAATTCTTTGCAATGCCGGCCACGCTATTGCGTGCGAACTGGATGAAACCAGCGGCATTCGGATGGTCGATCTTGCGGTCACGCACTTTCGGATGCGGGCCCTCTTTCGCGCCGACCTTGCGGGCAAACGCGAGCGCGGCTTCAGCCAGATCGCCTTCCACGACTTCGTCGAACAGACCTGAATCGGCGAGCTTCTCCGACATCACCGGCGCGCCCGCGACGATCATGTTCAGCGCGGCTTCGAGGCCGATGGCGCGCGGCAGACGCTGCGTGCCGCCCGCGCCCGGCAGAATGCCAAGCTTCACTTCCGGCAAGGCGATCTGCGCGCCGGGTGCGGCGATCCGGTAGTGCGCGCCAAGCGCCAGCTCGAGGCCACCGCCCATCGCCACGCTGTGAATGGCCGCGACCACGGGTTTCGCGCTGCCCTCGACGGCCTTGATGACCGTGGCGAGGGTGGGCTCCTGAGTGGCTTTGGGCGTGTTGAATTCGGTGATGTCGGCGCCGCCCGAAAAGGCTTTGCCGGCGCCCGTCAGCACGATCGCCTTGATGGCCGGATCGTTCTGCGCGCGCTCGATCCCTTCGACGATACCGGCTCGCGTCGAGAGGCCGAGGCCGTTTACGGGGGGATTGTTCAGCGTGATGACGGCCACGCCGCCATGAGTTGTGTAGTCCACTGCCATCTGCCTGCCTCCATACGATGAGGCGGCGCATGACGCGCCGCCCGTCCGGTTCATCGAGTCGGCTCATTGTCCGACTTTTCGTCCGACTTTCCCGGGGTCAGCAGGCAGGATACACAAAAAAGCACGCTCGTTCAATTTATCGTTAGGCGGGGTTTCCCCTGACAAGGGCAGTCAGCGGACAATCCTTTTCGTCCTCGAGCGCGGACGGCAGGACATGATCGCGGAACGTGTCGCGCAGCTTGAGTTTTTGCAGCTTGCCGGTGGCCGTATGCGGGAGTTCGTCGACGAAGGCGACGTCGTCGGGGATCCACCATTTGGCCACCTTGCCGTCATAGAAGGCGAGCAGTTCCTCGCGCGTCACCTCGAACCCCGCGCGCCTGACCACCACCAGCAGCGGCCGCTCGGTCCACTTCGGATGCGCGCAGGCGATGCACGCCGCCTCCGCCACCGCTGGATGCGCGATCGCGACGTTCTCGAGGTCGATCGAGCTGATCCATTCGCCGCCTGACTTGATCACGTCCTTGGAGCGGTCCGTGATGTGCAGGAAGCTGTCACGGTCGATCGTGGCGACGTCGCCGGTCGGAAACCAGCCGTCCACCAGCGGCGAGTCGTCCTTGCGAAAATACCGGTCGATCACCCACGGCCCGCGCACGTGCAGATCGCCGAACGCAACGCCATCCCACGGCAGTTCGCGCCCATCGTCGCCGACGATCTTCATATCGACGCCATACAGCACATGGCCCTGCTTTTCGAGCAGTTTGCGTTGCTCTTCGAGCGGGCGCTGGCTTTGCTCCCATGTCAACTTCGACAGCGTGCCGAGCGGCGACATCTCCGTCATACCCCATGCATGGATCACCTGCACGCCGTATTCGTCCTCGAACGCGCGCAGCATGGCTGGCGGGCAGGCCGAACCGCCGATCACCGTGCGATTGAGCGACGAGAAACGCGCCTTGGCCTCGCGCAGATAGTTGAGCAGGCCGAGCCACACGGTCGGCACGCCGGCCGAATAGGTGACGCGTTCGCTTTCCATCAGTTCGTAGAGCGATTTGCCGTCCAGATCCTTGCCGGGAAAGACCAGCTTCGCGCCGGTCAGCGGCGCGGCGTGCGGAATGCCCCACGCGTTCACATGGAACATCGGCACGACCGGCAGCACGCAGTCGCGCGCAGACAGGCTCATTGCGTCGGGCAGCGACGCGCCGAACGCGTGCAGCACCGTCGATCGATGCGAATACAGCGCGCCTTTCGGATTGCCTGTGGTACCTGACGTATAGCAGAGGTAGGACGCCTGACGCTCGTCGATGGCCGGCCAGTCGTAGTGGCCGTCCTGCGCATTCACGAGCGTTTCGTAGCTCAATACGGGGGTTTGCATCGCGGGCAGATGGGCTTCGTCGGTCAGCGCGATCCAGCCGCGCACTTTCGGACACTGTGGCGCGAGCGTGTCGACCAGCGGTGCGAATGTGATGTCGAACAGCACGTAGGCGTCGTCGGCGTGATTGATGATGTAGGCGATCTGATCGCAAAAGAGGCGCGGATTGATCGTATGGCAGACCGCGCCGAAACCGGTGGTGCCGTAATACGCTTCCAGATGACGGTAGCCGTTCCAGGCAAGCGTCGCGACCCGTTTGCCGGGTTCGACGCCGAGGGCAACCAAGGCCTGTGCCAGCTGCCTGGCGCGCTTTTCACAATCGCGATAGGTATAACGATGCAGGTCGCCTTCGATGCGCCGCGACACGATCTCGGTGCCGCCGAAATGCCGCGCGGCATGCGCGAGCAACGAGGACACAGTAAGCGGCACGTCCATCATCTGGCCAAGCAGCGGCGTCGTCATAAAGAGAGATCTCCTCGCCTTGTTTTTGGTGATTGAGGTTGTTGTTCAGATGCCGCGCGAGGCTTGCCTGCAAGCGCCACAGGTGAAAGGCAGAGGGCCGGCCAGCAGCTCCGCGGGCGCGGATTTACAATATCGGTTAATCCAGAGGCGCTCAACATGTCGTTTTCCCCAAGCATTGCAGGGTCATCCGGGCCGCTGACGGCTCTTTCCAACGCACTGACCGCACCGCCCGAAAGCGCCTTTGCGCGGCTCGGCAGCACGTTTCTGACGCGTCTGCCGGCCGCGCCGCTCAATGCGCCTTACATGGTCGGCTTCTCGGAAGAAACGGCCGCCATGCTCGGTTTAGAAGCCGGGCTCCAGAATGATCCAGGTTTCGCCGAACTCTTCTCGGGCAACGCCACGCGCGAATGGCCTGCGCAAGCGCTGCCGTATGCGTCGGTGTATTCGGGACATCAGTTCGGCGTGTGGGCCGGCCAGCTTGGCGACGGCCGCGCGCTTGGACTCGGCGAGGTCGAGCACAACGGCAAGCGCTTCGAGCTGCAGCTCAAGGGCGCGGGTCGCACGCCCTACTCGCGCATGGGCGACGGCCGCGCCGTGCTGCGTTCGTCGATCCGCGAATTCCTGGGTTCGGAGGCGATGCATCATCTCGGCATTCCCACCACGCGCGCGCTGTGCGTGATCGGCTCCGACCAGCCGGTGCGGCGCGAGGAAATCGAAACCGCCGCGGTGGTCACACGGGTGGCGCCGAGTTTCGTGCGGTTCGGACACTTCGAACATTTCTATTCGAACGATCGCGTCGATGCGCTCCAGGCGCTTGCCGATCACGTGATCGAGCGTTTCTATCCGCATTGCCGCGAAGCCGACGATCCGTATCTTGCGCTCCTCGATGAAGCGGTGAAGTCCACGGCCGACCTGCTGGTGGAATGGCAGGCGGTCGGCTTCTGCCATGGCGTGATGAATACGGACAACATGTCGATCCTCGGTCTCACGATCGACTACGGCCCGTTCGGTTTCATGGACGGCTTCGACGCCGGCTACATCTGCAATCACTCCGATTCGCAAGGCCGCTACGCGTACAGAATGCAACCGCAGATTGCGTACTGGAACCTCTTTTGCCTCGCGCAGGGCCTGCTGCCGCTGCTTGGAGAAAAGCACGAGGAAAGCGTGCGCGGCGACAAGGCGATCGAAGACGCGCAACGCGTGCTCGGCGGTTTCAAGGAGCGTTTCGCGCCAGCGCTGGAGCGGCGCATGCGCGCCAAACTCGGACTCGAAACGGAACGCGATGGTGACGACACGCCGGGCGACGCTTCGCTGGTCAATCGCCTGTTCGAAGTGATGCACGCAAACCGTGCGGATTTCACGCTGACGTTCCGCAATCTGGCGCGTATTTCCAGATATGACGCGAGCGGCGACGCGCCGGCGCGCGACCTGTTCCTCGACCGTGCCGCCTTCGATGCATGGGTGAACGACTACCGCGCGCGCCTGTCCGAAGAAACACGCGACGACGCCGCGCGCGCTATTGCAATGAACCGTGTGAACCCCAAATTCATCCTTCGCAATCACCTGGCGGAAACAGCGATCCGCCGCGCGAAAGAGAAGGACTTTTCCGAAGTGGAGCGTCTGGCGGCCGTGCTGCGCCGTCCGTTCGACGAGCAACCGGAATATGAAGCGTATGCCGGACTGCCGCCCGATTGGGCAAGCTCGCTGGAAGTCAGCTGCTCGTCGTGACAGCTTGCCGCCCGCGGAAACGGCTTGAATCCGCCTGAATTCGTTAGCACGCTCCAAAACAAGCCCGAGACAGGAACCCCGACCATGAACAACCCCGACGACCTCAAGACCGACGCCCCCGCCGTGCAGAAAGACGACGCCGAGTGGCGCAAGCAGCTCTCCGAGATCGAATATCAGGTGACGCGCCACGCGGCCACCGAGCGCCCTTTCACCGGCCGCTACCATGACCACTGGGATCGCGGCATTTACGACTGCGTGTGCTGCGGCACGCCGCTGTTCGAATCGGACACCAAATTCGACGCCGGTTGCGGCTGGCCAAGCTACTTCAAACCAATCGACGGCGAAGTGATCGCCGAGAAAACCGACCGCTCGCACGGCATGCTTCGCATCGAAGTGGAGTGCAAGAACTGCGGCGCGCATCTCGGCCACGTGTTCGAAGACGGCCCCGCCCCGACCGGTCTGCGTTACTGCATCAATTCGGCTGCGTTACAATTCGAGCCCAAGTAACGCAGCGCGGAGTTCGGCGCGTTGCCGGCCGGCGGGCACCCCAGTGCACCCTTCCCCGCCCGCCGGCCGCGACACCCTTCATCCGGCGTGCGAACCGGACAACCCGGCGCCGGCAGTCACGGTGCGACGGCTCACGCCGCGCACCGGCTGCCGTGGCGGGTTCAGCCAGCCACGCACCGCGTCCCTCATTCTCCGACCCACTCTTGCCGAATTCCCGACCAGATAATGAAATTCCTGTTCGATCTGTTCCCGATCATCCTGTTCTTCGTCGCCTTCAAGATATGGGGCATTTTCACGGCGACGGCAGTGGCGATCGTTGCCACGCTGGTGCAGATCGCGTGGGTGGCGTTCCGCCACCGCAAGGTCGATCCGATGTTGTGGGTGAGCCTCGGTGTGGTCACCGTGTTCGGCGGCGCGACGCTCGTGCTGCATAACGACACCTTCATCAAATGGAAGCCGACGGTGCTGTACTGGGCGTTTTCGGTCGCCCTGATCGTCTCGCAACTGGCCTTCAACAAGAACCTGATCGAAGCCATGATGGGCAAGCAGATCTCGTTGCCGCACGCGATCTGGGGCAAGCTGAACATTGTCTGGGCGGTGTTCTTCGTGCTGCTCGGACTCGTCAACCTGTTCGTCGCGTACAACTACACAACCGACCAGTGGGTCAATTTCAAACTGTTCGGCGCCACCGGCTGCCTCGTGGTGTTCATTGTCGGGCAGAGTTTGTGGCTCTCGAAGTACATGAAGGAAGAATGACATGACGAGCGATGTATTCATGCACGCCACCACCGCCGAGCGTGCCGCGCTGATCGAAGCGCGCCTCACCGCGGCGCTCGCGCCGGTCGCCTCGATCCGCATCACCGATGACAGCGCCCAGCACGCCGGGCACGCCGGCGCCTCCGCCGGCGGTCATTTCAGTGTCACGATCGTGGCCGTCGCATTCGCCGGCAAGGCCCGCGTGGCGCGGCATCGCATGGTGTATGATGCGCTGGCCGATGCCATGCAGCGCGGCATTCACGCCCTTGCAATCACGGCGTATACGCCCGAAGAATTCGCTTTGTTGCCCCGCTAGGAAACCTTTCGATGACCTTGAAGAAAACCCGCCTCTGGGTATTGCTGGCTGCATTTGCGGCCGCACCTGCATTCGCACAGAACATCGCCGTGGTGAACGGCACGCCGATTCCGAAAGCGCGCGCCGATGCGCTGATCGAGCAACTGGTTCATCAAGGCCAGCAAGATACGGCGCAACTGCAAATGGCCGTGCGCGAAGAACTGGTGAACCGCGAAATCCTGATGCAGGAAGCGCTGCGCCGCGGTTTGCCGAATCGCCCGGATATCAAGGCGCAAATCGCCGTCGCCCAGCAAACCGTCGTGTTGCGTGCGTTGATCGAAGACTTCGTGAAAAACAATGCACCGACAGACGCCGAAGTCACGGCGCGCTACAACGCGCTGATCAAGGACGCGGGCGGCAAGGAATATCACCTGCACCACATCCTGGTGGACAACGAACAGCAAGCCAAGGATCTGATCGCAAAGATCAAGGCCGGCGCGAGCTTCGAAGACCTCGCCAAGCAATTCTCGAAGGACCCGGGATCGGGCAAGAACGGCGGCGACCTGGACTGGTCGGACCCGAAGGCTTACGTGCCTGAATTCGCGGACGCGGCCACGCATCTGCAGAAAGGCCAGATGACCGACACGCCGGTGCATACGCAATTCGGCTGGCACATCATCCGTGTCGACGACGTGCGCAACATCACGCCGCCGCCGCTCGAGCAGGTGCGTCCGCAGATCGTGCAGCAGATCCAGCAGGAAAAGCTGCAGGCGTTCGAGGAAGGCCTGCGTAAGAACGCGAAAATTCAGTAAGCGGTTTTTACTGACCGTCTGAAAACAATAAAGCCGCCCGAGGGCGGCTTTATTGTTTTTGCTGCGTCTTTTTTGGCGTTGTTTTGCGTCGAAGGCCGCCTCGCAGCGGCCTTCGTCATATCACCCAATCAGGCCCAATCAGGCCCAATCAGGCCCAATCAGCCCAGCCAGCGCCGTGCGTTCTGGAACACGCGCATCCACGGGCTTGCGTCCGTACTGCCCTCGCCCCAGCCTTCCGGATGCCAGCTCATCTGCACCGCGCGATGCACGCGCTCGGTGTGCGGCATCAGCACCGTGAAGCGGCCATCCGGCGTGGTGACCGACGTAATGCCCTCCGGCGAGCCGTTCGGGTTGAACGGATACTGCTCGGTCGCCTGACCGCGATGGTCGACAAAGCGCATTGCCACGGCCACCTTCGACGCATCGCCTTGCTGCGAGAAGTCGGCGAAACCTTCGCCGTGCGCGATCGCGACCGGAATGCGCGAGCCTTCCATGCCGGCAAAGAAGATCGACGGCGAAGCCTGCACTTCGACCAGCGAGAACCGCGCTTCGAATTTCTCCGACTTGTTACGCGTGAACTTCGGCCATGCTTCGGCGCCCGGAATCATCGACGCGAGACTGCTCATCATCTGGCAGCCGTTGCAGATGCCCAGCGCAAAGGTGTCTTCGCGGCCGAAGAAGGCGGCGAACATGTCGGCGAGTTGTGCGTTGAAGCGGATCGCTTTTGCCCAGCCTTCGCCGGCGCCCAATGTGTCGCCGTACGAGAAGCCGCCGCACGCCACCGCACCGGCGAAATCCGCCAGCGTGGCGCGGCCCGACAACAGGTCGCTCATGTGCACGTCGTGCGCGTCGAAACCAGCACGGTCGAATGCGTAGGCCGTTTCGAGGTGCGAGTTGACGCCCTGCTCACGCAGAACCGCGACACGCGGACGCGCGCGCTTGCCAACGCCCCGAAGGAAGTCCCCTTGGGGGACAAATGGGGCGGCGACATCTTCCGAAGGATCGAAGCTCAGCACCGGCGTGATGCCCGGATCGGCGGCGTCGGAGAGCGCGTCGTATTCGGCGTCGGCGCAAGCCGGGTTGTCGCGCAGACGCGAAATCCGCCAGCTCACTTCGCTCCACGCACGATGCAACTCGGTGCGCGGCGCGTCATAAATCTTCTTTGCGTCGCGATAGATTTCGATCGTGTCGCGCTCGTTGGTCTTGCCGATCACGTGCGAGCACGCCGACAAACCGTGTTCGCGCAACGCGACCAGCACCGCGTCGCGGTCCGCCGCGCGCACCTGAATCACGCCGCCGAGTTCTTCGTTGAAGAGCGCACGGATCGTGCGATCTTCGCGGCGGCCGCTGGTCTGTTTGGCCCAGTCTTTGGCGTCGCCGTAATCGGATTCGTGATGCGGATCGAGCACCAGCATGTCGACGTTCAGCGACACGCCGACGTGACCCGCGAATGCCATTTCGCACACCGTCGCCCACAGGCCGCCGTCCGAGCGATCGTGATAGGCGAGCAGCTTGCCGTCGCTATTGAGCGCCTGGATCGCGGCGAAGAAACGCTTGAGATCTTCCGCGTCGTCGACGTCGGGCACCGTGTCGCCGATCTGTTGCGTGACCTGCGCGAGGATACTGCCGCCGAGACGATGCTTGCCACGGCCAAGATCGATCGCGATCAGCACGGACTCGCCTACGCCATCCGTTCCGCTTGCGCGGCGCAGTTGCGGCGTGAGGTGGCGGCGCACGTCTTCCACTGGAGCGAACGCCGAGATGATCAGCGACACCGGCGCGACCACTTCCTTCGCGACGCCCTGATCTTCCCACTTGGTGCGCATCGACAGCGAATCCTTGCCGACCGGAATGCTGATGCCGAGCGCCGGGCACAGCTCCATGCCGATCGCCTTGACCGTGTCGAACAGCGCGGCGTCTTCGCCCGGTGCGCCGCACGCGGCCATCCAGTTCGCCGACAGCTTGAGCTTATCGAGCGACGCGATCGGCGCCGCCGCGATGTTGGTGACAGCCTCGCCCACCGCCATGCGGCCCGAGGCCGGTGCGTTGATCACCGCGAGCGGCGTGCGCTCGGCCATGGTCATCGCTTCGCCGCGGAAGCCCGCGTAGTCCATCGTCGTGATCGCGACGTCGGCCACCGGCACCTGCCACGGGCCGACCATCTGGTCGCGCGCGGTCGTGCCGCCCACCGAACGGTCGCCAATGGTGATCAGGAACGACTTGCTGGCCACCGTGGGGTGACGTAGCACGCTCACGGCGACTTCCGACAATACGATACCGGTGACATCCACCGGTTCGAGCTTCGTTTCGACACGCCTGACATCGCGATGCATGCGCGGCGCCTTGCCAAGCAGCACTTCCATTGGCATGTCCACCGGCTGATGGGCCGCGTCACCGTTCTGTTGCGTGTCGATCAGCTTCAGTTGACGCTCGGCGGTGGCCGTGCCGATCACCGCGAACGGGCAACGCTCGCGCGTGCACATCGCTTCGAAAGCCGGCAGATCGGCCGGGGCGATCGCCAGAACGTAACGTTCCTGCGCTTCGTTCGACCAGATTTCGCGCGGCGACAAACCACTCTCTTCCAGCTGGATCTTGCGCAATTCGAAAACCGCGCCTTTGCTCGCGCCGTCCACGACTTCCGGGAACGCGTTCGACAAACCGCCCGCGCCGACGTCATGAATGCTCAGAATCGGGTTCTTCTCGCCGAGCTGCCAGCACGCGTTAATCACTTCCTGCGCGCGCCGTTCGATTTCCGGATTGCCGCGCTGTACCGAGTCGAAGTCGAGCTCGGCCGTGTTGGTGCCGGTGGCCATGGAACTGGCCGCGCCGCCGCCCATGCCGATGCGCATGCCCGGGCCGCCGATCTGGATCAGGAGCGACCCTTCCGGCAGATCGTGCTTGTGTGTGTGCTGGTCCGAGATATTGCCGATGCCGCCGGCGATCATGATCGGCTTGTGATAGCCGCGCACCAGACCCGCGACGTTCTGTTCGTACGCACGGAAATAGCCGCCCAGATTGGGCCGGCCGAATTCGTTGTTGAACGCGGCGCCGCCGAGCGGGCCGTCGATCATGATCTGCAGCGGCGAGGCGATGCGGTCGGGACGGCCGTAGGCTGCGTGTTTGTCGTCCGGGTTGCGGAGCGCGAGCGGCTGTACTACGTCGCGGGCGTTTTCCCACGCTTCGACGCCGTCCGGCAATTCCAGATTCGACACTGTGAAGCCCGCCAGACCCGCCTTCGGACGCGCGCCGCGGCCGGTCGCGCCTTCGTCGCGGATTTCGCCACCGGCGCCGGTCGAGGCGCCCGGGAACGGCGAGATCGCGGTCGGGTGGTTGTGCGTTTCCACCTTCATTAGCGTGTGCGTCAGTTCGACGTTGCGGCGGTAGTGCTCCGGCAACGCGTTCTCGCCCAGTTCAGCCGGCGTGCGCGGGAACCAGCGCTCGGCCACGCCGCCCGCCATGATCGCCGAGTTGTCCGAATACGCGACGATGGTGCCTTGCGGGTTCAGCTTCTCGGTATTGCGGATCATGTTGAAGAGCGAGATGTCCTGCTTCTCGCCGTCGATCGTCCAGTCCGCGTTGAAAATCTTGTGACGGCAGTGTTCGCTGTTGGCCTGCGCGAACATCATCAGTTCGACGTCCGTCGGGTTGCGGCCCAGTTTGGTGAACGCATCGACGAGGTATTCGATTTCGTCGTCGGCGAGCGCGAGGCCCAGTTCCGTGTTGGCTGCTTCCAGCGCGCCGCGACCGTTGCCGAGCACGTCGACGGATTGCAGCGGCTTGGCCGGCAGTTCGTCGAACAGATGCAGTGCGTGGTCACGCGAGGGCGACATGCTTTCGGTCATGCGGTCGTGCAGCGCTGCGGCAACTGCGGCGCGCGCTTCGTCCGAGAGCGCCTTCTTGCCGCCCAGCAGGCCGCTTTTCAGCGTGACCGTGTACTCGACGCCGCGCTCGATGCGGCGCACCTGCGTGAGACCGCACAGATGGGCGATATCCGTTGCCTTGCTGGCCCACGGCGACACCGTGCCGAAGCGCGGCACCACGAGGAAGGTTTCGGCGGCGCCGCGCTCTCTGCTTTCTTCGAGCGGATCGCCGTAGTGCATCAGCGCTTCGATCTTCGCGTTATCTTCCGCGGATAGCGGCGTCTGGGCGTTGACGAAATGCAGATATTGGCCACGCACGCCGGTAATGTTGGCGTCGATGCGCGTGAGCGTTTCGAGCAGGCGGGTTTGACGGAAATCGGAAAGGGCCGAAGCGCCGGGGAAACACGAGAAGTGGGCCATGGACTTGACGTTGCGTCTATGAGTCGCGCGTGCAGGCGACGTGAGGCGGAAGGGAAGTCCGAGATTATAACCCGGGAACGTGCTTCCAGCGGGCTTGCAATGGGCCGTGGGGCGCCGGCCCGTTGTGCCGGCATCGCGGCCCGGCATGGCGTCCGGTGTGGCGCTCGCGTGGCCCGGCGATCGGTTTGACTGCTATCATTCGCCCTTTCACCAGATCGGCGCGGACGGCCTGAGCAACGTCGGGCTTCGGCGCCGCATGTCACGCTTAACGGGAACGTCCGGTTTCGGCGCCCCGCCGGCAAATCGAATCAGAACATGGATGTCATCGTCATTGGCGGCGGGATTGTCGGCGTCGCCACCGCTTATCAACTGCGTGCGGCCGGCCATCGGGTGTGCGTCGTCGAACGCCACGCAACGGTTGCGCAAGGCGCGACCTACGGACACGGCGGCACGGTGCTCCCCACCCCGCTGGACGTCTGGTTCGGCCCGACGTTCATGGCCAGCCGCCAGGGCGCAAAAAACGGCGTGATCAGCAAAACCGGCTTTAACGGACCGGCCCGTCAGTTCGTCAGGCAGCTTGCCGCATTACAGGAGCCGGAGGCTTTCAGCCGCCAGTTTGGACGACTGCGTCGGCTGATCGAGCTCTCGCGTGACGCGATGGCCGACATGGAAGCGCGCTTCGGGCTCGAATTCGAACAGACGAGCGGCCTGCTGTATCTGGTACGTTCCGCGCACGAATGGCAGCAGACGCAGACCGCGCTCGAACTGCTGCGTCAATACGAAGTGCCGCACCATGTGCTGACGCCGGCCGAATGCGCCGCGTTCGAGCATTCCGTGCCAACTGACCCCGAATTCGCCGGTGGCGTGCTCTTCGACCAGGAGCGCACGGCCAACTGTCCGCTGTTCACGAAGCTGATCAAGCAGACGCTCGACGCGCAGGGCGGCGTGCAGTTCATGCTCGGCTGCGAGGTCTCGGCGATCCGCCTGGACGGCCAGCGCCCCGCGGTGGAACTGGCGCCGCGTCCGGGTGCCACGTCCCGTTCGCGCGAGGTCGACGTGATTGGCGCAGACGCGATCGTCGTGGCCGCGGGTCACGGCAGCCTGGCGCTGCTCGAGCGACTGGGCTTGAGACTGCCGCTGCATCCGTTGCGGTTGCATAACCTGGTCGCGCCGATTGCGCATGAGGAATGCGCGCCGCATGTCGCGATTGTGGATGCGGTTAAGCGGATCGCGATTAGCAGGATGAATCATCGTTTGCGGATTGCGGGCGGCGCGGTGTTGCAGGGTGCCGGGCAGATTGATAAACCGTTGGGTGAAGCATTGACCAAGGAGGCGCTGGCGCTGCTGGGTCAGGCGACGCACGACTGGATTCCTGGCGCGGCGAGGATTTCGGCGGCGTTGCCGTGGGAAGGGGTCAAGTTGCTGTCGCCGGATGGGATGCCGGTGATTGGGAATGCGTTGCATCCGCGGCTTTTTGTGAATATCGGGCATGGGCCAGCCGGGTGGGGGCTGGCATGTGGGGCTGGGAAGGTTGTGGCTGATATGGTTGCCGGGGTGGCGCCCGGAGTGCCTGAGGATACGTTGGCTGCTGTTCGGGCCGATCGGTTTTAGGTTTTTTTGCCTTTGGCGGCGGCATTGTTTGTGCGCCTGCGGCTTTGGCCTTTCCTTGCTTTTTTATTGGTTTATTAGCGTTCCCCCTGTGCGGGGGGGCACCTACTTTTCTTTGCCGGCCGCAAAGAAAAGTAGGCAAAAGAAAGCGGCTCAAACCGCCAATTCTTAAGCGGGTCCCCTGGCTTGGAGGGTGTAGTGGCTCCGTAGAGATTGAGCCTGCGCACCTTCCGGCCTGAGTGACCAGGCCGTCATACCTCCGGCGGCGCTGCGCGCGCCGGGGCGGTACTTCACAAAACCATCGGTGTATTTCGGCGCCCCGCCGAGGCGAAGCCGATGGCCCCCGCTACGCCCAAACGAAGCACGTGGTTTCCCTGGCAGACCCGTCCGCGACGCGCGCAGTGCGGAGTGGGAGCGGATGACGGCTGTGTCACAGACCCTCATGGACCGAGGTGTGATCCGTTAATCGGACCACCAGCCCCTCCAAGCCAGGAGACCCACTTAAGAGTTGGCGGTGTGAGCCGCTTTCTTTTGCCTACTTTTCTTTGCGGCGGCAAAGAAAAGTAGGTGCCTGCCCCGCACAGGGGCGACGCTAATAGACCAATAACAAAACAAGGAAAGGCCACCGTGGCGGGCGAACAGACCAATAACAAAACAAGGAAAGGCCAACGCCGCAGGCACAAGGAAAATGCCGCCGCCAAAGGCAAACAGATCAACAAAACCCCAGCGCCCCCAGCGCGCATACTCACGGATACTATCAATTTCCAAAATCTCACTTCGCCTTGCAAAAAGGCGCCCGTCAAACTGCTGCCATGACCGAACGCACCGCGAGTCTCCCTCCCCTCATCAGCCCCCATGACCGGCCCTTGCCGCTGCTATCCCTAACCGACCTGCGAATTCTCGAAACCCAGGCTTCAGCGACACTCCCAAAACACACACTGATGGACCGCGCAGGCAAAGCAGCTGCAAGCTTCCTGCAGGAGCAAATAACCCGCGACACATCGCTCGCAAAAGCCAGGCACAAAGTATGGCTAATAGCCGGCCCAGGCAATAATGGCGGCGACACCCTGATCCTCGCGGCGGAGTTGCACAAAGCAGGCATCGCAGTAGAACTCTGCATGCCGGTTGAAGTAAAACCAGAAGACGCCCGCTGGGCACTAGACATCGCCCGCGCTGCAGGTGTAACCATCACCACGACGCCGCCAGCCTCGCTGGACGCCTACACCTGGCTGGTGGACGGCATGTTCGGCATCGGGCTGACACGCCCCCTTGAAGGCATCTTCGCGACCATCGCCCGTCAACTCTCCCAACGCACCAAAGCAAAAACAAAAACAAAAGGCGGCGTCCTGGCGCTGGACACCCCGAGCGGCCTCGACAGCGACACCGGCACGATAGTCGGTCAGGACCAGGGTGATGGGATAGCCGTGCACGCGACCCACACCCTGACCTTCATCGGCGCCAAACCCGGTCTCTTCACGGCACAAGGCCGCGATCTCACCGGCGCCGTCACCGTCGCGCCAATCGGCATCGACAGCACGGCGCGCACGGCCGTGCAACTCAACGCGCCGGACCTGTTCGCCGCGTTCCTGCCGCCGCGCGATTTCGCGACCAACAAAGGCACCTTCGGCAGCCTCGCGGTAGTCGGCGGCGACACCGGCATGTGCGGCGCGCCGATCCTCGCGTCGCGCGCGGCGCTATACGCCGGCGCGGGCAAAGTGCACGTTGCGCTGCTAGGCGCGGGCGCCCCGCCCTACGATCCGCCCCATCCCGAACTGATGCTCCACGCCGTCGACGATCTGCCGCTCGATACGATGGACGCGCTCGCCATCGGCTGCGGCATGGGTCATCGCGAACGCGCCACGCAAGTCATGCACGACGTCCTGGCGCTCGACGTTCCCAAGCTATTCGACGCCGACGCGCTGAACCTGATTGCGAAAGACCCGTCGCTCGCGGCCGAAGTCACCGCGCGTGGCGTGCAAGGCGATCCGTGCGTGCTGACGCCGCATCCGCTCGAAGCGGCACGCCTGCTCGGCACCGACGCGCCGGGCGTGCAGCGCGACCGGCTCAGCGCGGCGCGCGCGCTGGCCGCGCGCTTCGCCAGTGTCGTGGTGCTGAAAGGCACCGGTACGATAATCGCGGCACCGGACGGGCGTCTCGCGATCAACCCGACCGGCAATGCCGCGCTCGCGACAGGCGGTACCGGCGACGTGCTCGGCGGTATCATCGGCGCGCTGCTCGCGCAACATCTGCCGCGCTACGAAGCGGCCCTCGCCGGCGTTTATCTGCACGGTCTCGCCGCTGACACGCTGAGCGCGCAAGGCCACGGCCCGGCCGGCCTGACTGCCGGTGAACTGGCGCCGATGGTGCGGACCTTGCTCAACCGGATGTTCTATCCGACGCCCGATTGATCCCGATTGATCCCGATTGATCCCGATTGATCAGACGGAACGTCCCACTCTTTGCGCCACGCGCTCAAACCGCTGCCGCCTGTCACGCAACGCCGTTATACTGATTGACCAGCCGCGCGATGCATTAAGCGCGGTTCGCGGCAAATCTTCACTGCGAAGCTTCACCGCGAACCGGGCCGCGCGGCCACGCTCTAACAGCATCATTGCTTCATCCTCGGCGGCGCTTCACGCGCGCGCCTTTCATTCGTGCCCCTTCGTTAGACGGACGCTATGACGCAGAACTCGCTCCCCTCCTGGTCCTCGCTGCAAGCGCATTACGAGAAGATTCGCGATGCGCATATGCGCGACTGGTTCGCCCCCGAGAACGATCCCGCCCCTACCCGTGCTGAGCGCTTTGCGTTCGCGGGCGGCGGTCTCGCGGCCGATTTTTCGAAGAACCGCATTACCGACGAAACGCTCAAGATGCTGGTGCAACTTGCCCGCGAAGCCGGCGTCGAGAAGCGCCGCGACGCCATGTTCGCAGGCGAAGTCGTCAACCCGACGGAAGGCCGCGCCGCGCTGCACACGGCCCTGCGTGCCACCGACCCTAAAGCGCCGTTTTACGCGCAGGTGCAAGCCGAGCGCGCAAAAATGGCCGCGTTTGCCGACCAGGTGCGCAGCGGCGCGTGGACCGGCTATACCGGCAAGCGGATTCGCTATGTGGTGAACATCGGCATCGGCGGCTCGGATCTCGGGCCGAAAATGGTTGTGCACGCGCTACATCATCTGGCGAGCCCCGAGATCACCACGCACTTCGTGTCGAATGTCGACGGCGCCGATCTGTACAACGTCATGCAGCAGATCGATCCCGAGGAAACGCTCGCGATCATCGTCTCGAAGACCTTCACGACGCTCGAAACCATGACCAATGCGCGCTCGCTGCGCGACTGGTTTGTCGAAAAGGGCTGCCCGGAAAGCGCGCTCGCCAAACACTTCGTCGGTGTGTCGGCGAATCCGTCGGAAGTGGTCAAGTTCGGCATCGCGAAAGAAAACGTGTTCGAGATGTGGGACTGGGTCGGCGGCCGCTATTCGTTGTGGTCGGCGGTAGGCCTGTCGATCATGATCGCGATCGGTCCGCAACAGTTCGGTGAACTGCTGGCCGGCGCCAACGAAATGGATCAGCATTTCCGCGATGCCCCGCTCGAAAAGAATCTGCCGGTGCTGCTAGGCATGATCGGTATCTGGTATCGCAACTTCTTCGGCTCGCAGAGCTATCTGGTCGCCCCGTATTCGCAAGCGCTGCATTTCCTGCCCTCGTATCTGCAACAACTCGAGATGGAAAGCAACGGCAAGTCGGCGCGCCTGGATGGCGCAATGGTCGACTATCCGACCGCGGCGGTCACGTGGGGCGAACCGGGCACGAACGGTCAGCATGCGTTCTTCCAGATGCTGCACCAGGGCCCGACCATCGTGCCGATCGACTTCGTCGCCGTGCTGACGCCGGAGCATCCGCTCGTCATCCATCATCCGAAGTTGCTTGCCAACTGCTTCGCGCAAAGCGAAGCGCTGATGCTCGGCCGCACGCTCGAAGAAGCGAAGAAAGTGGCCGGCGCGGACAAGCCGGAACTGGCGCCGCACCTGGTGTTTCCGGGTAACCGCCCGACCAGCACGCTACTGGTCGAAGCACTCACCGCGCGTTCGCTCGGCGCATTGATTGCGCTGTACGAGCACAAGGTGCTGGTGCAGGCGTCGGTGTGGAACATCAATCCGTTCGATCAGTGGGGCGTCGAGTTGGGCAAGATTCTTGGCAAGGTGGTCGAGGCCGATCTGACCGCGGCGACTGCGGATGAGAAGAAACATGACTCGTCGACGTCGGCGTTGATCGCGCGGGCGCGTGCTGCACTGAAACGGTAAAGCGTGAGCGGCATGGAAGTTTGCGCCGCTCACGCGCGCTTCTCATGTTGGCCGTGATCGAACGCGCTTAGTGGCGCTTCATCTCCGGGCTTTCCTGTAGATGAGCCGAAATGAAAAGCGGGCCCTTGCGGCCCGCTTTTTGTTGCATCGTCAAGCATGTGTATGACGCGCGTTCAGGCGAGCCGCCCTGCCTCGATCGTCACGGTCGTATCGCAGCGACGCGCCAGCTCGATGTCATGCGTCACCAGAATCAACGTAGCGCCATTCGCCCGGTTCATCTGGAACATCAGATCGATCACCGCATGGCCGGTTGCCGCATCGAGACTGCCGGTCGGTTCGTCGGCGAACAGGATGGCCGGATGCGTGACGAACGCCCGCGCGAGCGCCACCCGCTGCTGCTCGCCACCCGAGAGTAGCTTCGGATAGTGCCCGGTGCGCTGGCCGAGCCCCACCTGCTCCAGCAGACCACGCGCGCGCGTCGCAGCTTCGCGCGTGCCGATGCCGCCCTGCAGTTCAAGCGGCAACGTCACGTTTTCGAGCGCCGTCAAATGCGGCATCAGTTGAAACGACTGGAACACGAAGCCAACGGAACCGCTGCGCAACGCAGCCCGTTCGTCTTCGCTCAGTTCGGTGAGTTCACGGCCGAGCAGCCGAACCGAGCCGGAGCTCGCGCTGTCCAACCCCGCGAGCAAGCCGAGCAGCGTAGACTTGCCCGAACCGGAGGCGCCGACGATCGCCACACTGCTGCCGGCATCGATAGCAAGATCGATATCGTCGAGAATCGTCAGTTCGCCTGTTGCATCCTTAACCTTCTTGCACAAACCCCGCACTTCAATGACTGGATCAGTTTTGTTTAGCATGGTGAAGCGTAGGTTGAAAGTGCGCGCCATAGCGCCACGCGCCGCGGCGCTGACTACGGCATTCGGCTCGGCCGTACTGGCCGCAACCCTGTTTTCGACATCATTCACCGTGCGTGCCGCCAACACGCCCGAACAGGCCAAGCCGGTGATCGTCGTGCTCGGCGACAGCATTTCCGCCGAGTACGGTTTGCCCCGCGACACCGGCTGGGTTGCATTGATGCGCCAGCGCCTCACCGACGAGCGGATCGATTATAGCGTCGCCAATGCGAGCATCAGCGGCGACACAACGAGCGGCGGAAGAGCACGCTTGCCGGCGCTCATGCAACGCCTCAAGCCGAGTATCGTGATCGTTGAACTCGGCGCCAACGACGCATTGCGCGGCGTGCCGCTCGCCACCACCGAAGACAACCTGCGCACAATCATCGAGCAGGCTCAGCAAGGCCACGCAAAAGTCGTGCTGGTGGGCATGTATGTACCACCTAATTACGGCCCGGACTACACGCAAAAGTTCCACGGCTTGTACGGCGAGTTGTCGAAGCAACTGCGCGTGCCTTTGGTCCCCTTCCTGCTCGCCGGTATCGCCGACAAACCGGACATGTTTCAGGCCGATCAGATCCATCCCACGCAGCAGGCACAACCAGTGCTACTGAATAACGTGTGGCCGGCTGTCAAGCCACTCCTTCGCACAAGTTCGCCGCACTGAAAAGCTCGCTAACAACTTGTTTCCGGTAATTGGGGAACACGGATCGGTAAGGACTCTCTGACACCTTTGTAATCCCGTGCTACCCCGGCTCGATTCTGAGCGACTTCTGAGGAGATAACGTGAAATATTTACCGTTAATTGCTTTGACCGTGGCAATTTCTGCTTGCGCCGCTCAACCGCCTGCGGGCGTTCAATCTGTGGGTCAAAGTCAGCAACCGCCTAAGGCGGTCGCGACATGCATCGCACAGAAGTGGGCCGATAGCTCCCAACAGCGAGTCGTGTCGCAAGCTACGTTGGCCAACGATCAGGCCATGGATGTCTATGTTCCAGGTCAGCAGCCACCGAGCGGCGCCGCCGCGGTGGTACGTCCGTCGTACACGGGCGCCGGTTCGTGGGTCGGCTTCCGCGCGAATGGCGCGGCGGGTAGCGACGCCACCAGCTCGATCAGCGCTTGTCTCTAAGCGATGGCAGGCAGCTAACGCTGCGCCACGAAGCAAGCCGCTTGTCGAACTAGTACACGTCAAACGGAAAAAAGCCCCGCATTGGCGGGGCTCTTTTTGTGCCTGCGCGTTGTACCGACTAACGCGCCATTGCCATTACTCAATCGCCGCCTGCTTGCGCATTGCTGCTGTCGAGTGCGCCGTAGAACTTCACCTTCGAGCGGGCACGCAGCGCCTCGACGTAAGCTTCCGCGTCTGATTGCGCATCGACCTGCGCAATCTGCTGCTGCGCGGCAGCGAGGCGTTGCGGATTCACCGGCGCGCTCGCCACCACCGAGTTCACCCGATAGATCGCATAACCGTCGTCGCCGAGATCCACGCCGACGTAAGCCGGAAGCTTTTGTGCATCTGCTTTGTAGATTGCGCTCAACGCGGCCGGCGGCACGCCCTGTGCGTCGTTGCGGGACACTTTCAGCGGCGACGAGAAACCCGTGGTCGACTTCGACTTCTCGAACTCGGCCAGCTTCGCGATACCCTCCTTGTGAGCCGCCTCGTTCGACTCAGCGGCGATCACCTTCTGACGCACGGCGTCCTTGACGGCGTCGAGCGCCGGCACGGCTGCAGCCTTGTAACCGGTTACACGCGCTGCAATCAGCGTGTTGTTGCCGACGTCGATCGCCTGGGTGTTGTTGCGCGCCGTGACCGCGTCGCTCGCAAACACAGCAGCAAGGAACTTGGCGTTGTTCAGCGGGCTATCCGGCGGCAGCTTCGGGTCCGGCTGCGGCGTAACCGTGGCCGTTTGCAACGTCAGCTTGTACTTGTCAGCGGCCGGCTGCAGGCTCTTCGCCTTTTCGTAGACGATCGACGTGAAGCCGTCCGAGTCGTCACTGAACAGCTTGCTTGCCTGCTGCGTTTTCACGTCGTTCGCGATGGCGTCCTTCACTTCGTCGAACGGCTTGGTGACCGCCGGCTTGACGTCCGTCGCCTTGACAATGTGATAACCGAAATCGGTCTGCACAATACCGCTCACTTCGTCCTTCTTGAGGCCGAATACAGCGTCGTCGAACGCCTGGCCGCCTGCGATCATGCCGCGGCCGAAGTAACCCAGGTCGCCGCCCTTCGAAGCCGAGCCCGGATCCTGCGAATTCTGCTGCGCGATCTGCGCGAACTGGTCAGGATGCGCCTTGATCTGCGCGAGCAGTTCTTCCGCCTTCTGTTTCGCCTTGGCCTTGTCAGCGGGACTCGCGTCTTTAGGCGCCGCGATCAGGATGTGGCTCGCACGCACCTGACCGGCCGTACGGTACTTCGCGATATTGTCGTCGTAGTACTTTTTCAGATCGGCGTCGCTCGGTTGCACAGCGGCGGCGAGCGCGGCCGGCGACAGCACGAGGTACTGGATCGTGGCCGTAGCGGGCGTGGCGAAGTCGTTGCGATGCGCGTCGTAATACGCTTGCAGTTGCGCCTCGGTCGGCTGCACCTTTGCCGCGTAATCACGCGGATGGAACGCGATACCCTGCACTTCGCGCTGCTGCTCAGCGAGTTCGGTCAGATGCTGCGCCAGCGTCTTCGACGTGAACGCGCTGCCTTGAATGCTGGCCGGCAACTGCTGCGTGGCAATGCTATAGCGCACGCGCTCGTCGTATTGATCGGGCGTCATGCCCTGCATGGCGAGCAATTGCTTGTAACGATCGACGTCGATCGAGCCGTCGGGATTCTTCAGCGACGAGATCACCGGATCGTTCATCAGCACGCGCCGTACTGCGTCGTCAGACGCAGTCAGGTGCAGGCGCTGTGTTTCGTCGGCCAGCACGCGCTGCTCGATCAGACCGTCGAGCATCTCGCGACGGCGCTCCGGCGTATCGAACGACTTCATGTCGAACTGCGCGCCGAGCATCTGACGTGCGCGGTCGAGTTGCTGACGCATCGCGTCGTCATACTCTGCGCGAGTGATCTTGTGACCGTTGACGCTGGCGACGTTTGCACTTTCGTCAAAGAAGCCGCGAAAACCTTGAATACCCACAAAACCCAACCCCGGCACAATGACGAGGATGAGCATGAACATCATCAGGCGTTTGTGATTGCGGAAAAAATCGAGCATGCGTGAAGGAGTGCCAAAAACAGAACGCCCGATATTACAACAGCGGGCAATAAAAAAGGCGAACCGGAGTTCGCCTTTCGAGGATACTGGCGGAGTGGACGGGACTCGAACCCGCGACCCCCGGCGTGACAGGCCGGTATTCTAACCGACTGAACTACCACTCCTTATACTGCGCTTACCAAACTGAAACATTCTTCCGAATCTGAAACTGGTGGGTGCTGAGAGGCTCGAACTCCCGACCTACGCCTTGTAAGGGCGCCGCTCTACCAACTGAGCTAAGCACCCGTTTCGCGATTCAGTGTGCTTCAGTTTTTGCTGCCCGATGCAAACAAAATTCACATTTGATGTGGCACTACGCCACACAGATCCGTCGCACTTCCCCGTACTTCTCTCTTTAACGGATCTGCTGCTGTGTCATTCGCCCTGCAATGCAGTTCATCAAGCAGCAAGCCCGTTAGTTTAGCGCATCCTTCAGAGCTTTGCCAGGCCTAAATTTAGGAACCTTTGCTGCCTTGATTTTGATCGCGGCGCCGGTGCGCGGATTGCGTCCCGTGCGTGCAGTGCGTTTGCCGACCGCGAACGTGCCGAAGCCGACCAGCGTCACCGAACCGCCCTTCTTCAACGTACCTTTGACGCCACCGATCACGGCATCGAGCGCACGACCTGCCGCGGCCTTCGAAATGTCGGCTTGTTGTGCGATGTGATCGATCAATTCCGTTTTATTCATTCCAACCCCCGAGAATGTTATGGCAATCGTGACGGCGCTCTATAGCGCCTGGCATCACGCGGCCGGCGGGCAACGCCGAGCCGAGTAATTAGAATTGGCCGAAAGCCTTGTGTCAAGCGGGGTTGAGCCTGATTCGAGCAGTTTTAGAGCGCGCTTCTCATGACTAAATCTTGCAGCCCTTCGATACGGAGATAGCCCATTGGCATTCGTGGATGCCAATTGCTCAAAAGTTAGGATAGCACCTCTTCCGGGAGCGTCTTGACGCACCCTTGACGCATTCTCGCGCGCACCAATGAAAAACCCGCGGACGAGGCCGCGGGTTTCTATCCAGCACGCTGCTTTCGCTGCTGCCTGCTTCAGTGTTTCACGACCTCAGTAGCAGCGGCGTCTTTGCCCGGCTCGGCCGCAACCGGCGCAGCAGGCTTCGGCTCTTCTTCAGGCAAGGCTGCGGGCACACGTTCGAGCGCCAATTCGAGCACCTTGTCGATCCAGCGGACCGGCACGATTTCGATTGCGTTCTTCACGTTATCCGGAATCTCCGTCAAGTCCTTGACGTTTTCTTCCGGAATCAGCACCAGCTTGATACCGCCGCGATGTGCCGCCAGCAGTTTTTCCTTCAGGCCGCCAATCGGCAGAACTTCGCCACGCAAAGTGATTTCGCCCGTCATTGCGACGTCGGCGCGCACCGGAATACCGGTCAACACCGACACCAACGCGGTCGTCATCGCGATACCGGCGGACGGACCATCCTTCGGCGTCGCGCCTTCCGGCACGTGGATGTGAATGTCCTGCTTTTCGAACGCTTCGTCCTTGACGCCCAGACGACGCGAACGCGAACGGACCACCGAGCGTGCTGCTTCGACGGATTCCTTCATCACGTCGCCCAGCGAACCCGTGCGGATCACGTTGCCCTTACCCGGCATCACCGCGGCTTCGATCGTCAGCAGATCGCCGCCGACTTCCGTCCACGCGAGACCCGTGACCTGGCCAACCTGATTTTCTTTCGCGGCCAGACCGAAGTCGTACTTGCGCACGCCGAGGAAGGTGTCGATATTGCTGCCGTCGACCTTCACAGCGCCTTCCGCCTTTTTCAGCAGAAGCATCTTCACGACCTTGCGGCAGATCTTCGAAATTTCACGCTCGAGCGAACGAACACCCGCTTCACGCGTGTAGTAACGAATGATGTCGCGGATCGCAGTTTCCGCGACCTCGACCTCGCCATCCTTAAGGCCGTTGTTCTTCTTCTGCTTGGGCAAAAGATAACGTTGCGCGATGCTGACCTTCTCGTCTTCCGTATAACCCGACAGACGGATCACTTCCATCCGGTCGAGCAACGGCGGCGGAATGTTCAGCGAGTTCGACGTCGCCACGAACATCACGTCCGAGAGATCGAAATCGACTTCGACGTAGTGATCGGCGAACGTATGATTCTGTTCCGGGTCGAGCACTTCCAGCAAAGCCGAGGACGGATCGCCGCGGAAATCCTGCCCCATCTTGTCGACTTCGTCGAGCAGGAAGAGCGGATTGCGCACGCCGACCTTGGTCAGGCTTTGCAGAATCTTGCCGGGCATCGAACCGATATACGTGCGACGGTGACCGCGAATCTCGGCTTCGTCGCGCACGCCGCCGAGCGCCATGCGCACGAACTTGCGGTTCGTAGCGCGAGCGATCGACTGACCCAGCGACGTCTTACCGACACCCGGAGGCCCAACGAGGCACAGGATCGGCGCTTTCACCTTATCGACACGTTGCTGGACCGCGAGATACTCAAGAATGCGTTCCTTGACTTTCTCGAGACCGAAGTGGTCTTCATCGAGCACGCGCTCCGCATTCGAGAGGTCGTTATTGACCTTGCTCTTCTTGCGCCACGGCAAGCCGATCAGCGTATCGATGTAGTTGCGCACGACCGTTGCTTCAGCCGACATCGGCGACATCAGCTTGAGCTTCTTCAGCTCGGCGTCGGCCTTCTTCTTGGCTTCCTTCGGCATACGAGCGGCCGTGATGCGCTTCTCGAGTTCCTCGAGATCCGCACCCTCTTCGCCTTCGCCCAGTTCCTTCTGGATCGCCTTGACCTGTTCGTTCAGGTAGTACTCGCGCTGACTCTTTTCCATCTGGCGTTTGACACGCCCACGGATGCGCTTTTCGACCTGCAGGATGTCGATCTCCGCTTCGAGTTGCGCGAGCAGATGCTCGAGGCGCTCGATCACCGGGAACATCTCGAGGATGTGCTGCTTCTGGTCGAGCTTGAGCGGCAGATGCGCCGCGATTGTGTCGGCCAGACGCCCGGCTTCGTCGATACCCGACAGCGATGTCAGGATTTCCGGCGGGATCTTCTTGTTCAACTTCACATACTGGTCGAACTGCGACACGATCGCGCGGCGCAGCGCTTCAGTTTCAGCGCTGTCGGCGTGGTCGGGTTCGAGCGGCATGACTTCGCACGAAAACTGCGTTTCCTGTTCTTCGATGGAAAGCGTCTTGGCGCGCTGCAAGCCTTCGACGAGCACCTTGACGGTGCCATCGGGCAGCTTCAGCATCTGCAGGATGTTGGCGATACATCCTACTTCGTACATGTCCTTTTCGGTCGGCTCATCTTTCGCAGCCGTTTTCTGGGCGACGAGCATGATGTGCTTGCCGCCTTCCATCGCTGCTTCGAGAGCCTTGATCGACTTCGGGCGGCCTACGAAGAGCGGAATCACCATGTGCGGGAAGACGACTACGTCACGCAGCGGGAGCAGCGGGAGCGTAATGCGTTCCGGCGGAAGGAGTTGGGTTCCTGACATTTCATTTCCCCATGAGTGGAATCAGTTCGTTCGATAGGTGAGGCCAGCAGAAAAGATTGCAAGCCTCCGCGTGTGGGAAAAGTTCAGTGACTCCGAAGGTTCAGTGACTCCATAGTGAAAACTACCATCCTCAACCACACGATAAACGAAAAAAGCCGTTCACGTCGCCATGAACGGCTTTTTTGTGCAGAACCCGAAAGCCGATCAGTTCGAACCCGCGACTTTGGGCGCGTCTTCGTAGATCAGTAGCGGTTTGCCGTCGCCGTCAATCACGTTGTCGTCGATGATGACCTTGCTAACACCTTTCATCTGCGGCAGATCGTACATGACATCAAGCAACGCCTGTTCCAGGATGGAGCGCAGGCCGCGAGCGCCCGTCTTGCGACGGATCGCCTTACGTGCGACAGCCTGTAACGCAGCCGGGCGAATTTCAAGCTCGACGCGTTCCATATTGAACAGCTTGTGGTACTGCTTCACCAAAGCATTCTTCGGTTCGACGAGGATCTTCATCAACGCTACTTCGTCGAGCTTGCCGAGCGTAGCCACCACCGGCAGGCGGCCGATCAGTTCGGGAATCAGACCAAACTTGATCAGATCTTCCGGCTCCACTTCGCGCAGCACTTCGCCCGCGTCGCGGTCCTGCTTGCTCTTCACGCTCGCACCGAAGCCAATACCGGTTTTCTCGGTACGGTCGACGATAACTTTCTCGAGACCGTCAAACGCGCCACCGCAAATGAACAGAATATTGGTGGTGTCGACCTGGATGAAGTCCTGGTTCGGATGCTTGCGGCCACCCTGCGGCGGCACCGACGCCATCGTGCCTTCAACCAGCTTCAGCAAGGCCTGCTGCACGCCTTCGCCCGACACGTCACGGGTGATCGACGGGTTGTCGGACTTGCGGCTGATCTTGTCGATTTCGTCGATGTAGACGATCCCGCGCTGGGCCTTGTCAACTTCATAATTGCAATTCTGCAGCAGCTTCTGAATGATGTTTTCGACGTCTTCGCCGACATAGCCGGCTTCCGTCAGCGTCGTTGCATCGGCAATGACGAACGGGACGTTCAGAAGGCGCGCGAGCGTTTGCGCGAGCAAGGTCTTGCCGGAACCGGTCGGGCCGATCAGCAGGATGTTGCTCTTGGACAGCTCGATTTCATCCTTCTTGTCGAGATGCTTCAGGCGCTTGTAGTGGTTGTATACCGCAACAGCGAGAATCTTCTTCGCGCGTTCCTGACCAATCACGTACTGGTCGAGAATTTCACGGATTTCCTGCGGACTCGGCAGGTCGGACTTGGATAAGCCCGCCTCAATGCCCGCACCTGCAGCTTCATCTCGGATGATTTCGTTGCACAGATCGATGCATTCATCACAGATGAAGACCGACGGGCCGGCAATCAACTTTTTGACTTCATGCTGGCTCTTGCCGCAGAACGAGCAATACAACAGCTTTTCGCTGTTAGAACCTTTCTTGTCCGCCATAGATGTGTGAGCCTCCGGACACTCGATTACATGATACGCCGTTTGCCCCTGCCTCGCAGTTTGGGCGCGGCAGGACTTGAGCCAGGATAACGGCGTTTGCCGCAGGCGCTCGGACGGGTCTTGATTATTTCACAACCGGCTGGATGACGGTTTTGCCCCAATTCGGGGCAAAACCGCACCAGATCAAGGACGCTTGTGCGCGACCTGGTCAACCAGACCGTAAGCCTGCGCGTCATCGCCGGACATGAAGTTGTCGCGGTCGGTGTCGCGCGCGATACGCTCGACCGGCTGGCCCGTATGGTGCGCGAGCAGATGATTCAGGCGCTCCTTCAGGTACAGTATCTCGCGTGCCTGAATTTCGATGTCTGATGCCTGACCGCGCGCGCCGCCCAGCGGCTGGTGAATCATCACGCGCGAATTCGGCAGCGCAAAGCGCTTGCCTTTCGCGCCGGCTGCCAGCAGGAACGCACCCATGCTGGCCGCGAGACCCATGCACAACGTGGACACGTCCGGCTTGATGAACTGCATCGTATCGTAGATCGCCATCCCGGCAGAAACCGAACCGCCCGGGCTGTTAATGTAGAAACTGATGTCCTTGTCCGGGTTCTCGCTTTCGAGGAACAGCATCTGGGCGACGACGAGATTGGCCGTCTGGTCGTTCACCTCACCGACCAGGAACACGATGCGCTCTTTCAGCAGACGCGAATAGATGTCATACGAGCGCTCGCCCCGGCCGCTCGTTTCCACGACGATCGGCACCAGTCCGAGCGCCTGCGCTTCGAGATCCCGCGACGACTGGGAAGTCAACGTGTCCAGCATTTGGGCGCGAAAAGTCATGCAATGGATCCTTGTCTGGAAATATTCTAAATATTGGATGCTAGACAGGTGTGTACGACGAGCCCGTATTCAAGTGCGCAATCATGAGAAACGCGTTGCAGACCACTGCGCAAACGCGACGCACATTCACAGCACAAAAAAACGGCGTGCGGGCCGTCGCTCCGACAGCCGGCACGCCGTTGCAGCGACGCTTACGCTTGCGCCGTTGCGCTTGCCAGTTCTTCGAAGCTCACTTCCTTGTCCGTCACCTTGGCCTTGCTGAGGACGAAATCGACGACATTGGCTTCAACGACGTACGCTTCCATTTCGGCAAGACGTTGCTGGTTGGAATAATACCAGCGGACGACTTCCTTCGGGTCTTCATAGCTTTTCGCGAATTCGTCGACTTCGGCACGAATCTGCTCCGGCTTGGCTTGCAGCTCGTTGGCCTTGACCAGCTCGGCCAGCACGAGGCCCAGCTTCACGCGCCGCTCAGCCTGTTCCTTGAACATCTCAGCCGGGATCGGGGCGTCAGCTGCGTTCGGCACGCCACGTTGCTGCAGATCCTGACGGGCCATTTCGACGAGGCGCTGCTGATCCTGTTCGATCAGCGCGTTCGGCACGTCCAGTTCGGAAATCTTCAGCAGCGCGTCCATCACCTGGTTCTTGACGATGGCTTGCGTGCGGCGCTTTGCCTCGCGCTCGAGGTTATCTTTGATCTCCGCGCGCATCTTGACCAGATCGCCGTCTTCAATGCCGAGCGACTTGGCGAACTCGCCGTCGATTTCCGGCAGGTGCGGCCATTCGATCTTCTTCATCGTGATCGTGAATTGTGCCGTTTTACCTGCCACGTCCTTACCGTGGTAATCCTCAGGGAAGGCCAGATCGAATTCCTTCGATGCGCCAACCGCGAGGCCCAGCGCTGCCTTTTCGAATTCCGGCAGCATGCGGCCTTCGCCCAGCACGAACGCGAAGTCTTCTGCGCTGCCGCCCTGGAACACTTCACCGGCGATCTTGCCGACGAAGTCGACCGTTACGCGGTCGCCGTCTTTCGCTGCCGTGTCCGCACCGCCGTCACCATGCTCGCCGGCTTCGCCGCGAGCGTGGAAGTGCACGCGCTGCTTGCGCAGGATGTCCAGCGTGCGGTCGATTTCCGCTTCGCTGATGGTGGTCGTGGTGCGTTCGATTTCAGCCGTGGCGACGTCGCCCAGCTTCACTTCCGGATACACCTCGAACGTCGCGTCGAACGCGTAATCGTTTTCAGCAGCGTCGGCCTTCGGCGCGAAGCTCGGCTGACCGGCAACGCGCAGGTTTTCGGTGCGGCTGATGTCGAAAAATTCCTTGCCGACCTTGTCGCTCAGCACTTCGGCTTCCACCTGGCCCGAATACTGTTGCGTCACCATCTTGAGCGGCACCTTGCCCGGGCGGAAACCCGGCATGCGCACGTTCTTCGCGAGTTGACGGATACGCGAGTCTACTTCCTTCTGCACGGCATCCTTCGGCAGGGAAATCGTTACGCGGCGTTCGAGCTTGCCGAGGTTTTCAACAACGTTAGCCATGGCTTCAATCGTCCTAAAATTATTCGAGCGAATCAGTTATCTTCTCCGTGCCGCTTTTCGATATGGCGTTGACGTCGCTCAGTATCGATTGCGCGCCTGCGCCGCGGGCTTGCAGGCCGCCGGCAGCACGGTTGGGTCCAAAGAGCCGAATATTTTAGCAAACTATTTGCGCGCCTAGCCGGGATTCGATGATTGCGCGCGTTTTTATCGGCATTCGGGGCGCTTTCCATGCTGTTTTTGGACTGTTTGGCGCCTGTTTACCGCCTGTTTCGTGCTAGGTCCCCGCCCGTTCCGCCCTGCCTCGCACTGGCTTTCCGCCCGCTGTGCGCGCCGCGGATCGCACCGCCGCCCGCCCTGCGCCGCGCCTGCCGCGCTTTCCCGCTGACGATTCCGGCTATGCCGTTCGACATATTCAGTCCGCGCCGCCATGCTGATAAGCTAGTGGACGCGCTCGGGGCTGCGCCGCCTTTTCTCCGCCACACCGCCCTCGCAACGATTCCAACCATTCAGAGACACCATGCCGAATTCGCCGTCCTCGCCCGTCGTCGTCATTGCTCCCGATTCCTTCAAAGGTTCGCTCAGCGCGGAACAGGTCGCGCAGGCGATTGCGTCCGGCATCCAGCGCGCCCGGCCCGACGCTACCGTGCGCATCTGTCCGATGGCCGACGGTGGAGAAGGCACGCTCGACGCCATGCTCACGGGCGGCGGCGAACGCCGCAAGCTGACCGTGCGCGGCGCGGCCGGCCCGGTGCGCGAGGGGCTCACGGGCTTGCTCGCGGACGGCAGCGCGATCGTCGAAACGGCTGAAATCGTCGGCATCACCGATCCCATCGGCATGGGCGTGCCGGTTGAGGCGCGCAGCACACGCGGCATGGGCGAAGCGATTTGCGCGCTGCTCGACCTGGGCGCGCGGCGCTTTTTTGTCGCGCTCGGTGGCAGCAGTACGAACGACGCCGGCGCCGGCCTGCTCGCCGGCCTCGGCCTGAAACTTTTCGACGCGCAGGATAAGGAACTGGACGCCACGCCCGAACAGCTCGCGCGCGTGGCACGGCTCGACGTGTCGCAACTCGACGCGCGGCTGGCGGATGCCACGTTCGTCGGCATGTCCGATGTCGACAATCCGCTCACCGGTGAGCACGGCGCGACCGCCGTCTTCGGCCCGCAAAAAGGTGTGAAGCCGGAGCAGATCGCCACGATCGACGCCGCGCTGGCCCACTTTGCCGACCTGCTCGAGGCTGCGCTCGGCCGCACCGCGCGCGATCAACCAGGTGCGGGCGCGGCCGGCGGACTGGGCTTCGCGCTGCATATGCTGGGCGCGCAGTTCGAGCCGGGCGCGGAAACCGTTGCAAGGCAGATCGGTCTCGACGCGGCACTCGAAGGCGCGAACTGGCTGATCACGGGCGAAGGCCGCTCGGACGTGCAAACCTTGCATGGCAAGGCGCCCTTCATCGCCTGCCGTCATGCGCAGGCAGCGGGTGTGCCGGCCACGCTGCTGTCCGGCGCGGTGGACTCCGCGGCCCTGCCGCGCCTTGCCGAATACTTCAGCGGCTGCTTTTCGCCCGCGCCCGGCCCGATCACTCTCGAGGTCGCGATTCGCGATGCGGCGCGCTTGCTGGCCGACGAGGCCGAACAATTGACGCGCCTGAAATACGGCGCGCGTTGACCGGCGGAACGGTTGCGGCAACAATCAAAGCGCCACGACCGCTCCACTCAATACAATACGGGAAGACCATGAAGGCCTCCGCTAAAGCCGGACTCGAACAGTTCCTCACCTACCGTCTACATGTCCTGAACAAGCTGGCGGAGCGTGGCATCGGCGAGCGCTATCAGGCCAGGCTCGGCGTGACGTTGCCTGAGGCGCGCGTGATTGCATCAGTGGGATCGTTCGGACCATTTTCGATCATGGAACTGGCGCGGCATGCCAATCTCGACAAGAGCCAGGCGAGCCGCGCAGCCGAGGCCCTGATCAAGCAAGGGCTGGTGCAGCGCGAGCCCAGCGCGGAAGATGGCCGGGTCGTGCTGGTCTCACTGACCACGGAAGGCCGTGCGTTATATCGCAAAGTGATGCCGATCGCGCGCAAGTGGAACGGCGATCTGTTCGACTGCCTCGACGAACAGGAAAAACTCGCGTTCGGCCATGCGCTCGACAAGATCATCAATACGATGACGGAGCGCGAGGAATAAGCAACGCAGCGCGGGCAACGCGTCGCGCCCGCCTTGCCCGCCCGCGCCGAAATCACCCTCTGGCGCCGCCTCCGCCATGGTCTGGGTCGTCACCACCGGCCGTACCTGTATCGTCAGCCGCTGACGTGGCCGCTGCGCTCACCGCGCCGGATCCACCGGCCTCACCCACCGTCCTCTCGCCAGACCGAGCCTGACCGCCACGCGCCAGCCGCCAGGCGATCGCGCTGAGCGATCCGACCGCGAGCAGCAGCGCCGCCCACAACAGGTAGCGGCGCCTGGCATCCGGGTCTTTGCCCGCCGCCCGCGCGTCGGCATCTTCCGGCGAATCGGCAAGCGCTTCGCCAAGCCGCGCGCTCGCCGCAACCGCCGAAGCGCCCATCAGCAAGTCGGCGCGACTCACTGCCGACGACACCGCCCGCCCATCGCCCACTGCCAGCGTGAACGGCGCCGTGCCGCGCGCAACGAAGGTCAACATCGCCGGACGCCAACCCGCAGTCACAGTCAACGTGCCGCTACCCAAACCGCCGTTGCGCATGTCGACGACCACGCGCCATTGACTGTCCGTGTCGGCTCGCAGCTCGAGCGACGGATTGCTTTGCTCGACCGCGCCGTTGTGCAAGCGGAACAACGTCGCGCTCGCGACTTCGCGCCATGGCGCTTCCAGACCCGTGCGCGAATAGACGATCGCGGGGGCCACCGTATTCGGCTGCGGCAGGTTCAGCCTCAGACGGTCGACGGGATACGGGCCGCCGGTCGCGAAGAAGTACTCGCCGGCTTTCAGCCCCGCATGCGCGACGATGCCCTCGCGCCATTGCCGCTCGGTGTCCGCGCGTTGCGCATGGTCGGCGCTGACGGCCTGCACTTCCATGTCGATCGACTCGATGTATGGCGCGCCGTCGAGCCAGTGCAAGCGCACGTAACGCGCGCGCCGTCCATCCAGCGGGATGCGGTCCTGCGTGAGCGTGCTGCCGTTATAGGTGACCTTGAGCAGTTGCGCATCGCCGGCGGGTTGCCAGTTGCGCAAATCGTCGCTCGACTCGACAGTGACGCGCCCCTGGTAATTGTCATCGCGCACATGCACGAGCAGGGCCTCCACCCGGGCCGCTCCGCCTGCTACATGGCCGACGTCGACGAGGTCCGTGTCGTGTTGCGTGCGCTCCGGCGGCGCCGCGGTTGCGCGTAACGAGCCGTCTGCCCCAATCGTCACACCGAGCGGTGCGCCCGCACCACCATGCGCGGCCGGCGGCAACGGAAACCACCGCACCGATCGCAGCGTGGGGCGCATGCGCTCCGGTTCGCCCGGCGTATCGAGCGAATACGGCACAGGTTCGCCAGCACTGTTGAACACGCGAACGTCGCCGAGATCGTCGCGTTGGCTGGCCGCGTAAACCGCCGCCGGCAGCGACACGCTGTAATACGCGGCGCCGCTCTCGAGTTCGAGCGCAAAATGCTGCGCGAACGGGTCGGCCGCGGCAACCGGCGGCGCCCACGTGGACGCGATCGCAAGACACCAGGCCGTCACGATCAACAGACGCTTCATGACTCAGATTCCTGAACGACAAGTTTGGGCGGCAAGGGCGAGAAGTAGCCGATCAGCAGCAGCATCACGCCAATCCCGATGAACGACACGATCCGCTCGATCCCGCTTACGTGCGATAGATCGAACAGGAACAGCTTCACTATGGTCGCCGCCAGCAGAGCACCGCCGATGAACCAGAACACCCGGCTGGCCCGGCGCGTCGCCCAGATCATCACCGCCAGCGCGCAGAGCGTCCAGAATACCGATACCGACGCCTGGACGAGCATGGAGTGCGACATCTCGCCGAGCTGGTACGGCACGCCGGTCCAATGATGCAGCGTACGCAACAGCATCGCATTGAGCCAGATGAAGCCCGTCACGCCGGCCGCCACCTGCAACGGCAGCCGATATTCGCCGAGCGGCACGCCGAGATGGCTGATGTGCACGAGCCACAACGCCGCCAGCGCAAAGATCACCGCCTGAACCAGATCAAGGGGATTGAGCAACGGCAGACGCGCCCACGCGCCGCCGTCCTGGGTCAGGTTCGCATAGAACGTCCACACCCACATCACCAGCACGAGCGGCGTCGAGGCGATCGCGCATAGCCGCACGATGCTGTCGCGGCGCGCCAGCCACAATCCGGCGAAAGCAAACGCGCTCCAGCCGACGAGAAACACCTGCTGGAATGCGAACGACGACAGCACTGCATCGACATCGTACGCCGCATGAAAGTGCTGGTGCAGCGCGCGCAGCAGCAATGCGTTGAACCACAGGAAGAGCGTGGCGAGCACGGCGTAATCGAAAGCGCGAGGATGCCACTGCACGCCCAGGGCGCGCAGCCGCCGCAGCCACACGGCGCAGGCAATGAACACGAGTATTTGCGCGACATCGAGCGGATTGAGGATCGGCAGCCAGACGAGCGGCGCGGCGCTGCCGTCGCTCATTACGCTTGCGATACTCCATGCCCACAGCAATGCCGCCAGCGGCGCGGCGGCCCATACCTGGTACGCCTGCATGAAACGCGCAACCGGCCAGCGCAGGCGGTGTCCGGCGCCCGCCACCAGCAACAGCAGAGTACCGAAACCGTAGGCCCACGCGCTCCAGCTCCAGGCGCCTTCGGGCACATAGGCGCGCAGGCCCCAATAGCCGACGAGCGCGGCGAGGCCGCCGGCCGTCCAGAACATCAATGTGTGAAGCGGCGCAAGCACACGATCGCCGACGTCGCGCTGCTGACGCCACAGCAGCCCGTAGGCCGAGACGGCGACCATCGCGCATACCAGCCGGCCGTAACCGCTCACCGGCGCCATGCTCAACATGAACAGGCTCGCCGTGAGTAGCGCGAGAACCGGCACCAGCGCGAGTGCCGCCAGTTCGGCGAGCGGCCAACGCAGTTTGTGGCGCGCGCCGTGCGCGAGCCATGCGCTCAGAACCGCAAACAGCCCGACGGCCGCGATTTCGAAACGGTCGCGGTCATCAGCAAGATGGGCGTGCGCGTACGCGTCGATTTCGTGCAACCCACCCAGGGTCCACCACAGCAGTCCCCAGACTGCAGCGACCAGACCGATCTGCGGCATCCATGCATGCCATGCCCCCGCCTCGCTGCGGCCATGCAGGCGCCATGCCGTGAAGATGCCGGCAAGCGCGATCAGCACGGCGGCGATGCAGGGGCCATTCAGAACCGGCAAGACGTGTCCATAATCACTCTGCTCCATCGTGCCGGCAACGAATGCGCAGGCTGCGGCCAGTTGCATCAGCAAGCCGAAACCGGACGCGATCAGGCGCCGCTGACGCACACCGAGCCAGCTGATCGCGGCACCTTCGATAGCCCACGTCGCACTCGTGGTCGGCCCCGTGAAAGCAAGCGGCACGGCTAGCGTCGCGAAGATCACCGCGAGTGCCAGCATGGCCTCGAACAGCATGCCGAGGCGCTCACGGCGCCGCGCGAGCCACCCCGCAATCGCGAGGTAAAACGCCGCCAGCGCCACCGCGCTCCACGCGAGGCCGAATGCGGTGCCCTTCATCAAGGCGGCCTGCAAACCGATCGTCACCAGCGGCGTACCGAATACCAGCGTGCCGTCGACGTAATGCTTCAGCGCCAGTTCGCGGCGCAGCGCATAAAGCAGCGCGATGCCGACATACGTCAGGAAGAACAGAATCAGGAACGGCTCAGTGCTGGCGAACAGGTCGGGGCGATAGGCCGTCACGCCCCACGCAGCGCCGATCGAAAACGTGAATACGAAGCCCAGCAGATTGAGCGGACGCCACGCCTTGAACCACGCAATCGCAAGGATGCCGGCATTGAGCAACGCGTAATAACTGAACAGCATCACGTGACTGCCGCCGCCGGTCGACAGCAGCAAGGGCGCGAGAAAGCCGCCCGCGCTGCCCATGAAGGCTAGCGACGACGCATTCTGCCGCACCGCGAGAAACGCGCTCAACGCGCAGATCGCGATCATCAGCGGCAATGCCGCTCCTGTCGGCAGCAGATGGTAAAGCCGGGTGGCGGCGAACACCGTCAGATAGAGCGCGCCGACGCCGCCGCCCTGCAGGATCAGGCCGTACGCGCCGCGACGCTCGCCGATGCGCCAGCCGAGCGCGAGCAGGACGGTCGAGGCAAGCGCGACGCCGGTGAGGCGGTATTCGATCGGCAGCAGGCTGTTGTCGGCTGCGTATTTGAGCAGGAACGCGATGCCGAAGAACAGCACGATGATACCGACCCGCACGACCGTGTTCCCGCCGATCAGCCAGGCGCGCGCGGCTTTGAAGAGGCGTTCAGCCAGACCCGGGCCGCTCGGCGGCGGGGGCGGCATGTGCCGTGGCGGCTCGGCGAGCGCAGGCGGAATCGCGTGTGGACGAGGTTCGGCGACAAGTGGCTGTAACGTCGGCGCGCGAGACTCGTTGTCCGCGCCAGCTGTTTCGTCATGCGATGTGCCGGCTGTGTCGCCACGCAGTTGCCTGATTTCCCCACGCAACAGGACGATCTCGCGCTCGAGCCGTTCGACGCGCGCGGCCAGTTCGCCGGGTGGATGCCCGCTTTCGGCTGTAACGGCGGCTGGTCTGGATGCCGTCCGGTCAGCTGCGCGGTCAGATCGTTTCTTCAGCACGCGTGCCAGTGCAAAACCGGCGAACCCGCCCAACACCGCGCCGGAACCGATCGACAGGTCGTTCGACAACGCGGCCACCATGCCGATCACCGCACCGAGCATCACCCAGATCACGCTCATCGCATCCCTCTTATTGTCTTGTGCATCGAGATCCGCCTGGTCGCACGGATGATTACGCCTGTAGCGCGGGTATTAAGGCGAAAATCGGCGGGCAGAACACCATGTTATCCACGGCGGCCGAATCCGCGAAACCGTGAGGCAATGGCCCCTACCCTCGCCGCGCGGCGACACGCCAGACATGTCAAAATTCGGATCGGCCACCGAGCCGTCAATCCCCACATTTCACCCAAGGAAGTTTCAGTGGACATCAACAAACAGGTTGCGGCCCTCACCGCCTCGGAACTCCAGACTGCCGGCGCGAGCCAGGCGACGGCGATCGCCGTCAGCGTGCTGCTGCGGCATCTGCGCTCGCCGGAACTGGCGAAACTGCTGTCGTCGGCATTCGAAAATCATCAGGCGGTCATGCTGCAAACCCCGTGGCCGGAGCCGATGCTGCAAGCCTTCGACTCGACCCGCCGCTTCCTCGAAGGCGCCGCGCACGCCGAGCTGCCGGGCACCGAAGCGCAAACGCCGGGTGCCTGAACGCCGCCGGGCACGCCGCACAAAGCAATGCCCGAAGCAGCGCCAGAAACAAAAACCCCCGTTAGTCCGGAAGACTTAACGGGGTTCTCTGCTACAGATAAATGATGCGAGGAAGGGGTGCAACTAGGCCTTTGCGCCCAGTTCCCGCAGCCGCTGACCGGCCATCAGGTTTCGCTCGATGTGCTCCAGTGAGACTCCGCGAGTCTCGGGTACGAAGAGGTAAACCACGCAGGCAAAAATAATATTCAGCAATGCGTACAGAATGAAAGTGTGGGACTCACCAATCGAGGATAGCAGGCTGAGGAACGTCGCAGCCACGATCATATTCGCAGCCCAGTTGACGAAAGTCGATATCGCGATTCCGAAGTCACGGCCTTGCATCGGCTGGATCTCCGAACACAGGATCCACACAAGCGGCCCGGCAGACATCGCGAAACCTGCGATGAAAACGAGAAGCATGGCAACAGCAAGCATCTGCGAAGCGCCTCCTGCAATTCCGGCGTGTAGCAACCAGCCAAGCGTTCCCATCCCCAAGGCCATCGTGGCGCAGCCCACATACAGAATGGGCTTGCGGCCCCAGCGGTCGACCAGTCCAATGGCTCCGAAGGTTGCGAGGACATTGACGAGGCCCACGATTACCGTGCACCAGAGCTGCTGTTCGTGCGTTGCAAAACCGGCCAGGCCAAAGATGCGCGGCGCGTAGTACATGACGACATTAATGCCAGTGAGCTGCTGCAAAATCTGAAGGGTCGCGCCAAGCGCAATCGAGCGACGAAAGTTCGCGCTGGTGCGAAACAGCTTCCAGCCTTGAGCCGGTTGCGCAAGCTGCGCGTTGATTTCCCGAACCTCAGCGTCGGCTTCTTCTGCGGAGCCAAGCAGGCGCTGCAATACGGCTCGCGCCTCTTTCTCGCCCTTGCGCTGCAGCAGCCAGCGCGGGCTGTCCGGCAGTGCCAGCACGCCAAGCAGGAACAGTACGGCGGGGATCGCAATCACCCCGAGCATCCAGCGCCAGCTACCGATGTAGCTCAGCCCGATATTGGAGAGAAAAGCCCCCAGGATACCTACGGTGATCATCAGCTGATAGGCCGAGATCATCGCACCACGTATCTGCCTCGGCGCAATTTCCGAAAGATAGAGGGGTGCCGTGAATGAAGCCACGCCCACCGCGAGCCCGAGGAGCAGTCGCGCGCCGATGATGCTCTCCGGGCTCCCGGCAAGCGCGGACCAGACGGAGCCCGCGACAAACATCACCGCAGCCAAGCCCAGTGAATAGCGACGACCCATCCGCCACGACAACCAGCCTGCCCCCACGGCGCCGAATGCGGCTCCCACCATCATCGAGCTGACAATCCATTCCTGAAGCGTGTCGCCAAGCGCGTATTCCTTGGCGATAAACGGTAGCGCGCCTGAGATTACACCGATGTCCAGACCAAACAGCAGCCCGGCCAGCGCGGCCATCACGCAGACAAAGAACCCGTACCGCCGGGAGGATGGGACATTTAAAGTGACAGCGCTCATTGCGTCTCCTAAAACTTGAGCAGGAATATTTTCAGGGCGTAGCCAACGGAATGGCTGCGTACCCGGCCTGGGTTGCCATGGGGGCGAGCGTCTCCCGCGACGCCCGCAAGGCGTGTGCGATCAGCGAGGGGTCCGGCCGGTGCCGCCGTAACGGGCGCAGGTCCGGATACAGGGAGGACGTGGCTTGATCAACGATCTCGATCAATGGGTCGCGTGAACTCTACGAATCGCGTTGACCGAATCATGCTGGAAAAGAATGAGGCGAAGATGAGCGGCTCGCTGGGATCGGTTGATCAACGTCACACGCTAAAATCGAGGCCGGCGCCCTGCAGGCGCGCATGCCCCCGTCAATCCCAAACTTCATACCATGGCCCGCATTCAGTTGCAGTTTCCCGACGACCAGTTTTACTATTCGACGCATCTCACGGTGCGCGTCACCGATATCAACGGTGCGAACCACCTCGCGAACGATTCAATGATCTCGATGATTTCCGAGGCCCGCGCACGCTTCCTGTTCGACGCCGGCATCGAGGACATGAAGGAGATGCACACGAGTATCATCGTCACCGATCTCGCCACGACCTATCGCGCTGAGGCCTACGCGCGCGACCAATTGTGCTTCGATGTCGGCATGATGGATTTCAACAAGTATGGCGGCGACATCATCTTCCGCATCACGCGGCCGGCAGATGGCGCGTTTATCGCGATGGCGAAATCGGGTTTCGTGTTTTTCAACTACGACACGAAAAAGGTCGTGCCGATGCCAACGGCGTTCCGCGGCAAGTTTCCGAGCGTCAACGCCGTCGACGGCGATTAGCGGCGTTGCGTTCGTGTCCAGAGGTTTGGTGGCGGGATCGGACCCGAGCTGCCCTTCAGAGCGCAGCGACCCCGGCGTCCGCTTTCGAAGCCTTAGCGCTGATCGTACTGGTCATGAAGTTAGTTCTTCGTGTCCCGGGTTTCGATGACTACCACACAGGGCGATCGGTCGATGACGTCTCCGCTGGTCGACGGATTGGCCCAGCGACTGAGCCGTGACAAATGGTGATGTCCCATCACGATGATCTCCGCATTCAGCCGCCGGGCCTGTTCGATGACGACGTCGGCCGGAGGATTTCCCCCACAGAGGTGCTTTTCCACCGTCAGATTCCGGTCGTCAAGCTGTGCGGCCGCGGTAGCCAGAACAGATTGTGCGAAAGATGTCTGCGCCTCTGCGAACGGGTAGGTCAGGCCATCGGCCGTGATACCGCTTCCGTCACTGTGAGGCAACAAGTAGGATGGATCGACAACGCATAAAAGGTGCACGGTTGCCGCGCCCGGCGTCGCCATACGGCTGGCCAGTTCGATAACGCGCACACTCTGGGGTGAGCCGTCCAGCGGAACGAGGAGGATATTGAACATGGCGGGAGATGAGGTCATAAGCGGTATGTGACGAACAGACTATCCGGCCTCTACCAGGCCCGTTTGCGCCCATTTGGATGCTTGCCGCAGCCCGCTCAATTCATGAAGATATCAAGCGGCAACACCGCCGAAACAATCACATTAGGAACATCGACGATCTGACCAATACGCAGATCGACCGCCGCCGCAGCGATTGCGTAGGCCTGCTCGCGTGTGACGCCCTTGTTGGCCACCATCCAATCGATAATCCGGATGAGCGCATCGCGGGTAGCCAGGGTCAAATCTTCAGACAGATTGGTCAGTGCCGCGACCTTGGGGCTATCGAGATACGCGAGATGGAGCGGGACGTAGCCGGCTTCCTTCACGGGCATGCCGGTAACGGCGTGGAAGCGGCTCGGTTCGGTGTTCTTGAGTTGCGACCCTCCTTCGATTTGCGGAAAACGCATCGCCTTGCCCGCGCCCTTGCGAAGTTCACATCGCAAAGTGACGCGCGCTGCCATTTCGATCGCCGAGCCGCAGACCTCCCCGTCGCCCTGCGCGAAATGGATATCGCCGGTCCACAGGCCAGCGCCTTCATAGAGCACCGGAAACAGGATGGTCGTGCCTATCTGCATCGCCTTCACGTCCATATTGCCGCCGTTTTCGCGCGGCGGAACGGTGCGAAGTCCTTCGGCGGCCCATGGCGAGCCAGGACCGAACAGCGACGCCGGTAACGCACGTTCGGGATCGGGCATCAACACAAACCCACCCGCGGCGGCAAGCGCACCTTCACGCTCGAGCGCAGCCGCCACTTCCTCTTTGCCAGGCAGCACACCGATCGAGCCGGGAAAGCCGCACATCGGGATGCGTACCCCTGGTATCTGGTCGGAGACGGCGGCCAGCCGATCGAGTTTCCAGTGGGCAATAAACGGCCCGGGGATCAGGTCGCGCAGAAAACCAAAGCCTGGCACGACGACCGTGTAGCCATACGGCCCCGGATCGATATCCACGATAGTCACGGCAAGCGCATCGCCGCGCTCAGCGCCTTCGATATGGACCGGCCCCGTCATCGGATGGACGCGGTTCAGGTCGCAAGCGGGAACCTGGTCAGAAGTCGTGGTCCAGTCGAACTGGTTGTCGAATGCGTCGCGCGTCTCGAATACGACATAGTCACCCGGGGCAGCGCGCGCCACGGGTTCGAGCGCGTAATGAAGCCGGTTGAAGCAGGCCGGATCGGCAACGGCGGTAGCCCCACTTCTCTTGATCTCACAGGTTTTCGCCATTTCGTTCTCCCTCCGCAGGCGTGGCAATGGTCGGGCCGCACTGTTGCGCCATCGACTCCTTTAGCCAACCGACAGGCGTCGAAGGCCGACGCGTTTCCTTGCTTCCCAGTTTAGGCGGGAAATTCAGTACTGGAGACGAAATGACTCGTGCGCAAAGCCGCAGCTGTTTCGATACGTGTCGAGCGTCAACACGAGCGGGCTTCCAGCCAATATTTTCCCTGACGGAATTGATTCTCTGAATTATTCGTTGACGCGAACCACGGTTCAATAATTAACTACGGTCCCCACCAGTAGCGGGCAGGGTGAACTGAAAAATCGCGCCCTGCCCAGGCAGGCGAAGTCATGCCCGCCTAACCTTCTGCATCAAAAAGTCGACCAGATCCCGCTGTACGGTATCGAGCACGTCGCCTGCGCCGATCAGCGCAAGTTCCGTTGGCGGCAGTGGTGGCATATCGGAGCAGATTCGATGCTCAGGTAAAACCGCCGACTTCGGTAACACCGAGATCGCCAATCCTGCGGCAACGGCAGCCTGAATCCCAGTGAGACTTTGACTGCCGAATGCTACCCGCCATGCGCGCTTTGCCTTGTCGAGGCTGCGAATCGCGCGCTTCCGGTAGATGCATCCTTCCGGGAATAGCGCAAGCGCGAAAGGCTCATCCGAATCCAGTTTCGGCGAAACGGCGTCCCGACCGCGCACCCAGACCAGTGCCTCTGGCCACGATGCGAAGCACTCGCCACTGTCAGGTTCACGTTTGACGAGGGCAATATCAATTTCGCCGGCGGAAAGCTTCTGTTGTAAAACTGCGCTCATGCCCGCCAACGTTTCGAGTCGTGCGTCCGGACGGATTTTCAGAAAGCCGGAAAGCATCGCCGACATACGTCGCGCGTCGAAGTCTTCCGGCACGCCTATCCGCACCGGCGAAAGCCGCACATCTCGCCGGAGCGCCTCCCGCGCCTCCTGAGATATAGCCAGTAACCTGCGCGCGTACTGTGTGAGCAATACGCCATGCTCGGTGGCACTCACATGGCTGCCGGTGCGGTCTCGTAGAAGCAATGGCCGGCCAACGGATTCCTCAAGCTTGCGCACCTGTTGGCTCACTGTCGATTGCGTGCGATGTACGCGTTCGCCGGCGCGGGTGAAACTGCCTTCATCGACGACGCAAACCAGCGTCTTCAATAGTTCGAGGTCAAACATGATTCGTCATTTACCTTTCCACTAAGAATCAGAGATTTATTTAATTTTCCAATATAGAGCATTCAGCCTATCCTGCAAACATCTTCCTCTACGAAACGGAGTCAATGATGTCACTGAAGGGTACGCAGCAGCCAAAATGGCTGACTTTTGACTGCTATGGCACGCTCATCCAATGGGACGAAGGTTTGCTTGCTGCAGTGAAAGAGATTCTGAGCAATCGTGGCGCGACTGAAGTCGACGCGCCCAGGTTCATCGAGGTGTATGACCGGCATGAACACGCGCTCGAACAGACGCCACCGCACCGCTCCTTCCGGGAAGTCTCGGGCCAGGGGCTACGTCTTGCGCTAAAGGAGTTTGGGCTCGATGGCAGCGAAAACGACTCCACCGTGCTCACCTCGCGAATTTCGGCGATGCCGCCGTTTCCCGAAGTCGTCGACACGTTAGGGAAACTGAAGGCGATGGGGTATCGCCTTTGCATCGTGTCGAATACCGACGACGACATCATTGCTGGCAACGTCGCACAGCTAGGCGGTCATATTGATCGCGTGGTGACCGCGCAGCAGGCCGGCGCATACAAGCCCGCACGACGCCTGTTCGAGTACGCTCACGAACTGCTCGATGTATCGAAGGACGATGTCGTGCATATCTGTGCCAGCCCGCATCTTGACCACGCCGCGGCACGAGACATCCGATTCCGGTGTGTCTGGATAGATCGCGGTACGGGTCGGAAGCTTCTGCCTGATTACACCCCTGATGCCACGCTAAAGACGTTGGACGAAGTGCCACAGCTTTTCGCGACGGTTGGCTGGTAGTCGTTTCGCTGAATTCGTGCGGCGGTGCCCCGATCCATGGGCCCGCCGCAGCCTCGGTCGACGAATACACGCAATCAGCGCAGTTGATGATCGCGCGATCGACCTGTACGCACGAAACGAGCGGATTCTCGCCGCTCGTTCCCTGTTCCTGAGGTTTTTGCGGAGCTCTAGCGGATTGGATTGAGGGCGTCGCCTGACACCTTGTAGACCGTCACCGGCGCGTCGACCCACTCACCAGTCTTGTCGAAAGCCACTCTTCCAACCAGGGTCGAGAATTGCGTCTGCTTAAGCAACGGCACGAACTTCTCAGGATCGGTTGATTTCGCGGCCTTAATGGCTTGCGCCACAACCATGGTTGCCGAGTAGAAAGCCGGCGAGTAGATATCGTTCTTTGCGCCGAACTTCTCTTCATATCGGCTTGCAAAATCAGCACCGCCCTGCAATGTGGCCAGCGGCGCACCGCCTTGAGCGCAGTACCCTCGGCCGTTCAGTGATCCTGCAGCGAGCTTCGGCATGTCGATGGAGCAGATGCCGTCGCCGCCGAGAATCGGAATCTCAAGCCCTAACTGTTTGGTCTGTCGTCCGATCGAAGCAGCCTGCGCGTAGTAGCCGCCATAGAAAATGACGTCCGGACGTTCGGCTTTGATGTGAGTCAGGATCGCGTTGAAATCGGTGGCCTTGTCGTTCGAATACTCTCGCCCGACAATCTCGACACCGTTCTTCTTCGCCGTGGCGACGAAGACATCCGCGACTCCCGAGCCGTATGCGGTGCGATCGTCGATCACCGCCGCGCGCTTCGCGTGAAGCACGTTCGCGGCGTATTCGGCCATGCGTGCGCCCATCACGTTGTCGCTGGCGGCGAGACGAAACACATACTCAAAATTCTGCTGGGTGATGGCCGGGTTCGATGCCGCGCCAGTGATCATCGGGATGTGCGCATTGTTATAAATGCGCGATGCGGGAATCGTCACCCCGGAGTTGTAGTGGCCTATGACAGCTTTCACACCTGAATCAACCAGTTTCTGGGCGACGGATACGCCGGTCTTCGGATCCGCTGCATCGTCCTCCGACACCACGGCGAACGTAACAGGCTGGCCGTTGATGATCATCGGCTTGCGGTTCAGGTCTTCGACCGCGAGTCGGACACCTCGCTCATCGTCCTTGCCAAAATTCGACTGCCCGCCCGTCAACGGACCCGCAACGCCTACCTTGACGACTTCCGCTTGCACGGTCATGCAGATCGTGGATAGCAATGCAGCGAACAAGGTCGAAGTCTTAACACCGTCCATGAATCTTTCTCCTCGCAGTGATCGATTGGTAACCGGTTCTCGCATCATGTGATCCGATATCCGCGTTCAGTTCTATGGAACGCCCGCGCTCCCAGAAGTCTGCGTATTCTTTTTGTTCAAATTTCCCCGCGACATGCACACTGCCCGACACGCACCCCTACCTGTGCAGTGGGCAAGACCTGCACAGTTGCACTGGTGTTTGACTGGAGCGGGATTGCGCCGGCGGGATAGAGACGACGGCTGGTTTCGCAGACGGGCAACATCGCCGCAACCGGAAACAGGAAGGTGACTACGAGGAGGGTTCAGCCGAGTTTGTCGGCGCACGCATACGGACGCCTATGCGCTATCGAGATGATCTGGAGGTCAGAAGAAGTAAACACGGCAGTGGCTGGCAACCAATGCCGTTCCGCAGGACGCTACTGTGAGGCGGAAACGCTAACGTGCAACGGATTCCGCTAAAAAAGAAAAAAGCCGGTCGAAGTTGCTATGTGCCACGTTGAATCGCAACCAGCCAGTCCTGACGTGTCCGCCGTAAAACAGATGTCCCGGCGCAAGCAGGATGCGCTCGTCCAAGGCACGTTCGGCCAATTCCGCGGAATCCAGTTCGACGCCTGCCGGCCTCGCCCATACGAACATGCCAGCGCGGGGCTCGCAAAAGATCTCAAACCCAATTGCTTCGAGCCGACGACAGACCCGTTCCTGAGCGGTGGCGAGACGCTCTCTCAACTGTTCCGTCTGTTTGCGAAAATGCCCTTCTGCCAGTATCGCGCTCACCAGCCGTTCCGTGACGGTTGGCGTCGACATACCCGACACCAGCTTCTGATAGAGCAGACCCTCGAGTATCCCAGCCTCGGCGACCACGAAACCGACGCGCAAACCCGCACCTATTGTTTTGGAGAAACTGCCGATGTAAATGACGTGTTTCAGTTGATCCATCGATGCCAGCGTCACGTGCGAATCCTGGACCAGACCGGCGGAAACATCGTCTTCTACGATCATGCAGTTGTGGCGTTCCGCAGCTTTCAGCAATTTGAAGGCCGCCGCAGAGCTGTAACTCGCTCCGGTGGGATTATGGAGCCGGCTATTCGTGAAGTAGACTTTCGGACGGCGCGTTTCGAGAACCGTCTCCAGGACGGAGATGTCGGGTCCGGTCGGTGTCATCGGTATCCCGATGCTTTCGACCTCACGCAACCGCAAGGCAACGAGCAGGTCGCTATAGCACGGCTCATCAACCATGACCGTGTCGCCCGGTTGAGTGAACTGGCGTATGACAAGGTCCAGCGATTGATTCGCGCCAAGGGTCGTCAGCACGCCGCCGGCATCCACTTCTATTTCATAGTCCGACAGCTGTCGGGCTATCTGTTCCCGCAATGGTTCGTAACCCTTCGCGTGCCCATAACCCAGCAGACTTTCAGGCTGCAATGCGAGTTGTCTGAGCGCCCGCGCGAGACCATCGCTGTCGAACCATGGCTCAGGAAGCCAACCGGCTCCCGCGTAAACCGCGCCTTCATTCGCGCCGAGAAAGTTTCGCAATAGCCAGCCATTGGTCATTCTCTCATCGAGCTTTTCGGCGACCTTCTGCGGCGCGTGATGGCTCCGGTCAGAGACATAAAAGCCCGATCCGCGCCGCGCTTCCAGTACACCCTGCGCTACCAGCCGGTCGTAGGCCTCGACGACGGTGAAGGTCGACACGCCGTGCGCTCCGGCAAATGCACGGATGCTCGGCACGCGCGCGCCAGGTCTCCAGCGCTTTTCCACAACCTCATTCATCACCCCGGCCACGATCTGTACGGTAAGCGGCGTATCCGATTGGGAATCCAGCGTCAAAACGGGTTTCATCGTGGCGGCACAAGGGGAAGAACTCGGACGGACAACTGAAAAGGTGTAGAGGTGCCAGGCCCTCTACAGCTATCTCACGATCCCGCCAAGTGTACATGTATCTGTGCAGGTCGTTTGCCTAAATTGATAGCCATCCCGCCCGAGTCTCCCTGTGGCGATAACTCTCACCCGCTTTCCTCAGCATGAACAAGATACGAAATGCAAACGCGATCCTCTCGCAAGGTGACTCGTCCTCCAGGCGAGTGGTGCTCGAGATTGCCGACCGGACACTCGAGCGCCTGGACAGCTACCGGCGGATCAGAAACATCATGCGCATGGAAGGCAACGTGTTGCATGTTGGAACCCGCTCATGGGATCTATCGCTGAAGCGCAACGTGTACCTGATCGGCGCCGGCAAGGCCTGCAACCACATGGCCATGGCCGTGGATCACGTGTTGGGAGACTTCCTGACGCAGGGGATCGCCATCGTCAAGATCACGGAGGAAACAGATCGATTCAACAGGACCGAGGTCTTCGTTGGTGGACACCCGCTACCCAATGAAGACGGCTACCGCGCATCCAGGAAGATTATCGAACTCGTCGATCAGGCTGGGCCCGAGGACCTGTTCATTGCCGTGATCAGCGGCGGCAGTTCAGCGCTCATGTCATGTCCGATCGATGGCATTACCTTGCAGGACGAGATCGATACGACCGACGTGCTGCTGAAATCCGGCGCGGGCATTTACGAAATCAACGCCGTGCGTCGTCACATTTCAGCCTTGAACGGCGGGATGCTGGCGAAGCGCATTCAGGATGTAGGGGCCGAACTGATTGGTTTCGGTATCAGTGACGCGGTCGGCTCACCCGCCACGGGCGATATCGCCGTACCCTATTCGGCATACAAAAGCACACCGATCGGCCCCGACATGACGACGTTGGACGACGCGCGCGCGACGATCATCAATCGCCATGTCGCTGACCGGCTACCTGCAAGCGTTGTCGATTATCTGATGAATGCAGGCCCTGAAGCGGAAACGCCCAAAGCGTTTCCCGACAACACCTATTTCCTGCTCAACACGCTGCCGGATTCCTGCATCTACGCCAAGGAAATCTGCGAGGAAATGGGCCTTCCGGCCATGATCGTTTCGTCCTTCCTCGAAGGCGAAAGCCGCGACGCCGGCACTTTCTTCGCTTCGATGGCGCGAGAAATCCAGACATACGGCAACCCGGTCAAGCCGCCTTGCGTGCTGCTCAGTTCCGGCGAGGTGACGACGCTCATCGACGACAACAGCGTCATCAAGGGTCACGGTGGCCCAGGCCAGGAAATGGCCGTGAGTTTTGCCATCGCGGCCGCGAGGACCAAGGGCGCGTGCCTTTTGTCGATCGATAGCGAAGGCACGGATGGCACAGCGAATGTAGCCGGTGGCATTACCGATTCCACCAGTTTCAAGGCCGCAGCCGACAAAGGAATCAGTCTGTATCAGGTGCTTCGTGAGCACAGTTGCTTCGAGGCACTCGATTCGATTAGCTCGACTGTTTTTACAGGCAACACGGGCACCAACCTGTGCGACCTGAACATTCTTTATATTCCTGAGCCGAAGGCGGGTGAATAACATGGAAGACAGGATCGCATCTATCCGGGCACAGCAGATCATCGACTGCAAATGCCGCCCCGCCGTCGAAGTCGAGATACGCACGGAAAGCGGTGCAATCGGTCTGGGCGCAGCGCCCACTGGCACCTCGGTTGGCATGCACGAGTCATTTGTCCTGCGGGACAACGACCCGTCGAGCTACAAAGGGCTCAGCGTTCATCGAGCCGTCGCCAATGCGGTCAACGTCATAGGCCCGGCGCTCATTGGCATGAACGTGTTCGACCAGCGAGCCATCGACAAAAAAATGATCGCTCTCGATGGCACGCCTGACAAGAGGCGTCTGGGCGGCAATACGATCTACTCGGTATCCGTTGCGGCTTTCCGCGCTGCGGCTGCCGCGCTCTCGATGCCTCTTTATAAGCACATCGCGGGTGGCGACATCCGGACCGTGCCCGTCCCCTGCTTCAACCTGATCAACGGCGGCCGATACGATGGGCTGACGCAGGCTTTCAATGAATTTCTGATTGTTCCCTACGGCACTGATCGCGTCGATTCTTCCATTGAGATGGCGGTCTCCGTGTTCCAGAAACTCGCCGACGTGCTCACGGACTACCTTGGGCATAAGCCACAGGTTGCCAGTTCCTACGGATATGCCGCGCCATCGGACGACCCCGAAACGATTCTGGCACTGATGCAAAAAGCCGTTGACGAGTGCGGCTATACAGGCCGAATTGCCTTCGCGCTCGATTGCGCTTCGAGCGAGATGTACAACAAGGAGACCAATACCTATTTGCTTAAAGGCGAATGGGTATCGTCCGACGAACTCATCGCCTATGCCGGGTTCCTGAGCGAAACGTTTCCCCTTGTTTTTATCGAAGATCTGCTCGACGAGAACGACTGGCACGGCTACATCAAAGCGGTTCGCGAACTCAACCGCACGATCGTTCTTGGCGACGACCTGACCGTGACCAACCCGGCCTTGCTCAGGAAAGCTTACGAACTCCAGGCCGTGAATGGTTTCGTACTGAAGCCCAATCAGGTCGGCACGATCACCGAGGCGCTGGATGCCTATCGATTTGCAGAAGAACACGGAATGATCGCGGTGCCGTCAGGCCGCTCCGGTGGCGTCGTGGATGACGTCGTAATGGACTTCTCGGTCGGGCTCCAGGTTCCGTTTCAAAAGAACGGCGCGCCGCGTTCCGGAGAACGCATTGAAAAGCTGAACTTCCTGATGCGCGCCAATGCACGCAGCCCCGGTTGCCGCCTCTATGACATCTCGCCACTTCTTCGGTTTTGACGCGCGTTTCTGATGTTTGAAACCCGCCGATATACGACCCAACTCATTTTGGAAAGGTGAACTCAAATGTATCCGAACATCGACTTTCTCTATCTTTCAGAGCCGGACATGATCACAGCCGGCGTACTGGATGCAGCGCATTGTGTTTCCGTATGCGAGGAGACTTTCAGCCTTCTCGGTAAGGGCGATTACCTCATGGGTGGCGCCAATCACAACAATCACGGCCTGAACATCGTCTTTCCGAAAGAGACGACGTTTCCCAACATGCCGGTGGCGGGACCGGACCGGCGCTTCGCTGCAATGCCCGGCTATCTGGGTGGGCGCTTCGATGTCTGTGGCAATAAGTGGTATGGATCGAACCATCCCAATGCCGAGAAGGGATTGCCGCGCTCGATTCTGACCATGATGCTCAATGACAAGGACACAGGGGCGCCACTGGCGCTTATGTCCGCGAATCTTCTGAGTGCGGCACGAACCGGGGCTGTGCCTGGTGTGGCAGCCAGGCATCTGACCAACAAGGATTCGAAGACCGTGTCGGTGATCGGTTGTGGTCCGATAAACAAGGCCTGCTTCACGGCAATCATGACCCAACTCGACGGGATCGAGAAGGTCATCTGCTTCGACGTCTTCCTGGACAAGGCGAACGAATTTGCCGGCTGGGTCGAGGAAAAATATCGTATCAGCGCCATTGGCGTCGACCAGGCTGAACAAGGCTTCCGCAATGCCGATGTCATCACGGTCGCAGCCTCGCGCCTGAAGCCGCTCTACTTCAAGGATGAGTGGATCAAGGAAGGGGCAACCATCCTGGTGTCGGGACCGTTCAATACTGACGAATCGTTCCTGACCAATTGCAAGATCGTCTTCGATCACACTCCCTTGCAGGAGGCGTATGTCGAGGATGCTATCGCGTCCGGGAACAAGGACGCCTACTACAGCGGTGTGATTGGCGGCCCGTTCTACCGCTTGATCGATGCCGGCAAACTGCCCGCGCTGGCTGATTCGACCGGTCTGGGTGACGTCGTCAATGGCAATAAGCCCGGCCGGGAAAGCGCGCAGGAACGGGTCATTTTCATCGCGTGTGGCATGGCTGTTTTCGACATCAGCTGGGGCTTTGAAATGTACAGGAATGCAGTTCGCGAGGGAATTGGCCAATCGCTGAATCTTTGGACGAAGCCCAGCACATTGTGATGTGGTCAATATAGGTTCTTCACTGCTTTTTCACCGACTTTGTCTTGCGTACAGGCGTTGCCGTATCCGCAAACAGGTCGCCCACCACTCCGCGCAGCCAGCGATTCCCCTCGTCCTGCTGAACTCGTGCATGCCAAAGCAGATGGATTGGCGCGGCGGGCAGCGTCATGGGCAACGCGCGCAGGACGAGCGAAAAAGGCGTGGCCAGTTCCAGGGCGAGTCGCTCTGGAACCGTGGCGATCAGATCGGTGCGTTGCAGAATGTTGCCGACGCTCATGAAGTGCGGCACGGTCAGTCGCACGTCGCGCCGCACGCCGCGCCGCTTCAGCCATTCGTCTACCTGCCCGTGACCGGTGCCTGCCGATACTACGACCAGATGCCCGGCTTCGCGCCAGGCAGCGAGCGTCAGCGGCGTGTCCTCGAGCGGATGGCCGCGCCGGAACAGGCAGACATACCGTTGATCGAACAGGCGGCGCTGATAGAAGCCGCCCTTCAGTTGGGGCAGCAAGCCTATGGCGAGATCGACTCGGCCTTCGGCCATCTCGTCGCGCAGATTGACGCTCGCGTTGCGCACTGTATTGAGCGCGATGCCCGGTGCGACGCGCGAAAGGCGTTCGACCAGCGCGGGCAGGAATACAACCTCGCCGATATCGGTCATTCCGATCGTGATAGTGCGCGAGGCGAGCAGCGGATCGAACCCGGTCTCGGGGTTGAGCGCAGCGTGCAAAGTCGCGAGTGCCTGCGAGACCGGTTCCGCCAGACGCAGCGCGAACGGGGTGGGCAACACGCCACCCGGCCCGCGTACGAACAGCGGATCACCCAGCCGGCGACGCAGTTTGGCGAGCGCATTGCTGACGCCAGGCTGACTCATGTTCATCTGCTCGGCTACCGTCGACACGCGCCGCTCCTGCATCAGGCGTTGGAAAAGCAGCAGCAGATTAAGGTCGACATCGCTCAGTTCCATAGCTCTCGCGTGACACGCGCTCATTCAAATCAGTGATGAAGCACATTGCTTCCATTTTATTGCGGGATGACGGTCCGGTGCTGACAATACTGACACGGCGCACACATTCGCCATGACCTTGACGCTCGACGCGCCAGGTCAGACCTATAGACCTGGATATCGGAGACACAGTCATGCAACAGAACGATCTGAAGATTGCCATCATCGGTGCAGGCATCGGCGGCCTGACGCTTGCGCTTGCGCTGCGCGAGCGTGGAATCGATGCGAAGCTTTACGAGCAGACCGACGAGCTGCGGGAGGTAGGAGCGGCCGTCGCGCTTTCGGCCAATGCGACGCGCTTCTACGATCGGATGGGACTGCGTACGGCCTTCGAGGCGGTGTGCGCAGAAATACCCGCCCTGATCTATCGTGATGGACGCAGTGGCGCAGTCCTCGGACATCATCGCGGCGTACCCAGTTATCGCGAGCAATTCGGAGGCTCGTACTGGGGTGTTCATCGTGCCGATCTGCAGGCCGTGCTGTCGAAGGCGGTCGGACTGGAGCACATCAATCTCAGCCATCGGCTGGTCGATCTCACGCAGCATCCGGATCGCGTTAGCCTGGCGTTCGACAACGGTCAGCGCGTCGAAGCCGATCTTGTGATCGGCGCCGACGGCGCGCGCTCAATCACGCGGCACTGGATGCTTGGCTATGACGACGCCCTGTATTCGGGCTGCTCGGGTTTTCGCGGTGTGGTGCCGGCCGGGCGCATGGACCTGCTGCCCGATCCCGAGACCATCCAGTTCTGGATCGGACCACAGGGCCATCTGCTGCACTATCCGATCGGTGACAACGGCGACCAGAATTTCCTTCTGGTTGAGCGTCATCCATCGCCGTGGCCGTCGCGCGACTGGGTGCTGCCAGCTAGTGAGGGTGAGCAACTGCGCCTGTTCAGGGACTGGCATCCGGCCCTGGTGCAGATGATCACGGCTGTACCGGTTAGCCAGCGCTGGGGCCTGTTCCATCGTCCTCCGCTCGGCCGTTGGAGCAAGGGCCGGGTGACCCTGATCGGCGATGCCGCGCATGCGCTGGTCCCGCACCACGGTCAAGGCGCCAACCAGTCGATCGAGGACGCCGTCGTGCTGGCCGCGCAACTTGCCAAGGCCGGCCCAGGCAATTGGCGCGAGGCGCAGGAAGCCTACGAGCGCTTGCGCCGGGGCCGCACGCGCAGAGTGCAGTACGCGTCGATTTCCACTGCGGACGTGCTGCATTTGCCCGAGGGTCCGGCAGCGCAGGCGCGCAACGCGCGGCTTGGCGCGCGCGACAGCGCACTACATCATCTGGATTGGATTCACGATTTCGACGCCCTCACACAGGAGCCGAGCGAACGTCAGGGAGGCACCTGGCTTTGAACCCGCCACGCGAGAGCGATTTCGTTTTCGTCATCGCCTGATGTCACCCGTACACCCTGCCAACGAGACACCGCAATGAAAAAAGGCCATGTTCCGAAACCGGAACATGGCCTTTTTTCCTGGTGCGTGAGGCCGGACTCGAACCGGCACGAGATTGCTCCCGTCAGGACCTAAACCTGGTGCGTCTACCAATTTCGCCACTCACGCGAATTTTTATACCTGCCAGGCACGACACAATGCGTCACGCCCGATGCCCTGCAAGCTCAGGAACACGCCAGATCGCGCGCCCGAAAGCGTAAGCGCGAGATTCTAACCGATTGATTCGCGCTTGTCTGCACCCGCCTGACATCTGTCAAAGAAGCGTCGATGCTACAATTTTTGGTTAGTCGCAGATATGCCCTGCCCCTCTTTGCCTGCCCTTCCCCATAATCCAAGCCCGTGAATTTCGACGAATATTGCCAGCAGAAAGCGGCGCCGCCCGGATCGAGCACTTACTACGCGCTTCGCCAGGCGCCTGCAGCAAGCCAGCCGCTCCTGACCGCGCTCTTCGCACTACGCCGCGAGTTCGAGGAAACCGTCAAGGACACCAGCGACCCGGCGATCGGCCGCACCAAGCTCGCGTGGTGGCAAAACGAGATCGCATCGCTGGCCTCGGGCGCCCCGTCGCATCCGGTTTCAAAGGCGTTGGCAGCCTATCTGCCCGACGTGCAGGCCGAATATCCGGCGTTGCACGCGTTGCTCGCCGGCTTCGAAATGGACCTCGACCAGGCGCGTTATCTCGACTATCCGAATCTGCGGCGCTACGTGCAAAACGTCGGCGGCACATTCGCGTCGCTCGTGGCTCGCGCATCGGCCAGGGATTCCGCGCAGGCGTCGAACTGGTCCGCCGCGCTCGGCGAAGCGCTGCTGCTCGCGCAGTTTGTCGTCGAAACCGGGAACGACGCGCGTCACGGCCGTATCTATATTCCGATCGACGAGATGCAGCGCTTTAATGTGACCGCAGCCGATCTGATCAATCGGAAATATTCCGATGCCTTCACCGAGCTGATGCGCTTCGAGACAAAGCGCGCGCGCGACGCGTTGCACGCGGCGCTCGCCGCGCTGCCGGCCAAGGAGCGGCGGTCGCAGCGTACCCTCGTGGCACAGGCGGCACTCGCGTTGGCGCTGCTGGATGAAATCGAACGCGACGGCTATCACGTGCTGCATCAACGCATCGCGTTGACGCCGATTCGCAAGCTGTGGATCGCGTGGCGCGCCAGGTAGGCGAGCGAAGCAACGGCTGCCACGCCGACCGGATTACCTTGCGCCCATCGTCAACCGCGTAACAGCGGCAGCGGCTCGAAGCGCTGCTGCAGAACCGTGGACGCGTCGAGCCCCCACCACGGCCCGAGGACGGTCGCGTACAACTGGCGAAAATCGACGCCGACCGGCAGATTGCCATTGCCATCCAGGCGTGCGAGCAGCGGCGCCGCACCATACAGACCGCCTCGCACGCGCCCGCCCGTCACGAAATGCGGCGCAACGGTGCCATGGTCGGTGCCGTTGCTCTGATTCTCGCGCGGGCGCCGTCCGAACTCCGCATAAGTCATCACGAGCGTATCGTCCCAACGGCCTAGCTCGATGAGCGCGGATTTCATCGACGTGAATCCTTCCGCCAACTGCCTGAGCAACGCCGCCTGCTGGCCCGGCTGATTCTGATGCGTGTCGAAACCGTTCAGCGTGAGACGGATGACCGCGACGCCTTGTCCGCTGCGTTGCGCTTGAGGCAGGTCCCCTGCGGGGACGTCCTTCGGGGCATCGCCAGCGGCCAACACCTGCATGGCCGTTTTGATCGACGTGCCGAATACGCCGCCCGGAAAGACGGTTTTCAACTGCGCCTGACCTTGCGCGGGACGCAGGTGGTCGGCGGCCTTCACGATGTCGTTCTCGACCTCGAGAATGTGCGCGAGCTCCGGATTGCGCTCGTGAAGCGATACCGGCGTGGCAAGGCGCGCAGCCTTGACGAACTGCGCGGGATTGACGAGCGCGATCGCTCGCGCGCCGTTCGCGAGCGGGCCCATTTCAGCGCTGCCGATCACCACGCCGTCGGCAGCAAAACCTGGCGGCACCGGCGTTTGCGCAAAAGCACGCGTGAGCCAGCCTTCGCGCAAATATTGATCCGAACGCGAAGCGGTGTCCCAGATCTCGATCGAGCGAAAATGCGACAGGTTCGGCTGCGTGTAGCTGACGCCCTGCACGATCGCGAGTTGCTGGCTCTGCCACAGCGGCACGAGCGGCTGCAGCGACGGGTGCAGTGCAGTGCGTTCATCGAGTTGAATTGCCTGCTCGCGTTTGATGCCGATGTTCTTGCGCAACTGATAGTAAGTGGGATCGGCAAACGGGATCACGGTGTTCAAACCGTCGTTGCCCCCCTTCAGTTCGACGAGGATCAGCAGGTTGCCATAGCCGCGGCTTGTCGGTGCGCGCGGCACTGCCGCCTGGGCGCCGAACGCGCGCGGCAGCCACAGTGCCGCGCCAGTGGCTGCGCCCATCGAAAGAAAGCTGCGTCGTTTCATCCTGCACCTCGTTCGATTGTCTGGGCGCATGTCATTGCATCGCCGCCGACGGCCGTTGCATTTGAACTGCTTATTCGAGCTGGCTCATTCGAGCTGGCTTATTTGAGCTGGCTCATTTGAGCTGATAAGCCGGGTCCATCAGCAGGGCTTCCAGATAAGCGCTGGCGGTCGAACCGGTTTCGATCGCGTCGACCGGTGTCAGCGGCAGCACCGCATGCTGCAATTGAAGCTCCGCCGAGAGTCCCGGCTTCGCGGCAGGCGAAGTGTTGTAGCGCGCGAGCCACGTGTCGATGTCAAAGCGTACGCCTCCTTGACCGATTCGCGCCATTGCGCGCTGCACCGAAGGGTTAGCCTGCGCACTGCCCATCGCGATTCTGCCGTTCATCGCGTTGCTCATGCCTCGCGTACTGGCGGTTTCCGTCGCGCGAAACAGCTGTCCGACGAACTGCTTACGCGCAAGCAGCGTCGAACTGTTGATCCACGCCGTACCGCCCGGCCATCCTTTGACGTTCGGCGGGTAAAACAGGTTCTCGCCGAGCGTGCGAATCTGCGCGGCGAACGGCGCCGTGTTGTCGTAACCGATATCGAAAGCGCGCAACGTCCCGACCACGAATTCCGCCGGCGACTTCACAAGCACGCCGCGATTGTCGTCGTCCCAGAACGCGTCGCTCATGAAGAGCCCACGCAACGCGACCTTGATGTCGTAGTGGCTCGCGCGAAACTGCGCGGCAATCGGCGCAATGCGGGCCGCGTCGGGCGTGTCGGACACGAACTCGCGCCACAGTTTGGCCGTGACGAAAGTGGCAGTCTCCGGGCGCGCAAGCAGGATGTCGAGCACCTGATCGCCATCGAATGGGCCAGTCTGGCCGAGCACCGTCTTCTCGCCGTCATCGTGCTGATTGGGACGCCACACGTACCCCGCGGTGTCGGGATCGAGACTCCACCCCGTGTATGCGCGCGCGGCCTCCGACACGTCCTGCTGCGTGTAATGTCCTTCGCCGAGCGTGAACAGTTCCATCACTTCACGCGCGAAGTTCTCATTGGGCTTGCCTTTACGATTGCTCGCGCCATCCAGGTACTGCAGCATCGCCGGGTCTTTCGCGACGTCGTGCAACAGCTCGCCAAAATTGCCGAGCGCGTCGCGGCGCAACAGCATGTTTTGCAACGCCATCTGCTGCGGATACTGAACCTTGTCCTGACCTGAAGTGAAATGGTTGTGCCAGAAGAGCGTCATGCGCTCAGTGAGCGGCGACGGCGTGCTCGCCATCTCGCGCACCCACCACGCACGTAATATTTCGTAACGCTGCCCGCGCAGACGCTGCTCGTCGCGACGTTGATCGACGGTCCATGCCTTGCTCGCTTCGCGAGTGGGGACCGGCTCGAGCACCCAATCGGGCAGCGGCGTGACGGCTTCGGTTCGGGTTGTCGCCAGCACCGTGTCGACGGCCTGCTGCCGCGTCGAGCCAATGTATTGCGCGACCTCGGCATGGTCCGGCGCTAAGCCGACGCGGGTGAGGAAGAAACGCGCCTCATCGGCGTCGAGGATGTTCTGTTGTCCAATCGACGAAGCCGCGGATGTGGTGGCCGGCATACGGTGTTTGATGCGCGAACCATGAGGCGCGCCCTGCTGCCCGGCCGTTGCCGGTAATCCGCACGCCAGGGTAACCAGCGCCGCGGCGGTGACTACAAACCATCGCCCACAATTACCGCCTGTCAGCAATTTCATCATCGATCATCCGGGTTCGCGGGACGTCACGGCAAACGCATCCGCGCAAGCAATGCGTGTGACGCTCTGGCGACTCAACGGCACGTTTAACGGAAAAGTTGACGGGGGAAGTGCAACGAAATCTTTCATGCGCGGTGAACGCGAGAGGCGTGCCCTGAGCGGGCACGAAAATCGCTACCGCTTATAGAGCTCGCGGACAGCGTCTTCGATGTGCTGACGCAGCAGGCGCCGTTCGTCGGGCGTCATATGGCCGTCACGACGACGTTGATCAAGATCGGGGGGGACTGCGGTGCGCAACATCACATCTGACGCTGGATGGTCGGCATCCGGGTTGTGGCGGTTCGTTCTGGCGTTGCCTGAGCGGGGCGCGTGTTGCTCGCTCGCAGCTCTGTCGGCGGAAGGCTGGGCATGGGCGAGCGTGGATCCCAGTGTGCCTGCGAGCGTACCGGCTACCGCCAGTGCAGTCACGCTCAGGCGCACATTCGGCCAAACCCCTCCCTTCATGTTGTTCCCTTCGTGGCGCGGCAACCGGCTACCTCAAATGCGTATACAAACCCCGGTAGCGAGCCGGGTGCGAGAATTTTAGTCGAGTGAAGTATCCACCGAACAGCCGCATTCAGTAAAGGAGTCTACCTGCCCCCGCTTTACGCCGTGCCACACTGCGGGTAAATTTTGTAACTGACTGTAACCCGTTAAATGATGTACCCGCGCACCACTTTCTAATCGCGCTAATATGCCGCACATGGAAACCAAAAACCCTTCGAAAATCCTCGTCGTCGATGACGATCAGCGACTGCGCGATCTGCTGCGCCGCTACCTCGGTGAACAGGGCTTCAATGTCTACGTTGCCGAGAACGCGCCGTCCATGAACAAGCTCTGGGTGCGTGAGCGTTTCGACCTGCTGGTGCTCGACCTGATGCTTCCAGGCGAAGATGGTCTGTCGATCTGCCGCCGTCTGCGTGGCAGCAACGACCGCACGCCGATCATCATGCTCACCGCCAAGGGTGAAGACGTCGATCGTATCGTCGGGCTCGAAATGGGCGCTGACGACTACCTGCCCAAGCCATTCAACCCGCGCGAGCTGGTTGCGCGAATCCACGCGGTGCTGCGCCGTCAGTCGCCGTCCGAGTTGCCTGGCGCGCCCTCGGAAACAGCCGAGATGTTCGAGTTCGGCGAGTTCGCACTGAATCTGGCCAAACGTACCTTGACCAAGGCCGGCCAGGAAATCCCGCTGACCACTGGCGAGTTTTCTGTGCTGAAGGTGTTTGCCCGTCACCCGCGGCAACCGCTGTCGCGTGAAAAGCTGATGGAGCTGGCACGCGGCCGTGAATATGAAGTTTTCGACCGCAGTCTCGACGTGCAGATTTCGCGTCTGCGCAAGCTGATTGAACCCGATCCGGGCAGTCCGGGTTTCATTCAAACCGTGTGGGGACTTGGTTACGTGTTCATTCCTGACGGTGCAGCCTGAGTTTGTCCCCGCATCTGTCGACCAGAGTTGGCGCTTTAGCGCCTTACGTCTGGTCCCATGCAAAGCTGTCGACCAGAGTTGGCGCTTTAGCGCCTTATCTCTGGTCCCATGCAAAGCTGTCGACCAGAGTTGATGCTTTAGCTCCTTACGTCTGGTCCCATGCAAAGCTGTCGACCAGAGTTGGCGCTTTAGCGCCTTACGTCTGGTCCCAAGCAAAGCTGTCGACCAGAGTTGATGCTTTAGCTATCGACAAGACTTCGCGCTTAAGCGCGATTACTCTGGTCCCATGCAAAGCCCTAACTCTCGTCCCATGCAAGATAGTTCCAAATAAGAAGGGCCCATGCGGATCGACCGGCGCCTCCTGACGCTCGCGTTCGGCGGCCTTTTCTGGCGGACCTTTCTGTTGATCGCGCTGTTGATCGCAGTCAGTCTCGCCGCGTGGTTCCAGAGCTTCCGGGTGATCGAACGCGAGCCGCGCGCGCAGCGCGTGGCCTTGCAACTGGTCGCCATCGTCAAGCTCACGCGCACCGCGCTCCTCTATTCCGATCCCGACCTGCGGCGCGCGCTGCTGCAGGATCTGGAGAGCAATGAAGGGGTGCGCGTGTACCCACGCGAAACCTCCGACAAGTACAAACTGCAACCCGACGAGTCGCTGAACCGGCTGATCGAGCACGACATCCGTGGCCGCCTCGGCGACGATACGGTGATCGCGCAGACCGTCAACGATATCCCCGGCGTATGGATCAGCTTCAAGATCGACGACGACGACTACTGGGTCGCACTCGACCGCGATCAGCTCGACAACGCCACCGGCCTGCAATGGGCCGGCTGGGGGGTGTTCGCGCTTGCGCTGTCGCTATTCGGCGCGGCGTTCATTACGAGTCTGGTGAACCGTCCATTTGCCCGGCTCGCCATGGCCGCGCGCAAGGTCGGCTCGGGGCAATCGCCCGAGCCGCTGCCTGAACGCGGCATGGGTGTGGCCGCCGAAACCAATCGCAGTTTCAACCAGATGGTGCAGGACCTCGAACAGCTCGAGGCCGACCGTGCGCTCATGCTCGCTGGTATTTCGCACGATCTGCGCACGCCGCTTGCGCGGCTGCGGCTCGAAACAGAAATGAGCCCGTCCGACCAGGCCACCAAAGATGCGATGGTCGACGACATCGAGCAGATGGACATGATCATCGGCCGATTCCTCGACTACGCTCGCCCGGTGCAACGGGCACCGGAACCTGTCGACCTCTCGGTGATCGCAGGAGAACTGGCGGCGCGCATGGCGAGCGAAGACAGCATGCGGCTGATCACGCGGCTCGCGCCATCGGCAGTGATCGAGGCCGACGAAACCGACATGCGGCGCGTGGTGGGCAATCTGCTGGAGAATGCGCGCAAATACGGGCTCAGCGACGGCGACGGCATTCCGCATGTGATTCTGGAAACACGGGTATCGCACTCGCGGGTCGAGTTGTCCGTGGTCGATGAAGGGCCGGGCATTCCGGAAGACCAATTGGCGCTTGTCACACGACCGTTCTATCGTGTGAATTCGGCACGCACGCAGGCGAACGGCACGGGCCTTGGCATGGCAATTGTTCAGCGCCTGGTGGGCCGTTATCGTGGCGCCCTGCGCTTGCGCAATCGCACGCCAGGACCGGGGCTCGAGGTCACGATCGAGTTTCCGCTGGCCAGAGGCGCGTGAGCCTGGCGAGCCTCGCGCCGCGGCTGTGGCTAACTGCCGCGTTGAATAATAACTATCCGGGTTGTTAGTTAAAAACTATTGAACGGATAGTTCAATAGAGTTATAGTCAAAGACGTGTAACGTGCTCGTTACGACGAGCTGGTAGCCTCAACATGCTGTTTTTCCATCACAAGAAGGAGCACTCGCATGAAAACCGTTGGCGATAAAGTCGAAGCGTTCACTGTCACTGCTGCCAAGCCGGGCTTCAACAATCACGAAGAAAACGGCGTGTCGGCATTCGAAGAGATCACGGAGCAGTCGTTCCCTGGCAAGTGGAAGATCATTTATTTCTACCCGAAGGATTTCACTTTCGTGTGTCCGACGGAAATCGTCGAGTTCGGCAAGCTGGCCAAGGATTTCGAAGAACGCGATGCGGTGCTGCTGGGTGGAAGCGTGGATAACGAATTCGTGAAGCTGGCCTGGCGCCGCGAGCACAAGGACCTGAGCAAGCTGAACCACTATGCGTTCGGCGATGTGAAGGGCGAGCTGATCGACCAGCTCGGCGTGCGTGACAAGGAAGCGGGTGTGGCATTGCGCGCGACGTTTATCGTCGACCCGGACAACACGATCCAGCACGTTTCGGTGAACAACCTGAACGTCGGCCGTAACCCGGAAGAAGTGCTACGGATTCTGGACGGTTTGCAAACAGACGAACTGTGCCCTTGCAACCGCGCGGTTGGCGGCGCAACGCTGTAAACATGGCAGATGAAAAGCCCGCTAAGCTTGAAAGAGCCGGCGGGCTTTTTTTGTCGACAATTCGATAGGAGATATCAATGGAATTCTTATCTTCGATTAAGGAACTCGTACCTGACTATGCCAAGGACATCCGGCTGAATCTGGACGGGACGATTGCACGTTCTTCGCTTGAGGGGAATGACGCGGTCGGGGTCGCGTTGGCGGCTGCTTTTGCCGCCAAAAGTACGGTGATTGTTGATGCGATTCGCAATGCTGGGGTTTTGTCTCCTGAAGAGACGAATGGCGCGCTGACGGCCGCAGCGCTGATGGGGATGAATAATGTCTGGTATCCCTATGTTGAGATGGCGGAGAACGCTGATCTTAAATCGCAGCCGGCGCAATTGCGGATGAATGCTTATGCTTCGCATGGCGGGGTTGATAAGCGACGGTTTGAGATGTATGCGTTGGCGGCTTCTATTATTGGCAAATGCCATTTTTGTGTGAAATCGCACTTTGATACGCTGATCGCTGAAGGGATGAGTTCCCCTCAATTGAGGGATGTTGGACGTATCGCGGCTGTTGTTAACGCTGCTGCGCAGTGTATTGCTGCTGAAGGGAAATAGTTGCGGTTTTTTGCCGTTGGCGGTGGGGGTTTTTTTGATTGCCTTGGCGGCGGCGTTTCCTCGTTCTTGCCTCGTTGGCCTTTCCTTGATTTGTTATTGGTTTATTAGCTTCGCCCCTGTGCGGGGCGGCACCTACTTTTCTTTGCCGCCGCAAAGAAAAGTAGGCAAAAGAAAGCGGCTCAAACCGCCAACTCTTAAGCGGGTCTCCTGGCTTGGAGGGGCTAGTGGTGCGATAAACGGATCACACCTCGGTTCATAACGGTCTGTGACACAGCCGTCATCCGCTCCCACTCCGCACTGCGTGCGTCGCGGACGGGTCTGCCAGGGAAACCCGGTGCTTCGTTTGGGCGCGGTGGGGGCCATCGGCTTCGCCTCGGCGAGGCGCCGAAAACACCAATGGTTTCGTGAAGTACCGCCCCGGCGCGCGCAGCGCCGCCGGAAGCATGACGGCCTGGTCACTCAGGCGGGAAGGTGCGCAGGCTCAATCTCTACGGAGCCACTACACCCTCCAAGCCAGGGGAGCCGCTTAAAAATTAGCGGTTGGAGCCGCTTTCTTTTGCCTACTTTTCTTTGCGGCGGCAAAGAAAAGTAGGTGCCCCCCCGCACAGGGGGAACGCTAATAGACCAATAAGAACAGAAACAACCAACGCCGTAGGCACACAGCAAATAATGCCGCCGCCAAAGGCAAAAAAAACCTCACCCCCTGATCAACAAAACAACAGCTTGGGCTTCAATCCCCTCTCCCCTCCCGAGATACCCAAGCTTCTCATTAGTCTTAGCCTTGACATTAACCCGCTCGACCGGCAGGTCAAGATCCATAGCGATATTAGCCCGCATTCCTTCAATATGCGGCGCCAGCTTTGGTGCCTGAGCAACAACACTGCTATCCACGTTGGCAATAGAAAACCCAGCAGCCTTAACGCGAGCAAAACACTCCCGCAATAAAACCCTGCTATCCGCGCCAGCAAACTTCGCATCAGTATCAGAGAAATGCCGCCCAATATCCCCCATCGCGGCAGCGCCAAAAATAGCATCAGTAATGGCATGTAACAGCACATCCGCATCCGAATGCCCAAGCAGGCCACGCTCGTAAGGAATCGTCACGCCGCCAATAATCAGAGGACGCCCCGGCACCAACGCATGCACGTCATACCCCTGCCCAATTCTGAAATCCATATGCGTCTAGCCCGTTAAATAAAATGAAACACCGAATCAGGAAGCCGACGGCCGACACAGAATCGCCTCAGCCAGATCGAAGTCCTCCGGATACGTGACCTTGAAATTGCGCAAGCTGCCTTGCACCAGCTTCGGCGCATGCCCAAGCCACTCGATCGCGCTAGCTTCGTCAGTCAGGTCATGACCGTCCGCCTGCGCGCGCAGAATCGCCTCGCGCAGCATGCCAATACGGAACATCTGCGGCGTCTGCGCCTGCCACAATCCATCGCGCGCCTCAGTACGGGCAATCCGGCCGTCGGATGACGCGGTATCGATGCGCTTCAAGGTGTCCGCCACCGGCAAAGCCATAATGCCACCCACCGGGTCGTCCTTCAGCGCGCCAATCAACGTGCGGATCATAGACGGCGTAATGCCCGGCCGTGCGGCGTCGTGTACCAGCACCCAGTCGTCGTCGCGTGCGCCGAATTCGGCCAGCGCGTGCAGCCCGTTCAGCACCGACGCCTGGCGCGACGCACCGCCCGAGCGGCGTACCGCAAAACGCAAGCCGCCAAAGCGGCGGCCGTCGAAATGCTGGTCGTCAGGGGCGATCACGACCAGCGTTTGCGCAAACTCGCTGCACGCGTCGAACGCGGCCAGCGAGTAATGCAACATGTCGCGGCCGGCGACAGTGCGATATTGTTTGGGCATCGCGGCGCCGGAACGGCTGCCGGTGCCAGCGCACGGAATCAGGGCAAATAGACGGGAAGTCACGAGTGCGGATGCCGCGAAGTCAAAGTAAAACACGGATTTTATAATAGGTCCTTCGCATCCACGCCCCGACACGCGTAAACTTGCCGATCACGTGTGAGCCCGAGGCCGCCTTTTCTCTTCTATGCCAGACATCGCCGCATCATCGCAGTACTCCCCGCCCGTCGCGCTCGTCAAGGCCGGCCAGCGTTTCGCCTTCGACGGCACGCATGGCTCCTCAGACGCGCTGCTGATCGCCCGCTATCACCTCGCCTATCGCGAGAAGGTGCCGCTATTGGCGGTGGTGTGCGAAAGCGCTGTCGACGCGCAGCGTCTTTCGCAGGAAATCGGCTTTTTCGCGCCCGAAGCACGCGTGCGCCTGCTGCCGGACTGGGAAACCCTGCCTTACGATACTTTCTCGCCGCACCAGGACCTGGTCTCCGAGCGCCTCGCCACGCTGCACGATCTCGGCGAAGGCCGCTGCGACATCCTGCTGGTGCCCGCCACCACGGCCCTGTACCGGATGCCGCCCGCCTCGTTCATGGCGGGCTATACGTTTGCCTTCTCGCAAGGCGAGCGGCTCGACGAAGCCCGGCTCAAGGCCCAACTCACGCTCGCCGGTTACGAACACGTCAGTCAGGTGGTGCGTCCGGGCGAGTATTGCGTGCGCGGCTCGCTGCTCGATCTGTATCCGATGGGCTCGCCGCTGCCCTACCGGATCGACCTGTTCGACGATCAGGTCGACTCGATCCGCGCGTTCGATCCGGACACGCAACGCAGCCTCTATCCGGTGAAGGATGTACGTCTGCTGCCGGGCCGCGAATTCCCGTTCGACGAAGCCGCGCGCACGGCGTTTCGCAGCCGCTGGCGCGAGACCTTCGAGGGCGATCCGAGCCGCGCGTCGATCTATAAGGACATCGGCAACGGCGTGCCGTCGGCAGGCATCGAATATTATCTGCCGCTCTTTTTCGACGACACGGCCACGCTGTTCCATTACCTGCCCGAAGGCGCGCAACTGGCGTTCGTGGGCGATCTGGACGCCGCCATCCGGCGCTTCACGAACGACACGAAGCAGCGCCACAACTTCCTGTCGCACGACCGCGACCGGCCGATTCTGGAGCCGCAGCGCCTGTTCCTGTCGGACGAAGACTTCTTTACGCTCGCGAAACCCTTCGCGCGCCTCGTGTTGCCCGCGAATGCCGGCGGCGGCTGGTCGATCCCCCTGCCGAACCTCGCGATCGATCGTCATGCGGAGGACCCCGTCTCGGCATTGCGCGCGTATCTCGACACCACGCCGAACCGTGTCCTGTTCGCGACCGAATCCGCTGGCCGTCGCGAAACGCTGCTGCAGTTGCTCGCGGACAATCATCTGAGACCCACGTCGAGCGACAGCTTCCAGGACTGGCTGCTCGGCGACGCCCGTTTTTCGCTAGGCGTCGCGCCGCTCGCCAACGGTTTTGCCGTGCCGGTGGACGGCATTGCGATCATCACCGAAACGGAGCTTTACGGCCCGCTCGCGCGCCGCACCGGACGCCGCCGCCAGGAACAGGCGAGCAACGTCGATTCGATGGTGCGCGACCTGTCCGAGCTGAAAGTCGGCGACCCGGTCGTGCATTCGCAGCACGGCATCGGCCGCTATATGGGTCTCGTGACAATGGACCTCGGCGAAGGCGAAACCGAGTTCCTGCACCTCGAATACTCGGGCGAAAGCAAGCTGTACGTGCCGGTTGCGCAACTGCACGTGATCTCGCGCTACAGCGGCGCCGATCCGGAAAGCGCGCCGTTGCATTCACTCGGTTCCGGGCAGTGGGAAAAGGCCAAGCGCAAGGCCGCGCAGCAGATCCGCGACACCGCCGCCGAACTCCTGAACCTGTACGCCCGTCGCGCCGCGCGCGAGGGCCATGCGTTCGCGCTCGAACCGAAAGACTACGTGAAGTTCGCCGAGAGCTTCGGCTTCGAAGAAACACCCGACCAGGCCGCGGCCATCGCCGCGGTGATCGGCGACATGACAAGCGGCAAACCGATGGACCGCCTCGTGTGCGGCGACGTCGGCTTCGGCAAGACGGAAGTCGCGTTGCGCGCGGCGTTTATCGCGGTCATGGGCGGCAAACAGGTGGCGCTGCTCTCGCCCACCACGCTGCTCGCCGAACAGCACACGCAAACGTTCAGCGACCGCTTCTCCGATTGGCCGGTGCGGATCGCCGAACTGTCGCGCTTCAAGTCGACCAGGGAAGTGAGCGCGGCGATTCAGCAGATCAACGAAGGCACGGTCGATATCGTGATCGGTACGCACAAGCTGCTGTCGTCGGATGTGCAGTTCAAGCGGCTGGGACTCGTGATCATCGACGAAGAACACCGTTTCGGCGTGCGCCAGAAGGAAGCACTCAAAGCGCTGCGCGCCGAAGTGGACGTGCTCACGCTGACCGCCACACCGATTCCGCGTACCCTCGGCATGGCGCTCGAAGGCCTGCGCGATTTCTCGGTGATCGCCACCGCGCCGCAAAAGCGTCTTGCCATCAAGACTTTCGTGCGCCGCGAAGAAGACAGCGTGATCCGCGAAGCGATGCTGCGCGAGTTGAAGCGCGGCGGCCAGGTTTACTTCCTGCACAACGAAGTCGAGACGATCGAAAACCGCCGGCAAATGCTCGAAGCGCTGGTGCCCGAAGCGCGTATCGCGGTCGCGCACGGTCAGATGCACGAGCGCGAACTCGAACGCGTGATGCGAGACTTCGTCGCGCAACGCGCCAATGTGCTGCTGTGCACGACGATCATCGAAACCGGCATCGACGTGCCGAGCGCCAACACGATCCTGATCCACCGCTCCGACAAATTCGGCCTCGCACAGCTGCATCAGTTGCGTGGCCGCGTGGGCCGCTCGCATCACCAGGCATACTCCTATCTGCTGGTGCACGATCCGCAAGGTTTGACCAAGCAGGCGCAGCGCCGGCTGGAAGCAATCCAGCAAATGGAAGAGCTCGGCTCGGGCTTCTATCTGGCCATGCACGACCTCGAGATTCGCGGCACGGGCGAAGTACTCGGCGACAAGCAGTCGGGCGAGATTCACGAGATCGGCTTCCAGCTCTACACCGACATGCTGAACGACGCGGTCAAGGCACTCAAGGAAGGCAAGGAACCCGACCTTACCGCACCGCTCGCCGCGACCACCGAGATCAATCTGCACGCGCCGGCGATCCTGCCCGCGGACTATTGCGGCGACGTGCAGGAGCGTCTGTCGCTCTACAAGCGGCTAGCTAATTGCGAACACAACGATTCGATCGACGGCATTCAGGAGGAGTTGATCGACCGCTTCGGCAAGTTGCCGCCGCAGGCGCACGCGCTGGTCGAGACGCACCGTTTGCGGCTCGCCGCCAAACCGTTGGGCATTTCGAAGATCGATGCCGGTGAAGCGGTGATCGGCCTGCAGTTCATTCCGAACCCGCCCATCGACGCCATGCGGATCATCGAGATGGTGCAGAAACACAAGCACATCAAGCTCGCGGGCCAGGACAAGCTGCGTATCGAAACCCGCAGCCCGGACCTCGCAGTGCGCGTCGCGACGGTGAAAGAAACCTTGCGCGCGCTCGGCACGCCCAGCCGCGGCACGGCGCCTGCCGCCGCCGCGCGATAGCGCGCCATTAGAAAAACGCCCTACGTCTAGCCGTTTTTTCGCTCATGCTGCGGTGCGCAAACGCGTGCCGCAGCATACGGCAAGCCTTTTTTTGGGTATGATCGAAAGACTTAAATGCCGGAGTCCTGTCATGTCGCATGTCGCTGAATCAGCGCAGTCCTCGCATACGCCCGCTTCCGCATCGACTCCCGCCTCGCCCGTTTCGCTTCCCTGGGTCACCCGCCTCGTGTCGATGGACACCGTCAGCCGCAATCCGAATCTCGGCCTGATCGAAACCGTGCGCGACGAACTGCGCGCCGTCGGCGTAGAAGCCACGCTCACTCACGACGAAAGCGGCAAATGGGCCAACCTGTTCGCCACGATTCCCGCGCATGACGGGGAGACCAACGGCGGCGTGGTGCTATCGGGCCATACCGACGTCGTGCCCGTAGACGGCCAGCAATGGGACAGCGACCCGTTCAAACCGGAAATTCGCGGCGACAAGCTCTACGGCCGTGGTACCTGTGACATGAAAGGCTTTATCGGCGCGGCGCTGGCGCTCGTGCCCGAGATGCAGCGCACGAAGCTCGCGAGGCCAATTCACTTCGCGCTCTCATTCGATGAGGAAGTGGGTTGCGCGGGTGCGCCGCTGATGATCCAGGATCTGATGAAACGCGGCGTCAAACCAGACGGTTGCATCGTCGGCGAGCCGACCAGCATGCGCCCGATCGTGGCGCACAAAGGCATCAACGCATACCAGTGCTGCGTGCGCGGCCACGCCGCGCATTCGTCGCTCACGCCCAAGGGTTTGAACGCCATTGAATACGCCGCGCGCCTGATCTGCTACATCCGCGATATGGCCGATCAGTTCCGTCAGCAAGGCCCGTTCGACGAACTGTACGACGTGCCCTTCACCACCGCGCAAACCAGCACGATTGTCGGCGGCAACGCAATCAATACCGTGCCGGTCGAATGCAAGTTCCAGTTCGAATTCCGCAATCTGCCCACGCTCGATCCAGAACCGATCTTTGCGCGCATCGATCAATACGCGCGTGAAACGCTGCTGCCGAAAATGTTGCGCGAGCATCCATCGGCGGCAATCGAGATCACGAAGATCGCCGCGGCGCCCGGACTCGATTCGTCTGAACAAGCGGCCATCACGCAGCTCGTGCGCGCATTGACGGCTGATCAGGACAAACGCAAGGTCGCCTACGGCACCGAGGCCGGGCTATTCTCGCTGGCGGGCATTCCGAGCATTGTCTGCGGTCCCGGCGACATCGAGCAGGCGCACAAGCCCAACGAGTTTGTCGCGCTCGATCAACTCGTGGCATGCGAACGCTTCCTGCAAAAATTCATTCACAGCATGTCGGTTGACGCACACGCGCACTGAAACTGAGTGCTATAAAAATAGTCATAGGCATATAGACAGAACACCCCACACGCCATGTCAACCGCCACGCCACAGCACACCGACCACACGATCGACGGCGAGCCGATTCCCACGCTCGACGACATCGCCTCGCAGCATTTTGCATTGGCGCCGTGGGTCGCTCGAACGCCGGTGTTCGACAGGCTCGACTTCCCGTCGCTGGAAGGCACGGTAGTGAACTTCAAGTTCGAGCTGCTGCAGGCGGGCGGCAGTTTCAAGGCGCGCGGCGCGTTCACCAACCTGCTCGCGCTCGACGAGGCGCAGCGCAGCGCGGGCGTCACCTGCGTATCAGGCGGCAATCATGCGGTAGCGGTCGCCTATGCGGCGATGCGCCTCGGCATCAGCGCGAAGGTCGTGCTGTTCCGCGCGGCCAATCCGGCGCGGGTCGCGTTGTGCCGGCAATACCGCGCCGAGATCGTATTCGCGGAAAACCTGGCTGAAGCCTTCGACCTCGTGCGCAGTATCGAGGCCGAAGAAGGCCGCTATTTCGTGCATCCGTTTAACGGCTATCGCACCGTTTTGGGCTCGGCCACGCTCGGCTACGAATGGGCCACGCAAACGCCCGATCTCGAAGCCGTGATCGTGCCGATCGGCGGCGGCGGGCTCGCCGCCGGTGTCGCCACCGCAATGCGGCTCGCGAATCCACGCGTGCATGTGTATGGCGTCGAACCGGAAGGCTCCGACGTCATGGGCAAGAGCTTTGCCGCCAATCACACGATCAAGATGGGCCACATGCACGGCATCGCCGATTCGCTGATGTCGCCGCATACCGAGGAATACAGCTACGAATTGTGCCGCCGTCATATCGACCAGCTGGTGACCGTATCCGATAACCAGTTGCGCGCCGCCATGCTGACCTTGTTCGGCCAACTGAAGCTTGCCGTGGAACCGGCCTGCGCCGCGGCCACCGCCGGGCTGCTCGGACCGCTGCGCGAAACGCTGCAAGGCAAGCGCGTGGGCGTTCTGCTATGCGGCACCAATACCGATCCGGTCAGTTTTGCCGCGCATATTGAACGGGCTCGCTCAATGACGTCAGAGTTTCCCGAATAAATATCAATCACCGCTTCCCGTGCCAAAAGACTAGCCTATCCTTATGAGGTTGGTATCATTGCCATAATGACTTCAAGGAGGAACCTTTATGAGCATGGTCAAGGAATTCAAGGAATTTGCCCTCAAAGGCAACGTGATGGATCTCGCGGTCGGGGTGATTATCGGCGGCGCATTTTCCACCATCGTCAATTCAATTGTTAAAGACCTGATCATGCCGGTTGTCGGCGTTGCCACCGGCGGCCTCGATTTCTCCAATAAATTCATTCGTCTCGGCGACATTCCACCTAGCTTCAAAGGCAGTCCGGAGTCGTATAAGGATTTGCAGACGGCAGGCGTTGCCGTGTTCGGTTATGGCTCGTTCATCACCGTCCTGATCAATTTTCTGATCCTCGCTTTCATCATTTTCCTGATGGTCAAGTTCATCAATAATCTGCGCAAGCCGCTTGAAGCCGCGCCGCCCCCCGCCCCGGAAACGCCGGAAGACGTGTTACTGCTGCGTGAAATCCGCGATTCGCTCAAGAGCTCCCCGCGTTAAGATTTCAGCCCGGTACATTGTCAGACCCAATAAAAAGGCCTGCTGCGTTTTAATTCGCAGCAGGCCTTTTTTATCGTGCGCTCGAAACAGCGGCGGCATCCGGCGCACTATGCGTCTTTTTGCGCCTTCAGATTCACCGCGCTTTCAATCATCGTTTCAAGCTGTCCGAAATTGACAGGCTTGGTGAGGTGCGAGGTAAAGCCGGCGCTCAGGCAACGGCGCACGTCTTCGTCGGTGCCAAAGCCGGTCAGGGCGACCGCGGGCACATCCGAACGTTCGCGGAACACCTTGACGAAGTCGAGTCCGGTGCCGTCCGGCAGGCCGACGTCGCTTATCACCAGATCGAAGGTTTGCAACTGGGTGGCGGCAAGCGCGTCGTCCACACGACCGACCACCGTCACGTCGTGGCCGAGGCCGCGAATCAGTTGCGCCATCACGTCAGCGGTATCGACGTGGTCCTCGATCAGCAGAATGGTCAGCAGGCCAGCCGGGTGCATCTCGGCCGGCGTATTCACGAGCGGCACCTCGTCCGGTTTGGCGGCTGTAGGCAGCGTAATCGTGAAAGTCGCGCCGCAATGCGCGCCCGGACTGTGCGCGGTCACCGTGCCGCCATGCACGTCGGTCAGCGCTTTGGTAATCGCCAGCCCGAGGCCCAGGCCACCGAACTGCCGCGTCATATTCTTGTTGCCCTGCTCGAACGCGTTGAATAGCTTGCCGATCTGTTCGGGTTCGATCCCGATCCCCGTGTCCTCCACGGAGATCTGCACACGCATGCGCTCGTCGCGCGTGCGCACGTAGATATGGCCGCCGTCCGGCGTGAACTTGGCCGCATTGCGGATCAGGTTCCATAGCATCTGCTGAAGTCGCGCGCGGTCGGCCAGCACGTAGGGGTGCTGAGCGTCCTTGTGCACGTGCACGTCCTGCTGCTTGACCTGGATCTCGCTGCGAAAGAGATCGAGCACGCTGTCGATTACGTCATGCACGTCGACCGTTTCCAGCGACAGACGCAGCTTGCCGTTCGCCACGCGCGTGAGATCGAGCAGGTCGTCGATCAGTCGCGCTTCGAGTTCGACGTTGCGGCGGATCATGCGCACGCTCGCGCGCGCCTGCTCCGGCAAGCCGGGAACCAGTTCGAGCACGCTGGCGCCGGCCAGCACCGGCGTGAGCGGCGTACGCAATTCGTGCGATAGCATGGCCAGAAAGCGGTCTTTGGCGCGGTTGGCTTCCTCGGCAATCTGACGCGCGGCCTGCTCCGACGCAAGCAGACGTTCGCGTTCTTCGATCGCTTCGCGCTGCGGATGAATGTCCGTGCAACTGCCAAACCATTTACTGACATTGCCGTCGACGTCGCGCACCGCCACCACGCGGGCGTCGAACCAGCGATAGGCGCCGTCGTGGCGGCGAATCCGCAGTTCGTGCCGGTAGTCGCCGGCACCGCTCGAGACCGCTTTCAGCCAGGTGCGGCGGATTTCCTCACGGTCGTCGGGATGCACGGCGTCCAGCCAGGCGAGGCCGTATGAAGCGCTCTCAGGCAGCCCGGTATAGTCGAACCACTGTTTCGACAGAAAATCGCAATCGCCCGCGGCATTGCAGGTCAGCACGAGATGCGGCAACGCCTCCGACAGCGTCCGATAATGCTGCTCGCGATCACGCAACAGCAACGCTTCGTCAGAGGCTTTCTGCAGACGCACCTGCGACAGCACGCGCTCGACGGCTTCGGGCAGATAGCCGAGGTAATCGCCGGATTTCGGCACCACATCGGAGACGCCCGCGCGCAATGCTTCGATCACACGCGATTCGTCGGTAAAGCCGGTCACGAGAATGGCGGGCACACGCACACCTTCCGTGCGCAGCCGGCGAAAGAAATCGAGGCCGGTTTCCGGCCCATTCAACTGATAGTCGACGACCAGCAGATCAGGCATGCCGGCGGCGAGCCGCTCGCGAGCGGCTTCGACGCCGGCGCAGATCGCCACCCGGCAGCCGGCGCGCTCGAGCGACTTGCGCGCGAGCCGCAGGATGCCTTCGTCGTCATCGACGACCAGCACATACGCGGGCGGCTGCGTGGACGCTTCTTCGGTCATGCGGAGTCTTCTCTGGCTAGGTCTGATGTAGTCATATTGTCATGAGCGGCTTTCGGGGCGCCTGCTTCGAACCTTTCGTCACGGTGCGGCGAGGCGCTGGCCCGGTGGCAGCTTGACCACCTGCAGAAAGAAGCCGAGACGGCGCACCGCTTCGATAAACGCATCGTATTCGACCGGCTTGGTGATGTAGACGTTGCAGCCAAGTTCATAGCAACGCGTGATCTCGCGTGGATCGTCGGTGGTGGTCAGCACGATCACCGGCACCGCGGCGGTCTGTGGCGACTCCTTCAGCCGCCGCAATACCTCGAAGCCGTCCACCCGCGGCATCTTCAGATCCAGCAGCACAACGAAATTCGTCAGATCTTCGCGTGAAGGATGAGGACTGGCGGCGGCGTCCGCCGGCGCCGGGCCGAAGAAGTAGTCGAGGGCCTGCTGGCCGTCGCGAAAGCGCACGAAACCGTTCGAAATGCCGGCGCGGCGCAGATTGCGCTCGACGAGTGTGGCGTGGCCGTCGTCATCTTCGATCAGCACGATGCTGACCGTTTCCCCGTGACTCATATGCCCTCCGTGCGGATGGATCGTTGATGCATACCGCTTCCAGGTGTCCTCAATGCAACCCCGATTATTGATGCGAATTCAGTTTCGCGCGGGCTGTTCCGGCAACACGACGAAGAAGGTCGACCCCGCGCCCACCGCCGACTCCACCCAGACACGGCCGCCATGCCGCTCCACCGTGCGCCGCACCACGGCGAGGCCGATGCCCTCACCTGTCGCGACATCGCCATGCAGGCGCTGGAACGCCCGGAACACCTTCGACATATACGCGGCCGGAATCCCCAGACCGTTATCGCGCACATAGTAGGTACGGGTGCGCAACGCGCGCGGCTCCTTGTCATCGATCGGTTCGGGCTCCAGCGAGCCGATCTCGATGCGCCCGTGACGCGCCGGATCGAGATAGTTGAGCGCGTTGCCGATCAGGTTGCTGAAAATCTGCTCGATCGCGCCCGGGTCGCCCCAGGCGGGCGGCAACTCACGCACGGTGACGACCGCCGCGCGCTGGCTGATCGCGCCTTGCAGCGCGTCGACCACCCGGCCCACCACGCGTCCGACGCTCACCCGCTGCCACTGATATTCAAGCCGGCCGGCGCGTGAAATCCGCAATAGCGCGTCGATGATGGCCGCGGCTCGCGTGACCGCGGTGCGCAGATACTGCAGGGACTCGCGCAGGTCGCCGTCGAGGATATGCACCATGCGTCGATGCTCCGCCTCCGGCAGTTTGGCCGCTGCGACGATGGTGTCCAGCTCGTCGCACGACACCTGCAATTCTTTCGAAAAACCTTGCAGATTCACCAGCGGCGAGCGCAGATCGTGCGACACGCTGTAGATGAACATTTCATTGTCCTGGGTTTCCTGGCGCAACGCTTCGTTGACCTCCGCCAGCTCCCGCGCGCGTGCTTCGAGTCGCGTTTTCAGCAAGACCTGGTCGGCTTCGACCTCGCGCAGACGCGCACCCGTTTGATGCAGCACCGTGTCGAGCGCGGCGATTTCATCGTTGCCCGACAGCGGCGCCGCAAGCGTGCGCCCGTTGCCCAGACGCTCGGCATTGTCGGTCAGCACTTCCAGACGTCGCCCGATACTGCGCGCAAAAACGACTGCGGTGGCCGCCCAGATCAGCATCGAGCCGAGTACCGCGGCAATCAGCGCGTACTGCTGGCGTTCGCGCCGCCGGGCCAACGCCGCGTTGCGCTCGGCATCGAGCCGCGACGCCTCGTTGCCGAACGCGGCGAGTTCGTCGCGAAATAGCGCAATCTGCTGCGGCAACGCACCGGTTTCCAGCCCGAGGAATGAATTCAGATTGCGTCCCGCATGCAGCGCCTGCGAGATCGCGGTGGTCTGCGCGCGGTATGCATCGATTGCCTGCTGCATCCTGCGCACGCGCTCGACCTGTTGTGGCGTATCGCCGACGAGCGTTTCGAGCTGCGATAAACGGTCCCCGAGTTCGACCCACACGGTATGGCGGTCGATAAACGCCGGATCGCCGACGACCATGCCCGTACGAACCCGCGCGGCCTGACGCAGCAGCGGATCCACGATGGCCGACGACTGATAGAGGATCTGCTTGCTGTTGGTGACCCACTGCGCGGCCTGCGCCGTCTGCTCCTGGGTATCGAAGACGACGCCCAGAAGCGCCAGCTCGACCACGCTCGGCACTGCAATCAGCAGCAGACCCTTCGTGAAAAGTTTCATGTTCGCCCGAAGGGTGGCATAAACCGCGGCGGCACACACGATGGCCAGCGCCACCCGGTCCTGTGGCGACCGCATGTGGCGGCGGCCAGCCGAGCCTGACGTCGGCCCAGCCGACGGGCCATTATCGACGCGAACTTGAGATATTTCAACGTGGCGGCTAGATGCGTTCGCTCACATAAAAATGACTTTTTTATTGATACGGGATGTTTTTTCGGTGGCGCGTGCGTCTATGATGGAGACAGATGTGCTGGGAAGCGAAAGCGCGCGGCGAGGCGGTTCGGCATGATTCGTGCGGGAGGCGGTGGGGCGTTACAGACGTCGAATCACCGTGAATCCGGCCTTGTCGTATGCTATAAAAGATCGACGTGCGGCGCGCGAAGCCGGGAGTGGTCGCATGAGGACGCTGCGTTTCTTGCAATTCTTTTTCAGGCGAATTTTTATGTCCTTCCCGAAAAAGCGTAGGCGCGCGAAGGTGGACGGCGATGAGTCGTTCCTCGCGGTGCTGCGGCATTTCAAACCCTTCGGTCAACTCGACACCAAGATTGCACGCGCTCGCGCGCAGGACGAGCCGGTGCTGTATGCGCATGTGCTGCCTGGCCTCGATGTGCTTCTGTGCAGTGTGCGGGGGGCGCAGCCGCCCTATCCCGCGCCGGCTGAATTGCGGCGTCGATGTATTGAGTCGATTACCAATGCGTTGGAGCAGCCGCTTGATGGGCTGGAGAACGGCGGGTATTGGTATGAGGCGGATGGGTTTGGGTTTCTGGTCTTCGCCAGTCGGGCTCGAGGGAAGATTTTGCCCGAGTTTGGAGCTACCAGGATTGGAGCACGGCGGGGCGTGCGGAGGCAGGATGCGGCTGGGGATGCGGCGCCTCGGTCACTTCGATAGGTTTTTTTGCCTTTGGCGGCGGCATTTCCTTGTGCCTGCGGCGTTGGCCTTTTCTTGGTTTGTTATTGGTCTGTTCGCTTGGGGCGTTGGCCTTTTCTTGATTTCTTATTGGTCTATTAGCGTCGCCCCTGTGCGGGGCGGCACCTACTTTTCTTTGCCGGCCGCAAAGAAAAGTAGGCAAAAGAAAGCGGCTCACACCGCTAATTTTTAAGCGGGTCCCTTGGCTCGGAGGGTGTAGTGGCTCCGTAGAGATTGAGCCTGCGCACCTTCCGGCCTGAGTGACCAGGCCGTCATACCTCCGGCGACGCTGCGCGCGCCGACGCGGTACTTCATCAAACCAATCCGATTGGCGTTTTCGGCGCCTCGCCGAGGCGAAGCCGATGGCCCCCACCGCGCGCAACCGAGGCGCCTGGTTTCCCTGGCAGACCCGTCCGCGACGCACGCAGTGCGGAGTGGAAGCGGATGACGGCTGTGTCACAGACCCTCATGGACCGAGGTGTGAACCGTTAATCGGACCACCAGCCCCTCCAAGCCAGGGGACCCACTTAAGAATTGGCGGTGTGAGCCGCTTTCTTTTGCCTACTTTTCTTTGCGGCGGCAAAGAAAAGTAGGTGCCTGCCCCGCACAGGGGCGACGCTAATAAACCAATAACAAAGCAAGGAAAGGCCAAAGAAGCCAGAAGCAGGAAATGCCGCCGCCAAAGGCAAAAAACATCAACTCCCCTTATATTCAACCGCCGCACTAGCCGGCGAAACCGCAGAGGGTTTCTTACCCCCGACCGAAGGCGCAGAAGCCCCAGTATTACCAGAATCCTTATTCACCGGCGCCCCATCCAAAGAAATCCCCGCCTTAGGCGGCTGCCGAACCCCGGGTGGCGGAGCCACCGGCGCCTGCCGAACTTGCGCCAGCAACCGCCCACACGGTAGTGGCTTATTATTACTAGGTGCCAGCAAAGGAATCAAAGCCGCAAACGGATTAATCAACCCAAGCCCAACAGCAGCACCACCCCGCAATGCCAACGCGGCAGCATTCACCCCAACATGGGGATCCTTCAAAGTCCCTTTCACATAGAGCGGCGAGCGCAATGAAAACACCCGAAAACCCTTGGTATGCGGATGGACGCCAAGATCCATCGTTTCATCACGCAGATTCACATTCCCATCGATATTAATCACCGCGTCATCCGTATCGAGCGCGAAAACGCGCGAGTCCAGCACGCCATTCGTCGCGACAAAATCGGCCGCCGCGCAATTAATCTTCACGTCGCGATTGCCGAACAACTTCTCATATACGACGTTCGCCACGTTCAGCCCCGCCGCTTCCATCAGCAGGCGGCTCACCGTGCCGTCAGTGATCAGCGCTTTCACCTCGCCGTTCGACGTCGCAGCCAGCGCCGCAGGCGAATTGCCGGTCGCGGTCAGCGCGGCGTCGCCGTTGATTTCGCCCAGCGCGTTCTGCATCGTCTTGAAGTTCGGGAACAGCTGCTTGAGCTTGAGATGCCGTGCCGACGTCGCAAAGCGCCCCTTCAGCGGCGTTGCACTGCCGTCCAGGTGAATGTCGGACTCGAGCGATCCGCCCGCCACGCCGAATTTCAACGGCTCGAGCGACAACACGCCGTCCATCAGCACGACATGCGTGTACAGATCCGTGATCGGCAGGTTGACGTCTTTGACAATGCGCCGGCCAGTAAACTTCACGTCGGCGTCGATCGCTTTCCACCGATCGGTGCGGAATTCTTCAACCGGCAGCACCTTGTTGCCCGGCTGCGCCGCCGCATCGCCGCGCTTGGCCTTGCTCGCGTTCGAGTCCGCGCCGATCACGGGCGCCAGATCCGAGAACTGCAGCAGGTGCGACACCAGTTCGCCCTGCAACAGCGGCCGCGGCTCACGCGCTGTGTAGGTCAGCGAACCGTTCACATCGCTGCCACCTACCCGGCCTGTAAAATTTTCATACTTGAAAACATTGCCGCTGCGCCTGAACTGGCCAACCAGACGTCCCTCGGTGGCATACGGAGGCGTGTCGGGCAAGGTCACACCGGTCAGCGAATAGAGCCGCGCCATACTGTTGCCCTGCAGCCAGAGGCGCAGATCCACCGCCGCCAGATGCGCGGGGTCGGTAATCGTGCCGACCAGCCCGACATGCAGATCGCCTGCCCGCACATCGGCCTGCACCGGGAACGGCCGGCTCGCGTCCTGCAACGCCAGCACGCCGCCCACCTTGCCGGTGCCGGACACCGGCGTCTTGCTGTAAGTACCCTTGACGGTCCAGCCGATTGCGTAGGGCGGTATCTCCTGCTTCGCCCCCTGCGCCGCGGCGGTTCCGCTCGCAGTGGACGCCGACGCCGCAGCAGCGGCGCTCGCCCCCTCGCTTGCGCCGGTTGAACCGCCAGCAACCAGCGCACCCGAGGCGCCCGTGCCCGCCGTTGCGCCGGATGCATGGATGTCGGTCGACGACGCGCCCGAGGCGGCCGCCGCGGAAGCCGCAGCAGCCTCCGACGCCGCGGCCGCGTTGGCCTGCGCGGTCAACTTGCTCGCCCCCGCCTTGCCGACCACTTCGGCCGACGCACTGCGTGAGGCCGTTTCCTGCTGCTTCATTGCCTCGCCGATTGGAATCGGTTGCCCGAGTGTATCGATGACAACCTGCGCCTCGACCTTCTTCTGCTGGTCGGACAGCGCGATATTGCCCTTGGCAAACGCGATGTCATGCAGATCGAGCTTCCATTCCGAAGGCCCGGTGGACGCCGGCAATTTGAAAGTCCAGTTATCGCGCCCATCGAGCAGGCGCTCGAGGTCGACAGAAGGATTCACGAGGTTGATCGCGGGAATCACGATGTCGTGGGCGAGCAACGGCAACACCTTGACCTCGAAGCCGATCTCGTCGAGCGTCGCGAAATGCGGATGCTGGGTCCAGTCAGGATTGCCCACCGTGATGTTGGCGGCCGAAAAACGCGGCCAGGGCACCCAGCCACGCCAGCCCGTCTCGCCCACCGGATGCCGCCAGCCCACTTTCAGATCGCCCGTAATCGCGAAAGGCCGGCCGATCGCCTGGGTAACTTTGTCGTTGACCCACGGCCGTGCGCGGTTCCAGTCGAAGGTCAAAATGAAAATCGCCAGCGCAGCAATCAGAATGACGACGATCGCCAGCAGCCATGCGATGATTTTGCCAACCCGTCTTCCGATAGTGCCCGACCCTGCCATTGAGACGCTCCGCGATTTTTCTTCGTTGTGCACCGAACAGCACGTACCGTGCCCGACCGCTGCCGTTTTATCATGCTGCACAGTTCGCATGCACCTCGCATCCAATGAAAACATCGGCGCCATGTCACGGCAGCCTCACCCATCGCCCACCATTCCACCCCGATCCTGCCCATGACCGATGTGCCCCTTGTCCTTGTCGACGGCATCTCCCGGCGCGACGCATTGCGCGGACAGATCTTGCTGCAGCCAACCACCTTCGCCCTGCGAGCAGGCAACCGGGTGGCGGTCACCGGGCCGTCGGGTTCGGGCAAGAGCGTATTTCTGCGCGCACTCGCCCTGCTCGATCCACTCGATGGAGGACGCATCATGTGGCACGGCGCGCGCATCGAGCGCGCCGCGATTCCGCGTTACCGGCGCAATGTCGCGTATATCCGGCAGCGGCCCGCGCTGCTCGACGGCAGCGTCGAAGACAATCTGCGCTACCCGTTCGAATTGCACACCTATCGCGACGTGCGCTTCGATCGCGCACAGGCGGCGAGCCTTGCCGCTCAGGCGGGTCGCGGCGACGACTTTCTCGACAAGCGCGCGAGCGAACTGTCGGGCGGCGAAGCGCAGATCACGGCGCTGATTCGCGTGCTGCAACTCGCGCCTGAAGTTCTGCTGCTCGACGAACCGACTGCCTCGCTCGATCCCGAGTCCGCGCACGCGATCGAAGGTCTCGTGCATGCGTGGTTCGATGCCGCTCCTGGCCGGCATGCGTCGATATGGGTGTCGCACGATCCGGCGCAAGCCGCGCGCATGAGCGAGCGGCATCTGACGATGCGCGCCGGCACGCTCGACGAATCCGCGCTCACGCCCGCTCACCAGGAACCCGGTCAATGACGCTACAAAACCTGAGTCTCTGGGACGTCGCCATCGCCGCGCTGCTGATCGTCGTGAATGGCGTGGTGTCGGTGGCACTCAAGCTCGATCTGGAACGCACGCTTGCATGGGCGGCACTGCGCACCATCGTCCAGTTGCTGGCGATCGGCTACGTGCTCGGCTGGGTGTTCCGCTATGGCCACTGGTTCGTGGTGCTGCCGTTGATGATCGTGATGACGCTGATCGCGGGCTTCGCGGGTGCGCAACGCGGCAGCCGTACTTATGCCGGGCAACGTGCCGACAGTGTGCTATCGATCTGGGTCAGTTCCTGGCTGGTAGCCGCGGTAGGACTCTTCGTCGTGATCCGCATTCATCCATGGTATGAGCCGCAATATGCGATTCCGATTCTCGGCATGATTCTCGGCAATACCTTGACTGGCGTGTCGCTCGGCATCGAACGGATGACCGAGGAACTGACCGCGCGACGCGACCGCGTGGAGATGGCGCTCGCGCTCGGCGCGACGCGCTGGGAGGCGGCCCAGGCACCCGCGCGGCAAGCCGTGCGCGCGGGCATGATGCCGACGCTCAACCAGATGGCCGTGGTCGGCGTGGTGAGTTTGCCCGGCATGATGACCGGGCAGGTGCTCGCCGGTCAGTCGCCGCTGCAGGCGGTACGCTACCAGATCGTGATCATGTTCCTGATCGCGGCGTCTTCCGCGCTGGGGACTGTGGGCGCGGTGTTGCTGACCTATCGGCGGCTCTTCTCAGCGGAGCATCGGTTTCTGTCGGCGCGGCTGGTGGAGCGGGCCCCGGCCCGGCGCTGAACGACGCAACACGATGACGACGGCGCTCGCGGGCGAACGCCGTCTTTCATGCCGCCATGATGCTCAACCTCAACGCCTGGCGGAAACCGCCACCTCGGTCCCGTCGCTGAGCGTCAGCGTCTTCGTGCTGCCGTTGGTGGGCATCGTAAATCGCAGGATCTGGCTGATGCTCACGTCGTTCGGACACTTGAGCGTTTTGCCGCCGCTCGTCACCGTCTTGACGCCGTGCGGCGTCTGCGCCTGGAAGCTCAGTTGCACCGTCGCCGTGCCGTCGCCGCCAACAACCGGCGCGAAGCGGATCTGCGTCTGACGAATCATGGCGCCGTTGGTGTCGACCGGTAACGACGCATAGTTCGGACAGGTATCCGTTGCCGGAACCGGGCCGCCGGGCGGTACCGTCTTCCACGTGAAGTCGTCCGATTCGCCGGAGCGGATCGTGCGCGTTTCCTGTGAATTGCCGAACTGTTTCGACGTGACGCGCACCGTATAGCGGATCGGGCCGTCGAGCGCGGATTGCGACGTGACGGTGATCGGCGTGGCCGCATGGGCGGCCGGCACGAGCAGGCCAGGGGCCATCGCGCAAGCGAGAGAAGCGACAACCGTCACGGCGGAGAGTTTGAAGCTAAAGCTCATACTGTCACCTCGTTGTTGTGTCGCTGCGCGCCCGCTTAAGCGCGATTGCCTGAACACCGCCCGACTGATGCCGCTCGCCAGGCGAGTCGCGAGACACGCAACTGTTTTGGCATGATGCCCCACCAGTCTACCGCCAAGCGACGATCCGCGGGCTTCATACGAATCGGGTGTTAACCCGCTTGCGGCGACGCGTTTTCTGCGCGTGAATGCCGCCGCTGCGTGATGCAGGAAACGCGCGTTTGAGCGTCGATATCCACGTCAAAACGCACAAGGCCGGCGCCGCATCGCTGCGAGGCCGGCCTTGCGCCGTCGAGCCGTGGGCGGCTTAGAAGCCTGTCAACACCAGCTTGCCGATCGCGCGCCCTTCTTCGAGCAGCCGGTGCGCCTCGCGCAGATTCCCGGCATTGATCTTGCCAAGGTCCTGGCCGACTGTCGTACGCAACGTGCCCGCGTCGACCAGGCGCGCAACCTCCGTGAGCAGCTTGTGCTGTTCGATCATGTCGGGCGTGCCGAACATCGAGCGCGTGAACATGAATTCCCAATGGAACGCCGCGCTCTTTGTCTTGAGCAGTTCGACCGGCAGCGGCTTACTGTTTTCTACGATCGTGCAGATGCCGCCCTGCGGTTTGACGACTTCAGCCGCTGCCGGGAAGTGCTTGTCGGTGTCGTTGAACATCAACACGTAATCGACCTGATCGATGCCGAGCTTTTTCAGCTGCGCGGGCATATCGCCGAAGTGATCGACGATATGATCCGCGCCCAGCTCCGTCGCCCATTTCGCCGATTCGGGACGCGACGCGGTCGCGATTACTGTCAGCTTCGCAAGTTGTTTGGCGAGCTGAATGCCGATCGAACCGACCCCGCCTGCACCGCCGATGATCAGCACCGTGCGGCCTTCGTGCGCACCTTGCGGCGACACGCCGAGGCGATCGAACAGCGCTTCCCACGCGGTGATCGCGGTCAGCGGCAAGGCCGCCGCGTGACTGAAATCGAGCGACGCCGGCTTGCGCCCGACAATGCGCTCGTCCACCAGATGGAACTCGCTATTGGCACCCGGCCGCGTGATGCTGCCCGCGTAATACACGGGATCGCCGACCTTGAAGAGGGTGACGTCCGGCCCAACTGCCACAACGGTCCCGGCGGCGTCCCAGCCGAGCACGCGCGGTTCCTTTTCTACGGTGTCTTTCGGCGCGCGCACTTTGGTGTCGACCGGATTGACCGAGATCGCTTCGACCTTCACGAGCAGGTCACGACCGGTGGCTTCAGGTTGGCTGATCTCGACATCGACCAGCGCTTCGGCTTGATCGATCGGCAAATAACGATAAAGACCTACGGCTTTCATCACAGCTCCTGTGAGTTTGGATGGAATTGCGTCATCGTAAGCCGGTTCTTATTCTTATAAAACCGTCATAATGACTGAAACATCTTTTTGATTTTCAGAAGAATGGATATCACCAGTCACCGTGCCACGCCGGCTTCCAGCGAGCGGGAGCGGCTCGATCTGCTCGACGTCGCCTTGTTCGTGCGGGCAGCGCTCCTCGCCAACGTGTCGGCGGCCGGCCGCGAATTCGATTTGTCGGCGGCGGTTGCCAGTTCGCGAATCGCCCAACTGGAAAAACTGCTCGGTGCGCGTCTGCTGCATCGGACCACGCGCCGTATCAGTTTGACGCAAGACGGCGAAGTATTCATGATGCGCGCCCAGGCACTGCTCGACGCAGCGGCCGCCGCACGCGCTTCGGTAGGCCACGCGCAGGCCGAGCCACAGGGTCGCTTGCGCGTGTCGATGCCCTCCTCTTTCGGGCGGCAGCACGTGTCGCCGGTGATCAGCGAATTTCTGCGCCGATATCCCGGCGTGAGCGTCGACCTACGCCTGACGGACCAGCTGGTCGATCTCGTCGACGCCGGTATCGACGTGGCGATCCGCGTGGGCGTGTTGAAGGATTCGTCGCTGGTGGCGAGGCGCCTCGCGGTGAACCGCCGGGTGATCTGCGCCGCGCCCGCCTACCTCGCAGCGCGTGGCACGCCGCACCATCCTGGCGACCTCGCGCAACACGAATGCATGATCCTGTCCGACCAGCGCGACTGGGCATTCGTCACGCCGGCCGGCCCGCTCGACGTGCGCGTGAGCGGCCGCCTCGTTACCGACAACGGTGAAGTGATCCGCGACGCCCTGCTGGCCGGTTTCGGCATCGCCCTCAAGTCGACGTGGGATGTGGCGCCGCATCTGCAAAGCGGCGCACTGGTCAGCGTACTCGACACCTATCCGCTTGCGGAGAAGGTGGCCATCTGGGCGGTCTATCCAAGCCGCGCCTTCGTGCCGGCACGAACGCTCGCGTTCATCGAATTCCTTGCCGCCCATTTCGGCGATCCACCCTATTGGGATGAAACGGGGATGAAGCGGAATGAAGCGGCGGATTGACGCGCAAAGTCAATGCTTGCCGCTTCCGCTGCCGGGACCTTTGGCGTCGGAGTTGACGTCCGTCTGCGCGTCGTTCTGGGTCTGCTGCTGATACTCGTCGCCACCGCGGCGGTCGGTATCTTTCAGGCCGCGCTCGATGTCGCGATGCGCCTGCTTGCCAACCCGGCGCGGATGGTCCTCATGCTGCGACTCGGGATCCTGATCGGCCTCGTGCGGCAGCGGCGCCGCCTCCTGCAGCGAACGCGGCTGCTTCTTCGCGTGCGGATCGGCTTGCTTGTCGCCATCCGACGATTGCGGTGTGGTCTTCATGATGTACTCCTTTCTGGTATTGATTGGCGGTAGGCTGCGCGGCGATCACGCCGCTTCGGCCAGACGCTTTTTCATCGCCGCGCTAATGCGTTGCCGCGTCTTCGCGTAGTCCGCCCATGGGTCGCGCTTCAGATCCGCGAGACGCTCGTGCAGGTTTTCGATGGTCCATTGGTCGCCGCTCGTTGTCTGCGTGACTTCGTCCCATGCGAGCGGCACTGAAACGCCGAGACCCGGCCGCGCGCGGGCCGAAAAAGCGGCAACCGTGCTCGAGCCGCGGTTGTTGCGCAGATAGTCGACGAAAATTTTCTGCTTACGGTTCTGCGCGCCCATCTTCGCGCTGAAATACTTGGGGAGGGTCGTCGCCATATGCTGCGCGACGGCTTGCGAAAATGCCTTTACATCGTCCCAGCCGGCCTGTTTGGCGAGCGGCACGACCACGTGTAGCCCCTTACCGCCGCTCGTTTTACAGAATGACGTGAGGCCGAGTTCTTCGAGCAGCGAGCGCGTCAGCTGCGCCGCCTCGATCATGCGTTCCCAACCGAGCGACGCGTCGGGGTCGAGATCGAACACCATGCGATCAGGCTTCTCGATGTTCGACACCACGCCGTTCCAGGTGTGAAACTCGACCGTGCCCATCTGCGCCGCGCCGACCAGGGCCTTGAGCGTATCGACGGTAATCAGCGGCGGATGGCCGGGGTCGAGTCCGGGATGCTGTGTGACATTCGGAATCGACAGCTTCTGGCTGTGCTTCTGAAAGAACAGTTCGCCGCCGATGTCCTCCGGCGCGCGCACCAGCGAGACCGGCCGGTCCTTCAGGTGCGGCAGCATCCAGTCGGCAACCGACTCGTAGTACCGCACCAGATCGATCTTGCGGGTGCCGGTGCTGGTGTCGATTACGCGGTCGGGATGGGAGACGCGTACGCCGGCGATTTCGGCAGCAGCAGCGGTTTTCGATTGTGTCGCCGGGGCTTTGGCGCTGCCCGTTTTGCTTGCCGCCGAGGGCGCCGTGCTTTTGCTGGCGGAGCCGGTTGCTGCGCTTGCGGCAGTCTTCTTCGCGGCGCGTTTTTTTGGCGCGGCGTCGGATGCGATATCGGTTTGCTGTTGCACGTCGGCTCCTTGGCGGGGTGCTTCCATGACGATCTGCCGCGCCGGTTTGTCGTGACGCAGACTCACGAACGACGCCTGCCGCACGATGCGCTCGCTGGTCCATTCGGCGAAATTGCATTCGCAGACGAGTTTCGGCTCGACCCAATGCACTGGCGTACGGCTACGCTCACGCGGCGCGCTGGCGAACGGCATGCGTTTCGTTTCGTGCGCGTCGAGGGCTTTTTTGACCGAGCGCAGCAACGCGGCGTCGAAGCCGGTGCCGACCCGTCCCGCGTACTGCAGGCGGCCCTCGTCGTCATAGACGCCGAGCAGGAGCGCGCCGAAGGCGGCGCGGCTGCCCGTCGGCTCCGAATAGCCGCCGATCACAAACTCCTGGCGTCGCCGGCACTTCAGTTTGATCCACGCGGGCGAGCGTCCCGATACATAGCCGCTGTCGCGCCGCTTGCCGATAATGCCTTCGAGCGCCATGTCGCAGGCGCTCTTCAACAGATCCTCGGCACTGAACGCGAAATTGTTCGAGAAGCGCAGCACGCTGTCGTCGACCTCCTCCAGCAACGCGCGCAGAATCGCACGGCGCTGGTCGAGCGGCACGCCGCGCAGGTCGTAGCCGTTCAGGAACGGAATATCGAACAGATAAATGACGATATCCTGCGGGCGGTTCGCGTCGAACGCGTTTTGCAGCGCCTGGAAATTCGGCACGCCATGTTTATCGAGCACGACCGCCTCGCCGTCGAGCCATGCGCGCTCGATGTCGAGTGTGTCGAACGCCTTGACCTGTTTGCTGAACTTCGCGGTCCAGTCATTGCCCGCTCGCGTGAATATCTTAACGTCGCTGCCCCTCGCCTGACGATCGATCCGGGCGAGCACGCGATAGCCGTCGAACTTGATTTCATACGACCAGTTCTCGCCAGGCGGCGCGGCGTCGACGAGCGTCGCCAGTTGCGGCTTGAACGAGGCGGGCAATGCGGCTTTGACCGCGCCTTCGATAGCGGGCGAGGCGGCCAGCTCGCGCAGCGACGGCGCGCTTCGAGTCGCCACGATGTCGGTTTTTTTGGGGTCGGCACGGCGCGATGAAGCGGTCCTGGCGGTCCTGGCGGTCCTGGCGCTCGTTGCGATCTTTGTGCTCTTCCCGCTCTTTGCACTTGCAGGCGCCTGGCTCGCGGCTTTCTTCGCCGCTGCCCCGGCGGACTCCGCACCTTTGCGTGTCGACTTGCCGCCGTCCAGCACGCTGCCCGGACGTTCCTTCAGGATGTCGTATTCGCTTTCATCGCGAGCCGCGTCGTCGCGCTCCTTGATGAGCAGCCATTGCTCCTTGTCGCCGCTACCGCGCATATGGCTGCGCACAAGCGTCCAGCCGCCCTGCAGCTTGTCGCCGAAGAGTCTGAATTTGAGCTTGCCGGCCTCATAGGTCTGGAGTGCTTGCGCGGCGCCGCCGATCGGCTCCCATCTCCCGCGATCCCACACGATAACCGTGCCCGCGCCGTAGTTGCCCGGCGGAATCTCGCCTTCGAACGAGCCGTATTCGAGCGGATGGTCTTCGACATGCACCGCGAGCCGTTTCACCGACGGGTCGAGGCTCGGCCCTTTAGGTACCGCCCACGACAGCAAGGTGCCGTTCAACTCGAGCCTGAAGTCGTAATGGAGCCGCCGCGCGTCATGCTCCTGGATCACGTAGGAGAGCGCGTGATCCGCGACACGCCCTGCCGTCTTGCGGGCCGCTTTTTTACGCGCCCCCGTGCCGGAGGGCTCCGGCGTTTCGTCGAAGCGGCGCTTGCGGTTGTAGAGATCGAGTCTGTCGTTCATGGCGGCGAACTGGTCACGGTTCAGATGCCGTTATCGATCAGGCAGCCGCGCGGCGTTTGCGGGCCGCCGGTGCTGCCTTGGCGCCGCTGCCGCCACTACCGCCGCTGCCGCCGCTGCCGCCGGTGCGGGCGGCGCCGCGTGTCGCACGCGGTTTCTTGCGGGCCGGTGCAGGTGCATCAGCTTCGTCATCCTCATCGTCCGCAACCTTCTTGCGGCCGCCGGCCGCTGGCTTTTCTTTGCCGCGCCCGAGACTGCGCTTGAGCAGGTCGGACAGATCCAGAATGTCGGCGGACTGACGCGATTCGTGCGGCGTTTCGACGTCGGTGATTTCCTCGGTCTTACCCGCGCGAATCTTGCGATCGACCAGCGCCATGATGTCGTCGCGGAAGGTGTCGTGATATTTCGATGGATCCCAGCTGTCGCTCATGTCCTCGATCAGCTTTTTCGCCATGTCGAGTTCGCGGGTGCTGATGCCGGCTTTCTTCGCGCCTTCGGCGGGCAGCTTGAACTGGTCGAAGTCGCGCACCTCCGCGGCCCAGCGCAGCGTATTCAACGCCAGCACCGGTCCCACGGGAATCAGCGCCGCCAGATGCTGCTTGTTATGCAGCACGACGCTCGCCACACCGATCTTGCCAGACGCCTTCATGGCTTCGCGCAGCAGCGCATAGACCTTCTCGCCCTTGCGATCCGGCGTGAGAAAGTATGGCGTGTCGAGATACAGGAACGAGATATCGGGCGCATCGACGAAGGCGAGGATATCGACCGTTTGCGTCGACTCCGGGTTGGCCGAGCGGATCTCTTCGTCCGAGAGCACGACGTACTTGTCCTTCTCGTACTCGAAGCCCCGCACGATGTTATCGCGCGTCACGTCCTTGCCGGTGCGCTTGTTGATCTGCTTGTAGCCGATCGGGTCGATCGAGCGTTTGTCCAGCAGGTTGAAGCCGACTTTCTCCGACTGCGTCGCCGGATACAACTGCACCGGTACGTGGACGAGGCCGAAGCTGATTGCGCCTTTCCAGATCATGTGTGCCATCGTGCGCTCCTAAGGCCCTGGACCTTGCATGAAGCAGCAAGCGTGCCACGGGGTGCGGCGACGGCCGGCTTCATGCAGGCGGGTTCGCCGCCTGCGGGCCGGCTGTAAGTCTTGCGTCAGATCGGCAATAAATACGGAGCGTGGAGGCGCGGGCGGCTTTGGCGCCAGCGCCTGCGGCACGACGATTGTCGTTTCAGCCGGGAGCCGCCGGCTCCAGTTCCACGGACACCGCCGCGAAGCCGCGAAAGCGCACGCGGCCGCCGCGGACCGGTTCGCCGTCGAGCCGGTACGACGGAAAGCGCTGCACGAAGCGGCCGATGGCGATGCGCGCCTCGAGTCGCGCGAGAGACAACCCCGCGCATTGGTGAATGCCGAAGCCGAACGCCAGATGCCGGTTCGGCTCGCGGCGGATGTCGAAGCGATCTGGCTCGGCGAACTGCTCGGGATCGCGATTGGCGGCACCGATGCATAGCGTCACCGGCGTGCCGCGCGTCACCGCGATACCACCGATCTCGGTGTCGACGGTCGCCATCCGGTTGCCAAGCTGATTCGAACTTTCGAAGCGCAGACACTCTTCGACCGCCGGCTCGATCAATGACGGCTCGTTCAGCAAGGCGGCGCGCTGCGCCGGCCAGCCGCTTAGCGTGACGAGACCGTTGCCGATCAGATTGGTGGTGGTCTCATGGCCGGCATTGAGAATGAAGATGCAGTTTTGCAGCAACTCCGCTTCCGACAACTGCTCGCCGCCCTCTTCCCCCTGGATCAGGCGCGTCAGGACGTCATGCTGCGGATCGCCGGGCGCGCGCCGGCGTCGCGCCACCAGATCCCGCAGATAGTCGACGAATTCGCCGACCGCGCGGTTGCCTCGTTCGAGTTGCGCATCGGTCAGCGAGGGTTCGAGCGCGCCGAGTATCGCCAGCGACCAGTCGCGCAACGGCTCTCGCTCCGCATGCGGCACGTCCAGCAGATTGCCGATGATCTCGACCGGAATCGCCGACGCGAATTCACCGATCAGATCGATGCGGCCGCGCACGGCGGCGGCATCGAGCAGTCCGTCCACGAGCCGGACGAGTCCCGGCTCCATGGCCGCGATCGCGCGCGCCGTCAGCGCGCCGGCAATCAGCTTGCGTACCCGCGTATGCCGCGGCGGATCGTTGAACACCAGACTGGTTGTGTGATGCGTGTAGAGCAGCGAGTCGCCGTACTTCGGTTTGAACTCGACGGTCTTGTCCGAGCTGAAGGTTTTTGGGTCGCGATAGACCGCCTGGACGTCACGAAACCGCGTCAGGAAGAGCGATCCGTCAGGCATGCGCTTGACTGGCGCATGGGTGCGCAACGCGTGATAGACCGGATATGGGTTCGTGTAGAAGTCCGGGCTCAGGTGGCGCAGGTCGAAATCACGCGCAAGGGTGGACGCGTCGCTGGCGGTCGCCGGGGTCATCGGTTGTCTCCGTGGTGGTGCGCCCAGGCGCTTTTGCCGATGCGTGTCATGTGCCGCGGCGCGCGGACGCGGTCTGACTTGATGAACGCAAAGGCTGCGGGGCGTCGTTAGATGCGCCAGTATGAACCGCGCGCCGGACGAATGCACGGTGGCGTCCGGCGGCGGGTTGCGTGGCGCCAAACCGTTACAATAGCGGGATTTTCCGCGCGCGCCGCGCGCCCGCCCTTTTCCGCGTCACTGCGTCGTCCATGAACCTCGTCATTCAAAGCCCCGCGCCCCTTTCCGCCGATCATCACAAAACGCTCGTCGCGCTCGCACGCGGCTCGCATGCCACCGTCATCGACGCAAACGCCATTCGTATCGCCGAGGCGAACATTGCGCAGCGCGCCGACCTCGAGGTCTATTGCGGCACGCATCAGCTGGACTACGCATTTGTTGAAGCGGCCCGTCAGTTGCGTGACTTCGGACTGGTCGCGATGGATATGGATTCGACGCTGATCACGATCGAATGCATCGACGAGATTGCCGACTTTTGCGGGCTCAAAGCGGAAGTGGCCGCGATCACCGAAGCATCCATGCGCGGCGAGATCAAAGACTTCAATGAAAGCCTGACGCGCCGCGTTGCGCTGCTCAAAGGACTCGACGCCAGCGCGCTCGAACGCGTTTACGAAGAGCGGCTGCAACTCTCGCCCGGTGCGGAACAGATGCTGGCAGGTGCGAAGGCTGCAGGTCTGAAAACGCTGCTGGTATCAGGCGGATTCACATTCTTCACCGAGAAACTGAAGGCGCGGCTTGGCCTCGATTTCACACGTGCGAACACGCTTGAAATCGTGGACGGCAAGCTGACAGGCCAGGTAGTCGGCGAGATCGTCAACGCTGACGTGAAGGCGCGCACGCTGCGCGAGACTTGCGCCCAACTGGGCATCGAGCCGACCCGCGCGATTGCAATGGGCGATGGTTCGAACGATCTGAAGATGATGGCGGCAGCCGGGTTATCTGTCGCGTTCCGCGCGAAGCCGGTGGTGCGCGAAGCAGCCAGCGTGGCGTTTAATTTTGTCGGACTGGATGGCTTGCTGCGGTTGTTCTGATGAGCGGACGATGCGCCGGCCTGAAGAACGCAGGCCGGCGAGAATGGAGGCGTTATTTCATGAAAAAGGGTATCGAGACTACGACCACCAGGTAGACCAGGGTGACGGAAATCACCACGGTCATCCACTTTAAAGAACGATCAAGATTTTCGGCAGACGCCAGAAACGTAACTAGTTTGCGCATGATCACCTCCGTGAGGTTTTGAGTATAGGCGCTGCACTATCCCAAATAACGCTAGTTAAGATATACATGTAGCACTGCAAAGCAGATCGCCACGACCAGTGTGGCTGCGATCGAAACGCCCATCGTCCTGCGCGACCATGCCTCTGCCGTGAATACCACGTGTTCTTGTAGGATCACCCGGGTTTCGCGGTCTTGATGCGCTTTGATCGAGACCAGCATGACAACGACGGAACAGGAAAAGGCCGCAAAGCAGAAACCCGCAATGCCGAGTTCCAGCATCGGCACCCCACCTCTTCCCCGCTCCAATGCCGTCACTGCCTCATAAACTGCCGCCGCGCGCAAGCCGATCGCACACCAGCACAGTTGGCCGTCTTTCACCGATGCGGCGATCAACGCCCGCGCGACGCGCAAGCCGTGTGTGGGCGCGACGAGCGCCAGCGTAAAGATCGGGCCGATAATCGGCACGCCAGGATTCAGCAGGGTCCAGAAGAAAAGGTTCATCGAAGCTCACCATGATGCGACAACCGTTAGTCAGGATGCGCACCATCGTAGCTTTGAAAAACCGTGTCGAACATTCGTCCGAATGGTTAGGCTAACTGGCTAAATTGACAAAAGAAAAGCCCACCAGAAACGCGTCCCGGTGGGCTGACATGACTTTCAGCAAACAACGCTCAGGCGCTTAACCCAAAGCCGCCAGGCACTGTTCGATATCCGCGCGCAAATCGGCCTCTTCTTCCAGGCCGATATAGAACCGCACCAGCGTGCCTCGGTGCGGCCACTGCCCTTCGGTACGCATCGACGCCACGTTGTACGGCATCGCGAGACTGTGTGCCCCGCCCCAGCTCCAGCCGAGCGAAAAGAGTTCCAGCGACTCGCAGAACGTATCGAATTGCGCGGCACTATAACGGCCATCGAACACAACGGAGAACAGGCCACCCGCCCCGGTGAAGTCGCGTTTGTAAAACTCATGCCCCGGACAATCGGGCAGCGCCGGATGCAACACGGCAGCGATTTCCGGCCGCGTCTTCAGCCAGTTGGCGAGGCCGAGTGCCGCGCGGTCATGCTGCTCGAAACGCAATTGCATGCTCGGCAGGCTGCGCAGGATCAGCGAACAGTCGTCCGACGACACGCCGATGCCCATACGCATGCGCGCCGCCTTCAGCTTCAGATGCAATTCGCGATCGACGGTAATCGTCGCGCCCATCAGCACGTCGCCGCCGCCCGACTGGTATTTGGTCAACGCCTGCACCGAGATGTCGACGCCATGATCGAAAGGCCGGAAGCCCAGTCCCGCCGACCATGTATTGTCGATGGCCGTCACGACCTTGCGTGCGCGTGCCACCGCGGTAATGGCGGGCACATCGGCCACTTCCATGGTCACCGAGCCGGGCGCTTCGAGCCAGATCAAACGCGTATTCGGCTGGATCAGATCGGCAATGCCCGCGCCGATCATCGGATCGTAGTAGCGCACCGTGATGCCGAAATCGCGCGCCAGCCAGTCGCCGTGATCGCGGTTCGGCGAGTAGACGTTATCGGGAACCAGCACGTCGTCACCCGCCTTGACGAGGCCGAAGTACACATTCGAAATCGACGACAGGCCCGACGGCTGCAGCAACGCGTGATGACCGCCTTCGATGGTGGCAAGCCGCTGTGCCAGCGCAAGCGAAGTCGGCGTGGCGTGCAGGCCATAGCGCCACTGCGCGTCGTTTTTCCAGTCGAGCGCACGCATCGTCGCGAGATCGGGGAATACGACCGTGGACGCCCGCGTGACCGGCATCGAGAACGACTCGAAGCCCGGCGTGAGCTGGTCCTCGGCACGCACGATGCGGGTTTGCAGACCGCGTTTGAGTTTGGATTGGGTCATGGTGAAGTTCGATGAGAAGCAGACGGAAACGGAGGGTGCGCTGTCAGGCAGCGCGCCGCACACGCAAGAGTAGACGAGCCGGCGGGATTTCGCTTGAAGAAGCGCTGCGCGCGCACGCGGCGCGAGCCGTTACTCGCCAGTTTGCAGGTTGCTGACCCCGCCGACCGGATGAGCGCCGCCCGTTGCCGAAGCGGGCGCAACGGCGGCAGCGCCCGCGGACGGTTGCGGCCTGGCCGCGGCATTCGCGGATGCAGCCGGCACGGCCTGCCCTGCCGCCAGCGGCTTCAGGTCGAACGGCTGCGGGTCGGAGTCGTCGACATTCATCCGGTCGCCTGCCACCGAACCATCGGCGGCGAACTTGCCGACCCAGTTGCCGGTGATATGCGTGCCGTCGTTCGACTCTTCGACCTCGAGCGTATCGCCGTCGCGGTCACCCGCGATCAGAATGACTTCGCCGGTATCGGTGTATTGATATTCGCCGTGCACGCCGGCCGGATCGTCGGTTTTCGCGCCAAGCCGCAGCACGATCTGACGCGAGCCCAGCATGCCGGCGTAGCGCGGGAACTTCGCGAATTCAGGGCTCGGCTTGAGCGGCAACTGGATCGGCGGCGGCGCCGCCAGTTCCTTGACCGCGTCGCTTTCCGCCGATGCCTGCATGGGCACTAACATGCCCGCGCCCGCATACAGCATTGCAGCCATGCCCAGCGCGACCCAACCGCGCCGGCGCGCCGCGCCCTTCTTCGCTTTGAATACCTGCATCCGTTCCTTCCTTGTTACCTGATACGGCTCGATAGCTGTTCGCCGCGATCCTCAGATCCGCTCGAAGATCGCCGCAATGCCCTGGCCGCCGCCGATACACATCGTCACCAATGCATAACGGCCGCCGACGCGCTGCAATTCATACAACGCCTTGACCGTAATCAGCGCGCCGGTCGCGCCGATCGGATGGCCAAGCGAAATGCCGGAGCCGTTCGGATTGACTTTGGCCGGATCGAAACCCAGCTCCTTGCTGACGGCGCATGCCTGGGCGGCAAATGCCTCGTTCGCCTCGATCACATCGAGATCCGCCACCGTCAGGCCAGCGCGTTCGAGCGCGCGGCGCGTGGCCGGCACCGGGCCGATGCCCATGTAAGCCGGATCGACGCCAGCATGCGCATATGACACGAGCCGCGCGAGCGGCTTGATGCCCCGTTGTTCGGCGACGCTGCGCTCCATCAGGACCACCGCCGCTGCGGCGTCGTTGATACCCGAGGCATTGCCCGCCGTCACCGTGCCGTTTTCCTTCACGAACACTGGCTTGAGCTTCGAAAAATCTTCGGACGTCGCGTTCATGCGCGCGTGTTCGTCCGTGTCGAATACCACGTCGCCCTTCTTCGACGGAATCGTGATCGGCAGGATCTGTTCCTTGAAGTAGCCGCTGGTGATGGCATTCGCCGCACGGCGATGCGACTCGAGCGCGAGCGCATCCTGCGCTTCGCGCGAAATATCGTACTTGCGCGCGACGTTCTCGGCGGTCACGCCCATATGGATCGTCTGGAACGGGTCGTTCAGCGCACCAACCATCATGTCGACCAGACGGGCGTCGCCCATGCGCTGGCCGAAACGCGCGGCGGGCATCGAGTAAGGCGCGCGGCTCATGTTCTCCGCGCCGCCGCCGATGGCGATGTCGGCGTCGCCGAGCAGCACGCCTTGCGCGGCCGAGACGATCGCCTGCAAGCCCGAGCCGCACAGGCGGTTCACGGTCAATGCCGGCGCGTGTTGCGCGACGCCGCCGTTGATCGCGGCCACGCGCGCCAGGTACATATCCTTCGGCTCGGTATGCACGACGTTGCCGAACACCACATGACCGACTTCGTCGCCCGATACGTTCGCGCGCGCCAGCACTTCACGCACCACGCGTGCACCCAGTTCGGTCGGTGAGAAATCCTTCAGGCTGCCGCCAAAGCCGCCGATTGCCGTACGCACACCGCTTACCACCACTACGTCTCGTTGCATCGCTCGCTCCTCTTCAGTCTCGAAAGGTAATTTTGCTCTCGCGTGCTACGGCCATGCATCGCCGTACGTTTGTGATCAACCCGCCAGTATATGTTCGACCGTCGCCCGCGAAGGAACGGGTGCGACCGCGCCATAACCTTGCGTGGACAGTGCCGCGGCGACATTCGCATAACGCGCCGCTTCAAAAGGATCGTCACCCGCGACGATGCGCGCAATGAACGCGCCGCCGAAACAGTCGCCCGCACCGGTTGCGTCAACGGCATTGACGACGTAGCCCGGCACGACGCGCCGCTCGTCAGGCGTCGCGATATACGAGCCTTCCTTGCCGAGCTTGAGCGCGACCACACGCGGACCTTGCGACAGCACGAAATCGACGATCTCGTCACGGCCGGTCAAGCCGGTCAGCTCGGTCACGTCGTCCCAACTGGGCAGGCAGATATCGGTCTGGCGAATCGCTTCGAGCATCACCGCGCGCGCCCGGGCGAGTGGCCACAGCTTAAGACGCAGGTTGGTGTCGAAGCTCACGCGCACGCCGCTCGCGCGCGCGTGTTCGATCGCGGCCAGCGCCGCGTCGCAGGCGCTCAGACTGATTGCGAGACTGATCCCGGACAGATGGATGACCTTGGCTGCGGCGATCGCCTCGAGCGGCAGGTCGTGCGGCGTATAACGGCTCGCGGCCGAACCGGCCCGTAGATAGTCGAACGCGTGACCCTGCGGCCCGTGCGAGACGAAATACACGCCCGTGGACGCGTGCGGGTCGATGCGTACGAGTGAGGTATCGACCTGTTCACGTTCCCACAGATCGATCAGCAGGCGGCCGAAATGATCGCTGCCGACCGCGGACACAAAACCCGTGCTCGCACCCTGGCGCGCGGCCGCGATGCAGAAGTTCGACGTATCGCCGCCAAAGCCCTGCAGATAGTTCGGCTGATCTTTCGCCGACTGGTTGAACTCGATCATCGCCTCGCCGAGCGCGAGGATCTCCGGGCGGCGGGCTACCGGTGTACTCGCCGACATGGCTTAAACCTCGCCCCACAGATCGTGGCCATCGGCGCCGCTAATCTTCACCGACACGAAATCGCCGACCTTATAGCGCTTCGACGCCTTGGTAGCCGGCGCGATATACACAACGCCGTCAATCTCAGGCGCATCCGCCGCCGTGCGGCCGATACCGCCGTCGGCGTTGATCTCGTCGACCAGCACCTTCAGCGTTTTGCCGACTTTCTTCGCGATGCGTTTCGCGGACACTTCTTCGGCCACTTCCATGAAACGCGCGCGGCGTTCTTCACGCACTTCGTCGGGCAAGGCACCGTCGAGTTCGTTGGCCGTTGCGCCTTCCACCGGCGAGTACGCAAAACAGCCGACCCGATCCAGTTCCGCCTCGCGGATGAAATCGAGCAAAGTCTGGAACTGCTCTTCGGTCTCGCCGGGGAAACCGGCGATGAAGGTGCTGCGAATCGTCAGGTCCGGACACATTTCGCGCCACGCCTTCACGCGTTCCATCACCTTTTCAGCGTTGGCCGGGCGCTTCATGCGTTTGAGCACTTCCGGATGCGCGTGCTGGAACGGCACGTCGAGATACGGCAGCACGTGGCCCTTGAACGGACCTTCGGCCATCATCGGGATCACTTCATCGACACTCGGGTACGGATAGACGTAATGCAGGCGCACCCACGCGCCGTATTGCGCGGCCAGTTCGCCGAGCGCGCCGACCAGGTCGGTCATGCGGGTCTTGATTGGCTTGCCGTTCCAGAAACCCGTGCGATATTTGACGTCGACGCCGTAGGCGCTCGTGTCCTGCGAAATGACGAGCAGTTCCTTCACGCCGGACTTGAACAGGTTTTCCGCTTCGAGCATCACTTCGGCGACTGGCCGCGACACGAGGTCGCCGCGCATCGACGGGATGATGCAGAACGTGCAGCGGTGGTTACAGCCTTCGGAAATCTTCAGATACGCGTAGTGGCGCGGCGTAAGCTTCACGCCCGCTGCCGGCACCAGATCGGTGAACGGATCGTGCGGCTTGGGCAAATGGTTGTGCACGGCCTGCATCACTTCGCCGAGCGCGTGCGGGCCCGTCACGGCCAGCACTTTCGGATGGACTTCTTCGATCAGACCCGTGCCGCTCGCGCTTTTTTTCGCGCCGAGACAGCCGGTGACGATAACCTTGCCGTTTTCGCTCAGCGCTTCGCCGATCGCGTCGAGGCTTTCCTGCACCGCTTCGTCGATGAAGCCGCAGGTGTTGACGACCACAAGATCTGCGCCGTCGTACGTGCCGGAAATCTCGTAGCCTTCGGCTCGCAGTTGCGTGATGATCTGTTCGGAGTCGACCAGTGCTTTCGGGCAGCCGAGCGAGACAAAGCCGACCTTCGGCACGGCAATCGGGGGGGTGGCAGACATGGGGGACCGCTTGAAGACGTTAAACCCTGAATTGTAGCGGTTCGCCACGGCCGCCGCTCGTAAGTCTTTGAATTCTCGTCGTCAACTGGCCGCGACCTCAGCCGGATCGAGCTGGCCGAGGGCCACCCATTGATGCGTCACGATTAAATCGTCCAACGCGAGGGCCTGCTCTATGACCGCAAGAATGTCGCGCGAATCATGCAGGCGCCGGATGGCCGCATGCAGTTCGGCGGCCTGCGGCCAGGTCCGCTTCAGATAGCTGAGCCACATCTTGACGCGCCCGTGTTCGTGACGGGATGCGACACGGCCCTGCAATTTTTTCAGATAGCCGGCAATCTGGCGCAGTACGAGCGGCCATTCCTCGCTGGACGGCAACCGGTCCATCTGTCCGCGTATCCGCAACGCGAGGAACGGGTCCGACACGGCACCCCGCCCGATCATCACGTCGCTACAGCCGCTGACCGCCCGGCATCGCTCCCAGTCAGCCACCGTCCAGACTTCTCCGTTGGCAATGACCGGCACGTCCACGGCAGCGTCGATATGCGCGATCCACTCCCAGTGGGCCGGAGGCCGGTAGCCATGATCACGCGTTCTGGCGTGCACGACGAGGGAGGCCGCGCCGCCTTCCGCCAGCGCCGTGGCGCAGTCGATCGCCAGCGAGGTATCGGACACCCCGAGCCGCATTTTTGCCGTCACGGCGATGCTGGCAGGCACCGCCGCGCGAACCGACGCAACGATCCGGTTCAGCTGTTCAGGGTCTGCCAGCAGCATGGCGCCGCCGCCGTGCCGGTTGACGACTTTGGCGGGACAGCCGAAATTCAGGTCGACTCCATGCGGCGACAATTTAGCCGCCTGGGCAGCATTGAGCGCCATCCATTCAGGATCGCTCCCGAGTAGCTGGATCACCATCGGCGTACCGCCAGGGGTACGGCTGGCATGGAGGACTTCGGGCGTGTCCCTCTCGTACACGCGTTCGGGAAGCAGCGAGCCCGTCACCCTGACGAACTCGGACACACAACCGTCGAACCCGTCGGTGCTGGTCAAGACATCGCGCAACACGTAGTCCGCGAGTCCTTCCATGGGAGCAAGAAACAGCCGACTCACGCGAAAGCGGGCGCCGAAGGGAAGCGCTTGTCCTGACGATGGGCTGTAAAACGAAAGCATACGAAATCGACTGCCAGCATGGCCTTAGCCTCGACGGCGGCAGCCTGGCGTGTGTCGTAAATCTCGAAGGGCATAGGGATTAGCGCTGCAGATGGCGACAAAGGGGACTGTGCAGCAAGGGCGACGGGTTCAAAGGACCTCAAGAACCGCGGGGACCACACCCCGGCATAACGCCCTGCGCACGCAACCACTGATTGTACCGCGCCGACGGCCGCCACCCGCCGCGCGGCCGCTACGTCGGGCCTGCACGCCCTGCGCCACCGCGTCTTACGCCGTTACTTCTTCTCCGGCTCCGGATTGCCTTGCGGACTAGTTTGCGGATTGGTTTGCGGAGCAGCCGGCACATTCCCTGGATTTGCCGCATTCACCGGACCACCCGGCGTGAACGGGAAGGTGCTGAACATCGACTTCGCCTGGTTCTGCATCTGCTCCTGCATCTGCACGAACATGTTTTTGGACTGCTCAATGTAGCTGGTCATCATGCCCTGCATCATCGGCGCCTGCATGTTCATGAACTGCGACCAGACTTCGGGGTTCATCGCCTTGCCTTCATACAGGTTCTTCGACTGGTCGGCGAGCTTGGCCTGAATGTCGATGAACGCCTGAATGTTCTTTTCCAGATACGTGCCCATCATGCCCTGCATCGCATGACCGTAGAACCGGATGATCTGCGACAGCATCGACGACGAGAACATCGGCAGGCCGCCGCTCTCCTCTTCGAGAATGATCTGCAACAGGATAGCGCGCGTCAGATCCTCGTTGCTCTTCGCATCGATGACCTTGAAATCCTCCTGGTCCAGCACGAGTTGCTTGACGTCCGTCAGCGTGATGTACGTGCTTGTCTCGGTATCGTAAAGCCGACGATTCGGATATTTCTTGATCAGTCGTTCGGCTGTTTTCTTTGTAGTAGTAGTCATGTAACGCCTTTGAGCGCGAGTTGAGCGCGGAAACGGCGTCCTGCCGACTGCGCAATCGGGCTATCGCACAGTCGAGACGCCGCCGGAACCATCTGAGCACGCGCGCGCCGCCTTGTGAGCGGCGCGTTCATGACTCAGCCCATATGCAAACCGCCGTTCAGCGAAAAATCAGCGCCCGTGGAGAAACCCGATTCGTCCGATGCAAGCCAGGCCACGATCGAGCCAATTTCATCCGGTTGACCGAGACGGCGCACCGGAATGGTTGCAACGATCTTTTCCAGCACGTCCGGCCGGATCGACTTGACCATGTCCGTGCCGATGTAGCCCGGCGACACGGTATTGACCGTCACGCCCTTGGTGGCCACTTCCTGCGCCAGCGACATCGTGAAACCGTGAATCCCGGCTTTTGCGGTGGAATAGTTGGTCTGGCCGAACTGGCCCTTCTGCCCGTTTACCGACGAAATGTTGATCACTCGCCCAAAACCGCGCTCGACCATCCCGTCGATCACCTGCTTGGTCACGTTGAACAGGCTGGTCAGGTTGGTGTCGATCACCGCCGTCCAGTCTTCGTGCGTCATCTTGCGGAACACGACGTCACGCGTGATGCCGGCGTTGTTCACCAGCACGTCCACCTCGCCGACTTCAGCCTTGACCTTGTCGAACGCTACCTTGGTCGACTCCCAATCGCCCACGTTGCCCTCGGACGCGACGAAATCGTAGCCAAGCGCCTTCTGCTCTTCGAGCCATTTCACGCGACGCGGCGAGTTCGGGCCGCAGCCCGCGACCACCCTGAAGCCTTCTTTGTGCAGCCGTTGGCAAATGCTCGTGCCGATGCCGCCCATCCCGCCCGTTACGTACGCAATTCGCTGTGTCATAAACCACACTCCGTTTTCGTTTTCGAAGCGCCGAACGGCGCCTCATCCCTCGCCTGGTGCTTCATCTACACTGCCGCCGGGCGACCGGCCGGCGAGGCGATTACCCGCCGCGCGACACCCTGCTGCAATGGGGCGCGCGGCAACCCTGCTTACGCCTGCTTATGCGCGCTCGACCGCCAGCGCCACACCCATCCCGCCGCCAATACACAGCGACGCCAGACCCTTCTTCGCATCGCGCTTCTGCATTTCGTGCAGCAGCGTGACGAGAATCCGGGCGCCGGACGCACCGATCGGATGGCCGATCGCGATCGCGCCGCCGTTCACGTTGATCTTCGACGTGTCCCAGCCCATTTGCTGATTCACGGCGCACGCCTGTGCGGCAAACGCTTCGTTGATTTCCATCAGGTCGAGATCGGCCGGCGTCCAGCCCGCGCGCTCGAGACAACGGCGCGAGGCCGGCACCGGACCCATGCCCATCACCTTCGGATCCAGACCCGAAGTGGCGTACGCCTTGATGCGCGCGAGCGGCGTGAGGCCGAGCGCCTCGGCCTTCTTCGCCGACATTACCAGCACCGCCGCCGCGCCGTCGTTCAGACCCGACGCATTGGCCGCTGTCACCGAGCCTTCCTTCGAGAATGCCGGCTTCAGACCGGCCAGCGCTTCAGCCGTCACGCCGTGACGCACGAACTCGTCCGTTGCGAAACGCAGCGGCTCGCCCTTGCGTTGCGGAATGTCGACCGGCACGATTTCGTCGTTGAAACGGCCCGACTTCTGCGCGGCTTCCGCCTTGTTCTGCGACAGCGCCGCGAACGCATCCTGCTGCTCGCGCGTGATGCCGTATTCCTTGGCAACGTTTTCCGCTGTCACGCCCATGTGGTACTGGTTGTAGACGTCCCACAGGCCGTCCACGATCATCGAGTCGATCAGCTTTGCGTCGCCCATGCGGAAACCGTCGCGCGAGCCCGGCAGCACATGCGGTGCGGCGCTCATGTTTTCCTGACCGCCGGCGATCACGATGTCCGCGTCGCCCGCGATGATCGCGTTGGCCGCCAGCATCACGGCCTTCAGGCCCGAGCCGCACACTACGTTGATCGTCATGCCCGGCACGGCCGTGGGCAGCCCCGCCTTGATCAGCGACTGACGCGCTGGGTTCTGGCCCGAGCCTGCCGCCAGCACCTGACCCAGAATGACTTCGCTGACCTGCTCAGGCTTCATACCAGCCCGCTCGAGCACCGCGCGAATCACTGTAGCGCCGAGTTCGGGCGCGGCGATCTTTGCCAGCGACCCACCGAATTTGCCTACTGCCGTACGGGCGGCCGATACGATCACAACATCAGTCATTTCCATATCCTCCGGGCATGTCAGCCGATTGCGCCGCTGCCCGTCAAGTTAAAAATCTCTTCGCTCTTCCGCTCTCGATCCACCCGGCGCGCATCGAGCCAACGCTCGATTCACGCCACGCGTCAGCGCTACACGCTACTCGCGCTGCCGCACATAACGCCCCGGCGCCGGTTCGATCACCGGGAATTCGGTGGAACCGGCTTCGGCACGCGGCTTCACCTTCTTGCCGCCATACTGGTCGAGCCACGTGGTCCATTCCGGCCACCAGCTGCCAGGCACATCCGTGGCTTGATCAAGCCACTCGCCCGGGGTTTCCGGCAGTGTTTTGCCCTCGCCTTCGAGCACCCAGTAGTTGCGCTTTTTCTTCGCCGGCGGATTGATCACACCTGCAATATGGCCCGAAGCACCGAGCACGAATTTCAACGGCCCGCTGAGCAAGGGCACCGACGCATAAGCCGTTTCCCACGGCACGATATGGTCTTCGCGTGAACCGTAGATGAAGGTCGGCACGTCGATCTTCGTGAGGTCGACCGGCTCGCCGCAGGTGGTCAGCGCACCCGGCTCACGCAGACGATTCTCGAGATACGTGTTGCGCAGATACCAGACGTACATCGGCCCCGGCAGACTGGTCGAATCGCTGTTCCAGTACAGCAGGTCGAACGGCACCGGCGTGCGCCCTTTGAGGTAATTGTCGACGACGTAGTTCCACACCAGATCGTTCGGTCGCAGGAATGAGAACGTGTTGGCGAATTCGATGCCGCGCATCAGCCCCGGCGCCGTACCGCCCTTGCCGCCTATGGTCTGCTCGCGCATCTGCACATGCGCTTCGTCGACGAAGATGTCGAGCACGCCCGTGTCGGAGAAATCGAGCATCGCGGTGAGCAAGGTCATCGACGCGGCCGGATGTTCGCCGCGTGCTGCCGCCACCGCCAGCGCCGTGGCCAGCATCGTGCCGCCCACGCAGAAGCCTAGCGTGTTGATCTGCTCGCGGCCGCTGATCTTGCACACTGTCTCGATCGCGGTGAGCACACCCTCGCCGATGTAGTCGTCCCACGTTTTATGCGCGACGCTTGCATCCGCGTTGCGCCACGAAATCAGGAACACCTGATGCCCCGACTCGAGCCCGTGCGCGACCAGCGAATTCTCCGGCTGCAGATCGAGAATGTAGAACTTGTTGATGCAAGGCGGCACGATCAGGAGCGGCCGCTCGCGCACGGTGGCCGTGCGCGGCTTGTATTGAATCAGCTGGATCAGCTCGTTTTCGAACACCACCGAGCCTTCGGTGTTCGCAAGATTATCGCCAACCACGAAACGCGATTCGTCGGTCTGAGATATCTTGCCGCGCTGCAAGTCGCCGAGCAGGTTCATCACGCCCTGCCGCAAGCTCTCGCCCTGGCTTTCCAGCAAGGTCTTTTGCGCTTCCGGATTCAGCGCGAAGAAGTTGCTCGGCGACGCCGCGGCCGTCCATTGCTGGACCGCGAAGCGGATCCGTTCGCGTACCTTCGGCTCGGTATCGAGCGCGTCGACCATTTCCTGCAGATAGCGCGCGTTCAACAGATACCACGCCGCCGTGAATGCGAACGCCGGGGCCGAGCTCCACGCGTCGGAACTGAACCGGCGGTCTTTGAGTTCAGGAGCTTTGGCGGAAGACCCGGCTGCCTGCTGGATCAACTCCATCGCCTCGCGCGAATAGTCGGCTTGCAGCTTTTGGAGACGTTCGGAGGGAATCGCGGCGGCGGGCACGTTCAGACCGCCGAATGACGGCATGGACGTTAGCGACGCCATTTTGCTGAAATCCGGCATGCCGGGAAACGACGGCATTTGCGGCAGACCCATCTGCGGTATCGAAAAAGGCATGCCGCTGCCGCCGGATGACGTGCCAAGTGAACGCCACGCATTCATCCAGGCGTCGAGTAACGGCTGCGTGCCTGCGGCTGACGCAGCGCCGCTCGAACCGGCCTGCTGCGTATGCTCCGTGGAGGAGTCCGTGCTGGGAGAAGCTGAGGGATGTGATGCTGCCATACCTGCTTTTGACCGGTAAGTCCTTGCGGACGGGTTGAGAGGCAGGTTATTGCGCACGTGGGCGATTGCTCGCAACCTCGTCACGCCCTGTCCCGTGGTGAGGAACATTCTTGCTCCCCATCGCAAGGCATGTCAATGCTTGTTCCCGATTTTGCCGCAGTGCGATATTTTTTTAATTATCGTTTTCCCTGTGTAGTAGATCGCGCTTTTGGGACTTGAGTCGACATGGGCCTCGTCGGCGAAAAAAACACCCATATTGCATAGACTTATGTGCGCTTATCCGTGCGCGAGCAGACGTTTTTTGCGGCAGATTTACGCCAGGGACGTGAATTCCGGCAGCGCAGCAAAAAGGCCGCCGCACCTCCGAATAAACCCTCATAAGCGCCTCGCAGGACGGCATGGAGCGGCCCGCTGCGCTGACGGCTCACAGCGCAACGCAATGGCATGATGGGCCGGACTGTGCGAAGGATTTTCGACGCGGCCCTTCACGGCCTTTCGCGCACCGCTAATCCGCAATCGCCTGCGCCTGATCGTCCAGCCAGATGAGGGCAGCCATTCGGCCGGTCTCGCGGTCGCGGCGGTAAGAATAGAAACGCTCGCGTTGCGTGACCGTGCAAAGATCGCCGCCGACCACCTGCGTTACGCCCAGCCGCCGCAGGCGCAGGCGCGCCAGCGCCGGAAGATCCGCGAGGTATTTGCCCGCATTGTGAGGATGCTGGACGAACGCGTTCGCAGTCGCATCGCGTTGCGTAGCGTCAACGTCATTCATGAAGGCGTCACGCACGTCTGCCCCTACCTCGAAAGCATCGGGCCCGATGGCCGGGCCAAGACAGGCATGCAGCGAAGCCACCGTCACGCCGGCCAGCTCGGCCACGCGCTGCGCGGTCTGTTCGACGATGCCCGCTGCCAGGCCGCGCCACCCGGCATGTGCCGCACCGACCGCGCGGCCCGCCGCGTCGCACAACAGAACCGGCATGCAATCGGCGACCATCACGACGCAGACCGTGCCAGGCCGGTCGGTGACACTGGCATCGGCGCGCGTCGGCGTGCCGCCGGCATGAGCCTGCGCGAGCACGTCTTCAGCGCGCACGATGCCGGCGCCGTGGATCTGTTCGAGCCATGCGGCCTCGCTCACGCCCGCCAACGCCAGCAGACGCGCGCGGTTGGTCGCGACCGCCGCTGGATCGTCACCCGCTTTCATGCCCAGATTCAGGCCGCCGGGGTGATCGGCGCCAGCCTGCCAGCGGCCGAATGGCGGCTGACTCACGCCGCCATTGCGCGTGGTGACGAGCGCGCGCACGCGCGGCGATACGTTCCAGACGGGCTGCACAACATCGGCAAAGCTCAGCGCGGGCAAACTCATGCGTGATCGTCCTCGTCGTCGTGTTCGGCGCCATCGTGGCCTTCGTCGTGATCGGCTGCGTCGTCATCGTCTTCGTCCAGCGACGCGTCGTAGTCTTCGTCCTCGTAGTACGTCTCGTCAAACTCGCCCGCGTCGTCACGCCCGAGGCCGAGCGCCGCCGACAGCACCTGCATGTCTTCCGGCGCATCGGCGCGCCATTGCATCGTGCGGCCGGTCTGCGGATGGATCAGGCCGAGGCGCCACGCATGCAGCGCCTGGCGGGCGAAGCCGTCCGGCAGCGGCGTGACTGAGCGCTTGCCGCGAGCGCGTCCGTACACAGGATCGCCGAGCAACGGATGGCCGATGTGCGCGCAATGCACGCGAATCTGATGGGTGCGTCCCGTTTCCAGATCGCAATGAATCGCGGTGACCGGCTGACGCTGCCAGATCGCTGTATCGACACGCCGGAAATGCGTGCGCGCAGGCTTGCCCGAGGCGCTCGTCACCACTGCCATGCGCGTGCGTTCACGCGGATCGCGGCCGATTGGCGCGTCGATCGTGCCTTCCTCGGGCATGTTGCCCCACACCAGTGCGAGATAACGCCGCTTCACCGTTCGCGCCTGCAACTGGCGCACGAGATCGGTTTGCGCCTCAAGCGTGCGCGCCACCACCATCAGACCGGAGGTTTCCTTGTCGAGCCGGTGCACGATGCCCGCGCGCGGCAGGCCGGCGGCGGCGTCGCCGTAACGGTACAGCAGGCCGTTCAGCAAGGTGCCGCTCCAGTTGCCGGCCGCCGGATGCACGACCATGCCGGCCGGCTTGTTGATGACCACCAGCGTCTCGTCTTCGTAGACAATCTCGAGCGGCACCGGTTCGGGCGTGAAAGCGAGTTGCTCGGGCAGCAGATCCGGCACGAGTTCGATGGTCGCGCCGAGCGGCACCGGCTGGCGGATCTTCGCCGGCTTGCCGTCGATCCGCACCCGCTCGGCCTCGATCCAGCTTTGCAGGCGGTTGCGCGAGAACTCGGGGAACACGCGGGCGAGCACCTTGTCGAGGCGTTCGCCAGCCAGTTCGTCGGGTACGAGGACACTGCGCGGCGTCTCGTCCGCCACGCGGCTCGCCACGGTCGGTACCATGCTTTGCGGGCCGGCGGCGTCAAGCGCGTCGGCGCCGAGATCGTCGTCGAGCGAATCGACGCCCAAGGCGTCGGAGGGGTCAGCGCTTACGCTATAATCTTTGTTGCTATTCCCGGCACCGGTAGCGGCGCCTGGAGTATTTGAGCGGGTCATTGAGTCTGGGTCACCTGGACGTAAAGCTAGACTGGAAAATGCGAGCCTTGAACACCATTACTAAAGCGGCGATCAATTTGGCGGCCATCAAGAAGGCGGCCCGGAAAGTGGCCGGATACATTGCGTGCGCTGCAGCCGTCGCCGTTGTTGCGGCTTGCCACGGCCTGCCGGAAAAGACCGACGAGACGGCTACGTGGAACAACAACAAATTATATACGGAGGCGAACGACGCTTTGAGCGGTGGCGATTTCGGCAAGTGCGCCAAGTATTTCGAGATGCTTGAGGGCCGCGACCCGTTCGGCCACTTCGCACAGCAGGCGCAGATCAATGTCGCGTACTGTAACTGGAAAGACAACGAAAACGCTGCCGCCGACCAGGCGATCGACCGCTTCATCCAGTTGCACCCGGATCACCCGGACATCGCCTACGCGTACTACCTGAAGGGCATGATCCACTTCAACGACGACCTCGGTCTGTTTGGCCGCTTCTCCGGCCAGGACATGAGCGAGCGCGATCCGAAGTCGCTGCGCGAGTCGTATGACGCGTTCAAGGTCGTGGTCGACAAGTACCCGAACAGCAAATACGCGCCGGATGCCGCGCAACGCATGCGCTATATCGTGAACGCGCTGGCGTCGCACGAAGTCCACGCAGCGGATTACTACTATCGCCGTGGCGCTTATGTCGCCGCGATCAACCGCGCACAGCTGGCGCTGACGCAATACAAGAACGCACCGGCGATCGAAGACGCACTGCACATCATGATGCTGTCGTACGAGAAGCTGAACCAGCCGCAACTGGCCGACGACACCAAACGCGTGCTGGCCGGCACCTTCCCTGACAGCCCGTACATCACGGGCCATGCAAGGCCGGGTAAGGAAAAGTCGTGGTGGCAGTTCTAGGCTACGGCGCCCTGCATTAAAACGAAACGCCACGACCTCGGTCGTGGCGTTTCTGTTTGTACAGCAGGCTCGACCCGCGCGTCAGCCCGGCACACCGCGCCTCAGTCCCGCTCGAACAACGCAATCGACTCCACGTGCGACGTATGCGGGAACATGTTGATCACGCCCGCGCCCACCAGCCGATAGCCGGCCTCATGCACCAGCAGACCGGCGTCGCGGGCGAGCGTTGCCGGATTGCACGACACGTAGACGATCCGCTTGGGCAGCGGCCCGGCGCCGCTCTGCGCGATCTCCACCAACGCCTTGGCGACGGCCAGTGCGCCTTCACGCGGCGGGTCGACGAGAAATTTGTCGAAGTGGCCGAGCGCGCGCAGGTCGTCCGCGGTGACTTCGAACAGATTGCGGCAGGCGAACGACGTATGGCCCGCCACGCCGTTCAACCCGGCATTCGCCAGCGCGCGCGAGGTGAGCGCTTCGCTGCCTTCAATGCCCACCACTTCCTTCGAGATGCGCGCGAGCGGCAAGGTGAAATTACCGATCCCGCAGAACAGGTCGAGCACGCGGTCCGTACGCGCCGGCGCCAGCAGCCGCAGCGCACGGCTCACCAGCACCCGGTTGATCGCGTGATTCACCTGGGTGAAGTCGGTTGGCTTGAACGGCATCCGGATATTGAATTCCGGCAGCGTGTAGTCGAGTTGCCCGTCGAGCGGATAGAACGGCTGGGCCGTGTCAGGCCCGCCCGGCTGCAGCCAGAACTGCACCTTGTGCTCGTCCGCGAAATCGCGCAGTACCTGTTCGTCGGCTGGCGTGATCGGTTCGAGGTTTCGCACCACCAGCGCCGTCACCGAGGAGCCGACCGCGAGTTCGAGTTGCGGCATGCGGTCGTAAATCGACAGCTTGCGGATCATGAAGCGCAGCGGCATCAGCATGGCCGACACGTGCGGCGGCAGCACCTCGCAGGTCTTCATGTCGGCGATATAACTGCTTTTCTTTTCGTGGAAGCCGATACGCATGCCGCCCTTTTCGGGCAGATAACGCACGGCCAGACGGGCGCGATACCGGTAGCCCCACGCCGGGCCGTGAATCGGGCGGAACACCGTTTCAGGGCGCAGCCTGGCCAGATGCTGGAGATTGTCTTCGAGCACGCGCTGCTTGACCGCCACCTGGGCGCGGATGTCCAGGTGCTGCATCGAGCAGCCGCCGCAGACATCGAAATGGACACACTTCGGCGTGGTGCGAATCACACTTTCGCGCAGCACCTCGACGACCTCGGCCTGTTCGAATTTCGGCTTGCTGCGGTGAGTCGAATAGCTGACCCGCTCGCCGGGCAACGCACCTTCGACAAAAATCACCTTGCCGGGCGTGCCATCTTCGCTCTCGACGCGACCTACGCCGCGCGCTTCCATGTCGAGCGAAACGATTTCGATGATCGGCTCATGGCCGGTGATGACGGGCGCCTTGACCGGAGCGGGCGCCTTCTGGCGCTTGGGCGAGCGACGATGGGGGGCGGTTCGGGACACCTGCGACTTCCTGACAGACTTGGGGGAAAGGCGAGATTGTAGACGAACCGGTGCGTTTGCCAACGAATCGGCGCTGCCGTGGCGGCGGGCTCACGTCGAACGGGATCCAAGCACAGCGAACCGGTTCGTCAAGGAACCGGCGTCGTTCTAGTTGTCGAACGCGGCCAGATATTCGGCCCATTGCGGCGCCGTTTCGAGCGCCAGTGCATTTTTGACGAGGTTGATTTCGTCAGCATACTCCTCGGCCGAAAACGCGCCGCGGATCAACTGGAAACGGCAATACAGCAGGTACGTATTGACGACGTCGGTCTCGCAATAATTACGGATTTCCTCAATACGGCCTTGCTGGTAGGCGTGCCACACCTGACTGCCGTCCATGCCCATCTTGCCGGGAAAGCCGCACATCTTGGCGAGCGCGTCGAGCGGCGCGTTGGCGCGCGCCTGATACATCGCCAGCACGTCCATCAGATCGGTATGGCGCGCGTGATAACGACTGATGTAGTTGTTCCACTTGAATTCGCGGTCGTCTTCGCCGAGATCCCAGAAACGGTAGGCGGGAATGCCATTGACCAGCGCGCGGTAGTTCAGCACCGGCAGGTCAAAACCGCCGCCGTTCCACGACACGAGTTGCGGCGTGTACTTTTCGATCACCCGGTAAAACGACTGCACCAGCGTCGCCTCGCTGTCCTCCAGCGTGCCAAGCGAGCGCACCCGGAAGCCGTTGTTGTCGCGAAAGACGCAGGAAATCGCCGCGATCCGTTGCAGATGGTGCGGCAGAAAATCGCTGCCGATCTTTTCCCGGCGTGCGGCGAATGCATGTTCGGCGACTTCGGCGTCGCTCAGCGTGGCGGGCAAATCTTCGAGGCGGCGAATGCCGGCGACATCGGGAATCGTCTCGATGTCGAATACAAGAATCGGTGTCATCAGGTTATAGAACGGCGTCCTTGCGCACACCGTTGGAGGCGAAGAAGCGCTTGAGCCGCACTAGCGCTTCCTGTTGGATCTGGCGCACACGCTCGCGCGTGAGGCCCATTTCGTCGGCCAGTTCTTCGAGCGTGGCCGGTTCGATGTGGTTCAGCCCGAAGCGGCGTTCGATCACATGACGATGTTTGTCCGACAGACGCGCGAGCCACGCGCGCGTCAGTGTTTCCAGCTCGCGGTGCTGCACCTCGGCGTCCGGCGACTGGCTTTGATCGTCGGACAGCAAATCGAGCAGACTGCTCGCCGGGTCCAGATCGAGCGGCGCGTCGAGCGACGCGGTGTGCTCGTTCAGCGCGAGAATGTCGGTGACTTCGTCGGTGGTCTTGCCGGTCAGATAGGCGATGTCGTCGATGCTGGCGTCGCGGCGCTCGGCGGCTTCCCCGGAATTCATCGAATTCTTTTCCAGATGGCGCTTGGCGCGCAGCACCTGGTTGAGTTCGCGGATCACGTGCACGGGCAAACGCACGGTACGCGCCTGATTCATGATCGCGCGCTCGATGCTCTGGCGAATCCACCAGGTGGCATAGGTCGAAAAACGGAAACCGCGCGTCGGATCGAATTTTTCGATCGCGTGCATCAGACCCAGGTTGCCTTCTTCGATCAGATCGAGCAGCGGCACGCCGCGATTCAGGTAACCCTTCGCGATGCTGACCACGAGCCGTAAATTGCGCTCGATCATGACCTGGCGCGCTTCGAATTCGCCCGCCTTGGCAAGACGCGAATATTTCTGCTCTTCTTCGACGGTCAGAAGCGGCTTGACGCTGATGCGGTTCAGGTAGTGCTGGATCGTGTCGGCCGTCAGCTCGGCTTGCAGCAACGCGCGAAAATCGTCTGCGTCTGGTGCGGCTTCGGCAACGCTCTCGCGCGCGTCGCCTTCTTCCGCGCCGCCCTGGCGTTCGTCGACATCGCGCTCTTCTGCGATGTCCTCTTCCACTTCCGAAGCGCCGCTTTCGTCCGCCGAAGCGGACGTGGCTCGGCTGATCGTCTCAGACTCGGCTTGCGGCGGGCGGCGCTTCGATTTCGGCATGGTCGTATCGCTTATTGCGGCGGCAAATACTTCAGTGGGTCGACAGGCTTACCCTGCCGGCGAACTTCGAAATGCAACATCACGCGGTCGGAATCGCTATTGCCCATCTCAGCGATCTTCTGCCCTTTGGTCACCGCATCCCCCTCTTTTACCATCAAAGAGCGGTTGTGTGCATACGCGGTGAGATAAGTTGCATCATGCTTGATGATAATGAGATTGCCGTAACCACGCAGCCCATTTCCGGCATAAACCACGCGACCGTCCGCTGAAGCCTTGACAGGATCGCCCGCGGCACCGCCAATATTGATGCCCTTATTGGTCGAGTCGTTGAACGTGCCGAGCATCGGGCCACGCACCGGCCACGCGAACGCGACGTTGCCGGACGCGCCGGCATTCGCGTCGCTCGCTGCGCCCGGATTCGCCGGCGGCGTGAGCGAGGCGCTATTCGATGTGGAACCGTAGAGCGGCGGCGCCGCGGCGACGCCTGCAGCGGCACCCGTGGACGGCGCCGTGCTGCCCAGCGGTGCGCTTTGTACCACGCCGCCGCTGCCGATCGGCGCGGTCGCCACGCCCGGCGTCAGGCCGGCGGTGTTCGCACCCGGCGGCACCACGCGCAACAACTGATCGACTTCGATCTGGTTCGGGTTGGTGAGATTGTTCCACGTCGAAATGTCGCGGTAATTCTGGCCGTTCTCCAACGCGATCCGGTACAACGTGTCGCCCGGCTTCACGCGGTAGTAGCCCGGCGGCGGCGGCCCGAGCGGCACGGCCGGCTGCGCGGCCTGCGTGCTGAGCGGCGTGCCGCCGGAGCGATCGACGACGGGCGCCTGATCGAGCCGCGACGCGCAGGCCGTCATCAACAGGGACAAGGCGAGCACGCACACGCTACGCTGGGTGACGGTCATGGGGACATTCAGGCTGGTTCTTTGCATCGCGCGCAACATACTCATCGGTGTCAAATCACTCCGGATTTTAAGGGTACAAAGAAAACGCGATCAAGCCGTGACTCGCGCCACTGCGCGGGACCGATGCGCTCAACCAGAGTCAGCACCTGGTTCTGGCCATCCTGCGAGCCGACCGGCGCGACCAGACGGCCGCCGATCGCGAGTTGTTCAAGTAATGCTTGCGGTACGTCAAGCCCGGCCGCCGCGATCACGATCGCATCGAACGGCGCCGCCGACGGCAGCCCCAGGCGACCGTCGCCGTAGTGCAAGCGGATGTTCGGAATGCGCAGCGGACGCAAGTTTGTCTTCGCGCGTTCGGACAGCGGCCTGATGCGTTCGATCGAGTAGACATCGCGCGCGACCTGACTCAGCACCGCCGCCTGATAACCGCAGCCCGTGCCGATTTCGAGCACGGTGTTCAGCGCGCGGCCGGCGGCGGCCAGTTCGATCATTCGCGCGACCACCGAGGGTTTGGAGATCGTCTGGTGATGGCCGATCGGCAGCGCGGCATCCTCATAGGCCTGGGCCGCGAGGCCCGGGTCGACGAACATGTGGCGCGGGACCACGGACATCGCGTTCAACACGCGCTGATCGGTCACGCCATTCGCACGCAGGCGTTCGACCATCCGTTCGCGAACCCGTTCCGAAGTCAGCGCCAATGCACCATTTAAAGCGACGTTTGGCGCAGCCGTGCGCTCGTTGGCCTTGGCGGCAGGTTTGACCGAAGCGTTCCCAGGCGACGCAGGTTTGGACGCGGCGCGCACGTTCGAGATCGGTGCGGCGGCTTTTGCCTGTGGTTTGGCTGATGACTGCACTTGGGGCTTCACCTGGGTCGCTGGCTGGGGCTTCAGTTGCGTCTTTACGGCAGGCGCCGCTTGCGGTTGGCTCTGCCCCTTCGCCTGCGGCTTCGCTTGTGGCTTGCCCGTGGAACCGAGAGGCGAATTCTTCGCCGGTTGCTGGCGCGCATTCAGTGCCGCACTCGCGGCAATCACCGCAGCGCGTACCTCGCCCGGGCGCCCTTCGGGCCGGCGCGGTTCGCGCACCAGGTCCTCGAGGCCAAGCGGGAAGCGCTTTGCGCGCTCGCCGCTCATGAAGCGCCGTGGCCCGCACGCGCCCAGTCGCGTGCTGCAGGCAGCATTTGCGTATGGGTCAGGTCCAGCTGCAGGGGCGTGATCGACACGTGGCCGTTGGCGACGGCGTGGAAATCGGTGCCTTCGCTAGCATCGCGCGCGCTGCCCGACGGGCCAATCCAATAGATCGGTTCGCCGCGCGGATTGGTCTGGCGGATCACGGGCTGGGACGGATGCCGCTTGCCCAGGCGCGTGACGCGCCATTCGCCGAGCTGCGCGTACGGCAGGTTCGGAATATTGACGTTCAGCAACGGATGCCCTGGCAGCGGCTGCTCGAGATAATGGGCGACGATTTCAGCCGCGACACGCACCGCATCGTCGAGATGCCCCCAGTCTTTATCGACCAGCGAAAACGCGATGGCCGGCACGCCGAACATGATGCCCTCAGTGGCGGCGGCGACGGTGCCAGAATAAAGCGTGTCCTCGCCCATGTTCTGGCCGTTGTTGATGCCTGAAATCACGAGGTCTGGCGTATGGTCCAGCATGCCGGTCAGCGCAATGTGCACTGAATCGGTAGGCGTGCCGTTCACGTAGTAGAAGCCGTTCGCCGAGCGCAGCACCGAGAGTGGCCGCGACAGCGTCAATGAATTGGACGCGCCGCTGCAGTTCTGTTCGGGGGCCATCACGGTCACGTCGGCGATGGGCTTGAGCGCTTCGTAAAGCGCGGCCAGACCAGGCGCCAGGTAACCGTCGTCATTGCTGAGTAGGATTCGCATGCGGCGATTGTAACCGAGGAAAGAAGGCGCGCGAACGACACCGCCGACGGCACGCATGCTGTGCGCGACGCGCATGCATCAGGCGTCCCGCACACGAGCGGCGGGCGGCTTCAGGAGCGCGGCAAAACAATAAAAACGCACGGTCGTGCAGATTGTTTTACACTCAGAATGGTTACGACGCCCCTAAGGAAGTCCACTTGGTGGCGCTCCGAAGGAAGTCCACTCGGTGGGCGCCCCAAACAAAGTCCCTTCGGGGACCCTGATCGATATGGAGACACGATGCGCGCGATTCGCTGTAGTCAATACGGGCCGCCGGAGAGCCTGGTCGTCGAAAACCTGCCGGACCTCGAGGCGCCGCCCGGCCACGTCGTGATTGACGTCAAAGCCGCAGCCGTCAATTTCCCCGACGTGCTGATCATCGAGAATAAATACCAGTTCAAACCACCCCTGCCCTTTACGCCTGGCTCGGAAGTCGCGGGCATCGTGCGCGCGGTCGGCGCCGATGTCACGCAGTTCAAACCGGGCTCACGCGTGGTCGCGTTCACCGGCGCGGGTGGCTTCGCCGAGCAGGCGGTAGCGCCAGCGGCGGCATGTGTGCCGCTCGCGGACCATGTCGAGTTCGAACTGGCCGCCGCGTTCACACTGGCGTATGGCACCTCGCATCACGCGGTGGTCGATCGTGGCCAATTGAAGGCCGGCGAGACGATGCTGGTGTTGGGCGCGGCCGGCGGCGTTGGACTGGCAGCGGTCGAGATCGGCAAGGCACTCGGTGCCCGCGTGATCGCGGCGGCGTCGAGTGACGAGAAGCTCGCGACTTGCGTGAAGCACGGCGCGGACGCGACCATCAATTACAGCACCGAAGACCTGCGCGAACGCATCAAGGCGCTCACCGACGGCAAAGGTCCGGACGTGATCTACGATCCGGTCGGCGGCATCTATGCGGAACCGGCGTTTCGCAGCATCGGCTGGCGCGGGCGCTACCTGGTGGTCGGCTTTGCCAACGGCGAGATCCCGAAGCTGCCGCTCAACCTGACGCTGCTCAAAGGCGCGAGTCTGGTGGGCGTATTCTGGGGCGATTTCGCGAAGCGCGAGCCGCAGCACAATTACGCGGCGTTCGAGCAGATGACCGGCTGGATCGGCGAAGGCAAGCTCAAACCCTACGTGTCGGCGCGCTATTCGCTGGAAGACACCGGTCGCGCACTGCGCGACATGGCGGAGCGCCGCGTCATCGGCAAGGTGGTAATTACGCCTTAGCCGTTGCACGCTCAAGTCGCGCCGGCTCTTCTATCCAGCCAAGCCAATAAAAATGGCGCGCGGTCCGCGAACCGCGCGCCATTTTTTGACCCATCAGCGAGTGCGCTACAGCTTTTCGGTCTCGCCTGATTTGGGCTGCCACTTCATCAGACGGCGCTCGCCAATACCGACAATGCCATCGAGAATCAGGGCGAACGCAGTTAGCACCAGAATCCCCGCGAACACCGTGTTGATATCGAAGGTGCCCTCGGCCTGCAGAATCAGATAGCCGACGCCGCGCGCCGAGCCGAGATATTCCCCCACCACCGAGCCGACGAACGCCAGCCCCACCGACGTATGCAGGCTCGAAAACACCCAGCTCATCGCGCTCGGCAGATACACAAAGCGCAGCAAGTGCTTGCGATTCGCGCCAAGCATGCGTGCATTGGCGAGCACGACCGGGCTGACTTCCTTCACGCCCTGGTAGACGTTGAAGAACACGATAAAGAACACCAGCGTGACGCCCAGCGCGACCTTCGACCAGATGCCGAGGCCGAACCACACGCCGAAAATCGGCGCGAGAATCACCCGTGGCATCGAGTTGGCGGCCTTGATGTACGGGTCGAACAGCGCGCTCGCCAGCGGCGACAGCGCGAGCCACAAGCCGACACCAAGGCCGAGCCCCGTGCCGACCACAAACGCAAGCACGGTCTCGACCAGCGTAATCCACAGATGCAGATAGATCTCTCCGCCGGTGAACCACTCCCAGATCCGCTGCAGCACCTTCTGGGGTTCGCCGAAGAAGAACGCGGCCTTGTTAGGGTCGTCGAAATAGAATGCGGGCAGCAGCGTCGGACTGGTCAGCACATACCAGAGCACGAAGCACAGCACGAGCAGCAGCCACTGCCAGATCACCAGGTTCGCCCGGTTCGGGCGCAACGTCTTCCACATGACTCGGTTTGCCTTAGACGATTGATCTAATCCAGATACGCGACGCAGGACACGCCGCGCTTACACGGCCGTGAGTTGCTGCTGATAGCCCTTGAGCACCTCATCGCGCAACACGCTCCAGATCTGCGCATGCAATTCGACGAAACGCGGATGCGCACGAATCTCAGCGACGTCACGCGGACGCGGCAGATCGATCGTGAATTCGCCGATCGGATGCGTGCCCGGCCCGGCCGACAGCACCACCACGCGGTCGGACATCGCAATCGCTTCGTCGAGATCGTGGGTGATGAACAGCACCGCTTTGCGCTTGGCCGCCCACAGATCGAGCAACTCGTTTTCCATCAGCTGACGCGTCTGGATATCGAGCGCGGAAAACGGCTCGTCCATCAGGATGATGTCGGGGTCGAGGATCAGCGTCTGCGCCATCGCGACGCGCTTGCGCATGCCGCCCGACAGTTGATGCGGATAGCGATCACCAAAGCCGCCGAGGCCCACGCGCTTGAGCCACTCTTCGGCCTTGCTGCGGGCTTCGGCGGGCGGCACGCCGTGGAACGCGAGGCCGGCCATCACGTTGTCGATCGCCGAGCGCCATGGCATCAGCGCGTCGGCCTGGAACATGTAGCCGGCACGCCGGTTGATGCCCTTGAGCGGCTCGCCAAACACGCTGACCGCGCCCGAGGACGGACCGAGCAAACCCGCGCCGACGTTCAGCAAGGTGGACTTACCGCAGCCGGTGGGGCCGACCACCGAAACAAACTCGCCCGGCGCGATGCGCAGGGTGGTGTCCTTGACGGCGGTGTAGCGTTGCGCGCGATTGTCGCGCGCGGCGAAGGTGCAGGTGATGTTCTCGAGCGCCAGGGCGGCAACGGTCATCGTTCGACTCGCTTCGAAGATCGGTTTCGTGTGGTATCGACTTGACTGCGGCGCTTACGCCTTCACGGTCGCGAGTGCTTTCTTGACGAAGTCGTTGGTCCACGTCTTCGACAGATCGATCTGCTTGCCCTGCATGTTCGGGTCGAACGCCTGCAAGGTCTTCAGCGAAGTCGCCGGGCCGTCGGCGGGCATCAGGCCGTCCGGCGACATGGCCTCCTTCACGTGCTGCCAGGCGTCCAGATAGACCGCGCGGTCGCCCAGCAGATAGCCTTCCGGCACCGTATTGATCAATTCGCTACCGGTCGCCGTTTGCAGCCACTTGAGCGCGCGCACCATCGCGTTGGTCAGCGCCTGGGTGGTGTTGGGATTCTTCGTGATGAAGCTCTGCGACGCATACAGGCAGCCGGCCGGCATGTCGCCGCCGAACACGCTGCGCGTGTCGGCGAGCGTACGCGTGTCCGACACTACGCGGATATCGCCCGTGCGTTCGAGCTTGGTCATCACCGGGTCGAGGTTGGCGATCGCATCGATCTGCCCCGACTGCAGCGCGGCAATCGCGCCGGCGCCCGCACCGACACCAATGAACGCCACGTCTTTCGCGGTCAGGCCGGCCTTTGCCAGCACGAAGCTCGCCATGATCGAAGTCGACGATCCCGGCGCGGTCACACCGATTTTCTTGCCCTTCAGATCGGCGATCGACTTGTAGTTCGGCATCGCTTTCTTCGACACCGCCAGCACGATCTGCGGCGCCCGCCCCTGCAACACGAATTCACGGAACGCCTGCTTCTGCGCCTGCAGCAGCAAGGTGTGCTCGAACGCGCCGGAGACCACGTCCGCGCTGCCGCCGACTGCCGCCTTTAGCGCCTGTGAGCCGCCGGCGAAATCCGAGATTTCAACCTCGAGCCCTTCATCCTTGAAGTAATTGCGGCGCTCGGCAATGGTGAGCGGCAGGTAATAGAAGAGGTTCTTGCCGCCGACGGCAATCGCCACCTTGGTGGTTTCAGGTTTGCCCTGCGCGAAAGCGAACGGCGTAGCAGCAAAGGTCGCGCCCGCGAGAGCGGCGGTACCGGCGAGGAAAGTTCTGCGTTGCATGGTCTGAAGTCTCCGACTTTTGTTGTCTTCTGGCGCAGCGCTCGGGCATTGCGGGTACAGCCAGGTTTGCTGCAATGTCCGCCGCCCCCCGGCCGCGATTGCCGTGCCGTGAACCGTGGTGAAAAGCGCGTGGCCCATCCTGCGGGGCCACGTCCTTGCTCACACAATCTGTTGCGCGTGCAACCTTGCGATGTGGTCTGCATCATAACCTAGCGATTGCAGGACTTCATCGGTATGTTCACCCAGTTGCGGGCCGAGCCAGCGCGTTTCGCCGGGCGTTGCCGAGAGCTTCGGCGTGACCGACGGCAGCGTGATTTCCTGACCGTCCTGCCACTTGAAACGCTGGATCATCTGGCGCGCCATGAATTGCGGATCGGTGAACATGTCCGCGACGCTGAAGATGCGGCCAACCGGCACGTCGGCCGCGTTCAGCACCGCGAGTGCTTCGTCGATGGTGCGGGTGGCAAGCCACGCGGCGATCGCACCGTCGATTTCCTGGGTGCGCGGCACGCGGCCGTCGTTATGCGCGAGCGCTGGATCGTCGGCGAGATCTTCACGCTCGATCGCCACCATCAGACGCTTGAAAATGGGATCACTATTGCCGCCAATCACGATGCTGCCGTCACGGCACGGATACGTATTCGACGGCACGATGCCCGGCAGCGATGCGCCGGCGCGCTCGCGCACCATGCCGTACACACCATACTCCGGCACCACGCTCTCCATCATGTTGAAGACAGCCTCGTACAGCGCCACGTCGACGACCTGCCCCTTGCCGCCGTTCACCTGTTTGTGATGCAGCGCCATGAGCGCACCGATCACGCCGTGCAGCGCGGCAATCGAATCGCCGATCGAAATGCCGATGCGCGGCGGCGGCAAATCCGGATAGCCGGTGATATGGCGCAATCCGCCCATCGATTCGGCAATCGCACCGAAGCCGGGCCGGTCGCGATACGGCCCGGTCTGACCGTAGCCGGAAAGACGCACCATTACGAGCCCGGGATTTTCAGCGGACAACACGTCATAGCCGAGCCCGAGCTTCTCCAGCAAACCCGGCCGAAAATTCTCGACGACAATATCCGCTTCTTTCGCGAGACGCCGCACGATCTCCTTGCCCTCTTCCGCTTTCAGATTGATCGTGACGGATTTCTTGTTACGCGCCTGCACGGCCCACCAGAGCGACGTGCCGCCGACTTCCGGATAGAGCTTGCGCCATTTGCGCAGCGGATCGCCGCCTTTGGGATCTTCGATCTTGATGACCTCGGCGCCGAACTCGCCGAGAAAACGCGCGGCGAACGGGCCGGCGATCAGCGTGCCGAGTTCGAGCACCTTGACGCCGGCGAGCGGGCCGGTGGGTTGGCCGGCGGGTTGGGCGGGTTCGCCGGATTGACTAGCAGGCGCGGCGCTCGGGCCTGAATCAGGGGTGGCGCTCATGTATCTCCTTTATTCTGTTCCTGACCTGCGCGGCGCGGGATCGTGCCGGCCGCCGCGGCTTCGCCATGGTTCGAGCCGCTACGGCGGATGCCTCGCGCTACATCGAGCGCCGGTCGAGCATCGCGCGTGCGATCGTGCCGGCGTCGACGTATTCGAGTTCGCCCCCCACCGGCACGCCGCGCGCAAGACGCGTCACGGCAAGCCCGCGCGCCTTCAGCGTTTGGCCGAGGTAATGCGCGGTAGCTTCGCCCTCATTAGTGAAATTGGTCGCGAGCACGACTTCCTTGACGATGCCATCCGACGCGCGTTTTACGAGCCGGTCGAAATGGATCTCCTTCGGGCCGATGCCGTCGAGCGGACTGAGCCGCCCCATCAGCACGAAATAGAGGCCGCGATAGGTCATCGTCTGTTCGAGCATGATCTGGTCGGCAGGCGTCTCGACAACGCACAGCAGCGCCGGATCGCGCTCGCTATCGAGGCAGACCTCGCAGATCTGCGCTTCGGTAAAGGTGTTGCACTTCTCGCAGTGCTGCAGATGCTCAGTGGCGAACAGCAACGAGCGGCCGAGTTTTTCGGCGCCCTCGCGGTCGTGCTGCATGAGGTGGTACGCCATGCGTTGCGCGGACTTCGGCCCGACGCCGGGCAACACGCGCAGCGCTTCGACGAGCGCCGACAAGGCGGATGGTTGTTTCATGCGGATCGGCGACGTCGAAGTGGGTGGCGCCCGGCACGCGGGCTGGCGATGCAATCTGGTTCGGGCAGTGCGAATGCGCTCGGACAGGCGCACTGAATGACGAGCATGACTCGTCCATTCAGTCGCCGATCCGGTCGGATATTCGGCCGCACATCCGGCAAGCGCTGCGGCGAAAGCAGCCGCAACGCGCTTCGTGCTTCGCGGTATTGATCCGATAGTGCAGATCAGAACCGCGGTTGAGAACTACGCCTCAGAACGGCAGCTTGAATCCCGGCGGCAACGGCAGACCCGAGGTCATGCCGCCCATCTTTTCCTGGGCGGTCGCTTCGGCCTTGCGCACAGCGTCGTTGAACGCAGCGGCGACGAGGTCTTCCAGCATGTCCTTGTCGTCGGCGAGCAGGCTCGGATCGATCGACACGCGGCGCACGTCGTTCTTACAGGTCATCGTCACCTTAACGAGACCGGCGCCCGACTGCCCTTCGACTTCGATCAATGCAAGCTGCTCCTGCATCTTCTTCATGTTTTCCTGCATCTGCTGGGCTTGTTTCATCAACCCGGCGAGTTGGCCTTTCATCATGGACATGCTCCTTCTTGATAGCTTGAAATCCGGTACGCAACGAGGCGCGGCGAATCAGTGGACGGACGGCGCGCCGTTCGGGCCGGCGTCCGGTGTAATCGGGCGAATCGAGCCGGGCACGATGCTCGCGCCGAACTCGCGGATCAGCGACTGCACGAACGGATCGGCACCAATTTCGCGCTCCGCTTCCTGCTGACGCTGTGCGCGCATCGCAGCGTCGTGCGCGGCGGCGGTGCGGCGCGCCGGACCGACTTCGACCAGCACCTCGACATTCTGGCCGAGCTTCTCGGCGAGCGCGGTTTTCAGTTTGGCGACCTGCGAGGCTTCCGCGTACTGCGGCACGGGCACGTTCAGTTTGAGCGTGGCGCCTTCGAGCGCCATCAATTCGCTGTTGAAGGCCAACTGATACGAAATGCCCTTGAGCGGCAGATCGACGGCGAGCGCAGGCCAATCGCCCGTGAAACCCAGCGGATCGAGCGGCACGGCCGGCGGCAGCGGGCGTTTATCGACCACCGGCGCCGGCGCGGACGGCGCGGGCGCGTTCACCCGCACGTCGTCGGGGCCGCTGTCGAACACGGGCACGTAGTTGTCGTCCGGCAGGCCGTAATAGCCTTCGTCCGCAGCCGTGAGCGGCATGTATTCGTCGGGCGGCACGTCGTCCCACGGAGGGATCGACGAACCGTTCTGCTCGCTGTCGTTACGCTGCGCGGGCGACGATGGCGCACGCGCGGCTGGCGCAGCGTCTTGTTGCGACGCACGGCGCGGGGCGCCCGGCGTCGGTACCGGGACAACAACGCGCGGCGCGGCGGGTTTCGGCGTAGCCGGTGCCGCCAGTTTCGCGGCGGCTGCGCCGGTGGCGCGGCCGCGGTCTGATGAAACCTTCAGGCCGGCGCTGCGCAATACGTCGAGCGCGGCGCTCGCGCCGCCTGCGCGACGCGGCTGCATCTCCGCAGCGTGCGTCTGGGCTTGCGGCGCGGCGGCCGATGCGGCCGGTGCGGCTTCGGCCCGCTCGATCGCAGTAGCGGCCGGCGCCGTGAGTGAAGACGCCAGAGCCGCAGCACTGGAATCGGCTGCGTTGTTCGCGTTCACGGCCGGCTCGATGGACACTTCGTCCATCCATGGCGGTACGGGCGTGGCCGCTTTCGCTTCGGGAGCTGCCGACGCTGTGCTGACTTCAGCATGCGGCGACACGGACTCAGCCGCAGCGCCCGGTTCGACAATGTTAGCGGTTGGCGCGTCAGTATCGTCGGCAGAACCTGCGGGCGCTGGCTCTAACGGACCCGGCGTTGCGGAGCGCGCTTCTATCACCGGTTCTGCGGACGAAACGGCCGCGGCTTTCGATTCCGACGCGGCACTGGCGCTTGTCGCCGGATCTTGCCCATCAGCTTCAGGCCCGGCAGCGCGCGCTTCGGCACCTCCAGCTTGCACATGCGTGGCGCTTGCCGCTTGCATGGAAGGCGTTGCTGACCGACGCGGCACGCTGGCTGCCACCGCACTCGCCGTTTGCGGCTCGCGCACTGGCGCGGCAGCCGCGGCTTCCACCGCGCGGGCCGGCGCGGCCGCCCGCTGCGCCGCGACGGCCGGCGCACCCGTGCGCCTCGCGCCACCTGCACCCGCTTGCCCCGCCCCGTTCGGCGTGGCCGCTCCGTTGCCTCCGCCACCCGTAGGCGCCGGTTCGAACGCGAGCATGCGCAACAGCGTCATGGTGAAACCGGCGTATTCATCAGGCGCGAGACCCAGCTCGCTTCGGCCGATCGTGGCGATCTGATAGAACAACTGCACCTGCTCGGCACTCAGCGACTCGGCAAAGCGGCGCAGATCGCCCGCTTCCGGCCACTCGTCCAGCACCGACGAAGGCGCGAACTGCGCCCACGCGATCCGGTGCAGCAGGCTCGCAAGATCCTGCAACGCGGTCGAAAACGACAGACTGCGCAGGGCCATCTCATCCGCGACTGACAGCACCGCCGCGCCGTCGCCGTCGGCGAGCGCGTCGAGCAGACGGATCAGATAGCTTTGATCCAGCGCGCCGAGCATGCCGCGCACCGCTTCTTCATTGACCTGGTTGGCGGAATAGGCAATGGCCTGATCGGTCAGCGAGAGCGCATCGCGCATTGAGCCGTCGGCTGCGCGCGCGAGCAGGCGCAACGCCTGGGCGTCGAACGGCACCTGCTCCTCGCCGAGAATATGCGCGAGATGCGACACAATATGCCCAGCCGGCATCTGCTTCAGATTGAACTGCAGGCAGCGCGAGAGCACCGTGACCGGAATCTTCTGCGGATCGGTGGTGGCAAGAATGAACTTGACGTGCGAAGGCGGCTCTTCCAGCGTCTTCAACATCGCGTTAAACGCGTGGTTGGTGAGCATGTGCACTTCGTCGATCATGTAGACCTTGAAGCGCGCGTCGACCGGCGCATAGACCGCGCGCTCCAGCAACGCCGCCATTTCGTCGACGCCGCGGTTACTCGCCGCGTCCATCTCGACATAATCGACAAAGCGGCCTTCGTCGATCTCGCGACATGCGCGGCACACACCACACGGCGTGGAGGTCACGCCGGTTTCGCAATTCAGCGCCTTGGCAAAGATACGCGAGAGCGTGGTTTTGCCGACGCCGCGCGTGCCGGTAAACAGATAGGCATGATGCAGGCGGCCGCCGTCGAGCGCGTGCGTGAGCGCGCGCACCACGTGCTCCTGTCCGACGAGCGAAGCAAAATCCTTCGGCCGCCATTTGCGTGCGAGAACTTGATAGGTCATCCGGAAATTGTATCAGTAACGATGGCGCGCACAGCCGAATCGACGGCGCGCGAACGCGTGTTGCCGCTTCATTGAAATTGGCTAACGGACTAATAGAAAAAAATAGATGAAGCGCGCAAATATCAGCAAGAGGACATCTCTGCGACAACGCTTAGGGTAAAACAGGAGAAGGAAGATGAAACGGGAGAAAACAGAAAAAGCGGAAGAAAAAGGAAGGTGACGAGCCTAACCCTCGGCACTGGTGGAAAACGGCTGTGGCTGCTTCGTTCCCGACCTGACCAGGTTGACCATCCCTCCATGCGAGGAGGCCCGTCACGAAACATTCTATCACCGCTTGGCCTGCTGTGCGACTCTTAATACGACCAAAGCCGCATCGATGCGTCGAATCACGGTCTTTGCTCCATATAGACAGTGCGTTGGTTTGAACGCGTACGAACCACTTGAGTTTGCTCGCCAAGCCTCCAGATACGGTGCGTAGCGGTCTGGAAAACGTCGTGGCACTTCAACGGCAGCCGTTGGCCCCACTGCCCTGATGAGTACTATCGCTACCGGCAACGCATAGCGAATTAAGCTAAACTGGTGTACGGATGACCCGCAAGCGCGAGCCTTCCGCACATTCCGGAGACAGTTTTTCGAGGTTTCAGGGGTGTGCCGGCAAGGGTCCGATTGCGGCAAAGCGAACGGAAGTTTCCCTTAGGTTTTGGTGTTTCGTGGCGAGCAATTCAGGCGGGCCTCGAACCGATAGAGGTATTCATACAATGAGCGAATCAATCAAGCATATTAGCGACGCATCGTTCGAACAGGACGTGGTGAAATCCGACAAACCCGTGCTGCTCGATTTCTGGGCTGAATGGTGCGGCCCGTGCAAGATGATCGCGCCGATCCTCGACGAAGTCGCAAAGGATTACGCCGATCGCCTGCAGATCGCCAAGATCAACGTCGACGAGCATCAATCCACGCCGGTCAAGTTCGGTGTGCGCGGCATCCCCACGCTGATTCTCTTCAAGAACGGCGCAGTTGCCGCGCAGAAGGTCGGCGCGTTGTCGAAGTCGCAACTCACTGCGTTCCTCGACGGCAACCTGTAAAACGATCGCATCGGCGCGCCCTGAAACAGTCGAGGCGCGCTGTCTTGCAGCGTGTTGTCAGCCGGCAACACGCTAAATAAGAAAGATGCCATACCGTCGCACTGGCGGAAATTGGCGTGTGCTATGCTAGAATCCGCAAAACGTCGAAAAGACGTGTAAGTCCTTGAGCGGTTCCGCTCACTCTCCTCCCAGATTTCATTTCGTCGCACCTTCTCCTGCGGGTTCTCCGTATGCATTTATCCGAGCTTAAGACTCTGCACGTGTCCGAATTGATCGAGATGGCCAATGGCCTCGAGATCGAAAGTGCGAACCGCCTGCGCAAGCAGGAATTGATGTTCGCCATTCTAAAAAAACGAGCCAAAACGGGCGACACGATTTTCGGCGACGGCACGCTCGAAGTGCTGCCGGACGGCTTCGGCTTCCTGCGCTCGCCGGAAACCTCGTATCTCGCCAGCACGGACGATATTTACATCAGCCCGTCGCAAATCCGCCGCTTCAACCTGCATACGGGTGACACGATCGAAGGCGAAGTCCGTACGCCGAAAGACGGTGAGCGTTACTTCGCGCTGGTAAAGGTGGACAAGGTCAACGGCCAGCCGCCGGAAGCCTCGAAGCACAAGATCATGTTCGAGAATCTGACGCCGCTGCACCCGAACAAGGTGCTGCTGCTCGAACGTGAAATGCGTGGCGAAGAAAACGTCACGGGCCGCATCATCGACATGATCGCGCCGATCGGCAAAGGTCAGCGCGGCCTGCTGGTTGCGTCGCCGAAGTCGGGCAAGACCGTGATGCTGCAGCACATCGCGCACGCCATCAAGCAGAACCACCCGGATGTCGTGCTGTTCGTGCTGCTGATCGACGAACGCCCGGAAGAAGTGACCGAAATGCAGCGTTCGGTGGCCGGCGAAGTGATCGCCTCCACGTTCGACGAACCGGCTGCGCGTCACGTGCAAGTCGCCGAAATGGTGATCGAAAAAGCCAAGCGCCTCGTCGAAATGAAGAACGACGTCGTGATTCTGCTCGACTCGATCACGCGTCTCGCGCGCGCCTACAACACTGTCGTGCCGGCCTCGGGCAAGGTGCTGACGGGCGGTGTCGACGCCAACGCGCTGCAACGTCCGAAGCGCTTCTTCGGCGCGGCACGCAATATCGAGGAAGGCGGTTCGCTGACCATCATCGGCACGGCGCTGATCGAAACCGGCAGCCGCATGGACGACGTGATCTACGAAGAGTTCAAGGGCACCGGCAACATGGAAGTGCACCTGGAGCGCCGTCTTGCTGAAAAGCGCGTCTACCCGTCGATCAACCTGAACAAGTCCGGCACGCGCCGCGAAGAACTGCTGATCAAGCCTGAAGTCCTGCAAAAGATCTGGGTGCTACGCAAGTTCATTCATGACATGGACGAAGTCGAGTCGATGGAATTCCTGCTCGACAAGATTCGCCAGACGAAGAGCAACTCCGAGTTCTTCGACATGATGCGTCGTGGCGGCGGCAGCTAAAGCCTCAGTCCGCGCTCGCCTCACCGCATAAAAAAGCCGCTCGCCAGAAACGAGCGGTTTTTTTTCGCCTCCAAGAAAGGTCTGCACAATCGCAACATGTACGTGAACGTACACGTTGTACTATACTGCCGACTGTCCGTCATGCCTGCCCAATCCTATGTCGAAGGACTCACCCGCCCTGTTGACCGTGCGCGATGCCGCCGAGCGCCTCGGCGTCACGCCGCGCACGCTGAAGTACTACGAGGAACGCGGCCTCGTCTCGCCTACACGCAGTGAAGGCCGTTACCGGCTGTATGACGAAGAAGATCTGAAGCGCTTCGGCCGGATCCTGCGGCTGCGTTCGCTCGGCTTCTCCCTGCATGGCATCACGGAAATGCTGAAACGGCCGCTCGAGCCCGTGGACGGCGGTCATCGCTTTTCCAACGAATCGCTGCAGCAGATTCGCGATGCCATCGCGCAACAGGTCGACGCGCTCGATGCCCGCATCGAAGCGATGCGCCGCGAGCTAAAGGAAGCGCAGAAGCTGCGAGCCGAGTTGAGTCCTGACCTCGACTATCTGGAGCGCCGCCTGGCCGGCGAGAACGCCGACGCGCTGCTGGAGCAGCGCCGCGACGCACGCGCCAAAACGGTCGCCGCGCCATCGGCCAAACGCGGCAAAGCGGAACGCGCCCCCACAACCGACGACCCCGCCGCGGACGAATCCCGATGAGCACCGCGTCCTCCCGTGTGCCGCTCTTCAGTGTCGAAAAGCTGCGCGGCGACTTCTTTCCGTGGGTGCTGGCGGTCGTCACCGGCCTCGACTACTTCGACAATTCGATCTTCTCGTTTTTCACCAGCTACATTGCGGGCGGCATCAATGCGTCTCCGGATGAACTGGTGTGGGCATCGAGCGCCTATGCGGTGGCGGCCGTGCTCGGCATCCTGCAGCAGCAGTGGTGGGTCGAGCGCTTCGGTTACCGGCGTTATGTGGCTGGCTGCATGCTGCTCTATTCCGCGGGCGCGGTGGCGGCCGCCTTGTGTGAGTCATCGATCGAACTGGCGTTCGCGCGCGGCTTCCAGGGCTACTTCATCGGCCCGATGATGGGCGCCTGCCGCATCCTGATCCAGATGAGCTTCACGCCGCGGCAGCGGCCCGCCGCAACACGCGCGTTTATCGTTCTGATCCTCCTGAGCAGCGCGCTCGCGCCATTGATCGGCGGCCACCTGGTCGGTTCTTTCGGCTGGCGCGCGCTGTTCGCCTGCACGGCGCCAGTGGGCGTCCTGTTCGCCGCTCTGGCACTGCTCGCCCTGCCCGACTCGGGCAGCCGCCTGCCGGAAGAACGCGGCTCCGCGCATTTCTGGCCGTATGTGATCTTTGCGTTCGCGCAAGGCGCGCTGCAAATCGTCATGCAGCAGGTGCGCTTCCAGTTGTTCAGCGCGTCGCCCGGACTGATTCTGTTGACGGTCGCCGGGATTGCCGCCCTGGGCTGGTTCGCGTATCACCAGTGGCACCATCCAACGCCGCTCGTGCGTCTCTATGCGTTGCGCGAGAGAGTCTTCCGGGCCGGCCTTGTGCTGTACATGTTCTACTACTTTGTCTCAACGGTATTCAGCTATCTGATCTCGCGTTTTCTCGAAAGCGGTCTCGACTATCCAGTCGAAAACACCGGGCAACTGGTCGGCGTGACGTCGCTGATTTCGGCCAGCGCGCTGGTCGTCTACCTGCGTTACGCGAAGCTGCTGCCACGCAAGAAGTGGGTCATCGTGCCGGGTTTCGCGGTGGCCGCGTTCGCCGCGGCGTGGATGACGCGCATGTCGCCCGGCGTGGGCGTTGCGGCGCTGATCGTGCCGCTCCTGTTACGCGGCCTGCTATTGCTGTTCATCGTGCTGCCGGTCGCCAATCTGACCTTTAGAATCTTTGCCATCGAAGAATTTACGCACGGCTACCGGCTTAAAAACATCGTGCGGCAATTGACGATCTCGTTCGCGACGGCTTCCGTGATCATCGTCGAACAGCATCGCCAGGCGCTGCATCAAACCCGCCTCGCCGAGTTCGTGAATCCGTACAATCCGTTGTTCCAGAACTCGCTCGCCGCGTTGACGAACGGCTTGACTGCTGCCGGCCGCTCGCCGTCCGAGGCGCATTCGCTGGCGCTGCTGGAAATCAGCCGGACGGTCGCGCAGCAGGCGAGCTTTCTGGCGTCGCTGGACGGCTTCTACTTTCTGATCGGCATCGCGATATGCGGCGGCATTTTTGCCGCGTGGCAAAAACAGATCGACTGAGGGTTCATCAGGCCATGCTTTCGAAACTCACCCATTGGCTAGGCACGCGCCGCCGCGACCGCGCGCTGCGCGACTACGCGATCGACGACGCGCTCTGGCAGGCCACGCTCGACGGCCTGCCGTTCCTCGCCCACCTCGAGGCGCCGGATCTCGTCCGCTTGCGCGAACTGACGAGCCTGTTCATCGCGCAAAAGGAATTCTCGACCGCGCACGAACTCCAGTTGACCGATGCGATGACCGTGGCGATCGCCGCGCAGGCCTGTTTGCCGGTGCTGAACCTCGACCTCGACCTGTATCGCGGCTGGGTCGGCGTGATCGTCTATCCGGGCGAGTTCGTGATCCGCAAGACCGTCGAGGACGAGGACGGCGTGGTGCACGAAGTCGAACACGATGCCAGTGGCGAAGCGTGGGAAGGCGGCCCGGTGGTGCTGTCGTGGGAAGACGCGCAGATGACGGACGGCACGGACGCCTACAACGTGGTGATCCACGAATTCGCCCACAAGATCGATATGCTGACGGGTGAAGCGGATGGCCATCCGCCGCTGTTGCGCCGCTGGCACGCACCGCTCGATTCACGGGCGTGGGCCGACGTCTTCGACCATGCATACGACCACTTCTGCGCCAAAGTCGACGCCGTGCCGGAGCGGCGCTGGGCGCGTTTCGAGCGCGATTCGCTGATCGATCCGTATGCGGCCGACCATCCGTCGGAATTTTTTGCCGTGTGCAGCGAGGCACTGTTCGTTCAGCCGCTCGCGTTCGAGGCGGAATATCCAGAACTGTACCGGCTGCTGGCGCGCTATTACCGTCAGGACCCGGCACGCGTCGGGGTAACGTTCACGCCAGTCTGACCCGACCCGGCACGGCCCGGCAAAACTGCCGCCGCGCAAGCCGCCCCGCCTGATTTAGCTGGCAAAAAGCACGCAGAAAGGTCGTCAACCGACTGATTTTCTGGCATAATCGCCGTTTTTCGACCATAGGCAAGTGGCTCGCGCCTAGATGCGGTTCGCTTCAAAAGCGGCTGCACGCGGGTTGGCTACCGCCAGATTAAAGGAAAGACCATGAAAGAAGGCATTCACCCGGATTACCGCGAAGTCCTGTTCGTCGACATGTCGATCGACTTCAAGTTTGTCACGCGCTCGACCATCCTGACGCGTGAAACCGCCGAATTCAACGGCAAGACCTACCCGCTCGCCAAGATCGAAGTGTCGTCGGAATCGCATCCGTTCTACACCGGCCAGCAAAAGATCATGGACACGGCAGGCCGCGTCGAGAAGTTCAACAAGAAGTTCGGCTCGCGCGCTACCGGCAAGGCAGCAGCGAAGTAATACCCGCCTCGTCGCCGGCCCAGGGCCGGAAACGAAGCAGCAGCAAAAAAGGGCAGCGCGAGCTGCCCTTTTTTGTCGCCTCATGCCGGGCATCTGTCCGTGACACCGCGCCGCGCCCGTGTCCAGCGCCGTGTTACAGACACTCCGCCCACGTTGCGAGCCGTTACCGGCCGTGACGCGCATCGCACGGCACGACTACAATGCCGGATGCTCCAAATTGGCCATTCCAGCCGGACATGCCATCCGGTCCCGGCTGCACCGCTTATCCGATAACCACACACCGCATGAGACCTGCCGTTCGCCTCACTGCCTCCGCGACCAGTGCTTTACCGCGCTGGCTGCTGCTGACCATCTGTATCGTCTACGCGTCGTTTGGCCTGTTCGGCCGCGATCCGTGGAAGAACGAGGACGCAGCCGGCTTCGGCGTCATGTGGACCATGGCCAACGGCGGCGTCCACGACTGGCTGCTGCCGAATCTGGTCGGCAAATACCTCACTGAAGACGGCCCGCTCGGCTACTGGCTCGGAGCAAGCGCGATCCGCGCACTGGCGCCGTGGGTCGACGCGAGCAACGCGTCGCGGGTGTTCACCGGCCTGCTGTTTTGCGCCGGCTGCGCGTTCGTCTGGTATGCCGCCTATCTGCTCGGCCGGCGCGCCGAAGTCCAGCCATTCAAATACGCATTCGGCGGCGAGCCGGAACCACGCGACTATGGCCGCACCCTCGCCGACGGCGCGCTGCTGATCCTGCTCGCCTGCTTCGGCCTCGCTGAACGCGGTCACGAAACCACGCCGCAACTGGCCCAGTTCGTCGGCATCGCGATGCTGGTGTACGGGCTCGTGCGCTCGATCGACAAACCCATTCAGGGCGCGCTGATCTGGGGGCTGGCACTCGGCCTCGTCACGCTGGCAAGCAGTCCGGTGCTGGTCGGCGCGCTGCTGCTCGGTACCCTGGCGATGACATTGATCGTGCGCGAAACGCGCCCGCGCTGGCTGTTGCTGGCCGGCTTGCCGGTTGCCCTCGCGTTGTCGGTCGCGTGGCCGATTGCCGCACTCGCGGTTTTTCCGGAAGACGCCGTCTGGTACCTGAATCAGTGGGTACACGTCAGCGTGAGTTCGTTTGCCGGGCCGCCAGGCGCGGTGACCCTGTACGCGCTGAAAAACCTGCCGCTATTTACATGGCCGGCCTGGCCGCTGGCGATCTGGGCGTGGTTCAGCTGGTCGGGGCTGCGGCGTGGGCCGCACGTGGCGATCCCGTTGTCGGTGATTGGGCCGCTGCTGGTGCTGGTCGTTTTGCAGAGTCACCAGTCGAACCGGCTGTATATGCTGTTGCTGCCGCCGCTCGCCGTGTTGGCCACGTTCGCATTGCCCACGCTCAAGCGCGGCGCGATCAACGCGATCGACTGGTTCGCGCTATTGAGCTTCACGATCCTCGGCAGCTTCGTCTGGCTGGTTTATGCCGCAGGCCTGACCGGCTTCCCGCATCCGCTGGCGCGCAACCTCGCACGTCTCGCGCCTGGATTTGCACCGCAGTTCAAGATCCTGTCGTTCGTATGCGCGGTCGCCGTGACAGTGTGCTGGTTCGTGCTGGTGCGCTGGCGCCTCGCGCGCCATCCGAAGGTTCTGTGGCGCAGCGTCGTGCTCTCGAGCGCGGGGACCACGCTGATGTGGGTGCTGCTGATGACCTTGTGGCTGCCGGTCGTCAACTACAGCCGGACCTACAAGGACGTCGCCGAACAGATCGCGAGCCATCTGCCGGACGACTACACCTGCATCTCGCCGGTGCGCCTGGGCAATGCGCAGATCGCGACCTTCGCCTATTTCGGCGACATGCATTTCTCGTTCAATGAGGATTGCGATGTGATTCTGCGTCAGGACACCCAGGATTACGGCGATCCGAGCGCCATGCCGGACTTCATGTGGAAGCTGGTGTGGGAAGGCCGCCGTGTGGCCGACCGTGACGAACGCTTCCGCCTGTACGTGCGCATCGATCGCCCGAAAGCGCCCACTATCAAGCGCCGCAGCTGGCACAAGAAGCTGGACTGAGCATGTTCGCCGACGCACGGAAAATCGCCAGCCTCGCGTGGCCGGTACTGATCGGTCAACTGGCGATCATCGCGTTCGGTGTGATCGACACGGCGATGGTCGGCCGTTATTCCGCCGTCGATCTCGCGGCGCTCGGCCTCGGCTCGTCGATCTATATTTCCGTCTACATCGGCCTGACCGGCATTCTCACCGCTCTCCAGCCGATTGCCGCGCAACTCTACGGCGCGCGCCGCTACGTCGAAATTGGCGAGGAAGTGCGCCAGGCGTTGTGGCTCGCGCTGGCATTGACGGTGATCGGCTTTCTGATTCTCTATTTCCCAGGGCCCGTGCTGAATCTGGCACGCGTGCCCGAGGCGTTGCATGAACGTACCGTCGCGTACCTGCGGATCCTCTCGTTCGGCTTGCCGGCCAGTCTCGCCTTTCGTGTCTACGGTTCGCTCACCAATGCGGTTGGCAAGCCGCGGCTGGTGATGATCCTGCAGATCGGCGCGCTGCTGCTCAAATTTCCGCTCAACACATGGTTCATCTTCGGCGGCCTCGGCATACCGGCGCTTGGTGGCCCGGGCTGCGCGCTCGCCAGCATCATCATCAACTGGGGACTCGCGGTAGTCGGCATGCTGCTGTTGACGCGGGTTGACGTGTTCACGCCGTTTGCAATCTTTGCGCGCTTCTGCTGGCCGGTGTGGCGGCGGCAGGCGGCGCAACTGCGGCTCGGCATTCCGATGGGCCTCTCGTATCTGATCGAAGTCACTTCGTACACCTTCATGGCGCTTTTCATTGCGCGCTTCGGCACGACGACCCTCGCCGGCCATCAGATCGCCGGCAATATCGGCGCGGTGCTGTATATGACGCCGCTGTCCATCGGCATTGCCTCGTCGACGCTGGTCGCGCAGGCGCTCGGCGCGCATCGTCATGAAGCGGCGCGCACCTTGTCGCGGCACGGCATCATGATGGCCGTGATGATCGCCTGCTGCTACGGGGCGATCGTGCTGGTGCTGCGGCCGTACGTGATCGAAGGTTATACGCCGAATGCGCTGGTCGCCGCGGCGGCGATGCCGCTGGTGTTGATCGTCGTGTGCTATCACCTGTTCGATGCGCTGCAGATCACCACGGCGTTCGTGCTGCGCGCCTATAAGGTTGCCGTGGTGCCGACCGTGATCTATGCCGTTGCGCTATGGGGCGTGGGACTGGGCGGGGGTTATCTGCTCGGCTTCAACGTGACGGGCGGCATACCCGTCTGGCTGACCGGTGCGCGTGGTTTCTGGGTCGCCAATACCGCGAGTCTGGCGATTGCCGGCATTGGCTTGCTGCTGTACTGGCGGACCGTGAGCAAGCGCTATCTGCATGCAGAGGCAGGGGTCAGGGCGGATCCGGCGGTTTGACTGCGTGACGCCCGAGGGCGCGATGCGGGCAGCGTGGGGCTGTGTTCCTGTAAAACAGGCTTTTGTGTGGTCCACAGACGCGCTGTGGGAGCGGTATCGAATAGCTGACCGTTAGTTGCGTATTTGGCCATAAAAAAGCGGCTGTGCTAGCCGCCGCCCTTCTCAATGCTCTCAAGCCGTTTGTGCATGCGTCGCGGCCTGATCGTGGCGCTCGAAAATCTCCCGCGCCGCGAACAACGCGTTCAATGCCGCCGGGAAGCCGGCATAAAGCGCCATCTGGATGAACACCTCGACGAGCTCCTCGCGCGTGCAGCCGACGTTCAGCGCCGCCTCGATATGCACCTTTAACTGCGGTTGCGCACAGCCGAGTGTCGCCAGCGATGCAATCGTGGCGATTTCCCGCGTCCGCAGATCCAGTTGCGGCCGGCTATAGATGTCGCCAAAGCCGAATTCGATCAGCAGCCGGCCGAAGTCCGGTGCAATCGGCGCGAGCGCGGCGATGACCTGTTCGCCCGCTGAGCCGTCGATTTCCTTCAGCTTGTTCCAGCCCCGGGTGTAGCGATCGTTTTGTCCGTGTTCCATGGCGAGTCCTTTTCCGAATGCGTTTGAGTTGAGTCGGTTTGTCGTGTCGAATTGCTCACAGCGGGCGTCCGCACAACCGTTTCGGCGACGGATTCGTAATACGCGATCTTGTCGATAATCGCGCCGAGATTGCTCTGCAACTCTACAATCCGCGCCAAAACCGCATCCCGATGCGCCACCAGCATGTCGCGCCGCTCCTCTACCGTAGGCTGACCTTTTGCCCGCAACGCCGCGAACGCCTGCATTCCGGCGATCGGCATGCCGGTCGCCTTCAGGCGCATAACGAATTGCAGCCAGTCGAGGTCGGCCGGCGCATACAGGCGATGCCCCGCCTGCGTGCGCCCGACCGCCCGGATCAGACCGGCCTGCTCGTAGTAGCGCAACGTATGCGTGGAAACGCCGATTGTCTCGGCGACCTGGCCGATGGTGAGTGCTTTTGACATGACAGAACTCAGGTTAGGACTTCGAGTGCACTCTAAGTCAAGCGGACCATACTGTCATTTGTTTGATTTTTTCTGGATTGATCTATTAGCGCACAAAGGCTTAATCGGCAGGCAAAAGGTTTAAATATTGTCCGCATTGATTTACTTGTCATGATTCGATCGGTATAAATCGTCCGCGATCGCAAATAAGGGCGCGCAATTTGTTCTATGCTTAAGCGCAGCGCCTGCTGACAGGATGCGTCGTCCCGAGTTTTCTCTTTGCGGCTAACTTTTTTGCCCTCAATGGAGTGCTTGCCATGCTGAAGAAGCTTCTTATGCTTTGCGTTGCTTTGGCTTTATCGCTATCGGCCGGATTTGCGGCGGCCGTCGAAGTCAATTCCGCCGATCAGGCGGCGCTCGAATCGGTCAAGGGCATCGGCCCGGTGCATGCAAAAGCCATTATCGACGAACGCACCAAAAACGGACCGTTCAAGGATGCCGATGATCTCGCCACGCGCGTCAAGGGCATCGGCACCAAGTCCGTGACCAATCTCGAAGCGGCGGGTTTGACGATCAACGGTTCCTCCACGCCGCCGAGCGGCGCCAAGCCAGCCACGAAGCCCAACAGCACCGCGAGCACCAAGGCGGCGCCTGCAGCGGCTACGCCGGGCGCGGCCCCCGCTCCGGCACCGGCGGCGCCCGCTGAAGCGTCGGGCGCCAAGCCGTCGAAGTCGAAGAAGAAGAGCAAGGCTGCGGCATCCGATACGGCCGCGGCATCCGCGCCGGCCACGGCGGCCGCGGCAAGCGCGCCAGCCGATGCATCCGGCGCCAAGGCGTCGAAGAAGGCGAAGAAGAGCAAGGCGGCATCGGCTGCCGCAGCCTCTGGCGGCGCGTAATATCGGTTGAGCGCCGGCGGCGCGGCGGCTACTTGATGATGAACCCGTCCGCGCCGCCCCGCTGCCACGCACCTGCCTTCCACTGGCGCCGCGCAACCGCGCGGCGTTTTCACCCGCTGACTCGTCAAGTACGCGTCGGCATTCAAGAGAGACCGTCATGAGCCTACTCGACACCATCGGTTCCATGCTTGGTAAATCGCCCGAAGGCGGTGGCCAGCAAGCCCTGATTTCCGCCGCACTCGAATTCGTCAACAACCAGCCAGGCGGGCTCAACGGCCTGATCGACCGTTTCAAGGAAAAGGGTCTCGGCGACGTCGTGTCGTCGTGGGTCAGCAACGGCGAAAATCAGCCGATCGCACCCGACGCGCTGCATAGCGTGCTCGGCTCGGAAACCGTCACCAACCTCGCGGCGAAAGCCGGCGTGCAGCCGGACCAGGTCACCGGCCTGCTCTCGCAGCTTCTGCCGCACGTCGTCAATGCGGCAACGCCCGAAGGCGAAGTCCCCGCCGAAGGCAAACTGAATGCGACCACCGTGCTCGGCGCGCTCGGCGGGCTGTCGGCCCTGCTCGGCAAGGGCAACGCGTAAGCCGCGCTGACTGCCTCGCAACAGGCGAAAAAAGCGGCGAAAAAAAGCGGCAACGAAGGTCACTTCGTTGCCGCTTTTTCAATGCCGGCGGGGGGGGGGGGGGGGCCCCGCCCCCCCCCCCCCCCCCCCCCCCCCCCCCCCGCCCGTCGCCTGATCGCTTAATGCACGACGCGTTCGAATACCAGCTTGCCGTCTTCGATCTCGACCGGAATCACGTCCTTCGGTCCGAACTTGCCGGCCAGAATCAGCTTCGCAACCGGGTTCTCGATCTCCTGCTGGATCGCGCGCTTCAACGGCCGTGCACCAAACAGCGGATCGTAGCCGACCTTGCCCACATGCTCGAGCGCCGCGTCCGACACCACCAGTTGCATGTCGAGCTTGGCAAGCCGTTCGTGCAGACGCTGCAACTGAATCCGCGCAATCGACTGGATGTTTGAGCGATCGAGTGCGTGGAACACGACGACATCGTCGATCCGGTTGAGGAATTCAGGCCGGAAATGCAGCTTCACTTCTTCCCAGACTGCGTCCCTCACCGCTTCCTGCGGCTCGCCCACCATCGCCTGGATCACCTGCGAACCGAGGTTCGACGTCATCACGATCACTGTGTTCTTGAAGTCCACGGTACGGCCTTGCCCGTCGGTCATGCGGCCGTCGTCGAGCACTTGCAGCAGCACGTTGAACACGTCCGGATGCGCCTTCTCGATTTCGTCGAGCAGGATCACGCTGTACGGCTTGCGGCGTACTGCCTCAGTCAGATACCCGCCTTCCTCGTAACCGACGTAGCCCGGCGGCGCGCCGATCAGACGCGCGACGCTATGCTTCTCCATGAATTCGCTCATGTCGATACGGATCAGATGATCTTCCGAATCGAACAGGAACGACGCCAACGCCTTGCACAACTCGGTCTTGCCCACACCGGTCGGGCCGAGGAACAGGAACGAACCATACGGCCGGTTCGGATCCGCGAGACCCGCGCGTGAACGACGGATCGCGTCGGCCACCGCAGTGATCGCTTCGTCCTGACCGACCACGCGGTCGTGCAGTTTCTCCTCGATCTGCAGCAGCTTTTCGCGCTCGCCCTGCATCATGCGCGAGACCGGAATGCCGGTGGAGCGCGAGACGACTTCGGCGATTTCTTCCGCACCGACCTGCGTGCGCAAGAGGCGCGGACGCGTCGGATTGTTCTGCTCCTTCGCTTCGGCCTGGGTCACTTCCTTCAATTGCGCTTCGAGCCCCGGCAGCTTGCCATACTGCAATTCGGCAACCTTCTCCAGCTTGCCCTCGCGCTGCAAACGCGTGATTTCGGCGCGCGTTTTCTCGATCTCTTCCTTCAACTGCGCGCTGCCCTGCACCGCCGCCTTTTCCGCGGTCCAGATTTCTTCGAGGTCCGAATATTCGCGATCCAGCCGCTCGATTTCTTCCTCGATCAATTGCAGACGCTTTTGCGACGCCTCGTCTTTTTCCTTCTTGACGGCTTCGCGTTCGATCTTCAACTGGATCAGGCGACGGTCGAGCCGGTCCATCTCTTCCGGCTTGGAGTCGATCTCCATCTTGATCTTCGAAGCGGCTTCGTCGATCAGGTCGATTGCCTTGTCCGGCAGGAAGCGATCCGTGATGTAGCGATGCGACAGCTCCGCCGCCGCGACGATCGCCGGGTCGGTAATATCCACGCCGTGGTGCAGCTCGTACTTCTCCTGCAAGCCGCGCAGGATCGCGATGGTTGCCTCCACGGTCGGCTCGTCGACCAGCACCTTCTGGAACCGCCGCTCGAGCGCGGCATCCTTCTCGATGTACTTGCGATATTCGTCGAGCGTGGTGGCGCCCACGCAATGCAGCTCGCCGCGCGAGAGCGCGGGCTTGAGCATATTGCCCGCGTCCATCGCGCCTTCGGCTTTGCCCGCGCCGACCATGGTGTGAATTTCGTCGATAAAGACGATGGTCTGGCCTTCATCCTTGGCGATGTCGCTCAGCACGGCCTTCAGGCGTTCCTCGAACTCGCCGCGATACTTGGCGCCGGCCAGCAGCGCCGCCATATCGAGCGACAGCACGCGCTTGCCCTTGAGCGTTTCCGGCACTTCGCCGTTGACGATACGCTGCGCGAGACCTTCGACGATCGCGGTCTTACCCACGCCCGGCTCGCCGATCAGCACCGGATTGTTCTTGGTGCGGCGCTGCAGGATCTGGATTGAACGGCGGATTTCGTCATCGCGGCCGATCACCGGATCGAGCTTGCCTGCCCGCGCCCGCTCGGTCAGGTCGACGGTGTACTTCTTCAGCGCTTCACGCTGACTTTCGGCGTCCTGACTATGCACCTGCGAGCCGCCGCGCACGGCGGCGATCGCGCTTTCGAGCGACTTGCGCGACAAACCATGCTGACGCGCCACGCGGCCAGCCTCGCCTTTATCGTCGGCGACCGCGAGCAGGAACATCTCGCTCGCGATAAACGTGTCGTTGAGCTTCTGTGCTTCCTTGTCGGCCTGGTTCAGCAAACCGGTCAGTTCGCGGCCGATCTGCACGTTGCCGTCGGTGCCCTGCACCTGCGGCAGACGCGTCATGGCGTCGTTCAGGGCCGTTTGCAGCGCCTGAACATGCACGCCGGCGCGCGACAGCAGCGAGCGCGCCGAACCATCGTGCTGGGCAACCAGCGCGGACAGCACGTGAACCGGCTCAATGTATTGATTGTCATGGCCGACGGCGAGACTCTGCGCATCGGCTAGTGCTTCCTGGAATTTAGTGGTGAGTTTGTCGATTCTCATCAAGCGACCTCCAATTTCGAATACCACCAAAATGAGGCGTTTTACGCAGGTTTCAAGCGCTTTTTTGCAGTTAGCAACAACTATTTAACATTTGGCGCGCGAGAATTGCCTGACCGCCTTCAGGAGAGCGGCACCGGGCGCCCGCCTGTCGGCGCGGACGGAACGACGGGAATCACGACGCTCAGGCCGAGCAGCGCAGCCAATGGTCCGTGCGGCTTGGCGACATCGCCGATGGTATGGCGATCGAGTTCGGCCAGGAACGCGTTGCGGGCCGCTTCGAGCGCGCCCCGCAGACGGCATTGCGGCGTAATGACACAGCCGCGCCGTTCGCCTTGCTGGTCTGGAAAGCAGCCGACCAGCGCAAAGTCGCTTTCCGTGGCGCGCACGATCTCGCCGACCGTCAAGGCGCTGGTTCGCTCGGCGAGCCGCAGGCCGCCGTTACGCCCGCGAACGGTCTCGACCCAGCCGAGTTCGCCGAGTTGCTGCACCACCTTCATCAAGTGGTTCTTGGAGATACCATAGGCGTCCGAGATATCCTGGATCGTCGATAGTCCCTCGCCGCGCACGGCAAGGTACATCAGGACACGTAGCGAATAATCCGTGTAGTCGGTCAGTCTCATAATTGCGGGTGTCACGATGAACGCAAGCCGCGATCTGGGGATAACCGCGTCGATGCAAGGGTTGCCGGGGGCCGTCGCTTCGCCATAAGATGCAGGCCTTGTGCATATTTAATTATTTTGCGCTGACTGGCGGAGTTTGTCTTCCGGCAGTAATGGTACCGTTTCCCGCCCGAACCATTTCTACGAAAAGCGGGGGATTCGCGGCCTACTTCCTTTTCGTTTTGACACAGTTTGAGGCCATTCTGACGGCCTGTGACAATGCGTCGCGCATAGCCGAGTTTTCTGGAAATCGTATGAATCCGTCCTTTCCCGCCGCGCCGGGCGTCGAGCGCGCAGCCGAACCCACCGATGCGAATATTCGCGAACTCGTCTACGGCTTCTATGATCGCGTGCGCGCCGACCCGCTACTTGGCCCCGTGTTCGAAGCGACGCTGGCGGGGCGCTGGGACGACCATCTGCCCAAGATGTGCACGTTCTGGGCGAGCCTCGTGTTGGGCGCGAAGCAATACCGCGGCAACGTGCAGCAGGCGCATCAGCCGCTCGAAGGCGTCGAACCGCAGCACTTCAGCCGCTGGTTGTACCTGTTCCTGGATACGGTGGAGTCGCGCTACGAGCCCGCTGCGGCGATCCGTTTCATGGAGCCGGCGTTGCGTATCGCGCAGAGTTTGCAGTTGAGCCGCTTCGGCTGGGACTACACGATTCCGGCAGAGCAGCAGGCTTTGCTGGATCGTATCGCGCCAAAACGGCGCCCCCGCGACGATGAACCGCATGAAACCGCGCGACCGCGTGGCGAACCGTTTCCGACACGCATCATCGGCAAGGCGCGGGACGATTGACCTGGCGCGGCGCGCGACATGTGCCCAGCGGAGTAACGCGGGCCCTAGTCCATCGCCTGGTTGTCCGACTCGATACCCCAACGGGCCAGTGCGGCGTCATCGGTGACGCGGGCATCCACCCAGCGCTCGCCTGCCTCGGTTTTCTCTTTTTTCCAGAACGGCGCCTGGGTTTTCAGATAGTCCATCACGAATTCGCATGACGCGAAGGCGTGGCCGCGGTGTGTGGCGGTGGTGGCCACCAGCACGATCTGGTCAAGTGGATAAAGCTTGCCGACCCGGTGCACGATCAGTACCTCGGTTCCCGGCCACCGCTCGCGAGCGCTCACGACGATCGCTTCCAACGACTTCTCCGTCATGCCCGGATAGTGTTCGAGTTCCATCGTTTCCACCGCGCTGCCGTCGTTCAGATCGCGCACCGTGCCGACAAAACACGCGACTGCGCCAATCTTCGGATTGCGCGCGCGCAAGGCGGCCACTTCAGCTGTGAGGTCGAAGTCTTCCGTTTGGACGCGAACGGGCATCTCTGGCTCCTTGACGGTTTTCGCGAAGTTCTCGCGACGTTCTGGCGCGGTTCAGCCGCCCGTGACGGGCGGAAAGAACGCAACTTCGCAGCCTTCGGTGAGGCGCGCGCCGGCATCGGTCATCACGTGATTGCAGGCCATGCGCAGCGCGCGGCCTTCGGCGAGCGTGTCGGCCCAGATGCCGCCGCGTACGCGCAACCAGGCGCGCACGTCGCCGACCGTGGCGATGCCGTCGGGCAGATCGACCGATTCGTCAGCGGTATCGAGTGCTTCGCGCACGCTCGCAAAATATCGGAGTTGTATCTTCATCAGGACGCCACCGGCTATTGCCGGCCTTAGTTCAGCAATTCGGAAAACGGAATGAAGCGCACGGTTTCGCCGGCGCTGATCGCGTGGTTCGGTGGATTATCGATCAGGCCGTCGCCCCATACAGTGGACGTCAGCACGGCCGAGCTCTGATTGGGAAACAGATCGAGGCCCCCGGCCGCATTGACGCGCGCGCGCAGGAATTCGTTGCGGCGGTCAGCCTTGCTCTGCGTGAAATCGGCGCGCAGTGCCAACGCGCGCGGCGCAACGTTCTGCACACCGGCCAGACGCAGGACAAACGGACGCACGAACAGTAGAAATGTCACGAAGCTGGAGACAGGGTTGCCCGGCAGGCCGATGAAGAAGGTTTCGTCTGACGAAGCCGCCTCTGCCTGGTGAGCGGCGCGGCGCACCGCGCCGAACGCAAGCGGCTTGCCCGGTTTCATCGCGATTTGCCACATCGAGAGCCGCCCTTCCGCCTCGACCGCGGGCTTGACGTGATCTTCCTCGCCGACCGATACACCACCGCAAGTCAGGATCAGATCGTGTGCCTGCGCGGCTTCGCGCAGCGTCGCACGGGTAGCGTCGAGCTTATCGGGCACGATGCCGTAATCGGTGACGTCGCAGCCTAGTTTCTCCAGCAGCCCGCGCAGCGTGAAGCGGTTCGAGTTGTAGATCGCACCGGGTTTCAGCGGCTCGCCAGGCATGGCCAGTTCGTCGCCGGTGAAGAACACGGCGACTTTTACGCGGCGGCGCACCTGGAGCTCGGCGCAGCCTACAGAGGCGGCCAATCCCAATGCTTGCGGCGTCAGGCGCGTGCCCGCTGGAAGGATGATCGAGCCGCTGCGGATGTCCGCGCCCTGGGCCGTGATCCATTCGCCGGGTGCCGGGCTGTGCAGGATCGTGACCTCGTTGCCGGCAGCCTCGGTTTGTTCCTGCATCACGATGGCGTCGGCGCCCGGTGGCACCGTAGCGCCCGTGAAGATACGGGCTGCCGTGCGTGTCTTTAACGGCTCGGGCGCGTGGCCGGCTGGAATGCGTTGCGAAACCGGCAAGCGGCGATTGCCGTCAGCCAGGTCCGCGGTGCTCACCGCGTAGCCGTCCATTGAAGCCGTGTTCATTGGGGGCACGTCGAGCGGCGAGACGACGTCTTTCGCCAGAACGCGGTTTAACGCTTCCAGCGTGGCAATGACCTCGGTGCCGGCGATCGGTTCCGCGGCAACTAGCAACGTTGCGAGGGCGTCGGCGGTAGAGAGCATCGGCGCGCGGGGTACAGAAGGCGTAGGCGTGGACATCGATGGAGAACGCGCGGGACTTAAAGGAATATTGTAACTGGCGGGGGGCTGCGGATGGGCGACGCTTTGCTATCGTCGACATGTCAGTGGGCGCGGCGCGCCTGCGTGAGGCAGAGGCGCCGCCGTCCACCGCGCGACTCCAGATGCGAGGACGGGCGACGCCGGCTTACGGAATTCTCCGGCCGCTCTACAGAAGTGACAGCGCCAACTGACAACCCGCGCGCAGATATTCCACCTGGGCGATCACCAGGTCTCTGACCGCGGCCTCACCGCTATCCGTAAGTTTCGCTTTCTTTGCCTGCAGAACACTGAGTTGTAGCAACTGGACCGAAACATCCATCGACTTCTGGAACGCCGTCAGATTATTGTGTTTTCCGAATTGCTCAATGACAGCGTCCATCCGACGATCCGCATCGTCGCGCAACGCCATGTATTCGGTGATCGTTACTTGTCCGTCGCCGTAAATCGTGGCAACTAACTTTTCGAGAGATTTGGATTCAAATGTCATCATTTGCCTCGCTCGTGAGTGAGGCTCATTTATATATGACGAAATACTTTCGACGGACTGGCATGATGCCGCACCCGCGACAACCGGCAAGTAACGGCATGGGTTGGATTTCGATGCGATCAATCGGCGCGGCAACGGACCGCGCGCTGATGCCGAGGATCGAGCGCGAGTGCATCGCCGCACTCGATCCCCAAACGCCTTACTCGCCCGTGTTCGCGACGATAAAGTCCTTCACGCGCTGCACGTCCACCGGCAGCACTTCAAACCGCTGCGGCAGCGATTCCAGACCCGAAAACGCGGCCGGGCGTTCCGGTTCACGCAGCAGCGCTTCGCGGATCGTTTCGCCAAACTTGATCGGCTGCGCGGTCTCCAGCACGATCATCGGGATGCCCGCTTGCAAATGCTCGCGCGCCACCTTCAGGCCATCGGCCGTGTGCGTGTCGATCATCGTGTCGTAACGCTCGAACACGTCGCGGATCGCTTCCACGCGGTCCTCGTGGCTGCTGCGCCCTGATACGAAGCCAAACTCCTGCACGCGCGCAAAGTCCCCGCTCGCCGCCAGGTCGAAGCCGCCCTTCTCTTCGACATCGCGGAACAGTTGCAACACCCGCGCCGGGTCGCGGCCCAGCAGGTCGAAGACGAAACGCTCGAAGTTCGATGCCTTCGAAATGTCCATGCTCGGGCTGCTCGTGTGGTACGTCTCGGCCGCCTTGCGCACGCGGTAAATGCCCGTGCGGAAAAACTCGTCCAGCACGTCGTTTTCGTTCGTCGCGACCACCAGCTTTTCAATCGGCAAACCCATCATGCGCGCGATATGACCCGCGCAGACATTGCCAAAATTGCCCGACGGCACCGTGAACGACACGCGCTCGTCGTTCGACTTCGTCGCGGCGAAATAGCCCTTGAAGTAATACACGACCTGCGCCACCACGCGCGCCCAGTTGATCGAGTTGACGGTTCCGATCTTGTACTTCGCCTTGAACGCGTGATCGTTCGAGACCGCCTTGACAATGTCCTGGGCATCGTCGAACACGCCCTCAACCGCGATGTTGAAAATGTTCGGATCCTGCAGGCTATACATCTGCGCAGTCTGGAACGCGCTCATCTTCTTGTGCGGCGACAGCATGAACACGCTAATGCCCTTCTTGCCGCGCATCGCATACTCAGCCGCGCTGCCGGTGTCGCCCGAGGTCGCGCCGAGAATGTTCAGCGTCTCGCCGTGCTTGGCCAGCGCGTACTCGAACAGGTTGCCGATCAACTGCATCGCCATGTCCTTGAACGCAAGCGTCGGACCGTTCGACAGTTCCAGCAACGACAGCGGCGCGCCGTTCTCGACGCCCAGCGTCTTCAACGGCGTGATCTGCGCGGCGCTTTCGTCGTCGCGCACGTTGCAGTAGGTCGCGGCGGTGTACGTCTTGCGCGTCAGCGCGCGCAGGTCTTCAGTGGGAATGTCGTCGCTGAATTTCGACAGGATCTCGAAGGCGAGATCCGCGTATGGCAGCGTGCGCCAGCGTGCCAGCTCGTCCGCGCTTACGCGCGGGTATTCGGCCGGCAGGTAGAGGCCGCCATCTTTCGCCAGACCGCCCAGTAGAATGTCGGAAAACGTATGGCGCTCGCCGACTCCGGCGCCGCGCGTAGAGAGGTAGTTCATAGTTCGGCCTAGTTCAGCGCTTCCATGCGCAGCTTCGTGACTTGCGAGACAACGGTCTTCAACGCTTCAATCGTTTTGATCGCAGCGTTGACATTCTTTTCAACCGTTTCGTGCGTAATCAGGATGATGTCGGTTTCGCCCTTGCCGTTCGCGTCGACCTGCTCCGATTCCTTCTGCAGCAGCGCGTCGATCGAGATGCCCGTGTCCGCGAGAATGCGCGTGATGTCGGCCAGCACGCCCGTCACGTCCGCCACCCGCAGACGCAGGTAGTAACCGCTGGTCACTTCGTCGATCGGCAGGATCGGCGTGCTCGACAGGCTGTCCGGCTGGAACGCCAGATGCGGCACGCGATGCTCCGGATCGGCCGTATGCAGGCGCGTCACGTCGACCAGATCAGCCACCACGGCGGACGCCGTCGGCTCCGCGCCCGCACCCTTGCCGTAGTACAGCGTGGTCCCGACCGCGTCGCCATGCACGACAACGGCGTTCATCGCGCCTTCCACGTTTGCCAGCAGGCGCTTTTCCGGAATCAGCGTGGGATGCACGCGCAGTTCAATGCCCTTGTCGGTGCGGCGCGCGATGCCGAGCAGCTTGATGCGATAGCCGAGTTCTTCAGCGTATTTGATGTCGATCGCGGCGAGCTTGCTGATGCCTTCGACGTACGCCTTGTCGAACTGCACCGGCACGCCGAACGCGATCGCGCTCATGATCGTCGCCTTGTGCGCGGCGTCGACGCCTTCGATGTCGAAGGTCGGATCGGCTTCGGCGTAACCCAGTTCCTGCGCCGCCTTCAACGCGGTCGCGAAATCGAGCCCGCGGTCGCGCATCTCCGAGAGGATGTAGTTCGTCGTGCCATTGATGATGCCGGCGATGTACTGGATGCGATTGGCCGTCAGCCCTTCGCGCAGCGCCTTGATGATCGGAATGCCGCCCGCCACCGCCGCTTCGAACGACACCATCACGCCGTTGGCGCGCGCCGCCTCGAAAATCTCCGTGCCGTGCACCGCCAGCAATGCCTTGTTGGCCGTGACCACATGCTTGCGGTTCCTGATCGCGCGCAGCACGAGGTCGCGCGCCACACCGGTGCCGCCGATCATTTCCGCCACGATATCGATCGACGGATCGTCCACCACCGCGTTGAAGTCATCGGTCAGCGCGACGGTGCCGGCTTCACTGCCGAGCGCCGCGGTCGCCTTGGCGGGATTGCGCACTGCAATGCGCGTAATCTCGATGCCTCGACCCGCGCGGCGTTTGATTTCTTCCTGATTGCGGCGCAGTACCGTGAAGGTGCCGCTGCCTACCGTGCCGAAGCCCAGCAGTCCAACTTTGATCGGTTCCATGCAGCGTGTGTTTTCGAGTAAGTGATTAAAAGGAAACTGGGGCAGTGGGCGGCGCGCACCGGGCGCGCCATCCACATCAAGCCGTGTGGCGTTTGCGGTAACCGTCGAGGAAACGCGCGATCCGGTTGATCGAATCCGCCAGATCGTCCACGTTCGGCAGGAACACGACGCGGAAGTGATCCGGCGTCTTCCAGTTAAAACCGGTGCCTTGTACGAGCAGCACACGCTCTTCGAGCAGCAGGTCGAGAATGAACTGCTGGTCGTCCTGGATCGGGTAGATCTTCGGATCGAGACGCGGGAACATGTACAGCGCCGCTTCGGGCTTGACACAGCTCACGCCCGGGATCGCCGTCAGCATGTCATACGCGAGTTCGCGCTGTTTGTACAGGCGTCCGCTCGGCATGATCAGGTCGTTGATGCTCTGATAGCCGCCCAGCGCGGTCTGGATCGCGTACTGGCCGGGCACGTTCGGGCACAGGCGCATCGAGGCGAGAATGCCTAGCCCTTCGAAATAATCTTTTGCGTTGCGGCGGTTCTCGCCGGTCAGGCCGGAAATGAACATCCAGCCGGCGCGATAGCCGCACGAGCGGTAGCTCTTCGACAAGCTGTTGAAGGTGACCGTGAGTACGTCTTCGGAGAGCGCGGCCATCGACGTGTGCTTCTTGCCGTCGTAGATGATCTTGTCGTAGACCTCGTCGGCAAAGATCACGAGGCCATGCTGGCGCGCGATTTCGATCAGCCCGAGCAACAGTTCGTCCGAATACAGCGCACCGGTGGGATTGTTCGGATTGATCACCACCAGCGCACGCGTGTTCGGCGTGATTTTCGCGCGGATGTCGTCCAGATCGGGCATCCAGCTATTCGATTCATCGCAGATATAATGCACCGGCGTGCCGCCCGAGAGACTCACGCCCGCGGTCCACAGCGGGTAGTCAGGCGCTGGCAGCAGCACTTCGTCGCCGTCGTTCAGCAGGCCCTGCAGCGCCATCACGATCAGCTCGGAAGCGCCGTTGCCGATGTAGATGTCGTCCAGTTCGACGCCATGCACGCCCTTTTGCTGCGTGTAATGCATGATCGCCTTGCGCGCGGCGAACACCCCCTTGGAATCCGAGTAGCCGGACGAGCCCGGCAGATTCAGGATCATGTCCTGGATGATTTCATCCGGCGCGTCGAAGCCGAACGGCGCGAGATTGCCGATGTTCAGCTTGATGATCCGGTGGCCTTCTTCTTCGAGCCGCTTCGCATGTTCGAGGACGGGCCCGCGAATGTCGTAGCAAACATTCAACAACTTGTTGGATTTGAGAATCGGTTTCACGGCGGGCACTTCATCCTGTTGATAGGCTTGGGCGAACAGGCGGGGGCGAAAAAACGCGACCCAGGCAAGTCCGCCAACACGGTGAATTCGGACGCGGCACGACCGGCGACGGCCGCCGGACGCGGATCGGGGCCATTTCGCGCAACCGGCGGATTGCGCCGGAACAGCCGCGAAACGGTCAAAAGCAGGTAAAAGCAGGCCAAAGCAGGCAAAAAACCGGCGAAAGCGGGCGAAAAGCGCGCGGACCTGGGTGAGTGGTCAAGAGGCCGCAGCCGTCTGCCCTGTGCGGCTTATGGCAGCACACGAAGCGAGGGGCGCCGCTGGGCGGCTAAAAAGTTATAATTTAGCGGATTTTGGCCGACTTCCGCAATGCACCAACCGCATCGGCAAGCCTTTTCGGCCGCTTCTGTCCCACTCGTGTGTCCCACTCGCGTCAAACCGCCCTGCTTGCGCTCCGCCGGTCAGGCCGCCAACACGCATGATGTCTCACGACGACTTCGGAAAACGAATTTGAAATTACATCAGGATTCCAGCGGCGCCCTCAATACCGTCACCGGCTATGGCGTCGACTATGTCGAAATCAATCTGGTGCGCCACTCGGGCAGCATTCTCGTGCTGCCGCAGGCGCCCGTCATCGCCTGGCCCGTCTCCTCTTTCGACGCCCTCACGGCCGGGCACTTTGCCATGCTGATCGACTCGGCGCCCGAAGTGGTCGTATTCGGCAGCGGCGAACGCCTGCGCTTTCCGCATCCGCGCCTGACCGCCGCGCTCGCCGCCAAGCGCATCGGCGTCGAGACGATGGACTTCAAGGCCGCCTGCCGCACCTACAACATTCTCATGGCCGAGGGCCGCAAGGTCGCGGCCGCATTGCTGATCGAAGCGTAAGCGGCCGTACCGGTGCTCGCTGCGAGGCTATCGCATAGGTCCTATGGCGACTGCAACGCTCCACAGGGCCCGCCGGACCCTGAACTGAGGGTGCACCCTGGCCGCGTCACGGCCGATAACGTACACTGCGCGCCATTAGTGCAGCGACCGCGCGCAACTGCCGGTTGGCCGGCGTCGCGGTTGGCCGGCCTGCGGACGGCCGCCCCGCGAATTGTCGGCCTGCGTCTGGATGCCCCCGCGGATGGCCGCCCGCTTACGGTCGCCCCGCGGTTGGCCGCCCCGCGGATGGCCGCCCCGCCCGTTTTCCGAATAACATCGCCTCGCTGCCCACGCGGCGTCGCCCAACAGGTTGAAATCCATGAACGATACGCCGACGAGGCTACCGCTCAATCGCACCGCCGTCCTGCTGCTGGTGCTGGCCCTCGCCGTGATCTGGTTCGTGCCGCTCGGCTGGCGCCATCTGCTGCCCAGCGACGAAGGCCGCTACGCCGAAATGGCTCGCGAGATGTTCGTCACCGGCGACTGGATCACGCCGCGCTACAACGGCTACAAGTATTTTGAGAAGCCGCCGCTGCAAACCTGGGCGAACGCGCTCACCTTCGCGTGGTTCGGCATCGGCGAATGGCAGGCACGGCTCTACACCGCGCTAACAGGCTTTGCCGGCGTGCTGCTGATCGGCTTCACCGGCGCCCGTGTGTTCAACACGGCAACCGGCGTGTTCGCGGCGATCGTGCTGGCGACCTCGCCGTACTGGAGCCTGATGGGCCACTTCAACACGCTCGACATGGGCCTGTCGTTCTGGATGGAACTCACCCTGTGCGCCCTGCTGCTAGCGCAGCGTCCCAACCTGCCGAGCGGCGCTGTGCGTGCCTGGATGTGGGTGTGCTGGGGGGCGATGGCGCTCGCCGTCCTGTCCAAGGGCCTGGTCGGCGTGATCCTGCCCGGCGCGGTGCTGGTGCTGTACACCCTGATCGCACGCGACTGGGCTGTCTGGAAGCGCTTGCATCTGATCGGCGGACTGATCGTATTCTTTGCGATCGTCACGCCATGGTTCGTGCTGGTGCAGCAACGCAACCCGGAATTCCTGAACTTCTTCTTTATCGTCCAGCAGTTCAAACGCTACCTGACACCTGAACAGAACCGTCCTGGGCCCTTCTATTACTTTGTGCCGGTGCTGCTGATCGGCTTCCTGCCCTGGCTGTCGGTCTGCGTGCAAAGCGTTCGCCACGCATGGCGCCTGCCGCGCCAGCCGAACGGCTTTGCGCCGGTCCTGATGATGCTGGTATGGACCATCTTCATTTTCCTGTTCTTCAGCGCGTCGCACTCGAAGCTGCTGTCCTATACGCTGCCGATCGCTCCGGCGATCGCGCTGCTGATCGGCATGTATCTGCCGCTCGTCACACGCGATCAATTGCGCCGCCATCTGGCCGGATACGCGCTGTTTCTCGTGGTGGCAGCCTTTGCCGCGCTGTTCATGTCGCGCTTCGGCAGCGCGCGCAATCCGGCCGATCTCTACGTCGCATACCGCACCTGGGTGCTGGCGGCGCTCGGCGTCGCTTTCGTGCTGACGCTGGCCGCGCTGTGGCTCAATCGCCGCGGCCGGGCCGGCAGCCTGGGCGCCATCGCTACGTTCGGCGCGGCGTGGCTGCTGCTCGGCACTATCGCCGGCACGGGTCACGACGTGTTCGGCCGCCTGAGCTCCGGCGCACCGCTCGCCCCCGCCATCAAGGCCGAAATTGCCCGTTTGCCCGCGGATACGCCGTTTTACTCGGTCGGTGTGCTCGACCACACCCTGCCGTTTTACGTCGACCACACGATGATCATGGTCGAACATGCCGACGAGCTAGCCTTCGGCGTGTCCGTCGAACCGCAAAAGTGGCTGCCCTCGGTCGACGCCTGGGTCGAACGCTGGAAGGCCGACCGCTACGCGCTCGCGCTGCTGCCGCCGCCGACCTACGACGCGCTCCTGAAGGAGGGCCTGCCGATGCAGGTCGTGACGCGCGATTCGCGCCGGGTGGTGGTGATGAAGCCCCTAGCGGCCTCAGACGCGGCGGCGCCCGACGCAGCGGCGCCCGACGCGGCGGCACCCATGGAAAAACCACAACAATGACCCCATATCAGGATCTGACCGTTCGATGAACCCGATTTCCCTCTTTTGTATCCTCGCGGGCGTCACGTTGAACGCCTGCGCGCAGTTGCTGCTCAAAGCCGGAACGAATGCCGTTGGACACTTCGAATTCACCCGTGCGAACATCCTGCCCATTGGCTTCCGGCTGGCAACCCAGCCGCCGATCATCGGCGGGCTGGCCTGCTATGTCATCAGCCTCGTCGTGTGGATCATCGGGCTGTCGCGGGTGGATGTGTCGATTGCCTATCCGATGTTGTCGCTCGGCTACGTCGTCAACGCGTTCGCAGCGTGGTATCTATTCGGCGAAGTGCTGTCGGTGCAGAAGCTGATCGGGATCGGCATCATCCTGATCGGCGTGGTGGTTCTGGCGCGCAGCTAGGCATGACCCAGGCTCGACCGCGGTATCCTTCGCGGTTGCGCCCTTTTTAGCGGTGGCGCTGCGTTTGCGCGTAGCGGGTAGTTTGTGCTTTACTTCGCGCCCTTCGGGTTGCGCCCTTTCAATCGAGCGAAGCATTCATGAGCCAGTCAACAGTTCCGTTTTTGCCGTTTGTCAAACCCGAGATCGATGAAGAGACGATCCAGGGCGTCGCGGACGTGCTGCGCTCCGGTTGGATCACCACCGGCCCGCAGAACCAGAAGTTCGAGGCAGCGCTGTCCGAGTTCTGCGGCGGCCGCCCGGTGCGCACGTTCAACTCCGGCACGGCGACGCTCGAAATCGGTCTGCGCATCGCCGGCGTGGGCGCTGGCGACGAAGTCATCACCACGCCTGCCTCCTGGGTGTCGACCAGCAACGTGATCTACGAAGTCGGTGCCACGCCGGTGTTCGTCGACATTGATCCGGTCACCCGCAATATCGACCTCGATCTGCTTGAAAAGGCCATCACGCCGCGCACCAAGGCGCTGCTTCCGGTTTATCTGTCGGGCCTGCCGGTCAACATGGACCGTCTGTATGAAATCGCCCGCGCCCACAGGCTGCGCGTGATCGAAGACGCCGCTCAGGCATTCGGTTCGACCTGGAAAGGCGAGCGCATCGGCAGGCTCGGCGATCTGGTCTCGTTCAGCTTCCACGCGAACAAGAACCTGACCTCGATCGAAGGCGGCGCGCTGGTGCTAAATAACGAGGAAGAAGCGATTCTCGCGCAGAAGTACCGGTTGCAAGGCATCACGCGCACCGGCTTCGACGGCATGGACTGCGACGTGCTCGGCGGCAAGTACAACCTGACTGACGTCGCCGCGCGCGTCGGCCTCGGCCAGTTGCCGCATCTGGAGCGTTTCCTCGCGCAGCGCAGGAAGCTGGTGCGCGCGTACTTCGCCGGGCTGCACGGCGGCGCGGCGGTGAAACTGGGCGTCGGCCTGCCGTTTGCCGACTCCGAAAACAGCAACTGGCATATGTTCCAGATCACGCTGCCGCTCGAAAAACTGTCGATCGACCGCGCCGGCTTCATGGGCGAACTGAAAGAGCGCGGCATCGGCTCGGGCGTGCACTATCCTGCGATTCACCTGTTCTCGCTGTACCGTGCGCGCGGCTTCAGGGAAGGGATGTTCCCGCACGCGGAGCGCTTCGGCGCCACCACCGTCACGCTGCCGCTGTTCACGCTGATGAACGAGGGCGATGTAGAGCGGGTCTGCCGCGCGGTCAATGAAATTTGCGAACAATACGGAAAATAAGCGGAAATGAGTTATTCGGAACATCGCGCCGTCGCACCGGAAGTGTCGATCATCATCCCGGTGTACAACGAGGAAGCCGGGCTGGCCGCGCTGTTCGCGCGCCTCTACCCGGCGCTCGACGCGCTCGGCACCGGCTATGAAGTGATCTTCATCAACGACGGCAGCCGCGACAAATCCGCCGCCCTGCTCGCCGAGCAGTTCCGCGCGCGGCCCGACACGACCCGCGTGATCCTGCTGAACGGCAATTACGGCCAGCACATGGCGATCCTGGCAGGCTTCGAGCAATCGCGCGGCGAGATCGTCATCACGCTCGACGCCGATTTGCAGAATCCGCCCGAGGAGATCGGCAAGCTGGTCTCGAAGATGCGCGAAGGCTACGACTACGTCGGCACGATCCGCCTGCAACGCCAGGACAGCCTGTGGCGCCGCAAGGCATCGCGCGCGATGAACCGCCTGCGCGAGCGCATCACGCGCATCAAGATGACCGACCAGGGCTGCATGCTGCGCGCCTATAGCCGGCACATCATCGACACGATCAATCGCTGCGGCGAAATCAACACCTTCATCCCGGCGCTGGCGTACACCTTCGCGCAGAATCCGGTCGAGATCGAAGTCGCGCACGAAGAGCGTTTTGCCGGCGAATCGAAGTATTCGCTCTACAGCCTGATTCGCCTGAACTTCGACCTCGTGACCGGCTTCTCGGTCGTGCCGCTGCAATGGCTGTCGTTCATCGGCGTGATCCTGTCGCTGGGGTCCGCGGCCCTGTTCGTGCTGCTGCTGATTCGCCGCTTCATCATCGGCGCGGAAGTGCAAGGTGTGTTCACGCTGTTCGCTGTCATCTTCTTCCTGCTTGGCGTGATCATTTTCGCGCTCGGTCTGCTCGGCGAATATATCGGGCGGATCTACCAGCAGGTGCGCGCGCGTCCGCGCTATCTGGTGCAAACGATTCTTGAGCAGCGTGACGGCACGACCGTGACCGAAGCGCCGCGTCAGGCGGTCGTGCAGGCCGTGCAAGCCGCACCGCTGGTCGACCAGGGCCCGAATCCATGAAGCCGCGCGCCGTCGTATTCGCGTATCACAACGTCGGGGTGCGCTGCCTGCAGGTGCTGCTCGCGCGCGGCGTCGAGGTGGCGCTGGTCGTCACGCACGAAGACAGCCCGACCGAAAACATCTGGTTCGGCAGCGTCGCCTCGGTCGCGGCCGAGCATGGCATTCCGGTCGTGACGCCCGCCGATCCGAAAAGCCCGGAACTGCGTGCCGTGGTGAGCGCCGCGCGGCCGGACTTCATCTTCTCGTTCTACTACCGTCACATGTTGCCGGTCGACCTGCTGGCGCTCGCCGCGCGGGGCGCTTACAACATGCACGGCTCGCTGCTGCCGAAGTACCGTGGCCGCGTGCCGACCAACTGGGCGGTGATTCACGGCGAAACCGAAACCGGCGCGACGCTGCACGAAATGGCGGCCAAGCCCGACGCAGGCGCGATCATCGCGCAAACGCCAGTGCCGATCCTGCCCGACGACACCGCCGCGCAAGTGTTCGACAAGGTCACGGTGGCCGCCGAGCAGACCCTGTGGCGCGTGTTGCCGGCGCTGCTGGCAGGCGAAGCGCCGCGTCTGCCGAATGATCTATCGCACGGCAGTTACTACGGTGGGCGCAAGCCTGACGACGGCCGGATCGACTGGACGCAACCCGCGCAGCAGGTTTACAACCTGATCCGCGCGGTCGCGCCGCCCTATCCGGGCGCGTTCACCGATCTCGAGGGACGCCGTTTCATCGTCGCGCGTGCCCGTCTGGCCGCGCCCGGCGCGCTCCGCTCGGATTTGCCCCCGGGCCTGCACGTAAGCGATAATGGCGTTTTCGCGATATGCGGCGATGGCCGCGCGATCGCCATCCACGAATTGCGGCACCAGCACGACGGCAGCGAAACCGTCGTTACCCCCGCAGAATTCGCCCAGCTCATCCAAATTCCCCGTCATTCATGAAAAAAGTCCTGATTCTGGGTGTGAACGGCTTCATCGGCCATCACCTGTCCAAACGCATTCTCGAAACGACCGATTGGGAAGTCTTCGGGATGGACATGCAGACCGAACGTCTGGGTGACCTGATCAACCATGAGCGGATGCACTTTTTCGAAGGCGACATCACGATCAACAAGGAATGGGTCGAGTATCACGTCAAGAAGTGCGATGTGATCCTGCCGCTGGTCGCGATCGCCACCCCCGCCACATACGTGAAGCAGCCGCTGCGTGTGTTCGAACTGGATTTCGAAGCGAACCTGCCGATCGTGCGTTCGGCCGTCAAGTACGGCAAGCACCTCGTGTTCCCGTCCACGTCCGAGGTCTACGGCATGTGCACGGACGAACAGTTCGACCCGGAAGAGTCGCAACTGTCGTACGGCCCGATCAACAAGCCGCGCTGGATCTACGCGTGCTCGAAGCAATTGATGGACCGCGTGATCTGGGGCTACGGCATGGAAGGCCTGAACTTCACGCTGTTCCGTCCGTTCAACTGGATCGGCCCGGGCCTCGACTCGATCTATACGCCGAAAGAAGGCAGCTCGCGCGTGGTCACGCAGTTCCTCGGCCATATCGTGCGCGGCGAGAACATCAGTCTCGTCGATGGCGGCGCGCAAAAGCGCGCGTTCACGGATATCGACGACGGCATCGGCGCGCTGATGAAGATCATCGAGAACAAGGACGGTGTTGCCACGGGCAAGATCTATAACATCGGCAACCCGACCAACAACTTCTCGGTGCGCGAGCTCGCCCACAAGATGCTGACGCTGGCCGCCGAATTCCCCGAATACGCCGATCTGGCCAGGAAGGTTCAACTGGTCGAAACGTCGTCCGGCGCGTATTACGGCGCGGGCTACCAGGACGTGCAAAACCGCGTGCCGAAGATCGACAACACGATGCAGGAACTCGGCTGGGCGCCGAAGTCGACCTTCGACGAAGCGCTGCGCAAGATTTTCGAAGCGTATCGTGGCCACGTCGCCGAAGCGCGCGCCCTCGTCGAACAACAATAAGGCCTGATCCTTGGCTCGTATCGTCCTGAAGATCGACGTCGACACGCTGCGCGGCACCCGCGAAGGCGTGCCGAATCTCGCGCGTATCTTCGACCGCTTCAAGGCGCGCGCCACTTTCCTGTTCAGCCTCGGCCCCGACCACACCGGTTGGGCGATGCGCCGCGTGTTGCGGCCCGGCTTTCTGAAGAAGGTGTCGCGCACGTCGGTGGTCGAACACTACGGCATCAAGCAATTGATGTACGGCGTGCTGCTGCCCGGCCCCGATATCGGCGTGAAGAGCGCCGCGGAAATGCGCGCGATTCATGAAGCCGGTTTCGAATGCGGCATCCACACGTGGGACCACGTGTATTGGCAGGACAACGTGCGTTCGCAAGACCGGGAGTGGACGGTCAAGCAGATGCAGCGGAGCTACAACCGGTTTGCCGCGATCTTCGGCGCGGCGCCCAGCACCCACGGCGCGGCCGGCTGGCAAATGAACGGCCATGCGTTCGAGCAGATCGACGCGTGGGGCATGCACTACGCGTCCGACGGCCGCGGTCACTCGCCGTATCTGCCGGTGGTCGACGGCCGGCAGTTGTCGCATGTTCAGATGCCCACCACGCTGCCCACGCTCGACGAAGTGCTCGGTGTGGATGGCGTGAATGAGCACACCGTCGCGGCGTGGATGTTGAAGCACACCGAAAACAATCCGCACGACCAGGTGTTCACGTTGCACGCGGAACTCGAAGGGCAAAAGCTCGCGCCGATCTTCGAGCAGTTGCTGGACGGCTGGCGCGCGCAAGGCCACACCTTCGCAACAATGGGCGACTACTACGCCACGCTAGACCGCAGCACGCTGCCATCGTACCCTGTTACGTGGGGCGAAATTCCAGGCCGCTCCGGCGAACTGATTGTCCAGCCCTGACTGGCTCACTGCAGCCGGCCCTGACGACCCGACCGCTGCGCGAAGCCATGCCGCGCGCGGTCAACCTTCCCCACTGCCTCGATGCCAGGCCGACGCCACCGCAGCAATCCGGCGCCGGCCATAACAACCGGAGAACCTCGTGCCCATCGCAGTCGACCAACCCATTCCTGACTTCACCGCCTCCGCTACTGGCGGCGACATCACGCTGTCCAAGCTGCGGGGCAAGAAGGTGGTGCTGTATTTTTACCCGAAGGACAACACGCCCGGCTGCACGACCGAAGGTCTGCAATTCCGCGACCTGTATCCGAAGTTCAAAAAGGCAGGGGCGGAAATTCTGGGCGTCTCCCGGGACAGCATCCGCTCGCATGACAATTTCAAGGCCAAGCTCGAATTGCCGTTCCCGTTGGTTTCCGATCCGGAAGAAACGCTGTGCGCGCTCTTCGGTGTCATGAAACTGAAGAAAATGTATGGCAAAGAAGTACGTGGAATCGAGCGTTCCACCTTCCTTATCGACGCCGAAGGCGTACTGCGCCAGGAGTGGCGTGGCGTGAAAGTACCGGGCCATGTAGATGACATTCTGGAAGCTGTACAAGCGCTTTGAGGCGCGTTATATTGGGTTGCAATGAGTGCCTGTCCAACCCAATCTTTCCGCCGCTGCGCCACGCTTCACGGCCGTTTTACCGGTTCCGTTGAAGTGGATGGGTGCCACGCGTTGACCATAGGCGAGCCGCTTGCCCCGTACGCCGGGGCGGCGGCTTTTTTAATTGCGCGCAGCCGTTCGTTCACTCGGCCGCGCGTGTCCGTTAAGGAGCCGATCGAAGACCAGGCGAACCGGCATCTCTAGACCGAATGCGCGCCTCCGGGCGCAATCTGCGTGCGCACACACTGGCACCAGCAGAATGCGACAGGCGGCGCACGAAATGCGACCCGATTAATTCGAGGGAAACCATGCCTTTGCCTACCCCCCCCAGCAAGCTCGGCAATCTCCTGCCGCCTGACGAATACAAGGCCAAAGCCGCCACGCCCGCGCGTTCCGCCGCGAAGAAACAGGCGAGCGAAGGGGACACCGCAGAGTCGGCCGATTACGGCCGCGCGAACGTCGCCACGCCCATGACCCACGCCGCCAATGCCGCGACCACGCTGCGGCCTGTGCCGGCGTCGTCCGCCGCTTCTGCTGCGTCCGCATCCGCTGGGCAAACCGCCCCCGCGCGCGCGCGAAAATCGAAGCAGACGGCCGCGTTGCTGCAACCGGTTCCCGCCACGCGTGCACAAGCCGAGCCCGCCGCGGAGGCGCAGCCGGCCGTCGCGCGCACGCCGAGCGCGAAACAGCCTGCCGCCAGCACACCCGCGGCCGCAGCGCCGGGCACGCGCGGCACCAGCAAGAAACGCGGCGCGGCCGTCGAGTCAGTCGAAGCACAGAAGCTGTTCGTGCTCGACACCAATGTGCTGATGCACGATCCAAGCTGCCTGTTCCGTTTCGAGGAACACGACGTCTATCTGCCCATGATGACGTTGGAAGAGCTCGACAACCACAAGAAGGGCATGTCGGAAGTCGCGCGTAACGCTCGCCAGGTGAGCCGCACGCTGGATGCGCTGGTCGCCAACGCGGGCAACATGTCCGACGGCATTTCGCTGGCGCGTCTGGGCAGCCGCGAGGCATCCGGGCGTCTGTACTTCCAGACCAAGCTGACGGCTATCGAACCGGTGGAAGGTCTGCCCGAAGGCAAGGCCGACAACCAGATTCTTGGCGTGGTGCGCGCGTTGCAGCGCGACCGGATGGATCGCCAGGTCGTGCTGGTGTCGAAAGACATCAACATGCGCATCAAGGCGCATGCACTCGGCCTGCCCGCCGAAGATTACTTCAATGACCAGGTGCTCGAAGACAGCGATCTGCTGTACTCGGGCATCCGCGCGCTGCCGCAGGATTTCTGGACCAGGCACGCGAAGGGCATGGAAAGCTGGCAGGACACCAAAACCGGCACCACGTATTACCGCGTGACCGGACCGCTGTGCGCCTCGATGCTCGTCAACGAGTTCGTCTATCTCGAGCCGCAGAACGGCGAACCGACGTTTCATGCGCTGGTTCGCGAACTGAACGGCAAGACGGCGCTGCTGCAAACCCTGCGTGACTACGGCCACCACAAGAACAACGTGTGGGGCATCACGGCGCGCAATCGCGAGCAGAATTTCGCGCTGAACCTGCTGATGAATCCGGAGATCGACTTCGTCACGCTGCTGGGTCAGGCCGGTACCGGCAAGACGCTGGTCGCGCTCGCGGCCGGCCTCGCGCAGGTGCTGGACGATAAGCGCTACAACGAGATCATCGTGACGCGCGCCACGGTGCCGGTGGGTGAGGACATCGGCTTCCTGCCGGGTACGGAAGAGGAAAAAATGCAGCCGTGGATGGGTGCATTCGACGACAACCTCGAAGTCCTGCAGAAAACCGACGACGCCGCCGGTGAATGGGGTCGCGCCGCCACGCAGGAATTGATCCGCTCGCGCCTGAAGGTCAAGAGCATGAACTTCATGCGTGGCCGTACGTTCGTGGACAAGTATCTGATCATCGACGAGGCGCAAAACCTGACGCCGAAGCAGATGAAGACGCTGGTCACGCGCGCGGGTCCGGGCACGAAGATCATCTGTCTGGGCAACATCGCGCAGATCGATACGCCGTACCTGACCGAAGGCAGTTCGGGTCTGACCTATGTGGTCGACCGCTTCAAGGGCTGGGCGCACAGCGGGCATGTGACGCTGGCACGCGGCGAGCGCTCGCGCCTGGCCGATTACGCGTCGGAGATCCTTTAAGTTTCAACGCTTTAGTTTCGGCTAGAAGCCGCGTCCGGGTGAACCCCGGACGCGGCTTTTTTATCGGGCGCACGTTTCCGGCGGGCAACACTTAGCGCACGAACTTCAAGTAATTTGTCAAGAAATCTTGCCCGAGCCATGTTCGAAGGGCTACCATCCGGACATCGTTCGCCTTTGAACGAGCGTTTACCGCTCCCCTCGTCTTCATGCGCCGACTCGCCTTTTCGTTGCTGACCGTTCTGCTGCTTGCCGCGTGTGCCGGCGCGCCGCAGAAAACGTCGCGCGGCCCAGGCTCGTCGGTGGTCGTGACGAACGGCGCTTATCACGCGCCGCCGCCGGGCTTCCCGAACTTCGTCGATCACAGTATTGGGCGCGAGGAAATCTCCATTCAGGCGATGAGCCTGGTCGGCATTCCATACCGTTGGGGTGGCAATACGCCCGATAGCGGCTTCGATTGCAGCGGATTGGTTCGTTATGTGGTGTCGCGCGCGGCGTCCGTGAATCTGCCGCGTACGACCGCCGATATGAGCGGGCGCGGGGAATCGATCGAGCCCGATGAAATCGCGCCGGGCGACCTGATCTTCTTCAATACGACAGGACGCGCCCATTCGCATGTCGGTATTTATGTCGGCAAGCTGCGCTTCGTCAATGCACCGTCGACCGGCGGCACGGTGCGGCTCGATTACCTGACGAATCCTTATTGGGCCAGGCGCTTCGACGGCATTCGCCGTGTGGCCGCGCCAGCCGGCGCGCCGGCCCCGTTCGATACGCCGAGCTATCAAGCTAGCGCGCCGCAGCCTGAACGCGTCACGCCTGTGCCGCAGACGGCACCCGCGTATGTCGCCAACTCGGCTCCGCAGCAAGCGTCGCGCGCGACCGCGACCCCACGTGCCCCACTGACTGCGGCCGCTGCGCCGGCAGGCGCCGCAACAGCGCCGGCAACCGCCCAGGCTGATCCGTTCGAACCGCCACCGCCCGGCATGAGCGCCGCGCAGATCCAGACTCGCGCGGCGGGTGCGGTGTCGCCGGCGCCTGTCGCCGCCGCTCAACCCGCTCCGTATGACGCCACGGTAGACTCCCCGGCCCCGCAGACGACGGCGACGCGCAATGCCCCGTCTGCTGCCCCCGCCCGCGCGTCCGACCCGATCGACGCCGCCGCCGACGCGTTCGAACCGCCTCCACCCGCCTCCGTGGCAGCGCGCCAGGCGCAGCAGGCTCGGCAAGCCGATACGAACGGCAGCGTGCAGATCATGCGTGCCTCCACGGCATCGCACACCATTCCTGCTCCCACGCAGACCATCGACGACCCCATCGCCCGCTTCGCCAACGGCAACTTCTGACGTCCCGTCAACGCCCCGCGCCCAGACGCTCACTATCGGCTAGCGCAGCCCCGCTGGCCTGGCCGATCTGCTATCGTCATCGATATTCTTCTGCCAGCGGAGTGATAACGATGGATCTCGGGCTGAAAGACAAAGTGGTGTTGATCACGGGCGGCAGCAAAGGCATCGGGTTCGCCTGCGCACGAGCTTTCGCGCAGGAAGGCGCAAAGGTGGCGATCGTCTCGCGCGACCCGGCCAATCTCGCGCGCGCGTATGAACAGTTGCATCAGGAAGGGCTGCACGTGCACCGCACGCGCGCCGACCTGCATGAACCGCACAGCGCCGCCGATATCGTCGAAGAAGTCTCCACCGCGGTCGGCCCGATCGACGTGCTGATCAACAGCGCAGGCGCCGCCCGCCGCTATGACCCGGAAACGCTCGATGCGGACGCTTTCCGGGCGACCATGGAAGCGAAGTACTTCCCCTATATCTACCCGCAGCAGGAAGTGCTGCGCCGCATGGCCGAGCGCGTGAAAGCCGGCAATGGCGGCGAGCCCGGCACGATCGTCAATATCATCGGCATGGGCGGAAAGATCGCGAGCGATATCCATATCGCCGGCGGCGCCGCGAACGCCGCGCTGATGCTCGCGACCGTCGGCCTCGCCCACTATTACGCGCGCTACGGGATCCGCATCAACGCAATCAATCCTGGATCGACGCTCACCGAACGCGTTGAAGAGGCGGTCAAGCTGGAGGCGTCGCAGCAAGGCATCGACAGCGTGGACGCGCTGGCGCGCGGGCAGGCGAAAGTGCCGCTTGGACGTTACGCAAAACCGGAGGAAATCGCTGACGTCGCGCTGTTTCTGGCTAGTCGCCGCGCGAGCTACGTGACGGGCGCCATTGTCCCGATGGACGGAGGCAGCGCGCCGCTAATCTGAGCGGCGCGCCTGACGGCTTTTATGGCTTGATCGCGCGCCGGGCTGCCGCCCAGCGGGTTGCCGCCCAGCGGGTTGCCGCGCTTACAGGAAGCGGTGGCCCAGCCACCAAGCTGCCGCGGACAGCGCCGCGGAGGCCGGAATCGTCAGAATCCACGCCCAGACGATGTTGCCGGCCACGCCCCAGCGCACGGCGCTCAGCTTCTGCGTAGCGCCAACACCGACGATCGCGCCGGTAATCGTGTGCGTGGTGGACACCGGAATACCGAGCCACGAGGCCGTGAAGAGCGTGATTGCGCCCCCGGCTTCAGCGCAGAAACCGCCAACCGGCTTCAGCTTGGTGATCTTCTGCCCCATCGTGCGGACGATCCGCCAGCCGCCGAACAAGGTCCCGATCCCCATCGACAGATAGCAGCCACCGATCACCCACAACGGCGGCGCGTCAGCGATGGACGACGCATAACCGGTTGCGATCAGCAGCATCCAGATGATGCCGATGGTTTTCTGCGCGTCGTTGCCACCGTGGCCAAGGCTGTAAAGTCCAGCGGAGATCAGCTGTAAGCGCCGGAAGCGCCGGTCGACCTTGCTGGGCGGTGTGCGGAAGTAGATCCAGGACACCGCCAGCATGAAGAACGACCCGAGCACGAACCCGAGCAGCGGCGAGACGAAAATGAAGGCCACGGTTTTCATCAGGCCGTCGAAATTCAGCGACCCCCAGCCGGATTTGGCGAGCGCCGCGCCCACCAGACCGCCAATCAGTGCATGCGATGAGCTAGACGGAATGCCGTAGTGCCACGTGATGATGTTCCAGCCGATCGCGCCAACCAGCGCGCCGAAAATCACGTAGTGATCGACGATATTTGGATCGATCGTGCCCTTGCCCACCGTCTGGGCCACTTTCAGGTGGAACACGAAATACGCGATGACGTTGAACGCCGCGGCAAACGCCACGGCTTGCTGGGGCTTCAGCACGCCGGTCGACACGACCGTGGCAATCGAATTCGCCGCGTCGTGAAAGCCGTTCATGAAGTCGAAAATCAGGGCGACGGCGACCAGGCCCGCGACGACCCAGATGGCGAGTTGTATCGATTGCATTATGCGTTTTCCAGCACGATGCCTTCGATGATGTTCGCTACGTCTTCACACTTGTCGGTGATCGTTTCGAGCAGTTCGTAAATAGCCTTCAGCTTGATCAGCGTCTTGACGTTGTCTTCTTCGCGGAAGAGTTTCGACATGGCCGAGCGCAGCACCCGGTCGGCTTCCGATTCCAGCCGGTCGATGTCCTCGCACGCCTTCAGGATCTGGCTGGCCTGCTTCATGTCCGACAGCAGACTGACGGCGAACTGCACGCGCTCGGAGGTTGCCGTGCAGATGTGCGCCAACTGGCTCGCTTCCGAGGTCACCGCCTGCACGTCGTACAGCGAGATAGCGGTGGCGACGTCCTCCATCAGATCGAGGATGTCGTCCATCGTGGTGATCAGCTTGTGGATCTCGTCGCGGTCGAGCGGCGTAATGAAAGTCTTGTGCAGCAGGTCGATGGTTTCGTGCGTGAGCTTGTCGGCAGCCTTCTCGGCCTTCTGCACGTTCTGCTTGTGGGTCTCGGCGTCCTGCAGATTGTCGATCAGCAGCTCGAGTTCACGGCTTGCCGAGACGATGCACGTTGCGTGCGCATTGAAAATTTCAAAGAACTTGCCCTCGGTGGGCATGAATCGACCGAACATTGGGATCCCGAAAATTGGTCACATTATGGCTGACATAAAACCGCCACATTGTACCGTTGCGAGACCCACGCCGCACTTTAGAAAGCGCCGTTACAACAGGCGCTTCACTTAACTCTTTACTTCTATATCAGTCGCTATAGAAATTCTGCGCGCCGGCAAAATTGTCGAACTTCGTGAATTGACCGTGGAACGTGAGGCGAACAGGCCCAATTGGACCATTCCGCTGTTTGCCGATGATAATCTCCGCCGTCCCCTTATCCGGACTGTCCGGGTTGTAGACCTCGTCGCGATAAATGAACAGGATCACGTCGGCATCCTGCTCGATAGCGCCAGATTCGCGCAAATCGGACATGATTGGCCGCTTGTTCGGGCGCTGTTCCAGACCGCGGTTGAGCTGCGACAACGCGATCACTGGCACGTCGAGTTCCTTGGCGAGACTCTTCAGCGAACGCGAGATTTCCGAAATTTCGGTCGCACGGTTTTCGCCCGAAGAGGAGCCGCTCATCAGTTGCAGATAGTCGATGATGATCAGGCCCAGCTTGCCGCACTGGCGCGACAGCCGGCGTGCGCGCGAGCGCAATTCCATCGGATTCAGGCCACCGGTTTCGTCGATGAAAATCTGCGCCTCGCTCATTTTCTGCACGGCGTGCGTGAGCTTCGGCCAATCTTCGTCGGTGAGACGCCCTGTTCGCATACGGTGCTGGTCGAGCCGGCCGACCGAGCCCAACATACGCATGGTGAGCTGCGAGCCCGGCATTTCCATGGAGAACACCGCGACCGGCAGGCCGTATTCGACCGCCACATATTCGCCGACATTCATCGAAAACGCCGTCTTACCCATCGACGGACGGCCTGCCACGATGATCAGCTCGCCGCCGTGCATGCCGGAGGTCATGCGGTCGAGGTCGACAAAGCCCGTCGGCGTGCCGGTCACATCGCTCGGATTGGCAGTGTGATACAGCGTATCGATCCGCTCGACCACTTCAGTGAGCAACGGCCCAATTTCCAGGAAGCCCTGGGTGCCGCGTGCGCCGTCTTCCGCGATCGAAAACACCTTCGACTCGGCCTCGTCCAGCAGTTGGCGGACTTCCTTGCCTTGCGGGTTGAACGCGTCGGCCGAGATTTCGTCCGCCACGGACACAAGACGGCGCAGCACCGCGCGATCGCGCACGATTTCCGCGTAGCGGCGAATATTGGCCGCGCTCGGCGTGTTCTGCGCGAGCGCATTCAGGTAAGCAAGACCGCCGACTTCGTCCGCCTTGCCCGAGGTGCCGAGCGCCTCGTACACGGTGATCACGTCGGCCGGCCGCGTTGCCGCGATCAGCTTGCCAATATGCTCGAAGATGATGCGGTGGTCGTAGCGGTAAAAATCGCTCTGCGACAGGAAATCGGCGATGCGGTCCCATGCGGCGTTATCGAGCAGCAGGCCGCCCAGCACCGACTGCTCGGCTTCGATCGAATGCGGCGGGACTTTCAGCGACTCGATTTGGGGATCTTTGGACGGTGCGTTCATGGAGAGGGATTATCGGGTAAATCGAGCGCGCGCGGGCGGCGGAAAAGCTAAAAAGCGGGCACAAAAAAAAGCAGGGACCGGTCGCCCGGCCCCTGCCTTTTGCCAGCAACATCCTGGCAAATACTACTCGATACTTAGACGTGTTCGCCGATCACAGCCACCGTCACATCGACGAGAACGTCGGTGTGCAGCGAGATCTGAACTGCGTGATCGCCAACCATCTTCAGCGGGCCTTCCGGCAGACGCACTTGCGCCTTTTCCACTGCGAAGCCTTGCTTAACCAGGGCTTCAGCGATGTCCGCGTTCGTCACCGAACCGAACAGACGGCCGTCGACGCCAGCCTTCTGATTGATCTGAACCGTCGAGCCACCCAGCTTTTCGCCTTGAGCTTGAGCAGCAGCCAGCTTTGCAGCGGCGACTTTTTCAAGTTCAGCGCGGCGAACTTCGAATTCAGCCAGGGCTTCCTTCGTTGCACGGCGAGCCTGCTTGTTCGGGATCAGGAAGTTACGTGCGTAACCGTCCTTAACCTTGACGATGTCGCCCAGATTGCCCAGGTTGACGACTTTTTCCAGAAGAATAATTTGCATTCGGATACTCCTTATCGCGTCGTCGGGTTAGGCCTTGTGCTGGTCGGTGTACGGCACCAGCGCGAGGAAACGTGCGCGCTTGATTGCCGTATCCAGCTGGCGTTGATAGTGCGACTTCGTACCCGTGAGACGTGCCGGCGTGATCTTGCCGTTTTCGCCGATGAAGTCCTTCAGCGTTTCGAGGTCCTTGTAGTCGATATGATCGACGTTAGCGGCCGTGAAACGGCAGAACTTCTTGCGCTTGAAGAGCGGATTTTGTTGCTGACGACGCTTGTCGAATTTCTTACCAGTCGGGCGGGGCATGTTCAGTCCTTTCCAATGTCCTGCAATGCTGTGATGTGAAATACCAGAGTTCTTGCGTTGCGGTGCTTTTTTGCCAGGAAGCCTGTGAAGAGCGTTTCCACGCCCATCTGACAGCTTTCCAGCTTACCGCTCGCCTCACCCGCGGCTACCGCCTGCATGGTCAGTTCGACTTGCCGGGCAATCCCGGCTTCGACGACTTCCGTGCGGTGGTGCAACGTGCAGCCTGCAATCGGAACGCCGGCGGGGGTGTACCGCACCGGTTCGCGTTCGACGACGCTGGCCGTGAGTTGCAGCCGATTCATGAAGCCTTTGGCGAGAGCGACGCTTGTTCTGGTAGCTTAAATAGTGTGTCTTAAGCCTGCGCTTCGGACGGTTGCGTAGCAGCCGACTTCTTGGCTTCTTCGCGCTGCACTTCCTTCATCATCGGCGACGGGCCGGTTTCGGCCTTCTTCATCTTGACGATCAGGTGACGCAGAACAGCGTCGTTGAACTTGAATGCGTGTTCCAGCTCGTCGAGCGTGGTTTGATCGCATTCGATGTTCATGCAGACGTAGTGAGCCTTCGCGAGTTTCTCGATCATGTAGGCCAGTTGGCGACGGCCCCAGTCTTCGATACGGTGGATCTGGCCACCGTGCGAGGTGATCGTGCTCTTGTAACGCTCGATCATGGCGGGCACTTGCTCGCTCTGATCGGGATGCACGATAAAGACGATTTCATAATGACGCATACACACTCCTTGGGACTTGTGGATTAGAGCCACCCGGGCGTCGGAACCGGTGTGGCAAGTGAGAAGCCCAAGAGTGTAACCCGAATGGGGTCGGGCTGCAAGATATCCCGTTAATCGAACGCGCGATTCGGGTGTGTTTTCAAGGGTTTAGGCGGCAGCGGGGCCGCCTGAATCCTGCCTGACCCCTAAGAGCCGGACTCCGTGCGCTCGCTGCCGCTTTGCAGGCGCGCCTTCAGCGCCGCTTCCAGGCCGCTCAGCGCATCGGGCGCGGCGTCCGAAATCGCCCACCAGGTCATGCCTTCCGCGTTCCAGTGCGCAATCGAGTAGCCTTCGCGGCCGAGCGTCGCGGGCGCTGCGCCGTCGGTACTCCGGCCCGTGCCGCCAGCGCCGGCCTGCGGAAACACATACACGTCGATTACGTGCTTCTGGTAGCGGTACACCAGCACGGCCACCCGCTGATGCGCGAGATAGTCCAGACGGCCGCCTTCCAGCGGGAAGCCGCTCGCCGCCAGATCTTCGACCGGCGGCGAATAGTCGAGGCGGCCATTGAACCACGGCTTGACGGTATGCCGGTCGGTCGAAATCACGTCGATGTCGCGTCCCGACACCTGCGCGCGCACGTGGCTTTCCACCAGTTCGTCGGCGAACGGCGAGAATTCCGCCGGGCGGCGCAGATTCAACGCCACGCCCGCCGCCGCCGCGCACAACGCGACCACCAGCACCGTGAGCCAGCCGCGCGCGAACACGCCGCCCGCGCCACCCGCGCTGCTGCCGCCGGTCGGCCAGCCGAAGCCGCCTTGCGGCGCACGCCAGCCATCGAGCAAGCGATCGAGCCAGCCCCGCCGCGCACGTTCACGCGACGGAGCCTTCACGTTGGCAACCGACGCCTCGGGCGCGGCAACAACCGGCGCGTCGATCTCCGGCAAGCCGGCGACGATACGCTCGCGCAGCGACTGCGGCGCACGATGGTAAGGCGCCGCGCGCAGCGCGCCGCTCAAGGCTCTCAGGTTCTCGCTCTCACGCCGGCAGGCGTCGCAGCTCTCGATGTGCTGCTGAACGCGCCGGGCGTCCGGCGCGGGCAATTCATGATCGGCGTTCGCGTCGAGGAGCGGCCGCGCTTCGTTACAGTCCATCTGGCGTCTCCTGAGCGTTGCCGGCGGCAGTGCCGCCTGGCGTGTTGAGTGGCCGGCCGTTGGCTGATGCCCGCAGCGGCGTGACATTGGCCGAGGCCGATTTACTGGCGCCGGGCGGCGCGGCGCGTGCGTCGTCAGGGCCCGGTGCCGCGCACTTCGGCGACCGGTGCGGCACCGTTGCGCCTGTCTGTTTGTCGATCAGCAGCGCGGCCAGCTTGCGGCGCCCGCGCGCCAGCCGGGACATCACCGTGCCGATCGGCACGTCCGCCACCACCGCGATCTCCCTATAACCCATCTCTTCCAGTTCGCGCAGCATCAGCACTTCCCGATACTCCACCGGCAGTTGCGCGAGCGCTTCGTGTACGCGTTTCGCGTCCTCGTCGCGGATCAGGAGCGTCTGCGGATCGGTGCCGCCCGTACTCCAGCCGTCGAACGCGGCATCGTCCATGGTGTCGTCGAATTCGACCACCTCGTGCGACGACGCGCGCCGCCGCCATTCCGTGTACCAGGTGCGGCGCACGATCGCCAGCAGCCAGGGCCGCGCCGAGTCGCCGCGGAAGGTGTCGAAAAACCGGAAGGCGCGCATGTACGCTTCCTGGACGACGTCGTCGGCATCGCTGGCGTTGCCGCACAACCAGCGCGCGAGGTTGTACGCGGCGTCGAGGTGCGGCAACGCGAGCTCCTGAAAGCGGCGGCTTCGCGCTGCATCGTCATGCGCGCGGGCAGCATCTGAATCGGTTTCACCCACCTCGGCCCTCCAGGCATTGCGGCTACGCTGTGTGACTCGTGGTTACTGCTTGATCGCCTCTTATCATCCAATACTGGCCACGCAACGAGTTTATTCCCGTCACGACGCAGGATCGGCGAAAAAAAATCCGCTGGCCCGACCCGCCAGCCGCCCGGCCCCGTCCCTTAATACGCCGGACGGTTCCAGTAGTCCTCACTGGCGTACACCTCTTTCAGGTAATCGATGAAATAGCGCACCTTGGCCGGCACGTAGCGCTGCTGCGGATAGACCGCAAGGATGTCGTAGTCGGGCAGCGCGAACTCGTCAAGCACCGTTTCGAGTTCGCCACGCGCCAGTTGCTGCTGGATTTCCCATGTGGAACGCCAGCCGAGCCCAAGCCCTTCGGACACCCAGCGGTGCAGCAACTCGCCGTCGTTGCAATCGAGCGTGCCGCCCACGCGCACGGTGGCCAGTTTGCCGTTGCGGCGAAAGTACCAGCCGCGGTTCTGCCCGCCTTGCAGGTTGAACGCGAGGCAGTTGTGCTGCGGCAGATCCTCGAGCGTTTTCGGTTTGCCGTATTTGCGGAAATAGTCGGGCGTGCCGCACACCACGCGGCGGTTCGACGCCAGCTTCACCGCCACGAAGTTCGGATCGACCGCGCCGCCAATGCGGATCGACAGATCGTAACCTTCGCGCACCAGATCCACGACCCGGTCGGTCAGATTGAAGGACACCTGCAATTCGGGCTTGTCGGCGAGAAAGTCCGGCGCAAGCGGCGCCACATGCTTGCGGCCGAAGGCGGCCGGCGCCGACACGATCAGGTGCCCGTTCACGGCGCGCCGCCCGGCGCTCAGTTCGTTTTCCGCCTGGTCCCATTCGGTGAGCAGGCCCCGGCAGCGCTCCAGAAACGCGGCACCGTCTTCGCTGACCACGAGGCGCCGCGTCGAGCGGTACATCAGCTTCACGCCGAGGCGCTTTTCCAGCGCGTCGATACGTCGCCCGAGAATCACCGGCGACACGCCCTCCTCCAGCGCCGCGGCCGCAAGGCTGCCCGCGTCCGCCACGCGCACGAAGGTTTCGATCTGTTTGAAGCGGTCCATGCCTGTCTCCTCGGTCTGCGCTCGTCGTGGCGCGCACGCCTTCATACGAGGCATTCCATACTTTTTGTTTCGAAATAAGCGACCCGGACTGATCTTATCAAACCTTTCCGTCAGGCCTAAAGTGGACTCAACACCTTGCTTCCGCACATTCCCAGACATTCAGGAGACATTCATGGCCAAGATGAGAGCCGTCGACGCAGCCGTGCTGGTGCTCGAAAAAGAAGGCATCGACACTGCATTCGGCGTTCCGGGCGCTGCCATCAACCCGTTCTACTCGGCCATGCGCCGCGCAGGCAACATCAGCCACGTGCTGGCGCGCCACGTCGAAGGCGCTTCGCATATGGCCGAAGGCTATACGCGTGCGCAACCGGGCAACATCGGCGTGTGTATCGGCACGTCGGGCCCTGCCGGCACCGACATGATCACCGGTTTGTACTCCGCTCAGGCCGACTCGATTCCTATTCTGGCTATCACGGGTCAGGCACCGCGCGCGCGTCTGTACAAGGAAGACTTCCAGGCCGTCGATATCGAATCGATCGCCAAGCCCGTCACCAAATGGGCCGTTACCGTGCGCGAACCGGCGCTGGTGCCGCGCGTGTTCCAGCAGGCTTTCCACCTGATGCGCTCGGGCCGTCCGGGTCCGGTGCTGGTCGACCTGCCGATCGACGTGCAACTCGCCGAAATCGAATTCGACATCGAGACCTACGAGCCGCTGCCGGTCTACAAGCCCAAAGCAACACGCAAGCAGATCGAAGCCGCGCTCACGCTGCTCAACAACGCTGACAAGCCGCTGATCGTTTCCGGTGGCGGCGTGCTCAACGCGGCCGCAGAAGATCTGCTCGTGCAATTCGCCGAAACCGTCGGCGTGCCGGTGATTCCGACGCTGATGTCGTGGGGCGCGATTCCCGACGACCACCCGCTGATGGCCGGCATGGTCGGTCTGCAAACGTCGCACCGCTACGGCAACGCGACGATGCTCGCCTCCGACTTCGTGCTCGGCATCGGCAACCGTTGGGCCAACCGCCACACGGGCAGCGTCGAGGTTTATACCAAGGGCCGTAAGTTCGTGCATGTGGACATCGAGCCGACGCAGATCGGCCGCGTGTTCGGGCCGGACCTGGGCATCGTCTCGGACGCGAAGGCCGCGCTCGAACTGTTCGTGGAAGTGGCGCAGGAATGGAAGGCCGCGGGCAAGCTGAAGGACCGCGGCGCATGGGTTGCCGATTGCCAGGAACGCAAGCGGACGATGCTGCGCAAGACCCACTTCGACAACGTACCGATGAAGCCGCAGCGCGTGTACGAAGAGATGAACCAGGTGTTCGGCCGCGATACCTGCTACGTGAGCACGATCGGCTTGTCGCAGATCGCCGGCGCGCAGTTCCTGCATGTCTACAAGGCGCGTAACTGGATCAACTGCGGCCAGGCAGGCCCGCTCGGCTGGACGATTCCGGCTGCGCTCGGCGTGCGTGCAGCAGACCCGCAACGGCAGATCGTCGCGCTGTCCGGCGACTACGACTTCCAGTTCATGATCGAAGAGCTGGCCGCCGGCGCGCAATTCAAGCTGCCGTACGTGCATGTGGTGGTGAACAACTCGTACCTCGGCCTGATCCGCCAGGCACAGCGCGCATTCGACATGGACTTCTGCGTGCAGCTCGGCTTCGAGAACATCAATGCGCCGGAAATGAACGGTTACGGCGTGGACCACGTCGCGGTTGCCGAAGGCCTGGGTTGCAAGGCAATCCGCGTGTTCAAACCGGAAGAACTCAAGCCGGCGCTGTTGAAAGCCCAATCGATGCTCTCCGAATTCAACGTGCCGGTGATCGTCGAAGTGATTCTCGAACGCGTGACCAACATTTCGATGGGCACCGAGATCGACGCGATCAACGAGTTCGAAGATCTGGCCGAAAAGCGTGAAGACGCGCCGACGGCAATCAGCATGCTCGACTGAGCGTCCTGACCAGGCAGCACCCGAGTGTGATTCAGCAGCGCCGCCACTCGCGCGCCGCTGAATTGCCTCACGAGGTGATTCCACTGACCGACCAGCGAGATCAAAAGCACCATGCCGAAATTTGCAGCGAATCTAACCATGCTGTTCAACGAAGTGTCATTTCTCGACCGCTTTGCAGCAGCTGCGGACGCGGGCTTCAATGCCGTCGAATTTCTGTTTCCGTATCCGTATCAGATCGCTGAACTGAGCGAACGTCTGCAGCAGAATCCCCTGAAACTCGTGCTGCACAATTTGCCTGCAGGCAACTGGGAAGCCGGCGAACGCGGCATTGCCTGCCTGCCGGATCGGGTGGGCGAGTTCCAGGAAGGCGTCGGCCGCGCGATCGAATACGCGAAGGCTTTGAAGGTGCCGCAACTGAACTGTCTCGTCGGTATTCCGACTGCGGGCGTGGATGCGGACAAGGCGCGCAACACCATCGTCGACAACCTGCGCTTCGCCGCGGGCGAGCTGAAGAAGGCCGGCATCCGGCTGCTGGTCGAGCCGTGCAATTCGTACGACATCCCGGGCTTCGCGCTGAATCGTTCGGGCGAAGGCCTCGACGTGATTCGCGCCGTGGGTTCGGACAATCTGTTCCTGCAATACGACATCTATCACATGCAACGGATGGAAGGCGAACTCGCCGCGACGATCAAAAAGAATCTGCCGCAGATTGCCCACATCCAGCTCGCCGACAACCCGGGCCGCAACGAGCCGGGCACCGGCGAAATCAACTACCCGTTCCTGTTCGATCTGCTCGACTCGCTCGGCTACGACGGCTACGTCGGTTGCGAATACAAACCGCGCACCACCACGACCGCCGGCCTCGGCTGGGTGCAAAGCGTGGCCGGGCAAACCCGCGGCGCGGCCCACGCCGCTGCCTGATCGACTCATCGATCAGCTTAGGCACATCACCCCAAACAACACTGGAGATTTAGACACATGGCAAAGATCGGCTTTATCGGCCTCGGCATCATGGGCGCGCACATGGCGCGCAACCTCATCAAGGGCGGTCATTCGCTGTTCGTGAATGGCGCGTATCCGGTGCCGGAAGATCTGAGCAAGACGACCACCGTGGTCGCCAGTTCGACCGCTGTCGCGCAGGCCGCCGACATCGTCATCATCATGGTGCCGGACACGCCTGATGTCGCCAACGTGCTGTTCGCCGACGACGGTGTCGCCGCCGGCCTCACGCATGGCAAGCTGGTGATCGACATGAGCTCGATCTCCCCGCTCGACACGCAGGCGTTCGCCAAAAAGATCAATGCACTCGGCGCCGACTATCTGGACGCACCGGTGTCAGGCGGCGAAGTCGGCGCGCGTGAAGCGTCGCTCACGATCATGGTCGGCGGTCCGGAAAAAGCGTTCGCGCGCGCCTTGCCGCTGTTCGAACTGATGGGCAAGAACATCTCGTTGATCGGCGACAACGGCGCGGGTCAGACCTGCAAGGTCGCGAACCAGATCATCGTTGCACTGAACATCGAAGCGGTGGCCGAAGCCCTGCTGTTCGCATCGCGCTCGGGTGCCGATCCGGAGCGTGTGCGCCGTGCATTGATGGGCGGCTTCGCTTCGTCGAGGATTCTCGAAGTACACGGCGAGCGCATGACCAAGCGCACTTTCGATCCGGGCTTCCGTATCGAACTGCACCAGAAGGATCTGAACCTCGCACTCGACGGCGCGCGCAAGCTCGGCATCGCGCTGCCGCATACCGCAAGCGCGCAGCAACTGTTCAGCGTGTGCGCGGCGAATGGCGGCAAGGCATGGGATCACTCGGCCATGGTGCGCGCGCTGGAAATCATGGCGAACTACGAAGTCGCGCAAGCGCCGGGTAGCGAAGCCAAAGCCGCCTGACGCATGCCGCTGCAAGCATGCCGCTGCAAAGGCCGGTCGCACGATAGCATGCACCACGTAACAGAATCAGCGACAGGCCAATCAGGGAGCGTTCGGTGAAAGTCATACGCAGCACATAAAAACGACATCGGGCAGCAACACGGGTTGTCATGATGGTTGCATTGTCAACGTCATGGCAACCGCAGGTGGGGCGCCCGGTCCATCATGCGACACGCATGGCGGACCGGGCAAATCGTGCCGCTCTGGGCTGAGAGCGGCAAGTGGGGTCCGCAGCGGCACCCGGCGACGCCGGGGAAGCCTTGGTCGGTCAGACGTCGTCGTCGGGTGTCCGGCTGTCGGATTTCAGCATCATGCTTTTTCCGCCAATCTCTCGCAGCGGCTGCATCATGTATGCCGCCTGCTTGCACCTCTCCTTGCAAGCCTCTTTGCGGGTGTGCTCGCAAGTCCGCTTGCATTTGCTTGCAAGTCCGCGCCCGCGGCACGACCTTTTTTGACACATCCCTCCGCGCTTTTCTCCTACACTCGTTGAGTCTGGTTGCTGGCGTATCGGCGATCACGTGCGGCTCGCCGATCATCGCGGCACATGTGCTCTGCTTCACTCGCCCGATTCACAACCAGAGTTCATCCCGTGAGCGGAATGTGCTTGCGCCGGTAACCCATCTGCAAAGGAATCAGCATGAGCATCTTTGGTGACATCGTAAACAAGCTCTTCGGCAAAGCGAAGCCCGACCAGCCTGCGCCTGCGGTTGAGCCGACCCCGGATCCGGCAGCGGCGCAAGCTGCCGCACCGGCGGCTGCACCGGCGCCCGCGCCGCTGGCCGACGTCGACGTCGCTGCCGTCATGGACCAGTTTGTGAGTGAGAGCGGGCAAACGTTGAACTGGCGCACGTCGATCGTCGATACGTTAAAAGCGCTCGGCGTCGACAGCAGCCTCGAGCATCGTAAGCAACTCGCACACGAACTGAAGTACAGCGGCGACACAAACGATTCGGCGAGCATGAACATCTGGCTGCACAAACAGGTGATGCAAGCGCTGGCGGCGAACGGCGGGAAACTGCCTCCGGATCTGGCATCCTAGCGGCTTGCCGCCGTCGCCTGTTTCCGGCGACAGAGATAAACCTCCAGCTGAAACAACAACGCGGCGCTCAGGTCGATGACCTGGGCGCCGCGTTGTCATTCAAGCTTCACGTGCGAGACACGGTTCTGACTTTGAACCGGGTCATCCGTGCTCAATCAATCAATACGTATCGAATACCTTCTGCAACACAACCGGCCCCGTGCCGCCCGCGGCCAGCGCGAGCATCAGCAACACTCGCGCCTTGTACGGATTCAGTGAACCCGCGCTGATGAAACCGAGCGCGTCGTCGGCTGCGGCGCCGTTGCGCATCACATGCCCTGAACCCACGCGCGACGAACGCACCACGGCCACACCTTGCGAGGCCGCGTCGGCCAACGCCAGTTGCAGCGAGGCGTGAATCGAGCCGTTTCCCGTGCCCGCCACCACGATGCCGCGCACGCCGGCAGCCACACACGCATCCACGGCAATCCGCGTTACACCGGCATAACTCGCGACGATCTCCACATGCGGCCATTTGGCGCCGATCACGAACTCGGTCGCAAGCGTGTGCGGACGGACGACACCGCGCTGGAATTCCACACGACCATCCTGCACCCAGCCAAGCGCACCTATCTCAGGCGACTGGAATGCATCGACAGCGTAGGTGCTCGTCTTGACGACGTCGCGTGCGCTATGAATCCTGTTGTTGAAGGCCACCAGCACGCCCTGCCCGCGCGCGCGTTCGTTCGCGGCGACCGTCACCGCGTTGAGCAGATTCAGCGGACCGTCGGCGGAAAGCGCGGAGGCCGGGCGCATGGCCGCGGTCAGCACGACTGGCTTGTCCGACTTGATTGTCAGATGCAGCAGATAGGCGGTTTCTTCGAGCGTATCGGTGCCGTGCGTGACCACCACGCCGTCGATGTCGTCGGCGGCCAGCAGCGTATTGATGCGTTGCGCGAGCGTGGTCCAGAGCGGCATCGCCATGTCTTTGCTGTCGACACTGGCGATCTGCTCGGACTGAATCCGTGCAACCGTGGACAAAGCCGGCACCACGGCCAGCAATTGATCGACGCCGACCACGCCCGCCTGGTAGCCGGACGTATTGGTGGCGTCAGCGGCCGTGCCGGCGATCGTGCCGCCGGTTGCCAGCACGGCGATGCGCGGCAGCGGCGTTGCGCCTTCAGGAGGCGTCGCGGGGGAAGCAGTCAAAGTATTCATGGCGGCGATTGTAAGCGATGCGCCGCGCGCCGCCATGCGTTTAAAAACGCATTGCCGTGCGATTTCTGCCCGGTTATGGGGCAGCGGCGCGGCCCGGGGGGGCCCGCGCCGCTGCCGTCAAACCGCTTCGCGCAGTTGGGCGGCGATGTCCGCTTCGTTCAGTTGCGGCGCGAACATTTCGATCAGTTTGTACGCGTACGCGCGCAGGAACGCGCCCTTGCGCAAGCCGACTCGCGTCGTGCTCGCTTCGAACAGATGCTGCGTGTCGAGCGCGACCAGTTCCGTGTCGCGCTTCGGATCGTAGGCCATGGCCGCCACGACGCCGATACCCATGCCGAGTTCGACGTAGGTCTTGATCACGTCGGCGTCGATGGCGGTCAGCACGACATCGGGCAATGCGCCTGCCTTCGCGAACGCCTGGTCGATATGCGAGCGGCCCGTAAAGTCCTGGTCGTACGTGACAATCGGGAATTCGGCGATCTCGTCGAGCGTCAGATTGGCGCGGCCCACCAGCGGATGGTCCTTCGGCACCACCACCACGTGATGCCACGAATAGCACGGGAACGTGACGATATCCGGAAAGCGGTCGAGCGCTTCCGTGGAGATGCCGATGTCCGCTTCACCATTGATGATCATCTGCGCGATCTGTTGCGGGCTGCCCTGACGCAGCGCCAGATGTACCTTCGGGAACACCGTCGTGAACTGGCGGATCACCTTCGGCAGCGCGTAGCGCGCCTGCGTGTGAGTGGTTGCCACGACCAGGTGGCCGCTGTCCTGATCGGCGTACTGACGCGCCACGCGACGCAGATTCTCCGCGTCGAGCAGCATGCGCTCGATCAACTGATGCACCGCCTTGCCCGGTTCGGTCAGGCCCGTCAGACGCTTGCCGCGGCGGATAAAAATATCGACGCCGAGCTCATCCTCCAGATCCTTGATCTGTTTCGACACGCCCGACTGCGACGTGTACAACACATTCGCCACCTCCGTCAGATTCATGTTCTGACGCACGGCCTCGCGCACGAAGCGCAATTGCTGGAAGTTCATTTATATGTCTCCGGTTCAGCCAGAGTTGAGTTATTTGAATCTGGTTTTTCGGGCGACGCTCAGTGCGCCGGCTCATTACGCCAGCTCAATGCGCCGGAAAGACGCGCAAGGCGCGCGGCACCGCGGTCACGCCATCGCCAATCGACAGTTGCAGATCGCGCCACGCTTCCCGATCGAGCTCCGCTTCGAGCAGGGTGCCCTCGCGGCCCGCGAGTTCTACCCGCACCGAACCGCCGAGCGTCACGACGCGCCGCACGTCGACGATAATGCCCTCGCGATGTCCGGACGCTTGCGGATACAGTTGCAAATCATGCGGACGCACATACGCGAACGCGGGGCCTTTAAAGTCGGCCTTGATCGCGACTGGCAAAGCCGCGCCGTCCACCACGAAGCCGCTCGCGTCGACATTGCCATGCAGACGGTTCGCCGCGCCGAGAAATTCGTAGACGAACGAGGTCTGCGGATGGTCGTACACCTCTTGCGGACTGCCGACCTGCTCCACATGCCCGCGATTGAGCACGACGATACGGTCGGCCACTTCGAGCGCTTCTTCCTGATCGTGCGTGACGAAAATGGTCGAGATATGCAGATCGTCATGCAGGCGCCGCAGCCAGCTGCGCAGTTCCTTGCGCACCTTCGCATCCAGTGCGCCGAACGGTTCGTCGAGCAGCAGCACTTTCGGTTCGACGGCCAATGCACGCGCGAGAGCAATCCGTTGCCGCTGACCACCCGAGAGCTCGGACGGATAGCGCTGCGCGAGCCAATCCAGTTGCACGAGCTTGAGCAGTTCATGCACCTTCTCGCGGATCACGGCCTCTGAAGGCCGCTCCTTACGCGGCTTCACCCGCAGGCCGAACGCGACGTTCTCGAACACCGTCATATGACGGAACAGCGCGTAATGCTGGAACACGAAACCGACTTCACGCTCACGCGCGCCAACCGTCGCGACGTCCTGACCTTGCAGCACGACCTGGCCGCCGTCCGCGTATTCGAGGCCGGCGATCACGCGCAGCAATGTGGTCTTGCCACAACCCGACGGCCCGAGCAGCGCAACCAGTTCGCCCGGCGGAAAATCGAGCGAAACGTTATCGAGCGCGACGAAATCGCCAAAGCGCTTTTGCAGGTTACGAACGGTGATACCCATTACAGCTCTCCTTGCTTGACCGGGTGTGGCTGCGATACGCGTGTTGCATTGACCGAAGAAGGCGGCAGTGTCACGATACTCGCCGGACCCGCATACGCGGGCACATCGCGCGCGGCCGACAGTTCCGCCGACATATGGCGCTCGGCGAGCAGCTTCAGCCCGAGCGTCACGAGTGCGAGCAAGGCCAGCACCGACGCCACGGCGAACGCCGCCGAGAAGTTGTATTCGTTGTAGAGAATTTCGACGTGCAACGGCATCGTGTCGGTCTGCCCGCGAATGTGGCCGGACACCACCGACACCGCGCCGAATTCGCCCATCGCCCGCGCATTGCACAGAATCACGCCATACAGCAGACCCCATTTGACGTTCGGCAGCGTGACACGGCGGAAGATCTGCCAGCCCGAGGCGCCGAGCACGTGCGCGGCCTCTTCTTCATCGTTGCCTTGCGCCTGCATCAGCGGAATCAGTTCGCGCGCCACGAACGGGAACGTCACGAAGATCGTTGCGAGCACAATGCCCGGCACCGCGAAGATGATCTGCACGTTGTGATCCTGCAGCCACGGTCCGAACCAGCCCTGTGCGCCGAACATCAGCACGTAGATCAGACCGGAGATCACTGGCGAGACCGAGAACGGCAGATCGATCAACGTGGTCAGGAGTGCCTTGCCGCGGAACTCGAACTTGGCGATACACCACGACGCGGCGAGGCCGAACACCAGATTCAGCGGCACGGCAATCGCCGCCGTGGTCACCGTGAGCTTGATCGCCGAGAGCGCGTCCGGGTCGGCAAGCGACTCCAGGTAAAAGCCGAGGCCCTTGTTCAACGCCTGATAGAACACAGCCACCAGCGGCACGACCAGAAACAGCGCGAGAAACAGTAACGCGACGCCCGTCAGAATCCAGCGCACGAAAGGCGGCTCGGTGACCGGGTCCGGCCGGCGCGCAACATTGAGCGGCGCGCGCGGCGCCACGGCGACGCCGGCAGTACCGGCACTCTTTACGGAATCACGGCTCATTGCGCACCTCCGCCGACACCGATCGCCGCGACGCTCGCCGCAGCAGGCGCAGGCCCCGCTCCGCCACGACTCGTGCGACGCTGCAAATACCATTGGAGCGTATTGATCAACAACAGCATCAGGAACGACACCACCAGCATCACGACCGCGATGGCAGTGGCGCCGGCGTAATCGTACTGTTCGAGCTTGGTGATGATCAGCAGCGACGTAATTTCGGATTTCATCGGCACGTTACCGGCGATGAAAATCACCGAACCGTACTCGCCGAGCGCGCGCGCGAACGCGAGTGCAAAACCGGTCAACAAGGCGGGGAACACCGCCGGCAGCACGACGCGGCGGAACGTCAGCCAGCGCGACGCGCCAAGGCACGCGGCGGCCTCTTCCTGCTCGCGCTCGAACTCTTCAAGCACTGGCTGCACGGTCCGCACGACAAACGGCAAGCCGATGAAGGTCAACGCGATCAGCACGCCGGCCGGCGTAAAAGCGATCTTGAGGCCGAGCGGTTCGAGAAACTGTCCGATCCAGCCATTGCCCGCGTAGACGGCCGCGAGGGAAATGCCGGCCACGGAGGTCGGCAACGCGAATGGCAGATCGACCACCGCATCGACAATCCGTTTGAACGGAAACGTGTAGCGCACCAGCACCCACGCGACGAGAAATCCGAATACCGCGTTGATCAGCGCGCCGCCTAGCGCGGAGAAGAACGTGAGGCGATACGACGCCAGCACGCGAGGCGAGCTCACCGCGCGCACGAACTGGGCCCAGTCGAGCGTGGCGGTCTTGAGAAAGGTCGCCGCAAGCGGAATCAGCACCACGAGGCTCAGATAAGCCACCGTGATGCCGAGTGTCAGGCCAAAACCGGGCAAGGCGCTCGGTTTTCGGAAGGTCAACGTCGTCATGCTGGATACTCTTTCAGGGTTGATGCTGGCGGTTCCATCTAGCCAAAAAGCGCGCCACCTGGCGCGCTCGTCGAGGGATTGCCGCTTTGCATTGCGGCTTGCCGTTCAAACATTACTGCGGCTGGTAGATCGAATCGAATACGCCGCCGTCGGCAAAGTGCGTCTTTTGCGCGTTCGCCCAGCCGCCGAACGAATCGTCCACCGTGTACAGCTTCAGTTTCGGGAACTTCGAGGTCAGCTCGGCCGGCACCTTGCTGGAGCGCGGACGGTAGAAGTTCTTCGCCGCGATTTCCTGGCCCTGCTCGCTGTACAGGAAGTTCAGATACGCTTCGGCCAGCTTGCGCGTGCCGTGCTTGTCGACCACCTTGTCCACCACCGCAACCGGCGGCTCGGCCAGAATGCTCACCGACGGCACCACGATTTCAAACTTGTCCGGACCGAATTCCTTGAGCGACAGGAACGCCTCGTTTTCCCAGGCGATCAGCACGTCGCCGATGCCGCGTTGCACGAAGCTGGTGGTCGCACCGCGTGCGCCCGAATCCAGCACGCCCGCATTCTTATAGAGCTTGCCGACAAACTCCTTGGCCTTCTGGTCGTTGCCACCCGGCTGATGTTCGGCGTACGCCCATGCCGCGAGGTAGTTCCAGCGCGCGCCGCCCGAGGTCTTCGGATTCGGCGTCACGATCGAGACACCCGGCTTCGTCAGATCGTCCCAGTCCTTGATGTGCTTCGGGTTGCCCTTGCGCACCAGGAACACGATCGTCGACGTGTACGGCGACGCATTGTCCGGCAAGCGCTTTTGCCAGCCCTTGTCCAGCAGACCCTTGCTCGCCAGCGCGTCGATGTCGTAAGCGAGTGCGAGCGTCACGACGTCCGCCTGCAGGCCGTCGAGCACCGAGCGCGCCTGCGCGCCGGAGCCGCCGTGCGACTGCTTGAACGTGATCGATTCGCCCGTCTTCGCCTTCCATTCCTTGCCGAATGCCTGATTGACGTCCTGGTACAGTTCACGCGTCGGGTCGTACGACACGTTCAGCAGCGTCGTGTCTGCCGCGTGCGCCTGCGCCATCCCGCCGACTACCGTTGCCGCGCCGAACGCAAGCGCCGCGATGAATTTTCTGGTTGTGCCTGCCAGCCCCATACCCTGATGCTTCATGCCAATTCTCCGCGTTGTGGTCCGCTGAAACAGCGTCTGGTGTTGTTTTCCGTCGCGGTCACGTGCACATGAGCGCCAACTCGAAGGGCAGTCTATCGAAGAGCTTTCATCATTAAAAATAATGTTTATTCATTCTTTAATACGCAAAAGTGGTAATGACAGCTGGATAAGGCGTTGCGGCACGAAAACGGGTGTTCGAGCGCCCACCATCGGCGCTGGAGCGTCACCCCAGGCCACGAACTTAAAGTAAAGCTTGAATTGCGCCGAATACTGTATAAAAATACAGTCACCTGTTCATACATACAGTGGCGCCATGACCAAACTCACCGCACGACAGCAGCAGGTTTTCGATCTGATCCGCCGGGCAATCGAACGCACCGGCTTTCCGCCCACCCGCGCGGAAATCGCCGCCGAGCTGGGTTTCAGCTCGGCCAATTCGGCTGAAGAACATCTGCGGGCGCTGGCACGCAAGGGCGTGATCGAACTCGCGGCGGGCGCGTCGCGCGGCATTCGCCTGTTGGCGGGCCCGGAAGATTCACCGCATCAGTTCACGCTGCCGCACGCGAGCATCATGCAACTGTCGCTGCCGCTGATCGGCCGGGTTGCAGCCGGCAGCCCGATCCTCGCGCAGGAACATATCTCGCAGCACTACGCGTGCGACCCGGCTTTGTTCTCGAGCAAGCCGGATTACCTGCTGAAGGTGCGTGGACTGTCCATGCGCGACGCCGGCATTTTCGACGGCGACCTGCTCGCCGTGCAGAAAAAGAGCGAAGCCAAAGACGGTCAGATCATCATCGCGCGCCTGGGCGACGACGTCACGGTCAAGCGCCTCAAGCGCCGGCCGAACGGTCTCGAACTGATCGCCGAGAACCCCGATTACGAAAACATCTTCGTTGAAACCGGCAGTGCGGAATTTGCGCTGGAGGGCATCGCTGTCGGGCTGATCCGCCCCGGCGAGTTCTGACCACGCTACCGGTTTGCCCAACCGAAGCTGCCTGAGGTTGAAACGCCCGTTGAAACGCCCGTTGAATCGCCCGTTGAATCGCCTGGAGAGACTCATGGAACGCCTTGCCCGCCTGCTGCCTTTTCGCCAGTTCGGTCGTCTGCGCCATCTGCGCAAACTGGTGCCTTGCTCACTGATCGAGGCGTCCACGGCCAGTGCTCCATCGCTGTTCGACGTTCCCACTGGCGAATCGAGCTTGCCGTCGTCGTTGCCGGCTTTTGCCCGCGTGTCGTTGAATTCGGGGCTGAATACGGCCGAGCCGGCGCGTCGCGCACCGGTGCGGGTTTATCACGGGCCGTCGCGGCTGATCATGGTCGGCACGGTAGACGCCGTGTGCCGGATGATTGACCGTTGTATCGCCGACGAAGCCAACATGCACGGCGCGGTGTTCGAATCCTGAGCGGCGAGGCACGGCGTCAGGGCTCTTTGCTCTGTCCGCGCACGTGCACGTGCCGATATCGCATCGTGGGGGATCGTTTTCGCGTGGCAGCGGTCCACGTTAGATCACACCTGATGGAGAGTCCCGCGCGATGGCAGTTTCAACACGCAAGGAACGCAGCGTTACGCGGCCGCTGATCGTCACGTTGATTGTGATTGTGGTGATCGCCGCGCTCGGCTTTGGTTATGCGTCGCCGTATATTGCATTGAACAATCTCAAACGCGCAGCAGACGCGCGCGATGCGCAAACCGTCAATCAGTACGTCGACTTCCCAGCGTTGCGCGAGAGCCTGAAGCAGCAGGTCACCGGCCTGCTCACACGTCGGCTCGCCGTGCATGGCAATGGCAATCCATTGGCCGCAATTGGCGCGATGATTGGCGTGGCGTTGATCGGTCCGTTAGTGGACGCTTATGCCACGCCGGATGGTGTGGCTGCACTGCTGAACGGAGTGCCGCCACGCGGCGATCCGGGCGAACGGCCACCAGCACCACCGGCAGCGAATGCTCCACCGAATGCTCCGCCTGATGCAGCTGCGCCTGCGCCCGTGCCGGCCCCTCCCGCTGCCGGCACCACCAGCGGCGACGGAAGCAACACCGCACCGCCTCAGCCGCCGCAAACCACGGCGGGTTATCGCGGCCTGAATGAATTCGTCGTCACGTATCAGCATGGCGCGGGCGACGCGCGCTACTCCGCGATCTTGCAGCGCGAAGGACTATTCACGTGGAAACTGGCCGCGGTCAACCTGAACGAGTGACCGTCCAGCCAACGCGGCCCGTGATCTCGTTCAAGCCGCGGCTTGTTGCTGCTCCTGCACGGAAGAGCACGCCACCAGAATGCTGCACGACACCCGATCGAGCAGTGGCGTATTTCCCGCGCCCATCCACCAGCGCGAAAGGCCAGTGCGGCAACGGTGGCCGACCACGACCAGGTCGACATGCAATTCATTGGCAAGATTGGCAATCTCGTCAATTGGATGACCGAACGCGAAATGGCCTTGCGCGGTGACGCCGCGTTCGGTGAGCCAGTCCACCCCTTCCTGCAGGATGTCGCGGGCGGTCTTTTCGAAGCTGCCGCATGCCACGTCGGTCAACAGGCCCGCGCTTTGCGCAATGCTCGAACGCATGTCGACCACTGAGAGCAAATGCGTTTCCGCCTTCAGGTCCAACGCCAGATCGGCGCCGCAACGCAACGCCTTGCGGCCTTCGCGCGAGCCGTCGTAGCACAGCAGAATTTTTTGGTAGCTCGCCATGATTTTCTCCCTGGCCGCGAGGAACGCGACATGCATGAATCATGGTGCGCCGCAATTCAGGTTGCAAGGGATGGAAAACGCTAAGTACGCCCTAAACCGGTGCGCGCTGGATTCGACCCACGCCTGGAGGGTCGGGACGGTCATGCGGCAATGCAGGAAACCGCCGCGGCACTGTCGGGCGAGGTCCAACGCCCGCCTGCCGATGCCCTAGAATAGGCGGCCTTCCCGGCCATTTGCGTCTTTTCCCGGAGTTCTGCTCGCGCCATGCCTGAAGAAGCTGCCATCGAATTTCACGAGGTCAAGAAAAGCTACGGCGAGAAGACGGTCGTCGATGGACTGTCGTTTCATGTGAATGTCGGCGAGTGTTTTGGGCTGCTTGGCCCGAACGGTGCGGGCAAGACCACCACACTGCGCATGCTGCTCGGCATCGCCGCGCCGGACGCCGGCGCGATCCGCCTGTGCGGCGAGCCGATCCCGGGCCGGGCGCGGATAGCGCGAGCGCGTGTCGGCGTTGTGCCGCAGTTCGACAATCTCGATCCCGACTTCACCGTCCGCGAAAATCTGCTGGTGTTCGGCCGCTACTTCGGCCTGAGCGCCGCGCAATGTCGCGCGATGGTGCCGTCGCTACTTGAATTCGCGCGTCTCGAGAGCAAGGCGGACGCACGCGTGAGCGAACTGTCGGGCGGCATGAAGCGGCGCCTGACGCTAGCTCGTGCGCTCGTTAACGACCCCGACGTGCTGATCATGGACGAGCCCACCACCGGGCTCGACCCGCAGGCGCGCCATCTGATCTGGGAGCGGCTGCGCTCGTTGCTGGCGCGCGGCAAGACGATTCTGCTGACCACGCACTTCATGGAAGAGGCCGAACGGCTCTGCGACCGGCTGTGCGTGATCGAAGAAGGGCGCAAGATCGCAGAAGGCGAGCCGCGCGCGCTGATCGCCTCCGAAATCGGCTGCGACGTCATCGAGATTTTCGGCCCCGACCCGGTGGCGTTGCGCGACGAGTTGGCGCCGCTCGCCGAGCGAACCGAGATCAGTGGCGAGACGCTGTTCTGCTACGTGAACGACGCGCAACCGATTCATGCGCGGCTCAAGCAGCGCGCCGATCTGCGCTATCTGCATCGCCCGGCAAATCTGGAAGATGTGTTCCTGCGGCTGACCGGACGCGAGATGCAGGACTGATGCGATTCGATGCCGGCGCGGGCCGCCACTTTTTATCGCTGTAAAGACACAGCACGAGACACGTTATGGACGCACGCACTTACGAGAGCCGCCGCGACACGATGTCGAAGCAGGAACCCTTTGCCGCCTTGCCCGCAAACGCCGTGAACTGGATTGCGGTATGGCGCCGGAACTATCTGGTATGGAGAAAGCTCGCGATTGCGTCGATGTTCGGCAATCTTGCCGACCCGATGATCTACCTGTTCGGCCTCGGTTTCGGGCTCGGGCTGATGGTGGGTCATGTTGACGGCGTGTCGTACATAGCCTTTCTCGCGGCTGGCACTGTGGCATCGAGTGTGATGATGTCGGCGAGTTTCGAGTCCATGTATTCGGGTTTTTCGCGGATGCATGTGCAGCGTACATGGGAAGCGATCATGCATACGCCGCTGACGCTCGGTGACATCGTACTTGGCGAGGTGATATGGGCCGCCAGCAAATCGATGCTGTCGGGCGCGGCGATCATGCTGGTCGCCGGCGCACTGGGCTACGCCAATTTTCCGTCGATGTTGCTGGCGTTGCCGGTCATCGTGCTGACTGGGCTCGCGTTTGCGAGTATCGCGATGGTGGTGACGGCGTTGGCGCCGTCGTATGATTTTTTTATGTTTTATCAGACGTTGGTGTTGACGCCGATGTTGTTGCTGTCTGGGGTGTTTTTTCCTGCTTCGCAGTTGCCCGCTGCAGCGCGGGCGGTGACGCAGATTTTGCCTTTGGCGCATGCTGTTGATCTGATGCGGCCGGCTATGCTGGGGAGGCCGGTTGAGTTTGCCGGGGTGCATGTTGCCGTACTGGTCGTTTATGCCGTTGGCGGGTTTGTTGTTGCTGCGGTTTTGTTTCGGCGCAGGATGATGAAATAGGGTTTTGGTTTTGTTTTTGGCGGCGGCATTGTTTGGTTCGCCTGTGGCGTTGGCTGTTTCTTTTGTTGTTGGTTTATTAGCGTTCCCCCTGTGCGGGGGGCACCTACTTTTCTTTGCCGGCCGCAAAGAAAAGTAGGCAAAAGAAAGCGGCTCACACCGCTAACATTTAAGTGGGTCCCCTGGCTTGGAGGGGACCGTGGTCCGATTAACGGATCACACCTCGGTCAATCACCGCCCGTGACACAGCCGTCATCCGCTCCCACTCCGCACTGCGTGCGTCGCGGACGGGTCTGCCAGGGAAACCGGGGGCTTCGTTTGCGTGCGGTGGGGGCCATCGGCTTCGCCTCGGCGAGGCGCCGAAATATACCGATGGTTTTGTGAAGTACCGCCCCGGCGCGCGCAGCGCCGCCGGAACGAATGACGGTCTGGTCACTCAGGCCAAAAGGTGCGCAGGCTCATTCTCTACGGAGCCACGATCCCCTCCAAGCCAGGGGACCCGCTTAAAAGTTAGCGGTGTGAGCCGCTTTCTTTTGCCTACTTTTCTTTGCGGCGGCAAAGAAAAGTAGGTGCCCCCCGCACAGGGGGAACGCTAATAAACCAATAAGAAAAGAAACAACCAACGCCGTAGGCACACAGCAATAATGCCGCCGCAAAAGGCAAAATCAAACCCTAATCCTCATCATCCGTCCAGGGAATATCCACATCAGAAATAAACGCCACCGTCGCAAACGGCCCCCCTTCCTGACGTCCAATCTTCCCATCGGCCCGTTGCCATTCAACCCGGAACACCGTGCCAGGATCATCGGCAATCAACCGTACAGTCCGCACTTCATCCGGGTCCGATTCCTCGACGGGCCCATCAAGCGACACCTGCAACTCCTGTGGCCACAGCCCATCCGCAGGATCGTAAATCTTGTCGCCGTCGGGAATCAGCGTGAACGCCTCGACGCCAATCGTCGCCGATGCGTCGACGATCATCTTCCCCAACGCGCGAAGTAACGCAGTCGCCCGCGCCGAATTCGCCTGGCGAATTGCAAGATCCCCGCGCGTCAGCGCCTGCTCAAGTTTCGGGTTTGTTTTTTGTTGCGCCATTCGATGTCCTGAGTCCTATCGCTCTGTTGTAGACGGCACGCGCATCCGTCGCGTACCACTCTCATTTTTCGGGCTGAATCCTACCACCAGTATCCCCAAAGGAGCTTCCATCAGGGCGTGCGCCGCAGCATCGCAAGCCGCGCGGTTCAGGCCCTCCAGCCCGCCCCGTCCCCACAGTTTAGGTCGTGATTCGCCTCCCGGCAGGGAGATTTGCCTCTCAATGTACGTTGCCATCCATCACTCACCGCATCGCCTCCAGCCGCTCCACCGGCTCACCGTGCCGCGAGCCTACCATTTCAAACGCCGCATCCCGGCTAAGCCATCAGATCGTGCGGCGCCTGCGAGCGGGCTTCGACGCCGCGGCCTCAGCCGGCTTCGCGCCGCCGATCTGCGCGATCAGATGGTCGCGAAACGCCCTGACCGACGGCGGCAACTCGCGGCCCGCCATCGTCTGCACCTGGATGCTGCGCTGGCGCATCTGCGGATGACTCAACGGCATCACGACGAAGCCGTCGTCCACGTAACGGTCGCGCACGGAGAGCAGGCCGGTGAACATGATGGCACCCGATTTCTGCGCGTAGCGGTACATCGCGCCGCTGTTGTTGCAGGTGAAGTCAGGCTCGAGCAGCACGCCCTCCAGTGCGCAGGTAATGTCGATCAACTGACGAATCGTCGTGCCCGGCTCCGGCAGCACCAGTGGATAGCGCTGCAAGTCGGCGAGCGACACCTTCGCGCGCGCAGCCAGCGGATGATCGGCACGCAGCAGTGCCAGCACCGGCGCCCGCTCCGTGTGTTCAACCTTGACGCCCTTTTCAGGCGCAAGGCTGAACGTCAGCGCGAGGTCGGCGTCGCCGTCGCGGACCCGGCGGGTGGCCTCGCCCGGTGACATCACCAGAAGCGTGAAGTCGATCCCGGGATACTGGCTGCGGAACCCAGCCATCGCGGTGGGCAAAAAATCCGCGGCGAACCCCTCCGAACTGGCGACCTTGATCATGCTGCCGTGCAACGCCTCGATGCCGCCAATCTCCTTCATCACATGCTCAGCCTCCAGCAGACTGCGCTGCGCGTAGGCCAGAAGCCGCTCGCCGGCCTCGGAGAGCGCCATGCCACGCGGGCGTCGCTCGAACAGCGCCACGCCAAGATCGCCCTCGAGCCGCGCAATCTGCCGGCTGATCGCCGACACGGCCACATGCAGCCGCGCGGACGCGTCGCTGATCGACCCGGTCCGCGCGACCTCAACGAAATAGCGCAACGCAATGCCGTGTAGTGAAAGTGCCATGAGAGATGCCCTATCCCGCCCTGAGCGGCCATATGCGGCCATATGCGGTCATGTGTGGGCCGTATGCGGATTTGCGCAGACCCGCCACGCTTTGCCTTTTTGGCAACGCAAGCTTCGAAACACGATCATTGTGACAAAAAAAACGGCCTCCTAGAATCGGTTCAGGTCAGGGCCCGCGAAGCCGGCGTTCCACGTAGCGCGTCGCGTGCCCACCTCGCACCCCACATCGGAGACGAATATGAGCCGCCACCAGGCCATCGAACACGCAACCCGGCATTTCGAATCGGGCGCCTTTCTCAAGGACCTCGACCGCCGCGTCGGCTTTCGTACCGAGAGTCAGGAAGACGGCCGCGCCGCCACCCTGCTCTCGTACCTCACCGACGAAATTACGCCCGAAGCACAAGGGCTCGGCTTCACCACGCGCATCGTCGATAACCCGGCAGAAGGCTTTGGACCGTTCCTGCTCGCCAGCCGCCACGAAGGCGACCACTTGCCGACCGTGCTGATCTACGGTCACGGCGACGTGGTGCGCGGCTACGACACCCAATGGCGCGCACCGCTGACGCCGTGGGCCGTGACGGTCGAAGGCGAGCGCTGGTATGGCCGCGGCACCGCCGACAACAAAGGTCAGCACACCATCAATCTCGCCGCGCTCGCGAGCGTGCTGGCCGCGCGCGAGGGCAAGCTGGGCTTCAACGCAAAACTGCTGATCGAGATGGGCGAGGAAACCGGCTCGCCGGGGCTCGGTGCGATCTGCCGCACGTACAAACAGGAACTGGCCGCCGACGTGCTGATCGCCTCCGACGGCCCGCGCCTCGCCGCGCGCCGCCCCACCATCTTCCTCGGCTCGCGCGGCTCGGTGAACTTCAGGCTCTCGCTGAACCTGCGCGACGGCGCGCATCATTCGGGTAATTGGGGCGGTCTGCTGCGCAATCCGGCGACAGTGCTGGCCAACGCGCTCGCAAGCCTGGTCGATGCGCGCGGCGTGATCGCCGTCGACGGCCTGCGTCCGCCGCCGATTCCCGACGCAGTGCGCCGCGCACTGGCCGATATCACGGTCGGCGGCGGCCCGGGCGATCCGGCTGTCGACGAGAACTGGGGCGAGCCCGGCCTCACGCCGCCCGAGCGTGTGTTCGGCTGGAACAGTTTCGAAGTGCTGGCCTTCAAGGCGGGCAATCCCGAGAATCCCGTCAACGCGATTCCGTCATCGGCTTTCGCGCACTGCCAGTTGCGCTTCGTGGTCGGCACCGACTGGGAGAACATCGAACAGCATCTGCGCACGCATCTGGACGCGCATGGCTTCTCGCTGGTCGAGATCGACGTCGAGCGCGGCGCGCCTGCCACGCGTCTGAATCCGGACGATGCGTGGGTCACATGGGCCATCGCATCGCTCGAAGAAACCACCGGCAAGCAGACCGCCGTGCTGCCGAACCTGGGCGGCACGCTGCCCAATGAAGTATTCGCCGACACCCTCGGCCTGCCGACCATCTGGGTCCCGCATTCTTATCCTGCGTGCTCTCAGCACGCGCCGAACGAGCATCTGCTCGGACCGGTCGTGCGCGAAGGCCTGCAGATCATGGCGGGGCTCTTCTGGGATCTCGGCGACAACTCGCCGCGCGCAGCGGCAACGGCAGTGGCAACCCCAACGGCCGCCACCGCCTGAACGGGTCCATCGATTCCGCCGTCTTCCGTATCTGTCATAAGGGCCCGCCCACGATGAGCACGTCCGCCTTGCAAGCCAGCGCCGCGCGGCCTACCGCCGCGAAGGTCCCTCGCATCATTCTCGCGGCGTCGATCGGCAATGCGCTCGAATGGTTCGACCTCGTCGTCTACGGATTCTTCGCGGTCACGATCGCGAAGCTGTTCTTTCCGGCGCGCACCGAAGCGATTTCGCTGATGCTCACGCTCGGCACCTTCGGCATCTCCTATCTGATCCGGCCGCTCGGCGGGCTCGTGCTAGGCTCGCTCGCCGACCGCGCCGGACGCAAGGCGTCGCTACTGCTGTCGATCGGGCTGATGATGATCGGCACATTGACGATCGCCGTCATGCCAGCTTACGCGGCGATCGGACTGTGGGCACCGGTCGGCATTCTGGTATCGCGACTGATTCAGGGGTTTTCGGCGGGTGGCGAGTTCGGCGCTTCTACCGCGTTTCTGGTCGAACACGCCCCCGAGCGGCGCGGCTTCATGGGCAGTTGGCAATTCGCGAGTCAGGGTCTCGCGACGCTGCTGGCTTCCGGTTTCGGTGCGCTGTTGACGAGCCAGCTCTCGACAGCGCAGCTCGAATCCTGGGGATGGCGCATTCCGTTCTTCTTCGGTCTCGCGATCGGCCCGGTGGGTTTCTACATTCGCCGTTACGTCGACGAAGGCGCCGAATTCGACGCGGAGCCGAAAACCCGCACGCCCCTGCGCGATCTGTTCGGCACGCAGAAGTTGCGCATGCTGCTGGCCGTCGGCTCGCTGGTGATTTCGACGGCGGCTAACTACATGATCCTGTACATGCCCACGTATGCGATCAAGCAACTGCATCTGCCCGCCTCGACCGGTTTTGCGGCCACGCTCGCCACGGGGGTCGTGCTGACCGTGCTGACACCGTTCGCCGGCCACTGGTCCGACAGCAGGGGACGCATCCGCATCATGGCCGCCGCCGCGGTGCTGATGCTGGTGACGGTCTACCCGACCTTCGTGTATATGAATGCGCACCCATCGTTTGCGACGATGCTGCTGGCGCTGATCTGGATCGGCATGTTGAAGGCGACGTATTTCGGCGCGCTGCCCGCGTTGATGTCGGAGATTTTCCCGACACAAACTCGCGCGACGGGTCTTGCGGTCAGCTACAACATTGGTGTGACGGTATTCGGCGGTTTCGCGCCATTCGTGATCACGTGGCTAATCGACGCGAGCGGCAACACACTCGCGCCCGGTTTTTACCTGATGTTCTGCGCGGTGATGAGTCTGCTGGCGCTGTATGTGGTGCGGGCGAAGCTGAAGATTCGCTGAGGACGTCCCGGCCTCACCTGCCACGATGGAATCCGGACGCCCCGCTAATCACTAGTCAGGGCGTCCTTGAAACGCACGCAAGTTCCGGCACCGGATTCGCAGCCATGCCCGCAGTGCGGCTAAAATGCGGCTGCAGCGGACGCGGCACGCGTCACCGCGCACAACAACACACGTCGGTATCGACACACCCGCGATGAATCCCGAACACCTCGAACTGCTGGTCACGCGCGTGATGCCCTACGGGAAATATAAAGGCCGCCTGATTGCGGACCTGCCCGGTCACTATCTAAACTGGTTTGCGAGCCAGGGCTTTCCGCCAGGCGAAATCGGACGCCTGTTGGCATTAATGCACGAGATCGATCACAACGGTTTGTCGTCGCTGATCGAGCCTTTACGCAAGCGCTGAGACTCGTATGATGAAAGCCGGATGAATTGCGGGAAAGGAGTATGAAAGTCGCCGTGCGGGTAATTGGAGCCCGTACAAATTTATACAGTCTTTTTCTTGCGCCACACCGGTTCATAGACTTAAATCCGGTTGAGACCTCGCGCTGCTCTACACGGTCTGCACAACTATCCGCACGTCACACCGCCCCCCTGTTCATGACGAACTTCAGCCTGTCCGCCCTGCTGGAATTTATCGGTCACGACCTCTCGCCGGTGTACGCAGTCATCGCGTTTTTTCTGATCGGATATGTCGTGGTCGGGCTGCCGGTGCATTTTCGTCAGGGCGCGGCGTCGCGCGATATCTGGGGCACCGCAGCCGGTGTGACGATGGCCGCGCTTTACGCGGCGTTTATCATCGGCGTGTACCCTGTGCTGCATCATTCGGCCGCTTTACTGCGCTAACGCCTGGCTCAGCCTGGCTCAAAAGCTCGTTCGAGCAGCCTGTTCGCATGCTGGCGGATCACCCCGGTAAGCGCCCCTTCGCAACGAGATGCGCCATTAAACGGCCGACCGCCTCGTCGACCGGCACCCGATCGGTTTCGATCGCAACGTCGGGTGCGAGCGGCGCGTCGAATGGTCCGGAAATGCCGGTGAAATGCGCAATTTCGCCGCGCCGGGCGCGTGCGTACAGATCTTTGGCGTCACGCGCTTCACACACGCGCAAGGGCGCGTTCACGAATACCTCGATAAAGCCGTCGCCGACGATTTCGCGCGCCGCACGCCGATGCTGATGCTCGGGCGAGATCACCGCGGCGATCACGATGAAGCCCTGCTGCATGAATAGCGCCGCGACGTGCGCAACCCGGCGCAGATTCTCGGTGCGGTCCTCGGGCGTGAAGCCGAGGTCCGCGTTCAGCCCGCGACGCATGACGTCGCCGTCGAGAACGATCGCGGGCTGCCCCGCCGCCGCGAGGCGCGCGTGCAATGCGCGGGCCAGGGTCGATTTGCCGGCGCCGGACAAACCGGTCATCCAGATGACAGCACCGCGCGCCGCGCTCATGACTTGCGCTCCGCACGGCTTGCCAATGCCGTGTGATCCGCGCGAGACGCCTCTTCGCGCGTGGCGTTACCATCCACGGCAGCCAGCTCTGACCCAAGAGCATTAATCAGCGGTTGCAACAGGTCCTGCTGCGGCTGCCAGCGCTGCACCGACGTTTTGTAAAGCGGACGACGCACCTGAGCCGAACTCGCCGTACTCACCGGGCGCGAGGTCTGATGAAACGCGAGGCAACGCTCATCCCAGTCGAGACCGCAATGCGCCAGCAAACGCCGGACATTGGGCTCAAAATTCTCCACCAGTTCTTCGTACCGGATTTCGATCATCACACCTTCAGGCAGTACGCGATGCCAATGCGCCATCAGCGCGTCGTAAGCGCGGTAGTAGCGGCCCAACTCGCCAAGATCGTAGCCGAATGGCACGTCGTGGAAAATCCGCGAAAAAATCGACAGGCAGGTCGGCACCGCCGAACGGCTGCTATGAATGAAGCGCGCGTTCGGCAGCGCCAGATGGATCAGCCCGACGTTGATGAAATTGAACGGGTATTTGTCGGTAAAGCGGCTGTAACGCGGCATGCCAGTGGGCGTTTCGCGCCGCATGTCCGGCAGCGCCGTGCGCATGCGGTGCAGATAGTCTGTGCCGAGCGTGCGCAATGACGTCGCGCCCACACCCTGCAATGCTTCGATATCGATCCGCAACGGATCGTCGAGAGGACGGCCGATGCAGTTTACCAGCGCCTCGCCAAACTCCGTGCGTTCACCGGCCCCAAACACCTGCGGATGGCTCGCGAGAATCTGTTCGATCAGGGTCGAACCGGAGCGCGGCATCCCGACAATAAAAATCGGCGCCGCCGACGCATCGCCCTGCTCGCGTTTCGCCGCCAGCACGTCGGCCGTCAGCACTTCGGGCAAATGCGCGAACAGGCCGAGCGTCTCGGCTTCGTCATAACGCACGCCGGCGCGGTACAACGCGTTGCCCTTCAGGAAGTGTTCGAACGATGCGTCGTTGCGGCCCATATCGGACAGCGCCTGACCATACGCGAAGTGAATCTCCGCCTGATTCTCCGGCGACAGCGTTGCTGCGTTGCCGGCGAGCTGCTCCATCGCGACGAACACCGGATCGTCGGCAGTCAGGCGCCTCGACTGCACGAAATTGCGGTAGTACATCGGCGTCTGCGGCGCACTCTCGATCGCACGGCGGTACGCTTCGTGCGCCTCGTCGAAACGGCCGAGCGCCTGCAGGCAGTTACCGAGGTTGTTGTACGAGCCATCGGCCTTCGGGTTCAGGCGGACCGCTTCGCGATAGGCGCCCACCGCCTGCTCCAGACGATTGAGCCGTTCGAGCGTCCAGCCGAGGCCGTGGTGCGAATCGGTGTCGTGGGGGTCGCACGCGATCGCTGCGTGATAGCGGATCACAGCTTCAGGAAGGCGATTCAGCGCGGCAAGCGTGGCGGCGAGGCGAGCGTGATTGATGGCGTCGGCCGGGTCAAGCGAACGGGCGGTTTCGAAATGCTCGAGCGCCGCTTCCAGTTCACCGCGGGCGGCGCAGGCGTCGCCCGCGGCGCGCCAGTCTGATGCGGCAGCTGGCTGTAGATCGTGCTTCATTGGCGGCCAGGTTATTGCAGGCTTCGCATGGGGCGGCCTGGGCTATCGGGATGCATGTTTTCGTCCGGCTTGAGCGCATTCGGCCGAACGCGGGAAATTGTCTGATGGGAAACTATCAGCCGCGCCCTACAGTTACGTTGCAAATAGTTAACCAACTGTTACCGCGCGATGAATCGGTAAGGAACGGGGTGAATGATCGGACTGGCGGCCGATATGGCGTTGGATCGCCTATGAGCGACAGACACGCCACGCAATCGGGTTCGCGCCGTAACCTGCGGACACAAATGCTGCTGAACTCACTGGTACGCTTTCTTCTCTGAAGCATAGATGCAGGCAGAAATGCGGGAGAAGATCATGGCCAGGTTCGTTGCGTCAGTGACTGTGTTGGCGTTGGTGGCAGGTCTCACCGGTTGCGCTGTCGCGCCGGGATACGACTACGCCTATGCGCAGCCGTATTACTACCCCGGCTATTACGGTTACGGCTATCCGTACGCGCCGGTCTACGGATCGATCGGCATCTGGGGCGGTTGGGGAGGTTCCTGCTGCTACTACCATGGCCACGGCGGGGGCTACTGGCACGGCGGCAATGGGTGGCGTGGCGCTAACGGCTGGCACGGTGGTGGCTCGGGGGGCGGCTGGCACGGAAGCGGTTACGGCGGGTCCCAAGGTGGCAGTTCGTGGAGTAGCGGCGGCGGGCACAGCGGACGTGGACGTTGACCCGTTGGCGGCGCTCGTAAGTGCGTCGTTAGTGCGGATAGGTTTGCATTGCACGACGTCAATGACGAAGCGCAAAAACAAAAACGGCGTTGTGATTTCTCACAACGCCGTTTCGCAAAACTGTGACTACCAGAATTCTTTGGGGTGGCTGATGGGGCTCGAACCCACGACAACAGGAATCACAATCCTGGACTCTACCAACTGAGCTACAGCCACCACTGACATCTGCTTGACTTGCAAGTGACTCGTTGCCGAGAAACTTGGCTCGTCGATGAAGAAACGAGATTATACGAACAAGAATCCCGCTTGCCTAGTCCTTTATTCAAAAATTTCGACCGGCTCGCGCAGATGCTGTCTTGCCTCGTCGAAGATGGTCAGATCGCGCGCCGCCAGGCGTTTGCTATCGGACAAAACACGACGCCATCCACGTGCACCCGCCTCACCACGATAGAGGCCGAGCGCATGGCGTGTGATCGAGCCAAGATACGTGCCCCGAGCCATTTCAGCCGCACAGTATTCGATCAGCTTCGCTTCGACCTGCTCGCGCGTAAGCGGCACCTCGGTTGAACCATAGAAGCGCGCGTCGACATCCGCGAGCAGATAGGGGTTGTGATACGCCTCACGCCCGAGCATCACGCCATCCACATGCTGAAGATGCGTCTCCACTTCATCGAGCGTCTTGATACCGCCGTTGATGATGATCTCCAGTTGCGGAAAATCGCGTTTCAACTGGTAAGCGTACTCGTATTTGAGTGGCGGAATCTCGCGATTCTCTTTCGGGCTCAAGCCTTTGAGAATTGCATTGCGCGCATGCACGACGAACACGTTGCAGCCCGCCTCCGCGATCGTGCCGACGAAATCGCGTACAAAGCCGTACTCCTCAACCGCATCGACGCCGATCCGATGCTTGACGGTAACGGGCACCGAGACAGCGTCACGCATGGCCTTCACGCAGTCGGCCACGAGTTGCGGCTCGTTCATCAGGCACGCGCCGAATGCACCACGCTGCACGCGCTCGGACGGACAACCGCAATTCAGATTGATCTCGTCGTAGCCCCACTGTTCGCCAAGCTTCGCCGAACGCGCCAGATCATCAGGCTCGCTGCCGCCGAGCTGCAAGGCAACCGGCGCTTCTTCAGGCGTAAACGCGAGGTGGCGCGGCACGTCGCCGTGCAGCAGCGCGCCGGTGGTCACCATTTCGGTGTAGAGCCATGTATGGCGAGAAATCACGCGATGCAGCGAACGGCAGTGGCGATCTGTCCAGTCCATCATCGGAGCGACTGAAACGCGGCGGGGACTGGGAGTGTGAGCTGAAGACATGGGGCGGCCAGACGGGCATGAATCAAACCGCAAGTTTACCGCAAGTGGACAAATGATCCGGAAGCACCGCCCGCAACCCTCTGAATTTCCTCAAATTCCACCCGAAACCCGCCCCTCCAGCCGGGTCTTTCAACAGCAAAAACGCCTGAATCATGGGGTCGAAACGTCGCGGAGCCCTGTCCGGTAAAGGCTCGGCCGATTATTCCAGTATCGAGAATAGTAATTTCGAATTATCGATACAAATTTTTGATAGTAGGGGTATACACTGCTTCCCATCGACGTTGCAGACACACCCCACCGGCCCCTGCGACGCCTTCCTGAATTGAAATCGAAACGTTTATCGGAGTCACACCATGAAGACCAAGCTCATCGCCGCCCTGCTGGTTGCTGTTTCTGCCTCGATCGCTGCGCCCGCATTCGCTAGCGGCTACGGCCCGGCACCGTTCTACCGTCCGTCGGTCGGCGCTCCGGCTTCGCAACAAGGCCAGAACGCGCAAACCGTCGCAGCTGAACGCAGCGATGCGCAATCGAACTCGTACGGTGGCGTGACGAACGCATCGTCGCGCTCGGGTGCGCGTAAGACGGATTCGGGCCCGCAATCGGTTTTCTTCGGTCAGTAAGCAAGTCGTTGAGCCTGCTGTCTACACAATAGACAGCGGGTTGCAGCAGTGGACTGGGCGCCGCGCATGACGAACTCATGCCGGCGCCCAGTTCCGTTTACGACGCGCCAGCCGTGTCTATCATGAATACGGCCGTCATATCGAATCGCGCTGACGCTGTTATCCCTTTCCGCTCTCGTCCGCTTCCGGCGCTTCGCAGAAACGAATCCGGTTGCCGAACGGATCGGTCGTTTCCAGCACTTTTCCCCACGGCAGCGTCTCAACGCCCGGTTTTCCATACTTGTAGTGCTTACGCTGAAGCTCGGCATGCAAGGCGTCGATGTCCCGCACCGGCACGAAAATGGTCGAGCCCGGGGTCGCATCGCCATGATGTTCGCTCAGATGCAGAACCAGGTCGGAGCGGCGCACCTGCGCATAGAGCGGGAAATTGTCCTCGAAGCGGTGCTCCCACTCGACGGTAAAACCGAGAAAGCCCACGTAAAACTCTTTGGCCTTCTCTTCGGAGAAGATGCGGATGATCGGAATGGCAGGCGCCAGATGCACAGCGGTCTCCAACGAGTCAGGGCAGGCCGGTCAGCTTAATCGAAAGCGTTGGCCGTTTCACGCGGTCCACGCGGTCCACGCGGTCGCAGCTAGGCGGCGAGGCCAGTATCGATCACCTCGCGCGCCGCCCGGAAACCCGCCTCTGCCGCGGCATGTTCGGTGCACCACAGGGTGTTGATATGCACGAGTCGCCACTCGACCACCACCGCGTCACCCCGCAACACCCGAAAATGCGCTTTGACGCCGGTCAGCACCTGCTCGACCGCGACCTCGATGTCGTAGTCCTGATAGCGCTCCTGGTAGTCCCCCATGTCGAGGCCCTTCGGCTCCATGCTTGCCTCCGCGGTGAAATGACAGCGGCCGTGCTTCTCCAGCGGGCCGCCAGACCGGCTCGCTGCGAGCTCCGTCTCAATCCTCATCGAACGCTCAATCGCAATCGCCGGAAAGATACTGCCGGCCGTTGCAGGTGATTTCGATCTCGCCGCTGCCGCCCTCGGCAGCGAGGCCGCCTGCCAGCAGCTCGGCCGTGACGGTCTGCGCAAACTTCGGCACAGGCTGTCCGACGCCGACATCGTTCAGACGCCGCAAGGCTTCAATCGCTTCGTGACTCAATGACTTTGACATGGCCGTCTCCGTCGTGACGCTCAATTCATCGTAGCAAGTTTTGGGGACATACGCAGAGACGCCTCGCAGCGGGAAGCGGCGCATCAGGTGCAATGCGATGGGCGTCGGAAACCGCAACGGCAGGGGCAACCGCAACGACAGCGAGTAAGCGAATTTTCCGCGCAATGCCGGGTCTATCGACGAAGGTGACAGCAACTCGACATGGCAAGCGGCATCGCCCGGGAGGATCAGATGAAGCGAAGCGGATTGGCAGCGCTGACGGCAGGCGCCGCGCTGCTGGTATCAGGCGTGGGAAGCACGGCGGTGCTCGCGGCACAGCAAAGCGCAGCCGCGTCGATGGTGAAACCGCCGGAGGCGGCCTCGGGCGCAGGCAGCGCGAGCAATCCGGACAATATGCCGATCAAGCGTCCGCGCGAATCCACCAACGACAAAATGATGCACGAGCCGCCCGCCAGCGGCGCCAACGCCAAATAAGCGCCGGCGCGCCGCGGCATCGGCATCGAAGAACCGCTCGAAAACAGCGCGCGTGCCTTACAGCCGCGCGATCGACACCTCCGTCGATTTCACCAGCGCGACCACTTCCGAGCCGACCTTCAGGTCGAGCTCGTCGACCGAGCGCGTGGTGATCACCGAGGTGACGATACCGAACGGCGTATCCACGTCGACTTCGGACACGACCGGTCCGCGGATGATCTCCTTGACCTTGCCTTTGAACTGATTACGTACGTTGATGGCGGAAATGCTCATATCGGGTGGCTCCAGAGAAACGGTTGAAAACGGTCAGTCAAGGGATGTCAGACGGCCCAGCGGACCTCTGTCGGCCGCCGGAAGCGGCCTTCGTCACGTGCGTCATCAGCGCGGTGGGACAGCGCGTCGTCGTTCGGCGCCGTCTTCAGTACGCGTTGCAACACATGTTCTTCAAGCGCGGCAAAACCTGCCGACGTACGCGCTCGCGGGCGCGCAAGCGGCACCGGCTGATCGAGCGCGATGCGCCCTTCTTCGATCAGCAGAATGCGGTCGCCCAAGGCCACGGCCTCGTGCACGTCGTGAGTCACCAGCAGCGCGGTGAAGCGATGCTCGCGCCACAGGCGTTCGATCAGCGCGTGCATTTCAATGCGCGTCAACGCGTCGAGCGCGCCGAGCGGTTCGTCCAGCAGCAGCAATTGCGGCCGGTGCACCAGCGCCCGCGCCAACGCCACCCGCTGACGCTGGCCGCCGGACAACTGCGCGGGCCAGTCATTGGCGCGCTCCAGCAGGCCAACCTCGGCGAGCACGGCGCGTGCATCGTCACGCGCGCTGCGGCCGAGGCCCAGCATCACGTTTTGCAGCACGCTCTTCCAGGGCAACAGGCGCGCATCCTGAAACATGATGCGGGTGTCGAGCGCGCGGCCATCTTCGGCACGCTTTTCGAGCACGCCCGCCGTGCTCTGTTCGAGGCCCGCGACGAGCCGCAGCAAGGTCGACTTCCCGCAACCGCTACGGCCGACAATCGCCACGAAACTGCCGCGTTCGATCGACAGGTTGAAATCCGACAGCACCTTGCGCTCGCCATACTGTTTGCCGACGCCGCGCAGTTCGACCGAATAGTCGGCGCTACGGCGCGCATCGTTGCGCGCGAGCGCTCCCGCCGACGGGACCGAACCCACGCGGCGCTTATCGTGCGCCGGATCGGCGCGATCGAGTCCTGCTGCTTCGTCGGCGTCGTGATCCACGGTGCGCGGTTGAGCCAGTTCGGCTTCTAGATCGCTACCCGCGATGCCGCCGAACGACGCTGAAAAGGTCGTCGCGCTCATGCTTTCGCTCCTCGTTGATAGGCCGGATGCCAGCGCAGCGAGACGCGTTCAAGGCTCTTGGCCAGCATGTCGGCGAGCTTGCCGAGTGCTGCGTACAGCAGGATCCCGACCACTACGACATCGGTTTGCAGGAACTCGCGGGCATTCATCGTCATGTAGCCGATGCCCGATTGCGCGGAAATGGTTTCGGCGACGATCAGCGTGACCCACATCAGTCCAAAAGCGAAACGCACGCCCACCAGAATCGACGGCAGCGCGCCCGGGAACACGACATGCCGGTACAGCGAGAAACCCTTCACGCCATAACTGCGCGCCATTTCGATCAGATTGGGATCGACCGAGCGGATGCCGTGAAACGTGTTCACGTACACCGGAAAAAACACGCCCAGCGCGACCAGAAACACTTTCGCTTCTTCCTCGATACCGAACCACAGAATCACGAGCGGAATCATCGCCAGCGCGGGGATGTTGCGGATCATCTGCACGGTCGAGTCGAGCGCGACTTCGGCGGGTTTGAACAGACCCGTCGCGAGGCCGAGCGTGAGCCCGATCCCGCCGCCGATCGCAAAACCCGACACCGCGCGCCACGTGCTGACCTTCACATCCGCCCACATTTCACCGGACTGGATCAGCGACCATGCGGCCTTCACCACCGCCAGCGGTTCGGGCAGCACGCGCGTCGACAGAATGCCGCTTCGCGCGGCGAACTCCCACGCCAGCAGAATCGCGAGCGGCGCGAGCCACGGCACGACGTGCGCGCCGATGCGGCGCAGCACGCCCGCGCCCGCACTTCGTTCCACGCTCACAGTGGATTGAGCCATGATTGCTTTCCTTGTTGCTTGTCGAAGGATGTCGCTACGGACGCGGCACGCGTATTCAGCTCGCGCTCGCCGCCTTCGGCAAATAGTTGTTGCCGACGATCTCGCCGAACGGCCCCGACAGCGGTCCACCCGCGATCTTGCTCTGACGTCCCGGCAGCAGCGGAAACACGAGTTCGGCGAAGCGATACGATTCTTCGAGATGCGGATAGCCGGACAGGATGAAGGTGTCGATGCCGAGCTCCGCGTACTCGTTCATCAGCGCCGCGACCTGCTCGGGATTGCCGACCAGCGCCGTTCCCGCACCACCGCGCACGAGCCCCACGCCCGCCCACAGATTCGGATACACCTCGAGTTCTGCGCGGCCGCCACGCTTGCCGCCGTGCAACGCGGCCATGCGGCGCTGTCCTTCGGAGTCCATCTTTGAAAACGATGCCTGCGCACGGGAAATGGTTTCGTCGTCGAGCTTGCTGATCAGCTTGTCGGCGGCGGCCCATGCTTCTTCTTCGGTCTCGCGCACGATGACGTGGAACCGAATGCCGAACTTGATCTTGCGGCCACGCGCTTCGGCGCGGGCGCGAATGTCGGCGATCTTCTTCGCGACGGCCGCAGGCGGTTCGCCCCACGTCAGATACGTGTCGATGTGATCGCCCGCGATGTCATGCGCAGCCGCCGACGAACCGCCGAACCACAGCGGCGGATGCGGGTTCTGCACCGGCGGATACAACGCCTTGCCGCCCTTCGAGGTCAGATGCTTGCCGTTGAACTCGATCGCGTCGTTGGTATGCGAAGCGGCAAGCAGCTGGCGCCAGATATGCAGGAACTCGTCGGTGATCTCATAGCGCGTGTCGTGATCGACGAACACGCCGTCGCCTTCCAGCTCGGCCGCATCGCCGCCCGTCACCACGTTGATCAGCAGACGCCCATTCGACAGCCGATCGAAGGTGGCGGCCATACGCGCCGCCAGACCCGGCGATGAAATGCCCGGACGGATCGCCACCAGAAACTTCAGGCGTTTGGTGGCGGCGATCAGGCTCGAGGCGACGACCCACGCGTCTTCGCATGAACGGCCGGTGGGCAGCAGCACGCCTTCGTAGCCGAGCGTATCGGCGGCGACGGCGATCTGCTGGAAGTAGTCGTAATCCGCTGCGCGTGCGCCTTGGGACGTACCGAGATAGCGGCTGTCGCCGTGCGTCGGAATGAACCAGAACACATTCATTTGCTGCTCCTGCTTTCGAAACTGGATTGAATGGAAACGGTGCGTGGAGTGAATGCGCACACGCCGGCCGCGCGCAATCACCCGGCACGCGGCCAGGGCGATGCATCGCAAAAGGAAACGGAAAAGGTTGCGCTGAGCGCAGATGCGCTCGACTCAATGGGCGGCGGCGGCAACTGCCGTCTGCATGGAGAAACAGTCTATGGATCGGGCGGCGGCTTTTGAACGATTTTTTTTAGCTTAGGTTTTCCACTTTCGTGATTAGCCCGACGCTAAAGCATACGGTTGTTGCGCCTGATGTACGCGTGAAAGCGTGTGCCCCTCTATATAATGGCGCACGTTTCCAATAATCCGGCGCGGGCCTCGCGAGCCACGCCTGCCTCAGTTCTCGCGGTGCAATGCATGCAAAAACTCATCCTGCCGTTCGTCGCCGGTTTTCTGGCTTCCCTGTTTTTTCATGAATCGACGCTCGCGCTGCTGCATGCAGCAGGCCTGATCGACCCCACCGGTTTTTCCACCGCACCGTTTTTACCGCTCGGGCTGCCCGAATTCATCGCCAACGCGATCTGGAGCGCATTCTGGGCGGTGCTGATGGCGTGGCTCCTGCGCGTCGCGCCTGAACGGCACGCACCGTGGGTGCCGGCGTTCGTGTTCGGCGGCATCGTGCTGACGGCGGCGAGCGTGTTCGTGGTCGATCCGTTGCGCGGCATCTGGCCGAGCGGCAACATGCTGCCGCGCCTCGCGGTAGGTTTCGCGGCGAACGCGATGTGGGGTTGGGGCGCACTCGTATTCATGCGCGCGTTCATGGCGAGCGAATATGAAGACTGAGGCCTCGCTGCCTGCCTGAATACAACCACGCTATGCCGTTGCGGGCATCCGCATAGCGTGTATCGCTGTAGTGGCCGCCGCCTAGCCGTGCAGATCGCGCAACGGGTGTTCGTTTGCCGGCCACGGGCTTTCGAACATGCGGGCCACGTCGGCGGCGCCGACGTCTTCGATGCGCGCGAAGCGCCAGCGCGGCGCGTTGTCCTTATCGATGATGCGCGCGCGAATCCCTTCAACCGTGTCGCCCAGCGCGAAGCTCGTACGCGTCAGGTCAAGATCGCAACGCAGCACATCGGCCATCGAGCCCTCGGCGCGTGTCACCACTTCCAGCGACACCGCCATCGACAGTGGCGAGCGTTCGCGCAACACGGCGATTGTCTGTTCGGCCCAATCGGCCGCCTCGCCCTCGCGCTCTTTTGCGAGCGAAGCGAGAATCTGCGCGACATCGGGCAAGGCGAAATGCCGGTCGATCAATGCGCGCGTATGCGCCAGCGACGAAGCCTCGGGAGCCGGCGTGACCTGATACGCCTGCGTCTCGCGCGCCACGCACGCCACTACATCCGCGCCCCGTTCGAACACTTCGCTACGCAATGTATCCACTAACGCGGGCAGCGCCGCATCGTCGATATACGCGTCAGCGAGGCCCGCATAAAGCGCATCGGCCGCACCGATCGTCTCGCCGGTGACCGCCAGATAGCGCCCGAGCGCGCCCGGTGTGCGCGACAGGAACCAGCTCGAGCCAACATCGGGAAAGAGACCGATGCGGGTCTCCGGCATCGCCATCTTCGTTGAATCGGTCACGACACGCAGTCCGCCAGTACGATGCGCGCCCTGCGAGATGCCCATGCCGCCGCCCATCACGACGCCATTCATCAAGGCGATATACGGCTTCGGATACGTGAAGATCGCGTGATTGAGCCGGTATTCCCCGGTGAAAAAGGTATCGCGGACATCATGCTCGCCGCGCTGCGCCGACTCGTACAGAAAGCGAATATCGCCGCCCGCGCAGAACGCGCGCGGATGCTGGCTGCGCACCACCACGGCGAACACGTCCGGGTCCTCGCGCCACTGGTCGAGCGCCGCGTGCATCGCGCGAATCATGCCGGTGGACAGCGCATTGAGCGCTTTTGGCCGCTCCAGTTCGATGAAACCGATGTGGTTGGCTACGTAAGTCGCGACTTCGTCGCTAAAGGCGGGCGAGGCGGGCGAGGCGGAAATGGACATGGAGAGCTAAGCGCGACGGCGCAAAATGAAATTGGAACAGAACGTTATCACGCACTCGCGGCTTTGGCCCTGGCGGGCTTTTTTGTGGCGGGTGACGTTGCAGATGCGGTGACGGAGTCAGGCGGCGTTTTAGCCGCCTTCTTACGTTCCCGCGAAGGGCTGGCGGCGCCGGGCGGCGCTGCACCAAGCCAGGCATCGAGTGCGACGCCGACCACTGTATCCAGCGGTGCGCTCGGAAACACCGGGCAGGTGAGATTGAGCGCGACGATGCCGTGCATGGTCGCCCAGAACGCCTCGGCCCACACCGCCACGTCCGTGGATACGGACAGGCGCCCCGCCTCTTTCAGCTGTTCGAGCGCGTCGATCATGATGCGCAGTGCTGCGTCGCCCGGGTCGTCGACGGGTTTCGGCGGTGCGCCGCCCTCCACCGCTGGCGGCAGGTCTTCGGCAGCGGAGGTAGCCGGAGCGGCCGTTGCGGCAGACGCGGCCTTGCCACCGAGCGCCGCGCCGGTATAGCTCGGATCTTCCATGAAGATCAGCCGGTAGGTTTCCGGATGCGCGACACCGAACGCCACATACGCGCGCCCGAGCGCCTTGAGCCGTTCCGCCGGATCGACGATCTGCGCGAGCGGCACGAAGGTCTCCAGCAGTTGCGCATAGCCTTCCGCGCACAACGCCTGCGCAATCTCGTCACGGCTCGCAAAGTGCAGGTACAGCGTGGCCGGCGAATATTCGATGGCGTCGGCGATCTTGCGCATGGATAGCGCGGCAAAGCCTTCGCGCATCACGATACGCCGCGCGGCATCGAGGATGCGTTCGCGCAGTGCCTGCTTCTGGCGGTTTTTTCGTTCAGCGATTCCCATGACGAACATTTTCCGGTTGACAAACTGAAAAGTCAAATTAAACTGAACACCGTTTACTGAACACCGTTCATTAAATTTTCTCAAGTCAATCAACACCCGGCGCGATTCGTGCCGTTTCGAGGAGTCGTCATGCAAGCCACAGGAAAAACCGGTTTATTCGGCGCCGCGGGTGCGGCGGGTCAAAGCATTGCGGCCGCTCTGAGCGCGGCGGGCCGGGATTACCGCGTGGTCGGCCGCTCGCGTGCGCCGCTCGAGGCGGCCTTCGGTCATGATCCGCGCGCGGAAATCGTCACGTGGAATCCGGACGATCCAGCGTCGATCAGCGCGGCCGCGGCGGGCCTGCAGACAGTGATCTACCTGGTCGGCGTGCCGTATGACCAGTTCGCCGCGCATCCGCCGCTGATGGAGAAAACCCTCGCCGGCGTGACGGCAGCGGGTGTCGAACGCTTCATTCTGATCGGCACGGTTTATCCGTACGGCCGCGCGCGTAGCAATCCGGTGAGCGAGGAACATCCGCGTGAGCCGCATACGTTCAAGGGCAAGATGCGGCTCGCGCAGGAAAATCTGGTGCTGGCGGCGCACGGCCGCAACGGTCTCGCCACGCTGGTGCTACGTCTGCCCGATTTTTACGGCCCGGGCGTCGAGCGCAGTCTGCTCAACGGTGTGTTCGAGGGCGCCGCGCACGGCAAGCGCGCGCAAGTGCTCGGTCCGGTGGATGTGCCGCACGAATTCATTTACCTGCCGGATATCGGGCCGGTGGTCGAGACGCTCACGCGCACGCCAGAGGCGTATGGCCGCTGGCTCCATCTGGCCGGCGCCGGCACGATCGCGCAGCGCGACGTGGCCGGCGAGGCCTATGCGCTGGCGGGCCGCGCACCAAAGTTGATGGTGGCCGGCAAGACCATGCTGCGCGTGCTCGGCCTCTTCAACCCGCTAATGCGGGAGCTGGTGGAGATGAATTACCTGATGACCGAACCGCTTGTGCTCGACGACACCGCGCTGACCCAGCTGATCGGGCCGATCGCCAGGACCTCGTACAGGGACGGCATCCGGCAATCGTTCGAAGCCGCGCGTCAGGCGGCATCGGCAAATGCCACGGCGCGCCGGACTACCGCGAAAACCGCCTGATGGCAGGTGTTTTGCGCGACAGGAGTGTCTGAAGCGGGAGATGAGGCGGTGGATCAGCCCGCCACGTTGCCAGGCGGAAAGTGGCCGCTCCTGAGCAGGACAGGCGTGCCGTTGCTGATCTGCAAATGTTCGCGCGCTACGGCCTCGATGCGCGTACGTCCAGCGTCGAACGCTCGCATCCAACCTTCGAGGTCCTCGGTGTAGGCGCCGAAGTGATCTTCGAGCGCTTCGACCGAAATCGCGCACGGCACCGGTTCGCCGTCGACCAGCACGGGAAACACAACGGTCAGATTGGAGTCGCGGTAAGCAGGCGCGTCCGCGGGAAACCGAATTTCCATGGTCGCCTCATCAGAAGGATCCGGCACAAGACGGGCGCCGGCCGGAACAGGCCGGCCGGCTCGAGTAACGCCGATATGGTACTCGCCCGCCCGCATCGCGGTCCAGCCTGCCACGCCGTCTTCCTCCATGTTGCACGCGGCCTGCCCGATCAAGGCAGCGCGCTTCTCAGCGCTGCGCGTCGACGGATTCGAGCAAGCTTCCCAGCCGGGGCGGCCCCGCGGAAATCGAACCATCCGGTTGCACTTGTGCCGCTTCAACCGGTCGAACAGGATCACCGGCACGGTCCGTGCTGCCGCCTTTTCAAGTTCAGCGAGCGCAATATGGGAAAATATTTTCTGCAAAACCACGAACTGCCCGAACCGGATGCGGCAACCAAATGGTTTGCCTACGCCGAAAGTCACGGCATCGACATTCCGAAAGCCATCAGCATCTGGGAAGACGCGGCCACTGAAAAAGGCGTGGAAAGCCGCCGGCAGGTCAGCGCGGCAGGCATCACGATCGAGTCGGCCGAACCTTGACGGCCGCCCTCGCCGTGCGTAGCACGCCATGAATATCTATTTGAAAGGAAACATCACGATGCACTTCACGACGCACCTGCGCCGCTCCGGCCACCTCCGATCCAGCCGCGCAGCGCTTGCTCTGGTCCGCCGGGCGTCCCTGTACGCTGCCCTGCCCGCCGCCATGCTGCTCGGCGCGGGCCTTGGCGGTTGCGCATCGTCGAACACCACCTCGCTGATCAATCTGCCGAATGGCCAGACCGGTTTTGCGGTGAATTGCAGCGGTGCCGACGCCGGCTCGAGCTGGGCCTCGTGCTACGTGCAGGCCGGCAATGCATGCGGGGCGACCGGCTATGACATCGTGTCGAAAGATAACGACGAAGGCGGCACGGCCGGCGGGAGCGTCACAAACGTCGTCTCGGCCAACGTGAAAAACCGCTCGATGATCGTGCGCTGCAAGTAAAGCACTGCAACCGCAGTGCGTCTGAACGGCGCTTCAGTGCGCCTGCATCTTTGAAAACATGTTCAGCACGGCAACACCGGCAATGATCAGGCCGAGCCCGATAATCGCCGGCAGGTCCGGCACCTGCCGGTACATCACCACCGCCACCAGCGTAATCAGCACGATGCCGGCGCCGGACCACACCGCATACACGATACCGACGGGAATGCTCCTGAGCGTGAGCGACAGGCAATAGAACGCGATGCCATAGCCGAGCACCACCACTACCGCGGGCACGAGCCGCGAAAATCCCTGCGACGCCCGCAGCGCTGAGGTCGCGATGACTTCGGCAACGATGGCAATGGCGAGTAGCGCATAAGGAGGCACTCGCATCGGCTCAGGCCTTTGCCAGCGCGAGCTTGCTGTAGTCCTGGCCGAGATGTGCGCACAGTGCTTCCACGACCAGTTCGTGATCGGCACGCTGCGGCAAGCCGGACACCGTGATCGAGCCGATCACGCCGGCGCCTGCCACCGTCAATGGGAACGCACCGCCATGCGATGCATATTCCGTGGCCGGCAACGCGTGCTTGTCGGCGAGCGTGCTGCTCGCCTGCTGCATCTTCAGGCCGATGGCGTACGAGCTGCGCCGCAAATGCGCGACCGTGTTGCTCTTGCGGCGCACCCAATCGACGTTGTCCGGCGTCGCGCCGTCGAGCAGACTGAAGAACAGCGGCTGACCGAACGTGCGCACGTCGATGGCGACGGCAATCCCACGCGCCTTGGCGACCTCGTGCAGATAGGCGCCGACCTGCCATGCTCGGTCAGCATCGAAGTGGGGAAACACCAGCGCTTTTTCCTGAGCGACGATGACCTGCAGATCGTGAGCGATATCCATGGAGTTCAGAGCAAGGTAAGAAGTGAGGCGCGCGCCGAACGGCATGCCGGCGCGCGAAGGGAAGCTGAATTCTAGCGCAGTGCCTGATCAAGACCTTCCAGCATGCGACGCCGTCCATGCGTAGCGCGACTTCGGGACTCGCAGGGCCACGCTTTGAAACCCCGCGCGTGCGCTCATTGAAGTCGGTTCTTAAACAGCTATTGCAAGGATCCGCGCTTTGCCCTATAATCTTTTCTTCGACGGACGCGGGGTGGAGCAGTCTGGCAGCTCGTCGGGCTCATAACCCGAAGGTCGTAGGTTCAAATCCTACCCCCGCAACCAAGTATTCAAGTGGGTTCGAAACGTCGAAAACATCATCAGAGGCTTGCCCCACCGGCAGGCCTTTTTTGTTTTCCGCTCCCGGTTCGTTCTGCCCTGTTCCGCGGTTAGCCAGCCACGCAAAGAAATATTCTTCGACGCACCAATCTTCGACACAACAGGTCAGGCCGCGCCGTACGAAGCGTGCTTGCACACAGGCGCCCATCGCCGCCGCTCCACTTTGATTTCATCTGCACTCCAAACAGATCGGCCCCGCTTCCTGCCGCCACTAACCGACGCGCGCGCCGACGCCAGCACACCGTCATGCCCGGACCTCAGAAAACTTCCGGCCCAGTGATAAACTCCTATCACCCTTTCTCGTCCCCTTCCTATGAAATTCTGTTCTGTCTGCGGCCACGGCGTCAGCCTGAGCATTCCGCCGGGTGACAACCGCGAGCGCTTCGTATGCGGCAGTTGCGGTACGGTGCACTATCAGAATCCGCGCAACGTGGTCGGCACCGTCCCGGTCTGGGACGACAAGGTGCTGTTGTGCCGTCGCGCGATCGAACCGCGCTACGGCTACTGGACATTGCCCGCGGGCTTCATGGAAATGGGCGAAACCACAGCGGAAGCCGCCTCGCGCGAGACGCTGGAGGAAGCCGGCGCGCGCGTCGAGGTACAGAACCTGTTTTCGCTGCTGAACGTGCCGCACGTGCATCAGGTGCATCTGTTCTATATGGCGCGCCTGCTCGATCTCGACATCGAGGCCGGCGAGGAAAGCCTCGAAGTGAAACTCTTCGAGGAGCACGAGATTCCGTGGGACGAGATCGCCTTTCCCACGGTCGGCCAGACCCTGCGTTTCTTTTTCGCCGACCGCGTCGCCGGCAGCTTCGGCCTGCACACGGGCGATATCTTCCGCTCGCTGCGCGAAGGTTGAGCGGCACGCATGGTTCCCTGGCTCGGACCTGACGATCCGTTTCCATCCGTTGAACGCGCGCTCGGCGCGGCGAGCGGCGCACCTGGTCTGCTCGCCGCCAGCGGCGACCTGCTGCCTTCGCGCCTGATCGACGCGTACCGGCGCGGCATTTTCCCGTGGTATTCGGACGGCCAGCCGGTCTTGTGGTGGAGCCCGGATCCGCGCATGGTCCTGCGTCCCACCGAATTCAAACTGTCGCCGTCGCTGCGCAAAACCCTCAAGCGCGTGTTGCGCGAGGACGCCTGGGAAATCCGCGTCGATCACGACTTCGCCGCCGTGATGCGCGCTTGCGCGCAAGCGCCGCGACGCGGTCAGCGTGGTACGTGGATCACCGCCGACGTGGTCGAAGCCTATTCATCTCTGCATCGGGCAGGCGACGCGCACAGCATCGAAACCTGGTTCGAGGGCAAGCGCGTAGGCGGTTTGTATGGCGTGTCGTTTGGCCGGATGTTCTTCGGCGAATCGATGTTCGCGGACGTCACCGATGCGTCGAAAATGGCGCTGGCCGCGCTTGTCGGACACTTGCGCCGTCACAAAATAGAAATGATAGACTGCCAGCAGAACACGTCGCATCTGGCGTCGCTGGGCGGTCGCGAGATCGCGCGCAAGGCGTTCATCGCGCATGTTCGCGCGTCTGTCGACGCAGAGCCGATGCCATGGCGCTTCGACAAGACCGTACTGCTCGAGGTCGTCGCGCCGGCGGCGTAACGAGACAGACCAGAAAGAATCGGGCCGAATCCGGATCCGCTGCGCATTGCGCGCGGGTCACGAGCCGCAAGGCACGCCGGGTTTGCATTACCAGAGACGCTTCGAGAGCTGCCAACGTGACTCATCCCAACGAGCTGCCTCTTTCTCCGCTTTCCGCGCTGCAATTTTATGCAACGGCGCCCTATCCCTGCAGCTACCTGGACGGGCGTATCGCCCGCTCGCAAGTCGCCACCCCGAGCCATCTGATCAACTCCGACGTCTACACGGACCTCGTCAAGGCGGGCTTTCGGCGCTCGGGCGTATTCACTTATCGTCCGTATTGCGACGGTTGCCGGGCGTGCGTGCCGGTACGCGTGCCGGTCGACCAGTTCGAGCCGAACCGCACGCAGCGTCGCGTCTGGAAGAAGCACGGCGAACTGATTGCCAGCGTCGCGCCGCTCCACTACGACGAAGAGCACTACGCGCTGTACATGCGTTATCAGTCAGCGCGGCACGCGGGCGGCGGCATGGACCGCGACAGTCGCGATCAATACGAACAGTTCCTGCTGCAAAGCCGGATTAATTCGCGGCTGGTCGAATTCCGCGAGCCGCTGCCGGATCATCCACGAGCGCCAGGCATCCTGCGCATGATCAGCATGATCGACATCCTCGGCGACGGGCTCTCGTCGGTCTATACGTTCTTCGAGCCGGATCTGCCGCGCAGCAGCTTCGGCACCTACAACATCTACTGGCAGATCGAGCAGGCGCGCAGCCTGAAGCTGCCCTACGTGTACCTCGGGTACTGGATACGCGAGAGTCCCAAGATGGCGTACAAGGCGAATTTCCGGCCGCTCGAAGGCCTGATCGACGGCGCGTGGCAAGTGCTCGACCCGGCCGGCGTAGACCTCCCACCGGTCGATCTGGCCATTCACGGCAAGCGCGGGCCGGTGCGGCCGTAGCATCCTTGGCCTGGGGCAATGTCCGCCGATACGCGGATACACGCAAACGCGCAAGCCCAGGCAGCCGCCCGTCGCGCCCGCGACTCGATCTCACGCTCGATCTCATTAATGCCCCAAAGCCGGTAAAATGGCGGGTTCCCATTTTCCGGCCGCCCGGCTTCGCCCTGTGTTCAGTTCCCTCTACCCGCTCGTACGCGCCCAACTCTTTCGCATGGACGCGGAAGACGCTCACCACCTGACCTTGCGCGTCCTTGGCGCCGCTGGCCGCACCGGCGTCGCCGGCGCGCTCGCGCCGCACGTGCCGGATGCGCCGCGCACCGTGATGGGGCTGACGTTCCGCAACCCGGTCGGCCTCGCCGCCGGCCTCGACAAGGACGGCGCCTGCATCGACGGTCTGGCCGCACTCGGCTTCGGTTTCATCGAAGTAGGCACAGTCACGCCGCGTGCCCAGCCGGGCAATCCGAAGCCGCGCATGTTCCGTTTGCCGCAGGCGGGCGGCATCATCAACCGGATGGGTTTTAACAACGCGGGCGTGGACCAGTTCGTCAGGAACGTGCAGGCCGCGCGCTATCGCGGCGTCCTCGGGCTGAACATCGGCAAGAACGCCGACACACCGATCGAGCGCGCCGCCGAAGACTACCTGTACTGCCTCGAACGTGTGTACCCGTTCGCCAGCTACGTGACGGTCAACATCTCGTCGCCCAATACGAAGAATCTGCGCCAGTTGCAAGGTGCGGGCGAACTCGACGCACTGCTCGCCGCGCTCAAGGACAAGCAACTGCGTCTCGCCGACATGCACGGCAAGCTGGTGCCGCTTGCGCTGAAAATCGCCCCGGATCTCGACGACGAGCAGATCAAATCGATCGCCGATACGCTGCTGCGTCACCAGTTCGAAGGCGTGATCGCCACCAACACCACGCTGTCGCGTTCCGCCGTCACCGGCATGCAATACGGCGACGAAGCCGGCGGCCTGTCGGGCAAGCCGGTGTTCGACGCATCGAACGCAGTGATCCGCAAGCTGCGCGCCGAAGTCGGCGAAGCGGTGCCGATCATCGGCGTGGGCGGCATTTTCTCCGGCGAGGACGCCCGTGCGAAGCTCGCGGCAGGCGCATCGCTGGTGCAGCTGTACACCGGCTTCATCTACCGCGGCCCGGCGCTGGTGGCCGAATGCGCGCAGGCACTGCGCTGAGCGCGCAGCGCACGGCTCTCGACGCGCGGCGCCCGACGCACGGCGCCCAACGCACGGCGCCCGATCAATCCGCAGCCCCGTAATATAGACATAAACAAACAGTATTTAGGTTTCGATAGTCTGTCTTGTTATGCTTTCGTCTGCTAAAACGCCAATCGAATAAAGGAACACGATGAAATTTGGCTTGCTGAAAAAGATCGTACTGGCCGGCCTGATCGGCGCGTCGTTCACCGCTGTCGCGGCCCATGCCGACGACCTGCTCGACCAGGTCAAGCAACGCGGCACGCTGCGCGTCGGCCTCGAAGGCACTTTCCCGCCGTTCAACTCGAAGGCGCCGTCCGGCGAACTGGTGGGCTACGACGTCGACATCGCCAAAGCCGTGGCCGCCAAGCTCGGCGTGAAGCCGGAATTCGTCACGACCGAATGGAGCGGCATCATCGCCGGTCTGCAGGCGGGCAAGTTCGACATCATTGCGAACCAGGTCGGCATTACGGACGCGCGCAAGCAGGCGCTCGATTTCTCGCCGGCCTATACGTACTCGGCTGCGCAACTGATCCAGCGCAAGGACGACGACCGTCAGTTCAAGTCGCTCGACGACCTGAAGGGCAAGAAGCTCGGCGTCGGTCTGGGCACGAACTACATGGACATGGCGAAGTCGGTGCCGGGCATCGATGTGAAGACCTATCCGGGCGCGCCTGAGTATCTGCGCGATCTGGCCGCCGGCCGTCTGGATGCGGCGCTGAACGACCGCCTGATGCTCGCCTATCTGATGAAGAACTCGCAGTTGCCGCTGCGCACCGGCGCGACGGTCGGCACCGGCAACCCGTCGGGGATTCCGTTCAAAAAGGGCAATCCGAAATTCGCCAAGGCGATCGACGACGCAATGACCCAGCTCGAAGCGGACGGCACGTTCACGAAGATCTCGGACAAATGGTTCGGTATCGACGTCAGCAAGCCGATCAAGTAAGGCAGGCTGAATGAAACGAAGGGCGGCATCGTTGACGATGCCGCCCTTCGCTTTTCTGATCGTCCGCTCATCCACCGGCTGATACGCCCGCCAAAGTTTATGATGTGCGCTTTGCCGCGCCAACCAGACCTCGCTCATGTCCACCACTTCCCTGCTCGTCCAATCGCTTCCTGTGCTCGCACAGGGTGCCGTCCTGACGGTCAAGTTCGCGGTTCTGTCGATGTTCTTCGGCCTCATCGCCGGCGCCGCGCTCGCCGTGATGGGCATCAGTCACAGCCGCACGCTGAACTGGATCGCCCGCGTATACGTGAGCCTGATCCGCGGCACGCCGCTGCTGGTGCAGATCTTCGTGATCTATTACGGTTTGCCCAGTCTCGGCATCTCGCTCGAGCCGACGCCCGCCGGCGTGATCGCGTTGTCGGCGAATGTGGCGGCGTATCTGTCGGAGAGCATGCGCGGCGCGATTCTGGGCATTCACAAGGGCCAGTGGCTGGCCGCGTATAGCCTCGGCCTGTCACGGCGTCAGACGCTGCGCTACATCATTGCCCCGCAGGCCTTGCGTATCGCCGTGCCGAGTCTGTCGAACAGTTTGATCAGCCTGATCAAGGATACGTCGCTGGTGTCCGTGATTACGGTGACCGAACTGCTGCGCAGCGCGCAGGAGATCATTGCCTCGACCTATCAGCCGCTGCCGCTCTATCTCGCGGCAGCCGCGGTGTACTGGGTGCTGTGTCAGGTGCTCGAATGGGTGCAGCGCTGGTACGAACGGCGCCTCGCGCTGCCGTCGCGGCACTGAGCGGCGCGCTGCGCGGCGGCACACGCTGCGCCTTCAGCAGACGCTCAATGTGTCTTGCGCGCCGCTTCATTCACCTGCGAACTTCAGCCCCAGCGTGGCACGCGCGGCGTCGGCCATCGCGATCATCTGCAACGAAATGGCATGCGGCATCAGCGGGCTTTGCAGTTGCCCCGCGCGGATCAGCTCGCAGAAATGCGCGGTCTCGTAGTTCAGACCGCCGCCTTCGAAAGGCTCGTCGAGTTCGACCACGCGGCCGTCGGCGTACCGGATGGTCGCGCGCGCCGGATTCCACCAGGGTTCGTGAATCGTGACGTGGCCGCCTTTGGCCATCAGCAAGGCGTCGCCCTTGCCATGCAGATCGAGCCCGCAGAAGAGTTGCGCGATGCCGCGCTCATGCTGGCTGTTGAGGCTCGCGAAAATGTCGACGCCGGTCGAACCGAGCCGCCCGAGCGTCTGCACCTCGCGCGCCGCGCCGAGCCAGTCGACCGCCAGGAACATCTCGTAGACGCCGATATCGAGCAACGCGCCGCCCGCATGCTCGAACGACAACGACGGATGATCGTCCGGCACACCCGGCACCGAGCACCCGGCGCGCACCAGACCCACGTCGCCGATCGGGTCGGCATTCAGATGCGCGCGCAACTTTCTGTAGAGCGGATAGAACGGCGGCTTCATCGCTTCCATGAAGAGCCGTTGCGTGGCACGTGCGGTGTCGAGTATGCGTTCGAGCTGCGCGGTGTTGATGGTGGCGGGTTTTTCGCACAGTACGTGCAGACCAGCCTGCATGGCCGCGATCGCGTAATCGGCGTGACTGTCCTGGACCGTGGCGATGTAGAGAGCGTCGATACCGCTTGCGAGCAGCGCGTCGAAACTCGCGCACACCTCGCCGCCGAATTCTTCGGCGAAGGCCGTGGCCGGTTCGACCCGGCGTGACCACAGCGCACTCAGTTGCGCGTGCGGCACGTGAGCCAGGCCTTGCGCAAAACGACGGGCAATGCGGCCCGTCCCGACGATACCCCAGCGAATCAGTGCTTCCCCCGAGGGGTCGTCTTGGCTTGCGATTGTCATCGTTACTTCGGGTCCGTGCAGTTCAGAACAGGCGCTATTGTCGCGCAAGCCATCCGCGCATGCGCAGACATATCGCCACGCCGTCCGTCATGCGAGGTCCTGCAGGAAACAAGCCACGCTTGCCGTGGCCGCCGCGGTTAGCGGTGCGCCGGCGGTTCCGACGGAAAATCCGTGCCGATTTCAACCGCGGTGTAGTCGATCATCGCCAGCGAGGCGATCTCCGCTTCCTTCGGGTCACGCCGTTCGATCGCCTCGACCACGCGCTGGTGCGAATTCACTGCCGACTCCCACAGCCCTTCCCTCGCGTTGACGATGGGATTGACGGTCGACAGCGCGCCGCGAATGATCGCCGCCATCTGCTTGAAGAACTGATTGCCGCTCGCGACCACGATACGCGTGTGGAACAGTTCGTCGGCCGCCTGATAGGCAGCCTCGCCGGGGCGGATCACACGAAACGCTTCGAACGCCTCGCGAATCGCGGCGACGTCCGCCGCACTGCCACGCGCGGCGGCCTGCGCCGATGCACGCGGTTCGATCAGGATGCGAAACTCGATCACGTCACGCAGGAACAGCGGATCGGGTTTCGCGCGAAAACGCCAGTTCACGACGTCCTCGTCGATCATGCGCCAATCGCTCATCGGCCGGATGCGCGTGCCGATCTTCGGGCGCACGTCCAGCATGTCGCGCGCGAGCAGCATCGACAGCGCCTCGCGCATGACGGTGCGGCTGACGTCGAACTCCTTCGACAGCACATCCTGCGGTGGCAGTATGGCGCCGTATTTTTCCTCGACGATGCCCGTAACGAGCCCGTCCATAACTTTGCTGACCAGCGATCGATCCTTGTTTGCCTGTTCCATGACACTCTCCCCGAAGCGGTGTTTGCCCCCGCGTAGCCTGTTGATCAAGCGGCCCTCGTATGTCGTTTTTTTAAGCGTTGCGTAGTTATCCAGACATACGTTGCTAGCATCGAAACGGTTGCGCCAGTTGGGAAACGTCCTGACAGGGTTATCCCTCTGAAGAATTGTTTCGTCTCTGTAACGCCGCACGTTTTGACGAGCCATAAGCTTGCGTGACAAGCGTGCCTTCGTTAAAGAATTTGCATCGTGCGAAGACGCACGTAGTGAGATGAATTGTCTGACGCGAAACATCCGGACGGATGCGCGAAAACAGGGGCAGCATGGGCAGCTTGTCGCGCGTCATCAGACTGAGGCCGAGGATACTGAAGGGTGGCGTGCATGCGCACGCGCATGGCGCAGCGAAATCACCGGCAGCGTCACGCCGATGAAGAACAGCATGCCTGATAGCCCGTTCAGCGTATCGACCAGCATCATCATCGACAGGATCGCCAGCGCCACGCCGACGCCGCACACTGCAAGCAGGTCGTTGGAGCGCAGGCGGCTCGCCCTGAACGCGCGCCACAGCAACATGAAAATGCCGGTGGCGTAGAGCAGCGTGCCTGGCCACCCCATCATCGCGCTGCTCGCACGTGTGCCGAACGGCACCTGGCCTGCGGTTACCAGCTTCCAGGCGATCCGCCAGAATGCGTCCCACGGTAACGGACAAACGAATTCCAGCACGCCGTACGCGCTCATCAGAAGGCCTCCATACACCAGCGTCTTCAGCAACACCCGCTGGTACCCGGGATAGTGGCGCCATGTCACCATGAGGTAGAACGCCACCAATACGGGATACAGCCAGTTGATCAGCGCGAACGTCGCGTCCGCCGGACTCACCTGGGCGAGGCCCGCCACATAGGCGTAGAGCAGCGCGATCACGATCAACATCAGAGGCATCGCACGGTGGTGCCCAAGCAATGCGATGTGCTTGAGCAAGGTGAAGCCTGTCAGCGCGACGGCGAGCAACGGCGTGACCAGCAGCGCGCTTTGCGCATTGGACGAACCGTTGACGAAGTCCGCAAGGTGCTGCACCTCCGGCGTCAGGAACATCAGCCAGCAGACGAAGCCCAGATAGTGGGCGGGCGAGCGGCAGTAAAACAGCAAGGCAATGCCAAACGCGCAAAGCGGATAGAAAAACTCGACCAGCCCACCCTGATGCACGAGCATCAACGCCAACGTCGCGGCGAACATGAGCAGCGGCAAACGGGTCGGATGACGCACGCCTTTGGACCGCTTGCGTGGCGGTGCAATGGGCAGAAGCACCTCGCGGGGTACCACGCGTGGCCTGCCCGGCGACGACAATCGCGTGACTTCCGCTGTGGAAGGCGTGATCAGCGTGCGCGCCATCACAGCAACTCGAACGTATTGACGCCTGCGAGACCGTGACGGTCGCGGCGGCGCGCGCTGAAGATGGGCTGGCCGCCACGCACCTGGCGCGTCAGACCGATGAACGGCACACCATGCTCGAGGTACGGCCCTTCCGTCTTGCGAAAGCCGAATTGCTCGTAGAAGTCGCGCAAGCCGACTGGTGCGTTCACGCGCGCGGCATGTCCCGGCCAACGCTCCGCAATGACGTGCAGCACGCGTTCGATCAGCTGCTCCGCGGTACCGTCGCCACGCCGCAGCGGGCTCGTCAGCACTTTGTCGATGGTGATTTCCGGGTCTTCCGCATCGCCGGGTTGCAGGCGCGCGTACGCGAGAATGGGCATGGGCCGCGACATGTCCTCGACCGCGAACAGGTGCAGCGAATGCTCGTCACGGCCATCGGCGTCGAGGCATACATGCGATTGCTCGACTACAAATACCGCACTACGCGCACGCAGGACCAGATACAACTCGCGCGCCGAAAGCTGCTCGAATTCCAGCGTTTTCCAGTTCATCACGTTCCTCAACGGTATTCAGGTTCGGCGAAGCAGGCGCCGTCAGTTGCCCGCGAACGGCTGGCACGTCAGGCCCGCCCGCTGTCATGGCTACACGGTACGTCCGCATAACACGTGGTTCCGTGCGGCATCGCACCGACCCCGGGTTTTCGCGAATCTTAAATACGGTATGTCGGAACACGACATCGTCTGACGTCTCAGAACGGCTGCGCACACTGCGTAAGCAACGCAAAAACAGGCGCGTTACGCCACCGACCCTTCGCAGTGCGGACGGCCCTTGCCGTGGTTGCATGCACAGGAGGACGCTTCCTTCATATCATTGGCGCTTGCTTTTGCGCCGCGCGTGACTCGCGCGTGACTGATTCCGCCTGCTACCGAATCGCGTTGACGTCGCACCGCTTATTCCTCTGACGACTATCGTTGCACTTGCATCGAGTCCGGCGTTTAACGCTGACGCAACAAGTGTGGCGTGACCCGATGAAGTAAGTCCGACCCATGCGTTATCCGCCATCTTCGACGGATGCGTGTCTTCCTGATCTAGGTTTTCCTTCGCAAGGTGCGAAAATCGTCGCGCAGCCTGTATTCGTCTGTTTGTTTCAGTGCGTCACTGTCGGTTTTTAAGCGACTTCCCGCGCGCCAATAGGATCATCGGTACGGCAGCGTACACGGCGTATAGAACACATCTGAATCAATTCCGGCACATCCCGGACGCCCCCTCACAACGCGCCCACGCGGGTGATTCCGTCGCTGCAACACCGCCTGCGAAGCCCCTCCCAGCACCCGGGAATCCAATCCGATCAAAGACTTGGCGCGCACTTAGAGATTCGACACTAACTCGCCGTATTGCGAAGTCGTTGTACAGATTTGAAACAAAAAGATACGTTTCGCTTCGCGCGGCGCTAAGCCATGCTTCGCTGCGCCGCACCAGCGCTCGCTTTCGTCATCGTTGGCACGCTCCTCGCTAAAGAGAGATCGCAACACCGCGTCGCCGGAACGATACCAACAAGAACGGTGGTGACGCATTAAGGCCAATACGGGGCCGTTCCTGCTTTCCCTTGCTGCTCGCCAGGCAGCACGCTGTTTTTAAAGGGTGCAGGCATCGGATCAAAAACAGGAAGTCACGCAGAGCGCGACTTCACGCGAGGACCGATCATGTTGACACTTCAATCAGATCTGCACGGCAATCATTTGCTCGGCGCATTGCCATCCCACGAGTGGCAAGCGCTTGCCCCTCACCTCGAACTGGTTCATCTGCGCACCGAACAGTTGCTGTGCGACTCTGGTCAACGCATCCATCACGTGTACTTCCCGACCACTGCCATCATCTCGATGCTCTCGACGATGGAAGACGGCAGCTCCGTGGAAATCGCCGCGGTTGGCCGCGAAGGCATGACCGGCGTGCCGGTGCTCACCGGCGGCGAAACCATGCCGAACCGCGTGCAGGTACAGTGCGCGGGCTTCGCGTACCGGATGAGCGCACAGGCGCTCAAGCAGCAGTTTGCACGCTCGGACTTCCTGCGCCGGCTGATGTTGCTGTACATGCACGCTCTCCTCACGCAAGTAGCACAAACCGCTGCGTGCAATCGCCATCATGCGCTGAACAAGCAACTGTGCCGGTGGCTGCTGATCGAGGTGGATCGCGTAGCATCGAATGATCTTACCGTGACCCAGCAACTGATCGCCGACATGCTCGGCGTGCGCCGCGAAGGCATCACTGAAGCGGCCGGCAAGCTGCACGACGAAGGCCTGATTCATCACAGCCGCGGCCACATCAAGGTGCTCGACCGCAAAGGCCTCGAAGCGCGTGCCTGCGAGTGCTATGGCCTCGTCAAGCGCGAATTCGACCGCCTTCTGCCCCGATTGCGCCAGGCTGAAGCTGTCGAATAAAAGGTGTGCCGCGTCCAAACGTTGGACAGATCCATATGTTCAGGAATACTGCGCGATTCCTCGATGCGCTCTTTGTGGTCGCGGGCGGACTGCTCGCACACGGAATGCGCTTTTCGACTCCGTTCGCGCTGTCGGACACTGAGCGGCTGCTGATTGCTTTCAATTGTGTGCTCGTGCTATTGCTGTTTTCCGGCTTCGGCGTGTATGAAACGTGGCGCGGCAAAGCACTGCCGTTGATGCTGGCGCGGGTCGGCGCCGCATGGCTGGTGGTGGCTGCCACTTCCGTCGTGCTGGCATTCACGTTGCACCGCATGGATGCGCTCTCGCGCCTGTGGTTCGGATACTGGACGCTCATTTCCGGTGTCCTGATCATCGCCACGAAGTGCATCGTACATGTGGCGTTGCGCATCTTGCGCCGGCGCGGCATGAACGCGCGCACAGTGGCGATTGTCGGTGCACCTGGATTTGCGCGCACGTTGCTCGCCCATCTTGAACATGCACCGCAAGCCGGCTTCAAACCGGTCTTCGTATTCAATACCAGCGTCGAGGGTGCCGGCGCCTTCGGCGAACGTCTGAACCGCCTGCCGGTGCTGATGGATCTGAATGCGTTCGCCGCCAAGGTGCGCGAAGAGCATGTCAACGAAGTGTGGCTCGCCTTGCCGCTGTCAGAAGAGCATACGATCTATCGCTTCACGCATATCTTCCGGCATGACTTCGTGAATCTGCGTTTCATTCCCGATGTGCGCAGCCTCTCGCTTTTCAATCACGCGCTGGTCGATGTCGTCGGTTTACCGACCCTTAATCTGAGCGCGACGCCCCTCTCGCCGCCACAGATGTGGCCCAAGCTGATTTTCGACCGGCTGTTCGCGACGGCCGCGTTGCTGGCGCTCGCACCGGTCTTCATGGTGCTGGCGATCGGCATCAAGACGACCTCGCCGGGGCCGGTGTTCTTCCGCCAGACTCGTAAAGGTGTGGACGGCCAGCCGTTCGCGATTTACAAATTCCGCTCGATGACCGTTCATCATGAAGCGCACGGGCAACTCACGCAGGCCGCCCGCAACGACACGCGGGTCACGAAGCTCGGTGGCTTCATGCGCCGCACCAGCCTCGACGAACTGCCGCAGTTCCTGAATGTGTTGCTTGGCCAGATGTCAGTGGTCGGCCCGCGTCCGCACGCCATCGAGCACGACGATCTCTACAAGGACCTGGTGTACGGCTATATGCACCGCTACCGGATCAAGCCGGGGATCACCGGCTGGGCCCAGGTGAATGGCTATCGCGGCGCCACCACCAAGGTCGAGAAGATGGAAGCGCGCGTCAAGTTCGATCTGTTCTACATCCACAACTGGTCGTTCTGGTTCGACATGAAAATCGTGTTCATCACCATTTTCAAGGGCTTTGGCGGGCGAAACGCGTTTTGAATCTGCCGGCCTGAATCAGCACAGCGTGAATGGAACGAGGAAAACGGGCAGACCTGACAGCCGGCCGACCCGGCGGCCAGCAGATCCGCCGCTGCCCTAAGCGCAACGCAAGACAAACGTTGCGCCGCGCTTACAGAAACGCACTCACGTCGGTATGAAAACGCACGGCGAGTGCCTTTGCCACTTTCTTGCTGATGGCGCGCCGGCCCGCCAGAATATCGCTCACCACGGTAGGCGACGCGATACCCATCAAGTCCTTCTGCTTGAGCCCGTGAGTTTCCAGCAGATGCCGCAGCACTTCACGCGGCTCCGCCTTCGGAATCGTTACGTGGCTCGATTCCCAGCTCTCGATCAGGTCGGTGACGATTGCGAACAGATCGGCAAGCGGGTCTTCTTCGTTGCCTTTCAGATGGTCGGCGAGCTCGTTGGCGAGCCCGACCATCTTCTGGTGGTCCGTTTCGTCGCGAATCGGCGTGAGAGGAAGCTGGGATCGCAGCGCGACCCAGGTCTGAGCGATGTCGGGAAAGCCTCCCGGAAGGCGATCGGCGTTCATGAGTTTAGATTCTTCCTCGTCCAAAGGTCGTATTCCGCATGCGTCAGTACATGACGAACGAATAGCGACTGCCTGTTGTAGTGAATCGCCGCCACGATCCGAAAACGATTGCCGCCTACATCGAACACGGTGTATTGCGGTGGCACGTAGTCCACGCGGGCGAACGTCTGCTTCAGGTCGTTATAGCCATACGCGATGCAAGCCTGCGCCAGTGAAAACCATGTCAATAGCGCGCTGCGCGCATCCGGATGCCGCCTTATAAAGTCCAGCAATGCCTTCTTCGAAATGACCCGCATCGTTTTATCCTCGCAAATACACGCACATGAACATGCGTGTTCTGCCTGCAAGGCTAATAGGCACGGATCGATACCGATAGCCGGCCGGACGGCATAGTCCGAACGGCTAGCAACCGCCAGTGGCGGCCTCCTGCGATACAACAAAAGCTATTTTATTCGCACTTTGCGAAGTTCGCAATACGCGAATAATGAGACAGATCAACTGAGCTGGCTGCCGCGATCGTGCGCGTCACTTCACTCATGAAGGCGCGCCGGAATAGCGGTGCCGAAAAACGTTCTGCATTCGCGCGACACGCAACCGGCGTGATCCAATCGCATTGACGTTCAAAGCGATCGATGGCGTCGAGCATCGACACGACCGTTTGGCACGGGAAAAACACACCGGTCGGATACGCTTCGCCGACTGGCACCACCGTGTCGAGCGCTCCGCCCTTGCCGAATGCGATAACCGGTGTGCCGCATGCCTGCGCTTCGAGCGCGACCACGCCGAAATCTTCTTCAGCGGCGAGTACCAGGGCTTTCGCCCGCTGCAGATGATCGCTGAGCACCGGGAACGGCTGCTCGCCGAGGATCGTCACATTCGGGCCGGCCTTGGCCCGAATCGCCGTCATGCCAGGGCCGTCGCCGATCACGACCAGTTGACGGTGCGGCGTCGCGGTGAAAGCTTCGACGATCAGATCGATGCGCTCGTACGGCAACATGCGTGAGACGGTCAGATAGAACGCCTCCTTGCGCGCGTTGAGTTCTAACTTTTGCACGTCGACGGGAGGCGCAATGACCGCGGCATCGCGCCGATACGTCTTCATCACCTGCCGTGCGACGCATTGCGAACTCGCGATCAACCGGTCCACGCCATTCGCCGAATACGAATCCCGACCCCGCCGATAATGCAGCCAGGCGCGCCCGGCCCACGACTTCGGCCCGCGCGCCCGCTTCGCTTCGCGCGGGTACTGATGCTGAAGGTCCCACGCGTCGCGCATCGACGAATGCACGTAACTCACGTGGGTCTGATCGGGGCCGACCAGCACAGCTCCCGCGACCGTATACGAACTGGTGATGATCAGATCGTAAGTCGACAGATCGAACTGTTCGACGGCCCGGCGAATCAATGGCAAATAAGCGCGGTGATGATGCCGTGCAAATGGCAGGCGCTGGATGAACGAGGTCTTCACTGGCTTGCCGCCCAGTGGCCTGCGGTCCTCCAGAAAATCCACGAGGCTGAAAAGATCGGCATCGGGATAGCACTCCATGATCTGTTCGAGCACATTCCCCGCTCCGCCTGGCGCGATGAGCCAGTCGTGCACGATCGCCACTTTCATGTTCTCCCACCTATCGTAGTCGCCCGATGGCTATTGGAACGAGTGTATGTGGGGCATTCCTTACCGTGCGTGCGCATGCCCACATTCGACGCGCGACAGTGCGCGAATAATGATGGCTCGTCATTCGCCTCCTGCGAAGCCAGGCGGGGGAAGCGGGTCTGCTACACAAGCTGTCAGACGACGTGCCCGTGTGGATGGAAGCGATGGATGGGATTCTGCGGAGGTCGACGCGGCTCGAGCGGTTCGGGCGGGCGATCGTCGAAGGGATGGCGGCAGTGCGCCCGGTGATTGCCGCAGCCGGGGGTTGAAATTCGCGTTGAATTTTCAACCGCGCGGCTACGGTCTGGTTCTGCTCAGGTCCTGCTGTATTCGATCGTCTCGACGCCGGTATCCGTACCAAGCAGGCACAGATTCGCACCACGTCCCGCGAACAGGCCCACCGTCACCACGCCCGGCCAGGCGTTGACGTGCATTTCCAGCGTGCGCGGATCGCTGATGCGCAGCCCCTTCACGTCGATGATCTCGTTGCCGTTATCGGTGATGAACGGCACGCCTTCCTGCGTGACGCGCACGACAGGTACGCCGCCGAGCGCCGTGATCCGGCGGCCGATCGCGGTGCGCGCCATCGGCACGACTTCGATCGGCAACGGGAAATTGCCGAGCGTGTCGACGAGCTTGCTTGCATCGGCGATACAGACGAACACGTCCGACACCGACGCGACGATTTTCTCGCGCGTCAGCGCGCCGCCGCCGCCCTTGATCATCGCGCCGCTGTGGTCGATCTCGTCGGCGCCATCCACGTACACGGGCAGCGAATCGATTTCGTTCAGATCGAGCACCTTGATGCCATGCGACTGCAGGCGCGCGGTGGTAGCGAGCGAGCTCGACACCGCGCCGCGATAGCGCCCCTTGTTGACGGCCAGCGCGTCGATGAAACAGTTCGCGGTGGAGCCGGTGCCGACACCGATGATCGCGCCTTCGGGCACGCTGGCATTGACATAGTCGGCGGCGGCCTGGCCGACCAGTTGCTTGAGTTCGTCTTGGGTCATGAGAAATGCAGGCGGGCAGGGAAAACGACAAGTTTACCGGAGTGGCGCGCCAATGCCGGATTTATCGGGCATGCCCGCCCGGAAGAGCGCCGAAGCGGGTTCGGCGCGCCTTGATTTACTTCTTCACCGCCCGCTGCCGCACGGCTTCGAACAGGCACACGCCGCTCGCCACGGAAACGTTCAGGCTTTCGACCGTACCCGCCATCGGAATCTGCATGACCACGTCACAGGTATCGCGCGTGAGACGCCGCATACCCTCGCCTTCTGCGCCCATGACCAGCGCGACCGGACCGTCGAGTTCGGTGTCGTACAGGCTCCTGGTCGCCTCACCCGCCGTGCCGACCACCCATACGCCCGCGTCCTTCAATTCTCGCAAGGCTCGCGCCAGGTTCGTCACCGTGATGTACGGCACCGTATCGGCGGCGCCGCTCGCCACCTTGGCGGCCGTTGCGTTCAGACCCACCGCGCGATCGCGTGGCGCGATCACCGCATGCGCGCCGGCCGCATCCGCGACGCGCAGGCAGGCGCCGAGGTTGTGCGGATCGGTGACACCGTCCAGCACGAGAATCAGCGGCGAACCGTTGATGCCGTCGAGCAGCTCGGCGAGGTTCTGCGCGAGCGGCATGTCGCCCGCGCGCGCGACCACGCCCTGGTGACGCTCGGTATGCGCGAGACCCCACAAACGCGTCTCGTCGGCCGCGATCAGACGCACGCCGGCTTCTTTCGCCGCATGCAGGAACTCGGTCATGCGGCGGTCTTTGCGCGTCGCATCGTAATAGACCTCTTCGACCGTCGACGCGTCGTGCCGCATACGCGCGGTCACCGCGTGGAAACCGTATAGAACCTTGAGACGTGCCATGACTGAAACAACCTTTGATTGAGCGCGCCCGGGAGGCGCGCTGCTGTGATGAATACGAGTTTGGGTACTTCAGTGCCTGAGTACTTGCGTATGACAGAAGGCAGACCGCGCGCAACCGGTACGTGTGGACGTACCCGATGCGCGCGGCTCAACAACTCATGCGACTTCAGCGCTTCTTGCGGGCCTGCGGCTTGGACGCTGATTTGGCCGTGGCGCCATGCTTCCTGGCGGCGCCGCGTGCGTCACGTGCTTCCTTCACCGCCGCGGTTTGCGCCGGCGCGGCTTTCTTGCGACGCCCGCCCGCTGCGCCACCGGCTCCGCCCGTGCCGCCTTCCAGCGGCGGCAACGACCGCACGCGCGCACCGCCGTTGTCGGCAGAGGCTTTGTCGACGAGTGCCGGACGATTGACCGGCGACTTGATCGGCGTGTCACGCACTAGACGGAAGTCGATCTTGCGGGCGTCGAGATCGACGCGGCTCACCTGCACGCGCACCCGATCCGACAGACGATAACGAATGCCGGTGCGCTCGCCGCGCAACTCGTTCTTGATCTCGTCGTACTGGAAGTAGTCCGAGCCCAGTTCGGTGACGTGCACGAGGCCTTCGATAAAGAGCGAATCGAGCTGCACGAAAATGCCGAACGACGTCACGCCGCTCACCATGCCGCCGTACTCTTCGCCGAGCTTGTCGCGCATGAAATAGCACTTGAGCCACGCTTCGACGTCGCGCGATGCTTCATCCGCCCGGCGCTCGTTGGCCGAGCAATGCAGGCCGAGTTCTTCCCAGATCGCCACGTTATTGGCGCGCGCGCGGCCGCGCTTTTCTTCGTCGGCCTGCTGCATGGCGCGGGCACGCGGCGACAGCGCCGTATTCAGCTCGACGCCGTGCGGCGCTTCCGGCTGATACTTGCGGCCCTGCAGAATCGCGTAGATCGCGCGGTGCGTGAGCAGATCGGGGTAGCGGCGAATCGGGCTCGTGAAGTGCGCGTACGCTTCATACGCAAGACCGAAGTGGCCGATGTTGTCCGGGCTGTAGACAGCCTGTTGCATCGAGCGCAGCAGCATGGTCTGCATCATCTGGGCATCGGGCCGTTCGCGGATCTGCGCCATCAGCGCGGCGTAATCGCTCGCGTGCGGTTTGTCGCCGCCGCCAAGCGAAAGCCCCATGCCGCGCAGGAAGGTGCGCAGATTTTCGAGCTTCTCGACGGTCGGGCCGGCATGCACCCGGTACAGACCCGCATGCTTGTTGCGCTTGAGGAAGTCGGCCGCGCAGACGTTCGCGGCCAGCATGCATTCCTCGATCAGTTTGTGCGCGTCGTTGCGGGTACGCGGTACGATCTGCTCGATCTTGCCCTGCGCATTGCAGACGATGTACGTTTCCGTGGTGTCGAAATCGATCGCACCGCGCTTCTGACGGGCGGCGAACAGCGACTTGTACACGCCATACAGATTCTGCAGTTGCGGCAGCAAGGCGGCGCGACGTGTGGCCTCGGGGCCCTTGGTGTTTTTCAGCACCGCGGCCACTTCCGTATAAGTGAGCCGCGCGACCGAATGCATCACGCCCGGGTAAAACTGATACGCCTTCACCTCGCCGCGCGCGGTGACGATCATGTCGCACACCAGCACGCAACGGTCGACGTTCGGATTGAGCGAACACAGTCCGTTCGACAGTTTCTCCGGCAGCATCGGAATCACCCGGCGCGGGAAGTACACCGAGGTGCTACGTTCGACCGCGTCGGCGTCGAGCGCGCTCTTCGGACTCACGTAATGCGATACGTCGGCGATCGCGACGATCAGGCGGAAACCTTCGCCGCGACCGACCTGAACCGGCTCGCAATACACGGCGTCGTCGAAGTCGCGCGCGTCTTCACCGTCGATCGTGACGAGCGGCACGTCGCGCAGATCGATGCGATGACGCGCGTCGACCGGACGGACTTCGTCGGGCAGCCTCGCGGCTTCCTCGAGCGCGGCCGGGTTGAATTCGTGCGGCACGCCGTATTTGCGCACCGCGATTTCGATTTCCATGCCCGGGTCGTCGATATCGCCCAGCACCTCGACGACACGACCGAGCGGCTGCGAATGACGGCTCGGGAAATCGGTGAGTTCGACCACCACCACCTGGCCGACCTTGGCCTTCTTGGTGTTCTGCGTGATCAGGATGTCGTGACCGATGCGCTTGTCTTCGGGCGCGACGATCAGCGCGCCGTTTTCGTTGAGCAGCCGTCCGATCACGCGCTTGTTGGCACGATCCGTGACCTCGACGATATGCCCTTCCGGGCGCCCACGACGGTCATAGCCGACGATGCGCGCGAGCACACGGTCGTTGTGCATGACCTTTTGCATTTCGCCGGTGGGCAGAAACAGATCGTCCTGACCGTCATCGCGCACGAGGAAGCCGTAGCCGTCGCGATGGCCTTGCACGCGGCCGCCGACGAAATTCGACGGATGGGTCAGCTGATAGAGATTGCGCTGATCGAGCCGGATCTGGCCGTCGCGCTCCATCGCGCCCAGGCGCTTGAAAAATCCCTCGCGCTCCTGGCGCTTGATCGACAGGGCTTCGGCGATGTCGTTCGCGGCAAGCGGCGTTTCACTCGTGCGCAGGACGCCGAGGATTTCTTCGCGGCTTGGAATCGGATACGGAAATTTGCTCAAGGGCTTGTCGATGATTTTTTCTCGTTGCATGGACGTCGGTCGGCGATGTGGCTCGGCTTAAGAAGCGTTTGAGATGCGCTTAAGTTGCACTTGCGATTGACTGCTCGGGTCCCGCTCGTTCAAGGCTGAGTCCGACGGGCGCGTGCGCCCGTGCCAACGAACTACTGCGAGGCATTCTAACACCCGTCTTGCGCGCCACGCGGCCCGTCAATAGTCGCTGTGAGGCGCGCGCAGGCTGGCTGCAGCGTGGTTTAAGCGAGTTCCGGGAAACGCTTGACAGGCCCGAATCTGTCGCTATAATGGCGTTCTTTGCTGTTCATCACCTGCCCAGGTGGCGAAATTGGTAGACGCACTAGGTTCAGGTCCTAGCGGTGGCAACACTGTGGAGGTTCGAGTCCTCTCTTGGGCACCAGATTCAAAAGTAAAGCCGCCTGATGTTTCACATAGGCGGCTTTACTTTTTGTGTGAAGCCATGTGATCCGATTCTGTTTTGTCTGATCGGATTGATTGACTGGTTGGCAGGACGGTCGATCGTGAGCGAAGTTCTACTTCGCTGCGTGAAAACCGGGCGGTTGATGAAGCGATGTTTAGTTTGCATGTGGGGATTGACACGCTACATCATCACGCTAAAATAGCGGTCTAGCTTGAAAACGTGCCCAGGTGGCGGAATTGGTAGACGCACTAGGTTCAGGTCCTAGCGGTGGCAACACCGTGGAGGTTCGAGTCCTCTCCTGGGCACCAACAGTTGTTCCGGCGCAAGCCGAAGAAGTCCGAGAAACCCCGTAAGATCAACGTCTTACGGGGTTTTTTGTTCTCTACAGATCCCCTGCGTTCCACTGACATCGACGATTTTTGCGTATACTGTTGCGTATACCAGATTCGGGGGCAAACCCATGCCCAGACGCGTCGAACCGAAGTCAGAGTTAGTGTTCCGTGCCGCCAAAGCGCGCGCCCGTTCCTACCTTCTCGCGGATGGAAACGGACTCGCCCTGAGGGTCCAGCCGAACGGCACCAAAACCTGGCTGTTCCGCTATCGACGACCGAGCACAGGCAAGGAGAACTTCCACAGCCTCGGCCCCTACCCCGATATCACGCTCACTGATGCGCGACGGTCGGCCACTACCGCACGCAATCTCGTACGCGAAGGCATCGATCCGGTTGCATATCGCCAGGCCGAGTCCATCGCCCGCAAACGCGTGGCCGAAGGCGCCTTCCATCTCGTGGCCCAGCGCTGGCTCGACTTCAAACGGAAGGAATGGGCCGACGAAACCTACCGGAAGGCGGAGTTTGTCGTGCGCGAATACCTGACTCCCGCACTCCGCAACAAGCCCATTTCGACGCTTGCGACGCCAGAGGTCAAGCCCGTACTTGAAGCGATTGCAGCTCATGCGCCTAACCTCGCGACCAAGGCACGGCAGTATGTCGGTGGCATCGTGACGTACGCCGTCCAGAACGGACTGCGCGAAGATGGCGCCGCCTTGACACTGCGCGGCGTTGTGCCTCGCCACAAGAAAGGCCACATACCAGCGATCACCAAGCCTGCGGACATCGCTCCGCTCGTCCTTGCTATCGATGCCTACAAGTCGCCTATTACCCGCGCCGCCCTCAAGCTCACCATGCTGACCGGCCTTCGCCCAGGTGTGGTTGCCGCGGTACCGTGGGATGAGGTGAACCTCAAGACAGCTGAATGGCATGTTGCAGCCGAGCGGATGAAAATGCGGCACGATCACATCGTGCCATTGCCGAAGCAGGCCATCGCCGTCCTGAACGAGTTGCAGTCACTTACCGGTAAGGGGCACTATGTCTTTCCGTCCCCTGCCCGTCAAAAGACCCCTCATCTACATCGAGATGCATTGAGCAAAGCACTGCGAGAGATGGGCTTTCAAGGGAAGCACGCGACGCACGGTTTCCGGGGCATGCTTCGCACCGTCGCGCGAGAACGACTCGGTATGGATATCGATGTACTGGAAGCGCAACTGGCACACGCCAAACGTGGCGATGTACAAAAGGCCTACGATAGAACTACGTTTGACGATGATCGTCGCCGGGTCATGCAGGAGTGGGCCGACTATATTGATCGCCTAAGCATGCCAACGACAGAAACGGGATCGAGCAAGCGGACCTGAGCGGCATACCCACTCGATGGTCAATCCAGTGGCTGCACCCTTTGTGGGAACGGATTGCCGCCAGGTCATGTATCGACGATACCGTCACCGATACCGAAAAACCTAGTCGGCAGTTATCGGCTTTCGATAGACTGCATCGGAGATTCAACCCGTGCTTTCGTCGATGGATCAGGAACACTAGGCATTTGAGGGCGATTTCTCCAAGGATATCGTCATCGATACCGTCAGGCACGTCCAAGGTAATCCTGGCAGAGCTTGCTGAAGCCATGATTTCAACCCGGGAACGATCCCTGGCAGACTTCATTCGCCCCAGAGCTAGACGTTCCAGACTGTCGCGCTGCCGGTTAATCACCCACAGGACTACTAGTCGGCGCTGAAGCTCGCCTAGCGTACCGGCCAGCATCGCACCAAATCGCGCAACACCCGCCTGATTGCGCGCCGCCGTATTGACGATTACTGCCGCGTCCCGGTGTCCGTCGCAGAAATTGACGAGGCCAATCCAGCCGTCTGCATCGTCCAGACTATAGGCAACGCAATGCATCTCGTCCTGAACCGCCTTCATGACGTCCGGATTTGAGGTGTCGGTTTCAACCAGCGCGGCATGGATATCCTGACGCTGGAGATAATCGGCCAGCGCAAGCGATACAAAGCTCTTACCCACACCGCCCTTGCTGCCGCCAACCAGATAAATGGGGGGAATCGTCGTGTCCATTTGAGCCCTCTACAAGTTTTCAACATCGGGCGTGATCTCGAACGAGAACGCGTCCCGAATTACCATTGATCCCTGCTGACTGACTGCCCTTCCCCCATCCTGCGTTTTCCCGGCAGGCTTGTTGCCGGCATGTAATGCTCTTTCCTGACTACCCTTCTTCGCGCGTGCTGCCGTCGTCGCACCCTGCACACCATTCGCTTCTGCCTGAACAGGCCGACTCTCCTTTGCAGCGCGTTGCATCGCGTATCTCAACGTGCTCGCGCTGATTTCGACGCCATCCTGGGCAAGCTGCTGCACGATTTCCTCCAGCGTGTACCCCTTTTTCTGGGCGCTGCAGATCTGGGCCTGCATCGACTTGATTGCATCCCGCACATTGACGCGATGCTCATGCGCAGGCTTTGCCGGCAGCGTATCGAGACGGCGCGAGGCGGCGTCCCATTGCGCCTGGGTAAAGCTCTTCACCATCGGCATGACTCGCTCCGGTGTGCGGCCTGAATGCCATCTTGCAAACGATTCCCGATGATCGTCAATACCCTGAATCAGGCCTGAAGCAAGGCACGAGAACACGGCGGAATACAGAGGAACTGACCGGAATAGGAAAATTTTTTGCGTCGTTTTGTACGGGCAACACGTGGGGATTCGTGCGAGAAGGCACGACCGTCGAGGCTACCCAGCGATAGCAATCAATGGTTGCGCGCTTCTACAGGTTTGACCGGTAGGAACATTGTTCACCGTAGGAGGCTGCGATCGCGCAAGTTGCGCCGAGCAATCGCAGGATTCGATTTAATCCGCTTCGTTATACAGGTTTTTTCTGCGCTGCTCGCCAACACCTGGCATCTCCAAGTGGCGGAAGAGGCTGCCTTCTCGCGTAGACATTCAACAGGTCATTTGAATTTTTCTGCGCGAAGCATGGAACTCCGTGTTCTCCATATTGCGCCAGCAATTACGGGTTTCTTTCTCCAGACTGTTCGGTCAATTTGCGAGCAGGGAAATCTACCCGTACGATGTCGCGCACCTTCCCTCGCAAGAGGTTCAGTTTTCTGCGTGCCACAGATGTCTTTTCTGTGCTAGTGGATCGTTTTTCTTGCGCCAGGTGGTCATTCTTTTCGCGCGGCGTCGGCTACCCTACTCACGGGATCTGCGGACGACAAACTGAACAACGGAAAAACAAGGGATGGCAGGATAGGCTACCGCCGGTTTTGGGCGCCATGTGCAATGCACTTCTACTAGATAAACATGGTCGCGGCCTCAGTAACCTTGCGCTTGTTAACAAACGCTCTCGCGTTGACCGGGATCCTGTTGCGTACGCTGGTGGTGTGAACGATCAGATCAACGAGGATATCGAGCACTGTATTCGTGGCCGCCGAAATAGCTCGCGATCCGCAGCGGAGTTGAGAGGTCGAACGAACCCTACTTCAGCCGGTCGTCGCCGATGTCGCGGCTAGGACTGATTGCAAAGATCAGCGGGCGTTAGAGACGTCGTCGCGGCCGGCGGGTGTCGGCAATTGCGATCACTGTTAGCCCGTCATGAGGCAACTGCTATACCGAAAAGCGGCCCGCTCGCCGCATCGGTCGGGGTCTCAAGAAAATGCAAAGAACGATACTACTTTGAGCCGGGCAACCACCAGCCGATCCGTCCCGCCCGCCCTCGCCTTTGCGACACCTGGTCGCCGCGATAACGTGGGCTATCGCCGCCCCGACCAGCAGATTCTTCTCGGTTCGATGTGCCCATTGAGGACTCCCGCCCACGCATGGATTCAGCGAAGCAGCCCGTCAGAGCACCTTGTTCTTATCGAGCTTCTTGCCCGATGCCGCGTTGTAGTGGTCGACGTATTCGCCAAGCAATGCCCGGATCGCGCGTCCGATCTTCACATAGTCGCTCTCGTTGAGATTCGCAAGCGACACGCGGCCCGACGGATGCTGTGTACCGAAACCGCGTCCCGGCAGCAGCACGACCCGCGCGTCCTTCGCGAGACGGAACAGCATCTCGGACGGCTCAGTGTTCTTGATCACCCAATCGACGAAGTCGCGTCCGTAGGCTCGCTCACCGAGGAACTCGAGATCGAGGATCGTGTAGTAGTCAACCTTGTTCTCATCATCGTCATCGAAGCTAATGCCGATCTCGCGGTATAGCGCCTGCTTACGGCTGCGGATCAGCCGCTTGAGCGCATTCTTGTACGCATCGGGCGTATCCATCAGCGAGAACAGAGAGAACAACACCATCTGCACCTGCTGCGGTGTCGACAAGCCAGCTGTGTGATTCAGCGCGACGGTGCGGCTGTCGGCCACGAGACGATCGATGAACTTGAGCTTGGCCGGCTCGGTCGTGATCGACTCGTAGCGCGTGTTCAGTTCCTTTTTGACGTCCTTGGGCATCTCGGCGAGCAGCCTGTCGAGCACATTGTCGCGATGCGTCGCAATCGTGCCCAGGCGCCAGCCGGTCGCGCCGAAGTACTTCGAGTACGAATACACGAGGATCGTGTTCTTAGGTGCGAGTGCGAAAAGCGACACGAAGTCATCGGCGAAGGTGCCATAAACGTCGTCGGTCAGCAGGATCAGGTCGGGACGTTCCTTGACGATGTCGGCGATGTATTCGAGGCTCTCGTCGCTGATCTTTACCGAAGGTGGATTGCTCGGATTCACGAGGAAGAACGCCTTCACCTTCGGATCGCGCAGTTTGTCGAGTTCCTTCTTCGAATATTGCCAGCCGTTTTCCACGTCGGCATTCAGGTTCACGACATTCAACTGGTAGTCGTTCAGACGCGGAATTTCGATGTACGGCGTAAAGATCGGCATGCCGAGCGCAATCGTGTCACCTGCCTGGATCAGGTGATTCTCACGCATCGTGTTGAAGATGTACGTCATCGCCGCCGTGCCGCCTTCGACAGCGAAGATGTCGAACTCGCCGATGAACGGATGCTTGCCGATCATCTCTCGACGCAGATACTGCCCAACGATGATCTCCGAGAGCTTGAGCATCCGGTCCGGCACCGGATAGTTGCAGGCGAGAATGCCTTCGCACATTTCATAGAGGAAGTCGCCGGCAGACAGTCCGAGCTGGTCGCGTACATACGAAACGGCGGCGCCCAGGAAGTCAATACCGGGCACGCCCCGGTTTTCGCGCAGGAATAGCTCGAAGCGTTCGGTGAGCCCTTCACGCTTCGGAAAGCCGCCGATGCCCTCCGGCATGTACGCAAACGAACGCTCAGATTCACGCATCGCGAATAGCCCGAGCTGCCAGAAACCGTGGCGTGGAACCGTCGCGAGAAAGTTTGGATTGCCGCGACCGGCATTGAGCATCGATGCGTTCGCCGCGCGCTCGACTGCGCCGCCGCCCGCGGCCTTGATGAGTTCGTCCTTCAGTTCGAACGGGCTGAGCGCCGCCATCGCAGCACGATCGCCTGCGCCCGCTTTAGAAGACTTCGCCATCCAACACCTCCATTGAGGGTTAACGTGCAGGAAAAGCCGAATGCGTCAATGTGGGAGTCAGGTCAACAGCATCACGATGACCATCCCCCAGATCGTAAGCAGCGTATTGCCCACTGCGTAGGTGACGGTGTAACCGAGACCCGGCACCTGGCTTTTGGCCGCGTCGCAGATCATGCCGAGCGCGGCTGTCGTCGTTCTCGCCCCGGCACAGATGCCGAGCAGAATCGCAGGATGGAACTTGAAAATGTATTTGGCAATGAACATGCCAAGGATGAGCGGTACACTGGTCGCGAAGATGCCCCACAGGAAGAGGCTCACACCCAGTTGCTGAAGGCCCGAGACGAAACCCGGCCCCGCCGTGATACCGACCACCGCAATGAACACGTTCAGACCGACTGAGTTCATGAACCAGATGGTCGGCTCGGGGATCCGGCCGAAGGTCGGATGAATCGCGCGCAACCAGCCGAACACGATACCCGCGATCAGCGCACCGCCCGCCGTCGATAACGTAATGGGAATCGCCCCAACCTTGATCACGACGGCACCGATCAGGGCGCCGAGCGTAATCGCAAAACCAACGAACGCGATATCCGCGGCGCCGGTGGGCCGATCGAGCACGCCCAGATCTTTCGCGGCCGCCGTGGTGTCCTGCGTGCGGCCGATGATAGTGACGGTGTCGCCACGATGCAGCCTGGTGCTCGGTAAGACCGGAATCGGTGTTTCCGTCGCGCCACGCTTGATCCTGCGCAGGAAGACGCCGCGCGCCAGAGGCCGCGCCGCCAACTCCTGCAAGGTCTTCCCGTCGACCTCCTTGTTCGTGACATAAACGTCGACACCTTCGGCCGGCACGGCCAGCAATTCCGGATCGTCGACCTCGGTACCCCGTGGCCCCAGCATCGCCACGAGATGCTCGCGGCGCCCGGCAACGGCGACCACGTCGCCCGCCTGCAGCACATCGTCGAGCTTTGCGTCCTGAAGCACGCCACTGCGTCTGATCCGTTCAACGAATAGCCGGGCTCCTTCTGGCGACCTCACTTCAGCCTGTGCCACCGTCAGGCCGACAGCCGGGCCGTGTTCCGCAATCCGGTAGGCACGCAATTCATATTGGTGCCATGCCACGGCGGCCCCACCTGACTCCTGTGCCCCGCCCAGCGTCGCTTCATACTCTTTGCACGCTGCCACGAGATCGATACCCAGGAGCTTCGGTCCGAGCGTCGCGAGGATCAGTGCGGAGCCAATAGTGCCGAAGATGTAGGTGACGGCATAGGCGGTCGGCATTGCGTCCAGCAGCGCCTTCGTCTCGTCGGCGGGTAGCCCGAGGCGATTCATGGCGTCTGTGGCAAGGCCCATCGATGCAGAGATGGTTTGCGACCCCGCGAAGAGGCCCGCGGCCGAACCGACGCTATACCCGGCAAGCTTCGCCGCAACATAGGGCGCCGCGAGACACAATATGCACTGAACGACAGAAAACAATGCTTGCGGCAAGCCGTCCTTCGCAACGCCACGGACGAACTGCGGGCCGACGCCATAACCGACGGCGAATAGAAACATCAAGAAAAACACTGACTTGACGTTAGCCGAGACGGTAATACCCAGCTGTCCGATCGCAATGGCGGCAAGCAGCGTCGCCGTCACCGCCCCGAGAGTAAACCCGCGATAGCTTTTCCCGCCTATCCAATATCCGATCCCCAACGAGAGAAAAATGGCGATCTCGGGGTAACTGCGTAATGTTGTAGTGAACCATGACATATGCACTCCTTGGTGGACTGCTTCTCGACGATATATTCGACAGGCTCAAGCAATAACATACGGGCATTCCAGCCCGGCGCAGCCGCGTGCTGCTGAGCCGACCGACGCGCAGGCAGTACGTTCGGGAAGGAAAGGGTCGTCGATTGAGTGTAGGAAATGAAACCTGAAATACAATCCTTTCAACGGATCTGGGAGCGCACCAGAATGCTCCACACGATGGAGTTCAGAGGTCAAGGAACGGTTAAGCTTCGCACGCCCTTGATGTCATATGCGGAGCGATGATGCTGCCCAACCCTATCTAGATGGGAGAGGAACATGAGCAAGCTGACCACCACGATCAAGCGCGAATTTATGGAGATGCTGCCGCCGACTATCTTCTTCGTCATCCTCCACATCGTCGCGATCATTCGGGCCCTGACAACAAAGGGCACCGACATTACGCTGCCCACTTCCGCCTCGGTGACCATCGCCGCTCTGATTCTCAGCAAATCGGTGCTGGTCGCCAACATGCTGCCGTTCGTCAACCAGTTTCCCGAGAAACCGCTGATCTGGAATGTCGGATGGAGGACGTTCATTTACACGATTGTGGCGTTGCTCGTGCACTACGCGGAGCACCTGTACGACTACTGGAAGGAAGCACCGGGCCTGGTTGCCGCCAACAACATGCTGTTTGCCGAACTCAACTGGGCGCATTTCTGGGCCATCCAGATCCTGCTGGTCACGCTAATCGCCAACTACTGTGTGCTCGCCGAACTCGCACGTGTAGTCGGTCGCGACAAGCTCAAGGCGTTGTTCTTCGGTCCCCTGCCCCACAAGCCCGACGGGCAGACTATCGTCTAGTTCAGCTTCAGACATGACCGCGCAGGTTATTGCAGGCGTGCAATGAATTCAGCTGCGTGCGGTTGCATGGGTGCCAGCTGCGAGGTTGGTGATACGCCGTTAGTTACCGGGCCGGCCCCAGCGATACCTCCGCGTTCGCCGAACCGCCAGCGATATAGGCCTGGCGGTTTAGCGTGTTGCCGCTGGCGGTGTACGCGCCGACCGCCGCACTGTCCTGCCGATGCGCCTTCGCGCCTTGACCGACGGCAACGCTGTTATGTGGCTTCGCCCCCCTCCGGAATGAGGGGTTCACATAACGCCTGCGGCGTTATAGTCGGCGTCAACGGCTGGCTACGACAAATGGAGACAGATGATGAAAATGAATTTCGCCCGCATGACCGAACAATTGTCCGTTCGCCATCGCGACCGCGAGGCGCTTGTGAATATCGAACGCCAACGGCGCTTCACGCACCGCGATCTACATCTGCTCACCAATCGCATCGTGAACATGATGGTCGAGCGTCTCCAACTGCGGCGCGGCGACACCTATTTGTGCATTCTGGAGAACGACAATCTGTCGTTGCTGCACGCCTGGACCGCACTGAAGGGCGAAGCCGCCGCCGCATGGACGAATTTCCGCGACTCGAGCGACGAGCACCGCTGGCAAATCGAGTTTATCCAGCCCAAGGTGGTGTTTCTTGAGAACGCGCTTCTCGATCGCTACTTCGACATGCTGCATGAGCGCGGCATCCTGGTCGTCTGCATGGATCCGCCGCCGGGCGCGCGCGAAGGGCTGGCTTACTTCTGGGACCTTCTGGAAGACGTTTCCGATCGAAACCCCGGGATCGAAAGCGATCCCGACACCGACGTCCTTATCTACCGGTTCACCGGCGGAACCACCGGCAAGAGCAAGTGCGCGCAGTACACCATGGAAAACTGGCTGGCCTGTCGGAACTCGGCCTACCTGGAGAGTGAACAGCTGTACGACGCCGACTCGCGGTGCCTGCATATGGCGCCGATCAGTCACGGTTCGGGAATGGCCTTGCTGGCAGCGCTCTTTCGTGGGGGCTGCACCGCCACGCAGAACCTGCCCGATCTGACCCAGTGGTGCCGCAACGTCGAGACTGAGCGAATCACCATGAGCGCGCTCGTGCCGACGCTGTTGTACTGGCTGCTCGATCTGCCCGAAGCTTCCGCCTACGACCTGTCGACGCTACGCACGATCGCCTACGGTGCCGCCCCGATGAGCCCGGCCAAACTCGATCAGGCGCAGAAGCGTTTCGGTAACATTTTCGTGCAGGTGTACGGGGGAACTGAATGCCTGCAATACGCCACGATGCTGACCAAAGCGGACCATCTGACGGCAGCAGAAGCCGGCCATCTTGCTTCTGCCGGACGCGTGGCAATCGACGTCGAACTGATGATCGTCGACGAGACAGGTAAGGAAGTCGCGCCGGGCGCAACGGGCGAGATCTGGATCCGCTCGCGGGCGACCATCGACGGTTACCTCAATAACCCGGAAGGCACGGCCAGCGAATTCTCCAACGGCTTCTGGAAGTCAGGCGATCTCGGCTATCTCGACGACCAGGGCTTTCTGTACATCGTCGACCGCAAGAAAGACATGATCATCACCGGCGGCTTCAATGTCTATGCAGTCGAAGTGGAAGCCGCGCTAAATGCTCATCCGGCGGTGTCGAACTCGACCGTGGTGGGCGTGCCGCACGATGAATGGGGCGAAGCCGTGCACGCGGAAGTGGTTCTGCGTGCCGGCGAATCCGTCACCGCCGAAGCATTGATTGAACATGTGAAGAGCCGCATAGGCCGCTACAAGGCGCCCAAGTCGATCGTGTTCGTGGAGGATCTCCCGGTCAGCGTGGTCGGCAAGGTATTGCGCCGCAAGGTCCGCGAAAAGTATTGGGCTGATCGTTCGCGGCAGGTTGGATAGTACTGGCGCGCTTTGCCCGCAGCTCCGGCTGCGGGCTCGGCGTTCCCTAGCGGTCCGCCGCGACCGTAAGCGGCGCGAGCGCCGCTCGCATCGCATCGGACAAATGCATCGGGCGACGCGCAATGCGATCGACGTAGACATGCACGAAATGACCTTGCGCTGCGGGCTCCGCCTCACCTTCACGAAAGAGCCCAACCTCATATCGAACACTCGATGAGCCGAGTCTCGCCACGCGCAGCCCGGCGTCGACGCGGTCCGGAAATGCGACCGACGAAAAATAGTTGCACTGGGTTTCGACGACAAGCCCAATCGCTTCGCCGTGCTCGAAATCGAGTACCCCCATTCGGAGCAGATACTCGTTCACGACCGTATCGAAGTAGCTGTAATAGACAACGTTGTTGACATGTCCGTAGACGTCGTTATCCATCCATCGAGTCGGAATCGAGAGGAAGTGACGGTACGCATCACGTGACAAGGCAGTGGGTTTCTTCATTGCTGCTTTCCCCCGTTCAAACCGCCGCGCCACCGTAAGGAACGTCCTTATGGCCGTAACGGCGCACACGCAGGTTAGCCTGCTCGCCGTGGCCTGCGAAGCCTTCAAGCGCGCACAAACGCGAGCAGTACTCGCCGATCATCGCCGATGCCTCGTCCGTCATGACCTTCTGATAAGTGCAGGTCTTCAGGAACTTGCCCACCCACAGTCCGCCCGTGTAGCGTGCCGCCTTTCGGGTCGGCAGTGTATGGTTCGTGCCAATCACCTTGTCGCCAAACGACACGTTGGTGCGCGGCCCAAGGAAGAGCGCACCGTAGTTGGTCATGTTGCGCAGGAAATAGTCGGTATCGCGCGTCATCACCTGCACGTGCTCCGAAGCGATCTCGTTGGCGATGCGAACCATCTCTTCGTCGCTTTCCGCCACGATCACTTCGCCATGCTTGTCCCACGACTTGCGGGCAATATCAGCCGTCGGCAGTATTTTGAGCAGGCGTTCGACTTCGGCCATCGTCTCGCGAGCCAGCTTCTCCGAGGTGGTCAGCAGGATCGCGGGCGAATCGGGACCGTGCTCGGCCTGGCCGAGCAGATCGGTTGCGCACATTTCGCCGTCGACAGATTCGTCGGCGATCACCAGCGTCTCGGTCGGACCGGCGAAGAGATCGATCCCTACCCGCCCGAACAATTGCCGCTTCGCTTCAGCCACGAATGCGTTGCCTGGCCCGACGAGCATGTCGACGGGCGCAATGCTCTGCGTGCCGATCGCCATCGCGCCGATGGCCTGGATGCCGCCCAGACAGTAGATCTCGTGCGCGCCTGCCATATGTTGTGCAGCGACGACGGCGGGTGCCGGTTTACCGTGAAACGGCGGCGCGCAGGTCACAATGCGCGGCACGCCGGCCACCCTCGCGGTAATCACCGACATATGCGCCGACGCCAGCAACGGATACTTGCCGCCAGGCACATAGCAACCCGCAGCGTTCACCGGTAAATTCTTGTGACCGAGAACGACGCCCGGCAACGTTTCGACTTCGATGTCGCGGATCGAGTCGCGCTGGTGGCGCGCAAAATTCTCAACCTGCTTCTGCGCGAATTCGATGTCGGCGATGTCACGCGCTGACAATTGCGACAGACATTGATCGATTTCACCTTGCGACAGGCGGTAGTCGTCACGCTCCAGTTTGTCGAAGCGGATCGACAGATCACGCACCGCGGCATCGCCTCGCGCCTCGATATCTGCCAACGTTGCTTCAACCGTTTCGCGTACTTCGCGCGCGGCCGCCTTCAGAACCTCCGCCTCGGCGCCTCGCTTGAGCCAAATTGCCATTTCTAATCCCTGCCATCTATGATTATGCGGCCTCGCGCGCCGGCCGCCCACCACGCCGGATTTTCAGCACCGGCATCTACAGCCCCCGCCGCTTCAATACGAAAACGGCCCCGGCAGCATCACCACCGGGGCCGTTCACTCCGTTACTGGCCGCAAGCCAGCTTCAGGAACGCCTGCACCTGCGGGCCCGACTCTTCATAGGCGCGCGCCGTGCTCCAGTTCGCGATCTCGTCGAAGCGCGCCGCGATGCCTTCGGGCGTCAGCTCCGCGTCCGACAGCAGCACCGGCGCGGTCTCCACCACCGTCGCCGCGGCAAACGCACCGCCGCCCGCTGCGATAATCGTCTTCGACGGCGCATCCTCGCCGCACAAGAACAGCACCGCCGGCGTCACGCGTTCCGGCTGGATCCGCTGCAGCATCGCTTCGGGCAGAATGTCGGACGTCATGCGCGTGGCCGCCACCGGCGCGATCGTGTTCACCTTGATGTTGTACTTGCGGCCTTCGGTCGTCAGTGCGTTCATCAGGCCGATCACCGCCATCTTCGCGGCTCCATAGTTCGCCTGGCCGAAATTGCCATACATGCCCGAGGACGACGTGGTCATCACGATGCGCCCAAACTCCTGCGCACGCATGATCTCCCACACCGCCTTCGAGCAATTGATCGAGCCCATCAGGTGCACGTCGAGCACCGCCTTGATATCGGCCATCTCGAGCTTCTGGAAACTCTTGTCGCGCAGGATGCCGGCGTTGTTCACGAGGATGTCGACGCGCCCAAACTCCGTCACCGTGCGCTCAACCATCTTCTGCACCTGATCGTAGTCGGCCACATTCGCACCGTCGGCGATCGCCATGCCGCCTGCCTTGACGATCTCCTCGACCACCGCGAGCGCCGCCTCGGACGAGCCGCCGCTGCCATCGCGCGCGCCGCCGAAATCATTGACGACGACCTTCGCGCCACGTGCGGCCAGCGCCAGCGCGTGAACACGGCCCAAACCGGCGCCCGCGCCGGTCACAATGGCGACCTTGCCATCAAAACGAATTGTCATGGTTTGCTCTCCAGATTAATAGTCATTGCTGATTCTTCGGAATCAGAAGTCGGACACGATCGTGAACCACGACCCTGCCTCAGTCAGTTACGGAAACAGGCGTGTGATCGATTCCGCGACGCACGCGGGCTTCGTGCCCCCTTCGCATTCGACGGTCATCTCGATCTTCAGTTGTGCGCCGCCGTTGGCGAGCGCCTCCCACGCGAGCAAGCGGAAGTGCGCGCGCAGCCGGCTGCCCACGGGCACCGGCGCGACGAAACGCACCTTGTCCAGCCCGTAGTTCAGGCCGCTCTTCGTCTCGCGGATCTCGAAAGCGGTTGCAAAGAACGCCGGCAGCAGGCTCAGCGTCAGGAAGCCATGCGCAATCGGACCGCCAAACGGCCCGGCCTTGGCCCGCTCGACGTCTACGTGGATCCATTGGTGATCGCCGGTGGCGTCCGCGAACAGGTTCACGCGGTGCTGGTCGATCAGCAGCCAATCGCTCGTACCGATCGATTCGCCGACCAGCGGCTGCAGGTCGGTGATTTTTTCGAAAATCTTCATGCTGCGTTGTCTCCCTGAAGCAAGGTTTTCTGCAATTGCGCCGCACAGGCCGCCTCATGCCGGCCGCTGCTGCCCAGCAGAACATCGGCTACCACGGCGCGTTTGTAGTAATGACCGACCTCATATTCTTCGGTCATGCCGATTCCGCCATGCAACTGAATCGCCTGGCCGCACACGAATTTCGCCGCCCGCCCGATCAGCGCCTTGGCCTGCGAGACCGTATGCTGACGCGTTGCCGCATCATCGTTGTCAATCGACGCGAGCAGCGCGTACAGCATCGAACGCGCCACTTCCAGTTCCGCAGCCATATCGGCCATGCGATGCTGCAGTGCCTGGAAGCTGGCGATCGGGACGCCGAATTGCTTGCGCATCTTCAGGTATTCGGCGGTAATCGCGATTGCCTTCTCCATCCCGCCCACCAGCTCCGCGCACAGCGCCGCAGTGCCGTGTGCGAGGCCCTGCTCCAGTGCGGCCAAACCTTGGCCGGGCGCTCCGAGCACGGCGTCACGCGGCACGCGTACGCCTTCGAACGAAACTTCCGCGGCCCAGCTACCGTCATGTAGCGGCAACGCGCGACGCGTCAAGCCCGTGCTGGCGGCGTCCACCAGGAAGAGCGTGATGCCGGGCGCGTCTGGCGCGATCGCTGACACGATGAAACTGTCGGCGTCGAGCCCGCCCGCTACCAGTGTCTTGCGGCCGTGCAGCGTATAGCCGTCCGCGGTGGCCTTCGCATGCAACTGGACAGGCTCGGCAAAACCACATGACTGCGCTTCGCTGTACGCGAGTGCGAGCTTGCGCGAACCCTCTGCAAGCGGCGGCAGCAACTGTTCGAGCTGCGCCGGCGTGGCGGCGGCCACCAGCGTTTGCGCCGCGAGCACCGCGCAGCCCAGATACGGTTCCACCACCAGACCACGGCCAAATTCGTGGGCGATCAATACGGTGTCGATGAGCGTGCCGCCCAGACCGCCGGCCGCTTCGGGCAGCGCTGCGGCGAGCCAGCCGTTGTCGGCAAACGTCTGCCAGTGCGCAGCGCTACGGGTAGCGCCCGCCTTGAGCGACGCGGTTCGCGCTTCAAAGCTGTAGGCCTTGTCGACAAAGCGGCGCACGCTGTCCTGCAGCAGTTGCTGCTCGGAATTCAGGTTGAAGTTCATGATCGATAGCCCAACTCAGAATTGAAACAGCATCTTCGCGATGATGCCGCGCTGAACTTCGCTCGTGCCGCCATAAATCGTCGACGCACGCCGGAAGAACATCTCGTTGGCAATGCCGCGCCCAACTTCCTGCAGCGGCAGCGCCTCGCCCTGCGCGTCATCGTGCGGCTCCGGATACGCGATCGCGCCATAGTCGCCGAGCGCCTCGAGCGCGAACTCGCTGAGCCTTTGCTGCAGCTCGGTGCCACGCACCTTCAGGATCGAGCCCATCGCATGCGCTGCGGGGCTATGATCCTGCTCCATCGCAGCGACGCGCTTGACCATCATCGCAATCGCGTTGACCTCCGCCTCCAGCCGCGCCAGCTTCAGCGCGAACTCAGATTGCTCGATCAATGCCTGGCCGCCGGCGAGCTGCCTTGTCGCGAGCTTTTTGAGCTGCATCAGGTAGCGGCGCAAGATCGGCAGATCGGCCGCGGAGGCGTGCTCGTTGTTGAGCAGGAACTTGGTAATGTTCCAACCGGCGCCCTCTTCGCCGACGCGATTGCCAACCGGCACCCGCACGTTGTCGAAGAAGGTTTCGTTCAGGTGATGGCAATCGTCGATACTGCGAATCGGGCGCACCGTAATACCCGGCGTCTTCATGTCCACCAGCAGGAAACTGATACCGGCCTGCTTCTTCACTTCGGTATCGGTGCGCACCAGCAGGAAGATCCAGTCCGACTCATGCGCATAGCTGGTCCAGATCTTCTGGCCGTTCACCACGTAGTGATCGCCCTCGCGCACCGCCTGCGTGCGAAGTGACGCGAGGTCCGATCCCGAACCCGGCTCCGAAAAACCCTGGCACCACAGCCGCTCGCCGGCGAAGATCAACGGCAGGTGTTCGGCTTTCTGCTCGGGCGACGCGAACTCGTTGAGTACCGGGCCCAGCAGCTTCTGCGCAAAGCCGTCCTGAGTGGGCGCTCCCGCGGCGACGCACTCTTCATCGAACGCCAGCCGCTGCAGCACGCTCCAACCGGTGCCGCCATCCTTCGCTGCCCAATAGGGCGCGCCCCATCCTTTCTGATTCAGGATGCGCTGCCAGCGCACGAGATCGGCACGCATCGACCTGACGCTGCCCACCGGCTTGCCGGCAAGGTCGGCCGGCAAGTTCTCGCGCAGGAACGTACGAACCTCGTCGCGAAATGCGTCCAGTCCCTGATCGGGTTGAAAGTCCATCAGCGTCTCCCGCTCAGTTCCGGTACATCGTCACGACGCAAGCGCCGCCGATGCCGACGTTGTGCTGCAGGGCGATCCGTGCACCTTCGACCTGGCGCTCACCCGCCGTGCCGCGCAGTTGCTGGACGAGTTCGGTGCATTGCGCGAGACCCGTTGCGCCGAGCGGATGTCCTTTCGACAGCAGGCCGCCGGACGGGTTGACGACATAGCGACCGCCGTAAGTGTTGTCACCGTCGTCGATGAACTTCTCTGCGCCACCTTCCGGACACAGGCCAAGCGCTTCGTAGGTGATCAGTTCGTTGTGTGCGAAACAGTCATGCAGCTCGACCACGTCCACGTCTTCCACACCCACGCCCGCCGTCTCGTAGACCTGACTCGCGGCGTCCTTGGACATGCCGTACCCTGCCACGTAGCGCAGGTCGTCGCCGTGCAAAGATTCCTCCTTGTCCGTCGTGATCGCCTGGGCGGCGATCCACACGCGCGAATCGAGACCATGCTTGCGCGCATAGTCTTCGCTGCACAGGACGGCCGCCGCCGCGCCGCAGGTCGGCGGGCAGGCCATCAAGCGCGTCATCACGCCGGGCCACAGCACCTGCTCGTTCATGACGTCCTCGACACTCACCACCTTGCGGAACACCGCAAGCGGGTTGTTCGCCGCGTGGCGGCTCGCCTTGGCGCGAATCTTCGCGAAGCTCTCCATCGGCGTGCCGAAGCGCTTCATGTGCTCCATACCGGCCCCGCCGAAGATGCGCAGCGCGGGCGGAATGTCGGTCGGCACGCCGAGCCGGTCGCATTGCTGGTTGAACAGATCGGAAGGCAGCGGACGGTCGTTGAAGTAGCTGCCGAGCGCGCCCGGATTCATCTGTTCGAACCCCACCACCAGCGCGATGTCGATCGCGCCCGATACGATCGCCTGGCGTGCGAGAAACAGGCCCGTGGAACCGGTCGAGCAGTTGTTGTTGACGTTGAAGATCGGCAACCCCGTCATGCCGACGTGGTACAGCGCGCGCTGGCCGGCCGTCGAATCGCCGTAGACGAATGCGGCATACGCCTGCTGGATCGCCTGGTAGGTCACGCCTGCATCGGCAAGCGCGAATCGCGCAGCCTGCGCACCCATCAGGTCATACGTTTCACTGGCACCGGGTTTCTTGAACGGGACCATCCCTACACCGGCGACTACCACCTTGCGTGTCATACGCTCTCCTCCACCTGTTATTCACGCCGTTCGGGGGAATCGGCACTGGGCCATAATAGGCAGAGCCGCCCCGCACCCGCCCCTTCCTTTCTAGGGGGCGTTCAAACTTGCCCGCCGGTACAGAAACAGCGAGCACAGCACGCGTCAGCGCGACACCCGACGCTTGTCGGTATCTTCCCCACACCCCTCGAAACGAGGGGCTCTACCGCGACCGACCCGCTCTAAGCTGGACGGAACGCTGCGTCCTGCCTGTTCCCGACATGCGCGAAACGGGTCGATCATCCTGGCGGCCGGCAGGCGCCGGCACGCGAAATCGCAACGGGTTACGCCATAGCGAACGCTCCAGCAGCGCCTCGGCTGCGCGCGGCGCCATTGTTCACTGTTGACGGCCTGACGATGCACTCGACCAAACTCCTGATTTCGACGAAGTTCGCACCGCCCCGTATCAGCGCCAGGCATGTGCCGCGCGCCGGCTTGCTGAGCCTGCTTTCGCAGACACAGCAACGCAAGCTGGCGCTCGTCACAGGCAGCGCCGGCTACGGCAAAACCACGCTGCTTGCACAATGGCGTCAAACCTGTCTGCAATCGCATGCGCAAGTGGCGTGGCTGTCCCTGACTTCCGACGACAGCGGTTTCACGGATTTCTGTGCTGTCTTCTTTGCCGCCCTGCAGCAGATCGGCGTCGCGGTCGAGCTCGACCTGTTCGTCGAGGGCAGCAGCCAGAGTGCGATCGACGAGATGATCGCGAGCGTGCTTGCGGGCATCGCCAATCTCGCGAGTGAGTTGTTTCTCGTCCTCGACGACTACCATCACGTCGAGGATCCGTGGATACACAAACTGGTGCAGAAGCTGCTCGACCAGTGTCCCGCGAATTTCCATCTGGTGATCGCGTCGCGTTCAGCCCCGCCACTCAGCCTGGGCCGGCTTCGCGTGATGGACCAGATGGTCGAGATCGACTGCGTGGAGTTGCCGTTCAGTGCCACGGAAACGCGCAGCTTTCTCGACGGGAACCTCGGGCCGGGCAAAGTCAACGCGGACGACGCGGGTCTCATCTATGAGATGACAGGCGGCTGGCCGTCCTGCCTTCAACTGATCGCCATCATGCTGAAAAACCACCCGGGTGCCGGCAGCCGCTTGCGCGACGTGGTGTGGCGTTCAAACGATCTGCAAACCTACCTCAGCGAGGAGGTGCTCGCTGACCTGCCCGCCGAACTCGTCGAGTTCGCCGAGACACTCTCGCTGTTTCGCCGTTTCAACGCACCGCTTGCGGAGTACGTGACCGGCAATCCGCGCGCGGCCGAACTGCTGAGGCGCATGGAGTTCGAGAATCTGCCGATCCAGCCTGTCGATCTCGACGATCGCACGCCCTGGTTTCGCTTCCACCGGTTGTTCAGCGAATTCCTCAATACGCGCGTGGAACGGCGCGGCGTGCACGCCATCGCGGATCTGCATAGCCGCGCGAGCCGCTGGTTTGCCGCCAACGAGTTGCTCGTCGAGGCGGTGCGTCATGCCAACCTGGCGGGAGACGTGGATCTCGCCGCTTCGGTGATCGAAGGCGCGGTGCCGGCAAACTGGACGCTGGGATACCTCGGGCCGATCCTCGGCTTGCTCGAGCGCCTGTCTCCCGAGACGCTGCTCAAGCATCGCAAGCTCTCCTTCCTCGCCTGCCTCGCCGTTGCGATGGCTGCGCGCGCGCCTATTGCGCAGGCGCGGCTGACACAACTGCAAGCAAGCGAAGCCGCCCGGCACCCTGATATTGCGAGCCGCCTGCCGCTGATCCATGCCGTCATCGCACTGCAGCGAGACGACGCGAAGCACGCGATCGATCTGCTGGAGTCGCAGCCCGACGCCGCTGCCGATAACCCGTTCCTGCGGTATCTCGCGCTTTCCGTGTTGGCCACCGCCTATGCGGGTGCAGGACGCTTCGCCGATGCTCGAAGCCTGTTGGACCGTCACCCCATGCTTCCGCGCGACGAAAACAGCGACATGGCGATCGTCGCAGAAAATACGCGCGTCCTGTTGCTCTTGCTGGAGGGGAACGCACTCGAGGCTGAACGACTTGCTTCACCACTGCTGGCACGAGCGCAAAAAGAATTCGGCGATCAGTCCGTGCCCGCCAATGTTTGCTCGGCATTCGTCGCCGACGCGTTTTACGAGCTCAACCGTATCGACGATGCACGCGAGACACTCGCCAACCGCCACGGATTATTGGAATCATCAGGCGTGGAAGTGACCGTACGGGCTTCACTCTGCCGGGCCCGGCTCGACCTGTTGCAGGAGAGTCCTGGTGCGGCACTCGCGTTCCTGCAGCGGCAGGTCGTGCGCTTTCGCACCGTGGGGCTGGATCGCCCGGTCGCGCTCATGCTCGCCGAGCAGCTCAAGATCCTGCTCGCCAAAGGCGACAAAGTGCACGCCGCGACGGTGATGGCAGCCCTCGATGAGCTCGCCGGCGCTCACGCCGACAGTCAGGGCTTCCTGGCCGAAATCCCGGCCGCCGCGGCCCTTGCGCGAGCGCGCATGAATCTCGGCGAGCGGCCGGAGCTTGCCATTCAGGCGCTCGAAGAGGCGCGCCGGTATGCGCTGGCGCTTAAACGGGGCAAGCTGCTCACGTTGGTCGATTTGCTTTCGGCGCGCGCGCTCGATGAGCTGGGGCGGACGGATGACGCGATGGCATCGCGCAGCCGGGCCGTCCAGTTCGGCTGCCAGTTGGGCCTCGTGCGCACTTTTCTGGACGAAGGCTTGCTCGCACGCGAAGAACTCGCGCTGCTGGTGAAAAAACAGGGATCGCAGGACCGATCCTTGCAATTCGCACGCGAACTGCTGGCGGGATTTCCCGACGACGGCACGGCGAAAGGCCTGGCCGTACCGGCGGAACCGCACTCGCGCGCCGGCCGGGGACAGGCCGCGCTGACGCAACGGGAAATCGAAATACTCGAGCTGGTGGCACAGGCCATGTCCAACAAGCGCATCGCGCTGACGTTGAAAATCACGGTCGAGACCGTGAAATGGAACCTGCGCAATGTCTTTTCGAAACTGGAAGTATCGAGCCGCTACGACGCGATGGTATGGGCACGGAATCGGAACCTGATCCAATAGGTGCGTTCAGGTTGCAGACTGGCGGGCCGAGCGTCAGAACGCGGCGCGGTAGATCGCCAGTGCGTCGCCCTCCTCGACGGGACGAGGGTTATTGACAAGCAGGCGCGTCTGCAGCATCGCGTCGCGGGCCATGCGTGGCAGGTCCTCAAGTCGAACGCCGACCTCGCGCAGTGTCCGCGCGATGCCTGCCGCCTCTATCAGACAATCGATGTGGTCGATCAGCGCGTACGCCTTCGATTCGTCGCTGCAGGCTGCGGCTGGCACCACAATGTCGGCAAGCTCCGCGTACAGATGCGAAGCCGCCTCGACATTGAATTTCATCACATGCGGCAACACGAGTGCGTTTGACAGACCGTGCGGCACATGAAAAATGCCACCGATCGGATAGGCGAGCGCATGCACGGCGGCCACCGGCGAATTGGCGAACGCCTGCCCCGCGAACATCGCACCGAGCAGCATGGCCTCACGCGCCGCGCGATCGTTGCCGTTGTCGCAAGCACGCAGCAGATTGCGCGACAGCAACGAAAGCGCCTTCATCGCCAGCATGTCGGAAACAGGATTCTTCAGGTGTACCGACGTATAGGCTTCGATGGCATGAACCATCGCGTCGATGCCCGTCGCGGCGGTTGCGTGCCGTGGCAGCCCCAGCGTGAGCTCAGCGTCGAGGATGGCGAGGTCCGCGTACAACTGGGGCGCCACGACGCCCGTCTTGGTCGTCTCGCCGGTAGTCACGATCGACACCGCCGTCACCTCCGAGCCGGTCCCTGCGGTTGTCGGCATCTGCACGAGAGGCAGGCGTGCGCCGGTCACTTTCCTGACGCCGTAGATCTCGGCCAGCGTTTGACTGCCAGGCACGAGAATCGCAATCAGCTTGGCCACGTCCATCGACGAGCCGCCGCCCAGCCCGAGTATGACCTCCGCGTCGGCGGCGCGCGCGCGGTTCGCCGCCTCGATCACGATGTGCTCCGGCGGATCGGCGATCACATCGTCGACCAGCGTCACATGCCACCCGTGTGCGCACAAGTCGTTCAGTGCCGGATCGAGTAGCCCGCTTCTTTTCAGTGCACTGTCGGTAACGACGCACAGGCGAGTCTGGGAGCGATACGTCTCGCGAAGCAACGCGCCAAGGCGTCGCGCCGCGCCAAACTCGACGACGATGGTGGGAACGGTTTGAAAGCTGAATGATCGCGTCATGTCTTTGAAAAGAACGATGGCTCGGCGAGGCGATGAACACGACGCCAATGCGTTAATCGCGTGAAATCGGCCATCCTGATTCTGCGGCCCATTTCACGACGTGCCGATTACATATTCGGGTAATTCGGACCGCCGCCCCCCTCAGGCGTGACCCAGACGATGTTCTGCGTCGGGTCCTTGATATCGCAGGTCTTGCAATGCACACAGTTCTGCGCGTTGATGACAAGCCGGTCGTCGTCGCTCTCGTCTTTCACAAACTCGTACACGCCTGCTGGACAGAAACGGGCTTCCGGTCCTGCGTAGATTTGCAGATTGACGTTGATGGGAACGCTTGCGTCCTTCAGCGTGAGGTGAGCCGGCTGATTCTCTTCGTGATTGGTGTTCGAAATGAACACCGAAGACAGGCGGTCGAACGTCAGCTTCCCATCCGGCTTCGGATAGACAATCGGCTTGCACTGCGACGCGGGTTTCAGCATCTCGTGATCGGAATGCTGGTGATGCAGCGTCCACGGCACGTTGCCGCCCAGCAGCTTCTGCTCGACACCGACCATCAAGGTGCCGAGGTACAGCCCCTTGCTCATCCACTGCTTGAAGTTGCGCGCACGATACAGTTCAGTGTGCAGCCACGAGGTCTTGAAGCTCTCCGGATAAGCAGTGAGTTCATCGGCCTGACGTCCCGCCTGCACCGCATCGAACGCCGCATCGGCCGCCAGCATGCCGGTCTTGATCGCCGCATGCGAACCCTTGATCCGCGATGCATTCAGGAAGCCCGCATCGTCACCCACCAGCGCGCCACCCGGGAACACCAGCTTCGGCAGCGACATCAGGCCGCCCGCGGTGATCGCCCGCGCGCCGTACGACACGCGCTTGCCGCCTTCGAGGAACTCGCGGATCGCCGGATGCGTCTTGTAGCGCTGGAACTCCTCGAACGGTGACAGGTACGGATTCGTATAGCCCAGACCCACCACAAAGCCGACCATCACCTGGTTGTTGTCCAGGTGATAGAGGAACGAGCCGCCGTAGGTGTCGCTCTCCAGCGGCCAGCCGGCGGTATGGATCACCAGACCCGGCTTATGTTTCGAAGGATCGATTTCCCACAGTTCCTTGATGCCGAGGCCGTGGACCTGTGGATCGACACCGTCGCGCAGCTTGAACCGGTCGTTCAGCTGACGGCCGAGATGGCCGCGTGCGCCTTCGCAGAACAGCGTGTACTTGGCGTGCAGCTCCATGCCGAGCTGGAAATTCTCGGTCTGCTGCCCCTCCTTGCCGATGCCCAGATCGCCCGTGGCGACGCCTTTCACGGAGCCGTCGTCGTTGTACAGCACTTCGGCAGCCGGAAAGCCCGGGAAGATCTCGACGCCCAGCGCCTCGGCCTGCTGTCCCAGCCAGCGCGTGACATTCGCAAGGCTCACAACGTAGTTGCCGTGGTTCTTGAAGTTGCCCGGCAGAGCCCAGGTCGGCACGCTCTTCGAACCGGTTTTCGACAGGAACAGGAAGCGGTCTTCGGTCACGTCCACATTCAGCGGCGCGCCTTTTTCCTTCCAGTCAGGAATCAGTTCGGTAAGGGCGCGGGGGTCCATTACCGCGCCGGAGAGAATATGAGCACCGACCTCTGAGCCCTTTTCCAATACGCAGACGCCAATCTCCGCGCCTTTTTCCTGTGCCAGCTGCTTCAGGCGGATCGCCGCGGACAGGCCGGCCGGCCCGCCGCCGACGATCACCACGTCGTATTGCATCGACTCGCGCTTGGGGGCGAAGTCATCTTCGAGGACTGTCGAGATACACACTGAACCAGGTCTCCATGCTTATAAAAACGGTATAAGTCGCGTCTCACGCGAGCCACGCGACTTTTTTTAATCTGGGAAAACGTCGACCGGCGCCGCGGACCTGTGACAGTCCCGCTTCCTGCGGCATCGATTAGCCCAAGCGCATTGCTGGCATTCACAAGCGGCTGCCGAGCCAAACACTGGCGCTCCGGCCGCTCAGGCGACGTGAAGAGCCTCGTCGCCTGAAAATTGCCTTGCGCAGTCAGGACTCGTGGCCGGCGAAGCGATGGTTCGTACGATATTCATCGTTGGTCGCTTGTATTCCGGGGGGAATACGCACCACGATCCCTCGTCGTGACGAAAGAAGACGAACGCCAGCGTGCCTGACGGTCGATCGGCTTCCACACACACATAGCGCCACTGCTTACGGCGGGAGTGACTGAAACGGGTCACGCGGGCATGCTTCGCCGCGTCAGGTCCCATCCAATTCTCAACCAGTACGCGCAACGACTTTTCTCGAGTACCCATTTGTTTCTCCGACTACGCCAACGTCCTGTATTACACGGCGCGCCAACCCGCTTGTCCAGACAACAGGTCTGCTGGGCCATGCGCTTCACCATGCGCGGGACACTGCGGCTGATGGACGCGCACGCCGATATCGCGCAATGCTGAAGAAGGCAAGCGTGCCGCCGCCACTCCAGGTTTTTGCGCACGCTTTAAAGGTACCGTGATGGGCTTCGAATGGCCCCTCCACGAGTGGGGGGGCGTGTCGGTGTGCAGGACTGTGTAGTCGCTAACCTGTCTATGCCCGCAATTAAAGTTCGCTCGCGAGTTCCGGCACCACCTCGAACAGATCGCCGACGAGACCGTAATCGGCAACGCTGAAAATCGGCGCTTCCGGATCCTTGTTGATCGCGACAATGACCTTCGAGTCTTTCATCCCGGCCAGATGCTGGATCGCGCCCGAGATACCGACTGCAAGATACAGTTGCGGCGCGACGATCTTGCCGGTCTGCCCAACCTGATAGTCGTTCGGCACGAAGCCCGCATCGACGGCTGCGCGCGAGGCGCCCAACGCCGCGTTCAGCTTGTCGGCCAGCGGTTCCAGAACCTTGGTGTAGTTCTCGCCGTTGCCCAGACCGCGGCCACCCGACACGATGATCTTCGCCGAGGTCAGTTCTGGACGGTCCAGCTTCGTCACTTCGCGGCTCAAGAACTGCGACAGGCCGGTATCCGCTGCGGCTTCGATCTTCTCGACCGTCGCGCTGCCGCCGTCGGCCGCCACCGGGTCGAAGCCGGTCGTGCGGACCGTGATGACCTTGATCGGATCTTGAGATTGAACCGTTGCGATCGCGTTGCCAGCGTAGATCGGGCGTTCGAAAGTGTCAGCCGAAGCCACTGCAGTGATTTCGCTGATCTGCGCAACATCGAGCTTCGCCGCAATACGCGGCGCGATGTTCTTGCCATAGGCAGTCGCCGGCGCGAGGATGTGCGTGTAATCCTTCGCGATGTTCATCACCGTCGCTTCGACGTTCTCTGCGAGGCCTGCTGCGAGCTGCGGCGCGTCGGCCAGCAACACCTTGCTCACGCCAGCAATCTTCGCTGCCGCATCCGCTGCAGCTTGTGCGTTGTGCCCTGCGACCAGCACGTGAATATCACCGCCAATCTTCTGCGCGGCGGCAATCGTATTCAGCGTCGCGGCCTTGATCGACGCGTTGTCGTGCTCTGCAATTATTAGATTCGTCATTTTTTATCTCTCAGGTCCTAACTACAACACCTTGGCTTCGGTCTTCAGCTTCTCGACCAGCGTCTTCACATCCGGCACCTTCACACCGGCGGAGCGCTTCGGCGGCTCGGCGACTTTCAGCGTCTTCAGGCGCGACGCGACGTCGACACCCAGATCTTCCGGCTTGACGATTTCCAGCGGCTTCTTCTTCGCCTTCATGATGTTCGGCAGCGTCACGTAGCGCGGCTCGTTCAGGCGCAAGTCGGTGGTGACCACGGCCGGCAGCGTCAGCGACAGCGTTTCCGCACCGCCGTCGACTTCGCGCGACACCGTAGCTTTACCGTCGGCCACGACAACCTTCGACGCGAACGTGGCTTGCGGCAGGTTCGCCAGCGCAGCCAGCATCTGGCCGGTCTGGTTCGAATCGTCGTCGATCGCCTGCTTGCCCAGAATGACCAGCCCAGGTTGTTCCTTGTCGACCAGCGCCTTCAGCAGCTTGGCGACGGCCAGCGGCTGCAGCTCTTCGTTCGACTCGACCAGGATCGCGCGGTCCGCGCCGATCGCCAGCGCCGTGCGCAGCGTTTCCTGCGCTTGCGTCACACCCGCCGACACGGCGATCACTTCGGTCGCCACGCCCGCTTCTCTCAGACGTACCGCTTCTTCTACGCCGATCTCGTCGAACGGGTTCATCGACATCTTCACATTCGCCAGATCGACGCCCGTGCCGTCCGACTTCGCGCCGACCTTCACATTCGCATCAACCACTCTTTTAACTGCAACTAAAATCTTCACAACCTTCTCCTTGCCTGCTGAGATTCTCTATGGGCAGCGGCACGCGCCGACTCTGAGCGCACGCCACCGCTGAGACATGGCTATCGCGTGCCGCAATCGATGTCGAGTGTGGTCGCATTCAAATAGGCGTTCTCGATCACGTGCTGAACCAGAGCTGCGAATTCGCTCGCTTTGCCCATGCGCCGCGGGAACAGCATTTTCTCGATCAATCCGTCCGACACCTTCGGCGGCATACCGGCCGACATGCCCGACTCGAACAAACCCGGTGCAATCGACACGACCCGAATACCGTGCTCCGCGAGGTCGCGCGCCACGGGAGTGGTCATACCGATCACCGCGGCCTTGCTCGCGCTGTAAGCGGCCTGCCCCATCTGCCCCCCGCGAGCCGCACCCGATGCGGTGTTGATGATCACGCCACGCTCGCCGGTCTCTTCCGGTTCGTTGGCCGTCATCGCGAGCGCTGCATGGCGAATCACATTAAAGGTGCCCGTCAGGTTCACGCCGATCACGCGGTTCCAGAGATCCGACGGAAAAAGCTGGCCTTTCGAAATCGTCTTGCAGGGTCCGAGCACGCCGGCGCAATTGACGGCGATATGCACATGACCGTATTCGTGAACGACCGCATCGATGCCAGCCTTCACACTGGCTTCGTCGGCCACGTCGACGGCAATCCCTTTGATGCCCGTGCCGAGCGCGTCGTCAAGCTTCGTCTTGTCCAGATCGAAGCCGACCACCGTGGCACCCGCCGCCGCCAGCGCCTGGCAGGTGGCGAGCCCGAGGCCCGAAGCGGCGCCCGTGACGACAGCTACCTTGTTTTGCAGTTTCATCTTTCTTCCTCATTCTCTACGTTTGTACGTTCAGGATGCTGCGCAATCGGACGACTCCTCTGCAACGCAACGGCCCCCACCAGGCACCCCCTCGGATCGTGCGCGTGCCCGTCAGAATCGATGCATGATGCCGAGCGCGAAAAGGGTCTGCGACGTGCCTGTCCCGGTCACCGATACCCCTGGCCAGCTCGCCGTCGCGCTGCCGTGGTTCTTCATATAGCCCGCACGCATGTAGACGCTCGTGCGTTTGGACAGGTTGTGATCAGCGCCCAGCTCTATGCCAACCGTGTTGTCGTGAGCGCCGCGCACGTTGCGCTCAACCGCGGCCACCTCGATCACGTCCGCCGCGGTGGCCTGAATCGTCGCGCCCAGTTCGGCCACGCTGACCGAATGCCCCGCATTGAGCTGCGCCGCCGGCGAACCCGCCGGCGCATTGCCCGGCCGGGCATAGGTATAGATGAACTGGAGATTCACGATGCCCAGCCGGTACGCCAGTGCGCCCGTGAAGTGCTCCGTCGGCAGCAGATTCAGCGCAGCCGGCAGCCCGGGGAACGTTTCAGTGCCCGCATGCTGGTTCTGATACGCGAGGCCTGCGTAAAGCCCATAGCCTTCGTAGGTCACCCCGACATCGAGGACATCGCCCGAAGTGACCGGCACTGGCTGGGTCACCGTGTCAGGAAGCGCGTACATCGCATAAAACTTGAAACCGCCCAAGACCGGCGAGCGGTACAAGATCGAGTTATCCACCCGCCCTGCCGGGTATTGGGTAGACAGGGTCCGCTTGTCCACCGGCAAGATGCCCGCCGAGAACGGCGACAAGATTTCGTTGCCCCGGAACGGCTCGGCGAAATACGCGATCCAGAAACTCGGCTGATATTGACGCCCGAATGTCAGCGTGCCGTAGTGGTCGCTCGCGAGTCCGACCCATGACTGACGCTCGAAAAGCTTGCTGCTATCGACAAAAAATGCGCCGTTGTTCGCCGTGAAACCGCTTTCCAGATCGAAGATCGCCTTCAGTCCGCCACCCAGATCTTCACTGCCCTTCAGGCCGATCATCGACCCCGTGCTGCCGCCGCTTCGCTCGGAGATCGAAGTCTTTCCGCCGTTATTCAGGTACTGGACGAACGTATCGACCACCCCATACAGCGTCACGTTTGACTGCGCCGCGGCCCCCCCTGCGGCGAGCATCAATGCGGCCCCGCCCATACTCCGACTGATAAAGCGCATACAACCTTCCTCTTTGTGCCTATCGCGCCGGACAGACGCGCGAAGCAAACTCAAGCAAATGCGTAACAGCTGCGGATACCTTCGCGGACGCCGTGTAACGGACGCCGTGTAACGGACGCCGTGTAACGGACGCCGTGTAACGGACGCGTGTAACGGACGCCGTGTAACCCTCTGACGTGCTGACATGCCAGTTGGCATGGAAGAAGGATAGGGACCTTCCCGCCTGGATGCCCCCCTCCCATGTAGGGGGGTTGCCGCAGCCCAATATGCCGACCGGGGGGCGTCGCCCCTATGCCAATGGCGGACGCGGCACCGGCGTCAGGGTGACGCCGTGCCTGCCGCGTGCGGGAAAGGCCGTCGCACGGGCGTCGCCTCGCGCAACGGCCTCGTTGCAAACGGTTACGGGACGGCGCCTCGGTCGCGCGTGGCGCTATTCTCTGGCGAGAACTTGCGATGCCGCGCTCTGCGGTACCTTCCGATGATTCAGCAGGAAGTATGACAACGCGGGAATCAGCACGAGCGCGCCCACCATGTTCCACACGAACATAAAGGTAAGCAGAATGCCCATATCAGCCTGGAACTTGATCGGCGACCATGCCCACGTCACCACCGCGACGGCAAGCGTGACGCCAATCAGCGCAATGACCTTGCCGGTAAAGCTGAGCGCTCCACGGTAAGCGTCTTCGAGCGAAGCGCCCTGCCGCAGCATCGTCAGTTGAACACTGACCAGGTAGAGCGCGTAATCCACGCCAATGCCGACACCCAACGCGGTCACCGGCAGTGTCGCGACCTTCACGCCGATGCCGAGCATCACCATCAACGCCTCGCACAGAATCGACGTAATGATGAGCGGCACGACGGCCACCACCACCGCGCGCCAGCTACGGAACGTAATGAAGCACAGCACGATGACCGCGGCATAGACGAGCAGCAGCATCATCCGGTTGGCCTTCTCGACCGCGATGTTCGTCGCCGCCTCGATCCCGGCGCTGCCGGCCGCCAGCAGGAACTGGCGGTCACCGGCGTTATGCTGGGCCGCGAACGCTTCGACCGTCTTCACCACCCGTGCCAGCGTCTGCGCCTTGTGGTCAGCGAGGAAAGCGACGACGGGTGCGACAGCGCGGGCGCCATCCACCAGTTCAGGGTTCGCGACATAGGCGTTGTTGACGGCGTCGGTCGATATGGCGGGATCGCGGCTGATGGTCATCCAGCGCGGATCGCCTTCATAGCCCGCCGCCGTGTAGCGACGGCTCAGACTGCTGATTGAGGTCGTCGTCTGCACACCCGGCAGATCCCGCAACTGCTGCTCGAGGTTGTCCATTTCGATCAGCGTCTTGAAGTCGTTGATCCCGCCGGGCGGCGTCTTCGTGATCACCGCGAACTGGTCGGTCGACAGGCGATAGTGGCCGGTGATGTACGCGTTGTCGCGGTTATACCGCGAGTCCGCGCGCAACTCGGGCGCCCCCGGATCGAGATCGCCGATCTTCAGATGCTGGCCGATGAGCAGCCCTCCTGCCGTGAGCATCCCCGCTACCAGCACAGCCCCGCACGCATAGGGGCGGCGCGTGAACGGCATGAGCAGCCGGATAAGCGCGTTCTGATCGCCGGCACGCAAACTGCGCGTGGCAGCGGCGCGCGTCACGCCGGTGTAGGACAGCAGCACCGGCAGAAACACCAGATTCGTAAAGATCAGCACCGCCACGCCGACGCTGGCGGCAAGTGCGAGGCCGCGGATCACCGGAATGTCGATGAGCATGAGCACGGCGAATCCCACCGCATCCGCCAGCAACGCGGTAAGCCCCGCAAGAAACAGGCGGCGGAACGTGTAACGCGCCGCCACATAGCGGTCCGTGCCACGCCCGATATCCTGCATGATGCCGTTCATCTTCTGGGCGCCATGCGATACGCCGATGGCAAAGATCAGGAATGGCACCAGAATCGAATAGGGATCGAGATCGACGCCCAGCAGCCGAACGATGCCAAGCTGCCACAGCACCGCTGTCAACGAACAATAGATGACGAGTGCCGTGCTCCGGACGCAGCGTGTATAGGCGAAGATCACCGCCGCCGCAATCGCCGCCGCGATACCGAAATAAACCGCGATCTGCATCAGCCCATGAATCAGGTCGCCCACCACCTCGGCAAAGCCGATCACGTGAATGCTGATGTCGTCGCCGGCATACTCAGCGCGGATCTTCTCGATTGCGTCGTACACCGCGCGCGCGTCGAGCGGTTTGCCCGTATCCGCATAGTGGTCGAGCAACGGCACAAAGATCGTGCTCGACTGCTGGTCATTGCCGACCAATGAACCGACAATGCCGGCCCGCGCGACGTTCGTGCGCAGTTGACCGAGGCTGCCGGCCGATCCGTCATAGTTGTCCGGCATCACCGGGCCGCCCTGGAAGCCGTTTTCCGTCACCTCGGTCCACCGTACCACCGGCATCCAGAGCGACTTGACGAACGACCGGTCGACGCCCGGAATCACGTAGATCTTGTCATTGACCTGCCGCAGGACCTTGAGATACTTCTGGTCGTAGATGTTGCCTTTACGGTTTTCGACCACGATGCGCAGCGAGTTGCCGAGGCCACGCAGGGAGCCGATGTTCTCGAGATAGTTGCGGATGAACGGGCTCGACTGCGGCATCATCCGTTCGTAGCTCGCACTGACGGTCGACTTCGCCGCCTCAAAGCTGAGGAACGCCGTCAGGATCGCACACAGCACGACGATCCATAGCCGATGATTGAAAATGAGCCGCTCGAGGCGCGAGCCGGATTTCGATTCGAAATCCTCACGGTTCTTCAGAACCGGCATTGAATCGATTCGTTCAGTGTTCAGTGACATACCTGTATTCTTTATCCTGAAGCGGGTGCGATTACCGAAGCGCGGCGAAACTCACGCCATCGAGACCTGACAAAACCAGCGTGCTGCCCGCTAATGCCTGTACCGCAGTGATGAGCGTCGGCCGCGTGGACTTCGAAAGGTGAAGCGCGTTTGCCGATGCGTCAGCGGTTGCAATCTCACCGGCGCTGCTCACGAGCGCAAAAGTGCGAAGCCCTGGCACATAGCTCGCGCCGGTCACGGTGCCATGCAGCGGACTTTGCATCGCACGCCATGTGGCGCCGCGATCGGCACTGCGATAGACCGTGCCGCGCAGCCCGTAGGCGAGCAGCACGTCCTCGTTGCCTGTCACGCCAAAGAAGCTTCCTGCATAGCCTGTATCAACGCGATGAAACTTTCCCGTGTCCGGATCGAGCCAGAAGACGGTGCCTTTTTCGGCGGCGATATACACCTTGCCCGCCACTTCACGGATCGCGTCCAGATGCAGAAACTGTGGATTCTCGATACGCTCCAGAATGGGAGCCCAGGTTTTCCCGCCATCGTCGGTCGCGATAGCCATGCCGAACGGCCCGACGGCGAATCCATGCAACGTATCCCGGAACACCACGCCGAGAAGCGGCAGCGACGGTCCCGCTTTGTAGTTCAGTACCAGTTGATCCAGGTAGGGTTGCAACGTGGCATCGCCGGCAGCAATGCGCGTCTTGTAGTTTTCAATCAGCGCCGTGGCGGCCATGCGGCCGTCGAACTGCTTGATCCAGGTCTTACCGCCGTCGGCGGTGTGGAGCACAACGCCATCGTGGCCGACCGCCCAGCCTTCCAACGCCGTCGGAAAGCTCAGCGCGAGCAGATCGCTTCTGACCGGCGAGCTCACCTGGGTCCACGTCTTGCCGTTGTCGTCCGACATCGCAATCAGGCCACGCATGCCGGCCACAACAAGCCGCGTTCCTGCACGCACGACCGACATCAGGGGTCGCCCAGCGATGCTTCGGTGCATCACCGCAGCCTCATCCAGCGGATCGACAAACGGATCCTTGTGCAAAACCACACCCGCGCTCTGGTGCGCGCTCGTGTCCGACAACGATTGCGCCGCGACTCCGCCAGAGCTCGCCATCATCAGCGCGCCCAGCAGCAGACTCCCGCGGGCGATGCCCACAAACGTTTGCTGAAACATGTTTCACCTTCGATCATCCGATGCCTTTTCCAAGGCATCCGCAATCATGTCGTATCGGGTCCCTGCACTCCCGGCCGGAGGCGGCGTGCAGCCGCCATCCAGCCGGGAAGCAGTCCGTACACTACCCGCCGGACTGCGGTGCGAGCATTAGCGGAGGCCGGTTCCCGCCATGCCTGCTGGCGTAAACAGCATCGGCTTTTCCAGTTTTTCGGCCACACGGACTTGCATGGGACCACTCAGGCTAGCCGTACCGGCGACAAAGTAGTTCCCCTTTTGCAGGTCGTAGAAGCCCAGCGAAGTGGCGAAAACGCCGCCGCCATCGTCGTAGTAGTTGAATGAATAGTCGAGACCGACGCGCCACAGCTTGCCATCCTGGCCGAAGCCGTCTGATTCGCTGAATGCCCAGCTATCCTCGTCGACATAGAAGACCCGCTTCGAATACGCATGTCGCGCATCAGCCTTCAACGTGGCTTCCACGACCCAGACACGATGCCGCTCCCAACGCACCGCATCCGGTTTGGTGTGCTTGGGTCCGAACAGGTCATCCGGCGGAATTTGCGAAAGCTTGTAGTTGTTATACGGAATGAACACTTCCTTCTTGCCGATCAGCTTGAAGTCGAACCGGTCCATCCGGCCACGGAAGACCGCAGCCTCGTCCCAGAACGTGACGCCACCGTAGCTCGCCGCAGGGGTGTCGTATTTGTAGTCGGGCGCCATGCGGGTGCGACGTTGCGCGGGAAAATACGCCCAGGTCGTCTGATCGGCTTCGGAATAGTTAATCGGGTAGTCCACCAGGATCGACGTTCCTGCCGTCGTCGGCGGGGTCTTTTGTTGCACCCACAGCCGGTCATATGACCCGGTGAAGTTCTTGCCCGCCAACGCGCGGTCGTAGTACGGCCGGAATTCAACAATATCCAGAACCGGCAGATCGGTGCGTCCTCCCGAGGTATCGACCAGAAAGGCGCCCACGTTCCTCGCGTCGTATTGCGTGCGCTGATAGTTCAGCAGCGCGTTCCACATCACCTCGTAGCCGTTCTTTGGAATCGGGAATGGAATCCCGCCGAATGCACCCTCCACGCCGTCGCCCTCGATCTTGCCGGTCAGCTTCGCGCTGGTGGCGTTCTTCAGCGTGTTGTCGAGCACCCATTGGGGATAGCGGATCGTGCGATGCGTCGGATAGACATCGACGCGGTAGTCGGGAAACCGCTTGAGCAGCGCCTGCACGCCCGGTGTCAGCTGGTCGGCATATTGCGACATGTTCGCCGCGGTGATGCTGAAGGCGGCCTTTTCACCTTTGAACGGGTCGGGCCATTTGCCGCTATTGGGCACAAAGTCCGCCGGTGCCTGGGTAAGGCCACCGGTGTACTCCGGAATCGTGCCGTCGGCACTCGCCGCCTTCTGGGCGCCAAACGCGGTCAGCGTAGTGCCGAGCTGTTTGGCCTCGTCTGCCGATACCGCCGCGAATGCGCCGGCGCCGTGCAGCGCCACCAGACCGGCAGCAGCCAGATGAATCCAGATCTTCATGAATGTCTCCACTATCTTGTTGGTGCGAATCAGAACGACGATTGAATCGTCAACGACACCCACGGGCGGTCGTTGAGATCGACCAGCCCGGCGGCCCCGCTGTTGTCATAGGTCAAGCCGCTCGGGGTCGTCGAAGTACCATTTACGTGCGCGTGATAGCCGTTGTAGGCCAGCGTGACCGTGGTCTTCTGGCGAATCAGTGCCTGGACGCCAATGGAGTAGATAAAGAAGCCCTGCCCCCCGCCCGCTGGGCCAGGGTTGATCGGATTGTTCCCATAGAGGCCGCCCGTGATCGAGGTCGGCATACTCAGATCCACGCCCGGGAACACCTGAAGCCATTGCGGCTGGAATACGACGCCGGCGCCCACATAGTTTTTGGTCGAACAGCCCGCCCACTTGTTGTTGGAGGGGCAGCCGCCATAACCCAGACCGTTATAGATCGACGCATTCTGAGTCACGGACATGAGATGCGTGTACGACAGTTCGGCAATCAGCGTACCCGTATCCCAAAGGGGCGAACGCGACAAAGGCACGATTGCATTGGCGACCAGGTTCAGCACATCACCCTTCGCGCCTTCCGTCTGGGTCGCTATGTTCGAACTCAGCGCGGTGTTGAGGGCCGTATTGCGCCGGTAGGATGCTTCGAATCCCGTGGCCACGCTGCCGATCGTCGTGTCGAGGCTATAGCCGAACAGCTGGACGCCGCGGTTATAGGCGAGGTGGTAGTCGGTCGGCAGGGAGGTATGCAACGCCGGGAAGCTCTTCCAGTCCGACAACACCCAAGGCTGCGCTTCGTCGAAGCGGCGGAAATAGAAACCCATCGCGCCGTTCATGAAACTCGGCGTCCAGCTCGTCTTGAGGCCGAAGTTGTTGTCCAGCTGCGGCGGCGTGTTAGCCGTGCCCTGGGGGATGACATACCCAAACGGGCCGCCCGGCGGCAAACCAAACAGCGGACGCACCGCGCCTGGCAACGTCGTAACAAAGAGGCCCGATGGCCCCTGGGCAACCGCGTCGTTCGCCTCGAGGTAGGTGCCCCCCGTGCCAAGACGATTCGCCTGCCAGCCGAGTTCGTACTGTCCCGACACGGACACCTGCGGTGTCACCTGTGCTGTCAGGCTGACCTGCGGACGCGGCAGGAGCAGTTCCTTGGTCTGCGTGCCCGGCGAGTTAAGTGCCTTGATCCCGTCAGTCGCGCCCTGCCCATACGAAATGCCCTGGGTGGGAGACAGGAGGGAATTACCCCAGTACTCGGTAAACTGCCCGGCCTTGAAATAAATCGCCTTGCCGCCGATCTCCGAGTTGTAGAAAGCGAACCCATCCAGCAGCTGCGCGCCCTCTACGTAGTATCGGTTCGTATAGGAGCCGTACTGCCCGTTCGGATAGGCCCTGATCGACTGATAGGTGACGCCGGGCGCATACATGCCCGGGTTCGTCGCGTCGCCGCTGCCGTAAGCAAAATCCTTCCATGCCGAGCCCGACAGTTTGAAACCGACGTACCCCTGATAAGCCGCGGTGAACTCGGACACCGCCGACAGCCGGTTGGTGACAATGTCGCCGGCGTGCTTGAATTTGTAGTCCCCGTCATCGAAGTTCGGATTATTTCCGATCATCGGATCGACGCCCTCGGTCCGCATACCGATGTTGTAGCTAACGGTGTTATCCCAGTTGACTTCCCAGTCAGAAGATCCCGTGTCGATCCTGAACGCGTGCGCGTAGATCGGCATGACGGCCGACACCAGGCCCGCCAGAATTGTCAGCCTCGGCAGTTTCTGCACCCAGTCCCCTTGCTTTGTCTTGCGAAACATCTTTTTGTCTCCTGTTGTCCTGCCGGCTGAGTTCACACTCACGCGCAAACCCCGATACTCTTATTCAGACAGGGCTACGCCGGTTGCCGCTGCGGGTGAATCAGGCAATCTCGATCCACCGTCTCGACGCCCGCTTGTATCGAACTCAACGCAGACTTTTATGTTGTTAGTCACGTCTCAACCTGTCACTGCGATCCTCAGTCGACCTCCTCTGAAATCTCGAACGATGGATTTGCTTTTCCATACGACAGCCGTATCAAACAGCTAAGTGTCAGATTGCCAGCACTCCCCTATCCCCTCCCCTGTAAAAAGGAGGGGGCGGGTTTACTAGATAGCTTGCAAAGGGCAGCACAAAAGAAAAAACGGCGCCCGCGTGGCGCCGTTTTCTGCGTATGGACGAAGGGGGAGTCAGCCAGTCAAAACTGATCCTCGGCGAGCGCCAGTACACCTTCACCGCCCCGTCCGCTGAGGATTGTCAATTCGAGCGCTATCGCCTGGGGCAACACGTGCGTGGCGTAGAAATGCGCCGTGGCGATCTTCGCGCCGTAAAACGACGGATCGTCGGCCATCCTGTCCGCCGCCACCAGCAGCGCTCGTGCCATTTGCCAGCCGCACAGCACGATCCCGGTCAGCTTCAGGTACGGCACGCTCCCAATGAACGCCGCATTCGGATCACTCCTGAAGTGCGCGATCATGAATTCGATTGCGTTCGCGAACGCGCCCCGGCCCGCCGCAAGATGGCGATGCAGCGCCGGGAAGGCAGCACTCGACTCATACGAAACGTGTGCCTGCAGCGCCGCGAGCGTTTGATCGATCTGCGCAAGAATCGTCTTTGCGACCTCGCCGCCGTCGCGCACCGTTTTACGGCCGACGAGGTCGTTGGCCTGGATCGCCGTGGTGCCTTCGTAGATCGGCAGAATGCGTGCATCGCGGTAGTACTGCGCGGCGCCTGTCTCCTCGATGAACCCCACGCCGCCATGCACCTGCACACCGAGGCCCGTCACTTCGAGCGAAAGCTCCGTACTCCACCCCTTGATGACCGGCACCAGAAATTCATAGAGCGCATGATGTTCGGCGCGCGTTGCCGGGTCCGGATGACGATGCGCCATGTCGCAATGGCCGGCCGCGACGTACGCGAGTGCGCGCGCCCCTTCGGTTAGCGCGCGCATCGTCGCCAGCATGCGGCGCACCTCCGGATGATGGATGATCGCGACCGCGTGCCTCGCGGAACCGTCGGAGGGCCGACCTTGCACCCGCTCCTTCGCGTAGGCGGCCGCCTTCTGATACGCGCGGCCCGACACACCGAGGCCCTCCATGCCGACCGAAAATCGCGCCGCGGTCATCATGATGAACATGTATTCGAGGCCACGGTTTTCCTCGCCGATCAGATAGCCGGTCGCACCGCCATTGTCGCCATACTGCAGCACGGCAGTCGGGTTTGCCTTGATGCCGAGTTTGTGTTCGATCGATACGCAATGCACATCGTTGCGCTCGCCGAGCGAGCCGTCCTCGTTGACGAGGAACTTGGGGACGATGAACAGGGAGATGCCCTTTACACCTTCGGGTGCGTCGGGGGTGCGTGCCAGCACGAGGTGGACGATGTTATCCGCCATATCGTGCTCGCCCCACGTGATGAAGATTTTTGTGCCGAATATCTTGTAACAGCCGTCGCCCTGCGGCTCAGCTCGCGCGCGCAGGAGCGCCAGATCGGACCCCGCCTGCGGCTCGGTCAGATTCATTGTGCCGGTCCACGTACCCGACACCAGCTTGGGCAAATACAGTTGTTTCTGTGCCTGCGAACCGGCAATCAACAACGCTTCTATTGCGCCGTCCGTGAGAGACGGACACGCTGAAAACGACAGATTCGCGGCCTTCAGCATCTCGAGGCAAGGCGTCGCGATTAGCTTCGGCAGCCCTTGGCCACCATATTCGACCGGATGCATGACGCCCTGCCAGCCGCCTTCGGAGAACTGACGGAAGGCCTCCTTGAAGCCGGCCGTCGTCGTCACCTTGCCGTCGAGCCAGGTGCTCGGATTCCTGTCGCCTTGTGCGTTCAACGGCGCCACCACTTCGCCGCAGAACTTCGCGATTTCCGCGAGCACGGCCTGCGCGGTCTCCTCGGTCGCGTCTTCGAAGCCCGGCAACGTCGCGACGCGGTCAAGACCCGCCAGTTCTTTCATCACGAACATCATGTCCTTGAGTGGCGCGATGTAGCTCATGGTCTTTCTCCTCTTTGGAATGGGAAACTGGGGCACGTGCTGCGACCCGTCCGCGTGCCAACGCGCACCGCTCCTCTGGCATGCAGGGCGGCAGCACGTCGAAGTGGGTCCAGATTTAAGCATCTTTCAAGCGCTGTGCCTCCCCCTCGTAAAGACGGGGCGCCCACGCGCGGCATGCGCGGTTCGCACGCCGACAGAGACGGGAAAGTGGCTGGCACGTCGCCCCCCCCCCGAACGGAGGGTGACATTTCACTCGAATCGCGATACATGTCTTACGGGTGAAGCATCCTGTAGATCTGCACACGAAAGGACACAACAACGATGACGGACAACCACAGCAGCGATACCCGCGGCGTGCTCAGCTATCCCTGCGGTACGCCGCCGGAGCGCGGCGATACGCGCGAGGTCGCACCCGGTGTGCAGTGGATACGCATGCCCCTGCCCTCGGCATTGACCCACATCAACCTGTGGGCGATCGCGGACACGGATGGCTACACGTTGATCGACACCGGCGTCTACAACGAGGACACGACTGCCGCGTGGAACGAGGTGCTGGACGGGCCGCTCGCCGGACAGAGGCCAAGCCGCGTCATCGTCACGCACATGCATCCTGACCACGTCGGGATGGCGGGATGGCTCACGCGCAGGTTCGAATGCCGCCTCTGGATGACGCGCCTCGAATATCTCAATTGCCGCGTGCTGGTGGGGGACACCGGTCGCGCAGCGCCGGACGAGGCGATCGCTTTCTATCGCCGCGCGGGCTGGGATGAAAACGCGATCGGCGCTTACCGGCAGCGCTTCGGCGGCTTCGGCAGGATGACGTCGCCACTGCCAGATAGCTACCGGCGCATCCAGGATGGCGAGGTGATTCGCATCGGCCAACACGAGTGGGAGGTGGTGGTCGGTTCGGGCCATACGCCCGAACATGCGTGCCTGTACTGCCCGTCACTGCGACTCCTGATCTCGGGCGATCAGGTGCTGCCGCGCATTTCTTCCAACGTCTCCGTGCATCCGACCGAGCCCGATGCCGACCCGCTCGCCGATTGGCTCGCATCCATCGAAAAGATCCGGCAGCGGGTGCCGAACGATGTGCTGGTACTGCCCGCGCACAATGAACCCTTTGTCGGACTGCACGAACGGCTCGATCGTCTCGCGTCCAGTCAGCGGCGCGTGCTCGCGCGACTGCACGCGGCATTGCAGTCGCCGAGCCGAGTGATCGACGTATTCGGCACCCTCTTCGCGCGGGCGATCTCGTCGACGGATGCTTCGCTGCTGGGACTCGCTACCGGCGAGAGCATCGCCCACCTGAACTACCTCGTGGCCCGTGATCAAGCCTCGATCGAGACGGACGGGGACGGCGTCGCGTGGTATCGGGCCCGCTAACGGCGGGCCCGATATGTAGCGCCCGCGCTACTTCGCGTCGGGCCTGTCGCGTTCACGCTTCCATTCGCTCTCGTCCATCGCGAGGCGGAAGCCAAGATGCGACATACCATTCATCGGATCCGTACCACGCCGCGCACTTGTCCGGTAGCTCATGCAGTACGTCTCGCTGCACAGAAACGAGCCGCCACGGGTCACGCGAGCGGGTGCGTAAGCGGTCTCGCCCAATGCCGGGTCAAAACTGTTCGACGGGCCTTTCGGGTCCGTGACGACGCGCGCACTCGCCGCTTCGATACGAAACGCGTCCGCGCGATACCAGTCGCCGACCCACTGCCAGACGTTGCCGGCCATGTCGTACAGACCATAGCCGTTCGGCGCGTAGCGGCCAACGGGCGAGGTGCCGACCTGCACCTTTTCATGGGTGCCGCGCGCCGCGGTAACAGGAAATGGCCGGGACGCGTCGTCCCACGTATTGGCCATCTTCTTTCCGCGCGGTGCAAATTCGGCTCCCCACGCGTAGTCGGCCTGCTCGAGACCGCCTCTTGCCGCGTATTCCCACTCCGCCTCGGTGAGGAGCCGCTTGTGTGCCCACCGTGCGTAGGCTTGCGCATCCTCGTAGGACACCTGCACTACGGGATGTTTGTTTTTTCCCGTGATATTGCTATCGGGTCCAGTCGGATGCCGCCAGTTTGCGCCCGGAACGAACTTCCACCAGCGAGAATAGTCCTCCAGCGGTACGGGCGCGTCTGTTCCGGCAAACACCAGCGCCCCTGGCACGAGCACGCTGTCGGCAGGCTTCGGGGTACCCGGCGGCAACTGCACGGCCAGGTCCTCCCAGCGCGGCTTGCGCTCGGCGGTCGTCACGTAGCCCGTCGCAGCGACGAAGCGCGCGAAATCCGCGTTGGTGACGTCGTAGCGATCGATCCAGTAACCACTCACTTTCACCCGATGAGCCGGGCCTTCGTTCGGCTGAGCGTGCTGGTGATCGCTTCCCATGGCGAACTCGCCACCGGGAATCCAGACCATGTCGCGCGGACCGGTTTTGCCATCGCCAACGCTGAGCGCAACGGGCTCCTTGTTGTATTGATAGGCCGCGACAGCAGAGCTTAGAATGAGCGCGGCCAGCACCGCTGCGAACCCGATGTGTTTTCGTCTCTTTGCTGGAATCATTCTGAAACCTCTAATCAAGCGTTACACCAAAACCGATGGACGCACCGGTGTCTAGCTCACCGATATGAAGCACCGATGATCGAGGCGACGTCGCCGGGAATCCGGACGATATTGCGCAAGCCGGCCACGCCGTCGGCCACGCTGAACGCAGCCGGTTCCTCGCTGTACTGATAGACAGCGAACGCACAGCCCAATGTGAGGACGGCCAGCGCGGCCGTGATCCAGATGTGCTTTCTCTTCCTGGGTGAAGTCACGTCCAAACCTCCGTCATCGATGGCCGTACCGGCGCCCGTGAGAGCGCCGGCGTGCGTCATTGCTTCAAGGAGATCTGGGTGCGCGGCGGGTACTTCTTCAGCACCTCGCGATAACGCTGAAGCTCTCCGGCTATGGGAATAGCCGCCGGAATATGCCGGATGCTGACCGTCTCGTCTTCCTTCGGATTGGTGTAGAGGTTGAACATCAGAGCCGTCCACGGCTGTGCGATCGTGCCGCTGAAGCCTCCGTTATACCCGGCTTGAGTCACCGAATCAGCAAGCTGCACCTTGATCACGAACTTGAACTCGTCGACCCGAACCGCTGCTATTTCGTCGTTCCAGAAGTAGAAAATGCTCCGGCGGTTCGATACGCCCTTGTCAGCCAGCAGGAAGGAGGTCTGATCGATACCGTCGATATAGGTCGTGGCAGGAACCTGTTTCGCCAGCGCCGCACCCGGTTGCCCGGCAAGCGACAGCGACGTATTGAACAGGTCGGCGAAGTCGAACAACCCGTCGGACTTGCGCGCGGGAATCATGCCCTTCCAGTACACAAAAAACGGACTGCGCACACCGCCTTCCCACGTCGAACCCTTGCCGCCGCGGAACATCGTCTGGCCGTGCGGCGGAACCTCTTGCTCTGGACCGTTATCCGAGGCGAAGAAGATGACCGTGTTATCCAGTTCGTTATTGGCCTCAAGCGTATCGATCATCTTCTTGAAGAGGTCGTTGACTTCGACCATGCAGTCGCCGTACGTCGTGCGCGATGCCGAACGCCCGCGGTAGTAGTCGTTCGGATAGTTGTCGAAGTGACACGCACGCGGTGCGTAATAGAGGAAGAAGGGCTTCTCCGCCTGCTTCTGGCGGTTCAGGAAGTCGACCGTATAGGCGAGCCACTTCTGGTCGAGATCCTTGATGGTGTCGGTGTTGATCTCGTACAGGTTCTCGATCTTTCCGCCCTTCACCGCATGCACGTCGCTCTTGTTGAACGGCAGATTGCGAATGGCGTTGTAGCGATCGGGGCTCAGTGCGATCTCCGGGTTGTACTCCGGGTCTCGCCACTCCGTGTACATATCGGACACGGACAGAAAGCCGCGGAAATCGTCGAACCCGACGTTTTGCGGCTGCGAGCCCACGTTGTCACCCATGTGCCATTTGCCGACCGCCTGGGTCGTATAACCCTGGCGCGACATCAGTTGCGCAAGCGTGGTGAGCCCTTCCAGGCCGCCAGGCTGGCCGTACATAGGCGGCACCTGAATGCCGTGATGCGCCATGTTCTGGCCGGTCATGATCGTAGCGCGCGTGGGCGAGCAGCTCGGCTGCGAGTAGGCCGAACTCAGAACCAGGCTCTGGCCGGCGATACGGTCCACATCCGGCGTGTCGTTTCCGACTGCCCCGCCGCCGCCGTTGAAGCCGAAATCGCTGTACCCCACATCATCGAGCAGAAAGATGACGACATTCGGCCGCTTGCCCGTCTTCTGCTGCAATGCCTCGAGCTTTTGCCGCGCCTCGCGGTTCTGCTCGGTATTGTCGATAACCGGCTCCATGTTGTCCGCCACCTTGACGGCTCGACGGGTCAGGTATTGATTCGGCTGGTTATAGCCGGGCATCCCCTGAACCCTGGTCGGTTCGGTAATGGTCGGTGCGGCAATTGAACTGACGGCCCCAAGTGTCGCCCCAAGTGCGACGCAGAACGCTATCGGCATGATGCGTTTCACGAAAACGTCTCCTGTTGTTGTACATATTCTTCACACGCGAGTGTTCGGCCCGCGTACCTCACTGACCGCGCTTGAGCAGATCCGGCAACGCGTCCAGATGAAAGCCTTCGAACGGAACGTTGTTCCGGTGTGGCGGGCACGTCCAGTGACTACGCGCATTAGGCCCACCGCCATCCACGCGGATGCAGGTGCCGGTGATGAACGCCGCTGCGGGCGATAGAAGGAACACGATAGCCGCCGAGACTTCGGCCACGGTGCCGTAGCGCTGAGCCGGTATCGTTTTCGTGAAGCTGAGAATGGTCGATGCGGCTTCGCCGGAATAGTTGTCGAAGCCGCTGGAAGCGATGAGACCGGGCGCGACGCTGTTCACCCGAACGCCGGATGCAGCCCACTCGGATGCGGCACTTTCGGTCAACGAATGCATGCCGGCGCGAGCCGATCCCGAATGTGCGAAGCCGGGCAAACCATTCCACATGTCGGCGGTCATGTTGACGATCGAACCGCCGTGCTGCTCCATCCAGCGCACAAACACTTCGCGCATGAAAATGAAGCCGCCGGTTAGGTTGTTGCGCACCACCGCGTCGAAGCCCCGGGACGAAATGCTCTTGAGGGGAGAGAAAAACTGGCCGCCGGCATTATTGACGAGACCGTCGATACGCCCGTGATCGGCCAATACCGCGTCGACGGTCGACATCACTGTTGCGTCGTCACGGATGTCGCAGATGTGCGACGACACGCTGCCCCCATCGGCCTCGATCTCCGCCTTCACCCGTGCGAGCTTTTCGGCATTGCGTCCAACGATGACGACGCGCGCACCAAGCGCCGTCAGTTCATGCGCGGTACAGCGGCCGATACCGCTACCGCCACCGGTCACGATGACCACCCTGCCCTCGAACAGGCCGGGCCGGTAGATGGATTGATAAGGCATGAACGTTGCCCGATGAGCGCGGCTGCCAAAAGCGCACAAGAACCTGTGGGTCCTTTGTGCGTCCCCGGCGGGCGGACCGCATGCTACCCGCCCTGCCGCACCAGCGGCTACGGGCGCGCGCTGTCCATCTCCTGACTTTTGCGCACCCGTGCCGAAGCGGCTTTAGATGAACGAGCCAATACCCGTCAGCGCGCGCGAGATCATCAGCTTCTGGATCTCCGTCGTGCCGTCCGGAATCGGAATCACGATCGCTTCACGCGCAAGACGCTCGACGTTGAACTCCTTCGTCAGACCGTTGCCACCATGCAGTTGCACCGCGTCTCGGCACACCTTGACCGCTGCCTCGGTGGCGAACCACTTGGCCATCGACGACTGCACATCGCAACGAACGCCTGCGTCCATCATCGAGAAGGCGCGGAAGCACATCAGACGCGCCGCATCGGTCATCGTCGCCATTTCGGCGATTTTTTCCGCAATCAGCTGATGGCCGGCGATTTTCTTGCCGAACTGCTTGCGCTCCGTTGCGTAGGCGATCGACTCTTCCAGCGCGGCACGCATGAGGCCCACCGATAGCATGCCCACGTTGGCGCGTGCCTTTTCGAACGTCTTCATCGTGTTCTTCAGCCCCTCGCCGATTGTGCCCACCACATTGGTGACGGGCACACGACAGTCGGTGAGGAAAATCTGCGCGGTGGATTGCGAGTTCAGCGCGATCTTTTCGATGTTGCGCGACTCGTACCCATGCTCCTTGCGATCGACGAGGATGTGCGTCAACTCCTTCTCACCGGTGCGCGCCGTGACGACGATCCAGTCCGAGTAGTCGCCGTTCGAGATCCACGTCTTCTCGCCATTGAGAATGAAGTGGTCACCGTCGCGCCGTGCCGTGACCTTGATGTCCGCCACGTTCGAGCCGACGTCCGGCTCGCTGATGCAGAAGCTCGCGAACCCGCGCCCGGCCAGCATGTCGGGCAGGTAGCGTTCGCGCAGCGGCGACGGCAGGTCAGCGGCGAGCTGCGTCATGCCCTTGTTGATCATCACGCACAGCCCGATATCGACCGACACCGTGACGAGCTCTTCGAACAGCATCGCTTCAGTGACCATCGACAGGCCCATGCCGCCATGCTCTTCCGCGAGCGATGCGCCAGGCAAACCGAATTCCGCAATGGCCATCGTGATCTCGCGCATCTTCTCCTTGAAGATGAAGCGGTCACGAAACTGCTTGGCGATCGGGCGAATCTCGCTATTCAGAAACTTGCGGAAACTCTCCACCGCTTCGCGCTGGTATTCCGTCGGCATTTCAATATTCATGGTTTTTCTCTGCAGTAACCGTAAGTTCGGGAATCAAACCCGGCCGAGGATGGCAATGTGTTCGGTGGCTTCTTCGACACGCCACAGACCGCCACCATTGCCCTGAATCGCGAAGCGCGCGCCTTCCACCTGGCGCGGACCGCAATTGCCGCGCAACTGGTCGACCAGCTCGAAGATCTGTCCAAGGCCGGTCGCGCCGATCGGATGGCCCTTCGATTCGAGGCCGCCCGACGGATTGACCGGAATCGAGCCGCCGATCGTGGTTTCGCCGCGTTCGGCGAGGATGCCGCTCATGCCCGGCTCGCGCAGCCCCAGACCTTCGAACAGCATCAGTTCGCCGATCGCCGACGCATCGTGCAGTTCGGCCACATTGATTTCGCTCGGGCTGATACCAGCCTGCTCGAATGCATCTTTGGCAGCGAGCGGCGTGCAGGCGTTTGCGTGGTCGTCGGCGGCACGCGCCGAACCCGAGCGCATCACGCTAGCCATTACCTTGATCGCACGGCTGCGATCGAAGCCGTATTTCTTCAGGGCAGATTCTGTGCACAGGATTGCCGCGGCGGCGCCGTCGGAAATCGGCGAGCACATCGGCAGCGTCATCGGGTACGTGATCGGCGGCGCGGCGAGCACTTCTTCGATGCTCATCGGCTTGCGGTATTGCGAGCGCTCGTTGTGCACCGAGTGGCCGTGATTCTTCGACGCCACCGCCGCAATCTGGCGCTGCGTAACGCCGAAGCGCGACATGAAGCCCCGGCCGAGCGCCGCGTAAACATCCATGAACGGGCTATACGGTTTGTCGGACTGCGAGCCCGGCGGCGGCACGATATCCTTGCCCATGTTCGCCAGGTAGTTCTTGTTTTCCTCGAGCGTCTCGATGTCCCACGCCGACTCGAAGCACGAGAACATCTTCGCCTTGTCGTTCGTGTACATCTTCTCCGCACCCACGGCCAGCACCACGTCGGCCGCACCGGCACGCAGTTGCATGACACCCAGATTGAAGGCCGCGCTCGACGACGCGCATGCGCCTTCGAGGTTGTAGATCGGAATGCCGCCAAAACCCATCGGCAGCAGCGCGACGTGACCGCGGATCATGTGCTGACCGTCGAAGTGACCTTGCGTCGTGTTGCCGAAGAATGCCGCCTGCACCCACTTGCGGTCGCACGCCGCATCCTTGAGCGCATCTTCTACGGCCCATGCCGTCAGTTGCTTGACGCTCTTGTCCATGTGGCGACCGAACGGCGTCATGCCAACGCCGACGATGTAGATATCTTCCATGTTTACCTCAGATGTTTTCTTAATGTTGGTAGCTTGCCGGCAGCGCCGGGACGTTCGCGGGGCCGGATGCGCCCCTCGCCGCTCAATAGCCCTTGAATTCGGGCTTGCGCTTTTCGACGAACGCGCGCAGGCCTTCCTGAATGTCGTACGAGCGCTGATGGTTGCGCAGTTCCAGAACCTCGTGACGCAGCGCGTCCGCGATCGACTTGTCGGCGGCTTCGTCAGCCACCCGCTTCATCCGGGTAAGCACGATGGGACTCTTGGCCGCGAGCTTCTCGCCGAGCGCCTGGACGCGCGCCTGCAATTCCGCGTCCGCCACCACTTCGCTGACGAGGCCGTAGGTCTTCATGTCTTCGGCCGGCAGCGAATCGCCGGTGAACAGCAAGTACTTGGCTACGTTGACGGGCACCTTACGTGGCAGGAGCGCCGCACCGCCGCCGCCCGGGAACACGCCGAAGTTCGAGTGCGCATCGCCAAAGCGCGCGCTCTGCGCCGCGATCACAAAGTCGCAAGCCATCACAGCTTCGAGGCCGCCGGCCAATGCGATGCCGTTGACCGCAGCGATCACGGGCCGCGGGAAGGCGCGCAGCGTGTTGAAAAACACCACGATCGCATCGAGAAAGTCCATCTCGCCAGGCGCGGTCGGCGCGCCGACCTGTTTGAGGTCGGCACCCGCACAAAATGCGCGACCGGTGCCGGTCAACGCGACCACGCGAACCTGCGCGTCATCTTTCCACTCGACCAGCTTGGCCGTCATGCGATCCACCATGCCGCGCTCCAGCGCATTCATGGCCTCGGGCCGCGCCAAAGTGATCCAGCCGACGGAACCCCGTACTTCAAACGAAACGCTCATGCTGTTCTCCTCGATTCATGCCATTTTTCAGGCGATACGTAAGCTGCATGACACCCGTCCGCACGTGGCTGGACGCGCACGCCCCATACGTGCTGCGGCGCTTGCGCACCGGTGGTGTCACTCGTGCATTGCTACGATAGGGATTTGAGTCGATGGATTCCCCTCCATTTGCGGGGGGGATCAACGGGTAGGCAACGGCCTCTGGGCCGCCGCGCGACGCGGAAGACCCGTCAGGCGCGACTTGTGAGCTGCCGATCTTGCATAAAGGACGTGCTAGCATGCAAACAGGATGGGTGCCGCCAGCCATCAGGCGCTCGCCCGGTGCGGTTGCTGCGCGCCATTGCGTGTGCCTTGGTGAAAACCCTCGCTGTTCAGTTTCTCCTTGCCACCGTACGCTCCCGGGCCACGCACCCGCGCGAGAACGCGCTGGTGGCAATCGACCCCAGAAAATTTCCGACAATGCATTTCGACGATCTGCTCGTGCAAGCGAAGTTCGCACCGCCACGCATCGGCACGCGACACATCCCACGCAGGCAACTACTTGACCGGCTGCGCGAAACCCAGCATTGCACGATCACGCTTGTCACTGCGGGCGCCGGCTTTGGAAAGACCATCCTGCTCGTGCAGTGGCGCCAGGAACTGATGAAGGCCGGCGCCGAAGTCGCATGGCTCGCGCTCACCCAGGACGACCGGCGCGGCTCGGTGTTCTGCCGCTACCTGCTCGCCGCATTCAAACGTCTTGGCATCGAGGTAGACGACGATACGCTGGCGGAGGACGACCACGGCGCAAGATCGATCGAAAACGTGGTGGCGGCGATCATCGCCGGCGCGCAGGAACTCGCCAAGGACATCTATCTTTTCATCGACGACTACCACCACGTCGAAGACCCGTGGGCGCATCAGTTGATGCAGAAGTTGCTGACCCACAGCCCTGGCAATCTGCACATCGTGATCTCGTCGCGCGTGGCGCCTGCGTTGAGCATCAGCCGGCTGCGCGTCTACGGACAGGTGGCCGAGGTGGACTTTTCGGATTTGCCGTTCAGCCGCGAAGAAGCCCACGCGTTTTTCGAGCAGAATCTGAGCACGATGAAGCTCACCGCCGATGAACTGCGGCTGATCCAGGACATGACCCAGGGATGGCCGGCGACCCTGCAACTCATCGCCATCATGTTGCGCAGCCGCCCGGGTACACGCGAGCAGTTGCACGCATTCCTGTGGCGATCGGGCGATCTCCAGGCGTATCTCGCCGAAGATGTCATCGCGCAGTCTCCACCGGCCCTGATCGCTTTCCTGGAGTCGATCTCCATCTTCCGGCGCTTCAACGCCGATCTCGCCGCGTTCGTTGCCGGCGCGGAGAATGCAGCCGATCTGCTGCGGCGAGCCGAGGACGAAAGCCTGCTGATCCAGCGCGTCGAGTCAGACGATCGCTCGCCGTGGTTCCGGTTTCATCCGCTGCTCGGCGAATTCCTCGCCGCGCGGCTTGCGCAACGGGGCAAGGATGCCGTCGAAGCGCTGCATCGTCGCGGCAGCCAATGGTTCGCCAGCCACGACCTCCTCGTGGAAGCGGTCCGCCACGCCAATCTGGGCGGCGACGTCGAGTTTGCCGTCAACGCCATCGAGCAAGCGGCACCGGCCAACTGGAGCCTCAGCTATGTCGGCGCAATGGTGCATCTGCTCGAGCACCTGCCACAGGAAGCACTGTCCGCTCACCCGAGGCTCTTCTTTCTGGGCTGCCTCACGTATGCGCTGACGGCCCGACCCTCGCTCGCGCAGCGCTGGCTCGAGCAGCTTCGGCGCACCGATATGGCGAGCCACCCCGCCGCCGCGGTGCACCTGGCGCTGGCAGAAGCGGCTATCGCCACGCAGCGCGATGACAATCAACGCGTCATTGCACTACTGGAGCGCCCGCGCAGCGAATGGCCTGACAACCGGATGCTGAAGTACCTCTATCTCGGCGCGCTGGCAAACGCGTATGCCCGCAATGGCCGCGTCAAGGACGCGCTGAGACTGCTCAATGACAACGCGGTCATGGCCGAAGACCACGGCAGCGAAATTGCGCTGCTCGTCGAGGCAACGCTGCCGACCATCTACCTGGCGCAAGGCAGGGTGAGCGAGGCAGTCCACCTGGCATCGGCTCTCCTCGAACAGGCGGAATCGTCCTATGGGCGGCATTCGGTGTGCGCGAGTACCTGTGCGGCGATGCTGGGCGAGGTGTACTACGAACTCGACCGCATCGATGACGCGCGCGAGGTCCTCGCCAACCGGGCGCGCATCCTGCGATCATCGTGGCCGGAGGTCATGATTCAGGCCTCCTTATGCCATGCGCGGCTGGATCGTCTGCAACAGGATTCCGCGGCGGCGCTCGCCTTTCTCGATGTCCAGGCAGCGCACTTCCACGGTCTTGGCCTCGCGAGGCCGATGGGGTACATGCTCGCCGAACAGGCGCGCATCCTGCTTGCCGACGGCGATCACATTCGCGCCGACGACGTAGTCGCAAGACTATGCGCGCTCGGCGAGGCGCACCGCGGCGCCAGCTTCCACGCGGAGCTTTCGGCGATCGCTGCGTTCGCGCGCGCGCGGCTCGCACTGGCAAACTTCGATGCCAGTCAGGCGCTCCATGCGCTCGATGAAGTCCGGGCGTTCGCGCGATCGTTCGGGCGCGAGCGGCTGCTCGTGCGGGCGAACCTGCTGGCGGCCGTGAGCTTCGACAATCTCGAGCAGCACGATGCGGCAACCCAATGCCTGACCGATGCCGTGCGCTCGGGCGCGAAACTTGGGCTGATGCGAGCCTTCCTCGACGAAGGCGAACGGATCGGTCCGTTGCTCGCAACGGTGCGTCACGAACCGGCCCTCGGCACGCAGGCCGCGCACTATCTCGACACGGTGCTCGACAAGCTCGGCACGGCCCCCGTTCGAGTCAGCCCCTCGGGTACTGCCTCGCTGGCCGCGCAACACGTGAGCCTCACGCCGCGCGAACTCGAAATCCTGTTGCTGATCTCGCAGGCCATGTCGAACAAACGCATCGCGCTGACGCTCAACATCACGGTCGGCACGACGAAGTGGAACGTACGGAATATCCTCACCAAGCTCGGCGTCTCGACGCGCTACGACGCCATGATGTGGGCGCGCGAGCACGGATTCATCCAGTAGCCGACCGATCAAGCGGGCCGTGGATCGCCATGTCCGCCCTCGCATTCGCGCGCCCTTCAGCACGCGCCGGAACGTACACGCATGCCCGCCCGCGTGCCCCTGCCCGGAATAGGGGGATCACAGCTTCGGATCACAGCCAGGACCGCCATCCGCCCCCTCCTGCTTGAGGGGGTGTGCCGCAGCATGCGGCTGTCTATCATTAGGCAGACTACAAACATAGCGAGACAAACGATGGCGTCAAACAAGCAAGGGCCGCTCACCGGCATCCGGGTACTGGAAATCGCGGGCATTGGCCCCGGGCCTTTCTGCGGGATGCTGCTCGCCGATCTCGGCGCAGACGTGGTGGTCGTCGATCGCGTCAATGCCGACACTGAGCGCGTGGATGTCGGCAACAATGACATCGCGAGCCGCGGCAAGCGCTCGATCGCTGTGGATCTCAAGACGCCCGAAGGCGTACGCACCGTGCTGGAACTGGTCGAACAGTGCGATGCGCTGATCGAGGGCATGCGCCCCGGCGTGATGGAGCGCCTCGGCCTCGGCCCGGACGTCTGTCTGCAGCACAATCCTCGTCTGGTTTACGGCCGGATGACCGGTTGGGGCCAGAGCGGACCGCTCGCCCATGCGGCGGGACACGATCTGAACTACATCGCGCTGTCTGGCGCCCTGTGGTACGCGGGCCAGCCGGGCGAGCCGCCCGTCACGCCGCCAAGCCTCATCGGCGACGTGGGCGGCGGCGCCATGTACCTCGCCGTCGGGTTGCTGGCCGGCATCATGAGCGCGCGCGCGACGGGCCAGGGTCAGGTGGTGGATGCCGCTATCGTCGACGGCACCGCGCACATGATGACGCTGCTGCTGACGCTGCAGGCTTCGGGCAAGATGACGCCCGCACGCGGACAAAGCCTGCTCGACGGCCCCCACTGGTACAACACCTACCGCTGCGCCGATGGCGGGTTCATTTCGGTGGGTTCGCTCGAGCCCAAGTTTTACCAGCAACTACGCGAGAAGCTGGGTGTCGCCGACGATCGCGCCTTCGACAACGGCTACGATTCGCGCAACTGGCCAACGTTGCGCGAGCGTTTCGCCGAACTCTTTGCAAGCCGCACGCGCGACGAATGGTGCGCGCTGCTCGAAGGCACGGACGCCTGCTTCGCGCCGGTGCTGACTCCCGACGAAGCGGCGGCGCATCCGCATATGAAGGCCCGCGAGGTCTATACCCGCGACGGCGGCATCCTGCAGGCCAGCCCGGCGCCCCGCTTCTCCGCCACGCCTGCCGCCCGCCCCGGCGCAATTCCCCGCCGTGGCGAACATACCGACTCGGTACTCAAGGACTGGCAAGCACGCTGATCCGGCCAGGCTCTTTCTGCGCAGCGCAGGGGCTGCCGATCCGTGCGCCCGCGCGGCGCGGACGATGGCTCCCAAAACGCGCTTGTACCCCATACCAGGCCCTCGATAAAGGCAAGGCAATCATGACAGACATATCCACTGCATTCCTGACAGAACAACAGATCCTGATCCGAGACTCCGCACGGCGCGTCGCTACCGAGATCATCGCGCCGACCGCCGCCCAACGCGATGCCGCGTCGGCATGGCCATACAGCGAACTGAAGGCGATGGCGGAACTGGGCTTTCTCGGCATGCTCATTCCCGAAGAGTACGGCGGTACGGGCGCCGGCGTGCTGGACTTCTGTCTGGCACAGCACGAGTTCGCCGCTGTCGACGCTGGCCTCGCCACCATCGTCCACGTGCACAACTTCACGGCGATGACCATCGCCGAACACGGCACCGAAGAACAGAAGCGGCGCTACCTGCCGGCGATGGCACGCGGCGAATCGATCGGCGCGTTCCTCCTCACCGAGCCGCATGCCGGTTCCGATACCGCCGCGCTGCGCACGGCAGCCCGCCGCGACGGCGACCACTACGTCCTGAACGGCGCCAAGCAGTTCATTTCGAACGGCAGCGAAGCGGGCGTCGGCGTCGTCTTTGCGATCACCGACAAAACAGCCGGAAAACGTGGTGCAACCACGTTCATCATCGACCCGAAGCAGCCCGGCTATCACGTGACGCGCATCGAGAGCAAGCTCGGTCAGCACACGGCGCATACGGCCCAGATCGCGCTGGAAGATTGCCGCGTGCCGGCCGAAAACCGCTTGGGCGATGAGGGCAACGGCTATCGCACGGCGATGGGGGGACTGGCCGACGGCCGCATCGGCATCGCCTTTATCGCCGCGGGCGCCGCGCGTGCTGCGCTGGAGGCCGCGATCAAGTACGCCGGCGAGCGGGAAGCGTACGGCGCGCCCATTGCCAGGCTCCAGGGCGTGGCATTCGACCTGGCCGATATGGCCGCGCAGGTCGACGTCGCGTACCAGTACTGCCTGTACGCCGCGCGGTTGCGCGATTCCGGCGTCAACTGCATGAAAGAGGCATCGATCGCCAAGCTGTTTGCCAGCGAAATCGCCGAGAAGGTCTGCTCGGATGCGCTGCAGATCCACGGCGGTTACGGATACCTCACCGACTTCCCGGTGGAGCGCTATCTGCGCGATGTGCGGATCTGCAAGATCTACGAGGGCACCAGTCACATCCAGAAGCTGATCATTTCGCGTAACCTGGCTTAACGCGCTGGCTTAACGCGCGCTGTCGTCCTCGGGCGCCTGGGGTCACGCGAAAGCCTGGCCCCCGTCAAGGCGCGCGGCAGGATTACCGGCCAGCCCCAGGCCGTGCCACCGGGCATAGGGATAACGATGACATCCCGCCAAACGTGCCCGCCGTTGATGTCCTTCAGGATGCCGTCGCCCCCATGCCGATCCCCCACGGAACGGGTCTCTTCCGGGATATCGGCCAGTCTCCGCTCTCTTGACGTTCGAATGCTGGTAAGTTAGCTTCCGCTCATCCGTTTGGCACCCCTCAATCAGAGGAAGGACGTATTCGCGCGGAACACGGATGTAAACGGTTGCCTCTCGCGCGCGAATCATCCGTTGCATCGACTAGGTGACGACTTGACCACGCAATTCACCAGACACCTGGTTTCCACCAAGTTCTCTCCCCCTCGTATCGGCGCAAAGCACTTGCCGCGCGCCAACCTGCTCGCCCAGCTCAACCGTATTCATCAGTGCAGGCTCGCCCTTGTCACCGGCAGCGCGGGCTACGGCAAGACCACCCTGCTCGCGCAATGGCGGCAAGCCTGCCTGAAGGCTGGGGCCGACGTCGGCTGGCTCTCCCTGAGCGCTGACGACAACGGCTATGCCGGCTTTTGCGCCGCGCTGTTTGCCGCCCTTCAACGCCTGGGCATTCCGGTCGAAACGGATATGCCGCTCGAGGACACCAGCGCAGTCGCCATGGATACGGCGATCGCCGCCATCGTCAGGGGCGCCGAGGCGCTTCAGCGCGACGTTTACCTGATCCTGGACGACTATCACCTGGTGGAGGCGTCGGCAGCGCACAAATTCATGCAGAAGCTGCTCGATCATGGCCCGGGCAATCTCCATCTCGTGCTTTCTTCACGCGTTACGCCGCCATTGAGCTTGAGCCGGTTGCGAGTCATGGATCAGATCGTGGAACTGGATAGCGCCGAACTGCCCTTCGACCTGCCAGAAACGCGCGTCTTCCTCGATGAAAACCTGGGTGCAGGCAAGATCAACGCCGATGAACTAGGCCTGATTCAGGAGCTGACGAGCGGCTGGCCATCGTGCCTCCAGTTGATCGTCATCATGCTGAAGAGCCGTCCGGACACGCGTTCGATCCTCCCGCATCTTGTCTGGCGATCCAGCGATCTGCAAACCTACCTGACCGAAGAGATCATGGCGCACCTGCCGCCTGAGCTCGCCGGTCTTGCCGAAACGCTGTCGATCTTCCGCAGATTCAATACGTCTCTCGCCGAGTCCGTCACGGATATTCCGCACACTGCGGAGTTGCTGACGCGCATGGAAGACGAGAACCTGCTGATCATTCGGGTCGATTCGGACGACAGGTCAGTCTGGTACCGCTTCCATCCGCTATTCGGCGAATTTCTCGCCACGCGGCTCGAACGCCGCGGATCCGCTGCAGTGCGGGAATTGCACCGGCGCGGCAGCCGATGGTTCGCCGATAACGGATTCCTTGCAGAAGCGATCCGCCATGCCAGCCTCGGCGAAGATCTGGAGTTCGCCACCTCGGTGATCGAGCGCGCCGCCCCCGCAACATGGAGCCTGGAATATCTGAGTCCGACGCTGCATCTGCTGGACCGCCTGCCGGAAGAGACCTTGTTCAAGCATCAGAGGCTGCTTTTCCTCGCCTGCCTGACGGTCGCGCTGACTGCTCGCCCAGCCAAAGCGGAGGGCTGGCTCGCCCATCTGGACGCAAGCGGCACCCCTACGCATCCGGATGTCAGCAGCAGCCTGCCGCTGATCCGCGCCGCGATCGCCGTCCAGCGCGACGATATGCAACGCGTCATCGATCTGCTGGAGCCCCAGCGCGATGCCGCGATGGAAAATCCCTTTCTGCAGTACGTGCTGCTTGCCGAACTCGCCTCGGCGTACAGCGCCACCGGGCAGTATGCGAAAGCGAGGCGCCTGCTCGACGCCCACCCCATTCCGCTGGCGGACCGCAACAATGACATGGCGCTCGTGGCGGAAGCGACGGTCATCACGACGTTGATGCTCGCCGGCGAAGTACGTGAGGCGGAGCGCACCGGTTCCCTGCTACTCGCGCGTTCGGTGAAGGCGCTGGGCCGCCGCTCGATCAGCGCGAACCTTTGCGCCGGCGGCCTCGCCGATGCTTATTACGAACTGGACCGCATCGATGATGCACGGGAGACCATCGCCAATCGCCGTGGCCTGCTGCAGTCCTCCGCGCCGGAGGTCATGATCCGTGCATCGCTTTGCAGGGCGCGTCTCGACCTCCTGCAGGAAAGCCCCGAGGCAGCGCTGTCCTTCCTGCAGCAACAGGCCGGACATATGCGCGGCCTCCGCCAGGAACGCGCGGTCGCGCACATGCTGGCCGAACAGGTCAAAGTGTTGTTGATAAAGGGGGACCGGGCACGTGCCGCTGACGTGTCCGCCTCTCTGGACGAACTGGCACACGCCCATCCGGCCGAACAGGGTTACCGCGCGGAGTTTCCGGCAGTCGCCGCGCTTGCCCGGGCCCGTGTCGTTCTGACCGATTATCCCGATCGGGCACTAGCGGCGCTGGAGATCACGCGCAGCCATGCGGCGCAATTCGGTCGCGGCAGGCTGCTTGCGCTTGTCGACATACTCCAAAGCGCGGCACTCGACAACATGGAGCGCTCAGAAGAAGCAATCGCCTCCATGGCCAAAGCGGTCGAAGCCGGCCACAGACTCGGCCTCATACGTACGCTGGTCGACGAAGGCGCGTTGGTCGGCAAGCCACTCGCGCGGCTCGTGCAGGAGAAGCTGCTGCAAGGGCCCGTCATGCAGTACGCGCAAGATCTGCTCGACAAGTTCTCCAACGCCGCGACAGCCGACGCGACCACCGGCGGGAGCCGGCGCGCAAACGCCCCCAGGAACCAGGCGGTGCTGACTCAGCGCGAAGTGGAGATACTCGGCCTCGTGGCCCAGGCGATGTCGAACAAACGAATCGCGCTCACACTGAACATCACGCTTGAAACCGTGAAGTGGAATCTGCGCAACATCTTCTCCAAGCTGGGGGTGTCGAGCCGGTATGACGCGATGGTATGGGCGCGCAAGCATGACCTGATTCAGTAGGGAGCAATGCCGTCCTTCACGGGGGACGGCGTCGAACGCAATGCAAATACCTGCGTCGAACAACGGCCCAGACACCGTGTTCACGCGACCGCCGTTACCCCACCATCCACCGCGAGAATCTGGCCGGTGATGTGCTTGCCGGCATCGCTCGCGAATAGCAGCGCCGCACCCTTCAGGTCGCCGTCGTCGCCAAGCCGTCGCAGAGGGATGCCCGCGCATACGGCATCCATGTCCATGCGAGCGAGCGAGCCGCTCGTCATCTTCGACGGGAAAAAGCCCGGCGCCAGTGCGTTCACCGTGATGTTGTGCTCGCCCCACTCGCCTGCCAGCGCGCGTGTGAAGTTGACCACCGCGCCCTTCGACGTGTTGTAGGCGATCGTCTCCATGCGGCCCGGCACGTTGCCCCTGAGGCCGGATATCGATGCGACATTGATGATCCGTCCGTAGCGGCGGGGAATCATCGAACGCCTGCCGATGCGTTGCGTCAGCAAAAACAGGCCGCGGATGTTCAGGTCCATCACTTTGTCCCAGGCTTCGACGGTGTGGTCCTCGGCCGGCGCGCCCCACACGGCGCCGGCATTGTTCACCAGGATGTCGACGCGCCCGAGCGTTGCGAGCGCTTCGTCGGCAAGACGCGCAATATCGTCGTCGCGCGCAGCGTCGGCGGCGACCCAGTCGACCACGATGCCACGCGCCTGTAAATGCGCCTGAGCGGCCTGCAGTTCGTCTGTCTTGCGTGCCGATATCACGAGGCGGGCGCCCTGCTCCCCGAGTGCCTCCGCGATCTGCAGGCCAAGCCCGCGCGAGCCGCCGGTAATAAGCGCCGTCTTACCCTTCAGGTCGAAGAGCTGCTTTACGGTATGCATATGATTTTCCTTTTGTAGAGCCGTAGGCTCTTGTTGAGCGTCTTTACAATCGACGTCTCGACAACGACGCGGCCGCGTCAACCACCCCGTCACATCGGCCAGTCGCTGAGTGATCAAGCGACTTCACATCAATGAGTTCGGCGACGCGTTGAAGAAGCCCCGCGCGGCGCCATGCCAGGTACTTCACGTAGCACGTCTGCTGGGCCGGAAAAATGGACGGCAGCCTATGCCACTTCTCGCCGTTTTGCTGCACCCAGAGAATCGCATTCAATATTCCGCGACAATCTCGACGGGGTCGCCCAGGTCCCCGAGTCGGCCCTGGAAACAGATGTTCGACGCGCGCCCAGTCAGCATCTGATAGGAGAATATCTGTGACGCACTTTTCCGCGTATTGCTGTACAGCGTTCAAAAAGGGACTCCTTGAGCTCGCCTCGTGCCTGATCTGCTAGCGATCACTTCAGCATCGAAGGCGCTCATTTAGAACCAGGCGTCCTGCATGTCGAGCGTGGTTCGATCGAGACTTGCAAGCAGATCAAACTGCGCTGTCACGCGGGGCAGCTCCCAGCGAAAGAAATAAGCCGCGGCGGCGAGCTTGCCGCGGTAGAAAGCATCGTCCTGTGCATGCTTGCCGCCAGCAAGCGCAGCACTCGCGACAAGGGCCTGCTCCAGCCACACCCACGCCATCACCACATGGCCGAACGCTTCCAGGTACAAGGACGCGTTGGCGAGCGTCAATGCGGGTTCCCCCGCCGCCCACAGTTGCCGCGTCACCTGCGCGAGGCGGGCGGTAGCGGAATCGAGCACACCGGCATATTCGTTCAACGCCGCGTCCGCACAAGCACGCGCGCATTCAACGGCGGCTTGCATCGTGTCGCGGAGAATCCCAAGGGCGGCCCCCTCCTTCAACACCACCTTGCGGCCAAGCAAATCCAGTCCCTGGATGCCGTGCGTGCCTTCGTGAATCGGGTTGAGACGGTTGTCGCGGTAAAACTGCTCGACGTTGTACTCGCGGGTGTAGCCGTAACCGCCGTGCACCTGAATCGCGAGACTGTTCGCTTCCAGGCACCATTGCGACGGCCAGCTTTTGGCGATGGGCGTCAGGATGTCGAGCAATAGCGTCGCCCGCTCACACGCCTGTGCGTCGCCCGCCGCGTGCGCCGCGCGTTCTTCGTCCACCCGCTTGGCGCAATATAGATTCAGCGCCAGCGCGCCCTCCGCGTAGCTCTTCTGCGCGAGCAGCATGCGGCGAATATCAGCATGCTCGACCAGCTTCGCCTGCGGGCTGGCCGGGTCCTTGCCGCCACGGCCGGCGGTGCGTCCCTGGGGCCGGTTGCGCGCGTAGTCGAGCGCATGCAGGTAGCCGGTATAGCCGAGCGTCGCCGCACCCAGCCCCACGCCGATGCGCGCCTCGTTCATCATGTGGAACATACAGGCGAGCCCCTGACCCGGCTCGCCGACCAGATAACCAATCGCGCCAGCCTTGCCGTCCGGCCGATATTTGATGCCTTCGCCGAAATTCAGCAGGCAGTTGGTCGTGCCACGATGGCCCATCTTGTGATTGAGACCGGCGAGCACCACATCGTTGTGCTCGCCGAGCGAGCCATCATCATTGACGAGGTACTTGGGTACGATAAAAAGCGAGATGCCCTTCACGCCCGAAATCAGCCTGCCGTCCGGACCAGGAATCTTGGCCAGCACCAGATGTACGATGTTCCCGGACAGTTCGTGTTCGCCGCCCGAGATCCACATCTTGTTGCCACGCAGCCGGTATTGCACGCCGAGCGGCGACTCGACCTCATACTCGGCGCGCGTCGTGATGTCCGACAGCGACGAGCCCGCCTGCGGCTCGGACAGGCACATCGTCCCGAAGAAACGGCCGTCCATCTCAGGCCGCACGAACGCGTCGATCTGCGCGGGCGTGCCGTAGGTGAGCAACAGGTTGGCATTGCCAATCGTCAGGAACGGATAGCCCGCCGTGCCGACGTTACCGGCCATGAACCAGGCGAAGCCAGCCTTCTCGACCACCAGCGGCAACTGCATGCCACCGAGTTCGTAATCCTGGCCCGCGGCCATCAGACCTGCCGCACTGAACGCGTCGAGCGCAGTCTTGACCTCAGGAATGAGGCTAACCGTTTCGCCGTCGAAATGCGGCTCGTGCTGGTCGCTCTTCTTGTTATGCGTCGCGAACAGTTCAGTGGCGATCTTTTCGCAGGTATCAAGCGCGGCGTCGAAAGTTTCGCGCGAGTGGTCGGCGTAGCGCGGGATCTCCGTCAGCGCCTCGACCCGAAGCCACTCGTACAGCATGAAATCCAGATCACGGCGGGACAGGATCAGCGACATACGGAGATCCCGTTCAAAGCACTTCGAACAGGCCGGCCGCACCCTGGCCGCCGCCGATACACATCGTAACCACCACGTACTTCACGCCGCGGCGCTTGCCTTCGATCAGCGCGTGGCCGACGAGGCGCGCGCCCGATACGCCAAACGGATGGCCCACCGCAATCGCGCCGCCATTGACGTTCAGGCGCTCCATCGGGATGCCGAGCTGGTCGGCGCAATACAGCACCTGCACCGCGAATGCTTCGTTCAGCTCCCACAGGCCGATGTCCTCGACCTTGAGGCCAGCCTTCTTCAGCAGCTTGGGCACCGCGAACACCGGACCAATACCCATTTCGTCGGGCTCGCAGCCCGCCACCGCGAAGCCACGGAACACGCCGAGCGGCTGCAGGCCGCGCGCGGCCGCCACCCGTGCGTTCATCACCACGGCGGCCGACGCGCCATCCGAGAACTGCGATGCATTGCCTGCCGAAATGACACCGCCAGGCATCGCGGTGCGGATCTTCGCCACGCCTTCGAGCGTGGTGTCGCCGCGGATACCTTCGTCGGCCGCGAGCGTCACTTCGCGCGTCACGATCTCGCCGGTGACCTTGTCGGTCACGCCGGCCAGCACCGTGATCGGCACGATCTCGTCATTGAAGCGGCCCGCCTGTTGCGCAGCGGCCGCCCGTTGCTGGCTGCGCGCACCGTACTCGTCCTGGCGCTCGCGCGAGATCTCATAGCGCTTGGCCACGGTCTCGGCGGTCTGCAGCATGCTCCAGTAGATTTCCGGCTTATGCTGCACCAGCCACGGGTCGCTCGCCATGTGCTGATTCATCTGCCGCTGCGTCCACGAAATGCTTTCGACGCCGCCCGCCACGAAAATGTCGCCTTCGTCCGCGATCACGCGCTGCGCAGCCATCGCAATGGCCTGCAGGCCCGACGAGCAGAAGCGGTTGACCGTCGCACCCGGCACCGTCGCCGGGCAGCCCGCGCGCAGGGCGATCTGCCGCCCGATATTGCCGCCCGTCGCGCCCTCGGGATTCGCGCAACCCATCAGCACGTCCTCCACTTCGCCAGCCTCAATGCCGGCGCGCTCGATTGCGTGCTTCACCACATGGCCGCCCATCGTGGCGCCGTGGGTCATGTTGAGGGCGCCCTTCCAGCTCTTTGCCAAGCCGGTGCGCGCGGTGGATACGATGACTGCTTCATTCATGTGTTGTTCCTGGGTGTGCTTTGATAGGGTTACTGGCCGGCAGCCGCAGCGCGGGATGCATGGCATCCGTGACCTGCGCGCCGGCATGCAGCAGCGGACACGCTCAATCGTTGAAGCCCTTGCCTTCGTCCGCCAGCTTCTGCAGCAGCGGCGCGACCTGCCATGCTTCTCCGCGATAACCCTTCGCGCAACGCTGGATCGCCTGCGCGACGTTGTAGAGGCCGAACTGATCCGCATACAGCATCGGGCCGCCGCGGAACTGCGGAAAGCCGTAGCCGCTCAGATAGACCATGTCGATGTCCGATGCCTTCGACGCGATGCCTTCCTCGAGAATCAGTGCGCCTTCGTTGACGAGTGCGAACACCAGCCGCTCGACGATTTCTGCATCGGAAATCTTGCGGCGCGCGATCCCCAGATCCTTCGAGTGACGCACGATCATTTCGTTGACCTGCGGACTCGGATACGCCTTGCGATCGCCCGGCTCGTAGTCGTACCATCCTGCGCCGGCCTTCTGGCCAAAGCGCCCCGCCTCGCACAGCAGGTCGCCGGTCTTCGAGTAGGTGAACTCGGGCTGCTCGATGGCGCGCCGTTTGCGGATCGCCCAGCCGATATCGTTGCCCGCCATGTCGATCATGCGGAACGGGCCCATGGCGAAACCGAATGTCTCGATCGCGCGGTCAACCTGTTCGGGCAACGCGCCTTCGTCCAGCAGGAAGCCCGCCTGGCGGCTGTACTGCTCGAGCATGCGGTTGCCGATGAAACCGTCGCACACGCCGGCCACAACGGCGACCTTTTTGATCTTCTTACCGAGCTGCATGACGGTGGCAAGCACATCCTTGCCGGTTTTCTCGCCGCGGACCACTTCGAGAAGCTTCATCACGTTGGCCGGGCTGAAGAAGTGCATGCCGACCACGTCCTGAGGACGCGTCGTGAACGAGGCGATTGTGTTCACGTCCAGCGTCGAGGTGTTCGAAGCGAGGATCGCCCCCTGTTTCATGACCCCGTCGAGTTTCCTGAAGACCGCTTCCTTCACACCCATTTCCTCGAACACCGCTTCGATGACGAGATCGGCGTCGCCGATGTCGTCATAGGAGAGCGTCGTGCGCAGCAGGTTCATGCGCTGCTCGACGTCGTCCTGGGTGAGCTTGCCCTTTTTCGCGCTGCTCTCGTAGTTGCGGCGGATCGTCGCCACGCCGCGCTCCAGCGCATCGGACTTCATTTCCAGCATCGTCACGGGGATGCCCGCGTTCAGGAAGTTCATGCTGATGCCGCCACCCATGGTGCCCGCGCCGATCACGGCCACCTTCGCGATCTTGCGGGTGGGCGTGTCGCCCGGCACATCGGGAATCTTGCTCGCGGCGCGCCCGGCGAGGAACGCATGACGCAAGGCCCGCGATTCAGGCGTAGAGAGCAGATACAGGAAGCCATCGCGCTCGTCTTTCATGCCCTGTTCGAACGGCTTGAGGGAAGCCGCGACCGCGTCGACGCATTTGAGCGGTGCCGGGAAATGCTGCGATGTCGCCGCGAGCGTGCTGCGCGCGAATCCGAGGTAGCCTTCAGCGTTCTTGTGCTGCACCTTCAGGTTTCGTACCTGCGGATGCTGGCCCGGCGCGGCGGCGACGTTCCGAGCGAACTTCACTGCAGCGGGTAGCACGTCGTCACTGGCGACGTGGTCGAATAGCTTCGTATCGGCAAACTTCTCGGACGGGATCGCATTGCCTGACGTGATCATGTTCAAAGCCGCCTCGAGGCCGATCACGCGCGGCAAGCGCTGCGTCCCGCCGGCGCCTGGCAGCAGGCCAAGATTGACTTCCGGCAGGGCGATCTGCGCGCCCTTTGCCGTCACGCGGTAGTGGCAGCCTAGCGCCAGCTCGAGGCCGCCGCCCATCGCCACCGCATGAATTGCAGCCACCACCGGCTTTGGCGAAGCCTCAATCGTATCGATGACCGTTTGCAGGCTCGGCTCCTGCATCGCCTTTGGTGTACCGAACTCGCGGATATCCGCGCCGCCCGAGAATGCCTTGCCGGCACCGGTGATCACAATCGCCTTGACGGTCGCATCGTCCAGCGCTCGAGTCATCCCTTCGACGATGCCCACCCGGGTGCTGTGGCCCAGTCCGTTGACAGGAGGATTGTCGAGCGTGATGACGGCAATGCCGTCATGGGACTGATACTGCGCTGTCATGCTGGTTCCTTTGATGTCTTGAGTTTCTCCCGGGATCGGGAGGGTCGACTTCATCCGTTTTGTCATGCGAAGCCGTTCGGCGCGGCGGCGAAAGCTGCGGCGTGTGTCGCACGTGAGATCCGGGCACATGATAGGCAGGCGTCAGACGCAATTTCCCCCTCCCTTTCTAGGGGGCGCCGGCGAACTGCCGTTCAGTTCGCCAGACGCGGACATGCGTCCCACCGATGCCCGGTTTCGCGGCGACCCGCCGCGCAATCCGCCAACCAGGCCGCGTTCGCAGCCGCCCCCCTCCAAAGGGAAGGCGGCGCCACACCCGACACGCCCTATCCTGCGTGTGCAGGCGCGTTGCCGCGTTGCAACCTGAAGCGCTCGCTGAGCTCGACATTCCCGACATGCAACCAGGCAGGACAACGCAATGAAGCAGTTTCAGAACAGGGTTGCCGTGATTACCGGCGCTGCATCGGGCTTCGGCAAGGCATTCGCCGAGGCCGGCGCGGCCCTGGGCATGAAGCTCGTGCTGGCCGACATCCAGGAGGACGCACTGCACGCCACCGTGAAAACACGCCGTGACCAGGGTGCGGCCGTGATCGGCGTGCGTACCGATGTGTCGAGTGCCGATCAGGTACAGGCGCTCGCCGACGCCGCGATCGACGCGTTCGGCGAGGTCAATCTGTTGTTCAACAACGCTGGCGTGGGCGCGGGCGGCCTCGTGTGGGAGAACACCGAAAAAGATTGGGACTGGGTGCTGGGCGTGAATTTGAAGAGCGTCATTCATGGTGTGCGGATATTCACGCCCTTGATGCTCGCCGCCGCCGCGCGCGATCCGGCCTATGAAGGCCATATCGTCAATACCGCATCGATGGCCGGTCTCGTCAACGGACCGTCGATGGGCGTGTACAACGTCTCCAAGCATGCGGTGGTTGCCCTCACCGAGACGCTTTATCACGACCTCGGCCTCGTGACCGATCAGGTGCACTGTTCGGCGTTGTGTCCGTACTTCGTGCCGACCGCATTCAGCCAGTCGCGCCGCAATCGTCCCGCCGAGCTTGCCAACGCTGAAACGCCGACGCGCTCACAGCTTGTCGCGCAAGCGATGTCCGAGAAGTCGGTCAGCTCCGCAAAGATCAGCGTGGAAGAAATCGCCCAGATAACGTTCGACGCCGTCCGGATGCGGGACTTCTATATCTACTCGGATCTCAATGTAATGGCGCTCGTGGAGGAGCGCTTCAAACGCATGATCGGACAGTGCAACCCCGGTGACCCGTTCGCCGGCCATCCGCAAGTGCGCGAAAAGCTGGTCAAAGCCTTGCGCGGCTAGCGCACGCGTCATTGCTGTCCACGGATATCCGATATGAACCCGACCGCTGTCGCGCGAAAGCTTCTTCATACCCGCCATGTCGCCTGTCATGCGTATCAGCGCAGCGACGGGCTGATTGACATCGAAGCAGAGTTGAGAGACATCACGCCAGACGGAACAGATCTTTTCTTCAAGATCCTGCCCGCCGGCATGCCGATTCACGACATGCGCATCCTCATGACGGTGAACCAGAAGCTGGTCGTCCAGGCCGTCACCGCGCAGATGCGCGCAACCCCGACGCCTTACTGCCCGAAGATCGAGTCCGCCTATGCAGCGCTCGCCGGTCTGCAAATCGGTGCGGGCTGGCGAACGCAGGTCAAGGCTCGCGTCGGCGGCATGCACGGTTGCACGCATCTGACCGAACTGATACTCGGAACAATGGCGACGACCGCCGTGCAGGCGAGCTTGGCTATCGAGCGCGCGTCGCCCGACTGGCCCGCAAGCCTTAAAAAAGACGTGACGATCATCAATAGCTGTCACAGCTATCGGAGCGATGGCGAGGCGGCAAAAATACTCTGGTCCGAGCAGCGGCGCGAGCAGGATTGCAGCGGTCCGGTGGTCTGAATGTGGAACGCGCAAACCAATCGAACCAGCTGGCGTGTGCTGACCGAGCAATCGCGCCGGGCATTACTCGCGCATTTTCTCGCCCTCAACGACGAAGACCGTCGACTCCGTTTCAATCAGCCGACGCGCGACTGGACGATCAAACATTACGTGGATGGCATCGACTTCGAGCGCGACACGGTGTTCGGCGTCTACGACAGTCCGCTGACGCTGGACGGCGTGGGGCATTTCGTGACGCTGCGCGATAACGACCGTCCTCGCGCCGCCGAGCTCGGCGTATCCGTATCGCAAGATGCGCGCGGGCGCGGCATCGGCAGCGCACTGCTCGAACACGCGATTACTCACGCTCGCAGCATGCAGTTCCACACGCTGTGGATGTATTTTCAGTCGGACAACGACGCGATGATGCGTATCGCGAGAAAGGCCGGCATGACGATCCAGTGCGCGTACGGCGAGGCCGATGCATGGCTCGCGCTGCCATCGGCGGATGACCCCATTGCCGTTCTGGACAACCATTGCATCAAACCACGAGGGGACTTGTATGGCGTCTCACTTCAATGCACCAGAGAAATGGCTTCAGGCATGCTTCAAGTTGGCACACGACTGGACGCAGGTGCTGACTGGCCCGCGAGCAACCCAGGATAGCGAGGCATCGAACGCGGACGCGGCGCCGCTGGCGCTTGCCAGTGCACACTATTGGAATCAACAGATGGCGCTTTGGCGCACTCTGATGTCGCCGCACGCGAGCGGCAATGGCGTCGCGCCCCCCATGACGGCGCCCGAGCCGAACGACCGCCGCTTCCAGGGCGAGGATTGGACCGGCAACGCCTGGTACAGTGCGCTCGTGCAGGCTTACCTGCTCAATTCACGCCTGCTCGCCGAGATGGTCGAAGCCGCGGAACTCGACGACAAGGTCAAGCACAAACTGCGCTTTTTTTCCCGCCAGTTCATCGATTCGATGAGCCCCGCAAACTTCGCCGCGACCAATCCCGAGGCGATGCGGCTTGCGCTGCAATCGGACGGCGAGAGCTTGCGTGCCGGCATGTCGAACCTGCTGCACGACCTGGCACGCGGCCAGATTGCGATCACCGACGAGACGGCATTCGAGGTAGGCCGCAACGTCGCGGTCTCCGAGGGTGCGGTCGTGTTCGAGTGCGAGCTCATGCAATTGATCCAGTACCGGCCGCTCACCACGCAGGTCGCCGCGCGCCCGCTCGTCGTGGTGCCGCCGTGCGTGAACAAGTTCTACATTCTCGACCTCCAGCCGAAAAACTCCTTCGTGCGCTATGCGTGCGAGCAGGGCTACACCGTCTTCGTGATTTCATGGCGCAACCCAGGCGAGGACATGCAGCATACGACCTGGGACGATTACCTCGAACACGCCGTGATGAAGGCGATCGAGATAGCGCAGGCGATCAGCGGCGCGGACAAGGTCAACACGCTCGGCTGGTGCGTCGGTGGCACGATGCTCTCCTCGGCACTGGCGATCCTGCGCGCGCGCGGCGACGAAACGGTAGCGAGCATGACCTTGCTCACGACCCTGCTCGATTTCGACGAACCGGGTGACCTGGGCGCGTTCATCGACGAGGAAAGTGTCAGGCAAAGCGAACTGACGATCGGCCAGGGTGGCATCCATTCCGGCAAGTCGTTGGCGTTCGTATTCCAGATGTTGCGCGCGAACGATCTGCTGTGGCCCTATGTCGCCAACAACTATCTGAAGGGACAAACGCCCGACGCGTTCGACCTGTTGTACTGGAATGCCGACGCCACCAATCTGCCGGGGCCGATGGTTGCGTGGCTGCTGCGTAACACGTACCTGGAGAACAACCTGCGCGTGCCGGGCAAGCTCGTGATGTGCGGCCAGCCGGTGAACCTCGGCGCGATCGATGTCCCGAGCTATGTTCTCGCGGCCCAAGGCGACCATATCGTCCCATGGCGGTCCGCATGGCGAACCGTACACCTGCTTGGCGGCAAGCCGCAGTTCGTGCTGGCCGCGAGCGGCCACATCGCCGGGGTCATCAACCCTCCGTCCGTGAACAAGCGCCATTACTGGACTGGTGGCAACCAGGCCGACAACGCGGACGAGTGGCTCGCGCTTGCGAAACAGAAGCCAGGAAGCTGGTGGACACACTGGAGCCAATGGCTGCGCCGGCACGCCGCCGAGAAGGTTCCGGCTCGCACGCGATTGGGCGATGACGCCTATCAGCCGATCGAGCCGGCGCCTGGCCGCTATGTAAGCGCGCGCTGCGGATAGCCATGCCGCGGCGGCATGGCTTGCACTATTCCGCTTGATCGGTTTGGCACTCGCCCGTTGTGCTCGTCCCGCCGGTCAACAACGCATGCACCATGCGTGCGATCAAATAGGGCGTATCGGAATCGACGAGGTATTCAGGTCTTTCAAGCACCATCGCCCGCGGCAGCGCAAGCAGCGTCTGGAAGACCAGAAACTCGGCCTGCGCCCAATCCCGGACGCGAATCTCGCTGGCGAAACGCGCCATCAGCGCCGGGGTCGCGACCGCGTGCCAAAGTTGTTTCGTCTTGACCAGATCGAGCCGCACGAGTTCGTCATAGTGGGTCGAACGCACGCTGTACGCCGGGTCGATCAACATTTTCTTGTGATGAACGGCAACGCCGATTTTCAACGTAAGGAGAATTCCGTCGAACAAGGTCGCGTTGACAGGCAGCGCCGCGATGCCCGCCAGCAACGCTTCGCGTCGCTCGACACGGTAATCGTCGAAGACCGCGGTAATCAGCGCTTCCATGGTCGGGAAATACTCGTAGATCGAGCTAATGGCCACGCCCGCATTTTCCGCGAGGCGCAACGCGGTCAACGCGTCGCGCCCTTCCGTCTCGAGAATTTGCCTGCCAGTTTGCTTCAGCGCGGCGACAAGGGCGATCGAGCGCGCCTGGCGCGGCGCTTTGCGCGGCTGAGCAGGTATCCCGACACGCAGGACCCGATCGCCGCTGGCCGCTCCTTGCACATCGCGGGTCGAATTAGCCATGGCAATCCTTCTCTCTCGTTCGGCGTGCGCCTGCGCCGGCAGGTGATTCCGCGGGGCGCAAGGACAGTTCGGAAATGCCAACTATAGCGACGTGCACAGCCACCGCCTCCCCTCATTCGTAGGGGGGCGGGTTACCACGCGTTGACAGGAACGGTCGCTCACGGGCCGTCCGCTGGCCGTCCGCAGGCACCGGTCAGAAACGCAGAATCGCCCGGCAAACGCGCCTCCAGCCCAAAATTTCTCCTTTTATTTCAAGGTCTTGTCCGCCGCCACCAGGCGACCGAATCCGGAACGAGACACGGCCGTCGGCTCCCTATACTGATCTTGCGGTCTGCGTTGGGCCGAGCGAGCGTGAATGCTCGCCGCACGCCGGCGTCGGCGCCGGTCCCTTACCCAAGATTTACTCAAGAGTAGCGAGTCAGACGATGTCCTCTGCAGAAGTCTCCATCGAACAAAAAACCCAGTTGTTGCTGAACGACCCGGCGGCTCTCGCCAATCATTCATACGAAACATGGGGTCACCTGCCGCGTGCCGAGGTCGACGCCATGCAGCTGATCGGCCTGAAAAAGCGCTTTGCCGCGTTTCGCGACCGCATTCCGACACTCAAGAAGCTCGCCGATGCCGAAGGCGTGCACACGGTCGAGCAACTTGACGACGTGGTGCCGCTGCTGTTCGAGCACACCATCTACAAGTCCTATCCGCCTTCGCTGCTCGAAAGGCACAACTTCACGCAAATCAACAGGTGGTTGAGCAAACTGGTCACCCCTGAGGTGGCCGAGCAGATACTCGCGGCCGACGTCAGCGCGTGCCGCGGGCTCGACGACTGGTTCGCGGCAATGGACGCAGCGGTGCCGCAACTGGTGCTCAGCCACACGTCAGGCACGTCGGGCACGGTGTCGTTTCTGCCGCATAGTGCCCGCGAGTACGAAAAAGCTTTCGAGGCACGCAGGCTGTTCATCTGGAACATGACGGGGCCGCACACGCCTCAACCGGAGTTGCACACCGCCTTTCCGTACTACCGTTCCGGCTATTTGAGCCACTTGCGCGGCAACGACTTCATGATCAAGGTGTTGCTGCCGGACGAAACGCATTTCCGGGCCGCCTACCCCGCGCGGCTGAGCAGCGACGTGCTGCATCTCGGCGCGAAAATCCGAGCTGCGCACGCGCGCGGCACGCTCGATCGACTGGAAATCAGTGCTGAACTGGCCGCCAAGAAGAAAGCCTTCGACCGGCTCCAGGCCGACATGCCGAAGCATCTCGAAGCATTCTTCGAACGCATCGCACATGAACTCAAGGGCAAGCGCGCGTTTATCTACGCGACCTGGAATCTGCTGCACAACATGGCGAAGGCGGGCCTCGCGCGCGGTCTCGAAGGCGTGTTCGCCGCTGATTCGTACATCACCACCGCCGGCGGCGCGAAAGGCATGGTGCAACCCGAAGGCTGGGTGGAGGACATCCTGCGTTTCACGGGCGCGAAGAAGCTGAACCAGTCATATGCGATGTCCGAAGTACTCGGTTCGCACATGCTGTGCGAGCACGGCCATTACCACCTGAATCCGACCGTCATTCCCTACCTGCTCGATCCCGAGACGAGCAAGCCGCTGCCGCGCACTGGCCGCGTGACAGGGCGCGCGGCTTTTTACGATCTGAGCACCGAAACGCGCTGGGGCGGCTTCATTTCCGGCGACGAAATCACCATCGAATGGGACGAGCGCTGCCCGTGCGGCAGACCGAGCCGCTACATCGTCGGTCCGATCCAGCGCTACAGCGAAAAGAACGGCGGTGACGACAAGATCACCTGCGCGGCCAGCGAAAACGCGCATCGCGAAGCGATGGATTTCCTCAATACTCTCGAAGGCTGATGTCATGCAAAAACCTATCGCGCCGATGATCATTCGCGGCCAGATCATCACCGATAACCTGATCGAAGTCGGCGGCCGCGGCGGCGATCTCGCATTTCTCACGCCGGACGCCCACCATTACATCGACGCGCTGCCGCTCGGCAATCCGGCGAAGCTGGCCGACCTGTACAAGCTCAGCTTCGACGACATTCTCGACTACGCTGCCGCGCTCGGCGAGCACCTCGATCTCGCGACCAATCGCCACCTTCAGGAAGCGTGCGAGCTGTCGTATCTGACGGCGCCGACCACGCCGACGCTCGTCAAGTCGAGCTACCTCGGCCTGCGTCACATGCTCTCGCGCGAGGCGATCATCGAAGCCGTGGACAGCACGGTCGGCATCAAGTATCTGGAAGGATGGGTCAAGCAGCGCCTGATCGACGGCACCGACCTCGAAGTGCGCTGCTTCGGCGCGCGTACTCTGCACATCGTGGCCGGCAATGCCACGGGGCTGTCGTTGCTGACCATCGTGCGCAACATGGTGCTGCGCAGCGACGCCATCATCAAGGCGCCGTCGAACGACCCCTTCACGGCCCTCGCCATCGCCCGCACGATGATCGAGATGGCACCGGATCACCCGCTCACGAAACACCTGAGCGTCGCCTACTGGAAAGGCGGCGACGCGGCGTTCGAAAAGCGCCTGTATCAGCCACAGAATCTGGAAAAGATCGTCGCGTGGGGCGGCTTCGCGTCGATGAAGCACGTGAGCCAGTACATCCAGCCCGGCCTCGAACTGATCTCGCTCGACCCCAAACGCAGCGCGAGCATCATCGGCAAGGACACGTTCGCGAGCGAGGCCAGCATGCGCGAAGCCGCGCTGCGCCTCGCCACCGATATCGGCGCGCTGAACCAGAAAGGCTGCGTGTGTGCGCGTCTGGCCTATGTGCAAAGCGGCACCGACGAGGCGGGCCTGCAGCAGCTCAACGCCTTCGGCCGCTACGTGTACGACGCCCTGATGCAATTGCCGAACAGCGTCAGCACGTCTGCGAAACGTTACGACCAGGGTCTCAAGGCACACGTCGATGCACTACGCCTCGACGACGAGTGGTATCGGGTAATCGGTGGCAAGGATGGGGAAGGTGCGATCATCGTCTCGCAGATTCCCGAACCGGTGTCGTTCGCCACGTTGCTCGACGATCGGACGGCCAACCTCGTGCCGGTCGACTCCCTCGATGAAGTGATGGACGCGGTGGACGCCTACACCCAGACGGTCGGCATCTATCCGGAACGCCTCAAGGACGAACTGAAAGATCGCCTGCCGTTGTATGGCGCCCAACGGATCGTGTCGCTCGGTTACGCGGCGGCGATGAAATGGGCCGCGCCTCAGGACGCGATCGAGCCGCTGCGCCGTATGGGCAAGTGGATTTCGAACCAGACCAACTCACCCGACGCCACCCCGGGCCCGTGGCAGCGCCCGCCCATCGACTGACCGGTTTTCTATCCCCAAGGCCCGGCGCCCGCTCGGGCCAATCCATTCCCTTTTTCTTCTGAACCACATCAAATCATGACCACCTGTCACGGATTCGGCGCCCTCGATGCCCACGCACACCTCACCCCGATGAGCTTCGAGCGCCGCGCATTGCGCGCCGACGATGTCTCGATCGACATCGCCTACTGCGGCGTATGTCACTCGGACGCCCACCAGGTCGACAACGACTGGAACAATACCGTTTTCCCCTGCGTGCCCGGGCACGAGATCGTCGGGCAGGTCTCTGCCGTCGGCAGCGACGTGACGAAATTCAAGGTCGGCGACCGGGTCGCCGTCGGCTGTCTCGTCGACAGTTGCCAGCACTGCGCACCCTGCGAGGAAGGCGAAGAACAACTGTGTACCGAAGGACCCACGCCGACCTACAACGGCCGTGATCGGATCACCGGCGAGACCACTTACGGCGGCTACGCCCAGCACATCATCGTGCGCGACCGGTTCGTGCTGCGCGTGCCCGCCGCACTCGACCCACGCTTCGCCGCACCGCTTCTGTGTGCCGGCATCACGGTATGGACGCCGATGCGCAAGTATGGCGTCGGCGCGCAATCGAAGGTGGCGGTCGTAGGCCTGGGCGGCCTGGGTCACATGGCGGTGAAGCTCGCAGCGGCACTGGGCGCCGAAGTGACCGTGATCACGAGCTCACCGGGCAAGGTCGACGACGCTCGCGCGCTCGGCGCGAACCACGTGTTGCTGTCGAGTGATCCGAAGGCGATGCAGGCAGCGGTCAACTCATTCGATTTCATCCTCGACACGATCCCGATGCGGCACCACGTCAACCCGTATCTGATGCTCCTTGGACGCAACGGCAAGCTGGTGGTGGTCGGCGCAATCGACCTTCTGGAGCCCGTGCACGGCGCTTTGCTGATGCGCAACAATCGCTCGCTGACCGGTTCGCTGATCGGCGGAATCCAGGCTACCCAGGAACTGCTGGACTTCTGCGCGGAACACAAGGTTCTGCCCGACTGCGAGATGATCGACATCAGCGAGATCAACACGGCGTTTCAGCGCATGCGTGCCAATGATGTGAAGTATCGCTTCGTGATCGACATGGCATCGCTCGAGAACGCCGGCGGCGATTGAGTTTCGCCGCGGCGCGGGGGCCTGCGCGAGTTTCGCAGGTCCGCCGTATCGTTACCGTCGCGAGCGTTCTCGCGACGCAACTCAGCGCAGACCCGTCAGTTGACGTCGACCAGCACGCGGCCGCGCACTTTACCCGCCAGCAGGTCTGCCGCGGCACTGGGCACTTCGGTCAGCCGTACCGTTTTCGCCGTGATCGCGTCGAGCACGGACACTGGCAAATCCGTCACGATACGCTGCCACGCTGCGATCCGATTCTTCAACGGAAGCATGACCGAATCGACGCCGATCAAGTTCACGCAACGCAGGATGAACGGCATCACGGTGGTCGGCAAATCGGCGCCGCCCGCCAAACCGCATGCGGCCACCACACCGCCGTAGTTCATCTCGGCCAGCACGCGTGCCAGCACTTTCGAGCCAACGGTGTCGATCGCGGCGGCCCAGCGCTGGCCCTCGAGCGCGCGCGGCGATTCGGCCCATTGCGGACCGTCCACGATCTCGCTGGCGCCGAGGCCCCTCACATAATCATGTTTCTCCGGATTGTGCGTCAGCGCGGACACGGTATAGCCGAGGTGCTTAAGGATCGCTACAGCGATGCTCCCCACCCCGCCGGTCGCGCCAGTGACGAGCACGGGACCGCTTTGTGGCGTGACCCCCGCCGATTCGAGCGCGCTCACGCACAACATGGCCGTCAAGCCCGCCGTGCCGACCATCATCGCCTCACGCGTGCCGAGGCCGTCTGGCAAGGGCACAAGCCAGTCGCCCCGCACCCGTTGATACTGGCTATAGCCGCCCCAGTGCTTTTCGCCGACACCCCATCCCGTCAACACCACTTTCTGGCCCGCGGTGAGCTGGGGATTCGTGGTCTCGACAACGGTCCCCGCGAAGTCGATACCGGGTACCAGCGGCCATGCCTTGACGACCTTGCCGGTGCCCGTGACGGCAAGCGCGTCCTTGTAGTTGATGGTCGAATAGTCGATTTTGACGAGCGTGTCCTCAGCGGGTAGCGCATCGAACGACAAGGTTTCGACCGCCGCCCTCGTCTTCCTGTCTTCCTCGCGCAGCATCAGCGCGTTAAAAGTCTGTTCAACCATTCCGTTCACCTTTAAATGATCCGTCGCGGGAGATTGTGCGCCATCTGCGCCCACACGGCAGTAGTGCCCGCGTCTAGGGTGTGCCCGCCACGCCGTCGAAGACACGTCCAGGATTGAGCACGCCTTTCGGATCCAGCGCTTGCTTGAGCAGGCGCATCACATTCACTTCGGCTGGTGTGCGCGACACACCCAGCCACGGCTTCTTTTCGATCCCGATGCCGTGTTCGGCCGACACGGCGCCGTGCAACGCCTGCAACGGTGAGTAGACCAAGGTGTCGAGTTCGACGCGGCGTTGCGGGTCCAGGTCCGGCACATGCACCGCGAGATGCACGTTGCCATCGCCGAGATGCCCGAAGGCCCACAACCCGGCGCCGGACCAACGCTGCGCGATCTCTGCACGGACGGTTTCGACGTAGTGTCCCGTGTCGGCGAGCCGCAGCGAGATGTCATACGCGACGAGCGGGCCGAAGCGGCGCAGCTGCGCGACATCGTCGCGCAGTCCCCACAGGGCCGCGCATTCGCGCTCGTTCTTCGCGAGTGTCGCATCGACCACGACACCCGCTTCCAGCGCCGCACCGAGCGCATCGTCGAAGCGATCGCCCTGGCTATCGTCATCGACACTCGCCTCCACCAGCACATAGAACGGATGGTCCTGCGGCAATGGCGGCCGCGCGAGCGCGGGCGGCGTGGTCACCACATGGTAGAAGTCCTGCCACATCACTTCGAACGCCGAGAGCCGGCCGTCCATTGCATGATCCAGCTGGCGCAGCAGCGTGCAGACCGCTGCGAAATCGGGCATCGCCACGAGCGCCATGCGTCGCCCGGCGGGCGGCTCGCTAAGACGCAGCACGACCCGCGTCACGATGCCGAGCGTGCCTTCGGAGCCGATGAAGAGGTGTTTCAGATCGTAGCCGGAGTTGTTCTTGACGAGCTCATTCATCGAGTCCAGCACGGTGCCGTCCGCCAGTACGACTTCGAGACCGCGCAGGTTCTCGCGCATCATCCCGTAGCGAATCACGCGGTTGCCGCCCGCATTGGTGGCCACCATGCCGCCCAGCGTCGCGCTGCCGCGCGCGCCGAGGTCGACCGGCAATAACAGCCCCGCCGCCGCGGCTGCGTCCTGCGCTTGCGCGAGTATCACACCCGCCTCGGCGATCAGCACGCGCTGCGTCGTATCGACCGGCTCGATGCGCTGCATGCGCTCCAGCGACAGAATCACTTCATGCGCTTGCGCATCGGCGCCGTGCACGAGGCCCGTCAGCCCGCCTTGCGGTATGACGGGTACCCCCGCCGCGTGGCAGACGGCCAGCACGGCGCTGACTTCGGCGGTGCTGGCGGGACGCACGAGCACCCGCGCTTGTATCCCCTGCCGGCTGGCCACGCCGGCAGGGCGCGCACGCACATCGTCTTCCAGCAAAAGGCCAGCCGGACCGACGATTTCGCGCAGCGCCTCGATCAGTGGTGTCAGCGCGGCGCCGGCGTCAGCGCGTTGCTGTGTGTTACCTGACGTTGTCATGGTTGAATGCCCTCTCGTCAGATCATCAGTTCGATCAGGAACGGGCCCTTGCGCCCATTCGCCATCGCGAAGAGTTCGGCGAAGCGCGCGAGTGTATCGGCGCGCGCGGCCTCCACGCCCATGCCGTTGGCGATCTTGACCCAATCCATATCGGGGCGGCCGATGTCGAGCATGTCCAGCGCGGTTTTGCCCGGCGTCGCGCCGACGCTTGCCAGCTCACCGAGCAGAATCGCGTATTTGCGGTTCGACAGCAGCACCACGGTCACATCGAGACCTTCGCGGGCCATGCTCCAGAGCGCCTGCGGCGTGTACATCGCCGAGCCGTCGGCCTGCAACGCAACGACGCGCCGGCCAGGCGCCGCGACCGCCGCGCCGAGCGCGAGCGGCAGACCATCGCCGATCGCGCCACCGGTCACCTGCAGCCAGTCATGCGGCGCCGCGTGTGCGGTGCCCGGGTAGAACGCATGACCGAAGGTGACACTCTCGTCGACCACGATCGCTTGCTCGGGAAGCTGTGCACACAGAATCTGCGCCACCGACTGCGAGGTGATCGGTCCGTCAGGAATCTCGTGCGCAGCGGCCTGGGCGTCAGGTGCGTCGATGCGCGGCGCGTTCAGTTGCGCCGCGAGCTGCGCCAGCGCATCGGCGAGGTCCTGCTCTGCCCGGGCCAGCACGTGGACCACCGCGTCTTCGGGATACGGGCGCGACGACTTGCCTGGGTACGCGAAAAACGTCGCCGGCGCGGGTGTGCCGACGAGGATCAGATGGCGGATGCCAGCGGTCCTGGCCCGTGCAGGGTCGCCGTAATACGGCAGCCGCTCGATCGGAAAGCGCCCACGGCCGCGCGCCACGCGCGCATTGGCGGTCGTGCACATCAGGCGAGCGCCGGTGGCGGCGGCAATGCCATGCGCGTCGGCCAGCGCGGCTTCGTCGAGCGCGCGGCCCGCGAGCAGCAGCATGGTCGGCTCGCCGGAGCGCAGCACACGCGCGATTTGCTGCACGATATCCGGCGTGACCTTCGGCACAGGGAGCGGGGCCAGTGGCGCAGCCACCTGGCCGCCCTCGTTCCAGCAGACATCGGACGGCAGGATCAGGCTCGCCACCCCGCCCGGTTCTGCACACGCGGCCTGCACCGCGGCGGCCGCAGCGGCGCCGACCGAAGCGGCCTCGGTGGCCGTGCGCGTCCACACCGAGACCGGACGCGCCCAGCCCTCCGTATCGGAGGTAAGGGGGGCATCAAAGGGCCGATGATAAGTCGCCTGGTCGCCGACGATGTTGACCACGGGCGTCTGCGCGCGGCGCGCGTTGTGCAGGTTGGCGAGGCCGTTGGCCAGACCGGGCCCGCAATGCAACAGCGTGGCGGCGGGCTTGCCCGCGATGCGCGCATAGCCATCGGCCGCGCCGGTCACCACGCCCTCGAACAGGCCGAGCACACAGCGCATGCCGGGAATCTGGTCGAGTGCCGCCACGAAATGCATCTCGCTCGTGCCGGGGTTCGCAAAGCAGGTGTCGACGCCACACGCGAGCAACGTTCTCACGAGGCTCTCAGCGCCGCTCATCTGCGCCATCGTGCCGGCCGGCCGGGTTTCGAGCAAACGTGTGGTGTCCTCAAGGTGTTTTTCTACAGTCGACATCGACGATCTCGCATAGGGAAGGGGTGAAACGCACGCCGTCAAGCTGCGGCGGTCTCAGTGACGAAGCGGTTGACGTGCGCGGCTACGGTTTCAGGCACCTCTACCGGAACGAAGTGGCCAACCCCGGGCAATTCTGCATATTGCGCCTGCGGCGCCAGAGCATGCAGCGCTCTCCCCATGGCAATGTTGGCGATGGGGTCCGCATCGCCCCACAGGAACTGAACTCGCGCGCCCTCCGCCTGGACTGCACCGACCCAGCGGTCCGCGTGCAAATACCGTTCGCGCACGTAACTGTAGACATTGGGTATGCGAAGGTTGCCGTCCTTGTGGGCAAGGAGTTCGGTCATGATCAGTGCGTCCTCTGCACTGACGGCCTCGGGTTTGCCCATACACTTCTTCAGGCGCTCAGCGTATCCAGGCACCATGTCGGCCACCATCCGCTTCCCTTCGTCAAGGGTGGCGGGATTCTCAAGCACCTTCTGGATGTTCGTGAGTGTCGCCATCCCCTTGATGATGCTTCCATTCAGAAACGTCGAGCTGTCGATCTCGAAGGAAAGGCGCCCCTCCTGCTTGCGGGCAAGCAACTCCGTATGGACACTCGTGCCCACGTCGTGGCTCACCACGTGCACCGTCTTGACGCCGAGCTTTTTGAGCAATGCTTCGATGACATCGGCTTGCTGGAAGAGCGAGTATCCCCACGCCGCCGGTTTGTCGGAGAGTCCGTAGCCGATCTGATCGAATGCGATGCAATCGAAGTGGCCCGCAAGGCTGGAAACTGTATCTCGCCAATCAAAGCATGAAGTCGGAAAGCCGTGGATGAAGAGAATGGAAGCGCCAACGCCTCGCCGATGGACGAAGACCCGATGCTCTCCAATCTGAACAAAATCGCCCGAATTTTGCCAGGCTGTGGTTGCTGCAGAAAACGAAGATTCAGCTGTCATTTTGTCTTTCCGAGTTTGAGAACGAATTCAGTTCGTGCTGTGACGAACAGGGCGCCTGCACCCATTCGTGGCAGTTCGCGGGCGAACCCGTAAAGGGATGACGAACAGGCAACCAAGGATCATTGCCACCCCGGCCGCGCTGAACGCCAAGGTGAAATTTCCTGTATGTATTCGCACGAGGCCAAAAACGAACGGTCCGACTACGCCGCCCAGGCTGCCAAAGCCATGAATGACGCCAATCCCCACGCCGAGCACGGCTGGCGGCAACACTTCGGATGGCAGCGTCCAGAACGGCCCGAACCGACCCGCCATGGCACCTGTTGCCACAGCAAACAGACAAACCATCGCGAACGCGCTTCCTCCACTGAACTGCATCAGCAATAGCACGCAACCCGCAGTCATCGTCGCGCCAATCATGTGCCACTTGCGCTCACCCCAACGGTCAGAGCTTCTGGCAACCAGCGTCATCGAGAGCATGCTCAAGAGGGCCGGCAAGGTGGCCACCAGTCCAACGACGCCTATTGAAAGCCCCGCCTCTTTGAGAACGGTGGGATACCAGAACTGAATTCCCCACTCCCCGACAAGTGCAAGAAAGTTGTACAGCGCCAGCAAGATGACACATGGATGCCACAGGACCGACAGGAAATGGCCTTGCAGCGCAACCATGTCGCTCGTTTCCGCGTCAAGGGTTCGAATCAGTTGTTCGCGCTCCGCTTCATCCATCCAGGTCGCGTGTCGTGGGTGGTCATCAATGAGGCACCACCAGACGATGCCCCAGAGTAAGCCTGGCAATCCTTCGATGATGAACATCCAACGCCAGGTTGAGTGCGTCAGAATGAGGCCGGAAAGCGGACCCGCGATGATCGGCCCGGCGACCAGACCCAGCAGGAGAATGCCGGTGGCGCGCGCGCGCTCTGCACGAGTAAACCAGGACCGGATCAGGACCAGCACGCAAGTCAGCAAACCGCCTTCTGCGAGTCCCAGCATGAACCGGTTGATCGTCAATCCACGTTCGGTCGTGACAGACGCCGCAGCCAACGCAATGGTGCTCCAGAGCAGCATCAAGACGAAGATTGCCTTCTTGGGGCTCCGTAGACTGGCTATTCGTCCCATCGGTATCTGCAAGATGAGATAGCCCCAGAAATAAGCGCCCGCCGCCAGGCCAATGGCCTTTGGCGACAAGCCGAGATCCTGGCGCATCGAGGGAATGGCCATGCCCAGATTGCCGCGATCGATGAGCGCCAACATGTACATCACCGTAGCGACGCCAAGAATGCGAACCCATCGGTTTCGAAGCGAAAATTTGAGATTCCCAACCGGCATGATGTCTCCGTTTGATCCCGTGTTTCGGGATGCTATTTAGTGCACGACTACTGCCCGTTCCGTACGTTGTCTTGACCACGCTGATCCAGACAGCGCACGGAATTGACGCGTCACTGGCCTGGCGGAATGAAGTCTTCCGAAGCGATGTGCGCGGGCACGGGGGTGTAAGACTTTTCAGTCACCAGATTGGCCATCACCATTTCGGGACCACCCAGGCTTTCGATCAACTCACGTTGCGCAAGGTTGGCGCGCTTATCGACTTCTTCGGGGTCAACGATCGTGTGCAAGATGCGCTCGAGTTCCGAGACCACCGATGCGTAGCGCGTGTCCTCTGCAAGGTTAGTGCCCTCCTCGGGGTCGGCCTCGAGGTCGAACAGTTCTGAAGAAAACTCAACGTAGTGGATAAGCTTGAAGCGGCCTTTGCGGACCATGTAGGACGCGGACGGCGACCCGCCGGCGTGGTATTCGCTGAAGGCGACACGCTCGATGTCGTCCGGCTGGTTTGCAAGATTGAAAAGCGATTTTCCGGGTGTTCCGTCGTTTTCAAAGGGCAACCCGGCGGCATGAAGGATGGACGGATGGACGTCAACCAGCGTGGCGGGCGTGTTGCACACCTTCGCAGCGGGAACATCCGGGCCCGCGACGATGAGCGGAATGGCTGCGGCTTCCTCGTAGTGGTTGGACTTGCCCCACAGGCCGCGAGCACCGGCGTTTTCGCCATGGTCCGAGGTAAAGATGATCCGGGTGGAATCGGTGAGGCCCGCCTGTTGCAACGCTTCCAGCACGCGCCCGACCTGGGCGTCCATGAAACTGCACAGCGCCAGATAGGACGCGAAGGCCTTTTTTTGTTGCTCGACTGTCGCGCGCCCGGAGGCGACGAAGCGCTGCAGCCAGGGGTGAAGCTGGAAGCCTGATGCGGGCGCAAACTTTCCCTCAGGCATCTGGTCGATCGGGTACAGGTCCAGGAATTCCTTGGGTACGCACAATGGATAGTGCGGTGTGACGAAGCTCACGAACAGGACCCAGTTGCCGTCTTTGTCAGCGGCGCGCTTCAGCCAGTCACACGCGACGTCGGCGATCCGCCGGTCGTAGCGGGTGTATTCGCTTTCGCCTTCGGCTGCGGACATGGGGATGCCTGCCACATGGCGCGCCTCGGCCACGAAATCCGGAAATTGCTTGCGGATCGACAGATGCACCATGCCCAGGCCGTCCTTGATATGCATGGGCACATGCTGGCGGTCAAGGCCGACCGGATCGCTTTGCTTGCGATAGTGGAGCTTTCCGATGGACTCCACCGGGATCTTTGCCGCCTGGAGACGATGCCCCCAGCCCTCTACACGACCATCGTAGGCAATGGAATTGTCCCAGTACCCGATTTCATTGACGTAGCGTCCGGTGGCGAAGCTCGCGCGCGCCGGCACGCAGATGGGGGAATTCGTGTAAGCATGGGTAAAGCGGGTTCCGCGTGCCGCCAGCGCATCGAGGTTTGGCGTTTTTGCCAGGGGATGGCCTGCGCACCCAAGCATTCTGGCGTTGTGCTCGTCCGCCATCAGTACCAGTACATTGTTCGGCTTCATTTCGGCTTCGTCTCTCGTTCTGGGTTTGCTACTTAAGCCGAGTCTGTATGATTCGATTCATGGTCGCAATGCGACATCTGGCATAAAGTCATTACCATCAGGAATGCCTCAATGGAAACCCGTGACCTCGAATATGTTCTGGCCATCAACACATATGGCGGGATCGGCCGTGCCGCCACGGCCATGGGCGTCACTCAGCCCGCGTTGACCAAGGCTGTGAAGCGCATCGAAGCGCAGTTAGGCTTACGGTTGTTCGAGCGCAGCGCGCGGGGTATGAGTCCAACTTCGGCAGGGGCACTCTTCATCGATCGAGCTCGGCTTATTCATCGGGACTACGAAGATGTGCTGAAAGAAATGCGGGCGATTCAATCGGGGACGCAGGGCGTTTTGAGCCTGGGTTGTTCGCCCTCGGTCCCCGATGCGATGGTGCTGGATGCCTGTCGACAGTTGGTCATGGATCGCCCCGCGGCCCAGCTTCGTCTGCGTCGGATGCTGGCGCCTGCCCTTTTAGACCTCCTCGCGGAAGGTTCGCTCGATCTGGTCATGGCGCCAGTGCCAAAACAGCGCGCAGCAGATTTTGTGGTGCGGGAGCTTTTCAATGACAGACTCACTGTCATCGCGGACCAGGCGCACCCACTGCTGCGTAAGCGAAAGCCGAAGCTCGCTGATCTGGTGGGCCACGATTGGCTGCTGCCAGGTTCCCACGTCGCCGTGCGGCAACAAGTGGAAGCCGCGTTTCGCAATCAAGGCCTGCCACAGCCTATCTTGCGGATCGAGACAGACTTCAGCAGCCCCTCGTTCGTTCAGCTTGTTCGGGGTACGCAATTGCTGAGCGTCGCAAGTGCGGCGCCAAAGTGGGCGGCGATGGGGATTCGACCGATCAGGCTGGATGCGCAAGAGCTTGATCTGCAAAGGCGCATCGCGATCATGTCAAGAGCCGGAGCCTATTTGTCGCCCTTGGCGCAGCGGATGATTGCCATCGTGGAACAGCGTTCAAAGAAAACCTGGCCGGCCTGACGAGGCCGGTCAAATGCGTATCCGCTTGTCAAAGCACGGGCTGCGCTTGAGGGAACGTCCAGGATCCCTTCAGGACTTCGGCGCGCGGACGATAGAGTCGTACCGTATAGTTCCAGCCAGCCTCGGTGGGCAGGCAATTGGCAATCTTGCCGTCGCACGCTCCGAACTGGACCTCGACGGAATCGTCCCCGGCCTTCTTCGCCGTTACGTTATTAAGCGTATAGGCACCGTATGCGTTCGACTGGATATATCCCGATGCGTTGTACACGCTGACCGACCAGAATCCATCGACGGGCACGTCCTTGACACGTAGACGATACACCGTTGCACCGTCGTTCTTGCCCGGCGTGACGGTCAGATAGACAGCATCCTTATCCGGATTGCCGCCCCAGAGGGTTGCGGCACCGATCAGATGCCGTATCGGCGACACTTCGCCCGGCGGGCCGAACGAGTCCCTCGTGTCAGGAAGCGTCGATCCCAGCACTTTCAGCGCGTCGCGTACTCGCTTCTGACTGACGGCATCCCAATTGGGCATGTCGAAATGGCCGACACTCGCCTGTTTGACCTTGATCCCGTCCTGTAGCGCATGGACCTGTTGCAGATCCGCCGGATCTGACGGGTCCGCCAGCGTGCGCACCGTAACCAACACGTACCGCGTGCCCATCTGCTTCTTCGTCAACGTGTAGCTACCGCCGTCATAGACCACCTCTTGCGCATAGTGATCTTCGTTAATCGCAATCATCGAACGAAAGCGCTTGCCCGCGTCGGGCAGCGTGATCGTCACGGGCCCTGCATCAAGGTCGAACACCGCCGTCGAATAGATCGTGTCGCGATTGACACGTACGACAGTCTGCTTGTCAATCGGCGCCAGATCGCGGTGATGCCCGAACTGTCCGAGGCCGTTCTGCTTGACCATCGCGGTGAACATCATGTCCGACTCCGCGCGAACGAAGTTATCGGCGGTGACAGGAATTGAGAGTGCTGCCGAGCCGGCCGACTGTGCGCACACCGACGCCGTTGCGAGAGCGAGGCTAAGTGCAACGAGAGGCCGCAGTGAAAAGGACATGAAGACTCACTTTAGAAGTAGCTGTTCGACCGGTCAGCCTACTTCGTCACAAGTTGCGGCACACCTGTCCAGACGAGAGGGCGGCCGTTGCTACCGCGCGCGTAGGCATGCCCTCGATTCGTGGGCGGTTTCGGCATCAGACCAGGCGTCGCACGCCAGTTGGCTGAGTGCGGACGAAATTGCCTGTCAAACGCCGGGGCCGCCCGGCTGCCAATCAGGATTCGACGCGTTGCGGCTGAGCCAGGTGTCAGCGCCGCCCCACACATCTATGGCATGGATTTTGGCGGTATATAGGGGTCAGGCGTGCCTGCAGCGGAGGTCGCTGCTCACCGGCTACCCTCCTCCTAGATCAGGCTGCGTGCAATGATCAGTTTCTGGATATGGCTCGTGCCTTCGTAGATCTTGGTCACGCGCACATCCCGGTAATAGCGCTCGACCGGGAAGTCGTTGAGATAGCCATAGCCGCCGTGGATCTGCAAGGCATCCGAGCACACCTTCTCCGCCATCTCGCTGGCGAAGAGCTTGGCCATCGAGGCTTCCTTCGCGCAGGGGATGCCGGCTTCGTATAGCCTCGCGGCATGCAGCATGAACTGGTGCGCGACTTCCACCTGGGTTGCCATGTCGGCCAGATCGAAAGCGACGCCTTGCAGCTTGATGATCGGCGCGCCGTAGGCTTCGCGCTCGCTGGCATATTTCACCGCGGCTTCCAACGCGGCGCGCGCGGTGCCGACTGCCACCGCAGCAATCCCAATGCGCCCCTCAGACAGCATGCCCATGATCTTCTTGTAGCCGGAGCCCTCTTCCCCCAGGATGTTTTCAGCCGGTACACGACAGTCTTCCAACTGGATCGCGGCAATATGAGCCGAGCGCTGCCCGAGCTTGTTTTCGACGCGCGCCACGTTATAACCGGGCTGACTGGGATCGATGATGAACATGCTCGACCCATTCTTCCCGGCGGTCTTGTCGGTCACCGCAATGGCAAAGGCTACGGCAGCTTCGCTGCCGTTCGAGATGAACTGCTTGTTGCCATTCAACACATAATGCGATCCGTCACGGCGTGCCGTGGTACGGAAGGCCGCCGTATCCGAACCGGCGTGCGGTTCGGTCAACAGACCCGCGCCGATTTTTTCACCCGAGGCCATCGCCGCCAGGTACGTGCGCTTCTGCTCTTCGCTTCCCATTTTGGCAAGCATGCCGGCCATGGTGTTGTGTACGTGAATGAGCGTCGCAAAACCGGTATCCGCTGCGGAAAACGCTTCGATGGCGAGGCAATAGTCCACAAAAGTTGCGCCGGATCCGCCGTATTCCTCTGGCACTTGCATGCCTAGAAAGCCGAGTTCAGCGACGGTTTTCAATTCGGCGCGCGGCCACGCACAGGTCCGATCGCGCTCGGCTGCCGTTGGCGCGACCACTTCCGCCGCCACCTTCCTGGCCGAATCGCGGATCATGACTTCCTGTTCGCTCAGGAATACCGCTGACGTATCGTTCATTTATCTTGCTTCCCTAATTTGATGTCGGGCCTTACACAAGGCCACGTGAAATGATCAGCTTCTGGATATGGCTTGTGCCTTCGTAGATCTTTGTCACGCGCACGTCCCGGTAGTAGCGTTCGACCGGGAAGTCGTTGACGTAGCCATAGCCGCCGTGGATCTGCAAGGCATCCGAGCACACCTTTTCCGCCATCTCGCTGGCGAAGAGCTTGGCCATCGACGCTTCCTTCGCACAGGGGATGCCGGCTTCGCACAGGCGGGCGGCGTGGATCATGAACTGACGCGCGACTTCCACCTGGGTCGCCATATCGGCGAGATCAAAGGCAACGCCCTGCAGCTTGATGATCGGTGCGCCGTAGGCTTCGCGCTCCCTGGCATATCGCACCGCGGCTTCCAATGCGGCGCGCGCGGTGCCGACAGCCACTGCGCCAATGGCAACCCGCCCCTCCGACAGCAAGCTCATGACCAATTTGTATCCGCCGCCTTCATCGCCCACGCGGTTTTCGATCGGCACACGGCAGTTCTCCAACTGGATTTGTGCGACGTGCGCCGAGCGTTGACCCAGCTTGTGCTCGATACGGGCAACGATATAGCCGGGCTCGCTGGGTTCGGCGAGGAGCAGGCTCATGCCATTCCTGCCAGCGGTTTTGTCGGTGACGGCGAGTACAAAGGCCACACCGGCTTCGCTGCCGTTCGAGATGAACTGCTTGCTGCCATTCACAACGTAATGCGATTCTTCACGGCGTGCCGTGGTACGGAAAGCCGCCGTATCCGATCCCGCGTGCGGCTCAGTGAACAATGTCGCACCGATCTTTTCGCCGGAGGCCAGCGCCGGCAGGTACCTGCGCTTCTGCTCCTCGCTTCCCACTTTGGCAAGCATGCCGGCCATGGTGTTGTGCACGTGAATGAGCGTTGCGAAGCCGGCGTCCGCGGCAGCAAACTCTTCGATGGCGAGACAATAATCCACAAAGCTGGAGCCGGAGCCGCCGTATTCCTCCGGAATGAGCATCCCCAGAAAGCCGAGTTCAGCGACGGCTTTCAATTCGTCGCGTGGCCACGCACAGGTCCGATCGCGCTCGGCTGCCGTTGGCGCGACCACTTCCGCCGCCACTTTTCTCGCCGAATCGCGGATCAAGACTTCCTGCTCACTTAGGAATGCTGCTGATGTATCGCCCATTTTTTCCTCATGAAATGTGACATTCATTTTCCGGATTGAATTGCTTCCGGAGCAATGAATCGATGATGTCGGATCATTCCTTCGCAACGGAAATCATCGGGCCTTGCACCAGTCGTTCAGCACGGCTTCGCCGTGCTCGCCGCGGCTCGGTATGCTGCCCGGCTGCGCCAGGGGGGTGCCGATGAAGCGCGGTGCCGGATTGGCCTGCAGTACGCCATCGATGCGGCTGTACACTGCGCGTGCGGCCATGTGAGGATGCTTCGCCGCCTCGTCGGGGTTCAGAACCGGTGCAAAGCAGGCATCGGTGCCTTCCAGCAACGCACACCATTCGTCACGCGTGCGAGTGGCAAACAAGGCGGCGAAACGCTCGTGCACTTGCGGCCAATGATCGGGGTCATTTTGCTTCACCTCGGCGAGTTCGTCGGCAAGGTTCAGCTTCTCCAGCAGGATGCGGTAAAAGCGCGGTTCCAACGAGCCGACCGAGACAAAGTGACCATCGGCGCAGCGATAGGTACGATACCAATGCGGACCGTCGAGGAGGCTGCGCCCACGCTCATTCACCATCTGGCCAGTCGCCCTCAGGCCCATCAGCAGATTCATCATGTTGGCGCTGCCGTCCACGATCGATGCGTCGATCACCTGCCCCTTGCCTGTTGCACGCGCGCTCATCACGCCGGCCAGCACACCGACGGCCAGATACAACGCGCCGCCGCCGATATCGCCGATCAGGCTGGGCGGCACCATCGGCGCTTCGCCCGGTTGACCGGAATACCAAAGTGCGCCCGACAGCGCCAGATAGTTGATGTCGTGGCCGGCAGCGTGCGCCAACGGTCCCTCCTGCCCCCATCCGGTCATGCGGCCGTACACCAGCCGCGGATTGCGCGCGAGGCAGACGTCGGGACCGAGTCCCAGCCGTTCCATCACGCCGGGGCGCATTCCTTCTGTCAGCACGTCGCAGTTTTCCACCAGACGCAGCAGTGTTTCCACGCCTTCCGGGGACTTGAGATCCAGGGCGATCGAGCGCTTGCCGCGGTTCATGATTGCGCGCTTGCCGAGATCGTTATCTTCGGCGCCTACCTGCATGCGGTCGACGAGCACAACATCGGCGCCCAGATCGGCCAGATTCATGCCGCAGAACGGGACCGGCCCGATCCCGTAAATTTCCAGGACGCGCAGTCCCGCCAGCGGGCCATTCTGATTTCGACTCATTTCCATTCTCTCGATTAAGGTCGCTTCAACGACTTGAATGTCACGCTACGACCGCGAAGGGGCTCGCATTGGCGGCGCACTGCATGGCCGCCAGCTGATGCAGTTCACACACATAGCGCTTCATTGGTGGCAGCCGTCGATACAATGGATCGGGCGCACTGTGATGTCAGTTGCGATACATGGTGACGACGGCAGCGCCGCCAATACCAATGTTGTGCTGCAGCGCGATGCGCGCGTCCTGCACCTGGCGCTGGCCGGCATTGCCGCGCAGTTGCTGCACAAGCTCCGTGCACTGCGCGAGGCCGGTGGCCCCGATAGGGTGGCCTTTCGACAGCAAGCCGCCGGACGGATTGGTCACGTAGCGGCCGCCATACGTGTTGTCGCCATCGTCGACAAACTTTTGCGCGCCACCTTCCGGACACAGGCCGAGCGCTTCGTAAGTCAGCAATTCGTTGTGCGCGAAGCAGTCGTGCAGTTCCACCACGTCGACGTCTTCGGCTCCGATGCCGGCGATCTCGTAGACCTTGTTGGCCGCCGCGCGTGACATGCTGAAACCAGCGATGTTGCGCATGTCGTCGGATTGGAAGGTGTCGAGACCATCGGTGGCGATGGCTTGCGCTTCGATCCACACGCGCGTGTCGAGTCCGTGCTTCTTCGCATACGCTTCGCTGCACAGCACGACAGCCGCCGCGCCGCAAGTGGGCGGACAGGCCATCAGGCGCGTCATCACGCCCGGCCACAACACTTGATCGGCCATCACTTCTTCGGTGGTTACGATCTTGCGGAACACCGCCATCGGATTGTTGACCGCATGACGGCTAGCCTTGGCACGGATCTTCGCGAAGGTTTCCATCGGCGTCCCGAAGCGCTTCATGTGCGCCAGGCCGCCGCCGCCAAATGTCGTCAAGGCCGTGGGCAGATCCAGTTTGCCCAGCAGTTTTTCCTTTTGCTGCTCAAACAATTCGAGGGGATCCGGCCGGTCATGGAAGTTCGATCCAAGCGCGCCTCGGTTCATCTGCTCGAAGCCGACTGCCAGCACGACGTCCACGTCGCCACTGGCAATCGCCTGGCGCGCCAGATAGATCGCGGAAGAACCACTGGCGCAGTTGTTATTGACGTTGACGATGGGGATGCCGGTCATGCCGACGTCGTACAGCACACGCTGGCCGCAGATCGAATCGCCGTAGATATAGCTCGCAAACGCCTGCTGGATCGATTCATAGCCGACACGGGCGTCAGCCAGCGCGGCGCGCACCGCCTCCGCGCCCATCACCGGGTAGGTTTCGCTCTGGCCCGGCTTCCTGAATGGAATCATGCCGACACCGGCAACGACGACCTTTTGCGTCATGTCCTGCTCCTTTCGTCATTCGAATTGTTCACTGGCAAGCATGCCGACCACGTCGTTCGGGCAAACCCGGATGCGCCTCTTGCCCGAAGTTCATACACGTGAACAATAGGCATAGACGCTTCAGGCAGCACCCCGAATTCAGGGGGGGGCGCGCGCTTTGCACGCCCCCCCTTTGCCAGTGCGGGTGCGCACGGCGCGTGGCAAACGCACGCGCGATTGCATACACTAGTGCTCCGCGACACATGCCGCGCTGCGAAATAAAGCGCCCCTGGTGCTTCTGGCCGGGACGAGGCGACGGGCTCCGGCAACTGCCGGGAATACCGATCCGTTGCAGCGAGCGCTTGCAAAGCAATCGAGCAGGAATGCCTTCAATGAATATCGATAAGCTGCTTGTGGTGAGCAAGTTTGCGCCGCCACGCATCGACGCCCGTCACATTTTCCGTACGCAGTTACTCGACCCGCTGCGCGAGCCGCAGCACTACGCCCTTGCGCTGGTCACCGGGGGTGCCGGCTTCGGCAAGACCATCCTGCTGGTGCAGCGGCGTCAGGAATTGATGAAGGCGGGAGCCGAAGTCGCGTGGCTGTCACTGAGCCACGACGACAAGCACCTGCCGAACTTTTGCGCCTATCTATTTGCTGCCTTTGAGCGGCTGGGTATCCGGATCGAGAACGACATGCTGCTGGAAGGCGACAGCGGCAAATCGATGAACAGCGTGTTGGCCGTTGTGGCGGATGCAGTTGCCCACATCGCCAAAGAGCTCTATCTCATCATCGACGACTATCACCACGTAGAAGACCCGTGGGCACATAAGCTGATGCAGAAATTGCTCGACCATTGCCCGGCGAACCTGCATTTGATCATTGCCTCGCGCGTTACGCCTCCACTTGGCCTCAGCCGCTTGCGCGTGTCGGGACAAGTCGCAGAGATCGGCTTCGCGGAACTCCCCTTCGACGTGGACGAGACCCGTGTTTTCTTCGAGCGGAACCTCAGTACGATGAAGCTCTCAGCGGATGAAGTGCGATTGATCCACGACCTCACCAATGGTTGGCCGGCCAGTCTGCAACTGATCGCCGTCATGTTGAAAAATAGTCCGGCGAAGCGTGCAAAGCTTCGTTCCTTTCTGCGTAAATCGACCGACCTGCAAGCCTATCTCGCGGAAGATGTGCTCGCCTATTTGCCGCCGGAATCGACAGCGTTCCTCGAAACCATTTCGGTCTGTCGACGCTTCAACGCGGAACTCGCCGCTTTCATCGCTGACAACGCGCACGCGGCCGACTTGATCAAGCGGGCGGAAGACGAGAACCTGCTGATTTATCGGGTGGAGTCGGACGACCCTTCGCCGTGGTACCGCTTTCACCCGCTATTCGGTGACTTTCTCGCGAGTCGGCTGACGCGGCGCGGCCAGCCTGCCGTGGAAGCGCTGCACCGCCTCGCCAGCCGGTGGTTTGCGGGGCAGGAGCTTCTGGCGGAGGCGGTTCATCATGCCAGCCTCGGCGGAGATCTGGAATTTGCTGTCGACGCCATAGAACAGGCGACCCCCACCACCTGGAGCCTGGGTTACATCAGCCCCATGTTGCATCTGCTCGAGCACTTACCCCAGGACACGCTGTTCGCTCATCCCCGGCTTTTTTTTCTCGGTTGCCTGACTTATGCGTTGACCGCGCGCCCGGATCAAGCGGAACAATGGATCGAGCAAATCCGGAAAAGCGATGCCGCAAAAAATCCTGCGATCTCTTCCCAGCTCGCACTGGCGGATGCCGCGATCGCGCTGCAGCGCGACGATACGCAACGGGTCATCGATCTGCTCAAGCACAACGCACCGTCCGACATTCGATTTCTGCGCTACGTCTATTGGTTGTCGGCTCTGGCGGCGGCCTATGCTTCGGTGGGCCGCTACAGCGACGCTCGCAAGCTTCTGGCCGACAACCCGGTTGACGCCGCGGACTGCGACAACGACATGGCACTCGTGGCAGAAGGCACGCGGCCCCTTATCCTGCTGATCGAGGGCAACGTCAAGGAGGCGGCGCGGCTAGGCGCGCCCCTTCTCGCCCGTTCGGAGGCCGCGCATGGGCGCGGATCCCTCTCCGCAAACCTGTGTGCGGGCAGTCTCGGAGACGCGTACTACGAGCTTGACCGGCTCGACGAGGCGCGCGCGGTGCTCGCCAACCGTACCAGCATTCTCCGGTTTTCGTCACCGGAAGTCATGGTGCATGCCACGCTGTGCCATGCGCGGCTGGATCTGTTACAGGAAACGCCGGATGTCGCTTTGGAATTCCTCGAAGCGCATGCAACGCATTTCAATAGCATTGGCCTGGATCGGCCCCTCGCTTACATGCTGGCCGAACAGATCAGGATACTTCTCATCAAAGGCGATCGGGTGCGCGCCGCCGACCTGACGGCCGATTTGCATCAACTGGCGGCACTCCATCGGAACGCGAAAGGCTTCCGCGCCGAAATTCCGGTGATCGCGGCCCAGGCCCAGGCGCGGCTTGCACTCGCCAATTGCGATTATGGGGAAGCCTTGGACGCCCTGTTGGCGGTCGTTAATTTTGCGGAGAAATTCGGTCGTGCCAGATTACTGGTCATGGCCAACGTGCTGGCGGCAACGGCGCTCAGTAGCCTGGAGCGTAAAGAGGAAGCGGCCCAATACCTGATTCACGCGCTGCAAACGGGGGCCCGGCTCGGCCTGATACGCACCTTTCTCGATGAGGGCCAACGTGTCGGGGAGATGCTGGCGCACCTGCAGAACGACGCCGGCATGGATAGCCTTGCAGCGCAATGGCTGCACAACCTGATGGGGAGATTTTCGCCAAGAGGCCCAGCGGAGCAGACAACAAGCGCGTCGTCTTACCAGAAAAAAACCATGCTGCAGGAGGTGATCCTCACGCCGCGCGAACTGGAAATCCTGGGTCTGGTGTCGCAAGCAATGTCCACCAAGCGCATTGCACTGACGCTCAACATCACGCCCGAAACGGTGAAATGGAATGTCAGGAACATTCTTTCGAAACTAAATATATCGAGTCGTTATGATGGGGTGACGTGGGCGCGCCAACGGGGTCTCATCAAGTGACCCAACGCGCGCAATCAGGTGGCGCATCGGTTGAATCATTCGGCCGTCGTCAATAACGCATGCAACATGCGGGCGAGCAGCAGTGACGTATCCGCCTCCCCCAGGTATGCGGGCTTCTTGAGCGCAATCACTCGAAGCGATGCCAACAGCACCTCGTTGACAAGAAATTGCGCTTTTTCGCGATCGTGCACCAGAATCTCATCTGGAAACCGAGCAAACAGGGCTGGCATCGCTCCGGATGACCAAAAATGTTCCGGCTTGACGAGATCGAGCCGCACCAATTCGTCATAGTAGGCAGATTTGACGTTGAAATCCGGATCGATCTGCGACCATTTATGCAGCGCGGCAATGCCGCTTCGGAGTGCCAACAAGATGCCATCGAACAGCGTGGCGGAGAGCGGCAGCGCTTGAATGTCCTCGAGCAGCAGGCGACGGCATTCGGCGCGGTAGTCTTCGAAAATCGCGCCAATCAACGACTCTATGGTTGGGAAGTATTCGTAGATGGAACTGACTGCTACGCCTGCGCATTCGGAGAGCCGGTAAAGCGACACCGCATCACGCCCTTCTTTCTCCAGAATGTCCCGGCCCGTTTTCTTGAGCGCGTCAACCAGCACGATCGAGCGCGTCTGACGCGGGCGCTTGCGCGGCTTCGCCAGCACTTCGATATGCACTACGTCGTTTGCCGTCTTTCCCGGGGATGGCCTGGTCATCCGTCTCTCTCTTTTCGGTGAAGTGCCAGTCGATGGGCCCGTGCGCGTCTGAACTACGCTGGGAAAAGTGAAAGTCACCCACTACTTCATTCAGCCTTAGGCCGGCCGAACAGCTAAAAGAGTACCCGAAATCGGGCGCTCACTTCGCAGGCAATTGGCGTGGCAGCTTCTCGACGAACACTTCCGGACGCGGCGCCGGCAGCGTCATGAAATACAGAGCCAGCGACTCTCATGACCGGCGCGAATCCGTTATTTTTCTTTTAATTCAATCCATTGGCGTCGTCCCACGCGCCCTCGGAATGCGGAGATGAATTCGCATTTCATCCTCTTATACTGGTTCAGCGCCAACACCGTCGCCGCGTCAACAGCAACATTGTTCCGTCTGTCGCATCGGCGCTCGCCGCCGGATCCTTCATCATTCAATTGCGAAACCTGATCATGACTCTTGCGGACAAGTCTCTCGAGGACAAAACCCGTCTGCTGCTGAATGAACCGGCAGCTCTCGCGAATTACTCGCTCCATAAGTGGAACCATCTGCCACGCGCCGAAGTCGAGGCGCTACAGCTTGCTGCCCTGAAGCAGCGCTTCGCCGCATTGCGCGACCGGATTCCAATGCTAAAGAAGCTCGCCGATGCTGAAGGCGTGGAACGCATCGAGCATGTCGACGATGTGGCGCCGCTGTTATTCAAGCATACCGTCTACAAGTCCTATCCGCCGTCGCTGCTGGAAAAGCGCAACTTCACGCAGATCAACCAATGGTTCGGCAAGCTGGTCACGCCCGAACTCGCCGACGCCATTGCTGCGGTCGATGTCAGCGGCTGCCAAGGGCTGGACGAGTGGTTCGGAAAAATGGACGAAGCAGTCCCACAGCTCACGCTTAGCCACACCTCGGGCACCTCCGGCACGCTGTCGTTCCTGCCGCACGGCACGCGCGAATGGGAAAAGGTCCTGAGCGTGCGGCGCCTGTTCGTATGGAACATGGATGGCCCGGACACGCCGCAGCCCGAACTTCACGTGGCCTACCCTTACTTCCGCTCCGGCTTCATGAGTCACCTGCGCATCAACGACCATGTCGTCAAGACATTGCTGCAGGGCGAGTCCTATTTCCGGGCCGCCTACCCTGGGCTGCTCTCCAGCGACCTGCTGCATCTGAGCGCCAAAGTCCGCGCCGCCCACGCCAAGGGCACGCTTGACCGGCTCGATATCAGCCCGGACATGATGGCGAAGAAAGAAACCTTCGACCGCTTGCAGGCCGACATGCCGCGACACCTGGCGGCCTTCTTCGAGCGGATGGCGACCGAGATCCAGGGCAAGCGGGTTTACATTTCAGCCACCTGGACCAACCTGCACAACATGGCCAAGGCCGGCCTGGCCCGCGGACTGGAAAGCGTGTTCGACGCCGATTCCTTCATCAATACGTCCGGCGGCGCGAAGGGTCTGGTGCAGCCGGAGGGCTGGCGGGAAGACATCCTGCGCTTCACCGGCGCGAGGCGTCTCAACGAGGGATATGCCATGTCCGAGGTGCCGTGCTCGCACATGCGCTGCGAGCACGGTCACTTCCACCTCAACCCCACCGCCATTCCGTACCTGCTCGACCCCAAAACCGGCAAACCGCTGCCGCGCAGCGGCCGGGCCACGGGGCGCGCCGCCTTTTTCGACCTGGGCGCCGAGACACGCTGGGGCGGCTTCGTCAGCGGCGACGAAATCACGATCGAATGGGACGAGCCCTGCGCCTGCGGGCAGCCGAGCGCCTACATCGCCGGTCCCATCCAGCGCTACAGCGAAAAGAATGGCGGCGATGACAAGATCACGTGTGCCGCCACGGAAAGCTCACTCAGCGAAGCGATGGATTTTCTGAATACTCTCGAAGGCTAATGACATGAACAAGCCGATTTCCAATCCGATTGCGCCGATGATCATCCGTGGCGAGGTCATCGCCGACAACCTGATCGAAGTAGGCGGCCGCGGCGGCGACCTCGCCTTCCTGACCCCGGACGCGCACAAGTACATCGACAAGCTGCCACTCGGCAATCCCGCCAGACTGGCAGATCTCTACACGCTCAGCTTCGACGACATTCTCGACTATGCCGGCGAGCTGGCGAGGCACCTTGACGTCGCCACCAACCGGCACCTGCAGGAAGCCTGCGAGCTGTCCTATCTGACTGCGCCGACCACCCCCTCGCTGGTCAGGAACAGCTACCTGGGCTTGCCCAACATGCTCGCCCGTGACGCGATCATCGAGGCGGTCGACTCCACCGTTGGCATCAAGTACCTGGAAGGCTGGGTCAAGCAGCGCCTGCTCGACGGCACCGAACTCGAAGTGCGCTGCTTCGGCTCGCGCGCCTTGCATATCGTCGCGGGAAATTCGCCGGGGCTGTCGTTGCTGACCATCATCCGCAACATGGTGCTGCGCAGCGACGCCATTATCAAAGCGCCGTCCAACGATCCCTTCACGGCGCTGGCCATCGCTCGCACCATGATCGACATGGCGCCGGACCACCCGCTCACCCGACATCTCTCTGTCGCCTACTGGAAAGGCGGCGACACGGCTTTCGAAGCGCGTTTGTACCAGCCGCAAAACATTGAAAAAATCGTTGCCTGGGGTGGTTTCGCCTCGCTCAAGCATGTCACCCAATACATCCAGCCCGGGCTGGAGCTGATCTCGCTCGATCCGAAACGCAGCGCGAGCATCATCGGCAAGGACACGTTCGGCAGCGAGGCGAGCATGCGTGAAGCTGCGCTGCGCCTCGCCAGCGACATCGGCGCGATGAACCAGAAGGGTTGCGTCAACGCGCGCGTGGTGTACGTGCAGAGCGGTACCGACGAGGCGGATCTCGCGCAACTCAACACCTTTGGTCAGTATGTCTACGAGGCGTTGATGGGTTTGCCGAACAGCCTGTCCACCGCGCCCAAACGCTACGACGAAGGGCTCAAGGAGCATGTCGATGCACTGCGCCTGGATGACCAGTGGTACAAGGTCATCGGCGGCAAGGACGGCGAAGGCGCAATCATCGTGTCGCAGATCCCTGACGCGGTGTCCTTCTCCACGCTTCTGGATGACCGTACGGCCAACCTGGTGCCGGTCGACACGCTCGACGAAGTCATGGATGCAGTGGACGCCTACACCCAGACGGTGGGCATCTATCCGGAAAACCTGAAAGATGACTTGAAGGACCGCCTGCCCCTGTATGGCGCGCAACGCATCGTGTCGCTCGGATACGCGATCGCAGGCAAGTGGGCCGCCCCGCAGGATGCCATCGAGCCGCTGCGCCGGATGGGCAAATGGATATCCAACCAGATCGCCTCGCCGGAGACCACGCCGGCACCATGGCAACGACCGCCGATCAACTAATGACCGCTCATCAACGGAAGCCGGTACACCGTTGCCGGCGCAGTGACCCCATATAGATCGTCAGCGACTCGCCTGCGCATCGCACCCTCCCCCCTACAAAAGAGGGGGCAATGCGCCGCCGAGTCGATCCATACTGCCAGAAGTCGCTCGACGTGATGGCGCCCTTCGCACGCGGCGCGCGCACTCATGCGGAAACACTCGTTTGGAAGTAACTCGACTGGCAATGGCGCATAGTGGTGTCACAGATGTCAAGAAGATCGACCGGAAAAGCCTGCTTCCCGGCACGTTTCGAACGCGCCTACCGATTTCGCGCCCGCGATTTCCAGCATCCACGCGCCGCGAACGAGGTGGACAACAGGCGCGCCGACCGTCAACCTTTCAAATAGATGTTGAGGCGCTTTGCCGAATTACGCAGGTGTGTCTCAGCGGCGCTCCCGGCTCGATCCGCGTCACCCGCGCTGATCGCCTCGAAGATCTGCTTATGCTCCTGCTGCACCGCCTCGACCAGCTGCGCATACCGGGTCTTCGTGTTGCTGCGCGCCTGCCGGATCAGGCGACGCGCGCCATGCTCGAGATGTTCGCTCAGTGCCTGAAAATGCGGATTATGGGTCGCGTCGACAATCGCCTGATGGAACGCAAAATCCTCTTCGTCTCCGAGGCGATCACTGGCGATTTCATACTCCATACCGATCAGTGCGCGGCGAATCCGTTTCAGATCGTCTGCCGTTCGCCGCAAGGCGGCAAAACGCGTCGCGGCCACCTCGACGGTGATCAGCAACTCCATCACCATCGCGAGAGAGTCCTTCTGTCCGAGTTCCACATCCTGCATGCGGAAAACCTGGCGTTGACTGCCGTCGCTGACATAGACGCCGCTGCCCACTCTCGACGTCACGAGCCCCTCGGATTTCAATTTGGACAGCGCTTCACGCACGACCGCGCGGCTGACAGAAAACTGCTCGCACAGCAGCCTTTCGCTAGGCAACCGATCGCCTGCTATGAATTCCTTTGCGCGGATAGCCTGGGCAAGGTGCTTTGCGATCTCGTCGGGCAAATGCTGCGGAGCGTTCTGGTCGGCCGCCCCGACGGGAATTCGGCCAATCACCGCTCGCGGAGCCGCTCCTGCCTTCGCCGCGTTGCGCTTGTTGAGTGGTTCTGCAGACATGTCTATCCGGTTTTTCAATTGGTCTTACAGGCAAATTTAGCACACTTCGTGTGGTTGGCCAGAAGAGAGACTCGAGTTGACGAGCGGCAGGGTTGCGCCGCATTGACACCGTCACGCCTCTCCACTAACCTCCCAACCTGTCAGACCACTTATATATTCTGACTTACCAGTCATTTTACGTGCGGTTAGGCGTCTGGTAATTCAGATGTTTCGGTTTTGAAGTTGCTTTTGTGGAGAAGCTATGAACACGCTGGACACCGATCTGGCCGAGTTGCACGGTATTGAATCCGATTGGCGTTTCGGACTGCCATTCGACGTTCGCTGGAGCGAACTGGACGCATTTTCACACGTCAGCCATCGTAGTTATTTCACGTGGTGCGAAGAAGCGCGCAATGCCTATTTCGCGTCGCTCGGCGAACCCGCCTTCTCCGTTGAGCGTGCCGGCCCCGTACTGAAGGAAGTCGGATTTACTTACGAGCGTTCGCTGGACCAGGGCAGCCATGTCGTCGTGACCGCGCGTGTTGCATGGATGCGCAACACCAGTTTCCGGATGGAATTCGCTGCCTGGAGTCGGGGACTCGTGGGACGAGGACACGCGATCTGCATCTGGATGCGCAATTCGACTAGCGAGCTGGTCACCGTTCCAGACGACCTGCGCCTGCGGATTACACAGCGTGACGCGCCCCAGGATCTGCGACGCGCGACGTAGCCGCGGACGAGCCCTGTATTGCGTGCGCCAGACAACCGCATGAGAGCCCCGATCAACGAGACACACAATGACAGCCTACTCAGACTACCAACCGCGCACAGCATGGCTCATTGCCGCCTTGCTGACGGGCCTCGCGCTCATCAACTTCCTCGACAAAGTCGTACTGGGCCTGCTAGCGGTGCCCCTCATGGCCGAGTTCAAGTTGTCACCGTCAGAATTCGGTCTGATTGCCGGCAGTTTCTTCTGGCTCTTTTCGACGTCCAGCGTGATCGTCGGTTTTCTTTCCAACCGCTTTTCCACGCGGTGGATCCTCTTTGCAATGGCGCTCAGCTGGTCTCTATTGCAACTCCCGCTGGCCATTGCCGGCGGCGCGCTGACCATTCTCGTCTGCCGTGTCATCCTGGGGGCGGCGGAGGGTCCGGCATCTCCGCTGTCGATGCACGAAGTGTTCAAGTGGTTCCCTGATCAGAAGCGCGGCCTGCCGGTCGCACTGCAACAGCAGGGCGCGGCCTTTGGCCTCGTCGTATCGGGCCTGCTCATTCCGCCAGTCACACGGCATTGGGGTTGGCGCATGAACTTCGTTATGCTCAGCGTCCTCGGTGCTGTCTGGTGCCTGCTCTGGTTGCGCTTTGGGAGAGAGGCCGGACCGCATGAGCCGACCGACCCGGCCCACCGCGCGAAACCCGCCACGGACCCGGCCGCGGCCCAGGTAGCACGCCTGCCGTACCGCGCGATACTGGGTTCTCCCTCGGTCCTGCTGGTCTTCCTGCTCGGGTTCTCGGCGTATTGGACATCGGGCCTGATGCTGACCTGGCTGCCCACCTATCTGGAGAAAGGCCTCGGTTTCGACAGCATCACCTCCGGCCGGGTATTTTCGATGATCCTGCTGTTCACGACACCTTATACGATCGGCCTGAGCTGGCTGTCACAGCGCATGCAGGCGCGGGGAGCCTCGACCCGGCAGTCGCGCGTCCATGTCATGAGTGTGGCTTTTGTAGCCGGTGGCACGATGCTTGTCGCATTGGCGGCCTTTGATCTTCCGCCCATGGCGAAGGTCGTGCTATTCGCTTTAGGCAATGCCCTTCCCTCGATCTGTTTTACCCTGGCGCCGGCTATCCTCGGCGAGCTGGTGCCAGCCAGCCAGCGCGGCTCAATCATGTCGATCTATACGGCTCTCGCCAGTTCGGCGGGTGCGATCGCGCCCGTCGTGATGGGCCGCCTCGTTCAGGCACACGGCACCACCAATTCACATGGCTATGAGACCGGCTTCCTGATCGGCGCCGCGCTCCTGATTGTCGCCGCCGTCGCCAGTGCGCGTTTCCTGCATCCCGAGCGAGCGCGACTGAGGTTGGCGCACACCGCGGCCTCCAGGCTGGCTTGAGCAATGGTGCGACGACCGGCCCTTCGCGCGAGGAAGCAGTCGAATTTCGCGCGCGAGCGTATTCATTCAACACGAGAAGCCTGAAGAGAGCTACAGATATATGTCAGATCATCCAGTTTCCTCACCTGCCGCAGGCTCGTCCGGACATGGCGGCACGCCCGCGGTGGCGGGTTCCAAACCGGCTTTGGGGGCGGCTGCCGTGCGTCTCGTACGCGCCGGGAACGGCGCCATCGTCAACGAGGCGATCCTGGACAACGCGCGCCTGGTCAAACATCAGGACTTCACGCCCTACCAGCTGACCGGGGGGGTTTGGGTCTTGCCGGGCCCTTCGTTGAACGCCGCGGTGATCGAGGGGCCCGACGGGCTGATTGTCTGGGAAACCGGTGAGAACATCGAGCACGGCAAGCGATACCGCGAGCTCATCCGCAGCATCAGCACCAAGCCGATCAAGGCGGTTATCTACAGCCATACCCACTACACGCTGGGCACCTCGGCGATCATCGAAGGCGAGCTCGATGTAAAAGTCATCGGGCATCCAAAGCTCAATGAGAACATGCAGGTGGCCACGCTCGGCTCCTACTTCCCGGAGATCGAACCGCTTCAACGCGCACGCGCCGTTCAGCATGCGCAGATGTTCTTGCCTGAGCAAGGCGAGGACGCGAAGCACGGCTTCTTCATCGAACCGGGGGAGCGCGGCTTCGTTCCCGTCAACACGCCCGTGCAGCACGGCGAGGAACTGACAGTCGCGGGCATACGCCTGCAGTTCTTCACCGAAGGCGGTTCCGATACCGACGACTGCACCACCGTGTGGCTGCCGGAACACAAGGTGGCCCTGAACAACATCCTCTGGCCCTGGCAGCCGAATTTCTATACCCCGCGCGGCGCCAAATTCCGCGATCCGCGTATCTGGTCTGAGGCGCTGCGGCATATCCTCGCGCTGCAACCTGAGTACCTGATCAATCAGCACGGCCGCTCCATCGCCGGTCGGGAAGAGATCGGGCGCACGCTGCGCAACTATCTGGACTTCACAAGCCTCGTGCTCGACCAGACCTTGCGCGGCATCCTGCAGGGCAAGGGCCCTGAAGAGTTGCGCGACTTCATCCGGCTGCCGCGTCATCTGGCGGCCGAGCCATGGCTGTTCGAGTCATACGGACGCATGGACTGGCATGCGCCCTACATCATGAACCACGCGGTGGGTTGGTGGGATGGCGACGCCGCCACGCTCGCCAAACTGCCGCCGCAGCAAATCGCCGAACGCATGGTGCCGCTGCTGGGCGGGCGCGACAAGATACTCGTCGCGGCGCGCGAGGCGCGCGCCAAGGGTGAACTCGCATGGGCGCTCGAGCTGCTCAACTACCCGTTCCGTCTCACGCCGGCTGATGCTGAAATCCGCCAGCTCAAGGCCGAGCTGCTGCGCGAAAGCGCGCGAGCCTGCACGGCGAGCATCACGCGCGGTTTCATGCTGAGCCAGGCGCTTGCGCTCGAGGGCAAGATCACGCTGCCGCGCGTGGTGCCTCCCACGCCGCAGCAGATAGCCGCGAATCCCACGACGTTCGTCAACCAGATGCGCGTGCGCGTCGATCCTGTCAAAGCACAGGACACTGATGCGGTCATGCGCTTTGACTTCACGGATGGCACGAGGCAATCGGTGGCGCTCCATTTGCGTCGAGGGGTGACCGAATTCGTCGAGCGGCCGGATCGCCACTACCGGCAGGCCGACATCGTTCTTACGCTTGACGCGCGATGCTTCGCCGCCCTCTTCCTCAGCTCAGAATCGCTAGAGGCGCTGGTGGACCGGCAAGCGGTCGTCATCACCGGCGACAAAGCCGGCGCGTCGGCGTTCCTTGCCTTGTTTGATTCGCTGCGGCCGTAAGCGGACTGGCGTATTCGACGTTCCAAAAGAGACCGACGAAGAGACTGACGAAATGAAACAGGATAGCGAACCTGGCGTGCTCACCGGCAAGGTCGCCGTCGTGACAGGCGGCGGCCGCGGTATCGGGCGCGCCATTGCTGTGGCCTATGCGGCGGCCGGTGCATCGGTCGTCGTGGCGGCGCGAAGTGCGCACGAAATCCAGGCCGTCGCGCAATCGATCAGGCAGACCGGCGGTGACGCGATCGCCTGTGAAGTCGACGTGACAAATCGCGCGAGCGTCGAGACCATGTTCAACCAGGCCGCGGCCCACTTCGGCGGCGTCGACATTGTCATCGCCAACGCCGGCGCAGCGCTCCAGCGCGGCAACATCGAAACCTGCGATCCAGAACTCTGGAAACAGACCGTGGAAGTCAACCTCTTCGGTGCCTTTCACACTGCGCGCGCCGCCATTGCCCACTTGCGCAAGCGGGGCGGCGGCAAGATCGTGATGACAGGTTCGGGTTCCCGATTTCGCCCCTATGCGGGCGGGTCAGCTTATACAAGTTCGAAGCTCGCGCTGTGGATGCTCACGCAGACGTTGGCCATGGAACTCGAAGGCGCCAATATCAGTGTCAATGAGTTGATCCCGGGTCCTGTGAAGACCGCCATGACGGGTTTCGGCGCAACCCCCTTCCCGCCGGGCGAGTGGGTCAAGGAGCCGGAAGATGTCGTGCCGCTGGCGATGTTCCTGGCCACGCAGCCCCTGGTTGGACCTACCGCGCAGAGTTTTAGCCTGATGCGCCGGCCAGGATGAGCGCAGTCTCGCCGCACGCCGACGCGCCGTCGTCGGCCAGCCGTCCGTTTCGCGCGAGCATGTGCAGGCCCATGCTGATTGAACCGGCGACTGCTTCACCTATTTGAAAGAGGATAGACCCCATGCAAGCCCAAGAGCCATCGAATTCTCCCGCCGCGTTCGCTTCCTTAGCGCCATCTCCCGCGGAGCAACGCCCGGCGCTACCGTTCTATCGTGGCGGTCAGGACGACAATAAGGCCACGGCGCCGAACGGCGCCATCATCAACGCCGACTTTCTTCGTTACGCCGCCAACTCGAGAAAGGGCATACGCGTAGAAAACGTTCGGCCGGGCATCCATGTGATCCTGGGCTACCACAGCGTCAACTGTATCGTTGTGGAGGGAGCGACCGGCTTGATCGTCATCGAATCGGGCACCAAGTTCGGCCATGGCCGCGAGCTGCGCCAGATGATTCGCGGCTTCAGTGACAAGCCGATCAAGGCAGTCATCTATTCGCACCATCACTACATTGGCGGCGGTGCCGGCCTGCTCGACGGCGAGAAGATCGCGGACGTCGCGGTCTACGCCCATCCGTTGATGGAACATCTGGACGCCACGACCAACGACCTGCTCGGGCCGATGCAATTGCGCCGCATCGGCATTCAGTTTGGCGCCTATCTGCCGTCGGACGGTCCCGATGCGCGCCTCGGCGAAGGCGACAAATCCTTTGACGAGCCACATCTGAACGCCGCGGCCCCCTTGAAGGTCACGCATGCAGTGGCCGACAAGGAAGTCGTGACTGTCGATGGCGTGAAGATCCGTTTTCATCACATCATCGGCGACACGCGCGACTCACTCGCCATCGAATTCCCCGAACTGGACGCGGTAGTAGCCAACTCGGCGCTCGGGCCGGTGGCCTATCCCCTCTATACGCTGCGCGGCGACTTCTTTCGTACACCGGACGAACTGATCGCCAGCCTCGACCTGTTACGCACCCTCGACCACACCTACGTGATCCCGGTGCATGGCGTCCCGTACACCGACAAGGCGTCGGCACAGGCGGCCCTCACCGCTCATCGCGACGCGTATGCCTTCATCTGGAACCAGAGCCTGCGCGCCATCAACCAGGGCATGACACCCGATGAGATGGTTGCCAGCATTCATCTGCCCGAGCATCTCGCCAACCATCCTCTGCTGTACCCGGGTTATATCGACTGGGAATACGGCATCCGCGGCATCTACCGCGGCATGGTGGGCTGGTATAGCGAAGACGGGGCCGACCTGCATCCACCGGCGCCAGCCGAACTGGGCGAGGCGCTCGTGGAAGGCTTTGGGGGTGCCGACGCCTTCATTGCCCGCGGGCGCCGCGCGATGGATGAACGCAAATACAACCTTGCCGCCAGACTGATGAGCCTGCTGCTTGGCGCCGAACCGGACAACCCGGCAGCGCGCCAGCTCAAGGCCGATGCCCTGCGTGCGATGGCGCAAGCCACCCGTACCGGCGTGCAGACCCGTAACTTCATGCTCACCGAAGCGCTGCATCTCGAGGGCAAAACCGACTGGCGCCGCATTTCGCCGAAGTCGTTCTTCGGGGCGCAGACCGTGGAAACGCTGTCGGCGAAGCCTCCGCAAGATCAGGTCAAGCTGCTCGAACTAAGCGTCGATCCGCAAGCGGCCGCGGGAGTGCGCACCAGCGTGACATTCCGCTTTCCCGGCCACGGTGCTTGCGGGCTGCTGCTACGCCCCGGAATCGCCGAGTTTCGCAGCGAGGCGCCCGGCGAAGCCGCGATCGAAATGAGTCTGAGCGTGCGCACGATGTCGCAATTGACTTTACATCAGACAAGCCTGAGCAAAGCCGTGGCTAGCGGCGACATTCAGGTCACGGGTGATCCTGGCCTGATACCAGTCCTGGAAAAGGTCCTGGCGCTGGCACCACGCCAGGACTGATGGCGATTTGTTGGCGCCAGCCGTATCGGCGCCATGCGTCAGCCGAGTTTCCCGAGATCGACACACAAGGAATCACCCATGTCATCCCAAATCGAACATCACTATGTGACGCTCAACGGATACACCGCGCACTTCGCCAGCTGCGGCGCCTCCGACCGTCCGCTTCTGCTCTTTGTGCACGGGTTTCCCGAAAGCTGGCTGGCCTGGCGCGGGATGCTCCAGTCATTTGGTCAGTATTACCATGCAGTCGCACTGGACACCCGCGGCATCAATGAATCGAGCGGTCCGGAAGACGTGCGCGGGTATCGCGCGGGACAGATGGTGAAAGATCTGGTCGCGCTACTCGATCATCTAGGGCACGAGAAGTGCATCCTGATCGGTCACGACTGGGGCGGTGCGATCGCTTGCGCATTTGCCATCGCGTATCCGCAGCGACTGCACGGCCTCGTCATGATCAACGCCGTACATCCGGCCGTGTACCGTCGCGAGCTGACCGAAAACGCTGCGCAAAAGGCAGCGAGTGCCTACATGAACTTTTTTATCGGCGATGGTGCGGAAGCGGCGCTCAGCGCCCACAACCATGCTTATCTGCGCTCGATGTTCACCGAGGGCGGACAGTCCGATGCCCTGCCGCCCTGGTTCGACGCCGCGGCGCAGGAGGAGTACCAGCGCACGTGGTCACAGCCGGGCTCGATCCGGGCCGGGCTTTCATACTACCGAGCCTCGCCGCTGCATCCTGCTAGCGGCGAGGACCCCGGTGCACAAGCCGTGATCTTCGATGATGCCGCGATGACGGTGAGCGTGCGCACACTGGTGATCTGGGGAGAGCGAGATCGCTTCCTGCTGACTGGATGCCTGAATGGCCTGCAAAAGTACATCCCCGATTTGCATATCGAGCGAATCGCCGACGGCAGCCACTGGGTGATCCACGAGCATGAATCCCGCGTGACTCAACTGGTCGCCCAGTTTGTGACGGATCGTATCAACCTGTCGTGAGCGTGGCTTTGCCGGAACGTCGCGCGGTGCCACCGCGCTTTCGGCACATTTCTCACGACGTGCCGTAACGATTCACATCGGCGTTGACGGGCGCTATCTGGTGCCTCTATAGTTAACCTGTCTGACCAATTGTATTTTTGGTCTATCCAATTTATGAAAATTTCGCCGGCGGTTCAGTGCTCAACAAGCATCCTGGCTTGCTCGCCGCTATGAACATGTTAGTCATCCGTATTTCATGCCCTGCACGGCCGAACGGCAACGAAGGCGAGCCTGTGCAACGCGAATCCAATACTCAACTGATGAAGGACCGGTTAGCTGCATGAACCCCTCCCCGTATAAAACGTCGCAGACGGCACAAGCTTTTACGCCAGCCATCTATGCCGGCCTCGCCGGCAAGTCCGTACTCAACACAGGCGGCGCGAGCGGCATAGGCCGTGCGATGGCGCATGGCTTCGCGCGACACGGCGCCCGCCTGACGCTGCTCGACCTGGATGCGGCCGGCCTCGCGGCCACCAAGGCGGAGCTGGAAGCTGCCTATCCGCATATCGAAGTGGAAACCGTCACGGCGTCGATCACTGACCCCGCCGCCGTCGAAGCCGCCTGTGCCGACACCGAAGCCCGCTTCGGGCGCATCGACATCCTGCTCAACAATGCCGGAATTTCCATGAACAAGCCCTCGCTGGAACTGACACCAGACGAGTGGCGCCGTGCCATCGACATCGACCTGTCCGGCGTCTTCTACTGCACGCAGGCTGCCGCCCGTCGCATGGTGCGGCAAGGCGGCGGCTCCATCGTGAGCACCGCGTCGATGTGGGGCCTCGCCTCATCGGCCCGGCGCCTCGCCTACTGTGCCGCCAAGGCCGGCGTCGTGTCGCTCACCCGGTCGCTGGCGGCGGAGTGGGCCGAGCACAACATCCGCGTCAACGCGCTGTGCCCGGGCTACACGAGCACCGCGTTAATGGAATCGCTGCTGGCCCGCAAGGCCATCGACGGCGACGCGCTGCTCGCGCGTACGCCACTGCGGCGCTTCGGCACGCCTGAGGAAATGGCCGAAGTGGCGCTTTTCCTCGCCTCCGACTCGGCCGCGTTCATCACGGGCCACGCGCTGGTATCCGATGGCGGCTGGACCGCCGACGGTTTCTGAACACGCCGCTTCGCGATTTCGACTGGTATTCAAGGATTTCCGCATGTCTGAACGTAGCCTCCTGCACCCCACCGCCGAATGGGTGGAACTGCGCGCCACCGACGATGACTGGGCGCGTGCCGACCCTGCGCTGCTCGGCACAATGCTTAGCCATTTGCACCTGATCCGCGGCTTCGAGGAAGCCGTACTGGAACTCGCGGCAGAGGGACTGGTGCATGGCCCGGCCCATTCGAGCATCGGCCAGGAGGGCGGCGCGGTCGGTTCAATCGTCCCGCTTACCGGCACCGACCAGATCAACGGCTCACACCGCGGCCATCATCAGTTTCTGTCCAAGGCATTGGGTTATCTCGCGCCTGCCGGCATCGATCCTCACGCACCGTTTGCGCCGGCCATTCAGAACCTGCTGCAGCGTACCCTGGCGGAAATCCTCGGTCTGGCTCAGGGTTTCTGCAAGGGCCGCGGCGGCTCGATGCATCTGCAGTGGGCCGAAGCCGGCGCACTGGGCACCAATGCGATCGTGGGTGGCGGCGTACCGATGGCCGCCGGCGCCGCGTGGTCGCATCGACACGCCGGCACCGACGACGTGGCCATCACCTATTTCGGTGATGGCGCGGTGAATATCGGCTCGGTTCTGGAAACCATGAACCTGGCTGCCGCGTGGAAGCTGCCGCTGTGCTTCTTCATCGAAAACAACCGCTACGCCGTCTCCACCACCGTGGAAGAATCCACGGCGGAGCCGCGCCTGTCAGCGCGCGGTATGGGGTTCAACATCCCAAGCTGGAAAGTAGACGGCATGGATCCGCTGGCGGTCTATCTGGCCACCCAGGAAGCGCTCGCGCATATGCGCGCCGGTCTTGGGCCGACCGTGATCGAGGCAGACGTCTATCGCTTTTTCCATCAGAACGGGCCGTTTCCCGGCAGCGCCTTCGGCTATCGCAGCAAAGACGAGGAACAACATTGGCGCACCCGCGATCCGCTCGACCTGATCGCGCGTCGCATGCAGGAGCGCAAGCTGATCGGCGCTGACGAGATTGCCGCGCTGCGCGAGCGTGTGAAGCAGGGAATGCGCGAAGCCATCGAGGCGCTCACCGAAGCCGATCCAGCCAGGCCCGGCAAAAAGCGTATTCGGCCCGACCTGTGGCCGAGCCCGGACTTCCGCGACGTTGGCATCCGCAGCGAGTTGCGTGAGCTCGAGGGCCTGCGCTACGAGGAAGAGGCTGACTTCACCGGCAAGCTGGACACGCGCAAATTTATCGACGTGGTGGCCGACGTCATGCACCGCCGCATGGACACCGACCCATCAATCGTCGTCATGGGCGAGGATGTACACCGCCTCAAGGGCGGGACCAACGGCGCCACCCGTGGCTTGCGTGACAGCTTTCCAGGGCGGGTCCTTGGGACGCCCATCAGCGAGAACGCATTTGTCGGCCTTGGCGGCGGGCTTGCGCTGGATGGCCGTTACAAGCCAGTGGTCGAGTTCATGTATCCGGACTTCATGTGGGTTGCCGCGGACCAGATCTTCAACCAGATCGGCAAGGCCCGCCACATGTTCGGCGGCGAAAGCGATGTGCCGCTGGTCTTGCGCACCAAAGTGGCCATGGGCACCGGCTACGGTTCCCAGCATTCGATGGATCCGGCCGGCATTGTTGCCACCAACCCTGGCTGGCGCATCGTGGCCCCTTCGACACCGTTCGACTATGTGGGTTTGATGAACACGGCACTGGCCTGCAAGGACCCGGTGCTCGTGATCGAGCACGTCGACCTTTACAACGCCACGGGTACGGGCCCAGTCGATGATTTCGACTACCACCTGCCGGTGGGCAAGGCCTCGGTACGCCGCAGCGGCATCGAACTCACGGTGATCACCTATCTGTCGATGGTCGGCCACGCGCTCGAAGCCGTCGAGCAGACCGGGATCGATGCTGAAGTGATCGACCTGCGCTGGCTCGACCGGGCCAGTCTCGATTGGGAAACGATCGGACAGAGTCTCAAGAAAACCAACAACGTGCTGATCGTCGAGCAAGGCGCACGCGGCACATCGTATGGCGGCTGGCTGGCCGACGAAATCCAGCGGCGCTACTTCGACTGGCTGGACCAGCCCGTGCAGCGCGTCACCGGTGCGGAAGCTGCGCCCAGTATCTCCAGGGTGCTGGAACGCGCCGCTGCCGCGCGCACTGAGGAAGTGGCCGAGGGTCTGCGTCAAGTCATGCGCGACAAAGGCGCGGCCTGAGCAGCAGCGCCCGAAAGATATCGAACCGATTGATCGTATTCAAGGAATTCCCATGACGCTGAACATGATTGCTCCGCTGGAGGTTGGCATTGCGGTGCGCGACCTGCCGCGCATGCGCCGTTTCTACGAGCAGGTACTGGGTTTCGCGTTCGTCAGCGAAATCGCCGTGCCTGCCGCCAAGGCTGTGCAGGCGGCCTTACATGAAGCCGGCTACACCGTCGTGCGCCTGCAGACCTCCAATGGCGAACGCATCAAGCTGCTTGCGCCGGAGCAACCACCGGCGCCGCAAGCCGCGCCAGCGTACATCCTGGGTGAGGCCAATGCCACCTACCTGACTTTCATCGTGGACGACATTCAGGCCGTGATCGACAGGCTTCACGCCGCTGGCGTGACCTTCCTGACCGGCGCGCAGCGCGTCGAGGTGCGGCCCGGCACCTACCTGTCGTTCTGCCGCGACCCGGAAGGCAATGTGCTCGAGATTGTCCAGTACGCGGATATCGCGACCTATCGCCCCGAGCTTTGCCAGCCGAGGAACGCCTGACATGCCTATCCTTCTGCGCATGCCCGAGGTAGCGGCCAACGCGACCCAGGCCACGCTGCAAGCGTGGACAAAGAATGAGGGCGATACGATCGCGGTGGGCGACTGCATCGCCGAAATCGAAACCGACAAGGCCGTCGTCGAACTGAACGCCGATAGCGCCGGTGTGCTGGGCCGCTGCCTGATTGCCGCCGGGCAAAGCGTCGAGGTCGGCGCGCCAATCGGGGTACTGTTGATCAATGGCGAAACTTCGGTCGATGTGGATGTAGTGATCGCAGCGGCCGCAAACGGTACGCAAGCGTCTGGGGCAAACGCCGCTCCCGATACAAGCGTCTGTTCGTCCGGGGGTAACGACGCGGCAACGGGCGCGCTCGCATCACAGCCGGTCCGCGTCTTTGCCAGCCCTCTTGCGCGCCGCCTCGCCGGCGAGCGCAAACTGGACCTCGCCAGCCTGATTGGCAGCGGCCCCAAAGGCCGGATCGTCAAGCGCGACGTCGAGGAGGCTGCGGCCATGCTTGCGTCGGGCGAAGCCGCCGCCTTGCCCGTGGTTCGCGAGGCCGCGCAGCCAGTGCAGTCCGCCGGGACGTTCGTCGAAGTCCCGCATAGCAATATGCGCCGCACGATCGCCCGCCGCCTGAGCGAGAGCAAGTCCACTATCCCCCATTTTTATCTCACTGCGAACTGCCGCATGGAGCGGTTGCTTGCGCTACGCACCGAGATCAACGCCGGCGCGGCGCGAAAAATGTCGGTGAACGACTTTATCGTACGCGCCGTGGCGGTCGCCTTGCGCGAGGTGCCGGCGGCCAATGTCGGCTGGACGGACACCGCGATGCGCCAGTACACGCAGGCCGATATCGCGGTGGCGGTTTCGACCGATGCGGGCCTCATTACGCCCATCGTGCGCGCGGCCGATCAGAAGCCGCTTTCCGTCATCAGCGCCGAGATTGCCGAACTGGCAGCGCGTGCGCGCGCCGGACGATTGCGCCCGGACGAATACCAGGGTGGGAGCTTTAGCGTCAGCAACCTCGGTATGTTCGGTGTGGCCGAGTTCGCCGCAATCATCAATCCTCCGCAGGCCGCCATCCTGGCTGTTGGCGCCACCCAGTCCATGCCGGTGGTGGACGGCGGCGAAATCCGCGTCGGGCAGGTCATGCGCTGCACGTTGTCAGCAGACCATCGCGCACTCGACGGCGCGCTCGCGGCGCAATGGCTGGCCGCCTTCACGCGCCTGCTGGAAAACCCGTTGACGATGCTGATCTAAGGAGCAGGAAGTGATGAACGCCTCGTTTGATCTGATCGTTGTCGGGGGTGGCCCCGGCGGCTATGTTGCCGCGATCCGTGCGGCCCAGCTCGGCATGAAGACCGCACTGGTCGAGAAAGCTCAGTTGGGCGGGGTCTGCCTGAACTGGGGCTGCATTCCGACCAAGGCGCTGCTGCGTTCGGCCGACGTGCTCAGGATGGTGAAGCACGCGGCATCCTTCGGTGTACGAACGTCAGCACCTGGCGCCGACCTGCCAGCGATGGTCGCCCGCTCGCGAGCGGTGGCTGCGCAACTGAACAAAGGCGTCGCTCACCTGATGAAGAAGAACGGCGTGACCGTATTTGAAGGTCATGGCCGCCTTGCCGGCAAGCGCGCACTGGAAATCACCGGTTTGAACGACGAAGTGAACACCGTTTCGGCCACCCACATCCTGTTGGCAACGGGAGCACGCGCACGCCAGTTGCCGATGCTTCCCGCCGATGGCGAGACAGTTTGGACCTACCGCGAAGCACTGACACCCCCGATGACGCCCAAACGGATGCTGATCGTTGGCGCCGGTGCGATCGGCGTCGAGTTCGCGAGCTTCTATCACGCGATTGGCGTAGCCGTGACGATCGTCGAGATGGCCGAGCGCATCCTCCCTGCGGAAGACGCCGAGATCGCCGCGCACGTCGCCAGCAGCCTCGGCCAGGAAGGCATCGTGATGCATACGGCTACTCATATCGAGCGCGCGCAGCGCACGGCATCAGGTTGGGCGATTGACCTGCAGGGCGACCAGACGGCCAGCACGAGCGTCGAGGTCGATGTGGTGCTGGTGGCAGCCGGAATCGTCGGCAATGTAGAGAATCTGGGCCTGGAACATAGCGCGGTCAAGGTCGAGAAGACGCACATCGTGACCGACAAATTCGGCTATACCGGCGAGCCCGGCGTCTACGCGATCGGCGACGTGGCCGGCCCGCCGTGGCTGGCGCACAAGGCCAGTCACGAGGGCGTCATCTGCGTGGAGCATATCGCCGGACTGCAACCGCACGCACTCGATCCGGAGCGCATCCCTGCCTGCACCTACAGCCATCCGCAGGTAGCCAGCGTGGGACTTACCGAAGCACAAGCCAGGGCACGCGGGCATCAAGTCAAGGTCGGCAAGTTTCCCTTTGTGGGCAACGGCAAAGCTATTGCCATGGGAGCGACTGCGGGGCTGGTCAAAGTGGTGTTCGACGCGGGCAACGGCGAGCTGCTCGGTGCGCATATGGTGGGAGAGGAAGTCACGGAGATGATTCAGGGCTATGCCATCGCGCAAGCGCTGGAAACCACCGAAGCCGATCTGATTGCGGCCGTCCTGCCGCACCCGACGATGTCCGAGGCCATGCACGAAGCGGTGCTCGCGGCCTACGGGCGTGCACTGCATATCTGAGGGATTCGCAGAGCGCACCCGCACTGACCTCCATGGAAACGATCATGTACAACTTCGAGCAACGCACGCTGCTTCTTACGGGCGCGAATGGCGGCATTGGCCGCGAGACGGCCCGGCTTTTTTTCGCGCATGGCGCGAACCTGGTGCTTGTGGACCTCGACGCAACGGGTCTGACGGCCTTTGCCCGCGAACTGGACCCGGACGGCGCGCGCATCGTCACACTCAGCATGGACGCAGCCAGCCCGGATGATTGCGCGCGCGCCGTCGCACTGGCGCAGGGACGCTTCGGCGGCATCGATTTCCTTGTACCGTCCGCTGGCCTCTACCAGGACCAGCCGGTCGGCGAGATGACCGACGCGCAGTGGAGGCAGACGCTCTCCGTCAATCTCGACGGCGTGTTCTACCTCGTGCGCCGCGCAATACCGGCGTTGCGCGAGAACAGCGCCATTGTCAACCTCACCTCGGTGGCCGCGCATCGAGGCGCTTACTCCAATGCGCACTACTCAGCGTCCAAAGGTGGCCTGCTCAGTTTCACCCGCAGCCTGGCCAGGGAACTCGGTCCACGCACGCGCGTGAATGCGGTGTCCCCCGGCATCATCGAGACACCGATGACCGCGGGTCTGATCCTGAAACGTGGCGCCGATTCAGTCGAGCAGACGCCGCTGAAGCGCCTCGGCCACCCACGCGAAATCGCCACGGCGATCGGCTTCCTATGCAGCGATGCCGCCAGCTTCGTGACCGGAGAAGTGCTGCATGTCAATGGCGGCCTATACATCGCCGGTTGATGGCATGACGCATTGATCGATCCGACGGCAAACCTTGAGACAAGCGCGACTGAAGCCGCCGACGTCCCCATGCTTGCCGTCAAACCCAGATCACAACCCTTTCCCCCGCTGCATCGGAAGCACACCATGATCAAACTTCAGGACCCGTCCCTTCTGCGTCAGCAGTGCTATATCGATGGCCGCTGGATCGATGGCGATCGTTACATCGACGTCACCAATCCCGCCACCGGCGAACACGTCGGCCGGGTGCCGGCGCTCGGCGCCAGCGAGACGCGCCATGCCATCGAGGCCGCCAACCGTGCGCTGCCCGGCTGGCGCTCCCGCACGGCCAAGGAGCGCTCGGTGTTGTTGCGCAAATGGTTCGAACTGCTACTCAGCCACCAGAACGACCTTGCCTGCATCATGACGGCTGAACAGGGCAAGCCTCTCGCGGAAGCGCGTGGCGAAATCGCTTACGCGGCGTCGTTCATCGAATGGTTCGCCGAGGAAGGCAAGCGCGTCTACGGCGAGACCATTCCCGCACCGCTCAGCAATCAGCGCATTGTCGTGACCAAGGAGCCGGTGGGCGTATGTGCTGCGATCACCCCATGGAATTTTCCCGCGGCCATGATCACCCGCAAGGCCGGCCCGGCGCTGGCGGCCGGCTGCACCATGGTACTCAAGCCCGCTTCGCAAACCCCGTTGACAGCCCTCGCGCTGGTGGCGCTGGCCGAACGCGCCGGCATTCCCGCCGGCGTATTGTCTGTGGTAACCGGGTCGGCTGCCGCCATCGGCGGTGAACTCAGCAGCAACCCGCTGGTACGCAAGCTCACCTTCACCGGCTCGACGGAAGTCGGACGCACCCTGATGATGCAGACCGCCTCCACCATCAAGAAGGTATCGATGGAACTGGGCGGCAATGCGCCGTTTATCGTGTTCGACGATGCGGATCTCGATGCCGCAGTCGAAGGCGCGATTGTGTCGAAATACCGCAATGCCGGCCAGACCTGCGTTTGTGCCAACCGCCTCTATGTGCACGCCCGTGTTTACGACGTCTTTGCGCAGAAGCTGGTCGCCGCCGTCAGCGCGCTCAAGGTAGGTGACGGCAACGAAGACGGCGTCCGTGTCGGTCCGTTGATCGACGCAAAAGCGGTCGTCAAGGTTGAGGAACATATCGCGGACGCACTCGCCAAGGGCGCGCGGGTACTTTGCGGCGGCCAGCGCCACGCGCTCGGGCAATCGTTCTTCGAGCCCACCGTTCTGGCTGACGTGAAACCCGGCATGCTGGTGGCGCGCGAGGAAACGTTCGGTCCGCTGGCGCCCCTCTTCCGCTTCGAGACCGAGGACGAAGTGGTCGCAATGGCAAACGATACTGAGTTCGGCCTCGCGAGCTATTTTTATTCGCGCGATCTCGGCCGCGTGTGGCGCGTCTCGGAGCGGCTCGAATACGGCATGGTCGGCGTCAATACCGGTCTGATATCCAATGAGGTTGCGCCGTTCGGCGGCATCAAGCAATCCGGCGTGGGCCGGGAGGGATCGCATTACGGCATCGAGGATTACCTGACCATCAAGTACACGTGCATGGCTGGGCTCTGACAATGAACCTGGCCACCGATTCAGGCGGCGGCCAGGCTCCGGCTCCAGGGAAGCCGTCACCGTCCCCGGACCTCGCCCGCCCTACGCCCCGCTCAACCTCTTCCAGAATGTCGCTATGCAGATAGATGGCAATACCCAGCTCGTCGGCATCATCGCCTCGCCGATCGCACACGTGCGTACTCCCCAGCTCTTCAACGCCGCTGTGGCAAGGCAAGGCTTGAATGCGGTATGTGTGCCGCTCCATGTGGATGCCGCGCAGTTGCCGGCGTTTCTGGCCGGTGCGCAAGCACCGCACAATCTGCTTGGACTGGTGGTCACCATCCCCCACAAGGAAGCCGTGGTCGCCGCATGCGGCGAGTTGACCGACACCGCCCGGCTGGTGGGCTCCGTCAATGCGATGCGCTTTGACCGGACAAAGGGTCATTGGGTCGGCGCAAATTTCGACGGCGACGGCTTCGTCGCCGGCTTGCGCGAACGCGGGCACACGATCAGTGGAAAACGTGTTCTGCAAGTCGGCGCGGGCGGCGCCGGCAAATCCATGGCCTACGCAATTGCCCGCGAGCGGCCGGCCGAACTCGTCATCCATAACCGTTCGGCCAGCAAGGCCGCGGAACTGGCTGCGCAATTGAAAAAGGCACTGCCTGACGTATCGATTCGCAGCGGAGACAACAATCCTGCTGACTTCGATATCGTAGTCAATGCCACTGCCCTCGGCTTGCACGACGGCGATGCGATCCCGGTACAGGCTGAACTGCTGAGCGCTGGCACGCTGGTGTGCGAGGCGGTGGTCCGGGATGAAGATACGTCGTTACTAAAGACGGCGCGCGAGCACGGCTGTCCGGTGCATCACGGGCAATGGATGCTGTATGGACAGATTGTTGAAATTGCCCGGTTCCTTGAGGTCCCGCTGGAACCCCAATACGTTGAGCGCATGCTGGGCCCTTTTGACGACCGCTGATGCCACCGTGGTTCCCAATGCGTCAAAGTTCGACATACAACATCGCTTCGCCCTGGTGAACCAGACGCTGGAATTCCGCTACCCATTGGGAGATTTATCATGAACGCTCGCGACATCCTTCTGACCAAGGAAACACTAGTGCGCCATGCCGATGGCGTCTATACGCTGGGAGGCCAGGGTAATTCACTGGTCGTCGATCTTGGCGACACCCTGCTCCTCGTCGATGCGGGCCCTGGGGACGAGATTACCGAGGCCATGATTCAGGAGCTCAGGGGCAGCCTCGTCAAGCCGGTTGCTTATCTGGTCTACAGCCACGGCCATATGGGCTACAACAACGGCGTGTGCTACTGGCAGGACGATGCGGCGAGGCGCGGCCATCCCGCGCCAATTCTTATTGCACAAGAGAACGTGCCTGCGCGGTACCGCAGATACCGCGAAACAGCAGGGCTCCAGGCATATACGAACGTCCGGCAGTTCCGCAGCGGCTATCCCGCCGACCCGCCGGCACACTGGTTCCAGATGCCCACGCTGACCTATCGCGAACGGCTGGTGGTGCACGGGAGCGAGCGCGAGGTCATCCTGATGCACGTCCCCTCCGAAACCGATGATGGCACCGCAGTATGGATTCCAGATGTCCACACGCTGTTTGCCGCGAACGCCTTCATCAAGACATGCCCGAATGCGGGTTCGCCCTACCGGATCTTTCGCGACCCCATGCGTTGGGCGCAAACCCTCGACCAGCTTGCCGAACTGCGCCCGCAGGTGTTGATCCCGCAGTTTGGCAAGCCGGTGACCGACTGCGCCGACATCCACGAAGCGCTGAGCGTTCCCGCACGCGCCATGCGATATCTGCGCGACGAAGTGCTCAGACGGATGAATCAGGGCATGGAGGAAAACGACATTATTCATGACGTTCCGCTGCCAGACGAGTTGTTTGGCAGCAAATTCATGAAGCCGGCCTACGGGTGCGCAGAGTACCTCATGCACGACATCTGGCGCTCGGAGAATGGATGGTGGAATCGCAATCCGACAGACCTGCACCCGGCCCCGCCGGCGCAGGTCGCCGCAGCCGTGCGGCGCGCGCTGGCCCACCCGGAAAAAGTACTCGCGCGTGCTCGAGAGCTGCAGGCTGCCGGTGAAATCCAGCTTGCGCTGCATGTGATCGACCTGCTTACCGAAGGGGACGCGCGGGACACGCTCGCGAACGAGGCAAGGGCGCTGAAGGCGCAACTCTGCAAGGAGAGAGCCGGCACGGTTACCGCTGCCGTATCGCACAACCTCTATTTGAGCGCCGCAGACGAGTTGCTAGGGTTGCCGGCGGGGGCTGACGACCTCGCCCGCGTCGACTCATACGAGTGGAAATGAGTGGAAGTAGTCAGAATTCGACAGCAGGGGATCAAAACATGCAATCCAATATAAGCAAGGCGATCGACAAGCAGGTTAAGCCAGATGCTGGCCTGGGAATGCCTGCGACCGGCGAACTGCTCGAGAACATCGTGCCGGGGGTTCATACCCTTGGTGGACAGCGCAACACACTTGCCATTGAAACCGCGCGCGGCGTGATCATCGTCGATGCCGGACCCGGTGGCTGCGCCACCGAGGCAATGATTGCGCGGTTACGCGAGCTGACCCCGGCACCCGTGCTGGCTATTGTCTATAGTCATGGCCACGCCGGCTACAACCGGGGCGTGCCGCAGTGGCTGAAGCACGCCGCTTTGCGCGGCGAGCCACGGCCGACCACGATTTCCCACGAGGGCGTGCCAGCAAGCTATCAGCGCCAACTCCAGGCTGCATCGCTGCAGGCGTGGATCAATAATCGGGAAAACAGAGAGGCGACGCAGCCGTACACCGCGGATGACTGTCCGATGCCCGACCAGACCTTTGGCAGCAAACTGGTGATCGACGGCGCGGATCGCACCGTTGAACTGCTGAGCGCTCCATCCGAAACGGACGACGCGCTCGCCGTCTGGTTGCCCGCCCAGCGATTCCTGTACAGCGGACTTTCGATGAGCCGCGGAATCCCGAACGTTGGCATGCCGCTGCGGACCCTGCGGGACCCCATGCGTTGGGCCACTACACTCGAGCGCCTCCATGCGCTGGCCCCACTCTGCGTATTGCGTGAATCTGGCGCGCCGATCAATGATCCGAAGGACATTGAAGACGCCTTCCTCGTGCCGGTGCGGGCACTACGCTATCTCCGACAGGAAGTGGTCAAGCGGATGAACGCCGGGATGAATGAACGCGAAATTCTGCATGACATGGTGTATCCGGAATCTTTTTTCGATCATCAATTCATGCGGCCGATATTCGGTTCACCGGACTACATCGTGCGTGCGATCTGGCGTACGGAGAACGGCTGGTGGGACCGCAATCCGGCCAACCTGCATCCGGCCAGGCCGGCGGATGCCGCCAACGCAGTACTGTCTGCGCTTCTCGATTCCACGCACATCCTCGACGAAGCCAGGCGGCTACAGGCACAAGGCGAAATTCAACTCGCCATGCATGTGATCGACCTGCTCGCGCTCTCGGGCGAAGATCGTCCAGACGTGAAGGCGGCACGGCAAATCAAGGCGCAGTTGTGCCGGCAGCGGGCCATGCAAGTGTCTTCCGTCGTTTCCCGGCAGATTCTGCTCAGCAGCGCGGAAGAGTTGCTTGGTCTTCCGATTGGGAGCACGAGTGCCGGGGATCCACCCGCATCTTTTTAGTAGTATGCCGTGATGTCGCCGACGCCCCCAGGCGCTGCAAGACTCGATATGCGAAATTGCTTCACCGGGTCAATCTCAGACAACGCGGCATCGACGCGGCACCATGCGAATCGCGCTTTAGTCGGGGGCGCCAGGCTGCCGTCATTTGACGGGTGCCGGATCCTCGTCCATACCGGCCACGGCATTGAGCGCGCCACAATCGAGTACGCGAATCGATGAATACGCCAGGCAAATAAATCCTGCGTTTTCGAGCGCCTTCAGTTCACGGTTGACGGATTGCCGCGACGCGCCCAGCAACGCGGCGAACTCTTCCTGCGATAACTTCAACGTAATGGACACCGTCTCGCCGTGCCGGACCCCGTGGACCGGCAGCAGCGACAGCAGCGCGCGCGCCACCCGCACTCGCAAAGGTGCCAAAGCACTTGCTGCGGCGCTGCCATACAACGCGCGAGACCGCTTGCAAAAGAGCCGCAGGAGCGCCTGTGCCAATCCCGGGTCTTCCCGGACCGCCTGCGCGAACACCGCCCTGGGAATGAGCAATGCCACCGCCTCGCCATGCGAGCGTGCGTCATGGACAGGGCCGCCGCCATCGAGAATGGGGATGAGCCCGAAGATCAATCCAGGCCCGAGATAACCGATTACGAAATGCTTGCCTGAAACGGTGGACAGCCCGACCTCGATCGAACCGCTCAACACCACGACAAGTGCCTCCATCTCACCGCCGGCTACGGCCAGTACGTTTCCATCCAGGTACTTTGCAATCCTGCCGTTTTCGACGAAGCGCTCCAGTGTCTCACTGGCCGCACCGCGCAGGTCATCCGAGCGGGCCAGTAAGCTGCGCGCCAATGCGCGATAAGGGGAATCTGGGAATTGTGTCGTCATTGCGACAGATTGCTGCGGCGCACCACGCTCACACTGTGCAGCACATGAATGAGATCAGACAAGACGTGCCCCCGAGAGACATTAAATGAAGCCAGAGCAAACAACGTTGCCTCCCGACTCCTTCCTTCATACGGCGGACCCGGCCGCAGGCTATCTCGGCCGGATCGGTAAAACGTTGCGGGAGTCTACACCATGGTGGAAGCCCCACAGCCGCGCGCCGCACGGCACACCGAACGTCATCGTGATCTTGCTCGACGATCTTGGCTTTTCGGATTTCGGTTGCTACGGCAGCGAAATCCGCACGCCGAATATCGATGCGCTGGCCAGCGCCGGGCTGAGATTCACAAACTACACCACGGTTCCGATGTGCACGCCGGCGCGTGCAGCGCTGCTGACTGGCAAGAACCCTCATTCGGTTGGCTGTGGCTGGCTGACACACAGCAGCCCCGGCTATCCGGGCTACATGGCGGGTGAAATGTCGGAGGACGCGCCGACCATTCCGGAACTGCTGCGCGAGCGCGGATTTTCGACCTACGCGATCGGCAAATGGCACAACACCGGCGACCATAACGTCTCGCCAACCGGCTCACGAAACTCCTGGCCTTTGCAGCGCGGATTCGACCGGTTTTACGGCTTCCTCTCCGCGGAGACCAACTATTTTGCGCCGGGGCAATTGGTCGAAGGCAACAGTTTCGTCGATACCGACGTCTACCCGGAAGACTACTATTGCAGTGATGACTGGACCGACAAGGCTGTCAGCTGGCTCAAGTCTCATCAAAGCAGCAGCCCCGACAAACCGTTCTTCCTGTACCTCGCGCACAACGCGCCCCACGTGCCACTGCACGCAAAGAAGGACGATATCCAGCGTTATAGCGGCCTGTATGAGAAGGGCTGGGACACGGTCCGGCAAGAGCGTTACGCGCGCCAGATCGAGGCCGGACTGATTCCGCAAGACTGGCGCTTGTCCGGCCGTTCGCCGAATATCGCGGACTGGCATACGCTCGATCAGCCGACCCAGGCGCTCTATGCCAGCTATATGGAGCTCTATGCAGCGATGGTCGACAACATCGACCAGAACGTCGGCCGCCTCACGGATTTTCTCAAAGACGCCGGACTGTTCGATAACACGCTGATCATCCTTACCTCAGATAACGGCGCCTCTTCGATCGGAGGCCCGGAGGGGTCGGCGAACATCTTCGAGAAGCGCGTGGCCGGCGCCGAGACAGCCGGGCTGGCGAGCGAGATGATGCGTAGCGGCAAGCTCGGCGGCATGGAATCGTATGCGGCGTATCCGGTCGGATGGGCCAACGCGTCGAATACGCCATTTCGCTTTTATAAGCGCACGCCGATGAACGGCGGTATCCGCGTGCCCTACATCGCGCACTGGCCGCAAGGCATTCTCGACGGCGGCGCGATACGAACACAGTGGATTCACGTCACCGATACCCTGCCGACGCTACTGGAACTGGTTGATACGCCCTACCCCGCAACCTTCCGCGGTCATGCTACGCGCGGACTCAACGGTCAGTCCTTCGCCGGCATGCTCGACGACCCGCATCAGGTTTCGCGGCGGGACCGGCAACATTACGAGCTGGAGGGCAATCGCGGCTATATCAGAGACAACTGGAAAATCGTCTCGCTGCAGCCGCCCGGCACGCGCATCGATCTGGACAACTGGATGCTCTTCGATCTCGCCAGCGATCCCACCGAGTGCGATGACATCGCCTCATCCCACCCCGAACTGCTGGCGGCGCTCATCGCCGAGTTCGAGGCGCACGCGCAGGCCAACTACGTCTACCCGCTCGATAACCGGGACAGTCGTCGTGGGCTTTGCGTTCCGCCGTTTGCCGAGGCGAGCCTCGGTCAGGCCAGGACCTTTTATCCCGACACGTCCACCGTGCCGGGCACCGTCATCTCACCTCTGATCGCCGACCGGAATTTCGAGCTGGAATGCCGGTTCGAGTACAGCGGCGCCGAGGAAGGCGTCCTGGTGGCTGTCGGCAACGCGTTCGCGGGCTTCACCTTCTTCGTGGATGGCGCGCGATTGCACTTCACGTTTCGCAGCGGCTCGAGCCTGACGGAATTGACCGACATCGTACTGGCTCAAGGCGTCAATCATCTGGTGCTCGAGCACCGTGCAACCGGTGACCGGCGCGGCATCGGCCATCTCAGGCTCAACGAAACCCCGGTAACCCCGGCCTTTGCGATGACCCCCACGATCCTGCGCCTGACTGGAGAAGGTCTCGACGTGGGACGCGACCGCCGCATCCAGGTCAGCGAGCATTATCGGGACCGCGGCGCGTTTCCCTATGCTGGACGAATCCATTTCGCACGTCTGACGCCCGGCGCGCAGGCGCCCGGCAGCATCGCGAACCGGCCTGAACAGTTGGCGCAGCTCGACTAACCCGCCATGCCGCGAAACCGTTCCGCGACACATTGCAAACGAGCGAAGCCACTGGCTCCTTCCTTCTCGCACCGAGACCTATCTTGACTGCCTCTGCCGACTACCGACCACTAGCCGCCTGGTCCATCGCCCTGCTGCTGACGGGTCTCTCGCTGATCAACTTCCTCGACAAGATCGTGCTCGGGATGGTGGCCGTGCCCTTGATGGCCGAGTTCAATCTGTCACCTGCCGCGTTCGGCGTGATCGCCGGCAGCTTCTTCTGGCTTTTTTCGGTGTCAGCGGTCGCCGGTGGCTTTCTCGCCAATCGCATCTCCACGCGCTGGATCTTGCTGGCGATGGCCGTGACCTGGTCATTGCTGCAAGTGCCGCTCGCGTTCGCCGCCGGCGTGCTGCCGATTCTAAGTTGCCGCGTGATCCTCGGCGCGATGGAAGGACCGGCTGCGCCTGTGTCGGTGCACGCGGTATTCAAATGGTTTCCCAACCACAAGCGCAGCCTGCCGGTGGCGGTGATCAACCAGGGCGCCGCCTTGGGCGTGATCGTCGCCGGCCTCGTGATTCCACTTGTCACGCGCGGCTGGGGCTGGCGCATGAATTTTCTGATTCTGGCCGCCATCGGCGCGATCTGGAGCGTTCTCTGGCTGTGCTTCGGGCGGGAAGGACAGTTGCAGGAGGCCGCAGCGTCATATCCCGGCGTGACCAGCGCCGATGGACACGCAACAGCCAAACCGGCGCGGCTGCCGTACCGCACGATACTGAGCTCCCCCTACGTATTGCTCGTCTTCCTGCTGGGATTTGCAGCGTACTGGACATTGGGCCTCGTGCTGACCTGGCTGCCCGCCTACCTGGAAAAGGGGCTCGGCTTCAACGGCATCACGGCCGGCCGGCTGTTCGCAATGGTCGTGCTCTGCAGCACACCGACCACGATCGGCCTGTGCTGGTTGTCGCAACGCCTCCTGACGAGCGGAGCGTCGACCCGAAAGGCGCGCGTCCAGTTAATCAATTTTTGCTTTTTGCTCAGCGGCGCGCTGTTCCTCGCATTGGTCGCATTCGATCTCACACCGATGCAAAAAGTACTGCTGTTCACGTTTGCCAGCGCCCCACCCGCCGTCTGTTTCGCACTGGCCTCGCCGATACTCGCCGAACTGGTGCCGGCGGGGCAGCGTGGGGCCATTTTCGCGATTCATACCGCGCTGTCGAGCCTCGCCGGCGTGATTGCCCCAGCGGTGATGGGTCGGCTGCTTCAAGCGCATGGCACCGCAGACGCACACGGCTATGAAACGGGCTTCCTGATCGGCGCCGTTGTACTGATCGCCAGCGCGCTCGCCAGCCTGTGTTTCCTGCACCCTGAGCGTGCATCGCAGGTGCGCCGCACCCGTGCCACAGAGCCGGCTTGACGATGCTTGCGACGGTCCGATTGCGGTGAACTGCACAACGCAAACCCACTGCGACTCGCTCTACCCCGTTCTTTTTACGCCACCGGCTTGCCCCGCAGCAAAAGGAAAACATTCATCATGACGTCCCAGCATTTTCTTGCGCCCGTTACCGCCGACAACTTCGTGCGTGCGGAGTCACATTTCTATTTTGCAACGGCCGTCCGACAGGGCAGTTTCGGCCGGTTCTTTCATCGCCGCGCGCTGGCACCGGTCGAACAGCAAACCATCGTACGCGTCAATCGCGACACGCTTTATTCAACGGCGGTATTCGATCTCGATGCCGGCCCCGTGACAGTCAAGTTGCCCGATGCGGGCGACTGTTTCAGGTCGATGGTCGCAATCAATGAAGACCAGTACGTCGGCACTGTCGTGTACGACGCTGGGGACCATACGTTCTCGAGGGAACAGATCGGCACGCGCTATGTGCTGATTGGCGTGCGCACACTGATCGACCCAACAGACGCCGATCAGGTTCGCCGCGTGCATGCGTTGCAGGACGCGATCGAGGTCGAGCAAAAGGAAGCAGGCCACTTCGACGTGCCGCAATGGGATCCGGTGAGTCAGAAGAAGGTTCGCCTCGCCCTGCAGACATTAGGCGACACACTGCCCGACTCGAGAGGTATGTTCGGCACGCACGACGAGGTCTCGCCGGTGCGGCATCTGATCGGCGCGGCCAGCGCATGGGGCGGCAATCCCGAGCGACATGCGATGTACCTGATGGTCAACCCGGCGCGCAACGATGGCGCCACCTGCTACCGGCTTTCGGTGCGGGACGTGCCGGTCGATAGCTTCTGGTCGATCAGCGTCTATAACGCTGCAGGCTACTTCGAGCCGAATCCGCATGCCGCCTACACGCTCAATAACCTCACGGCGCAAAGAGAGAAAGATGGCTCGATCTGCGTGCAGTTCGGTGGCTACGATGGAAAGACGCCCAATTGCCTGCCGATCACGCCGGACTGGAACTACATGGTGCGGCTTTACCGGCCACGCCCAGCAATCCTGGACGGCAGCTGGAGCTTCCCCGACGCGCAGCCGGTGAACTGATTGAAGCATTGATCGTCGCGCCCTGTACCCGCGTACGCGCTACCGCTAACCAATCCGGCCCGGCCACGCCCTCCTAACGAGGTAAAGACACAATGATTAAACCGCATTCGAATACAGGATCCATCGCCCTTGCGGCTGACGAAAGCAGCGCACCGCCGCTGCCATCGGAGTCGCATGTCCGATCGTTGACGCCGGCGACAGCGCGCGCCATCGCAAAAGAGGCCTACATTTATGGCTTCCCGCTCGTGGACTCGTATCGAATCCAGTATTCGTACTTCGTGGACCGTGACCATCCGGAATACAAAGGGGCGTGGAATCGCGTTCACCACATCGCGCGCGTCTACACGCCGGATGACCAGGCGATCCAGACGCCGAACTCGGACACGCCGTATTCGCACCTTGGCGCGGACTTGCGCACCGAGCCATTGGTGCTCACGGTCCCGGAGGTGGAAAGCGCCCGCTATTACGCGCTCCAGTTCATTGATCTGTACACGTTCAATTTCGCCTATGCCGGCAGCCGGACCTCGGGCAACGGCGCCGCCAGTTTTCTGCTGGCCGGTCCGCACTGGACGGGCGAGAAGCCGGAAGGCATCCATTCCGTGATCCGCGCCGAAACGGATTTCGCTTTCGTGTTCTATCGGACACAGTTGTTCAATCCAGCCGACATCGAAAACGTAAAAACCGTGCAGGCCGGCTATCGGGTACAGACGCTGTCGCAGTATCTCGGCAAGCCGGCTCCGACCGCGCTGCCGGACGTGCGCTTCGTCAAGCCTCTCACGAGGGAACAGGAACGAACGTCGCTCGATTTTTTCAACGTCATGAACTTCGTGCTGGGGCTTTGCCCACCGCATGCATCCGAAGAAGCGCTGCTGGCACGGTTCGCCGAACTGGGCATCGGTGCGGCGCAGCCCTTCGACGCACAAGCGCTCGCCCCGGAAGTTCGCCGCGCGATGGAGGACGGCATCGCGGATGCCTGGCGCGACTACGATGCGCTGGAGAAGCAGATGGCCACCGGCGAACGTACGAGCGGCGACGTATTCGGAAACCGGACCTACCTGCAGAACCATTACCTCTATCGCATGCTGGCAGCGGTGGATGGCATCTATGGAAATTCGAAAGAGGAAGCCATTTATCCCGGCTATCTCATCGACTCCGACGGCCAACGACTGAACGGCGCCCAGCAGCGCTACGCGCTGCGCTTCGCGCCCGGCCAGTTGCCACCGGTTAACGCATTCTGGTCGCTTACGTTGTATGAGGCTCCATCGAGATTCCTGTTCCCCAACCGGCTCAATCGCTATTTGATCAATTCGCCCATGTTGCCGGCGTTGAAGCGCGATCCCGACGGCGGCGTGACGCTCTACGTCCAGCATGCATCGCCTGGCGAAGACAAGGAATCTAACTGGCTACCTGCACCGGCCGGCCCTTTCATCATGGCATTGCGCCTATTCTGGCCGAAGCCCGCAGCACTCGATTGCAGCTGGAAGGCCCCGGCGTTGCACAAGGTTCACTGAGCCGTCCGAACGTCGATCGCGGCGGCGACCGTGCTGCGCGTGTTGACGCCTATGACCTCGCCGGCAGCGCCGACGGCCGTGAGCGTATGAGCGGCGCTGCCGGGGTCACAAGCCGCACCAAGATTTCAAGCAAAAAATATGTAGTGCTACGTTAAATGCGATGTTCGCGATTTAACAGGAATCACTTTCGTCTGGACGTATTGGGGGGCTGGATCGCCGAACGGCGTGTGTGCAGCCAGCCGGCATCTGCTTGAGTTTGCTTCACCCCGTGTCGGTCAGACACGGCAAACACAAAGAGGAGACATGCATGCGTTTTATCAGTCAGGGTATTTGTGGTGCCACATTGATCCTAGCTGCAGGCAGTGCTGCAGCGCAATCAAGTGTGACGCTCTACGGAGTGGCCGATACGTTTGTACAGTATCAGAACAATGGCGGCGCGCATTCGTTTGCCGAAAAAAGCGGTGGCAGCACGGGTTCCCGGTTCGGTCTCAATGGCAAAGAAGATCTGGGGAACGGTCTGCGCGCAATTTTCGACGTGGAGAGCGGTTTCAATATCGCTAACGGGGGATTCTTCGTTGACAGCACGGCGCTATTCTATCGTCAGGCTTGGGTCGGGCTGTCGGACGAGAAATATGGATCGCTGACCTTTGGTCGCCAATATGCGCCGACCTTTTGGGCCGTTTTCCCGACCGACCCATACCGTGGCGACGAAACCCTCTCGCCGCTCGCAGCCGCTGCGGCGACCGCCGATAGAAAAACGCTGGCCACACAGACCGCATCCGCTCGAACCAGTAATTCAATCGTCTACCAGTCGCCTGTGGTAGGCGGACTGAAGCTTTATGCGATGTATGGCCTGACTGCGACGGTGACCCAGCCGGTGCCGGAGACAGTGGGCAATACACTCGATCTTGCAGCGACGTATTCGGGTTACGGTTTCTACGCAGGTCTGGCCTATCAGAATCAGCATCCGGGGACGGAAACTATCCCTGGGCTGCCGTCTGCGTTGAATCTGTTGGGAACGGAGCATTTCACCGGTGCACTCGCCTATCGGATCGGTATCGTGAACTTCCAGTTCAACTATGCGTATAACCGCTCGAAGGACGCGCCGGCGAAGTCGTTGGCGGCCACGCTTGGCGCGGCGCATTCGTTCAGCGTCGCTGAATTGGGCGCGACGATTCAGGCGACACCCGCCGATACCATCGAGATCGCTGGCATCGAGCGCAACGTGCGCGGCGTGCACGACAATACGCCTGGCATCCAGATCGGCATCGACCACAACCTGTCCAAGCGCACAGAGATTTACATGCGCGCGGGATACATGAAGAACCACGGAAGCGCGACCATGAGCTGGCCGGGCACGACGGTGACCGGGATCGACACGTCGCAGACCATCGTGGCAATAGGGATGGCGCATCGCTTCTAACAGACGTTGGCGCTATTTGCGACGCCACCAGGCGGTGCCGTTGATAGCGCCCGACCCGTGCGAAAACGGGGGTGAGCGAGTGTGCTCGGAATTTCAGGAATTTGACAACAGGAGAATTAAATGAAGACAACTCAGGCAATCAGGCGCGTCGCTGGCGTGCTCGTTGTTATGGCGTCGCTAAACGCTTATGCGCAAAGCAACGGTGAGACCGCCGCACCGGCGGTTTCTGCCGCGTCGGCTACGAACGCGAAGGCGGCCAATCGCGCGTTGCAAAAGAACGTGCTGCGTGCGTTGAGCAAGACCAAGGGACTTAACGTAACCGCCATCACGGTTCGGGCCAAAAACGGCACCGTGATGCTGGAAGGCACCGTGCCGGAACAGACGCAAATCGAGCTGGCGACGCACGCCGCCCAGGATGTGGCTGGCGTCAGTTCGGTGAGGAACGAATTGACTCTCGCGGGCCCGGCAGGAAGCCAGTAATACATCGACGGATTCGACGACTCTGCTGAAGCCTTCGTCAGCAACTGAGCGAGAAGTCTTCGCCATTAGGGGCGGGCAGCCGGTTAGCCGCCTTGTCCGCGCCTGGCGACCGGCTGCACGTAGATCGTCAACGAGCCGTCAGCGCCGTTTTTCAGCGTCCCGCTCCTGGTGCCGGGAGAATCGCCGTTATATCCCTGTCGTCCCCAACGCTGCATGGCTCGATATGCGAATGCACATCGTTTGGTCAACCCATACAACGCGGCATCAGCGCGGCGTCATACGGATCGCGCCATCGAGACGCACGCTCTCGCCATTGAAATAGACGTTGGTCACGATGCTCTCGACCATCGCGGCGAATTCCTCGGGCCGGCCGAACCGCTTGGGAAATGGCACCGATTGCATGAGTGCATGCTGTACGTGGTCAGGCGCACTGCGCATCAGCGGCGTTTCGAAAATCCCTGGCATGATCGTGTTGATGCGAATGCCGTCGTTCATGAGATCACGCGCGATAGGCAACGTCATCCCCACGATACCGGCCTTGGACGCACTGTACGCTGCCTGACCGATCTGTCCGTCCTCAGCCGCCACCGACGCCGTATTGACGATCAGCCCCCGCTCGCCATCGGCGAGCGGGACTAATTCAAGCATGCCCGCGGCAGATTTCGCGATGCAGCGAAACGTGCCGATCAGGTTGATCTGAATCGTGCGCTCGAACCTGTCGAGCGGATAGTGCTTCGCTTCGCCGGTTGTCTTGTCGCGGCTTGCGGTTTTGATTGCATCGCCCGTACCCGCGCAGTTGACCAGAAGACGTTCCTGGCCATGAGCGGCGCGTGCCTTTGCAAACCCTGCATCGACTTGCGCGCCATCGGTCACATCGACTCGGCAGAACACACCGCCGATCTCGCGCGCGAGCGCATTGCCGCGCTCCGCGTCGACGTCGAAAATCGCGACACGCACGCCACGCAACGCGAGACGCTGCGCGGTGGCCGCGCCGAGGCCCGATGCGCCTCCGGTGACTACCGCTGAAACCGTTGAGTCGAGCATCATGACGAATCACGCTCCCTGTCGATGATCACCTTGCTTGAGCGCCGACACGACCGCACGGCACACCGCCGAAGTGGCACGCTGCGCCCTGCGGCTTCGGCGCACCCCGCATCCGATGCACGAGGCCCTGATGCGCTGGCTAGCTCGCCTCGACCACGATGGTCTGACCGAGCTTGGACCACTTCTGCGCCTTCGCCAGATAGCGATCCTCGATAATGCTACGCCTGATCTTGAGGGTCGGCGTCAGGAAACCATTGTCGATCGACCAACTGTCTGCGACGACCACCATATAGCCCAGCTTCTCGTGGTCTTCGAGCATGGCGTTCACGCTATCGAGCAGGCTCTGAAGTTCCGCCGTCAGCGGTTCGCGCGCGTGACGGTCCTGCATTTGCCGCTTCGCATCGGGCGCAAGCATCGCGAGGACGAAGGGCTGCGGATGTCCAGGGCCCGTCACGCACACCGCTTCAACCTTCGGGTGGCTAAGCAAGTTTTCGATCGGCACCGGCGCGACGTATTTTCCCTTGCTGGTCTTGAAGAGCTCCTTGACCCGCCCGGTAATCTTCAGGCGGCCGATCTCGTCCATCTCGCCGCGATCGCCCGTCATGAAAAAGCCGTCCGCGGTCGTGGTTTGCGCCGTCAGTTCCGGATCCTTGAAGTAACCGAGCATCTGAGTGGGTGTTTGGAGCAGGATCTCGCCGTTGTCCGCGATGCGGCATGTCACGCCAGGGAGCGCCTGACCGCTATAGCCGAGCCGAACCTGCCCTGGCCGGCTGTAGTGCGAGTACGAAAAATTCTCCGTCATGCCGTATACATCGAGCAGTTCGAGGCCCAGCTTGCGATACCAGTTCACGATTTCTACTGGCAGCGGCGCGGAGCCGGTGAAGGCAATCCTGACGGCATCGAGTCCCAGCAGCGCAAGGATCTTCTTCTTGATGGCGCCCGAGACGATGGGCAGCGAGAACAGCAGTTTCTGCTTCCATGCCGGGAGCTTCGCGCACGCGCCGATGTAAAACTTGGTCCACAGGCGCGGCATCGAGATGAACAGTGTGGGCCGCGCACGCTGCAAATCCCGCCCAAACGTCTCAAGACTGTCGGAGAAGTAGACGCGGCATCCGTGGCAAAGCGAGTTCGACTCCACGAAGCACCGTTCGGCGCCGTGCGCCAATGGCAGGTAGGACAACAAACGGTCGCCCGTCCCAAACCCGCAAAAGCGGCCGGATTCCAACGCATACGTGATCATGTTGCGAAAGCTGTGCATGACGCCTTTGGGCTTTCCAGTGCTACCTGACGTGTACATGATGGTCGCTAGCTCGTCGGGCTGAGGCAAGCTCACGTCCTGCAACGGTTTCACATTGGCCATGATCTCGTCCCAGTGCGGTACGCCCCCGATCTGGGCCATCGGCAAAGCGACGATCGGCAACTGTGCCGACGCGCCCGAGCGAATCTCATCCCAGCGTTGCGGCGCACCATCGATCCTGCCGGCAAACAGCAGGCGGGTATTGCAGTGCTCGAAGATATAGCGCGCGGAGTCGGCGCTGATGGTGGGATATAACGGCACGGACACATGCCCCGCCAGCCAGATCGCAAGATCGGCCATGATCCAGTGCGCGCTGTTTTTCCCGAGAATCGCGATGTGGCTCTTCGCAGGCAACGCAAGCGAGCGCAGATATGCAGCCATGCGCCTCGCCTGGTCGCCGACTTCCTTCCAGCTATAGTCCACCACCGTTCCATCAGGATGCGGCTGAGTAAAGTAGACAGCGTCTGGCTGAGACTGCTCCCATTGCAGGAAGCGGTGAACCAGACTAATAGAATTCATCTCTTTCATGCTTGTCCCCAAGATTCTTCTGATTTGCTTCATCCGGATGCGAGCCTTGCGAGCAGCAACGTAGGCGAGCGATGGCTGCGGCAGGCGCACGTCATACGTTCCCGATTGACGTGGTATTCACGCCGTTCGAACGAGTCGGCACCAGGCCATCATAGGCAACGTCCTGTCGGGCCGCCCCTTCCTTTTCTAGGGGCGCGGCGCAATGGCAGGCTCTGCAGCGCTGAACATCGAGGTCAGCTCGCAAGAGCGGCCCGATTTGCGCGACAACCACTGCGTGATGGTCAAGTGCCCCCCCGTTTTGGGAGGGCGGAAAGCGCGACGCCTGCGCTATTCTTTTCGGCAAGAAAAAACGCGCGGACAGACCCGCTAAGTTCGCCGAACCGGCCCGGAGACTGAGATGCGGAGTGAGCGCCAATCTTCGGCCCTAAGCAAACAGGCCTTGCGCGTGGTCGGGCCTTTCATCCCGATTGTGTTCGCATTGATGCTGGCCAGCAGCCTGAGCATCGATCTGCTCTCGTCCGTTCGCGCCTATGTGGGTGGAGAAAGCCTGTGGAGTAAGGGGCAAAAGGACGCTGTGCTCCATTTGATCCGCTATGGCGAGACCCACAATGAAGATGAGTTCCTCGCCTATCAGCGTGCCATCGCCGTACCCCTTGGCGATCGCGTTGCCAGAATCGAACTGCTGCGCGCGCAACCCGACCTGGACAAGGCCGCCGCCGGCCTGATCGCCGGCGGCAACCATCCGGACGATATTCCAGGCATGATCCGCCTCGTTCTGGATTTTCGCCGCCTGCCGCCGCTCGAACATGCCATCACCATCTGGACCCAAGCGGACGCCGAGGTGCAATTGCTCCACGACCTCGCGGAGCAATTGCACGTCGCGACGCTCGGCGGCGACCACGGCGCGGCGAACGTTGCGCGCTTGATGCTTCAGATTCGGGAATCCAATGACCGCCTCACGCAGCTCGAGGAGGCCTTTTCCTATTCGCTCGGCGAAGTCTCGCGTCGGGTGCGCAACCTGCCGATACCGGGCATTGACGTCGCCTCATTCCTCCTCTTGGCCGCTGGGATATTTCTCGCCGCGCGCGGCATGCGCAAGGAGCTGAAGCTCAGGCAGGCACTGTCGCGCAGCGAGGAACGGCTCATGCTCGCCATCAGCGGCAGTAACGACGGGCTGTGGGATTGGGACTTGCGCAGCAATGCATTCTATTTTTCGCCACGCTGCACACGGATGCTGGGCTACGACGAGTGTGAGTTGCCCCAATCGTTCGCCACCTTGCTCGCGCTCATCCACCCGGACGATTTCTCCTCCATCGAGTTGAAGCTCCACGGGCATCTGCAGGACAGCCTGCCCTTCGATGCCGAGTTTCGCCTGCGCACCAGGACCAACACCTACTTATGGGTTCGCTCGCGTGGACGCATGGTGCGCGACACCGTCGGACTCGCGCAACGCATGGCGGGCTCGCTGACCGATATTACCGAGCAAAAGCGTGCAGAGGCGCTGCTGTGCGCAGAGCAGGCGCGCGAGCGGGAGCATGCCGCGCGCCTCGCGCACGATGCCACCCACGACGCGCTGACCGGCCTCATCAATCGCATCGAGTTCGAACGGCGTCTGGCCGACGCCATGCAACGCGGACAGTCTGAGAACTGCACGCATGTCCTGATGTACCTCGATCTGGACCAGTTCAAGGTGGTCAACGATACGTGCGGGCATGCTGCGGGCGACGAACTGATTCAGCAACTGGTGTCCGTCATGACAGCGGAGTTGCGCAAGTCCGACATGCTTGCGCGCCTCGGCGGCGACGAATTCGGCGTGTTGCTGGAGGACTGCACCACCGAAGATGGCGAATGCGTAGCGGATTCGCTGCGCGAGGCGATTGCACGCTTTCGCTTCGTGCACCGCACGCGCAGCTTCGCGCTGGGCGCGAGTATCGGCATGATCCGCCTCGACGCGGACGTGTCGCACGTGGCCGAGGCGTTGAGCGCGGCCGATGCCGCCTGTTATCTGGCCAAGCAGCGGGGACGCAACCGCGTGCAGGTGTATCAGCCGCACGACGACGCCGTACGTGTCCTCCACGACGAAATGGAGTGGGTCAGCCGTACGCACGCGGCACTGGCAGACGGACGTTTCGCGCTGCATGCCCAGCAGGTAGTGCCCTTGCAGGCCGACAGCGGAACAGGCCGGCATATCGAGTTGCTGCTGCGCATGGTGGACGAACAGGGCCAGCTGGTGCCACCGATGGCCTTCATCCCTGCGTGCGAGCGCTACAACCTGATGCCCACTCTGGACCGCTGGGTGATCGATGCGGGCTTTGCCGAGCTTGGGCGCTTGCGCCGCGCGAATCAAGCGGATATCGCAGTCTGCGGACTCAATCTTTCTGCCGCTTCGCTGTCCGACGATCAGTTGTCCGAGCATATCCGCGAGCGCGCGGCGCATCACGGCATCCCGCTCGATATCGTCTGCTTCGAGATTACCGAGACCGCGGCAATCAGCAACCTGACCCAGGCGACTTCATTCATCCGCCAACTGCAGGCGATGGGCTGCCGCTTCGCGCTGGATGATTTCGGCGCGGGCATGTCGTCATTTGCCTATCTCAAGCACTTGCCGGCTGAGTACATCAGGATCGACGGCGGCTTCGTGCGCGAGATGTTCGATGATCCGATCAATATGGTTGTGATCGAGGCGATCCAGCGCATCGCCCAGGCCATGGGCATGAAGACCGTTGCCGAATGGGTGGATAGCGATGAGGCGTTGACGCACCTGCGTGAGTTGGGTGTGGACTACGCGCAGGGTTATGGCGTGGCGAGGCCGGTCCATTTTGCAGGCCGGCGCGAAGCCGGCCTGCAAAATGTCGGCAGCGCAGCATGAAACAGGGGCCGTGTGCGTCCCCTGCCGTCCTCCCCGCATTTTTGCGTATACAGATACGTATATTGCGCACACAAATAGAAATTTATTGTTTAATAATCAATCTACTACATGTCATATTCGAGTCCTCTCCTGGCACCAACAGTTGTTCCGGCCTAGTTTCAACATAAGCCGAAGAAGTTCGAGAAACCCCGTAAGATTAAAGTCTTACGGGGTTTTTTGTTGTCCGCCATTCCTCTTGTTGTCCGCTATTCCTCCCCCACTCCATTACGTTCCGCTGACGTCGGCGCTTTTTGCAAATAGACATCACAGGTGCAACGACTGACGCAAGTCGATAGACCCAGCCGGTGTACTTTCTCCTAATTCTTCGCTCATTCCATGCCGGTACGATGAACACCATTCAGTCGCTCGGACGTTATCGCCCGTCGAGAAATCATCAGATCTGAAAGGAGCTCATCATGTCACCGGCAGCAATCATTCACGGCACGCCAACCTGGGTCTGGGTGCTGCTCGTCGTTCTGCTATCGCGCGGCTTCAAGGCACTGAGAAGCGGAACGGCATCACTCTCGAAGCTCGCTATCGTCCCACTCATCTTTGCGGGCTGGGGTATTGCGCATCTGCTTTCGGATCCGCTGGCGGGATGGTCCGCCGCGATCGCCTGGACGACAGGCGCACTCGTCGGCATGATGGGCGGCGTTTTCATCGCGAGCCGGTCCCGGTTCATGGTCGATCCGATTGCGAATACCGTCATGCTGCCGGGTTCCGTGTTGCCGTTGCTGCTGATTATCGCCACATTCGTGACCAAATTCTGGCTCGGAGTGGAATTTGCGACCGTGACCGACGCATCGTCGCTCGGGACGGTTGTCCTGATCGATGCCGTGGTGTCCGGGGCCGTCGCCGGCGTATTCGCCGGGCGCTTCTTCACCTACTGGCGGGCACTGAGCGCACGCCGGACTCTTCAGTTGCAGTGACGTGAGGGTTGCAGTGCGGTCAATCCGCCACTTGCTGAAAGCCTCGTCCTTGACGAGCACCCTGGTCCGTTCGGTTTTGAAGTAGCCCGGCCCGAGACCGTTGACCTGGACACCATGCTGTCCCCAGCCGATCGTCATGCCTTTCGTCAGCATCTTCACGGCGCCCTTGCTCGCCGTGTAGGCGGCGATGTTGGGGCGGCCAAGTTCGCTTTACACTGAAAGAGGTTGTACGTAATGGGCGTGGCATTGCCGCCGTTGTTGCCATTGGCGCCGGTGACATGGCCGCTGTCCTGCGCACCGTCTTGCGGCAGCGGTTCGGCTGCGTTGCCGCCGTTGGCCATCATCAGGATGGCCGTCGTACCTGGCGTGCTGCCGTTCCAGCCGTTGGTGCTGACGACCGATCCGGACTGGTTGAACGTGATCTGGCTCGCGTCGCCGCCACCACCGGGCATGTCGGGATTTCCGGTAGCGCTGGACATCTCGCCGGCCGTACCACCGACGCCGCCATTGCTGGCTAGCTGCACCGCGGCGGGGTTTGTAGTGTTGCTGTTGACGCTAGTGCCAGCGTCCATGGTCAGCGTCACGCCACCCGCATCACCACCGGACCCACCGTTACCCGTCGGGTTGCCACCATTCGTGCCGGTACCGCCGGCGCCGCCGATGCTAATCAGCGAAATCAGGCTCTGGCTACCGGAACTGAGTCCGTAAATGACTGGCTCCGCCCTGCGCACCGCTTTGATCGGGTGCCGGCGAGCCAGACAGGTTGTTCACCGGCAGGTTATTGGCTTAAGCGAATGCGGTCGTGTTGCTGAAGGCGGCTGTCGCGAGGCAAAAGGCGAGCGAGCGATACAACGGGCGTCGAGCGAAGCAATCCGGCGCTCGTTGTGCAGAATGGTGCGAATGAAATGGTTTGGTCATGGTCGGAACGTCCAGCGGGGATCGAGGAAGGTTTGGTCGCGTACTGGTAGATGAACTCAATGCGCCACCGTCCAACCGGCCCCGCGCACGTTGCGGATCAGAGACCGCCCAAACTTCTTGCGCATCGCATGAATCAGCACGTCAATGGCATTGCTTTCGACCTCTTTACCCCATCCGTACAGCCTGTCCTCAAGCTGACCGCGCGACAGGACCATGCCGGGTCTTTCCAGGAACGCGTGCATCAGCGCGAATTCGCGCGCAGAGAGCGACGACGCCACCCCGTTGCAGCACAACATGCGCTTGTGGAGATCGAGGCTGAGCGACGCGGCACCGATACGCGAAGTGGCGTAGCCCGCCTTGCGCCGCAACACTGCCCGGATGCGCGCAAGAAGTTCGCAGACTTCGACTGGCTTGAGTACACAATCGTCGGCACCGATATCAAGACTGCGCACACGCGTTTCCAGATCGTCCTGTGCTGTGAGAACCAGAACGGGGACGTGGTTGCCCGCGGCACGCAACGAACGCAGCAGATCGATACCCCCTGCGCCCGACGGGCCGGGATCGAGCAACACGACAGCGTAGTAGGCCGTGGTGACGGCAGCGCTAGCGGCGTTGCCGTCGCGAACCCAGTCGACAAAGCAACCCGCATCCTTCAATGCGCGAAGCAGGTTCCCACCAATCTGCAAATCGTTTTCAACCAGTAAAACTCGCATGACGTCCCACCGTTCTGGATAGCGTTCGCGCCACGTCGGCCGCGCGCTATTGAAACTGATAATCCCCCTGTTGATTCGGATAACGTATTGTGATGGGCTTAAACCAACTGGAATTCACGTTCGTGAAATGCCTTGCGCATCCCCGCGCATGGTTTTGCCCTGGATCGAATCACGACAAGCGGTCGTATTGATACTGCGGGGCGGAGTGTGCAAGATTATTTGGAATGGCGAAAATACCGGCTCGTGATGCCGGTATAAGCGGCGCATATAGCTACGTCCGTAATTCCTGGCTCATTCTCGACCCCTATCTTCACGCCACCGGATCGATCCATACGAGAAGTCGATTGCAAGATTCGGTCACGTCCCGCCACATACATCGTGGCGGTTGCAAGGTTGATCGAAGGAGACGCCATGAGCTTCAATCCAGAAATCATTGCCGTCCTCGTGATCGCGGGCGTGTTCTGCGGCTTTCTCAATACAGTTGCGTCATCGGGATCGGCGGTATCGCTGCCGGTTCTCATGTCGATCGGCCTGCACGCTGCCGCCGCCAATGCGACCAATCGGGTTCCGGTTCTTGTCGGCGCGCTTGCCGCGACGATCGGTCTCGCACGCAGCGGAGCGATTCCGTGGCGACGCGCGCTGATCGTCGCTGCGCCGATGACGCTCGGCGCAGCCCTGGGCGCGCTTGCGAGCGAACAGCTTCCGGGACATGACCTTCGCAAGATCATCGTTGGCGCGGTGGTCCTTGCGCTGATTCTGATATTCGCCAAGCTCAAGGATTTGCTGAACGTTGCGGGAGACCGCGAGGTACGCCTGGGCGTCAAGCAGATGGCGCTACTTTCTCTCGTCGGATTCTGGGCAGGTTTCATCGTGCTCGACTCCGGCACTTACATGCTGCTCGTGCTCGTACTCGCAGCGGGACTGACGCTCGTCCACGCGAATGCCATCAAGAACTTCGCCACGCTGATGACGACCGCGGTCGCAATGCTGATCTTCGCCGAACACCAAAGCATCGACTGGACGAGCGGAGGACTCATGGCGCTGGGCAGTCTGGTCGGCGGCTTTCTGGGTGCGCGCGTCGCAATCTCAGCGCAGGCGCGACGCTGGATCGTCGGCTTGCTGATTGTCGTCGTCGTGGGTGAACTGGTGCATCTGGCAGTGCCGATTCAGTGGCTCGACAAACGGGTCATTCCCGCGATCGAAACGTTCGCCGCCGTGAATACCGGGGCAAAGCCGAACGTCGCCCCTGGCGTCTAGCATGCAAATCAAGACGTATCTTCAAACCCCATACATTGGAACGACGAGGCGCTCGATTGCAGCTTGCTGCTGAGCGCCAAACTTGTCGCGGCCGTCGAGCGCCGCGGATGACGCGGGCCACTCGATAGCAATCTTGATCGCGCTGCAATTGTCGACAAAGTAACTGCCGGTAATGGCTTTCAGTTTGAGTCCAAGCGCGATCGCCAGGTTGCGCGCGCAAAAGAGGTTGGAGAGGAGCGCCATTTCATAGGCCTCTTTCGACCTGAAAAATACGTCGATAGTCAGCCAGCCGGTACCCGTACCCTCGCTTCGGAACACGCAAGCGATCTCAAGCAGACGCCGGCTTCGGAATGGCCTGCCGTGTGGCGGCACATCCTCGATGACGCAAAGCGTCCTCGCATCGAGATTCTGTGTCCCTGCCAGCTCCCCCACCTCGAAGTACTCCGCTCGCGCTTGACCCGCGCCGACCCATTCGCGCCCGCTTACCCGATAGTAGTGGATCGGAAACAGGCTATCGCGGATGATCTCCTCGTTTTGCAGCAGGTGATCGATCGTCCATTCATGGATAGACCCACGACGCCGCGTGCCTTCGAGCCTGATGCTTGGCGGCCACGACCTCCTTATACGATAGAAGGCACTCCTGCGAATGCCGGCGGCCAGCGCGCTGACGGGAAAAAACTCGGTCTCTGCCGTGTTTAGCACGCCTTCAGGATAGAACTGCAGTTGCGGGTGAGCTTGCTCGTAGAGCGAATGCGCCGCGATAGAGTATGGCGTGCAGTGACGGCTTTCGACGGGTGCTACGAAAACTGCGCTGCCATCGTCATAGATTTCCGCCACAAGACAGTCGGATGACGATCCGGTCTCACATGCGCGCGCACCGTACTTGAGCACATGGCCTACGTGATACGCGAGCCCAGGCGAGATGCCGCGGCGAATCATGTCGGCGGCAAAGAGGGCCGCGCTGCACGAGCGGCCGGCGAAGACGTACTTCGCGCTACTCGCGAGGGCTGCACACAATGGATGAATGCCCATCTGGCCCACAATCGTGCTCGCGCGCAGCGCCGCTTCGTCGAGTGTGGGTCCGGCGCCCAACGGCCGCAATGCACCAGCGCGCAATTCGTCGATCACGATCGACGGAGCGACTTCGGAGCGGATCACGGCCACCTTCACGCCGCGCACCTGCAGTTCCTCGAAGATCTCCGTCGCAATGTCGAGCATCCTGTCGAGATCGCGGTCGCCGCCGGCCGTCACGCCACTACCGATGATTACGGGGGCGCCGATCCGATCGCCGGCCTCGACCATCTTTCGAAGATCGTCCTTGACGGCTTCGCGCTCGGCGCACGGGTCGCCACTGCCGACGTAGCGCTGATTTACGCCCGGTGAGCCAGCAGCGGCAATCACCGCATCGACCCGGCCATTCAGTGCCTTTTGCAGCGATTCACGCGGGAATCCGCATCCCAATGCGCCGCATGCGGACACTACCCGGTAAATCAGCCTTGCCATGCATGACTCCCACTTTGCACCTGAGGGCGACATACCGTCCTCCCGGCGTTGCGGTGTGAAGTTTGCAGGCTTTTAGGGAAGAGGAGAAATATCCGGTTGCGATGCCGCTATAAGCAACGCATATGGGCGGCCGCTTCAGTTGCAGGTGTCCCAACATCGCGACGAGCCGAGTGGATCAGGGTTAGACAGGTACAGCACCGGCGATTTTTTGTTCTTCCAGGTACCGGACTATCAGGTTACGAATCACCTGAGATGTCGCCTCGGCAGCAGGCGCCAACGGCTGCTCGGCTGACGTTATCTGAGTTACCGTCATATAGATGGGAGGCTCAAGCGGGACAGCTTTCACCTCAGCCCCACCCTTGGCGCTGGATAAATCGCCGATCGCCATGAGTGCGCTTCCAAGACCCGCCTGGACTGCCGAAAGTGTCGCGAAGACATCGTTCTCTACAATCATTCGTGGCGCAGGAGACCCCTCGTTGAACAAGGACGCAATGATCGTCCGGGAGATAACTTCATGCGGACGGGCAGGCAAAATGAGGGTCATGTCTCTCAGCCGGTCCCAGGCAACACGGTCTTCGCCGACAAGCGTTTTGGCTTGCGTGAGGAGAAAAAGCTTCTGTCTAAAAAGCGTGTGGCTGGCGACGCCCTCCGAAAATGTGCCGTCAAAAATCACCGCCATATCGAGAGTGTGTTCACGAACACGACTGGTTAGCTGCCCGCTCGTCGCACTGACGAAATGCAGCGTGACGTTGGGCAAAGCCGCTTTGCAGGCACTGGCAACGGCGTTTGACATGAACCACGCTAACACCGTTGACATTCCGATGCGAACCACGCCCGTGACATCTTCGCCGCACGACCGAACAAGGTCCGGCAAATGCTCGATGCGATGGATGATCGCCTCGGCTTCTGCGTGCAGTAGCTTTCCGGCGGCCGTTGGCTGGACGCCTCGCGCGCTGCGGTGTAGCAGAGACACGCCAAGGCTCTCTTCCAGTTCAGCCATTTGCTGACTAAGAGCGGGTTGCGCGACGTGAATCATGGTCGCTGCACGCGAGAAGCTACCCGCTTCAACGATCTTAACGAAGGAAAGCAGATGCCGCAGTTGTATTCTCGATCTCGCCATGCGCCCTCCACGAAACCAGATTCGCCCATTGCGTATGCAATTTACGCCGGGCCTCCGCTTTGAAGCTTCACGCACTCACAGATAGTCAACAATGCAGTCTACGTGGCCACCCGATTTCGGTTCGTGGCCGCGAACGCGGCAAATGCCGATCCGCGTGCTGCCGGGAGTATGCGCGTCTGGTCAGTCGCGGCGCATCCTGCAATATTATCGTGATTCGCCGACGGATACTTCTGACGTCGACCACTCCAGCGGCGACAGGGGTGACCTTGGGCCACCCGCGCGATCTGGATCACGCCTCGCCCTCGGACCACTCCGGGCTATAGCCGCCCAGCGTCGGGTGATACATTTCATCGCCAGAATGCTGGGTGAACTCGACATTGAGACGGTCTTCGCGCAGTCCGAGAATCTCGATGCAATCGCGGCAGAGTGCTTTGGCCACTTCCAGTCGCAATTCCGCCGAACGCCCGCGGCGGATGTCGCACATCAGTACGGACACGGGAACGGGTTCGCCGTCTACCGTGCGCCACACGCCGCCCTCCCCGGTTTCCCGAATGGCAATGCTAATGCGCCGGATATCGACACTCATCAGATTCGAATAGGTCTCGCAAAGCTGGCGGGCGAGGCGCTTTTTGTCGTCGGTCGAATGTTGGCCGTTAACGTCGAGTTGCAGGTACGGCATATCAGAGAGTCCCTTGAAATGAGTTGAAAACACGCATCGATCAACGCGAGCGACGCGCTTCAGCACGGCTCGCCAACGAAGGAAACAGCGACTCGATCGCGTGGGCGACTTTCAGCAAGGCCCAGTCGCCACCACGCCGCCCCACCAGCATCAAGCCCACCGGTGCGTCGCCCGGACGATGAATCGGCAGCGAGATCGCACAACGATCCAGGAAGTTGAACGGAGCGGCATTGCGCAACAGACGGGTCCGGATGGCATCCTCGGCGTTCGCGCACTCATCGAAGGTGGGTGCCACGATCGCAACCGTCGGCATGATCAGCGCGTCGTAGTGTTTCGTCGCCTCGTCAAAGGCTTCGATCAACTGTTGACGGCGCTCCAGCATCGCAATGTAATCGCTCGCCTGAATCCGCAGCCCGGTCTCGATCCGCGCCTTGATGCGCGGGTCATAGTCCTGCCCCCTGCGGCGCAGCAAGTCTCGATGCCAGCTCAATGCTTCTGCAGGTTGGATGACGCCGTTTCCGTTCAGCGCATGCACGGCGGCGAGCGCCGGAAACGACTCCGTGCTCAGGTCCGCGCCCGCTGCCGAAATGGCGCTGCATGCCGACTCGAATACCCTTGCAACCTCCGCGTCGAGATCGTCGAGCACGACTTCTCGCGGGATTGCCAGTCTCAGTCCCTTAACCCCCAGGTCGAGCGGCTGCGTGGTCTCGCCTGCGATTACCGCGTAGACCTCCGCGCAATCGGCCACCGTATGAGCCATCGGCCCGATCGAATCGAGCGTGGTGGACAGCGGAATGGTCCCGCCCAGCGGCACTGTGCGCTGGGTCGGCTTGAATCCGACGATGCCGCATAGCGCCGCCGGCACGCGGATCGAGCCGACCGTATCCGAACCGATCGCAGCGGTCGCCATGTCGTCGGCGACCGAGACGGCGGCACCCGACGACGATCCGCCTGGAATCCGCGTGCGGTCCCACGGATTACCCGGTGTACCGAAGTGCGCGTTGAGACCCACCACCGAGAACGCAAACTGCGTCATGTTGGTTCTGCCGACCAGCACCGCGCCTGCGGCCTTCAGGCGCTGCACCACCGGAGCGTCGCAGCGCGCGGCAGGCGCGTCGTCCAGCGCGATTGAAGCAGCGCGCGTAACCTCTCCTTTGATGTCCAGCAGATCCTTGATTGACACCGGTACGCCGGCAAGCGGCGAGGCCCGATAGCCAGCACTCAACAGACTGTCTTGCGCAGCGGCCACCTGACGCGCCTGCTGGTCCCACACCTTGATGAAGACCCGCTTGCCCTCCCCTTGCGGGTCGGCAATGCGTGCCAGGCACGCGTCCACACGCGCTGCACTGGTAGCGGCCCCAGCCTCGATTTGCGCAGCCTGCTGTGCGATGGTCAGCCGGCGTCCATCGGCTCCGAGCGGTGACGCAAGGGCCGGCGTGATGACATGGTTCAAATTCGAACTCCTTCAGTACGTCTAATATCGCTCACCGCCGCGGCCACGAAATCCTCGGCGACGGCGTCTCCAAAGCGCGTTTTGCGCCGATATCGTCAAACCCCAAGCAACTCCTGCAGCAACTGTTGATCGTCGAATAATTCACTTCTCGAGACCTGACGCACCACCGTCCCACGGTCCATTACATACGCCCGGCCTGCCAGTCCAAGACAGAAGTCGAGGTCCTGTTCCGCTACCAGGATCGCCAACGCGCGCTCGCGATTCAGCCGTTTCAGGATCTCCGCGATTTCTTCGACGATCGACGGCTGAACACCTTCGGTAGGCTCGTCCAGAATCAGAAGTTTCGGCTGTGTTGCGAGTGCCCGTGCGATCGCCAGCACCTGCTGCTGGCCGCCGCTCAGTGACCCGGCCAGGGTATGGGCTTTCTGCCGCAGCATCGGAAATTCGGTGAGCATGTCCTCGACCACATCAGCGCGCGACAAGCCGAACGCCGCGGCCACCGCCGCGATATTCTCGACCACCGACAGACGCGGAAACACGTAGCGCCCCTGCGGCACGTAGCCGAGCCCGGCCCTCGCGCGAACGGACGGCTCGTGCGACAGTCGCACGCCAGCCAGTTCGACGTGTCCGGCTACCCGTTCCAGCAGCCCCATTGCGTACTTCATCAGCGTTGTCTTGCCGGCTCCGTTGCGGCCCAGAAGGGCGACGACTTCCGCAGTCTCGACCTGGATCGAGGCGCCGCGCAGGATGATCGTCTTCTGATAGCCGCCGCGCGCGTCAGATATGGCGAACATGCTTTCTTCTCCCCAGGTAGATGTCGAGAATGCGCTCGTCCTGTCGAAGCGTGTCGATATCGCCTTCGGCAAACACCTGCCCTTGATGCAACACCGTCACGTTAGCGTTCAGCGTCTTGATGAACTCCATGTCATGTTCGACCACGACCACCGCGATCGACGCCGACAGGATGCGGATCAACGCGGAGAGTTCGCGTCGATCCGCGCCAGTCATGCCGGCCGCGGGTTCGTCGAGGAAAATGACTTTCGGCGCCAGGCATAGCACCATGCCGATATCCAGCCATTGCTGTTCGCCGTGCGAGAGGTCACCCGCCAGCCGTTCGGCGTGCGGCATCATCGCGAGCATGGCCAGCATTTTTTCGGTGACCTCGTCGGCGCGGTGCCTTTCGCGCGTCGCGCTATAGGCGGCAATCCAGAGATTGGCACGCACGCTTAGATCACCGAAAACCTGTGGCGCCTGCAACTTGATCCCCACGCCTTCACGAATCCGCTCAAAGGTTTTTGCCCGTGTTATATCCCGCCCAGCGAGCGTGATGCGCCCCTGGTCAACTGGAAATACACCCGTACAGCAGCGCAAATATGAGCTTTTGCCGGCGCCGTTCGGGCCGATGAGGCAGCGTACCCGGCCGGCGCTGAAGCTTTGCGTGACACCCCCGACCGGCACGACGCCGCCAAAGCGCTTGACAATGTCATGCGTCTCGAGCGACACAGACGGCACCCATGCCGGACCGCTTTTCATCAGTTGCGCCAGTAGCGCGGCATCGATCCGCACCGACTGCTCGCTTGCGTCTCCGTTGTCGGCCCCCGCACGGATGTTCAGTGCCGCTGCGCGACGCCGCGTCAGCGCGCCGAGCAGGCCGCCGCGCATGAACAGCACGAGACCGATCAGCGCCGCGCCCATCACCAGCGTCGTTTGCCCGCCGGCGGCGCCGCCGCCGAGCCAGAACGACAACCCACCGATCGCCAGCGCCCCGACGAACGGGCCGGCCAGCGTGCCGATGCCGCCCACCAGAACGTAGATCGGCACGAGCAGGGCTTCCTGCACGCTAAAGATCGAAGGACTCAGGTAAGTCGCCCATCCGCCGTAGAGCGCGCCGGCAAGACCCGCGATCGAACCCGACAGGCAGAAGGCGGCAAGCTGGTAGCGGCGCACGTCATAACCTAGCAGTTCGGCTTTTTGCTCGTTCAGACGGACACAATCGATCACCATGCCGAACGGCGAGCGCATGATCAGCTGCACCACCAGATACACGATCAGCACAATAGTTAGCACGCCAACGAATATCGCCCGCGCGGAGGGTACGGATGCATTGTTCACAAACGCAATCGAAGGAATGTTCGACATGCCGTTGTCACCGCCAATCACCGCTTGCCCGACCGTCGCATTGAGCGAAACGGTCCCGGTCCACATCAGCAGACCCGCCGTGTACGTCAGGATCGTTCCTTGCAGCGTACCCATGCGTCCATAAAAGATAATCCAGCCGATCAATGCGGCCGCCAGCGCGCCGGACGCCACCCCGGCAGGCAACGCCCAAAGCAGAATGCTGGGATTGTCGCCGCCGAGGTTGATCGCGGCCAGACTGCCGAGATAGCCGCCGATTCCATAGAACGCTGTTTGACCGAGGCTGAGGAAGCCCATGCGCCCCCAGACAATGTCGAGGCTCAGACCCAGCAACCCGAATATGAGCCACGAGGTCGCCACGTTGGCGAAATACGGCGCGAAAAACATCGAACCTGCCGCCACCGCACCGCCGACGAGAACCACCCGGCACCACCACGACCTGGCCCAGCGCGGCAACCCGCTACCTGCGGTCATCCGCGAACTCGAGTGAAGCGTGCTTGAATCGAAATTCATCGTGTACACCTTACAGTTTGAGGCGCCAATGTTCGGAAATGCCCTTTGGAAACATGCGCAAAATGGCCATCGTGGCGCAGAAGAACAACAGGTCGCCGACCACACCCGACCAGTAACTCGATGCGAGGCCCGACGCTGCGCCGAGACCTCCGGCCGAAGCCAGCGTGCCGGCCAGAGTGACGGGACCGCCCACGACCACGGCGAGAAATGCTTTGACGGTGAAGCCGAAACCCATATTGGGCGTAGCGGGAATCGAGGGCAGCAGAATCGCTCCCGCGAAGCCCGCAAGGCCGGCGCCCAGCGCGAAGGTCGCGGTATTCAGGCGTTTGACTTCGATACCCAAGGCGCTGGCCGTGGCACGATCCTGGATCGCAGCGCGCGCCATCAAGCCATAACCCGTGCGCGTCAGCAGCAAATACGATGCGGCGAACAGCAGCACCGCCGCACCGATCAGAAAGAGCGAATAAGTCGCTACGGCATAGCCGCCAATGCTCACATTCGACATCGGCAAGCCGATACCGGGTGTGACCGCCCCGAACAGCACTACCGCGAGCTGATAAAGAACAAGGCTGAGTCCCCACGTCGCAAGCATCGTGTCCAGCAGCCGCCCGTATAGGCGGCGTACGATCAGCCGTTCGACGACCGCGCCGAACAACGCAGTCGCCAACGTGGCCACCAGCACCGCGATGCAGAACGGCAGGCCGGCTTTGAAGGCGAACAGCGCGCAATAGGCGCCGATCATGATGAATTCGCCGTGTGCAAGATTGACCACGCCCATCAGCCCGAATACGACCGCCAGTCCGAGTGTCGCAATCAACAGGATCGACGCGCTCGATAGCGCCATCACCAGGGCGTGCAACAGATATCCCGTGTCCATGTCTCGTCTCCTCGGGCTCAGGAACCGGTCGGCGTGAACTGAATCGCCGTGCGTGGGTTCTTTAGCAGATCGCACTTCTCATCTTCGTAAGACGGTGCAACGGATGGATACACCGCGATTACATCGAAGCCGCGCACACGATTGCCGCGCGCGAGAAAGATGTTCTGCTTCAGGTGGTGCGAGTGAGCCTGCAGCGTGGCGAGGCCGTTCGGCGCGTCAAAGCTCAGGTTGCTTTCCAGCGCCTGCCGGACCTTGGCCGGCTCCACGCTGTTTGCCTTGTTGGCTGCCGCCGCCCAGAGATGGACGGCGTCCCAGACGTCGGCAGCGGCTTCCACGACCGGTTCCCTGGTGCCGTAGGCTGCCTGCCACTTAGCCTTGAAGGCCTTGTTTTGCGGTGTATCGATACCGTCGAGGTAAGGCAGCGAGACAACGATGCCGTCGCTGGCGTCGGGCGAAACGACCACCTGCTGATTGCCGGAGCCAAAATTGGTCGACACGATGCCAATCTTTTTCTTCAGACCTGCCGCCGCGAACTGCTCGAGAAAGCCCGTCTGGTTCGCGCCGACCGGCAGCGCGAATACGAAGTCGGGGTGCGCGGCCTCGATCTTCTGGATGGTCGACGAGAAATCGGTGACCGTCAGCGGAATAAAATCAGCACCGACGACTTCCGCACCGAACTCCTTTGCATAGGCGCGCACCCAATTGGCGGAAATCGTGCCGAAGTTGAAGTCGGCCGCCATGATGTAGATCCGCTTGCCATACTTCTCGATCGACCATTTGATCAGCACTTTGAGTTGCTGCGACGCGGAGGGACCGGTAATGAATGTATTGCCGTCGCACACGCCGCCTTCGTACAGCGACGAATAGAAGTACAGCGTGTCGCTCCGGCGTGCAACCGGACGCATCGCCTCGCGCGAAGAACTTGTGAGCCCTGCGAAGAGCGCAGCAATATGATCGCGCATGATCATCGTGTTCGCGTACTGGGTGTACTTGCTCTGCTCGGATTGCGCGTCGCTTTCCACGATCTGCACCGGTTGGCCGAGAACACCTCCGTGACTGTTGATATCGGCTACAGCAAGATGTAAGGCTTCGCTTTGCTGAATGCCGTAGATGTTCAGGCCGCCAGTCAGGTCAAAGATAGAGCCAATCCGGATCGGCTCGGCGGCACGGACCGAGGCTCCCACGCCGGCCGCCATCGCCACGCTGAGCAGGCAGCGCGCGACCACACGCTTCCATCGGCCTGAGGCTCTGTAGTCATGCTGATTCTTTTCTGTCGAATCGTCGGCCACCCAGGCGGTGGACGGCGGATTCGGTTCGGTGCGGTCGCGGTCGGCCATGGTCTTCTCCCAGAAGCGAATAGTGAGGATGCGAAGGATTGCGACGAGGCTGCAACATAGTTGCAAACTAAAACTACATGCAGCGTAGGCTGGATAGTTTAAAATTGCAACTGGAGAAAATAAGTAAGGTACCGAAACGGCTTTAGCCTGGTGAATACCCCGAGGCGGAGCCGGCTCGCAGCGGGTTGCACAGGCCACACGTGCAGCCCAAATGTCGGATGAATACGCGTATGCTGCTGCTCGCGCAGTGCAAAGCATGCGCTGGCGATGAACGGAGAAAAATGATGGCTAAGCGAAGGAGCCTGAGAAGCGACGACTGCCCAATGGCACGCGCACTCGACGTGGTTGGCGATCAATGGTCGCTGCTTATCGTGCGCGACGCATTCGACGGCATGCGTCGTTTCGGCGAATTCCAGGCAAGCCTCGGCATTGCCCGGAACATTTTGACGGAGCGCTTGCGCAGTCTGGTCGCCGAAGACATCCTCGAATTGGCGCCGGCATCGGACGGCAGCGCGTTCCAGGAATATGTGCTCACCCCAAAAGGCGAAGGCTTATTTGCCGTGGTGGTCGGGTTGCGCCAATGGGGCGAAGACCACCTGTTCGCCAAAGGCGAACGCCATTCGAAGATGATCGAGCGAAAGAGTGGCCGGCCCATTCAGCGGATGGTGTTGCGCTCGGCGGACGGTCAACCCGTTGCGTCGTCGGAAACCTATGTGAAGAAGTTGCCGGCCAAAGCGGCTGCAGCTAGCCAGGCCTCGTCGTAACCTGCGTTAAAACCGGGCGCCGTCGCGGCCCGGCATTCAGTTGCCGCGCATCGCGCCAACTTGATCCTCCCCTTCCTCCTTAGCGCGGACCGCCAGCAATGCGCTGGCGGTCTGTCTCTGCGTGTTGTCAAAGCCGTCCGTGACTATCGCTGCAGATGCGGTATTCATCGATCCCTCTCTTAGTTGCAAATTGAAACTTCAACTGCTAACCTTCTTAAAGTTTCATTTTGCAACCATCCGGCGCAAACCACAGGCCCGGACCATCAGAGCGAGGCAAATCATGACTGATTCAAACCACACCTCCGTCACAGCGGCAGAACCTCACGCCGCGGACGAACTACGCGCCAGCCCCGTCAAGGTCGCGGTCGTGCAGTTCGCTCCGCAAGTGGGCGTCGAAAACCTCGAATCGAATGCGGCCGCCGTGCGCCAGCGGTTGACCGCTGCTGTCGACGCGGGTGCGCAGTTGATCGTGTTGCCAGAACTGGCGACCACTGGCTACTGCTTTACGGGCCGGGAAGAAGCGTACGCACATGCACAAGCCGTGCCGGATGGGCCGACCGTCGCGGAGTGGGAGAAGTTCGCCGCCCGGCATAACGTGTTTATCGTCGGCTGCCTGGTCGAACAGGATGGCCTTCAGTTGTTCGACACCGCCGTGCTGGTCGGACCCGACGGGTATATCGGCCGCTATCGCAAGACGCATCTGTGGAACAACGAAAAACTGTGGTTCACGCCAGGCAATGAAGGCTATTCGGTGTTCGAAACGCGCATTGGCCGGATCGGGCTGCTGGTATGCTGGGACATCTGGTTCCCGGAAAACGCGCGCATCGTCGCGCAGATGGGCGCTGACATCATCTGTATTCCGACCAACTGGGTGTGGACGCCGCCGCCGCTTTACGACGAAAGCGGCGTTTGCATGGCGGCCTATCTGACCATCGCGGCGGCGCACTCGAACAACGTGTTCATCGCCACGGCGGACCGGGTCGGTGTGGAGCGCGGCGCGGGATTCATGGGCAATTCGATCATTGCCAGTACCAATGGCTGGCCGGTCGGCAGGATCGCAGGTCCGGATGAAGACACCATTCTCTACGCCGATATCGACCTGACCCGGACTCGCACCGCCCCGATCTGGAATCAGAACAACGATTTACACCGCGACCGCCGCACGGATCTTTACGATCAGATGCTGGGCTACGCCGGCGCCAAGCCGCACCCGCGGTAAGCGATATCGGCGGTATGTATTCGAATGAGGGCGCCGGTGGATAGGTTGCCTTCGTTCGGAACGTCTACATTGCAATGCATCGAATCCCTCGACTGGACATGCAGTCGTTCGCGGTCGAGGTGACGAAAGCGCGCGCTCATCCGGCGCGGCATCCACTTGCGCCTACGTCTGCTGCAGCAATTGCGCGGCGATATCCGCGACCCGCGCTACATGGCTTGTGGCTGCATCGCGCGCCCGCTGCGCGTCGTGCGCGCGGATCGCGTCGAGGATCCGGTTCATCTCCTGCACGGCCTGCCGGCCGCGGTCATCGGAGGCGATCGTCATTGCGCGCAGACGGTTGATCCGCGCATTGAGCGTCTGCACGATCTCCCACGACACGCGCTTGCCGCCGCCATGGAACATCGCCTCATAGAACGTGGCCGTGAGCTCACGCACCATCTGATGCGCGTGCGCTTCGAACGCCTGCTGGATTCGTGTGATCGACTCGGCCAGCAGCGCGATCACCGCGTCATCCGCATGTTGCGCGCACGCCATCGCCGCATCGCCTTCCAGCAGCGCGCGAATCTCGTAGATTTCGGCAGCCGTCCCGGCATCCAGCCTGGCGACAATCGGCCCCTGGTTTGGTATCGAATCGACCAGCCCTTCCGTCTCCAGATGCCGCAAAACCTCCCGCACGACGGTCCGGCTCACGCCCAGTTCTTCACATAGCGAACGCTCGACCAGCCGTTCGCCCGGACGAAAATGCGCCTCCAGAATCGCCGTACGCATTTTCTCAAGCGCGAGTTCGCGCAGCGTCGTGGTGCGGCGTTCGACTTTCAGCGAAGGCAGAGCGTCACTCATGGCGTGCATGACCGTGCTCACGCCTGCGCGAACAGTCGCACATCACGCATATCCCAATCGACGAGCGCATGGGTGCCAATCTCGAGGCCGCTGTCACGGCGATGTCCCGCCGACTTGCGAATCGAGATCTCCTGCTGCCAGGGCGTGGCGACGGCGTAGTGCATCGCGTCGCCGAGATACGTGATGTCGCGCACCGTGACGGGCAGACCCGCCGCGCTGCTCGCGTCGCGCAGTGGCTGAATGCGCATCTGCTCCGGGCGAATCATCAACATGCCTTCGTCGCCCGCCGTGAGCACCGGATTGAAGCTGCCCGACACCACCGTATGACCATTCGGGAACACGCCGTTCATCCGGCCGTCGCTGTGCGACGTCACGCGCACCGGCAGGAAATTCGAGTTGCCGATAAAGCTCGCGACGAAACGCGAAGCCGGATTCGCATACAGTTCCTCACCCGTGCCGACCTGCTCGATGCGCCCGTTATTGAACACGGCGATGCGATCCGACAGCCGCAACGCCTCTTCCTGATCGTGCGTCACATAGAGAATCGTGACGCCCGTCTCCTGATGAATGCGGCGCAGTTCGAGCTGGATTTCCTCGCGCAGCTTCTTGTCGAGCGCGGAGAGCGGTTCGTCCATCAGCAGCACCGGCGGATCATAGGCGAGCGCGCGGGCAATCGCGACGCGCTGTTGCTGCCCGCCCGACAATTGCGAAGGCATCCGGTCGCGGCACTCGGACAGATGCACTAGCTTGAGCATCTGTTCGACCTTGGCCTTCACTTCCGCATCGGGACGACGACGCACGCGCAACGGAAACGCGATGTTCTCGCCCACGGTCAGATGCGGAAACAGCGTATAGCGCTGAAACACCATGCCGATGTTGCGCTTGTTCGGCGCGACGGAGAGCAGCGGCTTGCCGTCGAGCAACACGCGCCCTTCGCTCGGCTCCTGGAAGCCGGCGACGATATAGAGCGTCGTGCTCTTGCCCGAGCCCGACGGCCCGAGAAAGGTCATGAATTCGCCCTTGCGGACATCGAGCGACACCTGGTCGATGGCGACGACGTCGTCGTAGGTCTTGCGCAGGCGCTGGATTTGCAGGAATGCGGCAGTCATGGCTGATTCACCTCGGTTATCGTGCGCGGCGCAACAGGGCGCCCGCCAACATCAATACGGTCGTCAATCCGACCAGCAGCGAAGACGCCGCCGCCACAACGGGCGTCAGGTCTTGCCGCAGCGTGGCCCAGATCCGCACGGGCAGCGTCTGCAAGGTCGGACTCGACATGAAGATCGACACCACCACTTCGTCCCACGACGCGAGGAACGAGAAGATCGCGGCAGCGAACAGGCCGAGCCGGATCGCCGGCAACGTGACGCGCAGCTTCACTTCGAGCGGCGACGCACCGCAAATCAGTGCCGCGTCTTCGAGCGCCGTGTCGAAACTCGACAGCGAGTTGCTGATCGAGATGATCGAGAACGGCAGCGCGATGATCAGATGGCCGATCACGAAGCCCGTCATCGTGCCGTTCAGACCGATGCGCAGGAAAAACGCATACAGCGCGACAGCCAGCACGACGACAGGCAGCACCATCGGCGTGAGGAAGAACGCCTGCACGGCATTACGTCCGCGAAACTTGCCGCGCACGAGTGCCAGCGAAGCAAGAAAGCCGATCAGCACGGACAGCGCGGTGACGATGACGGCGAGCTTCGCGCTCGTCAGCAGCGAATCGACCCAGCCGGCGTCGGTGAAAAGCTGGCGATACCACTCCAGCGTCCAGCCCGGCGACGGAAAGATCAGCCACTGCGAATCGCCGAACGACAGCGCGACAATGAACGCGATCGGCAACAGCAGAAAGAGCGCAACGGCGGCGCCAACGGCAAGCAACATATAGCGCAGCGCGCCTAGACGATCGAAATCGAGCAGCATGTCAGTCCTCCCGCCGGGCCGCCCCAAGGGGGACTGACGCCCCCTCGGGGGGCAGCGAACATAGTGAGCGTGGGGGTTGTTTCATCTCAGTCCTCCCGCCGGGCCGCCCCAAGGGGGACTGACGCCCTCTTGGCAGGCAGAGAATGTAGTGAGCGTGGGGGTTGTTTCATCTCAACGGCCTCCCAGATTGGCGCGCGCACCGCCGGTGAAGCGCAGTTGCAGCGCATACAGTGCGAGCGTCACGGCGAGCAGCACGAAGGCGGCCGCACCCGCGAGGCCCCAGTTCAGCAACTGCTGCACGAGTTGGGCGATGAGTTCCGCGAGCATCATGTAGGACGCGCCGCCGAGCAGTGCGGGTGTGACGAAATAGCCGAGCGCCATCACGAACACCATCAACGCGCCCGAGGCGATGCCCGGCATCGCGAGCGGCACCAGCACGCGCCAGAACGCCTGCCAGCGAGTGGCGCCGCAGATCGCCGCGGCACGCAAGGTCGACGGATCGATGCCACGCAGCGTCGCGTGCAGCGGCATCACCAGAAACGGCAGCATGATGTATGTCATGCCGATGGTCACGCCAATCAGGTTGTTGACGAGCGTCAGCGGCTCGCTGATCACGCCGAGCGCCATCAGCAAACGGTTGATCGGGCCGGTCTGCTGCAGCAGCACCATCCAGGCAAACGTGCGCGCCAGCAGGTTGGTCCACATCGACAGCAGCATGATCGCGAACAGCACCGAACTCAGCTTGCGGGGCGCGATGGCGAGCAGCCATGCTGTCGGGAATCCGATCGCAAGGGTTACCACCGTCACGACCGTCGCCACCAGGAACGTGTTGCCGAATACCCGCAGATAGGTGGTCGAGCCGAGCAGTTGCGCGTAATTGTTCAGCCCCGGCGCCGGTTCGAGCACGCTACGCAATAGCAGCGACAGCACCGGCAGCAGAAAGAAGATCACAAGCAGCAACAGCGCGGGTACCAGCAGGCGGATACTGCGCCAGTCGCGCCGCCGCCGTATGGCCGTCGCGGGCGGATGCGCGACGGTACTCAGAACATTAGGCATGGTGTCTCCCTGTGCAACGCTCACCTGCAGCGCGTTTATTTCGACTGCCATGCATACCAGCGCTTGGCGATCGCATCGCGATTCTCGGCCCAGTACTTCATGTCGAGATTGATCTGCGAGGACTTGTACTGATCGGGCAGCGTCTTCGCGATAGCGGGCGACATCAGCGCGGCCGATTTCACATTGATCGGCGCATAGCCGGTATCTGTCGCGAACCTGGCCTGCGCCTGTGGACTAGTCGCGGCGGCAAGGTACTTCATCGCTTCAGCCTTGTGCTTGGCGCCCTTCGGAATCACCAGCATGTCGGCCGCCGTCAGGTTCTGACTCCACGAGATGCCGACCGGCACGCCGGTCTGTTCAAGCGCATGCAAACGTCCGTTCCAGAACATGCCGATGGGTGCCTCGCCCGATGCGAGCAGTTGCTGCGATTGCGCGCCGCCGCTCCACCAGACGATATCGCCCTTGATCGTGTCGAGCTTCCTGAACGCGCGGTCGAGGTCGAGCGGATAGAGCTTGTTCGGCGGCACGCCATCGGCGAGCAGCGCGATTTCGAGCACGCCAGGCGCCGACCATTTATAGAGCGTGCGCTTGCCAGGGAATTTCTTCGTATCGAACAGATCAGCCCAGCTGGCCGGCTGCGCGCCCGTGTACTTCGCCTTGTTGTAGCCGAGCACAAACGAATAGTAGAAGCTGCCCACTGCGTCCGGCGTCGCGAAGCGCGGATCCAGGTCGTCTTTCTTCACGACGGAATAGTCGATCGGCTCGATCAGTCCTGCCTGCTGCGCGGCGTAGGCGAAATCGCCTTCGACATCGACCACATCCCAGTTCACGTTGCCGCTATCGACCATCGCCTTCAGCTTGCCGTAGTCGGTGGGGCCGTCCATCAGCACGTTGACACCGGTCGCTTGCGTGAAGGGCTGCGCCCAGTTTTTCTGTTGCGACGACTGCGTGGTGCCGCCCCAGCTCGTGAAAACGATCGGGTCCGCGGCCAGTGCCGGCGCCGCCGCGAGCGTCGCCGCGCAGAACGCGATCAGCGGCGCGATTGAGGAGGTGGTTCTGCTGCTCATGTCTGTCTCCAAAGATTGGTTTGATATCGTGGCAACGTGTACGGCGGCCCGTCGAACGCTCTATCTCAGGCAAGCGGCGAAAAACGCGCTGGCTTCATGATCTTGTTTTCCATCTCTTCCATCAGCGCCTGAATCTTCGGCGCGAAGGCCTGCCACGCGGGATCTTCAGCGAGCGCGGCACGGCGGCGCTCGCGTTCGTCGAGACCCGGATAGGCCCAGATATGCACGATCTGATTCTGCGGTCCGATCTCCGAAAAGAAGTAGCCGACCAGTTGACCCAGATACCGCTTCTGCAACTCGATGCCCTCTTCCTCCACGAGTTTCAGATAGGCGGGCACGGCGCCCGTCCTGATGCGGTACGTGCGGATTTCGTAGAACATGCTGGCTCCCGGTTGCGAGTGTTGGCGTCTCAGCGCATCACGAACGGATCGGCGATCGGTTCGTCCGAGGTGCGGATCCACACCGACTTCGTGCGCGTGTAGTCGAGCACCGCGTCAAGCCCGCCTTCGCGGCCGAGACCGGACAGGCCATAGCCGCCGAACGGCACGATCGGCGACACCGCGCGATACGTGTTGACCCACACGATGCCCGCGCGCAACGCGCGCGTGAGCCGGTGCGCGCGCGTCAGGTCACGTGTGAATACGCCCGCGGCGAGCCCATAGCGCGTGTCATTGGCGAGCGCAATGGCATCAGCTTCCGTGTCGAACGTGACGACGCTCAGCACCGGACCGAACAGTTCTTCTGTCACGCTCGGCACTTGCGCGTGAGCGCAATCGACGATGGTCGGCAAAAAGTAGTTGCCTCGGCCGACGCCGTCCGGCTGCTTGCCACCGGTGACGATGCGCCCGCCCGCTTCGACGCTCGCGCGCAGCACCTTCTCGATGTGTTCAAGTTGACGGCGGGTCGCGAGCGGTCCCATTTCGGTCGCCATGTCCTGCGGATTGCCGATGCGAATCGCCTGCGCCTTCGAGACGAGCCGCTCGACCAGCGCATCGTGAATGCCGCGCTGCACGACGAGACGCGAGCCCGCCACACAGCTTTGTCCCGTCGCCGCGAAAATGCCGGCAATGACAGCGTTGCAGGCGCTATCGAGATCGGCGTCGTCGAACACCAGCACGGGCGACTTGCCGCCGAGTTCCAGCGACATCGCCGCAAGGTTCTCCGCCGAATTGCGCACCACGTGACGCGCCGTTTCCGGCCCGCCCGTGAACGCGATACGCGACACCAGCGGATGACTCGTCAACATGCGCCCGCAATCATTGCCGAAGCCCGTGACGATATTGACCACGCCGTTCGGAAAGCCCGCTTCGTGCACGAGCCGCGCGAATTCGAGCAACGGCGCGGGACCGTCTTCCGACGCCTTGAGGACGATCGTGCAACCCGCGGCAAGCGCGGGGCCGACCTTCACCGCCGAGAGGAAGAGCTGCGAATTCCACGGCACGATGCCCGCGACCACGCCCACTGGCTCACGCCGCAGCGTGACTTCCATATCGGGTTTGTCGACGGGCAGCCACGCGCCCTGAATCTTGTCCGCGAGGCCCGCGTAATAGCGGTAGTACTCGGCGACATAGCCGATCTGGCTGCGCGTCTCACGGATGATCTTGCCCGTGTCCCGCGTTTCGAATTCGGCGAGACGCGGTGCATGTTGCGCGACGAGATCGGCAAGCCTGTAGAGCAGCTTGCCGCGCGCGCTTGCCGTCAGATTCGCCCAGGCGGGATCGTTCAGCGCGCGATGCGCGGCGCGCACCGCACGGTCGACATCCTCCGCGCTGGCGGCCGGCATGCTCGCCCACACGTCGCCTGTCGATGGATCGACGCTGTCGAAATGCTCACGCGCATCTTCGAAGGCACCGTCGATGTATTGCTGGAACCGCTGGACCATGTCAGCCACTCCGTGGAGTTAACAGGTGTGAAGTCGTTCGCGTCAGCGCGCGTCGAACGCGGGCATCACGTCGGAAATAAACAGCTCCACCGACTTGCGCTTGCGCTCGAAGCTCATGTGGCTGTCGAGCCAGAAGCTATACTGGTCGTAGCCCAGTTCTTCGTATCCCTTGAGACGCGCGATCACCTGCTTCGGCTCGCCGATCACGAGGTTCTTGCGGATCGCCTCGGGCGAGTACTGCGGGAACATCTCGACATCGGCATCCGTCAGCGGCTCGATAAAGCCCTGCTCGACCGGCCGCTCGTTCCTGAACCATTTGCTGAAGTAGCGATAAAAGCGTGCGAGGTCTTCCACCGCTTCATCCACTTCGGCGGCATTCGCGCCGACGAACGTGTGCATCAGCATCATCACCTGCGGACGCGGCACGTCCGGATGCGCGGCGCAGGCGCCGTTGAAGCGCTCCATCAGACTCACCACCTCGGCATCGCCCTGGGCGAGCGACGTCACTTGCACATTGCAGCCGTTCGCGACGGCAAACGCATGCGAGTTCGGATCGCGCGCGGCGAGCCACATCGGCGGATGCGCTTGCTGGATGGGACGCGGCACCGGCGTCGTCAACGGCCACGACCAGAACTCGCCCTGATGCGCATAATCGCCCTTGAAGAGCTTGCGCAACGCGGGCACGAGTTCACGCATCCGCGCACCGGCGCCCATCGCGTCGAGGCCCGGCAGCAGGCGTTCGTATTCGAATGAGTACGCGCCGCGGGCAATGCCCAGATCGAGCCGCCCGTTGCTCGCCACATCGACCATGCCCGCCTCGCCCGCGAGCGCGATCGGATGCCAGAACGGCGCAATCACCGTGCCCGTGCCCAGACGAATGCGTTCCGTCTTCGCGGCCAGATACGACAGGTTGACGAACGGGTTCGGCGCGATCGTGAATTCCATCGCGTGATGCTCGCCGATCCACGCTGTTTCGAAACCGCCGCGCTCGGCGATCTGCACGAGCTCGGTCATCTGGTCGAACAGTTCGCGATGCGACGTCGTGTTGTCGTACCGCTCCATATGCAGGAACAACGAAAATTTCATGATGTTTGCTCTCCCGTGTCGACCGGCGTCCGTGCTTTAGCACTGACTCCGGTCCGATGCTGCGGGCTGCGCGTCGAGCGCAGCAGGATTCGTCGGTGGATTGGCCCTTGGTGCGCTCAATGCGCGAGTGCGAGGGTCTGCACCTTGCCGGCTTCCGTGTCGCCAACATAGATGCCGAACGCGTCTTCACTGCGTTCGCGCACGTAGCGCTCGAGCATCAAGCGCACCGCGTCGTCGTGCAATTCGTTCCACGGAATCTGCGCCAACGGGACAATGCGGATCGTGCTGTCCATCCACGCCGCACCGCTGTCGATCACGCGGCCGCGATAATAGATTTGTACACTCGACGCCTGCCCGCTGCCTGATTCGAATACGGCGAAGATAAAGTCGAGATGCGCTTCGAGGCCGAGCTTTGCCAGCACGCCACGCAGGCTCGCCGCATCGCTCGCGGGTTCGAGCTTGATGCCAGTGGGCAACTGCAAACCCTTGGGCGTATCGAGCAGCACGATGCCATCGCGATGTTCGAGGATCGCGCCCACGTGCGCGCGCGATCCCGCGGCAGCCAGCGCATCCTGGGACAGGCTGAAGTTCACGTATGCGCCCCGGCAGTAGCCGAGCGGCGACGAACTCGTATGAACAAAATCGACCACACGTCCGATCAGAATGATGTGATCGCCGGCATCGACCACCTCATGCGTTGTGCAATCGAAGGTCGCCGCCGCGCCGTCCATCACCGGTGCGCCCGTTGCGCGGGTCTGCCAGGCGACTTGCGCGAACTTGTCGGCCGCCTTCGATGCGAACACGCCGGACACGGACTTCTGATCTTCGGCGAGCACGCTCACGGCGAAGTGGCGAGTCTGCGAAAACACTTCGTAGCTCGAAGCGGTCTTCGCGATGCATACGAGGATCAGCGCCGGATCGAGCGACACCGACGTGAACGAGTTGGCCGTGAAGCCGCGCGGCGAGCCGTCCGGCTGGATCGTCGTGACGACCGTCACGCCCGTCACGAATGAGCCGAGCGCGCGGCGAAATTCGGCGAGGTCGAAAGTCTGTTCCGCAGTCTGGTCAGGCATCGGCTCAGTCATGGCGTTCTCCGTTGATCGATTCATGCGGCGCTGCCTCTGCCGACACTTCGGCGAGAAACGCGAGCAGCCGTTCGTTGACACCCTCGGGATCGGTGACGTTCATCATGTGCCGCTCGTTCGCGATGATCTCCGCGCGGCCGAACGGCGCGGCCGCCGCCATCGCGCGCGACATGGCCGGGCTCGAATTCGGATCGCACTCGCCCGTGAGAAACAGCGCGGGCACGGCGAGGTCGGCGAGACGGCCGACATGAGCCGCGTCCGAGCAGGCGAAGAGCCGATAGGTGCGTGCATAACCGACCGGATCGACCGACAGCAGCAGCCCGCGCACCGCTTGCGCCGCCTGGGTCAGATGACCCGGAACCGGATCGCCGAACCAGCGTGACACCGTGGCGTCGACACCGGTATCCAGGGGCACATCGCCGAGCGTCGCGGCGCGCGTCATCACGGCCTCGCGCTGCGCCGGCGTGCGGTCGTATACCGCGTTCAGCGCGGTGACGCTCAGCGTGCGTTGCGGATGCGTCAAGGCGAATTCGAGCGCGACGAGCGCGCCCATCGAGTGTCCAATCACATGCGCGCGCTCAATGCGCATCGCGTCGAGCAAAGCTTCGAGTTGCGCCGCGTATTCGTCGAGCGTCGGCGCGGCTGTCGGCAGTGCGCTGTCGCCGTGACCGAGCATGTCGTACACGGCAACCCGATAGCTCGCCGTCAATGCTTCGATCTGCGGCGACCACACGGTCTGGTTCATGCCCACGCCGTGAATCAGCACGACCGTGGCGCGCGCTTCTTCCGACTGCGGCGTGTAGACGCTGTAGCTCGTGCCCGCGGCCTCGCCACGCGACACGGCACGCCCGGACGCGAGCTCAGGCTTCATTGGACTCGAGCTCCTTCAGGTCCTGATAGCGATCACCGATACGGTGATGCGGACGGCCACCAATCGACGCGCCGAGCGCGATCACCAGTTCATCGGGACCAGGCGCATCGACGATCGAAAACTGCACGGTCAGGTAATGCGAGCGCATGCCTTCGTCGTGCTTGTGCATCAGCGGAATCGAGATCGGGCAGTTCGGTCCGCCGCGCAGATTCGTGAAGCTCAGATAGCTCTTCGCACCGACCGCGTCGCGATAGTGGTTGCCAAAGCGCAGCGTATGAATCAGCGCCGACGCGTGCTCGATTTCGCCCGACGTGCCGACGATCGCCGCCTTGCCGTAGCCTTCTACCGCATCGCCGGAACCGGCCACGCGCAGCACTTCCGCCGTCAGCATTTCGCCCAGTTGCGGCGCGAGCGCATGAATCTCGGGCTTCAGGTCTTCGACAAAGCCGCGCCCCGCCCACGGATTGCGCAGAACGGCCGCCGCACCGAACAGCTTCAACGGCCTCGCCGCCTCCTTGCCGCCTTCAATGAAAGTCTCTTCGACGTAGGTGACCAGCTTGCGCACTTCCAGCTTCATATCGTTCTCCTGACGGGGGCCGAGGCCGTGAATGTCGTTCGTTGATATTATGGTATTCCATCTTATGGCCCACACCAAGAAATTTGGTCTTATGGAATACCATGATACGAAGCGTGCCTGTTCGGGCATGTTTTCAGCTAGCGGGCCCGCCAGTGCGTCTATTTCTGCAACGCAACACGCCGGCGCCGGGATTTGTCAGAAGAGAGCGTGGAGTCGGCTGGGCGCACAAACAAAAAGGCCGCCGGGGTCACCGGCGGCCTTCATGGGAACGGGAGGAATGCGGCTCAGACGTTGCCGGCGGTCTCGCTTTGCTGCGCTAGCGCGCTCAGCGCCAGTTCGGCGGTCCGTTTGATGTGTGCGGCCGATGCTGTCGAAGCGGCATCGCCGTCACGCCGCTCGATCGCGTCGAGCAGCTTGTTCATCTCGCGATTGGACTCGCCGCCGCGACCCGGCACGGCGATGGTCAGCGCGCGCAGCCGGTTGATGCGCGCGTTCAGCGTTTTGACGACGGCTAGCGATACGTGCTTTTGCGCGCCCTCGAACATCGCTTCGTAAAAGCGCTCCGTGTAGTCGAGCACGCGTGGCAGGTCCTGTTTCGCGAACGCGTCTTCGATGACCGCGCGAATCTCGCGGAGCCGTTGCACCAGTTCGGGGGTCGACTGCTCTGCGCACGCGCGCGCGGCATTGGCTTCGAGCAGGCCGCGCAGCTCGTAGATTTCGCCGACCTGTTCAGGGTCGAGCCGCGCGACGATCGGACCTTGTCGCGCGACGATCTCCACGAGCCCTTCCGTCTCCAGATGCCGCAGTACTTCACGCACAACAGTGCGGCTTACCCCGAGTTCGTCGCAAAGCGTGCGTTCGACGAGCCGCGCGCCTGGCCGGAAATACCCTTGCACGATTGCGCCGCGCAACTTGTCCAGCGTAAGTTCGCGCAGCGTCTTGGCATTGCGGTCGATTCTGAGGTCTGACATGGGCGGCAAAAAGAGAAATGGATGATGCCCTTGCCGCGCGCTCATACGCCGAGTTACGCGGGGGCTGGAATGCCATATTATCGTCCATCTCACCTTCATGCCTATAGGGCGGACTTCGCGGTCGCGGATTGCGAAACTTTTGCGCACCGATGACCGCGGGCCGCCTGAGCGACCCGTCAGCACCGACCTCACACCCGCCCCTGCCGTGTTAGCGGACCTCCTGCGCTCCGCTCTCCGCCGATTCGCTCCCGCGTTTGCCGAAGATCCGCGCAGGCGCCGTTTCCTTCAACGCCAGGACCGCAATGGCGCCGGCGCAGATTGTCCAGAGCGGCATGGTGACTGCATGCTCGATGCCGAAATGCTTGGCCAGATAACCCGCATATGCAGGCGCCACGCCGCCACCGAATACCTCGCCGACGCCGATGATCATGCCCGACGCAGTGGACATCAGTTGAACCGGAACGGCTTCCGCTGCGACCGGCCCCACGGTCAGAGTTATCAGGCTATACAGACAGCCCATCGCGACCATCAGGCAGAGGAACAGCGGAACCGGCGCCGCACCCGTGCGCAGGAAAATCCATAGCGACAGAAATACGCCAGCCGTTGAAAACAGCATGACGGGCTTGCGGCCGACGCGGTCTGATAGCGCCGGCAGCACGAGAGCGCCGATCGCCCCACCAAAGCCGAGTGACGAAAGAATGAAACCCATCTGCTGCATGTCGAGATGCAGATAGTCGACAAGATAGTTGGGGAACAGCGCAGCAATGACGATCTGACAGGCGAGCCAGCACAGCATGCAAATGATGCCTAGCGGCACATTGCGATAACGAAATACCTCATGCCAGCGATGCTGGGCAATATCGTGCGTCGCCGTGTGTTTCGCGATTTCAGTCGGCGACGGCCGGCGCAGCACCCTTTGTGCGAGGAGCGCTACGATGAGACCCGGAAACGCCACGAGCAGGAAAATCCACGGCCAGTTCATCACCTTGAGAAGCTGTGTCACAACAATCGGTGTCAGACCCAGGCCAAGCAGCGCCGGCATCATTTGCTGGATCCCCACATTGCGTCCGTGCCGGTTCGGCGGTGACGCATCAATGGTCGCAATGATGCTCGCGGGCGTGAAGGCGCCCTCAGCCATCCCCATGAATGCGCGAATGGCGATCAGGCTGCCGACTCCCGTCGCGAGTCCGCCAAGACCCGCTAGCAACGAGAAGCCGATCATTGCTGGCACGATGACTCTCTTGAAGCCGATCCGGTCGGAGAGATTGCCGGTCAGAAGCGCCGACAAACCCCACGCGAGCGCCAATGCTCCCGTGATATGCCCGAGATCCTGATAGTCGAGCTTCAGGTCGCGCATCAACACCGGCATCAGCGGCACAATCAGAAAGCGATCTATGCCGACCAGCCCCATGCCCAGCGCCATCAGGGTGACGGCCTTCCATTCATAGCCCTTTGACGGCTCGGCATGCGACGGCGCAACCGTTGAGGGCGCCAGTGGAGGGTTGATGTTCATTCGAAGTCCTTCTGATTGAATGGCATCGCTCGTTCGTATGCCGGATTACAGATATGAACGACAGGACCCGATGTGGGATGTGCAGCGATCACCTTCGTCTCCTGCTCGTGTTTATGTTGTGACTCACTATCGACGCTGCCGTGATCACTGTCCAACGATAAAAATCGACTACGTGATCTCGATAAGCAATGACCGGAGGTCCGCGTTCAACGCACATTCGGTAGGCAACCAGCGGCGCGTCGCGATCTACCGCTCTATCGCGTACACGCTGAGTCGATTGTCGACCGACGACACTCCCTGCACGCTCCTCGCGACATCGCCGGCACGAGCCACCTGATCACTCTTCGGCACGGAACCCGACAACGTCACAACGCCGCCTTTCGCGTAGACGAACAGCTGTGTCATGTCGATCCCCTTTGCCTTCGCCATTGCGGTACGCACACTTTTGGCGAGCTTACGATTGGCGGCCCTGATCGCTTTTGCACTATTTGCACTCGAGGCGCTGCCCGCATCCACCGCCACTGCCCCACTGCTATTGCCGTCCTGCGCGAACGCCGCAAACGGTGCGACAGTGGATGCCAATGCAACCATCAATCCAATCTGCACGATTGTTCTCATTTCGCTTTTCTCTATTCTGAAGAGGTTGGAGACCTGTGTGGAATCATCCGGAAGCCTGCGAATCCGTGTGGGAGGCACTGCCCGCGCAGTGCCTCTCCGCTACAGATCGCTATTTTTAAGGCGGCCGGCTTGACGTCTTCAGGCCTTAGAATGAATGCCGGATGCCAATCTGCGCACCGGTCTGACTACTATCGGCAGACGCCGTCCTGTAAGCCGCAGACGTACCGTTGTACGAGTCGAAGTTAAGCGCTGAATGGCGCGAATAACCCACTACCACGTACAGATCGGTGCGCTTTGATAGCAGGTAGTCGCCGATGGCCATGATCTGCTGCGGGCTGGCCGGCCTTGTCACCTCGCCATTCGCGCCGGTTGCCGTCTGAATGCGGTCGTAGTAGTACGCAAGGGTCAGTATCTTGTCGACCGCGAACAGGTAGCGTGTGGCCACCCAGAAGTAGTCGTCGCGTGCGGCGTATCCGGCAAGCGGATCGTTCTTCCCATACCGATACCCGCCCATGAACTTGAGCGCGGCAGTCGAATAGGTGATACCGATAGCGGCCTTTTCGAATCGCGCATAACTATTGCCAATGCCCTCCGAACGATGAAGGTTGTCGTATCCCAGGCTTACGGTGAGCGTACCGTTATCGTAGGCAGCAGCACCGCCGTAACCCGAACCATTCGAAAACTGTCCCGCGAGATTGCTAAAGGAATAATGTCCTGTCAGCGTCACCGGTCCGAATGAATTCTTGTATTTGACGACATTGCTCTCCCACAGGTTGGAGCCAACTTCCGCAACGACCGGTTCGTATGTCCCTGAGAGGTCCGTCGGCGAAGACGGATAAAGTGCATCGACGAGGGAGGTGTACTGCCGACCGAAGCGGAGTGTGCCCGCCTTCGGCGATGTCAGACCGACCCACGCGCTACGGCCGAAAAATTCCTGCATCAGAGCGCCGCTAGGAACCAGAAATCCGTCCTCCACCTGGAACTCCGCCTTCAGACCACCTCCAAGGTCCTCATTGCCAGTCAGACCCCAGCGGGAACCACCGGAGCGCGCCCCGTCGGCCATTGACCAACGGTTGCCGCTCGCCGCAGGCTGGGCGGCGCTGGTTGGCCAATGATTGGTGAACTCGATTGCGGTGTCGAGAATGCCGTAGAGCGTTACACTCGATTCAGCATGTCCACAAACCGCAAACGTCCCGACCACCAGGCCAGCAAACATCTGCCTCTTCATCAAAAGTCCCCTCCGTTTAGAATTGCCATTTCGAAACCTTTTGCATCCCCACTTATTCGAATTTTTTGTGGCGGGCATTCTCTGCGTCGCATGAAAATTGCGAGCAACCTCGCTCTTTCAGACGAAGGAAAATAGCGAAACGCAAGTCCAGCGGTATGCCCACTGGTGGAGAAACGTCTTTTCCACGATCAACTTAGTAGTACTACTACTTTGATCGCCAATCTCACCTCGAATCAGAGCGCACAAAAATCCTCCCGGACATTAAAAAAATGCCGGCAATCAAGGACTTTGGAATGTATCGCGCCGATGCTTCAGGTCAGAACCGCGTGTCAATCGTGGGAAGGCTTTTCACCGTCAAGTCTCCGCATTGCGTTTTGCATTGATGCAAACTATCGGGGTTGCGGTGATCTTCGTCTAACGATTAAAAATAACCACGCGATCTCGATACGCGATCACCGGCATCCGGAATTCGGAGAAGGAATCGATGTGAACTATTGGTCTACTGGCTGGAGAAGCAGCTGACCGGCGATCCCAGTCGCGATTTCACGAAAGTTTGCGACCGCCGGATTGTCCGTGCCGGGATTCCACGCGGCGATCAGTTCGTAGGATGTGAGCTCGTCTTCAAGAGGTATGTAGGTGACGCCGAGTTGCTGGACACGCGCCACCCACTGAGGCACCAACGTAACGCCCAGGCCTGCGCTAACGAGCGCTAGAAGAGTATGAAGCTGTTCGGCCTCCTGGACGATTCGAGGCGCAAACCCGGCCGACGCACAGCAGGCGACGATGATTTCAACAATCCGGCTGTTCATTCTGCGAGGAAACAGAACAAACGGCTCGCTTGCGAGTTCGGCGATTGAAAGCGTCGACCGTACGGCAAGCGGAGTGCCTTCCGGGATGGCCGCCACCAAAGGGCCGGTAGCAAGTGCTGTCGACTTCAGCGCATGACCAGGCGACGGCGAGGGCATGATCCCTATATCGATGACCGACGTGCGGATCGACTCGATCTGCGCGCTTCGATCGAGCGGATGCAGCGTCAATTCGACCTGTGGCCACCTTTGGCGAAAGTCCCGGAGTATCGGCGGCAGGATGGACCACAGCACGTTATCGACGAAGCCGATCGCGAGCCGCCCGACCGTACCATCCGCCGACGCGCGAGCGCGGCGCATGGCCTCATCTGCCCGACGAAGCAGATCACGCGCTTCCGGTAAGAATATCTCGCCCGGCACAGTGAGCCGAACATTGTGGCGTGAACGCTCCAGCAGCGAAAATCCCAGCTCCTCTTCAAGCTGTTTCACCTGATGACTCACCGCGGACTGCACCACGTGCATACGCTGCGCGGCCCGGCCGAAATGCAACTCCTCGGCGACCGCCGTGAAATACCGAAGTCTACGCAGGTCCATGATGAGAGAGCGACATAAGGTTGGGAACGTCCCGGCGGAATTTCGTTACCGTCGGGCGCTTGCATCACAAGCTGAACTACAGCCCATTGCTGACGGCAGGCCAGGCAATCTACGCAGGCCGTGTTTCGCCACAACGGGCAACTGGTATCACCGGGTCGCGTCGAGCACGACCTTGCCGCGAGCGTGACGGGTCAAGTTCTTTTTCAGGGCATCGGCGGCACGCGAGAGCGGAAAGACCGTTTCGACTTCAGCCATGAGCTCACCCGAATCGAAAAGTGCGGCGATCGCAGCCAGCTGCTTGCCGTCGGAGCGCGTGGCGAAATGTTTCGCCACCACACCCGCCTGCCTCGCGCGCTCGGCATCCGGTGGACTGACCGGTGACACCAGGGTGGCGCCCGCCTTTAACAGCGACCAGGAGCGATCCTGTGTTTCGCCGCCAACCAGATCCAGCACGATGTCCACGGGCGATATGCTCTCTTCGAAGGACTCCGTCTCATAGTTGATGACCTGCGCCGCGCCAAGCCGCCTGAGGTACTCGAGATTGCCGGAGGATGCCGTTCCGATTACGTGTGCGCCGGCGATTCTTGCCAACTGCACCGCCATACTGCCAACGCCACCCGCCGCGCCGTGAATCAGCACGCGCTGCCCCGCCCTGATGCCGGCGTGCTCATGCAATGCCTGCCATGCAGTCAATGCTGTCGCGGGCACGCCTGCCGCTTCGAGCAAGGAAAGTTTCCGTGGGACCAAAGCGAGGCGTTCCGTCGAGGTGATCACCTTCGTCGCGTACCCGCCGACGATCCCGCTGAAAGCGAAGACTTCCTCACCCACGGCGAAACCCGTTACTCCGGCGCCCAGTGCCGAAATCTTTCCCGATACTTCAACGCCAGGCGTGTAAGGCAGTGGCAGCGGCAGGAACGCCTTCATCCGGCCTTCCAGAATTTTCCAGTCGACCGGGTTCACGCCGCTCCCCGCAACGTCGATCAATACCTCGCCCTCTCCCGGTACCGGGTCAGCGATATCTTCCAGCGTCAGAACTTCGGGGCCGCCGTAGGCGGAGGCGCGGATTGCTTTCATGAACTACTCCTGATTGGGCAACCGTGCATGGACGGTTGCTTTGATGTGTCAGATCACCGAGAGCAGGCCGCCATCAACCAGCAAGGCGATCCCGGTGACATAGCTCGACAGGTCCGAGCCGAGCCACGCAACGGCGTCGCCTATTTCGGACGGCTTGCCCAGGCGGCGCAACGGAGTGCGTTGTCGAAAGCCTTCCGAGGCCGCGGCGATGCCAGGATTCGTGCGCAGCAAGTGCGTATCGATCGTGCCGGGGCAGATGGCATTCACGCGGATACCGTCGGGGCCGAGCGCATCCGCCAGAGCCTTGGCCATCAGCACGACACCGCCCTTGCTGGTCGAATAGGCGACGGTCATACCGGCGCCCGAAATACCCCCCATGCTCGCCATCAGTACGATGCTGCCCGGCTTGCCACGCGCCTTCATCTGGCGTGCCGCGGCTTGCGCACCGAAAAGCACGCCGTCGAGATTGACCGCCATTAACCGACGGTAGTCACCTTCGGCAACGTCGGGACCGTCCTCGCGCAATGTGATGCCGGCGTTGCACACCATGACATCGACGCCGCCGTACTCCGCCGCTGCATCGATCAGCGCATCGACTTCAACGTGCTGCGTCACGTCGGTGCGGTGAAATCGCGTGGGCACACCCAGCGCTTCGATTTCGGCGGTCGTCTGCGTGCCGCCCTCGTGCGGGGTTTCGGTGACGTCAGAGACGATCACTGCCTTCGCCCCATGCCGCGCCGCGCTGATTGCAATGGCACGACCGATGCCACTGGCCGCGCCGGTAACCAGCACGACTTTGTCCTTAAGAATATCGCTCATTTTGGTATCCTTATAAAATATCAAGCTCGGCTACACTTATTGGATCAACAGTCTAGTGTTGCGTAGCGGGTGTCACCACGCCAGCGCGTGGGTACAGTCCGCTCTTCACGCTTTCTCAGCGCCAGCACGAAAAGCACCGAGTTGCTGCATCAGCGAGAACAGATTGGCGACGCCCCAATGCTCGGAAATCTTGCCGTTGCGCACGCGCATCGCGTCGACAGTTTCGAAATGGATCTTTCGACCGGTGGGCGGCACGCCAAGGAATGGGCCTTCGTGTGTGCCGTGATACGTCTTGTAGGTCGTCACCAGATCTCCGTCGGCGACCTGCCAGTGGATGTCCGCGTGGAAATCGGGAAACGCTGCGCGCAGTGCGTGGTAGAGGCCGCGTGCGCCATTCTTGTCCGGGGTGCAGTTCGGCTGCGGCGTATGGTCGACAAAATCGTCCGCGAATAATTCGTCGAATAAGTCGAAGTTACCGCCGCCTTGAACCTCTTCGGTATTGCGACGAATGACGGCCTTTGCTTCTTCGCTTGCGTTGCTATGGTTCATGTCATGCTCCAGAACGGTTGAGACGTGGCTGCCGGGGCGCAGCGGGTGTTGTGCGAGGACGACCCAGGGCCGTCCCGAATGTCGTTACTGTGCGGTACCCGAGACCAGAATTTCGCGACGGCTATCGAAACTGAATGCGCCTGCGCCATAAGCGGCGACCTGGATCAAGCCACCGGCCATCGCAACGTTCTTGAGAAAGTGGAACATCTGATTCTGGTCGCCGAGCGCGTGGTGGAAGATCAGCGCGGTAACAATCGAATAGACCGCCAACAGCACTGCGACGAGTCGCGTGCGATAGCCGACCACCAACAGAACGCTGCCGACCAGTTCAAGAACCATCGAGCCCAGATAGCCAACCAACGGTGCGGGCAATCCTAGCGACCCGATGTAGCCGATGGTCGCCGCGGGCGCTGTGAGTTTGCTAAAGCCGCTTACGAGAAAAATGGCAGCGATAAGGATGCGGCCGATCAGCGGAAGTGTCGGGTAAGAATTTGCAGAGGTTGCGTTCATGACGAGTTCCTTAAGGTTTAGGAAAGAAAGTGCGAAGCTTCAATGGACTACCTGTACGACTATCGGATGCGGCCACGCGAGCGAAGCTGCTCGCCAAGTCGCGCGATCTGTGCCTCTCCCGCTTGCAGCGCGGCTTCTGATGTGTGGACCGAGTAGTAGCCGAGCACCAGGTCATGCGGGTGTTTCACTGCGGACGCGAAGATGAATTCGGTGTCGCCTTCCGCGACGAAATCGAGCGCGTCCCCGGACTCGCTGAACACTGCGATTTCGTTGCGCAAGCGTTCGTCTGCCACACGCAGCACGCCACGATGCACGTGGGTCCAGGCCACGGTGTGTCCAGCGGGCGACACATAGCGCCAGCGCTCGCCTGCGTCGAGCCGCACGTGCAGATAGTTGATCCCTTCCGGAGCCTGCACTGGGCTATGCGCATCCCTGTAGCTGCCGAGAATGACGCGCGCGGGGCCGACATGCGGGATGGCCTGCGCGGGAAGGTACTGCGTTTGCGGTTTCCCGTTCTCGAGTTCTGGCCGCAACGCCACCCACATCTGATAACCGTGAAAGCGCTTGAGGTCTGCGGGACTGGCGTCGTGCCAGATACCGCCGCCTGCGTTCATCCATTCGACGCTGCCCGCGGACAACACGCCCGACGCGCCCGTCGTATCTTCGTAACTCAGGTTGCCCGAGAGCAGGACCGTGATCGTCGCGATACCCGAATGCGGGTGCATCGGAAACAGCGCGTCGCTCGACGGTGTGAAATCGAAGTAGTCCAGGAACACGAACGGCTTGATCAGTTCGCCGAGTTCGGCGGGGCTGACAATGCGCGTGACCGGCCCATGTCGGCGCCCCTGGGTACGCGCCACGATGGTGCGCGAAAGACTGGCCGACCGGACAACGGAAGCGGCGGCATCGAGTAGATCAGTGGCAGGCACCATGGCGATTTCCTTGTGGGGATGACATGGCTGTAGGTTAGAGTCAGGTCATCTCCCGCGGAAGCCTATATATTTGGATAGAATCCATCGTATCGACCGATAGCTCCCCTGCGATGGTTAGCAATCAGTTATCGCAATCACCGATGAGTCGCTTTCGATGAGTCCTGGTGCGGTGGCCGCTTTGGAATGTGCCGTTGCGATCTATCGTGGCTTCCATCTGCACCATGTTGTGTGCAGTGTTTTGAATCGCACGACCGGGAGATTGATCCGGAGCAGGATCGAGATATACGGAAAAATATTTCGGGTGAGTCGACCGCGACGATTACTCTTCGTTCGAGGTCTGCTTTAGTCGACCGAGAAACCATCGGCCCGCGGGGCCTGGCGGCGTATCTTTGCGATAGATCGCAAACATGGCAATCGGCGGCGTTCGCGGCTGAAAGTTTTCGATTCGCAGCGATACCAGATCGCCCGACACAAGATCGGCGTGTACCATCGCCGCGGGCATATGCCCCCATCCAAAGCCGGATCGCAAAAACGCATGCTTCGCGCCCAGATCCGCCAATCGCCAGATCTGCGGAGAGAACACGCCGAACGATTTACCCTCAGTCAGCGGCGTGCGATCAGTCAATACGAGCTGCACATGCTCTTCCAGCTCCCGCGACCGGATCACTCTATTCAGCGATGCCAGGGGATGCGTCGGCGCGGTGACGGTAACCATCGGCACATCGAGCAGCTTCTCGGCATCGACCGTTTCGGGCACGGCCGGCATCGAACCACTAATGCCGAGCCTGCACGCACGTTCAAGCACGCGTTGCACTACCGCACCCAGGGCCTCGACATATAAGCGCAATGGCGTGTGAGGAAACGCGTCACGGAATTCTCCGACCGCCACGGTGAGTGAGGCCATCGGATACATGACGTCCACCACGACGGACAGTTCTGGTTCAAGTCCTTCCGCCATGGCTCGCGCCTTCGATTTGAAACCATCCATGCCGCTGACGACGAGACGCGCCTGCGACAGCAATGCAGCACCTTGCTCGGTCAATCGCGGATAGCGACCGCTCCGGTCGAACAATGGCACATCGATCTGCGCTTCAAGGTTGGCGAGTGTCTGGCTCACGACGGACTGGGCCCTGCGAAGCTTACGTCCTGCCGCAGAGAAGCTTCCCTCATCCGCAGCAGCGATAAAGGTGCGCAGTTGATCCATGGATACGCCGTCGAGCATATATCTATTTCCCGGATGGTATCCATCGAGAAATATAGCCTTCCGCGCATGGTGTCAAGTGCCTACGCTTTTGTCATGTCGCTTCACGCACTAACGCGCACGCATCGACGCAGCATTGAATGTGTGGAGGTCACGTTGCAACAGGCAGGCAACCCGAAGAGAGGCGTGGTGATCTGAATTCAAGATCACGAAGTCAGTATTCAGCGTTGGACGCGTCAGCAGCGCACAACCATACTTCTTGTCCCGTCATTTAGATTCCATCTTCACAACCGATAGGAGTTAGTCATGAATTACGCCACCCTGGCGGCGCCAGGCCGAGAAATGCCCACGGCGGACGCGCTGACATTGATGCACGTCCCGGCAAAGTTCGACGTGACGAAATGGCCCCGGGAAGTTGAAGCGTTCCTGCACAAGACCACCAACCCTCATCACCGGGCCATGTTAAAGAATTACTTCCGCCATTTGCTGCTGGAAGTAGCAGGGTACTGGGATCAGATCATCGTCCCGGAACTCACCGTGGACGAGCCCATGTATCGCGTCGGTGACCGGCGCGAAATGCATGTGCTAACGGGAAAGGCCGCTGTCGAAGGCTTCTATCGCGAAGCCGCCGAAACGCGCCAGAACGTCATGGGCGCACGGACCATGAACATGGGCGTCGACGACTACGGCGTGACCACTGAAGCCGTATGGACCCATGTCGTGCCCGGGGTATGCCTGAAAGACCACGGCATCGATGCCGACCCCACGGCGCACTATCTGATGACGCACCACCTCTTCCAGATCTTCACGTATACGAACGAGCCCAGGCCCAAGCTCATCGCAGAACGTATCTACGACGACCCGGAGAGCTATACCTATGAAAAGCTCGCACCTGCCGATGTCGTGACGCCGGAGATCGCCCGGGAACTCCTCGCCCCCTTCCTGGCTCGCGCCACGCTGGACTGATTCCCCCTTAGGGCGGGCCGGCCCGGCACCGTCTAAAGCGAGAACGACAGGCGGCGAGTTCGCGCCGCAGCAGAAATGCCTAGTCCGCGCAGCATTTCCGCAGATCGATTCTTACAGGATGTGCACGGCCACATGTAGCTGCCCGCGAGCGCGCCGCTGCCGGGGGCGCTCGCTGGACCGATAACCTGATATTCCGGCGGGTTGGGCCGCGGATTCGCACCGGTTCCGCCCCACCAGAAGCAAACCTGTGAGCGCACGACAACCGTGCGAGTGTCCAGCGACTGCTTTGAAAGATACGCGAAGGCGCGCGGTTCGGCGCAGTAACGAGAACGCGTCAGCGTGTCCCAGATCTTGCCGATCATGCGATCCATGACGGAGTCGCCGAGTGGCGGCGGCCGGTCTTCGTTCTTTCCGGCGATGGCGTTGAGTTGCCTCGGCATCTCGTTGTACAGATGATCGATCGCCGTTCTGATGCGGAGTGCTCCCGCCGCGCTCATGGCATTCAAAAGGGTGTCGAGTGCGCTCCGGACGGCCATGCGATGCGCGGATTCAACGGCATTGAGCCGCAGCGCAAGGCAGACGCCGATCAGTGCCTGAAGCTGGTCGGCGGACAACTCTTTTGATGTGCGGATCTGGTCGAACAGGGTGATTCGATGGTTCGCCTGATTCACCAGGTCTGCTATTGCCGATCCGTGTTGTGCCTGCCTGACTGCGGCCTGCTTCTTTTGATGGCCATGCACCACGGCCCTTTGCGAGCGATTGATCTGTGCACCCACCGGCAGTTGTGGCCCAGCAAGTCCTGAGGCATCGATCAACGCGGTGACCTGCTGAAAAAGGCCTTGCACGTCCTGCAACTGAACCTTCCGCACAGCGCCGTCGAATGTCGGCGAGGCCTTTTTGATGGCGCCGATGGCGTCCTTATGCATCGGCTGATACAACTCATAGGCCTGGTTTGCATAGATGAATTCAACATGGATGTTCAGGGCCCGCAACTCCGCGGTCAGATCCCGATTCGCCGCCGCCAGGTCGAATGGCTGCCCGTTGTCCGTTTCATTGAGCGCATCAGGTTTGCCGGAAGTCGCAATTACGTATTTGCGCACCGCTTCGGAGCCTATCTCGACTACCTCCACCGCGGCGCTTGTCGATGTGCGGACAATGTGTTGCTTGAGAACCTCCGCCGCAATCACCACCTCTCTCGACGGCTGCGGAAATTCACCCATCCTGCCGGCACCTGCCTGGTACACCCCAAGTACATTGCTCACATATTCCTGGTCAATTGGCATTGCCTGCCCCCCCCGGTTAGGAAAGTTCAAAAGGATACGCGAAAAAGATGCAACGTATTTGACGAACACGATTCAATGCTGGCGGCATTAATTGAATCGCAATTGGCTGCTATGAACCCTCTGGCGATCGAAGCAGAGACAGCGGAGGCAGAGACAGCGTCCCGGCGGAACGTACGAGCGCTTACCAGCGCTCACGATCGCGAAGCGTCCGTCTTCCGGATAATACTTATCTCGCCGTTGCGTTCGAGAATCGCACTTTTCACCCGGTCGAGGACATCGGAGCCCAGTTCCTGGCGAACGGTCTCAAGGACGTCTGTGCGGGTTATCAACGCCGCCAGCATCTCACGCTGGTTGAATCGGCCGTCGCTATATACCTCTCGTTCAACGCCTACCACTAACGATTCCAGCGCCCGCGAGCGGATACAGGCCCAAGCGAGCGCCCGATGTATCAGAACGATAACCAGCGACGCGACAAAGATCGGGACAGCGGGCGATGCGCCAACAATAGCTCGACTCAATGTCGCACCGAGCAGGATGGCCACGACGTAATCGAATGGCGAACGCTGTCCGAAAGACCGTCGACCGGATATCCGGATGAACACCAGAGCGGCAAAAAACGTCACCGTCGCACGCATCGCCATCTGCAATGAAGAAAGGTCCCTTCCCTCTCCGAAAAGTGCGATGAGTATTTGCATATCTGTCTCCTCCAGACCCAGTCGGGCGGATGACGGGTACACCTGAACAGGTCCATCCGCCGCCCTTTGCCTGGCCATACTAACCGTAGTCGCGACCCCGAAGTCACGACTCTTTAACTGCCACCCGAACCCGGATTGGTGGCTGAAGCCGGCGTGGCAGCGCCGGACTTTTTATGCATCTTCTTGTGCGAGGTCCCGGCGGCGGGCGCCATGGTATTCGCGCCGGACGCTCCCGACACAGTATCGGTTGAAGCATTTGCGTTCGGTTTGCTCATCCCCGTTCCGCCTTGACCCCCGGCTGCCCCACCGCCCCCCGCGCCTTGTGCGTAGACGGTCCCTGATATACCGACAAACAATGCTGAAATCAATATTCCTCTCGTCGCAACTCGCATGGCAGTCTCCTTAAGCGCGAAGCGGTCGTTAGCACCGAACGGTGTGAGCCCGCATGCTGTTGTCCGCAATTCCCATGCCGCCGGTCGGACAAACCACTCGGGCTGACGCGATACGCCTCGAGCGATATGCCAGCGCCGGCGCTTGTCGTGCTGACAGCGGCGATCAGCGAACCCCATTCCCCACCTTAAATAATGGGCGCGCCACCCGTCACGGCGATCGTTGCGCCCGAGATATAGCTTGCTTCGTCGGATGCCAGCATCACATAGGCGGCTGCCAGTTCGGCTGGCTGGCCCGGGCGCTTCATCGGCACCTGCTCGCCGAATTTCTCGACTTTCTCCGCCGGCATCGTCGATGGAATCAACGGCGTCCAGATTGGCCCCGGCGCTACGCAATTCGCCCGTATGCCCTTTTCCGCCAGCAGTTGGGCGAGACCTCCCGTGAAGTTCTGGATCGCGCCCTTGGTGGTCGCGTAGGCAATTAACCCCGGATTCGGATGATCCGCATTGATCGACGACGTGTTCACGATCGACGCCCCGGGCTTCATATATTTCACCGCCGCCCGCGTGATTCTGAACATCGCGCCGATGTTGGTATCGAAAGTCTTGTCCCATTCCTCATCACTGATGTCTTCGAGTGACGGGTAGCTCATCTGATAGGCCGCATTGTTGACCAGCACGTCGAGGCGCCCAAACGCCTCGACCGCCCGCTCGACGATCTCCTTGCAATGCGCGGGGCGCGTGATATCACCACGCAGCAGCAGCGCCTTTCGGCCCGCTTCTTCCACCCAGCGAGCGGTCTCGCGTGCGTCGTCGTCTTCGTTGAGATAGGAGATCAGCACGTCAGCGCCTTCGCGCGCGAACGCGATGGCGACAGCGCGCCCGATGCCGCTATCGCCGCCGGTGATGATCGCTGCTTTACCGGCGAGCCGTCCTGAGCCCTTATAGGATTTCTCGCCGTGATCCGGCTGCGGTTTCATGGGCGCGGTTTGCCCGGGCGTCTGCTCCTGCTGCTGGTTTGGAAACGGCGGCGTGGGACGTTGCGGGTCGGTCATGACGATCTCCAGAGCACGGATGAACATGCGCGGCGCGCACACAGCACGCAGCGGTTGGCTGGGATATAGCAACCATTGGACCCGCGGGTGAGAGTTGGGTGAAGCGAATGGCGTGTTCTGTGCAAGCCGGGTTACGGCGCAGAAGCGCCCGGCTGTCTTCACGCATCGTCATGACTGGCGGGGGCATTCATGATGCAACTGGCGTGGGTCTGTTTTCCTCATATTCGGTGCGCACACCCTTGGGTAGCCATGGTTCTTTATGACAACACCAAAGCTCGTAGCTCGGTTCATAAAGCCCCACACGGTCAAATGCTCCCAACGGGAGATCCAGTTCATCCTTGTCCAGGTACTCCATAAACGCAACCGATCCGCATGTCGGGCAAAAATGCCTGCGCGCGCCAGGCGAACTCTCCCATGCCTGGGTAGGACCGGAAAATTCCACTGCGCCGCGCACGAACATTGCATAACCGGCGAATACGTTGCCATGTATCCGCCGACACGTCATGCAGTGGCATATCGACACTCGCGTTGGTCGCGCGCTGACGCGGAATCGCACCGAGCCGCACGCGCATCCACCGGTTGCCTCGACTGGGTCGCTCTCTGTCGCCATGATGTCCTCCGCCGCTGCTGAATCTTCGCGCCTGGTTCAGCGCGATCGCTACAGCCTGCCTGGTGATACGGCAGCATGCGGCGTGCCAAACCCGCGACGGTCAGGAGCTCACTTGCGAGAAGGTTGTTACTGTTCCATCAGCGACACGCCGGGCTTGCGAGCCAGGTCGACAAAGCCTTTGAGGTAGTCAACTTCCGTGTCGGTCTCGCGGGCGCCCAGGAAAATCTGCTTGGCGATGCCTTTGCGCCCGAGGCGCACCGGGACGACGTTCATCTTGTCGGCATACTCTTCCACCAGCCAGCGAGGCAATGCCGCGACGCCCCTGCCGCTTGCCACCATCTGCAACATGATGTCGGTGGTCTCGATCACCTTGTGGCGCCGTGGCGTGACACCTGCCGGCATCAGAAACTGGTTGTAGATGTCGAGTCTGTCGGTCTCTACCGGATAGGTGATCAACACTTCCTGCGTCAGCTGATCCGGCTTCACATACTCGGCGCCGGCCAGCGCGTGCTCGCGGTTCACCACCAGTACCTGCTCGTAGTCGAACACGGGTTCGAAGCGCAAGCCCGGCTTGTAGAGCGGATCGGGCGTCACGAGCAGGTCGATCTCGTAGCCGAACAACGCGCCGATCCCACCGAACTGAAACTTCTGCTTCACGTCGACATCGACGTCGGGCCAGCGCGCGAGATACGGCGAAACCACCTTGAGCAACCACTGGTAACAGGGATGACACTCCATCCCGATGCGAAGCGAGCCACGTTCGCCCTGCGCGTACTGCCCCAGCCGCTCTTCGGCAAGCACCAGTTGCGGCAGCACGCGGTTGGCAACGGCAAGCAGGTATTGACCCGCCTGAGTCAATCGCAGGCTGCGCCCCTCGCGCAACCAGATGTCAGTACCCAGTTGCTGCTCCAGCTTCTTCATGGTGTGGCTGAGCGCGGACTGCGTCACGCACAGGATTTCCGCCGCGGCGGTGAGGGATCCGTGTTTGTCCACCGCCTGGACGATCGCCAGATGAGTTCTCTCAAGCATGTGCTGCGATCCAATGATGCATGAACAAAACTAATGGTTCGTTGAATTATCACCATTTTACTTCATAAATCGCCTTCGATAGGATTCACGCATCCGCAACCGACCAATCAAGGCGCCACGATGGCAACGACACACAATCTCGGATTTCCCCGTATCGGCGCAAAACGCGAACTGAAGTTCGCACTCGAGTCCTACTGGAAAGGCGCGTCTTCGCTCGGCGAACTGAAAGCGTTGGGCGCGCAGTTGCGCCAGCGTCACTGGGCGCATCAGGCCGACCTCGGTCTGGCAGCCGTAGGCGATTTCGCTTTCTACGACCAGGTGCTGGACATGAGCTTCACCCTGGGCAACCTGCCGGAGCGCGTGCAGGGCTTTCACGGCGATGCCCTCGACAACGCCTTCCGCGTCGCCCGCGGCCGTTCGGCCAAGGGTGCCGAAGACCACAGCGCGTGCTGCGGCGGCGTCGCTGCCGGCGAGATGACCAAGTGGTTCGATACCAACTACCACTACATCGTCCCCGAATTCAGCGCCGGCACCGAATTCAGGCTCGATCCGTCGCGTCTGCTGGAACAACTGGCCGAGGCGAGGGCACAAGGCGTCAAGGCCAAGCCGGTCATCGTCGGCCCGGTGACCTATCTGGCGCTCGGCAAGGCCAAGGACGATTCCGACAAGCTGGCGCTGCTGCCGCGTCTGCTTCCGGCTTACGCGGAACTGCTGGCCACGCTGGCGACGCAAGGCGTCGAATGGGTTCAGATCGACGAGCCTGTTCTCGTCACCGAGTTGTCCACGGAATGGCAGCAGGCATACAAGACTGCCTACCAGGCGCTCGCCCACGGCAAGATGAAGCTGTTGCTGGCCACCTACTTCGGCCAGTTGGTCCACAATCTGCCGCTCGCCTGCAATCTGCCCGTGCAGGGGCTGCATCTGGATGCGATCAATGCGCGCGTCGAAGTCGACGCGGTGATTGCCCGATTGCCGCCGGACCGCGTGCTGTCGCTGGGCGTGATCAATGGCCGCAATATCTGGAAGACCGACCTGGCTAGCGTGCTCGACTGGCTCGAACCGGTCGCGAGTCAACTGGGCGAACGCCTCTGGATCGCACCCTCATGCTCGCTTCTGCATGTACCGGTGGATCTCGACAGCGAGCAGAAGCTGGACGCGGAAGTCCGCTCCTGGCTGGCCTTCGCCCTGCAGAAACTGGGGGAACTGAAGCTGCTGGCCACTGCGTTGAACGAAGGCCGCGACGCCGTCAAGGCGGAACTGGCCGCCAACGGTGCCGCCATTGCCGCGCGGCGCGCTTCGCCGCGCGTGAACAACCCGGCAGTGAAGGCTGCCCTCGCGACGATCAATCCGGCACTGGGTCGGCGCAAGAATGGCTATCCGGCGCGGGCCGACAAGCAGGCTGCATTGCTGAAGCTACCGGCTTACCCCACCACGACCATCGGCTCGTTCCCGCAGACCAGTGAAATTCGCCAGGCACGCAGCCAGTTCAGGACCGGCGCACTGGACGAAGCCGGCTACAAAACCTCGATGCGCGCCGAGATCGAACGCAGCGTGCGTGAGCAGGAAGCCCTCGGCCTGGACGTGCTGGTGCATGGCGAAGCCGAGCGTAACGACATGGTCGAATACTTCGGCGAACAGCTCGATGGCTACGCCTTCAGCCAGTTCGGCTGGGTGCAGTCGTATGGCTCGCGTTGCGTCAAGCCGCCTATCCTGTTCGGCGACATCAGCCGCCCGAAGGCCATGACCGTCGAATGGATCAAGTACGCCCAGTCGCTCACCAGCAAGCCGATGAAAGGCATGCTCACCGGTCCGGTCACGATTCTGAACTGGTCCTTCGTGCGAGACGATCAGCCGCGTTCGGTCTCGTGCTACCAGCTTGCACTGGCGATCCGCGAAGAAGTGCTCGACCTGGAAAAGGCCGGCGTGCGCGTCATCCAGATCGACGAGGCTGCACTGCGCGAAGGCCTGCCGCTGCGTCAATCGCAGTGGAAGCCATACCTCGACTGGGCGGTGGAATCTTTCCGCATCACGGCGAACGGCGTGGACGACGAGACGCAGATCCACACGCATATGTGCTATTCGGAGTTCAACGACATCATCGCGTCGATTGCCGACATGGACGCCGACGTGATCACCATCGAGACCTCGCGCTCGGACATGGAGTTGCTCGACGCTTTCGACAACTTCAACTATCCGAACGAGATCGGGCCTGGCGTGTACGACATTCACTCGCCGAATATTCCAACCCAGGAGCACATCGTGCAACTGATGAAGAAGGCTGCCGGGCGCATTCCGGCGCAACGCCTGTGGGTGAACCCGGACTGCGGTCTGAAGACGCGTCAGTGGGAAGAAGTCATTCCGGCGCTGACCAACATGGTGGCGGCCGCGAAGACACTGCGCGCTTCAGCCTGAGGCGCACCCTCTGCCTGCCCAGTGCGTGCGGCGCTGGTTCACACCGGACCGGCGCCGCATGTCAGGTGAGCGCCCTGACGAGGCGCTTCCAGGTGTACGATTGAACGCGAAGCGCCTCCTGTGAGGCCTTGCAAGCTGTTGGAAGCGACGCCCGTTCACCGTTCCCGCCGACCTGGCATGGAGAAAACATGGCCTATCGCAACTATCACAAGCGCAAGATTGCCGATCGCGATCTGCATCCCGAAACCCAGATGATGTCTTACGGCTACGATCCTTTCCTGTCGGAAGGGTCGGTGAAGCCACCGGTCTTTCTGACATCCACATTTGCGTTTCGCACCGCTGAGGACGGCGCTGACTTCTTCGATATGGTTTCGGGCCGCAAGCCTTCACCCGAAGGCGAAAGTGCCGGCCTGGTGTATAGCCGCTTCAATCACCCGAACCTTGAAATTGTCGAGGATCGTCTTGCGCTGCTCGACGGCGCCGAGTCGGCCGTGGTGACATCGAGCGGCATGTCCGCCATCGCAGCGATCCTGCTGGCCTTCCTGCGGCCGGGCGACTGTGTGGTGCAATCCGTGCCGCTTTATGGCGGCACTGAGACGCTGATTGCAAAGTTTCTGCCGGAATGGGGCGTCCGTTCCGAGGTGATCAACGACGGGCTTTCGGTAGAAGCCATTCGCAATGCACTCGAAGCGGCGGCGCAAAAGGGCAACGTACGAATGTGCTACGTCGAAACGCCGGCCAACCCGACGGATGCGTTGTTCGATCTGGAAGGACTGCGTCGCGAGATCGATGCTTTCGAAACGCGCCACGGTTATCGTCCGCTTTCGGTATGCGATAACACCCTGCTGGGACCGCTGTATCAGAAGCCGGCCAGACAAGGCATTGATCTGAGCGTGTATTCGCTAACGAAGTACATCGGCGGTCATAGCGACCTGGTCGCGGGCGGTGTCACCGGCAACCGCAGCCTGATCACGAAAGTACGCGCGATTCGCAGCCTGCTTGGCTCGCAACTCGATCCGCATTCGTCGTGGATGATTACGCGATCCATGGAGACCCTTGTGCTGCGCATGGAGCAGGCTGCGCGCAGCGGCAGCGCCGTCGCGCGATGGCTCGCCACCAATCCACATCGCCCTGTCAAGGTCCTTCATCCGGAACTGATCGACGACCCCGCATACCAGGCGGTCTATCAGCGTCAATGCACCGGGCCTGGATCGACGTTTGCGTTTGTCCTCGACGGCGGTCGTGAGCAGGCATTCAGACTCATCAACGGCCTGACGTTGTTCAAATCGGCCGTGAGCCTTGGCGGCACGGAGTCGCTGATCTGCCACCCCGCTTCGACGACGCATTCGGGCGTGCCCGCCGACGCACGCGCTGCGGCAGGCGTGTCGGAAGGATTGATTCGCGTGTCCGTGGGACTGGAGCATCCAGACGACCTGATCGCCGACCTGTCGAACGCGCTCGAACACTGCTGAGGGAAGCCATGTGCGAGACAAGGTCTTGTCCCGCGCTCGGCGTATCGTCGTGATGAAGAGAGAAGCAGGCGCGACGCCGGCACGGTCGCGCCGCTGTATCCAGATTGAGAGCCGCGCGCTTGCGATGCTGCGCGCCCATACAACCGCTCACGGATGACTGGGTATCAGTTCAATGCTGTCCAGCTGAGCGGCGCAGATATCCCGAACGATCTTCACAAAATCATCGAAGTACGGCCGGCCCGCTATGCCTTTGGGTGCGACCGCATAGAGTTCGCTCCAAAGTCCCCCGGCACCTACCCGTTTCGCGAGCACATAGTCGTGATCGACGTAATTCTTGACGCCCCAGTTCGGTAGCGCCGCAATGCCGCGACGGCTTGCCACCAGTTGCATGATCGCGATCGTCAGTTCGGCGGTTCGCCGTTCGAGCCTGATCCCGGCTGGCTCCAGCACTTCGCGGATCAGGTCGATACGCGACTCCGGGACCGGATAAGTGATCAGCGTTTCTCCTTGCAGGTCGTCAGCGCCGACGCGGCGTTTGTTGCGCAAACGATGTTCGTTGGCCATCACCACCTGTATCTCGAAGCGGAACAGCGGCGCAATGTGCAGATTGCGCTTTGTGGCCGGCTTCGAGCCGATCACTACGTCTGCCCTGCCCTCATTCAGCAGTTTCATCGGATCGGCGTGAAACCCGGCGACCAGATCGACTTCGACCTCCGGCCAGCGACGCCGAAATTCGTCCATGACCGGCATCAGCCAGTCGAAGCAGGTATGACATTCCAGCACAATTCGCAACTCGCCCCGAACGTCGCCCTTCAGACGCACGAGATCACGCTCGGCTGTGGCGACCGCCGCCACCGTTTCCCGTGCCAGCGCGAGGAGCCGCTCTCCGGCTGAAGTAAAGCGCAAGCCTTGCCGGGTCCGCTCGAAGAGCGATACCTCGTAGTGGGCCTCCATATCGCGGATCTGATGCGACAGCGCGGACTGGCTCAGATTGACGCGCTCGGCAGCGGCCACCAGCTTGTCGGACTCGGAGATCGCGATCAGCGATCGAAGATGCCGCAGTTCAAGCATGGCACCGCCGGCGTCGAGCAGGAGGAAACGAATAAAGGAGCAAGGTTTTGATATGAATTTGGTTCATACGATGATGAAAACATGTCGATTGATGAATCATAGCGCGACTCGCACACTGCGCGGTATTCATTCAAGGATCCGTATGGCTCGCACTCACATCTCCGGTTTTCCGCGCATCGGCGCACATCGCGAACTGAAGTTCGCGCAGGAATCTTTCTGGCGTGGGGAGTCCGACGATGCTTATTTGCGCGAGGTCGGAAAGGAACTGCGCGCTCGCCACTGGGCATTGCAGCGTGCCGCGAAGCTGGATTTCGTCGCGGTCGGCGATTTCGCCTGGTACGATCCCATGCTGAATTTGACGGCGCTGCTGGGTGCGCTGCCGGAACGTTTCGGCTTCGAGCCGGCAAGCCTGTCTCTCGCTCAGTATCACGAGCTGGCGCGTGGCAACAAGGCACAGCCAGCCATGGAAATGACCAAGTGGTTCGACACGAACTATCACTACCTTGTCCCGGAGCTGGGTCCCGAAACCACCTTCAATGGTGGCGTCGACTGGCTCTTCGATGAAATCGACGAGGCGCTTGCACTGGATTTTGCGGTCAAGCCGGTGCTGATCGGTCCTGTCACCTATCTGTGGCTCTCCAAAAGCCGCGTGGCGGGCTTTGATCGCCTGTCGTTGCTGCCGAAGCTGGTCATCCGCTATCTGCGCATTCTCGACAGGCTGAAAGCACAAGGTATTGAATGGGTCCAGCTGGACGAGCCTGCGCTCTGTCTCGATCTGGACGCGGATTGGCTCGAGGCGTTTTCCGCCGTGTATAACGTGCTCGGCGACTCGGGCGTCAAGGTGCTGCTGGCGACCTATTTCGACACTGCCGCCGATCATGCGGCCACCGTCGCGAATTTGCCTGTTCACGGTGTCCACATCGATCTGGTCAGGGCGCCGCAGCAACTGGAAGTGTGGCGTTCCGCTCTTCCGGCGCACAAGGTGCTATCTGTCGGCGTGATTGATGGACGCAACATCTGGCGCGCCGATCTCGGGGAAATCGTGGCTTCGCTGGAAAGCCTCTCCGCGGAACGCGGCGAACGACTATGGATCGCCCCGTCGTGTTCGCTGGTCCATGTACCGGTGACACTTGCTTCCGAAAAAAGACTCGATGCCGAACTCAGGTCGTGGCTTGCGTTCGCAACCGAAAAACTCGATGAGATCAGCACGGTTGCGCTGGCGCTGCGCGATCCGTTGGCAGCGGAACCTGCGCTTGCGGCGGCGGATAACGCGCTCGAATCGCGGCGCAGTTCAGGCACGGTAGCCAATGTATTGGTACAGAGACGGGTGGCCGCCATCACCGACACGATGGCCCGCCGTAAGAGTCCGTTCGCCGACCGGAGTCGTGTGCAACGTCATTCGCTCAAGCTGCCGCTCCTGCCCACCACGACCATCGGTTCGTTTCCGCAAACGGCCGCGATCCGGCAAGCTCGCGCCGCGTATCGGCGAGGCGAGATACGAGCACTCGAATACCTCGAACGTATGCGGGCCGAAACAGCGACCGTCGTTCGCCGGCAGGAAGAACTGGGGCTCGACGTGTTGGTGCACGGCGAAGTCGAGCGCAATGACATGGTCGAATTCTTTGCGGACAAGCTGTGGGGCTACGCATTCACTGAGAACGGGTGGGTTCAGAATTACGGCTCGCAGTGCGTCAAGCCTCCGATCATTTACGGCGACATCTACCGACCCGAGCCCATGATGGTGGACGCGGCCTGTCACGCGCAATCCTTGACCGACAAGCTGGTCAAAGGGGTTCTGACCGGGCCGGTAACATTGCTCGAGTGGTCATTCGTTCGCGACGATCAGCCGCGCTCAACCACGGCGCTCCAACTGGCCCTGGTCATTCGCGACGAAGTCGTGGACCTCGAAAAAGCCGGCATCCGCATCATCCAGATCGATGAGCCCGCATTCCGTGAAGGCCTGCCTCTGCGTAAGTCGGACTGGTCCGCTTATCTCGACTGGGCGACCCGCGCTTTCAGGATTGCAGCGGGTGGTGTCTCCGACGCCACGCAGATTCACACCCACATGTGTTATTCGGAGTTCAACGACATTCTGCCGTCGATCGCAGCGCTGGATGCGGACGTGATTACGATCGAGACGTCGCGTTCGTCGATGGAATTGCTCGACGGTTTTGGCGAGTTCGCCTATCCGAATGGAATCGGGCCTGGCGTCTACGACACCCATTCGTCGCGTGTCCCGAGTATCGAGGCGATGCAGCGATTGCTTGAACGCGCCTGCGAGGTCATTCCCGCCGAACGTCTGTGGGTCAATCCGGACTGCGGCCTGAAAACCCGTGGCTGGGCCGAGACGGAAGCCGCATTGACCAACATGGTGTTAGCCGCCAGAACATTGCGACAGAGGTTCGCGGCGCAACGAGCCGGCTCGCCCGACCAGGGTTCATCAGAACAGATTTCATCCATCACAAACCATCATTTGATGTGATCTAGCGGTCGATATATCGTCCAGGAAACAGAAAGCTGCAGCCCAGGAGGTCGACCAGGCAATCTCCTGATGGGACTGGGTATCAACATCCTTCCATGGACGGAGACAAGCTGATGGACACAACTGCAGTTGCCGGTATCCGGAGCAATCCGCTATTCGGTGCGCTGGTAAGCCGCCGAAGAAGATTTGTCGCCTGGCTGACCGCCGCGACGGTCATTCCCTACTACGCCTTTATCCTGATCGCTGGATTCGCTCCAAACGTTCTCGCGACGAAGTTTTCGAGTACGAGTGTCATCAATATCGGCTGGCCGGTGGGCATCGCGCTGATTGTCGGGACCTGGTGTCTCACGGGCCTGTATATTCGACGCGCCAATGGCGAATTCGACGAGCTCACCGCAAAGATCCTGGCGGGAGCAAGCAAATGAGACTTGCCCGTCAATTCCTCATTATTTCAGCGCTTCCAGGCGTATCGATCACCGCGTCTGCATCACCTGCGCTGCAGGCAGTCGAAAAACAGCCCATCAACCTCACGGCGATCGGGATGTTTCTGGTGTTCGTGCTGGCCACCTTGGGGATCACCTACTGGGCGGCCAAAAAGACGAAATCGATGCAGGACTTCTACACCGCGGGCGGCGGCATCACCGGCTTCCAGAACGGCCTCGCACTGGCCGGGGACTACATGTCGGCGGCTGCGCTGCTGGGTGTCACCAGCATGATCTTTTTCCATGGCTATGACGGCATGATCTACGCGATCAGCTTCTTCGTGGCATGGCCGCTTCTGCTGTTCCTGTTTGCCGAGCGCATCAGGAATCTGGGCCGCATCACCATTGCCGATATCGCGTCCTTCCGGCTCGATCAAAACCGGATTCGTACGCTGACGGCTTTCGGATCATTGACCGTGGTCTGCTTCTACCTCGTCGTCCAGATGGTTGGAGCCGGGCAACTCATCCAGTTGCTGTTCGGCCTTCAGTACGACTATGCAGTGATCGTGGTCGGCCTTTTGATGGCGATCTACGTCACCTTTGGCGGCATGGTTGCAACGACGTGGGTGCAGATCATCAAGGCCGCTCTGCTGCTGTTCGGCGGCACCGTGCTGGCGATCCTCGCGCTGAGCCGCTTCGGCTTTTCACTCGATGCGCTGTTCACGCAGGCCGTGGCGACCCACGGCGCACGCATCCTGTTGCCGAGTACGTTGGTGTCCGATCCGTTCGCGATGATCTCGCTGTCGGCCGGCCTGGTATTCGGTACCGCAGGACTCCCGCACATTCTGATGCGCTTCTTTACCGTTCCCGACGCGAAGCAGGCTCGCAAATCCGTATTCGTCGCAACGGGTTTCATTGGCTTCTTTTTCCTTATCGTATCCGTGCTCGGGATGGCCGCCATCGCGATCGTCGGCCGCGATCCCGCGTTTTACGAGGGTGGCGTGCTGGGCGGCAAGCTGATCGGCGGCGGCAACATGCCCGTCATGCATCTGGCGAAGGCGCTGGGTGGCAATCTCTTCTTCGGTTTCCTTTCCGCTGTCGCCTTTGCCACCATTCTGGCTGTGGTGTCGGGCCTCACCATGGCGGGTACGTCGGCGATTTCTCACGATCTCTATGCCGTGGTCCTCAAGAAGAATCGTGCCGATCCGGTCGACGAACGACGCATCTCGAAGATCGCATCGGTGTGCATCGGCGTGGTCGCGGTGGTGCTCGGCATCCTGTTCAAGGAACAGAACATCGCCTTTCTCGTCGCACTGACGTTTGGGGTTGCGGCATCCGTCAATTTCCCGATTCTGGCGCTTTCCATGTACTGGCAGGGGTTGACGACGCGTGGCGCGCTCATGGGCGGGGTCGCGGGCCTCGTGAGTGCCGTCGGACTCGTCATCCTTTGCCCGGCCGTCTGGGTCAAGGTATTGGGCCATGCCACGGCCATTTTCCCGTATGAATACCCCGCAATTGTGTCAATGACGGTGGCCTTCTTCTTTGCCTGGCTGGGGTCGATCACCGACCACAGCGAGCGGGCCGTGCGGGAACGCGGCGATTTTGATGAGCAGTTCATTCGTGCGCAGACGGGGCTAGGCGCAGCCGACGCGGTTAGCCACTAGGTTTGCGGCTCGCGCCTGCCTTGAGGGCTGAATTCCACCAGACGGTCTCAGCCCTCTTCACGGCCCGCGCATCCACAGAAAACACCTGCAAGGAGATAAGTATGCAACTGCGAGACAACGGCCTCGGGTTCTCGCCCATCACTATCGCGCTGCACTGGCTCGTGGCCGCGCTGCTCTTCTCGATTATCGGGCTCGACATCGCGCTCTCCCAGGCAGCCGGTGAGGTGCAAAGGGAGGCCTTGATGCGGGTGCAAAACCTGCTGGGCGCCGTCCTGTGTGTCATCTCGATCTATCGATTCTGGGCGCGGATTACTTCGTATCACCCCTTGCCCGTCGGCACGCCGAACCCCATCGAAGTGATTGTCAGCCGGTCCGTGGCAGTGTCCCTGGCGCTAGCGATGGTTCTGCTGCCGATCGCCGCGTGGCTTTCAAAGTCGGCTGCGGGTGACGTCATTGCACTACCAGGCGGATTCGCGATACCTGCGCTGATTGAACCCAACGCGCAGGTGAAGCGGGTTGTCGATTTCCTTTTCAACGTCGGCGCGACAGCCTTTCTGCTAGGTTTGGCGCTGCATATGTTCGGCGCGCTCAAGAATCACTTCGTTCTGCGGAATGACGCCTTGAAGCGTATGGCCGGAAAACACGTGGAGCTTTGAAACCATGAGCGAATTCAAATCGGGTTTTGCCGGGAACGAGGTGACTCAACTCTGCGGCGTCAGGTATCCCATCTTTCTCGCGGGAATGGCGGCGATTTCCGGCCCCAGGCTCGTCGCCGCGGTGGCGAATGCCGGCGGGATGGGTACGCTCGGCGGCCTGCGTCTGCCGCCGTTGTCCCTGCTCAAATGGATACGGGAAACCAGGGAACTGACGGATAAGCCCTTCGGCGTGAATCTCGTGCCGTCGTTTGGTGGTCCTGACGTATTCGAAGCGCAGTTCCAGGTCATCCTCAGGGAAAAACCGCGGCTGCTGTCACTGTTCTACGCCGAGAAGTATGCCGGGATGATTCCCCGTGCCAAGGATGCCGGAATGGTGGTCTCCGTGCAGGTAGGCTCGGTCGAGCTCGCTGAGCGGGCGATCGCGCACGGCGCGGACATGATTGTGGCGCAGGGAAGCGAGAGCGGCGGCCACCTCAACCGCGGCACCATTGGCCTGATGTCGCTGCTGCCATCGCTGTGCAAGATCGCAAAAGGACGGCCGGTGCTGGCGGCTGGCGGCATCACGAATCGCGATGACGTCAGAGTCGCGATGGAGCTCGGCGCCGCAGGCGTGCTCGTGGGCACAGCGTTCGTGGCCAGCCACGAGTCGAACGCCCATGCGCTTTACAAGCAAAAAATCGTCGAAGCCACCGTGGACGATACGGAGTATCGGACGGGCTATTCATTCGGCTGGAAGTACGGCACCCCGCACCGGGTGATTCCAAACCGCGATAAGTGGAACCTGCTGCGCTTCATCGGCGGCGGAGCACGCATCATCGACAAGCCGCGGATGGCGCAGAAATTGTCGCTCTACGCCGGACAGGGTGTGGGAAAGATCAGCAGCGTTGTGTCCGCGGCCGAACGAGTTGCCGAACTCATCGAAGGGCTGCCTGTGTCATCGGCTTACCCTGGAACGGTGGACAATGATGCGAGCGACCATTGCGCATTAGCACCGCTTTATCTGGCAGCGGGCGGGGGTATCTAGCCGCGTCGGCGTTTCAGATCAGATCCATGGTTCCCGCCGCGTGGAACGACGCAAGAAGCAGCCGTCACCGCGGCGCTTCTTGCCGACCTGATCGCAAGCCGCTTCAGGCGGTCTTGCGATCCCTAGCGCGCGTTGGGTACCAGCGCTTTGGTGGCAGCACGTTTGCCTGCCTGTCCTTTTGCCGGGCCGGCTTTCGTGCCGCCATTCACCTGGATGAATTGATCGCGCGCGAGACCAATGAACGCGGCCAATGCCGGAGTGATCATGGTGTCATTCCTGCGGATGAAAACCGTCTTGACGTTGGCGAACTCGGGCGGAAGCTGGTGGTACCGGATCGCCTGCCGCGATCCGTAGCTTTCGGCGACGGTCTTCGGCAATAAGGTGACGCCCATGCCGGCCGCCACACACGACAGGATGCCATCGAGCGTTCCTAGCTCCATTACCTGATTGGGGACCAGTCCGACCTGATAGAACCAATGCTCGAGCGTGGAGCGGTAGAAACAGCCCGTGCGAAATACCAGCACCGTTTGCTGAGGCATGACGCGGATAAGCGCTGCAAGCGAATCGAACTCGCAACTGCTCACAAGGACCAGTTCTTCCTCGAACACCTCTTCCTGCGACAGATCCGCGTTCTCGTGAAATCCGCCAACGAAAGCGCCATCGAGGCGATAACTTTCAATGGCCTTGATCAATTCAACAGTGGTGCCCGTCAAAAGAGATAACTGAACCTGAGGATGCTTTTCGCGGTACCTGGTCAGCACCGGAGGCAGACGTATCGCGGCCGTCGTTTCCATCGACCCGAGCCGAAGATGGCCTGCGGGCGTGGCGGTATCCAGCAACGCGTTGCGGCTCTCATCCGTGAGTTGCAGGATACGCCGCGCGTAGCCCAGGAAAGTCTGTCCAGCCGATGTGAGGACCACGCCACTCTTTTGCCGAATGAACAACTGCTGACTCAATTCGGTTTCGAGTTCTTTCACCCGCATGGTGACGTTGGACTGAACGGTATGCACTTTCTCCGCCGCCGCAGTGAAGCTGCCCTGCTCTGCCACAGCACAGAAAATCCTCAACTGACGCATTTCCATGACTGATCCTATGAATCACCAAAAATGATGAATGGCATCACGCAATATCACTTTACGCGATCCATAGTATGCGGCACAGTCGCGTAAACACTGACGCCAGGAGTGCTCGACGATGAAGCCCACTTCGACCATTGATCATCTTTTTGCTGGAGGTCTTGGCTACCTGGATGAAGGGCAGCGCAGCGGCATCTTCAAGCGGAGAATCCTTGGTCCGGTTCTCGTGCGAGCGCAGGGCATTGTTGGCGACGAGCATGGTGACCCGCGGGTACATGGTGGCCCGGAAAAAGCCGTCCACCACTACGCGGCGGAAAACTATGGGCGGCTTGCGCAGGCGTTCGAGCAGAGCGCGCGGGCGTTGATTCCTGGAAGCCTGGGGGAGAACATCTCGTCGCGCGATCTGTGCGAGCGCAACGTACATATCGGCGACGTGTTCCAGATTGGCGGTGCGGTTTTGCAGGTTTCCCAACCGCGCAGTCCCTGCTGGAAAATCAATCACCGTTTCGGTGTTGAGCGCATGTCGGTACATGTTGCCCGGGAGAGGATCACGGGCTGGTATTACCGCGTCATCAGCCCCGGCGTCATTCAGGAGGGCGATACGATTTCGCTGCTGGAAAGGCAAACCGAGCGCTTTTCGATTGACCAGTTCTGGCAGGTACAGCTGTCCCACCGACCATCGATCGACGACCTCATCGAGCTGACGGCTGTCGCGGGTTTGGCGCAGGACTGGAAGCGACGTCTGGGAGAACGGGTTATATGGCTTCGAAAGCGGACGGAGCCCCCGGTGTCCCTGGCAGACCCAACCGCGACGCACGCAGTGCGGAGTGGGAGCGGATGACGGCTGTGTCACAGACACTAATGGACCGAGGCGTGATCCGTTAATCGGATCACAGTCCCCTCCAAGCCAGGGGACCCACTTAAGAATTAGCGCTGTGAAGCCGCTTTCTTTGCTTAGGAATGTCTGCAAAAGTCCTGGCGTTGACGTGAGCGTGGACTATCCTGGGAGCAGGGGAATTCAAGGAGTGACGTGATGACGCAACTTGGTCTTGGTCTGGATCTGTCAACGAAGCGCACCCGCAAGCGTGAATTTCTCGACGAGATGACACGCGTGGTGCCGTGGCAGAAACTGATTGCGCTCATCGAGCCGCACTACCCTAAAGGCAAGACTGGCCGCCCGCCGTTTCCGATTGCGACGATGCTGCGCATTCACTTCATGCAACAGTGGTTCAGTCTCTCGGACCCGGCGATGGAGGAGGCGCTGCACGACATTCCGCTGTATCGGGAGTTCGCGCTGCTGGACGTTGGCATGACGCGGCTGCCCGACGAGAGCACGATCCTGCGGTTCCGGCACCTGCTCGAGGCTCATGAACTGTCGGTCAGCATGCTGGCGACGGTCAATGAGATCCTGCAGGCGAAGGGCTTGATGCTCAAGGTGGGCTCGGCGGTCGACGCGACGCTGATTGCCGCGCCCAATTCGACGAAGAAGCCCGGCACGCGGGACCCCGAGATGAGCCAGACGCAAAAGGGAGGCAGCTGGTACTTCGGCATGAAGGCGCATATCGGAGTCGATGCCGAATCGGGTCTGGTGCACACGGTGAAGTGCACGCCGGCGAACGTTCACGACATCACCGTGGCGCACGCGCTGCTGCACGGCAAGGAGAAGGTTGTATTTGCCGACGCGGGCTATGTGGGCATCGAGAAGCGAGGCGAAACGGGTGCGGTTCAGTGGCACGTCGCGATGAGGCCGAGCAAGCGGCGAAAGCTGGACAGGAGCAAACGAATCGATAAGATTTACGACGAGATCGAGCGGCTCAAAGCGGCCGTGAGAGCGAAGGTGGAGCACCCGTTTCGGGTGCTGAAATGTCAGTTTGGATATCTGAAGGCACGGTATCGGGGATTGGCGAAAAACACGGCGCAGATCGAAACGCAGTTCGCGCTGGCCAATCTCTGGATGGCGCGCAAGACGCTGTGAAGCGCAATGAAGGACGAAAACGAACCGCACGGGCGCAGCGCCAATGACAAGACGCGACAGGTATTGGCTCAACTCAGTGCGAATGACGGCGCGATCTTCACTCTGAGTGTGCCAGTTAAAAATCCCAAGCAGAAAACGGGTTGTTCAGACCTTCCCTTACTTTCTTTGCGGCGGCAAAGAAAGTAAGTGCCTGCCCCGCACAGGGGCGACGCTAATAAACCAATAAGAAAACAAGGAAAGGCCCAAGAAGCCAATCCGCCGAGCCGGCCCCTCTTTCATGCAATGAAACCCCAAACTAGCGCCTGCAACAGCCAGCAAAACCGGAATCAAAAACCCCCACCCCACCCGCGTAAACTCAAAAACAAGCACAACAGCGGTAACAGGCATCTGCATGGAAGCAGCCAGAAACGCCCCCGCGCCGACAACCGCAAACGCCCCTAAAGAAGCCCCAGGCCAGACGAGATTCCAAATCCCGCCAAGCACAACCGCCAGCAAGGCGCCACTCGCGAGCCCTGGCGTCAACAACCCACCTTCCGCGCCCGCGCGCAAACTACTCGCGGTAATCAAGACCTTCAACACCAGCAACGTAGCCGCGAGTCCAATAGTCAACCCACCATCGAATGCAAGCCCAGCAGGCCCTTTCCCGTTGCCGAGCAACTGCGGGAAATGCATCGCCAGCGCACCAATAATCGCGAAGTTCACCAGCGAGAACACCGGTAACCGCCAATCCCTCGGCGCCCGTGCGCGCGAGCGCTTCATCAGCTCGGTGAACGCCCATGCCGCGACGCCGAAAATCGGCCCGCACACCACGGACCACACCACCAGCGACGCACTCACCGTCAGCGACGGCACCAGATACTGATGTTCATTGCCCAATCCCGCTTGCGCAACCAGTGCAGCAATCGACGAAGTCACGATCGCCGGCACCCAGGCCCGCCAGCCAAACGTGCCCAACAGCACTTCGAGCACGAACACCGCGCCACCCAGCGGCACGTTATAGACCGCGGCGAGGCCCGCGCCCGCACCGCACGCAACCATGATCCGGCTCTGCTCGACCGACAGGCCCGCGCGCCGCGCCAGCCACCCGGCCTGCGCCGAGCCGATCTCGCGTGGCGCCACTTCGCGGCCGAGCGGCGAACCGAGCGCAACCGTGACGATCTGCAGTAGCGCATGCACCGTCGTGCTCAATATAGGCATGCGCGGGTCGTCGGATTTCACCGCGTTGCGAATGCTCACGAGCGGCCGCCCGAAGCGGTATAGCAACCACCAGCCAGCTCCGGCTACCAGTCCGCAAATCGCCAGCACCAGCAGGCGCCGCTCGGGCGCGGCATCGGTCACGCCCTGCAGAAAACTTTCGCCGCTAATCACGTGTGTGACGCTGTAGCCGTATGCGACATGCTGAATGCCGCGCAACAGCAACGCGAGCAACATACCGCCTACACCTGCGCCGATACCCGTCAGCAGGGTGACCGCCGCCAGCGCCGCCAGCGCCGCCAGCGCCGCCACAGGACGCCGCGCGCGGTGAACAGGTTCGGAAGTGATTGATTCGACTGACATAATCGTCCACCGGACAGCATAAATGAGATGGCAGTCATCTTATTCTGCGTCATATCATGAATCAAATTGATTTTTCTGCTCTACTGATGCGTGCAGCGCATATATTTGGTCCAATGCTTCAATGGCTCCGTTTCGCCTCGGTTCGACCACAACCCGTCCGCGATTCGCCGTTTCAGCGGACCGACACAAGGAACATAGACACCACACACGCGAGACCGACAAACCACACCAGCGAGCGCAACGACGCCAGGTTCGCCAGGTACAGCAAGCCATGCAGCACGCGCGTAACGACAAACATGATCGCCAGCCAGTTGACCCACGTGCTCGACCCGCCCGCCTGTCCGGCCACCACGACCCCGGCGGTGAACAGCGCCAGCGCTTCCCACGCGTTCTGATGCGCGGCGTGCGCACGGGCGCGCCAGCCTTCAAGACCCGCGAGGTAAGCGCGCGGCGTGCGATTGTCGTAACGCTTACTGACCTTCGCGACCATGGTCCATGGAAACGGCAGCAGCGCCACGATAAGCAGGCATAGATGCGGAATCGTCATTCGTCAGTCTCCTTGTATGCGCGACGTAAATGCCGCGCGAGCCGCTGTTATACCTGTGCGCATCGGGTGCGGCCAACCGGAATTCGCAAGTGCAAGCACGAGTGCGGTCTCTGCCGCTGCTCATCACGCTGAAATCAGAACGACCGCATTACGCCACACGCCGCCGCAGAAAATACATTACAGATAACAAACAATTCCGCAAACGCAATTAATACAATAATTACATTTACCCGACATATTGCCGTGCATGGAAATTCTCAATGAAATTCACTCCAGGGATTAATACGGATAAACGGCTGTTCAATCATGCAAGCGTTTAACAGTCGGCGTACACTCGCTCGAAGCCTACGCCACGGGGCGTGCGGGGCCGCGGAGCCGCCCGTCGTAAAAGACGGGATATTGGAGACTCAGGAGAACAATCAATGAGCTGGACACGGGAACAGAGAAACGTCACGATCGCCGCCTATCTGGGGTGGACACTCGACGCATTCGATTTCTTTCTAATGGTATTCGTATTGAAAGATATCGCGTCGGAATTCAGTACCACCATTCCGGAGGTTGCCTTCGGCATTATGCTGACGCTGGTGATGCGTCCGGTCGGCGCCCTGATTTTCGGCTGGCTCGCGGACAAATACGGCCGCCGTCCCACGCTAATGGTGAATATTGCGTGCTTCTCGCTGCTGGAATTGCTGTCCGGCTTTTCACCGAATCTCGCCACCCTGCTCGTGCTGCGCGCCCTGTTCGGCATCGCCATGGGCGGCGAATGGGGCGTCGGCGGCGCACTGACCATGGAAACGGTGCCGCCGAAATCGCGCGGCATCGTATCGGGCCTCCTGCAGGCCGGCTATCCGAGCGGCTATCTGCTCGCCTCGGTCGTATTCGGCGTTTTCTATCAGTACATCGGCTGGCGTGGCATGTTCTTCGTCGGCGTGTTGCCGGCGCTGCTGGTGCTGTATGTACGGGCACACGTGCCGGAATCGCCGGCCTTCAAGACGCTCGAAAAGAAAGCGCGCCCGGGTCTCGTCGCCACGTTGAAGCAGAACATCAAACTCTCGCTGTACGCAATCGTGCTGATGACGGCGTTCAACTTCTTCTCGCATGGGTCGCAGGATCTGTATCCGACCTTCCTGCGCGTGCAGCATGGCTTCGACGCACATACGGTGTCGTGGATCACGATCACGCTGAACATCGGCGCGATTTGCGGCGGTCTGTTCTTCGGTTCGTTGTCGGAGAAGATTGGCCGCAAGCGCGCCATCTTCATCGCCGCGCTGATCGCGTTGCCCGTGCTGCCGCTGTGGGCCTTCTCGACCACGCCGGTGCTGCTCGCGGCCGGCGCCTTCCTGATGCAGATCTCGGTGCAGGGCGCATGGGGGGTGATCCCGGTGCACCTGAACGAAATCTCGCCAGATGAAATCCGCGCGACATTCCCTGGCCTCGTGTATCAGCTCGGCAATCTGATCGCGTCGGTGAACGGTCCGCTGCAGGCAAGCGCCGCCGCGGCGCATGGCAACAACTATGCATTGATCATGGCCATCGTGATCGGCATCGTGGCAGTGGTGATCGCCGTGTTGATTCCATTTAGCCGCGAGCGTCGTGGCATCGACATGACGCAGTCGGCGAAAGAGGTCGCCACGCCGGCTTAAGCGTTCGAACCCAACGGCTATTTCGCCGCTCCGTTATCGCGCACGATAGATACAAAGGCGGCTCGAACCGCCACGCGAGAAGCAGCAAGGCCAAACACAGGCAACAGGTAATACGAGGTCGTTCCGATTCCGATCGGAACGGCCTTTTGTATTTTCCACGCGGTTTCGACGTGTCGCGCCGCCTGGGAATACAACCGACCTTCGTCAGGTCTTCTAGAGGAGTTAGTCCAGACCGAACGCTTGATCGCAGTCCTTATCCTTCTTATCCTGAAAAAACGACTGTTTCAAATAGTTATTTGAAGCGCTCGTTTGCGGGCCGGACGCCCGGCAACTGGGAGACGCAACATGGCAGTGCGCACAACAGGCCGGCATGCCGGCGACACGAAGTCCCGCATCCTCGACGCCGCCGAAACGCTATTCATCGAATGCGGCTATGAGGCCATGTCGCTGCGCCAGATCACCTCGCGTGCCGAAGTCAATCTCGCGGCGGTCAACTACCACTTCGGCAGCAAGGAATCGCTGATCCACTCGATGCTCTCGCGCCGGCTCGACCGGCTCAATCAGGAGCGGCTCAAACTGCTCGACCGTTTCGATGGGATGCTCGGCGCCCGCCTGACCTGTGAGCATGTGCTCGGCGCAATGTTCATTCCGGCGCTGCGGCTCTCGCGCGATCCGCGGGTCGGCGGCAAGGCTTTTTTGCGGTTGCTGGGGCGCGCGTATACCGATCCGTCGGCGTTCATTCGCGACTTCCTGAATGGGCATTACGCCTCAGTGGCTGTGCGCTTTTTCGATGCGTTCCAGCGGGCACTGCCGCATCTGCCGCGCGAAGAACTCGGCTGGCGCCTGCACTTCGCCATCGGCGCGCTATCCGGCGTGCTGGCCGGCACCGATACGGATAGCCTGATTTCCGAGTTCTCGCAGGGCAAGTCGATGAACGATCTGCAACTGATCGCACGCCTTGCCTCGCTGATGGTCGCCGCACTCAAAGCGCCGCTGCCCGACGGCACGCAACTGGCGGCGTTCGCAGCCGTGCTGGGCGACGCGACCGATGGCGGCAATGAAGGCCAGATGGAAAGCGGAAGTGCGGCTTCGGTCGCACAACACGGCTCAGGCGGTCTGGAAGCGTCGGACTCACCGGCGGGTGAACACCGCGGCGGCGGTGTCGAGGCGGGCGCGTTTCAACCCGCGTTGCAGGGGACCGCTTAGATCCGCCGGCTCGTCCGGCGAACCGGATGTGTGCCCACCCGCCATCGAAACAGGAGGAAACGTCATGCCGTGGTTCATCCTTGTGCTCGTTATCGCCGCTCTCGCGCTCGTCTATGTTCAGGCACGCGCCTCATGGTGGCTTGCCCTCATGATCGTGTGGGTGGCCGCCGCGCATCTGAGCGGCGCAGCGGGCCCGGTGGCAACCACGATCCTCGCCATCCTGTTCGTACTGCCCGCTTTCGTCCTGACGCTCAGGCCGCTGCGCCGCGCGTGGTTGACCAAACCAGTATTCGAAACCTTCCGCAGGGTCTTGCCGGAGATGTCGCCGACCGAGCGCGACGCGATCGAAGCCGGCACGGTCTGGTGGGACGCCGAACTGTTTTCAGGCCGCCCGCATTGGGACACGCTGCTCGGCTACGGACCGGCCACACTGAGCGCCGAGGAGCAATCGTTTCTCGATGTCGAATGCGAGCACTTGTGCGATCTCGCGAACGATTGGGAAACCACGGTGGTGTGGCAGGACCTGTCGCCGCAAAGCTGGCAGTACATCAAGGACCGCGGTTTTCTCGGCATGATCATTCCGAAGCAGTACGGCGGCAAGCAGTTCTCGGCTTACGCGCATTCGCAGGTGATCATGAAGCTCGCCACGCGCTGCTCGGCCGCCGCTGTCTCGGTGATGGTGCCGAACTCGCTCGGCCCGGCTGAATTGCTGATGCACTACGGCACGGAAGAACAGAAGAACCACTATTTGCCGCGCCTCGCGCGTGGCGACGAAATCCCCTGCTTCGCGTTGACAAGCCCCTACGCCGGTTCCGACGCGGCGGCGATTCCGGATGTCGGCATCGTCTGCAAGGGCGTGTTCGAAGGACGCGAAACGCTGGGTTTTCGCGTCACGTGGGACAAGCGCTATATCACGTTGGGTCCGGTTGCGACCGTGCTCGGCCTCGCGTTTCGCGCACTCGATCCGGAACATCTGCTCGGCACTGCCGACGAACCCGGCATCACCTGCGCGCTGATTCCCACCAACCATCCGGGCGTGAATATCGGCCGTCGCCACTGGCCGCTCAACGCGGTGTTCCAGAACGGTCCGAACTCCGGCAAGGACGTGTTCATTCCGCTCGACTGGGTGATCGGCGGCCGCGCGCAAGTGGGCAACGGCTGGCGCATGCTGATGGAATGTCTCGCGGCGGGCCGGGCGATTTCGCTGCCGTCGTCGAATGTGGGGATGGCGAAGATCGCCGTGCGCGGCACCGGCGCGTATGCGGCGATCCGCCGCCAGTTCCGCACCCCCGTTGGCAAGTTCGAAGGCGTCCAGGAAGCGCTCGGCCGGATGGGCGGCAACCTGTATGTGATGGATGCCGCGCGCCGCCTGTCCGCGCACGCGGTGGACCTCGGCGAAAAACCTTCGGTGATCTCGGCAATCGCGAAGTATCACATCACCGAGCGTGCCCGCATGGTCATCAACGACGGCATGGATATCACCGCCGGCAAGGGCATCTGCATGGGCCCGTCGAACTTCCTCGCGCGCGCCTACCAGCAGGTGCCGATCTCGATCACGGTGGAAGGCGCGAACATTCTGACCCGTTGCCTGATCATCTTCGGGCAGGGCGCGATCCGCTGTCATCCGTATGTGCTGAAGGAAATGACCGCCACGCGCGAGACCGATCGCGCCAAGGCACTGCGCGACTTCGACGCGGCATTCTTCGGCCATGTCAGCTTCACGCTTTCCAACGTGGTGCGCAGTTTCATTTACGGCATCACGGCCGGCGCGTTGATCGCCAAACCGCGCACCGCGTACGCGCCGCTGCTGTCGTATTACAGCGCGGCCACCCGCCTCTCGAGCGCATTCGCGTTGCTCGCCGATGTCTCCATGCTGGTGCTCGGCGGCGATCTGAAGCGGCGTGAACGCATTTCCGGCCGTCTCGGCGACGTGCTGTCCCAGCTCTACCTGATTTCCGCCACGCTCAAGCGTTTCGAAGACGAGGGCCGTCAGGAAGAGGATCTGCCGCTCGTGCGCTGGGGCGTCGAGGATTCCTTATACAAGGCGCAACACGCGCTCGACGGCGTGCTCGCCAACTATCCGAACCGGCTCGCCGCGGGCCTCGTGCGTGTGCTCGCATTTCCGTTCGGCCTGCCGTATCGCGAGCCCTCCGATCGTCTCGGCACCGAGATCGCCGAGTTGATGCAGACGCCGGGCGCGGCGCGCGATCGTCTCGTGTCGGATTCGTACGTGCCGCATCCCGATGTCGATGCGCTCGGTTATGGCGAACTGGTGTTCCAGCTGAACCCGCGCGTCACCGAGATCGACCAGAAACTGCGCGATGCGGTCAGGCAGGGCCTGCTCGATCCAATGCCGCAAAGCCTGCCGCAGCTGGCCGCGTGGATCGATGCAGCGCAGCAGAAAGGCCTGATCGACGCCGCGGATCGGCGCGTCCTGGAGGATTACGCGCGTTACGGTGCGCAGGTCGTCAAGGTCGACGACTTCCCGGCTGACTTCGATATGCTCGCCGGTCTCCAGAAGCGCAAGGAGGCGCTCGAAAAGGCGCTGGAACTCGCCGCCTGAGCGCTGCCCCAAAAACATCCTGCCGAGCCGCACCCGGTGCGCCAGACTGGGTGCACACTGACGCACATCCGTATCATTGAACTCCCCAGGGCAACTTCCTGCGGGGACGGGGATTTTCTTCGGACGTGGCCAGCGGAGCATCGAATAATATGAACGACTCTTACCTGAACTTCGTCAATTCGCCGGTCGGTGCGCGCCTCGCCCGCTCGCTCGGCCTACCCAAGCCCGAGGTGCTGCGCCGCTATCGCGCGGACCAGCCCGAGTTCGACGGACTGGTCGCGATCGGCGCGGGACGCGAACCGCATCTGCTCGACGCGCTCGCGAACCTGGTCGCCAGTATCGGCGTAACCAGCGTCGCGCATGAAAGCGCAGGGCTGTGGGTGCCGCTCGCGAATCGTCATGGCCTGATGACCGGGCGTTTCGAACCGGCGGACTCCGGCTCGCATGGCAGGCTCTCTGCCCTGCTGTTCGATGCGAGCGGGATCGAAGACAGCGGCCAGCTCGAACCGCTATACGGCTTCTTTCACGACACGCTGCGCTCACTCGGCAGATGCGCCCGGATCATCGTGCTGGGACGGCCGCCCGAGGCCTGCGCGACTCCGCGCCAGTGGACCGCGCAGCGCGCGCTCGAAGGTCTCACGCGTTCGCTCGGCAAGGAGGCGCGCCGCGGCGTGACGGCGAATCTCGTGTACGTGGAACAGGGTGCTGGGAACGGCATGGAAGCGACCCTGCGATTCTTCCTGTCACCGCGTTCCGCGTACGTGTCGGGCCAGGTGGTACGCATCGGCGTGCGCGCGGGCACTGACGCCATGCCGGCATTCGACTGGAATCAACCGCTCGCGGGGCGCCGCGCGGTCGTCACCGGCGCCGCGCGCGGCATCGGCGCGTCGATTGCCAGCGTGCTGGCGGCCGAAGGCGCGCACGTGATCGGCATCGATATTCCGTCGGCGCGCGACGCGCTCGACGCCACGATCCGCCAGCTTGGCGGCACCGCCCTCGCCTTCGATATCGCCGCGCCTGAAGCGCCCGCGCAAATCGCCGCGGCGCTCGATGAGCAAGGCGTGGACATCGTCGTGCACAACGCCGGCATCACCAAGGACAAAACCATCGCGAAGATGACCGAAGGCGCCTGGCAAAGCGTGATCGACATCAACCTCTCCGCGCAGGAACGGATCGATGACGCGCTGCTCGCGGCCGGCATCCTGCGCGACGGCGGCCGCATTATCGGCGTCTCGTCGATCAGCGGTATCGCGGGCAATCTCGGCCAGACCAATTACGCCACCTCGAAAGCGGGCGTGATCGGGCGCGTGCAAAGCATGGCACCGCATCTGCGCGCACGCGGTATTACGATCAACGCGGTCGCGCCGGGCTTCATCGAAACGCAGATGACCGCGAAGATTCCACTGGCGATTCGCGAAGCCGGGCGCCGCATGAATTCGCTGAGCCAGGGCGGCCAGCCGGTCGACGTCGCGCAGACCATCGCGTGGCTCGCGCATCCGGGGTCGGCGGGCGTGAGCGGCCAGATCGTGCGCGTGTGCGGACAAAGCCTGATCGGAGCGTAACCATGGGTGAGCCGGGTGATCCGTTCAGGGGCGCTCATGCAGGCAGCGCGATCCGACCGAAGACCGTCGTCATCGAGACCTTGCCCGCGCCGGCCAAGCTCTATGCGCGCGCATTGTCCGGCATCGTCAAACGCGGGCGCGACACGCAATTGCCGGCGCTGCGTCTCGTGCGCCCCGCCGCGCCGCTCGACCCAGGGCCGATCTGGCGATACGCGCGGGTGTGCGGCTTCATCCCCGAACATGGCGTGCCGCTCACGTATCCGCATCTGCTGGCGTTTCCCTTGCATCTGCTGATGCTGACCGATCCGGCATTTCCATGGCCCGCTCTCGGGCTCGTGCATCTGGCCAATCATGTCCGGCTGCGGCGGCCGCTCGCCTATAAGGACGTGTTACGCGTCGAGGTGGAATTCGGCGCGCTGCTGCGTCACGACAAAGGCCAGGCGTTCGTGCTGCATTCACGTCTGTACCGCCGTGGCGAAGCGGTGTGGGATGGCGACAGCGTCTATCTGAAACGCGGCGTGCCGGCGCTCGGCAGCCCGCTCGATGGACTCGAACTCGGCCACGACGCGCTGCAACGCATCGCGCGCTGGCAACTCGCGCCGCAACTGGGCCGCGACTACGCCGGCGTATCCGGCGACTACAACCCGATTCACCTGAGCGCGCTGTCCGCCAAAGCCTTCGGTTTTCCGCGCGCGATAGCGCATGGCATGTGGACGCTGGCGCGCGCCGCCTCGGCGTCGCAACCGCCCAAGCCGCTCGCCGAAGCCACGCTCAGCGCCGAATTCAAACTGCCGATGCTGCTGCCGGGCGAAGCGTCGCTGTGGAGCGCCTCGCCTTCGCTGATCGAACGCGACATCGAAGTGCGCGATATTGCCGGGGAAAAGCCACATTTACGCGGACGCATGCAGTGGAAGCTGCAATGAAGCACGCCTTCATTCGCATCGTTCGCATCGTTCAATAAACAGAGCAAACCGGCCACGACCCAAAGGAGCCGAGCATGTCCAACCCGCAGCCCGCCGTGCGCCGCGTCGCCATCGTCGGCGGCAACCGGATTCCGTTTGCCCGCTCGAATACCGCCTATGCGACTGCGTCGAATCAGGACATGCTGACCTTCACGCTGCAAGGCCTGATCGACCGCTACAACCTGCACGGCGAGCGCCTGGGCGAAGTGGCGGCCGGCGCCGTCATCAAGCACTCACGCGACTTCAACCTGACGCGCGAAACCGTGCTGTCCACCACGCTCGCGAAGGAGACGCCCGCCTACGACGTGCAGCAGGCGTGCGGCACGGGTCTCGAAGCGGCGATTCTGGTGGCCAACAAAATTGCGCTCGGGCAGATCGAGGCAGGCATCGCGGGCGGCGTGGACACCACCTCCGATGCGCCGATCGGCGTCAATGAGCGGATGCGCAAGATCCTGCTCGAAGCGAATCGCGGCAGGAGCACTGGCCAACGTGTCAGCGCGCTGAGCAAGCTGCGGCCCGGCATGTTTTTCAAGCCGCTTCTGCCGCGCAACGGCGAGCCGCGCACCGGGCTTTCCATGGGCGAACATTGCGAGCTGATGGCCAAGCGCTGGAACATTTCCCGCGAAGCGCAGGACGTGCTTGCCTACGAGAGCCATCGCAAGCTTGCAGAGGCGTACACGCGTGGCTTCGTGAACGATCTGATGACCCCGTACCGCGGCCTCGCGCGCGACAACAATCTGCGCCCGGACCTGACGCTCGAAAAGCTCTCCGCCCTGAAGCCGGTGTTCGACCGCGACGCCGGCACCCTGACCGCCGGCAATTCGACCCCGCTGACCGATGGCGCATCCGCCGTGCTGCTCGCAAGCGAAGCATGGGCGGCCGAACATGGCCTGCCGGTGCTGGCGTATCTGAGCTGGTCGGAAACCGCCGCTGTCGACTTCTTCGACAAGAAGGAAGGCCTGCTGATGGCGCCCGCCTACGCCGTGCCACGCATGCTGGCGCGCGCCGGATTGAGCTTGCAGGACTTCGATCTTTACGAAATTCACGAAGCTTTCGCCGCACAGGTGTTGTGCACGCTCGCGGCATGGCAGGATGATGAATATTGCCGCACGCAACTCGGTTTGCCGGGCCCGCTCGGCGCAATCGACCGCACCAAATTGAATGTGAACGGCAGCTCGCTCGCAACGGGTCATCCGTTTGCGGCAACCGGCGGCCGGATCGTCGCCGGGCTCGCGAAGATGCTCGCGCAGCTCGAAAAACCGGCCGGCCCCGCGCGCGGCCTGATTTCGATCTGCGCGGCGGGTGGCCAGGGCGTGGTGGCGATTCTCGAACGCGATCAGCACATAAACAGATGAAGCCATGGCTTCAGGAGACGACCGATGACCCAGCCTACTCAAACCCCGCTGTCGCCCACTGCCGCGTCCGCACCGGCGGCATACGCGGCGAATCCGACGAATCCGGCGCCGAACACCGACGGCGTCTGGTACCCGTCGTATCCGGCAAGCGTGCCGCATGAAATCGACGTGGCGCAATACGACTCGGTCTCGCAGTTCTTCGACGAATGCATTGAGAAGTTCCGCGAGCGTGTCGCGTATGTGAGCGTCGGCGCGAATCTGACGTATGGCGAACTCGGCCGCAAGGCGACCGCATTCGCCGCGTATCTGCAGAGCATCGGCGTGAAGCCGGGCGAGCGCGTCGCGATCATGCTGCCGAACACGTTCCAGTATCCGGTGTCGCTGTTCGGCGCGCTGAAAGCCGGCGCCGTGGTGGTGAATGTGAATCCGCTTTACACGGTGCGCGAACTCGCGCATCAGTTGAAAGACAGCGGCGCGCAAACCATCATCGTGTTCGAGAACTTCGCGAAGACCGTGGAAGACGCGCTGCCCGGCACCAAGGTGCAGAACGTGATCGTCACCGGTCTGGGCGATCTGCTTGCGGACGGCCTGAATCTGAAGGGACGTCTGCTCAATTTCATGCTGCGCCATGTGAAGAAAATGGTGCCGGCGTACAACCTGCCGAAAGCGGTGCCACTGCTCGAAGCACTCGCAATCGGCTACACGCGTCCCTTGACGCCGGTGCGCCCCACGCATAACGACATCGCCTTCCTGCAATACACCGGCGGCACCACGGGCGTGGCCAAGGGCGCGATGCTCACGCACAGGAACATCATCGCCAATCTGCTGCAGGCGAAGGTGTGGTCCGAGGGACAACTGAGCGGCGGCATCGAAACGGTGCTTACACCGCTGCCGCTTTATCACATCTATTCGCTGACCGTGAACGCGCTGATCTTCATGGGACTCGGCGGGCGCAACATCCTGATCGCGAATCCACGCGACATGAAGCGCGTGATGATGATCATCCGTCACGAGAAATTCACCGGCATGACGGCAGTGAATACGCTCTACAAAGCGTTCCTCGACAACGAAGAGTTCTGCAAACGCGACTTCTCCGACCTGAAGCTCGCGATGGCGGGCGGCATGGCGACGCAAAAATCGGTCGCCGATCGCTTCAAGGCGGTGACCGGCGTACCGATCGTCGAAGGTTACGGCCTGACCGAGTGCTCGCCGATCGTCTCGATGAATCCCGTCGACCTCACCCATCTGCGCGATTTCGAAGGCTCGATCGGTTTGCCCGCGCCGTCCACCCAGGTGCGTTTCAGGAAAGACGACGGCACGTGGGCGAATATCGGCGAAGCGGGCGAACTGTGCGTGAAGGGCCCGCAAGTGATGAAAGGCTACTGGAACCGTCCGGAAGAAACCGCCAAGGTGTTCGATGCTGACGGCTGGCTCGCGACCGGCGACATCGGCGTAATGGATTCGCGCGGCTTCATGCGTCTGATCGATCGCAAGAAGGACATGATTCTGGTGTCGGGCTTCAATGTCTATCCGAATGAAGTCGAAGACGTGATCGCGATGCACCCCGATGTGCGCGAGGTCGCCGCAATCGGCGTGCCCGATGCGGCGCAAGGCGAACGCGTGAAGGTGTTCATCGTCAAGCGCAATGCGTCATTGACGGAAGAGCAGATAATCGCTCACTGTCGCAAGAATCTGACCGGCTACAAGGTGCCGAAACTTGTCGAGTTCCGCGATGAACTGCCGCAAACCAATGTCGGCAAAATTCTGCGCCGTGCGCTACGTGACGAGGAACTCGCGAAGCAAAAGCCTGCCTGACAGCAAAGGCGCTTCGCGCCACACCCCCGGAGAGATTCATGAAGCACAGCACGCCCGCGCTTTCCCGCCTTACGCCGGCCTTCATGCGTCTCACCCGTTTATCGCTGGAAATAGCCGCGTCGCCGGCGTCGTCGAAGCAGGGTTCGTTGCGTGCGGTGGCATCGCGTGGTCTATTGATCGGTGCACTGATAGCGGGCATGGCGGCGGTCACGGCGTCCCCGGCGGTCGCGCAGAACGACGACGCGCCGCCCCCGCTCGATACGGCCAGCGCCGTCAAGGCGCCCAGCACGCCTTCGGCACAGGTCGGCAAGCTCACGCTGGATCAGCAGGTCAAGTGGCTGCGCGCCGCGCAACGAAGCGGTGCGATGGAAAAGCTCGACGACGCACAACTCGTGCAACTGTTCCAGTCGCTCGATCCGCTTGCGTTGCCGCGCTACATCAAGGAAGGCCCCAACGGCTATCCGTCGTACGAGTTCACGATGTCGCGCCAGGAACGCATTCACGGCCAGTGGCCCGACAAGGCCGATCACATGCTGGTGCGTCTCGCACACGACCCGCTGCGAATCTACGCGAAGTGGCTGCCCGGCGGCGCGCACGCCGGCCAGGAGATCATCTACGACGAGTCGAAGCGAAGCGACGAAATGTACGGCCATCTCGGCGGCCTGCTCAATGTCATGCCGGTGTGGGCATCGTTGAACGGCGTGCTGGCGCACGCGCAATCGCACCATCAGGTGCGCGATCTCGGCACCGAATACATCGCGAATCAATACCTCGCCGAGGGCAAGAAATACATCAAGGCCGGCCTGCCGCGCTCCACCCAGGTGGAAGTCAAAACCATCGACGGCGTGCGCGTGGTCGCCTTCACTTTCGAAACGCCGATTGGCCAGCCGCAGTTCTACGCGAAAAAAGAAACGCTCGGGCTCGATCTGCGGCATCCGTATTTCCGCTCAGTCGAGTCTTACGATAACGACGGCAAGCTCTTCGAGAGAATCGTCTTCGAAACCATCACGCCGAAAGCCTTCGACGACTCGACGTTCGATCCGAAGAACACGACGTATAAGTTCTAACGGGTGGCGTGCGGCGCAAGCACGAAAGCGACATGTGCGATGCGCCCACTCCCCTGCTCGTGGCGGTGTTCGATCATGGGCCCCGCGCGCGTGGCAAACTGTTTGAGCACAAAGTAATCGGATGCGCGTATGAGGCCGATGAGCGACAGCGGCGCTTGCGCATAGGATTGCGCATGTGTTTGCGCAAACAGTGGCGCAAGCGTTCCGTACCAGAGCGCGCCGATATCGTCACCGGCCTCGAAAGCGCTCAGCTTCATGTGCGCGACATAATCCGCGAACGAAGGGCCGCCCGCTAACGTGGAGTCGACCACCGCGACCGTGTTGCCACGCGCCGCCGCGTGCGCGAGCCATGGCCATGCGCCGCTCGCCGCCGTCGAAAGCCATGCGCCGGTCATCACGAAGGTGCGTCGGTCCATTTGATGACGTCCTCAGGTATAGCCGCGCCGGTCACGCCAGGCCGCCGGCCAGATCCCCTGCTTGCCCGGCGCGAGAATGCCGTTCGGGTCGAGCGCGTCCTTGATTGTTTCCGAGAGCCGCAGCAATGCGCCGTCGTTGAAACTGTACTGGGCGGCAGCAAAATCCATATACGCGAGATGGGCGCGATATTCCCCATAGCCAGCCGCGCGCGCATCGCTCATCAGCGAGCGTACCAACGCGCCGGCCTGTTCGACCTGGTTCGCGTCGTCGCGGTCGAAGATCGCCGCGAAAATGTGATGCAGATGGCGCACGCCCGCGGTGAAACCGCCGTAGTAGTCGAAGCCATACTCCGCGGCGCGCGTCTTGACCATCGTGTACTGGCGCAGGGCGTCACGTCCGGTCGCGGGGCATAACGGCGCGAAATCGACATGCGCGCCCGCGCCGCCGCGCCAGTCGAGCATGCGAAACGCGCTCATCGCCGGAATCCCGGCGAGGTTGCGATCGCCGCCCGCCGACGGCTCCGTGTCGCCGGCATAGCGTGCGGCCGAGAGCCTGGCCTCGGGCACGCGAGCAAAGGCTCGCTGCACGATCGCGTAGCGCGCGTCGACCAATTCAGGCGTGCCGTACAGTGCGAAATGCAGATTCCAGCGGCCGACGTTCAGCTTTTCGAGCATCGCCGTCACCGCGTTCTCCGGCATCGCGCCTTTGCCGTCGTACCACTGCGCCCGCGCTGACAGTCCCGCGGCGCGCCGCAAACCGCCCTCGATCACCGCGTTGTTGCGAATCGTTTCATCGAGACGCAACGGCCGCAAGATTTCGACGATCGCTTCGAGATCCTGTTCATGACGGAACTGGATTTCACCGAGCAGATACGCGGGCGGCGCCGGCATCAGCCAGACGCCCAGCTTGGTGACGATGCCGTAGTTGGACTGCATGAACATCGCATCGAACGAAGGGCCATAGCCCGGCTGATAGAGCTGCCACGCGGTGCCGATTTCAATCCCGCCCATGCCCGTGCGCAGCACGTCGCCATTGGCAAGCACCACTTCCATGCCGCACTGCGTCGCCGCATGATCGCCATACGCGGTGTAGCCGAAGCCGCGCTCAAGCGTATTGCCGACCACACTGCCCCACCCCGCCGCCGGCGGATCGACCCACAGCTTGTAGCCTCGTTCGCGCAGATGTGCATGCAGATCGAAGTAGCTGACGCCCGGCTCGACGAGCGCATAGGCGAGCGCCTCGTTCACTTCGATGATCCGGTTCATCCGCTGCAGATCGAGCACCACCGACCCCGGCAAGCGCGGCGCGGCGCCACCATAGGCGAAGTTGCGTCCGGTCGAGACGGTCCACAACGGAATGCGATATTGATTGGCAATCCGCAACACCGCGCGAATTTCGTCGACGGAGGCGGGCAGCAGCGCGGCGCTCGCATGGAACGCTTCGCGCTCGCCGGGCGCGAAGGGATCGAGATAGGCGGCGAGCCCCGCCGCCGAGGTCACCACCTGCGGATCGCCGACAATCGAACGCCAGGCGGCGAGCGCGCGGTCGAACTGGGCGGCGGAGAGGGTGGGCGGCAGGCTGCGCGTCAAGGGCACTCCCCGGCCGCGCCCGATGCGCCCGGCGGCACGCTAGCGGCGCATTCCTCCACCGCCATGCGACATGCCGCCCCAACTGTGCATCGGCGCGCCGCCATGCCAGCCGCCGCGAGCGCCCATTCCCATGCCATACGATGTGTGCGTGTAATGCACATGGTTCATGTGATGAAAATGATGAAAACGGTCGACGAAAATGAACGATACGCCAACGCCGAATATCACCGGCGGCCCCCAGTACCACGGATCGTAGTAATAGACCGGCGCCGGCGCCGGCGTATACGCAAACGCACCCTCGTCACCCTCGACGATCTGCCAGGTGCCGTCCGGCTGCAGGCACGCGCGGCCGGTGATCTGCTGCATGACGCCGTCGATTTCCGCCTGACCCGCGACAAAGCGGCACGTCGCCGTGTCGTCCGGTGACGCGGTTGCATCCGTCTGCGCCGCGCAGCCGGCACACAGACACAGACCGCATAGGCTGGAGCATAGCCCCGTGCCGAACTGATGGAAAGTAAGCATGATTTCGCTGCCTCGACGCGCCGGCGTAGCGACGCGCAAGCGGCGCGTCGGCACCGTGAAGACTCCGTCGGTTAGCCTCGCTCGAGACCCTGCCTGCCGCTCGCATTCGCGCCGCGACAGCAGGGCCCTGCAGCGAGTAAACGGATCGCCCGACGGCGCTATTCCGCGGCCGGCGCACCGGTGTCAGGCTTTTCTGTTACAGCATGTTGCAGCGCCCGCCCCGCTACGGCCAGCTTACTGCCAGGTCTCCGGCTTACCGCCGAGCGCGCTGCACACGTCGACGGCAATCGAGCGCAGCTTGCCCTCCGCGATCGGCCCGGACAGCGCGTAGCCCATGCGGTCGCTGACCCAGTAGAAGGTGCGCCGGTTGCCCTCGCGGAACAGGCGGAACGCGGTCTCGTCGCGCGGAATACCCGTGATATACAGCGTGAGCCGCGCACCGCTGTGATTTTCGTACATGAATTGCGCAGCCGGTCCGGCTTCGCCGGGCAACAGGCGTCCGCCCACCAGCGAGTAGCCGTACTCCTGCAACGACGGCACCGACAACGGCCGGTTCAGGCGTTTGGACAGCCAGTTGATCAGATGCTCTTCCTCGCTCGCCGCGACTTCCACCGGATGGCGCTTCTCGGGTGTATAGACCGCGTAGGCGATGTCGGCGCGCTCCGCGAAGTTCATCGGCGCGGTGCCCAGACCGCCCCACGCGCCGCCCGTCAGACGCGGGGCGAGCGGCCCCAGGGCAAGCGCGAGCCCCGCGCCCGCCACCAGCCAGCATGCCGCGAGGCCCGCGTGCCGCCACCACGGCGCCGAGCGCTGCACCACGATGAAAGCCGGCTCTTCGGCCTCGTTGCCTGCATGGCCCGCGTGGCCTGCATTGCGCTGTGGCGCGCCGCACAATACCCGCAAAGCGGCCGTCTGCGCGCGCCATGCGGCCACCCGCGCGGCGGCTTGTGGATGCTGCTCCAGTTGCGCCTCGATCGCCGCATGCTGCGCGGGCGGCAATTCACTGTCGACGAACGCCGACAGCGCTCGCAGATCGAGCCCCTCGGGCAAGCTGGAATCGTGGTCGTCGTTGCTCATCACGGATTTCTCACTACTTTCAGTGGCGGGGCCTTGCGGGTCGAACCTGGCGTCGCGTTCGACGCCGAACCCTGCGCCGATCCTTCGGACGGTCCATCCGTCAGCAGCACGCGCATGTGTTCACGCGCGCGCGACAGGCGCGACATCACCGTGCCGATCGGCACGCCGAGCGCGCGCGACGCCTCCTGGTACGTCAGTTCCTCCACGCCGACGAGCAGCAGCACTTCCCGCTGCTCGACCGGCAGACAATACAGCGCCCGCTGCAGATCGCGCAGCACCAGTCCGTCGACCTCGCCATGCGGCGCTTCGAGATTGCGCCAGGGCGCGCTTTCCTCGTCGACGGCGATCTCGCGGCGGCCGCGCAACTGGTCGATGTAGAGATGCCGCAGGATCGTCAACAGCCACGCGCGCAGGTTGCTGTTCGGCCGGAATGCCGCCCAGCGCGCGAGCGCACGCTCCGCCGTATCCTGCACGAGGTCGTCGGCCCAGGCGCGGTCGCCCGTCAGTGCGCGCGCATAGCGGCGCAACTGCGGGAGCCACGAAATCACTTCCGCTTCGAAATTCACCCGGCGCGTAGCGGCTTAATAGCCACCACTGCTGCCACTGCCACCGCTGCTGCCGGACGCGCCCGTATCGGTCGCCGACGTGCAGCCGCTCGTCGCGAGCGAGCCGAGCGCCAATGCGAGGAGCACAAAGACAGTGGAAAGAATGCGGGTTGCTTTCATGTAAGTCTCCTGAAGAAGAAGAGGCCTGCGCACTCCGCGCCGCAACCCGCTGAACCACTTCGTGGCTCACGTCCAGGTCAGGTGCGGAAAAAACGCGCTGCCATGCTGACTTAACGCGACCAGACGCGGATTTATTCCGTCCGATCGTCCGCAGGCGCCATCTTTTTCCGCCACCCACGCCGGCCGACGTGGGCACGGCAGTCGAGCCGTCATTCGTCCGCAGATTCGTAACTCAACGTTACAGTCAATAGTTATCAGATGCTTATGTGCGCGCAAGCCGTTATAGTGGACCCAGTTCGCCCGTTGACGCGTTGCGCCCCTACACAGGGTAGAATCGCAGCGAACAACCGTCTTTCTAACCTGAATTGTCCATGGCTTCCGCAGAATCGCACCCGCAAAACGATTTCATGAACGCTGCGCGCAAAGAACGAAAGCGCGTCGAGATCTATCTTGTCAATGGCATTCGCCTGACAGGGTGTATCGAGTCGTTCGATCAGTATCTGGTGATGCTGCGCACGCCTGTCGGCCTGCAAGGCATCTACAAGCGCGCGATCTCGACGATCCAGCTCGACACCGGCACGCGTCCGGCGCCGCGGGCCGGACGGCCTTCGCACGGCGAGCACACCACGCGTGGCCCGCACGGCTCGCGTGAACCGCGCGATCATCGTGAACCGCGTGAACCGCGCGAGTCGTACGGTGCGCAAAGCTCGTCCGACCGGCCGGCATCGTCGGAGCGCAGCGGCACGTCGGACGGCCCGGTGGTCGTCACACGCCGCCGGCGTCTGTTCGGCACGGGTGGCGGCGACGGCGGCAACCATGGGGGCGGTAATCATGGCGGCGGCAATCACGGCGGTGGCAGTGGTGGCCCGACCGGCGGCAACGAATAAACGGCCGCTGCGGCGGCTGGCTAATCCGCTGAATGGCCGAGCCGCTGCAAAATCTTTTCCAGACGCATCCCCTGCTGATCTGACAGTTCGAAACCGCCTTTGACCCCCAGCACGCGGCGCCGCCAATAGACGGCGTCCAGCATGCGAAGCGTCGGTTGGCGCGTTGCCCAATCCAGATGTTCCAGTTCGGCTTCGACCACGTGTGAAGCGGTGTAGCGCTGCGCGCGCGCAGGGGTCATTGGACTCATGGTGTTTTGCTGCCTTCCGTTTGCTTGCTGGTTTGGCGTTCCTTCCTCGGCCAGGCATGCCGGTGAGGGGTATGCGCTGTCGGGTTTGCGGTTCTGCATGCCGATGGTGGTTTTTTGTACGTGGCATTCGGAGAACGGCTTGATGCGGGATGGATTTGATTTTTTTCCGGGTTTTTTTGAAGCGGATGCTTAGGGGCTGGCGTTCGGGTTTGGGTCAGGTGCTTCGCCCCGCACTCTGTGAGCCGCGCTTTGCGCTATGCTGAATCGTTGACACTCTTTGCAAGGAGCACGTCATGACCAGGCAGAAACAACTCGCACCACAACATGAAGAAACGGAGCCGGCCGTTAAGGCGACGGAAAGTCGACTCGATGAGGCTCTCGAGGAAAGCTTTCCTGCAAGTGATCCAGTCGCTATCGATATGAGAGAGCCACGGCACTTGCCAATGGGGACGGTGCCTTCGGCTGGGAAGAAGCGGCACTAGAATAGTAGTAAGTGGATCTGCAACTGCTGCACCTGCCGCTGCGCAGCTCGCAATTGATCCTGTGCCGCGGCCTTCTGCTGCGCCAACGCCATTGCCTCGGCACGCGTCTGCTGCTGTTGGCTCACGCCAATATTCTGCTGCTGCCGCGCCACATCCAGGTCAGCCTGCAAGCGGCTAGCCCGATCCTGCGACAACGCGATCATCCGCTCCGTGAACGCCTTCTGTGCCTCGAGCTGCGTACGCCGAATCTCGACGTCGGACAGTTGCAACGTCTGACGCACAAAATCCTTGTAGATCATGTCGGCACGCGTCACGTCCTGCGTCTTAATGACGCGCCAGAAGTTCTTCCGCTGGAACAGCGCAATGTAATGCGTCATTTCCTTGCCGTAAAACAGCAAGCTTGCACCGTAGCTGCCGTTGTACGCCGTACGCAATTCGCTTAGATCCGACCCGTGGATCATCTGCTTCAATTCCGCAACATTGTCCGTTGCGGATTGCTTCGCCTCGTCCGGTGTCAACGCGCCAGTGTGCACCTGACCCGCCTGCGAAGTGGCCGGCAACGCCGCCAGCGCGCCCGGTTGGGAAACAACGGCAGCGCTCGCGCGGCTATCCGGCAGAGCCTGCGCATCAACACCCTGCACAACCCCCATCGCGATGAATGCGCTAGGGCAATCTGTCGTAGTTTCGACTTGTGGTCCATGTAAATCCTGCTCGAATAGTTTTTGTTTTAGTACACGTCGACCGCAAACCGTTCGACGTCAGCACCGGCATCGATTTCAATCACCCCGGCGTGCAGGGCCTGCTCACCGCGACCGAGAACGGCCTGACCGCGCTCGGTGAACAACTAAGCGTGTCGACCCTGCTCCCCAAAGGCCGCGATAACGTGACCTATCTCGCGGCGCACGGCGCGGTGCCGATCGGCAGCAACGGATTGATCGCCAGGATCGATGCATCGCACTATCGCGGCAATCCGGTCGACAACCCCGGCCTGCCCTCGTATATCGAGCGTACGGTTATTAATGACAAGGTGGGCGGCTCACTGGCCTATCCGATCCTGCTGAGCAATACGCAAAGCGTGATCGGCACGGCCTCGGTCTAAGCATCGCACGACGTCGCGCAGTCCGCGTATCAACGCCACGTTCTTGTATCAGTTGAACTGAAAATGTAAGGCGCCGCCCTGTGATTAGAGGTTCCACTATCAAACGGCGCGCGCACTTTCACGTATTCTGCGCTGACGATGTTCGACCCGCGACGCTCAACCCCCGTGTCGCAAACCGATGCAGCTGAAGTAGAACCTGAGAGGCAACATCAGGCGTCACGGCGGCTTGAAACCCGACTGGGTCAAAAGTATCGCCCAAGACGCCCATAACGTCGCGCGACCATGATCGCGCCGTCTTTTATCAAGGAGGAAGACACGATGCAATTCACGAAATTCACGCAACGCGCGCGCGCCGCCGCGCTCCGCACTGCCAAACATGCTGCTCTCGCCAGCGTGCTGCTCGCCAGCGCCGTCACTGCGATGGCGCAGACCGATAGTCCGGTCGGCACCTGGCAAACGATCGACGACCACACCGGCCAGCCCAAGGCGCTCGTGCAAATCGCACCAGACAGCGCTGGCTCGCTGAACGGCAAGGTCATCAAGGGATTGGGCGCAAACGATCAACCCGACCGCCGCTGCACCGCATGCACCGACGCGCGCAAGGATCAGCTGATTCTCGGCATGACCATCATCAGCGACATGAAAAAGGACGGCGACGGTTGGGATCACGGGCAGATTCTCGACCCGGAAAACGGCAAGCTCTACAAGTGCAAGATGCACCTGGAAGATGGTGGCAACAAGCTGGTGGTGCGTGGCTATATCGGCGTGGCGCTGCTGGGCCGCTCGCAGACGTGGATTCGCCAACAATAGTTGGGGCCTGGCTCAGGCGGCGATACCTGACGTGATGGTCTGGACTACCAACGACACAGCAGCGGGACTCACTGCGCCCGCTACTGCTACGCGGATAGATCCTGAAAAACCGGCCGGCGATCGCCATCGCCCGGCCGTTTTGTTGGATGAACTCGGCTGGTTGGACTCGTCATGCAGCGTGCTTGAAAGGCGACGACGCATACGCGAACGGCGAAGACGGCAGCGGCTTGGCCGCTGCGGGGTTGTACACGGCCGGTGCCTGGACCTGAACCTTTTCTGCCTCGACGCCCTTCTCCCGTGTGCCGACGTGTGTGCGCATACGTGCTCCCATCAAACCACACAGTTCTTCGCTAGCAGCGCCAAACAGTTGATCCATGACGCGCTTGAGCACACCGGATTCGAACCAGGCCTTGAAGCGGCGATGGCAGGTTTGATACGACGGGTATTTTCGCGGCATGGCCGACCAGGTCGCGCCGCTGTACATCACCCACAGCACGCCGTTTAGCACCGAGCGGGTATTGGCAAGCGGCCGGCCACGCAGTTCGGAGCGCGGACGCAGTTCGGGAAGCAGCGGTGCGACGCGCTGCCATTCTTCATCATTGATATCGCGGTACGGATTCATGGTATCTCCTTTGTCAGAACCATGACAAAGAAGATATCCAGTCGTGAGCGGACGGAATATAAGACCAATCCGAATCTTGAAAATGCGCCTTCGGACACCGCCCATTCGGCGAGCGGACCGTGTGATCTATCGCAAAGCATCCGCGGCCGCGTCACACGGCCGCTTAGGTCAGCGACGTATCGACAATCCGGCGCGGCGCGTCGAGATACTCTTTCGATTGCATTTCAACGATACGCGACACCGTTCGCGTGAATTCGTTGGCCATCGGACCGTCGAGATACAGCTGGTCGGGCGGCACCGCTGCCGACATCAGCAGCTTGACCTTGTGGTCGTAGAAAACGTCGATCAGCCAGGTGAAGCGGCGCGCCTCCGAGGCCATCCGCACCGACATCTGCGGCACGCCGGACAGGATCACAGCGTGAAAGCGGCTCGCCAGCTCCAGATAATCGTTCTGCGAGCGCGGACCGCCGCAGAGCGTCGCGAAATCGAACCATACGACGCCGTCAGCGCGCCGGAGTGCCTTCAGCTCGCGCTTTTCGATGCGCAGGATAGGGCTCTCATCAGGAACCGCTGCAAGGCGCGAAAACGCGTCGCGCAATGCTTTATCCGAAGCCGCGCCGAGCGGCGTGTGATACACCTCGACCTGAGCCAGCGTGCGCTTACGGTAGTCGATCCCCGCGTCGACATTGACCACGTCGAGCTTGCTCTTGATCAGCTCGATGGCCGGCAGCATGCGGTCGCGGTGCAGACCGTCCGGATACAGCGTGTCCGGATCGTAGTTGGAGGTCATCACGAATTGCACGCCATTCTCGAACAGTTTGTCGAGCAGGCGATACAGGATCATCGCGTCGGCGATATCGGATACGTGGAATTCGTCGAAGCAGATCAGCCGGTAACGTTTGGCGATGCGGCGTGCGAGTTCGTCGAGCGGATCGGCCGTGCCTTTCAGCTCTTCCAGTTCGCGGTGCACTTCGCGCATGAACTCGTGAAAATGCAGCCGCGTCTTGCGGTGCAGCGGCACGATCATGTAGAAGCTGTCCATCAGGAAGCTTTTGCCCCGCCCGACTCCGCCCCACATGTACACGCCGCGCGGCAGATCCGGATGGATGAGCAGTTTCTTGAACGCATTCGAGCGGCGCGATTTGTATTCGGTCCACTCTTCAAAGCACCGCTGCAGGCGGTCAACCGCCGCGCGTTGCGCCGGGTCCGATTGATAACCGCGCGTCTGCAGTTCTTTTTCGTAGTATTCGGTGACGTTCATTGTGTTGCTGCAAAAAGAAAGGCGGGAGGGAGTGAACCCGCCCGCCTTTGTGGTGATGCCAGAATTGCGTTCAGTCAGGCGTGCGCGTGATTACATGTTCAGCGCGCGCTTGTCCACGGCGAGCGCCGCTTCACGCATGACTTCCGACAGCGACGGGTGCGGATGGCAAATGCGGCCGATGTCTTCCGACGCCGCCTTGAATTCCATCGCCACCACGGCTTCCGCGATCAGGTCCGATGCGTTCGCCGAGATGATGTGCACGCCCAGCAGTTCGTCGGTCTTCGCGTCGGCGATCATCTTGACGAAACCATCCGCCTTGTTGATGCCCAACGCGCGGCCGTTCGCCATGAACGGGAACTGACCCGTCTTGACTTCGCGGCCTTCGGCCTTCAGTTGCTGTTCCGTCTTGCCGACCCACGCGATTTCCGGCTCGGTGTAGATTACCCACGGAATGCAGTTGTAGTCGATATGCGGCTTCTGACCGTCGATGATTTCGGCCACCATCACGCCTTCGTCTTCAGCCTTGTGCGCGAGCATCGGGCCACGCACCACGTCGCCGATCGCGTACACGTTCGGCGCAGCCGTTGCGCAATGGTCGTCGACGTCGATGAAGCCGCGTTCGTTCGCCTTCAGGCCGATCGTTTCCAGACCGAGGTTATCGGTGTTCGGCACGCGGCCAATCGACACGATCAGACGGTCGGCTTCGAGCGTTTGCGCGTTGCCGTCCTTGTCCGTGTAAGCGATCGAGACGCTGTTGTCGGTGGTCTTCACTTCGCCGACCTTCACGCCGACGTGGATGTCGAGGCCCTGCTTCTTGAACTGCTTGGCGGCTTCCTTGGCCAGCGCCTGATCCGCGGCGCCGAGGAATTCCGGCAGCGCTTCGAGCACGGTCACGTCCGAGCCCAGACGGCGCCACACCGAGCCGAGTTCCAGACCGATCACGCCCGCGCCGATCACCGCGAGCTTCTTCGGCACGGAGTCGAACGTCAGTGCGCCTTCGTTGTCGGCAACGATCTTGTTGTCGACCGGAATGCCCGGCAGATGGCGCGCCTTCGAACCCGTTGCGATGATGACGTTCTTCGCCGTCACGACTTCGGTTTCGCCTTCGCCGCTCACCTCGATCTGCACGCCGGCGTCCGTCTTGCCGGTGAACTTGCCATGGCCCTTGAGCCACGTGATCTTGTTCTTGCGGAACAGGAATTCGATACCCTTGGTCATCTTCTCGACGATGCCTTCCTTGCGGGCCAGCATCTTCGCGATATCGACCTTCACGTCCGACACGGAGATGCCGTGATCAGCGAGGTGGTGCGACGCGTTTTCAAATTCTTCCGACGACGCGAGCAGCGCCTTCGACGGAATGCAACCCACGTTCAGGCACGTGCCGCCGAGCTTCAGCGTGCCGGCCGGGTTCTTCCATTTTTCGATACACGCGACCGTCTTGCCGAGCTGCGCTGCGCGGATTGCGGCGATGTAGCCGCCGGGGCCTGCGCCAATCACGACGACGTCAAATTCTTTGGACATGACAATCCTTTTGATGACGGAACGGCGCGCGGCCACGCTTCGTGGCGGGCGTCGTCCCAGTACTGCGGAATGCGAAAGACGTGCTGCTTGCTTGATGCTTATATGGTGCCGGCTTGCGCGATGACAAGCCGGCACCCGCCAAACCAGCGCTTACAGGTCGAGCAGCAGGCGCGCGGGGTCTTCCAGCGCATCCTTCATGGCGACCAGCGACAGCACGGCTTCGCGACCGTCGATGATGCGGTGGTCGTACGACATCGCCAGATAGTTCATCGGACGGATCACGATCTGGCCGTTTTCGACCACAGCGCGTTCCTTGGTGGCGTGCACGCCCAGAATCGCGGATTGCGGCGGGTTGATGATCGGCGTCGACAGCATCGAGCCGAACACACCACCGTTCGAGATCGAGAACGTGCCGCCGGTCATTTCTTCGATCGACAGCTTGCCGTCCTTGGCCTTCTGGCCGAATTCGGCGATCTTCTTTTCGATCTCAGCGAGGCTCAGCTGATCTGCATTGCGCAGGATCGGCACCACCAGGCCGCGCGGCGAACCAACCGCGATACCGATGTCGAAGTAGCCGTGATAGACGATGTCGTTACCGTCGATCGACGCGTTCACCAGCGGGTACTTCTTCAGCGCGTGAACGGCCGCCTTCACGAAGAACGACATGAAGCCCAGCTTCACGCCATGTTCCTTTTCGAACTTGTCTTTGTACTTGTTGCGCAGATCCATCACCGGCGCCATGTTCACTTCGTTGAACGTGGTCAGGATAGCGTTGGTTTGCTGCGACTCGAGCAGACGCTCGGCGATACGCGCGCGCAGACGCGACATCGGCACGCGTTGTTCCGGGCGGTCCTTCAGCCACTGGTCGGCCGATGCCGGCGCCTTGACGTCCGGCAGCGACGGCTTGGCAGCCTTCGGTGCGGCAGCCGGTGCGGCCTTGGCAGCCGGAGCCGGAGCCGGTGCGGCTTGACCCGCGCCCAGCACGTCGCCCTTGGTGATGCGGCCGTCGCGGCCCGTGCCGGCGACGTCGCCAGCGGCCAGACCCTGTTCCGCCATCAGCTTGCCGGCAGCCGGCGAAGCAGCGGTGTTCGCACCCGTTGCGGATGCGGCCTGGGCGGCCGGTGCAGCGGCGGGAGCCGGTGCGGCAACCGGTGCCGGCTTCACTTCGGCTTCAACGGCAGCGGCGCCTGCCGTGCCTTCCGTGTCGATCTTGGCGATCACCTGATCCGCCACGACGGTGTCGCCGTCGTTCGAGATCACTTGCGCGAGCACGCCGGCCGAGGGTGCCGGCACTTCGAGCACGACTTTGTCGGTCTCGATTTCGATGAGAATTTCGTCTTGTGCAACAGCCTCGCCGGGCTTCTTCTTCCACTGCAGCATGGTGGCTTCCGAGACCGACTCGGACAGCTGGGGAACCTTGACTTCAACAATAGCCATTATGAATATCCTGAATACGTATCGGGTGACGGCGCGCGATCCATGGACTCGACGACCGCCTGCGAACCTCGAATGCCGCGACTGAACCGTCGAACCGGTCGCTAGAGGCGGCACGGGAAAGCGCAGCGCGCTTTCCCGGTTCGGCTCTTGTGATTATTTAGCGATCGACGAGCTCTTGAGACGGCCAAAAGCGCCTTCGACCAGCGCCTTCTGCTGCTCGTAGTGCTTCGCGTAGTAGCCGACTGCCGGCGAAGCCGAAGCCGGACGTCCGCTGTATGCCAGCTTCTGCCCTTCCTTCATGCCTTCCTTCAGGTGGTGCTCGATGTAGAACCACGGGCCCTGATTCTGCGGCTCGTCCTGCACCCACACCACTTCCGTCGCGTTGTCGTACTTCTTCATTTCCGCTTCGAACTGCTTGTGCGCGAACGGATAGAGCTGTTCGATACGGATGATTGCGACGTCGTTCGACTTCGATTCGCGGCGATGTGCCAGCAGGTCGTAGTACACGCGGCCCGAGCACACGATCACGCGCTTGACCTTCTTCGCGTCGATTGCTTCGTCGATTTCGCCGATCACAGGCTGGAACGAACCCTTGGCCAGTTCCGACAGATCCGACACGGCTTCCTTATGACGCAGCAGCGACTTCGGCGTAGCGACGATCAGCGGCTTCCTGAACAGGCGGATCATCTGACGGCGCAACAGGTGGAAAATCTGCGCCGGCGTGGTCGGCTGAACGACCTGCATGTTGTGGTCTGCGCACAGTTGCAGGAAACGTTCGATACGTGCCGACGAGTGCTCCGGACCCTGCCCTTCATAGCCGTGCGGCAGCAGCATCGTGAGACCCGAGACGCGGCCCCACTTCACTTCACCCGACGAGATGAACTGGTCGATCACGACTTGCGCGCCATTCACGAAGTCGCCGAACTGCGCTTCCCACGCGACGAACGTATTCGGTTCAGCGGTCGAGTAACCGTATTCGAAGCCCAGCACCGCTTCTTCCGACAGCACCGAATCGATCACGTTGAACTTCGCCTGACCTTCAGCGATGTTCTGCAGCGGGACATACGTGCCGTCGTTCCAGCGTTCGCGGTTCTGATCGTGCAGCACCGCGTGACGGTGCGTGAACGTGCCACGGCCCGAGTCCTGACCGGTCAGGCGCACGGCGTAACCGGATGCGACCAGCGACGCGAATGCCAGGTGTTCGCCCATGCCCCAGTCGAGCTTCGCTTCACCGCGGCCCATCGCGCGACGGTCGTTGATGACGCGCTCGACCAGCGGGTGAACCTTGAAGTTTTCCGGGATCGTGGTGATGCGCTCAGCGAGGCGCTTCAGTTCCGCGAGCGGCACGGCCGTATCGGCTGCGTCGGTCCACTTGCGGTTCAGGAACGGCACCCAGTCCACTGCGTACTTGCTCTTGTAGTTCGACAGAACCGGGTCGACCGTGTGGTGACCTTCGTCCATCGCCTTGCGGTACGCCTTGACGTATTCGTCAGCGTCTTCAGCCTTGATCACGCCTTGTTGCACCAGCTTTTCAGCGTACAGCGCGCGCGTGCCCGGGTGCTTCGCAATCGTCTTGTACATCAGCGGCTGCGTGACAGCCGGCGTGTCCTGCTCGTTGTGACCCAGCTTGCGGAAGCAGACGATGTCGACGACGACGTCCTTGTGGAACTGCATCCGGAAGTCGATGGCCAACTGCGTAGCCAGCACGACCGCTTCAGGATCGTCACCGTTCACGTGCAGCACCGGCGCTTCGATCATCTTGACGACGTCCGAGCAGTACAACGTGGAACGCGAGTCGCGCGGATCCGACGTGGTGAAGCCGATCTGGTTGTTGATGACGATATGCAGCGTGCCGTGCGTGCCGTAACCGCGCGTTTGCGCGAGGTTCAGCGTTTCCATCACGACGCCCTGGCCTGCGAAGGCCGCGTCGCCGTGGATCTGCACCGGCAGCACTTGCAGGCCGCTGTCGTCGCCGCGACGATCCATACGCGCCTTCGCCGAACCTTCGACCACCGGGTTGACGATTTCAAGGTGCGACGGGTTGAACGCGAGCGACAGGTGAACCGGGCCGCCTTCGGTCGAGACGTCCGACGAGAACCCCTTGTGATACTTGACGTCGCCGGCCGGCAGGTCGTCGACGTGCTTGCCTTCGAATTCGGCAAACAGGTCAGCCGGCATCTTGCCGAGCGTATTGACCAGCACGTTCAGACGGCCGCGGTGGGCCATGCCGATGACGATTTCCTGGACGCCATTCGCGCCGCCGTGACGCACGACTTCGTCCATCGAGGCGATGAAGCTTTCGCCGCCTTCGAGCGAGAACCGTTTCTGGCCAACGTACTTGGTGTGCAGGAAGCGCTCGAGGCCTTCAGAGGCCGTCAGGCGATTCAGGATGTGCTTTTTCTTCTCGTTGGAGAAATTCGGCGTCGAACGGATCGATTCGAGCTTCTCTTTCCACCAGCGCTTCTGTTCCGGATCGCTCAGGTACATGTACTCGGCGCCGATCGTGCCGCAGTACGTGTCCCGCAATGCCTTGACGATCTCGCGCAGCGACGCACGCTCGAATCCGAAGTACAGATTCGTTGCGCTGAACTCCTGGTCCATATCGGCTTCTGTGAAGTCGTAGAACGCGGGTTCAAGTTCGGGGATAGCGGGACGTTCGCGGCGCTTCAGAGGATCGAGGTTGGCCCATTGCGAGCCGAGGAAGCGATATGCGCCGATGAGGGACTGCACATAAACCTGCTTGCGAGCGGTAGCGAGATCTTCGCCGCCAGCTGCCGTGCGCGGGATGAAGGCATTAGCCTTGGCCCGTTGAGCAAACGATTCGACGATCGGGCCATGGGCCACGTCGTTGGCATTGCTGCCATCCGATGCAGGGACGTTCTGCAACGCGTCGAAATAGCTGCGCCAGTTCTCGGGCACTGACGCCGGATTATCGAGATACGCTTCGTACATTTCTTCTACGTACGGAGCATTGCCGCCGAACAGATAAGAGTTCGACTGGAATTGCTTCATCATTTTTACGCTCACCTTTCTTCGAGTTTCTCGAGAAATAGCGGGTTACAGAACCTTCCGCGACACGGCCTGACCGTTTAGCGGATTGCGCGAATCAAGTCTTGCTTGGAAGGACCTAAAACTTTGCACCCGAAGAGCATAGCACAGAAGCGATAGCCGATACAGGACGCGGGGCAGCCCTGAAATCCCGCGGCGACACGCTTTAAGGGCCGTTTTAACGGCCCGCAACAATGCGTGCTGCTGCGCACAACGATCCCGGCGCGCACGTCCTGACCGGTGCCGCCACACTGCCGTCATATCTATTCAACACCTCGCCCGCGCAACTTTCCGCACACTGGATGGACGCAATACGGTTCCGGCATTGGCCTCCGGGCGTGCAAATCGCCGGACCGCTGCGTATCGCCCTGCTGTCCGTTTTCATGCTTTTTCCAGACGCCCAAAGGAGCAGCAAATGGAACTTACCACCCAATACACGAATACATCTTCTACACAAAACACGCCTCCGGAGACATCCGCCGACCGATCGTTATCCGCGAACGCGCCTGCGGCTCAAGCCAGGATTTTTCCCGAATACGGTTTCAGCGATCGCTCCGCGTTGACGCCACAAGACCGGGCGGTCGATTTGCGCCCCAACACGGCCGCTCATCTCCAGTCTGAGGGCGGCAAACATCTGGCAAGCGATGACCAGCTACTCAGCCGGGAAAAGCGCGGCGGCGTGCTGGGCGCATGCGCGAGATCGCCCTATCGCGAATGCCGGGGCGGCGAAGCCCTCGAAGAAAGTTCATCATCTTATGAGAGATTCGATCAAACCGACCGCAGGGAAACGAGAGGTCCCGAAGGCAGGGGATCGTGCGACGGCATCGTTCGCGAAACAATGAGTCGCATCAACAAGAATTTTGGGACGCAATCGGCAAATGTGCTGTCGCAGATCAAGGACATGAAGAGCGAGATGAAATCCGGCGCCGCTGCCGACAACAGACTTTACGACAGGATCCAGGGATTTCAGAATAATCTGATCCCACTCCCGCTATCGAGATTCGACGAGACGCTGGACAGGAGTTTTCTTCCGCCGCGCGGCACAACCCCTCCACCAGACGAGGACCGTGAGCGTCGCATAGGCGGTCTGATGACGAACTTGGAAGGCCTGTCCGTAGGGGGCCTCGCGTATATACACGTAGGCATTGAGCGAGGTAACGCGGCGAGTAATCTGGGTCATGTATTGCTGGCACAGCGCCTTCCCCCGGACCCAAGTGGTGACGGATATGCCTCTCCGGACCGATATCAAATCCTCGATCCGAACAACGGCGTATTCACATACGAAAGTCGGGGCGACATGGAAAGCGCCTTACGACGATATATCGATACCGCATTTGCCGAGGATGGCTACCGTGCCGTGCCGGATAGACTCCAGCTTTATAGTCCGCATACTGCGGACGATGGCCCACCACACCCCACGACAACCGTTGTTCCGCCCCTCGACGCGATTCAGCTCGAGCCCCCGGAATTGCCACACCATCGTTTTGCCGGAAACGCAGAACTGTAATTGCGCTGTCGGTAAATCAGGCCTGTGACCAGGTAACGCAGTCCCACCCAGTTACCTAACCAAACAAAAAGCCGTTCCGGGCATACCCGGAACGGCTTTTTCCTCACGTATGCAGCGTAGTTGTCAGGAACCGTGTTCCCGACAACGCGCACACCCTTCGATCAGTCCACTGCGCCCTTACGGCTCGCGCTGCGGCGCTCGTGTTCCTTCAGGTAACGCTTGCGCAGACGGATGGATTGCGGCGTGACTTCGACGAGTTCGTCGTCGTCGATGAATTCGACCGCGTATTCCAGCGACATCTGGATCGGCGGAACGAGGCGCACCGCTTCGTCCGTACCCGACGAACGCACGTTGGTCAGTTGCTTACCCTTGATCGGGTTCACGACCAGGTCGTTGTCGCGGCTGTGAATGCCGATGATCATGCCTTCGTACAGCGGCTCGCCCGGCGACACGAACATACGGCCGCGATCCTGCAGCTTCCACAGTGCGTATGCAACCGCCGCGCCGTCGTCCTGCGAAATCAGAACGCCGTTGCGACGCTCGCCGACCGCGCCCTCCCTGACCGGCTGGTACGAGTCGAACGTGTGGCTCATCAGGCCCGTGCCGCGCGTGAGCGTGAGGAATTCCGACTGGAAGCCGATCAGGCCACGCGCCGAAATGCGGTACTCGAGACGCGTACGGCCACGGCCGTCCGACGCCATGTCGAGCATTTCGCCCTTGCGGCGCCCCAACTCTTCCATCACGCCGCCCTGGTGGCCGTCTTCCATGTCGACCGTCAGGTTTTCGTACGGCTCGTGCTTCACGCCGTCCACTTCCGTCATCACCACGCGCGGACGCGACACGGCCAGCTCGTAGCCTTCACGGCGCATGTTTTCCACGAGAATGGTCAGGTGCAGTTCACCGCGGCCTGCCACTTCGAACGTGGTTTCGTCGCCCGTTTCTTTCACGCGCAACGCCACGTTGTGATTCAGTTCCTTCATCAGACGGTCGCGGATCTGGCGGCTCGTCACGAACTTGCCTTCCCGGCCGGCCAGCGGCGACGAATTGACGAGGAAGTTCATTGTCAGGGTCGGTTCGTCGACGGTGATCATCGGCAGCGCTTCCGGCGCTTCCGGTGCGCAGATGGTCACGCCAATACCGATTTCTTCGATACCGTTGATCAGCACGATGTCGCCCGCTTCAGCCGAATCGACCTGCACGCGCTCGAGACCCTTGAACGACAGCACCTGATTGATCTTGCGGTTCAGGATCGCGCCATCGGGGCCCGAACGCACGGCGACCGACATACCCGGCTTGATCGTGCCACGGGTAATACGGCCCACGCCGATACGGCCGACGTACGACGAATAGTCCAGCGACGTGATCTGCAGTTGCAGCGGCGCTTCCGGATCGGCCGGACGGACCGGCACGTGTTCCAGCACGGCTTCGAACAGCGGGCGCATGTCGCCTTCGCGCACGTCCGGCGTCAGGCCGGCATAGCCGTTCAGGCCCGATGCGTAGACGATCGGGAAGTCGAGTTGTTCCTCAGTTGCGCCCAGCTTGTCGAACAGGTCGAACGTCTGGTTGATCACCCAGTCGATCCGCGCGCCCGGCCGGTCGACCTTGTTGATCACGACGATCGGCTTCAGGCCGAGCGCCAGCGCCTTCTTGGTGACGAAGCGCGTTTGCGGCATCGGGCCTTCGACTGCGTCCACCAGCAGCAGCACCGAGTCGACCATCGACAGCACGCGCTCGACTTCACCGCCGAAGTCGGCGTGGCCCGGAGTGTCGACGATGTTGATGTGCGTGCCTTCATACTCGACCGCGCAGTTCTTCGAAAGAATCGTGATGCCACGTTCCTTTTCGATGTCGTTCGAGTCCATCACGCGCTCGACAACCGCCTGGTTGTCGCGGAAGGTGGCGGTCTGGCGGAGGAGCTGGTCGACGAGCGTGGTCTTGCCGTGGTCGACGTGAGCAATGATGGCGATGTTGCGTAGGGCGCGAGTCATAGGAACCTGGAGACAGTTGAGTGCGCCAGCAGCAGCATTGTGTACAAGCCAACAAAGCCCAAAGCGCACTTTTGGGAACCCAATATTGTAGCACGCCCAAATGAAGCTCTCTGGTATTCCCTGATAGACCGATAGTTTTCGACGCAACGCCCTGTCGGATACATGCCCAGCTTACGTCCGCAAAACCCTACGCAAAACCGCGCGCATTCTCCCTTGAGCGGCAAAAGATCCTTGCCTAAGCTGCAATAACGCTTGCCGTGTCAATCAACCGACCCCTATAATCCTGCCTAGTCAACCATTGCATTCGCACGAGATCATGACAGAGCCGACCCCTACCCCCGACCCGGCCATCAGCGAATATCAGCTAGGCGAGAGCATCGGCTACCTGGTCTCGCGGGTGAAGTCAACCCTGTCCAATCTGGTCACTCAACGCAGTATGGCTGAGCTGGGTATCACCAGCCAGCAAGGCAGCATCCTGTTCATGGTGGCCAGCGGCAAATGTCTGCTGGCGGCCGAACTGGCGCGTGAATACGGCATTGATGCGAGCGCCGTGACGCGCCTGGTCGACCGGCTGGAGAAACGCGGCCTGCTGACCCGCGTGCGCAGCAACGAAGACCGGCGCGTCGTACGCCTCGCGCTCACACCGGAAGGTCACGCCGTCGCGGCGAAAATGCCGGCGATTTTCAACGGCGTGCTTGAAAGCCTGCTGGGCGGTTTTACCCCCGAAGAAGTGGGGTTCCTGAAGAGCATGCTGCGCCGCGTGCTCATCAATTCCGGCGAACAAACGGGACTACCCCGTGACGCAGCAAGCATTTTCGACAGCAAATCGTAATAAATTGCTTGCAGTGTCCATCATTACATTCCACTCAAAGAGTCGAGCGATGAAATCCCTTTCCCTGTCCGCGCCCGCGCTGTCGAGCCGGGCCGCTGTCGCCGCTGCGGTGACGGCGCTCGCCCTCACGGGGTGCGCGAACTACTTCGGTATGAAGAGCGACAAGCAGATGTCGTCGCCGGCTCAGTTCGAGTCCACGCAAAGTCTGCCCGGCCAGGGCGGCCAGTGGCCCTCGCTCGACTGGGCCAAGCAGTTCGGCGACCCGCAACTGCCGAAGCTGATCGCAGAAGCACTGGAAGGCAGCCCGTCGATTGCGCAGGCGCAGGCACGTGTGGCGAAAGCCTCGTCGTACATCGAAAGCTCACGCTCGGCGCTGTACCCGAAGGTCAACGGCAGCTATTCGTGGAACCGCGAGCTGTTCTCCGGCACCGCCCTCTACCCGCCTCCGTACGGCGGCACCTGGTATAGCGAAAACAACGTGCTGGCGAGCGCGTCGTGGGATCTGGACCTGTGGGGCAAGAATCGTCAGCGTCTGGGCCAGGCCGTATCGCAGGAAAAGGCCGCCGAGGCCGACATGCAGCAGGCGCGCGTGACGCTCGCCGCGTCGGTGGCGAGCACGTATAACCAGCTCGCCCAACTGTATGCGTTCCGCGATATCGCACAGCGTGAAATCGCCAACCGTGAGGACATCGGCCGGATCACCAATGGCCGCGTGACCGCCGGGCTCGACACCAACGTCGAGCGGCAAACCGCGAACGGCAACATCGCGACCAGCCAGTCGAATTTGACCGACCTCGACGGTCAGATCACCGTAGTGCGCTACCAGTTGGGCGCGCTGCTCGGCAAAGGCCCGGATCGCGGCCTGCAAATCGCCCAGCCGGTTCTGAACAAGGGCGACACGGTGGCGCTGCCGAACAACCTGCCGGCCGATCTGGTCGCGCGGCGCGCGGATATCGTGGCGGCACGCTGGCAGGTCGAGGCCGCGATGCACGACGTGAAAGAAGCGAAAGCCGAATTCTTTCCGGACATCAACCTCGCGGCCGGGTTCGGCTTCGATGCGTTCGGCTGGGGCCGTTTCCTGACCTCGGCAAGCCGTCAGATCCAGTTCGGGCCGGCCATCCATCTGCCGATCTTCGACGCCGGCGCGCTGCGCTCGCAGTTGAAGGGCCGCTACGCCGATTTCGACCTCGATGTGGCGAACTACAACCAGACGCTGATCAACGCGCTGTCGGATGTCGCGACTCAGGTGTCATCGATCCGCTCGATCGACCAGCAATCGGGCGACGCACAGCGCGCGCTCGACGCGTCGACCAAGGCGTACCAACTGGCCGTGATCCGCTACAAGGCCGGCTTGTCGCCGCAATTACAGGTGTTGACCGCCGACCAGAACCGCCTCGCCGCCGAACAGACGGTGACGAGCCTGAAGATGCGCCGCCGCGATATGCAGATCGGACTCGTCAAGGCGCTCGGCGGCGGTTTCGACGCAACACAGACCGGCCTCGTGGTGCCGACCGATGCCCCGGCAGCGGCCGCCGCGGCATCGGCCGCCGCGGCAACGACCACCGCTGCGACCGCCGCGGCAAACTGAGCGCTCGAAACACGGCCAGATCGAACACACGCACGAACATCCGAATAAACGACGACGTTTGAAGAACCCGGAGCACATCAATGAGCACCACCCAACAGCCCGCGGCTACCACTCAGCCGACTCCGCCGGCCCCGCAACCGGCCCCGCAGCCGGCCCCGCAACCGCCCCAACCACCGGCACAGCCACCGGCGAACAGCGGCAAACGCAAGCGCATGATGACGCTGCTCGTCATCGTGATCCTGATCGCCGCGATTGCTTACGGCCTGTACTATTTCCTCGTCGCGCGCTTTCATGAAGAAACCGATGACGCGTATGTGAACGGCAACGTTGTGCAGATCACGCCGCAAGTCACCGGCACGGTCGTCGCGGTGAACGCGGACGATACGCAAACCGTGAAGGCTGGCGATCCGCTCGTCGTGCTCGATCCGGCGGACGCGCGTGTCGCGCTGCAACAGGCTGAAGCGAATCTGGCGCAGACCGTGCGCCAGGTGCGCGGCCTGTTCGCCGACGACAATCAATACCAGGCGCAAGTCGCCCAACGCCAGTCCGATCTGTCGCGCGCGCAGGACGACCTGAAGCGCCGCATGACGATCGCGCAAACGGGCGCCGTGTCGGCGGAAGAAATCTCGCACGCTCGCGACGCCGTGAAGAGCGCGCAAGCATCCGTCGACGCCGCCCAGCAACAACTGGCGTCGAACCGCGCGCTCACCGCCAACACCACGATCGCGAATCACCCGAATGTGCAGGCTGCCGCGGCAAAGGTGCGTGACGCGTACCTGGCCAACGCGCGTAACAACCTGCCGGCGCCGGTCACGGGTTACGTCGCGAAGCGCTCGGTGCAGGTCGGCCAGCGCGTCTCACCGGGCACCCCGCTGATGGCCATCGTGCCGCTGGGCGGCGTGTGGGTCGACGCGAACTTCAAGGAAGTGCAACTGAAGCACATGCGCATCGGCCAGCCGGTCGAACTGACGGCCGACGTGTACGGCTCGTCGGTGGTGTATCACGGCAAGGTGGTCGGCTTCTCGGCGGGCACCGGTTCGGCGTTTTCGCTGCTGCCGGCGCAGAACGCCACCGGCAACTGGATCAAGGTCGTGCAACGTCTGCCGGTGCGGATTGCGCTCGACCCGCAGGAACTTGAAAAGCATCCGCTGCGCATCGGCCTGTCGATGCAAGCCGACGTGACCATCAAGGACGACCAGGGTGGTCAGCTCGGCCAGGCACCGAACACGATCTATCAGACCAACGTGTTCGAAAAGTACGGCGACGAAGCCGACGCGGAAATCGCCCGCATCATCGTGGAAAACGCCGGCCCGAATGGCGGCGCGCCGAAAGCGCCGCAAGTCGGCACCGCGAAGCCCGCTGCCAAGCCGATGTGAGCCTCGTGACGATTCATACAAGGCTCTTTTAATGGCTCAGGCTCAGGCGCAAGTCCCTCACGCGCCGCTCGAGGGCGCGCAGCTGGTGATCGGCACCATCGCGGTATCGCTTGCCGTTTTCATGAATGTGCTCGACACCTCGATTGCGAACGTGTCGATCCCGTCGATTTCCGGCGACCTCGGCGTGTCGTCCGACCAGGGCACGTGGGTGATCACGTCGTTCGCGGTCGCCAACGCGATCTCCGTGCCGCTCACCGGCTGGCTCACCGAGCGTGTCGGGCAGGTGCGCCTGTTCATGGCGTCGATCGTGCTGTTCGTGATCTCGTCATGGATGTGCGGCCTCGCGCCTACCCTGCCCTTCCTGCTCGCCTCGCGCGTGCTGCAAGGCGCGGTGGCCGGCCCGATGATTCCGCTGTCGCAAACGCTGCTGCTCGCCAGCTATCCACGCGCCAAGGCGCCCATGGCCTTGTCGATGTGGGCGATGACCACGCTGGTCGCGCCGGTGGCCGGCCCGATTCTGGGTGGCTGGATTTCGGACAACATCTCGTGGCCGTGGATTTTCTACGTCAACATTCCGGTCGGCGCGATCGCCGCCGTCGCCACGTGGACGATCTTCCGCAACCGCGATTCGGTCATCCGGAAAGCGCCCATCGACGGCGTCGGCCTCGCCCTGCTGATCGTCTGGGTCGGCTCGTTGCAGGTGATGCTCGACAAAGGCAAGGATCTCGACTGGTTCTCGTCCACGACTATCGTTGTGCTGGGACTCGTCGCGGTGATCGCGCTCGCGTTCTTCATCGTGTGGGAGTTGACGGCCGAGCATCCCGTGGTCGATCTGTCGCTCTTCAGCCGGCGCAATTTCACGGGCGGCACGGTCGCGCTCTCGATCGGCTACGGCTTGTACTTCGGCAATCTGGTTCTGCTGCCGCTGTGGCTGCAAACCGATATCGGCTATACCGCGACTGAAGCGGGTCTTGTGATGGCACCCGTGGGCCTGTTCGCCGTGCTGCTTTCGCCGATCACCGGCAAGGTGTTGCCGCGCACCGATCCGCGCTACATCGCGACGCTGTCGTTCCTGATATTCGCGCTGTGCTTCTGGATGCGTTCGCGCTATACGACGGGCGTCGATACTTACTCGCTGCTGCTGCCCACGCTGATTCAAGGCATCGGCATGGCCGGGTTCTTTATTCCGCTGGTGTCGATCACGCTGTCGGGCTTGCCGGGTAACCGGATTCCGGCTGCCTCGGGCCTGTCGAATTTCGTGCGGATCATGTGCGGCGGCATCGGCACATCGATCTTCCAGACCGCCTGGGATCACCGCACCATCATGCATCACGCGCAACTGGCGGAACAGGCGTCGGCGTACAACCCGGTGTTCGATCAGTCGATGCGGCAGATGGGTGCGGCGGGTTTCAGCCAACCTCAGGCGTATGGGCTGTTCAATACGATGGCGACGCAACAGGCCGCGCAGTTGGGCGTGAACGATCTGTTCTTCATCTCCGCCGGCATTTTCGTGGCGCTGATCGCACTGATCTGGGTCACGAGGCCGGAGCGCGCGGGCGGCGATGCGGGAGCGGCTGCCGCGGCGGCGCATTGATGGTTTAGCTGCGCTCCGCGACGCGGATTGTATGTAGAAAAAAGGCGGGGCCGCTGTTGAGCGGCCCCGCCTTTTTTTGTTGTCCCGCGAGGCGCCGCTTTAGCTCGCGGCGGTGACCACCAACCGCTCCGGCGCGAGTACACCGTCGCCCTGTTTGGCGACGCCCAGGAGACGCCCGTCCGCGGCATACACGCGCACGCGCGGCGCATTCACTGCATCGCTGCCGATGGTCAACTCGGAGAGCTTCAACCGCTGACCGTGCAGAAACCGGCGGGTCGAATCTTCGTCCAGCATGATGAGCGCAAACGTGGACAACAATGCATCGACCGGCTGCAGCCACGTGTCGCGCTCGCTCTCCGTCGCATCGGACAACGCGTCGAGCGTCACCGAATTCTCCAGCGTCAGCGCCCCGACGCCCGTGCGGCGCAATGCAACCAGATGCGCGCCGCAACCCAACGCTTCACCGATATCCTCGGCGAGCGTGCGCACATACGTGCCTTTGCTGCACGTCACCCGAAATGTCACGTCCGGCAACGCGCAAGCTAGCAATTCGAGCGCGTGAATCGTCACCTGACGCCCTTCGCGCTCGACCGTCTGGCCCGCGCGCGCATACTCGTAGAGCGGCTTGCCGTCGCGCTTGAGCGCCGAATACATCGGCGGAATCTGGACGATGTCGCCGAGAAACTTCGCCAATGCCGCCTCGACGGCCATCTGATCGCACGTCACGTCGCGCGTATCGATCGCTTCACCTTCGGCGTCGCCCGTGGTCGTGCGAATGCCGAGGCGCATGGTCGCCTCGTAGGTCTTGTCGGCTTCGAGCAGGTCTTGCGAAAACTTGGTGGCTTCGCCGAAACACAGCGGCAGCAGGCCGGTGGCAAGCGGATCGAGCGTGCCCGTGTGGCCGGCCTTTTTAGCCAGATAGAGGCGCTTCGCGCGGATCAGTGCGTCGTTGCTCGACAGGCCAAGCGGCTTGTCGAGCAGCAGCACGCCGTCGAGCGCGCGACGCGGCACGCGGGGGCGTTGAGGTGCGGTCATGTCGGAAAGACAGTGTCTTCGATAGGTACGGAAAAGCGCGCGAGGAATGACGCAGTCAACAGCGCGCGCTCAGTCTTCTTTCGCGCGATTGGCGTTCGCCTCGTCGATCAGGCGCGACATTTCGACGGCACGTTCGATCGTCTGATCGTAATGGAAATGCAGCGTCGGCACGGTATGGATATGCAGGCGCTTGAACAGCTGATTGTGCAGATGGCCGGCAGCATGCTGAAGCGCTTCCAGCGTCTGTTGCGGGTCGCCGGTCAGCGTCGTGAAATAGACCTTCGCGTGCGCGTAGTCCGGCGTCAGTTCGACGCTCTGGATCGTGACGATGCCGATGCGCGGATCCTTGACCTCGCGCAGCAGCTCGGACAGGTCGCGCTGGATCTGATCGGCGATCTGCACGTTGCGGTTGGGAGAAGTACGTTTTTTAGGCATGGTGAATGGTGATCCGTTATGACGGATGGCAAAAGGTTGTGCGCAGGGTTGTGCGCCCGGCGCCGCGGCTCGCGTTATCGGAGCGGCATTAAAGCGGCTCGCTGACGGCGAGCGGAGCGTGACAAATACGCCGGCCAAAAAAACAACGGGCGGAGTGGGCGTTTAAGCCCGCTCCGCCCCTTATTCAAGCCGTGCCGCGTGTATTACAGCGAACGCGCGACTTCGGTGACCTCGAAGACTTCGAACTGATCGCCTTCGACGATATCGTTGAAGTTCTTGATCGACATACCGCACTCGAAGCCCTGACGGACTTCCTTGACGTCGTCCTTGAAGCGCTTGAGCGAATCGAGCTCGCCCGTGAAGATGACGACGTTGTTGCGCAGCACGCGCACCGACGACGAGCGCTTGACGAAACCGTCCGTGACCATACAGCCGGCCACCGCGCCGATCTTCGGTACCTTGAAGACCTGACGCACTTCGACCGTACCCGTCACGATTTCGCGCTTCTCCGGTGCCAGCATGCCCGACATCGCGGCCTTCACCTCATCCACTGCGTCATAGATGATGTTGTAGTAGCGAATATCGACGCCGTTGCTTTCCGCCAGCTTGCGAGCCTGGGCATCCGCACGGGTGTTGAAGCCGATGATGACCGCCTTCGAAGCCGTAGCCAGGTTGACGTCCGACTCGCTGATGCCACCCACGGCGCCGTGCACGATCTGCACGCGGACTTCGTCGGTCGACAGCTTGAGCAGCGATTGCACCAGAGCTTCCTGCGAACCTTGCACGTCGGCCTTGACGATGAGCGGCATGTACTGCACTTCGCCTTCGCCCATCTGTTCCAGCATATTCTCGAGCTTCGCGGCCTGTTGTTTGGCCAGCTTGACGTCGCGGAACTTGCCTTGACGGAACAACGCGACTTCACGCGCCTTGCGGTCGTCCGGCATGACGATGACTTCTTCGCCTGCTTGCGGGACTTCCGACAGACCTTGAATCTCAACCGGGATCGACGGGCCTGCCGACTTGGTCGGCTTGCCGGTTTCGTCGAGCATGGCTCGCACGCGACCGTAAGCGCTACCTGCCAGCACCACGTCGCCGCGATTCAACGTACCCGACTGGACCAGGATCGTTGCAACCGGACCCTTACCCTTATCGAGCTTCGCTTCGATGACCAGACCCTTGGCCGGCGCGTCGACCGGTGCCTTCAGTTCCAGCACTTCGGCTTGCAGCAGCACGTTTTCCAGCAGGTCGTCGATGCCCGCGCCGGTTTTAGCCGACACCGACACAAACGGCGAATCGCCACCGTATTCTTCCGGCACGACGCCTTCCGCGACGAGTTCCTGCTTCACGCGGTCCGGATTCGCATCCGGCTTGTCGATCTTGTTGATCGCAACGACGAGCGGCACGCCGCCTGCCTTCGCGTGGGCAATCGCTTCCTTCGTTTGCGGCATCACGCCGTCGTCGGCTGCGACCACCAGAATCACGATGTCGGTTGCCTTCGCACCGCGGGCACGCATGGCCGTAAAGGCCTCGTGACCCGGCGTGTCGAGGAACGTAATGACGCCGCGCGGCGTTTCGACGTGGTACGCGCCGATATGCTGCGTAATCCCGCCCGCTTCACCCGCTGCGACCTTGGCGCGGCGGATGTAGTCGAGCAGCGAGGTCTTGCCGTGGTCGACGTGGCCCATGACCGTGACGACCGGCGGACGCGGCAGCGCTTCTGCGTCGGAGATTTCGCCTTCGACCAGCATTGCTTCCGGATCGTCCAGCTTGGCCGCAACCGCGTGGTGACCCAGTTCCTCGACGATAATCATCGCCGTTTCCTGGTCCAGCATCTGGTTGATCGTGACCATCTGGCCGAGCTTCATCATCGACTTGATGACTTCCGAGGCCTTCACCGCCATCTTGTGCGCCAGATCGGCAACCGTAATGGTTTCCGGCACGTGCACTTCACGCACGATCGGTTCGGTCGGTGCCTGGAACGTGGTGTTCTGATCCTGATGCTTGCCGCGACCTTTCGGGCCACCGCGCCAGCCGCGATCGACACCGCCGCTCGTATCGCCACGCGTCTTGATGCCGCGGCGCTTCGCTGCGTCGTCCTGCCAGCCGCCCTTGCCACCGCCCGGCTTCTTCTTGTCACCAGCCGACGGCGCCGTGGTAGCAGCCGGAGCCGCAGCAGCCGGCTTCTTGGCTGCCGGACGTGCCGGTGCTTCACCCGCCGGACGCGCCGGCTTGTGCAGCGTGCCCTTGGCTTCTGCGGCCTTGGCCGGCTCGACGGGCTTCGGTGCCGGTTCCGGCGCTTTGACCTGCGCCTTGCGCGGCGTGTTCATCATTTCGCGAATCGCGCGTGCTTCGGCTTCAGCCGCCGCACGGCGCTTGCTGATTTCTGCCTGCTCGGCGCGCGTTTTCTCGGCAGCCTGACGCGCTGCGTCTTCCGCTTTCTTCGCGGCTTCGCGTTGCGCGGCGCGCTCTGCTGCCGCGCGCTCGTCGTCCTGCTCGCTTTCCTTGGCAACCGCCGGTTCCGCAGCCTTGGCGACGGCCGGTGCAGCCTTCGCAGCTGACGGTTGCGCAGCTTGCGCCGGTTTCGCAGCCTGAGCCTGCTCGCGAGCCGCTTCAGCCGCAGCTGCTGCGCGCTTCTTCGCCGCTTCTTCTTCCGCACGACGGCGCTCGGCTTCAGCAGCCTGCTCGCGCGCCTGACGTTCGGCTTCTTCGCGTTCGAGTTGTTCCTGGCGCGCCTTCAGCTCCTGAGCCTGCTTTTCGAGCAGCTCGGCCTCGTGACGAGCTTCCTCTTCACGGCGCTGCAGTTCGAGGTCGTCGACATCGGCCTCGGCCACATGATTCGATGCTTCCGCGCCTTCACCAACCGTTTCGTCGCGGCGGACGAAGGTGCGCTTCTTACGCACTTCGACCTGAATGGTGCGAGCTTTGCCCGTCGCGTCGGATTGCTTGATCTCCGACGTATGCCGTTTCGTCAGCGTGATCTTGCGCTTGTCCGCATCAGTCGAGCCGTGAGACTTGCGCAAGTGGTCGAGCAGACGCGCCTTGTCCGTTTCGGACAGGGTGTCGTCTTCGCTCGCTTTGGTGACGCCCGCCGCCTGCAGCTGCTCGAGCAGCACGCCTGCAGGCATTTTCAGTTCCGCGGCAAATTGGGCTACGTTGTTACTCGCCATTCATTCCTCTTAATGCAAGGACCGATTCCTTGCGGTTAGCATCGGGTCATGCGGCCTGACGGCCGCGTTCAATTTAGTGCGCCATGGTCATTTCTCACTGGAACCAGTGTTCACGTGCTTTCATGATCAACGCCTTAGCGGCATCCTCTTCCATTCCGGTCATCTCGACCAGTTCATCCACAGCCAGCTCGGCGAGTTCGTCGCGCGTCTGGATCTGATGTTCGGCAAGCCTGGCGAGCAGGTCGGCATCCATACCGTCCAGGCTCTTCAGGTCGAGTGCAACATTCTCGACCTTTTCTTCATTCGCGATCGCCAACGTCAACAACGCATCGCGCGAGCGATTACGCAGTTCGTGAACGGTGTCTTCGTCGAATGCCTCGATTTCGAGCATCTCGTTGAGCGGCACATAAGCGATCTCTTCGAGGCTCGTAAAGCCTTCGTCGATCAGGATGTCGGCAACTTCTTCATCGACATCGAGACGCGCCATGAACAGGTCACGCAGTACGCCGCGCTCCTGATTCTGCTTCTGCGCAGATTCGTCCGGCGTCATGATGTTGATCTGCCAGCCGGTCAACTCGCTGGCAAGACGCACGTTCTGGCCGCTGCGGCCGATCGCGACCGCCAGTTCGTTTTCGTCTACGACGACGTCCATCGAATGCTTTTCTTCATCGACGACGATCGACTGGACGGCTGCCGGCGCGAGCGCGCCGATCACAAACTGAGCGGGATCTTCCGACCATAGCACGATGTCGACGTTTTCGCCACCGAGCTCGTTACGCACTGCCTGCACGCGCGAACCGCGAATGCCGACGCAAGTGCCGATCGGATCGATGCGCTTGTCGTAAGCGACCACGCCGATCTTGGCGCGTACGCCCGGATCGCGCGCCGCTGCCTTGATTTCCAGCAGACCCTGTTCGATTTCCGGCACTTCCATTTCGAACAGCTTCATCAGGAATTCGGGCGCCGTACGCGACAGTTCGATCTGCGGACCGCGAGCGGTGCGATCGACCTTCGCAATATAGGCGCGCACGCGGTCGCCCACGCGCAGATTTTCCTTCGGAATCAGCTGGTCGCGGCGCAGCAGCGCTTCGACACGGCCGGTTTCGACGATGAAGTTGCCCTTGTCCAGGCGCTTCACCGAGCCGGTCATGATGTGCTCGCCGCGCTCGAGGAAGTCGTTCAGGATCTGCTCGCGTTCAGCGTCGCGCACCTTCTGCAGGATCACCTGCTTGGCGGCCTGCGCGCCGATACGGCCGAATTCGATCGACGGCACCGGTTCCTCGATGAACTCGTCGAGCTGGATTTCCGGCTTCTGCTCCCGCGCTTCGAACAGCAGGATTTCCTGATCCGGCTCTTGCAGGCCAGCTTCGTCCGGCACCACTTTCCAGCGGCGAAACGTTTCGTGCTCGCCGCTTTCACGGTCGATCTGGACGCGGATGTCCGCGTCTTCTTCGAAGAGTTTCTTGGAGGCCGAAGCGAGGGCCGCCTCGAGCGCGGCAAATACCACGTCTTTATCGACGTTCTTCTCGCGTGCCAGCGCATCCACCAGCATCAACACTTCGCGACTCATTGTTTGCGACTCCTAAAGTCAACTTTCGGAACGAGGCGTGCCTTATCGATATCCGCGACGGTGAAATCGAGCATCGCGGCGCCTTCCTTCCCTTCAAATTCCAGACCGATCGTCTCGCCTTGCGGAGCATGCAGAATGCCCCGGTACGATTTTCGTCCGTCCAATGGCTTTTTCAATGTGATTACCACTTCGCTGCCTGCGAAGCGTTCGAAATCCGCCAGTTTTTTCAGCGGGCGGTCGAGACCCGGCGACGATACTTCAAGCCGCTCGTAATCGATATTTTCGACCGTCAGAACGTGCTGGAGCTGACGCGTGACTTTCTCGCAGTCTTCGATCGCGATGCCGGCCGGCTGGTCGATATAAATACACAACATGCCGCGCCCAGTGCGCTCGAGATCGACGAGCTCGTAGCCGAGTCCCACGACCGTGGTTTCAATCAGTTCCGTCAGTTGCACAGTGCCCTCTAAGATGTTCGCGCGGCGAGACCTGCCGGGTTTGTCTGCAAACACCAATGCGGGCCGCGCGCCAAGCCGGCGCACGTTCGTGCTACCCGAGATGCCGAACCACTGAGAACTGAGCGGCAAAAAAAAATGGGCTAAACGCCCATCATCTTATTACCGGTGGTCGCACCTGAGCCGCACATGAAAAGCCGCACGCCCAGCGACTCCGCGATTGTAGCCATTTTTCGGGGCAAACGCAAACCGCAGAACGCCGTACGAAGCGCATTTCCGCTTGATTTCATGGGAATCTTCAACGATATGGCGGCGGTTTGGGCCTTTTGCAAGTCGGCTCGCGCCGCCTCCGACCCGCGCCGGACAAGCGGGACCAAGAACTTCTGCCCCTACTTTTTGCGCACGCCGCGGTTTATGCGTTACATGAAACCAGCGGCGCTCGTTAATCGATTCGATTCCAATGGCGGCCTCGCTGGCTCGTTCAAGAACGATCAGCGGGCAGATGTCACGCTGGCAAAGCCAGCCACAGCCGCTTAACGACCTCGGGAACGGCCACGTGGCGCGCCGCTGCCGCGATTGGCGCCGCCCGCATTCGGGGTGCCGCCACCGGCGCGGTTGGCATTGGCGCCGCGATTGCCGCCCGGCCCGCGGTTGCCGCCGCCGCTGCCCGGATTGGCGCCACTGCCGCCGACGCGCTTACCGCCGCCAGCCGCGCGATTTCCATTGCCCGACGGCGCACGATTGCCGTCGACGTCGCCACGGCCGCCGCGCGGACCACCCGCGCCGCCGGCGCCGCCGCCCATCGGGCCGCTGAAGCCGCCGCCGGCGCCACGGGCAGCGCCGCGATTGCCGTAGCCGCCACCAAAGCCGCCGCCCGAACCGCCGCCGCCGAAACCACCAGCGCCCGCCGCACCGCGTCGGCCTTGGCCGCGTGGCTGCTGCTGGTCGAAACGGCCGTGCGACATCAGCACCGGTTCACGGCTGATAAAGCCCATCGACGTCTGCATCGGGTCTGGCTGCTTACGCTCCGGCGCCTCTCTGCGGCCACCCTTCTCTTCTGTCGGCGCCTTCAGGCCGACCGACGCCATCAGCGCGCGCACCTGATTGTCTTCGAGTTCTTCCCAGCGGCCGCGCTTCAAGCCCTTCGGCAGGGAAATCGCGCCATGACGCGTACGGATCAGGCGGCTGACCATCAGGCCCGCCGCTTCAAACATACGACGCACTTCGCGATTACGCCCTTCGGCGAGTGCGACGTGATACCAATGATTGGTGCCTTCGCCGCCGCCGTCGCGGATACGCAGAAAATTCGCCGGGCCGTCTTCCAGCTCGACGCCGTGCAACAGTTTCTGGCGCATCCCTTCGGCCAGCTCACCGACCACGCGCACCGCGTATTCACGCTCGACGCTATAACGCGGATGCATGAAACGGTTGGCCAGATCGCCGGAGGTGGTCAGCATCAGCAGACCTTCCGTGTTGAAGTCGAGGCGGCCGACTGCGAGCCACTTCGCGGTCTTCATAGGCGGCAGCTTGTCGAACACCGACGGGCGGCCTTCCGGGTCAGCGTGGCTGACGATTTCGCCGGTCGGTTTGTGGTACAGCAGCACGCGCGGCGGTTTGTTGGCCAGCTTGCGCTTGACCGGCTTGCCGTTGATGCGAACCTGGTCGGTCGGCATGATGCGCTGGCCGATGTGAGCCGGCTCGCCATTCACCGACACCCGGCCGGCCACGATCAGCTCTTCCATATCACGGCGCGAGCCCATGCCGGCTTCGGCCAGCACCTTGTGCAGCTTCGGCGCGTCGTCGTCCGCTGCCAGCACGCGCTTGGGCGCCGCCGGCTTGCCACGGCGCAGCATCGGGGCGCGCACGCCGCCGGTGGTGCTGTTGTCCGCATCGAATGCGGGCGACGTGACGTAGGAAAACAGATCGTCCGGAGCCGCCTCAGTTGCAACAGCCACCGGCGCTTCGCCGCCGCGGCGATTCTGACGCTGCCCGCCTTCGCGCGGCTGACGCTCGCCACGCGCGCCGTCGCGCTGGCCTTCACGTTGGCCTTCACGCTGACCACCCTCGCGCTTCGCGCCGCCCGCATTGCGACGCGGCCCTTGGCCCTTGGCACCCGCGTCCTTGCGCGGCGTGCGCACCTGCGCGGCCACCTCGCCGTCCGGCGGCGTCTCGGTGACAACCGGCGCGCCCTGCGCTGGTGCGCCTTCCGCGCCCTTCGTCTTCGCTCCGGAACGGCGCCGCGCGATCAGGCTGCGCGGACCGCGACGCAGGCCGCGGCGCGGACGGTCTTCACCGTCTGCTTCCGTGGTCTGCGCCGGGCGCTCGCTCTCGCCTCCCGACGCTTGCGTGGTGCGCGCTTCGTCGGCGCGCGCCGACGGCACGGCGCGCTCGGATTCGGACGAATCGGTGTCGTGGGTATGTGTCAAAACAACCTCAAAATGTCAGGTCGCGCGCGCCCATTGCGGGCGCGGCAAAAAAAGTTCGGTTACGTCAGGCGCTGCGCGACTCGGGTTCGTCGTCGGTCAGAATGCCTGCGTCCTGAGCGGCATCGCGGCGATCTTCGTGATCGCCGTGCGCCGCCATGGTCGGGTTCGGCTCGGCGGCGTGCTCCGTATCGCGGAGTACGCCCGAGTCGTGCGCGGGTGTTGCCAGATCGGCCTGGGAGGCCGGATCTTGATTCATTGCAGGCTCGGCGGCGCCGACTTGCGGTTCAACGTGCTGCGGGTGGGCCGGTGCCGGCGCTGCATCTTCTTCAGCGATTTCCGTTCCTGCCGCCGCGTCGAACTCAACTCGGTTGCTATCGGCGTGACTCGCTGCATTCGCGAACTCGCCCGGCTCACCCTCGTCTGCCGCGGGCCCGACTTCCGGCCCCTCGCCATTCGCGCTTGCGGCGACGGATTCCACCGCCGCGGCATCTGCCTCGAGCGTGCCGCCTTCGTCCGCTATCAACGCCTGCACGGCCTCGACGTCGGCGAATTCGATCGCATGCTGGCCGAGCAACTCCGCATTCAGCTGCGCCGACGGATCGGCCAGCGGCGGCAATTCGTCGAGCGCCCTCAAACCGAGGTCGTCGAGAAACTGCCGGGTGGTCGCGTAAAGCGCCGGACGACCCGGCACGTCACGATGGCCGATCACTTCGATCCAGCCCCGATCCTCGAGTTGCTTCACGACCTGCGTGTTCACCGTGACGCCGCGAATCTCTTCGATATCGCCGCGTGTGACCGGTTGCCGGTACGCAATGATCGCCAGCGTCTCGAGCACCGCGCGCGAATATTTCGGCGGTTTCTCAGGATGCAAACGATCCAGGTACGAACGCATCGCGGGCTTGCTTTGAAAGCGCCAGCCCGACGCCAGCCCAACCAGTTCCACACCACGCCCGGACCAGTCCTGCTTAAGGTCTTCGAGCAATGTGCGTACAGTGTCTGCCGACACGCCGTCGGCAAAGAGCTTGCGCAGCTCGCCGAGCTTTAACGGCTCCTGCGCGCAGATCAAGGCAGTCTCGAGGACGATCTTCGCCTCTTGGGTATTCATGCAGCCAGGTCGACCTTATGAGTTAGGGTCAAAGAACCGGATCAAACAGACGATGTGGAACTGAAGACGCGCTCGCCCGATTCTGATCGGTCATATTGATGGGAGCACGCACCGGGGGGAGGCGAAACAGGCAATCGAGCCAAACCCAGCCGGACGGAGCAGCGATATTCCTGAAAGGAATCGCGTGACTGAGCGCCATATTACGCAAAAACAATCGGTGCGTAAAGTTGAAATCCCCGGCGCATTTTCCAGCCATGCCTTGACACGCCTGCCCAGGCACAAAAGCGGACGAAATCCGACCTTGATCCGCTCCTGTCAATCCGCCTTTGCCAGCCGCGCCACGTCGGTTCAACGCGCGCCGTGCTGTGCCAGGAACCGTTTCAGCCGCTCGACACCCGCGTCCAGCCGCGCCGTGTCGCAGGCGTAGCACCAACGCACGAAGCCTTCGCCCTGCGGGCCGAACGCGCTGCCCGGCGCCACGCCGAGACCCACTTCCCGCACCATCGCCTTGCAAAGTTCGAGACTGCGCGTCGCACCCGGCATCGAGAAAAACAGATACATCGCGCCGGGCGGCGCCTTCACGTCGATCCCCGGCAGCGCGGACAGCGCCCTCACCAGATGGTCGCGTGACGCCTTCAGATCGAGCACCAGTTCCTGCGTGAAGCGCTCGCCCTGCTCGACGGCCACAATGCCCGCCTGCTGCACGAATGCCGGCGCACACGAGGTGTTGTACTCCACCAGCTTGCCAAGATCGTCCATCAATCCGGCCGGCGCGACGATCCAGCCGAGGCGCCAGCCGGTCATCAGCCATGCCTTCGAGAACGAATTCACGCAGATCACGTGCTCATCGCGCGCGGCCAGATCGAGAAACGACGGTGCCGTGCGCGCTTGCGCGCCGCTCGTGGCGGGACTGGCGTCCGCATAATACAGGCGCTCGTAAACCTCGTCGGCGACGATCCAGATGCCGTGGCGGCGGCAATGCGCCAACACAGCGCGCTGCTCGTCGCGGCTCATCACCCAGCCGGTCGGATTGTTCGGCGAGTTGACGAGCAGCATTTTCGTGTCAGGCGTCAGCGCCGCCAGCAATTGCTCGAGATCGAGTTGCCAGCCGAGTTCACCATAGCCCAGCGCGATGGTTTCGACATGCGCACCGAGAATCTTCGGGATTTCGACCAGGTTGGGCCACAACGGCGTCACGGCAACGACGCGGTCGCCCGCGCCCACCACCAGTTGCGCCGCCAGCATCAACGCATTGACGCCCGCGCTCGTCACGGCGATCTGGTCCGGCGAGGTCGCCCCGTGCAGTCCGCTGACGTAGCCCGCAAGCGCCGCGCGCAACGGCGCAATGCCCAGGTTGTGGGTATAGAAGGTTGCGCCGGCGGCCAGCGCGGCGCTGGCCGCGTCGCGGATAAAAGCCGGCGTGACCCGGTCGGACTCGCCGAACCAGAACGGCAGCACGTCGTCGACGCCAAAGCCGGCATTGGCAACTTCACGAATCTGCGAAGGACGCAGCGCACGCACGGCATCGCGCGCATTCGGGACGGACGGCACAGGCAGATCCAATTCGCTCATCGAGATATCCACACGGGTGACGAGTCACAAAGGTGACGCAGGAAATCGCGACAGTTTAGCGTGCCGCCTGGTTCGGGGACGGCGAAGCTGCCGCCGACGCCCCCGCGCTGCCTGACAGCAAAGGGCGCTCAGTTCAGATCTTCGGCGCGTGCCGGCAATTGGCGGATCAGGCCCCACACCGCCTCCGCCGCCGGCGACAGCGAGCGGTCGCGCCGCCGCACCAGTTCGACCGTGCGCTCCGCGCGCGGCACCAGCGGCCGCGCCACCAGCGAGGCGTCCGCCGGCAAAGGCAACGCCAGCCAAGGCAGCACGCTCACGCCGACGCCCGCTTCGACGAGCCCAAAAACGGTCGCCGAATGCCCCAACTCCTGCACCACCGTGGCGCTTACGCCATGCTCCTGCATCACGGCGTCGATGATCGGCCGGCTGCCGGACGCATAGTCGAGCATGACGAGCCGCTGGCCCTCGAGATCCGTCCATGCAACCTGATCCCGCGCCGCCAGCGGGTGGTCGTCGCGCGAGACCACGCAAAACGAGTCGGTCATCAGCGACTCGCTGAGCAGGTCATCCGCTGAAAACGGGCCGATGATCACGCCAAAGTCGACTTCGCCCGACTTGACCTTGCGCACCACGTCGCTTTGCACGTCATCGCGCAAAACCATCGTGATGAATGGGAACTGCCGCCCGCACGCCGCCACCACGCCGGGCATCAGCCGGCAGGCGACGGTGGGGCTGGCGGCCACCACCACGCGTCCGCGGCGTTGCTCGCCGATTTCGCGGATCTCGCGCAACGCGTCGTCCAGATCCGTCAGCAGACGCGACACGCTCGACACCAGATTGCCCCCGACGTCCGTGAGTTGCACCTCGCGTGTGGTGCGGTCGATTAGCTTGAGACCGATTTCGCCTTCCAGTTCACGCACGCAACGGCTGACCGCCGATTGTGTCAGGCCGATTTCATCGCCTGCCCGGCTGAAGCTCTGTAGACGGGCAACCTCAATGAAAACCCTTAGCTGACGCAGCGTCACATTCATTTACCAGCCTCATCAATAACCGCATTTGATGCGCATTGTAGGGCTAAATGCCGCACCGAAGTGGTTTTCGATCAGCTCGCTGCAATGCAGCAATAAGGCGCAAACGCACGTTGGTCGGGCCTGATTGCACAAGATTGGTGATTGTCCCGATTTGCGAGATGGGTTTTTTGGATTCTTATACGCCCCTAGCTAGCGCCCGCGCTGGCCCGCTGTCATGGGGCTTTCTGGCGGTTGGACTTAACTTGGCACACTTCCTGCATTTAGATGCACACAAGGGTCGGCGCCATGACTTCTGACTGCATAGCAGAACCGTGGCAAGCCCGACCCTCCTTGGCACTCGCCTATCGAGTGCATGGAGAGTGCGCGGCGCGGGGCAGCGCACCGGAGTTAGCTTCGCTGAGGTGAAACATGATGCTGTTCGACGATTTGAGAGACAACGAGTGGGCGCTGGTCGAGGCGTTGTTCTGTGCGGAGCCAGCACGGAGCGAACGGCGCGGTCGGCCACGCGTGGAAGCACGCGCGGTTGTCAATGCCGTGCTTTGGGTGCTGTCGACCGGCGAAGGCTGGTCCAAGCTGCCCGGCCGCTATCCGTCACCGCCGACTTGCCGCCGTCGTTTCGACGAATGGCAAGCCGATGGTACGCTCGCCGAAATAGTTAAGCGACTGGGCACGAGCGGCCGCGAAATTTCGCTGCGCGGACGCATTGGCGCGACTGCCGCGAAGCCGCCGGCACCGCCGAGCCGCGACCGCCTGCGCGGCGCGTTCTGGACCAATCCGGAATCGTGGCGCGCGCCGGTCAAAATGGCCTGACGCAAATTGCTTTACTTCCGGGCGCCTGCGGGCGCCCGGCGTGTATCAGGGCCACCGTGCGCCGTCACTCGACGCCTGCCGGACCCGTTATGGGCACCGCATTCCCGCGCGCCCATCGTAGTCGTCCCGTTCCGCTTCCTTCACTGGACTGGCCCGCCCCGCTTCGGACAACCGGAGCGGCCGGCGGTTGGGATGAAACATCCATTTACCATTACTTACAGCGTGCTTTCGCTACTCGGCATACCGTATGAGTATGCAAACAGGCCGTGAATCCGGCTTGACGGGAGCTCAGCATGAAACCAATGTCACTGCTTCTGTGCGGCATTGTCGTTTCATTAATGGCCGCACCGGCGCTCGCTCAGGAGCGCCCGCAGGGCTGGAACTGGCGGCCAGATCGCACGGCCTCGGTTCAAGCCTCGCAAAGCGAAACGCGTAGACGCGACTTCACACCGCCAACGCCGCGCGGCGACTTGCGTGGCGATATTGCCAGTAACGTGCGTGCGCGGCCAGATCCGCAGCGCGAAGATCCGACCCGGCGACGCTAGATGTCAAGCACGCCGGGCATGCCTGGTGGACGCACGGCCGCATGCGCCGAGCCGCCCAGCGCGGCGAAAGTACGCATTGCGGTGCAAATTGAAGATCATTGAACGAATGGCCGCGATCCGGGGAACCACCTGCCATTGCATCAGTCTGATTTACGCCATTAGCACAGCGTGGCAGTAGTAATTCCGGTACGCCCGTATCCTCGTGATACGGGCTTTTTTTTGCGCGGACGGCAACCCCGGCACGCGCAGTACCCACGCGCGTTAGCGCGAGCGAAAAAATCACCACCGGCCGCATGAGGCGGCTGGAAAATCGGCGTGTCCGTCCAGCGAACCTACGGCCGCGCTTCGAGAGCGGCGGCAGGCCGCGCTTCGGCTGTAGCAACGACGTAGTCGTTCATTCGCTGCGCCGTCCAGCTCAACAGACGTTCGTCATGTGCAAGGCGGGCGAATTCGGCCCTACCTCGATCAGTCAGGACGGCGATGTCGACAGGTGCATGAAAACCCGGAGCCGGCGCGACAGTGCGCTGCCGAACGGTGTCCATCAAGCCGAGCGCGCGAAGATATTGGAATACGCCCGGACGTCTGGCCCATGGGACCTGGCGATATTGCGCCCGCCTCAGCGCTTCAAGTACCGCTTCGTTGGAATACGTGGTCATCTCACTTCTTTCTTAAAGTGCAGCCATGACACATCTCTGCCCAACACGTCACCGCGCCACCAGTGACGCGCGTAGCACCCGCCCGTGGCTGGAAGCCGGCTGCTGGAGTGCGGCCGTTTTCCGCCAGGTGCTGCCTGGTCTCTTTTTCCGGAACCCCCGTCTGAACGGCATGGTAGCGTTCTGTCTGCGAGCCCGACGATGCAACCGCTGCGGCGCGATAGCAAGCCCGTAGATTTGTCCCGAAAGACATACGTTACCCCATTTAAATTGATTCTATTCACTTTATTAGCGCTTTTTTTTGCAGTAATCGTGCTATGGAAGCGCGCCCGCCGCCCCCTGGTGATAGGCACGCTTGCCCTGTTCTGGCTACTCGCCGCCGGCTGGCTCACCGCGCCGTTGCTTGAACTGGCACAGCCATCCCGGCAGATCAGTACACCCCCCGCAATTTTCGCGCCGCGCACCGCGATCGTCATGCTGGGCGGGGGCACCGAATTTAACGACCAGGACATGCTCGTCCCGCCGCGCGATGTGATTGCACGCATCGACGCGAGCGCGCACTCCTATGCCGCCTGCAAACGCGCGGCGGCAACGTGCGAAGTGATCGTGAGCGGCGGCAATCCGCAGCGGCATCCCGCGACCGAAGCCGACACCTATCTGCCCTACCTGTTGCGCGAACAGGTGCCGCGCGCGGATATCGTGCTGGAAAATCGCAGCCGCACGACTTATGAGAACGCGCGCAATGTTTCAGCCATTGTCGGGGGCTCACGTTACGACTCCGTGATACTCGTCACTTCCGCGTATCACATGCCGCGTGCGCTGCTCGACTTCCACCGCTTCGGTATGGCGCCGCAACCGCTTATCTCGAGCGCGCGGCGCGCACGCCTTGGAATCCTGCCACGCTACGAGAATCTGAAGAGTGCGGAGGTCGCGCTGCACGAACTGATTGGGATTGCACAATTTCATGTCTATTGTGCACTCGGGTGGTTCTGACACTGCCGCGCGATGCCGATCGCGATTTATTTAGAGATGCGAATGTTTGCGGCACTACCCGCAACTCGCTCGAAGGTTATCCACGCGGCCACGAATGGCCGCGGTGGCGGCCACGCGTAACAAGATGTAACTAATTGTCATTGCGGTTACAAAAGATCCGCTGGAGCGGATATTGCTGGCTAGAATGCATTGTCTTTCCGACTGGACAGGCAAATACTCGGGTCCACAACCACTCTGCGGAGGTAACGATGAAGAAAGTGTCCCTGGCGATCCTGGTTTCCCTCAGTGCCGTAACGGGCGCGGCTTATGCGCAGGACAACGGCGTCATGATGAGCACCGATCCGGCCAAGGCCGCCGACGTCGAGCAACGTGCGCAAGATTTGCAAAACCGGCAACAGGCAATGGAAAGCGCGCCGGCCATGCCCGCCCACCATCACAAGGCAGCGCCGCACAAGAAGGCCGCCAAGCCGATGGCTGCCAGCTCGTAAGCTGCAGGCGCGCTCAGGTGCATCATCACCCCGCGCTTGGGGTGAAAAGCCGAAGCCGGCACCGCCGGTTTCGGCTTTTTTGTCGTCTAATGGATTCGCAGCGGATCGGCGAGGGGCGCGCAGAGGCGGCGCCCAAGGCACGCTGCGTCAGCCTGACGGTATGCTAAAGTCGCGCACCGACCGGCCCCGCCGGAATCCCCCTAACCCGTGCGCACCTTGGTGCGGAGGACAGCATGAGCAATATCCAGCTTGATATCGAATGGACTGAAGCAGCATCTCGCAAAATCGAAAAACTGATGCCGCGCGGCGGTCAGGAAGCGTTCCTTGCGCTGCCGCCCGTCGAGTGTCTGCCGATGGAAGGTGACGTGCTGTTTCTTGGCCCTGATGGCAAGCAGCAGCCATTCATTGTTGCGGAGCGCCAATATCATCATGATGGCGACGCCGACTGGACCATCATCCTGATTCTCGACGTGCCGCAAGCGACTCACTAAAGCTGGACGGCGAGCGCCGCGCTGATCGGATCCGGCCGGACGCTTCGCTCGCCTTTAGTGGCCTTTAAGTCGCCTTTCGTCACCCTTACTCGCCACTGCCCACCCTCGCGCGCCTCTGCGACGCGCCCAGAAGCGCAAGCAAAGACGCCTCGCCCCGTCACGAATCACGAAATCTTCGCCACGACGCGAATTTCCGCGTGCTCGATCCAGTCCACCGCCGCCTTCCTGTACGCCGCGATATGCGCGGACCGGGCGTGCGTCGCCAGCGCCTCCTGGCTTTCCCAACGCTCGACAAACACGAACCGGCGCGGCTCCTGAACGTCGCGATGCAGGTCGTACTGAAGCGCGCCCTGTTCCTTGCGTGTCGGCCCGACGATGCCTTCGAGCGCTTCACGCAATTGCTCTTCATAACCCGGCTTCGCGACCGAGATTGCCACCACCGCGATTTCCGCCATGCTTTGACCTCTGTTTTCAGGAAAAGCAGCAGCATACCTGCGGCCCGCCGGCCCTGCTGGCAGGCACGCGCGGGAGGAGAGAATCCGCGTCCGCCCGCGCCCGTCGCCCGATAAAAAACATGCTGCGACTGCGCAAAACGTCTGAGCACCGTCCTTGCCTGGAGTTTGGCGGGCGGCCACTTGCCGCCCTGCTACGCTCGGCTTCATACGGGCGATTGATTCCATCGGTTGCGCGTGAGGCCATCGCGTGCCAGAACAAGGCAAACCACGACGCGCGACGCCCCAGGCGCATTGTCCGATCGGCGCGCCGCCGTGGTTTTCCGCGCACCGAACCCTTGCCCGCGTCTGTGATAACCCGCACATTCATGCGAAGTCCGAACTGCTAGACTGGTTTTGACTCATTCGCCGGAGCCCAGCATGGCTGGCATTGCTCTCCGCGTTCCCGGGCTTTGCCCGCATCACCCTGCCGAGGTCTGGGTTGTGTACCCGTCGCGCGCAAAGTCTCGCGCAAAGTCTGTTTGCGCGCCCCGTCACCCGCTTGCTGTGATGCCCCTATGCCCGCTCTCATGCCCGCCCTTATGCCGACCGTCAGCGAATTGACCCTGAACGGTCTGCTCCCGCATCTGGTCCGGGACGAGTCCGGATGGACGGCGACGTGGCGCGCGCTGACGCTGCACAGCGTGTTCCAGCCGGTGCTGTCGGTCACGCATCAGTGCGTGGTCGGCTACGAGGGACTGTTGCGGGCATTCGATCCGGTTGGCTTGCCGGTGTCGCCCGAGGTGCTCTTCTCGGGCACCCGCTCGGCGGCCGACGCGCGCGAACTCGACCGCATCGCGCGTTGCCTGCATGTGGCGAATTTCATGGAGCAAGGCATCAGCACCGGCTGGCTATTTCTGAACACCCGCCCGCAGGTGTTCGAAACCGGCTGGCCGCAGCGCACCTTTATCGACGAATTGTCGGCGCACTTCGGCCTGCCGCAGGAGCGCATTGTGATCGAGGTGCTCGAGCAGCCCGCCGACGATGAATCCGCCGTCGCCAGCATGCTTGCGGCGTCTCAACCGCGCGACTTCCTGATCGCGATCGACGACTTCGGCACCGGCTTTTCGAATTTCGACCGGGTGTGGCGCTTTCGCCCCGACATCGTCAAGCTCGACCGCTCGCTGGTCGCGCGCGCCGGCAAGCGCGAAGGCGACGACTCGATGATCGGCCACCTGATCGCGATGCTGCATCAGTCCGGCACGCTGGTGCTGGCCGAAGGTGTTGAAACCGATGAAGAACTGATGATCCTGATGCAGGCCGACGTCGATTTCGTACAGGGTTTCTGGCTCGGCCAACCGAAGGGATCGGTCCAGGAAGCGTGCGCCAAAGTGCCGGCGATGGTCGAGTCGATGTGGAGCAGGTTCGCCGACTACGAACGCGCCCATGCGAGCCACGGCCGACTAGGCTTCGAAGGTTTCGCTGAAGCGGTGCTCGCCGCTGTGGAAACGTTCAGGACCACCGGCGATCTGCGCCAGGCCGCGCAGAACGTGTGGCATCTGCGCGAAGCGCGCCGGGTGTTCATCACCGACGGTCAGGGCGAACAGACCCAGCCGTCCGTGGCGGCCGCCTCGTTGCCGCCGCCGCCGTTGCGGCTCGCGCCGCTCTATTCCAACGCGCACAGCAACTGGTCGAGGCGTGCCTATTTCAAGCATGCGCTGGCCGCACCGGGCCGCGTTGCGATGATGGGGCCGCACTATTCGCTGGCCGACGGCGAAGACTGCTACACGGCCGCGATCGCGTTCGAGCATGGCGGTACGCATGTCCTGTGTGTCGACTTCGTGCCGACCCCAGCGCCGCCAACTGCGCGTCCGGCCGGCCGGGGCAGCAAGCGCTGAATCCGTAAGGCTCACCTGAGCGTGCTGACGTGTTGAGCCGTTGCCGCGCCTTTAATCGTCCACCCGGCCGCGGCCGGATTTGATCTCGCTGCGTCTGGCCTTGCCATCGAGCCGGCGCCGATTCGACGCACGCGTCGGCCGGGTTGCGACACGCGGCTTACGGGTGACGCTCACGCTTTCGATCAGTTCATCGAGCCGCGCCAGCGCCGCCGCGCGGTTCATCTCCTGCGTGCGATGTTCCTGTGCCTTGATGATCACGACCCCGTCGCGTGTAAGCCTGTGATCGGAAAGCGCGAGCAGGCGCATCTTCAACACCTCCGGCAACGACGAAGCCTGCACGTCGAAACGCAAATGAATAGCGCTTGAAACCTTGTTGACGTTCTGACCGCCCGCTCCTTGCGCGCGCACTGCTGTCAGTTCGATTTCGTTCGGCGGGATTGGATAACGGGATGTCATGACGCGGTAAAGGTCCAGGAAACGAAAGTGTACACAGAGCGCAACCGACTATCGGGCGCCTCCGCCGATGCGAAAAACTATTTGCAAACGTACGCTCAGTTCATCGATACTGCCGTTTTCCGCTTACAGCGTAAATTCAAATGAAGCTCCGCCCGGGTTTTGTGCTGGAACTGGCCGTCAACTTTCTGCTGCCGTGGCTCGCTTACCGGCTCGCGCTGCCTCACCTGGGCGAGACCGGCGCATTGATCGCCTCGGCCGTGCCGCCGATCATCTGGAGCCTGATCGAACTGGCACGTTTTCGCCGCGTCGACGCGCTGAGCGTGCTGGTGGTCGGCGGCATCGTACTCTCGGTCGCGGCGATGGCGTTGGGCGGCAGTCCGCGCATGCTGTTGCTGCGCGAATCGCTGGTGTCCGGCGCGGTGGGCGTGGTGTTTCTGCTCTCACTGCCCATGCGTCGTCCACTGATCTTCTATCTCGCGCGCGCCACGGTCGCCCGCGAAATGGAAGGCGGCGCTGCGCATTTCGAAGCGCTGTGGCGCGAACGTCCTGGCCTCGTCAGCGCGATGCGGATGATGACGCTGGTGTGGGGCGTCGGCCTGACTGGCGAAACGGCGCTGCGCGCGTGGATGGCTCTCACCTGGCCGATCGAGCGCTTCCTGGTTGTTTCGCCGTTCGTCGGCTACGGCATCTACGGCGGCTTGACGCTATGGACGCTGTGGTATCGCAAAACCATGCGCGGCCGGGTCGAGGCACGCGAACAGGCGGCCGCCGGCGCGGCACCCGCTCAGCAACCGGAATGACGCGGGCGGGCCGTGCGCGCGCCGTATGCGGACCGTATGCGCGCCACGCCGCCGCTACCCTCCTAATCGCCTCGCCACGCCAGGGCAATTCGCGCAGCCAGTCCTGAATCGCGCTGCGTGGGCGTTGCAATGGCCTGTGCCAGCACGCTGCGCGCGCCGATCACTTCGACGCGTTCGCGCGCGCGCGTAATCGCCGTGTACACGAGTTCACGCGATAAGACGCGGCTGAACGTCGACGGCAGCATCAACACGGCGTGCTCGAATTCCGAGCCTTGCGATTTGTGCACCGTCAGCGCGAACGCCGTGTCGTGTGGCGGGAGCGCCGCCGGCGACACCGCGCGCAGACCACCGTCGCCGGTACGGAAATACACTCGCAACGCGCCGCCCGCGCCCGGCAGCGCAATGCCAATGTCGCCATTGAACAGACCCAGCGCGTAATCGTTGCGCGTCACCATCACAGGACGGCCGGCGAACCACTGCGCGCCGACCGGCAGCGTCACGCCCGCCGAGCGACGCACCTGCGCAGCCATCAAGGTATTGAGCTGGTCGACACCACGCGGCCCGGAACGCGTTGCACACAGAACACGAAACCGGTTGAGCGCGTCGAATAACGGCAGCGGGTCAGGCGTCGCGGCCGCGAGCGCCGTGGCAAGCGCGTCGGCATACGGCGCGAAGCCCGTGGCAAGACGCGCGACGGTGCGCTCGGCGAGGCTCGCATGGGTGTCTTCGCGCAACGCCGCGGCGCAGGGTTCGGCGGGGTCGATGCGTAGAACGTCGAGCGCCGACTCGGCTGAGCCGTTGCGGATTGCGAGCGACAGGCGGCCGATTGGCGATTCGAGGCCGAAGCGATAGTTGCGTTCGAGCCAGACAACGCAATCGGCCAGCGGACTGCGGCGCACTTCCGCCGCCGCGCTTGTAGAGCGCTCATCGTCCGGCATGCCCATCAAGTCATCCGGCTCGCCGGCCTGCGCGAACAGATCGTCGGGCGGTGCGTCGTAATCTTGCGGCGCGTCAGCATACGCGAACAGGTCGTCAGGACGCTCGTCGAAGCCGCTCGCCGCACCCGGCAACGCTCGCGCGAGACGCGCCGCTTCGGTGCCGAGCGCGGCGGCAATCCGCTTCAATCCTGTTTGCGTGAAAGCCGGTTGCGCGCTGAGTTCGGCGAACACCGCGCCGGCCTCCACGGCCGCCAGTTGATCCTTGTCGCCCAGCATCACGAGACGCGTATGCGGTGCAATGGCGTCGAGCAGATGCGCGGCCATCGCGACGTCGATCATCGACGCCTCGTCGATCACGACGACGTCATACGGCAACGGATTGTCGCGGTGATGCCGGAAGCGGCCGCCCGGCCCGGAGCCAAGCAGACGATGCAACGTGTACGAGGTCTGCGGCAGCCGGGCGGCGAGTGCCGGCGGCAAGTCACCGGCGCGCGCGAGCAGCGCTTCCTGCATCCGCTGCGCCGCTTTGCCAGTGGGCGCCGCCAGTGCAATGCGCAAATCGGCGCGCGCATCCAGCAGGCAGGCCAGCACGCCCACCACCGTGGTGGTCTTGCCGGTGCCAGGACCGCCGCTGACGATCGTGAGCCGCCCCGACAACGCCATGACGGCCGCGACGCGTTGCCAGTCGATCTCGTCGTCTCGCGGCGGTCCGAAGTAGCGCAGCAGGCGCTCGTGCAGCGTGTGGGCATCGGCTTGGTCCGTATCTGGTGCGTGGCTGTCCGCCTGCCGCGTATCCGCACCCGTACTTGAACCTGCATGCGCGACCAGCGAGCGCGCGAGACGCCGCTCGTAGTCGTAATAGCGCGCAAGATAGAGCCGGCCTTGCCCATCGATCACCAGCGGCCGCAACGCGGCAGCGCTTTGCGAACCATCGCTCGCCATGCCGCTCGCGAACAGCACCGCGCGCACCTCGGCGGCCGACACATCGAAGCGTCGCGCCAGCGCGCGAAGCGGTATGCACACGTGGCCTTCCGCGGTTGCGCGACTCGCAGCGAAAGCAGCGCGCGAGGCCCATTTCACCGCTTCTGCCGACGCGCCGCCCCGCCGCGCCAGCGTACCGATGCGGCGCGCGAAACCTTCCGCGAGCGCGGTGCTGAAATCAGCCGGCGCGGGCGCGTTCACCTCGATTTCATCGAGTTCCGGCGGCATGGCCGGGATCTGATCGAACGTGCTCATGCCGCCCCTCCGATCATCGCGGCGTCGAGCAGCGCGACCAGTTCGAATGCCGGCCGGCGCATATGCACGCCAGCGGGGCCATCCGCGTCGCGCCACTGCGGACGCACGCCGCGCACGAACAGGTACAGATAGCCGCCAATGTGCGTGTCGTACGCATAATCGCGCACCCGTGTTTTCAGATAGCGATGCAGCGCGACCGTGTAGAGCAGCGCTTGCAGGTGATACGCGTGGCTCGCCATGGCCGCTTCCAGTGGCGCCGCGGCATAGTCGGCGGCGCCATCGCCCAAGTGGTTCGATTTCCAGTCGACGATCCAGAAACGTCCGTCGTGTTCGACGATCATGTCGATAAATCCTTTGACGAAACCACGCAACACGCCCGGTTCCAGCGCGACGTCGGGATAGCCGTGGTCCATCAGCAATTCGCGCAACGCCGGGAAATCGAGCGACGGCGCGGAGAACAGAAACTCGAGTTCGTTCAGCCGCCGCTGCGGATTCAGATTCGCGAGCGCCATGCCGGGCTGGAGTTCGGTTGTCACGACGTCCGCGATCAGGTTATGCATCATCGCCGGCAAGCGTGCCGCGAGCTCGGGCGCAGCCGGCGCCGGACGCTCGCGCAACGCGCCCCGGATGGCCTCCGGCCACGTAGCAGGATCGGTGAAATCCGCCAGCTCGAACATGCGGTGCAGACAGTCGCCCGCCGCGGCGCCGCGCGGAAACGCGAGAATGTCGTCCGCTGCGTAGGACGGCGCCTGCGGTGTCGGCAACGGCGCGGGGACGAGCGCGTCGGCGATCTCGTCGTGATCGGGCCGGACCTCTTCCACCGGCGTGTAAGCCTCTTCGGCTTTGCTGCCGGCGGCGATCAGGCCGCTGAAACTCGCCATGCGCCACTGGTCGCGCAATGGACGGCGATTGACCCGCGGTTGCATGCGCGCGCCGCTGTCCTGGAGACTTTCCAGCGGCACGCGCCGCCCGCTTTCCGGCAACGCATGCAATGCCACCGGGCCGCCCGCCAGCGCCTGCCAGCGCGCGGACAAGACGGCTTCGTCGGGCGGCTCGGTGAGCCACTCGTCGAAGCTGTGGCCGCTGCCGGCGACCAGCCAGTTCAGCACGCTGCGGCGCGACTCCCTGGTAGAGCGCGACGATAGATAGGTGCCCGCCACCAGATAGCAGCGATAGACCGCGCGCGTGAGCGCCACATACACGAGCCGCGCCCGCTCGGCCGCCTGTTCGCGCGCCGCGTAGCGCGACGCACGCTCGGCTTCGTCGTCATCGCAACCGTAGTGCAATACTGCCTCGCCCGTTTCATCGTGATATTCACGGGCATCCGGCAAACCGGACGATGGCGGCTCGCGCAGCGCGCCGTCGTTCAGGAACGGACAGAACACGACCGCGTATTCGAGCCCTTTCGATTTGTGGACGGTCACGATCTGCACCAGGTTGCGATCCGACTCGAGCCGCAGCTGCGCGTCTTCACCGCCGCCTTGCGTGCGTTGCGCGGCCAGCCAGCGCAAAGTGGGCGCAATCCCCGGTTGGGTGGCCGCGCGCGCCTGGACGAGTTCGGCCAGATGATTCACGTTGGTCAGACGACGCTCGCCGTCCACGCCCGCCACCAGCCGTTGGGCGACGCGCAGCTCGCGCATCAGCGTGCGCCACATCACGGCGAAGCCACGCTCGTGCCACAGCGTGCGATAGCGGGAAAAACGCTCGACCCAGCCCATTGCGTCAGCGGCGTGCGCGGGATCGTCAGTCGGCGACGGTGCGTCCGCGACCTGTTCGAGACGCCACAGCGCGGCGGCATCCATACCGAGCCAATCGGTGGCGAGCGCGGCGCGCAGGCGGCGCAGATCGCCCGGTGTATCGACCGCCGCCAGCACGCGCTCGATCTGCTCGGCGTCGAGCGTGGCGAACACCGAAGCCTGCGCGAGCTCGACACTGCCGACGCCCCACGCCGCCAGCACGCGTTTGATCAGGCTGCCCTGCTTATGCGTCTGCACGAGCACCGCGATATTGCCCGGCGCAAGCGGCGCGTCGCCGATCGTCACCGTGCCCTCGCGAGCGCCGCGCAACAGCCGCACGATCTCGGCGGCACACGCTTCGCTGGCGGCACGCTGCGCCTCGCGCCTGGTCAAGGCGGCGTCGCCTTGTGGCAAAGTCCAGATACGGAAATCGCCCGCACCGGCACCCGCATCGAGATCGACGAGTGGCGGGCGGCGCCGCTCTCCGGCACGCACCGGTTGATAGTCGAGTCCGTCGAGCACGAACGCCTGCGGGTTGGCTTCGAACAGCCGGTTGCAGGCCTCGACGATAGACGTGGTTGAGCGTTGATTGACGGCCAGCGTGTAACAGGCGGAAGCCGCCTCGCGCGCGGCCAGGTAGGTATGCAGATCTGCCGCGCGAAAACTGTAGATCGCCTGCTTCGGATCGCCGACCAGAAACAGCGGTCCGGCCGGCGCGAAGATGCGGCTGAAGATCGCGAACTGCAGCGGATCGGTATCCTGAAACTCGTCGATCAGCGCGGCCGGATAGCGCGTGCGCAACGCATCGGCAAGCCAGGGATTCGCCTCCAGCGCACGATACAGATTGGATAGCAGATCATCGAACGACACCACCCGGCGTGTGCGTTTGCGCGCCACCAGTTCGGCGGGCGCGTAGTCGAGCCAGGTCTCTACGAGCGCGAGCCAGCGCGCGCGTTGGGCGGCTTCCGCCGCGATCACTGCCGCCGCGAGTTCTTCGGCGTAGGCGAAGAACAGATGCTCGGGCGGTTCGAACTTGACCTTGGTCGCTTTCTTCAATGCCGAAGCGGTCAACTTCAACGCCGCGCGCGGTGGCGGCGCATGGCAATCGCCCTGAGCGAAATAAGCCGTCCACGCAGCGATCGCGGCGCTCACGTGATCCGGCTTGTGCGAGGTCTTGCTCAAACGGTCTTGCGCTTGCGCGAGCAGGCTGACGATCGCCTCGCGCTCCTTGTACCAGAGCTCACAGGCAGCGTCGAAACCCGCCTGCGGATCGGCGTTATTTCCACTCGCGTCGACACTGCCCCAGCGCAATTGCGCCAGCGGCTTTTTCAGGCGCCGCGCGAGTTGCGCGTCCAGCGACGCCGGACCGGCCCGTTTGGCAACCAGCCACGCAGCGAACGCGGGATGCGCGTGGGCCACCGGCTCTACCTGCTCACGCCAGAAATCGGCGGCCATTTCAAAGCGCAAGGCAGCGTCGTCGGCTTCCATTTCGAAGGCGAACGGCATGGCCGCCGCGAACGGCGCCTCCTGCAAGGCGCGCTGACAGAACGCGTGAATGGTGTGAATCGCAGCCTGGTCGAAAGTGCGCAGCGCGCGGCGCACCACCTTCAACGCGTCCGCCCGGTCGATACCCCGCTCCGGTGCGAGGGTCGTTTCGAAAAGGCGCTGGATGAACGGATCGCCGCCGTCGTCATCCATTTCAATGGCGCGGTGCAATTCGGCGAGTCGGCCGCGGATGCGCTCGTGCAACTCCGCGGTGGCGGCCTTCGTGAAGGTGACCACCAGAATCTGGTCCGCGTTCAGATTCTTTTCGAGCAACAGCCGCACGTACAGCGCGCAGATATTCCAGGTCTTGCCGGTTCCCGCCGACGCTTCGATCTGATTGACGCCGTCGAGCGAACAGGCGAAAACGTCAAGCTCCTCGGCGACGAGCGCGCGATGCTGAATGGCGCCGCTCATGGTGCACTCCGCAGATGCTGGACGAGCGGTTTGAAGACGATCGCGGCGAGGCTGCCGAACGGTTCGTCGAGCGTGAGCGGCGTGCCGCGCAGCGCGATGCGCAAGGCCGGGTCGTCGGACTCGCCGCGCACCCGGTCATTGATCCAGACACCTTGCGCAGCGGAGTCACTCTCACTGACTTTGGCCCACGCGCTCTTCGGGAAAAAGCGCAGCGGCAACCGGCGCCCCGCCCGGAACAGCGCGGCGAGCGGCGCGAGTTCATCGAGCGGCGCGGCGACCGGCGCGAGCTCGAAGCTCTCGCCGCTGCCATGCCAGACGGTGCGGCGCGAACCGTTCGGCTGCGCCGCGCAATAGACCAGGTGCGCGAGCCATGCGGACAGATAATCGCGTGCGGTAGGTTTGGCGTAGCGGAAAATCACCTGCCCCGTTTCGGTCAGCAAATTCAGGGTGCCGTGCAGTTGCAGCGGTGTTTCAGCCGCTTTGCGAAGCGCTGTGTCGTGCGTACCGAACAGCGTATCCGCGATTTCGGCACGATCGGGCCAGCGCGGCACGATATCAAGTACAAACGGCAAGCGCTCGACGCCCGAGGCCACTTCGCGGCGCACGCTATCCGCGAGCTGGCGCAGCGCGCCCAGTTCGCGCGCACGCCACACTGCCCCCGTCGCGCCGCCCGGCAGTTCGGGACTGGCGGCGGCAAGCCGGCGCACGCGCTCGAACATGTGGTCGTCGCCGATATCGCTGTCGAGCAGTACTGGCAGGAGACGCTCCGCTAGCGCATCGCGCCCCGCGTAGTCGAGCTCGAACGGCTCGGTATCGAGCAATTCGCCTTGCGCATCCGACAGCACGATCCCCAGGCGGTCGCGCAACAAAGCGCGCGCCGGGTGGCGCCAGAAGCGCACGAATTCGTCGAAGGCAACCGGCGCGGCGTCTTCAGCCGGCAACGGTTGATCGAAGAACGGCGCGGCCGGCGCATGCTGTGGCGCGGCCAGCAGGCTGGCCAGTTCCGCGCGATCGACGTCGTAGGTAAACAGATCTCGCTGCGACGAAAAATAGTCCGACGCGAATGCCTGCAACGGATGATCGACGACAAACGCGTGACGCGCCGTTTCGATCTCCGCGGGACTCGCCCCCTCGCCCGCCGACACCTGCGCGAGATAGTCGAGCAATTCGTCTACCAGCGCGGCCGGCGGCAGCGGTGCGTTGTCGCGGATACTGCGGCCCGTGTAGGCGATGAAGAGACGATCGCGCGCGGCCAGCAACAGGTCGAGGAACAGATTGCGCTCGTCGTCGCGGCGCTGCCGGTCGCCGGCTTTGCCGAACGCGGCCATCAGATCGAATTCGTCGGCGCGCGCGAGACTCGGCAGCACGCCGTCGTCCATGCCAAGCAGGCAGACGACACGATACGGCAGGCCGCGCAGACTGGTCAGCGAAGAAAACGTCACGCTGCCCCATGGCACGCCGCCACGCGCCGGATCGTCGAGCGCTTCGGTGAGCGCGCCGCGCACCACGGCGGCCGGCAGCACGACGTCCTGCGCGCCGGCGCGCATGGCGTCGCCCATCTTGTCGATTGCGTCACGCACGGCAGCCAGCGCATCGGCGAATTCGACGCCGCCATCGAAACACTGCGCGAGCGTGTCGAGCAACAACAATGTCCATTCGGACGGCGTTTGTTCGACCGCGCAGCGCTGCGCGAAGGACTCGATGTCGTCGACGAAACGCGACAGGCGGCCGAGCAATTCAGCACCGGAGCCGTCGGCACCTTCCACCGGCAGCCATGCGTCGACCGGCTCGCCGCCGTCCGGCATCGCGTAGCCAAGGTACAGGCGCGTGAGCGCATCGGCGAATGTATGACGCGCAACCGGCACGTGCTCGCCGAGCGGCTCGACCGGTGCCAGGCCGCGACGGGCGCCCGCTGCCGCGAGCCATTCCTGCGCGGCCTCGAGCGCGCTGGCGTCGATCCCGTAGCGCGCGGCAATTGCGTCGACACGCAGCCATTCGATCAGATCCGGCGCGCCCACGCTGCGCTCGGGCAACGCCAGCCAGTCGAGCAACAGACGCGCGACCGGATTGGCCTGCGACGGCGGCAAGCCGGTGATCCGATACGGAATGCGGCGCGTATCGCCAAACGGCGCAGTGCCGAATACCGCATCGATCAAAGGGCCGGCCGCCGCGAGATCGGACACGGCGACCAGCACGTCGGACGGCTGCAGATCGTCGAACTCGTCGAACCAGCCGAGCAGGCGGTCGTGCAGCACTTCGAGCTGCCGCGACAGGCTGTGGCACACGTGTACTTCGATACCGCGCTCGGTCGGCAGTTCGTCAGCTTCCGTTTCCGTGCGCAGATCGAGAATGCCGTTCTGCACGGCGGCGAGCCAGCTTGGCTCAGGGTTCCCGGTGAAGTCGCCGGTTTCGCCCGATGCAGCGCTCTCCGTCAACTCATGCAGCATATGCAGTTGCGCCTGGGTTTGACGGCCCCACTCGGCGAGCAGCGGATGACCGACCTCCTGATAGTCCCGTTGCCCTGCTGCATCAAGCGCTTCGACGCGCCCTTCGCTGACGATATCGAACCAGAACTCGCGGCACGGGTTCATCACATACAGGCGCACGTCGACCCAACGCGACAACTCGCGCAGCAGAGCGACATGCAGCGGCGGCATGGTCGGCAAGGCGAACACGCTGACCGCTTCGGGCCAATCTGCTTTGGCAATCGCCTCGAGATCGAGCGTGCGGATTTCTTCCAGAAAGCGGTACGCGGGCGGCAAGGCGGCAGCGGGCGTTTGCGCGTTGCCCGCCACTTCGGCGAGCACGCCGCGCCACAGCGCGGCTTGCCAACGCTCGTCTTCACGCGCGGCTTCGCTCGCCCCGATCAGGCGCGGACCGTTGTCGTCAACCGCGCCGCCTGCGAAGATCGAGCCGCCCTTCTGCCATTGCAGCAGCCATTCCGGGCGATACGTCAGATAGTGGTCGAGCACGGTGGCCACGCGCCGGGCCAGTTCGTAGCGCATCGACGCATCCGCCGCGTCGAGATACGTACGCAGACGCGCCGATGCATTCCACGGTAGCGCCGGGTCTTCATCTCCAAGCAGCCGGTAGCAGCGCCACACCAACCGGTCGGGTGCGAACGGCGAATGCTTCGGCACCTCGATCACACCGCCGATCTGCGCCCACAACCATTGCGCGAGGTAACCAAAATTGACATTCGCACAGATGCCCTGGCGCGCCGCGATATCGAGCTCGAGCCGGCGCCGCACCGCCGCGCTCGGGACGATGACAGGCTGCGCGCTCCAGGGGTTGGACGGCGCCTGCGCCAGGTCGTCAAGCAGCGCGCCGACAAGCGTTTCGTAGCGGTTCGAGTAGAAAAGTTGGAGCATGGGTCCCGGGAAAGCGTGCGGCGCGGGCGGAACGCTCAGGCCACGACAGACATTGAAGCGACAGCATAACAAACGCGCTCATCGCGCAGAACCTGGCCGAACGGATGAGGTCTGATCGGCCACAAAATCAGTTAGACTCGACGGCAGTTTGGGTCTGTCCCTTCACCGCGATTTTCCTTGTGAATAGAATCCAGGCAGTCGATGCGCTATTCGGTTGAGATAAAAAAATTCCTCTACAGCCAGTACTTTTATGGCGGCCTGCGCATCGCAGTCGGCGTGTCATTACCTGCCGTACTGTGCCTGATCGTGTTTCACGACCGGGAGCTCGGCTTCACGATCGCCACCGGCGCGCTCGGCGCGTGCGTGGTCGACATGCCGGGGCCGCTCAAGTACAAGCACAACGAAATGCTGGCCTGTACGGTCATCGGCTTCCTGTCCGCGCTCGCTACCGGCCTCGCCACGGTCAACGCGGTGACGCTATGGTGCACGGTCGTACCGCTGACCTTCCTGCTCTCGCTGATTGTCGTGTATGGCAACCGCTGGCCGCAGATCAGCTTCGCAACGCTGTTCATGATGATCGTGACGCTCGAGGAGCATTTCACGCCCATGCAGGCGCTCGTCAACGCGTCGTGGATTCTGGTGGGCGGCCTCTGGTACACCTACTGGTCGACCCTCGTGAGCCGCTGGATGATGCACCGCATCGAACAGCAGGCGCTGGCCGAAAGCGTGTTCGCGTGCGCCGACTATCTGCTCGCGCGCGCCTCGTTCTACGACCTCGATAACGATCTCGACGAGTGCTACCGCAATCTGGTCGACAAGCAGATCGCCGCCGTCGAGCGCCAGGACGCCGCCCGCGATATCGTGCTGCGCAATCTGCCGAAGCTGAAAACCGGCCGGCTCGAACCGCGCCGCGCCATGCTGTTCAACCTGTTCATCAATACGGTCGATCTACACGAACTGTTTGTCGGCGCGCATACCGATTACCCGCTGGTGCGCACCACGTTTGGCGGCTCCGACCTGCTGGTGTTCTATCGTGATCTGATTCGCAAATCCGCCGCCGATCTCGAGGAGATCGGACTCGCGGTGCTGCAGAACCAGGCGCCGCGTACGCGCGTCAACGTGAAGGCTGAATTGCGCGCTATCGAGTTCGAGATCGAGGTGATGCGCAAGCAGGACCTGCCGGTCAAAAACCCCGAGGCGTATTCGGCAATATCGGCTACGTTTCGCCGCATCTGGAGCGCGACGCGGCTCATCGACAAGATGCGCAAAAGTCTGTCCAGCGACGCCCGCGTCACAGAAACCGAACTGCGCCTCGATCAGGCGCTCAGCCGCTTTGTGTCGAGCCGGCGCGTGCCGTTCGGACAGATTTTTTCGAATCTGACCATGGCCTCGCCGAGTTTCCGCCACGCGCTGCGCGTGACGATCGCGGTCGCGGTCGGCTTCTGGCTCGGCCGTCTGCTGCCGCTCACCAACGCGTACTGGATCGTGATGACCACCGTCATCATTCTGAAGCCCGGCTATTCGCTAACCAAGCAGCGCAATGGGCAGCGGATTATCGGCACGCTGATCGGCTGCGCGGCAAGTATCGCGCTGATGATCTTCGTCAAGGAACCACACATCCTGCTGGTGGTGATGTTCGCTTCGATGGTGATGAGCTACAGCCTGCTGCTGTTCAATTACACGGCGAGCGTGGTGTTCACCTCGTCGTATGTGCTGCTGATGTTCCATCTGCTCGCGCCGGGCAGCATGCGCATCATCGGCGAGCGCGCGATCGACACGGTAGTGGGATGCGCGATAGCGATTGCGGCGAGCCATCTGTTCCCGTACTGGGAATACCGGTTGATGGGCAAGCTCGTCAACAACATGATCAACGCGACGCGGCAGTATCTGGAAGCGAGCTGGTGGTGGAGCGGCAAACCGGCCGCGGCGGTGGTCGCCACCGTGACCGAAGCCGGGGCGCGTGCGCCTGCCGCGGCCATGGCCGACCCGGCGATCGAATTCGCCACGCCGGCGCTTGCCGTGGCGAACGCAGGTGTCAACTCAAGTGTCACCTCAGGCGTCACCTCAGGCGCTGGCATCGCCGGCACCACCACCGTCAGCAACCCTACGGCCAAGCCGTCAGCCGGTACGTCCGCCGCGGCCGCAGCCGCCGCCACGGCCCTCGATCGCGACTACCGCTACCGGCTTGCGCGCAAGAACGTCCACGTGGCGTTCGCCAATCTGGGCCAGGCGTTTCAGCGCATGATGCTGGAACCGAGGGCGGCGCAAAAGTTCGTGCCGGAACTGAATGGTCTGCTGGTGCGAAGCCACTCGCTTGCCTCCCAGATTACGGCGGCCGCGCCATTGCTGCGCACATCCGCGCAACAGGGCGAAGGCGTCTCGCTGCAGGCGCTGCAACGCACGTTGACCGTGATCCGCGACAATCTCACCGAAGCCGAAGCCGGCAACGCGCCACCCGCCGACCACGGCGAGCAGGTCAAACAACTGACGCGCGAGCTGGATGCAATGGTGGTCGAAACGGAAAAGTCGCCCGACTATTCCGCGGACGCCGTGCACGACATGAAATTGCTCTCACACCAGTGCAAGCAGATGCTGACGGCGTCGGCGCAGATTCGCAAAGATGCGAGCGTGATCCGGCTACCGGAAGAATGACATCGCCAAGGCCGCAATAGGACCGCGACCTCTGACGCGTCTTATTGCGAAGCGCCGCTAGCAGGCGCTGCCGCGGTTGCCGCTGCGGCTGCGTCCGATGAAATCGACGGCGCTGGCGCATTCTGGCTGTCGAAATCGTGCTTTTCCTTGATGGCGTTATAGAAGAGCGTGGCGATGACCAGCAGCACCGCGACCACGATGAAAACGGCAATGCCAAAGGTCGGGTTCTTCTTGCGCGGCGGTTTGTTCATGAGGCGGGCCCGGTTCGCGAGGCAGTCGCGGATTGTGTCTGAAGGAAGGCGGCATTCTACGCTGAGTGAGCTTGCACACGGCTTGCAGTCAGCAGGAGGAGCGGTCATCGCCGAGGCGTAGCGGCACCCATGGCGGCTCCAATCAGCAAATGATCCGGCAGCAAATGCAACAAATGCCGCACCCGCCGCACCCGCCGTTAGCGCCCGTCCGCCACCGCCGCCGGCCGCACCGGCAGCGCCGTCGAATACTTGATCTGCTCCATCGCGAAGCTCGAACTCACGTCGTACAACGGCACGGCGCCGATCAACAGCTTGTAGACGCGATCGTAGTCGTCGATATCGGACACCACCACACGCAGCAGGTAGTCGGTCTCGCCGCTCATCCGGTACACCTCCACCACTTCCGGAATCTCCTGCACCGCGCGCGTAAAGGTCTGCGCCCACGCCTCGGTGTGCTGGTTGGTGCGCACGGCGACGAACACGGTTGTGCCCACACCGAGCTTGCGCGCGTCGCACAGTGCCACCTGGGCGCGAATCACGCCGGTCTCTTTCAGACGCTGAAGCCGCTTCCAGCAAGGTGTCTGCGACAGATTCACGCGTTGCGCCAGCTCGGCGATCGGCATGGTTGCGTCTTCCTGCAGCAATTCAAGCAGCTTCCGATCGATGATATCCATTCCCATCAGCCCACCCCCATAGGAAATTATTCTACTTTTTGCGACCTGAGGGGAATTATATGGAAACTCTTTCTCCAGGCAAACAGGTATAAATGTGGCTATCGAAAAATATCCAGAACGCAGTTACGTGCTGCGCAGCGACCATGAGCCAAGATCTCCGTTCAACCGCCCTCGACCGCTCCTTCGCCCAAGGCGCACACCCGGTTTGCCCGCACGAAGCGGCGTCGCACGCGTCACACAGCGCGCCCCTCGAACGCCTATGCAACACGCTCGACGCCATCTTCGAAGCCTGCGCGAAATTCCCCGAGCCGTCGGATTCCACCTTCTTCGCGCGCACCATGCGCGTCGCGCTCGCTGAAGCCGCGGCGAACCCCACGCTGCTGAGCGCGGCACAACGTGAAGGTTCAACCGAGAATTACCGGCGACATCTGCTGGCCGCCGACCCGCAGGGCCGCTACGCGATCGCCGCACTCGTCTGGCTGCCACACCAGGCGAGCCCCGTGCATGCGCACCATACGTGGTGCGGCTATGCCGTGCTGGACGGCACGCTGAGCGAAACGGTATTCGAATGGAATGACGCGCAGCGCTGCGCGAGCGCCACGCGCACGCAGGCGCGCAATGCCGGCGCGGTATCGTTTGTGCGCGGCGGCCGCAGCGGCATTCATCGGCTGGGCAATAGCAGCCAGCAGCCCGCCGTCTCGCTGCATATTTACGGCGTCCCGGGCGCACAGATCTCTACCCATGTGAATGACATCGTTCGCGCGGCCAACGCGCCCGCGCTCGCCTGAAATTCAATCGTCCGGCATGACCGTGCTCGCAAGGCCAATGGTCACTGCGCGTGTCGGCCGTTCGTTCAATCAGCTCTTGCCACCCGATTCGCCTGCCGTAGGAATCTGCGGCGGGATCGGCGCGGTTTGCCCGGTCGGCGGCGGCGCCGGACGCGGTTCGTGCGACACATCGCGCGCCACTGCGACGGCGGCCTGCGCGGCCCGCAACGAGGAGGCCGACCCGCCGCCATGCGCAGGCGTGGGGCCATGCGGGCTGAACCCCGGCAGGTCCTCGTCCGGTAAAGGCTCGCCTTCACTATCTTTCGACGACGTGTACACGCGCATCTGCGGCACCGGAATCTCGATGCCGGCTTCGTCCATCTTGCGCTTGAGCCGCAAATTGAAGGCCCGCGCCACGCTCCATTGCTGCAACGGCCGGGTCTTGATCTGCCCTTTCACGACCATCCAGTTCGGATCGAAACGGTCCAGCCCCCACACTTCGATCGGTCCGAGCATTTCGCGCTGGTAACGGAAGTCGGCCATCAGATCGGCGCCGACTTCGCGGATCAGTTGCGTAATCTGATCGACGTCGGTCGAGAACGACATCCGCACTTCGAACACCGCATACGCGAAATCGCGCGACAGGTTCTTGACGATCTTGATCTGCGAGAACGGAATGGCGTGGATGGCGCCCTGCCCGTCACGCAGCCGCACTGTGCGAATCGACAGATGTTCGACCGTGCCCGCATGCCCGCCGTCGACATCGATCCAGTCGCCGACCGAAATCGTATCTTCGATGATGATGAATAGGCCCGTGATCAGATCGGTCACGAGCGATTGCGCGCCGAAACCGATCGCGAGACCGATCACGCCCGCGCCGGCGAGCAGCGGCGTCACATTGATGCCGAGGTTCGCGGCGGTGACGATGCCCGCAATCGTCATGATCGTCACGAGCAACACGTTGCGCAGCAGCGGCAGCATCGTACGCGCGCGCATGCTCGGGCTGCGCGACTTGTTACGCGGGCCGCCCGGGTTGAGCGCCTCGGTGATCGCTGTGTCGACCAGAATCCACAGCAGCCAGGCAATGAATACCGTTGCGATGATCGCCGTCACCGCGTGGGCGATACCGCGCGCCGCGACGTTTTCTTCGACCACGGCCGCGAGCGACACCCCCCACAGGCGCGCCGCCAGTTCGAAGAAGAAGAGCCAGATAAAGAGCGTCAGCAAGGTGCCGCAAAAGCGCAGCAGGCGCGTGAGATACGGCGAACGGCGGCGTGCCCGCGCACTGCGTGGACGCGTCACGCGCAGCACGACGGCGGACAGGAAGAAAGCCAGCACCAGCAGCAGCGCGGTCACCACCGAAATCTGCAGCACGTTTTCGCTGGTGCCCGAACCGCCGAGCGTGGCAACGACCGATGCCGTGGCGAGCACCAGCACCGGCACGTGCCAGAGGGATGCGAGCACGTCGAAGGCGTCGGTCGCGGCCTTGTGGTTGGTGCGCTGCTCGTACGGCCGGTTGCGGATCAGGTGCGCGATGGGCCGGCGGAACGCCAATGCGAAATAGCCGGTGAGCACGGCCGCCGTCATGTTCGCCGCCGTCGAAATCAGCGCGGCGAGGTTCGATCCGAGTTGATGCGCGACGTCGTAATTCACGGCTGCATCGCCCAGTGCCCCGCATACGCCGACCACGAACAGCAGGCGCCGCGCGTAATCGATCAGCAGACGCACCGCGATCCGCCGATGGCCCGAGCCGAACAGCGAAAACATGATCAGGCAGATCGCCGAAAACACCGCGCCCGCGACGATCGCATAAGCCACCACCATGCCGAGCGTGCGGCCGAGCGCATCGGGCATGGCGCGCACGAACAGCAGCGCCGCGAGAAACGCGATGATCCACGGCCCGACCCGGCGCAGCGCGAAAATCAGCAATTCGCGCGTGGTGGGATTCGGGTGCAGTCCCATGACGATGCCAAAGCGCCGGTACAGCCGGTGTTGCAGGTAGATCAGCGCGCCGGCGCAGGCGCCCCAGCCGGCCAGCATGGCGAACATCGAGAAGAGGATGCGGCCGAAACTCTCGTGTCCCTGCCCCGAAATGATCGTGTAGAGCTCATTGCCGGCCGCGTTGAAGCGGCCGCCCCAATAGCGCACCGGCGTGCGGCCCTGATGCACGTCGGATTCGAACGACGCAATGCCCGACGCGATCGCGCCGAGCAGCCCCGGGCTCGGTTGCGCCGGCGCGGGGGGCGCCACGTTTTGCGAGACGTCGCGCAGCTTTTTCAGTTGGGCGACGAGCGCGGTGCGCTGCCGGTCGTTGTCCAGCGTGGCAATCACGCTGTCGAGTGAGCGCGCGAGTTCCGCCTGACTGGCCGGCGACGGCGCTGACGCCGCCTCGGCCGCCGAGGCGCCGGAGGCCGAAGCGGCAGGCGTCGCCGTGGCGCTGTTGATCAGGCTCTGTAATGCCGGGATGACCGGTGTGCCGGCGGCTTGCGCATTGGCCGGCAGCCATGCCGTGCCCACCAGCAGCACGAGGCAGAGGGTGGCCGCCCACGCGCCGAGCCACGCCGCGACGTGAGCGCGAACGGTGCGCCGGGCGTTGCGCCGGGCAGTGCATCCGGCATGATCAAAAGGAAGCTGAAAGGCGGCGCGAGTCGCCGGCTGCCCGCCGTTGAACGGCGCGGCCCCGGACTCACGCCGCAACGGGCATGACTGCATGGCGATCCGTGAGAAAACGGGAGACGCCAGTGTAGCCGCACTTGCACCGCAAGCGACCGAACATGCGTAACCGAATGTTAGGACGCTTGCGCACGCCGTGCGCTGCGAGACCGGCCCTCACACGCCGCAGCGCCCGCCAGGCGGCACGCGCCAGATGGCAGGCGCCACGCCAATCCGCCGCGCTCAAGCTCAATACGCGACCGTCGCGATCTGGCGGATGAAACGGCCCTGCTCGAGTTCGTCGACGAAGGCGATCGCGTAATCTTCGGCGGAAATACGGCTGTTGCCCCCGGCGTCGGCCAGCAGCGCGTTCGCGCCGGTGCGGAACGTGCCGGCGCGCTCGCCCGGCGCGATCAGCGCGGCCGGCGCAAAGCACGTCCAGTCGAGGTCGGTCACGCGGCGGTAGTCGTTGAACGCCTCGCGGTGCGCGAGCGCGATTGCCCTGTAGGCGTCAGGGAATCCCTCCGAGTCGACCAGTTGCCTGCCTGGCGCCACTTCGAGCGAACCCGCGCCGCCCACCACCACGAGGCGCTTCAGGCCTGCGGCGCGCACGCCGTCGATCAGCGCATGAGTGGCCGTGGCGAGCGCCGCGAGATCGTCCTGCGGCGGCGCGTAGGCGCTGGCCACCACATCGTGACCGCGCACCGCGGCGCTGACGCTCGCGGCGTCGAGCACGTCTGCCTTCGCCGCTTTCAGATTCGCCACATCGGTCGGCACGCGCGCCGGATTGCGCGCCAGCGCCGTCACCTGATGACCGCGCCGGGCCGCTTCCGTGGCGATGCGCGAGCCGATCATACCGGTAGCGCCGAACAAGGCGATTTTCAACTGTTTGCTCATTTCACTGCTCCTGTCATAGGCTTATATGTAACCGCATCGATTACATATAACGTGGAAAAAAGAGGGGCTAGGCCCCCGTCCGTTCGTTCGTTCGTTCGTTCATTATCTGGCGCATGTGTCGTCATGACTCCGCACACGCCTGCCATCCTGTTTTGTTTGCCGGCTTACCCGTGCGGACGCCGCTTGCGTTTGCGAGCCCGTTCCGCGCGCTCCAGATCCGCGGTGGCATCGGCAAGGGTGCGTGCAGCCAGCGACGCCTCCATAGCCTGTTGCGCCTCGTCGATGATACCGCGCAGCACGGTTTGAATATTACGCCCGACCATGCACGCCGGATTCGGCTCCTCGCGATGCAGCGCGAATAACTGCGCGTCATCCACTGCGTGATACACCTCGAGCAAGGTGATGGTATCCGGCGCCCGGGCAAGCAGCGCGCCGCCGCCCGCGCCGAGTTGCGAGGTGGTGAGGCCAGCCTCGGCCAGCATGGTCAATAGGCGCCGGATCAATGCGGGATTGGTGTTCACGCTCCCCGCGATCATCTCCGACGACAACGGCATGCCCTCCTGCAACGACAGCAGCGCGAGCACATGCACCGCAAACGCAAACCGGCTACTCGTATTCACAGCGAACCTGGCAACGACAATATGTAACCATGGTAATTACATTTAATCCGACTGTCAAACGACGGAACAGCAGACTGGCTGCTACATCACTTGTCCATCTGCTTTTGCGCGTCGCTGGACTCGCTCGATGTCGATGACGAAGTCGAAGCGTTGGCGGCCGACGCCGAATTCTGCGCAGACCACTCCTGCAGCTTGCGGCCCGCCGTCTCCAGGCTCTGCCCGGTCAGCGAAGCCGCCTTGCCGAGCTGCGCGTTGGTGGCGCTTGCCGCGCCTTGCAGATTGGCCTGGGCGGTCGAAGCGAGCGAGGCCGGGTCGATCGTAATCGACGGCCCCGAGGCAGCCGATTCGAGGTTCTGCTGCGCGGCGGCCTTGGTCGCATCGACCTGCTGGCCGACGTAGCTGGCCGCCTGATCGAGCTTCTGACCGGCAACTTGCGCGGCGTCGTTGAGCTTGCCGGCAACCTGCCCTGCCGACGCATCATTCTTCTGACATGCCGCAAGGCCGCCGAACACAAAGACGACCACAGCGGCACGGCGCAATAAAGGTGAACGGATAGATGAAATCATGATTGAGTGTGAGCCGCGCCAAGCGGCTTCCGCATACGAAAACGCGCCAATGATACGCCGTTGCGACACACGCTCTCCTCGGCGAGCTTCTGGAAGCCCGCGGACTCGAAGCTGCGGCGCGCGCTACGGCTGACCTCGGCGCTTAGCGCAGTGGCCCCGCCCAGCCGCGCCGCCGCTTCGAGCCGCGCCAGCAGTCCGGCCGCCAAGCCTTGCCGTGCATGGCCAGGAGCCACGTATAGCATCTCGACGTGATCGGCCGGATAGAGTTGCCCAAAGGCTACCGGCATGCCCTCGCACACCGCCACCAGCGTGAGGCCGCGCGCGAGCCGCGCAGCAAAGGCCTGCTCGTCGTCGGCGGCCGACGCCCATGCGGCGCGCGCCGCGGCGTCATAGTCAGCGGCTGCCAGCTGCGTGACGGCGGCTCGAAACAGCGCTGCAAGCGGCGCTGCATCGCCCGCTTCCATCCTGCGCCATGCAATACAGCTCATCGGTCCTCCGTCGCGGTTCTGTCAAACGCATTGGAGTAGACTGACTGGCCGTTCGATGTGTTCCGTTGATCAATTGGAGGCATGCGATGGCAGCAAAGAAGATCCTGTTCCTGACCGGCGACTTCGCCGAGGATTACGAAACAATGGTGCCGTTTCAGGCATTGCAGGCGGTCGGCCATGTGGTCGACGCGGTCTGCCCGAACAAGAAAGCCGGCGAGCGGATCAAGACCGCGATCCATGATTTCGAGGGCGACCAGACCTACACCGAAAAGCCCGGCCATCAATTCGAGCTCAATGCGTCTTTCGACAACGCCGATCCGCGCCAATACGACGCCCTGGCGATCGCTGGCGGCCGCGCGCCGGAATATCTGCGGCTGAACCCCAAGGTCATTGACCTCGTGCGGCAGTTCGCCGAAGCCGGCAAGCCGATCGCCGCAATCTGCCATGCCGCGCAACTGCTGGCCGCCGCCGATGTAATCCGCGGCAAGCGTATTTCCGCCTACCCGGCGTGCGCGCCCGAAGTGAAGCTGGCCGGTGGTGAGTACGCCGACATTCCAGTCGATGCCGCGATCACCGACGCCAATTTCGTCACGGCGCCCGCGTGGCCTGCTCATCCCGAATGGCTGCGGCAATTCCTCGTGCTGCTCGGCACCCGCATCGAACTCTGATCCGCCGGCGAGCGTCGTGTCCTCGCGACAATGCGCGCTCGCCCATTCCATCAGCATTTGAGAATAGTCCGATAGTTTGCTACGGAAGGCTTTCCTATAGTCGCAGGTTGACTTTGGAGCCTTTTTCGATGGAACTGACCGATTGGATCGTCATTCTCGCCGTCACGCTGATGGCCATTGCTTTTTTCTGTGCACGCACGCCGGTTAGCTGGTTGCGGGAAAACCGCGCGCGGCGTCGTGCGGGCACCCGTCTGCTGGTCCAGGCGGCCTGCGCCCTGTGGGCAGCGCTGCTGATTCTTGCGCGCGGCCTGTTCGGGTTCGAGGGCCTGCTAGGCCTGCGCCCGGGCCCAACGGAAGCGCTCACGGGCGTTGCGATTCTGATCGGTTGCGGCTGCTACTGGTCGGTTCGCGGAAGCAAGCTGCTCAAACCGCGGCGGCTCTTTAGGACTCACTGATTGCCACGCCGTGATTACCGCGCACTGATCCCGTGCGCCGCAGGGGCGGCATGCGCAGCCGCGTCGGCGTCCCGCTCAGATCCCGCTTCGCCGTCGCGCTGCTTGCGCGATTCATGAAGCGCGCGCACATCGCCCGATCCCGGCGCGGCATGCGTCTGAATGGCCGGTTGAGGCTTCAACACCCCGGCCTCGGGCAACGACAAATAGAACGTCGTGCCCACACCCTCTTTCGATTCTGCCCACACGCGCCCGCCATGCCGTTCCACCACGCGACGCACGAGCGCGAGACCGATTCCCTCGCCTGCCGCCACATTGCCATGCAGCCGCTGGAACGCGTTGAATAGCCGCGGCATGGCGACCGCCGGAATGCCCAGGCCGTTGTCCCGCACATAGAAAATCCGCAGCGAGTGCACACCGGGCGGCGCGGGCGTGGTGCCGATCTCGATCCGGCCTTCGCGCGAGGGGTCCAGATAATTGAGCGCGTTGCCGATCAGGTTCGCGAACACCTGCTCGAGCGCGGTCGGATCGCCCCACACCGCCGGCAGTTCATTGACAATGACGCGCGCGTGGCGCGCCCGGATCGAAACCTGCATCGCATCGACGACCCGCGGCACGATATCGTGCACTTCGACCTTCTGCTGCCGGTATTCGACGTGCCCCACGCGCGACAGGCGCAGCAACGCGTCGATGATGTGCGAAGCGCGCAACACGGCCGTCTGCAGATAATGCAGCGCCTCGCCGATATCCTCGTCGACCACCCGTTCGATGCGCTGCCGGGGCTCGGCCCCGAGCGACGACTGGCGCAACGCCACACGCAGTTCGTCGCAGGCACGATTCAGTTCTTTCGAAAACCCCTGCAGGTTCACCAGTGGCGCGCGCAGATCGTGCGACACGCTGTAGATGAACATTTCGTTTTCCTGGGTCTGTTGCCGCAAGGTCTCGTTGATACGCGCGAGTTCGCCGGCGCGGCGCGCGAGATCTGCCTGGAAGCGTGCCTGAATGCGTTCGGCCTCGAGCAGACGCCGGCTGGTGTCGTGCAAGGTCAGATCGAGCCGCGCGATTTCGTCGCGGCCGGCACCAATCGGCGCAAGCGGCTCATTGCCCGCGAGACGCCCGGCATTGTCCGACAGCAGTGCGAGACGACCCCGCACGCCGCGGGTAAATAACCAGACCGCGAACGCGACAAACAGCAAGGAGCCGAGCACCGCCGCGACCACCAGCATCTGTTGCCGTTCGCGGGCGATGTCCGCGGCATGTGTGCGCAGCGTATCGAGGCGCCGCTCTTCGGTCTGGAACGCCACCACCTGCTGCCGGAAGCGATCGAGCACGTCGGCGCCCGCCTGATCGCGAAAGCGCTCGACCAGGTCGCGCCGCCGGCCCGAATGCAACAGGTCCTGCACCCGGTCCGACCATTGGCGATACGCCTGCACCGCCTGGCGCACCTGCACCACGCGCTCGACCTGTGCGGGGTTATCCGCGACCAGTTCGGCGAGTTGATCGATACGCCGATCGACGTCCACCCATAACGCCAACGGCGTTGCGAAGTGCGTATCGTGGGCAAGTACCGCACCGCGCAGCCGCACGGTCTCACCCAGCACTGGTTCGAGAATCGCGGTGGTCTGGTGCAGCACGTCTTCGCTGTGAATGGCCCAATGCTCCGCTTGCGCCGCATCGGACTGCGCCTTGACCAGTCCGGACAGCAACGCCAGCTCGAAGAGCGCCGGTATGGCGATCAGCAAAAGCCCTTTGGTGGTCAGTCTCATGCGTGCGCGCTGGAGGTCGATGGCCCGGTGGATGAGGCATGGGGACGGCACATTATGTCGGCGTTTGCGCGGGAAGACAAAGACGGCGCACGGTGCGACGCAGCGATACCGTCGGAAGCAGGCAACATGCATCGTCAATGCGCATAGTCGTCAGGCTTTTGAATTTGAACGTAATTCAAATTTAATATTTCGCCCGAAATTGGACCGTCTATACCGACATGGGGCTCATATGCACTTTTATTGTGCTTGTACGAGCCGTTCGCGGTGCACAGGCGGCGGTTCATTCGCCCGATAACCCATTCGAAATATCCCATTCCGGTGCGACTTTGCACCTGATCAACGCGAGTCGGCACAACTTTGGCCCACTTCTTGCATTCACTGCCCGCTTTTTTGGCCTAAGCGGGAAACATTGATGGATAGCTTGAAAACCGGCACGGATACCCTCTTCCTCTTGCTGGGGGCCGCCATGGTGCTGGCCATGCACGCAGGCTTCGCGTTCCTTGAACTCGGCACGGTCCGTAAAAAGAATCAGGTCAACGCGCTGGTCAAGATTCTGGTGGACTTCTCCGTCTCCACGATCGCGTATTTCTTCATTGGCTACACCATCGCCTATGGCGTGCAATTCTTCGGCAATGCTGAATCGCTTGCCGCGCACAACGGCTATGCGCTGGTGCGCTTCTTCTTCCTGCTGACCTTTGCAGCAGCGATTCCGGCGATCGTCTCGGGCGGCATCGCCGAGCGCTCGAAATTCAATCCGCAGCTGTTCGCGACCTTCGTGCTGGTGGGCTTCATCTATCCGTTCTTCGAAGGGATCGCGTGGAACGACCGCTTCGGTATCCAGACATGGCTCGCGCACGTGTTCGGCGTCCCCTTTCACGACTTCGCCGGCTCGGTGGTGGTGCATGCGTTCGGCGGCTGGGTGGCATTGCCGGCCGTGCTGCTGCTCGGCGCGCGCCATGGCCGCTATCACCGCGACGGCGGCATCGCCGCGCATCCGCCGTCGAATATTCCGTTCCTCGCGCTGGGTGCGTGGGTGCTGGCGGTCGGCTGGTTTGGCTTTAACGTGATGAGCGCGCAGACCATCGACAAGATCAGCGGTCTCGTCGCCGTCAATTCGCTGATGGCGATGGTCGGCGGCACGCTGACGGCGTGGCTCGCGGGCCGCAACGACCCGGGCTTCACGTACAACGGCCCGCTCGCCGGACTGGTCGCGGTGTGCGCCGGCTCCGACGTGATGCATCCGCTCGGCGCGCTGGTGACGGGCGGCATCGCGGGCGCGCTGTTCGTCTACATGTTCACCTGCGTACAGAACCGCTGGCGCATCGACGACGTGCTCGGCGTGTGGCCCCTGCACGGTCTGTGCGGTGCATGGGGTGGACTGGCTGCGGGTATTTTCGGCGTGCGCGCGCTCGGCGGGCTGGGCGGCGTGTCGTTCGGCGCGCAGCTGGTCGGCACGCTGGGCGGCATCGCGGTGGCGTTGCTCGGCGGCACGCTGGTGTATGGGGCGATTCGCCTGACGGTGGGATTGCGGCTCGACCAGGAAGACGAATACAACGGCGCCGACCTGTCGATTCACAGGATTTCGGCGACGCCGGAGCGCGAAAGCATCGGTTGAGGCGTCAGCAGCAGAAACGCAGAATCAGCGCCGGGTAGGCGGTTTCGCGTCCCCTTCGCCGCCGAGCATGCCGAATTCGATGGGGCAACGCGTGCAGAACACCGGCACGCCGCCCTGTCGTACGGCTTCCATGAGCGCGTCGGCTTCCGCCTCGGTGACCGCAAAAATCACCTGCTGCGGTTGATCCGCCAGTTCGAAAAAGCGCGCCGCATGGTGCTCGCCCGCATGGCCAACGCCTTCGGCCGCCGCCACGACGGTCGCGCCGTGAATGCCCGCGTGCTTCGCGATCGACAACAACCACTCCACGACCAGTTGATGGCCATGGCGCCGGTTCTGCTCGGTATAGAAGGTGATCTGGTAACCCTTTAGCATGGCGGGCCTCCCGCGAAAACGGCAGCGAATCATCGCAGGCACTGTATTCAGTCTAGATCACGCCGGAACAGATGCAGAGCGCCGCAGGTCCGTTCGCGCGGCCCGCGCCCACCTGTCCCCACATGTGCTCGCCGGTGATAGACTTGTCAGTTGGAGATGGCATTCTCCATTAACCGCCCTTGTGGCTGATGATGCCTGCTTCGCCCGGATGACTGCGGACGCGGCGGCGCGTCCCGACTCAGCCCGGTTTGTCGATCTTTAGGCCTTGCAAGGGCACTTCGCATGTATCTGTCCATTCTTGCCGTCGGCATCGGCGGCGCCCTCGGTTCGCTATTCCGCTGGGTCCTCGGTATCCGTCTGAACGGCCTCTTCGCCGGCCTGCCGCTCGGCACCTTCGCTGCTAACGTCATTGCCGGCTACGTCATCGGCGTGGCGGTCGCGGGGTTCGCACGAGCGCCGCAAATCGCGCCCGAATGGCGGCTCTTCGTCATCACCGGCTTAATGGGCGGTCTGTCCACCTTCTCGACTTTTTCAGCGGAAGTCGTGCAACGCCTGCAGGACGGCCGGCTCGGCTGGGCGGCCGGCGAAATCGTCATTCACGTGGCGGCGTCGCTTCTCATGACCGTATTGGGGATTGCGACCGTCTCGTTGCTGTCGCGCTGAGTTTGCGGCCGTCCAGCCGCGACCAAACGAGCCGTCTGTTCGAGCAGACGAAGCAGTTCGATCCGCGCGTGTTCCAGACGGCCACTGTCTGATAAGCGGCTTCAGGACTGCTGCTCGGCGAAATCCGTCGATGCCGCCAACTTCCGCCAGGCTTCCGTTTCCTCGGTCACATAGGTGTTTTTCGCAGCGATGGCGGCCAGCGTGTCCGTGCCGAGCGGCAGGCGCAACGGCGGGGTCGGCGCATCGACCAGCGTAACCATCGCGGCCGCGAGCTTCTTCGGGTCGCCGGGCTGGTTGTGATTCATTTGCGCGGCGACGCGCCGAACCGCACCCGAGGTTTCGTCGTAGTCGTCGATCACGTCCGGCGCCACGATCAGCGACGACCCATCCAGAAAGTCCGTGCGGAAATAGCCGGGCTCGACCACCGTCGCATGAATGCCGAGCGGCTTCAGCTCCACTTGCAGCGCTTCGGTGATGCCTTCGACGGCGAACTTGGTCGACGAGTACACCCCAAATCCCGCCCCAGCGCGATAGCCGCCAATCGACGAAATGTTGATCACGTGGCCCGAGCGGTTCGCGCGCATCACCGGCAACACGGCACGCGTGACGTTCAGCAAGCCGAACACGTTCGTGTCGTACATGCGCCGGACGTCCTTGTCGGCCGATTCCTCCACCGCGCCCAGAAGGCCGAAGCCCGCGTTGTTGATCAGCACGTCGATGCGGCCGAATTTTTCCACCGCGGTCTCGACCGCCGCCCTGGCCTGTGCCTCGTCAGTCACGTCTAGCTCGACCGGTAGCAGAGCGGGCGAGTTGCCGAGACGCTCGATGATCGCCCCGACGTTGCGCCCCGCTGCCACGACCGCGTTACCGTCCGCGAGCGCTGCCTCGGCGATCAGCGCGCCAATGCCCCGCGACGCACCGGTGATGAACCATACCCGCCTGAAGCCGCCGTTCCGGATGTCAGCCATGATGTATCTCCTACGTGTGCTGTGAAAGTGATGCCATGGTACGAGGAGCGATTGACGCAAACTAGCCGTCCATTGCTAGACTAATAATCAATCTTTATTTGCGAATCAGAGGCGCCGTCGATGAACGAAATCCGTGCAATCGCCACTTTCGTACGCGCCGCGACGCTTGGGAGCCTGCGGCGCGCGGCAGTCGACCAGGGCATCTCGCCACAGGCCGCGAGCCATGCGGTGATGCAGCTGGAGAAGGAACTGGGCGTGCGGCTCTTTCATCGGACCACGCGCAAGCTGAGCCTGACAGAAGAAGGTCAGCGGCTTTTCGACAGCGTGAAGCCGGCGCTCGCCGTTTTCTCGTCCGCCCTCAACGAGGCCCGGCGCTCAAAGGAAGAGGTGGGCGGCCTGCTTCGCGTGAGCGCGCCGCGAGCGTTGGGGCTCCCGGTCCTGTGGCCCTACTTCGAGGAATTCGCGCGGTTGCACCCGGATGTGCAACTCGAAGCGCAATTCGACGACCACTTTACCGATCTCGTGACTGAACGCTCCGATGTGGGTTTCCGCGGCGGGCCGCCGCCTTCGGGCGGCTCGATTGCCCGCCGGCTCGTCCCCATTCAGCTGATCATTTGCGCATCGCCGGAATATATCGAGCGGCACGGCGCGCCGCGCACCATTGAGGAACTGAATCAGCACCGCTGCACGGGGTATCGGCGAGCCAACACCGGCAAGCTCGCATCGTGGCAGTTCCGGGTGGGCGACGAAATCGTCTATCGCGATGTGCCTCCCACGATCTGCGTGAACGACACGGAGATGGAAACGCAGGCGGTGCTATCGGGCCTCGGCATCGGCCAGCTGGGCAGCTTCAACGCCACGCCTCACATCAGAAGCGGCCGGCTCGTGCCGTTGCTGACGCAGCACGTCACCGAATACGGCACCATCTACATTTACTACGGACATCGAACTGAGCAGTCGCTACGCGTGAGAACTTTCATCGACTTCATGATCGAACGCGTAGCCGACAACAGGAACTTCTTCCTCGATCTGGCCGAGCTTCGCGTCGCGCGGCCGCCGCAACGCGGTCGCGCGGGAAGCAGACGCGCCTGACGTAGATTGTTGCGCACCCGCTGGAGGATTATTGTTGCGGTATCACTAGAAGGAGACGCCATGAGTGCTATTGAGCCGCGTCACGAAGATCGGGTACGTAATGGGTACCGCGAGCAGGATTGTTCGCTGCGGGAATTCGTCGCGGCACTTGAGCCTCGTCCGGAACGTGGCGGGCTGCGGTTTTCCAGTAATACAGTCGAGCATGTTCCGCTGTACGACTGCCGCGAACTGGGTGACGCCTTAGAAAATGCATCGCAGCGCGCGGACCTGCAGGCCGAATGGGCAAACGTATTGAACGCGGGCGCGGGGGTGCTGGTACTGAAGTGGGCTTACGCCGACACCGCACCGCTCGACGAGGCGACCAAGGTGTTTGAGTGGATCATCCGCGAGGAGCGGGAAGCAGGCGGCGCCGCGGCGGATCACTTCGCGAAGGCAGGCGCGAACGACCGGATCTGGAATGCGCAGGAAAAGCTTTGCCTGCGCGCTCCCGCGGTGTTCGCCAGCTACTTCGCGAATACCGCGCTTTGCGCCATCGCTGAAGCGTGGCTGGGTCCGCATTTCCAGATGACGTCGCAGGTCAACGTCGTCCGTCCCGGCGGACAGGCGCAACAGGCACACCGCGATTACCACCTTGGATTTCAAACCGTGGCGCAAGCCGAGCGCTATCCGGCACACGTTCACGCGATGTCCCCTTTCCTCACGCTGCAAGGCGCGATTGCTCACAGTGACATGCCAGTGGAAAGCGGGCCGACCAAGCTGCTACCTTTCTCGCAGCGCTATGCGGAGGGTTACCTTGCATGGCGTCGTCAGGACTTTCGCGACTACTTTGAAACGCATTATGTACAACTGCCGCTCGAAAAAGGCGATGCGCTGTTCTTCAATCCCGCGCTCTTTCACGCAGCCGGCTCGAACCGGACGGCCTCTGTTCAGCGCATGGCCAATCTCCTGCAGATTTCCTCGGCCTATGGCCGCGCGATGGAGTCGCTGAACCGCACGAAGATGTGCGAAGCGCTCTATCCGGTCCTGCTGGAACGAATGCGGTCGGAGAGCATCACGCGAGAAAATGCCGACGCGGTGATTGCATCGTGTGCCGAAGGCTATCCGTTTCCGACGAACCTCGACAGAGACCCGCCGCAGGGCGGCCTTGCACCGGAGAGCCAGCAGGATTTATTCCGTCGGGCGCTGACAGAATGGTGGAGCGCGGACAGATTCGTAGCCGCAATACGTGAGCAGGCTGCGCGGCGCGAGGCGTAGCGACTTACATCCGCGCGGGCAACAGCGACAGCGCCTGCTTGAGAAGCGCATGTGAGGCTGCAAACTCATTGCGTCCAGCCATGGTCAGAGCGGCGTGGCCCGTGCGCACGAACAGTTCGTCGTCGGATGTCGCTGCGACGTTCAAACCGGGACCAGGGTGGTCGTACCTGCGAAAGAACGCCAGCATCTCGAACGCGTCGAATCGCGAATCCTCGGGACCCGCCTTCGCCAGGATCTCGGCGGCTGCAGCCAGTTGTCGCGTGGTCTGGAGAAATTCAGAGCGGTTCATGACACCTGCCTCATAAGTCACCGTCGCCGAATGTTCGGGGGTTTGGCGCAAGGCATTTCCAATGCCGCCAACGGCGGTGATTGGACGAGGCGATTACGCTCCCGCGCGGGTGCCCCACTGCCCCACGCGATACTGTTCCGCTAAGTGGAAGAAAATACGACCGCCGCAACGTCGTCGATGTGCGCAAAGCTGCGAAAGAAGCGGTACGTTCGGCCGTCAATTTCGATCAGGTTCGCCCCGGCTCGCGTCACGTCGAGGATTTCGCTGGCAAGCGCTGCTGTAACCGTTCCACGCCGCTTCAGATCCTCTCGCGGCCCCGTTGCGTCGCCTATATACAGGGTGGCGGTCTCGCTGGTGTGACGCATGACCACCAGGCTCGCACCTGCGTCGAGCGACAACTCAAGATACTCTGCCAAAACGCGTAGCGCCTCCGACAAAGGTGCCTGCTGGCTGGCGTTCGCCCCGGATGCGTTTGTCATGTCTTTCTCCGTCGCGTTGAATGGCTCCTGACAGATAGTCTATCTGACAACGCCGCCTCCACCCTAGGTGGGGCGACTCGAAATTATCGTGGGCATCCAGCTTCGAATCCAGTCGCGCGTATTCCCCGTATATGCGGTCAGGGCCACGCAATCACGCATGGCAACTCAGGAGGAGTACGCAATGAAATACAGGACTCTCTTGGTGGCTGCCGCATTGTCGGCAGCTGTTTCGGGCGCCTTTGCCGCCGGCGGCACCGTCATGGTAGGCGGTCAGGCCATGTACCCGGCCAAAGACATCGTGGATAACGCGGTGAACTCGGCCGACCACACCACGCTCGTTACCGCGGTCAAAGCTGCAGGTCTCGTGGATACGTTAAAGAGCCCGGGCCCGTTCACCGTGTTTGCGCCGACGAATGAGGCCTTTGCCGCATTGCCGGCGGGCACGGTCGATACACTCGTGAAGCCTGAAAACAAGGCGATGTTGACCAGCATCCTGACGTACCACGTCATTCCCGGGCGCTACGACTTCCGCAAGCTCGACGAGGCCATCAAGGCGGGTGGCGGCAAGGCAGAACTGAAAACAGTCAATGGAGAGCCGCTGACGTTCACTGAAAACGGTCCGCACAACATCGTTGTAATGGACGCTGCTGGCCACACTGCCGACATATCGACCTACGACGTCACCCAGAGCAATGGCGTCATCATGGTAGTCGACAAGGTTCTGATGCCGAAATAGCCGAGCCGGCGCGCACCGTCAGCTGTTCGAATTCAGTCCGGCGGTGTCATTTTCGGTGACATGCCACGACTTACCAACATGCCTCGTGCCTGAATGCAGCATATGGCTGTCTGTTCAGGCCCCAGCAACTGATTGCGCTTCGCCGCTGCGCAATCAGCCAGCCGTTAGCGGTATATGAGAGTTCGACGCAGCTACGCCATGCGCCGAAATCGCTGGAGAAATAACATGGAAAAGTTAGCGTTAAAAGTTCTGATCGCCCGTGTCGCTGTCGCCTCACTCTGCGCCTGCGCTGCGACGTTTGCACAGGCTGGTGGCAATGGCAACGGTGGAAGTGGCGGTGGCGGCGCTCACGGTGCCGCGACCGCCGGGATGACGTACCACAGCGAACCTGTCTCGAGCCCATGGAACCGGGTTCCTGGTGACATGAGCAAGAGCGCCAACACGGCTCGCATGGATATGCCCAATATGACGCCTGACGACACCAATATGCCTGCAAAAACTGTGCAGTAAATGCCTGAAAGTTCGCTCACTGCGATTGCCATCGCAGTGAGCGAGCCGACATGGCGGGAAGAACATCTTGTGCGGCTCGTCGCGTTGCTCGTTGCACGACTCGGTGAAGAAAACGTTCTCCGGCCCGCACCCACCGCAGATTACCGCCCTGAGATTGCTAATCGATGGGTACCGGTCCAGTTCACCGGCCGGCGATTTCGCCTTAGAACATCTGCTTGATACCAGCCGTCACGCCAAACTGGTTCCCGCCTGCGACGGAATTCGCGCCCGTCGCGCCGCCGCTGACCGACAGATTGAGCTGCCCACCGTTGTCGATATAGCCGGCAGTCAGGTAGATCGAGGTACGCTTGGACAACTGGTAGATTCCGCGCACTGCTCCGAGCCACGCCTTGTTGTCACTGTGGCGGTAGTCCAGATAGTAGCCCTCGGCTGCCAGGTTCAAGGCCGGGCTATTGTCGTAGGAGACCCCTGCGAAATACTGGTTGCTACGCGGGGTTGCGAGCGCTCCATTGCGACGCGCCAGAACACCTGCGCCGATCCTGGCGCGGTCATCCTTCAGGTCGCTACTGGTAAGACATCCAAAGGCACCCGGCCACCACTCATTTCAAGGAGATCTGGGCCGCCACGACGAACCTAACACGCATAATGCAATATATTGCCGCATAAGTCGCCATATTATGCGGTTGTCCGGAAGGCGCGCCGGCATTTATGCCTTATATTGCATTTCTCGACACTTCAGAAACACGGATCGGCGCCGCAGCCATGTCGGCGCTGACATTGCCGATGGCGGTGTCCGCTAACCTCGCCGTCGCCTCGCTCCCCCGCTCATGCAGATCTTCCACACCCAGCTCGACTCAGGAACGCAAACGGTGAGCGCGGTCCCGAGATGAGTTCGACCTTCCTTAGCTCTTCCCCAATTAGTCGCTTTTTGCACGAGCGGCTTCAGGCGTGTTGCGGAAGCTGATGGCCAAGCGGTTGTAGGCGTTCATCAAGCCAATAGCCATTGTCAGGTCAGCCAGTTCCTTTTCGCTGAATACGTCGATTGCTACCTGAAAGGCTTGGTCCGACACGCCGGATTGGGCCACCCGCGTCACGGACTCGGTCCATGCCAGTGCCGCCTTTTCCTGATCGCTAAAGAGCGCTTGCGCCTCGTGCCACACCGGAACCAGAACGATCTTGTCGACCTTGACTCCCCTTCTAATCAAATCGCGAGTGTGCATGTCGATGCAATAGGCGCATCCATTGATCTGACTAACGCGCAGATAGACCAGATCGACGAGAACCTCGTCGAGTCCGGACCTCATGATGTAGCCATAGACACTTCCGAATGCTGCAACTCCGCCAGGCGAAGCTTTCTCATAGTTCAGTCGCTGTGTCATTTCGGACTCTTATTTGTCGGTAGTTGTAAGAGCCTTGTCATTGCTATCAACGACGAAGACTGCGAGTAATTTCGCCGGCTCAGTCTGGCTCGCATTGCTGCTGACCTGATGATGGGCTCCCGGTGCTTCAAAGAAGGATTCACCTGCGCTGTAGGTACGCGCCGGTTGCCCATTCACCTGGCTCACTACGCGGCCTGAAACGACGTAGGCATAGATGAAGGCCGAGTGAGCATGACGGTGCGGCAACGAAGCACCGCCCGGCGGATACGAAACCTCCACGGCAACGAGAGACTTGCCGGGAATGTTCGGAATGGCGTGTGAAAAATTGGGCTTCACGCTGTCGCCGGCGTTGTCTGCGGCAACAGACACATCAGCAAATGTGAGCCCGACGGCTACCAGCAAGGGCAGCAAAATGCGTGCGGTCTTCATAAGGAACTCCTTGATTGAACTGCGCAATTCTGCGCCTAACAAGGGTCACTAAAAAGAACCGAAAACGCACATTCGGAATGTACCATTAGCTTGCCGTTCATGCCGTTCATGGCCCGGTGCATGGTCCGGACGATATCGCCGGTGAACAAGCTAAGTACTATCGTGTCAATTCCACCAGCCGACGACAGTCGGCAGGCAGGCTGCGTTCATTCAGATTGGTCACGCCGAGCAGTAGTCCCTGCTGTCGGGGAGACTTCATGTACCACGGCGAGAGGGGGGCCGGCGCCAGGCCGAATCGCAGGGCTCGCGAAGCGATATCGATGTCTGATGCAGACTCAGGCAGCAAGGTCACGATGGCCATACCGGCAGTCGCCTGCACTTTCATTGAGTCCGACGCTGCCGCCTCCAGGCAACGAAGCAGAGCCTCCCGTCGCGCGGCATAGAGACGCTTCATACGGCGGAGATGACGAAGATAATGCCCCTCGCGCAGAAACTCGGTCACAGCGTGCTGCATGGAAGCCGCTGGGGCGGGCGTCAGGCACGCTGTGATGTCGCCGAATCGACGCGCCATTTCTAACGGGACCACCAGGAAGCCTAAACGAAGCGTCGGGCTGATGGTTTTGCTAAAACTGCCGATGTGCAATACCCGTCCGTCCTGATCGAGCGATGCAAGAGCGGGCGCTGCCCGCCCTTTCAACTGGAGCTCACTTAAGTAATCGTCCTCAATGATCCAGGCGTCGTTTCGTCGGGCCCAGGCGAGCAGCGCAAGCCGCCGGGGGAGCGACATTGCCACCCCGAGTGGAGCCTGCTGACCTGGTGTCACGACTGCGAGGGCTGCTCCTGCCGCACGCCGAATACCCGCATCGATATCGAGCCCATCCGCGTCGACTGGCACTGCTGTCACAGTCATGCCGGCCAGGCTGAGTGCGGTACGCGTGAGCGGAAAGCCGGGGTCCTCCATCCATGCTTCCATGCCTTCAAGGCGAAGCCCACGGATCGCGAGGTCGAGAGCACCAGAGAACCCTGCCGTTACAAAAACCTGGGAGGGATTGCATCGAAGGCCTCGTGCTACGCCAAGATAAGCCGCAATCTCCTTTCGCAAGTCCGGATCGCCACGGGGATCCGGGTATCCGACCGGAGCGGCCGCAGCTTGCCGAGCCCCACGCGTCAGGATGCGCGACCAAAGTTTGAAAGGAAAGGCGTCCTGGGCGGGCACGCCCAGTTGAAACGTTAAAGGAACCGTGCCGAAGTCATGGAAGAGATCCGGAAGAGGCGGTGCATCCGGTGACCATCTGGGTTCCGCAGGCAGGCTCGGGCGTTCGGCTACGCGAGTACCCGCCGCCCCCAAACCGATCGCGAATTGCTCGTCGATCAGACGCTCATAGGCCACACGCACGGTGCCCCGTGAAACGCCGAGCTGGGCGGCCAGATCCACCCAGGAAGGAAGTCGCGCGCCGGAGACAAGCTGCCCTGTCTCAATCGCATCTCGGATAGCGCAGTAGATCTGTGCGGACAGCGATGTGCTTCCGGAACGGTCGAGGCCAATGGGGAGGGTCGTCATATCTCCAATGGTACGTTCAAAATAACCAATCTTGGCACTGTTTTGTGACCCGAGAGAAGCGTATTTTTCTCCATGTGAATGGGCCGAACTGATCTGATGCGAGTTCTAGATGGTGCAGCCGTTCCAGATTGGAACAGCGCTCAGATTCGCTAGCTGGCATTTCCCGGCCTCGAATGAGTGGCATCATCAAAGTCAGTCTTCGGACGTGTGCTGCTCAACGGAGAGGACACGGGCGAAGCGGACGCCGGCCTGCTGCTGATAGAGTGACCACAAGCCAGATAACGGAGGATAAAGCCGTGGCAACGAGCGACATTTTCAACGTAAAGATCCCCGACAGCAAATTGGCACGCGAGGTGACGCAACTCATTCGCGACACCGAAAGCGAATTGCTGTTTTCCCACTCTACTCGCGTCTACTTTTGGGGAGCCCTGCTTGGGCAACGTAAAGGTCTGACGTTCGATCCGGAGTTACTCTACGTCGCAGCCATGTTCCATGATCTCGGCCTCACCTCGATCTATCAGGAAAGCCAGCTGCGCTTCGAGGTGGATGGCGCAAATGCCGCGCGCGATTTCCTGCGAAGCCATCAGATCTCCGAGGCAGACATAGAGAAAGTTTGGGCCGCCGTCGCTCTCCATACGACTCCGGGCATCCCAGAACACATGCATTCAGAGATCGCCCTGGTGCAGGCCGGAGCGGGAATGGACGTGGCCGGACGTGGCTTTGAGCAATTCACAGACAAACAACGCGAAGCGGTAATCTCCGCCTATCCTCGTGACACCGATTTTGCCCATCAGATGATCGATGCGTTTTATCACGGGATGAAGCATCGGCCTGGCAGCACATTTGGTACTTTCAACGATGATTTCCTTGCCTACAAGGATCAGAGCTTCCAGCGAGTGAACCTTTGCAGCATCATCCTGGACTCAAATTGGGAACGGTGATTTTTTCAGTGCAAATGGACCTGCCGGCGTCAAGACCGTAGTCATTCGCAATGAGAAATCTGGATTTGAATCTGCTCCGGGTATTTGACGCCATTATTCGAGAGCGGAATGTGCTTCGTGCCGGCGAAGTGATCTGCCTTAGTCCGTCAGCAGTCAGTCATGCGCTCTCGCGACTGCAGGCGTTGCTCAATGATGAGCTGTTTGTGCGGACGGTTGCAGGGATGGAGCCGACGATCCGGGCGCTGGAGATGGCGCCACTCGTGCGGGATGCGCTGGTCACGATCGAGCCTGCGGTCGAGCCAAAGCAATTCGACCCAGGTGTCACCGAGCGTCAATTCTGTATCGCCGCGACCGACTATATGACGGCGGTGGTATGCGGAACAGACCGCACGAAACTGCCGGTTATTCGACGCGCCCGTCGGTTTGATCTTCACGATCGATCGACGGCTTGAGAAGGGAAGCTGGCTTGATCTCGGCATGTTCATTCAGAACATAATGCTTGCGGCAAAAGCGCGAGGACTTGACACCTGCACTCAAGGGTTCCTTTCTCGTTTTTATGGGCTCGAGCCCATAATCACGAGTATGGTGTGGTAAAAAAAATGTCGCGGTGCCTCTTAATGACCCTGTATTGCCTGTCAGGTTGACGCGTCTATGGCGACATAATTTCAGGCTGATACTGATATTCCACTGATCAACATTGGGGGAATATCATGTTTGAGACTCTCTTTACGCGTCCGCATGTTCTTGCTGCCCACACGCTCGCACCCTGCGTGGAATCCAGGAAACGCTTCCTCGTACATTGTCAGGAACTGGGTTATCCGCCTAAGTCGATCCGCAAGATCGCGTGGGTCCTGCTGGTTTTTTCGCAGAGCATGGATCTGTCCCGCCCGCGGTTAATAACGCACGAGGAAATCGCGTTTGCGGTTGACCACCGGATTCGTCTCGTTCGAAGTGAGCGCACGAACGAGTCCCGCAGCTCGCGGCTTCTGTTCATCCATACCGCCACGGCCTGGCTGTGTTTTCTGGGGCGTCTGGAGGAACGGCATCCCACGAGAGAACCATTTGTTTGCTATGTCGAACACTACGTCGATTTCATGCGCGACCAGCGAGGACTCTCTCCTGCTACGATTTCAAACTGTCGTGATGAGATCGGTCATTTTCTGGCGATGGTCTGCCGCCCTGACAGGGCAATTGATGCTCTCACTATCCACGACGTCGACACCTACCTCGCGTACCAGGGCAACCATGGCTGGTCCAGAGTGTCATTGCACGCGCTTGCGAGCACGCTGCGCAATTTCTTCCGGTATGCAGAAGGACAAGGCTGGGCCACCAACGTTGCGTGCGGCATTGAAGCACCCGTGGTGTATAGGGAGGAGGGTTTGCCGCTCGGGCCAGATTGGGATGACGTGCAAAGATTCGTCGCCAGTTTTGTCGGCGACAGTGCGATCGATCTACGCAACCGTGCGATGATCATGCTGCTGGTTGTCTACGGACTGAGGCGCGGCGAGGTGGTACTGCTCCGTCTGGAGGATATAGACTGGTGCGGCGAGATCCTTCATGTCCATCGTCCCAAGCAGCGTTGCACACAGCAATATCCGCTGGTGGCAACAGTTGGGAATGCCATTCTGCGTTACTTGAAGGAGGCGCGTCCACGAAGCGCTCATCGTGAGCTGTTCCTGTCGGTTGAGGCGCCGATCCGACCGTTGTCACCTGCGCGCGTAAGCGACATTGTCCGATCGCGTCTCGCAGTGCTTGGCATCGACATCCCGCGGCGTGGCGCACATTGCCTGAGGCATGCCAATGCCCGGCACTTACTCGATGCTGGTTTTGCCCTGAAGGAGATCGGCGATCATCTCGGCCATCGCAGCGCTTCGTCGACGAGAACCTATGCGAAGGTTGACCTGAGCGGACTGAGGCGTGTGGCCGAAATCGATCTGGGGAGTTTGCTATGACGCTCTCCGAAGTTGTCGCCCAATACGTGAGCCACAAACGGGCGTTGGGCATGCGCTTTGATTCCGAAGCGGCCACGCTTGCCTCATTCTGCCGCCGGGTTGATGGCAACATTGATGTGACGTCGGTCACGCTCAGGCATGTACATGACTTCCTGACTGGCAACAGGCCGCTGACTAACCATTGGCGCAAGAGAAGGTCGGTACTTGACTGCCTGTTTCGTTTTGCCCTCTCGCGTGGGCATGTCTCGGCTTCTCCACTTTCTCCCTACAGTCCGGAATTGCCGCCACCGCTGATACCCTATATCTATTCGCAGCAGGAATTAAAGCACCTGCTCGACGTGGCTCCGGCGGCATGCAGTCCATACGGTCTGCTGGATGCATATGTTTTGCGTGCACTCATTCTGATTCTGTATGGCGCTTGCCTGCGCCATGGCGAAGCCTTGCGGCTAACCATGCAGGACGTCAATCTCGACGAAGCCGTCCTGCATGTGCACGAGAGCAAATTCTATAAATCGAGGCTGGTTCCGCTAGGCGCAGATCTGAATAGTGCGATGCGAACCTATGCCCGGCAACGCAACCAGAGATTTGGGCAGGCACCGGCTGCGCCGTTCTTCTGTTTCCGCGATGGTCGCCCTGTGACCCAGAAAGCTGTGTGCAAGGCCTTTCAGCGACAGCGCGCCCTGGCAAACATCCAACGCGAAGGCTGTGCGTCCTGCCAGCCGAGGCTGCATGATTTGCGGCACTCAGGCGCAGTGCACCGGCTAATCGCCTGGTATCGCGGTGGCGTGGAGTTGCAACTGTTGTTACCGCAACTGGCCACCTATCTCGGCCACATCGATCTCGCGAGCACCCAGCGCTACCTCACTCTGACGCCCGAGTTGCTGAATGAAGCGGGCACGCGCTTTGAAACTTACTTCCTTGAGGTGCATCATGAATAACTCATCTCTGCTGGGTCCGTGGATCCGGCGGTTCCTGATCGAGTATCTGGTGGGCGAACGTAACCTTGCCATCAATACGCAAAAAAGTTACCGCGACATGCTCATGCTGTTGCTTCCGTATCTGGCCGCCAAGGTCGACAAACGGATCGACCGCCTGAGCGTTGATGATCTCTCCGCGCAAATGGTCCGCCTGTTCCTGACGCACATGGAAGAACAGCGCCACTGTATGGTCAGCACACGAAATCAGCGGCTCGGCGGCATCCATGCGCTGGCTCGTTTCATCGGCGAACATGCACCGGAATACGTCGAATGGTGGGCACAGATTCATCTGATTCCCGTCAAGAGAACCAGTCGGCCGGAGATCAGCTACCTTAGCAGGCAGGAAATGGACGCCCTGCTCGCAGCCTCTGACATGAATACAGCACAGGGGCAGCGCGAACATGCGTTACTGCTCTTCATGTTTAATTCAGGAGCGCGTGCAAGCGAAGCCGCGCAGCTCAGGATTGGCGACATTGACTGGCACACGCGTTCGGCCAGCATCGTCGGCAAGGGGAACAAACATCGCCGCTGCCCGCTCTGGAAATCCACAATCGAGGCGTTGCGCTCACAGACTGAAGGCAGGGCCGCCGCCGAACCTGTGTTCCTCAACCGGTTCCACCAGACGATGACGCGCTCCGGCATTCATGCTCTGGTGAAGCGCTGCGCTATTCGTGCTGCAGCCAGCGCGCCGTCACTCGCCGGCAAGAATGTGCACCCACATGTGATTCGGCATACAACCGCTTCGCTACTACTGCAGGCCGGTGTCGACATCAATACGATACGCGGCTGGCTTGGGCACGTGTCGTTGGAGACGACCAACATCTATGCCGAGATCAACCTGGAAACAAAGGCGCGGGCGCTGGCGACATGCGAAGTGCAAGGCAATGCCGAAGTACAAAAACAATGGCGTGATCAGCCCGACCTGATGGCCTTCCTCCGCACCCTGTAGCCGAATAATATGTGCTGTTCGATTTCCGCAAAGACGCTGCCTTGGCCTCGTTGGTTATCGACCAGCACATTTTTTTTACCACACCATACTCGCTACCACGCTGTTATCCGTGCCAATCTGCCTCTCGCTCCGGAGGAGTTGGTGGTCTGCAGTATGGCCATGGGGTTCGGTGATCCGGATTGGGCAAAACGCCGCCCGCAAATGCCGAAGGCTTCCATCGAAGAGTTCGCCTCGCTCCACGGCTTCTGACCTTCTTGGCTGATGTATGGCAAGACGTCAACACCTGCGAAGGATCTCCATCGCAAGGTAAAGCGCCCGCTTAGAGAACAGCGTCACGCAAAGCGCGACGGTGGTCGTAAAGATCAGTCAGGCGGCAAGGCTGCCGGGCAACAATGGCAGCAGACAAACCACGGCTGACGGACGAGGTGCCGAGCGGATTATCCGCCAACGCGACAGCATTTATGAGCGGATGAATTCAACACCGCCGCCGTCGAGCCTTAGAAGAATTGCCGCATCCCTATCATGGCGCCAAGTTGATTCGCGCCACGATGTGGTGTCGTACCACCGCCCCCCGCACTAACCGTGTACGCGGCTTCCGCGCTATTCCAGAGGTAGCCGGCTTGCGCATACAGTGCCGTACGTTTGGAAAGCAAGTAGATACCGCGCACCGTGGATAGCGTTGCGCGAGTATCGTGTTGCGCATTGACAACCCGGATGACCTCGCCTTCAGCAATCACCGCAGGCGTGACCTGAAACGACACGCCACTGAAAAAGATATCGGAGCGAATATCCGGAGTTGGAGAATGAGCTTCAGTATTGCGATGAAGCCATCCGCCTTCGACTTTTATCTTGCCGACAATGACGTGAGCCGCAAGCAGCAGCCGGGAGTCGACATCAGTTGGCTGGTTGATTTGCTCAGGAGCCACACCATCAAAAAAGTTTGCGGCTGCTCCAGTACCCCCTCTCTGTTCGTCATACGATATCCCACCGCCGAACGTTGGCCCATCGTACTTGACCATCGCTGTCCACTGACGACATTGCGTAAATGCTCCGGGAACCGAGCCGGCGCATAGGCCTTGTCCAGGCGAATTACCCCCGACAGCGTCTCTGCCAAAAGAATAGGTCGCCCCGAGGGTGACGTCGTGAAACGTACCTTTGTATCCGATCGCATTGTCGCTACGCGCATTGGGAACATATGCATCCACGGACCCGACTCCATAGATAGCGGGACCCATGACATCGTTATCAAGAATCGTGTATAGGGTCGCTGTATTCTGACGCCCGAAAAACCAGGATCCCGTCGGGCCCGACAATCCAACCCACGCCTGGCGGCCAAATAGGCGTCCACCTTGATTGAGGTCCCCTGCTCTGGGATTGAACGAGTTCTCGAGATTGAACGTCGCCGAATAACCGTTACCCAGCGGTTCGGACCCACGCAATCCCCAGCGCGACGGAGTCGATCCCGTAATTGCCGGCATCCTTACAACGCTGCTGCCAGTGGCATTAGCATGCGTGACGTATTCCACACCCGTATCGACAATTCCATATAGCTGCACGCTTTGCGCAAAGCCCGAACAACTTACTAGACTCAACCCGCCAGCGAGCGTCGCCATCATTTTTTTCATTTCGTCTCCAACAACATACCCGGTCACTAATTAGCTATCCAAAGTATTTTTCACTTTAAATTGACAACCGGCACGATGCTTCAATCGGACGGATAGTTAGCTATTCAGAATCCGGCGTGAGTCTTTGCATGACTACATCTGAACTTATTTGTCGCTGTGCGATGTAATCTTTCAACAGTAGTGCCGCAGCGGCGATGAAGGCAGGAATCGCGAGCATGCCAAGAATCGATCCCAAGCCGCGTCCTGCCAGGGGCAGCGTTGCTCCGGCCATCGAACCGACGATGCCGCCGATGCGGCCTGTTCCTAACATCCATGCAACGCCGGACGCTCGTCCGTTGGTCGGATAGAATGCGGCGGCGATTGCCGGCATAGAAACCTGCGCACCGTTCAAACAGATACCTGCAATGAATATCAGCATGCCAATGTAGAAGACACCACTGCTAAGCTGCCCGATGCTCCAGAGGAAAACGCCGGTCAGCACGTAAGTCGCTGCGACAACTCGATGAGCATTGACGCGGTCCATCAGGTAGCCGCAGGCAACCGAACCAAGCCCGCCTCCAAGGGGAAACAGCGCAGTTATCAAGGATGCCTGTTTTAAGGTCATCCCACTGTCTTTCAACAAGGTCGGAAGCCAGTTGGTCAGCAGGAAGTAGACGAGTAGTCCCATAAAGTACGTAAGCCACAACAATAAGGTTCCTGCACGGAAATGTTTCGACAGGATCAACGCGACAGACGTGGATTTTTCACCGCCGGATTGTTCATGAAGTGTGAAGCGTTGCCCCGCCACCGTCGTGCCGGCGATCCGGCTGAGCACCGAATTGATGCGCGTGGCGGGCCATGACTTCGCAACCATGAATCGAACAGACTCCGGCAGAAAAACAAGGAGTGCAGCTGCAAGTACCAACGGTGTAACGCCGCCAACGAAAAATACACTTCTCCAGCCGGCTTCCGGAATGAGCAAAGCCGCTGCGAATCCGCCAGCGGAAGCTCCTACCGTAAATCCGCAAAACATCACGTTGACTAGAAGCCCTCTATGCTTTGCCGGCACATATTCTGAAATCATTGTCGTCGCATTCGGCATAGCCGCACCCAACCCAATGCCGCTAAAAAGACGTAACGTGGCAAGCACTTCGATCGAATGAGCCTGCATACAAGCAAGACTAAGTGCGCCAAACGCGAAAACCGCACCGACCAGAACACGTTTTCGACCGATCCGGTCCGCAAGGGGGCCAGCGATAAGCGCACCGATTACAGAGCCGATGAGGGCGGCACTCAATACAGGCCCGAGTTCGAGTCGAGTCAACCCCCACTCTTTGGCAAGCGCGGGTGCAACGAATCCGGCTGCTGCCGTATCGAAACCGTCAGCAGCAACGATAAGGAAACATAGCGCGAGAATGAGCCACTGATATGGAGAGAATTTTTGCCGGTCGATGAAATCTCGAACATCGAGCACTTCGGATAAAGAGGTTGACGACTGCATGATTAAGTCTCCTGATTGCTTGACAGTGTGTGCGTTGCCGATTGTGGGTACGTTGCCCACACTTAAACGCTTGTCAATGGCTGTGCACGAACCGAAGCACGACAGTCGTGCCTATCGGGCGCAATTGTGATTGCTGGCCGTTTGGTAGTCGCGGCCTAACGGCGGTTCAAACGTTTCAGCTAGTGCTTTGGCTGGATACTCAGGCAGCCTCGTAGTCGAGAGCGGATCGCATCTCGACATTGCGTTCGATGACTGACGCGGCTGTGATTAGTCGAAGTTCCCGAAAACTGTCGGCCACCAGTTGCACGCCTACGGGTAGCCCACCAGACAGACCGGTTGGGACACTGATTCCAGGAAGGCCGAGCGCCGCAGTCGCGATCATGGGACTCTGAGCGGCCACGAGCGCACGCATCTCATCGAGCGTTCCCAAGTCCGCACCCCACGGCTGTGGGAGGCTGCACGACACGGGCAGAAGCACAATTGGAAAGCGGCTGAGGAATTCGTTCCACTTGCGACGCAATTCATCGCGCCGTGCGATAGCCCAGACGTAGCCGCTGAGGTCGATTGTGGGCCCGCAATCCGCCATGTTATGGACCGACCGTTTGATATCGGGATCTCCGATCGCATCCACCGCCGCAATCATGCCAAAGCGGGACTCCGTCATTACAATTGACTGCCACACCTCGACGCACTGCTCAATTTCCGGGGGTAACGCCCATTCGACGATATAGCCAGCAGTTGCGAGCGCGGCGGCTGCCTGCTGGAGTGCTTCCTTAACTTCGGCACAAACCGTGGTTCCCGGGATCTCATCAACCAGGGCGACCTTAACCCGAACAGCATCGTCGGAGTGCTCCAGACGCGCCTGGACCCATGCTGGATCACGAGTATCACCGGCTACCATCGCCCGTAGTCCGAGCGCCACATCCCCTACCGAACGAGCGAGTGGGCCCTGTGCGGACATGGACTGAAGGCCATAAAATCGATGGCTGGTGGTCGGATGATAGGACGAGATACGGCCGGGAGTCGTGCGAAGGCCGACCACACCGTTGACGTACGCGGGATAGCGAATAGACCCGGCGATGTCGGTCCCATGCGCTATGGCACACATGCCTGTTGCTACCGATACACCGGCACCGCCGCTCGAGCCGCCCGAAGTAATGTCCGCGCGCCACGGGTTGAGCGTCCTACCGTGTAGTGGATTGTCGGTGAACCACCTGAAAGAAAAAGGTGGCACGTTCGTGCGGCCGATGATGTTTGCGCCCGCATTGCGAAGGCTCGTGACAACTGCGCTGTCCGCTGGCGCGACGCGTTCGGCGTAAGCGGGAACACCGTTCGTCGTTGCTTCACCGGCAACATCGACGTTGAGCTTTATTGTCAACGGCACGCCGTGCAGGATTCCAACCTTATGGGGCGCACTTCGGAGCAACTCGTCGCCCCGGTGCGCGGCCTCGAGCGCCCTCTTTCGGTCCGCATGGACGATGGCATTCAGTCGCGGGTTGATCAGGTCAATGCGCTGGTAAAAGGCCTGTACCACTTCGGCGCAGGAAACAGAACCTGCGCGAACCTGGGCAGCGATGTCGACAGCGCTCCAACGCCAGATCTCGCTTGGCAGCGCAGTAGTCGATGCCTCGGCTTGCATGGAAGTGTCGTTGTGGCTGGTTGACATGTTTTATCCAGTTTTACTTCGTTATACAGATTGATCTAAAAATGCCTTGCAACGTGGATTTCAATCGTATGAAGGTCAGCTTCAGGCGGAAGCGCCCTCCTCTTTGGCCCAACGCTTGCGAGTTGGAGGCTGTCGTTGCAAGCAACAAACCCATGTCCTGCAGAAGGTGCAGCTTGCCATCTACGAGTCCTGATACACGTCGGCTTTAGGAGCAAGTGATAAGTGCGTGTATTCTTGCACTCGCTAACTATCCACACAACAGGACGGCGGGATAAGGTATATCGAAATTCTTGATATCACTTGGAACAGGACTATGAGTACGCTCGATGCTGAATGGATTTGCGTTTTCGACGAGATATACAAGACGCTGAGCGTCACGAACGCCGCAGACAAGCTGGGCATGACCCAAGGCGCGGCCAGTACCGCGCTCAATCGCCTGCGCGCCTATTACGACGATCAGCTCTTTATCCGTACCTCGCGCGGCATGCTGCCGACCCCTCGCGCTGACGCGCTGCACCCCGTGCTGCACCGCGTGCGCGAAGACCTGGAGATCGCCCGCACAGGCGCGCCGGTTTTCGACCCGGCCATAGCCCACCGTACATTCCGGTTGTGCATGACGGACCTTGGTGAAATATCTCTGCTACCGCGGCTACTCAGCCGCCTGCAATCTTGCGCGCCTGGCATTTATATCGAAGCCGAGAAGATCAATTCCGAGAGTCCTCGACGGCTGGAAGACGGCACAGTCGACCTGGCGGTGGGTTACATGCCTCAACTGGATGCGGGCTTCTACCAACAATCGCTGTTCGAACAGGATTTCCAATGCATTGCGAGTCTTTCGCACCCCCGCATCGGAAAGCGACTTGGCAAGACGGCCTACAGCACCGAACGGCACGTAGAGGTCTCGAATCCGGGGACGGGGCACACCGCGATGGTCGACAAGGCGCTCGCGTCTGCTGGCGTTACGCGTGACGTTGTACTGCGGGTGCCAAGCTTTCTGGGGGTTGCCCAGATTGTGAGTGAGACAGAGCTTCTCGCGACGGTGCCGCGCTATTACGCACTGGCCATGTTATCGCGCGAAGCAATCCGTCATTTGGCGGTGCCATACGATCTGCCGCGCTACAGCGTGAAGCAGCATTGGCATGCGCGCTTCCATCGCGATCCCGGCAATGTCTGGCTGAGGCAAACCATCGCCGACCTTATGCCCTCTGCCGTGATGAGGTCGCCGGTATGATCTGCCGCCCGAAAGAATTCGCACCTGCGGCTTTGAGAGTCTTCGTTAAACTCTTCACGTCGCGCCTGGTTTCCGGCGCGAACTGAGGAAGGGACTTTTGATGAATCCCTTCACGGGTGCCTCCAGCCCCGTAGCGAGGGCTGCCTCTTGTATTAATCTGCGGCAGGGAAATCGAGGGTCGTGTCGTTGATACGATTGAACAGGTTGGTGAAAGCAATGCTTGCTACCGCCATTGTGACGTCGACAATTTGCGCATCGGTGACACCTGCTTCTTTGACTGCCGCCACCACATCGGCAGGAACCGTGCCGCTGGTGGTGATTAGATGTAACGTAAATCTGGCCAATGCATCATTGCGCGCATCGCCCGACGGCTGCGCCTGACGCAACGCCACCATGGCTTCGCGGCCCAGACCTATTTTCTTTCCCATCAGCGTGTGTGCGGCCAGACAATAGTCGCAGCCGGTAGTCTGGCTCACGACCAGCTTGACGACTTCGATATCCATAGCACTCAAGCTGCTTTTTTTTAGCGAGGCTTCCAGGTTCAATACCGCTTCCAGCGCGACCGGGCTATTGCCACCAATTCCAACATATGAATTGGGTACCTTTCCGACCGTACTCTTAACGGCGCTGAATAATTCGGCTGCACGACCTGTGGCTTCGGACAATGCAATCGTGTGGAGACGAGTCATGATGATTTCCTATACGTATTACGTCGGTTAAAATGAATCCGTGTCAATGTTTTGTTGTCGTGAGGGCAGCGATTTACGCATCGCCGTATCGGCGATCCGCGCCTCTACTCTGCAGAAACCAGCCAGTTGTTCGTTGGTAACGACAGCAAGCCGCCGAACATAACCAAGGGCTTCAGCGTTTTCTATTACAGGCCTTCGTAGACCATCTTGGTGAATTGACTGCCGTTGAACACAAAGTTTCCCCATTTGGCGTCGAAGGCTGCCGTCGGCTTGGCGGCGATAATTTCGTCCAGTGATTTGCCCTGCGATTTCAAGGTCGCGACGTTGTTGCGCACTGTGACCAACATGTCGCGGAATTCGATCAGTTGGGCGCGCGTACCCACTGCACCGTGGCCGGGAACGACGATGGTGTGGTCTGTCGTAAACGCGACCGCCTTGTTGGCCCATTGGATCGCCCCGTCGATGTTGCCGCCATCTTCATTGTCGATATACGGATAGATCCCGTTCCAGAACGTGTCGCCCAGCGCCAGCACATCCGCCTTTTTAAAGTAGACCCACAGATCACCGTCGGTATGTCCATGACCGAAGTTTTCCACTTCGATCTGCGTTCCCGCGAAGGTGAAGGTCCTTTTATTAGTGACAATCAGGGTCGGGCGCGCGCCTGCCGGCACCGGTTCGAAGGTCCAATTCCAGGCATTGACATGCGTGGTCTCGGTCAGATGCCTCAAGGTATTCTTGTGCGCAATGATGGTGGCGCCAGCTGCGTGCATCCATGCATTGCCATCGGTATGGTCCCAATGCCAATGCGTGTTCACCACGTATTTCAGCGGCGCGGGACTGATCCCGTTGAGAGCGGCTTGCAGTTTTTCTTGCGACTTACCAATGCCTGCATCAACCAGAAACATGCCTTCCTCGCCCGACAGAACGGTAATGTTGCCGCCGGAACCCATTAGCACGGTGATGTTTCCGCGCAGGGGTTCCACGACGATTTCCCCGTCGGCACGGCGTAAATAGCGGGCGCCTGCACCAGTATGAAAATAGTCGTCTGGCGTGGCGTCCTTTCCTGGCGAAGACTGACTGCCGGTGTCGGCGAAGGTTGCTGTAGAGGTCAACGGTGAACCGGCAGCAAGAGCGATCGATACAAACAACAGTCTGAAAACTACGCCAGATCTTGTTAGCTTCGCAAACGTATTCATGGTTATTCACTTCCGTTGAGCAGACTGAATCATCTGCATATATGGTCAAGTACGGGGACAGCAGGTGAACAGGCGGCAGGCTTCACGACTCCTGCCATCTGCCCAACCTCATCGAAGGCAGAGCCTGCAGGATTGCTGTCGATGTGCCACCAGCCAGCTACCGATCAATAGGGTCGAAAACAAGGCACCCGCAATGCAGACTCCTGCCCAGCCTGCCTTGTAATAAGCCACACTGGCCGTGCCTGAACCGATTGCGCCGCCAAAGAAATAGCAGGTCAGATAGATGGTCGTGATTCGGCTCCGCGCGTCCGGAGCGAGTGCGTAGACAACACCCTGGTTGGAGATGTGCATACCCTGCACGCCCACGTCCAAAAGCAGAACGCCAATTAGCAATAACGTCAGCGAGTGCGCGCCAAGGTAAATGAACACGAACGACGCCAGAATCGTGCTGCTAAAAAGTCCGGTCGCACGATGCTCGTGCCCGCGATCTGCCATACGCCCCGCCGAGCCGGCGGCAAGCGCACCGGCTGCACCGGCCAGACCAAACAGCCCGATCCTCGCCGCGGAGTAGTGGTACGGAGCGGCACTGAGAAGAAACGTCAATGCAGTCCAGAAGATGCTGAAGCAGGCGTAACCCAGAGCGCCATACAGCGAGCGCAGGCCGATCGTGGGATGTTGGCGCAGCAGCGTCAGCAGAGACCAAAGCAGCTGACGATAGCGCCAGGGTTGATTACTTCTTGGGTCTTGCGGCAATGCGCGCACAAGGCACAAGGTCAGAAGCAGGATCAAAACTGCAGCGACACCATAAACGATGCGCCAGCCCGCCAGTTGCGCGATGGTTCCGGAGGCTGTCCGCGCCAGCAGGATGCCGAGAAGCAAGCCGCTCATTACGGTGCCTACTACGCGTCCACGCTCGTTGTCGGATGCGAGCGAAGCGGCGAACGGAATCTGCAACTGTGCAGCGCACGAGGTGATACCGAGCAGCATACTTGCCGCAGCAAACAGCTTGAAGTCAGGACTCACCGCTACGGCGAGCAACGCGATCACCGTGAGCAGAAGCAAAGATACGATGAGTGTGCGCCGATTCAACACGTCGCCGAGTGGCACGATCAATAGCAGTCCACACGCGTAGCCGAGTTGGGTGAGCGTAACCAGGAAGCCAAGCCGGGTCGGACTATAACCGAAGCTACTCGCAATAGCGGCCAATAGCGGCTGTGAATAGTAGATGTTGGCGACAATGACGCCGGAGGCAAGCGCAAACAGTAGCGTCAACCCCCTCGTCAGGTCAGGCGTTCGGGCTGACATGAGCGTCCTTGTCACGAGTAGGATCCGCGTCAGGTGTGGCGGCGACTCTCACGCATTGGAACGGCCTCGATGCGCTTCGGAAAGGTACTCTTTTGAAACTAAGAAAACCATCGATTAGCTCTTGCACCGTCATCTCCTCAAGCCGGGGGTCGAGGAGATAGTGATTCTATTTGGCCTTAGCGTCCAAGACCGGTTTACTACTCAACCGATAAGCATTTCCTATAGTTGAGGCGTCATGCCACCGCGGCCGGCGCGCGCGGTCTCATGGGCTAATCAGGCAATACGGCAACCGCCTTGATTTCAACAATGTAGCCTGCCGAACCGCCAAGCATGTGCGCGCCCACCGCTGTCCAGGCCGGCAACGGGTGCGTAGTCAGGTATTGATCACGCACCTTCATGAACAATGGCAGGTCGCGCATGTCAGTGTGGTACGTGGTCAGGTCAACCACGTCGTTCAATGATGCACCTGCAGCCGCCAGAACCAGTTTGAGGTTTTCGAATGCCTGGATTATTTGTGCTTCGCGGCCCTCGACCAGTTGCATTGCCGTATCGCGTCCAATCTGGCCGGACACGTAAATCGTCTTGCCGACTTTGACTGCGGGGGCGTAATGAATTTTGTCGTACACCGCTTCCATGCCTGCAGGAATGATGGCTTCGCGTTTGGTCATGCGGACGTCTCCTGGGAAAGCGCAACGGGTGGCCCTTGCCCGTGCACAACGTACAAAGGCTCTTCCCGCCGCCGGTCTACTAATGTTTGTGAGTCAGTTGGCCGGCCAGAACTACGAATCAGCCTGTGTCGCCACCCGCTACGGGCAATACAGTGCCGGTGATATAACCTGCCTCATCCGACGCTAGAAACAGAATCGGTGCAGCCTGCTCGTCGATGCTGCCGTAGCGTTTGAGGAAGGTCGATTCGGTGACCTGCTTCACCGCTTCGCCCATCCAGACTTTTTCCTGCTCGCTGTCACCAGCGGTATTGCGCGGCACACGTCGCGGCGGCGCATCGGTCCCGCCCGGCGCTGTGGCAACCACGCGGATGTTGTGTTCTGCGTACTCCATCGCGAGCGATTGCGTAATCGCGTTGACACCGCCCTTGGCCGCCGAATACGGTACGCGCCGGATACCGCGTGTGGCATTCGAAGATACGTTGACGATGGTCCCGCCGCCGCGTTTAAGCAGGTACGGCAGGACTGCATGGCAGGCATACAGTGTCGGCATGAGGGAACGACGGATTTCCGCATCAATCTGTGCAGGCTCGAACTCGACGAAAGGACGCATACGAATCGCGCCGCCCACGCCATTGACCAGAATGTCGATGCCCCCAAAGGTGCGCGCGGCGAAGGCCATTGCCGACGCGGCGCCATCGTACGTCTCAAGGTCAGCGACAAACCCCGCCGTGTCCGCGCCGTGCGCTTCGGCAGCGACTTCCGACACGAAGTCGGCGCGGTCTACGAACAGCACCTTGCCGCCTTCCGCGGCTGCACGAAGCGCTACCGCGCGACCGATGCCCTGTGCTGCGCCGGTGACAACCATGACCTTGCCAGCAAATCGTTGCGTGCTCATGCGGTCCTCGGTGCTGCGTTAGGAGTGAACTTCTCGTAGTGGAAGCTGTTGGGCTTCACACCGTTGTCGTCGAAATGCTTACGCACTGCATCGACCATCGGTGGTGGCCCGCACAGGTACACGTCCACGTCACCATCATTGACGGCCTCCGCCGGCATGTGCTGCGTCACCCAACCCTTGCGGGGATGGGTCGAATCCGTGTCGGCCACGACGGTGCTGTAAGTGAAATTCGGCAACTTCGCGACGTAGGCTTCGATTGCGTCGACCTGCACGAGGTCGAGGTCTCGCGTTACGCCGTAAATCAGATGAACTTTTTGCCGCGAATTCGTGCGAGCCAGCACTTCAAGCATCGACAGGAACGGTGCCAGGCCTGTGCCGCCAGCGAGGAACAGCAACGGTCGCTCAACAGCGCGCAGATAGAAGCTGCCGAGCGGTCCGGTCAGTTCCACCTTGTTGCCTGCCTGTGCGGATTCGAGCCACGTGCTCATCACGCCACCAGAAATCTTCTTGATCAGAAAACTGATTTTCAATTCGCCCGGTGCTGACGAAAAAGAATATGAACGGTGCTGACCGCTGCCAGGAACGTCAATGTTGACGTACTGGCCCGGCAGGAATACTGGCGCGGTCGCCTCCACATCCAGTTCGAGCACGATGGCCGCGTCGTTGTGCGCTTCTACCTTTGATACGGTCGCGGCGAACTTGCTTTGCTCAGTCTTGCATGCAGTGGAAGATGCCGGCACCGCAATGACACAGTCGCTTTCTGGCACCATCTGGCAGGTGAGTACGAGACCGCCTTCCTTCTCATCCTCGGTCAGCGCATCTTCGATGTAATCGTCGCCAAGGTCGTAACTTCCGCTCTCGGCGCGGCACTTGCAGGTACCGCATACGCCGTCAGAGCAATCCATCGGCAGGTTGATTTTTGCGCGAAAGGCGGCATCGAGCACCTTTTCGCCCGCCTTGCATGTCACAAAACGGGTCACGCCGTCTTCAAAATTCAGTGCAATGTTGTAGCTGGACATCTTGCCTCCTGTACTTCCCATTTCCGCAGATGAGTGCACTCAAACGTGATAAATGTCGAGCACCTGGCGGATGTAGTCGTCCTTCAACACGATGCGCTTGTAGCAAATCAACAGCTCATCGTTGACTTTGCGCAGAGTGACGAACATCGTGCCGAAAAACTGATCGGTGGTTTTGTAGCGGTGGCTGAGCGTGTTGAAGTTGTAGCGCACGTCCACTTCGTTCTCGCGCTCGGCCAGCACTTCCACATTGGTGATGTTGTGACTGGTTCGCGGTTCAGGCATCGAGGCACTACTGCGTTCGGTCTTGATGCGGAACACACGGTCTTCCAGGCCACCACGGTCCGGGTAGTACATCAGCGAAATCTGACTCTCGTGGTCGTCGGTGAGCTGGTCGTCGTCATCCCACGCGGGCATCCAATAAGTGACGTCCTCGGTATAGCAGGCAAGCCAGTCGTCCCATGTTCGGTCGTCGAGCAGGCGCGCTTCGCGAAACAGCACGGCGCAAATTTTCTGGTAATCGAAGCTCATACCAGGGCCTCCCCTTGTTCCTTTTTGAGTGCGTCGCGCATCTGGTGCACCCAATATTCGTGTTGACACACAAACAGGCCTTCGTCTTCGCTTCGCTCGCCTGAGATGCGCGGCTTCAGACCCATACTTTTCGCGTTCGCATCGGGACCATCGACCCACAACGGCGCTCCGCGCGAAAGGTCGTTCCACATCGCAGTGGTACCGGCATAGCCAGCCTGGCAGGCGCGAAACTCTTCGAGGTCATCCGCGGTGCCCATACCCGAGACGTTAAAGAAGTCTTCGTACTGGCGGATGCGGGTAGCGCGGTCAGTTGCGCTCTCGCCCTTCGGAGCGAAACAGAAGATGCTGACTTCGGTCTTGTCCACGCTGATTGGACGTACGACGCGAATCTGCGTGCTGAACTGGTCCATCAGGAACACGTTTGGATACAGACAAAGATTCCGGGTCTGGTTGACGATGAAGTCCGCCTTCACGTCGCCAACGCGTGCCTTGATTTCGTCGCGGTATTGATAGACCGGCCGGACTTCCGGGTTCATCGTCTTGGTCCACAGCAGGATGTGGCCGTGGTCGAACCCGTACACGCCGGCTACCGATTTGCTCCAGCTGTTCGCATCCACGGCCTTGGTGCCCTCGACCTTGCGCCGGTCCATCGTCGCAGCGTAGTTCCAGTGCACGGTGCTGACGTGGTAGCCGTCGCAACCGTTCTCCATCTGCATCTTCCAGTTACCGTCGTAGATATATGATGAATTGCCGCGCAACACTTCCAACCCGTCCGGGGCCTGGTCGACAATCTGGTCGATGATGACCTTGGTCTCGCCGAGGTAGTCCTCCAGCGAAATCGCGTCCGCGTTGAGGCTGCCGAACAGGAAGCCGCGATAGCTCTGGAAGCGCGCGACTTTTTTCAGGTCGTGCGAACCGTTGGTATTGAATTGCACCGGGTATTCGGTAGTCTTCACATCTTTCACTTTCAACAGCTTGCCGGTGTTGGCGAAGCTCCAGCCGTGGAAAGGACACGTGAAGGTGCCTTTGTTGCCGTGCTTTTTACGGCACAGCATCGCGCCTTTGTGTGCGCAGGCGTTGATGACCGCGTGCAGTTCGCCGCTTTTGTCGCGAGTAATCACGACAGGCTGGCGGCCAATCCAGGTGGTGTAGTAGTCGTTGTTGTTGGGGATCTGGCTTTCATGCGCGAGATAGACCCAGTTGCTCTCGAAAATTTGGTTCATTTCGAGCTCGAACAAATCGGCATTCGTGAAGATGTCGCGGCGGCAACGGAATACACCGTTTTGCTTGTCGTCCTGAACGGCGGTGTGCAGCAGTTCATCAAGTTGCGAGGCTTTGTCGATAATGGCAGACATGAGTGCTCCCCCTACGCGTGCTCCAGGTTATGGGGCACGCGTATCGGTGTCGAAAGATTCTTGCGAAGGATTGAGCGGCAGCAGTGGTAGGACGTAGCGGCCGCGGTTAGCGTTTGGCGGCTAGGCGGCAGCAGACGCACGCAGGCGATGGACAAGCTGGTTATCCTTGCCCTGAATCAGCGGAGTCAACTGAATGTCGAACTCGATTTCCTTATACGTATCGGCCTTCATGCCCAGCGCGGTGCCGCCGGTCTTTTCGACCACGTGAGGAATCAGATCTTCGCGGGTGGCGTAGGCAAAGTCGTCCCAAATCAACGGGTCGCCCTCAATGTTGATTTGCGTCGTCAGCTTGCGGTACTTGTCGGTTGTGACGAAGAAGTGCACGTGCGCCGGACGATCGCCATGGCGGGCAAGCACATTTAACAACTGTTGAGTCGCACCATCCGGCGGACAGCCGTAGCCGACCGGCATGAGCGTACGGAACTCGTACTTGCCGTTGACATCGGTGCTGACCGCTCCGCGCAGGTTGAACTCGCTCTGCGCGCCGGTCGGGTCGAAGTGCGAATAAAAGCCTTTCGAGTTGGCGTGCCAACATTCGACCACTGCCCCTGCAACCGGCTTGCCATCTGGACCGGTTACCGTGCCGCGGATGACCAATGGGCCGGCATCCTCGTCCGGATTGATATCGATCTTCGATACGCCATCGCGCAACGGCGCACCGGCGACATACAGCGGACCTTCGATGGTACGCGGCGTACCGCCGGTGATTTCAGCCGCCTTGTCCTCCGCGTCCATGCGGATGTCGAGGTATTTCTCCAGACCAAGACCAGCAGCAAGCAGCGCGGCTTCGCCGTCCTGGCCGAGCTTGTTGAAGTAGTGAACGCCAGCCCAGATTTCGTCGGGCGTCATGTCGAGGTCGTCGATGGCCTTGAACAGGTCGCCCAGCAGGCGATTGACAATCTCCTTTGCGCGAGCACTGCCGTCCTGACTACCCACGTTGGCAGCAGCCCTCAGCAGGTCTTGCACTTCCTTCGTATCGAACACTTTGACGCTCATGTCTGCTCCTGAATCTCTATATTTTCTCTGGGGTAAACCCTTGATTTAGCGCCCAGTTGAATATGCCCGAGAGGTATAATGGGTGCTGAAACAGAGTGTGAATGCAGAATAATGGACGTCGGAAGGCCCCGTCCAACACTGATTTAGTATCGGTCTATATCCGCGAGGTATTGAAATGGAACTGCGGCATCTTCGCTATTTCGTCGCTGTAGCCGAGGAACGCAATTTCACGCGCGCGGCACAGCGGCTGAACATGGCCCAACCGCCGTTGAGCCGTCAGATACAGCAGCTTGAAGAGATTCTCGAGGTGCAGCTATTCCAGCGCGACTCGCGCCCGTTGAAGCTCACCGAGACAGGTAAGTTCTTCTATGCGCATGCCGTCCAGTTGCTGGCTCAAACGTCCGAACTCGAATCCATGACGCGGCGCGTGGGCAACATCGAGCGCAGCCTCTCTATCGGTTTCGTGGGCTCGACGTTGTACGGAATGCTGCCCAAAATTATCCGGCGCTTCCGCGATGAGAACACGACAGTCGAACTCAGCCTCCACGAGATGTCGACGATGGACCAGATTCGAGCGCTGAAGGACGGTCAGATTGATGTCGGGTTCGGCCGTATTCGGCACGAAGACGCAAACATTCGTCGGGTGATTCTGCGAGAGGAGAAGATGATTGTTGCCTTTCCGGAGGGCCATCCACTCTCACTGCTCAAGCCCGTGCTTGCTCTGAGCGACCTGGTCAACGAAACCCTGATTATTTTCCCTAAGGCGCCGCGCCCCAGTTTTGCAGACCAGGTGCTGTCGGCATTCGAAGACCGCGGTCTTAAGCCTCGCCGGATATATGAAGTACGGGAGTTGCAGATTGCGCTAGGCCTCGTAGCGGCGGGAGAAGGAATTTCGGTTGTTCCGAGTAGTGTGTACGGCCTGAAGCGAGACGACGTGAGTTACAAGGAACTGGACGATCCCACTCTGGTTTCTCCAATCATCATGAGCATGCGTGCGCTCGACGAATCGCGGGATATTCGAGAGATGCTTGAACTCATCTATCGGCTGTACGAGGAGGAAAGGATTCTTTATGCGCCTCGTAACGAGTTTGGGCGCTGATACCGGCTATACACCGGAGGGATGGCAGACTGCACCACACCGAAACCATCTCAATGCAGGTGAATGCTCTCGATCAATTCGGACACGCCCAGCCACAAAAGTTGGACCCCGATACAAAACAGCACAAAAGAAAAAAGACGCATGGCAATCTGCGTGCCGACTGTCCCGAGCAATCTCTCCACCCGTCCTGCATATCGTACGCAAAGAAAGATGCTTGAGCAAAGCAGCACAAGTCCAACACCCACGCCAACCAGATGAATCGGCTGAATCCCGGCGTGTGGCGAACCCGTTCCCAGGGCGACGGCAACGGCGATGGATCCAGGTCCAACAGTGATTGGCAGAGTGAGTGGATAAAACGCTTTCGCACGCAGAGACACGATACGTTCTGAATCGGCATCAGCCGTCGCACTTTCTTCCGATGGTGCCTGTAGCAGGGACCAACCTGCCATTGCGATCACGAAGCCTCCCGCGACCCGCAATACCGACTCCGATATGCCGAAGAACGACAACACGTATGCGCCAATTGACAGCGACGCAAGCAGAATCACGAAACCATTGATCGCGATGCGGCGGCCGAGCTCTGCGAGTTCCTGATCGCTCGCACCCCGCACCATGCTCAATATTATTAACGCCACAGCCGGCGGGTTGATAATCGGGAATAGCGTGCTCACGATTAACAGAACCGCCTTGACAAACTCGTTCAGCATTGACATGGTATTTATTGATTAAGGTATCAGACTACCGTTGCAGCGAACTCCAGCGTACAGGAGTATCCATCTGCACTTCTTCGAGTTCGTACATTGCACAGTCCCTGACTATGAAGATGGCGGCAAAATCCGCTGCATTCTGGCCCACGAGGCGACGCGGCGCCGCGAAAGTCGTGCCAACGCTTTGCAACAGGACGCGGTCATCGCCAGCAGGTCCCGCGACGATTGCTTTCATCCGTAGCAGCCGATCGCCCATCGCGCCCGAAATGTTCTCAAGCCAGTCGAGTGTTTCCTCCCAGTTCGGCTGGTGCGAAAATCGTGCGCAAAAGATTCTAATACGAGGATGGAGAAGCGCGCGTCGCTCAATCCCAGGGGTGATCGTCAATGACCCGTCGAGCGGCCTATCAACCTCCATCTCGCGAAACGCTTCGCGAGCGCGAGCGTCTATCGTTTCGGTATCCACAATACGCGCAAACGGATTGAGTTTCGTCACAATGGCCGCAGCGAGCTTCGTTCGTTGCGCATCGACGAGATCCGTCTTCGTAAGCACGATGGTATGTGCTGCACCCAGTTGGGCGGCGACGTTATTGAACTCTTCGGTTCCCAACGGCGGACGGCTGCAATCGTAGGTCGCAACAATGTGTACGCGCAAGCCCATGGCCGACAACGGATTCAATGCCTGAATGACCTGACCGGGTTTGGAGAGTCCGCTGCATTCCAGCACGATGCGTTCGAATGGCGGCATCGCGGCCTGCGCACGCGTCGCAACCAGGTCCTCGACTGTGGTCACAAGATCGTCGTTAAGTGAGCAGCACACGCAGCCGTTGCTTAGGGTCGCCATTTGCGTGCCGCGGGCCGACTCCGACAGCACCGCTCCGTCGATATTGATCGCGCCAACCTCATTGACGACGATGGCAGTCGACGCAGACGCGTCCGCCTCACGAAGCCATGCTTCGAGAAGCGAGGTTTTCCCGCTGCCGAGCATGCCAGCGAGCACCACAAATTGGGCAGGTTGTGCTTTCATGCCGACACCACCTTCGTTTTAGGGAACGGAGTCTCGCCGTTCTGCCAGGTTGCGGCGACCATCTCGCGAACATCCTCCAGCAATTGGGCAGTATCGAACACGACGCCCGACTTGATGGTCATCTCGAGTGAGCGCTGCTGTTCGAGTGAGCCTAGCTCGTCGTTCAGACGCATCGCACCTGTACCGTACAACAGTTTGAAATCGGTAAGAGGATTCTGGCCATGGACGAGAAGATCCGCGCGTCGTCCGACTTCGAGTACACCCGTATCCTGCTCGATACCCAGTAGTTCGGCAGCGTGTGATGTTCCCGCGCGCAACACTTCCAATGGCAAAAAGCCAGCCTCCTGAAGAAGCTCGAGTTCGCGCACGTAACCGAACCCATATATCTGGAACATGAAACCGGAATCGCTTCCGGCACAAACGCGGCCGCCGCGGTTCTTGTAGTCATTCAGGAAGTGCATCCAGATCCTGAAACTATCGCGCCATTCGACTTCGTTCCTGACCGACCAGCGATAGAAGTACGCGCCGTGCCCGCCGCGTTGCGGCTGGAAATATTCCCATGTGGTACGGTCCGTGTAGACGTCGTGCCATTCCGCGCGGCGCGCTCGCATCACATCGCGATTGCCGTCATAAACATTCATCGTTGGCACGAAAGTGTGCCCTGCTTCGAGGAAAGCATCGAGTACTTCGTCCCACTTCGCTGAGCCTGGCCGTGCGGCTTGAAGAAAGGTCTGGCCCGCCGTTGAGAAGCGAAGATATTCATCATTGTAGTTGTATTCGTCGGCGAAGGATTGCAGCGAGCGTCCATCGAACAACGCTTCCGGCAGACCATAGGAGTGCTCGGTGCTGGTCAGTCCCCAGCGTGCTGTCTTCAGCGCGTTCATGCTGCCTACTGACAACTGTGCGTGATGGCAACACGTACGCAGACCAAGCTTCTTGCATTCGTCGAGCGCGGCCTCCATGATCGCCGGCGGGGCGCCGAAGAATTTGACACCTTCTGCACCTTTGTCACGCGCTTTCCTTAGCCACTCACGGCCGTCTTCAGGACGGTAGATCGTCTTCAGATAATCATTGACTGCGGGAAAATAGACGTAGGGATACAGATTGGGCGCAGCTATCCGGTTCGCCTGCGCAGCGTCCTTCTGTTCGCGTGTCCAGGCAAGCCCGTTCATGCAACCCGCTTCCCTCACAGAAGTCACACCGTGTGCCAGCCAGAGCTTATAGATATAGTCCGCCGGCAACATCTCACCGTTCTCGCCATGAAACGGTGTACCAATATGCGCATGGCTGTCGATAAAGCCAGGCGTCACAAATTTTCCGACACAATCGAGTTCCAGCTCTCCCTGCGGAGGACGACCCTCATTGCTCAATGGCTTGCCGGGTACGCCAACCACTCTGATCTCGGCGATCCGGTCCCCTTCTATGACAATGTCAACCGGCCCAAACGGCGGTGCGCCTGTGCCATCTATTAGCGTGGCGCCGCGCAGCACGAGTCTGCGGAACGGACCGTCGCCGCGGTCTCGCGACGTCGATGCCCGCAATTGCTTTAATCCCTTCTTTGCGAAACCCGCGACCATTTCCTCGCCGACTTCGATATTCATCTCTGACGTGTTCATCTCGTATCCTCGCTGCAACGGCATCGTAGATGCCCAGACCTGATTCAAAACATCTGTTTTGCGCGTGCTGGCACGCCCGCGAAGCGGGCGTGCCACAGACGTATGCCACCAACGCAGTTTTGAGCCGCGTTCATCGTTTAGCCACTCGGCTTCGCGCGACACCGCGCGGCACGTAGGCATTCTGCAAAGCGACCAGATCGCTGGCCGAGGTCTGTTCTTTACTCACGAGGTCACCTCCAAAGGACGTGCCAATGGTAGGAACCCAGAAATCGGACTGATACCTACCTGAAGCAGGAAAAACTGAACAATTTTTCGTTGCAAACGACGAATAAGCCCGTCGCGGCAGTGGGCTTGCCTGAACATTTCCTCTGATGAAACGGGTCGCGGCAATTTAAATCAGATCGGACCGTTATCCTACTTCTGATACTAATATGACTGGTGTCTTTCCATTCTTAGGTAGATAGCCATGCGATTTGTGGCCGGGTTCAATGACCTCATGGACGCTCGTGATATCACGGCGCGCCTGAAACGATTGATGAAGCCAACAGAAAGCGTCAGGAGTGGAGATGAACACAGTAAATTTGACTTCAACATACCAGGAGCAACGCAGCGCACGGCGACGTGCAATCGTCGCGACCGTTCTCGGCAATGGCTTCGAGTGGTTCGATTTCATGGTGTATGGCTTTTTTGCCATCCACATCGCGAAGCTTTTCTTTCCCACTGGCGACGATCTATCGTCACTGATGCTCTCGGTGGCAACCTTCGGCGTTGGATTTCTGGTGCGCCCGTTCGGCGGCATCCTGATTGGAATCTACTCCGATCGCGCGGGCCGGAAAGCGGCGTTGTCGCTGACCATCCTCCTTATGTGTGCCGGGACCGCTCTCATTGGTCTCGCGCCAACGTACTCGCAGATCGGCGTCGCGGCGCCCTGTCTGATCGTCTTTGCACGGCTGCTGCAGGGCTTCTCGGCGGGCGGGGAAATGGGTACCGCAACCGCGTACCTGACGGAGCACGCGCCGAAGGGCAAGAAGGCCTATTACTCGAGCTGGATCCAGACCAGCATCGGCTTCGCGGTATTGCTCGGCGCGTGTTTCGGCACCGGCATCACGCTCGGTCTGTCGACTGCGGATGTCGAAAGCTGGGGTTGGCGCATTCCGTTTCTCTCGGGCCTGCTGATTGGACCGATTGGCTTCTACATTCGCCGCAATCTCGAGGAAACACCTGTTTTCCTGCACGCAACCGACAAGTCAAAGACACCTCTCGCAGATGTATTGCGCGATTACCCGTGGCAGGCGTTTGCAAGCTTCGCCATGGTCGTGCTCTGGACCGTGTGTATCTACGTGATCCTGTTTTACATGCCGACCTTTTCCGTGAAGGTGCTCAAGCTACAGCACTCCGCGTCCTTCATCGCTGCGATGGTTGGCGGCGGCGTAATTACGGTGTGCTCTCCTCTTACGGGTTGGCTGTCCGACAAAATCGGCCGCAAATTCCTGCTCGCTGGCTCCTCGGCAGCCATGCTTCTGCTCGCATGGCCGCTGTTCGGCATGATCGTCTCCGCTCCGTCGCTCGCCACTCTCTGCATCTTTCAGGCGGTCTTCGGCGTACTGATCGCAATCTACACCGGGCCGATTCTGGCCGCGCTGTCCGAGACCTTTCCGACAAAGGTCCTGTCGACCGGGCTCTCGGTCGCTTACAACCTCGCCGTGATGACCTTCGGTGGCTTCGCATCGCTGATCCTGACCTGGCTTATCAACAAGACGGGAACTGCAATGGCACCGGCCTTCTACGTCATCTTCGCTGCTGCCGTCAGCCTGCTCGGCGTCCTGTTTGGCTACCGCCAACCCGCCAATACATGACCCTGCGGCGGGACGACCTGGCGGCACGGCGTATCGTGCCGTTGGAGGCGTGATGAAACTCGACACCGCAATACGTGAAACGGTACTCCGCGAGGCCAGCGTCGTGGCCGGTGAGCGCGACCTCGATCGGGAGATTTCGTGGGTTCACATGGTGGACCATCCGGACATTGCCGACTGGGTGAAACCGGGCGAACTGCTGTTGACGACGGGATACAACTGGCCCAATGAAGAGGCCGCTTCTCGCGAACTGGTCAAAAAACTCAGCGAAATCGGACTGGCGGGCGTCGTGCTCGCTGTTCCTAATTTCAGGGAGCACTTCTCTGCTGAAGCCATTGCGGAAGCTGACCGTGTTGGACTCCCTTTGCTTGAGCTGCCTTGGGCCGTACAGTTCAGTCAGGTTACGCACGAGATCCTCGCCAAGATCATCAACTTCCAGAGCGAAATCATTGAGCGGTCGGAGCAGCTTCATCGAGCCTTGACCAATGCCGCAGTGTCGGCAAGCAGCCTGTCCGATATAGCGACTGCGCTCTGCAATCTTCTCGGGCGTGCAGTCACCTTCAGCGACACGTCGGGGCATGTACTTGGCGGCTCTGGCACCGCCGAAGATCTCGCGGCACTGGAACCTCAGTTACTGAGCGCCGTACGCGACGGCAACACGTCGGTTGAGCTCGCCAGTGCGGGGCGGCCGACCAGAGTCGCATTTCACGAAGCGGGCAGCGCTCTGCTCAGATTATGTCTTCCAGTACGACTGCACGACCATGCCGTTGCACTGATCTGGCTCGATCTCGACGATTCCGAACCGGACGAACTGGACTCGCGCGCCATCGAACATGCGAGCGTGGTTGCGGCACTCCATCTGATGCACCAGCAGCAATTGACCCAGCAGGAAGACAGGCTCGGCTATGCGCTGGTAGCAGGCCTGCTCGATGGCGAGTTCGACCCGTCGACCAGCGCGCTCGAAAGAGCAAGAGTGTCGGGATGGAGTCAATCGAAGCAGTATCGCGTCTGCCTCGTTCTGCTCGACGAGCCCATTCCGTTGACAGAAGAAGGGCTCGAGCGTCGGGAGCGGTTCGTCGATAACCTGAAGCGACAACTGCGCGCAAAACAGCTCCCTGTATTGCTCGCACTGTGGCTGAACCAGATCAAGTTCATTGTCCCGTCGGAAGCATCGCTTGACGCCCTGTGGGTCTCTGTATCTGACCGCCGCGCCGCCATGGCCGTCAGTCGCGTCCATAGCGGCGTAGCTGGCATGGCAGTTGGGGCTAAAGACGTCGACGCCCTGGTGTCGACTCTGCGACCCGGACGCCTTCATCACTTCGATGAAATTCTTTTTCCCCGAGCATTGATGGGCGATGCCGATGCACGGGACATGCTGGTGGAGCGGCTTGTCACCCCGCTGGCAGGCAACCGCCGCGGAGAGTCGCTGCTCGAAACTGTGTGCACGCTTGCCGACGAAGGCTTCCAGCTTGCCAACACTGCGAGAGCCCTCGGCATACACATCAGCACCCTGCGCTATCGGCTTGAACGAATAGAAACCATCCTGTCAGTTTCACTCGAAGACCCCAGTCTGCGATTCCAGTTGCAGGTCGCTTTGGCCTTGTACCGTCTCCGGGAAGATTGACCCGTCTTTTTCCTATGTCCAGGAGGAAGACAGTGTTTTTGCTTCAAGGTTAAATACGGAACGTGGGAGCGCAACAGCTCTTCCCCAGCACGATCTCAACGCTCTGCTAACGCTTCCTGTCGCGATGCTACCGACCGCAGAAAGTGCTGCAACGCCCAAATAATCAACACCGTTCTGCTTGCACATGTCCAGATTCGGCCGTGATTCTACTGCGTTCATTGCGTAGCATGACGTGCATAACGGTTCCATTTTCCAGGGAGGTACATCATGTCGATTGCGTCACTTATCGAGGCAGACCGCAAGCATTTGATTCATCCGGTAGTCAATTATCGCGCTCATGAAGAGCGTGGGGTCACCATTCTCGAGTCCGGTCGCGGCGCATGGCTTCGCGACGCGAACGGTAACGAACTGCTCGACGTGTTCGCCGGATTGTGGTGTGTCAATACCGGTTACGGGCAGGAAAGTATTGTCAAGGCTGCGGCGGAACAGATGAGCCGACTTCCGTATGCCACCGGATATTTTCACTTCGGTTCGGCGCCCGCTATCCAGCTGGCGGAACAACTCGTGGAACTTGCTCCCGCATCGCTGCAGCACGTTTACTTCTCCCTGGGAGGTTCGGACGCAGTCGATTCGGCGATCCGATTCATAACCCACTATTTCAACGCCACCGGCCGACCGTCGAAAAAACACATCATCGCATTGGAGCGCGGGTATCACGGTTCCTCCTCGACCGGGGCTGGTCTGACGGCCATCTCCAGCTTCCATCGCAACTTTGATGTCCCGTTGCGCATGCAACATCACATCTCCTCGCCCTACCCTTATCGAAGTGCAACGCCGAATGATCCCCTGGCGATTATCGCGGCATCGGTAGCAGCGCTCGAAGCAAAGGTAAGCGAACTAGGCGCAGAAAACGTCGCCGCATTTTTCTGCGAACCTGTCCAAGGTTCAGGCGGCGTCATTGTCCCGCCCAAGGGCTGGCTAAAGGCCATGCGCGAAGCATGCCGCAAGCTCGACATCCTGTTTGTCGCTGACGAGGTAATTACCGCCTTCGGTCGTACTGGACCGATGTTCGCCTGCGAATCGGAAGGTGTTGAACCCGATTTGATGACGGTCGCGAAGGGACTCACAGCAGGCTATGCGCCAATGGGTGCGGTTCTGATGTCCGACGAGGTGTATCAGGGTATTGCCGATGGTGGATCGCGCGCTGATGCGGTCGGACATGGTCAAACGTACTCGGCGCATCCGGTGAGCGCGGCGATCGGCCTCGAAGTTCTGCGCCTTTATCAAGAAGGGGGGTTGCTTGCGAACGGTGTCGCTCAGGCGGAGCACTTCGCGGCCGGCCTCGACGGCCTACTCGATCACCCTCTTGTCGGCGACTCACGTCATCGCGGTCTGCTCGGCGCGTTGGAACTCGTTTCCAACAAGGAGCACCGCACGCCATTCAATCCCTCACTGAATCTTGCGAACCGGATTTTCGAGGCAGCCTACCAGAACAAGATCATCTTCCGGGCCTTCGGCGACAACATTCTGGGATTTGCCCCTGCACTTTGCTATTCCCGGGACGAGGTCGACCTCATGACCGACCGGGTGCGCAAGACGCTTGACGACATCCTGGCGCAGGACGACGTGCGCGCGGCTCTGCGCAGCGCAGAGAAAGGGCGGGTTGGATTAACCAGAGAGCCATGAGGTGCACACATATCGAATCGACTTCATTTGTGTGGCCATGATCTAATCATCATCCGAAAGCAGTTTGTCGAGCGGCACAGCATGTTTGACGAAGGGCGTGCGGATAACGATGTAGCTAAAGTACTTCTCGATCCCAATGTTGCGGTCGAGGAGCTTTTCAACGACCTCCTGATAGTGCCCGATGTCCTTAACAAGGAATTTGAGCAAATAATCGTAGCCGCCGCTCACCAGATGACACTCGGTTATCTCGTCGAAGTCACGAAGGTTTGCCTCGAAACGCACGAAGTCTTCGCGGCGGTGGTCACGGAGCATGATCTCCGTGAAAACCGTGACCGTGGCGGTCAGTTTGGCTAGATTGACATAGGCACCATAGCCCGAAATGACACCCGCTGCCTCAAGACGCTTCACACGCTGCAAACAGGGGCTGGCTGAAAGCCCGACTGAAATGGCAAGGTTCGCATTCGTCATGTTGCCGTTCTTTTGCAATTCGGCAAGGATCTTGACATCGATCCGGTCGAGTTTCTGTCGATTGCTCATATCGTGCTTCGTCGGTGTCGGCTGCGATGTCAATCGAAGACCATCGTGCTATCCATTTGACAGCTGCTCATGGTGCGCTTTGACCAGCTGGGCCATACTCGTGAACTTAAACTCTACGGACGGTTCGACAAGCGTCCTTAATGTCGCGCCAAACCCGCGCTGCTCGAACCGTCGATGAATCCAGCAGGACCGAAGCCCGAGCTGCTGAGCAGGCTGATGATCATGATAGATGCTATCTGCGATGTGCAGGGTCTCGTCACTCTTTACGCCAATTGAAGACAGCACATCAAACAGATACTCGAAACTTCTGTGCGATGGCTTGTATGCGCCGACGTCCTCCGCGGTTACGATGGCATCGAATTCCACCGCGAGCCTGGCGTTGCTGGCTTTGAAACTCTCGTTATCGACGTTGGAGAGGATGACAAGCTTAAAGTATTTCTTCAGGTACTGAAGCGTACTCGCCGAATCCGGGAACGCCGGCCAGTCGCGTATTGAATGTCCGTAGGCAACGGCCTCGTCCCACGAATATCTGATGCCCCACTCTTCAGCCAATCTCTTGTAGACCACCTGCAAGAGCTGGTTATACGGCAGTTCCGGCGTTACCACCTGCTGATACGACTCATGCTGGGCGTGCGCTTCGAGGATCTGATCGCGCGTGAGGGGTTGCTCGAGACGCGTCGTGAGTTTTGACAGACCGGAGATTATCCCGGATTCCCAATCAATTAACGTGCCATAACAATCAAACGTCAGCGCCTTGAAATCGGTCAACTGCACAGCATCCTCCTTTAGATTTGCAACCCACCGAAGTCGCCAACGGAGAAAGCAACTGACGTGGCGGTTTCGTGTGCACCACGCCAGCGGCGTAACCAACCCTTTACTTGTTCAACAGCGCCTCCTGATGCGCCTTCGCGAGGTCCGCCATGCTGTCGAACCGGAAGTCGATCTTCGGCTGCAAGCCCGGGTTCATCGTAGCGCCAAAACCTGGCTGCGAGTGGCGGCGATAGATCCAGCACGATGCCAGACCAAAGTCGTTGGCAGGCTTGTGATCGTGAAAGAGGCTTTCCGCCGTGTGCAGGATCTTGTCTTTGCCGATGCCACGGTCGCCAAGCTTCTCGATCATATACTCGAAGTTACGCGGCGAGGGCTTGTACGAGCCAACGTCTTCCGCCGTGATGATCGCATCAAATTCGACCTGAAGCTTTGCGTTGCTGTAGGTGAAACTTTCGTTGTCGATGTTCGACAGGATGACCAGCTTGTAATATTTCTTGAGATATTGCAGTGCGCCCACGGTGTCCTCGAACGCAGGCCAGTTGCGAACAGATCGCCCGTACGCCACGCACTCTTCGTGCGTGAACGAAACGCCCCACTCTTCCGCCAGACGTTTGTACACGATGGGAAGCAAGTCCTGATATCGCTTCGCCGGGGTGTACTTCTGTTGCGACGACTCGTGACGGGCGTGAGCCTCCAGCACCTGATCGCGCGTCAGCGCCGGCTTCACGCGATCCAGCAGAGGGCGCAGCCCCTCAAAAATACCCGTTTCCCAGTCAATCAGCGTGCCGTAGCAGTCGAAAGTCAGTGTGTTGAAGTCGGTCAGTTCCACAGTCACTCCTGTCAATTGTTGGTGATGGAGAGCACAGTGTAGTCAGGCGTCCCAGCATCCAGAACCGATGTTTGTGTCTGCATCAGCAGCTTTTGTTGCGTTGCCACGAATCGGCGGCAGATTCTACTGGCTGCCGTCCGGCCGCGCCGAAGCCGCCGGAGTGGCTCGTCTCGCCCACGCTCGCAGCGGCAAGGCGGTGCGCCGCGTGAAGCCGGCAAGCACGGGCGCATCACGACCGCCTGTGCCTGCCGGGTAGTTCAGGCAGTGAGTCGACCCGCTCCCGTCTATCCTGGCGCCTGGATTGTGCCTTGGTCACTTTGCTGAGACCGTTCATTTCTAGCAGAGAACGGCTCAGCAGACTCAAGGAGCTCGAGATCATCAGCCTAACGTCGTCCGCTCCCCCGGACAGGCGGATCGCAGTCCGAAGAGACTGGCCCGACATCGTGACCACGTCTATGAGAAAGCCGCCAGCGGACCACATCGTCTGCGCCGGGCCCCTCCCTCACCCTCACGTCTGCGCCGCTTACCGCCTCGCCCGTCTCCCGATCGACAAAGCTCGATCGCACGGTGGCTCCCGTGCTGCGGTTCACGAATAACAGCGGCGGCCTGGAGGCACCCGAGACGCCCCATCGATCGCCGAGTTCGGCGAGCACAGGCATCAAGGCAGCCATGTCCTGCCCCTTCGCGGTCAGCGTATATTCGTATCGGTCCGGGCCTGACTGATAGAGTCGCCGCTCGAGGAGACCGACTCCCTCCAGATGCTTCAGCCGGTCGCTGAGCGCCGCGTTGGTCACGCCAACGGATCGACGGAAATCATCGTAGTGGCAGATACCAGCGAGAAGGTCGCGCAAAATCAGGAGCGCCCAGCGATCACCGATCACCGATCACTGAGAGCGCCCCGGCTATCGGGCATACCATCCCTTCGAAACTTTTTAAACGCATGAGTCGTTCTCTCTGCTTGGCTCTAATAATAAGAGTTAAGTACGATCCTGCATAGACTTTAGATTCGCTACAAGCGAACTACCGTCACGAACTGTCGATCGCCGACATCTATCCCTCTGGCGACATCAAGGCCGCTGGCTCTGGGCGAGCCGATGGTGCATTTCGGCGCCGGCACACGCTTACGGCTTTCGGTAACGATGACCGGTCGTTCGCAGAACGTAATCCCTATGAGAGGTAGCGTCGCGTGATGAGAGGACTGTAGCTGTCTTCCTCCGCAAGGCTAATGCAACAAAATCTCTGTTGCTGCGTTAGCCCGATTCCGTTTCGCCTCAATCGACGATTTCGACGCGAACAATTACCCTCGTCGCTCACCGCGGCATGAAGGGAACGGTCTAATGCTAGACACCAACGCAGCGCCGCCGCTATCACGTGACGACTATTTCCCATAGAGCGCCTGCTCGATTTGCATGAATACGCATAGGCGACTCGTATCGCTTGACGGGTATGGCCGGATGCCCGAGCCGTTCGCGGGGCGCTATACGCAGTCTATCTCTGCCTTTGGTATTCAATAATCGAATACACGTGCATCAACTTTTGATTTAGCGCCCCTGCCGCGCGCACTTAGAATTGTGCCCACTTGTGGGAGACCCTTGAAACACTGCACACAGTCAATAATCGGACTAACCAGAATCGTCAGCCAACCGTCACCCAGTTGACCTTTTTGCCGGATCGCCGTGGTGGTGAGTGGGAGATCTGGGACGCTTACCAGACCAGAGAAACGCGTCTCGACGAACGCAAGGCCGATCTGATACACGCGTCGGAGATTGCCTTGAGTGTCGTCAAAACCTTTGGTGATCAGGCGGCTTCCGGTTCAATTACGAAAGCGGAGGCCCAAACGCACGCAATGGATAACATCCGCAACATGAGGTACGGCGAAAATGGCTATTTCGTCATCCTCAATTCGGATCCGACCGTCCTGATGCATCCAACGCATCCGGAGATAAACGGCAATGCCGTCGCTGATGTCAAGGATCCGAATGGCACCCATCTGTACAAGGATATAGTCGCTGTCATCAAACGCGACAGCATGGGCTTTACAGCATTCGCGTTTCCGAGGCCGGGGGCGACTGACGCTTCGCCGAAAATCGGGTACAGCGTGAGCTATCAGCCGTGGGACTGGATTCTGAGCACGGCCGTCTATGTCGATGATATTGATGAGCAGGCGAACGAGCTGAAAGCTTCCGTTTCGATCTTCACGTTGGGCGCGTCCCGCGACGTCGGTGCAATAGAGCCTGTCGAGCAGACTCACACCGTGTCTGCCGTGTCTGCAAAACGTGCCAGCGGGACGACTACGCCAGTCCAGAAGCGGTCCGCACGGGCGCCCGCTCCAGTAACCAGGACCGCCGAGGCTAACGAATGGAGTAGCCTTTAGGCGCCCATCCTTATCGCAGGTAGTTGCGCGTTGCCAGTAGTGCACAACTAGCTGCAGCTCGCATCGGAACGCTGTGTCGTCAGGCCGATTGCAATACCCGCTCCCTCGCCCTCCGAATTCCCTACGCCACGCGTCAAGGCGTTGATCCCTCGGCGTGATCTGTTCGATGATCGTTGAATACCGCTTCAAGTACCGAATGAAGTTGATCCGGCTTTCAGCGTGGACTTTGAGTCGACGATTAGAGCCGGATCACTGTCGGGAGAACCACCGCTTACGAGCTATCGCGGGATCAGGGACCGCAACGACACGGACGGATCCGCCAGTTGCTGCACATCGAGCGAGCCGGCTTCGACGAGGCGCTTCAACGCCGCCATGTCGCGCCCGCTATTGACGGTGACGGCGGATTTCAGGTGCCCTTGAGGATCGAGTCCGAGCACAGCAAACGAACCTGCCGCGATATTGCCGCGGTGGACTATGGTGTAAGCCGGCTCGAAGAAGCCAAGCGATTGCACGTTGCAGTCGTACTGATCGGACCAGAGCCACGGGATCTCGCCATAGCGCTCGGACCCGCCAAGCATGTTGGCTGCCGCTATGGCCGGTTGCTTCTCCGCGACCTGCCACGATTCGACCCGCACATGTCGACCGAGACGAGGGATGAAATGCTGTGTCACTTCACCGGCGGCAAAAATGTCGGCATCGGATGTGCGGCAATATTCGTCCACGACGATGCCGTCAGCGACCTCGAGGCCCGCCGACTCCGCCAGCTCGGTATTCGGTACAACGCCGATCCCCGCCACAACCAGATCGGCCAGGACCGGGCCGCTGCTGGTATCCACAACCACACGCCCATCGTTGCGTTGCTGCACGCGTTCCACCTGCGCACCCAGGCGCAAATCGAGCCCGTGGTGTGTATGCAGCACACGCATGAATGCACTGACGACCGCCGGCATCGAACGTTTCAGCAGGCGGTCAGCCGGCTCCATCAACGTGACGCGGCATCCGCGACTGACTGCCGTCGCTGCAACTTCCAGCCCGATAAATCCTCCACCGATGATTACCACCTCCGCTTCCGGCACAAGACGTGCGCGCAGTGCGCGAGCGTCATCGAGCGTGCGCAGATAGTGCACCGCGGATCCTTCCAACCGTCGCACCCGCGAGCCGGTCGAGAGCAGCAGACGGTCATAGGTGATCTGCGAACCGTCGTCCAACCTCAATGTCTTTTCCTGGCGGTTAATCGACATTGCGCATACACCAAGCCGCATGTCGATTCGCTGGCTGTCGTAGTAATTCGCATCGCGCACGAACGCGTTCCGCTCATGTTGCTCGTCGAACAATGCATCCTTCGATAGCGACGGCCGGTCATAAGGTAAATGCGACTCCTCGCCTACGATGCTGATGCGTGCATCAGGCGCACGTTCACGCAGCGCCTCCGCGGCACGGCGCCCCGCTTGCCCTGCGCCGACAATCACGAAATTGTCCATGAGTCAGTGATCCCCCCGCGCGCCGATCTCCACTCGTCCGTTCGTCACACGAATCGGATACGTCCGCACGGGTTCGGTGATCGGTGCCGAACAGGGCCCGCCGGTGCGCAAATCGATCAAGCCCTGGTGAAGCGGGCATTCTATACACCCGTTTTCCACAAAACCTTCCGACAGGCGCGCGTGGCCATGCGAGCACAGATCGTGCAGTGCAAACCACTCACCGTCGACGCGAAACACCGCTACCGGTTGTTGATCAACGACCACCTGTGCCGGTTCGGCTTCGCTAAAATCCTCTTCGGTACCTACGTCCTGCCATCGAATGTCGCTCATTGCGGCCTCCCCTTAAATCGGCGTCGCGAGCAGGGTCTGCACGCGCGACGTGTCGTAAATCACCCGCTTGGCCGCATAGCGCCAGCCGCTGTCCGTGCGCACCACGTGGTCGAGATAACGACCCGCCTGATACACGAACGATTCGCCGTTCGTGAGGGTTTGGACGACTACGTAACTGCTTTCGGTCTGGACCTCGTCCGGCGATCCGCCGACAATCGTGAGACCCGACGTCATGTGCCGGTAACTGTGTTCTTCAAAAATGTTCGCGTTGCGCAGCGACACTACGCGATCGCGCAGCATCCGCTGGTTATTGCAATAGATGATGCCGACCGGCAGACCTGCATCTTCATTCTCGCGCGGCACTATTTCGTACAGGCACTCCTCGGTGAAAAATGTCGGCCACTCTTCAAGCCGGTCGTTGTCGAGGGCGTTGACATAGCGGCTCTGCAGCATGTGCAATTCAAACCACAGTTTCATTTGTTCCATTACCTGACACATCCTTCTTTAATAGCCCATCAGTTTCTGATAGCCGACCCAAAACTTACGGATCAGGCTTTCGGTGATCACCGTGTCCTGCTGGTCCGGATTCCCACGCGACATCTCGATCACCGAGGTCGCGTCCGCATCGCGCACTGTCCCGCGCTGCACCAGTTCGGTCGCCTCGGTATCTTCCATCGAGATATAACCGGCCGGCCCGACGAGATTTGCCTGCTTGATTCGCAGCGCGCGCATTTCGGGTGTGTCGTCCGTATAGCCAAAGAAATGGAAAATGAGCTCGAAACTGCCCGGCCCTTTAGGCAACAACTGCCGTGCAACGAGTGTGTTGTGAATCTGCTGGATCACCAGTTGCGGGAATATGGGCTGAATATGGTTTGTGGTGTCTTCCTCGAACTCCGACACCAGCGCGAGAATCGAATCGTCTTCGAGCGCGAAGCCTTCGTCGAACGATCGGATGTTCTGCTGCTTGTACGCAGCGGAGGTGTCCTCGCCAGTCTTTGTCACCGTGATGATGCTATGCAGGCCATGAGTCGCGTCCGGAATCGAGCGCGCTTTCATACCGACACGGAAGATGTTGAACGTCGTATGGAAAAGATGCAGCATACTCGCGTGATACGGGTCCTTTACGTTCTCGAAATACAGCTTCCAGTTCGATTTCGAGAACTGCCGGGTGCAACCAAGATACTCAATCGGCTTATAGAAGATGCGGTCGATCCACGGACGCATTTCCTTGCCGAGATATTCCGGCAAGGGAACGACCGCATCGCTGAAAGTGGCAAACACCAGGCCGCGGTAGCTCTCCACGCGCAGTTGCTTCAGGCTGTGCGCCTTAGGATCGAAATCAGCGGGCATACCAGCCATGTGCTTCTGGCCGCGCCGGAACGGCACGCCGAGCAAGTTGCCGTTCGTGTCGAAACTCCATTGGTGATACACGCAGGTATGCGAACTCGCATTGCCGCGCGCCTTGCGACACACAGAAGCGCCGCGATGCGCGCAGCGGTTGACCCACGCCGCAAGCTCGCCCTTGTCGGTGCGCGTGACGACTACCGGCGTGTCGCCCACAAAGGTACTTTTGTAATCGCCGGGGTTCGGTATTTCGGCTTCGAGGGCGACAAAATTCCACGTAGGACCGCGAAAGATGCGCGCCTGCTCGCGCTCATAGACGGCCTTCGAGCTAAAGACCTTGTACGGCACGCGCGAGCCGTCGTCGTGCGGAAAACTGACCCTGTCGTCGTCCCGCTGATTCATCGGACGCAGTGGCGCTTCAATGTGTTCCATGGCAGTCCCTCCATTGGTGGGTGTTTCGATGTAGACTGATTTTTGGAGCGTCAAAATAGTGCGTCTATCCGATACCTGCACGCAACCAGCAGCGCTATCCAATTTCGGCACTTTTTTTGCAAGACCCACAGTTCATACGGATAGCAGGCGCCGATCTGATGCAAACTCCGATGTCGTATCAGCAATCGCGTTATCCCTGGTTCTCCTTGAAGTGATGCATTCATGACTCCATTTGCATTTCGTGCAGACGCTTTACGCGCTTATCGGCTATTCGAGTCGAACGATCTTGACGAAACCCGTGAGCGGATTTCACGTGTGATGCAGCCTCACTTGCTGGTGCCGGCAGGTAGCCGGGTTGGACGCTCACACATGGACTTCGTAAAGCTGGGCGGCCTGGGACTGGGAACCATTGCGTTTGGTAGCGCGATGCGGGTCAACGTAGAAGCGGTCGACGGCTATCACCTGATGATGTTTTGTGTGGCCGGCCATGCCAAGGTACGCGTGAAGCGAGACATCGTGCACGTCGATCAGGACAACGGGATTCTCTGCGCGCCAGGACATCCCTTCGACGCGGTACTTTCACCGGATTGCGAGCAGTTTGTCCTGCGCATTGATCCCGCTGCGCTCAGTTTGTACACAGGTTCATCGAAATCCGTCTTCGCGCCCCATGTCCGCATCGACAGTCAGCTGTTGCGCAGTTGGCTGCAGCAACTCCACCTGGTGGCCAGCTCGCCCGATCTGCTCGAATCCGCGCGCAACAACCCGCGCGTCGCGACACAACTGGAGTGCTTGCTGCTGGAGCTCCTCGCGTCAGGCCACGCAAAGATGGAAGGGGATGTCGGCCGGTCGCGCCTGTCGCCCTTCTTTATTAAGCGCGTAGAGGAGTTCATCAACGAAAGTAGCGCCGAACCGCTTCGGCTCGCTGACATTGCGAACGCTGTGGGTCTGCCGGAGCGCACGCTTAGAGACGGCTTTCAGAAATTCCATGGTACAAGTCCGATGCAATATCTGCGGCAGGTTCGGCTTGAGCGCGCGCGCGAAGCACTGCGCAACGCGCCGCTCGATGCACGCGTATCCGATATCGCACTGGATTGCGGCTTCATGCATTTAGGCCGCTTTGCCATCGAATACAGGAACAAGTTCGGCGAATCACCATCGGAGACACTTAGAGACCGCTGACTGCCCGATCATTGGCAAACCGCCGGCACGAGAATAGCCGCATCAGCTCATCCTCATGGATATGCAACCTCGGTACGCGAGCTCAGAATTTTTTTTGCTCAAACTGCCCAAAATGGACAGCTGTGCACCCTCAGTCCTGCACAATAACAATGTGCTGTTCAATGCCTGTTCGCCCCATCTTTGCATACGGACAGATCGCCTCGGTGTCGGCCACGAGTTCTTTCGCGTCCGCCAGCGGAATACCCGGCAGCGTGACACGGAGCTCAAACACGATCTCAAAGAGCCCACCCCTGGGATCACGTCCAAACGTAACGTTAGCCACAATGCTTAGGTCGGCAGGCAGTCGAACGCGACGCTTCATGGCGACAAGGTTCAAAGCACCATGGAAACATGCGGCATATCCCGCGGCGAACAATTGCTCCGGGTTTGTGCCGCCGCCCCGTCCCCCGAGTTCTTTCGGCAAGCGAAGTTGCAGATCAAGCTCCCCGTCTGCGGAATGCGCATGTCCGGACGAACGTGCGTGCGATGCGTCACCGCCATATACGGTGACGGAGGTCGAATAAAGCGGGAGAAATTCACTGCCTTCATAAAGGTCAAGCAAAGACACGGCCGGCGCGCTGATTCGTTCCATTTCATCTCCTGATAGAGTTCGGGACACGTGCCTGGAACCACTGCAAACTACCTCAGGCCCGCAGCCGATGAACTGCTGAGTGGTAGCGTATTTTGAGCCGATACTTGCGTGCGCGCTATCCGATTTCGGCGCGCAAGTCGAACTGCCGTGGATAGTGCTTTCACGGCTCAATGTGTGTAACGAGACGCCAGAGTAGCCGGCCACCGTTCCGCGCTGGGAACATGGTGTTGCAGTAGATGGATTTTGTTCTCCAGCTTTTCGCATGATCATAGACACTATTCCAGCTCGCTGAAACGAGCCGACTATCGTAGCAAGGAGACAGGTGTGCAAACGGCCATCCCAACGCCAACTGGCTTTAACGACGCAGCAGAACTCGCCAGATTCCGGTGGGTGATTCTGTTTTTCGCGTGGGCTGGATTGATGCTTAGCACAGTCTGCCGCCTCGCCTGGGGTACGCTGGCACTGCCAGCCGGACAGTCACTGGGACTTCCCATTGCCGCCCTCGGCGTATTTGTCACGGCGTTTTATGCGGGCTACGTTCTCTCCAATGTCGTTGGTGGTGTCACGACCGATCGGATCGGTGGCCGCACGACGCTGTCAGTCTCCCTCCTCGGCCTCTCAGTCGCGACGTTCTGCTTCGGGTACACCCCCTCGCTAGCGGTGGGGCTCATTTTGCAATGCCTCATGGGACTCACTGCGGGCGCTGACTACGCGGCCGGGGTCAAGCTGGTTTCGACGTGGTTTGCGAGGCGCGAGCGCGGAAGAGCTGTCGGTCTGCTAATGAGCGCATCTTCCAGTGCGGTTATCGTGACCAACGCGGTGTTGCCTGGCGTTGTCGCAAACTTCGGCTGGCGCAACACCTATCAAGGACTGGGTATGTGTGCGCTGATACTTGCAATCCTCACTGCTGCGATCGTCCGCGACCATTCCGCGCCTCCAGATGCACAACTGCCGAAACGTGCTCCAGAGAGATCGCGGCTGACAAGCCTCTTCACCCGCAACTTCGTCTTGCTTTCGCTAGCCGGCTGCGGTGGGTTCTGGGGCACGCTCGGCTTTGCGTCATGGGCAATTTCGCTCATGGTGAAGGGGCACCATCTCGTTCCTGTGCAGGCGGGATACATTGTGGCGATCGCAGGGATTGCTGGACTTGTCAGCAAACCTTCGGTCGGCTGGCTCTCCGACAAACTGGGTGGACGCCGCAAGGCATTGACGGTCGCCTCGTTCCTCCTCTTCTTTGTAACCCTGCTGGCGTTTGGACAGCTTTCAGGCATTGACGCATTTCGACTCGCCGCTCCGTTTGTCGGCATTGGAGCGTTCGTCTATAGCCCGTTGCTGGTAACTCTGGTCGCCGAGCAGAGTGGCGTCAATCGAGCTGGATCGGCCGCCGGCATTGCGAATGCGATTTGGCAGTCGGGTTCGGCGCTGTCGCCGGCTGTCGTGGGTATTGTGTTTCAGGCTAGCCACTCTTTCCAGATGGCTTTCGCCACACTCGCCCTAGGCCCGCTGCTAGGCGCGATCTGCATGTTGTTTGTGAAAGAGCACGCCGGCGAACAATCGCCCGCCGGCCCGCATCGTACAGAGGGAATCGTCGCCGAATGAGTCCGCTTCGGCAGGTCATCGAAGCTCCCGCATAGTGCCTTCAGGTGCGACGTTTATGGTTCGGCGTCTAACCACCGCACATAGGAAAAAGACGCCACCATCATTAAGAGAGGACGGAAATGAACCACATTACCCATACCTTCGATACTCCGTGGAGATCGCATCAGATTGAAGGATCAAGCGGCTACGAATTCATCTTCAACATCCTGGGCACCGAATACACCGACGCCTACAACATCGATATTGCGAAGGTTGCTCCTGGTGGATATTCGCCACTGCATATTGATCAGGACAATCACGCGTTCTATATTCTCGAAGGCGAAGGCGAAATTGACATCGCCGACAGGTGTTATCAGGTCAAGACAGGCTCCGTCGTCCGGATTCCGCGTGGCGTGGTGCACGCTATCCGGAATGCTGGCGATAGCTGGCTGATGCTGCTCAGCATTTATGATCCGCCACGCATTCGCAAACAGAAAGCAGTGGAAGCCCCCTGAGACAATCAGTACGAGTCTTGTCAGTGCACGCGTGCGATACCAGTGGGTTGTCACACGCTTGCGCTGGGTATGTACATATGTCTCTCGAGACCGGCAGCGCTGGTCTCGCTTTAGCGCGCAGCAGCAAGTTCAGGCCAATACTTTGCGAACGGGCCCCCGCGGTCTTCGGTCTGCAGCGGCCACCACGTCTGGAAGGAATGGCGCAGGCCGATTGCGGCGACGCCCTGCGCGTTCCTCGGCAAGACGTCGGTCTGTCTTCTGGTATGGAGTGAGGAGGCAAGTGGACGGGCCCTGTCGAGGAACTGGGACCGCGCAAAGAAAATCCGGCGTTATTTATTCAAATGTGCGGCCAGAAAGTCGACGAAGGACCGTACTTTTGGCGACAGCGTTCGGTGCCGCGGAAAGACGGCGTTTATCTCCCGCTCCCCTCTCTCCCAATCTGGCATCACCCGGACCAATCTGCCATCGGCTATTTCTTGACGACACAGATAGTCAGGCAACCACGCCAATCCCGACCCCGCCAGCAAGACTGTCCGGAGCGTACCCGTGTCATTGGCAAAGAAGCGCGGATGGACGCCGACGGTCGACCACTCCTCAGCTCGACACAAACGCCACTCGCCCGGGCCATCGGCAATGTCGAGGAGAAAATGGGCCGGGAGGTCGTCCGGCGACTTGGGTGTGCCGCTTTCCCGGAGATACGCTGGAGTTGAAACCAGCATCAGCCGGGCGCTTCCCAGTCTCTTCGCAACCAGTCTGGAGTCTTCCAGAGCACCTGTGCGAATGACAACGTCCATTTCGTCCGTTAATGGCTCTATCTTGCTGCTGGTGAGCTCAAGGGATACCTGGACCTCCGGATAGGCAGCGAGATATTCGGGGACAAGCGGCGCGATCATAAACTGCCCGGGCGTCACCGGAGAGCTGACCCGCAGAAGGCCGCGTGGGGTCAGGCGCACCTGTCCGACCTTTTCCTCCGCTTCTTCTACCTCGCTGAGTATCTTCTTTGCAGACTCGGCAAACAGCAGGCCGGTATCCGTCAACGCCAACTTGCGATTGGAGCGGATAATCAGTGCTACCCCCAAATGCTCCTCAAGCCGCGACAGAGATCGGCTGACTGAAGATTTCGGCATCGCCAGCACGCGGGCTACCGAACTAAAGCTCATCAACTCGGAAAGTTTCGAAAATACGCGAATATCGATGAGTTCAATCATATGTCTCTGGATGCTCAACCGTTAAAGTCGACGTCGTTCCCGATTGCAACAAAATGCCTTTCGGTCGGCAAACCGCAGCTCATTACTTGTATATTGACTTGTAACGGTGACAATAAAATCTGTCAAACCAGCATCCCCAGCACTCTTTTGGAGCGCTGCCCCGTCGCTCGTATTCGTGTTCACTCACCCTGTTGTTCCCACCAGGGAACATGACGTTTCACGGATTCGTCTTGATATCCGGACTGGCGAGTGCAACGATAGGACTTAACCTGCGCATGCCAGTGCGCCCCCCCACAAACCGAACCCGCGAGGTTAGTGTTGAAGATCGATCCCGAAGAGTTCCGCAAAGGACTCCGAGCCTTCACGACGGGTGTCACCGTCGTTTCTATGCCTGACGGCCAAGGTGGCATGCACGCGATGACCGCAAGTTCCTTTGCGGCTGTTTCAGTCGACCCTCAACTAGTAGCGGTCAGCATCGCGAAGACCGCGAAATCGCACGCGCTTCTGTCAAGCGATAACTATTATGCAATTAACATCCTTGCTGAAAACCAGGGCTTTCACGGCCATTACTTCGCCGACAGAATACCCGAACGTTGGGATCCCCCGCATGAATGGATCGCGGACACACCCATACTCACCGGAACAATGGGCTGGTTTATATGCCGCCGCTGGGCTGCATACGAAGGCGGCGACCACACGATTCTGGTTGGCGAAGCACAGCACATTCACCGCACAGATGATCGACCGCTAGTCTGCAATCGGGGGACTTTCTATTCGCTGGGTCAGCCGGTGGAGACCGTCCATCCCGATCTGCAAGGCGACGGGAAATCCGCCTGATAACGGTCAAGAGACGTCATTTACCACGATAGAGCAAACATTCTCCATGACAAACAGGGTTCAGATAGTAGACAACGGTCCAATGCAACTGACGGGCGAATTCGAACTTGTCGATGACAACGGGCAGATCGTGCGCGCTCGCAAGATCTACACGTTGTGCCGATGTGGCCTATCAACGCGGCTACCGTTCTGTGATGCATCGCACGAAGCCGCGGGATTCTCAAGCGCCCCGCGAGCACCGCAAAGCGAAGTTGGACTCGATGCAGCGCCAACTTCGAATACGACCACTACTCCGCAATAATCAATTCTTACCTTGCACTATTATGTCAATCGTAAAAGGTCAAATCATGGACTCCGGTCCGCTTCACCTAGTCGGTGAGTTTGAAATCGTCGACGCGCTCGGCAACAGCTTCCCGACCAGTGGCATCTTTAGTCTCTGCCGATGCGGGCACTCGGAGAGCAAACCCTATTGCGACGGCAGACATCGGGCGCAACGATGGGCGGGATGCGCCGCTCCCACTGCGCTGCGTAGTACACAAGCTAACCCAACGGCTCCGAACGAACAGGCGGGCGATTCGACGCCAGGCTGAGGCCTTCCTGTACTCATTATCCGCAATCCGGTCGATGCAAACATAGAAAAAAGGCCCAGGGTGCACTGCTTTCTACGCCGCCGGATATCTTCCCCACATTTTCTCACTCGACAGACCGAACTCTTTCCAATGGCTTAACTTCAGAATATGCGGATTTTTGTTTGCGTTGCAGAACGCTGCAGACCACCGAAGTGCTAGCTCGAAACAGCGCGCCTGAAAGATCAGGAGTTAATTTGACTCTGCGTTGATACGACGACCCGAGGCCGACTTAAGATGTGAATTCACGATGTCTCCTCGCGCTCAATGCTAAAACGTGTGTCGAATTCCGACACTCACACCAGGTTGCTTGTCGGTTGCAGACGGACTGAATTTATTTGCCTTTAACTATTCCACCCGAAACCGCGCCAGGCAGACGACAATGTCCATGCACTGTCGGATCTCGCCTTTTTACCGTCCTGAAGTCTGCGCGATAGATTTGAAAAAAGGCGTGGCGAACTAACCGCCAAACGTCGTAGTGTCTATGTCAGGCGTGACGCCGTGCCTGCCAGCGCCTTGCCGACGGCCAGGAGCAGTCCTTCAGCGTTGGCATCTTTCATCCCGCCATTCTCCGTGAAAGCCTCGTGAGCCACGCTTAATGCGAAGGACTGCGGGATGACCAGCACGCCAAGTTTCTCGAGTACCGTGCGCATGCCCGTCTGGGATCTAACACCACCGAGCTGCCCCGGGGACGCCGAGACTAGTGCGGCAGCCTTTCCGGCAAACAGTGCCGTGCCCGGAGAACCGTCCGCACGGGGTCGGCTCACCCAGTCAATCGCATTCTTGAGTAGCGCCGTGTATCCACCGTTGTATTCTGGCGTCGCAATCAACAGTGCATCATGTTCCGCAACCAACTCCTGCAAACCCAGTACACCATCGGGAGACCCATGCTCCGTCTCTTCGTCCGCATCATAAAGCGGAAGTTTAAAGTCCGCGAGACGAATTGACTTGACGTCGGCTCCTGCTTCAATTGCGCCGCGAGTAGAAATATCAAGCACTTTCTGATTGAAAGAACCTCGGCGGCTGCTTCCGCTGAGGGCAAGGATCTTGATTGTCATTGATATTCGTTCCGTATTCCGTTGAGTTCACTGGCTGAGCAACGATGGAGGGGGTGCCTTATATTCAATCTTGCCGTCGGGTAGGAAGAACAGCATCAATGCCTTACCCTGCACGGTAGGGAAGTGCTCGCTGAGCGGCGGATAAACCACCCACCCGGCGCTGGCACCGCAAAAATTCGCGCCAGGATCGAGCGGAATGATCATGTCGATCTCTCCTGTCGTGTGACAGTGGTACTGCCCTTTTACGTCGCGCAACATGCCGCTCTCGACACTCATGTTTGCGGTGTCGAAGCCAGGTTCTGAAATACGGCCGCGCCGGTACTCGGGCCCTTCGATCTCCACGTAGGCAACCCAGCCCTCCTCCACACCAAGCTGCATCAGACTGGACAATCTCTCGAAGTTTTGCGTGCCTGCCCCGTAGTGTTTGTTCAGATACGTTGCCAGGTCTTCGTCGAGGGGCATTCCACGGATGGCGCCGCAGAGCCCATGGACGATGGTCAAAAACGCTTCCTTGTTCTCACCTTTGGGTAACATCACTGTCCCTCCATCAAAGTCAGGCAGCGGCAATGGTTTCATCTTCCAGATTAAAGAAATCTCGTGCATTTGCACTCGAAAGCCGGTGTTTTGCGTATTCGCCCAACCCGGCGTGCCTGTCGATCAGACGACCGATCTGCTGTTCGCCAAGCGGGAATGGGTAATCAGAGCCCAGCATCACACGCTCCGTGCCCATGACTTCGACAAGCATTCGCAACGCACCCTCGTCGAACACTGCACTATCGACCGAGAATCGGTCGATGTACGAAGAAGGCAGGTTCGGGCAATCTTCTCTAACGATGTCACGCTCACGCCACGCGTTGTCCACGCGGCCAAGCAGGAACGCAAAGCTGCCGCCCCCATGAGCGAAGCACAGCTTCAAAGTGCGCGGAATGCGCTCAAATGCACCTGACATGATCAGCGAGAGAATGCTCAGTTGCGTTTCCGCAGGCATTGCCACTAGCCACGGAAGCATCCATTTCTTCATACGGCCGTCAGTCATCATGTCCCACGGGTGAACGAGGACGGGGATTCCTTCATTTGCGCAGTGCGTAAGGAACTGAACGAGATCTTCGTCATCGAGGTCCCGTGGCCCGACGTGATTTCCGATCTGGACACCATGGTGGCCGGCCGCACGCGCCCGTGACGCCTCAGCGCAGGCGAGCTCAACGTCCTGCAGAGGCACCTGTGCAAGGGTCTTCAGTCGACGCGGCGAAAACGCGCAGAGTTCGAGCGCCCGGTCGTTCATGCGCCGAACCCAATCGAGCGCCACTTTCGCAGGATACCGATAAGCGAACATCACCGGAGTCGCGCACATGACCTGGATATCCAGTTCGAGCTTGTCCATCTCTTCGATGCGTCGCGCAGGATCCCACAGTGGCCGTGTTACAGGCCTGAATGGTCGATTGCCCACCATTATCATGCCGACCTCACCGTCCGCAGAGGGTGCGAGCCAAGGCGCATTGTTGGCGTCAAGCTTCGCGGCTTCTTCCTGAGTAATCAGCGGAAAAAAATGGGAATGTATGTCAATTCGTTTTGTCATAGTCTGGGTCCTCTAAACCGACTGTTCCGCTAAGCCAGTCACGCATTTCCGCGCGTCGTGAACTCTACGCGCCCCAACCCGGAAACCGAGCACTGAACATGTAAGCCGCTGGTGAGCGCCTCGGCCGCCGTCGCCGCCCCCGCCATCACGAGCGTTCCCGCTGGCAGCACGATTTCCGCATCGGCCGCCAGCCGGGAAGCCTGAACGATCGAGCGAAGCGGATTACCGAGAATGGCCCCCGTCGAGCCAATCTGCACTTGACGGCCGTCAAAGCGCATCAATACCCCCGCATTTCGCAGGTTGTCGAACCGGGTCGACCATGTTCCAACCACCAGACCAGAGGACGAACAGTTATCGGCGATGACGTCCTCAAGTGAGAACCTGAAGTTGCGGTATCTGGAATCGATGATCTCCATCGCTGGGGCCACCGCGTCCAGATAGGACAGTGCTTCGAGCGCGGTCAGTGGACCGGTGATATCGCGTCTCGTCAGGAAGCAGACTTCCGGCTCGACACGCGGGTGAATGAAGCGTCCGAGGTCGACCGGCGCCCCATCCTCCTCAAGCATCGAATCCGTTAGCCAACCCCAGATCAGGCTATCGACGCCCATCTGGACCATTTTTGCCCTGCTGGTGAAGCCCAGCTTCAGACCAATCGTGCGTTCACCACGTTGCCGCCGGCGTTCAATCGACGCACGTTGAATCTCGTAGGCCTCCTGCACGGAGAATGGCTCGTTTGCGCTTATCTGCTCGATTGCGATTGCGTTCAGTGCCGCGCTGTCAACTCGCTCCGCGGCCGATGCAATATTCATTGCTGCACCTCCGTAGCCTCTTCGCCCTGTCGAAGAAGATCAAGCGCGACGTCGACAATCATGTCTTCCTGCCCGCCTACCATGCGTCGCTTGCCTAGCTCGACCATGATGTCGAACGCCGAGAGGCCGTATTTCGCCGCAGCCGCTTCGGTGTGCCGCAGAAAGCTCGAGTACACGCCGGCGTAGCCAAGCGCCAGTGTTTCGCGGTCAACCCGAACCGGCCGTTCCTGAAGCGGACGGACGATATCGTCGGCCGCGTCGATCAGCTTCTTGACATCGCAGCCATGGTTCAGGCCCATCCGGTCCACCGCAGCGACGAACACCTCGAGCGGTGCGTTGCCCGCACCGGCACCCATGCCCGTCAACGACGCGTCGACGCGATCGCAGCCCTCTTCGAGCGCAACGATAGAATTCGCAACGCCTAGCGAAAGGTTGTGGTGGGCGTGAATACCTGTTTGAGTCGCTGGATCAAGCGTGTCCTTGAAAGCGCGGAAACGCTCGGCCACTTCGGTCATATTCAGAGCGCCGCCGGAATCGACCACGTAGACGCACTGAGCACCGTATCCTTCCATCAGCTTCGCCTGCCTTGCGAGAGAAACCGGATCGGTGCGGTGGGACATCATCAGGAAGCCGACGGTATCCATCCCGAGCTTGCGGGCATACTCAATATGTTGCTTCGAGATATCCGCCTCGGTGCAATGGGTTGCAATCCGGACGATGCGCGCACCGGCATCATATGCAGCCTGCAGATCGTGAATCGTGCCGATACCCGGAATGAGGAGTGTTGCTACCTTGGCGCGCCTGACTGCTCCTGCAACCGCTGCGATCCACTCCAGATCGGAATGGGCACCGAACCCATAATTGAAGCTGGAACCCGATAAACCATCACCGTGCGCAACTTCAATGCTGTCGACACCCGCATCGTCGAGCGCAGCGGCAATCGCAACTGCCTGTGCGATTGAATATTGATGACGGATAGCATGCATGCCATCACGAAGGGTCACGTCGGAAATGTATATTTTCTGATCATTGGTCGTCATGCTCTTCTCCGATCACGCGGCAAGCCGAGTGGCCGCGATCTGTTCCGCAGCACGCACTGCGGCTGATGTCATGATGTCGAGGTTTCCGGCATAGGACGGCAGGTAGTGCGCAGCGCCTTCAACTTCGATAAACACACTGACCTTCAAACCGAATTCCTGCGCTTGCCGCTCGCCGGCAAATTGAACGGGCAGCCTCACGCGGTCAAACTGCACCGTCTGCTTGAGGCGGTATCCTGGAACATAGGCCGCGACATCCTTGACCATCGCGTGCACCGATGCCTCAATCTCTTCACGATTCGCATCCTCGTCGACCAGGCAGTAGACCGTGTCGCGCATCATGAGCGGGGGTTCTGCAGGATTCAGAATAATGATTGCCTTACCAATCATTGCGCCGCCGACTGTTTCGATTGCGCGGGACGTCGTTTCCGTGAATTCGTCGATGTTGGCGCGTGTCCCGGGTCCGGCGGAACGGCTCGAAATCGAAGCGACGATTTCTGCGTAGGGTACGGACGTGACGCGTGATACTGCCTTCACGATCGGGATCGTCGCCTGTCCGCCACACGTCACCATATTGATGTTCGGTGCATCCAGATGTTCGTCGAGGTTCACTACCGGTACGACGAAAGGACCGATTGCCGCCGGCGTCAGATCGATGACCGTCACACCGTGCTTCGCGAGCACTTCAAAATGGCGATGATGCGCGCCTGCGGAAGTCGCATCGAAGGCGATCTTGATGCCCCTGAATTGCGGCATGGCAACGAGGCCGTCAATGCCCTCTGCCGTCGTCGCGACCTCAAGGCGAGCGGCACGCGCCAGGCCGTCTGAAGCAGGATCGATCCCCACCATGGCCGACATCCTGAGATGCTTTGCATGACGCAGAATCTTGATCATCAGGTCGGTACCGATGTTCCCCGAACCGATAACGGCGACGGGAATACGAGCGTTGTCTTTCATCAAAGAGCCTCTGACTGATTAGAGAACATGGCGCGGACCACACCGAGGCCTTCAATGTGTGCCGTGAACACGTCGCGAGGTTGAACAGTGACCATTGGACCGAGTGCGCCAGTCAAAACAATGTCTCCGGCGCGCAGCGGCGCACCAAAGCGGACCATTGTGTCCGCGAGCCAGATTGCCGCGTTCAGCGGATTTCCGAGGCACGCAGCACCGGCGCCGACGCTAACCTGTTCGCCCTTGCGCTCCATCAACATCCCGCATTCCACAATATCGAAGTCGCCCAGCTTCACCGGAGAAATTCCGAGAACGAACAATCCGCTGGAGGCGTTGTCGGCCACCGTATCGGCAAGACGAATGTGCCAATTCTCGATGCGACTGCCGACCACTTCAATCGCGGGCAGTGCATAAGCTGTCGCGCGCAGAACGTCCGCAACAGTGTGATGTTCCTGTAGCAGATCATGCTCGAGCACCAGGGCGATCTCGGCTTCCACCTTCGGCTGCTGCGTGAGCGCGAACGGGATCTCCTCACCATCGACGTACGCCATATTGTCGAACAGTGCGCCAAAGTCCGGCCGATCGACGCCGAGTTGTGCCTGCACCGCCTTCGAAGTCAAGCCGATTTTTCGGCCGACGATGCGCGAACCCGCTTGAACCTGCCGCTGAGTGTTGATCTGCTGAACGCGGTAAGCGTTCTCGAGCACATCACCGCCGAGTTCCTCGATTACGCCACGGATAGGCGCGACCGGTTGAAAAGGGTTGCTCCTCTGTGCATTCCAGAGCTTGTCGGCAACGGACTGCAATACATTGGCCGGGTTAGTCATCAGATCACCTTGATGCAAACATTGGTCAACTCAGAATAGAAGTCCATCGAATGACGCCCGCCTTCACGGCCGAATCCTGAGAGCTTGGCGCCCCCAAATGGCGTGCGTAGATCCCGAACGAACCATGCATTGACCCATACGATGCCGGTTTCGATCCGGCGTGCAACGCGATGCCCGCGCGCAAGATGTGAAGTCCACACGCTCGCGGCTAAACCGTATGCGCTGTTGTTCACTCTCTCGACAACCTCATCTTCACTATCGAACGGTGCGATGTGGCAGACCGGACCGAAGATTTCTTCCGTAACGGAGCGTGCGGTGTCTGCGAGCCCAGTCCAGATGGTCGGTTGGACAAAGGCGCCATCATCGCAGGCGTTGCCAAAAGCAGGCACGCCGCCGCCCGTGACAACCGTCGCGCCCTCTTCGACAGCAAGCCTGAAATAGCCGAGAACCTTGTCGCGATGTCCTTTTGAAATCAGTGGACCGGTCGTCGTTCCTTCCTCGTAGGGAGAACCGAGCTTGAGCGCCTCGGCTTTCTCCTTCAAGGCTGCAACAAAGCGGTCGAAGATCGGCCGCTCAACATACACTCGCTCCGAGCAGAGACAAACCTGTCCCGCGTTAGTGAAGCTGGAACGCATGACGCCATCCACCGCAGCGTCAAAATCCGCATCCGCAAAAACCACCGCCGCGTTCTTCCCCCCGAGCTCGAACGAGACGTTTTTTACGCCGTCCGCAACCGCCTTCATGATTGCGCTACCCGTCTTCGATTCGCCGGTGAACGTTATGGCGTCGATGTCGGGGTTACGCGTTAGCCACTCGCCGGCTGCATCGGCCCCGTGACCATGAATGAGATTGAACACGCCAGCCGGCAACTCGATGTCGCGCATGACTTCCGCGAGCAACGTCGCGGAGGTGGGCGTCTCTTCAGAAGGCTTCGCGACGACACAGTTACCCATCGCGAGCGCAGGCGCTACCTTCCAGGTGAACAGGAGCAGCGGAAGATTCCACGGCGAAATGATACCGACGACGCCAAGCGGTTTGCGTGTGACGTAGTTGATGTACTCGCTGCCCTCAGCACCCGACGTTTCGAAAAACTCGCTGCCTGAGGTTCGAATCAGGTCAGCGAAGGCGCGGAAGTTGGCAATGCCGCGCGCGATGTCGAGCGTGCGCGCCTGATTGATCGGGCGTCCAGTATCGGCGACCTCGGCAGCGACGAAATCGTCAAAACGTGCCTCGATGCCATCTGCAATCTTGTGCAGCCAGTCCGCACGTTGCGGCGCACTGAGCTTTCCCCACGGTCCCTTTTGTGCCTGCTTTGCGGCACGAACTGCGTTCTCGACAACAGCGCCATCTGCCTCGCAGACACGCGAAAGTTCGCGCCCATCAATCGGGCTCAGGTTCGCGAAGGTTTCAGTCGAATCAACGAATACGCCATCAACAAAGTGCCGCAGGCGAGTTGGTAAAGCAACCTGCGCGTAGGCCTTGGAATTCACTTGCACTCCTGCTATCTGTTTGACTTACAGACAGTGTAGGCAGGCTTTCTCTCGCTGGATAATCAAAGATCAGGCATCGGATATAAGGAAGTCGAATAGCAGACCGCTCCCGATGTATTTGCTTCAAGGTTTGGCGACGGCGCGCAGGCATTCAATAAAGGCTTCGCAGGTGGGGCTCAGCACTTTCTTCGAACGTACCGAATAGCCCACCGTTCCAAAGGATCCCGTCTCCCGGATATCGAGGATACGCAGCAAACCGGATCGCACGAACTGGGCCGCGGCGACATGAGGCATGACGCCAACCCGAGGCGCATCGAGAAGCAACCCGAGGTTCGTCAATACGGATAGCGATTCAACCAGATCCGAAGGCAATGACAGTCCCGCCGCTCGAAACATCTTCTCGACGGCAACTCGCAAAGGGGACTCCGTCGTCGGCAAGATCCATGGCATCGCTGCAAGATCCCGAAGAGACGTATTGGGAGCCCGGGCAATCTCGTGTCCGCTCCCCACTACAACTGCGAGGGAGTCTTCGAAGAGGGCATGATGCGTTAGAGGAAATGCGTCAGATAGCGGCAACTCTACTTCAGGGAGTCGACCTACTACGATATCGAGTTCACCGGTCGCGAGCGATGGAAACAATTGCGCCGTCGGCCCCTCCCTGACGGTAACCAGCACATCTGGAGAACGTTCCTTGAGCTTGGTGATGGCGGCGGGTAACAGATGAGCCGAGGCGGCAATGAGTGTTCCAACGACTATGTGGCCCGCGCCGCCGAACCGGAATTGATCAACCTCTTCGGTCATGTGCCGGAATTCGCCGAGCAGCGACTTTACCCGCCTGCCAACAATCCGCCCGAGATCAGTCGGTACGACGCCTCTATTGGACCGGGCAAACAAGGCGCCCTGAAAGCTCGCCTCCAGTTCCTGGATGACTTTGGTCACCGCGGGTTGGCTCAAGCGCATTTCATGCGCGGCATGCAGGATCGACCCCGTTTCGAGGACGCGATCGAAGATCAGCAGTTGACTTAGTTTCAGACTACGGCTCAATCCAATCTGACTAAGTCGGTGCTGTGGCATGACGGTAGAACCCTTGCTAGGATGCCTCTATGTTAACACTGGAACGAACGCCAGTCCGATCAAAGCAATCGTCCTATAGTAAAACTATCATCAGATGTTTTCCGCTTAGTCAGAATCTGGCACGGCACCGCCACGGGCCCTCATACTTACGCGACCAGCGTGCTCCTACTCGCGAGGCACACCGGCCGACGATAGATACGTCGGCACAGGCACGCGAATCCGGTCCGTAGTACGGCAGTAATTCGGGCCTCCAAGCCGGCCATACGGCTCGAACCTGTCGACACGGACCCGGAGCTTCTCCTCATCGATCAGGTCCTCGCGGAAATACATAGCAAGGATTTCGCCGAACACAACTGCTCTTTGGTGTGTAACGTCCAGAATCTTGAACAGGCGGCACTCCCACGAGATCGGCGCCTCCGCAATTCTCGGCACCTTCACCATGGTCGAAGACGCAAGCGTCAACCCGACCACCTCCGGTTCTGAAACGTGAGAGGGAAAGTCGCTACCGCATTGCACCGCGCGCTCCAGTATGGGTTCGTCCACCATGTTGACGACGAACTCTTCACGCTCCTTGATGTTCAGTAGCGTGTCCTTTTCCTCGCCCAATCGATGGCTTTCCTCGCCATAGCTAGCCACCGCAATCGCGAAAAGTGGCGGATCCTCGCCCATATAATTGAAGGCGCTGAATGGCGCGGCATTACACAAGCCATCGCGAGCCAGGCTCGTCACCAGGGCGATGGGCCGCGGACCAACGCTGCCGGTGATAAGCCAGTACTTCTGCATTTCCGTCAGGCCCGACATTGCAATATGAGTCACACTTTCCTCCGGTCCGCTGCTTCGCAACTACCTTTCGTCAACGCGTGCTCCCTACTGGAGTTGGTTGTCTGCCACATCTGGCCGCGAACATTATTCCGTGACATCGCTGCCTCTGGTTTCCCTCATGAAGAGCGCGCCGATCAGGACGGCAATGCCGCCAACAATGATTGCGTACCACAAGCCATAGTAGACATTCCCGGTCTTGACCGCGATTGCCGTCGACATGAACGGTGCCAACCCGCCAAATACGGCCGCTCCGATGTTATATGGAACAGAAATGGACGTGTAGCGGATTTTCGCCGGGAAGAGCTCGACGTAGTACGCAGACATCGGTCCGTAAGCCATGGCACCCCAGATCATCAGCAGCGCGATGAGCCCGAACATGAGCGGGCGGTTCACCCGCTTGATGTCAGTACTGGCTGGATACCCGGCGGCAGCGAGAGCCTTCTTGTATGCGGCCGGCTCGAAACCGCTTACCGCCACGTTACCAAAGCGAGTGACGAGCGTTCCATCCTGAGCCCCGGCCTCGACCTGATATGAAAGCCCGGCCTGAGTGAGGTAGTCGCGAGCGCGATCGCAACCCGAAACTGGCGTGCTGAACAACTCCGAGCTGCAGTTGTTCGCCGCCAACCGGATGGGCACGGCTTGCTGAAAAGCGACTAGTTCCGGGTTAACGGCCTTCGACAGGTTCGTATAGATAGGCAGAAACGTAAGCACTGCCAACGCGCATCCCGTCAGTATGACCCACTTCCGTCCAATCTTGTCCGAGAGCCATCCGAAAGTCACGTAAAGAGGAAGACTAAATACGAGCATGATTACGATGAAACCGTAAGCCTCGCCCGTTGGGACTTTGAGAGTCGTCGTCAGGAAATAGAGCGTGTAGAAATTGCACGTGTACCAGATCAACCCAACGGCAGCCTGTGCGCCAAAAAGAACCACGAGCATCGACCGTACATTCTGCCAGACAAGAAAACTGTCCTTCAAAGGAGATGCCGACAACCGGTGCTCAGCTTTCATCCTGGCGAATACGGGCGACTCCGACAATGTCGTCCGGATGTACGTCGAGATTGCAAGCAGGATAAGAGAGCTCAGGAAAGGCAGGCGCCAGCCCCACGAGGCGAAATCCTCCGTCGACACGAAGGCCTTGCAGACGAGCGTGACGCCAAGCGACAGCAGAAAGCCCAAAGTTGCGGTGGTCTGCAGGAAGCCGGTTGTGAATCCTCGACGATCGGCACGTGAATGCTCGGCGATGTAGGTTGCCGCACCGCCATATTCGCCGCCGAGCGCCAGTCCCTGCAGCATACGAAGCGAAACAAGCAGGATTGGTGAAGCCCAACCGATACTCTGAAACGACGGTAATGCTCCGATTCCGGCGGTTGATATCCCCATGACGACTATCGTCACCAGAAACGTGGCCTTACGGCCCGCCTTGTCGCCGAAACGGCCGAAAAGAACGGCCCCAAGCGGCCGGATGATAAAGCCAACGCCAAAGGTGGCGAGCGAAGCAAGATAGCCAGCCGTCGCGCTGCCAGCGGGAAAGAAGTGGCTACTGAAGAAAATAGCCAGGCTGCCGTACAGGAAGAAGTCGTACCATTCAAGCACCGTTCCCACGGACGCGCCGACCACTACCTTGATTTCCTCGCGCCGCGCAGTGCGAGTTGGCCGCGCATCGGCTAATGTCTCCGCAATCATCTAGTCTCCCGCCTCATCATGAAAATAAAATCGAATTACAGTCTGGCGGCACTTCGCCGCGACGCCTGCGCGGCATGGACGGACCGCAGAGGAGTCTTGCTGTAAGACCTCGATGAATCGAGTCTAGAGGGACAAAATCGCGCGCGATAATCAAACCTTCGGCAACCTGTATGCAAAACTGGAATATCAGCGCTTTAATCTGATCGTCGGACACCTCATATTCTGGACGTAAAAAAGCACCTGGCTCGTTGGAGCGACAGGTGCGAACAGTTCGATCGAATATCGGTGAGAAGCCGCCGGCAGATGGTCGCGCTGACCGGGCGCATCGCCTTCAGGCGGCTCCGAAGCGCGCGTGAGCTCCCCCTTCCCGCCCCGGATGGACAGTACCGCAATGGGGACACGTTCGCTTTTCCCGGGACTCGTAGAACGACGAAAAGAGCGGCGGGAGATCGTTCACAATGCTGTTCAACTGAACCTCCACGCGGTAGACCATGCCGTCGCAGTTTTCGCAGTACCACTCAAAGCCGTCCACCAGACCTGGCGCTCTTCGACGCTCGATCACCAGACAGGCGCTACCGGCTTCCGGACGCTGAGGTGAATGCCGCACGTGAGGAGGCAGGAGAAAGATATCTCCCTCCTTTAAATCGACACGTTCCCGCTTGCCGTCAACTATCAGGTTGAGATACGCGTTGCCAATGAGCTGGTAGAAGAATTCCTCATGGGGATCGTCGTGATAGTCGGTTCTGTGGTTTGGTCCTCCGACAACCGTCACTAGAATATCAGCGTCCTGATAGACCTGCTGATTTCCAACAGGCGGCCGGAGCAAATGGGCGTTGTCTTCGATCCATTTGCGAAAATTGAGTGGCTTTCCGTGCACCAACATTCCAGCATCTCCTAATGTTTTCGGTTGTGAGGGTCCACTCAGGTACGCGGCAGACAGGCAATCGCCTTTATCTCGATCGTGAGCAATGGATGGGGCAACTGATGCACCGCAACCGTCGTGCGTGCGGGGCCGGTTTCGTCAAAATACTCGCCATACACTTCGTTATACCCACCGAAATCGTTCATGTTGACGAGGAATGTCGTGATTTCTACCAGATTGGAAAGATCCGCACCTTGCGACTTGAGAATGTCTCTGATGTTTTCGATAACGGCGCGGGTTTGCTCACGAATGTCGACCTTCGATGTACCCATCGCGTCCGCCGATGCCCCGACGAACGAGTTATCCGGTCGGCGGGAACTCGTCCCGGAGACAAACAGCAGATCGCCGGCACGAACCACATGAGGAAACCGCCCGCGCGGTTTCGCCTTATCAGCCACCACCTGGCCCTGAATTTCCGTACTCATCAAATATTTTCTTCCGCGTAAGTTACCCGATCCGCGCTGCAAACGCACGAATAGCCTCTCGTCAGTCTAGTAAGACGAAGCGCCCATGAACAATCAATATTCGATCCATTGATATGCGTTTCTGGAATACCGGCATTCGGCACGCAATCGAACGTGGAAAGCAGGCCTGCATTCAGGCGCTAACTTTGTTCGGCCACGCGTAATCCGGAGACGTCAAATCGGGGGGGCGCCCTGAACATGCGCGAGTATTCACGGCTGAATTGTGAAAGGCTCTCAGTGAATCGATCCGCAAGGTGTGGCTCGCCGTAACTCGATCGTTCCACCGTAGCAACACGGTTTTGCTAACTATGATTTTCTTCCCGCCGCAGTTCCACGCAATCATGGATGCCAAGCCCTGCCACACAAAGGGGTCAACGTACGCAGAGTCATAGTTTGGAGACAGGTATGCAAACAGCACTTCCCACATCCACATCGCAAGCGTCGCCTGCCTTTGCTTCGCCTTTCCGGTGGATCGTCCTGCTTTTCGCATGGGCCGCCTTGGTACTCAGCACAGTTTGCCGACTTGCGTATGGCACGTTGGCGATATCGGTCGGTCAATCGCTTGCGCTGCCGCTCGCCGCATTAGGCGTATTCGTCACCGCGTTCCATGTTGGCTATGTGCTGTCAAACGTGGTCGGAGGCGTCACCACTGACCGCATCGGGGGGCGTGCCATGCTGTCGATATCTGTGCTCAGTCTCGCGGCTGCAACCTTCTGTTTCGGCTACACGACGTCGCTCATCGTCGGTCTGATCCTCCAGGTCATCATGGGCTTGACTGCTGGAGCCGACTACGCGTCTGGTGTCAAGCTAGTAACGCAATGGTTTGACAGACGCGAACGGGGGCGTGCGATCGGACTATTGATGACGGCATCCGCAATCGCGGTCATCACTACCAACGCGCTGCTGCCCACGATCGTAGAGAAGTTCGGCTGGCGCGACACATATCACGGCCTCGGCGTTGTCGTGCTCATTTTCGCGATCATCTGCGCAATCGTGGTTCGTGAAAGTCCCAACAGCAACGATACGGTACTCCCCACGCTGCAACACACGAAACCGCGCATGTCGGCACTATTCACTCGCAATTTCGTGTTGCTCGGGCTCGCGGGTTGCGGTGCCTTTTGGGGAACGCTCGGTTTTAGCACGTGGACCATTTCCCTGATGGTCAAAGGCCATAACATTTCCGCCGTTCAGGCCGGCTTTGTTTTGTCGATTGCAGGCATTGCGGGGCTGCTCAGCAATCCCGCTGTCGGCTGGTTGTCCGACCGACTCGGCGGGCGACGCAGGGCCCTGACTATTGCATCGCTCGGCTTCTTCTGCGTGATGCTGCTAGTTTTCGGGCAGCTGTCGAATCTGACCTCCTTGTTGATCGCGGCGCCGCTGATCGGCATTGGCGCTTTCATAGCTGCCCCTCTGCTGGTCACGCAGGTAGCCGAGCAAGGCGGACCGAAGATGGCTGGATCAGCCGCGGGAATCGCCAATGCAGTCTGGCAGTCTGGCTCAGCACTGTCTCCAGTCGTAGTGGGCGCGGCATTCCAGATGAGTCACTCGTTTTCGGTGGCATTTAGCGTGCTGGCCATCGGCCCACTGTTTGGTCTGGTCTGTATGCTTTTCATCAAGGAAAAAGAAAAGCCTTCAGGCGATTGACGCAGTGCTAACTAAAACCATTAACTTTCCACAGTTCAGGAGACGAAAGCAAATGAAGGCACGCTTGTATTCCGGCATCCTGCTCCTCGCGTCAACCGCTGCGACAGTCGCCCAAGCGCAAGGCAGCGTGACACTGTACGGCATTCTCGATACTGGCGTTCTCTATTCAAGCAACCAGGGCGGCCATAGCGCCGTCTCCCAGGCGAGCAGCATCAGCAGGGGCGACCGTTGGGGTCTGGTGGGCGTCGAAGATCTAGGCGGCGGCTTCAAGAGCATCTTCAGACTTGAAAGCGGTTTCTCCGTGAGCAACGGCACACTCGGGCAAAGCAGCGCCACTGCGCAACGCATCTTCGGCCGTTATGCTTATGTGGGCTTAGCCAACAGCCAGGTTCAGGTCATCGCCGGACGACAAACCGACTTCATGCTCGACTTCCTGCAGAACACGGCAAACCTGTGGTTCGGCACCGCACTGGAATTCCATCCGGCGATCAACCCGAACTTCTTCGGCAACAACGGCAGCAATCCGTCACTCGATCGGGTTGCCGGGGCCGAGGTAGACAATTCCGTCAAATTGACGTATTCGCCGCTGCAATCCGTGCGTCTCGGCGCGATGTACGGTTTTGGCGACGCGCCCGGCTTCGGGTCGCCGGGCAGCACGCAGAGCTATGGCGGTTCGTGGTCCAACCAGATGTTTTATGCCGCCGCCGCGTACGCAGCCCGCAAGGACAATCTCACATCCGGCACGCTAAAGACACTCGGTGTCGGAGGTACCGCAAAATTGGGCGCATTTACGCTCAACACGATGTACACAAAATCGAAATGGACGCTGACGGGCGATACGGCCGACATCGTCGACGCAGGCATTAATTACGCGCTTTCGTCTGCCGCCACGATTGGCCTCGCCTACACATATCTCGGCAAAAATCACGGTCCGTCCAACGTCTTTTACGCGAGCGTGCGCAATCAGTATGGCGTCGTCGGCAACTACTATCTCTCAAAGTCAACGGGTATCTACGCGGGTTACGTACTGCAGCACGCAAGTGGCCACAAGCCCGCGCAGATCTTCGGAAATTCGCCGAGTTCTTCTTCGACACAGGGTGTAGCGACACTCGGCATCTGGCATGCTTTCTAGCACACGCGCTACGCGTTGATCCAAATCGAACTACGGCCTCTGGCGGACGTTTTTCCAGACCCGGTCGCCGTACGCACGAAGGCAGTGTTGACCGTCAGGTCGTAGTTGGTGATATCGCCTTTCCATGGAAACTCCTTATAGGAGTCAGAGTGTTGTACTTCAGAGTTGAGAACTTGGAGCGAGACGAAACGATGATTATCGAGAAAAACAATGGTTCGGAAAGCGGTGCATTGCTTGACGCGCTGGAGGCGCAGGCGATCAGCGGATCAATCGGTCACAAACAGTTCGTCGCTGCGGCGGTGGCGTCGACGTCGATCCCCGCGGCCACGGCCGACGCTATGGCCGATCAGGCAATCGCGGTGGGGCAGAATCAGCGCAGGCAACAGGAATCGTTGCGCGAAAGTTACGACTACATCGTGTGCGGCGCGGGTTCGGCCGGTTCTGTTGTCGCGCGTCGTCTGGCTGAAGACCCGGGCGTGACAGTGTTGCTTCTTGAAGCAGGCGGAAGCGACGACCTGCCCAGCATCATCTTCGCAAGTTCGTATCCCGTCGTCCGTTTCCCTGAGCTGTTCTGGCAATTCGACGCGCAGCCGGAAGCGGATCTTAATGGTCGCCGCATGACCCAGTTGATGGGTAAAGCGTTGGGCGGCGGGAGCAGCGTGAATACCATGGTCTGGGCACGCGGTCACCAGGCGGATTTCGATAGGTGGGCAGAAATATCCGGCGATTCCGCGTGGAATTACGCCAATGCGCTGAGACTCTACCGCAAGGCAGAAGACTGGCAAGGCGTGCCCGACAGCGCGCGCCGTGGCACAGGTGGTCCGGTCTGGGTCCAGACCGCGCAGAATCCGTGCGCGCTCGCTCCGGCAATGCTCGAAGCGGCGGCCGCCGCGGGTATACCGACCTTCGACGACCACAACGGGGCGATGATGGAAGCGAGCGGCGGTGCCGCGCTTGCCAACCTGATCGTGAAAGACGGAAGGCGCAGGAATATGCCGACCAGTTATCTTTATCCTGTGATGAACCAGCCTAATCTCACGGTACTCACAGCGGCTCTGGTTCATCGCGTAAAAATCGCCGGTGCAAAAGCCACCGCCGTCGAATTCTCCTGGCGCGGCAAAACGGTTTGCGTGAACGCGTCGCGCGAAATCGTGCTGTCCATGGGTGCATTTAACACGCCGCGCACATTGATGCTTTCCGGCATCGGAGATGAAGTCGAATTGAGGCGCCTCGGTATAGAGCCGAAGATGCATCTTCCAGGCGTCGGAAAGAATTTTCAGGACCATAGCCTTGTCGGCTCATGCATGTGGGAGTCTCCCACACCCGTCGTGCCGAATAACAACAAAGCGGAGGCCACCTTCTTCTGGAAGAGCGACAGCCGTGCAAGCGCGCCCGACATACAGCCATTTTTGATCGAAGTGCCTCACCTGACAGAAAAGCACGTTTCCCACGCAGTACCTAACGCGTGGTCGCTGTCGCCATCCATCGTCCGGCCGCGTAGCCGTGGCCACCTGAAATTGCGCTCTGCCGATCCGATCGATGCCATCGACCTCTTCTGGAATCCACTTGGCGATCCGGAAGAAATGCGGATCCTCAAGTTTTCGACGGAACTCTGTCGCGACATTGGAAATTCACCGGCCATGCGTGCGTTCGTGAAACGCGAGGTATTGCCGGCGTCCGTCTACCAGTCCGATTTAGAGGGCTTCATACGTAATGGCGTGACATCGTATGGCCACGCAACGTGTACTGCGAAGATGGGCCGTGACGCGATGTCCGTCGTCGACGGCGATCTGAGGGTGTATGGCATAGCGAATCTACGCATCGCCGACGGCTCGATAATGCCCGAGATCACTACAGGCAACACGATGGCGCCATGCGTGCTCATCGGGGAAGTCGCGGCCGAAAAATTGCAGTCCGCGTGACTGCTGCATTCAATCAGTAACAATATCCAGAAACACCTGAGGAAATACCATGCTTAGATTAAAGCACCAGAACTGCCTGTTCATCAACGGACAATGGCAAGCCACGCCTGACGCCGATAACGTCATTAATCCTGCAACCGAAGAAGTCATCGCCAAAGTGCCACTCGGCAGTCCGCGCGACGCGCGCGATGCAATTGCGGCAGCCCGTGACGCTTTCGACAGAGGCACATGGCCGCGCCTGACAGGACGGCAGCGACAAGCAAAACTCCAGCAGTTTCTTGACGCCATTCACCGTCGTCGAGAAGAAATTTGCAGCCTGATCATCGCGGAAGCGGGATCCACCGTATCGCTTGCCCAGACGCTGCAATTCGGTATTCCCATGAAGCACGCGCAATTCATTGTCGATCATTGCGATCGCGAAGGGGTCACTGCAGTTCCGCCCGAAATTGTCATGGCGCCAGACGGCACGAAAGTTGTCGGCACCGCAACGGTAGTGCGCGAACCGCTCGGTGTCGTAGTCGCGATTACGCCTTATAACGTTCCATTCTTTCTTAATATCGGCAAGATCATTCCGGCGATGGCGGTGGGCTGCACGGTCGTCCTGAAACCCTCGCCATACACGCCGGTCGAAGCGCTCCTGCTCGGCGAGATCGCAGAAGAAGTTGGCCTCCCGATGGGTGTGCTTAACATCATCACCGGCGGCAAGGAAGTCGGCGAAGTACTCACCACCGATGAGCGCGTCGACATGGTGAGCTTCACCGGTTCAGACATTGTTGGAGAAGCGATACAGCGGCAGACTGCCGGCACACTTAAGCGCGTAGTGCTCGAACTCGGTGGCAAATCCGCGCTGATCGTGCGGCAGGACGCCGATCTCGACGCCGCGGTACAGGCGGGCGTACGCGGTTTCACGGCGCATTGCGGGCAAGGCTGCCAGTTGCTTACCCGCCACGTCGTGCACAACTCCATTCGAAAGACGTACGTCGAAAGAGTCGCCGCGACGGTGCGCGATCTGAAGATTGGCAACCCATCCGATCCCGCCGTCCAGATGGGACCGCTGATACGGGCAGCGCAGCGCACGCGTACAGAAGAGTATGTCGCCATCGCCGTCGCAGAAGGCGCGCGGCTCGTTACTGGCGGGAAGCGCCCCAGACACCTCGACAAGGGCTTCTTCCACGAACCGACGCTTTTCGATGACGTCCGTAACGATTTCCGTATTGCCCAGGAAGAGGTATTTGGTCCCGTTGGTTCGGTCATCGGCTTCGACACCGACGAGGAGGCGATAGGCATTGCCAACGACAGCCGGTTTGGTCTTAGCGGCGGCATCTACTCGGCCGACGTTGGGCGGGCGTATGAAATGGCTCTGAAGATTCGCACTGGCGGGCTATCGATTAACAACGGCCCCGGGACCATGTTGAGCGCGCCGCCGTTCGGTGGCATCCGGCGGTCGGGATACGGCCGTGAATTCGGCGTGGAGGGAATGAACGAGTTCACCTTTACCAAGACGATTTCGTTCAGAGCTGGATGACAATCGGGGGACGGCTGTTGCGCCGCTCAACAGCCGCCTTAAACCGACGTAAAAGTGTGACCGTTTCGGTAGTAATTGTGTCACCCATTGAAAGGCCGCGATAAACTGGCAAATCGCATCTCTGACGCATTGTCTTGTGTCGTTACAAAGCTTTCGCGGCGCACACCGCGCCGCGAAACATGATGACCGCCCGTGGGCGTCAGCCACTTTTCGATCAGCGAACGTAGCGACTTCTCTCTGCTTCTTATCCAATGCTCCTAATGCTTCTCACACCTTCCCCACCTCATTCGACCGATCGTACGACATCCGCGTCCAGAGGGTGTCCACATGGTGTTTGACTAGCCAAAAAAAACGTTGGCTCGCGGGCGACACTGCTGCCGATATCCTCCAACTACCGGTCTCGCCACGAAATGACATCTCGCGAAGTGCTATCCATATAGCGTACGTGGCTGGTGCGGGATTTTCCCTAACACCGGTGGCCGCAGTTTGTGATTTCGGCGGCGCGCTCACCAATGACTACGCAAGGGGCCATCGTATTGCCCGTCGTGACGCGCGGCATAGGGCTACCATAATTGCCGGTACGTTCCACGGAATGATCTGGCCGACCACGCCGATCGGTTCACGCCTCGCTATCAGATAGCCGTTCGGAATCCCGGACATCGATTGCCCAGCAGGTGCGAGGCAATCCATTCCTACTGCCAAAGGTGCGGACCTCAGGGCCCGCACTCCGTAATCGCGCTGTAGACCAGCGTGCGCAACTGACGACGCACCGGGTGCGCGCTCGACGGCAGGAGTTGAGTGAGGAACAGCACGATCAGGTCCTCGCGCGGATCGACCCAGAAGAATGTACTGGCCGCACCGCCCCAGAAAAAGTCACCCGCGCTGCCCGGAATCAGGGTGGCCGACGGCGTAATGGTGGTGGCAAAACCAAGTCCAAAACCGACCCCTTCGTAGCTGGCCTCGCTGAACATCGAGCGCGACAGGCGAGGCAGGTCGAGACCGCCCGGCAGATGGTTGGCGGTCATCAGTGCCAGTGTCCTGGGACCCAGCAGACGCACGCCATCGAGTTCGCCGCCCTGGAGCAGCATGCGCGCAAACCGCATGTAGTCGGTCGCGGTGGATACGAGGCCTCCGCCGCCGGAAACAAAAGTGGGGGGCTTGAGATAAGCGCTGACGCGGGAATCATCCTGCAGCGTAGGCCCTTGCGCGGATGCGATCTTCGAGCCGAGCGCACCGACGGCGTAGCACGCGCAGAAACGGGACACCTTGTCTTCCGGCACGTAGAAGGCCGTGTCGACCATGCCCAATGGATCGAAGATCCGTTCTTTCAGAAAGACCTCAAACGACGTTCCGCTGACCTTGCCCACGATATAACCGAGCACGTCAGTGGAGACTGAATAGTTCCACGCTTCGCCCGGCGAAAAATCGAGCGGCAGCGTGGCCAGCTTCTCGATCATCTCCTCCAGCGTGCCCTCGGTTGCAAGGTCGCCGATTCCCAGCTTGCGGTATGCTGCGTCGACGTTGGTGTTCTGTTGAAAGCCGTAGGTCAAGCCGGAGGTATGGCGCAACAGGTCGACCACGAGCATCGGGCGGCCGGGCGGACGCGTCTGGAAGCTTTCCATGAAGCCCCCCGCATGAACACCGAGCTTTTCCCACGCCGGGATGTACTTGCTGACGGGGTCGTCCAGAGCGATCTTGCACTCCTCGACCAACATCATGACCGCCACAGAGGTGATGGGCTTGGTCATCGAGTAGATACGGAAGATCGAATCCTCGGCTAGCGGCACCTGCCGCTCCCGGTCGGCGAGACCGAGTACCGAGTTCAACGCAAGTCCGCCACACCGCCATACCTGGATAAGGGCACCTGCCAGCTTGCCGGTGGCAACATAGTTGTCGTCGACGAAACGCTCGATCCGTTCCAGCCGTTCACACGACATCCCCTGCATTTCCTTGCCTCCCACACCCATGGCATCTCCTTCGTTGAAGGTGTATTCCCTATCCTCGCCCGACAAATGGCATGTTACTCGCGATGAGCGTCATAAACTGAATGTTCGCATCGAGCTACCTCAATTTGGTCAGGCCGGCACTTCAATGACCGGCCCAGTTCGACCCTGAGGAAACGGTGAACGTGCCGGGACATCAATGGCTGTTGCCGAAGTGCAATGGCCATTCCCTGATGAAGACACGCAGGCAGGTCGTCACGTGTGTTGAGGCCACAAATAATTTATCAAGTGGATATTTATCGCCTGCTTATGGATTTTCATGCGGGGTCAGCTTGCGATTAGCGCGCGAAAACTTGAATTCAACATACCAAAGACAAAGTTGTCACCCGCCCTATCCCCTTTCTACGGAGGTCAAGGATATGACCACGAGCACCGAAGTCGAAAGCTACACATTGTCCCAGTAAGGGGGCGATCCGATCGCATCGACAAGGAAAGCAGACACCTCGCGCACTTTTCGTGACCGCAATCTGTTCTCAGCCGAGAGAATCTGGATGTATAGCTCTTCAACGGACACGGAGATATCCCAGTCTGTCAGCAAGCTCACAAGCTTCCGATCTTTAAAGCTTGCCGGAGCGAACACCCAGCTTGGGAAGAGCACGATTCCGCGTCCTGCCAAAGCAGCAGCCACCAATACCTCGGCATTGTTGCTTCGCAATGGACCGCTTACGTCCTGCGGCTTAAAGGTCTCCTTGGACGAGCGCCTGAAATACCACTTCTGCGGTGCTTGCGGACCCTTGAACAAGAGGCAACTGTGCTGTAACAGATTATCCGGGGTTTGCGGGGTGCCGTGCAAAGCCAGGTATTCAGGACTCGCAGCAAGCAAGTATCGATGAGCACCCACAACCTTGCCTATTAGCCCCGAATCTATTAGTCGCCCTACACGTATCGTGATATCCACACCTTCCTGCACCGGATCAATGACACTATCCGTGAGAGTGAGTTCTACCGACAGGTCGGGATATCTGGCTTGCAACTCATTGACCAGATGGGCGATATGGAGCCTGCCAAGCCCCTCTGGCGCATTGATCTTTACTAGTCCCCGGATACCGGCGTCTCTGTGGGCGAGCTGATCGGCAGCGTTATCCAGCAGTTCCACAGCCTCACGTACTTGCGAATAGTAGCGCTGCCCCTGCTCGGTGAGCGTGACGGCACGCGTGCTCCTGTAAAAGAGTTGCTGTCCCAGTTCCCTTTCCAGAGACGCAATGAATCGTGACACCGACGAAGCGGGGACCTCGAAGTGTCGGGCTGTGGCCAGAAAACTCCCAGTCGTCGAGAGCATCAAAAAGTAACGTAAAGCCTGGACGTTCATGGCTGACTCATAGCGAAGAGGCGCCCCGTACCTCGGAGACGCCTAACAGGCGTAACGGCACCAGCGGGTCAGCCTGCCCGAGGGTCCGATCACTGGACTACTCCCGAACGCATTGCAGGCGGACCGCACGGCAAACCTGACCAAAAATGCTGTTTCGACAAAGATGATTTGCCGTAATGGCCAATTGTTGCAGATATCGCATCCGGCTACCATCGGTTCCACTGAGAGCCTATTCATCCGATACCGCGTTTGCGACGAGTGGAGCAAAAAAATCATGAATGTCGAGGGCGCGCCCTCTGATGAATTGACTCGTCATTCTGGCTCAGGAGCTTGCCTGCGCACGAGGCTTCTCGTTGCCACGTTCAATGGATGCCACGGAGCCATCGGTCCGATTGGCGTCAAAGCCAAACAACTATTTCTTTGGAGTAAAGCATGAGCACGTCACAAAAGGTTGTCGTCGTTACCGGCGCATCGCAAGGCATTGGTGCCGACATCGTCAAGGCATTTCGCAAGCTGGACTACCGCATTGTTGCGACCTCGCGTTCGATCGAACCCTCGGAAGATCCGAACATCCTGACGGTTGCCGGCGATATTGGCGATCCGCTGACCGCGCAAGGTGTCATTTCCGAAGGCGTCGCGAAGTTCGGCCGGATCGACACGCTGGTGAACAACGCCGGCATTTACATCGGCAAGCCTTTTACCGAAAACACCGCAGAAGACTACGCCGCGGTGATGAATGTGAATATGGCGGGCTTCTTTTACATCACGCAACTCGCCATCGCCGAAATGGAAAAGCATTCAAGCGGCCACGTGGTGAGCGTGACGGCCAGCATCGGTGACAATGCGATCAGCGGCATCTATTCGGTCCTGGCAGCCTTGACGAAGGGTGGTGTGAACGCCGCCACGAAGTCGCTGGCGATTGAGTACGCCAAGAAAGGGATTCGCGTGAATGCCGTCGCGCCAGGCGTTATCAAGACGCCGATGCACGCGCCGGAGACCCACGAAGCGCTGGGTGGCTTCCATCCGCTCGGCCGCATCGGCGAGATGAGCGATATCTCCAATGCTGTCCTGTATCTTGATTCGGCATCGTTCGTCACCGGAGAAATCCTGCACATCGACGGCGGCCAGAGCGCTGGTCGCTAAGCACCAGGTCTTTCCGGGCGCCGCTAGTCGGCGCCCTTTTCGGCCATCGCGAAGGGCGCCGCGCTCGCGGGTCCGAATGGCTGGTGATATGGCGGCTGGACGCCACCGGCGCTAGTGTCCCATCAGGTCGTTCCACTGCGGCAGCAGGACGATGCTCGTGGGATTCAGGCCGGACTTCTTCTGCGTCCCCATAGGAAACAATATGCGCACAACATCGAACCCGGCGTCGCACCAGCCGTCACTGGCGGTGCTGCTGGCAAGCAGCTTCGCCTTCATCATCGTCCAGTTGGACGTAACCATCGTCAACGTGGCGCTGCCCAAGATGGGCATGGAGCTGGGCGCCGGGGTCAGCACCCTGCAGTGGGTGGTCGACGCCTACACGCTGGGCTTCGCCGCCTTCCTGCTGTCAGCCGGCGTGATGGGCGAAAAATTCGGCTCCAAGCGTGCGTTCCTGACCGGCTTCGGCCTGTTCACGCTGGCGTCCATCGCCTGCGCCATGGCGCCGTCGGCCCTTGCACTGAACATGGCCCGCGCAGCGCAGGGCGTGGGCGCGGCGCTGCTCCTGCCCAGTTCGCTGGCCATCCTCAATTTCACCTATGCCCACGATAAGAAAATGCTGGCCAAGGCCATCGGCTGGTGGACGGCGGCCGGCGGTGTGTCGATCGCGGCCGGTCCCGTGATCGGCGGCCTGCTGTTATCGACGGCGGGCTGGCGCAGCATCTTCTGGGTCAACGTGCCGATCTGTGTGGCCGGCTTCGCGCTGACGTATTACGTCGTGCCACCTATGGTGAGGAAGGCACCATCGCGCCACTTCGACCTGCCGGGCCAGCTGCTGTCGGTGCTCGCGCTGATAGGCTTCATTGGCGCGGTAATCGAGGTGCAGGCACGGGGCCTTTCCAGCCTGGTGGTGCAAGGGGGCTTCGTGCTGGCCTTCGTCGCCGGCGCCGCCTTCCTCATTGTCGAGAGCCGCGTGCGCGCGCCGATGCTGCCGCTGACACTGTTCCATAGCACGCGTTTTTCGGGCGCCGTGGTGTTTGGCGTGCTGGGTAACTTCTGCTACTACGGCGTGATCTTCGTGCTCAGCTTCTACCTGCAAAAAGGGCGCGGCTATTCCGTGTTCGCGACAGGCCTGACCTTTTTGCCGCTGACAGGGACCGCGATCATTTCCAACATCGCCAGTGGGCGCCTGTCGGCGCGTACCGGACTGCGCGTGCCCATGGTGGTGGGCAGCCTGATCGCTTGCACCGGCTACGCGCTGCTTGGCACGCTCGGCATCTCGGACCACGCAACCTTCCTCGATATGCTGCCCGGCCTCGCGCTGATCCCCATCGGCATGGGACTGGCGGTGCCGGCGATGACGACGTCCATCCTATCGGGCGTGGAACGCCACCAGGCGGGGACCGCGTCGGCCGTGCTGAACACGGCGCGCCAGGTGGGCGGCGCGACCGGCGTCGCCATTTTCGGCGCCATTGTTGCCAGCAGCACCGGCGTAGACATCATGGGTGGTGTGCGCAGCACGATGGCGATCTCTGCCGTGCTCTTGCTGGCGTCTTCCGCTATCGCGTTCTGGAGCCGGGCCGGTTTGGCGCCGGCGGTACAGGCGAGCTGAACCGACATTGCCGCCACTGGCCAGCCTGGGCCTTATTCGCCCAAGGCCAGCGAGTTCCACCACGCATCTTGCCATTCCAACAACGCCGGCCAGCGTAGACCGGCGCATTAGTGTCGCGTGGAAGTTGCGCTATTCAGCATGAACGCGCGATACAGGACTAGAGCGAGAGATTGCGCGCTCCATCGTCACTACGGAAAGACATCAGTATTGCCGCGCTAGTGTCCGTTACCAGCCACTGGACAGACGCTCGAATGGCCGAGCGCGAGTGCATGCGAGTGTCCCTAGATGGCGGTACGCGTCCGTCGTCAACGACCAGTCTCGTCAATCAACGCCGCAGCGCACGATCCGCAGCGACACCCGCTCCGTCTCAAGACCTCGCATCAGTCGTAGTTGAAGAACGAATATCGCGAGTCCCCCGGGTTATTCAGTTCTTTTCGCGGTGATCGCACCCAACTTCGTATTGTCGTTAATTCACGCCAGCCCAACATGACCGTTCACAGCGCCTTGCTGCACCGTCTGCCCCAACTGCTCGCCGAACTGCAACGCAGCAAGCTGGGCATAGAGCGGCGAGTTCAAAAGGAGCTCGACGTGACGACCCTGCGCGACGATACGCCCCTGCTCCAGCACGACAATCCGATCGGCCTGCTGGACAGTCGCGAGGCGGTGTGCAATGACTAGTGTGGTGCGGTTCTGCGCGGCATTGTCCAGCGCCTTTTGCACCAGCCGTTCGCTGGCGGCATCGAGCGCACTGGTGGCTTCGTCCAGCAGCAGGATCGGTGGATTCTTCAGGATCGCGCGAGCGATCGCAATGCGCTGACGCTGTCCGCCAGACAGTCGCACGCCGCGCTCGCCAAGAAAGGTGTCGTAGCCTTGCGGCAGTTCTTCGATAAAGCCGGCCGCAGCGGCCATGTCGGCAGCCTGCTGCACTTGCGCAAGTGTGGCGTCGGGGGCGCCATAGCGGATGTTGTCGAGCACGCTCCCAGAAAAGATCACCGATTCCTGTAGCACCACGCCGATTTCCTTGCGCAACTCGATCAGCGGCACATCACGCGTTGGGACGCCGTTGATCAGAATGCGACCGGATTGCGGATCGTAAAAGCGCAGCAACAGTTGGAATAGCGTGGTCTTGCCCGCGCCGGACGGGCCGACCAACGCGACATGTTCGCCCGGACGGACATCGAGCGAGAGTGCTGAGAGCGCAGCAATGCCTGGGCGCGATGGATACGAGAAGTTGATGTTCTCGAAGCGGATGCCCTCGCCTCGCACAGGCAGCGTGACCGTGGTCTCGGCCTCCACCACCGGCGAGCGCGCCGCGAGTAATTGCAGCAGACGTTCGGTGGCGCCGGCAGCGCGCTGCAGATCGCCCCACACCTCGGCGACCGCTCCCACGGCGCCGGCCGTGAACACTGCGTAGAGGATGAACTGGGACAATTGGCCCGCCGTCATCCGTCCGGCCAGCACCGCCTGCGCCCCGAGCCACAGCACGAATACGATTGCGGTGAACACCAGCACGATCACCACGGCGGTCAGCCAGGCGCGCGCGCGGATGCGCGTGAGCGCGGTCTCAAAGGCTCCCTCCACCGCGCCGGCATACCGATGCGCCTCGAAGGGCTCCTGCGTATACGACTGTACGGTCGGCATGGCATTGAGCACCTCGCCCGCCAGCGCGCTCGTGTTCGCGATCTTGTCCTGGCTTGCGCGCGAGAGCCGCCGCACGCGCCGGCCGAAGATCACGATAGGCGCAACCACGATGACCAGCGTCGCGATGATGTAGCCGGACAGCACCGGGCTTGTCACCGCCAGCATTGCCACGCCACCCGTCAACAGGAAGAAGTTGCGCAATCCCAGCGACAGGCTGGTGCCCACCACCGTCTGGATCAACGTGGTGTCGGCGGTGAGCCGTGACAGCACCTCGCCGGTCTGCGTGGTCTCGAAGAACTGCGGGCTCATCCCCAGCACGTGACCGTAGACCGCACGTCGCAAGTCGGCCGTGACCCGCTCGCCCAGCCACGACACGAGGTAAAAGCGCAACGCCGTGGCGGCGGCCAGTACCAGCGAAACGACGAATAGCGCGAGGAAATAACGATCGATGTGCGCCCGGTCGCCCCCGGCAAAGCCACGATCGATCAGGTATTTGAACGCCACCGGCAACACCAGTGTGGCGCCCGCCGACGTCACCAGCGCAAGGAAGGCGAGCGCCCAGCGGCCGGCATAGGGACGCAGGAAGGGATACAACGCAAACAGAGGGCCTATTCGAGAAGGAGGTGAAGGTGGTGAAGCACGCGAAGACGGCGATAGCGGCGATGACGTAACAGCGTCTGGCATAGGGATTCCCAAGCGAATCGAATATTCTCCCGATTGTGCCAGTCCTGCGAATTCGAAGACGGTTCACGTCAAAGCCCGGCGCAGATCCATAAGTGCTTCTGTGTCCGCACTTATTGTTGTGAGGACTTCCACCCTATGCAGCTCCACGCCGCTCGACAGAGCGCTTCCACGCGCTTGCCGCGACAGTCCATCTGGATCAAGATCGAGTCCACTCATCCCCACCAGGCCATTCCCATGACAAACGACTCCGATCCAGACAAACTGAAAGGTCCAGGCGGGCTGACGTTGCGTCAGATCCACGAACAGGTGCAGAAGAGCGTCGAGCGCGACCGCGAAGAGCAGGCATCGCGCAACGCGATAGCTCCGCAGCGCAGCAGGTGGCAACGTTGGGTGCGTTACGTGTGGGGTCGCAGCGGGCGTCGCTAGGCGGCGAGCTTACCCCTGACTCTGCGGTGTAGGCGCTTCATTCGAGTTTTCGAGTGCAAGCTGACTCTTGATCTGTCACGACCCGCATTACCGTGACCGCGCTGGGCAGCATAGACTATCGACCCAGGAACCTTTTTGCCGAAAAAACCAGATCAGGGTGATAGGTTTTCATATAGTGCATAACCCTCGCCCTCAGCCCCCATTCTGGAACCGCATAGATCTGGTAGACCAGAATCGCCTCATTTGATATCTCGTATTTTTTCGAGAAATACAGCTGCAAAAAGGTGCTACCGGTCAAAATACCGCGGTACAGCTCTGCGAAGGGACGCTGGCATAAATAAGTCTTGTTATATCCTATGGCGAAGGGCACGAAATCTTTGGTTTTGCTGGCGAGATATGAGAACAAGGCCATGCTCACTTCTGGCCACTCGGGCCTGAATACGTCGTCGATCGCGATAACACCGTCATTGCTAACTACTGCTTCGGCAAGATTTAGATCGTTGAGGGCGACCTCGTGATGATGGCCCCCGTCAATATGAAAAAAACGAACCTTTCCGACCTTTCCTTCGATATCGTCGGGCGTCACGGCTGTAGAAGGCCGTTCGTCGATAAAAACGTCTTTCGCGTCCACACCAAACTTCGTTAAGTTTTGGGTGAAGACGTCCATATCGCCGCAACCCGAGATGTCAATATTGAACTCCTGGCTCCCGAAGATATCAATTGCGTAGCAGAGGCGCCCGTTGTTGCTGATCGCCATTGGGATGAATGACTTTCCGTGATGAACGCCAATTTCGGCCACGGCGCCAGTAATGCCATTGTCGAGTTGCGATTCGAGTAGTCTCGCGAATATCTCACCGTCACATCTTGCTAGCCACCCATCAACCTCTCTCCTTCGGACTCTGATGTATTCGTCGAGTATTTTACTGGTCATAATCGCCCCATTCCTTTCTAGTCGGTAATGTGCCGGGTGGGAATTCTCAATGGTTTGCCCTGCGCAATGAATTACAGCAACTGAATGCGGGAAAGTGGATGGCAATTATGGTGAATGGTAGTGCCTCGTCAGACGCCGTTTAACGTTTTGGCCGACCTCGTGGAGGTGTTGGCCGATTGTGTTGAATATTCGCTGAAATCTAATCTTCATCGTCCGGTTCAGCGGAAGCCGAGGGGCCACCGGAGGCCACACTCCATCGACATTTTCAAAGACAGACGAATGATGGCTGCACGCAGATCACGAAGAAGGGTCTCGACCGACTATGCGACTGACATGGTCCGCGCACGAAAGTCCGTTACTTGGGCAGGCGAGAGGTACGAATGTCCGTCCGACAGGATGGCGGAATGTCCATAGTTGGCCGCTTTTTGCCTCTACCCGGCCACGCGACTTCGAGAGGAACGATAAGCGAGATCCGCTTGCAGTACCGTGCATTACGAGGACCACGACGCGTTTTGCATAACCACCCGATACCCATCGGGGTCCGCGAACGTTCGGCCCAACACGTCCCAATACGGGTTATACGACATGACGCGAACGAATCCGTTGCTGACAAGCCGCTCACTCGCCGACTCCCACTCTTTACGGTCCGGAATATAAAACACCAACAAATCCTCATGGGTTGGAGAGGCCGCTACAGGGTGTTCGCGGCATTGAGTGAACTCGAAGTGATAGTCCATCCCGTGACGTCCGAGCATCACTCCGTCGAACCCCTGGTGATCCTGGAATCGCGCCAACACGTCCAGCTTGAGCCCTGCGCAATACATGTTTTCTGACCGGGAAATATCGCTCACCGGTCTGGCAATTCTGAGCTTTGCTTGCATCGAATGGTTATGTCGGGCGAGGGTTTAAGGTTTTCGAACACCTGATTCGCGAGGATACGTCGAACGAAAATCGTCGGCAATTTCCGCCGCCCTGTCGAACGACCGTTTGAGGCGAACCCGGTCCGATGGTAAACGGGCAATGATCAGACCAAGTGCTTAGCCATGAATACCCGCTTTAGGCCTTCCTCCTCGGCCCGGTGCGTCTCGGCATAACCGATGCGAGAGTAAAGCGCAATATTTTCCGTCATGGTCTCGTGAGTGTAGAGCCTGATGACGCGGTAGCCTGCCGCTCTGGCTGAGTGCTCAGCGTATTCCAGCAGGCTGCGGCCTATTCCTGTTCCCTTGGCGAAAGGTGCTACGGCTACGTTGTCCAGTAGCATCGCATCCTGCTCGGGGACGAGCACAAGAATGCCTTGTATGGTGCCGTCCAACTCGACAACATAGACGCTGCCCTTGCTGATCAAGACTTCATAGTCATCCGACATCGGTCCCGGCTGCCGGCCGATACGACAGATATAAGGCGAGTAGGCGTGTCGAACGATTTCCTCGATAGCTTGACGGTCGGCAAGAATGGCGGGACGGGGATCAGGATGCATTGTAGTGTTTCGCAAGTATTCGACTGAAGACGCAGTCGTGAAAATAGTAGCTCTTTCATGAGGCAAAGCACCGAATATGACCGTGGTACGCGCCCGCCACCACGTTACAACTGATGCCGGACTGGCTTGGTGCCTTGGCGAATGTTGCGGTCAACCCCACCGCATCCAGGGCTGAATTCACGGTCAACGTAATCCAGGCACATTTGAACAACACATTCAAACCGGCGATCTCCGCGTCCGCCTCGCTCGCAATGACCGACAAGCCCTCCGGCTCTCGGATTGACGCAACGATGATCGCTGGGTCAATGACACGACCGTCCTGAACCGACGGAGGAACTACCGCCGTCAACCAACGGTCTGCGCGCCGAGACTACTGCCGAATAAAGGCTGGCCCATCGTTCCAGATGGGCCATTTTTATGCGACCGCGATGTCGCCAAATTCGCAACAGGCCGGGCAGCACCTGACACCGTTAGCCCCGCTAACACACGGGTCTCGGCGTGGCATGCCAATTCCCAGATGAATACCCGATTGAAGGACTGCGAAGGCTATGTACGATCAAGATACGTGCGCGCATCCTTGCGCCGCGTGCGTGTTCCAGCCGTAGCATTGCCTGCGGCTTTTTTAGCTGTCGATTGCGTATAGGCTTGGCATGATGGTTGCGCCGTTCAACCTTACCTTTGCTTGCATCTCGAACGGGAGGAGCCATGTCTTACGAATCGTGTGCGCCGTATCGCGAATACGGCGTCGAGGTCTGCGTCACTACGTGCAAGAGCCTGTCGTTTCACGGCATGGGGCGCCGATATCGGGTTTCCTGGTCCATTTTTCCGCCCGACAATTTATCTCCGGCGATTGCAAGTTTTCCAGAGAGCGCTGAATTTTTGCATGGAGACGAGGCGTTCCGGTACGGCGAAAATCGAGCGCACACCTTTATCGATTGCGCGATATATCACCGTTCGAAGGATAGCTCTCCCGCCTGACGGCCGGGTCATCTTTCCCCTCCGCAACGCCGATAGGCTGTTAGCCTGCTATTCGGCAGCATCTCCGCTGCGTCCGCCAAAGTCGCAGCTTCAATTATTGCAAAGCCGGCTACACGCAACATTCCTCAAGTAATTTTCGCCACCTATTTCGCATGGATTGTCGACGATCCAGGCAGGGGGGCGAACGGATGTTCCTGGCCGAATTGCGCCCGACGGCAGAGGGCTCAGGACGACCCGTTGCTGACGGTCGCCCTTTGAGGCGCTCCAGGGCAGGTAACCGAGCGGACCGGACATTCATGCCGGCTTCCCGGCAACAGCAATTCGACCATTGCGAACCACTAGACCGAGATCGCTTTCAGTTCATCGGCAAGATAGGCAACAAGCGCGCGGGCGGCCGGCCTGGCGGCCCGCGCAGCTGGATAAACAGCGTTGACTTCAATTGGCTCGACCGCCCAGTCCGGCAACAGGGGGATGAGCCGACCATCGGACAGCTCGGCGCGGCACGCCCAGAACCCTGTTGCCAGAATCCCCAGGCCGGCAACGGCCGCAGCTGTGGTCCCTTCGTTCAGGGAGATTGTAAGACGTCCCTCTCCACGGCCCTTGATCCGACGTCCACCCTTCTCAAAGTGCCATCCTCGCACGTCGGCACCCGACGGCCCCATGATGAACGGATGGTCGGCCAGATCACCCGGCTCGACCGGTGTTCCCATCGTGGCCAGATAATCAGGGGAGGCGACTAGCATCTGGGGGCAACGCCCGAGCATCGTTGAGGTGGCATTCGAGTCCTTCAACTGTCCAAAGCGGAACGCCACATCCACGCCTTCAGCGATCAGATCCTGCCGGTCGTCGGCCATTCGCAGGTCAACGTGCAAAGCCGGATGCGCGCTCATAAACGGTCCTATCCGCGGGATAACCTCGCGGACCCCGAAACTGGTCGACAGGGCAACACGCAGGTGGCCCCGTAGCTCCGCCGTTCCTCGCGCAGCGTGATCTGCTTCATCAACTGCGGAGAGAATCGCTTCAACGCGGGTGAGGTAATCGGTTCCCGCTTCCGTTAACGTGACGGCCCGCGTGCTTCTCACGAATAGCGCAGCGCCGACTTCCTCCTCAAGTTCCGAAATGCGCCGCGATGCCGACGGTTGGCTTAAGCCCAATTCCCGGCCGGCTTTGGTGAAACTCGATGTGTGGGCAACCCGTACGAACAACTGGAGGGACGATAGTTTGTCATTCATTCGCATAGAGAATAACTGAAAGTCATCCAGCCATTCTACCGCTCTCGACGCAAATGAATCACTATTCGATTCAGGCAAGGATGAGGCGACAAACAGAGCCATCGGCTCAATCGGCATCAAGCCAGACATCTACGTTTTTCTGGAGTAAAGCATGAGCACGTCACAAAAGGTTGTCGTCGTTACCGGCGCATCGCAAGGCATTGGTGCCGACGTCGTCAAGGCGTTTCGCAAACTCGACTACCGCATTGTCGCAACCTCACGTTCGATCAAGCCATCGGAAGATCCGAACATCCTGACGATTGCCGGCGATATCGGCGATCCCGCAACCGCTCAACGTGTCATTTCCGAGGGTGTCGCAAAGTTCGGCCGGATCGACACGCTGGTGAATAACGCCGGCATTTACATTGGCAAACCTTTCACGGAAAACACCAGGGAAGACTACGCCGCTGTGGTGAATGTGAATATGTCGGGGTTCTACTACATCACGCAACTCGCCATCGCTGAAATGGAAAAGCATTCGAGCGGCCACGTGGTTAGTGTGACCGCGAGCGTCGTGGACTAGGCGATCAGCGGTGTGTATTCGGTACTGGCTGCGCTGACGAAGGGAGGTCTGAACGCCGCCACGAAGTCACTGGCGATTGAGTACGCCCAAAAAGGTATTCGCGTGAATGCCGTAGCACCGGGAGTCATCAAGACTCCAATGCACCCGTCGGAATATCACGACATGCTCGATGCCCTCCATCCGCTCGGCCGCATGGGCGAGACGAGCGATATCACCAACGCGGTCCTGTACCTTGATTCTGCACTGTTTGTGACGGGAGAAATCCTGCACGTCGACGGCGGCCAGAGTGCCGGCCGTTAGCCGAAGCATTATCAAGTGGATCGAAGGACCAGCGCACCTGTGCGTGTTAAAGCGCGCTCTGCGCGCAGACTCAGCTCGTCGGCCTCGGCGATCGCGAGACTGATGTATATGAGCTGTTTGCCGCAAGGGAATTCAATAACCTTTATAGAGGTGACTAAAATGGCATCTAGTGACATTCAGGAAATCAAGGCATTAAACGCAAAATACAACTTCTCGCTCGACGAGGGCAACGCTGATGCATGGGCAAGTTGCTTTACAGCCGACGGAGCCTTCAATGCTGCGATCGACGGAGCAAAGCCAAAAGGCACCGAGCAACTGGAGGCTTTCGTTCCTACGTGCATCGCAACGTTCGGGACTATGTATCACCTCACAACCAACGAAATTATTTCGGTCGACGGCGAAAATGCTCGTCAAAAATGCTATCTGCAATTCTTCACGAAAAAGGACGGTATTCTTGACGGCTACATTTGCGCCTATGACGATTGGCTCAAGCGCGAGAATGGCGATTGGAAGTACAGCCGTCGAGACGTGGCAACAAAAGACAAATTTACTCATCTGAAAGTTTGATGCAACACTCAACAAGCCAGGCGATTATCCACCAACGTGTCGCTCCGGATTCTTGGCGTGTTGTCGATTCACGGAATCCGACCGGCCGCTTCCCGGTGGCAAGCAGTCGCTCCACCGTCCGATAGCCGAGCGCAGCGAACGACGCTTGTTGGCCGACCTCTGCCTGACGCGGTTGGCTCGACCCTCTTCGGTCGTTAGCATCCTTGAGATATGAACGACGGCTCCCGGGGTACACCGACCGTCGAGTCGACGCTAATCGACGACATATGGGCTTCCAAAAAGCACCAGCAGCGAACGACGATAACCGACATCTCCGACCGTCCCGTTAATTAGCTGATTAACGGATTTTCCAATGAAAGTGCAACCGGGCGCGCCAGAAAGTCCACTTGTGCCGGTCGCTAGTGTCGCAAGGGCTCGGACATGAGCAAGAACAGGTTAGCTATTTGCGACACGTTGAGGGCTAACCTATCTTGTATTACTGGATGGCATTGACTACGTGGGTTATCCAGAAGATCGCATTGCTGAGAGGTTCGCGATGAACAGCGACGCAGGTTCGCCACCGGGCGGGCAGGAGAACCAGGCAGAAACCGATACTCATGGCGCCGACCGTTCTGCCTCGGCAGATGCGCAGACTCCATATAGCACCCCACGCTGGCATCAGATATTTCCGGTACTGACGGACCCAGAGATCGATCGGATAAAGCGATTTGGTGCGATGTGCAGCTACGCCGTCGGCGAATTTCTCTATCGCGTGGGTGGCATGAGTCCGGGCATGTTCGTCCTGTTGTCGGGCACGATTCGATACACCGCACGCGACGGACTCGGCCATCAACGTTTGCTGCGCTCTCAGGCGAAACGGGGTGAATTCACGTCCGACGTTGGCATGCTTTCAGGCAAGCCCGGGCTCGTCGATGCTGAGGTTATTGAAGACGTCAATGCGCTCGTCATTTCGCCGGATAAGCTGCGTGCGCTGATGATTGGCGAGGCAGAGCTCGGCGAAAGGATCATGCGCGCGCTGATTCTGAGGCGCGTCGCCGCAATCGAGCGTGGCCAGGGGGCGGTGCTCGTTGGCCCGCCCGACAACGAACGGCTCCTCGCGCTGCAACATTTCCTGCAACGCAATGCTTTCCCGCATATGACGCTTGACGAAGGCGGTGCCGATGCCATCGCATTGCTCGAGCGCATGACTCCCGGGCGCGATGACATGCCGCTCGTCGTCTGCCCGGATGGCGCCGTCCTGCGCAATCCGGACGAGGGCCAGCTCGCCTCGTGTCTGGGACTCGTGCCGGAATTCGATCCCGGGCATCTCTACGACGTCGCGATCGTCGGCGCCGGACCTGCCGGCCTGGCGGCAGCCGTCTATGCGGCATCCGAGGGCTTGTCGGTGGCCGTCTTCGATTGCCGCGCGCCGGGCGGCCAGGCCGGCACGAGCGCGCGGATCGAAAACTATCTGGGCTTTCCGACCGGTATATCGGGGCAAGCGCTAGCCGGCAGGGCATTTAACCAGGCGCAGAAATTCGGTGCGCACATCGCGATTCCGGTCGAAGTGAAGGCCTTGCATTGCAGCGCATACCCGCTCGAGGTCGAGCTTGCCAGTTCGCGGCGCATTGCGGCACGAACGGTGGTCATCGCGAGCGGCGCGGAGTATCGGCGTCCGGCAGTGAGCGGACTTGCGGGCTTCGAAGGTCGCGGTGTCTACTACTGGGCGACGTCGATCGAGGCCCGACTTTGCCGCGGCGAACCGGTGCTGCTGATCGGCGGTGGAAATTCAGCTGGGCAGGCCGTTGTGTTTCTCGCTTCGCATGCTGCCCACGTTCATGTCCTCGTCAGGGGCCAGGACGTCGAGCACAGCATGTCGCATTACCTGATCGAGCGTATTGCCTCGTTGCCGAACGTGACGATCCATACTGGCGCTGAGATCACAGCCTTCGAAGGCGATGAACGACTGGATTCTGTCTACTACCGGCGACGCGACGGTGGTCTCGAACGCTTGACGACGCATCACGTGTTCCTTTTTATCGGTGCCGACCCCAACACAAACTGGTTGCGCACGTGCAGTGTGTCGTTGGATCAGAAAGGATTTGTGTTGACGGGTACGGACCTCGAAACGGGAGTCACCAGGTCCATGCTCCCATTGCATACCAGTGCCGACGGTGTGTTTGCAATTGGCGATGTTCGATCGGGTTCGACCAAGCGCGTTGCAGGGGCCGTGGGGGAAGGGGCCGCCGTGGTCGCGGAGATTCACCGCTTTCTTGCCAGCCATAAGCCGTCTGCGATGGATTGCAAGGTTTGACCGCGTCCGATGTGACTACCATCCAGATTTAAGTTCGATGCCGACATAGTCCGCGTTTCTGCGCCTGCTACGCGAGAGCGCCGTATCCACGTAGCCCGCAATGGCGGCGAGCACGCTATCTTCAGATTTCATCGATCGTCTCCCGTGCCGGGGATGACAGCGCGTGGCCTCGCGACCGTCATGGCGCATCACCCCGGCGTCCCGCGTCTACTGCGCAACCGCATGAATCTCGGCGATATATCCACCCGGGAACTGCACGAGCGCGGCTTCGCGCCGATCCGAAGTGAACGGCGGGACCAGCACCGTGACGCCTGCCGCCTTCGCCTTCTGCAGCGTGTCAGCGAGATTCGTCACTTCATAGCCGGTCATCTCCCGGCCGAATGGCCATGGCAAGCGGCCGTCCGTCACCAGCACCGTCATCCTGCCGAATCCCGACTCGATCCGCACACGCCGGTACGTATCTCCCGGCCGGCCAATTTCGACGCCAGGCGCGTTGTGATCGTCGGACACAACTTTGCCATGCGAAAAAGCCACGAAGTTGCGAATCAATAGATTGGCGCGCTCCGGCGACACGTAGACCCGGTTCTCGGGCACCGTCTGCAAAGAATCATAGTTCGGCGCCTGGTTGTGCCAGTACAACTGCATGTTGACGCCGCCCGGCCAGGAGACGATCGCGTCACGTCCGATCGGATCGGGGAACGCCGCCACCGTGACGTCGGCGTGGTGCCGTCTGGCCGACTTGACGGCCGTGTCGATGTCGGTCACGAGATATCCCGTGCGCTCGCTACCGAACGGATACGGAACAGGCGTCTTGAAGCCGAACACCGACAACGTGCCGACCGGCGTGAAAACGAGTTGCGACATTGTCTTGCTCGACGTGGGTGTCACCTGAAAGACGCCCTGTTGCGACTTGTGGCCGCCGAAGGTTGCGACAAGACTATCGGTGAATTTGTCGAAGTCTTCAGGCGCTACATAGACATGGGTGGTGTCGTATTGCGGCCCCACAGCGAGCTGCGGCTCCGCAACGGGCTGTGGAATTTTCGGTGGTGTAGCCGACGCGACTGACGATGCAGCAAGACAGATGATGGAAAGCGCTGTCGCTGCCAGGGAACGAAGATTACGCATGATATTGAAAGTCCTTTGAGTTTTGCTGAACACCGGCACGGCCTGAGGAATTCTTGATGCCGGCAACGCATGTCGCCATGACGAGCGCGGCGATGAGTCCGAGATGCTCGAAGAAGCCGTTCAACGCGAAAACGTGCGCCTCGCCCGTCAGGTTCCAGAAGTCGTTCGCGACGAGCATCGCAACGGCCGTCAATGCGCCCAGCCCTCCCGTGCCCAGCCACACGAAGCGGTTGGCGATCACGCAGGCGGAGCCGCCCAGCTCGACGACAATCGCGAGTGCCGCCCACAGCCATCCCGGATGAAGTCCGAAATGCCGCTGTTCGAGCACGGCGCCATGAAAGTTCGCGAGCTTGGCCACACCTCCAGTCACATACGCGGACACGAGCGCCGCGCGTACCACCAGCGGCAGCCAGCGCTGCGCGAGCAACACAGCGATCCAGTGCGGATTCCTTGTTGCGTTTGTACTCATGTCAGACCGCCCAGCAGGCGCAGCCGAGCGCGCCCCAGAACGAGCGCACATCGGACGCCGGCGCGTTGTTCGACCAGGCGCGCGCATGGTCGTGGCCATGCACGGCACAACCATTCGAGCAGCCGCACGATAACGCCGCCATCTGCTGCAACGACGCCTCGCCCTCGCCCTTCGAGTCCTTCCATGCCGCGAACCCGCCAAAGCGGCGCACGGGTGACCAGTCGGGCATGGCCGGAGGTGGAGCGCTGTCGTCGAGATGAGCGAACGCCGCGCTGCCATACACAATGCGGCCGCCTACAATCGTCAGATCCGACACCGTGTGCGCGATCTCGTCGTCAGGGCAAGCGAAGAAGTCGCGATCGGGAACGATCAGGTCCGCGAGCTGGCCCACGGCGATCTGACCTTTCTTGCCTTCTTCGTTGGAGAACCAGGTGACCTTCTCGGTCCACATCCGCAGCGCCGTATCGCGGTCCAGACGATTACGCTGCGGATAGAGGCTCAGACCGCCGACCGTCTTGCCCGTCACGAGCCACGCAAGCGATACCCACGGGTTGTACGATGCGACGCGTGTCGCGTCCGTGCCCGCCGACGTTCGAACGTTCTTCTCGAGCATCCGCGCGATGGGCGGTGTCGCTTCGGCCGCCGCCGCGCCGTAGCGCTCGACGAAATACTCGCCCTGGTAGGCCATTCTGTGTTGCACCGCTACGCCTGCGCCGAGCGCCGCGATACGGTCCATCGATCGCTCGGAGATCGTCTCAGCATGGTCGAAGAACCAGTGGATACCATCGAGCGGAATGTCACGGTTGACCTTCTCGAAGACATCCAGCGCGCGGCTGATCGTCTCGTCGTAGGTTGCGTGCATGCGCCATGGCCAGCGGTTTTCGGCGAGCACGCGCACGACCTCTTCCAGTTCACCTTCCATCTGCGGCGGCATGTCCGGGCGCGGCTCGCGGAAGTCCTCGAAATCCGCTGCCGAGTACACCAGCATCTCGCCCGCACCGTTGTGCCGGAAGTAGTCGTCTCCCTGCTTGTACTTCGATGTCTTCGTCCAGTTCAGGAAGTCCTGCTTCTCTGCCTTCGGCTTCTGCGTGAACAGGTTGTAGGCGAGGCGCACCGTCATCTGCCCGTCGCTGGAAAGTTTTTCGATGACCTGGTAGTCCTCCGGATAGTTCTGGAAGCCGCCGCCCGCGTCGATCACACCTGTCACGCCGAGCCGGTTCAGCTCGCGCATGAAATGGCGCGTCGAATTGAGCTGATAGTCGAACGGCAGCTTTGGCCCCTTCGCCAGCGTCGCATACAGAATCGACGCATTCGGTTTGGCGAGCAGCAGCCCCGTCGGGTTACCGTCGCCGTCGCGCGTGATCTGTCCGCCGGGAGGCTCCGGCGTGTCTTTCGTGTAGCCGACCACGCGCAGTGCCGCAGCGTTCAGCAATGCCCGGTCATAAAGATGCAGGATAAAGACGGGCGTCTCGGGTGCGACGGCATTCAACTCCTCGATGGTGGGCAGCCGCTTCTCGACGAACTGGTGTTCAGTGAAGCCGCCCATCACGCGGACCCATTGCGGTGGCGGCGTAATTGCCACCTGACGCTTGAGCATGTTCATCGCATCGGCCAGCGACCGCACGCCGTCCCACCGCAGTTCCATATTGAAGTTCAAGCCGCCGCGCACGACGTGCGTATGGTTGTCGATAAGCCCCGGCAAAACGGAACGTCCCTTCAGATCGATGACCTTTGTCGCCGTACCGGCCAACGACATGACGTCGGCATTGTCGCCAACGGCCGTGAATTTCCCGTCCTTGATGGCGATCGCGCTCGCTGTCGGGTTCGCGCGATTCAGCGTCGTGAAACGGCCGTTGTGCAGAATCAGGTCGGGGGTCTTTGCCGAAGTATTCATGAGCGGGTCTCCTCGTTGCCAGCAATCTTGCGAGCAGTCATGACGCGAGAAATACCGTGCTGCAGTGCGCCGGATGCCGCGGTCGCCTCGTCCGGTGCGCGCGACATCGCTGCGTGAATGGCGGCAGAGAAATATTGCTTGCTGACGGGAACAAGCTGCTCTCCACCGAGAATGCCGAGCAACCCGACCAGCGCAACGAGCGGCGGGGCCGGCGACCGTACGCCAATCAGGTGGTAGATGACACCGACCAGAACGCCGGCACCTAGTGAAAACAGATAGAGTTTCATCGGTTAATCTCTCTTGCAGCTTGCTCACGACGGGATCGCTTGCGGTCGTTGCGACTCCAGCACGGTAAAGCGGCCATCAGGCAGATTCAGATCGGGGCTTTCTTAACTGGATATCATATGCACTCCTGATAGCCGGCGGCGCCTCGCCGCACGGCCGGAGTCATGAAATCAGTTGAGACAGTGCGTGGCCGACTACCTGGCCGGGACTGCGGGCACGATCTCGTGGGAACCGTTGGCGCGCTGCGGCGCCTTGTGCACCATCGTGTATGCGTAGTCAACACCCATTCCGTACGCACCAGAGTGTTCCCTGACGACGTTCATGACAGCGTCGTACGTGTCGCGACGCGCCCAGTCACGCTGCCATTCCAGCATCACCTGTTGCCACGTTACGGGCACGACGCCGGCCTGGATCATGCGCTTCATCGCATAGTCATGCCCGTCCTTCGACGTGCCACCCGAGGCGTCTTCGACCATGTAGATCTCGTAGTCGCCTTCCAGCATCGCGCTGAGTGCAAAGGTGTTGTTGCAAACCTCTGTCCACAGGCCGGAAACCACGATCTTCTTACGTCCATTCGCAGCCAGCGCGTCACGAACCTTCTGGTCGTCCCAGGAGTTCATCGACGTGCGTTCGAGCACCGGCTGACCGGGAAACACGTCGAGCAGTTCGGGGTAGGTAAAGCCCGAGAAGCTTTGCGATTCGACCGACGTAATGGTAGTGGGAATGCCGAATAGGTTCGCTGCCTTGGCGAGACCGACCACATTGTTCTTCAGGACCTGCCGATCAATGGATTGGACGCCGAATGCCATCTGCGGTTGTTGGTCGATGAAAAGCAGCTGGGAATTTTGCGGCGTCAGTACTTCAAGCTTTGGATTGCTCATGATGGGTTCCTTTCAGTGTGTATGGGTGATCAGGCTTGCTTCAGCTTGTCGATGGCATCCAGCACGTGCGTGCTGTACGTGATGGCAGCGCCGGCGTTCAGGTTGATCGCGACACCCAGTGCTTCTGCGATTTCCGCATCGGACACGCCGAGCTTGACGGCCTCTGCCGAATGAAAGGCGATGCAACCATCGCAGCGCGTGGTGACTGCGACGGCCAGCGCAATGAGCTCACGCGTCTTCGCGCCGAGATGGTTCGTATTGGCGCCCGCACCGGCGATGAGGCCAAAACCGCGAAGGGTGTCCGGCGTGCGTGTGGACAGTTCCTTGAGGCGGACATTGACGTCCTGAATCGTTTCTTTCCACTCAATCATGAGATGACTCCAATAGGGATGCATGGGAGCAGGCGCAGAGCAAGCCACTCAACCGGCCCACGGTTCGCCTCGCTTCGGATCGATGTGATTCATCGGCTCCGGGCGTCAACGAATTGACTGGGATGAATGCTAGTCGCGGCCGCGAAACGCGTCCTTGAAATACGTTCCGACCTTGCAATAAATTTGTTATCTATTTGATTATTATGGACTTTTAGTGTACTATCCAAGCGAACGAATCGGCATGTAACGACCATCACCCCCGCGTAACAGTGGGCGAACATGAGGTTGGCGAACATGAACCTTGTTGAGATGCTCCAGGCCGCCGGCATCGACGGAAACAAGGCCGACTTCTATCTGGCCTCGCTGGAACTCGGCGAGTCCACCGTCGCTTCGATCGCCCAGAAGGCGGGCATCGGCCGCACCAATGCCTATGAAGTGCTCGACCGGCTGCTCGCCGACGGACTCGTCGCGACCGTGCAGAAAGGCGCGCGCAGCTATGTAATTCCGCAGGATCCAATCGCACTGCTCCGGCGCATCGAGGCGCAGCGTCAGCTCGTTCAGGAAGTACTCCCGCGACTGCGCTCGATTCACAACTCGGCTGCTGGAAAACCGCGGGTGCGCTATTTCCCGGGTATCGAAGGGATCAAGACTGTGCTCAACGAACTGCTCGAATGTCAGAGTAAAGAGTTGCGCGCGGTGATGTCTAACAGCGAACTGTTTCAGACGCCGGGTTTTGAGGCCATCAGGGACATTGCGGTGCGACGCATCCGTGCGGGTATCAATCTGCGCGTGATCCGCTCGGGCCCCGGCGATACGCGCGATCTGTGGCAATCGTCGAAGCGCGATCTTCGTGAACTCCGTTTCGCGCCCGCCGATTTCGAAGTGGGTATCACGACCTATCTCTACGACGACACCGTGGCCTTCGTTTCATCGCGGGCCGAGCACTATGCGCTGTCCATTCAAAGCGCGGAGTTCTTTGCGTTCGAGTGCAGTCTGTTCGAAGTGCTATGGAGCACGAGCACGCCCGATCGGTCCGACAAACCCGCGTGAACCGCTTTCAGGCGCACCGGGGGTGCTGCGCCGTCGAGGTGCCTTGAATATTTAAATAGGACGGTAGCGCGACGGGTACAAAGCATATTCGTCAGAAAGCGCGCTATGGCAAAGTCAGCTGTGTCCGCTGCGTCTAAACCAGGCCGCATGCACTCGCCGCGCCCCCATTCCAGCAACGCCGGCGCTCGGCGCCGTCGATGCGGAACGTGGGTCACGCGTAAAGGCGTACATCGTTCTTGCCAGCGGATTCGACGCCAATGCGGAGACGGCCGACAGTATTCGTCAATTTGTGCGCGACGCGCATTCGCAATTTGATTACCCGAAGGTGATCGAATTCCTCGACGAACTGCCGAGTTCGCAATCGGGCAAGGTCAACCGGAAGGCACTTCGTGAAAGGTGCCCTATAACCGAATTCTGACGATCCTTGAAGTTCTGAACGCCCGAATAGTGTCGAGTCCGCACTCGATGACGGAAGACACTTCCCAACAATCCAACGCGAAGAATGGTTAAAGAAGGTGGCGGGCATCGGGTAAGTTTGTCGATGACCGCCCACTGCCTAGTCTGCCTTCACGCCTTCAACCTGGATCTGCAAGCGAGTCAGTGTCTTGAAGCCATAGTTAGTGCCCCAGCTTACGCCGTAGTCGGCGCGGTCGAATTGCGCGCTGGCTTCCGCACCACACACCTCCCGCTTGATCAGCGGGTTGATGAAGCACTTGAAGGAATCAATCTTCAACGTCAGCGGCCTGGTTACCCCGTGAAACGTGAAATCGCCCGAGACTTCGATCGGCGTGTCGCCGTCGAACCGGAACGCACTGCCTTTGAACGTCGCAGTCGGATACTTGCTGACATCGAAAAATTCCTCCGACTTCACGCGCGTGTCGAGTTGCGCATTACCGGTGTCGATCGACGCCGTATCAATCGATACGTCGATTGTGCCAGTCTTCGCAGTGCGATCAACTGTCACGACGCCGTTGCTTTTCGTGAACTTCCCCCGCCAGATCGAAATGCCACCAAAATGGTCCGATTCGAAGCTAGGATAGGTGTGCCGAGGGTCAAGGTTGTAGGTCGTTGAGGTCGCCATGGCTGACCCCGCGATCAGCGCAAGAACCGCAGATACAATCACGTGCTTGTTCAAATCAGACTCCTTGTGTGTAGGTAATGGGCCGCTTACCGGCCGCTGCTGAGAACGTGACACTCGCCCAACGAAACTGCGCCTGACTGCAGCTACTTCGTCAGGCTCCTCATTCAATGTGAACTCACCTGCATTGAGAATATGTGTCTCAGCTTTCGACAAATCCCGCTGATAAGCTGCAACCTCCCGAACTGGAAGGATGGGTCGTAGTTTCCCCAGATAGCGAGCGTGGGTGGGTGGTGCTCTCCTGGCCATGTGGTTAGGCGCCGCTGCGCAATTAACACCGGAACTTCCGCTCGACAACGGCTTTGATTACCTCAGGATCGCTAACGAATATTCCCCGTGAAGTTCTAACCATATCCGTTCATGTGATCATGCTAACCGTGTAACTATACGACGACAAGTGAACAGGTTACTTATTCTATGTCTATCCACGCAACAATGTCGCCGGGTCACCCGGGGAAGTCTCTACGTCAGGTTAGTGCTCCTGTTAGGGCTTTGTCGTTCACGGCCAGCGCCATAATGGCAGCGACAAGTGCTAACGCGATAGACGTACACCACAGCGCGTCGTACCGACCTGATTTGTCAAAGACGATTCCTCCTGCCACGGCGCCTAATGCACCTCCGATTGCGTGCCCTGCGGACAGCAACCCCATCGACAACCCGAGGACGCGGATCCCCACGCTTCGAACCAGAAGCGCTGCAGTGACCGGTACGGTTGAATAGTCGAAAAGTCCGAATAGCACGGCAAACAGTATCAATCGCGGATAGCTGAGGTCCACGAACATCAACAGCAAGAAACACAATACCCTTGCCACGTAGATGCCGGCGAGCAGAGCGGGTCGGTTGACACGATCAGACAGCCATCCAGCGCCGATCATTCCGACGAGGTTAACTCCGGAAAGGACGCCGTATGCGGTTGCGCTTGGAATCGGTCCAAATCCACACAATGAAGCGAACGGGAGGAAGTGCGTCTCGATGACTCCACTTGTTGTAAACCCGCAGATCAGGTAGCTCCAAAACAGGAGCTGAAACGTTCTGCTCCGTACCATCAATCCAAGTCGATCGACAATGGTATCTTGTGGGATCGAACCATCTCTCGACCTCCTTCTGTAAGAGGCCATCGGTTGTGTTCCAGGACGCACAAGAAGCAGAACTAGCGGACATAAGGCAAGACTCGCGATGCCAAGCGCCGCAAAGCCCATCCGCCACGAACCCCCAGCCATTGAGGCGGCCAGGAATGGGAGAAGTGCTACCTGCCCAGCGGTTGAACCCGAGGTTCCGATCCCGGTGGCCAATCCCCGATTTTCAGTAAAGCGCATCGCAATAGCGGTTGCCACAACATGTTGTGCAATGATTCCAAAGCCCAGCCCTCCGATCAAGCTGAAGCTCACAGCGAGCAACCAGGTCTGGCTGGGGCTGGAAATTAGTGTGACCGACAACATGCCCAATCCAAGGATCAGAAGCCCCAATGACAAGAGTCGCCGTGGTCCGTATCGATCGATGGCGTTACCCGCAAACGGGGCAACAACCGCAATCATCAACAGGGCCGCGGCAGCAATAGACGAAGTGAACGAGCGGCTCCAGCCGAATTGGGTTTTCCAGATCGGCATCGACAGGGACAGCGCGCCTCGAGAGGAAAAAGACACCGCAAGCGCCGTGAATCCAATGAGCACTACCAGCCAGTTCTGCGAAAATCGTCGCCCGGGAGTCATCGTGTATTAGATCCTTGTAATGTGACGCCCCTGGTTAGCCATCCCGGTCGAATCGATTCGATTTCTCTGACTACAGGCTACCAGGACGAATAGGCACCGGCATCGTCTCACCCTCACCCCACTGCGTCGACGACGGCGGCACCGCAGCGGCCGCTCGCCTTGGAGTAAGCAAGGCCGCAATGAGCCAGCGCATCGCAGAACTGGGGCGAACTGCGGGCGTCGCACTGACGCTACGTACCACCCGCAGCGTACGACTCACCCAAGCCGGGCAGCGGCTCGTCGACAACAGTCATCTGGAGTAAGAGCACACTACGACGAGCTTTGCGACGGTACGGGAGATGGCGGGCGTTGCGCCCGGGTTGATCTGGGCAACCGCACCTGTGGCGTCCGCGCGGCAGCAGTTGCTGCTGAAAATTTCTGCGTCTCCGTGGGCCATAACGCCCTCCGCTAAAGTTTCAAGAGAACCCAGTGGATTTCGAAACGGATTCCCATGTGTCAATTTCGCGCCTCAGTGCAGATATTTTTTCGCGAACCACGCTTAACGCATCTTCACCCAGCACGAGGTGGACCGGCGGGTCAACCTCGTCGATCAGGTTCAGCAGGACCGTTGCCGCCTTCGCCGGATCTCCTGGTTGCTTCCCATCTTTCGCCATACGGGCTCGGCGGATCGGCGCAAACACCGGATCGTAGTCTTCGATGTTGTGCTCCGTGCGCACCATCGATCTGCCCGCCCAATCTGTTCGAAACGCGCCCGGCGCAACTGCCGTCACCTTGATACCGAAACTACGCACTTCCTGCTCGAGGGATTCTGATATCCCTTCAAGTGCGAACTTGCTACCGCAGTAGTACGAGATGCCGGGAAATGTTACGAGCCCCGCCATCGATGTGATATTGATAATGTGACCAGTGCGTCGTATTCGCATCGATGGGAGCACAGCCTTGATCATCGCGACTGCGCCGAACACGTTCACATCAAATTGACGACGCAGTTCATCGAGCGGTGATTCCTCGAGGATTCCTTCATGACCGTATCCTGCACTATTCACGAGAACGTCGATCGGGCCGACGCGCTCGGCGACTTCTTTTATCGTGGCATCGACTGAATTGAAATCAGACACATCCAGGAGCACGCTGTGAGCGTGACTTGCATGCAATCCGTCAAACTCAACTTTCGCAGAATCGTTTCTTACAGTACCAATCACAACGTTGCCGGCAGCCAATGCTGCTTCTGCCAAAGCGCGACCAAAGCCGGAACTCGCACCGGTAATCAAAAAAACGCGCTGGGCGGCTTTGCTCATGATTGAAACCTCGCTTTGGGTAATCTACGAAATGCTGGATCCAGCAGCCAATCTGGTAACAAATAGGGTGCCAGGTACGAAGGATTCGTCTGCGCCAGGCGAAGGTTTTGCGACGGTTGCCATCATCGCGGATGTATTCTTCGAAATTCTGACGCCCCATATAGCCGCGCCCGTATGTTCGGATTGTTGACGCATCACGTACAAAGCAGCTTAGCAATGTTTCCAGAACGCGTAAGCGGTTTGTGACGATAAGGGTATCGTGAAAATAGATACCTTCGAGCCGAAGCTCGATCAGACACGATGTCGCGTTTAACGCTTCTTTGCCCAATGGTCCTGCACCACACATCCGATCAGCAATGCGCCGGCAATGAAGAAGACCGAGTGCATGCCAAAGTGAACGCCAATCAGGCCACCAATCAGTGGGCCGACAACCTGTCCTGCGTACTGTCGACATGTTCGCCAGCAAAACCATAGTCGCTGTCGTCAGGAGTGACGGCGATTGCGCTGTAGTTTAGTGCCGCTAAAGCGAATTACCCATGGGGTAATGACTTGCCCACCTGGAGGCGAAATTGGACGTTGTCCGCTACGCTGCCGCCATCAAAGGTCCGAACTCCGAGCGCGAGACTTCGACGAAAGCGCGCATGGCGCTCGAAATATAAGCGTCGTGCCGTCGGACGAAAAGCGTCTCGACACGTGCTTTTTCAGGCGAGATCTCATGGATGGCAATGATGTCCTGCTGCGCTGCTGCCGCGACCACGCCCCGTGGCAGCAGCGTGACCCCGATACCGGCCGCCACACACGCTATGATTGCGTCCAGCGAGCGGAACTCGAGCAGCGTCGTCACGAGAATCCCCATCTCTGCAAGCAGCGCTTCCAGACGCTGGTGATATGCACACCCTGCGCGGAACACAATCGTCATCATGTCGGGGGCCGACGTCAAATGCTCAAGCGAGTGTATGGTACGCGGTGTCACAAGCACCAGTTCTTCATGGAAAATCGTCTCGCTGTGAAGCTCTGGGTGATCGAACGGACCGGCTATGAACGCCCCATCCAGACGACATTCCGCGACATCCACCGCGAGGCTGCAGCTTGTTCCAGTCGTCAGCGACAGTCTGACCTGCGGATACGACCGCGCGAAGTTACTCACTATCGGCGAGAGCCGCAGCGCCGCATTGGTTTCCAGGGTTCCCAACGCCAGGGAGCCGCATGGCGGGCCGTCGTCCATGGCCGCCAGACGGGCGTCTGCGACAAGCTTGGCAATTCGCGCCGCGTAGGGAAGCATGCGCTGGCCCGCCGGGGTCATGCTCACACCCCGGACATGCCGCCGAAAAAGCGCGACGCCAACTTCTCTTTCCAGTGAACGAATCCTGGCCGTGACGCTGGACTGGACAGTATGCAACTCTACGGCCGCCCTGTTCATGCTCCCATGGCGAGCGACCGCTTCAAATGCCTTGAGATCGGCAACATCCATAACACTGTCCTATCGAAAAAAAACGCCTGTTTCAGCGGTAGCCGAATTGCGAATGCTGCGGGATCGTTCGTCCGATCATAGTGCACCCAAGGCCGGAAAACGCGGCACGATATAAGTGGCAAGCTCGTCGAGCACCGCCTCCGCGGGCCGGCTTCCGAACTTCAAGTTGAGTAGTACATGGTTCGCGCCGGCTCGCTCGAGCGCCTCCAGATGCCGCATCAACCAACTTCGACCCAGGCGGTGGCCGTTATGGATCGGCGTGGGCGATACGTCCGGATCGGCGACCAGATCGATCTTGTAGGGCAACGCAAACGGCTTGAACGTACCGGGCGAGACGGCGTCGACTGTGTCGTGCCATTGCCGGATCAGCTCCACCTGGAAGTCCAAGGGTCGTAGATAGGTAATCCAGCCGTCCGCTTTGCTTGCGATCCAATCGACCGATTGCTGGCTGTTACCGGTGACGATTAACGGCACCCGGGCCGAAATGGGCTTGGGCACGGGGTCGGCACCGTATAGCGTGCCATAGCGGCTCTCGAATTCCGGATATGTGTTACCCCAAACCGCGTTCAGATATTCCACTTGCTCGCGGAACAGGACACCGCGCTCTTCGCGGTCGACACCGAACGCCGGAAATTCCACCGGGCGGTCGCCCGAGGCGATGCCGAGCACCAGGCGGCCGCCGGTGAGCTGGTCGATGCTGGCTGCCGCCTTGGCGGTGTGCAACGGATGGCGCAATGGCAGCACGATAGCTGCGGGAAACAGGGCAATGGACTCAGTCTGGCCGGCCACATATCCAAGCCACGTCCAGGGATCGTAGATTTGCCCCAGATCGCCAAAGGTCGGATCGCGCAGTGGCACGTCGCGTACGCCAAGCGCGGCGAACCCCACCTGCTCGGCCTTGCGAGCAAGCGGGATCTGATCGCGCATGGTTGGCGCATCGCCGGGATATGACTCGATTGCGAACGTCAGGCCAAGTGTCAGGCGGCCGCGCGCGAACATACGCGAAAAGCCGGCATTGGCCTGCGGCGCGGCATGGGGCGACGGTGTCAGCATGACAGACACCGTGGTGAGGAGGTGAGCTGGGCCGGGCGGAACGGACGCGCGGCGAATGCGGGTGGCTTATCCGGCAGGTCGTCGGCCGAGCGGCCGGCGCTGCTGCCACAAGTCGTCGCCACGGAAGCGTATTGCGGGTTAGTGTTCATCTGAATTGCCTGATAATCTCGAGAGATACCATGACGTTTCGGTCGTGATTGGGATGCCCCGTATTCTGAACGACCTTCGACGCGAAATTATTGCGGTCCGTGGCAATTCAATTGTTCCTGTGTGTCAACCATGCGTCAGCGCCGCGCATGTTTTGCACAGCGGACGGACACCACTGCCCCGTCTACTCCTTGGGCGCTGTCACCGACATTGCATCCCCACGGTGTACGCGGGGCGGGTGCAAAGATCTGCGTCAAGCCGATCCGATCCGTCGGCCTGGTTGGGGCGCCGCGTCCGTGGTTGCCTTGGCGAGCAACAATTTAGGCACCCTGATGATCAGGCTCGTCCATTGCCGGTTGCCATCGCGGAATCGCGAAACCTCGTTCCGCAATCAGCGCAACCAGCATAGACGCGAGCCAAACACTCCCCTTTTACGCCACGCGATATTCGCGGATGACGTCGGGATTCGGTTCAAGGCCTAGTCCAGGACGTTGAGGGACCGCGATCGCCCCGTCCCGCGGGATGATGGCGTCACTGTAGAGCTGTGCCTCGAGATCCAGGCATCGCCATTCAACAAGGGCACCTGCGCCGCCCAGCGCCGCGCTCGCATGCACGCTCGCGAGCAACCCCGGGCCGTCATAAAAGGAATGGACCGCCACTTCAACATTGTTGGCATTTGCCATCGCAAATACCTTCTTCAATTCCGTGATGCCCCCCATTTTGGCGGGGCTCGGCTGAATGAAATCGACGGCCTTCGCCTCAAGCAGGTGCTGGAAATCCATTAGCGTCGATGCGTTCTCGCCGGCAGCAATCGGAATGCCTCCTTCGCGGCGCACCTGCGCGAGCCCCGAATAGTTTTCCGGAGGCCAGACAGGTTCTTCGAGCCAACGGAGATTGAATTGCCGGAGCTTGTTCGCCATGTCGAGTCCTTCGCGCACGGACCATGCACAGTTGACGTCGACGGTAATCTCTATGTCATCGCCGGCTGCTTCGCGAGCAGCACGGATGCAGTCGATATTGACTTCGTGCAGTTTGAGATGGCGAAAACCATTCTTCAGCGCACGCTCAACGTGTTCTTTCACCAGCGCGGGATCGGAATAGCGGATCAAGCTCGCGTAGCACCGCAGGGACGTCGCCTCGGTACCGCCGAGCAGTGCGTGCACTGGCTGATTCGCCACCTTGCCCGCGATATCCCAAAGCGCGATATCGATCGCGGACAGTCCGAAGATAACGCCCCCGCTGCGCCCGAAGATATGAAACTGCTTCTGCAGGTCAAGCATCAGCTTCTCCACCAGTGCTGCGTCGCGACCCACCAGCGCCGGCGCCAGGATCGAGTCGATCGCGGCCCTGGCAGTTGGAATGCCTGCGAAACCGAATGTTTCGCCCCACCCCACTACCCCCGTATCGGTTACGACTTTGACAATCAGCGAATCGACCGTCGGCAGTCCTTTCCCGCCCCACGATCCAATTTCCAACCGGCCCTCGCCGGCAAGGGGAATCCGCAATTGAATCGACTCAACGCTGGCGATCTTCACGATGTTCGTGCCCTCATGTTCTCGAACGATGGCCGCACCCACCGCCGCGAGGCGGGGGCGCCGATCGATCTGGTGAATTACGGCCTTGCCTTGCTCGTCTCGCCTGGGTCAGGTCTTTGCATGCCCATTGACGTACGGCGACAGCGCATTGCTGATCAAGGTGTTGACGGGCACGGAGACATCTACCTCTCTTGCCAGCGACACCACGCCGCCACCGAGCCAGGGCAGTTCAAGCCGGTTGCCCTTTTCCAGGTCGTGGAACATCGAAGAGGTCATCGTGTAGGGAAGGTTGTCGACCAGTTCCATGCATTGGTCGGCATAGTCTTCTGGCAGCGCAACACCGTGTGCGCGCCCCACCAGCACACCCTCCGCGATAACGGAGCGAAGCACACCCCGGCTGCCCTCACTCTCGCGAATCGGCCCGATTGTCAGGTGAGTGAGGCAAGTCATGGAGGACAGTCCGACCAGGAAGACGTATTTCTCCCAGAGCACTCGCGCGATATTGTCGGACAGCGTCGCCTCGACGCCTGCGGCGGCGAAGCTGCGAACCAACTCCTCCGTGCGCGCACGTTTGTGGCCGTCGTATTCACCGAGCTTGATACGCTGCAGGGCGCCAACTTGCTTGATCACGCCAGGGCGACCAATGGATGTCGCCACATAGCCCACGCCGCCGATGACGTTTTCCTCGCCAAACTCGCGCCGCAAAACGTAGTCCTTGATCACACCGTTCTGCAGCGAGAGCACCGCAGTACCCGGGCCAGCGATCTTCTTCAGGTCGCGTGCAATATCTTCCAGGTCCCACATTTTGACGGCGATGATAATGAGGTCGGGTTGATCCAACGACAGAATGTCATCGGTCGCCTTCACTTTCGCAGAGGCGTTATTGCCAAGGTCGTTTTCAATGTGGAGACCCGTTTCCTGCATGGCCTTCAGGTGTGCGCCACGCGCCACGAATGTCACATCATGGCCGGCTTGTACCAGCTTCAGGCCATAAAACCCACCCACGCCACCTGAGCCAATCACTGCAATTTTCATGTCTTCGCCCTCCAAATTGGGTACCCAATTAATCAATTGGTTCATTCTCCCTGAACCAATCTGGAGTGTCAAACAAAAAATCGACTTACTGCGCGGGACAGAGGCGAGGTGTCCGGGGAGCCGCCGGGCCGCGGGCCGTCACGGATGCAGCAAAGCCGAGGTGATGTATTGCAAATGCTCGCGTGCGGCACCGTATGCAGCCGCCGAGTCGCGGCTGCGTATCGCGGCCAGTATTTTGTCGTGCTCCTTGCGCGAGGCAGCACGACGCTCGGCGGTCAGGAACCGCTGGCGAATGCTGCCCCACTCCGCCTGCGCATCGGCCGTCATGAAGGCTTCATACGCGCTGATCAATAGCGGATTGTGCGTGGCCATGGCAATCGCGCGGTGGAAGCCTTCGTCCGCTACCTCGTACGCGTCGAAGTTGTCCGCGCGATGGTAGCGCCGGGCGCACTCGCCGAGCCGCTCCAGATCGAGCGTCGTGCAGTTCATGGCCGCGAGGCTCGCGAGATTGGGCTCGAACGCGAATCGGGCCTCGACGATCTGCTTCGGACTGACGTCGAGAGCTTCCGCTTGCGCGCGCGCCGGGGCTGCACGCGCCGCCGCGCCCCCGGCGGTCTGCTTGACGAGATAGGTGCCACTGCCGACCTTGCGCATGACACGGCCCTCGATCTCCATGACGGACAAGGCTTTGCGGATCACGTTACGCGACACTCCCAACTGTTCCGCCAAAACGCGCTCGGTCGGCAGCTTCGCTCCGGCTGTAGTACCGGTGTCCAGCAGATGACTGCGCACCATTTCGACGTTTACATCGTTCTTCACGTTGTGTGCACTCCAAAGCGCGGATTGATCGACGGCTGCCTCTGAGTCGATCGAGGTGGGTCACGGGCAAATTGTATTGGGTACCCAATATTGGGGATATCCCGAATTGGTTAAATTATGGTTACCATTTGGTTCGGTATGGTTTATAACTTTACCACCGTGACCTACATGGAGAAATGACGTGACTGCTGGTTCCTCTTCTGGCGTTCAGCCTGTTTTACATATCTCAGCCATTCGCACCCGTTATGTAAAGGTGCCCATGCGCTTTCCGTTGGGCACCAGCGCGGCCAGAATGACAGCCGCACCGTTGCTGTTGGTGGATCTGGAAACCAGGGAAGGGGTGGTGGGCCGTAGCTATCTCTTCTGCTACCGCGAGAGCGGAGCTAAGGCCATCGCGGAAGTCATGAAGGAAGCCGCGGGGCTGATCGACGGCATGCCGGTGGCGCCTGCCAGGATTGGCGAGCTACTTGGACGGCGCTACGCTCTGCTTGGCGTGACGGGCGTAGTGCGGATGGCCCTCGCCGCTATCGACATTGCGTCGTGGGATGCCCTGGCGGTGGCGGCCAACATGCCCCTCGCCACGTTTTTGGGCGGAAGCCTCGACCCAATTCGTACCTATAACAGCGACGGGCTGGGAATGATGTCGGCGAAAGAGGCGGCGGAAGAGGCCGTCAAGTTGCTCGAACCAGGCTTCGATGCGGTGAAGCTGCGGCTTGGCCACCCCAATCCTGCTACCGATCTTGATGTGACGAAGGCTGTGCGCGCTGCGATTGGCGAGTCCGTCGAACTGATGGTGGACTATAACCAGGCGCTGACGGTACCCGATGCGATCCGGCGCGGGCTCGAGCTGCGGGATATGAACATCTACTGGCTGGAAGAGCAGATTCGCCACAACGATCTGCAAGGCTACGCAGCGATCGCGAGCGAATTGACTACCCCGATCCAGCTCGGCGAAAACCTCGATGGCCCGGAGGCCGTATACGATGCCGTGGTGGCGAAAGCCGCCGACTACCTCATGCTGGACGTGGGGCGCATCGGTGGAGTAAGCGGATGGCTGCGTGGCGCCGCCATTGCAGCCGCGCGAGGCATCCCGGTGTCGTCGCATTTATTCCCCGAAATCAGCGTGCATTTGCTTGCCGCAACACCCACCGTCCACTGGCTCGAATACACGAGCTGGGCCGATGCGATCCTCGAAGAGCCGCTACAGGTTTCGAACGGATACCTCACGCCGCCGAATAAGCCAGGGCTGGGGCTGCAGTGGTCGAAGGAAGGCATCGAGCGTTGTCGCGCGGATTGAAGGGTACGCTTATCTCCCGCCGGCATGCAGTCCGTTTTATCCCGGCCGTGAAAACACGTTGTTTTTAGCGCAGCTTGAGAATCGCCTGACCGGGCCGGAGAACTCCGGCCGGCCGGCATGTGTGCCCAGCTGTAGCAGCGCTGCACTATCGTTGAGCGGATTCTTGAGTGACGCTTGTATTTTCAACGACTTCCCAGGTTTTCATCAGAACATTATTCTGCAATCCTCATAAATAAATTTAACCGTTAATTTGATTCGAATCGCCTCAATCCGTTCGATGCGCCGGCAATGTGGCGTGGGCGGTTGCTGGTGACGTCGATCCGTCTGTACTTGCGAATCCTGAAATGCCGCACCGGCAGAGCGACCTGCACGGCAGCGAAATTGAAAATGAGTCACTGGAGACAACTATGCATGACGAGAATCCCCTGGCCTCGGCGTTGAGAAAGATCAATCGCCGCTACATTCCACTGCTTTTTGCGTGTTTCGTCATAGCGTGGCTCGATCGTGTCAACGTAGGTTTCGCCGCACTCACGATGAGCCGGGACCTTGGCCTGTCATCAACGGCCTTTGGGATTGGCGCGGGTATTTTCTTCGTAACTTACGTGATTCTCGAAGTACCCGCTAACGTCATGCTCGAACGTTTCGGCGCGCGGCGCTGGTTCGCGTTGCTCATGCTAGGCTGGGGACTTGCGTCAGGCGCCATGATATTCGTGCAAGGAGAGAAATCCCTTTACGTGGCGCGTTTGATTTTAGGTGCCGCCGAGGCGGGATTCGCTCCCGGCGTGTTTTACTATTTGTCTCTTTGGGTGCCACCCGAAGCGCGGGGCCGCATGATTGCCGGCTTCCTCGTGGCAATGCCTGTAGCCAGTGTGATCGGTGCCCCGTTGTCGGGGCTGCTGATGCAACTGGACGGCATTGGAGGCCTGCACGGGTGGCAATGGATGTTTCTCATCGAGACACTACCGGCCCTTGCGCTCACACCTTTTGTTCTCCGTGTACTCTGCGACCGGCCTGAACAAGCCACATGGTTGACCGATGCGGAGCGAGAGGCGTTGAGTCGCAGTCTGGTGACCGATAGCGCAGCCGTTTCTTCGGGTCATGCTGGTGTGTTGAGTACCATGCGAAACCCGCTGGTGCTGGCCTTAGGCGTTGTCTATTTCGGTGTGGTCGGCCTTAACTACGAGTTGAGCTTCTTTTTACCGCAAATTGTTCACCAGTTTGGCTTATCGATCGTCCAGACAGGGTTCGTCGCCGCAATTCCGTTTTTTTTAGCCGGCATCGGCATGACCTGGTGGGGACGCCGATCCGACCGATTGGGCGAACGTCGTTTTCACCTGGTGATGCCGTTGGTATTAGCCGTGGCAGGACTGGCCGGCTCCACGGTCACGGATCTGCCCGTGCTTCGCCTGGTGCTGCTCTGCATTGCCGCCTTCGGGGTGTTTTCCGCGCTGCCGATTTTCTGGACACTACCGGCGGCCCTCTTTCCCGTCAGTGCGGTGGCGGCGGGTATTGCGGTCATAAATTCAGTAGGTAGTGTGTCGGGATTCGTCGACTCGTATGCAATCGGTGCAATCAAGGATGCGACCGGCTCCTTTGCAGGTGGAATGCAACTTGTTGCGGGATTCGGCGCCATTGCAATCTGCATACTGATTCTAATCACACGCAATACTGCGTGGGCTGGGACGGGAGACAAACAGACGAAGTGCGCCACGCGGTCAGAAGTGACGCCGGAAATTCCGACCGGTCGATAAGTGGAATGGCCGGGGCCTGGATCGATGCCACGCATGCCCGCCGGTCGGCATAGGGGCGACAAGAGCCCTGATCGAGTGCTTCCTTAACGTTCGGCCGTCAATAGCGCATGTACTTCGGACACTACGGCGGCCCCTTCCCCGACTGCGGATGCGACACGCTTAATCGACGTCGAGCGCACGTCGCCGATTGCAAAAACGCCTGGAACACTCGTCCGGAACGCGAAATGGGCGGCCGCCGACTCCGTCGAACCAGCACGGCCGGTTATGACAAAACCTTTGTCATCAACCTCCACTCCACATCCCCGTAACCAGCCAGTGGCGGGGTCAGCGCCAGTAAAAAGGAAGAGATGCCGAGTCGAGATTCGTGTGCGACTTCCCGCCGAACAGAAAAGAATCTCCGTCAGGCTGTCCTCGTCAGACGCGACAGACTCGATGACAGAATTGCCATGAATTGTCACGTTGGCGAACGAGTTCACGCGATCGATCAGATATCTTGACATGGTTTCACGCAAACTCTCGCGTCGAATCAGCACGTGTACGTGTGCTGCATAGCTCGCCAGGAAGACGATTGCCTGTCCAGCGGAATTCCCCCCTCCCACAAGCACGATTTCTGAACCTTGACAAAGGCGACCCTCGATCGACGACGCCCAATAGTAGACGCCCCGAATCTCAGGCTCATTGAGACCCCTGATCTGCGGGCGACGATAGGCGGCGCCAGATGCTATAACGACCGTCTTTGCACGTGCGCACCGACCGTCGCGGAGTTCAACCCTCAAGGGCGATTCCGTGCAGTGCAGTTTTGCCACTTCGGTAGGTATGACTATTTCCGCCCCAAATTTAACTGCCTGCTCAAATGCGCGGCTAACGAGAACGTGACCGGAGATGCCGGTGGGAAACCCGAAATAATTCTCGATCCTTGTGCTTGCGCCGGCCTGTCCGCCAAACCCCTTTGAATCGAAAACCAGCACTGATAATCCTTCTGATGCAGCGTACACGGCTGCAGCAAGTCCGGCCGGACCAGCGCCAACAATGACAACGTCGTACGTGTCATCTTCATCGAAGCCGCAGAGGAGACCCAGCTTCGACGCGAGCTGTGTTTCATCGGGATTGTGCAGGATAGAGCCATCAACCAGCACGGCCAGCGGCATCTGTCCTTCCACACACTGCGTTTTCGAAAGGAAGTCGCGAGCCTCATCGTCAGTGGCTGGATCAACGATCCGATGCGGATGATTAGTGCGCCGTAACATATCTGCAAGGACGACGAGTTTCGGATCGGCTGAAGATCCGACCAGGATCGGGCCACTACCATCCTGAATCAATCCGACGCGTCGGAGAATGAACGCGCGCATGATCTCTGAGCCGAGCTGAGCTTCCGCAATCAATAGCGACCGGAGTTGGTCAGGCGCGATGAGGAACGCGTCGACGTCAGTGATGGCGATCGCATCAACAAGGTATGGCTTGCCGCTGAGGGTTGCTGTCTCTCCGAGAAAGTGCCCCTCACCGACCTCCTGGAAAAGGTGAGACTGCCCGAACCCGTTTCTCACGATCAAATGTACCGTTCCGCGGGTCAAGATCCTCATGCCTTCGCTCTGCTCTCCCGCGCGAAACATGACATCGCCGGCCTTCCAGTGCTCCGTCGTCCCGAAGCGAGCCGCCTTGGCGACCCGCGCTTCGGTCAAACGGGGATACATCTGATACCGACGCCGCTCAATCTGGGTGCGCTGCGCTGCCTCAACGGTTTTGTAGTCTTCAGGCGTGACACGGTCTCCCGGCAATACACCGCTTTTCAATGTCATGGGAGTGTCTTTGCCATCAGCGGATGGGGGGCGATGAGGCAGCGGGCTATTTTCGCCACCGTTCGAATTTGAGCTCATGGTCACGGTCACACTTGAATGCAGGCTGCACGATAATCGGAAGCGACTTCTACATCGACCACCAACGTTTCGCGCCGCAGCTCGCCGCTGGTCGCAAACACACATTACCCGACACACCCGTTTGGCGTTGACGCGTATGATGCACCACGACACGCGAACCCAGGTGCGCGAGTTCCCCAGGCGCGTGCGCGACGTTCTCGGGACAATGAGCAGGCATGTGGCCTGGATCGATCCGCCTAGCCACATACGGATAGTACCTCGGCGCGTAATAAGCCGTACGTTGCCGACTGGATCGATCCCATCGCCCTGCCGGCGATCATCGACGAGTGTGGTCGTTACCTCAGTCGGCTGTCGGGCTTGGTCTACGCGAAATACGCCGACGCCTTGCGCAGGATCTCATTGACCTGGCACAGTTCACGATTGACAGCCGCAGACTCAGCGAGGCGCGGCAGCAAGAACATCTGAAATGGGTGCCGGGAAACGATAAGGTACGCTTATTCCGTCTGCCCACTATCAACTAGTCATTCTCAACGCCGCAAACCATGACTTCGCGAGGAATATCCGCCGGACTCGCGCACGCACCAACGATCACAGAAGTCAAAATCATCTCGCTCGCGTTTAATGGCGCGTCCTTACCCGATCGCCTCGGGCGATAAACAGACTGCCCTTTAAGTATGCGTTCCCCGCTGACCGCACAACGCCCGCTTTTCGGGGCGCCTCCCATCCACCACACCTGTTCCGCATAGTTGAGCGATGTCGGGTCGTGCCACGACAAAGATACCGTCGAGGCTGACAGGCGTTCGAGAATTCGAATAGTTGCACATGTGCCTCTCGCATTTCGCGCTGTCCGTTTGACTTCGTCCCTGCTTGCCCCTGACGGCAGGGACGTGCGGCGACGAATCTGATCAAAATATTCGTCGCAATCGCTCGGCGTTAGTTCCGAGCAACTGTTTAGCATCGCAAGAGTCTGCGCCCATGGATCCAGCCGAAATACGTGTTTCATCTTGAGCTCACTATCGAAAGTGGGGCGGGGGCTCTCACGAGCCGCGCCGCCAAATCTCACCGCAACACACATCAACTAGAAAACACAACGACGCTCCAGCATCAGCACGCCAGCCTACTGCCCCCAATCAGGAACGCCCGCGCAAGAGTCAGTAGCTTGCTGCCCACTTTACCGCTTGGCATCGACCAGATCGGTCTGCCGGTCCACGACTTTCCCCTGATCAGTTGATACTCTTTCGTCCAGGCCCAAGACCGCAGCTAGCATGTGATCTACGTTGTGGCCAAAGGATTGTGAAGTCGTCGCCATCTTATTGGAGATGTTTCGGGGAGCCGAGCGGAAAAACTCGGTGCAGAAGTCGACGAAGTTCCTGAGCTTCACAGGAAGAAGTTCACGGTGCGAGTAGAAAAGACATATCTCCACGCCACTTTCGGATGTGGAGCACCGGGGCAGGATGTGTGTGAGGTGCCCGTTGGCAATGTCTTCACAAACCATAGCTTCGGGTAACGTCGCGATGCCGGTCCCCGTAAGCGCCGCCGCCCGAAGCAGCACTTCGTTACCATCCATGGAGGAAACTGGAAGCACACTTACTCTCTTCCCGTTTTCCAGCACATCAATGAATTGCGTACCCTTCTGCCTCGATGCGGGGTCCAGCAAAAGGAAATGATTGGCCAACTCCGAAGCAGCCTTGGGTGTCCCGAATTGCTTAAGATAGCCAGATGCCGCAACGAAAACGTGAGGTGATCGGGACAACGTACGGCGAATTACTACAGACTGCTCTACAAGATGAGGCGGAAGAATTGCCATATCGAAATGGCCGTCATACAGATTCACCGCGCCCTCCTGAACGGAAACCATGAGGTTCACATTGGGGGCGAAAGCGCGATAGTTCGACACAAATCGGGAGAAGGTCTTGCTTACTAACATCGGGTGGACAACGAGTCGCAACCTTCCGCTGTCAATCTCACGCTCTTGCGTAACGCGACGATTCGCTTCGTCCAGTTCTTCGAGGAGACGGCGGCAACTTAGATAGTACGACTGTGCCGCATCTGTCAACGAGACTGATCGGGTTGTCCTATACAGGACCCGCGTCTGGATACTCGCTTCGAGTTTGGCGATGGTTTTGGAGATCGAGCACGGAGTCACGCCCAGTGACGCGGCAGCCTTGCTAAAACTTCGATGCTGTGCGACTGCAACGAACGTCCGCAACATGTTTAACTGGTCCATCTCCTACCTCGCTGGTAAACTCAAAAAGCGAACTACCCCCTGTGACTGGAACTGCCGCGGATCCAAAAAGCCGGCGGCTGCCATCATCGCGGATGCACCCATCGAAAATCCGACAGACCAAATAACGGTGTTCGTTCGTTAGGATTGTTGACGTATCACGTAGGAAAGCAGCTTAGCAATGTTTCCAGAACGCATACACGATATGTGGCGATAGGGATATCGTGAACATCGATAGCCGACAATTGACGACGACGCGTTGAACAGGCTGCTCAATTGTCGGTGGCCAGGCAATGTGAGGGCGTTGCGCAGCGTGCTTCGCGCGTGGCCGCACTCGGCGATTCCGATGGTGAAATCCGTGCCGAACATCTGCCCTCGGAACTGGTCCAGCAGGTCAAATCCGCCCTTGTGTGATCCGTGCGCACCTTCTCCGCAAGCTTCGCTTATCGGCTTATCCCCGCATCTTTGCCGCCGGTTAGCACACCCAGAGTGCGCGGACGTTGAGCGAGAATCTACCCTCCGTAAAACATCGTCAATCCTCTGCGTAGATATCCGAATTCCTGGTCTCTTTCATAAACAGCATGCCGATTAGGAACGCCGCCAGCGCAATCACAACGGGGTACCACAGCCCCGAATAGATATTGCCCTTCGCCGCAACGATCGCGAATGCCGTCGCGGGCAGAAAGCCGCCGAACCACCCGTTGCCGATGTGAAATGGCAGCGACATCGACGTGTACCGGACCCGTGGCGGAAACATTTCTACCAGCATCGCCGCAATTGGCCCGTACACCATCGTCACGAGAATCACGAGGACCGCCAGCACCGCCACGGTCATCGACCAATTCATTTGCGACTTATCAGCCTTGGCGGGATAGCCAGCTTCTTTTAACGCCGTACCGAGCATGGTCTCGAACGCCTTCGCCTTGGCCCTTGCGTCGGGAGCCTTACCGTCATACGCTTCGATCACCCTGTCGCCGACCTTTATCTGCGCCTGCGTGCCTGCCGGCGTCGCCACGTTCGTGTAGTTCAGACCCGCCTTTGACAGCGCGCTTTTCGCTATATCGCAGGAACTAGTGAACTTCGAGGTGCCAACTGGGTTGAACTGGAACGAGCATTCGTCCGGATTCGCACTCACTACGATAGGCGACTTTTGTGTGGCGGCTTCGAGGGCCGGGTTGGCATAGTGTGCTAATGCTTTGTAGAGCGGGAAGTAGCTGAACGCAGCGATCAGGAAGCCGGCCATGATGATCGGTTTGCGGCCGATCCGGTCAGACAGCGAGCCGAAGAGCAGGAAAAACGGCGTGCCGATCACCAGCGCTATCGCAACCAGAATGTTTGCAATCGTTCCCTCCACCTTCAGCGTCTGTGTAAGGAAGAACAGCGCGTAGAACTGCCCCGTATACCACACCACAGCCTCGCCGGCAGACGCGGCCAGCGCGAGAAGTACAAGCCTCAGGTTCTTCCATTGACCGAACGCTTCGGTCAGCGGCGCCTTTGAAGTCTTGCCCTCAGCTTTCATACGCTCAAACACCGGCGACTCATGCAGTTGGAGCCGGATCCACACCGACACGCCGAGCAGAATGATCGATCCGATGAATGGCACACGCCACCCCCAGACCCCGAACGCATCTTCCCCCATCAGTGTGCGCACGCCGACGGTCACCAGCAGCGACAGAAACAGGCCGAGCGTGGCGGTGGTCTGGATCCACGCGGTGTAGAAGCCACGCCGGCCGGCCGGTGCATGTTCCGCGACATACGTTGCCGCGCCCCCGTACTCACCGCCGATCGCTAGACCCTGCAGCATCCGCATTCCGATGAAGATGACAGGTGACGCAATGCCAATCGAAGCATAGCCAGGCAGCAAGCCAACCACAAAGGTCGACAGACCCATGATCACAATCGTTGCAAGGAACGTATACTTGCGCCCGACCATATCGCCAAGCCGCCCAAACACAATAGCGCCGAAAGGCCTTATCGCGAAGCCGGCAGCGAAGCCAAGCAGAGTGACAATGAAACTTGCTGTCGGATTGACGCCAGAGAAGAAGCTTTTGCTGATGAAGACCGCCAGCCAGCCAGCCAGGTAGAAGTCATACCATTCAAAAACGGTACCGAGCGAGGAGGCGAAGATCACCCGCTTCTCTTCCTGCGTCATCGGCGCGTGCGACGTTTGCGTGCCAACCAAATCCATATACTGTCTCCAATTCTGATATATCCAGGCGGTACGCCCCACAGAGGCGTTCCGTGGAACGATTTACGGCAAAGCCAGAAGAACTCCTACTCAGTTGAACAAGGCGAATCAGCTTGGTTCCCCCGGCTGCGGGATTCGTCGAATATCTGCAATGTCAACACGTACGAAATCGAGCATAGCGATACCGTCAAGCGGCCCCTCCGCTTCTTTATCGCGGTTTTACTGTTGCTTATCGTTGACTGCTCACACCGAAACCGAGATTAAATGCCTGCCTGAATCCAATGCGCGGCTTTCTCTGCGATCATCATCGTCGGGGCACTCGTATTTCCGCTAGTGATCGTCGGCATGACGCTCGCGTCGACAACCCGGAGCCCAGCAATGCCGCGAACACGAAGATGGCTGTCCAGCACAACGTTGGGATCGGCAAGACTTCCCATCCTGACTGTGCCAACTGGATGGAATATCGTCGTTCCAATATCGCCCGCCAGCTTGGTCAGTTCCGCATCCGAATCGTATTGGCGACCTGGTTTGTACTCTTCAGGCAGATATCTGGCGAGTGCCGGCTGTTGCGCAATGCGTCTTGTCAGGCGCAGCGAATCGACTGCAACTTTCTGGTCTTCCGGCGTACTCAGATAGTTTGGCGATATGGCTGGCGCGTCTTCAAAGTTCGCACTCTTGACGAGCACCGTGCCCCGGCTGGTGGGATTGATATTGCAGACACTTGCCGTGAAAGCCGGGAACGTGTGCAGCGGCTGGCCGAATGCTTCGAGACTCAGCGGCTGAACGTGATACTCGAGATTCGCGTGCTTCTGCGACGGATCGCTTTTTGCAAAAACACCGAGTTGCGATGGCGCCATGCTCATCGGTCCAGAACGGCGCAGCGCATATTCCAGACCAATCCTCGCTTTACCGGCCATGGTGGAAGCGAGGACGTTCAATGTTTTGGCGTGTTGAACTTTCCAGACCGCGCGCACCTGTAAATGATCTTGCAAGTTCGCACCGACACCCGGTGTATGTTGCACGACGTCGATACCGACCTTCTTCAAGTGAGAGGAAAGACCGATGCCCGACTGCTGCAGGATAGTCGGCGAACCGATCGCGCCCGCGCTCAAGATGACCTCCCGCGCCGCCCTGACATTGACAAGCTCACCTTTACGCACTATCTCAGCACCCGAACAGCGCAGCGAGCCGTCGGGACCACGATCGATGATCAGCCTTTTGACCTGCGCATGCGTCCAGATTGTCAGATTGGCGCGCACGTCCTTAATGGGTCGAAGAAAAGCTTTGGAGGTATTCCAACGCCACCCGCCCTTCTGATTGACATCGAAATAGCTGACACCGAGATTGTCGCCCGTATTGAAGTCGTCAACGAGCGGAATGCCTGTCTCCTGCGCTGCGAGTGCGAACGCGTCGAGGATATCCCACCGCAGCCGCTGCTTCTCGACGCGCCACTCGCCTGCGCTTGCGTGAACTTTAGCAATGGCATCGGCGCGCCCGTTAAGCGTCTTTCGGACTTCGGGATCTAGTTTGTAGTAACTTTCATGAGCCATGAAGTCCTTGAGGGAGTTTGCCCACGTCCACTCAGGATTGTTTGCCATGACCGCCCAACTATCGTAGTCACGCGCCTGACCCCGCATGTAGATCATTCCATTGATGCTGGATGATCCGCCCAGCGTCTTACCTCGCGGGTAGATGAGTTGTCGGCCGTTGAGTCCCTTGACCGGCTCGGTACGAAATCGCCAGTCGGTGCGCGGATTGTCGATGCAGTACAGATAGCCAACCGGTACGTGAACCCAGAAATAATCATCGGGTCCGCCGGCCTCAACCAGAAGCACAGTTTTTGTCTTGTCAGCACTGAGACGATTTGCGAGCAGGCTGCCGGCCGAGCCGGCGCCAACTACGATGTAGTCAAATTTCGACATATTCATATTTCTACATGTCCAGATAGAACGGCGCCCGTTTTCGACGCCAGAGGGAATCCGCACTCGTAACCAACTGTTTCTTCGCGCAGAAGATCGCATCTTCATCACCGTCTGCGCTCACATGAGAAAAAGTACTTTTTCCACCTTTTAAAACGTCGCGGATAAAGAAAAGAAAGGCGTGTATTTGCCTTCACATTTACCTTCGCTTTTACCGACGAGAACTTGATTGTTCCGGCTGTTGTGGCGGTCTAACTGCGTCTCCTCAATCGCCGCCCTGCACGGCAGTAGGAGCTAATTAGCCAACACCGCCCAAACGCCACAGATTGTCTGCTCCCAGCCGGCGGACTGATGCGCTCCTGATCCGCTTTGATCTCGCGCTATTGCGAAGTGTGGGACCGACTGAGTGCAATGGTCTGTGACCGACGTTGAGCGAGAGCGTAGTCGGAAGACTGCACAGGCATCCAATGAGAAATCATTAAGCTTGAAATAAGGAATTCTTATAAAGCTCTGACTACCCGATGGATCAAATGCACTCGCCCGATTTCGGCACATTTGTTCCAAACTGGAAGAACTGATATTCCGGCGACGAACTGCTTACGATGCACCCGTCACATATGCTTATTCAATCTCGCTATCCCGCGTTGCCGAACGACTCCATAACCGCGTCCCGGACCGCTGCTACAGCGGTGTCGCGCATCCTGACCGTGCGCCATCCGATCTCGATTGGATATCTCGGCAAAGCGAGTGGACAGCTTAGAAAGCGCAACCCCGTCAATCGGGATATTGCGAGCGCAGCGTGCCTTGGTATTGTCGCGACGGCATCCGATCCGTGGAGCAAATACGGTAAAGCAGCAAAGTGAGTCGTTGAAGCACAAATCAGCCTCTTTCTTCCGATGCTCGCAAGAGCTTCGTCAACAATACCCACTACGCCGCCGGACGACACGAGGACATGCGGTCGCGCCACGTACTCGTCGAGCGTCAACTGCGCGTGTAAGTCAGGAAGCGATTTGGCGTCCGCCAGACATGCATACTCTCCCTCGCCGAGCACCAGTCGACTCAGCCCACGAGACGACAATCCTCCTGCGGCAATAGCGAGGTCCATCTCCCGATTGAGCAGCGCATTGGCAACAATGTGACTGTGGGTTTGCCTGAAGATCAACCGTAGGCCCGGTGCTTTTTTTGCCGCGGCGTCCATCACCCGGTGCCCTACCGCCATTTCAAAGTCGTCGGACAGTCCGATCGACACCGACCGGCCACGATAGTCGTTCGTATCGTCTGCTGTCATCGCCAATGACTGGCGGCATCGGTCGAGCGCCTCGGTGATGACCGGTTTCAATTCATCCGCTCGAGCGGTCGGCGCCAGCCCGCGCCCCGTTCGCGTGAACAGAGGTTCCCTATAAACCACACGCAGCCTTCTCAGCGCCGAACTGACTGCAGACTGCGTGAGGTCGAGCCGAATCGCGGCTCTCCCTGCGCCGCCTTCCTCATAAAGGGCTTCGAAGACCTTCAACAGGTTGAGGTCCATCTCGACGATATCAATTTGGTTCATATCACTTATAGAGGGCACGCAGTTGCTTCATTCTATCGGTCTGCCATGATCAAAACATTCTTTGCAACAGTGGAGTAGGCAATGCCCAAAACGAACGTCGCCGCACTGCAAATCGGTTCGTCCCCGTCTGGCAAGTCCGATACACTTGCGCAGATCCTACGGTATGAGCAACGGATCATCGAGTCCGGCGCGAGTCTGGTTGTCATGCCCGAAGCGCTACTGGGTGGATATCCAAAGGGTGAAATTTTCGGTACGCGACTTGGTTACCGACTGGCCGAGGGGCGCGAGGCGTTCGCACGGTACTACGCGAATGCTCTTGACGTCCCGGGTGCGGAGACCGACGCCCTGGCTGACCTGTCCCGGCGAACCAACGCAAGTCTGGTTGTCGGTGTCATCGAACGGGCAGGTAGCACGCTTTTCTGTACGGCACTGTTTTTTGATCCACAGAACGGCATGGTCGCGAAGCACAGGAAGTTGATGCCAACAGGCACGGAGAGACTCATTTGGGCGCAAGGGGACGGTTCGACTCTGCCGATCGTCGAGACGTCAGCCGGTCGCGTGGGAGCAGCGATCTGCTGGGAGAACCATATGCCTCTTCTCCGCACGGCGATGTACGCCAAGAATGTGGAGATCTGGTGTGCGCCGACTGTCGATGAGCGCGACTTGTGGCAAGCCTCGATGCGTCATATCGCGCACGAAGGCCGGTGCTTCGTAGTGAGCGCCTGCCAGGTCCAACCGACGCCGCGCGCTTTGGGCGTGGATGTGCCTGGTTGGGACAACGATCGTCCACTCATCCGAGGGGGTAGCGTTATTGTCGGGCCGCTCGGAGAAATCCTTGCCGGTCCGCTCGTCGGCGAGCCTGGACTCCTTGTCGCCAGCGTCGACACTGAGGAACTCGTACGCGCACGCTACGATTTCGATGTGGTTGGCCACTACGCACGCCCCGATGTCTTTTCGCTCCATGTCGATGCGCGTGCGAGACGGAGCGTCGAATTCCAGACTTGACGCTTTGGCTATAGCCGGAACTTCGCCAAGGCAACCTTGATTCATCGCGATTTGTTTTGGACTCTTAATGCCTGAAACCAGGAGAGCCTGTATGTCTATCGGGAAAATGCCGGTGCTTGTCGAAGCCGTCGATCTATATTTTCAAGCGCTGCACGAGTGCGATCTGGAAAAATTTGACCGGGTCTTCCACTCGAGCTGTAGCTTGTTTGACACAGACGATGGAAAACTAACTGTCGTCCCGATTGCCGATTACCGCCGCGTCATCGCTGAACGTGTGTCGCCAATGAGCAAGGGGCAACCGCGTGACGACGTTTTGATCTCCGCGGATTTTCTGTCAGCCGATACTTCGGTTACCAAAGTTCGCCTGCGTATCCACGACAAGGTTTTCATCGATCACTTGAACTGGGCGTATGTCGACGGTGCCTTCATGATTGTGGCCAAATTGTGGCACGACATATCGACGGTCCCCGCATAACTGTATTTGTTCGCGCCATAAAAAAAGGGCAAATGGGTACTGGCTCGCTCGTGTCGATCACCCCCCGCTTGCTTTTGTTCCTTTTGCGGCATGAAGGGAGTCTCCTCCTACCCTGCCCTTCTCTTGTCGCGGCGCACGCTCTTGAACGTGCGCTTTTTTTTTACTGCGCACAAGTAGTCGTAATATCCGACAAGCGGAAGGCTTTGCGCTCACGAAGTGTTGTCTGCTTGACCATCGCGATATGAGTAACAATGGCGCAGAAAATTTGTGACCGGAGGTCCCTGCTGGCCGAAACGCTGTACGCTCGCATCGCACGTAACCGTGCGGCAAGATCGCCTCGTAAGCAGAACAGTCCTGCAGGTCGCCAATCACCACGACGACCTGCTGCTGATCGAACAGGATTGCGGCTTAGACGAGTGTAAGTGTCACGTCTATGTTGTTCCGCGTTGCGTTCGAATAGGGGCACACAATATGCGCCTTGTTGACGAGGTCCTGAGCCGCTTCGTGTGCCATGCCCGGCAACGATATCTTCAACTCGACTTCGACGCCGAACCCATTCGGAATGGGGCCGATGCCCACAGTTCCATTGACCGACACATCGGCCGGAATAGCAATTTTGTCGCGCGCGGCAACGAATTGCATCGCACCGATAAAACACGCGCTGTATCCGGCGGCAAAAAGCTCTTCGGGGTTTGTGCCTTTCTCGCCCTTTCCACCCAATCCTTTCGGTCTCGTCAGCTTCAGGTCCAGTCCGCCTTCTGGTGCCACGGCGCGCCCTTCCCGGCCTCCAGTCGCCTCGGCGTGAGCACGGTAGAGAACATTTTCGATCGACATGTCAGCTCCTTATTCGATGAATCAGATAACGGGCGCAGCCACTAGCGCCCCGGGTGATGCTTTAGTGCCCAGCGCTCTGGCCGCCGTCGACGTGCAGGATCTCCCCGGTCACGAACGGCGCCGCATCCAGATACAGGATCGCGTTGACGATGTCGCTCATCTCGCCCATGTGACCCATCGGGTGCAGTGCGCCGAGTGCCGCGTGCGTTTCAGGCGCATGCATCGGCGACTTGATGATGCCGGGGGCAACCGCGTTCGCACGGATGCCGGATTTCGCGTATTCGATGGCAAGGGACTTCGTAGCCGCGTTCAGACCGCCCTTCGTCAGCGATGCCAGCACCGACGGCACACCGTTGATGGCGTGGTCGACCAGGCTGGTCGTGATGCTGACCACATGGCCGCTCCTGTTCCTCTCCATTTCAGCGATCGCCAACTGCGTGATGTAGAAGAACCCATTCAGATTTACGCCTGTCACCGCGGCGTAGTCTTCAGCGCTATAACCGGTAAACGGCTTGGCGATAAAGATACCGGCGTTGTTGATCAGCGTGTCAATGCGGCCGAAGCGCGCCACGCCCTCGGAAATCACGCGATGGGCCGTCGCCGGGTCGGCGATGTCACCCGCCACCGTCACGATGTTGGGATCGTCCGACGGCTTGATGCTGCGTGCCGTTGCAACGATGCGATAGTCAAGTTTGCGGAATGCCTTGACGGTCTCTGCGCCAATGCCTTGTGATGCACCAGTAACGACTACGACCTTTTGCGACGTGCTCATGGAAAGCCTCATATTTTGAATTGGGCTTCTCTTGCCCACCGGGCCGGCGGCTCCGATGCGTGCCTAATCTAGGTGTATTTATGCTCCGGACAAATACCCGTCACGGACAAACTATTTTTCTCGAGCGGAACAAATCGGATCGCAGCTCGACGATTCATGGGCTGGCGTGGGTCGAGAGAAGGCTGGGATTCCTTATCATTGGCAGGCCGCCACGCGCCCGCTCTGCGTCATCCTTTGTTCGCGAATGCCAGCACGATGGCGTTACCCAGTTCGTCGGCGACCCCCGCCGACGCACCCGGCACCGCGAACATTGTGAACTCGACATCCGGCAAAGCCGGCAGGCCGGCATCCGGCGGGACCACGTGCAAGCCGTGCACGAGTTGCGTCTGCACAACCGGCGTCACCGCAAAGCCGGCCTGCGCTGCTGCGCACAGACCTGCGCCGCTCGAGCACACCAGCGCGATGCGGTAGTCGATGCCGGCCCGGGCGAGTGCAGCCAGTGCAGCCTCACGATACGGGCACGGTTCTGGCAGCAGCGCGAGCGGCACCGGAGCACCAGGCGTAAGCGATGCCCACTCCGCGCCGGCCCACACGAGCGGCTCGCGCCAGAGCACCCGCCCAGAGCGGGCGCCCTCGCAGCGACCGCCGATCACCATGTCGAGTTCGGCCTGATCCATCGCATGCAGCAGCTCGGCCGGAATGCCAACCCTCACGCTGAATTCGATGCGCGGGTAGCGCACCGCGAACGCCTGCATGACGTTCATCAGCCTTACATTGGCGAGGTCTTCGGAAAGGCCGACACGGATCGCGCCTTCGCTCGGTCCGCGCGACAGCTGCGCCTGCGCATCATGATTGAGCGCGAGGATGGCGCGTGCGTAACCCAGCAGCAGCTCGCCGTCCGCCGTTAGTGTGACCGAGCGCGTAGTGCGCGAGAGCAGGTCGCGGCCAGTCTGTTTTTCCAGACGCCGCAGATGCGCGCTGACGGCAGACTGCGTCAGATTGAGACGGGCTGCGGCGTGCGTAAAGCCGCCTTCCTGAACCACGGCCACGAAAGATCGCAGCAGGACGGTATCGAACATGGGATAGTCCTTCTTATACAGTGCGAATTCAACTGAATACGACGATGATACTTCGTTTATATTTTGAATCGAAATATGTTCTGATGGCGGCTTCAACACACCTGGAGTCTTCCCATGCCTACATTGCTGCATATCGAATCATCGCCACGTAAGAGGCGGTCTGCGTCGCTAGACGTCGCACGCGCGTATCTGGACGCTTATCGCCACGCTCGTCCGGATCATCGGATCGACGTGCTCGATCTGTGGTCAGTCGAGATGCCGGAGTTCGACGGCGACGCCCTCGACGCCAAATATGCGGACCTGAGCGGCACACCGCTCAGCGAAGCCCAGCAGCAGGCGTGGACGGCCATTCGAGAACTCGCGCAGCGAATGCATGACGCCGATACGTTGCTGTTCTCCGTTCCATTGTGGAATTTTTCCATTCCCTACAAGCTCAAGCATTTCATCGACGTCGTGTCGCAGCGCGGCATTTTGTTCTCATTCGATGAGCGTGGACTGCAGGGCCTGCTGAAAGACAAGAAAGCGGTGGTCATCTATGCGCGAGGCCTCGACTATTCAGTGGGCTCGAGCACACCCGCCCATTCGTTCGATTTTCAGCGACCGTTCATGGAAGCGTGGCTGCGATCCGTCGGCGTGACCGAGGTCAAATCGATTGTCGTCGAGAAAACCCTCCTTGGGCCCGAACTCGACCACGCGGCGAGACAGGCTGCACGCGAGCAGGCAGTGGCACTTGCCCAGTCGACTTAAGTCGGCAAACGAAATATTGTGCGGCGCATGCGGCACATCACTGTGCCTGAAGCGATGTGATGAGCAATGTGGTACTCGACTACGTGACGCCGCCTCCATTCCCACTTTTTAACGAGGCACTATTTTGAATACGTTGCTCAAGAAAGGATTGTTTTCACTCGCCATCGCCGGTGGCCTGCTATCCACTGCCACTGCGCAGGCCGCGTCAGATCCGGATCTCGCAGGCAAGAACGTTGTCCTGGTACATGGAGCCTTCGCGGACGGATCGAGCTGGAACAAGGTCATTCCTCTCCTCGAAGCAAAAGGCCTGCACGTGACGTCCGTGCAAAACCCACTGACGTCCCTCGGCGATGACGTTTCGGCCACGACCCGCGCAATAGACCGGCAAAGCGGTCCGGTGGTGCTGGTCGGCCATTCGTGGGCAGGGTCCGTCATCACGGACGCGGGTAACAACGACAAGGTCAAGGCACTCGTGTATGTCGCAGCGTTTGCACCCGACAGCGGACAATCGGCCGACGACATTCAGAAAGGGCTGCCGGCGCCTTCGTGGGCGGCCGAGCTGCACAAGGACGCCGCGGGTTTCCTGACGCTGTCCGATAAGGCGATGGTCGAAAATTTTGCGCCCGATGTTTCCCACGCACAAGCGCTTGTGCTCGCTGCGACGCAAGGGCCGTGGTATTCGGGTTGTCTCGCCGAAAAGATTGGTCACGCGGCGTGGCATGACAAGCCGTCCTGGTATGTTGTTTCGACGAAGGACCAAATCGTCCCTACCAGCTTCCAGATGAAATTGGCGAAACAGATCGGTGCTACGGCCGTCGATGTCGATGCAAGTCACGTACCGATGCTATCGAAACCTCAAGAGGTCGCCGCTGCGATCATCTCGGCAGCACGTCAGGCAAAGTAGCATCACCCGCCGCATTGGTCGGGCGCTGCTGCGCCCGCTCTTTTCACGCTCCAAGGTGCGCTGTGCAAATAGAAAGTTCCGGCCATGGCGACTCAAGCCCCCCGCAACTCACGTACTCCCTTACCTATCCGCCGCCGCAGCAACGTTCGCAAGGTGTGGCCGTCCGCATACCCGACCTGTTCCGCAATGCGATCAACGGTGAGCTTGCTCGTTTTGAGCAGATGGACTGCGCGCTCGATCCGTAAATCCTGAATGTACTCGACGGGTGTTTTACCGAGCACCGCGTTCAGACGTCGCGTCAACGTCCGCTTGCTGGTTGCCAATACGTCGGCGACAACGTCGAGCGAGATTGTCGTGTCGAGGTGTTCGCGCACCCAACGGTCGAAACGCTCGACGAGCGGGTCCGAATGGGAAAGATGATCGGAGATCGCATACGCGGACTGCGACAGCCGCGTATCGAATACGAGGTACCTGGCCACGAGCGCGGCAAGCTCAGGGCTGTTGTTGCGGATCAACCAGAGTGCAAGGTCGAGGTGACTCAGGGCCGCCCCTGCCGTTATGGCACTGCCGCTGGGAACGACAATCCGGTGCGCATCGAGGTGCACGTTCGGGTAGCGCTGCCGGAATAGCGGCGAAAGCCACCAGGTGGTCGTGGCTTCGTAACCGTCGAGCAAGCCGCTTTCAGCCAGCACGAACGTACCCGTACATGCGGCTGCAATGCGCGCGCCGCCACTTCGCCACGAGCGCAAAGCACCAAGCGCATCGACCACATCATCCCGCCCGAGTGCGGGCACAAGCGCCTCGGGCGTCGTGCGGTTGAGCGCGGGCAAGATGACCCAATCCGGCGCAGGAGCGTCGGGCACCTCGCGCACGGGCACTTGCATCCCCAGTTCGGTATGTACCTGGGGCCGCATTCCTACCACGGTGATGTCGAAGCCCGCCGTGGCCACCCCCGTCGTGCGCGCAAGGCTGTTGGCCATCGTCAGGCTATCGAGCACAGTGGCGAGCCCCGTATCGAATACCCCCTCGAGCACGAGGACAAAAATTCGCATGGCAGAATTGATACCAAGATTGTCGATTTGGACAGTATTCCTTAGCGCACTCTGTTTGTACAGTGTCGTTCACCGTATGAGCCCTCACGCGGACATTGGAGAACAACGATGATCAAGCACGCCTTGTTTGTCCGACTTGAAGCCAAACCGGGAAAGGAACAGGCGGTAGCAGACTTTCTCGCCGTCGGCCTTGAAATGGCAGGCCTTGAGGCGACCACGCCGATCTGGTTTGCCCTCAAGTTGTCGCCGACGACGTTCGGCATCTTCGACGCCTTTGCGAGTGAAGAGGATCGCCAGGCACATCTGCACGGAAGTATTGCCAACGCCCTGGCGGCGCACGCCGACGACATGCTGGCTAGCCCCCCGTCGATCGAACCGATCGACGTCCTGGGTATGAAGAATCAACAGGTCTGACCCGTTCGCGCCCTGGCAGCGCACAAATCCTGCCGCCGGAGGGCTGCCTCCGGCAACCGTGGCGTCTGCCAGCGTCTGGCGTCCCGATTCAATCGTATTCATGTAGATGGAGTAACTCGTGTCGATTCACTACAAACTAGGTGCCTTGTTCGCTGCCCTTGCGTTTTCTAGCGTGTCATTTGCGCAAGCGCCTGACGTCAAACCGGAACGGATTCGTGGCGATATCGTGTCATTCAAAGGCGAGATACTGACCGTGCACCGGAACAGCGGCGACACCGTGGCGATCGATGTCAAGCCAGACGTTGGGGTGTCGGCTTTCAAGGCCGCCAGGCTGTCCGACGCAAAAGTCGGTTCGTACGTGGGGACGCCCGCGCTCACGGGCAGCGATGGGAAATTGACGGCCACTTCGATGATCGTTTTTCCGGAGGCGGCACGCGGCACGGCCGAAGGGCATTTCGCTTATGACTTCGGTCCCAACAGCACGATGACGAATGCAAACGTGGTGTCGGTTGTCACCGGCACCAGTGGCCGTGAACTGCATATGTCATACAAAGGCGGCACCAGCACGGTGACAGTGCCGGAAAACGTGCCCGTCGTGACGCCGGTTCCGGTGAGCAAAGCGGATCTGGTGGCTGGGAAGAAGGTGTTCCTCGTGGTGACACCGGGTGCGAGCGGCGTTTATGACGCGCACGTGCTGTTCGTCGAAAAGGACGGCGTGGTGCCGCAGTTCTGATAGGCGATGTCGGTTCAGCGACGGAGATCATGGAACGCCCCCCATTCGCGTCAGACGCGGGTTCGGCCACGGCACCGGTCTGATATCGCGCTGGAAATTGCGGATGACTACGACAGCGACTGCAAGTCGCCTCATGCTGCCGACATTGCGGTCTTATTTTCCATTCATTCAACTATCCTAATCGATTGTTGCATTTCCATTATTCAAGGATTCACCATGCGTTTTTCGACGTTACGATCCGGCGCCGCCCAAGCCGCTGCTGCACTCTGCCTGCTTACCACTGCCGCTGCGCCTGCTTTTGCCGCACCTGTTAAAAACATCGTGGTGGTCCACGGCGCATTCGCCGATGCAGCAGGCTGGCGCCCCGTCTACAACATTCTGACGAAGGACGGTTACCACGTCACACTGGTGCAACAACCCCTGACGTCGTTTAACGACGACGTGAATGCCACAAAACGCGTGCTCAATAGTCTCGACGGTCCGTGCGTACTTGTCGGTCACAGCTATGCTGGCGCGATCATCAGTGAAGCCGGGAACGACGACCACGTGAAGTCGCTGGTCTATATCGCAGCGCATGCCCTCGACGCCGGTGAAACCATTGGCGAAAACGGCAAGAAGTACCCGGGTGGCCCACTATCCATCGTCGGAACTCCGGACAATTTTGTTTACCTGAAACCGGCCGACTATCCGTTGCAGTTCGCACCCGACCTGCCTCGCGCGCAGGCCGAGTTCGAAGCCCACGCGCAGATACCGCTTGCAGCGTCTGAGTTCTCGGCGCAGGTTTCCGATCCCGCATGGAAGGCAAAACCGAGCTGGTATATGGTCGCGAAAGCCGACAAGATTATCAATCCGGAGCTCGAACGCATGTATGCAGCGCGTGCCCACGCGACTACGGTCGAAATCAGCGGCGCAAGTCATGCGGTGTTTGAATCCCATCCGCGGGAAGTTGCTGCGCTGATCGAACAGGCGGCACAGCAATCTGACCAGTGAGCAATTGTTCTTCCGGCGTTTGCAACGATGGGCAGCCGCATCAGCCACGAGATCGCTTTGAGCCACGCAACGATTCAACCCGCCTGGGTCCGTATCACACACTGGATTAATGCTCTCGCTGTCGTCCTGATGGTGATGAGCGGCTGGCAGGTCTACGACGCCTCGCCGATCTTTCCAGTCTTGCGATTTCCTTCTGCCATCACGTTGGGCGGCTGGCTCGGCGGCGCCTTGCTGTGGCACTTCGCGCTCATGTGGTTGCTGGTGGCGAATTTCGTCGTCTATCTCGGACTCAATATCGTTTCGGGAAGGCTGCGCCGCAAGCTGCTGCCGATCAGCTTCGGGTCACTTGCAACCGATCTCGTCGCCGCGCTGCGTGGCACGCTCGGGCATGAAGACCTCACACACTACAACTCGGTACAGAAATTTGCCTATTTGTTCGTCATCGTCGATATCGTGTTTGTGGTCCTATCGGGACTGGCGATATGGAAGTCGGTGCAGTTCCCGCTGCTGCGCACGTTGATGGGCGGGTACGACAATGCGCGTGTCGTGCATTTTGTTGCAATGAGCGTGCTGGTTGCGTTCTTCGTCGTGCACGTCGTCATGGTCGCACTGGTGCCGCGCTCGCTGCTTCTGATGATTCGTGGACGATAACCATGACTCTTCGAAAAAGGGCCCAGAAGCCCGATGCGTTTTGTTCGTCCCGCGCTGAATCCATCATCAAGGATGCGCGCAACGAACTGACAAATCCGGCGCGCCGGCTGCTCGGAAAACGCGTTCTCACGCTTGGCGGCATTGCGCTGCTGTCAGGCTGCGATTTGTCCAATGACAAGTCTGTGAACACCATGCTGCGCAGAATGTCGCTCTTCAACGACAACGTGCAAGCCCTGCTGTTCAATCCGAACGAGATGGCACCGACCTACCCGGAGTCGATGATTACCCGGCCGTTTCCGTTCAACGCGTTTTACGGCGTCGACGATGTGCCCGAAGTCGACGCCGCTACCTACCGGCTCCAGGTGGGTGGCCTCGCGAATGGCAAACGGCTCTGGACGCTCGACGAACTGCGCGCGTTGCCACAGGAAAGCCAGATTACGCGTCATATCTGCATCGAAGGATGGAGTGCGATCGGCCGATGGGGCGGCGTGCGCTTCTCCAGTTTCCTGAAGCATTCGGGCGCCGACCTCACAGCGAAGTACGTGTCGCTGCACTGCGCGGACAATTACTGGACCGGTATCGACATGCCGACCGCACTGCATGCACAGACGTTGCTCACGCTAACCTACGACGGCCAGGTTCTGCCACCGAAATACGGCTTCCCGATGAAGCTGCGCATTCCGACCAAGCTCGGCTACAAGAACCCGAAGCACATTGTGGCGATCAGTGTGACGAATGAATACCCCGGTGGTTACTGGGAGAATCAGGGCTACAACTGGTTCGGTGGCTCCTGAACGGCGCCAGCTCGCCGGCTGCATCGTTGACGCCCTTGTGCACACTCCCCACTTCAACAATCGGATCCACTCGTTGCGATCTCTTTGCAGATTCACTGGGGGGAGCGTTCAACAGATGCCAGATACGACGAGTTCGAATGCGTCAAGCGCCACCACTCTTCATCTGGAGGCCCGGGCGAAAATTGCGTCGAGTGCATCTTCACCGCACGCCGACTGGTTTTATGTGTTGGCGGAACCTGCAACCTTCCTCGTGTTAACGCTGCTTATGGGAACTGGCGACGTTATTTCGTTCGGACTGGAAATAAAATTGCCAATTCAACTGACGGTGTCATGTGCCGCTGAGAGTCCGAGTTGACAGAACCAACTTGTCCTACGCGAGCGCGAGGATAAAGGCTCCCATGGCAGTATTGATACCAAAATTGTCGATAGAGAGAGTTCTCCAGCGCACCCTGTTTGTATAGTCTTACTCGCTGAATGACCTCTCACGCGGACTCCGGAGAACAACGGAAAAATCTATTGCACGTTTTCTGACGTTCGTTGCAAGACGCGTAGAGCCGTCAATCCCCCCAACCAGAAGCAAGCCTGGAGTACACAGATGAGCGAGCATGCCCACGTAGATGGCGTTTATCCCTTCCCGGCTGTAATGCAGACGCGGACGATCGAAACCAACGGTACATCCATCCATGTGCGGGTCGGCGGTCATGGGCCAGCGGTCGTCATGCTGCACGGCTTCGGCACAACGGGCGACATGTGGGGTCATCTGGCGAGCGCACTCATCGAGGACCACATGATTGTCGCGCCCGACCTGCGTGGGTTGGGCCTCTCGTCGAAGCCTGATGGCGGCTACGACAAGAAGAATCAGGCGGCGGACGTGGTGGGCGTCCTAGACGCCCTGGGTGTGCGTACGGCCGAATTGGTGACGCACGACATCGGCATCATGGTCGGCTTCGCAGTCGCCGCCAGCCACCCCGAGCGCGTGAGCCGATGGGTGGCGATCGATGCGCCGCTGCCCGGCGTCGGCCCCTGGGATCAGATCACACAGGATCCGGCCATGTGGCACTTTGGCTTCGGTGGTCGGGACATGGAGCGCCTGGTCGCCGGCCGCGAGCGCATCTATCTCGACCGCTTCTGGAACGACCTTTCCCGGGACCCGAAGCGGTTTGATGAAGCCAAGCGCCAGCATTATGCGGCGCTCTATGCGCAACCCGGCGCAATGCGAGCGGGCTTTGCCCAGTTCCTGGCGTTCAGCCAGGATGTGACCGACAACAGGGCGTTCCTTGCGCAGGGCAAGCTTCAGATGCCGGTCCTGGCCTTGGGTGGCGAAGCTACGTTCGGCCCTATGATCGGCGCGGTGATGCGGTGTGTCGCCGATAACGTCGAAGATGTGATCATCCCGGATTGCGGGCACTGGATCACGGAAGAACAGCCAGCCGCGACGACAAAACTTGTCGTCGACTTCCTGCATCGCCGTTCGTGAGTTAGCTAGCGTTACGTAGCGCGGCGCCGTGCGGCTGGGTCCAGCCGGCGCCGCGGCGCCTCGACTAGCAGTGGGCACTTCGTCAGAATTCTGCGGGTGCTTCGCAGCGTCCTTCCAGGCGGGCACACTCAGTTGCTGTGCCAGGTCCTCACCTATCTGCCAACGCTCAATCGCTCTTCTTCAGTCAGTCCGACGTCAACTCTGCCGTTGACCATGCGCGCCACCAGCTTTGGCTGCACTCCGACGAGCGTAGACGGCGCGACATCACGGGACAAATCGCCAGGTATGCAAAAAAGCATCGAGTACCCTTATAGCCATTGCCATGTTGGATGATGCAGCGCAATACCTGTTTCGCCATTGGAGCCGACTTTGTTGTCTGTTTTCGGCTCGAAAATGAACGGTGCAAACTTTGTTGTGCTTCAATAGCACAAAAAAAAGGCGTCACGTTGCCGTGACGCCTTAAAAAGTTCTAGCCATTCCGAGGGCCGTGCTAGAACCTGAGAGACGGGATTCGAAAGAGTGGCCGGCGATGCGCGCACATGCGGCGCGAACTGGTGACAGATATTACGCGGACCAGCGAACAGTTTGTAATGTCAATTAACTGAACCTGAAAGCGTCTTCCGAAATGAGATTCCATTTTTTATGGTTATGCTGACTAAGTCAAGCAAAATCTGGAGGCGCGTGATTCGGCGGCAAAATATTCCGATACAATGAATCTTCAGATGAAAAATGGACTGCATGCCCCAGTTTGGGGCCCACCGGCAGCCCTCTGCTGGTAGGTCGCCGGCAGCGCGTGAACTCATAAATTGAAATGAAGTTCCAAAAAAACGACATGAACCGACCTACGCCCCCACGAACTGCTACCGATTCTCTCAAAGATAGAGACGGCTCAGGTGACGAAGTCACCGCTCTCGCACGCGGCCTGACGGTCCTGCGCTCAATTGCTGCGGCCGACGCGCCGCTCAGCAATCGCGAGTTGACAGAGTTGACCGGCATTCCCAAGCCCACCGTCTCGCGAATTACCGCAACGCTCGTCGGTGCAGGCTTCCTGTTCCGTCTGCCCGACAGCGAGCGCTTTGTGCTGACCTCGTCGGTGCTGGAATTGAGCAACGGCTTCCTGCGCAACTTCGACATCCGGGCACGCGCGCGGCCATTCCTGATCGAGCTTGCCGAACGCACGGCGCTGTCGGTGCATCTGGCCGTGCGCGATCGCCTCGACATGGTGGTGATCGACGCGATCCGGCCGCGTTCGGCGGTGCTGGTCTCGCGCCTCGAGATTGGCTCGCGCATGAACCTGAGCCGCACCGCGGTCGGTCGCGCCTATCTCGCGGCGCTCGCCGAACCGGAGCGCGAAAAACTCCTGATCGGCTTGCAGGCCGCGGAAGGCGACGACTGGGGCTATGTCAGCAACCGGCTCGAAAATGCCTTGCAGGAAACCCATGAACAAGGCTTCGCCATTGCCACGGGCGAATGGTACGACGGCCTGAACGCGATCGCGGCCGGCTTCATCGGCCCGTCGGGCGAACGCTATGCGGTCAATTGCGGCGGCTCCGCCAACCAGTGCCCGCGCGACTGGCTGATATCGCGCGCCGCGCCGGCCTTGCTCGAATGCATCGCGAAAATTGTCCTCGAGATCGGCGGCACGCCCGGGTTGCGCCTCGACAACTGAGCGGCTATTCATCCCGTCTCCCTTCAACTGTCCGCCCATCCTGTAACTTTCGTAATCAAAGGAAAAATACGCGGGTGGACTGTTACAGAGCCCGCGACGTACGATCACGCATTCCCGTTGCGGCGCGCTCGCGCGGGTTGCCGTTCTTCCGTTGTTTAACGGCCCGGCCGACCTGTCATGCTGCCGTGTTGCGTTAACATCTCTGTCCCACGCCTCCGGTAGCATCGCGCTGAACCCGCGCGGCGCTACTGCTGTCGAAACCGCCTGTTATGCCGCTTGCGCGTCGATCCGTCGAACTGGAGAAGCGGGTCGGTCGCACAGCGGCTCACATCCAAGCCAGCCACCAGACCGAACCGATGGACGAACAACAAAAGCATTCGGAAACCTCACGCCCGGCCGCTCCGGCTTCCCAGCCGGCGGACACCTCCAGGCGCAGCACTGGCGTCCACGCAGACGTCCCGGTTACATCGAAGCGGCACCGCGGCCGCAATATTGCGCTGATCGTCGCGGCATTGGTCATCCTTGGCGTTGTGCTGTGGCGTTGGCATCCGTGGGGCGGTCCGGCCAGTGGCGCGAGCGCGGCCTCCGGTGCCAGCGGCGCGAAAAGCGGCCGCGCGGGCCGCGGCGGTGCCGGCGCCCTCGCCAACCTGGCGCAACCCGTGCACGTGGCAGCCGCCACGCAGGGCGAGATGCCGGTCGTGCTGACCGCGCTCGGCACGGTCACGCCGCTTGCCAACGTCACCGTGCTGCCGCAGTTGAGCGGCGTGCTGCAGGACGTGTATTTCAAGGAAGGACAGATGGTCAAGAAGGGCGACGTGCTCGCCCAGATCGACCCGCGCCCCTATCAGATATCGCTCGACAACGCGCAAGGCACGCTCGCGCGCGACGAGGCGCTGCTGCAAACCGCCCGCCTCGATCTCAAGCGCTATCAGACACTGCTCTCGCAAGACTCGATCGCCAGCCAGCAAGTCGATACGCAGGCGTCCCTCGTGCGCCAATATGAAGGCACGGTGAAATCCGACAAGGCCAACATCGACACCTTCAAGCTCGACCTCGTCTACGCGCGCATCACGGCGCCGGTGTCGGGCCGGGTCGGTCTGCGCCAGGTCGATCCGGGCAATTACGTCACGCCGAGCCTGACCAACGGCATCGTGGTGATTACGCAGTTGCAGCCGATCAGCGTGATCTTCACGACCTCCGAAGACAACCTGCAGCAGATCCTGCAGCAGACCCAAACGGGCGGGAAGCTGTCGGTCACCGCGTACGATCGCAGCAACACCACCTCGCTCGAAGGCGGCATGCTCGAAACGCTGGATAACCAGATCGACACCACCACCGGCACGGTGAAGCTGCGCGCGATCTTCCAGAATACGAAGAACATGCTGTTCCCGAATCAGTTCGTCAACACGCGCCTGCTGGTCGATACGATCGAGGACGCGGTGATCGTGCCGACGCCGGCCGTGCTGAACGGCTCGATGGGCCAGTTCGTCTACGTCGTGAAGCCGGATAACACGGTGACGGTGCGTCCGGTCAAGATCGGCCCGGTCGACGGCGAACGCACCAGCATCAAGTCCGGCCTGCAAGTGGGCGAGCGCGTCGTGATCGACGGTTCGGACCGGCTCAAGGAAGGCGCGAAGATCACGATCCCGGCTGACAAGCCGCGCGGCGCCTCGGGCGCCCGTGGGGCAAGCGGCGCGGCGGCGGCATCGGGCGCGTCCGGAGCGCGCGGGCATCACGGCAAACACGCGGCGCAAGCCTCGCAATAAAGGCACGGCAACTACCGCATGAATCCATCCCGCGCCTTTATTCTGCGTCCTGTCGGCACTGCCCTGCTGATGGCGGCGATCATGCTGGTCGGTCTCGTCGCGCTGCGCTTTCTGCCGCTCTCCGCGCTGCCCGAGGTCGACTATCCGACCATTCAGGTGCAGACCTTCTATCCGGGCGCGAGCCCTGACGTGATGACTTCGTCGGTCACCGCGCCGCTCGAACGGCAGTTCGGGCAGATGCCGTCGCTGAACCAGATGTCGTCGCAAAGCTCGGCCGGCTCGTCGATCATCACGCTGCAGTTCAGCCTCGATCTGCCGCTCGACATCGCCGAGCAGGAAGTGCAGGCCGCGATCAATGCAGCGGGCAACCTGCTGCCATCCGACCTGCCCGCGCCGCCGATCTACGCGAAGGTCAATCCGGCCGACGCGCCGATCATCACGCTCGCCATCACCTCGAAAACGCTGCCGCTCACGCAGGTGCAGGATCTGGCCGACACGCGCCTTGCGCAGAAGATCTCGCAGGTAGCGGGCGTGGGTCTCGTGAGCCTGTCGGGCGGTCAGCGTCCGGCTGTGCGGATTCAGGCGAATCCGCGCGCGCTCGCTGCATACGGACTGAATCTGGACGATCTGCGCACCACCATTTCGAACCTGAACGTCAACACGCCGAAGGGCAACTTCGACGGCCCGACGCGCAACTACACGATCAACGCGAACGATCAGCTGACCGACGCCAACGCGTACAGGAGCGCCGTGGTCGCCTACAAGAACGGCCGCCCGGTGATGCTGACAGACGTCGCGACCATTGTGCAGGGCGCGGAGAACACCAAGCTCGGCGCGTGGGTCAACAACACGCCGGCCATCATTCTGAACGTACAGCGCCAGCCGGGCGCGAACGTGATCCAGGTGGTCGACAGCATCAAGGCGCTGCTGCCGCAACTGCAGCAGTCGCTGCCCGCCGCGCTCGAAGTCGAAGTGGTCACCGACCGCACCACCACGATCCGCGCGTCGGTGCGCGACGTGCAGTTCGAACTGCTGATGTCCGTGGTGCTGGTGGTGCTGGTGATGTATCTGTTCCTTGCCAACATCTACGCGACCATCATTCCGAGTCTGTCCGTGCCGCTGTCGCTGATCGGCACGCTGGCCGTGATGTACCTGTGCGGGTTCTCGCTGGACAACCTGTCGCTGATGGCGTTGACGATCGCCACCGGCTTCGTGGTCGACGACGCCATCGTGATGATCGAGAATATCGCGCGTTACGTGGAAGAAGGCGAATCGGCGCTGGAAGCCGCGTTGAAGGGATCGAAACAGATCGGCTTCACGATCATTTCGCTGACGGTCTCGCTGATCGCCGTGCTGATTCCGCTGCTCTTCATGGGCGACGTGGTCGGCCGCCTGTTCCACGAATTCGCGATCACACTGGCGGTGACGATCGTGATCTCGGCAGTGGTCTCGCTCACGCTCGTGCCGATGCTGTGCGCGAAGCTGCTGCGCCACACGCCGCCGCCTGAAAGCCATCGCTTCGAAGCCAAAGCCCACGCCGCCATCGACTGGATCATTGCCCGCTACGCTGTCGCGCTCACATGGGTGCTGAACCGTCAGCGCGCCACGCTGTTCGTCGCGGTGCTCACGCTGGTGTTGACGGCGGTGCTGTACATTTTCATTCCGAAGGGCTTCTTTCCGGTGCAGGACACCGGTGTGATCCAGGCGATCACGCAGGCGCCGCAGTCGGTCTCGTATGCGTCAATGGCCGAGCGTCAGCAGGAACTCGCCGCGCAGATCCTGAAGAACCCGGACGTGGAGAGCCTGACCTCGTTCATCGGCGTGGACGGCAGCAATATCACGCTGAACAGCGGCCGCATGCTGATCAATCTGAAGCCGCGCGACGACCGCAGCAACACCGCGAGCGACGTGATCCGCCAGTTGCAGCAGGACGTGGCGCACATTCCGGGCGCCTCGCTGTATATGCAGCCTGTGCAGGATCTGACGATCGATTCCACGGTCAGCCCGACGCAGTACCAGTTCATGCTGACCGACCCGAACATCAGCGAATTCACCACGTGGGTGCCGAAGCTGGTCGACCGGCTGAAGCAGTCGCCGGAACTGGCGGATGTGGCAACGGATTTGCAGGACAACGGCCAGTCGGTCTACATCGAAATCGATCGCGCCACCGCGTCGCGTTATGGCATCACGCCGGCTACCGTGGATAGCGCGCTGTATGATGCCTTCGGCCAGCGCATCATCTCGACCATCTTCACGCAATCGAACCAGTACCGCGTGATTCTGGAAGCGCAGCCGCAGATGCAGCACTACACCGAGTCGCTGAACTCGATCTATCTGCCCTCTTCTACGTCGACGGGCGGCCAGGTGCCGTTGTCGTCGATTGCGAAGTTCATCGAGAAGCCCGCGCCGCTGCTGGTCACGCACCTGAGCCAGTTCCCGGCCACCACCGTGTCGTTCAACCTCGCGCCGGGTTCGTCGCTCGGCGCGGCGGTGAAAGCGATCGATCAGGCGGAGAAGGACATCGGCTTGCCGGCATCGTTTCAGACGCGCTTCCAGGGCGCGGCGCTGGCGTTCCAGGCGTCGTTGTCGAATGAACTGTTCCTGATTCTGGCGGCGATCGTCACGATGTATATCGTGCTCGGCGTGCTGTACGAAAGCTTCATCCACCCGATCACGATTCTGTCGACGCTGCCCTCGGCGGGTCTGGGTGCGTTGCTGGCGTTGCTGATCACCGGGCACGATCTCGACATCATCGGCATTATCGGTATCGTGCTGCTGATCGGTATCGTGAAGAAGAACGCCATCATGATGATCGACTTCGCGCTGTACGCCGAACGCGAGGAAGGCAAGGCGCCGCGCGAAGCGATTTACCAGGCGTGCCTGCTGCGTTTCCGGCCGATCCTGATGACCACGCTCGCCGCCCTGCTCGGCGCGCTGCCACTGATGCTCGGCACCGGCGCCGGCTCGGAACTGCGCCGTCCGCTCGGTATCGCGATTGCCGGCGGTCTGATCGTCAGCCAGTTGCTCACGCTGTTCACCACGCCGGTGATCTATCTCGGCTTCGATGCGCTCGCCCGCCGTGCGCGTGAGCGCTTCAATCGCGGCGATTCTTCCCGACGCGGCCCACCGCCCGGTGCAACGCCGCCCGCCACCGATGCAGGGAACTGAGCGATGAATCTGTCGCGCCCGTTTATCTCCCGCCCGGTCGCCACCACGCTGCTGGCGATCGGCATCGCGTTGTCCGGCATTTTCGCGTTCACCAAGCTGCCCGTGGCGCCGCTGCCGCAGGTCGATTTCCCGACTATTTCGGTGCAGGCCACCCTGCCGGGCGCGAGTCCGGACACGGTCGCCACCAGCGTCGCAAGTCCGCTCGAGCGGCATCTCGGCTCGATCGCCGACGTGACCGAGATGACCTCGCAAAGCTCGGTCGGCTCCACCCGCATCACCATGCAGTTCGGCCTGAATCGCGACATCGACGGCGCCGCGCGCGACGTGCAGGCGGCCATCAACGCCGCCCGTGCCGACCTGCCGACGAGCCTGCGCAGCAACCCGACTTACCACAAGGTGAATCCAGCCGACGCGCCGATCCTGATTCTGGCGCTCACATCGAAAACACTGACCGCCGGACAGTTATATGACTCCGCGGCCACCGTACTGCAACAGTCGCTGTCGCAGGTCGACGGCGTCGGCGAAGTGGATGTCAGCGGTTCAGCCAACCCGGCCGTGCGCGTCGAGCTGGAACCGAACGCGCTGTCCCACTACGGCATCGGTCTCGAGGACGTACGCGCGGCACTCGCCGCGGCCAACGCGAACAGCCCGAAAGGTTCGATCGAGTTCGGCCCGAACCGCGTGCAGATCTATACCAACGACCAGGCGAGCAAAGCGGCGCAGTATAAAGATCTGGTCATCGCCTATCGCAACGGCGCGGCGGTGAAACTTTCCGATGTATCGGAAGTGGTCGATTCGGTCGAAGATCTGCGCAACCTCGGCCTCTTCAACGGCAAGCGTTCGGTGCTGGTGATTCTGTACCGGCAACCTGGCGCGAACATCATCGATACCATCGACCGCGTGACCGCGATGCTGCCGCAGTTGCATGCGTCGCTGCCCGCCGACGTCGACATCGCGCCGGCCTCCGACCGCTCCACGACAATCCGCGCCTCGCTGAAAGACACCGAGCGCACGCTGATGATCGCGGTGGCGCTGGTGGTGATGGTGGTGTTCCTGTTCCTGCGCAACTGGCGCGCCACGCTGATTCCGAGCGTCGCCGTACCGATCTCGATCATCGGCACGTTCGGTGCGATGTATATGCTGGGCTTTTCGATCGACAACCTCTCGCTGATGGCGTTGACGATCGCAACCGGTTTCGTGGTCGACGACGCGATCGTGGTGCTGGAGAACATCTCACGGCATATCGAGAACGGCGTGCCGCGCATGAAGGCCGCGTTCCTCGGCGCGCGCGAAGTCGGCTTCACGGTGCTGTCGATCAGCATTTCGCTGGTCGCCGTGTTCCTGCCGATTCTGCTGATGGGCGGCATTGTCGGGCGGCTGTTCCGCGAGTTCGCGCTGACACTCTCGCTGGCGATCGGCGTCTCGCTGATCGTCTCGCTCACCTTGACGCCGATGATGTGCTCGCGCCTGCTGCGCGAGCCGCACGAACAGAAAGAAGAAGGCCGCTTCGGGCGTTGGCTCGAACGCGGCTTCGCCTCGATGCAGCGCGGCTATGAACGCACGCTCGGCTGGGCGCTGCTGCATCCGCGCCTGATCGTGACGATTCTGCTCGCCACCATCGGCCTGAATATCTGGCTGTACATCATCGTGCCGAAGGGCTTCTTTCCGCAGCAGGACACCGGCCGTCTGATCGGCGGCATCCAGGCCGACCAGAGCACCTCGTTCCAGGCGATGAAAGGCAAGTTCGCGCAAATGATGGAGATCGTCGGCAAGAATCCGGCGGTGGACAGCGTGGCCGGTTTCACCGGCGGCCGGCAGACCAACTCCGGCTTCATGTTCGTTTCGCTGAAACCGAAGAGCGAGCGCAAGTTATCCGCCGATCAGGTGATCCAGCAACTGCGCGCGCCGCTTGGCGACGTGGCCGGCGCGCGCACTTTCCTGCAAGCGGTGCAGGACATCCGCGTTGGCGGGCGGCAATCGAACGCGCAGTATCAGTTCACACTGCTGGCCGATTCCACACCCGACCTGTACCTGTGGGGACCGAAGCTCACTGAAGCGCTGCAGGCGCGGCCCGAACTGGCCGACGTGAATTCCGACCAGCAGCAGGGCGGCCTCGAAGCGATGGTCACGATCGACCGGGCGACCGCCGCGCGCCTTGGCATCAAGCCTGCGCAGATCGACAACACCTTGTACGACGCGTTCGGCCAGCGTCAGGTATCGACGATTTACAACCCGCTGAACCAGTACCACGTGATCATGGAAGTAGCGCCGAAGTACTGGCAGAGTCCGGACATGCTGAACCAGATTTACGTCAGCACCTCGGGCGGCAGCGCGAGCGGCGCGCAGACCACCAACGCGCCGGCCGGCACGGTGACGGCAACGGCAAGCACCCCAACTTCTACTTCGACCAGCGCGTCGGCGGGCGGCACGGCCGGCACGACGGCTTCGAGTGTGGCGAGCATTGCGGCCGATTCCGCGCGCAACCAGGCGATCAATTCGATTGCGGCGAGTGGCAAGTCGAGTGCGTCTTCGGGCGCGGCGGTATCGACCGCGAAGGAGACGATGGTGCCGTTGTCGGCGATCGCGAGCTTTGGGCCGGGGAACACGCCGTTGTCGGTGAATCACCAGAGCCAGTTCGTGGCCTCGACGATTTCGTTCAACCTGCCGCCGGGTGTGTCCTTATCGACGGCGACGCAGGCGATCTACGACACGATGGCGCAGATCGGCATGCCGGCGACGATACACGGCAGTTTCCAGGGCACTGCGCAGGCGTTCCAGCAATCCATGTCCGACCAGCCGATCCTGATTCTGGCCGCGCTGGCGGCGGTGTATATCGTGCTGGGGATGTTGTATGAGAGTTATATCCACCCGCTGACGATTTTGTCCACGTTGCCCTCCGCTGGCGTGGGGGCGTTGCTGGCGTTGCTGCTGTTCAAGACCGAGTTCAGCATCATTGCGTTGATCGGGGTGATCTTGCTGATCGGCATTGTGAAGAAGAACGCGATCATGATGGTGGACTTCGCGATTGAAGCCTCCCGGCATGGGTTGTCGTCGAGGGACGCGATTCATCAGGCCTGTTTGCTGCGGTTCCGACCGATCATGATGACGACCTGTGCAGCGCTGCTTGGGGCTTTGCCGTTGGCGTTCGGGCGAGGAGAAGGGGCTGAGCTTCGCGCTCCTTTGGGGATCGCTATTGTGGGCGGGTTGATTGTTAGTCAGATGCTGACTCTTTACACCACGCCGGTGGTTTATCTTTATATGGATCGGATTCGGGTCAAATGGGAATCCGGGAAGGGTCGGCGAGCTGGAATCGCTCCTTCCTGATTTTTTTGCCTTTGGCGGCGGCATTTCGTTGTGCCTGCGGCGTTGGCCTTTCCTTGTGTTCTTGCTGGTTTATTAGCGTTCCCCCTGTGCGGGGGGGGGGCACCTACTTTTCTTTGCCGCCGCAAAGAAAAGTAGGCAAAAGAAAGCGGCTCAAACCGCCAACTCTTAAGTGGGTCCCCTGGCTTGGAGGGGCTGGTGGCGCGATAAACGGATCACACCTCGGTCCATAAGCGCCAGTGACACAGCCGTCATCCGCTCCCACTCCGCACTGCGTGCGTCGCGGTTGGGTTCACCAGGGAAACCGGGGGCTTCGGTTGTTTGTGGTGGGGGCCATCGGCTTCGCCTCGGCGAGGCGCTGAAAAGCACCAATGGTTTTGGAGGTGCTCGTGCCAGCACCAAAGTCAGCGAGTCAGCGCATTGGGCGAATCGCATACGTAAAACCCGGCGGCCGGTTTGATGAAGTACTGCCTCGGCGCGCGCAGCGCCGCCGGAAGTATGACGGCCTGGTCACTCAGGCAGGCAGGTGCGCAGGCCCAATCTCTACGGAGCCACGATCCCCTCCAAGCCAGGGGACCCGCTTAAAAATTAGCGGTTTGAGCCGCTTTCTTTTGCCTACTTTTCTTTGCGGCAGGCAAAGAAAAGTAGGTGCCCCCCGCACAGGGGGAACACTAATAAACCAATAAGAAAGCAAGGAAAGGCCAAAGAGGCAAGCACAAGGAAATGCCGCCGCCAAAGGCAAAAAAAAAACCTACAACTTCTGCCCGATGGCAAGCAAAAAAACCCGCTCCCACTGCTTAGCCTGCCGCGCGCCCAGCATGGGCAAAACCCACACCTGATGCTTGGCATCCTTAACAGTCAAAGCCACTTTCCACTGACCACCAAGGCCCTGCGCCTCAACCCCTACCAGGTCAGCAAAAATATAAAACCCTTGCTCGCCGCCCAGGCGAATCTCACATAACCGCTTACCGGCAGCGAGCCTAACTGACCCCCAGTCGCCTTTAACCTCATGGGTCCAATCGCCGTCGCGGATATTAGCGGCCACCTCCTGCCGACGTCGCCACCAATACACCACCCCAGCAATCAAAAGCGCGCCGACAAGCACAGCAACACCAACCGCAACCCCCAACCCAAACGCCGCCTGCAAGGCATAAAAACCCCGCACTGCGCCATACACCACAGCGATCAACGCAATCAAAGCAACCACAATCGGCATGGCAAGCTCGCAAGACAGAAAATGTCAGCCCAGCATGGGCAACGCCACATTCCAGCGGCAAAAATAACAGCCGCGCAGCGCCCCGCCCTTACTGCGGCTTATGCGTCGCCGCCCAATCCTTCACCGCCTTCAGCGTGTTCTCGACATGCTTCTCCGGCGACAAACTCGTGTACTCGTAAATGATCTTGCCATCCGGCGCGATCACATACGACACACGATTGGCCATCGAGCTATGCATCGGCAGGCCGGCGTCATATTCGCCAATCACCTTCGAGTCGGCATCCGCCGCCACCGGGAACTTGCTGCGGCATTCGCTCACCGAAAACTTCGTCAACGTGTCGATGTTATCGTGCGACACACCAATCACCGTCGCACCATATTTCTTGTACTCATCAACTGCCTCGGCAAATTCGTGCGCCTCGATCGTGCATCCCTTCGTGAAAGCCGCCGGGTAGAAATACACCACCACTGGCCCTTTCTTCAGCTCGTCGGTAAGCGAATAGGTATAGGTCTTGCCGCCCAACGAAGCCTGCGCGGTAAAAGCCGGCGCCGTGTCGCCCGGCTTCAGCGTCGCCGAGGCCGTCAGCGAATACGCCGTGAATCCCACCGACAAAACAGCAGCGAGCGCCGCCGATATGAAATTCCTCTTCATCTGCATCACCTCCACGCGTTAGTGCACACCGTTCGTGCAATCAATCCCGGCGGTCGCCAGTTGAACGCCAGCCGCTCTCCATTCGCTATTGGACCACGTTCGGAAGATATACGTAGGAAACTGCGGAAAGGATGCGCAGATAGGCCCGCGGGCGGAAACCACGCGGGATGTCCCGGCGTTGCGCCAGGCCATCCCCGATATCCGATAAGCCCAAACCGGCGCCTCGAGCGTGAAAGCTCAGGTAGCCGCTGCCTCGATATGCGCGCCGAACCACGCCGCTGCGGACAGGTTCAACTCGGCCAGCACCTCGGGCGTGAGCCGGTCGAAGCCGACCGGCGCATCAGGCCCGGCGGCGATCTGCGCGGCATCAGCACCCTCGCCGGCCGCTTCGGCAATGCGCAGCAAGGTGCCCAGCGCCCCGCTGCGCGAAACGATCGCCTGACGGATCTGCGGCGCGAGACCCAGCTTCTCGAGCACCGTCGCCGGCGAGCTGCCGAGCACGATGTGGATCAGCGAAAAAATGCCGGTCATGAAGGCGGCATCGGCAAAATCGTCGTCGGACGGGCATAGCCGGTTCGCGGCCAGTTCCATGAAGCGCGAACGCGTACCGGCCAGCTCCACCAGCGGGTCGGCGCGCCACGGCAGATCGCCCGCGTCGGCGTACAGCAGCAGTTGCGTCCAGCGCGCGATTTGCCGCGTGCCGGTGGCGAGAATGGCCTCGCGCAACGACGCAATATTGCGCCCGAGACCAAACGCACTCGAGTTGACGAGCCGCAGCAGTTGTACGACCACGCTCGGATTCAGCTTGAGCTCCGCTTCGAGTTCGATAATGCCGGCATCGCGCGAAAGCAGCGCCAGCAAACGCAGCAATCCCGGACGCGGCGAGCGGTTGCGCGGCGCGGCCAGTACCTGCGGCCGCGCAAAAAAGTACCCCTGGAACAGATCGAAGCCGAGCTCGCGAGCCAGCTCGAAGTCTTCGCGAGTCTCGACCTTTTCGGCAATCAGCGTCTTGCCGTGATCGCGCAGCATCGACGCCAGCCCGGGAAGCACCGCGCGATCGGTCTGCAGGAAATCGATCTTGACGATATCGGCGTGCGGCAACGCGGCGGTCAGTTCACCGGACAGTTCACTGACGTCATCGAGTGCCACCTGAAAGCCGGCGCGGCGCAACTCGGTCAGTCGGCGGGCCAGTTGCGCATCGATTTGCACCGTCTCGAGGATTTCGAGCACGAAGCGCTCCGGCGGCATCAGGTGGACGATGTCGTTAAAGAGCAGCGCGCGATCGATATTGACGAAGCCTCGGTGCGGCCCAAGGACCGCCGCCACACCGATTCCGCCGATCGCGCGCGCTACGACCTGCGCCGTCGCCTGGGCGTCGTCGGTGACTTCGGCGTAGTTGTGCGCGCCGGCCCGGAACAGCAATTCGTAGGCATTGAGCGCCCCGTCGCGATCGAGAATCGGCTGGCGGCCCAAATAGACGAATTGCGCCTGAAATGCTGGATCAATGCCATCGGCGCATGGGTCACGTACCTCGATGTGCCCGGGGGTGGCCCTGACAAAGTGACGTTCAGACATGGATCATCGGTGCAAGTATTCGGGGAGGCTAGGCAGCGGCGTCACGGCCAGCACTGCACAACGGGTTTGTCGTATTAACGGTCGCGAAGCCGTCGCACTTTAACTGAATCGCTTCCGCGACGGTAGCGAACCGCGCAGGCCCTGTGTTAGCGGCGGTTTTTTTCAGCCGCCGCTAAAGATTTTCCGGCACGGGTCGTTATCTTGTTCTGATGGGGCGGCCTGATACCTCTCGGCCGCCCAGATACGGCGGACAGCGAGCCGCCCCGCCTGCAGACGAATACAGGTTGCCAGCGACAAACATGGAAGCGAACAGGATCACCGCGCCCCGCCGGGGCTCCTTGCGCACGGTCATTGAGCGGATTCGTGCGTTCGGCCGGCGCGCGGACGGCAAACCGCAGTTCGGCTCAAGCCGCACGGCGCAACTGGAACAGGTGGTCGGCGCCGTCGACCTGCTGGCGCACGTCGATAGCGACCTGCGCTTCCTCTATGTGTCCGACGCCAGCCTGCGCTTCATCGGCTATCACCGCGAGTACCTCGAGACCATCACGCTGCACGATCTCGTCGCACCCGCCGATGTGCCGCGCCTCGACGGCTTGCTCGCGCGCGCCATCGCGTCGGGCAATGTCGAGAAGTCGACGCTCGGCCTTATCAAGTCGCTGACCTACCCGATCACCGTCGAGCTGCGCGTGGTACGCAACAGCCATGACGGCGTCGACGGCTTCGCGATCGCCGGCTTCGACGTATCGGCCTGGCGCGCGGCCGAGGAACGTCTGACCCAGGCGCTGCATCTGGACCGCCTCACCAACCTGGCCAACCAGTCGGCGCTGATCCCCGCGCTGATCGACGCGCAACAGCAGGCCGACACGCATGGCACGCCCGTCGCCCTGCTGCTGCTCGATATCGACGACTATCAGCGCGTGAACCGCGCGCTCGGCTACGACGCCGGCGACGAGATGCTGCGCGACACCGCACGGCGCCTGTTGAATATGACGAGCCCGAGCGAGATGGTGGCGCGCGTGGCCAGCGACGAGTTCGCGATCCTCGTGAAGGCCGCGGCCAACCGCACCGACGCCGCAGCTGCCGCCGAAACGCTGGCCCGGCGCCTGCTGACCGCGATCCAGCAGCCGTATGTATTCAGCGGCCAGCAGGTGCACCTGTCGGCGAGCATCGGCATTGCGCTCTACCCCGACGTGCGTCACGTCAACGACACCGCCGCGCACGATACGCACCTGCTGCGCTGGGCCGATCATGCCCTGCTGCAGGCCAAGGCGGCCGGCGGCAACACGCTCGCTTTCTATGTTCCGGACGACAACCCGGCCGATGCCGAGCGCCTGAAACTGGAAGCGGACCTCTACGACGGGGTTCGCAACGGCGAGTTCTCGCTGCACTTCCAGCCGATCACCAGCAGCCGCACGCACGGCGTAGTCGGCGTGGAAGCGTTGATCCGCTGGCTGCACCCGGTGCATGGCCTGGTTCCGCCGTCGATGTTCATTCCGCTCGCGGAATCGATCGGGCTCATCAACTTCCTCGGCAACTGGGTGTTGAAGGTTGCCTGCATGCAGTTGATCCAGTGGGATGCCCAGGGCATCTCGCTGCAATACGTGGCTGTGAACGTGTCGCCGCAGCAGTTTCGCGATCCGCGCTTCAAGGATTCGGTGCGCGAGGCGATCGAATTGACCGGTATCGATCCGCGCCGCCTCGTGTTCGAGATCACCGAAAGCCTGCTGATGCACGACCCGGCGCACGCCAAGGGTTTGCTCGAAGAACTGACCGCGATGGGCATACGTTTCGCGGTCGACGATTTCGGCACCGGCTACTCGAGCCTCGCGTACCTGCAACGGTTCCCGCTGGCGAAGCTCAAGATCGACCGGAGTTTTGTCGAGAATCTGCTAACCTCCCGGAACGATCAGGCAATCGTTAGCGCAGTGGTTGGTCTCGCGCAAACGCTCGATCTCGAGCTGGTCGCCGAGGGCGTCGAAACGGAAGCACAACGCACCCTGCTCACCGAGATGGGATGTGACCATATACAGGGATGGCTCGTCTGCAAGGCGTTGCCTTCCGACGAACTCGCGCGGCGTTTCGAAGCGCGCACGCTTCACTTGCACACCGCATAGCGATGCAAGCACGGCGCTTGCACAGCGGAAGAAGCCGGTTTCATGCCGGCGTGGCACTCATTGGAACATGTATGGCTTTTGCGGGACTCACATGGTAAAGGCGGCGGTGCTCGACAGGCTCTGGTCGCGGATGAGCGAGCGCGGCGATTTCCCCATGCTGTCGCAGTCGCTGCGCACCACCATGACGGCGATGAACAACGACGACCTCGATTTCACCGGCCTGGTCCAGGTGGTGTTGTCGGATTTCGCCTTGACGCAAAAAGTGCTGCGGCTTGCCAACTCGGCCATGTACATGGCGTTCGGCGGCAATATCACCACCGTGTCGCGCGCGCTGATGGTGCTCGGCATGGATGCGGTCGGCCATCTGGTGGTCGGCCTGAAGATCGTCGATCACTTTCATCACAGCGCGCCGCGCCGTATCGATGCGAAACTGGAACTGAACCGCACGCTGCTATCGGGCTGCGTCGCGCGTAAGCTGACTGAGCGCGGCGATCTGCGCGCCGGCGAAGAAGCCGTGGTCTGCACGCTGATGCGGCAGATCGGCAAGCTACTGGTGGTGTTCTATCTCGACGCCGAGTGGGACCAGATCCGCCGTCATATCGAAACCGGCACGCTCGAAACCGAGGCGTGCGTGCTGGTGCTCGGCGTCACATTCGACGAAATCGGCGCCGAAGCCGCGGTGCGCTGGCGCTTGCCCGACATGATCCGCTCCGGCATGGGCGAGTTCGACCCGCAGGATACCGAGCAGCCACGCCAGGTTCAGTGGCTACGCGCCATCACCAATTATTCGACGGCGGTCGCCGACGTGCTGACCACCCAGAACATGCCGGACTGGGAGCGCGAGGCACGCATTGCCGAACTGGCGCAGGAATATAGCGGCGCGCTGAACACCGATCCGGAGGTGCTGCTCGATATGAGCGTCGCGCTCGCCCGCGAAGAAGGCGGCGACGGCGTGATGCGCGAAATCGTCGAGTTGCGCGCCAACGCGGATGCGATTGCGCGCGAGGCGCTCAACCCGGAAGCGCGGATCGGCGTGGGGGTTGAAGATCTGCGCGGCCTGCCCGACGGCAGTCCGCTCGCGCCCGCGCTGGCCATGGCATCGGAAACCGTGCTGGCCGCACTGGGCTTCGCGCGCACGGTGGTGTTCGTCAAGCACAGCAACGGCACGTTCAAGGCCCGCCTCGGACTCGGTCCAAAGATCGACGCCGCGCTGCCACGGCTGACCTTCAACACCGCATTCGAACCCGACGTGTTTCATCTCGCGATCGCGAACTCGGTGGGCATCTTCATCGAGAATGCGCGCGATCCGAAAATGGTCGCGCGGCTGCCCGAATGGTTCCGCCGCTCGTTCGACGACGCCCGCGCCTTCGTGCTGCTGCCGGTGGTCGACGAAAGCGATCAGACGGTGGCACTGTTATATGGCGACTGGTCGCACACCCAGGAGCCTCGCAGGATTTCACAGAAGGAAATGGGTGCGCTAAATGAACTGGCCAAGGAGTTAGGCCGTTTTTTTGGCCTGGGGCAAATGCGGGAAATGGAGACGATGTGAAGGCCTGGCGTGATCGTTGATCGCGTTGCTTCACTCCCGCTGATTTTGCATTTGCCCTAAGTTCAGGTTGCCGAGGCCGGCATGCGCAGCATGCCGCGGCTTCCTGGGACCTGCCTCAATCCTCAATCCTCTCCAACCCCTCCGCACTCCGATCCGCGACCCCGGCCCACGCGCCCGCCGCCAACCCGAGCTGCGCGATGTCTTCCACCGTCAACGGCTGCAAGCGCGCACAAAGCGTCTCGATCTCATCCCACGCCCCGCACTCCAGCGCTTCCACCGTTGCAAGCAGCAAACCCAGCATGCCCTCGCGATGCAGAATCGCCGCCTGGATCGGCCGCGACAACGTCAGCACATTCAACGTCCTTTCAAGCGAACCACCGAACACTGCATCGACAAACGAAAACACGCCGGTTAGAAACGCCGCATCCGCTTCATCGCGGCCAGCTTCAGGCAAGCGCTCGATCGCCAGTTCCATGAAACGCGCCCGGGTCGCCGCCAGTTGCAGCAGAGGGTCGTCCTCGAGCGCAACCTTGCGGCCGTCCGCATACAACAGCAATTGCGTCCAGCGCGCGATCCGATTCGTGCCGGTCGCGTTGATCGCGTCGCGCAGCGTGGTCACCTTATGGCCCACCGCAAGGCCGCTCGAATTCGCGAGCTTCATCAGATGCATCACCAGTACCGGATTCAGCTTGAGTTCGGCTTCGAGCTGCGCGACGGTCGGCTCGCCCGAAAGCAACTGCAGCAGGTTCAGCAACGCATGCCGCGGCGCGCTGACGCGCCGGCTCGTCGAGGTCTGCGCGCGCGCGAAGAAATAGCCCTGGAAACGGTCGAAGCCGAGTCCGTGCGCGGTTTCGAAATCGGCCTGTGCGTCGATGCCCAGCGCAATCAACAGCTTGCCCGCCGACTTGAGCACGCTCGCGAGCTTGGCCAACAAAGCGGCCGGCGTACGCGTGAAATCGATCTTGACGGCCTCCGCGTACGGCAGCAGCCGGGCAAAGGTCTCATTGGGCTGCGTCACTTCGTCGAGTACGAAGCGATAGCGCCGCCCATGCAATTGCACGATGCGCGCAACGAGCGCCTCGTCGACCTCGATGGCCGGCGATATTTCGAGCATGAAGCGCTCGGCGGGCAGACGCAGAATCGAATCGTCGAACAGCATCTCGCGGTTCACGTCCACGTAGGCCGGGTGCCCCGTGAGCGCGCCGCGCACATTGCCATCGATCAATCCGCGCACGATGGCTCGCGTCACCCGTTGCTCCGGAGTGGGCGCGCGGCCCGGCAGAACATCGGCGCTCGCGGCTGCACCGGAGAGCGGCGCCAATGCGTCCTGCTCCTCGACCGGCAGCACCGGCGCACGTACCTTGATCTCATAGCCGCACAGCATGCCGTCCCGATTCAGGATCGGTTGACGTGCAAAACTTGCGTTCAGTTGCGCATCGTCCGTGGCGTCCGCCTGGCCCGGATTTTCGATTGCGATGGTGGTCATTCAGTCCCCCGCTAAGCGCCACCTCGGCGCTCACTGCTGTATTTTGTGGTGTTCACCGCGCGCGTCCCTACCCCGAGGGCCGCGGCGCCAGATGGCGCCTGCTCTGCGGGCGCCTGCACCGTGCCAGGCGATTTTAGCGCAGCGCGCCACGCCCGGACATGGCCGTGCAGCAATATCTCCAAATAATTGGGAAGCCGTGTCGCTGAAACCTGCGAGGGAATCGACGATACTGTTGTGCAATGCAGAAGCGTTCCACCCGTTTTACTCCCGTGCTTAATCACCAAGGAAAAACCATGGACGTCAAAAGCGTGTTGTCCAATGCCTTCGCGATGCCGATCACGAACCCGGCGTTTCCGATGGGCCCGTACCGGTTCATCAACCGCGAATTTCTGATCATCACCTACCGCACCGATCCGGACAAACTGCGGGCGGTCGTGCCAGAGCCTCTGGAAATCGGCGAGCCGCTGGTGCATTACGAATTCATTCGCATGCCGGATTCGACCGGTTTCGGCGACTACACCGAAAGCGGCCAGGTGATTCCGGTCTCATTCAACGGCGTTGCGGGCGGTTACACGCTGGCGATGTATCTGGACGACCATCCGCCGATCGCCGGCGGCCGCGAGTTGTGGGGGTTCCCGAAGAAGCTCGCCAGGCCGGTGCTCGAAGTGCACACCGACACCATGGTCGGCACGCTCGACTACGGCCCAGTGCGGATCGCCACCGGCACGATGGGCTACAAGCACCGCCAGCTCGATCTGGCGCAGCAGAAAAAGCGTCTGGAGACGCCGAACTTCCTGCTCAAGGTGATCCCGCATGTGGACGGCACGCCGCGCATCTGCGAACTGGTGCGCTACTACCTGCAGGACATCGATCTGAAAGGCGCATGGACCGGTCCGGCCTCGCTGGAACTGGCGCCGCATGCACTCGCGCCGGTCGCGGAATTGCCGGTGCTCGAAATCGTCGAGGCGCGGCACCTGCTTGCCGACCTCACGCTCGGTCTCGGTGAAGTGGTATTCGATTATCTGGACCAGCCCGAGGCCAAGGCACGCTGATTCACCTTGGTCGCTCAGCCCAATATGCAAACGGCCGCATCAGCGGCCGTTTGCATCAGTCAACGCTCACTGCGATTTATTTCAACACCACCTTCACGTCGAAGTACTTCGCGGCGAAGCGGTCGATCGTGCCATCCGCCTTCAGTTCCTTGAGTGCCTGGTTCAGCGCATCCTTCAGCGCCTTGTCGCCCTTGCGGATGCCAAAGCCCACGCCCGCGCCGAGCAGCTTCTCGTCGGTGACGGCCGGGCCGGCGGCGATTGTACAGACTTCGCAAAGCACGCCAGGCGGGCGGCACGAGACACACTCAGGCCGTCGTGCGACCGCCATGCACAGCAAAGGTGCAAATTCGTGTCGCGTTCAGGCAAGGGGATTTGAATGAGAGTCGGCGGCGAAGCGTAAGACAGTGGCCGTCTAAACGAGCGTGGACAGGGTGTCCTGAGTGGTCTCGACGACCAGCAGTCCGGCGCGCAAACCCGGCTTGACCGTCGGGTTGGGGAACACGATCCGTTCTTCGTCGTGACGCACGGTGTAGCGATAGTCGCCGTCGCGTGCAAGCAAGGTGTCTTTCGCAAACGGCGTGAAGTTCGGGACGTCGGCTGCCACCAGCAATTCAAATGCTTCGCTTTGCTTGGTGAGCTGGTCGATGACCGTAAACACGCGCGGCATCGCAGCGTGCGCTGCGCCGCTCGTGCCGGCCAGCAGATCGCGCAGGGCTTCGTCAGCGCCGCTAAAGCGCGTCAGATCGTTCTGCCCGAACGGACGCACCTTGCCGAGTTCGAGCGTGCAGGCTTCGGCGCCGCAGGCCTCGGCGGTGAAGTGCGAATAGGTGGTGCCCTTGGTGGTGTGCAACAGCACCGCGCTGATGCGCGCCTCGCCGAGCCACTCGAACATCGCGCGCGAAAACGGCTTGCCGGTATGCGGCAGCAATGCGAACCGCTCGAAGGCCGAGGCGCGAATCGCCGTATGCATGTCGATGTGCCAGCGCGCGCCGACTTCAGTCGAAGCAGCGGCGAAGAACCGGATTGCCGCCTGCTCCAACGCGGCGGCACGCGGCGCTTCATGACTGTGCGGCACCTGCGTGTGACGTCCGCTGAAGAGGCGGTTCAGATCGTCGTCACGATAACGGCAGGCGTCGCGCATGGCGTCGACGTTGCCGAGGATCACCAGCAGGCGGCACGTTAGCGCGGCATTGCCGTTGGCGATATCGCGCACGAGCCGCGACAGCAATTCGATCGGCGCGGTTTCGTCGCCATGCACGCCGGCCGAGGCCAGCACGCTGCGCGCGCCCTCTTCCTGCGTGGCGGGCTCGATTTGCAGCACGCCGTCGTCGAGCCACGACCAGCGCACGCCATTGGCGCACGTCCCCTGTGTAGCCTGCAACGCGGGCCGTGAGCCCGCCAGCGTGTACGCCAGAAAATCGCCCAGCATCGAATCGCTCATGCCGCGCTCAACGCTGGAAGTCATACAGCGAACCCAGACCGAGAATCTGCGTCAACTCGTCGAGCGCGGTGCGCGACTCGGCGAGCAATTGCGGATCGGTCAGATCGGCGGGCGCAAGACGATCGCGATAATGCTTTTCGATCCATGTATCGAGGCGGCCGAACAACTGATCGTTGATCCACACGCCCGGCGTGACCGCCGCGCGCTCGGCTTCGCTCAGTACGACCCGCAGACGCAGGCATGCCGGACCACCGCCGTTTTTCATGCTTTCGCGCAGATCGAATACGAGCACGTCGTCGATCGGACCAGTGTGCGAGGTCAGTTCGTCAAGGTATGCGGCCACGCGCGGATTCTCGCGGCACTCCTGCGGCACCACCAGTACCTGCTTGCCGTCGGGGCGCGTCAGCAACTGGCTGTTGAACAGATACGACGTCACGGCATCGGCCACGCTCACCTGAGCGTCCGGCACTTCGATTACGTTGAACTCGGATTTCAGCGTCGAGAGCTTCGTGCGCAGTTCGTCGTACACCGCCTTCTGTTCGACAAACGCCAGTTGATGGCAGAACAGCGTGTTGCGATTGCCGACCGCGATCACGTCGTTATGGAACACGCCCGCGTCGATCACGTCGGGGCTCTGCTGCGCATACACCGTGGCCGCTTCTTCCAGGCCATGACGGTGCGCGACCGCGCGGCTCGCCTCGAAGGTTTGACGCGCGGGGAAACGCTTCGGCTCCGGTCCACGGCGATATTCGCTGCGGCCATAGACGAAGAATTCGACGCCACGTGTGCCGTATTCCGCGCAAAAACGCGTGTGATTCGCCGCGCCTTCGTCGCCGAGCGCGGGGGTGCCGGGCAAGGCTTCATGCACCGCGAAACGGCTGTCGTCGCTGAACATGGCGCGCAACGTGCGGCGGGTGGATTCGTGTTCGATCGCGCGATGCAGCTTGCTGCACAGATTGGCCGGCGTGAAATGCACGCGGCCGTCGTGCGTATCGGCCGACGGGCTCACCGTTGCCGCATTCGCCGTCCACATGGCCGACGCGGAACTCGCCGCGGACAGCAACTCGGGTGCGTCTTTGGCGACCCGCGCGATGACCGTGGCGTCGTCGCCCGAAAAACCGAGTTCGCGCAGCAGGCGCATCGACGGCCGCTCCTGCGGCGGCAACACGCCTTGATGAAAGCCGAGATCGGCCAATTGCTTCATCTTGCGAAGGCCTTGTTTGGCCGCCGCTTTCGGATTCGCAATCGACTTGTCGTTACTCTGCGACGCGACGTTGCCGAACGAGAGCCCCGCGTAATTGTGGGTCGGGCCGACCAGGCCGTCGAAATTGGCTTCAGTGGCTTGCATCGTCGATCCTTAGAATTGAAGGCCCGGCGAGACGCTCGCGGGCATTTGCAGTTGCGCGCTTTCGACGGAAGCCATCGGATACGCGCAGTAGTCGGCGGCATAGTAAGCGCTCGGCCGGTGATTGCCCGAACGCCCCGGCCCGCCGAACGGCGCACCGGAGGACGCGCCGTTGGTCGGCCGGTTCCAGTTGACGATGCCCGCGCGAATGGTGCGCTGGAAATGCGTCCACAGTGCTTCGTCGTCGGCGAGCAGGCCGGCGGACAGACCGAACTCGGTGTCGTTCGCGCGTTCGATCGCTTCGTTGAAGGTGCCGTAGCGGACGATCTGTGCCAGCGGTCCGAAGTGTTCCTCGTCAGGCAGATCCTGCACGCCGGTCACGTCGAGAATCGCCGGCGTGACGAAGCCGAGCTGCGGATCGCGTTGCTCCATCGTCAGCAGCGATTTCGCGCCGTCGGCGAGCAGGCGCTCCTGTGCGGCGACCAGACGCGCAGCCGCCCGCGCCGAGATCACCGCGCCCATGAACGGCTGCGGATCGGCGTTGTATTCACCCACGCTGATGCGCGAGGTGACGTCGCTCAGGCGTTCGATAAAGCGGTCGCCGAAGGCATCGTTCGGCACGAAAATACGGCGCGCGCACGTGCAACGCTGTCCCGCCGACAGAAACGCCGACTGAATGGTATGGTGCACGGCCGCGTCGAGATCGGCCACCGGCCCGATGACGAGCGGATTGTTGCCGCCCATCTCCAGCGCCAGCACGATCTCCGGCCGCCCGCCGAACTGCTTGTGCAGCAATGTTCCGGTATCCGAACTACCGGTGAAGAACAAGCCGTCGATCTGCCGATGATTCGCAAGCGCAATGCCGGTTTCCTTCTCGCCTTGCACGAGATTCAGCACGCCCGCCGGCAAGCCCGCGTCGCGCCAGATTTCGACCGTCACGCGTGCCACGCCCGGCGCGAGTTCAGAGGGCTTGAACACCACCGCGTTACCGGCGATCAGCGCCGGCACGATATGCCCGTTGGGCAAATGGCCGGGGAAGTTATACGGGCCGAACACTGCCACCACGCCATGCGGACGGTGCCGCAGCACCGCCGTGCCGTCGGCCATCGCCGAGCGCTTTTCGCCGGTGCGCTCGTTATAGGCCTGAATCGAAATCTCGACCTTGGCCGCCATCGAGGCGGCTTCGGTGCGCGCTTCCCATAGCGGCTTGCCGGTTTCGCGGCCAATCGCTTCGGCAAGCGCTTCCTTGCGTTCGGTCACGAGCGCAGCGAAGCGGCGCACCACGCCACAACGCTCGTCGAGGCTCAACGCCGACCACGTCGAAAACGCACGGCGTGCGCTGCGCACCGCGCGATCGACGTCGTCCGCCGAGGCGCTCCTGCCTTCCCAAACCGTCGCCCCCGTACCCGGGTTGCGCGACGCGAATGCGGGTCCTGTGCCGGCGGCCCATTCGCCGTCGATGAAAAGCTCGCTCATGATCATCCTTGTTTGTGTTTTTGCGGCAGCACCCGCACCAGGTCGCCTGCCTTCACGTCGAGTGCGGCCGCTTCAGCAGCGCTCAGCACGAACACGCCGTCTTGCGGCACGCCCGCTGTCACGCCCACCCGAAAGTCGCCGAGCGACGTATTCGATACCATCGACTTCGGCCCATCCGCCGGTCCATTCAAGGTGCCAATCTCGACCCGCACCAGCACGCTTTCGCGCACCGTGCGCAAGTCGGCGATATGGCATTCCAGCACCGGACCCGCGTCGAAGATATCGACGTGGTTCTCATAACGCAGCCCTTCCGCTTCGAGCATGCGGCGCGCCGGAATCGTGTCGCTATGCGTGAGGCCGACGCATTCCTGCGCTTCTTCCGGCAACAACTCGACATACACCGGATAGCGCGGCATCAACTCGGCGAGAAACGCCTTGCGGCCGTGCGAACTCAGATAGTCCGCGGCATTGAAGTCGATCTGATAGAAATGCGAGCCGACCGCGCGCCAGAACGGCGAGGTGCCGTTGGCGTCGAAGTGGCCACGCAATTCCGCGCACAGACGCTGCGGAAAGCGCTCGCGAAACTGCGCGAGGAACATGAAGCGCGAACGCGACAGCAAACCGCCCACGCCGCTCGTCCGGTAGCGCGGGCTCAGGAACAGCGAACACACTTCGGCATAACCCGTCAGGTCATGCGAGATATTCAGCGCACGCATGCGCGTCCAGATGCCGAGGTCCTGGCTCGCGTGCACAACCGTGCTCACGCGATAGTTGTAAAACGGCTGCTCCAGACCCACTGAGGTTTCGATGCCGCATACGCCGGCCACGTCGCCGGTCTCGGTGTCTTCCATCACGAAGAAATAACCGGCTTCATGCGGCGCGGCCTTGTCTTCCATCGTGCGGCGCGCGCGTTCGACGCGTGCCGCGAGCGCATCGCGGTCCGGCTTGAAAGTGGTGAGACCGGGGCCGGTTTCCTGGGCAAGCGCCATCAGCGCGTCCACATCGCCCCGTTGCACAACGCGAACGACGATCATTGTGCGTCTCCCGATTGTTCTGCCACAGAGGGCTGGTGCAGCGGCACGCAGCGCACGGCGTCGCCCTCTTCCACGCCGAGCGCGGCACGCGCCGCGTGCGGCAACGCGGCGCCTGCTTGTTTGCCTTCGGCCAGGTTGCCGAGCACGCAGCGGAATTCACCGTCGGCGCCGTTGTGCGCGATCAGATACGCCGCGCCTTGCGCGGCCGCCGCGGCCTCATGCACCACGCGCGTTTCATTGCGCGTGACGCAGGCGCTGCGATCCACTTGCGCGGTCAATACCGGACCTGCGTCGAAGATATCGATGTAACGATCGGTCTCGAAGCCTTCTTCGAGGTGAATCTCGTAGGCCAGCAACGCCTTCGAATCCGGCTCGCCGAGCACACGCTGTGCCGCTTCCGGCAGCAGCGGCACATAGATGGGATAAGTCGGCATGACTTCGGCGATGAAGGTGCGGCTGCGGCCGCCCGATTCGATTTCGATGTCCGCGAAGTTGCGGCCGAAGAACTTGCGCCCCACCGCCTCCCAGAACGGCGACACGCCGGAATCGTCGGTGACGCCGAGCAGCAGCGAGAACACCTCGGACGTAAAGCGTTTGCGATTGGCGGCGATATACATCATCCGCGCGCGCGACATCAGATGCGCGGCCGCCTCGCCGCGCAGCGACGGGTCGATGTAATAGCCCGCCAGCCGGCTCTTGCCGGTCAGTTCATGCGACATGGTCAGCGCGTGAATCTTGCGGTTCACATGCAGTTCGCGCGACGCATGGATCAGCGCGTCGTTGCGAAACGCGTAGAACGGATCCGAATAGCCGGCCGCGGCGACGATACTCGCCGTGCCCATCAGCTTGCCGCTTTGCGCGTCTTCGAGTACGAACAGATAGAACTCCTCGCCCGGAAAATCGGCATCCGCGCGAAACGAGTCTTCCGACAACGCGACGCGCGCTTCGAGCGCACGCCTGTCGTGCGGCAACGAATGCAGTACCGGTTGCGCGGTGCGCGCCATGTGTTCGAGCGCATCGAGATCGGCGAGGCGGCCGGGGCGTACGAAGAGCATCATCGTTCCTGTTGAATGTGACGCATGGATGAGTGCCGTAACCGGGTGCAGCCGATCAGTGCGACGCCGCTTCGGTTTTCGCGCCGACGATTTCTTCGATCGCCTTCGCCAGACGCGTGAAGCCTTCGTTCATATCGTCGAGCGGCATGATCAGCGACGGCACGAAACGCAGTACGTCCGGTCCCGCCATCAGCATGACCACGCCGTGCGCACCCGCCGCGGTGACGAAATCTTTTGCGCGGCCCTTGAAGGCGTCGGTCAATTCCGCGCCGATCAGCAGACCCTTGCCGCGCACTTCCTTGAACAGGCCAAAGCGTTCGTTCAGTTTCGCCAGATGCCCCTTCAGCGCTTCGCTGCGAGCGCGCACGCCTTCGAGCACCTTCGGGTCGCTGACCAGCTCGACCACCTTCTCGGCGATGGCCGCGCCCAGCGGATTGCCGCCGTACGTCGTGCCATGCACGCCGACCTTGAAATGCGCGGCCAGTTCGTTGGTGGTGAGCATCGCGCCGATCGGGAAACCGTTGCCGAGCGCCTTCGCGGTGGTCAGGATGTCAGGCGTCACGCCCGTGTCCTGGTACGCGTAGAAGTAGCCGCTGCGGCCCACGCCTGTTTGCACCTCGTCGAAAATCAGTAGTGCGCCATGTTGATCGCAGGCTTCGCGCAGCGCCTTCAGGAACGCCGGGTCGGCGGGAATCACGCCGCCCTCGCCCTGGATCGGCTCGACGATCACCGCACAGGTTTGCGCGCCGATGGCTTTTTTCGCCGCTTCGATATCGTTGTACGGCAGGTGGGTGATGCCGGCCGGCACTGGACCGAAGCCTTCCGAGTACTTCGGCTGGCCGCCGACGCTCACGGTAAAGAACGTGCGGCCATGGAACGATTGCGTGAACGAGATGATTTCGACTTTATCCGCACCATGGCGCTCGAACGCGACGCGGCGCGCCAGTTTGAGTGCGGCCTCATTCGCTTCCGCACCGGAATTGGCGAAGAACGCGCGGTCGGCGAAGGTCAGGTCTTCGAGACGTCTGGCCAGACGCAGCACCGGCTCATTGGTATAGCCATTGCCGATGTGCCACAGCTTGCCGCCCTGTTCGTGCAGCACTTTCAGCAGTTCAGGATGCGCATGACCGAGCGCGGTGACGGCGATACCGCCGGCGAAGTCGATATAGTCGCGGCCTTGCGTATCCCAGACACGCGAGCCGAGACCGCGATCCGGCACGAAGGGCGCGGGCGAAAACACCGGCACCATGACTTCGTCGAAGGTCTGGCGTGTCACGTTCAGGTCGTTCATGGCAAATCCTCGTTACAGGTGAGAGGTAATACACGTAGTGTAGGAAACCGCACGCGATACGTCTTGCGCATACGCGACGCTTTCTATGAGCTTCCGGGCGGGTTTGAGACATGTGCGCCGCGAATGCCGCGCTTTCCATGCTTCCCGCCCATTCGTGGTGCTTATTCCGCCTGATCGGGCCGTTCGATCAACGCACCGGGGCGCGGCTCACTGGCCGCGGCACCCGTCGCGCCGGTCTGCTTGTCGATCCAGTTACGACGATCCTCGCGTGGTGTGACACCAAAGCGTTCACGGTACGCATTCGAAAAGTGCGCCGCCGACGAAAATCCGCACGCGAGGCTGATCTGCACCACCGATTTGCTGGTGCGCTGCAATTGCGTGCGCGCTTTTGAAAGCCGCAGACCGAGATAGTATTTGGACGGCATCGAGCCGAGATACTGGCGAAACAGGCGCTCCAGTTGCCGGCGCGACACGCCGACGAGGCCCGCGATTTCGTCGGTGGTGAGCGGGTCTTCGATATTCGCTTCCATCAGCAGAAGCGCATCGTTCAGACGCGGATGGCGCTCGCCCGGCGCGGTGACGAACGGAATGCGCTGGCGCTCTTCACCCGCGCGCAGCACGCCGACGCCGAGCGTATCGGCGATCCGGTCCGCGAGTTCCGGACCGTGCTCGCGGCCGATCATCGCCAGCATGAAGTCGACCGTGGCCTGACCGCCCGCGCAGGTGGCGCGATCGCGGTCGATTTCGAAAATCTGCTGCGTGACGATCGAGCGCTCGAACTGCTCGGAGAACTGCTGATAGGTTTCCCAGTTGACGCTCACGCGATAGCCGGACAACTGCCCCGCCATGGCCAGCCACCAGACGCCGTGATGAATGCCGGTGACGAGCGGCGTACGCTGACCGACGCGCGAAAGGCTCGCGAGAAACAGACGGTAGTCCGCGAATTGCTGGAACCGCTCGCTGACGATGATCAGCCAGTCGCACGAGATCGCGTCGCCGAAAGCGGCATCGGCCGGCCAATGCGCGCCGCCCGCGAGCGGCACTGCGCGGCCGTCCCACGAGCAGACCTGCACGCGGTAGAGCGCGCGGCCGTCGATTTCATTGGCGAGATTGAGGGCGTCGACGATCGGCCCGACGCCCGACATCGACACCGGTGGCAACGCAACGATTGCGACCTGTGTGGTACGAGCCGGGCTGGACGTGCGGGCCATTGCTGATGAGTAAGACGCGCAGGCGAGCCGCGCGTTACTTCAGACTGCCGGACAGGAACTGCTTGAGGCGTTCGCTGCGCGGCGTGGTCAGCACGTCTGCGGGCAAGCCTTCTTCTTCAGTGCGGCCCTGGTGCAGGAACATCACATGATTCGACACGTTGCGCGCGAAACCCATTTCGTGCGTGACGACGATCATCGTGCGGCCTTCTTCGGCGAGCTTCTGCATGACCTTCAGCACTTCACCGACCAATTCCGGGTCGAGCGCGGAAGTGGGTTCGTCGAATAGCATCACGTCCGGGTTCATCGCCAACGCGCGCGCGATCGCCACGCGCTGCTGCTGGCCACCCGACAGATGCGACGGATACTGTTTTTCCAGACGCGGCGCGAGGCCGACTTTCTCCAGATATTCGCGCGCGCGGTCTTCAGCTTCACGACGGGACATGCCGAGCACATGAATCGGTGCTTCGACGATGTTCTCGATCACGTTCATGTGCGCCCACAAGTTGAAGTGCTGGAACACCATCGCGAGCTTGGTGCGAATGCGTTGCAGCTGCTTGTGATCGGCGACTTCGAGATTGCCGGCGCGGTCGGTTTTCGTCTTGACCGTTTCGCCGTCGACGACGATCTGCCCGGCGTTTGGCCGCTCGAGAAAGTTGATGCAGCGCAGGAAGGTGCTCTTGCCCGATCCGCTCGCGCCGATGATGCTGATCACGTCACCCTTGTTTGCGTTCAGCGAGACGCCCTTGAGCACTTCATTGTCGCCGTAGCGCTTGTGGATGTCCTGAACGGCGAGCTTGCAAGCTTCGGTTTGAGTCGTGTGGAGCAAGATGCTCTCCCTGTGAAAATACGGATCAATCTTCGTCACGGCGCGCGAGGCGCGCCGCGCATTGCAAACACAGCGCGCTCAATGCGTGCGCACCGCCAGGTAACCCAGCCAGTGACGCTCGGCGCGCCGGAACAAGGCCACCAGCACGAACGACACCACCAGGTAAATCAGCGCCGCGAGGCCGAACGCGTCGAACGACTGATAGGTGGCCGAATTCGCGTCGCGCGCCACCTTCAGGATGTCCGGCACCGTGGCCGTGAAGGCGACCGTGGTGGCGTGCAGCATCAGGATGACTTCGTTACTGTACAACGGCAGCGCCCGTCGCAGCGCGGACGGTATCACAATGCGGCGATACATCGTCAACCAGCTCATGCCGTAGGCACGCGCCGCTTCCACTTCGCCGTGCGAGGTCGAGCGGATCGCGCCGGCGAAAATCTCGGTGGTGTACGCGCAGGTATTGAGCGCAAAGGCCAGGATCGCGCAGTGAAAACCGCTGCGGAAGAATGCGTCGAGCAGTTCGTGCGAGCGTACGAATTCGAGGCTGTACATGCCGGTATAGATCAACAGCAGTTGCACGTACAGCGGTGTACCGCGGAACACGTAGGTGTAGAGGCGCACGGGCGTCGACAGCCAGCGCTTCTTCGAGACGCGCGCCACGGCAAGCGGAATCGCCATGAAAAAGCCGATCCCGATCGATGCCACCAGCAGCCAGAGCGTGACGGCGAGACCGGAGATACGCTGACCGTCCCAGTACAGGAAGGCGCGCCAGAATTGGTTGAGGATATCGATCATGATCTGTTAGAGCTCCGCGTGCCGCACGCCGATCGAATAGCGCCGTTCCATCCAGATCAGCACGAGATTCGACGCGGTGGTGATCGCCAGATAGATCAGCGCGGCGACCAGGATGAAGAAGAACATGTTGAAGGTGCTCTTGCCGGCGTCCTGCGCGGCTTTGACGACGTCGGCGAGACCGATGATCGACACCAGCGCAGTGGCTTTGACCAGCACCTGCCAGTTGTTGCCGATGCCCGGCAGGGCGAAGCGCATCATTTGCGGAAACAGGATGCGTGTGAAGACGCGCGCGCCGCTCATCCCGTATGCGCTGCCTGCTTCGAGCTGGCCGCGCGGCACGCTGAGAAACGCGCCGCGGAAGGTTTCGGTGAAATACGCGCCGTAGATGAAGCCGAGCGTCAGCACGCCGGCGACGAACGGATCGATATCGAACTGCGGCAGATTGAGCGCGTCGGTGAGATTGTTGACGGCGATCTGGATGCTGTAGAAGAGCAGCAGCATCAGGACGAGATCCGGCACTGAGCGGATCAACGTTGTGTAGCCGGTGGCTATGGCGCGCAGTGGCCGGTTAAAGGAGAGTTTCGCCGCGGCGCCTGCCAGGCCGAGCAGCACAGAGGTTGCCAGTGACAGGACCGACAGTTCGATCGTCTGGATCGTGCCGGCCAGCAATACCGGACCAAAGCCGTAAAGGAACACGGGAGTCTCCATCCAGGTTTTTTATCGAGTAGGGCCGGCGTTGAGGCGCCGGACTCAGCTTGCATGGCGCGGAGTCTCGCAAGTGAAAATTATTTGCTCAAATAGAAAGGATGGGATTGTTGCTGTGCAGCAATTGGCTGTTTGCGATGGATTGGGGCTTCGCGGCGCGGGTTTGCGGGGGATCGTGGTTTGCAAGCCGGGGGTTTGTTTGCCGGCGGCGCCGCGATTTAGCAAGTTTTGAGTCGCTTTTTTGATAGGCCCGGCGGGCAGGAGCTATTGTTTTTGCCTTTGGCGGCGGCATTGTTTTGCTGCATGCCTACGGCGTTGGTTGTTTCTCTTGCTTTTGGTCTATTAGCGTTCCCCCTGTGCGGGGGGGCACCTACTTTTCTTTGCCGGCCGCAAAGAAAAGTAGGCAAAAGAAAGCGGCTCACACCGCCAACTCTTAAGTGGGTCCCCTGGCTTGGAGGGGCTGGTGGTGCGATAAACGGATCACACCTCGGTCCATCAGGGTCTGTGACACAGCCGTCATCCGCTCCCACTCCGCACTACGTGCGTCGCGGATGGGTCCACCGTAAGGGTCCGGTGAAGTCATATTGAAATCTGTCGTCTGTGCATAGGAGCATCGTGTCCATCAAAAACGTGATGGAGACGTGTACACGATGGCGGACAATGATCGGATTGATGATGGAGTGGTACCGGCAATAGAGCGCCGCAAACACAGCAGGGAATTCAAGGAGATGGTGGTGCGGGCGGCGATGCAACCGCACGTGTCCATCGCCGCGGTGGCGCTGCATTACCGCCTGAACGCGAATCTGCTGCGCCGGTGGGTGGTGGCCGCGCGACAGCGTACGAGTGGCCAGCCGGCTGCGGACGAAGCGCAGCCGCCACCGGCGGCGGCATTCGTGCCGCTACAACTGCAAACGCCAGCCGTCGCGACTGATCGGGGTGAGATCAGGATCGAGGTGCGCCGCGGCGGGGCCATGATGACGCTCTACTGGCCGCTGTCGGCGGCCGGCGATTGCGCGGCATGGTTACAGGGATGGCTGCGATGATCCGCATCGACGCTATCTGGCTGGCGACCGAACCCGTGGACATGCGCGTGGGCGCCGATACACTGCTCGCGCGCGTGGTCAAGGTGTTCGGCGCGGTGCGCCCACACCATGCCTATCTGTTTGCCAACCGGCATTCAACACGAATGAAGGTGCTGGTCTACGATGGCCTGGGGATCTGGCTGGCCACCCGGCGCCTGAATCGCGGGCGCTTCGTCTGGAGCAACGGCGAGCAGTGCGTTTCACTGCCGCTGAATGAGGAACAGTTACGGGCACTGGTCACGGGACTGCCGTGGCGCACACTGGCAAGCGATCACGCCATTACCGTGGTGTGAGGCCAACGCGGACGTTAACAGTTCCGCTTTCTGATGCGTGGCGTGTCTGGCAGACTCGGTGTCATGGACCTGCCCGATCTCACCACGCTCAGCCCCGACCAGCTTCGCACATTGGCCGCGCAGCTGGCCGTCCAGCTCGCGCACAGGGAACGCGAAGTCGGTGAGAAGGAACGGGAGCTGCAGTATCGGCAAACCCGCATCGACCAGCTCACGCATGAGCTCTCGATCATCAAACGGCAACAGTTTGGCAAACGCAGCGAGCAGCTCAATACGGAGCAGATGAGCCTGCTCGACGAGGCGATCGATACGGATCTGGCGGCCATCGAAGCCGAGCTTGAGCAGCTTCGGCCTGAGACGCCCGGGCGCAAATCACGTCAACGTCCCCGACGCGCCGCGTTGCCGGCGCACCTGCCACGCACCGACATTCATCATGATCCCGATACCACGACGTGCAACTGCGGCTGCGCGCTTGAGCGTATAGGCGAAGACATCAGCGAGAAGCTTGACTACACGCCGGGCGTGTTCACAGTCGAGCGGCATATCCGCGGCAAGTGGGTGTGCCGTCAATGCGAGACGCTGACGCAGGCACCCGTGCCTGCACACGTTATCGACAAGGGCATTCCCACGGCCGCGCTGTTGGCCTGGGTGCTGGTGTCGAAATTCTCCGATCATCTGCCGCTGTACCGGGTTGAGCGCATTTGCGCCCGCGCGGGGCTGGCGATCCCGCAGTCGACGCTGGGTGACTGGGTGGGCGTGTGCGGCGTGCGACTGCAGCCGCTGGTTGACGCTTTGCGCGAACACCTTCTGCGTGAGCTTGTGCTGCATGCTGATGAAACACCTGTGCAGATGCTCAGTCCGGGCAAAGGCAAGACGCACCGCGCGTATCTCTGGGCGTATGCCACGACGCAATACTGCTCGCTCAAGGCGGTGATATACGACTTCGCTGACAGCCGCGCTGGCGAGCATGCGCGCGCATTCCTGGGCGACTGGCAGGGCAAGCTGGTGTGCGACGACTATAGCGGCTACAAGAAAAGCTTCACCCGGGGCGTCACGGAAATCGGCTGTGCCGCGCACGCGCGGCGCGCGTTCTTCGACCTGGATGTGAACCATCAGAGCGAAATCGCCGGGCAGGCGCTGAAGTACTTCGGCACGCTGTACGAGATCGAAGATGAAGCGGCCGCACTTGATCCCGATGCACGGCGTGCGCTGCGGCAGGCCCGTTCGAGACCGGTGATGGATGCCCTGCATGCTTGGATGAGTGCGCAGCGGCGCCTGGTTCCAGAAGGCTCGGCGATCGCGAAAGCCCTCGACTACAGCCTCAATCGCTGGGAGGCGCTCACGCGCTATCTAGACGATGGACATGTGCCGATGTGCAACAACTGGATTGAGAACCAGATCCGTCCCTGGGCGACAGGGAGAAAAAACTGGTTGTTTGCCGGCTCACTTCGCGCCGGCAAACGTGCCGCTGCCATCATGAGCCTGATCCGTTCGGCACAACTGAACGGGCATGACCCGCACGCCTATTTGAAGGACGTGCTCATGCGCCTGCCAACACATCGCGCCGCTGACATCGACGAGTTGCTGCCTCATCGATGGAAACCTTCCGCACGCGCTCTATAGATTCCGCGCGCGCCAGGCAAGGTGCCTTCACCGGCTGCTTACGGTCCACCAGGGAAACCGGGGGCTTCGCTCGCGCGTAGCGGGAGCCATCGGCTTCGCCTCGGCGAGGCGCCGAAACACACCAGTGGTTTGATGAAGTACCGCCCCGGCGCGCGCAGCGCCGCCGGAAGCATGACGGCCTGGTCACTCACGCCGGCAGGTGCGGGAGCACAATCTCTACGGAGCCACGACACCCTCCAAGCCAGGGAACCCGCTTAAAAATTAGCGGTTTGAGCCGCTTTCTTTTGCCTACTTTTCTTTGCGGCGGCAAAGAAAAGTAGGTGCCCCCCCGCACAGGGGGAACGCTAATAAACCAAAAGCAAAAGAAACAACCAACGCCGTAGGCACGACCAAAACAATGCCGCCGCCAAAGGCAAAAACCCCATCAAGCGCTACGCGCAAACCCTACTCGATCCCCAATCGAGCCCGAATAGCAGGCAACATATATTCAACCGCAGCGCGGCCCTCCTCAATCGCCGGTGCCGCCCGATGAAAATCAAAAATCCCCATTCCCCCAAGCCGCGGCTGAATCAAAATATCCGCCGGCTCGCCTGCAAGGCGACTCCGCGTAATCCGCACTTGCATGATATCGATGCTCTGCGCAATCGAACTCAACATCGACGGCACCCGGGCACTCGGTGCAGGCGGCACCCGCACATCATCGGAAGCCCGCGCCTCAGGAGGCGCCAGCCACCGTGGCCACGGCTTGCCGTTGCGCCGCAGGGCAACCGGCGGCGGCGCCGTCGGGTCAATTGCCGGCGTATCGACCACCGCCCCGCCGAAATCGCGGCCGTTCAGAATGTCGTTGTTCAGGTCGACAGCAATCACGCAATCTGCCCGCATCCCGCGCGCCACCGACACCGGCACCGGATTGCTCAAGCCGCCATCCACCAGCCACACGCCGTTGTGCCACACCGGTGTGAAAATCCCCGGAATCGCAATCGATGCCCGCACCGCATCAACCACACTGCCATCCTGCAACCAGCTCTCGCGCCCGGAATCGAGTTCGGTGGCGACCGCTGCGAACGGCATGTTCAGTTGCGCAATCGAACGGCCATTGAATTTGTCCGCGAAGAGCTGGATCACCTTGCGACCACCCAGCAAGCCGCCCGACAAACGCAGATCGAGCAGCCGTACCACCGTCTGCCACGTGAGCCGCGACACCCACTCCTCAAGCCAGTCCAGATCGCCGTTCGCGTATACCGCACCGACCAGCGCGCCAATCGACGTGCCGCATATCACATCCGGCTTGATGCCCGCATCGTGCAGCGCGCGAATCGCGCCGATATGCGCCCACCCACGTGCGGCACCGCCCCCCAACACCAGCCCGATACGGCTGTATCGACGTCGACGTATCATGTGTTCCCCGCTTTTTATCGACTATCGCCCGCGAATCACATCTGAGCGCGATGTCGTGTACACCTTGTGGTACTCGTCGAAGTGCACGTTGAAAATGCCCTCTTCCGTCACGCCGCCCTCGCGCCACTTCCAGCTCCAGACGGTTTCCGGCTTCAACGGAAATACCGCGACCTGCCCAGGCTTGCCGAGCAGGCGCCGCACTTCCTCCTCGGTCATGCCCATGCGAATCTTCGCGAAGTTGGCAGCGGTCAGCACCTGCGTGATGGCCTGCAATTTACCGTCACGATCGATATCGACCATGTACGTGTTCATCCCTTGTGGACCGCGCGGATATTCAAAACGTTTCGAGCCGTCGGTAAACGTGTGCTCGGTTTCCGGCTTGCCCATCTGCTTGCGGATTTGCGCCTCGGTCGTGACGCCCGGCGTCATGTCCTTGAGTAACAGCGCATCCGGCTTGATGGCGTTGAAAATATCCTTGAGTTTCTGCACGGCGTGGTCGCTCTGTTGGTCGTCGCAGCCAGTCAGTGCAACGCACGCGGCCAGCAAGGCGACAGTAAGCAATTTGAGGCTCACAGCGAGTTTCCTGTATGGACGCAAGCGAACAATTCGCACGCATCCCGTTGTGTAGGGTGTCCACCAGCGGGACTCCCTTCGGGCGAGCTACAGGATAACTGCGTGCGCCAAAAACCGCGAGCGCCGACGCGCCCAAAGCGGGAGAGCGTCGGGAGGTAAGACATGCGGTGGATGGAGAAGGTAGCGGAAAAACCAGCGAGCGACGGCGCTAAAAGCAAAAAGGCGACGCTGTGCAAAGCGTCGCCGAGTCGGTCGATACGGTCAACCGGGAAAGTGAAGGCGGCCAAGAGAACCGCCTGAAGCGAGGCACCCCGGACGACGCGCAGCGGCCCGGTTCCGGGCAAAGCGGAAAGAGGCCTTGACCTCTGACCTTGCGCCGTCGCCGGAATGGCGAACCGCTGCTTGTGTGGCCGCCCTGGTCCCTCGATAAGCCTTCCAAGTGCAGTTAATCTAAACGCATTGCACGCTTTAGACGAGAGCGCGTTTACACCGAATCGGCAGATGATTTCGTGGCCGAACATCGGTCAGATCACACGGAAACCGTGCGTGCCGTCACGCGCAAGTTGCGCGACGAGGCCGTACTCCCATTCCAGATATGCGTTCATCGCCTCACGCGGATTGTCGGTGCCCTCATACGGGCGCCGGTAGCGGTCGATACGCGGCGAAGCCAGACGTGATTCACCGCTTTCGACAGGCAAGCCCGCTTCGATCCACGCGTTCGTCCCACCGCTTAGCACCTGCACCGGTTTGCCGGTCAATGCTGCCAGTTCGGGTGCGGCAAAGCGCGCGAGCAGACTGCTGCCGCAGGTGAGCACGTAACGCCTGGCATCGGGAAGCTTGCGCACCGCCTCGCCGAGCAGCGCGCGCACTGCGTACCACGCACCCGGAATATGACGCTTCACATAGGTTGCGCTCGTCGTGAAATCCAGCACGACGGTACCTGTCGACTGCAACAGCGTCGCCAGTTCGGCCGGTGTGATCTCATCGGCGGTGGGCGGTGTGGGCGCATAGCGAGCGGCCGGCGCGCTGCCCTGTTCGCTGAAATCGGCCACCGCCAGACCGTCGACGACATACACCTCCACATTCATCTGCGCGAGCCACGATGCGCTCATATTCGCCCGCACGCCGTCGTTGTCCGCGAGGATCACGCGCGCGCCGCGCACCGGCGCGAACATGTCGGTTTCCTGCACGAGCTGGCCGCCTGACGCGTTGCGAAACCCAGGCACATGCCCCGCTTCGTACTCCTCGGGTGTACGCACGTCGAAGCGATAGACGGTGCGCACCGCTTCGCCAGCCCAGCGACGCGCTTCGTCGCGCGACGTGCGGCCCACTTGTGCGCGGTCCGCCACGGCACGCGCGGCGGTCGCAGCGGCGAGTCGGGCCTGGTCGTCGATGCTCGGATCGAAGCGGCGCGAACTGCCATGGGCGAGCGCCTGCCCGGCCAGAGTCCAGCCGATCGTGCCATTGCGCAGCGCCGCGACGGGATTGGGCACACCCGCATTGATGAGCGACTGCGCGCCGATGATGCTGCGCGTGCGCCCCGCGCAATTGACGATGATGCGGGTCGCCGGGTCCGGCGCGAGTTGCCGCGCGCGCAGCACCAGTTCCGCGCCCGGCACGCTGATGCTGCCGGGAATATTCATGGTCTGGTATTCGTCGAAGCGGCGTGCATCGAGCACCACCACATCGGCCTCACGATCGAGCATGGCCTGCACCTGCGGCGCTTCGAGCGACGGCGTATGCCGCTCGCTTTCCACCAGTTCGCCAAAGGCCTTGCTCGGCACGTTGACGTCCTGAAACAGTTCGCCGCCGGCATCGCGCCAGCCCTGCAGACCGCCTTCGAGCAGTGCGACATTGGTATAGCCCAGCTCGCCCAGACGACGTGCAGCGCGTTCAGCGAATCCTTCGCCGGCATCGAATACGACGACCGGCACCGTGAGGCGTGGCAAGCGCACTGGCGCTTCCAGTTCGAGCTTCGATAACGACAGGTTGGCCGCAAAAAGCGGATGACTGCGAGCATGCGGATCTTCCTCGCGCACGTCGATGAGCGCGATTTCATCGTGGTCGAGCAGCGCCCGGCGCACGTCTTCGAATGATCGGGTACGGAATTCTTCAGCGACACTCATGAGAGTGATGGCTCCTTCTACACGTTCTGGATATCCGATGTGATGCGGTTCGAATAGGCAGAGGTGAGGTTCTTGCGATTTGCGGTTACCGCTGCGCGGTGGGGCGTGCTATTTATAAGCCTACGCAATTTCCGCGCCTTCAGTGGGGGAATGCGGTTTTTTTTGCCTTTGGCGGCGGCATTGTTTTGGTTGTGCCTACGGCGTTTGGTGTTTTCTTTTCTTATTGGTTTATTAGCGTTCCCCCTATGCGGGGGGGCACCTACTTTTCTTTGCCGGCCGCAAAGAAAAGTAGGCAAAAGAAAGCGGCTCAAACCGCCAACATTTAAGTGGGTCCCGTGGCTTGGAGGGGCTGGTGGTGCGATTAACGGATCACACCTCGGTCCATAAGCGCCTGTGACACAGCCGTCATCCGCTCCCACTCCGCACTTCGTGCGTCGCGGATGGGTCTGCCAGGGAAACCAGGGGCTTCGTTTGTGCGCGGTGGGGGCCGTCGGCTTCGCCTCGGCGAGGCGCCGAAATATACCGATGGTTTTGTGAAGTACCGCCCCGGCGCGCGCAGCGCCGCCGGAGGTATGACGGCCTGGTCACTCAGGCCAGAAGGTGCGCAGGCCCATTCTCTACGGAGCCACGACACCCTCCAAGCCAGGGGACCCACTTAAGAGTTGGCGGTTTGAGCCGCTTTCTTTTGCCTACTTTTCTTTGCGGCAGGCCGGCAAAGAAAAGTAGGTGCCCCCCCGCACAGGGGGAACGCTAATAAACCAATAAGAAGAGAAACAACCAAACGCCGTGAGCACACACCAAATAATGCCGCCGCAAAAGGCAAAAAAACCCCTAATCCCTTCCACAAACGTGGACATCCCCGCTGGATAAGCACAAAACCCAAACCTCAGCCAAAATGCCCCATCGCGCGAAAGCGCAAAAAACAGCGTATGAACAGACAATGATTCCCTTCTCGGTCCTCGACCTATCCCCCGTCACCGCAGGCGCCACCCCAGCAAATGCGTTCAAAAACACCCTGGACCTCGCGCAGCACGCAGAAAACTGGAACTATCACCGCTACTGGCTAGCGGAACACCACAACATGACCGGCATCGCGAGCGCGGCCACCTCCGTGGTGATCGGCTACGTCGCCGGCGGCACGCAAAAAATCCGCGTGGGCTCCGGCGGCATCATGCTCCCCAATCACGCTCCGCTCGTCATCGCGGAACAGTTCGGTACCCTCGCCTCGCTCTATCCGGACCGGATCGACCTGGGTCTCGGCCGTGCCCCAGGCACGGATCAAAGCACCGCCCGCGCGCTGCGCCGCGATCTGCAAAATAGCGCGGAGTCGTTCCCCGATGACGTCGTCGAGTTGCAACGCTATTTCGCCGATCCTGTGCCCGGTCAGCGCATTCGCGCAGTCCCCGGCGCGGGTCTGCATGTGCCGCTGTGGCTGCTCGGGTCGTCGCTCTTCAGCGCGCAACTCGCTGCGGCGCTCGGGCTGCCGTTCGCGTTCGCGTCGCACTTCGCGCCCGATCACATGCTCACGGCGCTGCGGCTCTATCGCGCACAATTCCGGCCGTCGGCAGCGCTCGATAAACCGTATGCCATGGTCGGCGTCAATCTGTTCGCGGCCGATACCACCGAACAGGCACACAGCCTCTTCACCTCGCTGCAGCAGCAATTCATCAATCTGCGGCGCGGTACGCCCGGCCTGTTGCAGCCGCCGGTCGAACGGCTCGAAGCCTCGGAGATGGAGTTGAACGGCGTCGCGCATTCGCTTGCATGCACGGTGCTCGGCGATCGCGATACCGTACGCGAAGGGCTGCTGTCGGTCATCGAACAGACCGGCGCGGATGAACTGATGCTCACCGCGCAAATCTACGATCACGCCGCCCGGCTGCGGTCGTTCGAAATCGCCGCACAGGTGCGCGAGGAACTGATCGGCGGCAAGTAACAAAAAGGGCGGCCAGTGGCCGCCCTGCTTCTTGCGGGTGAATTCACCACTCAGTGGTTTGCGGGCACCGCCGCCAGGCCGTCGAGCAGCGCCTTATGAAACGCTTGCGGATCCTGTATCTGTGGCGCGTGCCCCAAAGCGGCGAATTCGACGAGCGTGGCGTGCGGAATCGCCTTCGCGGCAGCTTTGCCCAATTCAGGGTAATGGCCGATCTTCGCCCGCACCTCCGGTGGCGAAACATCCTTGCCGATCGCAGTCGTGTCCTTCTGGCCAATCAGCAGCAATGTAGGCATGGTCAGATGACCCAGCTCATACACCACCGGCTGCGTGTAAATCATGTCGTCCAGCAGTGCGGAATTCCACGCCACAATCTGTTTGCCGGAACCACGGTACATGGCCGCCAGCATTTGCACCCACGGCTCATAGTCCGCGCGCCACTGGCCGGCGTAGTACGTCGTCTGCTCGTAGCGGCGGATGCTGTCAGCAGTGGTCTTCGACTCGCGCTCATACCACTGGTCGACCGATAGCGACGGCACACCTTTCGCCTTCCAGTCCTCGAGACCGATCGGGTCGACCAGCACCAGTTGCTGCGTCTCATGCGGATACATCAGCGCATAGCGGATCGCGAGCATGCCGCCGGTCGAATGGCCGATCATGGTCGCGTTGGTCACGCCCAGCGATTCGAGCAGCGCGTGCGTATTGCGCGCCAGTTGCTGAAAGCTGTATTGGTAATGCTCCGGCTTGCTCGATTTGCAAAAGCCGATCTGATCCGGCGCAATCACACGATAGCCAGCGTCGCTCAATTGATGAATCGTCGCGTCCCACGTCGCCGCGCAGAAGTTCTTGCCGTGCAGCAGCACAGCGGTGCGGCCATTCGGATGCTCCGGCTCGATATCCATGTACGCCATGTGCAACGCCACGCCCTGCGAGATGAAGTCGTACCGCTCGACCGGCGCGGGGTAGTTGAAACCCTGCAACTCGGGGCCGTACGCCGGACCGCCTGTGTCGGCAGCGGCTGACCTGCCCGTGACGCTGGCCGTGGTCTCGGCGAAAACACCCGGCGACGCTGCAAGCACGCAGGCGCTCAGGATGGCAGACAACGAACGGCGGGAAAGACTCATTGATGGTTTTCTTGCAAAAAGAAAGCAAAGGGAAGCTGCGGACATCCAGACGGCAGCCGGGCAGCACGCCCGCCCCGTCCAGCAGCCGCCGATTCTACGACGCGCCGCCGAACCTTGCTGCCGCCTGGGCACCGCATGGCGGCAGCGGCCGAATGGGCCTGGCGCGGTACCCGGCGGCAGTTGGCGGCAGCCGGCGACACGCCGTGGCACGCATATTGCGAAGCCTGACCGCTCGCGCTATGTGTCGTGGCGCACGGATGTCCGCCATTTGAGGGTTGATTGTGGACAAGATGGGCGCGCGTGCGCCAGCCGCGCAATTCAGATTAACCGCCCGTGCCAAATCGGTGCTAGAACTAGCAGACGGAGCCGCGAAGACGGACCCGCCTGGCAGCACGAAGCAATCGCGGACAGCAAACGGACAACACCATCCGGGGCATATAAACCAAGGAGACAGACATGGAAACTCCGGCAAGCCTGAACGATCTGCAACGCACGACCCTCGCCATTGTCCTCGCCGGTGGCCGCGGCACACGGCTCGGGCCGCTCACCAACAAACGCGTCAAGCCGGCGGTGCACTTCGGCGGCAAATACCGGATCATCGATTTCGCGCTGTCCAATTGTCTGAACTCTGGCATCCGTCGCATCGCGGTGGTCACGCAGTACAAGGCGCACTCACTGCTGCGCCATTTGCAGCGCGGCTGGAGCTTCCTGCGTGGCGAATTCGGCGAATTCATCGACCTGTGGCCGGCACAGCAACGCGTGGAAGGCGCCCACTGGTATCGCGGCACCGCGGATGCGGTGTTCCAGAACCTCGACATCATCCGCTCGATCCGGCCGAAATACGTGGTGGTGCTGGCGGGCGACCACATCTACAAGATGGACTACACGCGGATGATCGCCGATCACGCGGAAAGCGGCGCGGACTGCACGGTGGGCTGTATCGAGGTGGCGCGCATGGACGCGGTGGCCTTCGGCGTGATGCACGTCGATGAAAACCGCCGCGTGACCGGCTTTGTCGAAAAGCCCGCCGATCCGCCCTGCATTCCGGGCCGTCCCGATACGGCGCTCGCCAGTATGGGCATCTATGTATTCAGCGCGGACTACCTCTATTCGCTGCTCGAAGAGAACATTTCCAGTGTCGACACGGATCACGACTTCGGTAAGGACATCCTGCCGCGCGTGGTCACGCAAGGCACGGCGATCGCGCATCCGTTCAGCATGTCGTGCGTATCCTCGGACCCGAACGTGGAGCCCTACTGGCGCGATGTCGGCACGATCGACGCCTACTGGGCGGCCAATCTCGACCTCGCCTCCACCATTCCGACGCTTGATCTCTACGACCGCAACTGGCCGATCTGGACGTATCAGGAGCAATTGCCGCCGGCCAAGTTCGTGCGCGACCTGAAGGGCCTCCAGGGCACCGGCAATAACCTGATCGTTTGCGGCGGCTGCGTGATATCCGGGTCGCAGATTTCCCACTCGGTGCTGTCGTCGAATGTGAAAGTGAATTCGTTCTGTCATATCAGTGAGGCAGTCTTGTTGCCGCAGGTTACCGTGGCGCCCAGTTGCCGGCTGCAGAAAGTCGTGATCGACCGCGGCTGTAACATCCCGGAGGGCACGGTGATCGGCGAGGATCCGGTACTGGACGCCGAGCGCTTTTATCGCACGGACGACGGCGTCGTGCTGGTCACGCGCGAGGCGCTCAACCAGAAGTAGACCCATCCGGCCGTCAGTAAGCGGGGAAGGCGTTGGCGCGCCTTCGCCCGCGCCTGCCGGCGCCCTTGCGGAATCCGCCACTCAACAGCAATGAGCCAGAGCCCATGACGATTCGCGCCCTGCACGTCGCAAGCGAGCTGTATCCCCTCCTCAAGACGGGCGGTCTCGCCGACGTCGCGGGCGCGCTGCCGCCCGCGCTGATCGAGCGCGGCGCCGATGTGCGGGTGCTGCTGCCCGGCTTTCCAGCGGTGGTGGCCGGTCTCGCCAACCTGCGCACGGTGGCGCAACTGGGCCGCCGCTTCGATTCGCCGGGGGTGACGCTCGAACAGGGCACGCTGCCGTCCAACGGGCTGGTCGTCTACGTGATCCGTGCCGGCACGCTCTACGACCGGCCCGGCAACCCCTATCTGAACGACGAACACGTGCCGTACGGCGACAACGCGCAGCGTTTCGCCCTGCTCGGCTGGGTCGCCGCACAACTGGCGCAGCAGCTCGATCCGGCGTGGTCGCCGCAGATCGTTCACGCGCACGACTGGCATGCGGGGCTCGCGCCCGCCTATCTGAAAGCGGCCGAGCGCCAGCATGGCCGCCCGGTGGCGCATAGCGTCTTCACGGTACATAACCTCGCGTATCAGGGTATTTTTCCCGCCCAGCAATTCGGTCAACTGGCGCTGCCGGACGACTTCTTCAGCATGCACGGCATCGAGTTCTATGGGCAGTTGTCGTTTCTCAAGGCGGGGCTTTACTACAGCGACCGCATCACCACTGTCAGCCCCACCTATGCGCACGAAATCCAGACTCTCGCCCAGGGCGGTGGGCTCGACGCCTTGCTGCGCCATCGCTCGCACGATCTGAGCGGCATCCTGAACGGCGTCGATTACACGGTATGGTGTCCGGGCACCGACGCCCTGCTCCACGACCATTACACCGCCACCCGCCTCGCCGGCAAACTGGCGTGCAAGGAAGCGCTGCAAAAGCACTTCGGCCTCGCGCAAAAAAGCGACGCACTGCTGTTCGGCGTGGTGAGCCGCCTCACCGAACAGAAGGGACTCGACCTGCTGCTCGAGGCCGTACCCGAAATCGTCAAACGCGGTGGCCAACTGGTGGTGTTCGGCACCGGTGACCCGGCGCTCGAAAACGGTTTGAAACGGGTCGCGCATACGCATCCGGACTCGGTAGCGGTCGAACTGGGATTCGACGAAACGCTGGCGCATACCATCATTGCCGGCAGCGACGTGATCGCGGTGCCGTCGCGCTTCGAACCGTGCGGGCTGACTCAGCTCTACGCGCTGGCCTATGGCTCGCTGCCGCTCGTGCATTGCGTCGGCGGTCTGGCCGACACGGTGGTCGACGCATCGCTCGAAAATCTCGCCGACGATCTTGCCACCGGCTTCGTGTTCGAACGCTTCGAACCGAAGGGTCTCACCGCCGCGATCCGCCGCGCCTTCGCACTCTACGACCGCCGCACCGAATGGAAAGCCACGCAACGGCGCGCGATGCGCCAGGACTTCGGTTGGGGCGCCTCGGCGGAACGCTATCTCGCGCTGTATCGCGAACTCGTCTGATTGCATTTGCAAGTGCCGGCGCGATGGCACCAGAGCCGGCTAATCCGCGCTCACGCCTGGCATCTTCGCGCGGCCGGCGGTCCCGCTGAGCACCGCCCCGCACCACCTTGGGGCTCGATTCGTTTGATGGGTAGATGCAACAACACAGGGCCGGATCAACTCGGCCGCGGCAAACTCATGTATTGTTTCTTCACTATGCAGGCCGCGCATTTTCCTTGCGTCGTCTGAAGCAGTCATGCCGCAGCAGGCGCCCGGCTGAGGCCGGTCCGTCACCGCGGCGCACCCTTTCCGTTCACTCATCGCGCATGAAGGCTTGCGCGGGCGCAAACCATGACGAAGAACGTTCTGAGTATCCAGTCACATGTCGTTTTTGGGCATGCCGGCAATAGCGCGGCGGTGTTTCCAATGCGCCGTCTCGGCGTCAACGTCTGGCCGCTCAATACCGTGCAGTTCTCGAACCACACGCAATACGGCCATTGGACCGGTAGCGCGATCGACGCATCGCAGATGGAAGAGCTGGTCGAAGGAATCGGCGCGATCGGCATGCTGCCGCGTTGCGATGCGGTTCTGTCCGGCTATCTGGGCACTCCCGAGCAGGCTCAGTCGGTGCTGGAGATCGTCAAGGCCGTGAAGGCCGCCAATCCGCGCGCGTGGTACTTCTGCGACCCCGTCATGGGGGCCGCGAGCGGCTGCAACGTCGAACCGGGCATCCAGGAGTTTCTCGTGCGCACCATGCCGGAGATGGCTGACGCAATGGCGCCGAACCATACCGAACTGCAACGGCTGGCGGGCCGCGAGATCGAGACTCTGGAAGAGGCCGTCACGGCCTGCCGCGAGTTGATCGCCCGTGGGCCGAAGCTGGTGCTGGTCAAGCATCTGCTCGACCGCAACAGCCCTGCCGACCGCTTCAACATGCTGGTCGTCACCGAGCGCGAAGCATGGATGGGTCAGCGTCCGCTCTATCCGTTCGCACGCCAACCGGTCGGCGTCGGCGATCTGACGAGCGCGGTGTTTGTCGCCCGCACGTTGCTCGGCGATTCGATCCGGGCGGCCTTCGAGCACACGCTGGCCGCCGTGAACGCGGTAGTCAAGGCAACCTGGCAAGCCGGACGCTACGAACTGGAACTGGTGGCGGCGCAGAACGAAATCGCCCAGCCGCGCGAGTGGTTCGACGCCTGGGTGGCCGAAACGGCGTAGCTGGCGGGAGCGCCCACGCGCGGCGGCCGGCGCACGCTCCGCGTGCCTGTCAGCCGGCCGTCCTATAATGCGTGCCGCGTGGGCCAGGTGGCCGCCAGCCCGCAGCGCATTTTTCAGGCACCCGGCATTTAGCAGACGAGGCATTGATGGACGGTTATATCCGCAGCGAGCGGGAAGAATATTTTGAGCAGTTGTGCATCAGCGTCGACGCGGACGAGACGCATGAGCAGGAAGCGATCGAATACTTCGAGAACCAGTTCAACGAAGCGGACTTCGATCCCGCGCAGTGGCTCGATATCGCGCTCTACTACTCACCGGCGGTCGCGCGCGGCATTGTCGATATGGTGACGCCTGATGACAAGACGCGCAGCAATATCGCCGAAGTGATCGCCGATAACCTCGATATCTCCTACGGCGAAGACGAATGCCAGCAGTTCGCCGAGACGATCGAATTCGCGCTGAACAACGGCGTGCCGGTCGACCTCGATCTGGTTCTCGACGGCTGCCAGCGCGCAATAGACGATCTCGACACCTGGGCCGACGACGATACCAAGGCACCGCTACTGCGTCTGCGTGAAGAACTGCTACGTCAGCAAGGCGAGCATTGAAGGCCGTGCGTTAGCTTGCCGTTAGCCTGCTGATGGTTGTTGATGGTTAAAAGACGCATGTTTATCGGCGGCTGATTATCGGCGGCTGTTTATAGGCGCATTCGCGAGTCTCATCCCGCGGTGCGCCGAGCTATTGCACAACTCGCGCGCCCGCGCCGGTTGCCATAGGGGTTTCCCATCGCCCCTGATTCACACTCCTCGCCCCGCTTTTTTTGGCCTCCTTGCGGCGCCCGCGGTTCTTAAGCATGTGCAGCAATCCGCACCGGCGCGCAAGCACTGACAGGCCGCCGGGGAATGCGCTGCGCCGTCTATGCCGAAATGCTCATTCAAAGCGCCGTGAACTGCCAAGACGGCTGCAAATTGGCTTTCTATATTCGCGCCAGATAAATCGTTGCGCGCGCCAATGCGTGTATTCCAGCATTGTTTATGGTGACCGAACATCCGTAGTCTTGATGCCACGCGCAATGCGAACTGAGGCCTGTGCCTTTGCGCGTCGATCCAGCGTTACTGCCTTGCTGCTTTCACAACCTGAAACTGTCGATGGAGAGAGAGACCATGAGTCTTCGTAACACGCTGAAACCACTTGCTCTGATTGCCGGCGCCGTCTTCGCGATTGCGCCGCTGGCCAGTTTCGCTGACGACTTACCCGTGAAGATTGGCTTTGCCGCGCCGATGACGGGCGCCAACGCCGGCTACGGCAAAGATCTGGAAAACGGCGTACGGCTCGCGGTCGAGGAAGCCAACGCGCAGAAGATCAAGATCGGCGACAAGGTCGCGCAATTCCAGCTCGTCTCGGAGGACGACCAGGCTGACCCTCGCATTGGCGTGCAGGCCGCGCAGAAGCTGGTTGATCAGGGTGTATCGGCGGTGGTCGGCCACTTCAATTCCGGCACGACGATTCCTGCCTCGCAGATATACGAACAGGCTGGCATTCCAGTGATCGACCCGGCCGCGACCAATCCGATCATTACCGGGCGTGGCTTCGCGAACACCTTCATGGTGATTTCCACCGATGCGCAGAACGCCGGCAATGCGGGCGTGTATGCCGTTGAGGTGACGAAGGCTAAACGCATTGCGATCATCGACGACCGTACTGCGTTCGGCCAGGGCGAGGCAGACGAGTTCGAGAAGGCTGTGAAGGCGCACGGCGGCACCATTGTGACGCGTGAATACACTGACAATCACGCGGTGGATTTCAGCACGCAGTTGACCAAGATCAAGTCGACCAATGCGGATCTGATTTTCTTCGGCGGACTGGACACGCAGGCTGCGGGCTTTGCGAAGCGCATGAAGCAGTTGGGGATGAACGCCCAACTGGTGGGCGGCGGTGGCGTGATGGATCCTGAATTTATCAAGCTTGCCGGCGATTCCGCTGAGGGTGTGATGGCGTGGGAGTATGGGCGGCCGTTGGCCCAGCTGCCTGGCGGGAAGGATTTTTCAGCCAGGTTCAAGAAACGGTTTGGTGTGGATATTCTGTCGTATGCGCCGTTTGGATATGACGGGGCCTGGGCGGCGATTAAGGCTATGCAGCAGGCCAAGTCCAGTTCGCCGGCGGTTTATCGGCCTGTGCTGAAGGCTATTGATTTTGACGGGGTGACCGGGAAAATTTCCTTTGATAGCACTGGGGCGTTGAAGAGTGGGTCTTCGACCCTGTACCAGGTTAAGGGCGGGAATTGGGTTCCTGTTGTTACCAAGAGTGGCACGTAAGGTTTGCGCGTAGCGCTGGATGGGGTTTTTGCCTTTTCCGGCGGCATTATTTTGGTTGTGCCTACGGCGGTTGGTGCTTCTTTTCTTATTGGTTTATTAGCGTTCCCCCTGTGCGGGGGGGCACCTACTTTTCTTTGCCGCCGCAAAGAAAAGTAGGCAAAAGAAAGCGGCTCACACCGCCAATTCTTAAGCGGGTCCCCTAGCTTGGAGGGTGTCGTGGCTCCGTAGAGAATGGGCCTGCGCACCTTCTGGCCGGAGTGACCAGGCCGTCATACCTCCGGCGGCGCTGCGCGCGCCGGGGCGGTACTTCACAAAACCATCGGTATATTTCGGCGCCTCGCCGAGGCGAAGCCAATGGCCCCCACCGCGCGCAAACGAAGCCCCTGGTTTCCCTGGTGGACCCATCCGCGACGCACGTAGTGCGGAGTGGGAGCGAATGACGGCTGTGTCACAGATCGTTATGGACCGAGGTGTGATCCGTTAATCGGACCACCAGCCCCTCCAAGCCAGGGGACCCACTTAAATGTTGGCGGTTTGAGCCGCTTTCTTTTGCCTACTTTTCTTTGCGGCGGCAAAGAAAAGTAGGTGCCCCCCCGCACAGGGGGAACGCTAATAAACCAATAACAAAAGAAACAACCAACGCCGTAGGCACAACCACAAATGCCGCCACCAAAGACAAAACCACTATCTACTTCTAACAACAACCTCAGAGTCGAGATCCCTCTCGATCCGAACCAACTCCCCCCTCACGCGAGTGAACTGTTCCGCAGAACACATCTGATGCCCAAACGAGGCCCGCAGGTGCCGCCTAACCTGCAGTATCCTCAGAACAGGATCAAACACATACCGCGAGGAAAAATCAAAAACCCCATCCTTCACCGCCGCATCAGGCGGCAAATCCACCACTCGCGCAAAAGCTGGCAACCTCATCTCCAGGGTCTCATCGAACTCCCCTCCAATACATGCCCACGGCTGTGTCCTCACCGGCTCTGCCAGCCAGGCCTGCACCTGGCTCCCCATCCCGCCCGACAAACTCGTCAAGGCCGGCACCGCCGTCGTCCCATCGGTCCAGATAAAATGTTCCACCCTGCCCTGCATCGAAGTGGAAAACGCACCCTCCATCGCAGTTACATCACCAGTGCGCACTTGCGCCGTCCCATGCAGTCCCGTCTGCAACAGACGATTCCCCGCAATCTGCTGCGTGCGCTGCCGGGTCGCCCGCCGGAACATGTTGCGCTCCAACTCGGCTGTCCAGCCGGCATCCTCGACACGGTAGGCGTAATTCGCCGTGCCACTTTCTTCGATGTCAATCTGCAGGCGCGCAGTCCGCTCGCGCAATTGAGTGGCCGGTGTCCGCGACAGCATGCCGTCATCGACCAGCAACACCGGCCGATCCATTACGCTCGGCGGTAAATAGCCAAAAGCCACTCCGCCCGCGGTCGTGTCGGCGTATATCGACAAATCAGGAATCCAGATGATTGCGTGATTGATCGCACTATCGCCATACCCTGGCACGTCCGGCAAACTATAGTAGGGGCCAAGATTGAGCAGCACGGCTTCGCTGCGGATGCCGACCGCCGCCAATAGCGCGCTGTACAGCGCAACATGATCCTTGCAGTCGCCATAACGGTTGCGCAGGATGTCGATCGCCTTGTGCGGGATCGCCGCCGTCTCGCCAAGAAACAACGCCACATAGCGAATATTCAAACGCATCCAGTTGTACAGCGCCTGCGCCTTCGCGCGCGCGTCGGTCGCCTGGCCGGTCAGACTCTGCGCGAGCTGGACGATCGCAGGATCGCTCATGGTTGCGTCGACCGCAGGTCCGCGATAACGCGCGGCGAAGCTCGAAAAGTCGGGCACCGTCGACACCATCAGGCGGTCGCCCCAATTCGCATATCCAACCGCACCCACTTCGAGCGGCGCGTAGGGGCCGTGCTGGTAGTCGAATTCGTAGCGGGTTCGGCCGTTTTCGGTGACGGGCGGTTGCGCGACGTAGCCGCGCGCGTCGGCATAGAGCGGCACGTCCGCGGGAAGATCGAAGATCAGACGCTGCATCTCGACGGGCTCGCGGGTCGGCTCGACCAGGTACGCGAAAGTGCCGGCCTGCAAGGCTCGCGTGCGGGTCTTTCGAAACGCCAGATGCACGCGCGCGCCAGGCTCGACGCCCGGAAAGATCACCGTGCGCAACACACCGTCTTCGAAACTCGGCGCACCCGCGGAGCGCGGCTCCTGCACGTCGCGGATCGCCTCGGGACCGACCGGGTGCGCGACGCCGTTCCGATCGATCGTTTCCGCCGTCAGCAATTGCACCTGCTCGATATCCTTGTTGAACCACACATAGCGCTGCGCGATATCATCGACGCCGCTTGTGGTGTTGGCCCGCAGGATCGTGTCGTCGTGTTCCTCGATCGAGCCGTCTCTCTGGATCACGAAAAAGTGAACGTCGCGCTCCATCGTCGAAGGCGCGAGGTCGTCGGCGGAGGTGCTGTCTTCGGCACGCGCTGAACCGAGCGAGCAGGCGACCCACGCTAACGCAGCGGCCAGTCTGATGAACGCGCCGCAACGCGTCATGCGAGGCGCGCCCGTTGCGCGAGTGCCTGCGGCTGTGTGGCGGCGATTTTCCCCAAGATGCACCTCGGCTGAGTCCGTATTCTGGTTTTAACACATTGGCGGCTGGCGCGGTTTTGCGGTTTCTGCCGATGTCATTTTTCGATTGAGCGCCGGCGTGGTGGTATTTAATCTGTGCGCCTACGGCGTTTTCCTTGTTCTGGCTTTTTGGGCCTTTCCTTGCATTCTTATTGGTTTATTAGCGTTCCCCCTGTGCGGGGGGGGCACCTACTTTTCTTTGCCTGCCGCAAAGAAAAGTAGGCAAAAGAAAGCGGCTCCAATGAACTGACCCCGCAAAGTTGGACAGTTTGCGTTCAGGTTTGAGAGGGCTGGGTTCTGTACATCACAGGACTCAGCCCGTTTAGTTTCAGCTTGATGCGTGTGTGGTTGTAGTAGTGAATGTATTGTCTGATGCCAGCCTTCAACTCGTCGATACTTTCAAACCTGCTCAGCCGGAAGAACTCCGCCTTGAGCGTGCCAAAGAAGCTTTCCATTGCCGCATTGTCGTAGCAGTTTGCCTTGCGCGACATGCTCTGCGTCAGGCCGTGTTGATCCAGCAGCCGTCGATAAGCAGGCATCTGGTACTGCCAGCCTTGGTCCGAATGCAGCAGCGGGGTCTCCTGAGGACCAAGCTTTGCCAGCGCTTTTTTCAGCATGCCGCTGACCAGATCGAAGACCGGTCGCGTGTTCATCTGATAAGCCACGATCTCGCCGTTATACAGATCCATGACCGGTGACAGATACAGCTTCTGCCCCAGCACGTTGAACTCCGTCACGTCCGTCACCCACTTCTGATTGGGCTGCTGTGCGCTGAACTCGCGGTTTAACAGGTTCGGCGCAATACGCCCGACTTCGCCGCGCCATGAGCGGTATTTCTTTGCGCGCACCAGCGATTTCAGTTTCAGTTGTCCCATCAGACGTTGCACCGTCTTGTGGTTCACGCTCTGGCCCGCCTGCCGGATCGCCGCCGTGATGCGCCGGTAGCCATAACGGCCCTTGTGGCGTTCATACACAGTCTTGATGCGGGTTTTGAGGTCCTTGTGCCGCTCACCGGCATCCGGCACGCTCAACTGGTAGTAGAACGTGCTGCGCGCCAGACCCGCTGCCTTGAGCAAAGCGGGCATCGGATGGTGCTGCCGGAGCTCCTGCACTATTTGCGCTTTTTCTTTTGCGCGCCCTGCTTCTTCGCCTGAAGCAGGGCATCGAGCTTTTTTAGATAGGCCACCTCCGCGCGCAGGTACTCGTTTTCCTTGAGCAACTGCTCACGCGTGCGCTTATCTGGCGCACTGACTTCGGTTGGCTTTTCAGGAACTGGCTGGGTCATTGTTTTGCGGCGCCCTCGTGGACGAGGCGCCAGTGCGTCGATACCGCCATCATGATACCGGCGTTCCCATTGCGCTATGCAGCCCGGACTGCGGATGTCGAACACCGCAGCCACCTGCCGGTATGGCAAATTCTTCTGCCACATGTGCATGAGTACCGACATCCTGAACTGCGCGTCATAGTGACTGAATTTCTTGCGCAGTCCGTCCCGTCCATGTTGCTCGTAGGCCGCAATCCAGAGCTGCAAAACCGAGCGGCTCACTCCGTACCGCTTTGCAAGTACCTCGACACCAGCCGAACCGGTCACGTACTGCTTCACCAGTTTCAGCTTTAACTGCTCACTGTACTTGGCCATGAAAAACACCCCAAAGGTTGGATCGGTGTCCAACTTTTGGGGTGCAGTTCACAACCGCTAATTTTTAAGCGGCTCCCCTGGCTTGGAGGGGATCGTGGCCCCGTAGAGATTGGGCCTGCGCACCTTCTGACCTGTGTGACAAGGCCGTCATGCTTCCGGCGGCGCTGCGCGCGCCGATGCGGTACTTCATCAAACCACTGGTGTGTTTCGGCGCCTCGCCGAGGCGAAGCCGATGGCCCCCCGACCACGCACAAACGAAGCACCCGGTTTCCGTAGTGGACCCAACCGCGACGCACGTAGTGCGGAGTGGGAGCGGATGACGGCTGTGTCACGGGCGGTTACCGACCGAGGTGTGATCCGTTAATCGGACCACCAGCCCCTCCAAGCCAGGGGAGCCGCTTAAAAGTTAGCGGTGTGAGCCGCTTTCTTTTGCCTACTTTTCTTTGCGGCGGCAAAGAAAAGTAGGTGCCCCCCCGCACAGGGGAACACTAATAAACCAGCAAGAAAACAAGGAAAGGCCAACGCCGCAGGCACAAGGAAATGCCGCCGCAAAAGGCAAAAAAACTACCCACCGCTACGCGCAACAAAACCCCATTATTCATTCTCCCCAATCTGCCCAAGCAGTGCCTGCAACTTCTCCACATGCCTTAACAACAAATGCCGATGTTTTTCAATCTGCTCTAGCCGACCCACGAGGTCGGCCTGAATCGGGTTGTCCAGATCGGCGGCGGCAATCACCTCTTCCACTTTGGCGCGCATCGACACCAACTCCACCGGCGCATGATTCAAATGCCGCTCGAAGCGCCGCACATCCTGAATCGCCAGATCGCGGACCTTCCGAAAGTGCGCCTGCCGCCGATGTGCCTCAGCATCGAGTATTTCCTCTTCCACTCGCCTCGCCGGCCCCGTCTGGCCAAAAATCGGCTCCGGTGGCCGCAGCACCGTTTTCTTCCGCACTGGATGCGCCGTGCCACGAAAACGCGCGAGCGGTTGTTCGTTGTCAATCGCCTCGCGCGCGTTGGCGGGAATATCCTGCTCGACATGCGCCGTGTTCATCCAGCCATTCGGCAAACCCGTGACCGCCTCGATACCGCGCACGAACTCCTCGCTGAATTCGCGCTGACCGGACAGCATCAACTTCAGGTAGCTCGCGGAAAAAGTCATCATGCGCGCGAGACGGGTCGCCGCGCCGACCTCGCGGGTCAGTAGCACCAGGTTCGCTCGCCAGATCGGCAGCAGCAATTCGTCGGAATCTTCCATCGCTGGGTCTTCCATCTTTTTTGCCCCATGTCTCGATGACGTATTCACACGCGTCATCGTTCTGAAAGGGTAGCCGCTTCACTGTATGGCGCGCAATGCCGATGCGCACTTCTGGCGGCAGTCGACGTGTCGAAATTACACGCGATCACGCATTGTCAACACAGTAAAACGGGGTACGAAGGTGCATGTTCGCATAGACACAACCATCCGCCACGCGTTCATGCGCGGACGCACGATGTGTGGCATCCTTGCGAACTTTGCGGCACGCCCCGTGCTGTTTCGTTAGTACCACCACGTTGATTTAAGGATTTTGTAATGAAGAAAGTTATCCTCGCCATCGCCGCCACCGTCGCTGCCCTTAGCGCGATCGCTCCTGCGCAAGCGAATGAACACCACCACACCGAATGCCATAAAGTGCGCGTCCATCACCACTGGGAACGCCACTGCCACTAACCGTGGCGCACGCCTCTGGGCGAGCATCGAAAAGCCCCGCTACACGCGGGGCTTTTTTCTGCGCGTCCGGATCAAGGAGGACCCCAACGGCGCACGATGTCTCTACGTTCGTCGCGAATGCGACAGCACGCAATCACGGACACATGCTGTTACACCTTTGTGGCGCGAGTAACCGACAGACAACCTCGCGGAACGCGAATCGAACGAACGAAATAGCGACGACAAGCAAGTAAAAGGGAAAGTGAAACGACTGCGAAACACTGAGCGCCGACAACTGCGATTCAGCGACTGCGTACGAGACGAGACGAGACGAGACGAGACGAGACGAGACGAGACGAGACGAGACGAGACGGCAGAGTATACCGGGAGCGCTGGAGGTGCCGGAATGCGCAGCAGGCGATCGGCGAGTCGCACACCTTCGTGCAATGGTGATCACCGCCCGAGCAGGCCACACGCATCAAACCCCAGATCGGTTCGCTGAAGTACCGCGTCGGCGCGCGCAGCGCCGCCGGAGGAATGACGGCCTGGTCACTCACGCTGGGAGGTGCGCAGGCTCAATCTCTACGGAGCCACGATCCCCTCCAGGCCAGGGGAGCCGCTTAAAAGTTAGCGGTGTGAGCCGCTTTCTTTTGCCTACTTTTCTTTGCGGCGGCGCCCCGAAGGAAGTCCACTTGGTGGGCAAAGAAAAGTAGGTGCCGCCCCGCACAGGGGCAACACTAATAAACCAATAAAACCGCAAGGAAAGGCCAAAGAACTCAGAACAGGAAAACGCCACCGCCAAAGGCAAAAAAAACCTCACTCAGCCAAAACCCGCTCCAAAGCCGCTCTAACCAACTCCTCAATCAAAGGCTCAACCTTGGCAGCCAGCAATTCATCATACCCATAAGGCATCTGCTCCTGCATATAAGTAACCTGCGCCAACTCGAGCTGCACAGCATGCACTCCACCCTCAGGCCGCCCATACTCGCGGGTGATATACCCGCCTTTAAACCGTCCATTGGACACAGCAGAATACCCACCATGCCGCTCCGCCATAGCGGCCAACTCTTCCCCAAGTCCAGCGACAGCACTCACCCCATTAGAAGTACCGAAGTTAAAATCCGGCAACCGCCCTTCAAAAAACCGCGGTACGTGCGAGCGAATCGAATGCGCTTCCCACAACAGCACCTTACCGTGCGTCGCCTTCAGCGCGGCAATCTCACTCGCCAGCGCCTCGTGATAAGGCTTCCAGTACAAATCACGCCGCCGCGCAACTTCCGCCTCATCCGGCAGATGTCCATCCAGATACAGCGGTTCCTTATCGAACGTATCGACAGGCAACAAGCCAGTCGTATCCTGCCCGGGATACAGATTCGCACCATCAGGCGGACGATTCAGATCGATCACATATCGCGCGTAGGTGGGTGCCAGAATCGACGCGCCCATGCGTTTCGCAAACGCATAGAGCCGATCGAGATGCCAGTCGCAGTCGTCGGTGCGTTGCGCGACCGGCGTCATCGTCGCGGCGATGTCGGCGGGAATTTGCGTGCCCAGATGCGGGATCGAGATGAGCAGCGGCAGGCTTCCGCGATGTAGCGAGAAAACCGGCGGTGCGGGTTCAGCAGACGAAGCAGTCATGTCAGTCCGGAATCAATGGAATCGAAGGATCACTTCAGCAATTCAGCGAGCGCCGCACGATAGCGCGCATAGGCACCCTCTTCGTCGCGATGCCGGCGGTTATCGACGACCTTGTCGCCGCCCGCGTAGACGTCGCGAATCGGCGTCTCGCCATGCTCACAGAATACAACGCCCGACAACCAGGCGTTGGGCGCGTGCTCGGCGATGCTCGAATGATCCGCATCGAGCACCAGCCAGTCAGCACGCAGGCCGGCCTGCAACGCGCCCACCGCGCGGCCCGTCGCATGCGCGCCGCCATCGAGCGCGGCATCGAACAGACGGTCGGCCACATGCGTGGCCTGCGCGGACACCAGCACATTGCGCTGACGGCGCGTGAGACGCTGGCCGTATTCGAGCAAACGCAATTCCGCGCGCCAGTCGACGCCGATGTGGCTATCCGAGCCGACACCGATGCGCCCTCGCGCGTCGAGATAATCCTGTGCCGGGAAAATGCCGTCGCCGAGATTGGCCTCGGTGGTCAGACACAAACCGGCGACCGCGCCGCTCCTCGCGAGCGCGAGCGTTTCATTCGCATCGACATGGGTCGCGTGCACGAGGCACCAGCGGCTATCCACGTCGAAGCGATCGAGCAACCATTGCACCGGGCGCGCACCTTCGGTTTCGAGGCACGCGTCGACCTCAGCGGTCTGCTCGGCGATATGGATATGCACCGGCGCGCCTGCATCGATGCCGCCCAGCAGCGCGCGCAACGAATCGGCCGACACCGCGCGCAGCGAATGAGGCGCCACGCCATAGCGCAACGCCGCGCTTTCCGGGCGCGCCGCGCGTACCGTGCCGAGCAGATCGAGCAGGTTGTCCGGCGTATTGATGAAGCGCTGCTGATCTTCACGCGGGGCACGCGAACCAAAACCGCTGTACTGATACAGCACCGGCAGCATGGTCATGCCGATGCCGCTCGCCGACGCGGCATCCACGACACGCTGCGCCAGTTCCGCCTGATTCGCGTAGCGGCTGCCATCCGGCGTGTGATGCACGTAGTGAAATTCGCAGACGGATGTATAGCCCGCCTTCAGCATTTCGATGTACAGCCATTGCGCGACGGCAGCGAGTCCTTCAGGCGTGATGCGCGCGGCAAAGCGGTACATCAGATCGCGCCAGCTCCAGAAATTGTCGGTAGCCCCTGTGCCAGATGCGGCGCGATACTCGGTGAGACCGGCCATGGCGCGCTGAAAAGCATGCGAATGAAGGTTCGGCATGCCAGGCAATACCGGACCGGCGGCTTTCGGCACACCGGCAGGCACCGCTGCCATATCGGGCGTCACCGCCGTAAGCGTGCCTGCAGCGTCCCACTCCAGCAGCACATTGCGGCGCCAGCCACCGGGCAGGTACGCGTGGTCGGCGAATAGCGATTGCTTCGTTTGCGTCATCTTCAGGCCTTAGCTCAATTCACGGCGCGTATAAACCGTTTCGCCCGCACGCACGACTCGCGCGCACAACGGACGTCCAATCCAGTAAGCCAGCTCGGCCAGCGAATCGACCGACCACACCGCGAAATCCGCCGCGCGCCCTGCTGCCAGCGCGCCATGCGTATCCGCCTTGCCGAGCGCGCGCGCCGCGTGAACCGTCACGCCTTGCAGCACTTCGGGCACCGTCATGCGGAATAGCGTGGTCGCCATGTTCATCATCAGCAACAGCGAGGTGGCGGGCGAGGTGCCCGGATTGCTGTCGGTGGAAATCGCGATCGGCACTTGATAACGCCGCAGCAACGCCAGCGGCGGCAATTGCGTCTCGCGGATAAAGTAGTACGCGCCAGGCAGGAGCACAGCCACGGTACCCGCTTCTTTCATCGCGACGACACCGGCCTCGTCGAGAAATTCGAGGTGATCCGCGGACAACGCATGGTGACGCGCCGCGAGAGCCGCGCCGCCGCCATTGGATAACTGCTCGGCGTGCATTTTCACCGGCAGCCGGTAACGCTCTGCAGCGTTGAACACGCGCTCGCTCTGTTCCAGCGAAAAACCGATGCGCTCGCAGAACACGTCAACGGCGTCGACCAGGCCTTCGTCCGCGAGCGCGGGCAGCATGGTGTTGCAGACTTCGTCGATGTACGCATCGGCGCGTCCCGCGAACTCGGGCGGCAATGCATGCGCGCCGAGAAACGTCGTGTAGACCGACACCGGATAGCGCTCGCCCAGTTGCCGTGCCACGCGCAGCATCTTGCGCTCGCTGGCGAGATCGAGGCCGTAGCCGGATTTGATTTCGACCGCCGTCACGCCTTCGGCGAGCAAGGGCTCGAGCCGCGCGGCGGATTGACTGAACAAGGAAGCTACATCGGCGGCACGCGTGGCGCGCACCGTGGAGACGATGCCGCCGCCCTGCCGCGCGATTTCTTCGTAACTGACGCCGGCGAGGCGCTGCGCGAATTCATCCGCGCGCTGACCGCCGTACACCAGATGCGTATGGCAGTCGACGAGACCCGGCGTCACCCACGCGCCGTGCAGATCTTCGCGCGGCCACGCGGTGTATTCGGCGGGTAGTTCGGATGCTGCGCCGAGCCATGCGATCTTGCCGTCTTGCACGGCAATCGCAGCGTCGGTCAGCGTGTGTTGGGGATCGCCCTGAGGGCAGAGTTTCAGGTGATGCCAGACGGTTTGCTTCATCGCGTGCTCTTTGCAGCTCGTTGCGTGTCTGTGGTGGTCCGCGGCACGCTTTTCAAGCGTGAGCGCGAACCGTCGTCATCGTCAGGCGTAGCGGATGCTGATCGCGAGCAACGCGCCCGCGCCTTTGATCGTGCATGACAGCGCGTTCGGCGTGTCGATGCGCAAGGTGTCGTTGCCGGCCAGCGACAGCGCTTGCGTCGCCTCGCCGAGCGTCACGTCGATCGGCCCGCTTGCGCAGAACAGCAGCACCACGTCGCCGGACAACACCGCGTGCGTACCGTCACGCCATACTTCGACCGTACCCACCGCTGCGCCGCGCCGCACCATCAGGTTGAAGTCGCGCGTCGCGCCGTCGACAAGGCGCGCATCAATCGACGCTTCGCCGGCGAACCGCGCAATATCGAGCGGTGCGGTCAACGCGTGCGTATCCATCTCGCCCGCCGCCGAGGTTTCATCGAGCAGCATGCCCGCGCCGGACAACAACGCAAGCGTACGGTCGATACCGGCAAAGCGCGAGAACGGCCCGGCTTGCGCCACGTCGGCGACGCTCACGCGCCACACGAACGCGTCGAGCCCGGCGCCCTCAGGAAACGCCGCCACTTCGCGCGTGACGCCGCCGCCGTTCTTCCACGGCGTCGCCACGAGGTCGGCGCCGCGAATCAGCGTCGTCTTGACTGACTGCGCCAGGTTGCCGGCAACCGTCACGATCAACGACCCAGCATCGGCAGATTCAGGCCTGCCTCGCGCGCCGTTTCCTGCGCGAGTTCATAGCCCGCATCCGCGTGACGCATCACGCCGGTGGCCGGATCGTTGAACAGCACGCGACCGAGGCGCTCTTTCGCCGCATCCGTGCCGTCAGCCACGATCACGACACCCGAGTGCTGACTGAAGCCCATGCCGACGCCACCGCCATGGTGCAGCGAGACCCACGACGCGCCGCCTGCCGTGTTCAGCAGTGCGTTGAGCAACGGCCAGTCGCTGACCGCATCCGAGCCATCCTTCATCGATTCGGTTTCGCGATTCGGGCTCGCCACCGAACCGGTGTCGAGGTGATCGCGGCCGATCACGATCGGTGCCTTCAGCTCGCCGTTCTTCACCATTTCGTTGAACGCCTGGCCCAGACGATAGCGATCCTTCACGCCAACCCAGCAGATCCGCGCCGGCAGACCCTGGAACGCGATACGTTCGCGCGCCATGTCGAGCCAGTTGTGCAGATGCGGATCGTCCGGAATCAGTTCCTTGACCTTGGCGTCCGTCTTGTAGATGTCTTCCGGATCACCCGACAGCGCAACCCAGCGGAACGGACCTTTGCCTTCGCAGAACAGCGGCCGGATATACGCCGGTACGAAGCCCGGGAAATCGAACGCGTTTGCAACGCCCATTTCCAGCGCCATCTGACGGATGTTGTTGCCGTAGTCGAGCGTGGCCGCGCCGCGTTCCTGCAGCGTCAGCATGGCCTGCACCTGCTTGGCCATCGACTGCTTGGCGGGCAGCACGATGCTGTCCGGCACGGTCTTCTGACGCTCGCGCCAGTCTTCGACATTCCAGCCTTGCGGCAGGTAGCCGTGGATCGGATCGTGCGCGCTGGTCTGGTCGGTCACGCAATCCGGGGTGATGCCGCGCGTCACGCACTCAGCGAACACGTCCGCCGCGTTGCCGAGCAGGCCGATCGACACCGGCTTGCCCGCCTTCTTCGCTTCCTCGAGCATGGCGAGCGCTTCGTCGAGGGTCGCTGCTTTCTTGTCGACGTAACGCGTCTTCAGACGGAAGTCGATCCGCGTCTCGTCGCATTCCACCGCGATCATCGAGAAGCCCGCCATGGTCGCGGCCAGCGGCTGCGCGCCGCCCATGCCGCCCAGGCCGCCCGTGAGAATCCAGCGGCCCGACGGATCGCCGTTGAAATGCTGGTTCGCCACCGAGAAGAACGTCTCGTAGGTGCCCTGCACGATGCCCTGGCTGCCGATATAGATCCAGCTGCCCGCGGTCATCTGGCCATACATCATCAGACCCTTGCGATCGAGTTCGTGGAAGTGTTCCCACGTCGCCCAATGCGGCACCAGATTCGAATTGGCGAGCAGCACGCGCGGTGCGTCCGCATGCGTCTTGAACACGCCGACCGGCTTGCCCGATTGAATCAGCAACGTCTCGTCTTCGTTCAGGTCTTTCAGCGACTTGAGAATCTGATCGAAGCAATCCCAGTTACGCGCCGCGCGGCCGATGCCGCCGTACACGACCAACGCGTGCGGATGCTCGGCGACTTCCGGGTCCAGATTGTTCTGGATCATCCGGTAGGCGGCTTCCGCAATCCAGGTCTTGCAGGTCTTTTCCGCGCCGCGCGGTGCGCGGATCGTGCGGGTGGGGTCCAGACGCGGGTCGATGTGTTTCGGGTTGTTCATGGTGGCCCTCGGGGTACTTGAAGATGATCGAAGAGAGATGATCGGGATCAGAGTCGAAACAGGCGAAATCAGAAATGTCCGGTGAAGCGATAGCGGCTGCCGGGATGCCACAGATTGGCGACCGAAGCCACCTGGCTTTGCGACCACGTGCGCCGATGCAGCACGAGGCACGGTTCGAGTTCGTCCATGGTCAGCAACTGGCGCGTGTCGGCGTCGGCGGCGAGCGCCTCGATGCGATACTCGACGCGCTGCAGCGGCGCCACCCGCACCAGATACTGATTCGGCGTAGTGTTGGTGAAGTCCTGCAATGCGTACTCGGGAGCGACCGCCGGATTGACCCAGCGTTCCTCGAGTTGCACAGGCTCGTCGTTTTCGAAATGCAGCACGCGCGAATGAAACACCGGACTGCCCGCGCTCACCTGCATTTCTTCGGCGAGTGCTTCGTCCGCGATGGTCGCGCCAATGTGCAGCACGTTCGCCTGATAACGATGACCGCGCGCGACGATTTCGTCGGAGATGCTGCGGATCGCCACCAGTGTCGATTCGTACTTGGGACGGGCCACGAAGGTGCCCGAACCCTGCACACGCGTGAGGACCTGCTCCGAGGTCAACTCGCGCAATGCACGGTTGACCGTCATGCGCGCGACGTTGAATTCGCGCGCGAGCTCGTTTTCGGAGGGCACCTGGTCGCCTTCAGCCCATTCGCCCGCATGGATGCGGCCGAGGATGAAGTCCTTGATGCCCTGATAGGCCGGTGCGTTCATTGGCGTGATCTGCCTGACTGTGTGCGTACTGCGCTTACTGTTCGGACGCGAACGAGAACGGGCTCAGCTTCGCGATCGTGCCGTTCTGCACGAGACGCGTCACGGCCGCGATATCCGGTGCGAAATAGTGATCGAGCTCGTAATGCGCGACGTCCTTGCGCACTGCGTCCATCACCTTCTGCAAGCTCGGGCTCGTCTTGTGCGGCGCGCGCAGATCGACGCCTTGCGCAGCAGCGAGCAACTCGATCGACAGAATGTTGGCGACGTTTTCAGCAATGTCGCCAAGCTTGCGCGCAGCGAACGTCGCCATCGAAACGTGGTCTTCCTGGTTCGCAGAAGTGGGCAGCGAATCGACGGAGGCCGGATGCGCGAGCGTCTTGTTCTCCGACGCGAGTGCGGCGGCGGTCACGTGAGCAATCATGAAGCCGGAGTTCACCCCACCGTCGCGCACGAGGAACGGCGGCAGGCCCGACAGCGTGGCATCGATCAGCAACGCAATGCGGCGTTCGGCCAACGCGCCGATTTCGGCAACAGCAAGCGCGAGATTGTCGGCCGCGAAAGCAACCGGCTCAGCATGGAAGTTGCCGCCCGACAGCACTTCGCCCGTGTCCGGGAAAATCAGCGGATTGTCCGACACGGCATTGGCTTCGATCAGCAGGACGTCTGCGGCGTGGCGCATCTGGTCCAGGCACGCGCCCATTACCTGCGGCTGGCAGCGCAGGCTGTACGGATCCTGCACCTTGTCGCAATCGGCGTGCGAGACGTTGATCGCCGAGCCTTCGAGCAGCGAACGGTAAGCCGTTGCCGCATCCGTCTGGCCCTGATGTCCGCGCAATTCGTGAATACGCGCGTCGAACGGCTTGACCGAACCCATGGCTGCGTCCACCGACAACGCGCCCGCCACCAGTGCGGTGCGGTACAGGTCTTCGATGGCGAACATGTTGTAGAGCGCGAGTGCGGTGGAGGCCTGCGTGCCGTTCAACAGCGCGAGGCCTTCCTTCGCCTGCAGCGTGAGCGGCTTCAGGCCGACGAGCGCGAGACCTGCGGTAGCCTGCATGCGCTCGCCCTTGGCGAACACCTCACCGACGCCGAGCAACACGGCCGACATATGCGCGAGCGGCGCGAGGTCGCCCGACGCGCCAACCGAACCCTTGACCGGGATCACCGGCAGGACGTCAGCGTTGTACAGCGTGATCAGCGCTTCCATCACTTCACGGCGGATGCCAGAGTGACCGCGGCCGAGGCTCGACAGCTTCAGCGCGATCAACAGACGCACCACCGGACGCGACATCGGCTCACCCACGCCGACCGCGTGCGACAGCACCAGATTGCGTTGCAGCAGTTCGAGCTGGTCGTGCGGAATATGCGTGCTGGCCAACCGCCCGAAGCCTGTGTTGATGCCGTAGGCCGGCTCGCCCTTCGCAGCGATATCGGCGACGGCTTTGGAGCAGGCGTCGATGGCGGCATGGCTGGCGGGATCGAGTTGCAACGTGACATGTTCGCGTGCGATCTGGCGCAGTTGCGGGAGGGTCAGGTAGCCGGGCTTCAGAATCATCATGGTGTTGTGTCCTGTCTTGTCTATACAATTCAAGAGGAAGTCTAGCGGCGTCGGCTTGTATATACAACTTGTTTTTGCACGCTCGGGGCCAGGGGTTTCCATTAGGGTGGGATGCTGATCTAGCCTATTCCAGACATACGTATGACTTAAATCGGGTCTTCAGCAGGCCGCGGCCTCCGGCACCATCAACGCCGTTCATTACCGTCAACTTGTATATACACATTGGAAACACGCAGCGGCAAGCGGCCAAAAAGAGTCCGGGCGGCCCGCAAAACAGCGGCCGGCCATTAGACCGTTATAGGAGAACCCGCTGACGGCGCAAAAAAGCCCGCGAACTCATAAGCGCCGCGGGCTTTTTCAGGCGCGTGACAGACCAGCGAACTGCTAGAGCTTCACCCGCTCCGTCATAAAGTCCAGGAAACACTGCACCCGCCCTGCCAGCGAAGCGCTCTGGTAGTACACCGCGCTCACCGGCTGCCGCTCGTCCACCAGGACGTTGTCGAGAATCGGCACCAGCCGTTCTTCGCGCACATCGGCGGCGGTCATGAAATCGGCCAGGCAGGCGATGCCCCAGCCCGAGAGCGCCAACTGACGCAAGGTTTCGCCGCTCGACGCGGTAATCGCCGGCTCGATTTTCAGCGTCGCCGGATGGCCCTTGCGGCCCTCGCGCAATGGCCAGAGATTCAGATGCTCAGGCGCCGTGAAGCCGATCAGGCGATGCTTGCGCAGCGCCTCCACCGAACGTGGCTCGCCATATTCGGCGAGATACGCCGGACTCGCGAGCACCCGTAGTTTGCTGGTGCCGAGCGCCCGCGCATGCAAGGTCGAATCCTGCAGCGCGCCGATCCGGATCGCGATGTCCACCTTCTGTTCGAGCAGATCGACGATACGTTCGTTGCTGGTCAACTCGAGGCGAACCTCCGGATAGAGCGCCGAAAATGCCTTCATATAGGGTGCAATGCAATGAAGCATGAACGGCGACGCCGCATCCACGCGCAAGCGCCCCGAGGGCCGTACGCGCCCGCGCGTGACGGATTCCTCGGCTTCCTCCATCGCGTCGAGAATGGCCCGCGCGCGCCGCAGGAAGGCCTCGCCCTCCTCGGTCAGTTGCAGGCGGCGGGTCGTGCGTCGCACCAGCGCGGTGTCCAGTTTCTTTTCAAGGCGTGTAAGGGCGCGGCTCACGCCGGAGACCGTCTGCTGCAATTTCTCCGCCGCCGCCGTGATCGAACCGCTATCGATCACCGTGACGAACACCAGTAACTCGTCGGTCGAAGTCTTCATTGTTGATTTCAAATCAAGATTGATTTGAGACTAACACGCTTTTTGCGAGAATCAAGACGGTGGATACTGCTTGCCAGTCATCGTGTTTCCACATCAAGGAGAACGTCTTGAAGATCTTTATTACTGGCGCAAGCGGCTTTATCGGCGGTTCGATCGCGGCGCACCTCGTGCGCGCCGGCCACCATGTGCGGGGCCTGATCCGCAATCCGGACCACGGCGCCGAGTTGGAGCGCCTTGGCATCGAACCCGTGATCGGCACGCTCGACGATCGCGCCCTGCTGATCGCCGAAGCCCAGGCCGCGGACGCGGTCATCAATGCGGCGAGCAGCGATCACGAAGGCGCCGTGAAAGCGCTGATCGAAGGCCTCGCCGGTTCCGGCAAGCCGTTTCTGCATACGAGCGGTTCGAGCATCGTCGGCGATGCCTCGGGCGGCGAAGCGGGCGCCGCGCGCATCTATCAGGAAGACGCCCTCCCCGAGCCGACCGCGGATAAGGCGGCACGTGTCGCGATCGATCAGCTCGTGCTGGACGCCGCGCAGCAGAACATCCGTACAAGCGTGCTGTGCAACACGCTGATTTACGGTCACGGCGCCGTGGCGGGCAGCGCAAGCGTGCAGTTGCCGCGCCTCCTGCGTCAGGCGCAAAAAAGCGGTGTCGTGCGGCATGTGGGTAGCGGCGGCAACATCTGGTCGAACGTGCATATCGGCGACGTCGCCGAACTCTATCGGCTCGCGCTGGAGAACACGCCGGCAGGCACGTTCTACTTCGTCGAAAGTGGCGAAGCGTCGTTCCGCGACATGAGCGCCGCAATCGCCCGCGCGCTGAAAATGGGCGAGCCGCAAGACTGGCCGCTCGAAGAAGCGAAAAAGGAATGGGGCTACGAAATGGCCTCGTACGGGCTCGGTTCGAACAGCCGGGTGCGCGGTGAACGCGCGCGCAAGCTGCTCGGCTGGCAGCCCAAACGCACCTCGGTGATCGACTGGATGGAGCACGAGATGGTGTCCGGCCAGGAGACTTCCGCCGGGGCGGCTGCCTGAGGCGAGTTCCTGCGGGGGCGCCCCCAAGAGGACTTGCTTCGCGGCGCCCCCCAAGAGGACTTGCTTCGCGGCGCCCCCCAAGGGGGCTTGCTTCGCGGCGTAAGCTGTGTAAGCGTCGCCGTTGCTAATCCGTAAGCTCAGATCGATAGAATCGCGCCAATGTCATAGCGTGATTCGATAATCCGGGTCGCGCGCGAGCCCGGATTTGAACGATGAACTTGGCGCTGAATTTTGACTGGCTGACCAATCTGCTGGCGATACTTTTCGTCGTGGCGTGCCTTTACGATGCACGCTACGACGAATATGGCACGTTGACTTTGTCAGCGGCCGCGATGGGTCTCATCGTGATGGCCATCGAGGTATTTCTCAAGCCCGCCTTCGACATGGCGCTTTGAGGAGAAAGACGCTGCACATTGCGGCGTCTTCTGCTCATTAGCTCAACATCAAACCGCGACTTCCGGCGGCGCCTGGCGGAAGCAGCGCGTGATCCAGCCGAGATAGCACAATCCCACCACGAACCACACAGCGCCGAGCACCAGCGCGGTCTTCTCCAGGCTCACCAGCAGCCACACATCCGCAATCGCGCCGAGCAACGGAAACAGCAGGCCGCCGATCACGCCCATCGCATTCGCACTGCCTCTCGCGTTAAAGAACTGACGGATCACACACAGATTGACTGCGGTGAAGGCGAGGAACGCGCCGAAATTGATGAACGAGGTCGAGGTCGCGACATCCAGCTTCAATGCCACGAGACCGATTGCGCCCGCGATCGCAATGTTCAGCGCCGGGGTCTTGAACTTCGGATGAACGAAACCGAAGATGCGCTTGGGCAGCACTTCGTCGCGCCCCATCGCATACAACAGACGTCCCACGCTTGCCTGCGCCGAGATGCCCGACGCGAACTGCGCGAGGATCAGGCCGGCCAGAAACACCGTCACGAAGATATCGCCGCCGACTTTGCGCGCGACTTCGAACGCGGCCGAATCCGGGTCCTTGAACACCGCGCCCGGGTGCGCAAGCTGCACCGTATACGCAGCGATCACGAAGATCGCGCCGCCAATCAGCGCGATCAGGACGATCGCACGCGGCATGGTCTTTTCGGGGGCGATCGTTTCTTCCGTCAAGGTCGAGACCGCGTCGAAGCCGAGGTACGAATAAGCGGCAATCGCGGCGCCGGCCATCGTCGCCGATAACGGCACGTGCGGCTTGAAGAACGGTTCAGCCGAAATCAGACCACCGGGGCCAGCCGCCGCCGTCACGTAGTGGCAGCACAGCACGACGAACAACGCGACGATCGCCAGTTGCACCACCATCAGCACGATATTGAAGCGGTTCGCGAGTTCAATGCCGATAATATTCAGCGCGCTCGTCAGCACAATGAATGCGACGATCCAGATCCAGCTCGGGATGTGCGGAAACGCAGCGCTCAGATACGCAGCGCCGATCAGCCAGATCACCATCGGCAGGAAAAAATAATCGAGCAAGGTGGCCCAGCCGATCATGAAGCCCAGATGCGGGTTGAAGGTTTTACGCGTGTACGTATAGGCCGAACCGGCCACGGGGAAGAGGCGCGCCAGCTTGCCGTAACTGAGCGCCGTGAACACGATGGCGATCAGCGCGATCAGATAGGCGAGTGCCGCGGTGTCGCCGCTCGCGCTGGCGAGCACGCCGTAGGTGCCGTACACGATCAGCGGCGCCATATAAGCGAGGCCGAATAGCAATACCGAAGGCAGGCCAAGCGTGCGCTTCAGATGCGCCGCCTGCGGTGCGGCGGAAGAAGGTGAGCTCATGCGGTGTGTCTCCTGATTCGAATGGACGAGCGTCGCCCGGGCCGTAGCGCTGGAGGCGCCGCCCCGTTCGAGCCCGGTCAGTCTGATTGACGGGTGGCGCGTGTTTTCGCGCCTGGTGTTGTACTTAGCGTGCGCGGATCAAGCGCGCACGTTGGCCGTGCTCGCCGTCCACCGTTGCGAGATCCAGTGCAACGCGGGCGTCGTGCAGGTAGCGATAGTGTTCACGCGCGCCTTCCAGACGCGCCGGGTCGAGCGTGGCGCGCAGGACCTGTTCCTGCTGGCCGGCGTCGCACACTACGTCGCCGAACGGATCGATCAGTGCCGATTCGCCGGGGAAAGTCAGGTTGTCGTCGCCGGGACCGATGCGGTTGACCAGCGCCGCGAACATCTGGTTCTCCATCGCACGCGCGACAATGGCGCGGCGATGAACCGGTCCGAACGGATCCATGTTGCCGTTCGTCACGATCAGCAGATCGGCGCCGAGCGACGCCACTGCACGCGCCGTTTCAGGAAATTCGATGTCGTAGCAGATCAGGAGGCCAACGGTCATGCCCTTGAAACTGCACACGTCGTAACGGTCGCCCGGTTCGAATACGCCGACGTCCGAGGCCCACAGATGCGTCTTGCGATAACGCAGCGCAATCTCGCCGTGCTCGTCGACCAGCACCGTGGTGTTGAAAAAACGGCTGCCGTCGCGCTCGGCAAAACCCACCGCCACCGCGACGCGCGCTTCCCGCGCTGCATGCCGCACTGCGGTAAGCGACGGTCCGTCGATCGCTTCGGCCACGTCACCCACGTTGTGCCGGGTCGGAAAGCCCGACAGCGTGGTCTCCGGAAACACGATCAGATCGGTTTCAGCCCCGCGCTGCGCGATGGTTTTCAGCACGCGCTGCACGTTTGTGCCGCTAACGCCGACGGCGCCGTCCACGATCGGGATCTGCGCCAGTTCGAGTTGAATCATGTTGTCTCCAGTCCTTGCCGGTCCGCTTCGCGTGAAATGGCGGTTTATTGCAGCCGCCTGCGATCAGGTTGGGCCTATTATTACCAGACATATTTTTGTTCGTAATTACCCTGCTGGGTTACCTCAACGGAGCACGCATGGAACTCGAATGGCGCGATCTGGCCTTTCATCGCGAGATCGGCGCGGTCATCGAAGCACTCGACAGCGCGCAATTCTGGACTCGCCTCACGCGCGCGCTTGAACGCTCCGTGGCGTTCGACAACTGGGTCGCGCTGCGCTTCACGCCCGGCGAAGCGCCGCTCGTCTGCGCTGAATCGCCGACGCCGGACGGCACCGTGGATGTCATGTTCCAGGACTATCTGGCCGCGCTGTATCAACTCGACCCGTTCTATATCGCCGCGACCGAAAAGCCCGCATCGGGTTTCGTGACCCTCGCCGACGTCGCGCCCGACAACTTCACGATGACCGACTACTACCAGCGATACTTCAGGAAAAATATTGTCGGCGACGAGGTGCACTTCAACTACATGATCGACGCGCGCCACACGCTGGCGTTTTCGCTCGGCGCGACGCAGCGTTATGGAGAGCGCGATCTGACGATACTCGCGATGTGCGCGCCGTGGGTCATTGCACTGCTACGGCAGCGCTTGCCGTATGAAGCGTTTGGCTCGCCTGACACGGCTTCGAACGAGGAGGTGGCGGAACCGGGATCGCAGGCGTGCGCGTCGGCGGACACACCCAACTACGCCGCACGATTCGAGCAGGTGTGCGCGGCCGGCGGCCGTGCACCGCTCACCGCGCGCGAGGTGGAAGTGGCAATGTTGACCTTGAGCGGATTTTCGACGCGCGCGATCGCGGAAAAACTCACGATCTCGTTCGAGACCGTGCGCGCGCACAAGAAGCACATTTATACGAAGCTCAACGTCAATTCACAGTCGGAACTGTTCGCGCTGTTTTACGAGGCGGGACGCAAAGTTGCATGACGTCCCGCTTATTCCATACGTTGCGTGCTATGAGCCGCAAGCCGCGCAACCGCTTTTCGCGTTTTCTTCATAGCGGTCGTGATGCTTGAGCCAGTCGGTCATGCCGCGCACTTCGTCACGACCCTTCGGGGTGACGTCCAGATGCGCGTACGTGTTCATGAACTCTTCCCCGCCGCGCGCATAGCTCGAATAGGTGTGGTACACATCGCCCTTTTCGTCCTTGTAGAACACGCTGTGGCCGTGTAGTTCGTCGATACCGACGTCCTGCTCGGTGAAGTTGTAGAAGGCCGTTTTACTGGCGACTTCTTCCGGCGTGAACGACACGTGATAATCGAAGTTGAAGTCGCTCCCGTTCGACGACACCCACGGAAACTTCCACCCCATCCGCTTCCTGAAGGCCTCCAGCTTCGCGAGCGGCGCGCGCGACACCGTCACGTACGACACGTCATGATGCTCGAGATGCGGCAGTATGCCGTCGATATGATCCGACAGGAACGAGCAGCCGACACAGCCCTCTTCCCAATCGGGTCCCAGCATGAAGTGGTAAACGATCAACTGGCTGCGGCCATCGAACAGATCGGCAAGCGTTTTGCGACCCTGCGGCGTATCGAATACGTAGGTCTTGTCCACCTTGACCCACGGCAGCGTGCGGCGTTTGCGCGCCAGTTCGTCGCGCGCCCGCGTGAGCGCCTTCTCCTCGACCAGCAGCGCCCTGCTCGCGGCCAGCCATTCTTCTCTCGTGCCAATCCGGTGTTGCGGGTCCATATGCGTCTCCTTCTCTACGGGGTGCAGATTCGATCAAGCAGATTCATGCAATCGCAGTTCACACGATGCGGCGTTCCAGCAAGTCACGCTTGGTGCGCTGGCGGCATTGATGCATCCGTTTCATCAGTTGCGCCGCTTGCGTCCAGGCGTGGAAGACTTTGGCGGGCGCGACGTTAAAGCATCGCCGGCTGGTGCACCCGGATTGGATGGAAACGGGGCGTCCTCTTCGACGAAAGCAGCCAGACGATCCAGCGATTCGGACCAGAAGCGCTGATAGCGGCCAAGCCACGCCATGGCTTCCTCCATCGGTCCGGCGGACAGACGGCACGCCACCGTGCGGCCGGTTTTGCTGCGCGTGATGAGACCGGCCTCGGACAGCACGTCGAGATGCTTCATGACCGCGGGCAACGACATCGCAAAGGGCTCGGCGAGCTCACTGACCGACAGATCGTTCAGTTCGGACAGGCGGCCGAGCAACGCGCGCCGCGTAGGATCCGACAGCGCGGCGAAGGTGCGATCGAGTAACGCTTCATTAAACTTAACCATGAAGTTAAGTATAGAAACACGCGGAGGGATGTCAAGAAAAAGCGCGCGCGCGTCCGACACGTCGGGCGATGCGAGGGGCAATGCGACGGGAGAGAAAAAAGATACGCGGCGCATTGCGGATGAAACATTGCAACGCGCCGCGTCAAGGTGGAGAACAACCGACTACACACTCAAGCAGCGCGGCCCGACAACCCACCGCACTGCCCTCGCACTACAGCAAGGATTCAGTTCAATCAGATCGCCCAGCCGCCGAGATAGAAGCCGACCAGCACGACAGCGATTACAACAGTGCCGACATTCAGCTTGCGATACTCGCCGCTCACCACACGGCCGATCACCAGCGTCGCGAAGCCGAGCATGATGCCCGTCACGATGTTGGCGGTCAGCACGATGAACACCGCGCACATCAGGCCCGACATCGAGTCGACCATGTCGTCCATATGCAGCTTGCTGACATTCGAGAGCATCAGCAGACCGACATACATCAGCGCCGGCGCCGTCGCATACGAAGGCACGAGGCTTGCCAGCGGCGAGAAGAACATCACGACGAGGAACAGCAGGCCGACCACCGCTGCCGCCATCCCCGTCTTCGCACCGGCGGCAACGCCGACCGTCGATTCGATGTAGGCAGCCGCCGGCGCGCCGCCGAGCAGACCCGAGAAGATCGAGCTCAGCGAATCGGCCGTCAGGGCGCGGCCGCCGTTGATGATGCGGCCGTTTTCGTCGAGCTGACCCGCTTGACCCGCCACGGCGCGGATCGTGCCGGTTGCGTCGAATACCGCGGTCATCACCAGTGCCAGCACGCTCGGCAGAACCGCCATCGACAGCGCGCCCTTGATGTCCATTGCGCCGATCAGCGAGCTATGGCCCGGCGCGCTCAGCGACGGCAAGGCGAACACACCATGGAACGACACCGCCGGATCGATCAGCATCGCGATCGCCGAGATCGCGACGATCACAATCAGGATCGAACCCGGCACGCGTCGGCGCACCAGACCGAAGATCGCGGCCAGACCCGCAACCGACATGATCGCCGGCAAAGCCGTGATATTGCCGAGCGACACCGGCAGGCCGGCACCCGGATTCTTGACGACGAGACCGACGTCGTTGGCGGCGATCAGCAACAGGAACAGACCGATCCCAATGCCGGTGCCGTGAGCGATACCCGTGGGCAGATTGCGCAGAATCCACGAACGCACGCCCGTCACCGAGATCGCCGTGAATACGACACCCATCAGGAACACTGCGCCGAGCGCGACGTTCGGATGCAGCCCCTTACCCAGCACCAGGCCGAACGCGGTGAATGCGGTCAGCGAGATCGCGCAGCCGATGGCGATCGGCAGACGCGCCCACACGCCCATCAGCAGCGAGCCAAAAGCCGTCGTCAGACACACGGCGACGAACACCGCGCTGGTGTCGAAGCCCGCTTTGCCGAACATGCCCGGCACGACGAACACGGAGTAGACCATCGCGAGGAAGGTCGTGATGCCCGCCACGATTTCCTGACGCTGGGAACTGCCGCGCGAGGAGATTTCGAAGTAGCGGTCGAGAAAGCCCTTTCCGTCGAATGATTCGGCGCCGACTTCGGAAATCGGTTGGGCGTGGGGTTCCATCATGATGAGTGCCTCCTTTATCAGCGTGCTGAAACGACCGTTGAATTGGCCGCCATCAGGTTCGTCTCGTTACGAATGTTTAATGTGGTGTGGCAAGGTTCGAACATCGGCTTGCGCTGCGTCTCTCTGAAAATCCGCATGCTCCGTTCTTCTTTTGCTGTCTCGAAATGTAGGCCAACACAAATATGTCTCCCATCGCATGAATGGCATGCTCGACATGTCGCGACGCTTATATCGTTTAAGCGACGCCAAATCGCCCAGGCGATCCGCGCGTATACACCTACGGTCTGCCATGGAGTCATGAAAGGATTTCGAGGGTTTCGGAGCACAAAAGCGCCTTTACTTGCGCAGTCAAACGGCGGCGCGCGGCATGAACCGTGCGTGGGCCGTACCTGTCAGACAGCCTGCAAACCCAGGAACGCCTGACGCCACGGGTTACACTCTCGCCCGTACCTGTCCTAACGGCGGCGGTCCACAGCGCCCGCCCGCACTGGCCCATGGAGTCCTTCTTGATGAGTGGCGGTTTTCCACGTCCTGCCTGGCGTCTACTGATTCTTGCTCTGTTCGCGATGCTCGCGCTGTCAGGTTGCAGCCTGCTGTGGGGCCCGCAGCAGGCGCCGATCGTCGACGCCACGGTGATGCCCGTCGAGCCGGCCAGTGCCCCGGTGGCGGCCTCCGCGCCGGAACCTGTCGAGACCGAAGCGGCCGAGCCCGAGACGCCGAAGAAGCCGAAGAAGCCGGTCGTCAAGCCACACAAGGTCGAGCCTCCACCGCCGGTCGTCGCGCCCGTGCCGCCGCCTCCACCGCCTCCGCCGCTGATCGTGCTGCGTACGATCGAGCGCAGCGAGGCGCGCACCCTGCTCGATAGCGAAGTGCAGAAGCCGGACGGCAAAGTCGTGGGCCGCGCAGTCGATCTGATTGCGGACGCGAACGGCAAGCCACGCGAGATGGTCGTCAATCTGCAGGGCTTCCTGGGCGTGGGCGATCGCAAGGTCAATTTTCCGTGGAGCGCGTTCCGCTTCACGCCAACCGCGAAGGCCGCACCGATTACGCTTACCGTTGCCACCCCGGCGCCCGCGGCCAAGTCGACCGTCGTGCAGTTGCCGCTGCTCGACGCCACCGTCGAGCGCTCGAACGGCGCCAAGGTCGGCCGCGTGATCGACGTGCTGATCGATGCGAACGCACAGCCGCAGGCGGTCGTACTCGACGTCAACGGGATGGTGAGCACCGAGCGGCGCACGATTGCCGCGAACTGGTCGGCGCTGCGCTTCGTCACCAAAGATAAGGAGCTGCATCCACTGCTCGATCTGACTGACGCGCAGATCAACGCGACGCCGCCTTATGCGAGCGACAAGCCGATCCGCGCCGTGTCGCCGGCGCCGCCACCCGCGCCGCCGGCACCGGCACCCGCTTCCGCTGCGGCCGCCGCGGCGCCTGCCGCGCCCTCCACGGCCGTTGCGGTGTCCAGCGCACGGGTGGCCCGATGACCGGCCGCACTTTAGTTACCGCGCGCAGTCTGCGCGCGCTCGATTGGCTGAATTTTTTCGTCGCCAATGTGCAGACGGGTTTCGGGCCGTTCATCGCGTCGTATCTCGCGTCGCACAAGTGGACCCAGGGCGAGATCGGCATGGCGTTATCGGTCGGCACGATCAGCGCGATGGTGAGCCAGGTGCCGGGCGGCGCCGCCGTCGACGCATTGCGCAACAAGAAAGGCGCGGCAGCGTGGGCGATTTTCGCGATCATTTTCAGCGCGGTGCTGCTCGCCGCGAGTCCGACGGTGTTGCCGGTGATTGCCGCCGAGGTATTCCACGGCTTCGCCAGTTGCATGTTGACGCCGGCGCTGGCCGCCATCTCGTTCGCGCTGGTGGGCCGCGCGAATCTGGGCGACCGGCTGGGGCGCAATGCGCGTTGGGCGTCGATTGGCAGTGCGGTTGCAGCCGGGCTGATGGGCCTGTTTGGCGAATACTATTCGCCGCGCGCGGTGTTCTGGCTGACCGCGGTGCTTGCGGTGCCTGCGCTGTTCGCGCTGACGATGATTCAGCGCACCGACACGATCGAGTTGCCGAAGGCCGCGCCGACGCCCAAGCAGATTGAACGGCGCGAGAGTTTGCGCGAGTTGTTGCGCGACAGGCGGATGCTGCTGTTTGCCGCGTGCATTGTGCTGTTCCATTTGTCGAATGCGGCGATGCTGAATCTTGCCGCGGGCGAAGTGACGGCCGGCATGGGCGATAACGTGCAACTGGTGATTGCCGCGTGCATTATCGTGCCGCAGGCGATCGTGGCGATGATGTCGCCATGGGTGGGGCGTTCCGCCGAGCGGTGGGGGCGCAGGCCGATCCTGCTGCTGGGGTTTTCTGCATTGCCGATCCGGGCGCTGTTGTTTGCCGGGGTCAGCAGCCCTTATTTGCTCGTGCCCGTGCAGATGCTCGACGGTCTCAGCGCCGCCGTCTTTGGCGTGATGCTGCCGTTGATTGCCGCCGATGTGGCCGGCGGTAAGGGGCGGTATAACCTTTGTATCGGGTTGTTTGGATTGGCTGCCGGGATTGGGGCTACTTTGAGCACGACGGCGGCTGGATTTGTGGCTGACCATTTCGGCAATGCCGTGAGCTTTTTTGGACTTGCCGCTGCGGGCGCGTTGGCTGTTTTGCTTGTGTGGGCTGCCATGCCCGAAACGCGGGACGCGGCGGCGAGTGAGGATGAGGCGGTTGGAGATGGGAAGTCGGCTGTTAGATGAAGGGTGGGGGTTTTGCCTTTAGCGGCGGCATTTCCTTGTGCCTATGGCGTTGGCCTTTCCTTGTGCCTATGGCGTTGGCCTTTCCTTGTGCCTATGGCGTTGGCCTTTCCTTGTTTGCTTATTGGTTTATTAGCGTTCCCCCTGTGCGGGGGGGCACCTACTTTTCTTTGCCGGCCGCAAAGAAAAGTAGGCAAAAGAAAGCGGCTCCAACCGCCAACATTTAAGCGGGTCCCCTGGCTTGGAGGGGCTGGTGGTCCGATTAACGGATCACACCTCGGTCCATAACGGTCTGTGACACAGCCGTCATCCGCTCCCACTCCGCACTACGTGCGTCGCGGTTGGGTCTGCCAGGGAAACCGGGCGCTTCGTTTGTGCGCGGTGGGGCCATCGGCTTCGCCTCGGCGAGGCGCCGCAATACATCGATGGTTTGTGAAGTACCGCATCGGCGCGCGCAGCGCCGCCGGAGGTATGACGGCCTGGTCACTCAGGCCAGAAGGTGCGCAGGCTCGTTCTCTACGGAGCCACTACACCCTCCAAGCCAGGGGACCCGCTTAAGAACTGGCGGTGTGAGCCGCTTTCTTTTGCCTACTTTTCTTTGCGGCAGGCAAAGAAAAGTAGGTGCCCCCCCGCACAGGGGGAACGCTAATAAACCAATAACAAAAGAAACAGCCAACGCCACCGGCGAACCGAATAATGCCGCCGCCAAAGGCAAAATCAATCAATACTCCTACCAGCAGTCTCCCTCATAAACGGAAGCGGCAACAGCGACACCAACCCGCAGCCAATCAGATACCAGGCCGGAGCCAGATTACTGCCAGAAATCTGAATCAGCCAGGTAGCAAAAAACTGCGCAAACCCACCAAAAATAGACACACCTAAACAATAAACAATCGACATGCCAGTAGCGCGAATCTCGCGCGGAAACATCTCCGGCAGCATGACAATATTCGGCACTGCCGTGAACGCAACAAACACCGCCAGCACAGCAACCACCGACAACAACACCGGCACCGTCGGCGACGCATTGATCACCATAAAAGCCGGATACACAGCCACAATCAACATCACGCGCGAAATCCACAAAACGCGCTTACGTCCGACACGATCGGACAACGCCCCAGCAAATGGCGAACAGATCACCGTCACCACCGCCGCCGTCCACGCGGCCCACAGCGCCGATGACATCGGCAAATGCAAAATCCGGATCGCGTAAGTGGACAGGTAAAACAGCACGATGTAATTCGCCGCCGTGCCGCCAATCGTCGTCAACACGCCCGTCGTAATCACCTTCGAATGATCGCGAAACAGCTTGCGCACCGGCTGTGCGGCCGGCACCTGCCGCGCCTCGCCCGTGCCGTCCTCGACGCCCGGCAACGTCTCATTCAGATGCCGCCGGATGTAAATCCCAATCGGCCCCATTGCCATGCCAATCACGAACGGTACCCGCCAGCCCCAGCTCTCCAGCGCAGCCGTCGAGAGCGCCGCGGCCAATGCAACGCCAAGCAATGAGCCGCACACCGTGTTCAACCCCTGGCTCACAAACTGCCAGCTGCCGTAAAAGCCGCGCGTCTTGTCGCTGCCATATTCCAGCAGCAGCGAAGTCGAGGCACCCACTTCACCCCCCAGCGCAAAGCCTTGAATCAGCCGCGCAAGAATTACCAGCAACGGCGCGGCCACGCCAATCGCCGCGTAAGTAGGCGCGAACGCGATGATCGCCGAGCCGAGCGTCATCAGCCACAGTGTCAGACTCATCGCGGCCTTGCGACCGGCCCGGTCGGCATAACCGCCGAGCACGACGCCGCCCACCGGCCGCATGATGAACCCCACGCCAAATGTGCCAACCGCCAGCATCAGTTGCGCGAGCTGCCCTTCCACCGGGAAATACAGCTTGCCGATGATCGTCGCGAAGAAGCTATAGATCGTGAAATCGAAAAACTCGAGGCCGTTGCCCAACGTGATCGCCGCAATCGCTTTGACGTGGCTCGCGCGCGGCGCGGACTGCGTGGCCGAAACGCCGTCGAGACTCAACGCGTCGGCGCCTGCGGGGTGAGGTGTGGCGGAATAGTCCATCTGTGTCTCCGTGATGTGCTTCATGCTTCCTGCTGATGCGCGGCTCTACGGCCGAGTGCGGCCACGTGCGGCCAATCGCGGCCGGATTCAGGCGAGGAATGTCTGCGCGAGCCGGACCCAGTAAGCCGCGCCAGTGGCAAGGCAATCGTCGTTGAAGTCGTAACCCGGGTTGTGAACCATGCAGCCGCCCTCGCCGTCGCCATTCCCGATGATCAGGTAGCTGCCGGGACAGCGCTCGAGCAGATAGGCAAAGTCTTCGCTGCCGGTCAGCGGCTGCATGTCGGCAATCAGGCCGTCTTCGCCGAGCCAGTCGAGCGCGACCTGGCGTGCGAGGCCCGTCATCTGTGCATCGTTGACGAGCACCGGATAGCGGCGCTGATAATCGACGTGCGCCCGCGCGCCGAATACCGCCGCCTGCCCGCAAGCGACCGCCGTGATGCGCTCCTGCAGGTAGTCGCGCACCTCGGGCTTCAACGCGCGCACCGACAGCCGCATCTCCGCGGTTTCCGGAATCACATTCGGCGCTTCGCCGGCGTGAATCGCGCCGACCGTGATGATCGCCATGTCGAGCGGCGCGATGTTGCGCGACACGATGGACTGCAACGCCAGCACGATCTGCGCGCACACCACGACCGGATCGACCGCCTTATGCGGCATCGCGCCGTGACCGCCACGCCCGGTCACCTTGATGATCGCCGTGTCCGACGACGCCATGAACGAACCCGGCAGAAAGCCGAATTTGCCGGTCGGAAAACCCGGCATGTTGTGCATCGCGAAGACGGCGTCGCACGGAAACTTGTCGAACAGGCCGTCTTCGAGCATCTGCTTGGCGCCCGCGAGGCCCTCTTCCGCAGGCTGGAAAATCAGATTCAACGTACCGTCGAAGCCTTTTTCCTGCGCAAGGTGCTTGGCCGCCGCCAGCAGCATCGCCGTATGACCGTCGTGGCCACACGCGTGCATCTTGCCAGGGACGGTGCTTGCATAAGGCAGGCCAGTCGTTTCGTGGATCGGCAGCGCGTCCATGTCGGCACGCAGACCGAGCTTGCGCGTGCCGCTCCCCACTTTCAATTGCCCAACGACACCGGTCTGACCCAGCCCGCGATGCACGATATAGCCCCATTCCTGCAAGCGTTCAGCGACCAGGTCTCCGGTGGCGAATTCTTCGTAGGCGAGCTCCGGCTGCGCGTGGATGCGATGGCGCAGCGTGATCATTTCGTCTTCGAGTGCGGCGATGCCCGCCGGGATAACCATGGTGTTCACGATGTCGTCTCCGTCTATGAATGCGTGGACCCAGCATAACGACGCCGAATTTCCAGCGGCAGGCGTAGAATCGTTGCGGCAGCAACTCGTGGTTGCCACCTTTCTACAGCTTGTCAGATGAAACTGCATCAGCTCAACACCTTAGCGGCCATAGCGGATACCGGCAGTATCCGGGCTGCCGCCCGTTCGCTCGGACTGTCGCCGGCCGCCGTGACCAAGGCGATGCGTGAACTGGAGGCCGACCTGCACGCACCGCTGGTGGTGCGCAGTGCGAGCGGCGTGGCGTTTACCGAGTTCGGCCGCGCGCTGGTCGTGCACGCGCGGCTGGTGTTGGGTCAATTGCAGCGCGCGGAGGCGGAAATTGAAGCGTTGCGCGGCGCGGCGGCCGGCAAACTGGCGATCGGCGTCACGCCGTGGGTCGCGTTGACGTTTCTCCCGCCCACCGTGCAACGGTTCCGCCAGCGCATGCCGGAAGTCCAGCTGGAATTTTTCGAGGGCTTGCTGGCGGTCGTGCAACCGCGTCTGCGCGACGGCAGCCTCGATTTTTCGATTGGCCGTCCGCCGCCTGCATCGCCGCAATCGGAATTTCACAACGTGCCGCTGTTTTCGACGCATTCAGCGGTCGTCGCACGCCGCGATCACCCAAAGGCGGGTTGCCGCACCCTGCTCGAACTCGAAGACGCGGAATGGGTGTTGAACTGGGATCCGGCGAGCCGTGAATCGATCTCGGACAACCTGTTCCGCAAGCGCGGCATGCGCGTGCCGCACACCATCCATCTTGCGCACTCGCTGGCGGTCGTGCTCGGCCTGCTCGCGCACTCCGATATGCTCAGCATCTTTCCGTGGCCGCTGGTCGAGCGCATCATCGCGAAGGAAAATCTGTGGGCGCTGCCGCTGCGCGAAACAGTGGATGAAACCATCGTTAGCATCACCTCACGCCGCGGCGCGCCGACGAGTCCCGCGGCCGCGTGTTTTCTCGATTGTTTGCGTGAAGTGATCGACGAAGCGGCGCGCTCGCAAGACCCCGAGCAGCGCCGCCTGTTTCACTCGATTGAGTTGCTGCTCTAGGGATGCGGACGCCAGCCTTGCGCGGCCGCGAGATTGAGCGATGGGAAATTGCGCATTTGAACAATCAGTCGCTTAAAGTGCGCCAATATGCCCGCCACGGCCTTGAACGACAGTGGGATTTTCGCCAACATAGTGGCCTTTATTACATATCGATGCATGATCCCATAGCTCTTCGCATTATTCTCATATGACGAGCCATCTGGAATATAAGTAACGCCGTGCACTCTCATCTTATTATTAATAGGAAAAGTTATCTCAGCTTCAGCCTTAGACACCGCCTCGGTCACACCCTGATGATTTTTATCCAGATTAAAATGCCACATCACCTCTTTCTTTTCAACGTAATTCATGGTGGGATCTGTGGAAGTCGACATTATCGTTGGACTTTCGATTTGCTCATTGAGAATCATCGTTTTACTTTCGCCAGCACCATGACTTTCTTCCTTAAAATTGCGAAGCCGCATATAGCTGCGAAATAGCATCGCCCCATCCCCCCTGAATACCTCCTTGATCTCGGGCGAGGGTCTTCTGTAATTTCGCCATTCTTTCAGCGTTTTCTCGATAATATTTCTGACGAATTTGAATGTTTGTTCATCTATATGCCCGGGCGGCGGCACCATTTCGTTTCCAATTTCACGCCATTTTTCAATAAAGACATTTATTTCGACATCGTCAATATTTTCAATACGAATCCCCATCTCGTGCATGGCAAGCCCAAACGAAGAGTACTTCGAGTACCCGCCAACTTGCTGCTGCTGTAATGCCGATTGTTCCGCGGTAGCTAACTTCCTGCTCAATTGTGATGTTGATGGCAACGGTGGCGGTGGTGGCATCAAACCATCCGGATCGCTCAAAGTGATCGGATTGTTCCGCACCATCCTGAACAGATTCGGCCCATCGATCGATCCCGCCGGATCGGGATTGATCCACCGCCCGAGCCACGGCGCATAGTAGCGGTAACCATAATAGTAGAGCCCCGTGGTATCGCGCTCCTTGCCCGAATACCGCACGTACTTGTACTTCACTTCGCTATCATTTTTGCCGGCCCATACCGCCGTACCGCCATACGGGTAATACTCTTCCACCGTCAAAACATTGGCCGCCCCGTCTACTTCAAGCATCACCGAGCGAACCTGATTATCAAAGCTAAAGCGTTGCTGATCGTTGTCAATATCGGCGGGTTGGCCGCTATCCCAATGCAGCACACGAACCTGGCCGCGGCCGGTCGCAGACGCCGTGATGATCTGCAGCGCCTTACTTGTACTGAGTGTGCCATTGTTATCAATACTGGTAGTGCGCAATTCCAATCCAGGCAAATAAATCACGTCATCGACCTGCCAGATATTGCTGGCGACATTGGTCTCGCAACGAGTCTGTTTGCGGATCCTCGCATTACCGCGGTATTGATAGACCTCCCGGTCGTTGGCATCGGAGGCTCCGCCGCGATCCAGCAGCACGACTGATCGCAACTGATTACGCACGTCCCAGGTGAGTGAATTGCCCGGCTGCATCTGATTCACGTTGCCACGCGGATCAAAATAACTGTTGATGTTCTCTTGCGTGATGCTGTTGTTCGCGTCCTGAGCAAGTGCACGATTGGAGCCGGCATCGACAAACAGGACATTCGTGTATGACTTGGCTCCCGAGTGCGTGATCTTGTAGAGATTGCCGCCCCGGTCGTAGATATAGCTCCGGGTGTAGTTGACTACATTGTTGGCATCGATGAGTTCTGGAAGTCCCGGGCCCTGCTGTGCAGCGTTCGCGTTCTCACGTCCACTGGCGCCCAGCAGTTGGTACAGTGCGTCATAGGTGTAGGTATTCTGTGACGCAACCGCCTGATTCCTGAAGTATCGCGTAACCTCGGCTGCGTTGCTGATGGACAGAATATTGCCGACCGGATCGTATTGATAATGCAGATCCTGCAAAACTGTGCCTCGCGAGCCACTGGCGGGTCGAGTGGTTGCGACACCGATCAGACGCTGGGTTTGCGGTTCGTAACTGTAGTTGGTCACTACGCCGTTGCCAGCGGTCTCCTGCAATATCTGGCCGGCTGCACTATACGTAATGCTGACCAGCAAAGTCTGCTCAATTCCGCCGGCAAGGGTAAGGAAACCTTCGCACTGGGCCCCCGACACGTCGTAACTGATACGTTGCTGATTACTCCTGGCATCCGTTTGCACCAGTAGCGCATCGACAGCGTCATATTCGCGGCTGGTCACGTAAGTTTCAGCCGCCAGAGCCTGTTTCCAGACGCTTTCGTCGTCACCTTGCCAGTCGCTCTGCTGTTCGACGTCAGCGAGCAATTGTTGTGTACTGCCGCTAGCCGCGCCAAGCAACGTAAAGCCGGGGAAACCGATCAGTCCGGCTTCATCATAGTGACGGATAAGCTGCCCCCTGAGATTACTGTTCTGTGGGGCTGTCGTATCTGGATCATCGTCTCCATAGATAAGGCGTTCTGATACACGCTCGTCTTTGCCCGCAGCCTGTTCATAGATGGAAACCGGACGTCCAAGCGTATCAAAATCAGTGTGCGCCACCGTGCCGCGGCTGTCCTGCGCCCAGCTAAGACGGCCCTCCGCGTCGTAAAGCATTACGCTCCAACCAGCATCGATGCTGTCGCTGCGCAGTGACTGTCCGCTCAGCGACAATTGGCTAAGCGTGTTAGGCGCCTGTGTCGAGTCGCCCTGCCACAGCTCAAAGAGTCGGGCATCCCAGAGACTGCTTTGCCGGTTACTGTCGCTAATAAAGGCGCGGCTAATCAGTTCCTCCACTGCTTCACCGCTGGCGGTCCGGTTGTATTGCAAAGTCCGGACAGAGTTGCCCCGGTTGTCCGTCACATTGATCAACGGGGTACCGTTACAAATGGATGCAGTGCTATCACTTATGTTCATGATCGATCTCGGCGGGCGAAGACTTGGTTGGATATCGGCCATCAGGCCATGCTTGGTTCGTCATGCGTATCGTTCTCATCCTCGCTAACGCTGAACCACGGGTAATAGCTCTGGCGGCGCAGATAGTTTAAGGCAGTCTGAACCCGTATTTCCCGGCCCGTCGCGTCGTAATAGTGAGTGTCCGCGTAGCCGCAAGTCCGCATGGAGCTATCGACTACGTACTGCCAGGCATTGATAAAGTAAGGCTGATAGCTGCGAACCGGTTGGCCCTTGTTGTCATACTCGACGCGTCCCGATATAGCCCAGCGGGGATCTGCGCTGACTTCAACGGGTTTGCCATCAGCATCGACCACAATCTCGCCATCGTCACCTAGCTGCCAGGCGAGTCCCTCCACGGCTTTGGTAGCGCTTTGTAGCGGGCGCCCGAATCCGTCGACATGGATGACGGCGACGCGGATTTTCTGGGCCGCGTCACCAGGGTAGCGGTCCGCGACCAGCATCGCGCTGTTGACGGGCATCTGCACTGCGGCGGCCAGAGCATTGCTGACTGCTTTCGGCAGATCTGGACGAGAGGACTTTTCCTGCGCCCATCGACGCCCCGCCGCACGGATATGGCCTTGCCCGTCAATGAATCGCAACGCCAGCAATTTCCGCCAATGTTTCTGCGCCGTTGCGTTTTGTACGCCGAGATCCGCCAACGAAATCTGCCCCATCCAGCCAAAAGGATCATAGGCGTAAATACTGGCAACCCACTGAGGAGATGCGCCGGCCTCGGCAATTGCACGAGAAACCGTCAGGTCGGTGGGCACGGGGTTATCGGCTATCGTTCCGAAACCCACATGCCTCGAATTTTCCGTACCGTAGAATGTGCTGGCGACGGTCCGTCCAAGCGCGTCGATTTGCACCTCATGATGATTGGCATTGATGTCGACAACGCTAACTGGCTGCAGAAAGCGATAGTCGTATGCGAAAGTGGTCGTATTGCCTATGGCATCCGCTATCGACGTTACCGCACAGTAATGGCTGTCGTAGCTCGTTATCGATGCACCGGTAAGCACGGTCTTCTGTTGCGTAAGCGGACAATAGAATCCGCTCATATCGGAATACGTAGTAAAGCCATGCTTAACCACCCATACCGGATCCTCAACCGCGCCGGATACGGGCAGCACGGTGGCGCTCGACGTATAGCCAGCAGATTCAAGCATGGAGCTCAGCGTACCCGAATCCAGAATACCGTCGTAAGCGGCAATGCAGGTATTGTCCAGCTCGGCCGTCTCGCTGTGATCCACCAATGCCAGAAAGTCTGGCGTACCATCCGTTGTCTGGTAAACGGTTATGTTCTGACCGCCATAGACACGGGCTTGCGAATCACCCAACAGACCTCCGTTAGTGAGGCTCTCATAGTTCAAACCGTTAGACGGCACCTGACTGGCATCGTAGGTCAGTCGGTTCACACGCTGTTCTTTTGGCAGACCAAGTCTCCATTGCTGCGGGTCGGTCAAATGCCACACGCTGGCGCGTTGCTCGGTCAGGCGCAGCACCTGTTGCTCCCCGTCATACGAACTGTCCCAACTTTTTGCAGGCAAGGCGTTCGGGTACGGCGAGCTCGCCGGCTGCGCGCGACGCGGATAGTCAATGCCGACACTCCATAGCGGCGCACCGAACTGGTCGAGTGTGAACGTCACCTGCTGGCTGACTCTCGGATCGACCGAGATTCGTTCATAGCTGTAACCGGTCTGTTCGAGGGCTGTAGGCAAAGCCACGGCCGCTGGATTTGAAGCTAGTGCCTGAACCTGCCGTACCCGGTACCGGAATGTTTCAACGTTATATGGCACCGAGGCATTCGGGTCATCGTCGAGTCCATATACCTCATGGCGCAAAGCTGAACCCTTAAGCGCGCGGTACAGCCAGAACCGGGTCGCTTCGTCGGGATTGTTCAACGTAACATCTGACTGAGTGCCCGAATCAAACTGGGTAAGAAGCGTGGGATTGACCGTATAGGCATCGCTGTCCTGATAGGGCTGACCGTAGAGGCGGGTCTCGTCTTCTTCGCGTCCGGTGTGGTACCAGCGCCTGTTTTGCAAGGGCGAAGAAAACGCAATGCCGATACCCGTCGATGAGGCATCCTTATTTGTATCCTGTGCCTCAACATAGCCAAATCCACGAAACTCCTGCTCACAACCGTCGTAAACGCCGCCGCGATACCGATAGCTCTGACTCAGTACATTACCGGTGATCTCGTCTGTATTTGTCGAGGTACAGACCAGGTGAACGGGAAAAGGAAGTTGACTGACCGCTGCGCCGCCAGACGAAGCGCATTCCTTTTTCTGGTCCAACCATTCCTGCGCCGAGCTGCGATACGTCACTTCCGTATGCGCTCCCATATTGCTGTTGATGTTGTTCAGCAAGTATGGTTTGGCGCCGGCCAAGTTGTAGCACCAGTGCTGCGTGGTCAGATATGGTCGGGTGAGGACAAGACTCGCCATGCCTATGCCTTGCACATCGGCCACGCTCAACTGACACAGACGATCGAAATGGATATCCGCGGGAAGAGGCAAGTCGTGTGGCCCATCCAGGGCGTTGCCGGCCTGATTGAAATAGATATGAATCTGGTCGCTATCGACATAAATCATATCCGCAGTACCCGAACCATCCAGATCCGCCAGATAGATTCGCTCCGGATCGAAGCTGCCCTCATCGAAGCTGAACGACGCCAATTGGAACGGCGTGCCGAATTGTCCGCGCCCGAGGTTTGGCCACACGGTCACGCCGTCATGCCGGATGCGCACCAGATGCTGTTGTCCGGATCCCAGCATGTCACTGAATGCGACCAACTCGCGTGCGTCCCTGCGGGCAATGGGCAGGTCATCGCTCTGACCAATATCAACGCCGGCGGCGAAGCCGCTTCGCTGGTTCGCATATAGCCGGACGCTTCTGGGGCCGATTAATGCCAGGTCGCTCATTCCTGCGCCGACCAGGTTGACGAGTTCGGCCTGCGGGTGAAAAAACTCAACCGGCAGCGCGCTGAACGGTGTGAAGCCGGACCACTCGCCGTCTGGGTTCAAGGTAAAGAACCCGGCTAGTCCAGGCTGCGTCACGAGCCAGTCGAGCTTGCCGTCGCCATTGACATCCATTAGCTGCATCTGCTCCGACTGCATGGCAGGGATAAACGGCAACCGCTGCCAACTGCCGTAGCTCACGCAATCGCCGCCGACCTCGCCATCGCGCATCGGCGCACGGTAGAACCACAGATTGTCCGTACGATAAAGCACGCCAGCAATGCCCTCCCCGTACAGATCAACCATCTGATAGGGATGACCGTCGTTCAAGCCGGAGAAGTGGTCGAATGCCTGCCATTGCTCTGCGTCTGGTGAAAACTCGAAAGACGTGTATTGAAATTCGACTGGTGGCAACTGTTGAACCGCTCCATCCGGTTCATAAGCGAACTGTTGCCCGCCCAGCAGGCGCGTGAGTACGGGATTGTCGTCGTACTCCAGCAGCAATCGAGCGACCAGCGTATCGGGTTCGCCTAGCTCTTCGGGAAAGTGATGAAACATCAGGATCTGATGGCACAAGCGGTGATTGCGCAATTCAAAGCCGTAGTCATAGCGGGAAAATGCATCCATACGCGCCGACCACGTTTTGCCTGTACTCGGATAATAAGGAGGCGGTGCGGCCGAATCCATACCTCGCTCGCCGTAGTCAAACACGAGAGAGAAGAGCCAGGCCTGATGCTCCGGCGCGGTACCTCCGAACAGAAAGAGATCGGTAGAGGGTGTAACGTTGCCGTAGCTGATCTCGACTAGATATCGGTTCGTCTCATGGTCGCGCAGCGCTTCACTGCCGCTCATGTCGATACCGGCTCCGTCCTCTGCCCGGTAGCGATAGTAGATGTGATGCCCCGTTGCCGACATCGACTCTTCGGATAACCAGGCAGCAATGTGATCAGGTGCCGCGGGATCGGCAATCCGCGCGGTGGCCGTCTTGCCCAAACAATGCAATTGGCCGTCCGCAGCGTGGATCATCCAGAACGTGTTACCCGGCGTCGCGCCCACCCACTGTTCGATGCGATCGAAACTGCCTTCTATACGTGGATAATGGCGCGTTACCGCATACGATTCGTCAAGCTTGACTGAATTGTATTCAGATACCGAGGTGGTGATGACCCTACCGCCATCATCCCTTTCGGGCTCCAGCACTTCGCCGTCCGGGCCAACGAACTGATCGCCACTGCCGTAGCGCGGCACACCGTGACTGGTGCGGCGTGAAATGGAAAACTGATTGAGTGCCCACCCGATTCCGAACGGGCCATTGCCGGCGCCGCTGCTGTAATTCAACGTTATAGAAGGCGCGTAGCCACGCCCGCTAGAAACCGGTAACGGCAGATTCATCGACGCCATGCCCGTGGGACCGACTTGCCCCAGCGTGGCGCTCACACCCTGTATCGCGCCTCCGCCCTTGGGCAAAGAGGGTTCCGTAATCGCAGCCGGTGACTGAGTAGAAATTTTCATAATCAATGAAAGTGGTCGATGGGCCAAAACCCCGGGACGAGCGACATGCTCTTCAGGCGTCCTTGAGCGTGTATCGCAGGTGATAAACCACGTCGTTCAGACTTTCGGCGAGTGCGCGTTGCGCTCCCGCCGCGTCAGCGTCGAACACGACCAGACCCAGGGTTCCACTCGTGGCGGGCTCGCACTCAAACGGCAAATACCGGGGATCATTGAAATCCACGACGAACAGGCCAGAATCCTGGAGACCGCGCGATAGCGCCACCGTCGTGTTGCCCAGCGTTAGCGTGGCCTCAATATCCTGGTATGGTCCAAGCAACGCAGGCAAAGTCACACCGATGTTCTTGAAGCGGCTGGTCTTGCCGTTCTGTCCGTATGCCTTGTCGAGCGCAAGACTGGCGATATCCAGCGTAATGGCGAGCTGTTTCGTGGTGCTGTCGAGCTTCATCGAAATCGCGCCAGTGGTCACCGTAGTTCCGGCGTCCGTTGTCAGCGCCTTGTTCAGATTCGCTTTAAAACTTGCATTCGAATCTGACGACTGGATTCGCGTATCGAGGGAAACCGTTTTCTGCACTTCCAGCCCACGAGTATTATTCGTCAACCAGGCGTTCTCCAGTTTCTGGAGCTCCAGCAGCAACCCTTCACCGGCCAGCAACCCCTGGTACAGGTTGTTCCAGATAGGCGCCGTGAAGGAAGTAGCCAGTTTCCCGGCGGCAATTTCACGAGTTAGTGCGTTCTTCGTAGCCAGACACAACGAAACCGAGGTGTCGTACAGTTGGTAGTACAGCGACGACAGACGCCCCGTCATCCAGTTGTACAACTCCTGCCCGGTGAAACGGGTGCACTGCATGTCGTACACCGCCTGCTGTTGCGCCTGTTGCATCTCCACCAGCGCCAGCTGCTTCTGGGCCATGTTCAGTTGTTCTGTCATCGACTGGATCTGGTCGTCGAACTGCTCAAGATCTTTGCTCGCCAGATCGCTTTGAAGTTGCCACTCCTGCTGGCGGCGGCGATATTGTTCGCTGATGTCGATGCGCGCGGCCTGGATTTCCTCGACTTCGCCGGCAATCAGCATCGTGACACCGGTCGCGGTTGCCACGGCGCCCCATCTCGATCCGCCGCCGGCCAGTCCGAAGATGTTGGGCGTCATGGCCAGTCCCGCTCCGGCCATCAGGAATGGCGCCGCGGACGCGATCAGCGAGGCGCCCGCCGTGCGCATATTCATCGACGTCTGCTCGGCATCGGAAATCCAGTCGGCTGCGAGCCCGCTATAGAGCGTGTATCTGATTTGCGCGCCGTCGCGGGCCTTCTTCGTGGCATCCAGGGAGGCCTGCAGCGCGAGAATATTCGTGTTCTGGATATCCACGGTCTGGGTGAAGACCTGAATCTGTTGTGATTGCACAAGCAGCGTCATTTCCTCCGAGTCGCGCCGTTCGAGCACGCTCAACAGGGTGCTGCCAAACTGCGTCACGCTGTTTGCCAGCGAGCGCGCCTTATCGAGAAGCACGGTAAAGCGGTACTCTGTCGCGAGCCCGGAGCCCAGCGAACCTGCGGCATTGGCGTCGTTACCGGCGGCCGCCTGCTGCTGCAGTTCTCGCGGCGAGACCGGCTCCGCGTACAACGGCAGCGACAATGGCTGACCATCTATGCTCAGGTTGTGCCGCAGGTTGTATAGCCGCACGTCCAGTGTGTCCGAATACGTCTTCAATACCTGGTTGTATGGCGGCAAGAAATCAGCGTCCGCACCCCGCACGACGTCGCGCAGCATCATGGCTAGCGAGACGGTCTCGCCGGATGTAGGTAGCGTGTCGAACAGGTCGGCCTCATGGGCCACAGTGGGGGCCTGCCAGCTCGTGTCCAGTTTGATGACCGGGTCCGGGCCAAGCAACTGTTGCGCACGCACGTAACACATCTTGGCTTCGGCCAGCGTATCGCGCTCGAGTTGACGGTAAAGCGCGTCGCCCTCCTGAATGAGCAGGTTGATGAAATGCAGGAAGACCGCCAGTTTGTACTGCATGGGATCGGCCATCGCGATCACATCAGGATCGACAGTCACCGGCATGTCGCCATTCCATGCCGTGTCCGTCTGCAACGGCACCACGTTCCAGTAGCGCACGGCCTTACCGCCCGAGCCGTCATCGACCGTTTCCAGCGCGCCGTTGGCATCGCGGTAGCCTGCCGGGTTGAACAGGTATTTGAACGCGGTTTCGGCTTCATCAAAGCTTTGCTCGGTGAGCAGACGGTTGCCGATCAGGAATGGGATGTGGAAGAAGATCTCCCAGAAGTACAGGCCGTAGGCACCGTTGAAATCGATTGCTGTGCCGCCCTCGATGGTGGTATCCGTCTGGGTTGCGTAGCTTAGTAGTGTCGAAGGGGATTCGGCGAATGCCAACGGGAAAAAATGGCCGGAGTGCGTCGTTATCCGGTAGGACCATGCTGCAGTTGAGTCCTCCGTAGGAAGAAATTCCAGACTATCTGAAGCAATCTTAAAATACGAGTTGACCGCAACAGTCTCGTATTTGAAGGTCAGATCAACCTGGCTGCGCATCCCATCTTCATTTTCAGTATCGAAGATTATCCTGTTACCGACAAATCCAATGCTCTCGTCAATGCAAGGCACCTGTATCTGTACAGCCTCAGAATTCGCCGGAAGATCGTAACTTGAACTTATATCATCAACGATATAATTCAGACCAAGTCCGATGTAAAGCGTTCGAGCAGAAGAATTCTTATTGACGGCCGTCCCGTAGATAGTGACGCCACTCACGCTGGTCAGCGTTACCTCGACCAGTTCGCCCACTTCGAACTTCGTGTTCAGGGGTATCGAAAGGGAAGCAGGATCAACTCTCGCGGCTCGCGAGTTGGGAGTGTCGCCTATTACGTCGCCGCAAACGTAATATTCAGACCATGAGTCATCCCAGAGAGCAAAGCCATCGTATGACGGTTCGCCCAATTTCAATGTGTACCAGTTCTTCGCACTATCCGACACCAGCCCATAGACGAGGCCCTCAGCTACATCAACATACGCCCATATCCTGGCTGGAACAATCGTGGCGCCTTCGAGCCACGGCAGCCGCGGTAAGACACTCCACGATGCATTCTGCCGCCTCACCGCACGATTGACGTAGTACGAATATATCGGCGCATTGGTGTCCGTGGCCGTGCCCGACTGCTCCCTGGAAAGCCAGATCGCGTATAAACTACCCGCAAAAAAATACGGCGCCACATGATTATTGAGTGCGACCACACCGCAAGTAATCTCCTGCCATTCGGTCCATGCATCCGTGCGAGTCTGCCAGCTATCGTCCGTCACTCCGTTGCTTTTGCTGAAATCCGAACTGCGCCAGTAGTATTTTGAGGTGACCGCCTGATAGCCAATGTAATAAAAAGTATTCTGTGCTGAATCGGTAATCACCGACGGGTCATCGACCGTTGTACCGATCTTGTAGGCAGTAATGGTCTTGATATCGGTCAGATCCTCATATTCGAGCAGGTAATCCGTGAACGCGTCGTAGATCCTGTCTGAATCAATCTGCCCCTGCTCCAACGTCTGCTCAAGTTCCGCAAACAACTGGGTTTTCCCATAGCGCAGTTCCGGCTCGATATAGTCGGCGGCGTAATACAGCAACTGCTCCTTGCCGGCCCATGTGGAGTAGCGCTTGTTGTACACATCCCAGTTGAACAGAAACCCGTCCGGCTTCCATGCCTCTGCCATGCCGCTCCCGGCACCTTGAGCGACGTCGGGTTCCATTCCCTCCATGCATCGATTGATATACAACTGCGTACTGGAAATTGCTTCAGCAACACGGGCGGTGGTAACGTCATCAGAGATTTGCGTGTCCAGCAATAGATATTCATACAGGTCGTCGGGTGTCCTGATCCGGCCCTGCAGTGACACGGTTTGGTTATCGATCAGCGTGTCCGGCACGCAGTTGGCAATATAGTACTCGACGATTGCATCGCGGCGAGCTTCCTTGATTCGGGCAAGCAAAGTCTGGTTTGACATGCGTGATACTCCTTATCGGTTTCGCTGCAATCAGGCTGCGGTCAACGCGCCGGAAAAGACGCTGTCAGCGGTTCGTTGAATCAGGGCCGGGCCTTCGGCTTCGGGGTTCTGCTGCGACATGTTCAGCAAGTCTTCCAGCGTGCTGACGCCGACATTGAGTTGCTTGCCAATACGCATCCACGTTGCCAGTGAAAATACCTGTTCGAAGTTGACGGGATACTTGCCGTCGCCAAAGAGATCATTCGACGCCTGAACCGCAGCAGACTCATCCCAGCCGTTGGCCGTAGCCAGCAGTGCGAGGATGTCCGCCTGGGCGGGCGGCGGCGACGCATTGGCTGCACTGAAATACCGCATCGCTTCGCCGGGTGCGATGGCGACACGCAATTGCCATTCTTTGAGCCGCGACAGCGTAAGAAGCAGCCTGAGCGACGGAAACGGAGGCTGCGCCGGAGCATCGTTAAGCAGAAACGCAGGTGTATCGACCAATAGCGCGAGATCCAGCTCCGTCAAACCACCCCACTGCGCGATCAGCGCGTATTGCCCTTGAGCGTGGCAATAGCGCACGAGATCAGTCCTGCTCTGCAGGACGTCGAGATTTGCACCGGTTGTGCTGAAGACCGCACAGGTATCTGTCCAGAAGTCGTCGATTCCATAACCCGTGGACGCCGTACTAACAAAATAAAGATCCAGCCACGTGACCAGCTTGTCCATCACGTTGGCTTTCAGGTGAAACTGGCCGGCGATGTACTTGCACAGCTTGCCCCGCAGGTCAGGCGCGGTCGCGGTGGTTTTCCCGTTGTACTCGCTCAACGAATGGTAAATGTTGTCCAGATAGTTGAAGATGTCAGCGCTAGCCGTTTCGCTATAGCTTGCCGACAGCATTCCGGTGAGCGACTGCACATCAAGGGCATTGCTCGCCATCCATTGGGTGACAATCTCGGTGCGTTCAAGTATTCGCAGCGTATCCAGCGTGGCGGCGCCTGCGACCTTTTTCGCCAGCGCATTCGGCATATCCAGCAGATTCCAAAGTGCGAATACGTCGGAGACACTGAGCCCGCATAGTCGCGGGATCAACGCCAGCCGGTATAGCTGCGCGTAGCGTGCGGCATTCATGACCACTGCGTTCAGCGTCGTCGTCGCGCCGCTCATGAAGGCCAGTTGGGCCATCTGATACAAAGTGTCCGCATCGACGCCAAGAGCGCCGCACACCACTGCAATATCCGCATTCTGCTGACCAGTCCTTTTCGAATCCGTTGGATCGAAATTCAGCGTGGCGCCGATCGCCAACGCCGTGTTATCCGTGTCCGGGCGAGAGAAAACCTGCTGATGGAAACTGCGTTCACCCAGCTCTGCATAGGTATTGATGCTGCCGATCAGGCAGGCGAACGGGTCGGCCTGAAGACCATACTTGCGGTTCAATCGAACGTATTGGGCAACCGCATCGAGCACCGGCTCGTTCAGCGAAGGACCATCGGCAGGCAGACCCGTACGTGCAGTACCGTTCACATTCCAGACGATCCAGTCGAGTTGGTAAAACGGCAACGCCGTTTGCCGTGCGAGACGAGCGAGACGCTCCGCGCGGTCCGCGATGGCGACTGCGTTGGCCGACGTCAGATTCGTTACCGTGCCGGGCGGCGAACTGGTGTCATACTCAATCAGCAGCGGGGCAACGGTCGACGATCCCGAGTTGGACACATAGGTCTGCCCATAGACCGAAACCTTGACCAAGGTAGTCGGATTGGCCGACATCGTGTCTGCGAACCGGCTGATATCGCTAGCCGTCGCAGTTTTGTAGTCGTTCTGAGCGGTCAATGACAGGAAGTCGTTAAAGTCCAGTCCCAGCTTTCCTCCAAATACGTCCGCACTGCGCAACTCCGTTTCAATGTTTGCGGACGCGAGCTTATAGTGATCCTGTATTGTCGACGCGGTGGCAGGTGCCCCCGTCAGTAACGCATAAGTCGCCGGCGGAAGATCCAGTTGCTCACGTGTGGCCGGGTCCGGTCGTGTCCAGAGATCGCCGATGTCGATGGCGTCGCCGCTTGTAGTATCGTAGACAGCAAACGTCAGTGCGTCCGACTGTGCGCAATCCACAAAAACGGGATGTGGGAGATTGTTGGGATCGCTGCCGCTAGTACCTTCTCCGAGATACAGCCCGGTGCGCGCGTTGTACAAGTGAATGAAAGGGCCGTCAGGCAGCCGGTCGTAGTACAGCGGTTCGTGAATCGACGAATTGAAATTGCCGTTCGGATCGGACATCAAAAGTGCGTATGAACCGGACGCACCGCTATCCTGATCGTTGTCGTTCCGCAAATACTGATTGGCAGCCGGACCCTCCGCCGACATTAATTGCATATATGTGGCGCCTGCGCTATCCAGGGCAAACTGGAAGCTGGCTATGGCAGGGCCGCCGCCCCCCTTGCCAATGTTGAGATGCCATCCCTGTGTGTGACTGGGATTAGAGACATGGTCTGCCGAATAAAGAAAATCCGGAGTTGCGGCATCGATGGCTTTAAGCTGAAACTGACTGCCTTGCGGTGTCGGAGCCGACTGAGCGGGGTCGACAGGCTGAAGAGCCACGGCAGGCGGCGGGTCCCCGTTACTGAACGCGGCAGACATCTCGTCGTTCAGAACGCTCCAGACCTGATCAAGCGACGTGTTTCTTTCAGCGAGCGCGCTCTCAATGCGGATCCTGTTATCACTGTAAGGCAAAGACATTGGAAAATAGGTGGTTTCCAAGTCGGCCAAGGTAGCGCCGTTGGCCGCAATCCCGGCGTCGAGTACTTCCAGCAACAGGTCAAGCGTTGCGATTTCCTCGTTCATGTTCTGTTCGCTCAGTGCGAGCAGACCGATATCCGGACGCCGCGAATCAATGTTCAACGGCGAGTTGCCAGGGGCCGGTGGCTGTGCAGAATTTGGCGCATGCAAACCCCGAGCAATCGCATAGAGTTCGGTCAGATATTTTCCCGGCGAGAACAGTGACTGGATTGACGCAGCATCCGCATAAGCGGGTGCGCGCTCCGGGAACAGATCCGGGTAACTGGTATCGCCGCCCAGTGAGCGCACCATGCCCTGAAGCAGTGTCGCGGATTGCGCGTTGACTCCCATCTTCGGGATCGACTGGAGTCGAGGCTCGCCGCGAGCTTGCAGCGCACGATAAATTCTCGTCACGCTAGACGTCATCTGCGCTGCAGCCGCGTAAATCGCCTCGGCGTGCCCGGGAACGACATCTGCGATTGAATCGGCAAAGGCTGTACTGGAGCGCGCAGAGATGTCAAAGATGCTTCGATACCCGCGGCCAACCAATGCACTTTGCACTGAATCCTTGTCATCGATCTGTTGCAGTCTAATCAAACACTTCGACAGGCTTTCCATAAGATGTTTCCAGATTATTTAATTAGCATAACCACACATTTAAAGCCGAAAATAATTCTTCAGCCCGACTCCTTCGACTACACAGATCCACATCTCACTATGCACTGCATAGTTCGAAGCGAACCGCAATCGCAGTCTCCAGCTTCAATATCCATGCGGTTACTCAGCGCGGACGTTGAGTCTTTATGCTAGGTTTAACCTGATAACAAGAACGTGATCGTCACATGACAAATTTTTCATCCGCATAATGTATTTGGGCGACACACAATGATTATTTGTCGCAGCGCGTACGCCGTCCGGAGAGAAAAGCGGGGCGTCGCCCCTCATATTGGCGCGCCTCTCCGCAAAAGCTTCAGGGAGCACGTTTTGCTGTTGAATGGGCGGAAGATGGCATGACCGTCATCAACGGCATGCCCGAAAGGACCGGCGCTGCCAGCGCACCGGATTAGCACGCGACCAGTGGAATAGCTCGCTGAGTGGAGCGATCACCTGTTTTGGTCGAATATAAGAAATCGCCAACGCGCTTGCACGTCAAGGTTGCACGGCAAGCGCCATCCCTACAGTCGGCGGGTCGCCGCCAACTGTGGGTTTAATCTGCGTAACCCACCACGCCCTTGATCTCCAGAAAGTCCTCGAGACCGAACTCGCCGTATTCACGGCCATTGCCCGATTGCTTGAAACCGCCGAACGGCGCGTCCGGGTTGTAGTCCGCGTAGTTCAGGTAGATCGTGCCGGTGCGCAGCCGCTTCGCCACTGCGTGCGCATGTTCGATCGAACCGGACTGCACATAGCCCGCGAGACCATAGAGGCTGTCGTTGGCCATGGCAATTGCTTCGTCTTCGGTGTCGTAGGCGAGAATCGACAGGACCGGTCCGAAGATTTCTTCCCGCGCGATCGTCATGTCCGGCGTGACCTTGCCGAACACGGTAGGCCGCACGAAGTAGCCGTTCTTCAAACCTTCCGGACGACCGGGGCCGCCGGCCACCAGCGTGGCACCCTCTTCGATGCCGCGTGCGATCAGATGCTGGATCTTGTCGAACTGCTGTTCGCTGATCACCGGCCCGAGATCGGTGCCCTTCGCATCCGCGGCGCCGACGACCAGCGCTTCAGCCGCTTCCTTCGCATACGCCAGTGCTTCGGCTTCGCGTGCGCGCGGCACGAACATGCGCGTCGGCGCATCGCACGACTGACCGCTGTTGTCGAAGCACGCACGCGCGCCGCGCATCACCGCCTGCTGCAGATCGGCGTCCTCGAGAATCAGATTGGCCGATTTACCGCCCAGTTCCTGGTGCACACGCTTGACCGTGTCCGCCGATGCCTTGGCAACCTGCACGCCCGCCCGCGTCGAACCGGTGAACGACATCATGTCGATATCCGGATGACGCGACATCGCCTCGCCCACCGTGCGGCCCTCGCCGTTCACGAGATTGAATACGCCGGCCGGCACGCCCGCTTCGTCGAGAATCTCGGCGAAGATGATCCCGCTCAAGGGCGCCAGCTCCGAGGGCTTGAGCACCATCGTGCAGCCGGCCGCGAGCGCCGGTGCCACCTTGGTCGTGATCTGCAAGGCCGGCCAGTTCCACGGCGTGATCAGGCCACACACGCCGACCGCCTCCTTGCGGATCAGAATGCTGCTCTTCACGTACTCGAACTCGAAGGTGTCGAGCGTGCGGATCATCGTTTCCAGATGCGCGACGCCGGTCCATGCCTGCGCGTCGTTCGCGTATTGCAGCGGCGCGCCCATCTCGCGGCTGATCGCATGCACCATGTCGTCATAGCGCTTACGGTAGACGTCGAGAATCGCTTGTAGCAGGTCGATACGCTGCGCGATCGTGGTTTCGCTGTAGGTAGCGAACGCGCGTTTTGCGGCCGCCACGGCAAGATCCACATCGGCGGCGCTGCCGAGAGAAATCTGCGCGAAGGCGGTGGCGGTGGACGGATCGATCACGTCCAGCGCGACGGCGTTGGTCGGGTCTTGCGGATCGACCCATTGGCCGTCGATATAAAACTGCCTGGCGTGTTGCATGGGCTTGTCCTTTACATGAATGGTTGGCTCAGACCGTGGGCCGGAATGGCACCCGCAGCGGCATCGAACGCTTTACATCGACGCCACTCAATCTGAATGTCTTCAAATCGAAATTCATCGCTACGCAGCTTTGGCTCAGACTCCGGTTCTGCATCGATTCGACATCGATCCAATCAACCAGGAGATAAACATGAGCACCATCACATTCACCCGCATCGACGCTAAAGGCCCAGGCGCTTCCGGCCTGAATCCCGCCCTGCACGATCCGGCCGACGTCGTTCTCGAAGGCGCAAAAGCGCCGCACGCGTTCAACGCTTTCTCCGATGCGACCAACATGCTCTCCGCAGGCGTATGGCAATGCGATGCGGGCACGCTGAAGCTGGCCGACCTGCCGATCCACGAAGTGTGCGTGCTGATCGAAGGCGAAGTCGTCATCACCAGCGACGACGGCCGCAGCGAACGCTATGCCGCCGGTGACGCCTTCATCTTGCACAAGGGCTTCTCGGGTACGTGGCATATGCCGGTGGCGACCAAGAAGTACAGCATCGTGTACTGCGGTTGATACGTACTGCGTTTTTGCACTGCTGCTTCATTTCTGTCTCGCTGCATGAAGAACCGCACCCCGTAAGGTGCGGTTTTTTTATGTGGGCGGCAATCAGAAACTGCACTGCCCGTTCCACCGTCGACTACATCGGAAAACCCAGCGCCTTGATCGAATTGATCCACAGGCGCCGCCAGCCACCGCGATCATCGGCGCCGTCGAATGCATTGAAGGTGATCTTCGCGGCGATCCAGCGCAACGGTTCCGGCGGAATGTAGGACGGCCCCTTGCGCGAGATATCGAGCGACGTAATCACTGTCTTGCGATGCCACAGCATGTCGAGCCCCATCTTCGCGCCGAACCGGCTGCCCGCCACGCCAAAGCCCGTATAACCCGCGACGAACACGCTCTTGCCGCCGTGATAACGGCGTGCGAACACGGCGCCACGCGAGCAGTAATCGATCGGACCGCCCCACGCATGCGTGAAGCGCACATCATCCAGTTGCGGAAAGGTGCGATAAAACGCTTCAGCGAGCCTGTAGTATGTGCTCTCTTCGCGATCCGCCGCCGGGTTCGGATCGCCGCCGAAGTGATAACTCACACGGCCGCCGAAGATGACGCGGTTGTCTTTGGTCAGCCGGAAATAATTGAGCTGCGTACGCGTATCGTAGATGCCCTGGCGATTCTGCCAGCCAACGCGCGCCATCTGCTCCTCCGTGAGCGGCGCGGTCGCGATGATGTGATCGCGCACCTGCATCACGCGGCGCTTGATATCGCTGACGCCCACATCCGCCGTGCCGGTGCCGAGCAACACGCGCGGCGTTTCGATACGGCCTGATTGCGTATGCACCACCATCGTGGCGCCGCGATCTTCGAGACGCGTGATCGGCGAGTGCTCATGCAGCCGTACGCCCAGTTTCAGCGCGACGGCTTTCAGGCCCCATGCGAGCTTCGCCGGGTGAATCGTGCCGCTGCGATTGCGCGACCACATGGCGCCCGCAAACAGCGGCGAATCGAGTTGTTCGCGCGCGCCCTTGCTGTCGAGCAGAACGACATCGTGGCCATGCGCGACATGCAATTCGTAATCGCCTTTCAGATGACCGAGGTGGCCCGGATCGACCGCGACCGTCATCTCGCCGTTCCATTCGACATCGGCTTCGATGCCGTAGCGCGTCAACGATTCCTTGAAGCCGTCGAGATTCTCCTGGCCGAGCTTTTCCAGCACATCGAGGTCTTGCGGAAACACCCGCGTCGCGTTCGGCAGCCCATGCATCACCGAAGTGGAAATGATGCCGCCCGGACGGCCCGACGCACCGTACGCAACCTTACCCGCTTCGACCAGCACGACGTCGAGCGACGGATCGGCTTCTTTCGCCTGAATCGCGGCCCATAAGCCGGTGAAGCCGCCGCCTACCACCACCAGATCCGCCGAAGTCGGACCGATCAGTTCCCGTTCGACAGCCGGTGCACGCGGATTGTCCAGCCAGAACGGAAACAGCTTTACACCTTCAAACGCGCGCTTTACTGACTCGCTCATCTTGTTTGCCTGCTTGACTTGAATATCATTGCTTTTTACTGCCTGAGCCGGCCGCATTGAAGCGCGGTTTTAACCGGCGTCCTGCGTGTCCAGCGCCTCTTCACGTTCGCGTTGCGCGGCGCGCTGGGCTTGCGGCTTCGGGTGCGGGTTCGATCGACTCGTACCCGCTTTAAGCTTAGCCGCTAGCACCACCGGATGCACGCTCGCATTGCGCTGCGAACCGCCGCGCAGCCAGCGTCGGCCGAGTGGCCCGTATACGCCGTCCGGTTCCGGGAAGCACTGCAGCAACGCGATGTACAGCGTGCAGGCCAGCGTCAGCGAAACCGGCATGCTGATGTCGAGCCCGCCGGCAATCTGACCGAGCGGACCGACGAACTGATCCGGCAGATTGACGAAACACAGGCCGATCACCGCACTCGGAATCCACGCGCCCATCGCGCGCCAGTTCCAGCCGTGCGTGAACCAGTAGTGGCCGCCGCGGCCCCCGCGATTGAACACCTGCAAGTCGTCGGACAGATAGAAACCGCGCCGCGTCACGAACCCGATGATCATGATCATCATCCACGGGCAACTGCAGGTGTTGATCAGCACCGAGAAGGTCGACACGCTTTCGACCAGGTTGAACGCGAAACGTCCGAGGAAGATGAAGCCGATGGCGAGGCTGCCGATCAGCAGCGTAGCGCGCACCCGGTTCAGCAGCTTCGGGAACATGCTCGACATATCGAGCCCGGTGCCGTACAGCGCGGTGGTGCCGGTCGACATGCCGCCGATGATCGCGATCAGGCACACGGGCAGAAAGAACCAGTTCGGCGAGATCGCCAGCAAACCGCCCACGTAATTATTCGATGCGATGAAATCCGGCGCTTTGCTGGCGATGATCGTCGCGGTGGCGAGACCGAAGAAAAACGGCACGAAGGTGGCGAGTTGCGCGAGCATGACCGCGAGGATCGTGCGCTTCTTCGGCGTGTCCTGCGGAATATAGCGGGCCCAGTCGCCGAGCGTCGACGCAAACGAGACCGGATTGCTCATCGCAACCAGCACGGCGCTCACGAAGGCCGGCCAGAAACCGATCGAACCGAGTGCGACCTTGCCGGCATAGGCGCTATCGAACGGACCGGCGAAGGCGAAGATCCCCACCACGAACAGCAGGCTCGCCGCCCAGACCGCGATCTTGTTGACCCACAGCATGAAGCGGAAACCGTAGATGCAAACGGTCAGCACCAGCACCGCGAAGAGGCCATACGCGCAGCTCAGCGTCATCCAGTTGACCGGCAAGCCGAGCATGTGATTCGCGCCGCCCACCAGCGCATCGCCCGAACTCCACACTGCCAGCGAGAAAAAAGCCACCGAAGTGAGCAACGCGAGGAACGACCCGACAATCCGGCCGTGAATGCCGAAATGCGCGCCGGACGAAACCGGATCGCTGGTGCCGTTACGCGGGCCGAACAGGCTCATTGGCGCGAGAATGCACGAACCGATCAGCACGCCGAGCACGATCGAGTAGACGCCCGCCTTGAACGACAGGCCGAGCAGCACCGGAAAGCTGCCGAGCACCGAGGTCGAAAAAGTATTACAGCCGCCGAACAGCAGACGGAACAGGTCGATCGGCCGCGCATAACGCGAGCGATCCGGAATGCGTTCGAAACCGAACGTTTCGACTTGAGTAATGCTGTTGCTGCTCATTGTCTCCAACTCCTGTAACGGCCAGGTCGATCACGATGGCTCGCCACGGGAATGCGGCGTCCACTTTTTTCAGATGTCTGGACGCCACTGTAAAGACAATCGGCGCGGGCAAAAATATCGCCCGCCCAACCTTTACTTCGATCGCCGGCGATGTAACCTGAAAACCCCGCCCATAAAGACTCTCCGGGCACCAAGGAAGGCCGCACCGAGACTCGTACCGGGCTTCTTGGGCCGCAAACGTCGAAGCGAATCGTGAGAAATGGCGGCTCAGGTTGCGCGCCGCCGCTTCGCCGCGGCAAGGGTCGGCAGCGGCACGGGGACCGCGCCGGACATGCCATGCTCGATCAGAAAGTCGCGAAACAGACTAGCGACATGCGGCAAGCGTTTATCCGACACGTGCATCACGTACCAGTCGCGCTCGATCGGATTGGCCGGCAACGGCAGCAGCGCAAGCAGTCCGGCCTGAAACTCCAGCGAGCACGCATGCAGCGACAGGAACGCGACGCCGAGACCCGCCTCGACCAACTGCTTGATCGCCTCATTGCTCGATAACTCGGAGCCGATATGCAGTTTGAGGCCCGCCAGCCGGAACAGATTTTCGACCGTCGAGCGCGTGCCCGAACCCCGCTCCCGCACGAACAGATTGGCGGTTTGCAGATCGTCGAGCGAGAGGCGCTTCTTCTTCATCAGCGCATGGGCAGGCGACGCGACGAAGGCCATCGGGTGCTTCGCAAACGCGGTGGCCACCGTGCGCAATTCACGCGGCGCGCTGCCCATCACGGCCAGATCGATCTCATGCGTGGCCAGCATGCGAATGATGTCGGCGCGATTGCCGACCTTGAACTGCACCTTCACCTGCGGGCGCAACTCGGTGAAACGCACCAGAAACGGCGGAATCAGATACTCGGCCGTGGTGATCGCGCCGATTCGCAGCGTGCCGCCCTGCTCGCCCTGTAGCGCGGCGAGATCGTCGGCTGCGCCGTTCCATAAATCGAGAATCTCCAGTGCGTAGCGCGCAAGGATTTCACCGGCGGCAGTCAACTGCACGCCGCGTCCCACCCGCTGCAGCAGCGGCGCGCCCGCGGCGTCTTCGAGCAGACGCACCTGTAGTGACACAGCCGGTTGCGTGAGCCGCAATTCTTCGGCCGCGCGCGACACGCTGCCGAGCTTCGCGACGGTATGCAAGGCCTTCAATTGACGGAAGGTGGCAGCTTTTAACATAAGTGAAAACCTATATGTTCTTTATAAACATTAAATTGTGCTGCGGTTTTCACCAATTCTATACTGGCCCTGACAGATGAGGCCGGCGAATGTTCGGTATGACCCGAGCGCGCCAACGGCGCCCGGGCAAGGACAACTTCAGGAGGAAAGGGATCATGGCCGCACTCGATCAGCAGGCATCGACCACGCAGCATGGACAAGCCGCGCTAAAAGGCGCGCCGCATCGGATCGTGATTGTGGGTGGCGGCGTGGGCGGCCTCGGGCTCGCGACACGTCTGTCCGACACACTCGGACGCAACGGTTCCGCGCGGATCGTGCTGGTCGACCGTTGGCCGACGCACTTCTGGAAGCCTTTGCTGCACGAAGCCGCGTCCGGCCAACTCGATCCGGCCACGCATCAGCTGCAGTACGCAGTGCAGGCCCAACGGCATGGCTTCGAATTTGAACAGGGCGAGCTCGGGGCACTCGATCGTGCGCAAAAGCACATCACCGTGAAGGCACTGCACGACGCCGACGGCCGCGAAATCCTGCCCGCACGGCAACTCGCGTTCGACACCCTGGTGCTGGCGATGGGCAGCGTCACCCAGTATTTCGGGGTGCCCGGCGCCGCCGAATATGCGTTACCGCTCGAATCGGTGGCGCATGCGGAAGCATTCCGCCGCAAGCTGCTCGACGCCTGTCTGCGTGCGAGCCACGCGCGCCGCGCGCAACCCTTGCAGGCCCATGCGCCGGTGTCGATCAACATCATCGGCGCGGGCGCTACCGGCGTCGAACTCGCAGCGGCACTGCGCGACACCGTACGCCTGCTGAACCGCTACAGCCCGTTTTCGCTCGACCCGGTACGTGACTTCCGGATCCGCCTGATCGAAAGCAGCGAACGTGTGCTGCCGGCGCTGACCGAAACCATTTCGGCACGCGCGCAACGCATGCTTGTCAAGCTCGGCGTCGAAGTATTGAACGCCACGCGCGTCACCGAAGTACGCGCCGACGCAGTGCTGACCAGCGACGGCGCGCCGCTTGCCAGCGACCTCGCGATCTGGACTGCGGGAATCTCCGGGCCACCGGTCATGCGCGCGCTGGACGGCCTTGCGGTGAATCGAAACGCACAGCTACTGGTGAGCCGCTCGCTGCAAAGCACGAACGACACGAACGTCTTCGGACTCGGCGACTGCGCGGCCTGTCCCGCGGCAAACGCGGGCGCCTTTCTGGCGCCGCGCGCGCAGGTCGCGCATCAGCAGGCACTGTTTCTGGCGCGTGCGTTGCAGTGCCGGCTGGCCGGCAAGACCCTGCCGGAGTTTGTGTATCGCGACGCCGGCACGCTGGTCGGCTTCGGCCGCGAGGGCACGATCGGCAATCTGAGCAGCAGCTTGCTGATGCGGCCGGTGTTTGTAGACGGCTGGCTCGCGACTGTGGTCTATAAGCTCATTTATCGCCGCCACGTGATGACGCTGACGGGCTTCGGGCGCATGACATTCGATACGGCGAGCCACTGGTTGCGCAGGCGCGTGCAACCGGTGATCCGGCTGCATTGAGGCCATTCGCACCACGCATACCATGCACGCGCCGGGCCGGCATCGCGCCCCCGCGCGTGCGTGACATTCCGCTCTACTCCTTCCCAAAAGCCTCCGCAGGCGAATACCCGGCCCCAGGCAGCGGACACGGTTGCGGATATTGGCTATCCGGCACGTCCATGCAGCCCATGGCGCGCGCAGCGGCCAGCTCGCGTTTCACCTGATCGCGGGTCTTTGCCTGCGATGCCTGCGCTCGATAAGATTCATACGGCACCGGTTCGGCACGGGAAACGCTATTCACCGCTACCGCTGCGCTCACGCCGACGCAAGTCAGTGCGAAGGCACCCAACCATTTCGCATTCCGCATTATCTATCCTCCCGTTAACTGAGCCGCCATGCTAAGGGCGGCCCGGTGCACCAACGTGAGCGACACGTGAAAAAGCCGTCATCCGCACGGCAACCCTCATCCGTTACCCACGCCGCTGAATGACGAAATTGTCATCCAGGTCTCATGCAGATATCGGCGATGCGTTTTTAAGATGGACGGCCACCACTTGTGGGCACTATCTACCTGTGGCGGTCCGTCGCACGGGGCATCGTGCTGGTCACGCGACACATCGCCAGCGCGCGTCACAACCCAAGGAGTGTTTATGCCGCGCCATGAAACCATCTCCACTGCGTTCGCCGCGCTGGTCATCGCCATCGCGTCGCTCGCCTTCTGGCTGAAACAGATCGACGGCTTCCTGCCGTCCGACCCGTCGCCCCGCGCGTCCGCTGTCGCGCCTGGCCACGCGTCCTGCGTGACAGCGCACACCATACGCTGACCATGCGTCATACGGAGAAGCATCATGCGGATTCTGATAGTCGAAGACGAAGCGAAAACCGGCAAGTACCTTTGCAAAGGCCTGACAGAAGCAGGTTTTATCGTCGATTGGGTCGCGGATGGCATGACCGGCCAACATCTCGCGCTGACCGAGGACTACGACCTGATCATCCTGGACGTGATGCTGCCAGGCCTGGACGGCTGGACCCTGCTGAGCCAGCTACGCCGCACCCACTCCACCCCCGTATTGCTGCTCACCGCGCGCGACGACGTCGGCGACAAAGTGCGCGGACTTGAAATGGGCGGCGACGACTATCTGGGCAAGCCGTTCGACTTCGCCGAACTGGTGGCGCGAGTCCGGTCGATCCTGCGGCGGGGTCAGGGACGCGAGGCGGCCCTCCTGCAAGTGTCGAACCTGACGCTTGACCTGACGCGCCGCAAGGCAACGCGTCAGGCCGACACGATCCTGCTGACCTCCAAGGAATTCGCATTGCTATGGCTATTGATGCGACGGCGCGGCGAAATCCTGTCGCGCTCGACCATCGCCTCACAGGTGTGGGACATGAACTTCGACAGCGACACCAATGTCGTCGACGCCGCTATCCGGCGCGTACGCGCGAAGGTCGACGACAACTACGAACCGAAGCTGATTCACACGGTACGAGGTATGGGCTACGTACTCGAAGACCGTGGAACGGCCCCGCAATGAGGTCGCCCTTCTACCTGCCGCCCGCCCTGCGCGCGGCGCTCGCGCCTCTGGTGCCGCGCACGCTGCGGCTTCGGCTGACCATCCTGTTCACCATCTCGACCTCCCTGCTGCTGGTATTCAGCGGCGTGATGCTCTATCACGGCCTGAAAACCCGTGTCGAGACGACCCTGGCGCGCGAAATGACCGCCACCCTCAGCGCACTGCAGTTGCGTCTGCAAACAATGCCGGACGTCGAGGCGGTGAGAGCCGACCGCGAGACCTGGTACAACGAGTTGCACGGCCGCCGCAATCTCGACGTCGCACTATTCGACGAGCGCGGCACCCCACTCACGCGTACCAATGGCTATTGGCCCAACGCGGAAGCGCTCACAGTACGCGCGGGACTGGCCCCCGTGATCGTGACGGTAGCGGACACGCCGATGCGCTTTCTGGTGGCGACCGCGCCGCTCGCCGGCCAGTCCGGTGCACGGGTGCGTGTCGTGGTGCAGTACGACGCCACTGACGAGCTCTCACTCCTGCACGCGTATGCGCTAAACGTGTTGTTCGTCAGTGTGATCGGCACGCTGATGAACACCTTGCTGGCATGGTCGATTACGCGTTTCGGACTGAGACCGCTCAGCCGCCTTGCCGCGGGCGCCGAGCAGATTTCCAGCCACCGTCTTGCCCAGCCGCTACCCGTGCATGAGATGCCCGGCGAGTTGAAGGACCTGAGCCGCGCTTTCAACCGGATGCTCGGGCGCCTGCACGAATCATTCACCCGTTTGACGCAGTTCTCTTCCGACCTCGCGCACGACATGCGCACACCGCTGACCAACCTGCTCGCCGAGGCGCAGGTCGCACTCTCCCAGCCGCGCACTGCCGATGAGTACCGCGCCGTGATCGAATCGAGCGTGGACGAATTCCAGCGCCTCGCGCGTTTGATCGACAGCATGCTGTTTCTCGCGCGCACCGACCTCGCCAAGCGACGCCTTTCGATGCAGCAGGTCGACGCGCGGCGCGAGGCCCAGCGCATTGCCGGCTACTACGAAATCATGGCTGCCGACGCCGGTGTCGAAATTCACGTGACAGGCGAAGCACGTTTTGTAGGCGACGTGCTGCTGATACAGCGCGCGCTGACCAATCTGGTTTCGAATTCGCTAAGCCACGCGCCGCGCGGCAGCATCATCGAATTGCATTGCGCCGAAATCAATCGTTGCGTCGATCTGTCGGTATCGGACACCGGCGCAGGCATCCCGCAACAGCACGTCGCGCGTATCTTCGACCGTTTCTACCGCGTTGATCCAGCCCGGCACAACTCGGCGTGCGGCACCGGGCTCGGGCTCGCCATCGTCAAGTCGATCATGGACGCGCATCACGGTAGCTGTAGCGTCGAGAGCGTGCCGTACGTGCGCACGACCTTCAGCATGCGTTTCCCGAAGCGCCCGCCCGCAGTGTAGGCACCGGCTACGTCCCACGACGCCGCCGCGCACCCGCGGATGTGGACGTACCAAAAAGTGGGATGACGGAATTGTCATCCCGACATCACTGACATCTCACCGTGCTCCCGCAGAATGACGCTACCGGATGGACACTCATTCGGCATGCAAACTATTTTACGGAGCGTACGATGACGAACCACCATGCCCTGTTTACGGCCATTGTTTTCAGCACGCTGTCCGCCTCCGCCATTGCGGAAATCGAGCCGCATAACCCGAACACGGCGGCGTCTTCGGCGTTCGTGCGGGCGGCGCAGCCACAGCCTGTGGGAAAGACTCGTGAGCAGGTTCACGAGGAGCTTCTCGAAGCGCGCAGGCAAGGCCTGATCCCGAACACCGAGGCCGACTATCCGCCGAGCCAGCGGACTATCGACGCCAACAAGACTCGCCACGCCATCGTGGAGCGCTACTGGGCTGACAACAACTAAAGCCGACACGACGACAAGAGGTCTTCTCCCATCCATGCACCATTGCCACCAGGAGCAGCTCGTCATGACGTACCCGAAACGCATGCTCGTCGAGAACCTCGCATGGTCCGACGAAATCAATACCCGCGATCCCGCCTACTTCCGGCGCCTCGCCAGCAACCAGCAACCAGACGTGCTGTGGATCGGCTGCTCCGACAGTCGCGTGCCCGAGGCCATTACGCGCTCGATGCCTGGCGAGATCTTCGTCCACCGCAACATTGCAAACCTTGTCGCGGAGCACGATGAGAGCTTCACGAGTGTGCTCGAATACGCGACGGTCGTGCTGCAGGTACGACACATCATCGTATGCGGCCATCACTGCTGCGGTGGCGTGCAGGCCGCATTGCGGCCGCCCGCGGAGGAACTGCCGATCGTGAATCGCCGCATCGAAGGCATTCGCAAACTTTGCGCGTTGCACGCAGCAGAATTGCGTGCGATCGAAACCTTCGAAAAGCGTGCCGACCGGCTAGCCGAACTCAATGTGCTTGCCCAGGTGAAGGCGTTGCATGCGATGCCGCTGATTCAGCAATTGGAGCGGCCAGTGCAGATTCACGGCTGGATCTTTTCGATGCTCGACGGCCGCCTGAAGGCGCTAACCGACCCGCAGTGGGCACTCGACAGCGCAGACGATGCTCGTCAGGCAGCCAGCTAAATGCCGGCCGACGCGGAGCACCACGCCCCGGCTTGGCGCTCGCGCCGCATCCGCGGCCGACCTTCCGCGCCTTTTGTTTTCCCGCGCGATTCTCCCCTCAAGACAAAACTCACGATGACACGATCCAACCCGACCCCACCTCACCACGACTCGCCCTCCCTTTCCCCCCTGTCGGCGTTGCGTAGCGATCTGCTCGCCGGCATAACCGTGTTCCTGATCGCGCTCCCCCTATGTCTGGGTGTAGCAACGGCTTCGAATGCGCCGCCGTTCGCCGGCATTCTCGCGGGCGTGATCGGCGGACTCGTGGTCGCGCTGCTGAGCGGTTCGAGGCTCAGCGTGAGCGGCCCGGCGGCCGGATTGGTGGTGATCGTCGTGCAGGCGCTGGCCACACTCGGCGGCTTTTCCGCGTTCCTGAGCGCGCTCGTGCTGGCCGGTGCGCTGCAGATCATGTTCGGTTTCCTGCGCGCCGGCGGATTGGCCAGTTATGTGCCGGTGCCGGTCGTCAACGGCATGCTCGCGTCGATCGGCATTTTGCTGATTCTCAACCAGTTGCCGCTTGCGATCGGCAACGTGCCAGGCGAACTATCCGCCGTGCCGATAGCGCTTGCGCTCGGGTCGCTCGCGATCATGTCAGCATGGGACACGCCCGCGTTACGCCGGATCGCCTTTGTACGCGCGATTCCCGCGCCGCTCGCGGTGGTGCTGCTCGGGATCGCCGTGACCGTACTCTTCGACCTGTTCGCGCGAGGCGCCGGCATGCCGTCCGATCAACGTGTTGCCATGCCCGACCTCAGTTCCTGGAGCGCGTTGAGCCACGCGTTCACATTCCCCGATCAGAATCAGTGGTTCAATCCTGCCGTATGGCGCGTGGCCGTGGTGATCGCCATTGTCGGGAGTCTCGAAACCCTGCTGAGCCTCGAAGCGCTCGAACAGATCGATCCCGCGCATCAGAAAGCGCCACCCAATCGCGAACTGAAAGCGCAAGGCGTCGGCAATATACTCGCTGGTCTGATCGGCGCGCTGCCGATTACCGCCGTGGTCGTGCGCAGTGCCGCCAACGTGCACGCGGGCGGGCGCAGCCGTCTCTCGTGCGTGACACATGGCGTCATGCTGGTGGTGGCAACGCTCGCCTTGACCGGGGTGATCAATATGATTCCGCTCGCGAGCCTTGCCGCCATCCTGATTCACACCGGCTTCAAGCTGGCCAAACCGCAGTTGTTCGTGTCGATGGGGAAAGCAGGCATGACGCAATTCGTGCCATTCGTCGGCACTATCGTTGGCGTGCTGTTGACCGATCTGCTGACCGGTATCGCTATCGGCTTCGTGCTGAGCGTGGTGTCCGTGCTCGAACGCAGCATCCGCCGCGTGCTGAGTTTCACGCGGAATGGCGATCATTACCTGCTAACCGTGCGTAAGAGCGCAAATTTCTTCTGCACGCCCCAGCTCAAGCGTTATCTTGGTCAGATTCCAGCGGGCGCGACATTGATTCTCGACGCAACGCACGCCGATCATATCGACCACGACGTACGCAGGGTGATCGACAGTTATACAGTCAGAGCGCTCGCAAGCGGCGTGCAAATCGAGTACAAACACTGGCCGGCGAACTAACGAAGCAACGCGGGCCGCCTTAGGGCTAAGGCCTTAGTCGAGAAACTCCGTCGCCCGCTTGCGCAACACCGTGCCGAAATCGTCGAGCCAGCCGATCGACAGGCGCCAGCTTTGCCAGTACAGGTCGATGTCGAGATGCTTGCCGGGCGCCATGTCCACCAGTTCACCGCTGGCCAGATGCGGCGCGATCATCCGTTCGGGGCACATGCCCCAGCCGAGGCCCGTTACGCAGGCGCGCAAAAAACCCGCTACATGGGGGATCCAGTGCAATGGCGGATCGAGCTCCGCGCGCGTGATGCGGCGCATGAAGCGTTTTTGCAGTTGATCCTTCGGATTGAAATCGACGCAGGGTGCACGACGCAGGGTGTCGCGTGTGAGACCATCGGCAAAATGACGGGCGCGAAATTCGGGCGTGCAGACCGCCAGATAGCGCATCCTGCCAAGACGTGTCGAGCGGCAGCCCTGCACCGGCTCGGCCTGTGTGGTGACCGCACCTTGCACGCTGCCGTCACGAATACGCTGCGCGGTATGGTCCTGGTCGTCGATCACGAGATCGAGCAGCATCTCCCGCTCCACGCAGAATGGCGCGACGGCATCGATAAACCAGGTGCCGACACTGTCGTCATTGACGGCCACACGCAATGCGGGCCAAGGCTCGACCAACGCGCCTGGGAGCGCCGGCAGCCGGCCGGTCAGCTCCGCCTCCAGCAATTGCACACGTTCGGTGTGACGACACAGCAGCGCGCCAGAGGTGGTCGCGACGCAGGGCTGACCGCGTTTGACGAGCACGCTGCCCACCCGCTCCTCCAGCAGCTTGACGCGCTGCGAGACCGCGGACGGCGTCACATTCAGTTCACTGGCGGCGCGGTCGAACGAGCCGTGGCGCACCACTGCCGCCAGTGCATCGAGCAAGGCGTAGTCGAGCATTAGCGTTCCTTAATTGGCATTAAGTAAATTAGCTTCTCTTATGAGAGCCGAAACCGCAGACTAGCCTTGTTCGTTTCTCACGTCTACTGGATTGCTTATGAGCTGGCTGTCTTTTTCCCATGGTGCGGCGCTGTGTGCGTCGCTGATTGTGACGATTGGCGCGCAGAACGCCTTTGTACTGCGTCAGGGGATCATGCGTTCGCACGTCGGCAAGATTGTCGCGTTGTGTGCGCTATCGGATTTCATTCTGATCGGCGCGGGCGTGGGTGGCGCGTCGGTATTGGTCGAACGGTACCCGGTGTTCGTTCATGCGATGTTGTATGTCGGGTTGGCCTATCTGGCCTGGTTCGGGATTAACGCGCTGCGCCGCGCGGTGCGGCCGGCTCACGCGACTCTGGACACCGATGCCGCGGCGGGTGCGAACGTGGCGCCCGTCCAACGCGCGATGCCGATCATTTTGATGACACTGGCTTTTACCTGGCTTAATCCGCACGTGTATCTCGATACCTTTTTGCTGATTGGTACAGCGGGGGCACGGGAACCGGAGGGCGCGCGGGTTGCGTTTGCGCTTGGCGCGATGGCGGTGAGTGGGATCTGGTTCGTCGGACTCGGATATGGGGCGCGGGCGATGGCGCCGCTGTTTCGGCGTGCGACTGCCTGGCGGGTGCTGGATGGGGCTATTGGAAGTATGGTGTTGTTGATTGCTGTCACGCAAATGAGGTAAGGTTTTTGCCTTTGGCGGCGGCATTTCCTGGTTCTGGCTTCTTTGGCCTTTCCCTGTTTGCTTATTGGTCTATTAGCGTTCCCCCTGTGCGGGGGGGCACCTACTTTTCTTTGCCGCCGCAAAGAAAAGTAGGCAAAAGAAAGCGGCTCACACCGCCAACATTTAAGCGGCTCCCCTGGCTTGGAGGGGATCGTGGCCCCGTAGAGAGTGGGCCTGCGCACCTTTCCTCGTGAGTGACCAGGCCGTCATGCTTCCGGCGACGCTGCGCGCGCCGACGCGGTACTTCACAAAACCACCAGTGTTTTTCGGCGCCTCGCCGAGGCGAAGCCGATGACCCCCGCTGCGCGCAAACGAAGCACCTGGTTTCCCTGGCAGACCCATCCGCGACGCACGCAGTGCGGAGTGGGAGCGGATGACGGCTGTGTCACTGGCACTTATGGACCGAGGTGTGATCCGTTAATCGCACCACCAGCCCCTCCAAGCCAGGGGACCCACTTAAAAGTTGGCGGTGTGAGCCGCTTTCTTTTGCCTACTTTTCTTTGCGGCAGGCAAAGAAAAGTAGGTGCCCCCCCCGCACAGGGGGAACACTAATAAACCAATAAGCAAACAAGGAAAGGCCGAAGAAGCAGGCACAAGGAAATGCCGCCGCCAAAGGCAAAAAAAAACCAACCCTTAGGCACACCTATTGCTCAACCCCACTAGCCGGCAAAAAAACCCGTCCAGGCACGCAGTGCCCAAAACGACCAGTAGCCGTCTTTAATCCAGCAATCCATCGGTGGGAGGTCCCATGCTTCGATACGCTGCAATCTTCTTCATCATCGCGATCATCGCCGCGGTATTCGGCTTTGGTGGCATCGCCGCAGGCGCGACGGAAATCGCCAAGGTGTTGTTCTTTATCTTCGTCGTGATCTTCCTGGTGACCTTGCTGATGGGCGTCATGCGGCGCTGACCGTAGCAACCAGCGACCGCAGTCAGCGAGACACCCCAACCCCGGCACGAGCAACAGCTATTGCAATACTTGCCACACGGTATTGCAATAGTTGCGGCACTCGCCGGGGTTTTTTACCGCACAGCACGTCCTCGTCCTCATCGCATTGCGCCGCAACAAGCTTCGAACCCAGGCAACACTCAAGCAACACCCTCATCTCACGCAGCCCGCGCGATGCTCCTTTGCACACCCAATCGATGCGACCAGTTCGCCAGTGTGCGCGTCGCCACAGGCGGCTTGCTCAGAATCGCACTATCGTAACGCTTGTCGTCAAAGCGCAAAAAGTCGACGATCCTAAACCCCTGGCCACGATAAAACGCAATCAGATGCGCAGCCGGCTGTGGCGTATCGAGCGCCAGCTCTGCATAACCGCGCGTGGCAGCCCAATGGTCAGCAAGCGCGATCAACATCGTGCCAATGCCACGCGCCTGCCATACCGGCTCCACGCCGAACTGGCGCAAGCTCGCGACATCGTCGCGCCGGTACAGCTCGCAAGGCGACTCGCGGTCCGGCGCATGGAGCGTCATCGTGCCGACAATCCGCCCTTCGCACACCGCGACGTAGCAGTCACCCGCCGTCGCGCGCGACCGTGTGGCCTCCACCGTCTGGTCCACACACGTGCAATTGAGCCCCATCGCGCCGAGCCGTTTGAAAGCCCGATGCAGCAGCGCCGTCAAAGCGACATACGAATCGCGCGACGGGTCGAAGCGACGCAGTTCGACACGGCCGACGCCATGACAAACGTAGTCGATACGGATGGATTGCTGAGTCGTTGCACATCGCTTCACGTTGAGCACCTCGCGCTATCGGAATAGCCCGAAGTGTAGGTTTCGTGCGTGCTCGGCTCAAGAAAAAATGTCGTAAAAACTCACATGAGACGCGACGCCGGATCCTGTCGGAAAGCTAGGCTGCGGGCCGCGCCAAGGACTCGTTTTCGCGCAGGCCAAGATGCAATTCCTCGCACAGGAAGCTCTGCAACGCCTGTACGGCGGCGGCCTGCGCGCCGGAGACCGCACGCATGAAAAGACCGAAATCCGCGGTGGGCGCATTGGGCAATCCGTCGGCCTGGCCCAGCACACGCATCGACTCGGCGCGGATGTTGCCGTCGAGCAGCACCGACACACCGAGGCCGGCTTCGACCGCTGATTGCACCGCCGGCAAACTGGTGCTGGTGCACACGATGCGCCACGCAATCCCCGCACGCCGCAGCGCCGTCAACACCTGTTGCTGCCACAGGCACGCGCCGCCAAACGCAACCACCGGCAACGCAGCCCCAGGATCGTGGTTAAAGCCGCGCGCCCCCACCCAGTAAAGCGGCTGAGTCCAGGTCAGCAGCGGCGCGGCGTCGACCAGCGCTGGGTCGCCCACCACCAGATCGAGGCTGCCATCCGCAAGCCGGTTCGACAACGCGACGCTCGAATCCACGACGATTTCCAGCACCACTTGCGGATAAGCGGTGGAAAAACGCCGCAACGCACGCGGCAGCCGCCCAACCGCAATATCCTCCAGCATGCCGAGCCGCACTGCGCCGGACACCTGCCCCGCGCTCAATGCGCGCCGCGCGTCGGCCCCAGCGCCTAGAATCGTATGCGCGTACGGTAGTAGCAGTTGCCCTGCTTCAGTCAATTGCACGCCGCGCGGCGAGCGGTCCAGCAAGCGCTGCCCCAGGTCCTCTTCCAGCCGGCGCAACTGCATACTCACCGCCGCCTGCGTGCGCGCGAGACGCGCGGCCGCCACACCCACGGCGCCGGCCTCGGCAACGGTGACAAACGCGCGTAGCAGACTGCTGTCCAGATCTCGTGTCATCACGTTTCTTGATGTGGGCATAAACAATATCAACTTATCTTAATGCCGCTTGCACCGATAAGATAGCGTTCAACGAACCCGAACCGAGCGGCAACAAGACCACGATGCAGGACTCCACCCTGAAACCAGCATTGAAACCTGCACTGAATTCCACGCAAGACGCGGTGAAACCCGCCAGCGCGGCCGTCGGCGCGGCGCTGCTGTGTGTGCTGTCGATGTCGAGTGTGCAGTTCGGCGCCGCGCTTTCCGCACCGACCATGGCAGCGTACGGCTCGCTCAGCACCACCTGGCTGCGGCTATGCTGGGCAGCGCTAGTGCTTGCCATCCTGGTGCGGCCGCGCCTTCTCACCTACTCGCGCTCACGCTGGCTCGCAGCCGGTGTGCTGGGGGCGGCGATGGCGGGCATGACGTTGTGCTTTTTCGCCGCGCTACAGCGCATCCCGTTGGGACTGGCCGTCGCGATCGACTTTCTCGGACCGCTCGCGGTGGCGACTTTCGCGGTGCGCCGCGCGCGAGCATTGCTGTGGCCGGCGCTCGCGATTGCCGGCGTCGTGCTGCTCTCGCGAGATCGCGCCGGCTGGATCGGCGAACCGCTCGGCGTGCTGCTCGCGGGCGCTGCCGCGCTTGGTTGGGGCACCTACATCGTGCTGATGAAGAAGATCGGCACCGTGTTCGACGGACTGGAGGGATTGTCGGTGTCGCTGATCGCGGCAGCAGTGGTGGCCACGCCATTCGGTCTCGCGGACAGCGGCATCCACATCGCCGCCGGACAGATCGCGGCGACCGCGGGCCTCGCGCTGCTGGTGCCCCTGTTGCCGTATGCGCTGGAAATGGTGGCGCTGCGGCACATGCCGGCCGCTTCATTCGGCATCCTGATGAGTGTCGAACCGGCGATCGGCGCACTGGCAGGCTTCATCGTGCTGCATCAGCCGATGGGTGTGATGCAGGCGGTGGGCACGTTGCTGGTAGTAGCCGCGAGCGTCGGCGCCGTGGTGGCTGCGCGCTGAATCGCGCCTGAACGCTTCGGGCGACGGTCAGGCGATGTTTTCCGCTTCGTAGATCCGGCGGCCGGCGGCATCTTTCGCGCCGAGGGTCGGCGCGAAATCGATCGGCCATTCGATGCCGATGTCCGGATCTCGCCACAGAATGCAGCGCTCGAGTTCGGGGAACCAGTATTCCGTGGTCTTCCACAGGCATTCGGCAACGTCGGACAGCACCACGAATCCGTGCGCGAAACCCGGCGGCACCCACACCTGACGATGGTTGGCCGCGCTCAGATAGGTCCCGCTCCATTTACCGAAGTTCGCTGAATTCAGGCGTACGTCCACGACGACGTCGAAGACCTCACCCACCACTACGCGCACGAGGCGCCCTTGCGGGCGCTGTACCTGATAGTGCAGTCCGCGCAACACGCCGCGTACGGCACGCAAATGACGATCCTGCACGAAACTGAAACCGCGCGCGATGTCATCGATAAACTCGTCCGCGCTGAAGCTCTCGTAGCAGAAACCGAATTCGTCGCAGAACACCTCGGGCTCGATGAGCTTGACTTCCGGCAATGCCGTCGCCGTTACCTTGTTGCCCATGCTGCTGTGCTCGTAAAAAGCCTGCCCGGCGAAAGCACGGCCGCCGAAGCGGCTGTGACGAACGGTGTTAAAACGCGCCGTCGGCCCGGCGCCTTGCGTCTGCTATGCCTCGGTCGCCACCCGGCTGCGCGCGCGATACTCGGTTGGTGATAGCGCCATGCGTTTTCGGAAGATCTTGGCGAGGCGATCGCCGTTGCCCGTGCCACTACGGCGCGCGATCTTGTCGACCGGCAATTCGGTTTCGGTCAGGAAATTACAGGCAATCCGCAGCCGCACCTGCAACAGATAGTCTGACGGCGTGACCTGCATTTCATGCTTGAAGCGCCGCAGAAAGTTGCGCTCGCTCATTGCCGCCACCTGCGCGGCATCGGCAACCGACACAGGCCTATCGCAGTTCGCCTCCATCCAGCGCGCGGCGGCACGGATTTTTTCGGCCACGCTGAGCGTGCCGCCCTCGGCCGGCAGCGGCACCCATGTGGCGCCCATGCCCGGCATCACGCGATCGGCAACGCTACGCGCAAGTTCCGCGCCAAGATCGCGTTTGATGAACATCAGCGCACTGCGCGCACAGTCATTGCGATCGCTGGCGGCGCTGAGCGCAGCCTCCGATCCGAGATTACCCATATAGCGGTTCGGCTGCGGGCCTTCATGTTCGCCAGCGCCAGCGGCCTCCAGCACGAGACGGCCCTCGGCAATCGTTTCGATCGTACGGGTGCGCGCCTTCACCGAACGCAGCCAGTTGAGTAGCCGCTCATCGCGGGCGGCTACATGCGCGCCATAACCACCCGCGATGAACAGCACGTCGAAGCCGCTGCCATAGCGCGCGTCGATGCGATCGGTCCAGATACGTGCTGACGAAGAACTGGCGACGCTGCCGCCGTCCATTGACAGGAACTGCACTTCATACGGAGGATCTTCGCCGGCCCGCGAACCCGAGAGTTCGTTGGCGGACTGGAACATCTCGACCACCGTGCCTGGCCCAAGCAGCCAGAAGCCGTCAAACAGCAACACGCCAATTCGCCGCGCTGCAGTACGCACGTTCAGATTCGGCGTATGTAACCAGGTGATCCTCGCAGTATCAAGGCGCATGTGCGGCATGATCTTTCCCCAAACTGTCGTAAGTTGTGGACCCCGCTGAACCGTCGGCCTGCCAATATGATTGAGATTGATTTATGACGGCTGAAAGCCGCTGGCAACATCGCTTAACGGATTAAGCCCGATGTTAGCGGAATACATCCCTATAGTAAATTTGAAAAACAAATCATTCCCGCGAAAATAGAATGTATGAAGAAATGGATTATGGTCTGTTTCATATGACAAGCCGCGCACACGCCGCTCGTGCGGTAGATCGTACCGGGCCCGTCGACCCACCAGGCCCGAAGTCCGCACACCACGCGGGTCTCAGGCCGGCGGTGCAGTAGCAGGAAGAACGCCGGCAGTGTCGGCATTGCCCGCGCCATTCTGCTCATCGACATCCGGAAGTGTTTCAAACCTGAACTTGAAACCTCGCAAATAATGAAAGTTCAATTCGGCTTTTATTCGCAAATTGGGAATTTACCGGCTCTGTCAATGTGGTGAACCGCACATTTATCGCAACGTTTTCCTTTCATGTATTTCGAACTGAAATCAATGAGAATTAGGAAATGTTTCCATATTGAAACATTATCGCGTTTTAACATATGACTTAATTAGTTCGGAGCGCGCAGGAATGCAATACATCAGATGATTGGGTCGCAATCCATCGCACCGCACGTCGCACGCCCCTTCTCGCGATCATTCACATCACCCAACCCGGAGTCTGTCACGCCGCGAGCACCGCGACGAACCCGACGTGCGACTACCCGAACCCACCTACACCAAGGTCCCGATAGAAGCGCGCCAATTGTGCGGCATCGGTACTGAACCAGTCGGCAAGCCAGTCGTGGTACGCGTGCGCGGCGGCGTCCGCAGAGGCCTTGTCGGCTAGCACGGCGGCGATCAGATGCGCTGCAGTCACGCCCGACAGAATCGCTTTCAGCACGCCATGTGATGACGCCGGGTCGAGTACCGCAGCGGCATCGCCGACCATGAACCAGCCCGGTCGCGCGACGTCGCCTGCGATCCGCCAGGTGACGTCAGCGCCGCGCGACCGCCCTTGCGGTGCGAGGTGGCGCAGTTCGTCTGGCACCCAGTCGGCGGGCAACTTCTCGCCGTTCAACGACACCCGCATCCATTGATACGTGCCAGGTCGAAGCATCGCGGTCCATATCCAGCCCGATGCATCGCCGTTCATTTGCGGCGCGGCATCGCGCTGCGGACACGAACCGTTGGCATATCCATACCGCGCGATCAGTTGCGGCGAACGCGGCGCTGCATCGATCCCCAGTTGCCGGCGCAGCCACTGCGCGCGGCCGCTCGCGTCGACCACGACGCGTGCCGTCACCGGGGCACCATTCACGAAAACCCCTTGAACTACCCCCTCCTGCATCAGTAGTCCGGAGACCGCGCAAGGCTGACGCACGATCGCGCCCGCTTCGGCAGCACGCGCCAGCAGCATCGCATCGAACGCGATTCGCTGCACCTGGAAGCCACGCCACGCTCCTTGCATGTCCTGCCCGAACATTTCGAATCGACGTGCACCGTTCCAGTCAATCCAGATTCCCTCATGACGCGCGCCGGTGACCGACGCGAGCCGTGCACCGCTGATACCCAACTGTTCCAGCACCGGCTCGATGCCAGGGTGCAACGTTTCGCCGGGACGCTCGCGCGTGAACCGTTCGCGCTCGAAAAGCAGCACCCGCAGCCCGCGCGCCACACAGGCGATTGCCGCCGCACTGCCCGCCGGGCCGCCGCCGACAATCACTACATCGGTATCGTATCGTCCAGTTTCCATTGCCCGCCGCGTTCGATGAGGACGAGTCTGCCGTCCGAATAAGCCGTTGCTTCTTCTTCGATATCCACCAGCACGTTGCGCAAGCACCCCGCATCCGCATGACGCTCACCCCAGCGGAACATCTCGAAGCGGTAATGGCGGCGTGCCAGGTCGATGCTAGCGCCGGTCTGCGCGGCGATGCGGACCAGTTCGGGATCGGCCGGCCCGACCGCAATAAACGAAAACACCGCCCATGCTGCCTTGTCCCGCAGCACGCGGTTCACGTCGCCAGCCACGCCAGGCTGAGGACGAACGCCGAGGCTCCAGTACACCGCGGCCATTGCCAACGCACGCGTCTGAAAATCGACGAGGTCGATGCGCGATGTCAGCAAGGCCGTCATCCGGTCTTGCAGATCGATATGGTCGATCCGGCGTTCGTCGTCGTAGACGACGACCGGCCGCCCCTGGAACGTGCCGCGGCGCGGTCCGCGCACGCCGTCCCACGGCAGGAAGCGATTCTTCAACGGTCCATCGGGGACCGGCACCATGCCGAGCTCCTCATCGGTCAGCGGAGCCGCGGACGGCCACGGATAGGAAATGCCGCTCAACTGCTTATCCGGCTGATATTGCCGGGTCGCATCCGGCGCGACGCCGGGCCAGTAGGCGCCGAGACCAGAGCACAGTTTGACGTCTTCGATGAACGGCGACCCGAGCCCATGACTCACAAGAAAACGCTTCAAGGTGCCGTCCGAACCGCGGCGCACGCCCATACTGGCGTCCCAACCCGGATCGAAGACGCCGACCGAGCCATCGGGCAAACCGACCTTGTCAAAACGAATCGCCCCATTGGTGGTTTGCCGTGTCGCGCTTTCGGGAGCATCGTCCAGGCGCTGCGGCATCGAAACGATCGCACTGACCGTGTCGTCGTCGATTCTGAATAGTCCGCCCTCCAGTTCGACGTTGCCGGCAATACGCGTTTGCGACAACGCGAGCGGCGGGATAGCCCACAATGCATCACGCAGCGGTGTGGGAACTTCATTAGTCCACCACAGCATCAGATCGCGCTGACTCAGCTGAGGCAGGAAGTCCGGCAAACCGATCATCGCGAACGCGGACGTCGACGCGAAAATACCGTGATAGGCGAGCTCCGGACAGGTCGACGCGACCCAGCCGTCACCGCTGAAGTCGACGTAGTGCTGTGCCTCGTAGTTGCCGCGGGCGATGATCTGCATCAAGTCAGGTTGATCGTTCAGATTGTCGATCCGGTCGTCGAGAACCCGATGGCGCACATTGACGAATTGCGGCGCGGGCCGCGCCGTCATCTGTTCCGCATCGTCGAGATATTGCGGAGAACTCAAACGCTGCGCGCCGGGCAGTATGAGCAGCGACGAGATCTGAAGATTGCCGGGATACGCCGAATAACGCGGATCGACCGGGAACGTGAGCCGCTCCCCCCGGTAGCGTGCTTCCTCGACCAACCTGTTCGGCCGCGGCATCAGCACGCCGGGGCCGTACTGCGCGCTCTTCGCCAGCGATGCGATCATCTCGTCGCGGATCGTAAACGGAAACTCGTCCAGGCAGTCACCCGACCAGTTGTTCTGCAGTCCTTGCGCATCGAGAAAGCGATGGAACGCCGCGAGTGTGTCGTTGCGCATGCGACACATTCGCAGGATCTGCAGATCCATCCCGACAATGCACTCCGGGCCGCTGAACAGCTTGTGCACCGGCACCCAGAAGTCACGGGCATCGTCGCCGTCGGCCGGGTCCTGCGGCCCGAACCGCGCCATCCCGCCCGGGTCGATCGTCCTACGGACCGCCAGGTAAGTCGAGAAGCGCCGCGGGACAACATGGACATCGAACGGACGGCTCTCGTCGTGGCCCACGAAACTGCGCAACGCCGGGTCATAGTGCGGTTCAAGATCGCCGATCCGGGCGACGCCCGTGCGCGAAAAGCACAATTGCGCGCGCAGACCGTTGACGCCCATCGGCGCATTCCGGTAATGCGTCGCGAAGGTCGATACGGCAATCGGCCATGCGCCGCATTCGGCGCGCAACTCGTTCAGCGAAACGCGGCGTGCCGCGAAAATATAGTTTTCGAGCGTATCGATGTCAGCAAGTGTCGGATACGCGGCGAGCGCAGCACTATCGCGCCCCACGACGACCGACGGCGCCGCAAGCGCGTGGTAGAGCAAACTGAAATCTGGCTGCCCCGGCACAATCGCAGCGCAGCCCGCCGCGGCGAAATCGCCGAAACCAGCAAAGCCACGGTCAATCGACGGCAACGGTTTCACGAGCTCCGCCTCCAGGTCGGACGCCATCAGGTCGAAAGCACCGCCGGTCACGTCGAGCAGCATCTCGCGCCATCCTGCCGCACTGAGACGCTGACACATCGACCGAACTCGGTCGATAAGCGGAGCGGCCGGCGCGGCCCGGGTCTGATAGTCAGGGGATCCCGCCAGCGCAAGCGGATCGCAAATCCCGGAATCCAGCCCATTTCGACGTGACTTCATAAATGTATATTCCTAAGTTTCAAGATGGAACAACCCGCTTTGAGCCGCTTTTCCCGTAGAACGAAGGTGCCGGACAACGCATGACATACGTCTCAAAATTATTGAGAATCATGCGTTGGCGACACACGCTACGCTATGCGGCAAGGCGACGCTGACCTTATGCTGCACAGATAGTCGATCCCCATTCCGGGAAAATGGCGCAGAGGAAAAATGGCACGGTACGCACGTGGCGGATCTCCTTGTTTTCGCAACGGAGAGCGACAGGGTCTACGCTAGACGCACGTGATACGAGGCAGAGAGAGGAAGAAGGGTTTGCGAGGTCAGCCGGCAGCGTGGTAGCGGCAACGACCTCTCTGTGACACAAATGTCATGCACTGACGTGCCGGGTGCTGAAAAACCGCCACCCGGCGTTCCAGCATCCCACGCGCCCGAATGTCAGGACGACTCCATGCTTCGATCGGAAAGAGTCTGCCCCTCCCTCGCCGACTTGCGCTCGCGCCGCTTGCGCTTCAATTGCGCGAGCCGCCGCCTGCCATGCGTGAGCGATACGATTGCATGGAACGCGACAGGGGCGAACACGAGCCCGAACAGCGTGGCAGCCAGCACCCCGCCGAACACGCCAGTACCGATCGAGCGGCGGCTTTCCGCGCCTGCGCCGCTGGACACCACCAGCGGCACCACGCCGAGCAGGAACGCCGCCGAGGTCATCACAATCGGCCGGAAGCGCGCCGCCGCGGCCTCGGTCACGGCGCGCGTCAACGGCAGGCCACGCTGATGCAGATCGCGCGCGAACTGCACGATCAGAATCGCGTTCTTCGCAGCAAGGCCAATGACGGTAATCATGCCGACCTTGAAGTACACGTCATTGGGCATGCCGCGCAGCAACACCGCGGCCACGGCACCGATCACGCCGAGCGGCACGACCATCAGAACGGACAGCGGAATCGTCCAGCTTTCGTATAAGGCAGCCAGCGCCATGAACACTGCGAGCAGCGACAAACCGACCAGCAAAGGCGTCAGTTTCGCGGCCACGGTTTCCTCGCGCGCGGCGTCGACCCACGCATAACCGACGCCGGCCGGCAGCGAAGCGGCGAGCCGCTCCATCTCGGCCATCGCGGCTCCGGAACTGTAGCCGGGCGCCGCGCGGCCGCTCACGTCGAGCGACGGATAGCCGTTGTAGCGTGTCAGCATCACCGGGCCGATGGTCCAGTGACGCGCGGCGATTGCCGAGAGCGGCACCATCCCGCCCGTCGAGTTCGGCACCGCGAGCGCCAGGAGATCGTCGTCCGTCATGCGCGTGGCGGCGTCGGCGGCGATCATCACACGGCGCATCCGGCCGCCCGTTGGGAAGTCGTCGATATAGGTCGAGCCGAAGGTGCTGCCCAGCACCTCGGCGACACGCTCGAACGGCACGCCGAGCGCGTAGGCTTTCGCGCGGTCGATTTCGAGTTCGACACGCGGCGCGTCGGGCAGATCTTCAGAATGCACGGAGGCCAGCACCGGGCTCGCCTTGCTCTGCGCGAACAGTTGCTCGCGCGCGGCCTTCAATGCATCGAGGCCGATCCCGCCACGATCTTCGAGCCGGAATACGAAGCCGTCGGAATGCCCGAGACCGGGCACCGAAGGCGGCAGTTGCGCTTGCACGTCGCCGTCAAGAATCTTGCCGAACTTCTCATTGATCCGGTCGCGCAACTGGAGCGCATTGGTCGCGCGCTTGCTCCAGTCTTTCAGTTCGACGAAGCCCATCGCCACGTTCTGCCCGCTTCCCGTAAAGCTCCAGCCGATCACGCTCGTCACGTTCGCGATAGCCGGTTCGGTGTGCAGCACCTGTTCCATGCGTTTGACCACCGCGAGCGTGCGCTCCTGGGTCGCGCCGGCCGGCAACTGCACCATCACCTGCAACTGGCCTTCGTCCTCGCTCGGCAGGAATCCGCCGGGCATGTGCCAATACATCAAACCGCACACGCCGACCAGCACCGCATAGATTGCCAGCATGGGACCGATGCGGCGCAGCGTGCGCGCGGTGAGCCCGCGATAGCCGCTCGCGGCGCGCTCGAAACCGCGGGCGAACCCGCTCGCGCCGCGCGCGGCGAGGCCGGGCAACCCACGGCGGGCGTCGCGTTCAGGAACCGAATGTTTGTGCGGCTTCAGCAGGTTCGCGCATAACGCGGGCGTCAGCGACAGTGCGAGGAACGACGACACCAGCATCGATGCAATCATCGCCACCGCGAACTGCCGGTAGATGCCGCCAACGCCGCCCGGGAAGAACGCCATCGGCACGAACACCGCCGTCAGCACCGCGGTCACGCCGATGATCGCGCCACCGATCTGCGACATTGCCTTGCGCGTGGCCTCGCGTGGCGGCAGGCCTTCGTCTTCCATCACGCGATGCACGCTCTCCACCACCACGATCGCATCGTCGACGAGAATGCCGATCGCGAGCACGAGGCCGAACATCGTGAACACGTTGATCGACAGGCCGCACGCATACATCGCGAGAAACGCGCCCATCAGCGTGACCGGAATCACCACCGTCGGCACCAGCGTATAGCGCAGATCGCGCAGGAACAGCCACATCACGAAGAACACCAGCACCACCGCTTCGGCCAGCGTAACCAGCACTTCGTGAATCGCGATCTGCACGAAATGGGCGTTGTCGAACGGAATCTCGACGGCGACGCCCGGTGGCAGACCTTTCGACAATTCAGCGAGGCGCGCGCGAATCGCATTCGAGGTCTCGAGCGCGTTGCCGCGCGGACCGAGTTGAATGCCGACGGTCGCCGCAGCCTTGCCGTTCAGGCGCGACCAGTACGAGTAATTATCGCGCCCGAGTTCGACCCGCGCGACGTCGCGCAGGCGCACCGCCGAGCCGTCGGGCCGCGCCTTGAGCACGATCTGGCCGAATTCGGCGGGCGAAATCAGTTGCCCCTTCACGCTCACCGAGGCAGTCAGTTGCTGCCCCGGCACGAACGGCGCATCGCCGAGCGTACCTGCGGTGACCGTGGCGTTCTGCGCGGCGATGGCCTTGTTGACTTCGGCTGCACCGAGCCCGTACTCGCGCAGTTTCATCGGATCGAGCCAGATCCGCAGCGCTTCGTCCGCATCCCACAGTTGCGCGGCGCCGACCCCAGGCGCGCGCTTCAGTTCGCGCAGCACGTAGCGGCTCAGATAGTCGCTCAGCTGCACGGAGTCGCGCGTGCCGTCGGTGGAGGTCAGCGTGACCAGCATCAAAAACGTGTTGGCTGCCTTGAATACCGTAATGCCCTGCTGCACGACCGGCTGCGGCAGGCGCGATTCGACCTGCTTGAGGCGGTTCTGGACGTCGACCAGCGCGAGGTCGGGATTCGTGCCGGGCGCGAAGGTGGCGGCGATTTCGAGTTCGCCGAGATTGTCGCTGGTGGTTTCGTAGTACAGCATGTTGTCGGCGCCATCGAGACTCTCTTCGATGATGCTGCCGACGTTCGCATCCACGACTTCAGTCGACGCCCCCGGATACGTTGCGCTGATCACGATGCGCGGCGGCGCAAGACGCGGATATTGCGCCACCGGCAGTTGCGGAATGGCGAGCGCGCCTGCCACGACAATGGCAAGCGCGACGATCCATGCGAAGACCGGGCGGTCGATAAAAAAGAATGGCACGCAAAAGTCCGTTCAGATTGCTTCGAAGCACGGCGCGTCGACGAGACGCGCCATATGGAGCGCGTCGGCCAGCACGCCGTCGCGCATCGCATAACCGCGCGAGCGGCCCTCTTCGACGAAGCCGAACTTGCGATAGAGCGCGATGGCCGGAGTATTGTCCACAAACACGGCGAGCTCGATACGGCGCAAACCGAGTGCGCCGTCGGCGCTTTCGGTCAGCGCCCGCAGGAGCGCGGAGCCGACGCCGCGCCCATGATACGCGTCATGCACCGCCAATCCTATCTCGGCACCGTGCGCGCGGCTCGGCCGAAAAACCGTCAGTCCGGCATGCCCCACCATGCGGCCATCCAGCCAGGCGCATACGCTCAGCGTGTCCTTGAGACGGCGCTCATGCCAGCCACGCAGCTTTTCAGCGGTACGGTAGCCAATTGCGAGCGTGCCGCGACGCACGCCAGGCTGAATCATGATGTCGGCAAACGCGTCGATGTCACCGGGTTCGAGCGCTCGTACGGTGATGCGGTTCTCCGCGACGGCGCCGCTCTGCAATGTGGGATCGCTCATGGTCTACTCCGTTGCACATTGGAGTGGCGGGTGCGCGGAGGCAAACGGCGGCGCGTCACTAAGCCGCGCCATCAAATAGCAGTCGATCAGCACGCCGCGACGCAACACCGCGCCACGCTGGCGCGCTTCGATCTCGAAGCCGAACTTGCGGTACAACGCGAGCGCCGCGTGGTTATCGGCGAATACGTGCAATTCGACACGGCGCAGGCCGAGCCAGTTGTTCGCCACATCGAGCAATTCGGTCATCAGCGCATGGCCGATACCGCGCCGATGCCACGCGTCATGCACGCAAATGCCGAGCGATGCGGCATGCGCGCGACGCCCCTTTGAAGGCGTGAGTTCCGCCTCACCCACCAACGTATCGCCGATTGCTGCTGCGATCACGATCTCGTTGGGCTCGAGTTTTTCAATGTACTCACGCGTGCTGGCGAGAGACTGGAACGGTGGGTGCGGATTGCCATTCACCACTGCAGGCAGTTGCTGCATCGCGTGAAACTGCTCGGCGTCGCTTGCGAGCAATGCGCGCAGTTTCAGCCCCTCGGGCCAGCTCCCAGTTTTATGGTTTGTTTTTCTGCCTTGATCCATAGGCTTATAGCGTCAATTCAAACGACCTCGCCAGAATGCCGGGCAATTGCACGCCGCCCGTTGCGCGCTCGCCCCACGTCGAGTCGCTCAGCAGCAACTCGGCTTGTGCGCCGAGTTGTTCGAGTTCGTCGCCGAGCAGGCGGTACAGACTATCGTCGAAACGCATTGCTTCGAGCGGCGCGACGATCTGCCCGTTCTCGACCCAGAAGGTCGCAAAGCGCGTCATGCCGGTCAGCCGGCAATTCATCCGGTCCGAGAAGTTCACGTACCAGAGATTGCCGATGTATAGACCTGTACCGAGCTTCGCCAGCACGTCCTCTTCCAGCAGATCGCCCGCCTCCATCGCGAGCGCCGCAGGCGACTCGTTCGCCAGCGCGCCGTTGGGCGTCAATCCATACTCACGCGCGCTGCGTGCGTTGGTCAGGCATCCTACGCTACGGCCGGCCTGAATCAGCGCGACGCTTTCGCGCAGGTAGCCGTCGTCGTTAAAGCCTGGCGTGATGCCGAGATTCAGGTCTTCGCTCAGGCTCACACGCGGATCGAGCGACACTTCGCCGGTGTGCAACTTGTAGAGCTCGCTGCGTGAACTCGCTTGTGCCCGTGCGGAAAAGCCGCTCCATGCGGTCACGCCGAGCAGTTCAGCCAGTGCCGCAGGCGCCAGATACGAGCGATAGCGCCCCGGTGCCAATGCACGCGGCGTGCGCGCCAGAACGGCAAGCCGGGTGGCCGCCTGTTCGACCTTGCGTGCGAACGTGACGTCGTTCCAGTCGTCGCCGGCGTAAGTCGTTTTGATCGCGCGGCCACTCGGGTCATACAGCGACCAGCTGAAATTGAAGTTATCGACTTCGTACCAGCCGCGGCTACCGCTAGTGGAAGCAAAACCGCGCACGATCGTGCCGCCCGCATAAAAGCCCACGAAATCGAGACCTCTTGCGCATTCGGCGACCGTGTGCAACAAGCCTTGCGGATCCGGCAGCCTGCCGGAACGCTGCGTGGCGCGCTGCCATTGCGACGCATCGAACAGCAGGTGCGGATCGTCCGCCGCGTCGCGCAAACCTTCACGCAAGGTAGCGAGCGCCGCGCTCACTTCTTCGAGATCCTGCTGCAAGTCGCCGCAAACGGTGAGCGTCGAATAGGCCTGACGCGCGCCGTCGATCAGACGCAAGGTCAGCTTGCCTTGCGACACGCTGCCGATCTGCCGAACCTTGCCAGCGTTGAAGCGGATAAAGTCGGACTGCTCGCCGGCAAACGAACTCAGCGTGGTTTCCGCGCCTTGCTGCGAGCGCTCGATGGCATCGGCGAGCGACGTGAAATGCCGCTGCCAGTCGAGCGATGCACCGGCTCGCGAGGACATGAACTGGCTCATCATGCGCCTCCGAACACGTCGATGTTGCTGAACACGCAGGCCGGCGATGCGTGACCGACGCGAATGATCTGCGCGGGTTCGCCCTTGCCGCACATGGAAGTGCCATACACCTCGCGCGTGCCCGCATTGCCGACGGCGCTCAGACTGCGCCAGAAATTTGCCGAGATGCCGCGATAATTCGGCTGCTTGACGATCTGCGTAAGCTTGCCGTTTTCGATCAACTGGCCGAACTCGCAGCCGAACTGGAATTTGTTGCGGTGGTCGTCGATCGACCAGGACGTATTGGTGCGCATCAGGATGCCGTGTTCGATGTTGCCGATCATCTCCTCCAGCGAACTGTCGCCGGGTTCGATGTTCAGGTTGGCCATGCGGTCGATGGGCGGCCGGTTCCAGTTCGATGCGCGCGAGTTGGCCACGCCCGGCATATGCGCGCGTTGCTGGGACAGCGCGCCGCCAAGCGGCCGCTCGAGCACACCGTCGCGAATCAGATATTGCTTGTGCGCTTCGGTGCCGTCGTCGTCGAATGCGTACGAGGCGGCTTCCTCGCGCAACTCGGGGTCGAAGGTCACGTTGAGCAGTTCCGAGCCGTAACGGTATGAGCCGAACATGTCCTGCTTGACGAAACTCCAGCCCGCGAAGTTGCGCTCGTCGCCGAGAATGCGATCGAGTTCGAGCGGATGACCAATCGACTCGTGAATCTGCAACATCATCTGATCCGGCATCAGCAGCAGGTCGCGCTTGCCCGACGGACAATTCGGCGCGGCCAGCAGTTGCAGCGCCTCGTTCGCGACACGCACGCCCGACCCCTCGAAGCCAAAGCGCGCCAGCACCTCGATGCCGCCCTGCCCGAGCGTGCCGTAGTTGCCGCCGAGCGTGCGAACCTGGGTATCGCCATTCGCATGCGCGGCCACGCTCAATTGCGGCATGACGAAGCGGAACTGCTGGTCGATCCGCACACCGTCGCCGGTGATGTACAACTGATCGGTGTGCGTGATCTGCACCGCCGCCACGCGCTCGACGATGCGTGAATCCAGCTTCGCGCTCGCGCATTCATGGCCCAGCAGATCGAGCCAATCGGCTCGCGCCGGCAAACCCTGGAGCGCATTGGGCGAAGCATATTGACCACTGACCGAAGGACGCGCCACCTCGCGGTGGTCGATCAGCGAGAGTGCCGCGCTCGCCTCGGCACGCGCGGTGGCGATATCCAGCGCTTGCTGCAGACCTGCCGCGGACAGATTCGCCGTGGCGGCATAGCCCGCCCCCGCGCCCACCCACGCAATCAGCATCGCACCACGATCGCGCACCGTGCGCAGCGGCTGCGCGATGTCGTTGCGGACTTCATGATCGTCGATCTGTTCGTCGACAATGCGCAGCGACCAGAACGCCGCGCGGCTCGTAAGCGACCGGGCGGCTCGCGCCCAACGTTCGTCAATCATTCGAGGTTCTCTGATGAGTCCGTGTTCAGCCCGCCGCCGGCAGGACCAGCGACGAGGCTAGTAGCGACTGGGTATAGGGGTGCGACGGCGCATGCAATACGTCGAGCGTGTTGCCGGCTTCGACAATGCGTCCGGACTTCATCACGATCACACGATGCGCCATGGCGCGCATCACCGCCAGATCGTGCGTAATGAAAAGATAGCTTAGCTTGTACTTCTTCTGCAGATTTGTCAGCAGATTGAGCACCTGCTTCTGGATCGACACGTCGAGCGCGCTGGTCGGCTCGTCCAGCACCAGCAACTCCGGTTCAACCGCGAGCGCGCGCGCAATCGCAATACGTTGGCGCTGACCGCCGGAAAACTCGTGCGGATAGCGCAGCATCGAATCGCTGGGCATGCCCACTTCTTCCAGCAGACTCGCCACGCGCGCGCGCCGGGCTCTCGCATCCACCTCCGGCCGATGCACCGCCAGTCCTTCGCCGATGATCTGCTCGACCGTCATGCGCGGCGACAGCGAACCGAACGGGTCCTGAAACACCACCTGCATGCGTGCATACAGCGCTCGGCGCGAGGTGGCGGTCTTCAGCGTCGACAACGGCATCTCGTCGATATGAATATGCCCTGCGGCGGGCTGCTGCAAACCGAGTACCGTGGCCGCGAGGGTCGACTTGCCCGAACCGGATTCGCCGACGATGCCCAGCGTTTCACCGCGCCGCAGGCTCAAATCGACATCCTGTACCGCGCGAAACGCCGAGTGCCTGAACATCGAGCGCCAGCCTTTGCCGGAGGTGCGGTAATCGACCGCCAACCCCTGCACCTTGAGCAGACGCCGCGCGCCGGCTTCGATCGGTTCGACCGCGCGTTGCGGCTCGCTGTCCAGCAAGCGCTTCGTGTACGGATGCTGTGGATTGCCGAAGAGTGCCCCGGTCGTATTGGTTTCGACCAGCACGCCCTTTTCCATCACCGCGACACGTTGCGCGAAGCGCCTGACCAGGTTCAGGTCGTGCGTAATCAGCAGCACGGCCATGCCGCGTTCGGCCGCTTCCTGCTCCTGCAACGCGATCAGAAGATCGACGATCTGCTGGCGCACGGTGACATCGAGCGCGGTGGTCGGTTCGTCGGCAAGCAGCAGACGCGGACGGCAAGCGAGCGCCATTGCGATCATCGCGCGCTGCCGCTGGCCGCCTGAGAGCTGATGTGGAAAGCTGTCGATGCGCCGTTCCGGCTCGGGAATGCCGGTGCGCCGAAGCAATTCAATGCCGCGCTCGCGCGCCGCGTTCGGCCGCAGGCCTTCGTGCAAGCGCAAGCTCTCGGCGATCTGCTTGCCGATCGTGAAGAGCGGATTGAGCGCCGTCATCGGCTCCTGAAACACCATGGCTACATCGGCGCCACGAATCCCGCGCATCTGCTGCTCGGTTTTTTGCAGCAGATCTTCACCGTCGAGCAACATGCGTCCGCTCAATTGCGCCTGGTCCACGAGGCGCAAGATCGACAACGCGGTCACGCTCTTGCCCGAGCCCGATTCGCCGACCAGCGCAACGCGCTCGCCACGCGCAATCGAGAGACTCAGTTCATGGACCGCGACCTTGTCGCCGAAACGCACGGAAAAGCGGTCGATTTCCAGCAGCGGCCTGCTCACTGTCGTGTCGCTCATCGCGGACCTCCGCCGAAAGCCGAACCGCGCGAACGCGTATCGAGCGCATTACGCAACGCGTCGCCCATGAAAGTCAGCAGCAGCAGCGTGATCACCAGCGCGGCAAACGCGGAAATCGAAATCCACCACGCGTCGAGGTTGTTCTTGCCTTCCTGAAGCAATTCGCCGAGGCTCGGCGTCGGCGGCGGCACACCGAGGCCGAGAAAGTCGAGGCTCGTCAGCGACAGAATGGCCGCACTCATACGGAACGGCAGGAACGTGATCACCGGTGTCAGGCTGTTAGGCAGCACGTGGCGCCACATGATCTGCCAGTTCGAGAGGCCCATCGTGCGGGCCGCTTTCACATAATCGAGCGAACGATTACGCAGAAACTCGGCGCGTACATAGTCGGACAGCACGAGCCAGCCGAACAGGGACAGGAGAACGAACAGCAACCACAAGGTCGGTTCGAAGATCGACGCGAAGATGATCAGCAGATACAGGTCCGGCATCGAACTCCAGATTTCGATCAGACGCTGCCCGATCAGATCGGTGCGCCCGCCATAAAAGCCCTGCACCGCACCGGTCAATACGCCGATCAGCACGCCGGATACGGTCAGCGCCAAGGCCATCAACACCGACAAGCGGAAACCGTACAGCAGCCGCGACAGCACGTCACGGCCGAACTGATCCGTGCCGAGCCAGTTGCTCGCCGAAGGCGGCGCCGGATACGGATGCGCGGCGAAGTAGTCGATCGTGTCGTAGTGGTAATGATTTGGCGGATAGATCGCGAAGTTGCCATTCGATTCGAGCCGCGAACGGATATACGGATCGAGATAGTTCGCGCGGGCCGGAAAATCGCCGCCGAACAGGGTCTCCGAATAGTCCTTCACGATCGGGAAATAGTAGTGACCGTCGTAGCGCACAAGCAACGGGCGGTCGTTCGCCAATACCTCGCCAAGCAGGCTGATCACGAACAGCGTGGCGAAGATCACGAGGCTCCAGTAACCGAGCCGCTGACGTCTGAAACGCAGCCACGTGCGCCGCCATGGCGATGGCGACGCCGCGTGCGTCACGCCCGCCGCCTCAGCGGTCCAGGCGGTTGAATTGGATGCGGGGGTCGACAATGACATAGCAGACGTCAGCGATGAGTTTGGTTACGAGGCCGATCAGCGTGAACAGGAAGAGCGAACCCAGCACGACCGGATAATCCCGGCGAATCACCGAGTCGTACGAAAGCTGGCCCATACCGTCGAGCGAGAACAGCGTTTCGATCAGCAGATTGCCGTTCAGGAAGGCACCGACAAACGCCGCGGGCAAACCCGTGAGCAACGGAATCGCGGCGTTGCGCAGCACGTGCTTCCACAACACGTCGCGCTCGGGCGCGCCTTTGGCGCGCGCGGTCAATACATACTGACGGCCGATTTCTTCGAGGAAAGTGTTCTTGGTCAGAATCGTGACGATCGCGAAGTTGCCGACCACCGAAGCGGTAACGGGCAGCACGATGTGCCACAGATAGTCGAGCGTTTTGCCGAAGGTACTGAGTTCGCTGAAGTTATCCGAGGTGAGCCCGCGCATCGGAAACACCTGCCAGAACGTGCCGCCGCCAAACAGCATCAGCAACAGCACGCCGAGCACGAAACCGGGGATCGCATAGCCTGCCAGCACCAGCACACTCGTCACGGTATCGAAGCGCGAGCCGTTACGCACCGCTTTCGCGATCCCCAACGGCACCGAGATCAGATACGTCAGCATCACCGTCCATAGACCGAGTGTGATCGATACTGGCAGCTTCGACTTGATGACATCCCACACACTGTCGTGCTGGAAGTACGACTGGCCAAGATCGAAAGTCGCATAGTGCTTGAGCATCAGCAGATAGCGCTCGAGCGGCGGTTTATCGAAGCCAAACTGTTTCTTGATCTGTTCGATCTGCTGCGGATCGACGCCCTGGCTGCCGTGATAGCCGCCACCGCCCGCCCCCGCCTCTCCGCCACGGCCAGCGCCGTGGCGGAGTTGCGTCATCACCTGTTCGACCGGCCCACCCGGCACGAACTGCGTGACGACAAAGGTGAGCGTAACCACGCCGATCAGCGTCGGCACCATCAACAGCAAACGTCTGAGAATGTAGGCAAGCATGCTGTTCCTCAATGGGCCGCAGCCGTGGTGGCCGTTGTAGCGGCCGCGGATTGGCCGGCCGGCGCTTTTCCGTACCAGTAGTCGATCACCCAGTCTTCGTATTGATACGAGTTCGGCACGCGCTTCGGGTAGCCCAGGGTCGTCTTGTAGCCGATGCGTGCGCCCGGTGCGTAGTACTCCGGCACCAGATAGAACGAGTAGATCAGGACGCGGTCGAGCGCGCGGGTCGCCGCCTCGAGATCGTCGAGATTGGTGGCGGAAAGCGCGGAGCGAATCAGCGAATCGACGGCCTTCGAGCGAATACCCGCGTAATTCTCGGAGCCGACTTCGGAGGCAGCCGCACTGCCGAAGCGGCGCGTCAGCTCGGCGCCCGGAATTGTCACCGGCGGATAGATAAAGGTGGTCATGTCGTACTCGAAATTGTCCAGGCGCTTCTGGTACAACGCACTGTCGATTTCGCGCATGTGGGCCTGAATACCGAGCATGCCGAGCGCCTGCATATACGGCAGGATCAGGCGATCCATGCCCGGCTGGTCGTCCATGATCTCGATCGTCATCGGCTCGCCATTTGCATCGCGCAACGCGCCGTCGCGAAAGTGCCAGCCGGCCTGCGCGAGCAGATCACGCGCCACGCGCAAGTTGCCGCGCAAGGAATCCGGTGCAATCGTCGTGGGTTGCCTGAGCATCGGACCAAACACTTCCGGCGGCACGCTGGCGCGCAGCGGTTCGAGCAATGCGAGCTCTTTCGGACCCGGCGTGCCGGTCGCGCCAAACGGACTCGCCGCGAAATAGCTGTTGGTGCGCCGGTATTGACCGTAGAACATCATCCGGTTCATCCAGTCGTAGTCGAATGCCATCGTCAACGCGCGGCGTACGCGCGGATCCTGGAACATCGGCTTGCGCAGATTCATCAGCATGCCCTGCATCTGCGCGGGGCCGTCGGCGAAATCGCCTTTTTTCAGCAGCCCGTTGTCGAAATTCTTGCCGACATACTTACGGGCCCACTGCGTCGCGCTGTATTCCACGATGACGTCCGCATCGCCCGCCTTGAAGGCTTCGAGCTGCGTATAGTGGTCGCGGTACAGCTTGAAAGTGATGTGCTGGAAGCGGAACATGCCGCGTCGTGACGGCAGATCCGCAGCCCAGTAGTCAGGATTGCGGCGATAGGAAATCTGCTTGTCGTTCTTGCGTTCATCGATCAGATACGGGCCGCTGCTGATCGGCGGCACGGCGGCGATCTGGTCGAATGGCGCTCGTTTGCCATTGGCCTGCATGCCCCACTTCGGCGAGAAAATCGGCAGGTCGCCGGCAATCAGCGGTGCATCGCGTTCGGGATGCCTGAATTCGAAGCGGACCGTGGCTTTGTCGATCACAGTCGCGCTTTTGATGACCGAGAACTGCGCGTTGAAAAGCGGCGACGCCTGCGGGCTCGTCAGCGTATCGAACGAATATTTGACGTCGGCGGCGGTGATCGGGTCGCCGTTGCTAAAGCGCGCGGCGGGATTGATATGGAAGGTCGCTGAACTCAGGTCGGCGGCAACCTCGACATCGTCCGCGATCAGCGGGTATTCGGAAGCCAGTTCGTCCCAGCTACGCTGCATAAGCGTATCGAACATCAGATTCTGAATGTCGGGCGCCGGCGCGCCACGCACCAGAAACGGATTCAGCGAATCGTATGTCTGCAGTTCGTTGTAGTTCTCGAAACTGAGCGTGCCGTTAGCCGGCGCATCGGGATTCGCGTAATCGAAATGCGTGAAATCGGCGGGATATTTCGGCTGGTCGTATTGGGCAATCGACGGCTTCGCCTGCGCCGGAGCCGCGCTCAAACTCAGACAGAGGCTCAGTGCGACCAGCGATGCGGCGCCGACCGTCAGCATCGGCTGGCGCGGAACCGTCCACAGAGTGCGCGGCCGGCGAAACTTCACAAGTCTCATCTTTAGAATGCGAGAGAACGCACGCCGGCCTCGAGCCCGCGCGCGGTACGTCGAATCGGCGCGACCGGCGGCCTGACGCCGCCGGTCGCGTTGCTTACTGCGCTGGCACAGCCGCCCTGATGATCACGTCATTGAACACCAGAACGCCAGGATATGTCTCCAGGAAAATCGAGCCGCTCCGGCCCCGATGACCGGAAGCCGGAGCGGCCCACCCATCAGACGGACTGCGGGTGAATCACAAACCTCAAAGACGTCAGAAGCGGTACGTTGCACCGACCTGGAAGAAGCGGCCAATGTTGGTATAAAGCGACTGATCGTAACCCGTGATATCCGGGGTGGCTTGCCACTCGACGTCGAACGGCGGCTTGCGATCGAAAATGTTGTTGACGCCGCCGTAGATCGTCCAGTTCTTGAAGCCGCGATAGGTGGCCACGAGGTTGAACTGGCTGTACGACGCCACCGACAACGTACCGCCGTCGCCGAATTCCGCTGCCACCGCGTTGGTGTACGGGCCCGTGTACTGCCACGTCAGCGTGGTGGTGAGCTTGCGGTAATCCCAGCTCAGGCTCGTATTGCCCTTCCAGCGCGGATTACTTGCGCCGAACGGTTGCAGCAGCGCGAGGTTGTTGCCGGCGAAGTCCTGCGTCGGCGCACCCGGGGTGTTCAGCTTGAAGTGCCACACGTAGACCCAATCGCCTGCCAACGTGAACGTGCCGTACTTCGTGCCGACCGACTTGCGGAAGTTCATGTCGAAGCCGTCGGTGTCCAGCGAGCCGAGGTTGACGAACTGTTCCTTGAGGTAGGCCACCGTGCCGTCCGGATTGCGGATCACGGTCGACGGGTCATTCGCATCCATCACCGCGTTCGGGTCGTTCGTGCCGATCACACCATCGATGTGAATCTTGTAGAACGCCGCGCCGATATCCGACGACGCATCCGGCGAGAGCTGGAAGCCGATGTTGTAGTTCTTCGTATGCTCAGGTTGCAGCGCCGGATTGCCGTTGACCTGTTCCGTCGTGAAGTGCTTGGTCGGCACGCCGCTCGGGTCGTTCGGGTCGACCAGGTTCTGGTGGGCCAGATACGTTGCCTGCGAGTTTTCCACCAGCGTCGGGGCACGGAAGCCGCGGCTATACGATGCGAAAGTCGTCAAGGCCTGCACCGGCTGGAAGCGCAGTGCGAAGCTCGGCGAGAACGCACCACCGAAGTCGCTGTAGTGGTCGTAACGGCCCGCTTGCGTGAACGTCAGGTTCCGGATGATCGGAATATCGACCTGATAGTAGACGGCGGCCACGTTGCGCTCGCCGTCGACCGTCTGCACGTTGGCCGGCGCGGTAATCCCAAGCGCGCTATACGTGCGCGAGTTGATCAAGTTGCTTTCGTGACGGAATTCCGTACCGAAACCGACACCGACCGGGCCACCCGGCAGATTAAACAGGTTGCCCGTCGAGGTCTTCGCCGTGACGCTGTCGAGCTTCGATATTGCCTGCTCGTAGTCGTTCTGGAACACACCGTTCAAGCCGTTCGGCGTGGACGCTGGGTTCGAAAAATTGAAAACGCCGTTCTGCAGAATGTTCTCGACGCCCGCTACGTTCAGGACGTTGCCATAGGTCGTGTCGACGATGCTCTGCGAGTGGCCGTAATCCGCGGACCAGTCCCAGTCACCGAGATTCGCCGTAGTGTACGAACCCTTCACGCCGGTCATCGCGCGCCAGAACGTCGACACCGTATCGGCCGACACCGTGTTCGGGAAGGTGTAGTTGATCTGCGCCGGTGCGCCGAACGGGTTGAATGGATTGCCCGCCGCCACAGTGCGGTTCAGCGGCAATGCCGAGCCGGTGGCCGGATTGAATGCGTTGGTCTGACTGCTCAACACCGCCGGACCTTCGTTCTGCAGCGTCTCGTTGCGGCTCACCCACAAGTCGCCGTAGGCCTGAACGTCGTCGTTGATCTTGAAGGTACCGTGCACTTTCGCGTTCAGGCGCGTTGTCGACGGTATGAGCGAGGTCTGGCTCGCGGGATTCGACTTACACTCCGCGCCGCCGTCCGCCGACACGCTGCCGGGAGGGCAAGGGTTCAGCGCTACCTTGCTACCGTCGGGGGCGGTCCAGAACGACTGTTGATTCGGGCCGAGCGGGCCAGCGATGCCGCCAGGGAACTGACTGAAGTCCTGATTCGCCGTCATGGCGCGATCGGCGAGCGAGGAGCCGCTGTCGCGATAGTAGCTCGCTGCAGCCGTTACGTTGAAGCGGTCGCTATTCAGATCGCCGAAACCGCCGAGCACGCCGAAGTTGCCCTGCGCGTCGCCCGGATGCTCCGCCTTACCGAGTTGGCCGTCGAACTGCAAGCCCTGGAAGTCTTTCTTCGTGATGATGTTGACAACGCCTGCAATTGCATCCGAACCATACACCGAGACCGCACCGGTCTTCACGACGTCGATGTGGTCGATCATGTTGAGCGGGATCGAATTCACGTCGAAGAACGTGTCGGTGAAGTTCACCGCCTTGCCGTAATTCGCCACCCGTTGTCCGTCCACCAGCACCAGCGTGTACTTCTCGCTCAGACCGCGCAACGCAATGCCGCCACCGCCTTGCGCGGAGCTGTTCATCGTCGATTGGCTCCAGCTGCTCCCCGAGTTCGCGGACATGCCGCGCAGGAAGTCGGCCACGGTCGTATAACCGCTTTGCACGATTTCCTTCGGCGTGATGGTCTGGACTTCCGTGTTGCCGACCTTGTCCGACGTGCGGATCAGCGAGCCGGTCACTTCAAATTTCTTGAGTTGCTGAACCCCTTTGCCGGCCGGCGTTGCGGTGTTGCTATCCGCGGCCGGTGTGGCAGCAGTGGCCGCTGCCGGCGTGCTTTCCGTCGTCGCGCCTGCCCCAGTGCCGGTGGTGGCCGGCTGGCTTTGTGCAAACGCCGGCACGGCGATTGCGGCTGACAATGCCAGTTCAGCCCAGATTATTCTTCTAATGGCCAGCGCCAATGCCCTTTGTTTCATTTTTCCCCTTCTCGCTCGTCAGTAAGGCCACAGCAGTATGTGAAGAGTGGTCCCGTGACCTCTCCACTCGATATACGGCGATCTCGCGCCGCGCTCCGTTAAAGCAACGTCAAATAACTCAGTGTCGGACTACTAATTTATTGAAATCGAGATACGTAGTTCTTTGGAAATTCCTACTGCCACGCGAGTGGGTTCCGCTATGCACCGGCCTATCTTTCCCAAATCGCGGGTTACAACTTAAGTGATGCTTACAAATATCGAGTGACTGCTCTTCAACAAAGCGTGACCTGCGGCATTAAAACAATCTTGGCGTCCCTACCCACACGACCATCGCTTCTTCACGCGCGGTATTGGACCAGGAGTGCGGCACCGTAGACTCGTAATGCGCGGTGTCACCTGCCTGCAATACGAACGTTGTACCTTCCAACGTGAGCGATATCTGGCCGCTCATCACATACAGGAATTCTTCACCGGCATGCGTCGTGACCTCCGACGGGTTCTGCCCCACCGGCATCCTGACGAGGATCACTTCCAGCTTGCTGCCGACCGACAGGTTCGTCAGCCTTCCAAATAAATTGGCCGTTCCGTCGAATCCGAAGTACTTCAACTCGCTTCCTCTGCGCACCGACTTGTCTTCAGTCGGTGTGTCGACGAAGTACTGCACCGTGACACCTAAAGCCCGAGCAATGCCCACTAGCGATGTGATCGATGGCGTTGCATGCCCGCGCTCGACCTGCGACAGAAAGGGCTTGGAAATTCCCGCAGTGGTTGCCACTTCATCCAGCGTGCGCTTCAGCCGTTGGCGGAGCGCGCGGATTTTGTTTCCTATAGAGACCGCAACGTGTGCCTTGTTATCGAGTGGCAAAACCATAGCAAGACAGAATTCCGTAGTCAAAATTAGTTTGATAAGACCAAACTATGTTTCATTGAGCGCAACATCCTCCCGAAAAAATGCATGATGTGCGTGGTTGGATGTCGCCAAGGACGACTGGATCAATACGTTTTCCGTGAGACTTCCGTGCGCGAGGCGAGCCGCATCATGGTTGCGTACGCAACCACGCGCGGCTCCTGCAGTCGATCTGTATGTCGTCCGGCGATCAAGCGCCTTGCTCGTCGTTGTCTTTGCCTGCATCTCGCCAACGCGCTTCGCCGGATGGAATAAATCGGGCACCGGGCGTTTTTCTATTTCGACGCCACCAGTACCCACAGGCGGGCGAGATCCGCCGAACCATCCGTGCCCTTCACGGCGCGGAAAGTTTGCACTGCACGCGCCTTATCGCCCGCTACGTAGTACGCCTCGCCGAGATGCAGTTGGGCCTGGTCCAGGTGGTCGATTCCACCCTTCGCAATTGCTGCATCCATTGCTGCGAGACCTTGCTTGGTCTGCCCCGCGAATACCTGGTTGAAGCCGGCGTCGACCGGCGCCACCGGATTCGCCGAATCGACCGGCGCTTGCGCCCGTTTTGCAGCAAGCGCCTGCAAACGCTTCTCGCGATCCGACTGCGCGTCGTGCCCGAGAACGCCCGACGAAAAGCCCTGATCGATGACCTGCTTGCCTTCGGCCGTGGTGCCCGCCACGATCGCGAGTTGGGTCATCTCCATGTAGTCGTCGGCGGTGGCAAGCGAGCCGGTCGCACGGCGCAGCCGATAGGTGTCGATATCAAGTGCCGACGAATAGCCCGGCTTGCTGCGAATCGCGGAGAACAGATCGGACCAGTACGACTGCTTCGGATGGTAGGCGACCAGTTTCTCGAGCGAGCTGCGATAGGTCGCGTCGTCCTTCACGCGTTGCGCGCACGTGCCGAGCAATTGCAGTTGCGACTCGTCGGGTACGCGGCCGGCACGCACTTCAGCATCGACTGTCGGTTTAAGCAGGCTCACCACATTGCCGCAATCGTTCGACAGGTAGTACGACTGGACCAGCAAGGTCCGCATGTCGGGATCGCCGCCACCCGATTTCAGATAGCGCTGCGCGACCTTCGCGGCCTGCGTGTAATTCTTCTGCTGGAAGTAGATGCCTGCCAACGCCGCGCTGGTGCGTTGCTCGTCCGCGCCCGCGAGATGCCCCGAACTCAGCAGGGTTTCATACGCCTGGGCAGCCACTGCGGAATCGCCGGCGGCAGCCGCCGCCGCGCCGCGCATCTGTTCGATCATCGTGCTTTCATAGACCGTCTTGCCGGGCACGGCGGCAGCCTGATCGATCTTCGTCAACGCATCCCTGTACTTGTGCGCGCGATACAGATCCTGTGCGGCATTCAGCGGCTTCGCCACATCCGGCCGCAGCGAATCGGCGGCATGAGACGCGAGCGGCAGCGCGACGAGCGCCGACAGCCCGCCAATAGCGGCCGCAATCACGGCGCGCTTGAAGCGTTGATGGATCGTTAGCATTCCACTTCCTTATTGCATGTACTGCTCGTTGCCGATCAGGCCGATTTTGGTCGCGCCCAGTCGTTGCGCGGACGCCATCACCTGTGCAACGTCCTTGTACGGCACCAGTTTGTTCGGCCGCAGATGAATCTCGGCCTGCACCGGTTCGGCCGCCACTTGCGCGAGCCTGCTTTCGAGCGCCGCGCGATCCGGCACGGGCTGACCGTTCCAGGTCGTGGTGCCGTCGAAGTCGATATCGATCTGCACCACTTCCGGCTGCGTAATCGCTGGCGGCGGATTGCCGACCGGCAAATTCATCTTGATGGCATGCGTCTGGATTGGAATCGTGATGATCAACATGATCAGCAACACCAGCATCACGTCGATCAACGGCGTAGTGTTGATATCGACCATCACATCCGGTTCGGCGCTGCCGCCACCTGAAGATACGTTCATTCCCATGATCGCTTCCTAGCCGCCGCGCGCGGGCGGCTCAGTGATAAACGAAACCTTCGCGATACCGGCGCGCTCGCACTCGGTAATGACCCGGCCGATGAATTCATAGCGCGTGCTCTGATCGCCGCGCACGTGCACTTCCGGTTGCGGCATCATGACCGACACGGTTTTCAGGCGTGCCAGCAGCGTAGGCGCATCGACCTGCTTCTCATTCCAGAAGAAATCGCCGTCGCGATTGACCGCGATGACGATACTTTTGGGCGTCGTTTGCAGCGGCTGGATCGTCTCCTTCGGCAGTTGCACCGGCACCGTATGCGTCACCACCGGAATCGTGATCAGAAAGATGATCAGCAGGACCAGCATCACATCGACGAGCGGCGTGGTGTTGATACTGGAGATGACCTCGTCGTTGTCTTCCTGCCCAACGCTCATTGCCATGACGGACTCCGCTTATTGGGCCAGCGATGCTTCGCGAGCGACAGCGGCAGCAGCAGCACGTGCCGGGCGACGGCTGCCGGCGAGCAACACTGTGTGCAGTTGCGCGCCGAAGGCACGAACCCGCTCCATCACCGATTTGTTGCGGCGAACCAGGAAGTTGTAGCCGAGCACCGCCGGCACTGCTACGGCGAGACCAATCGCCGTCATGATCAGCGCCTCGCCCACCGGACCCGCGACCTTGTCGATCGACGCCTGGCCCGCGATACCGATTGCCGTCAGTGCGTGATAAATACCCCAGACCGTACCGAACAGACCGACGAACGGCGCCGTCGAACCGACCGTACCGAGGAATGCCAAGCCGTCTTGCAGACGATTCGACACATTGGTGATCGCGCGTTCGACCGACGTATCGATCCACGTGTTGCGGTCCACTGCTTCGAGCAACGCCTCGTCATGATGTTCGCCGGCCTCGATCGCGGTTTCGGCGATGAAGCGGAACGGCGACGATTCGTCGAGCCTCTTTGCGCCTTCGCTCAGCGACGGTGCGGTCCACAGTTGCTCGTCGGCGCTCTTCGCGCGGCGGTTGGCACGGAACTGCTCGACGAATTTGGTGATCATGATGTACCAGCTGCCCATTGACATCAGCACCAGCAGAATCAGGACGAAGCGAGCCACGAAGTCGCCGTTCTTCCAGAGGGCGCCGAGGCCATAGGGGTTGTTGACGGTTTCGGACGTGGCGGGCTGCGGCGGCGGCACGGCTTCGTCAGTGGCCGAGCCGGCCGTTTGCGGTGCGGCGGTGGCGGGCGCGGCAGCCGACGCGGTGGCGTCGCTAGCTTGCGCGTGGGCCATTTGCGGTGCCACAACGGTATCCACCGTGGTGACGGCGAACAACAGGGTTGCCGCCAATGCGGCGAGAGTACGCTTCTTCATGCCTGCTCCAAGTTCATTAGTACAACTTCTAAACCAAGACTGATAAATCGCTACCGGTACCGAACAGTCTGTGGGTTTCAGTTCAGGTTAAACGAGAACGGAACTTGCACACGGACAGCCTGGCCTTGGGAAACGCACGTGAACTGCTTGACCGCGTTGAAAGCTGCGCGATCCAACGAGGAATCGTCTGCGGACCTGGCAACCCGCTCATTCGTAATATGGCCTTGCGGGTCAACCACGAATTCGATGAGCACATCACCCGTCACGTTGTTTTCCTGGGCTTCCCGCGGGTAGCGAATCGACGAACGGATCTGATCCGAGTTCGGACACACCACGCCGACTTCCATGCTCACGGGCTTGCTGGGCGCTGGAGGCGCCGGCGGTGGGGGTGCCACGGCAGGCGCCGACACGACCGGTGCGGCCTGATGCGCGATAGTCGGTTGCGGCGGCGTCTGCACCTGCACTTCCGGCGGCGGCACGAACGGCGGCGGCGGCGGTGCGAACTTCGGCGGCGGCAGTTGCACGGTAGGCAACGGCGGTGGCGGAGGCGGCTTCACCGGCTCAATGATCTTCGTTTCAATAGGGTGCTGGATGACCTGCACGACCTTGGTGGCGAGGCCATTGATCAATGCGTAGATCAGCACGATGTGCAGGAGCAGAACGACTGCGATACCGCCGAACCGGCGTACTGGGTTTTGCTGCTTGCGCCCAAACTCGCGCGGGCGCCCCGGCCTTTCCATCCGGACCGTTGCTGCCGGAAATTGCCCTTCAACTTTCGTACCCACCTTTACTCCTCCGGCGTGAACCGTCCATTTCTGTAACTGCAGCGCGCTTACATACCGCAAACAACTTTCACATCAGTCGATCACACACATCGTCCCGGCCGTTGATTTGCAGTCCATATTTCAGGATGCAGAGACCGGACCGGGCCGATGACACGGGTACTGCCGTAGGACTTCGTAGCGGCGGCCCGATTGGAGCAGAACATCGATCTAAGTAGAACTACTAATAGATCAATTTCGACCCATTCAGTCGGCCGTTGCGTCAACGCTGGAGACAACTTCACTGGTCGGTTCCGTGGCTACGGAACTTTTCGCGCAAAGGTCACATGCGTTTCATGGGGGGCAAAGATATCAGGACAAAAAATGTACGGTCAAACTTTTTTTGATGCGGGCATACTTAGTTTAGAGCTATTACTCTAATTAGAACCTCATTAGTGTTGCTTCAAAAGAATAAGTGCGTGTCGAGCAGATACGAGCGTGCTTCCGTCGACTCGATAATTGGGACGCAGAGGCTGAAGCGGCATGCCAGAACGCACCCTGAAGCGTCCGCGTGCCGCTTCAGTTGGGACGCGGAGAAGCCCGTCTGGCGGGATTTAGGCGGTGATTGGGCGACACCCTGAGCGAGTCGCGAACAGTCTGTTTAACGGGACTATCGAGTGCCGGGGACGACCGGCGGCGTGGCGGGGAGATAGCAGAAAGGGAAAAAGACGTTTAAAGATTTTTTAGCGTATTTGCGACACCTTAAATCCACAATCCAATTACGGGCTTTATACAAATTACAAATTAATTCCAATTGATTACATAAAGCCGACAAAGCGAAATGTGCAAGGCTTGGCGACGCCGCCGGGTCGCCAGGCCCCTCCGGAAAGTTCGAGTGACTGGTTGCCGCAAGGTTTGCGCGGACGCGCTCTCCATGCTCAGCGGCAACGCCGGCGCGCGCAACATCGCTTGCCTATTCCCGGCGTCAGCCGTTCGTTCCTTCACCCGCAACTGGCTCCGGCGCGCTTTGCTTTCGTGCGAGCACGGGCCGCAATGCGGCGCCGGTGTGGCTGGCCGCGACGCGAGCCAGTCCTTCGGGATCCGTAGCAGCGACAATGCTCCCACCACCCACCCCGCCTTCCGGACCGAGGTCGATGATCCAGTCTGCTTCCGCAACCACATCGAGATCGTGCTCGATCACGACCACACTATGTCCGCCGTCCGCGAGACGATGCAGCACGCGAATCAGCTTGGCGACGTCTGCCATATGCAGGCCGACAGTCGGTTCATCGAGCACGTACAGCGTATGCGGGGCCTTCTGACCTCGCCGTGTGATGTCGTCGCGTACCTTGCTCAGTTCGGTGACCAGCTTGATACGCTGCGCTTCGCCACCTGACAAGGTAGGCGACGGCTGACCGAGCGTCAGATAGCCCAAACCGACATCCTTCATCAATTGCAATGGATGCGCGATGTTGGAGATCGGCGCGAAGAATTCGACGGCTTCGTCGATCTCCATGGTCAGCACGTCACCGATGTTCTTGCCGCGCCAGGTGACCGCGAGTGTCTCGGGATTGAAGCGCTGCCCATGACACACGTCGCACGGTACTTTCACGTCCGGCAGGAAGCTCATGCCGATTGTGCGTACGCCCTGCCCTTCGCAAGCCGGGCAGCGGCCTTCGCCAGTGTTGAACGAGAAACGCGACGCCGTATAGCCGCGCGCACGCGCTTCGAGCGTGCCGGCGAACAGCTTGCGGATCGCATCCCACACGCCGATGTAAGTGGCAGGACAGGAACGCGGCGTTTTGCCAATCGGCGTCTGATCGACTTCGAGCACGCGGTCGATGCTTTCCCAGCCCGTGATCGAATCGCAGCCTTGCCAAGCATGCGTGACATTCAGTGGCGCGCGCGGCGCGCTGCGTGCCAGGACGCTCGAACGCCGGTTCGCCGCCGGCTGCTCCTGCGCCGCCGCTGAACGCGCGCGGCGCGTAGCCGGCGACGACAGAACCGAGCGCCCCACCGCATCCAGCAGATTGGCCATCAGCACATCGCGCGCCAGCGTCGATTTGCCCGACCCGCTCACGCCGGTCACGGCTACCAGCCGCGAAAGCGGAATGCCGACCGTCACGTTACGCAGGTTGTGCAGTTTGCCGCCATGCACCGTCAGCCAGTTTTCCGGCACGGCCGTCGCGCGTTTGGTTGGCGCGATTACTTTGCGACGCGGTTGCAACGGATGCACGATCGGCTGCGCGAGGAACTGGCCGGTCAGCGAATCGGGCTGCGCCGACAGATCAGCCACGCTGCCCTGCGCGATGAGCGTACCGCCGCGCTTTCCCGCGCCCGGCCCGATATCGATGATGTGGTCAGCACGCCGGATCGTATCTTCGTCATGCTCGACGACCACCAGCGTATTGCCCTTCTCGCCCAACTTGCGCAAGGCGTTCAGCAGAATCTGGTTATCCCGCGGATGCAGACCGATGGTCGGCTCGTCCAGCACGTAGCACACGCCTTGCAGGTTGCTGCCCAGTTGCGCGGCAAGCCGGATACGCTGCGCCTCGCCACCCGACAGACTCGGCGCCGCACGATCGAGACTCAGATAGCCGAGTCCGACTTCCTCGAGGAACTGCAGACGACTGCCGATTTCGCTGACCACGTCGCGCGCGATTTCCGCATCGCGGCCGGTCATCTCCAGCGTGTCGATCCACTTGCGCGTATCGGACACCGTCCATTGCGCGATATCGACAATTGCCTGTGCCTCGAACGTGACGGCACGCGCGGTCGGATTCAGGCGCGTACCGGCGCAATCCGGACACGGTTCGTCGACGAGGCCCTCTGGCTCCTGCTCCTCGGACGGCAAACTTTGTTCGCGGCCGCGATTGTCCTCGACAAGCACCGTATCGTCGTACGCGGCGCGTTGTTCGCGCGTCAGCGAGAGACCTGTACCGACGCAAGTGGTGCACCAGCCATGCTTGCTGTTGTACGAGAACATCCGCGGATCGAGTTCCGGATAGCTCGTGCCGCACACCGGACAGGCTCGCTTGGTGGACAGCACCTTCACCGAACCGAGTTTTGCCGTGGTACGGCCGCCGCTGATTGCGTCGTGCAGACCGTCGAGCGGCGCCAGCAGATGCATCACGCCCTTGCCAATGTCGAGCGTCTGGTCGAGCGCCTCGCGCAGCGCGGTTTCGTTGTCCGCCGATACGACGAGGTCGGCCACCGGCAACTCGATCGTATGTTCGCGGAAGCGGTCGAGCTTCGGCCACGGGTCCACCGCCACAAACTCGCCATCCACACGCAGGTGCGTGTTGCCGCGCGCTTTGGCCCATTTCGCGAGATCCGTATAGACGCCCTTGCGATTCACGACCAGCGGCGCCAGGAAGCCGACATGCTGGCCCTTGTGATCGCGCAGCAACTGCGCAGCGATCGATTCGACACTTTGCGATGTGACTGGCGTGCCGTCGTGAATACAGTGCTGCAGACCGAGCTTCACATACAGCAGGCGCAGGAAGTGCCACACCTCTGACGTGGTAGCCACCGTGCTCTTGCGGCCGCCGCGCGACAGGCGCTGTTCGATTGCGACCGTGGGTGGAATGCCATAGACGGCGTCCACTTCTGGTCGCCCGGCCGGCTGCACGATGGAACGCGCATAGGCGTTCAGCGACTCGAGGTAACGGCGCTGCCCTTCGTGGAACAGAATGTCGAAGGCCAGCGTGGATTTGCCCGAACCGGACACGCCGGTAATCACGTTGAACTTGCCGTGCGGAATATCGACGTCGAGCGCTTTCAGATTATGCTCGCGCGCATTGACGATGCGCACCACGTCTTCACCTTCAATCGCCCGGCGCGCACGCGCCGCGCTCAATGCCTTCTGCAATGGGATACCCTGCGCGGCCGGTTCGGCCGCCGCGCTCATGGCGCGGTCGTAGTGCAGCAGCGCCTCGCCGGTGTGCGATTCCGGGCACTGTTTGACGTCTTCCGGCGTGCCCGCGCATAGCACGCGGCCGCCGCCGTCGCCGCCTTCAGGGCCGAGGTCGATCAGCCAGTCAGCCGCGCGAATGACGTCGAGGTTGTGCTCGATCACGATCAGCGAGTGGCCGCTCGCGAGCAACTTGCCGAACGCCTGCATGAGCTTGGCGATGTCGTCGAAATGCAGCCCGGTGGTGGGCTCGTCGAACATGAACAGGCGTTTCGCGATCGCCTGTCTGGCACCGCGCGCAGTGCGCGCCTGCGCCGATTCCGCAAGGAAACCGGCGAGCTTGAGACGTTGCGCCTCGCCACCGGACAAGGTGGGCACCGGCTGGCCGAGCTTCACGTATTCGAGACCCACGTCGACAATCGGCTGCAGCACGCGCAATACTTCGGCATCCTTCGCGAAGTAGGTACTGGCCTCGCTCACGGTCAGTTCGAGCACGTCGGCAATGCTCAGTGCGCGCGCCGGCTCGCCACGCCCGATTTTCACTTCGAGCAGTTCAGCGCGATAGCGCCGCCCATCGCAATCCGGACAGCGCAGATAGACGTCGCTCAGGAACTGCATTTCGATGTGTTCGAAGCCCGAGCCGCCGCAGGTCGGGCAGCGCCCGTCGCCCGAGTTGAAGCTGAACATGCCAGGACCATAGCCGCGTTGCTGCGCGAGCGGCGCCTTGGCGAACAGCTTGCGGATTTCGTCGAACGCACCGACGTAACTGGCGGGATTCGAGCGCGCGGTTTTACCGATCGGCGACTGATCGACGAAGACAACATCCGTGACCTGGTCAGCGCCGCTCAGGCTGCGGAACGCGCCGGGCGATTCGGTCGCGAGGCCGAAGTGCCGCGCCATGGCCGGATACAAAACATCCTGCAGCAAGGTGGATTTGCCCGAGCCCGACACGCCCGTCACGCAAACCAGCCGTTGCAAGGGAATCTCGACGGTGACGTCGCGCAGGTTATGTTCGGTCGCGCCTTCGAGCACGATGCGCGGCGTGCCTGCATCCACCGGACGTTGGGACCAGTGCGCCGCGTCCGCCACGTGCCGCCGCCCGCCCAGGTACTCGCCGGTCAGCGTGCCGGACGAACGGATCGCTTCGGGCGCGCCGTCGTAAATGATCGATCCGCCCCGCTCGCCCGGCCCTGGGCCCATGTCGATGAGGCGATCCGCCGCCAGCATCACGGATGGGTCGTGCTCGACCACCACGAGCGTATTGCCGGCGTCGCGCAGGCGATGCATGGCTTCGACAATCCGGTTCAGGTCGCGCGGATGCAGACCGATACTCGGCTCGTCGAGCACGAACAGCGTTTTGGTCAGCGACGTGCCGAGCGCAGTGGTGAGGTTGATCCGCTGCACCTCGCCGCCCGACAGCGTGCGGCTTTGCCGGTCGAGCGTCAGATAGCCCAGGCCGACGTCGCATAGATATTTGAGGCGTGTACGCACTTCGGCGAGCAGGAGCTTGAGCGCGTCGTCCAGTAATGCGCTCGGCAGACTGATCTGGTCGAAGAAACGCCGGATGCGCTCGATCGGCAGCAGCATCAGATCGTGCACGGTCAAACCCGGCAACGCTTCGAGCTGCTTGCGCTGCCAATCGACGCCGCGCGGCATGAAGCGCTTTTCGGGTGTGAGCACCGCGTCCGCGTTCTCTTTGCTGCCGAGGCGCCACAGCATGGATTCCGTTTTCAGACGCGCGCCGCCGCAGGTTTCGCACGGCGTGTAGCTGCGGTATTTCGACAGCAACACGCGGATATGCATCTTGTACGCTTTCGATTCGAGATACTCGAAGAAGCGTTTGACGCCGTACCAATGGCTTTGCCACTTACCGTTCCAGTCCGGCGAGCCGTTGATGACCCAGTCGCGTTCGGCATCTGTCAGTTCGCCCCATGGCGTGCCGCGGCGAATATCGGCTTTCGCCGCGTAGCGCATCAGATCGTCCTGACACTCTTTCCAGGCCGGCGTCTGCATCGGCTTGATCGCGCCGTCGCGCAGCGTCTTGCGTGCATCGGGGATCACCAGACCGAGATCGACACCGATCACACGGCCAAAACCACGGCAGACTTCACACGCGCCATAGGCCGAGTTGAACGAGAACAGTGCCGGCTGCGGGTCGGCATAACGCAGGTCGCTCTCGGGGCTGTGCAGACCGGTGGAGAAACGCCAGATTTGCGGCTCGGCCGCCTTTGCCTCGGGGGCCTCGAGGACTTCGGGCGTTTCTGGTGCTGAAGGCAGCACGTAGATATTGACGCGGCCGCCGCCGCGTTTGAGCGACGCCTCGATCGCTTCGACCACCCGCTGTTTGTCGGCCTGGCGCACGCGGAAGCGGTCTGCTACCACGTCCAGCAACTTGCGCTTGCCGGTGGGCGAATCGACTTCGCGCTGGGCCTGCACGCGCGTGTAGCCGCTTGCCGAGAGCCACTGCTCCACTTCCTGCTCCGAGGCGGATTCGGGCAATTCCACCGGGAAGGTGACGACCAGCCGCGGATCGTGCTCCGCGGTACGCTCCAGCAGTTCGGCGTAGATCGTCTCCGGTGTGTCATGCCGCACCTGCTGCGCCGTCTTGCGGTCGAACAGTTCGGCCGCACGTGCGTAGAGCAGCTTCAGGTGGTCATTGAGTTCCGTCATCGTGCCGACGGTGGAACGCGAACTGCGCACCGGATTGGTCTGGTCGATCGCAATGGCCGGCGGAACGCCATCGACCCGGTCGACCTGCGGCCGGTCCATGCGGTCGAGAAACTGCCGGGCATAGGCGCTGAAGGTTTCGACATAGCGCCGCTGCCCTTCCGCGTAAAGCGTATCGAACACGAGACTCGATTTGCCGGAACCGGAAGGGCCGGTCACGACTGTCATTTCGCCGGTTCGTATGTCGAGATCGACGTTTTTCAGATTGTGCTGACGCGCGCCGCGAATGCGGATGATTCCATTAGATGCCAATTTATCCGACCGTCTGAATGAGTGGGCCACCTCTCACGGACGCCTCGCGACCGCGCAAGTTCGCTGCGCCTGAGCCGGCGGGAAAACACGCCAAAGGCCAGGTCGCAACGGGATACTATACTGTATATTTATACAGTTTTCCATGACACCACATAGGGTCAACAGCAGCGCGCCGTGAATCGGCAAACCGTCTCTAACCGTAGGCACTTTCCACATTGAGCCGGCTCACCGAAGCGACTGCGGGCTCCTGCGCGGATTCTGCCGCCCCGCTCCCGGACAACGCATAAGCCACGCAGCGCTTTGCCAGCGCCTCGGTCGGATCGACCAGCCGCACCACGAGTCCGCCTGGCCTGGCCAGCGTCGCGCCGCGCAGCAGTAGCGGCAACTCGGTGCAGCCCAGCACGATCACCTGCACGCCTTGCGCGACCAGGTCGTCGACGGCCGCAGCAACGTCGTCGCTGCACTCGCCCGACATGAAGCCCGCCTTCGTGCCGGCGGGCCCGTAAATCGCGTTCATCAGTCGCGCCTGCGCTGCCGGGGCGGGTGCAACCTGCAGAAGGCCGCGCGCTTCGAGCGCCTGTTCGTAGACGCGGCTCGCGAGTGTGCCCGAGGTCGCGAGCAGGCCGACTTCGCGCAGATTCGGGAACGACGCGCGCAGGTAATCCACCGTGCAGGTCAGCATATTGACGATCGGCACGTTCAAGGACGGCTGAATCCGTTCGAGGAACGCGTGCGCGGTATTGCACGGAATCGCGATGATGTCGGCGCCGCCCGCCTCAAGCGTTTTGCAGCCGGCGTAGAGCGCGAGCGTGGGATCATCGCCGTTGCCGAGCAGCGCTTTGGTGCGGTCCGGGATCTGCGGATTCTGCTCGACCATGACCTTGATGTGCTCCTGATCGCACGTAGCCGGCGTGTTACGCACCAGTTTTTCCATGAAATCGACAGTTGCCGCCGGGCCGACGCCACCCAGGACGCCGATTTTGAAGTGCCGCTTCGGCTGCGGATACTGCGCTGCCGCCACGTAGCGGGCGTAGACCAGATTGGCATCGACGAGCGGCACCTCCAGCGTGCCGAGTGCGTGCGCAACCAGGGCGATCTCGGTGAGACCGGGCAGAATGATTTCCGCGCCTTGCGCGATGAGGTCCGCGCAGGCTGCGCGTAGCAATTCGATCGGCCGGCCATGGAGGTGACCGCTTCTGATGCCGTCTTCGCCATATACGGCGCTTGTCACGCGATCGACGCCTTGCTCGTTGCGCGGATGCAGCACATCGAAACGAGTGGCATCGAAATAGCGTTCGAAGAGACCGTTATCGCGGATGGTGTCGGATGTCAGCACACCGATGCGATTCGCTGACGGGAAGGCTTGCCGCATGTGCGCCGAGAGCGCGGCCATGATGTCGGCCACCGGGATCGTCAGGTTCGCGGTGAGTTCGTGGATGAAGGTGTGGCTGAGGAAACACGGCAGGATGATCGCGTCGACGCCGCGCTTTTCGAAGGCGCGGATGGTGTCGAAGACGTGAATTTTGAATAAGGCGCTCGCCGTGGTGATTGAGGGCTGGCTTTGCCAGGATCGCTGTTCGAAGATGAGGTCGAAGCGCTCCGCGGGGTGGGGCTCACCATAGGTGGTGATCATCTTGCTCAAGACGTCCGCGCTTGCTAGCGGTGATGCGGCGGTTACTACGCCTAGCGAATGGTGATGGTTCATGGTGACTTCCCCCTTCTGCCGTTTTTTCAATTCGTATTGATATTAGGATGATTTTAGGCCGGTGGTGGCCGGCAGGTGGCGGGATTTTTGGTTTTTTTGTTTGCCTGTGGTATTGGGGTTTGTTTCTGGTTTTATTTCTTTATGCCTGCAGTCGGGTTTAGGCTTATTCTGTATGCCTACGGCGTTGGCCTTTCCTTGTTTTCTTATTGGTCTATTAGTGTCGCCCCTGTGCGGGGCAGCACCTACTTTTCTTTGCCGGCCGCAAAGAAAAGTAGGCAAAAGAAAGCGGCTCAAACCGCTGACTCTTAAGTGGATCCCCTGGCTTGGAGGGTGTAGTGGCTCCGTAGAGATTGGGCCTGCGCACCTGCTCTCGTGAGTGACCAGGCCGTCATGCTTCCGGCGGCGCTGCGCGCGCCGGGGCGGTACTTCTTCAAACCACCCGCCGCACTTTTGCGTGCGGTTTGCCCGTCGCGGTGGCTCGGGGTTGCATGGCTTAACGCGAGTTGCGCTAGCAAGCCGGCTCTCAGTCTCTCCATTGAAGCGCTAGCTGAGCTGCCAACCTCCGCGCCGGCGCACCGGCACTTCCAAAACACTCGGTCTTTTCGGCGTCTCGCCGAGGCGAAGCCGATGGCCCCCACCGCGCGCAAACGAAGCGCCCGGTTTCCGTGGCAGACCCAACCGCGACGCACGCAGTGCGGAGTGGGAGCGGATGATGGCTGTGTCACTGGCGCTTATGGACCGAGGTGTGATCCGTGAATCGGACCACCTGCCCCTCCAAGCCAGGAGACCCACTTAAGAATTAGCGGTTTGAGCCGCTTTCTTTGCTTACTTTCTTTGCGGCGGCAAAGAAAGTAAGTGCCTGCCCCGCACAGGGGCGACGCTAATAAACCAATTACAAATCAAGGAAAGGCCAACGCCGTAGGCAAACAAAAAAACACCACAACCAAAGCCAAAACCCTGCCTCTCATTCCTTCTCTTGATAAGCAACCAAAACCCGATGGGCGACCATATCAACAGCGGGTTTAACCAATCCATTCTTATCGGTCCAAACCTTGGGCGTCAACGCCCCACTAATAGCGACACTATCCGCATCAGCGAGCGCCAGCAACGCGCTTTGCACTTCATCATCAAACGCAATCACATTGACAAAAATCGTATCGCCATCATTGGTGGCGGCCCTCACCTTGCAGGTCACAAACCGCTTCCCATTCTGCCCCGTGCGAATCTGCGCCTCGCCATACAACCGGCCGCCCACCAGTCCATCGATCATCACCCTGCTCCAGTTATCCCTACCCGCTGCAAAACACCAACGTCTTGCACAACCCCTATGATCCCACGATAAACCGCGCCGCCCGGCAAAAAACACCCCACCATAAACTTCACCCCCCAACCGCCATATCCACACCCCGTACCAGCCGCTTCGCCAACCGCGGTTGCCGCAACTGCTCAAGCCACCATTGCAACGCACGCCCTTCGTGATCGCCGCGCCACGCGACATACAACACATTCGGCTCGCGTGGATCGGCCGTCACCTTCTCCACCAGCTCGCCATTCTTCAACAACGAAGCTACCCGCTGCCGCGGCAACCACCCCACGCCCAATGCATCGCGCTGTGCAAGAATCTTCGCCCGCATGCTCGGCACGGCCAGCGATGCCTGCCCGCCAATCACGCCGTAAGCCCGCCCCGCGGTCGTGCGCGACGAATCAGCCACCACCACCGCACGATGCTCGAGAATCCGCTCGCGCCTCAACGGGCCCTCGACGCTCGCGAGCGGATGGCGCGGCGATACCGCAAATACCCATTCCATCACGCCAAGCTCGAACCAGCGCAGGCCTGGAATGGCCGGCGGCTCGTTGGTCGCGCCCACGATCAGATCGGCGCGGCCATCGCGTAATGCCTCCCACGTGCCGCTCAATACCTCATGCGTGAAGCGTAAATTGACGCCGGATTTGAGCGCGTCGAAAGTGCGCACCACCGGCATCAACAGTTCAAACTCCAGAATCTCGTCGGTCACCACCCAGAGCCGGTCCTCCCAGCCGCTCGCTATCTGCCGTACACGCTGCGTCATACGCGACATGTCCAGCATCAGCCGCGCGGCTTCGTCGGCGAGCAACTGGCCCGCCGGCGTCAGTTGCAGCCGGTAGCGGCGGCGATCGAACAGCAATGCGTCAAAACGCGTCTCGATCTGCCGCGCGGCATGCGAAACCGTCGACGGCGCCTTGCCCAGCCGCGCCGCCGCCCGCGACAGGCTGCCGGTCTCGCGAATCGCCTCCAGTAAAGCCAGTTCGTCTTCTGACAACATGTTCTATTCCTTCGAACGAGTGCGACAGAAAAATGGTACGGCAAGGCATCCAGACAAGTCCACCATAGCAACATCGCAGCACAAGGCAGTCTCCGGCAGTCAAAAATGCCAATACGGAACGCCTTCGAAAAACCCGCATGAGCAGCACGCGCGGTAGCGACCCACCTCGTTCCAACCGACTCAACTCAAGGAAACATCATGCTTCAGTTTTACTTCCACCCCTCGCCGAACCCGATGAAAGTTGCGCTGCTGCTCGAAGAGCTGCAAACGCCGTTCGAGCTGATCGCGGTCGACACCTTCAAGGGCGAGCAGCATGATGCCGCATTCCTGAAGATCAATCCGAACGCGAAAGTCCCGGCGATCGTCGACGACACGGTCACCGTATTCGATTCGCAGGCGATCCTGCTGCATCTCGCGACGAAATACGACCGATTCCTGCCGGACAACCCCGCTGAGCGCGCGCAGGCGTTGTCGTGGCTGATGTTCGTCGGCACCGGCCTCTCGCCGTTCTCGGGTCAGGCGGTGCACTTTCTGCACCATGCGCCCACGCCGCTGCCGTACGCGCGCAATCGCTATCTGAAAGAGGTGGAACGTCATTACCGCGTGCTCGACGCACGTCTCGCCGAAGCAAAATATCTGGCGGGCAACACCTACTCGATCGCCGATATGGCGCTGTGGGGCTGGGCCAGTTTCGCCGGCTACATCCTGGGCGAAGCGGGACTCACCGGCTACCCGAACGTGAAGCGTCTGTTCGACGAAATCTCGGCGCGCCCGGCCGCGGCGCGCGCGCATGCGCTGAAAGACAAGCTCACGCTCAAGGCTGAATTCGACGAGGAAACGCGCCGCGCGCTGTTCCGCGACACGGCCGACCTGACTGAGTAACACGCGCTTTCGCCGGCCACTTGCCGGTGGCCGGCAATCGTCGAAAGCATCATCGAACAAGGAGTGGATGTTATGGAAACAGGTTCTGTTGCGAAGCAGCCCGTCAGCGGTTTGCGCGTTAACAATATCGCGCTCGCCACCGGCGATCTGAACGCGACGATCGCGTGGTATGAAGCCGTGCTGGGTTTCGTGGTGACCGAGCGTGGCCGCTTCGACGCGGTCGGTGCGGACTACGCCATGATCGAAGCGGCCGGCGTGCGCATCGAACTGGTGTCGCGCCCGCACGCCGAGCATCAACGCGTGGATCGCACACCGCCGCCGCATCATCTCGACGTGCTCGGCCATAAGGCCATCGTGTTCGAAACCGACGATCTGGCCGCCGCCACGGCGACCTTGGCGCAGCATGGCGTCGAATTCGTCTGGGCCAATCAGCCGCTCAATGCAGAACGCAGTTCGACCATGCTGCGCGATCCGGAAGGCAATCTGATCAATCTCTTCGGACCACGCCGCGAGTCCGCCTGAGTTCGCACGCTCATGGCGAAGCGTCAGGTGCACCGGCCGCTTCGAAGATGTCGCGCAGCCACTGCGCAAACACCCGCACGCGCGACGACAGCTGGCGATTCTGCGGATACAGCACGGAAACCGGCATCGACGGCGGCGGATAGGCCGCGAGGATAATCTTCAGCCGCCCCGCGGCCAGCTCCTCAGCCACACGGTACCGAGGCACCTGCACGATGCCGAGACCGGCCACCGCCGAGCCGGTGTAGAGGTCGGCGCCGGTCACCGACACCGCCGACTGCAGATACACCGCCCGCTCGCGCGCGTCCACGGTAAATTCGAGCGGCACCGCCTTGCCGGTCGCGCTCGACAGATAATTGACGGCCCGATGCGCGGACAATGCCGCCGGATCGGCCGGCTCGCCATAGGCTTCCAGATACGCCGGGCTCGCGACCGTCACTTGCGGCAATTGCGCGACGCGCCGTCCCACCATCGACGAATCCTGCAGATTCCCCGCCCGCAGCACGCAATCGACCCCTTCCCGCACCAGGTCGACCAGCCGGTCGTCCTCGCCGATCGTCAGTTCAATGTCGGGAAACTGCGCCAGAAACGCCGGCAGCGCGGGCACGACGAAGTGCCGCGCCAGCGTGCCCTGCAGATTCACCCGTAACAGCCCCTTTGGCGCGAGGTTCGAAAACGAGCCCTCCGCCTCTTCCATATCGGCAATCAGCCGCACGCAACGGCGGTAATACGCCTCGCCGTCATGCGTCAGGCGCACCGAGCGCGTGGTCCGTTCGAGAAGCCGCGCGCCGAGCCGCTGTTCCATCCGCTTCATCAGGTTGGTGACGGTGGCGCGCGGGATCTGCAGGTCGTCCGAGGCACGCGTGAAGCTTTGCCGCTCCGCGATCCGCACGAACACCCGCATTTCCTCGAAACGATCCATGTTGAGCGCCTTTGCGACCACCCGCCGGTTAATTGTTAAAGTAAATGGAATGATTATGGCAAGTGTAGCCCGATTATCTTCGTGGAGAAAGGGTCCATGATTCGTCTCACTCACCCACCACTCAGAAGGAAACGAATCATGAACACGATCAGAAACGCTCGAGTCGCTATCGTTACCGGCGCATCCCGCGGCATTGGCGCAGCAGTTGCGCAACGGCTCGCCCAGGATGGCTTCGCGGTGGTCGTCAACTACGCGTCGAGTTCGGCAGAAGCCGATGCGCTCGTCGCCGAACTCACGGCTGGCGGCGCTAAAGCCATCGCGGTGAAGGCCGACGTGTCGAAAGCCGATGACGTGCGCCGCATGTTCGAGACCACCGAACAGCAACTCGGCAAGGTCGATGTCCTCGTCAACAACGCCGGCGTACTCAAAACCGTGCCGCTCGCCGACACCAGCGACGCGCTCTACGACCAGACCTTCGACATCAACGTGCGCGGCACCTTCAACACCTTGCGCGAAGCCGCCACGCGCATGAACAGCGGCGGGCGCATCGTCAACTTCTCGAGCACCACGCTCGCGCTGAACATGCCCGGCTACGCGATTTACAACGCCACCAAGGCCGCCGTCGAATCGTTCACGCATGTGTTCGCCAAGGAACTGCGCGGCCGCAACATCACCGTCAACGCGGTCGCGCCCGGCCCGATCGCCACCTCACTGTTCCTCGACGGCAAGACCGAAGAACAGATCCAGACCTTCGCCAACATGGCGCCGCTGCAACGCCTCGGCCAGCCGGACGATATCGCCTCGGTGGTGGCGTTCCTCGCCGGTCCGGACGCGGGTTGGGTCAACGGCCAGATCCTGCGCGCCAATGGCGGCATCGCTTGAGCACGGTTGACGAATTCGCACCGCAGTTTGAAAAGCCATATCGCTTCCATCGAATCGGAGAAGAGACATGCAGAAGAAAGTTATCCTGGTGACGGGCGCCGGCACCGGCATCGGCAAGCTCACCGCGCAATCGCTGGCTCAAGCCGGCCATATCGTCTACGCGACGATGCGCGATGTCGAAGGACGCAACCGGCCGCGCGCCGATGAATTGCGTGCGCTCGCCAACGCCAAGGACATCCAGTTATATCCGCTCGAACTCGACGTCCTGTCGCAGGCATCCGCCGATGCCGCCGCCGCGACGATCGTCCGCGCACAGGGCCGTCTCGACGTGGTCATGCAGAACGCCGGGCACCTGGTGGTCGGCCCGACAGAAGCATTCACGCCGGAAGAAATGGCGAAAGTGTTCGACACCAACTTCTTCGGCGCGCAGCGCGTGAATCGTGCGGTGCTGCCGCACCTGCGTGCGCAGGAAGCGGGCTTGATGCTGTGGATCAGCAGCACCACAACCAAGGGCGGCTTTCCACCGTTCATGGGCCCTTACGGCGCCGCCAAGGCCGCGATGGATTCGCTGGCGGTGACGCTCGCGTATGAGATCGCGCGCTTCGGCATCGAAACCTCGATCGTCGTGCCCGGCGCATTCACGCGCGGCACCGCGCACTTTCCGAGCGCAGGCAAGCCCGCCGACACCGACCGGGCCGCGGCCTACGCACGCTACGAAGGTGTGATGGATCAGATCGGCGAGCGTCTCTCCGAGCTGACGCCGGACGACGCCGATCCGCAAGCAGTAGCCGATGAAATCGTGCGGATCGTCGCGCTGCCTGATGGCGAGCGGCCGATGCGCGCTGTGATCGACTTCGTCGGCGACGGCGCGCGCGAAGTGCTCGAAGTGTCGGAGCGCGTGCGGATCGACTTCGCGAAACGGATCGGCATGGGTGATCTGCTCGAGGCGAAGATCAGGCGCTGAGCACGATGACGAGGGAGCGTCGAGCATCATGCACGAACCCTGACGCTCCACCGTTCCTATGGCACCTTGGACACGTTGATGAAATCCACAATCCTGATCGCTTGCGCCGCGCTGCTGCCGTTGCTGACCGCCGCGTGCGATGCGCAATCACAGCCACCGGGCGCATCTGTCAATACGCGGAGCACCGAAATGAAGCCCTCAGTCACGTACCTGCACTTGCTGAAACACACGCCCTTCTTCACTGGCCTCACGACCGGACAACTTCGCTGGGTAATCGGTCATTCGCATGAATGGGAAGCGCAAGCAGGCACCGTCGTCGCGCAATGCGCCGGTGGCCCCGGCGGCGATCTCGGCATGTGGATATTGCTGGACGGCGGCTGGCAGCTCGAATCCGGCGGCCACGCGTATCCGGCGGGTCATGCGAGCGCGGGGAAATGGTTCAGCTCGGACGTGACAGACCGGCCATGCCGTCTGGTCACCAACGAACATAGCTATGTGATGAAAATCGAGCGCGCCGACTTCGACGCGATGCTCGCGCAGGGTTTCGCGTTCGGCCCGCATCTCGATGCAGGCCACCGTTACTATGATGAAGTATTCGCCGCTCCAGCCGAACTCGTCAAATGAGGTCGGGCCGGAGCGTCTAGTGGAACAGCGCTTATGCCGCGCTTACACCGCCGTGGGATTGCGTTCGACGAATCCTTCCTGATGCCAGTACGGATAAGCGGGACGCACGGCACTCGCCGCGTCGAGTTTCGCGACCTGTTCGGGCGTCAGATTCCAGCCGACCGCGCCGAGGTTTTGCCGCAATTGCTCTTCGTTACGCGCGCCGATCAGAACGGTCGACACCGTGGGCCGCTGCAGCAGCCAGTTCAGCGCGATCTGCGGCACCGTCTTGCCGGTTTCGTCGGCCACCTCGTCGATCGCGTCGAGTACGCGGAACAGGTACTCGTCCGGCACTGGCGGACCCATGTCGGCGGTTTTATGCAAGCGGCTCGTCTCGGGCAACGGCTGGCCGCGTTTGATTTTGCCGGTCAAACGTCCCCAGCCGAGCGGACTCCACACCACCGCGCCCACGCCCTGATCCACGCCGAGCGGCATCAGTTCCCATTCGTAATCGCGGCCGATCAGCGAGTAGTAGGTCTGATTCGCGACGTAGCGCGGATAGCCGTAACGGTCCGCAACGTCCTGCGATTTCATCAGATGCCAGCCGGAGAAATTCGACACACCCGTATAGCGGATCTTGCCGGCGCGCACGAGATCGTCGAGCGTCGACAGCACTTCGGCGACGGGCGTTTTCGCGTCGAAACCATGCAACTGGAACAGATCGATGTAGTCGGTTTGCAAGCGCTTGAGCGCTGCATCCACCGCCTGAATCAGATGAAAGCGCGACGAGCCGACATTGTTCGGACTGTCGTCGAAGCGGAACGTCGCCTTGGTCGAGATGATGGCTTTGTCGCGCTTGCCCTTCAGCGCTTCGCCGAGCACCGATTCAGACGCCCCTTTCGAATAGATGTCCGCGCTGTCGAACATGGTGACGCCGGCATCGAAGCAGATGTCGATCAGACGACGCGCCTCGGCAACGTCAGTCGCGCCCCACGCTTCGAAGAACTCGCCCTTGCCGCCAAACGTTCCCGTGCCGAAACTCAGCGCCGGCACCTTGAAGCCGGACGCACCCAGATGTCTGTATTCCATTGATGAATCTCCATGGCTTAGCCGTTAATAAACGGACAATCAGTCTACGCGCGTCTGGAGAAACGCGTTGGCGGCCATGCCGGCGCAGCGCCTAGGCGCTCAGCGTGGCCAACGCGTCGCGCGCCGCGAGTATCACGCTGTCCCAATCGCCCAGCGCGGGCTGGCGGAACAGCGTGGCGCGCGGATACCAGGGCGTGTCGGTGCGCTCCAGCATCCAGCGCCAGCAGGTGTCGAAGCGATTCAGAATCCACACAGGTTTATCCAATGCACCGGCCAGATGCGCCGTGGACGTATCCACCGAAATCACCAGATCGAGGTTCGCCACCAGCGCCGCCGTGTCGGCGAAGTCACCGAGTTCTTCGCTGTAGTCGACGATGTTTTGCGTCGACGCACCGTGCGCAAGTTGCTGCGCGGCTGGACCTTTCTGCAGGCTGAAGAAGCGTACGTTCGGCACCTCGAGAATCGGTGCCAGCCGTTCGAACGTGATCGAACGGCGCGCATCGTTCTTGCGAAGTTCAGCGACATGCGGACGATTGCCACCGGCCCATACGAGCCCGACTTTCAGGCGGCCGTCCGCTGGTACGTCGATCCGATCGCGCCACTGCTGTGCCGCTGCTGCATCGGCGAACAGATAAGGCGTGCCGGACGGAATGCTCGCGAGGTCAGTCCTGAATGCCAGCGGCAGACTCAGCAACGGACAGTGACAATCGAACGGCGGCAGCGCCTCGCCCGCTTCGATCAATTGATCCACGCCGTCGAGCGTGGCCATGAGCCGCATCAACTCCGACGGCACTTCAAGCACGACTCTTGCGCCGAGCTTCGACACCAGCGCGGCGTAGCGGCAAAACTGCAGCGTGTCACCAAGTCCCTGCTCCGCGTGCAACAGAATCGTCTTGCCGTCGATCGAAAAATCGCCCAGCCAGAGCGGTTGCGCAAAGACACGCTTGCTGGCCTTGATACGCTTGCGCTCCCAACGCCATTCGTACTTCTGCCACCCCGCTTCAAACCGGGCCATCTGCAGCAGACACAGCGATTCATTCCAGTGCGTTTCCGCCGCGGCGGAATTCACAGCAAGTGCATGCTCGTAGCTCAGCAGCGCTTGCGCGTGCTCATTGAGATCGATCTGGGTCAGGCCGAGATTGTTCCAGGCATCGGCGAACCGAGGGGCAAGTTCGAGCGCGCGCCGGTAGCTACGTTCGGCCTCTTGCGGCTGATTGAGGTCGCTGAGCGCATTGCCGCGGTTACTCCATGCGTCGGGATAGTTCGGCTGCAACGCAAGCGCATGATCGCAGCTTGCCAATGCATCAGCGGGACGGCCGAGGTCGCGCAACACGCAGGCACGGTTGTTCCAGGCTTGCGCGAAATCCGGCGACAGGGCGATTGCGCGATCAAAGCTGGCGAGCGCTTCGAGCGGTGCGTCGAGACCCGTTTGCGCGTTGCCACGATTGTTCAAGGCATCGGGGAATTTTGGCTGCAAGGCGAGTGCGCGATCGGCGCTCGCGAGTGCCTCGCCGAAACGCTGCGACACGTTGAGCGCATAAGCGAGATTCGAATGGGTCGGCGCCTGTTTTACATTGATGGCGACCGCCTTGCGGAGCAATTCGATGCCTTCCTGCACGCGTCCCCCTTGCAATGCCAGCGCGCCGAGCAATTGCAGGGCATCGAAATGGCGCGGCTTGAGTTCGAGAATCTCGCGGTAGAGTTCTTCGGCCTCGGCGAATGCGCCGTTGTGCTGTAGCGCGACAGCTTGCCGAAGCATGTGCTCCAACTGTTGCGGCAAATTGGCAGGTTTGCTCATACGGTGAGCTTTGATTGAATGCGTCTGGAATCGGAAACGTTTTCGGATTGTCTGGGACGTAGCGGAAAGCCGCGTATGCCGGGTCCGAACAACGATGCCGATTATCGCCGAAAAGAACGCACTCGATTGGCTTTACGGATGCTGCGTGAACAGCGGTACTGCGTTAAAGATCCATGCTGGCTGTTTTGCAGCAGTGCGATGAGGCGCGTCACGCCGCAACGTGACGCGCGTGATGTGGCTTACTGCAGTGGCTTATTGCAGCGGCTTACTGCGCGGCGAGGTGCTTACGCTTGGCGAGATCCTGAGCCATGGCGTAATGCTCCTGGATCGTCGGCAGTGCCTTCCTGGCTGCGTCCTTCAACTGCTCGTCGCGACCCGATGCGATTTCCGCCTGGAATGCCGAGAGCGCTTTCTGTTCGCCGGCGAGTGCGACCTGCTCGATATAGGTCTTGTCGAAGTCCGCGCCGCGCAGATTGTTGATGCTCGCGAGCACCGCCGCGTCGGGATCGTTCTTCGGCACGTCGACTCCACGCGGGCTGGCCGCGCGCAATGCGTCGGAGATTTTCGCGTTATCAGTCGACACGCGTTCGGCGAAGGCCTTCACGTCCCGGTCGGTAGAGCGCGAGGTGGCGATGCGCGCGGCGTCGCGTTGCGTGGCCACGGACTTCGTTGCGTCGGCGATGAAGGCCTGGTCAGCGGCATGCAGACGACCGGCGTCCGCCGCCGGCGCGGCTGGCGAAGTTTGAGCGCTGGCTGCGGTGGCGACGACCAGAAGACCGGTCATGCAGGCACTGGTGATGGCGGCGAGAGGCAAGCGGATCATATGTTCTCCTTGGAGTGTGAATGCGAAACAACACTGAGGCATGCGCGCTTCGGCCACTGCAGGTCATTGCGGTGCGAGCTTGCAATTTGCTTGCAGGTGGCTGACAACACCACGCTTTACCGCTGTGCATTCTAGGAGTCGCCTTGGACAGCATGTGAAACGACGCTGTCGCTTCTGTAACCTTAGGTAACCTTCATATGAATCGACGCGGAAGTGTTATCGGGTCGCGCGCGCTTTCCGATCTGCCGCGCGTGCGTGTGTTTGCACGGGGCCAGCAGGAAGCTCGTGTAAACCTCTTGAAATTGCTGAATTTTCTGGCAGTCGAGCCGATAACAGAAAGGTAGGGCGCGCGCCAGGGCCCAACGTAACGTATGCATGGCGCACCACACGCACCGTAATCCCTGGAGAGTTTTGATGGCAGTAGACCACCGCGCGAATGACGAACGCAGCAATCTGACGAGTTCGAACAAGTTCGAGTTATTGCTGTATCGGCTGGGGGCGGTTCCTGGCAGCGACGCGCATGAGCTTTACGGCATCAACGTCTTCAAGGTGCGTGAAATATCGACAATGCCTGCGGTCACGCCGATTGCCGGGTCGTCGCCTTATGTGATGGGTGCGGTGGACATTCGGGGGCAGATTATTCCGGTGATCGACTTGCCGCGGCTGATGGGTTGCGAGCCGACGCGCGGGTTGAACATCTTGCTGGTGACGGAATTTGCGCGTTCGACGCAGGCGTTTGCCGTGGAGGAAGTGGACGACATCGTGCGGCTGGAGTGGAATCAGGTGCTATCCGCGGAGGGCGCGGCGGGGGGCAATCTCGTCACGAGCATTGCGCGTATCGACGGCAACACGGGCGACTCGCGTCTCGCCCAGGTGATCGATGTCGAGCAGGTGTTGCGCGATGTATTTCCGTCGCAGCATCCGGGTGTCGACCCCACCTCCGTGGGAGAGGCGTTGGGGATTCGGCCTGGCGCGAAGATACTTGCCGCTGATGATTCCGGTTTTGCGCGCAAGCTGATCGAGCAGGCGTTGACTGCGATTGGCGCCGATTACGTGATGACGAAGACGGGCGAAGAGGCCTGGAATACGTTGCAGCAGGTTGCGCGGGAGGCGCAGGCCAACGGCTCGCGGGTGAAGGATAGTATTGCTTTGGTACTGACCGATCTCGAGATGCCGGAGATGGATGGGTTTATGTTGACTCGCCAGATCAAGGCTGATGAGCGCACACGGGATATTCCAGTGATTATTCATTCTTCGCTGACTGGCGCCGCGAATGAGGCGCATGTGAAGAATGCTGGAGCGAACGGTTATGTCGCTAAGTTTGCAGCCGGTGAGCTGGCTGCGGCTATTCGGAATGCAATTGGGAGTGTGACTTCGTTGGATGTGGTTGTTTGAGGTTTTTTTTGCCTTTAGCGGCGGCATTTCCTTGTTCTTGCTTCTTGGGCCTTTCCTTGTTTGCTTATTGGTCTATTAGTGTTCCCCCTGTGCGGGGGGGCACCTACTTTTCTTTGCCTGCCGCAAAGAAAAGTAGGCAAAAGAAAGCGGCTCAAACCGCCAATTTTTAAGCGGGTCCCCTGGCTTGGAGGGGATCGTGGCTCCGTAGAGATTGGCCCTCCGCACCTTCTTGCGTGAGTGACCAGGCCGTCATTCCTCCGGCGGCGCCGCGCGCGCCGGGGCGGTACTTCACAAAACCAATCCGATTGGTGTTTTCGGCGCTTCGCCGAGGCGAAGCCGATGGCCCCCACCGCGCGCAAACGAAGCGCCTGGTTTCCGTGGTGAACCCGTCCGCGACGCACGCAGTGCGGAGTGGGAGCGGATGACGGCTGTGTCACAGACCGTTATGGACCGAGGTGTGATCCGTTTATCGCACCACAATCCCCTCCAAGCCAGGGGGCCCACTTAAATGTTGGCGGTTTGAGCCGCTTTCTTTTGCCTACTTTTCTTTGCGGCCGGCAAAGAAAAGTAGGTGCCGCCCCGCACAGGGGCGACGCTAATAAACCAATAAGAACACAAGGAAAGGCCCAAGAAGCAAGAACAAGGAACTGCCACCGCCAGAGGCAAAAAACAACACCAACCCAAAATCTATGGGACCATACAAACCCCCAACCTCGCACGGAGTGCAAAAAGAAGATGCAACCCCTTGCCCCACTCCACCCCCTGCGTCCCTTCCTGAAAAACTACGTGTGGGAACACGGCCACATCGGTACTCGCTATCTGAACTGCGCCACCGGCGCAATCTCCTTCGACGATGGTAAGAAATCCCGCTTCGCGGAAGAAAAATACATCTACGTCCCGCTAGGTAAAGATACCCGTGACGACCCATCGGCCACCGGTCCGGCAACCCAGGACGCGGCCGTCGCCCGCCTGCTCCATGCAGCCCAACTCGGCAAACCCGAGGAAGCCGGCTCCGCCGCCGAAGTCCAACGCGCCGTCAGCGATTGCATCGACCTCGCCATCTTTAGCGCCTACCAGCACGACGCTCAACAAGCCTTCGACCGCTACACGCAAGAAGCCATGTTCGACGACGAAATCCGTGCGGCGCTCGTCAGCGATATTCGCCGCGTCTATGTGCCCATGCGTGAACAACTGGCACTCTACGACTTCACCGTGCTGCACGGCCTGCCCACGCCGCTCCTCTTCAGCGATTCACCCTTCATCGACTGGCGCGTGCGCGTCAAACCCGCCATGCCGTTCGTCTCGCTACCGCTCGGACCGTATGCGCTGCTGGTCGGCACGCCGTCGGGAAGAACCAGCCGGGCCGCGCCGCTCGCGTGGAAAACCGCCGTATCAATGGGCGCGCTGAAAGATCACAACCGCCTGATGGTCGAGCGCGCCCGTCTGTGGATCGTCGCCACCAGCGACGATCAACTGATAGCGATACAGGACCGCTTCAAGCAGGACGACGCATAGCGCGCGTCGCCCGGTATCCCTTCATACCGGGCTCTACCGATGCGATTCGAGCGCGAGCGAAAACGCCAGGTGGCCGATTTCGACGCCCATGGTGTTGAGCATTCGTGGCGCGTGAAAACCGTTAAGCCGTGCACGTTGCTCCGGTGTGCCAATGTCGAGTCGCACGAGCAATTCGGCTGCCACCGCGTAGAGCACACCGAGGTTGCCGTCCTCCACCTTCACTGCAATACCAAGCGCTCCCTCGGCGCCCAATTGCGCCGTCTGCTGCGACGCACGCACGCCAATCGCGTAGCTGCCATCGGCGCCTACCTTGCCGACGAGTTCGCCGTCGAATGCCCGCATCAGCAGCGTACAGAAACGCCCCTCGCCCGCTACCAGCTCAGGGTGCGCCGTCATCGCACGGTAAATGCGCGCCAGCGCAGCCGTCCGCGGCGAAACGGACGACGAAGCAGAAACCGCATCGTGCGCGGCAGCGAGCTTCGCGAACAAGCGGGCGAGGCGATCGAGCGCGAACGCGGGCGTCGGCAGATTGCAGCCGTCAGTTGCCCACTGCACCGCTTCGTCCGGTAAATCGCATACGTGCGCCACGGTGTGCTTCACGCGTACCTGCAAAGGATGTTCCGGCCGCTCATAGCCGTCGATCGCCGCGCCGATGGATCGCGCGCCCGCCAGCATCCCGGCGTGCTTGCCCGAACAGTTGCTGCACACGGCGCCCGGCTTGAAGTCGCGCTTCAACCAGTCGACATACACGGCGTCGGATAAAGGAGGATGCCCGCCGCAGCGCAGATCCGCTTCGCTGACCTGCGCTTTCGCCAGCATTTGCCGCGTGCGCTCGATATGACGCGCCTCGCTACTGTGCGAGCCGCACATCAGCGCAAGGTCGGCTTCGTCAAAACCGAAGCGTTCGAGCGCGCCCGTTTCAACGACCGCCAATGCCTGCGCAGGCTTCGCGGCGGAGCGCGCCAGCGTCACGCGCGACGGATCGCCGAACGAATACAGCAGGCGACCGCCCGCGTCCACCACCGCAACATGCGCGACGTGCGTGTTCTCGATCGATTCGCCACGATAGACAGTCGCCGCGACTGGCCCGGTTTCGTGCAAGCTCATTTTCGTTCTCCTCCTGATCGCGGAGTCGTCGCGATCGTTATGCGTCGCTTGAAAAAGGAACCGGCATTCAGGCCGGCTCGCGGATATGCTCGACAAGGTAATCGATCAACGCCCTCACCTTCGGCGGCAGGAAGCGACTGGGCGGATAGAGCAGCCATACCGACCCCACGTACGCGCGTGCTTCGAGATTCCAGTCCGGCAGCACCTGCAGCAGTTCGCCACTCAGCAAGGCATCGGTCGCGGCAAATTCAGGCAGGCTCGCAATGCCGAAATCCTGCTGCGCCGCTTCGAGCCGCGCGCCCGCATGATTGGCGATATAACGCCCTTTTACATCGACAGTTTGCGTCTCCGTGCCGCGGCGAAAACGCCAGCGATTGTCGTCGGCGGTCTCACCGAGGTAGATGCAATCGTGCTTCATGAGATCGCGCGGCTGCATCGGCGTGCCGCGCGAGCGCAAATAAGCGGGCGATGCGCCGAGCAACCAGCGCACCGATCCGAGGCGTCGCCCGGCCAGCCCTTGCGGTGGATGTTCGGTGAGGCGGATTACCAGATCGACATCGTCGGCGAGCGGATCGACGTTGTGATCGGTGAAAAGCAATTGCAGGTCGACTTCGTCGTAGGCGCGCAGGAAGCCGGGGATCAGCGGATGAATCACGGTCTTCGCGAATGCAGTCGGCGCGCTCACACTCACCTTGCCTTGCGGTCTGCCGGCCAGTTGTCCGGCCGCGTCGATCGCCCCCGACGCGGCGCTCACCATGTCGCGACAGAATCGCACGACCTGGGCGCCCGATTCCGTGACCCGCACCGTGCGCGTGGAGCGTTCCAGCAGCCGGGTGGCCAATGCGTCTTCGAGCCGCTTGATCTGGCGGCTCACGGTGGACGGCGTACTGCCGAGCTGCCGTGCCGCGACTGAAAAATTGCCGGCGTCGACAACGCGCGCGAAAACCGCCATGTCCGGCAGCAAGGCAAAAAGGTCGGTTGGGGTCATCGGGACAGACTCGCGAGCAATGGGGCGATTAATGCGTTTGTGACATAAAAGCTGTGCGCGGCAACCCGATTATCATCCTCCATGCAAAGTTAGACAATATGCGCTCATCTGCTCGAGGTCCGCCATGTCGAAACAAGAACGCCTGCTCCTGCTGTCCGATCTGATGCTGCTCGCGGTCGCCGTGGTGTGGGGCACGAGTTACGGCGTCGTCAAAAGCGCGCTGGTGTTCTATCCGGTGCTCGGGTTGCTGGCGATGCGTTTTGGCATCACCTTCGTGATCCTGTCACCCACGCTGCGCCACTTGCGCCGCGCCGATGCCCGCACGCTGCGCGGCGTACTGATTGCCGGCGCGTTGCTACTCGGGATTTTTTTGTGCGAGACCTTCGGCATCCTGCTGACGCGCGCCGCCAACGCGGCGTTTCTGATCAGCCTGTGCGTAGTGCTGACGCCGCTCGTCGAATGGCTGCTACTGAAGCGCCGGCCGAGCCGCATTGAATGGGCGGCGGTTGCGCTCTCGCTGTTCGGCGCGTGGCTGCTGGCAGATGATGGCGCGCTGAGTTTCAATCCCGGCGACGCGCTGATTCTGCTCGCCGCGCTGCTGCGCGCATTGAATGTGTGCGTGACCAAGCGCGTGATGCGTGATTCAGCGTTGCCGCCTTTGTCGGTGACGGCGGTTCAGTCGGGCGTGGTGGCGTTCGGTAGCGCAGCGGTGGCTCTAATGTTCGCGCCGCAGCAGTGGCAGGCGCTGCCGTCGGTTGCCGAACACACGATGTTCTGGGCTTACCTCGCCTATCTGGTGCTCGCGTGCACGCTGTTCGCGTTCTTCGCGCAGAACTTCGCGATCAAGCGCAGCAGCCCGACGCGGGTGTCGCTGCTGATGGGCAGCGAGCCTGCGTTCGGGGCCCTCTTCGCGTGCATCTGGTTAGGTGAACGGATTTCGACGACGGCATGGGTCGGCGGTGCGCTGATCGTCGCGGCGTCGATTCTCGCGACAGTGCGCTGGACGGCCTTGCGTGTGAGCGCAGCGCGTGCCTGAAGAACCGCCCGTTCGCTGCTAAACGCCCGATTGCCGCGACGCGGTGGCGGCGCCCACATCATCGCTCGATGCGGGCTTCGGATCAGCCCCGCGCTGGTTCACGCAGCTGCGCGAGTTCCGCTTCCAGCGCCGCGATGCGCCGATCGCGCTCCTCCAGCGCGGCAGCGACGTCCGCCGCTTCGAAACGCTGCGGAATGTGCTTGCGACAGTTCCCGTCCCACGCACTGACCGTCATCACGATCACCTGCTCGCCGCGCGCCTTGTATCCTTCGGGCATTAGCCTGGCCAACAATTCAGGATCGTCTTCGACTACGCGCGCTTCGCCCCAGATCTTGATACGCTGCCGGGTCGCGTAATCGATGAGGAAAAGATACGCCTTCGGGTTGTCGGCGAGATTGCCGAGCGTGATGTATTGACGATTGCCCACGAAGTCCGCGAACGCGATCGTGTGCTCGTCGAGCACATGAAGAAAGCCGGCGGGACCGCCGCGGTGCTGGATGTACGGCTGCCCTTCCTCGTTCGCGGTGGCGAAGAACACGCTCGTCTGGCTTTCGATAAAACCCGCGATCTCGGGTGTGATATGCGTCTGCCAGCCGTACTCCTCCTCCATCCGTGCGTAAGCTTCACGCGAGCCATGGCGGCCCTGGATAGCCTTCACTGTCGGCGTGAAGGCGATGTCGCTTGAATAGAGGTGGGGGCGGATCATGGAACGGCTCCTTTGCGCGGATCACCTGATATGGTGACATGTGTAAAGCTACCGGTTTCCATGGGCAAAGAGAATCCTGTGAAAGCGGGAATCACCCTTTCAGAAATTGACCACCCCACGTGACTCCTCGTTCACGGGTTGGGCCTATCAGCTACCTGGCGCCAGCGCTTCTTCGCGTTCCAGCGAGCGGGTGCGTTTGAGTTCGGGGAAGAATCGCATCCATAGCAACGCGACGACGATCGTCGCCGCGCCGCCCACCAGTACCGCCGGTTGCGCGCCCCACCACCCTGCCGTGACACCGGATTCGAATTCACCCAGTTGATTCGATGTCCCGATGAAAAGGGAATTGACCGCGCTCACGCGGCCGAGCATGGCGTCGGGTGTACGTAGTTGGACCAGCGATAACCGGACTACTACGCTGATCGTGTCCGAAGCACCCAAAATCATCAGCGCGAACAGCGAGACAAAAAAGTTGTGCGACAGACCGAACACGATGGTCGCCGCGCCAAAGGCGATCACGCCGCCAAACATCGCGGCGCCGGGCCGGTTGCGCAGCGGGAAATGCGCGAGCCAGATGGTGCCGGCGAGCGCGCCGATGGCGGTACCCGAGCGCAACAGACCAAGCCCGAGCGGGCCTGTGTGCAAGATATCGCGCGCAAAGACCGGCAACAGCGCGGTGGCGCCGCCGAACAGCACGGCGAACAGATCGAGCGACAGTGCCCCAAGGATGACGGGCTCCTTGCGGATGAAGGCGATGCCGGAGAACACCGATTCGATGGTAACCGGCGCGCGACTCATCGGCTTGGCTTGCAGGGGGATGGCCCACACGGCCGTGGCGGCGGCCGCGAATGACAGCATGCAGGCAAGGTACGCCGCGCCCGGACCAATGCCGTATAGCAGGCCGCCTAATGCGGGGCCTGCGATCTGCGCGGTTTGATTCGCGGACGTCGCCCACGCAGTCGCCTTTGGCAATTGCGTGCGCGGCACGACGCCGGGCAACAACGAGGCGACCGCGGGGGATTCGAAGGCGCGCGCGGCGCCGACGCATGCGGCCAGCACGTAGATGACTGGCGCACTGATCCAGCCACCGAAGGTGCCGCAGGCGAATGTCAAGGCGGCGACGCTTTCGAGGCTTTGGCAGATTGCCGCGATACGGCGGCGGTCGTAGCGGTCGGCGACGTGGCCGACCACGAGTGTCAGCGCGAACATCGGCAGGAATTGCGCGAGGCCGACGAGACCTAGTGCGAAGGCGCTATGCGTGAGGGCATAGATGTGCCAGCCCATTGCTACGGCGAGCATCTGGAAAGACAGCGATGAGAGGATGCGAGTGCACCAGAAGCGGCGGAACGCCGGGTGTTTGATCAGGGGGCCGGTGGGGTCAGGCATGGGGGGTTGGTCTCTGCGAGGCTGGCGGGGAAGGGGCGGAGCCGGTGGGCGGCGGGTAGTTTAGTTCATGTTTGGGGGTTTGCTTTGGTCTTGTTCTCGCTTTTTTGGCTTTTCCCTGCTCTGGCTTTTTTGGCCTTTCCTTGTTTTGTTATTGGTCTATTAGCGTCGCCCCTGTGCGGGGCGGGCACTTACTTTCTTTGCCGCCGCAAAGAAAGTAAGCAAAGAAAGCGGCTTCACACCGCCAATTCTTAAGTGGGTCCCCTGGCTTGGAGGGGCTCGTGGTCCGATTGACGGATCACATCGCGGTCCATAAGCACCTGTGACACAGCCGTCATCCGCTCCCACTCCGCACCACGTGCGTCGCGGATGGGTACACCACGGAAACCATTGGCTTCGTTTGCGCGGGGTCGCCAGTAACGGCGGCCGATCAGCCTGGTTGGCAGTCGCGGCTGTTCGTGCCGGGGCGATCCTTTGCGCGTGCCATGAATGGTCGCTCGAACAGGGCGTACGTCACGAAGCTGAGCACGAACAGGCCAATCAGCGATGCCACGGCCACCGGTAACTTATTACCGGACGTCTTGTAATTATTCCAGTCGCTCCAGACTTGCACGTAGAGCCAAAACACCGACACGACGACCAAATGCCACATGTAGAGGCCGTAGCTGACCTCTCCTAACAGACGTAGCGGTTTGAGCGACAGCGGCGCTCGATGCCCCAACAACACGGCTGGAAAGCCAATCATGCACAACGCGAGCTGCGCAAGTCCGTAGGCAGGCTCATGTACGTGCAATGAAACGGCGAACGCTATGGCGCCGATGACGGTCAGCGCTATCTGCGTAATGGCGCCTGGCTTGATCTTGTGCTCCATCAGCCCACATGCCATTCCAGGTAGAAAGAACACCCACGGTGCAAGGGTTCCGTTGTACTGATAGGCCGCACATCCCACCGCGATGGATGACGCGGCCACCGCCCATAGTGGACGCATCAGCAGCGTAGCAATGAACGGCACCAGCAAATAAAACAGCCATTCCCAGCGTAGCGTCCACATTTGACCAGCCTGCCCGCCAATCGACATGCCCGCGACCGAAGGAATGTCGCCACCCGTGAAGCCGTAGGCATAGCTACTCACCAAATCCCGGAAAGTTGCCTGTGGCGCGTGCGGGATTGATCTTGCAATGCAGAGCGTGACGGCGATCGCGGCAGTCATCGCCACCAGATAGAGCGGCACGATGCGCCTGACCCGCGAGGAAATGAGCGCATCGATGGCGATGGGTCCGTTCATGGCTTTGCGCATGAACAGGAATCCGGTGATGCAGAAAAAAATCTGTACACCGACCGCGCCCAGCGCATCGCAGAGACGAAGACTGACAGGCGCGCCCATCACCAGCCCCGCGTGGGGCACGTAGTGCGCGCAGACGACCATCAGCGCGGCAATCGCACGCATGCCGTCGAGATGAGTAAAGCGGCCTGGCTTAAGTTGGATTTTGAAGAGCCAGCCGAGCGGCACGGCAAGCAGAACGGCAGACCCGAACACGGCGGCGATTGCTAGGGCGGTGGTTTCCAATTTTCTTTCTTCAGAAGGCGTGTAGCCGCTGAAGCAAAGAAGATGCCGCGCCGGTCAGATTCGGTATGAGCTCACCTGAACCGGGCACCGATTGACATCAACCGTCACCGTCCCGATCGGGCCTCTTCTCCCGATCGGCTGGTCTTGCTCATCATCCGTTCCTGGCGGGCTCGCCGAGTAGCGCATCGAGCTGGCCCGCTCCTTCGAGCGCGTTCAGATCGTCGAACCCGCCAACATGCGTCGTTCCGATGAAAATCTGCGGCACCGTGCGACGACCGGTTCGCTCAGCGAGTGACGCCGCCGCGGACCGGTCGCCCGCGATGCTGATTTCATTGAACGTTACGCCCTTATCACGAAGCAGCGCCTTGGCGGCGATGCAATACGGACATGTCGGCGTTGTATAGATCGTTACTGTGTTCATGAGAGTGACCCTCCGTAAGAAGTTAATTGCCCCGCTCATCGACGCTTTGCGAGTCCGACACAACATGGACGCGCAGGTGGCGCAGACCAGCGGCAAAACTGCCTGCGCTCGACGTACCGTACGATTCCTGATTGGATGCCTTGATGGCTGCGCGATCGGCTACGTGCGTGAGTGCCACATCGGCGGCTGCGTCGGGATAGTGCGCATCGCTCTGCGGATATTGGCCTGCCTGCTCAGCTGCGACGAGCTCTGCGCGAACCTGAGCGCGGGTCGTCTGCGCGTTGGCCATTCCAACGTGTGCAAGAAGCGGGAGGCTCAGGAAAGATGCAACGAGAACAGCCTGGATAGTGCGCTTCACGATGAAGCTCCTTGAACAAAGTGCCGTCGGCGACGGGATGGCTCAACTATAAAAGTCAGCTCCCTCGGCGCGAATGGCGCAACGGCTCATCAAGATGCTCGATCGGCTCAATGCTTAACCACACCGACATTTTTCTTGCACGGGTTTTCCTGCCCGGTCGTTTCTTTCCACGAACGGGTTTCCCGTCAGCGACCGCCCACGAAGGGCGTCTGCCGGGACAAAGCGAAATGGGGGAATTGAATGGATGCGCCGCGCAGTCTCGCACGCGGCGGGGGTCTAGGATGCCTGAACGTTGCCGCCTGCCGCGCGATACCTCGCGGGCGTCACACCGATGAGGCGTTTGAAAATACGCTGGAATGCGGCATCGGACTGATAGCCGACCATTTCCCCGATCTCCGCAACGCCGAGACCGGTTTGCAACAGGGTGCGGCCGGCGAGTGTCATGCGCACTTCCGTTAGCACGTCCGTAGCGGAACGTCCGATCGCCTCCTGAAACTGACGCACGAACGTGGCCCTCGACATATTGCACAACGCCGCGAACTGATCGAGCGTCCAGGGCTTTTCAGGGGACTCGAACATGGCCGTCACGGCTGCCTGCAAACGCGGCCGCCCCGCCAGCGCAAGCAGGCCGTGCGGCGGCCGCGGCCCTGCGCTGGCAAAGCGCAACATCAGTGCGAAAAGCGCAGCTGACAGATGACTGATGAGCGTCTCGCTTCCAGGGCCTTCATCGCTCGCCTCTTCCCGCATCAGCTCGATCAGGCGCGCGAGGCGCGTACCCGCGACCGTCTGCGCGGCGCCATCCACGTCGCCATCGATTCCATTGGCCCCGTTAATTTGGGTGTGCGCGCTACGGACAACGAGCCGGTCCGGCAGATGGTCACGCAAGAGGCGGTCAGGCACCGCGCCGACAAGAAAGCGACCGCAGAGAATGTCGGCGTGCGCGCCGGAACCTTCGTTCTCTGCAATCACTAACGACACACCTTGCCGCATGACGAGTGGAGACTCGGACTCTCCACTGCCATCGTGAATCCGGTGCGCGCCGCCGGCCGGAAACACAATGATATCGCCCGCCACCAGTTGTTCGGGCGGCCCATCTCCATACTCCAGCACGGCGTTGCCCGACAGAAGCACGTGATAAGGGATTTCGCGGACGGCGGCATTGCCCTGGGATATTGCCCATGGCGCACCGAAGTGACAACGCACGTCCAGAAGTCCACTAACTGGAATCAGGGAAAGGACTCGACTGAGCAGATCCATATGAGCCGCTTGAGCATATTCTTGCGCCTGTTGAGCCTTAGCACCGTGGGCGCATCGACATAGAGTAGCTGCAACGAAAGCAGAACGATTCTACCTGAGCGCCCGCGGGCCTGAGCGAATGCACTGTCCTGCTTCCACCGCACTTATCCCCTGTCGAGGCAATCATGAAAACTGTTCAGGTCGATGTCGCTGTGATCGGCGCCGGGAGTGCCGGACTGCCGGCCTATCGCGCAGCGAAGGCGGCTGGCGCATCCGCCATTCTGATCGAGGGCGGGCCGCACGGCACCACCTGCGCCCGCGTCGGTTGTATGCCGTCCAAGCTGCTCATCGCGGCCGCCGAAGCGGCGCATGCCGCGTCGCATACGGCGCCCTTCGGCGTGCACATTGACGGCGTGGTACGCGTCGATGGGCGCGAAGTCATGCAACGCGTGAAGAGCGAGCGCGACCGGCTGGTGGGATTCGTTCTCGATAGCGTGAACGCGATTCCGTCTGAAGACAAGCTGACGGGCTACGCGCGGTTCATCGACGACGGCTTGCTTCAGGTCGGCGACCATACCCGCGTGCGGGCTCGCAGTATTGTGATTGCGACCGGATCCACACCTGTCGTGCCGTCGAGGTTCAAGGCGCTTGGCGAACTCGCCATCATCAACGACGACGTATTCGAATGGTCGGACCTGCCGCGCAAAATCGCGGTTGTGGGGGCTGGGGTGATTGGTCTCGAACTGGGGCAGGCACTCGCTCACCTCGGCGTCGACGTTACGGTGCTGGGGGCGCGCGGGCGTGTCGGTCCGCTTACCGACCCTGCCATCAAGGCGTACACCAAGGAAACCTTCAGCAAGTCGTTTCGTTATGAAGCAGACGCCAGTATCGAAGCCGTCGTGCGTCAAGGCGACGCCGCACACATTCTGTTCCGGACCGGGACGGGTGAACTCGTGCAGGACACCTTCGACTATGTCCTCGTGACCGCTGGCCGCAAGCCGAACTTCGAGCGGCTTGGCCTCGAAAACACGTCGCTCGCGCTGGATAGCCACGGCTATCCGATCTACGACCCGCTGACTTTGCAGGCAGGCTCTCACCCTGTGTTCATTGCTGGCGATGCTAACGATGTGCTGCCGCTGCTGCACGAGGCCGCGGACGAAGGCCGCTCTGCCGGCGCCAACGCGGCACGCTTTCCCGACGTCCAACCCCTCGTACGCCGCGCGGCGATTTCGGTCCTGTTCTCGGACCCCGGCATCGCCATGGTGGGCGCGCGGCATGTCGATCTTGCGCCAGATACGTTCGTCGTCGGCGAAGTGAGTTTCGAGGACCAGGGCCGCAGCCGTGTCATGTTGAAGAACCGCGGTCTGATGCATGTCTATGTCGATAGGACCAGCCGGCAGTTTCTCGGCGCCGAATGGATCGGGCCGGATGCCGAGCATATCGCCCACCTGCTCGCATGGGCGTTGCAGATGAAGCTGACTGTCGACACCATGCTGGAAATGCCTTTCTATCATCCGGTGGTCGAGGAAGGGCTGCGCACCGCGTTGCGCAACGCAGCGGCAGCATTGCAAAGCGCCTAGTGGAGGTCGGCCGACATTCCCGTCGGCCGAACCACTGGATTCGATCGGGCGGTGCCCTCGCGCAATGCCGGCACCGCCGTCACAACACGTCACGGTTTAGCTCTTCAACAACGCCCATTTGGATGCCGACACTCACTGAGGGTAGTGAGCAGAACGTCACGGCAAATTTTGGCGGAAATCAAAACGCAACAGGGAGGCTCCGGGAGCCTCCCTGCATTTAAGCCGCCATCTTTCGATGGCGGCAGACCCACTCCACGAATTTACGCGACTGCTGGAAAATCCAGCGTCGTATCGTTCACGCGGTTCACGAGGTTCGTGAACGTGATGGACGCGACAGCCAGACACACTTCAATGACTTGCTGTTCCGTGTAGCCGGCTTCGCGCACAGCGGCAAGCTCTGAAGCGGCAACCGTGCCGCGCGTGTCCACCAGCACACGTACGAAACGCACCAGCGCATCGCGCTTCGCGTCACCGGTCGCGCTACCTGCGCGAACCCGCTTCATCACTTCCGGCGAAAGACCCGCGAACTTACCCATGAGGGTATGGGCGGCGACACAATAATCACAACCAGCGACTTCGCTGACAGCGAGCTTGATCACTTCAATATCGGCCTTCGCGAGGCTGCTGCTACCGACTACGCCATCAAGAGACAACAGCGCACCGAGCGCTGCAGGGCTGTGCGTTCCGACCGTAGCATACGCATTCGGCACCTTGCCGACTGCCTTTCTGATTTTCGCGTAGATGTCTGCGGCGGCGCCAGTGGCGACTTCCGGGCTGATCGTAGTGAGACGGGACATGATGGACTCCTTGACTCCGGGTTGAGTTGCTAGCCATGTCGTATGGCATGGAGGTCAGTTTAGAGAGCCCGGTCACTTTGCTTAATGCCCCAAACGTGCGGATTCATGCTCGAACGTATCAACAGGGGCTATCGAGCCGCGGTGTCGGCACAGACGCGGCTTGCACATCGTCAACTTACTTTTCGACCCGCCGCCAGTGCAGTTTGCTTTAGGTTGTCGAAGAACATTAGCAACGCCAGTGAGTGCGGCGCGCACACTCATCTAATTCTCCGCTCCTGGTTTAACTGATTTTCTGCCAGCCCTTTTCAGTTTTCCTGTATGTAAAGGTGACTTGGCGCGGAATTTTTGTACTAGCAGGAGTCCCCTGTCGGATATTGTAATCGCGCAATACATTGGTCGTTAAGTATGTCGCAGAAACCAGCAACTCGGAATCATCCTGAAAATCTTTATTCCCTCGAATGTAATCAACAATCGCCGGAAAGTTTTTATACGAGTCCAATTCTGCCTTGACATCAGGCGCATCCGACGACATGCCCGAAAGCATCGAAGTAAGACCAACCTGCACAACCAACGCAGAACGGTCCGCCTTTGGCATACCCTTGATTTCCACCACACTCTTTTTCAAAAGAGCGACGACCAGATTCGGGTAATCAACCGTTGTTACCAGATTATAGGTGAAGTGGATTTTGTACTCTCCGCCCTCATCCCATCCGTTTTCGCGCACCAGATCAGCAACGGAAAAAGCCGCCTCGCTTGGAATATCCGCCCTCGCAACCTCCTCGGCATCCTTTTTTGCATCACTGGAGCTTGGTTGATTTGAACATCCAACCAGCACGGCTAAAAAAGTGAGGAGGAAAAACACGGCCCTTATTCTTGAATTCATGTCTATTTGCTCGCCGAATTATTTATGAAATTCTGGAATTGATGAGATTTATATCAATTCGATATTTGCACCACGCACACTCCTCAAATCGCGCCCAGACCATCTCGAGCGGGATTTGAGGTTCTAATGCAGATTTTATTTCGACAGAACAGCCTCGCCAATTTTGCCCGGGTATTGGCCCTGCTTCTCGGCCTCAACAAATTCAGTCAAAAAGAATTTCATTTCGGTGTTGTCTTTTGCGAAGCTCAATGCAGTAGCGCCTTTGCTGTCCGGGGTCCCTGGATGGATGGCTGCAGCCGCCAGAAAAAGGCGAACCGTCAGGAAATCATTGCGGCGAGCGGCATCCACAAACTGGTCCTGGTCATAGAATTTGAAACCCATCGCTGTGAGTTCCTTGCGTGCACCCAGCAAAGAAAGGTCAACGCCGCCATCCATTTGCGCTTGTGCAGCCTGAGGTTGCGGCGCAGCAGCCACAGGAGCAGCACTACGTTGGGCTTGAGCCGCCAACTCCGCCTCGGTTAGAGGCGGAATCAATTTCGCCACGGCCTCCTTATCGGGTTCGTCGACCGGCAGACCGGGGGCGTCAATGCGCGCTACCAACGTGGTGGGAAGTTTCTTCTTGATTTCTCCAATATTTTCTTTGAGCTGACCAGCAATTCGTTCGCCGTCGCTACCACGAATTGCTTTCGTAATGCCATTAAACAAGCCACCAGTCAAAGACTCCGTCTTGCGTATGACGTCAAAAATCATTTCCACTTTCACGCCGCCCTGGAAGGCATACAAGCAGACGCGCAGCGTCTCGCGGTTGAAGTAAAAAGCGTTCTGCACCGGAGGGGGCGTTTTTGTGATTTCCGCGTAAGAGCCTTCGCACGAATAGTCGGTTGCAGGGGTTCCCTGAACAACAACCTGTTTCTCGACCGGGGAGCCCGGCCTGACTGGCAACGGCGACGGAATCGGGTGGTAATTCAAGCTCGTCGGAATGGCGAACTGGCTAATGGCGTCTTTTACCTGCTCCGCGGCCTGCTGCGGCGTCACGTCAGTGATGACCAGTTGCGCCTTGCCTGTCTGAATATTGAGTTCGTCTCGAATATCCTTTGCTTGTGCTTGAGAAAGCGACGCTGCCAAGCCAAGAAGAAGTACGAAGGTTTTTTTCATAATCACCATAAAGTCGACCAGGTTGAGATACGTGGCACTCTTCGAACAACGACCGCCGTCCGGTGCCGAAAACTCCGGCACACAGCGGCCCATGTTTTCAACGGGCCAACGTTTATATTACGGATCAAAGGAGAGAAACTTTAGGTGTGTACGACGAGACTGGCGACATACATCTTTCCCTGGGGCGGGGAGGCTTTGTGCGGTGTCGAAAAAAGTAAGCCGATCGCATTGCAGCCGTGACCTGCTTGCATTTGGTCACGGCTCTTTGCAACTCGCCACTGAAGTGCACCTCTGCTCGTTCGCCGCTTCGCATTGGTAGCCATGTGAGGCTTACGCAGATGCTTCCGACGACGGCTATTGACGCAGTGGCCTTAACCCCGCGCGAACCTCCTCGGCAAACAACTGCGGCTGCTCCCAAGCTGCGAAGTGGCCGCCTTTATCGAGTCTGTTGTAGTAAACGAGGTTGTGATACGCGCGCTCCGTCCAACTTCGCGGGGCTTGATAATTCTCGCGGGGAAAGACACTCACTGCTGCGGGAACGGACACATCGGCGGCAGCGAGGAAGTTGAAGTGAGACTCCCAATAGAAGCGCGCTGCGGAAATCCCCGTGTTCGTTAGCCAATACAAAGTGATGTCGTCGAGAACATCGTTTCGTGTCAATTCGCCCGCGGTTTCACCATTGACGGTGTGCCCGAACACAGCGGAGGTTAGCGCCGCCGCGGGCTGCACATATCCGTCACCGTGATCGAGGAGCCAGCCCGCCAGCGCAATGGGCGAGTCCGACAGTCCGTATAGCGTTTGCGGACGTGTGCCCATCTCGAGAGCATAGGCGCGTCGCTTCATCGCAGCGCTGGCTAGCTGCTCGTAAGCGTGCTTTTCGTCACTGGAAAGATCGGCGGGAGGCGGATCGCCGGCTTGAAGCGCCTTGCCGATATCCGGTGGAATGGTCGCAGGGAAGTTGACATGAATGCCCAATAGTTCCGGCGGCGCCTGCTTGGCCATTACGTTACAGACCACGCCGCCTAGATCGCCACCTTGAGCAGCAAATTTTTCGTACCCAAGCCGCTTCATCAGTATCACCCACGCGCGCGCCGTGCGTTCGGGGCCCCAACCGGTCGACGTCGGTTTGCCTGAAAATCCGTAGCCTGGCAAAGACGGAATGACCAGATGAAACGCGTCGGCCGCATTGCCGCCGTAGGCCGTGGGATTGGTCAACGGCTCGATGATTTTGAACTGTTCGATCACCGAGCCTGGCCAGCCGTGCGTAACGATGAGCGGCATGGCATTTCCGTGCTTCGAACGGACGTGAATGAAATGAATGTCAAGCCCGTCGATCTCCGTCAGATACTGCGGTAGCGAATTAAGCCTGGCTTCGCATTTGCGCCAGTCATAATCCGTCGACCAGTGGCGCGCCAATTCCTGGACCATGGCGAGCGGCACGCCTTGCGAATCGTCGGTGACCGTCTCGCGTTCAGGCCACCGCGTCGCCTTGATGCGCCGCCGTAATTCGACGAGTTTCGATTCCGGCACATGCACGCGAAGCGGACGAATAGCTGCGTTATCGCCGTCGGCCGATCGGGCGACTTGGGTAAGCGTCGAATTTGTTTCTGCGAACGCGAACTGGCTCAGTGAGCCCGAAGCAATGGCGGCAGCCGCTACACCGACGAAATGGCGGCGAGATGACGATTGGGGAGAGCGGTTGTCTGACATAAAACCTCCGATTGATTACAAATACAGCTTCATAGTCAAGGGCGACATGGCCTCACGAGTCGTCGAAGCATTGCGACAGGAGTTCAACGCCCGGTGACCGTATTGGAGCGCGCGGATATATCTCGCATGTGTCGAGAATGACGGCTTTTTGTGTGCATGTGTGTCAACTCCCGCTTCGGATAAATTGCGGTACAAAGGAGTGCTGTGTTCGCACGCAATGGTTTTGTCCTGGCGCTGCGCGCACATGCGCTCCGGTCAAAGACAGGGGTCAGGTCAACGTGCGGAAGGAATCGCGGACGTCCGCGATGATGGGCTATGGGTCTTCCCACGCCACATCCAGCACCACTACTTGCCTGCCTGGTTGACCAGCAGATAGAGCCCGCCACCATCAACGAGTTTGCGGGGTTTGTCGGAAGGTTTTGCTTTACGGATTTACAGTCCGGTCAGCGGCACGCGGGGGTATCTTGTGTTTGGGCAGGTGAGCGTACCGCCCAAAATATCCCTCGGCGTTCTGGATTGCAATGAACCACCTCGGACTCTATGGGCGAAAAAAAACCCGTTGAACCTTGAGTTCAACGGGCTTTTTTCTCCGAATCTTATCCAACTAGCTCGGAATATGTTCTGGCGGAGAGACGGGGATTCGAACCCCGGATAGGTTATTAACCTATACACGCTTTCCAGGCGTGCGACTTAAACCGCTCATCCATCTCTCCGGCGGGGAGCCGAATTATAGCAAACTTCGCGCCCTGCGCCACTCCCGTGCGTAAAGCCGCCTACGGATGCCGAATATAGTCCACCAGCGCCCGCGTATACGCGTCAGGTTTACGGTCGATCAGGCTCACGCCGATCGCCACCAGAAACCCCGCCGGCACGCCGAACACGCCTGAGCTGATGGGTTCGATGCCAAACCACCGCGCGCCCGCGAAGCCCGTCATCTGCGTAAAGAACGGATACGTCGATACGATGTAATAGATGCACACCACGAGCCCCGCCACCATGCCCGCCACGGCGCCAAGCCGCGTGGTGCGTTTCCAGAACACGCCGAGCACCAGCACCGGAAACAGGCTCGAGGCCGCCAGCGAAAACGCCGCGCCCACCAGAAACAGGATATTCCCGGTATTGAGCGACGCCACATACGAGGCGAACAACGCCACCCCCAACAGCAGAATCTTCGAGATCGTCACGCGTCGCTGGCTCGATGCCGACGGGTCGACCATGTGATAGTAGACGTCGTGCGACAACGCATTGGCGATCGTCAGCAGCAAGCCGTCCGCGGTGGAGAGCGCGGCCGCCAGTGCGCCCGCTGCGATCAGCCCGGACATCACGTACGGCAGGCCCGCGATCTCGGGTGCGGCGAGCACAACCATATCCGGCTGCATCTGGATCTCGCTCCAGCGCACGATGCCGTCGCCATTCGTATCAGCCAGGCTGATCAGACTCGGTTCGACCCGGCGCCATTGCGTGAGCCACTGCGGCAAATCGGCAAAGTGATGCCCCACCAGATTGCTCAGGATCTCGTACTTGATCAGCACCGCGAGCACCGGCACCGTCAGATAAAAGACTGCGACGAAGAATAGCGTCCAGCCGACCGAGCGCCGCGCGGACGCCACGGAGGTTGTCGTGTTGTAGCGCGTCAGGATATGCGGCAAGCTCGCCGTGCCAAGCGAAAGGCACAGCAGGAGCGACAGAAAATTGCGCTCATGAGTGCGTCGGTCTTCCTCGCCATTGGCAGGAAACGGTTCGTGCATCGGCACGGGCGGAGCGGCACGCATTAACATCTCGTCGCGGCGCTGGGTCCAGACGATCTGCGCGGCGGCAGCGTCGCGTGGAAACTGTTCGAGCGCCCGCTCGCGCTCCTTGATCTCGCGCAGCGGGCCGTTGTGGCGCCGCAAGTCCGCCACCTCCTGCGCCAAACGTTGCTTCTCATCGACGAACGATTGCGGCAACGTGTCGAGCCGTATCTGCATCAGCTCGGCGCGCCGCCGATAGTCGTCGCGCACGGTCTGCTCCGACGGCGCATCGCGCACCTGCTTCTCCAACGCTTCGACGCGCTCCATCAGACGGCCGTAGTTGAATTGCGGCACCCAGCCAAGACCGTCCTTATGCGCGATCATCGACACGGGAATCAGGATCGCCGCGATCAGGATGATGTATTGCGCCACCTGCGTCCACGTGACAGCACGCATGCCACCCAGAAACGAACAGACCAGAATGCCCGCGAGTCCACAGAAAATGCCGACTGCGAAGTCGACGCCGATAAAACGCGTCGCGATCAGTCCGACGCCCTGGATCTGCGCGACCAGATAGACGAACGAGCACAGAATCGCCGCCAGCGCCGCCAGCCCACGCACGGCGTTGCTCGAAAAGCGCGTGCCGAGGAAGTCGGGAATCGTGTAACGCGCGAGCTTGCGCACGTATGGCGCGAGCAGAAACGCCACAAGGCAATAGCCACCGGTCCAGCCCATCAGATACGCAAGGCCGTCATAGCCGGTTGCATAGATCGACCCGGCCAGACCGATGAACGACGCAGCGGAGAGCCAGTCCGCGGCGGTCGCCATGCCATTGAAGGCGGACGGCACGCGCCGCCCCGCCACGTAGTATTCGACCAGATCGGATGTGCGCGACAGCAGGCCGATCACCGCATACACCGCAATCGGCACGAACAGGAAGACATACCCGATCCATACGCCGGGGCCCGTGGTGCGCTCGATGCGCCACATCACATAGATGAAGAGCAGGAAGCCAAGCGTATAGAGGGCGTATGAACGGATCAGCCGATGCGTAAGCTTCATCGGCTCAGTATCCCCGCTCGCTGGACGCAGCGCTGGCGTCGGAATCGAAGGCGCGTTGCAGGCGACGATCCGCGAACTGCATCAGCACGATATAGACGACGATCAAGCCGACGTACAGCAGAATCGCGCCCTGCGCGCCGAGGTAGAACGGCAGCCGGAAGCCGCCGAAGCGCACCTGCGCCAGCGCGGGCGCGGCCAATGGCAAGACGAACGAGACCACGAAGCCCACGGTCATCAAGGTGGCGATCAACGCGAGGTTGAAACGCCAGTACTTCTGATGCGCACGCGCCATCGCTGCCGAGACCGCAGGCGGTTCGGGCACGGGATTCAGCGTAGCGTGAGAGGGTGGGTGCGGCGCGGCCATGCGCCTATGTATCAAAAAGCCACCGGACAGGCAATCGGGATTGACCGCCCGGTGGCTTCGAACCTCGGCGTCAGAGCGACTCGCCGAGCTGATCGAGAATGGCCGGGTTCTCCAGCGTGGAGACGTCCTGGGTAATTTCCTCACCCTTCGCGAGGGAGCGCAACAGACGCCGCATGATCTTGCCCGAACGCGTTTTCGGCAGGTTCTCGCCGAAGCGGATGTCCTTCGGCTTGGCGATCGGACCGATCTCCTTGCCCACCCATGTCCGCAACTCGTTGGCGATCTTCGCGGCTTCCTCGCCTTCCGGACGCGCACGCTTGAGCACGACGAAGGCGCATACGGCTTCACCGGTCGTATCGTCGGGACGGCCGACCACCGCGGCTTCCGCGACGAGCGGGTTCGACACCAGCGCCGATTCGATCTCCATCGTGCCGAGCCGGTGACCCGAGACGTTGAGCACGTCGTCGATACGGCCCATGATCGTGAAGTAGCCGGTTTCCTTGTCGCGCACCGCGCCGTCGCCGGCGAGGTACAGCTTGCCGCCGAGCTCGTCGGGGAAGTAGCTCTTCTTGTAACGGTCCGGATCGCCCCATACGTTACGCAGCATCGACGGCCACGGGCGCTTCATCACCAGAATGCCGCCCTGCCCGTTCGGCACGTCCTGACCGGTTTCATCGACCACCGCAGCCATGATGCCCGGCAACGGCAGCGTGCACGAACCCGGCACCAGCGGCGTGGCGCCCGGCAGCGGCGTGATCATGTGACCACCGGTTTCCGTTTGCCACCACGTATCGACGATCGGGCAGCGGCCGCCGCCGACGTTCTCGTGATACCAGACCCATGCTTCCGGATTGATCGGCTCGCCCACCGTGCCGATGATGCGCAGCGTGGATAGGTCGTAGCTTTTCGGATGCACCTTCTCGTCCGCTTCGGCGTATTTGATCAACGAGCGGATCGCGGTAGGCGCCGTATAGAACAGCGAGACCTTGTGCCTGGCGATCATGTCCCAGAAGCGGCCGGCGTCCGGGTACGTCGGCACGCCTTCGAACACGACCTGGGTGCCGCCCAGTGTCAACGGGCCGTACGTGATGTAGCTATGGCCGGTGATCCAGCCAATGTCGGCGGTACACCAGAAGACATCGGTGGGCTTCCAGTCGAAGGTCCACTTCATGGTCTGCGCGGCCCACAGCAGATAGCCGCCGGTGCTGTGCTGCACACCCTTTGGCTTGCCGGTGGAACCAGACGTATAGAGAATGAAGAGCGGATGCTCGGCGCCAACCCACTCGGGCGCGCACTGATCCGATTCGGCCTGCGTGAGTTCGTGCATCCACAGGTCGCGGCCTTCGTTCCATGCGACCTTGCCGCCGGTGCGCTGATAGACGATCACGCTCTTCACCGCGTCGCAGCCGCCCATGGCGATGGCTTCGTCGGCGATATTCTTTAGCGGCAGAGCCTTGCCGCCGCGCATCTGTTCGTCGGAGGTCACGAGCGCGACCGCGCCCACGTCGACCAGCCGCTCGTTGAGCGACTTCGACGAGAAGCCGCCGAACACCACCGAATGCGTGGCGCCGATCCGCGCGCAAGCCTGCATCGCGACGATGCCTTCAATCGACATCGGCATATAGATCACGACGCGATCGCCCTTCTTCACGCCGCGCGACTTCAGCGCGTTCGCAAAGCGCGACACCCGTTGCAGCAGATCCTGATAGGTGACGTTGGTCACGGTGCCGTCGTCAGCTTCGAAGATCACCGCGACACGCTCGCCGTTACCGGCTTCCACGTGACGATCGATGCTGTTGTACGAAGCGTTCAGTTGCCCGTCTTCGAACCACGTGTAGAACGGCGCGTTCGATTCGTCGAGTACCTTGGTGAAGGGCTTGTTCCAGCTGAGCGTTTCGCGGGCAAGGCGCCCCCAGAAACCTTCGTAATCGCGTTCCGCCTCAGCGGTCAGCGCACGGTATGCGTCCATGCCGGAGATCGTGGCACCGGCCGCAGCTTCAGCGGAGGGCGGGAAAACACGGCGTTCCTGAAGAACCGATTCAATCGCAGACATCGACAACCCCTTGGTGAAGATGAAACGTAAAACCTGTGCCGGCGCCCCGGGGGTGCGCCATGTGATGCCGCGCGCAATGATCTGGCGCGTGTCTCCTGAGCCACGGACAACGGGGGCGCGCGCACAGCGCCGCTTCGTCTGCGCAATCCGTTACTTGTTCGCACTCACGATACTGGCAGGAACTTACCCGGCACTTACACAGGCCGCCCAGTCCCGGCATCGCCTCGCGTCCGCGAAGTCTCCCATGTTAGCTGAAGCTCTCCCGCCCTGTCATGGACTTCACCCAGCCATGACATGCAAAGCGCACGGTCATACAGGATCGACACCCAGGGTTGCACCTGAGGTGTTTCCATATTCAGGCATCACAAGTGGCTTCATCCGCGAGTCCGGATCGAGCGGGCTCTCTACTGTGCATGGAAAAGGAGGATTCATATGACGACGACGTCCAGCAGCAGCGCAGCCGGCGCTACGTTGACAGCGCTGCATCGCGAACCGACCAGCGACACCGACCCACCGCGCGCGGCACCGGCACCAGCACCAGCGCGGCAGCAACCCGCTATCCGCGACACTTCGCCTGTTCCGCCGGATGCCCGCCAGGCGTCCGTTAGCAACCGGTACAAGCCGAGCGGCGACGAACGGTTGCCACTTGCGTCGCCGCAATCATACGTACGCGGCACAGACGTCGCAGTACATCGGTACGTGCGCGCGGCCGACAACCCTGCTGCGGCCTCGACACAGGCTTCACCGCAACCTGCCAATTCGCCGGAATTGGCGAAGCCTGCCACGGCGGCATCTTCCGCGCCGGGCTCCGGCGTCCCTTCGGGCGCCCGCTCGCAAGCGTCCTCCACGCCGCCTCTGCTGGCCGGCGCCACACGCGCCGAATTGGTACGCCTGCTTGACGCGCACGACCTGCAGACGCTTCCCAATGGGACCCGCCTGTCGCGCAACAACAATCAGGACCAGGAGAATATGGCGCGGCTCGGCACAGCCCTGGAGCGGAGCCTCACGGGCCAGCCGCCCGAAATCCAGCAGTTCGAGCAAAAAACCAACGACATGCAGGCACAGCTCTATGCGCTGCCGCGCGGCGAACAGGAGGCCTACGCGGGGGCTCTCGCGACCATCGATGTCGCGTTCCGCGACGGCAGGAACGCCGACGGACGTCAACGTGCCGATGAACAACTGTCGCTACTGGGCGAGGCGCTGCGCGCACGCTTCACCACGGCAGTCAACGATCCGGTCGAACAGGCGCTGGGCATGTTCAACCATCCGGTCGGCGCAGGCTACCTGACCCAGCCGGCCGACCAGCAGCAACTCGACCAGTTGACGCGGCTGCGCGACCAGTTCACCACTGCCGCGACGCCTGAAGCCCGCCAGCGCTACTTCGCCGAGGCCGCCGGGCTAAAGAACGATCTGCAGCACAAGGTCGCAACAGCGATCGAGCAGCATACCGCACAGGAAGCCGGCAAATGGCAGGAAGCAAATGCGGAAGTTGACCGGATCATCCACGAAGCCGAATCAGTCACTGGCAATCCTGGCAAGCGCTATGAGCTGATTGGCCGGCAGTTGTACAGCGCCAATCCGGGCTCCGGCCGCGACGACCTGGCAGACCGCCGGCTGCTGGCATTCACGCAGCGCATGCGGGACGATCCTGCGGTGCACGACAAGCTGGCCGCCTGGTCATTCGAGGCCGGTCGGAAGCTGAACGACTACGGTGTCGACGCTGCGAAAGACTATCTGGACATTCTGAATAATCTGCCGCCGGCCGGTCCTGACTATGTCCGCGATCTGGCGGACCAGTACAACGCCGTGCTGCATGACGCGTCCTACAAGGACTATACGATCACACCACGCGCCCGCGGGGAAAAGCTGGCTACGCAGATTCTCGAAGGCACCGCCCGTTTTCTGCTGGGCATGACACCGTTCGCGCCGCTCTCAGCGGTATTGGACGCACACTCGTCGCTGTCGGAAAACGCCCGGCTCGGCATCGACCTGGCTTCCGGCGCGCTCGGACTCGTGGTGGGTGAAGGCGCGACTGCGTTCGCCGAGCGACTGGCCGCAAAGGGTGCTTCCACCATCGCCAAAGTGGCTTCTGAAGGGCGCGCACCCAAGCCCCCGGTCCCCACGATCGACGACCCTATCGCCATCCCCTCAGCTTCATCCGCGCCGGCGGGCACGGCAGGCACGGACAGCGTGCAAACCATGCGGCCGCAGCGCCATGCGCATGGCCTGAATATGGACGCGGCCGTCGCCGAGACGTCGCAGCGCATCAACCGCGAAACACCGCACTTGCCCGAAGACTATGTCGTGAAGCTCGCGCCAGATACGCTGAAACCGGCCCCTGGCAAGAAAGGCATCCTGACGGACAACAAGGGACGGTTCTACATCACCAGCGAAGGGAAAACGTACTCCGCACGCTTTGACAATGAAAACGGCACCTGGCGCGTGTATCAACCTGATAACGCGTACCGGCCTCAATGTCCGGTCAGGCTGGATGCCCAGGGCAACTGGCAGGTCCACAACGATGTCGGGCTCAAGGGCGGCATGATGAATCCCGACGGTGCGCCGCCTCCCGGACCGGAACAGGCACCGCCGTTCGCGGAGGCTTTCCAGGTCTCCACGCCGGGCGGCGCACAAGCTTCCCCCGAAATGCAGCAAACGCTCAATCCGTCGTCGTGGCACTCCGAGGCGGATCGCTGGCCCCACGACCCCGGGTTCGTCAATCGATACAAAGCGGCATTCGACAACCTTTCCGGCGAGCAGCAACGAGCCATTAGAAACTGGACGTATCTTGACGTCAGCGAGACCTACTCGACGGACAGCTCCGGCTACGAGGACGTCAATTTTGACCTCAATCAGCAGTTGTACAGCCGCACCCATGAAAGTGACACGGCCAGACGCGCCCGAGCGTTGCAGACCGGTCTGAGCGGTCTGCCAAGGCCCGAGGGCGAGAGTCGCCTGATTCGCATCTCGGAGGTCCCGTCGGACTATACGGGCAGGTTTGCACCGGGCGACTACGTGACCAATTCGCCGGCTTTCATGTCCGCGGCCAGCAACAGCGAATACATAGAAGCAACGCTGGCGGACAGGGATTTTGTAGCGAGCCCTGGGCATGCGTTCGCCCTTTACGACATCCGGTCGCAGTCCGGGACTCCCTTTGTGCCACACATCAGCACGTTGGCCACGGGGGAACATGAATGGCTATTCCGGCCAAACACCGTATTCAGAGTCGATGAAATCGCCACGGCGGCTTCCCGGGACGGCTCGTCGACACCCCGCATCGGCATTCGTCTGACCGAGGTACCGATCAACACACCCACCTACGCGAAGAACATCCACACAGGCATGCAGGAACTGGTCTATCCGTCAGGAACAACACGGGCCTATACGGTGCTCCAACCGACCCGGACACCACCGGTCCGCCCGACCCCGCCCGACCCCCACCAGCCACCGCACCCGACGCACGGCGATCCCAACCAGCCAGGACCCTCGACGGCGTGACAGGCGCGCGGTCACGACGGGCGCCTCTCACGATAAGGCCGCCCGTCGCATCATGTGCAACACGTCAATCCGCGGGGCGGCGTGCAACCCCATATATAAGTAAGGCCCGCGGCCGCGGCACCGCCCCTACTATTCATGTGCGGAACCCACCTCATACCGTCGGCAACGCGGTTCCGACTGCACAGCCAGGCCGGCTCCATTACTTCAGGAATATCGACATGCAAGCAGCAACACAGATCAACTATCCACAAATCAACAGTCCTTATCTTTCGCTTCAGGGCAACATGAACGCCCTGTTTGGCGGCGGCGCACAGCCGCAGCTGTCGCGTGGCGCCGGATCCAATGGCAGCCGCAACCCGTCCGGGCAGATGTCGAATATGCTGAGCGGCTTCTCCACAGCCTCGTTCTCCGTCTTCAGCCAAAGCACGGGGAATGGCCAAAGCAGCACATTCTTCGCACAGGGAACCATCAGCAATCGCGGTCAATCCGCAAACCAGCAGCCGGCAAGCTGGGGGCGCAATGACAATCATGGCGACCGCAGCGGTTCAACCAGCGGCAACCGCTGCAACGACAACTCGCGCGGCGGCGACCGCACGCCGCCGCGCAACGACTGCGGCTGCAAGGGCTCGGGCGGGAGCGATCAGACGCAGTGGAGCAACACCACGGTTTCCAACAACAAGGCGAGTATCGATCTGGGCAACTACAAGCTCGACTTCAACAAGGCCGATTCGTCGATTGTCATGACCAACACGAAATCCGGCGATACAACGAAGATCTGGGGTGATCCACATCTCACCCAGCACGCCAACGGCGCCAACTCGTCGACTGCGATGTTCAACGGCCCGATGACGTTCATGCTGCCTGACAACACCAAGGTCACGGTCGGCACCCAGCCGGCCGCGAACAACAAGTCGGTCTCGTTCGCGGATCAGGTGACGATCACCCACGGCAATCAGGCCTACCAGGTCGCGGGTCTGAGCGAGCAGAACAAGGCGGGCCTCGACATACAGAAGAGCAGCAACGGCCGCGCGCTCGACGCCGCCACGCCGGACGGCTACACCGTCCAGGCCGCCCGCGATGGCAGCGGCTGGATCAATCCGGCCACCGGCAAGGAGTTGACGGCTGACGATATCAGGAAGGCCAACACGTAAGCGAACCGCGCGAGCGAACAAGCGCACTGCCCCATAGCGGGGGACAGCCACTGTAGCGAATGTCCCCGATAGATGCCGCACACACGATCGACAAACGTGTGCGGCATCAAGCCCGGAACAGGAGGGCAGAGGACTTCCTGTGCCCCGTCGTCGACGCTAGCCGTCGTCCCGGTCGCCGCTCGCCACGCGCGTGGCGGCCGCGCGCCAGCGGCGCTTTGCCTCGTCATGCCGGACCCGCTCGACGTTCCAGTCCCGCAACGCCTTTCCCGCTTCGTGGCGCGCCGCCGCATGGGCGTGCTGCGCGTCGCCCAGTTGTCGATGCAGTGCGGGTGTCTGTGCGTCGTGCGCGCGCAATGTCGCGTGCCACTGCCGGCCGGCGCCCTGGTCAGGTCTGCAGAACGCAAGCACGCGCTGCCGTTGCGCCGTGTGCCGTTCCAGCGCCGCAGCCTGTTCGGCCACCGCAGCCGCCGCCCGCCGCTCACCTCGGCGCGCATCAACCAGCCGACGAAGCCGGCGGCGCACCCGCAAACCGCGCACCCTCACGAGTAGCCGCCAGAAATCCACCTCCCGCAGCGCGCTGCGCATCACGCCAGGCGCCCGTCGGTGCACACGTCGTGCAACTGCGCACGGGTTTCGGCCCAGCGGCTGCTGCGGTCATACGGTTGCCGCAAAAAATGCTGGATCGCGGGGCGCTGGTCGATTGCCCGGTCCGTCTCGACGTCGTGACCCCGCTCGTATTCGCCGATCTGCAACAGCATCTCGACCTCCTCGTAACGCGCCAGCCAGTCGCGCACGCAGTTCGCGTCGGCGCGTTGCGCGGCATCCGTGACGCGGTTCATCAGGCGGCTGCGGCTCTTCAGAATGTCGATCGCCGGATAGTGCCCGGCCGCGCCCAGTTTCGACGAAAGCTGGATATGCCCGTCCAGCAGAGAGCGTGCCTCTTCCGCGACCGGATCGGACAGATCGGCCTCATCGGCGAGCACGGTATAGAAAGCGGTAATGCTGCCTTGCGCGGTCACGCCGGCCGCTTCGATCAGCCGCGGCAGCTGCGCGAACACGCTCGGCGGAAAACCGCCGCGCAACGGCGGCTCGCCGACCGCCAGCCCGAGTTCGCGCAAGGCGCGCGCATAGCGTGTCAGCGAGTCGAACAACAGCAGCACATTGCGTCCGGTCTCGCGCAACCCTACCGCAACCTGCGACGCAAGTTCCGCCGCCTTGATCCGTTCCGCTGCGGGACGATCGGACGTCGCGGCGATCACGATGGTCGATGCACGCCGGCGGTCGAGATGATCGTGAATGAACTCGGCCACCTCGCGGCCCCGCTCGCCGATCAGCCCAACGACGACCGCGTCGGCCGACGCGCCGTTCGCGATCATGCCCATGATCGTGCTCTTGCCGCCGCCGGCCGGCGCGAAGATCCCCGTGCGCTGACCGATGCCGCACGTCAGCAGGCCGTCGATCGCTCGCACGCCAGTGGCGAATGGCGTGCTGATGACCGGCCGTTCGAGCGGATTCAGCGTCGCCGCGAGGTTGCCCTGCGGGTCTTTCCCAGTCATCGCCGGCGACGGCATCGGGCCGCCGTCGAGCGGATGGCCGAGACCGTCCACCACGCGCCCGAGCAATCCCGCCGCGTCGACGCTGCCCCACGCCGACCCGCAACCCTGCACCTCGGTGATGTCCGACAGGCCGGCCAGACCGGCGAGCGGCATCACCAGCGCCCCGTCCTGCGCAAAGCCGACCACTTCGCCGTATTGCGCCTCGAACGTATCCGGGCGCACCAGCCGCACCTTCTCGCCAATGCGCAACGACACGCCCACCACCCGCGCAATCACACCGCGCGCTTCGACCACCCGGCCGCGCAGCGTTGGCGCGGAGGTCAACACCGGTACGCTGTTTCCGGACGATTCCATGATGTTCCCGCTCATGGCGCACCGAGCGTTGCGACAGTCTTGATGCGGTAGACATCGAGCGGAATCTCTTCGATCGCCAGCACCTCGATGCGCCAGCCGAAGTCGCGCAACAATCGCGCAAGGTGCGGACGCAGTACAGCATTCGTGACGAGCAGAGGGATCCCTGACAGGTCCGCGGCAAAGATCTGCTGCGCGTGGGTCAGTTGTTCGGCGGACAGTACACACTGCGGCTCGCCGTCGACACCGCTTCTGACCTGCGCTTCGAGACTGGCCTCCCATGCCGGGTCCAGCACGGCCGTCGCGATCGTCCACGTCTCGAGGTCGGCGTATCCGCGCACGAGTTGCCGCCCCAGCTGGATGCGCGCCTCCCGCACCATCCGGTCGAGCGTGCGCTCACCCGCCGGCACGCGCACGACAGCTTCGAGAATCGCGCGCAGGTTGCGAACCGGCACACGCTGTTGCAGCAGTTGGCGCAACACGCCGGCGAGTTGCACCGTGCTCGCGGCCTGCCCCGCCTGCGCGACCAGTTCGCGAAATTCGATCGCCAGTTGATCGAGCAGAAAGCGTGTTTCCTGCGTGCCGAGAAAGTCGGCTGCCGAACGTTCACAGATTTCGGTGAGGTGAGCGCACAGCGCTTCGTCGACAGTCGCCTTGTGGATCCCCGGATCGCTGATCGACGCCGCGGTCGCGGCCGGCACCCAGACCGATTTCGCCGCGCCCGGCCGGTAGCCCTCGACACCTTCGAACGCAACCAGGCTCTCAGCGCCGCTCACCAGCGTATGCGTGGCAACCAGCGTGCCACTCGCAAACGGTACGTCCTCGATATCGACGATATAGCGCTCAGGCGCGAGCCGTGCGTCGCGCAGCAACGCGAGGCCGGGAAACGGCACGCCCAGTTCGACCATCAGGGTCCGGCGCAACTGGCCGAGCTGCCGGTTCAGCGCCTCGGGCCGGAGCGCGTCGAAAGCCTGCAGGCCGAGCCGTAGCCGCAAAGCCGCACTCGTGCCGAGTTCGACGTCATCGAGGATGCGCGGCACATAGTTGCCGCCGTCGCGCGTCATTTCAGGCATCAGCGCACGCTGCGAATTCGTCGCGAGCGCGGCATTACGCATCAGCGTGATCGCCAGCGCGAGCAGCAGACCACCGGCTACCAGAAACTGGATGTGCGGAAAACCAGGAATCGCCGCCAGCGAGAGACAGGCGACGCCGGCCATGCCGATAGCCTTTGGATGCAGCGCCAGTTGCCGGTAGATGTCGCCGCCCAGATGCGCATCCTCGCTATCGCCCGAGGCCACGCGTGTGACAAGAATGCCCGCCGCCACCGACACGATCAGCGACGGAATCTGCGCTACCAGGCCGTCGCCGACCGTGAGAATCGTGTAGGCGTGCAGCGCGTCGCCAAATGACATGCCGCGCTGCGCGATGCCGACCGCGAGCCCGCCGACGATATTCACCAGCGCGACGACGAGGCCCGCGACCGCATCACCCTTGACGAACTTCATCGCGCCATCGAGCGAGCCATAGAAGTACGTCTCACGTTCGAGCGCCGCGCGCATACGGCTGGCCTGCGCGGCCGTGACGACCCCGTTGCGCATGTCGGCATCGATGCTCATCTGGCGGCCCGGAATGCTATCCAGCGTGAAGCGCGCGGCCACTTCGGCCACCCGGTCGGCGCCCTTCGCGACCACGATGAACTGGATCGCCGCGAGCACGATGAACACCACCAGTCCGACCGCGACGTTGCCGCCCACCACCATTTCGCCGAATGCGCCGATGATCTGCCCTGCATGCGCGTGCAGCAGGATCATCTTGGTCGACGCGATCGCCAGCGCAAGGCGCAGCAGCGTGGTGATCAGCAGCAGCGACGGAAAACTCGCGAGTTCAGCGGCCTTCGACACATACAGCGTGGTGCTCAACATCGTCAGGCTGGCGGCAAAACTGACGCAAATGAACAGATCGAGTACGAACGGCGGCACGGGCACGATCAGCAGCGCAAGCACCGCAAGAATGCCGATGCCGACGGCGAGGTCGGCGTGACGCGCGAAAAAGGCCGAGAGATCGTAACGGCTGAGAATGGAACGGTTCGACATGTTATTGACCAAGCTCCCGATGAAGCGCGCGGCGACGGCTCTTGACGTAGGGGTCGCCTTCGTCGTCGCGGAATTCCCGTTTGATTTCGCTCTTGTCCATGCGCAAACCGCGCAGCCACAGAAAGCGCTGGATGAAATAGTCAGCGGCGCCGGGCACGATCTGCGATGCCGCCATCCACGCCAGCAGATGCGAGTGCGACGTCGCCGTGTAGCCGAGATGAACCGGCAGCGAAAACGCCCAGATGGGCGCGAGCTGCCGCAACCATGCGGCGAGCGCCTGCCCGAACAGAAATAGCAGGACCGCGAACTGCAGCAGCGTGAGCAGCGTGTCCCACAGCAGGCGCAGACTGAACATCTGCTTGAGGCCGTTGACCGGGTTCAGACGCTTCATGTCGGGAGTGACGCGTTTCCACGCGAGCAGTCCGCGGGTCTGTGTCATTTCCGGCACCAGAACGGCAAGCGCACCGACGCCGAGCGCGCTCAGTATTGCCGGCATGAACGCGCTCAGCACGGCGAACGTCGACGCAAGCCGGTCGCCGAACGGCAGTGCCGCGTCGAGCGTCGTCACATGCAGGATCAGCCTCGTGCCCAACGCATACAGCCGCGGGGCCTCGATGAACAGATACAGCCACCAGCAGAGGCCGCTGAACGCTATCGTCAGATGCGTGCTCTTCGCAATCTCGCCGTCCTCGCGCGCGCGGCGGATCCGCCTGGGGGTTGGCGCTTCGGTCTTGTTGCTCATCGCAGATGGATCACGTGATCGAATGCGATGCGCAACTGGGCGAACAGCGCCGGCACGCTGAGCATCGCGGCAAACGACAGGATCAACGCCTTGACGGTGCGTGCGGTGGCAAACGGATTGAGCCGCTTCGCGTGCCGTGACATGAGCCCGAAGGCGACATCGACCAGCAGCGCGAGACCGAGCAACGGACTGGCGAGCCGCACGCCTTCGCCCAGCGAGCCGGCCAGGTCGCGCAACGCAACGTTCCGGAACACGTCGCTCAGATCGACGTGCCAACGGCCCGGTGGCCACAGCACCCATGCATCCATGAAAAAGCCGAACAGGAGCGGCAGGCCCGGTCCCGTGAAGAGCGTCAGCGCGGCAAACTGCGAAAACAGGGTTTCGAATAGCGCCGCTTCCTGCTGGAAGTGCGGATCATAGATCGCCGCACTGGTGTAGCCGCCCTGCTGGTCGAGTATCGCGCCCGCCGCCGCCGCGGCATGAAAGATCGTGCCGAGCAGCAGGCCGAGCGCAACACCGGTCGCCGCTTCGATGCAGATCGCCGGCAGCAGTGGCGCCGGCCAGCCGCTCTGTTGAGGCAGCATGGCGAGCGCGAGCAGCACCGGCAGCCGCAGCAGGATGCCGAGCGAGCCGCTCTGACCAAACGGCACCAGGAACAGCGCCACTGCGGGCCTGATCGCACAGAATGCGAAACCCTCGAGATAGCCGGTGTAGTTCATATTCAATGCAAACGCCCCGCAGCGACAAAGGTAAACACATGGGCAAGAAAGCGCCCGAGCTCGCGGCTCCCCCAAGGCGCGGTCACGATCAGCACTGCACCGACGCAGATGATCTTGGCCCCGTAAGGCAGGCTCTGATCCTGTATCTGCGTGACCGACTGCAACAGCCCAATCAGCAAACCGACGACGGTCGCCACGGCGAGAGCCGGCAGCGACAACCAGAACACCAGCATGAGCGCGTCGCTGGACAACGTGGCAAGAGACGGGACACTGTTCATTTGGCATACCCGACGATAAGGCCGTGCATCAGCTTCGAGATACCTGACACCGACACGAAGATGAAAAGCTTCAACGGGATCGATACCGTGCTGGGCGAGAGCATCATCATGCCCATGGCGGTCAGCACGTTGGCGACGACCAGATCCACCACCAGAAAAGCGATGTAGAGCAGAAAGCCCGCCTCGAACCCGCTCGATATCTCGCTGATCAGAAACGCGGGAATCAGCAGCTGGAGATCGGTCTCGCGGGCGTCGTGCTCTGGATCGATCCGTTTTGCGGCGCCGACGAGAAACTGCCGCTCGCTGGATCGGGAATGCTTCAGCATGAATTCGCCGAGCGGACCGCGCACCGCCTGCCACAGTTCGGTGGGACGCGGCAGCGCAACTTCGCCGCTGTCGCCGGCCGGCAGCGCGGCTTCAATCTTCGTGATGGTCGGCGACATCACGACCAGCGTCGCCGCTAGCGCGATCCCCGAGATCACCAGGTTGCTCGGCGCCTGCTGCACGCCGAGTGCCGAGCGAAGCAGCGTCAGCACGATGCTGAACTTCGTGAACGACGTCGTCATCACGACGGCGAGCGGTAGCAGACCGAGCATGAAGAACATGCTGACGATCTGCAGCTGATCGAGTTGCGCAGTCATGCCGGCAGATCCTCATGGGTGAGCCGGATCACGCGCACGCCCATCGAACCCTCGATGTCGATCAGCTCGCCGCGCGCAAACGGAATGCCCTGACACAGCAACGTAACTGTTCGCTCACGCGCGGGCAGCCGGAACGCGACGATCGATCCTTGCCGCAGATGGGCCAGTTCGGAAACCGACAACGACAGCGTGCCGAGCATGGCGTCGAACGCGAACGTCAGGGAGTCGATCGGTAACAATTCGCTGGTGACTTCAGCGGGCGGGGTTTCTTCATTCAGGACATGGTCTATCAAGGTGTGCTCCTCAGTAAATTTCAACAAAATCCGGCACGCGCCCAACCGCAACGGCACGCGCAGATAACACGAATGACGGTCGAACAGCAGCGCGTCGCCCACCGCGATCTTGCGCAAACGCGGCAGCGACATGGACGGCCCAGGCATGCAGATCGGCATGCGCACGTACAGACGGCGCAGCAGCGCCTCGCTGGACGGCGGCGTCGGCATACGTCGTTGCAGCCACGCATCGACAGCGGGGGTGCAAAACGAGAAGTGAGCAGTGCGGCCGCTCGCTGCGTGCGTGACGGCGATGCCGTACGCGCCCGGCTGCGGGACGGCGTCGAAAGCAACGACGCTGACGTCGATCGTGAAGCCGAACAGTCCTTCGAGCGCACACAGCCAGTCGCTCAGCGCGTCAACGACGTGCGTCACAGCTTCGTTACCGCGCTCGCCGATCACCGACGGCGTCAGTTCGGGCAACAGCGCGCCGGCATCACAGGCGGCGCTAAACGGCGCCTGCGCCGCCGTGCCGGACACCAGCAGCGGATAACGCGCGCGGCACGGCTCGAACTCCAGCGTGAAGCGGCGCGTGCCGACGCGCACTGCGTGCGGCCGCCCGAAGTGCCGGATCGCCAGGTTGTGACGCGCGGCGTCCGCCCGCGAGAGCGTTTCCATATCCGGCCAAAAGTTCATGCTGCCTCCCGCACGATCCGGCGTTGCACGACGCGAACCGGAATCGGCGACGTGGGCCGCGGCGGCGGGGGCGCTTGCGGTGCGGTCAGTGCGGCCAGTGTCTGCCGCACGCCACGCTCGATCGTGTCGAGCGCCGTACACCCCGAACCGTCAGCCAGATCGTAGGCGCGCAACATCCCCGCCACGCCGTCGCGGATGCCGCGCTCCAACGCCCGCAGTTGCACCTTCAGGCCGCCATCGATCACGCCGGCCTCGGTTTCGATGACGCACGAATGCGCAGGCAAGCCCGCATCGGCCAGAACGGTGCAAAGCGGCGTGCCGAGTTCCTGTTCGATCGTTGCGATCAGTTGCGTGGCTTCCCTGAACACCGCCGGGGCAACGCGCACGGACACGAGTCGTTGTGACTGCGACACGGCAACCGCGCGGCGCAACTGATTGGTCAACGCGGCCGACGGCGGCAGTCCGCCGACAATGTCGCTCACCGCGCTCAGCACGATCTGCGTCAACCGGTCCTGTAAGCGATGCGCGGCAAAGGCCGCGGCTGCCGCGCGCCCGACGTGTATTCGCAACGCGGCGGCCTTGCCGGCTGAGTGACCGTGGCGCCACGCGCGGCGTTTGAGTTCACGCACCTGCATGGCGAGGTGAGCACGTTGTCGTGCGGCTTCGGTTGCGTGCTCCGCTTCGACTACGCGAAGGCCTTCGAGCGACGCCAGTTCGAGCGCGCTCAAATGCCCGTCGGATTCGATTCGCCACGCGCCCATTCGACAGATCAGCATGAATGCGCCTCCATCAACCGCCGCGCGTCCGCAACCAGTTCCCGCGCCTCGGGTGCCGACAGTCCGGGCGTGCGATAGCGCGTCGCGGCCGCCGATATCTCGCGCGGCAGGCGCAGGCTCCACCAGAACGCGTAGCGCGAGTCCGCAGCGGCCTGAGTCGCCAGCGCCAGTCCGAGCGCCGTCATGTCGCGCCGGCTGGACAGCGTCGGCGGCGGCTCGATTTTCAGGTCTGCCGCGTCGGCACGCGGGTGCCGTTGAATCGCGCCCAGCAGGCGCGGCGCGACGCTTGCCGCCACGGCAGCACGGGCCTGGGCGGCGACTACGCGGCGCAACGAACGGGCGAACGCGAGCGCGGCCACGATCCGGCACAAACGCGCACACGCTGGCCGTGGCCAGAGCGGCAGTACTGGCGGCACGTCGGCAAGCGCCACCTGAAGGAGTTGCGGGTAACGGCCGAACAGAAATGCATGGGCCGCACGCGCAGCACGCTCGTCACGAATCGGATGCCCGGCTTCGAGCCAGCTGTGATGCGCCCAGTGGGCGGGTGCGCAGGTATAGGCGTGCTTCATGCGTCGCTTCCGGTGAGGGTCGTGGATTTCGACGCCCGGTTGCCCGCGCCTGCAGTATCGACGGTGTTCGCGTCAGACGCGTCGCGTTGTCCTTTCCGCACAGGCTGCCCGGAAGGACCGGACGGTAGTCCGGCACCGCGACCGCGCGACTTCCGGTTGAACCACGTATGCGTTTCCGAGTGCCACAACCACATGAAGCCGGCCACCAGCAGCACGAGCACGGCCAGCACGCACAGCATCGCCGTGGTGCGCGTCGGCGCTTTGCCGCCGTCATGCCCGCAGGCCGTCGCCTCGACCGCGCCCGCAGCGCTGGCGACGTCGGCGCCGTCCGCGCAGTTGCCCGGAAAGGTCAGGACCGGCGTCACCGCCAGCAACGTCAGCGAGACACGCGCGGGCGTCAGCCCTTCCACACTGCCGGCCACCAGTGCGCGTATCCTGTCGCGCATCAGTTCGAGGTTGTAGTCGCTGCGGTAGCGCATCATGACGGACGCCGACGGCAGCGTGTCCTGCGCGGGATCCATCGGATCTTTTTCGGGCAGCACGATGTGCACGCGGGCGAGCAGTACGCCGTCCATCTTTTCGAGCGTTTCGGACAGTTCCTGAGACAGCCCGTACACGTAGCGGACGCGATCCTCCTCGGGGCTCGAGATCAACCCCTGCCGGCTAAACAGGTCGCCGAGATTCGCGTGGCCGCCGCGCGGCAATGCATACGCGCTGGCCAACTCGGTGGCGACCACTGCGTCGGCGTCATCGACCGAGATGTTCCAGGTCCGGTCCGCGTTGGGTTCCTTGTAGCCGTTGATGCCGTGATGGCTCAGCGCGGCGATGATCCGGTTCGCCTGGTCCTCGTCCAGGCCTTCAAAAAGCGAGGTTCTGCAGCCGACGAGGAGAAGCAGGACCGGCAGCAGGATCAGAGCGCGGCGCATCAGCTTCGTTGCGTCAGCGTCTGGATTGCGCGGCCGGTCTCGTCGGCCACGCGCACCGTCATCTGCACCTGCACCGCGAAGGCGCCCATATCGGCCTGCAGACGCAGCATGTCGGACGTCGAGATGCGCCCGGAGTCGAGCTGGTCGAGATGCTGCGACAGTTGCCGCGTCGACGTATCCTGCGCGTCCTGCGCGTGCGCCAGCAGACGCTCGACCAGCGAAACGCCGTCGCCCGCACCGTCAGCGGACAGGACTGCGGCCGGAGCCGCAGGGGACCATGGGCCGGCTTGCGTCGGCATAGTGGTGACCGGGAGTTGCAACATATCAATGCCCGCCTAGATTAATCAGTCGTTCTATGGTTGAAAGGGGAGCCGCAGCATGCGCAACCTGCGCGGCGCGAGCGGCGCGGGTATAAGGCGCGCATTCGGGCAGGTTCAGAAACGCCGCCGCCATCGAACTCGCACCCGGTTCGTCGCTGTCCGCCACCGTCATCAGCGTGCGTGCGCCGAGCGCGTAATGGCCTTCGAACACCTGACACACGCCGAGCCAGGCGCGTGCCAGCGCGCTGTCCGGCGCGACCTTGAGCGCTCGGCCGAACAGTAGCGACGCGCCGCGGTAATTCGCACGATCGAGCTCGACGAGACCCTGTCCGAGGTGCGGAAAGGCCCGCTGCGGATACACCAATGCCAGCCGGTCGAACAGGTAGTGTGCTTCGTCGAAGCGTCGATGCACGCGCGCGTAGTGACCGATCGAAATCAGCAACTCGAGTGTGTCGTCCTGCATTTGCGATGGCTCCCGAAGACGCCGCGAGGGCGTCTTCGTCCTTGTAAAAAAAGACGTTAGTGGGCGGCGCGCGCGGTTTCCTTCTGCGCGTCGGTCAGGCCCTGCACACAAGCCGTCGCAGCGCTTTGGGTCGTATTGACCGAGCCCATCGCCTGCTGGACCTTCATCATTGCGACGTTCTGCTGCTTGTCGTCGGTGCCTTCGGCCTGCTGCAATTTATTGTCGAAGTCCTTGTTCTGCTTTTCGAGAATCTTCGCCAGCACTTCGACAACCTTCTGGGCCGACACACCGCCTGTATTGCCGACCACTGAGCCGCCACCACCGCCGGTGAGATCGTTGCTGCCCAGATTCGGAGACATCGTCGTATTAACTTGAGTCATTTCTGGATTTCCTAAATTTAATCCCGAGCGTTTATGAAGCTCGCGCTTCGTTCCACCACCTGTCGAGCCGCTCGCAAACACTCGACAAGCAGAATCAGTTCATTTTTCACAGCCGGCGCTGCTGCCGCCAGCGCAGCGTTAATGTTGTCGATCTCAGCAGTCAGCCGTGCCGCGACCATCTCGCGCCCGGCGCCGCTGGCTTCGGCGAGTTGAGCCTCCAGCGGTAAATCGGCGCATGCACCGAGCGTGCTTTTACCGGCATTTTTTGGGGGCATGGGCGGCATCCATAAAAAATTCGTAGATCGAACCATCGTCATCGCGCGTGACATCGGCTGAGCAAGCCGAGACTCGCGTGATCCGTCCGATGGGCAGTCGTGCGCCGGGGAAATAGCGCACGCCCTGCGCATCCGTGAGCCAGACGGCGTGACGGCTGGCAAGCAGATTCAGACCGAGCGCTTCGAGCGGCACGCGCACCCGCTCGCCTTGCGTATGGCCGGGAAAGGTGAGACCACGAAGCCCGCTGATCTCGGCACGCGCCAGGCGCGCGATGCGTGCGTAATCCCACGATTCGGGCGACAGAAACCCCTGAACGGCCGGCAGCGTCGCAGTGAACGCCCCCGGCTCGGCGGGGCGCACCTCGGCGCCGCGGTAGTAGCGCGCGAGAAACTCGCCGACCTGCTCCTGCAACTGCGCGAGCACGATCACGTGCATCACGAGCGCCCGTTTCTGCGACCACGCACGGGCAGTCAGCGTGGCCAGATCGGCGGGCGACTGCACGTAACCCTCATAGACGAGCGCACCGGACTTCGGGTCGACATGCGTTGTCACCAGACTGAACGCATCGCTGGGACGCGTCGCGCGCGGTATGTCGGACCACGGGTTCGACGCGACCCACGTCAGCAGCACAAAGGCGAACGGCGCCCCGAAGACCATTGCTTTCGTCACGGGCGACGCATCCGACCAGCGCCTGGCGAGATACGCAAGCGGCGCATGTCGCAGCAGATAGGCACGCTCGGCGTCACGCACCGTCGTCGCGGCCGGCGCATCGCGGCCACTGAACTCAAAGGTAACGGCACCCGCCGAAAACCACGCGCCGCGCTCCAGCCTCACGCGTCGCCCTGGCGGCACGGGCCGGCCGAACACCACGACCTCCGCATGGTGGGCGACCAGTGCGAGCGCCGCACCGTGCAACTCGACGGTGACGTGCAGCGGTTCGACGCCTTCGTCTATCACCATCAGGTCGGCATCGCTGCCGCTGCCGATCCGCAGCGGCCTGTCGGCCGGCAGCACCACGCTCGCGCCGGTGTGCACGCCGTCCGTCACGACGATCAGCGCATCAGCGGTCATGGCGGTTCTCCCACGGCAGCTTGCGCACCGGCGGCAAAACGGGCGATGACAAAGGCGATGAAGACGGTGACTGCGGCGCGCCTCCCGCAGCGGGCTGCGCCAGCGTCCGCAACGCAGCGTCGACGTTTGGCGCAACGGCGGCCGTCGGCTGGACCGGTTCCGCGGAACCTGCAGCGGCGCTGCCCGATGACGGCACTGGCGCGGGCAACGAAGTCGCTATAACAGCCCTCTGCGCGAGGATGGCATCCGGACTCGAACTCGCGGCGCCTGTCGTCGTTCCGGCGACGGCCAGCGCCTCGTTCGGCTCTGCGTCACCCGACAGGCGTTTGAGGCGCGGCGTGATCAGAATCAACCGTTCGAGGCGCTCGTGCGTGGTCTGGGTATCGCGGAACAGCGCGCCGAGGTACGGCATGTCGCCGAGCACGGGCACCTTCGAGGTGGTGCTCTCGCTGCGTTCGTATTGATAGCCGCCTATCAGCAGACTCTCGCCGTCGCGCACGATCGCCTGAGTGACGACCGAATGGTTGTCGACCTTCGGAATGCCGTCCACCGCCATCGATGAATTGAATGAGCCGTCTTCGATCTGGATGTTGAGCCGGATATTGCGGCGCGGCTCGCCGCTCGATTCGACGCTCGGCGTCACCTTCAACGTCATCCCGGTCTCGATGTTGAAGAGGTCGACGGCCTGGTTGCCCGCCACGCGCACATACACCGAACTGCGCGAAGTCAGGGCCGCTTCCGTGTTGTTCAGCGTGAGCACCTGTGGGCGCGACAGCACGCGCGCCTTACCGGCGTCTTCCAATGCATGGATCTGTGCAAACAGGTATTGCGCCGAGTTGCCGACCAGCGTCGCGAGGTTGAGTCCGGTCATTGCGCTAGCCGGCGCCGCTAACGCCGCAGCGCCGAACGCCAGCGGCGCGCTCGCGGTCCCGGAAGCGCCGTTGATGCGTCCGTTTGCACCACCCCAACGCACGCCGAGCGAGCGCGCGGCATTCGACGACACGTCGATCACTACCGCGTCAATCTCGACCAGTTCCTGCGGCTGGTCGAGCATCGCGATGGCGCGCTCGTAGTTCGGCATCATCGACACGAGGTCACTAATGACCACCGCGTTGGTCCGCTGGTCGGCGACGATGTTGCGCCGCGCGGGAGTCGCGGCTGGCTGCGCGGTGTCGGTGTCGGTGTCGGGCAATGGCGCCCGCTCGCCGCCTCCGGTCGATCCGCCGCCAGGACCGAGGCCGAGCAGGCTCGGCAGCGGCGGCGGCCCGCCCCGCGCGCTGCGCTCGTCGGCGCGAGCATCGGTACGCGCACGCGTTGCGCGCGGCTCAGTAGCCTGCCAGGTGTCCGTCATCAACCGGCGCAGCAACGAAGCGACGCCCGGCACGACCTGGTCCTGCGAACCGACGGCGTAACGGACGTCCTGCGCCTGCGCGTACCGCAGTGGGAAAACGCGGATAACGGTCTCATCGAAGGACGGCTCGACCGTAGTCTGCCGCTGTGCCTTGTCGATCGCCTCCGTCACCGCCTCGACGAACTTCGACGGACCCGCAACCTTGACCGTGGTCGCCGAGTATCGGATCGGCAGACGGGCGTCGTCGAGATCGAGGTTGCGAAGCAACGACGCGACCGCTTCGCGGGTCATCGGCGCAAACGGGATGACCCGGCTGCGCACGTCCGAAGCCGTCGTGACATGCATCGCCTTGCCGTCGAAATACCAGACGAGGCCGTAAGCCTCTACCAGTTGGGTGAATACGTTGCCCGGCGTGTCGTCGAAGCGACCGTTGACCGCACCTTTCACGTCGCGACCGATGTCGGCGCTCAGGCCCTCGACGGCGAGCACGTCGCGCAACACATCGGGCAGCGGCGCACCGTTCACCGCGTAGTGAATTGGCGCACCATGCCAAACGGGGGTCGCGGCGTCGGCCGCGTGCATCAGCAGCACCGGACACGTCACGCCGAGCAGCCTCGCAATGCGACGCACGGCGGCCCGGATCGCGCACGGCGGCAAGGACGGTTCTCTGCCGCCGCTCTTCCTGATGATCGAATTGCGCCACATCATTAGCATTAAAAGTCCCTGACTGCGTTTATTGACTACGTTAGCGACAAATTTAATGGTGTTTCAACACCCCCTGGTCGTACACATATACGACATCCGCGAACGGTCAAATCCACTGTCCCCGGCTCTTATCCAATAGAATTCCAATATGAAAAAGCCATCTGCGCTTCAAATTCATTCAGATGAATTCTCATATCCCGAAAATAGGACGAATACCCACATTGCCGGGATTATTTATCGGCAAGTCGTATATCTGTATGACCCGCCGCGTTAGCAGAGAGAGAGGATTGACGAACCGCAAATTTGATTAATCCGATCATGAAAGACGAACCATTCAGCCCACGCCGCAACTCCGCGGCTTTCCTGAACTTGCTCAGCGCGTTGGTAGGCTTCGCGGCTTTAATAGAGGTGTTGCATCTACCGATTCCTACAGACGCACTGACATGCGGATGACACAGTATTGCAACTTCACGCCGTTACTTGCAAAACCAAGACTACGCTCCGTCAGAATTAACGGATTTGCAACATGTCTGCGACTCGAGGAGATTTACTGGCGAATCATCGAAGAAATTGCGCGTCAGGAATCCCTGACAGTAGGGAAGCTGATTTCCAAATGGGCACTCGATATTGATATGACACAAGAGACCGTTTGCAATTTCACTGGACTCATCAGAATTATCTGCGTCACTCAAATAATCGAACAAAAGCACCTGATCGATATGAAGACGATCGACCCAGATGCACCAGTCAACGCGCTTCAATAATTTTCAAGGAGGTCCATCGAACCAACACCTTCATTTTTCCGATACGTAGCGGCGCGACGACCGCCGAGCACGACACGCAAAAACAACTGACCGGTTTAATTTTGATCCCAAGGATTTGATAATGACGAATGCGATCAGCAGCATGGGCAACAGCACGCCGTTCGACATGGGCAACATGCCCGCGCCGGCGCAAGGCGGCACGCAAACCGACGCCCAATTCGCCTCCGTGCGTATGTTCTCTCCCGACAACACCGGCGACGCCGGCAATGCGCAACCGGCTTTCACTGCCGCGGCACCGCATGCCCACGCCAGTCACGCCCACCATGCAGCCGCGGACGGCGACGGTAGCGGCGCGGCCGCACAGGATGCTGGAGCAGCGGCACAGGGGGGCGGCGGCAACGGCATGTCGGGAGCGATGAGCCAGATCATGGACATCATCAAAACTGTCATTTCCGCTGCGATGCAGCTGGCTCCGCCGCTTCTCGGCATGTTCACGTCGATGATGGGCAAAGCGGGGACGTCGGGAGCGGGCACCGCCTGACGGGAGCCCTGAACAGCCGGCCGTCGCGCGACCCCGGCCGGCCTCGGGGCGGCATCCGCTATGCCGCCCCGCTTTAAATCCAGCTCTTCCCCCTCAGAACGCAATGAATAATTCCCTCGGGCCCGGGTCCGTCGATCGCCGGCGAATCGACGAACTCGTACGACGCTCCAATGCAGCGCGGCACACGGCCATTACAAGTTTTGTCGACGGCGGCCATCGCCATATCGGCGAAACGCTGCGCAGCGCCGTGCCGCCAGACGCGCTCGTGCAGCGCTTCCTCGACGCACTGCAGTTAATGCAGGACTACGTAGGCACCTCGTACCGGGTGTCGCAGATTTCTCGCGTCGGAGTGGCCGCGCTACAACGCGGCAAAGGCCGGTATTTTGCCGACCCCGGCGTACAGTGCGCCTTTGTACTGCCATGCAATGCAGCCGCATGGGCGATCAATGCGGCTGAGGCTCAACCGCGCGACGGCGCGCACCGGCTGTTCTCGATCTTCGACGAATCAGTCCCACAAAAGAATCTGTCGACCGCCCTGCTCGCGGATCATGTCGTCGTGCTACCCGGCGTGCCGCTGCGCCTGACGGGCCTGCGCATCATTGGCGACCCCGATGCACTGGATCCCGGCCGCGCTCGCGTCGTCGCGCATTTCGCCCGGGCCGACCCCGCCTGCGGCACGCCCTATAACCTCTACAACGGCACCGGGGCTGCCTGACGCGAGTAGCTGGCGAGTGCGATGCACCGGCCGCTCCGGTAAACTGCCGCCCTGACGCGCGCTCTTACCCGGATCTACAGCTTGAATCGTTACGCCCTGCTTCTCATTACCTCGATGCTGCTGGTCGGCAGCAATGTCGGAATCGGTAAATCAATCGTCGAGTTCGTCCCCGTTCCGTTGTTCGCGCTGCTGCGTTTCGTGATCGCCATGGCCGTGCTGTGGCCGCTCCTGCGGTTGACCAGGCTGCGTCGCGTGAAGCGCGACGAATGGCTCAATCTCTTTCTGCAGGCGCTGTTCGGCACCTTCGGGTTTACGCTGCTGATGCTGGGCGGCGTGCAGCGCACCAGCGCGGTGGCGGCCGGCGTCATCACCAGCACGATCCCGGCGGTGGTGGCGCTGCTCTCGTGGCTGATCCTCAAAGAGCGTCCGAACGGTCGGGCACTCGCCTCGATCGCGCTGGCGATTGTCGGCGTGGTCGTCATCAATCTTGCGCATGCCGGTCAGGACGCGAGCGGCGAGACATCGTTCGCCGGCAATCTGATGGTGCTCGGCGCAGTGTGCTGCGAATCGCTTTACATCATCCTGTCGCGCCGTCTCACGCAAACGCTCGCGCCGATCGACATCTGCGCCTACACACATCTGTTCGGGCTGCTGCTGATGCTGCCGCTCGGCGCCGGCGCGCTGGTCGGCTTCGACTACCACGCGGTGCCGCTCAGCGTCTGGACACTCGTGCTGTGGTATGGGCTGTCGGCGAGCATCTTCTCGTTCTGGTTATGGATGAAAGGAATCCGCCACGTGCCCGGCAGTCTGGCCGGCGTGTTCAGCGCCGTGCTGCCGGTCGCGGCGGCGATCTACGGCATCGTTTTTCTCGGCGAGCGGCCCACGCTTGCGCACGGCATCGCACTTGCGTGCGTGGTGGCGGGGATCGGCCTTGCCAGCCTGAAGGTCAGACGGCCGCCGCCGGTGGCCTCCTGAGCGCGGTTGCTCGCGAAGGACTGGCCTGCCCGCGCCGCTGCGGCAAATTCGGGCGGCGCTGTACAATAGCGCGCCTGACGCGAGCTTTTCCTGCCTGCCTGGGCCATGCACCGCGCCGTCGGCGCTGGATTTGCGTGCGTGATTTGCGTGCCTGATTTGCATGACCCGCGCGGTTATTCTGCGCATTTCGCCCTTGTTCCGTCACCTGCGTTTCGTCTGACTCATCTAACTCTTGCCTATGTCCGCCCCGCGACTCGACATGACCCGTCAGCGCCGCCCGATGCGTCCGCTGCCCGCCATCATCTTCATGAGCCGCTGGCTGCAGGTGCCGCTCTACCTTGGCCTGATCGTCGCGCAAGGCGTGTACGTCGTCCTGTTCCTGAAGGAAGTCTGGCACCTGGTCACGGCGTCGATGACGCTCGACGAAACCAGCATCATGCTGGTCGTGCTCGGCCTGATCGACGTGGTGATGATCTCCAACCTGCTGATCATGGTGATCGTCGGCGGGTATGAAACCTTTGTGTCGCGTCTTGGCGTAGAAGGTCATCCAGACGAACCGGAATGGCTCGATCACGTGAACGCCGGCGTGCTCAAGGTGAAGCTCTCCATGGCGCTGATCAGCATTTCGTCGATCCATCTGCTGAAGACCTTCATCAGCCCCGACCAGAATTCGACTCACACGATCATGTGGCAGGTGATCATCCACGTGGCGTTCCTCGTCTCGGCGCTGGTAATGGCGCTCGTCGACCGCCTCACCACGCATACGCACCCGAAACACTCTCAGGAGCCCGCGGCGCTGCACGTCGTGAGTTCCAGCAGTTCGCACGATTCCACTCCCCTGAAGGCGCACGACTGACCGCACAGCCAATTGCGATCGGATAACAAGCGCCACTGTCCCCACTGAGCTAGCCATGACCGTCATCAAACAGGAAGATCTGATTCAGAGCATTGCTGATTCGCTTCAGTACATCAGCTACTACCACCCGCTCGATTACATTCAGGCCTTGGGCCGTGCTTACGAGCTCGAAGAGAGCCCGGCCGCGAAGGATGCAATCGCGCAGATCCTCACCAACAGCCGCATGTGCGCCGAAGGCAAGCGCCCGATCTGCCAGGACACCGGCATCGTCACGGTGTTCGTGAAGGTCGGCATGGACGTGCGTTGGGACGGTGCGACGATGGGCGTCACCGACATGATCAACGAAGGCGTGCGCCGCGGTTATCTGAACCCGGACAATGTGCTGCGCGCGTCGATCGTGAGCCCGCCCGAAGGCGGCCGCAAGAACACGAAAGACAACACGCCGGCCGTGATCCACTACGAGATCGTGCCGGGCGACAAGGTCGACGTGCAGGTCGCGGCCAAGGGCGGCGGCTCGGAAAACAAATCGAAGTTCGCGATGCTGAACCCGTCGGATTCGATCGTCGACTGGATCCTGAAGACCGTGCCCACCATGGGTGCCGGCTGGTGTCCGCCGGGCATGCTCGGCATCGGTATCGGCGGCACCGCTGAGAAAGCGATGGTGATGGCCAAGGAATCGCTGATGGACCCGATCGACATTCAGGACGTGATCGCCCGCGGCCCGCAGGACTGGATCGAAGAACTGCGCGTCGAACTCCATGAGAAGGTCAACGCGCTTGGCATCGGCGCGCAAGGCCTGGGCGGCCTCGCCACCGTGCTCGACGTGAAGATCATGGCAGCCCCGACACACGCTGCCAGCAAGCCGATCGCGATCATCCCGAACTGCGCGGCCACGCGTCACGCACACTTCACGCTCGACGGCTCGGGCGTGGCGAAGCTCGAAGCGCCGTCGCTTGACGCATGGCCGAAAGTGCAGTGGGAACCGAATACGGAAACCAGCAAGCGCGTCGATCTGAACACGCTGACGCCGGAAGAAGTCGCAGGCTGGAAGCCGGGCCAGACGCTGCTGCTGTCGGGCAAGATGTTGACGGGCCGCGACGCCGCGCACAAGCGTATCGCCGACATGCTGGCGAAGGGCGAAAAGCTGCCGGTGGACTTCACGAACCGCGTAATTTACTACGTCGGTCCGGTCGATCCGGTGCGCGACGAAGCAGTCGGACCCGCAGGCCCGACCACCGCCACGCGCATGGACAAATTCACCGAGACGATGTTGTCGCAAACGGGTCTCATTTCGATGATCGGCAAAGCCGAGCGTGGCCCGGTTGCCATTGAAGCAATCAAGAAGCACAAGGCCGCGTACCTGATGGCCGTGGGCGGCGCTGCTTATCTCGTGTCGAAGGCGATTCGCAGCGCGAAGGTGCTCGCGTTCGAAGACCTCGGCATGGAAGCGATCTACGAGTTCGACGTGCAGGATATGCCGGTGACCGTTGCTGTCGATTCGAACGGCACGTCCGTGCACCAGACCGGCCCGAAGGAATGGCAAGCCAGAATCGGCAAGATTCCGGTCGCGACGGTTTGATTCGCCGCTAACGCCTGTCACGCATGTCGAAAAGCCGGGACCCAGGTCCCGGCTTTTTCATTGCCGCGCGAGACGCGGCGCGTGATGCCAGGAACAATGTCAAAAGATGCTTCCGTTTCCTTGGCTTTTTCAGGTCTGGCGTTTATTGTTGTTGACAATTCAAAACCACTAAAAGGGATCCCCATGCAAGGCGACAAGAAAGTTATCGAGTATCTGAACGATCAGCTAAAGAACGAACTCACCGCCATCAACCAGTACTTCCTGCACGCGCGGATGTATAAACACTGGGGCCTCGAGAAACTCGGCAAGCATGAATACGATGAATCCATCGGTGAAATGAAGCACGCCGACTGGCTGATCGAACGCATTTTCATGCTTGACGGCCTGCCGAATCTGCAAGACCTGCACAAGCTGCTGATCGGCGAGGAAACCAAAGAAATCCTTGAATGCGATCTGAAGCTCGAACAGATTTCACAAAGCACGTGTAAAGAAGCGATTGCGTATTGCGAATCAGTCCGCGATTTTATCTCGCGTGAAATCTTCACGAAGATTCTCGACGACACCGAAGAACATATCGACTGGCTTGAAACCCAGATCGACCTGATCGGCAAACTCGGTATCCAGAACTACCACCAGTCCGCAATGGGTTCGGTCGAGTCCTGATCGACTCAGGCTGGAACAGCTCGCGCATCGGCTCATGGATCTGCTCTCAAGCAAGGCTCCGTGCCGCGCGGGCGATATACTTGCGCACCGCCCTGTTTCCGTGAGCTTCCCTTGACCGCTGTGCCACGCGAGTCCACTTCGCCTATGCCTGCAGAAATGCCGTCTTCGAGCGCCCCGATTGCTACGGCTGTCACCGCCTCCGCCAATTCGAGCGCGCCGGTCGGCATTTTCGACTCCGGCTTGGGCGGTTTGTCCGTGTTGCGCGCCGTGCGTGCCCAATTGCCTGACGAGGCCATCCTGTATGTCGCCGACTCGCTCTACGCGCCCTACGGCGAACGTGACGACGACTTCATCGCCGACCGCACTCTCGCGATCGGCGAATGGCTGGTCAGGCAAGGGGCGAAGGCGTTGGTGGTCGCATGCAATACGGCCACTGCGCAATCGATCGCGCTGGTCCGCGAAAAGCTGGCGATTCCATTGATCGGCGTCGAGCCAGGCGTCAAACCGGCTGCGTTGCAGTCGAAAACCCGCGTCGCCGGCGTCCTCGCCACGCAAGTCACCTTGCGCAGCGCCCGCTTTCAGGCGCTGCTCGAACGCTACGCCGCCGATTGCCGTTTTCTCTGCCAACCGGGCCATGGCCTCGTACAAGCGGTGGAACGGTGCGACGTAGACTCAGCCGAGCTGCGCGCGCTGCTGCGCGGCTATCTCGAACCCATGCTCGAGGCCGGCGCCGATACGCTCGTGCTCGGCTGCACCCACTACCCGTTTCTTGATGCAGCGATCCGCGATATTGTCGGCGACCGCCTGACACTGATCGATACGAGTGTGGCTATCGCGCGCCAACTGGAACGGGTGCTCGAGCAGAACGGACTGCGTGCCGCCCACGATGACGCAACCCGTGCTCTGCCCCGCTTTTATTCAACCGGCGACGGCACTCACCAGCAACAACTCGTCGCCACGCTGCTGGAGATCGACGCGGTCGTAGAACCTGTCGTCATCCGGTCGCGCCGCGCCGCGACGCCGGACTCCCAAGCCGCATAACTGCGGGTTCGAGCGCGTTTTAGGGCCGCCGCGCGGCCTTTCTGCGCGCTTTTTAGGCATATTCACGCCGATCCGGCCCCGCGCGCGCCGCTCCTCCCCATAGACGAAACCCTTCTAACAGTCTGGTTTTGTTACAAAAAACCACGCAGGACGCTTGCCAAACGGCCGAAACAAAATGATAATAATTCGCATTAACGTTAGCTATGACGCCCTACCATGATTGTCTGTGTCTGCAAGTCTGTTTCTGACCGAAAGATCCGTGCCTCGATCGCGGAAGGCGTCGATTCGTTTGACGAGCTTCAGTTCGAGCTGGGCGTCGCTTCCTGCTGTGGCAAGTGCGCGGACTCCGTGCGCGACGTCATGATGGAAAGCGGCGTGTGCGCGAGCCGCTGCGGCTTCGAGCATCAAACGCAAGCCGTGCCGCTGACGTTTTACGAACGCAAAGCTGCCTAAGACCTGGTTTTCCGGCGCGGCACACGCCGCGCCCTGAGCGTTCGCCGCCGTTTTCTGCTTCACGCTCTATCCCACTGCCGTCAGCAAGCCAGTATCCGTACCAGCCAGCTACCCGCCTCGCCTGTCAAAAGGAGTTTGAGATGGAATTGCTGATTGGTTTCGTGACTACTTTATGCATTTCGCTGCTGATCTTCCGAACATGACGATGTCCAGTCTGACGCGCTGTATCGACGGCGCGCCGCCACGCTAACATGCAGGCTTCGCATACCGTTTCCGCCGGCGCCCCGCCGGCCTCCTCCATCCGAACGAATTCCCGTACCCTGACCGCGACTGCCGCGGTGGCGGCAATTCACATCGCGTTGCTCGCCGTGATCATGACGCTGCGTCATGAGCCCGTGCAGCCGCAACTCGAATCGCGCGTCATGACCGCCCAATTGCTGGCGCCGGAACCCGTTGCCGCACCGGTCGCGATGCAATCGATCGCGCCGCCGCCGCCAAAACCGACGCCGCCGGTTCACACCAAGCCCGAGGTCCAGCCAAAGCCGACGCCAACGCCCAAGCCAACGCCGACTCCGTTGCCGCAGGCCGCCGCGCCGTCGCCTACGCCCGTTGCGGCGCCCGACCCGACGCCGCCCGCGGCCGCCGCACCGGCTGCACCCGCGGCTCAGGCCGCGCCGGCAATCGGCCGTCAGACGATGGAAATTACCGCGCCGAAGAACGTCTCGCATCTCGACTGCAACATCGCCAAACCGGACTACCCGACGCTCTCCAAACGGCGTGGTGAGACCGGAACCGCGTATGTGAAGTTTGTCGTGGGCCTGACCGGCAAGCTTGAGAACATCGAACTCAAGAAGAGCAGTGGCTTCAGCCGCCTCGACGACGCCGCGCTCGCCGCGGTGCATGCGAGCGCCTGCAAACCTTATCTCGAGAACGGCGAGCCGATTCGGGCCGCGTATACCCAGCCTTACGACTTCAATCTGAACGATTGAGGCAGATTTTAAAAAAAGGAATTGCAATGCAAAACTACGGACTAGCGCACGTGTGGGCGCAAGGGGATTTCGTGACGCGCGGTATCGCGCTCGCGCTGTTGATCATGTCGGTGATGTCGTGGACCGTGATCGTCATCAAAGGCTGGAACGTGATGCGACTGAACCGCCTCACCAAGAATGCCGAGCAGTCGTTCTGGCATTCGGACGACCTCGCCGACGGCGTGAAAAAACTCGGCGCCGGATCGTCGACGCCGCAGGACAACCCGTTCCTCGCCTTGGCGCTGTCGGGTCAGGAAGCCGCCGATCACCACCATCAGACGCAGCCGCATTTGCACGATCGCATGGATGTGTCGGACTGGGTCACGCGCTGTCTGAAAGACACGATGGATGACAGCGTGTCGCGTATGCAGAGCGGCCTTGCGATTCTCGCGTCGATCGGCAGCACGGCGCCGTTCGTCGGCCTGTTCGGCACGGTGTGGGGCATCTATCACGCGCTGCTGTCGATCGGTGCAAGCGGTCAATCGTCGATCGATCAGGTTGCCGGCCCGGTGGGCGAAGCGCTGATCATGACCGCATTCGGCCTGTTCGTCGCGATTCCGGCAGTGCTCGGCTACAACGCTCTGACGCGCGCCAACAAGGCCATCGTCGCCAAGCTGAGCCGCTTCGCGCATGGTCTGCACGCATTCTTCGTGACGGGCGCCCGTCTGTCGTCGTCCAAGCGCGGCGACGGTCTGCGCCTCGCCACGCGCGTCAACTGATCAGCGAGGCACTCCGATGGCAATGAGCCCCTTCGCCGGCGACGATGACGACGGCCTGATGAACGAAATCAACATGACGCCGCTCGTTGACGTGATGTTGGTTCTCCTGATCGTCTTCATGGTGACGATTCCGGTGATTCGTCATGCAGTCAAGATCGATCTGCCGCATGCAAGCAGTCAGAAGGAAGACACCAAGCCCGCGCAGGTGACGGTCTCCGTCGATGCCGACGGCAACGTGTTGTGGGACGACAAAAAGGTCGACGAAGCGGCGCTGCAGGCAAAGATCGCCGAGGCTGCGCAAGCAAACCCGCAACCGGAATTGCATCTGGATGCGGACCGTAAGGTGCCGTATGAGAAAGTGGCTGAAGTGATGTCGGCGGCCCAGGCCGGCGGCCTCACGAAGATCGGCTTCGTCACGCAGCCTAAAGGCAAGTGACCGGCAATTAAATCGGCAACTGCGCGGCAACTGCGCGGCGCCGTGCAACGCTCTTAAGCAGCGGCTGCCGAAATGCACAAAAGCCCCTGAAACAGGGGCTAAAAGTAAAAGGCCTTCATCGCCAGATGAAGGCCTTTTTTTGTGCGCACTCGGCGCCTTCGGGCGGCGGGATCATTTGCCATCGGTCGAAGACTGATAGCTCGCGTCACCGCATGCGACAGCCGTGATCGACACGGACAGCGCGGTCAGCCCTATCAGGCTCGCTATGATAGCGGCCATGAGTTTTCGCATAAGAGACTCCTTAGCGAAGGGATTTCACTATAGGCCCGTAAGCGCGCGCATTCAAGGAAACCGCCATTGAAAGTACTCATGACAGACGGCGCTTAAATGCTAAAAGCGATGTTGTCATGCGTGGAAAGTGCTATGACATGACCGCGAACGACTGCGGTACGCCAGCCTGTTCTTTGCGCGTGGGGCACTCGCCCATGATGTGTTTTCCTTCGTCGGGATCCAGCATCTCAACCAGATAATCGACGAACGCGCGCACCGCCGGCACCATTCCCTGGCGCGACACGAATACGGCGTACAACTGCGGCGTCGGAAGGGTCCAGCCAGGCATCACCGGCGACAATTGCCCCGCGCGCAAGGCCGAGCCGTACATCATTTCCGGCAGCGCCGCGATACCGACGCCGGCGAGCACCGCTTCACGAATCGTCATCAGATCGGCGGTCACCAGACGCGGCTCGTGTTCATGCGCGTGACGCGTGCCGTCCGGAGCGATCAGGTTGAATACGTGGCGGCCATCGCCGGTCGACACGTCGAGCGTTTCGAAGCGGCCCAGATCGGCAGGCAATAGAGGGGGCGCATTCTGCTGCAACAGGCTCGGTGCGCCGACCAGCATCTGCTGCGTGCGCCACAGCGGACGCACGACGATGTTGGCGTTTTCCGGTGGATCGGAACGCACGCGCAACGCGACGTCGATCGAGTCTTCAAATAGATCGACCACACGGTTGGTCACGCGCATCACCACGCGCACTTCCGGATAGCGATGCATGAACTCCGGCAGGATCTGCGACAGGATGGTCTGCGAAATCGTCACAGGAACACTTACACGCACCGTGCCGCGCGGCGACGAACGCAACTGCTGCACCACGTTGACCGCCGCCTGCGCCTCGTTGAGCATCGCCTGACAGTGCTGGTAAAACAGTTGCCCCGCTTCTGTCAGCGCCAGCTTGCGGGTGGAGCGTTGCAGCAAACGCACGCCCAGCGACGCCTCGAGTTCGGTCAGCCGGCGCGACAGGCGCGACTTCGAGATGCCCAGTACCCGCTCGGCCGCGGAAAAACCACCGTGTTCGACGACCTGCGAGAAATACATCAGGTCATTCAGATTGTGTGAATCGATCTTCATCTCATCGTTCCAGTAATAGAACAATCCATTGCGTGGCGGCGGCTGGCACCGCGAAAAACGGTCCTTATAATAGCTCCATGTTTCAAAAATAATGCTATTCCCCATTTTTCGAGGTGACATTTGATGAGCACGACCCGCACGATCGAACGCATCTATCCCGCCGTTCGCACGACCGAGGGCGGCGGCTTTATCGTCCACCGTCCGTTTCCGACCCGCATGCTGATGGATTTCGATCCGTTTCTGCTACTCGACGAAATGGGGCCAATCGACTACGCGCCCGGCGAGGCCATCGGTGCGCCGGACCATCCGCATCGCGGCTTCGAGACGGTCACCTACGCGCTCGAAGGCCAGTTCGGCCACAAGGATTCCGCGGGTCATTCGGGCACGCTGCATGCCGGCGACGTGCAATGGATGACCGCGGGTGCGGGCGTCGTGCACAGCGAGATGCCAGACCCCTCTTTCGTGCGCACCGGTGGGCGCGTGCACGGCTTGCAATTGTGGGTGAACCTGCCGCGCCGCGACAAGATGATCGAGCCGCGTTATCAGGAGATACCGTCGGCCAGTATTCCCGTCGCGACTTCCGCGGACGGCAAGGTGCGCGTCAAGGTGATCGCCGGCGAAGCGCTCGGCGTCAAAGCGGCCATCGAAACGCGTACGCCGATCCTGTATCAGCACTTCTCGCTGCAACCAGGCGCGGCGATTCAACAGCCGGTGCCGGCTGACTATCGTGTGTTTGCTTACAGTCTGTCGGGCAAAGGTTTTTATGGCGAAGGCGAAGCGCGCCAGGAAATCGACGCGCAGAAAATGGTGGTGTTTCAGAACGACGGCGACACAGTCACGCTCACAGCGGGCTCCGAGCCGCTGGAAGTCCTGCTGCTCGGCGGCGTGCCGCTGAAGGAACCGGTGGTGCGCTATGGCCCGTTCGTCATGAACACGGAAGAGGAAATCCGCCAGGCCGTCACCGATTATCAGGCTGGCCGCATGGGTGCGATCACGCACTGATTGGCGTCCACGCTGCACGCGCCGCCGACTCTCGGGTCGGTCGGCGTGGTAAGGAAAGCGCCGCCGTGCCGCAGCACGGGGCGAAGGCCGCTAAATTCGTTCACAATAGCAATTCATGCCGCGCGCCGCGCCGTTTAACCATAACGGATCGTGGCGCGCGGCGATTTCCGTTTCCGTACAGGAGTGCGCATGGCAGAGTCCACCGTCACCGCCCACATTGGTTCGACGAATTTCCAGGTCCTTTTCGACGACGGCAAGCACACGTGGCTCGCCGATGAACCCGAGTCGCTTGGCGGCGGTGATCGCGGACCCACGCCCGTCTCGCTGCTGCTGTCGAGCCTTGGCGCCTGTACCTCGATCACGCTGAAAATGTACGCTCAGCGCAAGGACTGGCCGCTTGCCGATGTGCGCGTGACGCTGTCGCTCGAAACCGGCGACGAAGGCACAACCATCGATCGCAAGATTGTGCTGGAAGGTGATCTGTCCGACGAGCAGCGGGAACGGCTCTTGCAAATTGCCAATGCGTGCCCGGTTCACAAGATCCTCACGCATTCGATCACGATCCGTTCGGGCCTCGCCGTCGCCTGATGCCAATGGCCGACATGGCATGCATCGGCTAACGAAGCCTCACGTATTGCAACGCTTTCATAGGAAGCTGTCGTCTTGAATTTCGAACACCTTATCCAGATCAACGACCCGTTGAATCCGCTTGTTGACTCGATGACCCGCGAACAGTTGTGGGAGGGCCTCGTGCTGCGCGCCGAACAGCCGCAACTGTTCGTAATCGGTCTCGACAGTTGCACCATCCTTTCGCGCAAAGGCAACACGCTCGAACGCGAGTTGCACTACGGTCAGGCCACCGTACGCGATCGCGTCACGCTGCAGGAAAGCCAGAGCGTGCGTTATGACATTCTGCCCACGGCAGACTACGTAGGCGGCTCGCTGACCATGACCATCGAGCAACCGGACGAGCTGCAACTGTTCCTGCGCTTCGAATACGCGACCACCCTGCCCGTCTCCGACGACCAGGACGCTGTGCAGACGCAGGAAATCGTCAAATCGGCGTACCGCGAAAACGACATCGATACGGTTCGGTTGATTCGCCAGTACGTGCAAGCCCGCCAGGAACCCGGTTCCCTGCATTGATTTCCGCGCGCGGGCGCTCTGCTCGCGCGTGCGCGTCCTGGCCGCCAGGTTGATCGGCGGCCCGTCTTCGGACCACTCGCAGCCTCCCTGATCATTCCAGCTATCGAAAATCGAATTCGATTAATTTCTCTTTCTTGTAAATGGGAATAGTTATCATTTAGAATTAATCCATCGAATCGACCAACAGCTAAAACGAATGACCGATCTCACGCGCCCTTCTACACTCAGCCTGCGCCGCCCGGCGGCCGCACTGACCAGCCGTCCGAAGCCATCGACGGCAACGGCAACCGCCACGAAGCCTGCTGCGGATCGCGCCAAGAGTTCTGGCGAGACGTCGGATCGGGTCGTACGCAGCGACGCACTGCTGCAAGGACATAGCCACGTCAGCATCGTGCATAACGGCGAGACCTACCAGTTGCGCGCAACGCGTCTGGGCAAGCTGATTCTGACGAAGTAACAGGCGGAACGAACAAAGGTAACGAATAGAGGTAGCGCAGAGTATTGTGGGGACCACCTCCTCGAGAGGTGTTGGGCATTAGCCAGCCACGACGGCTTGCACGTGAGAACTAGACCCCTTCGTGCAGACACCAAGCCAGCCGTCGCAGCAAGCCAGGCCGCTTTTTTGGTTCTCACCCAATGCGGACACGCGAAACGTCGTGTGTCGCAGCGAACAAGATGACAAAGCCGTGGGATGTTGCCATCTCCACGGCTTTTTCTTTGGATGGCGTCGACCTGAGCGTCGAAGCGTCCGGGCTTACTTCGAGGCCCAGCCCCAGAACATCAGCCACCATGCGCTATCGACCACCGCGAGCGCGGCGAAGAACCAGACCATCGCGAGGCCGCGCTGCACGATGCGCTCGCTGTACCGACGGGTCACGAGCCAGGCGAGCCATGCGCTCCACACGTTGGCGATCGCCAGAATGCCGATGCGCAGATCCGACGCCCACCACAGCGACACATGCTCCGCGCGCAGCAGCGATAACGTGGTTGCCGACAAGCCGAGGAACACGCCGGCACCGGCGAGCGGAATCAGCCCTTGCGTCAGATGATGCAGACGCACGGTGTTAAAACGCCCCAGCATGCGCGTTGCGCCCATCAGCAGCACCAGCAGCGTGGTGCCGTACACCAGCGCGGTGGCGAGGATGTAGCCGATCACCATCGTGCCGTCGAGCCAGGAAAACACGTCGTTCTGCTCGGGGTAGTGCGTGAACAGGAACCAGGGCGCGTTGGTGTCGAGCGGCCATGTGATGTCGTGATCGACCAGCCAGTTGGCGAAGAACATCTTCAGATCGACGAACCAGCGCGACGCGGTCCAGTGGAATGCGCCGATCGCAATGCCGAGCAGGCCGTACAGGATCAACGCGGTGTCCCATGCACTCGCCTGCTTGTCGCCGAGTTGCACCACTTCTGACGACGGCGCGCGCCACGTCAACGCGATCGCGTCGCGGTGGCCACTGCAGCGGCCGCACATGTGGCAGTCGGATGCGCCTTTCATATTGCGCAGCGGAACCAGCGGCGCGCAATTGATCGGAATCACGCGATGCCCGTGCTCGCCGTTCTTGTATGAACGGCGCCACGCGTCTTCATCGACTTTGTAGTGGAACGGCGCGAGGCGCGCCAGAAGCGAAAACACCCCGTTGACGGGGCACAGGTATTTGCACCAGACGCGCTTCTCTCGTCCGTACAGCAGGCCAATGATCATCGCCGCGAAGGTCGAGCCGCCAAGTACCAGCAGCACCGCCTTTGGGTACTGGTAGACGCTCACCATCTGCCCGTAGATCGTGGTGATACCGAACGCGACGAATGGCCAGCCGCCCCAGCGCATCCAGCGTGGGATCGCCCAGCCGCGGCCGTATTTGCTGGCGAATTCGGCGAGCGCGCCTTCCGGACACAGCACGCCACACCAGACCCGGCCGAGCATCACCATCGAGAGCAGCACGAAAGGCCACCAGATGCCCCAGAACACGAACTGCGCGGCAAGTGTCAGGTTGTTCCACAGATGCGCAGTGTCGTCCGGCAGCGGCATCACCGCCGGCACCAGGATCAGAAACGCGTACACCGCCACCACGACCCACTGAATGCCGCGGATCAGCGCGCCGTGCCGCTGCATCCACTGGCCGGCCGCTGCAAGGCGGCCCGGGCGGGTCATCACGGTACTCATGCCGCGCGCCCTACGGCCTGCTGCGCCGGCTTGCGATTCGCGCGACGCACCAGCAGATAGACCACCGCCCAGTACGCCGCATAGGCGATCAGATTCATCAGCGCCGGATGTGCGCGATAACCCGTGAGCGTGGACACCAGCGAACCGAAGGTGCTCGAGTCATCAAGGATCGCCGACGAGTTCCACATCTGATCGACGAGCGTCGGCAGGATTTCCTTGTCGATCAGCTTGTCGACGCCGGTCTGGAACAGGCCCGCGCCAAGGAACAGCAGCATGATTTCGGTGACGCGGAAAAAGAGCCGCCACGAGAAGAACTTGCCGCCCAGTTGCAACACATAGAAAGTCAGGAATGCGAGACCCAGCCCGATCAGCACCGCGAGCATCTGGCTGCCGTCCACGTGACCGGATTGGCCAAAGCCGAGGCCGTACAGGAAGATGACCGTTTCGCTGCCTTCGCGCGCGATTGCCAGCGCCACCAGCAGCGCGACGCCCCACCAGTTCGAATCGCGTGTGCTCTTTTGCAGCGACTGTTCCATGTCGCGCTTGAGCGTGCGGCCGTGCTGCTTCATCCAGAGCACCATCTGCACGATCAGCACACACGCGATCAGCACCATCGCGGTCTGGAAGTAGTCCTGCGCGTCACCGGAGAGCACTTCGGTGAAACCGACCAGCGCCGCGCCGAGCGCCACCGCAGCAATCACGCCGGCCGCCACGCCGCCCCATAGATACGGCAAACCGCGGCGCGCGTCGGCGTCGCCATTTTTCAACCACGCATACAGGATGCCGACAACCAGCAAGGCTTCGACGCTTTCCCGCCATACGATGAATAAGACCTGACCCATCTAGCTCTCCTTCTACTGCTCTGGCGGGCGCATACGCCCGCTTCCCAAGCCACTACTTGGCGACGATCACGCCCTGCGCCTGCTGGTGGAAATCGTCAAAAAACTTGTACTCGCCTGGCTCCAGCGGCGCGATCACGACAAACGAATCCGCGCCGGGCGCCAACACTTTTTCTTTGCGCAGCTGGACACTTTCGAACTCGGCCGCGCCCTTGCCGGTATTGCGTATTGCGATCTTGATGCGCTGCCCCGCCGGCACCTGAATGCGTGCCGGGTTGAGCTTGCCGTCGTTCATTTCCAGGTTGAATGTGGGCAGATCGGCGGCATGTACCACGCCGGCCAGCGACGCCAGCATGGCGAACATCGCGATCTTTCGGTTAATTCTCATTAGCCTTTCCGGAAAACGCGGCGCCGCGGCTTTGACACCGGGCGCCGCCTGCTGCATTCGTTTGCGCGGCCTCGCGCACGTCAATACGCTGCGAGCCTCGACGATCCGTCTCGATCAGTAACCGCCCTTCTTGCCGATACCCGCGTACGTGAAGTCGTATTCGAGCGTGATCGGCTTGAACCACGGACCCACGCCGGTTTCCTTGTCGACGTGACGGCCGAAAGCCATGTGACCCGTTTGCATCGGCGCTTCGACGACCAGCTTCAGGTGGTACTTGCCGGGGCCTTGCAGCTTGACGTTGTCGCCGTAGTGGGGACCGTCGTTGGCGACCATTGCCATCATGTCGCCCTTCTGCGTCTGATTCGAGCCGGCCTTGGTCAGCTCATAACGCACTTGCAGATAGGGCATCCAGTCGCCCTCGGCAAAACCGGTGGGGTTGTTCTTGACCGCGTGGATGTCGGCTTCGAGGTGAACGTCTGAATCCGACGCCTTGCGCATCATGCCTTCGGGTTCCATCGTGATCGGCTGCAGATAGACCGCGCCGATTTCCATGCCGCCCTGAATCTGGTGCTTGCCAATCGGGTATTCCGCCGCCGTTGCCGAAAGCGCCGCTACCGCGGCCACTGCTGCTGCGCCACCACGCACAAATGAAGAAATCCGCATTGAAACTCCTTGTTTTTATCAGACTGAAACCGGACCCATTGGAACAGTGCGTCGCGCGCGTGCGCTGTGAGCAATGTGAGCGGTCGCAAACATCTGGCCACAGCGTTGCAACCGCTTTACAGCGTACATACGAACGTTAATGCGAACCATTCTCAATATTGGTTGAGTTTATCATCGATCGACAAGGAGAACAAATTTGAAGACGGGCAAAGCCTTATCCCAGCAGGGTCTTAAGGCTGAGTTAAGGAGCGCGTGTGACGGCTTCGGGGGAGAGGCGAATTCAGGGCAGGCGGGAGCGCGGCGCGTTGCCGCGCTCCCGGGAACAAAAGAGACGACTTAGTTGACGCCGGGCACGTGATCGCCGACGTTGGCGCCGAACACACGCTGGCGCAGCAACGCGATCTGGTCGCGGGTTTGCGCGGCCTTTTCGAACTCGAGATTCTTCGCGTGCTCCATCATCTGCTTTTCGAGACGCTTGAGTTCCTTGGCGAGCTGTTTCTCGGACATGTCCTCGAATTTCGCGCGGGCTTGCTGCTCTTTCAACTCGGCGCGGGCGTCGTCGACGTTGTACACGCCGTCGATGATGTCGCGAATACGCTTGACCACCCCGCGCGGCGTAATGCCGTTTTCGAGGTTGAAGGCAACCTGCTTGGCGCGCCGCCGCTCGGTTTCGTCGATGGCGCGGCGCATCGAATCGGTTACCTTGTCCCCGTACAGAATCGCCTTGCCGTTCACGTTACGCGCCGCCCGCCCGATGGTCTGGATCAGCGAACGCTCAGCGCGCAGGAAGCCTTCCTTGTCGGCGTCGAGAATCGCGACCAGCGATACTTCCGGAATATCGAGCCCCTCGCGCAGCAGGTTGATCCCGACCAGCACGTCGAATGTGCCCAGACGCAGATCGCGGATAATTTCGACCCGCTCCACTGTATCGATGTCGCTGTGCAGATAGCGCACCTTGACGCCGTGATCGGCCAGAAATTCGGTGAGCTGTTCGGCCATCCGCTTGGTCAGCACCGTGACCAGCACGCGATCGCCCACTTTCACGCGCTCGTTGATCTCGCCGAGCACGTCGTCCACCTGGCTACGCGCCGGGCGCACCTCGATTTCCGGATCCACCAGCCCGGTAGGACGCACTAGTTGCTCGGCCACCTGCCCGGCCGTCTTCTTTTCGTAATCGGCCGGCGTGGCCGAGACGAAAATCACCTGGCGCATCTTGCGCTCGAACTCGTTGAATTTGAGCGGCCGGTTATCGAGCGCCGACGGCAAACGGAAACCGTAGTCCACCAGGTTCTCTTTACGCGCGCGGTCGCCGTTGTACATGCCGTTCAACTGGCCGATCAGGACGTGCGATTCGTCGAGCAGCATTAGCGCGTCCGGCGGCAGGTAATCGACCAGCGTGGGCGGCGGCTCGCCGGGCGCGGCGCCCGAGAAGTGCCGCGAGTAATTCTCGATGCCCTTGCAGAAACCGAGCTCCTGGAGCATTTCGAGGTCGAAACGGGTACGTTGTTCGAGCCGCTGCGCTTCGACCAGCTTGCCGCCACTATAGAAAAATTCGAGCCGATCGCGCAGTTCGGTCTTGATTGTTTCGACCGCGCGCACCACGGTATCGCGCGGCGTCACATAGTGCGACGACGGGTAAACCGTAAAGCGCGGAATCTTCTGACGCACCCGGCCGGTAAGCGGATCGAACAGTTGCAGCGTCTCGACTTCGTCGTCGAATAGCTCGATGCGCACCGCCATTTCGGCGTGTTCAGCCGGGAAAATATCGATGGTGTCGCCGCGCACGCGGAACGAGCCGCGCTGGAAGTCGGCCTCGTTGCGGTTGTACTGCATCGCGATCAGGCGCGCGATGATATCGCGCTGGCCGAGCTTGTCGCCGATGCGCAGCGTCAGAATCATCTTGTGATATTCGGACGGGTTGCCGATCCCGTAGATCGCCGACACCGTGCCGACGATCACCACGTCGCGCCGCTCCATCAGGCTCTTGGTGGCCGACAGCCGCATCTGCTCGATATGCTCGTTGATCGAGGAATCCTTCTCGATGAACAGGTCGCGCTGCGGCACGTACGCTTCCGGCTGGTAATAGTCGTAGTACGAGACGAAGTACTCGACCGCATTGCGCGGGAAGAACTCGCGGAACTCCGAATAGAGCTGCGCGGCGAGCGTCTTGTTCGGCGCGAACACGATAGCCGGGCGGCCGAGCCGCGCGATCGTGTTGGCCATCGTAAAGGTCTTGCCGGAGCCGGTCACGCCGAGCAACGTCTGGAACGACAGGCCGTCCTCGACGCCTTCGACGAGCGTGTCGATCGCCGTGGGTTGGTCGCCGGCAGGCGGATAAGGCTGGTACAGCTGGAACGGCGAGCCCTCGAACGTGACGAATTTAGATTCGTCGAGCGTGTCTTCGGCTTCAGTCAGATGGTGTTCGGACATGTGGGCGGCACCAGGCCTTGGGCAAAGGACTATTCTAACGGGTTCGGGAAACGCGGGCTGAGCGGCCCCGCGTAGGGTTTCCGGGCTTTATCCGCGTACCGCAGAGCGAGTTTACGGGCGCTCGGACGACAGGGGTGATAAGACGTCTGCGGTGCGGCCCGAGGGCGTGCCTTCGAGCCCGCTTTTGACTATCTGGCAGAGGTTTCAGGGCCAGTTCGGGGCCGATCGGCACCGGCCACGAGCAGATTCGTGATAGCCATATGACGCCCGAATGCCTGTTTTTCAAGCAAATAATTCGACCTCACAGCCGTCGCGGGCCGAAAAAATGCCGACGGATTCGCTACAATGGCAAGTTGCGCTCGCCTGCCGCCGTCCGCCGCGTGTCTGTACCTCCCGTCAGACGCCGCAGGCTGGGCCGCCCGCACCAAGCCGCCCTTCTTCTTCACTACTGCTGCCGACCCATCATGTCTCTGTTCTCCGCCGTCGAACTTGCTCCCCGCGACCCGATTCTGGGCCTGAACGAAGCCTTTAACGCCGATGCACGCACCACCAAAGTCAACCTTGGCGTGGGTGTGTACTTCAATGAAGAAGGCAAGATTCCGCTGTTGCGCGCCGTGCGCGACGCGGAAAAGGCTCGCGTCGAAGCGGCGCTGCCGCGCGGCTATCTGCCGATCGAAGGCATCGCCGCATACGACGCCGCAGTGCAGAAGCTTCTTCTCGGCAACGACTCGGCGCTGATCGCCGCAGGCCGCGTTGTCACGGCGCAGGCACTGGGCGGCACCGGCGCACTGAAAATCGGCGCCGACTTCCTCAAGCGCCTGAACCCGAACGCCAAGGTCGCAATCAGCGACCCGAGCTGGGAAAACCACCGCGCACTGTTCGAAGGCGCCGGCTTCGAGGTCGCGTCATACCCGTACTACGACGCGCACACGCATGGCGTGAACTTCGAAGGCATGCTGAGCGCGCTGAACAGCTACGCCGCGGGCACGGTTGTCGTGCTGCACGCGTGCTGCCACAACCCGACCGGCGTCGACCTGAGCGTCGAACAATGGAAGCAGGTGGTCGAAGTCGTCAAGGCGCGCAATCTGGTGCCGTTCCTCGACATCGCTTACCAGGGTTTCGGCGACAACATCGAATCGGACGCCGCAGCCGTGCGTCTGTTCGCTGCGTCGGAACTGAACGTGTTCGTGTCGTCGTCGTTCTCGAAGTCGTTCTCGCTGTACGGCGAACGCGTCGGCGCACTGTCGATCATTACGGCCAGCAAGGAAGAATCCGCCCGCGTGCTGTCGCAACTGAAGCGCGTGATCCGCACGAACTACTCGAACCCGCCGACGCACGGTGGTTCGGTGGTCGCAGCGGTGCTCGCTTCGACTGAACTGCGCGCCACGTGGGAAACGGAACTGGCCGAAATGCGCGACCGCATCCGCGCCATGCGCAACGGCCTGGTGGAACGGCTGAAGGCAAGCGGCGTGGATCGCGATTTCAGCTTCGTGAACGCGCAACGCGGCATGTTCTCGTACTCGGGTCTGACCTCGCCACAAGTGGACCGTCTGCGTGAAGAGTTCGGCATTTATGCCGTGGGCACCGGCCGGATCTGCGTGGCTGCGCTCAATACCCGCAACCTCGACGTGGTGGCGAACGCCATCGCTCACGTGCTGAAGTAAGAGCTTTCAAAGCGTGGGCGATTTTTGCACACGCCTTGCTGACCGCTCGTAGCAACGGCGCCCTTTCGGGCGCCGTTTTCATTGGTTGCTAACGGGTGTTGCTCGCGGCTATGTCAACGTGAATCCCGGTGGATATCGTGCGTGACAAAGCCCGCGTCGTTATCGGGCAGGTCGAGCCAATCAGGTTGCGCGAGTGAGCGGCGGATATCTTCCAGCCCGCTCTCCCAATGTTCACGCATCGTGGAAAGGCCGAACTGGAAGTCTTTGAAGTGCCCTTCGTACTCCTTCTGCCGGTAGATGAGATGGATGACGTTGTAGCGTTTCGAACACGATAATTCTTCCGCCAGCTTGCACCACGGATCCTCATGCTGATCCGCCGGCACCCGATCCAGCACCTCGCGCAGCACATGCCGGAAACGCTGCGACCGTTGCAGCATGTCGGTCACAAGCCGGGTCCGGCTCGAATACTGAATATCCTTCATGCGCCCCTGCACATCGGTGATGTTATCGGGCACCGGCCCGATCGCACTCCACAGATCGACCTGGAAGGCGAGCGTGTCGCGACGCGGAGTGGACTGAATCACCTCGTAAAGCGGTGTATTCGACATCAAGCCGCCATCCCAGTAAAACTGCCCGTCGATTTCAACCGCGGCGAAGCCAGGCGGCAACGCCCCCGATGCCATGAAATGCTCGGGTTTCAACGTGGTGTGCGTGTTATCGAAGTACGCAAAATTCCCCGTGCCGCAATTGACTGCGCCGACCGACACCCGCATTTCACGTGAATTGATCCGGTCGAAATCGCATAAGGCTTCCAGCGTCGCTTTCAGTGGCGCGGTATCGTAATAGCTCGCCATCTGCGGCGGTCCGGACACAGTGGGCAATGGCGGCGGGAAACGCGGCACAAAGAATCCCTTCTGCCCCTCCAGGATCGCACCCATAGCCTGCGTTGCAGTAAAGGCTTTACGCACGGCTTCACTGGAATTAAAAAACGCGTGCTCGATGAAGGCGGGCAGCGGCGGCCCGAAAGCCGGCTGGCAGATCGTCTCCCAGAATTGCAGCAGCCGTTCGACACGCTTCTCTGGGGGATTGCCAGCAATGATGGCTGTATTCAACGCCCCGATCGAAATGCCGGCGAGCCAGTTCGGTTCGATACCCGCTTCGTAAAGGCCCTGAAAGACGCCGGCCTGATACGCCCCGAGAGCGCCGCCGCCCTGCAGCATCAGCGCAACGGTTTCGTAGTTGGGCAGATGCTTCAGCCGGCCGGCATGGGCAGCGGGCACCGGACCGGCGCCTTCGCCCTCCCCATCGCCGGGCGCACCGGCGCGCGCCCGTTTAAGATTGCGTTGCGCCATGGGCGCCTCCTTATTGCATGTACCAGCCGTGGCTCACAATAAAGGACTGACCGGTCAGCGCCGCAGTCGGGAAGGTGGACAGGAACAATACCGTTTGCGCGACGTCTTCCACCGTGGTGAAGATGCCATCCACCGTGCCACCCAACATTACGCGCTTGACCACGTCGTCCTCGCTGATGCCGAGTTCTTTCGCCTGCTCGGGAATCTGCTTGTCGACCAGCGGCGTGCGCACAAATCCCGGACAAACCACATGCGAGCGCACGTTGTGCTTCGCGCCTTCCTTGGCGAGGACTCGCGAGAGCCCGAGCAGCGCGTGCTTGGCCGTCACATAGGCGGACTTGAGCGGCGACGCTTCGTGCGAATGGACCGAACCCATGTAGATCACGATGCCGCCGCGATCGTCTTTGTACATGTGCTTGAGCGCAGCCTTGGTGGTGAGGAATGCGCCGTCCACGTGGATGGCCTGCATCTTCTTCCAGTCGGAAAACGAATAATTTTCGATCGGGTTAACGATCTGGATGCCGGCATTGGAAATCAGGATATCGATCGAGCCAAACTCGGCAGCGACTTTGTCGATCCCCTGATTGACCGCGTCTTCGTTCGTGACGTCCATGGCGACGCCAATTGCCTTGCCGCCGCCCTTTTTGATTTCTTCAGCGACCGCGTTCGCCCCATCCTGGTTCAGGTCGGCGATCGCGACTGCAGCGCCCGCCGCGGAAAGTGTCAGTGCGATTTGTTTGCCAATACCGCTCGCCGCGCCGGTAACCACCGCGACCTTGCCATTCAGATTCGTGTTCAGTGACGACATCCAGAACCTCCATGCAGTTAATGAGCAATGAGACCACGGACCGCAGGCGGCGTGAAGTCAGCCACACGGCATAGGCCGTCTGGCCGAATGCTGCACTGCGGCCTACCTTGCTATTGTGCATGAACCGCGTGAACCGTAGCCGGAAAACGCACATCGGCCTTTATCTTTAAACTAGACGTTTCGGCGGGATTCCGGCTGCATCACTACCAAGGAGGAGTGCATGAATTATCGACGTCTGGGCCGTTCTGGCCTGCAGGTCAGCGAACTGTCCATCGGCTCGTGGGTCACCTACGGCAATCAGGTGGATCATCGTGCGGCGCGTGAATCGCTCGCGGCTGCCCGTGATGCGGGAGTCAACTTCTTTGACAACGCCGAGGTGTATGCCAGCGGGCAATCCGAAGACATCATGGGTCAGGCACTCAAGGAACTGGCATGGCCGCGCGTGAGCTATGTGGTGTCGACGAAATTCTTCTGGGGTCTCGAGGAAGCGCCGAACCAGTACCACACGCTGAATCGTAAATATTTGCTGAACGCGGTCGATGCATCGCTCAAACGCCTGCAACTCGATTATGTCGATCTGGTGTTCTGTCATCGTCCTGACCCGAACACGCCGGTCGAAGAAACCGTCTGGGCGATGAGCGACATGATCACGCGCGGTAAAGCACTTTACTGGGGCACGTCCGAATGGAGCGCCGACGAGATCCGCGCCGCTTACGACATTGCAGAGCGGCATCATCTGCACAAGCCTGTCATGGAACAGCCACAATACAACCTGTTTCATCGCAAGCGCGTCGAGCAGGAATACAAGCGGCTCTATGAGGATATCGGTCTCGGGCTGACGACCTGGAGCCCGCTGGCTTCCGGCCTGCTCACCGGCAAGTACCGCGACGGCGTACCCGCAGACAGCCGCGCGCAGTTGCAGGGCTACGAGTGGCTGCGCAAACAGGTGACCGACGCCGGCAAGAATAACGTGGTCGGCAGGCTCGGCGAAGTGGCCGATGGGCTGGGTTGCACCGTCGGTCAACTGGCCATCGCGTGGATTCTGAAGAACCCGCATGTGAGCACGGTGATCACGGGTGCGTCGCGGGTCGAACAGATCGGCGAGAACATGAAGTCGATCGATGTGGCCGAGCGCATTACCCCGGAGATCAAACAGCAGATCGAGGAGATCATCGGCGACGCCTACAACTGACCGGCCGCTCATCGGATCACGAGGCACGGCCCGTGCGTGCGGCATTGGGTCGTGCCGCCCGGAACGCACTGCGGGATGCAACGCGGTGTCGCGTACAATACGCGACCGCGCTGCACAGCAGTTGTGCTGCCGCATTGCATCCGCATCGCCGAATCCGAACTGGACCGGCGCGCCCTCTTTCAGCGTCACCTCATCATGCTCAGCTACCGCCACGCCTTTCACGCAGGCAATCACGCCGACGTTCTGAAACACGCCGTCGTGTTGCAGCTACTGCGCTACCTCGGCCAGAAGGACAAGTCCTACTGGTATATCGACACGCATGCGGGCGCCGGCGTCTATTCGCTGAAGGAGGGCTACGCGACCAAAACCGGCGAGTTCCAGAGCGGCATCGGCAAACTTTGGGGCCGCGATGACCTGCCGCCGATCTTCGCAGAGTACGTCGACGAAGTGGGCGCGCTGAACCCGGACGGCCAGTTGCGCTTCTATCCGGGCTCGCCGTATATCGCGTGGCGGCAGATGCGCGAACAGGACCGCATGCGTCTGTTCGAGCTGCATACCACCGAAATCGACGTGCTGCGCCACAATTTCCGCGACGCGGGCCGGCGCGCCATGCTCTACGCGGGCGACGGCTTTGACGGCGTCCTCGCGCTGCTGCCGCCGGCGCCGCGCCGCGCGCTGGTGCTGCTCGATCCTTCCTATGAGGACAAGCGCGACTACACCCGCACGCTACGCAGCATCGAGGAGAGCCTGAAACGCTTCCCGACGGGCATGTACGCGGTCTGGTATCCGCAGGTGAAGCGCCTTGAATCGCAGCGCTTTCCCGATCAGTTGAAGCGGCTGCAGGAGCGTAACTGGCTGCATGTGAGCCTGACCGTCAGCAATCCGCCGGCCGACGGTTTCGGTCTGTTCGGCAGCGGCATGTTCATTCTGAATCCGCCGTACACGCTGGCAAAAACGCTGAAAGAGCAAATGCCATGGCTGGTCAAGACGCTCGGCGAGGACAAGGCCGCGCAATTCAAGGTCGAATATCGCGGCGATTGAGTTGTCTTGCGGGTTGCACGCACGCGCCTCCGAAGAGGCAGACGTGCGCGCTACGGGACAATGCGCGGCCAGGCCGCTTACTTGAGTTGCGCCGCGGCCTTGCGGGCGAAGTCGTTGGTATAGGTCGCGTTCAGGTCGATCTTCTTCGGATCGAGCCGGCTGTCGAACGACGACAGCGCTCGCAATGAGGTCGCGGGACCGTCTGCGGGCATCAGGCCATCCGGCGAATATGCATCGCGTACGTTGTGGAAGGCTTCCACGTAGAGCGCCGAGTCGTTGAGCAGGTATGCCGGCGGCACCATCTTCAGCAAGTCGGCATCGCTCGCGGTTTGCAACCAGTGGTCCGCGCGCACGATGGCGTTGGCGAGAGCCTGCGTTGTCTTCGGATTCTTCTGGATGAAGGCCTCCGACGCATACAGCGTCGCCGCCGGCATCGTTCCGCCGAACACCTCCTGTGTGCCTTTCACCGTGCGGGTATCGACCAGCACCTTGATCGCGCCGCTACGCGCCAGTTTCGTCATCATCGGATCCACGTTCGACAGCGCGTCGATCTGACCACCGCTCACGGCGGCCAGTACCGTCGCCCCACTGCCCACGCCGATCGCCGAAATCTCATTGCGCTGCACGCCGGCCTTGCGCAAAGCGACGGTGAGCACCAGATCCGTCGACGACCCCGGCGCGCTCACGCCGACCTTCGCCCCCTTGAAGTCCGCCAGCGTCCTGATCGCGTCGACCTTCGACTTGGTGACCGCGACAACGATCTGCGGCGCCCGGCCCATCAGCGCAAACGCGCGATAGTGCTGTCCCTTCGCCTGCATGAACAGCGTGTGCTCGAACGCGCCGGCGCCTACATCCGCGCTGCCCCCTACTACCGCTTCCAGCGCTTTGGATCCGCCCGCGAAATCTTCGAGCGTGACGTCGAGCCCCTCGTCCTTGAAGTAGCCCAACTGTTGCGCGGCAAGTACCGGCAAATAATAGAGGCCCGGCAAACCGCCGACAGCCATCGTCAAGGTGGGCTTTTCCGGGGTGTCCCTGGCGAGTGCGAGGCCGGGCAGTGCGACTAGCGCGATCAGCGTGGCGCAAGTGCTGGCCGCACGCCGCATCCAGTGGTTAGGCATTTTCATGTCTCCTTGTTCTGTTTTCTGTTTTCGTTCGATGCGTTGGCGCAGCGCAATGCACCTGGCCCACGTCGCTGGTGAGAGATCGCGCCACGATTGTCGTCGGACGTTTCCGGCCACGCCATGCGCCGAAACCCGAATGACGCGTCGGCATGCGCAGCATCCAAAGGCGCGCGTCGGCGCGCGACTCAGGGCTCGAAGTGCTATCGGATCAGAAAGGAACTACGAGGATAGTCGCGCGCAAAAAACACTTATTGCGGATGCGCCACAGGGCGAGGTTGCGGCGGCGGTTGCGGCGGCACGCGGCCGCCGGCCGGCAACTGGAGGTACGGCGCGACAACGATCGGTATTGAGGAATTCGGCGCCAGTTCGGTCGGCGCCGCAATGGGCTGCGCCCCTACGATCCGCTCCCGCGAGAGCGGCGCGGTTTGCAGAACGGTGCCGGTTTGCCCGTCGCTAATGCCGCTCTGCGTATCGAGGACCAATGGCTTGCCGGTGTTGCTCGACGCGGCGAAGCTCACCGGTACTGCGAAAACCATTGTCAGCGAGGCCGCGACGGCGGTGGCCAGCATGGATTGAAGCGAGCGGGCAGGAAGCATAGGCGGACCGGTTAGGTTTGAGAATGCCGGATTGCGCAGAAAACGCTTTACCTTACCGTGGTGGCAACCTTCAGGCTAGTCGATATTGTTCGTGATCGGCCTTCGGGCAACACCGGCCGAGTAATTTTCGCGGTCCAGATATGACAAAGCCCCGTCTATACGGGGCTCAACGCGGTACTGCCTTGGCCGCGCGATACGCGCTGCCGGGTCAAACTCGATGCTCGATGCTTACAGCGAATAACCGTTGGTTTCGAGCGAGCGGATGCGTTGCTCAAGCTGAACGATGTCCGACGACGAGGCCAGATAGGCTTCACGACGGCTACGTTCTGCGGTTTCAAACCAGGTGCTCAGCTTTTCAAGAAGGTATGCAAACATGATGTTCTCCAAGGATCAGTATTGAATCCCCGGTGGATTGTGCATCAGGGATTTCCCGTAAAAGGGTTAACCCGGATTATAGCCCTCTGGTGCAACCTTGCTAGTGAAATGCCCGCATGACGTGCATTCCGTTTTGGAATGGTGCACGCTTGCGGTGCACTCAAGTCATTGATTTTTTTGAGACAAAGATAGACTTCTTCGATAAAAATGATGCCGCCCCTTATTTTAAGCACATTAATGGTGCAAATACGCCATGGGTTGCGACGAATGCGACGGTCGGGTTGCAATCTGCCAGCTTAAAGCGGATGACAGCCCCTCCCCGACACTATGTCGGTATCGGCGAGTCGCTCGATAATCGGGCAATCCGGGCGCCCGTCGCCATGGCAATGATCGGCCAGATGCGCCAACGTGTCGCGCATGTCGCTCAATTCGGCGATGCGGCGGTCGAGATCCGCGACGTGTTCCAGCGCGATCGACTTCACTTCGCCGCTGGCGCGCGACCGGTCGTGCCACAGCGCCAGCAACCGGCGAATGTCCTCAACCAGGAAGCCCAGCCGACGCGCCTGCCGGATGAAGCGCAGTGAGTGCACCTCTTGTGGTCCGTAGACGCGATAGCCGGCGCTTGTGCGCGACTTCGCCGCCAGCAGGCCAACGCTTTCGTAGTAGCGAATCATCTTCGCCGTGACGCCCGACGCGCGGGCCGCTTCTCCGATATTCATAACTGTTGCTCCAGTGCATGCGTCGATCGTACACCTTCCCATCATGGGAAGGTCAGTCTCGCAAGTACGTTTCGGCAGGCATAATTCAACCATCGCAACATTCCATTTCCAGAGGCAATCCTGATGACGATCGAATTCCAGGTAGAAGGCATGAGCTGCCAGCATTGCGTGGCGTCAGTCACAAAAGCGATCCGTGAACACGACGGCGCCGCGCAGGTACAGATCGATCTGGCATCGGGCCGCGTAGCGGTCGAATCGGCGCAACCGGTTGAAACGCTCAAGGCCGCCATCGACGAGGCCGGTTACACGGTCACAGCTGTCACCCGCGGCGCAGCCAGTTAAGCGAGTTCCGCCATGTTCAAAGTTGCCGTCATGGGTGCATCCGGCCTGCTCGGGCGTGCTGTTGTCGACGAATTGGCGCAGCAGGCTGGCTGGCAGGTTGTCGCCACGACATTCAGCCGGCCGGGTCCGAACACGGTCGCGCTGGATATTCGCGACGCGCAGGCGGTCGAGCAATTTGTCGAGCGCGAAGCACCAGACGCGCTCGTGATTGCCGCGGCGGAGCGTCGGCCGGATGTGTGCGAGCACAATCCGGCATTGGCCCACGCACTGAATGTGGATGCGGTGCGCATCCTGGCCGCCGCGGCAGAGCGTCGCGGCGCATGGACGCTATCGATTTCCACGGATTACGTGTTCGACGGCAGCCATCCGCCCTACCAGCATGACTCGGCCCCTGCGCCGCTGAATGCCTACGGGCGCAGCAAACTCGAAGGCGAGCGCGCGTTGATGGAAGCCACCGAGCTCGGCTGTGTACTGCGCCTGCCGTTACTGTATGGACCAATCGTCAGCTGGACGGAATCGGCGGTGACGAGCCTCGTGCCGGCGATCGCCGCATCGGCTTCGCGCGACGGCAAGGCCGCCGTCATGGATGCATGGGCAATCCGATACCCAACCTGTACGCCAGACGTCGCGTTCGTGATCCGGCAGATGCTCGAGCAGCATGCGCGTGGGCAAGCGCTGCGCGGCATTGTGCAATGGTCGGGCGATGAGCCGATGACCAAATACGAAATCGCTGTGCGTCTTGCCGAAGCGCTGCGACTCGACGCGCGATTGACGCCTCAGCATACGCCCACCGACGCGACGCCGCGCCCACACAACTGCCACCTGGCGTCGAGCCGGCTCGAGGCGCTCGGCATTGGCCGCCGTACGCCGTTCGATACCGCGATCCGGCAAGTGCTGGCCGGGTTCCCATGGCGAGGTGCCACGCCGGCATAGCATCGGGTGACGATTTCAACCGCGGCGAGCCGGCCTCAATGAAAATCGCGGCTCGCCGTGGCCAGTTCGCCGAGCCATTCGCTGTGATCTTCGAGCCGATGCGCGACGAGATGGATCACCTCGCCTTTGTTTTTCTGCCGGCCTTTACCTTTACCTTGACCCACCTGATTGACGTCACCCGCATTTCCCGCGTTGTCACCACCGGTAGCGACGCCGTCGTCGCGCTGCAGGACACCATATACCGCCAGCAGCGATGAACCCAGCAACACCTTGCGCTGCTTTTCCACCAGCGACGGCCACACGATCACATTGATCGAACCGGTCTCGTCTTCGATGGAAACGAACACGGTGCCGTTCGCCGTGCCCGGCCGCTGCCGCACGGTAACAATGCCGCATGCCCGCGCCAGCGTACCGTGCTGACACGCGGCGAGTTCGGCCGCGGTGCGAAAACGCTGTTTGGCAAGACGCGCACGCAATACCGCGAGCGGATGACGATTGAGCGTGAGGCCGAGGCTCGCATAATCGTCGACGATCTCACGGCTTTCGGCTGCCTGCGGCAACGCGAGCGGCGCTTCCGCGATCGGCGCATCGCGCAGCAACCTGGGTACGATGTGCTGGGCAGTCACCGCCCACCACGCTTCGCGTCGATGCCCGGCGATGCTGACCAGCGCGTTCGCAGCAGCGAGTGCCTCGAGATCGCGCCGCGTCAACGCCGCACGGCGCGCGAGGTCGTCGACATCGCTGAACGGTGCGTCGTGACGGGCCGCCATGATGCGCTCGGCGGCCACCTGCGCAAGGCCTTTGATCAGATGCATGCCGAGGCGCACGGCGGGACCGCCCGCACCATAGGTGTTCGACGACTGAAACACGCGCGCGGACAGCCGCTTTGCAGCGCGCCGGATGGTCCGGCTCACGGCGTAGCGCCGCAGCGACAGATCGCGCAATTGCTGCGCTGATAGTACGGCCTGCTGACGATGCAAACAGGTCTCGGCCGCCGAAATGCGCTGCCCCTGTTGCGCACCGCGTTTTTCGAAGACGGATTCCCAGTCGCTCAACGTCACGTCAGGCGGCAGTACCGTTACGCCGTGACGCTTCGCATCCTGCACGAGTTGTGAAGGCGAATAAAAACCCAATGGCTGACTGTTCAGCAAGCCTGCGAGGAAAGCAGCCGGCTCGTAGCGCTTCAGCCACGCGCTGAGGTAGACCAGCAATGCGAAGCTCGCCGCATGGCTCTCCGGAAAGCCGTATTCGCCGAAGCCTTCGATCTGTTTGCAGATGCGGTCGATAAACTCCGGCTCATAACCTCGCTTGAGCATGCGCTCGCTCAGATCCTTCTGGTACTTCGCGAGGTTGCCGCTGCGTCGCCACGCGGCCATCGCGCGCCGCAGCTGGTCGGCTTGCTCGCCGGTATATTCCGCCGCGACCATCGCGAGGTGCATCACCTGTTCCTGGAAGATCGGCACGCCGAGCGTGCGTTCAAGCACCGGGCGCAATTCATCCTTCGCGTAATCGACCACCTCGAGTCCCTGCTTGCGGCGCAGATACGGATGCACCATGCCGCCCTGGATCGGCCCGGGCCGCACGATCGCGACTTCGATCACGAGGTCGTAGTATTTGGAAGGCTTTAGCCGCGGCAGCATGCTTTGCTGCGCGCGCGATTCGATCTGGAACACGCCGATCGTATCGGCATGGCCGCACATCTCGTAGACGGCCCGATCTTCGCGCGGAATATCCTGCACTCTGAATGCAGGAAAACCGCGCCGCAATGCGACGAATTCCAGCGCGCGCCGGATCGCCGACAACATGCCGAGCGCCAGCACGTCGACTTTCAGCAACTTGAGCGCATCGATATCGTCCTTGTCCCATTCGATCACGCTACGGTCTTTCATGGTCGCGTTCTCGATCGGCACGAGCCGCGACAGTTTGTCTTTCGCAATCACAAAGCCGCCGACGTGCTGCGACAGATGACGCGGAAAATTGCGCAACTCTTTGGTGAGGCGAATCAGATTCTGCGTGATGTGCGAGTTGGCATCGAAGCCGGCCTCGGCCAGATATTTGGCGACCGCATCCGTGCCGTCCCACCATTGTTGTGATTTGCTGATGCGCTCGATCAACGACGCTTCGAGCCCCAACGCCTTGCCGACATCTTTCAGCGCACTGCGCGCGTGATACGTAATCAGCGATGCGGTCAGCGCCGCGCGATGACGGCCGTACTTCCCGTAAATGTACTGAATCACCTCTTCACGGCGCTGATGCTCGAAATCGACGTCGATATCAGGTGGTTCGTTACGCGCGCGCGAGATGAATCGTTCGATCAGCATGTTCATATGCACCGGATCGATCTCCGTCACATGCAGGCAATAGCAGATGATCGAATTCGCCGCCGAACCTCGGCCCTGACACAGAATGTTTCTTGAGCGCGCGAAACTCACGATATCGTGCACCGTCAGGAAATACTTTTCGTATTTTAGTTCGGCAACCAGCAGCAACTCTTTTTCGATCTGGCCGATTCGCTTCAGATCCATACCCTTCGGCCAGCGCTCCATCGCGCCGGCCATGACCAGTTTGCGCAGATAGCTCGATGGCGATTCGCCGGCGGGAACCAGTTCTTCCGGATATTCGTATCTGAGTTCGTCGAGCGAAAAACGGCACAGCGCTGCGACACGCAGCGTTTCTTCAAGCGTATCGCGTGGATACAGTTTGCCGAGCCGCACACGTGTACGCATATGCCGCTCGGCATTCGCTTCGAGCGCGTGGCCGCACGCAGACAGTGGCGTGACGAGGCCGATCGCGGTCATGGTGTCCTGCAAGGGTTTGCGTGATCGCACATGCATCAGGACGCCTCCCGCGGCAACCAGCGGCAAACCGCTCGCTTTTGAAATCATTCGCAAGGCGTCGATCTGAAGTTCGTCACTGCCGGTTTGCCAGAGTTCGAGTCCGATCCACGAACGTTGCGGGGCGAATGACGCGAGCCAATGCGCACAACGCAGCGTGTGCGAGAGCGTGGCCGTGCGTTGCGGCACGAGGATCAGGAGGCAATCGGGCAAGGTCCTGAGATGCTCGAGGTGCGGCAACGCATCGGCGAAGTCGGACGGACCGAGGCGATAGCTACCTTTGTCCGCACGCGAGCGGCCTAGCGTGATCAATTCGGATAGATTGCCGTAGCCGTTGCGATTGGTTGCGAGTGCAACCAGTGTGCAGAACGGTTCGCCGTTGTCATCGGTCAGATTGAGTTCGCTGCCGATTATCAGATGAGGGATCGGCTTGAGCTCCGTGTCTTCATCTTCTTCTGGCTCCGCGAGTTCTCCCGAAGACGCGCCCGCTTGTGCGGCTTTAGCTTTCGCCTTGTCTTCTCTCTCCTGTTTGATTTCTTTCAATGCCGTGTGCGCGCGCACTACGCCCGCCAACGAGCATTCGTCGGTGATGGCAAGCGCACTATAACCACGTGACATCGCCTGTTCGACCAGTTCATGCGGGTGCGAGGCGCCGCGCAGAAAGGAGAAATTAGTCAGGCAATGCAATTCGGCATAGGCCGGCAAGTGAGCCGTGAGCGCCTGCTCTGGCAGAAATGAGGAGCGGGAAATTGCCATGGTGCTCAGCCGAACAAACCCTGCAGATACCACTCGCCGCTCAGGCGCTCGCGGTACACCCAGAACATATGGCCGCGATCGTCGGCCGCGACGTAGTAATCCCGCTCGACGCGGTTGCCGTCCCACCACCCGGCTTCAATCCGTTCGGTACGTGTGAGCATTTTTAGCGGCCGACGATAGATCGGCCGCTGGTCGCGCATCATCAGACGCAGCGGCTTGTCGAGCATCCAGACAGGTCTTGGCTGCGACGGCAACACGCTGTCGGGCAGATCGAGATCGAGCGGAGCCTGCGCGGCGTCCGGCTGCGTGGTAAGCGGGCGGCTGTTCTGATCGTCAACCGCTTCGTCTGGCCCGCACGTTATGAGTGCAGTTTGTGCCACCGCGTCGCCGTCTGCGTGAGCCTCGTCTTCCGATGCCGCATGCTGCAACTCATCGGTCAGCCAGGTTTTATCCGCTTTGATTTTTGCCCTGGCTTTCGCCGGCGAACGCTTCTTGCGTGAAAACGCCTGCGCCTGATAAGCCTCGACACGCATTGCCCGCTCCGGCCGATGATCGTCCTGCACCGACATCTGCAGCACATTCTCCGCCCCCAAACGCGCGCTCAATCGTTCGAGCAGGCGTGCAATCGAGTCGCCATCCGACTCAGGCATCGGAAACAAGGTGTCCGACTGCCCAGCATGTTCGCTAATCTGGTCCGCGACCAGTTTCAACTCGATCACCGGCGCCACCAGGACGGTCTGGTTCAGCTTTTCGCGCAACAACCAGATCAGATGCTCGGCATCGCGCGACGGTATGGCCCACGCGACCTTCAAATTCGATGTCTTCGGTGCATGACGGGACGCCAGTTCATGCTCGAGCAGCAACGTATAACCACTGAGCGCCGCATGATGCGCGCTCAGCCAGCCGGCCAGTTGCACGATCAGCCGACGCGCGGCAAATAGCAGTGCGTCGGCGTTGTCGACTCGCGACGGCAACTCCAGTTGTGCATGAAACGACGCCGGCGCACGAAACGATTCGCGCGGGTCTGCGCGTGAACCGTATGCTTGCGCCAGCAGATCCAGGATGCCACTGCCGAAACGCCGCACAATGCCCGCTCGTGGCAACTGGCGCAACTCGGCCAGCGTCGCGCAGCCGACATGCGTGAATGCATCACGATGCGCCTGTGCAACCGGTAGCAGCGAGACGGATAAGCCGTCGAGAACGCGTGCGAGCGAAGTGTCCTTCACGACGTGCCAACGACGCCCCTGCCGATCGGCGCGCGCTTGTGCCAGCAACCACGCGCCCCACGCGGTCGGCGCACAGGCGATCCGCGTCGTATAACCGAATTCGGACAGCGTGTCGGACACGCGCGACAACAACGCACGCAAGCCGCCGAACAACCTCAGACCGGAACCGACTTCCAGCAGCAAAGTGTGCGCATGAGCGAGCGACACCTTGGGTGTGTACGTCAGCAGAGCGAGGGCCATTGCTTCAAATGCCTGCGTTTCGCGGGCAGCATCGGCGGTAAGCAGTTTAAGACCCGGCGCCAACGCCAACGCATACGAGCGCGAATGACCCGCGTGTACACCGGCAGCTAAAGCGTCGAAGTCCGGCATCAGGATATGCGCATGATCGGCCAGCGCATAACAACGCCCTCCGTCAGCACCTTCGGCACCCGGAGCGCGGCTTGACTCTTCGCCCAACTCACGCCGATTCGGCTTCGCGGGCGAGCCATCCAGGAGCGGCACGAGAGGCTTCACCGCTTCCAGCGACAAGAGTGGCAATGTGACTGCGATCCACAACATGTTTGATCTCTCGTCCCTGATTGCTGCCGATTCTCTGTTCCGGCAACAAGACGCTTTGTAACGGCAAAATGAGGCGCAAAGGTTCAGCCAGTGGCGGGCCGCGGCGCTTGAAGATGTCGATCGACATACCGATCTCCTGCAGCCATTGACGGCGATTGATCGTCTGCGCGTTGGGCGGCAAGAGTGGCTCGCAGGTCATTCGCAATGGTGCTGGCGAAGATTGCGCGACGGCCTCGACAGGCCGGATCAAAAATGCCAGCGATGCCGACTCCTGAGCCGCCACCTGCAGACGCCGGACCTTATCGGCACGTGCTTTCGGCAGCCATACCAGCACCGCGCCGATACCATCCTGCTTCAATGCCTGAGTAGCCGCCCATAGCGCCTGATCTTCGCTCGAACGCACCCATAAGACTCGCTCGACATCGACACCCCAGGCACGCAGCGCTGCAGCACAGGGTTGATAAGGGGGCGCTACGAGCATGACGTGCTGTTCGGCTTGTACCGTCAGATGCCTAAGCGCTTGGGCCAGCAGGCGTACTTCGCCAACCCCACCATGCTCGATCAATAACTCCGTCAGGCCGCCGGCCGACCAGCCTTGCCCCGGCAAAAGCTGATCCAGCGCCGCATAGCCGCTGGAAATGACTCGCGAGTCAGCCTCGGCAAGCTCATTGCCCTGCCACACCTGCCGCCGCAATTGCGACGACAACGCGTTCGTCGCGAACTGAATTGCTGCTGCCATAGAGACGCTCTTTCAATAGGGAATGCTCCGCCCTGCCCAGCATCGGGCAAGCATAAGGGACGGGTTTCACTGTATATTTATACAGTATTCTGAGATGAAAGTTAAGGCAGGGAGATGCGGCAGGATGCGCGCAGAGAGACTAATGGATGGTGATGCGGTGATGCAGTGCGTGTTCGAAGTTTTATGCCGCGTGGAAATTCTGGCTTTCCGGCGCGGTGCCTAGAAGAAGGGTAAGGGTCCGGTGAAGTCATATTGAAATCTGTCGTCTGTGCATAGGAGCATCGTGTCCATCAAAAACGTGATGGAGACGTGTACACGATGGCGGACAATGATCGGATTGATGATGGAGTGGTACCGGCAATAGAGCGCCGCAAACACAGCAGGGAATTCAAGGAGATGGTGGTGCGGGCGGCGATGCAACCGCACGTGTCCATCGCCGCGGTGGCGCTGCATTACCGCCTGAACGCGAATCTGCTGCGCCGGTGGGTGGTGGCCGCGCGACAGCGTACGAGTGGCCAGCCGGCTGCGGACGAAGCGCAGCCGCCACCGGCGGCGGCATTCGTGCCGCTACAACTGCAAACGCCAGCCGTCGCGACTGATCGGGGTGAGATCAGGATCGAGGTGCGCCGCGGCGGGGCCATGATGACGCTCTACTGGCCGCTGTCGGCGGCCGGCGATTGCGCGGCATGGTTACAGGGATGGCTGCGATGATCCGCATCGACGCTATCTGGCTGGCGACCGAACCCGTGGACATGCGCGTGGGCGCCGATACACTGCTCGCGCGCGTGGTCAAGGTGTTCGGCGCGGTGCGCCCACACCATGCCTATCTGTTTGCCAACCGGCATTCAACACGAATGAAGGTGCTGGTCTACGATGGCCTGGGGATCTGGCTGGCCACCCGGCGCCTGAATCGCGGGCGCTTCGTCTGGAGCAACGGCGAGCAGTGCGTTTCACTGCCGCTGAATGAGGAACAGTTACGGGCACTGGTCACGGGACTGCCGTGGCGCACACTGGCAAGCGATCACGCCATTACCGTGGTGTGAGGCCAACGCGGACGTTAACAGTTCCGCTTTCTGATGCGTGGCGTGTCTGGCAGACTCGGTGTCATGGACCTGCCCGATCTCACCACGCTCAGCCCCGACCAGCTTCGCACATTGGCCGCGCAGCTGGCCGTCCAGCTCGCGCACAGGGAACGCGAAGTCGGTGAGAAGGAACGGGAGCTGCAGTATCGGCAAACCCGCATCGACCAGCTCACGCATGAGCTCTCGATCATCAAACGGCAACAGTTTGGCAAACGCAGCGAGCAGCTCAATACGGAGCAGATGAGCCTGCTCGACGAGGCGATCGATACGGATCTGGCGGCCATCGAAGCCGAGCTTGAGCAGCTTCGGCCTGAGACGCCCGGGCGCAAATCACGTCAACGTCCCCGACGCGCCGCGTTGCCGGCGCACCTGCCACGCACCGACATTCATCATGATCCCGATACCACGACGTGCAACTGCGGCTGCGCGCTTGAGCGTATAGGCGAAGACATCAGCGAGAAGCTTGACTACACGCCGGGCGTGTTCACAGTCGAGCGGCATATCCGCGGCAAGTGGGTGTGCCGTCAATGCGAGACGCTGACGCAGGCACCCGTGCCTGCACACGTTATCGACAAGGGCATTCCCACGGCCGCGCTGTTGGCCTGGGTGCTGGTGTCGAAATTCTCCGATCATCTGCCGCTGTACCGGGTTGAGCGCATTTGCGCCCGCGCGGGGCTGGCGATCCCGCAGTCGACGCTGGGTGACTGGGTGGGCGTGTGCGGCGTGCGACTGCAGCCGCTGGTTGACGCTTTGCGCGAACACCTTCTGCGTGAGCTTGTGCTGCATGCTGATGAAACACCTGTGCAGATGCTCAGTCCGGGCAAAGGCAAGACGCACCGCGCGTATCTCTGGGCGTATGCCACGACGCAATACTGCTCGCTCAAGGCGGTGATATACGACTTCGCTGACAGCCGCGCTGGCGAGCATGCGCGCGCATTCCTGGGCGACTGGCAGGGCAAGCTGGTGTGCGACGACTATAGCGGCTACAAGAAAAGCTTCACCCGGGGCGTCACGGAAATCGGCTGTGCCGCGCACGCGCGGCGCGCGTTCTTCGACCTGGATGTGAACCATCAGAGCGAAATCGCCGGGCAGGCGCTGAAGTACTTCGGCACGCTGTACGAGATCGAAGATGAAGCGGCCGCACTTGATCCCGATGCACGGCGTGCGCTGCGGCAGGCCCGTTCGAGACCGGTGATGGATGCCCTGCATGCTTGGATGAGTGCGCAGCGGCGCCTGGTTCCAGAAGGCTCGGCGATCGCGAAAGCCCTCGACTACAGCCTCAATCGCTGGGAGGCGCTCACGCGCTATCTAGACGATGGACATGTGCCGATGTGCAACAACTGGATTGAGAACCAGATCCGTCCCTGGGCGACAGGGAGAAAAAACTGGTTGTTTGCCGGCTCACTTCGCGCCGGCAAACGTGCCGCTGCCATCATGAGCCTGATCCGTTCGGCACAACTGAACGGGCATGACCCGCACGCCTATTTGAAGGACGTGCTCATGCGCCTGCCAACACATCGCGCCGCTGACATCGACGAGTTGCTGCCTCATCGATGGAAACCTTCCGCACGCGCTCTATAGATTCCGCGCGCGCCAGGCAAGGTGCCTTCACCGGCTGCTTACGAAGAAGGCAAGAGGTGGAGTGCTAGAGGGTAGGAATAGAGTACGCGCGTGCATGCTGCGGCGATGGGGGTGCTTGTGCTGCAGTGTTTTCACGCGCCGTAAACGCAGAAACCCCACCGTTCTGGTGGGGTTTCTGTTGCTGCTAGGGAGCCTGACGATTACCTACTTTCACACGGGAATCCGCACTATCATCGGCGTGGAGTCGTTTCACGGTCCTGTTCGGGATGGGAAGGGGTGGTACCGACACGCTATGGTCATCAGGCATGACTTGTTGTCGTGTCGCCCTTGAGGGCGGCACAACCAATCTGGAAGAAGTAGCTGAGAGGATGCCTCTCGCAACACGTTCAATACGTGCGGGTTGTGTTGTTTCTGGCACAACACTGATCACTCAACCGTGCGTGGTGTCCGTCCCCCCTTCGGGGGTGGGGTCCGCGTAAGTGCTGAAGCACTAACGCTAACCGGACACGAAACACACCTGTTATAGGATCAAGCCTTACGGGCAATTAGTATCAGTTAGCTTAACGCATTACTGCGCTTCCACACCTGACCTATCAACGTCCTGGTCTTGAACGACCCTTCAAGGGGCTCGAAGCCCCGGGGATATCTCATCTTAAGGCGAGTTTCCCGCTTAGATGCTTTCAGCGGTTATCTCTTCCGAACATAGCTACCCGGCGATGCCACTGGCGTGACAACCGGTACACCAGAGGTTCGTCCACTCCGGTCCTCTCGTACTAGGAGCAGCCCCCTTCAAATATCCAGCGCCCACGGCAGATAGGGACCAAACTGTCTCACGACGTTTTAAACCCAGCTCACGTACCTCTTTAAATGGCGAACAGCCATACCCTTGGGACCGGCTACAGCCCCAGGATGAGATGAGCCGACATCGAGGTGCCAAACACCGCCGTCGATATGAACTCTTGGGCGGTATCAGCCTGTTATCCCCAGAGTACCTTTTATCCGTTGAGCGATGGCCCTTCCATACAGAACCACCGGATCACTATGACCTGCTTTCGCACCTGCTCGACTTGTCGGTCTCGCAGTTAAGCACGCTTATGCCATTGCACTATCAGCACGATTTCCGACCGTACCTAGCGTACCTTCGTACTCCTCCGTTACACTTTGGGAGGAGACCGCCCCAGTCAAACTGCCTACCATGCACTGTCCCCGACCCGGATCACGGGCCAAGGTTAGAACCTCAAACAAACCAGGGTGGTATTTCAAGGACGGCTCCACGCAAACTGGCGTTCACGCTTCATAGCCTCCCACCTATCCTACACAGATCGGTTCAAAGTCCAATGCAAAGCTACAGTAAAGGTTCATGGGGTCTTTCCGTCTAGCCGCGGGGAGATTGCATCATCACAAACACTTCAACTTCGCTGAGTCTCGGGAGGAGACAGTGTGGCCATCGTTACGCCATTCGTGCAGGTCGGAACTTACCCGACAAGGAATTTCGCTACCTTAGGACCGTTATAGTTACGGCCGCCGTTTACCGGGACTTCAATCAAGAGCTTGCACCCCATCATTTAATCTTCCGGCACCGGGCAGGCGTCACACCCTATACGTCCACTTTCGTGTTTGCAGAGTGCTGTGTTTTTATTAAACAGTCGCAGCCACCAGTTTATTGCAACCCCTTCACCCTTCTGGCGCAGGCCAGTCAAGCTACAGGGGCGTACCTTATCCCGAAGTTACGGTACCAATTTGCCGAGTTCCTTCTCCCGAGTTCTCTCAAGCGCCTTAGAATACTCATCTCGCCCACCTGTGTCGGTTTGCGGTACGGTCTTGTTAAACTGAAGCTTAGAGGCTTTTCTTGGAACCACTTCCAGTTGCTTCTTCACCGAAGTGAATGGCGCCACGCCCTTGAATTGCGCACCCGGATTTGCCTGAGTGCCTTCTCCAACGCAGCGACCGGGACTTCCAACACCCGGACAACCTTCCGCGATCCGTCCCCCCATCGCATTTAACAATGGTGCAGGAATATTAACCTGCTTCCCATCAGCTACGCATTTCTGCCTCGCCTTAGGGGCCGACTCACCCTACGCCGATGAACGTTGCGTAGGAAACCTTGGGCTTACGGCGAGGGGGCCTTTCACCCCCTTTATCGCTACTCATGTCAGCATTCGCACTTCCGATACCTCCAGCGCACTTTTCAATGCACCTTCGCAGGCTTACGGAACGCTCTCCTACCATGCACATAAATGTGCATCCGCAGCTTCGGTATATTGCTTAGCCCCGTTACATCTTCCGCGCAGGACGACTCGATCAGTGAGCTATTACGCTTTCTTTAAAGGATGGCTGCTTCTAAGCCAACCTCCTGACTGTTTTAGCCTTCCCACTTCGTTTCCCACTTAGCAATATTTGGGGACCTTAGCTGGCGGTCTGGGTTGTTTCCCTCTTGACACCGGACGTTAGCACCCGATGTCTGTCTCCCGTGATTGCACTCTTCGGTATTCGGAGTTTGCTATGGCGTAGTAATCCGCAATGGACCCCACAACCATGACAGTGCTCTACCCCCGAAGGTGATACACGAGGCACTACCTAAATAGTTTTCGGAGAGAACCAGCTATTTCCAGGTTTGTTTAGCCTTTCACCCCTATCCACAGCTCATCCCCTAACTTTTCAACGTTAGTGGGTTCGGACCTCCAGTACGTGTTACCGCACCTTCATCCTGGCCATGGATAGATCACCTGGTTTCGGGTCTACACCCAGCGACTGAACGCCCTGTTCGGACTCGCTTTCGCTACGCCTGCCCTAATCGGTTAAGCTTGCCACTGAATGTAAGTCGCTGACCCATTATACAAAAGGTACGCCGTCACCCCTTGCGAGGCTCCGACTGTTTGTATGCATGCGGTTTCAGGATCTATTTCACTCCCCTCCCGGGGTTCTTTTCGCCTTTCCCTCACGGTACTGGTTCACTATCGGTCGATCACGAGTATTTAGCCTTGGAGGATGGTCCCCCCATCTTCAGACAGGATTTCACGTGTCCCGCCCTACTTCTCGTACACCCAGTTCTTCCTCGCTGTTTTCGTCTACAGGGCTATCACCTGCTATGGCCGCACTTTCCAGAGCGTTCGACTAACAATGAAGATAAAGAGTACAGGCTGGTCCCATTTCGCTCGCCACTACTCTGGGAATCTCGGTTGATTTCTTTTCCTGCGGTTACTTAGATGTTTCAGTTCACCGCGTTCGCTTCGCATGACCTATGTATTCAGTCATGGATACTCCATAAGGAGTGGGTTTCCCCATTCGGATATCGGTGGATCAAAGCTCGTTTGCCAGCTCCCCACCGCTTTTCGCAGGCTACCGCGTCCTTCATCGCCTGTGATCGCCAAGGCATCCACCACATGCACTTGTTCGCTTGACCCTATAACGGGTGTGTCTCATGCCGCATCCACTGGGGATGCAGCGCTCCTCACATCGTTACAGGTTGAGTATTCGTGTTGCGCCGTATTCCAAAGCAATCTTTCGATCACCTTTTCATACATTGATACAATCACAACCCTGATTCACCTACTCGCACACCCATCTCTAAGTATGCTTTCGTGAATCTCTTTACTACTTCTTCCTGATTGTTAAAGAACGACAGCCGATATCGCAGTTGCTATAACCGCGTATCACTCTGACTGGCTCAATCGCCAATGCGAAACGCTCTGTGCCTTTAAACACAGAACCCTGCGCATTGAAGATTGGTGGAGGATGACGGGATCGAACCGACGACCCCCTGCTTGCAAAGCAGGTGCTCTCCCAGCTGAGCTAATCCCCCAGTCATGCAGATAACGCAATCTGATAGTCCCGGAGTCTTCACCGGTTAGCTGCAGCCACCGCAGAAACAGTGGTGGGTCTGGATGGATTCGAACCATCGACCCCCGCCTTATCAAGACGGTGCTCTAACCAACTGAGCTACAGACCCCTGAGTCTGTCTGCGTATCTGTCTTAATTTCACAGCCGATAAGCGTGAGCGCTCAACGTTTGACACGTTAGCTCGAGAAAGGAGGTGATCCAGCCGCACCTTCCGATACGGCTACCTTGTTACGACTTCACCCCAGTCATGAATCCTACCGTGGTGACCGTCCTCCTTGCGGTTAGACTAGCCACTTCTGGTAAAACCCACTCCCATGGTGTGACGGGCGGTGTGTACAAGACCCGGGAACGTATTCACCGCGGCATGCTGATCCGCGATTACTAGCGATTCCAGCTTCACGCACTCGAGTTGCAGAGTGCGATCCGGACTACGATCGGTTTTCTGGGATTGGCTCCCCCTCGCGGGTTGGCGACCCTCTGTTCCGACCATTGTATGACGTGTGAAGCCCTACCCATAAGGGCCATGAGGACTTGACGTCATCCCCACCTTCCTCCGGTTTGTCACCGGCAGTCTCCCTAGAGTGCTCTTGCGTAGCAACTAGGGACAAGGGTTGCGCTCGTTGCGGGACTTAACCCAACATCTCACGACACGAGCTGACGACAGCCATGCAGCACCTGTGTTATGGCTCCCTTTCGGGCACCCCCACCTCTCAGCAGGGTTCCATACATGTCAAGGGTAGGTAAGGTTTTTCGCGTTGCATCGAATTAATCCACATCATCCACCGCTTGTGCGGGTCCCCGTCAATTCCTTTGAGTTTTAATCTTGCGACCGTACTCCCCAGGCGGTCAACTTCACGCGTTAGCTACGTTACCAAGTCAATGAAGACCCGACAACTAGTTGACATCGTTTAGGGCGTGGACTACCAGGGTATCTAATCCTGTTTGCTCCCCACGCTTTCGTGCATGAGCGTCAGTATTGGCCCAGGGGGCTGCCTTCGCCATCGGTATTCCTCCACATCTCTACGCATTTCACTGCTACACGTGGAATTCTACCCCCCTCTGCCATACTCTAGCCCGCCAGTCACAAATGCAGTTCCCAGGTTAAGCCCGGGGATTTCACATCTGTCTTAGCGGACCGCCTGCGCACGCTTTACGCCCAGTAATTCCGATTAACGCTTGCACCCTACGTATTACCGCGGCTGCTGGCACGTAGTTAGCCGGTGCTTATTCTTCCGGTACCGTCATCCCCCCAGGGTATTAACCCAGAGGTTTTCTTTCCGGACAAAAGTGCTTTACAACCCGAAGGCCTTCTTCACACACGCGGCATTGCTGGATCAGGGTTTCCCCCATTGTCCAAAATTCCCCACTGCTGCCTCCCGTAGGAGTCTGGGCCGTGTCTCAGTCCCAGTGTGGCTGGTCGTCCTCTCAGACCAGCTACAGATCGTCGCCTTGGTAGGCCTTTACCCCACCAACTAGCTAATCTGCCATCGGCCGCCCCTGTAGCGGGAGGTCCTAAGATCCCCCCCTTTCCTCCGTAGAGCGTATGCGGTATTAATCCGGCTTTCGCCGGGCTATCCCCCACTACAGGACACGTTCCGATGTATTACTCACCCGTTCGCCACTCGCCACCAGGATTGCTCCCGTGCTGCCGTTCGACTTGCATGTGTAAGGCATGCCGCCAGCGTTCAATCTGAGCCAGGATCAAACTCTTCAGTTCAAACCTGTTACTGTTTTTCGGTCTCTTTCGAAACCGGTCGCTCACTCAACGTACTGACGAATGATCATCCCATCCGAAGATGGGAAAACCTTCCTTTAATACTAGTGTGAGACTTGATACTTTCGCTTGTCGGCAGAATCCGTAGATTCCACCGCGCGTCGCGCATCAAGCGCCCACACTTATCGGCTGTTAATTTTTAAAGATCGAGTCCGCATTCACTACCAAACCAGCACCGGACACCTCAACTTCAACCACCCGGCACCGCTTCGTTCTGCGTCGCTGCATCAGCAGCAGAGAAACGAGATTATGAAGAACTTTCGCTACGTCGTCAACAGGTTTTTTTAACTTACCGAACCTGCCCGACACACCGCAAACCCCCGCCATTGCTGGCTCTCCCGCCTCCCCGTGCGCCGGTATCCGAAGCACGAAAGAGCGAGATTCTAGCGACCCAAACCGGGGCTTGCAAGCCTTTATCTGAAATTTATTTAAGGCGTCTTTTCTATGCGGCCCGGCTCATCGACGACGGGTGCTTTCGTGTCGGGAGCCAGGGCTCGCGCGCCCTGTGCGCCGATCGTCCAATCGTGCAGCACGGTATAAGCAACCGCCAGCAAAGTCGGGCCAATGAAAACGCCGAGGAACCCAAAAGCAAACGCGCCGCCCAAGATGCCCAACATCACCAGGATTAGCGGCATGTCACTATTCTTGCCGATCAGGATTGGCTTGATGACATTGTCAGACATGCCGACGACCAGCACACCCCAAATGACCAGGAAGATCGCCCACCCCGTCGCGCCGCCGTGATATAGCCAGATTGCAGCAGGTAGCCAAACGACAACCGGGCCGCCCGGCACCACCGACAGGAAGAAGGTCGCAAGCCCAAGCAGCGCCGGCGCCGGCACACCAGCGATCCAGCATCCAAAGCCCGCCAGAACGCCTTGCACAAGCGCCGTACCGAGAATTCCGTAGACGACGCCCTTAACCGTGCTGCCCGCGAGCGCCAGCAGATAGTCGGCCCGTTCGCCGGCAATACGCCGCATACCTGCATTCAACCACGCAGCCGCACCCTCGCCTCCGGTATAAAAGAAAAACGCCAGCACGATACTCAGCGCCAACAGCCCCAGCCCATGCGTAACAGCAATCGCCGCCGCCAATATCCATTTACCAGCAGGCGCCGCCAGCGCACGCGTCTGCGCAATCAGTTCGGAATTGCTGCTGGTCAAGCGCTCCCAGAACGCCTCGATACTTGAACCAACCAGCGGAATCCGCCCGACCCACGGCGGCAAATCAGGCAAGCCGGCGTCGAAAAGTCTTTGGACCAGCGCGACGATGTCATGAACGTGCGCGCCAAACGCGAAGCCCGCATAGACGAACGGACCAAGCAGCACGATCAGAATGATGATCACGATCAGCATCGCCGCCCACTTGCGCCGACCGCCAACTGCTGCAGTCAACCGCCGATACAAGCCCCACGAGCTATAGCTGAGAATCGCGCCCCATAGCAGCGCGGTCGTAAACGGCGCCAGCACCAGCAGGGAACCGCCCACCAGTACGATCAATGCAAACACAGCCGCGAGACGCTCAATCAGTTGGTCCGATTTCACAATGAATCTCCTCATGTGCCAGACCACGGCGACGAATAAAGATGCGCTTGCCAGGCGCGCACTGAAAGCTGTCAGTATAGAAGCGAGCCGCTGCAGCGGAAGGTCTTATATCATCCGGCCAACCCAGCCCGCAACGCGTCCAGCAGCGTGCGCAGCGAGCTGATTTTGCATGCGGAAACGTCCTAATTCATCCCGCATTGCCGGCCAAATAATATGGCGGCACAGAAAAGACTAGAATATAAGGTTCTGTGCACCCCAATTATCGGATTTATGCGCTCGCGAATCGCCAAACGTCTCCCCCCCGATGCCGACAAGCTTGTCGGTCTTTCGCTCGCGCTTTTCGCGTCGGGCAGCCGCACTGAAGACCGCTTCTGGGAAGCGAAACTCGATGTGCTGCTGGCCAAAATCGTCCGCAACGCCAACCAGACTACGCTGGACGCCGCGCTCGACCATCTGCAGCAGAATCATCCCGATGCTTACGGCGCACTCGCCGACATGGCGGAAACGCACAGCGAGTCGTTCATCGTCGACCACGAAGGCGTGCCTTACGAAGCCCTGCTGATCGCCGCGCCCGTGCTGGCCTGGACTCGATACATGATTCCTTCCGGTCCGCTAAAAACCGACGCGGCCGATGCATTGCGCGCGCACCTGCAGGCGCACGTCCTTGCGGCCAATACGCGCGTCGCCATGACACCGTTCCTGTACAGCATCGACCAGCTGCCGCGTCACCACGTCGAAACCTGGCGCATTGCCCAGCAACTCGCTCAGGCAGCACTGGGCGGTGGCAACCTCAAGCTCAATTTCGGCGAACTGCCGGAAACCTCGCCCATTCTGGCCGACCCGCGCTTCCTGTTGGCCGTGGTCGCGGCGCCAGTTGGCGAGCCGGCCTTCCGTTGGCAGGAAGAAGAGAATGGCAGCCGGATCGAGCGCGGGCAATGCCTCGAACAATGGGCCACGCAAGGGGGCGCCAATTTGTCGCTGGTATTGCCCGGATGCGAGTTCGAGTGCCTGCTGCCGGACGCCTATTATTCGGCCTGCCGCGACGCCGACGAACGCGTGCGCCCTCACACCGTGCGTACCGCCGTGCGCTATCTGTTCGACACGATTGGCGCGGCGCCACAAGAACTGCGCGCAGTTGTCGCAGGCTTCGGCGAGCGCCGCATCGACGAATACCGCGTCGGCTTCACGCGCCGCGGCAGCAATGAAGTGATCTACGGCGTCGTCTGGCCGCTGTATGGCCGCGAGAACGGCGAGCCCGGCATTGATGAGGAGCCGCAGGAGGCCGCTGCGTCAGACGATCCGCTCGAAGAAATTGTCGCGCTGCTCAAAGAGACCGGCGTGACCGATGTGCGCCGCCACGCCGGCCGCTTCGAGCCGGAATACTGTGACGACTGCGGCGTCCCGCTCTATGCAGACCCTCTCGGCGAAATAGTTCACGCCGAAATGCCGGAGGACGCGGAACCCGCGCAACCTCATTTCCATTGATACACTGGCGCCGGAGTCGCGGCACGCGACCGTCGAAACCAGAAAGCCCCGCCGAGCGCGAGGCTTTTTTTATGGCATTCCTCTTATGACATTTGGACAGGCCGTCAAACAGAAGGGAATTTGTCATCATAGGGACGGTGGTGCATCGCAGAGTGCCCGGCGCCCTCGCCGACGTACATGCATCGCGCCACTTTGTCCGATCCATCTGGAGACATGGCATGCGATTCTCGATACTCAACTCAGACGCGGAACGACGCGATGGGCTCAAAGCGCTACTGCGGCAAATCGACCGGTTGGCGCGTTTTAACGAAGCACAAGATTGGCGGCAGGTCGAACGCACGCTCAAGCGTCAGCGGCCCGACCTGCTCGTGATCGACTGGCAGGACTGGATGTCGGTTGCGGACGTCCGCCATCTGCTCAGCTATTACCCGGACTTGCGCATCGCCGTATTGACCGACGCAGTCTCGCCCGTCGTCGTGCGGAACCTGATGGACGAAGGCGTGCTCGGCGTAGTACCGCGCGAAACCGACCCGTGTCTCATCGTGCGCGCGTTCGAGATGGTGCTGCTGGGCGGTCATTACGTGCCGGCCGGCGCATTGGCGCTGAATCCTCCGCTTCCACCGGATGCCCTCATCCGGCCGTTCGACCCGAAGACCCCGCCGCCGCGCCGCGCCAAACTGTCTAGCGGCCTGTCGCCCCGCCAGGAGCAGATCATGCGCTGCGTGCACATGGGCAGCACCAACAAGATGATTGCACGCACGCTCGGCATCAGCGAAGGCACTGTGAAGATTCATTTAACCAGCATATTCCAGCAACTCGGGGCTCCCAATCGCGCCGCCGCTGTCGCGCTCTACAACGGCTGGCTGGCAGCCCATCTGGAAGTGCTGCGCAATGATGGCGAAGACCCGTCTCGTCCCGTGATGGGACAAGCCGGCGTCGTGCCGCTGCGTCGCCGCACACGACGACGCTTCCAGTATCCGTTGCCGGCTAACGACACGACCGACGCGTTGCCGATAGCAGCAGAACCGAGCACGCCGTATGGCGATTCCCCCGCCGCCGGCCCGGCGCAGGACCCGGCAGCGAAGCGCCTGGCATGACGTGCGCCGGCGCTTGCGCTATCTCCGTGCAGGCATTTTTCGGAAGCGTCGGCGCCGGCTGGCATGGAATCCGCTCACACCTTTTGTCGTCCAACGAGTAATATGAGACACATGGGTTTCCTCTACACACCGCTTCCGTTTTGGGTCGCTGTCGGTGGCTGGATCGCCACTGCGATAGTGGTCGCGCTCGCGCTGTGGAAAAATCCTTTCAAACGACTTCAGGACGGCACCCTGCAGCACGTCTGGCTCGCAATCATCGTTGCGATCTCGGTGCTGTGGGCCAGCAACGCGTGGCTTGACGACGGCACCGTCATGCACCTGCTTGGCGCTACGCTGGTCGTCACGCTATTCGACTGGGCGCTGGCGCTCATCGCCATGGCAGTGGTCACCGGTCTTGCCGCGCTCGTTTTCGATGCTCCCTGGCAGGGCATCGCGCTGACTTTCCTCGTATTCGGTGCATTGCCTGTCGGCATCTCGACCTTGGTTCAACGCGCCAGCATCGCCTGGCTGCCGCGCAACCTTTTCATGTTTATCTTCGGCCAGGGTTTCGTCTCGCCCGCGATTGCCGTGTCGCTCACCGCAGCCGCAGCGCTCGGCATTCACATCGCCCTCGCCGACGGATCGACAACGGTGATACCAGCCGGCTACGCCTTCAGCGTGCTTTTGCTGGCCACCGGCGAAGCCTGGTTCACAGGCATGTCCACTGCATTGATCGCGGTCTACCGGCCGGCGTGGGTCACCACGTATGATGTGCGCCGTTATCGACTGGGCGGTCCACGCACCTGAACGCCACGCAGCTATAGAACGCTTCATGGGTGCGGCAATCGATCACTCGACACGCCGGGATACCGAGCCTGTACATCACGACAGGACAAAATATTTGCGTCAGGATTGAACTCCTGCCTCTCGCCCGGCATCTTACGTGCCTGATGTCTCACTAGCGTCTAATAAACTAGATGGATCGCACCAACGTACCGCGCCGATTGCTGCGGTTGGTCGGCCGGTTAGCGTCATGTGCAGCGAGTCTCTCGCTCATGTGCACTGCTCCCGCGTTCGCCGATCAACTCGAACAGCACAACGATCTCGTCAACAAATTTGTCAATGACATGCATGCGGACCCGCTCGTCGCGGACTGCGCAGCTCATGGCAATTTTGTCGCCAGCACGTCGACCGCTTTTGATCGCGTCGAATTCCCACCCAGCTCATTCGATAGCGCGCATGCGTCTGTCACCCCCTGGAACGACTCGTTCGACCAGGGCAAGCAGCGCGTCAAGGTGGATAACATCGTCACCGTCGAAGGGCTTGGCATCCGCCAGAATGGCGACGGCGACCCCACCGATCTCAAATTCCGCTGCGGTTATGTCGGCGCGCAGATGCTGGCGTTCAGCTGGAACGACCCGGTGCCACCTACCCGGGCGCGTAGCGCCGCGTCTACAGAATCAGGCGCGTCCCCAGGCAAGCATAAGAGTGCGAAGGGTAAGCACTCGACGAGCGGCAACACAGCAAAGAAAGCGACTGGCAAGTCTTCGAAGTCGACCTCGGGTAAATCCTCAAGAGCGACATCCGGCAAATCGTCAAGCAAATCGTCGGCGAAGAAAACGCCAGCAAAAAAGTCTCACTAGGCGCGCAAACCAGGGGCCGCCCCCGCGCGCTGCACCAGCACAAAAAAAGAGGCACGTACTTCCAGAGCGCGAGCCTCTTTTCCTTTATCAGCGTCCGATTAGCTGAACCTCAGGCGAACGTCTCCACGTGCCGCAAAATCGCCTGCAACATCGCGGCGCCGAGCGACGCGCTACGCTCCCCGTTCCAGCCCACCCGCTCGTCAGGCAGATTGGCGTTGTCCTTGAACGGCATTTCCAGCGTCAACGACAGACAACCGAATTCATTGCCGATGTACTTCGAAGCCAGCTTGAGCGCGTCTTCCCGATACTTGCTCGCGGCATAGCCGTACTTGTCCTGGAAGTCCGGGCTCGCATGCTTGAACGCCTCGATAAACGCCTTCTGCTCCTGTCCCTGCCGTTCGGTGAAACCCGGCAGCATTTCGGAGCCGGCTACGAATACGTACGGCAACGCCTCGTCACCGTGGATATCGAAAAAGAGGTCGCAACCGGTCGCATGGATCGCGTCGCGCACTACCAGCACTTCCGGGCTGCGTGCGGCATCCGGCTCCATCCACTCGCGATTCAGATTCGCGCCGGCCGCATTGGTGCGCAGATTGCCGTGCACGCTGCCATCCGGATTCATGTTCGGCACGATGTAAAACACCGCATGATCGTAGAGCTTGCGCGCGACCGGATCGCCCGCCCAATCACCCCAGCCCGCCAGGCGCTTGACGAGGCCCTCGATAAACCATTCGGCCATCGTTTCGCCCGGATGCTGACGTGCGATCAGCCAGATCTTCTTCTTGGCCGCCTCGCCGGTTTGCGGCGTGCCGAGCGTCAACAGCGACATTGGCCGGCCTTCGACGGTCCTGCCCAACTCCGTCAGCGTTGCCTGCGGCATCTGCTGGACCGCGCCGAGAAATTCCGAGTGGCGTTCTTCGCTATACGGTTCGAAATAAGCGTAGTAAATGCGGTCGAAATCCGGCGTGTGATCGATTGTTAGCACGCGCCCGTCGTACGAAGTCGGCACCCGGAACCAGTTCACCCGATCGTAGCTCGCCACCGCCTGATAGTCGCGCCAACCTTCAGCGAAGGCGCACGCGGCAGCATTTTCGAAGGTCATCACGCAGCGCTCGCCCGCCGCGCCGGACAAGCGGAAATAAAACCACTGCGCAAATTCGGCGCGACTGTCGGGCCGCACGCGCAAGCGGATATTGCCTGCCTCTTCGCAGGACAGCACTTCGATCGCACCCGCGTCGAAGTTGCTCGTAATCGATAGCGTCATAATGTTTTTCTTCCTGCTGGTATGCGCGGCGATCGCCTAGTCGGCGATGCGGCGGCGAAATACGTAGGTGGAATCGTTCGAGGCTTCGGTGTCGAACACATAACCCTCGGCGTCGAAGTCCTTCAGTTGCTCCGGCGCGTTGAGGCGGTTTTCGACCGCGTAGCGCGCCATCAATCCGCGCGCACGCTTCGCATGGAAGCTGATGATCTTGTAACGGCCGCCCTTCCAGTCTTCGAATACCGGCGTGACGACCGGTGCGTCGAGCAGCTTGGGTTTGACCGACCTGAAGTACTCGCCCGACGCGCAATTCACCAGCACGCGCGAGCCTGTGGCGCGCTTGTTCAATTGCACATTCAGTGCCTGCGTGATGCGCTCGCCCCAGAACGCGTACAGGTCCTTGCCACGCGTGTTGGCGAAGCGCGTGCCCATTTCGAGCCGGTACGGTTGCAACAGATCGAGCGGGCGCAACAGTCCGTACAGACCCGAAAGCACCCGCACGTGGTTTTGCGCGTAATCCAGATCCGCCGATGACAAGGTCTTCGCATTGAAGCCCTCGTACACGTCGCCATTGAACGCGAGCACCGCCTGCTTGGCGTTGTGCGTGCCGAACTCAGGTGACCATTCGGCGTACCGCTGGAGATTGAGGTGCGCCAGCTGATCGGAAATGCTCATCAACGAGGCTATCTGCTGCGGCGACAAAAGGCGCAATCCGTCAATCAATTCGGCCGCGTCATCGACGAAATCGGGGATCGTGTGTTTTTTGACATGCGCAGGGGTTTCGTAGTCGAGCGATTTCGCCGGCGACAGAACGATTATCATAGAGGCTTGCAGGCACGCCGTGCCTGGCGGTCAAAGACGAAAGCCAGATTGTAACGAATGCCCGGTTCCCATGCCTCACGCGGCGCCTTGCGCGTCGTCCTCGATTCCAACGTATGGATCGATATTCTCGTGTTCGACGACCCGCACACGCGACCCATCCGCGCCGCGCTCGAAAGCGGCGCGCTGGCCGCGCTGATCGACGCGCGCTGTCTTGCCGAACTGGCCTACGTGCTCGACTATCCGCAGTTCGTACATCGGAATGTCGACAAAGCGGCGGCGCTTGCGGTGCTCGCACGCCTTTCGCAGCTGGTCGAGCCGACCGCGCCGGCGGAAGACGCGAAGCCGCTGCCCAAATGCAAAGACCGCGACGACCAGAAGTTCCTCGAACTCGCGCAGGCCGTGCAGGCCGACTGGCTGGTGTCGAAAGATCGCGCGGTACTGAAGCTTGCGAAGCGCGTTGCGCGCGACTTCGGCTTCCAGATCGCGCAGCCTGCGCCATTTGTCAGTGCCACCTTGACGGCCGCCGACGAACCCGCGCCAGCCTGACCCCTGGCCGAATGGCCAACGAGGGCGCCGCTGTACGCACGCAACGCCGCGATTCCCTACAATCAGGCTTCGTACTTTTGAATTGACGCCTTTCGCCCACTCACCCGCTCATGCTCCGGACAGCGCCATGAATGCACCGCACGACACGCCCACGAGTCCCTCGTTCCCGTCTCGCCTGCCAGATGTCGGCACAACGATTTTCACTGTGATGAGCGCGCTCGCCGCTGAAAAGGGCGCGGTGAATCTCGGCCAGGGCTTTCCCGACTTCGGTTGCGATCCGCGCATTGTCGACGCGGTCGCAAACGCGATGCGCGACGGCCACAATCAATATCCGCCAATGGCTGGTGCCGCGCCGCTGCGTCAGGCGATCGCCGACAAGATCGAGAACCTGTACGGCCGCCGCTACGACGCCACCACCGAAATCACCGTCACAGCAGGCGCCACGCAGGCGTTACTGACCGCGATTCTCTGCACCGTGCATCCCGGCGACGAAGTGATTGTGGTCGAGCCAACCTACGATAGTTACCTGCCGTCAATTGAACTGGCCGGCGGCAAGCCGGTATTCGTCACACTCGAGGCGCCCGATTACCAGATCCCGTTCGACAAGCTCGCCGCCGCCATTACGCCGAAAACCCGGCTCCTGCTGATCAACACGCCGCACAATCCGACCGGCACGGTCTGGCGCGCGGAAGACATGCGCAAGCTCGAAGAAATCGTGCGCGGCACCAACGTGCTGATTCTGTCCGACGAAGTGTATGAGCACATGGTGTACGACGGCGCGCCGCACGAAAGCGTCGCGCGTTATCCGGAGCTGGCGCAGCGCAGCTTCGTGGTCTCCAGCTTCGGCAAGACCTATCACGTTACCGGCTGGAAGGTCGGCTATGTGGCCGCGCCCGCCGCGCTCACTGCCGAATTCCGCAAAGTGCACCAGTTCAACGTGTTCACGGTCAACACGCCCATGCAGATCGGCCTTGCGCAATATATGCAGGACCCGGCGCCGTATCTGGACCTGCCTGCGTTTTATCAGAAGAAACGCGACTTCTTCCGCGCCGGCCTCGCGAATTCCCGCTTCAGGCTGCTGCCTTGCACGGGCACATACTTTCAGTGCGTCGATTATTCGGCGATCAGCGATTTAACCGAAGCCGAATTCGCGCAATGGCTGACCGGCGAGATCGGGGTCGCGGCAATTCCGGTCTCGGCGTTCTATCACGAGTCGCATGAATCGGGCGTAGTGCGCTTCTGCTTTGCCAAGCAGGAAGGCACACTCGCTACCGCGCTCGAGCGACTGGCGCGGCTCTAGGACACCCGGCGCGATGCTGCGAACGAACCCACGTTCCTCGCCATCGTGCGCAACGGCCAAGGCGCGGGCTGCATGCCCGAACCCCTGTCACGGCCGATATCATTGCCTGTCAGGCCGGACGCGACGCCGCGATATATGCCTTGCGGTCTTCGGTCACGCGCTGCGCGGCCGGCCGCTCGCTGATTTTCTTCACGTAGCTTTTCCAGTCGACGCCGGCGTCGAGCAGAAAATCGCGCCCGTAGATCGTCTGCGTCGCCATGCCCACCAGCGGCAAACTCACATAACCCGCCGTATCGGCGACGCTAAAACGCTCGCCACGCAAATAAGGCCCGAACTTCGCGATCCGTTTGAAGCCGGCAATGTGATGCACGAGCAGCTTCTCGACCCGCCCTTTGGTCGCCTCGGTCACGGTGCCGCCGAAGAACGCTTCCTTGTAGAGATTGCGCGCGGTCAGTTCAAGATGCACGTCGACGAACATGATCAGTTCGCGTTCCTTGGCCGCCTCCCACGGGTCGGCCGAGAAAATCTCCTTGTCGGGAAAGCGCGCGGCCAGATAGTCGACAATGCATTGCGACTCACACAAATCGCCCTGTTCGGTCCGGATATACGGCACCTTGCCGAGCGGCGAATGCTCGAGCATCGTTTCTTCCTGGCTGGGCAGCACGGAGACTTCTTCAAACAGAATGCCGTGTTCGAGGAGCACGAACTTCACTTTGTTGTAATAGTTGGACAGCGCGAAACCGCACAGCTTGATCATCGGGTGTCTCCTTCATTCGGTTTATGTGGGACCACTCGCCAGATCAAAGCGACGGTCTTCGAGCAATCATCCAGTAATTTGCACGATCGTGCTATTCTAAAATAACCATGGAGTCGAGCATCACAATGACCTCTCGCAATCACAGCATCGAGATTATCGGCATTGTCGGCACCGGTGCAATGGGTCGCGGTATCGCCCAGATCGCCGCGCTAGCAGGTCTCACCGTGCGTCTGTATGACACCAATCCTGCCGCGGTCGGCGCCGCGCGCGACTACCTCGCCGAGACTTTCGCCAAGTTGACCGCCAAAGGCAAGCTCGATCAGGCCCGCTCGCTTGCCGCGTTAGCGAATGTGAGCGGCGCGCAAACCGTCAGCGACCTGGTTGATTGCGACCTGGTGATCGAGGCGATCGTCGAAAAACTCGACGTGAAACAAGCCCTCTTTCGCGAACTCGAGGCTGTAGTGAGCGGCCGCTGCGTGCTGGCGTCGAACACATCGTCGCTGTCGATCACGGCGATTGCGGCGGGCTGCACGAATCCGTCGCGCGTGGTCGGCTATCACTTCTTCAATCCGGTGCCGCTGATGAAGGTTGTCGAAGTGATCGACGGCTTGCGCAGCGATCCCGCGGCCGGCGACGCGCTGATGGATCTCGCACGCCGCATGGGCCACACGCCGGTGCGCGCGAAAGACATGCCCGGCTTCATCGTCAATCACGCGGGTCGCGGCATGAACACGGAAGGCCTGCGCGTGGCCGGCGAAGGCGTGGCGAGTTTCGCTGACATCGACCGCATTATGCGCGAGCAGGCGGGCTTCCGCCTCGGCCCGTTTGAACTGCTGGATCTGACCGCGCTCGATGTGTCGCATCCGGTGATGGAATCGATCTATCACCAGTTCTATGAAGAACCGCGCTTCACGCCCTCGCCGATCACCGGCACGCGGCTCGCGGGGGGACTGATCGGCCGCAAAACCGGCGAAGGCTTTTACCGGTACGAAGACGGCAAACAGCAAGTGCCCGCTGAAGCGCCCGCGCCGACAGAACTGCCCGCAAGCGTATGGGTCAGCAAGCGGCATCCGCAAGCTCGCGAAGCCGTGGTGCAACTGATTGCCCAGGCCGGCGTGAAACTCGACGAGGGCGCCACGCCCGCCGCGGACTCGCTGATCGTCGTTACGCCGTTCGGCCATGACGCGACCACCGTCGCCGTCGACGAAGCACTCGACGCCACCCGCGTGATCGCGGTCGATGCACTGTTCCCCCTGCTCGGCGCGCGTCGCCGCACGCTGATGACGACACCGGCCACCACCCGCGTCGCACGCGACACCGCGCACGCGCTGTTTGCCGCCGACGGCATTCCCGTGACGGTGATCCGCGACTCGACCGGCTTCGTGGCACAGCGAATCGTGGCGACAATCGTCAACATCGGCTGCGATATCGCGCAACAACAGATTGCCACGCCTGACGATATCGATCTCGCCGTGACGCTAGGCCTCGGCTATCCGCGCGGACCACTCGCGCTCGGCGATGCACTCGGCTCGAAAGCCATTCTCACGATCCTGCGCAATATCTTCAGCGTGCTCGGCGATCCACGCTACCGTCCGTCGCCGTGGCTTACGCGGCGGGCACAACTTGGTCTGTCGCTGACACAGCGCGACGCGGCCGACACCCAAACGGAGACACAACAATGAGCGCCGAACTGCTGACCTCGCGCCCGACAGAGAGCGAATCGACGCTCGTCCTCACGCTGTCGAACCCTGGCGCACGCAATGCACTGCATCCGGATATGTACGCCGCCGGTATCGAAGCGCTCGATTCGGCCGAACGTGATCCATCGATTCGCGCTGTGGTGATTACCGGTGCGGACAATTTCTTCTGCGCCGGCGGCAACCTGAATCGCTTGCTCGAGAACCGCGCGAAGGATCCGTCGGTGCAGGCACAAAGCATCGATCTGCTCGGCGAATGGATTTCGGCGCTGCGCCTGTCGTCGAAACCCGTGATCGCGGCCGTCGAAGGCGCCGCGGCCGGCGCAGGCTTCTCGCTGGCGCTCGCGTGCGATCTGATTGTTGCCGCTGAAGATGCCAGATTCGTGATGTCGTATGCGCGCGTCGGCCTGACGCCCGATGGCGGCGGATCCTGGTTTCTGGCGCAGGCCTTGCCCCGCCAGTTAGCCACCGAAGTACTGATCGAAGGCAAGCCGATCGGCGCGGGGCGGCTGCACGATCTCGGTGTCGTCAACAAGCTGGCGAAAGCCGGCGCCGTGCGTGACACCGCTGTGGCGTGGGCCGACGAACTCGGCAAGATTTCGCCGAATTCGGTTGCCCGTATCAAGGAACTCGTCGGCGCGGCCGGCGCGCAGCCGCTTGCCGATCATCTGGTTGCCGAACGCGACAACTTTGTCGCGTCGCTGCATCATCGTGAAGGGCTTGAAGGGATTTCCGCGTTCCTCGAAAAACGCGCTCCGGTCTATAAGTGAACCCAGGAACGATGGCTGAATTTCAACTCCCCAAGCGCCGCCGTATCTTCCTGATGCGTCACGGCGACGTGACCTACTTCGACGACTCCGGCCGTGCGATTGATCCCGAAACCGTGCCGTTGAACGCCAACGGTCGCGAGCAGGCGAGCGCGGCGGGCCGTGTATTCGCCGAGCAGCAGATCCGCTTCGATCGGGTGATCGTCAGCGGTTTGCCGCGCACGGTCGAGACCGCGCAGCGCGTGCTGGCCGAGACGGGTCAAGCGATCGAACTCGAAATCGAACCGGCATGGCAGGAGATTCGCGGCGGCAAGCTCAGCAACATTGCGCCGCAAGATATCGAAGCGGCCTTTCTCAGCGTGTTCGACGGCATCGTGCCGGAACATACGCGCTTTCTCGACGGCGAAACCATCGGCGCGTTGTTCGATCGCGTATTGCCGGCAGTGGCTGCGCTGCGCGAAGACACGTCGTGGGATACGGCGCTGCTCGTGCTTCACGGTGGAGTGAATCGCGCGATTCTGTCGCATGCGCTGACCGCTGGCGGCCGTACTTTCTTCGGTCATCTGGCCCAGGCCACCGGTTGTATCAATGCGCTCGATATCGGCGCCGAGCCACGTGACTGGGTGCTTCGCATGATCAATTATTCACCGCCGTCGCCGCTGCATCGCGATGTTCGCAATACCACGATGGAAATGCTCTACGCACAATTCGTTCAATACAAGCGTAGCTGAACCCGAACTGGAGGAGACATATGGCGCAAGCCACACAGACCGGCGAACCAGAACACAACCCGGATTATTCGGCCTTCGAAGGCACGCGTCCTGTCAACGAGCGGCAACGCTTCGACAGCGACGCGCTCGCCGCGTGGCTCACCCAGCATGTCGACGGATTTTCCGGGCCACTTACGCTCGAACAATTCGCCGGCGGCCAGTCCAATCCCACCTTCAAGCTCGTCACGCCATCCCGTTCGTATGTGATGCGGGCGAAGCCTGGGCCGGCCGCGAAACTCCTGCCTTCCGCGCACGCCGTCGAACGCGAATACCGCGTGATGCATGCTTTAGCCGATACCGACGTGCCGGTTGCGAAGATGCTCGCCTTGTGCGAGGACGAAAGCGTGATCGGCCGGGCGTTCTACGTGATGGAGTTCGTGGAAGGCCGCGTGCTATGGGACCAGTCTTTGCCCGGCATGACGCCTGCTGAACGCAGCGCGATTTACGACGAAATGAATCGGGTGATCGCCGCGTTGCATCGTGTTGATGTCGCTACCGCCGGCCTCGCCGATTACGGCAAACCCGGCAACTACTTCGCGCGTCAGATCGGCCGCTGGAGCAAACAATACGTCGCGTCGGAAACCGAGCGGATCGACGCAATGCATCGTCTGATCGAATGGCTGCCGCAGCATATGCCGGCCGAAACGGGCGAGCGCGCCTCGGTCGTGCATGGCGACTACCGGCTCGATAACCTGATCTTTCATCCCGACGAACCACGCGTGCTCGCCGTACTCGACTGGGAATTGTCGACGCTCGGCGACCCGCTCGCCGATTTCGCCTATCACTGCATGGCGTGGCATGTCGACCCGGCGCAATTCCGCGGTATTGCGGGCCTCGATTGGGCGGCGCTCGGCATTCCCGACGAGGCAACGTATGTCGAGCGCTATTGCCAGCGCACCGGCTTTGAAATCCACGGCGACTGGAATTTCTATCTCGCGTACAACATGTTTCGCATCGCCGCGATCCTGCAAGGGATCATGAAACGCGTCGTCGACGGCACCGCGGCCAGCGCTCAGGCGCTCGATGCCGGGCGCCGCGCCAAGCCGATGGCGGAACTCGCCTGGCGCTACGCACAGAAGGTTCGCTAACCGGGTCGGCGCATTACATTGCGCTCCGAATAGACGTCATTGCTCATCCGCGAGGTCATACATGAATTTCGATTACACCCCGAAGGTTCAGGCGCTGCGCGAAAAACTGCTCGCCTTCTTCGACGAGCATATTTATCCGAACGAACAGGCGTTCTACGCCGAGATTGATCGCAATCGCCGCAACGGCAATGCATGGCTGCCGACCGAGCTCATCGAACAACTCAAACACAAGGCGCGCGACGCGGGCTTATGGAATCTGTTCCTGCCGGAATCCGTGCGCGGCGCCGGCCTGACGAATCTCGAATACGCGCCGTTGTGCGAGATCATGGGCCGCGTGCCCTGGGCGCCGGAAGTCTTCAATTGCAATGCGCCCGACACCGGCAATATGGAAACGATCGAGCGTTACGGCAGTGACGACAATAAACGCGAATGGCTTGAACCGCTGCTGCAAGGACAGATCCGTTCGGCATTTCTGATGACCGAGCCGGAAGTGGCGTCGTCGGATGCGACCAATATCCAGACGAGCATCGTGCGCGACGGCGATTTTTACGTCATCAACGGCCACAAGTGGTGGTCGTCCGGTGCGGGCGATCCGCGCTGCAAGGTGTATATCGTGATGGGCAAAACCGACCCCGAGGCGCCGCGTCATCAGCAGCAGTCGATGATTCTGGTGCCCGCCGAAGCCACCGGCATCACCGTGCACCGCCCTCTCACCGTATTCGGCTATGACGACGCGCCGCACGGCCACATGGAAATCACGCTCGATAGCGTACGCGTGCCGGCAAGTAATATGCTGCTCGGCGAAGGACGCGGCTTCGAGATTGCACAAGGCCGTCTCGGACCAGGACGCATCCACCACTGCATGCGTTTGATCGGTCTCGCCGAGCGCGCGCTCGAGCTGATGTCGAAACGTTCGCTGCAACGCGTCGCGTTCGGCAAACCAGTCGCCGCGCAAGGCGTCACGCAGGAGCGCATCGCCGAAGCGCGCTGCATGATCGAACAGGCGCGCCTGCTGACACTGAAAACGGCGTACATGATGGATACGGTCGGCAACAAGGGCGCACGCGGTGAGATCGCGATGATCAAGGTCGTCGCGCCGAACATGGCGTGTCAGGTGATCGACTGGGCGATCCAGGTGCACGGCGGCGGCGGTGTCAGCGACGATTTTCCGCTCGCGTACGCCTACGCTTCTGCACGCACGCTGCGCTTCGCGGATGGCCCCGACGAAGTGCACCGCAATGCCATCGCCAAACTTGAACTGGCGCGCTACATGGATGCGGGCGCGGCAGCTCGTGTTGAAACGCCAATTACGCGAGTTTGAGGTTAGGGACAAAGCGGTTGGGCAGTTGCCGATGTCTTGAAGTTGAGCCTCGCGCGCTGCGCCGTCGCCAGCAACTTTGTTCGATCTGTGCTCTAATTTTCGCCAAGTGCGGCGCCCTTCGAGGCGCCGCTTTCACGAATGAAAGGAGCCAGGATGATCGACGTTTACAGCTGGGCGACCCCGAACGGCCATAAGGTCCACATCATGCTCGAGGAAACGGGCCTTGCATACACCGCCCATGGCGTCGATATCGGCGCCGGCGACCAGTTCAAGCCCGAATTCCTTGCCGTCAGTCCGAACAACAAGATTCCGGCAATTGTCGATTCCGAAGGCCCCAAAGGTCCTGACGGCAAACCGTTCGCGCTGTTCGAATCGGGCGCGATTCTGATCTATCTGGCCGAGAAAGCCGGCAAGTTTCTGCCTACCGACCCGGCCGCGCGCTATGCAACGCTGCAATGGCTGATGTTCCAGATGGGCGGCCTAGGTCCGATGCTTGGCCAGACTCATCACTTCCGCATCTATGCGCCGGAGCCGATTGAATACGCAATCAATCGCTACACGAACGAGACCCGGCGCCTGTATGGCGTGATGGAAACACAACTCGGCAAGACGCGATACCTGGCCGGCAACGAGTACACGATCGCGGACATCGCCGCGTTTCCGTGGACACGCTCGTGGCAAAACCAGGGCATCGAACTCGATGCGTTTCCGAATGTGAAACGCTGGCAGGAAGAAATCGCCGCACGGCCAGCGGTGATGCGCGGCGTCGAAGTGCTGGCGTCGGCCCGCAAACCGCTTATGGACGACAAAGCCAAAGAGATGTTATTCGGCGCGACGCAATACGCGAAGCATTGAGCTGTTCGCATGTATCTACATGCACAGAGATAAAAAAGCGCGAGCGGCATGCATGCCGCTCGCGCTTTTCTATAGTGCGCGGACTTGAAGACTAAAAGTAGTGGCGCGTAATGAACTCGGCGACGCACACCGGCCGTTCACTGCCCTGCCGCTCCAGCGTCACATTCCATACGACCTGCACACCCGCATTTTCGACCTCAGTGACGGACTCCACCGCAAACCGGGCACGCAATTGCGAGCCGACCAATACCGGCGAAGTAAACCGCACGCGATTCAATCCGTAGTTGACGCCCATGCGCTGCTTGAGCGTCACCGTCTCTCCCAGCAGCGCCGGAATCAATGAAAGCGTCATGAACCCATGTGCGACCGGACCGCCGAACGGCGATTCACGTCGCGCCCGCTCCGGGTCCACGTGAATCCATTGATGATCGCCCGTTGCCTCGGCAAAACGATCGACGCTCGCCTGATCGACCGTCAGCCACTCGCTCACGAGTGGTTCGGCACCGACCAGCGCGCGCAGCGCCGCTGCATTGTCGAACATCGCGGCGGGCGCCGCGTTGCCCGTCATGACGCGGCACCCGGATTGCGCAAGCCGAACAATCCTTTTGAGCGCACGATCACCACCGTTTCGCCATGCTGATTGATGCCTTCCCATTGCGTCGACACCATGCCGCGATCCGGCTTGCTGGCCGACACGCGCTTGTCGAGCACCGAGTTCATCATCGTAAGCGTGTCGCCGACGCGCACCGGTTTTAGCCAGCGGATTTCGTCAATCCCTGGCGAGCCCATCGACGTCGAGCCAGCAATCGTATTGCGCACCAGCATACCCATCATGACCGAACAGGTGTGCCAGCCGCTCGCAATCAATCCACCAAAAGGCGATTCGGCGGCTGCATCATCGTCCACGTGAAACGGCTGCGGGTCGAACTTCTCCGCAAACTCGATAATCTCGTCTCGCGTGAACGTATGCTTGCCGACCTCGGTAGTCGTGCCGACCGTCATGTCTTCGAAACTCAAACCCATCGTCACACCTCCTGCCTATCCGATTCGACCGGTTGTGATCAGGCTTCGGCCGTGAGAAAGCCGGGCAGCGCGGCAAATCGCGCGAGATGGTGATCGACATCGCCCAGTGTGGTCTCGATGATAGCGAGACGTTTAAACAGATGCGCGGCCGCCACTTCATTTGTCACGCCCATGCCGCCGTGCAATTGCACCGCCTGCTGCCCCACGAAACGCGCGGCCTGACCGACCCGCACTTTCGCCGCCGAAACCGCACGGCGACGCTCGTCCGCATCTTCACTGGCGTAGCGCATGGCTGCCAGATACGTGACCGAACGTGCCTGTTCAGCGTGAATCAGCATCTCGACCATCCGATGCTGCAACGCCTGAAAACGCGCGATCGGCTGGCCGAACTGCTGGCGCGTTTTCGTGTATTCGGCTGTGGCGTGATTCAGTGCGTCGAGCGCGCCGACCGCTTCTGCACATAGCAACACCGTGGCGTAATCCGCGATGTGTTCGAGCGCGGCTGCACCGGCATGATCGCCAGCGAGCCTGCGTGCGGGCGTGCCGTTGAACTCCAGCGTCGCGGCGCGCTGACCGTCAATCGTGCGGTATTCGGTGACCTTGACACCGGCCGCATCGCTCGCGACGACAAAAAGCGCGATCTCGCCGCTCAATCGAGCCGGCACGATCCAGTAGTCGGCTTGCGCGCCGTGCAGCACGACTGACTTCGTACCGTTCACTGTCTGGTGCTCGCCTTGCCCATTCGCAACCGTCTCGACCTCGAACAGATCGTAACGTGCGTGAGGCTCGTGAAATGCCACTGCCAGCTTGATCTCGCCCTGGGCCGCCTGTTCGAGCAGCGAAGCGTCTTCGCCCTCTGCCGTGCCTGCCAGCCGCAGCGCCTCGATACCCACGGCGGTCGCCCAGTATGGCTCGACCACCAAGGCACGACCCAACTCCTGCATCACCACCAGCATGTCGATCGGGCTGCCGTTGAAGCCACCTTGCGCTTCCGGCACGGGCAGGGCCGTCAGACCCAGTTCGGTGAAAGCTGCCCAGTGCGCATCCGATACGCCGGATTCCGATTGCACGATCGCCTGGCGCGCCTCGAAACCGTAGCTCTTGTCCAGATAGCGGCGCAATGCGTCGGCGAATTGCTGTTGTTCGTCGTTGAATGTGAAGTCCATGCGCCGCCCCTCAAAGTCCGAGAATCATCTGCGCGATGATGTTCTTTTGAATTTCGTTCGAGCCGCCGTAAATCGACGTCTTGCGGAAGTTGAAGTAGTACGCGGCAAGCGGCGCGGCGTCGTCATCGCGGGCGAGGCTGTGTTCGCGTTCGCCTTCAAGGAATGGCACGTCGAACGGTGCGGCAAGCGGCCCGATTGCTTCGACCATCAACTCGGTCAGACCTTGCTGCACTTCGGTGCCCTTGATTTTGAGCATCGACGCCTCCGGCCCCGGTCCGCGTCCGCCCGTCTCATTGGCGACCACGCGTTGCACGGTAACTTCAAGCGCCATCAACTCGATCTCGAGGCTCGCGACCTTAGCGGCGAACACCGGATCTTGCAGCAACGGCTTGCCGTTCTTCTTCTGATCCAGCGCGAGGCGTTTCAGGAATACGAGTTCACGCTTGGACTGGCCAACCCGGGCAATCCCCGTACGCTCGTGGCCCAGCAGATATTTGGCGTAAGTCCAGCCGCGATTTTCTTCGCCGACCAGATTTTCGACCGGCACTTTCACGTCTTCGAAGAAGACCTCGTTGACTTCGTGATCTTCGTCGAGCGTAATGATCGGGCGCACGGTGATGCCCGGCGTTTTCATGTCGATAAGCAGGAACGAGATGCCCTCCTGCTTTTTTGCGCCGCTATCAGTGCGCACGAGGCAGAACATCATGTCGGCGTACTGGCCGAGCGTAGTCCAGGTTTTCTGGCCGTTGACCACGTAGTGATCGCCAGACCGCTCGGCGCGCGTGCGCAGCGAGGCGAGATCGGAACCGGAGCCCGGTTCGGAATAGCCTTGGCACCACCAGTCAGTCCCGTCCAGAATGCGTGGCAGATAGTGACGCTTCTGCGCCTCGTTGCCGTACTTCATCAGCACGGGCGCCACCATCGAGACGCCGAACGGCAGCACGGAGGGTGCGCCGATACGTGCGCATTCCTCATCCCAGATGTGCCGTTGCGTTGCGTCCCAGCCGGGGCCGCCGTATTCCTTCGGCCACGCGATGACCGACCAGCCGCGCGTGCCGAGCAGCTTGTGCCAGTTCGCGAAGTCGTCGCGATTCAGACGTTTATGGTTGAGTACCTTGCTGCCCAGTTCGCGAGGCAGATTCGCTTCGAGCCAGGCACGGATATCGGCGCGGAATGCGTCGTCAGCGGGGGAATAGTCCAGATTCATGCGTCGTGTCTCCTGGCCGCAACCGCCCGCCGCCAGTGAGCCACTGCGCTATTGCAGCGGTTCCTTCAAGGCAGCCGGGACCGGCAGCGGCATCACTTCGATGCCTTCTTCGACCAAAGCTTTTGCGTCTTCCGGTGTCGTAACACCACGAATATTGCGTGCGGGCGCCTCGTTGTAGTGAATGCGCCGCGCTTCTTCGGCGAAGCGGTCGCCCACGTTCTCAGTCTTTTCCAGTACCTCGCGTAATGCGCGCATCATACGCGCCTGCATGTCCACCGCACCTGCGGGCACTTTCGCGTCAGTCGCGCCCGACAGATTCAGCCGGGGTGCCGACGGCAAGCGGCTCACTTCGTTCGCACCGCAGATCGGACATTCGACGAGCTTGCGGGACTGCTGCGACTCGAAATCATCAGCCGAAGCAAACCAGCCTTCGAACCGATGGCCATGCGGACACTGTAAATCGAGGACCTTCATGTGGAATCAGGGCTTGCGTGCCAGTTTAGCGCAAAATGGAAATTTGTGAACGGTCGTTCGTAAATTTTTACGGACGGCGCGTTGACGCCAGGCGTCGCCGACAAATCGAACGCGGTGGGCGATTTTAACGCTTTGCGCCGCCGCCTGCCGAAGGCCGCGCGGCCGGTGAATGGCAAATGAACTTAGCGGCTAATCGCGTGGGGGTGTGCTATCGGACCGCAGCCCTACGCCGAGTCTACGCCACCAGGTATTCGAGTTGGCTATTGAGTCGTGGCTCGCGTTCACGCGCTTCCTTGGCCAGGTTGATCTGCTTTGCCGATTTCGCGACATCGAACACATCCGGCCTGATGTCATAACCGCCGCGTGCGGTCAGCCACGCGAGGACATCCGACAGATGCCACACCGATGCGCTGCCCTCGTGAACCGGCGACGGAAAGTCGACTGCGTGACTCAACATCAGCTTGCGCATGTTCTGCCGCGAAACGCCAGCAACCTCGGCGACATCAGTCAGGCCGACGAAATCGGGGCCTGCTTCAACAAGCCGCGCGGACGGCACCGCCTGCTTGATATCTTTCAGCGCGCTAACCAGTGCCTCCAGTGCGGACGCGCCCTCGCGCGAGAAAACCAGCGCAATGCGGCCTGGTTGCCCCACGCCAATGGTTGCGTCGTCACAGCCTGCTTCGGCCAACCGTTCGACGATTGCATCGAGGTCGCAATCTTCCGCTGCGAGCCGGTACTTCAACGTGAACACGTATTCCATGAGTTACTCCTGCCTCTATTACCTTTCAGACCTTAGGCCGCACACGTTCCTACGATCGACGAGTCGGGCAGTTGTCGACGATACGCCTGAGGTGCTTTGCGTGATTCCCGGGATTCCTCGGGGTACTCCAAACGCTTGATATGCAGAACTCCCCGGACCGACATTCCGCGTCGTTGTATGGACAGTACATTTTTCCCCACGCATGGCCTCTGCCGCCGGACTGGATGCGCCAGCCGTTTCTTTCGGCATAGGCCAACGCATCTTCAATTTCTTTCTTGGAGTGGGTTCCGCGGACCATCTATGCCCTCCAATTTAGCGCCTCCTCATTTGGTTGTCAAGTGACAACCAAATGAGGAGGCAACCGGTATCCATCGCACTTTATATTCCGTTATCCGAAATAAAAGATTAGCGTTTCCGGTTTCCAGCTATCGATACTAGAGCCGCAGCAGTCCCGGCGCGAGACTGTCAAAGGGCATAGGACAAAATCCGCATTTCGGACACGGCGCCAACTCACCGATCCAGCCCTCCCTCCGAAATAACAAAGCCCCTGTCGATCAGAGACCGAACAGGGGCTTGTGCAAGACATTCTACCTGGCGCGCGAACACGCCACCGGGTGCTACTGAGGCGCCGCCGTCGGCCACGCGCCCGACAAAATCTTCTCGAGCCAGAAAGTGCCGATGACGGTTTTCACGTCCGTGATCTTACCGGTACGCACCCATTCGGACACATCGGCAACATTCGCGGTGAACAGTTCGAGAAACTCGCCATCATCGAGCTTACGTTCGCCAGCGGTCAGGCCACGCGCGAGATAAATATCGATGAATTCGGTCGAGTAGGAAATGATCGGGTGAATCCGCGTCACGTAAATGTATTCACGCGCGGTATAGCCAGTTTCTTCTCGCAATTCGCGTTTCGCGCAAGCCAGAGCGCCTTCATCGGGATCGAGCTTGCCGGCCGGATACTCGACCATGACCTTGCCCATCGGATAGCGGTACTGGCTTTCCAGCAGCACACGGCCGTCGTCGAATAGCGGAATCACCATCACGGCGCCGGGATGCTGAACGTATTCACGGGTTGCATGCTTGCCGTCCGGTAGGCGAACGGTATCGCATTTGAGCGTGAGGAACGGTCCCTGGTGGATCGTTTTGCTCTCGAGACAGGTCTCGGTGAGCGCGGCGTCGTGATCGGGAAGTTCAGCCATGTGCGACCTCAGGACAGCGTGGTGCGCGACGGCGAGACGCCGTCAGCGGCGTTTGACGAGATACTGGAAGGTGAAACCTGGAAACGCGAACACGACGAACAGAGCAAACGTGATCGCATAGAACTGCCAACCCTGTTCGAAGCGATTGCCCGCGCGCGCCTCGAGCAGGAACCCGAGTGCGCCGACTACGAAGTACAACACGATCAGCTCGGCAATCCGGATCCAGGCGCTCTTCTTCACCGCTTTCAACGGCACGGCGGCGAAGAGACGCTGATTCAGGAACGGCAGGTTGGCGCCGACCAGCGCCAACAACACGATAAACCAACCCGCAGCCGACATCAGAGCAGCAGCGTGTGCTGGATGGCCTGCAAGCAGGCCTTCAGCAGCGGATCCGGGATGATACCGAGCACCAGCACGGCCACACCATTGAGCGCGAGCAGGGCACGCGTGCTGGTGTCGGCGAGGATCGGCGACTTGTCTTGCGGCTCGTCGAAGTACATCAGCTTGACGATGCGCAGGTAATAGAACGCACCGAACAGCGACGTGATCACAGCCAGCACCGTCAGCCAGGTCAAACCGGCATTCATGGTTGCCTGCAACACGGCGAGCTTGGCATAGAAGCCGACCGCAGGCGGAATGCCCGCGAGCGAGAACATCATCACCATCATCACGAAGGCAAACACCGGGCTGCGCTGATTCAGGCCCTTGAAGTCTTCGAGGGTGTCCGCTTCGAAATCGCGGCGCGCCAGCAGCATGATGATGCCGAAGGTACCCATCGTCGTAATCAGGTAGACGATGCTGTAGAACATCGCCGAGCCGTACGCGTTGGCCGCGCCCGTGGTCTTGTGATCGACCACGCCGGCCAGCAGGCCGAGCAGCACGAAGCCCATGTTCGAGATCGCCGAGTACGCCAGCATCCGCTTGACGTTGCGTTGCACGATACCGGTGATATTGCCGACGATCAGCGACAGGGCCGCCAGAATCACCAGCATTTCCTGCCATTCAACGGCCAGCGGCAGCAGGCCCATCACGAGGAAGCGCAGACCCCACGCGAAGGCCGCGACCTTCGGACCGCCACCGACCATCAGCGTCATCGCAGTCGGTGCGCCTTGATACACATCGGGCACCCACATGTGGAACGGCACCGCGCCCATCTTGAACGCCACGCCGGCGACAATGAAGATCACGCCGAACAGCAGCACAGTCGGATCGTAGTGGCTCGTACCGATCGCCTTGAACACTTCGTTCAGGTCGAGCGAGCCGGTCGCACCGTACAGCATCGAAATGCCGTACAGCAGGAAACCGGAAGCCAGCGCGCCGAGCACGTAGTACTTCATCGCTGCTTCGTTCGACGGCGCAGCGTCACGACGCAGTGCAATCGCGCCGTACAGTGACAGCGACATCAGTTCCAGACCGAGGTACAGCGTCAGGAAGTTGTTGCCGGAGATCATCACGAGCTGGCCGAGCAACGAGAACATGCCCAACAGGAAAAACTCGCCGCGGAACAGGTCGCGATCTTCGAGGTACTTGCGCGAATAAACGATCGACACGGCATAGCCGAGCGTCACCACTGCCTTCATCACATTGGCGAACGCATCCACCACGTACATGTGACCGAAGTAGTAATGCACTTGCGGGTCGAACGCGTTCATCGCAAACCAGACGCCCGCGACCAGCGTCGAGAAGAACGCGATGAAATACGTGGTACGGCGACCGGCCTGGCCGATAAACGTGTCGTTGAGCCACGCGAGCACAACGGCGAGCATCACCAGTGCGTCGGGCAGCAAAGCAGTCATAGGGGCGTTTTGCATGATCTTTAGATTCCTCCGCTCTGCATTACTGTGGCAACGGCAGCTTGGACTGCGCGACGTGGGAGAGGAGGTTTTCCACGGATACGTGCATCACATCGGTAAAGGGCTTCGGATACAGGCCCATGAACAGCGTCAGTGCAGCGAGCACTGCCAGCATGAAGAACTCACGGCGATTGATGTCGACGAGGCCCTTGACGTGATCGTTGGCGATCGCGCCGAAGTACACGCGCTTGTACATCCACAGCGTGTAGGCCGCGCCGAGAATCAGCGTGACTGCCGCGCCGCCTGCGATCCAGAAGTTGTACTGGACTGCCGCCAGAATCACCATGAACTCGCCAACGAAGCCCGAGGTACCCGGCAAGCCGCAATTGGCCATTGAGAACAGCATCACGAATGTCGCGAATTTCGGCATCACGTTCACGACGCCGCCGTAATCGGCGATCTGACGCGAGTGCATACGGTCGTAGAGCACACCGATGCTCAGGAACATCGCGCCCGACACGAAACCGTGCGAGATCATCTGCACGATCGCGCCTTCCACGCCGAGCTGATTGAAAATGAAGAAACCGAGCGTCACGAAACCCATGTGCGCGATCGACGAATAGGCGACCAGCTTCTTCATATCGGCCTGCACCATCGCAACCAGACCGATGTAGATCACCGCGATCAACGACAGCGTGACGACGACCGGTGCGAGGAAGTGACTTGCGTCCGGTGCGATCGGCAGCGAGAAGCGCACGAAACCGTAGGCACCCAGCTTCAGCATGATCGCGGCCAGCACGACCGAGCCGCCGGTCGGCGCTTCCACGTGGGCGTCAGGCAACCACGTGTGCACCGGCCACATTGGCACCTTCACCGCGAAGGCCATGAAGAACGCTATGAATATCAATATCTGCGGGGTCATGCCGATCTGCGCGTTCTGCCACGTAGCCAGATCGAACGTGCCGGTCTGAATGTACAGATAAAGCAGCGCAACCAGCATCAGCAGCGAGCCCATCAGCGTGTACAGGAAGAACTTGAACGCGGCATACACGCGGTTCGCCCCACCCCACACGCCGATGATGATGTACATCGGGATCAGCGTCGCTTCGAAGAACACATAGAACAGCATGCCGTCCGCTGCGCTGAACACGCCGACCATGATGCCGGACAGGATCAGGAACGCAGCGAGGTACTGCGCTACGTTCTTCGTGATGACTTCCCACGCGGCAATCACGACGATCACCGTGATCAAGGCAGTCAACACGACAAACCACATCGAGATGCCGTCGACACCCAGGTGGTACGTGATGTTAAAGCGCTCGATCCAGTTCGCCTTTTCGACGAACTGCAGATCGGCCGTGCTCGAATCAAAGCCCGTAATCAGCGGGATCGTCACGATAAAGCTGACGATTGAGCCGATCAGCGCGATCCAGCGCGCCGGAGCCGGGTTCCGGTCGGAACCGATAGCCAGGATCAGGAGGCCGACGAGGATCGGCAACCAGATCGCAATACTGAGAATCGGATAAGCGTGCATTAGTGTCCCTCGCCTTATTTGCCGCCGAGCGTTACAAACAGGGTCAGGAGCCCCAACATGCCGATAATCATGGCGAACGCGTAGTGATAGATGTAGCCGGATTGGAGGAAGCGGATCACGCCGGCAAACCAGCCGATAAAGCGCGCGCTGCCGTTGACGATACCGTCGATAACCACGACATCGCCTTCCTTCCAGAGACCACGGCCAATGGCCACGGCGCCCCGCGCGAAGACGACTTCGTTGATCTTGTCCATGTAGTACTTGTTGTCGAGCAGCGTGTAGATCGGCCCGAACGCACGCTTGATGACAGCCGGCAGATCCGGACGAACCAGATACAGGAACCACGCGACCACCACACCCGCGAGCGCCAGCCACACCGGCAGACCCGAGACCGAATGCAGGCCCATCGACGCCCAGCCATGGAATTCTTCTGCCATTTCATGCAGCGCCGGATGGTTTTCGCCGATGAAGATCACCTTGTCGAACACCACGCCGTGCTGGAAGAAATCGCCGAACAGCATCGGACCGATACCGATCGCGCCGATCACCACCGACGGAATCGCCAGCAGTACCAGCGGAACCCACACCACCCAAGGCGTCTCATGCGGCTCGTGCGCGTGGTCGTCGTGACCGTGGCCATGGCCGTGTGCGTCATGACCGTGACCGTCATGCGCACGCGCGGCCGCTTCGATGCCCATCGGCGATTCCGGATGCTTCGGATCGCGGAAGCGCTCCTTGCCGTGGAACACCAGGAAGTACATACGGAACGAGTACAGCGCAGTAACGAACACGCTCGCCACCACCGCGAAGTAGGCGAAGCCCGACCCCGGCAGATGCGACAGCTTCACTGCGTCGATGATCGAGTCTTTCGAGTAGAAGCCGGAGAAGAACGGCGTGCCGATCAGCGCCAGCGAACCGACCAGCGATGTGATCCACGTGATCGGCATGTACTTGCGCAGGCCGCCCATGTTGCGGATGTCCTGATCGTGGTGCATGCCGATGATCACCGAACCCGCGCCGAGGAACAGCAGCGCCTTGAAGAACGCGTGCGTCATCAGGTGGAACACGGCGACCGAGTAAGCCGATGCGCCGAGCGCGACCGTCATGTAACCGAGTTGCGACAGCGTAGAGTAAGCCACCACGCGCTTGATGTCGTTCTGGATGATCCCGAGGAAGCCCATGAACAGCGCCGTGATCGCGCCGATCACCATCACGAACGACAGCGCCGTATCCGACAGTTCGAACAGCGGCGACATGCGCGTGACCATGAAGATACCGGCCGTCACCATGGTTGCCGCGTGAATCAGTGCGGAGATCGGCGTCGGACCTTCCATCGAATCCGGCAGCCACACGTGCAGCGGGAACTGCGCCGACTTACCCATCGCGCCGATGAACAGGCAAATACAGGCCACCGTCAACAGACCCCAGTCCGTGCCCGGGAAGCTCAATGCCGCGAGTTCGGTGCGCTTTGCGAACACGTCGCCGTAGTTCATCGAGCCGGCGAACGCGAACAGCAGGCCGATACCGAGCAGGAACCCGAAGTCGCCAATGCGGTTCACGATAAACGCCTTCATGTTGGCGTAGATCGCCGTCGGGCGCGTGAAGTAGAAACCGATAAGCAGGTACGACACCAGACCCACCGCTTCCCAGCCAAAGAACAGCTGCAGGAAGTTGTTGCTCATCACGAGCATCAACATCGAGAACGTGAACAGCGAGATATACGAGAAGAAGCGCTGGTAACCGTCGTCGTCGGCCATGTAGCCGATCGTGTAGATGTGCACCATCAGCGACACGAAGGTCACCACGCATATCATCATCGCCGTCAGCGAGTCGACCAGGAAGCCTACCTCGAACGTCGTCTTGCCGATCGCCATCCATTGATAGATGGTGGCGTTGAAGCTCGCGCCGTCCATGACCTGGAAGAACACGATCGCCGAGAGGATGAACGAGATCGCGACGCCGAGGATCGTGACCGAGTGAGCGCCGGCTCGCCCTACCGCCTTCCCGAACAGCCCCGCAATCAGGCAGCCGGCCAGCGGTGCCAGCGGGATCGCCAGCAGCAGGTTTTCATTGAGTGTCGTTGACATAACCGCTTTACCTGAAATTAACCTTTGAGCTGATCGAGGTCCTCGACATTGATCGTGTCGAGGCTACGGAACAGGGTCACCAGAATTGCGAGGCCAATCGCCGCTTCTGCCGCCGCAACGGTCAGCACAAAGAACACGAAAATCTGGCCGTGCACGTCGCCGAGGTAATGCGAGAAGGCGACGAAGTTGGTATTCACCGCCAGCAGCATCAGCTCGATCGCCATCAGGATGATGATGACGTTGCGGCGGTTCAGGAAAATACCAACGATGCTGATCGCAAACAGGATCGCACCGAGGACGAGGTAATGAGCAAGGGTCAACATGATTTCTATCTCCTGTCCGCTCAGCTGTTCTTGGCAGGTGCCGAGTCGGCGGCAGCGGCCGCAGCGGCGGCTTCTTCCGCCGCGACGGTGGCCGCGGTCTTTTCCGATGCCATCTTCACGACACGCACACGGTCCTGGGCGCGCACCTTGACCTGGTCGCTAATCTTCTGGCGCTTGCTGTCTTTCTTATGGCTCGTGGTCAACGCGATCGCAGCGATGATCGCGACCAGCAGCACGAGGCCGGCCACTTCGAATGCGAAGATGTAGTCGGTATAGATGACCTTGCCGATGAGGCGGGTGTTCGACCAGTCCGCCATGCCGTTCGCGGCGGCGGTCGTGTCGCGCAGCGCCGTGGCCGTTGCGCCGTAGCCGTGCCAAAGGATCACCGCGGTTTCGAGCACGATGATCGCGCCTACCAGCGTCGCCATGGGCACGAAGCGTTTGAAGTCGCGTCGCAGCACGTCGATATTGATGTCCAGCATCATGACGACGAACAGGAACAGCACCATCACCGCGCCGACATAGACCAGCACCAGCAGAATCGCGAGGAACTCCGCTTGCAACAGCATCCAGATCGCGGCTGCGTTAAAGAACGCCAGCACCAGAAACAGTGCGGACGACACCGGGTTGCGCGAGGTGATCACCTTCAGCCCTGAAACCACCAGGAGCAGCGCGAAGATGTAGAACAGTACGGTCGTGAATTCCATGATTACCGGTTCATCGTTAGGCCATCGTCAGGCATTGTTCTTTGGCACGTGCGTCTGGGAAAACAGTCACACAGGTGCGCCGTGCCGCGGCGATCCGGCCGCGGCGTTCGACCCGACAACAGGCCGTTTTACTGCGTCATTACTGCTTCAACGATACGGTGCGTCAGCTGCCTTGCTCGCAGCGATCTCTGTTTCGTAGCGATCGCCCACGGCCAGCAGCATGTCTTTCGTGAAGTACAGATCGCCGCGCTTCTCGCCGTGATATTCGAGAATGTGAGTCTCGACGATCGAGTCGACCGGGCAGCTTTCTTCGCAGAAACCGCAGAAGATGCACTTGGTCAGGTCGATGTCGTAACGCGTGGTGCGGCGCGTGTTGTCCGCACGCGTTTCCGATTCGATCGTGATGGCAAGCGCCGGGCACACCGCTTCGCACAATTTGCAGGCGATGCAACGCTCTTCGCCGTTCTCATAACGGCGCAGCGCGTGCAGGCCGCGGAAACGCGGCGAGATCGGGGTCTTCTCTTCCGGGAACTGCACGGTCACCTTGCGTTGGAACGTGTAACGTCCGGTCAACGCGAGGCCTTTGAGCAACTCCGTCAGGAAGAAGGTCTTGAAAAAGTTTTGGATTGCGGTCATGGGTTCATCCGCCCTTTATTTCCAGATATTCAACGGCGACATGATCCAGAAGCCGACCACGATGAGCCACACCACGCAAACCGGAATGAAAATCTTCCAGCCCAGACGCATGATCTGGTCATAGCGGTAGCGCGGGAACGTAGCACGCGCCCAGATGAATACCGACAGCAGCAAGAAAACCTTGGCGACGAGCCAGAAGACGCCCGGAATGAACGACAGAAAGCCGAACGGTGCACTCCAGCCGCCGAGGAACAGTGTTGCAGCCAATGCCGAGATCACGATCATATTGATGTACTCGGCGAGGAAGAACAGCGCGAACGCCATCCCCGAGTAATCGATCATGTGGCCCGCGACGATTTCCGACTCACCTTCCACCACGTCGAACGGGTGACGGTTCGTTTCGGCGATGCCCGAGATGAAGTACACGACGAACATCGGCAACAGCGGCAGCCAGTTCCACGACAGGAAATTCAAGCCGTAGCCAGCAAAGATGCCGCGTTCCTGCGAAGTGACGATGTCCGACAGATTCAGGCTGCCAGAAGTCATCAGCACCACGACCAGTGCGAAGCCCATCGAAATTTCGTACGAAACCATCTGAGCGGCGGCGCGCATCGCGCCTAGGAACGCGTACTTCGAGTTCGACGCCCAGCCGGCCAGGATCACGCCGTACACGCCGATCGACGAAATCGCGATCGCGTACAACAGACCTGCGTTGATGTCGCCGAGCACTGCGCCCGCCTGGAACGGAATCACCGCCCAGACCGCGAAGGCCGGCACCACCACCATGATTGGCGCGATCAGGTAGATCCAGCGGCTTGCCTGCGCCGGCTGAATCACTTCCTTCAGCAACAGCTTCAGCACGTCGGCGATCGGCTGCAGCAAGCCTGCGGGGCCGACGCGGTTCGGGCCGAGACGCACGTGCATCCAGCCGATCAGCTTACGCTCCCAGAGAATCAGGTAAGCCACGCACAGCAGGATCACGACGGCCACCACCAGGATGCGCACCAGTGCCCACACCGTGGGCCATGCCACACCGAGAAGCTGGGTGCCGCCCGAGTTGATCGTATCGAACAAGCTCATTTACGCCTTCTCCACCACCAGTTCACCGAACAGGCTGCCCAGCGCTGCACCGGCAGGCGTAGCCGCCGATACGCGGACGACCGTCTCCGCAAGATTCGCGTCGCGCACGGCCGGCAACTGCACCGATTGCTCGCCCTGGCGCACGCGCACCGCGTCGCCTTCCTTTAAACCCAGCTTGTCGAACAGCACCGCCGGCAGACCGACCGAATTCGCTGCGCGCGCCGCTGCCGTCAGATGCAGCGACTCGGCGCGACGCACGAGCGCGTCGGCGTGATAGATCGGCACGTCGGCGATACGCTCGAACTTGCCTTCTGCCGCCTTGACTGCCTTGCCGCGGCCAACCGTAACGCCCGTCCGGTTCGACAAGCGCGAGTTCAGCTCGCCGTCGCCCAGCGCTGCCGCGCGCACTTCTTCCGAAGTATCGAATTCGAAGCCCGGCACACCCAGCAGACTGCCCAGCACACGCAATACCTTCCATGCCGGACGCGTCTCGCCGAGCGGACGCACCACGCCGTTGAAGGTCTGCACCGTACCTTCGGCGTTGACGAACGTACCGGCCGTTTCCGTGAACGGCGCGATCGGCAGCAGCACATCGGCGTATTCTGCGCCCGTCTGGAACGGTGACAGCACGACGACCATTTCAGCCTGCTTCAGCGCGGCCAGCGCCTGCGCCGGATTGGCGGTGTCGAACTCCGGTTCGACGTTCAGCAACACATAACCCTTGCGCGGTTGCTCGAACACCTCACGTGCGTTCAGACCGCCCTCGCCCGGCAATGCATTGACGAGATGCGCGCCGACCGTATTGGCGCCTTCCGTGAGGAAGCCCAGCGTAGCGCCGGTTGCGTCTGCAATCCACTGCGCCGCGGCGTGAATGGCGGCGAAGTCCGGATGACGGACCGCGCTGTTGCCGATCAACACCACGCGGCGTTCGCCAATGGCGAGCGACTTTGCGACCTGCTTGTGAGCGTCCGTTGCTTGCACGCCCGCGAAGGCTTCCGGCAGCGCGACGCCGTTCGCTTCCGAAATCGCGCCGGCAATGCCAGCGAGCTCGTCGAGCCACGCCGACGGTGCTGCGACCACGCGCTTCGCTTGCGGAATCAACGCGTCGTCATTCGTGGCTTGCACGAGCGTGAGCTTCGCGCCGCCCTTGGCGGCCTGACGCAGACGCGCGGCAAACAGCGGATGATCGCGACGCAGATACGAACCGATCACCAGCGCGGAATCGACATTCGACAAATCGGCGATCGCCGTGCCAAGCCACGGCGTGCCGTTGACCGGCGCGGAGAAATCCGACTGACGCAGGCGGAAATCGACGTTCGGCGTGCCGACGGCTTGCGCGAGTTGCTTCAGCAGAAACAGTTCTTCAACGGTGCTGTGGGCGCTACCGAGCGCGGCCAGCGCAGTCGCGCCATGGTCGCCCTTGATGCCCTTCAGACCCTTGACCACGTATTCCAGCGCGGTCTGCCAGTCGGTCTCGACCCACTTGCCGCCTTGCTTGAGCATCGGCTGCGTGAGACGTTCCGGGCTGTTCAGGCCTTCGTACGAGAAGCGGTCCTTGTCCGAAATCCAGCATTCGTTGATGGATTCGTTTTCGAACGGCAGAACACGCATCACGCGGTTGTTCTTGACTTGCACCACGAGGTTCGCGCCGACGGAATCGTGCGGGCTCACCGACTTGCGGCGCGACAGTTCCCACGTACGGGCGCTATAGCGGAACGGCTTGCTGGTCAGCGCGCCGACCGGGCACAGATCGATCATGTTGCCCGACAGTTCGGAGTCGACCGTCTTGCCGACGAAGGACGTGATTTCCGAATGTTCGCCGCGGCCCAGCATGCCGAGTTCCATCACGCCGGCCACTTCCTGACCAAAACGGACACAACGCGTGCAGTGAATGCAACGCGACATTTCTTCCATCGAGATCAGCGGACCGACGTTCTTGTGGAACACCACGCGCTTTTCTTCGGTATAGCGCGACGACGACTTGCCGTAGCCCACTGCCAGATCCTGCAACTGGCACTCGCCGCCCTGGTCGCAGATCGGGCAATCGAGCGGATGGTTGATCAGCAGGAATTCCATCACGACTTGCTGGCCCTTCACCGCCTTCTCGGACTTCGTGCGCACGATCATGCCCGCCGACACCGGCGTGGCGCATGCGGGCACGGCCTTCGGCATCTTCTCGACATCGACCAGACACATCCGGCAATTGGCCGCAATCGACAGCTTCTTGTGATAGCAGAAGTGAGGGATGTACGTGTCGACCTTATGCGCAGCCTGGATCACCATGCTGCCCTCAGGCACCTCTACTTTCTTGCCGTCTATTTCAAGTTCAACCATGATGGTCAATCTTCCTTAACCTGTTACCGCTCAATCGTTCGCCCTGTTCATGGCCCGTTCAGGCGATGAATCCCCAGGTTGACGTGTTCTTCTGGTGCTAGATAGCCAACTCAGGCAGCCACTGTTTCTGATGCCGCCGCTGCGCTGGCGTGACCGCCAACGAGGCAATGCTTGTGGGCGACGTGATATTCGAATTCGTCCCAGTAGTGCTTGAGCATGCCGCGAACCGGCATGGCCGCTGCATCGCCGAGCGCGCAAATCGTGCGGCCCATGATGTTTTCAGCAACCGAGTTCAGCAGATCCAGATCTTCCGGACGGCCGAGCCCATGCTCGATGCGATGCACGACGCGGTACAGCCAGCCGGTGCCTTCACGGCACGGCGTGCATTGCCCGCACGACTCTTCATAATAGAAGTACGACAGGCGCAACAGCGAACGCACCATGCAACGCGTCTCGTCCATCACGATGACCGCGCCGGAACCGAGCATCGAGCCAGCCTTGGCGATCGAGTCATAGTCCAGGTCGGTCTGCATCATCATTTCGCCCGGGATCACCGGTGCCGACGAGCCGCCAGGAATCACCGCCTTGATCTTCTTGCCGCCGCGCATGCCGCCGGCCAGCTCCATCAGCGTGGCGAACGGTGTGCCGAGCGGAATCTCATAGTTGCCCGGACGCTCGACGTCGCCGGCGATCGAGAAGATCTTCGTGCCGCCGTTGTTCGGCTTGCCGATTTCGAGGTAATTCTGCGGACCGATCGCGAGCAGGAACGGCACCGCAGCAAACGTCTCGGTGTTATTGATCGTGGTCGGCTTGCCATAGACGCCGAAGCTCGCCGGGAACGGCGGCTTGAAGCGCGGCTGGCCTTTCTTGCCTTCGAGCGACTCGAGCAACGCGGTTTCTTCGCCGCAGATGTAGGCGCCGTAACCGTGATGCGCATGCAGTTCGAACGAAAAGCCCGAACCCATGATGTTGTCGCCGAGGAACCCGGCGCGACGGGCTTCGTCCAACGCTTCTTCGAAGCGCTTGTAGACTTCCCAGATTTCGCCGTGGATATAGTTGTAGCCAACCGTGATGCCCATCGCATACGCGCCGATGGCCATGCCTTCGATCAGCGAGTGCGGATTGAAGCGCAGGATGTCGCGGTCTTTGAACGTGCCCGGTTCGCCTTCGTCCGAATTGCAGACAAGGTACTTCTGGCCCGGGAACTGACGCGGCATGAAGCTCCACTTCAGACCGGTCGGGAAGCCCGCGCCGCCACGGCCGCGCAGACCCGACGCCTTGACGTCCGCGATCACCTGCTCGGGCGGAATCTTCTCTTCCAGAATACGGCGCAGCTGGGCATAACCGCCGCGCGCCACATAGTCTTCGAGATGCCAGTTATCGCCGTTCAGGCCGGCGAGAATTAGCGGTTTGATGTGACGATCGTGTAAAGACGTCATTTCGAAAGTTCCTCGAGCAGCTGGTCGATCTTCGCGCGGCTCATGAAGCTGCACATGCGATGGTTGTTCACCAGCATCACCGGCGCATCGCCGCACGAGCCCATGCACTCACCTTCTTTCAAGGTGAACTTGCCGTCAGCCGTGGTTTCGCCGAAGTCGATGCCGAGCTTCTGCTTCAGATATTCAGCGGCACTGTCGGAACCGCCGTCCGGGCCGAGCTGGCACGGCAGGTTCGTGCAGAGCGTGATCTTGTATTTACCGACCGGCGACGTCTCGTACATCGTGTAGAAGGTAGCCACCTCCTGCACGGCGACTGCCGGCATGCCGAGATAATCCGCGACGAACTGCATGAGTTCGGGCGACAGCCAGCCATGCTCTTCCTGAGCAGTGGCCAGCGCCGACATCACGGCGGACTGTTTTTGATCGGCGGGATACTTCGCGATCGCACGATCGATTTCTTTCAGGCCTTCAGCTGAGATCATTTTCAGACACGACTCTTTCAATTCCTACCGAACGAAAACCTGTCGCTCACACCATACTGCGACAGACCCGGCGTTCCTTTTGCTTGACGCGCGCTTCGGTGCAAGCTGAAGACACCCGCCGATGAATACGTCCTAGCGATCCACTTCGCCGAACACGATGTCTTGCGTGCCGATGATGGTCACGGCGTCGGCGATCATGTGACCGCGCGCCATTTCATCGAGAGCGGACAAGTGGGCGTAGCCCGGTGCACGAATCTTCAGGCGATACGGCTTGTTGGCGCCGTCCGAGATCAGATAGATGCCAAACTCGCCCTTCGGATGCTCGACGGCGGCGTACGCTTCGCCTTCCGGCACATGGAAGCCTTCCGTGAAGAGCTTGAAGTGGTGAATCAGCTCTTCCATGTTCGACTTCATGCCGACGCGCGACGGCGGCGCAACCTTGTGATTGTCGACCATCACCGGACCAGGATTCTTGCGCAGCCACTCAATGCACTGTTTCACAATCCGCGTGGACTGGCGCATTTCTTCGACGCGAACCAGATACCGGTCGTAACAGTCGCCATTCACGCCGACCGGAATGTCGAAATCCATCTTGTCATAGACTTCATACGGCTGCTTCTTGCGCAGATCCCACTCGATACCCGAGCCGCGCAGCATTGGGCCGGTCATACCGAGTTGCAACGCGCGTTCCGGGCTGACCACGCCGATACCGACCAGACGCTGCTTCCAGATCCGGTTGTCGGTCAGCAGCGTTTCGTATTCGTCGACGCACTTCGGGAAGCGTGTAAAGAAATCGTCGATGAAGTCGAGCAGCGAACCTTGGCGGTTCTCGTTCATCCTCGACAATGCTTTCGCATTGCGGATCTTCGACGCCTTGTATTGCGGCATTGCGTCAGGCAGATCGCGATAGACACCGCCAGGACGGTAGTAAGCCGCGTGCATCCGGGCGCCGGACACCGCTTCGTACACATCCATCAGGTCTTCGCGTTCGCGGAATGCATACAGAAATACAGCCATCGCGCCGACGTCCAGCGCGTGTGCGCCGATCCACATCAGGTGGTTCAGCACGCGCGTGATTTCGTCGAACATCACGCGGATGTATTGCGCACGCACCGGCACTTCGATGCCGAGCAGCTTTTCGATCGCCATCACGTAGCCGTGCTCGTTCACCATCATCGACACGTAGTCGAGACGGTCCATGTACGGCACGGACTGGATAAAAGTCTTGGTTTCAGCGAGCTTTTCGGTCGCGCGATGCAGCAGACCGATGTGCGGATCGGCGCGCTGGATGACTTCGCCATCCAGTTCCAGCACGAGGCGCAGCACACCGTGCGCGGCCGGATGCTGAGGGCCGAAGTTGAGCGTGTAGTTCTTGATCTCTGCCATGGCGTTCTCTTAGTGTTTCAGACCGCCATAGCGATCCTCGCGGATCACGCGCGGCGTGATTTCCCGCGGCTCGATCGTCACAGGCTGATAGACGACGCGCTTCTCTTCCGGGTCGTAACGCATTTCGACGTAACCGGAGACAGGGAAATCTTTACGGAACGGGTGACCAATGAAACCGTAGTCGGTCAGGATGCGGCGCAGGTCCGGGTGACCCTCGAAGACGATGCCGTACAGGTCAAACGCTTCACGCTCGTACCAGTTGGCCGAACTCCAGATATCGACGACTGAGGCGACGATAGGCACTTCGTCGTCCGGAGCAAACACGCGCAGGCGAAGACGCCAGTTGTTCTGGACCGACAACAGATGCAGCACAGCCGCGAAACGCGGACCGTCGTAAGCACCGTCGGCATAGGTCTGATAGTCCACACCGCACAGGTCGACCAGTTGCTCAAAACCGAGCGAACGGTCGTCGCGCAGACGCGTTGCCACGTTGAGGTAGTCGCTCGCCTTCACGACGATTGTCAACTCACCGATTGCCTCGGTGGTGCTCAGCAGGAGGCCGCCAAAGGCCGCCTCGAGGTTCGCTTTCAGGGTCTCGAGTTTGCTTGCCATATTGTGGGGAGAGGCGTTGGCCTTATTGACGGGCGATTGTGTTGGTGCGACGGATCTTGGCCTGCAACTGGATCACGCCGTACACCAGCGCTTCCGCCGTAGGCGGGCAACCCGGCACGTAGACGTCGACCGGCACAATCCGATCGCAGCCGCGCACGACTGAATAGGAATAGTGGTAGTAGCCGCCGCCGTTCGCGCACGAACCCATCGAGATCACCCAGCGCGGCTCAGCCATCTGGTCATAGACCTTGCGCAGCGCCGGCGCCATCTTGTTGCACAGCGTGCCGGCGACGATCATCACGTCCGACTGACGCGGACTCGGACGAAACACCACGCCGAAACGGTCAAGGTCATAACGGGCAGCGCCCGCATGCATCATCTCGACCGCGCAACACGCGAGACCGAACGTCATTGGCCACAACGAGCCAGTGCGCGTCCAGTTAATCAGTTTGTCCGCCGTGGTGGTGACAAACCCTTCCTTCAAGACCCCTTCGATACTCATTTGCTTTCCACTCCAGACGGGGCGGCAAGCCTTGGCCACCCACGCAAACCGGCGATTAATCCATCATTCCCAGTCGAGGCCGCCCTTCTTCCAGATATAGGCGAAGCCCAGCAGGAATTCGAGCAGGAAAATCATCATCGCCATGAAGCCGGGCCAGCCGATATCGCGCAGGGCCACGCCCCACGGGAACAGGAACGCGGTTTCAAGGTCAAAAATGATGAAGAGAATGGCGACGAGGTAGTAGCGCACATCGAATTTCATGCGCGCATCTTCGAATGCTTCGAAGCCGCACTCGTACGGTGCGTTCTTCTCAGTATCTGGCTTGTTGGGACCGAGGATCTTGCCAATACTGACCAGTGCTACGCCTAAACCGGTGCCCACAATGAGGAACAACAAGACGGGGAAGTAGGCTGCGAGGTTCAAGACTATCCTCAATCGGTTGGTTCTGAGTGCCGTCAGGAGCATAGCACTCCTGACGCGAAATCACTTCGGCAATGCACATGCCGCAAGCCCAACGCAAGTAGCGCGTCAGAAGTGAAAATGCCAGCCGAAGCGAAGCAAGCGGCTGGCATTAGATAACATTTGGTGCCGACGGCGAGACTCGAACTCGCACAGCTTTCGCCACTACCCCCTCAAGATAGCGTGTCTACCAATTTCACCACGTCGGCACTAACTGCAATCCGGGAAAACAACTTATAAAACCCGCGAATCGCTTCAAGACTTAGATTGTAACTGGTCTAAACAGTTTGTTCAACGCACAAAGGCACTTTGAACGAAAAATTTATTTCGGCACGTCCTGGCCAGGCACGGACGCCGCCGACGCCGGCAATACGGCCGAGCCACCTGCTGCCGCGGACGCAGCGGACGTCGCAGCCGGCGCCGTCACAGCCGCACCCAGCAGGCCTGCGGACGGTTTCGACCGATATGCGCCGAGGTAAGTGAGCGTCAACGTTGTTACAAAAAACACAGCCGCAAGCACGGCGGTTGTACGCGACAAAAAGTTCGCTGAACCGGTTGCGCCGAACAGGCTACCCGATGCGCCACTACCAAAAGCAGCGCCCATATCGGCGCCTTTGCCGTGCTGCAGCAAGACGAGTCCAATGACCCCGAGTGCCGACAACAACTGGACGACGATAATCAATGTTTTCAAATACAGCATCACACTCACCTGAGTCTTTATTTAACCGTGCCACACAAAGTGTGCCGCGCGGGCTGGGGCCATCCTCGCCGAGGCGCCCTGCTTAACTGGCGACGCTGGTCGCGCCTGCCGCCTTGCAGATCGCCAGGAAATCCTGGTCTTTCAACGACGCGCCGCCGATCAGGCCGCCGTCGATATCCGGCTGACGGAACAATTCTTCCGCGTTCTCCGGCTTCACACTCCCGCCATACAAAAGCGGCACATCCGCCACCACCGCACCCTTTGCCGCCAGACGCGAACGCAGGAATGCGTGGACCGCCTGTGCCTGCTCCGATGTAGCGCTCTTGCCCGTGCCAATTGCCCATACCGGCTCATACGCGACGACAATACGCGCCGCGTCTTCGGCCGACAGTTTCGCCAGCACTTCATCCAGCTGCGAGCCGACCACCTGCTCGGTCAAACCCGCCTCGCGCTCCTCGAGCGTTTCGCCGACGCAGACAATCGGCGTCAAACCTGCTTCCAGCACACGCTGCGCTTTCACCGCGACCAGTTCCGCGCTTTCGCGATGGTAGGCACGGCGTTCCGAGTGCCCGACAATCGCCAGCGACGCACCGAAATCCACCACCATTTGCGCAGCCACTTCACCGGTATAGGCGCCGTGCGTAAAGGCGGAAACGTCCTGCGCGCCCCACACGACCCGGCTGCCTTCCAGCAGCGCTTGCGCCTGGGCGAGATACGGGCCCGGCACACAGACACCGACCCGCACGTCAGCCGGCAATTGCCCCGCGCCTTGCGCTACCGCCTGCAACAGCGGGGCGTTTTCGGCGAGGCATCCGTGCATCTTCCAGTTACCGACTACCAGTTTGGCTCGTTGTTTCGACATCGTCTCGTCTTGTATTGGCGGCGGACTTTGTTTGCGCTAACAGCCCGCCTTTCGGATTCATGCGGCGTGCGCAAAACGCGCAATTTTACTGCGTGGGGTGGATCGGGTCAAACTGACCGTGTCAAACCGATCGTATCAAACCAACCATGTCAAGCGTCCTGACCCCAGCTCAATACGATCTTGCCAACATGCGTGCTGCTTTCCATCAACGCATGCGCTTCGGCCGCCTGCGCGGCCGGAAACACACGATGCACCACCGGCTTGATACGCCCATCTTCGAAATGGGGCCACACGCGCGCCTTCAACTGTGCAGCGATCTTCGCCTTGAATTCGATCGGGCGCGGGCGCAAGGTCGAACCGGTTACCGTCAAACGCCGGCGCAGCACTTCATTCAGATTCAATTCCGCCTTCGCGCCGCCCAGCAACGCGATCAGCACGATACGGCCGCCGTCGGCTAACGCCGTCAGCTCGCGTGGCACGTAACTGCCCGCCACCATGTCGAGGATCACGTCCACACCGCGATCATGGGTCAGCGACTTGATGACTTCGACGAAATCCTCAGTTTTGTAGTTGATCGCGCGCTCCGCGCCCAACGCTTCGCACGCGCGGCACTTGTCGTCCGAACCCGCAGTAGCGAACACGCGAAAGCCCAGCGCATGAGCAATCTGGATTGCCGTCACGCCGATGCCGCTCGAACCGCCCTGCACCAGCAGCGTTTCGTTCGGGCCGCCCTCGCCCGCGCCGAGTTGCGCGCGATCGAACACATTGCTCCACACCGTGAAGAAGGTTTCCGGCAGCGAAGCCGCCTCGACATCCGACAGGCCCGCTGGCACCGGCAAACACTGCAGCAGCGGCGCGGCTGCATATTCAGCGTAGCCGCCACCCGCCAGCAATGCACAGACGCGATCGCCGATTTTCAGACCGAACGGATTGTGCTTTTCGTCGATCGTGCCGCCGACGATCTCACCCGCCACCTCGAGCCCCGGCAGATCCGAAGCGCCCGGCGGCGGCGCATAGCCGCCTTTGCGCTGGAACACATCCGGGCGGTTGATACCGCAAGCCGCCACCTTGATCAGCACCTCGCCCGCTTTCGGCTGCGGCATGGGCCGCTCCGCCAGCTTCAGGACTTCCGGTGCGCCAAATTCGGTGATTTCGATCGCTTTCATCTGCGTCAACTCCAGGATTGGATTGCGTTGCATACCGGCAGGAACAAACAGAGTACCCGTTTGCAATGCAATCCACTCTGTAGCTTTCATGAAAAACGGCCGGCGCGCATTCGCGCTGCCGGCCGTCGCCCTGCTACCGCATTACTGCGGCGTCGGTTCGCCTTGCGGCGCGCCGTTCGCGGCGTCATTCAGCAACGCCTTGGCCGACAAACGCACACGACCCTTTTCGTCCGTCTGGATGACCTTGACCTTCACCTGCTGACCTTCCTTCAGGTAGTCGTTGATGTCCGTGATACGCTTGTTGGCGATTTCGGAGATGTGCAGCAGACCATCCTTGCCCGGCAGGATGTTCACGATCGCGCCGAAGTCGAGCAGCTTGAGCACGGTGCCTTCGTACACCTGGCCCACTTCGACTTCCACCGTGATGTTCTCGATACGCTTCTTCGCTTCGGCCATGCCTTCGCTGCTGGTGCTGGCGATGGTGACGACGCCGTCGTCCGAGATATCGATCGTCGTGCCGGTTTCTTCGGTCAGCGCGCGGATCACCGAACCACCCTTGCCGATCACATCGCGGATCTTTTCCGGATTGATCTTGATGGTGATCATGCGCGGTGCGTAGTCCGACAGCACTGTATTCGCGCCCGACACAGCCGAGGTCATCTTGCCGAGGATGTGCATACGGCCTTCCTTCGCTTGCGCGAGGGCGACCTGCATGATTTCCTTGGTAATGCCCTGAATCTTGATGTCCATCTGCAGCGCGGTCACGCCTTGCTCCGTACCCGCCACCTTGAAATCCATGTCGCCGAGGTGATCTTCGTCGCCGAGGATGTCCGTCAGCACCGCAAAACGGTTGCCTTCGAGGATCAGGCCCATGGCGATACCGGCAACGTGCGCCTTCATCGGCACGCCGGCGTCCATCAGCGCGAGGCAGCCGCCGCACACCGAAGCCATCGACGACGAACCGTTCGATTCGGTGATTTCCGACACGACGCGAATCGAGTAGCCGAATTCGTCAGCGCTCGGCAGGCACGCAGCCAGCGCGCGCTTGGCCAGACGGCCGTGACCGATTTCACGGCGCTTCGGCGAACCGACGCGGCCCGTTTCGCCGGTCGCGAACGGAGGCATGTTGTAGTGAAGCATGAAGCGTTCGCGGTACTCGCCTTCGAGCGCGTCGATGTTCTGCTCGTCGCCCTTGGTGCCCAGCGTTGCGACCACCAGCGCCTGGGTTTCGCCACGCGTAAACAACGCTGAGCCGTGCGTACGCGGCAGCACGCCGGTACGGATTTCGATCGGGCGCACGGTGCGCGTGTCACGGCCGTCGATACGCGGCTCGCCGTTCAGGATCTGCGTACGGACGATCTTTGCTTCGATGTCAAACAACACGTTGCCGACGGTCGCCTTGTCCGCCGCAACCGTGCCGGCTGCCGCGGCGTCTTCTTCCAGCTTGGCCGACGTTGCTGCGTAGACTTCCTTCAGCTTGGTCGAACGCGCCTGCTTGTCGCGGATTTGATACGCTGCAAGCAGTTCGGCTTGGGCCAGTTCCGACACGCGGGCGATCAGCGGCTCGTTCTTCGCAGCCGGCTTCCAGTCCCATTCCGGCTTGCCGCCTTCGCGAACCAGTTCATGGATCGCATCGATCGCGATCTGCATTTGCTCGTGACCGAACACCACGCCGCCGAGCATCACTTCTTCGCTCAGTTGCTGCGCTTCCGATTCCACCATCAGCACCGCGCGCTCCGTACCGGCGACGATCAGGTCGAGCGCCGATTCCTTCATTTGCGGACGCGTTGGGTTCAACACGTATTCGTTGTTGATGTAGGCCACGCGTGCTGCGCCGACCGGGCCGTTGAACGGCAGGCCGGAAATAGCGAGCGCCGCCGACGCGCCGATCAGCGCGGGGATGTCAGCGGGGATTTCCGGATTCAGCGACAGGACGTGGATCACGACCTGGACTTCGTTGTAGAAGCCTTCCGGGAACAGCGGGCGCAGCGGGCGATCGATCAGGCGCGAAATCAGCGTTTCACCTTCCGACGGACGGCCTTCGCGGCGGAAGAAGCCACCGGGGATCTTGCCTGCTGCGTAGGTCTTTTCGAGGTAATCGACGGTCAGCGGAAAGAAGTCCTGACCCGGCTTGGCAGTCTTGGCGCCGACCACAGTAGCCAGCACAACCGTATCTTCGACGTCGACGATCACGGCACCGCTTGCCTGACGAGCGATTTCGCCCGTTTCGAGGCGAACGTTATGTTGTCCCCACTTAAATTCTTTGACGATCTTATTGAACATAGTCATTGTCTTTCCTCATCGTTTGGCCGCGCGGACCAGAAGCGGCGCGGCAACGCCAGGACCGGCGCCACAGGGGAAGAGTAGTGTTATGCCATTCCAGAGAACCACGCTCTGCGCGCGCGAACCGCTGGAATGACACAAAGCTCTGCCCTGAAGCACGGCCGTATTGCTCTCTGTATTACTCTCTTCTACTGCTTTTTTTCTGCTTTCTTACTGCCTTTTTCCCGCTAACCGCCGCATGAATCATCACGCTACCGCGGCTGACAGGCGGCGCGCATCACATGAAGCGCACCGTGCAAAAACAAAATGCCTGTATCAGTGGAACTGACACAGGCATCTTGCTGAACGACTGGCCGATTACTTACGCAGACCCAGCTTCTCGATCAGTGCGCGGTAACGATCCGCGTCCTTACCTTTCAGGTAGTCGAGCAGCTTACGACGGCGGCTCACCATGCGCAGCAGACCGCGGCGGCTGTGGTGATCTTTCGTGTGTGCCTTGAAGTGAACGGTCAGTTCGTTGATGCGGGTCGTGAGCAGCGCGACCTGAACTTCGGGGGAGCCGGTGTCGTTAGCTGCGCGTGCAAATTGCGCAACGACTTCGGACTTCTTGCTTGTTTCAACTGCGGACATGTCGATTTCCTTAAGAACCAGACAGGCGGTCACGGAAGAAAGGCCGTGCCGTGGGTTACCCGTGTGCATTTACATGCCATGCTTTACAACGGGACGCATATTGTAGCACAGCCCAATCCGGCCGCGAACCCTGCTGTGCCGGGGGTGAATCGTGGCGGCGCCAGCCTCCCTTGATAGGGACTTCATGGCCGTTTCATCTTGCAGACGGTCGACGGTACAGTCCGCTCCGCCGGCAATGCCAGCACGGTCCGGAAGCCAAATCCGGAGCCTTCGTTGTCGAAATGCACGCCTCGCGTGCCAGCCTTGTCCATTTCCATCACGTAAAGGGGCTGGATCAGCTGATGGTCATCGGCGCGCATCCAGGACGCATGAAAGCCGTTATCGAATCTGATTCCTTCCAGCGCCCTGGCAACAGCCGCGGGATCGGCACTGCCGACGCGATTCATCGCCGCAGCGAGGGTTTCGATCATCAGCGACATACGCAGCACCGGGTAGTCGTCCTGCGCGGCCGGGAAGCGGGCGCGAAAGGCGGTGTACCAGGCGTCGGAGGCCGCGCCACCGACGTTCGGATGCCAGTCGGCCACCGCGATCACGTGCTTGACGCCGGCGTCCCCCAGCGCCGCCGGCGCGCCGAGACTATTTCCGTAGAACGTGTAGAACCGGGTATCGAGCCCTTGCTCTCTTGCTGCCTTGACCAGCAGCGTCAGGTCGTTGCCCCAGTTGCCCGTGATGACCGCATCCGCCCCGCTTGCGCGAATCTTTGCGATGTACGGCGCAAAATCCTTCACCCGGCCGATCGGATGAAACTCGTCCCCGACCACGGCGATATCCGGGCGCTTCGTCGCCAGCGCCGAACGCGCGAGGCTGCTGACATCGTGGCCGAAGCTGTAGTCCTGGTTCAGCAGATACACCTTCTTCACCGAGGCGTCGCGCTGGATCACATCCGCGAGCGCGTCCATACGCATGCCCGCGTGCGCGTCGAAGCGAAAGTGCCAGAAGCTGCAATTCGCATTGGTCAGCGCGGGGTCGTCGGCGGAATAGTTGAGAAACACCTCGCGGTTATCGGGCTCGCGACTGTTCTGCTTGTCGATCGCGCCGATCAGCGCCGCGGCGACCGCGGAACTGTTGCCTTGCATGATGTAGCCGATGTGCCGGTCAGCGGCCGCACGCAGTTGCACGAGCGCTTCTTCGGTGCTGCCCTTGCTGTCCAGCACGACCAGTTCGAGCGGGTGCGCGCCGTCGGCCAGCTTCACTCCGCCGTGGGCATTCACCTGCTCGACGCCAAAGCGCAGATTGCGCTCCACCGCCGCGCCGGCGTTTGCGAACGGGCCGGACATGCCCTCAATCAATGCCAACTGGATTAGCTTACTGGCCGGCTTGCCTGCCGCACTGCCGCTCGCCGTTTCCGCGGCGTAAGCCGTCGCGGCCATCGAAATCGCTGCCAGCGCCGCTGCTGCCGCGCGTTGCCACTTCGCCATCGTGATTGCCCCGCTTGATTGGTCGAAGCGCGGATCATAGGACGCGCGAGACGGAATAAGCAAGCCGGCCAGTCCGTTACTTACTGACTTAGAGCCTTTTACGAAGCGCAAATCTTTTGCCTCGGCCCGTGTCAAAATAATGCGTCTCGATGAAAAAACCGCTATTCAAATGCCATCGGAGGAATTCATGTTCTACCGCCACCCTACTACGGCGGCCTCGATCGGAACACCGCCCGCCAGCCGCCTGCGCCGCGCAGCGCTCGTGTGCATGAGCGCACTGATGCTGGCAGGCTGCGCGCAGCCGTGGCAGCAATTTCAGGCGGGAGCTGACGAATCGACCATCGTCGCGAAACTGGGCGCGCCACGCGAAAGCTACGATTTGCCCAACGGCGGCAAGCGGCTGATGTGGCCGACCCAACCGATGGGCGAATTCACCACCGCCGCCGATATCGACGCGGCCGGCAAAATCGTCAACGTCCGCCAGGTCCTGCAGCCCAACGAATTCTACCGGGCGGAAATCGGCAAATGGACCAAGAGCGACGTGCTCGTCAATTTCGGCCGCCCGGTCGAAACCTCGTACTTCCCGCTGATGAAGCGCGAGGTCTGGACGTACCGTTATCTCGAAGACAACGTCTGGTACATGATGTACAGCTTTTACTTCGACGATCAGGGCATTGTGCGGCTCACGCAGAAAACGCCTGATCCGTTGCACGATCCAGATCGGCGCAGCCTGTTCTGAGCGTCCGCAGCGCAAAAAACAAAGCCCTGTGCTTGTCAGCGCACAGGGCTTCGCACAACCTCATCGATTCAGGCGCGCCAGCGGCGCCACCGCGCCTACGTTCATTCCGAACGTTGCGGATTCAACTTGTCGAAGTTCGAATGCAGCTTGTTCAGCGCCGAGATATACGCCTTCGCGGAAGCCGCGACGATATCCGGATCGGTGCCCACGCCGTTGACAATCCGCCCGCTCCGCGACAGCCGCACGGTAACTTCGCCCTGCGCCTGTGTGCCGGTGGTAATCGCGTTCACCGAATACAGCAGCAATTCCGAGCCGCTGCCGACTTCCGTTTCGATCGCATTGAGCGTGGCGTCCACCGGACCATTGCCGCGCGCTTCGCCGGTCACTTCCTTGCCTTCGACCGAGAACACGATTTTCGCGTGCGGCTGCTCGCCAGTTTCCGAATGCTGCGACAGCGACAGAAACTTGTAGTGCTCCCTTTCCTGCGCCTCAGCCGATTCCTCGGTCACGATCGCGATGATGTCTTCGTCGAAAATTTCCGACTTGCGGTCGGCCAGTTCCTTGAAGCGCGCGAACGCGGTGTTCAGTTCGCCTTCGCTATCGAGCGCGATACCCAGTTCCTGCAGACGTTGCTTGAACGCATTGCGGCCCGACAACTTGCCGAGCACGATCTTGTTCGCGCTCCAGCCCACGTCTTCGGCACGCATGATTTCGTACGTATCGCGCGCTTTCAGCACACCGTCCTGGTGAATGCCCGACGCATGCGCAAATGCGTTCGCGCCCACGACCGCCTTGTTCGGCTGCACGACGAAGCCGGTGATCTGCGAGACCAGTTTCGACGCCGGCACGATCTGCGTCGTGTCGAGACCGATATCGAGGCCGAAATAATCCTTGCGCGTTTTCACGGCCATCACGATCTCCTCGAGCGACGTATTGCCCGCACGCTCGCCGAGACCGTTGATCGTGCACTCGACCTGACGCGCGCCGCCGATCTGCACACCGGCCAGCGAGTTCGCGACCGCCATGCCGAGGTCGTTATGGCAATGCACGGAGAACACCGCTTTGTGCGAGTTGGGGATGCGCTCGCGCAGCGTCTTCACCAGCTGGCCGTAGAGTTCCGGCACGCCGTAGCCGACCGTGTCCGCGATGTTGATGGTGGTCGCGCCTTCGGCAATCACCGCTTCCAGCACGCGGCACAGGAAATCCATGTCAGAACGGCTGCCGTCTTCCGGTGAAAATTCGACGTCGTCCGTGAACTTGCGTGCGAAACGCACCGCCAGCTTCGCCTGCTCGAACACCTGATCCGGCGTCATGCGCAGCTTCTTCTCCATATGCAATGGCGACGTGGCGATAAACGTATGGATACGGAAGTGATCAGCGGGCTTGAGCGCGTCGGCGGCGCGCTGGATGTCTTTGTCGTTCGCGCGAGCCAGCGAGCAGACCGTGCTGTCCTTGATCAGCCCCGCGATGGTGTGGATCGAATCGAAGTCGCCGTTCGAGCTGGCGGCAAAACCCGCTTCGATCACGTCCACTTTCATGCGTTCAAGTTGCTTGGCGATGCGGATTTTTTCTTCTTTCGTCATCGACGCGCCGGGCGATTGTTCGCCGTCGCGCAAGGTTGTGTCGAATATGATCAGTTTGTCTGCCATGGCGGGTCTCCTGGGGAGTCGTTCAAATGTGGGGATCGGATATTGGAATTCGGGTGTTTGCGCCACCGCTGGCGACGCTAAACCATAGACGAGGCAGACGGAGGGCGAAAACCGATCAGCGCGGTAGACGCGCTAGCGCTAGCAGGCCGAGTGGCCCGCCAGCTTGCCGAGGCTCTTGCTCAGCCTGAAAGAGGAGCGGGAACGCGTTCATCCGACGACTATAGCGGCATTCCCAGCATCGTGCAATTAGCGCGACGCTTGCCGGCAGGTGCCCTCAAACAACGACCGCACAACGAAAAACGGCAGCCCGCAGGCCGCCGTTTTTCAGTTTGCCGATACGCGGCGCAACCCTCCGGATCATCTGTCCCGCTCAGCCGACCGGGCCGGATTCGCCCGGCCCCGCAGCGCCTGGTAGCCCCAGAACACATAGCCCGACAGACCGTACAGCACGAACAGGCCGAACAGCATCAGCGGCGGATCGGACGACACCAGCACGAACGCAACCACCACCAGCAGAATCACGCCGAATGGCACGCGATGCCGCACGTCGAGCGCCTTGCCGCTGTAGAACGGCGCGTTGGACACCATCGTCACGCCGGCATAGATGGTCAGCACGAACGCGACCCACGGCAGCCACACCAGCTTGAGCGGCACGCGGTTATCGGTGGCGAGCCACACGAAGCCGGCGATCAGCGCCGCCGCGGCCGGACTCGGCATACCCTGGAAGAAACGCTTGTCGACCACGCCGATGTTCGTGTTGAAGCGCGCCAGACGCAACGCCGCCCCCGAGCAGTAGACGAACGCCGCGAGCCAGCCCCAGCGGCCGAGATCTTTCAGGATCCACTCGTACATCACCAGCGCCGGAGCGACGCCGAACGACACCATGTCCGAAAGACTGTCGAACTGTTCGCCGAACGCGCTTTGCGTATGCGTCATGCGAGCGACGCGGCCGTCCATGCCGTCGAGCACCATCGCCACGAAAATCGCGATCGCCGCGACTTCGAAGCGCACGTTCATTGCCTGCACCACCGCAAAGAAGCCGCAGAAGAGCGCTGCCGTGGTGAACGCGTTCGGCAGCAGATAGATGCCGCGCTTTCTCAGGAATTGCTGACGCTGCGCGCGCCGGCTATCGACTGCCGACTCCGCCACCATCGGCTTGTTGCGGCGGAACGGACGCGGAAGCGGTCCGCTGTTGCGGGGTCGACGCGGTTTGAATGCGGCCATTCGGAAAACCTCCTGTGTGCCGCTTTATAGTTCAGCGAGGATCGTGGACGACGCGGAAACCTTCTCACCGATCGACACACGCGGACGGCTGCCCACCGGCAGATACACGTCGACACGCGAGCCAAAACGGATAAAACCATATCGTTGACCGCGCGTGAGCGGCTCACCCGTTCGAACGTAGCAAAGAATGCGCCGCGCGATCAAGCCGGCGATCTGCACCGAGGTCACCGTCTGGCCGCCGGCCATTTCGATCACCACCGCGTTGCGCTCGTTTTCGGTTGAAGCCTTGTCCACGGCGGCATTCAGATACGCGCCCGGGAAATATTCGACCTTGGAGATTGCGCCATCTACCGGCGAGCGTTGCGAGTGGACGTTGAAGACGTTCATGAACACGCTGATTTTCAGCGCCTCACGGTTGGCATACGGATCATGCGCGGTTTCGACTGCGACGATACGGCCGTCGGCCGGGCACAGCACGGCATTTGCCTGAGTGGGAATCGGACGTGCCGGATCGCGGAAGAACTGCACGACGAAGATCAGGATCAGCCAGAACAGCCAAGCAAAGCCGAACCCCGCGAAGGCATGCACCAACAATGCTACGACGGCCGCGATGGCGATGAACGGCCAGCCTTCTCGCGCGATGATCGGATGAGGGTAATTCATGGATGGCTTCTGTATTTTTGGAGGGTAGCCCCCCTTCCTCGCGGAAGAAGGGCCCCCTAAGAACCGTACGTGCGAGTTTCCCCGCATACGGCTCAAATCTACAAACAAAGCCCGGACTTAGGACCGGGCCGGCTTAGTTACCGCAATTTTACCTGCGTGCACCTGCTGATGGCAGTGCGGGTGAAGCAGAACCCTGTTCGAAAGAGCGTCCGTGCCACCATGCATCCGATACTCTAGATGGTGGTCATGCCAGCCGGTCTCTTTTGTCAGGGCACAACCGCAGTGCGAGCAAAGCCCGTCCTGCGACATATACAGCGAAACCCATTGCTTCCGGTAACGCATTGAGTGTTCCATGCGCGCCTGTCGCAACTGTTCGCCGTACTGCTCCCACTCAGGATCAAAGGGATTAAATGCTCCTTTGACCTTTCTGTGCCGCTTAATTTCCGTACCGCTGAGCTGGTACAGGCTAAGCAACCCCTTACCACCGTCGTCACGAGCTACAGGAACGGCGTACACCCAGTGTCGATTGCCCTCCGAGTGAAAGTATTTCTTTTTCACCCATTCGGCGCTCTTGTTCAGGTGCCGCCTCGTCGACCACCGCCAAAGCCTCCGGAAAATCAAAGACTCCATGCGGCTGTATGCCTCTTTGGCGACCACAGGACTGTGATACTGCGCCCAGCCCCGTAGCATCGGGTTCAGCAGTCGAATCAGATTCTCCTGCTTCACCGTCTTGTGACCGCTGATCGTATCCGCCACCTTGCGATAGAACGTTTGTACGTTCTTCTTGCTCGGCTTGATGAGTAGCACCTCCGAGTATTTACGGAAATTCCACCCCAGGAAATCGAAGCCTTGGTCAATGTGTGTGATCCGCGTTTTCTCCTCCGATAGCTGCAACCCTCTAACAGCAAGGAATGCCTCCACCCAAGGCCTAACCTCGTGCTCCAGCAGCTCTTGCGAGTCACCGGTGATCACGAAGTCGTCCGCGTACCGCACTACATTGACTTTAAGCTTGTTGGCTTTTGCGATCCCAAACTTCGCACTAAGGTGCGCCAGCAGTTCTCGCTCCAGCCCGTTCAGCGTCACATTCGCCAGCGTCGGAGAAATGATTCCTCCTTGTGGCGTACCGGCCTCAGTCGCCTGAAGCTGCCCCTTGTAAATCAGGCCAGCTTTCAGCCATTTCCGCAGGATTTCCTTGTCCATTGGGACGTGGGTTTCCAGCCAGTCATGGTTGATGTGGTCAAAGCAGCCTTTGATATCCGCTTCCAGCACCCAGCGAGCAGAGCCCTTCTGGGACATGGCAACGAAAATCTGTGACATAGCGTCGGCCGTCGAGCGGTTTAACCTGAACCCGTAAGAGTTCGGGTCGCTCGTCGATTCCGACACCGGCTCCAAGGCCAGCAGATACAAAGCTTGCATCGCCCTGTCCCGCATGGTCGGAATGCCCAGAGGACGTTCCTTCCCATTGGCCTTGGGAATAAAGACTCTCCGTAAAGGCAGAGGCTTATATCCACGCCGCTTCAACCTGCCGACAGCAAGCCATCGGCTCTCAGGCGAGTCCCAAAGTTCGCGATCGACTCCAGCCGTTCGCGCACCCTGATTCTGCGTAACACGTCGTACCGCATACAACTTCGCGGACAACGTGCGGGTCAACATCCGTTGCAAGGCCTTCACCCTGCGCCAGTCGTTGTCCCGCGTCGCCTTCGCAATTCGAATCTGCATCCCTCTCACGTTCCGTTCAACCCGACGCCAATCTACGGCGTACCAATTGTCAGGCGCGTGGGAGAGCGCAGATCCGGTCTTTCGACCAGATACTTTCATGCTGCTCTCCTACTCGAAGAAGTGAATCCCAAGCGGAGAACAGATCACCCCTTGCGGGAGCGATCTGCTCCCGCAAGGGGGTTAAAAACATACGCTGATGACTAAGGAGCCACCGGCAATCACTTTTTCAGCTAAAGGGCCAGTCAGCCATCTTGCGACGGTAGACCAGACGGAAGTCTGCCCGCTTTCGCGTGGGGTAATGTCTCAACCCCTATCCGATCCGTTACAGACCGGCTTTCGCTTTTTCCGTCATCCCATACCTGCACAATCAACAGCGTCCCTCACGGTTCGCCTGCCAGCCAAACTGCGGCCGGCAACCATACAGGCTTACCACGTTCCCGGCATGTCACACGACCGACTTAGGTTCTGCCTATTCCCCGGCGGTCCGATGACGACGTAACCCGAATTTACAGCGGGTTATCCGACCGCACACCGTTTGGTTGATGCCTGTCAGCAGCTTTGGCACCGTCCTACTTACGAGGTTTATCAGCAGTTCACTTCCGTTAACCGTATCAGCCAGCCTAGCGCCTCAACCCCTTTGCTGTTTGGAGTCTCCAAGCAAACACCTCACGGCGTTCACTCGCTCGATACATCCGAAGGCTACATTGTTGGAAGAGCTTCACACCCCACCGTTACCAGTGACGCATGTCTTCCTAGGCTACTGCTGGTCGTACAGCAGGTTCACTACCCTCGACATAAGTGGCTGTCGAGGTCGAACAATGACACACCGAGCTTGCGCTCGTATTCTCATAACGAAACCGTTGCCCGAAGGCGCGGGAATTACATACTCCACTCCGCTTTGTCAGCGGAGGTGAAGCCGCTGATTGGGCGGAACCTGACGGTAATCAGGTCAATGCAATGCGATGGCCGGAGAAGTACGGCACGCCAGTCATCGCTTATAGCGATGCCCGGCATACCCATACCGAGATCGCTTCGTTACAAGAAGTGCAAAGGCTACGAGGCTTCGTGAGGCCTCACATTGCACTTTCGCGGTCGGTTGGGCTCATAAGGACGCCCTCCTGATGCCGCTAGTCGATGTCCCCTTACGTTGGGGACGACCCGGACACGAGCGTGCGTGTCGCACGTAAAACCGTAGGATAGCAAAAGCCGCCCAGGGTTCAGCACCCTTGGACGGCTTTTTGCATTACCGGCACCCGCGGCGGTGCGCCGCACCGGTCAGAGGCGGCAAAACTGCCTTAGTTCTTCGACTGATCGACCAGCTTGTTCGCAGCGATCCACGGCATCATCGAGCGCAGCTTTGCACCCACTGTTTCGATCTGATGCTCAGCCGTCAGACGGCGGCGCGATTGCAGCGTCGGTGCGCCGGCCTTGTTTTCGATGATGAAGCTCTTTGCGTACTCGCCGGTTTGAATGTCGGTCAGCACGGCCTTCATCGCCTTCTTCGTTTCAGCCGTCACGATGCGCGGACCCGTCACGTACTCGCCGTATTCGGCGTTGTTCGAAATCGAGTAGTTCATGTTCGCGATGCCGCCTTCATAGATCAGGTCGACGATCAGCTTCAGTTCGTGCAGGCATTCGAAGTACGCCATTTCCGGCGCGTAACCCGCTTCCACCAGCGTTTCGAAGCCGGCCTTGATCAGGTCGACGGTACCGCCGCACAGCACGGCTTGTTCGCCGAACAGGTCGGTTTCCGTTTCTTCGCGGAAGTTCGTTTCGATGATGCCGGCACGGCCGCCGCCGTTCGCTGCCGCGTACGACAAAGCGATGTCACGTGCTGCGCCCGACTTGTCTTGCGCAACTGCGATCAGGTGGGGCACACCGCCACCTTGCGAGTACGTACCGCGAACCGTGTGGCCCGGGGCCTTCGGCGCGATCATGATGACGTCGAGGTCGGCGCGCGGAATCACCTGGCCGTAGTGCACGTTGAAGCCGTGCGCGAATGCCAGCGCTGCGCCTTGCTTGATGTTGGCGTGCACTTCCTTCGCGTACACGTCGGCGATCTGCTCGTCCGGCAGCAGCATCATCACAACGTCAGCGCCCTTGACGGCTTCCGCCACTTCCTTGACTTGCAGGCCAGCGTTCTCAGCCTTGCTCCACGATGCGCCGCCCTTGCGCAGACCGACCGTGATCTTCACGCCGCTTTCGCTCAGGTTCAGCGCGTGCGCATGGCCTTGCGAGCCATAGCCGATGATGGTGACTTGCTTGCCCTTGATGAGGGAGAGGTCGGCGTCCTTGTCGTAGAAAACTTTCATGTCGGTTCCTTGGCTAAATTCGGTGAAATCAGTGAAATACAAATACTGCGAATGTTGTGTTGCATGGCCGGGTTCGTGTGGGCACTGCCCGGCCTCGATCAGCACGGTATCTAACGGTAGATGAGCTCGCGCGTCAAACCTTCAGAATGCGCTCGCCGCGGCCAATACCCGAGCCGCCGGTACGGACGGTTTCGAGAATCGCGGTGGCGTCGATCCCTTCGATGAAGGCATCGAGCTTCTCGCTAGCGCCCGTCAGTTCGATCGTGTAGGTCTTTTCGGTGACGTCGATGATGCGGCCGCGGAAAATATCCGACATCCGTTTCATCTCCTCACGCTCCTTGCCGACCGCCCTCACCTTGATCAACATCAGCTCGCGCTCGATGTGGGCGCCCTCGGTAAGGTCGACCACTTTCACCACCTCGATCAGGCGGTTCAGATGCTTCGTGATCTGTTCGATCACGTCGTCCGAGCCAATGGAGACGATGGTCATGCGCGACAGCGAACGGTCTTCGGTCGGAGCCACCGTCAAGGTTTCAATGTTGTAGCCGCGTGCGGAGAAGAGCCCCACCACGCGTGATAACGCGCCCGGTTCGTTTTCCAGCAGGACGGAAATAATGTGTCTCATGTTTCGCTTCTTCCAGATGTCGATGTATCGATGTATGCGGGCCGTTTCGCGCCGCCTCGACCGCGTTCGCCTTTTGTGAAGGCGTGCCTGACGAAGCCGGCGTCAGAAGCGGTCGTTATAGATCTTCCGAACCCATGAGCATCTCGGTGATGCCCTTGCCGGCCTGAACCATCGGCCAGACGTTTTCGGTCGGATCGGTCTGGAAATCGAGAAACACCGTGCGATCTTTCAGGCGCAACGCTTCTTTCAGCGCCGGCTCGACGTCCGCCGTGCGCTCGATGCGCATGCCGACGTGACCGTATGCTTCAGCGAGCTTCACGAAATCCGGCAGCGCGTCCATGTACGAATGCGAATAGCGCTTGCTGTATTCGATCTGCTGCCACTGGCGCACCATGCCCAGATAGCGGTTGTTCAGCGAAATGATCTTCACCGGCGTCTCGTACTGCTTGCAGGTGGAGAGTTCCTGGATACACATCTGGATCGACCCTTCGCCCGTGATACAGAGCACGTCGTCGTCCGGGTGTGCCATCTTCACGCCCATCGCCGCCGGCAGGCCGAAACCCATCGTGCCGAGACCGCCGGAATTGATCCAGCGGCGCGGCTTGTTGAAGCGGTAGAACTGCGCCGCCCACATCTGGTGCTGGCCGACGTCGGAACACACGAAGGCATTGCCGTCGGTCAGTTCCCACGCCTTTTCCACCACGTACTGCGGCTTGATGATGTCGCTCTTGCGGTCGAACTTCAGGCAGTCTTTCGCGCGCCAGGCTTCGATGTCCTTCCACCAGTCGGCGAGCGCCGCGGTGTCCGGACCGTGCTCGGCCGTTTGCAACTGCTCGATCAGCTCCTTCAGCACTTCCTTCACGTCGCCGACGATCGGAATGTCGACCTTGACGCGCTTGGAGATGGAGGAAGGATCGATATCGATATGGATGATCTTGCGCGGACGCGACGCGAAGTGCGCCGGGTCGCCGATCACGCGGTCGTCGAAGCGCGCACCGATGGCGATCAGCACGTCGCAGTGCTGCATGGCCATGTTGGCTTCGTACGTGCCATGCATGCCGAGCATGCCGAGGAATTTCTTGTCGCTCGCGCGATAGCCGCCCAACCCCATCAACGTGTTGGTGACGGGATAGCCGAGCAGATCGGCGAACTGGTTCAGCTCACGCGATGCGTCCGCGAGGATGATGCCGCCGCCGGTGTAGATATAAGGACGCCTGGCCGACAGCAACAAGGCGACCGCCTTGCGAATCTGGCCGGAGTGTCCCTTGGTCACCGGGTTATACGAGCGCAGCGAAATAGTCTTGAGCGGTTCGTACTGGCAGGGCGCCTTCGAGACGTCTTTCGGAATATCGATCAGCACCGGGCCGGGACGGCCGGTACGGGCGATGTAGAAAGCTTTCTTGACGGTAGCGGCGAGATCGCGCACGTCCTTCACGAGGAAGTTGTGCTTCACGCAGGGACGCGTGATGCCGACCGTGTCGCACTCCTGGAATGCATCCTGGCCGATCGCGGCAGTCGGCACCTGGCCGCTGATCACCACCATCGGGATCGAATCCATATACGCGGTGGCGATACCGGTCACCGCATTGGTGACGCCGGGGCCGGAGGTCACGAGGCAGACACCGACTTTGCCGGTGGAACGCGAATACGCGTCGGCGGCGTGAACCGCAGCCTGCTCATGACGCACGAGGACGTGCTGGAATTTGTCCTGCTTGTACAGCTCGTCGTAAATGTAGAGTACCGAGCCGCCGGGATAGCCCCACACAAACTCGACGTCTTCGTCGGCCAGTGCCTTCATGAGCACGGTGGCGCCGATAGAGTCAGCTTCAGGATGGGGTGTCGTATCCGACGTGGAGAATTCCGCGCTGGGCATATTCATTTATTCACCTTTCGAATTTTCGGCAAAAAATTGATCGGGTGCTCTCTGCCGGGCTTGTGGCTCGGGTTCAAGCGGCGCGTCCAGTTGACAGGTGAGCTTCTTGGGCCACACCTCAATTGAGACAACTCACTTATGTTGCGAACCAGCGAAGATATCTGCAGAAACTCGCGCGGTCAAGCAAATATTGCCGTCGCGCCCTGCCCCTCAATCTCATATTTGACCGAAAGCCTGTTATTGAGACGCAAGGCGGATCACGTTTCGCCCCAGGGGCGCAAAAGTTTGTTAGCATCCGCGAGTTTTACGACATTTTTCGACCGATTACGCGCACGCTCGCTGCGCCGACCCCCAACGGATGGCATCAGACAAGGAACTCGCCGACTTTCTGGCGGGCGTCGAAAGGCGCGCATTCAAGCAGACGGTCTACGCCGTGCGGGACGACGACGCCGCGCTGGACATCGTGCAGGACGCGATGATCAAGCTCGCCGAAAAATACGGCGACCGTCCGGCCGCTGAACTGCCGCTTCTGTTTCAGCGTATTCTCCAGAATGCGATGCACGACTATTTTCGTCGGCAGAAAGTGCGCAATACTTGGGTTAGTCTGTTCTCCTCGCTCGGCAACCCCGATGACGACGAATTCGACCCCCTCGAAACATTCGAGGCGCAGCAAGGTTCAGCGGGCTCAGAAAGCAACGAACAGAAACTCGAACGCGAACAGGTCTTACAGTCAATCGACGACGAGATCCAAAAGTTACCGGCACGTCAACGGGAGGCGTTTCTCATGCGTTATTGGGAAGATATGGATGTCGCCGAGACTGCCGCCGCGATGGGCTGCTCCGAAGGCAGTGTGAAAACGCACTGCTCGCGGGCCACCCACACGCTGGCGCAAGCGCTCAAGGCTAAAGGAATCACGCTATGAGCTCCCTCGAAACCAAAGAACTCGAGTTCGCCCGCCAGGTGCGCCGCGCGCTCGACGAAACCGCTGCCAGTATTCCGTCCGCCACCGTCGACCGACTCGCCGTGGCGCGCCGCGCCGCGCTTGCCCGCAAGAAGCCTGACACCGTGAGCGCGCCCGTGTTCGTGCCGGCCTTCGCCGGTGCCGGCATGCCGGCCATGCCGCAGCCCGAAGCCCCGCGCCGCCGTTCGCCGCTGCGCCGCTTCGCGCTGGCGTGGCCGCTCGTGGCGCTGGTCGTGAGCCTCGTGGGCATTGCCTACTGGCAAGACCAGCAGCGCACGGCTGAACTCGCCGATATCGACGCCGCGATGCTGAGTGACGACCTGCCGCTCGATGCCTATCTCGACCACGGTTTTAACGCGTACCTATCGCGCGGCCACTGAGCGGGAGATCCTTCGGGTGAGTTACAAGCGCGGCTTGGCCGTTGTATTCGGATGCGCAATCGCAGCCCTCGTGTCGTTCGCCGCGACCTATCCGCGCTTTTATCCGAGTTCGTCGCCCGTCAGCGCGCCTGCCGCCGGCGTCGCAACCGCGAAAGCGCCCGCCCCAACTCTCGCCGTCGAACTGCCGGGCCTGTCCGACAACACGAGTCCCATGGCGTGGTCGCGCCTGACCTCCGCCGAGCACGTCGCGCTCGCGCCATTCGCCGCCCAGTGGGATTCGTTCAGCGACGAACGCAAGCGCAAATGGATCAAGATCGCGTCGCGTTATCCGAAGTTATCGCCTGATGCGCAAAAGCGGCTGCATGAGCGCATGGCCGAATGGGTCCGCATGACGCCCGACCAGCGGCGCGTGGCACGCGAAAACTACCAGGTTTCGAAGGAGTTGCCGCGCGAAGCCCGCCAGAATGCGTGGAAGGCTTACCAGCAGTTGCCTGAAGAGCAGAAGGAGCGGCTCGCCGCGAGCGAACGCAAACGGCGGCCAAGCGTGGTCAGCGCGCCGCCGTCCGGCAAGAGTGAAATCAAGGGCCTCGACCGCCTGGTCAATGCCCGCGAACACAGCGCGAGTGGCGCCGTGGCGGTGAGCGCCGCAGCCGGCGCGTCGTTGCCGGGCCCAGCACTGCCCGCGGCGCCCGCGATTCCCGCCGCCGGCAGCTTCGTGCCCGCCACGCCGGTGCCGGTTTCGCCGGCCGAGGCGCCGTCGATCTTCAACGGCTCCTGAACCGGTCCGACTGTGTCCCAGCCACTCGCCACTTCCTCCGCCCTGCCTGCCGACGCATCCGGCACCGCACCCACTATTCGTCGGCGTCTCGCCGCGCTGCTCTATGAAGCCGTGATCCTGTTCGGCGTGGTGTTCATCGCCGGCTATCTGTTCAGCACGTTGACGCAGCAGCGCAACGGCCTGACCCATCACAACATTCTGGCGACATGGATCGGTTTCGTCGTCGGTCTGTACTTTGTCTGGTTCTGGACTCACAGCGGCCAGACCCTGCCGATGAAAACGTGGCGCTTGCGTGTCGTCGCCGCTGATGGCGCACCGCTTTCCACCGGCCGCGCCATCGTTCGTTACGTGCTCGCCTGGCTGTGGTTTTTGCCGCCGCTCGCACTGCATCCGTTGCTCGGCCTGTCCGTACCGCAAACTCTCGCGATCGCCGGCGTCTGGTTCGTGCTGTGGGCCGCCACCGGCCGCTTCGATCCGCAGCGTCAGTTTCCGCACGACCGCCTCGCCGGTACCCGCGTAATCAACGTCGCGCGCTGAGCCGCGCAGCCGTCCCGCCATGCGCGCCGCCGTGCCTGCGGTGTGCGCCCGCTTGGCCGCAGTGTCCCTCGCTCCCGCCTTGCGCTTTCCCCGAGTAATAAGAACTTCTTGTGACTGTCACGGCACAGTCACGCGCGACTGGCGCAATACGGGCACCGCAACTCGACGCGTGAGCCATGGACCCCAATACGTCCGCGACTTCCCTGTTCCGCCAGACCGGCCCGAGCGTCGACCCCGTCGCGTTCCGTCCGGAACCCAACCATAGTCACGGCTTGCCGCTGCCTGTGCCGTCCTTGCCAATCGACGCACACGCCGGCCATCACGACGACGATCACGCCGAACCGCACCGCTACCGCACCATCTGGCTGTCCGACGTCCACCTTGGCTCGAGCGGCTGCCAGGCGCCCTATCTGCTCGACTTCCTGCGTCACAACGAATCGGAATACCTGTACCTGGTCGGCGACATCATCGACGGCTGGCAGTTGAAAAAAGGCTGGTACTGGCCACAGGCGCACAACGACGTCGTGCAGAAGGTGCTGCGCAAAGCACGCAAAGGCACCCAGGTCATCTACGTACCCGGCAATCACGACGAAGCCGCGCGGCAGTTCTGCGACCTCGCATTCGGCGACATCCACGTGCGCGGCGAAGCGTTTCACACGACGCTCGCCGGCAAGCGGCTATGGATCGTGCATGGCGATCTGTTTGACGGCGTGATCCAGCACGCCAAGTGGCTCGCGTATCTCGGCGACACGCTCTACACGATGATCCTGGTCCTGAACCGCTGGTTCAACCGCATCCGTAGCCGGCTCGGCTTTCCGTACTGGTCGCTATCGCAGTACCTGAAGCATCAGGTCAAGAACGCGGTGAATTTCATCTCCTCGTTCGAACGCGTGATGACCGACGAAGCACGTCGCCGCGGCTGCGACGGCGTGGTGTGCGGGCACATCCACAAAGCCGAGATCCGCGAGATCGACGGCGTGCTGTATTGCAATGACGGCGACTGGGTCGAAAGTCTGTCGGCGCTAGTCGAGACGTATGAAGGCGAACTCAAGGTGATCTACTGGACCGTGATGCGCGCACCGGAAGAAAGCGTGCAAAAGGCCCGGGCGACCGCGTAGTCCCTCTTAACTTCTATTGGGCCAAAACCGATGAAGATCATGATCGTCACCGATGCATGGGAACCGCAGGTCAATGGTGTCGTACGCACGCTTAAAAACACCACGCGCGAGCTCACCGCGCTCGGCCATCGCGTCGATCTGCTCACACCGCTCGAATTCAAGACGATTCCCTGCCCGACCTATCCTGAGATTCGCCTGTCGCTGCTGCCGCGCCGCAAGCTGCGTCAGCGGATCGACGAGTTCGCGCCGGACGCGCTGCATATCGCTACCGAAGGCCCGCTCGGCATGGCCGCGCGCGCCTACGCGATCCAGCACAAACTGCCCTTCACGACCGCTTATCACACGCGCTTCCCGGAGTACGTGCAGGCACGCTTCGGCATTCCGCTCGCCGCGACCTACAAGTTTCTGCACTGGTTCCACAAGCCGTCGCTGGCCGTCATGGCGCCCACGCCGGTGGTCAAGGCCGACCTCGAAAAATTCGGCTTCACGAATGTCGTGCTCTGGACGCGAGGCGTCGACCTCGACATCTTTCACCAGATGGACTCGAAAGTGCTCAACACTGCGCGGCCGATCTTTCTGTACGTCGGGCGCGTAGCGGTTGAGAAGAACGTCGAGGCCTTTCTGAAGCTCGACCTGCCCGGCTCGAAATGGGTCGCCGGCGAAGGCCCGGCGCTCGCCGAACTGAAGTCGCGCTATCCGCAGGCCAACTACCTGGGCGTACTCACGCAAGCCGAACTCGCCAAGGTCTATGCCGCCGCCGACGTGTTCGTGTTCCCGAGCCGCACCGATACCTTCGGACTCGTGCTGCTCGAAGCGCTGGCCTGCGGCACGCCGGTCGCGGCTTACCCGGTCACCGGTCCGATCGACGTGCTGGGCGACGGCGGCGCGGGCGCCATGCATGAAGACCTGCGCGAAGCCTGCCTCGAAGCATTGAAGATCGATCGCGACCATGCGCGCGCGTGGGCCGAGCGCTTCTCGTGGGCGGCGGCGTCCGAACAGTTCGCGGCGCATCTGAAGCCGTTGCCGCGCGCGTCGTACAGCGAGGAAGGCGCCGCCGCGTGATGCGGTGCGCCGAGCCGTCTATGCGAACCCGAGACTCCACCGTGGCGCGCCGCGCGGCGAACGGCGCGCTGCACGCCGTCAACACCGACGCCGACGCGGCCAGCATCGAGCCATTCGACGACGTGAGCGAGCACGGCGCGCCGAATCATGCGCACCACGCGCATGGTTTAAACGGCGTGAATGGCGCGAGCGACACTCACGAACCGCTCAGCCCCGACGATCCGCTTGCCCCGTTGCCGTTCAACCCATACAAAGGCAACCGCGGCCTGACCCGCGCTTGGCACGCGATGAAAAATTCGCTCGCCGGATTTCGCGTGGCAATCCGCGAGGAAAGCGCGTTTCGCCAGGAACTCACGCTCGCCGCGATTCTGATTCCCTGCGGCGTGCTGGTGCCGGTCGAGCCCGTCTCGCGGGTGTTGCTGCTCGGCTCGGTCCTGCTGGTGCTGATCGTCGAATTGCTGAATTCGAGCGTCGAGGCGGCGATCGACCGCATTTCGCTCGAACGCCACGAACTGTCGCGGCGTGCCAAGGATCTCGGCAGCGCGGCCGTGATGGTCGCGCTCGGCATGTGTCTGATGACATGGGGGCTGCTCGTCGGACCGCTGGTCGTGCACTGGATCAAGGCGTGGCTGTAACGCACGCGCGGCGCCGCTTGCCGACGGTCCAGACAATGAAAACCCAGACTATCCGCTTGGTATTAGAACGCTCGGTTTATAATCGTCCGATAGCTTCACGGAAAAACACTGGGCCGTCCCAGGTTTTTTTGCCTTTCGAGGAGCCTGTCGCGCAGCAACAGGTTTGGGGGCGCTCAATATACCAACCGCGTCCGGGTGGATCACGCTAGAGCGGCACGCCGCTATGCGCCCAGTCCGGCGTAACCAGGGCCGGACGACATGGAAGCCAAACCTCCCCGCCGCACCCGCGAACGGATTCTCGAACTGTCGTTGAAACTGTTCAACGAAATCGGCGAGCCGAACGTCACCACGACGACGATCGCCGAGGAAATGGAAATCAGTCCAGGCAACCTGTACTACCACTTCCGCAACAAAGACGACATCATCAACAGCATCTTCAGCCAGTTCGAGCAGGAGATCGAAAAGCGTCTGCGTTTCCCCGACGACCATCGCGCGACCATCGACGAAATGTGGTCGTATCTGCAGTACATGGTCGATTTCACGTGGCGCTACCGTTTTCTGTATCGCGACCTGAACGATCTGCTGGCGCGCAACCGTACGCTCGAGACACACTTCAAGCAGATTATCAGCCACAAGGTGCGCTTTGCGAGCCAGTTCTGCGAGCAACTGGTGGCGGATGGCGAAATGGTTGCCACGCCCGAAGAGCTGCACGTGATCGCGACCAACGTCGGCGTGATCGGCACGTACTGGCTGTCGTATCAGTTCGTGATGAATCCGCGCAAGTACAACGAACAGGAAGCGATTCAGGCCGAGTTGCATCAGGTGAGCGTGCAAATCGTGTCGCTGATGGCGCCTTATCTGCGCGGCCGCTCGCGGCAGCTTTTCGATGACCTCGTCTCCGGCAAGCTGCCCAAGCGCGAGTTCTACGACTACCTGCCGCCCAAGGAAGGCGCCGCGCCCCGTAACGAACCGAAGGGTGTCTGAGCATGAAGTCGGTGTGTGTGTATTGCGGCTCCTCCGACGGAGCCAAACCGTTGTACGCCGAAGCCGCGCAAGCATTCGGCCGCGCGCTGGTGCAAGCCGATCTCGCGCTTGTCTATGGCGGCGGCAAGGTGGGGCTGATGGGCGTGATCGCCGATACGGTCATGGCCGAAGGCGGTCGCGCGATCGGCGTGATTCCCGAGCTGCTGGTCAATAAGGAACTCAGCCATCACGGCCTGACCGAACTGCACGTGGTGCCCGACATGCATCATCGCAAGAAGATGATGGCTGACCTGTCCGACGCGTTCGTCGCGATGCCTGGCGGCGCGGGCACGCTCGAAGAACTGTTCGAGGTCTACACGTGGGCCCAACTCGGCTATCACCAGAAGCCTGTGGCATTGCTGAATATCGACGGCTTCTATGACCCGCTGATCAATATGCTTCAGCACACGGTCGACGAAGGCTTCATGGGGCAAACCTATTTCGACATCCTGCAAGTGGATGCCGATCCGGTGGCGCTGATCGACAAGGTGCAGGGCTATCAACCGCCCGCCAGCGACAAGTGGGCCATCAAACGCGACGCGGTCTGAATTTCAAGGCCCCGGTCCGCGGCACCCGAACACGGCTTGCGCCTTCCGCGCGAGCCTTTTCCAGACAATGAGGTTGCGATGACGAAAGCCGTTCTGATCACCGGTGGCAGCCGCGGTATTGGCCGCGCAACCGCACGTCTGCTGGGCGCGCGCGGCTGGTCGGTCGGCGTCAATTACGCGCAAAACCTCGCCGCCGCGCAGGAGACCGTCGCCGACGTGGAGCGCGCGGGCGGGCGTGCTTTGGCGATCGCCGGCGACGTCGCCAATGAAGCCGACGTGATCGCGATGTTCGACGCGGTCCAGCAGACCTTCGGCCGGCTCGATGCGCTCGTCAACAATGCCGGCATCGTCGCGCCGTCCATGCAACTCGCGGATATGGACCTCGCGCGCCTGAAGCGTCTGTTCGACGTCAACGTGCTCGGCGCCTATCTGTGCGCGCGCGAAGCCGCGCGTCGGATGTCGAAGGATCGCGGCGGCGCCGGTGGCGTGATCGTCAATATTTCGTCGGCAGCGGCACGCCTGGGTTCGCCGAATGAATATGTCGACTACGCCGGCTCGAAAGGCGCGGTCGACACAATGACGATCGGTCTCGCCAAGGAACTCGGCCCGCAAGGCGTGCGCGTCAATGCGGTGCGCCCGGGCCTGATCGACACCGAAATCCATGCGAGCGGCGGCAAGCCCGGGCGCGCCGCCCAGCTCGGCGCGCAAACACCGCTGGGCCGTCCCGGCAGCGCCGACGAAGTCGCCGAGACGATTGTCTGGTTGCTCAGCGACGCCGCCTCGTACGTGACCGGCGCGTTACTCGACGTTACCGGTGGACGCTAAGCGTCGCGTCCCCCTCATCGACGTCCCGCCGTTTCACGCTCCCGCCGGCCCCTTCCCGGGTACGACCTTCCGCTGAATCGGCGTGGAATCGGCGTGGAATCGGCGCAAAGCGTTGATCTGTGCACAAAACTCCACACTTTCTCTGTAATCAGTCGTATAAGCCGGGACTACAATCGCTGCCGATTGCATGCTTGAAGCATGCGACGCGTAGCCAGATATAAGTGCGCGGCCCATGCCGCCGCGTACGGTGATCAGAGATCTTCATGCACGAAAAACCATCGGCGCGTTGGCGCGCGGGGAAAGTCGCGGTCGCGACACCGACACCGGCGGGCCCTGCCGATGACGCCCCCGAGCTTGTGCGGCCCCATCCGGCGCGCCTGGCTGCAGCCGATGGCGGTTCGCCGCGCGGCCACACCGCCGCAGCCGAAGCCGCTGCGCCCGCCAGACCCGCTACTTCGCCTGGCGCCACCACACCAGCCGACCGCGCCGCGGGTGGCGCCGCACGTCTGCGTGCGCTCGCCGCGTCCAGGTCGCTGAGATGGCTGATTGCGCTGGCCGTCCTGTGCGCGTGGGTCTTGCCGGGCACGTTGGGGCACGAGCCGTGGAAGCAGGACGAAACCTATACGTTCGGCATCATCCAGCACATGCTCAACACCGGGGACCTGGTCGTGCCGACCAACGCCGGCCAACCCTTCGTCGAGAAGCCGCCGATTTACGACTGGGTCGCCGCCGGACTTGCGTGGATGTTCGGCCGCTACCTGCCCTTGCACGATGCGGCCCGCCTCGCGAGTGCGCTCTTCGCCGGACTGACCGTCTACTACACGGCGCGCGTCGCCCGCCGCGCGGTGGCCGCGTCGAGCTGGTTCGACATGCGCGTGATCGGCACGCTGGCGTTGTTCGCGAGCACGCTGGTTGTCATCAAGCACGTGCACGACATGATGACCGACGTCGCGCTGATGGCTGGCGCCGCGCTCGGCTTCTGCGGACTGTTCGAACTGGTGATGGTGCATCTGCGCGACGAAGCTCGCCTGCTGCCGGTCGACGTACGTCGGCGACGCCAGGCCATTCTGAGCGGCGCCGCCATGTTCGGCGCGGGCGTGGGGGTGTCGCTGCTCGCCAAGGGCCTGTTCGTGCCGCTGGTATTTGGCGCGACCACCGTGGCGGTATTGGCCTTATATCCTGCGTGCCGCAACCGCAGCTTTGCGGGCGCACTGGGCATCGCAGCTCTCGTCTGCGCCCCGCTCGCGCTGATCTGGCCGATCTGCTTCTATTTGCGCTCCGCGGCGCTCTTCAAGGTCTGGCTGTGGGATAACAATATCGGCCGCTTCTTCGGCTTTTCGGTGGCTGAACTCGGCTCTGAAAACGAGAGCCGCCTGTTCGTGCTGCGCACGGTGCTGAGCGTCGGCTTTCCGGTCGTACCGCTGGCGTTGGCCGCGCTCGCCAGCGGCGGATGGCGCCACTGGCGCGATCCCCGTGTCGCTCTGCCGGTGATTTTCGCGGGCACCGGTTTCGCCGTATTGCAAAGCTCGGCGACAGTGCGCGAACTGTATATCCTGCCGTTCATTGCCCCGCTCGCACTGCTGGCGATGCAAGGGATCGACAGGCTGCCGCAGCGTCTGCACGCAAGCTGGGACATGGCGAGCCGCGTGCTGTTCGGTAGTGTGATTTCGCTTGCGTGGATCGTCTGGTCGATCATGAGCGGCCCGGCGAATACGCATGCGTCCCTGCATTGGCTTGGCCGCTGGTTACCGCTCGATTGGGTGCTGCCGGTCAAACCCGGGTTGATCGCTGCCGCGCTGTTGATGACGCTGGGCTGGTTGTGGTTGCTGCCGGTATTCAAGTACGCCGGCAAATGGCGCGGCGTGCTGAGCTGGTGTGCGGGCGCGATTGTCGCGTGGGGCCTGGTGAGCACGCTGTTGCTGCCGTGGCTCGACCATGCGAAGAGTTATCGCTCCGTGTTCGAGAGCCTTGGCGCCCGGATGAATATCGAATGGAACGATGGCGATTGCATGGCCAGTACGGGGCTCGGTGAATCCGAGGCACCGATGCTGTATTACTACACTGGTATCGAGCATCAACCGACCACGAATGTCGACGCCACCGGGTGCACGTGGCTGATCGAGCAGAGCCGCCGCAATGATGCGCGCTCGCCGGCGGGCGATTGGCGCCTGTTCTGGTCGGGTGCGCGTCCGGGTGATACGGACGAACTGTTGCGGGTGTTCGTGAGGACGCCGGTGGCGGGTGAGGGCGGTGACTAGGGGCGCCGCCGCGCTATGGGTTTTTTGGGCCTTTCCTTGTGTTCTTATTGGTCTATTAGCGTCGCCCCTGTGCGGGGCAGGCACCTACTTTTCTTTGCCGCCGCAAAGAAAAGTAGGCAAAAGAAAGCGGCTCCAACCGCCAATTCTTAAGCGGGTCCCCTGGCTTGGTGGGGCTGGTGGTCCGATTAACGGACCACACCGTGGTCCATAACGGTCTGTGACACAGCCGTCATTCGCTCCCACTCCGCACTGCGTGCGTCGCGGTTGGGTCTGCCAGGGAAACCACGTGCTTCGTTTGCGCGTAGCGGGGGCCATCGGCTTCACCTCGGCGAAGCGCCGAAATATACCGACGGTTTTGTGAAGTACCGCCCCGGCGCGCGCAGCGCCGCCGGAAGCATGACGGCCTGGTCACTCACGTGGGCAGGTGCGGAGGGCCAATCTCTACGGGGCCACGATCCCCTTCAAGCCAGGGGACCCGCTTAAAAATTAGCGGTTGGAGCCGCTTTCTTTTGCCTACTTTTCTTTGCGGCAGGCAAAGAAAAGTAGGTGCCCCCCGCACAGGGGGAACGCCAATAAACCAGCAACAAAACAAGGAAAGGCAAAACGCCGTAGGCAAAACGCCGTAGGCAAACAAAAACCCCACCCACCGCTACGCGCAACAAAACCACTAACCATTCCGATTCCGCATCCAATCAGCGGTCTCAAAGAACGACCCCAACAACCGCTCGCGCAGCCCCTCATCCAATCCAACATCCTGCATGGCCCAGGCCATGCACCTCAACCATTGATCCCGCTCGCTGGAAGCGATCGCAAACGGCAAATGCCGTGCCCTCAGCCGGGGATGCCCAAACCGGCTAATGTAATGATCCGGCCCACCCATCCATCCGCACAAAAACCAGAAAAACTTATCCCGCGAGCCGTCGAGCGACTCGGGATGCAAAGCGCGAATCCCGGCGAATTCCGCTTCGAGATCCATCAAGTCATAAAACCGGTCGACCAGTACGCGCACGCGCGCCTCACCCCCCACCAGTTCAAAGGCCGTCGGCTGTGCAGCGGACACCTCGTCGTTCAGATCACTCATACCCACTCATCAACCAAAAAAGAAAAATCACGCATCCCGTAGCGATTGCAACGCGGGCCGCGCCAGCACATGCCGCAAGCTCAGCCAACCACCCACACCGGCACAGGCAATCCCAGCCGCAATCCCCGCCGGCAACAACCACGGATCGAAACTCAGATAGAACTCGAACACACGCGTCGCCAGCACCCAGCCAATCACCTGCGCACCGACCGCCGCCATCAAACCCGCCAGCGCGCCAACCGCCACGAACTCGGCGATCTGCACCGCCCTCACCTGCCGATGCGACGCCCCCAGCGCCCGCAGCAGCGCGGATTCTCGCATACGCTCATCGCGCGTGCCGGCAAGCGCCGCATAGAGCACCAGCACGCCAGCCGCGAGCGTGAACGCGAACAGGAACTGCACTGCGCCGATTACCTGCTGCAAGACACGCTGCACCTGCGCCAGAATCGGACCGGTGTCGATTGCCGTGAGGTTCGGATAGGCGGCGATCAATCCGTCGATGGTCGATTGCTTGTCGGGCGGCAAATGGAAACTCGTGATGAACGTCGCCGGAAAATCCTGCAACGCAGCCGGCGGCATCAGCACGAAGAAATTGACCTTGAACGATCCCCAGTCGAGCTTGCGCACGCTCGTCACCGGCGCGTCGATCTGCAAACCCGTCACATCGAAGCGCAACACGTCGCCTGGCTTCACGCTGATCAGTTTCGCAAGACCCTGCTCGATCGAAATCTGCGGCGTCCTGGTGTCGCCGTACCACGTGCCGGCAGAAAGACGATTGTCCTCAGGCAGCGTGGTCGTATAAGACAGATTGAATTCGCGATCCACCAGGCGCTTCGCGTCGTCGCCCTTGAAGGAATCCGGATTGACCGGCTTGCCGTTGATCGCGATCAGCCGGCCGCGCACCATCGGCGACAGCACCGTATCGGGCACGCCATGCGCCGTCAGATAGTGCGTGGCGGCTTCGCGCTGGTCGGGCTGGATGTCGATGATGAATTCGTTCGGCGCATCGGGCGGTGTCGATTTGCGCCAGCCGGCCACCAGATCGTTGCGCGTCATCGCAATCAGCAACAGGCACATCAGACCGATGCCGAGCGCGGTGATCTGCAGCGCACTTGCACTGCTGCGCCGCTCCAGCGACGCCAGCGCATAACGCCAGCCAATCCCCGCGTTCACGCGCTCGCTGCGCACGAAGCGCGCAGCGCCCCACAGCGCCAGCCGCGCAATGCAGGCGAACACCAGCAGCCCGCCAGCGAAGCCGCCCGCGACGATGCCGCCGAGCTTCAGCTCGCCCGCCGCGACGATCAGCAACGCGGCAAACAGCACGATGCCGAGCGCGTAGGCGGCCCACGCGGTACGCCCCGCTTCGCCCCATTCGCGCCGCAACACCCGCACCGGCGGCACCCGCGTCAACGGCAGCAGCGGCGGCAACGCGAAACCGAGCAACAGCACGAGACCGGCCGCGATGCCTTCGAGCGCCGGCCATGCGGTCGGGTACGGCAGCGCGACATCGATCAGACTGCCGAGCCATGTCAGCAACGCGAGATGGCCAAGGTAACCGAGCGCCACGCCGAGCGCGCCGCCAATCAAGCCCAGGCCGACGAATTCGAGCGTAAACAGCGCGCGCAGCGCCGCCTGGCTGACACCGAGGCAGCGCATTGCCGCGCAGCCATCCAGATGCCGCCGCATATATCGATGCGCGGCCATCGCGATCGCCACTGCCGCGAGCAACGCGGTGAGCAACGAAACGAGCGTGAGAAAGTGACTCGCCCGATCGAGCGTCTGACGCACTTGCGGCTGGCCGTCCTGCAAGGACTCGAGCGCAACGCCGCGCATTTTGCCACCATCCACCCGGTCGTGCGCGAACTGCGCGAAGCGCGCCACCGAGGCATCGGTGCCCGCCACCAGCAATCGATACGTGACGCGGCTACCGAAGGTGATAAGGCCGGTCGACTGGACCTCGTCGGCGCGCAGCATCAAGCGCGGCGAGAAGTTGACGAATGAGAAGCCGCGGTCGAGCTCGCGAGTGATCACCGCACCGATCGTGAAGCTGCGATTGCCGACCTTCACGGTATCGCCGACGCGCAGCTTCAGCGCGTCGAGCAGCGCCTGGTCGACCCAGACCGTGCCCGGCGCGGGAATCGACGACGCCGGATGGTCCGCCGCGCCCGGTGCGCTCGCAATCCGCAATGCGCCGCGCAGCGGATAACCCGGCGACACCGCCTTGACGGCGGCCAGCCGCGAGACCGGCTGAGGGCCGGTCGAATTGATCATGCTCGGGAAAATGGCGGTACTGGCGGTGTTCAGATCCAGCGTTTTGGCTTGCTGCGCGAACTGCGGATCGACAGGATGATCGGCGCGCACGATGAAATCGGCGGCGATCATGCGCCGCGCGTCGCGCTCCAGCCCCTGATGCAGCCGGTCCGCGAGGAAACCGACACTCGACAACGCCGCGACGGCCAGCACGAGCGCAAGCAACAGCATCGTCAATTCGCCCGCGCGCCAGTCGCGCGCGGTCATGCGGATTGCCTGGCGCAACAGATCCTTGCCACCCAACCTGCGCTTTGACGTCGTATGCGCCGTCGAACCCACCGTCCCCCTGACCGTATCGCTCAATCGTGCCTGCTCCTGGCAAAACGCGACACCATGTGCGTCGCCATCCCGCGAAAACCGCCCTGCACTCCGCGCCAGAGCCGTGGCAAGGCCCAGCTCGCCAGCATCAGGAAGGCCACCATCAGCACCAGAAAGGCGAACGGCACGAACAGCGCGAGCAGCACGCCGCCCACGACCAGCCCGTCTTCAGCGGTCGAGGTCACGACATTCGACACCGGTTCCGGCGACAGATTGATCAGCGCGCGCGTGCCCGCCTTGGCCAGATGCGCCGTACCGGCCAGGGTGCCGCCCGCAAGCGCGGCGACAGTCAGGAGTGCCGGATCGGCATGGCCGAGCGCGCCGGCCGCCAGCACGGCGCCGGCCGGAATGCGAATAAAGGTGTGGACCGCGTCCCACAATGAATCGAATGCAGGGATCTTGTCGGCAAGAAATTCGGTGAGCGTCAGCACCGCCGCAACGCCGATCACCCACGGCGAAGAGAGCGCGGACAGCGTATCGGGCAGATGGATCAGACCGAGGCGTTCGAACACGCCGGCGAGCAGAACCGTCAGATAGAGGCGCAGGCCGCTGCCCCATGAGAGGCCCGCAGCGAGCGAAAGTGATTCAAGCATGGCGCCTCCGGGCGCTGTGCGTGCCGGGCGCTTCGACGGGCAAAGGAAAGCGAACCGCCGCACCGAAGTCGTCAGACCCGCGCCAAGCCGGCCGCGCCAACTAGGCCGCGGGCAATTTCAGGTTGGATTTGATCTCATTATAGCCACGTTAATTCGCAGAACGCAGAGCGGCGAACAAATGGCGGGGACAAATTGCGGCGACTTGCGCGGCGCGGCTGAAACGCACCGGGATTTGCAAATACGCCGTGGCGGGCACGTCAATGCCCCGACGACAGCTTCAACCCGATCAATCCGACCAGGATCAGCGCCGCGCTTGCGACCCGCGCGGCCGTCAAGGCCTCGCCCATCATCACGATGCCGAAGATGAATGCGCCGACCGCGCCAATCCCCGTCCACACGGCGTAGGCGGTGCCGAGCGGCAGCTGGCGCATGGCCATCGCGAGCAGCACAAAGCTGCCGAGCGCGGTCACAACCGTGAATACAGACGGCCAGAGCCGGGTGAAACCGTCGGAGGTTTTGAGACCGGCCGCCCACGCGACTTCGAGCAAACCGGCAATCAGCAGAAGAATCCAGGACATGAGACAGCTCCATGGTCAGATGGGGCCGTCCCCGTTCGTAGCGGATGCGCAAGGTCGTCCTTACGATCTGTAATTATACCAAAATAGGCCGCCGCGAGCCCGCGACGGGCTGCCGCCTCACCCGCAGGACTGCGCGAAAGAAACGCCCCGGCGGCACATCGAGCGTTACACCGCCCCGACCAGCCGGTAGCCGACGCCGGTCTCCGTAACGATATGCTCCGGCTGCGCCGGGTCGCGTTCGAGCTTCCCGCGCAGATGCGCCATGTAGATGCGCAAATAGTGATGGCTCTCGACATGCGACGGCCCCCACACGTCGCGCAGCAATTGCCGGTGCGTCAGCACCCGGCCGGCGTGGCGCACCAACGTCGCGAGCAGGCGGTATTCGATCGGGGTCAAATGGACCGCCACGCCGTCCCGGCTCACCTGCCGCAGAGCCAGGTCGACGGTGACCGCGCCGAAGTGCACCTGCGGCGACTCGCTCGCGCCGCCCTGGTTGCGCCGGCGCATGTGCGCGCGAATCCGCGCCAGCAGTTCCGAGACGCCGAAGGGCTTGGTGAGGTAATCGTCCGCGCCTGCATCGAGCGCGGCGACTTTTTCGCTTTCCTGGGTGCGCGCCGACAGGACGATCACCGGCAACTCACTCCAGCCACGCAACTCGCGAATTACGTCGAGCCCGTCGGTGTCGGGCAAGCCGAGATCGACAATCACCAGATCGGGCTTGCGCGTGGCCGCTTCCACGAGGCCCTGCTTACCCGTTTCGGCGTCATGCACGACGATGCCCTCGCCTTCCAGCGCTGTGCGCACGAAGCGGCGAATCTGCTTTTCGTCTTCGATCAGGACGACGGTGATGCTGGGGTCACTCATGGTTCGGCTTGGCAAGCGGGTTAGAGGTTGAATTGAGCTCGGGCAAGGTCTCGGCGCCCTCTTCTTCGAGCGCATCCGGTGCGTCGGGCGGCGTTTCCACCGGCAGCGTGAACCAGAAACGCGCGCCTTCAATCTGACCGTTGGCGGATATCCGGTTGAGCGCGCCGATTGTACCGCCGTGGGCATCTACGATCGCGCGGCAGATCGCAAGACCAAGGCCGATGCCCGGCTTGGCCGACTCTTTCTCGCCGCGCGTGAATTTCTCGAACACGCGCGCTTCCATTCCGGCAGGCAGGCCCGGTCCGGCATCGTCGACGGTGACACGCACGAACGATTTGCCGTCCGCGTCCAGACGTTGCGCGCCGACTACGAGCGGCGTGTCCGGCGCGGTGTACTTGGCCGCGTTCTCGAACAGGTTCGAGAAAAGCCGCTCCATCAGCACCGCGTCGAGATGCAGCAGCGGCAAGTCAGCCGGCAGCTTCACCTGCACCGGATGCTTCGCCAGCACACGCCGGCATGCCCGCAGCGCGGCGCCGACCGTTTCCTCGAGCAAGGTCCACTGGCGGTTCAGTTGCAGACTGCCGGCCTGCAAACGGGCCATATCGAGCAGATTCGTGACGATGCCGGTCATGCGCAACGCCTCTTCGTGAATCGCCTCGACCAGATCGTCGCCGGGTTGCTCGCCGGGATGTGCCTCGCGCGATTGCGCCAGCATCGACGAAAAGCCGACGATCGTCGTCAAGGGCGTGCGCAGGTCGTGCGAGATCGCGGACAACAGCGAATTGCGCAGGCGCTCCGATTCCATGTTGACCAGCGCGTCGCGGGCGATATCGACGTAATGCACGCGCTCCAGCGCCAGCGCGATCTGGGCGGCGAACGCGTCGAGCATGCGCTGTTGTTCGGGTACATCGAGTTCGCGCTCGTCGCGCATCACCACCGCGAGCACGCCGCGGGTGCGCATCGGCGCCTTGAGCGGCAGATAGAGCGCGGCGGCGGCCGGCAGCGTATCGGTGCCATGGCCAGCCGGTTTCTGCTGATCGTAGACCCATTGGCCGACGTCGATATCGAGCATCTCGCCTTCGAGCGTGACGGCCGCGTCAGGGTCCTCGATCTTCTGCTTCACCTGATCGACGCTGTCCGGCAGCAGGATCGCGACGCGCGCGCCGAACACCTCACTGACATGGCGGCTGCCGATACCGACGATCTGTTCGGTTGCGAGCGCCGCGGCCAGTTCACGCGCCATCGCGTACATCGCGCCAGTACGTTGCTCGCGACGCCGCGCGACGCTCGCCTCGCGGCGCAAACTCGACGTGAGATGGCTGATCACGAGCGAGGTCAGCAGCATGCCGATGAAGGTCAGCAGGTACTGCGTATCGGACACCGACAGCGACATGCGCGGCGGCACGAAAAAGAAGTCGAAGGCGGCGACGCTGAGAAACGACAGCACCACGCCCGGCCCGCGCCCGAGCTTCACGGCCGCGAAAATCACGCCGAGCAGATACAGCATGACGAGGTTGGTCAGATCGATGCGGTCGATCAATTGACTCGACAGCAGCGTGATGGCCGCGCAAATCGCCAGCGCGATGCCGTAGGCGCGCGGTGGCGAGCGCCGTTCACGCGCCGCACTCAAGGCCTCGCGCCACGCGTTCGCGGTGGTGTTCAGCAAGCGGCGTTGCTCGCCGCCGTCGCGCTCGGCCGATGCGCGGATCAGCGTGAGATCGAGGTCGCCGGCACGCTCGGCAATGCGCTCGCCAAGCGGCCGGCGCAGCCAGCGCTCGAACCCCATGCGCGTGGACGCGCCCGCCACCAGCTTCGATACATTGCGGGCCTGCGCATAGCCGATCAACGCGGCGACGGCGTCAGCGCCGGCAAGCGTCGCGGTTTCGGCGCCGAGTTCCGCGGCGAGCTTCAATGCGTTCAGCGTGCGTTCGCGGCGGGCGTCGGGCAGACGCTGTAGCGCGGGCGTTTCCACATACACCGCGATCCAGTCGGCCTTCAGGCTCGCGGCAAGGCGCGCCGCCGCGCGCACCAGCATCGGCGCTTCCGGGCCGGGGCCGACACATACCAGCAGGCGTTCGCGCGCCTGCCAGATGCGCTGGATCGAACGGTCCGCGCGATATTCCCGCATCTGCGCGTCGACACGATCCGCGGTGCGGCGCAGCGCCAGCTCGCGCAGCGCGATCAGATTGCCCTTGCGAAAGAAATTGCGCACCGCGCGCTCGGCCTGCTGCGGCATATACACCTTGCCGTCGCGCATCCGGTCGAGCAGTTCCTCGGCCGGCAAGTCGACCAGCGTGACTTCGTCGGCGCGATCGAACACGCGATCGGGCACCGTCTCCCAGACGCGGATACCGGTGATCTGACCGACCACGTCGTTGAGACTTTCGAGGTGCTGAACGTTGACCGTCGTGTAGACGTCGATACCGGCATCGAGCAGTTCGTAGACGTCCTGCCAGCGCTTCAGATGCCGCGCGCCCTGCACGTTCGAATGCGCGAGTTCGTCGACGAGGATCAGTTGCGGTTTGCGCGCGAGGGCCGCGTCGAGATCGAACTCGCCGAGCTTGCGGCCGCGATACTCGATATGCGCGAGCGGCAGCACGTCGAGACCCTCGAGCAGCGCCGCGGTTTCGGTGCGGCCGTGCGTTTCGGCGATGCCCACCACGACGTCCGCGCCTTCATCGGCGCGACGCTTCGCGGCTTGCAACATCGCATAGGTCTTGCCGACCCCGGCCGACGCGCCGAAGAAAATCTTCAGCCGGCCACGCTGACGTTTTTCTTCGTCGCGTTGCAGCTTGTCGAGCAACTGGTCAGGATCGGGGCGATTCATGCTCATTGGTGTTCATAGTAAGGCGAGCGGTGGTGTGTGCATGGTGGCACGGCGGCGGCCGCGCCGCAAATGGCGGCCACCGCAATGGCGGCCACCGCATTGGTAGCTCCAGCACCAGCAGCCACTACAACCGCAAACCGCGCAAATGGCAAAAGCGGCGCCGCACGGACGCCGCCTTTGCCGACTAGCGCGTTTAACCGCGCTTCATCTGATCCAGCGCCAGATTCAGTTGCAGCACGTTCACACGCGGCTCGCCCAGAATCCCGAACTGGCGGCCGGTCGTGTAGCGATCGACCAGCGCCTGGACATCGTTTGGCGCAAGCTTGCGCGCAGCAGCCACCCGTTCGATCTGGTAAGCCGCCGCCGCCGGGCTGATCTCAGGATCGAGACCGCTGCCCGAGGACGTCACCAGATCGACCGGCACCGGCTTCGACATATCGGTGCCGGCAGCCTTCAACGCGTCGATGCGGCCTTTGACTTCGTCGGTCAGCGCCGGGTTGGTCGGTCCGAGATTCGAACCGCTCGAGCCTTGCGCGTTATACGGCATCGGGCTGGTTGCCGACAGACGGCCCCAGAAGTACTGCGGTGCGTCGAACTGCTGGCCGATCAGCTTCGAGCCGACCACCTTGCCGTCCTGCTCGAGCATGCTGCCGTTGGCCTGATCGTGGAAAGCCGCCTGACCGACGGCGGTCATCACAGCCGGATAAGCGAGCCCGGTGACGGCGGTGAGCACCGCGAAAATCACAATCAACGGACGGAACAGATTTTTCATGATGGCTAATTCCTCTTAGACAGCCGCTTCTCAAACCCAGCCGAACGCGGCCAGCACCATATCGATCAGCTTGATGCCGATGAACGGCACGATGATCCCGCCCAGGCCATAAATCAGCAGATTGCGGCGCAACAGGATCGCCGCGCCCAGCGCCCGGTACTTCACGCCCTTGAGCGCCAGCGGAATCAGCAACACGATGATCAGTGCGTTGAAGATCACCGCCGACATGATTGCCGAAGCCGGCGTGGCCAGATGCATCACGTTCAGCGCGTTCAAGGCCGGATACGTCGTGGCGAATGCCGCCGGGATGATCGCGAAGTACTTGGCGACGTCGTTGGCAATCGAGAACGTGGTGAGCGAGCCGCGCGTCATCAGCATCTGCTTGCCGATTTCAACGATCTCGATCAGCTTGGTCGGATTCGAATCGAGGTCGACCATGTTGCCGGCTTCTTTCGCAGCCTGCGTACCGGTGTTCATCGCCACGGCGACGTCAGCCTGCGCGAGTGCCGGGGCGTCGTTGGTGCCGTCGCCGGTCATCGCAACCAGACGACCTTCGGCCTGGTGCTGGCGGATCGTGGCGAGCTTCGCTTCCGGCGTGGCTTCGGCGAGGAAATCGTCGACGCCCGCTTCGGCGGCGATCGCGGCTGCCGTCAGACGGTTGTCGCCGGTCACCATGATCGTCTTGATGCCCATCTTGCGCAGTTCGGCGAAGCGTTCCTTGATGCCGCCCTTCACCACGTCCTTCAGCTCGATCACGCCGAGCACACGGGCGCCCTGCTCGTTTTTCTCGGCGACCACTAGCGGCGTGCTGCCGCGACGCGCGACTTCCGCCACCGCGTTGCTGACTTCGTTCGGGAAACGGCCGCCGTTGGCTTCGACGTAATTCTTGACTGCATCGGCTGCGCCCTTACGGATTTCGCGGCCTGGAAGGTCGACGCCGCTCATCCGCGTTTGCGCCGTGAATGCGAGAAACACCGCATGCAACGAAGCCATATCGCGTTGGCGAATGTTAAAGCGCTGCTTGGCCAGCACGACAATGCTGCGGCCTTCCGGCGTTTCGTCGGCGAGCGACGACAGTTGTGCGGCGTCAGCCAGCATTTCTTCGGTCAAACCCGGTGCCGGCACGAACTGCGAAGCCTGGCGATTGCCGAGCGTGATCGTGCCGGTCTTGTCGAGCAACAGCACGTCGACGTCGCCGGCCGCTTCCACCGCACGGCCCGAGGTCGCGATCACGTTCGCCTGCATCATGCGGCTCATACCCGCCACACCAATCGCCGACAACAACCCGCCGATGGTGGTCGGAATCAGACACACCAGCAGCGCGACGAGCGCCGTAATCGTGACCACGTGACCCGCTTTTGCGGCTTCCACCGAAAACATCGAGAACGGCAGCAGCGTCGCAGTAGCGAGCAACATCACGATCGTCAACGCGACCAGCAGAATTGTCAGCGCGATTTCGTTCGGCGTTTTCTGACGCTTCGCGCCTTCGACCATCGCAATCATGCGGTCAAGGAACGCTTCGCCCGGATTGGCCGTCACCCGCACCACGATCCAGTCCGACAGCACGCGCGTGCCGCCCGTGACCGACGAAAAGTCGCCGCCCGACTCGCGGATCACCGGCGCGGATTCGCCGGTAATCGCCGATTCGTCGACCGACGCGACACCGTCGATCACTTCGCCGTCGGCCGGAATCACGTCGCCGGTTTCGACCAGCACCACGTCGCCTTTACGCAGATCGGACGCCGTCAGAATGCGGATCGGCGACTTCGGATGCGGCTCGTTGAGCTTCTTGGCCATCACGTCTTTCTTCGCGCTGCGCAGCGACGCTGCCTGGGCCTTTGAACGGCCTTCGGCGAGCGCTTCCGCGAAGTTCGCGAACAGCACCGTGAACCACAGCCACAAGGTGACCGCGAGAATGAAGCCCGCGGGCGCCTCGGCCTGGCCGCCGAGCGCGGCGATCCACAGAATCGTCGTCAGAATACTGCCGACGTACACGCAGAACATCACCGGGTTACGGAACTGCGTGCGCGGCGTGAGCTTCTTGAAGGAGTCCACGATCGCCGGGCGCACCAGCGCCGGGTCGAACATGGACCTGGTTGCATTATGTTCAGTCATTGAATCCTCGAATTTCCCGTTTGCGCGTGTTCACTCGTTGGTCGCTGGTGTCATCTCAAAGGGCCGCCTCAATGGGCACCCATCATCATCAGATGTTCGACACCAGGACCGAGCGCGAGCGCAGGCACATAAGTCAGCGCACCGACCAGCAGCACCGTGCCGAGCAGCAGCACGACGAACAGCGGACCGTGAGTCGGCAACGTGCCGCCCGTCACGCCGATGCGCTTCTTCGCGGCGAGCGAGCCGGCAATCGCCAGCACGGGGATGATCGTGCCGAAGCGGCCAAACCACATCGCGATGGCCGTGAGCCAGTTGTAGAACGGCGTGCCCACAGTCAGACCAGCAAACGCGCTGCCGTTGTTGTTGGCGGCCGAGCTGAACGCGTAGAGGATTTCGGAGAAGCCATGCGCGCCAGGGTTGAGAATGCCGGCCTTGCCGGCGTCGCTCAACACCGCGATTGACGTACCCACCAGCACCAGCAGCGGCGTCAGCAGCACGACGATCGACACCATCTTCATCTCGTACGCTTCGATCTTCTTGCCGACATATTCAGGCGTGCGGCCGATCATCAGGCCCGCCACGAACACAGCCAGCAAGGCGAACACGAGCATCCCGTACATACCGGAACCCACACCGCCGAAGATCACTTCGCCGAGTTGCATCAGCAGCATCGGATAGAGACCGCCGATCGGCGTCAGCGAGTCGTGCGTGTTGGCCACCGCGCCGCACGAAGCCGCCGTGGTCGCCACCGTGAAGATGCCCGACTGCGCGATACCGAAACGCGTTTCCTTGCCTTCGGCATTACCGCCCGACTGCAACGCGCTCGCCGATTGATCGACATGCAATGCGGTGAGCGCCGGATTGCCGGATTGCTCGGCGCTGATCTCGCCGAACACGCACACGCCGAACGCGATCGCCATCGCGGCAAGCACAGCCACGCCCTGCTTGCGGTCCATGATCATCCGGCCGAACACCAGCGCCAATGCAGCAGGAATGATCAGGATCGAGAAGATCTGCAGGAAGTTCGAGAACGGCGTCGGGTTTTCGTACGGATGTGCCGAGTTGCCGTTAAAGAAGCCGCCACCGTTGGTGCCGAGCATCTTGATCGCTTCCTGCGACGCAACCGGACCCATCCCGATGGTCTGCGTCTTCACGGGTGTATCGACCGTGACCGGATTGCCCTTCGCATCCTTCACCGGATTGCCTTGTGCATCGAGCTTCGGCGCGGCATATGTGGTGGTTTGCAGCGTCGGGACGTCCTGATACGACTTGAAGTTCTGGATCACGCCCTGGCTCATCAGCACCGCAGCGATGATCGCCGACATCGGCAGCAAGACGTAGAGCGTCACACGCGTAAGATCGACCCAGAAGTTGCCGATCGTCTGTGCCGTATGACGCGCGAAGCCGCGAATCAGCGCGATCACCACGACGATGCCGGTGGCGGCGGAGAAGAAGTTCTGGACGGTGAAACCGAGCATCTGCGTCAGGTAGCCAACGGTTTGCTCAGGCGTGTAGTCCTGCCAGTTCGTATTGGTCACGAAACTGACCGCCGTATTGAACGCGCCGTCCACCGTCATCGGGCCGAACTGCTGCGGATTGCCGGGCAGCCAGCCTTGTACGCGCAACAGCCCGTAAAGAAACAGCGTGCCAAGCACATTGAACGCGATCGTGGCGATCGCGTAGTGTTTCCAGCTCATTTCCGTCGACGAATCGACGCCTGCGATGCGGTACAGCAAACGTTCGAGCGGACCGCCAAAGCGGACCACGCGCGAGCTGCCATCCATCACGCTGCTCAGATAGCGGGCCATCGGTACAGCGGCCGCCAGCAGCACGACAATGAAAAGCCCCGCCTGGAGGACATTATTCGAGTTCATTCAATGTCCTCCGCGCGCAACAGCGCATAGACCAGATACGCAAACAGCAGCGCGGTAGCCGCGCCCGACAACCAGAGAATCCAGTTCATGAGCGCGCTCCCTGGCCACGCCGGAACTGCATCAACTTCTCGCAGCCGGCAATCAATGCAAAGGTCAGCGCGGAAAACAGCACCAGCCCCCCGACATACAGCACATCCATTTCTATTCCCCATTCACGGACTTTGGATAGATCGAACGTTATGCCGATCCGCGTAAAGGGCTGGTCAAAGATGGCTGGTGACATATAAAAATTGCGTAAACGGAAAAGGCCGTTCCATCGTGGGATGGAACGGCCTTATGCCGATGGGGTATGGGCTGGCGGGATTTCGCGCCGGCCTCGCCACGCGGTTACCGCCCGCGTCAAAGCGCTGCGTTTTTACACCCGCGCCGATGTCAGCGCGCTGATCTCATTGCGCCGATCTCTTCGCCCTCAAGGCAGCAGAATCGTCGAACCCGTAGTGCGGCGTCCCTCGAGATCGGCGTGCGCCTTGCCGACATCCGCCAGCGCGAAACGCTGGTTGATGCTGGTCTTGACCTTGCCCGACACCAGTACGTCGAACAGTTCCGTGGACATCGCCTCGTAGTCGCTGCGTTTGGCGATATAGGTAAACAGCGTCGGGCGCGTGAAAAAGAGCGAGCCTCGTCCAGCGAATTCCGACGAATCGATCGGTGGCAGCGGTCCCGATGCGTTGCCAAAGCTCACGAACAAGCCAAGCGGCGCGAGGCAATCGAGCGAAGCCGTAAACGTATCCTTGCCGATCGAGTCATACACGACCGGCACGCCCGCGCCGTTGGTGATCTCACGCACGCGTTTGGTGAAGTTCTCGCGTGTGTAGACGATCGCGTGATCGCAGCCGTGCGCTTTGGCGATCTCGGCTTTTTCGCCGGAACCGACCGTGCCGATTACCGTGGCGCCGAGCGCCTTCGCCCACTGGCAGACCAGCAGGCCCACGCCGCCCGCCGCGGCCTGGATCAGAATCGTGTCGCCGGCCTTCACCGGATACGTGCGGCGCAACAGGTATTGCGCGGTCAGGCCTTGCAGCATGACGGAGGCCGCCTGCTCGTCGCTCAGCGCGTCCGGCACCTTGACGACCTGGGCGGCCTGCAGCACGCGCGCCTGCGTATAGGCGCCCGGCGGGCGCGCCACATACGCCACCCGGTCGCCCACCTTGAGGTCCGTTACGCCCGCGCCGACAGCCGTGATTTCCCCGGCCGCTTCCATGCCGAGCCCGCCTGGCAGCGGCAGCGGATACAGGCCCGTGCGGAAATACACGTCGATATAGTTCAGACCGACCGCGGTTTGCCTGATGCGAATCTCGCCCGTGCCCGGTTCGCCCACTTCGACGTCGACCCATTTCATCACCTCCGGGCCGCCGGCTTTGTCGAATCGAATCGCTTTGACCATCATGTCTCCTTGATGTGTGGTGTGGCTTGATCGTGCAAATCGCGTACTCAGACCCGCTGCGTGAGACGCAAGGTCAGCACGTCGAGAATCATTCGCGCGGTGGAAATGTTGGTGGCGCACGGTATGTTGTGCACGTCGCAGGCGCGTACGAGTGCGTTGATATCCGGTTCGTGCGGCTGCGGCGTCATTGGGTCGCGCAGAAAAATCACCATGTCCACGCGCCCTTCCGCGAGCTGCGCGCCGATCTGCAAGTCGCCGCCATGCGGACCGGACAGCATGCGCTCGACGCTCAGGCCGTGCGCGTCGCCAATGCGCGTGCCGGTCGTGCCGGTGGCGACGATCGCACAGCGCCGCAGCGTATCCACGTATTCGCCGGCCAGTTTGACGATGTCGTCTTTCTTGTGATCATGCGCGATCAGCGCAATGCGGGTGGTCATGACGTAAGACTCCTGAAACCGATGTGATTGTCGTTGTTGTAATGGCGTGGCAAAACCCGCGGCTAGAACGTGCCCGGGTAGGCGCCGCCGTCGATCAGCCAGTTCTGGCCGGTGATGTAGCCGGCATGCACGCTGCACAGGAACGCACAGGCGCGGCCGAATTCATCGCGATTGCCGAAGCGGCCGGCGGGAATCGACTTCATGCGCTGCTTGCGCGCGTCGTCGACGGAAATATTTTGTGCCCTGGCTTGCGCCGCGATCGTGGTCGCGATCCGGTCGGTGTCGAACAGGCCTGGCAGCAGGCTGTTGATCGTGACGCCCGTGGGCGCGACGCTGCGCGCGAGACCCGCCACGAAACCGGTCAACCCCGAGCGCGCGCCGTTCGACAAACCCAGCACGTCGATCGGCGCCTTCACCGCCGAACTCGTGATATTGACGATGCGCCCGTAGCCGCGCGCGCTCATCGAGTCGATGGTCGCGCGGATCAGTTCGATCGGCGTGAGCATGTTGCTTTCGAGCGCACGGATCCAGTCTTCATGCGTGAAGTTGCGGAAGTCGCCCGGCGGCGGCCCGCCCGCGTTGTTGACCAGAATGTCCGGCTCTGGACAGGCGGCGAGCGCCGCGGCGCGGCCCTCGGGCGTGGTGATGTCGCACGCTACCGTCTTCACTTCCACGCCGCTTAGCTTGCGGATCTCGGCGGCGGTTGCCTCCAGCGTTTCAGCGGTGCGCGCGACGATCGTCAGATTGACGCCCTCGGCGGCGAGCGCTTCCGCGCAGCCGCGCCCCAAACCCTTGCTAGCCGCGCAAACCAGCGCGGTGCGTCCTGCGATTCCCATGTCCATGTGTGTATCCTCGTGGCGTAGTTTTCCCGATTCTAGAAGAATCGGTGCCGGACTGCCCCGGCTTACTGCAATCTCCGGTATCTTCGGGCGGCACTCTTTCGGTAAACTTGCAGCCGTGGCGCGCCTGCCCAGCCGGTTTCCAGCTGACAAGGCCGCCGATCCGATACCGGAACCGATTCCTCTTGCCGCCGCTTGCGCACCCCGCCATGACCCAGGACAGCCGCTTTCCCAATCTTTTCATCCTCGATCACCCGCTGATCCAGCACAAGCTGTCGCACATGCGCGACCGGGACACCTCGACTCGCACGTTCCGCGAACTACTGCGTGAAATCACGCTGCTGATGGGCTACGAAATCACCCGCAACCTGCCGATGACCACGCGCCGGCTCACTACACCGCTAGTCGAGATCGACGCGCCGGTGATCGCCGGCAAGAAGCTGGCGATCGTGCCGGTGCTGCGCGCCGGTATCGGCATGTCGGACGGCCTGCTGGAACTGGTGCCGTCGGCGCGCGTCGGCCACATCGGCGTGTACCGGGCCGAGGACCATCGCCCGGTCGAATATCTGGTGCGCCTGCCGGATCTGGAAGACCGCGTGTTTATCCTGTGCGACCCGATGGTCGCAACCGGCTACTCGGCCGTGCATGCAGTGGACGTGCTCAAGCGCCGCAACGTGGCGGGCGAGAACATCATGTTTCTCGCGCTGGTGGCCGCCCCGGAGGGCGTGCAGGTGTTCCAGGACGCGCATCCGGACGTCAAGCTGTACGTGGCCTCGCTCGATTCGCATCTGAACGAGCACGCGTATATCGTGCCGGGTCTCGGCGACGCCGGCGATCGTCTGTTCGGCACGAAAAACTGACAGCGGGCTGAAAAAAACCTCGGCGGCGCATGCAAAACGCCGCCGACGCGCACTTCCCGCGTCGTTTTCGGCGGTGCTCCCCTCTGCCGCACTCACGCGGCATGATAAAATTCGAATCCGCTCAGAAGAGCGGCTCAACTTGCACAACCGCCCGGCGCATCGCGCCTGTACGCGGGGCCTGCCGGGACCGGTGCCGTGTTGGCCGCTCGCTGCCGCACCGCCCCAACCGCGCTGCCGACCTTCGGTCCCGCTAACTGGGCGTGATCAAGCTGAACAGGGTTCGACACCCGGCGGTCTGCCACCGGGCGGTTTGACTTCGAGGCGCGCGCTCGCAGCCACAAGCGCAAGCGCCCGACATCGCAACGACAATTGCACTATGCGTGCGCCCCACTGGCGCGCGCGATGGAGAAAGGTATGGCGGGTCATTCGAAATGGGCCAACATCAAGCATAAGAAAGCAGCGGCCGATGCCAAGCGCGGCAAGGTCTGGACGCGGCTCATCAAGGAAATTCAGGTCGCGGCCCGTATGGGTGGCGGCGACATCGACTCGAACCCGCGTCTGCGGCTCGCCGTCGAAAAGGCGTACGACGCCAACATGCCGAAAGATAACGTCAACCGCGCAATCCAGCGTGGTGTCGGCGGCGTCGATGGCGCAAGCTACGAAGAAATCCGCTACGAAGGCTACGGCATCGGCGGTGCGGCGGTGATCGTCGACACCATGACCGACAACCGTACCCGCACGGTGGCGGAAGTGCGTCACGCGTTTTCGAAGAATGGCGGCAACATGGGCACGGACGGCTCGGTGTCATTCATGTTCGATCACATCGGCCAGTTCCTGTTCGCCCCCGGCACCGCTGAAGACAAGCTGATGGAAGCCGCGCTCGAAGCCGGCGCCGACGACGTGGTGACGAACGAAGACGGCAGTATCGAAGTGCTGTGCCCGCCGAACGATTTCCCGAAGGTGAAGACCGCGCTCGAAGCCGCGGGCTTCAAGGCCGAACTGGCCGAGGTGACGATGAAACCTCAGACGGAAGTCGAATTCACCGGCGAGGACGCCGTGAAAATGCAGAAGCTGCTCGACGCGCTGGAAAATCTGGACGACGTGCAGGAAGTCTATACAAACGCCGCGATCGCCGACGAATGAGCGTGCCCGGCGGCGCGTTGCGTGCAGGTTTGTTATCCACGGCTGAGCGCGTTGCCTCAGCCGTTTATGGTTTTTAAGTCTCGGGGATTCACATGAAGTTACTCGTCGTCGGTTCCGGCGGTCGCGAACATGCGCTCGCATGGAAGCTCGCGCAATCGCCGCGGGTCCAGCTCGTCTACGTGGCTCCTGGCAACGGCGGCACCGCCCAGGACGAGCGTCTGCGCAACATCGACATCACCGATCCGGCCGAGCTCGCCGATTTCGTCGAGAAAGAACAGATTGCCTTCACGCTGGTCGGCCCGGAAGGCCCGTTGGCCGCCGGTATCGTCAATCTGTTCCGCTCGCGCGGTCTGAAGATTTTCGGACCGAGCAGGGAAGCGGCACAGCTCGAAAGCTCGAAAGATTTTGCCAAGGCGTTCATGAAGCGCCACGCCATCCCCACCGCCGAATACGAAACCTTCGCCGACGTCGCCGCCGCGCACGCCTATCTCGACGCCAAGGGCGCGCCGATCGTCATCAAGGCCGACGGCCTCGCTGCCGGCAAGGGCGTGGTGGTCGCGCTAACGCTGGAAGAAGCACACGCCGCGGTCGACATGATGCTGTCGGACAACAAGCTGGGCGATGCCGGCGCACGCGTCGTGATCGAGGAATTCCTCGCGGGCGAGGAAGCGAGTTTCATCGTCATGGTGGACGGCAAGCATGTGCTGGCACTCGCGTCGAGCCAGGACCACAAGCGTCTGCTCGACGACGACCAGGGTCCGAACACCGGCGGCATGGGCGCGTATTCGCCCGCGCCGATCGTTACGCCGCAACTGCATGCCCGCGTGATGCGCGAAATCATCCAGCCGACCGTGCGCGGCATGGAGAAAGAAGGCATCCGCTTCACCGGCTTTCTGTATGCGGGTTTGATGATCGACGCGCAAGGCAACCCCAAAACGCTCGAATTCAACTGCCGGATGGGCGACCCGGAAACGCAACCGATCATGGCGCGTCTGAAGGGCGACTTTTCGAAGGTGGTTGAACAGGCGATTGCCGGAACGCTCGATACGATCGAACTGGAATGGGACCGCCGTACCGCGCTTGGCGTGGTGCTCGCCGCGCACAACTATCCGGACACGCCGCGCAAGGGTGATCGGATCAGTGACATCCCGGCCGAAACCACCGACGCGGTCACGTTCCACGCCGGCACGACGCTCGCCGACGGCAAGTTGACCACCTCGGGCGGCCGCGTGCTGTGCGTGGTCGGTCTGGCGGATTCGGTGCGCAGCGCGCAATCGGTCGCGTACGAAACGATCAACCAGATCTCGTTCGACGGCATGCAGTATCGCCGCGACATCGGCTATCGTGCCCTGAACCGCAAGCACGACGTCAAGACCGAAGGCAAGCACTGAGCCACCACCCCGCTCGCCCGCGTGTGGCGCTATCGGCGCTACACTGCGGGTTTTCGCGGCCCTGATGGGCCCCGATGGTGGCTGATATGGCACCCGCTTCAGGCGGCCCGCCACGCGCACTATCCGGCGCGAAAATGGTACTGCCGCGCTTTCCCAGCCACCCGCTGACGAAAGCCCGGCCGTCGCCCTTCACGAAGAACCCGCGGCACGACGAGCGTGCCGCCCTCAGCATCTGCATTCATGACCGATTCGAGCTACGACGCACAAGCCGTGCGCAGCTGGCTGCAAGGCCTGCAAACGCATATCGCGGACACGCTCGGCGCGTTCGACGGTCAGCCGTTCGCGACCGACGCGTGGCAGCGCGCCCCCGGCGAAAAGCTGCGCGGCGGCGGCTGCACGCGGATTCTCGAAGGCGGCAACTTCTTCGAGCGCGCGGGCATCGGCTTCTCGGATGTCGCCGGCGACACCTTGCCCGGTTCCGCGAGCGCCGCGCGCCCGCAACTGGCCGGCCGTGGATTTGAAGCCATGGGCGTTTCACTCGTGCTGCACCCGCACAATCCGCACTGCCCGACCGTGCATATGAACGTGCGTCTGCTGATCGCCACCAAGGCCGGCGAAGAGCCGGTGTTCTGGTTTGGCGGCGGCATGGATCTGACGCCGTATTACGGCTACGAGGAAGACGCGCAGCACTTCCACCGCGTCTGCCGCGATGCGCTCACGCCTTATGGCGCGGACCTCTACCCGAGTTTCAAGCGCTGGTGCGACGAGTATTTCTTCCTCAAGCACCGCAACGAACCGCGCGGCATCGGCGGGATTTTCTTCGACGATTTTTCCGCGCTGGGCTTCGATCAATCCTTCGCGATGCTCAAGAGCGTCGGCGAAGGATTCCTCAAAGCGTATATGCCGATCATCGAAAAGCGCCGCAACATTCCTTACGGCGAGGCCGAGCGGGATTTCCAGGCGTACCGGCGCGGGCGCTACGTCGAGTTCAATCTGGTCTTCGACCGTGGCACACTGTTTGGGCTGCAGAGCGGCGGACGCACCGAATCGATCCTGATGTCGATGCCGCCTGTGGTGAACTGGCGCTACAACTGGCAACCCGAGCCCGGCACGCCGGAAGCGCGTCTTTACAGCGATTTTCTCGTGCCGCGCGAGTGGCTGTGACGGGCTCACGCCCGCACTGCTGCCCGTCATCGTCACGACAAAGGATCTTCACCTGAAGCCGAACGCTCATCCTGTCGCCCTGCCCCGCCGGATCGGACTGCTCGGCGGAACATTCGATCCCATCCACGACGGCCACCTCGCGCTCGCGCGGCGTTTCGCCGAGGTGCTGCACCTGACCGAACTGGTGCTGCTGCCAGCCGGCCAGCCGTGGCAGAAATCGGACGTGTCGCCGGCCGTGCACCGGCTGGCCATGACACGCGCCGCGGCTAGCGCGCTCATGCTGCCGGGCGTCAAGGTGAGCGTCGCGACCGACGAAATCGATCACGACGGCCCGACTTACACGATTGACACGCTGCAACGCTGGCGTGAACGCGAAGGTCCGCAGGCGTCGATTGCGCTTCTGATCGGCGCGGATCAACTGGTGCATCTCGACACATGGCGCGGCTGGCAGCGTCTGTTCGAGTTCGCCCATATTTGCGCGGCTACCCGGCCCGGTTTCGACCTCGCGTCGATTCCGCCGGTGGTCACGAACGAAATCGACGCGCGCCGTGCCCGCGCCGACGTTCTGCAAGCGACCCCCTGCGGGCACTTGCTGATCGATACCACGCTTGCCTTCAACGTCTCGGCCACCGACATTCGCGCGCATCTGCGTGAAAGACTGGCCCAGCACGCGGGCGGCGCAGAGCAAGGCCAAGGCCGGGCCGCGAGCCATGTCCCCACCGCGGTGTGGGACTATATTCTTCAACATCATCTGTACCACCGGTAACCCCATGGATATTCGCAAACTGCAACGCGTGATCGTCGACGCACTCGAAGACGTCAAAGCGCAAGACATCAAGGTGTTCAACACCAGCCACCTGACCGCCCTGTTCGATCGTGTGATCGTTGCGAGCGGCACCTCGAACCGCCAGACCAAAGCGCTCGCTTCGAGCGTGCGCGAGAGCGTCAAGGAAAACGGCGGCGACGTCATCAGCACTGAAGGCGAGGATATCGGCGAATGGGTGCTGGTCGATTGCGGCGACGCGATCGTGCACATCCTGCAACCGGCGCTGCGCCAGTACTACAACCTCGAAGAAATCTGGGGCGACAAGCCGGTACGCATCAAGCTTTCGACACCGAATCCGTTCGGCGGCGCCAGTGCGAGCGAGCCCGAGGACGAGGACGAAGACGACGCCCCGGCTGCGAAGCCCGCCCGCAAGACGCCGGTCCGCCGCAAGTAAGCGCGCGTTGGCACGCACACCGCCTCGTCCGCGTTTGAACCCGCGCTTGCATTCTTCATGAAACTGCACATCCTCGCCGTCGGCCACAAGATGCCGGACTGGATCGCAACCGGTTTCGACGAGTACGCGAAACGCATGCCGCCCGAGCTGCGCATCGAGTTGCGCGAAATCAAGCCCGAGCAACGCTCGTCCGGCCGGCCCGCGGAGAGCGTGATGGCCGCCGAGCGCCAGAAGATCGAAGCGGCGTTGCCGAAGAACGCGCGCATTGTCGCGCTCGATGAACGCGGCAAGGACTGGACCACGATGCAGCTCGCCGGCGCGCTGCCCGGCTGGCAGCAGGACGGCCGCGACGTCGCGTTTCTGATCGGCGGCGCCGACGGGCTCGATCCCGATCTGAAAGCGCGTGCCGATATGCTGCTGCGCGTGTCGAGCCTCACCTTGCCGCACGCGATGGTCCGCGTGCTGCTCGCCGAACAGCTTTACCGCGCGTGGACCATCACGCAAAATCACCCCTATCACCGCGCGTAAGCGACCGAGGCTGCTGATAGATCGCGCATCCGATTCCAGTCTCGTGGTGTGCCGCTGTTCGTTCGTCGATGCGTGAATGAAGCGTTCGTCGCACGTTCACGCCATCACGCTTCATCGAGACCTGTTCATGCCTTCGTCCGCCGACTTGCTGCACCCGTTCGTCTACCTCGCTTCGCAAAGCCCGCGCCGTCAGGAGCTGCTGCAACAACTCGGCGTGCGCTTCGAACTGCTGCTGCCGCGCCCCGATGAAGATGCCGAAGCCCTCGAAGCCGAGTTGCCCGGCGAGCGCGCACGCGACTACGTGCAGCGTGTATGCATTGCCAAGGCGCATGCCGCACGCGCGCGTCTTATAGCCAGCGAGCATGCCGTGCGACCCATTCTGGTTGCGGATACAACCGTCACGATCGACGACGCGATTCTCGGCAAGCCGATTGACGCCGACGACGCGTGCGCGATGCTCACGCGCCTCGCCGGACGCGATCACGAAGTACTGACCGCCGTCGCCGTGGTCGATGCCGAGGGCGCGCTATTGCCTGCTGCGCTGTCCGTGTCGAAGGTGCGTTTTGCTGCACTGCACGCAGAGGCGATTCGCCGCTATGCCGCGAGCGGCGAGCCGCTCGGCAAGGCGGGCGCATATGGGGTACAGGGACGCGCCGCCGAGTTTATCGAGCATATCGACGGGTCCTATTCAGGTATCATGGGTTTGCCGCTTTTTGAAACCGCTGCCCTTCTGCGCGCAGCGCGCATCGACTTCTAAAATAACACCATGAATGAAGAAATCCTGATCAATGTCACGCCGCAGGAAACGCGCGTCGCGCTCGTCCAGCAAGGCGCCGTCCAGGAGCTTCACGTCGAACGAACGCTGTCGCGCGGCCGCGTCGGCAATGTCTATCTCGGCAAGGTCGTTCGCGTATTGCCGGGCATGCAATCCGCCTTTATCGACATTGGTCTGGAACGCGCCGCATTTCTGCATGTGGCCGATATCTGGCATCCGCGCATTGCCGGCGAACCGCAGCATCAGGCACCCCATCAGCCGATCGAAAAAATCGTGTTCGAAGGCCAGACGCTGATGGTTCAGGTCGTGAAGGATCCGATCGGCACCAAGGGCGCGCGGCTATCCACGCAAGTGAGCATTGCCGGGCGCACGCTGGTGTATCTGCCGCAGGAACCGCATATCGGCATTTCGCAGAAGATCGAAAGCGAAGCTGAGCGTGAAGCCGTGCGCGCGCGTTTGACCGCCGTGCTGCCCGCCGACGAAAAAGGCGGCTACATCGTGCGTACCATCGCGGAAGATGCCACGAGTGAAGAACTCGCCGGCGACGTCGCTTATCTGCGCAAGACCTGGGCGACGATTATTTCGCAAGGGCAGCGTATGCCGCCCACGAGCCTGCTCTATCAGGATCTGAATCTCGCGCAACGTGTGCTGCGCGATTTCGTCAACGACGAGAGTTCACGCATCCAGGTCGATTCACGCGAGACGTATCAGATGCTCGCCGATTTCGCGGCGGAGTTCACGCCGGCGGTGTCGTCGAAACTGCATCACTACACCGGTGAACGGCCACTCTTCGATCTGTACAACATCGAGGCTGAGATCCAGCGCGCATTGTCACGCCGCGTCGATCTGAAGTCCGGTGGCTATCTCGTGATCGACCAGACCGAAGCGATGACCACTATCGATGTGAACACGGGTGGCTACGTCGGCGCGCGCAATTTCGACGATACGATCTTCAAGACCAATCTCGAAGCCGCGCATACGATCGCGCGGCAGTTGCGGCTACGCAATCTGGGCGGCGTGATTATCATCGACTTCATCGATATGGAAAATCTCGAGCACCGCGACCAGGTGCTCGGTGAGTTGAAGAAGGCTTTATCGCGCGACCGGACACGCGTGACGGTAAATGGCTTCTCGCAGCTTGGCCTGGTGGAGATGACGCGTAAGCGCACGCGCGAGTCGCTCGCGCATGTGCTGTGCGAGCCTTGCCCGGTTTGCCAGGGCAAGGGCCAGGTCAAGACGCCGCGCACCGTGTGCTACGACGTGCTGCGCGAGATTTTGCGCGAATCGCGGCAATTCAATCCACGTGAATTCCGCGTGGTGGCCTCGCAGCAGGTGATCGATCTGTTCCTTGAGGAGGAGTCGCAGCATCTGGCGATGCTGATCGATTTCATCGGCAAGCCGGTGTCGTTGCAGGTGGAGTCGAATTTGAGTCAGGAGCAGTACGATATTGTGCTGATGTAGGGGCCGTTGATAGTCGCCCATGCTTCTCCGGCTTGGGCGGGCCGCACCCAAACATACCTTCAGGCGCAATTCCTTCAAATCGCCGCCACGATGGGCCAGCTATTGGTTCCAGTGCCAAAGTTCGCCGTTCCACTCCGCGCCACGCCCGCTCCCCTCCCCGCCAACACGCCCACCCCGCAAAACCCGCCAACCGCCCCCAATTGTTCCCGTTGACGCCCCCCGTCGACGAAGCGTATAACCATCCCATTGGATGTTAATTGGATGGTCACCGGATGCCAAACGCCCCTCAGCCCAGCAAACTCAAACTGCTAGATACCTCACGCCCCAAGGGCGGCGAGACCGAGAAAATCACCATCAATCTCGGTCCGATTGACCTTGGCCAGATCGATTTACTGGTCGAAGAAGGTTTTTACTCGAACCGCACCGACCTGATTCGCACCGCGATTCGCAATCAGTTAGCGATCCATGCGCAGGTCGTCACGGAAACGGTGACGCGGCGGGAAATGGTGCTCGGTTTGCAGCATTTCTCGCGGAATGACCTCGAAGCGGCACAAGCCGCGAACGAACAACTGGACATTCACGTGCTCGGTCTCGCCAGCATCGCAGCCGATGTGCCGCCGGAACTCGCGGCGGCCACGATTGCATCGGTGGTCGTGCTTGGCGCCTTTCACGCGTCGCCTGCGGTCAAGGCGGCGCTCGCGGGGCGGATCAGCTAGCCGAGCGCTTCTCCTCAGCTTCTCGCGGAACCCACCGCACCCAATGCAAGCCAACGACACACTTAACGGCCATGAAGATGAACGAAGATTTTCTGAAATCAATGAAAGAAGCCTTCGCGTTACTACGCACCGAAGGGCCGAAGGCAGCAACCGCAGCGGTCCAACGCGCGCTCGCAGGCGACGGCACGGCGAGAACAACCCACGCTCAGGCACCGCAAGCCACACACAGCGCCGGCGATTGGGCCCAGGCGTGGACGCAGCAGCAAGCTCAAGCTCAAACTCAAGCAGCCCCGCATGCGAGGTCTCACGCCCCCGCCGAACGCACATCCGACGCCGACGCGCCCGGCACCTTCGGCACGCACACTTTCAGCAATAGCGCGGGTCAACGGCCGTACAAGCTCTACGTGCCAACCGTGTATAAAGGCGAACCGTTGCCGTTGATCGTGATGTTGCACGGCTGCACGCAGAATGCCGACGACTTCGCGGCCGGCACCCGCATGAATGCGATGGCCGAGCGTCACGGATTTATCGTTGTGTATCCGAATCAGTTGCAAGCGGCCAATCAGTCGAAATGCTGGAACTGGTTCAAGCCTTCCGACCAACACCGCGACCAGGGCGAACCGTCGTTGATCGCGGGGATCACGCATGAAGTGATGGCACGCTATCGCGTCGATCCGGCCCGTGTATATGTGGCGGGTTTGTCGGCAGGCGGCGCCATGGCTGATGTCATGCTGACAACCTATCCAGACCTGTACGCCGCGGCCGGTGTGCATTCAGGACTCGCCTGTGGTTGCGCGAAAGATCTGCCTTCGGCACTGGCCGCCATGAAAGGCGGCAAGGCGCGGCGCCACCACGCGCGTAGCGAACCGCAGCGCCCGATCATCGTGTTTCATGGCGATGCGGACACGACCGTGCATCCTTCAAACGCCGCGGAACTCATTGCAGCCTTCGACACCGGCACGGCGACGCTCAGCGGACCAACCCGCACACCGACCGCTCAGCGAGACTCCACAGTGCAATGGCTACGATCCGCGAACGGTGTGGAAGCCGAGTATTGGTCGATTCTTGGGGCGGGCCATGCGTGGGCCGGCGGCAGTCAACGCGGCACTTACACAGACGCGTCCGGTCCCGATGCGAGCGCAGAGATGGTGCGATTTTTCCTCGCTCATCCGCGCGTGCCGTCCTGAAACGCAACTCGCTACTAAGCCGCCACCGGGCAGCCGGCCTGTTCGAGTGCGGTCTGTGCGTGATCGTGCAGATCGTCGCTGGTGAGCGACGCGTCCGGCGTGCGTACCCATGCGGCGATGCGCAGCTTCGCGCCGCCGTCGTCGGGATATTCGGCCACCGTGATGACCGGCGCGAGCGTCGAACCGTTCAGCACACGCGGCTCGTCGGCGACCAGTTTCTTCAATTCTCCGATCGCCGCATCGACGTCCTTGCGTTTCGCGAGTTCGACTTCGACCTCGATGCGCTGTGTGCCGCCGCTGCTGTAGTTGATGACAGGGTTGCTCCAGATCTGGCTATTCGGCACGAACACCGCATTGCCGTCGCCGCGTTCGATGCGCGTGGTGAAGAGCCCTACTTCGCGCACGATGCCCGCAGCCGCGCCGCTGCCCTCGATCACATCGCCGACGCGAAACGGCCGCAACATCAGCAGCATCATGCCAGCGGCGATATTCTGCAGCGTGCCCTGCAATGCAAGACCGATCGCGAGGCCGGCGGCGCCGAGCACTGCCAGTACACTCGCAGTGGCAATCCCGACTTCGCTGAGCGCCGCGATAAACACCAGCACGCGCACGGCCCACGTGCCCATGGCCGCCAGCATCGGCGCGAGCGTGGGGTCCGCGTGCGTGCGCGCGAGCGCTTTTGCAAACACCGTGCCGACCCGGTTCGACACCCACCAGCCAACCATCAGGATCAACGCGGCCAGCACGATATGAAGGACGTCGTGCGTCAACGTGACAAGCAACGACGGCTGAAAATGCTCCAGACGAGCAAAAAGATCGTTCATCGTGTGTAGCGTCCCATCGCGTTAGAAGTACTTCCGACGCAGGGAAGCAGGATACGTTCCCGAGCTTTGTGCCGGCACTTTACACCGGCATTAGCCGGCCTTAACCGGCGCCGAGCGGCTTCAGTAAATTACGCAGTCCAGCGATCGTCACGGGGCGCGAAAACCAGAACCCTTGCGCTTCGTCGCAGCCGAGCGTTTCGAGTTGGGCGGCCTGTTCGGCCGTTTCGACACCTTCGGCCGTCACGCGTAATTTCAACGCATGCGCCATGGCAATGATGGCGCCGACGAGCGCGGCGCATTGCGGATCCGTACTCATGCGAGCCACAAACGAGCGGTCGATTTTCAGGCGATTCAGCGGAAAACGTGTGAGGTAGGCGAGGCTCGAATAGCCGGTGCCGAAGTCGTCCACCGCGACTTCAACGCCCAGTTCGCGCAATGCATGCAAGGTCTGCAATGCCTGCTCGGTGTCGCCTAGCAGTACGCCTTCCGTGATTTCCACTTCCAGATACGAGGGATCGAGCGCGGCGTCTTCGAGCGCTCCACGGATCGTCTCGAACAGATTGCGACGCTGGAACTGCTGCGGCGACACGTTCACCGCGATGCGCGGCAGATTGCCCGTCAGACGCAGCAATTTGCCTGCGTCGCGGCACGCAGTTCGAATCACCCACTCGCCGATCTGCTCGATCAGTCCCGACTCTTCTGCCACCGGCACGAATTCGACCGGACTGATCAAGCCACGCTGCGGATGATCCCACCGCAGCAGTGTCTCCACTTGCGCGATGCGGCCGTTCGCCAGCGTCACCTGCGGCTGATACACGAGGTGCAGTTGCTGGCGCTCGAGCGCTTCGCGCAGCATCGCCTGCAATTCGAAGCGGCGCGCCGCCTGGCCTTCGAGCGCGGTCGAAAAGCGCCGCACTGCATTGCCGCTCACCGCCGATGCCGCCGACAACGCCACGCCCGCGCGACGCATCAGCGTCGGCGCATCGCCGCCGTCGGCCGGGTAAGCGACGATGCCGATGCTCGCCGCGACGTTCAACGCCGTACCCGCGTAGTCGATCGATTCAGCAATGCGGCTTAGCGCTTCGGCAGCGAAATCATCCGCCGCCGCGCCACTCTCATTGATCAACAGCGCGAATTGCGTGCCGCCAATGGAGGCAATCGTGCCGTCGTTTGGAAAGAGACCTCGCAAGCGCTCGCCGACGATCTGCAAGACCAGTTCGGCGGCATGCAAACCCAGTGCGTCGCGCAGTTTGCGCAAGTTGTCGAGCTCGGCGATCAGCACCGCAAAACCGCTGCCGCTGCGCTGACAACGTGCAATCGTCAGCTCGAGTCGTTCGGTGAAGAGTGTCTGGTTGGGCAACCGGGTCACGCCGTCGTGATGCGCGACGTACCACAAGCGCGCCTCGGATTGCGCGTAACGCGTCATGTCGATCGCGGTGCCAACGTGGCGCGTGGGACCTTTCACGTCGCCAGGAAGTGGCTCGCAAACCAGCGGCGCCAGCGCAAAAACCACGCGAATCGGCGAGCTGTTGTGCCGCACGTAGGTCCATTCGCCTTCGTAGCGCGCGCTCACTGCGGACAGCGGCGGCAATTCAGCGCGCCGTCTCGTGAGTTCGGCGGGATCAAACAGGGATTCAAAGGTGCGCCGGCCAACCAGTTCTGCGGCCACATAACCCGTTAGCCGTTCGAAAGCGGCGTTGACGGCTTCGAACTTGCCATCCGCTGCACAGATGAACATGCCGTAGGGCGCGGCGGCGAGCACGGCGCTATACGTGCGCGTTTCGGCATAGGGGTGGTCTTGCATCGCGCCGGCCTTGGGTTTTCCTGAATAGTAGCTGCGAGTTGGCGTGTTTTTGACGCGGACGGCGTACGCGGCGAACCCAGCCTTGCCACCGCGATCTTCCATGCAAACGTGCGTATGATAGCGGCTTTCCTGCGCAAACCCATTAGGGCGGCCACCCATGGCCGCTGCCAGACGCATCCCTCGGTGTAATCCCCAGTTTGTCGAGTTCGTGCACACCCTGCCATACGCGTCATAAAGCGCCCGCTATGGCCAGGATACTCCGGGCCTCATGACTCAATACGCACCTGCCTTCGACGCCTCCGCAGAGGGCTCCGCCGGATTGACGACCGTTATATCCGGCTATATATTTTGCTGGCGATCCCTGACTAAAATATCACCGCCCCACCGCGTGGATCCGCACGAAAAGGGTCCAGCTTTTTATGTCCAAGGAAATCATCGACTCGCACCTTCTCAAGGTGCTGCATACGCTGCTGACTGAATCGAGTGTGTCGCGCACGGCAGCGTTGCTCGGTCAATCGCAGCCTACCGTCAGCGTGGCCCTGCGCAAATTGCGCGACATGACCGGCGATCCGCTACTGGTACGCAGCGGCAGCCGGATGGTCCTCACGGCGCACGCGCTCACCTTGATCGAACCGGCCGCGCAGGCGTTGAACAGTATCGCGGCGATCCTGCATCCCACTTCGTCGTTCAATCCCGCCACCACCAGCCAGACCTTTCGCATCGGCTCGCCGGACTATCTCGACGCGTTCTTCGTCCCCGCGGTCGTCGATGCGTTTCATCGCGAGGCGCCCGGTGCGAAGCTCGAGTTCAGGCATCTGATGATGGTGGACGGCGGCTATGAACACGGTCTGGAAAGCGGCTTTCTCGATCTCGTGATCGGCAACTGGCGCACGCCGCCGGAGCATCTACATTTGCAGCCGCTCTGCAAGGACGAGTTGGTGTGCCTGATGCGCAACGGTCATCCCATCAAACCCGGCAGACTGAGCAAGCCCGTCTACGAAGAAGCCGAGCATCTGGCCGTGATGACCTACAACACGACATCCTGGGGCACCGTCGATGTCGAACTCGCGCGCAGCGGGCTCTCACGCACGGTCACGACAACGCTGCCCTACTTCGGCATGGCGCCCTATGTGCTGGCGCGCTCCAATCTGCTGTTCACCACCACGCGCGCTCTGGCCACGCACTACACCAAACTGCTGCCGCTGCGGATCGAACCAATTCCCGGCGAACCGCAGGCACTGACCTATTATCAGCTGTGGCATGACCGGACCCACCGCAGCGTCGCCGCGATCTGGTTGCGCAAGCTGATCGCCAGTGTTGCAAAAGATCTGGCTTCCTAAGCACTTTCCGATCACGCATGTTCGCGCTGATAAAAAAAACACCGCAAGCGGGGCTTGCGGCGTAAATGCGATCATCAATGGCGTCCCAGGTGACAGGCCCTGCGAGACACCGAACGATCACGAAGTGAGGTCGGTCAGAAGGAAGATTGTTATGGATTAAGCAGGCGGAGCCCCCGCCATCATGGCCTTGATGAGGGCGGCTTTGCCCTCGATCGCCGTACCGAGCAGCGCGAAGCCCAACGGCCGTTCGCTGGTGGCGTGCTGACACACGGCGCGCGCCGCATGAGGCGCATGAGGCGCTTGAGTTGCATGAGTTGCTTGAATCGCCGCAGCGCCGCCGGTCTCGATCGACCATGTGCCCTCTCCCTCCGGCGTCACGACGACAGCGGGGCTCGCGGGTGTCTTCACCGTGATCGGCATCACCGGGAAAGCGACGCGTGTCGGCTGGCCGGTCAAGGTTCGCGCGAGTGCCCGCGCGGCATGCATGATCGGCAGCACATAGGGCTGCACTTTGCCGTCGATCGCGGCGCAGTCGCCCAGCGCGTAGATATCCGGCGCGCTGGTGCGGCACCAGGCATCCGTACGAATACCCTGATCGACTTCGAGACCCGCGGCAGCAGCGAGGGCCGTGCGCGGCGCAAGGCCGATTGCCGACACCACGAGATCCGCGTCGATTGGCTCGCCGTCTGCGAAACTCAGGCGATAGCCATCCGATAAGCGCTCGATGCGGTTCACGCTGCGACCGGGATGAAAGCGGATGCCGCCATCACGCAGCGCGCGAGCGAAGACCTCGCCCACCTCCTGCGGCAGTAAACGGGCCAACGGCGTCGAAGCCGGATCGATCAGACTGACGGCATAACCCGCCGACGCCAGATCGTTGGCGAATTCGCAACCAATCAGCCCCGCGCCCAGAATCGCCACCGACCGGCACCGTGTCAGCGCCAGCCTGAAGCGCGCGTAATCGTCGAGATCGTTGATCGACAGCACGTCGGCTGCGCCGTCGCCTTCCACGCGCAGGCGGCGCGGATCCGCTCCCGTGGCTAGCACCAGCCGGCTATAACCCAGCAATGCGTTATCGACGACCAGCGTGCGCTGCGCCGGCAAAATACGCTCGACGTGCTGCTGCACGCGAATCGACGCACCCAGTTGCGCGGACATTGCCACGGCATCGAAACTCGCCAGCGCGTGCGGCTCTTTCTTCATCGCCAACGCGTTCGACAACATCGGCTTCGAATAAAAGCTGCCGTCGTCGCGGCTGATCATCACGATCGGTACAGTGCTGTCGAGCTTGCGCAATTCGCGCGCGACCGTATAACCCGCCATGCCGGTGCCGACGATCACCACCGGATGGCCATTGTCCTCATGCTGGTTCGTCGTCATGCGACCACCTGCATTTCGAAGTCGTGTTTGCCGGTTGCGCAGTCCGGGCACAGCCAGTCGTCGGGTACGTCTTCCCAGCGCGTACCTGCGGCGATGCCCGCTTCCGGCAGACCCAATGTCTCGTCATAGCGAAAACCGCAAATGACACATTCCCATACTTTCATTGCCTCTCTCCCGAATCACAGCACGAACTAGCGCACATACGCCTGGCCGAGACCAGTCTCGGCCAACGCCCGCCGGTATGCACCCGACGAGCGGTCGGCCAGAATCGGCGCTTCTGCCGCGCGGTCGATCGGCAAATCTTCGGGGCGTTGCTGTTCGACGATCGCGCGGTCCTCTTCGAACACCTGGCGGTTGAACGCGTAGACATCCTCGAGCGGCAGATCCTTGTCGAAGTTTCTGACGATCGGCACGAACAGGCGCGTCTTGCGCGCGGACACCGGGCTTGCGGCATTCAGGATCGACAGCCGCCCGTTTTCGGGAAAGTGCACGGTCAGGCGTGCGAAGAACGGCACATCCACGTCGAAGAAACGGCGCCACAGGTAGCCCTCCGGCGCACGATGCTGCATCGACTTCGGGAAGTTGCTGACCGTGCTCACATACTCCGCGTGCATGCCGCGCTCGCGTCGTTCGACCGAATACTGCGGCACCATCGGGTTCTGCCGGTCCGCGAAACTATCGTGATGAATCCACGCGAAGTGCGCGACGTCGATAAAGCCTTCCGTCTGACGTCCGGCCGATGCGTTGATATCGATCGAGGGTGGCAGGATCTGCTGGAAGTCGGGATCGTCCCAATGGGGAAAGGCGGGCAACGGTTCGGTGCCGCCGCCGAGCGAAACCCACACGAGGCCGTACGCTTCCTGCGTCGCGTAGGTGACCAGATGCAGGCGGTCTGGAATCGGGCCGTCCGTTTGCGACGGAATGTGTTTGCACTTGCCCTCGCTGTTGTAGGCGAGGCCGTGGTACGGGCACACGATATTGCCGTTATCAACCCAACCCTGGCTCAGCGGCGCGCCGCGATGCGGACAGATATCGCGCGCGCTCACCAACTGGCCGTTCGAGCGGAACACCACCAGCGGCTCGTCGAGCAGCGTTACGCTGATGGGTTTGTCGGCGACGTCGGCGGCGAATGCGACCGGATGCCAGTAACGGCTGAGAATCTCCCAGTCGTGGCTATCGAACGTGCAGTTGCGGGGTAGCGCGGCGGAGCGCTGGAATGTCAGCGGCGCAGTGGTGGCTGTAGCGGTGGCGGAACTCATGCATGTCTCCAAAACCTGGTGGGGGTTCGTCGCGGTCATGCGTCGTCTCCCGAGAAGACTGCCTTCGGGATGTCTTGACCGCGTGGAGAGAACGATAGCGGGATGAGGTCCGCCGACCCATCCCCTGACGTGCATCTAGTCTATGTGCGAACGTGCATAGGGTGCTGCCGGCCGGTATCGATGTCTTTACGATGCACGCGGCAATGCGGCTTCGATGAACACCGCGCACAGCGCTTCCATGCCCTTCGCGTCTTCTTCGTCGAAGCGCGCGACGAGCGGGCTATCGACATCCCATACGCCGATCAGCGTGCCATCCGGCGCGACGAGCGGCACGACGATTTCCGATTGCGACGCCGAATCGCAGGCGATATGGCCGGGAAATTCGTGCACGTCGCGCACGACCTGCGTTTGACGGGTTTGCGCCGCGGTGCCGCAGACGCCCTTGCCGAGCGGGATGCGCACACAGGCGGGTTTGCCCTGAAACGGCCCGACCACCAGCTCCTGGCCGTCGTGAAAGTAGAAACCGGCCCAGTTCAGATCGCGCAACGAGTGAAACACGAACGCGGAAAAATTCGCGGCATTGGCGATCCAGTCGGATTCGCCGGCAAGAAGCGAGCGCGCCTGGGCGACCAGTTCTTCGTATTGCGCGGCTTTGGGGAGGTGCGAGGCAGAGGAAACTTCGAACATGACGGTGTCCGTGGTGGAAGCGGAAAGAGGAACAGCAAGGCGTGCAGTTTAATGCAAGCCGCCGTTTCGTTCAGGGCATGCCACGGTGCATGCCGCCCTGTTTCCGTCCAGCTTGCGTGAGGCGTCGTGCAAAACACCTCACGCAAAGGTGTCGCTTACTGATCGACGCCGATGATCACGCTCGATGCCTTGAAGATCGCGGTGGCCGGCTTACCGTTCGCGAGATCGAGGCGCTCAGCGCTTTCGTTGGTGATGATCGCGGCGATCTGCGCGCCATTCGCGCTAATCGTCACTTCCGAATTGACCGCACCCTTCGTGACAGCCGACACCGTGCCGGCAATGCAGTTGCGTACCGACACCTGGCTCTTCACCACGTCGACCATGATGATCACCGACGACGCCTTGACCAGCGCGAACGCCTGCTTGCCAGCCGCAAGCCCGAGCGACGCCGCGCTGCCATGCGTGATGACCGCGACGATCTCAAGACCGTCCTGAGTGCGCAACGTGATTTCGTCGTTCACGGCACCTTGCTTGACTTCGGCCACTTCGCCGGCGAATTGATTGCGTGCGCTGGTTCGCATGTTGCTCTCCTGTTTTGCGGCCTCGCGGATTCCTTTCGAGGCCGGGTGTTAGTTGGATGAAACCACTGTAACGGAACGTTGATCGCCGGCGACCGTGTGCACATGAAGTGCGGTGTGACGCAGCCGCTTTTGACGATTCAAGCTCAATGAAAACACACAAACGTTGTGTATATGCGGTCATAACGCGATGGCGATACAACGCGTGACACGCATGATCCATCGTTCACTTCCGTACAACGCATGCCGCCAGCGGAAGCCCGGCGTGCCGCCCGACACCGTATCATCGAGTCCTTGGCTCATCATCGTCGAACCTCATGCCCGTCGCCGTCCTGTCCCGCCTCGCCGTCAGATTGCCGAATGCCTGCCGCAGCGCTGCATTTTGTGCGGCCCTTGCCGCCGTCACCACCCTCGCCGCCTGCAGCAATCCGGCGCCGACGCATGATGCAAAGGTGCCAGTCGAGACGATCACGCTGTTCCCGATGGCCCATTACGACCAGAACGTCGATCACTGGCTGGACCCGGACGGCCCAGGCTACGACCAGCCGTTTCTGAGCGCGGCGGACCAGCAGGCCCACTTCAGAGCCCTCTACGCGCGCTACTTCGGCACCGGCACGAATGCGCCCTCGCCATGGAACGCCAGCTTTGTGACGATGCGGGTCTACCGCCAGCAAGGCGCGGACATTGCCGCGCTGCAACATCGCCGGCTCGTCAAGTTCGACAATACCGGCAAGAACGGCAGAGAAATCGGCTACGGCGAAAACTTCCGTCCGCACGACAAGGCATGGATCGACGCCATCGCGCAGAACATGGACGTCAGCCAGTTCGAGCACGCGGGCGTCTATCAGCCTGAACGCCGCGCGATCGCCACGGGCAACCTGCTGGTGCGCGAGCTGCCGACCATGGATCCGTCGTTCTACGACCACCGGCTGGCCGGCGAAGGCTATCCGTTCGACAACCTGCAGATCTCGGCGGTGCGCCCCGGCACGCCTCTCTATGTGCTGGGCAGCAGCGTCGACGGTGGATGGCGGTATGTGCAGACGCCCGACGTGCAAGGCTGGGTGCGCAGCGACGGCGTCGGCATGACCGACGACACCTTTGTCGGCACATGGCGCGCGGCGACCGCCAGATCGCTGGGCGCGGTGACCGTTGCCTCGGCGCCGCTGCGCGACAGCCGCGGCGTGTTCCGCTTCGACGCGCCGGCCGGCACGTTGCTGCCGCTCGCGCCGGAGAACGCCACGGCAGGTTCGAATACAGCCTCAATGCCAGGCACGGCTGCGGGCGAACCTGCCGCCCGCAAGCTCTTCGTCCCGGCTCGCGACGTGGACGGTCAGGCGATCATCCGCACCGCGCAACTGAACGACACCCAGATCGCGCCGATGCCGCTCGCCGCCACGCCGCGGCACCTTGCGATACTGATGAAAACGCTGATCGGGCGGCCGTATGGCTGGGGCAATAGCGGCTTCTACAACGACTGTTCGTCGGAACTGCAGAGCATCTTTGCGAGCTTTGGCGTATGGTTGCCGCGCCATTCGTCGACGCAGATGAGCGCCGGCCGCACGGTCGATCTGTCCGCGTCCACGCCGGCGCAGCGGCTCGACTATCTTGCCCAGCATGGCGAGCCATTGCGCACACTGATCTATATCGGCGGCCATGTGATGCTGTACATCGGCAATACGACCCGCAATGGCGTCACGATCCCGGTTGTCTACCAGGATGTCTGGGGCCTACGGCCGGCCGACAACAGCCGGCGCGCGGTAATCGGCGGCTCGGTGATTCTGCCGCTGTTCGAACACATCCCGGAGGATGCGGCGTTGCAGTCGCTCGCGGCGACCTCGACGTTCCAGATCAGCATCCTCGGCGCGCCGGGCGGCGCAGCCGCGCCCGCCACGCCACCGGACGAGGACAATCCCGCCGGTTGAGCACAGCGGGCATGGCGTCCGCAACGGGCGGGAACAAGCCGCACGCCCGTGCGCAAAAATATTTTTTCCGGAGTGTCGATTCAACGATGGTGCAATCGTCGTAATGTTGAAGGCCTGGCTCACGTAGTGGGTCTTTCAACTCACGAACCTGTCATTTCAAGGAGTCGCCGTCATGTCCAGCCCCGCTGTCAAACCGATCCCGGACGGGATGCACTCGCTTACCCCGTATCTGATTTGCGCCAACGCCGCTGACGCCATTGCGTTCTACACCAAGGCTTTTAACGCCGTCGAGCAATACCGCCTGCCGGGCCCGGATGGCAAAGTGATGCACGCGTGCCTGAAGATCGGCGACTCCATGCTGATGCTGACTGACGAATGGCCCGACCACAACGCGTTGGGGCCGAACACACTGAAAGGCACGCCGGTTACGATTCACCATTACGTGGAGGATGTCGACGCCAGCTTCAAACGGGCCGTCGATGCCGGCGCGACCGTGACGCTCCCTGTCAGCGACATGTTCTGGGGCGACCGTTACGGCCAGCTGCAGGACCCGTTCGGCCACCGCTGGTCGCTGGCCACGCACACTCGTGACCTGAGCCCGGAGCAGATCCAGGAAGGCATGCGCAATATGCAGTGCGGCTAGCAATGACCCACATGCTCCATCCATCTTGGACAAGGAGATCGTATGCAGAAGATTGCACCCTGCCTGTGGTTCGACGGTAACGCGGAAGAAGCCGCGCGTTTCTATACCGGCGTATTCGGCAATTCACGCATCGCCACCACGATGCATCACACGGACGCCGGTCCTGGCCCGAAGGGCAGCGTGCTGGCCGTCACGTTCGAGCTTGAGGGTCAGGAGTTCATGGCCTTGAACGGCGGCCCGCAATTTACCTTCACGCCGGCTATTTCGTTGTTCGTGCACTGCGGTTCGCAGCAGGAGATCGACAGCTATTGGGCGAAGCTCTGCGATGGGGGCGCGCCGCAGCAATGCGGCTGGGTTCAGGACAGGTTCGGTGTGTCGTGGCAGATCGTGCCAGATGCGCTTGGACGGATGCTGAGGGATCCGGATGCCGGTAAGGCGAAGCGTGTGATGGAGGCCATGATGGATATGGTAAAGCTTGATATTGGGGAGCTTGAGCGCGCCTATCGGGGCGCGTGAGGCCTCTTTTTGTTTTGCTTTTGGTGTTGTTTGCCTTTTGCGGTGGCATTTTTTGTGGTCGTGCCTGCGGCGTTGGGTGTTTCTATTCTTATTGGTTTATTAGCGTTCCCCCTGTGCGGGGGGGCACCTACTTTTCTTTGCCGGCCGCAAAGAAAAGTAGGCAAAAGAAAGCGGCTCACACCGCCAATTCTTAAGTGGCTCCCCTGGCTTGGAGGGTGTAGTGGCTCCGTAGAGATCGGGCCTGCGCACCTGCTCTCGTGAGTGACCAGGCCGTCATGCTTCCGGCGACGCTGCGCGCGCCGAGGCGGTACTTCACAAAACCAGTCCGATTGGTGTTTTCGGCGCCTCGCCGAGGCGAAGCCGATGGCGCCCACCGCGCGCAAACGAAGCGCCCGGTATCCCTGGCAGACCCGTCCGCGACGCACGTAGTGCGGAGTGGGAGCGGATGACGGCTGTGTCACGGGCGCTAATGGACCGAGGTGTGATCCGTTAATCGCACCACCAGCCCCTCCAAGCCAGGGGACCCACTTAAAAATTAGCGGTTTGAGCCGCTTTCTTTTGCCTACTTTTCTTTGCGGCCGGCAAAGAAAAGTAGGTGCCTGCCCCGCACAGGGGCGAAGCTAATAGACCAATAACAAATCAAGGAAAGGCCAACGCCGTACGCACAAGAACAATGCCGCCGCCAAAGGCAAAAAAAACCACCCACCGCTACGCGGAACCCTTATACGGCTTCACAAACAACCGCGAACTTCACCAACTCAGTCGCCCCAAACGCATTACTAATCGCCACATCCGCGGCATCCCTCCCCCGCGCCATCAACACCCGCCCCGTCCGGGGCGCATTATTCCGCGGGTCGAAGGTCTGCCAACATCCCCCGATATAAGCCTCAAACCACGCAGCAAAATCCATCGCCGCATACGGCGGCGGCAACCCGACATCGCTGATATATCCCGTGCAATACCGCGCCGGTATATTCATCGCCCGGCATAATGTCACCGCCAGATGCGCGAAATCCCGGCACACACCTTTCCTCTCCTGCCACGCCTGCCACGCGGTCTTGGTCGGCCGCGCAAAATCGTAGCCAAACACAATATGCCTGTGCACGTAATCGCAAATCGCCTCCACGCGCACACGCCCAAGCGGCAACTTGCCAAACGTCTGCCAGGCAAATTCGGATAACAAATCAGTCTCGCAATAACGACTGCCCAGCAGAAACACCAGCGTATCGTCAGGCAACGCCTCCACCGGATGCTGCTCGGTAAAGGGCGGCCGCATCTCCGGTTCGGACGACACCTCGAGCACGGCACTCGTAGATAACGCAATCAGCCCCTGCGGCGCCACAATCCGGCTGCACAGATTGCCGAAGCCGTCCCGGTACTGGTTGATCGGCACAGGCGGATTAACCGACAGCAAGTCCGGAATCAACACCTCTTTCGCATGCGAAAAGTGCGTGTTCAACATCAGCATCATCGGCGTCGGTTGCACGCACTTGTAAACCAACTCGTAACCCACGCGCAGTTTCATCGCGGCGCCCTCTTCCAGTTGAAAACGTAAAATCGACGCGCCCGATCAACACCCTCGGTTAGCACCTTCAGTTAGCACCCGCAGTTAGCACTCTCACTTAGCACTCCCTGCCAACCCGCCCGATCATTACAGCCAACCCAACACTCCACGCACACCGTCATCCACCTTCCGTCACGCTCACATCCACCTGCAAGCCGCGAAACGAATGCGGCGCGCCGTGCCATGTGCCCCACAACGGCAACGCCTGGTAGTAATTCCACGCTACCGCCACCCGGATCAGATGGCGATTGCCGACGATGCTATTGGTCGGATCAAAATCGACCCACCCGGCGCCCGGCAAATAAATCTGCAGCCAAGCATGAGTCGAACCGCCACCCTGCGTCGCGTCATGGTCCGGCACGAAGATGTAGCCGCTCACAAAACGTGCCGCGAGGCCGAGCGAGCGCACCGCATCCATCATCAGCACCGCGAAATCGCGGCAACTGCCGCGGCGGCTGCGCAAGGTGTCGCCGGGACGGTTCACGCCCTTCTCCGTGCGACGCGTATAGGCGAAAGTGTTCTTGATCTCGAGCGTCATTGCTCTCAACAGCGCCATCGTGCCGCCGCTGCCAGGCTTTGCGCCCGCGCCGGCACTCGCGAGTCCCGGCACGAAACGGCGTGCCCACGCATCCACTTCGCTGTCCGGATACTGGCGGCTGCGCGCGTTCACGAGATCGGAAGCCTCCTCGTTGGTGTACGCAAACGGCCAGTTCACCGCGTACGGTTCGAGCGCGTAGTCGGGCATGGGCGTTTCGAAATGCTCCAGCGTCGCCTCACTGTCGAAGCGCAATTCGCGCGCCACGCCCTCGAAACTGGCGACCGCAACCGAGTTGTCGAACACGTCGTGCAGCCAATGCAGCCGCGACGGCGTCGGCGTAATCACCAACTGGTTTGTGACAAGACGCAAATCGTGGCTCGCGCGCGGACGGAACATCATCCGGTGTTCGCCGAAGCGCACCGGTTCCGAGTAGCGGTAGACACTGACGTGATGTACCGTGAAACGCTGCGGCTCAGTCATGTGGCCAGCCCTTCGTTGCAAATGGGTTCGTGGTGACCATCACGTTCAAGCGGGTGATACCACTGCGGCCGCAAATAGTCAGCGCCCGACGCGGTGTGATGCTAATGAGCCACGCTCAAGGTTCGGCGTGGTTGAGCGCTCTCGCCGACATGCTTCGCTTTGAGCATACACCCGCCATATTGATTGAAATCACTCATTTCGCCGCGGCGCTTTGCGCGCGGAGTTATCAACAGAATCTGTTCAGAAGCCTGTGCATAACTGTCCGGCAAAATCCGCAAACCATTGATGCATCTAGCGTTTTTACCGTCACGTCGAGATTGGGCAGGCACCGCGCCAGATCCGCTCACAACCCGTGCGCTACTCACGCACGGTGCCCTCCACGCCACCACGCCCTGCGGCTGATTCAGCCGGCGCGCCGCGCGCTTCTTCGCGCCACTGCTGACGCGAGCGCATCATTCTGCGCACGGCGAGCCGTGCCATCTTGACCCAGCCCGACGGCCGCGGGTCGGCCAGCATGCTGAGCGCGCGGGCATAGTCAAGCGTGAGGCCCGGTGTCCACGCCATCGTCGCGGCGCGTTTGCGCAGTTGCGCGGCCACCCACAGTTCCGGTGTCGTGATCACGCGCAGAAACGGCCGCCAGCCGCCAAGGCGCCCCCATACGCGCGCCGATGCGCCTTCGATCGCCGCTTCCAGTGCACGCGACACCGTGCTCGAACAGTTGCGATACGTGAGGTTGTAGGTCGTGTCCTGTCGATAGGTATCCCAGAAGCGGCGCAGGCGCGCCGGATCGTAGTTGCGGATGCGCACCTGGACGGTCGACGGACACCACGCTTTCGATTCGGTCGCGTAGTCCGGCTGGAACAGACCGGGCACGTCGTTCTCGCGCGTGGCGCGCAGGAGCCGCGCAAAATCGTCGGGCGAACGATCGATCTCCACACCCGGATACAGGCTGATATAAACACCCTCAGGCGATTCGAGCGCGGCGTGCCCAGTCGAAATCACCCCGTTGCGATCCACCGCAGCAATATAGCGATCGACGATCAACTGCCGACGCGCCTCGCCTCTCGCCGAACCGACCGGCGTCCAGACATGCACGGTCAACGCGGCCTCATCCGCGGCGGGCGGGCCGTCCCATTCGCGTACCGATGCCCGCCGAGGCGTCGCCTCGCTCGAGGCGGAATTCGCCACTCCCACCGCTTCATCGGCCGAAGCAACGGCGGGGTTCGACGCCAGACGCCGCACGCGCATGCTCAGCAAGAGCATGTTCCAGCCGCCAAATATCAGACCAAGGCCGAGACAGTACGGCACGGTGCCCACATAGTGCGTCGGATACGGTTGATAAAAGAAAATGGCGAGGGCGATTTCGAGGCCGCCGCCGATCATCGCAAGACGCCACGTCCGGTAGCGCACCACCTTCGCGGAGACGATCTGCAGCAGGCCGTCAGCCAGAAACAACGTGCCGAAGATCATCGACAGAATGAAATTGCCGTGCTGATGCCCGACGAGAATCAGCAACGCCGCAAAGCAGAATGCGAAACCCTTCACATAGCGCAGCGTGCGTTGCCCGCCCATGCCGGTCCATGCGACCGCGAGTGTGGCGAGGCCTTCGAGCAGCAGCAACAGGACAAACGGCGTGATCGGGAAATAGAGCGCGCTATCGAGCGCGTCGATGAACACCACCACGCCTAGCACCAGGCTCGCCCAGCCGACCAGTTGCAACGAGCGCCAGCGTGTGCGCAGATAGTCGACACCCAGCAGGATCATGACCAGACGAACCATCGCAAGCCCTCCGTGATTGATGGGGCCATCCGATCACAATCTTATACAGATTCGGCGTGCGCGGCGGCACGCGGTCCGCCTCGCTCGGCGCGCCTCACGTCGACGGGAAAGCCCGCTCAGGCAGCCGCGGCTTGCGGCATCGCCTCGCCGCCCTGCTCGCCGCCGAGCACGTCGAGCAGATCGCTCAGCATGCGGTCGAGCTCGGCCGTCATGAGCGTGACGTCGGAGTCGAAGCGCTCGTCGTCGTTTTGCGCGGTGGGATCGCCCGCCTCCTTGATGACGTCGAGCGGCACGATACGCTTGATCGTCAACGAAGGCGTCAGCACGAACGACACGCGGTCGTTCCACGTCATCGCGAGCCGCATGCACTGCTTGCCGGCTTCGATATGACGGCGCATATCTTCGGCGTCCAAAGCATGGCCGACGTAGCGCACCGTCGCGTTGCCTTCCGCCGGCGAGCGCAATTCGGTGTCCTGGTCGAGCGTGAAGCCGGCAGGGCCTTCGCCGGAAAGCAGCCATTCGGTCATCGCCGCGACCGGCGACTGCGTGACGCGCACGGAGCCGAGCGGCAGTTGATCGATGGATTTGACCAGCAGGCCGCGCACCTCGTCGGCCACCGCTTGCGATGCCGCGTCGATCACGAGCCAGCCGTTCACCGTGTCGATCCACACGCGCGTATCGCGGCGGATGCTGAACGCGCGGGGCAGCAGTTCGTCGGTGACCTGCTCCTTGAGTTCGCGCATCTGCTTGCGGCCGGGTTTGAAGCCCTGCTGCTCTTCGAGTTCGAGCGCGCGCGCCTTGGTCACCTGGGTGACGACCGAAGCCGGCAGCAGTTTCTTTTCGGCGCGAAACACCAGCAACATCTGGCGATTGAGCGAGTACACCAGCGACTCGTTGTCGCGCGGTGACGCCCAACCGTGGCTTTGCATCTCGACGCTATTGCCGGGCGCGAACGCGTGCGGCGCAAGCCACTTCTCCATTTGTTCAGGGGTGACGGACCACGGAGCGGGAAGGCGGTGAAGCTGAAGGTTTTTGAACCACATGGGCGATGTCGTGTACGGGCAAAGCGCGTCATTCTATATGACGGCGGAGCTCACACGTCCGCTCGGCCCGCTTTACCCGGTTGCCGATTGCGCCGCGCCGCGTCACGTATTTTCAAATTAAAAATGAAAATCCTTTAAACAGGAGACCGATTATCAAATCCGGCGATTAGCCAGAGAATGCACCTCATCCACTCACCACTTCTCTGAGCCAGCCATGTCCACCACGCGATCCACCCTGTCCACCATCGCCCGTCACGCACTGATTGCCGCCGCCCTCGCCGGCGCAGCGGGCGCCCACGCTGCCAGCGCGGACAGCTTGCCCGTTCCGCACCACATCGCCGTCGACTCGAGTTCGGCAAAAAGCGCCGCCGTCGTGCTGACTGCGCGCCGCTACGCCGCGTTCTGGAATACCGGCGACGAAATCTACGCGAAGCTCGCGCTGTCGCCGGATTTTATCGACCGCACCTTGCCGGACGGACGCCCGCAAGGCCCCAATGGTCCGCTGCAGGCGTCGAAAGGCTTTCGCGCGGCCGTACCCGACCTGCACGCCGAGATCGACGACCTCGTAGTAGCCGGCGATCGCGCCTCGGTGCATCTGCATTTCTACGGACACTTCACTGGGCAGTTCCAGAATCTCAAAGGCGCGGGCCAGACGGTCGACTTTCAGGCCTTCGATCTCTATCGCGTAAAGGATGGCCGGATCGTCGAAAACTGGCACCTCGAAGACAACCTGACGCTGCTCAAGCAACTCGGCGCGATCAAGTCATAGTGGTTTTGCCGCATCCGTCTTCGAGCCCGCTTGGCGCCGAAATCACCTAGACTTTTTGGGAGACGCGCGACATAAAACGGAGCCGGCCATGTCCGATGAAACCGCCCCCTGGCAGACGGTGGAATACGAGGGTTTTGAAATTCACGTGGCGCCGTTCCCCAAGAACCCGCCCGACGCAGCGAATCCACCGGCGGTGGCCGATAACCGCTACACGTATGTCGGTTACGTCTGTCATCCGGGCGCCGACCCGACGATTCCCGGGCATTCCGTACCATTTCACGCGGACGGCGAAGAGAGCTTCGCCGGTCACGACGAAGCGCTGTATGAAGGGGTGCACGTAGGGCGCAGCATTATTGAAGGCACGCATCCCGACTTGTCCGTGCTGCCACTGGTGACGGGCGGCGTGTGACGCACGCGTATCCACTCGCGCGCGTCTCTGGTGTCAACTGAACGCGCGCTTGATGCGTGACTTGAGCAGCGCGCGCCGCAAGCGGCCGGTCTGCTCGGGGTCGCTCACAGCCTGGCCGCCGTCGACCGGCGTGCCGCGCCGCAGGTAGTAGCGATCGAAAGTGGCTTGAGTCATGCCCCACTTGTTCAGAAACTGGCGGCGTCCGTCGTTCTTGACGACCTTGCCGGTGCTCTTCTGCTGGAAGTGATACACGAGACTGTCGCCGACGCCGAGAAACACCCGGCACCCCGCGTCCCACAGTTTCATCGAGAAATCGTTGTCGCTGCTCATCCCGGGGCTCAATTCGCTGCTGTAGCCCCCCACCTTATGCCACCAGTCGCGGTGCACGAGCGTGGGCGGCCATGTGGCGCCGCGCCAGTCGGCACGCACGAGTTTGGGCGTGGCGGCCACCAGTTCGTCGGCGCGGAAATTCTCGACCTCGCGGCCGAAATTCTGCACGACCACGCACGGGTTGCCGCTGTCCACCGGTTCGATCATCGTGCCCGACAGCATGAACAGGTTGTCGGCCGGCATCTGCGCGAGGCGCTTGACGAGCGCATCGTCCCAGCCGGGGCAACAGTACATGTCGTCGTTCATGTAGACGATGAAATCATGCGTGGCGCGCGCCGCCGCCAGATTGACCGCGTGACAGATGCCGATGTTGCCCGGCGACGCGGTGTGTTCAATGCCTTCGTCGCGGACCCAGGCGAGCGAGCCGTCCGAGCCGTCGTTGACGTGCACGATGATCTGATGCGCGTGCGTCGAATGGCGCCGCAGGCTGTCGATCACGAGCCGCAGGTAAGGCAGGTTGTTCCAGGTCGGGATGATGATTGAGAACATCGAATGTGAATTCCGTGGTGGTTACCCGGTAAGCAGAGCGAGCCTGACCGGCAGCGGTCTGGATCAATTGCCGTCGGGCTTGTCGTCGAACGGCGTCATCAAGGTGAGCTTTGCCGGAAGATCCGGCTCCCAGCCTTCGAGGTCCTCGAACGGATACCGGCCGAGTGCATGGAGCGCGCGCTTGAAGCGGCTTATGAAGGGCGCGCGCGGAACATTGGGCAGCGTGCCCGGCGCGGCGGAAGCCGTCTGCCGGATATAGTCGCGCGTGAAGTCGCGCTGCGAAATGCCCCACTTCATCAGAAACTCGCGGCCTCCACGGTTGCGGCGGATGCGGCCGGTCGATTTGCAGCCAAAGTGATAGATGCGGCTCGCACCGACCGACCGAAACACGCGGCAGCCGACCAGCCATAACTTCATCAGGAAGTCGTCGTCGCTACTCATGCCGGGGCCGAACTCGATGCTGTAGCCGCCCACCGCGTGCCACAGTTGACGGCTGACGAGCATCGGCTGCAAGGCGACGCCGTGGCGATCGGCCGACTTCATGTTCGCTGTGTAGGCAAGCAGCCGCGCTTCGTCGAAATTGTCCGGCCCGGTGCCAAAATTGGCGGCGATGACATTCCCATTGCCGGTATCGATCGGCTCGATCAGCACCGAAGACAGATATGCCGAAGAATGGCCGAGCGTGCGCAGGCTGGCCTCGAATGCGAGATCCCAGCCCGGCGTGCAGAACATGTCGTCGTTCAGGAACAGGATCCAGTCGCGCGTGGCCAGCCGTGCAACATCGTTCAGCGCCAGACAGACGCCGACATTGCCTTCGCTGCGCGTATGGCGGATGCCTTCCGAGCGCACCCATTCGAGCGTGCCGTCGCTGCCTTCGTTGACGTGCACGATGATCTCGTGGTCGAACGCCGAATGGCGGCGAATGCTGTCGATACACAGCTTCAGATACGGCAGGTTATTCCAGCTCGGAATCAGGATACTGAACATGAGGTGGCAAGGTAATTCATTGAAGACGACCGCGCGATATCGGCACGGTCCAACTGGAGCGACGACAAGCCAGGCCGGGCTTTCGGCAAGGCCGGCAATGCAAGCGACATAACCGCGGCTGCGATCGACAACGCGCTCCCGGCACCGTGTGTCAGCAAGGTAGCCGACAGGTACGTAAGCAGGAGTGACGCTGGCAGCAGGCTTCGTAGGTTGACGCTCAGGGAAGAATTTTTGGCGGGCGTCGACATGTCTCTGGAATTTGACCGGTCAGCGCAACGACTGGCGCGCGCATCCGGATACAGTGGCGGCTCCATTGTACCGGGTTCCCGTTCTTATCCGTTTAATCAGGCGGCACGCACGACCCCGTCCTGCGGCAACGATTCGCGGCCCGCTGTCGCAATGGAAAACCGGGGCATTGGAGCGTGTGTCGCCGATGCCCGCGCGGTTCACGCCGCGTTCTGCTGGAACTGGATGCGATGCAAGTGGGCGTACAGCCCGTTTTGCGTGAGCAGTTCACGATGACTGCCCCGCTCGACGATCCGCCCTGCTTCCATGACCAGAATCCGGTCCGCGCGCTCGATGGTCGACAGACGGTGCGCGATCACGAGCGTCGTGCGGCCCTTCATCAAGGTTTCCAGTGCGGCCTGCACATGGCGCTCGGACTCCGAATCGAGCGCCGACGTGGCTTCGTCGAGGATGAGAATCGGCGCGTCCTTGTAGATCGCGCGCGCGATTGCCAGACGCTGCCGCTGCCCGCCCGAGAGCATCATGCCGTTGTCGCCGACCAGCGTCTCGATCCCGTTGGGCATCGCCTCGACGGTGTCCCACAGATTGGCCGCGCGCAGCGCCGCCTTGACCTTGTCCGGATCGGCCGTCTGGCCGTACGCGACGTTGTTCGCCACGGTGTCGTTGAACAGCACCACGTCCTGGCTCACCATCGCGATCTGGCTGCGCAGCGCGTGCAGGCCGTATTCGGGCAATGCGACGCCATCGACCAGAATCTGGCCGCCGGTCGGATCGAAAAAGCGCGGCAGCAGATTCACCAGCGTGGTCTTGCCGCTGCCCGAGGGACCGGCCAGCGCGACCATTTCGCCCGGCGCCACCTTGAACGACACGTGATCGAGCGTGTGGCGGTTTTGGGTGGCGTTGCTGCCGTACACGAACGACACGTCGCGGAATTCCACTTCACCTTGGGCGCGCTCGAGCGACTTGCCGCCGCCGGCCGGCTCGGACGGCTCGTCGATCAGACCGAAGATCAGTTCGGCCGCGGTCATGCCGCGTTGCAGCGGCTGGTTCACGTCCATCAGGTGCTTCAGCGGCGAGATGATCAGCAGCATCGCGGTGACGAATGCGACGAAGCCGCCCACCGTGGTCTGGTCCGACGACGACTGCACCACCGCGATCGTAATCACCACCGCGAGCGCGATCGACGCCAGGAACTGCGTCAACGGCTGCGCGAGGCCGCCGGAGACGGTCATCCGCATCGCGTAACCGCGCAGACGGCGGCTCATCGACGTGAAACGATCGATCTCGTACTGCTCGCCGTTGTGTACCTTGACGACCTTGTAACCGCCCACCGTTTCTTCGACGATGTACGACAGTTCGTTGGTCAGCAGCTGATGCTCGCGATTCAGGCGCCGCAGACGGCGGTTGATCTTGCCGACCAGCCAGCCGATCCCCGGCAGCAGCACCGCGACGATCAGCGTCAGGCGCCAGTTCAGATAGAACAGGTAGCCGAGCATAAACAGTACCGTCAGCGAATCGCGCACCAGCGTGACCAGCACGCTTAGCAGCACGTTGAGAATCTGGTTCACCTCGAAGACGATCGCGTTGATCACCGTGCTCGCGGTTTCGCGCTGGAAAAACGCGACGCTCGTGTGGATCATCCGGTCGAACATCTTCAGGCGCAGTTCGAGCAGGATCTTGTTCGACACATACGCGAGCAGATAGCCGGAGGCGTATTGCGACACGCCGCGGATCAACGCCAGGCCGATCACCGCGACCGGCACAAACCACTTGGCGTTGTCACTGGCATGCGCGCCGAAGCCCTTGTCCAGAAGCGGTTTGAGCAGCGCGGGGATGGCCGCGTCAGTACCGGCGCTCACGGCCATCGCAGCGATCGCACCGATCAGCACCCACAGGAGCGGCTTGACGTACGGCCACAAGCGCCGCAGGAGGACGGTAGGCGAGGACGCCTCACCTGAACCGATGGGTTTGCTTAACGTTGGCTTCGCGCTCAAGGAATCCTCTGGGAATGCGGGACGGCATATGCGCCTTGGACGGAATGTCTGCCGCGCGGAATATCAAAGACAGCATTGTAAACGCTCGGGCATGGCGAAGCGCAGGCGAGCGCGTGTGCTGTGTATACTTGCGCGACCCATTCCGTCACTCTGTCCCTCCACGCAATTCAGGTATGCAAGAAACCACCCTCGGCGTCGCCATCATCACCAAAAACGCGGCGGCGCGACTGGCTGAATGCCTGCAAGCGGTGGCCTTCGCCGATCAGATTGTCGTGATCGACGGCGGCAGTACCGACGGCACCGCCGGGATCGCCCGCGCGCACGGCGCCCGCGTGCTGGAGCAGACCGATTGGCCAGGCTTCGGTCCGCAAAAAAATCGCGCCGTGGATGCGCTGACCACGACCTGGGTTCTCTCGATCGACGCCGACGAGATCGTCTCGCCAGAACTGGCGGCAGCGATCCGCCAGGCCTTGACCGCACCCGTTGCCGAGGTGTACGCGGTGGACCGGCTGTCGAGCTTTTGCGGCCACTGGATTCATCACAGCGGCTGGTATCCGGACTGGATTCCGCGCCTGTTCAAACGTGGCGCGGCGCGCTTTTCCGACGACCTGGTCCACGAGCGCCTGGTGTTCGACACGCCGGCGCAGCGCCTGACCGGCAAGCTGATGCACTACTCGTACGAAGACTTCGAGGGCGTATTGCGCAAGCTCGACGCTTACTCCACGGCGGGCGCGCAGCAACGTCATGCGGCGGGCAAGCGCGGCAGCTTCGGCAAGGCACTTGCCCGCGGCGCCTGGGCGTTCGTGCGGACCTATGTCTTGCGGCGTGGATTTCTCGACGGCCGCGCCGGCTTCATGATCGCGGTGTTCAATGCGGAAACGGTGTACTACCGGTTTCTGAAGCTGGCACGGCTGGGAGAGAAGGCGCGGCGGTAGTCCGCCGGCAGCCTCAATAGACGATTTCGATCGAGCTTCCCGTGAATTCGCCGCGCAAGGCCGCGAGCAGTTCGTCGGTCGGCTTCACACGCCATGCGTCGCCCAGGCGCATTTCTCCTTGTGCGTTCTCGCTGCGGTAGACCACCTGCACGGCCAACCCGTTCGGAATCTGCACGGCCTGACGCTGACGACCGTTGTCGCCCCCGCCATAGCCACCGCTGCGCCCACCGCCGCCACCGCCGCCGCGCGATGAAGCGGCCGGTGCCGCCGCGGCTTGCGGCTCGTCCTTACCCGCGCTATGCGCTTCGAGCACGCGGCGCAACGCCAGTGCGTCCGCATTGCCGTTCATCTGCACCTTGACGGCTTCCGCATAACGGCAGCGCGCACGGCCGAGATCCATGACCGTATCCACGGTGAAGCGGATGCCGCCCGTGAAAGCGTCGTTACGGGCCTGACCTTGCACGACCAGTAATTCGTCTTCCTTGAACAACTGCTTGTGCGCTTCGAAAGTCTCGTTGAAGACGGTGACTTCGCACTGGCCCGTACCATCGTCCAACAGCGCGATCAGCATCTTGCCGCGCTGGGTCATCTGCGTGCGCAGCGACGCGATCACGCCAGCGACCAGTTTGTCACGCCCTTCCTTCAGCTCGCCGATCTTCTGGCGCACGAAGCGGCGCACTTCGTCCTTGTAGGCATCGAACAGGTGCCCCGACAGGTAGAAACCGAGCGCGGCCTTCTCTTCCTGCAACTTCTTTTTCTCGGGCCATTCCGGCTCGTCGACCAGTTCGTGACCTTGCGACGGCGCGTCGCCCATGTCGAACAGACCTGCCTGCATGGCGTTGGCGCTCGCCTGCTCCGCCGCTTCCATGGCCAGCGACACCGATGCGATCAATTGCGCGCGATTCGCATGCAGGGTGTCGAAGGCGCCGGCGCGGATCAGCGCCTCCACCGTGCGGCGGTTCACTACACGCCGGTCGATCCGGTTGCAGAAATCGAAGATGTCGATAAACGGACCGTCTTCGCGCGCGCGCAGAATTTCTTCGATCGCGTTCTGCCCGCTGCCCTTGATCGCGCCCAGACCGTAGCGGATCGTTCGCGAGCGCTTGCCATCCGCTTCGGCGACCGGCTCGAAGCGATAGGCGGACAGATTGACGTCCGGCGGCAGCACGGCCATCTTGTTCGTCAGGCAATCTTCGAACAGGATCTTGACCTTGTCGGTATCGTCCATGGCGAGCGACATATTCGCCGCCATGAATTCGGCCGGATGGTGCGCCTTCAGCCACGCCGTGAAATACGCGAGCAACGCATAGGCCGCGGCGTGCGACTTGTTGAAGCCGTAGCCCGCGAACTTTTCCATCAAGTCGAAGATTTCGTCGGCTTTCTCGGCGGTCAGGCCGTTCTTCGCGGCACCCTCGCGGAACAACGCGCGGTGCTCGGCCATTTCCTCGGCCTTTTTCTTACCCATCGCGCGACGCAGCAAGTCCGCGCCACCAAGCGAGTAGCCGCCGATGATCTGCGCCATCTGCATCACCTGCTCCTGATAGACCATGATGCCGTAGGTCTCTTTCAGGATGGGCTCGACGCGCGGATCGGGATACTCGACCACTTCGCGGCCGTGCTTACGTGCACAGAAGCTCGGGATCAGGTCCATCGGGCCCGGACGATACAACGCCACCAGCGCGATGATGTCCTCGAAACGGTCTGGCTGGGCGTCTTTCAGCATGCCCTGCATGCCGCGGCTTTCCAGCTGGAACACGGCGACCGTATTCGCTTTCTTCAGGATCGAGAACGATGCCGGATCGTCGAGCGGCACTTGCGCGAGCGACCAGTCTTTCTTCGACGGATCGAGGCGGCGAATGTAGCGCTCGGCCCAGTCGAGGATCGTCAGCGTGGTCAGACCCAAAAAGTCGAACTTCACAAGACCGACGGCTTCGACGTCGTCTTTGTCGTACTGGCTCACGACGCCGCTTTCGTCGCCTTGCGTGTAGAGCGGGCAGAAATCGGTCAGCTTGCCCGGCGCGATCAGCACCCCGCCCGCGTGCATGCCGACGTTACGCGTCAGGCCTTCCACACGTTGCGCGAGTTCGAGCAGCTGATGCACTTCGTCTTCATTGTCGAAGCGCTCCTGTAGCAGCGGCTCTTCCTTCATCGCGTCCGCGATCGTGACGTGCTTGCCTGGCTTGAACGGAATCAGCTTCGCGATGCCGTCCGTGAACATATAGCCGAGATCGAGCACGCGGCCGATGTCGCGCACCGCCGCCTTCGCCGCCATCGTGCCGAAGGTGGCGATCTGCGAGACGGCGTCCGCGCCGTACTTTTCCTTCACGTACTGAATCACACGGTCACGGCCGTGCTGGCAGAAGTCGATGTCGAAGTCGGGCATCGACACGCGTTCCGGATTCAGGAAACGTTCGAACAGCAGGTTGTAGCGCAGCGGATCGAGGTCGGTCACGCCGAGCGCGTAGGCGACCAGCGACCCCGCGCCCGACCCCCGGCCCGGTCCCACCGGCACGCCATTGTTCTTCGCCCAGTTGATGAAGTCCGCAACGATCAGGAAGTAGCCCGGAAAGCCCATCTTGATGATCGTGCCGCATTCGAATTCGAGGCGCTTGTAGTACGTTTCGCGCTGCGCGTCGCGTTCGGCCTCGACTGGATACAGCTGTTCGAGGCGCTTCTCCAGCCCCTCTTTCGATAGCTGCACCAGGTAGTCGTCTAGCGACATGCCGTCTGGCGTGGGGAACAGCGGCAATTTCGGCTTGCCGAGTTCGAGCGTCAGATTGCAGCGTTTGGCGATTTCAACCGTATTGGCGAGCGCCGACGGAATGTCCGCGAACAACGCGGCCATTTCTTCCTGCGTTCGGAAGTACTGCTCGGACGTAAAACGCTTGGAACGGCGCGGATTCGCCAGAATGTCGCCTTCGGAAATGCACACGCGCGCTTCGTGCGCGGTGAAATCGTCCGGCGTCATGAACTGCATGGGGTGCGTGGCGACGACCGGCAATTTCAGCGACGCCGCGAGCGCCACCGCCTGCTGGACATACGGCTCGCCGCCCGGCTGGCCACAGCGCTGCAATTCGATGTAAAAGCCGCCCGGAAATACCTTCGCCCAGCGCAGCGCGTTGCGCCTGGCCGCCTCTTCGTTGCCGGCGGCGAGCGCGAGCACGACATCGCCCTGCTGCGCACCGGATAGTGCGAGCAGACCTTCAGCCAGACCGGATTCGAGCCAGCCGGCCTCGACTTCCGCGCGGCCGCGATACTGATTTGTGAGCGAGGCCTTGCTGAGCAGCTCGCACAGATTCAGGTAGCCACGCCGGTCTTTGACCAGCAACAGAAGACGCGAGGGCTTGTCGCGGTCGTCCGGATTGGTGATCCAGACGTCGCAGCCGGCAATGGGTTTGACCCCTTTGCCACGGGCTTCCTTGTAAAAACGGACGAGGCCGAACGCGTTGCCGAGGTCGGTGAGGGCGAGCGCACCCTGACCGTCTTTGGCAGCGGCCTTGACGACGTCGTCAAGACGCACGATGCCGTCGGCAATCGAGAATTCGGAGTGAACACGGAGATGAACGAAGCGGGGATCTGACATGGGCGACATTGTAACTCCACCCTTCCGGAGTTTTCCGGCCAAAACCGCGCGTTAGCCGTTCGGCTTAGGCCTTGGCCGCGCGAGCGCCACGCACCGGTGTTTTGCGGGCCGCTGTGGGACTCGGCGACTGCACGCGGGCGATACACCTTGCGTGCTCGAACGGACCCACCGCAGCCAACGCGGCACGATATCTCACGCGCCAAAACGCCCGGCCCCGAAGCGAATGTGGGGCAAATCCGGCGCAAGTTCGCAGGCCATTTGCGCTGCCGCAATGGCTTGGCCATTCGGCCGAGTCGGGCGAATGGCCAGCTTGAGGGATAATACGGGTTTCGCCTATTCGAAGTGGCCGCGCCGCATGGAGTCCGAATGCGGGCGAATCAATGCGCCCCTTTTTCGCGCCGCCGGCCACCTCTTACCGCTGGACAATTCATGAGTATCGTCAATCTCGCCGCCTATCATTTCGCGACCATCGAAAACACCGCCGACTGGCGCCCGCTTGTCACCGAGCGCTGCAATACGCTCGGCTTGCGCGGCACCATTCTGCTGGCGCCGGAAGGCGTCAACCTGTTCGTCGCCGGTACGCGCGAGGCCGCGGACGCGTTTATCCACTACATCCGTCACGACGCGCTGTTCGAAGGCAAGTTCGCGAATCTGCAATTCAAGGAAAGCCTGTCGGAAAAGCAGCCGTTTCGCCGCATGCTGGTCAAGCTCAAGCGCGAGATCATCACAATGAAAAAGCCGGCCATCCGCCCCGAACTGGGCCGTGCGCCGTTCGTGGACGCGCCCACGCTGAAAGGCTGGCTCGACCGTGGCCATGACGACGCGGGCCGGCCGGTCGTGATGCTCGACACGCGTAATGCATTCGAAGTGGACGTGGGCACCTTCGAGAACGCGCTCGACTACCGCATTACGAAATTCAGCGAGTTTCCCGAGGTGATCGAACAGAACCGTGCTGATCTTGAAGGCAAGACGGTCGTGTCGTTCTGTACGGGCGGGATTCGCTGCGAGAAGGCCGCGATCCATATGAAGGAAGTCGGCATCGAAAACGTGTACCAGCTCGAGGGCGGCATCCTGAAGTATTTCGAGGAAGTGGGCGGCGCGCATTATCACGGCGATTGCTTCGTGTTCGACTACCGCACCGCGCTCAATCCGCAACTGGAACCGACCACGACCGTGCAATGCTTTGGCTGCCGCGCGGTGGTGATGCCGGGGGCGCAACAATCGCCGCTGTATGTGGCAGGCAAGACGTGCCCTGAATGCCACCCTGACAGCAAGGCCGCGCACGCCGCGTGATGACGGCGCCCGGCGTCGCACCATAGCGGCCGAGCGCACACCGAATGGCCGACACGCAGAGCGCTGCAACGGCATGCAACGCGATCGGCGTGGAAACGGCTACGGCTACGGCTACGGCTACGGCTACGGCTACGGCTACGGCTACGGCTACGGCTACGGCTACGGCTACGGCTACGCAATGGTATGCGACCAACTGCCGTCGCGCGGGTGGACAAGACCGCGCGGATTGCCGTCAATAACCTACCGACGAATCTCATGAACTATCGCGGACGTTTCGCACCGTCACCCACGGGGCCATTGCATATTGGCTCGCTGGTGAGCGCGCTCGCGAGCTGGCTGGATGCGCGTGCGCATGCTGGCGCATGGCTTGTGCGTATTGAGGACATCGATGGCCCGCGCACGGTCCCGGGCGCCGCCGAGGACATTCTTTCGACGCTTGAGCGTTTTGGTATGCGTGCGGACGAGCCGCCCGTGTGGCAAAGCGAGCGCATGGCGCGCTATCGAGATGCGCTGGAACAGTTAAAGGCTGACGGCCTGGTTTATCCGTGTGGCTGCACGCGCAAGGAGATTGCCGATTCGCTCCTGAATACGCACGCGCGCAACACCACGCTCGCCTACCCTGGCACCTGCCGCGGCGGCCTGCACGGCAAGCCTGCGCGCGCATGGCGTTTGCGCGTACCGGACGGCGAGGCGGCCGTGATCACGTTCCAGGACCGTTGGCAGCGTCTGCAGACGCAGAACCTGGCCACTGAAGTGGGCGACTTCGTCCTGAAACGCGCGGATGCCCAATGGGCATATCAACTGGCGGTGGTGGTTGACGACGCCGACGCCGGGATCACGCACATTGTGCGAGGCGCGGACCTGATGGACTCGACCGCACGTCAGATTTATTTGCAGCGATGCCTGGACCTACCGACGCCTGAGTATTTGCATGTCCCCGTAGTCACAAACGACCATGGCGAGAAATTGAGCAAGCAGAACGGCGCAACCGCGCTGGACGCGAACACCCCCCTGGACGCACTAACTGCGGCGGCCCACCACCTGGGCCTTAACATAGGCGACGTTAAACAGAAAACGCTGGACGACTTTTACGCAACCGCAACGGCGGCATGGGCCAGGCGAATGGGGATGCGGTAGGAATAGGGATGCGGTAGAAACGGCGAGACGCTTGAACAAGGCGCTAGCGAAGAAGAAAACTCAGGCAACAAACCAAGCCGCAGCACCAGGCAAAAAAAACCAAAACAGGCAACCAACCAGACCGCTGGTTTAATGAAGTACCGCGACAGCGCGCGCAGCGCCGCGGGAGGCATGACGGCCTGGTCACTCACGTGGAAGGGTACGCGGGCTCAATCTCTACGGAGCCAAGATCCCCTCCAAGCCGCGGACCCACTTAAGAATTGGCGGTTTGAGCCGCTTTCTTTTGCCTACTTTTCTTTGCGGCGGCGCCCCGAAGGAAGTCCACTTGGTGGGCAAAGAAAAGTAGGTGCCGCCCCGCACAGGGGCAACACTAATAAACCACAAACAAATCAAGAATCAAAAACGAAAAACGAAAAACGAAAAAACCAAAACCTTAGGAAGAAGACGAAGAAACCTTCCGCGGCATCCCAAACCCACCCAACAGCGCAGCCAACGGCTGTTTGGAAGACGACGACTTCTGCGGAGCACCCCCACCACTACTCGCATCTTCAACCTTCCGCATGGAAGCAGCCGAAGGCTCATAAGGCTTGAGGAAAAAATCATCCACAGGCTGGGCCCGATGATGATGCGGCCGATCGAACGAGCCCGAAGACGAAGCCCCCGAACGCCGGCGACCGCCCCGCTCGTCACGCCCCTCTGCACGGCCATCAACGCGCTCACGCCGCGGCGGACGCTCTTCATGGTGATGCCGAACCGGCGTATCAACAGTCAACCGTTGCACATCCAAAGGCCGCTTGATCAGCTTTTCAATATCAGCAAGCTGCTTGCGCTCATTCGGGCTGCACAACGATAACGCATCGCCGGAAGCCCCCGCACGCCCAGTGCGCCCAATCCGATGCACATAATCTTCCGCGTTAAACGGCAGATCGAAATTGATCACCGCCGGCAATTCGGCGATATCGAGCCCGCGCGCAGCGACATCGGTCGCCACCAGCGCTTCGATCTCACCACGCTTGAACGCATCCAAAGCCTGCATACGTTCATTCTGCGTGCGATCACCGTGAATCGCGGTGGCCACCACGCCGTCGCGTTCCAGACTGCGCGCCAGACGACTCGCGCCGATCTTGCTGTTGCAGAACACGATCACCTGCTTGAGACCGCGCTCACGAATCAGTTGAACGACCGCGCCGGTCTTGTCGCCCTCGGCTACTTCATAAACGATCTGCGTCACGTTGGTGGCAGTCGAATTGCTGCGCGCGACTTCGATCGTCTGCGGATTGCGCAGATACGTGGCGGCCAGTTTCTTGATTTCGCCCGAGAACGTGGCCGAAAACAGCAGCGTCTGACGTTCTTTTGGCAGCAGGTTCAGGATGCGCTGCAAATCCGGCAGGAAGCCCATGTCGAGCATCCGGTCGGCTTCATCGAGCACGAGGATCTGCACCTGACCGAGGTTGGCCGTTTTCTGTTGCACGTGATCGAGCAGGCGGCCCGGCGTGGCGATCAGAATTTCGACACCGCGGCGCAATTGCTCCGACTGCGGATTCATGTCGACACCGCCGAACACCACCGCGCTGCGCAGCGCTGTGTGCTTCGCGTACGACTGCACGTTCGCGGCGACCTGGTCGGCCAGTTCACGGGTCGGCGTGAGGATCAGCGCGCGCACCGGATGGCGGGCGGGCGATGCGCTCGTGCTGGCCTGCGGAAGCAGCCGCTGGATGATCGGCAGCGAAAAACTCGCGGTCTTGCCGGTGCCGGTCTGCGCGGCGCCCATCATGTCACGGCCGGCCAGCACAACAGGAATTGCCTGCTCCTGGATCGGCGTAGGGATGGTGTAGCCCGATTCTTTGACGGCTTTCAGGATGTCGGGCGCGAGGCCGAATTGATCAAAAGTCGCAGTGCTGGGCGTGACGGCTGTGTCGGACATGGTGGCTTTCGCTAAAAATGCGCTTGGCGCGGGTGCGCGCGGCAGCGGTCGGAACCGCAGAGGGCATCAGGATGAAGGCGGAGCCACGGCGTTCCGCACGGAACCCGTCAGTACGACCAGGACGGGAAAAAAATGCGGCCGGCTCCGGCCGGCGGAAACACCCGCCGGAAAGGCCGGTATTGTAGCACTTCAGCAAAAACACTCATGGCGCATCTGGCGGCTTTCTGCTTACGCCCGCGAAAGCCGGCCGTCTGGCCCTGCGTGCGGGCTTCGACAAATCGCCGCAGAGCGCCGGGGCGCCCCGCTGGCAGCGTAGTTCGAACACACGACAGTTACGTGACAAAGGGTCCCGATCTCGCCGGCCGCCCGACACCGGAAACGGGTGCTCAGCCCGCTTCGAGCCCATCATCGCGGCTGAGCGCCGCGGCCCTCGGGGCCAGGCAAGCCCGTTACCACGTCTCACGCATCACCATCAGCCGCATCTCCGTCATGTCCTCGATCGCATAGCGCACGCCTTCCCGCCCAAGCCCGGAATCCTTCACACCGCCATACGGCATGTTGTCGACCCGGAACGACGGCACGTCGTTGATCACCACGCCGCCTACGTCGAGCAGATCCCACGCGCGATGTGCATGCGCGAGCGAATCGGTGAACACGCCGGCTTGCAGACCGAAGTCGCTGTCGTTGACGGTTGCCAGCGCCACATCGAAATCGTTGAAACGCTCCAGAATCGCCACCGGCCCGAAAGCTTCCTTGCGATACAGATCCGTGTCGCGCTTCACGCCTTCGAGCAGCGTGGCTTCGAACATGGCTCCATCCACCTTGCCGCCCGCGACGATCTTCGCGCCCGCCTGCACCGCGCCGTCCATCCAGCCGGCGAGCCGTCTGGACTCGGACTCGGAGATCATCGGCCCGACAAAGGTCTTTTCGTCCTTCGGGTCGCCCATGACAAGCGACTTCGTTTTGGCAATCAGCTTCTCGCGCAGCGCATCATAAACTTGCGCATGCACCAGAATCCGCTGCACGCCGATGCAACTCTGCCCCGACTGATAGAACGCGCCGAACGCGAGCCGGTCGACGACGTAATCGAGCTTGCCACCCTGATCGCCGTCGACGATCGCCGCAGCGTTGCCGCCCAGTTCCAGAATCACCTTCTTCTTGCCGGCCTTTTTCTTCAGTTCCCAACCCACCGCCGGCGAGCCCGTGAACGACAGCAGCTTGAAGCGTTCATCGGTCGTAAACAGATCGGCGCCGTCGCGATGCGCGGGCAGAATCGAGAATGCGCCTTTCGGCAAGTCCGTTTCCGCCAGAATCTCGCCCATGATCAGCGCGCCGACAGGCGTGCGGCTCGCCGGCTTCAACACGAAGGGCACGCCCGCGGCGATCGCCGGCGCGACCTTGTGCGCGGTCAGATTCAGCGGAAAGTTGAACGGCGAAATAAACGAGCACGGCCCGATCGGCACGCGTTTCACGTACCCGTGATAACCCGTTGCGCGCGGCGAAATCTCCAGATTGATGATCTCGCCGTCGATGCGCACCGACTCCTCCGCTGCCACCTTGAAGGTATCGATCAGCCGCGTGACTTCGCCTTTCGAATCGTTGATCGGCTTGCCCGCTTCGATACACAGCGCCAGCGCCAGTTCGTCGTAGCGCTCGCGAAAGCGCTTCACGCAGTGTTCGAGCACGGCCTGGCGCTTGAACGGCGGGAACACGCGCAGCGCGGGCATGGCGTCGACGGCGCAACCGATCGCCCGATCGATCGCCGCGGCGTCGGCCATCGCCACGCGGGTCGCCACTTCGCCGCTGAATTTATCGGTGACTTCGAGATCGGTGTTGGCGGCCACCGCTTCGTTCGCGAGATAGTACGGGTAAGTCTTCTGCAACATGACGCGTTCTCCTTGTTCCGATGCCTGGCCACTCAAACTCAAACGTCATCGCAATCAGCAAGCGTATGCCCCGCCGCGCCTCATAGCTGCGCGGAGAGCCGCTTGATCTCGCGATTGAGCACACGCTCGTTGTCCGAATAGTCGATTGGCAGGTCGATCACGTGCACGCCCGGCGTGGCGAAACATTCGCGCAGCAGCGGCGCGAACTCCGCCGCCGATTCGATGCGATGACCCAGCGCGCCGTAACTCTGCGCGTAAGCGACGAAATCGGGGTTGCGCAGCGTCATGCCGTAATCCGGGAAGTTCATGTTTTCCTGCTTCCAGCGGATCATGCCGAACGCGTCGTCGCGCAGAATCAGGATCACCAGATCGAGCTTGAGGCGCACCGCCGTTTCCAACTCCTGCGAATTCATCATGAAGCCGCCGTCGCCGCATACGGCCATCACCTTGCGGTCCGGATGCACGATTTTGGTCGCGATCGCCGACGGCAAACCGGCGCCCATCGAAGCCAGTGCGTTGTCGAGCAGCAGCGAATTCGGTTCGTGGGCGCGGTAATAGCGCGCGAACCAGATCTTGTACATGCCGTTGTCCAGACACACGATGCCGTCTACCGGCGTGGTCTCGTAGACGTCGTTGACGATCCGCACCGGATACATCGGGAAGCGGTCGTCGTGCTGGCCTTTGACCAGATGCTCCTCGAAATGCTGCTTGATCTCCTTGAAGCGCGCAAAGTCCCAATGCTCCTTGCGCTCCTTGAGACTTTCCTTGAGCTGCCACACCGCGTTCGCGATATCGCCCACGACTTCGATCTGCGGGAAATACACTGTGTCGACTTCCGCGCCGAGGAAGTTGACGTGAATCACGGTCTTCTCGCCCGCCTCGCCACTGCGCATGAAGAATGGCGGCTTCTCGATCACGTCGTGGCCGACATTGATGATGCAGTCCGCGTGGTCGATCGCGCGGTGCACGAAGTCACCGTCGGACAAGGTGGCGTTGCCGAGCCACATCGGGTGCGATTCGTCGATCACGCCCTTGCCCATCTGCGTCGTAAAAAACGGAATGCCGATCTGGTCGACGAATTCGCGCAACATCTTGGTGGTGGTCTTGCGATTGCCGCCCGCGCCGATCATCAGCAAGGGATGCTTCGCTTTCGTGATCGCCTCGACCGCGCGCGCCACGGCCTTTTCCTCCGCGACGGGGCGGCGGCTGAAGCTCTTCGGAATCGGCTGGCCGTCGCCCTCTTCGTGCGCAACGTCTTCGGGCAATTCGAGGTGCGTGGCGCCGGGCCGCTCTTCCTCTGCCTGCCGGACCGCCTCACGGACCGCCGCCGGAATGTTGGCGATCGACACGATCTGCCGCGTGTACTTGGTGAGCGGCTCCATCATCCGCACCACGTCGACGATCTGGAAATGGCCCTGCTTGCTCGACTTGATCGGCTTCTGACCGGTCACCATCAGCATCGGCATCCCGCCCAGCTGCGCGTAGGCGGCTGCGGTCACGAAGTTGGTCGCGCCCGGGCCGAGGGTGGCGAGACACACGCCGAGGCGTCCGGTCAGCCGCCCATACGTGGCGGCCATGAAACCCGCGGCCTGCTCGTGCCGCGTCAGGATGAGACGGATTTTCGAGCGGCGCAGCGATTCCAGCAGATCGAGATTTTCTTCACCGGGGATACCGAACACGTACTCGACACCTTCGGCTTCCAGCGATTTGACGAACAGGTCCGATGCTTTCATGGAGGGTCTCGCTTGATGAAACGGTCGCGGGCCGTGCGCCCAGCTGTTGAGATCTGGGGACGGACTATTAACGGTAGCCACCACCGCGCGAACGAGCCACGGGATGACACGGCGGAAACAGCGAATGCCACGCCGGACAGCTTACTACTCGAACGGGAAAGATGCGCAGCGACGGACAAGACCGCGAGACAGCGGTAAGTCGAGGCGGGCGGCGGCATGATGACGGAGGCCGCCGCATGCTGCTCAGCGATTGATGGTGACGCAGTCTGACAGGATCGGCGGGGCGTTTTCGCCGTCGGTCGCGTCATAGAGATCGGCGCGCGGACCCTTGGTCCACCAGGTGTAACTGCCGGCCTGATATTTCGCGCCCGAGCCCGACAGCGTGTTGACGAACAGCAGTTGCTGCCCCTTGACCGGGACGAGCGCGAAGCTCTGGCCGTTCGCCGTGTTCCAGTATGTCACTTGCAGAATCTTGCCGGTCGCGCAGGTGTATTTGTGCGTTTGCCGGTTTTTCGGCTGAATCTGGGCAAGCTGCGATGGCGCGGACCATGCGTTGCCGCACAGCGCCACGAGACCCGCTGCCACGGTTACCGCAACAAGCGATTTCTTCATTGGATGCCTCGATGGTTGTCGCAGGTCGTGCAGGATGGTGGCACGCCTGCCGCCCAGCCGCACACTTTACGAACCGCTTATGGATCGATCACCGCGGCGCACGCATCGGTCGGCGCGGCGGCAACGTGACCGACCACCGGCACGATCTTCAAACCCGCCGATGCGACCCGGCACGGCGCGGCAGCCAGCCCGCAACCTGTCATCCCGGTGCATAACGCAAGCAGCACACCCAGTGCCCCAAGACGGTTCAACCTCCCACGCCGCGTGTTCCTGCGGAATTTCAGGGCCATGCGTACCTCTACTTCAGTCGGTCAGATTCCGCGCGCTGCGAATTCGCGAGGCGCGCGGGTATTGCGTCGCACTTCAGGACACGTTGATACGTATTACTTCGCGGACACCGGCCGCACCGCCGCCGCAGCCTGCTTCGCACGCGAGCGCGCCTCGTCGACGGACTCACCGGTGGCAAGCGCGACACCCATGCGGCGCTTGACGAAGCTCTCCGGCTTGCCGAACAGACGCAGATCGGCATTCGGCACGGCCAGCGCCGCTGCGACGCCTTCGAACGCGATACCCGCTTCGTCGAGCCCGCCGTAAATCACCGCCGACGCACCCGGCGCGCGCAGCGACGTATCCACCGGCAAACCGAGAATCGCGCGCGCATGCAATTCGAATTCCGAAAAACGTTGCGAGCACAGCGTGACGAGACCCGTATCGTGCGGACGCGGGCTCACTTCCGAAAACCATACGTCATCGCCGCGCACGAAAAGTTCCACCCCGAACAGGCCCCTGCCACCCAATGCCGCAGTTACCTTATGCGCGACTTCGCGCGAGCGTTCGAGCGCGAGCGGGCTCATCGGCTGCGGCTGCCACGATTCGACGTAGTCGCCCGCCACCTGCACGTGGCCGATCGGGTCGCAGAAATAGGTGCTGACGTCGCCGCTCGCCGAATCGATCGCGCGCACGGTCAACTGGGTAATTTCGTATTCGAAGTCGATAAAGCCTTCGACGATCACCCGGCCGTGATTCACCCGGCCGCCGGCCATGGCATATTGCCAGGCGGATTCGACGTCCGCATCGCTCTTCAAGACCGATTGCCCCTTGCCCGACGACGACATCACCGGCTTCACCACGCACGGATAGCCGACCTTGGCGATGCCCGCGCGCAGTTCGCCGAGCGAATCGGCGAATGCATAGGGCGAGGTCGGCAGGCCGAGTTCTTCGGCCGCGAGGCGGCGGATGCCTTCGCGGTTCATGGTGAGCTGCGTGGCGCGCGCGGTCGGGATGACTTCGGCGAGGCCGTCGGTTTCGATTGCGGCGAGCGCGTCGGTCGCGATCGCTTCGATCTCGGGGACGATCAGATGCGGGCGTTCCTGTTCGACCAGCGCGCGCAGCGCAGCGCGGTCGGTCATGTCGATCACGTGCGAGCGGTGCGCGACCTGGTGACCCGGCGCGTTCGGATAACGGTCGACCGCGATCACTTCGACGCCCAGCCGTTGCAGCGCGATGATCACTTCCTTGCCGAGCTCGCCGGCACCGAGCAGCATGACGCGCGTGGCGGATTCAGTAAGGGGCGTGCCGATCCGTTGGCCGATCTGCATGGGAACTCCAGATAAAAGTCGGATAAGAGGTGGGATTGAATAGACCACGATGTTAACATGCGGGCCCCTCGCCGCGCCTTGCTCGCCGCCGGTGCGCTCCGGTCTGCGCGCAGGGTGCGCGCGAACTCCGGAACGCATTGAGTCAGCGCTTTGCACGCGGTCGCCCTCGCGTATGGCGCACTTAGTGCGTTACCCTTACGCCTTCGCCAGTTTGAAGAGGAACGACGCCATGCTCCAAAGCTCCTCCGCGCGACGTGTTGCGCGCTTCATCCCTTATGCGCGCACGGCTATCGCCGCGTTGAGCGTGGCCGCGTTATGCAGCGCCTGCGCGATCCCGAAACATCCCGATGCCGAAGCGGCGCCGCCCGACCCGTTCAACCCGGCCGCGACGCAGTTGCTCGACGACACGAGCTGGGTGCTCAGCGGCTGGAAACAGGCGAATGGCACCGCGCGCGCGATTCCGCCAGCGGATCAGGGCGCGCCAATCACGCTCGTGCTCTCCACCGACAAAGGCCAGCGCCACGCCAGCGGCTTTTCCGGCTGCAACCGCTACATAGGTTCGTACGCGCTGAAAGACGGCAAGCTGAGCTTCGGCACGCTGGGCGGCACGCGCATGGCGTGCATGACGCCGGGCGGTCAGATCGAAGGCGCCTATCTCAACGCGCTGACTCACATCGACCGCACCGGCGTGCAGATGCGCGCACCGCAGCAGATGCAACTGGTGCTCGATAACGGCGATACACTCACGTTCGACCGCAGCGCCAAATGACCGCCGCACGGGTCGATGCGCGGCGCGGCAGGCGGTTGCGCCCGATTGTGTCTGCTTTCGAAGCAGCGGGCTTCGCCGGTTTAAACTCGACGGATTGCGTTCTTGCGCGTCCGTCATTCGTTGATGTCTAGCATGCACACGGTAGTTTTCGGCTGGTTCGGCGGGTCAGCCGTCTGGTTCACTCCTCTTTTGTGGCGCCTCGTGAAGTCGGTGCTGCCAGGCGGCGCAGGCTTGCGCGGCCCAGGCACGATCCGCCTGTGGCTCGGCTTCGTCTGCGTGATGGTGGCGAGCTGTACGCTGGAGGCCTCGCTGCTCGGCGTGGCGGGCGTAAATGGCTTCGGTCACGCGCTGGCCGCGGGCTTTGGCCATCTGCTCGGGCATATCGGCACGCCGCTCGCGGCGCTCGCCGTGCTGCTGATCAGCTTGCCTTGGCTGATTGACTTCCGTTGGCGTGACGTCGCAGTCTGGGCCGATGCCGCGTTCGGCCTCGGCCTGTCACGCGGCCTCGCCAAACGCGACGAGGAAGCGCGCCGGCATCGCAGCGTCGACGATGGTTTGCCCTCGCACGTTTCGCCGTCCACCAACACGATGGCGCCCAAAACCAACGGGCGTTATGCCCGCCCGACGGTCTGGCGACCGCCCGCGAACGGACGCGGCGCGACTGCGGGGGCGGCTGCCTCCACAGTTGGCAAGGACGCGGCGGCGCGAGGCGCGGGGCCGAGCTGGCGCGCCGGCACGGTGAAACCGCGCGGTCCCGCCGCGCCGCTTGAGCCGACTGTGCGCGCGCCTGCCGGAACGCCACCGCGTCAGGCGCCGCGGCGAGCGCCGTTGCAGACACAAGCGCTGAAGGCGGACAAAGCCGCCTGGATGCCCGCCGAGCCGGTTGCTCCAGCAGGTTGGCTGGGCGATCCGGTAACGGTGCCGCGCGCGCCGGCCCCGGCAGGCGGTGTCCATGCCGGATCGGGTCTGCCGCCGTCGACGGTGCGGGCGGTGCGTGAAATGCGCGAAGGCGGCTCCCAGGTAGGCCGGCGCTCGGCGGGTGAGCAACGTCCGGCAGGATCGTCGAACGCCGCCGCGGGCATCGCGGGCATCGCGGGTTTGGCGGCTGCAGCCGCCGCGCCAGCAGTCGCGGCGCAAGCCGCGCACGCGATGGCCGCAATGCCGGCGGCAGCGCGTCGCCCGGCTCCGCTCAAATCACCCGCGCCCAGCTACACGCGGCCGATGGCGACGATACCGCAGGTCACGCCGCCCGCCAGCGTGCAGGAAACGCTTCGCAGCATCGCGGAAAACGCCGCGCGCTGGACCGACATAGCGGGCGTCAGCCTGGCGCGCAGCACCAGCGCGGAAAGCGCGAAGGTGACGCCAGTGCCGGCGCATGCCGGGACGACGGTCGATGTCGTGCAGTCTGAAGCGGCTGCGTCGGTTGCGAACGAAGCTGCCGCCACACCGGCGCCGGACGCGAACGCGCCGTCGCATGAATCGGTACAGGTTCCCGCCGACACCCATCATGGGGAAGCCGCCTCCGAAGCAGCGGTTCCGGAAAGCGCCGCGCCAGTCGTGCAATGGCCGATCGAGCCGCCCGTCATCCAGCCGCCGTCGGTCGCGGGATCCGTGCCGCATCACGCGACGCCCGTCGTCGCCGCCACCTCGTTCCAGATGTTTGCCGCTGAGTTGCAGGCGAGCGTCACATCGGCGTCCATTCCGCCGGAGGCTCCTTCGCAGACCGCCGCAGCGGATGCCGTCATTGCGCCCGACAGCACGATCGCTGCGCACGCGGAGCACGCGGAACACGCCGAGCTCGTCACTTCACCAGCTGTCGAACAGCCAGACGCAGTGATCACCACTGAGACGCGGGTCCCCCAGATCGACCAAGACCACTCGCAAAACGAGGCGCAAGCGCCCGCCGTGACTCCCGCGCCGATCGCCGAAATCGTCACGGCTACCGAAGACGCCGAACTGGCGCCCTGGGAAACCCAGATCGACACCATTGCGTCAGTGCGCTCGGCATCGTCGGCCGGCGGGCCGCGCGTCACCACCGCCGCGTCGAGCGAGTCCGTGTCCCCACGTCATGCCACGCCCTCGCTGCATGTCGTGAGCGCGAGCGAAGCCGACACGGAAGACTCCCCTGCCCTCGCGGACGCGGCGCCCGTGGCAAGCTCGGCGCTCGTGTCGAACGTCGTCCGCTTCCCCGGCTTTGCAGCTCAGACGGAACCGCCGGTCGCCATCCGCCTTACCGAAGCGGCGACCACAGAAGCGCCCGCGCCATTCAACGACGCGCCATCCTCGCAACCTGCCGAGCCCGCAGTCCAGCCCACACCCCTGCGTGGCCACAGCCCGGCCAATGGTTTCGAATTCCGTGCGCCGGCGGCATCGATGGTCGAATTGCCGACGCTCGATCTGCTCGCGCGCGCCGACACCGACGTCGAACCGGTCTCCGAAGAAAAGCTCGCCGAAACCGGCCAGCTGATCGAACAGCGCCTGCAGGAATTCAAAGTGCCCGTGACGGTGGTCGGCGCCTCGGCGGGCCCGGTGATCACGCGCTTCGAAGTCGAACCGGCGCTCGGTGTGCGCGGCAGTCAAATCGTCGGCTTGATGAAGGACCTGTCGCGCGGCCTCGGCCTCACGTCGATTCGCGTCGTCGAAACGATTCCCGGCAAGACCTGCATGGGTCTCGAACTGCCGAACGCGAAGCGCCAGACGATCCGCCTGTCAGAAATCCTCGAAGCAGGCGTCTACCAGAATTCGCATTCGAATCTGACGCTTGCCATGGGCAAGGACATCACCGGTCACCCGGTGGTCGCCGATCTGGCAAAGGCGCCGCACATGCTGGTGGCGGGCACCACCGGTTCGGGCAAGTCGGTGGCGATCAACGCGATGATCTGCTCGCTGCTCTACAAGGCGACGCCCGAGGAAGTCCGCCTCATCATGATCGATCCGAAGATGCTGGAACTGTCGGTGTACGAAGGCATTCCGCATCTGCTCGCCCCGGTGGTCACGGATATGAAGCTGGCAGCCAACGCGCTGAACTGGTGCGTGGGCGAAATGGAAAAGCGTTACCGGCTGATGTCCGCAGTTGGGGTGCGCAACCTGGCTGGCTTCAACCAGAAAATCCGCGACACCGAAGCCAAGGGCAAAAAGCTCGGCAACCCGTTCTCGCTGACACCTGAAGCCCCTGAGCCGCTCGCACCGCTGCCGCTGATCGTGGTCGTGATCGACGAGCTGGCCGACCTGATGATGGTCGCCGGCAAGAAGATTGAAGAGCTGATCGCGCGGCTGGCACAAAAGGCGCGCGCGGCCGGCATCCATCTGATTCTGGCGACGCAGCGGCCGTCCGTGGATGTGATCACGGGGCTCATCAAGGCGAACATTCCGACGCGCGTGGCGTTCCAGGTGTCCTCGAAGATCGACTCGCGCACGATTCTCGACCAGATGGGCGCCGAATCGCTGCTCGGCCAGGGCGACATGCTGTTCCTGCCGCCCGGCACAGGCTATCCGCAGCGCGTGCATGGCGCGTTCGTGGCCGACGAGGAAGTGCATCGGATCGTCGAGTATCTGAAGCAGTTCGGCGAGCCGCAGTACGAGGACGGCATTCTCGACGGTCCCGCCACCGAAGGTGCATCGCCCGACCTGTTCGGCGAAACGCCGGACGCCGAAGCCGATCCGCTCTACGACGAAGCCGTCTCGTTCGTCGTGCGTACGCGGCGCGCGTCGATTTCATCGGTGCAGCGGCAATTGCGCATCGGCTATAACCGCGCGGCGCGCCTCGTCGAGCAGATGGAAACGGCGGGCCTGGTGTCGGCCATGGGCATCAACGGCAGCCGTGAAGTGCTCGCACCCGGACCGGCCGAATAAGGGCGAGCAACCAGCCGCGAAGAAATCGGGCCGCTCAAAGCGGCCCGTTTTCTTATTGAACGCGCAGTTTCAACTCACGCTCCCAGCCGCGACTCACGACGGCGACACCAGCTTGAAATCCACCGGCGAACCAATCTCGATGCGCTTCGGATTCGCGTCGAGCAAACCGCTCTGCTGGTTGCGTCTGAACACGTACACCGTGTCGCTGTTCTGATTGCCGACGATCAGCCAGTTGCCGGTCGGGTCGATGGCAAACTCGCGCGGCGACTTGCCGAGACTCGGTTGATGCCCGATCTTCTTCAGATGACCATTGGCCGGATCGACCGAGAAGATCACGATGTCATTCGCGTCGCCGCGATTGGAGGCGTACAGGAAGCGCCCGTCCGGCGACAGATGGATCGCCGAGGCGCCCACTGCTCCCTTGAAGCCGGGCTCGGTCAGCGACAGGGTCTGCACTTGCGTGAGCTTGCCGTCGTCATAGTTGAAGGTGCTGACCGTGCCGGCCAGTTCGCTAGTCAGGTACGCCTGCTTGCCGTTCGCACCGAATACCAGATGGCGCGGCCCCGTCCCCGCCTTTTCCTGGGTGTAGCGCCAGTCGGTCGGGCCGAACAGGCCGCGGCTGCCATCGGGCGTATAGCGGTACGAGTACAGCTTGTCGGCACCCAGGTCCTGCGCGAACAGATAATGGCCGTCCGGCGAGAACACGGTGGAGTGAACATGCGAATTGTCCTGACGCCCCTTCACCGGACCGCCGCCTTCATGATGCACCGTCAGTACCGATGCGCCGACCTGACCGTCCGCCTGCAGCGGGAACACCGCGAAGCTGCCGCCGGGATCGGCCGCCACCGAATAGTTCGCGGTGAGCAGGTATTTGCCGTCCGGCGACAGGCTCAGATAGCACGGATCATTGCCGTCCGACGAGACCTTGTTCAGCAAGCTCAGTTGACCGCTCGCGGCGTCGAACCGGAACGCGCTGATGCCGCCGCGCTGCGTTGCCGGGCCGTTGTCGCCGGGCAATTCGTTGACCGCGTACACGAAGCGGCGGTCACGGCTGACCACCAGATACGACGGATTGACCGTCTGCGCGACCGACACGCGCGTCGCGTCGCCGGTCTTCGTGTCGAAGCGATAGACATACAGGCCCTCGCTCTTGCCGCCGGTGTAGGTGCCGACCAGCAGGTCGTAAACGCCGTCGGCGGGAACCGGGCCGGCATCTTGCGCAAACGCGTGGGAAGCAACAATCGAGACCATAAGCACGAAACCTTTTATTATCGAGCGGACGGAGCGCAGAGGAGCTGGCCGTCCAGCGCGCCATGAGGTGGATTCTGAAACAGCAGGAAAACGACAGCTCGAATCGGCACGCACTGCGCCCCGGTCGCTACGAAGCATAAGAACTCCTGACATCGGTTATCGGGTTGATCCGGTTATTACGGTGTCTCTGGTCTGCCGCGCGGTTCGGCCGATCTGTTTTTATCGAGGCAAGTATAAAAGCGTTACGCCGGATCATGTAGGCCATCTGGCTCACGGCTTCCGGCATGCCTGTATCGCTGCACGTGCAGCAGTTGTCCCGCCTGGCGGGTCGTTTTTTCAATCGAGTCTCACACCACGGAGTCTTCATGAACGTCACACTCAGCCTGGGCCCGCTCGTTTCGTTGATCGCCGGTATTCTGATTCTCGTCATGCCGCGCCTGTTGAACTACATCGTCGCGCTCTATCTGATCATCATCGGCATCATTGGGATCTTCGGCGTGGGGGCATCGCACTTCTGAGCGGCGTCGACGGGTTGTCCAGCCGACGACAGCAGGCGGCAAGCGGCCGCAGGAGCCGAACGACCGGGCGCAGTGCCGGCCCGGCGCCGGCTCGCATGAATGCGGCGCGCAGCGCAAAACGGCACCCGTATGGACGGTTGCTCCAAGGTAAACAAGAGTGCGGCGTGGCGCCCAACCCGCGTGGAGCCGGCCCGCGCCGCCGATGATCAGCCGTTCGAAAGCTGGTCGAGCCGCAAGCGCCCCTGCAGCGACAGCCCGCCGACGGCATAATGGCCGTCACCTTCCCGATAATGGCGGAAGCAAGCCCGTTCGATCAGAAACGCCGCGGCAGCCAGCATGCCGTTGCGGCTCAGGCCCAGCCGGCCATAGTCCAGCGGCAGCATCGAATCGTCGGCAAGTTCACTGGCAGCCGAGAGAATCGTGATGCAATCTGATTTCGACGGGTTCACCATAGCTTTCTTCCTCGGAAACGGCGTCTCAATGCGCCATGAGCAAGGCCGATGCGCGCTCCGGATGATCGTACGCATCGGTTTGAAATCCGATTGTAGGCAGTGGTTTGCCAGATTACCAACCCGAGTTTTGCCCCATGGCGTGCTGAACCAAAGCCCATGGCGCCGGTCCGGTAATAACAATGACCCCGAGCGCGGCGGCCCTCGCCGCGCCCACGACTGACACACTCCCCATGCCCGCACTCATCGAAGACTATGCGCTCATCGGCGACGGCCACACGGCCGCGCTCGTTTCCCGCGAAGGTTCCGTCGACTGGCTTTGCTGGCCGCGTTTCGATTCCGGCGCCTGCTTCGCCGCCCTGCTCGGCACGCCCGACAACGGACGCTGGCTGATCGCGCCGGTCAGCGACACGCCGCCCACGATTACGCGACGCTATCGCGGCGAAACCCTGATCCTCGAAACCGATTTCGAAACGCCCGAAGGCGCGATCACGCTGATCGACTTCATGCCGCCCGGCAACGGCTGGTCGGAAATGGTGCGCATCGTCGTCGGCAAACGCGGCACCGTAAAGATGCGGATGGAACTCGTGCTGCGCTTCGACTACGGCTTTTCGATTCCGTGGGTCGACCGCCTGAAGCACGATAGCGGCGTCAAGGCGATCGTCGGCCCGGATACCGCAGTGCTGCGCACGCCGGTCGAGTTGCGCGGCGAGGACATGAAAACCGTCGCCGAATTCACGGTGAGCGAAGGCGAGCGTGTGCCGTTCTCGCTCACCTATGCGGCCTCGCATCTGCGCATTCCGCCTGGACACGATCCGCACACGGCGCTCGCGCGCACCGAAAATCACTGGCTGGAATGGTCGGCGCGCAGCACCGTCGAAGGCAAATGGGCCGAGCCGATCCGCCGCTCGCTGATCACGCTGAAGGCACTCGCCTACGGACCAACCGGCGGCATCGTCGCGGCGCCCACCACGTCGCTGCCGGAACAGCTCGGCGGGATGCGCAACTGGGACTACCGCTACTGCTGGCTACGCGACGCCACCATCACGCTGCTGGCGATGATGCGTGGCGGCTACTACGACGAAGCGCGCGCGTGGCGAGCCTGGCTTGGCCGCGTGATGGCGGGCGCACCGGATCAATTGCAGATCATGTACGGGATTGCTGGCGAACGGCGGCTGCCCGAGTTCGAAATTGACTGGCTGCCGGGCTACCAGGACTCCAAACCCGTGCGGATTGGCAACAACGCGGTCGGCCAGCGCCAGCTGGATGTATATGGCGAAGTGATGAACGCGCTGCATCTCGCGCGCGTCGGCGGCCTGCAGGCGGACGACACCGCATGGAACGTGCAACGCGCGCTGCTCGGCCACCTCGACACGATCTGGGGAGAGCCGGACGAGGGCATCTGGGAAACCCGCGGCGGCCGCCAGCACTTCACCTTCTCGAAGGTGATGGCGTGGGTCGCCTACGATCGCGCGATCAAGTCGGCGGAACTGTTCAAGCTCGAAGGCCAGCTCGACGAATGGCGGGCGACCCGCGCGAAAATTCACGCGGAAGTCTGTGCGAAGAGCTGGAATCCGGCCCTCAACGCGTTCTCCCAGTACTACGGCAGCGACCAGCTCGATGCGAGCTGCCTGCTCATGCCGCTGGTCGGCTTCCTGAAGCCGCAGGATCCGCGCATCAAGGGCACCGTGGAAGCGATCGAAAGAGACCTGATGCGTGACGGCTTCGTGATGCGCTATCGCACCACGGAGTACGACGACGGCCTGCCCCCGGGAGAGGGCACTTTTCTTGCGTGCTCGTTCTGGATGGTGGACAACCTGGCGTTGCAAGGCCGCATCGACGAGGCCCATACCATGTATGAGCGCCTGCTCGCGCTCTGCAATGACGTTGGTTTGCTGTCGGAAGAATACGATCCTGCGGCAAAACGCCTGGTAGGCAATTTTCCGCAGGCGTTTTCGCATGTCGCATTGGTACACACCGGCCTGAATCTGATGAAACACGAGCAGGAAATGGCGAAGGCAACCGGTCAGCCGTCCCATAACGGCATCATGGAAGAACAACTGAAGGCTGCGGCAACTCCCGATGGCGGCGCAGCAGCAACGCCAGTAGCATGATTTAATGACGGTTTGCGCGCAGCCCGCACGCAAATTGCTGCATTGCACAAGTACGCTTTGTTCGATATCATCGATCAGTTTGTTGGCCGAAAATCAATGTGCCCACAACCAGAATGGCCCGCCGCAACGCCACACGCGTGTTTGCGAAGCCCCATGCGAACCGCTTAAAACGGAGCACCTATGCTCTACCAACTGCACGAATTCCAGCGGGCGATGCTCAGCCCCCTCACCGCCTGGGCCCAAGCCGCGTCGAAATCGTTCGCGAATCCTGCCAGTCCTTTGGCCTATGTGCCCGGCGCCACCCGCCTCTCGGCCGGTTACGAACTGCTCTACCGGCTCGGCAAAGACTACGAAAAACCCGAATTCAACCTGCATCAGATTGTTAAAGATGGTCATAACATTCCGATCATCGAACAGACCATTATCGAGAAGCCGTTTTGCCGGCTGATGCGCTTCAAGCGTTTCGCGGACGACAGCGACGCTGTTACCCAATTGAAAGATGAACCGGTCGTGCTGGTGTGCGCGCCGCTGTCCGGGCATCACGCCACGTTGCTGCGCGATACCGTGCGCACGTTGCTGCAGGACCACAAGGTCTACCTGACCGACTGGATCGATGCGCGCATGGTGCCGCTCGAAGCCGGCAGGTTTCATCTGGACGACTACGTCGCGTATATCCAGGAATTCATCCGGCACATCGGTGCGAAGAATCTGCACGTGATCTCGGTGTGTCAACCCACCGTGCCGGTACTTGCCGCCATTTCGCTCATGGCGAGCCGCGGCGAAGACACGCCACGCACCATGACGATGATGGGCGGCCCGATCGACGCGCGCAAGAGCCCGACCGCTGTCAACTCGCTCGCCACGCAGCACTCGTATGAGTGGTTCGATAACAACGTGATCTTCACGGTGCCGCCGAACTATCCGGGCGTGGGTCGCAAGGTGTATCCGGGCTTCCTGCAGCACACCGGCTTTGTGGCGATGAATCCGGAGCGCCACGCGGCGTCGCACTGGGATTATTACCAGAGCCTGCTGCGCGGTGACGAAGACGACGCTGAAGCGCATCGTCGCTTCTACGACGAGTACAACGCGGTCCTCGATATGGACGCCGACTACTATCTGGACACGATCCGCGTGGTGTTCCAGGAGTTCCGTCTTGCCGAGGGCACGTGGGACGTCGACGGCGAACGTGTACGCCCGCAGGACATCACGAAGACTGCTCTCTTCACGATTGAAGGCGAGCTGGACGATATTTCCGGCGACGGCCAGACGTTCGCCGCACAAGGTTTGTGCAGCGGCATTCCAGAGCAGAACAAGCGGCACTTCACCGCCGAGAAATGCGGCCACTACGGCATTTTCTCTGGCCGCCGCTGGCGCACCATCATCTATCCGCAGTTGCGCGACTTCATCCTGGAGCACAACAAGGCGCCGAAGGTAGCGAAGGAAAAAGCCGAAGCCTGAGCTTTGCAGCACAGGTAGAAGCAACAACAGACAACGGCCTCTTCGGAGGCCGTTGTCGTTTTTGAAGCGATCTTACGTGGCGGTCGCGCGGCTTATTTTCGCAACAGATAAGCGAGCAGCAACTCGGTGTTCATCTGTATGACTTCGCTACGTTCGCTGGCGCTACTGAAATCGCGGCCGAGCGTCGCTTCGAGCGTGAAGCGGTTCGATACGATGTAGTAACCCATACCCGAGAGCGTCACGTAAAAGCGCAGCGGGTCGACGTTGGTGCGAAACAGACCGGCGCGCTGGCCACGCTCGAGGATGCTGCCGAGCGTAGCGACGATCGGCGAGATCATTTCGCGGATGCGTGTCGACTTCTGCATGTAGCGTGCCTCATGCAGATTCTCATTGTTGATGAGACGCAGCAGCTCAGGATGGTCCCGGTAGTAATCCCAGACGAAATGCGCGAGACGTGTGACAGCCTCGACCGGCGCAATGCCATTCAGTTCGAGCGTGCGCTCTGCTTCGTTCAACGCACTGAATGCGTGCTCGAGTACGGCAGTGAAAAGCTGCTCCTTGCTACCGAAGTAGTAATAGAGCATGCGCTCATTCGTTTCCGCGCGGCGGGCTATCTGATCGACGCGCGCGCCGAACAACCCACCATTTGCAAACTCTTCGGCCGCCGCAAGCAGAATGCGGCGCCGCGTGCCTTCAGGATCTCTTTTGATTTTCGGCTGATTCATGGTGGCATCGTCTTCGTGAGCCGCGTTATCCGGATCGCGCCGCCGGCCTCTCCTCGGGCCTTGCACCGACAGCACTGAACGGGCTGGTTGGGGGAACACCCTTCTGCGGTCTTTCGAAAAAGCGCTTCGATTATGGCACATGGATTGCGGATCGCAATTGGGGAAATCGGCGATAATGTGCTATTTAGTTCAAGCCCCGCGCGCGCGAGCGCTTGCGTGTATCCGCCCGCACCGGCGTGTGTTTACGCGCTCTCGCCGCGCTTTTGTGCGCTTTTCTGTTGCCCCGCCTGCCGCAGGCTTTCCCCAACACCCATCGTAGGCGTGCTGCGCGGCCGCGAGGCAAGCTCCAACGTCGTGACCGTGACTGATTCCATAACACTCGCAGATCGCATTGAAGATCTGCTGCCCCAGACGCAATGCACGAAGTGCGGCTATCCGGCATGCCGTCCGTATGCCGAAGCCGTCGCCCATGGCGAGGCCGATTACAATCAGTGCCCTCCGGGCGGCGCCGACGGTATCGCGCGCCTTGCCGCTCTACTCGGCAAGCCGGTCATTCCGCTCAATTCCGCCAACGGCATCGAACGGCCGCGTCCGTTGGCGGTTATCGACGAACAACTTTGCATCGGCTGCACGTTGTGCATGCAAGCCTGTCCGGTCGATGCAATAGTTGGGGCACCGAAACAGATGCATACGGTCATCGTCGAACTCTGCACCGGTTGCGATCTATGTGTGCCATCCTGCCCGGTCGACTGCATTGCGATGCCGGCCGTCACCGGTAACGCCACTGGCTGGAACGCGTGGAGCCAGAGCCAGGCCAATGCCGCGCGCGAGCGCCACAACCAGCACGAAGCCCGTCTTGCACGCGAACGCGAAGCCGCCGAAGCGCGTGCTGCAGCGCGGCGAGCAGCAAGCAGCGCACCCGTGCAGAGTGCCGCGGCCGGCGCTTTTGCGGCGGCTAGCGCTTCACCCGCCACACCAGCAGCAGATGACGCCGAGGCAAAAAAACACGCGATCATCCAGGCCGCGCTCGAGCGGGCGCGTCAGAAGAAAGAGGAACTGGCTGCCAAAGGCCAAGGCCCGTTGAACACCGAGCGCATCAGCGCCGACGTGCAGGCTCAGATCGACGCCGCCGAAGCGCGCCGCCGCCGTCTCGGACTCGCCGCGGACGACGCCGACGCACCGCCCACGAAGCGCTGACCGCAATCTCACGCAACCAATCGCAACCGCACGCACACACCCGCACGCTCCGCATGAACGCGAACAAACGCCGCGCCATCTACGAGACGCTTCAGAGTCTCAACCCGCATCCCACGACCGAACTCGAGTACACCACACCGTTCGAACTGCTGATTGCCGTGCTGCTGTCGGCGCAGGCAACCGACGTGTCGGTCAACAAGGCGATGCGCAAGATGTTTCCGGTCGCGAACACCCCGCAGAAAGTCTTCGATCTCGGCGAAGAAGGTGTCACCAGTTACATCAGGACGATTGGCCTGTTCCGGACCAAGGCGAAGAATGTGATTGCGACTTGCCGCATCCTGCTCGACCAGTACGGCGGCGACGTGCCGGAAGATCGCGAGGCGCTGGAGAGTTTGCCCGGTGTCGGCCGCAAGACGGCGAACGTGATTCTGAACACGGCGTTCGGCCATCAGACCATCGCTGTCGATACACACATCTTTCGGGTTGCCAATCGAACCGGCCTCGCGCCGGGCAAAGACGTGCGCACCGTTGAAGCGGCGCTGGAGAAATTCACGCCTGCAGAGTTCAAACAGGACGCGCATCACTGGCTGATTCTACATGGCCGCTATGTCTGCAAGGCGCGCCGGCCGGAGTGCTGGCATTGCGTGATTGAGCCGCTGTGCGAATTCCGGCCGAAAACTCCGCCACCCGATCTCTGAGCCCGGCACGCGCGCGGCCGTGCAACTGCTGCCAAAGTACGCAAGCGTTGCAGCCGCGCGACGTGGCCGCACTATTGCCGTGCGCCTGCGGCCGCCGCCAGCAGACCACTCCGCGCCCCGGCGTAAAAATAACGCCCAGCGTAAAATAACGCCCAGCGTAAATAACGCCCAGCGTAATGACGCCCAGCGTGAAATGACGCACGGCAAGCCCGCTCCACCCCAAACGCACCGGTCCCACGATGTTCAATCCCAGCCGCGACGAAGTTCGCCTTTTCTTCACCGACACCTGGCGCAAGCAGCGTCAAGGCGAGATCCTGACGCCGCTGGAGGCGATCGCCGCCGACTGGATCGTTGAGCACCCCGAATACCACGCCGATCTGACCGACTCGCAAGCCGCGCCGACCCAGGATTACTCGCCCGAACGCGGCCAGACCAACCCGTTCCTGCATCTGTCGATGCATCTGGCGATCACCGAACAGTTGTCGATCGACCAGCCGCCCGGCATCCGCGCGGCGCACGAGCGCCTTGCCGCGCGCCTCGGCTCGACGCACGACGCGCAACACGCAATCATGGATTGCCTCGGCGAAACCATCTGGGAAGCGCAGCGCACCGGCACGCCGCCCGACACGGACGCGTATTTGCAGCGTATCGAACGGCGCGCCACCCGCGACTGAGAGCGATTGGCGCACGGCCGGGGGTGGCGGCCATCAGGCAAACCCACCCCAAAAAACGAAACCGCGGCCCTAAAAGCACAACACCCCGCCGAAGCAGGGTGTTTGTTCAATCGGAAAACAGCGCGACGCTGTTACTTCTTCTGCACCAGATCGCCGTCCAGCGATTCGACGTAGGCCGCGATGTCCTTCATGTCGCTGATCGACAGGCTTTGCACCTGCGCCTGCATGATCGCGTTGTTGCGACCGAGGTGCGGGTTGCCATTGCCCATCTGGTACTGGCGCAGCGACCAGTAGACGTAATCGGCGTGCTGACCGGCGAGCTTCGGATATTCCGGGCTGACCGGATTGTTCAGCTTGATACCGTGGCAAGCCGCGCAGTTGTGGCTGTCGGCCAGCACCTTGCCGTTGCCGGCGTCAGCGGCGTGCGCGACGTTCGCTGCAACCAGACCGATCAGTGCCGCCGACGCGCATGCAGCCTTGAACACCGTGTGGAGTGCCTGTTGGGGCTTATTCATGAATTCTCCTATCCCGCGAATATAAATAACCGAGTGACCAGACGGATGACCGCAGCCGATCACTTGTCGGGATTGCTCTTCGAAGCGGAATTTTGCGCTGCGTAGTAGGCAGCGATATCGGCGATGTCCTGATCCGACAGCGACGCGGTGATCGCGCGCATCGTTTCGAAATGGCGGTCGCCCTTCTTGTAGCCGTGCAAGGCATTCACGAGGTATGCCTGATTCTGGCCGCCGAGCATCGGCACGCGGTAGACCTCAGGGTAAGCCGTGCGGTATTCAGGGATGCCGTGGCAGCCAATACACATCGCGACCTTGCCTTGGCCCGCCTTCGCGTTGCCGACGACATCCGCTGCCTGCGCACTGGCCGCATAGCCCGCGAGCACCGACAGCGCTGCGATCACGACGTGTTTGCCGACGAATTTATTCATAGCATGTAACCTGGCATGAGGGGAAACGGGCGCCCAAAAAGGCAACGGCCCGCGCCGTTATTCTTATAGGGTAGCCACGCAGGCCAAAAAAATCGGGCTAATTGTACCGCGACGCCGCGCCGAACGTCCACCTAGCGGGCCAGAGGCGCATCCGGCCACCGCAAAGCCATGGCTAGTGCGGCTCCGCTGCGCGGACGGCCGATGCGCCGCCCGCGCCTCACCAGCCACGATCCGCGCCCGCGCGCCACGCGCCCACCGCGCGGCAGCCGCCCAGCGCGGGCCGGCGCGGTGTCCGACACCGCGGGTGACACCATACGCGAGCCCGTTTCAGCGCAACAGGCCTTCTGACTTATACTGGGTTTTTTCTCAAAAAAGAGCATCTCGCCATGCGTTTCGAAGGCTCATCGCAGTACGTCGCCACCGACGACCTCAAGCTCGCGGTCAACGCCGCGATGACGCTCAAGCGTCCGTTGCTGATCAAGGGCGAACCCGGCACCGGCAAAACCATGCTCGCCGAAGAGGTCGCCGCCGCGCTCGGCATGCCGCTCCTGCAATGGCACATCAAGTCCACCACCAAGGCGCAGCAGGGTCTGTACGAGTACGACGCGGTCTCGCGTCTGCGCGATTCGCAGCTCGGCGACGAACGCGTGAAGGACATCCGCAACTACATCGTCAAGGGCGTGCTGTGGCAGGCGTTCGAGTCGGACGAGCAAACCGTGCTGCTGATCGACGAGATCGACAAGGCCGACATCGAATTCCCGAACGACCTGTTGCGCGAACTCGACCGCATGGAGTTCTACGTGTACGAAACGCACGAGCTGATCCGCGCGAAACAGCGCCCGCTCGTCATCATCACGTCGAACAACGAGAAGGAACTGCCCGACGCGTTCCTGCGCCGCTGCTTCTTCCATTACATCAAGTTCCCCGACCCGGTGACGATGCAGCAGATCGTCGAGGTGCATTACCCCGGCATCAAGAAGGAACTGTTGAGCGCCGCCATGCAGAGCTTCTTCGAATTGCGCAATGTGTCGGGCCTGAAGAAGAAACCGTCCACCTCCGAGCTGCTCGACTGGCTCAAACTGCTGCTCGCCGAAGACATTCCGCCGGAAGCGCTGCGCTCCACGGATCAAAAACAGATCATTCCGCCGTTGCACGGCGCGCTGCTGAAAAACGAACAGGACGTGAGCCTGTTCGAGCGGCTGATCTTCATGAACCGCAACAACCGCTAACACCGCGCTAACACCGGGCCGGGCCGCCGCGCGCCGCCCGTCGTAGAGGAAACAGCATGCTGATCGACTTCTTTTATTCGCTACGCGCGGCCAAACTGCCGGTGTCGGTGAAGGAATACCTGACGCTGCTCGAAGCGCTCAAAGCCAACGTAATCGCGCCGTCGCTCGACGACTTCTACTATCTCGCGCGCATCACGCTGGTCAAGGACGAGCAGTACTTCGACAAGTTCGACCAGGCCTTCGGCGCCTATTTCAACGGCGTCGCGAAAACCTCGGAGCTCGCCTTCGACGTCCCGCTCGACTGGCTGAAGAAAAAGCTGCAACGCGATCTGTCGCCCGAAGAAAAGGCGCAGATCGAAGCCATGGGCGGGCTCGACAAACTGATGGAGCGCCTGAAAGAACTGTTCGACGAACAGAAAGAGCGCCACGAAGGCGGCAGCAAATGGATCGGCACGGGTGGCACCTCGCCGTTCGGCAACGGTGGCTATAACCCCGAGGGCGTGCGCATCGGCGGCGATGCGGCGGGCAATCGCACAGCGGTCAAGGTGTGGGAAGCCCGCGCCTATCGCGATTACGACGACCAGGTGGAAATCGGCACGCGCAATATCAAGGTTGCGCTGCGCCGCCTGCGCCGTTTCGCGCGCGAAGGCGCCGCCGAGGAGCTCGATCTGCCCGACACGATCCGCAGCACCGCAGCGAACGCCGGCTGGCTCGACCTGAAGATGGTGCCGGAGCGCCATAACAAGGTAAAAGTGCTGATGCTGCTCGACGTGGGCGGCTCGATGGACGATCACATCAAGCGCACCGAAGAGCTCTTTTCCGCCGCCAAGGCCGAATTCAAGCACCTCGAGTTCTATTACTTCCACAACTGCGTGTACGACTTCCTGTGGAAGAACAATCGCCGCCGCCACGCCGAACGCATGCCGACGTGGGACGTACTGCACAAGTTCACGCCGGACTACAAGCTGATCTTTGTCGGCGACGCGACCATGAGTCCGTACGAGGTGCTGCAACCGGGCGGCTCGGTCGAGTACAACAATCCGGAAGCCGGCGCCGTGTGGTTGCGGCGGCTGGCCGATCATTTCCCGCATCACGCGTGGCTGAATCCCGAGCCGGAAGGCTTGTGGGCATACCGGCAGTCGGTCGGCGCGATCCGCGAAGTGCTCGGCCACCGCATGTACCCGCTCACGCTCGCCGGACTCGAAACGGCCATGCGCGCGTTGAGCAAATAATCCGCTCACGTTTCACTTCCAACTATAAGAAAGCATTGGCATGAACCCGTCTTCTTCGCCCGAGTTGTCCCCTTCCAGCGCGCACGCCGGGCGCCTCAAACCGTTTGCCGACACCTCCCTGTCCGCCATCGTCGCCGGCTTCGTCGCGATGATGACGGGTTACACCAGCTCGCTCGTGCTGATGTTTCAGGCGGGTCAGGCCGCGCATCTGACCGATGCGCAGATTTCGTCGTGGATCTGGGCGCTCTCGATCGGCATGGCGGTGTGCACCATCGGCCTGTCGCTGCGGTTTCGCGCGCCGATCGTGATCGCGTGGTCGACGCCAGGCGCGGCGCTGCTGGTGTCGTCGCTGCCGCACGTGGCTTATGCGGAGGCGATTGGCGCTTTTATCGTCTGCGCGGTGCTGCTTACGGTGGTCGGCCTGACCGGCTGGTTCGACACGCTGATGAAGAAAATCCCCGCGGGCATCGCGTCGGCCTTGCTGGCCGGGATTCTGTTCGAGATCGGCATTGAGATTTTCCGCGCGGCGCAATTCCAGACTGCGCTCGTCCTGACGATGTTCTTCACCTACCTGATCGTCAAACGTCTCGCGCCGCGCTATGCGATCGTGACGACCTTGATCGTCGGCACGGCGGCGGCCGGTGGCCTCGGCCTGCTCGATTTCAGCCGGTTTCACGTCGCGCTGGCGCATCCGGTGTTCACGATGCCGGCCTTCTCGGTGGCGGCCAGCATCAGTATCGGCGTTCCGCTGTTCGTGGTGGCGATGGCGTCGCAAAACGTGCCGGGCATTGCCGTGCTACGCGCGGACGGCTACACCACGCCGTCCGCGCCACTCATTTCGACAACTGGCATCGCTTCGCTGCTGCTCGCACCGTTCGGCTCGCACGGCATCAATCTTGCGGCGATTACGGCGGCGATCTGCACCGGCCCGGAAGCCCACGAAAACCGTGACAAACGCTACACCGCGGCCGTCTGGTGCGGGATTTTCTATCTGATCGCCGGGATTTTCGGCGCGACTATCGCTGCGCTGTTCGCGGCCCTGCCGAAGGCGCTGGTCGTCTCCGTCGCGGCACTCGCGCTGTTCGGCTCGATCATGAGCGGCCTCGCCAACGCCATGCAGGATCTGCGACAGCGTGAAGCCGCGCTGGTAACGTTCATGGTGACCGCCTCCGGCCTTACCCTCCTGTCGATCGGCTCGGCCTTCTGGGGACTGGTGGCGGGCGTGCTGACGCAACTCGTGCTGAACGCGCGGCGCGCCTGACGCCGCAGGCGGGAAACCGCCCTCGGAAATGCGTATGAACGGATTGCCGGGGACAACTGTCAATACTGCAGCAGGCGATCCGCCATAGAATAGAAGCATCCGGCAGCGTTTCCCGGCAACATGGCGGGCGAATGCTGCAGCGTGACCCGCGGCCGCCGGTGCTGATCTGCCGTTTCAGTCCGGCGGCGACCTCATTTCTCCTGAACCATGGCGCGCGCGCCCTGAAGGCCTGAACATGACAACCGCACTCGATCAACTCAAGCAATACACCACCGTCGTGGCCGATACCGGCGACTTCCAGCAGCTCGCCCAGTACAAGCCGCGGGATGCGACCACCAATCCGTCGCTGATTCTGAAGGCCGTGCAGAAAGACGATTATCGTCCGCTGCTCGAAAAGACCGTGAAAGCGCACGCGTCGAAGCCGGTCGCCGCGATCATCGACCAGTTGCTGATCGCGTTCGGCACGGAGATTCTCAAGATCATTCCGGGCCGTGTGTCGACCGAAGTCGACGCGCGCCTGTCGTTCGATACCCAGGCTTCGATCGCCAAGGGCCGTGAACTGATCGCGCTGTACAAAGACCATGGCATCGGCCGGGAACGCGTGCTGATCAAGCTGGCCTCCACGTGGGAAGGCGTTCGCGCGGCCGAAGTGCTGCAGAAGGAAGGCATCCACTGCAACATGACGCTGCTGTTCTCGCTCGCCCAGGCGGCCGCCTGTGCCGAGGCAGGCGCGCAGCTGATCTCGCCGTTCGTCGGCCGCATCTACGACTGGTACAAGAAAAACGCCGGCAGCGCGTGGGACGAAGCGAAAGACGGCGGCGCCAACGATCCGGGCGTCAAGTCGGTGCGCCGCATCTATGCGTATTACAAGAAGTTCGGCTACAAGACCGAGGTGATGGGCGCGAGCTTCCGTACGCCGGGTCAGATTCTGGAACTGGCCGGCTGCGATCTGCTGACCATCAGCCCGGATCTGCTGCAAAAGCTGCAGGACAGCACCGAGAAGGTCGAGCGCAAGCTGTCGCCGGATGCCAGTTCGGGTGCCGACATCGAACGCGTGCCGGTCGACGAGTCGTCGTTCCGTTTCCTCGTCAACGATGAAGCCATGGCGACAGAAAAACTCGCCGAAGGCATCCGCGCGTTCGCCGCGGACGCCGTCAAGCTGGAAAAGCTGATCGAAGCGCTGCGCTAACAACCAGCGTCTACGCCTGCGCCTGCGTCCAGTCACGCGGCCCTGATCCTGACGGTTCAGGGCCGCGCGCCGTTTACCGGGCGCCTTTGCGACGGGCTCCGGCGCGGCCCTCGCCGTTCAACATAAAGTCACAATCGCTGTCGCAACGGGCGACTACAATCGTCTGCGCGCCCGCCCTTTCGCCCTTTGCCAAAGGCGTGCGGCGCCGCTGATCCACATTCCGGGAGACGATCATGTACGTTCAACCTTACGTATTTTTCAATGGCCGTTGCGAAGAAGCGCTCAAATATTATGGCGAGAAGCTCGGCGCCGAAGTCACGTTCCAGATGCGCTACAAGGACGCGCCGCCCGATGCGCAAGCCCAGATGCGCCCCGGCACGGAAGACAAGATCATGCACGCGGCCATCAAGCTCGGCTCGACGGTCTGGATGGCGTCCGACGGCCATTGCGACCCCGCAGCAGGCCCGATGAACGGCTTCAGCCTGTCGCTGACAGCCGACGACGCGGCATCGGCCGAGCAATACTTCAATGCGCTCGCCGATGGCGGACAGGTCATGCTGCCGTTTCAGGCCACCTTCTGGAGCAAAGGCTTCGGCATGGTGGTGGACCGCTTTGGTCTGGGCTGGATGGTGACAGTGCCGGAAGAGGCGTGAGCCTGTCACGCGGGGCGGCTCGGTTGACGGTAACCGAGGTCGGCCAGTCACACACGAGCGCGCCGCCCTAAACCTGCAGCAACGTTCCTGGATGCTGCTCGATGTTCCAGTTGGGCTCGGTTTCCAGCAGCAAGGCGCGCAGCCGGTCCACCTGCTCGGCCAGACGCTGCCCAAGCCAGTAAGGCCCCTGCAAGTCGGGCGGCAGTTTGGACACCGCGTCGGGGTTCGCCCCGGCGAGCGGCGACGCGGCGGGAATGACCAGATGCGTCGCACGGGCAAACCGCAGCGCACGCGCTATCGCCAGCATGAGGCCGCGCACGGCGCGCACCTCGACGCCGCAGGCCTGCGCGAACGCCGCGCGCGAAGCGGCGTCGGCGCGCATCAGCGGGCCGGTTGCGAGCAATTCCAGCGAACTGAGCACGGAGCGGTGCAGTCGCTGGATCTCTTCGAGCCGCGCCGCCGGCACATCGATCTCTTTCGCCACCGAGGGCATCAGCGCCCGCAATTGCACCAGCCGCTTGTTGATTTGCAGAAAGCGCTTGACCTGCTCTTCCTCGCTGCACGTTTCGCCGTCCAGCAGGCGGGTGTAGATCCGCGCGCATTCGCGCAGATTGTCGGCGAGTCCGTAGCGCCACGAATAGGTTGCGTGCAGCGGCAATGCGAACGAAAACGCCAGCGCGATCACGATACCGATCAGCACGTTCAGCGTGCGCCACAGGCCGACATCGATCTGATTGTCGCCATGGCCCGCGACAATACACATGGTGATCGCCGTCAACAGCCCGATATAGCCGGACGAGCCGATCGCAAACCATGCGCAGATCGCCGCGACAATCGACATCAGCACGTACGTGAGCGGCAGCGAGCCGGTCAGGTTCTGCGACAGGATCAGCACAAGACCGATCGACGCGCCGAGCAGCGTCCCCGCCGCCCGCTCGGCGGCTTTCTTGCGGATATTGCCGTGGTGCTGGAGGCCGCCGATCACCACCAGCAGCGTCACCGACGACCAGATGCCATGCGGAATATCGATGCCGGTGGTCGCGAGAATCGACACCAGCATCGCAAGGCCGACGCGCAGACTATGCAATACCTTCGCGTGCCGATAGCGGTAGTACGGCGACGTAATCGCGCGCACCATGCGGCTGATGGCCGAGCGGCGGGCAATCACGGTATGGGAATCGGCAGAAGCCATGGCGGCGCGACGCCCCCTTGGAAGGACAGTTCCGCTATCGTGCCCTGGAGTGCCCCATAAAGACAAACGCCCGCAGACTTTCGTCTGCGGGCGCTACTTTTCAGAGCGAGGGCAAGCGGCTGGTTAGCCTTCGACCGCGTCCAGGTAATCTTCCGGACGGGTGCGGTCTTCGGCACGCTGCATGCCGAACGCGCGCACCAGCAGACTCACCACCACCGACACCACCAGGTTGACGATCAGCGACCACACCGCCGCGTAGCCCGGGATCGCCATACCGAACAGGTGGATCGTGAAGATCGAGCCCGCCAGCTTGAGCGAAATCGCCATCCACGTGCCGGTTGCAATGCCGACCGCCCAGCCGATCAGCAGGCCGCGATAGTCGAGCACGCGCGTGTACAGACCCAGCACGATGGCCGGCAGCGTCTGGATGATCCAGATCCCGCCCAGCAGTTGCAGCTGGATCGCGTACGTGAGCGGCAGGCCAAGAATGAACGCCACCGCGCCGACCTTGACGATCAGCGACACCAGCTTGGCGACATTGGTCTCCTGCTCGTGCGACATATTGCGGTTCACGAACTCCTTGTGGATGTTGCGCGTGTACAGGTTCGCAGCCGCGATCGACATGATCGCCGCCGGCACCAGCGCGCCGATACCGATCGCCGCGAACGCCACGCCGACGAACCACGACGGGAAGAAGTGCAGGAACAGTGCCGGCACCGCGAAGTTCGGGCCGAACGCCTTGAAGTACGGCGCGAATTCCGGCATGTCCTTCACGCCCGAGGCCAATGCCATGAAGCCCAGCAGCGCGAGCAGACCGAGCACCAGCGAGTAAGCCGGCAGCATGGCCATATTGCGGCGGATCGTGTTACCCGACTTCGACGACAGCACCGCCGTGATCGAGTGCGGGTACAGGAACAGCGCGAGCGCAGAACCCACCGCGAGCGTCGCATAGGCGCTGTAGCCGTTCAGGCTCGACACATCCGGCGCCTTCAGCAGCAGCTTGGCCGGCGGCACGATGCTGAAGATGTGACCGAAGCCACCCAGTTGCGGCGGAATCACGATGATCGCGGCAAAGATCACGATATAGATCAGGACGTCCTTGACGACCGCGATCATGGCCGGCGCGCGCAAGCCCGAGGTGTACGTGTATGCCGCGAGAATCGCGAACGCGATGATCAGCGGCAGATCGCCGACGAAGCCCTTGGTGTCGAAGCCGAGCGCGCCGATCACCACTTCGATACCGACCAGCTGCAGCGCGATGTACGGCATCGTCGCGACGATACCGGTCACGGCGACCGCCAGTGCCAGCATGCGGCTGCCGTAGCGGGCGGACACAAAGTCGGCCGAGGTCACGTAGCCTTGACGTTTGGCGATGCTCCACAGTTTCGGGAACACGACGAACGCGAACGGATAGATCAGGATCGTGTACGGCAGCGCGAAGAAGCCCGTCGCGCCCGCGCCGAACACCAGCGCCGGCACGGCGATGAAGGTGTAGGCGGTGTACAGGTCACCCCCCAGCAGGAACCACGTGACGACGGTGCCAAAGCGCCGGCCGCCGAGACCCCACTCTTCCAGATGGGCCAGGTCGCCCTTGCGCCAATGCGCCGCGACGAAGCCGAGAATCGTGACGCCGATAAAAAACAGGACGAAGACAAAAGTTGCGGTGGCGTTCATTAGCGTGCGCCCCCTTGCGAGCTGCCCGATGAGCGGGTCTTGGTTTTGAAGTACACGAGCGCCGTGATGACGGCGCTGATCAGCACCCACAGCAGCTGATACCAGTAGAAAAACGGAAAATCGAACAGTTGCGGTTCGACCTTGTTATATGACGGCACCCAGATCATTGCGATCCAGGGCAACAGCAGCAACCAGAGCCAGTGCTTGCTGGCTTTGTTCGCGTCGGCGTCGTGAGCCATGACGTCTCCTCTTCCCTATTATTGAAATGTTGGCCCGTGGGTTCACGGATGGTGGATCCCAGAGCGGGTGGTCGCCCCGCTCATAGCCACGGGCGCCCCGAAAGCTTCGAAAGAGTATAGGAGCCGCGAACGTGCGGTCAAGCAGGGACGACCCGATGCGGGACGGTGCTTCTGATGCCGGCGCAACGATGTTTTGCGAGGCGCGGGAAGCCCGGTGCGCAATGGGCCTGCGCTTGGGCTGGGCGATGGCTGGCGGGCTGAGCCGACTCGGGCGGCTGACTGGATCGACGCTTCGATGCGCGCTGGGTTGCAGCCTCGTTGACCGTCGCGCGGGCGCAACGGCAGCGGCAAAGCTGGTAAAGGCTGATGCGCTGCTTTGAGTCGAACCGCATTGCACGGCCCGACTCATGCGCGGTCAGATCGAGAACGAAGCGCCCTTCTGCCCGGTCGATTCCTGCAGACCCTTGATCCACTTGCGAGCCGGCAAGCCGAGTTCCGCTTCGATCAGCTTCGCTCGCGCTTGCAGCGCCGTGAACGGCACGTCGAGCGCCGGACCCGAGAACGCGATCGCGATGCGGTTGCCGTCGTGCACTTCCGGCAGCGCGACCACACGGCCGTCGAACGCTTCGTTCAGACGCTTCATGTTGCGCACGAAACTCGGATGATCGCCGAACAGGTTCACCGTCACCACGCCCGCGTCGGTCAGGCACGCGCGCACTGCGCGGTAGAAGCCGACGCTGTCGAGCACCGGGCCGCGCGCGGTGGCGTCGTAGACGTCGATTTGCAATGCGCCGATGGTGCCGTGGTTGGCCCGGTCGTTGACGAAGTCCCATGCGTCGGTTTCGTGCACGGTCAGGCGCGCGTCGTCGTGCGGCAATTCGAACATCGTGCGCGCGGCCACCACGACCGCCGGATTCAGTTCGACTGCCTCGACCTTCGCGCCCTTCAGGAAGCGGTAGGCGAACTTGGTCAGCGCCGCGGCGCCGAGACCGAGTTGAACGATACGCCTGGGTGTTTCGATGAACAGCAGCCAGGCCATCATCTGCTGCGCGTATTCGAGCTCGATGTGATCCGGCTTGCGCAGACGCATCGCACCCTGCACCCATTCCGTGCCGAAATGCAGAAAGCGCACGCCGCCCTCTTCCGAGAACGTGACCGGTGCAAAACGCGGTTTGCGCGGCGCTTCGATTTGCGGCGCGTCGTGCAGATCGTCGTCGTGCGATGCGCGATTTTTGCTGCGCACTGCTTTCTGTTTGCCGAGCTTGCTGCCGGCGGCGTCAGCGTCATGGTTGCGGAATGCACGTGCTTCAGCCGAAGCGCGCTTGATCAATTTCGTCATGTAAGGATGTCGCGCCAGAGACGCAATTTTTGGTCGAACGAGAGCATAGCATTCGCCGGACTCGACGAAGGCAATACGAGGGTGGCGTAGCCGGCCTCCCCGATCACCGGCGCGAAGCGGCCCGCCGTCTTGCCATTGAAGCAGACTTTGGCAAGCTCGGGCGCATGCGCGCGCAGCGAAGCGAAATCGTTGGGGCTGGCATTGCGGATCGCGGCGTCGAGGCTGCCTTCGCGCGTGCACGCCGCGAGCACGTCCCACACGCCGATGCCGTGCGCAAGGACGCGCCGCAACCGCTCTTCGTACGCGAGTTCGGCGAGCGGTTCGTCGAGCACGGTGCCAAGCAGACGCCAGAACTGGTTACGCGGATGCGCGTAGTACTGCGTTGCCACGAGCGAAGCCTCGCCGGGAAAGCTGCCGAGAATCAGCGTATGCGTATCCGCTGCGACGACGGGAGGAAAGCCGCGCAACATCAGCGGCTCGCCTGGCGGTCCGGTCCGGACTCGTGCGCGCTGTCACGCGTGTGGCCGTCAGCGGAGTGCGCCTGCTCGGTTCGCGGCGCGGCATGAGCGCGCGAGGCCGTGTGCTCGAGCGGCCGTCCGTGTTCGCGCATATGAGTGCGCTGCGGTTCATGAGCGGACCCTGTGCGCCCGGCGGACGCCAGATGCCGCCACAGCGCGGGCAACATGCATTCGGTCACCATCAGCGGCGCGCCGTGGCGCTCGAACACCGACCGCCGCGCAACCAGCGCGTGCGGCCACACGCCACCAATCTCGCGCGCGGCCAATCGGTACAGCGGATGACGCGGCGTCACCCTGCAACTCACCAGCGACGAACGGGCAACGCTGCTATCGCTATAGAGCAACTCGGCGAGCGGCCGCGTGCGCAGCCGTCGCGTGGCTTGCCACACGCCGATGCTCGCCGCCAATGGCGCAACGCTGTGCGCCGCGACAAACGGCACGCCATCCACCGACAACACCACCTCCCGAACCCACGCGGGCGCGCGCGGCGCCATGCCGAGCGCGGCATGCTCGTCGGACCACGGCAAGGCGACGGCTTCGCGCGTCACGCGCACTGCAACCGTGCCGAGCGCACGCAGATGCGCGGTCAGCGAACCGCCACGGGTCAGCCAGTCTTTCTGGTCGGCGCTAAAAGCGGGCAAAGGTGCGACGCGCCAGTGGGCGTCGGCGGCATCGAAACGTGTAGACATGGTGTCGGATTATAGCGGTGACGCCGTCAGGCGATTGCCCGCGCACCCTGCGCGCGACGGCCAGGTCGCGCTCCGGCGCCCGCTTTCGGACAGTTCCGATTCTATTTCCCTTGCTGGTCACGCTAAAAAGATTGCGCACTAAAAAGCCGGCGGTCCGCCGGTGCGTGCAAGTGCGGACCATGTGATGAGATAACCAAGGAGAAAGAAGAAAGATGACAAAGTTCCTAAGCGCAACAACCTGCGCCATGTCGGTCGTGCTGATGGCCGGTTGCGCGGCCCCGCTGAACCGCGACAAGGAAACGGCGCTTAACAAGGCGGTTGGCATCGAGGTGGCGCCGGTAACTGATGGCGTCTCCGTCAGGCTGCCCGAAACCGCACTCTTCGAGTTCGGCCAGTCCGCCGTGCGCGGTGACGCGGTCGCGGTGCTGAGCCGCTCGGCCGTGCTGCTCAAACGCAGCAAAAAAGCCGTTCTGGTCGAAGGCTATACGGACAATGTCGGCACGCTCGACTATAACCAGAAGCTCTCGGAATCGCGTGCCACCGCAGTCGGTTATGCGCTCGTGGAGCGCGGCGTAGCGCTGGATCGCATCCGCACCAAGGGCAATGCGTATAACAACCCGGTGGCGAGCAACGACACGCCCGAAGGCCGCACGCTGAACCGCCGCACCGAGATTGTCGTGCGCGGCGAAACGATGGATACGTTGATGGGTAAATAGCAGGCGCAGAGGGTTTCACAGCCTGATTCAAATAACGCCCGCATCGAGCGGGCGTTTTTGCATGCGCAGGTCTCGCTCATCGCGCGATGAACGGCATTTTTCTTAACCCGCTTTTGACATTGCCAGCAAACGCGCGGCCACTCGTTCGACGACCGATGCCCAATCACCGGGGCGCGGTTGCCTGAACAGCTCGACCGAGTCGTACCACGGCTGCGTCTCATTGCCCCACGACCAGTGCGACACGTGATCGAGCATGGCCAGCACCGGTAGTCCCAGCGCGCCGCCCAGATGCAACGGCGCGCTATCGATCGTCAGCAGCGCATCGAGCGCGCAAAGATGCGCGGCGACGTCGTCGAAGCCGGCTTCGTATTGCGCAGTCAGATCGCGCACGCGATAACCCTGTGCGGTCAGCGCCGCCACATCGGCGCCGCGGCCAGGCGTCAGCGGATGAAATACGACCTTGGGTAGCGCCAGCACAGGCGCCAGCTCCGCGAGCGGAATAGAACGCTTTGCATCGCGCCGGTGCCCCGGGCTGCCGCTCCACACCAGACCGACATGCAACGGCGCATTGCCCTCGCCAACTGCGCTCACGCGCTGGCGCCACGCCGTCACATGCTTCGCGTCGGTCCACAGATACGGCGTGCCTCGGACCTGTTCCGGTTGCAGACCCAGCACGAGCGGCATGCTCATCATTGGCAGGCCATAGTGTGGCTTGCCGAGCGCGCCGTCTTCGATCGCCACGCAGTCCGCGTAAAAGCGAGCAAAGAGCGCCTGCAACGGCCGACGCACCGCCAGCACGAGACGTCCACCTTCGTCGCGCACCCGTGCGGCCAGCTCGGGCACGAAACGGACCATCTGGATGTCGTCACCGTGACCCTGCTCGCTGTGCACCATCAGCGTCTTGCCGGCAAGCGGCTCGCCCCGCCAGCGTGGACCCAATCGCGCCATCACCGTCACGACGTTGTTGGCTTCGCGGTCCTCTCGCTTGAGACGCGCCTCGAAGCGCGGCCACGCGCGCGTCCACTCGCCGCGCCGCAACTCCAGATCGGCCAGATCGACGGCCGCTTGCGTCGCCGAAGGGTCCAACGCCAGCGACGCTTGCAGTTCCGCTTCACTCTCCCCGTACCGCGCCTGCTCACCGAGGTACATGCCGATCGCGGCCAGCACGGCGGCATTGCCGGGCGAGACAGCACCGACGGCACGCATGGTCGCCTCCGCCGCAGCGGCATCGTTACACTGCCACTGCGCATGGCTCAATTGCCAGGCCATCTCGGCATCGGCGGGATCGCGTGCCAGCATCTCGCGACACACACGCTCCACCGTGTCCCAATCGCGGACCTCGCGAAAGGCCAGCACAAGCTGCAACGGCAGCGCGGGATCGATCGCCGGATCAAGCGCGTATGCGCGCAATAACGCCCCACGCCGCTCAGCGGCCCCGTTCGCCCCGGCCTGCGCCGACAGCGAAATCGCCAGCCACCAGGGCGCCCGCGCGTCGCGCGGGGCATGCTGCTCATAGGCGCGCAACATATGCGCCGCCGCTGAATGAGCACCGCAGTGATTGATCAGCCAGACAATCCATGCAAGCGACGCTTCGGCCGACTGAATGCCAACGGCCAGTTCACTGTTGTGCCGGGCAGCGCGCGTATCGCCGAGCGCGTCGGCGAATAACGCGAGGCGCGCATGGCGCACACCGTTCGCGCCGTCCGCCGCCTGGGATGCGCTGTGGTAAGCCGCCTCGAAACGTCCCACGCTCGCGCACAAGTCAGCGTGCAATTGCGGCGTCACGCCCTTTTCGGCCAGTTCGACGGCACGTTGTTCAGCAGCATCAAAACCCTGCTCACGCAGGATCGACCATAGAAGGTGTAGAGGATCAGCAGGTTGCACTACGGTGGATTCGGACATGGCAATAGAGAGAGGTTTCGCGACTCGGCAATCGGTAATCAGCGATCGGCAATCGCATAAATAAGATTCGGTACGTGTATGGCTTAGAGACTGAAAGTAAATCCCTTAATCATCCGAATTCCGGAAGCGCAAGAATAAGATAAAACCGTGCTTTTACATCTCACAAATCCATCTCGATATATGGTCGTTGAATAGTTTTATTTAGTTAACCATAATTATTTTTCAGCCGACGTTTTTTTGACCCGAATGCATCGCGCTGATCTCCAACCAATCACCAGGAGTCGAACTTTGACCAGCACCAACACAAAAGAAACATCCGACCGCATCGCGCATCTGGCCGCCGTGGTTTTACGCAAAGCCGGCGTCTCGCATCAGGAAAAGGAACTGGCCGGATCGGCGCTCGCGCAACATCACACGGCGAAACAAACCAGCACCGCCATGGGTAGTCTCGCGGCGAAAGTTCTAGCCGATCATCATTCGTGCATGGAAGCGAAAGAACTGGCTGGCTCCGTGCTTTCGCAAGTGCGTCATCTGCACGGCACGAGTGCGGCGCATTAAGTTATCGGCAAGAGGCAGTTGATGCGGCACAGGCCAATGCAAAAGTAAGGTACCGCACTGTGCGCCGGCAAAAAAATGCGCTGCCGAAGCAGCGCATTTTTCAACCAGCCACAAGCGTCAACACGACGCTAGCTCATCACGCTCAACCGGCGCGCGTCAGCAGCAGCGCATTCGTGCGCTTCACAAAGCTCGCGGGGTCTTCCAACGCGCCACCTTCAGCCAGCAATGCCTGATCGAACAGCAGGTGGCACCAGTCGTCGAAGTTCGCGCTGTCCGCGTGCAAGCCCTTCACCAGCGCGTGCTCCGGATTCACTTCGAGAATCGGGTGCATCGCCGGCGCCTGCTGCCCCGCGGCCTTCAGCATGCGCTGCAGGTAACCACTCATTTCGCCGTCGTCGGCCACGAGGCACGACGGCGAATCGGTCAGGCGGAACGTCAGGCGCACGTCTTTGGCCTTATCTTTCAGCGCTTCCTTCATCTTCTCGACGAGCGGCTTGAACTCCTCGCCAACCTTTTCCTGCGCCTGTTTTTCTTCGTCGTTCAGCGCACCCAGGTCGAGATCGCCGCGCGCGACGCTTTGCAGCGGCTTGCCGTCGAATTCGTTCAGGAACGACAGCATCCATTCGTCGACACGATCGGTCAGCAGCAACACTTCCACGCCCTTCTTGCGGAACACTTCCAGATGCGGGCTGTGGGTGGCGGCCTGCCAGGTGTCGGCGGTCACGTAATAGATTTTGGTCTGCTCAGGCTTCATCCGCGCGACGTAGTCGGCGAGCGACACGGTCTGCTCAGGCGACTCCGTATGGGTCGACGCAAAGCGCACCAGCTTGGCAATGCGCTCGCGATTGGCGAAGTCTTCGCCGATGCCTTCCTTCAGCACCTGGCCGAATTCCTTCCAGAAACCGGCGTACTTTTCCTTCTCGGCGTCGACTTCCGAATTGGCCAGTTCTTCCAGCATCGACAGTGAACGCTTGGTCACGCCTTCGCGGATGGCCTTCACATCGCGGCTTTCCTGCAGAATTTCACGCGACACGTTCAGCGGCAGATCGCTCGAATCGACCACGCCCTTCACGAAACGCAGATACGCGGGCAACAGTTGCTCGGCATCGTCCATGATGAACACACGCTTCACGTACAGCTTCAGACCGCCGCGATGATCGCGGTTCCACATGTCGAACGGCGCGTGCGTGGGCACGTACAGCAGTTGCGTGTATTCGCTGCGGCCTTCCACGCGGTTGTGCGTCCAGCTGAGCGGATCCTGATGGTCGTGCGAGAGGTGCTGATAGAACTGCTTGTACTGCTCTTCCGTGATGTCGTTCTTCGAACGGGTCCACAGCGCGCTTGCCTGATTGACGGTCTCGTCCTCGTCCTTCGTGACCATCTCGCTCTTTTCGGCGTCCCACTCTTCCTTGGCCATCAGGATGGGCAGCGCGACGTGGTCCGAATACTTCTGAATGATCGCCTTCAAACGATGCGACGACAGCAGGTCGTCTTCATCGGCACGCAGATGGAGCGTAATGGTGGTACCGCGCGCGGCGCGCTCGATCTGCTCCACCGCGAAGTCACCCTCGCCCGCGCTTTCCCAGCGCACGCCGTCTGCCGCCGGCAAACCCGCACGGCGCGTTTCGACCGTGATCTTGTCCGCGACGATAAAGCCCGAGTAGAAGCCCACGCCGAACTGGCCGATCAGCGCCGCATCTTTCTGCTGGTCGCCGGAGAGCTTGCCGAAGAATTCCTTGGTGCCCGAGCGCGCGATCGTGCCGAGGTTGGCAATCGCTTCGTCGCGGCTCATGCCGATGCCGTTGTCGTCGATCGTCACGGTACGCGCGGCTTTGTCGTACGACACGCGAATCCGCAGATTCGAGTCGTTCTCGTACAACGCGCTATTTTCGATTGCTTCGAAGCGCAGCTTGTCGGCCGCGTCGGACGCGTTCGAAATCAGCTCACGCAGAAAAATTTCCTTGTTGCTGTACAGCGAATGGATCATCAGGTGCAGAAGCTGTTTCACTTCTGCCTGAAAGCTCATGGTTTCTTGTGCCATGGTCGGACTTCCTCTCTGTTGCGGTTAATTCGGGTCGGGCACGACGCACACCAAGGGGGCGGGCGGCGCGGCGGATCGTCCGGCTAGCTGGGGACGCGCAGGCGTCTTTTCAAGAGGCGCGACGCGCGACGCTATCCAGATAACGGCACAGGAACGCCGACAGCTCCGGATCGCCGCAGTTGGCGATATTGAAGCGCATCCAGGTGGTCGGCGATTGCTGCGGCGAGAACAGGCTGCCCGGCGTCAGCAAAAAGCCGGCTTCATGGCCGGCGGCGGCCAGCCCGTCGGCGTCGACGCCCGTGTCGGCCCACACGAACATACCCGCCGCGGGCGTCAGAAACAGTTTCAGGCCGGTCTTCTCCAGCATCCGCACGGCTTTGTCGCGCACGGTGTCGAGCCGACCGCGCAGCCGCTCCACATGGCGACGGTAGTGGCCCTCGGTGAGAATCTTGTAGAGCACGCGCTCGTTCAACTCAGGGCTGGTCATGCCGACCAGCATTTTCTGATCGCTGACGGCCGTGGCCACCTCCGGCGCGCAGGCGATGAAGCCCACGCGCAGATTGGGCGCCAGCGTCTTTGAAAAGCTGCCGAGGTAAATCACGCGCTTGAGCTGGTCGAGGCTCGCGAGGCGTGTGCCCGGATAGCTCGGCGGACACAGATCGCCGTAAACATCGTCTTCGACGACGATGAAGTCATAGGCTTCCGCGAGGCGGAGAATGCGGAACGCCTGGGCGGGCGTGAGCGACGTGCCGGTGGGATTTTGCAGCACCGAATTGATCACCAGCATTTTCGGGCGCCAGGTTTGCACCAACGCCTCGAGCGCATCCAGATCGGGGCCCTCCGGTGTGTAGGGCATGCCGACCAGCCGCGCGCCCTGCGACGCGAAGCGCCCGAACATCTGAAACCACGCCGGATCGCCGACGATCACGGCATCGCCCGGCTTCACATAGATGCGCGAAATCAGGTCGATCGCCTGGGTGATGCCCGAAACCATCACGATCTGATCCGGGGAAACGCCGATTTCCAGCTCCTCCAGCCGCGTCTGCAACTGCTGGCGCAGCGGCAGAAAGCCCAGTGGTGTGCCGATGCCGAGCATCTGCGCGCCGCTTTGCCGGCCGAGCGTGCGCAGCGCGTTGGTGATCAGATCGCCGTCGAGCCAGCGTCCCGGCAGGTAGCCGAGCCCCGGACTGCGCTCGGGACGCGCGCCGGTATGCAGCATATTGCGCAGTAACCAGACGACATCGATATTGGCCGGCGCGGGCGCGGCCTGAACGGTCAGCGGGACAACCTCGGCGGTTGGTGCCGCCCCCATCCGTTCGCGCACATAGAACCCGGAACCGCGCCGTGACTCCAGATAACCTTGCGCCACCAGCCGCTCATAGGCTTCGACCACGGTGAAGCGCGACACGCCCTTATCCAGCGCGAGCTTGCGGATCGACGGCATGCGCATGCCCGGCCGGAACACCCGCTCCTCGATGCGGCGGCGCGCCCACTGGACCAGCTGCTCGACTAGCGTCAGCGATGCGGTGTCGTGCGGAGTGGGAATCTGGGCAAGTGGGAAGGACATAACGGGGCTCCAACTGTACCGAACAGTATCGAAACGATTGTACCGTTACTGTGCCGGTGCCCGCCGCTACATTTGAAGATAGGCAGCGGATGATGAGGCGCCTCGCGCGCCGCCGACCCGCGAACGGGCGCAACCGGACGAGGTGGGACAACCCGCCCCGCCCCGTCCACCTGGCCCGCCGACCCGGCAAACGGTTATGCTTACACTCCCGGCGGCAATAGCGCCGCGCCCTGCCGTGCCCTGGCTTACCGCAGAAACCGTGTCCTCGATCCGCCCATGACCGCTCATTCGCTCCGTCTCGATCACCTCGTGATTTCCGCTCGCACCCTCGACGAGGGCACCCAGTACGTCGCCGACACCCTCGGCGTCGCACCGGCCGGCGGCGGTGCCCATCCGCTGATGCGCACGCACAACCGCCTGCTGAACCTGTGGGCCGGGGTGTATCTGGAAGTGCTCGCGATCGATCCACAAGCCGCCGAACCGGCCGACGGCGCCGCACCGCGCGCCCGTCTGTTCGCCCTCGACGATCCAGCCATGCAGGCGCGGCTCGAAAAAGGGCCGTATCTGTCGCATTGGGCTGCGCGCGTCGAGCGGCCCAAGCACCTCGCAACATGGCAAACGCAGTATCCGCAGCGCATCCCGCCGGTCGTGCCGATGACGCGCGGCGATTTCACGTGGGGCCTGACAGTGCCTGACGACGGCGCGTTCCCTTCGTGGCAAGGCGTCGGTGACGGCGTGCTGCCGTCGCTGATCCAGTGGGATACGCCGCTGCATCCGTCGGCGGTCCTGCCGGACACGGGCATCGCGCTAAAAGCCTTGAAAGCCGTGCATCCGCAGGCTGACACGGTGGCCGCGCAACTGCAGTGGCTGGGTGCGGCCCATCTGCTCGACCTGCAGTCCACGGAAGGCGCCGCGGCGCTGGTCGCAGAGTTTGATACGCCCAATGGTCTACGGACCCTTAAATAAGCAGCGCGCGCGGGTCGCAGACTCGCGCGATAATTGAAGTTTTGACCGGTTCCAGACACACCAGCAGAGGAGACCATGGACCAAAGCGACTTGAAAGCCCCCACGTGGCAACTGTCCGAACGCGCACGCAAGCTCACGAGCTCGGCGATCCGCGAGATCCTGAAAGTCACGGAACGGCCCGAAGTCATTTCGTTCGCCGGCGGCCTGCCCTCGCCGGCCACCTTCCCGGCCGAGCGCATGCGCGAAGCGTCCGACCGTATCCTGCGCGATTCACCCGCCGCCGCGCTGCAATACAGTGCGACGGAAGGCTATCTGCCGCTGCGCGAATGGATTGCGCAACGCTATTCCGTCAACGGCGCGCAGATCCGCCCCAGCCAGGTGCTGATCACGACCGGCTCGCAGCAGGCCCTCGATCTGCTCGGCAAAGTGCTGGTGTGCCCGGATAGCCCGGTGTTGGTGGAAACCCCGACTTACCTCGGCGCATTGCAATCGTTCTCCATGTACGAGCCGCGCTATGTGCAGGTGCCGACCGACGAACAGGGCCTGATTCCCGAAGCGCTGACAGCCGAACTGACCGCCGGCGCGCGCCTGCTGTACGCGCAGCCGAACTTCCAGAATCCGACGGGCCGCCGCCTGCCAGTCGAACGCCGCCGCGCGCTTGCCGCGTTTGCAAAGACCGCTCCATTCCCGGTGATCGAAGACGATCCGTACGGTGCGCTCGACTATGCCGGCGAACCGCTGCCGACCATGCTGTCGATGGCGCCGGATCACATCGTCCATCTCGGCTCGTTCTCGAAGGTGCTGGCGCCGGGCCTGCGGGTCGGCTACATCATCGCGCCCGAAGAGCTGATCTTCAAACTCGTGCAGGCCAAGCAGGCTACCGATCTGCACACGCCGAGCTTCACGCAGCGCATCGTCTACGAAGTGATCAAGGACGGCTTCCTCGACACCCACGTGCCGACCATTCGCGAGCTCTATCGCGATCAATGCGCGGCCATGCTGGCGTCGCTCGAACGCTATATGCCCGAAGGCGTAAGCTGGAACCGCCCGGAAGGCGGCATGTTCGTGTGGGTGAATCTGCCCGCGCAGATCGACAGCATGAAACTGCTCGAAGAAGCCGTCGCGCAGAATGTCGCGTTTGTGCCGGGTGGTCCGTTCTTCGCGAACGAAGCGCAACACAACACGTTGCGCCTGTCGTTCGTCACGGTGCCGCCGGCCAAGATCGACGAAGGCGTAGCGCGCCTCGCCGCGCTGATCCGCGCGAAGGTCTGAGGCCTCCGCGCCACCGATTCCACTACTGAAACGAGGACACAAAATGGCCCAAACGAATGTTTACGACAAGCTCAAGGAACTCGGCATCGAATTGCCGAACGCAGGCGCACCGGCAGCAGCCTATGTGATGAGCGCACAAAGCGGCAATACGGTGTACCTCTCCGGTCACATCGCGAAGAAAGACGGCAAGGTGTGGGCCGGCAAGCTCGGCGCCACCCTCACTACCGAAGAAGGCAAAGCCGCCGCACGCTCGATCGCAATCGACCTGCTTGCCACGCTGCACGCGCACGTGGGCGATCTGAACCGCGTCACCCGCATCGTCAAGCTGATGAGCCTCGTCAACTCGACGCTCGAATTCACCGAGCAGCATCTCGTGACCAACGGCGCGTCCGAACTGGTTGCCGATGTATTCGGTGAACGCGGCAAGCATGCGCGCTCGGCATTCGGCGTGGCGCAAATTCCGCTCGGCGCATGCGTCGAGATCGAGATGATCGCCGAAGTCGAATAAGCATTGTTGCCGGGCCAGCCGGCAAGCTGGTTTGAACGCGTCGCAAGGTGTCTCGCACCTGCGGCGCGTTCTGCATTTGTGGCGAGGTGGATCGTTCCCGGATCCCCAGTTAGAATCCGCGAACCCTATCACGCTGCTGGATTCGCCGAACTCCACCCGATGCCCGCCCACACTGTTCGTTTTAAACAAGTCGACGTGTTGACGTCGGTGCCGTTCAAGGGCAATCCGCTTGCGGTCAGGTGCGACGCCGACGCACCCGATACACGCCACATGCAGCCCGTCACGCACTGGAACTCCAAGCTGACTACGGCTTTGCGTAGAGACGATCGTCAATGGCACGTTCCGGCCGCGCTGAACCGCGCGACCCTTGCTTATACAACAGCGAGGACGCGCCTCGCGCCGGTCAGGATCCGTGCCATGCCTCTTCCTGCCACGCTTAACCGCAAACCGCCGCATCGTTTACACGACTAATGCGCAGCGCATGCCGGGAGGCTTGCCAGAGGCCTGGCACACCTGAATGCCGGAATGAGCACACCAGCGAATCCCGATGAAATACCCGAAACCGACGGCGAGGCCTCGAGTCCACAGCTGGCCACACGAACTGCGAAACCAGCCGGACGCGGCGCGCTGTCGCGCCCGCGTATACCCGATGCGCGGACCCTTCCTTAATCCAGTGGCATTCAGTAATATCGAAAACGTACCCGACGACCCGCCGACGGTCAGGCACGACGCCACGCTCTCTCCCCTGCGCAGCAGTCCCGGCGCCTTGGTCACCATGCAGCCACTCATGAAATCAGCGCAGTCAACGCTCGCGCAGTTGCAACTGGCCGGCACCAGGGCACGGGCCATCCGATGAGCCAGCCCCGCTTCTCCGACCGGCGCGAAGGCAAACCTCGGCGCGATCCCGCCGTATCGCGCCGCCGCGCTTTGCTCGCCATTCCAGCGCTCGGCGTGCTGGTGCTGATCCTGCTTTGGACAGTGATCTTCGCGCGCCTCTCGGTCGAGAAAGAAGCCACGAATCGTGAAGCCATGGCCTCTGCCGCGATTCTCTCCGCGGCGCTGGAGCAGCACACGGTCAAGGCGATTCACCAGGTCGACCAGATTACGCGCTTCGTTAAATACGAATTCGAGAAGACTCCGAATCATTTCGATCTTGCCAGCACGGTGGAAAAAGGCGTTGTGCAGAGCGAAACATTGGTGCAGGTGTCGCTGATCGACGAGCACGGCACGCTGATTGCCAACACGGCCGAGTTGAATCCCAAGCGTATCGACCTGTCCGACCGCGAGCACTTCAAGGTCCACGAACACGAAAACGACGACCAGTTGTATATCAGCAAGCCTGTGCTCGGCCGGGTGTCCGGCCACTGGACCTTGCAGATGACGCGGCGTCTGAATCATCCCGACGGCTCGTTCGCGGGCGTCGTGGTGGTTTCCGAAGACCCGAGCTATTTCACCACCGACTTCTACAACAATGCGGCCATTGGTCGCGATGGCGTGATCGCGGTGATCTCGGACAACGGCACCGTGCTCGCGCGGCGCACCGGCAACACCGATACCGCCAGCGGCACATTCACGGCGAGCGGCACGTATCCGACCTCGGAGCACGTGTCGGGCACGTACGTCGATTCGATCGACAACGTCACGCGCATCGTGTCGTACCGGCATATCGACGGCTATCCGCTCGGCGTGCTGGTCGGCCTCTCGCAAGCCGAGGAATTCGCCGACTACAACCACACGCGCAACGTCTATCTGCTGATGGCGGGCTTTATCTCGCTCGCGATGCTGAGCTTCTTCGCCGTCGCCACCGGTTTGATCGGCAAGCTGCTCGGCCGCGAGCGCGAGATGACGCATCTGGTCGAATACGACCTGCTGACCGGCTTGCGCAATCGCTACGCAACACTGCAGAGTTTGCGGCACGACGTGACGCAGCCGGCCAATCTCGGGCGCCTCGCGATTCTCTTCATCGACCTCGACAACTTCAAGACCGTCAACGACACGCTCGGCCACAACGCCGGCGACATCGTGCTGCAAATGACGGCCTCGCGACTCGCCACCGCGGTGGGCGAAGGCGGGACGTTGAGCCGCATCGGCGGCGACGAATTCGTGGTCGTCATCAAGGGCGACGATGTCGAGAAGCGCGCCGTCACACTGGCCGAAGCTGCAGCCGACGCATTTGCCAAGCCTTTCGAAGTACGCGGCAGTTCGTTCGTGCTGCACGCGAGCATCGGCATAGCGCTCTATTCGGTCGCGAACGAAAGCGAGATCGACCTGCTGAAAAAAGCCGACCTGGCGATGTACAGCGCGAAGGACGCGGGCAAGAACTGCTACCAGTTTTATTCGCCGCAACTGTCGCATCGCGCGGACCATCTGATGAAGTGGGAGCAGCAACTGCGCGTCGCGCTCGCCGAAGGGCAACTCTTTCTCGCCTATCAGCCGAAGATCGATCTGACGCGCCGTTGCATCACCGGCTTCGAAGCACTGGTGCGCTGGAATCATCCGCAGCACGGTTTGATTCCGGCTAACGAATTCATTCCGGTTGCCGAATCCACCGGCCTGATCGTCCCGATCGGCGACTTCGTGATCGAGACCGCTTGCCGTCAGCTCGCGCTCTGGCAGCAGCAGGGATACGACACGCTGTCGCTGGCGGTCAACATCTCGGCGGTGCAGTTCTGGCGCGGCGATCTGTACGAAACCATTTCGCACGCCATCGAGGAAAGCGGAATCTCCGCGCGCCGCCTTGAACTGGAGATCACCGAGACGGCGATGATGGAATATCCCGAACTCGTCTCCGAGAAAATCTTCGCGCTCAAACGCCTCGGCGTGCGGATCGCGCTCGACGACTTCGGCACCGGCTATTCGTCGCTGTCGTACCTGAACCGCTTCTCGGTCGACACACTGAAAGTAGACCGCTCGTTCATCCAGGCCATTCCCGGCGACCGCAGCGTCTGCGTGATGGTCACGGCAATCGTCAATCTGGCCCGCTCGCTCGGGCTCACGGTAGTGGTGGAAGGCACCGAAACGGAAGAGCAGATTGCGTGGCTGGCCGCGCTCGGTCATATCGAGGCACAAGGTTTCCTGTTCTCGCGTCCGGTGCCGGTCGAGGCCATCCCAACGCTGCTGGACCGCTTCGGTGTATGTGGCATGCCGGAGCAGCGCCACGCCACGCGCGGTATCGAAGGCGCCAGCGCCACCGCAAGCACCGTCTCCAGCACCAGCGCGAGCACCAACAGCTGAGTGCGCAATCCGCTCGGCGAATGCGGTTTGGCATGAGCCCGATCGTGGTTTGTGACACACGGATGATGCATACGCGGCCACATATCGCCCATGGGAGGCTTGCCGCCCGCTAATCCAACTACAGCCACGCGAAAACGGCTACATTCACGCTGTACTACGTCACAGTGCGATGCCGGCCGCCGGCCGCGCCAATACAACAATGCCCCCAAAGGGCGAGTGCCTGCATGCCGGGCGCTCGCGGCGCCATGCAGACAATCACGAGCCAAGATGCTGCCAGACGAGGAAACCGGGAACCGCTATGGACGCTGTTCCGGGTCGTGTTCGGCCTGTCGGCGCTGTCGTGGGGTGGCCTCGCGCTCATGGCGCAGCTTGAAAACCACTATGTCGAACGCGAGGGCCGGCTCTCGCGCGTCGCGTTTTCCGATCTGATTGCGCTCGCCTGGATGGTGCCTGGGCCAGTCGGCTGCAATGTGGCCGTGCAACTGGGACATGCGTTGCGCGGACGCGCCGGCGCCTGGGTAGCGGGCGCGGCGAGCGTACTGCCCTTCTTCATGCTGATGACGCTATTCGCGATCTTCTATCGCACACCGCTCGTACGCGCCGTCGCATCGCAAACCCTGCTCAATCACTTCAGCGTGGTGCTGGCCACGCTGATCGCGATCACCTGGTACAAACAGACGCGCGCGCTGGTGCGCGGCAAGCTCGAATGGATCGCGGCGGTGCTGGGCTGCGTGGCGCTCTTCTATGCACGCAGTCCCGCAGCCTATGTGGTGATGCTCGGGACGGCTTTCGGCACGGGCTGGTTCGTGAGCCCGGTTCGCAATACGCGCATCGCCGTCTCGATGGGGCGCGGCGACTGGCAATTGCTGGCCGCCTTGTGCGTTCTGCTGGCGCTGTTCGCGCTGCCGTTGCCGCATCGCTATGAACTGGCGCTGCTGTGGCCGCGCCTCGCAGGTGCGGGCATGACACTGTTTGGGGGCGGCTTCTCGGCGTTACCGGTGCTCAAGACGCTCTTCGTCACGCCGGCGATCGGCGTCTCGGACAACGACTTCACGCTGGCATTTTCGCTGTCGCCTTTATCGCCCGGACCGTTGCTGAACGTGGTGCCGTTCTTCGGTTATCTGGTGGACGGCTGGGTGGGCGCGCTGATCGCCACGCTCGCGCTGTTCGTGCCATCGGGCTGCCTGGTGGTGCTCGCGCAGCGTCACCTGCATCAGTTGAAGGCCAATGCGCGATTCGAGCATGGCATGCGGATACTGCGCGCGGTCACGACGGCGTTTCTTGCGGTGGCCGTCCTGCGCATTGCGGGGCACGTGCCGTTCAAGCCGGAATATCTGGTGACCGCGCTCTTCTCCGGCATGTGCTTCGCAAAGCTCAAGGCGCCAGTGTATGTGGTGTACGGAACGGTCGCCGTGGTGTGCGGACTGTGGCTCGCCTACGGCGCCATGCTGTAGGCCTCGCCAGCCCGCGCCCATGTGCACAGACTCACCCAGACTCACCCAGACTCAGAAACGCGCGCGATTCAGAAACCGCGCGACAGCACCGCGACACCGATCGTCACGACGCCCAGCACGATATTCACCAGCACCAGACGCCGGATCGTGCCGACTGCCTGCGCACCGTCGGGCCATTTTTGCGCCTGCACGGCCCGGCGAATCCGCGGGAAAACAGCAAAGCGGATATGCCCGAAAATCAGCATCATCACGATGCCCAGGCCGGCCATTGCGTGCAACTGCCACGTGGCGTGACCGCCGCCGAATTGCATCAACAGAAAGCCGCCGGTGAGGAGAATCACCAGCACGGCGGCGGCGACCCAATTGAAGAAGCGGCCAAACACAGATTCCCACAGAGGCAGCCGCAGTTGCGGCGAAAGATCGGCAATCGCCGGGCGCAAACAGAAATGCGCGAATACCATCCCACCAACCCACACCGCGACGGCTAGCAGGTGCAGAAAGAGTGCGAGTTCGATAGCCTTGTTCATGTTGTTTTCCTCTCCCGACGACGCCATGCCGCTTATAACGAATGATATTAGCAGCGGCTATTGAGCGCATTCGACCGCGCGCTGTGCGTGCAGTTCCATGTGCTAATGGCGTCTTGACATTCTTTGTAGTTGTTATTGCAGCGCGCCCAATGTCGCGACAACGCTGCACCCCGGAATCTTGCTACGCACGGCGTGCGCTTTGGAGCGCGCGCAACTGCTGCTTGCTCCTGCTGCTTGCTCCTGTTTAGCACACGCCGTGTTCATGCATCGCCTTGCTTCACGTCCATGCTATTACGCAGCGGGCACCGGACGCATACCATCGAGCTTCATCTTGCTCTCGGGTGCGCGCCCCTTGCGTGCCCGTTTGCCGACGTGCGCTGCGAGTGTGGCGCCGCTCAGCTTTTCCTCGTCCACCCGGCCGCCGCGACGCGTGCCGATCAATACCACGCCCGCTTTGTTGATGGACAGCGCCTGCACCAGTGTTTCGTTGTCGTCGAGCGCCATCAGCGTGACGCCGCGTCCGCCGCCCGAGAGCGTCTTCATTTCATCGAGGCCGAACACCAGCAGACGCCCACCTGAAGACAGACAGGCGATATGCGTCGCGTCCGGCAGCATCGGCATCGGCGCGAGCGGTGCGGCGCCTGCGTCGATCGTCATGAAGGACTTGCCGGCCTTCACGCGGCTCACCATATCGCCGACCTTCGCGACAAAGCCGAAGCCGTTGCTCGACGCGAGCAGCAACGCCTGATCGGCGGAAGCCGAGTAATAGTGCATCAGATGGCTGCCCGACTCGAGTTCGATCAGCGACGTAACCGGCACGCCATCACCTCGCCCGCCCGGCAGCATGGCAACGGCCACCGAATAGACGCGGCCATTGCTGCCCCACGCGACCAGCGTGTCCGGCGTGCGACACTGGAACGCTGCGTACAAGCCGTCGCCAGCCTTGAACGTGAAGCCCGCCGTATCCAGGCCGTGGCCCTTCAGCGCGCGCACCCAGCCCTTCTGCGACACCACCACCGTGACCGGCTCGTCGACCACACGCGCTTCGAACGTGGCGCGCTTTTCCTGCTGGATCAGCGTGCGGCGCTCGTCGCCGTATTGCTTTGCGTCGCCCTCGATTTCCTTGATGAGCAGGCGCTTCATCGCCGATTCGCTGCCGAGCAGTTCTTCGAGCTTGGCCTTCTCGTCGCGCAGTTCGGACAACTCCTTCTCGATCTTGATCTTCTCGAGGCGCGCCAACTGACGCAGCCGGATTTCGAGAATGTCTTCGGCCTGGCGATCCGACAAGTCGAAGGCGGCCATCAGCGCGACCTTCGGTTCGTCCGATTCGCGAATGATGCGGATGACTTCGTCGATATTCAAAAAGACGATCATCCGGCCTTCAAGGATATGAATCCGGTCGTCGACCTTGGTCAGGCGATGGCGCGTGCGGCGCGTGACGGTGGCGAAACGGAACGCGATCCACTCGTGCAGGACTTCACTCAAGCCCTTCTGACGCGGCCGGCCATCGCCGCCCACCATGACCATATTGAGCGACGCATTCGATTCGAGGCTCGTATGCGCGAGCAGCGTGTTGACGAAATCGGTCTGGTCGATGCGGCTCGACTTCGGCTCGAACACGAGGCGCACCGGCGCATCCCTGCCCGACTCGTCACGCACGGCATCGAGCAGCGCGAGCATGGTCTGCTTGGTCTGCAATTGTTCGGGCGTGAGCGCCTTCTTGCCGAGTTTGATCTTCGGGTTGGTCTGCTCTTCGATTTCTTCGAGCACCTTCTGCGCGGACGTATTCGGCGGCAATTCGCTGATGACGAGTTGCCATTGACCACGCGCAAGCTCTTCGATCTTCCAGCGGGCGCGCACCTTCAGACTGCCGCGACCGCTTTCGTACGCGGCGGAAATCTCAGCGTCGCTCGAAATGATCTGACCGCCGCCCGGGAAGTCCGGACCCGAGATGTGCTGCATCAACTCAGCATGCTCGATCTTCGGATTGCGGATCATCGCGACCGTTGCCGCAGCGACTTCGCGCAGATTGTGCGACGGAATTTCCGTTGCCAGCCCCACCGCAATGCCGGATGCACCGTTCAGCAACGCGAACGGCAGGCGCGCGGGCAGTTGCCTTGGCTCATCCTCCTTGCCGTCGTAGTTCTTCATGAAATCGACCGTGCCCTGGTCGATTTCGTCGAGCAGCAGCTTCGCGACCGGCGTGAGGCGGGCTTCGGTGTAGCGCATGGCCGCTGCGCCGTCGCCGTCGCGCGAACCGAAGTTGCCCTGGCCGTCGATCAGCGGATAGCGCATCGAGAAGTCTTGCGCGAGGCGCACGAGCGCGTCGTAGGCCGACTGGTCGCCGTGCGGGTGATACTTGCCCAGCACGTCGCCGACCACGCGCGCCGACTTGACCGGCTGTGCATTGTTGCCGAGGCCCATCTCGTTCATGGCGAACAGGATGCGGCGCTGCACTGGCTTCTGGCCATCGCACACGTCGGGCAGCGCGCGGCCCTTCACCACGCTCACCGCGTAGTCGAGGTACTGGCGTTCCGCGTAGTTGCCGAGCGTCAGGAAGTCGCCCTCGGGCGGCGGCGGCTCGGTGAAAAGGTCGAGGGTGTTATCGTCGTCCATCTAGATTCCGTATCCGTGTTTGGCGTGAAGTTTCGTGCGAAGGTGGCGCGCTATTTCGAGCGCGCTCAGATATCCGCTTCCACTTCGTTGCCCTTTTCTTCCAGCCAGCTGCGCCGCGACGCCGCTTCGCCCTTGCCCATCAGCATCGTCATACGCGCGACCGTGGCGTCGTAGTCGAGCTCGCCGAGCGCTACCGGCGTCAGGCGCCGCGTGTCGGGGTTCATCGTGGTGTCCCACAACTGCTCCGCGCTCATTTCGCCCAGGCCTTTGAAGCGGCTGATCGACCACTGGGTGTCGCGCACGCCGTCCTTGCGCAGCTTGTCGAGGATCGCTTCGAGTTCGCCTTCGTCGAGTGCATATAGCTTCTGTGCCGGCTTCTTGCCGCGCGCGGGCGCATCGACACGAAACAGCGGCGGACGCGCCACACACACGTGACCGCGTTCGATCAGCTGCGGGAAGTGCTTGAAGAACAGCGTGAGCAACAACACCTGAATGTGCGAGCCGTCCACGTCCGCGTCGGACAAAATGCAGATCTTGCCGTAGCGCAGATTCGACAGATCGACCTTGTCGTCCGGGCTATGCGGATCGACGCCGATCGCCACCGAAATGTCATGCACTTCGTTGTTGGCAAAGAGACGATCGCGCTCGGTTTCCCATGTGTTTAGCACCTTGCCGCGCAGCGGCAGGATCGCCTGGTATTCCTTGTCACGGCCCATCTTCGCCGAGCCGCCCGCCGAATCGCCCTCGACGAGGAACAGTTCATTGCGGCCGATTTCCGTCGATTCGCAATCCGTCAGCTTGCCCGGCAGCACCGCGACCCCCGAGCTCTTGCGCTTCTCGACTTTTTGTCCAGCACGCGTACGCGCCTGCGCCTGCTTGATGACGAGATCGGCGAGTTTCTTGCCGTGCTCGACGTGCTGATTCAGCCACAACTCCAGCGCCGGACGCGCGAACGACGACACCAGCTTCACCGCGTCGCGGCTATTCAGGCGCTCCTTGATCTGCCCTTGGAACTGCGGATCGAGCACCTTCGCCGACAGCACGAACGACACGCGCGCGAACACGTCTTCCGCGAGCAGCTTCACGCCCTTCGGCTGCAGGTTATGCAACTCGACGAAGCTTTTCACCGCCTGGAACAGGCCATCGCGCAAGCCGGATTCGTGCGTGCCGCCCGCGGGCGTGGGAATCAGATTGACGTAGGACTCGCGCATGAGCGTGCCTTCTTCGCTCCACGCGACGACCCATGCCGCGCCCTCGCCTTCCGCGAACGTTTCCTCGCTCGCGCGGGCATTTTCGACGTAACGCTCGCCCTCGAACAGCGGGATCAGCAGATCGCTGCCGTTCATGCCTTCGAGCAGATAGCCACGCAGACCGTCTTCGTATTTCCAGGTTTGCTGTTCGCCGGTTTTCTCGTTGATCAGCGTGACTTCCACGCCCGGCAGCAGCACCGCTTTCGAGCGCAGCAGGCGTTGCAGTTCGCCCAGCGGCAGGTTCGGCGAATCGAAGTATTTCGGGTTCGCCCACGCGGTGACGCGCGTGCCCGACTTTTTGTCGCCTTTCGTGGCGGGCCGCACCTCGAGCTCTTTGGCGACGTCGCCATTGGCGAAACTCAATTCGGCGATCTTGCCGTCGCGCCATACCGTGACGTCGAGGCGCGTGGACAGCGCGTTGGTGACTGACACGCCGACGCCATGGAGACCGCCCGAGAACGTGTACGCGCCGCCGGCGGCTTTATCGAATTTGCCGCCCGCATGCAGGCGCGTGAAAACGATCTCGACGACCGGCACGCCCTCGTCCGGATGCAGGCCGAATGGGATGCCACGGCCGTCGTCTTCGACTGAGACCGAGTGGTCCGCGTGCAGCGTGACCGTGATTTGCCGGCCGTGGCCGCCAAGGGCCTCGTCCGACGCGTTGTCGATAACTTCCTGAATGATGTGCAGCGGATTCTCGGTGCGGGTGTACATCCCGGGCCGTTGCTTGACCGGCTCCAGGCCCTTCAACACCTTGATCGACGCTTCGCTATACGCGGCGTTTGGCTTTTTCGTAGACATGGTTGACTCGGGTCCGTCGGTTCATCGTTGCCCACATTTCCTGTGGACAGGTCCGCAGACAATGCGTTGAGGCGGAAGCCTGTTCGCGGGGTATTTTACTGATTTCGATACAGGCGGCAATTCGCCAGGTGTGAGATTAACCGTCTGGACAAGGGCGGCACTCGCGAGGCAGTGCCGGTGCGGCCCGAGCCGGCGCCGCCCCGCGCAGTGCTTGCGCTATAACTTGCGTGATTACTTGCGCTTGTTCTCCAACTCATCCCAACGTTCGAGCGCGATCAGCAATTCCTCTTCGATCTCCGCGTAGCGTTCGGTCAGACGCGTGCCTTCTTTGGCGTCTTTCGCGAACACCGTGCCGTCTTCGAGATGCGCGCTAATGGATTTCTGTTCGGTTTCGAGTTCGGCGATCTTCGCCGGCAGCGCTTCCAGTTCGCGCTGCTCCTTGAACGAAAGCTTGGCCGCGCGCTGCGTATTGCGGCCCGCGGGCGTGTCTTTCGACGCCGCTTCCTTGCCCGACTCTTTCTGCGCTTCTTTCAATGCGTCCTGCGCCATCTGCTGTGAGCGGTCGCGTTGAATCTGCCAGTCGGTAAAGCCGCCGACGTACTCGCGCCACTTGCCCTCGCCTTCCGACGCGATCACCGAGGTCGCGACGTTATCCAGAAACGCGCGATCGTGGCTGACCAGCAGCACGGTGCCGTCGTATTCGGTGAGCAGTTCTTCGAGCAGTTCCAGGGTCGGAATGTCGAGGTCGTTGGTCGGTTCGTCCAGCACCAGCACGTTGGCCGGCCGCGCGAACAGACGCGCGAGCAGCAGACGGTTGCGCTCGCCGCCCGAGAGCGACTTGACCGGCGAACGCGCGCGTTCCGGGGCGAACAGGAAGTCGCCGAGATAGCTCATGACGTGCTTCTTCTGGCCGTTCACTTCCACCCACTCGCTACCCGGACTGATCGTATCGGCCAGGCTCTTGTCCAGATCGAGCTGCGCGCGCATCTGGTCGAAATACGCGACCTGCAAGTTGGTGCCGACACGCACCGTGCCTTCTTCCGGCGGCAGTTCGCCGAGGATCATCTTCAGCAGCGTGGTCTTGCCCGCGCCGTTCGGACCGACAAAACCGATCTTGTCGCCGCGCATCACCGTGGCCGTGAAGTTGTCGACCACCGTGCGCGCGCCGTAGCGTTTGGTGACATCCGTCAGTTCCGCGACGATCTTGCCCGACTTCTCGCCCTGGCCCACGTCGAGCTTCACGTTGCCTTGCACGTTGCGACGCTCGGCGCGTTCGTTACGCATCTGCACGAGGCGCGCGATCCGGCCGACGCTGCGCGTGCGGCGCGCTTCCACGCCCTTGCGAATCCACACTTCTTCCTGGGCGAGCAGCTTGTCGAACTTGGCTGCTTCCACTTGCTCGACTTCGAGCTGCTGCGCCTTCCTGGTCTGATAGGCGCTGAAATTGCCCGGGTACGACAGCAGACGCCCGCGATCGAGTTCGACGATGCGGGTGGCGACACGGTCAAGAAATGCGCGGTCGTGGGTAATGAAGAGCAGACCCGCGCGCAACGAGACCAGCAGGTCTTCAAGCCAGCGAATGCCGTCGAAGTCCAGGTGGTTCGTCGGCTCGTCGAGCAGCAAGACGTCTGGCTGCACGACCAGCGCGCGTGCCAGCGCAACGCGCTTTTGCATGCCGCCTGACAGCGAACCGACCCGCGCCTCGCCGTTCAGACCGATCTGCTGCAGCGTGGTGGCAACGCGGGTGCTCCAGTTCCAGGCGTCCGAATGATCCAACGCCGATTGCAGCGTGTTCATGCGCGACATCAACGCGTCGTGCTCGGGCCCTTCCGGCTCGTCGGCGAGCTGATTGGCCACTACGTCGTATTCGTCCAGCAACGCGCGGGCATGCGTGAGTCCGGCGGCGACTGCTTCGAACACCGTGTCGTCCGTATCGAACTCCGGCTCCTGCGGCACGTAGACCGACGTCAGGCCCTGCTGGCGCGTGACGAGGCCGTCGTCCGGCTTGGTGAGATCGGCGACGATCTTCAGCAGCGACGACTTGCCCGCGCCGTTACGGCCGATCAAACCGACGCGCTCGCCCGCTTCGAGAGAGAAATCCGCGTGATCGAGCAACGCGACGTGACCGAACGCCAGTTGGGCCCCGGTAATGGTGTAAAGCGACATGGAGAATTGGAGAAGACAGCGATGAGTCGGAACTGCTCATTGTACCGGGCGCACGGGCGGCTGCCTGTATGCCGGACGAGATAGGCCAAATGACCAGCTTGCAAAACGGAGACCGAACGCAAGACCACGGCCGGGCGGTGCCTGCGCACCCTCGGCCGCCTGGTGCGGCGAGCTTACTTCACATGCACCGTGATGGTCTTGCTCATTTCCGGGCCGTACGAGCGATGCGCGCCGTCGCCGAACTGCAGGGTCAGCGTGTGGTCGCCCGGCGGCAGCGTCAGATCGGTCTGCGTCTGACCCTTGCCGAAGTGGAGCGATTTGTCGGTGGCCGGGATAACTTCACCCTTCGCGAGCGGCTTGCCGTCGATCAGCAGATGATGATGGCCCGTGCCCTCGGTCATCGTGCCCGCTGGCGCGATCTTCATGCCGTCGACGCCGAACACCACGTGCACCGGATTGGTGACAGTCGCTCCATCCGCCGGTTGCACGAAAGACACGCTCGCGGCCTGCGCCACGCCCGACGCAGCGAGCAGACCAGCCAGCACCGCGCCGGCCAACCATTTGTTTTTAAACATCGTTTTTCTCCTTTTAGGGGAAACGAAACTAATGCGCCGCTCATGCGGGCGACGATGCCGGCTCCGCTTGCCTGAGGCCGATCGTCGCAACGCATGCCGGCCGCACGGCAGCCCTGTCCAAAAGAATAGCTGCGCAACAGAGCATACACGCTGTGTGTGACCGGGTCCGTTGCGTGGGACCGAGGCTGGGTGGGCCGCTTTGCGGCTCTGCCACATCGGTAGTTGAAGGCCGGTTTGTCAAATTCCGGTAATATTGCGGGTCGCCGCCGTGCCCAAAAAAGGGGCAGACTGAGCGGATCAATGCACCGAACCAAAGAAGAGTACGTCGTGAGCGAAGTAATTGAAGTGACTGAATATAAGAGTTGGGTCTGCCTGATTTGCGGCTGGATCTACAACGAGGAAGAAGGCCTGCCCGAAGAAGGCATCGCCCCGGGCACGCGCTTCGCCGCGATTCCGGACGACTGGCGCTGCCCGCTGTGCGATGTGGGCAAGGCGGAGTTCGCGGTGGTGGAATTCTGAATCGGCTCGGTCGATTTGAGCCGAACGCGCGCTGCCGATTGCCGGCGCGCGGCGGGCGGTTCGCACGGCCCGGTGGGTGATGCCTGCCGGGCCGTTTGCTTTGCGGGAAGGGGCTTCGCTGCTCTCCTCGCGCTCGGGCGCGTTTGATATACTCTGCGCCTCGCTGGCGAATTTGGACTCGCCCTTTCCTCGCGGACCTTGTCCGACTGCAGGATTGCAGCGATGATTCTGGTTCGGTCCTCTCCCCGTAGTTCAATGGATAGAACAAGTGCCTCCTAAGCGCTAGATACAGGTTCGATTCCTGTCGGGGGGACCAATGGAAGTCTCTGGACTTGTCCATTTCGCGCGCTCCAGCGCACTGCTTCTGCATCTTATTCTCAGGGGCGGGCTCAGCAGAACGAATCCTTCTTCGTTTTCGAAGGTCGAGATGGGGCCGAACTCATTGCCGCTTGGGACATGACCGACGGCATCATCGGCATGAAGGCGATCCCTTGCGCCGATTTCGTCAAAGGTTACCTGCCCGCAACTGTCGTCATAAGCGTTGGAAAGCGTTCCGTGAAGGCAACGCTGACAAAGAAAGAAACATCCACTGCTTATCAACGCTTCGAGCAGGATTGTTTCAACATGAAGACTTGATGGCGCCCTCCCGGGAATGCATCACAGCACCCCACCCCACCCCACCCCTGATGCAATAGTACCCGCGCCCCGCCCGGTATGGTTTTGAGTGATGAGCTACACCATCAGCTACGCTCAGTATTTTCTTGTTGGACCGCTCTCGACACGTCTCAGACAGTCACGAGGGAAGCACGAAAGTCCGTTTCACGTTGCCAACGGACTTTCGCATCGGGCAAGCATTGCATCGTTCGCACCCGACGCCGCGGGATACGGTTCTCGACAGATTCTCCGTCTCCGCGGTCATCAGCCGTCCGTCGAAATGGTGATAGCCTCCCACGCACCGATTTCAACGTTCAATGCCGACAACTTGTCTCGAACGAGCCCGAGTGCGTCGCTACCGAGCAATAGATGTGTGGGCGGATGGTCCGCTGCAATGGCGACCAGCATCGCGCGCGCCGCTTTCCGGGGATCTCCCGATTGCTTGCCGCTTTTTTCCTCGCGAGCCTGGCGGATGGGATTGAAGATATCGTCGTAATCCGAAATCGAGCGGGGAGTCCGTGTCATCGAACGACCTGCCCAGTCAGTGCGAAATGAGCCCGGCGCCACAGCCGTCACAGCAATACCGAAGGGCTTGACCTCTTTGCCAAGCGCCTCGGAGATGCCCTCCAACGCAAACTTGCTCCCACAGTAATAAGCGATTCCCGGCATCGTGATGTAGCCACCCATCGACGTGATATTCAGAATGTGGCCGCGGCGGCGCTTACGCATGAATGGCAGCACGGCCTTCATCATGGCGACCGCACCAAATACATTCACATCGAACTGTTGGCGCATTTCCGAGAGCGGCGATTCCTCCATGATTCCCTCGTGGCCGTAGCCGGCATTGTTGACCAGCACATCGATTGGTCCGATGCCAGCCTCGATTTCCGCCACCACGCCGTCGATGGTGTCGAAGTCGGTCACGTCGAGCACACGCCCCCAGGCGGCATTCGCGGAGATGGACTCGAATTCAAGCTTTGCCTGCGCACTTCTCACCGTACCGACGACCTTGTGACCTGCCGCCAGCGCTTCCTGTGCGAGCGCGCGGCCAAAGCCGCTGCTGACGCCGGTGATAAGCAGAGTTTTACTGGATGCCATTAAAGCCTCTCCCGAATGTCGATTGGAGATTGCATGCTAATCTGATGAGCGAGGTAAATTAAGCCGAATTTCGATGATTTTCTTGCATAAAACTATGAACACGTTACACGCTTCGACCCAGCATTCAGCGCTATCCTCTCAGAGCCAGAAACGCATGGTTGCCCTGCTACGCGCGTTGGCGCCCGACGAGGGCTACAACCTGACGGCACTGCCGAGCGTCCGCATCTTGCGGTCGAACCGGGCGCTAGCGCGCACGCCCGTTCTGTACGACCCCGGTATCGTGATCGTCTGCCAGGGTCGCAAGCGAGGTTATTTCGGCGACCAGCTCTACCTGTACGACGAGCGTCACTACCTGGCCGTGTCCGTGCCTGTGCCGTTCAGCATGGAGACCGACGCAACCGAGGAGCGCCCACTGCTCGCGCTGTATCTGCACCTCGATTTCGCATTGGCCGCCGAACTTGCGGAGCGGATCGACCGCGAAGCCGCGGTGGAGCACACACCAGCACCTCAGAGCATGATGTCGACGCCGATGGATGACGCGATGCAAGCGTCCGTGCTGCGCTTCCTCGAGGCGATGCATCAACCGCTCGAAGCTGCTGTGTTGGGCGCCGGGCTGCTGCGTGAACTGTATTTCCGGGTGCTCACGGGAGCCCAGGGAAGCTCGTTGCGCGAGGCCTTGGCGATGCGAGGACAGTTCGGCCAGATAGGCCGCTCACTCCGCCTGATTCATGCAAGTTATGCGCAGCCCCTCGACGTAAAGCAACTGGCCCACGAAGCGGGTATGAGCATTCCGAGTTTCCACAGCCACTTCAAGGCAATTACGCAGGTGCCGCCGATGCAATACGTGAAGTCGACGCGCCTTCATCAGGCTCGCCTGTTAATGGTGCGCAAGGAGCTGACCGCGGAGGCGGCGGGACACGCTGTGGGTTACGCGAGCCCGTCCCAGTTCAGCAGGGAATTCAGACGTCTGTTTGGCTTGACGCCGGCCGCAGAGGCTAAGCGTATGCGCGAGAGCTTCGCGATCCCAGCAGTATTCGCTGATACGGCTTATGTCTCGTCGCACTGAATTTTGCGCGGTTCGATTTGATCGTGGTGAAGCGGCGCGCTCGTCGTCGCGCAGGACAGTGGTGATCGTTCAGGAAAGGCCCGGCGAATTGCCGGCCCTTCCATCCGGCTGATTCTCAGCCTGCAGCATCACGCAAAGGCGCGGGAGGAACGACGGTCTCAACGCGGCCTGTTTTGACGTCGTACACCAGCCCCGACACGATCAGGTTATCGGGAAGGTCCCTGTTCGCGCGGAGTGCTGCGACGTCGAGTGCCACCGCCTTGTACGGCTCCGTGACAGCGAGTTCATCGAGTGCGTCCGTCTCGACACCCAGATGCCTGGCGAGCAACGCAGGCGCATGCCTGTGACAGCCGATGATCCCGCAATCCGTGTGCTGGAGCAGGACGAGATTGCGCGCACCATCGGGACGTCCGGCTGCTTTCGCGACGACGCTCAGCACTGCCAGCATTTCGAGCAGCGATTTGTTGATCCGGCCACCGACATTGCGAATGACGGCCGCCTCACCCTGCTTCAAACCCAGCACGTTGGCGGGATCCACGCGCGGATCGACACAGCCGACAACCACCGTTCCCGTCGATGGCATCATCTTCAGTTCGGGGGCGAACGCGCTATTTGCGAAGTCGGCGTTGCGCTCCAGCATGACATCGTTGAAGTCCATTTTGCTTACTCCTGCGTTGTTGGCTCGATGTGGCCTGATTGAATTTCGCGCGTCTGTCGCATCGCACTCGCGCGATGCGCACTCGACGCCGGTATCCCGCGATTTCACACGCGGCTCAGGCGAGCTCTTCCAGATCGCTGGCTGACTCTTCACCCACTGCGTGCACCGATCGCTCGATGACGTGCAGCTTCGGTGTGCGGTCGATCACCAGTCCGAGCACGTCGGGACGGCTGTAATGACCACGCGAGTCCATCATGCGTTTGCGCTTGTCGATCTGCCAGAAATCCAGATCGGCGATGATCTCGCCCTCTCCTTCACGCAGCGGCGCGCCACCCATGTACTCGCCCTCCGGCGAAACGATGGCGGTGAAACAGCCGCTGGAGATCGGGCCAATCTGGGTTGTATTGGTATCCTGCAGAATCTGCTGTTGCTGTTCGGGCGTCAGCCAGGCGGTCGCGTTGACCACAAAGGCACCCGCCTCCAGCGCGTGCTGGCGGATGTTCACGGAGATCTGCTCCGAGAAAAGATCACCGGCGAACGAACCCGGATACATGGCCGAATGGATTTCCTCACCATCTGCCATCAGCGCGTAACGTGCGAGCGGGTTGTAGTGCTCCCAGCAGGCCAGCTGGCCGACGCGGCCCACGGCGGTATCGATTGCGCGCAGGCCTGAGCCGTCGCCCATTCCCCAGACCATTCGCTCGTGATAAGTCGGCGAAAGCTTGCGGCGCCGCTGCACGAGCGTGCCATCGGCATCGAATAGCAGTTGCGTGTTATAGATCGTGCCGCCATCGCGTTCATTAACGCCAATCGATACCACCATTCCGGCCTGGCGTGCGGCCTCGCCGATTGCGCGAGTCGCGTCCGAGGGGACAGTCACCGCCTGCTCGAGCAGCTTGTAATGCTCGGCACCCATTGCAAATGGCGATTCGATGAACGAGAAGTACGGATAATAGGGAACGACAGTCTCAGGGAACGTCGCGAACTGGACGCCCTGCTTTCCGAGCTCCAGAATTTTGCTGACGACTTTATCGACAGTGCCTTCCCGGCTATAGAGGACAGGCGCGATCTGAACGGCTGCGGCGCGGATGATTTTCGACATGATGGTGTTCCTTTCGCTGGCTATGCGGCGGATGAGAGAAGTGCTTGTACCTTAACGTCGCAGGCCATTACGATGTATGTCGTTGTTGCCACCATTCATGACATCCGTTGCTCGCGCGCAGAAAGCTCGCAGCTCGGATTCGTTGATTGCTATTGGGGAATTCAACCCATACGGCGCTCATTCACAGCACGTTCATGTTGCGAACGGCAGGATCAGATATGCACCGGATTGGCTTCATAGTGCCGAGAAGATTTCAGATGATGAGCCTCGCGGCCCTTACGGTATTCGAGATCGCGAACATGCCGCCGAGAGGCCAGTGCTACGACGTCCATCTCCTGTCTGAACACGGTGGTCCTGTTGTATCTTCAGGTGGGATGGCACTGGAAACCGAGGCGTTCGGCGACCCGGCATTCGACACGGTCATCGTCGGCTCAATCACTGAAATGAAAATGCCCGTTTCGGATGCTCCCGTAGTTGCATTCGTGAAAGAGGCGGCCAAGGCATCCAGACGGATAGCCTCGATCTGCAGTGGCGCGTTTGTCCTTGCCGAGGCGGAACTCCTGGATGGCAGACGCGCAACCATGCATTGGGCACACGCGTCTGAATTCAGAGCGCGATTCCCGAAAGTCCGCACAGAAGAAGACCGGATATTTGTCAACGACGGTCCAGTCTGGACTTCGGCGGGAATGACGGCCGGCATCGACCTCGCCCTGGCGTTGCTCGATAACGACCTCGGCGCCGACGCCGCAAAAATGGTTGCCCGGCTTCTTGTCATGAATCAGCGTCGGCTTGGTGGTCAGATGCAGCATTCCGCGTTACTGGACATGACGCCGAAATCCGATCGGATTGAATTGGTCCTCGCGCATATTCGCCGCAACCTGCGCAATCCGCTCACCATTGAGGAGCTTGCGGATGTCGCAAACCTCAGCCCTCGCCAGTTCAGCCGCGCCTTCGTCGCCGAGACCGGTCAGTCGCCGGCCAAAGCTGTGGAACAGCTTCGCCTGGAAGCAGCCAGATTCATGATTGAGCAAGGCCGCCACACGATTAACGTGGTGGCGCAGGAAACGGGTTTCTCGGATCGGGAACGTATGCGCCGTGCGTTCCTCCGAACGTTTGGTGTACCTGCCGATGTCCTGCGTAGGAGCGCACGGGCGGAGCCGGCCACCGGCCACTGACGTCGCCTCGCGCAGCGACCTTGGCCCACGCGCACGGCTCACCCAAAGGTAGCCGGTGTCCGAGCGAAGCAGACGGTCGGGTGTCAGCGTCGCAGCGATGGCGAACGGCCGAATCGATTCTTCGGAACTCCACTACCGCGTGGCGTCGACCAGTCGACGTATCGTTCCCGCGTTGCGTTCTGCCACGTCGCGATAGCAGTTGTTGAACAGGACGTGAGCGCGCGCAGCTCATAAGAGCCGCAACGCGAAATCAGGGTTTACCCAAATCGAACAACAATCTTCTCCAGATACGGGCCTTAATCTTAAGTGCCTGCCTAACTAGACTGTAGTCACTGAATACGAACAGGGCTGTTCGTAGCAGGACAAAACAAGGTCTGGAGGTAAGTCATCATGAAGTCCCTTATTCAAGCTGTTATTGTTGCCGCCGTACTCGCTGCTCCGGTCGCATCGTTCGCCAAGCAACCGAACGAGCCTGTCACCCGTGCGCAGGTTCGCGCCGAACTGGTCCAGCTCGAGAAGGCTGGCTACAACCCGGCCCGTGGCGAAGATCCCTATTACCCGGCCGACATTCAGGCTGCCGAAGCCAAGGTGGCTGCTCAAAATGCGCAAACCGCTACGGCACAGGCTGGCGTAGCTGACACCAGCGGCGTTGGTGGCATTGTGGGCGGTTCGTCGGCATCCGGCGCCCCCGCAGTCGCTACCGGTCCGCGTTCGCTTTACTCAGGTCATTAACCGTCAGACTGGCGAGTCGCTGCTGCCCTACCCGGTCGCCGCGCATCGCCCTCTGAGGGCGTCGCACCTCCGCGCGCTCCCTAATTAAAGAACTGGCTCGCTATCCCGGCACTGCCCGGTAACGGGCCGGTTTCGTCTTGATACCTCCTCCGGCGGGTGCTCCGATCCCGTTGGATTTGCCCAGGCCTTCGCGGTCTGGGCCTTTTTGCGCTCGCCGCAGACGGCAGACTGTTGGGCATTCCTGGATTGCGAAACACGCGAAACCCGCGATGAATGGATGTGACGGTTTTCGCCAAGTTATGCACCGAAAAAGTGGATGAACCTGTGGATAACCAACCGACGAACCGTCGAAGTCATTGATCCCAAGGGTGTTTGCTGCATCGCATTATCGACAGGCATGCTAATTCAGGTGCTCGCGATCTTGGGCCGCACAAATAGGCCATGTCGCGATTGGATCGTTGCAGGCTGAAAAGGACGAGATGACGGCCCTCAACTAGTTTGTGCTAACGCCCAATACATTATTCGGGTACCACAGATGGTGCGTACCAATGCCGCGCGCACACAAGCGCCGACAGCATTACAATTTGTTTTCACCCGCCGGAAAGCATATGAAGATCGCTATCGCTATTGCCTGCCTCGCGCTGTGTCTTGCCGGTTGCGCCAGTTGGAGCAAACAACCGACCATCGGCGGTTACACGGTTGGCATTAGCATTTGCTGCATCGGCTACTAACAAGGGCAGAGCATTGCGGCGCAAACATCGCCACCCACGCAATCCCCCTGAAAGCCCGCCTCTGTAGAATCCCGCCCGAAATTCGAAACGGCAGACGCTCTGCCCACAAAAACTCGGGGCATCAAAATGAAAATAAAACGCACGCTATTCCTCCCAGCGGCGCTCGGCATCGTTGCAGGTGTCGCTCATGCACAAAGCAGCGTGACACTCTACGGCTCCATTGACGAAGGCTTCGAATACGTCAGCAATCTTGGCGGTCACGCCGACTACGCGCTCGTCAGCGGCACTCAACAGTTGGGCAATCGGTGGGGCCTGAAAGGAAAAGAAGATCTCGGCGGCGGTCTCAGCGCGGTCTTTCAACTCGAGAACGGATTCAACATCAATAACGGCAGCGCATTGCCGAATGGCCAGATGTTCGGCCGTCAGGCGTATATCGGCATTGCTTCCGAAAACATAGGCACGTTGACCTTCGGGCGCCAATACGATTCAGTGGTGGACTACGTCGCGCCGTTGACAGCGACGGCCAGCTGGGGCGGCACGCTCTTCGCGCATCCCTTCGACCACGACAATATCAACGAGACGTTCCGCATCGACAATTCGGCGAAGTACACGAGCGCCAACTATGCGGGACTTCAGTTTGGCGGCGTATACGGCTTCAGCAACCAGGCCGGCGCGTTTGCCGACAATCGCGTATGGAGCATCGGCACGAAGTATCAGAACGGTCCTCTGTCGCTTGCCGCGGCGTACATGAATATCGACAACGCGAGCGCCACTACCGTTGGCGCCGTGACGGGATCGCCTTATCTGTCGGGACAACAGCGCGTCGCTGGCGCAGGCGTGAACTATGCAATCGGAACTGCGACGCTTGGCTTCGTCTACACGCACACCGACATCGTCGACCGGCCGACCTTCCCCGTCAGTACATTGAAATTCGATAACTTCGAAGTCAACGCGAAGTTCGACATCACCGCGGCATGCTACGTCGCGGCGATGTACACCTACACGAAGGAGTCGATCACCTCGTCGATCGGGCACAACTCTCCGCATCGGAACGAAGTGGGTGTGATGGCCGACTACCGGCTGTCGAAACGGACCGACGTCTATGCGCAAACGGTCTACCAGAAGGCGTCGGGGCAGGATGTTTTCGGTGACGTCGGCGACCTCGCGGAATCGTCGTCGCAGTACGAAACCGTGGCACGCGTCGGCATACGAACGTCCTTCTAGGACCGCCATGCAGCGGAACTCTTCCGTGCGAAGAGTTCCCTGTCGACATCGCCCCAATCACCGCAAAGGGCATTACGGACGCTTCGGAATATCCAGACCCTTTGCCACCGCCGGACGCGCGATAAACGCGGCGAGCGCTCGCGTCACATTCGGAAAGTCCTGAATGCCGACCAGCTCGCCCGCTTCGTAAAAACCGATCAGGTTACGCACCCAGGGGAAGGTCGCGATATCGGCGATCGAGTAAGCGTCGCCCATGATCCATTCACGCCCTTCAAGCCGCTGCTCCAGCACGGCGAGCAGGCGCTTCGATTCCGCCACGTAGCGATCGCGCGGTCGTTTGTCTTCGTACTCTTTCCCCGCGAACTTGTTGAAGAAGCCCAACTGACCGAACATCGGACCGATCCCGCCCATCTGGAACATCACCCACTGGATCGTTTCGTAGCGGCCGGCGGCATCTTTCGGCATCAATTTGCCCGTCTTGTCCGCCAGATAGATCAGGATCGCGCCGGATTCGAACAGCGGCAGCGGCTTGCCGTCCGGGCCGTTCGGATCGATGATGGCCGGAATCTTGTTGTTCGGATTCAGCGACATGAACTCGGGCGACAGCTGGTCGTTCGTATCGAAGCGTACGAGATGCGGCTCATACGGCAACCCGATCTCTTCGAGCATGATCGCCACCTTGACGCCATTGGGCGTGGGCAGCGAATAGAGCTGCAGCCTGTCCGAATGCTCAGCAGGCCATTTCTTCGTGATCGGGAAGGCGGATAGATCGGTCATGGTGATGGCGTAACCCTTGTGCGAAAGCTGCGGCTGGAAATTGGGCGTCGGGCGCGAGAACCGGCATGGGACCGGCAAGAGAAGCCCGAACGCGGGACCGCCCAATATAAACCGACTCGGCACAACGCGTGCGAGTCCGCCCCGAGACGGCTCGACGCCAGCGCAACGACGCGATCAGCCGCCAGGACTCACCACAAATCCTTGGTCGCGGCACCGGCGCGCAGGTTATATCCTTCGCGCCACAGGGCCGCACCGACCGTCATTAGCAGCGTCCGCTGCTCCCCGTCGAGTTGTTCCCACGTTGTAGCGAGCCAGTTGGCGAAACTTGCGCAGGTGTACTCGAGGTCGATGGGCACCTTGCCCTCCAGGTACTGCCGTTCGAACATCGAAAGCACTTTCTCGGGTGTCATAGGCGCGCTCCGGTTGGATTGCGCCAAGTCTAAAGGTAGCGCTTCCACTACGGCGCATCCGGGACGCGGAACCCGGGTTACTCCCAGGCGGCGCCTTGGACATTTCTACCCGGTCATGCAAAAAATCAATCACACGCTAGAACGGCAAAAGGCGCCGAAGCGCCCTTTGCCGTCGAGTCAAACACTATCGGGAACTATTCGCGAGCCGAATTACGGCGCGTTGCGCTTGGCATTGTCCTTGGCGTCTTCTTTCGCATCGCCATAGGCCTTCTGCACCTTGCCGGCGCCTTGCTGCAAGTCACCCTTGAGCTCCTTGCCCGGGTTGTCGGTGGCCTTGCCGACAGCTTCGTTGACCTTGCCCTTGATCTGCTCGCCTACGCCCTTCACCTGGTCTTTGTTCATGTTCGGCTCCATCTCGTGGAATGCCGGCGCAACATTACGCCAGTATCCCTGTCGAGCAACGGGTGTGCCCGGCCAGGAGGTTCGCCGCGTCGGTCGCCGAAACAGTTCTGAAAAATATTTTTAAAAAAGTCTAAAGTCCCGCTGCTGTCTGCCGTAAAGGAGCCATGGAGGGGTTATGGACCGCACACTCATTACGCTGACGGGGTCGTCTCAGGCGATGCTGATCGACCGGGATATCGCGCACATTGGGCGCGTCATGCGGCCGGCTTTACACGGCGACCTGGGCGGACCGATCTTGCCGGCCGACTACTGGCGCAAGCGTCTGCACCAGCTGCTCGACACCGGTAATCTGTCCCACGCGCAGCTATGCGCGGTCGACAGCCTGCTGTTGCAAATCGACCAGTTCGACGCAGCGCCCCCACCGGCATGGGACGAACTGGCGCCGTCCGCTGCGCGTTCTCAAGCATCGCACGCTGCCGCCGTTCAGATCTGACACGCTGCGTCCCAAACGGCCGGCGTCCCGCGCCGGCCCCCCGCACGATCCCCTTCACATAAAAAAAGGCCGCGAATCTCGCCGCGGCCCCAACACGTCGCAACGCGGGGAATTCGCGTCACGTTATAAGCCTACACGCCCATCCGTGACACACGCATTTCGACAGAAAACACCCCGTCGACGATAGCGATTTTTCGCTCGTCGTCCGTAAAAACTGAGGAAATGGGACGACCTTAGGTCATAATGTCCGCAAAAATTCCCAGCAAGGACATCCGTGACCCTCGCCGCACCGCTCGACCTGCTCAGGCAGGCGCGCGCCCGCTTCACCCAACGCGAAATCGCCGCGCACGTCGGCAAAGACATCAAGACGGTGCGTCGCTGGGAAAAAGGCGAAACACCCTGTCCGGCGATGCTCGAACCCGCCTTGCGCGATCTGCTGCATAACAGCGCCGGGGCGAAGGCCGGCGCGGCGAATGGCGAGGCCCCGTTCCGTTTTATCGATCTGTTCGCCGGCATTGGCGGCATTCGTCTGGGTTTCGAAGCGCACGGCGGTGAATGCGTGTTCACGAGCGAGTGGAACGAGTTTTCCACCAAGACGTATCGCGAGAACTACCCCGGCGAGAACTACCCCGCCGGCGCCGCGCACGCGCTGATTGGCGACATCGTCTCTTTTCCCGCCGAAGACGTGCCGAGCCACGACGTGCTGCTTGGCGGCTTTCCCTGCCAGCCGTTTTCGATCGCCGGCGTCAGCAAGAAAAACGCGCTGGGACGGCCGCACGGTTTCGAGTGCACAACCCAGGGCACACTATTTTTCGACGTCGCGCGGATCATCGCGGCCAAGCGGCCGGCGGCGTTCCTGCTGGAAAACGTGAAGAACCTGCTCTCGCACGACAAAGGCCGGACCTTCGACGTGATTCTGCAAACCCTGCGCGACGAGCTCGGCTACGAAGTGCATTACCGCGTGGTCGACGGCCAGCATTTCACGCCACAGCATCGGGAACGGATCATCATCGTCGGCTTTCGCGGCAAGACGTCTTTTTCCTGGGACGATCTGCATCTGCCGGCAATCGGCCCGCGCCTCGGCTCGATCCTGCATCGCACGGACGGCAGCGAACCGGTCTTGCCGTGGGACCACGATCGTTTCTTCGACCACGCCAGCCGGCGCGTTCAAGCGAAGTACACACTCACCCCGAACCTGTGGACCTATCTGCAGAACTACGCGGCGAAACATCGCGCGGCGGGTAACGGCTTTGGCTTCGGCATGGCCTATCCGGACAGCGTGACGCGCACACTGTCCGCGCGCTATCACAAGGACGGCTCGGAAATTCTCGTCCATCAAGGCGACGCGTCACGCCCGCGCCGTCTGACGCCGCGCGAGTGCGCGCGGCTGATGGGCTTTCCCGATACCTTCCGGATTCCCGTCAGCGACACGCAGGCGTACCGGCAATTCGGCAACAGCGTGGTCATGCCGGTGATGCGCGAAGTGGCGCGCATCATGCTGCCGCATGTACAAACCCTGCTCGCCGAGGAAACACCGCGCGGCTCGGCGCAAGCCCTTTCGCTGTACGCCTGAGCGCCGCCAATCCCGACCATGGTCGATATCGTCGACAGCGCGACCCGCAGCCGGATGATGTCCGGCATCCGCGGCCGCAATACGAAGCCGGAAATCCTGATCCGCAGCCTGCTGCACCGCCAGGGATTTCGCTTTCGCCTGGACGCCCGCGATCTGCCGGGCCGCCCGGATATCGTCCTGCCGCGCTACCGCGCGGTCGTGCTGGTGCACGGCTGCTTCTGGCACGGCCACGACTGTCATCTCTTCAAATGGCCGCAGACGCGGCCCGAATTCTGGCGCGAGAAGATCGGCCGCAATCGCAGCAACGACGACAAGGTTCGCGCGGCCTTGCTCGCGCACGGCTGGCGCGTCGCGGTGGTGTGGGAATGCGCGTTGCGTGGTGCCAATCGCGATATCGAGGGTGTGCTGCAACGACTCACCGAGTGGCTGCGCAGCGACGCGCCGGAGTTCGAGGCGCGCGGCTGAAAGCCGCTTGTAGCCCACCGGGTTCGGGCAAATCCCGAAGCGGCTGGTGATACACTCATTTAGCTCGCTCGGGGCCTTTCCGCTTGCCGAACCCGCAGCACACCGGCAGCACGGAACCCCACCCCGACCATCTCCAGAACCATCCTTGAAGGGAGGCATACGATGGCTGATTTCCGTCTCTGGTCCGATGAGTTCCCCACCAATGGCTTCATGCCGAAAGCCCACGAATACCACGACAAGGCATTCGGCGTGGACGGCGAGAACATCTCGCCCGCCTTGCAGTGGGACGCGCCCCCGGCCGACACTCAAAGCTTCGCACTCACTGTTCACGATCCCGACGCGCCGACCGGCAGCGGCTTCTGGCACTGGGTCGTCGTCAACATTCCGGCTGACGCACGTTCGCTGCCGCGCAATGCCGGCAAAGCGGATGGCGCACTGCTGCCGCAGGGCGCGCTGCAGGTGCGCAACGACTACGGCACGGTGGGCTTCGGCGGCGCCGCGCCGCCGCGCGGCGACCGGGCGCACCGCTTTATCTTCCGCCTGCATGCGCTGAAGGTGGCGCATCTGCCGATCAACGCGGACACCACCAACGCGGTCGCGCGCTTCATGACGCATCTGAACGAAATCGACTCGACCACGCATACGGGTCTTTACGAACTCAAATAATGCGTGAGACGCGATGCCGGTACGCTTTAGCGGCGCCGGCATCGCCGCGGCAGCCGGCGAGCCGCCCCGCTATAACTCCAAAGAACGATGCAAGCACAACCATCCCGCAAGGACGGTTCGAGTCCCGCCGACGCCGCCGATTCCGCGAATCACCCTGCCCATGGCGCCTCGCTTCCGGACAGCCCGGAACAGGGCTTGCCCTTGCCGCAACGTTACTGGGCGATGCTGGTCATCGCGCTCGCGCTCACGCTCGCGGTGCTCGACAGCGCGATTGCCAACGTGGCGCTGCCCACCATCGCGCGCAATCTGCATTCGAGCGCGGCCGGCTCGATCTGGATCGTCAACGCCTATCAGCTCGCCATCACCATCTCGCTGCTGCCGCTTGCCTCGCTGGGCGATCGCATCGGCTACCGGCGCATCTATCTGGCTGGGCTGATCCTGTTCACCGTGGCGTCGTTCGGTTGCGCGCTGTCCACCTCACTGCCGACGCTTGCGCTCGCTCGCGTGATTCAGGGCTTCGGCGCCGCGGGCATCATGAGCGTCAACACCGCGCTGGTGCGCATGATTTATCCGCCCTCGCAACTGGGGCGCGGCGTGGCGATCAACGCGGTGGTGGTCGCCGTGTCGTCGGCCATCGGACCGACGGTTGCCTCCGGCGTGCTCGCCATCGCCACGTGGCCGTGGCTGTTCGCGATCAATGTGCCGATCGGCATCGCGGCGATTATCGGCGGCTTCAAGGCGCTGCCGCTCAATCCCGGCCACGAATCGCCATACGACTACCTGAGCGCGGTCATGAACGCGTTCGTGTTCGGCCTGCTGATCTTTGCCGTCGACGGTCTGGGCCACGGCGAGCGGCTGGGCTATGTCATGTTCGAAGCGCTCGGCGCGCTTGTGATCGGTTACTTTTTCGTGCGCCGTCAGTTGAGCCAGCCCGCACCGCTGCTGCCGATCGATTTGCTGAGGATTCCGGTGTTCGCATTGTCGATCGGCACCTCGGTCTGTTCCTTCTGCGCGCAGATGCTCGCCTTCGTGTCGTTGCCGTTTCTGTTGCAGAACACGCTCGGCTTGTCACAGGTGCAAACCGGTTTGCTGATGACGCCCTGGCCGCTGGTGATCGTCATCGCCGCTCCGATTGCCGGCTTGCTGTCGGACAGGGTGTCGTCGGGCTGGCTGGGCGGCGTGGGGCTTGCCGCGATGACCGTGGGCCTGCTTCTGCTCGCCACACTCGGCGCGCATCCGGAGCCCATGCAGATTGCCTGGCGCATGGCGCTGTGCGGCGCGGGCTTCGGCATCTTCCAGTCGCCGAACAACCGCACCATGCTGTCGGCCGCGCCGCGCGAGCGCAGCGGCGGTGCGAGCGGCATGCTCGGCACCGCGCGCCTGACTGGGCAGACGCTCGGCGCGGCACTGGTCGCGCTGATCTTCGGCGTCGCGCCTGTGAACGGGTCGACGGTTGCGTTGTATGTGGCCGCCTGTTTCTCCGCGCTTGCCGCGGTGATCAGTACGCTGCGCGTCATGCAGCGTGTGAATGCGCTGCCGGCCTGACTGCTCTCCCCATATGAAGAAGGGCGCGGATCGCTGGCTGCGATCCGCGCCCTTCTGGCAGTCATCTTCTCAAACATTTCTCAAAACCGCTTCGCACGGACGTGACCGGCATGCGCGGATTCGACGAGCGACGCGCCGCCGCCCGCCGAGCGGGCTACGATGCCGTCACGTCAGCGAGCTTCACCGCCTTGGCCGTCACTGACGAAGCCGTCGCGACGTGGCGAAGGTCGGCGAGGAACGTATCGCGCCAGACCGACAGATTGTTTTCGCGCATCGGCGCCATCATGTCTGCGTGACGCGCCTGCCGTTCGGCGAGCGGCATCGACAAGGCGCGTTCCAGCGCCTCAGCCATCTGCGACAGATCGAACGGATTGACCACCAGTGCGCCCGGCAATTGCTCGGCAGCGCCCGCGAATTGCGACAGCACCAGCACGCCGGGATCGGCGGGGTCCTGTGAGGCGACGTACTCCTTCGCGACCAGATTCATGCCGTCGCGCAGCGGCGTTACATAGCCGACGTGCGATTGGCGGAACAGCGCCATCAGCAGATTGCGTTCGTACTTGCGGTTCAGGTACTGGATCGGCGTCCAGTCGAGTTGCGCAAAACGGCCATTGATGCGGCCCGCTTCGCCCTCCAGCGTCTGACGAATCCGCTGATAGGTCTGCACGTCCGCACGCGTAGGTGGCGCGATCTGCACCAGCGACACGCGCCCGTGCCAACCCGGCGCATTCAGCAGCAGGCGCTCGAAAGCCTGGAAGCGTTCCACGAGCCCTTTCGAATAATCGAGACGATCGACGCTCATGATCAGCCTGCGTCCGCGCATGCCGTCGCGCAGGCTCCGCACCGGCTTGCGGTCGGTGAACTGTTCAGCGGCTTTGGCAATGGCGTCGGGATAGATACCGATCGGGTACGCGCCAACCTTCAGGAAGCGGTTGTACGCGTGCATCATGCCGTCTTCACTCGAGGTGCCATGCTGGCCGCGCTCGATATAGTCGACGAACGACTGACGGTCCGCCTCGGTCTGGAAGCCGACCACGTCGTAGCTGCACATGGCCTTGAGCAATTCCTCGTGCGGCGGAATCGTGCGCAGCACTTCCGGCACCGGAAACGGAATATGCAGGAAGAAGCCAATCGGATTTTTCACGCCAAGTTCACGCAGACACCGCGCGAACGGCAGCAGGTGATAGTCGTGCACCCAGATGATGTCATCCGGTTTGAGCAATTCCTTGAGCTGCTTGGCGAGCGTCGCATTCACGCGCTGATAGCCCGCGTATTCCTGCCGGTCATAGCGCGACAGATCATTGCGATAGTGGAACGTCGGCCACAGCGTCGAATTCGAAAAACCACGGTAGTACTGGTCGTAATCGCGCTTGGTGAGGCCCACCGTCGCGTAAGTCACATTGCCCTGCTTTTCAATCACGGGCGCGGACGGCTCTGCAACCGTCTCACCGCTCCAGCCAAACCAGACTCCGCCGGTTTCCTTCAACGCGTCCAGCACGCCAATCGCCAGCCCGCCAGCTGCAGGACGGCCTTCCTGGGTCGGCGCGACACGATTCGATACCACGATCAGTCTGCTCATTGGTGCTCCACCTCAGTCAGTTGTTTCGTTGCATACGGATATGTGCCAGAAAGGTGCATGCAATTCGCGTGCCGTTTTACGAGATCACGGAAATAAAAATGTATGCAAATGTGACATGCGAGCAGAAACGCGCAACGCCGTGGCACTGCGAAGAAATTTTTTCTGCTTTGAATGACGAAAGCGCTGGTTTTCTTACCGGCCGTCAGATGGATTCAGGCGTCCTGCTCCGAGCCCAGATCGCGCTGGTACTCCAGCCCTTCCCGACGCACGCCGCCCTGATTGTGCTCGCCGTCTGGCGGCGCGTCGGGCGCGGGGCGGTTCTGCGCAGCCGGGTCAGGCGATGCTGGCGGACCGCTCGTGCCGCTGCCCGGCCGGGAATCGCGCTTCGAGTGGCGCGCGGAGCGTCGCAGTGCTGGATGTCTCATGATCGATGCCTCCGAAGGAAGCCTGCCGCCGCAGAAGGCGGCGTCAATACAGTCTAGGGGTCACCACGGTAAATTGCCGGTAAAAGATGCGCCGACTTTGTAACACGTACATAAAATCGCTGCGCCAGTATGCGGCGCAGCGGAGAGGACACGTCAGCGTTGCATACGCAGCGGCGGAAGCTGACTGGCTTGTGGCGTCTGCGTAGGTTGCGGCGGCGGATCGCCGATCGGCGGCGCGATCGGTTCGATGGGCTCGATCGGCTGGGGGGTCGGATCGGGGATCGTGTCGGGCTCACCGGGCGTGGCCGGCGGAGGCGGCTGCGGCGGAGAAGGCGGCTCGATCGGCTCGGGACGATGAGCGTGTTTGGCAAAGGGAAGCTCGGGGGCGGCAGCGTATCGCGGCATGTCGGTTATCCTCGTTTTAGCGTTCCATGGGAGCGCAGCAAGGCCTATGCCGTCCTCTGCGCGCCCCCGGCTCGAAGGCGCCCGCGCGTCCGGACTTAAGGGGGAGCGGGCGTCTCAGGCGTCCGCGCCGCCCAATGCGCGCGATTCGTCGGCCGCATCGGCGTCTTCACGCGCGTCGTTGCCGTACTCGACAAGCCGGTTGTACAGCGTCTTCAGGCTGATGCCGAGAATCTCCGCCGCGCGCGTCTTCACGCCGCCGCATTGTTCAAGCGTCGCCAGAATGAGCTGACGGTCCGCTTCGGCGAGCGAGGTGCCGAACGGAATCGTGATCGACGTGCCGGCTGCGGGTTTGGACAGCGTGATCTGCAACGGTACCGTTGCCGTGCTGTCCGAATCCGTTCCCGACATGATGTGCGCGCGCTGCACGTAGTTCTTCAGTTCACGCACGTTGCCCGGCCACGGATACGACAGCAGCATGTCCTTCAATGTCTCCGGGAAATGCTTCTTTGTGCTGTGACGCTCGTTGAGTTCGTCGAGGAAGGCCTGGGCCAGCAGTTCAACGTCCTTGCCCCGATCACGCAGCGGCGGCAGGCTGATCGGAAACACATTCAGACGATGGTACAAGTCAAGGCGCAGCTTGCCTTCGAGCACCGCCTGTTCCGGATCGCGGTTGGTCGCCGCGATCAGGCGCACGTCGGTTTCAATTTCCCTGGTCGTGCCGACCCGCATGAACATGCCGGTTTCCAGCACGCGCAATAGCTTGACCTGCAACTCGATCGGCATCTCGGTGATTTCATCGAGAAACAGCGTGCCGCCGTTCGCGCGTTCGAAATACCCTTTGTGCTGGCGGTCCGCGCCGGTAAACGAGCCGCGCTCGTGGCCGAACATTTCCGATTCGATCAGGTTCGGCGAAATCGCGCCGCAGTTCACCGCGAGAAATGCATGCTTACGGCGCAGGCTGAGCTGATGCAGTGTCTGCGCGGCCACTTCCTTGCCCGTGCCCGATTCGCCCACCAGCATCACCGAGGCGGCCGTCGGCGCGACCCGGCCGATCTGGTCGTAGACCTCCTGCATCGCCGGTGAATTGCCGAGCATCAGGCCAAAGCGCCCCATGCGGCGCAGTTCGCCACGCAACGTGCCGATTTCCGCCTTGAGGTCGCCGGCGCGCGGCAGGCGCGACAGAATCGCCTTTACGCGCTGCATGTTGATTGGCTTCACGAGGTAGTCGGTGGCGCCCATTTTCAGCGCGTTGACTGCTGACTCTACCGTCGCGTGGCCTGTAATTACGATCACTTCCACGCCCGAGCGTGGATCGAGATCCTCGAACAGATCGACCCCACTGCCGTCGGGCAGCTTCAGGTCGGTAAAGACAACGTCCGGCATCTGCCGGACCAGTTGAATGCGCGCCTCGCGCAAATCGCCCGCGGTGGCGGTGGTCAGGCCGTCTTCCCCGATGATGGCGGAAAGCGCCTCGCGGGTACTTGCATCGTCATCGACAATCAGTACGTGTGGCATCGCGTCTCGAAAGCCAGAAAGCGTGGATGGGGAACATGCCAAAGCGCATGCAGAACAAGCCGTTCGACGATTGGATGCCGGTCAGCGAAGCGCCCCGATGTGAGCACACGGTGAGCACACGCCAACTCTCAGCAAAAAACGCCGAGCCTCCGACTTGATGCAATATCGCAACAATGAATGGGGAAATCTTGCATATCCCCCTGTCATTGTTGTTTATTTGCCTATTATACGGCCTTATCGAGACAAAAAAACAGACTTGGCCAGCGTCGCCGATCAATGCGGGACGCCGGCCACAACCCCTGCGCAGCGCCGCTCAACTACGCGGAAACGGCCATGCTCCACCGTCGCCGTTCGGATGCGTCGAGCCGTTCGTGCCGTTCGGCCCGCTCGTGCCGTGCGTCGCGTCCGGCGTCGCCGGGCCTGCGCTAGCTGCCGCCACGCTTCCGGCTGGCACCGCCGGCGTCGCCACCGTGCCGCCCTCACCTTCCCAACGGCTCAACTCGCGCGCCGCCGGACCCTGCGAACGGCCTCTCTGCACATAACGCACAGCCAGAAAGCCGCCGAGAGCCAGCAGAGCGCCGAAGATACCAATTTTGGGTCGTGCCATCGTGAACTCCTTGTTTGTCGTGAAGCGGGTCGGTACGTCGAGAATGGCGCGTTAGCGCGCGCTCAGGACGCCCAGCAGGAAGCCGACGCCCGCGGCAATGCCGAGCGCGCGCCACGGGTTGCGCCGCACATACCGCTCGGTATTGACGGTCGCGGCCCGATAGCGCCGCTGCGCATTCTGCTGCGCGTCGCCGAGGGCCGATTGCAACGTTTCCACGTGCGCGCCCAGCCGGTCGCGCAATGCGCCGACACCCTCGCCGGGCATATTTGCGGCAAGCCGCAGCATTTCTTCCGAGTCCGTCAGCAGCACCCGCAGATCCTCGACAATCTTCTGTCCGCCGAGTGCAAGCTGTTGCGTGGTATCAGTCATCATTTACTCCCATGTCTGAGTTCGGCGTTCGCGTATGAATCCCGGCGCCTCTGGCGGCCCTGTGCGGAAACACACGCGTGTCGGGTGGGAGACGCAAACGCCGTGCCCGGTAAATTTGCCGCCCACACGCGACGCAGACGCCTTTCCAGGCACTTTCGACCGACCGCGCGCGCGTGGATTTTGCCGACTGTCACATGGATTGCCGGAAACCGCGCCGAAGTGGTTAAATCAACTCTTGTGAGATACCGCTAATCCGCTTTATCTCGTTATAGGCCTGCGCGCCGCAACAACGAACCTCATTTGCACAGGACTTCCCGTTTATGGCGTCAATCGATCTGGACTCGCACACCGTCTCCGCTGGCGGCAGTGCTTCGGCACAGGCGAAGCAGCGTGTCGCGGACGGCATCGCGGGACTGAAATCGTACGGGCTGCTGTATGGCTCTTCGCCGGTGATGCTGGATCTGTACGAACAGATCGAACGCGTCGCCGGCACGGACGCGACCGCGTTGATCATCGGTGAATCCGGCACGGGCAAGGAATTGATCGCCCGCACGATTCACGATCAGAGCAGCCGCAAGGACGCCCCTTTTGTCGCTGTGAACTGCGGCGCGATTCCCGACGAACTCATCGAAGCCGAACTGTTCGGCCACGAAAAAGGCAGCTTCACCGGTGCGGTCCAGGGCCGCGTCGGTTACTTCGAACACGCGAACGGCGGCACGTTGTTTCTCGACGAAATCACGGAGATGGCGCCAGTGCGCCAGGTGAAGCTTCTGCGCGCGCTCGAAACCGGCACGTTCTATCGGGTCGGCGGCAACGAACTGATTCGCGGCGACGTGCGCGTGATTGCCGCCACCAATCGCGACCCTGCCGTGGCCGTCAAGGAAAACGGTCTGCGTGAAGATCTGATGTACCGGCTGGCCGTTTTTCCTCTACGCGCGCCGCCGCTGCGTGAGCGGGAAAGCGATCGCGAACTGCTCGCACAGCACTTCCTCGCCTTGTTGAATCACCAGGAAGCGGCGAGCAAGAGTTTCAGCAAGCGGTCGATCGAAACACTGCGCACCTGGTCGTGGCCCGGCAACGTGCGCGAGTTGAAGAACGCGGTGTATCGCGCGTTCATTCTTGCCGAGAAGACGGTTGAGTTGCCGCATCCGCATCTGGCGTCGCGTGTGAAAAAGCCCATCACCCAGGGCGACGCGATGAGCGTATGGATCGGCACACCGCTCGCCGATGCGCAAAAACAGATCATTCTCGGCACACTGAAATATTGCGGCGGCGACAAACGGCGCGCCGCTAAAGCCTTGGGCGTGAGTCTGAAAACGCTCTACAACCGTCTGAGCGCGTACGGCGGAGACGACGCCACGGAAGGTGACATCGAGCCATGAGCCGCGCTGCTGCGCGAGCGTGACGTGCTCGCGCAGCAGCGCCACCAAATTGTGGTTTGAGGCCTGATTTAGCGGTCATTTCTGCGCACTTCACCTCGTTTCCAATCCCTTCGCACCGCCAATCAAATCGGCTTTCTGCCCACCAGAAACCGATTTGTCCCGCACTATCTTTTGCAATTGCTTGCATTTTCCCACTGCCAATTACAAATCGCATCCTGCAAAATGCGGCAGCGTATTGGATCGGCGTGCCGTGCGTTCACACACTGGTTTGATGCGTGAACGAAAGGCACTTGCAGGAGTAGAGACAGGGAAATGCAAAAAAGTATGGTGTGGGCTGAACGGGCAAAACACGTGGCCGGAGGCGGACGTCCGAATGCAACGGCGCTCATCGCACTGGTCGTGGCGATCTCGTCGGCATTGAGCGGCTGTAGTTCGCTCTACTCTGAAGGCGCCACTGCAGGCGCCGGTATCGCAGGCGCCGCGCTCGCGGCAAAAGTCACCAGCAACGCGGCGGTCGCCACCGGTATCGGTCTCGGCGCCGTGGCCGCGGCCCGCGCGGGCGTGCAGTACTCGGAGCGCGTGGTCCACAAGAATACGCAGGACGGTATCGCTAAAATTGCCGGGCCGCTCGATGTCGGCGCGATCGCACCGTGGAACGTGACCCACTCGACGCCGATCGAAGACGACGAACACGGTCGCGTCACTGTCAGCCGCGCGATCAGCACCGGCGCGCTCGACTGCAAGGAAATCGTGTTCTCGGTGGACACCACCGCCACCAAGAATGTCCCGGCCAGCAGCGCGTTCTACGTCGCTTCGATTTGCCGCGACGGTGACAACTGGAAATGGGCATCGGCCGAACCGGCCACCGAACGCTGGGGTGCGCTGCAATGACGGCGCGTTCGCTTTCGGTCCGGCGCGCTCTGGCGCGTGGGCTGTCCGGCAACCGGCTGCGGCTCGTGCTGATGGGTGCACTCTGTGTCGGCGCCAGTCTGTTGACGAGCGGCTGCTCGTCGGTCGGCGCAATGAGCGGCGCGGCGGCTGGCGTCGCGTCGGGTCTCGTGACGTCCAACCCGGCTGTCGGCATCGGCATCGGCATTGCTGTGCAGGCCGCCACCGACGAAGCCGTTGGCCGCTACATGCGCAACATGCACACGGATCAGCAAAACCTGATCGCCGCTCTCGCGGGTGCCATGCCGGTCGGCGAAACACGGCCCTGGGCGATCAAACACACGCTGCCTATCGAGAACGGCCACGGCGTGGTGCGCGTGACGCGCGCGTTCGGCTCGGCGCTCACGCTCTGCAAGGAGTTCGTGTTCTCGGTGCAGGATGGCGACGGCCCCGGCGCGCACGAAGACTGGTACTCGGCGAGTGCGTGCCAGCAGGACAAAGGCTGGAAGTGGGCGTCCGCAGAACCGGCGGTCGAACGCTGGGGCAATCTGCAATAAAAAAAGCGGCAGGGTCTCCCTTGCCGCTTTTCTTTCTTAGACTTCTCGATGGCGCCTAAGACTCAAACTTAAGATTCCACGTCTTCCAGACTGAAGATTTCCGTCTGGTCGTTGTACGAGAAAATCTCGCCATAACGGCCCCAGTTGATGACCGCGTCAAGCGTTTCTTCCGCGGCGCTGTCCGACAGAAAATCTTCCAGTTCCTGTTCGAAGCGCACGCGCGGCGCACGATGCCCCGGCCGTTCGTTCAACACCTTCTTGATCCGCGCGGCGAGCGGCACGTGACGCAACAGGTGCTCGGCGAACATCATCTTCCGTTCCTGCGTGCCGAACTCGGAGAACACGCGTGCCGGCGGCGTCAGGAAAATATCGCCTTCGCGGATGTCGGCGAAGCCTAGGTGCTGCAGCACTTCGGCGACCGGGAACAGATCGTCCACCTCCAGATGCAGCGAGCGGGCGATTTCCGGCATGTCGGCACGGCCGTGGTACGGCGCGGCGGCCAGCGTTTCGATCAGACCGGCCATCAGGTTGGTCGACACATGCGGCAGCCAGCTGTGCAACTCGAGCCCCTTCTTGGTCTTCTCGTCGGTCTGGCGCGCGGTCATCTTCGCGTAAATTTCGTCGACGAGGCGGCGGAATGCCGGGTCCAGACGGTTACGCGGATGCTTGAACGGCACCTTGATCTCGGCGATCACACGGCCAGGATTCGACGACAGCACCAGAATCCGGTCGCACATGAACACCGCTTCCTCGATGTTGTGCGTGACGATCAGCACGGCCTTGATCGGCATGCGGCCTTGCGTCCACAAGTCGAGCAAGTCGGTACGCAGCGTTTCGGCGGTCAGCACGTCGAGCGCGGAGAACGGCTCGTCCATCAGCAGCAACGTGGGGTCGACCACCAGCGCGCGTGCAAAACCGACGCGCTGACGCATGCCGCCCGACAACTCGCGCGGATACGCGTTTTCGAAACCGTCGAGACCGATCAGGTCGATCGCCGCCAGCGCGCGCGTACGGCGATCACTCGCGCCGACGCCTTGTGCTTCGAGTCCCGCTTCCACGTTTTGCAGCACGGTCAGCCACGGGAACAGCGCGAAGGTCTGAAACACCATCGCCACACCCTTGGCCGGGCCGTCGAGCGGCTTGCCCATATACGTGACTTCGCCGTCGGTCGGCTCGATCAGGCCTGCGATGATGCGCAACAGCGTCGACTTGCCCGAGCCCGAGCGGCCCAGCAAACCGACGATCTCGCCTTCGCGCAACGACAGATTCGCGTCGTCGAGGACGAGCAGTTCGCCCTGCGACTTGTTGAACCCGCGGCACACGTCCTTGACGCGCAGGATCTCCTCACCGAGGCGCGGCGGCATCGGCGGGGTCTGGATCGGCGCGGCGGTCATAGCAGCTTTAGGATTTTGCATCGCGTTTAGCCTTTAATTCTCAATCTAGCCGGAGCTTCGCTTCGGCGTAGGCGAACATCGGACGCCACAGCAGGCGGTTGAACAGGGTCACGAACAGGGACATCACGGCGATGCCCACGATGATCTTCGGATAGTCGCCCGCTGCGGTGGTCTGCGCGATGTATGCGCCCAAGCCATGCGCGGCAACCTTGGTGTTGCCCCACTGGACGAATTCCGCGACGATACTGGCGTTCCACGCGCCGCCCGAGGCGGTGATCGCACCGGTCACGTAATAGGGGAAAATGCCCGGCAGCATCGCCTGGCGCCACCATTGCCAGCCGCGAATGTGGAAGTTCTTGGCCGCTTCGCGGTAGTCGTTCGGATACGAACTCGCACCGGCAATCACGTTGAACAGGATATACCACTGCGTGCCGAGCACGATCAGCGGCGAGAGCCAGATGTCCGGGTTCAGATGAAAGCGCACGATGACGATGACGAACACCGGGAACAGCAGGTTCGCCGGGAACGCGGCAAGAAACTGCGCGAGCGGCTGGATCTTTTCCGCCAGCGCCGGCCGCAGCCCGATCAACACCCCAATCGGCACCCAGATCACAGAGGCAATCGCGATCAGCACCACCACGCGCAGCAGCGTAATGAGACCGAGCACGAACACGTGGCCGACCTCGTCGAGCGAGACGCCGGTACGCACGTAGAGGAACACGCGGTACACCACATAGACCGTGGCGACCAGCACCAAGGCGGCCCAGACCACGTCGCCGATACGCGAAGTCTTTTCGCGCTGCGGAATCTGGAAGCGCGGGGCGCTGAATGCCGGCAGCTGGAAACGCACCCGCGCGGCCTTGGCGAACATCCAGCCGAGCGGCACCAGCAGACGGTGGATCAGGCGCGTGCGGCGAATCAGATCGAGCAGCCACGATTCCGGCGCGTCACCCGAACTGGTGGTTTCCATACGGAACTTGTCGGCCCACGCGACCAGCGGGCGGAACAGGAGCTGGTCGTAGGCGAGAATCACGACGGTCATCGCCAGAATCACCCAGCCGATTGCGTGCAGATTCTTGTCCGAGATCGCCTGGGCCAGATACGCGCCGATCCCCGGCAGCGTGATCGTATTGTTGCCGACCGTGATGGCTTCCGAAGCGACCACGAAGAACCAGCCGCCCGACATCGACATCATCATGTTCCAGATGAGGCCCGGCATCGAGAACGGCACTTCGAGTTTCCAGAAACGCTGCCACGAGGTCAGATGAAAGCCGCGCGAGACTTCGTCCAGGTCGCGCGGCACCGTGCGCAGCGACTGGTAGAAGCTGAACGTCATGTTCCACGCCTGGCTCGTAAAGATCGCGAAGATCGCCGCCAGTTCGGCGCCGAGCACGCGGCCCGGAAACAGCGCAAGGAAGAACGTGACCGTAAACGATATGTAGCCCAGCACCGGCACCGACTGCAGGATGTCGAGAATCGGCACCAGCACCATCCCGGCGCGACGGCTCTTGGCGGCCAGCGTGCCGTACACCAGCGTAAACAACAGCGAGGCGACCATGGCCGCGAGCATGCGCAGCGTGGTGCGCATCGCGTATTCAGGCAGATTCGACGGGTCGAGCGAGATCGCCTGCGTCTTGAGCGTCGACATCGGCGCCAGGGTCTCGTGAAAGCCGATCGCCGCCATCGCGATCACACAGATGATCAGCGGAAAGGCAACGAAGTCCCAGCGATTGGGCAGCACCCGCCATGCCGAGGCATTGGCGGTGCGCTTCAGGTTGAAGCTGAAATCCATCAGACACCCTCCTTTTTGAAGCAGGCATTCAAACGCACCAAGGAGGCCGCGATGATGGCGCGGCGGTCTGAAGATCGGTCCGGAAAGCGGAAATCAGGCATGGCAAAACGCGTGTGCGCGGTAAATCGTTATCGTTGGAGACACGTGGACCGGTGACGGACGGGTCCGCGGGCAAGCTGCCCGGAACCGTTGCCGCGAAGCCGGACTCCTGTCGCCGCGGGCGCCACCCGGAGGCTGGCGAGCGTTCCTTGTTTTGGACGGCACGACACTACACCATCCTATGTTTCAGGCACAACCTTTCACGTTAAATAGCGGCAAACACCTGGCAACGACCTCCGGCGATCACCCGCAAGTGCGATACGAGCCCTCACCGTCGCGCGCCAGCCACAGCTTTGAGCCACCCCGCATCTCCCGCCACTCCCCGGAAAACCCGCAGAGCCATTCAGAAACCGCGCTTGCTGCCGTTAAGAACCTGATGGGCCATGCGGATGTCATTCGCATTCCAGCAATAACGGTGGCGTCAGGCCCTTTGACGGTTAAAATCCACACTGGGATCGACACTGGGCGCACATATTTGCGATTTATCCCGGGTCACAGCGGTGGCATATCGCCACCGGCTTCCACAGGAACGACACAGCGCCGGCGCGCTGCCACGAATGAGCTAGTTGCATGTCACAGCCAGACGGATCAGAGGGTCGATGAACAGGACAACCTTGCGCCAGGCAACCGGGCCGATCAGCTTCGTGCTGATCGTGGTCGTTTGCTGGTTCGTGGCCGGCATGGTCGCGGACCGGATGGTACAGCAAGAGCTGGACGCGGCCTTGCGCACGCAGCGGCAAATGTCCACGTCGATCGTCGACAACATGGCCGAAGTGATTGCGAGCGACCTCGCCATGTCGCGCGCCATTCCGGCAACCATGGCCGAAATGGACGTGGTCCAGCGCGCGCTGGTGCAATCCCAGAATTATGCCGCGAACGGCGAAGCGGCGGAACCCGGCCTGCGCACCGCCCTGCTAAAAGACTCGCAGATGATCGCAGTGAGCAACTTTCTGCACGACGCCCAAGGCTTCTCCGGGCTCGACCAGATCTGGCTCGTCAACGCCAACGGCATTTGCGTCGCATCGAGCGACTCCATCAACAACCCGCTGGCCGCCGAACGCTCCTTTGTCGGCATCGACATGCGCGTGCGCGGCTACCTGACGAATGCACTCCTCGGCGCATTCTCGGAAGCGTACGGCGTCGGCCGCGCGAGCGGCGAGCCAGGCATCTTCATCGCGGCGCCGGTGTATGCGGAAGGCTTACTGGTGGGCGTGGTCGTCGCCAAGGTCGGCATCGCGCGGTTGCGCCACTGGGTTGCGCATGCCGGGACGTTCGTCGCCGACGACAATGGCGTCATCATCATGGCGCACAACAGCGCACTCGAGGGGCGCGCGCTGCCGGACTCGCGGGTCCAGCAGATGAGCACCGCCGATCGGCTCGTGACCTATCACCGGGAGTCGTTCCCCAACGTACGGATTCAGGTCGACGCCCAGGTGCGCGACCAGGCGCCGTGGGTACCGTCCGCGATTGCCGGGCAGCTGTTTGGCATGATCGAGCGGCCCGTGCCTTCTCTCTATCAGTCGCGTGGCGGACTGAACTCGGGGCTCTCCGCTCACCTCGTCGATCCGCTCGCGGCCTGGCCTGAACTGCTGCGCAATCACAAGCGCGATCATCTGCTGGTGTTTCTGACACTGGCCGGCACTGTCGCGCTGGCGTGGGTGATCACCGTGTCGTACGTGCGCGAGCGGCGCCACCATCGCGCCACGCGTGACCTTGCGGAACAATTGCAATCGGCCAATACGCTGCTGTCGGCCGAAGCGCGCCACGATGCGCTGACCGGCGCGCTGTCGCGGCGCTACTTCCTCGATCTGCTGCGCCATGAGATCGAACGCGCGCATGCGGCCAACGAGCCGTTGTGCATGGCGATCGCCGACCTTGACCACTTCAAGCAGATCAACGACCGCTTCGGCCATGCCGCCGGCGACCGCGCGCTCGAACATTTCGTCGACACCTGCCGCGCCGAACTGCGTGGCGCCGACGCGATCGGCCGGCTCGGCGGCGAAGAGTTCGGCTTGCTGCTGCCGGCCACTGATCTGGCCGACGGCCGCGCAGTGGTCGAACGGCTGCGCCTGCGTCTGAAGGCCATTCCTTCGCCGAAGCTGCCGGCTTCGGTGGGCCTGAGCGTGAGCATCGGCATTACCGAACTCTCGCGCGACGATCTGCCCGAGCGGATCATGAGCCGCGCCGACACAGCGCTTTACGCCGCGAAGACAGGCGGACGCGACCGCACCGAAGCGCTGCCACCCGACGACACCGCGCCGCCCGCCCGCACGGTAGCCACCGCCTGTTAATCCCGCCTGCTTTCCGCATGCTTCCCGCTGAACGCCGCCACCCGCATCAATGCGTGTGACGGCTGACGCAACGCAATCCCCGCCGGGGCGCGCCGCGACGAAGCAGGTATCATCGACCCTGATATCGAGGTTGCCGCTACCGCTCTAACGGGAGATTCGCATGAAGGGAAATCTGGTCATCGTCTGTCGCGATCACGATGCTGACGCGTTCGACCATCTGCTGGCCGAATACGGCGCGTTTCAGACGCGCCTGTCGTCCACCGCGTGGTATCTGAAACTGGAAGTTGCGCCGGAACTGATTCAGGAAGAGATACTCGCCCGTCTCGGCAAATACACCACGCATTACATCTTCGAAGCCGAAACGGTAACGTGGAATACGGTGGATGTGGACGCGGCGAATGCGCTGAACACGCTGTTTTCAGACTAGCGCGCCGATTGCCGAACGCGCGTTGTCACATCTGTTTCACACACATCTAACGTCTATATAGCGGGGCTGGCACCTGCCGCCCGCATCTCATCCAACCTACCAGACGCTTTCCGAGGCCACCATGACGCGCGGCACCGCTTCGAACGGAAAGCTCATCAAGACGCGCAAACCACGGCCGCCGTGGTTGCCAATCTCCCACTCCCCGCCCGCACGCCGCACCAACCGCTCGACGATTGCGAGCCCCAGACCGCTATGGCCGTTGCCGCCGCGCGCCGGATCGAGCCGCACAAACGGACGGCTTGCGTTGATCAGGTCCTGGGCGGCGATGCCACTGCCGTTGTCGCGCACCGAGAGCGTGAAGCCCTGCGGCGTGCGCGCCGTGGCGACAATAATTGGCGGCGCGCCATAGGCATGTGCGTTGTCGATCAGGTTCGACAGAATCCGGTCGAGCGTGGCGGCGGGCAACAGGAAGCCTGGCCCCGCATTGAGTTCGGTCTGCACTGTGGGCGCGCCGGCCGCCACCGCGCGATAGCTGCGCACCACGCGCTCGCACTGCGCATCCACCTCGACCGCTTCGCTGCGATCCGCGCCGTCGTGAGCAAACACCAGGAATTGCTCGACGATGTGTGTCATTGAATCGACGTCGCGCACCACGCCGTCGCGCATTTTCACTTCTTCCATCATTTCGGCGCGCAGACGCAAGCGCGCAAGCGGCGTTTTCAGATCGTGCGCGACACCCGCCAGCATCACGGCCCGGTCGTTTTCAGTGCGTGCCACTTCCTGCACCATCTGATTGAAGCCGTGTGTGAGTTGGCGCAATTCGCGTGGGCCGCGCTCGGGCACGGGCGGGACCGGCAGGCCGCGGCCGAAGCGCGCCACCGCCTGCGCGAGCGAGCGCAACGGCTGCTGCAATGCCCATGCAGCGAAGAGCGCCGCCATGACCGCGAACGAAAAAATAATGGCGAGCCATAGCACCGTGCGGTCAAGCGAGCGCGGCGGGCGCAACGGCTGCACCGGCACGACGATCCAGTTTTTATCCGACACGGCGCGCACCCATAACGCGGGTGGACGGCCCGGCTGGCCGATTCGCACCTGGGTGCCGGACGGCATCCGGTCGCGTACGTCCTCGATAAAACGCTCGAGCGGCGCCGGCAAATCCGCACTCGTCTCCGGCGGCACGTCGGGACTCGACGGGTCGACCAGTTTGACGCGCGACGGCAACGGTTGATCCGGCGTACGGGCGACGTGCTGACGCACCGCGTCGACGAGAAACACCGCTTCTTCGACCGCGTAGCGCGTTTGCAGTTGACTGCGTTCGAGCCGCATCAGCGAGTACCACGCGAAATGCGACAAAAGCAGCACCGCGACGACTAGCAGCGCCAGTCGCCCGAACAGCGAATCAATGGGCCGGCGCATGCTGTTCGCCGTCGGGCACGAACACGTAACCGCGGCCGCGCACTGTTTGAATGAAGCGTGGCGTGGACGGATCGGTTTCGAGAATGCGGCGCAGGCGCCACACCTGCACGTCGATGCCGCGGTCGGTGCCGTCGTATTCGGGGCCGTGCAGCAGTTCGAGCAGGCGCTCGCGCGTGAGCGTGCGCATGGGGTGATTGACGAAAATTTTCAGAAGCGCGAACTCGCTGCCCGACAGGGTGAGCGGTTTGTCTTCCAGATGCAGCGTGCGCGACTGGAAGTCCAGCGTAAAGCGACCGAAGTTGAACGGCTCGCGCTGTTCCGGCGCGGCCGCGGACGGCAGCGTACGGCGGCGCCGCAGCACAGCCTGCACACGCGCCAGCAGTTCGCGCGGGTTGAACGGCTTGCCGAGGTAGTCGTCCGCGCCGAGTTCCAGTCCGACGATCCGGTCGACGTCATCCGCACGCGCGGTGAGCATGATCACGGGGATGTCGTCGCCCGACGCGCGCAGCTTGCGCAACGCGGTCAGCCCGTCGACTCCGGGCATCATCAGATCGAGCACGATCAGATCCGGACGCTCGCGTTCGAGCCTGCGCTCGAGCGAGCCCGCGTCATGCAGCACCGAGACCTCGATGCCCTGACGGGCCAGATAGTCGCGCAGCAGATCGCGCAATTCGACGTCGTCGTCGACAACAAGTATTTGAGTAGCCATGGAATGAAGTTTAACGCGCAGCAGCGGGGTTTTCGTTTCCGGACGGCCCTCAAGGGTTACCGGGTGTTACGGTGAAAGGCGCACGTAATGCTCGGTAATAGCCGCATCCGTCCGCGTAACACAGCGCCGGGCGCAGTTCTCTACGCTGTGTCTTACCGAATGCAGGCCGTTCTCGTTACCGGTTGCATCGTCGGCTATTCCATTACAGGGAGTCTCACATGTCTACCAAAAAAATGTCGCGCGTTCTCGCCGTTGCTGCTACTGCCCTCGCCATCGGCGCGGGCGCTGCCTATGCCGCACAACCCGCCGGTCAAGGCGGCCCCGGAGGCTGGCATGGCCACTTCATGAAGGAACTGACGCAACTGCACGACCAGTTGAAGCTGAACGCCGATCAGGAAAAGCAGTGGCAAGCCGCGCTCGACACCATGAAGCAGAACCATGAGGCCATGCGCGCCAACCACGAACAGATCAAGAATCAGTTCAAGGCGGCACAGCAGCAGCCGATTCTGGATCTGAACGCCATGGCCGCCGCACACCAGCAAGTCGAGCAGAAAGACGCACAACTGCGTCAGCAAACCTCGGACGCCTGGCTCAAGTTCTATAACGGCCTGAACGACCAGCAGAAAACCACCGTCAGCACGGCGCTGAAGCAGCGTTTTGCGAAGATGGACGCGCGTCACGAGAAAATGCGCGAGCACTGGGAACACCGCAAGGGCGCAGCGTCGGCGCCGGCCGCCAACCAGTAAGCGGCACCACGGAGACGGAAGGCGGCTTGGGTGGCCGTCGTCCGGATGCAAAAACGCCACGGAGAATTTTCCGTGGCGTTTCAGTTTGCGTTCGCCGCATCTCCGCGAACCCAGGCACTGGTTGCGTCCTCAACCATCGGTCATGAACGCTGCGCTCCTATATTGACTAGCCGTTGAGCGGGCCCAGGTCGAACAGCAGGACTTCCGCGTCATCACCCTGTTCCAGCGTGATCGTATCCGTGTCGCTGAGCTTGGCCGCGTCACCCGCGTGAAGCGCCTCGCCATTCACACTCAGTGCGCCGCGCGCGACGTGCACGTAAGCCTGCCGTCCTTTCGGCAACGCGAACTCGGCCCGCTCCGCACCGTCGATCAGCGCTGCGTAGATCGACGCGTCCGCATGGATCGTCACCGAGCCATCGCGGCCGTCGGGCGAGGCGACCACGCGCAGGCGGCCGCGCTTGTCGGCGTTGTCGAAGCGCTTTTCTTCGTAGCCGGGCTGATTGCCCGCGCGTTGCGGGATCACCCAGATCTGCAGCAGGTGGACCGGATCGGTCTGCGAGGCGTTGAACTCACTGTGCATCACACCCGTGCCGGCGCTCATGCGCTGCACGTCGCCATGGCGGATCGTCGAGCCGTTGCCCATGCTGTCGCGGTGTGCGAGCGCGCCGTCGAGCACGTACGTGACAATCTCCATGTCGCGATGACCATGCGTGCCGAAGCCCTGGCCGCCGGCAATCCGATCTTCGTTGATGACGCGCAGCGGCCCGAAATGGACGTGCTGCGGGTCGCGATAGTCGGCAAACGAGAAGCTGTGATACGAGTCGAGCCAACCGTGATTGGCGTGGCCGCGTTCGTCGGAGCGGCGAATCTCGATCATGGGGTACTCCTGGTCGGTAAATAGCGATGCCCAGAATGTATGGGCGCGACGCGCACTAGACAATCCGCGCGGGCGCACCGGATCGTTTCAGAAATCCACGTAATCGGGGCGTGGACTGGCGCCCCGCCGCTGTTCGGGTAAAATACCGCGCTTTTCGAGAGAGCGTCGGCGCGCGGGCTTGCCGGCGGCCCCGGTCAACCGGGCCGCGGCCGGCCAGGCGGCGGCCACCAGGCGGCACCCGCCCCGCGCACAGGATCCCCGGTGCGTCGAAACGGTGTCCCCGAAACGGGCGCGCAAACCTCGTGCGGCACGTCAATTTTGACCGCCTAGAATAGCGACGGCCCGTCACCAGCGGGCGGTCGCCGAGATCGAACCACCCCGGCGATCAGTTTGATCCAGGAGAAACATGAAAAAGCTCGCACTGCGCGCGACGCCTGCTGTCATGGCGCCCGGCAACGCCCGGCACTCACGAAACTCGGGGCTCGCCCGCATGGGCTTTCCTCTAGCTTCGTAATACAGTCGGTCATAGAGTCACACACGCGGCGCCTGACTGGCCGCTTCTTTCGCGGTGCGTCCCGCACGCATCGTCAAGGACCCCATATGTTCCTTCAAGGCTACGGCCCGCTGCTTCTTAGCGGCACCTGGCAAACCGTCAAACTGGCGGTGTTGTCGCTGGCGTTCGCTTTCGTGCTGGGCCTCCTCGGCGCGGCTGCGAAACTGTCGAAGAATCGCATTTCATATAGTGTCGGCGCTGTGTATACGACGCTCGTGCGCGGCGTGCCCGACCTCGTGCTGATGCTGCTGCTGTTTTACAGCATCCAGATCTGGCTGAACAACCTGACTGACGTCCTCGGCTGGGAACAGATCGACATCGACCCGTTCGTGGCCGGCGTCGCGGTGCTGGGCTTCATTTACGGAGCGTACTTCACCGAAACCTTCCGCGGCGCATTTCTCGCGGTGCCGCGCGGCCAGCTCGAAGCCGGCTCGGCCTACGGCATGACCGGCTGGCAGGTGTTCTCGCGCGTGATGTTCCCGCAGATGATGCGCTTCGCGCTGCCCGGCATCGGCAATAACTGGCAGGTGATGGTCAAAGCCACCGCGCTGGTGTCGATCATCGGTCTCGCCGACGTCGTCAAGGCCTCGCAGGATGCGGGCAAAGGCACGCTGCGCTTCTTCTTCTTCACCCTGTTCGCAGGGGCGATCTATCTCGTCATCACCACCGTGTCCAACTTCGTGCTGATGTACCTCGAAAAGCGTTACTCGACCGGCGTACGAAAGGCGGATCTATGATCGAGATCATCCAGGAATATTGGCGCAACTATCTGTTTACCGACGGCTACCGCATCACCGGCGTCGCCATCACGCTGTGGCTGCTGGTAGTGTCGATCGGACTTGGCTTCTGCCTGTCGATTCCGCTTGCCGTCGCGCGGGTCTCGAAGAAGAAGTGGCTAGCCCGTCTCGTGTGGCTATATACGTATGTGTTTCGCGGCACGCCGCTCTATGTGCAGTTGCTGCTCTGCTACACCGGCCTGTACAGCCTCGAAATCATCCGCAACCACGATCTGACCAACGCATTCTTTCGCGACGGCATGCATTGCACGCTGCTCGCATTCACGCTGAATACCTGCGCGTACACCACCGAGATCTTTGCGGGCGCAATCAAGGCCACGCCATATGGCGAGATCGAAGCAGCGCGCGCGTACGGCATGTCGTCCTTCACGCTGTACCGGCGGGTGATTCTGCCGTCGGCGCTGCGCCGCGCGTTGCCGTACTACAGCAATGAAGTGATCCTGATGCTGCATGCCACCACCGTCGCCTTCACCGCGACCGTGCCGGACATCCTCAAGATCGCCCGTGACGTGAATTCGGCTACCTATCAGTCGTTCAACGCGTTCGGTCTTGCCGCCGTCCTCTATCTGTTGATTTCGTTTGCGCTCGTGTGGCTGTTCCGCCGCGCCGAGCGCCGCTGGCTCGCTTACCTGCGGCCGCAAGGCAAGTAACCCAGGGCACCGCGCCCCAAGCAAGTAAGGCCGCCAAGGATTCTGATGAACACCAAGAAGCAAAAGCTCTTCGTCGATGAGCTTCACAAACAGTACGGCGACAACGAAGTCCTCAAGGGCGTGTCGCTGAAGGCCAATGCCGGCGACGTGATCAGCGTGATCGGTTCGTCCGGTTCGGGCAAGAGCACGATGCTTCGCTGCATCAACTTCCTCGAGCAGCCGAACGCCGGACGTATCTTCGTCGACGGCGAAGAAGTCCGCACCCAGATCGGCAAGGCCGGCGCGTTGCGCGTGTCCGATCCCAAGCAGTTGCAGCGCGTGCGCACCAGGCTGTCGATGGTGTTCCAGCACTTCAACCTGTGGGCGCACATGAATGTGCTCGAGAACATCATCGAGGCACCGGTCAATGTGCTGGGCCTGAAACGCAAGGAAGCCGAAGAACGCGCGCGCGAGTACCTGGAGAAAGTGGGCCTGGCGCCGCGTCTGGAAAAGCAGTACCCGTCCCACCTATCGGGCGGCCAACAGCAACGTGTGGCAATCGCGCGTGCGCTGGCCATGCATCCGGACGTGATGCTGTTCGACGAACCGACCTCCGCGCTCGATCCCGAGCTGGTCGGCGAAGTGCTCAAGGTCATGCAGACGCTTGCCGAAGAAGGCCGCACGATGATCGTCGTCACGCACGAAATGGCGTTCGCGCGCAACGTGTCGAATCATGTGATGTTCCTACACCAAGGCCGCGTGGAGGAAGAAGGCCATCCGGACGAGGTCTTCAGGAACACGAAGAGTGAACGGCTCAAGCAGTTCCTCTCCGGCAGCCTCAAATAACGAAACGTGTCGAGCCCGATAGTTGGGTTGTAGTCAAAAGTAGTATTACAAGGCGCTTTCGAGCGCCTTTTTTGTTTCGCTCACCTGCGTATTCCGGTTGTTTGACCCTCGAAAATGCGCCTTGGCGCACACAAATCTCCTCCGCTGGCGTCCTACTCTGCCGCATTTGAAGCGTCAATAGTGGCAATCCTTAACGTTGCCTGTTTTGAACCGTGATTCCCTTGTCGCGTAAGGGTTTACGGGATTTCGGGGCATGCGGCAGAAGTTCGCCGTGCACATCGGTATTGCAATTTGGAGACACCTAAGAAGGCAGGTACTAATTTCTTCTCCCATTCAAGTGTATTTTTGATAAATTAGTAACCAAAGTAGCAAAACGAAGTTCATTAAAAGTAGTTTCACTTCAAAGCACAGAGGAGAACCGGTCGGCGAGGGATCGGCATGACGACCAGATAGCCCCAAGGCTACCGTCACGGCAGGACACCCAATCCACCCGCTAATCTCCCTGGTACCGATTTCTGTTCGGCGCTCCTGGCGTCCGAACACCATTCGCAGTACTGGGTTTCTTTTTTTGACAGGGTATGGAGGAGAAGATGAAGAAAGCTTTGCTCGCCGCTGCGCTGATGACAGCCGGCGTTGTCGCCCACGCCCAAAGCAGCGTGACGCTGTACGGCCGCCTGGATGCTGGCATTGAGTACATGACGGGCGTTCCGCAAGGTGTCGGGGCAAACGGTCAGGCTACCGGCAGCACGAACCGTTGGCGCGCAGAAAGCGGCGACTGGGGTACCAGCCTGTGGGGTATGAAGGGTGTTGAGGACATTGGTGGTGGCAACAAGGTCCTGTTCCAGTTGGAAGGCTCCTTCAACACGATGACGGGTGCGGGCCCTGGCGGCGGCGGTCTCTTCAATCGCTGGGCAACAGTGGGTCTGTCGAACGACCAATACGGTACGTTCACGATGGGCCGCATGCTCTATATCTCGAACGGCGTGTGGGACTTCGACCCGTTCGGTCAATCGAACTGGTCGTCGGCGTCGCTGGTGCGTGGTCGCAACTGGCCGCAATCGAGCAACAACTTCGCGTACCAGTCGCCGAAGATCGCAGGCTTTGACTTCTACGGCCAATACGCGCTGTCGAACGCAACGAGCTGGAACGGTAACGGCACGACGGCTCAAGGTCGCGAAGCTGGCGCACAGGTCACGTACACGAACTCGCTGTTCCAGGTTCGCGGTATTTATGACGAAATCCGCAACCCGGCCAATGGCGCCCTGTATGGTCCGGCTGCAACTGCCGTCAATACTGGCAACATCGGCAACGGCGTGTTCGCGGCATCGCGTGAATACTCGGCGCTCGTGAACGTGTTCCTCGGCCAGTTCAAGATCCAGGCTGCTTACCAGGCTGTCCGTTCGGCAAGCGCCCAAGGCGTTCTGCCGGGTCAGCCGACTACCCTCGATCACGAATGGGGCGGTGTGACGTGGCAAGCAACGCCGGCTGCGGCGCTGATCGCTGCGGTCTATCACGTGAACGGCAACAATGGCGCAGGCAATGCGACGATCTACACGGTCGGCGGCTCGTACAACCTGTCCAAGCGCACGCTGCTGGATCTCCAGGTCGCTACGACGCAAAACAGCAAGACGGCTAACTACGGCCTGAATGCAAACAACGCAGGTACGGCAACCAGCACGGACAATCCGCTGCCGGGTCACAGCCAGACTGGCGTGTACGCAGGTATTCAACACTCGTTCTAAGCGAACGGTGATCCCCGAGGGGATGTCCCTCGGGGCGCCCCCCAAGGGGACTTCCTTCGGGGCGTAGTCACAAGATCTTCTTGAGAATCTTTTTCACGCTGCTGCGAGAGGCGCGTATCGGTGCGATGTCCGAAAGGGTATCGCACCGTTTTTTATTTGCGCGCACGGTTTTGCCCTGCCTGCGCATAGCAGCGCACCGGCTCGGTGCAGAAGTGGCAATCCCGGCGCTTGCTACCGGCGTTTTAGCGCTGCGAAGTCACGCGACTCACACCGCTGCTTCGTTTTCCTCGCCCGTGCGAATCCGGATCACACGCTCGACGTCCGCGACGAAGATCTTGCCGTCGCCGATCTTGCCGGTGCGGGCCGCGCCGATGATCGCGTCGATGACCTGATCGCATTGATTGTCCGCCACCACCACTTCGATTTTGACCTTCGGCAGAAAGTCGACCACATACTCTGCACCACGATAGAGCTCAGTGTGACCTTTCTGGCGCCCGAAGCCTTTGACTTCGGTAACGGTCAGCCCGGTGAGGCCGACTTCAGCGAGCGCCTCGCGCACTTCGTCGAGTTTGAACGGTTTGATGACTGCAGTGATGCGCTTCATGGCGGACCTCGTCTCGTGATTGGAAGTTCGAAGGGAAAACGGATGATTTTGATTCTACGCTGCACCGGATGCATTGCGGCAATCCGGCGCGTGCTTCGGCCGTGCTTCCTGTTTGCTTCTGAACGCGCTGCGCCGCTGCTCGTCCGGATTCACTCCACCGGTTCGGTATAGCGCGACGTAATCGGATAACGCCAGTCGCGCCCGAACGCCCGATGCGTGACGCGAATACCGATCGGCGCCTGGCGGCGCTTGTACTCGTTGATCTTGATGAGGCGCGTGACGCGTTTCACGTCTTCCACCGCGTAGCCCGCTGCGATGATTTCGGCGAGCGAACGATCCTCTTCCATGTACATACGCATGATCGCGTCGAGTACTTCGTACGGCGGCAAGCTGTCCTGATCGGTCTGGTTCTCGCGCAATTCCGCCGACGGCGCGCGCGTCAGAATCCGTTCGGGGATCACATTCTGTTTCGCGAAGGTGCTGGCCTGGTTGCGGTAATGGCAGAGCTTGTAGACCAGCGTCTTGGCAATGTCCTTGATGACCGCGAAGCCGCCGGCCATGTCGCCATAAAGCGTGCAATAACCCACCGCCATTTCGCTCTTGTTGCCCGTGGTCAGCACGATCGAGCCGAACTTGTTCGACAGCGCCATCAGCAAGGTGCCGCGAATACGTGCCTGGATGTTTTCCTCGGTGGCGTCTTCGGCGCGGCCGGCGAACTCATCGGCAAGCGAACTGCGGAACGCGTCGAACATCGGTGCAATCGCGATTTCGTCGTAGCGCACGCCGACGCGGCGCGCCATCTCGGCGGCGTCGGTGGTCGAGATGTCGGCCGTATAGCGCGACGGCATCATCACGGCGCGCACACGGTCGGCACCGAGCGCATCGCACGCGACCGCCAGCACCAGCGCCGAGTCCACGCCGCCCGACAAACCGATCAGCGCGCCCGGGAAGCCGTTCTTGTTGATGTAGTCGCGCACGCCCATGACAAGCCCCGCATACACCTGAGCTTCGAGCGACAGTTCCGGCGCGATGGCTGCCGGCACCGGCTCGGCGCCGTCGAATTCGACGATCGCATGGCCTTCCTCGAATTGGGCCATTTTGGCCACCAGCTTGCCTTGCCCGTCGAGCACGAACGAGCCGCCGTCGAACACCAGTTCGTCCTGCGCGCCCACCATGTTCACGTAGACCATCGGCAAACCGGTTTCGCGAATCCGCGCACGCAGAATGTCGACCCGCACCGCTTCCTTGTTCAGGTGGTAGGGCGAGCCGTTCGGAATCAGCAGCACCTGGGCGCCCGCGGCCTTCGCCATTTGCGCAGCGGAGGCGTGCCAGACGTCTTCACAGATCACCACGCCGTACTTCACGCCATCCAGTTCGAAGACGAACGGCTGCGGGTCGGCGGCGAAGTAGCGCTTCTCGTCGAACACCTCGGTATTGGGCAGATCCTGCTTGCGATAGGTGCCGACCACTTCTCCGTCGACAATTAGCGAGGCCGCGTTGAAGGTGCCAACCGGCGGCACGCCGCGCTCGATTGGCGCGTTTGCATTACCATGGCCGTTTGCCGCGTCGCGCAGCGGATGGCCGGCGATCACATGCAAGCCGGTGAAGGGCTTCAGTTGCGCGGCGAGATCGGCAAGCGCCGCAGCGCTCGCGGTATAAAACGCCGGGCGCAGCAGCAGATCTTCAGGCGGATAGCCGGAGAGCGCGAGTTCAGGCGCGATTAGCAGCTTCGCACCATCGTTGTGCGCGGCGCGCGCGGCAGCGACAATTTTCGCGACGTTGCCGGCGAAGTCGCCGACGGTGACATTGATTTGAGCAAGAGCGATTCGGGTCTTCATGGCAGGATCGACAGGCAAGCCAGATAGCTTGCGAGTACCGCGGCTAGGATAGCTCGACGGAACGGACAAATCGGATAAACGAACGACGCCGCGCTTACCGCGCCGCGTCGCTCATTAGGAACAGTCACACAGATTGAACCAGGAACGCTTTGATTATCGCACGGGCATTCTGGCGTCGCCCTCCGAGGTGGACGCCGCCGAATGGAACGCCCTGCTCGCGCAGCAGTCGCAGCCCACGCCGTTTTTGCGGCACGAGTTTTTGAGCGCGCTGCACGCTACCCGCTGTGCGGTCGCCGATACCGGCTGGGCGCCGCAATTCGTCACGCTCACCGATCCGCGCTCGGGCAAGCTCGCGGCGGCCGCGCCCGTCTATCTGAAGGGGCACTCGTACGGCGAGTACGTATTCGATTGGGCCTGGGCAGATGCGTACAAACGCAACGGTTTGCCGTATTACCCCAAGCTGCTGTGCGCGGTGCCGTTCACGCCGGTGCAGGGCAACCGCTTGTTGTCGGCGGATACGCACGCTTTACGGCATCTCGCGGCCACGCTGATGGCGTTCGCCGAGCAGGCCGACGTGTCGTCGCTGCACGTGCTGTTTCCGACCGAAACCGAAGCGGGCGCGCTCACCGACATGGGCATGATGCAGCGCGAAGGCGTGCAATTCCACTGGCTGAACGACGGCTATCGCGACTTCGACGATTTCCTCTCGACGCTCGAACAGAAGAAGCGAAAGAACATCCGCGCCGAGCGCCGCAAGGTCCAGGAAGCCGGCGTGACCATGCGCCGGATCCGCGGCGAAGACATTCAGGACGCCGACTGGCGCTTCTTCAGCAAGTGCTATCGGCAGACCTACCGCGAGCATTTTTCGAGTCCGTATCTGAACCTCGATTTCTTCCGGATGATCGGCGCGTCGATGCCGGAAAATCTGCTGCTCGTCATCGCCGAATACGAAGGCAAACCGATCGCCAGCTCGCTCGTGGTGTATCAGCGCGACGAGAAAACCGGTGGCACGCTGTACGGTCGCTACTGGGGCGCGCTCGAACACGTGCCGTGTCTGCACTTTGAAACGGCGTATTACCAGCCGCTCGAATTCTGCATCGAAGAAAAACTCGCTGCCTTCGAAGGCGGTGCCCAAGGCGAGCACAAGATGGCGCGCGGCTTTCTGCCCACGGTCACGCGCTCGGCGCACTGGCTCGCGCATCCGGCCTTTGCCGACGCGGTCGGGCATTTCCTCGCCAACGAAAAGAACGGCATCCACGCGTATGTGGACGAACTGCGTGAACACAATCCATTCAAAGGCTGAAAGCGCACCCATGGCGTGGTTTCTGTATCTGCTCGAATGTTCGGACGGCAGCGTCTATACCGGCATTGCCACCGACGTGCAGGCACGCTTCGACAAACACCTGAGCGGCGCGGGCGCGCGCTATACGCGTTCGCGCAAACCGGTGCGCGTGCTGGCGTCGTTTGAACTGGCCGACCGCTCGAGCGCGTCGAGCGCGGAGTATTGGGTCAAGCGCCTCACGCCGGCCGACAAGCGGGCGCTGGCCGCGGGCTTGCGCACGCTCGAGTCGGTGCTGCCGGTGGTGCCGGCCGTCGAGGAAGCGGAAGAAGAAGCCGGCGCACCGTGACAGCGGCGCTGCGTCGGGCAAAACCATGAAAAAAACCGCGCGGCCCTTGCAGGCTCGCGCGGTTTTTTTATCAGCCGGGTGACGCAGCTTACTTCTTGTAGTTCGCCGCGCCTTCAGTGATTTCCTTGTGAGCGGCTTCGATACCCGCCCAGCCGTCGACCTTCACCCACTTGCCCTTCTCCAGCGCCTTGTATTGCTCGAAGAAGTGCTTGATCTGGTCTTTGAGGTACGCCGGGACGTCGTCGATCGACTTGAGATCAGCGGTCATCGGGCAGACCTTGTCGTGCGCGACGGCGACCAGCTTGGCGTCGACGCCCGATTCGTCGGTCATTTGCAGCATGCCGAGTGCGCGTGCGCGGATCACTGAGCCAGCCAGCAGCGGGAACGGCGTGATCACCAGCACGTCGACCGGATCGCCGTCGCCCGACAGCGTTTGCGGAATGTAGCCGTAATTCGCCGGATAGCGCATGCCCGTGCTGATGAAGCGGTCGACGTGAAGCAGGCCCGTTTCCTTGTCGGCTTCGTACTTCACCGGGTCGCTTTGCGCCGGGATTTCGATGATGACGTTGAAATCTTGCGGAAGGTCTTTGCCTGCGGGGACGTGATTGAAGCTCATGAGCGCTCTCTGATCAGGATGGAATTCGGAACACGGCGTGCGGTGCGTGCGTTCGGGGCATGCAACTATGTCGCGGCCCGTCGGACATGGCGCCGCAGCCGAACAGTGCGGAATACGCCATTATAGCCAATCGGCCGATGGCACCTTGTGCTGGATCGGCGCGATAATCGTCCGGCGTCTCTCGATTGTGCCTCCCGTTTGTGAACATCACGTCGTGAACCTCCGGTTCGTGAATCAGCAAGGAGCATGCATGGAAGAAGCCAAACACTTCATCGGCGGCGAATGGATGGCCGCATCAGGCGGCGAAACGATCGCCGTACTCGACCCTTCGGACGGCCAGCCGTTCACCCGGTTGGCGCGCGGCATCGCTGCGGATATCGACACCGCGGTGCACGCCGCCCGCCGCGCATTTGAAGGACCGTGGGGCCAGGCGAGCGCCGCCGAGCGCGGCCGCGTGCTGTACCGGCTCTCCATGCTGGTCGCCGCCCGCCAGGAAGAACTCGCCCAACTCGAAGCGCGCGACACCGGCAAGCCGCTTAAACAGGCGCGCGCGGATTCCGCCGCACTCGCCCGCTATTTCGAGTTCTACGCGGGCGCAGCGGACAAACTGCACGGCGAAACGCTGCCTTATCAGGCTGGCTACACCGTGCTGACTCTGCGCGAGCCGCACGGCGTGACCGGCCATATCGTGCCGTGGAACTACCCTATGCAGATTTTCGGCCGCAGCGTCGGCGCGGCGCTCGCCACCGGCAATGCGTGCGTCGTCAAACCGGCGGAAGACGCGTGCCTGTCGGTGCTGCGCGTCGCCGAACTGGCCGCCGAGGCGGGTTTGCCGCCGGGCGCGCTGAATATCGTCACCGGGTATGGGCACGAAGCGGGTGCGGCGCTCGCGCGTCATCCGGGCATCGATCACATCTCCTTCACGGGGTCGCCCGAAACCGGCAAGCTGGTCACGCAAATGGCCGCTGAAAATCATGTGCCGGTCACGCTCGAACTGGGCGGCAAATCGCCGCAAATCGTCTTCGCCGACGCGGATCTCGACGCCGCGCTGCCCGTGCTGGTGTCGGCCATCGTGCAGAATGCCGGGCAAACCTGCTCGGCGGGTAGCCGCGTGCTGATCGAGCGAGCCATTTACGAGCCGCTGCTCGACCGGCTGAGCGGTGCGTTCCATGCGCTACGGGTCGGCCCGTCACATGCCGATCTCGACTGCGGCCCGCTGATCAATGCAAAACAACAGCAACGCGTGTGGGATTTCCTCTCCGACGCGCAGCACGACGGCATTGCGATGGCGGCGCACGGCGAAGTGATTCCCGAAGCGCCGGAAAGCGGCTTCTATCAGGCGCCCACACTATTGCGCGACGTGCCCGCCAGCCACCGTCTCGCCCGCGACGAAGTATTTGGCCCGGTCCTCGCCGCCATGTCCTTCGCCGACGAAGACGAAGCGCTCGCACTCGCCAACGGCACGCAATTCGGACTGGTGGCCGGCATCTGGACCCGCGACGGCGCCCGGCAGATGCGCCTCGCGCGGCGCCTGCGCTCGGGCCAGGTGTTCATCAACAACTACGGCGCGGGCGGCGGCGTCGAATTGCCGTTCGGCGGCGTCAAGCATTCGGGCCACGGCCGCGAAAAGGGGTTTGAAGCGCTATACGGCTTCACGGTGCTGAAAACCATCGCGATCCGCCACGGCTAGCTTTCAGGGGTTCGACAGCAGTGAAGCACATGCATCAGCGTCCACCACCAACAATGGAGACATCATGCGGTTGACAGGTAAAACAGCCATCGTCACGGGTGGCGGCTCGGGTTTCGGCGAAGGCATTGCGAAGACCTACGCGCGCGAAGGCGCGAACGTCGTGATCAACGATCTGAACGGCGCGGCGGCCGAGCGCGTGGCAAGCGAAATCGCGCTGGCGGGCGGCAAGGCTATCGCGGTAGCGGGCAACGTCGCGCAGCGCGAGGATTGGCAGCGCCTGCGCGAGGCCGCGCTCGAAGATTTCGGCAGCGTGCAGATCGTCGTCAACAACGCCGGCACCACGCATCGCAACAAACCGGTGCTCGACGTCACCGAGGCAGAATTCGACCGCGTCTACGCGGTGAACGTCAAAAGCATCTATTGGAGCGTGCAGGAGTTCGTGCCGTATTTTCGCGAGCAGGGCGGCGGCGTCTTTATCAATATCGCGTCGACGGCGGGCGTGCGGCCCCGGCCAGGGCTCGTCTGGTACAACGGCAGCAAGGGCGCGGTGATCATCGCCAGTAAGTCGCTGGCGGTCGAACTCGGCCCGGACCGCATTCGGGTGAACTGTGTGAACCCCGTGATCGGCGAGACGGCGCTGCTGTCCGAATTCATGGGTGTCGAAGATACGCCGGAGAATCGCAAGCGTTTCCTGGCGGGCATTCCGCTCGGACGTTTTTCGACGCCGCAGGATATCGCCAACGCTGCCCTATATCTGGCGTCGGATGAAGCGGAGTTCATCACCGGCGTGTGTCTTGAAGTGGATGGCGGGCGCTGCGTGTAGCGCGCGTGTTGCAAATCAACGGGCCGCGGGGGTGCGGCCCACTCCCGGGTCGGTGTTTTCCCCGGTATGACCGTGCAAACAAGCTGGCACGGATAGAATCAATCGACGTCGGTACTTCATTTCCACAAGAAAAGAGGAGACAAAATGGCTAGTCCCGCAAATCCGCTCCACCATCCCGGCGCGGGTGCGCCACCTTCCACGTTCGAAGAGGCCACCTATCGCAAGGTCACGTGGCGGCTCGCACCGCTGCTGATGCTCTGCTACGTGGTCGCCTATCTCGACCGCGTGAACGTCGGCTTCGCCAAGCTGCAGATGACCAGTGACCTCGGTTTGAGCGACGCGGTGTACGGCTTCGGCGCGGGGATCTTCTTCCTCGGCTATTTCATCTTCGAAATTCCGAGCAACGTGATCCTGCACAAAGTGGGCGCACGCGTGTGGATTGCGCGGATCATGGTGTCGTGGGGCGTGATCTCCATGCTGACCATGTTCATCACCACGCCGACCATGTTCTATGTGATGCGCTTCCTGCTCGGTCTCGCCGAAGCGGGCTTCTTCCCCGGCATCATTCTGTATCTCACCTACTGGTATCCGTCGCATCGGCGCGGCCGCATGACCACCTGGTTCATGACCGCGATCGCTTTATCAGGCGTGATCGGCGGCCCGGTGTCGGGCTACATCCTCAAGAGCTTCAACGGTATGAACGGCTGGCACGGGTGGCAATGGCTGTTCCTGCTCGAAGGGATTCCGTCGGTGATCGTCGGCATCATGGTGTTCCTGATGCTGGATGACCGCATCTCGAAGGCTAAGTGGCTCACCAAAGAAGAGCAACGGTTGCTCGAAAGCCACGTGTCCGCCGAAGAAGCCACCAAGCACGATATGCCGATCCGTCAGGTGCTCACCAGCGGCCGCGTGCTGATGCTGAGCCTCACCTACTTCTCGTTCGTGATGGGTCTGTATGGCGTGAGCTTCTGGCTGCCGACCATCATCAAGGCGACCGGCGTGACCGATGCATTCATGATCGGCATTCTGTCCGCGATTCCGTTTGCTGCGGCGGTGGTGGCGATGGTGTTCGTCTCGCGCAGCGCGGACAAAAAGCGCGAGCGGCGCTGGCATATCGCGTTGCCGGCCTTCGCGGGCGCCGTCGGCCTCGTGCTTTCCGTGGTCTGGGCGCACAACACGGTGCTGGCCATGGCCTCGCTCACGCTCGCGACCATGGGCATTCTGACCACCCTGCCGCTGTTCTGGAGTCTGCCGACAGCGATCCTCGCCGGCACGGGCGCGGCGGCTGGTATCGCGATGATCAATTCGATCGGCAATCTGGCGGGCTTTCTTAGCCCGTATGCGGTGGGCTGGCTCAAACAGGCCACCGCCGCGAACGATTCCGGCATGTATATGCTGGCGGCGTTCATGGTGCTCGGTGGTCTGCTGGCGATCAGCGTGCCCGCGAAGATGGTCAACCGGTAAAGCAGCCCTTCGTGAAGTAAGACAGTAAGCGCCGTCAACAGAAACGTTCTGCGTCACGTTTCGAGTACAAACAAAAAGCCCCCGCATCTTGCGATGCCGGGGGCTTTTTCCTTGCCGCTTCCCGTTGGGTCTTAGCCACCCAACGCAGCCCGGAACACAGCGTCAAACGATATTCATCGCCAACGCGCTCTCGCGATAGTGCTGGCTCGCCTTATCCGCATCACCCAGCTGCTCATGCAAACGCGCCAATGCGCGATGCGAGCGAATCTTCAGCGTCTCGTTGTCCGCGAGTTTCAGCGCGCGTTCGAGGAACGATTGCGCCTTGCCCCAGAGTTGCTGATGCAGGCACAAACGGCCCAGCGCGAACATCAGGTCAGCATCTTCCGGACGATCCTTCTGCCACGCCTCGGCCTTCTGGATCAGCGGCAACGCATCGCCCCCGGTCGTGTCCGGATAACGGCGCAGCAAGCGCGCGTCCCAGTTCTGCGCCAGCGCTTCCTCGACGATCTTGCGCGCCTCTTGCGGACGATTCAGCGCCACCAGCAACTCGGCCGCAAGATCCGCGAGGCGCGGAGAATGACGCTCGGTTGCCGACAGCGAACTCCACAACTCCAGCAACGCATCGGCGTTATGGCGCCGGTCACGCAGCAGGTTTTCCGCCGCCAGCTGACGCAGACGCACCGCCACCGCCGGATGAATCGCCTCGCGTTTTTCCAGCGTCTTGACGAGCTTGAGCACCTCGCTCCAGTTCTTCAATTGCTGTTGCGCGCGCAACATGATCTGCTGCGCGTGAATCCGCCGCGAGCCCTGCGACTGCATTTCGGTCAGTGCGGTCAGTGCGCCGTCCGCGTCGCGGCCGTCAGCGCGCATGTCGGCGGTGGCCATCAGGCGGGCATCCTGCCAGTCGGCTTCGTCGATCCGCGCGAGCCATTCGTCGCGCCGTGCATATTCACGCATGCGATGCGCCGCGGTAGCCGCGATCAAACCGGCCGCGCCCTTGTTGTCGCCATTCGTCAGCGCGTCTTTCGCGGCTTTTTCCGCGCGCGAAAAGCGCCCGGCGTACAGGTTGCCAATCGCGTCACGCAGCGCGGCATGCGCCTTCGCGACCCGCGAGCGTGCACGATACGCGGCCACCCGCTGCGGCATGCGCCAGATATTGCGCACGATGCGCAGCAGTGCGTACATCAGGATGAACAGCACCACCAGTCCGACCACGAACAGATTCAGCGAGAGGTCGACGCGATACGGCGGATAGATCAGCAGCACCTGCCCCGTGTCGAAGCGCCCGACTACCGCCAGCACCACGGCGATGACGAACAGCAACGCAAGCCATAGAAGTCCCCGGATCGCCATGATTAACCTCGGCTCCGGTATTGATTGACGGCTTGCAGGCTCGTATTCAGATTCGGCACCTCAACCGCGGCGGAGCCCGCATCCACCTGCTTGACCAGATCGACGACGGTTTGCGTCTTCTTCGACGTGTTGTCGAAGTAGCGCGTGAGCGCGGCTTGCGCCGCCTGCAGATCGGACTTCAGCGTGGTCTGGTTGCGCGAGAGCAGCGCGAGGCGCGCCGACAGGAGACGCATCTTCAGATTCTCGCGCACGAAGTAGCCCTGATCGGGCGTGACGAGCATGGCGTCGGCGTTGTCGATGCGACGTACCTGCACGAGGCTGGTCAGTTGCTGGCCGATGCCGGTCGTGACTTCGCGCCACCACACTTTCCAGCGCGGCTCGCCGGTGGCCGCGGCCACCTTCGCCGTGTCGGCCCACGTCGCGGCATGCGGCGTGGCATGCGCGATCGGCGCTTCGCCCGAGAGCGGTAGCGCGTCGATCTGGTCGATCGCGTTGTCGAGCTTGATGGCCAGACCCGTGAGGTCGGTGGACGGTGCCGCCTTCAGCTTGTCGATATCCTGCGCGATCGCCTTGCGCACAACCATCACCTGCGCGCCGTCCGACGCGGCAAGCCGCGTGTCCGCGCTTTGCAGCGCGAAGAGCGCGAGTTGCGTATTGCCGGTGAGCTGCAGTTGCTGGCTCGCAGCCGAGAGCATCTGACCGACTTCGGCGAGCGTCCAGTCGTCGCGATTACGCGCGAGATCGGCGTATTGCTGCTGCAAGGCCTGCTGCGCGCCTTGCGCGTCGGCGAGCTTGCCTTCGAGTTGCGCGACCTGCGAATCGGACTGATGAACCGTGGCCAGCGCCTGATCGGTCTTGATGCGCAGTTCGTTGGTCTGCGTGTCGTTGGCTTGCTGGCGCTGCGCGAGTTGCTGCTCCGTGCGCTCCACCTTGCGATTGAGCGCATAGCCACCCACGCCCGCCGCACAGGCGATGATCACGACGACAAACCACAGCAGCGGTCCGCTCGCGCTGTGGCGCTTTTGCGCTTCGTAGGGCGTGAAGGGTTGATTCGGCGGCAACGCAGCGGTCGCGGCCGGCTGGGGTGAAGCGTTCGTGGATGCGTTCGTTTCAGTCATGCGTGATTTAGCCGGTGAATGAGCCGGGTTGGACGGTACCGGTTGAACTACGGTCGGAACGGCGGCAAGCAAGGCGCGGGCAATACGATCGTCGCCCGCACCGGACACCGTAATGCTATCAAAACCCAATGCCCGCGCGGTCTGCGCAATACGGGGATGCGGCATCACGAGCGCGGCGTGCTTCAGGTGCGCAATTTCGTCTGCCGTGAGATGGTCCTGGGCGAGTTCGTGCAGATTGCGCACGCCTTCCGAACTGGTGAGCAACCAGGCATGCGGTTCACCGGCAAGCAATGCATGCACGCGCGCCCAGCCGCCAATCGACGGTTCCGGCACAAGACGACGATAGGCCGCCACCGTCTCGACTTCGGCGCCGGCTTCGCGCAAGCGGTCCGCGAGCCATTCGCGGCCGCCGTCGCCACGCACGATCAGCACGCGCTTGCCTTCGAGCGACGCGGCGCCGAGCTCGGCATCGAGCGCGGCAAACAGGCCCTCGGAGTCGAAGCGCGCCGTGTCGTCATCGGCATCGGACAGCGGGCTGATGACCTTGTACGCCGGCGTGGCGACACCGTGCCGCATCAGCGCCTGCACGCTGCCCGGGCCGACCACGCCGATCGGCAGCGCATGCGGCCAGATCGCGCCGCTGTGGGCAAACGCGTGATCGATCGCATTCGGCGACACGAACACCACCAGCGCATAACGCTCGAGCGATGCCAACGCGGCGCGCAACGGCGCGTCGTCCGTGACGGGCGCAATGTCGATCAGGGGGAAGTCGAGTGTGGCGACGCCGGCCGCCGCGAGTCGCGCAATCAGTTCGTTCGACTGACCGGCCGGTCGCGTAATCACGACCGTAAACGCCGCCTTGTCAGCGGATGAAGATGCGTTGCCGGAGATATCGGCCGCCATCACTCGCCGGTCACCGCGCTGTCCGCCGCGTTGGCGGCCGGCCCGCTCGCTGCGCTGAGCGCGCGAACGATCTCCATCGCGCCTTGCGCTTCGAGCGCGCTCGCCACTTCCTGGCCGAGCGCCATCGCGCGGTCGACGCTCGGCGCGGGCGCCGACGCCTGTGCGCTCAACACGCGCTGGCCATCGGGCGTGGCGACGATGCCGCGCAGATGCAATGCGCCGTCACGCCAGGTCGCGTAGGCCGCGAGCGGCACTTCGCAACTGCCGCCGAGCGCGCGCGACACCATCCGCTCCGCTTCGACGGCCGCTGCCGTGTGTTCGTGATGTAAAGGCGCGAGCCATGCCGCGAGTTCGACGCGATCGGCGCGGATCTCGATGCCGAGCGCGCCCTGCCCCGCTGCGGGCAAGCTGTCTTCGGGATCGAGCAGCGCGCGGATGCGCTCGCCAAGACCCAGACGTTTGAGGCCGGCCGCCGCCAGAATGATCGCCGCATAGTCGCCGCGATCGAGTTTCGCCAGACGGGTATCCAGATTGCCGCGCAACGGCCGCACTTCGAGATGCGGATAACGCATCCGCAGCATCGCTTCGCGGCGCAGGCTCGACGTGCCGGCCACCGCGCCCGCGGGCAACGCCGCGAGCGAGTCGTAGTGGTTGGACACCAGCGCGTCGCGCGGATCTTCGCGCTCCATGATGGTGGACAGCGCAAAGCCTGCCGGCAGCGTCATCGGTACGTCTTTGAGCGAGTGCACGGCCAGATCGGCGCGGCCATCGGCCAGCGCGGCTTCCAGTTCCTTCACGAAGAGGCCCTTACCACCCACCTTCGACAACGTGCGATCGAGAATTTGATCGCCACGTGTTGTCATCCCGAGGATTTTTACGTCACAAGATGGATATAATTTGTGCAGCGCACATCGCACATGCTCCGCCTGCCACATGGCAAGGCGGCTTTCTCGCGACGCAATCACAAGCGTGTGGGGTGGCGCAGATAACGTCTCGGTGTTCATTAGCTTGCTGATCGAATGACGGGATGTAATAACAATCAATGTTAGCACGCGACCCCGTGTCACCTGGCACGCAGGAGCGCCGTGCCGAAGCGGTATTGACGGAGGAGACGGACCCCGCGCAGCGCGCGCCTGCCCCATCCCAGCCTGTTCACGCACGGTCGTTCGCGCACCGGGCCGCGGCATGCGGGATGATGCAGTGCGGCGCACCGTGTGATTCGCGGCCATCCTCTCCGGCGTATCGCCATCGGCGCACACCGCTATCGTGCAGTCCCAAGTGCAGTCCCAAGTGCAGTCCCAAGTGCAGTCCCAAGTGCAGTCTCAAGCGCAGTTCCTGGTGCAGTCCCGCAGTAGCAGTTCATCACTCAACAGACCCTGGCTTCCCTGAGGAAACCCATCGTGACGTCTTCCGGATCGGCGCGCCCTGCCCGCCGCAACACTGCATCGCCCAACGCACAAGCGGCCGACGCCGCCGTCGCGCCCACCGCTTCCGCCGTTCAGGCCGCATCGGCCAAACGCGCTGCCAAGGCAGCCAAAGCTACGACGACTAGCAAGGCCACCAAGGCTGTCAAAACCGCGCAGGCCGCCACGGCCGCCAAAGCGCTCAAACCGGCCAAGGCCAAATCCACGAAGACGAAAGCCGTGACAGGCGCAGTCACCAGCCAAGCCGCCGCGCCGCAAGCCGCCAAAACACCGAAGCTGCAAGCCGTTTCGAAAGACACTGTCGCGCCGGCGCCGAAAGGCGGCCGTACGCGTGAAGACAAGGATCATCCGCTGTTCCAGGACATCCGTTATCTCGGACGCCTGCTTGGCGACGTGCTGCGCGAGCAGGAAGGCGATACGGTGTTCGACGTGGTCGAGACGATCCGCCAGACCGCCGTGCGCTTTCGCCGCGAAGACGACAGCGCCGCCGCGCAGACGCTCGACAAGAAACTGCGCTCGTTGAGCCCGGAGCAAACGGTCAGCGTGGTGCGCGCGTTCAGCTATTTCTCGCACCTCGCGAATATTGCCGAAGACCGCCACCGCAATCGCCGTCACCGGATTCACGCGCTGGCCGGTTCGACCTCGCAGCCAGGCACCGTCGCGCACGCGCTCGAGCGGCTCGTCGAAGCGGGCGCCGCCGCGACGCCGGTGTTGCAGCAGTTCTTCAACGAAGCGCTGATCGTGCCGGTGCTGACCGCGCACCCAACCGAAGTGCAGCGCAAGAGCATTCTCGATGCGCAGCACGACGTCGCGCGCCTGCTCGCCGAACGCGATCAGCAACTGACCGATCGCGAACGCGCGCAAAACGAAACAATGCTGCGCGCACGCGTCACGTCGCTGTGGCAAACGCGCATGCTGCGCGACTCGCGCCTGACAGTCGGCGATGAAATCGAAAACGCGCTGTCGTATTACCGCGCCACCTTCCTCGAAGAAATCCCGGCGCTCTACGCCGACATCGAAGAGGCGCTCCGCGAGCACGGCCTCGCCGCGCGCCTGCCGCCGTTCTTCCAGATGGGCAGCTGGATCGGCGGCGACCGCGACGGCAATCCCAACGTCACCGCCGAAACGCTCGAACACGCGATCACCCGCCAGGCCGCGGTGATCTTCGAACACTACATGGAACAGGTGCACAAACTCGGCGCCGAACTGTCGGTGTCGAATCTGCTGGCCGGCGCGAGCGACGCGCTGAAAGAACTCGCGGCCGCCTCGCCCGACCAGTCGCCGCACCGCACCGACGAGCCGTACCGCCGCGCGCTGATCGGCATGTACACGCGGCTCGCGGCAAGCGCACGCGTGCGTCTCGGCGAAGGCAGCGTGCCGGTGCGCAGCGCGGGCCGCGGCGCGGCGCCGGTGCGCGCCAAACCGTATGACGATGCCGCCGAATTCGTGCGCGATCTGCACGTGCTGATCGATTCGCTCGGCGAGCACCACGGCGCGCCGTTGGCCGCGCCGCGCCTGTCGCCGCTCGCGCGCGCCGCCGAAGTATTCGGCTTCCACCTGGCGAGCATCGACCTGCGCCAGAGCTCCGACATTCATGAAGCCGTGATCGCCGAGTTGCTCAAACGCGCGGGCGTCGAAGAAGACTATGCGTCGCTGTCCGAAGCGGACAAGCTCACCGTGCTGCTCGCCGAACTGGCGCAGCCGCGTCCGCTGCGTCTGCCCTATGCCGAGTATTCCGATCTCGTGAAGAGCGAGCTCGGCGTGCTCGAAGAAGCCCGCGTCACGCGCGAGAAATTCGGCGCGCGCGCGGTGCGCAACTACATCATTTCGCACACGGAGACCGTCAGCGATCTGGTCGAAGTGATGTTGCTGCAGAAAGAAACCGGTCTGCTGCATGGCCGTCTGGGCGATGCGAACGACCCGGCCAAGGCAGGCCTGATGGTGGTCCCACTGTTCGAGACGATCCCCGACTTGCGCAACGCGCCGCACATCATGCGCGATCTGATCGCGCTGCCGGGTGTCGATGCGCTGATCGACCATCAGGGCAACCAGCAGGAAGTCATGCTCGGCTATTCGGACAGCAACAAGGACGGCGGCTTCCTCACATCCAACTGGGAGCTGTATCGCGCCGAACTCGCGCTGGTGTCGCTCTTTAACGAACGCGGCGTGACGCTGCGCCTGTTCCATGGACGCGGGGGCACCGTTGGCCGTGGCGGCGGTCCGACCTATCAGGCGATTCTGTCGCAGCCGCCGGGCACCGTCGACGGACAGATCCGTTTGACCGAGCAAGGCGAAGTGATCGCCAGCAAGTTCGGCAATCCGGAAATCGGCCGGCGCAATCTGGAAACGGTTGTGGCTGCGACGCTCGAAGCCTCGCTCCTGCCGCACGGCAATGCGCCGACGACGGAACTGCCCGTGTTCGAAGGGACCATGCAGCAATTGTCCGACGCGGCAATGGCGTCGTATCGCGCGCTGGTCTATGAAACGCCGGGCTTCAAGGAGTATTTCTTCGAGTCGACGCCGATCTCGGAGATCGCCGAACTGAATATCGGCAGCCGTCCGGCGTCGCGCAAACTGCAGGACCCGAAGCAACGCAAGATCGAAGATCTGCGCGCCATTCCATGGGGCTTCTCGTGGGGCCAATGCCGTTTGCTGCTGACCGGCTGGTACGGGTTCGGCAGCGCGGTAGCCGCGCATCTGGACAGCGCGCCTTCCGACGCCGAGCGCGCACGCCGTCTGTCGCTGCTCAAGAAGATGCACAAGACCTGGCCGTTCTTCTCGAACCTGCTTTCGAACATGGACATGGTGCTGGCGAAGACCGACCTCGCGGTCGCCTCGCGTTACGCGGCGCTCGTGTCCGACAAGAAGCTGCGCAAGCACGTGTTCGAACGGATCGTCGCGGAATGGGAGCGCACCTCCAAGGTGTTGTCGGAAATCACCGGCAAGAGCGAGCGTCTTGCGGAGAACCCGCTGCTCGCGCGTTCGATCAAGAACCGCTTCCCGTATCTCGACCCGCTCAATCACTTGCAAGTGGAGTTGCTCAAGCGTTACCGCGCGGGCGATACCAACGCGCGCGTGCGGCGCGGGATTCATTTGAGCATCAACGGGATTGCGGCGGGACTGCGCAACACGGGCTAGTTCGGGCTAATTCGCTCTGATTGGCAGACCCTCAGCTGGCCAGATTCGTCGGCTGGCTGAGGGTCGAACACACGAAGCCGGGCCCGGGTCAATTCACCGCGCCCGGCTTCGGCCTTTCCGGCACCGGAATGTTGAGCTTGAGGGGCGGATTCTGACGCGCCTCATCGCGTCTGCTGAACGCGTCCTGTTCGGCCTGCTTGCGGGGATCATAGCCCCGCGCGCCGCCGAAAACCGAGCCGGGCATCGCCGTGCCGAAACGCCCCTCCGGGTCGTGCGAATAGTCGCCCTGGCCACGATAAACGGAACGCGGCATCTCCCGATTGGGCTCACCATAACCTTCCGCAACAAGCTCAAATTGGGAAGTTTGTGAAAACGCCCCGAGCGGCAGCAGCATTAACATCGCACAAAAGAGCCGACGTATCATTTGCGCACCTCCGGATTACTTAGCAATCCGCAGCGTATCACGGCGAATACGCCCTGTTTTTTTGGGATGAATGTGTGGGCGATTTGGCCGCAGCACCACGGCTGCGGCCTGACGCTGGCGATCAGTGCGCCTCGACCATCAGCGCGTCGAGCTTGAAAGAACCGTCGTCCTGCACGTCGTAATACTGGCGCACCTCATCCGGTGCATTGCTCCACAGCGAACGGATCGCCACCACGCGCGGCTCCGGCGTGCGCATGCGCGCCACCCACGAACTGAACTCGATGTCGATGCGCCAGCGCTCGCGAATCGCCGCCTTGAAGCCGGCTGCTTCGAAGAACGCGATCCATTCGTCGGCGCGGTAGTCGCGGATATGCGAGCCATCGCGCAGCACTTCGACCGCCTGAATGTGCGTGTCGAGCAATGGGTGCTCCGCACCGGCGATGTCGATGAACAGCACCTTGCCGCCCGGCTTGAGCACCCGGCGCACCTCGGCCAGCGCGAGCGGCACGTCGTGCCAATGATGCGCGCTCATCCGGCTGATGACCCAGTCGAACGCGTGATCGTCGAACGGCAGCTTTTCGGCGGCGCCCTGCTGCGTGCGGATGTTGGCGAGGCCGCGATCCCGGGCTGCGCCCTCGACGGTGGCGAGCATTTGCGGCGCGATATCGTACGCGACGACTTCTTTGGCGTGCGGCGCTACGGCGAAACTCGCGTGGCCCGCGCCGCAACCCATGTCGAGAACGGTCGCACCCGACGTCGCCGCCGCGATCTGTTCGGCCAGCGTCCGCAGATCGGCGCCGGTGGCATGCGTCTGACTCGTCAAATAGGCGGCGGCGGTCGAGCCGAACGCGTCGGCGACTTGATCGTGATGCTTCATGGAAGGCTCCGGTTGTGTAAGTGGGGGTCGGACCGGAACGCCGTGCGCCGCTCCAGCCGTTACAATAGAACCCGCCGTGTACCAGTACAAGTTAAGCAATTATTCTGGTATCGAAAACACCCCTGCCAATCCGATCAGAATGACCACGCCGTCCTCAGTCGACCACCCGCCGCCGCTCGATGCCACGCCCGCGCGTGCGCTCGGCGACTTCATCCGCGCGCACCGCGAACGGCTCTCGCCGCAAGCGGTCGGTCTGCCGCCCGGTCCGCGCCGCCGCACGCCCGGCCTGCGGCGCGAGGAAGTCGCGCAGTTGTGCGGCGTGAGTCCGACCTGGTACACGTGGATCGAACAGGGGCGGCCGGTGTCCGCTTCCGCCGACGCGCTCGCGCGCATCGCCGTCGCGCTGCAACTGTCGCGTGCCGAACGAGCCTATCTGTTCGAACTGGCCGCCCAGCGCGATCCGGCCGAGCCTGATCCGGCGGCCGCCGACGCGCCCGCCACGCTGCTTGAAACCGTCCAACTGGTGAGCGCACCGGCCTATGTGCTCGACCGGCAATGGAACGCGCTCGCGTGGAACGAGCGCGCCGCCGACCTGTTCGTCGGCTGGCTGGACGGCGCGCACGACCGCAATCTGCTGCGCTACACGTTCACCGAGCCCGCCGGGCGGGAGCTGATCGTCGACTGGGAAACGCGCGCGCGGCGTCTCGCCGCCGAATTCCGCGCCGACTCGATCCGCCACCTGAACGACGCGCCCACCCGCGCGCTGATCGACTCGCTGACCGCCGCGAGCGACGAATTCGCGCGCTTCTGGGCGTCGCAGGACGTCGGCGGCCGGGAAGGCGGCCGGCGCGAATTCGACCATCCGCGCGACGGCCGCCTCGTGTACGACCAGATCACCTTCAAACCCGCGCATCGCGAAGATCTGAAGCTGGTGGTGCTGGTGCGGGAATGAGCACCGCCCGCCGGTGTTAAAATCGCTGTCTTTCCTTGCTTCGGCGGCGCTTCAACGGCAATACGAACATCGCGAACGCCGTCCGCCTCTTCACCGTCTTCACCGCTCAACTGCCAAACACCATGACGTCCCAACTGCACAAAAAAGGCGAAGCCTGGTCGGCTCGCTTCTCGGAGCCGATGTCGGAGCTCGTCAAACGCTATACGTCGTCGGTTTTCTTCGACAAGCGTCTGGCGCTGGTCGATATCGAAGGGTCGCTTGCGCACGCCTCGATGCTGGCCGCGCAGAAGATCATCGCCGCCGACGACCTCGCCGCGATCCAACACGGGATGGTGCAGATCAAGGGTGAAATCGAGCGTGGTGAGTTCGAGTGGCAACTCGACCTGGAAGATGTGCACCTGAACATCGAGGCGCGCCTGACCGCGCTGATCGGTGACGCCGGCAAGCGCCTGCATACCGGCCGCTCGCGTAACGACCAGGTCGCGACCGACATCCGTCTGTGGCTGCGCGGCGAGATCGACCGGATCGGCGGCCTGCTGACGGATCTGCGCACCGCCCTGATCGACATGGCGGAACAGAACGTGTCGACCATCATGCCGGGCTTCACGCACCTGCAAGTCGCGCAACCGGTGACGTTCGGCCATCACCTGCTGGCCTACGTCGAAATGTTCTCGCGCGACGCCGAGCGCATGATCGATTGCCGCAAGCGCGTGAATCGTCTGCCGCTGGGCGCGGCGGCGCTCGCCGGCACCAGCTATCCGATCGACCGCCACGCCGTGGCCAAAACGCTCGGCTTCGACGGCATCTGCGCGAACTCGCTCGACGCGGTGTCCGACCGCGACTTCGCGATCGAATTCACGGCGGCGTCCGCACTCGTGATGACGCACGTGTCGCGCTTCTCGGAAGAACTCGTGCTGTGGATGAGCCCGCGCGTCGGCTTTATCGATCTGGCCGACCGCTTCTGCACCGGCTCGTCGATCATGCCGCAAAAGAAGAACCCGGACGTACCGGAACTGGCGCGCGGCAAGACCGGCCGCGTGAACGGCCATCTGATGGCTTTGCTGACGCTGATGAAAGGCCAGCCGCTCGCGTACAACAAAGACAACCAGGAAGACAAGGAGCCGCTGTTCGATACCGTCGATACGGTTGCGGATACGCTGCGCATCTTCGCCGAAATGGTCGCCGGCATCTCGGTGAAGCCGCAAGCCATGCGCGACGCTGCGTTGCAAGGCTTCTCCACGGCAACCGATCTCGCCGACTACCTCGTCAAGCGCGGCCTGCCGTTCCGCGACGCGCACGAAGCGGTGGCGCTGGCGGTGCGCGTGTGCGTCGATCGCGGCTGCGATCTGGCGGATCTGACGCTCGAGGAAATGCGCACCGAACTGCCGAACGTCGCGCATCTGATCGGTGAAGACGTGTTCTCGTATCTGACGCTGGAAGGTTCGGTGGCAAGCCGCAACCATGCGGGCGGCACGGCACCCGGGCAAGTGCTCGCGGCGGCGAAAGCGGCACGCGAAGCACTGAAGTAAAACACACCGCATAGTGCGTTCTGCGCGCTGTGCCCAGAAAGGCGAACTCGGCAACGGGTTCGCCTTTTTTGCTTTCAGCGCTGCAATGTGCAAAGCGCCGCAGCCAAAAGAAAGCCCGCGCGAAGCGGGCTAAATGAAAGACTTCCACCGATGCCTCCCGAAAGAGGCCATCAGAGTGTAGGCGCGTTTTTAGCGCAGAGGAATCCGGTCATATTTCAGGCTATTACAAGGCATGCAAACAGGCATGCAAACGAACGAACCACGGGCGAACGCCAATTGAATCCTGGCGGATTTTGACTACCATCGAGTTAGACCCTGCCCCGTGTTCCTACGACGATGCCGAGCCGCACGCGTCACCTTCATCGCCTGCTTCTACGCTTCAATGCGCGCTTGAATGCACGCTTGAATGCACGCGTCAACGCGTCCCTATCGCATGCGCGCAACGCCACGTTAGCGACCGCTTTGCTGCTCGCCATGGCCGCCTGCACGATTACGCCGCCGCAACGCCCGCTTGTCACCACACCGGCCGCGGCTGTCAACAGTGCGACGCTCGACCAATACCGCAGCGCCGTCGCCAAACGCATCCTCGAACGCAATCCGTCCTATGTGCTGCGTGGCACGCCGCAGGCGATGCTGCGCTCGCTGGTGGTGGTGTCGTTCACGGTCGACCGCAACGGACAGCTGGTGGCGTCGTCGGTGTATCGCACCAATGGCGACGATGAAGCCGAAAGCACGGCGCTCGCCACCCTGCGGCGTGCCGCGCCGCTGCCGCAACCGCCGGGCAAGTTGCTGAACGGACGCGGACAGATCGAACTGTTCGAAGACTGGCTTTTCAACGACGACGGCAAATTCCAGCTGCGCACATTCGCCTCGCCGCAAGCGCAGACCATCGACTGAACGCAGCGCAACCTTGCTGCGCCGCAGCCGCGCTCGTTATAATTTTCCGATTCCCTGCGCCGGAGCCCTCCGGCACGGCTCATGCCGCCCGCGTACCCGTCGGCGCGGCGCGAGTCCGATTGCAGCGCCGCCGCGCCACCCGTGCGCGCCGCCGGTTGCCGTTGTAAGCTGTCGCTGCATAGCCCGTGCCGCGCATGACCTTCGCGTCAGCGCAAGGCCCTCAAACACACCGAATCACACGAACCTAAACAAAGATGCCGTCTGAACACGCGCCGCCTGCCTGTGAATTGCGGCGCCCAGCGGCACCACGACATATGGAGACCCTGCATGTCCACTTCGCCGATTTCCGCGGCCCAGCCCGATGCGGCCGGGAAGAACAGTAGTACGCGGATCATTTTCGCGAGCTTTATCGGCACCGCAATCGAGTTCTACGATTTCTACGTCTACGCAACCGCTGCGGCGCTCGTCATCGGGCCGGTGTTTTTCCCGCACGGCTCGGCAACCGCGCAGGCCTTGTCGGCCTTCGTCACGTTCGGCATCGCGTTCGTCGCGCGGCCGATCGGCTCGTTCCTGTTCGGCCACTTCGGCGATCGCATCGGCCGTAAATCGACGCTGGTCGCCTCGCTGCTCGTGATGGGTGTGTCCACCACGCTGATCGGTCTCGTGCCGGGCTACGATTCGATCGGCAGTCTCGCGCCGATCCTGCTGTGCGTGCTGCGCTTCGGCCAGGGTATCGGCCTCGGCGGCGAATGGGGCGGCGCGGCATTGCTCGCCACCGAGAACGCGCCGGCCGGCAAACGCGGCTGGTTCGGGATGTTCCCGCAGCTTGGACCGTCGATTGGATTTCTGGCGTCCAACGGTCTGTTCTTCGGCCTGGCTTTATCGCTGACAGACGAGCAATTCCGCAGTTGGGGCTGGCGCGTGCCGTTCCTGGTTAGCGCAGTGCTGGTCGCGCTCGGCTTGTACGTGCGGCTGAAAATCGCGGAAACGCCGGCCTTCCGGGCCGCGATCGAACGCAAGGAACGCGTGAAGGTGCCGATCGCCACGCTGCTCTCGCAGCACTGGGTGCCGACGCTGCTCGGCGCGCTGGCGATGGTGGTCTGCTACACGCTGTTCTATAACGCCACGACGTTTTCGCTGTCGTATGGTGTGTCGGTACTGAAGATTCCGCGCCCCACCTTCCTCGGCCTGTTGTGTATCGCCGTGGTCTTCATGGCGCTCGCCACGCCGTTGTCGGCCTGGGCCAGCGACCGCTATGGCCGCAAGCCGGTGCTGATCGTCGGCATCATCGCGGCGATCCTGTCGGGCTTCACCATGGCGCCGTTGCTCGGCAGCGGACAGACACCGCAGGTGTTGCTGTTCCTCGTGATCGAACTGTTCCTGATGGGCGTGACCTTCGCGCCGATGGGTGCGTTGCTGCCGGAACTGTTTCCGACCAACGTGCGCTATACCGGTGCAGGCGTCTCGTACAACCTCGGCGGGATCCTCGGCGCGTCGGTGGCACCGTATATCGCCCAGGTGCTGGCGGCGCACGGCGGGCTGCCGTGGGTGGGCGCTTATGTGTCGATCGCGGCGGCGGTCAGCATGATTGGCGTGCTGTGCATGCGCGAAACGCGCGATACGCAGTTGATGTAAACAGGCTGGCTGTATCGCCGGCCTGATCGTATCTTTTTTCGATGTCGCCCAGTGCGTGTTGGTCTGCACTGCGGGTTTGCACTGCAAGTTTGCACTGCGGCGGCTTCGAGTCACATTCCTTTCCGCGGGACTCCCCGTTCGCCGTGTTGACCTGAGTAAATCCCCTGCCTTGCGCGTCTTTTTGACTTGCCTATACTCGACTTCAATAACCCTACGGCGAGCAGGGAGGCTCCGATGAATGTTCATCTCCACAACGCTGACGTCGTCATGATCATCGCGCTGGCGTTGCTGTGTTCGCTGCTGCTGGCATTGCGCTTTCGCCCGGCGACATGGAAGGGCATCGTCGTGGAAGCGGTGGCCGCCAACGCGGCTGCAATCGCTGCCGTAGTCGCATTCGAAATGCTGCTGGCCTGAGTTGTCGAACCTGAGCACCCGGCCTCACGAGACGGGTTGAACCGGATTGGCAATGCGTAGCCGCGCAATCCGGCACGACAGGCGCTGGTCAGGCGCCTCGAGCCGTTAGCGATAGTAGTAGCCACCACCGTGGTGGTAGTAACCACCGCCACCGTAGTAATAACCAGGCGCCGGCGCGACGATGCAGCCACCAAGGGCCGTCGCGAGTAAGGTGCCGGCCAGCAGAGTCAGGATTAAGCGTTTCATATTTGTTCTCCCTTCGAGTCAGAGTCATTCGAGCCAAACCCCCGAATAACTCGATTGAACACGATGTCGTCTCGCTCGAACGTTGCGATATGTAAGGGAAGATCACCACGGTGTTACACGATGGCGCGTCGTAATCGGGCGCCGGCAAAGGGCCGCATCGACAGCGTTACATCAGACAAAACCAGCGCCTATACTGGATTGAGTACATGTTGTGGGCGCATGCCCTGCCGGCGGCGTTTGCACGGGTCAGAGCGCGAATGAAGGGTATCGAATCAAAGCGCTGACGCAAGCTCGCGATCAGCCGTGAACCGAAAAACAGGCGTGTCTGAGGAATTAGGCACTCAACGAAAAGCGACAGATTTAACAGGCGTGTAATGCACGACTCATGCACGACTCACGCACGACGCACATGACGCCATCCTGAACACAGCACGAACGGCTGCGGGGCGCCGAAGTGCGGCACAGCAATGCGCCGGCACGACACTCGCGCTGCTTGCCATGAAGACGAACCATTGAACCAGACGGCGAAGCGCCGGTCTTTCCAGAATGGAGTCGGTCACTGATGTGACCGCTCAGTGCATTACCCGATGTGTGGATTGCAGCGATTCCTCTCCGCCCGTAGTTCCCCGACACGGGCGTTTTTCGGAGGCGTTCCGTGGCAGCGCTCGTTTGATTGAGCGGACTGCGCGTCGCGCCTCTTTTCTTTTGAGCAAACGATTGCGCGACGGCGCGGGAAGCAGCGCTCAGGCGGCGGCTGCGCCAGGTTGCACTTCAACGGGATTTGGGCGGCTATGCACGTAATTGATCGCCTCAAGTGCATCGCTGACTGATGGCACCGCGCGGCCGTCGCCGATCGAGATTGAGCGGAACGGCGACTCGATTCCGCAATGATCCGGCGAGGTGGCCACGAAGATCATCACGGTGCGCTTCTGCAACGCGTGCGCGAGGTGGACAAAGCCAGTATCGGTGCCGACCACCAGTGCGCAGGCATCGATCATCTGCGCGATTTCGGTCACGGTCATTCTCGACAGGACCTTCGCCCCCGGCACCTGCGAAGCGATTTGCTCCGCTTCTGCCCGCTCGCCTTCCGAGCCCCACGGCAACACGACCTGAAAACCGCGCTGTGCCAACTCGCGGCCAATCTCCGCCCAGTGCCCGATCGGCCACTTCTTGTCGTCTTTGGAGGTAGCGTGAAACAGCGCCGCGACCGGCCCGCTATCAGCCGCGAACGGCCTGACGGCCGGCTCGGGCAAGCGCAGATTGTAGACAGCCGGACCTTTGACCTCATAACCCAAGGCCTCGCCTGTGCTGATACGCATGCCATGCCACGCGTTGCATTGCGGACGCGGGCCGAAACGGCCCGTGTAGGCAAACGCGGCGCCGCGCTCACCGAGGTCCTGGGCCTGATAGCCGATGCGCTGCGACGAACGGGCCAGAAACGCGATGATCGCGCTCTTGTAAACGCCATGAATATCGACGATGAAGTCGTAGCGATACGCACGCAGTTCGGCGATCGATGCCGCGATCGCCTTGAAGTCGGCCCAGCGGCGCGCTTTCTTGAAGCGGCGCAGCGGCGCGCTCAGCACGCGATCGACGCCCTGGCACCAATGCACCATTTCGGCGAATGCTTCGTCAGCCGCCCAGTCCACCTGAACGCCAGGAAACTCGCGTTTGATGTCGGCGACGACCGGGAGCGCTTGCACGATATCGCCGAGGGACGTGACCTTGACGATAAGGACTCGCTTCATTGAGGACCTTTTAGTTGTTCGAACGTCAAAGCATTTTAGCCGACGATTGAAATAAGCATTGCCTAGGGACGCAGCCGGCTATGCGGCGCTTAATACGACCTATTACATGCATGTCTTACGAACATCCCTTTTACTACATTTCAGAATACTTTCACACAGTTATACCCATGCCCCGGCCGCTATAATTCAGCCTTTGCTCAGCACATACCCATGTTCCGGGAATTCCCGACTCTTTCGTCCGGCATCGTCCGCCGCGCAAAACGCCTGTGGCGGCAATACGGTATCTTCTGGCTCGGTGCGATTGCGGTCGGCCTGGTCGCCGTGCTGTACGCAAGACTGATCGACTGGGGCTACGCCGAATTTCGCGCGATGCAACACGAGCATGTCTGGGCTCCATTGATCGTCACGCCAGCGGTCGCCGCGCTCGCCGTGTGGCTCACGCGCAAATTCTTCCGCGGCGCCGAAGGCAGCGGCATTCCGCAAGTGATCGCCACCTTGCACTCGAAGCCCAGCGAATACGGCGAGCGGCTACTGTCGTTCCGGATCATGTTCGGCAAGATCGCGGTGTCGTTTCTCGCGATTCTCGGCGGCTTCACGATCGGCCGCGAAGGACCAACCGTGCAGGTAGGCGCGGCGCTGATGTTCAATCTGCGACGCCTGTACCCACGCTCGAACGCGCAGATCGAACGGCAAATGGTGCTGGCCGGCGCGGCAGCGGGTCTGTCCGCGGCATTCAACACGCCGCTCGCCGGCATCGTGTTCGCCATCGAGGAATTGACGCGCAGCTTCGAGGCGCGCGCGAGCGGCGTGCTGATCACGGCGATCATCATCGCCGGGGTGATCGCGCTCGGGATGAACGGCAACTACACCTATTTCGGCACGATCGAGATCGGTACGCACTTTCCCAAACTGCTGGCCCTCGCCGTGGTGATTACCGCCATCGTCACCGGCGTGGCCGGCGGCGTATTCGGCTGGCTGCTGCTCAACACCGCGCGCTGGATTCCGGCGCCGCTGCGTGAGTTGCACGGCGAGCGGCCCGTGGTGTTCGCCGCGCTGTGCGGTTTCGTGATCGCGGTGGTTGGGCTGATCTCGGGCGGCACCACCTTCGGCAGCGGCTATGCGGAAGCGCGCGGCCTGCTCGAGGGTCATGAACATCTCTCGGTGTTCTATCCGTTTCTCAAGATGATTTCGATGATCAGCTCCTATCTGCCGGGCATTCCGGGCGGCATCTTCGCGCCGTCGCTATCGATCGGCGCGGGCTTCGGCAATCTGCTGCACATGGTGTTCGATTCGATGCAGTTGCCAATGCTGATCGCTCTCGCGATGGTCGGCTATCTGGCCGCCGTCACGCAGTCGCCGATTACGTCGTTCGTGATCGTGATGGAGATGATCAACGGTCATGCGCTGGTGATCTCGCTGATGGCCACGGCATTGATTGCGAGCCGCGTGTCGCGTCTGTTTGCACCGCCCCTGTATGAATCGCTGGCGGAGCGCTATATGGCGCCACTGCCGCAACCGGCGCCCGCGCCGGTGCCGGAGGTGCCCGAAGTCGAAGTGCCCGAACCGGCCGCCGAACAACTCGCCGATGACACGCCCTCGGAAGACGGCACCGCCGCCCCGCGTCAGTAGACGGCAACAGCCGGCGCGCCGCGGATGTATAACGGCCGCGCCGGCACGGCGATCAGAAGGGAAGCAAGAAAACCGCAGACAGCGCGCAGAACCCGCATCCGCGCAGCGATTTGAACACCAGGAAGAACGCTGGCGCACTCCACTGCGTCACGCCTCAAGGGCGAAACGTAGCGAAGCGCGCAGCAGATGCGGTGGAACCCGCAACACAACACGCCCTGGACAGTCGGTCAGTCAGGCCTGCGGTATTTCGATCTTGACCTCGAGCACTTCGAGGTCGTCCTGGCGTTCGAGGCTCACGCGAATATCTTCATTGGAGATCTTCACGTACTTCGAAATCACGGCTACCAGTTCGCGTTGCAACGCAGGCAGGTAATCGGCGGGCGCATGGCCCCCGGCGCGCTCGTGCGCGATGATCAACTGCAAACGTTCCTTCGCTACCGACGCGGACTTCTTCTTCTCGCCCAGCAAAAACGAAAGAATCGACATTACGTGCGCTCCCCTTACTTGGTGCCGAAGAGGCGCTGCAACAGGCCCGGCTTCTGGTAATCGGTAAAGCGAAGCGACTTCTGCTCGCCGAGGAAACGCGACACCACGTCCTTGTAGGCTTCGGCGACATCGGTGCCGTCCAGATGCACCGCCGGCAAGCCCTGGTTCGACGCGTGCAGCACCGCTTCCGATTCCGGAATCACGCCGATCAGATCGATGCGCAGAATTTCCTGGATGTCGGTCAACGACAGCATTTCGCCTTCGCTAACACGCTTCGGGTTGTAGCGCGTGATCAGCAGGTGTTCCTTGATCGGCTCCTTGCTTTCGATCGCACGCTTGGTTTTCGACGACAGGATGCCGAGGATGCGGTCCGAATCGCGCACCGACGACACTTCCGGATTCGTGACGATCAGCGCTTCGTCGGCGAAGTGCATGGCCAGCAGCGCGCCCGACTCGATACCCGCAGGCGAATCGCAGACGATGAATTCGAAGTCCATCGCGATCAGGTCGTTGATGACCTTCTCGACGCCTTCCATGGTCAGCGCGTCTTTGTCACGCGTTTGCGAAGCCGGGAGGATAAAGAGGTTCTCGCACTTCTTGTCCTTGATCAGCGCCTGGTTCAGATTGGCTTCGCCCTGGATCACGTTGATCAGGTCGTACACCACACGGCGCTCGCAGCCCATGATGAGGTCGAGGTTACGCAGGCCGACGTCGAAGTCGATCACGGCGGTTTTGCTGCCGCGCAACGCGAGGGCCGATGCAAAACTCGCGCTCGTGGTCGTCTTGCCCACGCCACCCTTGCCCGAAGTCACCACAATGATTTTTGCCATTACCCTTACCTTGTGTTCGTCAAATTCGTCAATTATGTGCGGCCATATTTGCCGTGGGGCGCCGCGTATCCTGTACGTTCAGGGCGACGCGCGCTTCACGCCGATCAGGTGAGCCGCAGCGGTTCGATCATCAGTTTTTCTTCTTCGAGCCAGATCTGCACCGGCTTGCCAAGCACGTCGGCCGGCAGCGGAGTCTCCGTCGTTCGATAGATGCCCGCGATGGAGATCAGTTCCGGCTCGAGACACGTGCAGAAAATGCGCGCGTCGTGATTACCCTGCACGCCGGCCAGTGCCCGGCCGCGCAGCGGCGCGTATATATGGATGTTGCCTTCGGCGATCACTTCCGCACCGTAGCTCACCAGACCGAGCACGACCAGGTCGCCCTTCGCGTAGATACGCTGGCCCGAGCGCAGCGGCTTGTCGACCACCATGGTCTGCGATGAGGTAGCGAGCCGCACGGGCTCCGCAGCGGGCGTGGGCTCGACAGCCGCCGTGCCGCTTTCCGCCGGCGCGACGGCGGCGGCTTCGAACAGATCGGCGGGCGGCGTGGCGGTGGCAGCGGTGGCAATCGGCGCCGCAGCGGACGCATTGGCGCTGTCTTCGTCTGCGGATTTAGCCGTGGCGCCGCGACGGTCGCGCGCTTCGAGCAACGGCAGCGCGGATTCCGCCGCCCACGCCTGCTGCGCATTGGCGACCACGCCGACCGGGCGCATGCGCACGCTGTCGAGCAGTTGCGCGATGTCGGCGAGCGGCACGCGTTCGTTGTCGGCGAGGCGGCGCACATCGATCGCGACGACGTCGTTAGCGAAAAATTCGGGGGTCGCCTCGAAGCGCCGGGTCAGTTCGGTACGCATCGCGTCGAGGTCGGTTGTCTTGACCACGAACAGGAGCGTGTCGACAGAGCCGCTGCGGAGTTCGAAAAAGGGCGATTTCTTGGGCGACATAGCGTTCGGCAAAAAATTTTGCGTATTTTACAGGCGTCCACGCGGGCGGCGAGCTTTTTTGCCAATAGAGCGAGCCGCCGCGACCGCTTGGGCCGATTATTCGGCCACGGACGCTGCACAGACGCGGAAGGGACTTGAGCGGCAGGCTGCTGCACCGCTCGCGGGATCACTGCTGAAACACCTGCTCGGTGGTCGGCACGTGGCGCACCAGCAGGCTTTCCGCCTGGTCGGGCGCACGCGTGATACGGCGATGCTCGCCGGTCGGACCGAAGCCGAGCGCTTCATAAAAGCGCATCGCGTTGCGGTTGGCGTCGGCGACCCAGGCGTAAATTTCCATGGCGCCTTCGCCGGCGAGCCAGGCACTGGCGGTGTCCACCAGCAACTCGCCGCCGCGCAGATGACGCACGGCCGGCGCCACCCACAACTCGCAGACGAACGCACGGCGCGCCGCGGTGTCGTCGAAATGTGCTTCGATCAGTCCGGCGGGATGGCCCTCGGTGTAGAGGATGAAGCTGGTGGTGGAAACGGATGCGGCGTGGGCCGCCGCGGTGGCGTCGAAACTGGCGGCATCTACCGACAAGGCGTCCTCGAGCGTTTCGCCGAAGGCATAGGGCGCCTCTCGCAGCGACGCAGTACGGAGTTCGCGAAAAACGGCGCCCTGATCAGCGGCGATGCGGCGAACGGTCAATGACGGACTCATGCAGACGAAAACCCCTTGAAACCCTAAGGCGTAGCTTTAACCGAACCGGCGCGCGAGTCAAATCCTTATTTGCAGGATTGAACCAAAGCATCGATCACAGCACAAGGGCCCCGCGCACATTCCACGCAGCATCCGCACGCGCGGCCACACCCGCCACCTCGCCTGCCGGTTGCCGAGGTGCGTTCGTCGCCCTGCTGAAACCCATGCTCAGGGCGCTTCGTAGTCGCCGGTGCCGTCCGGCCACGGCGTCAGCAGCTCGTAGCCGTCTTCGGTCACGGCGATCATGTGCTCCCATTGCGCCGACAGCGACCGGTCTTTGGTGACCACCGTCCAGCCGTCGCGCAGCACCGCGGTGCCGGCGCGGCCCGCGTTGATCATCGGCTCGATCGTGAAGACCATGCCGGGCTTCAGACGCACGCCCTGTCCCGGCTGGCCATAATGCAGCACTTGCGGGTCCTCATGATAGACCTTGCCGATGCCGTGCCCGCAGTAGTCGCGCACGATCGAGAAGCCGTCGCGCTGCGCGACCTTCTGGATCGCGTAGCCGACGTCGCCGAGCGTCGCGCCCGGCTTCACCTCCCGGATACCGGCCAGCATCGCTTCGTACGTCGTGTCGATCAGCTGGCGCGCCACCGTGCTCGGCTGGCCGACGCAATACATGCGGCTGGTGTCGCCGAAGTAGCCGTCCTTGATGATCGCGACGTCGATATTGATGATGTCGCCGTCTTTCAGGATCTCGCTGCGATTCGGAATGCCGTGGCACACCACCTGGTTGACCGAGGTACAGACTGTCTTCGGAAATCCCAGATAGCCGACATTTGCCGGCACCGACTTTTGCGTATTGACAATGTAGTCGTTGCACAGTGCGTCGAGTTGCTCGGTAGAGACACCGGCCTTGACGTGCTCGCCGATCATCGCAAGCACATCGGCGGCGAGGCGGCCGGAAATGCGCAACCTGGCGATGTCGTCGGGACTCTTGTAGGAAATGGCCATGAAATTCGGTGGATGTGAGTCGATGTTTAGAGTACGCCGCGCATGCGACTCAGTGGTACGCGCTCGCGCCAGATGTGCGGAACCGGCGCTGCCGTCATGCCACTTGGTGAGCCGTCAGGCAGCTCACGCGGGCGATCAATCGGGCAATTGTACAGAGGATCGCCAAAGGGCCTGCGCGAGACGGGTCAAACTTGCTCGCCCGATGCGTTCTTCACGATGCATTCTTGCCTATGCGAACCGGTGATCAGGATCATTCGATCCCATGTTGCGGATGCACAAGGAAATCTTTTGCGAGGTTTGCATCTAGCCACGCATTCGCTCCGTAAAGACCGTTGAGGACTCGCTTCTTCTCCGTAGATTATTTAGTTCTTCTCAGAAGAACGGGGCCTCTTTGCGTCCGCGATTTACGTCACTGCGTTGCATGAGGAGCCGTTTTCCACACGCGGGCATCGTGAGTCCGCGGCATGGGCAGCGAACCATCTGAGGAGCATCGCCATGTCGGAGTCCAGCAATAAATCAGCAGAGCTTATTGACGTATTCGATCGCCGCGTCGAACGCCGTCTGCAACGCAGGCAGTTTTTTCGTAACGCCGGCGGCCTGGGGCTAGGCCTGGTCGGTGGCACGCTGATCAGCGCATGCGGCGGCGGCTCCGGATCCAGCGCGTCGGCGAGCCCCACCGCGCCGACGGATGCGGAGATCCTGAATTTCGCACTGAATCTGGAGTATCTGGAATCGCAGTTCTATACGTACGCGACGACCGGCGCGGGTCTCGCGGCCAGCATGACCACCGGCGTCGGCACGATGGGCGCAGTGATTCCCGGGCAGCAAGTGCCGTTCCAGGACCCGGTGGTCCAGGCCTACGCGAACGAGATCGCCAACGACGAACGTGAGCACGTCACCTTCCTGCGCGGCGCATTGGGAGCGTCTGCGGTGGCAATGCCCGCGATCGATATCGGCGGCACCAACCCGAACGGCGCGTTCTCGAATGCGGCGCGCGCGGCGGGTCTGGTCGGCGCGGGCGTGGCATTCAATCCGTATGCGAACGACAACAACTTCCTGCTCGGCGCGTTTATCTTCGAAGACGTCGGCGTGACGGCTTACAAGGGCGCGTCCCCGCTCATCACCAACAAGACTTTCCTGGAAGCGGCCGCCGGCATTCTCGCGGCCGAGGCGTATCACGCGGGCCTCGTGCGCACGGTGCTGTACTCAAAAGGCGTCGACACCACGAGTCTCGTCACCGCGGCCAACGCGATCTCCGCCGCGCGCAACAGCCTCGACCAGAACGGCCACGACGATCAGGGCATCACCGGCGCGACCGCCGGCACCTCGAACATCGTGCCACTCGACAGCAACGGCCTCGCCTTCAGCCGCGGCTATGGCAACGTACTCAACATCGTCTATCTGACGAGTACCATGGCGACCAAAGGTGGCTTTTTCCCGAACGGCGTGAACGGCACACTCAACATGAGTGCGTGAGGCATGCGACCTGCTGTGCCAGCTGCACCGGCAACGGGTCGCCGCGATGACGATCGCGCTCACCCGTTGGCCGGACTTCATCGATATTGCTTTGACCGCTTGACGACGCACAGGAGCAGTCATGAACGAAGCGCTGAGTCAGCCGGTCGTGCCACAAACGCTCACCGAGCAGACCTGTTTCGATATCCGCGAAACGCTGGCCGGCCGGCGGCGCGGCTTACGCGCGATGCTGCCGTTCGTCGGGCCGGCGGTGGTGGCGTCGATCGCGTACATGGACCCGGGCAACTTCGCCACCAACATCCAGGCGGGCGCCGGCTATGGCTATGCGCTGCTGTGGGTGGTAGCGGTCGCGAACCTCGTGGCGATGCTGTTTCAATCCCTGTCGGCCAAGCTTGGACTCGTGACCGGCCAGAACCTTGCTGAATTGTGCCGCTGCGCGCTGCCGCGCCGCTGCGTGCTCGCGATGTGGGGCATCAGTGAAATCGCGGCCATGGCGACTGATCTGGCGGAGTTCGTCGGCGGCGCCATTGGCGTATCGTTGCTCACGCATCTGCCGATAATGCCGAGCATGCTGATCACCGCGGCCGTTACCTACGGCTTGCTGCAGTTCGAGAAGCGCGGCTTCCGTCCGCTCGAGCTGGTGATCGCGGCGCTGATCGGCGTGATCGGGCTGTCGTATCTCGCCGAGTTGCTGATTGCACCAGTGCATTGGCCCTCGGTGGTCGCCCATACGTTCACACCCAGCATGCCCGACAGCAATGCGCTGACGATTTCGGTCGGCATTATCGGCGCAACCGTGATGCCGCACGTCCTGTTCCTGCATTCGGGCCTCACGCAGAATCGCGTGAAAGCACGTAACGAAGGCGAGCGCGCCAAGCTGCTGCGCTTCTCGAATATCGAGGTGGTGGTCGCGCTCGGCATCGCCGGGCTCATCAACATGGCGATGGTAATCATGGCGTCGAGCGCTTTTCATGCGGGCCACGCCGAGATCGCCAGCATCGAAACCGCGTGGCGCACGCTGACGCCGCTGCTCGGCGGCGCCGCGGCGGGTCTCTTTCTTGCGGCGCTGATTGCCTCGGGCGTATCGAGTTCGGTAGTCGGCACGATGGCCGGGCAGATGATCATGCAGGGCTTTGTCGGCTTTCATATTCCCGTGTGGGCGCGGCGGCTCATCACGATGGTGCCGGCCTTCGTGGTGGTCGCGTGGGGCGTCGATGCCACGCGCGCGCTGGTGCTGAGCCAGGTCGTGCTGAGCATCGCGCTGCCGGTGCCGATGATCGCGCTCGTCTGGTTCACCTCGCGCGGTGATCTGATGGGCCGCTACCGGAACCGTCGCGCGACCACGATTGCCGCGGTAATCGGCACGGTTGTCGTGCTGGCGCTCAATCTCGTTCTATTGCTGCAAATAGCCGGCATGTCGCCCTGGCCGCCGTTTCACGCGGGGTGAAGTAGATTGAAAACGCCGAGCCGGACTGACGAGCCACACGGGTGGTGCGACTAGCGCGTGATGGTGATGCGCAACCGTCGCCGGTATCTTCGGACGCAGCGGGCAATGTTTATCAGATGCGGCGGATGCACGCGAAAACCAGGGCCGTGCCTTGTGCTGCTGCATCAGCGCCTGTCGTGGACACCGACTGCCCAAAACAGAGCACATGCGGCCACAACGATTGATGCGTGCACGAGCCTGACGCAGCGCATGTTATTGCGCCGTGCCGAGCAGTTGCTTGCGCAAGGTCGGCGTGCGTGTCGACGGGTCGAGCCAGATGCCAAAAAATGCGCGCGCGAATTCCAGGTCGTCGAATTCGCCGGTCATGCGGTCGCCGGCATAAAAGCGTACGCCCTTGCCCGGCAGATAAACCGCGCTCAACTGGTCGCCAGGCGCGACATCCACAAACGCCTGCAGCATATCTGCGCGCCAACGCTCCAGCGTATCGGGCGGAATCGGCGCGCCGGCCAGACGTTTCATCTCACTGATTCCCGTGTCGGCCAGGCGCTCGCGCTTGATGCCGCGCGCGTAGGTGAGGTGGAGCGCAAAGCGCTCGTCGTAATCGACGGGCACCCGCTCGCTCCACATCTGCGCGCGATACAGCCTGACGCCGAACACGCTGTAATCGCCTTCGCCGACGAGCCTGGCGGACTGCATGTCGCCGCGCCAATCGGCGCAGGCGGCGCTCGCCCACAACAGCAACAGGACCGCCGCGAGCGCGCGCATCTCAGTCCACCGATGCGAGCACGAATTGCATCACGTCCGTGCGTCCTTCGTCGAAGCCGGCTTCGCAATAGGCCAGATAAAGACGCCATGTCCGCACGAAAATCTCGTCGAAGCCCTGCATGCGGATCGCCTCGAGTTGCGCTTCGAACGCACTGCGCCAACGGCGCAGCGTCTCCGCGTAATCGCGGCCGAATGTCAACGAGGTGCGCGCCGTCAGCTTGCCACGCCGCGCGGCTTCAATGAACCGTTGCGGACTCGGCAGCATGCCGCCCGGGAAAATGAATTCGCGGATGAAATCGCTGGTGGCGCGATAGGCGGCGAAGTACGAATCGTCGATCGTGATGGTTTGCACCAGCGCGCGTGCGCCCGGCATCAAACGCTCGCGCAAAATACGGAAGTAAGCCGGCCAGAATTTTTCGCCGACAGCTTCGAACATTTCGATCGACACGATGCCATCGTAGCGCCCGGTCAGCGTGCGGTAGTCGCGCAGTTCCAGCTGCACCCTGTCGTCCAGATCTGCTGCGCACACGCGCGCCTGGGCGAATTCGAGCTGCGCCGGCGAGATCGTCACGCCGTGCACGTGAATGCCCTGACGGGCCGCGTGGATCGCAAAACCGCCCCACCCGCAGCCGATTTCCAGAATCCGCATGCCCGCGCGCAAACCAAGCGTATCGATGATGCGCTGATACTTCGCGTACTGTGCGTCTTCGAGCGATTGATAGAGATTGCCGTCGAACACCGCGCTCGAATAGGTCAGACTCGGGTCCAGCCATTGCGCGTAAAACGCGTTGCCGATGTCGTAGTGCGCGTGAATATTGCGTCGGCTGCCGGTGCGCGTATTCGGCCTCAAACGATGACGCAACCCATACCAGAGTTGCGCGAGCCAGCCGCCGTAGACGGTGCGTTGCAGCGCCCGTTCGTTGCGGATCGCCACGCGCAGCAGAGCGGCCAGATCGGGTGTATCGACCCAGAAAGAACGCCATGCGTCAGCGAAACCGATGTCGCCCTTGCGCAGGATCGCGCCACAGGCACGCCAGTCGCGCAATTCCAGGCGCGCGCCGGGCGCCGCATGTGAATCGCCGAATACGCGCTGCTGGCCATCGGGCGTGATCAACACCAGATGCCCCACCTGAATCCGTTCGAGCAAGGACAGAAACAGACGGCCCGACGCGGGGGCGGTTCGATGCCCGCTCAGGGTTCTTGAAAGCGCCATGGCTGGATCTCCTCAGTCGGACGAAATCGGGTGCGCGGCGGCGTGGTCGATGGATACGTCGGCCGTGCGGCCCCGCGCGGGAGTTTTGCCGTAGAACGGCACTTTCCTGAGGACAAGACGCAGCGCCTGCCAATGAATTCGCGCGACGACGCCGACCGTGAGCAGCGGCTGACGGATCAGTGCCGCAAATGCTGTGGCACGCGTTAATGGCTTTAATCGGCCGCCGAGCGCCGTGCGAATCAGGAGACCATCCGCGTCCGTGTAATCGATCGATACCGACGCGCGACCTGGTGCTTCTCTGACACGAAACGCGTAGCTGCCCTCGACGCGACAAAACGGCGACACGTGCAGCACTTTGCGACACGTGAGTGGCGTGTTCGTGGTAATCGGCGCGTTGTTTGCAGCGCTTAGCAGATAGCTGTGGCGATCGCCGAAGGTGTTGCGCACCTCAGCCAACAGCGCGCGCAAATGGCCTTCGCTGTCGTGACAGAACCAGAAGCTGACGGGGTTGAACGCATAGCCGAACACACGCGGGAACGCTTGCAGCCAGATCCTGCCGTCTGCCGGGATGCCGGCGGCGGATAGTTGCGCGCGCATCCATGTGTCGAGATCGCTGCCGTCGCGCGGACCGTGGTCGCGCGCATGCAGTGCAAGCGGTCGCCAGCGGTCAATGCCGAACCACCAGCTGTCGAGCGAGGCCAGCCGCGCCAGATCGCAGCGCACGTAGAACACCGGATACGTGAAGCGATGATGCTTTGGCCGCAGACGCTCGTGCATCACGCGTCCCGTCAAAAGCCAGGCGGCCGGATCGACCTCGGCGCGAGCGGGATTCATAGCGTGGCCCATGCCGGCGCGGCGTCGAAATCGGCTGCAATGCGCAGCGCCGATTTCAGACCGTCTTCGTGGAAACCGTAGCCCGTCCACGCGCCCGCGAACCACGTGCGGCGTTTGCCTTGCAGTGCTGGCAGACGCTGCTGCGCATCGATCGCGGCCAGATCGAACAACGGATGGTCGTAGACGAAACGGCGCAACTCGGTGCCTTCCGCGGGCTGCGTCACGGGATTGAGCGTGACGATGAGCGGCATGTCGAATGGCAGCGGCTGAAGCTGGTTCACCAGATAGCTGACGCACACCGGATGCGTGCCGTCGAGCCGGTGGCTGCCGAGATAATTCCACGCCGACCACACGCGCCGACGACGCGGCAGCAGATTCGTGTCCGTATGCAGCACGGCGACGTTCGGCTGATAGCGCACCGCGCTCAGTACGCCGCGTTCGTGCTGGTCGGCGTCCTCGAGCAGTCGCAGCGTGGTCGGTGCGTGGGTGGCGAGCACGAGTGCATCGAAACGCTCGGTGCCGTAGTCGGTGAAAACGTCCACGCCGTCGGCATCGCGCCGCACGCCGCGCACGGCGGTGCCGATGCGAACGTCGTCGAGTGTGCCGACGATACGCCGCACGTATTCGCGCCCGCCTCCGACCACCGTTTTCCACTGCGGCCGGCGATTCACCTGCAGCAGCGCGTGGTTCAGACAAAAGCGTAGGAACGTGGTGGCCGGGAAGCTGAGGATATCCGCCGTCGCGCTCGACCAGATCGCCGCGGCCATCGGCAACAGGTAATGACGCTGGAACGCGCCGCCGTAGCCGCCTGCTGTCAGCAGCTCGCCCATCGAGGCGCGCGTTTGCGTGGCGATCTCGAGATTGCGCTGCGCGCTGCCGTTAAAGCGCATGATGTCCTTCAGCATGCCGATGAAGGTCGGCGAAAACAGGTTGCGGCGCTGCGCGAACACGGTGTTCAGACTGGTGCCGGCCCATTCGAGGCGGCCTTCGTCGTACGAGACCGAGAACGTCATGTCGCTCGGGTGTGATTCGACGCCCAGTTCCGCGAACAGCGCGATCAGATTCGGATAGGTGCGGTCGTTGAAGACCAGGAAACCCGTGTCGACCGGATGCGTGTGGCCGTCGAGCGTGACGTCCACGGTATGGGTGTGACCGCCCGCGTAGCCGGCCGATTCAAACAGGGCGACCTGGTGGTGACGCGCCAGCAGATAGGCGCTGGCCAAACCCGAGATCCCGGCGCCGATAACCGCGACCCGCGAGCCGCGCGGTAGTGGGGATGCCAGTGCGGAATGGATCATGGGCGCGTCTCCAGGTCTGGCGGACACGCGGTGGATGATGGGGTGTGGCCGGTGTTGCGTGTCCCTGAGGGGATTTACGCAACGGAAGCGGAAATGGATTCAAACCAGACGTATTTCGAGGTCGCGTTAACTTCAGATGAAGACAACTTAAAATGCGATGTCTTCTGATAAAGTATCTTCATCAGCAGATAATTCGAGATCCTGATATGGCGATACTGACAACCGAAGATCTAACCGGCGAACGCTCTCCCGGGCGGCTTTTGCGCCGGATTCACAAATTGCTGGTCACACGCGTTGATTCGCTCTTCGATGACGAACAGTTGACTGTCGTCCAGTGGACCGCTTTAAAGCTGATCCGTGACGGTATCGCCACGACCGCAGGAGAGTTGGCCCGGTCGATTGGCATCGCGACGGGCGCCACGACTCGACTGATCGATAGTCTCGAAGAGATCGGCTACGTAGAGCGTGACCTGAGTTCTGCCGACCGACGAGTCGTCCGTCTGCTGCTCACGAAATCCGGCGAGGCCAAGCATGCCGAAAGGGTACCGGTCATGGTCGCCAGCTGGAACGAGATTCTTGCCGACTTCAAGAAACAGGAGGCAGAGCAATTGATCCGTCTTCTTACGAAACTCCATGACTCCATGGAGCGCGTGGTCGAGACGAGCCGCGGCGATCGGGAAGGCACTGATTGACCCGTACGTCCATCGCCACCCGGCTAGTCAGCTGCCGCGACGTGTTCCGCCGGCGCAGGCTTGCGGGTGATCCAGACCACTAACACCATCGCCATCGCCAGCCAGCCGCTGGCGTAGAAGATGTCAAGCGACGACAACAGGTAAGCCTGATTGATGGTCTCTCGCATAATGCTTCCGGCCGCCTGCAGGGGATTCATGCCTTGGGCCTGAAGTTGCTCGGTTGCCTGACGATACACAGGCGAGAAACTGGTGCTTGATTCCACCAGTCTGCTCTGGTGCAAGGCCTCGCGCCGATCCCAAAACGTCGTAATAAGCGATGCGGCAAAGCCCCCCGACGTGATGCGGGCAAAGTTCGAAATCCCGGTCGCAGACGGGACGCGCTGAGACGGTATGCCGTCGAGCATGATATGCAGAAGCGGCACGAAGAACATACTCAGGGCAAAGCCTTGCAGGAACAGGGGCATGGTGAGCGTCCAGAAAGTGGCATCCGGCGTGTAGTGCGAACGCAGGAAGAAGCCAGCCGAGTACGCGACAAAGGAGCCGGTCGCCATCCAGCGCGGATCCACCTTGAGCCGCCCGACCGGCGTCGTCATCAACACCGCTACCAGGCCGCTCGGAGCCGCAACGCACCCTGCCCACGTTGCGGTATATCCCATCTGCTCCTGCAGCCAGAGCGGCAGCAGGACATTGTTGGAAAACATCAACGCGTATCCGAGGCAAGTTGCCAGAACACCAAAGCAGAAATTGCGCCGCTTGAACAACGTCAAGTCCACTGCAGGCTTGCTTTCAGTGAGCTCCCAGATTACCCAGGCCGCAAAGCCCAAGGCTGCACATGTCGCCAGCACAACAATCAGCGTGTTGTTGAACCAGTCACGGTCTTTGCCCAGATCGAAGAGTGTTTGCAGGCTGAACACCCAGAACGCGAGCAGTCCCAGCCCCACTTTATCGATGGGTAGCTTGCGCGTGGGTGTGTCACGCTTCGCGAGGAATTTCCATGACACGAGGCCTGACATCAATCCCACGGGCAGGTTGATCAAAAAGATCCATCCCCAGTGAAAATTGTCAGAGATGTATCCGCCTACCACGGGGCCGAGAACAGGAGCGGACATCGCTGTCATCGACCAGATGCCAAGGGCCGTTGATCGCTTCTGCGGAGGAAAGATTGCAAGCAGCAGCGCCTGGCTGCCTGGAACCATCGGACCCGACACCGCGCCCTGCAAAATGCGGAACGCAATCAGCGACGGCAAACTCCAGGCAATACCGCAAAGGAGCGACGCGATACTGAACGCGAGTACCGCCGCGGTGAAGGTGCGGACCACGCCAAAGCGACCCATCAACCAACCGGTCAGCGGCACCGTGACGCCATTGGCGACGGCGAACGATGTAATCACCCAGGTACCGCTATCGGTACTCACGCCAAGATTCCCGGCGATAGTCGGAAGCGACACATTGGCGATGGTCGAGTCGAGAACCTGCATGAAACTGCCGAGCGCAAGCGCAACGGACGTCAGGCCCAATGCCATGCCCGCGAGCGGTGCAAGTTGCCCGCCGGTGCTGGTGCCGGCACTCATGGTTTGCGCCCCGCGTTCTGCACGATGATTTCGCGGATGCGGTCTTCCACCTTCGGGCCGCCGTCGAGACTTGCCACTTCGCCTCCCGCCGGCGGCGCACTGTTAGCCACAAACGGTCCTGAGCGATCCGCGGTCTCGACCTCTACGTCGACCGACAAACCCACTCTCAGCGGCTTCTTTTCCAGTTCGGCGGGATCAAGTGCGATTCTCACCGGCACCCGTTGAACGATCTTGATCCAGTTGCCAGTCGCATTCTGCGGAGGCAGCAAAGAGAATGCATTGCCGCTGCCAGCGCCGAGGCCTGCAACATGGCCATGAAACACAACCTTCCCGCCATACACATCGGTTGTGATGGTGGCGGGCTGCCCGACACGAAGATCCTCGAGCTGAGTCTCGCGAAAATTGGCGTCGACCCAGACGCTGTCGAGCGGCACCACCGCCATCAGTGGCGTTCCGGCGGCGACTTTTTGACCGAGTTGCACGGTGCGTTGCGCGACCACACCGGACAAAGGCGCCACGATCTGCATGTAGCTGGCGTCGATAGCCGCCCTTCGTACTTCGGCGATCGCGCCCAGTACTTGCGGATTCGTTTCGACCGTCGTCCCGGATAACGTGCTGGTGGCCTGCGCTTGCCGCGCCCGCGCCAGATTGAGCGCCGCGCGGGTCGTTGTCACCGCGTCGGCCGCATGGCTCAGGTCTTCACCCGAGATTGCGCCTGCTGCCGCTGCCGCCTTGCGCCTCGCGTAATCGTTCTGCGCCTTTGACAGGTCCGCTTCGGCCTGCGCGATTTCAGCGCCGGTCTCGTCGACCTGGGCGGAATTGACACGCACCGCGCGAACCGCTCGCCCAAGCGCCGCCTCGGCCGCATCAAGTTGCACGTTGGCCATGGCGGGGTCGAGTTCAATCAATGGCTGACCGCGAAGCACGCGCTGTGTGTTATCGGCATGGAGTGCGAGAACCGTACCGGCTTCACGCGCGGTCACCGCCACGATATTGCCGCCGACGTAAGCGTCGTCGGTATCCTCGGATGGCGGCGCAAACCAGCGCGTGGCGAGATAAGCGATCGCCGCAATACCCGCAAAGATACCGAGCGCGATGAACAGCCGCCGCCGGGTTCGGGGCGCGGCGCTGTCACTGGGCCGTTTGACGTCAGATGCGAAATTGGGTTGGGCCGTGCCGACCGTCAGCGTTTTTTCAGTCATTGTGAGTTGCCCGACGAGGAGGTCGTCGCAGTCGTTGGGTTAGAGATAAATCCACCGCCTAGCGCAGCGATCAGTTGTACGCGCCGGGTCAACCCCTCTGCCTGCAAATTGACCCGGTCCTGTTCTGCTTCAAGCAGGCGGAATCCGCTATCGATGGCGTCCAGTTTTGACCCGAGTCCCGTCGATGTGCGCACGGCGTCCAGACGCACGGTGTCGCGCAGGCCTGCCACGATACGGTCCTGCTGAGCGACGTCGGCATCGTTTGAGCGGACGCGGGTCAATGCATCGGCCGATTCGTGCACGGCTCGAAGAACGGAGTCGTTGTAGTTCGCCACCGCGACGTCGAGATCCGCGCTGGCGCGGCGATATTGCGCGCGCAGCCTGCCGCCCTCGAAAATCGGCACATGGATGGCGACTCCGCCGCTATAGGTCGCGGCTCCTGCGCTAAAGAAATTCCCGAAACCGATCGACGCAAGTCCTGCGAGCGCCCGAAGATCGACATTCGCCAAGAAATCCGTCCGCGCCACCTTCTCGCCCGATACCGCCGCATCGATGCGCGCCTGGCCGGCCAGAAGATCCGGTCTTCGGCCGAGCAGGTCGGCGGGCAGCATGTCAGGGACCCGAGGCCGTTTATCGAGTGCGAGAGTGGGTGCGGTGATCGCCGGATAGAAGTCGGCGCTGCGCCCGACTAGCGCTGCAAGCGCATGGATCAACAGATCCCGTTGCTCGGCAGCTCTCAACTCGGCCTGCTGCGCCTCTGCGAGCAGCGTTTCGGCTGTGCGTTCGTCGAATTCGCTGGCCAACGAGTATCTGGCCTTGCTTCGTGTCAATGCGAGGGCGTCCTCGCGTGTTTTCACAAAGCCATGCGTTACCCGAATCAATTGCTGCGCCCTCGCGAGTCCAATATAGGTCTGCGCGATACTTGTAGAAATGATTAACCGGGCTTCGGCGGCGTCCAAACCCGCCGCTTCGGCATCTGAACGGGCCATCGCCACGATCGCCCGCTGCCGGCCAAACAGATCGAGATTCCAATCGAGGTTGGACTGAACGGTCGGTATCCATCGCGTGGTGCCGGCGTACGGCGGTGGGATTAAGGACACGCCGCTAAAGCGCTGATCGAAAACCTGTCCATCCGCCGACACCTGGGGCAGTTCGGCGGCCCGCTGGGCGCTGACCGTCGCCTCAGCCGCACGCACCCTTGCCAGGGCGGCCTCGAGGTTTGGATTGCTGTTCATTCCTTCGTCAATCAATCGGCCGAGCTGAGGATCGTCGAACGACTCCCACCACCGCTCACCGATTGCCGCGCTCTGCCTGGCTAGACCTAGCCGATCGGCGCGAGACTGCGCAACCGGCTGAGGGACATCGGGGACAGCGATGCACGCGCTTAGCAGCAGCATGGCAAGCGCCGAAACCGCGATTGTCCGCGACTTCATGCTTGCCTCAACGTAACGATGCCGCGGTGCGCGGCTGGCAGCTCCGTCGCGCGTACCAGTTTGCTTAGCAAACGAATCATTTTGTGCACTTCCTCCGTCTCGAAATCGGCTGGCAGTTCGCTTCAGCCTTCGACCATGACCGGCGCCTGCTTCCCGTTGATCCCTACAAGCGCGGCAGCTATTCTGCCTTGTATCTCCAAATGAAGATACTTAATTTGGAGCAAACAACCGATTTTTTTCTCCATTTGGAGATTTTTGCGTCAGTGGAGATTGCCGAACGAGCTCGGGTGAGCGGCGTCGGCGATGATCAGCGGAAGGGAAGCTGGTGTGGGAGAGAGGGAGAGTGTCGAGCCGGGCAAGCCGGTGCCGATAGCGGCACGCCGACACGGCGTCATGCCGGGCCTGGCGGTTTCATTGGAGCAAGCTGTGCCGGGATGAAAGCCCGCCAGCAGTCAGCACCGGTGTGGAAGTGGTATTGGCGCCCGAGTTGCGCGACCGCGCGGCCGACCGTTGCCAACCGCGGCCATCGTTTGTCAGTCTCGAAAGCGGTTTGGTCGGTCGCGCGTCAGGGATGGATTCTTGTGGCCGCCGAGGTCTGCGGCCTCGTGCACGACGCCATTAGCCGGCGGATTGCGGCTGAGGAGAGCGGTGACGTGGCGCCAAGGACGGACCGCTGCTTTCGGCTCGTTCGCAGGTCGGTCCGGGGCCACATTCCGCCAGTCGACGGACGTTCAGATTGTGCTGTGCACTGGCACAGTGGCGTGCGCTGCGGCCCGCAACTCAGCCAGCAGTGCTGCGCCTGACCATGACGGACGCACGTCGGCCCGCTCGGCTTCGCGCACGAGTTCGCATAGCCGTTGGTTCACCGGCGCCGTTTGCCCAAGACGTTGCGCGAGGCGCACGACCTCGCCATTGATCCAGTCGATTTCCGTGGCGCGTCCGGCCGCCAAGTCGTCGGACATCGACGAGCGCGCGAGTGGATCGATCGTCAGCATCGCGCGTCCCAGCCGTTCGAATACCGCATCGGGCACGCTGAGAACGCGCGGTATCCAGGTGGTGGGAAGCGGTGTCACTTTGACCGGCCGGATGCCGGCCTGCTTCAGAAGCGCGAGCGCTTCTTTCTGCGCCATCGCGAGGCAGAGCCGGTAGGCGCGTTGCGAGAGTTCTTCCTTCAACGGGCGGTTCGCTAGCGCGTTGATGGCATTGTTGAGATTGAGCAACAGCTTCGCCCACTGCACCGGCAACATATCGGCGTGCTGGACGAGCGGCAGACCCGCTTTCCTGAACGCGTCGACGAACGGCTGCATGGCAGGCGCATGCCTGATCTCCAGTTCGCCGCCGGAACCTTGATGAAATGCGCCCGCGCCGCGTTCCACAACATTGAATGGCACCATCCCCTCCAGCACCGTGTGCTGCGGCAGCGCGGCGCGCAGCACGTCCGCGTTGCCGATGCCGTTCTGGAAGCTCACGACGATCGTGCCCGGGCGAAGCACGTTAGCCAGTTCCGCCGCGGCCGTGGGTGTCGCAGCAGACTTGACGGTGACAAGCACGAGATCGGCTTCGACCGCGCTGGCCGCGTCCGTCGATACGTCGATCCGGTCTTGCGGCACGTGCCAGCGGCTATCGTCGTGCCGCGACAGCGTGATGCCTTGACTGCGCAACTGGTCGGCCACCCGCGCACGTCCAATGAAACTGACGTCGCTCCCGCCGGCAAGAAGCCGTCCGCCGACATAGCAACCAATCGAGCCGGCGCCGTAGATAAAGATTTTTGCCATACAGGTTCTCAAGTGACCTAACCATTACTGCCGCGTTGCGTTGAATCGGCAAACGCGGCCCATGACGCTCACGCCGTTCGCTTAGCAGACGGCGTCGCGTGTTGTGCGTAGTGCGTACTGTGCGTAGTGCGGACGAACCGCACTAGTCCGCAAAGCCGGGATTACGGCGCTCGAGCCGACGCAGCAGTCCGGGCCACACCAGCGCGCCTGGCATGACGCCCCTCGTCGCTACCCGGATCTGCTCCTTGATGCCGTCGAGAATCGGCTGCCCGATCGGCGTCAGCGTTCCGCCACCTGCCTGAGCACGCACCTGAATCATGCAGGCCACTTCAAAGAAGTACATGGCGACGAAGGCGTCCGCCGGGGTAGCGCCGACCGTCAGCAGGCCGTGGTTGCGCAGCATCAGATACGTGTTGCTGCCGAGGTCCTGAACGAGACGAGGTTTCTCGGCTTCATTGAGCGCGATGCCCTCGTAGTCGTGATAGCCGAGCGATGCCAGCACACCGAGTGACTGCTGGGAGAGCGGCAGCAGGCCCGCCTCCTGCGCCGACACGGCGACACCGTTGACCGAATGCGTATGCATCACACACATGGCGTCTTCGCGTGCCGCATGCACGGCGCTATGGATCGTGAAGCCGGCCGGATTGACGTCATACGGCGATTCGACAACCTTGCGGCCGTCGAGATCGATCTTGACCAGCGACGACGCGGTGATTTCGTCGAACATCAAGCCATAGGGGTTGATCAGGAAATGGTGTTCGGGGCCGGGCACGCGTGCCGAGATGTGGGTAAACACCAGATCGTCCCACCCGAACAGCGCCGTGAGACGGTACGCGGCTGCGAGGTTGACTCGCGCTTCCCATTCGGCAGGTGAAACGTCGTTCTTCAGACTGACAACAGATGCGCTCACGTCGACACTCCTTATTGGATGATTCAAGCATTGGAACAACCTGAGACGACGTCCTGCGAAATCGCTCATTCGGTCCGTACAACGCAGCAGGTACGGCTGGTGCAGTAAGGTCCAAAGTCATTGCGTCGTCTGATGCGAGTCCACATGATGTTCGCGAAGCCGCCTAAAATCTGTCAGATACCCGACAGCTCGATGCGCCAATGGAATCCAGCCTGCACCGCTACCGGTCACAACTCGAAACGACCCCATGGTTCCGCGGCTTGCCCGTCGAGTTGCGGGACTACCTCGTGAGCCATGCCACCCTGCTCACGCTGGCGAAGGGTGAAATCCTGTATCGGCGTGGCGAACAGTCTTATGGCCTGTACGCCGTGCTCGGCGGTGCGCTCGCGATCGGCACAGTCGGGGTGGATGGGAAAGAGGCGTTGCTCGCGGTGCTCGGACCGACTGCATGGGTGGGGGAAATCTCGATGTTCGACGGGCTGCCCCGTCCGAACGACGCCACCGCCGTCAGCAGGACGCTGTTGCTGCATGTGCCCGAGTCCGCGCTGCAGGGCTTGCTCGATTCTACGCCCCGTTATTGGCGCGATTTTGCGTTGTTGATGGCGCAAAGACTTCGGGTTTCGTTCGAGAACGCCGAAGCGATGACCCTGTTGCCCGCGTCACAGCGCGTGGCAAACCGTCTGCTGATGATCGCCGGAGGCTATGGCGGTCTCAACGCCTCGCAGAGCAGGATAAGGGTCTCGCAGGACAGCCTGGCGTCAATGGTGTCGTTGTCGCGACAGACCACGAATCTGTTGCTCAGGAACCTCGAAAGTCAACGGATATTGAGTCTGAAATCCGGGGAAATCGCTATTCTGGATTTCGACCGATTGCGCGCAGCCAGTCTCGGCGATCCCAATCCGTGAGTGCGGCCATGCGCGAACCTGGCGATCGAGACCGCAAACGAAAGCGCTGCCAACGAAAACCCGCCGACGAAAACCCAATAGCAAAAGCCCCGCAAAACTTTCGTTTTGCGGGGCTTTTAAATTTGGCGGAAAGGGTGACCGCCCAATCGGTTTCTATCTCATTTCAAGATTCTCCATATTTACCGCCCACACGCCACGATACATAGGGATACTCGTCTACGGTCTTCTATCCAGCTCTTAATTCCTACAGTAGAATCTAGTCATTCTGTGGGGGTAGGAGTGGGGGTAGAAAATGGCACCAGTCAATACGCAAGCGATTCACCGCCTGTCCGCGCTGCGCGTGGCCAAGCTCAAGGAGCCCGGCTACCACGGCGACGGAGGCGGTCTTTACCTCCAGGTGTCTGCCGCCGGCACAAAGTCATGGATCTTCCGGTTCAAGATGAACGGCCGCAGCCGTGAAATGGGCCTTGGCTCGCTCAACACCGTGACACTAGCCGGCGCGCGTGGAGTTGCCGCCGAATGCCGGCGGCGCGTGCTTGAGGGAGTGGACCCGATCGAGGCGCGCAAGGCGGTAAAAGATCTGGGACGGCTCGAAGCCGCCAGGGCGATGACGTTCTCCGCATGCGCGACTGCCTATATCAATGCGCATCGGGCTAGCTGGAAGAACGCGAAGCACGCCAACCAGTGGGAGAACACCCTCGCCACCTACGCGGACCCCGTACTGGGCGCCCTGCCGGTGCATAGCGTTGACACCACACTCGTAATAGGGGTTCTGGAGCCAATCTGGACGACGAAGACTGAAACGGCGAGTCGCCTGCGCGGACGCATTGAGTCCATCCTCGACTGGGCGAAGGTTCGCGGCCTGCGTGCAGGCGAGAACCCGGCGCGCTGGAAGGGCCACCTTGATACGCTGCTGCCGGCACGCTCGAAGGTTCAGGCAGTGGAGCACCACGCCGCGCTACCGTACGACGAGACGGGACCGTTCATGCACCTGTTGCGAACGGAAACCGGCGTAGGGGCGCGCGCGCTCGAATTCCTCATCCTGACGGCGGCCCGCACCGGAGAGGTGATCGGTGCGACGTGGGGCGAATTCGACCTCGCGCAAAACGTCTGGAACGTGCCTGCGGAGCGGATGAAGGCCAAACGCGAACACCGCGTGCCGCTCCCAGCGGCCGCCGTAAAGATTCTCTCGGCAATGCAGGCGATTCGCACGAGCGATTTCGTATTCCCCGGCGGTCGGCAAGGAAGACCCCTTTCCAACATGGCGATGCTGGCGCTGCTCAAGCGCATGAAGCGCTCGGACCTGACGGCGCACGGATTCCGCTCGACGTTCCGCGACTGGGCGGCGGAGTGCACGGCATACCCTGGGGAAGTCGCAGAGGCGGCGCTCGCGCACATGGTCGGCGACAAGGTGGAGGCCGCTTACCGCCGTGGCGACTTGTTTGAAAAGCGACGCCGACTCATGAATGACTGGGCGAAGCACTGCGCACAAATGGCCTGCACTGGCGGCGCGGTGCTTCCGCTTCAGGCAAAGGGGTAACGCGATGCCGCGAGCGAAAGGGTTTTCGAAAAAGGCCGTCGAGGCGCCTGTATTCCAGGCCGTCAATCTACCGCCTCACGAGAAAGAAGCAATTTTAAGATGCCTCCACCCGCGCAAGAAGGCGGCGCACGACCAAATAACGAACGAGGTAGGCACGGCTCTATCGATATACCGTGCTGCCACGACGCACGACAGAGGCGCGGCCGGCATGGCGAGCGCGGCAAGCAAAGCCGCTACCCTTTCCCCGTTACATAGAAAAGCGACTGAGCTACTAGAGGCATTTCAAGACGTTCCGGAATCGCTTCGCATGGAACTGGGGGATGCCCCCGGCGGCGTACCCATCTCCGATACTGAAATTGAGCGCATTTGTCGTGTGCTGCAAATCGCGCTCGACCGATACGAGGCGCAAATACGAGAGGGCCGCCCGGCGACAGAAAACGCGAAACTGCAAACGATACAGGCATTGCTGGCGGTCTTCGCGGCGCATTTTGGGGGCGAGCCTGACGAATGGGCCGAAGCCGAAATCAAGTTTGTGCACGTTGCATTGAACGCTGCCGGGATATCGCACCCTCCCCCCGACACTCACATGCACGAGTTCAAGGCGCTTATGCAATTGGCTAGGTCTGTGGGGTGATCGGGCAGTGCATTTGCACGGGCGCCTTTCCTTTCATCGCGCAAATTCCCGCGCAATCACCGCGTAACCCTAGACGGGCAAGCCTCCACGGCTAATGGTACGTTTCCGAGTACCGTTAGCCGCGCGACTTTCTATCCTTGCTCATCCATCCTTTAAACAACCCGGCCATAACCGGATTATTTTAAGGAGCAGCAAATGCAAGTCACAGCATCCACCAAGCACGCCGCAACAGTCGAGAAAGCGGGATGGAACATCAAGGACTTCTGCGCCTCGGTCGGCTTCTCAGTAGCCAAGTTCTATCTGCTTCAGGCCGAACAGAAACCTCGCATGGTAAAGCTTCACGGGCGCGTGGTGATCGTGGAGTCGCCGGCCGCGTATCTTGCGCGCATCGCCGAACTTCAAGGAGCGTGACATGCCTCCGCGCCCCGCCCTCCTCCCCCACGACGCCATAACCGATGAATGGTGCAGGCTTCTCGAAGCCGAGAAGATATCGTTCGCGCGTACTGACTTCCGGATGCTTTTGCCGCCGCAATTCCTGCTGCTATCAGGCTCCGGCGAGCCGGCCCACTGGCTCGCTGTATCGGCTGCGCCTGATGGCGCAATCGTCGCCCGTACGGAGCTTCTGTGTCGCGCCACGGGTATCGATGGTTATGTCGCGATCGGCGCCCCCGGCCTCTCGGATCTGGTGACGGTCTACGCGGCGGCGGTGCGCCCGTCAATCGATCGGCGCCGATATGCGCAGATCCTCCTGAATAGGGGAAACGCGCAATGAACGACATTCTTGAGCATATAGATCCGGACAACCACGACGAAGTCATCGCCGCCACCGTGCGGGCGATTGGGAAACGTGGTCCGGACCCTGCAACACGATTGCAGGCAACGGCAGGCGCAGCCGGGCATGCGGTTGTATCGGTTGCTCTCGGCGAGAGTGTCACGAAGCTCTGGTTGACGCGAGGCCTAGGTCCCGACGGCCTTTCGCGCTGGTCGGACCATATCGAGCGCGCAGGCGGTCCAGTAGTCGGCAGGATGACGGTGGTCGCCGAGCAGCCCGAACTTGCCTTGCACCTTGCGGCAAGCGCACTCGCGGGCTTCGCAGGCGAGATCGCCGCAGGGTTGTCGCACCCGACTTCATATCTCGATCAGCGGCTCCATGCTCGGCGCATCTGCAAGTCGATAGACCTCGCCCTTGGGCTTCTCACAGGTGAGAGCTATCGCAGAGCGCTCGACGTGTGCGAGGCAGTAATCCGAGAAAACCGCCGCCAGTTCGACGCACTCCGCGCATCGCTTAACTGCGCGATGGAACTGAGCGCCGGGCAGATCGCAAAGCGGCTGGAAGGCATAGTGCCGGTGGCGCTCTCGTGCGGCGCTTCCTAGACGATGCCTGTCCCCCTGCGGTACTGGGCGCAGTCCCATACCGGCCTACGCTTGCGGTATTTCTAATAGCAATTGCTGAAGGATAACTAAACATTCTTTAGAGATAAAAAATAGTCCCCGTAAACTTGCCGTTAATCCCACACAGGAGCGAGTTATGTCCCCCGAACTTTTAGATGAAACTGAGCTGGCCGGCGCGTTGCGCGTCTCGGTCAGCACAGTTCAGTCGTGGCGTTATCAGAAAAAAGGGCCTCCGTTCTTCAAAGTCGGCGGCGCGGTTCGCTACCGGCGCTCCGACCTTGACGAGTACATCGCCTCGCAGGCCACACACCAACCCGTGCACCCCGGCGTGTCTGACGACGACATCCGCGCGGCGGTGAGTGTCGTGCACGCGTTCGGGGGGAACCGGGACGGCGCCGCGACGGAATTGAAGCGGTGGTTGATCGAAGAGGTAGGCGTGAAGCTCAAGGCCGCGCGACGCGGTGAGCCGGTTATACGAACCGGACAGATCGTGGGCAGGAAGACGGAGAGCGCCACGTGAAAACCAAATTCCAGCACTGGCTAGCAACGTATAAAAACAAAAACGCCCGGGTGTGAACCGGGCGCTAAAACAACGAGGAGAAGCCGCCGTGTACAGGCGTCCTTAATCTCCAATAGGCAGTTCGATTATGACCAAATTTATCAACAAAATCAAAGCATTCCGGCCGAAGGTGGTTGTGCTGGCGGACCTTCTTCACCCCAGCACGTTCGCCATGCACTTTGTGCCGGCCGCGTCGCGGAAAGTGAGCCTTCTGACAGGCCTTCTGTTCCCGGGCGTGACCGGCTCCGACGAGTACACCAGCTTCACGGACGATCTGTCCGCTGGCGACCACGAGCGGACGTTCGCCGTGAGTACCGGGCAAGGCAACCGTGGAAGGATCACTAAAATCGAGCGTATGGACGTTGCTTCGCTGTTCAAGCGCGTCACAACCCCACTGGACGCGCGGGTCAAACACGCGGATTACCTGGAACTGTCGCGGGCAAAACAGCAAAAGCTCAAGGGATCGGACGCGTTCATCGTGCCGGGCGTTTTCAGCGACAACAAACGCGACGCGCAGCATATTGAAAGTCGCTCGGCGTTGACGCTCGATGTTGACCACCAAGCCGCTGAGATTTTCCGGCGGTTGGAGGAGGCTTCGCTCACCGGCGGGGTGGTGCCCTTCGCGTATGCCTACCACACGACCCGCTCGCACACCGACGAGAACCCGCGTATCCGCCTCGTGGTGCCCCTCTTGCGTGACGTAACTCCCGAAGAGTATCCCCGTTGCGTGTGGGCGCTCAAGGAACGCTTCGCCCTGCCGGAAATCGATATGGGCAGCCTGGAGCCCTTCCGTCTCATGTATCTGCCGGTGCAGCGGGAAGGCCCATTCTACTCAGACGCTCAGCCCGGGCCACTGGTAGACCCATGCGAATTGCTGGCTGAGTGCCTGGCAGTGCCGGGCATCGCCGCGCGGGCGCGAGAACGCAAAGGCGCCGACTTCACGCGCGACGATCTTGATCAGGCGCTGATGGACGACCTGCTCGAAGACGACGAGAAGCGCGACGAACTCGTTGAACATCTCGGCGGCGCGCTCGATGCGCTCGCGGCGAACTACAACCGGGAAGCTAAAAACTACCTCGACTGGGAACCACGACTCGAAAACCTGAAGAGCATGGGGGAAGTCGGACGTGGGCTGGCACTGGCGTTTTCCGAGCGACTTTACGACTGGGACGGCGACCTCGATGAGTTTGACCGGAAGTGGCAGTACGACGTAAAAGGCACGCGCTCGGGGTATCGGTCCGTACTCGCGAAGGCGCAGGAACTGGGGTGGCATAACCCCAAGTCAAACACTCCGAGGAGCGTTCCGGCCACCGAAGCGGAAACTGAGAGAGTGAAAGCCTTGCTCGACGCTCCGGAAGCACGCGAATACACGCCCGCGAACATCTGCCCTCCGGCCTTTCCCGGTGCGATGGCTGCACTGGTCGATATCGCTCTACGGCATCAGCATCGCCCGCAACCCCTGATGACGATTGGCGCGGCTCTCGCCGCTATGTCGGCATGCCTGCATGGGCGCTATGCTTTCGGCGGCACGCGAGGCAATCTGTACGTGGTCGGGCTCGCGGGGACCGGCGCAGGAAAGAGCGGCCCCTTGGATCTGGTCAAGATGGTAGTAGAAGCGGCGGGGGGCCGCTCGCTGAGCAATGTCGGCTCAGGGCAGGGCGTAGAAGACGCTGTCCGCCGCAGCAAAGAGCGCCGCGCCTCATTCGTTGTGGATGAGGTAGCTCACATGATTGGTGCGTTTAGCAGCAGCAAGGCAACGGATTATCAGGCTGCTGCGGGGAAGATATTGCTCGAAATGTTTAGCGCATCGGGCGGCACGATGACCACGCGCGTACTTGCGGACGAAAACAAGCAACCCGTGTTGATGTTCAATCCCTACGTAACGCTCTTTGGGGTTACGACACACGCCAAGATGAAAGGCATTTCGCCCGGGCTGATCGAGGACGGAACGCTGGGGCGCTGTCTAGTCGTTAGCGGCGAGGATTTTGTGGACGCGGTGGAGACCGCCGGGGGCTCACCGTATGAAGAGGTCAAAGAGGCAGTGGGCGAGCGCGCACGGGCGGTATATGACTTCGGCGAACAGATGACTGAAAGAGACCAGGGCGTCGCTACCCTACAGGCAAGTCGCGAGGCGAAAGAGGCGGAAAACGTCGCGCGCTTAGCTTTTGACGGGATCGCCAAAAACTCGGACGGGGCCAAGCGCGCTCTGTGCATGCGCGCGCTTGAGCAGGTCAAGCGCATAGCCCTAGTACTCGCCGTATGGGACGGGGCTGATAAGGTTGGGCAGGAGCATATCGAATGGGGCGTGCGCTTCGTGCGGTACAGCCACGAATGCCTGCTGGCGTTCGTTGAGACGATGACCGATAGCCCTGTCGTCGCCAACGCCCGCGTACTCGAGGCCATTATGCGCGACGCCGTGGGGGGCAAGAAGCCATTTACTGGTTTGCGCTTCCATAAATGGAATGAGGTGGCGCATAAAGAGGGTCTTGTCCAGCACGGGGCGTTGCTCAAAAAGTCCCGGCTTGATTCTATGCAAGTTCGCCAAGCCATTACGCACCTAGCAAGCGAGGGTGCGATAGAGATCGTCACATCGAATACTGGCGCTACAAGGGAAGCGTCAATGTTCTACCGTCTCACGGACTAGATTTTTTCCGGTGGGAGGGAGCGTTCATGAGAGCCCCGCAAGGGGCTTTCTCTTTTTTTTTTCGCATGGCTGATTTGGCGTCTTGTTCCCAGTGTTCCCGCACGGTCGGGAACAACTCATGGAACAACTCAAAAACGCTGAGAGCCTTATAGGCTAAGGGTTTTAGTTTAAAGAGAGAGAGTTGTTCCCTTGTTCCTTAAGACCCCCTCCCTATCCCTATTTTTCAGCTTTTCAAGGCGTGGGGGTGGGGGGTGCCCGAAACACGGGAACAACTGCCGGAAACCCTTGCCCAGCATAGGAGATGTTGTTCCCCGGGGTGAAGAGCAATTCACTTTTTCGGGGAACAACCTCGGAGCGCCCGTGCAGGACGCCCCCTGCTCGAACCACCGACATGCGCTGAAGGAATGAAATCAACGACTTGATTCAAAAACGGAATGCTAGGATAAAATCGCGCGCGCAAAGACTTGCGTAAGCGCGGTTTGCGAATCGGGGATTGTGTTTGTGTGGCGTAGAGAGGTGTGGTGCGAGTCTCGAAAACATTCACGGCGACCAGGGCGCCGCCCCTGTCGAACTGGAAATTTTCTCCAATTCAAGGAGGACCCGAAACCGCACCCGTGCCGGCATCCCGCTTACATGCCTTTCAGAATCTCGACCCGCTTCGCGTCGTATTCGTCCTTGCTGATCAGTCCGCGCTTATAAAGGTCGCCCAGATCCACCAGCCTTTGGGAAGTGCTGGCCGTCGAGGATACGGCGGCGCTTGCTCTGGCAGGACACGCATTAGCACAAAGATGCATGGCGTCGGTGCACTGATGCTGGGCCTGAATCGGAAAGAGAGTGAATTTACCCAAGCATTCGGAGTAGTTTGCCGTGCACGATTGCGCGCAGGTCGTATCAATCTTGCTGGTATCAATGTCCGCAACACTTGCGCAACCGGCTAGGAGCATCGTTAAAAGTAGCGCTGTTTTCATCATTGTTTTCTCTGCTGTATAGCTGCTTCACGCCCCGAGTGGCCGCGTATTCTACTACGCACCCTTGCGGGTGCAGCAGGCCTTACTGACGCGCCATGACCCGTTGCAACTGGATCAGCGACCACGCGCCGCCGCGTGCCGTCTTGATGCCAAGTATGTTCAGTTCATCGACCATCGCGCGCTGCGACAGGCCGGCTGACCTGAACCCCGCGAACACGTTCGAAAGGGAGGCGGCGAAGTCATCCGCGCCTCGCTGGCGGGCTTCGATGTTTGGCTTAAGGTTGGCGGGGCCGGTAGCGCCGAGAACAACGCCACGGGCCTTGGCGGCGCGCAGCGCGTCTTTCGTGCGCTCGCTGATCCGCTTTGCCTCGTGCTCGGCAAACGCCGCCATGATATGAATCGTCAACTCGTTAGCCTCCGGCATATCGACGGCGACAAACTTGACCTTCGATTCCATCAGGCCGCTGACGAAGTGGACGTTGCGCGCCAGTCGATCGAGCTTAGCGATAAGGAGACGGGCACCGCGCTTGCGGCACAGTTCGAGCGCTGCGCGCAACTGCGGCCGCTTTGCCAGTGCGTCGGCTCCCTTCCCCGTTTCCGTTTCCGTGAACTCGCCAACCAGATCCCACGCGCCGCCATTCAGGAAGCGCATGGCGGCTTCACGTTGCGCGTCGAGCCCGAGGCCGGATGCACCTTGGCGTGCGGTCGAAACCCGGTAGTACGCGACGAATTTGCCGTTAGCCATGATCGCCTCCCCGTTTGACTACATTTCAGAACGAACGTCTAATGTGTAGTCACTATAGACTGAGATGGACTGAAACACAATGAGACGTTGCGAGATGAGTTTAGAACTCCTCTGCACTACGCAGGCCGGTAGCTCGCACACACCTGCGCGGCGCATGCGCGAGCCGGCGCCCGGCTGCGCGCTCCGTGCGCCGCCCTATGCTTGCGCCTAACTCTGGGGGTACCCCGGCCCCCGACTCCTAGGTGTCGAAGTGCGCCCACCGCCTCTCCAATCCGCAAGCCGAAAAAACACGCCATAGCAATTTCCGAATAAAACGCAATAAAATCAATGGCTTGCTCATTTTTTAAGTAGTACTTATGATAGTACTTACAGACATACCTAAAGGTGCGTGCAATGCGTCGAACGGCAATCCATCTGGCCGCGCAACAGGTTACGCGTTTGAGACTGCTGTCCAACGGCTCAGGTTTGAGCGTCGCGGAACTGATTCGTCGCGCGATCGACGAGTTCGTTGACCGCCAGGCGTTGAAAGAGGGCGATGCAGCCGCGCGCCTGACTATTGATGACGGGCAAATCTAAATGGCCTCGCCCTACACGAACGCCTTTCCGATCGCGCACGCGGGCGCGTACGCGACCCCTCAGGCGGGCGCATATGCGACCCCTCAGGCAGGTGTGTACGCCACACCCCAGATGGGCACTGCCGGTATCTCTGGCCTCGGCGGCGCCCAGCCGATAGCCGCCGGCACGGCATATTCCCCAGCGATCAGCGATCCGGAAGCGTTCCTCGAATACATGAACTCGAAATATGGGCGGGGCCTCTGGTTGCCTTCGGGCGCCCAGTTTTCCCAGGAGAACTGACATGGCAACGAAATCATGAGCGAAGGACAGGGTACGAAGCTGAAAAGCTCGCAGGCGTGGAAAGCTGATGGCAGTCGCGCATGGGCTGTTGACAGAGCGAAGGTGCACACATGGTCCTGCCACTAATTGCGGAGGCGCTGGGGGCGGCGCTTGAGGGCGCCGAAAGCGTCGAAGGCTTGGAGGGGCTTGCAAGCCTTGCCAAGGCGGCGCCCCGGCCTCTTGGGTCCCGGGCGATTGCCACGGCCGCATGGTCGAGCGGAACACTGACCATCGTCATGCGTGACGGTACGATCTGCGCCTATCCCGGAGTGCCCGAAGACGTGTACGACGATCTCATGTCGGCATCGTCCCCCGGCACGTTCTACAACACCGAGATACACGGGCGGTATTGACCGGCGACATGGCGCGCCGCCCAAACTCTGGGGGGATGGGGGGCTGGTCGGACCCACGTGTGTTTAAGCGCCCCGCTCCTCTCCAAAGTCCGCAGCGAAAAAACATTGATGAAGTCACGCTCGCGCCGCCGCGCGGGATCTTGAGAGGTTGACTGGTGCCGGGTACTACGCTCGCTTTCGTCATCGCAGCCTCGGGAGCGATGAGCTTGCGCACATTGCTGCCGAAGGCAATCCGGCCTTCATGGTCCGATCTGGTGGGCGCCATACTGATCACCGGCTTTTTGACAGCCGTCGGCGCGATGACGGCGCTATGTACGTGGTTTTCGGGTACTGCCGTTTGCTCGTGAAGTTGTGACGTATGGCACGGGCGCATTCAGTGCCGAAATGTGTCCGAGCGCACGGTGAACTTAGTGTTCCCCCTGCAGCCTAACCTGTATACGTCGTCCCGGCACTGCGACAAAAAAGCAACAGCGAGTGACCTCGGTTATGCTTGTTTTTCTGGATTGGATGCTTGACAATTCGACGCAGTTGCCGCAACAACCGCACGGATTGGAGCCCATTATGCCTATCAAATTTGCAGACTCTGACGCTTTCGACACAGCCGCGAAACAAGTGGCGCGTGAGACCAAGGCGGCATTTCTTCAGACTCATCCGAATAGGTCCTCCACTACGAGAGACTCGTCCAGGGAACAGGCGAAGACCGGCAACTCCGCAGCTTCGTCGTCCGGAAAGAAGGGACAGAAGGGACGCTAAGTTAATGGCGCACAAACAAGCTAGGGGTTGACCCTAGCTTTTTTTTTCGGGCGGCCGAAATGGCAACCTCCGTTAAGAAAAAGAAATCAAAGGTTGACTCTCTCTACCGAGATTCGGACACGCGACGAGAACATGAACTTCGCCGCAAGGACGTTTTCGACGGGCTAAAGGGACACAACGCTGAATTTCGTCGGGACTATGCCCGGCTCATTCACGCCCCGGCGTTTCGACGATTGCAGGGAAAAACGCAACTCTTCCCCGGTGTCGAATCGGACTTCTTCCGAAATCGAATTACGCATTCGATAGAGGTTGCGCAGGTTGCCAAAGGTATCGCGCTACGCATTAACGCGACGGGCTTTTTCAAAGAACAGCCGATCAACACAGACCTCGTTGAGCTCGCCGCGTTAGCTCATGATTTGGGGCACCCGCCGTTCGGGCACAACGGGGAGGAGGCCTTGGACAGGTGCATGCAAGACGACGGTGGGTTTGAAGGCAACGCCCAGACACTACGGATATTAGCGAGGCTCGAAAAACGTGAAGCAAGCGCTGCAGCTGCAGATCGCTGTGGATTAAATCTCACCTACAGGACGCTAGCGGCGGTACTGAAGTACGACCGAGAGATACCTGGCCTGAGATCAATGCGTAAGGAGCCAGAGAAGATCGCAAAGGGCTACTACGCAACCGAAGCGGATTTGGTTAAACGAATAAAGTCCGCGGTATTCCCAGAGTGCACGGCAAACCACACATTCCGGTCTATCGAATGCGACATTATGGATATTGCCGACGACATCGCGTACTCAACCTTTGATCTGGAGGACGCATTCAAGGCCGGGTTCTTCAACCCGCTGGAAATCCTAAGTCACTCAACAAACGATGACCTGCTGCAAAAGGTGGCGCGCAAGGTAGGTAATGTTCTCGACGAACCCGATGTGAGTGCGCATGAGGTGCGGGAAATCATCGTCGAATCGTTCGGCGGATTCATCGATAAAATCATCAAAGAAGGCATTGACACTTCGAACCCCATGCAGGTGATCGAGAAAATAGTCCGGATATACTCGACATCGAAGCAGATGGCTTATGACGGATATCTGCGCACTGCGTTTTCGTCTGAGTTAATAAAACAATTCATTGGGGGAGTCTATGTCGACAAATTGCATATGTGCCCCGCAATGACGGCGATAAAGGTAGAAAGGAACACGCGCTTCAAGCTAGAAACGCTAAAGCACCTGACATTCGAAGCGCTGACCATGTCGCCAAGACTTCGACTCGTTGAATTTCGAGGACGTGACATCATTACTTCGATATTTCAGGCGCTGACAGGTGCCGGGGGCCACATGTTGCTTCCCGACGACTGGCGGGACCGTTATTTCGTTCTCAGTTCGGATCCTGAACGAAAACGCTTAGTGTGTGACTTTATGGCAGGCATGACAGACAGATATGCAGTCGAGTTCTTCTCCCGGCTGAACTCAGCCGGCAATCATTTATCCATCTTCAAACCTTTTTAGGACCGGTCTGTCGCCGACCGTCGAACCGAATCAGCCGTCCGAACTTCGGAACCACAGGTATGGGTAGGAGTGGGGGTAGAAACGAAAACAGGCCCCGGAGGGCCTGTAGTCTTGATGTCTTGGCGGAAAGGGTGAGATTCGAACTCACGGTACCCCTAAAGGTACACTGGATTTCGAGTCCAGCGCATTCGACCACTCTGCCACCTTTCCGGGTCTTCCAACTCACAGCAACTGCACTGCCTGGTTACTGGTGAATCAGATCCAAGCGGGTCGTTGCTTGGGAGAAAAAGATTATAGAACAGCTAAATCCGATTTCCAAGCCCCTCGACAAAAATTGTTCGAGGAAAAACCGCAACCGGCGACGGCATCAAGCCGCCGGCACGTCCAGCCGTTCCACGCCGCCGAGGTACGGGCGCAATGCCGCCGGCACCGTCACCGAGCCATCGGCATTCTGGAAGTTTTCCAGCACCGCTACCAGCGTGCGGCCCACCGCCAGACCCGAACCATTCAGCGTGTGCACCAGCTCCGGCTTGCCTTGCGCATTGCGATAACGCGCCTGCATCCGGCGAGCCTGGAACGACTCGGTATTCGAGCAACTCGAAATCTCGCGGTACGTGTTCTGCGCGGGCAGCCACACTTCGAGGTCATAGGTCTTGGTTGCCGAGAAACCCATGTCGCCCGTGCACAGCGTGATCACGCGATACGGCAGTTCCAGCTTCTGCAGGATCGTCTCTGCATGACCGACCATCTGCTCCAGCGCGTCATACGACGTTTCCGGCGCGACGATCTGCACCATCTCGACCTTGTCGAACTGATGCTGGCGGATCAGGCCGCGCGTATCGCGGCCATACGAACCTGCTTCCGAGCGGAAGCACGGCGAATGCGCGGTCAGTCTGATCGGCAACGCGTCCGCTTCGACGATGCTGTCGCGCACCGTGTTGGTCAGCGAAATTTCCGACGTCGAAATCAGATACTGCGTGACCGTGTTCTCGTCACCGCCCTTCTCGACGCGGAACATGTCGTCGGCGAATTTCGGCAGTTGGCCGGTGCCGTACAGAATCTCCGGATTCACGATATACGGCGTGTACACCTCGGTGTAGCCGTGATGCTGCGTGTGCGTGTCGATCATGAACTGCGCCAGCGCGCGATGCAGCCGCGCAATCTGGCCGCGCAGCAACGTGAAACGCGCGCCGGAGAGCTTCGCGCCGGTCTCGAAATCGAGGCCGAGCGGCGTGCCGACATCCACGTGATCCTTCACCTCGAAATCGAACTGGCGCGGCGCGCCCCAGCGACGCACTTCGACGTTGTCGGTTTCGTCGCGGCCGGCCGGCACGCTTTCGTGCGGCAGGTTCGGCACACCAAGCAGCAGGTCGGACAAGCGATTCTGGATATCGTCGAGCCGGTTCGCCGACGCCTTCATCTCGTCGCCGAGCCCCCCCACTTCGGCCATCACCGCCGATGTGTCCTCGCCCCGCCCTTTCATCGCGCCGATCTGCTTCGACAGGCTGTTGCGGCGCGCCTGCATCTCTTCGGTACGGGTCTGGGTGTCGCGGCGTTCCGCTTCGAGCGCGGTGAACGCCGCCACGTCGAGGGTGTAGCCGCGGTCGGCGAGGCGTTTGGCGACGCCGTCGAGGTCTTTGCGCAGCAGCTGGATGTCGAGCATGGGATGGGGCGAATGTTCGTTGTATGAAGGTGGGATTTTAGCGCACCGGCGCGGGCGCCCGGCGCCTTAGATGGTCAACGCGTGCGCAATGCCGACACCGGCATCCGCCGCGCCCAAGCCAGGCTCAACTCTTTTTAGGCTTGTTTTCGCTGCGCCACTGCGCATCCAGTTCGGCCAGACGCGCCATCTTGTCGCCGATCTTGCCTTCCAGGCCACGCGGCGTCGGCTCGTACCAATGCGGATCGCGCATGTTGTCCGGCAGATAGGTTTCGCCGGCTGCGTAGGCGTCGGGTTCGTCGTGTGCGTAGCGGTATTCGTGACCGTAGCCAAGTTCCTTCATCAGCTTGGTCGGCGCGTTGCGCAGATGCACCGGCACACCGCGCGACTGGTCCTTGCTGACGAAGCGCCGCGCCTCGTTGTACGCGTTGTATCCGGCATTCGACTTCGGCGCGACTGCCAGATAGATGATCGCCTGCGCGAGCGCCAGTTCGCCTTCCGGCGTGCCGAGGCGCTCGTAGGTTTCCGACGCATCCAACGCAATGCGCGCGGCGCGCGGGTCGGCGAGACCGATGTCTTCCCACGCCATCCGCACGATGCGCCGCGCGAGATAGCGCGGGTCCGCGCCGCCGTCGAGCATGCGGCAGAACCAGTAGAGCGCGCCGTCCGGACTGCTGCCGCGCACCGATTTATGCAGCGCGCTGATCTGGTCGTAGAAAGCGTCGCCGCCTTTGTCGAAGCGGCGCAGATTCTCGGCGAGCGCGCTGCCGAGCAAGGCGCCGTCGATTTCGGTTTTCTTCTGCTGGGCCGCGGCGCGGGCGACAATTTCGAGGTTGTTCAGCAGCTTGCGGCCGTCGCCGTCGGCGGAACCGATCAGGGCGTCGCGGGCTTCGTCGGTGAACGTGAGGCCGCCGAGTTCCTGTTGCGCGCGGTCGAGCAGCTCGGTCTGTTCTTCGTCGGTCAGGCTTTTGAGCACGTACACTGCGGCTCGCGAGAGCAACGCGCTGTTCACTTCGAACGAGGGGTTCTCAGTCGTCGCGCCGACGAACACGAACAGCCCCGACTCGACGTGCGGCAAGAACGCGTCCTGCTGGCTCTTGTTGAAGCGATGCACTTCGTCGACGAACACCAGCGTCTGATGCCCGTTCGCGCGATGGATCTGCGCGGTCTCGACCGCTTCGCGGATATCCTTCACGCCCGAGAGCACCGCCGACAACGCGATGAACTCGGCATGAAACGCGTCGGCCATCAGCCGCGCGAGCGTGGTTTTGCCGACGCCGGGCGGGCCCCAGAGGATCATCGAGTGGGCCTCGCCGGATTCGAAAGCGACCCGCAGCGGCTTGTTCGGGCCAAGCAGATGCTTCTGGCCGATTACTTCGTCGATATTGCGGGGCCGCAGGCGTTCAGCGAGCGGAACATTGGCACGGGTTTCTTCAAACATGACGTTTTAGGGATAATCTCGGCTTTTCCGGACGCGGTCCGTGTGAAGGCGGCGTGCTGCCGGTGAGCCGCGCCGGCACGCGGACATACTGGCGTGCGGGGCAAGGTCCTGCATTATGACAGTGACGGCGCCCAAGCGATGTCCGCACGGAATCGCCCAGCCGCGTTTGCGCGGCAAAAATAGCTAAAAATCACGCAACATCGGAAGCAACATCAACAGGGACACGATTAGATGGCACAAGATCCACTTGCCGGCGACGCCGGTTCCACCTACGCACCGCTCACGCCGGTGCCCGACGCACGCCGCGCGTTCCGCACCGGTGACGCCTTCGCGCTGTGGTTTTCGCTCGGCATCGGCCTGCTGGTCGCGCAGGCAGGCGCGCTGCTGGTGCCCGGCCTCTCGCTGCCGCATGCGTTGCTGGCGATCGTGATCGGCAGCGTGATCGGCGTGGTGTTGCTGGCGCTGGCCGGTGTGATCGGCACGGATACGGGGCTTGCGGCGATGTCGTCGCTGCGGCCCACGCTCGGCGTGCGCGGCGCGTCGGTGCCGGCGGTGCTGAACGCGGTGCAACTGGTCGGCTGGGGCTCGTTCGAAGTAATCGTGATGCGCGATTCCGCCGACGCGCTCGCCAGGCAGTCGTTCGGCCTCTCGATGCCGCTGATCTGGACCGTGGTGTTTGGCCTGCTCGCAACGTTACTGGCGATCAGCGGGCCGTTGTCGTTCGTGCGGCGCTTCCTGCGCACGTGGGGCATCTGGCTGCTGCTGGCGGGCGCCGCCTGGCTCACATGGAACCTGCTCGCAAAGCACGACCTGGCCGCGCTGATGCGCCGCCCGGGCACGGGCGAGATGTCGTTCGGCGGCGCAATCGATCTGGTGGTCGCCATGCCGCTGTCGTGGCTGCCGCTAATCGCCGACTACACGCGCTTCGGCCGGCGCCCCGGCGAAACCTTCCGCGGCACGCTGCTCGGCTACGGCATCGCGAATATCTGGTTTTACGCGCTTGGCGCGATCTACGGCCTCGCGGCGGGCGGCGGCGACGCGCTGCTCACCGGCGCATTGGCACAAGCCGGCGGCGGCCTCGCGCTGCTGCTGATCCTGATCGACGAAGTCGATAACGCCTTCGCCGACATCCACTCCGCGGCGGTCTCCACCGGCACGTTCTGGACGCGCGGCAGCGTGCCGTTGCTGTCCGCGGCATTCGGCGCGTTGTGCACGGCGATCGCCTTGCTCGTGCCGATGGCGAAGTATCAGAACTTCCTGCTGCTGATCGGCTCGGTGTTCGCGCCGCTGTTCGGTGTCGTGCTGGTGGATCACTTCATCGTGCGCAAGCGCCGTATCGAGGCCGCTGTGCTCGCCGATGTACGCGGCCGCTATGGCTTCTCGGGCGGCTGGCATTTGAGCGCGTTCGTCGCGTGGGCGATTGGGATCGCGGCCTACCAGGTGATCAACCAGTGGCTGCCGAATCTCGGCGCGACGCTGCCCGCATTGGCGATCGGCGCGCTGTGTTATCTGGCATTCGTGTCGACTCGCAAGACGGCATACGCTTAAGCTTTAAAGTCATCGCTACAGACAGAAAAGGCCTGCAATGCAGGCCTTTTCTATTCATACATCACTAGCGTGTATTCGCTCAGCGCCGCGCCGCGCGATATTCGACGCCCGGCAGCACGCACAGCAATTCGTACGCCAGATTCGCGCCGAGCAGCGCGGTCGTGCCAAACGGATCGTACGGGGGCGCCACTTCAACCAGATCGCAGCCGACGATATTCAGGCCGTGCGAACCACGAATGATTTCCAGCGCCTGCGGCACCGTCAAACCCGCGATTTCCGGCGTGCCCGTACCCGGCGCGAAGGCCGGATCGATACCGTCGATATCGAACGTGATGTACACGGGACCGTCGCCCATGCGCTCACGCACGCGCGCCATCAGCGGCACGAGCGACTGGTTCCAGCACGCCTCGGCCTGCACCACTTCGAAACCCTGATCGCGGCACCAGTCGAAATCTTCCGCGGCGTAGCCCGTGCCGCGCAGACCGATCTGCACGACGCGGTCGCAATCGAGCAAGCCCTCTTCCACCGCGCGGCGGAACGGCGTGCCGTGGGCGATCTTCTCGCCCATCATCGTGTCGTTGACGTCGGCGTGGGCGTCGACGTGAATCAGGCCGACCTTGCCATGCTTGCGATGAATCGCGCGCAGGATAGGCAGTGCGATCGTGTGGTCGCCGCCCAGCGTGATCGGCTTGCAGCCGTGTTGCAGGATTTCGTCGTACGCGGTTTCGATGCGCCTGATCGAGTCGTGCAGGTTGTACGGATTGATCGCGACGTCGCCGAGATCGGCCACCCGCAGCGAATCGAACGGCGCGGCGCGCGTCGCCATGTTGTACGGGCGCAGCAGCACCGATTCGCTGCGGATCTGACGCGGCCCGAAGCGCGCGCCAGTCCGGTTCGAGGTGCCCAGATCGAACGGCACACCGACGAAACAGGCGTCGAACCCTTCGGCCGAACCGACGTTCGGCAGCCGCATCATCGTCGCGATGCCGCCGCAGCGGGGCATCGCGTTGCCGGACAGCGGTTGCGGCCGTTCACCGGCATCAGGGGAAATGAAGGAGGAGGTATTCATCGTGTCTCGCCAATGAAATGGGGCAGCAAGCAATTCTGTGCAAACCAGCCATGGAAAAAAGCACAAGGCCGGGCGAATCTCGATTCTTGAGCAGTTTCGCGGAAGTTAAAATACGAACAGAATAAACTTAACATCGATCCCGGGCGATGTATCCTGCCGTATGTTCTCTCAACTCACCGATCTTGACCTGCGCCTGATCCGCGTTTTCCTCGCGATTGTCGACGCCGGCGGCGTCTCGCCGGCCCAGGCCACGCTCAACGTGGGCCAGTCGACCATCAGCACGCAACTCGCCACGCTGGAAACCCGTCTCGGCTACCGGCTGTGCGAGCGCGGCCGCGGCGGCTTCAGCCTGACCGCCCGGGGCGAGCAGTTCATCGACGCGGCGCGCGCACTATTATCCGCCGTCGACACCTTCGGGATGCAGGCGCGCAATGTGGGCCGCAAGCTGGTCGGCACGCTCGACATCGGCATGATCGGCCACACGCCGGTATCGGCGAGCGCGCGCATCAGCGAGGCGATCGGCCGGTTTCGCGCGCGCGATCAGTCGGTGCGTTTTTCGATTCTGGTGCGCTCGCCGGGCGAGCTGGAAGAGCTGCTGCTGAACGGGCGGATCCAGATCGGCATTGGTTACTTCTGGCATCGCGTGCCGTCGCTCGAATACACCGAAGTGTTCGCCGAAGATCAATTCGCCTATTGCGCAAAAGGGCATCCGCTGTTCGCGCAGGCAGGCGAGGTGTCGCCCGCCGAAGCCGCGCAACACGAATGGGCGTGGCGCAGTTATCCGCTGCCCGAAGCAGAGAGTTCGACCACGCCGCAAAACGTCACCGCGGTCGCGGACAACATGGAAGCGGTCGCGATGCTGGTGCTGTCCGGTCACCACCTCGGCTACCTGCCGGGGCATTTCGCCGCGCCGTTCGTCAAACAAGGTTTGCTGGCCGCCGTGAATCCGGCACTCATGCGCTACCGTGTCGCATTCCATATGGTCACGCGCGCACGGCAACATCGCACCGATATCGTCGAAGCGTTCATCGACGATATGAAGGCGGCGCACCCCACACCGCACACGGAAGCGGAAACGGACGGATAGTCAGCAGGGCTTCGATTAACGTCCCGTTGCCCCACCCATGCACGGTCGAAGTTTGACCTTGTGCCATCCGCGGCGCTGCGCGACAGATTGCGCGCCAGCGCTACAAAACCTGACGCTTGCTACAAAACCAGACATTCAACTCGTGCGCGACATGCCAGCATCCGCGGGCAGGGTGCAAGTCTGTCTTCACCCTCTACGCTCTCGCCGGATATGTGCTCCGTTATGCGCCGAAACATTCGCTCAACACATGCGATAGCACGCGCAGCGCGGACTACATGCAGGCCGGTCGACGTGATCGCCAGGAGTTAGGAGTCGGGTATGAAAATCGGAAAGGCAAAAGCAACAGCAATCCTGTTCGCCACGGTATTGACCGGCTGCGGACGCGGCGAAGATACAACATCGGCACAGAACCTCACTTCGGCGCAGAAGCCGTACCTCGAACAAAGCGTCGCCTGGCTCCCATGCGACAAGACCAGTTTGGGGGGATATGCGGACGTGGTGGAATCTTCCCGCTTGCGTTGCGCGAATATCCGCACACCAATGGATTGGAGCAATCCTGCGCGAGGTGACATAACCGTAGCCGTGACCCGGATTGCCGTGAAAGACCCGGCCAAACGCAAAGGTTCGCTACTGTTCAATCCCGGCGGCCCAGGCGCAGATGCGCTGACGACGAACGTGGAGTTCCTGTCCAGGTTCGTTGAACGCATACGCAATGGCACGGCCACATCGGGTGAACGGCAATTGATCGAACAATTCGACCTGATCGGCTTTTCACCCCGTGGCATGGGCTCAAGCACGCAGTTGACCTGTGGCTCAAACGAGCGCCGCACCAATACATTGTGGGCGGGTGATACCAGCAAGACGGTTGTCGACGGCTTGCTGCGCAACGTCGAACTCGAATCGAAGGCCTGCCAGAAAAACCCGCTCACCCCCTATATCAATACCGACCAGACCGCTCGCGACATGAATCTGATTCGCGTGCTGTTGGGCGACGCCAAGCTCAATTACCTCGGTCACTCGTACGGAACGTGGCTCGGCGCCTGGTATGCGGCGCTGTTTCCGGAGCAAACCGGACGAATGGTATTAAGTAGCAATGCGGATTTCTCCGCATCTAATTTCCCCGAGTCCGGAGCCTTCCTACAGCCATGGGCGAGGCAGCGGATAATCGAACAGATTATCGGACCGTATGCGGCACGCCATGACACCTATTTCAATCTGGGCAGCAATCCCGCGGGGATGCGGCAATTGTTTATGGCTTTGCCGCCGGCACTGAAGACGGCGACGTCCCACGCGCTCGACGCGTCATACGCGTTAAATGACGTCAGTGAGATTGATAAGGGCGTGTCAATATTCGTTGCATCCAAAGGCGTCCAGCAATTGCTGAAGCAGCATCCCAATGGCACGCAGGAGCAGATTCTGGCGCTCGTAAAACAGCACGTTTTTTCACGCCATGAGCGTGCAAATCAGATGGCGCGCGATGTCGCAATGACGACATTGGTTCCAACGTATTTCGAATTGAAGCAACAACCGCTCTTCGAAGAGCAGCCGCTGCACATGCCAACGGACCATGCAGTGATCATGAGTGTCATTTGCAACGACACGCCTGCGCTCAGCACAGACAGGCAGTTCTGGATCGACAAACACACGGAAGACGCGACGGCCTATCCGCTTCACGCCGGATCCCTGTTTCCCAGCAGCTGTCTGTTCTGGAAGCCGACGCAGCCGACTCTCGTCAAGCCAACCATCGACAAGGTGGCGCGTACGCCATCGATCGTGATGGTCCAGGCCCAATTCGACGGTTTCACTCCTGCGGAGAGTGCATTGCGGATGTTCGACAGATTGCCCAATGCGCGACTCATTTACATTAAAAACGAATACACGCATGCCGACTATCCGTACGGCACGCCTTGCGTAGACGACCCGGTGACGCGCTATCTGCTGGACGGCACACTGCCGCCTCGAAGAGCCGACTGCGAAGGCAAGACGCTTTGGCTCGATGCGGGGCACGAGTTGGAGTACACCCCTAATTCAGCGTCACACGACAATACCGCTGGGAGCGCTGCGGACAAGGGCCGCGAGGCGCTCCTCTCGAAGTCCGGGGGGGCTGCAACCAGCCACTGAACATAGTCCGGGCCAAGCGCTATTTCCGCTCCTGCTCGCTTTCCAGTGGCTGGCATATAAGTTCTGAGCCAATCCGACCGCCGCGCACGGATCCGTACGCGCAGTCGTGCAACGGGAGACCGTGTGGCCGGTCCCCATTCCCATTGCATGGCCAAACGTGCGGCTTAGCCGTTAATCACATCCGCGCCCTTGGGCACCGTGAACTTGAACGCATCCGCCGGCAGCGGCGGGTTCTTCTGGATGTTCGAGAAGGTCAGCAGCGTCACGTTACCGAACACGTCGTGCAATTCCATCGCTTCAAGATTGCCGTCCTTGAAGCCGATGCCGACGCGCTGGAACTGCGTGTCTTTCGCCTTCGGCGTGAGTTCGAGCCAGTCGATGCCGGCCTTCACACCCGCGTCGTGCAGCGTGAAGTTCTTGTCCAGATCGTTGCTGCCGAACAGAATCGCCGCCGGGCTCGCGCCGAGTGCGCCACCGAGACTGCGTACCGTGACCTGATTCAGATCCTTGTCGTAAACGTAAAGCTTGTCGCCGTCGGCCTGCAACAGTTGCGAATAAGGCTTCTCGTATTGCCAGATGAACTTGCCGGGACGCGCGAACGTGAAGGTGCCGCTAGACGTGCCGTTCTTACTGCTGCCGGTGGACAGTACGCCGCTCGCGCCCTGCTGCGCCTTGCTGGGCGCGCGCACTTCCTGCTGCACGAAGGTGCCGCGCGCCGAATGCACTTGCGCGACGAACGCCTTCAGTTGCTCGGTGCCGCTCGCAAATGCCTGCGACGCTACCAGCATCGACGCACCGATCGCGACGCTGCCGACGCCACGCACGATCGTGCGGGCGAGTTGGCTGAAACGGCTGGCTTGAGCACGCTCTCGGGCGTGCTGCTGCAGAATTGGCTGCATCGTATTTTTCTCCCTGAATTGAATTCGTCTCGCGATCCGGCGGCCGGCGATCCGGCGGCCGGCGGTCCGGCGGCCGGCGGTCCGGCGGGGCCGCGGCAGCGAGCCTGCAGGCCGAACCCCGGACTACAAGGCCCTTGGCCCTCAGCAATCGAGCTTAAGCAACGAGCCTTAAACGAGGCTTATTTCTTCGCTTATTTCCCCGCTCACGCCACCGGATTTATTCCGCTTCCCGCGCCGGCGCGAGAATCTCCCGGTTGCCATTGGACGACATCGCCGATACCACGCCCGAGTTTTCCATCTGCTCGAGCAGGCGCGCCGCGCGGTTGTAGCCGATCCGCAAATGCCGCTGCACCAGCGAAATCGACGCACGGCGGTTCTTCAACACCACGTCGACCGCCTGGTCGTATAACGGGTCCGACTCGCCGTCGCCCGCGCCAGATCCGCCGCCCGCTGAGCCTTCGTCGCCCTCGCCCGTCACGCCGCCTTCGAGAATGCCCTCGATATAGTTCGGCTCACCCTGTTCCTTGAGCTTGTCGACCACGCGGTGCACTTCTTCGTCGGACACGAACGCGCCGTGCACGCGTACCGGCAAGCCGCTGCCCGGCGGCAGATAGAGCATGTCGCCCATGCCGAGCAGCGATTCCGCGCCCTGCTGGTCGAGAATCGTGCGCGAGTCGATCTTGGACGACACCTGGAAGGCCATCCGCGTCGGCACGTTTGCCTTGATCAGACCGGTGATCACGTCCACCGACGGACGCTGCGTGGCCAGAATCAGATGGATACCGGCGGCGCGCGCTTTCTGCGCGATCCGCGCGATCAGTTCTTCGACCTTCTTGCCGACCACCATCATCAGGTCGGCCAGTTCGTCGATCACGACGACGATGTTCGGCAAGCGCGTGAGCGGTTCCGGATCGTCCGGCGTGAGGCTGAACGGGTTCGGCAGCTTCTCTTCGCGCTTGGTGGCTTCGTCGATCTTGTTGTTGTAGCCGGCGAGGTTACGCACGCCGAGCTTGCTCATCAGCTTGTAGCGGCGCTCCATTTCGGCGACCGCCCAGTTCAACGCGTGGCCGGCCTGGCGCATATCCGTCACCACTGGACACAACAGATGCGGAATGCCTTCGTAGACGCTCATTTCGAGCATCTTCGGATCGATCAGGATCATGCGGACCTGGTCGGCGCTCGCCTTGTAGAGCAGCGACAGAATCATCGCGTTGATCCCCACCGACTTGCCCGAACCTGTAGTGCCCGCCACCAGCAAGTGCGGCATCTTGGCGAGGTCAGCGCACACCGGCTTGCCGCCGATATCCTTGCCGAGACCCATGGTGAGCGGCGAAGCGGCATCCGCATACACCGCCGAGCCGAGAATTTCCGAGAGGCTCACGGTCTGGCGGCGCTGGTTCGGCAACTCCAGCGCCATGAAATTCTTGCCGGGAATCGTCTCGACCACGCGAATCGACACCAGCGAAAGCGACCGCGCCAGATCTTTCGCGAGTCCGACGATCTGGCTGCCCTTCACACCCGTGGCCGGCTCGATTTCATAGCGCGTAACCACTGGGCCCGGATACGCCGCGACCACGCTGACTTCGACGCCGAAGTCCTTGAGTTTCTTCTCGATCAGACGCGAAGTGAATTCGAGCGTATCGGCCGAAATGGTTTCCTGGGCCGCCGGCGCCGCGTCGAGCAGCGAGATCGGCGGCAAGGTGGAATCGCCTGGCAGGTCTGTGAAGAGCGGCACTTGCCGTTCTTTTTCGACACGTTCCGACTTGGCGGGCGTGACGACCGGCGGCACGATCATGACCGGCTCGTGTTCCTCGATCCGCACGCGGCCCTTCTCGACCTTGCCTTCGCGCTTCACGGCCGCGGCTTCGCCCAGCTTGCGGTCGCGGCCCGCCTCGCGGCGCAGTTTGGCGAACGTCACGGCAGAAATGATCGATTCACCGACCTTTTCCGACACCGACAACCACGAAAAGCGGAAATACAGCGACAAACCGATCCCTAACACGATCAGGAGCGCCAGGGTGCCGCCCGTGAAGCCCAGCGCGTGCGACACACCGCGCGCGACCGCCTCGCCGATCACGCCGCCCGGCGCGCGCGGCAACTGCACTTTCAGCGACCACATGCGCAGCGCTTCGATACCGTCGCAGGCGAGCAACACCAGCACGAAGGCGAAGGCGTCCGCGAGCCAGCCGGCGTCGCGCGGCACGTCTTCCTGCAATTCCTCGTTACGGGTGATGCGGCGGTAATTGGCGGAGATATGGCGGCCGAGCAGCACGATCCACCAGTAGGCGGACAGGCCGAACAGCAGCAGCAGGATGTCCGACGTCCACGCGCCGACACGGCCCGCCCAGTTGGCGATGTGGTCGACCTGCGCGGCGTGGGTCCAGCTTGGATCGCGCCGGCTGTAGCTGACGAGCGCCATGAGCAGGAACACGCCGAGCGCCACCTGCAAGATCCAGCGGATTTCGGTGAAAAGGCGCGACATGCGGTGCGGCAATGCCTGCGCGCTCGCGGAATAGGGAGCTTTTGCCATTGATCCTGTTGCTTGTGTGGCGCTTGAGTGGCCAATCCGTGGCCCGAAACGACGCCCAGCGCGGCTTCGGGCCCAGTCCTGGCTACCGGGTCCATCGATGCGGGCTATTGTAAACGCAGTGCCGGACGCAAGGCTGTAAATGACGGTAACTTGGCTGATCGGCCACACGAAAGGCCGGCGAGACGCGTGCGAACGCTATCGCGCCGATCAGAAAGCTTCATGGAGCAGGCCGGCGCCCCGCCCTTTATAATGCCCGACTGATACCCATCTACAGTTTCAGCTTCAGTCGCACTGGCCTCGCATGGGCGAGCCGGGCGCCGTATAAGGAATTCGATCATGCCCGCAACTTCCACGAAACACGCCAAGGTTCTGATTCTCGGTTCCGGTCCCGCCGGCTACACGGCCGCGGTCTACGCGGCACGCGCCAACCTGTCCCCGGTGCTCGTCACGGGTCTGGCGCAAGGCGGCCAGTTGATGACCACGACCGACGTCGAAAACTGGCCGGCGGACGGCAACGGCGTGCAAGGCCCGGAACTGATGCAGCGCTTTCTGGAGCACGCCGAGCGCTTCAACACCGAAATCATCTTCGACCACATTCACACGGCCAAGCTGGATGAGAAGCCGATCCGCCTGATCGGCGACTCGGGTGAATACACCTGCGACTCGCTGATCATCTCGACCGGCGCCTCGGCGCAGTACCTCGGCCTGCCGTCGGAAGAAGCGTTCATGGGCAAAGGCGTGTCGGCTTGCGCCACCTGCGACGGCTTCTTCTACAAGCAACAACATGTGGCCGTGATTGGCGGCGGCAATACCGCAGTCGAGGAAGCCCTCTACCTTTCCGGTATCGCCAAGAAGGTCACCGTGATCCATCGCCGCGACAAGTTCCGCGCCGAACCGATCCTGATCGACCGTCTGCTCGCGAAGGAAAAAGAAGGCGTCGTGGAAATCAAGTGGAACCACACGCTCGACGAAGTCACTGGCGATCAATCGGGCGTCACCGGCCTGCGCGTCAAGAGCACGCAAACCGGTGAAACCACGGATATCGCGTTGCAGGGCCTGTTCGTCGCGATCGGCCACAAGCCGAACACGGACATTTTCGAAGGCCAGCTGGAGATGAAGAACGGCTACATCATCACCAAGGGCGGCCTGAACGGCTTTGCAACCGCCACCAGCGTGCCGGGCGTGTTCGCTGCGGGCGACGTCCAGGATCACGTGTATCGCCAGGCGATCACCAGTGCGGGCACCGGCTGTATGGCCGCGCTCGACGCGCAGCGCTATCTGGAAACGATCGAAGAGATTGGCGAACATGTGATGAGTGCCGAAGCCGAGCGTTAATCAAAAACGCGCACCCCGCGAATCTGCGAGGGCTAGCGCAACGGTAAAATGGCGGCGGGGCGTGGCCCGGCCGCCAGTTGAAAGAAAGGCCGCGGCTGCCAAGCCGGCGGCCTTTTTTGCATCTGCTTGCGCTGACGGCCCGGCACTGCATGACGGCGCCCCGCGACACGTTTCGGCGCCGGCGTGGCGTCGCACGATCGATCTACTTTTCTGCGTGTATTAGCGATATGCCGAAGAATCAGCCCCACCCCAGCGAACCGAAACGCGCACGCGCCGCTGCCAGGCCCGCGCCGGAAACGGCTGCGCCCGCCGTCAAAGCGAAGCTCGAACCAGCCGCGGGCCTCGCCGGCCTGGGCGCGTTGCGCGAGGCATTAAAGGGCGATGCACAACGGCGTGAGCGCGAGTGCACGGCCGCCGCGGCAGCGCAGCGCGAAGCCTCGGCAGATGCCGACCTGTTTCGCCGCGAAATCGGCTCGGTCGCGCCTCTCGCGGTCCCGCCACGCGCCAGCTTGCCGCGCAATCCCCCGCCGCCGCTGCCGGTGCAAACCAGACTCGACGAAGAAGCCGTGCTGCACGAAGCGATCTCTGACGAGTTCGATCCCGAGATCCTGCTCGAAACCGACGAAACGCTCTCCTATTGCCGGCCCGGCATCAGCCAGGAAGTCGTGCGCAAACTGCGGCGCGGCGACTGGATCGTCCAGGCGCAAATCGATCTGCACGGCATGCGTCGCGAGGAAGCCCGTGAAGCGCTGGCCGAGTTCATCCGCGAGTCGGTCAAGCGCGGCTTGCGATGCTTGCGCGTGATTCATGGCAAGGGCCTCGGATCGATCGGCAAGGAGCCGGTGCTGAAGGGCAAAGTGCGCGCGTGGCTGGTGCAGAAGGCCGAGGTGATCGCGTTCTGTCAGGCGCGTGCACATGACGGCGGCGCGGGCGCGGTGGTCGTGCTGCTGCAGCCGGGTGCAACGCCGGCTCACCCCAAAGCCTGACGGGGCCCCGGTGATTCATCCCAGGCTGACGCTCGCGCTGACCATCATGGAGGCGCTGGCTATTTTCGCCTACGCGATTTCGGGGTTTATCGAAGCGAGGACGCGCCGGCTCGACGCAGTGGGAACGTTTCTGGTGGCGATCGCCACGGCCTTCGGCGGCGGTACGTTACGCGACGTGCTGCTGGAGCGGCGGCCCTTCTATTGGGTCGAGAATCAGCCGTATGTGATCGCGATCTTCGGGATGTCCCTGTTTGCGCCGATGGTGCTGAAGATGACCTCGCGTCTGCTGTCCGAGCGGGTCTTGCTGGTGGCCGACGCGATCGGACTTGGCTTGTTCAGCATTTCCGGCACCTCGATCGCACACGATGCGCAGATGCCGTGGTTCACGTCGGTGATGATGGGTGTGCTGACCGGGGTGTTCGGCGGCGTGATCCGGGATGTGCTCTGCAACGAAGTCCCGTTGATCCTGCGCGACTCGAGGCCGTACGCAACCTGTGCGTTTGTCGGATGCTGGTTGTACGTCCTGCTCGACTACCTCGACTTCGATACGATTTACAGCGTGCTGATCGGCACGGCATTCATTCTGCTGGCGCGGCTCGTGACGTTCAGATTCAACGTGCGCTTGCCGCACTAGCCGCGCGCCGCCCGTCGGATTCACGGGTTTGCGCCCTGAAAGTTTGTGAGGTTTTGTCTAGACAAATCGCGGCGCATATCCTTATGTGCGTAGCGGCAGGCGCTCGTTGTCGATTTCCGGCACCCTCGTTCGTCGTCAGGTAAACGGCCGCCTGGCCGCCGCCGCGCCACAGCGCCCCTCGAACCCCTCGAAAGTGACCGCGATGCCCCTGAAACTCTATGCCCACCCCTTTTCGTCCTACTGCCAGAAGGTCCTGATCGCGCTTTACGAAAATGGCACACCCTTCGAATTGCGCCTGCTCGCGCATGACGACCCGCAGGTGATGGCGGAGTTTGCCGCGCTCTGGCCGATCAGGCGTTTCCCGCTACTCGTCGACGGCAACCGCACGGTCGTGGAGGCGAGCATCATCATCGAGTATCTCGGGTTGCATTACCCCGGGCCGGTGTCGCTGCTGCCGGCCGACGCCCGCGCCGCGCTCGAAGTGCGCAGCATGGACCGCTTCTTCGACAACTACATCTCCACACCGCAGCAAAAAATCGTCTACGACAGCATGCGCGCCGAACCGGAGCGTGACCCACGCGCGGTAGCCGAAGCACGCGAAATGCTCGACACCGCCTACGGCTGGCTCGACAAGGTCATGGCGGAGCGCGAATGGGCTGCCGGCGACGCCTTCAGCATGGCGGACTGCGCGGCGGCACCTTTTCTGTTCTATGCCGACTGGACCCATCGCATCGGCCCGGCGTTTGTCAACGTGCTCGCCTACCGGCAACGGCTGCTGGCGCGTCCGTCGTTTGCACGCGCGGTCGACGAAGCGCGCCCCTATCGCCCGCTGTTCCCGCTCGGTGCGCCCGACCGGGATTGAGCGCCGGGTGCGCTGAAGTCCCGTGCGCGGCCCGGGCGCGAACATGCGTCGCGCTTCTGTAACGGGACAACAATTTTTCCAACCTATACACTTCACTTCGAAACCACCTTCCGCCCATTACTCACAAGGCAAAACATGGACCGTTTCGAAGCGATGGAGATATTTACGCGTGTGGTCGAAGCGAACAGCTTCTCCAAAGTATCCGAATCGCTTGACCTGCCCCGCGCCAAAGTCAGCCGCACGATTCAGGCGCTGGAAGAACACGTCGGCGTACGGTTGCTGAACCGGTCGACGCGCCAGGTGAGCGTCACCGAGGACGGCGCGCTGTTCTACGAGCGATGCGTGCGCATTCTCGCCGAGGTAGCCGACGCGGAATCGTCGCTGTCGAACAAGCGGGAGAACCCGACCGGCACGATCCGCGTCGACACGTCCGGCACGCTCGCGCGCGCACTGCTGCTTCCCGCGCTCGATGACTTCTACAGACAATACCCCGAGATCGACGTGCGGCTCGGGCTCGCGGATCGCAATATCGACCTGATTCAGGACGGGGTGGATTGCGTGATCCGCATGGGCACGCCGGAAGAATCGAGCCTCGTCGCGCGGCGGATCGGCCAGGCGCGGATCGTCACCTGCGCGTCGCCCGCCTACCTGGAGAAATACGGCACGCCGACAACGCTCGAGGAGCTCAGCGGACATCGCGCGGTCAACTACGTGTCGGCGCGCAGCGGCAAGACCTTTCCGTTCGAATACGAGGTGGACGGCGAGATCGTCAAGGTGTCGATGAAGGGTGTGCTGGCCGTGAACGACGGCTCTGTCTATATCGGCGCGGGTGCGCTGGGCCACGGCATCATTCAGCCGTCGCGGTTCATGGTGGCGGATCTGATCGAACAGGGCGTGCTCCGGGAAATCCTCACGACCTATACGAGCCCCGGCACGCCGCTGTCGATCCTCTACGCGCATCGCCGCAATCTGAGCTCGAGGCTGCGCGCGTTCACGGAATGGGTCGGTGAACTGACGCGCAAGAATCCGGATCTGCGCATTTCTGACGCCTGAGTCCGCGCCGCTTCCACTTAAACCTGGCTCAGGCAGCAAAAAGCCCCATGCGTTTCGCAACGCATGGGGCCTTTTGCATCCAGACCTTCGCGGTCCGGTCATGCAACTGCCATCAGGCGAGCCGCTCTTCGTTGGCCGGATCGAACAACACCGCCTTCGATGCGTCGAACAACAGCGTCGTATTCGACAGGGGCTGCGGATTCGAAGCCGGGTGCACGCGGCTCACGATACGCTTGCCGTTCACCTGCGCGAACACCAGCGTGTCCGGACCCGTCGGCTCGATCACGTCGACCTTCACTTCGATCGGCTGCAGGTTCGCGTTGTCGCCATGGGCACCGCGTGCGTCCGTGATCCGCTCAGGGCGCAGGCCGAGAATCACTTCGCGCCCGACGTGCGACTTCACCTTCGCCGAATCGAACGGCAGGCTCAACACGCTGCGCGCCACGCCGGTATCCAGTTCGATGCCGACGCCCGAGCCCTGCTCCACCAGCTTGCCTTGAATGAAGTTCATCGGCGGCGCGCCGATGAAGCCCGCCACGAACAGATTCGACGGCGAGTCATAAATCTCCTGCGGGGCGCCGAACTGCTGCACCACGCCGTCTTTCATCACCGCGATACGGTCGCCGAGTGTCATCGCTTCGATCTGATCGTGCGTCACGTAGACGATCGTCGTGCCGAGGCGCTGATGCAGCAGCTTGATTTCCGAACGCATTTCGATGCGCAGCTTGGCGTCCAGGTTCGACAGCGGCTCGTCGAACAGGAACATCACCGGATCGCGCGCGAGCGCACGGCCCATGGCCACGCGCTGGCGCTGACCGCCGGACAGTTGACCCGGCTTGCGATCCAGCAAATGCGTGATCTGCAGCGTGTTCGACACGCGATCCACGATCTGCGTCTGCTCCTGCTTCGGCACCTTGCGGATGCCGAGGCCAAAGGAGATGTTCTCGCGCACCGTCATGGACGGATACAGCGCGTACGACTGGAACACCATCGCGATGTCGCGATCTTTCGGCGACAGGTTGTTCACCGTCTTGCCGTCGATCTGGATCTCGCCCTTGGTCACGGTTTCGAGGCCGGCGATCATGTTGAGCAGCGTCGATTTCCCGCAGCCCGAGCCGCCCACGAGAATCAGGAACTGGCCGTCTTCGATGTCGATATTGACACCCTTCAGGACCGGCACCCCGTTCGGGTAAGTCTTGTACACGTCACGGATGGAAAGGCTTGCCATGCTGTGAATCCTCTTGTCTCTGGTACTGCTTGAAAACGTCTTTGTCGGGTGACGGCGGCGCATCATGAAGCGCCGCCGCGCTCGGAATAAACAACCAGCGTTAGCCCTTCACTGCGCCCGCCGTCAGGCCGCGCACGAAATAGCGGCCGGCGATGATGTACACGAGCAGGGTCGGCAGTGCGGCAATGATCGCGCCGGCCATGTCCACGTTGTATTCCTTCACGCCGGTCGAGGTGTTCACGAGGTTGTTCAGCGCCACCGTGATCGGCATCGAATCGACGCCGGAGAACACAATCCCGAACAGGAAGTCATTCCAGATCTGCGTGAATTGCCAGATCAGGCACACCATGAAAATCGGCAGCGACACCGGCATCAGAATCTTCGTGAAGATGGTGAAGAAGCCCGCGCCGTCGATACGCGCCGCTTTCACGAGTTCAGCCGGAATGCTCACGTAGAAGTTGCGGAAGAACATCGTGGTGAAAGCGATACCGTAGATCACGTGCACCACCACCAGACCGGTCGTCGTGTTCGACAGGCCGAGCGCGCCTTCGAAGCGCGCCATCGGCAGCAGGATGGCCTGGAACGGAATGAAACAGCCGACCAGGATCATCGTGAAGATCGGATCCGCGCCGCGAAAACGCCAGTGCGTGAGCACATAACCATTGAACGCGCCGATGATCGACGAGATCAGCACGGCCGGAATCACCATGCGCACCGAGTTCATGAAGAACGGCTGCATGCCGTCGCAACGCACGCCGGTACAGGCACCGCTCCATGCCTTGATCCAGGGATCGATGGTCCAGTGCGTGGGCGGCGTGAGCAGGTTGCCGGTGCGCAACTGGTCGACGTCCTTGAACGACGTGGACAGCATCACATACAGCGGAAACAGGAAATACAGGGCGAACAGAATCAAGGCCGCATAAATGACGGCACGGCTGATCGTCATCTTAGGCTGCATTGCGCGTGCTCCTCGATTCCAGATACATCAGCGGCACGAGCACGGCCACGACGGTGGCGAGCATCATCATCGACGATGCCGCGCCGACGCCCAGCTGCCCGCGATTAAACGAAAACGTGTACATGAAAATAGCCGGTAGCGACGACGACGTACCCGGACCGCCCGCCGTCAATGCGACGACCAGGTCGAAGGTCTTGATCGTGATGTGGCAGAGAATCAGCAGCACGGAGAAGAACACCGGGCGCATGCTCGGAATCACGATCTTGCGATAGATGGTCGGCAAGCCCGCGCCATCCATCTGCGCCGCCTTGAAGATTTCAGCGTCGACACCGCGCAAGCCTGCAAGGAATAGCGCCATCACGAAGCCGGTGGATTGCCACACCGCCGCGATCACGACGCAGAAAATCGCCTTGTCGGGGTCGCCGAGCCAACTGAACGAGAAGCTCGTCCAGCCCCAGTCGTGGAACACTTTTTCGAGGCCGATGCTCGGCGTCATGATCCATTGCCATGCCGTACCCGTGACGATGAACGACAGCGCCATCGGGTAAAGGAACACCGCGCGCAGTGCGCCTTCATTGCGGATCTGCTGATCGAGCAGAATGGCAAGGAACAGACCGAGGCCGATACAGACACCGATGAACGGGATGCCGAACCAGCCGAGGTTCGCAGCCGAGGTCCAGAACACGTCGTTATCGAACAGTTCGCGATAACGGTCGAGACCGACAAATTCATAACGTGGCATCAGTCGCGAATTCGACAGCGACAGAAAGCCGGTAATTGCAATGAAGCCATACACGAAGATCAGGCTGATCACGACGCTGGGTGCGAGCACCAGCTTCGGAATCCAGCGATCGGCAAGGGCCGCCATCGGCGACGTGCGGCGGGTGACGGTGGCCGTCTTCCCGTTTCCGCTGATAGAAGCAGTCACTACTCGACTCCTGCTGAAACTGTGCCACCGGGACGTTCGCGCATGAAAAACGCGAGGCCGCAACGGCATAGGTGTGACTCTATGAAACCAAGGGTAAAGCCGCCTGCAACTCACGCATTCAGCGGACCCGAAGGACGCGCCAGGCGTCCACTAAGGGAATGTCCTGGCGCGCCGCTTCGCTTGACGCTACTTACTTGGTCTTCGCTGCCTTCGCGAGCGCTGCAACTGCGCTCTTCGAATCCTGCTGCGAGTTCATGAACTTCGTGACCACGTCCGAGATCGCGCCGGCTGCTGCATCCGGTTGCGCCATGCCGTGTGCCAGCGAAGGCACATAGCCGCCCGACTTGATCGCCACTTGTTCATCCGCATACGACTTCTTCGCGCAGTCGTCGAACTTGGCCATCGACACGCCCAGACGCACCGGGATCGAGCCCTTGTTCAGGCTGAACTGTTCCTGGAACTCCGGCGACATGATCGTCTTCGCCAGTGCGAGCTGGCCCGGCGTGGCGGCCTTCTGGCCCTTCTGCTGGAAGAACACGAACGAGTCGACGTTGAACGTGTACGACTTTTCCGTACCCGGCACCGCGGCGCAGATGTAGTCCGAGCCCGACTTCTTGCCGGCGTTGGCGAATTCGCCCTTCGCCCAGTCGCCCATGAACTGCATGCCGGCCTTGCCGTTGATGACCATTGCCGTTGCCAGGTTCCAGTCACGGCCCGTGCGGCCCGCGTCGAAGTAACCCTGGATCTTGCGGACCGTGTCGAACACACCGACCATCTTGTCCGAGGTCAGCGTCTTTTCGTCGAGGTCCACCAGCGCCTTCTTGTAGAAGTCCGAGCCTTGCGACAGCACCACGTCTTCCCACAGCGTCAGGTCTTGCCACGGCTGGCCACCCATCGCGATCGGCTGGATGCCCGCGGCCTTCATCTTGTCGGCCACAGCGAAGAACTCAGGCCACGTGGTCGGCACCTTGCCGCCTGCCTTCTCCAGCGCTTCCTTGTTGATGTACAGCCAGTTCACGCGGTGCACCGAGAACGGCGCCGCCACATAGTGACCGTCTGCGTGCATGATCTTGTCGATTTCCGGCGGCAGGTTCTTCTTCCAGTCGCCAGCGGCCGCGTCGATCGGCACCAGCACGCCTTGTTGCGCCCAGTCCTGGATCAGCGGACCCTTGATCTGCGCAGCGCTCGGCGCGTTGCCGGAGATCACCTGCGTCTTGAGTGCCGTCATGGCAGCCGCACCCGCGCCGCCAGCAACCGCGAAGTCCTTCCACGTGTAACCTTGCTTCGTCATGTCGTCCTTGAGGACGCCGACGGCTTTCGATTCGCCGCCCGAAGTCCACCAGTGCAACACTTCGATCGATTCGGCAGCTTGCACAGCCGACACGCCACACATCAGACCTGCGGCGCACAAAGCGCCCATGATCGCGCGAAATTTCATTGCTTATCTCCTCCAGACACCTGAACAAAAAACAAATGGCCCCTGATGTCGCCAGGGTGCTGTGGTTGGTTCAAACAGGCAAAACACTGGGCGATCGAGCACGGTCGGGCACATGCGCAAGGCACGTGCCGGCGGACCGATGTCCGGCCGCTGGAAGCTCAAGAGATGAGTGGTTCGGGATGCAACTGACTGTCTCCTCTTTTGATTTTTGCCTGCCCGCGTCGCGCGCGGCAGACTCGAGGTGCCTCACACGCTAACTGGCAAATCGCCCGGCCATCATGTTGCCGGCCGCTCAGCCGTCCGGCTTTCCATAAGGGCCGCCGGGCCATGCTGGCACGTGCCGGCACGCAATGTCCGTTAACATGCAGGGGACGCCTGCCGATTCGGGAAAACGCGCATCTTGCCGAACAGCGCACGCTTTTTTCATCGAATTAGGCCTACCTCTTGATTTGGATTGTAGTTAAACTACAATTCAGTGTCAAAAAATATTTTATCGGACTACGGTCGCCCTTTCCGGTCATCACGGCGGCCCCCAGGATATCGACGGAGACTCATGCAAACCGACTCAAGCTTCACCTTCGTTCTCTTCGGCGGAACCGGCGATCTGTCGATGCGCAAGATCCTGCCGGCACTGTTTGAAGCGCACCGTGCAGGCGGCATGCTGGCCGACAGCGGCAAGATCGTCGCGGTGGCACGTCACGCGGCTGATCGTGGCGAGTACATCCAGTGGGTGAACGAGCACGTCAAGCCGCACGTGTCGAAGAACGGTGTGGATGAGGCCGCATGGGCGAGCTTCCTTGAACGCATCGAGTTCGTGAAGATCGATCTCGGCAATCCGGAAGACTTCGTGCATCTGCGCGATGCCATTCAGGACTTGCCGGGTATCCGCGTGTTTTATCTGGCAACGGGTCCCTCGCTATTCGTGCCGATCTGCCACGCGCTCGCCTCCGTCGGGCTCAATGAGAATGCGCGCATCGTGCTGGAAAAGCCGCTGGGCTACGACCTGAAGTCGTCCAATGCGATCAACGACGCGGTCGGCGAAATCTTCGCTGAAGAGCAGATCTACCGGATCGACCACTACCTCGGTAAGGAGCCGGTGCAGAACCTGCTCGCGCTGCGTTTCGGCAATGTGCTGTTCGAGCCGATGTGGCGCCGCGAGTGGGTCGAGAGCATCCAGATCACCATCGCTGAAGAACTGGGCGTGGAAGCCCGCGGCGACTTCTACGACAACACCGGCGCATTGCGCGACATGGTGCAGAATCATTTGCTGCAACTGCTTTCGATTGTCGCGATGGAACCGCCGCATTCAATGGATTCGGATTCAGTGCGCGACGAAAAGCTGCGCGTGCTGCGTGCGTTAAAGCCTATCGATCCGCGCGACATCGGCAAGGTCGCCGTGCGCGGCCAGTATCATGCGGGCGTGATTCGCGGCCAGGCAGTGCCGGCTTATGCAACGGAACCCGGCGTGAAGCCTGACAGCACGACCGAAACCTTCGTTGCGGTGAAGGTGGAAATCGAAAACTGGCGTTGGGCCGGCGTGCCGTTTTTCCTGCGCACCGGCAAGCGCCTCGCGGACCGCGTCGCGGAGATCGTGGTGAATTTTCGTGCGGTGCCGCATTCGGCGCTGGGCTCGTCCGCGTTGCGCGGCGGAGCGAACCGTCTGGTGATCCGCCTGCAGCCGAACGAAACCATTCGCCTCTACTGCCTTGCCAAGCAGCCGGGCGAAGGCATGAACCTCGCCAGCGTGCACCTCGACCTCGCGTTCGACCAGTTCTTCCGCGAAGGGCAGATGGAGGCGTATCAGCGTCTATTGCTCGACGTGATCAATGGCCGTCTCGCGCTGTTTGTGCGGCGCGACGAACAGGAAGCGGCATGGCGTTGGGTCGAACCGATCCTTAACGAATGGGCGGGCACCAACAAGCCGCCCAAGCCGTACGCATCCGGCACGTGGGGACCGGCCGCCGCGAGCGCGATGCTGGCGCAGCACGGCACCTGCTGGCTCGAAGAAGAGAATTGAATCACGGTGGCGGCCCGCGCTTGAGCGAGCGCGGCCTGCCGCCCGCAAGACCCACCGACGAACTGAACGGGATCGCGCCGGTATCTCGAAGGCGCCTGCGAGTCATCTCCCTCGCAGGCGGTGTACGGGAGCAATACGGTACATCCCGCAGATCCAACAAGAAAGCAGCACGGAGGAGAAGTGATCGAGCTTCACGCTTTCGACGATCAACGCGCCCAATCCGGCGCGTTGGCGAAGGCGGTTGGCGACGCGTTACATGCGTCGCTCGCCGTACAGGCGGACGCGTCCATAACCAGCACGTCCGTCACCGGCATGTCCGCTACCGGCATGTCCGCTACGGGCATGCCCGTCACCGGCATGTCCGCGACCGGCATGTCAGCCCATGGCGCGCGTCCGGCCATGCTTGCAGTGTCCGGTGGCACCAGTCCGCGTCCGTTCCTGCAGACATTGTCCACGCAATCTTTCGACTGGGCGCGCATTGCCGTGACGCTGGTCGACGACCGCTGGGTGCCGGAAACCGACAGCGCGAGCAACTCGCAACTCGTGCATGACACGCTGTTGCTGAACGCCGCGAAAAGCGCCGTTTTCTGGCCGCTGGTCGATACCAGCCAGGATCTGAATGCGCACATTGCCGCGCTGAACGCCGACCCGCGCTTTAGCGCCGTGCCGGACGTCGCGATTCTCGGCATGGGCGAAGACGGCCACACCGCGTCGATCTTCGCGGACGCCCCCGAGTGGGATCACGCGATCACCACCACTGAGCGCTTCGTGGCCGTGCATCCGGGCAACGCGCCGCATTCGCGCGTCAGCTGGTCGTTATCCGCGTTGCGAGAAGTGAAGCACCTGTTTCTGCTGATCGCCGGACCGCGCAAGCTCGACGTGTTGAATGCCGCCGCCGCTGCGCCACAAAAAAATGCCATCTCGAAGTTGGCGAACGACAAGGGAGTGAGACTCGATGTCTACTGGTGTGCAAACTAAGGCTATTCCGGGCGCGGGCCAGCACGCCGATGGACCGAGGCTGCTAGCCGACATCGGCGGCACCAATGCGCGTTTCGCGCTGGAAACCGCACCGGGCGAAATCGCCTCGGTGCAGGTGTATCCGTGTGCGGACTATCCGGGCGTGGCCGATGTCATCAAGAAGTATCTGAAGGACACCAAGATCGGCCGCGTGAATCATGCGGCGATTGCGATTGCGAACCCGGTCGACGGCGACCAGGTCAGCATGACGAATCACGACTGGAGTTTTTCGATCGAAGCCACGCGCCGCGCGCTCGGCTTCGACACGCTGCTGGTGGTGAACGACTTTACCGCGCTGGCGATGGCGCTTCCCGGCCTGACCGACATGCAGCGCGTGCAGGTGGGTGGCGGCACGCGTCGTCCGAACAGCGTGATTGGCTTGCTCGGCCCCGGCACCGGCATGGGCGTATCCGGCCTGATCCCCGCCGACGACCGCTGGATCGCGCTCGGCAGCGAAGGCGGCCATGCCACCTTTGCGCCGGCCGACGAGCGTGAAGACATCGTGCTGCAATATGCGCGCAAGAAGTGGTCGCATGTGTCGTTCGAACGCGTGGCCGCCGGCCCCGGCATCGAAGTGATCTACCGTGCGCTGGCGGGCCGCGACAAGAAGCGTGTGGCGGCGAATGTCGACACGATTGAAATCGTCAAACGCGCGCTGGAGGGCGAGCCGCTGGCGGCCGAATCCGTCGACGTGTTCTGCGGGATTCTCGGCACCTTCGCGGGCAATATTGCCGTGACGCTCGGCGCGCTGGGCGGCATCTACATTGGCGGCGGCGTGGTGCCGCGGCTCGGCGAGTTCTTTGCGCGCTCCTCGTTTCGCAAGCGCTTCGAGGCGAAAGGCCGCTTCGAGCCGTATTTGCAGAACGTGCCGACTTACGTGATTACGGCTGAGTATCCGGCATTTCTCGGCGTCTCGGCGATTCTGGCCGAGCAGTTGTCGAACCGCGCGGGCGGCAGCTCGTCTGCCGTGTTTGAACGGATTCGCCAGATGCGCGATGCGTTGACGCCGGCTGAGCGCCGCGTGGCCGATCTCGCGTTGAATCATCCGCGCTCGATCATCAACGATCCGATTGTCGATATCGCCCGCAAGGCTGACGTGAGCCAGCCTACCGTGATCCGTTTTTGCCGTTCGCTGGGTTGCCAGGGCTTATCCGATTTCAAGCTGAAGCTGGCGACGGGTTTGACCGGCACGATTCCGGTGAGTCATAGCCAGGTGCATCTGGGCGATACGGCGACGGACTTCGGCGCGAAGGTGCTGGACAACACCGTGTCGGCGATTTTGCAGTTGCGTGAGCATTTGAATTTCGAGCAGGTCGAGCGGGCGATCGATCTGTTGAACGGCGCGCGGCGGATCGAGTTTTATGGCCTCGGCAATTCGAACATTGTCGCGCAGGACGCGCACTACAAGTTCTTCCGGTTTGGCATTCCGACGATTGCCTACGGGGATCTGTATATGCAGGCTGCGTCTGCTGCGTTGCTTGGCAAGGGTGATGTGATTGTGGCGGTGTCGAAGTCAGGGCGCGCGCCGGAGTTGTTGCGGGTGCTCGATGTTGCCATGCAGGCAGGGGCTAAGGTGATTGCTATTACTTCTAGCAATACGCCTTTGGCCAAGCGGGCTACTGTCGCTCTCGAAACCGATCACATTGAGATTCGTGAGTCGCAATTGTCGATGATTTCGCGGATTCTGCATCTGGTCATGATTGATATTCTTGCTGTTGGTGTCGCTATTCGGCGCGCTGTTCCTAGCGCTGATGTGGCGGAGACTGTGGCCAAGGCCCGGCAAGGGGCTGATGATGATGCTTCAGCTGTGCTGGATTGGTTGAGTCATGGGGTGGCTTCTTCGCCACGAGATTAGGGTTTGTTTTTTGCCTTTGGCGGCGGCATTTTCCTGGTTCTGGCCGCTTTGGCCTTTTCTTGATTTCTTATTGGTCTATTAGTGTCGCCCCTGTGCGGGGCGGCACCTACTTTTCTTTGCCGGCCGCAAAGAAAAGTAGGCAAAAGAAAGCGGCTCCAACCGCTAATTTTTAAGCGGCTCCGTTGGCTTGGAGGGGATCGTGGCTCCGTAGAGATTGAGCCTGCAGACCTTCCCGCCTGAGTGACCAGGCCGTCATGCTTCCGGCGGCGCTACGCGCGCCGATGCGGTACTTCATAAAACCAATTGGTGTTTTCGGCGCCTCGCCGAGGCGAAGCCGATGTTCCCGCTACGCGCAACCGAAGCACCTAGTTTCCCCGGTGGACCCAACCGCGACGCACGTAGTGCGGAGTGGGAGCGGATGACGGCTGTGTCACGGGTGGTTACGGACCGAGGTGTGATCCGTTAATCGGACCACCAGCCCCTCCAAGCCAGGGGACCCACTTAAATGTTGGCGGTTTGAGCCGCTTTCTTTTGCCTACTTTTCTTTGCGGCGGCCCCTCCATGTCAGGCTAGTTGTCGCCTCACCCGAACCGATTAATGTAAAGATGGGGGGGCGGACAGCGAATGGAAGATGAAACGCTATTCAGCGGAAACCCGGGAGTGGGCAATCAAACAGATGATGCCGCCGTTCAATCGGGCGGTCATCGAGCTGGCTGGAGCGACGGGCATCACGACAGTGACGCTACGCACCTGGCGGCAAGGTGCAAGACAGGCTGGAGAATTCATGCCGGGCAATGGCAAAACGGGCAATCGATGGTCGAGCGCCGAGAAGTTCAGGGCGGTGCTGGAGACGGCGTCGCTCAACGAGATCGAGATCTCCCAGTACTGCCGCAGCAAGGGTATTTATCCTGAGCAGATCCGCCAGTGGCGCGAGGCGTGCGAGCAGGCCAACGGGGTGCCTGAAACGAAACCCACGGCTGCGCAGCGCAATGAGGCAAAGGCTGCGCAAAAGCGGATCCGCGAACTGGAGCGTCAGCTCAGGCGCGCTGATGCGGCCCGTGCGGAGGCGGCAGCGTTGCTGGACCTGCGAAAAAAAGCCGAAGCGATCTGGGGCAAGGAAGAGGACGACTGATCAGCAGCCCGGATCGCGAAGAAGCCATGCAGTTGATCGATGAAGCGGTACGGCAGGGGGCAGGACGGGCGCGTGCATGCGAGCAGTTGGGGCTCAGCGTGCGCAGCGTCCAGCGCTGGCGCCTGGCACCGGAGGACGGGCGCATCCAGGCGAAGCGTGAAGCGCCGCCTAACAAATTGAGTGAGGCGGAGCGTCAGGCCGTGCTTGAAGCGGCCAACCGCCCGGTGTACGCGAGCCTGACGCCGCACCAGATCGTGCCCAAACTGGTCGACGAAGGGGTTTATCTGGCCTCGGAGTCGACCTTCTACCGGATCCTGAAAGCGGCGGGACAGGGGCAGCGTCGGGGCCGTGCGAAGGCCCCGCAACCACGCACGCTCACGACGCATCGTGCCGATGGACCAAACCAGGTATGGTGCTGGGACATTACGTGGATGCCGAGCACGGTCAGGGGCCGGTACTTTTACTGGTACATGATGAAGGACATCTACAGCCGCAAGCTGGTGATGAACGAGGTGTGGGAACAGGAGTCGGCCGAACATGCGGGCGAGTTGCTGAACAGGGGATGTCTGCGTGAAGGAATCGCCGGGCGTCCGCTGGTGCTGCACTCGGACAATGGCAGTGCAATGAAAGGCGCCACGATGCGCGCGGCCATGATCGACCTGGGGGTAGAGGCTTCGTTCAGCCGGCCGAGGGTGAGTAACGACAACGCCTTTGCCGAGTCGCTGTTCCGTACGGCGAAGTACTGTCCGTTGTGGCCCGAGCAGCCGTTCGACACGCTTGAGGCGGCCCGCGTATGGGTGCAGCGCTTCGTGCAGTGGTACAACGAGGAGCACTGCCATAGCGGCCTGAAATATGTCACTCCGGGGCAACGGCACCGCGGCGAAGCCCACGACCTGCTGGCGCGCCGGCGAGCGCTGTACGAGCGCGCACGCATGCAAAACCCTGCACGCTGGTCAGGTGCCATCCGCGACTGGCACCTGCCAGATTCGGTGTATCTGAACCCGGAGCGAAGCTCGGCCTCGGCCGAAATGTACAAGCAAGCAGCGTAACGGTTCACGCGACAACTACCTTGACACACGCCGCGGCAAAGAAAAGTAGGTGCCCCCCCGCACAGGGGGAACGCTAATAAACCAATAACAAAGCAAGGAAAGGCCAAAGAAGCCAGAACCAGGAAATGCCGCCGCCAAAGGCAACAAAAAACCCCGACATCAAAGGCAAAAAAACCAAACCAGCGATAATACAAACCCCACCGCCGAAGGCAACAAGCGCCCCAAATGATCATCCGCCCACATCTCCATTGGTTCCGCATGCTGCTAGCCTGGCGCGGCTCCGTCCTCCCGCGCCTCATCCCCAGGTTGTTCCTGATCTTCTGCATCGCCGTTATCGCAGTGGCGGCCCACGATCATCTCCTCCCGATCTCGCTCAACCTCAACCTCAACTCCACCGCCCCATTTTCATTGATCGGCATAGCCTTAGCGGTATTTCTAGGCTTCCGTAACAATGCCAGCTACGACCGCTGGTGGGAGGCCCGCAAACTCTGGGGGCAACTGCTAAACGACACCCGCTCACTCACCCGCCAGGCCCTCACGCTGCCAACCAGTCAGTTGCCCCAGGAAGCCATCAAGGAATTCACCACCGTCCTCGGCGCCCTTCCCCATGCTTTACGTCATCAGCTGCGTAAAAGCGACCCACGCGAAGACCTCGCCGCACGGCTGCCTCAGCCGCTCTTCGAACGCGTCATAACGTCGCGCTACAAACCGGCGACGCTCATGCTCTGGCTAGGCGAATGGGTGCAGCGGCAGGCGCGCGCGGGCGCAATCGATCCGATGGCGGTGCTCGCCTTCGACCGGAATCTGAATGGAATATCGGATGTGATCGGCGGTTGCGAGCGCATCGCATCGACGCCGCTGCCCTTCGCCTACTCAGTGATGATTCACCGCACGGTGTACTTCTTCTGCGCGTCGCTGCCGTTCGGATTGGTCGACAGCATCGGGATTTTCACGCCGGTTTTCGCGGTGTTCGTCGCGTACACCTTCATGGCGCACGAAGCCATCGCCTCGCAAATCGAAGAACCGTTCGGCACCGACGACAACGACCTCGCGCTCAACCTGTTATCCGTCTCTATCGAAGACGCCACGCGCGATCTGCTCGGCGAACCCGCCCTCGACTTGCCGAAGCCGCAAGCCGAAGACTACATACTCGACTGAACAGGCCACGCGCTCAGTCGTTGCCGACCGTCTCCGACAAGCGCTTGAGTGTGGCCACCCGCGCACCGATGATATCGATCCGGCCGCGTTCGTCGATCAATGACGTGGTGGCGTCGAGATAGGTGGTCCAGGCATTTTGCGCATGCGTAAGTGTGGCGCGCGAATGCGCCGGCAATCTGGTTTGCAGGCGACGGTAATAGCGGTTCAGATCGAACGTCGCGTGCTCGCATTGCGCGTCCGCGGTGCAGACACGTGGGCGGCGCGGCGGGTCGCCGCCGGCACTGGTCCTGGCCACCGCGCTGCGCAGCGCAAGCGCGCGATCACGCACCGGCTGCAACTGCATATCGGCTTCAGCCAGCACATACATCGAACCATGCGTCGTGGCGAACACGGCGCTCAGCAATTGCTTCTCGGCATCGCGCGAAGCCTGCCAGCTTGCCTGGCTTTTTTCCCACTGCTTGCGCTGCGCCGGCGGCAGCTTCGGCTGAAGCTGCTGCCACGCGCTGTCCAACGCGGCCTTCCAGCCAATCCGCGCGTTGTCCATGCATTGCACCTGCCCACTCGTCGACGACATGTCGCTGCGCGCCAGACACGTGCGCATCGCAGCGTCGATCGGATCGGCGGCGGCCACTTCTGCACGTGCCGCCGAGGGCGCCACAGCACACGCCACGCCGAGTATCGCCGTCGACGTCAAGGCCAGCGCGCAGAACGCGCGCCGCCAGCCGTCGACGCCCAGCCGGAACTTCGCCTGCCGCATCGTCAGCCGCGCACGCAATCGACGAAATATTCGATGCGTCCGTTAATCGTTTCGCCGACGAGCCCGTGGATGTCCGTGTGGAAACCCGGGAAGCGCTCGTTGAATTCGCGCGCGAAACGCAGATAGTTGACGATGGTCTTGTTGAAGCGCTCGCCCGGAATCAGCAGCGGAATGCCCGGCGGATACGGCGTCAACAGAATCGACGTGACGCGGCCTTCGAGTTCGTCGATAGGCACGCGGTCGATCTCGCGGTGCGCGAGCTTGGCGAACGCGTCGGACGGCTTCATCGCCGGCTCCATGCTCGACAGGTACATCTCGGTCGTCAAACGCGCAATGTCGTTCGCACGGTAGACGCTGTGGATCTGCTCGCACAGATCGCGCAGGCCAACGCGCTCGTACATCGGATGATGTGAGACGAACTCGGGCAGCACGCGCCACAGCGGCTGGTTGTTGTCGTAGTCGTCCTTGAACTGCTGGAGTTCGGTGACCATCGAGTTCCAGCGGCCCTTGGTAATGCCGATCGTGAACATGATGAAGAACGAATACAGACCGGTCTTCTCGACAATGATGCCGTGCTCGGCCAGATACTTCGTGACGATCGCCGCCGGAATGCCGGACTCGCCAAAGCCGCCGTCCATGTCCAGACCCGGCGTGACGATGGTCGCCTTGATCGGATCGAGCATGTTGAAGCCTTCGGCGAGCGGGCCGAAACCGTGCCACGCGTCGTTCGGACGCAGCATCCAGTCTTCGCGCGAGCCGATGCCTTCTTCGGCGAACCGGTCCGGGCCCCACACCTTGAAGAACCAGTCGTCGCCGTATTCGGCGTCGACCTTGCTCATCGCGCGGCGGAAATCCAAAGCTTCCGCGATCGACTCTTCGACCAGCGCGGTGCCGCCCGGCGCTTCCATCATCGCCGCGGCCACGTCGCACGACGCGATGATCGCGTACTGCGGGCTCGTCGACGTATGCATCAGATACGCTTCGTTAAAGCGATGCTTGTCGAAACGGCTGTTCTTCGAATCCTGCACGACGATCTGCGACGCCTGCGAAATGCCGGCCAGCAGCTTGTGCGTGGAGTGCGTGGCGAACACCAGCGCGCCGATGCGCGGACGACCCGCGCCGATCGCGTGCATGTCCTGATAGAACTCGTGGAACTCGGCGTGCGGCAGCCAGGCTTCGTCGAAGTGCAGCGTATCGAGCCACTCGCCGAGCATTTCCTTGATCATCTCGACGTTGTAGATCACACCGTCATAGGTGCTTTGCGTAATGGTCAGAATGCGCGGCTTCAGATCCGGGTTTTTGGCGAGCGCTTCACGGGCGAACGGATTCGCCAGGATCTTCTTCTTGATGTTTTCCGGCTCGAACTCGCTGCGCGGAATCGGACCGATGATGCCGAAGTTGTTACGCGTGGGCGTGAGGAAAACCGGAATCGCACCGGTCATCGTGATCGCGTGCAGGATCGACTTGTGGCAGTTGCGGTCCACCAGCACGATGTCGCCCGGCGCCACCGTGCCGTGCCAGACGATCTTGTTCGAGGTCGACGTGCCATTGGTCACGAAGAACACGTGGTCGGCGCTGAAAATGCGCGCGGCGTTGCGCTCGGACGCGGCCACCGGGCCGGTATGGTCGAGCAGCTGGCCGAGTTCGTCGACGGCGTTGCACACGTCCGCGCGCAGCATGTTTTCGCCGAAAAACTGATGGAACATCTGCCCGAGCGGGCTCTTCAGGAACGCCACGCCGCCCGAGTGCCCCGGGCAGTGCCACGAATACGAGCCTTCGTCCGCGTACTGCACCAGCTCCTTGAAGAACGGCGGCGCGAGCGAATCCAGATACACCTTGGTCTCGCGGATAATGTGGCGCGCGACGAACTCCGGCGTGTCCTCGAACATGTGGATGAAGCCGTGCAGCTCACGCAGGATGTCGTTCGGCAGATGGCGCGAGGTGCGCGTTTCGCCGTACAGGAAGATCGGAATATCCGCATTGCGGCGGCGCACTTCCGTCACGAACGCGCGCAACGCGACGATCGCGGCAGCCAGTTCGGGCGTTTCGCCTTCCACCACCACGTTATCCACGTACGGCAGCAGCTCGTCGTCGTCGATCGACAGGATGAAGCACGACGCGCGGCTCGACTGCTGCGCGAACGAAGTCAGATCGCCATAGCTCGTCAACCCGAGCACTTCCGCGCCTTCTTTCTCGATTGCTTCGGCCAAAGCCCGGATGCCGGAACCCGAGATATTCTCGGAGCGGAAATCTTCGTCGATGATGACGACGGGAAAACGAAACTTCATGGGCGATTCTCCAAAAAGAACGACCGCTGCATTCTGTAAATTGCAGCGGTCACCCGGTATAGCTGGTGGGTCAGTGCGCTGCCGACGTCACGTTTTAGGCAACGTGACGCCGTGCTGACCTTGATATTTGCCGCCGCGATCCGCGTACGACGTCTCACAAATTTCGTCGCTTTCGAAAAACAGCACTTGAGCGACGCCTTCGTTTGCGTAGATTTTCGCAGGCAAAGGTGTCGTATTCGAGAATTCGAGCGTCACGTGCCCTTCCCATTCCGGCTCGAACGGCGTCACGTTGACGATGATCCCGCAACGCGCATACGTGGACTTGCCCAGACACACGGTCAGGACGCTGCGCGGAATGCGGAAATACTCGACCGTGCGGGCCAGCGCGAACGAATTCGGCGGGATGATGCAAACATCGCCCTTGAAGTCGACAAACGACTTCTCGTCAAAGTTCTTCGGATCGACGATGGTCGAGTTGATGTTGGTGAAGATCTTGAATTCGTCGGCGCAGCGGATGTCGTAGCCGTAGCTCGAGGTGCCGTAGCTGACAATCTTCCGGCCGTCTTCGGAGACGCGCACCTGATCGGGCGCAAACGGCTCGATCATATTGTGCGACGCGGCCATGCGCCGGATCCACTTGTCGGATTTGATGGTCATAGTTAAACGCTGCTCGACTTGAGTAACAGGAATGTGACAGGTAACAACCCGGCGATTACCAGGCAACAACCAGGCAACAACCGGGCGGCTATCGGCAAACTGCCGGGGACGGGCTCAGGCGGCGCGCCGGTCGACCCGGCGCTGCCAGACGGGTCTCCTGTGCCAGGCCACCGGCTACGCGCGCCGGAATGCGCGCCCCAGGCTGCGCGCCCCGACGAAAGGCGCTTATTTTACGCGATCGGGAGAATGCTGCTGCAGGTAGGGCTGACAATCGCGCGCTACGCGCCCGGAGGCTCGCTGTGAAGCGCTCACGCGGCCACACACAACACGCCTGTGCGGCCGGCGCTTAAGGACGAATCAGACCGCACGCAAGCGCGGGGCCGGCGCCGTGCTGCGGATAGGCGTAGGGATCGGTCGCATCGTGATGCAGCAGCACCGCGCGCTGCAACACGGAGCGGATGCCATCGAGCGACACATCCGGCGCGACGATGAAGCCGGTTGCCACGCCATTCGAATCCGCATGAATGTTGCCGAGGTCACCCTCGACCCGCGCCCCGGCTTTCAGACGCTCGGCAGCCGGGGAAAACACCTGGCCGGCACTCGAACCGTCCGCCGCATTGCAGTCGCCGCGTTCGTGCACTTGCAGAGCGTGGTCGCTATTGGGCGGCATGCCGGAAAGGTTGTAAGTGACCTGCACGCCGTCAGAGCGCTCGATAAACGTCACGAGGCCGCGTGCCTGATTGCCCACGGTAGGCAGCAACTGCGCGTCCGCGCGCTTTTCCTGTGGTCTCAGGAACGCGCTACAGCCGCATAACAGCACACTGCTGGCAGCCAGGACGATGAACGCATGCACCGCCTGCCCGTCAATTCGTTTTCCCATGCGATCCTCTTGCCGGTCAGGCGGGCGCCCCTGCGTCCACCGAGCCGAACTCGTGAAGTCGACATGATACCGCGAGACCCGGCGCAAATTGACGCCTTGGGCGCGCTTTGGGCCCGCTTTGGGCCCTGATCCGAACGGGTACTCAGGTGTTCTGCACGACGATGTTGGGAAACTTCGAAGTCATATCGCGAGCCCGCTCGGCGATATGGATCGCCACCTTGCGCGCGATCGACCGGTAGATCTCCGCAATACGCCCTTCCGGGTCGGCCACCACAGTCGGCCGGCCCGAGTCGGCCTGCTCGCGAATCCCGATGTCGAGCGGGAGGCTGCCGAGCACATCCACACCGTATTCCTTGCCCATCCGCTCGCCGCCGCCCGCGCCGAAGATATGCTCTTCGTGGCCGCAGTTCGAGCAGATATGCATCCCCATGTTTTCGACGATGCCGAGAATCGGAATACCGACCTTCTCGAACATCTTGAGACCCTTCTTCGCATCGAGCAGCGCAATATCCTGCGGCGTCGTGACGATCACCGCGCCCGTCACCGGCACGCGCTGCGACAAGGTCAGCTGAATGTCGCCGGTGCCCGGCGGCATGTCGACGATCAGGTAGTCGAGGTCCTGCCAGTTGGTCTGCCGCAGCAGCTGTTCCAGCGCGGAAGTGGCCATCGGACCGCGCCACACCATCGGGTTATCCTGTTCGATCAGAAAGCCGATCGAGTTGGCCTGCACGCCATGGCCGGTCATCGGATTCATCGACTTTTCGTCGGGCGATTCGGGGCGGCCGGTGATGCCGAGCATCATCGGCAGCGACGGGCCGTAGATGTCCGCATCGAGAATGCCGACCGAAGCCCCTTCGCTCGCCAGCGCCAGCGCCAGATTCACGGCGGTCGTGCTCTTGCCGACGCCGCCCTTGCCCGACGCCACCGCGACGATGTTTTTGACGTTTGGCAAGAGTTTCACGCCGCGTTGCACGGTATGCGCGGCGATGTTCTGAGACACCTCGACGCGCGCGTCGACCACGCCCGGCACGGCGCGCAGCGCGTCGGCAAACTGCGTGCGAATCGCTTCGAACTGACGTTTGGCCGGATAGCCGAGTACCACCTCGACGCTGACTGTGTCACCCTCCACGCCGACGTTCCTGATGTTCTTGGCAGCCCCATACGGCCGGCCGGTGTTGGGGTCAGTGACGGCCGCGAGGGCGGCGTCGACCAAAGCCCGATCGATACTCATTGACACTCCGTGGGGAACACTCTCGGCGCGGCGGGATCGAAGTCACGGCCACGCGCCGGAATTGAAAGAAATTGTTAGGTGGCGTTGCTAAAACGAGGCGTGCCGGGCACCCTTCGGGCAGGCGGAAACGCCATGGGGTCGCATCGCTGCGAACTCCAGCTAGTATTGTAGTGGCTGGCGCCCAGCCTTGCCGGAAGACCCTTCTTGACTGTCGGACCGGGAGTCAAAAAGGCGTAGGATTTTACGTATTGCTGTTGAGCAGTCCGCTTCACTGGCGTCACGTTCGCCGCATAAATTTAACGTTATTTGCCGCTTTACTCGCTTCACTCAAGAGGAATCAAAATGAATGCAAAAATCATGACTCGCCTGGCTGTTTTCGCCGTTGCCAGTTCGTTGCTGGCCGGTTGCGCAACCGAACAGGGTACTAACACGGCGGTCGGCACGGGCGTGGGCGCCGGCACCGGTGCGGCGCTCGGCGCGATCTTCGGCGGCGGCAAGGGCGCGGCGATCGGCGCGGGCGTCGGCGCGGCCGTTGGCGGCGTCACCGGCTACAACTGGCAAGCCATTCACAACAAGCTGTCGGGCGCCACCAAGGGCACCGGCACGCAGATCACCGAACAGCCGGACGGCTCGCTCAAGCTGAACATCCCTAGCTCGGTCACGTTCGACACCAACAGCTACGCGATCAAGCCGTCGTTCGCACCGGTGCTGGATCAGCTTACGCAAACCCTGCAGCAGAACCCGGAACTGATCGCCCAGGTGATCGGCTACACGGATAGCACGGGGCAGCCGGCTTACAACCAGACGCTGTCGGTCAACCGCGCGCAAAGCGTGATCGGCTATCTGGGGCAACGCGGCGTGGCGCCGCAACGTCTGTCGGCTGAGGGCATGGGCCAGAACCAGCCAATCGCCGACAACAACACCGAAGCCGGCCGTGCAGCAAACCGTCGTGTGGAAATCTATCTGCGCGCCACGGCTCAGCACACAACGCAATAACTTAATGGCTTGAAAGAGGCTGAACAGCCGGGTGCCGGGCCCTTGGCGGCCGGTGTCCGATGCGCCGTAAAAAGCTGACCAAAGCGTATCTCGCACGAAGACGAAAAAAATTTCGAACTCTGCCGAAAATCCGCTGTCTTTCTTTACGGTACGTGGCTGGCTATGCCGCTGCGTCACCATTCTCCTCTTGTCGTTGTTGCTCCGGGGTTAATAACCCCGGTCTTTTTTTGGGCGCTCGGTTTTCATCGCCCGCCCAGTCTGACCCCGGTCTCCACGCTGCCGCGCCCCGGGCCGCCCGCGCCGCGCCCGTCGCCTGCCCTGCTAGAATCAACGTTTCGTCCCACCGCAGGCTCCCACCATCCTTATGTCAGCACCCGCAACCGATCGCTCCGCAGGCGCGCCGTCAGGCCGTCGCCAGATTCTTGTCACGTCGGCCCTTCCGTATGCGAATGGGCAAATCCATATTGGCCATCTGGTCGAATATATCCAGACGGACATCTGGGTCCGGACGCTGCGAATGCACGGGCACGAGGTCTACTACGTGGGCGCCGACGACACGCACGGCACGCCGGTCATGCTGCGCGCGGAGAAGGAGGGTCTCACGCCCAAGCAGTTGATCGACCGCGTCTGGCAAGAGCACAAGCGCGACTTCGATAGCTTCGGCATTTCGTTCGACAATTACTACTCGACCGATTCCGAGGAAAACCGCGTCCTGAGCGAATCGGTCTACCTCGCGTTGAAGGAAGCCGGCCTGATCGAAGCACGCGATATCGAACAGGCGTATGACCCGGTCAAGGAAATGTTCCTGCCGGACCGCTTCATCAAGGGCGAATGCCCGAAATGCGGTGCGAAAGACCAGTACGGCGACAGCTGCGAAGTATGCGGCTCGACTTATCTGCCCACCGAACTGATCAATCCGTACTCTGTCGTCTCGGGTGCCACGCCGATTCGCAAGACCTCGACGCACTATTTCTTCCGGCTCTCCGATCCGCGTTGCGAGAACTTCCTGCGCGCCTGGGTGAGCGGTCTGGCGCAGCCCGAAGCCACCAACAAGATGCGCGAATGGCTCGGCGACGCCGGCGAAGCGAAGCTCGCCGACTGGGATATCTCGCGCGACGCACCATATTTCGGCTTCGAAATTCCGGGCGCGCCGGGCAAGTATTTCTACGTGTGGCTGGACGCGCCGGTCGGCTACTACGCGAGCTTCAAGAACCTTGCCGACAAGCGCGGCATCGACTTCGAGGCGTGGATTCGCAAGGGGTCGACTGCCGAGCAGTATCACTTCATCGGCAAAGACATTCTGTATTTCCACACGCTGTTCTGGCCGGCCATGCTCGAATTTTCGGGCCACCGCACGCCGACCAACGTCTTCGCGCACGGCTTCCTGACGGTGGACGGCGCGAAGATGTCGAAGTCGCGCGGCACCTTCATCACCGCGCAAAGCGTGATCGACACGGGCCTCAATCCTGAATGGCTGCGCTACTACTTCGCCGCCAAGCTGAACAGCACGATGGAAGACCTCGACCTGAACCTCGACGACTTCCAGGCGCGTGTGAACAGCGATCTGGTCGGCAAGTACGTGAACATCGCGAGCCGCGCGGCCGGTTTCCTGATCAAGCGTTTCGACGGCCGCGTGCAGGACAGCGCCATGCAGCATCCGCTGCTCGCCACGCTGCGCGCCGCGGTGCCGCAAATCGCCGCGAACTACGAAGCGCGCGAGTACAACCGCGCGCTGCGTCAGACCATGGAACTGGCCGACGCGGTCAACGCGTACGTCGACACCGCCAAGCCGTGGGATCAGGCGAAAGACCCGGTCAACGCGGTCGCGCTGCATGAAACCTGCAGCGTGAGCGTCGAGGCCTTCCGTCTGCTGTCGCTGGCCCTGAAACCGGTGTTGCCGAAGCTGGCCGAAGCGGTCGAAGGCTTCCTCGCGATCGAGCCGCTGGTCTGGGCGGACGCCAATGTGCCGCTGAGCTCCACGCGCCCGATCAACGCGTACAAGCATCTGATGACACGTGTCGATCCGAAACAGATCGAAGCCCTGCTGGCGGCTAACCGCGATTCGCTGCAGGCCACGCCAGAAGCCGCCGCACCGGCCGACGCCAAGGTCAAGTCGAAGGCAGCGAAAGCAGCCGCAGCCGCGAAGGAAGACGAAGCACCGGGCATCATCTCGATCGACGACTTCGCCAAGGTCGATCTGCGTATTGCGAAGATCGTCGACTGCAAGGCAGTTGAAGGGTCGGACAAGCTGCTGCAACTGACGCTCGACATCGGCGAAGAGAAAACGCGCAACGTGTTCTCGGGCATCAAGTCGGCGTATCAGCCAGAGCAACTGGTTGGCAAGCTGACGGTGATGGTCGCGAACCTGGCGCCGCGCAAGATGAAATTCGGTCTCTCCGAAGGGATGGTGCTGGCCGCCTCCGCCACGGACGAAAAAGCCGAGCCGGGTCTGTACGTGCTCGAGCCGGATAGCGGTGCGAAACCGGGCATGCGCGTGAAGTAACGCTCGCGGCGCATCCGGCGCTATCTCCAGAATAAAAACGGCACGCTGTGAAAAGCGTGCCGTTTTTTTTATGCCTTCGCCGCCGCGGCGGCAAACACCTCCCAAATCACCACCGGATCCGGTCGAAGCGCCGCGTATAAAGCAGTTCGAGGCCGTCGAACGTGCCGCCGTACGCCGCGACCGACCAGTAACGCGTGAGGTTGACCGTTGCCTTGATCGCATTGCTCGCCGACTGCAAGCCCTGTTCGTAGCCGATCACCAGCCACTCGTTGATCGCCTTCGACACCATCACCACCTGCGGATCGGTCAGCCCGACTTCACTCCGGCCAATCGAAAACTCGTCCAGCCCAAAAGTCTGCGCAATCCGCTTGCCGCTCGCGCTGCCGAGCAACGCGAGCGCGGTGGTCATCGTGCTTTGCTGACCGACGTTATTACCTTGATCCGTGCCGTGCCCGAACAGCAGCCACGACAGCTTTTCGTTGTCCGGCACGTTCGGCTCCGACACCAGCTTGGCAACCGGGAACTGGATCGTGCCGGTGACCTGCACGCCCGCCTCGACCTGCTGGTTACGGCGCATTGCCAGAATGTTGATACCCGGATTGGCCACCGGCCCGTTGAACGTGAAGAAGCCGTTCTCGATGCCGAGCTTGCGGCCGAACGCGGTGTAAGTCGAACCCGGCGTCACACGCACATTGCCGACCGCGCGCAACGGCAGATTCGGCGCACTCATCGCGGTGATCGTGCCGGTCAGGCCGAGATCGGCGCCCTGTCCGCGGAAACGGAAGTTGTCGCCGAGACTGATGTCGATATTGGCGCGCGGCGCGAACGGTCCGATCGGCTTGTTGGTGCCGGGCACGGGCGGCGGCTTTTCGCCCGCCACCGTGCCGTCCGGACGCACCACCACGACGTCGTCGCCAAGCGACGGCGCGGATTGCTCCGGCATATCGAACAACGCGTGATCGACCACGAACTTGCCGTTGATCGCCATGCCGCCCTCGGCGCCCGCGTTCGCCACGCTCGCGCTGCCCGACAGCGACAGGTTGCGGTCCGGTGCGGCGAACAGTTCCAGTTTGTCCGCGACGATGCTCGCGGTCAGATCGGGCTGTGCACCGTCCAGCCGCACACGGCCGGTGGCGCGCAGCGTGCCGCTTGCGCCGTGAAATTCGACCTGCTGGAAATCCACCAGGTTGTGCGACAGCGCGATGCGCACCACGCCATCCTTCAACTGCACGCCCTGATTGACCATCGTCGCCGACAAACCGTCGCCGAGGAGCGAGCCCGTCAGATTCGGCTTGGCCACCGTGCCGCCGAGCGCAAGCTTGAGCGCGAGGTGCCCGTCGAGCAGGTAGCTCGGGCCGAACAGGCCGCCAGTCGTTTTCAGGGACGGCACGTTGGCGTTCACATTGCCGCTCAGCGCGCCTTCTTCGTTGACGGTCATGAAGCCGTCCCGCAGCACGAGAGTGGTGTGGGCGTCGGCATCGATCACGCCGATCCGGCTTGCCTGCGCACGCACGGTCGCGCTGAGCTGGTTGCCACCGCTAAATTCGGCGCGCGCGGTGATATCGGTAATGCCGAGCGACGCCAGACCACGGCCGATTTCGACCGTGACGTCGCCGCTCCGGCGTTTTAACTGGACGTGGCCGCTCGCGGTATTGCCGAGCGTGAAATCCCAGTCGCCGTCGAACACCAGATCGGTTTTGACGGCCGGCGGCGTGCCGGTCATCTCACGCCGCAGATCCTGCAGGCGCGCGACCGAAATGTCGGTCAAAGTCCCCGCCGACTGGATCTTGCCGTGGTCGAAGATGAACGATTTGAGGTTCAGTACGGCCCCTTCGAGCGTGAGACGCGTCGCGCCGAGCGTGACACGCTCCGGCGCGGCGCTCACGGCAAGCGGCACCTCGAGATTCAGCGCCGGCGTGCCGCGATTCTGCAGACGGCTCACGGTGCCGTCCCACCGCGTGCCGTCGCGTGCTTCGGTCAGCTTGCCGTTGGCGGCGAGCGTCAGATCGAGCGGCCGGTCCTGCAGCTTGCCGGTAGCCGCTGCCTCCAGCGTATGGTTCGCCCGCGTGCCGGACAGCCGCGCCGTGAGCGTGGTCAGATCGACGCCGCCTGCGCTCAGGTTGCGCGCGTCGGTGGTGAAGACGAGCGCGCCGTTCGCGCCGTCGCGCAGTTCGGCGTGACCTTCCGCATGGCCGATCCGATTGGAGCTGAATACCACGCTGTCGGCCTTGTAATTCAGCACGACATCCGGATGCGCGAAGGAACCGGTCACGTCGCCGTCCGCCTCGACCAGGCCCGCGAGGCCGAAGCCGAGGCGCTCGAGTTGCGGCGCGTCGACGCGAAACCGCAGCCGGTCGCCGCGCGCGCCGAAGCTGCCTTGCAGATCCACCTGGTTGCCGGCCACCGACAGATTCGCGCGGCTCGGCAAAATCCGCGAGCCGGCGAGCTGGACCGTGCCGCCGCCGGTTAGCGGCAGGCCGTCGTAGACGCTAGGACCGAGCTTGAATTCCGCCTTGGTGGTGAACACAGGGCCCAGCATGCCGGCTGCCGTCAGCGTGCCGGTGACGCGCGCTTCGATCTTGCGGGCGGGCGGCGCCGCTTTCGACGGTCTGGGCGGCGTTTTGCGCTGCACCACCTCGGTTTTCACCACGGCCCTGGCGGTGTTCTTCACCACCGCCGCGGCCTGATCGCCGGGCGCTGCGCTCTTCGCGCCGGCCGTGCTGCCCGCGGTGCTTCCCGCGCTCGCCGCCACGCTGGGTGCCGCGTTGGGCGCCTTCGCCGCACGCGCCGTGCTCGTCGCACTTGTCGCGCCCGTCGCTTTAGCGTTGCTTGCCGGGCTGCTCACCGGCGTGCGCGACGGCATCTGCGAAGTCAGCGTCAACGGGTCGAAATCGGTCAGTTGCGCTTTCAGGTTATAGGTGGAGTTCGCGTCGTGCTTGAGCGCGCCGGATAGATCAATGCGGCCCTTGCCCGACGTGATGCGCACGTCGTTGAAACTCATCCGCGCGGGATCGAACGTCACCTTGCCCTGGGCACGCAGCCCGGCTTTCGGGTCGGCGAGATCGAGCGTGAGGCTCTGCACGTCGTCATTCAGGCGGATGCCGATCGGACCGGAAAGCTGCGTGGGACGGACGGTCGCCTCAAGCGCGTTCAGGTCGAGCCCGGCGACCTTCAGATCGAACTGGCCGTGCTTGCCGGTCAACGCGCCGCCGCCCGTCAGCGTGGCGCTTTTTACGAGCCGCACATTCAGGTTCGAGATGCGCTGCGCCTGAGCGTCGAGGCGAACATCCGCTTGTGCATCGATCAGCGGCAGCAGGTTCTGGTCGATCGCACCGGGCCTGGCGTTGACGATCGAAACATGGCCGGCCACAGCGAGACTGTCAGCGGATTTTTTGGCCGTAACGTCCCGCCCGACCGGCTGCAACTCGGCGCGCACCGCGAGATCCGCCAGCGGCGCGCCCGGCGCAAAAGCCTGCGGGTTGATGTGATCGAAAGTCAGCGTGGCGCGTCGCAATGGCACCTCGCCAAACGGCGACGCCTCGACACGCGCATGCCCGGCCAGTTTCATGCCGCTGGCGTCGAGCTCCGCAATGAGATTTTCCAGCGTGCCCGTCAGATGACCGCCAACCTGCACAGGCTCGTCGTTGACCTTGCCTGAATAGCCGATGTCACCGGTCAGCGGAAACGGCCGCACGCCGTCTAGCTTCGCCGCCGCCGTCACCACGCCGAATGGCGTGTCGAGCCGTTCGATCGCGGCCTCGTGATGGCGCCCGTCGCTGCGGCCATGAAACATGAAGCGGGAGAACTCGGTGGTCGAGCCGCCCTGCCGCAACAGCAGCTTGTCGACCTGCACGTCGCGGACCTCGAGCTGCAACGGCAAGCGCAAGTCTTGCGGCAAGGTCAGCGGTCCGCTGCTGCTCGACGAGGACGAGCCAATCCGTGCGTCGATCGTGCCGACGTGCAGATAGTCGATCGCGAAGCGCCAGGGCTTGTGCGTGAGCGCCCAGCGGCCGGCCACCCGGTCGACCTGAATATCCGTGCCGCTGCCGTCGAGGCTGCGCCAGCGCACTTGCCGCAATTGCAGGCCGTTCGCGAGCGCGCCGCTTTCCAGCGTGCCCGTCAGTCTGCCGCCGAGCAGCCTGACCGCCGCCTGCCACGCGTACGCCGTGCCGCGCTCGGTGGTCAGCGCGCCGTACAGCAGGCCGACCGCCAAAGCGACCAGCAGCACCAGCACCGCGAACGTCCATGCAAGTGTTTTCAGCAGCACACGGCCGGGCCGGCGCCGGGGCGGCGGCGACTCGGGTGGCTGCTGTCCGGGCGGCTCACCTGGCGGATGAGCGCCGGGCGGCTGCGCAGGCGGTTGGTCGGAAACGTCCGTGGTCATGCGTCGATCATGTAAAAGCAGGTTTCCATCAGAAGGCGATGCCCAGCGTCAGATACGGCCGCACGCTCTTGTTGCGAATCCCGTACGCGACATCCACATTGACCGGGCCGACCGGACTGCGCCAACGCGCACCCACGCCGACGCCCGGATAAAACACTTTCTCGCCCCATGTGTCGGTGGCCGTGCCCACGTCGAAGAACGCCGCTGCGCCCCAGTCGTGGCTAAACCAGTGCTGATACTCGGCTGCCGCCGTCACGAGGTATTTGGTTGGCAGCACCGAGCCGTCGACGTTATTACCAATGCTCTGATAGCTGTAGCCACGTATCGAATTGGAACCGCCCGCGCGGAACAGCAGCGAAGCCGGAATGCCGCTCGAACTGCCGCTCGTGAACACGCCGCCGAGTTCCGCGCGGAACAGCACGAGATCTTCCTTGCCGATCGGCAGGTATTGCTGACCGCGGGCGTAACCGCGTATGAAGGTCTGATCGGTCAGCACGCCCTTGATCGCGAAGCCCGCCTCGACGTGAATCAGGTTGCCCTTGCGCGGGAATAGCGGGTCGTCGGTATTGCGCCGCGTCCACGACCACGACGGCACCAGCGCGCGGCTGGTGGTCGGCGCGAACGCGTTCTGGTCGAGCCGGTCCTGGTAGTAGAGGATCGAATAGTTGTAGTCGATGAACTGCGAGGTACGGGCCCGCTGCACGCCGCCACGGATACTGTAGATGCGCGTGTCGGATACATCTGTCGTGGTGTAGGACGCAAGCACGCTGTTGGTCCACGCACGCGGACCCGGCGGCATGGCGAGCTGGATTTGCCCGTATTGCTGGATCTGGTCGATGCGCCCCTCGACCGTAAACGGCCACGCTTTGCCAAAGGTGTCGAGATACGAATACGAGCCCTGAATCAGCGGACCGTTGTCGGTCGAATAACCGACCCCGCCGCGGATACTGTTGTAGGGATACTCCGACACTTTCACGTGCACCGGTGTATTGACCGGTTTCTCCGGATCGCTATCCACGTCGATCGCCACGCTCGCGTAGTACGGCGTGTTCTGCAACTGACGCTGCAATTCGGTGACGCGCTGCACGTCGTAGATGTCGCCAACCGAAATGGGATTCACGTTGTCCACGATCTGCTCCGGATAACGGCGCGTGCCGGACACGTCGAGCTTGCCCATCGTGAAGCTCGGGCCGCTGTCAAAGGTGACCGACAGTTTTGCCTCTCGCGTGCGCGGGTCGATGCGCGCCTCGGAGTGGTAAATCTTCGCGCCGAGATAGCGGTGCGCCTGCAACGCTTTGAGCGAGGCGTTCTTTGCGTCGTCCCAGCCGCCCTGCGTGAACGGATCGCCTTCATGCAGCGAAAACGCGAAGCGCACGGTGTTTTCCTGGGCCGGATCTTCGGTCAGCACCGGGCCGCGAAACGACAGCGAAATCGACGTAATGACCGTTTGCGGGCCTGGATCGACGCTCACGGTGACCTGCTTTTTTTCGTCGACGGTTCTCACGTCAGTGCGAACGACCGGTGAGAAATACCCTTGGGTGGCGGCGAGATCGCGCACCTGTTGAGGGGTGGCGGTGATGAGGAACTCGAACTGGTCGCCGCTGACGTCGGCGCGTTTGGCAAAGCGTGCAATGTCCAGATGCGCTTCGAGCAGCTTGCGCAGCGAGCGTGGCGTGGCTTCGATCTCGACCTTGTAGCTGGCGCTGGCGCGCGCGGCCTGCGCGTCGGCCGCGACCAGCGTCAGCATGACGACGCCAAAAGCCAGCCACGCGCGCAGCCAGCGCCGCATGGGCGCGAGGCGCCCGCGCCCGGCTCCGGCTTTAGCGTGCCGCACATGCGGCGTTTCGATCGCGCGCCCCGCCAAACAGGACCTCCGGCCGTGGTTGATGAATTCTGTCGCTCAGGCTCGCCGCGGCGGCCGAAGCTCGCTATTTGACCACATCGGCAAGGCCGCGCATCTCTTAAACAGGCGTTTGGAGCAAGCCGGGACGGCTGGCCCTTCAGCCTATGCGCGCTATTTCCTGCCTTATCCACAATGAGGCGAACGCCGCCGGGCCAACGCCGCGCCCGCCTTCGACGCGCCGCCGCAGCATGGGTTCCAGACGTTTTCACAGGCTGGCCGCCCAGACCCGCCGCCGATTTTCGACCGCGCCCAGCGCATGCGGTAAAATCATAAAAATAGTAGCGATGCCCCGCGGATTCCTGCCGGGCAAACGCCATTTCACCCATCACGGACGTCGAGCCATGTATCAATCGGACATCACCCAGTTCCTGAACCAGCTCAAGCAACAAAAACCGACTCTGGAAGCTGAACAGCGCCGTGGCCGCGCGCTGCTGTGGGACAAACAGCCGATCGACCTGGAAGAACGCGCCGAGCAAAAAGCCTCGCGCGTAGAGCAGACGCCTTACTCGTACTATCAAAACTTCTAAGCGCGTGAGTCACGCCGACGAGGCACAGGGCGCCGCGCCGGTCCCGGCCGACGCCGCGCTTGCCGCGCCCGCCACCGATTCGACGCCCGACGTTGTCGACGGCATTGCGTTTGCACGCCTGTACGGCGAGCCGCTCTTCAAGCTGCCGACGGATCTGTACATTCCGCCGGACGCGCTCGAGGTGTTTCTCGAAACCTTCGAAGGTCCGCTGGATCTGTTGCTGTACCTGATCCGCAAGCAGAACTTCAACGTGCTCGACATCCCGATGGCGGATGTCACCGTGCAATACCTCGGTTACGTCGACCAGTTGCGCCAGACCAATCTCGAACTCGCGTCCGAGTATCTGCTGATGGCCGCCATGCTGATCGAGATCAAGTCGCGCATGCTGCTGCCAGTGAAAAAGGCCGACAGCGGCGATGAAGTCGAAGATCCCCGCGCGGAACTGGTGCGCCGCCTGCTTGAATACGAGCAGATGAAACTCGCCGCGCAGCGCATCGACCATCTGCCGCAGTTGGGCCGCGACTTCCTGCGCGCCGACGTCTATATCGAACAAAGCATTACGCCGCGCTTTCCGGACGTGAACAGCGAAGACCTCCGCGCCGCGTGGGCCGACGTGATCAAGCGCGCGAAGCTGGTCCAGCATCACAAGATTTCGCGCGAGGAGTTGTCGGTGCGCGAACACATGAGCACCATCCTGCGGCGCCTGCAAAACGCGCGCTTCATGGAATTCTCCGATCTGTTCGACACCAGCAAAGGCGTGCCGGTGGTCGTGGTGAATTTCATTGCCATGCTCGAGTTATGCCGTGAATCGCTGGTCGAAATTACCCAGGCAGAGCCGTTCGCACCGATCTATGTGCGCCTCGCCTATCTGCCGGCCTGAAGCTCCCGAACGGCGCTCAGTTCCGCGCCACCGGAGAAGACACCGCTTTTCGGTGCGGCAGGCCAACAAATCCACTACAATCCCGCGCTCCGAACCTGTCATTACCAGTGAGGCGGCGGGCCGCACGAAAACCTGAGTTTTTGCGCCAACCGAGTCTCGCGCCGCGCGAGGAAATCCCTGTCCGATCATGAAAGTCATCAGCTCGATCCATGAATTGCGCGACCAGTTGCGCGGCCAGAATCGCACCGCCTTTGTCCCGACGATGGGCAATCTGCACGAGGGCCATCTGTCGCTGATGCGTCTGGCACGCCAGCACGGCGACCCGGTGGTGGCGAGTATTTTCGTCAACCGGCTACAGTTCGGCCCGAACGAAGATTTCGACAAATACCCGCGCACGCTCGAAGCCGACATCGACAAGCTGCAGAAAGAAGGTGTGTATGTGCTGTTCGCGCCGACTGAACGGGATCTGTATCCGGAACCGCAGGAATACCGCGTGCATCCACCACACGATCTGGGCGACATCCTCGAAGGAGAATTCCGGCCGGGGTTCTTCCAGGGCGTGTGCACGGTGGTGATGAAGCTCATGTCGTGCGTTCAGCCGCGCGTCGCGGTGTTCGGCAAGAAGGACTATCAGCAGTTGATGATCGTGCGCAGCATGTGCCACCAGTTCGCGCTGCCCACCGACATCATCGCCGCTGAAACCGTGCGCGATACCGACGGCCTCGCGCTCAGCTCGCGCAACCGCTTTCTGCAAACGGCCGAACGCGCCGAGGCGCCGATGCTGGCCGCCGAGCTCAATCGCGTGCGCGATGCGGTTCTCGCCGGCGACCGCGACTTCGCAAAACTCGAACAGGCGGCGATGGCGGCACTGGCCGCGCGCGGCTGGCAGCCCGATTACATCGCAGTGCGAAAGCGCTCGAATCTGCTGGCGCCGGGCGCGCAAGACGCGAATGCGGAACTGGTCGTGCTGGCTGCCGCCAAGCTCGGCACCACCCGTCTCATCGACAACCTCGAAATCTGAAGTCGTCTTAGTTTGCGCAAACACGCATAAGAAGCCACAAGGGATTTGGTCATGCAACGCAATATGCTGAAGTCGAAGATCCACCGCGTCGCCGTCACGCACTGCGAACTGCACTACGAAGGCTCGTGCGCGATCGACGAAGATTTGCTCGAAGCCGCGAATATCGTCGAAAACGAACGGATCGATATCTGGAACATCAACAACGGCGAGCGTTTCTCGACCTACGCGATCAAGGGCGAACGCGGCAGCGGCATGATTTCGCTGAACGGCTCGGCCGCGCGGCGCGCGCAGCTGGGCGACCTGGTGATCATCGCGGCGTTTGCGGTGGTCGATGAAGCGGAACTGAAGGCAGGCTGGAAGCCAGATCTGGTATTCGTCGACGAAAACAACAAGATCAAGGGCAGCCGCGGCCACGTGCCGACCCAGAACTGGACCTGAGCGCGCGCGCCGCGCGCTTATCGCGCGGTGATCGCGTAGTCCACGCAGCGGGCGGCCCGGCCGCCTGCTTCCCCGTGTCAGGCCTTTTTGCCGTTCGCCACGCTGGTCCAGTCGATAATCGGCTGCCACTGCTCCAGATCCTTCTCCACCCGGCTTTTCGCCACATCCCACAGCGTCAGGCCGTGCGCCGCCAGCTGCACGTAGTTCTGCGTATCGCGCAGAAAACCCAGCACCGGCAGCTTCAAACCCTCCACAAAACGATGCAGCTGCTCCGCTGAGCGCGTCCGCGCATCGACGCGCATGCCGACCACGCCGATCTCGATCGCGCCCTTTCTAACCGCTTTTTCCTTTGCCAGACGTTCGAGAAAGTCCTGGGTGGCGAGAATATCGAACATGGATGGCTGCAACGGCACGATCACCTTGTCCGCGAGATCCAGCGCGATACTCAGGCGGTTGCCGTGCAAGCCGGCCGGCGTATCGATGACAGCATGCTCCAGCCCCCGGGGCGGCCTGGCCGGCGTTTCCTGGTCGATCTCCCAGGTTTCGATGGCGGGCAGCGTGGACGGTCGCAGTGCGAGCCACGCATGCGCGGACTGCTGTTTGTCCAGGTCCGCCAGCGCGACCCATTCGCCAGACGCCGCGAAATAGCCCGCCAGATTGGTTGCCAGCGTGCTTTTGCCCACGCCGCCCTTTGGATTCGCCACCACAATCACCGTCATGAATTCTCCCGGGAAGAAGGCTGGCGCCGCCAGCCGGTTTGCCGCGCTGTTTACTCAGACTTATGCCGGTGACGCCTGATCCGTTGCCATTTCAGGTCCACCGGCCGATCCAGCCGTTGATAATATCCACAAATGCACCGGGGCCGAAGCCCCCGAACGGCCAATTGACCGGTAGACACTCCCTATTTTCCCATCAAGGACCCGAATCTCATGAGCAAACTCCGCCCGGAATACACCCTTGAGCACCTGCGCGAGCGTCAGAAGGGGACGCTGCCCGACTTGCTGGGCGTGCACGCCCTCGAACTGGAGCACGGCGCGCTGACCGCTGAACTGACGGTACGTGCCGAGTTGCTAGCGCCGAACGGTTTTTTGCATGCCGCCACTGTGATCGCCCTTGCCGACACGGCTTGCGGCTATGCGTGTCTCGCGCATCTGCCGGAAAAGGCCAGCAATTTCACTACCATCGAACTGAAAAGCAATTTCCTCGGCACGGCGACGGAAGGCACGATCCGCGCGGTCGCCAAGGGCGCCCACCTGGGTCGCAGCACGCAGGTGTGGGACGCCACGGTCACCGATCCGCACGGCAAGACAATTGCCCTTTTTCGCTGCACGCAGATGGTGTTGTATTGAGTGAGTAACGCGGGGCGCGGCAGCGTCCCTCGCCCAGAAAGCGGGATACTCCTCTCAAGGCTTCGATTATTTCCCGAAGGTATTGAATCGCTGCGGTCAAGCCGGTCCCGATCAGCCAATTGCAGCAAAAAGCGTCCGCAGATCCAGGTGCGCGGCGAGCGTATCGGCAAGACGATCCAGCGACGCCTCTCGCAGCGCCGGGTAGTCGATCGCCGCCGCGTCGCTCAATCCCGCCCACGCGAGCAGCGCCCCGCAGGCGGCAGGCGTATCGAACAGGCCGTGCACGTAGGTCGCGAGAATCTGGCCGTCGGCGGATATCGCGCCGTCGGGATACGCCTGCGGCCCATCGCCCAGCTGCAGTGCCGGCGTGGCCAACGCCGGCCCTTGCGTCTCGCCCATATGAATCTCATAGCCCGCCACCTCGGGCGAGCCGGGCAACGCGAGCCGCCCGGTCACATTCTTCAGGGTCTTTTCGCGCGTGAGCACCGTGGAATAATCGAGCCAGCCGAGGCCCGCGAAGCTGCCCGGCGCACCCTCCACCCCATGTGGGTCAGCCAGCTCGCGCCCAAGCATCTGCATGCCGCCACAAATGCCGACCACCCGGCCGCCGTAACGCAGATGCCGTTGCAGCACCGCATCCCAACCTTGCGCGCGCAGAAACGCCAGATCACCCGGCACATTCTTCGAGCCCGGCAGGATGATCAGATCGGCCGGCGGTGGCGGCGTACCGCTTCTGACGTAATGAAAATCGACTTGGGGATGCGCGCGCAGCGCATCGAAATCCGTGTGATTGCTGATGTGCGGCAGCACCGGCACGACCACCCGCAGCGTGCGCGCCGTGTCGCCGCTATGCGCCGCGCGCAGCTCCGGCGGGAGCATGTCTTCGGCATCCAGCGTGAGACCGTGCAGATACGGCACCACGCCGAGCACCGGCTTGCCCGTTTTGGCTTCGAGCCAGTCGAGCCCGGGCTTCAGCAAACTGATGTCGCCGCGAAACCGGTTGATGATGAAGCCGCGCACGCGCGCCTGCTCGCTCGCCGACAGACACGCCAGCGTGCCGGTCAGATGCGCGAACACGCCGCCGCGATCGATGTCGGCCACCAGCACGACCGGGCAATCGACCGCTTCCGCGAAACCCATGTTGGCGATATCGCGCTCGCGCAGGTTGATCTCGGCGGGACTGCCCGCGCCTTCGACGAAAATCGTGTCGTACGCCGCCTGCAGACGCGCATACGATTCCAGCACCGCCTCGAACGCAACGGGTTTGTAGTCGTGATACGCACGCGCATCGAGATTCATGCGCGCCTTGCCGTGGATGATCACTTGCGCGCCGCGGTCGCTGGTCGGTTTGAGCAACACCGGGTTCAGATCGGTATGCGCGGGAATCCCTGCGGCAACGGCCTGCAAGGCCTGGGCACGGCCGATTTCGCCACCGTCGACTGTCACCGCGCTGTTGAGCGCCATGTTCTGCGGCTTGAACGGCGCGACCCGCACACCGGCGCGGCGCGCCAGCCGGCACAAGCCGGCGACCAGCGTGCTCTTGCCCGCATCGGACGTAGTGCCCTGAATCATCAGCGTGCCGCGCGGCACGGGTACAGCGTCAAGCGAGGTCGAAGTGGTAGTCACGGAATGTCAGGCTCAGCGGTGAAAAAGCGGTCAAACGGCGGCGCAGCGTTTTGAACGCGGCATTATCCCATCGCGCCGGCACGCGCTGCGCGCCGGTACAATCGCGTGATGATTTCCCGCGACCTCACCTTCGTTCTCGGCGGCGCCCGCTCGGGCAAGAGCGTGCATGCCGAACAACTGGCGAACGATAGCGCGCTTGCCGTCACGTATATCGCCACGGCACGTGTGGCTGACGACGCCGAATTCAGCGCGCGCATCGCGCATCATCGCGAGCGCCGTCCCGCGCATTGGCAACTGCTCGAAGCGCCGGTCGATCTCGCTGCCGCCGTCACGCAAGTCGACGCGCCTCGCCACTGCATTCTGATCGACTGCCTGACGCTGTGGCTCGCCAATCTGCTGTGCCCGCCCGAGGGTGAGAGCTTGCCGGTTGAACATCATCATGCGCACTTTGCGGCTTTCGAAGCGGCGCTTGCCAACGCCAAAGGCAAAATCATCGTGGTCAGCAATGAAATCGGTCTGGGCGTGGTGCCACTCGGCGCCGCCACCCGTCTCTATGTCGACGAACTCGGGCGGCTCAATCAACGCATCGCCGCGTTGAGCACCCAGGTCACGATGATGGTCGCGGGCTTGCCGCTCGCATTGAAAACAGCGGGCGCCCCGTGATGCTATCGCTTCCGCTGCTCGTGACGCTGGCGACGGCAGGCGTCGCCGTCGACCGCTGGCTCGGCGAGCCGGGCACCGCGCATCCGCTGGTCGGCTTCGGCAAATGGGCCACGCGCCTCGAAAAACGCTACAACACCGGCAGGCGCTTGCGGCTCAAAGGCCTGCTCGCGTGGTCGCTGGCGGTCATGCCGCCGGTGTTGATCGCGTGGTGGCTGGTCTCCATCCTGCCGTTTTTCGCGGCCTGCGCCGTACATGTCGTGCTGCTGTGGTTCGCGCTCGGCGCGCGCAGTCTGCACGATCACATCGCGCCGATCGCGCAGGCGTTGCAGCAACGCGATCTCGCGCAGGCGCGTTTGCTGACCGCGCGCATCGTATCGCGCGAAACCGCGCATGCCGACGAAGGCGCGCTGTCGCGCGCCGCGGTCGAATCAGCGCTCGAGAACGGTAACGATGCGATCTTCGGTGCGCTCTTCTGGTTCGCAATTGCGGGCGGTCCGGGCGCGCTGGGGTTTCGTCTGGCCAATACGCTCGATGCCATGTGGGGCTATCGTACGCCGCGCTACCTGCGCTTCGGCTGGGCCGCCGCGCGCCTCGACGATCTACTCAACTGGATTCCCGCGCGGCTCACCGCGGCGAGCTATGCGCTGCTCGGCGACACACGCACGGCATGGCGCTGCTGGCACGAGCAGGCGCCACGCTGGGACAGCCCGAACGCAGGACCCGTCATGGCGTCAGGCGCGGGCAGCCTGAACGTGCTGATTGGCGGACCGGCGGTTTATCACGGCGCGCTCGAACACCGGCCGACGCTCGGCTTCGGACATCCCGCCAAAGCCAGTCACGTGACGGCGGCGCTGGCGCTGGTCGAACGCACGGTCATTCTCTGGCTCGCAGTACTGATTGTGCTGGCCTTGCTGAGTGTGCCGTTCCATGGCTGATCGCGTCGACCAAGCCGACGCCGTGGTGCACGGCGGCAATCTGCACGAAGCGGCTGTGCGTTACGGCATTCCATACTCAGAGTGGCTCGATCTGTCGACGGGTATCAATCCACACGGCTATCCGGTCCCGCCGGTTCCCGCTGAGGCCTGGCGTCGTCTTCCCGACGAAGGCGACGGCTTCGCCGCCTGCGCCGCGCGTTACTACGGCGCGCCCGACGCGGCCCATGCGCTTCCCGTGGCCGGAAGCCAGGCGGCGATTCGCGCGCTACCCTCGCTGCTGCCGCGCGCAACGGTCGGCATTGCGCCACTCACATACAGCGAATATGCACCCGCCTTCGAGCGAGCCGGCCATACGGTGATGCCGCTCGACGTGTCCTGCGAAACCCTGCCCGAGACGCTCACTCACGCGGTCATCGTGAATCCGAACAATCCGACCGCCGAGCACCTCAGTGCCGCCAGGCTGTTGCATTGGCATGCGCAACTCAGCGCACGCGGCGGCACGCTGCTGGTTGACGAAGCGTTTGCCGATGCGATGCCTGCGGCTTCGCTCGCGGCGCGCTGCCATCTCGGCGGGTTAATCGTGTTGCGCTCGCCGGGCAAATTCTTCGGGCTTGCCGGCGTGCGCGCGGGCTTCGTACTCGGTGCGCCGGCGCTGCTGGATGCGTTGCGTCATACGCTCGGGGCGTGGACGGTCAGCGGACCGGCTCGTCATGCCGTGCGGGCGGCGTTCGAGGACCTATCCTGGCAACAGCAGATGCGTGTCCGGTTAGCAGCAGACAGCGCCCGTCTCGTGGACCTGCTGCATGCGCAAGGTCTCGTCATGCAGAGCACGCCGCTCTTCGCCTGGAGCGACGATGCGCGCGCCGCTGCCTTGCACGGCGAATTGGCGCGGCGCGGTGTCTGGACGCGGCTCTTCACTGCATCGGGCAGCGTACGTTTCGGCCTGCCTGCGGACGAGACGGAATGGGTGCGTTTCGGCGCCAGTCTGCGCGACAGCATCCGGGCGATTGCATGAGCTGGATGAGCCGACTGCCTTTCTTCGCTAGCGCTGCCGCCGCGTTCTTCGTTAGTGCCATGCACGCGCAGGCCGCGATCACCGCCACCGACGATACCGGTGCGACCGTCACCCTGGCCGCGCCCGCACAACGCGTCATCAGCCTCGCGCCGCATGTCACCGAGTTGCTCTATGCCGCGGGTGGCGGCGCGAAGCTGGTCGGTGCCGTGTCCTACAGCGACTATCCGCCAGAAGCGCAGCAATTGCCGCGCGTCGGCGATAACAAGGCGCTCGACCTCGAACGCATCGTCGCCTTGAAGCCGGACCTGATCGTAGTGTGGCGGCACGGTAATGCCCAGCGTCAGCTCGAGCGTTTGCGCGACATGCATGTGCCGCTGTTCTTCAGCGAGCCGCATCGTCTCGACGACGTCGCGGTGTCGCTGACAAAGCTCGGACAATTGCTCGGCACGTCGCCGACCGCTGACGCCGCAGCGGCTCAATACCGGCACGACATCGCTCAATTGCGAACGCAGTACGCAAGCCGACCGCCTGTCAGCGTGTTCTACCAGGTGTGGGATCAGCCGCTGATGACGCTCAACGGCAAACATATGATTAGCGACGTGATCGCGCTGTGCGGCGGCCGCAACGTGTTCGCGAAACTCGAACCGCTGGTGCCGACGGTCTCGACGGAAGCGGTGCTCGCCGCGAACCCCGAAGCGATCATCACGGCCGCGCCGGGCGCGACCGCACCGGACACGACGCTGCCGCAGCTCAGCACATGGCGCGCGTGGCCAAGCCTCACAGCAGTGGCGAACAACAACCTGTTTGCCATCGACGGCGATCTGATCAATCGACCGGCACCACGGATCGCGCAAGGGGCGAAGCAGCTATGCGAAGACCTGGAGCTGGCGCGCTCGCGAAGGAAAGGCGGCGCGCCGTGATGGGCAGGCGTGCGGCCGAGGTTCTCCCTCACGCATTCCACCGCACCAGCGACCACTGCTGCGCTTCGTCGTCCCTGCGCAGCCAGACAATCCCGGCCATCGCGAGCGACCATCGCAAACAGCGCTCAAGCGGCACGTCCAGCACCATCGAAGCGATGGCCCGTATCACACCGGCGTGCGTCACCACATAGGCCGGTGTCAATTCACGCGTCAGTGCGAACGCATCGAACCATGCCCGCACACGTCCGACGAATTGCGCCACGCTCTCGCCGCCATGCGCGCGCGCGTGATCGAAGTTGGCCGCCCATTCGTCGAGTTCCGCGCGATCGATCGCGTCCCAGCGCTGCTGTTCCCACGTGCCGAAGTCCATTTCCTTCAGACGGTCGTCGTGACTCAGCGCGCAACCGAAATCATTGGCCATGACGCTGGCGAGCGTCGCGCAGCGCGTCAACGGACTCGACATCAGCACGCGCGGTGGTGGCACCTGCAAAGTGGCGAGCCGCAATGCCAGCGCGCTTGCGGACGCTTCGGCGTCACCGGCCAGCGCTACGTCGCTATAGCCATAACATACGCCTGCATCGAGCGCGACGGCCGGATGGCGAATCAGGACGATATCCATGCGAGCCCCACCAGGTAGATGCTCAATTCGAAAATCTGTTGCGCGAAGCCGAGACAATCGCCCGTATATCCGCCGATGCGTCTAACGAAATAACGGCCCAACGCAAATCGCAACGCCGCCAGTACCGCGAGCGTCACGCAGGCAAAGCGCCAATCTGGCAAACCCGCCACGTTCGGCCACAACAACCACGGCAAACCGAACACCGCAGCGCACATCAATGCGGGGTAGCTCAAACGTTGCGCGACCGGTTTGGCCTTGCCTTCAGCGCGCACGTAGTCGAGTGTGGCCAGATAGCTGATCGCCCATGTACGGCTCGCCGCATGCGCAGCAATCATCAGACCCGCGGCGCGCAGCGGCGGCAATGCGGCGAGTGTTTGCCACTTCAACGCGAGTGCGATCACAAGCGCGATGGCACCGAACGCACCGATGCGCGAGTCATGCATGATGCGTAGCACATCTTCACGTGTATAGGCGCCACCGAACGCATCGACGCAATCCGCGAGACCGTCTTCGTGAAACGCACCCGTGACGAACAATGATGCCGCCATCGACAACAGCACGGCAATACCCGCAGGAAACACGCGCAGCGCGGCAAGATAAACCAGCGCGCTCAATCCGCCGACCAGCACGCCGACGAGTGGAAAATAGCGCGCCGCAGCATTCAGATAATGCGGCTCATAGCCGACCCAGCGCGGCACCGGCACACGAGTGAAATAGCCGAGCGCCGTGAAGAAATAACGCAGTTCCGCGAGTGGGTTCATAGGCGGGCCGAGCGCAGGAATACGTATGACGCAGCGTATGACGCTGTTCTGTCCGATCGATCAGACATCGCGATTTGCGACTCCAGCCGATTCGAAGCTCGCCATCTCATTGACGAATGCCACCGCCGCGCGCAGCAGCGGCACTGCGAGTGCCGCGCCGGTGCCTTCGCCGAGACGCATATCGAGCGACAACAACGGCAGCGCGCCGAAATGGTCAAGCATGCGCCGATGCCCCGCTTCGTTCGACGCATGCGCGAACACGCAATACTCGCGCACGCTCGGCGCGAACGCGTCGGCGACCAACAGTGCCGAGGTGGCGATAAAGCCGTCGACCAGAATCGTCATGCGTGCTTCGGCGGCGGCGAGATATGCGCCCGCCATCATGGCGATTTCGAAGCCGCCGAAGGTGGACAACACGTCGAGCGGATCGGTGGAAACGGTGTGATGGGCGAGCGCCGACGCCAGCACGTTGCGCTTTTTTGCGAGCCCCGCGTCATCGAGACCCGTGCCTCGGCCAACGCATTCGTCGATCGGCACGCCGCACAGGCGGCTCATCAGGCAAGCCGCCGCTGACGTATTCGCAATACCCATCTCGCCGAAGCCGATCACGTTGCTGCCGAGCGCCGCGTGATGCCGCACGCGTGCGGCGCCGGCCTGCATCGCGGCGAGTGCCTGATCATGCGTCATCGCGGGTTCGTGCACGAAGTTGCGCGTGCCGGCCGCGACCGGAATGTCGACGAGGCCTTCATGCGCCGGCAATGACGATGCAATGCCCGCGTTGACCACTTCGAGTTCGATACCGGACACGCGGCTCAACGCATTGATCGCTGCACCGCCGGCCAGAAAATTGGCCACCATTTGCGCGGTGACAGCTTGCGGATATGGACTCACGCCTTCGTGCGCAATCCCGTGGTCACCGGCGAATACGATCATCGCCGGACGCTCGACGGTGGGATGCGTCGTGCGCTGGATCAAACCCATCTGCCGCGCGAGCGACTCGAGCCGGCCGAGACTGCCGGGCGGCTTGGTCCTGGTATCGATGATGTGCTGCAGTTCGGCACGCAGCGTCTGATCGAGCGGTTCGACTTCGGGCAATCCCGGCAAACGTGGCGAGGAGGTCATAGGCGTGTCTGAAAAGAAAAATGTTTGAATAGAATGGCTAGCCTGCCGATGTGTCATGGCCCGTAAGCGACTCATGACGCGAACGCGGCGCAGGGATTAATGCCTCGTGTTCGCCGTCGCGAATCAGGATCAACGGATAGCCGAATGCGCGGCTCGTGAGCGCCGGCGTCAGCACGTCGCGCACCGGCCCGGCATAGGCACTGCCCTGGCCGTCCAGCAATAGCGCATGCGTCGCGAAGCGGCGCGCAAGATTCATGTCGTGGCACGAAAACATCACTGTACGCCGAGGCTCACGCGTCCAGGCACTCAACGCGTCGAGGCAGTCGATCTGATGATGCAAATCCAGATGCGACAGCGGTTCATCAAGCAACAGCAACGGCGCGTCCTGACACAGGACCGCGGCCAGCGCGACGCGTTGACGTTCACCGCCCGAGAGCGAGAGCACGTCGCGCGCGGCGAACCCGGTGAGGCCCAGCACGTCGAGCGCGGCATGCGCGGCTGCGCGATCGGCCTCGCCCTCCCAACCCCAGCCGTTCAGATGCGGATAGCGGTTCAGCATCACGATGTCAAGCACGCTCGCGCTGAACGCGTCATGCGCGCTTTGCGGCATCAACGCACGACGCTGCGCAAGCGGCAGCGGCTGCCAGTCGGTGAGCCGCACACCATCGATTTCGACGTGCCCCGCCGAGGGTTGCGACAAACCAGCCAGCGCGGATATCAGTGTTGTCTTGCCCGCGCCGTTCGGGCCGGCGATGCACCAGATTTCACCTGGGTAGAACGTGTGCGTGAACGTATCGAGCAACGTGCGCGTGCCGGCACGCAATGTCAGGCGTTGCGCGCTGAGCGCGGTGCCAGGGGCATGGGAGGCATGGTGTGCTTTCATGACCGGCGCCTGCGCAGCAGCATCCACAGAAACACCGGTACGCCGATGATCGACGTAATCACGCCCACTGGCAGTTGCGCCGGGGCGATCACCGTTCGCGCGATCAGATCGGCGCCCATCACCGCGACGCCGCCGCCGAGTGCCGCCGCCGGCAGCAGCATGCGTTGATCATTGCCGAACGCGAGCCGCAACATATGCGGCACCACCAGGCCGACAAAGCCGATCGTGCCGGCGGTCGTCACCGCCGCGGCCGCCGCGAGCGACGCCACCAGATACACGCGCAGACGCAACGGCATCACCGCGACGCCGAGTGCCTGCGCGGCGGCGTCGCCGCGTAAAAGCACGTTGAGCCGCGGCGCAGCCGGCACGATCGCTACCAGCGCGACGACCAGCGCAGCAAGTGCCGTCCACGGCATCGCGCCGCCGTTGAGATCGCCGGTCAGCCAGAACAGCATGCCGCGCAGACGACTGTCCGGCGCGAGGTTGAGCAGCAAGGTGATGAGCGCGCCCCAGCCGGCCGCGATCACCGCGCCGGTCAACAGCAAACGCGGCGACGTGTCCTGCGGCTCACCGCGCCACAACTCGCGGCGCGCCAGGCCGAGCACTAGCAGGATCGACACGAACGCGCCCGCAAACGCGCTTGCATCGACGATCCACCACGCGCAGCCGGCGATCATCGCCATCAGCGCGAAACTTGCCGCGCCGCCCGAGACGCCTAAAACGTAGGGCTCGGCCAGAGGATTACGCAACAGCACCTGCAACAGCGCGCCGGCCAACGCGAGCAACGCGCCGCACGCAAAGCCGGCCACCGCTCGTGGTAAGCGCAGCGTACGCACGATCTCACCCGCCAGGTCGGCCGACTCGACATGCGACGGCAGCAGCGCTGCAATCACGCGCGCGGGGGCGAGCGACACACTGCCGAGCGCGAGCGACGCCATCAGCACCACCAGTGCGAGCACGGCAAGCGCGAGCCAGATCGCGGCCGCGCGCTTCGCGCTCATCACGCGCAGCGTCGCGGGCATCGAAGTCAAGTGGCGGTTCATTCGCGCGATCTCAGCGCGGCGCATCCGTCACTGCTGCTGCCAACCGACCGTGACATACGCACCACGCCGCGGTGAGTTATACGAGTAGGCCGTTTCATAGTCCTTGTTCAACAGGTTCTGGATTTGCGCCGCCACGTACCACGCCTTCGTGAAGTTATAGCGTGCCGACAGATTCACTACGCCGTAGCCACCCAGTGTGCCGCTGCTATCGTCGCGCGCGCCACTGACGATCCACTCGCCGCCGACGCGCCACCCCGCGATGCTGCGATTCACTGTTAGTGAAGCGAAGCGCCGCGCACGCCGCACGAGGTCGACGTCATTGTCGAGATCGACGGGATTTTGCAGCGTGAATGACGCACGCACATCCGTCTTGCCGACATGGCCGCTCCACGATCCCTCGAGCCCCTGCACCTTCGCGTGCCCGACGTTCTCCGCGAGAAAGACGCCCGGCGCGACCTGCGGATAATCGATCAGATTCGAATAGCGCGTCTGGAACGCAGTCAGACGCATCACGCCGAGCGCGTTGGACGCGTATTGCAATGCCGCTTCGATCGAATGGCTGCGCTCAGGCTGGATCGACGGATTGCCGCTGAACGGATAGTACAGATCGTCGAAGCTCGGTGCACGAAACGAATCCGAGTAGCTTGCAGTCGCCTTCCAATGCTCGGTGATGTCGAAACCGTAGCCGAGATAGTAACTGTTCGCCCCGCCGAAATCGGAATACTGGTCGCGCCTCAGGTTGGCCTGAATCTGATTGCGCCCAAAGCGCCCCGTATAGCCGATGAAGCCTGAATCCACATGCCGGTCGGGCGCCGCAAACGTATCCGAGTCGAGGCTCTGGTCGAGATGCTCGTAACCGATCTGCAGCTTCTGCTGCGCGGCGATGGCGAAATCGTTCTGCCATGTGTACTGGCGATTGTCCGTATCGAAGCGGCCGTTGTAGATGCCGTTGGTGTTCGATACGCTGCGATCGTCGCCTTCGGCGACAACGAAGTGTGTGGTCCACCAGTCGGTCAGCTTGCCATTCGCGAACACCGACACCTGGCGCACTTTGCTGTACAGGTTGTTCAGATCGGTCGGCACACCGTACGCGTTGTCGTAACTATTGTTGCCGTTCGACTGCAGATAGCTGACGCCGGCATCCCACTTCTCATTGAACTTGTGACGCAGAGAAGCCGAGATGCTCTCGTTCAGATAGCCGTTCGCATTCGGATTGGCCTGCGGCGCTTGCGCCGGATTGAGCGATGAGAAGCCATCGTCTTTCGAGCGCGCGAGTGTGATGCTGAAGGTGGTGTTGCCGTCTTTGTCCAGCGCGCCGTTCACGCCGGCCTGCTGCGTCTGCGTGTGATAGCTGCCGTAGCCGACGGAGAAATTGAAGCGCGGCGGATGATCGCCACCGTCCTTCGTGAACACCTGCACCACGCCGCCGATCGCGCCCGAACCATATAACGCCGACACGTTGCCGTTCACAACTTCAACGTGATCGATCTGGTCGAGCGGAATCTGCGCGAGTTGCGGCGCGCCGAGACTCACCGAATCGACCCGCACGCCGTCAATTAGCAGCAACGATTGTGTCGCCGACGCGCCGCGCAGGAACAGGCTGGCCGTCGAACCAGGGCCACCGGTGCGCGAAATCTGCGCACCGGGCGCGAGTTGCAGCAGGCCGGGTAGATCGGTCGCGGTCGTGTCGGCGATGTCCTGCTGATCGAATAGCGCGGTCTGCGGGATCGCATCGGCGAGCGGTTGTGGTCCGCGCTCCGCGGTAACGACGACGGGTGACAACACCGTCGGCGATGCATCGTCCGCGCCGGCATCCGGTGCCGGAGAAGAAGATGATGACGATGAAGATGAAGCGGCAGCCTGAGCATGCACGACGAGCGGCAGGCCCGCACAAGCGAGCAACGCCGCGCGGGCGAAGGGGGACAGCATGAGGTGACGGTCCTGTGGATAGCGTGCGCGGCCCGCTTCCCCGCAGGCCGATGCGTAACGAGGCGCTCGCGCTTTTTTATGGATTTGCGCGGGATCTCCCTCTCCCTCTGGCCGGTATCCGGGCTGACGACACATCGATCCCGCCTTCCCACGCGTGACGCGCAGTGGCACACTCGCGTGTTGAACTCAAACACGCGATCAGGATCGACCTGCATGACGAATGCGGTCGCTTACCGTTGCGGGGGCAGCGCAGGTTGGCGTGTTCTGTGGAACATTGCGCCCTGCTTCCCGTTTAACTGCGCGCACTGTCGAACAGCACGCGCGGGCACCAAAGTGCGGCCAGTTTAGGAGCGACCCCGAAGGTCGTCAAGAATGTTCAAACCATGCCGTTGAATGCAGGTTATTGTCCGATGCGTGAGTGCTTTTTCATCATATGGTCGGTCAAACCCTGCATAAAGCGATGTTGTTACGTCTCGAAACGAGACAATTGTCGGAACCTGCGATATTCCGCGCTAAAATGCGATGTCTTTAGAGGACGCAGCACATGCTCACCGAACTCGAAACACTTTCACAGAATATCGGCAAGCTGATCGCGATCAGTCAGCGCCACAATGAGGCGCGGGTCGCGCTCGAAGAGCAACTCGCACAATCGCGCGCCGATGCGGAGGCCACGCGTACCGAACTCGCGTTGCTGCGCGAGGAACGCAATGCGCTGCAAGCGGAACGCGACGCGCTGTCGGCAAAGATCGACGACGCGCAGGTCCGCCTGAATGCGATCCTCGAAAAATTGCCGCGGGCTCGCGCGCATAGCGAGCCGGACAATCAACTCGATCTGCTCGAGGCCGCGCCGCATGAGGTCGAAACGGAGAGCGACGCCACCCGCCACGGAGAAAATGCATGACCACGAAGCAGATCGAAGTATCGATTCTCGGCGTGCCCTACCGGCTCGCCTGCTCGCCGGAAACGGAAGGCGCGCTGCTTGAAGCGGTCGCGCGCGTGGACGCTGAAATGTCGAAGATCCGCAACAACAGCAACGTGCGCGGCACGGATCGTATTGCTGTCATGGCTGCGCTGTCGCTGGCATCAGAACTGCTTAAGCTACAAACGAGTGTGCGGCACGGTGAAGCATTTCCCGCTGAGGAAATCCGGCGTACAATGCATCAAATGAACGAACAACTAGGTACTGTGATTCAGCAGTACAGCATGCAATAATGATTGTGTGGCCGGTCCTGAGACCGGCTGCGAATTCAACCGAAGTGCGTAAGCGAAAGACTTGGCAAACGTTTGAATTCAATCGGTTTAGCTTCCCTGCCTGGTTCGCCAAGGTCATATATTCCTTGAACCAATGCCATGTGCACGGTTGTGGAAATTTGTAGCACGGGTGTGCGCGTCACTCTGTCTGATGTACCCGAAGTGCTGCTAACTGCGACCAATTCTGAACCCCCGGTTCAGGATGCCGGCCTAGCGGCTAAGGCGGGGACCTTATTTAGAACGGCATCGGACTCTGGTTCGATGCCGTTTTTCTTTGGGTCTCACGTTCTCTCAGGCTCCTTTCGCAACTTCACCTTCTCAACGTTCAATTCGATTCATGCGCTACTGGCTAATGAAGTCCGAACCGGACGAAGCAAGCATCGACCATCTCGCCCACGCACCGCACCGCACGTTGCCCTGGACGGGTGTGCGTAACTATCAGGCACGCAACTTCATGCGCGACATGATGCAGGTCGGCGATGGCGTGCTCTTCTATCACTCGAGCTGTCCCGAGCCCGGCATTGCGGGCATTGCCGAGGTGTCATCCACGGCCTATCCCGATCCCACGCAATTCGACAAGAAGAGTCCCTACTATGACCCGAAGTCGTCGCAGGAAACGCCACGCTGGCTGCTCGTCGACGTGGTGTTCAGAAAGAAGATTCCGCTGATTCCGCTTGCCGCGTTGCGCGAACATGAAGAACTGCAGGATATGCGCGTGCTCGCCAGAGGCAATCGTTTGTCGATTACGCCAGTGACCGAAGCCGAATGGCGCTTCATCACGAAGCGGCTGGTTTGACGCGATAGTCAAACGTAGCCGAACGCGGGTCTCAGTGTCGCTGCGTTGTGCGTGGCTCAGCAGAGCATGCACAGCCGAGCGCAAACGTTTAAGCGAACGTCAAATTGGGGAACCAAGCGCAGGTTACAAGCGCCTAACGGACTCGCAAACGCCGTGCCTGTTACACGGCGTTTGCCCCCAATCGTGCACAACCTGTTCCAGCAAGGAGTTCAAGAATGACAAAAAACACCGCACGCGCGCTCGCTCTCGCTCTCGTGTGCGTCGCACCTGCCGCGCTCACGCTCTCGCCGGCCGTAGCCCGCGCGCAGGGTGTGGCGCAATATCAGCCCGCCGGCGTGCTGTCGCTGAACGCACAGGCTAGCGTGGAAGTACCGCAGGACGTCGTCGATATCACGCTGTTTTACGAGCAGGAAGCAAGCGACCCGTCGGCGCTCACGTCAACGCTGAATCAACGTGCGGACGCAGCGCTGCAAAAAGCCAAGGGCGTCAATGGCGTGACCGCCCGCACAGGTTCGTTCTCGATCTATCCGTCTACTGATCGCGACGGCCGCATTTCAGCATGGCGCGGCCGTACGGAAATCGTGCTCGAATCGCATGACTTCGCCGCGGCGTCGAAACTCGCGGGGCAGATGGCATCGATCATGCAGGTGGGCAACGTGCAGTTCTCGCTGTCGCCGGAAGCGCAACGCGCCGCGGAACAGAAGCTCACCGGCGAAGCGATCAAGTCGTTCCGCGAGCAGGCGTCGTCGTCGGCGCAAGCGTTCGGCTACAGCGGCTATTCGATTCGCGAGGTCAACGTCGGGCATAACGGCGTCATGCCGCGTCCCATGATGATGATGAGCGCACGCGCCATGGGCGCCGATGCAAAGGCCTCGGCGCCGGTACCGCTCGAAGGCGGCACATCCACCGTGACGGTCAACGTGTCGGGTTCGGTGCAGATGAAGTAACGCGCTTCGTCGCTCGCTGTACCCGCTGAAATGAAAAACGCCACGGCATGCCGTGGCGTTTTTCATTGGCTACGATAAATCGTAGCGTCAGTTCACGCCGACCGCCTGCGCCGGTTCACGGCGCGCACGGCGATAAGCCCACACCAGCATCACGACACCGGCGAGGATCATCGGCAGCGACAACCATTGACCCATCGAGAGGCCCATCGCCAGAAGTCCGAGGAAGTCGTCGGGCTCACGCGCGAATTCCACTGTGAAACGGGCGAGGCCGTAGCCGATCAGGAACACGGCGGAAATCGCGCCCATGGGCTTCGGTTTGCGCGAAAAGAAAAACAGCACGAAGAACAGCGCGACGCCTTCGAGCGCAATCTCATACAGTTCCGACGGATGGCGCGGCAGCATGTGATATTGCGCAAACACTTCGTTCAGATGCCATTGCGCAGCCAGTTGCGGATGCGCGGCGAACCAGGCGGCGTCGTCAGGCGCGGCGCCCGGAAACAGCATGGCCCACGGCGCAGACGGATCGGTTACACGCCCCCACAACTCGCCGTTGATGAAGTTGCCGAGGCGCCCTGCCGCGAGCCCGGTCGGCACCATCGGCGCGACGAAATCGGTGACCTGCAGCCACGAGCGCTTGCGTTGCCAGGCGAACAGCACCATTGCGAACGTCACGCCGAGAAAGCCGCCGTGAAATGACATGCCGCCTTCCCACACCTTGAAGATGTCGAGCGGATGCGCGAAGTAGAAACTCGCCTTGTAGAACAGCACATAGCCGAGCCGGCCGCCAAGAATCGTACCGAGCACGCCGTAGAACAGCATGTCGTCGATATCCTTGGCGGTCCAGCCTTGCGCGGCGACATACGGCAAACGCAGCCGCAAGCGGCCGACGACGATCGCCGCGATGAACGCGACGAGGTACATCAGTCCATACCAGCGCACAGCGAGCGGCCCCAGATGAATGGCAACGGGGTCGAAATTCGGGTGAATGAGCATCGTGTTGTTATGGGCAGTTCAGGTTCAGGAGCGAATTGGACGGTTCGGCACGCATTGCGTTCACGGCGCGCCGGCAGACGCCACACGTGGCGTCGCGAGCGGCGCCTCGACCGCGGCAGCATGCGCGCGCACGATCTCGATAAAGCCGGCCAGCACCGGGCTCACCTCCGCCGTGCGCCAGACCAGCCCGGTCTCGATCGCCGGCACCGATTCACGCAAGGGGCGGTACACGACGCCGGTGCGGCGCAGATTACGCAACGATTGCGGCACGAGTGCGACACCCATTCCGGCCGACACCAGACTGACGATCGTCTGCATCTGGATCGCCTCCTGGCCGATCCTGGGCGCCAGCCCCGCCACGCCGTAGCAATCCATAATGATGTCATAAAAGCCTGGTGCCAGACGTCTTGGGAAGATCACGAGCGGCGCATCGGCGACGTCGCTCAGGCTGACCGGCGCGTCGAGCCACTCGGTCCGCGCGTCGTCAGGGTCTCCCACGCGCGCCGCCATCTCGGACGACATCGCGATCACCAGTGGCTCGCGGGCGATCGGCAGCCATGAGAGCTGCGTGGCATGGCGCGACGGCAGCGGTGCGATGACAAGACCGGCATCGATACGCCCGGCCACGAGTTCGTCGACCTGCACGTCGCTGGTCGCCTCAGTCAGTTCGAGCCGCACGCGGGGATGGCGTGCACCGAAGTCGCGCAGCAACAGCGGCAGCAAGCCGTAATCCGCGGTCGATACGAACGCCAGCGACAGCGCGCCCGCCTCGCCGCGCGCGAGGCTTTGCGCCAACGGCCGCAGCCCCTCGGCGCTGGCCAGCAGACGTTGCACTTCGGGCAGCAGGTCGGCGCCCACCGGCGTCAATTCGACCGAGCGCTTGGTACGCGCGAACAGCTCGACGCCGAGCGTCTCCTCGAGCGCCCGGATGGCTTGCGAGAGCGGCGGCTGCGTCATGGAAAGGCGCACGGCGGCTCGCCCGAAGTGTTTTTCTTCGGCGACGGTCACGAAATAGCGCAACTGGCGCAGATCAGGAATAGCGGGCAGCATGATTAATATATTTTACGACCTATTCGCGCCTGAATAATATATTGGACATGCGATTCGCAAAACTACATCCTTGCGCCACGCGTCAGAACTACACTGACTGATGCAGACGGCAGCGACTGCCGCACCCGAATTCGCCGCACGAATCAAAACAAAACAGACTGGAGCTCCCCATGGCATACAACCGTCGTTCGAAGAACATCACGCAAGGCGTGGCGCGTTCGCCGAACCGCTCGATGTACTACGCGCTTGGCTACGAAAAAGCCGACTTCGACAAACCGATGATCGGCATCGCCAATGGCCACTCGACCATCACGCCGTGCAACGCCGGCCTGCAGCGTCTGGCCGACGCAGCGGTCGCCGCGATCAAGGGTGCCGACGCGAATCCGCAGATCTTCGGCACGCCGACGATCTCGGACGGCATGTCGATGGGCACCGAAGGCATGAAGTACTCGCTGGTGTCGCGCGAAGTCATCTCCGACTGTATCGAGACGTGCGTGCAAGGCCAGTGGATGGACGGCGTGGTCGTGATCGGCGGCTGCGACAAGAATATGCCCGGTGGCATGATCGGCATGCTGCGCACCAACGTGCCGAGCATCTACGTGTATGGCGGCACGATCCGTCCGGGCAACTGGAAGGGCACCGACCTGACCATCGTGTCGTCGTTCGAAGCAGTGGGCGAATTCACGGCAGGCCGGATGTCGCAGGAAGATTTTGAAGGGGTCGAAAAGAACGCATGCCCGTCCACGGGTTCGTGCGGCGGCATGTACACCGCCAACACCATGAGCTCATCGTTCGAAGCGCTGGGCATGTCGCTGCTGTATTCGTCGACGATGGCCAATCCGGATCAGGAAAAGGTCGACTCGGCGGCCGAATCGGCACGCGTGCTGGTCGAAGCGGTCAAGAAAGATCTGAAGCCGCGCGACATCGTCACGAAGAAGGCGATCGAAAACGCCGTGGCCGTGATCATGGCCACCGGCGGCTCGACCAATGCCGTGCTGCACTTCCTCGCGATCGCCCACGCGGCCGAGGTGGAATGGACCATCGAGGACTTCGAGCGCATGCGCAAGAAGGTGCCGGTGATCTGCAACCTGAAGCCGTCGGGCCAGTTCGTCGCGACCGATCTGCACAAGGCCGGCGGCATCCCGCAAGTCATGAAGATCCTGCTCGACGCAGGCCTCCTGCACGGCGATTGCATGACGATCACCGGCAAGACGATCGCTGAAGAACTGAAGGACGTACCGAGCAAACCGCGCGCCGATCAGCAGGTGATCTTTCCGATCGACAAGGCGCTGTACAAGGAAGGCCACCTCGCGATCCTGAAGGGCAACCTGGCCGTCGACGGCGCGGTCGCCAAGATCACCGGCCTGAAGAACCCGGTCATCACCGGCCCGGCCCGCGTGTTCGACGACGAGCAAAGTGCGCTGGAAGCGATTCTGGCCGACAGGATCGTCGCCGGCGATGTGGTCGTGCTGCGCTACCTCGGTCCGAAGGGCGGCCCCGGCATGCCGGAAATGCTCGCGCCCACGTCCGCGATCATCGGCAAGGGCCTGGGCGAAAGCGTCGGCCTCATCACCGATGGCCGTTTCTCGGGCGGCACATGGGGCATGGTGGTCGGTCACGTTGCGCCGGAAGCATTCGTGGGCGGCACGATCGCCTTCGTGCAGGAAGGCGATTCGATCACCATCGACGCGCACAAGCTGCTCCTGCAACTGAACATCGACGACGCCGAACTGGAACGCCGCCGCGCCGCATGGCAGGCACCGAAGCCGCGTTACACGCGCGGCGTGCTGGCGAAGTACTCCGCGCTGGCGCTGCCGGCCAACAAAGGCGCGGTGACGGGCTAAACGCTGGCGCGCACGCCGGGTTCGTCCCGACTCGCGGCGACCCGGTGCAGTGCTCGAAGCGTGCGTCATGTACTACGTAAAAGCGCAAAGGGGCGCACGGAAAACCGTGTGCCCCTTTCCTTTTATAATGCGTGCACCACGAGTCGGGCACCCGCCCCGACGGAGACCAGAATGAAATCAATGTCGTATGCAGCACTTGCGGTAGCCAGTGTGCTGGGCGTTGCTTTGAGCGCCGGCAGCGTGCCGGTGCATGCGGAGGCTTCGGCCGGCCTTGCGCTTGCCCAGCAGCAGAACTGCATGAGCTGCCACTCGGTGACGCGCCAATTCATGGGCCCGGCTTTGCATGACGTCGCCGCGAAATACGCCGCGCGCGAAGACGCCGCAACCTATCTGAAGCGCAAGATTCTGGATGGCAGCACAGGTGTGTGGGGACCGGTACCGATGCCCGCGAATACGCAACTCACGCCTGATCAGGCGGCCACGCTCGCGAGCTGGGTGTTGACGCTCAAATAAAGCCTGCACGAAAGGCGCCTTTGATCAGGCCGCCCTCCTACTCGATCAGCTGCGGCCCTGGCGCCGTGCGATCTCTTCTTCAACCGCTTCCCGCACCCAGCCGGTCATTTCGGTTTCCAGCGCCAACGCGACTTCGCGCGTGATCTGATTGACGAGCCATGCAGTGTGATCCTGCAAGGCATCGCGGCAGCGCGCTTCGATGATCCCACGTCCTTCTCCCGTCAGGAAACCGGCAAACCGGCCGCGCAGACGCTCGGCGATCCCATCGGCATCGAGGCTGGAGTGGGCCGACGCGGACGCTCCGTGCGTGAGATCCGGCGGCACGATCGTGCCTGCCTCGACGGGCGCGTGCGGTTCGGCCCGATCGAACACCCCTGCTGACGGCGCAAACGCCGGCTCATGCGCGTGCCGCGCGTCGGCATGCGGATGGTGGGACTTCGAGCGTTTCTTCGGATGCGCCGGCTCTGGCGCATGCACCGGTTCCTGCGCGAAGGCAGGTTCCTGCGCGCTCACGGGGTCGGGCACCGGCTGTGCCGCTGGCGCAGCCGCGCCGTCAGGCGCAAGGCGCGCCTGGGCAGGGTCGCCCGGTACTAGAACCTCGTGCAGGACCGGGATCGAACTATCGTTGGGATCGGACACGTGCACCCTCCGGGTTGGGGTCGAAGCTGAAGCGGGCCGCGCCCACGTCGAATCCGGCACACCAGGAAACAACGCGACGCAGCGGCACGAGGCCTAACCGCCTTGCTTGTAGTTGTTCAAAGCATAGCCGCGATCGCGATAGAAACGATAGCGTTCGCGGCCCGCAGCGAGTTCGTCGTGTGCGTTACCGACCACTTCGAGCAATCTTTCGAAACGCGCGAACTGGGCCGGCACGGTGGCGCCGAGATTGAGCAGCACCTGATGGTGCGGCACATCGTCGAGGTTGGACGCCAGCACGATTGGCGTCTGCGCGGCGAGCGGCGTACCCGCCATGCAGTGCGGCACGAAGTCGAGCGGCGAGAACGTCCACAATTGTTCGTCGAATGCGCGCAGGCGCTCGGGCTCGGCCAGCACGATGGTCGGTTGGCCCGCCAGATACGCCTTGCGGATCAGGCGGCACGCATAGAGCAGCGAATCGCCGACGTTCGAGTGAAAGTCGATTCTCGTCATCGGCGATCCTGCCTTGCGTTCGCTTTACTGCAACGCGTCATTGGGTGGCGCGACCGTCCGCGGCCCGATCGATCAGGAACTGCGCGAGCAACGGCACCGGGCGGCCGGTGGCGCCCTTCGCCGCGCCGCTCTTCCATGCGGTGCCGGCGACGTCCAGGTGCGCCCACGGATACGCTTCGGTGAAGCGCGACAGGAAGCACGCCGCCGTCACGCTGCCCGCCGGACGGCCGCCGATGTTGGCGAGGTCCGCGAAGTTCGACTTGAGCTGATCCTGATACTCGTCGTCGAGCGGCATGCGCCAGGCCGGGTCGGAGGCTTCACGCGAGGCGTCGAGCAACTCGCCCGCCAGCGCGTCGTCTTTCGAGAAGAGGCCGCTGTTGTGATGGCCGAGCGCGATGATGCACGCACCCGTCAGCGTGGCGATGTCGACCACCGCCGCCGGCTTGAAGCGCTCGGCGTAGGTCAGCGCGTCGCACAGGATCAGCCGGCCTTCGGCGTCCGTGTTCAGCACTTCGATTGTCAGGCCCTTCATGCTGGTGACGATGTCGCCCGGCTTGGTGGCGGTTGCCGACGGCATGTTCTCGACCGCCGGAATGATGCCGACGACGTTGATCTTCAGACCCATTTCCGCGACGGCGCGCAACGTGCCCAGCACCGAGCCGGCGCCGCACATGTCGTACTTCATCTCGTCCATGCCCTCGCCCGGCTTGAGCGAGATGCCGCCGGTGTCGAACGTCACGCCCTTGCCGACCAGCACCACCGGCGCGGCCTTCGCGGCACCGCCCTGGTACTGCAGCACGATGAACTGTGCCGGCTCGACCGAGCCTGCCGTGACCGACAGGAACGAGCCCATCTTGAGCGCTTCGCACTGCTTTTCGCCGAGCACTTCGACCTTCAGCTTCCAGTCTTTGGCGAGCTTCCTGGCCGTGTTGGCGAGGTAAGTGGGCGTGCAGACGTTGCTCGGCAGATTGCCCAGGTCGCGCGTCAGATCCATGCCGTTGGCAAGCGCCGCGCCCTGCTTGGCGGCCAGCTTGGCGGCCTTTTCGTCGCCGGTATTGACGCTGAACACGACGCGCTTCAAGGCGCGCACCGAGTTGTCCGGCTTGCTCTTCATCTGCGTGAACCGGTAGGTCAGTTCGCGCAGCGCGAGGATCGCGGCGCGCACGCCCCAATCGGCCGAGCGCTCGACGATCGGCAACTGCGCGAGCGTGAACGTGACCTGAACGATCTTGGTGGCGAGCAATGCGCGCCAGGCGGCCCGCACGGCTTCGCCATAGGCTTTCTGGCTGAACGCGTCCTGCTTGCCGAGCCCGACCAGCAGGACCCGCGAGGCGCCGATACCGGACACTTCATGCAGGAACAGGGTGGTGCCGGCCTTGCCGTCCATGTCGCCGGCCTTGATGATGCGGGTCAGCAGGCCCTTGGTGGCCGCATCGATCTCCAGCGCGGCGCCCGAGAGCGTTTGCGACTCGAACACGCCGATTACGATGCAATCGGATTTCCCGGTCAGGAAACCGTTTGACGAGCCTTTGGTCCAATCACAGGCTTTTATGCTAAAGTCCATCGCGCTTGTCCTCGGATAAAATCTGGGCTTAGGATGAAAGCCGCAATTATCCGCTATTTTTCCCGCGGCGGCTGCACCGGAGGCGTGACGGGAACCAACCCGCGCGTCACTGAGAGCGCCCCCTCTCATCATCAATAATGATCTTCGAACGCTCCCTCCAGCGCGAACTCGCGTATACGGCTGGTGCCGTGTTCATGGTTCTCCTCACGCTCGTGCTGACGACGATGATGATCCGCATCGTCGGCTTCGCAGCCTCGGGCGAGATCGACCCGCGCGACGTGCTGGTCCTGATCGGCCTGACCGTGATCGGCTACCTGGCCATCATGCTCGTCGCGACGCTGTTCGTGTCGATCCTGTTCGTCCTGACCCGCTGGTACAAAGACTCCGAGATGGTCGTGTGGCTGTCCTCGGGCGTCAGTCTGACCCGCTTCATCAAGCCGATCGGTATTTTCGCCACGCCGATCGTGATTCTCATCATGTTCTTCGTGTTCGTCGGCTGGCCGTGGTCGAACCAGCAGAACAAGCTGATCCGCGCGCGCTTCCAGCAGCGCGACGAGGTCTCCCTGCTTGCACCGGGTCAGTTCCGCGAGTCGGCCGCCAGCCACCGGGTGTTCTTCATCGAGAAGATGTCGCCCGACCAGGCGCGCGTCGAAAACGTCTTCGTGACCAGCACCGAAAACGGCAAGGTCAACGTGGTCGTGTCGAAAACCGGCCACACTGAAACGCACAAGAACGGCGACCGCTTCGTCGTGCTGGAAAACGGCCGCCGCTATGACGGCGAGCCTGGGCACTCCGACTTCCGCATCATGGAGTTCGAGCGGTACGGCGTGAAGATCCAGAGCCAGCCGGTGGTCAACACGCCGAGCACCACCGGCACGCCCACGCTCGCGCTCCTGCGCAACCCGAGCAACGAGAACCTTGCCGAGTTCGCGTGGCGCGCGGGCTTGCCGCTGATTGCGATCAACCTGATGCTGCTGGCGATTCCGCTCGCGCACCAGAACCCGCGGCGCAGCCGCACCATCAATCTGGTGATGGCGGTCCTGATCTATCTGACCTATTCGAATCTGTTGAACGTGGTGCAGTCGTGGATCGAGCAAGGCAAGATGTCGTTCGGCGTGGGGCTCGTGGGCCTGCATATTGTGGTGGCGATCATTGTCGCGTTCATCTTCTGGCTGCGCGTGCGCAACCGGCCGCTGTTCACGCGGGCGACGTTCAGCCGTTCGCAGGGAGCCTGAGCGATGCGCATCTATGAAAAGTATTTTGCGCGTCAGGTCTACCTCACGTTCATCTTCATTCTGTTCGCGTTTTCGGGTCTGTTCTTTTTCTTCGACCTGATCAATGAACTCAACTCGGTTGGCCACGGCAACTACAAGTTCCAGTACGCGGTGCTGCGTGTCGCGCTGCAAACGCCGTCGCGCTTCTACGAAATCATTCCGGTGGCCGCGCTGATCAGCGCGATCTATGTGTTCGCGCAGATGGCGGCGAACTCCGAGTACACGATTTTCCGCGTGTCGGGTCTCGCGACCAATCAGGCGCTGCGCTCGCTGTTGAAGATCGGCATTCCGCTGGTGTTCCTGACCTACGTGATCGGCGAAGTGGTGGGTCCGTACACGGATCAACTATCGGAACGTGTGCGGCTCGAGGCGCTGGGCTCGTCGGTATCGACCAATTTCGAATCGGGCGTGTGGGTGAAGGACACGCTCACGGCCCGCGCGGATGGCGAGCAGGTGACGCGTTTTGTGAATGTTGGCGAGTTGAAGCCTGACGCGACCATCAGCAATGTGCGGATTTACGAATTCGATTCGAAGTTCCGCTTGTCCAACGTGCGGATTGCGAAGAGCGGCAAGTACCAGCCGCCGGGCCATTGGCAATTGACTGGCGTGACCGATACGCAATTGATCGACGTGCCCCCTCCTCCTGGCACCCCGGCCGACGCGTTGAACCCGGTGTACCGGGCGACGCAGGTGGCGGTGCCGGAGTACTCATTACGCTCCGAGTTGACGCCGCAGATTTTGTCGGTGTTGCTGGTGTCGCCTGACCGGATGTCGATGTTCAACCTGTTCCGCTACATCCAGCATTTGACTGAGAATCATCAGGACACCCAGCGATATGAAATTGCGCTGTGGCGCAAGCTGCTGTATCCGTTTGCGGTGTTCGTGATGCTGGTGCTGTCGTTGCCGTTTGCGTATCTGCATACGCGGGCTGGCGTGGTGGGTATGAAGGTTTTCGGCGGGATTATGCTGGGGATGAGTTTCCAGCTGTTCAACACGCTCTTCTCGCATATCGGTACGTTGAATACATGGCCTGCGCCTTTGACCGCGGCTACGCCTGGGTTGGTGTATCTGGTGCTGGGGCTAGTTGGATTGAAATGGGTTGATCGCCATTAGGAGCCTTTTTATGGCTACGCATGGGATTGTGCTGTTTGCGCATGGAGCGCGTGATGTTCGCTGGCGCGAGCCGTTTGAGAGGCTCGCTAGTAAGGTTAGCGCTGCGCGTGCTTCTGGTGGCGATGCCGGGCCGGTTTTGCTGGCGTTTCTTGAGTTGATGGAGCCGGATCTGCCCACCGCTGTGGGGCGTCTTGTCTCCGACGGGTGTGGTGCTGTCACCGTTGTGCCGGTGTTTTTTGGGCAAGGGGGGCATGTTCGGAAGGATCTACCCGAGGTGGTTGAGCACTGTCGTGGGTTGTATCCTTCTGTCAGGATTGAATGCGCTGGCGCTGTGGGTGAAGATGAGCAGGTTTTGGATGCTGTCGCTGGGTATTGCCTTCGGCAGGTTTGATTTTTTTGGTTTTTTGCCTTTGGCGGCGGCATTTCCTGGTTCTGGCTTCTTTGGCCTTTCCTTGCTTTGTTATTGGTTTATTAGCGTTCCCCCTGTGCGGGGGGCACCTACTTTTCTTTGCCGCCGCAAAGAAAAGTAGGCAAAAGAAAGCGGCTCAAACCGCCAACATTTAAGTGGGTCCCCTGGCTTGGAGGGGCTGGTGGTCCGATTAACGGATCACACCTCGGTCGGTAATCGTCAGTGACACAGCCGTCATCCGCTCCCACTCCGCACTACGTGCGTCGCGGATGGGTCCACCAGGGAAACCAGGGGCTTCGTTTGCGCGCGGTGGGGGCCATTGGCTTCACCTCGGCGAGGCGCCCAAATACACTGAGGTTTTGTGAAGTACCGCCTCGGCGCGCGCAGCGCCGCCGGAAGCATGACGGCCTGGTCACTCGCGCGGGCAGGTGCGCAGGCTCAATCTCTACGGAGCCACTACACCCTCCAAGCCAGGGGACCCGCTTAAAAGTTAGCGGTGTTGAACTGACCCCGCAAAGTTGGACAGTTTGCGTTCAGGTTTGAGAGGGCTGGGTTCTGTACATCACAGGACTCAGCCCGTTTAGTTTCAGCTTGATGCGTGTGTGGTTGTAGTAGTGAATGTATTGTCTGATGCCAGCCTTCAACTCGTCGATACTTTCAAACCTGCTCAGCCGGAAGAACTCCGCCTTGAGCGTGCCAAAGAAGCTTTCCATTGCCGCATTGTCGTAGCAGTTTGCCTTGCGCGACATGCTCTGCGTCAGGCCGTGTTGATCCAGCAGCCGTCGATAAGCAGGCATCTGGTACTGCCAGCCTTGGTCCGAATGCAGCAGCGGGGTCTCCTGAGGACCAAGCTTTGCCAGCGCTTTTTTCAGCATGCCGCTGACCAGATCGAAGACCGGTCGCGTGTTCATCTGATAAGCCACGATCTCGCCGTTATACAGATCCATGACCGGTGACAGATACAGCTTCTGCCCCAGCACGTTGAACTCCGTCACGTCCGTCACCCACTTCTGATTGGGCTGCTGTGCGCTGAACTCGCGGTTTAACAGGTTCGGCGCAATACGCCCGACTTCGCCGCGCCATGAGCGGTATTTCTTTGCGCGCACCAGCGATTTCAGTTTCAGTTGTCCCATCAGACGTTGCACCGTCTTGTGGTTCACGCTCTGGCCCGCCTGCCGGATCGCCGCCGTGATGCGCCGGTAGCCATAACGGCCCTTGTGGCGTTCATACACAGTCTTGATGCGGGTTTTGAGGTCCTTGTGCCGCTCACCGGCATCCGGCACGCTCAACTGGTAGTAGAACGTGCTGCGCGCCAGACCCGCTGCCTTGAGCAAAGCGGGCATCGGATGGTGCTGCCGGAGCTCCTGCACTATTTGCGCTTTTTCTTTTGCGCGCCCTGCTTCTTCGCCTGAAGCAGGGCATCGAGCTTTTTTAGATAGGCCACCTCCGCGCGCAGGTACTCGTTTTCCTTGAGCAACTGCTCACGCGTGCGCTTATCTGGCGCACTGACTTCGGTTGGCTTTTCAGGAACTGGCTGGGTCATTGTTTTGCGGCGCCCTCGTGGACGAGGCGCCAGTGCGTCGATACCGCCATCATGATACCGGCGTTCCCATTGCGCTATGCAGCCCGGACTGCGGATGTCGAACACCGCAGCCACCTGCCGGTATGGCAAATTCTTCTGCCACATGTGCATGAGTACCGACATCCTGAACTGCGCGTCATAGTGACTGAATTTCTTGCGCAGTCCGTCCCGTCCATGTTGCTCGTAGGCCGCAATCCAGAGCTGCAAAACCGAGCGGCTCACTCCGTACCGCTTTGCAAGTACCTCGACACCAGCCGAACCGGTCACGTACTGCTTCACCAGTTTCAGCTTTAACTGCTCACTGTACTTGGCCATGAAAAACACCCCAAAGGTTGGATCGGTGTCCAACTTTTGGGGTGCAGTTCATGTGAGCCGCTTTCTTTTGCCTACTTTTCTTTGCGGCGGCAAAGAAAAGTAGGTGCCCCCCCGCACAGGGGGAACGCTAATAAACCAATAAGAATAGAAACAACCAACGCCGTAGGCACAAGGAAAATGCCGCCGCCAAAGGCAAAAAAGACCCGCCTAAGCAGCCACCAAAAGCCCACCCGCGGAGCGGCCAACACCCTGCTGCCGAGCAGCAAAAGCCTCCCCGATCATCAACAAACTAGGCTGCGAAGCATCAACCCACACCTGCGCCGCGCCAGCGGCCAACTCGTCAAGCGTGAGCGTTAGCACCCGCTCCCGCTTGGTACTACAAGCCTCAACAATCGCCACCGGCGTAGACCCAGATTTCCCAGCATCAATCAACTGCTGCCCAATCTCGACCCCACTATCGCGGCCCATATAGAACACCAGCGAATCCGCATTAACCTGCTCGCGAATCTCCTCTGACCCCGGCGCACGGCTAAAAGTCGCCAACGCAACACTGCGTGAAACCCCACGCAAAGTCAAAGACCGCTTCAACGAAGCAGCACTAGCCAGCGCAGCCGTAATCCCAGGCACAACCTCATACTCGATGCCCGCGGCCTCAAGCGCCCGCATCTCCTCATCGGCACGCCCGAATAACATCGGATCGCCACCCTTCAGGCGCACCACCACGTCGTGCTCCAACGCGGCATCAACGATCTGCTTGTTGATGAACTGCTGCGCAGTGGAAAGCTGTCCACATCGCTTACCCACGGCAATCCGCCGTGCATGCGATGGCGCATAGTCGAGCATCGCCGGCTCGACCAACGCATCGTGCAGCACCACATCAGCGGCGCCCAGTAGCCGCGCCCCGCGTACCGTGATGAGGTCCGCGGCGCCCGGCCCTGCGCCGATCAGATAAACCTTGCCCATTTGCATCAACCTGTTCGTGAAGACGCGTGCGGTGCTCCGCCGCGCGCCGTTCCGCTTACGCCGAAAACGCCCGAATCATGCCGGCCGCGACTGTGTGATGCGTCGCTTCGTCGATCAGCACGAATGCACCCGTGCCCTGATGCGAGTCGTACGCGTCGCACACCAGCGGCTTTTGCAGCGTCAACGACACGCGGCCGATGTCGTTCATCGCCAGTTCCTTGCGATCAGTCGCTTGCGACAGCGTATGCACGTCCAGCACTTCCTTGATCGCGCCGATGCGCGCGAACACCGTATTGGTGGTCTGCTTCAACAGATACTTGCGTTGCGTCGACAGCGGCGTGTCGTCGAACCAGCACAAGTCGGCTTCGAGCTTCTTCGCCGGCTCCGGCGCCGCCTCGCGCAGCACGAAGGTGTCGCCGCGCGAAACGTCGACGTCTTCTGCCAGACGAATCGTTACGGTTTGGCCCGCAAACGCGCGATCCACCTGCGCGGTGCCGCCCGTCACCGGGGCGATAATCTCGGCAATCGTCGCTTCGCGATTCGCCGGCAACACGACGATCGTGTCGCCCACCTTCACTTCACCCGCTTCCACGCGGCCCATGTAGCCGCGGAAATCGTCGGCCTGGCTGCCGTCCTGGCGCGCCACCCATTGCACCGGAAAACGCAGCGCCTGACCGGTCGGCACTTCGACCGGCAACGCTTCGAGCACGTCGAGCAACGGCTCGCCCGCATACCACGGCATGCTTTCGCTCGCCGTCACGATGTTGTCGCCCTTGAGCGCCGACACCGGCACGAAGCGCACGTCGTTCAAACCCAGCTGACGCGCGAGTTCGACATACGCATCGCGAATCTCGTTGAAGCGCGTTTCGCTGTAGTCGACCAGATCCATTTTGTTGATCGCGACAATCGCATGCTGCAAGCCGAGCAGCTTCACGATCGCGCTATGACGCTTGGTTTGCGGCAACAGTTGCGCGACGCCATCCACAAAGGTCACACGCGTTGCGTCGACCAGGATGATCGCCGCGTGCGCGGTCGAGGCACCGGTCACCATATTGCGCGTGTACTGCTCATGGCCCGGCGTATCGGCGATGATGAACTTGCGCTTGGCCGTGGCGAAGTAGCGGTACGCGACGTCGATCGTGATGCCCTGCTCGCGCTCGGCTTCGAGGCCGTCGGTCAGCAGCGACAGATCGATTTCGTCGCCGACGGTACGCTTGTTTTTCGCGCGCGACAGTGCCGAGAGTTGATCGCTCAATACCGCTTTGCTGTCGTACAGCAGGCGGCCGATCAACGTGCTCTTGCCGTCGTCGACGCTACCCGCAGTGATGAAACGCAGCACGCCGAGGTCTTCTGGTTGATGAATATTCATTTGCATTGCCTTCGTCGTGTGCTTAGAAATAACCTTGCTTCTTGCGCTGTTCCATCGCGGCTTCGGAGACCTGATCGTCCATCCGCGTCGCGCCGCGTTCCGTGATTTCGGTTACGGCCGTTTCTGCGATGATCTTCTCGAGATCGTCCGCGTCGCTTTCCACCGGGCACGTGCAGCTGATATCGCCCACCGTGCGGAAACGCACCAGCGCGGTTTCGCTGGTTTCGCCTTCACGCATCGGCGTAATCGGCGTGACCGGCACCAGCAGGCCGTTGCGTCGCACGATCTCGCGCTGATGCGCGTAATAGATCGACGGCAGTTCCAGCTGTTCACGGGCGATGTATTGCCACACGTCGAGTTCCGTCCAGTTCGAAATCGGGAACACGCGCAGATGCTCGCCGTTGTGCAGACGCGCATTAAACAGGCTCCACAGTTCCGGGCGCTGCGCCTTCGGATCCCATTGGCCGAATTCGTCGCGGAACGAGAAGATCCGTTCTTTCGCACGGGCCTTTTCTTCGTCGCGGCGCGCGCCGCCGATCAGCGCGGTGTACTCATGTTCGGCGATCGTTTCGAGCAGCGTGACGGCTTGCGCGGCGTTGCGCGAATCCGTTTCGCGGCGCAGGCGCACGGTGCCGCGCTTGATCGAATCTTCAACGTGACCCACCACGAGTTCAGCGCCGATCTCTTTCGCACGACGATCGCGGAAGTCGATCACTTCGTCATAGTTGTGGCCGGTGTCGATATGCACGAGCGGGAACGGCAGCACGGTCTTGCGATTCGCGCCAATGCCGAAGGCCTTCAGTGCGAGGTGCAGCACCACTACCGAATCCTTGCCGCCCGAGAACAGCAGCGCAGGCTTGCTGCATTCGGCGACCAGTTCGCGCAGGATGTGAATCGACTCGGCTTCGAGCCAATCGAGGTGATCCATCCGGTTCGCCGTGTTGGCGAGCGGTGCATTGACAGTGGAATCGAGCGTGGTGCTCATATCTGGGTCCTTCGTTGGTTCGCGTCGCAAGCGGTTGCCTGCGTCGCGGAAGTATTCAAATCGGTATGTGCGGCGTTCAGTGCAAAAGCCAAGGCCTGAATTCACCTGGACTTTGCCGCACCGTCAAGCAGAGGCGTTTTCGCTGCTGCCGACGGGAATCGGTGTAATCGTCGTGATGTGCAGCCCGCATTCCTTCGTATCGCGCGACTCCCACCACCAGCGCCCTGCCCGGCTATCTTCGCCGGGACGGATCGCGCGGGTACAGGGCTCGCAGCCGATGCTCGGATAACCACGCGCATGCAGCGGATTGACCGGTACGTCGAACGCCTTGAGGTAGTCCCACACCTCGGTCTCGGTCCAGTCCGTCAGTGGATTGAACTTGGCGATATTGCGCGCGGCGTCGTGTTCTTCCGCGTGCAGTTCAGCACGCGTCACCGACTGCTCGCGGCGCTGGCCCGTTACCCATGCGCTGACATCCGAGAGCGCGCGGTTCAACGGCTCGACCTTGCGGATTTCGCAGCAGCGCTTGCGCAGATCGACGCTTTCGTAGAACGCATTCAGACCATGCGAAGCAACGTATTCATCGACCGCGGCAGCTTGCGGATGAAACTGCTCGATCTCGTAGCCATAGCGCTCTTTCACACGATCGAGCATGCCGAGCGTTTCAGCATGCAGACGCCCGGTATTCAGCGAGAAAATGCCGATCTTCACGCCGCGCGAGAGAATCGCGTGCGTGAGCAACATGTCTTCGGCAGCGAGACTGCTGGCGAGCTTCACGTTCGCGTGACGCGCGGCGATCGAGTCGAGCAATGCGTCGAGCCGCTCGACCTTCGCAGCAAGCTCCGGCGTGAGCGATTCTGCGCTGCTCATGCCGATGCCTTGGCCAGTTCGCCCGCTTCACGGCGGCGGAACAGCGGCGACGTGTTCACCGCGCCCTGGTAGTTGAAGCTGAATTCGTCGAACGCTTTCAGCGCGTCGTCGAAATCTTTGTCTTCGCGCAGCGCGTAGGCGTCGAAACCGCAGCGGAACATGAACGTGATCTGATCGCGCAGCACATCGCCGATCGCGCGCAGTTCACCCGTGTAGCCATAGCGCTCGCGCAACAGGCGGCCGATGCTATAGCCACGGCCGTCGCGGAACACCGGGAAGTCCACGCCGATCAGCGCAATCTTGTCGAAGTCGCCGACGATATCCGCCGGTTCGCTATCCGGCGCGAGCCACACGCCGATCTCGGCGGCGCTGCGCGAAGCGATCAACGCCTCGCGCGCAGCCTGCCAAAATGCGAGCGGCACCAGCACCTTGCCGGCCGGCAGTGCATCTACCGCGGGCAAGCTGCCGTCTTCCGCTGCGCGCACTACCGTCCAGTCATCGTTGACGATCGCGCGGTTCTTGATAATCGAAGCCATCTGCTAGTTCCTTGTATCGCGGCGGTTACGCGTGAGCCGGTTGGCGCGAGGCGTACACCCGTTCCTTGAACGGGGTGATGCCGATGCGGTTGTACGTTTCGATGAAGCGCTCGCCTTCGTGGCGGTTCTCCACGAACGTATCGATCACCTTGCTCATCACGTCCGGCATTTCTTCGGCCGAGAACGACGGGCCGATCACGCGGCCGAGGTGCGCGCCAGTCGCGCCCGTACCCTGCTCGCCGCCGAGCGTCACCTGATACCACTCCGAGCCGTCCTTATCGACGCCCAGAATGCCGATGTTGCCGACGTGGTGGTGACCGCACGCGTTGATACAGCCCGAAATGTTCAGCGACACGTCGCCCAGGTCGTACACGTAGTCGAGATCGTTGAAACGTTCCTGAATCGCCAGCGCGATCGGAATCGACTTCGCGTTCGCGAGCGAGCAGAAATCGCCACCCGGGCACGCGATGATGTCGGTCAGCAAGCCAATGTTCGGCGTCGCGAAACCTTGTGCCTTGGCTTTTTCCCACAGCGCGAACAGATCGCGCTTCTTCACGTTGGCGAGAATCAGGTTCTGTTCGTGCGACACGCGGATTTCGCCAAGCGAGTACTCGTCGGCCCAATCGGCCACCGCTTCCATTTGCGCGTCGGTTGCATCGCCCGGAGCGATCGTGGTCGGCTTCAGCGACAACGTGACCGATGCATAACCCGTCACCTTGTGCGGACGCACGTTACGTTCGACCCAGCGTGCAAACGGGCGGCTTTCCAGCAGATGCTTTTCGAACGATGCGTCGGTATCAGCCAGCTTTTCGTACACCGGCGGCTGGAAGTATTGCGACACGCGATCGACTTCGGCTTGCGTGAGGGTCGAAGGACCGTCCTTCAGGTGTTGCCATTCCTCTTCGACCTGCGCCGAGAATTTCTCCGGGCTCAGCGCCTTCACGAGAATCTTGATACGCGCCTTGTACATGTTGTCGCGACGGCCGTAGCGGTTGTACACGCGCAGCACGGCTTCGCAGTACGTCAGCAGGTGCTGCCACGGCAGATCGCGGCGGATGATCGCACCGATGATCGGCGTACGGCCCATGCCGCCGCCGGCCAGGATATCAGCCACCAGTTCGCCCTGCTCGTTCTTCTTCAGATACACGCCCATGTCGTGAATCTGCACGGCAGCACGGTCTTCCTTCGAACCCGACACAGCGATCTTGAACTTACGCGGCAGCCATGCGAATTCCGGATGGAACGTCGACCATTGACGCAGGATTTCTGCCCACGGACGCGGATCGACTACTTCGTCCGGCGCCACGCCGGCGAACTGGTCGGCCGTGATGTTACGAATACAGTTACCCGAAGTCTGGATGCCGTGCATCTGCACCGCGGCGAGCTTGCGCAGGATTTCCGGCGTTTCTTCGAGCTTGATCCAGTTGTACTGGATGTTCGAGCGCGTCGAAAAGTGGCCGTAACCGCGGTCGTGCTCGCGTGCGATCTGCGCCAGCACGCGCATCTGGTCGCTGCGCAGGTTGCCGTACGGAATCGCGATGCGGTGCATGTACGCGTGGCGCTGCAGGTACAGCCCGTTCTGCAGGCGCAGCGGACGGAACTCCTCTTCGCTCAATTCGCCCGACAAGCGGCGGCGAACCTGGTCGGCATACTGCACAACCCGTTCATCGACGATGGTCTGGTCGTACTGATCGTATTGGTACATTCGGGGACCCCAATTTTTTTGCAGTAACACACGGCGATCCGGGGGCCGGCCACCCGATTTCGCCGCGCTCCGGATATCTCTTTGTCAGCGCCTGAGAGTCAGGGTTTAGACCTATCTCTCATTTGCTTATGACAAATACAGATATCCATATTGAAAAAGATGGACAGATCGTAATAAACTCGCCTTATATTTCAAACGACTAAAAAATTATTTTGATATGCGGAGAGGTTATATATGAACCTGCACCAATTCCGCTTCGTCCGCGAGGCCGTGCGCCAGAACTTCAACCTCACCGAGGCGGCTAAAGCGCTGTTTACAAGCCAGCCGGGCGTCTCCAAGGCGATCATCGAGCTGGAGGATGAACTGGGCGTGGAAATCTTCACGCGGCACGGCAAACGCGTGCGTTCGCTGACCGAGCCGGGGCGCATCATTCTGCAGTCAGTCGAGAAGATCTTGCAGGAAGTCGAGAGCCTGAAGCGGGTCGGTAAAGATTACGCGGCGCAGGATCAGGGCAATCTGGTGATCGCCGCCACGCATACTCAGGCGCGCTACTCACTTCCGGCCGCCATCGCCGAATTCAAGAAGCGCTTCCCGAAAGTTCACCTTTCAATCTTGCAAGGCAGCCCGACCCAGGTGGCCGAAATGGTGCTGCACGATCAGGCGGACCTGGCCATCGCCACCGAAGCGATCGCTAACTATAAGGAACTGGTGTCGCTGCCGTGCTTCCAGTGGTACCACCTCGCCGTGATGCAGCCGGACCATCCGCTGCTCGACCGCAAACTTCTGTCGCTAGACGATCTGACCCAGTATCCGCTGATCACCTACGACAACGCGTTCGCCGGCCGCACCAAGATCAACGAGGCGTTCCGCCTGCGCGGGTTGCATCCGGACATCGTGCTGGAGGCGATCGACGCCGACGTGATCAAGACCTATGTGGAACTGGGTCTGGGCGTCGGCATCATGGCGGACATCGCGTTCAACGCCGAGCGCGACCGCCATTTGCGGGCGATGCCGGTCGGCCACCTGTTCGGCAGCAACGTGACGCGGGTCGCACTGAAACAGGGTGCCTATCTGCGCAGCTATGTGTATACGCTCGTCGAACTGCTGTCGCCGAGTATGAACCGCAAGCTGATCGAGCAGGCGCTAAAAGGCGAACACGAAACCTACGAACTTTAACATCACCACCGCTTCCTGCTATCCCCGCTACGGAGACCTCTCGATGACGTCGCATAAAAACAGACTTCGCGGCCTGGCCGCTCTCGGCGCGCTCTTGCTCGCCACCGCAGCACATGCCGATATCAAGGTCGGCATCGATCTGTCGAGCACCGGCCCGGCCGCCGTGATCGGCATCACCAGCAAGAACGCGATGCTGATGTGGACGGCCACGATCGCCGGCCAGAAAGCCGACTACATTTTCCTCGACGACGGTTCCGATCCGGGCACCGCCGTGCGCAACGTCCACAAGCTGATCAATGAAGATCATGTCGACGTGATCGTTGGCCCGAATATCACGCCGGCGGCGATGGCGGCGCTCGATCCGGTTGCCGAAAGCCAGACGCCGATGATCACGCTGGTCGGCTCCGCGAGCGTGGTCGAACCGCAGGAAGGCAAGAAGGTGTGGGCCTACAAGATGGCGCAGACCGACAGCGCGATGGCCGACGTGATGACGCGCTACATGTCGAACCACAACGTGAAGACGGTGGGCTTCATCGGTTTCGCGGACGGCTACGGCGAAAGCTGGCTCAACGAGTTCAGCAAGTTCGCGGCTTTGCGGCACATTCAACTGGTGGCAACGGAGCGCTATAACCGCACCGACGCCAGCGTCACTGGCCAGATTCTCAAGCTGATGGCCGCCAAACCCGACGCGATCCTGATTGCCGGCGCCGGCACGCCGACCGTGCTGCCGCAGCGCACGCTGATCGAACGCGGCTTCAAAGGCCCGATTTACCAGACCCATGGCATCGCCACGCCGGAATTCATCAAGCTGGGCGGCAAGGACGTGGAGGGTACGCTGTTCCCCACCCAGCCGGTGGTGGTCGCGCACACGCTGCCCGCCGATCATCCGGCCAGGAAAGCGGCGCTCGCGTTCACGAGCGAATATGAGGCGAAGTACGGTGCGGGCAGTGTCACCCAGTTCGCGGGCGATGCAGCGGGCGTGTATCCGCGTCTTCAGGACGCAGTGGCGCGCGCATTGAAAACGGCTCAGCCGGGCACGCCGGCATTCCGCGCGGCGTTGCGCGACGAACTGGAACATGCGCATGAACTGGTCGTGCCGAATGGCGTGGTCAATACGAGCGCCAAGGATCACGTCGGCCTCGATCAACGCGCCAGCGTGATGGGCGTCATCAAGAACGGCAAGTTCACGTACTTGAGTCAATAAGCGTCAAGAAAAGCATGCGCGCCGCCTGACTACGCCGTTTGGGTGCCGCGTATCGGGCACGCTGCGTGTACCATGCTGACGGCCAGCTTGCGGTGACCGCAGGCTCAGGCTAATTTGCCGATTCCGTGCGAGCGCGGCGCCCTGATCAGGCGTCGCCGCGCATCGCCCAGTCCGTGAAGTCCGTCAGACCGCGCATGCAAACAACCAGAAAACGCATCATCATCGCCACCGTTGTGGCTGTCGTGATCCTCGCCATCGCGATCGGCCAGGCCATCAGAAAGCGCAGCGCCCCCGCAGCCGCAACCGATACGGCCGCCTCGATCGTCGAATTCGCGCCCGAGGACCTCACCACCGTTAGCCGTCGTACGCTCTCCGAAACGCTGCCGCTGACGGGTTCGCTGCGCGCGGTCACGCAAGCCGCGGTGAAATCGAAAGTGGCCGGCTCCGCACTCGAAGTCGAGGTGCGCGAAGGCGATTCGGTCAAGACCGGTCAGATTCTCGCCAGAATCGATGCGCGCGACTATCTGGCACGCGCCGAGCAGACCCGCGGACAGATGGCGGCCATGGCCGGCCAGCTCGACATCGCCAAACAGACGCTCGACAACAATCGCGTGCTGGTCGAGAAAGGCTTCATTTCGAAGAACGCGTTCGACACCGCGCAGAGCCAGTACGAAATCGCCCGCGCGAATCTCGACGCGGCGAAGGCCGCGCTCGCTTCGTCGAATCTGTCGCTGGCCGATACCGTCGTACGCTCGCCTCTGGACGGGCAGATCGCGTCGCGCTCGGTCGAGCCCGGCGAGAAAGTCGCCGTCGATACCAAGCTGTTCGACGTGGTGGATCTGCGCACGCTCGAACTGGAGGCGCCGGTGCCGGTCGGCGAGATCGGGCGGGTGCGGATCGGCCAGCCGGTGCGCATCGCCTTCGACGGCATCGACGCGCCCGTGCTCGGCGCGATCACGCGCATCAACCCGGCCGCTCAGGCCGGCTCGCGTTCCATCATGGTGTATGTGCGGATCGCCAATCCGTCGGCCACGCTGCGGGTCGGCATGTTCGGCACCGGCACGATCGCGGTCGGCAGCCGGCAGAACGTGCTGGTCGTGCCCGCCACCGCGGTGCGCACCGACGGCACGCGCCGCAGCGTCTACGCGCTGATCGACGGCAAGCTGGTCGAACAGCCGGTGCAGACCGGCGCAACCGGCGACGCCGACGGCGAAGGCAACGACGACGCGTGGACCGAGATCAGCGGCGGCCCGTTGGCGCTCGGCCAGCAGATCGTCAGGAACAATCTCGGCTCGTTGCGGATCGGCAGCACCGTGCATGTCGTGAAGCCTGCGCAAGCTGGGCCATCTGGGCAATCCGGGCCGCAAGCGGCCGGCGCCACTCGCTGACCGGAGCCCCGCCCTATGTGGTTCACCCGCATCAGCATCGGCAACCCGGTGCTCGCCACGATGATGATGATGGCGTTTGTCGTCATCGGTCTGTTTTCGTATCAGCGGCTGAAGGTCGATCAGTTCCCGGACATCACCTTCCCGATCGTGGTCGTCCAGACCGCCTATCCGGGCGCGTCGCCGGAATCGGTCGAGTCCGACGTGACGCGCAAGATCGAGGAGGCGGTCAATACGATCAGCGGCATCGACGAAATCACGTCGCGTTCGTATGACGCGCAGTCGGTCGTGATCGTGCAGTTCGATTTGTCCGTGGATGCGGTGCAGGCCGCCCAGGACGTGCGCGACAAGATCGCGCTGATCCGCCCCGATCTGCGCGACGGCGTGAAGGAGCCGCGCGTGCTGCGTTACGATCCGGCGGATATGCCGATTGTCACGGTGGCCGTATCGAACGCGCCGGGCGCATCGCTGTCGACGCGCGATCTCACCACCGTCGCCGATCAGATCGTGCGCAAGCGGCTCGAAACGGTGCGTGGCGTCGGCTCGGTCACGCTCGTGGGCGGCGTGAAGCGCCAGGTGCAGATCGACGTGAATCCGCAGAAGCTGCAGGCGTTGTCGATCGGCGTCGACCAGGTGATCCGCGCGGTGCAGAACGAGAATCAGGAGATTCCCGCCGGCCCGCTGACCTCCCGCAACGTCGAGCAGACCGTGCAGGTCAAGGGCCGCTTCGAGAAGCCGGACGATTTCAAGCGCATCATCGTCGCGCGGCGCGGCGCGCAGTCGGCGATTCCGAGCGCGTCTTCCGCCACGCAGCCGGTCACGCTCGATCAGGTCGCCGATGTCGTGGACGGTCAGCAGGAACCCGACAGCATGGCGTTGCTGAACGGCCAGCGCGCGTTGTTCCTGTCGATCATCAAGGCGCAAGGCGAGAACACGGTGGATGTCGCCCACGGCGTACGCGACGAAGTCGCGCGTTTGCAGCCGCAACTTCCACCCGGTGTGCAACTCAGCATCACCGACGATTCGTCGATCAATATCGAAGACAGCGTCAACGAAGTGAAGCGCACGCTGCTGGAAGGCGCGCTGCTGACGGTGCTGATCGTGTTCCTGTTCCTCGGCTCGTGGCGCAGCACGGTGATCACTGGCCTCACGCTGCCGATCGCGCTGATCGGCACGTTCGCCGTGATGTACGCGTGTGGCTTCACGATCAATGTGATCACGCTGATGGCGCTGTCGCTCTGCGTCGGTTTGCTGATCGACGACGCAATCGTGGTGCGCGAGAACATCGTGCGCCACGTGCAACTCGGCGCGGACCATCGCACGGCCGCGCTCGACGGCACGAAGGAAATCGCGCTCGCCGTGCTGGCGACCACCTTCTCGATCGTCGCCGTGTTCCTGCCGGTGGGTTTCATGGGCGGGATCATCGGCCGCTTCTTCCATCAGTTCGGCATTACGGTGGCCGCGGCCGTGCTGATCTCGATGTTCGTGTCGTTCACGCTCGACCCGATGTTGTCGTCGATCTGGCCGGACCCCGATCTGCATGACGCCGACACCGGCCGCAAGGGCTATCGCTACGGACGCACCATCGCGCGTTTTCTGCATCTGTTCGACACGCAGATCGACCGCCTCACCGGGTTCTATCAGCGCCTGCTCGGCTGGTCGCTCAGGCATCGCGCGATCACGCTGGTGGTGGCCGCGGCGACCTTCTTCGGCAGCCTGTTTCTGGTGCCGTTCGTGGGTACGGAATTCGTGCCGAACGCGGACTTCTCCGAAACGCAGATCGGCTTGAACACGCCGGTGGGCACCTCGCTCGAAGCCACCTCGGACAAGGTCGAACAGGTGCAGGCGATTCTCGCCACCTACCCGGAGGTGCGCTTCACGTATGCGACGATCAATTCCGGCAACACGCAAGGCAAGAACACCGCGCTGATTACCGTGCGGCTGAAAGACCGGCGCGATCGCACGCGTGGCATGGTGGAACTGAACCAGGTGTTTCGCGCGCGCCTCGCTTCCGTGGCGGGCGTGGAGATTACCGAAATCGGCGTGCCGGACGGCGCCGGCAGCACGAAGGCGATCCAGTTGAGCATGCAGGGCGACAACATCGACGAACTGCGCCGCCTATCCGATGCCGCGCAGGCGCGCATGGCGAAGATTCCCGGCCTTGTCGATCTCGATTCGAGCCTCAAGGCGGATAAGCCGATCGTGGCGATCAACGTCAAGCGTGAACTGGCGTCCGATCTGGGCGTTGGCGTCGCCGATATCGGCACGGCGCTGCGGCCGCTTCTGTCGGGCGACGCCATCAGCACATGGCGCGCGCCCGACGACCAGGACTACGACGTCAGCGTGCGGTTGCCGCGTTCGCAGCGCCAGGACGTCGACGATCTGGCGAAGCTGATGATCGCCACCAATCGCACCGACGCGAACGGTGCGCCCGTGCTGGTGCCGCTGCGGCAGATCGCGGATATCGTCACGACGACCGGGCCGGATGTGTTGAACCGGCGCGACCTGCAACGCGAGGTGATGTTGTCGGCGAACGTGAACGGCCGCTCGCCCGGCGAAGTCGCTTCGGATATCGCGAAGACGCTCGACGCCATGCATCTGCCGGCGGGCTATCACTACCGCTTCGAAGGCTCGACCAAGAGCATGAACGAATCGTTCGTGTACGCGGTGGAGGCGTTGGCGCTGGCGGTGGTGTTCATTTACATGATCCTGGCGTCGCAGTTCGCGAGCTTCGCGCAGCCGCTCGCGATCATGGCGTCGCTGCCGCTCACGCTGATCGGCGTGCTGATCGCACTGCTGCTGTTCGGCAGCACGCTGAACATGTTTTCGATCATCGGCTTCGTGATGTTGATGGGCCTCGTGACGAAGAACGCAATTCTGCTGGTGGACTTCGCGAATCAGGCCCGGCGTGGCACCCTGCTCGACGCGTCCGGCAAGGGCCGGATGATGGAGCGGCGCGAGGCGCTGCTCGAAGCAGCGCGCGTGCGTCTGCGGCCGATTCTGATGACCACGCTGGCGATGATCTTCGGCATGCTGCCGCTGGCGGCCGGTCTCGGCGAAGGCGGCGAGCAGCGCGGGCCGCTCGGGCAGACGGCGATCGGCGGGGTGATTACGTCGTCGATCCTGACGCTGGTGGTGGTGCCGGTGGTGTATACGGTGCTGGAGGATTGGGGGGACTGGGTGCGGCGTAAATTCCGCCGCTCGGCGCAATGACGCGCGCCACTCTCGAAGTTGCTACAGTAGAACTCTTTCACCGACCCGGCAGTCCCACATCATGCGCACCACCCGAGCCATCCACGCTGTCGAGCGTCTGAAAACGCGCAGCGGCAACCCGCAGTTCGCCGCGATCAGCCTCTCCGGCGGCCTGTTCTATCTGGTCGATAAATCGAGCGGCACCGACAAGAAAGTGTCCGATCCGCTCACACTCGACGACTTCGTGAAGTTTGTAGACGGTTTCGGGCCGCCGAAACCACGCAAGGCAAGCAAGCTGGACATCGCGTTCGAAGAACAGATCAAGAAAAGCAAGGGCGGTTGAGCCGCGCCATCAACAACTCGACTATCAACGAGATGCCTTCATGACCGAGACAAATGCCAAGTCTGTCAGCATTGCGCCCGACCACAACCAGCCCGTCCTGTCGAAAGCCCAGAAAGCGTTCAACGCGCTTATCAAACGGATTCAAAAGCGCCGTGCCACCTTGAGTGCCTGGGAAAACTTTGCGCCGGGTTTCCACCGCAAGTACGTCGACGAACTGCTGCCGCTAAAAGACGCGTATCTGGGCTTGCGGATCGACATGGCATGTTGCCTCGACGCAGCGTCTAACCGCAAAGAACTCACAGCGTCCGAGCGACGGAACGTGGCCGAATTCGCCAGCACGATGGCCAGAAATCTGCTCGCCCAACGTGAAGACGCACGATTGAAGGAAATCTACAATCGGCACAGCGGTTCGGACTATGACCGTGAAGCCGCCGCCGAGTTGAAGGATTTCAAGGCAAACCTCGAAGAAATGTTGGGCACGGAACTGGGCGACGATCTCGACATGAGTTCGCGCGACGAAGTGCTGGCACGCGTTCATGCTCTAAGGGCTCAACACGAAGCAAAAGAGAACGCCGCAAACAAACCACCGGAAGACAAGCCCGAGACCGCGAGCAAGAAATCCGCGCAACGGCTGGCGGCAGAGAAAAGGCACATGGAAGAAGGGGCTCAACGCAACCTGTCGCTTCGCGAGCTTTATCGCAAGCTAGCCAGTGAGTTGCACCCCGACCGCGAAAGCGACCCGGAAACGCGCAAGAGCAAAACTGCATTGATGCAGCGAGCAAATGACGCTTACAACAAGAGAAATCTGTTGCAATTGCTGGAATTGCAGCTTGAGTTGGAGCATCTCGATCAGAATGCAGTCAACGCAATTAGCGAAGAGCGGTTGAAATACTACAACCAGATTCTGAAGCAGCAAGTTGCCGATCTGGACCAGGAAATCGTCCGCGTCGAGACTGACCTCAAGGCAACCTACGGCCTGGATCCCTACGACTTCGCCACACCGAAAGACATGACAAGCGATCTCGCCTACGAGATTCTCGCGCACCAGCAATGGATCGTCGAAATCCAGCAGGATCTGACCGACTTCGAAGATATCCGGAACGTCAAGATCTGGCTCAAGGAGAAGGTCGAGGAGATGAAGCTGCAAAAGAAAATCGCCCGCATTGATATTAGCCGCTATCTCGCGTGAGAACCTGAGGACCGGTGCGATCTGTCTGCATCGGCGGCGTCAGTGAATCTCGCGCCACTGCCCGTCCGCCGCACTACTCGCCAGCACGGCATCGATAAAACGCAAACCGGCAACGCCATCGTCCACCGTGGTGAGCAAAAGGCTTTCGGCGGGCAACGCGCCACCCCCGTTCAAAGCTTCGATCTGCAACGCTGCATCCTTGTACAACTGCGCGAACGCTTCCAGATAACCTTCAGGATGTCCCGGCGGAACGCGCGTCGCATGCGCCGCGATCGCGCCTTTCACGCGCCCGCGCGTCAGGCGCTCAGCCGAACCGCCCAACGGCGTGAACCACAATTCGTTCGGGTTCTCCTGATCGAAGCTCAACCCCGCTTTCGTCCCATACACCCGTAGACGCAACGCGTTTTCCGCCCCCGCCGCCACCTGGCTGGCCCACAGCATGCCACGCGCGCCGTTCGCATAACGCAGCATGGCCTGCACGTGATCGTCGATGCGGCGTCCCGGAACAAACGTATGCAACTCCGCCGAAAGCGACGACGGCGTCATCCCCGTAATGAACGCGGCAAGGTGGTACGCGTGCGTGCCGATGTCGCCGAGACAGCCGGCAGGACCCGCGAGAGACGGGTCCGTACGCCAGCCCGCCTGCTTGTTCGTGCCGCTCGTTTCTAGCGGTTCAGAGAGCCAGTCCTGCGCGTACTCGACTTGCACCACGCGTATTTCACCCAGCTCACCTGCTTCGACGAGTTCGCGCGCGTGCCGCACCAGCGGATACCCGGAATACGTATGCGTCAGCGCGAACAGCCTGTTCTTCTCACGCGCGAGCTTTGCGAGCGCCTCGCCTTCAGCAAGTGAAATCGCGAGCGGCTTGTCGCAGATCACGTGAATACCGGCTTCGAGAAACGCCGTTGCCACCGGTGCGTGCAGATGATTCGGCGTGACGATCGCTACCGCGTCGATACCGTCGGTACGCGCAGCTTCTGCACGCGCCATCTCGCGCCAGTCCGCGTAGCTGCGCGCGATGCCGGCCTCGGCGGCGCTCGCCTGCGCACGCTGCGGATCGGACGACAACGCGCCCGCCACCAGTTCGAAACGATCGTCGAGCCGTGCCGCGATCCGATGCACCGCGCCGATGAACGCGCCCTGCCCGCCGCCGACCATGCCCAACCTGAGCCTTCTGTGTGACATCGCTCTGACTCCTTCTGCGATCGATCGTGGTCAAATACCCAGCACGCGGTTCAACTGCGCCGCATCAACGCCGCTCCCGGCAAAATCGTCGAATGTATGTTCGGCAACCCGAATGATGTGCCGACGAATGAACTCCGCGCCTTCGCTCGCGCCGTCCTGTGGATGCTTCAGCGCGCACTCCCATTCGAGCACCGCCCAGCCGGGAAAATCGTATTGCGCCATCTTCGAGAAGATCGCGCCGAAATCAATCTGTCCGTCGCCGAGTGAACGGAAGCGCCCAGGGCGCTCGGTCCAGCCGCTATAACTGCCGTACACGCCTGCCCGGCCGGTCGGACGAAACTCCGCATCCTTCACGTGAAAGACCTTGATGCGCTCGTGATAAATATCGATGAAGGACAGGTAATCGAGTTGCTGCAGCACGTAGTGGCTCGGATCGAACAGGATGTTCGCGCGCCGGTGCCCATCCACCCGCTCGAGAAAACGTTCGAACGTCACGCCATCGTGCAGGTCCTCGCCCGGATGCAACTCGTAGGCGATGTCGACGCCGGCTTCGTCGAACGCATCGAGAATCGGCCGCCAGCGGCGCGCGAGTTCATCGAACGCGGTTTCGACCAGACCAGCGGGACGCTGCGGCCACGGATACACGTAGGGCCACGCAAGCGCGCCAGAAAACGACACATGGGTATCAAGCCCAAGGCGCCGCGACGCCTGCGCGCACAGCTTCAACTGCTGGATTGCCCACTCGGTGCGCGCTTGCGGATTGCCGCGCACGTGCGGCGCGGCGAAGCCGTCAAATAGCAGGTCATACGCGGGATGCACCGCAACCAGTTGGCCTTGCAGATGCGAAGCCAGCTCGGTGATCTGCACACCCGCGTCGGCCACCGTGCCAAGCAATTCATCGCAATACGTCTGGCTCGACGCCGCCTGTTCGATGTCGATCAGCCGCGTATCCACCGGCACCTGAATGCCTTTGTAGCCCAGACTCGCGGCCCATGTGGCCATGTTTTCGAGCGTGTCGAAAGGCGCCTTGTCGCCCAGAAACTGGGCCAGGTAAATCGCCGGCCCCTTGATGGTTTTCATCGTATTGCTCCTCGATCAAAGGATAGGACGCCCGCCGTCAAGCGGGCGCCATCACGCGTCAGAACGGCGAAGCGGGGAAGTAGTATTCCTTGGCATTTTCCTTGGTGACGAGCACCGACGGCACGATCGTCGTCGCCGGCAGCTTTTCACCCTTCAGGCGCGCCTCAGCCGTGAGTTTGATTGCGTCGTAGATGAATTTCGGCGAATACGTGACGTCGGCGTTGATCAGCTTGTCGCCATCCATCACACGCTTGATCATCTCTTTCGAACCCGCGCCGCCCAGCACTTCCTTGATGTCAGTACGCTTGGCCTGATCGATCGCCTTGAGCACGCCCACCGACATGTCGTCATCCGCGGACCACACTGCGTCGATGTGCTTGAAGCGCGTCAGGTAATCCTGCATCACCTTGAATGCGTCGTCGCGGTTCCAGTTGGCGTATTTGGCGTCGAGCACCTTCACGCCAGGGCACGCCTTCAACGCGGCGGTAAACGCGGTGTAGCGTTCGTTATCGAGCGTGGTCGGAATGCCGCGCAACGCGACGATGTCGCCCTTGCCGTTCAGCGATTTGCAGAAGTACTCGCCGGCGAGCCGGCCAAACGCGGTGTTGTCGCCCGCCACATACGCATCCTGTGCGCTAGTGTCGGTGAGCCCGCGATCGACCACCGTCACGTAGATCCCCTTCTTCTTCACCTGCGCAACCGGTTGCGTCAGCGAGGCCGATTCATGCGGGAAGATCACGAGCGCGTTGATCTTGTTGACGGTCACCATGTCCTGCAGCTGGTTCGCCTGCTCCGGTGCGCTCGCCGAGGTCTTCAGGATCACTTTCAGGTCGGGATGCGCCTTCTCCATATCCTCTTTGGCTTTATTGGCCCACCAGTCGATGCCGCCCGTAAAACCGTGATCCGCGGTCGGTATCGCCACGCCCAGAATCACCTTGTCGTCGGCGCGCGCCGCGCCCGCCGTGCCCAGTATCCCCAACGCCAGCACGCCGGCGCTGATCGCTCGAATGACCTGCTTCATGTTGTGTCTCCTGTGTCGACCAGAGTTGGCCTTGTAGCGGTTACTCCGGAACCATGCGAGATGGTTGCTGGTTATGAGGCCCTCACGCGCCCCGCATTGCTGGACTGCTTTTCTACCCACCCACTTCCACCACTTACCGTCGTCCGCGCTGCAGAAACGCCACGACGATAATCACGGCGCCCTGCACCGCAGCGTTCAGATACACGCTGATGATGCTGGTCAGATTGAGAATGTTGGCGATCACGGACAGCAGGATCGCGCCGATGACGGTGCCCACCACGCGCCCTTCGCCGCCTTTAAGCGCGGTGCCGCCGACCACCACTGCCGCGATCGCTTCCAGTTCCCACAAAATTCCGGTGGTGGGTGTCGCGGAACCGAGGCGCGGCACATACAGCACCGTCGCGACGCCCACGCAGATACCCAGGAGCACGTACGTGACGATCTTCACCGTATCGACACGAATTGCCGCGTAGCGCGCCACCTGTTCATTTGAGCCGATTGCCTGCACATGCCGTCCAAATGCGGTGCGATTCAGGATCAACGCACCACCGGCGGCAACCACCAGAAAAACCCAGATCGGCACCGGCACGCCGAGCAGACTGGCGTAATAGACGGGGCTGTAGAGATCGGTCAACGAATTGTTGAGCGTGAGCGCGCCGCCATCCGCGAGCCACGTCAGCACTGCGCGAAAAATGCCGAGCGTGCCCAACGTGACGATGAACGGTTCGATCCGCCCTTTGGTGATCAGCAGGCCGTGCGCCCAGCCAAACAGTCCACCGAGCACCAGCGCGACCACCATGCCGAGCGCGATGATCATCAACGGCGAAAACGTGTGGCCGCCGACGCCCGCCGAAAGCCCGTTCATCAGCCAGATCATGCTGCCCGCGATCAGCGCCGCCATCGAACCGACCGACAGATCGATACCGCCCGAGATAATGACAAAGGTCTCGCCCACCGCGATGATGCCGATAAACGACGTGCGCGTAAGCACGTTCATCATGTTGTCGACGGTGGCGAAATCGTGATTGAGCAACGTGCCGGCGATGCACAGCACGACCAGCCCCGCGAGCGGACCAAGCCCGTAGAGATGGTGCGCGAGACGCATCGCGCGGCCGGATTGCGCAGCTTCAGTGGGTGCCGGTCGCATGAGCGATCAACTCCTCTTCGGTCAGGTGATCGAGATCGAGCGTCGCCTGCAGACGCCCCGCGCGCATCACGGCGACGCGATGGCATAAGCCGATCAGTTCGATCAGTTCGGATGAAATGACGATCACCGCGCGGCCCTGCGCGGCGAGACGGTGAATCAGGAAATAGATGTCGCGCTTCGAACCGACGTCGACGCCGCGCGTCGGTTCGTCGAGCACGATCACGTTGGGATTGGGCTGCAGGAATTTGGCGAGCGCGAGTTTCTGCTGGTTGCCGCCGGAGAGCATGCGCGCGCGGCTCGACAGATCGCCGGTGCGGATGCCGAAATCGCTCACGGCCTGGGCCAGCGCCGCGCGCCCCGCCTTCAGATCGAGCAGCGGATGCGTGTAGCGTTCGAGCGTCATCAACGTGAGGTTGTCCTGAAGATTCAGATTCACATGCAGGGCCTTGCCCTTGCGGTCTTCGCTCAGATACGTGAGGCCATGGCGCATCGCATCGCGTGGTTTCTTGAGGTCCACTGCCTGGCCGCCAATCTCTATGCGACCTGCCGTGCGCCTGCGCAAGCCCAGGATCGCCTCGAAGGCCTCGGTACGCCCTGCACCGACGAGGCCGGCAAAGCCCAGCACTTCGCCCGCGCGCACCTCGAAGCTCAACTCCTCGACCCAGTCCGGCACGACGAGGCCATTCACTTTCAGCGCAATGGGCGCATCGGCGGGCACAGCCACCTTGTCCGGGAACATGTCGGAGAGGTCGCGACCTACCATCAAATTGGCCATCTGCTGGCGCGCGAGTCCTGACGTTTCGCCACGCGCGACGAAGCGGCCGTCGCGCATCACGATCACCTCGTCGGTAATGTGTTCGACCTCATCGAGCTTGTGCGAGATGTAGATCAGGGTGACGCCCTCCGCCTTCAACTTTTTCATCAGCGTGAAGAGGCGCTCGGTTTCGGACGGCGTGAGCGTGGCGGTCGGCTCGTCCATGATCAGCAGACGCGCGTTGCGCGACAGCGCCTTGGCGATCTCCACCATCTGCTTCTCGGCGACGATCAGGTCGCGCACCTTGGTATCCGGCGGCTTCGCAAGCCCCACTGCCGCCAGGTAGCGCTTCGCCTCGCTGCGCATCGCGGCATCGTCGACCATCCAGCCGCGGCGCTTTTCGTGGCCGAGGTACATGTTCTGCGCAATCGACATGTGCTCCGCCAGATTGAATTCCTGGTGGATCAGCACAATGCCCGCCGCTTCCGCATCACGCGAACTGGTGAACTGCTGCGCGTGGCCGTCGATCAGTAACGTGCCGGTGGTCGCGGACTCGTAGCCGGAGAGGATTTTCATCAGTGTCGATTTGCCCGCGCCGTTCTCGCCGAGCAAGCCGTAAATACGCCCTGGCGCAAGGTCGAAACTCACCCCATGCAGCACGCGCACTGGCCCAAAGTCTTTGCGGATGTCGTCGAAACGGACGGCGAGGCTCATGACTTATGCGCTCCCGCGGATCACGAGCCGATGCGGCAGCAGCACGCCCGGCACGTTCGCCAAAGGATTTGCGAGCCGTTGCAGCAGCAGGCGCGCAGCCGTTTCGCCGAGTTCGCGCATCGGCTGGGCAATGGTGGTGAGTGGCGGATCGATTTGCGCGGCAAGCGAAATATCGTCGAAGCCGACTACCGCGATATCGTCCGGCACGCGTTTGCCGACACTGCGCAGGCCGTGGATCACACCGATCGCGAGCGTGTCGGACACCGCGAAGATCGCGCTCGGCGCCTGCGGTTGCTGCACCAGCACGGCCGCGGCCGACGCGCCCGCTTCGTAGTCGAGACTGTTCAGGTTCATCCGCCAATGCTCGTGCGGCGTAATGCCGGCCTCGGCCAGCGCGTCCAGATAGCCCTGCTGACGCTGCCGCGCATAGAGGTAGTCCACGTCCGAATTGATCAGCCCAATGCGCCGATGACCGCGCGCAAGCAGATGCCGCACGGCGTCGCCTGCCGCGCGGTAATTGTCGATGCCCACATACGGCACGCCCACCGCCGGGTCGAACTCGCAGCAGGCCACCCAGGGCAGCGCACTGGATGCTTCGCCGAGCGCCTGTTGAATGGCCGCCGGATCGAGACAGATCGCGCCGTCCGCGCGGCGGCGCCGCAGCAGGTCGAAGTAGCTGCGCTCGCGGCCCGGATCGGCGCCGGTGTCGCATAGCAGCATGAAGTAGCCGTGCTGGCGCGCGACGCTATCGATGCCGCGCACGATCTCCGCATAGAACGGGTTGCCGACGTCGGGCACCATGGTCAGCAGCAGGCGGCTTTCCGCCGTGCGCAGATTGCGCGCGAGTTCGTTGACGCGATAGCCGCTGGCGTCGATGGCGGCCAGCACCTTGTCGCGAGTCGCGGGCCGCACGTTCTCGTGGCCGTTCAGCACACGCGATACCGTCGCCACCGACACCCCCGCCTGCTGCGCCACGTCGGCAATCGACATGCCTTCGGCCGGACGCACCGGCTGAACCTCGGTCAGCCGACGCGCCCCGGACGTGTCCGCAGACAACGCTTTGGGCAGCGATTTGGACAAGTGAACCGGCCTCGAAAATGTAATCGATTACATTTTTGAGCGATGGGAGCGGGAATCGCAAGGACAGATGGCTAGGGATTAACACGGGGGCGCTCAGGGTGCGCCGGGGGGGTGCCGGATGTGCGCCAGGGCTGCGGCGAAGCCGCGCGGTGCCCGCAACGGCGTGGATTGACGCCGTCATTTGGTACAATCCCGCAGTTACCCTGCGTGGCCCTCGTGCTGAGTAATGCGCCGAGGCCGCCGGTCAGTGGCAAAAAATCGCCAAACTCGCCAAACCAAACCGCCGAACCCCACCATGAACATCGAGCAAGCGCGTTTCAACATGATCGAACAGCAGATCCGCCCCTGGGAAGTGCTCGACCAGGACGTGCTGAATCTGCTCTCGATCGTCAAGCGTGAAAACTTCGTCCCCGCTGTGTACCGCGATCTGGCCTTCGTCGACTTCGAAGTGCCGCTGCCGGCTGGCCAGCACATGCTGGCGCCGCGCATCGAGGCGCGCGTGCTGCAGGAACTGGCGGTGAAGAAACACGAGAGCGTGCTTGAAATCGGTGCGGGCTCGGGCTACATGGCCGCGTTGCTCGCGCATCGCGCGCAGCACGTGCTGACGGTCGATATCGAACCGGAACTGGCTGAACTGGCCAGAAACAACCTGATCGCCAACGGCGTGCTGAACGCCGAAGTCACCACCGGCGACGCTTCGCGCGGCTGGGCCGACGCTGCGCCTTACGACGTGATCTGCGTGTCGGGCGGCCTGCCCGTGCTGCCGCAGGAAATCCTCGAACAGCTGAAGGTCGGTGGCCGTCTGGCAGCTTTCGTCGGCGCCGCGCCGGTCATGAAGGCGCAGATCATCACGCGTATCGACGACAAGCAATTCCGTATTGCCGACGTCTTCGAAACGTATATCGAGCCGTTGCTGAACGCTGTGCAGCCGCCGCGCTTCAAGTTTTGATTTGCGTATTTCGCACGTTTCACGTTTATCCGTGCGGTGGGTTTGCCGCCGCAACCTGAACTGGATGTCTTGCCGATGCAAAATCTGTCCGCTCCCGCGCTCGCCGAATGGCTCGCCGATCAATCGCGTCCCGCTCCCGTGCTGCTCGACGTGCGCGAGCCGTGGGAAATCCAGACGGCGTCGATCGCCGGCGCCGTATTGATTCCGATGCGCGAGATTCCCGCCCGCAGCGAAGAACTCGACGACGACGCACAGATCGTCTGCGTGTGCCATCACGGCGCGCGCAGCGCCCAGGTCGCGATGTTCCTCGAATCGCGCGGCCATACCAACGTTTTCAATCTGCAAGGCGGGATCGACGCGTGGTCGCGCCAGGTCGATCCGTCGGTTCCCACTTACTGACCGCACGGTCCCATGATGCGCCGGCGGGTGCCGGTCCTCGCGGCTGCTCTGGCGCTCGGCTGCGCGTTTGGCGGTGCGCTTCCCGCGCAGGCCGTCGGCCTCTCCCAGCTCTACGACGAAGCGCTTTCAAGCGACGCGCAACTGCAAAGCGCGCGCGCCGCACTCGCGGCCAATAGCGAAGAGCTGCCGCTCGCCCGCGCCAAACTGCTGCCGCAAGTCTCCGCGTCGCTCACCGCGAACCGCCAGAACACCGATTTCGGCGGCGGCTTTCCGGCGTCCTATGGCAATAGCAATGGCTACGTGATTTCGCTCACGCAGCCGCTGATTCACGTGGATAGCTGGTATGGCTACGCGCAGGGCAAGCTCGCGGTCGATTCCGCGCAGGCGTCGTTTGCACAGGCGCGTCAGGATCTGATCGTGCGGCTCGGCCAGGCTTACTTCGACGCGCTCACCGCGCAAGATAGTCTTGCGATTGTGCGTTCGCAGAAGACCTCGATCGCGCAGCAGCTCGAATCGGCCAAACGGTCCTTTGAAGTCGGCAATACGACGATCACGGATACCAACGAAGCGCAGGCCAAATACGATCAGGCGATTTCGCAGGAAATCGCCGCGCAGAACGATCTCGCGGTGAAGCTGGCCGCGTTGCAGCAGATCGTCGGGCATCCGGTCGAGCGTGTCGACGGACTCGTCGCCAGTGCGCCGCTGCCGCCACCCGTTCCTGCCGACATCAACCAGTGGGTCGACGCGGCAAGCGACGCCAACTATCAGGTCGTGCTCAAACAGATCGCGCTGGATAGCGCGCAACGCGAGACGTCGAAGGCCAAGGCCGGCCATCTGCCGACTGTCGATCTGGTCGCGAGCCGCTCGCGCAGCAGCCTCGGCGCGGCCGGCGCGGGCAACTTCGGTGGCAATTTCGGTGGCGGCTTTGGCAGCGGCGCGAATACGCCGGCGCCCGGCACGCCGGCGCTCGCCGCGGAACTGGGCAACCTGGGGTCGACATACACCAACAGCACGATCGGCGTGCAGGTCACGATTCCCATCTTCGCGGGCGGCGCGACGCAAAGCCGTGTGCGCCAAACGCTCGCGCTGGAAGACCAGGCCGCCGCCGATCTCGACACCGCCCGGCGCAACGCGGCACTGACCGCGCGCCAGGCGTTTCTCGGCGTAGTAAGCGGATTGGCGCAGGTGCGTGCGCTACAGACCGCGGAGCAGTCCGCGCGTACCTCGCTCGAATCGAATCTGCTTGGCTATCAGGTCGGCGTGCGCATCAATATCGATGTGCTCAATGCACAAGACCAGCTGTTTTCGGCACGCCGCGATCTGGCGAAGGCGCGCTATGACACGTTGATCAATAGCCTGAAGCTGAAGGCCTCCACCGCGAATCTCACCGATCAGGATGTGCTGCAGTTGAGCGCGTTGCTATCGCCCGTCGATGACGGCGCGTTGACCGCGCTGCCGCATGTTCCTGCCGTGCCGCATCCGGGTGTCGCGGCAAAAGGTGCCGCCGGCAAACTCGGGCGGCGGATGATGCCGAACGGCGCGGCGCCTCAGTAGGCGTCGTTTGGCTTCCGTCCTTTTGTCCATTCGGCCGGGCAATGCCTGCCCGCGCGCCTGCTCATCGCCGGCTTACGCTGCGCCTTGTCTGCGCTTTGCAACTTGAGACAGGTTGCAACAATCCTGACTCGATGCTTTCATTGAGCCCCTTCCCGTTGTCGTCAAGGAAATTTCCTACGGTTTCCTGATCATCCCGCAGGCAACATGCTCCGACCGTTTTTTCCCCGGAGCAGTGTGATGAGACTCGTGAAGATCGCGATGCTGACGGCCATGCTGTCGCCGCTTGCGTCGTATGCAACCTTGGGCGGAGCGCCGAGCGCCGGCACAACCACGTCCAGCCCCACTCAATCCATGTTGCGTGCCGCGCCGCAATCCGCCGCAGGCGCCGTAACCGCTGCCGCCGCCACGCCGTACACCACACGTGAATCGCGCGACGCCAACGGCGTCACGATCCGCGAATACGTGCTGCCGTCCAACACCGTGTTCGCCGTTGCCTGGGAAGGTCCGATCCGTCCGGACATGACTGCGTTGCTCGGCAGCTATTTTCCCAACTTCGTCGCCGCTGGCGAAAGCCGTGCGCGCGGTACCGGTCCGCTGATCGAAGGCAACGGTGACTTCCGCATCGAGTCAGCCGGGCGTCTGGGGCATTTCTTCGGCATGGCGTATCTGCCGCGCCTGATGCCGGCGAACGTCCGCCCGGGCGATCTCAAGTAATACGGCCCATCGATTTCGCGGAAGACAACAAGATGAAGACAATCAACAAGACATTCTGGCTCGCGCTGGTGGCGCTTGGCCTGACGCTGTCCGCGTGTGGCGGCGGAGGTGATGGCAACGGAAGCAAGAACAATGGCTCAATCGCCTGGTCCGCGGATCCCGACTGGATCAAGAAGCCAGATGGCTCGGGCGGTTCGGGGAATTCGGGGAATACCTCCAGCAACGGCAGTAACACGGTGCCGATTCGGGTCGACAACTCGATGGGCAGCATCAACATGCTGTCCGCGACAATCACCGTGTGCGTCCCCGGCACGCAAGGCGCAAACCAGTGCACGACGGTCGACCGCATGCTGGTGGATACGGGATCGGTGGGCGTACGCATCATGGCCAGCGCGCTGCCCACACTCGCTTCCCAGTTGCTCACGCAAGTCGGCGCCGTGGACGACGCAAGCGGCGTTGCGCCAGTCGCGGAATGCATGCCGTTTGGCTCCGGCACGACCTGGGGCACGGTGAAACGTGCCGATATCAAAATCGGCAGCCGCACCGCAAGCAACATCCCTATTCAGCTGGTTGGCGACGGCGCGTACAACATCCCATCGGACTGCGTCGCGCACGGTGGCCCGGACCTCAGCACCGCCGAAAGACTTGGCGCCAACGGGATTCTCGGCATCGGCTACGGCACCTATGACTCGAAAGATGCGTTGACTACCGCCCTGCCGGGGAATTACTACTATTGCACGGCCGCCAACGCTTGCTTCAACACGCGCATGCTGATGAACAAGGAGGTAATCAATCCGGTCGCTGCTTTCTCGAGCGATAACAACGGCACGATCATCCGCTTGCCGAAGCTGCCTGCGGGCGGCCAGGCGAGTGTCACGGGCGAACTGGTGTTCGGTATCAGCACGCAGTCGAACAACGCATTGCCATCGAATGTGAAGGTTCTGGCGTTGGATGAATACGGCGAATTCACGACCCAGTATCAAGGTCAGGTGTTCAACTGGAGCATGATCGACAGCGGCACCAACGGGTTCGCGTTCCCGGACGATTCGATTCCTACCACGTCGAACTGGTACACGCCGTCGACCGCGCTGAACCTGGCCGCCACGATGGAGGCCACTAACGGCAAGGGGACACCCGTCAATATGCCTTTCACGATCGACAGCGCCTTCCGCTTGTTGGCGAACGGCTACGCCGCTTACGACAACGTCGGCTGGTACGAGTCCAAATCGAAAATGTTCATGTGGGGTCTGCCGTTCTTTTACGGCCGCAGTGTGTATACGACCGTCGGCAGCGACACGATCGGTAAGCAGAGCGGACCGTTTGTCGCGTTCTGACGAATGCCAGCGGGCGGACAGTGTTGTGAGACACCGTCCGCCCGGGGTCGTTTCTGACTCCCGCTTAGGACTTTTCAGCACCTCTCATTAATCGCCCGCAGGCACCATGCTCCGACCTGTTTTCCGGAGCAATGTGATGAAATTTGTGAAGATCGTGCTGACGGTGTCGGCTCTTTTTCCGCACGCGTCGTATGCGGCGTTGGGTGGTGCACCGGGTGCCGGTTCGGCCCCGAAGTCCCTGCTCCAGTCTGCAGCGCCTGCCTCCTCTGCTGCATCCACCGCGGCTTATACCGTGCGTGAGTCGCGTGACGCCGACGGTGTCAGGATTCGCGAATACGTGCTGCCTTCTAACGTCGTGTTTGCCGTCACGTGGCAAGGGCCGGTGCGCCCCGACATGGTCGCGTTGCTTGGCAGCTATTTCCCGAACGCAGTCGCGGCAGGCACCGGACGCGCGCGCGGCACCGGCCCATTGATCGAACGCAACGGCGATTTTCAGATCGAGTCCGCGGGCCGGGCTGGAAACTTCTTCGGCAAGGCAGTTCTGCCGCGCCTCGTCCCCGTCAATGTCCGTGCTGAAGATCTGCAGTGATGCGGCGCGTCTATTTCACGAAACACAAGAAACATGAAGACTCTCAATAAGAAACTTTGCCTCGCGCTGCTGACGGCCAGCGTGGCTCTCTCGGCCTGCGGTGGTGGTGGTGGTGGCGAGGATGGCAGTTCGAACGCGACCAAGGATAATGAGAAGCCGGCGACGCCGAGTCCGGTTCCGACCCCTGCTCCGAGTCCGAGTCCGAGTCCTACTCCGACTCCTGCACCGACTCCGAGTCCTACTCCGACGCCGCCCCCAACTCCGACTCCAACGCCGACGCCGACGCCGACGCCAACTCCGGCTCCGGCTCCGACGCCGACGCCGACTCCGTCTCCGACTCCGGCTCCGGCTCCGACTCCGGCTCCGACTCCGACTCCGACTCCGACTCCGACTCCAACGCCAACGCCGACTCCGGACGCTGACGTGAACACTGTGCCAATCGTCGTCGATCGGACGATGGGCGAGACCAACATGCTCTACGTGAGCGCAACCATATGCCTCCCCGGCTCGCAAGGCGGCACCCAATGCTCGACAGTCGATCACATGCTGCTCGACACTGGTTCAGTCGGCGTGCGCGTGATGGCAAGCGCGCTGGGTTCGACACTCGCGTCCCGCTTGCCGGCACAGACCGGAGCTTCGAAGGATCCGACCGGAGGCGCTCCAATTGCCCAATGCGCGCCTTTCATGGGCGGCTACACGTGGGGCTCGATCAAACGAGCTGACGTGACAATCGGAGGCAAGACAGCAGGCAATCTGCCGGTCCAGTTGATTGGCGACGGCACATATGCGATGCCGGCGGAGTGCAATTCCCGCGGCATGATTGGTCTCAATACGGCGGCCGCGCTTGGCGCCAACGGCGTGATCGGCATCGGCCATACGACGCGCGACTTTCCGCTCGCGGCGCGACAAGTATTGCCGGCGACCTACTACTACTGCCCCTCCACGGGCTCGTGCACGGGCACGAGCGTACCGCTCGATACGCAAGTCATGAATCCTGTCGCCGACTTTACCTCCGACAACAACGGCACGATTATCCGTTTGCCGGCATTACCCGCAGACGGTCAGACGACGGCCACGGGTGAGCTCGTGTTCGGCGTCGGGACGCGTCAGAACAACGCGCTGCCGTCGACGGTGAATATCGTGCCGGTGGATCAGAACGGATTCTTCACGACCGTGTACAAGGGCATCGCACTCACCGGCGTGTTCGACAGTGGCACGAATGTGTATTACTTTCCGGATGGCACAATCCCCTACACGGGCGTCTGGTATACACCGTCGTCCCCTCTTAGCCTGTCCGCCGTTTTGAAGGCTAGTAGCGGAGCCAGCACTCCCGTCACAGTGCCGTTCTCGGTCGGCAACGGACTCAGCTTGCGAGCAAACCTGAACGCAGCCTACGACAATCTCGGCGCGAGACTTTCCGGAGGTTTCATGTGGGGTCTGCCGTTCTTCTTCGGCCGCAATGTGTACACCGTGCTGGAAGGCGCGAAGATCGGCACGCAGACCGGGCCGTTCGTCGCGTTCTGAACTCAACAATGGTATGCGCGTAATACAAGAGGCCGGCGCCGCGAGGCGCCGGCCTCTTAACTTGCAGACCGTCTTGGCGTCCGGGAACACTGTCCCGCCCAGCCCCACACCGTCTCCCTCAACACCTCCGCCACCGTCCCAACGATCTCCTCGATCTGCGCTTCTTCAATAATCAACGGCGGCGAAAACGCCAGAATGTCCCCCGTAAAACGCGTCAACACCCCTTCTCAAAGCACCGCACAAACACATCATAAGCACGCGCGCCTGGCGCTCCAGTACGCGATGCCAACTCCAGCCCACCCGCCACTCCAGGATTACGCACATCGATCACATGACGTGCGTCGCGCAGCTTGTGAATCTCGCGCTCGACATATCCGGCAGATCGGCGGTGGTGTACTCATTCATGTTGTGCCTCCTCGCGTGAGTGGTCTTCCAGCCTAGCCAGAGCGCGGCGCATGCACAAAGGGGCGGCGGTCATGCACCGCCGACGCCCGCTGGCGGATAGGCACGCTTCGTTGCGGCGCGATACGCACCTGAATAAGGCGCGCAGCCCGCAACTGCACCAATCTTGCGCCGCACGACGCATCGCTCGCGCGGCCCGCTACCGCGCCGCAGCACGCAAGACGCGGAGTTTCCGTCGAAATCGCAACATGGCATGTGGCTTGCAGTACACAAGCGGCAAGTCATGCGGGACAAGCCCTGCTGGCTGAAAACGACGCCCATAAACACTCACCATCAATGGCAAGGGGATGCACATGAAACGTCGCAGTCTGTTGAAGTTTGGCTCTATGTCGGGCGCACTGGCGCTCGCCGGTCAGGTTCCGTTTGCCCGGGCGCAGGACAGCGGTCCGATCAAGGTGGGTATTCTGCATTCCCTGTCTGGGACGATGGCGATCTCGGAGACGTCGCTCAAGGACACCGCGTTGATGACCATCGCGGACATCAACAAGAACGGCGGCATCATGGGCCGCCAACTGCAGCCGGTGGTGGTCGACCCGGCATCGAACTGGCCGCTGTTCGCCGAAAAGGCACGCCAGTTGATCACCCAGGATAAGTGCTCCGTGGTGTTCGGCTGCTGGACCTCGGTATCGCGCAAATCCGTGCTGCCGGTATTCGAGGAGCTCAATGGGCTGCTCTTCTACCCGGTGCAGTACGAAGGCGAAGAAATGTCGCGCAACGTGTTCTACACGGGCGCGGCGCCGAATCAGCAGGCGATTCCGGCGACCGAATACCTGATGAGTGCCGAAGGCGGCGGCGCCAAGCGCTTCTTCCTGTTAGGCACTGACTACGTGTATCCGCGCACGACCAACAAGATCTTGCGCGCGTTCCTCAAGTCCAAAGGCGTCCAGGAGGCGGATATTCAGGAGGTCTACACGCCGTTCGGCCATAGCGACTATCAAACCATCGTCGCGAACATCAAGACCTTCTCGCAAGGCGGCAAGACCGCGGTGATCTCGACCGTCAACGGCGATTCGAACGTGCCGTTCTACAAGGAACTCGGCAACCAGGGGCTGAAGGCATCCGACGTGCCGGTCGTCGCGTTCTCGGTGGGCGAAGAGGAGCTGCGCGGCATCGATACGAAGCCGCTGGTCGGCAACCTCGCGGCATGGAACTACTTCATGTCGCTGAAGAACCCGACCAATACCAAGTTCAAGGCGCAGTGGGCCGAATGGGTCAAGTCGCAGAATCTGCCTGGCGGCACCAAGCGCGTGACCAATGACCCGATGGAAGCGACCTTTGTCGGCATCCATTTGTGGAAGCAGGCTGTGGAAAAGGCAAAGAGCACGGACGTGGACAAGGTGCGCGTCGCGATGGTCGGCCAGCAGTTCGCCGCGCCGTCAGGCTTCGTTCTGGAAATGGACGGCAATCACCATCTGCACAAGCCGGTGATGATCGGTGAAGTGCGCGCCGACGGCCAGTTCAACGTGGTGTGGCGGACCAAGACCGCGATTCGCGCGCAGCCGTGGAGCCCGTTCATCGCCGGCAATTCGAGCAAGCCGGATATCGTCAGTTCGATTCCGGCGTTCCTGAAACGCTCGCGAGTTGCCTGACAGGACTGCAGCACTCCAACGGCGCGGCAGCGGTGCTGACTTAACCAGTCAGCGCGCTGCCGCGCCGGCCTGCCGGTACTTCTTCAAAGGCCACTATGGCGCTTTCATTCCTCACGTTCGCCCGGCGCAACATCGGCAGGCTCGCGCTTGCGCTCCTCGCTAGCGCGCCGCTGGTCGCCTTTGCGCTGACGCCGGCCGATGTCACGCCGCTCGCCGGCGATGACTTCGACGCGAAATCCGCGGCCATCGACAAGCTGATTGCCAACCACGACAAGGAATCGTTGGCCGTGCTGAAAGCCCTGTCCGAAGACAGCGCGCTCGCCACGGATGCCGGCGCGGTGCTGCTGCAGGACGGCGACACGGCCCGCGATGCCGTCACCGGCAAAACGGTCGCAGCGGGTGACGCGCAACCCGTCACACTGAACAATCTGTTGCGCTCGAAGGTAGCGGGCGCGCTGTCGGGCCTGCAACTCGATTCACCCGATACGGCCGCGCGCGCCGCCGCCATTACGGCGCTGCTGCAAAATCCCGATCCGTCGATCAAACCGCTCGTCGACGCGGCTCGCGCGAAGGAAACCGATCCCGCGCTGAAGAAGCGCCTCGACACCTTGTGGGCCATGACCGCATTGCACGACGCCGATCCGGCCAAACGCCTCGAAGCCGTGCAACTGGTCGCCGCGCGGCATGATCTCGACATGAACGAACTGCTGCGCCCGCTCGTCGCGAAGAAGCCGGATGGCCGCTTCAACGAAGCCGACGACCGCGTGCGGGCTGCTGCGCAAAGCGGCATCGACGAACTCGACACAATCCAGCGCCGCAGTCAGATTGCGGGCACCTTGTTCGCCGGTTTGTCGCTGGGCAGCGTGCTGTTGCTCGCCGCCCTGGGCCTTGCGATCACATATGGTCTGATCGGCGTCATCAACATGGCGCATGGCGAATTCCTGATGATCGGCGCGTACGCCACGTATGTCGTGCAGAACCTGTTTCAACGTTTCGCGCCCGGCGCGTTCGACTGGTATCCGCTGCTCGCGGTGCCGGCGTCGTTCGCCGCTGCCGGGCTGGTCGGCATCGTGCTCGAACGGCTGGTGCTCAAGCATCTGTACGGCCGTCCGCTTGAAACCCTGCTCACAACCTTCGGCGTCAGTCTGATCCTGATCCAGGCGACGCGCATGCTGTTCGGCGCGCAAAACGTGCAGGTGATCAACCCGGCGTGGATGAGCGGCGGTGTCACCGTCCTGCCGAATCTGATCCTGCCGTACAACCGGCTCGCGATTCTGGCGTTTTCGCTGATCGTGGTCGGCATAGCATGGGCCGTGCTGACCAAAACACGCCTGGGCCTCTTCGTGCGCGCCGTGACGCAGAACCGCCGGATGGCGGCGTGCGTCGGTGTGAAGACCGCGCGGGTGGATTCGTATGCGTTTGCGTTCGGTGCCGGCATCGCCGGCCTGGGTGGCTGTGCGCTGTCGCAGATCGGCAATGTCGGTCCGGACCTCGGCCAGAGTTACATCATCGATTCGTTCATGGCCGTGGTGCTCGGTGGTGTCGGACAACTCGCCGGAACGGTGATCGGCGGCTTTGGCCTCGGACTCGTCAGCAAGGCGATCGAACCGTTCTGGGGCGCGGTACTCGCGAAGATCGCGGTGCTCGTGCTGATCGTGTTGTTCATCCAGAAGCGTCCGCAGGGCATGTTCGCCCTCAAGGGCCGCAGCGCGGAGGCATGAGATGACATCGGCAACCTCATCGGCTCATATCGGCGCAGCGAGCGGGGGCGCCACCGCCGAACGCGAAGCGCAGTCCGGCTTCGCGCTCGGCTTGCCGCCGCGTCCCGCGTTACTGTCGCGCCGTGCATGGCTCGCGTTGATCGCGCTGATCATCGTATTCGGTCTCGGCGTGCCGTTCGCCACGCTGGTGGTGCCGGAGAGCAGCGCGCTCCATCTGTCCGCTTACGCGACGACGATCGCCGGCAAGTTCATGTGCTATGCGATTGCCGCGCTCGCGCTCGATCTCGTGTGGGGCTACTGCGGCATTCTGAGTCTGGGACATGCGCTGTTCTTCGCGTTGGGCGGCTACGCGATCGGCATGTACCTGATGCGTGCGATCGGCCACGACGGCAAATACGGCAGCGACCTGCCCGACTTCATGGTGTTTCTCGACTGGCATCAGTTGCCGTGGTACTGGCAAGGCACACAGCATCTCGGCTATGCGTTGCTGCTGGTGGTGCTGGTGCCGGCGGTAGTCGCATGGGTGTTCGGCTTCTTCACGTTCCGTTCGCGGGTGAAGGGCGTGTATCTGTCGATCATCACGCAAGCCATGACGTTTGCCGCGATGCTGCTGTTCTATCGCAACGAGACCGGCTTTGGCGGCAATAACGGCTTCACCGACTTTAAACGCATCGGCGGCTTTCCGATTACGCATCCGGGCACGCGCACTGCCCTCCTGCTGATCACGTTCGCGGTACTGATCCTGGCGTTTATCGGTGCGCGCGCGATCGTCGCGTCGAAGCTTGGGCGCGTGGTAACCGCAGTGCGCGACGGCGAGACGCGTTTGATGTTCCTCGGCTATAGCCCGCTTGCGTACAAGCTGTTCGTGTGGACGGTGTCGGCGGTTCTGTGTGGCATTGCCGGTGCGTTGTATGTGCCCCAGGTCGGCATCATCAACCCGGGTGAGATGTCGCCGGGCAACTCGATCGAAATGGCGATCTGGGTCGCCGTGGGTGGGCGCGGCACGTTGATTGGACCGATCATCGGCGCATTCGCGGTGAATGGCGCAAAGAGTTTTTTCACGGCGAATTTCCCTGAATACTGGCTGTTCTTTCTCGGCCTGATTTTCGTGCTGGTCCCGCTGTTATTGCCGAACGGCATCATGGGGCTGATTGAGGTTGTGATGCGCAAGGGCAAACGCTCATGAACGAAAACCCGATGGTTCCTGATCTTGCGTTGCCTGAAGAACCCGCAGAGCATTCATTGAGCGGTGTCGCCAGCATGGGGCACGCGGTGGTGCCGGGTGAGATTGACATTTCGCACGGGACGATTCTGTACCTTGAAGACGTGACCGTCAGTTTCGATGGGTTTCGCGCGTTGAACGCGCTGACTTTATCGATCGAAGCGGGTGAGTTGCGTTGCATCATCGGTCCAAACGGCGCGGGCAAGACCACGATGATGGATGTCATCACCGGGAAGACCGAGCCGGATTCCGGCAAGGTTTTTCTGGGGCAGTCGATCGATCTGACGCGGATGAATGAGCCTTCGATTGCGCGAGCCGGGATTGGGCGCAAGTTTCAGAAGCCGACTGTTTTTGAACAGCATCCTGTTTGGGAGAACCTTGAGTTGGCCATGAAGGCTGACAAGGGATGGTGGGCTTCGTTACGCGCGCGATTGGATCGCGACGCGCAAGCGCGGATTGAAGAGACGTTGGCTTTGATCGGGTTGGAGAGTGAGGCGCGGCGGCTTGCCGGTGAGCTGTCACATGGACAGAAGCAGCGGCTCGAGATCGGCATGTTGCTGATGCAGCAACCGGCACTGCTTTTGCTCGATGAGCCCGCGGCAGGCATGACCGATGATGAGACGATGCAGCTAGCCCAACTGCTCAATCATTTGCGTGGGACATGTTCGATGATGGTTGTTGAACATGATATGGAGTTTGTGGCGGCTCTTTCGGGCGAAAAGGGAAAAGTGACGGTGATGGCTGAAGGGCGGGTTCTCGCCCACGGCACGCTTGACGAGGTGAAGAGAGATGAGACGGTAATCGAGTCTTACCTCGGGCGGTAACGGCCGCAATCAAACCAGAGCCGCAAAAAGCCACCAGAATTCAAGGATCGACCGACATGCTAGAAGTGGAAAACCTGAACCAGTACTACGGCGGCAGCCACATCCTCCGCGACGTGAAACTCACCGTGCCCGACGGCAAGCTCACCGTCTTGCTGGGCCGCAATGGTGTCGGCAAAACAACACTGCTCCGATGCCTGATGGGCGTTGTCCAGACCAGGAGCGGCTCGATCGCCTGGCGTGGCACACCGATCACCAAACTGCCAACCTACTCGCGTGTAGAAAGAGGCCTCGCCTACGTTCCGCAAGGTCGCGACATCTTCCCGCGGCTGACGGTGGAAGAAAATCTGTTGGTCGGCGCGGCCAGCAAAAAAGCCCCGAAGAAAATCCCGGACCGCATCTACGAACTGTTCCCAGTCCTGAAGGATATGCGCAGCCGCCGCGGCGGCGATCTCTCCGGTGGTCAGCAACAACAACTTGCGATCGGCCGCGCACTGATGAGCGATCCGCAATTGCTCATCCTCGATGAACCCACCGAAGGTATCCAGCCTTCGATCATTCAGGATATCGGCCGGACGCTGCGTCAGCTGGTCGAAGAAATGGGCATGACCGTGCTGCTCGTCGAACAGTATTACGACTTCGCCAAAGAAATCGCTGATCGGTATTGGGTGATGAGCCGTGGTGAAATCGTCGCGGGCGGTGAAGGCGCGAACATGGATACGGATGGTGTGCGTGCGCTGATCGCGGTCTGACGCGTATCGGACACGCGGCGGCACAGCTAATCTGCGTGCTATTCTCGCCGCATCCGCTGGCAACGCGGCCAATCGCGGCCTGGCGTCCACGGCAGCACGCGTTGTCATGGCCGTAACCGCACCCATTGGCGCGCCCACCCGCCCGTCCTTCGTACTTCCATTCGTATGTCGCTTCACGAAAATTACGCTGCACTCGCCACCGCACAACCCACTGCGCACTCGCAATGGCGTGCGCGACTCGAACTCGGTTTCGTCAGAGACGGCGAACGGACCACGCTCAAGCATCGGCTGCATGATGGTCCGTTGCGCGTGCAACGGCCGCTCTATCCGGAAGGCCATGCGATCTGCCATGCGGTGATCGTGCATCCGCCGGGCGGGATCGCGGGCGGCGATCAACTCGATATCGACGTGGGCGTCGGCGACAACGCGCATGCCGTCATCACCACGCCTGGCGCGACCAAGTGGTACAAGTCCAACGGCCGTGCGGCACGGCAGAATATTGCGGTGCGCGTCGGCCCTCAGGCGAAGCTCGACTGGCTGCCGCAGAACAATATCGTTTTCGATCACGCCAATGCGATGCTGGATTTTTCGCTGACGCTTGGCGAGGGTGCGACCGCGATTGGGTGGGATGCGACTCAGCTTGGGCGGCAAGCTGCCGGTGAACGCTGGACGGCCGGCCATTTACGCGCGGTGTCGCGGATCGTTGGGGCGGATGGTGAGGCTCTGTGGCTCGAACGTGCGAGTCTTGCTGCAGAGGATTCGTTGCGGGATGCGGCGCAAGGCCTTGCCGGGTTTCCTGCGTATGGGACGCTTTGGGCGGTTGGGTCGGCCTGTAATGATGCGCTCGCTGAAGGGCTCACCGCCCAGTTGCCGTTCGATGATTCGTTGCGGGCGGCGGCTTCTTGCGTCACCGAGGGCGTTTTGCTCGTGCGTGCGGTTTCGCGGTCGATGGAAACGCTGCAGCGCGCTTTGACTCAATGCTGGCTTCAGTTGAGGCCTGTTGTGCATGGGGTTGAGGCTGTGCCTTTGAGGATATGGGCGACGTAGTCCCGAGGTTTGGTTGTGGGCCTTTCGGCTTTGGCCTTTCCTTGCTTTGTTAGTGGTCTATGAGCGACTTCATCGGATTCAGGAAATAAATTGGCTACTCTATATTTTGAGTTATTCGCTGACGTCACCGCCGCACACCCATACATTGCTGTCCATCTTTTTGAAGATGGCGAGTCTTACGACCCTGGCAAGTTCAATCCCTTCATGGAGCTTGCAGTTGAAAAGGACAACAATCTGGTTCTTACCGTCTACAAGACCGACAAGGCCCAGTCCTTGACTGTCGAACAATGGGACGAAATTTCGAGGCGCGCACGCGCCTATCACGCGGAAGTCCTCGCCAGCGGAGAGGAGTGGTAACGCGGCGGGAATGATGAAAGTGGATGGCGCGAGAAATCGCGCCTTTTTTATGCCTCAGGTTGTGTGCTACCGCACTGACATATCCGCGCGAGTGACACAGTAGTCATTCTTCCGGCGGCGCTGCGCGCGTTGTAGCGGTACTTCATCCAGCGCGATGCCTTTATACGCAAGAGTGCTTTGCGGAGGCTTCAACCGCCTTTCACCTTCGTAAGACCGCGCGCGCACCAACATGAATCGCACCAACACCCCAATTAGGTGCACAACTCCCCTTCCTCACCGCAAACCCATGCTGCACCGTCATGGCACACACCTTGCGTCGAGAACCCCCACGATGCTGCCGCGCCCTGACGGCAGCCGACCACCGCCACCACCGCTCGCATAACATGAATCGATCGATCCTTCGCCCCGCGCGTCGCGCCTGGCTCGCCGCACTGCTGCTCTCGCCCGTCCTCGCCATCAACGCGCCCGCCGCTCACGCGGATACGCTCGATAACATCGCCAAAGCAGGCGTACTGAAAGTCGCCGTCCCGGAAGACTATCCGCCGTTCGGTTCGGTTGGCGCGGACATGAAGCCGCAAGGCTATGACATCGATACCGCCGCCCTGCTCGCGAAATCGATGAACGTGAAGCTCGAACTCGTGCCGGTCAATAGCGCAAACCGCATCCCCTATCTGCAGACCAGCAAGGTCGATCTCGTCATCTCGTCGCTCGGCAAAACGCCTGAGCGCGACAAGGTCATCGATTTCTCGACGGCCTATGCGCCGTACTACCAGGGCGTGTTCGGGCCCGCCGACATCAAGGTCACTAGCCCCGCAGACCTCACCGGCAAGACAGTCGGCGCCACCCGCGGCGCGCTCGAAGAAATCGGTCTCACGCAAATGGCACCGAATGCCACCATCAAGCGCTTCGAAGACAACAATGCGACCATCGCCGCGTTTCTGTCCGGGCAGGTGCAGTTGATCGCCGCCGGCAATATCGTCGCCGCCGCAATCCTCGCGAAGAATCCGCCGCGTCGTCCGGAACCGAAGTTCGTTATCAAGAACTCGCCGTGCTTCGTCGGCATGAACAAGAACGAAGCGCGCCTGCAGCAGAAAGTGAACGCCGCCATCGCCCAGGCCAAACAGGACGGCACACTCAATGCGATGTCGAAAAAGTGGTTCGGCGCGCCGTTGCCAACGGATCTGTAAGCGCATCGTTAGCCGGACTTGATACCGTGGCTGGCTTATCCGGCATTGCATTCGTTGTGGACTCATCCCGTGCATAGCATGCGATCACGACCATGACGCGCAACGCCTATCATTGTCGCAGCCGGCCCCGCTCGGAACCGGCGCAACCCTACGCACACATTCGATGAAGCTGACACCTCGCGAAAAGGACAAGCTGCTGATCTTCACCGCCGCGCTGCTCGCCGAACGGCGCCGCGCGCGCGGTCTCAAACTGAATTATCCGGAAGCGGTCGCCTTCATTACCGCCGCGCTGATGGAAGCAGCCCGCGACGGCAAAACGGTCGCCGAGGTCATGCACTACGGCACCACGCTGCTCACGCGCGCCGATGTCATGGAAGGCGTGCCGGAGATGATCCCCGACATCCAGGTCGAAGCCACCTTCCCCGACGGCACCAAGCTCGTCACCGTTCATCACCCAATCCCTTAATCGAAACAAGGCAGGCCCCATGATTCCCGGCGAACTCCTCATCGACGACGGCGAACACGAACTCAACGCGGGCCGCGCCACCGTCACGGTGGTCGTGTCGAACACAGGCGACCGCCCGGTGCAGATCGGCTCGCACTATCACTTCTATGAAGTGAACGAGGCGCTCTCGTTCGATCGCGAAGCGGCGCGTGGCTTCCGGCTCAATATCGCAGCCGGCACCGCCGTGCGCTTCGAGCCCGGTCAGGAACGCACCGTCGAGCTGGTCGAACTGGCGGGCGAGCGCGTCGTCTACGGCTTCAACGGCAAGATCATGGGCAAGCTTTGATGCGCCACCCGCGTGCGCCTGCTCTGACCGCCCTGCTCATTTCCGGACCCACACCATGACATTACGCATTGGCCGCCGCGCATACGCGGAAATGTTCGGCCCCACGACCGGCGACCGCGTGCGTCTCGCCGATACCGAGCTGCTGATCGAAGTCGAACGCGACTTCACGACCTACGGCGAAGAAGTGAAATTCGGCGGCGGCAAAGTGATTCGCGACGGCATGGGTCAGTCACAACGCGTACACGCCGAGGTCGTCGATACGGTCGTGACGAATGCGGTGATTCTCGACCACTGGGGCATCGTCAAGGCCGACATCGGCATCAAGAATGGTCGCATCCACGCAATCGGCAAAGCGGGTAATCCGGACATTCAACCGAACGTGACGATCGCAATCGGCGCATCCACCGAAGTGATCGCGGGCGAAGGCCTGATCGTGACGGCGGGTGGTATCGACACGCACATCCACTTCATCAGCCCGCAGCAGATCGAAGAAGCATTGGCGAGCGGCGTGACGACGATGCTCGGCGGCGGCACCGGTCCGGCGACGGGCACGAACGCGACGACCTGCACGCCCGGTCCGTGGCATCTCGAACGCATGCTGCAAGCGGCCGATGGTTATCCGATGAATCTCGGCTTTCTCGGCAAAGGCAATGTGAGCCAGCCGCAGCCCGCGCTGGAGCAGATCGCCGCGGGGGCGATCGGTTTGAAGCTGCACGAAGACTGGGGCACGACGCCGGCCGCGATCGACAACTGCCTCTCGGTCGCCGACGACACCGACACGCAAGTCGCGATTCACACGGATACGCTGAACGAGGCGGGCTTTGTCGAAACAACCGTGGCCGCGTTCAAGGGCCGCACGATTCACACGTATCACACCGAAGGCGCGGGCGGCGGCCACGCGCCGGACATCATCAAGGTGTGCGGCGAAGCCAACGTGCTGCCCTCGTCCACGAATCCAACCCGCCCGTACACCGTCAATACGCTCGAAGAGCATCTGGACATGCTGATGGTGTGCCACCACCTGGACCCGTCGATCGCGGAAGACATCGCCTTCGCCGAGTCGCGGATTCGCCGCGAAACCATCGCCGCGGAAGACATCCTGCACGACCTCGGCGCGTTGTCGATGCTCTCGTCGGATTCGCAGGCGATGGGCCGCGTGGGCGAAGTGATCATCCGCACATGGCAGACCGCCCACAAGATGAAGGTGCAACGCGGCGCGCTGCCCGAAGACAACGCGCGGCACGACAATTTCCGCGCGAAGCGTTATGTCGCCAAGTACACGATCAACCCGGCCATCACGCACGGCATCGCGCATGAAGTTGGTTCGATCGAGCCCGGCAAATGGGCGGACCTGGTGTTCTGGGAACCGGCGTTCTTCGGCATCAAGCCGTCGCTGATCCTGAAGGGCGGCATGATCGCGATGGCGCAGATGGGCGACCCGAACGCGTCGATTCCGACACCGCAGCCGGTGCACTATCGCGAGATGTTCGCAACGCGCGGCGGCGCATTGGGACGCACGTCGCTGACCTTCGTGTCGCAGATGGCCGCCGACGCGGGCGTCGGCGAACGTTATGGCCTGAACAAGCGTATCGTGGCCGTGAAGAACTGCCGCAAGATCACGAAGGCCGACATGATTCACAACGCGTGGCGCCCGGCGATCAGTGTCGATCCGGAAACGTATCAGGTGATCGCCGACGGCCAGTTGCTGACCTGCGAACCCGCAACGGTACTGCCGATGGCGCAACGCTACTTCCTGTTCTAAACCATGCGCACACTCGACAAACTGATCGCTCCGCATCTGAAGCTCGCACCTGTTCTGGTAAAGCGCGCGCCAACCTTGACGCTCGCTTTCGACGACCGTCGCAAGAGCCGTCTCGCCGTCACGCTCGATAACGGTGAGGAAGTCGCGCTGCTGCTGCCACGAGGCACGGTGCTGCGCGACGGCGATGTGCTGGTCGCCGACGACGGCGCTTTGGTACGCGTGATCGCCGCGCCCGAGGCGGTGCTCTACGTCCGTGCCAACGATGCGCTGACGCTCACGCGCGCCGCGTATCACCTCGGCAACCGGCATACGCCGGTGGAAGTCGGCGCGGATTATCTGAAGCTGGAATACGACCCGGTGCTGGCCGATATGCTCAAGCGCATCGGCGCCAGCGTCGATCAGGTATCGATGCCGTTCCAGCCGGAATCCGGCGCGTACGGCGGCGGTCACAAGCATGGTCACGACGAGACGTTCGCAGAAGACTATGCGTTAGCGCAGCAGGTGTTTGGCGAGCATCACGGGCACTCACATGAGCATGGGCATGAACATGTGCATGACCAATCGCACGAACACGGTCATCACCACGCGCAGGGGCACTCACATGATCATGCCGAGGACCACGGCAACGATCATTCGCACGATCACAAAGACGCCGATCACGTCCACGACGAATCGTGCGGCCATGGCCATCATCATCACCATGCGCATCGCTGAACTCACGGCCCTGCTGCATCTCGCCTCGCCGGCACTGCCGATCGGCGCGTTCAGTTACTCGCAGGGTCTCGAAGCAGCGATCGAAGCGCAACTGATCACCGACGCCAATTCCGCGCGCGCGTGGATCGCCAGCGGTTTGCGCGACGTGCTCGCGCACGGCGAACTGCCGTTTCTCGCGCACCAGATGGAACGCTGGCGTACCCATGACGCGGCCGGTTTGAGCGAGGCGAACAGCGAGTTCCTGGCGAGCCGCGAGTCGGCGGAGTTACGACGCGAGACGGAACAGATGGGTTGGTCGCTGCGGCAGTTGTGCGCATCTTTGGAATGGGGCGATGCCGAAAGGCGCGCCACATTGGCTTCGATGACGCCGCTGGCACAACCAACCGCTTTCGCGTTTGCCGCCTTCGCACACGACGCCGCGCCCGACGCCGCCCTCGCCGCTTACGCCTTCAGCTGGGTGGAGAACCAGGCCGCCGCTGCATTGAAAGCGGTGCCGTTAGGCCAACTCGCCGGACAACGCATCATCGTCGCATTGCGCGAGCCGATTGACGCAGCCGTCACGCGCGCGCTGGCCACTTCGCCCGGGGATATCAATACTTTCGCGCCGCAACTGGGCATCCTGTCGGCACGTCACGAGTCGCAGTACTCGCGGCTCTTTCGCTCATAAGAAGATCCATCATGAACGCACCTCATCACCCCGCTCACCCGCCCGTCCGTACGAAGAAGTTGCCGCCGCTGCGCGTGGGCGTCGGCGGCCCGGTTGGCTCCGGCAAGACCACGCTGCTCGAAATGCTCTGCAAGGCGATGCGCGAACAGTACGACCTTGTCGCAATCACCAATGACATCTATACGAAAGAAGATCAGCGTCTGTTGACCGTGGCGGGCGCGTTGCCGGCCGAGCGGATCATGGGCGTCGAAACGGGCGGCTGCCCGCACACAGCGATCCGCGAAGACGCATCGATCAATCTGGAAGCCGTCGACCGGATGCTCACGCGCTTTCCTGATGCCGACATCGTGTTCATCGAATCGGGCGGCGACAATCTCGCGGCGACGTTTAGCCCGGAGTTGTCGGACCTGACGATTTACGTGATCGACGTCGCGGGCGGCGAGAAGATTCCGCGCAAGGGCGGCCCCGGCATTACCAAGTCGGACCTGCTCGTGATCAACAAGACGGACCTGGCGCCGATGGTCGGCGCGAATCTCGAGGTGATGGCTTCTGACGCGAAGAGGATGCGCGGCGACCGGCCCTTCGTGATGAGCAATCTGAAGGCGCTCGACGGGCTGGATGAGGTGGTGAAGTTTATCGAGAAGAAGGGGTTGTTGAAGGTGTGAAGTCGGGGCACCTTGCACCCCACGCCTCACTCCGGCAACACCGCCATCAACACATCGACCGTCCGCGCCGTCGCCCCCCGATGGCGCGCAGCGAACGCGGAAGCCGCACCGCTCATCGCCAGCCGCCGCGCCTTGTCACCGAACAGCTCACGCAGCGCGCGGGCCAGGTCGGCCGGGTCCTGCACCTGCACCGCCGCACCGGCCGCTACCGCGTCAGCCGTGGCCTGCGTGAAGTTGAACACATGCGGCCCGATCAGCACCGGCACGCCGACCGCACATGCCTCGATCAGATTCTGCCCGCCAAGCGGTAGCAGACTGCCACCGATAAACGCCAGATCCGAAGCGGCATAGTAAGCACCCAACTCGCCCATCGAATCGCCGAGCAGCACGTTCACGCCAACCGGCAACGCGGGCACATCGCCCATCGCACCCGCAGCTGAAGCCACCGTCGCCGCAGGCGCCCACGTCGAACGCCGCTCGATCCGCAGCCCAGCCTTCTCCACCAGCGCCGCCACTTCGTTGAACCGTTGCGGATGTCGCGGCACCAGAATCAGCAGCGCATCGTCGACACCTAGCGCGGCGAACGCCTGCAGCACGAGCTCCTCCTCGCCTTCACGCGTGCTCGCCGCAACCCACACCGGCCGCGCGCCGATCGCCGCGCGCCACGCATGGCCACGCGCCGCAAATTCCGGCGGCGTGCTCATATCGAACTTCAGGTTGCCGAGCACCGCCACATTGCGTGCGCCAAGCGCCGTGAGCCGTTCCGCGTCCGATGGACTCTGCGCCAGCACCCGCGCAAACCCGCCGAATACATCGCGGGTGGCATTGCCGAACTTCGCCGCGCGCCTGTACGAGCGTGCCGACATCCGCGCATTGGTGAGCACCAGAGGTACATCCGCGCGACGGCATTCGTCGATCAGCGTCGGCCACACTTCCGTTTCCATCACCAGACCAAGCGACGGCCGCCACGTCCGCAAAAAGCGCCGCACGGCGTGCGGCAGGTCGTACGGCAAATAGCTGCGCAACACTCGGTCGCCGAAAATCTGCTCGCCTGTCGCGCGACCACTCGGCGTCATGTGCGTGAGGAGAATGCGCGCATCAGGACGCGCCTTCAGCAGCGCGTCGATCAACGGTTGGGCAGCGCGCGTCTCGCCGACCGATACCGCATGCACCCAGATCAGTGGCGTGTTGTCTTCCGGCAGCCTGCCGCGCGAATAACCGAACCGCTCGCCGATATGCTCGCGATAGCCGCGCTCCTTGCGCGAACGGATCAGCAAACGCAGTACCGCAAGCGGCGCGACGATCCACCAGAGCGCGTTGTAAATCGCCCTCAGCATCGGGGCTCCGCGCGCTTCTTCGCATTTTTCAGCGCAACTGGCACAAAAACGGCGGCGCTCAAACCAGCGCCCTGCCCTTCAGGCGCTCGAGAATGCCGAGCGGCGCGCATTCGGGCTGCGCCATTGCCTTGACGGGCAGAAAAAAAGTCTGCTCCAGCATGAACTGGCCGGACATCACTGCGTGCGAGGTCTGGTCGGAGAAACATACCCACACGCTGCCGGGCGGAAACGGCATGGTCTCCTGCGGGCTCGACTTCTGATAGTCGAGGTCGGCCTTCATGCCGTCGTGCAGATTCAGCATCAGATGATCGTATTCGCTGCGCTGCGATTTGGTCACGTGCAGCAGATTCAGCAGCCAGGCCGAGCCCGGCATTTGCGGTTTGATGCGCGGCAGGAAGCGTTTGGCCATGTCCTCGAACGGTTCGCCGACACGCCACACACGCGGTGCGCCTTGCGGATTGACGTTGGTGAACACGCGCAGAATGCGTTCGCCATAATTCGGCCGCGACGGGAATGCGTCGACGTGCAAACGGCTGTCGTCCTTGCGCCAGGAAGTCTGGCGCGTTTCCACCTGATGCAACCGCAGGCTGGTCGGCGCGACGCGCAGCTTGCCGTTGTATTCGGGGAAGAGCCCATCGACCAGCGTGCGCGCGTTGGTTTGATAACGCGCGATCAACGCGCGCACCGCCGACTGCGTGACGGCGTCGCCGGCCACGCCGTGCAACGCGCCGCCATTCGGTTCGAGGCTGATGTTCTTGCGGTTCGGATCGGCGAGCGCGGGGTCGAGCAGCGCCTGTTCGCCGCCTTCGATCGCAAAGCGCAGATTCGGGAAGTACAGCACTTTGCCGCGTTCAACGCCGGCCAGCAGCGTTTCACGCGGCACGGACAGGCTGCGCCCGTGCCAGTCGGCGTTCGCTACTTCAATAATCTGGGTTTCGTTCATGGTCGCCCTTGAAAACGGATGAAGCGTAAGGCGAAGCGCGCCGCGCTACAGCAGACCAAAGCCGGCCAGCGCGGATTTGACTTCTTGCAGCGTGGGCGGTTTGCCTGCCGTGCCGAGATTCAGGACATTCGGCGACCAGTAACCGCCGGTGCGCCACGCGGTGGCGAAATTGTACAACTCGACCGTTGGTCGCTTCAGCGCCGCCGCGATGTGAACCAGACCTGTGTCAACCCCGACCGTCGCCGCCGCGCCTTCGATCAGCCCGACCACGGCGGGCAACGAGAGCTTCGGCGGCACGATGGCCGCCGCGCCAAATTCCCTGGCCAACCGCTCGCTGGTCGCGCGCTCCTCCTCGCTGCCCCACGGCAGCACGATCGACGCGCCGCGCCGCACCAATGACTGGCCGAGTTCGATCCAGGCGGCATCGGGCCATTGCTTGTCGGCGCGCGAGGTAGCGTGCACGAACACCACATACGGCACCGGCAGGTTCAGATTGGCCTCCGACAAAGCCAGTGCCGCGCGCCCGGTGTCGAGGCCGAAGTCGATGTGATCGGTGGGCTGCGGCCGCGGGTCGTCGAGCGCCGCGGCCACCAGCTGGCGCGTGCGTTCGACCACGTGCGTGCGCGGCTCGATCGGCACGCGTTTGTCGTAGAAAAAGCGTACTGGCCATTCGAAGCCCGCGCCATCCGTTCGGTTGGCGAGACCCACCACCGGCCCGCGCGCCATGCTGGCGAGCCAGGCGGTCTTGATGAGCCCCTGACAGTCGATCACGAGGTCGTAGTTCCCGGCGGCGAGCGCGCGGCGAAACGCGCCGATCTCGCGCCAGTTGTCGAGCGAAAAGAGACGCTTGCGCCAGCGGCGCAGCGACACGGGGATCGCCCGATGCACTCCGGCGACCAGCTGCACGAGCCCTACAAAGCTCTCTTCGACGAGCCAGTCGATCTGGGCCTCGGGATGGCGGCGTTGGATGTCGGCAATCACCGGCATGTTGTGAACGACGTCGCCCAGTGACGACACCCGCACGATCAGTATCTTTTGCACGCTCAAGAGTGGGAAAACCGGCTATCCGGCCCGAAGATGCGTTAAGAGAGAGCCCCCGAACCTGTCGCTTCGCGCCAGGCCCCCGAAGGGGTGAGCAGGGGACGGCAATTCTAGCGCGCCACGCATAAATGACATGAAAAAACGCGGCGCGGTAAGTGAAACCCGCGCCGCGTTGGACGGCGGCCGCGGCTCACACCGAGCCGCGCGCCCCCGCGTGTGCCGTCAGAACGGCAGCTTGGCGTCAGCCTTCTCCGCGAGAATCACGCGGCGGAAGTCTTCCTGGATGCGCTTGAGCGCGGCGTCGTTATCGGCCTCGAAGCGCATCACCACCACCGGCGTGGTGTTCGACGAACGCGCCAGACCGAAGCCGTCCGGGTACTCGACACGCAGGCCGTCGATCTTGATGACCTCGTCCGCGCCGGTGAACGTCGCGCTTTGCTGCAGACGCGCGATCAGTTCAAAGTTTTCGCCCTCTTCGAGCTTCAGTTGCAGTTCCGGCGTGGAATGCGAGTTCGGCAGCGAATTCAGCAACTGGCTCGGATCGGCCACGCGCGTGAGGATTTCGAGCAGCCGCGCGCCCGTGTACAGGCCGTCGTCGAAACCATACCAGCGGTCCTTGAAGAACACGTGGCCGCTCATTTCGCCTGCCAGCGGTGCGCCGGTTTCACGCAGCTTCGCCTTGACCAGCGAGTGGCCGGTTTTCCACATCAGCGGCTCGCCGCCCTTTTCCTTGACCCACTTAGCCAGATTACGGGTGCACTTCACGTCGTAAATGATCTGCGCGCCCTTGTTGCGCGACAGCACTTCTTCGGCGAACAGCATCAACTGGCGGTCCGGGTAGATGATCTGGCCGTCTTTGGTGACGACGCCGAGGCGGTCGCCGTCGCCGTCGAATGCGAAGCCGATTTCTGCATCCGTTTCCTTCAGCGCGCGAATCACATCCTGCAGGTTTTCCGGGTGAGCCGGGTCCGGGTGGTGGTTCGGGAAGTTGCCGTCGATCTCGGTGAACAGCTCGACCAGTTCGCAGCCGAGCTTTTTGAAGAGCTTGGGCGCGAGGCCGCCCGCCACGCCATTGCCGGTATCGACCACGATCTTGATGGGGCGCGTGAGCTTGATGTCGCTCGTAATGCGGTCGAGATACGCGTCGGCGATGTCGTATTCGGCGTACGTGCCGTCACCCGCGGAGAAATTCTCGTCGACGATACGTTGATGCAGCGCGAGGATCTGCTCGCCGTATATGGCGGCGCCGCGCAACACCATCTTGAAGCCGTTGTAGTCGGGCGGATTGTGGCTGCCCGTCACGACGATGCACGAATCGACGCGGCGTTCACCGCCGTCGAGCTGCAACGGCACGCTGGCCGCGAAGTAGCCGACCGGCGTGGGCACCATGCCGACATTGACCACGTCGACACCGGCCGCACGCAAACCGTCTGACAATGCCTGAACCAACTCGGGACCCGACAGGCGGCCGTCACGCGCGACCACCACGGCATCGCCACCTTGCGCCCGCACTTCGCTACCGAAGGCGCGACCAATGGAACGCGCTGTATCGGCGTCGAGCGTCTTGCCGATTACACCGCGAATGTCATACGCCTTGAATATGGATTTGGAGATCATGTTGGCTCACTTGCGTGCAATGGAAAATTTTGACCGGCGCCTTGCTGATTGATCGGTAAAACACTCTGTCAACCCCGCAATGCGCCCTTGCCGGAAGCGATCCGGTTCCAACTTATAATTGCGTTTTTCTGACCAGCCTTATAACGCCATTCTAATGCTTAGACGCCCTCCTTATGGAAAGTTGCCGCGACAGCCGGCTCGCGGGTGGGCGCTCGCGCACATTGCCGCCGCGCAGAGTGCGCCTCCTGCGCAAGCGGCGCGCGTGGATTGGCGAGCGGCGCCCGGATGCTGACGCTCAAACGCTTCGCTAATCCCGACGTCACACGCGCTTTCACCAATATCGTCTGGCTGGGGCTGGAGCGGCTTACGCAGATCGGCGTGGCGATCGTGATCAGCGGCATGCTGGCGCGCTACTTCGGGCCGGATACCTTCGGTAAATGGCAATACGCGAACACGCTATTGCTGGTGCTCTCGCCGATCACCTGGGTGTGCGGCGCGGAAATCCTCGTTCCTACCATTGTGAGCCGGCCGTCCGCCCAACTGGGCACGGTCCTCGGCAGCGCCTTCGCGCTGCGCTTTTCCGTTTCCGTGGCGGCGCTGCTGCTCACGTGGCTCGGCATTGCCTCGCATTTCTTCGAGCCGCTGGTCGGCGCCATGCTGGCGGGTCTCGCGGTGACGATGCTGTTTCGCGAGCCGTTCGTCGGCGTGATCAATGCGTGGCTGCAGAGCATGACCTACAGCAAGCCGCAATTGCTCACCAGCATGAGTACGGCCGTCCTGAAGGCCGGCTTCGTCTATCTGCTGGTGCGCGCGATGGCGACGCCCGCGCGCTTCGGCTGGCTTTGGGCCGCCGAATCCGCGTTGATCGGCGCGGTTCTGCTGATCTATTACATCCGCCGGCATGGCGGCAAGCTCGGCTGGCAGGTCGACCGTTCGCTGTTCAGGCACTTCGCCACCGCGGGCACGGTGTTCTGGCTTGGCCTGATCTGTATGTATCTGTTCCTGAAACTGGACCGGCTGATGCTCGAACGGGCGATTTCCTTCGCGGATCTCGGGCGCTATTCCGCCGCCCAGCAACTGAACGAAAACTGGATCACGCTCGCGCTGATGCTCGCGCAGACGATTGCCCCCGCCTTTGTGTACCGGGTGCAGGACGCCGCGCAGTTGCGCCGCAACATGTGGCGCCTCACCGCGATGACCGCCGCCTTGATGGTCAGCGGCGCGCTCGTGCTCGATCTGCTGGCCGGGTTCATCATCCGCCGGGTGTTCGGGCCGGACTATGAAGGCGCGATCGAGATTTTCCGCTGGGCCGTATGGCTTTCCGTGCCGGCCGGCATCGAAGCGATCGGCAATCTGATCGTGCTTAAATACCAGGCCAAATTCGTGTTGCTGACGAAATGGCTGCTGGCGCTGGCCGTAGCCTTCATCGTCAATCTGCTGGCCATTCCGCGGCTTGGCGCTTATGGCGCGCTGGTGGGTCTCGCCGCTGGCTACCTGGCTGCTGCGTCGGTTAATCTTTATTACATCCGTTTCAAATTGCGCCCATGACGAACGCATCCGCCGCTGCGCAAAATTCCGCTGTGCCGTTGGACGACGTCGCGATTCTGCTGCCCGCCTACAACGGCCAGGCCGACGTCGATCTCACCCTCGCGTCGTTCAGCGAAAGCGCGCTGATTCACGTATTGATCGTCGACGACGGCAGCACGCCGCCGATCGTCGCGCCGGTCATCGCCAATATGCAGATCGCCGTGCTGCGCATGCCGCAGAACGGCGGCATCGAGCGCGCGCTGCAAACCGGCATCGACACCCTCGCCCAGCGCGGCTTTCGCTACGCCGCCCGGATCGACGCGGGCGACCGCAGCGTGCCGCAGCGGCTCGCCAAACAACGCGCCTTCATGGAACTGCATCCGCGGGTGGCCGGCCTCGGCATGTGGACGCAGGTCGTCACACGGGAAGGCAAGCCGCTGTTCGTGCTGACGCCCCCCGCCGAACCGGGCGCGATTCGCCGGATGCGCTTTTTCCGCTCGCCGCTTGCCCATCCTTCGATGATGCTGCGTATCGACGCCGTGCGCGCTGTCGGCAACTATCGCGTACGGTATCCGTCGGCCGAAGACCTCGATCTGTTCCTGCGCCTGATGGAGCGTTACGACTGCGCGAACCTGCCGGAACTCGGCCTCTATTACGAGCTGAACGAAGGCGGCATCAGCGCGACCAGGCGGCGCCGCCAGGTGAAGTCGACGCTGCAGTTGCAACTGCGCTACTTCAACGCCGCCAATCCGTACGACTGGCTGGGCCTCGCTAAAAACCTGCTGCACCTGGTGACCCCTTACCGCGCATTGGCGCGGGTCAAACGCACTTTGCTCGCGCCACGCGCGAGTCACTAACCTTCCACCGTCGAGTCTGTTCCTGCATGAAGCCTGCCTTGAAGTCGACGCCCGCGTTGCGCATCTCACTCGTCTGTAACACTGCCTGGGCAATCTATACCTACCGGCAAGGTTTGATCCGCACGCTGATCGGACGCGGTGTCGACGTGACGGTGCTCGCGCCGCGCGACCGCACGTTCGAACTGCTCACCGCGATGGGCTGCCGCTGCATCGACTTGCCGATGGCATCCAAAGGCACCAATCCACGCGACGACCTGCGCACGCTGTGGGCGCTCTATCGCCAATACCGGACGATCCGCCCACACGTGGTGTTTCATTACACGATCAAGCCGAACATCTACGGCTCGATTGCCGCGAAACTGGCGGGCGTGCAATCGGTGGCGGTGACGACCGGGCTGGGTTATGTGTTCATCCAGCACAGCCGCGCTGCGCAGGTGGCGAAAAAGCTGTACCGTTTTGCTTTCCGTTTTCCGCGCGAGATCTGGTTTCTGAACCGCGACGACCAGGCAGCTTTCGTCGATCAGAATCTGCTCGCGCATCCCGAGCGTGCGCGTCTGTTGCATGGCGAGGGCGTCGATCTCGAACAGTTCGCTTTCACGCCGCTGCCCGAGCGGAGCGCCTTCAAGTTCGTGCTGATCGGACGGTTGCTGTGGGACAAAGGCGTGGCCGAATATGTCGATGCCGCACGGCGTTTGCATCAGCGTTACCCGCAGGCGCATTTTCAATTGCTTGGGCCGGTTGGGGTCGACAATCCGAGCGCGATCACGCGTGAAGATGTGGCCGGCTGGGAACAGGAAGGCATCATCGAGTATCTTGGCGAGGCGCATGATGTACGGCCGCTCATCGCCGACGCGGATTGCGTCGTCTTGCCGTCGTACCGCGAAGGGGTGCCACGCACGCTGATGGAAGCCTCGGCGATGGGCCGCCCGATCGTGGCCACCGACGTGCCCGGTTGCCGCGAAGTGGTGGCGGACGGCGTCAATGGATTGCTGTGCGAAGTGCGCAATGCCGACAGTCTCGCGGAGAAAATGGCGCGTATGCTCGACATGAGCGGTGCCGAACGCCGGGCCATGGCTGAACGCGGCCGACAGAAAGTCGCGGCAGAATTCGACGAGCGGGTGGTCGTCGACACGTATAAAGACCTGGTGCAAAAAATGACGGGCGTTTTACTTTAACGGAGCAACAGCATGACCACGAAGGGTACGATTCTGGTAACGGGCGGCGCAGGCTTTATCGGCTCGCACACATGTGTCGAACTGCTCAACGGCGGTTACGACGTCGTGGTAATCGACAATCTCGTGAACAGCCGGCCCGAGTCGCTGCGGCGCGTGGAGCGCATCACCGGCAAAGCGGTGACGTTCTACGAAAACGACGTACGCGATGAAGCCGCGCTCAAGCGCATTTTCGACGCTCATCCGATCACCGGCGCGATTCACTTTGCCGCGTTGAAGGCGGTGGGTGAATCGGTCGCCAAGCCGATCGAGTACTACAGCAACAATGTCGGCAGTCTGCTGACACTGCTCGGCGTGATGCGCGATCGCAACGTCAAGCAATTCGTGTTCAGCTCATCGGCCACCGTGTATGGCGTGCCGAAGAGTTCGCCGATCGATGAATCTTTCCCGCTTTCGGCGACCAATCCCTATGGGCAGTCCAAGCTGATCGCCGAGCAGGTCTTGCGTGACCTCGAACTGGCCGATCCGTCCTGGCGTATTGCCACGCTGCGCTACTTCAATCCGGTCGGCGCGCATGAGAGCGGGTTGATCGGCGAAGATCCGGCTGGCATTCCTAACAACCTGATGCCCTATGTGGCGCAGGTGGCGGTCGGCAAACTCGGGAAACTGCGCGTGTTCGGCGGCGATTATGAAACGCCCGATGGCACCGGCGTGCGCGACTATATCCACGTTGTCGATCTGGCGCGCGGGCACCTCGCGGCGCTCGATGCGCTGGTCACGCGCGATGCGAGCTTCGTGGTGAATCTGGGTACGGGCCAGGGCTATAGCGTGCTGGACGTGGTGCGCTCGTTCGAAAAAGCATCGGGCAAGCCGGTGCCTTACGAAATCGTCGCCCGGCGCCCGGGCGATGTGGCGTCATGTTTCGCCGATCCGGCGGCGGCCGGGAAGATCATCGGCTGGCGCGCGCAGTTCGGCATCGAGCGGATGTGTACGGATCACTGGCGCTGGCAATCGACGAATCCGGACGGATTCGCCTGAGTCGATTGAAGTCGACGGCGTCGGCGGGGAATCTGCGGTTGGCGATTCCCCACTGCCGCCGTCGATTGCGGGATTATCCCGACGAGCGATTACGCCATTGCGGCGACCGCTCTGGCGGCGGGCGCGGCAGCGGCCAGCGCCGCTCTGCCTTGCTGCTGCGCGGCCGACGCTGACGGTGCATCCACCTGGAACACCGCCACTGCATCGCGCAGCAACTGCGCCTGCTCTTCGAGCGATTTGGCCGCGGCGGCCGCCTCCTCCACCAAGGCCGCGTTGTGCTGCGTTACCTGGTCGATCTGTGTGATCGCATGATTCACCTGCTCGATGCCGTCGCTCTGTTGCAAGGCGGCGGCTTCGATCTCGCCCATGATGCCGGTCACGCGCTCCACCGACTGCATCGCCTCGCTCATCGTCTTGCCGGCTTCGGCGACCAGCGTCGCACCTTCATCGACCTTCGCCGCCGATTCGCCGATCAGCTCCTTGATCTCCTTGGCGGCGCCACCCGAACGCTGTGCGAGGTTGCGCACTTCCGCCGCCACGACCGCGAAACCGCGCCCTTGCTCACCCGCGCGCGCCGCCTCGACCGCCGCGTTGAGCGCAAGAATGTTGGTCTGGAACGCGATGCCTTCGATCATGCCGATGATTTCCGCCATCTTGCGCGACGAACCGGTGATGCCGTCCATCGTCGCGACCACGCGCGTGACCACCGAGCCACCGCGCGTCACCGTTTCCAGCGCACTGTGCGCGAGGCGGTTGGCCTGCTTGGCGTTGTCCGCGTTCTGCTTCACCGTTGCCGACAGTTGCTCCATGCTGGCTGCCGTCTCCTGCAGCGCTGCCGCCTGCTGCTCGGTACGTGCCGACAGGTCTGCGTTACCCGCGGCGATCTCATTCGCGCCTTGCGTAATCGCGCCGGTGCTGCCGCGCACCTTCGAGACAGTCTCTACCAGGCCGTCGCGCATTTTCGTCAGCGCGCCTAGCAACTGCCCCATTTCGTTGCGCGACCTGCTCCTGATTGCAATCGTCAGATCGCCCGCGGCGATGCGCTCGAAATGTTTGATGGTCGTGTTGACCGGCTTGATTACCGCCGCCGACAAACCGGCCCGCGCCATCACGCCGATCACGATTGACAGCGCGCCGATTGCGCCGAACAGCAGCGTGGCCAGCTGAAAGCGCTGCGCAGCGGTGTCGGCCTGCTGATGCCGAGTGTCGACCTGCTGACGCTCGAGCGCGTCGATAGCCTTCGCATAGGTCGCGTAGAAGCTGTTCGCGGTGTCGCCCTGGATGTTGCGGAAGGTGTTGAAGTCGAAATCGGTGAGCGCCTTGAACTCCGGCTCGATAGCCCGATCGACCAGCGCGGTGCGCGCCTGCTCAACTGCTTGCGCAAGCCGCTTTTCGTCTTCGTTGACGAATGGGCCGGCCATGTAATTGCGGAAGTCCTTATTCGACTCGACCAGCACCTTGTGCGCGGCCGGCAACAGATCGTCGGTTTGCTTGCCGACGCTAAAGAGCGTCTGATAGGTGCCTAGCGCGAGCTGCACCTGCAGGAGCTTCTCCGAGCTCGCCTTCAGATGCGACAGCGCGGCCGAGCTACGCTGCGTGTCGTCGAGGCTGCTGTTCGCCAGCTTGAGTGCGCCGTAGCCGACACCGATCACGGTCAGCAGGAAAGCGACGAAGACGCTGATGACCAGCGTCAGTCCGCCACGAATGGTGATGTTGTTTAGCATTGGGTCTCCGGAACGGCTTGTCGAACGGCGGCGAAAACGCTGAAACGTTGGTACGTGTCGTTTCTCGTTGGCTGCTTACACTTCGCCGCATCCAGATTAACGACTTGCCGCAGCCGTGGCTAAATAGGGGGAATCCATGATGGGCAAGGGTTTGCGGGGGGATTTTGCCTCACTATGTGGGATAGTTGGGGGAGTGGGGGTGGGGGCGTGCTTCACCCTTGATTCATCGAGTGTGCCGGATAGAAAATCCGATGAAGTCCGTTTAGCCATGACGCCGACGGTCTGGACGAAGAGGCGATCCCTCCTGGGAAGCAGGTACAATAATGGGTCAATTTATCCGGCCGCGCACGTCACCTTGACGTCTTGAAGGTCGACCAAAGTCCAGAGACATGTCGACGCCCGCTACAAAATCTTCCCTGAGCGTCAGCCCGCGACGCCTGTTACCAGCGTTTTTTCTGCTTACGTATCCCGCACTTACGTTGCTCATGCGCGGCGGCGCAAGCGCAATTTCGATTGCAGCCGCGGTGATTTCGCTTGCCCTGCTACTTTCGCCCAAGCCTTGGACACGCCTTGCACCGATTCAATGGGACCGCGTAGATACAAGGTTATGCCTTGCGATGGCGAGTCCGCTTGTGGCGGTGCTGATCGCCGAGATGTGGCACGGCGCAGTGGTGGCCAGCACGCTCGATTCGCCGTCCCGGTTCCTGGCTGCAGCACCGCTATTTCTGGTCCTGCGACAAGGGGCGCCTCGGGCGCTCGCCTGGAGTGACCTTTCGTTTGCGCTCGGCGCGCTGGCCTCGTTGGGCTTACTGCTGATTGCACCGCACAGTTCCGGTATCGATCGGCTCAGCAGCCAGTTCCTGAATCCAATCCACTACGGCGATATTGCACTGGCGCTCGGCGCGCTTTCTATCCTTTCGCTCAACTGGTGGAAAAAGGACAGCTTGCTCGTACGGATCGTCAAGATCGCCGGGCTGATTGCCGGCTTGGCCACATCGCTGCTGACCGGCTCGCGCGGCGGCTGGATCGCCGTTCCTGTCGTCGCGGCACTGATTCTGTATGTTCGCAGCAGTGGCAAGTCTCGCCGATGGAAGGTGCTTCTGCCTCTTGGCATTGTGGCGATACTGGCCTGTATCTTTGCTTTTTCGCCCACGGCGCGAGACCGGGTCGGCGATATATCGTCGGACCTGGTTCACTATAAGCAGGGGCAGAGGGACACGTCGCTTGGCATCCGTCTTCAGTTGTATGAAGTAGCGGTGAAGATCGTAGAGAACCATCCGCTTCTCGGCTTGGGCGCTCATGGCTTCCGCAACAGCATGCAGTCATTTGCCGATGCGGGGGCACTCACACCCGTGGCCGCGCAACTGGGCAGAGGCGAGGCGCACAATCAGTTTCTCGCCTATTTGACGGACTACGGCATCGTCGGCGGCCTTGCCTTGCTGTCCGTGTATGTGGTGCCAGGCGTGATCTTCTGGAAACGGCTCAATGCTCCGACAGCTCCTACCCGCCGCGCCGCGCTCATGGGCCTGACGTTCGTGGTCGCTTTCTGGATTTTCGGCCTCACGGTGGAAACCTTCGACCTTAAGTCGACGGTCGCCTTCTACGCCACCGTGGTCGCGATACTGGCGGCGCTGGCAACGTGCGCCGATAAGACAGCTCGCGCAGCGCGCGTTCCCCCTGAATAGCAAAGGTCACGGTAGCGCAGCACGAACCCGTCCGACGCCTCAGATTTGCGGGCGTTTTCGCCTCACTATCCGGGATATTTCACGCAGTCGCCGCGCAGGCCGCGCTGCCGGGCACCAACCGTTTCGTTTGTATAATTCGGCGTCCTCTCGTTCAGGCCCACCCTCATGCTTAGTTTCGCGCTCGGCTTTCTCATTTCACTGCTAATCACGCTGCTGATCGTGCGTTACGCGCATTTGCATGAGAAATTTTCCACTGATACCGATCTGGCCGGAGTACAGAAGTTCCATGCGCGACCCGTGCCGCGAGTCGGAGGCATTGGGATCCTTATCGGGCTGTCAGTGTCGGCGCTGCAATTGCACTTTTCCTATCCAAAGGTAAGCGCCGGCATTCTCGGTCTGATTGCGTGTGGGATGCCGGCGTTCGCGTCGGGCCTGATCGAAGACGTGACCAAGCGAGTCTCGCCGCTCGCCCGTCTGATTTCTACAATGGGTGCGGCGGTACTTGCGTATTTCCTGCTGAATATCGCGGTTACGCGTATAAGCATCCCTTCCCTTGATTTCTTGCTATCTTATGCGGCGGTTTCCTGCGTCATCACAGTGCTGGCAGTAGCGGCACTGGCCAACGCCATCAACATCATTGACGGCTTCAACGGTCTGGCTTCGATGGTCGCGCTGATGATGTTCGCGTCGATGGCTTACGTTGCTTTCGAGGTTCACGATCCGATCGTGTTGTCTGCTTCGCTCATCATGATGGGTGCCGTGTTGGGTTTTTTTATCTGGAACTTCCCGGCCGGTTTGATCTTTCTCGGCGACGGCGGCGCGTATTTCATTGGGTTCATGCTTGCCGAGCTCTCCATCATGCTCGTGATGCGCAACCGTGATGTATCGGCCTGGTACCCTGTGCTGTTGTTCATGTATCCGATCTTCGAGACCTGCTTCTCGATTTATCGAAAGAAATTCATTCGTGGGATATCACCAGGAATTCCCGACGGTGTGCATTTGCACATGCTCGTATACAAAAGATTGATGCGCAAAGCGGTAGGCGCGCGCACCGCGAGAGAACTCACCCGGAGCAACTCCCTTACCTCCCCGTATCTATGGCTGCTCTGCCTGATTGCCGTGATTCCGGCAACGCTCTTCTGGCGACATACATTGCATCTGTTCTGCTTCGTGGTGCTATTTGCCGGAACGTACGTGTGGCTTTACATGAGTATCGTGCGCTTTAAGGTGCCACGCTGGATGGTTTTTCGTAGACGCCCTGGTCGCCGGCTATAGCGGCGACCAGGGTGTCTGGAGGACATTACGACTGAGCCCCGATAGCAAAATAGCGCCTGATTTTGGAATCAATTCTGCTTTGCAAGCCACCTACAATCAAGGTACAGGCGTTGAAAGCGATTGCTGCACTTGATGTAGATGGTCGACGATATCCCGTTCAGGCTTGTAACCTGCGACGTGCTCAAACAGGATGCCACGAATGCTCACCAGATTGTTTTCTGCGCACGCGTTCGCGAGCGTTTCGATAACCGCATCCATACGTTCTCGTACAAGAAAATTCTCCCGCGCCTTCATGATTCGAGGATGTGAGGTTCCCGTCACGTCCCCGCCAATCAACAGTTCTTCGTAAAGTTTTTCACCGGGCCGCAGTCCCGTAAACGCGATCTCAATGTCGCCGTGCGGTTCAGTCGCATCTTTGACCGAGAAACCACTCAGGTTGATCATGCGGCGCGCGAGGTCAAGAATCTTCACGGGCTCGCCCATGTCGAGCACAAAGACCTCGCCGTTGCCACCTAACGCACCCGCCTGGATTACCAATTGGGATGCCTCAGGAATTGTCATAAAGTAGCGAATGATCTCGGGATGTGTGACGGTAACCGGGCCACCTCTCGCGATTTGCTGACGGAACAATGGCACCACTGAACCGGAGGAACCCAGCACGTTGCCGAACCGCACAATACTAAAACGGGTGGCAACGGTCGGATCGCTAGCAAGGGCTTGCAGAACGAGTTCTGCCATCCGCTTGCTGGCACCCATCACGTTCGTCGGCCGGACAGCCTTGTCAGTCGAAATCAGTACGAAAGTCTCCACATTCGCTGCGATTGCGGCGAGTGCCGTGGCTCGGGTACCGAACGTATTGTTGACGATACCTTCAACCATATTGCACTCTACCAACGGTACATGCTTGTATGCAGCCGCATGGTAGACCGTCTGGATTTGATACCGGCGCATGATGCTGCTCAGGCGACTCATGTTCTGCACCGAACCGAGCACCGGGAGAACTTCAACAGTCAACTTATGAGTTTGCGCGGTGTGCCTCAGTTCGCGCTCGATGCTGTAGAGCGCAAATTCGGAGAGTTCATACAGCACTAGCAATTTAGGCTTGTTTGCAATGATCTGCCTGCACAACTCGCTGCCAATTGACCCTCCCGCGCCGGTCACCATCACAGCCTTGTCCCGAATGTTCGCAGCAAGCAACTGCTCATCCGGCGGCACGGCATCCCGCCCTAGCAGTTCGTCGATTTCGACTTCCCGTACGTCACTCATCTTGACTTCGCCACCCACCACCTCCGCGAAGCCCGGCACTACCTGAACGCGCACATGCAACGGGACCAACTGATTGATGATTTCGATGCGCCGGTTGCGCGAAGCAGAAGGCATTGCGAGCAGAATCTCCGTAACGTCAAACTTACGGATCAACGATTCCAACTGGTCGTCGGAGTAGACAGTTATCCCATCGATCGCGAGCCCGCGTTGGGAGGCGTCGTCGTCGACGAACGCTACCGGCATATATTCGCGGCTGATCCGCAATGCCAGGGCGAGTTGCCGTCCAGCACTTCCCGCGCCATAGATGATCACCCGGCGGCCCGATCTCGACTCAAATTGGCGGAGCAGGATGCGCGCCATAAAACGGCTGACACCGATCGTGAACACTGCCAATACCCAATAGATGGCAAGAGCACCTCGAGGGATATTGGGCAACGCAAGAAACGAATAAACACCAGCGAACACCACAACTGAAATGGTGACCGCCAGCAAAATGGTCAGCGCGGCCTTGTCGCCAAGAAAGCGAATGACGGCCCGATAGAGGCCCATTCGGATGAAGATGGGAATCGCTATCGCCGACGGCAAAAAGAAAATCCACCAACTGTAAACATTTGCGGCTTGCCAACTGTCCATGCGCAGCCCGATGGCCGCCCACAGAGAAAAAGGCAGTAGCAGGCAATCGGCCGCGATAATTAGCGACCGTTTGGCCGCTCGCGGCCAGTTAGAGACTTTTGTACCCATGTTACCTTCCTATTGCCTTCCTAATGCGACACACCGTCTCGTCCCAACACCTTTCCAAAGGTTAAGACAAGAATCTTGATATCAAATATGAAGGATTGCTTCCGAGCATACTCCACGTCGAACTCAACCTTTACGGGAATCGGCAATTCGTCGCGCCCGTTAACCTGCGCCCAACCCGTCAAGCCTGGCCGTAGCAGATGAACGCCTCTCGCGGTTCTCAGGCTGATCAGATCGTCCTGGTTGAACAATGCTGGACGTGGACCGACAAAACTCATATCACCTCTTAAAATTGACCAGAGCTGCGGCAGTTCGTCCAGACTGCTCTTACGAAGAAAGCCACCGATCGGCGTCAGGTGCGCATTCGGATCAGAAAGCAGGTGCGTCGCCACGGCGGGCGTCCCCACTCGCATCGAACGGAATTTCGGCATTCTGAATGTCTTGTTGCCTCGCCCAACCCGGTCGGACCAATACAAAATCGGCCCCCGGGAAGTAACCTTGACCAGCAAGGCAACCAGCAATGCTGGCGTCACAAGCACAGCCAGCGCAACCAGCCCAACTATTAGATCGAATATGCGCTTCATCACTCGCTGATCCGTGTCGAGAGAAAATGAGCCACCGTTTGCGCGATCCCCTGGTCGACGGAAATGCGCGGTTGCCACCCCAACATTGCTTTCGCTTGCGTAATGTCGACCTGCAATGAGCCCGTCACGCGATCGATCGCGGCTGTCCTACCTGTGACGGCACCGACCAATCGCAACAGTGGAAGTGGTACTGGGACAAGGCGAGCTTGACGGTGCATGGCCTTTGCGAGCTTTCGCGCAAGCGCCGCCGTGCTGATATCTTCACCATCCGAGATGAGAAAGGTATTCCCTGCAGCGTTGGCGTGCGTAAGGGCGGCAACGAGAAAGTCCACCAGGTTATCCAGCGCAACCATGCTTCGCGAATTGCGCACCGATCCGATCGGCAGTGGGATGCCGCGATGGACGGCACGCATCAGATTCCGAAAGTTGGCTTTGACGCCCGGGCCGTACACCAGCGGAGGCCTCACTACGACCACTTCCATTTGGGTTTCGCCGGCCAGTTTCCACAAAGCCTCCTCGGCTAGATGCTTCGAGACGCCGTAAGGATCCTCTGGCGCGGGAGTATCGGACTCGGAGTAAGGTTTGTCGGTGGTTGCCTCGCCGTTTACCTTGACCGAGCTAACAAACACGAACCGCTTTACGCCAGCCGATGCCGCTTGCCGAGCGAGGTTGATCGTGCCATCTACATTCACGCGCCGGAATGCCGCAGACGGGTCGACTTCAGTCTCGTCCATGACATGGACCCGTGCGGCAAGGTGCACGACGTGAGAAACGTTCTGCAGTGCGCCCCTCCAATCGGTATCCGGGGCGAGGTCGCCCACGGCGATGTGGCCGTCTCGCGCCGTTCGCCCTGTTCCAACAAAAGCGATGCCCATAGTTGCCAGTTCTTTGCACAGGCGGCGCCCAACAAATCCGCTTGCTCCAGTTACAAGTACATTCATGTCAAATTCCCAGCAACGGCCGTGGTTTTGCCACTTCCAACGCCTTCCTTATTATAAAAATCGAGCAGCGCCTGAACCACACGTTCTTTTGAAAATAGCTCCTCAGCGCGCCGACGTGCCGCCTGCCCCAATGTTTTTCTGAACGTGGTATCCGTAGCCAGCCGATCCATCAACACTTCCAATCCTTTTACGTCTTTCGCCTGATGCAGCATGCCCGTCCTGCCATCCTCGATTGCATCGGTAATTCCGTAAATGCGCGAAGCGATAGTCGGTAAACCTGCCGCTGCGGCCTCGATAATGACTGTGCCAAACCCTTCCCTGTAGCTAGGCAAACAGAACACATCCGCGGCGGACATATATTCTTGGGGACGGGTCGTAAAACCAATACGGTGAATTCGCCCACAAGTAGTACGCCGGCCTTCTTCAATGTCGCGCTCGAAATCTGCTTCGGAAGGTCCAACTATCACAAGATGTAGCCGCTCGGATCTGACCGCAATGCCGCTGAACGCCTGCAAGAGTTCGCTGATACCTTTCTCTACTGTCAATCTGCCCACAAAGAGGAAAACGATATCACTGTCGTTGATGCCCAATTCAGCACGCACCTTGAGCCGTGCTTCATCATTGCGACTGAACTTGCGAACATCCACGCCGCAGATTGACCCATCCGCGAGAACCTCTATACGCCGTCTCGAAACAATGCCCTGCTCGATGAGAAACTCCATTTGCGACGCACTATCGGCGAGAAGGCGGCTTGCGCAACTGGACAAGACCTTATCCATTGCCTTCAGCACTTGACGCATTACGCCGGTTCGCGTTGCCCAGACTTGACCGGTAAAAGAGTGAAAGCGATGTGGCGTGCCAGCCAATCTTGCCGCCAGCATGCCAAGCAGCCCGGATTTCGGCATCAGCGTATGCACGGCTGCGAAGTTACCTGTACGAATGAACCGATGGAGCCACAATACGCACTGAAAATCTTTCCGGAAAGAGATGTTACGCTGGATAGGACACGCGACAAAGGACACGTGCTCGCCGAGCAAGCCCTCGACTTCGGACGATGCGCCATCGCAGACGAGAACCACGTCATAGAGCATTGACAATGCTTCGATGTGCGGCCCCATAAAGACCCTGAGCGGGGTCGCAATCGTGGACACGATGCATATGCGTTGACGTGCCATACATACTTCCTAAAAGTGGTTTAAGGGAACCGGGGGCCGCACGAGAACGGCAACGCTACAAGCGAAGCATCGCGCAAGCGCGAGACGCGACCGAGATCGACGGCCGCACCCCCAGTTCCTGCTGAATTTGTTGTGACGAATACGAAGTGCGCCCGACAAGCGCATCAATCCGCTCCGAAGTAAGGGGGAACCGTGGGACTACCGCGCCGATGGCAGAAATGGCTCTTGCTGCCGCTTCGGGCATGCGCAGCTTGGGCGCGGATACGCCTAGTTCGTGCGCTGCGCCGGAAACCAGTTCTACGAGCGGGCAATCATTAGAGATATTAAAGATGCGGTTGCGCGCAGCCAGATGGCTGCTGCAAGCAATCAATCCCGCTACAACGTCGTCAACGTGGACGTAGTTGGCTACCGCATCACCCTTACCGATGTAAAAGAACAAGCCCTTGCGGATCATCGAAAGCAATCCGCGCAACGACGCATTGCTCATGGACTCGCCGAACACATTTGTCGGACGCACGATCGTGTAGGTAATGGCCTCGCCGTTGCCGGCGTCCATCACCAACTCGTCCGATCGGGTTTTAGTGACCTCGTAAGGACCTACAGGACGCAGTGGATAATTCTCTGTGACAACTCGCACCTCATTCGCGTTATCAGGCGGTCCATAGGCACCGACACTGCTAAGGTTGACCCAGTGGATTGGTCTTCCATTTCGCGCAGCAGCCCTCTCGGCGGCGTCAAGCAACCGCCGTGTGCCGTTAACATGAAGCGCTTCCATCGCCTCCGGCCTGTAGAGTTCACCGGCACAATGAAACACCGTGTCGCATCCGTCGAGCAGCGGCAGTAAATCGTCTTCGTCGCGACACAGATCGCCGTGTACAACATTGACCCTGCCGGCAAGGTCCGCAGCCACTCCGCGACGCGTCAGTACCGTGACGCTCGCCCCGGTACTCAAAAGATGTTCAACCAGACGGCGGCCAATAAAACCGCTCGCGCCGGTTACCGATACGCGCATGAGAATATCCTAGGTAAGCCTGTTGCGTTGATACACCGCGGACTAAAAGACAAAAAAATAGGCGAACGCGGCGCAGGCGGACAAAGCGGCCAAGACCGAGGAGATTGGCCTGATACTCGGCGGCGTGAGACCAACCGCCAGCATCGGCATCAATTGCCAACCGAGGAGTGCGATACGGTCGCTGAACGGGATATATCCAATCAGAAAAAACAGTCCGTTAAGAGTCAGATATATTTTGAACACAAACATGCAACCGCGGTCAACCTCAAACTTCAGGAGCCTGGTGACAGCAAATGCAATGATCGGCAGCGCGCTAAACGCCAAAAAGCGAAACTTGAAACTTGTGTCGTAAGCAGTCGTCAGTGTGCCCGTCAGATACGAAAAGTAGTAAGGAAATTGCTGCCTGAAACTATCGGGCGCTGCGGCCGCTGCCAGTTCCACGAGATGTCGCGGAATCGATAGCATCGCGCAGACAACACAAACTGCCCAGAACACAAGCAGCGGGCGCAGATTCACTCGCCAACGCAACAAGATGAACAGCGGAGCATAAATTGCCGAGCTGAAATGGAACAGCGAGCCGAGTGCAAGCAAGGTGAATGGACTGTACTTTCGCCCCGACAACTCGGCATCGATCGCATAGACGACGAACACAAGTGCCAGCCCTTGGCGCACCGCGTTAATGCTCAAAGAATAGAAAAAAGGAAATCCGAGCCAGAGCAACGCCAAATAAAACCGATCTTCAAACAGCGGGCTACGCTTACCCAACCGACACGTCAATCCGAAAAATTCGATCGCGAAGATCAAAAAGAAATAGAAATATGTCGAGTCCGTAAGATGGGAGATCAGCCAAGTGAAGCCAAAGAAGGCAGGCTCTACGCGGCCGAACCCTTCCGGGACACCCATGTTGTGGGCCAGGTAAAAAAAATAGAGTTCATAGGCCGGCTTGTCCGAGTCAACGCCGACCGTGGCCGACGCATAGACAAGGGCAAGAAGCAGGCCGATGACAACGTACAACCCCGTCCAGCGGACGCTGTCCAGCCGTGACGGAATTATCGCCCGATGTATTCGTTGATAGTTCATAGCACGAAGGTCCTGTGCCGACTAACGGATACGCTGCTTGGGTCCGACGGCACGCCGGATGCGCATGGTTTCACGTACACGGGCGAGATCAAAGTAATTCGCGTGCCGCAGCAAAAACCAGATCATGTTAGGCGAGAAGGTCCTGATCGTCCGATGGTACGTCAAGATGTTCAAAAAGGCATGGGCGTAAATGTCCCGCCGCAACGCAGGCAGCGCAGTGAAATGGTCCATCAGATGACCAATCAGGATCAGGTACGAGCGCTGCCGACCGCTGCGAGATGCCAGATAAGCCTGATTGGATTCATTGCAACGGTATTCAACCAGCACACGGTTGACGAAGCAAGCTCGTGTTCCAGGCTGGCTTAGATACTCCATGGTGAAGTACCACTCCATGAAGTCGCCCCGATACTCTCGCGTGGTTCGCGCGCTCGCGCGGTACATGTACGAACTGTGAACGGCGATTGTTCCCCAGCGGGCCTGTTCGGCCCGAGTGAAGAATATCAGTTCCCTACCGTCTGGCAGTTCGCCCGTTTCACTCACGTAGGTCCGGCTGTCGTTGAAATAGCGTGCCCGATGGATGACAAGCGTACATTCGGGATTCGCTTCCAGTACATCCACCTGCTGCTGCAACTTGCCGGGCAGCATGAGATCATCTCCGTCGATGTGAGCGACAAAGTCTCCACGAGCAGCATTGTGGGCACGAAAATAGTTACGGGCAGGCCCGACGTTTTCGGTGTTCGGCAGTACCCGGATTAAATCGGGATGTCGCTTCGCATAGTCTTCCACCACTTCACGTGTACCGTCCGGGGAATAGTCATCCGAGATGACGATCTCGTAGGGCACCTTGATATCTTGCGCAAGAATGCTATCAATGCAGTCTGCGATATATTCGCGCTGCTTGTAGCAGGAAACGACAACTGACAGTTTCAGCATGATCTATTTTCAGCCTTCAGCCGTCCGTTTGCATAAATCGCCAAGCCGGCAAAGCATATTATAAAATAAGAAAAGTTCGACAGCGCGTACGCAATAAAAACGCCCTTACCTCCGGCCATATGCGAAGTTATTGAAAATAGCGCGACGTAAATCGCCGACTGCACTATTTCACAAATCACATAAATCTTGGTCGCAGCTTTTGCGACCGCCAGAAATCCAATTACATACGCGCCGATTCTAAAAAAATCCCCAGTCAATTGATACCGCAGCAAATCAGGAGCGATATAAAAATCTTTCGATAACAGTATCGAAAATACCAACCCTCGAAGGAAATAAATTGCCACTGCGCCAATTCCAAATACTATCAAAACGCCCGCTAGCGTTTTCAATACATAGCCAATAACCTTCCGCCCTTCCTTGAGACCGGAAAGCGTGGGCATGTAATACACAGACAGAAAGCTCACAAACAGGCTCAGAGCCGCATAAGAAAGACGTTGCACGCCCTGCCAGGTCCCAGCGCCCTCCCAGCCATCAATTCTCGCCAGCTCTGTCCGAATGTACATTTCTACCAGCGGCATCGTCGCCACTGAAAAAAGCTGCATCAGACTGAACTGTCCAAGCCGCCCTAGCTCGCTGAAATGTGTGATAAATCGCAGCTTCACTTTGACAAGCTTGCGCAATTCGAAAACGGCTGGCAACAGCATTCCCGCCTGCACCACCACCAGCGCAATGACTGCGCCGGCGAGATGGTATGTGCTCACCAAGAAATAGCACGGAACGATGCCAATCAATGAGCCAATCGTCATAATCCGTGAAAAAGCCTGGGTCTGCCGTAGTCCATTAACGACACCTGTCACAAAGTTGATATAGGCAAAGGCGAACTGAGCCAAGCCAACAAATATGATCAACCCTTGATACTGAGCGTCGCCGAACAACAAGACAGAAGCAGTATGAGCACCGCCGACAAAAACTACCGCCAGAACGCACGACGCCAGCAATGAATAGGTCCACGCCGCCGAGAGAAAGCCTTCAAGCCTCGCTTTCGATTGCTCGTACTCCGCCGAATACTTTGCAATTCCGACGTTAATGCCACCTCCCGCAAAGACGAAGAGGATCGAAAGCAGGTTCATGAAATGCCCCAACTTGCCGATCCCTTCAACCCCCAACTGCAATACCACGATCTTAAGTACCGCAAGGCCGCAGGCCATCCGGGTAAGTTGCGCTACGGCACTTGCAATGGATGCTCGTATCCAGCCAGAGGACATTATCTCCGTGCCTCGAAGAACTCCTCCAGCGCGGTGCAAACGCGATCGACCTGCGAATCCGACAATTCGTAATAGAGCGGAAGGCGAAGCAAACACTCCGTATAACGATCGCTGTTCGGCAGGCTCCGGCCGTCATGCTTGTCTGCATAAAACGCACTCGAGTGTAGCGAAAGGTAATGGAAAACCGACATTACTTTCCGTTCCTTGAGATACTGAACGAGTTGAGTACGCTCGTCGAGCGACCTGCACACGATGTAAAACATGTGGGCATTGTTCGTTGCCCAAGCCGGGATATCAGGCAATTCGAAGCACCCACGCTCCGCGAGGGCTTTTACGTTGTGTGTATAACGCTGATGGATTGCGAGGCGTCGCGCCTGTATCGCGTCAAGTTGTTCGAGTTGCGCATAGAGGTACGCTGCCACGATTTCCGAGGGCAGAAACGACGAACCAATGTCGACCCAGCCGTACTTGTCGACTTCGCCACGAAAGAACGCAGAACGATTCGTCCCTTTCTCGCGGATTATTTCCGCGCGGGCCATGTACTGTTCATCATTAACGGTGAGCAACCCTCCCTCACCCGAAATAATATTCTTCGTTTCGTGGAAGGAAAAAGCGCCGAGGGCGCCAATCGAACCAAGCGGTTGCCCTTTATAAAAAGAGTCAATTGCCTGCGCGGCGTCCTCAATGACCACAATGCCTTTTTGATTCGCAATCTCAAGAATGCGGTCCATGTCACACGCAACGCCGGCGTAATGCACAACCACGATCGCCTTGGTGCGGGACGTAATTAATTGCTCGATCTGGCCCGGATCAATATTAGGATTATGTGCATAACTATCCGCGAACACCAGCCTTGCGCCGCGAAGCACAAACGCATTGGCCGTAGAGACAAAGGTGTACGACGGCACAATCACCTCGTCCCCTTCCTGAATTCTGAGCAAAAGGGCTGCCATTTCAAGCGCGTCGGTACAAGACGTCGTTAGCAGCGCCTTTTTGATCGCATATCGATTCTCAAAATACTGATGGCAACGCTTCGAAAAAATCCCGTCGCCCGAAATCTTTCCAGAAGCCACCGCCTCGGCGATATATACGAGCTCCCGACCGTGAAGGTAAGGTTTATTGAACGGAATTAGTTCGTCACTCTTCGAAAGATCAGACATTTACAGCCCCTAGATTAGACAAACCACTTGTGCAGGGTATAGCAGCTTTTTGTGGGCAAAAATCCCACCTTGCAGAGCCCCCGCTGAGCGGGCACGTTTGTTAGTTGTGTCGAATACTCCATGGTCGTCAGACCTCGGGATAAACCCCAGTCCATACTGCCCTGCAGCAACGAACGAAAAAGACCTTCGCGCCGCGCCAATGGCGACACGCCAAGCAAAGAACAATCGAATGCCTGCGGCTCGACGAGCTTAAGTGCGGAAAAACCGATTATTTCGCTTTCCCGCTCCAAGATCAGCACCTCATCCGCGACCTGCGGATTGATGCATGCCGCCTCCGCCCACGACGAATACACCTGATCCGCCTTGTCTTTCGGCAAACGGGGATCGGTGTGGTAATGCCCGTCGTAGTCCCTAAAGACTTGAGAAGCCAAATGGCCAATACGCGACGCGTCTTCAGCCTCCGCCTTACGCAGACGAACAGAATCCGGCAAGATCAAAGCACTTCCGGACGAAAGCGTCTTTTCAAAATAAAGCAAAGCGTCCGTAATGAAGGCCCCTTGTTTCTCCGCTGCCTGCACTACCGGAAGGTCGGAGGAATCGACGCGGAGAATTAGAAATTCAACTTTCTGCGCGCTGCAAGCCTCCATAATCCGATCAAATTCATCCACATGGCGTGCGGTCGCCTTGGCGGTAACCACACCAAATCTGGATTGATCGAGTTCTGACAGGACTAGGCTCATGTGTAATTATGTTGTACGCGTTCGTGATGCGAAGCACCCATGACTTCAGCTTCGCTTAAGGCCGCGCGTTGTCGCTCGGCCGGTTCAGTGCCACCAGGGCGTCGGCTCTCCAGAGCGCCCAACCCAACGCGAGACCGACACCCAGGAGCAAACCCACAAACGCCATCAGCGCTCGCCTCGGTGATACGGGCGCATCGCTCACGACGATCGCCTCCAGCGGACGCGTGACAAAGGAGCGCTGCGGGTCCAGTCGTTCCAATATCTCATTCTTGCGCACACGAATCGCGGTAACTTCCTGAGTGTTGGCGTTGATCAGTTCAGTGAGCATCAATCCCTCCCCTGACGGCGCCCCGTTGCTCTTGCCCTGCGATTGCCGGTCCGCCTCGCTAGCCAGGCGCGTGGAGCGGACCTCTGCTTCAGTCAGGAGCTGACTGACCTCTTTTAGGTCTGCGTTAAGGCGATTAAGCGACGGCGCCATCATTGCCTGGTGGGTCTGCGCCAGTTGATCAATCAACGCATGTAAGTCCCGTTGCGCTTCATCGGGCGAAAATCCGTTTACGTCGACTTCGATCAGGTCCGAACTAACTACCTTGGCACGAGCACTCTTGCGCAGCAAGTTAACGTGTGAATCATCGCGGGCGTCTGGGTCAAGTCCCAAGTGTTTGAGGACGCCATCCTGGAAACCACGCGTGTCAAACCTCGCCACAACATTCGCGGGCGTTTCGACAAGCGTGGCTGAATTGCCGTTGAATAGCTGACCAATCCGGACTACCGCAGTCGATTCCCATTGGCGTGGAAAAAGATAGCTAGCACCTAGTCCCACAGCCACGCCAAGCACCGCACCAATCGAAAGCCGGATGGCATCTCGTCGCACGAAATCGACGAGGCCGTGGAGTGCACCGGAGCGCAATTCTAGTGTCGCGTTTGACTGTTTTGTTGTCTCTTGCATAGTCTCTCGTAAGAGTCAGGATTAGTTGAAGCCCCAAGCTCCAGGCAATTGCGCAGGTGCGGTATCGCTAAGCGAGCACAGCAGCGCCAATCAGGGCGTTTGCAAACAAAGCTGCAACGCATCGCGCCAATCGGGAGGGCGCACCCCAAATGCTCTTGCAAGCTTTTCGTTCGACATCACCGAATTCACAGGTCGCCGGGCTGGCGTCGCGTAAGAAGCAGCGCCAATCTGCTGGATCACAGGCTTCTTACTCAGCGCAGAAAGTTCGAAAATCGCGGTGGCAAAGCCATGCCATGACGTCGCCCCGGAAGCAGTCAGGTGATAGAGGCCTGAGTAGGTCCGCCACCACGCTTTTCGCTCACCCTCCGCCTTTACCATGGCTTGCGCCAAAACATGGGCAGTCACTACAGCAACGGTATTTGCCCACGTCGGCGCGCCGTACTGATCGGCTACGACGTCGAGGCACTCGCGTTCTGCGCCGAGTCGAAGCATGGTCAACAGGAAATTTTTCCCTCTTGCCCCGTATACCCAACTAGTCCGAAAAATCAAATGTGCGCAGCCAGACTCGACGATAGCGCGCTCACCTGCCAGTTTGCTTTTGCCATACACATTCTGGGGGTTCGGCTGATCATCCTCCACGTAAGCACCGCTCCCGGTTCCATCGAACACATAATCGGTCGAGTAGTGAACCATAGGGATATCCAGCCTTTTCGCTTCTTCGGCAATCACTCCAGGCGCCTCAGCATTCAGCGCAAATGCGGCGGCCTCGTCTACCTCCGCCTTGTCTACTGCTGTGTAAGCGGCGGGATTCACAATGAGCGAGGGCTTCAGTCGGCGTATGGTGCTTCGAATCTCCTGCAGGTCCGTCAGATCGAGCGTGCCGCGATCAAGCGCGACGACTCGGCCCAGCCCCTGAAGGCTGCGAGCTAGTTCAAATCCGACCTGCCCATTCACACCAGTAAGCAAGATGACGGGTTGCTCGTTCGAAAACATGACTTTCTCACTCGAAACATTCGGCTTCTGACAGGCGCTTGCCAGCAGCATCCTTCGCTGCAAGCAGCGGCTCAAAGCCAATCGGCCACTCGATTCCGATATCGGCATCGTTCCAGACGATGCAACGTTCATGGTCCGGATACCAATAATCGGTCGTCTTATAGAGCACCTGAGCCGATTCCGACGTGACGACAAAACCATGCGCGAATCCAGGAGGCACCCACAATTGGCGCTGATTCTGCGCGGACAACGTCACGCCCTCCCATTTACCGAAAGTCGACGAACTTTTGCGAATGTCCACAATTACGTCGAATATCTCGCCTTCCACCACACGCACAAGCTTGCCCTGCGGGTGTTGAATCTGATAATGCAAACCGCGCAGTACGCCTCTTAACGAGCGCGAATGATTGTCCTGGACAAACTCAACGTTGGCGTCGACCTGATCGCCGAAGTCACGTGCATTGAAGCTCTCGAAGAAAAACCCGCGCGCGTCTCCGAACACCCTCGGCTCGATAATCTTGACTTCGGGAAATGAAGTGTCAACAACGTGGATCGTCATGCGAATCGGTCGGCCAGTAGGTTCTGCAGATATTTACCGTAACCACTTTTAGCAAGCGGTTGCGCGAGTTTCAACAACTGGTCCGCATCGATCCAGTTCTGGCGATACGCAAGTTCTTCAGGACACGCGACTACCAATCCCTGTCGCCGCTGCAGCGTTGCGATGAAGGTCGCGGCTTCGATCAACGAATCGTGCGTTCCCGTATCGAGCCACGCGTAGCCTCGCCCCATAATCTGGACACTGAGTGCGGCGTTGGCAAGATAGTGAGAATTGACGTCGGTTATTTCGAGCTCACCACGCGGCGACGGCTTGATATCCGCAGCAATATCACAAACCTGATTGTCGTAGAAGTACAAGCCGGTAACAGCGTAATTCGAGCGTGGCTTGGCTGGTTTCTCCTCAATCGACAGCGCGCGAAACTCCTTGTCGAACTCAACAACGCCGTACCGTTCCGGATCCTGCACGTGATACGCGAACACTGTAGCGCCTTGATCCTTCTCGTTGGCCCGCTCCAGCTGCTTCGCAAGATCGTGACCGTAGAAAATGTTATCGCCAAGAATCAACGCCGACGGATCGTTGCCCACGAATTCGCGGCCAATGATGAAGGCTTGCGCAAGACCGTCAGGCGAAGGCTGAACCGCATACTGAATATTCATACCCCACTGGCTGCCGTCGCCGAGCATCGCTTCAAACCGCGGCGTGTCTTGCGGTGTGGAAATGACCAGAACGTCACGAATACCTGCCACCATCAGCGTGGACAGCGGATAGTAAATCATCGGCTTGTCGTAGACCGGCAGCAACTGCTTGGAAACGACGTGCGTAATCGGATACAGGCGCGTGCCTGATCCGCCTGCGAGAATAATGCCCTTGCGCGCCATACCCGTGCCCTTCACGCGCGCTGCGCGTAGTTGGTCTCAACCCACTTTCGATACTCACCCGAAGCAACTTCGTCCGACCACTCCTGATTGTCCAGATACCACTGAACGGTTCTCGCAAGGCCGGTTTCGAACGTTTCGGCTGGCTTCCAGCCGAGTTCACGCTCCAGCTTGCGAGCGTCGATCGCGTAGCGGCGGTCATGGCCAGGGCGATCCTTCACATAGGTGATCTGGTCGCGATACGAAGAGCCCGCCTTCGGACGCAATCGATCGAGCAGGTCGCACAGGGTATGCACGACATCGAGGTTCTTCTTCTCGTTCCAGCCACCGATGTTGTAGGTCTCGCCCGGCACGCCACGGGCGAGCACTTCACGGATCGCGTTGCAATGGTCACCGACATACAACCAGTCGCGCACGTTCAGACCATCACCGTATACCGGAAGCGCCTTTCCGCTCAGTGCGTTGGCGATCATCAAGGGAATCAGTTTCTCAGGGAACTGATACGGGCCGTAGTTGTTCGAGCAGTTCGTGGTGAGCACCGGCAGGCCGTACGTGTGATGGTAGGCGCGCACCAAGTGGTCGGAACCCGCTTTGGTAGCCGAATAGGGGCTATTCGGTGCGTACGGCGTGGTTTCGGAGAATTGTGGGTCGGTAGCTGATAGCGAGCCAAACACTTCGTCTGTCGAAACGTGCAGGAAGCGAAATGACGCCTTGTCCGCTTCACCAAGCCCATTCCAGTAGTTGCGGGTGGCTTCGAGCAACGTAAAGGTGCCAACCACATTGGTCTGCACGAAGTCAGCCGGCCCGTGAATCGAACGGTCTACATGGCTTTCCGCGGCAAAGTGCAGCACCGCACGCGGCTTGCGCTCGGCAAAGAGCGCGTTGAGCGCCGTATGATCGCAGATATCGGCTCTTACGAAGACATGCTTGGGATTGGTTTGCAACGACTTAAGTGTTCCCAGATTGCCAGCGTAGGTCAGTTTGTCGACGTTTAGCACCGCTTCGTCCGACGTGTTGAGCCAGTCGAGCACGAAATTGGCGCCGATAAAGCCGGCACCGCCCGTTACCAGGATCATGTAATTCCCTTCAAGATGTTGGTGGCGGATCGGAATCAGGTTGCCGATCTGCACACCCCGCGTTGTGGTGTCCGATTCTTGTCAACGCCGCCGCCGCCTCTCACACCGCTGGCAGGCGTTCGGACGCCAATCTTATGAAGCCCTGATTATAAAGCCGCTCGGGGCAAAAACTAGAACCCTAACAACTTGAAACAGCTTGACAAGTTTGGTTTCCATTGCTTGGAGGAAGGCGCTGTTCCGCTGCGAGGGTCGTTGCTGGCGGGTGACCGGAGGTCGCCGCGAGAATCAGAGAAATTGCACGGTGGCCTGCCGCAACAAGGTATGTGTAAGGCGGCACATTAGGCTCACAGCACTGAATACACTAGCAATGCTGCTGCGGTACGGCGCATGAGCGATCGACGCCGGCGCACTCCCCTACGCCGCCAACATCCACCGCAACGTATCCACAAACGGAATCGCCTCGACTTCAGGCACCAGCGAACGCAGCTTGGCCGGAGACCCCGCCAGCATCTTCACGTCGGTTTGCCGCACAAAAGCCGGATTGACCTGAATCTCGAGCTCATGCCCCGTCAACTCGCTCGCCGCCGACAGGATTTCACGCAGCGTATAAGGCGTGCCCGTACACACATTGACCGTCTCCGAGGCAGCGGCCGAATCGAGCAGTACTTCATAAGCGCTCGCCACGTACCGCACATCCGAAAAATCGCGCGCCACGTCAATATTGCCGAGTTCGATCGCCGGTTCGCGTCGCGCGAAGTGCTCCACGATCTTCGGCACCAGGAAGTTCGACGCCTGCCCGCGCCCCGTGTAGTTGAACGGCCGCACGATCAGGATCGGCAGGCGGTCGAACCAGGTCCGCACCATCGTTTCCATGGCCGCCTTGCTCGCGGCATAGTGGTTGACGGGCGTGAGCGGAAAGGTTTCGTCGACGGCGCTGCTGGTGACGTTGCCGTACACATTCGCGCTGCTCGCGATCAACAGCTTGCGCGGCGTGTGGCCGACCGCCGCGCAGGCCTCGAGCAGATTCAGCGTGCCGAGCACGTTGACGCGGTAGAAGTCGAGCGGGTCGTTGTGGCCCACAAAGCTGATTGCCGCCAGATGGACGATATAGTCGGGCCGCACGGTTTCGATCACGCGCCGGCATGCGTCGGGCGACGTGATGTCGAGCCTCAGCCGCGTCGGCGTTTCCGCCTCGTGGCGCCCCGCTACTGTTTCGATCACCGTGTGACCGCGGCCGAGCAGGTTCTCAACCAGATAGCGGCCAGTGAAGCCACTCGCCCCGGTGACGAGCGTGCGGATAGGTTGCTTCGCATGAGAAGACGACATGCTTTCTCCGTTCACGAGGGTCATCTGTTGTATTGCAATATCGCGCGGGCCCCTCTCAGCGCGGCCCCCGACTGCTTCCAGTCAGCGCATGGCACGATATCAATGTGTCAAACCAGCTATTATGTCACGCTAGCATGTTGCACCGCCGAACGCGGCGCGTCTCGCCCGTGTTCCGCGTGTGTGTCCCGATTTGCACCCACTCCCGATGACAGCCTCCACCGCTTCCACTCTCCTCCCGCAGTCACACCCGCTGCCGCTTGCCTTCGGCGACCTGCAAGGCTGCCGCACGTCGTTCCAGCAGTTGCTGGTCAAAGCCGCGCCGGCGGCCGACACGCCGCTGTGGTTCGCGGGTGACCTGATTAACCGCGGCTCGGAATCGCTCGCCACGCTACGCGATATCATCGCGCTCGGCGAACGCGCGGTGCCGGTGCTGGGCAACCACGATCTGCATCTGCTGTCGGTGTCGGCGGGAATCCGCAAATCGAAGAAAGGCGACACGATCGACGACATTCTCGCCGCCCCGGACGCCGAGGACCTGCTCGAATGGGTCCGTCACCGCCCGCTCGCGCATTTTGAAAACGACATGCTGATGGTGCATGCGGGCGTGTTGCCGCAATGGGACGTCACGCTGACGCTGGAGCTTGCGGACGAACTGCAGCGGGCGCTGCGCGCACCGAGCTGGAAGGAGACACTTGCCGGCCTGTACGGCAACGAGCCGAATCGCTGGAAGCCCGGCCTCAAAGGCATCGAGCGGCTGCGTGTGACCTGCAGCGCCTTGACCCGCGTCCGTTTCTGCAATCAGGAAGGCACCATGGATTTCAGCACCAGCGGCGGTCTGAGTTCCGCGCCGCCGGGCTTCATGCCGTGGTTTGACGTGTCGTCGCGCAAGACCGCGAACGTCACCGTGGTGTTCGGCCATTGGGCCGCGCTCGGCTTGACCTTGCGCGATAACCTGATTGGCCTCGACTCCGGCTGCGTGTGGGGCGAGAAACTGTCTGCCGTGCGTCTGGCAGCTGATCCGGCGCAGCGCACGCTGACCCAGGTGGATTGCGAGGCGTGCCGGGCGCCAGGCGGCGGTAACTAAGCCGAACGTCCTGTCTGATCGACGCGGTCGATCAGCGTCGCGGCGGCGCCAGGCACCGCCGCTGGCGCTGGCGCTTGCGCGGCAAGCACCGCACCGGCTCGCGCCTTGCCGGCCTGCATGTCGTGCAACGCTGCCGCGATCACCTCTTCGGCTTGCGCCGCCAACGTGCGGCGATCCGCGCCCGGCGCAAGCGGCGCGCCGACATACACATGCGCGGTCAGCGGGCCACCCCGTAGCAACAGATTGAGCGAATCGGCCAGCGTCAGGTCGTCGATATAGGCCGGGGCGGTGGACTGCCGGCCCTGCGCGTCTTCATACATGAGGCACAGCGGCTGCACTGGCGCACCCGCCGACACGGCCGCCTGGAACATATTCGCGTGAAACGGCAGCAGCGCCAGTCCGTTGGATGTGGTGCCCTCCGGGAAAACGCACATCAGCTCGCCCGCGCTCAGGCGGTCGGATAGTTCGTGCATGATCCGCTTCGCGTCGCTGCGCTTCTCGCGCTGGATGAACACCGTGTCCAGTTGCTGCGCGAGCCAGCCGACCACCGGCCACTGCCGGATCTCTGCCTTCGAAACGAACGGCGTGGGCCGCCACGCATTGATCACGTAGATGTCGATCCACGAAATGTGATTGGCGACCACCAGCGTGCCACGGTCGAGCCGTGCGCTGTCGTTATGCACGACGAGCTGCATGCCGCACAGTCGCAGCATTTTCACCGACCACGCGCGATTGAGCGTGCGGCGGCCGTCAGGGCCGGCTTTCGGAAAGCGCGTCGCGACAATCCACATGCCGTGCAACAGATGCGCGATAAGGCGGGCCTTGCGTAACGCGAGCTTCATGGTCGGAGCTTTCCGTAACTGGGCAATGGCGCGGATGTTAGCGCTGCTCGAACGCGAGTTGACCGGACACGATGGTCGCCCGCACGCGCGCCGGCAGCTCGTAGCCAAGGAACGGCGTGTTGTGCCCCTGACTCTTCAACGCGCGCGGCTCGACGCGCCAATGCGCGTTGCGATCGAATATGCAGAGGTCCGCCACGCTGCCCACGCCAATGCGTCCAGCCGCGTCGAGCTTCAGTACATCGGCCGGCGCCGCGGTGATGCGGTTGAGCGCCTTCGCGAGCGGCACGCCCGCTTCGTCGGCCCATTTCACCGTCAGTGACAGAAACAGTTCGAGGCCCGTGGCGCCCGGTGTGGCTTCAGCGAACGGCAACAGCTTTTCGTCATCATCGACCGGCGTGTGGTCGGAGCAGATCGCGTCGATCGTGCCGTCGACCAGACCCGCGCGGATCGCTTCACGATCGCGCTGCTGGCGCAGCGGCGGATCGAGCCGGAACTGCGCGTCGAAGTAGCCGATATCGAGGTCGATCAGATGCACATGGTTCACGGTGACGTCGCACGATACCGGCAAGCCTTCGGCCTTGGCCGCGCGCATCAACGCGATACCCGCCGCCGACGACACATGCGACAGGTGCACTCGCGCACCCGTCACGCGGACCAGTTCGAAAATCGTGTGCAGCGCGATGGTCTCAGCCGACGCCGGCACGCCGGACAGCCCAAGCCGCGACGCCAGCGCGCCGCTCGCGGCCACGCCGCCCTTGCCGAGATACGCATCCACCGGACGCAGCCAAACGGTATAGCCGTAGGTCTTCGCGTATTGCAAAGCGCGCATCAGCACCTGCGTGTCGACCACCGGCACATCGGCCTGCGAAAAGCCGATGCAGCCCGCTTCCGTCAGCTCGACCATTTCGGTGATGACCTGGCCTTTGAGGCCCACGGTCAACGCGCCAAGCGGATACACGTGCGCCTGATTCAGATTGCGCGCGCGGAATTTGAGCATTTCGACGAGGCCCGGTTCGTCGAGCGTCGGATCGGTATCCGGCGGACACACGAGGCTCGTCACGCCGCCCGCGAGCGCCGCGGCCATTTCGGATTCGAGCGTGGCCTTGTGTTCATAGCCTGGTTCGCGCAAACGCGCGGACAGGTCGACCAGACCCGGCGCGATATGCAACCCTGTCGCGTCGATAGTCTTCGTCGCGCTGAAATCGGCGGGCGCGTTGCCGATCGCGACGATCTGGCCTGCCGCGATAAAAATGTCCTGCTGCTGTTCGGTGCCCGCTGCCGGATCGATCAGCGTGCCGCCTTGAATATGAATCTTCATGCGCTGCCTTCTATTCAGCTAAGTTCTGCGTTGCTAATCGCGTGTTGTCATGCGTGCCGTCATGCGTGCCGTCATTGCATTCGACGGCCGCGGCAAGGTCAGTCGTGATTGCCGGCGACGATACCCATCACCGCCATGCGCACGGCGATGCCGAACGTCACCTGATTCAGGATCACGGATTGCGGACCATCCGCCACCTGCGAATCGATTTCGACGCCACGGTTCATCGGGCCCGGGTGCATCACAATCGCATCCGGCTTGGCGAGCGCCAGGCGCTCCGGCGTCAAACCCCAGCTCTTGAAGTACTCCTGCGCCGACGGCAGCAACGCTCCGCTCATCCGCTCGTTCTGCAAACGCAGCATGATGATCACGTCGACGTCTTTCAGGCCTTCGTCAAGGTTGTGAAATACCCGCACGCCCATCTGTTCAAGACCGCCCGGCAACAGCGTGCGCGGACCGATCGCGCGCACTTCCGGCACGCCGAGCGTGGTCAGCGCGTGAATATCCGAACGCGCGACCCGCGAATGCAGAATGTCGCCGACGATCGCCACGCGCAGATTGGTGAAATCCTTCTTGTAGTGACGGATCGTGTACATGTCGAGCAGACCCTGGGTAGGGTGTGCATGACGGCCGTCGCCGGCGTTGATCACGTGCACATGCGGCGCGCAATGCTGCGCGATCAGATACGGCGCGCCGCTCGACGCATGGCGCACCACGAACATATCGGCATGCATCGCCGACAGGTTGTTGATCGTATCGAGCAGCGACTCGCCCTTGCTGGTCGACGAAGCATTGATGTTCAGGTTCAGCACGTCCGCCGATAGACGCGTGGCGGCAATTTCGAAGGTGGTACGGGTGCGCGTGGAGTTCTCGAAGAACAGGTTGAACACCGACTTGCCACGCAACAGCGGCACCTTCTTCACTTCGCGATCGGTCACGCTGACAAACTGGTCGGCGGTATCGAGAATGTGATTGACGATCGCCTTCGGCAAGCCTTCGATCGACAACAGATGTTTGAGCTCACCGTTTTTCGTGAGCTGCGGATTGCCCTTCAGGAAGCCATAACGGAAGCGCTCGGTGGCGCTATCGGCTGAATCCTTGGGAACCTGGGTGGCGGTGTTCATGGTGTACCTGCTTCAAATACGGGCTTCAACGTGATCGGTGTCGATGCGGACTGCGTGTGACGGATCAGTGGCAGCGCGCAATGCCGCCGCGCCCGATCCGTTTGGTCTGGTGCCGATGCTGAGGTTGATGAGTAACGCCACGCTCAATCGGCGCGGGCTTCAGTGTGAAAAGTAAAACGCGGGCTTCCGTTCTCGTCGCTCGCTTCGCGGGCCAGCACGAGCGTCGAATCGGCGGGTACCTGGACCACGCCGCCCACAAACCGCGCCGCCACCGGCAGTTCGCGCCCACCGCGATCGGCCAGCACGGCCAGATCGACCAATGCCGGACGGCCGTAGTCGTACAACTCGTTCAACGCCGCGCGGATCGTGCGGCCGGTGTACAGCACGTCGTCCACCAGCACGATACGGCGGTTGTCCACGGAAAACGGCAGCGAGGTCGGGCTCGCCTGCGCGTGCAGGCCCTTTTTCGCGTAGTCGTCGCGATGCAGCGCGACGTTCACCACGCCGAAACTCGACAGGTTCAGGTCGCGCGCAAGGCGCTCGGCGAGCCACGCGCCACCGCTGTGGATGCCGGCCAGCACGGCGCCTTCTCCGGCGCCTTGTCCACCACCGAGTTGGTCGCCGTACACCGCGAGAATCTGTTCGAGCAAAGCGCGATAGAGTGCTTCGGCGTCAATGGAACTCATGATCGTCGGAAAGTCCGTCTAGATATTGCTGGAGGATGATGCTGGCGGCTTCTGCATCGAGCATGTCGGCGCGGCCGTTGCCGGCGCGGATCTCCGCCTTCGCCTCAACCGACGAATAGCGCTCGTCGATCCATGTAACGGGCAGATTGAAGCGGCCATTCAGCTGATTGCCAAAGCGCTTCGCGAGTTGGGTCATTTCGTGCGGCGTGCCGTCGGGGTGCATCGGCAAACCGACCACCAGCATGGCCGGCTTCCACTCCGTGATCAGCTTGCCGAGCGTCTCGAATCGATACTCCCGGCTGCGGTTTTGCACGATCACGAGCGGCCGCGCGCTGCGCGTGAGCGAATTGCCCACCGCCACGCCAATGCGTTTTTCACCGTAGTCGAACGCAAGCAGCGTCGCCTCACGTCCGGCAGGCAGGCTCATACACCACCTTTCATGCGTGACCCGCTTCGCCCGACAGCATCGACAGTGAGATGCCAAGCAGCGCGAGGGCCGCTTCGAGACGCTCTTCGGCGGGCACGTCGAAGACGATTTTCGGGTCGGCTTCAACCGTGAGCCAGCCGTTCTTCGAAATCTCTTCTTCGAGCTGACCCGCGCCCCAGCCGGCGTGACCGAGCGTGAGCAGGAAACGTTCCGGGCCGGTGCCGCTCGCGACGGCTTCGAGCACGTCTTTCGAAGTGGTCATTTCCAGCCCGCCCGGTACCGACATCGACGACGTGTACGCATTGCCGTCTTTCGGATCGTGCAGCACAAAGCCGCGCTCGGTTTGCACCGGACCGCCGAAATAGACGGGCACATGAAGAAGGGGTTCGATCTCGAGTTTGAGGTCGATGCGACTGAAGAGCGCCTGCAGATCGATGTCGGTCGGCCGGTTGATCACGAGGCCGAGCGCGCCGCGCTCACTGTGATCGCAAAGGTAGACCACCGTTCCTGAAAACGTGGGATCGGCCATGCTCGGCATGGCAATCAGGAACTGGTTGGTCAGATTGATGCGATCAGTACTCTTGGACATAGTTCGGATTTTAGCAAAGACGATGCAGGATGGCGGGGCTTTAAGCGTGGAACCGCGATGTGTGCCATGACGTGTGCCGCGAGCCATCGACGGCCAATCAAGTTGCACTCTATCACGCACGCTGACCTTGTCCACGCTGCAGCTTAGCGCTGTTTTACGACACGCACGCGGCATGCCACCGGTTGGGCCGGCGTGGCGGTGCCGTTCAGGCGGGGCCGCTCAGGCGCCGCCCTCCTCGATTGCGCGCGTCAAGGCGGCCTGCGCGGCGCTGCCGGCGGGCGGCGTCACGCCGGCAGCCACCTTGTGCAGCATCGCCCGCAAAGCCTCGGCGGTCTGCTCGAGCGTCCTCGCGGCCGGCGCGCCGACAATCACGTGCGAACGCACCGCGGGCGTCGAAACGCCGGCATGCGCGCGGCGCCGCCACGCCAGACCCAACGCGTCGGCCACCAACGCCACGTGGCCGAGGCCCAGCGCGCACGCGGCGGAGCCGAGCCGGTAGGCGGCGTCGCCGGCTTGCAACGCTTCGCTCGGATCCGCCTTCTCGGGCTGATCGGCGGCACGCGCATGCTCGGCCAAAGCGGCGATCGATGCATCCGCCGTCTGCAGGAAATCCTCATACGCGTGCGCGTTGACAGTCAACACGCCGAGCTCGCGCGTCAGCGAGACACGCGTGGCGGTAATCGCCTGGGCCTGCGCGGCGCCCGCCTCCCAGAGCATTTCCGACGCCTGGGTGCCCGCCACGTGCCAATCGACCGTCAGACCGTAGTCGTGCAGTACTTCAACCTGATCGGCGTCTTCCGCCGCGGCGCCGAATAGCGCGTAATCGCGCCACAGCAGCGCCAGTGCCGCGCGCACCAGCGAGCGCGGCGCCCGCTCGATGCCGCGCGCATGATCGGCCAGCGTCAGGTTGCAGCGCGCGTAGAAGCGGCGCGCGTCGGCATCCCCATGGGCGCGGCCGCTCACGCGCAACGCCTTGGCGCAGGCTTTGGCGAGCCGCCAGAAATCGTACGGATCGGGGCCAGCAAGTTCGGTGAGACAGGTATCCAGTTCGTCGAGCGCTGCATTCGTGGCGGCCAGTGCGACTCCGCTGAGATCGGGCTGCGCGCGCAGCACCGGCAGCAGCGCACGCTCGAAACGCGCTCGCACATGAGCCAGCTGATCGGCGGACTGGGCGTGCAGCGATGCTGGCGGCACCGGCCGCGCAGCCAGCGCGAGATCTTCGAAAGCAACGGTGGAACCGGGCGTGTGCTGCGACAGATGGGTACACACGGCGCGGTAGTGATTGAAGAGCGTGGGCGAACAGGACAGCTCGCGCAGATTGTGGCGTTCGAGCGCGGCGCGAAAGTCGCGCAACGCGGCGCCGAACACGGGCCGGGCGCCGTCCACGTCGGGCGGATCGCCCGCTGCCAGCGGCGATAGCCGGACCAGCGCGTCGGCGAAACGCTGTGCACCGAGCCAGCCAGCTTCACGCAAGGCGTGCGACGCACGCAGCAACGCCGAAGCGCTCTCGGTATGTTGTTCGAACGCTAATAGCGCCTCGGCCAGTGCCAGTTCCGCGGGACGGACAGCGCCACCGCGTGGATTCGGCAAGGCGTCGAAGGAATCGGGTGCGGCGGATCGAAGGTTCATGGGCTGGCGACAGGAAGCTGACGGGCCGTCGCACTGCGCGCCATGCCAGCAGATCTGCTGACGCGCGAACCGGCGACAGGACTATGACAGACTACCGTTGCGACACGGCACAATCGAGGACGTTCCGCGTCGACACGTGGGACGGGCACTTGCGCGCACCGAATGCGATCGGTCCGGCACACGCCCTGGCGCTGAATCGTGCGCCGCGCGCACGGCACGCGCCTCCGCCGGCAACCGCCGGCTGCCCCTCGAACCTCAGATCTGGACCATCTCGAAGTCTTCTTTGCGCGCCCCGCACTCCGGGCACGTCCAGTTAATTGGAACGTCCTCCCAGCGCGTGCCCGGCGCAATGCCTTCGTCCGGCAAACCGGCTTCTTCGTCGTAAATCCAGCCGCAAATCAGGCACATCCAGCTTTGATATTCCATTCTTGTGTCGCGTCGTAGAGTCCGTTGAAACGGGAGCCATGATGGTACCGTGTTGCCGCCCCAATGCCTAGCAATCAGAAACGCGCAATCGCAGCGTGCGACGGCCTTTGGGCTATGCCGGCTGGCTGGAGCGGCCCGACATCGCGACGCCACGCCGTTGCCTGCCGGCCGCGGCTTGTCCAATGATGCGAAAAAACGCCTTCACGACGGTTTAGGCCGCATAATTGAGCCGATTGCGCACTCTCTGCGCCTAAATTTAGCTCCTTTTCGTAAATCTTCATGCCCAGCGACACGCCTCCGATCGTCCTCACCTTCGGGCTTTCCGATCCCACTGGCGGTTCCGGCCTGCAAGCCGACCTATTGACGCTTGCCAGCATGGGTTGCCATGGCGTTTCCGTGCTCACCGGTTATACGGTGCGCGACTCGGCCAGTTGTGACGAAGTCACCGGGCTCGACCCTGAAGTGGTCGCCACCCAGGCGCGCATGCTGCTCGAAGACATGCCGATCGCCGCCTTCAAGGTAGGCGCGTGCACGCGCGCGGAAGTCGTGAGCGCGATTGCCGAGGTGGTTGCCGATTACGACGACATCCCGCTGATTCTCGCCCCCGACTTCACGCTCGACGACGAACATGTGCTCGCCGCCGACGAGCTGCGCGAAGCGATCGCCGACCTGCTCGCGCCGCAAACCACCTTGCTGGTCGCCGATTCCGCTACCTTGCTCGCCCTCGCCCAGCCGGACGGCGACGCCGAAGCACCGAGCCTCGACGCGGCGATTTCGCATCTGCTGTCGCAAGGCTGCGAATACATTCTGTCGACGGAAACCGGCACGCACCGGCTCGTCAACACGCTGTACAGCGAAGATGGCCAGTTGCGCCAGGACACGTGGGACCGCGGCAGCCATCGGATCATGGGCATGACCGATACGCTAGGCTCGGCCATTGCCGCTTTGCTGGCCAACGGCCAGGAACCGGCCGAAGCCGTCCGCGAGGCGCAGGAGTATCTGTATCAGGCCGTGCGCAGCGCATTTCGCCCAGGAATGGGCGCCTATATGCCGGATCGGTTCTTCTGGGCGCGCAGCAGTGACGACGATGAAACGCCGCCCGCAGCCGGCAAGGATGCGACGCCAGGAGAAGCGCGGCATTGAGACTGGCACCGGGGCGTCTGCCGCATCGGCGGCCGGCGCTCGGGAAGCACGCGAAAACCGGACGCCCATAAAAAAACCCGCATTTCTGCGGGTTTTTTCTTTTGGGAAGCACGCCTCGCAGCGCGCTCCCCCATATGTTTCGAGCCGAGCCTCTAACAGGAGAGGCCCAATCGAAATTACATGTCCATGCCCATGCCGCCCATGCCGCCGGGCATACCACCGCCCATCGGTGCATCTTCCTTCGGCAGTTCGCACACAGCTGCGTCGGTGGTCAACAGCAGGCCAGCGACCGAAGCTGCGTTTTGCAGCGCCGTGCGCGTCACCTTCGTCGGGTCCACGACACCTGCGTCAACCAGGTCGACGTACTCGCCGGTTGCTGCGTTGTAGCCGTAGTTGCCCTTGCCAGCAGCAACAGCTGCCACCACGACGCTGGCTTCTTCGCCACCGTTCGTGACGATCTGACGCAGCGGCTCTTCCATCGCGCGCAGCACGATCTTGATACCTGCGTCCTGATCGGCGTTAGCGCCCTTCAGGCCAGCGATAGCCGTGCGTGCGCGGATCAGCGCGACGCCGCCACCAGCCACGATGCCTTCTTCCACAGCTGCGCGCGTTGCGTGCAGTGCGTCTTCGACACGTGCCTTTTTTTCCTTCATTTCGACTTCGGTCGCAGCACCGACCTTGATCACTGCAACACCGCCGGCCAGCTTGGCCACGCGCTCTTGCAGCTTTTCACGATCGTAGTCCGACGTTGCTTCTTCGATTTGCGTGCGAACTTGCTTCACACGTGCTTCGATGTTTGCAGCTTCGCCAGCGCCGTCGATGATCGTGGTGTTTTCCTTGCCCACTTCGATACGCTTCGCCTGGCCCAGTTCAGCCAGCGTTGCCTTTTCGAGCGTCAGGCCGGTTTCTTCAGCGATGACTTGACCACCGGTCAGGATCGCGATGTCTTCCAGCATGGCCTTACGACGATCGCCGAAGCCCGGAGCCTTGACAGCAACCGTCTTCAGGATGCCGCGGATGTTGTTCACCACCAGCGTTGCCAGTGCTTCGCCTTCGACGTCTTCTGCGATGATCAGGAGCGGTCGGCCAGCCTTGGCGACTTGTTCCAGTACCGGCAGCAGATCACGGATGTTCGAAACCTTCTTGTCGTGCAGCAGCACGAACGGGTTTTCGAGCACGGCAACTTGCTTGTCCGGGTTGTTGATGAAGTACGGCGACAGGTAGCCGCGGTCGAATTGCATACCTTCGACAACGTCCAGCTCGTCTTGCAGCGACTTGCCGTCTTCAACGGTGATGACGCCTTCCTTGCCAACCTTGTCCATCGCTTCAGCGATACGGTCGCCGATCGACGAATCGCTGTTCGCCGAGATCGAACCGACTTGAGCGATTTCCTTGTTGGTCGTGCACGGCTTGCTGATCTTGCGCAGTTCTTCGATCGCTGCGAACACAGCCTTGTCGATACCGCGCTTCAGGTCCATCGGGTTCATGCCCGATGCGACGTACTTCATGCCTTCGCGGACGATCGATTGCGCCAGAACCGTTGCGGTCGTGGTGCCGTCACCTGCGTTGTCGCTGGTCTTGGAAGCGACTTCCTTGACCATTTGTGCGCCCATGTTCTGGAGCTTGTCTTTCAGTTCGATCTCTTTCGCGACCGAAACACCATCCTTCGTGACCGTCGGGCCGCCGAAGCTGCGTTCCAGGACAACGTTGCGACCCTTCGGGCCCAGCGTGACCTTCACAGCGTTCGCGAGGATGTTCACGCCTTCAACCATCTTGGCACGGGCTGAATCACCGAATACGACGTCTTTAGCTGCCATCTTCCAACTCCTTGAATTCTTGGGATATAACCGGGTAAGTAGCGACTGGCGCTTACTTCTGCACCACGGCCATGATGTCTTCTTCGCGCATCACGAGCAGTTCGTTGCCGTCGACCTTGACGGTCTGGCCTGCGTATTTGCCGAACAGGACGCGATCACCCACCTTCACGTCGAGTGCGATTTGTGCACCCTTGTCGTCGCGCTTGCCCGGGCCGACTGCCAGAATTTCGCCTTGATCCGGCTTTTCTGCTGCGGCTTCGGGGATCACGATGCCCGACGCGGTCTTGGTTTCTTGATCCAGACGTTTGACGATCACGCGATCATGCAAAGGACGAAGGTTCATACATACTCCTCTCTTGATTGAGACTGAAGAACGCTGAGAAAACCCGGTTGACTGAGCCAACCGGCGATGTTTGTTAGCACTCTCGTGCAGCGAGTGCTAATTATATGGACGGGTGGTGACAAATTCAAGAAGGGATGTCGCTGCTGTCGAGATTCATGTCGGGATTCGCGTAACTTTGAACTTTGCTCGCTTAGGTTTTGGCTCAGCGCCCAGGATCCGGCGCCGCGAAACATGAAATTCGCAATCAAAACAATGATTTGCTGGCACCTAGAATTCCCACCGCACCGCTCTCATTGAGGGATCGACCCGGCCGTCTACACAACTGCTGAGGCCGCGCCGCGACGCTATTGAGCGTGCCAGGGAAATCCCTGGCACGCTCGCATGCAAGCTCGCAGTGGCCCCCTGGAAAGTGGCCGCTCGCTGCGCAGGCTAAAAATGACTGCTCGATGAGCGGCGCTTCGAGTCCATCGAGAAGCCTGGCCACCAATACGGTCCGTTTCACAACACTGACTCCATACCTTTCAGTTAGAGCGACGGCAAGAAAGGAGACCACTGTGAGATTGATGGCCATCATCACCGCTTTTTTTGCCTTGGCTGCCGCGCCTGTTCTCGCCGCCGATGTCGGCTTTGAGGAGGTCAAGATAGCGAATGGTGCTGAGCCGCCGCTAACGGCCGGCATCTGGTATCCGACAAACGCACCGGCGACACCGCACTCCTTGGGCAATTTCACTCAAACTGTGGCGCCGGACGCTCCGCTCGCAGGCAATCACCTGCCACTGGTGGTGATGTCGCACGGCGGCGCAGGCTGGTACGGCGGCCATTACGACACGGCTCTCGCCCTGGCTCATGCGGGTTTCGTCACGGCAGCGGTCAGTCATGCCGGCGACACCTTCGATGATCAGAGCGGAGTCTTGCAGCTCTGGCGCCGTCCCGCCCAGCTTCACCGGCTGGTTGACTACATGCTCGACAAGTGGCGTGGGCACGAGCGTCTGGATGCGGCACGCGTCGGCGCATTTGGCTTTTCCAATGGCGGCTTCACCGTGCTCGTGGCCGCAGGCAGTATCCCGGATCTTTCGAAAATTGCCCCGTTTTGTGAAGCCCACCCGGATCATGATCTGTGTGAGACCCTGCAGCATGCAGGCGTCGACCTCCGTCTCGGCGCGAATGTTCCCGACGTCGACTGGGTCTCCGATCCGCGCATCAAGGCCGTCGTCATCGCTGCGCCTTCGTTCGGCTTTACGTTCGGCCGCGCAGGGCTAAGCGGCGTGCGCGCCCCGGTCCAGCTCTGGAGCGCAGCCGACGATCGTCATCAGCCGCATCCCTACTATGACGAGGCAGTGCGCGATGACTTGCCCCGCGCGCCCGGCTATCACGTGGTTGCCAACGCAGGTCACTACGACTTCCTGCCACCCTGCGATGCGCGTCTTTCCCGGCTGCGGCCGGAAATCTGCAACAGCCTGCCGAGCTTCAACCGTGCGGCGTTTCATGAGCAATTCAACGCGGATGTGGTGCAGTTTTTCCGGGCAACGCTGCCATAGGAAACTTTCCCTCTTGCGTGAGCCGCCAACGCGAGTCGCGAGGTCGTTGACCGTCGCCGTTCGAGAACCACAGCCGAACGTCCCTTCATGGCCGCCCACTGCCTTATGCGTCTGGCCAGTTGGCAGGAGTGCTCACATAACGCCCGGTTTCATCGTTCGGGACGAAGTCGATTCGGTCCGCGACGGTAAGTCCGAGTTGGTTGCGTGCTCCCAGAGGGATCGTAACTGTCCCTTCAAAGTTGCCGATGCCATACCACCGCCACTAGTTGCGCTCCTGACGTTATGCGGCCCGGACCTTGATAGACGCTCATCTCGCGTCTTGTGACCGGGCAGAAGTGCGTCAGCAGCCTCTGCGTGCTCTAAGACCAACCGCGCATCGATTTTGATCGCCATCTTCCTTTCCGCCGAGTCGAACATCCTGCGAATTGACTTGCATCCTGGCAAAATACTGTATAAATTTACAGTACTGTTTTTATATACAGGATCGGTCATGAACCAACTCATCCGCATCTTGAACGACGGTGACCGCGAAACGCTTGCGTGGTTGCGCAAGCATGTCGGAGACGTGCGCGTGGCTGCTGCTGCGCGACATCTCGGAGGCAACGGCAAACCGTACCTGTCCGCAGTGTGTCGCTATCTCGGCGTACGTCCACCAATGCCTCATCAACATGGCCGACCTGCTGACGACTGCACTGTCGGCGACAACTATCTTGCCCAGATCCGACAGTTGTTGGCACACCGAAACCAGGCGTTGTCGAAGCATCAACCTTGATGTCGAGAGTTGCCGCGAATCTTCCGGAAGATAAAAGTATGGATAACGACTCTGCTCTTGATATGGATGCCCACGATATCAATCCTCTCGCCCTCGAACGCGCACTCCGCAGCGCGTCGCTCGATCTCCAGCAGATCATTGCCACGGTCGCAGGTCGTTACCTCGACAATGGTCGTCATCGTTACTCAAATGGCGCGCGATTACCGACCTGGCGTACGCTGCTGACAATCGACGAACAGGTCTTTGAGAATCGCGGCTTTCGGGCGCGGCACAACGAGACAGTACGCTCGACGTTTGTCCGGTTTGAGGACAGTCGTTTATCCGGGATGGAACTCGACGAACCCGTCGACTGGCGACGTGACGACGACAACTTGCCAGCCGTGTACCTGCTCGTGCGCGCACTGGTACAGGCCGACGCTACCGATGTTGCCACTCAGGACTGATGCGCCGGTATCGGCTGAGTCGCAACGCTGTTGAGGGTGTCAGGGAAATCCCTGGCGCGCCCGCACGCAAGCTCGCAGTGGACCGCTGGGAAGCCGCCGCTCGCTGCGCGAGGGTAAAAAAGACGCCGGCGAGAGGCCAACCGCAAAGAGTGAGGCAATACGCCTCGCAACCGCCAGAGACCTTTAGCGCAGGACGTTTTTGAGGTTCCTCTCGAGCAGCTGCTTTTGTGTCTCTATGTTGCACATTGCGGCGTTCGTCGCAAGATCGGTCTGTCCACGCGGCTGAGCGCCGCTGAGGAAGATCGCCTACGCTATCAGGCCATGCATCCGGGCGACGCGTACTGCCAGGGACCGCCGGTGCACACCAAGCTTCTCAAAGATACGCTTCCAATACCACTTGACAGTGCTTTCGGCCAAGCCCAGCGCTGCCGCAATCTCCGATGTCACAAGATTTGCAGCAGTCAATCGCAGAATTTCGATCTCCCTTTCAGATAAGCCTCTCGCGTCCTCTGCTTCGCGCTGTTGAACCTGAATGCCTGGCGCCGTTTTTTTCTCGTCGATCTTCCGCCCGCATGCGGACAAGAGATGTTTAAGGTATGCGTGCGAAAATACCTCGCCTTCTGTGGGCAAGTCTGCGAGCCCCTCCAGAATAGCGACAACCGTGGGCCCTTCATCAAGAAAGCTTCGCGTAAAGCCACCTGACGCGCCCCACCGGAGCGCGTCGATCATCGTACGTCGTGCGGCCAGTTTGTCGCCGCTACGATAGAGTAGACACGCGAGTAGAACGGCGAGACGTATGCTCGATCGGAGACATTGTCGATCGCGTGTCCAATTCAACCAGCGGCGGAGCATTTTTTGCGCATGACCCGTCTCGCCTCGTTCGGAAGCGATTCGAGCCGTCGCTATGGCGAAGCATTCCTTTGCCGTATCGACATGCCCGGAAAACGACATGGCCGCAGCCGCACCCTTATAGCGAGGATCCTGTATCAATCGCTCGGCGTCCCGACATAGTCCGCCAGAAATTAATAGTGACACACGTTCTGCCAGGACATGGGCATGCAATCGCGGCAAAGTATATCGATCTGCGATTCGAGTTGCGGCGTCGAGCGTTTGGTGCGCCTTGTCTGTCGTGTCATCGGCTCGAGCCAGCCGCGTTGCTGTAATGTATCCGGCGATTACCGAATCGACGAACCTGAAATTAGACGGATGCCCGTTGAGGTTTTCGACTAGCCGACGCGCTTCGCCGAGGTTGTTTTTCTCATAAAGCAACTGCGCGAGTTGCGCTGACGGCATTGCCGCGAGTGTCGAACTTTCGCTTTGAATCCGCATAGCGTCGGCACGTGACTGTAGATAGGCTTGCTCCGCCAGTTGGAGTTCGCCTCTCGCAAAATGAATGCTTCCAACCACGGTGTCCAGAAACACAGTTCCGTAGATAGCATTCGCCTCGATAAACTGGTTTCGCAGTTCCTGCGCATGTGCCTGCGTATGTTCGCATTGGTAGGTTTCCCTATTGAGCATCATCAAGATCCCGCCTACCGAACTCGCCATGAACTGGTCACGGTTGCCAAATTCAGCAATCCATAATTTCGCCGCTGGAAGTGAATGCTCGACATTGTCCGTAAACACATCAAGCATAAATTCTCGATGCGCCAGTTTCATTCGAAAAAGCTCTGCCTCTTCGCCGATAAGGTCCTCTCCGTGGTAGATCTGCGATCCTGACACTTTATTGGCCAGTCTATTGCGGACTTCCTTCAGTGTGCGGCGTGCTTCATCGAAGCGCCAAAGAATCGTGTTCTCCCACGCAAGCTCAAGCTGAAGTCGCGGCAAGCCTTTGGCCAGTTCATCAGGTAGCCGTTCCGCGAAACGGCGAAGCGTGGTCGTCTGACCGTTCGCCAGAAGAAGCGGACTGATTTTGTCAATCAAGGCGCCCGCCCGCGCAAGTTCTGACGCAGCAAAGGCGTGCCCGATTGCGTCCGCTATATACCCGTTATCGGCAAGCCAATTACAAGCGCGTCGATTGTAGATTGCGGCTTCGTCGGGAAAGCGGTCAACTAGCCGTTTGCGTAGAAGGTCTGCGAATAGACCGTGGTATCGATACCAATTGCGTTCGCGATCAAGCGAAAAGACAAACAGATTCGAGTCCTCTATCTTGTCTATTAACGAGCTACTGTCACGACGCTCCAGCACGGCATTGCACAAATCGGAGTTAAAACGATCAAGAATAGAAGTCGCAAGCAGAAATCGCTGAACCTCTTCGGTTTGACGATTTAATACCTCTTCAACAAGGAAATCCGCAATGCTTCGGTCCGCCCCGGAAAACTGTATCAGGAACGCCTCAGCATCGGACAGACCCTGCATGGCAATCGTGACCATCTGAAGGCTGGCAATCCATCCTTCAGTTTTTGTCCACAGGTGTTCCATCTGGATCCTCGTCAGCGGGAAACCAATCCTCGCGCCCATGAAGGCTATGGCTTCGTCGCTGGAGAATTTCAGCATCGCCGCGTCGAACTCCCGAATCTCGCCAAGTGCCCTTAACCGTGCGACTGGCAAGGCGAGCTGCTCTCTCGCTGACATGACGAAGTGCAGGTGCTCGATTGGGGCAAGCAACAGCTCACTAATAAGATCGAGGATTCCCGGATCTTTTATGACGTGAAAATCATCGAAGAAGAGAAAAAGATCGGCGTCGAGGAACGAGAATTCGTTAAGCAATGCCGTTCGCAGACTTGCAAAGGGGGGCACACCTGCGCCGACTTCAGAAGTAAGCAGGCCTAGTGTGTGATTTGAAACCATCACCCCCGTCCGGCGCATCGCCTCCACCAGATGCGAAACGAATCTGACAATATCATTGTCTTGCGCGTCGACGCTCAGCCAGCCAACGTGATGTTTCTGGACGCTCAAGGCCCAAAAGAGCTGGACAAGTACACTGGTCTTTCCATATCCAGCAGGCGCGGAGACAAGGACGAGCCGCCGCCCTGCATTCGCTTCGATGTCTGCGGAAAGGCGCTCGCGCTTAAGGAGTTCCCGCCGCTGTCGCGGAGGACGAAGTTTCGTATTTACCGTCTCTAGCGGCCGCTCGCCTTGCGCGCTCAGCATTGCACGCCAGAAAATCTTTCGCCAGACTGGGGATGGAACCCACTCAATTGATCTGCCAGGTGCATATCCGTGTCCTTAGTTGGCCGGCCCATCTGAAAAGACGGTCTCGTCGACTGTCGCGCTGCGCCTAGGAGCTATAACGGACAATCTGACGTCAGTAGCAAGACAACAATAAAGGCGCGAGCCTCCTGCATCCTGATGATCAACTCAAGCTATAAGCGACATGGCGCTCATCGCCTCACGTTGGGCCGCCAAGCCAATTTCGACCCTGCACCATCCGGCTTCTGATGCCCGATGTGCTGGCATCCACGCAGCTCGGATACACTGGGCGCCGCCTTATTTTCCGCTCATGGGATGAATTGTATCCATTTCCTTTCCGGGAATCGGCGGATTGGGGGCATAGACGCTATTCCGTTAAGGCATCGACACGGATACACCAAACGACTGCTCCGCGGCGTGAAGGCGAAGACAGTCTGACAGGCCCGGGCGGCCCGTTTAGAACATGTGTTCTATCCCTGCGCCTACCCCGGTTGTTGTGCCGCTGACTCCGTGCAAAGCACTGAAGGGAGCAACAGATAGACCCGTGTTCATCGCACCGTGGTTGTTCACCACGCCAACTTGCGCATAGAGCGAGGTCGCTTTCGACAGGAAATACTGGGTACCGAGGGCAATCATTAGCGAATGATTGGCCGTATGGTTGCGGTCGCTCGTCACCCAGACGCCGCCGTTGATATCGAGCACCGGCAGCACGTAGCTATCGAGCCCCGCTCCGAAAACATTACTATTGAACGACCCGGCCACCTTATAGTTGGTGAACGATGCCCGCGCGGTCACGGGGCCAAAATTGTACGCCGCACCAAACGTTCGACCTTCGAAGGCCACGGTAGTCGGAATCGGCGTCTGAACCGTGCCGCCACTGTTTCCGTCAAAAATGGAAGCGTTCACCATCAAAGCAGCACCTTGGTATGTCAGGCTCGCGGAATACTGTCGACCCGCCTGAAAATTACCGGCGGCGCCACCCAACGCGACCAGCACTTCGCCCACAAATCCGGCGATGCCAGGACTGGTATAGGAGACCGCATTCGAAGTGAACGCAGAGGTTCCGCCGACGCTGCCGATAAGATTCACAAGGCCACTTCCGAACTGCGTAAAGAAGCGCGGGTCCGACTCGATTAATGCAATAAAGAACGGTGAGTATTGCAAACCCGCCGTGACCGTCCCAAACCTTCCATCTAGCGCAAGCCAGGCTTGCCGACCGAAAAAGTTTCCGTTTGAATCCGAGTAGCCGCCGTTGGCGATATCGATACCGCTTTCGAGATTGAAGTTCACTTTCAGACCGCCGCCAAGGTCTTCGGTACCTTTGAGACCGAATCGTGAAGACGTGATGCCACTGTCGTTCATCGCAAATGTTCGGCCGCCATTCTGTCCGGTCACTGTGTTGAGCGTCTTGCTGGTGTAGATGAGTCCGCCGTCGACGACCCCGTAGAGTGTGACATTGCTCTGCGCCTGCACCGAAACGCATGACAAAAGCAATGTTGCACCCAAAAATGACTTGAATTTACAGCCTTCCGCCATCTTCATTAACGTCTCCTGATTTAGTTATCCGAACGTTTATTTTGCTTATGACATCTGCTTCAAAACGCTTATGCTGAAGAATTCAGAAGTATCTTGATGCTGGGCTACCGGGATGCTTGCCAACATTTCTGACTTACCCACGCGAGCTAAAATATGCGACGCACGAGAGGCCGTGTTCCGCACGCGCAAATACCCGACGAATTGTGGTTTGCTCAACGTAGTCAAGCTCGAAAAGTACGATATTGCGAGCTACGCGTGACAGACTGGTACTAAAGATCAAGTACCAACATTGCACTCCTGGAACGTGAGCAGCACAGCGTCATCTGGTCGTTCTTCGCGCGCTCGTCATCAGTGAAATACAGATCCCGATGATGCGGCGTTCCATCGAGAACGCGCGTAACACAAGTTCCGCATACACCTTGTTGACATGACATAGGGACGTCAACGCCATGTTCCGCGAGAGCAGCAATGATGGTTTTACCGCTGGCAACGGTGATAATTTTTCCGCTACTGGCTACCTTGACATCGAAGGCAGCATCGCTCGCGGAAGACTGTGTCAGCGCACCGAACCGTTCAAAAATGATCTGTTCATTTTTCCATCCAAAATTTTCTGCAGTCTTGGTCACGAAATCGATGAACCCGCCGGGACCGCATACATATAACGTTGTATCTGGGTCAGGACGGTCAATTAACTCCGGAAGCTTCAATCGTTGCTGGGCTGGTCCGTCATCGAAATGAAAACTCACTCTGTCCGAAAAATCTGATTCGATGATTCGCTGATGGAATGCGGTGCGCCCTGGTGACCGGGTGCAGTAGTGCATTTCAAAATCAGCCCCGATCTTGGCCAACTGTTCAACCATGCATAGGATAGGTGTTACCCCAATTCCGCCTGCGAACAATAGGAAACGTCTCGCGGGTTTTAACGCAAAGTGATTTTTTGGTTCGCTGATATGCAGTATCGTCCCCTCCACCACGTCATCGTGAACTGCGAGTGAACCGCCACGCGAGTTCGGGTCCCGCAGCACGCCGATCACATAACGATGACGCTCCGCTGGATCATTGCAAAGAGAGTACTGACGGACGATGCCGTCACGAACAAGAACATCAATATGCGATCCGGCGCTGAACGCTGGCAGTGGCTGTCCTTCAATATGAGTCAATTCAAGACTGACGACGTCCTCGGCCTCTATACTTCTTTTTGTGACCCTAACGGCGATTTGACTCATGATCGGTAAATGGCAGATTGTGTTGTAAAGAGCCTACGACGGCAGGCAGCGAATAACTTCCTTGATCTGGACTTGCGTAAATCTTTTTAGTGGGAGGGAAAAGTACACTCGGCTTATGTTGCGACCAACGGTACACCGCATCTTGGCGCTCTGAAGCGATATGTCAGCGTTCACGCTTCGAGCATACTTGTCGGCTCGACGGCCGCTTCCTCCTTTAAGAACTTGTCGAGCAACCAGAGCAACTTGCCGGGGCCCGCGTCGTGTACGTAGTCGACCGTGGCGAAGCCAGGCTTTTCCTTCATGCGTTGATGCTGGGCTTCGAGGATTCTCTTATCCTCAAGAAAAGCAACTTCCACGATCTCGTGCAGCAGATCGGTCATACCCGGACTGTCAGTAGCGCGGCTCGCGCCCCACGAGTAGTAATAGTCCACGGAGTCTTCGTCACGTGGGGTAACCGCTTGGCAACTGTAAGTGTCCAGAAGCAGTTGTCCGTCGGAAGGGCCTTCAGTATTGGTCCCCGCACTGAAAATCTGGAGGTGCATGATGAAGTTACATGGCAAGCTCATTTGGACATCAAAGCACATGTCGACCAACGTCCCTGCGGGAAACAGGTGTTGAACGAATCGCACGGCCGGTACGCTGCGTAACCAGGTTACCGTATCGAGGCCTCGTGGCCGGAGGGTATGCTCGCTCTTGACTGTCGACCACGCGTTTGTTCCGCCGAATGTCTCGTCATGGACCCATGCCACATGCGATAAATCGCTTAGATTCGCAATTTCCTGACGATAGTTCGCATCAACCCGGAGTTGCGATGTCTTGATGTTCCATGCCGGATCACCAGGTCCGACGGCGAAGCAGATCAGGGCGGGGTCCGCTTTTATCGGATCCCCCATCCAGATCCAGATCCAGTTGTCTTTCTCGACCACCGGGAACGATCGGACACATGCTTGTTGCGGAACATACTCCTGTCCGGGAATCTCAACACACCGGCCGTCCGGCCCGAACTTCCAGCCGTGATACATGCAACGTAGCGAGTCGCCTTCCTTGCGCCCGCAGGAGAGTGCTGTTTGACGATGGCAGCAACGATCCTCCATGGCTACGACACCGCCGTCCGGTTTTCGATAAAGAACGATCGACTCACCAGCGATACGCCGAGCTAGAAGGGCGTCCTTTCCCAAGCTCAGCTCATAGTCCCAGCCCGCGCAATACCACCAATTTTTCAGCATTGAAATCTCCTCCTAGGTTGCCGCCCCGAGGACGACTGTATTTGTATTCGGCCACGTAGCCGTGTCCGTGATCTAACTTTGTCGATAACGTGAGTTTGTGGCACCCCCCATTTGGGAGGGTTGTCCAGACACCGGGGAGTTTTGAAGGTCATGGACCGATTCCGCCACGAGGCACGGTGTCCTCGAAGGGGACTAGACACCATAGAGTCCTCTGATATTGCCCTCTGCAGCATCTCCCGTTCTACCTGTGCGTTTTAATTCAGGAATTGCACGGACGTTGCAGCACTGCACAGGTGACGTGTTCAGCCTGTTTCCGATCTCGAGAAAGTATTTCCTCCCGCGGCCGGCACGCCGCGCCCAGAAACCGCCTGTTTCCATCGGGCGGCATCACTTGGGCGCAGGAACTGCGGTCCGCGCAACACAACGACCTCGTAGGTACGCCGCTTGCGGTGGCTCATTTGACACGAACTGGACAACCCATTTCTTCGATCGAGTGCGACATGAAAAATCCGTGGATGAAAAAGAATCCGTTTCTCAGCATGTGGTTGAGCGGGGCCAATGCGGCGGCCGGCTCGGCGCGTGGGCACGCAACCGCAGCGGCGAAGCGTGGAACCGCTGCTTTCTGGACCGCTGCGCTTGCACCGCCAAAACCCAAAAAGAAAAGGCGGACGCGACGTTGACCTGGCGGCGGGCGGCATGTTGGCCGAGCAAGTACAGAGCTAACAGTTCTGGAAGAGTGCTGCAGCGTCCACGCTCCGACTCCACCGAGAGAGTCCACTGAAAGAGGAATGCCATGAACCTTCGCGTTGGATTTGAACTGGTCTTTGCATGCAGCCAGCCCACGCCCATGCTACTCATGCTGCACACGCACGCTTCACATGCGAATGAAGTGCTTGTGCCCGACCGCTTGCGGATCGATCCACCGCTTCCCCTCACCCAATATCACGACGCGTTCGGCAACCTTTGCAGCCGCCTGATCACGCCGTCCTGCGGCCTTCTGACACTGTCGACTGAAGCGCTGCTCAGCGTGACTGGCGAGCCGGAAGCGCCGCCGCCGGACAGCTACCAGAGTCCCGTCGAACATCTGCCCGACGCGTGCATGCAGTTTCTCCTCGGAAGCCGGTACTGCGAAACCGACCTGCTGTCGAACATGGCGTGGCAGCTATTCGGCAACTCGCCGCCGGGACGACCGCGGGTGCAGGCGATCTGCGACTATGTACATCGGCATATCGTTTTTGACTACCAGCAGGCGCGCCCGACGCGGACCGCCTTCGAGACCTTCCGCGAAGGCGTCGGCGTATGCCGCGACTATGCGCATCTGGCAATCGCGTTATGCCGCGCGATGAACATTCCTGCGCGCTACTGCAGTGGCTATATCAGCGATGTCGGTCTGCCGCCGCCCTACGCGCCGATGGATTTCTGTGCCTGGTTTGAAGCCTGGTTGGGTGGTCGCTGGCAGACTTTCGATCCACGCAACAACGCGCCCCGGACTGGGCGCGTACTCATGGCGCGGGGACGTGATGCAGCTGACGTCGCGCTAAGCAATGCGTTTGGTCCGGTTCCGCTTGTGAAGTTCAGGGTTGTCTGCGAGCCCGACGAGGGGACCGGTTTCTCAGCAGTGGGCCGCGTTGCATCAATGCAGGGCTGAGAAACTCGCGCCGGCCCGACGAAAACTTCATCGGGCCGGCGCGAGCTAGTTGCGTGTATAGCGCTTCGCGCCCAAGCCGGTGCACGCCTTAGTGTTCAAGCGGGCGGATGTCCGGATCGCCTTCAACGACTTCTTGCGTTGCGAGCCAATAGGGCTGACGGTTGTAATAGCTGTGCGTCGTCGTGCCCCACTTTGCGTCGGCCATCATCGGCCAGTGGTCCTTGTCGAAACCTGGGTCGTCCTTTAGACGCTGTGCGGCGATATCGACGTGGAAGCACTTCTGGTCGGTGTCAAGCGTCAGTGCGCTCCAGGGGATAGCGTGCAGGTTCGCGCCCATGCCCAGAAATCCGCCTTCGGCCAGCACCGCATAGGCGATCCGTCCGCTGCGTACGTCCAGCATGATGTCGGAGATCTTGCCTACATGCTCGCCATCTGACGACATCACCTTGTTGCCGTCAAGCGTTCCCGCCGCCATGATATCTGGCCCCGGACCTTCACCGGTACCGCCGCCAATGACGTTCGCTCCGCCGCGGGTATCACCTTGAGGATTGATTGAGCCCATTATTGCCTCCTATGGAAATGGTGCATTGGAAGTCGCGCAAGGGGCGTACCCGAAACGCAAGCGGATGCATGTGCGGTGACGCAAATTGCCCTTAGCAGGGGCGTGTAGTGCTTTCCAATCCTCGTCAGCCAAACCGGGCGCTCGTAGGTGCGCGGCAGCAGTCATGCCGCACGAACATGGGCACCTTCAAACTATTGGCGTTTCCTATCGATATGATCGAAAACCAGTCTTTGACGCTATAGATTGACCAGCGCATTCTTCGTCCATCGGTTCTCAACGAACCCCCAAACGGAGCGAAACATGCAAGACATCATCGACGGCTTCCTGAAGTTCCAGCGCGACGCGTTTCCGCAGCGCTCCGAGCTTTTCAGGCAACTGGCCACGAGCCAGAACCCGCGCACGTTATTCATTTCCTGCTCGGACAGCCGGCTCGTGCCGGAACTCGTCACGCAGCGCGAGCCCGGTGATCTGTTCGTGATCCGCAACGCCGGCAATATCGTGCCGTCGTACGGCCCGGAACCGGGCGGCGTGACCGCCACGGTCGAATACGCAGTCGCCGCGCTTGGCGTCACCGATGTGGTGATTTGCGGCCACTCCGATTGCGGCGCGATGACGGCCATCGCCACCTGCAAGTGCATGGACCACATGCCGGCCGTGCGCAACTGGTTGCACTACGCGGATTCCGCGAAAGTCGTCAACGAGGCGCGTGAGCACAAGAGCGAACGCGACCGGGTCGATTCGATGGTCCGCGAAAACGTGATCGCCCAGCTCGCGAACATCAAAACCCACCCTTCCGTGCGGCTTGCGCTCGAACAAGGCCATCTGGCCCTGCACGGCTGGGTGTATGACATCGAAACCGGCTCGATTGACGCACTCGACGGCGCGACCAACCAGTTCGTTTCTCTCGCTGAACATCCGCATGCCTGTGCAACGCCGGCTCGACTCAGCCTCGCTGCCTGATCAACTGCTTTTCCATTTCATTCCATCTCAAGGAGCATCATCATGACGCAATCGCAACATAGCCAAGCCCGCCGCGAAGCCCTGACCGACGCGATCATCGACTCGAAGGTTCGCAAGAACCTGACGTTCGAGCAGATCAATGAAGGCACCGGCCTCAGCCTCGCATTCGTCACTGCTGCGCTGCTCGGCCAGCACCCGCTGCCGGCCAACGCCGCGCAAGTCGTGGCCGACAAGCTCGAACTCGGTGAAGACGCGGTTCGCCTGCTGCAAACCATTCCGCTACGCGGCAGTATTCCGGGCGGCGTGCCGACCGACCCGACGATCTATCGTTTCTACGAAATGGTGCAGATTTATGGTTCGACGCTGAAGGCGCTGGTTCACGAGAAGTTTGGCGACGGCATCATCAGCGCCATCAACTTCAAGCTGGACATCAAGAAAGTCGACGATCCGGAAGGCGGCTCGCGTGCAGTGATCACGCTCGACGGAAAGTACCTGCCGACCAAGCCGTTCTGAGCAAGATGGGGAGCCGCTCCTGGATGAATGGCTCTCGCGGTCTTTATTCGGATTGTGTTTTGACGTGATGATCCGTAGTCCCCAAGCTCCATCTATTTCGAACGAGTGCATCAATGAAAGATACTGCAGTGGAGATAAGGAATCCAGACGATTGCTACGACGCCATCACGTCGAATGGTTCTTTGACAGCGATTCGTGATGTCGAGACTACTCACGAAAAATCGGCTGAGACGAGCAAAGCAGCGTGGCTCGTTGTTGCGATGGTCGTCATTGCGATGGCACTTCGACCGGGCATCGCTTCGATTGGTCCGGTGTTGCCGCTCATCAGTCGGGAGTTTTCACTTTCGCACGCGACCGCCTCGTTGCTAACGACTATCCCGACGCTGCTGATGGGGCTGTTGGCACTGCCGACCCCGTGGTTGGCCCGGCGATCTGGAAGAAATGGGGTGCTGATTGCGTCTCTCGTGCTGCTGTTTGTTTCGATGGTGGCGCGGGCATTCGTATCGGACGTAGCGATGCTGTTGCTGACCACAGCAGGTGTGGGAGCCGGAATCGCGATATCGGGAACGCTGTTCGCCGGAATTATCAAGGCCAGGTTTCCGACGAAGGTCGCGATGATGATGAGCATCTATGCCACCGCACTCGCGGGCAGTACCACGATCTCCGCGGCCACGACCGGCGCGATTGCCGCGTTTGCTCGCGCAGAGGGATCAAGCGGTTGGCGGGTTGGAACAGGTATCTGGAGCCCTGTCGCGCTGATCGCAATTTTCGCGGCGCTTGCCATCCTCATGTGGGAAAGGCGGGAACTCGCAAACGCTACAGCCAGGACCGTAACGGCTGCACGATTACCCCTGATGAACCGGACAGCGTGGCTGGTGGCACTGTTCTTCGCCTGCGACAACTTTCTGTTCTTCGCGTTGCTGGCCTGGACTTCACCGATGTATCGGGAGCATGGCCTGTCCGCAACATCCGCAGGCCTCGTGCTTGCAACGTACACGGTGGCGTTCACGGTGGCGATTCCGGTGTTCGGTTTGTTGAGCCGCGCGCATGACCGTCGCGGGTGGCTCGCAGTCTGTGCGGCCCTCTCCGCAGCCGGGACTCTGGGAATAGCCTTGGCGCCCTTATTGATGCCTCACGTGTGGATTGCGATCGCTGCTGTTGGTTTGGGCGGCGGCTTCACACTCGGGATGACCTTGCCGCTCGATAACGCGAATGGCGCGGACGAAGCCAACACGTGGAACGCATTCGTGATGACCGTCGGTTATCTGCTTGCCGCCGCTGGGCCTTTGCTTGTCGGCTATTTGCGCGACGTAACTGGCGCTTTTCATGCTCCAGTTTGGCTTCTGTTTGTCGTTGCGCTCGGAATGCTCGTGTTGACGCCGTTCCTCGCGCCTGGTCCGTTACGACACACCGCTAAGCGTGTCGATGTCCCGCTCCGCCGGGACTTGAACTGCTCGTGCCGCCGTCAGCGTTAGCGCGTCCACGACGCTGCTTCGTCGCGATGTTCTTACTATCCGTGACGCTCGACAGCATGGCACCGTGTAGGTCCATCGTATTGACTAGCTCCTGCCAGTCGCAAAACCGTGGCACGGGTCACGATGACAAGCGCACCTTACGCGATTGCACCTCTTAGTCGGTCTGCACTTATTTGCGCCTGGTTGTCATCTTCAACAACAGTTATTGGCCGGCGGGCGACACTACGCTCGGCGTCGCCAGCGTGTTGTGACCCATGGGAGCGGTGGTGACGGGCGTCGAGCTATTGTCCGTGCTATTCGGCAAGCCCGAGTTCCGCGACCCGACGCCCATGCCGCTGTCGGAGTTGGTGACGCCAGGCGTGCCGTAGCCGCTCGTTGCATCGACCGGCGCCCCGGTGGTCGGCGACACGGCGGCTGGCGACACGGTGGTCGGGGTCGCCAGCGTGTTGTTGCTCTGTGCATAAGCGCCGCCCGACAGCGTGAGTGCGGCGACGGCCGCGATCAATATGCTGGTTGCCTTGTTCATGACCTGCTCCTCCTTGATTGGACTGGAATTTCGACGCGAACGATCCATTCGGATTTTTCCATAGCGGTCGTTGTACGCTTGGCTCGCGGCGATCAAACAAACTCGCGCGACCGGTCGCCGTGGTGTACGTGACGTAAACCACGGATCGCCGCTCAAGGCTGACAACGAGACACGTAATCCATTCCTGGAAAGAACCTACGCCCGCCCAACGCCTACCTGAGTGACCGGCACCTCGTTCATGCCCACGATGCCCTCTATGTCCAGGTAATAGCAAGTTTAGGAAAGCGGTCGCTGATAATTAAGCGCGTTGTTCGCAAGGGTGAATTTCGATTTTTGGAGTTACCCCTAATTGGCCGGGTCCCCAATCTGAGGCGGGCCTGGTTCGGCATTGCGCGGTGCATGCTACGTGACCCGCGAGGAAACTGACTGGGCTGCGTGGATAGCGAACAGCCAGTGGAGCGTGGCCGGTGAGCAACGATGGCGACCTTCAGATTTTCATTAACCGGCCGTTATTCCAAATGACGTTGAGTGAACGCGTACTCTGCGAATTTCCAACAAAAGACGTTAGACCAAAATGAATCGTCGTCGCCGGGCATCGTCAAACGTTGGACTTGTTGGACTTGGCGACCAGAATAATCAACCAGGAGTAAAGCAATCATGCTGTTGGGTCGAATCGCTATCTATAGCCTCGCCGCGTCCATCCTCGCCGGATGCGCGGTCGGCCGGACAACTGTCGACGTCGCGGCGCCGCAAGGCACAAACCCTGCGACGGGGAAATACGTGCGAATTGATTCAGTTCAGGACAAACGCACTTTTACCGTCAAGCCTCCGAGCGCCGACATGGCCTCGCTGGATCCTGATGAAGATTCTAGCGATGCGTCGAAAGCTCGCGCGATCGGTCGGAAGAGAAACGGCTATGGCAAGGCACTCGGCGATGTGGTGCTTCCTGAAGGCAAGACGGCCTCCGGCCTCGTTGAAAGCGCATTGGCTACAGGCTTTCAGGAGGCAGGTTACATTGTCGTGAAGCACGGGTGACCCCAACTTTGCCGCCGCCGCTCCGGTGACTGCGCAAATAATCGATTTCTGGGCATGGTTCCAGCCCGGCTTCTGGTCTATTTCGACCAACCAGAAGTCAGAACTGCAGTTGTCAGGCGATGTCGGCGCTCTTCATGGTGCTCAGACCGTCAAGACTCGCGTTAGCGAATCCAAGCAGGTCGTCGTTTCCAGCGACTGGCAGGAGATCGTCGAAAAAGGCCTGTCGGCCATTACCCTGCGGACAAAGGATTTGGTAAGCGGGAAGTAGCTCCCCTCCAGGAGCGAACCACGTCGCTCGTCGTGAAGATGACGGAAGCGTCTGGCTCGCCAACCCGGGACCGCAATCGGTATCTACCGGTTTGCCGGCGATGGGAGCTTCGTTACGTATCCATTCACGAACACGACGGACTTTATCACCTCACTGGTCACCGACAGCCAGTGGCAATCTTTATGCTGCTACACGAGGCTTAGGAGCACAGATCTTCAAAATCCAGTTCCCGAACCAGTGACCCTCGTTTCTGACGTGCTCGATGACGCTGTTGGAGCTGCTGGTTGTGGCCCATTATCAAACTGCTCTATCTCAGCGTCTCGAGCGAGGACATCGGCATACCGGTAGGCGACCGGCCACAACGTCCAGGCGCCTCGCCGAACCTGTCGGCCGATGTTGGCAATTACGTCGTAAACACAAGGCTCATAGATTTGAGCTGCATGTTCGGCAACTGTAGTTCGATGCTTATCTAGCAATCACCGCTTCGCGTACTGCTGCCAACTATCATCCTGTTTCCGGCCAGCAAACAGATCGGCGGCCGAGGTCGATCCATCCAGACTCAATCCTAACTCGCAGCTAATAAACGAGCCCTATTGTTCGAGTCATAGACATTTGGGTGCTATCTGAGGGGTGTCTCCACATTTGCGCCCCCCATTCGCAGCGAGCCAATAACGCCACCTACCTGATGACTTCGACTAATCCCACCGCCCGCTCCCGTAAGAGCAAAATGATCCACGCAAACGACGTCGATCTGTTTTATGAAGAATTTGGCAACGAATGCGATCCCGCCGTTTTGCTCGTTATGGGTAACAGCGCTCCTGGGTTGGTCTGGCCAGATGCTTTTTGCGAATTAATCGCTTCAAGTGGTTTCCGGGTCGTCCGGTTCGACCAGCGCGACACTGGGCTCTCGACCTATGTCGACTTCAGTCGTGCACCCTATACGCTTGATGATCTCGTTTGCGACGCATTCGAGGTACTCAATGAACTTGGCGTCAAACGGGCTCATATCGTCGGACTCTCGCAAGGCGGCGTGCTTGCTTATCGCATGTCGCTCAAAATGCCACAGCGCCTGGCGAGTCTTGTCATCCTGATGTCCTCAGCGGATTTGCGTCCAAAGAACGACGCGTTCTCGGGCGCACCTGTCAGAGCTGGCGAACTGCCTCGTCCTTCGGCTGAGTACGTCGCTCAGGTTATCGCGCTCAATGCAAACGCGCCGCGCGATGCGAGCGAAGTGGCAAACCGGTTCGTGGAGAACTTCCGGCTGGCGAAAGGGCCGCGCTCGCCGTTTGTTGAAGATGCGTGGCAGGCACTGGGCCGGGCGTTCGCAGAAAGGCCGCTTCTACGGCAAGATGGATTGACGCCGGCGATGGCTAACAACAGCAACCACGCACTCGCGCAGAAAGCCACGCCGGAGTTGAGCGCGGCACAATTGGCGTCGATAGCCACTCCCACGCTTATCGTGCATGGCAGTGATGACCCAATTTTTCCTGTCGACCATGCCCATTGGGCAGCCGCCACAATTCCCGGATCGACACTGCGCGTGATCGACGGAATGGGCCACGCGCTTGACCCTTCTTTCTTCCGGGCGGTGGTTGCTACGCTAACGGAATTTTATAAAGGCAGCGCTCTGGCGCCCCGCCGCAGCACAGACGCGTCGGGCTTCTAGTAAGTCAGTGAGCCCTCTACGCAGGTGACACAGGAGCCGCCGACATGTACCTTCCCGTTCGCATCCACGTTCACCTTTATGCGCCCGTCCCGGCCGACACAGCCACCCTGGGTCGCGACGTAGTCCGTGCCACCGGGCGATAACAGGCCGCGCTCCCACTGGAAGACGGCCACACTGGCGTTGCCGCTCCCGCAGACAGGATCTTCGTCGACCCCACAGGACGGCGCGAAGCTACGCACCTCTATCGCCGCGTCTCCATGCGCGTGAGCACCGAATACTGTCACGCCCGTGGCGCCCAGGCGTCGCTCGAACTGCGCCAGCCTCGTGAAGTCCGGTCGCAGATCGAGCACGGAAGCCGCATCATTCAACTGCGCAATGACCCAGACAGGACCGACGTTGACGATAGCTGGTGCGGTTTGTACGGACACCTTGCAGCCAAGAATGCGTTCCAGATCTGCAATATCAACTGCGTGCAGCGGCTCCATCTTCGAAGACGGGAGGCCAAAAGTCAGTTGACGATCCCGGCCTTGCCCTTCGACCGTCAGTTCGACGAGGCCGAGATTGCATTGCTGGACCAACCGTCCGCCTTGACGAAGTGCGACGCCCCCTGCTTCAAGGATCGCGTGGGCACTCCCTAGCGTGGGATGCCCGGCGAAGGGGAGCTCACTGCGCGGTGTAAAAATCCGCAGCTGATAGTCGGCCGCGGTTATCGTGGGCGGGAGGACGAATGTCGTCTCGGAGAGATTCGTCCACGCCGCGATGGCCTGCATCTCGTCAGTGGTCAATCCCTCTGCATCCAGTATCACGGCCACAGGGTTGCCTCGAAGCGGTCGCGAAGTGAAGACATCAACTACCTTGTAGGGTCGCTTCATACTGGTCTCCATTTAACATGCTCGCCGTTACTCCGTGCCCGCCACCACGCCGTCAATCTCGGTGTGCGTGATGCCGTACTTTTCCATGCGGGTGCGGTGATCGGCCGAACCGAGGTACTTGCGAAGCTGCTCATTCAGAGCCTGTAGAAGGTTGTGATTGCTCTTGCTGAACGAGAAAGCGCCGACCGGTGCGTTGCCTGCCTTGCTCACCTCATGTGCAACGGCTTCAAGCGCCTTGTTGGCGTCAGCAACGACGCGGTTCCCCACTGCCGTGGCCGCAAATGCGTCGATCTTGCCTGCGAGCAGCGCGGCGATTGCATCCGCCTGGTCCTTGAACGTCACGATCTGGCTGTCGCTCACGCCCGCCGACCTGGCGGCGTCAAACTGTATCTGCCCGGGAATGAGTCCCAGCCGCGCGTCGCTTCGTGCCGCCACTGCCGCATAGCTCGTCAGTGCTTTCGGATTGCCCCGATGCACGACGAAACCGTCGCCCAGCGACCAGACCGGCACGCTGAATGCAACGTGCTGCGCACGTTCAGCGGTCGCGAAAATGGGCACATTCATGTCCCAGCGGCCTTCCTGTACGCCGGGCAGAAGCTCTCCGAACGAGGTCAGCTGAAAGTCGATGGACGAAACACCAATCGCTCGAAGCACCACCTCGGCCAGTTCGATGTCCGCGCCTGTGGGCGAATGATCTGCTCCAGTCCAGTAGAAAGGCGGCTCTTCGATATATGCGACTCTTAACTTCATAGCTTACTCCACGTATTGATCCGGTAGCCCCTCCCCGGCCGTTCTTCGCCGGGTGGTCCAGATCGAACAGTTTCTTTGCGACGTCTCCCGTCTGTCACGACGTAGCCGCGTCCAGCGCCGACGAAAGCGCAGACAGCGCGGAGCCGAGGCGCTCGGGCGGCAGGTAACCAAAGCCAAGCCGGAACACGCGACTGCTTTCGCCAAACCATGCCCCTGACGCGAGTTGCAGGTCGTAGTCAGGTAACAGGTCCCAGAATCGCGAGACAGCGGTATCGTCGAATGTATCGGAACGCAAACGCACGCAGCACAACGCACCGGCATCAGGCCGCACCCACTCGATGCGTTTGTGTTCGCTCTTGCACCAGGCCGCCAGTTCCTCGATAGCACCGCCAAGCAACCGACGTCGCGGCGCGAGCACACCTTCCCGGCGGCGCAGCAGAACTGCGGCGAGCGTCTCATCGAGTACCGAACCGGAGATGACGGTATTCATCTTGGCGACTGTCAAACGTGAGCGAAGGTCAGCGTCGGCCACCGTGAGCCAGCCTGTTCGCAAGCCCGGCGCGCCGAGCGCCTTGGATACCGATGCGCCGGTGACGATGCGCGGGTCGAATCCGGCAAAGCTGTCGACCGCGGCATTGTCGCCGTAAGTGGCTTCGCGATAGGTCTCGTCGATGAAAAGTATCGCTTCCGGGGAGCGCCTTGCCAGCAAGGCAAGAAGCTGCTCGATATCAGTACGCGAGACCTGGACGCCGCTTGGATTCTGCGGTGAAGCAATACTTACCAGCCTGGTTTTCGGCGTCAGGTTTGCTTCAATCTGCTCCAGGTCCAACCGATAGCCGTTTTCGAACGACAGCCGGACTTCCCGGACGTTGACGCCGACACCAAGCAGGCTGTCGCGGCTCGGCGGAAAGCATGGCGTCGCGAGCACTGCCTCGTCACCCGGTCGGCAGACTTCGAACGCGAGAAGGAAGAGCCCGAGCGCGGTACCCTGGGTCGTGATGATCTGCTCGGCCGGAACGTTGCAGACGTCCGCAATTGCCTCACGGAGCTCGATCGCTCCCGCGGATCTGCTATAGCCGAGCTTCAGTTCCCGGATACGCTCAAGACCGGCGAGATCCAGGAGTTCGCCAACCGTCAGGTCCTGGGAGGTGCTCTCCGCGAGGTTAAGCGGCCGGTTTACGTCGAGCAGCGAGATGATCTCGTTGTAGGGAAATCTGCCGCGCCACTCCGGGGTATCCGGTTCGCTGGAACCAGACCGTTTCTCTTCGGGCGACTGTCCCGGCACAGTCTCAGCAGAACTCAGGCCCGCTTGCGGGGCGTTAGTAGGGACTGACATCTGGGCTCCTTCGGCTGCGACTGGAATACACACATCGTAGCGTTCACCCATTGACCATAACAGTCACAATTTTCCGCTACTTCGACCATCACAGTTCTGCTTGGCGAACTGGCTGTTCCGGCCAGATAATGCTGAAATCCACCGTCACGAATGGTCCCATGGACACGCATACTTCGTACCGTTACGAGCAGTTGGCAGAGCTCATCGTTGGCATGATCGACAATGGCGCGCTCGTGCCAGGCATGCGTCTGCCATCCGTGCGTGCCGTCAGCGAGCAACATCGCATCAGCATCTCCACGGCGTTACAGGCGTACCGTCTGCTCGAAGATCGCGGCATCCTCGTTGCGCGGCCGCAGTCGGGCTTTTACGTCGCCGTAGCGCGCCGCGGCACGCTCGCGTTGCCATCGACTTCGCGCGCGCGAGCGAGGGCGTCAACCGTATCGATCAGTGGCGCCGTTGCGACGCTGCTCGAACATGCGTCGAACTCCGCACTCGTTCCGCTTGGCTGCGCCGTGCCGGATGGAGGCGTACTGCAATCGAAGCGGCTCGACCTGGCGCTCGCGCGTGCGGCTCGTCAACACGGCGCGCGCTATAACGTCTATTGCCCGCCACACGGTGAACCACGCCTGCGTCAGGAAATCGCCAGACGGGCGCTGCGGTTCGGACATGCGCTGTCGCCCGACGATGTACTCATCACGAACGGCTGCACCGAAGCGCTGACACTTGCACTCACAGCGGTCGCCATTCGCGGCGATACGATCGCAGTCGAATCCCCCACCTACTTCGGGCTTCTGCATACGCTCGAAATGCTCGGTATGAAGGCTTTCGAGCTGCCGACCGATCCCACTCGTGGAATCGATATTGGCGCGCTCGCACATTTGCTAGCGACAGAAACCGTGGCGGCTTGCGTACTGTCATCCAATTTCAGCAATCCGCTCGGCTCGACCATGGCCGAAGCCGACAAGCGGGCGCTCCTCGCGCTACTCGCGCGACATGCTGTGCCGTTGATCGAGGACGATGTCTACGGCGACATCCATTTCGGGCGCGAACGGCCGAAGCCATTCATCGCGCTCGGAGGCGACGCCAATACCATCTATTGCAGTTCGTTCTCGAAGAGCCTCGCGCCGGGATACCGGATCGGCTGGATTGCAGCGGGTGCATATACGCAGCAGGTGATGGAACGCAAGCTCGCATTCAGCCTATGCAGCCCCGTCCTACCTCAAGTCGCGCTCGCGGATTTCCTGGCAAGCGGCGCTTATGATGCGCATCTGCGCCGCATCCGCCACATTTTTGAAGAGAACCTCGCCCGCATGACGCGCGCGATCGAAGCAAGCTTTCCCGCTGATACGAAAGTGAGCCGGCCGGCTGGCGGATTCGTGCTCTGGCTCGAACTGCCGAGGCGATTTGATTCACGCGCGCTCTTCGACGCAGCGCTTGAGCAAGGTATCTGCTTTGCACCCGGCGATGTCTTCTCAGCCGGCCGCCGATTTCGCAATTGCTTACGCCTGAGCGCCGGCTACGAGTGGAATGACCGGATCAAAAGCGGCATTCAGCGCTTGGGACAGCTCGCGTGTGCGCAACTGTCGCATTGAAGTAGTTGACGCATGGTTCAGAAGGGGTAGGCCGATGTTCGAGCAGGGTCCAGCCCTGCGCGAGGTCCGCCCGAGGTAGCACAAGCCGGTGGCATAGGGATTGCGTCAACGTTGGCTCCTTGCCGGAACATCGCAATCGCGAGGCACCGTGAAGACCAACCGCGCACTCGAAGCACTGAACTTCTTCATGGCCGATGTCCAGGCCGGCATCGGCCCGTTTCTCGGCGTGTTTCTACAGGCGCGTGGCTGGGGCACGGACATGATCGGCACAGTGATGAGCACTGTTCCCTCCTGAAAGATGTCTTTGAGAAGCGGTCCAATCGCGCGTTTCGAAGCAAGCTGCGTGATGAGCCAGCTGTGACATAAACACCGCTCCAGTAATACCATTGCAAATCCGGCTCACGCTCACTCGGCAACATTTCCGCTCCCCCATATCTGGACGCCATTGCGCGACGTTCCCATGAAAAAAATTGGCTTTCTCTCCTTTGGCCACTGGACCGATTCTGCGCATTCGCGCGCACGGTCAGCGGCTGATGTTCTCCTTCAATCCATCGACCTGGCCGTTGCCGCCGAGGAACTCGGCGCAGATGGGGCCTTCTTCCGCGTCCATCACTTCGCGCAACAGCTCGCCTCGCCTTTTCCACTGCTCGCAGCAGTCGGTGCAAAAACCAGCAGGATTGAAATCGGAACGGGTGTCATCGACATGCGTTACGAGAATCCGCTCTACATGGCCGAAGATGCCGGCGCAGCCGATCTGATCGCCGGCGGACGGCTGCAGCTTGGAATCAGCCGGGGCTCCGGTGAACAGGTTATCGATGGCTGGCGTCACTTCGGGTACGCGCCTGATGAGGGCGAGACTCATACCGATTTAGCGCGCCGCCATACGGAAGTCTTTTACGAGGTGCTGCGCGGCAAGGGCTTTGCGCAACCGAATCCGCGGCCCATGTTTTCGAATCCACCTGGGCTTCTGCGGATCGAACCGCATTCCGAAGGTCTTCGCGATCGCATCTGGTGGGGTTCGGGCTCCGACGCAACGGCGGTATGGGCCGCGAAGATGGGCATGAATCTCCAGACCTCGACTTTGAAGAACGACGAAACGGGCCGCCCTCTTCATATCCAGCAAGCAGAGCAGATCCGGGCCTACCGTGAGGCCTGGAAAGAAGCCGGGCACACACGAGAGCCGCGAGTGTCGGTCAGTCGAAGCATCTTCGCGCTCATCAACGACCAGGACCGGATGTATTTTGGGCGAGGCGCTCAGAGCAGCGACACGGTCGGCTTTCTGGACGACGATGTCCAAAAGATCTTCGGTCGAAATTACGCTGCAGAACCCGATGTTCTCATCGCGCAACTAGCCAGGGACGAGGCAATCGCGGCGGCCGATACCCTGCTGCTCACCGTGCCCAACCAGTTGGGCGTGGAATATTGCGCGCACGTGATCGAATCGATTCTCAAGTATGTCGCCCCCGGTCTCGGCTGGCGCTAGCACCCCACACTTACTGAAGGCGGGCAAATCGTCTGCAACGCTGTGCTGTTTTCGGAAATGGCTCCCGGAGCCACATGACCACTACGCGAACCGGCCTGTGACTCCCAACCATAAGCACAGGTTCCCTTCGATACCGTAGTCCGTCCTGCAACAATGTTTTGCAAGGTTGGAAAATGTGGCGTCGAGGCAAACCTGGACGCAACGCAAACTCAGGCGGGATAGGCGCTTGAAGCCTGACAAGTCAGATTTTTAATCACCGCCCGCCATGTGCGCGTCGCCGACATCTGCTGTGGCTTTGCCTCTATGATGCAGCGTTCGCTATCCACCGGAAAATTGCCGTGACGCTCGATGAAATCCGCAACAATGCTTTCGCAATGCCTATGCACAATCCGGCGTATCCGCGCCCGCCATTTCGGTTTATCAATCGCGAGTACTTCATCATTTCGTACGAGACCGACATGGACGCGCTTCGCGCGGTCGTGCCTGAACCTCTGACTGTCGACAATAGCCTTGTGCACTTTGAGTTCATCCGCATGCCAGACTCATCCGGATTTGGCGACTACACGGAAAGCGGCCAGGTTATTTCGGTGCTGGACGAAGCGGGAAAGAAAGCCAGCTATACGCACGCGATGTACCTCGATGACGAAGGTCCAATCGCTGCCGGCCGGGAGATCTGGGGTTTTCCGAAGAAGCTCGCTTCGCCCCGCCTGGCCGTTGACGGAAAAGACACGTTGCTCGGCACACTCGACTACGGCACGCAACGGATTGCGACTGGCACGATGGGCTACAAGTACCGCCCGCTCGATATCGAGTCTGAGCGCAAGAAACTCGCGGATACACCCAATTATCTGTTGAAGGTCATCCCTCATGTGGATGGTTCACCGCGGATTTGTGAGCTCGTCCGCTTCTACTTGCGCGACGTTTCCGTGCTCGGTGCATGGGAAGGCCCCGCAGCGCTCGATCTGCATGCCCATGCGTTGGCGCCGGTCGCTGACCTCCCTGTCAAACGGGTAGTGGCTGCCAGACACGTCATTGCCAATCTCACCCTCGATGTGGGCGAAGTCGCTTACGACTATCTCGCCCCGGCGGAAGCACTGAAGCTCGCCGTCAACCAATAACTCAGCAAGGAAAAACTTATGTCGTTGCAAGGAAAAGTCGCGCTCGTGACGGGCGCCGCAAGCGGTATCGGTGAACAATGCGCACGCAAACTGGCTTCAGACGGCGCGGCCGTTGTCATTGCGGACCTGAATCTGGCAAACGCGCAGCAGGTCGCGGACAGTATCGTCGCCGCAGGTGGGAAAGCACTTGCGGTGTCGATGGACGTCACCAGCGAAGAAGCGGTCAACGCAGGTATCGAAGAAGCCGTCAATCAGCTTGGCAGTATCGACGTGCTGGTGTCGAACGCGGGTATTCAGATTGTCAACCCGATTGAAGACTACGCCTATTCCGACTGGAAGAAGATGCTCGCCATTCACCTGGATGGCGCATTTCTGACCACGAAGGCTGCGATCAAACACATGTACGCATCGGGCAAGGGCGGCTCCATCATCTACATGGGCTCGGTTCATTCACACGAAGCGTCGAAGTTGAAGTCGGCTTACGTGACCGCCAAACACGGTCTGCTGGGCCTTGCTCGCGTCGTCGCGAAGGAAGGTGGCTCGCGTGGCGTGAGAGCGAATGTCGTATGTCCGGGTTTTGTTCGTACTCCGTTGGTTGACAAGCAGATTCCGGAACAGGCGAAAGCGCTCGGTATTTCGGAAGCTCAGGTGGTGAAGGACGTGATGCTAAAGGAAACCGTCGACGGCGAATTTACCACCGTAGCCGACGTTGCCAGAACGGTCGCGTTTCTGGCGGGGTTTGATTCAGCAGCACTGACCGGGCAATCGATTGTGGTCAGCCACGGTTGGTTCATGCAATAAGGAGCCGACGATGCGCCGCAGTCAACGCAATACATTAGAGCAACCAAATCAACTTGAGCTGCCTGCCTACGACGAGATCGGTTTGGTCCTGCAGGGCGGTGGCGCATTGGGTTCATATCAGGCCGGCGTCTATGAGGGGCTGGCTGAAGTGGGTGTTGAGCCCACCTGGATTTCGGGCATTTCGATTGGCGCGCTGAATACCGCCATCATTGCCGGCAACGCGCCAGAGGACCGGGTAGAAGCACTGCGCGGCTTCTGGAACACCATCTGTCAACCAGCAGACTTGCTGGGGCACGTAGGCGCCTGGCTGCCGACAGCGTTCGGGTTTCCAGACGTTGCCCGAAAGTGGTCGAGCATGTGGGCTGCCACTCGCGCTTTGACTGAAGGTCAGAAGGGCTTCTTCACACCGCGCTTTTCCGTACCCATTGCCGGCGTTGCAAAGAAACAGCCAGGCGAGGTGAGTTTTTACGATACGACGGCGTTGCGTGCCACCCTCCTCAAGTACGCCAATTTCGACCGTATCAACGACGGTGACGTTCGCGTCTCCGTCGGTGCGGTCAATGTTCGCACGGGCAATCTGGTGTACTTCGACAACACGCAGACCCGTCTCGAGCCGGAGCACTTCATGGCGTCCGGCGCGTTGCCGCCCGGTTTTCCAGCAGTAGAAATCGATGGAGAGTTTTACTGGGACGGAGGTCTGGTCTCCAATACGCCGCTTACGGAAATCGTCAGGGAATGCCAGCACAAGGATGCGCTGGTCTTTCAGGTTGACCTGTGGAGCGCAGAAGGAACACTGCCTGGCGATTTCCTCGATGTTGCCGAGCGGGCCAAGGATATCCAGTTCTCAAGCCGGACTCGCGCCATCACGACCTTCGTGTCGCAAAGCCAGAAGCATGCTCGCCTGATCAAGGAACTGCTTGAACACATTCCGGAGAAAGTGCGGCGGACACACCCGCTAGTCAAACAGGCACAGAAAGTGGCAGACGGTGGTGCGGTCAATGTCGTGCACCTTATCTACAAGAACAAGTTCTTTGAAGGTCATTACAAGGACTACGAATTCAGCAACGACACCATGAGCGAACATTGGGCGAGCGGCCTCGAGGACATTCGCCGCTCGTTCGGTAACCCCGACTGGTTCGAGATCCCAAGTCATGATCTTGGCTTTGTTACCCATGACGTCCATCGCCACGACACTGGCCCGGCTTCAGTTTCCGATCGACCTGAGTACGTGCCAGACATGCCGGAGTTAGTTGACGCGGTGGCGAAAGCGGCATCAGACGCCCGGTAGAGCCGACCAACGAGGGGGCGTGCGAGCGGCGCACCCCGGCGCCCCTCCACTACGCAGCGCCGGGCTTCATCGCAAAACAATCTGACAGTGGCAATTACCCGGGAGTAACATCATTCCCAGCGGGCGCTGCACGCGGCACAGCGCATGCAGGCGGCGATGCGCCGCCACAGTGACTGGCCCCGTCCAGAATACGGTACCCCGTAGTAGTCTGAAGGAGAGACGCCGTGTCACAAGATAGCGGTGAACGCCATCAAACGTTTCGCAAACGCCTCTTCTGGTTCGTTGCGTTGTGGCTGCTCGGATTCGCCGGGACGGCACTGCTTGCGCTACCGTTTCATCTTCTGGTCGCAGCAGCAATGCATCACTAGCCTCAACACCTTCCCTGTCTCAGCGCTGCGTGGTGTGGCACAACACGCACATTCAATGCCCTTCGAGCGTCTTGGGCAACTGTCCCAGTTGTCGAAACACTGAAAGCCAGTCTTCAAGATGCCATGTTTTCGCAATCAGACTTCCGCGCATCTCGTGGAACGAGTGAATCGCGAAGCGGATGTGTTTGGAGCTCGAGGCAATGCCAAGCAGTTCCCCAGATTGAGTGCCACTGATCTCCGCGCGAACGCCCACCCGGTTTCCGTGAACCAGCATGTCGAGAATGGTGACTTCCATATCGGGAAGCGCTTTCGCCAGGTTAGCGAACATCTGGACCATCTGGTCGGGTCCGGGCGTGGTACCGGGGGGCGCCGGAATATATTCCCAGTCGGGGGTGACGACCTTTCGTAACGATGCGACGCTCTTCTCCTCGAACGCGTGATAGAACCCTTCAATCGCTGCCTGGGTAATCTCTTCGCCGGTACTTGAAGTCATGATCGCTTACTCCTCGAGAATCCTGACGGCTAAGGCCGTGCCGAACGAATCTGCCCGGCTGCCGGGTAGCCACTGTCGGGCGTGACGTCGTGTTTGCGAAAAACGCTGCCGCCATAGCCGAGCACGATAGTGTCGACTTCAAACGGCGGCGCCGCCTGCGCTCTGAGTATAAATGCAACGCGGCCCGGGGGTGGAGCTTGCCGAATATCGGTGCTCCGCGCCATATCAATTCGGAATACCAATTATCTTGAACTGTCGCGCCTGTTCCAGCAGGTTTGGACGACCAGCGGCTAGCAGGTAGCCGCCCCAAAATGCGAACGGCAACGAGGTAACAGGGGCGAATTGGAATCTGCTGAACGCGACACGACCGGGTCGCCAGCGAGACCGTCTGCGGGCGCAGCACGCCTCAACTCGCCGACGTAGCAGGCTTGTCAGGCTCTGCTGTACAGTTTCCATAAGACGACTGGGCGGTATAACATCTCTGGGCGCAGTGAACGCCAGCCAACATCGCGTGCATTGGCACGCTATCGCGGCGGCGGCAGGATATTCGATCCGCTGTTGCCGGATTCCGTAACGGTCTATCCATATTCAATCCGATGCCTCAAGACACGCCAGAACCGCAAGTCGTTTGTAATACCGTTACACGTAGCGCGATCTTCATGGTCGCGACCCTCGCAGCTGGCCGCGATCCAGCCGAAACAGTGCGCGCGTGGTGCGCCGACGTGGCCGCCCTCGTGCGTTCGGTCGGCAAGCGCGTCCCCAACGGCAACCTGTCCTGCGTGTGCGGCTTCGGCTCCGAAGCGTGGGACACGCTGTTCGGCGCCCCGCGTCCTGCCGGGCTGCACCCGTTTCGCGAATTCGGCGAGGGCGAACGCCGCGCCATGGCTACGCCGGGCGACATCCTGCTGCACATCCGCGCGGAGCACATGGACCTCTGCTTCGAACTCGCCACGCAGCTGATAGGACGGCTAGGCGATGCGGTCTCGGTAGTGGATGAAGTGCACGGTTTTCGCAACTTCGATATGCGCAGCATGGTGGGTTTCGTCGACGGTACCGAGAACCCGACGGGCCGCGAGGCCGCCGAATTCACGCTCATCGGCGACGAGGATCCGGGTTTCGTGGGCGGTAGCTATGTCCTCGTGCAGAAGTACCTGCATGACATGACGGGCTGGAATGCGCTTTCCGTCGAGACCCAGGAGCGCATTATCGGGCGCACGAAATTGTCCGATATCGAGCTCGACGAAGCGGTCAAACCGTCGTCGTCGCACAGCTCGCTGACAACGATCGAAGAGAACGGCGAGGAAGTGAAAATCCTGCGTGACAACATGCCATTCGGCCGGCCCGGCGCGGGCGAATTCGGTACCTACTTTATCGGTTATGCCCGTTCGCCCGAGCCGATTGAACAGATGCTGGAGAACATGTTCGTCGGCCGGCCGCGGGGCAACTACGACCGGCTGCTCGACTATAGCCGCGCGGTCACAGGCGGCCTCTTCTTCGTGCCGTCGGCCACCATGCTCGAGGCGCTCGCGGAACGCGACCCGCAAGCCGGCGGTGCCGGCGCGGACCAACGGTCTGCCGCTCCATCTTCGTCCGCCGAGCCGCGCCACGACGGCTCGCTGAATATTGGCTCTCTCAAAGGAACGTCGCAATATGAATAACCTGCATCGCGAGCTTGCTCCAATCTCCAGCGCCGCCTGGTCGCAAATCGAAGAGGAAGTGGCGCGCACGTTCAAGCGCAGCGTCGCCGGCCGTCGCGTGGTCGACGTCAAGGGTCCCGGCGGCACTGAACTGTCCGGCATCGGCACCGGACACCAGAGCGCGATCACTCCGCCACAGCCAGGCGTCGTGGCGAAACTGTCCGAGGTGAAGGCCCTCGTCGAGTTGACCGTGCCGTTCGAGTTGCAGCGTGATGCGCTCGACAGCGTCGAACGTGGCGCGAAAGATGCCGACTGGCAGCCTGCAAAAGACGCGGCCAAGGAACTCGCCTATGCCGAAGACCGCGCGATCTTCGACGGCTATACGGCCGCGGGTATCGGCGGGATTCGCGAAGGCTCGTCGAATCCGCCGCTCGCGCTGCCAGCGGACGTCAGCGACTATCCGGCCACGATCAGCAACGCACTCGAACAGTTGCGGCTCGCCGGCGTCGACGGTCCCTACTCCGTCCTGCTCGGCGCCGATGCGTACACAGCGCTCGGCGAGGCAAGCGATCAGGGTTATCCGGTCATCGAGCACATCAAGCGGATCGTGAACGGCGACATTATCTGGGCACCCGCGCTCGCGGGCGGCAGCGTGCTGTCCATGCGCGGTGGCGACTTCGAGTTACATCTCGGCGAAGATCTGTCGATTGGCTACACGAGCCATACCGACACGGTCGTGCGTCTCTATCTGCGCGAAACGCTGACGTTCCTGATGCTGACGAGCGAAGCATCGGTTCCAGTGACGCAAGCGGAATAGGCCGCTTGATGCTTTGATAAGGGCTGGCTCGGGCTTCACCGCCCGGGCCGGTCACATAGAAAGAAGGCCTACTCCGCCAGGCGTTCGCGCTCGCCGTCAGTGATAGCCGGCGTCCCCTTCCCTCACCTTGCCGCGGAATACGCGGTACTGCATCGCGTTGTAGACGAGGATGACCGGCAGCACGATCACCGTGCCGACCAGCGTAAACAGCTGGCTCGAGTGGCTCGACGATGCTTCCCAGATCGTCAGGGACGGCGGCACGATATTCGGCCAGATGCTGATGAGCAAGCCGCTGTAGCCGAGAAAGCACAGCGCGAGCGTCAGAATGAATGGGATTGCTTCGTGCTGCAAACGCAGCGACCGGAAGATGCCCCACACACAGGCGACAACAAGAATCGGCACCGGCATGAACCACCCCAGATTGCCGCTGCCGAACCAGCGATGTGCCACCGCGGGCAATCCGATCACCGTCCACAGACTCACGATCACAATCGCTCCAAGCAGGACAATCACGAGCGGCCTCATCACCTGGCGCACGTTGCGCTGAAGGTCGCCCTCCGTCTTCAGGATGAGCCAGCCGCAGCCGAGCGTCGCATACGTCATGAGTACGCCGATTCCGCAGAACAGGCTAAACGGCGAGAGCCAGTCGAACGGATCGCCGACGAAGCGGTCATTCACGATCTTGATGCCTTGCAGCAGTGACCCCAGCACGATGCCCTGGCACAGCGCCGCGAGCGCGGAACCGCCGATAAAGGCGAGATCCCAGGCATGCTGGGTTCGGGTGGCCTTGGCACGCAACTCGAAGGCCGCCCCACGAAAGATCAGGCCGACCACCATCAGGATCAGCGGCAGATAGTTCGCGGGCAGGAGCGTCGAATAGACCACCGGGAACGCGCCGTAAAGTCCCGCGCCGCCCAGCACGAGGAACGTCTCGTTACCGTCCCAGACCGGCGCGATGGTATTGATCATCACCTCCCGATCGCCTTTCGCCTCGAAGAACGGAAACAGCAGGCCAATGCCAAGATCGAATCCGTCCAGCATCACGTAGATGAAAACGCCGAGTCCGATGATCGCGGCCCACACCACTGGAAGATCGATTTGCACGGTGTCAGTCTCCTTCCAGTGCATCCAGCGCGCGGTTGCGCAATACCGGATGCTTGAGAGATTCGGGGCTGTCGGTATGTGCTTCCGGTCCGCGCTTCATCATCTTCAACATGTAGTAGACACCCATGCCGAACACGAGGAAATACACGAGTACAAAGATCAGCAGTGACACGCCTGCTTGCTGCGAGCCGATCGGCGAGAGGGAGTCCACGGTACGAAAAACGCCGTAGACCGTCCAGGGTTGGCGGCCGACCTCCGTCGTGACCCACCCTGCCAGCAACGCGATAAGTCCCGAAGGCCCCATGCACAGCACAAAAACCTGATACCAGCGGGTTTCGTAGAGACGGCCGCGCAGTCTGAGCAGGAGCCCAAGCAGCGCAGTCAATAGCATCAACATGCCGAGACCCGCCATGACCCGGAACGTCCAGAAGATAATCGGTGAATATGGACGGTCCTCGGGGGGAAAGTCCTTTAGGCCACGGATTTCTCCGTCCCAGCTATGGGTCAGGATGAGACTGCCCAGATGCGGCACTTGCAGCGTGTATCGCGTCACTTCCGCCTTCATGTCGGGCAGACCGACCAGATTGAGCGCCGTGCCGCCTTTCTCGGTTTCCCACAGCCCTTCGATCGCGGCGATCTTGGCAGGCTGATACTGGCGTGTGTTCAGGCCGTGCGCGTCGCCGACAAAAATCTGTACCGGCGTCAGCAGAAGCAGGATCCACAGCGCCATCGAAAAACTGCGTGTAACGGGTCCGTCGCGGCGGCCCTGCAGCAGATGCCATGCACCGCAAGCAGCGACGATAAAGCCCGCAACGATAAACGCGGCGATCGTCATATGCGCGAGCCGATACGGAAACGACGGATTGAAAATCACCTTGAACCAATCGACCGGCACGATACGGCCATTCTCGATGGCGAATCCTTGCGGCGTCTGCATGAAGCTATTCGACGCCAGAATCCAGAAGGTTGAAATCAGCGTGCCCGTCGCGACCATGAGGGTTGCGAAGAAGTGCCCGCGCGGACCGACGCGCTGCCAGCCGAACAGCATCACGCCGAGAAAGCCGGCTTCGAGAAAGAACGCCGTCAGCACTTCATAGGTGAGGAGCGGTCCTGTGACATTGCCGGCAAACGTGGCAAAGCCACTCCAGTTGGTGCCGAACTCGTAGGCCATCACCACGCCCGAGACCACGCCCATGCCGAAGCCGACCGCGAAAATCTTCGACCAGAACAGAAACATGTCCTTATAGACAGTGTCGCCGGTCAGCAGCCACCGTCCTTCCAGCACCGCCAGGAAACTGGCCATGCCGATGCTGATCGCGGGAAAAATGATGTGAAACGAAACTGTGAAAGCGAACTGCAACCTGGCGAGGTGGAAGGCATCGAAAATTTCCATGACGATCACAGGCCCCGGTGAATTGCCGTCACGTCACGATAGACGGCGCGGCTATTGGTGCAAGAGCAATATAGTCCATACGCGCCATATTCGACGGTCCGGATAACGTGGCGTTCTTGCAGACAACCCGCAAGGACCGCGCAACGCGTGCGTCTCCGGTGCCCAGGGATATCCCCTAAAACTTGGTGGCGTTGGCCACATTCGACGCGAATGTGTCTTGATTCGACTGAAGCCTGGCGTTTTCACGCGCTATCCGGCTGCTCAGTCAGCAAAGTGCGGTGTTACGCTCCAAACAGAAGCCTTCGCGGCAACGAGCCGCTTGTTCAGCGGCGGGATCAAAAGCCACGAAAACATACTGCGAACGGCAGCTACCTGCCTTTAAAAGGGCGAAACATCGCTGCGGGAGTGACTGCGATGCGACTTAAAACATATACCGCATTAACGCTATCGGTGATTAGCAGTGCTGCTTTCGCATGGCAGCCGCTCACCTATCCGATCCGAAGTCAAAGCGCTTATCAGCAAAGCATTGACACCGCGATGTGTTATGCGGCGGCGAACAAGCAGACCAAGGTCAACATGGTTCACGAATCGCAGATTCCGCCACGCAAACCGGCGGCGTCCAAAACCTCGTCGACCGGTGTACCGTCGCGACCACCCTTGCCTTCCAGCAGCTTTTCATCGAGCCCCATGAGCGCGAGTATGCCTGCCGCCGCAACGGCGGCCGCCGCAACGGCGCCGGCGGCAAGCGCACCGGCCGCGACCACGGCAGCGGGCAAAGGCGCGAGTGAAACGATGGCTGCCACGCCAGCATCGGCGACCAGCGCCGAGAACGGCGCTGCGCAGACAGCGGCGGCCAGCGACGCACAGACGACCGCGGGGTCCAATGTGAAGCTGCCGCCCCTACCGGCGCCTGAACCGCCAATGACACAGTACTGGGCCGCGTATGGCGCGTGCATGCAGGCACGGGGTTACGCCGTACAGTAACCCCGGTTTGCAAGCCTCCTTGCCGCGCGTTGTTGATCTTGATGGTGGCGCCGGCATTCGACGCCCATTAGCGACATGGCAATGCTTAGCGATATTACTTCCGATCGGCATGATCTCCCCCGATGCGGGCACTGCGGTGCCCCGCTAGACGGGCGCTTCGCGTCCTGCCCGTCGTGCAATGTGCTCGCGATCGATTCGCTCGACGTGCGCCCCGTCACTGCTTCCCCCCTGAAGGTCCCGCTGAGTCACACGCCGCCCCTGGCCGCGTCCGGATTGCCGGTGCCGAAGGTATGGAATTCGCCCTCGCGTGCGCTCACCGAGCCATACTACTTCACCCCTGAAACGCCGGTCACCGTACCGCTCTACCAGAGACTGCGCCGCCCGTTGGCAGTGGGTGCGTCGATGGTTGTCGTGACGTCGGCGGTTTATCTGGGCTTCATCCACAGTAACGACACAGTGGTCGGCACGCCGATCGCGGTGTCCGGCAAAGTCACAACCCAGCCCGTCAAGCCACCGCCGGCAGCAGTCGTCGTGCAACGGGCGGCGCCCCCCGCGCGCACTACGCCGACGCCGCCACCCGTCGTTGTCGTGGCGCCTGCCCCACGGCGCGCAGCGGCGACGACGACAGCGGCCGCGACCGCAGCGCCGATTGCGAAACACAATACGGGCACCCAGATCAGCAGCCAGCAGGACAGACCTCGCGCGGACGTGTCGAAGCATCTCAAAGCTGCGCACGCGGATCTGGTCGAGAACAATCTGGCGGCAACCAGAGCGAGGCTCGCAGCAGCCATCTCCGTCGATCCGGACAATCGCGACGCACTGCGCATGCGCTCGACGCTGACCGAGCGCGAACAGCAACGCGACGCGCTGCTGAGTCTCGCGCGTGGCTGCGGATATATCGCCCGGTGGGACTGCGTGCGGCATAACGCCGGCAACGCGCTGCAAGTGGATACGAGCAGCAAGGAAGCGCAGCGCCTTGTGACGCAGGCCTCGCGTGAGTCTGAACTGGCGATCGCCGTGCCGTCAGAGCCGGTGGCCGCACCGGAACCCGACGACCACGTTATGCCGGTCAACCATCATTGAAGATGACGTGCCACGGCGCAAACAGCGCACTACCGTGCCGGCACGGCGAGACAGACCTGATGCGCGATCGCCCGGTAGCGGGCAGCGGTATCCCTGAGCGTCAGCCCGGCGAGCGAGCGGCGCGCGCGCGCCTGGCTCAGCGCAACCACCACGGCATCCGCATAGCACCGCACATCGTCCGTGTCGACCAGTTGCACGCATGGAAATCCATTCGCGAACGCGAACGACGGAATCTTGCTCGCGACGATCGGTATGCCTGAGGCCAGCGCTTCGAGAAACGCCACGCTATGTGCCTCGGAACGCGACGGCATGGCGAATACGTTCGATTCCGACAGCACGGTCGCCACATCCGTGCGCGGCCCCGCGACCACGACGTGATCGGCAAGTCCTAACGCCTGCACCAGTTCGATGACCTCACGCTGATAATCCGGGTCTTCGACCACGCCATACAACACGAGGCGCGCGTCCTTCACCTGCTTGAGCACCTCGCTGAACGCCCGCACCGTCAATAGCTGATTCTTCACTGACGCATATCGGCCGATCTGCACGACCTGCGGCGCGCGGCCACTGCGATCGACACCGTCGGTGAACGCGAAACGCCCGAGATCCACGCCGTTCGGCACCACGGTCATCGACGGATGCGGCCCGATCGCCTGCGCGTAATCCGTCACACCTTGCTGCGATACGCCGATCACCGCGCGGGCCCGTCCGGACAGAATGTGTTCGACGCGCCGGAACAGCGGCCGCTCGAAGTCGTTAGTCGCCGAATGCATCACGTAGACCACCGGCACGCGCAACGGCAAAGCGCGCGCGTAAAACGACGGGATCGTCGCATGCGCGAAGATGACATCCGGTCGGAAACGCCGCACCGCCAGAAAGAGATTCCACAGTTTGCCGGTCACGCGCCGGCGCCGTGGCGGAAACCAGCACTGCACGCCATGGCTCTGCAGTTCCTCCTGCAAGGGCACGAACTCGACGTGCGAGGGCAACAGCGACGCCATGCACACGGCCATGCCATCGGCGCTTTGATCGATGGCGAGATCCTTCGCGAGGACTTCGGCACCCGACAGACGCGGCGCCAGAACCAGATGAAAGACACGCATCATGGAGTCCTCGCAGTTAGCGTCCGAAATAGCATCCATGCCGCGGCGCAACCCAAACCGAGGGTCATGGACCACGCGATACCCGTCACGCCCCACCAGTGCACAGCAGGCGGCGCGCTGCAAAGCAGCACGACGACCTGGATCGCCGAGGCGTGCACGGTCGCTTTCGCATCACCCACCGCGCGCAAATAAGCAACCAGCACTGCAATCAACGCGCCAATCGCCATGTTGATCACCAGAATTCTGAACAGCGGCACCGCGGGCAGCCACGCTGCGCCGAGAATCAGCGAGAACAGCGGCTCTGCAATCAGGCGGAGCACTTCGACGAATGCCGCCAGCCCCACGGCGATCACCAGCAGATAAATCTTGATGAGACGCGATGCAGCGCGCGGATTCCTGCGATGATGCGCCGCGAACGTCGGGAAAAGGTATTGCGACATGGCGATCGCGGCGTCCGCCAGCAACATCTGCGCGAGCCTCGACGACATCTGGTAGCTACCCAGTTGCGCCGGCCCCAGCAGCTTGCCGACCACCACCTTGTCGAACTGATTGAGCAGCAGGTTGATCACACTACTCGCCCAGATCCAGCGGCTAAAGCCAACGTATTGACCGATTCCCGACCACACGGCGCGCACCGGCGGGCGTGGCGACATCGTCAACCAGGTCAGCGTGCTCTTCAGCGATTCGCCGGCCACGAGGCCGATCAGCACCGAAGCGGCACCCGCCCCGAAAAAAGCGAGGCCGAGCCCGACCGAACAGTCGACAAACGCCGCCGCCACTTCGACACCGGCAATATGCTGGAAACGCCGCTCGCGCTGCACGACGTAGTAAGCCGGCGAGGCCAGACCTCGCAGGAGAGGCAGCAATGCGGCGAGTTGTAACAGGATCAGCGAGCCGTCCAGATGAAACTGACTGGCCAGCACCGGCGCAAGCGCGACCAGCAGCAGCGAGATGAGCACACCGCGCGCGGTCAACGTTGTCCATACCGCACCGAGTTGCGAGCGGGTCGGCGGATGTTCACCTTGAATGACGGCCTGCGCGAGACCGGTGTCCGACAACGCCTCGGCGATCGCCACCGCGAGCAGGGCCACGCTCACGCTACCGATTGCCGCCGGCCCGAGCATCCGGCCTATCGCCAGAAACTTGATGGCCACGAGTCCACGTACGGCGAATTGCTGCAACAGCACCCAGGTCGCCGCACTCGCGCCGAAGCTGGCTGCTATCGAGAGCGCCGGAAGCCTGATCGCCCGCAAGCTGTATCTCCGTCGAATCGGATCGCCGTTGACTCGGCCGCGCAGCGATTCAACGAATCAATGCGAAACGCCGCCGGCGCATAATTAGTCAGGTCGCACCAGCAAGCTGGCGAGGTTTTTTTCAACGAACTCTATGCACGACCTTACCGCGAGAGAATCGGCAACAACCGCCATCAGCTAGGCCAGTTCAGCCGAAGCCATGGCGCTCTAGTACGTTTACCCACAGAACGGCCCAAATTGACGGATCCACTCATACTGACGATGCTAACGTTCTTCAGTTAGCCGCCCGGGACAGCCGGCGTCCAGGTGCTTTTTCCGCAACGCATACGACAACCCACGCGATGGAACAAGACTACGTCCTGATTGTGGAACCGAATCTCACCGGCCATCGCTGGCGTTATGTCGAGTGGACCATGCAGGCTTGTACGGAAGCCGGCTATCCGTGCATCCTCGCCACCGAGTCCGCTAACGAAGACCATCGGCTGCCCAGACAGATCATGGCCGCCAACCGGCCGGAATTGCAGATTGCCTTCGTCGATCCGGAGGAACGGCCGCGCAGCCGGCTGCGCGACCCGAATCAGTACTGGCGCTTCCACCATTATTTCAAACGCGTGCATAAAGTTGTCGGCCGCGCGCAGCCGATCAGGCTGGTGGTCGTACCCTATGTCGACTACTTTTTCTATGCGCTGCCGTTTCTCGGCTCGCCGTTCGGCAAGACGCCCTGGATCGGCATCACCATGCGTTCGACGTTTCATCATCACAAGGTCGGCATCAAATCACCCGATCGGCCCATCGTGAATGCGATCAAGGCGCAGCTCTTCAAACGCGCGACCCGCTCAGCCGGCCTGCGCACGTTGCTGACCATCGATCCAACCTTGCCGGAGTGGTCGGCACGCAACTTGTCGAAAGCGAGTGCCGCGGTCGCGTATGTTGCCGATCCGTTTCCGGACGAGCGCGCAGAAAATCCGGTACTGGCTCGCGAGCGGCTCGGACTCGACCCGTCGCAGCGCTATCTGCTGGTGTACGGTGCCATTACCGAACGCAAAGGCATCTATGAACTGGTTCACGCGCTGACCCGCATGGAACACCCGCCCACACTGATCGTCGCCGGCGAGCAGGACGCGGGCACGCGCCATTTCATGCGCAACCACGTGCGCAGCCTGAATCCCGCACCGTTGGTGCTCGATTCGTTCATCGCCAACGAAGTCGAGCGCGATCTGTTCTCGGCGTGCGACGCCGTATGGCTCGGCTACAAGGGACACTACGGCATGAGCGGCGTGCTCGTGCAGGCCTACCGCTTCGGCAAGCCCGTGATCGCCACGGAAGACGGCCTGATCGGCTGGTTTAGCCGGCGCTGCGAATTGGGGCCGATACTGAGCGATCTGAGCTCCGCGTCGATCGGTAACGCGGTTACCGAAATCATGACGTCGTGGCCGCACGCACCTCAGACCATTCCCTCCGCCCGCGAGGATTTGCTGTCACGCCATACGCTCGGCCAGTTCAAGCAGACCTTGCTGCAACAGATGGCGTGATCCGGCGTCACCCGCACTTCAACGGCCGGCCACGCGCGCGGCCCCGCCCGCCCCGCTTTCGCCACACTCAATCGACCGGTTCGCCGCTGGCGCGCGGCGCGCCGCGTCGGCGCATATCGAGGCCACCGCCGGCAAGCAGTACGCGGCGCGCCCAGTCTCCACAGGGACGGTCGATCCAGCGGCTCGTCGCCACAGCGGCGGCGTAGCAAAGCATGCTCACGACCAGCACCGCCGCCAGAAAACTCAACGACGGATAGTGCTTCGCCACTTGCCCAAGCGGAGTTTTCAGCAGCGCGCGCACGACCGCGACGACAGCAGCGCTCCACAGATAGACGCCATAACTTTGTTCTCCGAAGCGCAGAACCATCGGCACATGGAGCCAGCGAGCCGGCAGATGCGCGCCCACGATCAACAGGCAGATCGCCGCCAGCGCCGCGGCGGCCGGTGCGAGACCGTGAGCGAGTTCAGCACCCGCGCCCACTTCGTATAACAACGCCAGACTCAACGCACCCGCCACCGTGACGGCGAGCAGGCTGCGTGGCGATAGCGTCTGTTTGCCGGTAAGCAACGGCATGCCGAGCCGCGCGAGCCAGAGGCCGAACACAAAGCAGGGTAATTGCACCGGCAGCCAGAAATACAGAAAACCGTTGTTGCCGATATGGCACGCGGCGTTCTGGAAACACGCTCCGGCCACCGCAACGGCGGCCCCCGTAATCAGCATGAAGAGACCCGTCAGCAAGACGCTGCGCTGTGTCCTGCTGGCATGGAGAATGAACGGCGCCAAAGCATAAAAGCTCATCTCGACACCGATCGACCAGCCGCCCGGCACCACGCTATTGATCGCGCTCGGCACCCAGCCGTGGATGAACAGCAGATTCGCCGCCACGTCCAATAGATGATGCGGCAAGTTGATTTGCCCATGCGCGAGATGGGCGAGATAGTCCAGCACGCCGTAGGTGAGAATCGCCGCATAGTAGAGCGGTACGATCCGCACGATCCGCTTGATGTAAAAGCGCCGCACGACCGTATGAACGGTTGCGCCATAGCGCCGCTCATCGGCGTCGAGTGTGTAGCTGATCGTGACCGCGCTGATGACGAAAAACAGTTGAACGCCGTACTGCCCCATTGCGGCGGTCGCGCTCAACCAGTGCGGCAGATTGGGCATCCATAAGCCGAGATGCACGCCGATCACGCCGAGAATGGCCAGTGCACGCGCGGCATCGAGCACCGCCACGCGCGCGTCGGCGGCATGCTCGCCGTGGCCGGCCGCGTAGCCGACGCACGGGCTCGATTGCTCGGGGACCGGCCGCACGGGTCGCCGGGTTCAGGACAGTTGGCCGCCGGCGACGGGCACTTCTTCGCGCACCGAACTGCTCCTCTTCTCAGGGAACACTGCGTTACGCATGCGCAGGAACGGATACTCGATCGCGCGCGAGGTCGCATAGCCGATGCCGATTGCAATCGCGAACTGCGCGGTGAGCGCGACAATCCAGATCAGGCTCGGCGCAAGACCGAGTGCGGTCGCTTTGCGAATCACCATGTCGCCAGGTGCGAGTGCAAGCGAATGCCAGAGGTAAATGCCGTACGAATAGAGCCCGATCCACGCCACCGCGCGGTACACGAGCGACTTGCGTAGCGACCCGGAATGCTCCAGCACGAGCACGATCAAGGCAGCGAAACCGAGGGCCTGAATCGTATAACCAATGCTTTCGTCGAGCGCCAGGTTTTTGGTCGCGAACGCGAGCCACGCGCAGAGCAGCACGACGATGCCCACCAGCAGCCATTTGCGTTTGGCGAGCTGGTGATAGACGCCCGGTTTCATCCAGTAGATCGCGGACAGAATCACGCCGACCAGCAAACTGTCGATCCGGTATTGCGTATAGGCGAATGCACCCTCCAGATCGCCGCCCGCCACCGCGAAGCAGCGTGCGGTGAGCACTACGGCGCAGATGGTGGTCAGCACGCCGACGATCGTCCATACGCCGAAACGCCAGCGCGCAAACAGCAGCAGCAACGCCGGCAACACGAGATAGAAATGTTCTTCGACCGCGAGGCTCCAGGTCTGGGTAATCGACGTCCCCAGATAGTTCTGCAGGTGGGTCAGGTTCTGGAACAGAAAGGTATTCCACGGGTGGCGCCCGGCCAGCATATGGAAAATGATCAGGACGTAATACGCGGGCCAGATACGAAAAATACGCCGGATGATAAAGCGCCGGGCGTCGACATGACCTGTTTCGGCGTACTGTCTGAGCAGCAGGCCGCCCACCAGAAAACCACTCAGCGTGAAGAACAGATTCACGCCTTCACGTCCAAAGTTTTTCAGCGGATATTCGATTATCTGGATCAGGACATTACCGGTATGAACAGCATGAAAATGAAAGCCCATCACCGCGATGATGGCAATGCCGCGGACGAAATCGAGTTCGATCGCCCGGCTGGCTTTCGCGGGTCCCGCCCCGCCGAAAAATTTCATGTTGTTCTCCCCTTTCCGCATTCGAGGGCGCATGTCCCTTTCTGCATCTTCCGTGGCGAGAAGCGTCCGTGCGCGCCAACATCAAGGCATTGGCCGACAACCTGGAGAAAATTGCCCGGGTCTTGCAGGGGACTGCCTTTCCACTGTCGCCAGAACCCAGGCCTTGAGAGACGAAACCATTAAGCGAAATTGGCAAGCCGGGATATTCCCGCACAATGACCCGATGCGAGACCGTCCGTAATAGACCGACGGCGAACCGACGGCGACGGGGAGGATCAGCAATGCGCCATCAGTATGCGACGCTCTGGATATGGTTTTTTCTGTTACCGCTTGCGCTGGACTATAAGGCACCCGACGCGAACACCGCTCACTTCGCCCAGTTCGTGTTCGTGATTCCGGTGATCGCCGCCGGGCTGGCTCTCGCGCTGATTGCACCGCGTTTTCACGAAGCCTCGAAGCTGCGCAGGTTCGTCACGATCAGCGTCCTGCTATGCGTGCTCGGCAGCATCGTCGCGCAACTGGTGCAGGATAACGACACTGGCAATTATCTCCGGGTTCTCCTGCCGTTCGTGCTGTTTCTGCTGGGCTATATCGTCGCCTGCCGTCCGTGGAGTGAATACCGGATCTCGCAGTTCGAGAGAGCCCTGTTCGTCGGTAACACCATCAGCCTCGTGTTCACCTTTGGCTACGGCATGGCGACAGGCGGTGGCCTCGACGACGTCCGTTTCCGCATCATCTCCGTGACCCTGCTGGGACTGCAAGGCGTCCTGCTGCACGAATTCGTCGTCGCCAGACGCTTTTCGTTTGTGACGATCGCCGTGTTCGCCGGCAGCGTGGTGGTCGAGTTGCTGAGCGTCACACGCAGTGTGCTGGTCGGCACCGTGTTGCTGTTCCTGCTTGCAATGGCGCTGTGCGCACCGTCGATGCAGCACGCGTGGCGGGCCATCGCCCGTATGCTGGTGGCCAGCGCGGTACTCGCCGGCGTGGCCGGCATCGCGGCGTTGAGCTTTCCCACCGTGACCGAGCACTGGACCCAGCGCATTTTCGCCTCGCAGGAAGCCGCTTCCGGCAAGGACCCGACCACCGTCACCCGTCTCGCCGAAATGCGCGATCAGTACGATCAGGTGACGTCGACGCCCGAAACGCTGCTATTTGGCGAAGGCTACGGACACTACTATCGCTACTCGCCCGTTTATCTGCCGGATCTTGCCGGCCAGATCAGCGAGCAGGACTTTTACGCGATCAATGAATGGGCCGCGGGTCACAACTTCTGGGTCTATCAGTTCTTCGCGGGCGGACTGCTGTTCGGCCTCGGCTTGCCGGTCGCCGCACTGGCCGCGCTGGCGATCTGCTTCTTCTCGTATCGCTACTGGCGCTCGGTCGTACCGGACGCACCCATGCTCCCCGTGCTGGGGCGCGCAATCATGCTGTTTGCCGCGCTGCCGGCTACTTCGATTGGCGGCAATCCGCTCGGCCCGCGTTTCTCGGGACTGGTATTCGGCATCGCTCTCGGGCTGATGATCGCCACTCATGCGAGATTGCAGCGTGCCCTACCCGCGAAGACAAAGCGCAGGCCCAAGCCGCCGCATTTGCATCCGGCCGCGATGCCCGAGTTGCCACGCAGAATCCAGCCCGGCATGGGCCGCGCCGATCTGCCGGGGACTCTCGGCATGTCGCGCACCGCGAACACAGCCCAGGGCTCCGGCCACTTCGGCGCCCTCGTGTCGCACTCGTCGTCGACGCAAAGCGCCAACCGACCGAACATCGTCCGATGAAAATTCTCCATCTGCTTGCCAGCGTCGATCCACGTGCCGGTGGCCCGGTTGAAGGCGTGCGCCGCAGCGGTGTCGCGATGCAGGAAGCCGGGCATGAAATCGAAGTGGCAACCTGCGATGCCCCCCGCGACGCATACCTCGCAGCGTTTCCGTTTCCGGTTCACGTGTTTGGCCCCACCAGCAACCGTTATAGCTACAGCGCGCGCCTCGTGCCCTGGCTGAGCGCGAACGCACCCCTTTTTGACGCGGTGATCGTGCACGGCCTGTGGCAATACCACGGCTTCGCCGCGTGGAAGGCGCTCAGAAAAAGCGCGGTGCCGTACTACGTGTACGCGCACGGCATGCTCGATCCCTGGTTCAAGGAAACGTACCCGCTCAAGCATCTGAAGAAGTGGCTGTACTGGCCGTGGGCCGAATATCGGGTGCTGCGCGACGCGCGCGCCGTCATCTTTACGACTGAGGAAGAGCGCAGCCGCGCCCGCCAATCGTTCTGGCTCTATCGTGCGCATGAACGGGTCGTGCCGTTCGGCACCACCGTACCCACGCTCGAAGCCGAGCCGCTGCGCGAAGCGTTTCTGCAAGCCGTGCCTGGCTTGCGCGGCAAACGTATCGTGCTGTTTCTCGGCCGCGTTCACGCCAAGAAAGGCTGTGATCTGCTCATCGATGCATTCGCGCGTATCGCCAGCCGGGATCCGGCGCTGCACCTCGTCATCGCCGGTCCCGACGAGACCGGCTGGGAAGCGACGCTGCGCGCCCAGGCACAAGCGGCCGGCATCGCGCAGCGGGTCAGCCTGCCTGGGATGCTGCAAGGCGATCTCAAGTGGGGCGCGTTTCACGCAAGCGATGTGTTCGTTCTACCGTCGCATCAGGAGAACTTTGGCGTGGCGGTGGCCGAGGCGCTCGGCACGGGACTGCCGACGCTGATCTCCGACAAGGTGAACGTCTGGCGCGAGATCGAGGTGGACGGCGCGGGTCTGGTGGCCCCCGATACCGTCGACGGCACGGAAAAGAATCTCGTGCGCTGGCTCGAACTCGACGACACAGCGCGCGCGACGATGCGCGCGCAAGCTCACCGCACCTTCAATACACGCTTCCGGGTGGAAACCATGGTCGGCGCGTTGACCGCACTGCTGGAAGCACGAGGCGGTGCCGACGCGCGCGACAACACCCTCGCGTCCCTGCGCGAAGCCACTCAGCAGAGCCGGTAACCACGCGTGCGCCGCGCGCTGTTATCCGGCTGTTCTGCTCTCATGCACCCTCCTCACTGCTCCTTCATCAACGGCGTCAATGCGGAGGCTGCGATCGGCAGCGTGTCGATCTGACTTTGCGTCGGGATCGACATGGTGGAACTGTTGGCCGCGTCAAACCGGGTGTTGCCCACGATATCCGGCGTATCGAGTCGCCGGGCGAGATGGCCGGCGAGACGCAGCGAAAGCGCCCCGATCGTGATGGTCGGGAAGTTCGCGCCGACGGTCGGAAAGACCGAGCTGCCAGCCACATAAAGATTGCTGATCCCGTGCACCTTGCAGTCGCGATCGACCACGCCTTCGCGCGGCGAATCGTGCATGCGCGTCGTGCCCATGTGGTGCCACGTGCCCTCCAGCTTCGCGGGCCAGTCGCGGCCTTCGAGCGGCGCGTCGAGTTCGATGTCCGCCACACCGGCCATCTGCAGCTCCCGCGCGAACAGGGCAAAGGTTCTGTCGAACGTGCGTTTCACCTGCTCGCCGAGCCGCCATTCCACTTTGACGCGCGGCAAGCCGAGCCGGTCGCGGTGTTCCGTCGACAAGGTAACGCGGCTATCAGGATTGGGCTCCGCTTCGACGATGGCCTGCAAGGTCACGCCGGTGATCAGCACCGGCCATTGAAGCAGACGCGTCAAGCCATAGCCGACGGTGTCGAATGGATGCGCGGCCATGGTCGCGATATCCGCCTTCAGGCTGCGGCCAGGCTGATCCTTCTGCATCAGCGCTTCCTTGCAGCGAATCAATGCCTCGGAACCGGCACTGCCCTCGCCGAAAAAGCGCGAATAGACCCATACCCGCGAATTCAGCAGCTTTTCGCGCTCCATCAATTCCTGCTTCGGCGCGAACTGCGAGGAGATCTTCGTGCCGTGCGCCGAGACCGCGGCGTTCTGATAGTGGTACTTGATGTCGTACAGCTTGTTGCGCGGCACGCCGGGGCGCATACGCACCTTGCCGCACATCATGCGCGGATGATCCATGAAGTAGCGGCCCACCAGATCGTTGGCGTTGCCGAGACCCGCGGCCTGGACGTTGTTCGACGAAAGCAGCAGGCGCGCGTTTTCGATGCCGCCCGTCGCCAGCACGAAAATCCTGCTCACCACCGTCAACCTGCGTCCGCTGACCGTGCCGACCTGCAACCGTGAAATCGTCGAGCCCTGCGCGTCGGCATCAATGTTCAGGACGTTCGCATGCAAAAACACCCGCACACGTTGCGAGCGCGACAGTTCCTCGCGATACACCTTGCCAAAACGCACGGGCGGGCTGAACTGAGCCACGGTGTCGCGCAGATCGCCGGTTGAGAGCGGCAGACGGCGCACGTCCGGCCGACCGATCTCGCGTTCCCAGTAGGCCGGGTCGAAATTCTGCGGGCCGAGTTTCAGCAGCTCGTGCGTGCGCGCGTAATACGGCGCCAGTTCATCGAGTCCGAACGGCCAGCCGCTGTGCGGTATCCAGTCACGCTTCTCGAAGTCCCACGGATCGAGCGGCCGGCACCAGCCACCCCAGCAATTGCTGCTGCCGCCGAAATAGCGGCTGCGCGAACCGTCCGCGAACGTGTAGGGAAGGCCAACGTTCTCGCCGCGATAGAGGTCGCGTGTTTCGTCGTCCGGACCAAAGCCGCCGCTTTCGAGGATACAGGCATCGATCCCGGCCCTCGCCATCTCGAGCCCGAGCGTAATGCCGGCGACCCCCGCGCCGATGATGCAGACTGCCGTTTCGATGACCGTGTTCTGTTCGACATTGCGAGTATCGATAAACATCCCCTGCTCCCCATCTTCAAGCATGTCTTGAGCGCGACCATCCGGCTACCGACCCAGCCCCGGTTGCAGATAAGCACGCACGCGTCGTTGCCGAACACACCATCGACTTCTCACCCTGAACGCCGATCAGTCAGTATCGATCGGCAATCGCATGGCGACCGCCCACATTCCGTTGAACAACGATCCCGGCCTTCCGAGCGTAGCAGCGCTGCGGTTCTATATATGTGCTTCAGGACACGGAATCGAAACGATTTCTGATAAAGCGGCACGGATTACCCCCGTACACTCCCTCCGGCTCGAGCGAGCGATGCACCACGGAGAGCGGCGTCACCACCGCCGAACGGCCGATCGTCACGCCCATCTGCACCACACATTTCGACGTGATCCATACGCCGTCCTCGATGACGATCGGCGCTACGCGCAGATCCATCGTAGTGCTCATGTCGTGAGACCCCGCGCTCAGAAAAGTACCTTGTGAAATACAGACGTTCGACCCGATACGGATCAACGCCTGGTTGTAGATCCAGACATCCACGCCGAACCAGCAGTTATCGCCCACCTCCAGATTCCACGGCGCCTTGACCCGCAGGGGATGCACGAAGCGGCAACCCGTGCCGATCTTCGCGCCGAACAGGCGTAACAGCGACACGCGAACGAACGAGAGCGGCAACAACTTGTTGTTGATCACGCAGGCTTCAAGCACGAACCAGATCAGTTCGATCAGGGCACTGCGTTTGGCGCGGTAGTTTCCTTTTCCCGCGAGACTCAGATCGATGACGCGAACATCTTCGTGAACGCCGTCAACGTCCGGTATGCGACCGAATTGCGGATCGTCGGCAACGTTACCCATCATCGTTCTCCAGGCCATGAACGATAGTCGGCATCCCTACCTGCACCGCCCGTCGTTCCTTCATTATGTTGCGGCGCCTCACGGGACTTTTCGTCATGGCTGTACAGGGAAGCGTTTTGGCGGCTACACGCGGGCTGGTTGGCGCACGATAGCTGTATCTTGATCGCATCTCTCTGGGGAACACGATGGTCATCCCGCTCCGGCATACCGCTATCTCGCTGTTCGTCGCCATCGCCGCCTGCGCCGTACCGGCCTTCGCGCAGAACGCCGCTCCCGCGCCGGCTGCACCAGCCGCTGCTGCCACCACGAACTACGGCACCAAGGCGCCAACGCCAGCGGACCGCCAGGTTGCGCATCGCAACAGCGAAGCAGACCTGCTCGGCGCCCCGAACCCATACGGCACGGCTGATGCGACGAAGGGCAACACCGTCGACACACAGCAGGCCGCCCTGCTCGACGAGCAACGCATGCGTGTGACCGGCGGCGGCCCAGGCGCGCTGACCGCCCAAGGCAAGGGCAACAAGGCGCCGGCCGCCGCCAACGGCCAGGTCCGCGTTGCTGGCCAGGCCGGCCGCGCGAATGCGGCTGACGGCCTGATGCCTGCTACAGCGGCGAAAACCACTTACGCTGATCCGTACGACACCACCGGTGCGGGCAAGCACGCCGTGTACCGCTCCCCGTGGTGATGTCGCGTTCATAATGCTGGCCGCGTACCGGATCAATCCGGCGCGGCTTCCTCCGCAGTCGCCGGCTTGGCGTGTTGTCTCGCCGCCGCTGGCGGCATCGCGCCAAAATACGCAGCCGACCCTTTTGCCTGTTTGCCGCCCGTGCCGCGAACCATCGCTGTGAGACGCTCCTCGAAAGGATGAATCGCCGACTCCGGCGAGAGCGCGCGCTCCGCGTAATCACGCGCCGCCTTGCCGAGCGCTGCACGCTGCTCGGGATCGCTCGCGAGCACACTGATCGCCGCGGCCAGGGCCTTGACGTCATCCGGCGGTACAACCACGCCGCGCGACGACACGGCATCGAACAGCCCCGTGCCGCTGCGCGCCATCGCCACGATCGCGCGGCCACTCGCGAACATGCCGGTGAGCTTGGACGGCATCACCAGATCGGCCGCATCGGCGCGTTGCGGCAAAACGTGAATGTCGGCGAGATTGAGCAATTCGTTGAGCTGTTCCGCGGGCTGCAATGGAATGAAGACGCAGTTCGAGAGGCCCGCGCAGCGCTCGATCAAACTCTGCTTTGCCGCACCGCTGCCGCAGAAAACGAATGTGATATCGGTGCGGTCGGCGAGAGCCGCCGCCGCATCGGCGAGTGTTTCGATGCCCTGCTTCGCCCCCATGTTGCCGGAGTACAGAACGACTTTCTGTCCGGCGGGAATGCGCAGGACCCGCCGATATGCGCTCGCGCCCGCCAGCGGAAAGATGGTCAATGCATCCACCCAATTAGGCAGGCAGACGATTCGTGACGGGTCCACGCCTTTCGCCGCGGCACGCGCGGTCATCTGTTCCGAAATCGACGAAATCGCATCGAAACGCCGCAGGACCCGGCTTTCGATCCAGCGGGCAAAACGCGCGGCGCGCGAACTCTTCAGCAGACCGAGTTCGAAGGCGGCATCGACCTCGTAGTCCTGAATATGCAGCCATGCACTCGCGCCCGTTACGCGCGCGAGCGTCAGTGCCGCCGGCGCGCACATCAGCGTCGGCGCAATCAGCATCACCGCGTCCGGACGCCATAGCGCCTGACGTGCGAGCAGCGGGATCGAGCTCAACGCGAAACTCGCGAGATGCACCATCCGCTTCACGCCGCTGGGACGCGACGGCACCCACAACGGCGCACGCCAGAGCGCCACACCGTCGCGCACTTCGCGCCGATAGCGCCACGACGCATACCCCGCCGTCATGCGCCACTCAGGGTAGTACGGAGGCGCGCACACCACGCGCACCTCGTGACCGCGTCTCGCCAGGATCACAGCCATTTCCGCTGTGTACTTACCCGTTCCCGTCAGTTCAGGCGCGTAATTGAGGCCGTAGATAAGAATCTTCATTGTGGCAGCCGGAACGTGTGGGAGCGTGGCAATGAGACGCGAGGCGCGTCAGTCGCTCAACATCAGCGCGCAGCCGCGCGCGATATTCGCAGCGGCAGACGGCGGGTCGAACCGGCGAATCACATCCATGCAGCGACGCGCGGTGCCGCCGGCATCGGCAAACGCTTCGATCGCCTTGAGCATGGTGCGCTGCAAAGCGGCGACATCGCCGGCTGTAAACGCATAACCGCTCACGCCGTCGATCACCAGCTCCGGAACGCAGCCGCAACTCTCACTAACCACCGCCGGACAGCCGTGCGCCAGCGCCTCGTTGACGACCAGTCCCCACGGCTCGCTATAGCTCGGCAGCACGAGGCACGTGGCGCCGTAATACTCGCGGGTCAGCGGTTCGTCCTGCAGGCTGCCGGCAAAGGTCACGGCGTCGCCGAGTTCGAGTTCGGCCACCTTCGCGTGCAGAATGTCCGACATCGGTCCCGTGCCGACAATGCGCAACTTCGCCGCCGGAATGCGCCGGCGTAGTCCCGCGAATGCCTCGATCAGCGTGCCGATACCCTTCTCTTCCGAAAGACGGCCCACGTAGAGAAACACCGGCGGATTACCGGCGCGATAGGCAACCCGATCGACGAGCGCCCGCTCAGGCGAGAACGAGCCCGGCAACGCAGCGGCCTGACACGGCACGAAGATCTTTTCGCGCTTCGCGCCCAGCGACAGCAGATAATCGCGACTCCTCTCACCGAAGCCGAAGTAGCCGTCGCACAACGAAAAGAACACCCGCTTCGGAATCGACGTCAGCAGCCGCTTGGGCCGGTCGCGCGCGGTCGAATCGCAGAACACCGCGCGCCGCTTGCCGGTCACGATGCACGCCGCCAGCATGGCCCAATATTCCGGACGGTGATAGCCCGGCAGAATGATCAGGTCCGACTTGGTCCGCAGCACTTCCCACGTGAGTCGCGCGATCATCTTGATCGTCGGCACATCTTCGTAGCAGCCGTCGAACAGCTTTTGCATCGGATAGCGATGGTATGAATAATCGACATCGGAGAAACCGACCCGGTCATGCTCGGTGTCCGCGATCTGCACCATCGAATAACGAATCGCTCCAGACGCCGAGATGTTGTGCAACGCGGAAAAAACCACACCCTTGTGGCGCGACCACACGACGTTGTGGAAGATCGTGACTGACGCTGTCATTTTTATGCCACTCCTCGAAAAATCGTCCTGTGTGCGCCGCGCGCATTGCATGCGCGCAACGCCTCAAGCGTTCCTGAATGTTGGAACAGCGCTTGGTGGTCCATGACGCGCGCCTATGCCTCGACGGCGGCGGCGGGCGTCGAACCGGCGTGTGATGCAACGAATTCCCGATACGTAGCCGCGATACCCTCCTCGAGACCGATGGTCGCGTGCCAGTTCATTTGCGCGAGCCGCGATACATCGAGCAGCTTGCGCGGCGTGCCGTCAGGCTTCGATGCGTCGAACACGAGTTCGCCCCCGAAACCGACCACCTTGCAGATGCATTCGGCCAGTTCGCGGATCGACAGGTCTTCACCCACGCCGACGTTGAACAGCCCTTCGGTCACGTTGTGTTCGAGCACGAACACGGTGGCCGCAGCCAGATCGTCGACATGCAGAAACTCGCGGCGCGGCGTGCCCGAGCCCCATACCGTCAAGGTCGCGTCGCCGTTGAGCTTCGCTTCGTGCGCCTTGCGCAACAGCGCCGGCAACACGTGGCTGCTATTGAGATCGTAGTTGTCGTTCGGACCATAGAGATTGGTCGGCATCAGCGAGACGAACTGCGTGTTGTATTCGCGGTTGTAGGCTTCGCATAGCTTGAGCCCCGCGATCTTCGCGATCGCATAGGCGTCGTTGGTGGGTTCGAGCGGCGACGTCAGCAGATATTCCTCGCGGATCGGCTGCGGACACTGCTTGGGATAAATGCACGACGAGCCAAAAAATACCAGCCGCTCGACGCGGGCGCGATACGCCGCATGGATCACGTTGGTTTCAATGACGAGGTTTTCGTAAATGAACTCACCCGGGCGCGACGCATTGGCGAGAATGCCGCCCACCCGCGCGGCGGCCAGCAGCACGACGTCGATCTGCTCTTCTGCGAAGAAGCGGTTCACGGCCGCCTGATCCATCAGGTCGAGCTCCGCTCTCGAGCGCGTAACGACGTTCTCGTAACCGTCGGCGGTGAGCCGTCGAACCAGCGCGGAGCCGACCATGCCGCGGTGACCCGCGACGAAGACGCGTGCATTTTTATTCATCGCAGTCACTCGTGATGTTCCAGCGCCGTGAAACCGGCCAGCGTAACCAGCGCGTCACGCCTCGCGATCTGATAGTCCGCGCGCACCATTTCCTTGACGAGCGCGCTGAACGGCGTGGTCGGCTGCCAGCCGAGCTTCGCATGCGCCTTCGACGGATCGCCCAGCAGCGTCTCGACCTCGGCAGGCCGGAAATAGCGCGGATCGACCCGCACGATCACATCGCCCGGCGTCATCCTGATCTCGCGTCCCTCGACCTTTTCGACGATGCCGACTTCATCCACGCCGGTGCCTTCGAAACGCACGGTCACGCCCAGCTCGGCCGCCGCGTGCAGAACGAAATCACGCACGCTGTATTGCACGCCGGTGGCGATCACGTAATCCTCAGGTTGCTCCTGTTGCAGCATGCGCCATTGCATCTCCACGTAGTCACGCGCATGGCCCCAGTCGCGCAACGCCGACAGATTGCCGAGATACAAGGTCTTTTGCATGCCCACCGCAATGCGCGCCACGGCGCGGGTGATCTTGCGCGTCACGAAAGTCTCGCCACGCACCGGGGATTCGTGATTGAACAGAATCCCGTTGCACGCATACAGCCCGTAGGCCTCGCGATAATTCACCGTGGTCCAGTACGCGAACAGTTTGGCGACCGCGTACGGGCTGCGCGGATAGAACGGCGTGGTCTCGGACTGCGGAATCTGCTGGACGAGACCGTATAGCTCCGAAGTCGAAGCCTGATAAAAACGCGTCTTGTGCTGAAGCCCCAGAATCCGGATCGCTTCGAGAATCCGCAAGGCGCCGAGGCCGTCCGCGTTGGCCGTATACTCCGGTTCCTCGAACGACACCGCCACGTGGCTCTGCGCCGCGAGGTTATAAATCTCGTCGGGTTCGACGCGCTGGATCACGCGCAGGATACTGGTCGAATCGGTCAGGTCGGCGTGATGCAGAAAGAGCCGCTGATCCGGGTCATGTGGGTCGCGATAGAGATGATCGATCCGGTCTGTATTGAACAGGGATGACCTGCGTTTGATTCCATGTACGTCGTAATCCTTGCCGAGCAGCAGTTCGGCCAGATACGACCCGTCCTGTCCAGTGATGCCCGTGATCAGCGCGACCTTACGTTTCATGAAGCATTCTCCAGATTAAGCTGTTCTATGGCGGTGCCACAGCACGGTTGAGTGATCGGCCTCAGTCATGGAGCCGTGTGTCAACCGGCGATGCTGTCGTATCCGTAATAGCCGCCCTGGTAACCCGACCCAAGGAATGCCCCTTCCTGCGGTACATCGGTGAGCAGCACGCCTTGCAGCAGCACGCCGCCGTTGCGCAGCCGTTTGGCCGTTTCGGAGATCTCGTTCAACGGATGACGGCCGTGGCGCACCACCAGCAGAGTCGTGCCCGCGTGCTTGCCGATCACGGTCGAATCGGTCACCGCAAGGACCGGCGGCGTATCGACGATCACGAGGTCGTAGCGCGACTTCAGTTCTTCGAGCATGCTTTCGAAGCGCTTGCTCATCAGCAATTCGGACGGATGCGAGGGCAACGTGCCCTTGGCCAGCACATCGAGCCCAGGCAGCACATCGCGCTGGATCATCGCCATCAGATCGCCGCCGCTCAACACGTCCGAGAGTCCCGGCTGGTGGCCGATACCGAAGTGCGAATGCACATCGCCGCGCCGCATGTCGCCGTCGATAATCAGCACACGCTTGTTCGCCGACGCCACCAGCGCCGCCAGATTCACCGACAGGAACGACTTGCCCGCATCGGGCCGCGAACCCGTGATCATCACGACGTTGTTCTCGGCGTTATCGAGCGACAGTTGCAGCGAGGTGCGCAGATTGCGCACGCCTTCCACGGCGATATCTTCCGGCGCCTGTTGCGCCAGCACGTGCAGCCCACGGCGGCGCAGCATGACGTTTTCCTGCAGGCGCAACTGATGCTGGCTGCGCGGCACGATGGCGAACACCGGCACGCCGAGCGCGCCCTCGATTTCATCCGGACGTTCCACGCCGCCGTACATCGCCCGCTTGAAGAAGGTCAGCATGATGCCGATCACGAGACCGCCGCCCAGCGCGATCAGGATCGCCAGCACGCGCTTCGGACGCACGGGTTCGTCGGGTGCTTCGGCGAAATCGACCACGCGCACGCTGCCCACCTGGCCGGCCTTCGCCACCCGCAGTTGCTGCGCGCTATTGAGCAGATTGGTGTAAAGCTCCGTATCGACGTGCACGTCACGCAACAGACGCAATGCCGTCTGTTCGGTGTCGGGCATCACCGCTACGCTGCGATTCATATTGACCTGCGCGCCCTGCAACGCCGCGATCTGTGCGTCGAGTGCGGCCACCGCCGGGTGATTCGCCGTGAAGCGTTGTGACATCTCCGCGCGTTGCTGCTGCAGATCGAGTAGCTTCGTCTTGTTGTCGACGATCTGCTGCAACAGCAGCCGGCTCTCTTCGCCGAGGTCGACCGTGCCGTGCGTATTGCGGAACTTGTTATAGCGTTGCTCGGCCTCGTCGAGTTCCTTGCGCAGGCCGGGCAGTTGCTGGTCGAGGAACGCCAGCATGTGCTCCGCTTCCGTTGAACGGCTCTCCACGTCCTGGCGCACGAACTCGCGCGCCATGCTGTTGACGATCTCCGCCGTGAGAGCACTGTCGCCGCCTTCGAGACTCGCGCGAATCACGCCGGACTGCAGCGTGGTTTCCGCCACCACGAGTGCCTTCTGCAACCGGTCGACGGTGCTCAAGGTCGACGCGCGCTGCAATTCGAAACGCGAGCCGGGCGCGCCGGTCAGCGAGTCGACGTGCAGCGCGATCGGGCCGTCAGCGGTATCGGTTTCCACGGTCTCCCCCACACGGCCGGAGAGAATGGCAATGCCGTTCTTGTCGCGCAGTACATACGAACCTTCATTGCCCGCCACCAGCGTGAAGGTCGTGTCGTACAACTCCTTCGAGGTGTCGAAGCGGGAGACCGCGATATGCTCGTCGCCCCACGCGTAGCCGGACAGGTTGATGAACTGGGGCAATTTGAAGCCCCATTGCCCGTTCACCAACCCCGCAATCATGCCGCCGATCAGCGGCAGATAACGCGGTGTTGCAGTGATGTCGAGATGCAACCTCTTGACCGTTTCCTCAGTGACCAGACGCGACTTCAGCAGCTCGATTTCCGCCGCGGTGGACGGCTTGGTATCGAACATGCCAGTCAACGGCGGCAGGGAATCCTTGCCGTTGTTGTTGGCATTGCCAGTCTTGTCTTCGACATGGAAGAGCACATCTGCGCGATATACCGGCGGCGCCAGAAATGCGTAGGCGCACCCCAGCGCCAACGCGATCAGCGTCACCATGACGATCGTGCGCCAACCTCGCACGATCGTACGCAGATAGTCCGACAGATGCAGCTCATCCGGCCCGGACACGTCGGTGTAGCGGTTCTCGAAGTTAATTGCCATTTTCATCACCCAACAAAGCCCGGCAGTTCAAGAAATGCGAGGCATGGTTTTACTTCGCGAGGACTGCACCCGTAACAGCGGCGTTGATCGCCGGCAGCAGCAGGTTCAACACGCGGTTAAAGCGAACGAGGCCGTTGTTGTCCACGTACACCACGTCTTTCGGCTGCAGCTCGAACTGATTGGCAAGCACCATCGAGACCGGCGAAGTCGCGTCGAGGTGGTAAATCTGCGGCTGTTCGCCCGCCGAATTGCGGATGACGAACAACTGCTTCGCTTCGGCCGTGTTCGGGTTGATGCTGCCGCTATCCGACAGTGCCTGCGACAGTGTCAGCGAACCGTTGCGCATCGGCAGGATCGTGGCGGGTTTGTTGACTTCGCCCATCACATACACGCCGCTGTCTTCACGCGAGGCAATGCGCAGCATGTCACCCGGTTGCAGGTAAATATTCGACGGGTTGTGGCCGCGCTTGATCAGATCGTCCACGTTGAGCGGATAGATCACGCCATTGCGGATCAGCTCCACGCGGCTGCGGTCCGCGTTCGCGCTGAAACCACCGCCCTGATTGATCGCGGTGGTCAGCGACATCGGGATGTCGTTGATCGATTGCGCGCCGGGCGTGCGTACTTCGCCGTCGATATAGATCTGCGATGCGCGGAACGAAGCCACTCGCACCGTCACCTCAGGCTTCTGGTAAACCGTGCTCAACTTCTTGTGCAGATCGCGCTGGATCGAGCTGACGTCCTTGCCGGCCACATGCACGGTCCCTGCATACGGGAACTGCACATCGCCGTTTTCGTCGACCAGAAAGCCTGGCGCGGCATCCGACGTGCGCTGGTTCTGTGCCGGCTGGCCCAATGCGGCGGCGAGTTCCGGGTGGTCCCAGACCACGATCTGCAGCACATCGCCAGGGCCGACCCTGTAAGCGGTCGGCTTGCCAAACAGGGCCAGCGTTTGCGGCGTCAAGGGAGCCGACGTCTGGTCCGCTTTCATCTTGCGCAACAGTGCCAGGTTGATATCGGTAATCTGAATCGGCACCTGCTGTTCCGCCTCCGTGCTGTACTCCCCTCCGGTCTCGGGCAGCGAAGGTGGCGTAACCATCCGTTGGCCCGTGACCATCGAGCATGCGGACAGCAGCGCCGCGACTAAGCCGATTAACATCTTTCCCGTGCTGATACTGCGTGTTCCTAGCGAGCCCATGATCTTCCTCCTTGCGCCAGGGCATCTGTCCTCGGGGGAGGCAGCGCCCAGCGTGCTTGTTAACCACTTCTTAGTAAGCGTTTCGATGCACCAGTCCTGCAACGATCGTCGCGCCGATAATCCGCATGTCGAGTGCGAACGACCAATGCCCCAGGTAGTACAGGTCATGTTCGACACGACGCTCCATCTTTTCTATGCGGTCCGTTTCGCCACGAAAGCCGTTGATCTGCGCCCAACCGGTGATCCCCGGCTTGATCCGATAGCGATTGATGTAGCCAGCGACGACCTTCTGATAGAGGTCGTCGTGCTCGAGTGCATGGGGACGCGGTCCGACGACCGACATATCGCCACGCAACACGTTGAAGAATTGCGGCAGTTCGTCGAGGCTCGTGCGGCGCAGAAATGCGCCCACACGCGTGACGCGCGGATCGTCGCGCGTGGCCTGACTGAGCGTGCCTTTCTGCTCGATATGCGGACGCATCGAGCGGAATTTGTAGATCGTGAAAACGCGTCCGTCCGCGCCTTTGCGCTTTTGCCTGAAGAACACCGGGCCGCGCGACGAAAGCTTCACCGCCATGGCGATGGCGAGCAGGATTGGCGCGAGGCAGATCAACGCCGTGGCCGCAAACACGCGGTCGAAGATTTCCTTCTTCAGCATCGAACTCGCGGACAGCGGTGAGGCGACGAGGTTGATCGCCGGCACGCCGAGCAGATCGATCACGCCGCTGCCTTCGAACAACGCGAGGCTGCGCACGTCCGGCATGAAGCGGATATTCACCAGATCGTCGCGGAACTCGCCGATCAGCGAACAGATCAGCGGCTCTTCGGTCAACGAAAGCATGAGCCACAACTCGTGCACGTCGTTGGTCCGGATATAGTTGGCGAGCGCATCAACGGTGTCGAATACGGGCACGCGCGAGCTCGTCACAGCGGAAGCATCGGGACGCGAGTTATAAACGGCGGTCGCGCGAAAGCCGGTGGCCGGCGCGGATTCGATCCGGCGAATGATGTCGTCACACTGCGTGCCGCTGCCGACAATCGCCACCTGATGCAGATTCAGCCCGGCGCGGCGCGCACGCGCCAGCACCGCATGCGTGATCAGGCGGTAAGCGATCATCAGGCCGCCCGTCATCGCGGTCCAATACGAGAACCAGAGTCGCGACACGAAGTCGCTGCGGTGCAGCGAATACATCAGCACCAGCGCGCACCCCTGCACCATCAGCCACGCCAGCGACACCTGACCGGCGAGCGCCAGCTTGGAGCGGCCGCGCCATGATTCGTAGACGCCGAACGCCGGGAAGATCGCCAGCGCCAAGGCGGCCGCAAACATCACGAATGCCCAATAGAACCCCGATTGAGCAAGGTAATCAAAGCGGATCTGCGACGCGACCGCCGCTCCCACCAGTACTAACCCGACATCGAAGATTCGCGCGAGCAAATCCTGAAACTTGCGCATTTTGCTTACCTCGTTCTTGCCGTTCTTTTCCGCAAATGAGTATTGGCGTGCTGTTAGGGGCAGCGGCCATAGTTGTCGTCGAACCTCACAATGTCGTCTTCACCGAGATAGGTGCCTGACTGGATTTCAATGATTTCGAGCGGGACCTTCCCCGGGTTTTCGAGCCGATGGCGCGTACCCAGAGGAATGAACGTCGATTCGTTTTCGCTCAGCAGAAACTGCTCGTCGCCGCGCGTGACGCGCGCCGTGCCCCGCACGACAACCCAGTGCTCGGCGCGGTGGTGATGCAATTGCAGCGAAAGCCGGGCGCCTGGCGTGACCACGATGCGCTTGACCTGAAAACGCTCGCCCCGGTCGATGGAATCGTAGAAACCCCACGGGCGGCGCACCTTGCGATGCGCGTCGGCTTCGGGCGCGTGCTGTGCCTTGATGCGCGACACCAGTCCCTTGACGTCCTGGACGTGCGAGCGATCGACCACAAGCACCGCGTCGGCGGTTTCGACTACCACTACGTTGGCGGTGCCGACACAGGCCACCAGCCGGCCCTCCGAATGGGCGTAACTCGATACCGCGCCCTCGAACGTCACGCGGCCACGGCCGGCGTTGCCGTTGGCATCCTTCTCCATTGCGGCCCAGACGGCGTCCCACGAACCCAGATCGGACCAGCCCGCTTCGAGCCGCACGACCACGCCGGGCGGATTCACACCGACATCCGTGTCGGTGAGACGCTCCATCACCGCGTAGTCGATAGAATCCCCGACCGTGGCGAGGAATGCCTCCACTTGCGGACGGAAATACGCGCCGTCCGGCTGGCCGCCTGCAAACGCGCGTTCGCAGGTCGCGTGCATGTCGGGCTGCAGGCGCTTGAGCGTGTCGAGCCATACTTTGGCCCGGACGATGAAAATGCCGCTATTCCACCAATATGAGCCTGCCGCGACGTACTGCGCCGCGATCTCTTCTGCCGGCTTTTCGACAAATCCGTCGATCGCATAGCCGCCTTCCGGTAGTTCGGTGCCGATGCGGATATAGCCGAAACCCGTATCCGGACGCGTCGGCGGCACGCCGAGCGTGGCGATCGCCCCCTGTTCCGCGTACCGGGCCGCGCATTCGAGCGCGCCTTGCAACGCCGGGACATTCGCAATCGAATGATCCGCCGGCATCACGATCAGAATGGCGTCGCCGCCGTCGGCGCACGCGAGCGAAGCCGCAAGCGTCAGCGCTGGCGCCGTATCGCGGCGCGCGGGTTCGACCACCAGGCGTGCGTCGACGCCATTGGCGTGCAACTGCTCGGCGATCACAAACCGGTGTTCTTCCCCGCACACGATGATCGGCGCGGCATCCACCTGCCAGCCGGCGGGAAACCCTTCCATGCGCCGCGCGGTGGCCTGCAATAGCGAATCGGAGCCGACCACATCGATCAGTTGCTTCGGATAGTTTTCGCGCGATACCGGCCACAGCCGCGTGCCCGAGCCGCCAGCGAGAATCACCGGCACGATGCGTGTGCAACGCGCCGCGGCAATCCCGGCTTTAGCCGCCTCCGGGCCCACCGACGCAGCGTTCACAGCTCCCTGGTTCAACATATTCGCATTCCTTATAATTCTTCAAATTCAACGAAAAACCTTAGTGAAGCAATGCGTTGTGATGGGCGCGGTTAGCCGGCAAGCAGCGCGAGCGCTATTCACCAACCATGCGGCGGCTCTGGATCCTGAACTCCGTGGGGGAAATTCTCATACGTTTGCGAAACACTTTCGCGAGCCGGTCACCGTTGCCCATGCCCGTGCGGCGGGCAATCTTGTCGACCGGCAGTTCTGACTCGGTCAACAGGCTGCAGGTGACGGCAAGCCGCTCATGCAACAGAAAACTGGATGGCGTGATGCCCATTTCCATCTTGAAGCGGCGCAGGAAGTTGCGCTCGCTCATGGCCGCGAACTGCGCCGCGTCGGCAATCGAAATCGCCTGCTGGCAATTCTCCTGCAGCCAGCGAGCCGCCGCGCGAACCTTGTCGCCGGGGCTCAGGCCGCCGTCTTCGCCGAGCAACGGAGCGAGATTCGAACACGAATCGGCCAGCAGGCGCTCCGCCACCGTGCGAGCGGCCGCGCCGCCCAGATCGCGCTTGATCATCGCCAGCGCGCTTCGCATCGACTCGAGCCGGTCACCCGCGTCGCCGTTCGGCTCGGCCGCGCGTGCCTGGGTCGATGACTGGCGAAAATCGCCGGCTTCCTTGCTGTCGGCCGTATAGGCTGCTTCGAGCAGCGAGCGCCCTTCGGCGATCGGACGAACCATGCCGGTGTTGCGGCGAACGCGCCGCAACCAGGCGATCAGACGCTCGTCGCTGGCGGCAGCACCCGCTCCCTTGCCGCCGGCAACATACAGTGCGTCGAAGCCGCCGTAATGCCGCGCATCGAGCCCGTCTGTCCAGACACGCAATGCGGAAGAACTGGTCACCATGCCGCCATCGGCGGACAGGAAGGAAACGTCATACAACCAGCCGCCAGATCCCGCGGAGGCAAGTTCGTTAGCCGCCTGAAACACCTCGGCAACGACGCCTGCACCCTGCAGCGAGCAGTCGTTGAACATCAGTATCGCGATGCGACGCATACCCTTGTTCGGCGCGTGCACCCAGCGCAGCATTGCAGACTCGAGACTCGCGCAGGTCATAGTCATCCTCTCACCAGAAAACGGATCTACTTTTCACCTAAAACGGCCACCCAGAGGCATGGTTCTGTGCAGTGCATCATAGCCATCCGAAATCCAGCATTTTGCCGCCATGACCGAAAGCGCAGACATGTTGGCGCTTGGATATGGTGGCCGGCCAGTGATTTTCGGAACAGCCCTGTCATTACAAATTTTTCAAAAATTTAAAACCGATTCTGCATATGATTGAGTTGGCATTCCGCGAATCTTAATGCAAAATAATTCTGGTTTTGGTGCGGCAACCCACACACCAGCGACACTCGAAATGGTCGAGTTGCAATTTGATCTGCCCATCATCTCGTTGATTTCAAGTGACTTTTTTCTGTCATCCAGCCAGAATGAGCGTAGCCGCCTTATCTGTACTGGAGTTGCCCTGGCGAGCAGTCAACGAGCGTTTCTTCCGACAATATTTTGGAGGGCAGCGATATGCAAAACAACCTCCAATATAAGCACTTTCGGCGCGACGAAATTATTTAATTCGTTGCTATTGGAGCTTAAGAATATAAACAGGACGATTAATGTTTCAAACGTGAAACACGCCAATAAGACAACTTTGGCCGGCTCCGCAATACACGGGCCAGTGGCGGATTCTGTCGTATGAGAGGCGGTCCGTTTCCGCCATAGGATTGCGGAAATAGACTATGCGGTTTGCGCAACAGATCGCGTCGCGGGTGCTGAAAAGGCGGCTTCTGCCTGGTGAACTAGCAATTCGGCGACGCGTTGCTGGCAGCAAAACCCATCGAACGATACGGGGAACATATGTCGAATGTAGGCGAATTCAACGCCCTGCGGCGGCTCGCCGGCGCCTTTGCCGTTCACCGCTCACCGCTGCGCGTTGCCGCCCTGCCGATGGCGTTCGCGTTGGCGCTGCTCGCCGGCCAGGGCCGCGCGGCCGGCACTGCGGCGGGTCAGAATGGCGCGAGCAGTGCCGACATCACCGTCGACGGCAGAGTGTGGACACCTTGCGCAGCGGAATACGGCACGTGCCGTTTTAGCGGTACGCGCGACGTGTTGTACGGCACGCCCGAGAAGCATGTCGTCAAGACGTTCTCGAACAGCGCGGATTGCAATAACGGTGTATTCGGCGACCCGGCGCCCGGTGTGGAGAAGCGCTGTGCCATGACGGCCTCGCCGGCACCTGTGGCCCCCGTGGCCTCCGCGGCTTCCGCCAGCAAGGAGGCTCCTGCGAACGCCGTCCCGGAGCCTGCGCCTGTCGCCTTGCAGGCGCCGCCCGGACAAGGCTTGCGTTGCTCCGCGCCAGCGGCGCAAAACCGCGCCGCGCCCAATGGCGACCTGCTCGAGGCGGACACGCCGAGCGACGGCACACACCTCTTTGCGGCGGGCAAACCATTCGCGATCGTCTTCACCGCGCGCCCAACACAAAGCGACACGCTCAACTGGCAGATACGTGACAGCTGGAATACCGTACGCGCCAGCGGCCGATTCCCCGTCGCGGCGGGCGCCACGCTATCGACCCTGAGTTGCGCGTCGAGCATTGCCGGGTACTTCGCCGTTTCCGCGTCGCTGGAACGCGCCCACGGGGCGCTCGAATCGCGCGGCACACGGCCTGCCGGCATCGCCACCTTCGGCGTGTTGCCCGACACATCGGCCGCCTTGCCGCCCGTGCAGTTTCCTTACCAGGATCTGCACCGGTTCGGTGGCCAGGGTACGGCCTATCTCGCGCCAGGACAGCACTGCTGCGACGGCGACGGCTATCGTCCCGTGTATACGGCGCTCGGTTTGTCGTGGGCGAACGACAACCGCAACTGGTATATGGAAGAGCCTCAAAAAAGCGGCACCTTCGATCCTGCGACGAAACAGCTGGCCTCCTTTTTCCGGCGTGGCGACATCATGCGGCTGATCCAGCTCGACGGCATTCCGCAGTGGGCGAGCCCAACCGGCAAGGAGACCCACAGCTACGTGCCGACCTCGCTTGCGCAAATGAAGGACTACATGACCAAAGTGGGCGCCGAGTCCAACCATGTTCGTATGACGTATTTCCCGCAGCAGCGCGACAACTACTATCAGGTGACGTGGGAGCCCGATGCGGACGGTGGTCTTCCATGGCGCGACACCGACGCCAATTTCGTTGCGTTGTACCAGGCAGTCTGGCAAGGCATCCATCAGACGGATCCGCATGCGGTCGTGATGGGTGTGACTTACGCGTCGGTGCAGGCCAACGTCACCTGGCTGCGCCGTCTTGGTCCGCTTGGAATTGGCCGCTATCTGGATGGGCTCACCATTCATGGCTATTACGACATCGGCACGACGCCGTCGCATCCGCCCGAGCGGCGTGCCGACGCGGGCGACCAGGCCGTCGTGGCGGGTGCGCTGCCCGCGTCGATGCGCGCGCTGCGCCACGAACTGCGTCAGTACCTGAAACCCGGCGCACCGCTGTTCGTCACGGAAACCGGCATCAGCTACGACATCGGCGAGTCGTACGGCAAGAACTATCCGGGTGCCGACGTGCTGTACGCACAGGCCGCGGTAGTGGCGCGCACGCACCTGATCCTGCTCGGCGAAGGCGCGGACATGACCTACGTCTTTTATCTCGCGGATATGCCGGACGCCGCGCCTGGCTACGGTCTCTTCTTTGAACTCGATCATCCGAAGGGCGCCTACGGACCGACGCACATCAGCCCGAAACCCGCGGCCCTCGCGGTGGCGGCGATGACGCGAATCATCGACGGCACCAACACGCTCGGGCCGCTCAAGGGGCTGCCCAAAGGCGTCTATGCCTACGCGTTCCGCCGGCTCCGTAACGGCAATGTGGTGACCGCCCTCTGGACGCATGACAACGACAAGTGGAACGCTCGCACCGGCTTCAATGCGAGCCAGAGCGCGGACTATCGCTTACGGGTCGATGCGCCGGGCACCTCGGGCGAAATCACGGTGTTCGACGTGATGGGTAATGCGTCGACACTGCCGTATCGCGATGGCGTGGCGAGCCTCAAAGTTTCCCCCACGCCGATTTACGTGGTCTCCGCGAACGCCGACGTCTTCAAGGACGCGGTCACGACACCGGAGGGATACGTACCGCGTTAAACGCACGCATCGGCCATCGGCATCCGCTGTCCAGTTGCGCCGATACTTCGGCGTGATGTGACAGGCCAGGCGGTTTTCTGCGCACGTAGAATCCAGGCGAAGACCGCACCGCGCGAACGGTTCGCGCGCCCCCCAACGTGCAGGAGAAACCATGCTGACACAGATCGATTTCCTCGACGTGGTCCGTCTGACGCCGCTGGTCGCAATCGACCTGATCGTCACCGATGCCGAGGGCCGCATCCTGCTCGGCCGCCGTCGCAACCGCCCTGCCCGCGGCACCTGGTTCGTCCCGGGCGGGCGCATTCATAAAGACGAAACACTCGACGCGGCATTCGCCCGCATTGCCGACGCCGAACTGGGCATCGCCCAGTTGCAGCGCTCCGCAGCGCGCTTCGAAGGCGTATTCGAACACCACTACAGCGACAACTTCGCAGGCGAGCCGGACGTGTCGACTCACTACATCGTGCTCGCCTATGCGCTCGCGCTCACCGGCACGACTGCGGTCGGGCGGCTCGACCAGCACAGCGAATACGAGTGGCTTGCACCCGCGGCGTTGCTGGCGCGCGACGATGTCCACGAAAACACCAAGGCCTATTTCCGCTAACGCCCGTGCAGCGGCCCAGGGCCAACGCTGGCACGCAATCTGATTGCTACTGTGAGATCGCTAACGTGGCGGCCCGCGCCCGTACAGTAAGATCGAGCCCACCGTCAGGGCTCGACTCAACATGCGATTATCGGCAGCCAGGCTCGTTCGCACTTCGTTCATCGTTTTTCTTGCGACACTCAGTTTCGCCGTCCTTTCCGGTTCCGCGCGCGCGGCCGATTGCGGCGCTGGCACGCTGGTCACCGTGGTCGCCCATCTCGACGACGATCTGCTGTTCGTCGACCCGGCCATCAGCGAGCGTCTCGACGCCGGCTGGTGCATCACAACCGTTCATCTGATCGGCGGCGCCAACGGCGCGGATTTCGCGTACGTGCAAACTCGCGAACGAGCCTCCCGGCTCGCTTATGCGCGCATGGCTGGCGTGCCGGACAACTGGACCGAAACCAATCTACTGATCGCCGGCAAGCTGGTTCATCAGATGGTATTGAAGGCGAAACCGCAGGTTCGGCTGCTTGAATTGCGCCTGCCTGGGGGCGCCGTGCGCGGCGGCCGGGTACCGCTCGGTCTGCTGTGGGAACAGCACGCCACGCTCTCGACCTATCCGATGAACGCCGACGGCTCGGTGCGCGTGCAATACGACCGCGCCTCGCTGTCGGCCACGCTGAAAGCGATACTCGCGGGGGCGACGCAGATCTACACGCTCAATCCGGACACCGTGCCGTTCATCGAGCATCCCGACCACATTTACTCCGCGCGCATTACGCGCCATGTCGCCCAGACGCTCAATAGAAGCGTGCCGATCGAATATCACGTGACCTATCCGACCGGTGGATGGCCCGCCAACCTGCCGACAGCCGACGTGCAACGCAAGCGCGACATTGTGGCCAGCTACTTCGCTATTGATGGCAGCGATTTCTCACATGTATTCGGCGAGTATCAATGGGACGGCAACTGGGTCGCACGACGCTATGCCTTTGCCGATCGCAGCGACCACCGGATAGCCGATTTCCAGTCGCATCCCGTGCAGTTGTTCAATGCGGCGTCGAGCCGCTGCCTGACTTCGGGCGGCAGCGGTCGTGCGCCGACACTCGCCGCGTGCACCGGCACGCCCGCGCAACAGTGGCGATGGGAACCGCTCACCGCCTATCCCGGCAATGCGCGCAACGCCTCACTCGTCAGCGTGTCGACCTCGCAATGCATTGCCGAGCGGGACGGTTATCTGGTCTCCGAAACATGCGACCAATGGGATATGGCACAACGTTGGACACCGTGGGACTTCGGCCTCGTCTATACGCCGCTGCGGCATTGCCTCGGTGAGAACGACGGCGAACTCACCATGCGCGGCTGTTCCTTGCTCACCACCCGTTACCGCTGGGCCACCACGCAGCGCACCCAGGCCACCGATCTGCGCCTCGCCGCCGCCATGTATGGCGATATCAGCGGCACGGGCGAACCGTCCGCCGTCTACGTACAACGGCAGAGCGACGGACCGGGATTCAACGTGTACGCGGCGTCGCTCACGCAAGCGTCGCGACCGGCGCTCTGGTATGCGAATGCCGTTCCCTTCGATTACCGCGCAACGGCGCCGAGCTGCGCGAACGACAAACTGTGTTTCGACAGCGTGCGCTTCGTACTCGGCGATTTCGACGGTGACGGCAAGGCTGATCTGATGGTCATCACCGCGCGGCGCGGCGGCACCGCGTTCTGGCTGCTCCGCAGCACGGGGGACCATTTCGACACGCCGCGTCTCTGGCTGCAGACGAACAGCGCCTTCAAACCCGAACTGACCCAGCAATATGTAGCCGCCGACTTCACAGGAACCGGACGAGCCAGCGTGCTGATCGCGCAAAAGCGAGCCGATAGCGGACTCGATCTGTGGATGGTGTCGTCGATGAGCGCGACGGGCTCCGTACCAGTGCTATGGGCTCAAGCGAAGAGCCTCAGGCAGAACGCCAATCTTCTGCCGGTTCAGCCCGCAGGCTCGCGCGCATCGGTTGTCGCAATGGATGGCGCCGACGGCAAGCTCGCTCTCACGCAGATTGCCAACGATGGCACGCACATGACGATCGGCGAGCGCAAAGACCTGCCGGCGCGCTTCGTCCCCGACTTCGTGAAAGTTGCGGTTGGTCCTGTGCACGGCAAAGACAGCACCACGCTGATTCTGCTGACGCCGCGTCTCGACAGCGCAAACGAGGAAGCCGCGATCGACGTTGCCACCGTCGACAATGCGGACGCGACGAATGCGCCAGTCCAGGTGGCGACTTTGCATGGCATGTCCTGGTCCGACGTTTTTCCGGCGTTCGTTCGTGACAAAGTGAACGCGGCACTCGTGGTGTATCGGAGAACCGATGCGACGCTCGGCGACTTCTATTTCGCAGGCGGGTCGGCGGCGCTCGTGCGCTATCCAGTAGGAGACGGTTTCGCCCTCGGCGCCCCTCAGGCGCTCAGCGAACTACCGGGACTGTTCTCGGAGACAGTGCGAATCGACCGGCTGGCCCAATAGCGCAAGGCGGTCGACCGGAGGGCGTTCACACGGACACGGGAAGCGCACGAACGAACTTGCTCGCGATCGACATATAGCGATCCGCCGTGTCGTGCAGCGTGTAGCCGGACAGTTGACGGTTCGTGCGCGGCATGTCGAGCGCGCCAAGCAACGCCCGCCCATACGCCTCGGGATCGGCGGTATCGACAAGCGTCACGCCGGAAAATCCACTGGCAAATCCGAACGAGGGAATCCGGTTCGCCACTACGGGAATACCGGACGCGAGGGCCTCGAGAAAACCGATACTCTGCGCTTCGAAGCGGGAGGGCATGGCAAAGACGCGGGAAGATCGGAGGATGGCCGCGACATCCGAACGGGGTCCGCACACCGTCACGCGGCTTGTCACGCCGAGGCGGTTGACCAGCGACAGCACCGCCTCGTGATACTCGAGATCCTCGACGACACCACACAGCAGCAAACGCGCCTCGGGCTCGTTTTGCAACACCCGCTCGAATGCGCGAATCGTGTGCAGCTGGCTCTTGGCTTCTATATAGCGGCCAAGCTGGACAATCTGCTTCGCGGGCACTTCGATATCCGCTGCCGGTATGTCGGTATATCCCGCAAACTGCGACGCATCCACGCCATTAGGAATCACAACCATCGCGGGATGCTTGCCGATTTCGCGCAGGTAGTCGTCGATATTTTGCTGCGACACGCCGATGATCGCTCTGGCCCGGCGCGACAGCAGGCGCTCGGCTCGCTTGAGCGAGCCGTTTTCGAAATCATTGACACCCGAATGCATCACCCAGGCGATCGGCGTATGCACCGGCAGAAGACGCACATAGAGTGCGGCGAGCGTTGCGTGAGCAACGATGAAATCCGGTCGGAATTGACGCACGACGCGATACAGGTGCAGCAGCTTGCCCATCCGGCCGTGATGAATCGCGGGGAACATGCAGGTGACGCCGGCGGCCTGAAGCTCGGCCCGGATGTCGGCGAAGTCGTCCTGTTGCGGAAGCAGCGAGGCCATGCAGACTTCATGGCCGGCGCGCTGGTGATGAATCGCGAGCCCCTTTACTAATACTTCTGCCCCGGACAGTCTCGGCGCGTGAACCAACTGAAGAATTCTCACGATTTATCTCTCTGGATAACCGCCTTTTTTGCGCAGCGGATGGACATGCCGACCCGGCAGAAGCACCGACCCCAAAAAGCCCAGCATTCCCATCATCGTCATCTGGCGCACCCCAAAAAACGGACGCGGCCTTGTCTCCGAAAATCAGCAACAGTTCCGCCGCGAAGTCCCTGTCGCGAGGAAACGTTACACCCAAGCTCCAGCACTCTTGCGCCAACTCCAAGTTTTTATCGGCGGTGCAATGAGGGCTACCGCCCATTTCCCTGCCTTATTCGCCAACCCGAATAGTTAGGCATCCGTCTCAAACTTCTGCGTACTCCATTTTTTATGGCGGATATAAGCTGGTCTCAGCATACATATCAAATGATCAGTGCAATGCAATTAGTACCGTTTTAATGTTCATACGTAACAGCTCGTTACTTCTTTTAAACATACAAATGCGTATTGTGGCGCTCGATTCTTCCCAGTTGTACCGGCTTCCCTTACGGAACAGTAAAAAGTTCATCAGATGCAGCAGTGAGGCTATTCGCTGCGACGTGAACAGTGCTGTTTCTTAAGACCATTGTTTGTTTTCATCGTACTTTCCCGGTCGTCAGATTCCGCCAGGCCGTGCAGCGGCGCGGATTCCTCCGACGTGAATTTTTCTTCAGAGAAATGCATCGGGATCCGACAGCCCGGGAGGCATCACCTTTCGTGCAGCCGAAGCTTGCGCGACCACGACAGCCAGATCGGCTGGCTTGCAATTGAACCCCAATGTTCGGTCCGCTTCCTGCCGCGCATCGCGCGAAGAGGCGGACGAATGTTCAGCTAACGCATTGCTTACTTGATGAAATCGCAACTACTCGTACTCTCCACACTTTCTTTGGCATTGGCCGCCTGCGGCGGCGGAGGCGGTGACGGCTCCAGCAACAGCGCGGCAACTCAGGGTGGCAGTACCGGCAGTGGCAGTGCGAGCGCTTCGAATGTCGCGGGAAGTAGCGGCACGAACAGCACGAGTGGATCGAGTGGATCGAGCGGCACGAACAGCACGGGCGGCTCGGCCGCCTTGACCGTCACCGCCAGTCCTACCGCAAAGTTGAGCTGCACTGCGCCGGCCACGTCGGCGGGTTCCGGCAGCGCGACGATCTCCGCGGATACGCCCAGCGCGGACGGCACGCGTATTTTTGCTTCCGGCAGCACCTTCCAGCTCGCCTTCACGACCAACGCGCCATCGGCGGACACGCTGAATTGGGCCGTCACGGATACCCTCGGCAAGGTGGCGGCGAGCGGCAGTACTGCCGTGGCGAGCGGTTCGAAGACGATCACGCTGACCTGCACTTCGACGCTCGCCGGCTATTTCGCGGCCACCGGTACGCTCGCGCAGAACGGCGGCCAGTTGCCGCAGGCCGGCACGCGCCCGGTCGGCATCGCGACCTTCGGTGTGACGCCCAACCTGTCCGGCGTCGTTCCCGTGGTCAATTACGCGCATCAGGAGCAGCACCGCTTCGGCATGCAGGGCGCCAACGACAACGGTCCGCTGCTGGCCGCGCTGGGCATTTCGTCGACCATCGACGACCGCCAGCTCTCGACGATGGAGCCGAATGGGCCGAACACCTTCAATCCGTCGGCGAACAATCTCGATCCGTTCTACAAGACCGGCAATGTGATGCGCCTGATCCGCCTCGACGGAATTCCCGCCTGGGCGAGCAGCACCGGCGCGTTCCAGGACGACACCACGTTGCCGACCGATCTTTCGTACTACCAGGGCTATATGAGCCGCGTGGGTACGGAATCGAACGCGATTCGCGCGGCTTATTTCCCGCAGCAGTCGGCCGACTACTACCAGGTGACGTGGGAGCCGAACGAGATGTGGACCGATACCGACGCGAATTTCATCGCGCTGTACAAGGCCGTCTATCAGGGCATCCACTCGACCGATCCACACGCCGTCGTGATGGGCCCGGCCGATGCGTTCCCGAGCCTGACCACGACGCGCCTGAAGCGCCTCGCGCCGCTCGGCTTTGGCCAGTACATCGACGCGGTGGCGACGCATGGTTACTACGACGCGGGGACCTCGCCGTCGCATCCGCCTGAGCGCTACGATGCCGACCCGTCCACGGCGGCTGGTTCGCTGCGTGGTCAGATGCGCAATCTGCGCGCGGAGATGGCGACCGACTACCGCACGGGGATGAAGCTGTTCTCGACCGAGGCCGGCATCAGCTACGACCTGGGGAGCGCGTACGGTCCGAACTATCCGACCGCGAATGTGTTGTACGCGCAAGCTGCGGTCGCCGCGCGGATGCACATCATTACGCTCGGTGAAGGTGCGGATCAGACTTATGTGTTTTATGGTGCGGACTATCCGGGCGAAGTCGGTTACGGAACGTTCTTCGATTTGAGCGATGCGCAAGGCGCGTTTGGCGCGGCGAACATTAGCCCGAAGCCGGTCGCGATGGCGATCAGCGCGATGACGCGCACGCTTGATGGCACCACGACGCTGGGACCGGTGAATGGAACGCCGAATGGTATTTATGCGTATGCGTTCCAGCAAGTGGGGAATGGTGCAGTGATTACTGCTTTGTGGGCCCACAATAATGCTGTGTGGAGCGCGAGCGCTGGATTTAGCTCGAGTTACAGTGTGCCTTATAGCCTTAGTGTCGATGCGCCGGGCACCAGTGGCACCGTTCAGGTGGTCGATATGATGGGGAATGCATCGAGTGTCAAGTACACCAACGGGGTGGTGACTATTGGGCTGACGGAGTCGCCGGTGTATGTGGTGTCGAATAATGCTGCGGTCGCTAAGGCTAACGCTACGGTGCCTGTGGGGTATGTTGGTATTTGAGGGGGTTTTTGTTTTGCCTACGGCGTTGGGGCGCGACTGGAAGATGTCGGCCTGACGGCGATGCGTCCAAAGAATATGTGAACCGGTAGAGGGTGACGCGATGCACCCGCGACTTCTGGTGGCGGCTCGTCGGTAATCGCAGCAAAAGACCATAGATCGGGTTCACCGGGTATCGACGTGCGTGACCACAGGCAGGCCACCAGCATTTTCTGCGGTAGCGTCGGATCGAATTGCAAAACGATTTTCTTCCCGTTTCGATCGACGTTCTCGTAGAAGCGATTGACGATCATGATGCCGTGGTTGTAGCCGAACAACTTCCCCCATACCCGTCGCAGGTTGTTTCGCCTAGCGTTGTACGTTCCCGGCTTTTCTTTCTCCATCTCCTCATTCCAGCCCGGTAACCGGTAGCGATAGCGCATCGGAACAACGACGCGTCTACCGTCCTGAACGATCAGCACTGGGGCATACCCGCCTGGATAAATCCGAGAATTGGAATGCTTCAAAGTGGAGCGCTTCAGGTCCGCCATCCGGCGCACCGCAGCGTCGACCTTGTTGGAGGCAATGCGCTTGCTTTCGGCCGCTGCCTTCGTGGCCTTCGCTTCCTGACTTCGCTCCGCCTTCACGAGTCGTGCGAGTTGCTCGAAAACCTCCTGTTCGAGCTTCGCGGCCCGCAGCGCATTGCTTTCAGCAATTAGCGTTTGGATTCGCCGTTCATCGTCGGTCTGAGCATTCGACAACGCTGCCTCCATTGCCAGCGGCGCCTTTAGTTCTCGACCGCCATGCTCCCAATACAACTCCGCGAACTCCCGGAGACTCACGGCAGCGCCGAACATCTTTACGTACTTCCGGTAGTCCCTCAATTTGGGCCGAATAGCACATAGATATCTCCATTGAACCGTCCAATGATAGTGCCAGATGCAAACGGCGGAATCCTGGATACACGGTACATCCATACAGTGTTTTATTGCCCGACCATGCGCCACCGCCATCCTCCAACCGCTGTCGAACTGGCCGAAATCTATGACCAGAGCCTTACTCCGGTCGTGCTGAAGCTGCTGCTTGAGATACATCGGCTCCGGGCAACGATCATGCGAGCCGACCGGGTGCGAAGGATGATCGGCAGCGCTGGCAGTTCATTCGTGGCGGGAAGCGTATGGGAATGTTTCGTGCGGGAACTGGATGCAGAGCCGTGCCTGACTGATCCACCCACACCGCGTCAGCAGAAATTCACCGACGAGCGGATGCGTATGCTGGAAGAGTGGCGGAAAAATGGCCGAAGGAGATGAACGTATGTTTGTAGATGAACTGAAGGGACCATGGCCCGCCGCGTGCGAGTCTTTTTTCGTCCCGGCACCCGGGCGCTCTCCCGCAGACTGCTTTTCGTATTTGTCCTATATCGGTTTGTGATCCGATGCGCGAGTCTCTTTGCAAAAGATTTTTTCAACGCGAAGGAGACGGACGCATGACACAAACCACACCTGCCGGAACTAAACATCACTTCGCCACGATCGGCGCGCTAACCGAGCGCGGCGGCATGCTGCGCAAGGTCACCAGCACGTTTGAAGTCCGTGAGACTAGCCGCAATGCGGCATTGATGGGTGACTTCATCGAGTACGAGGATGGCAGTCGCGCGCAGATTATTACAGGTGTCGGCATACCAGATACGCCTCATTTCAAACCGGTCGCAGTAGTGGGAAGCATGCTGGATAACGGTGATGTGATTACCGATAGCCCGCACCACAAAGAGCATGCAACCAGCTTCGTGCCGATGCACGCGGGCACCACCACTCATTGATGTCGAACGATGGCTACCTGCGATACAGAAAGCGAATACGGCGAAACTGATGGCGATGGGCACACGCATTTGCTCGCGTCCGTCGCTTCCGTCGAGAACGTCAACGTCTACCTTGCGGGATAGTCATGCCAGAGCAGATTCACGTCTCCCCGGACGGGGTGAAATACCGGTTGGTAGCAACCAAAACGACCACGCCTACGAAAGATTCTTCGGCAAAAGAAATCATCGTAGATTCCACTACCATTGAAGTCATCGTCAGCGACTCCCGGCTGCGCAGTATGGGTTCACAATGGGGACATGTCGCCATAGAAATCGACGGAATCGTCTATAGTCGCGCTCATGAAGAGTACGTAAAAATGGATAAACACACCTATTTTTATGGTGGTGTCGTGAATCTAACCAACGGGTCGATACGAACTGGCGGATTTGTGGCGTGACAATGTCGGCTTGGTGCTCAGAGTATCTCCGGCCGAAAAAGAGAAGGTAAAACGCGAGCTAGAGCGACGTGTAAGTGTGGATGGAGCATTCAAGCGAGCGCATCCGAATGCAAGTACGTACAGTCTTTTTGATAATAGCTGCTCATCGAATGTGGCCGATGTACTCGAAATGATCGGAATTCTGGCTCATGATCCGCGTTGGCTCCCCACCCCCGTAACGCCAGCAGAGCTAGATGCTGTACTAGAGAAATCGAAGCGGCTCGCAAAAAAGAACTATTACGCAAAACAGGCTAACCAGTGAAGAAGCGCTATTTCGTCCTTGGCTTTGTTCAGTTGCTGTTGATCATTCTATCTGGCTGGCTAAGACGGGCTTCGTGGAACGAAATTGATTTTGCTGGGGGGGTATGGCCCCCAAGCGTGCAGCTTTCGTTCTACTGTTTGGCAGGCTGGTTGGCAACGATTGCTATGGCAATCGGGTTTGCTGTAGTTGACAAGGCGAACAGAACGATGGTCGTTCTGTTCCCTGTTCTTCTTCTGCCGTCGATGGAATTCTTCTTGTGGCTCGCGCTGAGCTTTTAATCGCATGCATAGGCGAAGAAAAGGCGCGATTGCTCGCGCCTTTTTCTTTGGCTGCGGTGTGGTGGCCGCTAGTGGTAGTCCGTGCGGCGCGGTCAGCGCTTAAGTGCGGTAGCGCATTTCACTGTCAATGATTTCCTGTGGGCGTTACCGCGCCGCAGAATGTCGGCCCGCACATCGGGGTCGAGAAGGAACAGAGTGTCGGCAGCGATGAGGGAAAACGCCACTTCCTCCGCCACTGCGCGATCCTTGTAGAAATCAGCACAATCGACCAGAGCGTTCGCCAGGTCAGCATATTCCTTTTGCTGGACCTTCCCGGCAGGTATGTACGATTGAATGGTCCGGGCAAGAGCGGCGATGTTGGTGAACTGTGCAATGTGTCGCTTGCTTGTTTACGCCGACCGAAAATTCAGCCACATGTAGGGATCGCGCCGACTGAAAATTGAGCCGGGCAATCAACCTATCCTGCTAGTTTTTCTGGCAGGGTGTTTGGGGATGATCCCGATGACGATGATTGGCAAGGTGCGGCGGATGTTCCACCGCCAGAACAAGTCGGTACGCGAGATAGCGCGTCTCACAAGCCTGTCGCGCAACACGATTAGTAAATATCTGAACATGGATGTTCAGGAGGAGCCGAAGTATCAGCGGCGCTCGCAGCCGACCCGGTTGACGCCGTTTCATGAGGTGCTGGTGCAGGCGCTCAATGTCGATGCGCGGCGACCGAAAAAGGAACGCCGCACCGCCTGGATGCTGTTCCAGGAGATCAAGGCTGGCGGCTACGACGGCTGGCACTCGCGGGTGACCGATTTCATCCGGGCCTGGCGGCAAGGCGAAGGCAAGGGGCGACACTAATAAACCACTAGAATGCAAGGAAAGGCCCAAGAGGCCAGAACAAGGAAAAGCCAACGCCATAGGCCCCCTCCTGTAGGCAAAAAACCAAAACAAGCGCACACTATCTCACCGCTCCCACCTCTCGCGGAGCGAACAAAATAGCTATCTTGGAGCTTCATCATGGCAAAAGGTCAAATGCGCAGTAACCGTGAAGTCAAGAAACCGAAGCAGGCCAAGAAACCGCAACCGGCCACATCGCCCTCAGGCGCGCCGCCGATCCGGGTAATGCCAACCAGCTCGGCAACTCAAAAGAAGCACTAAAGAAGCAAGCCCGCCTCCGCAAGGCGGGCATCACACTCCAACCTCATTTAGAAATATCCTCAAACGCGACATCGCGCGCCTTTGGCCAGAATATGCCGGTGGCCACCCTCACAATCGCCATCGCGCCGAAATAAACCCAAACACTCCATTCACGCGAAAGCGATTCAGATACGCGGAAAACATCACTGAGTTCCGGCTCCAGGAATAAACCAACCGCGCCCGGATGCTGGTCACGAAACGCGATTGCGTCCACGCATCACGCATCGGCACGGCCAGGCGCCATGGCTGGGCAAAACCTCACACGACAGCATCGCGCCGCCCGGCGCCGGTTTATCGTGCATGCACTTGCCCAGCACTTTCGACATAGCTATGCTGACGGACACGAAAGCACCACGGGCACGTGCAGCGCCCGCATAAACACCCACTCCAAAAAACAATCCGCCCGGGATTCGCATGTCCACCACCAGTCTCTTTTTCACCGCCGCAGGCGTCGGCCTCGCGATTGCGGCGCCGGTCGGTCCGATGGGCATGCTGTGCATCCGCCGCACCCTGACAGGCGGTCCGCGCGCGGGCCTCGCAATCGGCTTCGGCATCGCGAGCGGCGATGCGCTCTACGGCCTGATTGCGGCGCTCGGACTGGTCGGCATCTCGCAGTTCATGCTTGCGTACGACCGCCCCCTGCATCTGGTCGCCGGGCTGTTCCTGCTCTATCTAGGGGTGCGCACGTTACTGCAAAAACCGCCCGCTGAAGCAGCTAACGAAAACGGCAACGGTAACGGCAAGCTCGCGCAAGTCGGCCGCGCCGGCGCGTTGCGTGCGTACGCAAGTTCGCTGCTGCTCACGCTGACCAATCCACAAACGGTCATCATGTTCGCGGCGCTGTTCACCACGCTCGCGCCACGCGGCGCGTTTTCTTCAGGCATCGCGTTGACGACGGTGAGCGGCGTGTTTTGCGGTTCAATCGCCTGGTGGTGTTTCCTCGTGACCGTGGTGTCGCTCGCGCGCCATGCAATCGGCAGCAAACTGCGCGTGGCGATCGACCGGTTTGTCGGGCTCATGCTGGCGGTATTCGGCATCGTCGAGATTCGCCGGGCGCTTTGAGCGCGAAGGTCCACGCAGCCTGAGCGCACGCCGCGGGAAAACCGCCAGACATCCCTATCGCCTGAGCCGCGTGCGCGGCGTGTTACTCCTCGATCCGCCACCCTGAGGGACGGCTTCATACGCAATTGCGGCAGTTTTGCGACAATAGCGGCTTTCGCCGCGCCGAAGCACGCGTATCCGCCCACCATCACAGGCATGCGCGCGCCGGCCTCGTCACTCAACCGTCCACCCCACCCGGCCGTCCGCGGTCCGCTCAATGGCTCTTCCCCACATCGATCTGCTGTATTCCGTCTCCGGCCTGTTCGTCGGCTTTCTGGTCGGTCTGACGGGCGTCGGCGGCGGCTCGCTGATGACGCCGATCCTGGTGCTGTTGTTCAATGTCCATCCGGCCACCGCGGTCGGCACGGACCTGCTGTACGCGGCCGCCACCAAGGCGACCGGCACGCTGGTGCACGGCCTGAAAGGCTCGGTCGACTGGCAGATCACGCTGCGCCTCGCCGCCGGCAGCGTGCCGGCGGCAACCATCACGCTGATCCTGCTACATCGTTACGGGATGGACACCCCCGGCGCGGGACGGCTGATCCAGATCGTGCTCGGCGCCGCGTTGCTGGTAACGGCGGTGGCGCTGGTATTCCGGCCGCAACTCGCGGCACTCGGCGCGCGCCGCCGGCGCCCGCCGAAGCAGGGGCGCACGCTCGCGCTCACCATGCTGACCGGAGCCGTGCTTGGCGTACTGGTTTCGTTGACCTCGGTGGGCGCAGGCGCGATCGGCGTGACGGTGCTGTTACTGCTGTATCCGCTGCTGCCGACCACGCGCATCGTCGGCTCGGACATTGCTCACGCGGTGCCATTGACGTTGCTGGCAGGCACCGGTCACTGGCTGCTGGGCTCGGTCGACTGGTCGATGTTGTTGTCGCTGCTGGTGGGGTCGCTGCCGGGCATCGCGGTCGGCAGTTTCCTGTCGTCGCGCGCGCCGGACGCGCTGCTGCGCAATCTGCTCGCAGCCACGCTCACGCTGGTCGGTGTGCGGCTCGTGCTGACCTGAAGGTAGACCGCCGCACCCACGCCAGGCGAGCTATTTGAAAAAGCGGCAGGTCAGGTCGCTTTCGAACTGCCTTACCCACTGACCGCGCTGGTCGCGATATGACTGCGTCCAGCCGCCGCGACGCACTGTGATGAGCCGCTCATCCGCGGCATCGCCCCGCGCCCCGCTCGCGCTGATGTGGAAATGCACCGGCGCAAAGCCGTGCCGCGCGCACACCAGTTCGAACGCAGCCCGATCGCGGATCGGCAAATCCGTATAGCGCAAAAGCGTGGTTTCCATGACGGCGACTCCGTTTCCCCATGCGTCACAGTACGCTGTGTGGCGCAGCAACTCTGTGCCGTAACGCACGCACGGACGGCTCGCTGCCTGTCTCGCGTTCAGCCCCGGATCGGCCGTCCCATCATCGCCACCTGAAAAAACACCGCCGCGAAAACAAATCGAAAAAAAAGCCCCGGCGCTATACCGGAGCTTTTCGACTGACATGCATCAGGACGGCACGCCGCGCTTGCGGCAGCTCGCGCGCCGATGCCAATACGATTACTGCTGCTGAACGTTCAGCTTGTTCGATACCGACGTCACACCTGCCACGCCTTTGGCCGCTGTACCGGCTGCATCGATCTGGCCTTGATCCGGCACCGAGCCCGTCAGGGTCACCGCGCCGCCGCGAGCGCGCACGGCAATGTTCGACACGTCGACGCCTTGCGTCTTGGCCAGCGCGCCACGCACCTTGCGGCCCAGTTGGCTATTGGCCTTCTTGCTGGACGTGGCGCTAGTAGCCGGCGCAGCCGTCGTGCCCATTGCATCGCTTGCCTGAGCGTACACATTGCACGCCACCACCATTGCCACCACCGAACCCAGCGTTTTCAGATAACCGACCGATTTCATACTTTCTCCTTTGACTCACATTGGACCGCATCTACCAAGCGGCTTCGTTACGACTACCGGCGGCCACGCCCGGCGCGCGACAAGGCGCGGCTGAGCGACGGCCGACTATGGCTGCTACACGGTGTGCGAGAGGCGAGAGAGGCCGGCCGCCATAAGCCGCATGCGATGCGGTACGACAGCTGGCAAGCCGCGAAGTCCACCAGCGCGCCCAGTTCTTGTCAGTCGTGCCGGGTCACGCTGCGCGAACATCCAATCGCGGCAGCGATGCACAATTTAATCTAGCCGGGCCAGAAGCGCAAAGGGTTTAGTCATACCTGGCACAATGGCGGACGACTGGCGATGCACGGCGCGCGCGTTGTTCACGCGTTGTTCACGCGCTGTTCACGATTTGTTACGGGTTTGTCGGCGCCAGCCAACGCCCTCCGAGCCGTCGCCGGGCGAATCAAGGTACCATCGGCGCGACGCGCGCCCCAGAGCACCGCCGCCATCCTGTTCACTTTCGACCGTAGCCGTCACGTCATCCGATGAAGCCAGCCACCGGCCGCAAACGCCCTCCCCTTCTCGTCGCCCGCTTCGTGGCGATCTCATGGCGCGATCTCGCGATCTCGTTCGGCCCGATCCTGCTGGTCGCCGCCGCCGCGATCTGGCTCGCCGTCCGTCTGATCCAGCCCGCCCCGCCCAGTACGCTGACGATCAGCGCAGGCCCCGAAGGCAGCACGTTCTGGAACGCCGCCCAAAAGTACAAGGCCATTCTGGCGCGCAACCGCATCACCCTGAATGTGCTGTCTTCGGAAGGCTCGCTGCAGAATCTCAAGCGGCTCGCCGATCCGAAGTCGAATGTCGATGTCGGCTTCGTGCAGGACGGCGTCGCGCCCGGGCCGGAGAGCGCAGGCCTGATGTCGCTCGGCAGCGTGGCGTATGTGCCGCTGGCGATTTTCTATCACGGCCCCACCGTCACGCGGCTCTCCGAGTTCAAGGGCTTGCGTCTTGCCGTGGGCGCTGAAGGCAGCGGCACGCGCGAGCTGGCGCTCGCGCTGCTCAAGGCAAACGGCATCGTGCCGGGTGGCGCAACCCGGCTGTTGCCGCTGTCCGGCGACGAGGCCGCTGACGCCCTCGTCGCCGGCAAAGTCGACGCGGCTTTTCTGGCCGGCGATTCAGCTCAACCGGCGGTCATGGGCAAGCTTTATCGCACGCCGAACGTGCAGTTCTACGACTTCACCCAGGCCGATGCCTACACGCGCCGCTTTCCGTATCTGACGCAACTCGAGATGCCGATGGGCGCGTTCGACCTCGGCAAGAATCTGCCTTCCGCGCCCATCCATATGGTGGCGCCGACCGCAGAGCTGGTGGCGCGCGACTCGCTGCATCCCGCGCTCTCCGATCTGCTGATCGAAGCCGCCCGGGAAGTGCATGGCAAGGCAAACATCATGCAGCGCGCCGGCGAATTCCCGGCGCCGCTCGCGCACGATTTCGCGATCAGCGACGACGCCGCGCGCTACTACAAATCGGGCAAGAGCTTCCTCTACCGGATTCTGCCGTTCTGGCTGGCGAGTCTCGCCGACCGGCTGCTGGTAGTCGTGGTGCCGCTGATCGTGCTGCTGATTCCCGCGCTGCGTCTCGTGCCGTCGCTGTATGCGTGGCGGGTAAAATCGCGCATCTACCGCTGGTACGGCGCACTGATTGCGATCGAACGCAGCGCGCTCAGCGAGCATTCGGCCGCCGAACGCGCGACGCTGATCGAGCGGCTCGACGCGATCGAGGAGTCGGTGAACGGCCTGAAGATGCCGCTTGCCTATGCGGACCAGTTCTACGTGCTGCGCGAGCATATCGGCTTCGTGCGCGAGCGGCTCACGCATAGCCGCGACGCCCAGCAGGACGCGCCGGGCGAGCCTGGCGACGGACCGGATTCACCCGCAGCCACCCAGACCGAGGAAGCCGGCGAAGCGCCCGCGGTGCGCGGCGCAGCCGACGAGGCCGCCGCCGGCCACCCCGCTTCGGGCCCGGCATCGACTGAGCCGAGCCGGGCGTGACCCGCACTGGGCTCGCCGACGCCGGCTGAAAAAGCATATTTGACCGGTGCAAGCAGCCGCAGCACCGCGTAAGATCATTACAAATCCGACGGTCTGGCAGACGCGCCGTTCGGAACAGGCAATCCGGGAGACATTTATGACCGTTGGCATCGACGCCACGCAACCACAGTGGTTTTACGATTTTGTCTCGCCGTTCACGTATCTGTTGCTCGAGCAACACGACAAATGGCCGGGCTTCGACTTCGCCTTCACACCGGTCGTGCTGAGCGATCTCTACAGCCACTGGGGGCAGCGGCCGGCTTACAGCGTGCCCGGCAAGCGCACCTTCATGTACCGCCACGCGCTGTTTCGCGCGGAGCAACTCGGCATTCCGTACAAGATGCCACCGGCGCACCCGTTCAAATCGATCAAGCCGATGCTGCTCGCCACCGCCGCGAACGGCGACGTTCAATTCGTGCGCGAGATCTTCCGTTTCATCTGGCGTGAAGGCCGCGATCCGTCGAGCGACGAGGCCTTCGCCCAATTGTGCGAACGCGTCGGCATGCCGGACGGCCCGGAGCTCATCAAGAACGAAGAAGTAAAGGCGCAATTGCAGCGCAATACCGCGGATGCAATCGGTCTGGGCGTCTACGGCGTGCCGACCTTCCGTCTGAACGATCAGCTGTTCTGGGGCGAAGACGCGTTGCCGATGGTGCTGTACTGCGCGCGCACGCCGAACTGGCTCGAATCGAAAGAAGTGAAGCGGATCAGTTGCCTGGCTGAAGGCACGATGGACGACTGGATGTAGGCGAGGCGTAAGCTTCACGTGCATCGGACACACCGCGCATGGGATGGCATGCGCGCTTGCGTCGAAAAACCGTGCTGATGCCGGCCATACCGTGCCCGCTATGGCCGTCACAGCGCAAACGGGCCAAAGTGATACCCTTTGCACCCCGTTGCGCGTGCTGTCGCGCGGGCGGTCCCGCGCCACGCCTGAACCGGGCCCGATCCGCTTGCACCGCTTCGCCTAAACCATGGACGACACCGCCGCCTCCCTCGATATCTGGCTCGTGCGCGTTTTGCGCACGCTGCTGGTCGAGCGCAGCGTCACGCAAACCGCGCTGCGTCTGAACCAGACCCAGCCCGCCATCAGCACTGCGCTGCGCAAACTGCGCGAAACGCTGAACGACCCGATCCTCGTACGCGGCAAATCCGGCATGGTGCCGACCGAATATGGCGAATCGCTGCTGGCCTCCGCGCAACGCGTGCTGCGCGAAGTCGATTTCGTCGCCACGCCGCACGGCGACTTCGATCCAGGCCGCTCGCGCCGCACCTTTCGCGTCGCCGCGCCGGACTATCTGAACGACTTCTTCATGCCCACCGTGATCGCGCAGTTTCGCGAGGCCGCGCCGCACGCAAGACTGGAGATCGAGTCACTGAGTCCGATGCTCGATCATTCGGCCGCGCTCGATGCCGGCGAACTCGATCTCGTGATTGGCAACTGGCCGAAGCCCGATCCGCGCTTCGCCAAAACCGATCTGTTCTCCGATACCGTGGTGTGCCTGATGCGTGCCGACCATCCGCTCACGCGCATGCCGATGACGCGCGATGCGTATCTCGCCGCGCCGCATCTCGCGCCTACACCTTATAGCGGTGCACGCGGCGGTGCGATCGATATCGGCTTCGCGCGGGCGCACGCCGACCGGCGCATCGTCGCCACGCTGCCGTATTTCGGTCTGGTGCCGCAAACGCTGCTGCAATCGGATCTGATCTTCACCACGACGCGCCGCTTCGCGACGCACTATGCGAACATCTTGCCGCTGGCGGTTGTCGAGGTGCCGATCCCGTTTCCGCGCATCAAGTGCTATCAGCTGTGGCATCCGCAGCCGGACCGTCCAAGCGATGTCGGCTGGCTGCGCGCGTTGATGTCGCAAGTCTCGGACGGTTTGGTGGCGCACAAGGTACGGCGCGCGAAACGGCCGCACAAAAAAGAAACGTCAGCCGCGGCGGGCTGACGTTCTGGTCTGAAACAACAGGGGGCGGAAGGCTTCGGTTTGAAGTGAAGGGCTTGCTCCGAGCGCCTAAACGCTCGCGCAGAGCTTGCGCGTCACCGCCCGTGCCTCGGCGTGCTGCGCACGGATCTGCAGCAACTCGGCGCACACCGCAACCGCAATTGCCGGCGGCGCCTTGTCGACGATCCCGTCCACGCCGATCGGGCACGTCATCTCCACCAGCCGGTCGAGATCCACACCGCGATCCAGCAAGCGACGTTCGAATTTCACGCGCTTGGTCTTCGAACCGATCATGCCGAAGTAGGTGAAATCGCGCCGCCGCATAATGCGGGCGGCGAGCGAGAAATCGAGCGCGTGGTTATGCGTCATCACGAGGAAGTACGCACCCGGCGGCGCTGTGTCGACGATCACATCGGGCGTGTCGGTCGCTTCGACCTGCACGTTGGGCGGCGTTTCGTCGGGGAACAGTTCGTCGCGCTCATCGACCCACTGGACGACGCACGGCAAGCTCCCCAGCAGCTTGATGAGCGCGTGGCCGACGTGACCCGCGCCGAACAGCACGATGTGCATCGGCGCCGGACGCGGCACTTGCACGGCGCTGCCCCGGCCGATCTGAACGGTAGAAAAGTCGTTCATGGCGATCATTCCAGTGAGGTTCGATGTCTGCATGATGCTGTTACTGGCGTGCCGCCGCGGTAGCCGCGCGCACCGCGCCCACTGCCTTCAGGATCTCCTCGCTCGTCGCGGGCGCGTTCAGCGGCGGATTGACCTTGTGGTCACCCACGGCCGACACGGCATCACGCACCGCGAAGAACACCGAGAACGGCAGCAGCAGCGGCGGTTCGCCAGTCGCCTTCGAACGATGAATGCTGTCCTCCGCATTGCGGTTCTTGAAGAGGCGCACACGGAAGTCCGGCGGCGTATCGTTGACGGTCGGAATCTTGTAGGTGGACGGTGCGTGCGTCATCAGTTTGCCGCCCGCGTTCCACCACAGTTCTTCGGTCGTGAGCCAGCCCATGCCCTGAATGAACGCGCCTTCCACCTGGCCGACGTCGAGCGCCGGGTTCAGCGATGCGCCCACGTCATGCAGCGCATCCGCGCGCAGCACGCGCATTTCGCCGGTCAGCGTGTCGATCACCACTTCCGATACGGCCGCGCCGTACGAGTAGTAGTAGAACGGCCGGCCTTGCAGCTTCGACTGATCCCAGTACAGCTTGGGCGTCGCGTAGAAACCGTCGGACCACAACTGGACACGCGCGACATACGCCTTCGCGATCACTTCTTCGAATGGCACGATGACATCGCCGACCACCACGCGGTCGTGCAGGAAGCGCACGTCCACGGCGCTCACCTGCCCCGCACCGAAGCGTTCCGCCGCAAAGGCCGACAGACGTTCGCGCAGCTGACGGGCCGCATCCTGCGCCGCCTTGCCGTTCAGATCCGAACCAGTGGAGGCAGCGGTCGCCGAGGTATTGGCGATCTTGCTGGTGTCGGTTGCCGTGACGCGGATGCGGTTAAAGCCGATCCCGAGTTCATGCGCGACAACCTGCGCCACCTTCGTATTCAGGCCCTGGCCCATTTCGGTGCCGCCGTGATTCACCAGCACCGACCCGTCGGTGTAGATGTGCACCAGCGCGCCGGCCTGGTTGAAGTGGGTCACGTTGAACGCGATGCCGAACTTGACCGGTGTGAGCGCGAGGCCCTTCTTCAGCACTTCATTGTTGGCATTGAACTCGTTGATCGCCGCACGGCGCGCGCGATATTCGCTGGTCGCTTCGAGTTCGTCGATCAGCTCGTGAATCACGTTGTCTTCGACCACCTGGCCGTACGGCGTCTGATTGCGTTCAGTCTTGCCGTACAGATTGCGACGGCGCACGTCCAGCGAATCTTCGCCCACCGAGCGCGCGACGTTGTCCATGATGTATTCGATTGCGAACGCGCCTTGCGGGCCGCCGAAGCCGCGGAACGCAGTGTTCGACTGCGTGTTGGTCTTGCCGCAGAAGCCGTCGATCGACACGTCGGAGAGCCAGTACGCGTTGTCGAAGTGGCACAGCGCGCGCGTCATCACCGGACCGGACAGGTCGGCGGAGAAGCCGCAACGCGAGGTCATGTCGACGCTCACGCCGTCGATCACGCCCTTGTCGTCGTAGCCCACTTCATACGTGTAGTGGAAATCGTGGCGCTTGCCGGTGACCATCATGTCGTCGTCGCGGTCCGGACGCAGCTTGACCGGGCACAGCAGCTTCCATGCAGCGAGCGCCGCGCAGCAGGCGAACAGCCCCGATTGCGATTCCTTGCCGCCAAAGCCACCGCCCATCCGTCGGCATTCGATCAGCACGTTGTGCGAGGCCACGCCCAATGCGTGCGCGACCATGTGCTGCATTTCGGTCGGGTGCTGCGTCGAACAGTAGACGTGCATGCCGTCGTCGTCTTTCGGCACCGCGTATGAAATCTGGCCTTCCAGATAGAACTGTTCCTGCCCGCCGAGCAGCATCTCGCCGGCTTCCCGATGCGCCGCACGGGCGATTTTCGTAGCGGCTTCGCCGCGCGCGAGTTTCATCGGCGGCAGCACGTGCTGGTTCGCGGCGCGGGCTTGCTGCGCGGTGAGAATCGCCGGCAATTCTTCGTAGACCACATCGGCGCGCCGTGCAGCCAGACGCGCGGTTTCGTGCGAGGTCGCGACCACGATGAACATCGGCTGGCCGACGTATTGCACCACGCCGTCCGCGAGAATCGGGTCGTCGCCGTGGATGATCGGGCCGACGTCGTTCACGCCGGGGATATCGCCGGCGGTAAAGATCGCCACCACGCCGGGCGTCGCGCGCACTTTCTCGAGCGACATCGAGACGACCTTCGCATGCGCTTTCGACGACAGGCCGAGCGCGGCGTGCAGCGTGCCGGCGAGCGTCGGGATGTCGTCGGTGTAGGTGGCGCGGCCGCTCACGTGCAGATGCGCGGACTCGTGCGGACGCGAGACGTGCACCTGGGTAAAGTTGTCGAGATCCTGAAGGTCTTTCAGGAACGGTTCAGCGTGCTGATTCATTCTGTGTTCTCCGTATGCTCGTGGCGTCTCAGGCGCTCGCGCCGGCCGGTGCGCAAGCAGCGGCTACCGCGCGCACATCCAGCGCGCTCTTCGGCAGCGGATTGTGCGGACGCGTTTCGAGCCAGAAGCGGTACAACGTGTTCTTCGCCGCTTCGAGGCGATAGTTGCTGGTGGCGCGCATGTCGCTAAGCGGCGCGTAGTCGTTGCCCAGCGCGAGCATCGCGGCCTGCGCAGTGGCTTCATGCCATTCGGCGTCGCGCAGCACGGCTTCAGCGTGCGTGGCGCGCCTGGACGTGGCGGCCATGCCGCCGAACGCGATGCGCGGCTCGCGGATCAGGTTGCCGTCGGCGATAAACGAGAACGCGGCGCACACGGCCGAGATGTCCGAGTCGAAGCGCTTCGAGAGTTTATAGGTGCGAAATTGCAGGTTCTTGCGCACGCCGGTGCGCGTCGGCACTTTCAGCCCAACCACGAACTCATGCTCCGCCATGTCCTTCTTCTGGTACGCGAGGTACAGATCTTCAAGCGGCATTTCGCGTTCGATCTCGCCGCCGCGCACGATCACATGCGCGCCGAGTGCGATCAGGCCCGGCATCGAGTCGCCGATCGGCGAGCCGTTGGCAATGTTGCCGCCCAGCGTGCCCGCATTGCGGATCGGCAGCGACGCAAAGCGCTGCCACATTTCGTTCAGTTCCGGGTACTGCTTCGCGATTTCCGCATAGGCGCTTTCGACCGACACGCCGGCGCCGATCTCGATCCAGTCGTCATTGGTTTCGAGCTTTTGCAGCTCGGCGATCTGGCCCACGTAGACGATATTGCCGAGCTCGCGCATCTGCTTGGTGACCCACAGGCCGATGTCGGTACTGCCGGCGAGAATGCGGGCCGCCGGCTCGGCTTCCTTGATCTTCGCGAGCGCCGCGACCGTGCGCGGCGCGTCGAACTGCTGGCCGGCGTGCGTGTAGTGGAAAGTGTCTTTGCGTTCGAGCGTGGCGAGCGTCTTCGACAGCGCTTCGACATTGACCGGCGCTTTCGGCGCGGGCGCTTCGAACATGCGCACCGCCGCGTCGACGATCGGGCGGTAGCCGGTGCAGCGGCACAGATTGCCGGTCAGCGCGTTGCTGATCGCGTCGCGCGACGGCACAGTCCTGTTCGCGCAGCTGTGTTCGTGGCCGTGCTTTTCGTACAGCGACCACATCGACATGATGAAACCAGGCGTACAAAACCCGCACTGCGAGCCGTGGCACTCGACCATGGCTTCCTGCACCGGATGCAGCGAGCCGTCCGGCTGGCGCAGGTCTTCGACGGTGAAGAGCGCACGGCCGTCGAGCGTCGGCACGAACTGGATGCAGGCGTTGACCGCCTTGAAGCTGATCGCGCCGGCTTCGTCGCGCTCACCGATTACGACCGTGCACGCGCCGCAATCGCCTTCGGCGCAGCCTTCCTTGGTGCCGGTGCAATGCGCGTCTTCGCGCAAATACTGCAGGACGGTGCGGGTGACGGGCGCATCCTTGATCTCGCGGATCGCGTTGCGGTGGTAGAAGCGAATCGGCTCAGTCATGTCTCGTTACTCTCGAATGTTCTGTGTCCGTGGGGACGTGCTGCAGTGATGGTTCGAAAACTATCACCATCAATAAATACAACCCATAGCAGCGATCGCATGCGGGACATATCGTCGAATCGATATAGAGATGGCTTTGGGGGGCGGTTGACTTATGTTGTCACGTCATTATTCCAATATTTTCTATGTTTATATTGATTTAATGACACTTCGCTTTGCGTTGAAGGTGGCGCTTGAGGTCGGAAAACATCGTTTTCCCGACCACTATATCGATCCGGCACCGTTATTCAGGCCAGAAAAATATTAAGCAACCCCTGCAAGGGAATCGGTTCCATGGGAAAATCACGCCTTCCCGCCGATTTCAAGTCTCGTTTTCCCCATGTCCAGCAACTCAGCGACACCTCGCAGCGAATTTGCGACGACCATGCAGATCATTCCGGTCGTCTTTTTCACGTTTATTTGCTATTTGACGATCGGCATTCCGCTGGCGGTGCTGCCAGGCTACGTCCACGACGACCTGGGTTACAGCGCGGTGCTGGCCGGTGCGGCGATCAGCGTGCAATACCTGGCGACGCTGGCATCGCGGCCGCTGGCCGGCCGTTCGGCCGATACGATAGGTCCGAAGCGGACCGTTTCGATCGGTTTGCTGGGGTGTGGCGCGAGCGGCGTGTTGTTGTTGCTGGCGGTGTTGTGCGGGCGTTGGCCGATCCTGAGCCTCGCCTTGCTGGTGTGCAGCCGCCTGGTGCTTGGATGCGGCGAAAGCCTGTGCGGGACGGGCGCGATCTTGTGGGGGATTGGCCGCGTGGGCACGAGCAACAATGCCCGGGTGATCTCGTGGAACGGCATCGCGACTTATGGCGCGCTGGCGATTGGCGCGCCGCTCGGCGTGGCGATTCAGCACACGGTTGGGTTTGCCGCACTGGGGATTCTGGTGATTCTGCTGGCCGCGCTCGGGTTTTATCTGGCCAGGTTGATCGCGCCCGTGCCGGTCGTGCACGGTGAGCGCATGTCGTACCGGAGCGTATTCACGCGGGTGTTGCCGCACGGGATTGGTCTGGCGCTTGGCTCCGCCGGGTTTGGGTCGATTGCCACGTTCATTACGCTGTTTTATGCCGCGAAGCATTGGCCGAATGCGGCCTTGTCGCTGACGGTTTTTGGCACGCTGTTCATTGGCTCACGGTTGTTATTTGCGAACACGATCAAAACCTACGGCGGATTCCGCGTGGCGATCGTTTCGTTTTCGTTTGAATGTGCCGGGTTGTTGATGTTGTGGCTCGCGCCCGAGCCGCATATCGCCCTAGCGGGGGCGGCTTTGACCGGCTTCGGGTTTGCGCTGGTGTTTCCCGCTCTGGGTGTCGAGGCAGTCGGACTCGTGCCGCCGGCGAGCCGCGGCGCCGCGCTGTCCGCTTATTCGGTGTTTCTCGATTTGTCGCTGGGCATTACCGGGCCGCTAGCCGGCTATATCGCCGGCGAATTTGGCTACGGATCGGTGTTCCTGTTCGCAGCCGTGGCTTCCGCCCTCGCTGTCGCGCTGTCCACGATGATGTATCTGCGCAATGCGCGTGTGCCGAACGCGCCTGCCGCGACCTGATTCTGCTGGTTCGCTTCAGGCGTGCTGCGTGTGCCGTGCCCATTCCGGCACGGCACGGCTTGAGTGCACAACAGAAAATAGGACTGGTCCTATTGTCGCAGGCCACGCGATTGCACTAGAAGCTTCCTTGTCGACGACCTACAATCGCCACCACCCGCTCTCTCTTCACGCGTTATTCATTCAATATTCCTAATCAATTCGCATTGATGGAAGACTTTCCCGTTGCCTCGATCTTCTCTTCAGGAGTCAGTCATGAAAGTACGTATCGTGATCTGGGTCACGCTGGTGCTGGCGGCCGGTGCGGCCCACGCCGGCGACCAATTCAACGTGCAGTGCGCCTATTCGCATACCTTGCCGGACGATCCCATCATTCACCCCGGGCAACCCGGACAATCTATGGTGCATGACTTCTTCGGCAATTCAACCACTGACGCTTACAGCACTTACGGTTCACTGAACAGCAACAAGCTCACGACCTGTGATTCAAATGCGGATCGCTCGGCCTATTGGGTGCCGCAATTAAAAAGGGCGTCGGGCATCGTCGTGCCGCAGTATCAGAAGACGTACTACAAGAACGATCAGCCGGTCGTCCCGCTTCAGGCGATCCCATCCGGGCTGGAAATGCTGGCGGGCAATCACATGGGTACCACCCAGAACCCGCATATCAACTTCCTATGCCGGGGAGGATCGTATACCACCGTCGCGCCGACCAACTGCCCGGTCGTGACGGACAGCAGTGGCACCTATTCCCAGTTCAACATCTCGGTGCATTTCCCCGATTGCTGGGATGGCAAAACGCTAGTGCCGAATCTGGCCAGCAAGGTTTCGAATATGGCTTACCGCAACACCGACGGCACCTGCCCAAGTGCTTACCCGGTCAAGATTCCCGAGTTGCAAATGAATATCGCGTACAACCTCGGTCAAGATCCCGATCTCTCCACCGCGCTATTGTCCATGGACCCGACGTTGGTGAGCGGGCAATGGGCCCCTCAATGGGGCAGCCTCTACACGGCGCACGGCGACTTTATGAATGCCTGGAAGCCGGACACGATGCAATACGTGATCGACAAGTGCATGAACAGGAGCACCGGTCAGGTGTGGACATGCGACAAGAGCATTCCGACCTATTACTCCGCGGCAAACGCGGACGTCTGGCTCGACGCCAACGGCGTCGAGCATCCGGTGGACTCCACACTGGTCGTGGCGCCAGGCAATGTCGTGCTGATCAGGTTCGCGACGCCAGCCAATCTCGGCGACTACCCCTACGCTAGCTCGTACCTGCAGACATTGGGGCAAAACGTAACGGATTCCCAACCCATCATGCTCGACCTTTACGCTGCGACCACGACGTGGGACGACGCGACTCATCTGCCGACGGCAGCGGCTTGCACCACGCAATGGATTGGCGGCATCTATCTTGACAACGCCTCGCAGGTGCGACTGAACGACGTCAGCCACTATATTGCGTTGCAGGTGGCCGCCAAGGCGCCGCAGATCGGCATCTGCATCCGCAATACGAACGCCCAAACGGCGCAGTTTTCGTCACGCGAGGGTTCGTGGGCGCCGGCGCTCTTCCTGAAGTGACAGAATCACCGCGATTCACGCCGGGCGGCAGACCGTAGTCATTCGGCGCCGCCCGGCAGGGAACGCGAGGGTAAGGCGCTACTGCCCCGTTCCACGCGCCCCGCCCGAGAGCGATTTTTCCAGCGCCGCCACACCCGCTGGCAAATCCACAACCGAGCCCAGATCCAGCATCGTTCGGCCTAGCGCGTGCAGCGTCCGGAACAGGTTGTGCTCGCGGCACTGCTCGCCCATTTGCCCGATACGCACGATCGGCAAGCCAAACGAGCCGGAAATCTCCACCTGATGTTGCCGCGAAATATGCCCACAGATGTCGCCCGGGCTCAATCCCTCCGGCACCTCGACGCCCACCACCGAATTCAGGCGGCATGCCTGCGGGGTGTACAGGTTCAGGCCCAATGCGCTAATGCCTTCCTGCAACGCGACTGAACACTTCAGATGCCGCGCAAACCGCTTCTCCAGAGTCTCGGCGCACACCAGCCGCAATGCCTCATGCAAAGCCAGCACACCGGACACCGGCGCGGTGTAGTGATATCCAGCGTTGTGCCAGAAGTTCTCCGCCAGCGAGGCATCCAGACACCAATGCGCGTTAGGCGCCGTCCGTCCCTTCACCCGCGCCCAGGCCGCATCGGAAAACGCGATCAGCGACACCCCGGGAATCGACGACAAGCCCTTCTGCCCGCCGGTAATCACCGCATCGATCCCCCATGCATCCATCTCGAGCGGCATCGTGCTCAACGTGCATACGGCATCGACAATCACCAGCGCGCCCGCGGCTTTCGCCAGCGCGGCAATGTCCTTCAGGTGGTAATTCCATACCGTGTTCGACGTCTCGCCCTGCACCACTGTCACGATCTCCGGCCGCTCGCGGCGGATCGCTTCGGCGATCTGGTCGAGGCTGGCAACCGAGCGGTCGGCGACGTCCAGCATGCTCACCCGCGCGCCGACGCGTCGTCCCATCTCCGCCATCCGTTCGCTGAAAAAGCCGTTCCTGATGCTCAGCACCCGCGTGCCTTCCCACGCAAGATTGGAGATCGCCATTTCCATCGCGGCCGAACCTGGACCCGCCACGCCCAGCACCCACTTCGAGTTGGTCTGGAACACATAGCGCGCCATGGTCTTCACCTGGCCGATCACCTTGACCATCGTGCTGCCGAGGTGATTGATCACCACCGTATTGGCCTTGGCTACCGCTGCGGGAATCGGCACGGGGCCGGCGCCCATCATCAATAACGGCTCTTCAGGAAGGATGGCGTCGAGCGATTCGACAACCGGACAGGGCACTGCTGTGGATGCGAAGTTGGATGATGAGGTCGGCATGATCGATACGTGAATGTCAGGGCGCAAAGGAGCAAACGGCCCCGCCACAATGACACTGGCGAGGCCGTTCGTCCGATCATTCACCGATCCGCGCGATTGCGCAAGTTTTTTGTCTATGCTTTATCGCGCTGCGTGCCCCCCATCGGCACGGATCGAAGCGTCACTTCACCTTGGTCTTGTCGAGTTTCTTGCCGGTAGCCGCGTTGAAACGCTCGACATACTCTTCGATCAGCTTGCGCACGGCGCGCCCAATCTGCCGATAGTCCGATTCGTTCAGGTTGGCCAGCGACACACGCCCCGACGGATGCTGTGTGCCGAACCCGCGCCCCGGCAGCAGCACCACTCGCGCCTCACGCGCGAGGCGGAACAGCAATTCGGACGGCTCGGTGTTCTTGAGCAGCCACTCGACGAACTCGCGCCCGAACATCCGCTCGCCAAGGAACTCGACGTCGAGAATCGTGTAGTAGTCGACCTGGTTCGGATCGTCGTCCGCGAACGTAATACCGACCTCTTCGTACAGCGCCTGCTTGCGCTTGCGGATCAGGCGCTTCAACGCGTTCTTGTACGCGTCCGGCGTGTCCATCAGCGAGAACAACGAGAACAGCACCATCTGCACCTGCTGCGGCGTCGACAACCCCGCCGTGTGATTCAGCGCAACGGTGCGGCTGTCGGCCACCAGGCGGTCGATGAACTTGAGGTTTTCCGGCTCGGTCGTGATCGACTCGTAACGCTCGTGCAGCTGCTTCTTCGTGTCCTTCGGCAATTCGGCGATCAGCTTGTCGAGCACGTTGTCGCGATGCGTTGCGATCGTGCCGAGACGCCAGCCGGTCGCGCCGAAATACTTCGAGTACGAATACACGAGGATCGTGTTCTTCGGCGCAAGCGCGAATAGCGAAACGAAGTCGTCGGCGAAGGTGCCGTACACATCATCGGTCAGCAGAATCAGATCGGGGCGTTCCTTGACGATGTCGGCAATATATTGAAGACTCTCGTCATTGATCTTCACCGAAGGCGGGTTGCTCGGGTTCACGAGGAAGAACGCCTTCACCTTCGGATCGCGCAGCTTGTCGAGTTCCTTCTTCGAATACTGCCAGCCGCTTTCCACGGTGGCTTCGAGATTCACGACGTTCAGCTGATAGTCGTTCAGGCGCGGAATTTCGATGTACGGCGTGAAGATCGGCATGCCGAGCGCAATCGTGTCGCCCGCCTTGATCAGGTGATTCTCGCGCATCGTGTTGAAGATGTACGTCATCGCCGCCGTGCCGCCTTCCACCGCGAACACGTCGAACTCGCCGACGAACGGATGGTTGCCGATCATCTCGCGGCGCAGATACTGCCCGACAATCAATTCGGATAGCTTAAGCATCCGGTCTGGCACCGGATAGTTCGACGCGAGAATGCCCTCGCACATTTCATAGAGGAAGTCGCCGGCGGAAAGTCCCAACTGATCGCGCACGTACGACACCGCGCCGCGCAGGAAGTCGATGCCGGCCACGCCCTTGTTTTCACGCAGGAACAGATCGAAGCGTTCTTCGAGGCCGTCGCGGCGCGGAAAACCGCCTACGCCCTCCGGCATATATGCAAACGAGCGCTCCGATTCGCGCATCGCAAAGAGGCCCAGTTGCCAGAACCCGTGACGCGGAACCGTCGCGAGAAAATTCGGGTTGCCGCGGCCGGCGTTCAGCATCGATGCGTTTGCGGGACGCGCCACCGCGCCACCACCGGCTGCCTTGATCAGTTCGTCCTTCAGTTCGAACGGGCTCAGCGCCGACAAGCCTGGCTTCGCCATATCGCCTTGTTTCTTGTCGCCTTTGTCTTTTGCCATGATGCGTTCTCCAGAAAGCAGGTGAATGACGCCGGCGCGACGTGCATGATTCAGACAGCGCCGGCGTGAGAGAAATCGAAGAATGCGAAACGCTTTGCGCGCAATAGCCGCGCTACACCAGCCCGACCACGAGCGGCCCGAGCAGCGTCAATGCGACGTTCGCAATCGCGTACGTAATCGCGAACGGCACGGTCGGCACGGCGCTTTCCGCCTTATCCAGCACGCCGCCGAACGCCGGGTTTGCACTGCGCGAACCCGACAGCGCACCGGCCAGAATCGCCGCGTTGTTGTAGCGCAGCACGTAGCGGCCAAACAGCATCGTCAACAGCAGCGGGAACAGTGTGACGAATACGCCGAGCAGGAAGATCGTCATTCCGCTCTGCTTGACCGTGACCACCGCCTGCAGGCCGGAATTCAGACCGACCACGGCGACAAACGCCGCGAGCCCGAAGTCCTTGAGCAATTGCGATGCTGCCGACGGCATCACGCCGTACATCGGATGCTTGCCGCGCATCCAGCCGAACAGCAAACCGGCCAGCAGGCAGCCGCCACCCGAACCGAGCGTAAGCGGAATGCCGCCCACGTTGAGGACGATCAGCCCGATCAGCAACCCGAGCACGAGGCCCACGCCCATGTAGATGAAGTCGGTCTTGTTGCTATACGGCAGTTCGTAGCCGGCTGCATCCACGGCACGCTTAGTGTCTTTCGGCGAACCGTAGAAGGTGATCACGTCGCCGTGCTCGAGCTTGGTTTCGGGCAGGACCGGCAGCGGCTGGCCGGCGCGCGAGACGCTCTGGATGTAGACGCCGTGACGCATGTCGCGATCCACGACTTCGCGTGCGGCGGCGATCGTCGTGTGGTTCATGCCTTTGCGTGTGAACACGCCTTCGCGCGTCTGCATCACGACGCCAATGTCCTCGACGTTGGCGATCTCGTTGCCATTCGCGCCGAATGCGACTACCGCCTCGCGACGGCCCACCACCAGCACTTCGTCGTTGAGTTGCAACGTGAGGCCGGGCGTCGGCTCGAGATTCTTGCCGTCACGCTTGATCCGCTCGATCGTCAACATGTCCTGATGCTGGGTCTCGATGGCCTTGACCGTTTTCCCGGCGCTGACATCGATCTTGTACGCACGCCCCACCAGTTCGGGCAACGCACGAATTTGCCCTGCTCCCAGTGACGACGAACCTGAAGACAGCTCCTTTTCCGCCTCGATCGAGGCCTCACGCAAGCCCTGCCCCATGAACTTCGGCAAGATGTTCACGCAGACGATGATCGCGCCGAGCGAGCCGAACACATAGGTCACCGCATAAGCAATCGCCACGTCCGACTGCAGCGACTTGACCTGGTCGGCGGGCAGGCCGAGACGCGCAATCGCATCGCCCGCCGTGCCGATGATCGCCGATTGCGTCAGCGCGCCGCCGGCGAGCCCGGCCGCCAGACCTTTGTTCAGATGGAACAGCTTCGCGCAGACCACCACGGTGATCAACGCGGAGACGGCGAGGAAAATCGCCATCGCGATCTCACGCAGTGTCTTGCGGTTCAGCGAGTTGAAGAAGCCCGGCCCGGAGTCGTAGCCGACCGCGTAGATGAATACCGCGAACATCACCGACTTTACGCCGTTGTCGATCGTCACGCCCGCCTGACTGATCACGACCGCCGCGAGCAACGAGCCGCCCACCCCGCCTAACTGAAATTTGCCGAAGTTGATCTGCCCAATGAAATACCCCACTGCAAGCGACAAAAACAGTGCGATCTCGGGTGATTTCTGAAAGATGCTATGTAGCCAGTCCATCGTGCCCTCGCTAGAAAGTTGGCGATACCGAGTACGTGTTGCGGCATGTGCATGCGGACTGCCGAGTGCTTGCATATGCCGGGTAGACCACGCGCGGTCTGGCTCGCCGCGCGCGGTACATCTGGCCGTCTAGCCGAATTTCCCGGCGAGGCCGACCACCAGCGGCCCCATCAACGGCAACAGAATGTTCGAGAGTGCGTAAGTGATCGTGTAGCCGATTACAGGCGTCGAGTTGCCGGTGACGCCGACCAGCGCGCTGATCGCCGGCGTGCTGCATTGCTGCCCGGCAATCGCGCCGAGCAGCATCGGTGCTTCGAGCTTGAGGAACATGCGGCCGATCCATAGCGACAGAAGCCCCGGCACCAGCACCATCAGAATGCCGGCCACCGGCAACGCAAGACCGTATTCGCGCACCAGCTTGATCGCATCGGGTCCCGCGGACAGGCCAACCGCAGCGATGAAGGTGGCGAGACCGAAGTCCTTGAGAATCTGTGCGGCAGCCGAAGGCAGCGAGCCGATCAGCGGATAGCGCGAACGGATCCAGCCGAATAGCAGGCCCGAGAGCAGGCAGCCGCCGCCCGTGCCCAAAGCAATCGACACACCGCCGATCCGCCCGCCCAGATGTCCAATCGCCATGCCGACCAGCACGCCCAGGCCGAGATAGACGAAATCGGTTTTCTGGGTGGCGGCGAGCACGTAGCCGAGCCGGCGCGCGCCGCGCTCGACGTCGGCCTTCGCGCCCACCAGCGTCAGCACGTCGCCGCGATTGAGCTCGGTGCCAGGCAGCGCCGGCACGGTCGTTTCGAGCCGGGTGACGGCGGCGATATAGACACCGCGCCCTTCTTCCGGCGCCGCCCGTTCGCGTATCTGCGCTACCGTCAGACCATGCGCCTCGCGGCGAGTGAGGACCACGTCGAGCTTTTCCGCGGCGATCTGGCTGAAATCCTCGCCCGCCACTTCTTCACCGACGCTTGCGGCCGCCGCGACGATGGCTTCACGACGCCCGCCCACGAGGATCAGGTCGCCGGGTGCCAGCGTCAGTTGCGGTTCAACCGGCACTCGCGCGCCGTTGCGCTCGAGTTGCTCGATCGTCAGGTTATAGCCGTGCTGCTGTTCGAACGCGGCGACCGTGGCGCCAGCCGCCGTGCCGACCCGGAAGGCGCGTGCTACGAGGGCTGGCGCAGCGGCGCGCTGACCCTCACCAAAGGCGCCGTCGCCGCCGAGCTTGTGCCATACGCGCTCGGCTTCGTCGCGCAGGTTGATGCGCAACAGCAGCGGCGCGAACTGACTCGTGAACAGGACGATGGTGATCAGGCCGAACAGGTAGCTGACGCTGTATGCGGTCACGATATTGGCTTGCAGACGCAGCGTCTCGGCGTCGCTGAAGCCGAGCTTGGCGATCGCCTCCGAAGCAGTGCCGATCACCGCCGACTCCGTCGCGGCGCCGGCCAGCAGCCCGGCCGCGGTGCCGGCGTCGAGCCGCATCACGAGGACCGCGATCATGATCAGCACCAGTACCGAGACGATCTCGACCACCGACAGCAAGCCATAGCGCCAGCCACGCCCGATATTGGCGAAGAACTGCGGGCCGCCGGTGAATCCCAGCGCGAAAATGAACAGCGCGAAAGCAATGTTCTTCAGATCCGGCGCCAGCCGCGCGCCCGTCTGCCCCAATAGCAACGCAACGATCAACGTGCCGCAGACGCCGCCAAGCTGAATCGGCCCCACTCGAAACGAACCAATGAAATATCCGATTGCAAGGCTTGCGAACAGCGCGATCTCCGGTTGAGATCTCAGCAATTCACCGATCATGTGTTGGCTCGCCAATTGACGGGTTTATTAGTAGAAAGCTGAAAAAATCGCTCGGGATTTTAAATGAGTTCGACTAACACCTGGACCTTGATCCAGGAATTACTCAACCGGCATCAACCGGTTCATTGAAAAGGGAATATATGCCAGTGCGATGACGCCGTAAGCGCCGGAGGCTGGATGCCGCAGTGCGGCGACAATAGTGAAATGCTTTTCAGAAAGCTCGACAGTCACACTTTCCTCGCAAAGTTGTCTAATGCCGTGAAGTTGTCTAACACCGTGAAAAAGACGCGCTCTGCTAATGGCCACCTAATGGCCACCCAATGGCCACCTTTTACACCACAGAATGCCCGTGCTTTTTTGGGATTGCTTTTTTAATAAATATTGTAGTTCTGCACGGCTGTCAATATGATTTTCAATTGCGTGCGCCCGCTCTACGCAAAAAATGATCTTTGGTAATGCCCGATACGTTTTTGTCAGCGTGGCGGTGATTGCCGCAAAAAGGGCCGATATACTGGCCTGCCTGCATGCCGCGGCCGTTGCCGCATACCCTGCATCGGCGCGCATTCTTCGGAGCCACCCATGCGCATGATCCTGTTCAGCAGCCGCCAATACGACAGCGACACGTTCACCGAGGCCAACGGCACGCATTGCTACGAACTGCACTTCCAGGAGTCGCACCTCGATATCGAAACCGCCATCCTTGCGCGCGACTATGAAGTGGTGTGCCCCTTCGTCAACGACAACGTCGACGCCGACGTGCTCGCCCGTCTGCATGCCGGTGGCACGCGCATGATCGCGCTACGCTCGGCCGGCTTCAATCACGTCGACCTGGCCGCGGCGGAGCGCCTGGGCATGACGGTCGCGCGGGTGCCCGCCTACTCGCCGCACGCGGTCGCCGAACATGCGGTGGGTCTGATCCTCGCACTGAACCGGCGGCTGCCGCGCGCGGTCGCGCGCACGCGCGAGGGCGATTTCTCGCTGCATGGGCTGCTCGGCTTCGACCTGCACGGCAAGACGGTCGGCGTGATCGGCACGGGCATGATCGGCCGCGTGTTCGGCCGCATCATGGCGGGCTTCGGCATGCAGGTGCTCGCGCACGATCCCGGCACGCCGGCCGACGACCTGCTGGCGCTCGGCGCCCGTTACGTACCGCTCGACACCCTGCTTGCCGAGAGCGACGTGGTCAGCCTGCACTGCCCGCTCGTGGCCGGCACGTACCACCTGATCAACGCGCGCGCGCTCGCCAAGATGAAGCGCGGCGCGATGCTGATCAACACCGGGCGCGGCGGCCTTGTCGAAAGCAATGCTTTGATCGGCGCCTTGAAAGACGGCCAGCTCGGCAATCTCGGGCTCGATGTCTACGAGGAAGAGGGCGGCCTGTTTTTCGAAGACCACTCGCACCTGCCGTTGCAGGACGACGTGCTGGCGCGCCTTCTGATTTTCCCGAACGTGATCGTCACCGCGCATCAGGCATTCTTCACACGCGAGGCGATGGGCGAGATCGCGCAGACCACGCTCGATAACGTCGCGGCATGGCGGGCCGGCACGCCGCGCAACGTGGTGCAGGGGCGCACTTAGGCGCCGCTGTTGCCGTTCAACGTGGTCGGGCGGATTGCCGTGCGGGCGTCGTCGGGGGCGCCGCACACTTCGCGCAGCAGTGCGACCTCGCGCTCGTGCACTTCCACCGGAAACCAGCGCGCGCCCGCATCGGCCAGATAGCGCGCGCGATGCTGACCATTGCGGAACGCCACCACGCCTTCCCGCTCCAGTCCGAACCAGCCCAGCAGACCCGGCGCGCGACGCGTCGAGACCGTCACATACGGCATCTGCGGAATGCGCGGGTTCTCCGGATCGAGAAACTCGCGGATACCACGCACCTTGCCCGAATGCCATTCGGCAACTGGCTTCAGCACGTAATCGGTGTTATCGCGATCCGCGCATGCGAGCAGCTTGCGCACGTCGACCAGTACCACTTGATGCCGCGTGCCGTCGGTGACAAAAACGCGTTTCAGGCGCACATGGTCGTACCATGAATGGTCGGGCAAAGGCACGATCCAGACCGGCTCGGCACAGGCCGGCGTGGCAGCGGCCGGCGTTGAATTGGACAAGGGCAAAGGCAGACTCGATAAGCCGACGAACGTGCGCCAGCAGGTTAGGAGAGCGCTAACGCTACGAGCCGATTGTGAAAGAAGCATGACAAACCACTGTAATAATCAACCGGCATGCGCGCCGGATACGAATCTCTACGGAGACAACGATGATAACGACGCAAAATTTCAATGAAAACGTGCGCATCGAAGCCAACGAAGACACCGGCGTCGCCACCATCGTGCTCGATCGGCCCGCGCGGCGCAATGCGGTCGACCGTCCCACCGCCGAGGCGCTCAGCGCGGCGTTCCGCTGTTTCGACGCGGAGCCTGGATGGCGTGCGGCGGTGCTGTTCGGCGCGGGCGGCACCTTTTGCGCCGGTGCGGACCTCACCGCGCTCGCCGACGACGCGCGCCGCAACGAACTGCACGCCGATGGCAGCGGGCCCGGTCCGATGGGGCCGACGCGTATGGCCATCAACAAGCCTGTGATTGCCGCCATCGCCGGATACGCCGTCGCGGGCGGACTGGAACTGGCGGTGCTGTGTGATCTGCGGATCGTCGAAGAAGATGCGGTGCTGGGCGTCTTCTGCCGCCGCGTCGGGATTCCACTGATCGACGGCGGCACTGTCCGTTTGCCACGCCTGATCGGGCTGTCACGGGCGCTCGATCTGATTCTGACCGGTCGCGCGGTCGCTGCGCAGGAGGCGCTCAGCTTCGGTCTGGCCAACCGCGTCGTGGGGAAAGGCGAAGCGCGCGCGGCAGCCGAAAGTCTGGCCGCCGAACTGGCAGCGTTGCCGCAGGCCGCGCTGCTGGCCGACCGCCGCTCGGCGCTGGAAAACAGCATGCTCGGGGATCTCGGCGAGGCGCTGCGGCGCGAAGGTGCCGGCGGCTATCAGGCGGTATTCGACGAAGGCGTGGCGGGCGCCGCACGTTTCGCGGAAGGAGCGGGCCGTCACGGCAAGACGTTAAAGTCTGACGAAAGCGCGTCATAAGCGCGGTCTCACGCCCGAAAAGCCCGCTCCGGCATGGGCCTCCACAAAAAACAACAACCTGCTCGGCGACCAGCACAGCCGTTTTGACTTAGGTAGAATCCCCTACTGTTTACCCCTCGCATGGCGCATGCGTTCTTCGTCCCGAAAACGCGCGCCTGCCGCGCGACGTTTCCCGTCGCGCTGACCCTCGCTCCGCCACCATGCCTTTGCCTCTGCTTGCCCTTGCCATTGCCGCGTTTGGAATCGGTACCACCGAATTCGTGATCATGGGCCTGCTGCCCGATGTCGCGCGCGACTTATCCGTGTCGATCCCGGCTGCCGGCATGCTGGTGTCGGCCTACGCGCTGGGCGTCACGATCGGTGCGCCAATCGTGGCGATCGCGGTCGCCAATATGCCGCGCAAGAAGGCATTGATGAGCCTGATCGGCGTGTTCATCGTTGGCAATCTGCTGTGTGCGGTCGCCCCGGGCTATGCGGTGCTGATGGCCGCGCGCATCGTCACGGCGTTTTGCCACGGCGCGTTCTTCGGCATCGGCTCGGTGGTCGCCGCCGGCCTGGTCGCGCCGAACCGCCGTGCGCAAGCCATTGCGCTCATGTTCACCGGCCTCACGCTCGCCAACGTGCTCGGCGTGCCGCTCGGCACCGCGCTCGGCCAGGCCGTCGGTTGGCGCGCGACTTTCTGGGCGGTGACCGGCATCGGCATTCTCGCCGCGGGCGCGCTCGCCGTCTGCCTGCCGGCGAAGATCGATATGCAGAAAGCCAGCCTGATGCGCGAATTCAGCGTGCTGAAGAATCCGCAAGTGCTGATGGTGCTCGGCATCAGCGTGCTCGCGTCGGCCAGCCTCTTTTCGACCTTCACCTACATCACGCCGATTCTCGAAGACGTGACGGGCTTCACGCCGCATGCGGTCACCCTGGTGCTGTTGCTGTTCGGCCTCGGCCTCACGGTTGGCAGCACGCTCGGCGGCAAGCTGGCGGACTGGCGGCTGATGCCTTCGCTGGTGGCGTTCCTGCTGGCGATCGTGGTGATTCTGACGATCTTCGCCAGCACGATGCACGCGGAGATCCCGGCAATGATCACGATTTTCGTGTGGGGCATTCTGGCCTTCGCGATCGTGCCGCCGCTGCAAATGCTGATCGTCGACCGGGCGAGCCATGCGCCGAATCTGGCCTCGACCTTGAACCAGGGGGCGTTCAACCTCGGCAATGCAACGGGTGCGTGGCTTGGCGGCATGGCGATCGGCGCGGGTGCGCCGCTCACTACGCTGCCGTGGGTTGGCGTGGCGACCTCGATCGGCGCGCTGGTGCTGACGTTGTGGTCGGTGTCGATCGACCGCCGCGCGCAACGCATGGCCGTGGCGGGCTAAGGTTCGAGCGTGGCGGCGGCGGGCTGAACACCCGGGCCGCGCGCTCGCAAGTCCTTCCGACCGCGGCCCTCGTCCGCGTTCAAACAATCCGCACAAAGTCGCACCTAGGTGCCAATGGCCGGCGGCCGTAGTAGCATCTCGGCCGATGAAAGTCATCTTCACTCGCGATTTCCTCGCCCTGATCCTGAGCGTTGCCGTCGTCGGACTCGGCAGCGGCGCCACACTCCCTCTCACCGCCATCGCGCTGACGCACGCCGGCTATGACACCGACGTGGTCGGTCTGCTGACCGCCGCGCAAGCGGGCGGCGGGCTTGTCACAGTGCCGCTGGCCGGCTGGATCGCGGCGCGCTTCGGCGGCCGCCAGGTGATTATCGGCGCGGTGCTGGTCGTGGCGCTCGCCACTGCGCTAATGCAATTCACCTCGAATCTGTGGCTATGGGCCGTACTGCGCGTTCTGTGCGGCGCGGCGCTGATGCTGCTCTTCACGATCGGCGAAGCCTGGGTCAACCAGCTTGCCAACGACGCCACGCGCGGTCGCGTTGTCGCGATTTATGCGACCAACTTCACGCTGTTCCAGATGGCCGGGCCGGTGCTGGTCAGTCAGATAGCCGGTTATACGCACTGGCGCTTCCTGATTTGCGGCGTGATTTTCCTGCTGGCGTTGCCGGTGCTTGCCACTATCCGCAAAACGCCGCAGGCGTCGGAAGATGAACTCGAGGCGCATGGCAGTTGGCGCCATGTGTTGCCGCAGATGCCCGCGCTTGTGATTGGTACCGGGTTTTTCGCGTTGTTCGACACGATTGCTTTGTCGTTGTTGCCGCTGTTCGCGATGTCGCATGGGATTTCCAGCGAGGTGGCCGTGCTGTTTGCGTCGGCGTTACTGCTCGGCGATACGACCATGCAGTTTCCGATCGGCTGGTTGGCCGATCGGCTCGGCCGGGAGCGGGTGCACATTGCATGTGGCGTGGTTGTCGTCGTGTTGTTGCCGTTCTTGCCTTGGGCGATGAATTCTGTGTGGGTGTGCTGGCCTTTGTTGTATGTGCTTGGCGCGGCGGCTGGGGCTATTTATACGCTGTCGCTTGTGGCTTGCGGTGAGCGGTTTCGTGGGGTGGCGCTGGTGTCTGCCAGCTCGTTAGTGGGGGCCTCGTGGAGCGCGGCTAGTTTTGGTGGGCCGCTTGTGGCCGGGGCGCTGATGACGCGGGTTGGGGATGATGCAGTGGTGTGGGTGTTGCTTGCAGCGGGTCTTTTGTTTCTTGTGGCTGCGTGGTGGGAGAGGAGGCGGGGGGTGGGGGGGGTTGTTGGGTGATGTGGTTTTTTTGCCTTTGGCGGCGGCATTTTCCTGGTTCTTGCTTCTTTGGCCTTTCCTTGTTTTGCTTTTGGTTTATTTGTGTTCCCCCTGTGCGGGGGGGCACCTACTTTTCTTTGCCGCCGCAAAGAAAAGTAGGCAAAAGAAAGCGGCTCACACCGCCAATTCTTAAGCGGGTCCCCTGGCTTGGAGGGGCTGGTGGTGCGATTAACGGATCACGCCTCGGTCCATTAGTGTCTGTGACACAGCCGTCATTCGCTCCCACTCCGCACTGCGTGCGTCGCGGTTGGGTCTGCCAGGGAAACCGGGCGCTTCGTTTGCGCTCGGCGGAGGCCGTCGGCTTCGCCTCGGCGACGCGCTCTAGTGTTGCGATGGCTTTTTCGTTCTTCGTTTCTCGCTTCGGGTTATTGGGGCGCCGGTAAGATCTTGCCAACACACATGCCGAAGCCCACCCGATAACCCTCGCCCTGGCACCAGCCGGTAAGCGTCAGTTCGTCACCGTCCGCAATGAATGCACGTGTGCCGCCGTCCTGCAATTCCAGCGGTTTTTTGCCGTTCCACGTCAGTTCGAGCAGGCTGCCGTATGAGTCCTCCGTCGGGCCGCTGATCGTGCCTGAACCCATCAGGTCCCCTACACGCGTATTGCAGCCGGATACGGTGTGGTGCGCAAGCTGCTGCGCCATGGTCCAGTACATATGCCTGAAGTTGGTCCGCGCAATCGTGCTCGCCTCCTTCGCCTGCTGCGGACGCAGCTTCACCTCCAGCGCGATATCGAATGCGTGCTTGCCGGCGTGGCACAGATAGTCGAGCGGTCGCGGCTCCTGCTCGGGCTGCGCGACGCGGAACGGCTCCAGCGCGTCGAGCGTGACGATCCACGGCGAGATCGTCGTCGCAAAAGTCTTCGAGTTGAACGGGCCGAGCGGTACATATTCCCATTGCTGAATGTCCCGCGCGCTCCAGTCGTTCAACAACACCATGCCGAAAATGTGCGCCTCCGCGTCGTCACACGCGATCGGCTCGCCCAAAGCGTTGCCGCGCCCGATCACGAAACCCGTCTCGAGTTCGATGTCGAGCTTGCGGCACGCGCCGAAGACCGGACGTTCCTGATCAGGCAACTTCAGCTGGCCGTTCGGACGCCGCACCGGCGTGCCGCTCACCACCACCGACGACGCGCGCCCGTTGTAACCAATCGGCATCTCCGACCAGTTCGGCAACAACGCATTCTTCGGATCACGAAACATCGAACCGACGTTCGTCGCATGCTCTTTCGACGAATAGAAATCGGTGTAGCCGGGAATCTGCACCGGCAGATGCAGTTGCGCATCGGCCTGGCGCACCAGCACCCTGGAACGCAAGGCGAGATCGTCGCGCAATATGGCCGTGTCGCGCGCAAGCAGGCCGCTTAACTGGATGCGCACGCTGCGCCACGTGTCCCGGCCAAGCGCGATGAAATCGTTGAGCGTGTCGCGTGCAAACACGCCCTCTTGCGACACGCTCAGCAAACCCGCCGATTGCAGCGCCGCCAGATCGACGATCGCATCGCCAATCGCTACGCCCACGCGGCAAGTGGCGTCGCTGGTGTCGCTGAAGATACCGAACGGCAGGTTCTGGATCGAAAAATCGTTCGTCGAATCGTTGGCCGACTCGACCCAGCTCTTGCGCGACGGATCGAGCGTCGCCTGAAGATCGCTCAATGCGTTCATCGTTGCTCCGGATTGAAATGTTTCTTGAGACCTTGCCAGCACTCGTAGTAATGCGCCTGCAATTGCGCGGTTTCGAGCGCGAAGCGGGTCGGCTTGATCAGCGTGCGCGTTTCGAACATGAAGGCCATCGTGTCGGCAACTTTCTTCGGCGTCGATGTATCGCCATGCGACGCTTTTTCGAATGTGTCCGCGTCCGGCCCATGGCCTGTCATGCAGTTGTGCAAGCTCGCGCCGCCCGGCACGAAGCCCTCGGCCTTGGCGTCGTACACGCCATGCACGAGACCCATGAATTCGCTCGCGACATTGCGGTGAAACCAGGGCGGACGGAAGGTATCTTCGGCGGCCAGCCAGCGCGGCGGGAAGATCACGAAGTCGATCGTATCGACACCCGGCGTATCGCTTTGCGATTGCAGCACAAGGAAAATCGACGGATCCGGATGGTCGAAGCTGATCGAGCCGATTGTGTTGAAGCGGCGCAGATCGTATTTGTACGGTGCGTAGTTGCCATGCCATGCCACCACGTCGAGCGGCGAGTGGCCAATGGCCGCGCGCCACAAATTGCCGTTCATCTTCGCAACGAGTTCGAAGTCGCCTTCGCGGTCTTCGTAGGCGGCATGCGGCGTGAGGAAGTCACGCGGACTGGCAAGGCCGTTCGAGCCGATCGGGCCGAGGTCCGGCAGACGCAGCAGCGCCCCGAAGTTCTCGCAGATATAGCCGCGCGCCGCGCCATCCGGGAGGCTCACCGCAAAGCGCACGCCGCGCGGAATGACCGCGATCTCGAAGGGCCCGACATCGAGCTTGCCCATTTCAGTGGCGATATGCAGGCGGCCTTCCTGCGGCACGATCAGCAATTCGCCGTCCGCACTGTAGAAGAAACGCTCCGTCATCGAACGGTTCGCGGCGTACACATGAATCGCGCAGCCGTTCATCGATTCCGCCGCGCCATTGCCGGCCATCGTCACCCAACCGTCGATGAAATCGGTCGGCTCAGTGGGCATTGGCAACGCGTCCCAGCGCAACTGGTTCGGCGGCGTGGGCGGCACTTCGGCAAAATTGGCGACGAGCCGGTCCGATGGCAGCGGCGTGAAGGGCTGATGCACCGCAGCCGGACGAATCCGGTACAGCCATGAACGGCGATTATGGCCGCGCGGCGCGGTGAAGGCGGTGCCCGAGAGTTGCTCGGTGTACAGGCCGTAAGCCGCGCGTTGCGGTGAGTTGCGGCCTTCGGGCAGCGCGCCCGGCAAGGCCTCCGTAGCGAATTCGTTCGCGAAACCACTTTGATAGCCGGGCTCGATTTCAAGCCGCGAACTGGCGGTAGTCGGCGTACGTGTTGGGGTATCCATGCAAGTTCTCCGTTGATACTCGGTCCGCTTATGTCCGGCCCTTTCCGTTTGCGGCGCCAATGGTCCGCGCTGCCGCGCCTACGAAACACTAGCCAAAGCATGCGACGATTCCGTCGCTCGGTAATTTACGTATAGTAAAACGAATTACGTATAGTGAAATTAACGTATACCCTGGACGATCGCGCCAGGTTGCCGCCAGGCCCGTGCCCACAAGCGTTCGGCCGATAACGTTATGAGCATTTTGTTCATATACGCGCGGCGCGGACTGCTACCATCATTGGATGCGGCAACTGAGTCGCGTTGCCGGGCGCCCAGCGCGCCACTTACTGCCATCCAATCGCCTACATGATCCCGCCGACCATCCCCAACCTCATCGCCCGCGCCGCCGCTCACCCGTTTCTCGGCGAACATCTGGCGATGGGGACTGGCGTGCATAGTGAAAGCGCGCTGGCGCATTTCGAAGAGATCGAACTCGGCAGCGCTTATGAACCGATCTTCGATATCAGCGTGCATGCGTTGGCGCAGTCGCTGTCTTCGGGGGCGGAAGGGGTGGACCGGTTCGGCGATGAACTCGGTTTTCAGGCAGTCACGCAGCGCCTGGACGGCGCGGCGGTCGACGCGTTCGATTCGTTGGACCGCATCGACGACGATCAGGAACTGGTCGCGCTCGACCGCATGTCACGCGCGCTGCACGCGATCAATTTCTTCGGCGCGCAGCGGCACGGGCTGCTGTTTCTGCGCGTGCACGAGCGGCTGCTCAAGAGCGTGAAGTACGACCACGGGCTGCATTTTTCAACCGTGCTGGTGTCGTTCGGATTGAACCCGTCGCGGGTGGTGATCGAGTTGCCGGCGGCAGCCGTCGCGCACAAGACTTTTCTCAGTTATCTGACCAAAAGCTATCAACGCTACGGCTTCAAGGTGGCGGGCAATCTGTCCAACGCAGGGCAGATCCTGTCGGTCTCGGAAACGGCGCGGCTCGACTTCATCAAGATGGATGCCACCACCGCTTTGCGCGATGCGACGGTCAAGCCGCTAGTCGGCTATGCGAGCCGCCTGCACATTCCGCTGATCTTCAATCGCGTGATGGATGAAGCGCAGTTCGACGCATTGCAGCAGTACGACGTGCGCTTTGTGCAAGGGCCGTTATTCAACGCGCATTATCACGACCGGGCGGTTTGAGGCGGCACGCCGGTCACTTCGCTTCAGCCCGTATCGCCCAGCCGCCGCGCCAATGCCTTCAGGCGCGGCGCAACGTTTTCCCGAAACACGGCCTCTCCCATCGACGACGCCGGCCCGCTGCAGCTCAGCACCAGCCAGCGCCCTTCGCGCGGCTCGCGAAACGGCACGGCAACCGCGTTCACGTCGTCATGCCAGGCGCGGAACGAAAAGCAGCAGCGCTCCGTGGCGAAGGCCTCGATTTCCTTCGCGGCATCGGCGAGCAATGCCTCGCCCTCCTTTCCCGCAGCCTTTTTCAGTTCGACGAGCAGCGCGGCGCGCACCTGCGCCGGTTGCACGGCCAGGTAGGCACGCCCCATCGAACTCGTCAGCATCGACAGTTTCGATCCGGACGCAAGACCGAGCGTGAGCGCGGTTTCGCTGCGGATCGTGTCCAGATAAATCATATCGAGGCCATCGCGGCACCCGAGCGATACGGCCGCACCCACTTCGCGCGCGAAGTTGCGCATATGCGGACGGGCCAGTTCGAGCGTGTCGGTACCCGAGAGCAACGCGAACCCGAGCGACAGCACCCCGGCATCGAGCGCATATTTGCCGAGTGTCTCGTCGAGCCGCAGATAGCCGAGCACGGTCAGCGTATAGGCCAGACGGTTGACGGTTGCCTTCGGCAAACCGGTGCGTTCGACGAAATCGCGATTCCCGAGCATCGTTTCACCGGGTTTGAACGCGCGCAGCAAGTCGAGCCCGCGAGCGAGAGCGACAACGAATTTTCGCTCGTCGAGCGGTTCGGAGAGAGTGGATATGGGCGGCATGTGGTGATACACTCGGTCGTGGTTTGCAAAACATTGTTTCGCATAGCGGAACTTGAGTCAAGTCCATTCAGTCAAGCTCAAGTCAAGGAATCAGGAGATACGTCATGGCCGAGGCCGCGCAGTTTCATTGGGAAGACCCTCTGCTGCTGGATCAGCAGCTCACCGAAGACGAACGCATGGTGCGCGACGCCGCCGCGGCGTACTCGCAGGACAAGCTCGCGCCGCGCGTGCTCGAGGCGTTCCGTCATGAGAAAACCGACATCGAGATCTTCCGCGAAATGGGTGAACTCGGTCTGCTCGGCCCCACGATTCCCGAGCAATACGGCGGCCCCGGCCTGAATTACGTGGCATACGGGTTGATCGCGCGCGAGGTGGAGCGCGTCGATTCCGGCTACCGATCGATGATGTCGGTGCAGTCGTCGCTGGTCATGGTGCCGATCAACGAATTCGGCTCGGAAGCGCAAAAGCAGAAGTACCTGCCAAAGCTCGCCACCGGCGAATGGATCGGTTGTTTCGGCCTGACCGAGCCGAACCACGGCTCGGATCCGGGCAGCATGGTGACGCGGGCCAAGAAGGTCGACGGCGGCTATTCGCTGTCGGGCTCGAAAATGTGGATCACCAATTCGCCGATCGCCGACGTGTTCGTCGTCTGGGCGAAGCTCGAGGAAAACGGCAAGGACGCGATTCGCGGCTTCATTCTCGAGAAGGGCTGGAAGGGGCTGTCGGCGCCGACCATCCATAGCAAGGTGGGTCTGCGCGCATCGATCACGGGCGAGATCGTGCTGGACGAAGTGTTCGTGCCGGAAGAAAACCGCTTCCCTGAAGTCAGCGGTTTGCGCGGTCCGTTCACGTGCCTGAACTCGGCGCGCTACGGCATCGCCTGGGGCGCGCTCGGCGCGGCTGAATCCTGCTGGCACACCGCGCGTCAATACGTGCTGGACCGCAAGCAGTTCGGCCGGCCGCTGGCCGCGAACCAGTTGATCCAGAAGAAGCTCGCCGACATGCAAACCGAAATCACGCTCGGCCTGCAAGGTGTGCTGCGCCTCGGCCGCATGAAGGACGAAGGCACGGCGGCCGTCGAAATCACGTCGATCATGAAGCGCAATTCATGCGGCAAGGCGCTCGATATTGCGCGGCTCGCGCGTGACATGCTCGGCGGCAACGGCATCTCGGATGAGTTCGGCATCGCGCGCCATCTGGTCAATCTGGAAGTGGTGAACACCTACGAAGGGACGCATGACATCCACGCGTTGATTCTGGGTCGCGCACAGACAGGGATCCAGGCGTTTTTCTGATGCGCTAGTTGCTTTGGGCGGCCGGGCGGTCCGCTCAATTAAAAGGCCGGTTCTTTCGAACCGGCCTTTTTTCGTTTCAGCGCCGCGTTGTATCCACCGCACGCTTCGCAGCCGATTCAGCTGCTTACTTGTTCGGCTGCGGCGTCATGCGCAGGTACGGGCGCAGTGCCTTGTAGCCCTTCGGGAATTTCTGTTTGATGACCTCTTCGTCCTTCAACGACGGCACGATCACCACGTCATCGCCCTGCTTCCAGTTGCCGGGCGTGGCGACCGAATGGTTATCCGTCAGTTGCAGCGAGTCGATCACGCGCAGCACTTCGTCGAAGTTGCGGCCCGTGCTGGCCGGATACGTAATGGTCAGACGCACCTTCTTCTTCGGATCGATCACAAACAGCGAGCGAACCGTGAACGTTTCGCTCGCGTTCGGATGGATCATGTCGTAAAGCTCAGAGACCTTGCGATCGCCGTCTGCCAGAATCGGGAAACCGACGCTGGCTGCCTGCGTTTCGTTGATGTCCTTGATCCATTCCTTGTGCGACTCCGCGGTATCGACCGACAGAGCGATCGTCTTCACATTGCGCTTCTCGAATTCGTCGGCCAGCTTGGCCGTCAAGCCGAGCTCGGTCGTGCAGACCGGTGTGAAATCCGCGGGGTGCGAAAACAGTACGCCCCAGCTGTCACCCAGCCATTCGTGGAATTTGATTCGGCCGACACTCGATTCCTGTTCGAAATCCGGTGCGATGTCGCCAAGACGTAGACTCATATGCATCTCCTTGATGTATTCGGATATCCCGCGCGAGGGCGCGCCCGTAGCATCTACCCGTGGGCGCACTGAAAAAGGGCGCACCGCTAAAGGTGGCGCTCAACAAAGTTACAGCATAAGCGAGTGGCGCACACAACGAACGAACATCGCGTCACTACTTTATGCGTTTTTGTAATTTTCACCGTTTTAGTGGAAACTTTGCGGGACAGATCAACTCCATCTTAAGCAAACTTTGCCTTGCGGTGTGTTGGGCAATGAAGTTTTATGACTTTGCTTCAACCAGGAACGGTTCATGCGTTTGTTTGAACCAACCGAGCGCTGCGCTCGCCAGCGGCCGTTTCTTTGGTTACGATTCACGCGTGGCCTGATACGAAGGGGAGCTGTCAATGTCGGAAGTCAACAAGGAGAGATTGATGTCGGATATCAAAACCGTCCTCGCGGACGCTGAAGATCTGCTGAAACAGGCCGCGAGCGCCACCGGCGAGCGCGCTTCGGAACTGCGCGAAACGGCGCTTACGCGTCTGAAGCAGGCCAAGGAAAAAGCAGCTGACGTGCAGGTTGTCGTGGTCGAGAAAGGAAAAAAGGCCGCCCGCGCTACCGACGACTACGTGCATGAGCATCCTTGGGCATCCATCGGCATTGCCGCTGGCGCTGGCGTGCTGCTGGGCCTGTTGATCAACCGCAAGTAATACCGGTCTCGCAGCCGGACGGAGCGCGTCCGGTACATATCAGCGAATCGAGTTGACCGGCGCCCGCCTGGCCGGTCTGCTTCTTGGCGCGCTCGTTTCCGCGCGCCGGTTAGGCCATCACGCGCAACGCCATAAGCCATGACGATCGAATCACACTCGCACGGAGAACATAGTCCGCTGCGCCGTATCTTCGGTTCCGTGTTTGCCATTCTGCAAACGCGGCTTGAACTGGTCGGCATCGAACTCGCCGAGGAAAAAGACCGTCTGCTGGGCGTGCTGTTCCTCGGTCTTGCGGCCATGATGCTCGCCACCATGGCCCTGATCGCATTGACAGCACTGGTTGCCATCGCGTTCTGGGACACCTACCGTTGGCAAGCCCTGGCCGGTATCACCGCGGTGTATGCGATTGCTGGGCTAGCGTGTGCGCTGAAGGCGCGCAGCGCGCTGCGCAACGCACCGATGGTGTTCGAAGCCACCATCGCCGAGTTCGAAAAGGACCGCGACGTGTTCCGCAAACCCTGATACGCGAACGTTTGACGGGCACGCAGTGCCCGGCGCCTTGCAAGTGGACTGCCGGCGCCTGACAGCAGCCGCTTTGCAACACCGCTTTACAGCACCGTTTGCAGTCCATTTGCAGCTCCGTTTTACCGCCCCACCTCCACTGCCGCCGACACGCCATGAGCCAAGCCCATTCCGATACCGCCTTTCGCAACAAGCGCCACCCGGCCAGGGATTTGAGCGCGCCGCACCTGCGCGCGCTGCGCAAGGAGTTGCTGCTCGTGCGCGCGGATGTCGAGCGCATGGAACTCGCGCAGGCGACCATCGAATTGCGGCAGGCAGTCACGCACTTCAGCTGGCTCAAGTTCATTGTGCCGGGCTTCGGTGGCGTGCGCGTGGGCCGCGGATCGAAAGCAAGCTTCCTGAACGCGGGAAGCATTGGCGCGCTGCTCAAGCAGTATCCCGTCATCAGTTCAATTGCTTCACTGCTTCTGGCCAAGCCGCTGCGCGCGACGGTCGCCGCAGGTGCAAAACCCGTCCTCAAGTGGGGCAGCCTCGCACTCGCGGCATGGGAAGGCTATCGAATCTGGCAGCAAATGAAGAACGAGTCCGCCGCGTCTGCGCGTGCCAAAGCGAGGCCCGTCGATGACGGGGTGTGACGGGGTGTTATTTAGGGGGTGCCGCTCGCTCGTCTCGGCGAACATCCCTCAGCCCCATTCCTCTAGCTTGTATTCCAACAGTCGCCGTTCGTGAGCGCCACGCCGTTTGCGCCGCTTCGATTGCCTCGAAGCCCGGTTGCATCAAGGGTGAACACGCCGCAGGGGTCGTCGCGCATTGGACCGGTTTCGGTTGGCGCAGCTTCCACTGCATAGCCACCGTTTGTCTCGTCTGCCGGCAACACGCGGAGCCGATAGACACGCGTGCCGAATTGCGGCGCCTGATCCGCACCAGGCGGCAAACTAATGGCGCTGTCATTTGTCGCTCCCTCGACGAATTGAGCCGCCCGATAGAGCGCGGATGCCGCGTCGATCCGGTGTGTCCGCGCAACATGGCTCCGGTACGAGGGCACGGCAAACGCAACCAGCACGGCGCCTATCGCCAATGCGATCATGAGCTCCAGAAGGGTGAATCCGTCAGTGTGCCGAATCGTCATGCGCCTCCCGTCAAAATGGCCGCGCGGCAACACGGCGCCAATGCCGCTCAACCCGCTCGCCTGCGATGACCAGTTCCATCTGCAGCCAGACCTGGGACTCTTTGGTGCGGCCGAAACCACGCGCTGTCAGTAAATAAGCGTGGGCGTCGGCACGTGTGGCCAGACGCCATGCTTCGATCAGACATTGCGGCGCGCGCAGCGACCCCGGCCATTGCGCAACAGGGGAGACAGCGCCAGTCTCGAAGGCCGCTTCGAGCTTCCATTGCGTCGGTTCGCCCGGTGTGGTCGGCGCGGCAGCCAGCGATTTCGTCGCGGCGGCTGCGATAACGTTGCGAGCGCATAGGGTCAGCGCAGAATCTGCGGCATGAAACGCCTGCAAGTAGTCGCGGACGTTGATGGTTGCCCGCGCCGCAGCCAACGACGTTTCGAACCACGCGGCCGAAGTGGTCAGCATCATCGCGGCGATCAGCAGGACGATTGGCAGAACGATGCCTCGACTGCGCCCGAGCGACGCCGCGGGCCGTCTCAAGTGAATACGCGTTTCGGTCACAACGAGTCCTCCGCGTGGTTGCGTATGGCCACTCGCCGCCAGAACGCCTGGCGCGCACGCGTGTCGGCGCCAAGAGCGCTCACACCGTCGCAATCGACGTAGCGCACACGCCGCCCCTGCGGCGCACCTCGCACAAGCACGCAAAGATCGACGGCGACGATCTTCGCCCATTGATCAGCCGTCACTGCCGACGCATCGATTGCGCTGAGGCCACCGCTCAGCCAGTAGCGCAATCTCACGCGCTCGACGCCCTCCACCAGCGGCTGCGCGGAACCCGCCTTGCCATTGCCTTCGCAATAGAGCTCCGGCTCGCCAGTCGACCCGCTGACCCGGGCGAAGTATCGATTGACGACCCACACGCCCTGGCCGCCGAGCGCCGCACTGTTGTTCGCCACGGCCTGGCCGAGGCAATCGGTCGCCTGGCCCGTCGCCGACGGCCAGGTCGAAACGTTGTCCCCCACGTAACGGACCGCCACGCCGTCAGAACGACTGGCCAGCGTCTCACAGGCAAGACTGTCGTCGGCGCCCGTTGGACGGCCACCCGAACATCCGAACAAAGGTGGCGGACTGTTGATTGGCAGGACGTCTGCGGGCACGAAGCCGGCCATTTGAAGGTGCTGGCCAATCAGCGTCAGCGCGGTCAAGCCGGCGTCGCGCATGCGCATCGCATCACCCGCTTGCACGAATGCGACCCGCTGCGTTGCGTAGAGCGACACCGCCCCCGCGGTCACCACCAGGCCGAGCGCCATGGCGATCACAAGCTCAACTAGCGTATGGCCTCGCGCACTATGCGAGCGCGGTGTCATTTCGTGAACGCCAGCGCAACGCACGAAGAAGCTGTGGGAACATCCAGACCACCGCAGGACTCAGGCTTGTCGATCAGATCCTCGCCACGCGGCATATCGCGCAGTGCTGCCCACGTGACGCGTGCAGCGGACACGCCGCCGTTGTCTCCCACCGAGGCTTCGCCATGCGGCAAAAGTGTCGCCGCACGCGCATTCCATTGCCTGATCGCGGATTCGCCTCCGGCCGACGAATACATCGCTTCGGCCACGGAATCGGCGATCCACGTAGCGTGCTCGCGCATGGCCATCGCGCGCGCTTCTCGAGCAGTCCACAGTTGACCGGCAACCAACCCAAGCGCCGTCACGGCCATTAGTGCGACGGCCAGCATGACCTCGATCAGTGAACTGCCGCTTCGCCTGGTTGCCTGCAGGCGCAACCGCGGGCCCAACGAATATCGCGTCATGATCCCGCTCCGCATGCGCCCTCTACGATCCGCGCACGGCCGCCCGCCGCAATACGGATGCAACGCCGCCATTTATCGCCCCGGGTGGCTTTCGATACAGTACGTGGCGCGATATCGAAACTGCGAAAGGTACCGATCAACTGTCCGGCCGGCGGGGTAAACGTGAGATTGGTCTGCGTACCCGTGATGCTGACTGCCGCGAGCAACGGGTGAGCTCGCAGCAGAGAACGCGTGCCACCGCGCTCAGCCAGAACGGCCCAGCCGCATGACCAGTCGGCGACGCCGTCCCCGCACGGCTGCCCCGCAGCCAGACAGCGTCGCGCCGCGTCGATTCGGCACACCGTCACGCGCGCGCCGCGGCGCAGCGCTTCGCTGCGCGCATAGGCAAGCGTTGAGGCAAGCGCTTTCGCGCGCGCGTCAACCTGATCCCGCACGTGCCACGCGACGAACGACGGCGTCGTCATCACCGCGACCACAGCGAGCAACGTGACGACGGCTAACGTTTCAACGAGCGTAAAACCACGGCGAGGCCGCGAACAGTTTGCATGGTATTTCATCTGCATCCCTGATCGTTTCAAAGAATGCAGCCAATCTAACGATTCGAAACAGGCTCGACAATCGGCCGAATGGCCAGGTGGCACTCAGACGCTATTGCGCACAACAATGGACGCGTGACGAACCTCAACGGGAGCAGAAATGCTGATGCACAAACCAACGCGGCGGAGAACAGACACTCGCACCCAACTCCGGGTGCAAACACAATCAGCGCTTGCGGGTCGGCTTGGGGGGAGAAGAGGCGCGGCGAAATTCTTCGATGACATCTTCGAATTCGGAGACATCTTCAAAGCGCCGGTAGACAGATGCAAAGCGGACGTAAGCAATCGTATCGAGCGCGCGCAACTCGTTCATCACGAGTTCGCCGAGGCGCTCGCTGCGCACCTCGCGCTCGCCGCTGCCGAGCAGTTGATACTCAATGCGGGCGACTGCCGCGTCGATCGCGTCCGCTGCCACCGGCCGCTTGCGCAGCGCCAGTTGCATGCTCGCAACGATCTTGCGGCGATCGAATTCCGTGCGGCTGCCATCCTTCTTGACGACCGACGGCAGCGCCAGCTCGACCCGCTCATACGTCGTGAAACGTTTGTCGCAGGCCGGGCAGCGGCGGCGCCGGCGAATCGTCGCACCGTCTTCGGATACACGCGAATCCACAACTTGCGTATCGGCGTGACGGCAGAAGGGGCAATGCATGACGGCTTAGCCGTAGACCGGGAAGCGGTGGGTCAACTCGGCAACCTGTGCACGCACACGTTCGATCGTGGCGGCATCTTCCGGGTTGTCCAGCACGTCTGCGATCAGATTACCCACCTGCTCCGCTTCCTTGACGCCAAAACCGCGCGTAGTCATGGCCGGCGAGCCGAGACGCACGCCACTCGTCACGAACGGCTTTTCCGGATCGTTCGGAATCGCGTTCTTGTTGACCGTGATGTGCGCCGCGCCGAGCGCCGCTTCCGCTGCCTTGCCGGTGATCTTCTTCGCGCGCAGGTCGACCAGCATCACGTGGCTTTCAGTACGCCCCGAGACGATGCGCAAACCACGCTTGACCAGCGTTTCAGCCAGCACGCGCGCGTTTTCGACAACTTGCTGCTGATACGTCTTGAATTCCGGCGACAAGGCTTCCTTGAACGCCACCGCCTTGCCGGCGATCACGTGCATCAGCGGACCACCTTGAATGCCCGGGAAGATTGCCGAGTTGATCTGCTTTTCGAACTCGGCCTTCATCAGGATCACGCCGCCGCGCGGGCCGCGCAGGCTCTTATGCGTGGTAGTGGTGACGAAATCCGCGTGCGGCACCGGGTTCGGGTAGACGCCCGCGGCGATCAGACCCGCGTAATGTGCCATGTCCACCATGAAGTACGCGCCGACCGATTTGGCGATCTTCGACAGGCGTTCGAAGTCGATACGCAGCGCGAATGCCGAGGCGCCCGCCACGATCAGCTTCGGCTTGTGTTCCTGAGCCAGTTTCTCCGCTGCGTCGTAGTCGATGTCTTCGGCTTCGTTCAGGCCGTAGCTCACCACGTTGAACCACTTGCCCGACATGTTGACCGGCGAACCGTGCGTCAGGTGACCGCCGTGCGCGAGGCTCATGCCCATGATCGTGTCGCCCGGCTTGAGCATGGCGAAGAACACGCCCTGATTGGCCTGCGAGCCGGAGTTCGGCTGCACGTTGGCCGCTTCGGCGCCGAACAGTTGCTTCACGCGGTCGATCGCCAGCTGCTCGGCGACGTCGACAAATTCGCAGCCGCCGTAGTAGCGCTTGCCCGGATAGCCTTCCGCGTACTTGTTGGTGAGTTGCGAGCCTTGCGCAGCCATCACGGCCGGGCTCGTGTAGTTTTCCGACGCGATCAGTTCGATGTGCTCTTCCTGACGGCGGTTTTCCTGCTCGATGACCTTCCAGAGTTCAGGATCGACGTTGGCAATGGTGCTTTGGGCTCTGTCAAACATACGGATTCCGTTGAGTGTGTTCAGGTTGACCGGATCGTGCGCCGAATCTTGCGTAGAGGGTACGCAGCACTGCTGGCGGTTTGGCCAGCCCTGACGTGGCGGACAGAGAGACGCCGCACACGCGAGGCAGGACAGCCACCGTCAGCGCAGATGAATGCGCGCGGATCACGGCTGCCCAGGCGAACGGCAAAACGGCACCCTGCGCTTCACGGTGGGTTGCTCCACCTTGAATCCGATTGCTTGAACCGGTTCTATCGCCAGTCACGCAGGGGTGAGCGCGTTAGTTTATTGGAAGAGGATCGAATAGGCAACCGGCTTCCTGCAGCCTCCGCGGCCATCGGCGGCGTACGTGACGGCACGGCCGCACTCGGCCTGCAAACGTCTGATAAAAGCCGCCTGAGTGCGATCGCCCAATCCGTGCCGCTGCCGCCTGTACGGCTGGTACATCCTTGCCGCAGCGCGGCATTGGAAGTAGGCTTGGGGCCTTTCTCTCTTACCGACCAGGGAACTGCAATGATCGTGTTCGTCACCGGAGCGTCCGCGGGATTCGGCGCCGCTATCGCTCGCGCCTTCGTCAAGGGCGGCCATCGTGTCGTCGCCACCGCGCGCCGCAAGGACCGCCTGCAGGCACTCGCCGACGAACTCGGCGACGCCCTTCTGCCGTATGAGCTCGACGTGCGCGACCGCGCCGCCGTCGAAGCTGTACCGGCCGGGCTGCCGGCCGATTTCGCCGCCATCGACGTGCTCGTCAACAACGCCGGCCTGGCACTTGGCGTCGAGCCGGCGCAAAAGGCGAGCCTCGATGAATGGAACACCATGATCGAAACCAACTGCACGGGCCTCGTGCAGGTCACGCATGCGCTCCTGCCCGGCATGGTGGAGCGCAACCGCGGCCACATTTTCAATCTGGGTTCGGTGGCCGGCCGCTGGCCGTACGCGGGTGGCAATGTCTATGGCGCCACCAAGGCGTTCGTGCGTCAGTTCAGCCTGAACCTGCGCGCCGATCTGGCCAGCACCGCGCTGCGCGTGACCGACATCGAGCCGGGTCTGTGCGGCGGCACGGAGTTCTCGAATGTGCGTTTCCGCGGGGACGACGAAAAAGCCGCCAACGTCTACCAGAACGTGCAACCGCTAACGGCGGAAGATATCGCTGACTCGATCTACTGGATCGCCACGCGTCCGGCGCACGTCAATATCAACACGATCGAGCTGATGCCGGTGGCCCAATCTTTCGCCGGTTTGACGATTCATCGCGGCTGAAATTGCCGCTGAGGCCCGCCAGACGGGGCGCACATCTTGAAACAGACCTAGGGGTGTGCGTTCCGGTAAAATGCGCCGCATGAATATGTCGACCAGCCAGCCCGGCACGGAAATTGGGTTCACGTGGTCCATCCGCGTGTACTACGAAGATACCGACGCCGGCGGCATCGTGTTTTACGCGAACTACCTGAAGTTTTTTGAACGTGCGCGCACCGAATGGCTGCGCGCATGCGGCGTCGACCAGAACCGGCTTGCGGACGAAACGGGCACACTGTTCATCGTACGCAGCACCGCGGTCGACTATCGGGCCCCGGCCCGGCTCGACGACGTCGTCAAGATCGTGAGCCGGATCGAACGTCTTGGCCGTGCGTCGGTCGACTTCGCGCAGGAAGCGTGGTGTGGCGGCACGCTGCTTGCTACCGGTTCCATCCGGGTCGGCTGCGTGGAGCGCACCGCGCTGCGGCCGGCAGCGATTCCTCCGCCCGTGCTTGCCGCCTTGCGGCGCGGGCCGGACGCAAGCGGCGGCGGCATGTCAACGAACAACGTCTGAACCCCGTTGTTACGGGGCCAGTGAACTCGTATCGATCAAGCAACACAAAGCATGGTTCGGCTTGCTTCGTCGCCGATGCTTCCGTTTTGCTCACGGCAAGCTTCGAGTGACCTTGCAGCCGGACGCCCCCTTCCGGGACGTTAAAACGAACCTTTATGAACACTACACAAGATCTGTCGATCGTTTCTCTCGTACTTAATGCGAGCCTGCTGGCGCAGGCAGTCATGGCGCTGTTGCTGCTGTTGTCGCTGTTGTCGTGGACTTTCATCTTCCGCAAGTGGTTTGCGATCCGCCGGGCACGCGCGCAAACTGAACGCTTCGAACGCGATTTCTGGTCGGGTGGCGACCTGCAGGCGCTCTATCAAAGCGCCGCGAACAACCGCCATACAATCGGCGCGCTCGAACGGATTTTCGAGTCCGGCATGCGCGAATTTTTGAAGGGCAAGGAAAAGCGCCTGAACGATTCGGGCGCCATTCTCGACGGCGCACGCCGCGCCATGCGCGCCGCGTTCCAACGGGAAATGGACGTGCTTGAAGCGAATCTCGCGTTTCTCGCTTCGGTCGGCTCGGTCAGTCCGTATATCGGTCTGTTCGGTACGGTGTGGGGGATCATGAATGCGTTCCGCGGCCTCGCCAACGTGCAGCAGGCCACGCTTGCGAACGTCGCGCCGGGCATCGCCGAAGCGCTGACCGCCACCGCCATCGGCCTGTTCGCCGCGATTCCGGCCGTGGTTGCCTATAACCGCTACGCGCACGACATCGACCGTCTGGCGATCCGCTTCGAGACTTTCATCGAAGAGTTCTCGAACATTCTGCAGCGTCAGGCACAGTAAGGAGTCCACGATGGCAGGCTCTCGTTCCTCCAGCATGCGCGGCGGCCGTTCGCGCCGCGCGATGGCCGACATCAACGTCGTGCCGTACATCGATGTGATGCTCGTGCTGCTCGTGATCTTCATGGTGACCGCGCCGCTGGTTGCCCCGTCGATCGTCAATCTGCCGACCGTCGGCGGCGCCGCGCCGCAGCAGCAAACGCCGCCCGTGATCGTGAACATTCGCGCTGACGGCAACATGAGCGTCAAATACAAGGACGACGCCGGTGCGCAGCAGCAGGAAAACATGACGAAGGCCGACCTGAATGGCTTCATCGCCGACCGCGCGCAGTCACACCCTGACCAGCCGGTCGTGATCGCTGCCGACAAGACCGTGAAGTATGAAGTCGTGATGAACGTGATGTCCGAGCTGAAAGCCCGGGGCGTCAAGCGCGTTGGATTGCTCGTCAAATCACAATGATCCGCAAGAATTCCGAATACCCGCTTCAGCCTCCGCGTGAACGCGGCACCTGGCGAGCTTTTTTGTTCGCTCTGGTGATGCACGCGCTGCTCGGGTTCTTCCTGTACCACGGCATTCAGTGGCAAAACAGCACCCCCGAAGGCGCGGAAGCCGAACTGTGGACCGAAGTGCCGGACACGGCCATACCGCGTCCGCCACCGCCGCCGCCCGTCCCGGTGGCCCCTGCCCCGCCGCTGCCCGACGAGCAGGCCGACATCGCGTTGCAGGAAAAGAAACGCCAGCAACAGGAAGCCGCTCGTCAGGCGCAACTGGCTGAGCAGCAGCGTCAACAGAAGCTGCAGGCCCAGCAGGAAGCCGAGGCGAAACGTCAGCAACAACTGGCGGCCGATCAGGCAGCGCAGCTCGCCGCGCAGAAAGCCGCGGCCGCCAAGCAGAAGCAGCAACAACAGCAGCAGGCCGACAAGCTGAAACAGCAGCAACTGGCCGAGCAGCAGAAGCAGCAACAGTTGAAGGAACAGCAGCAGGAAGAGCAACAGAAGCAGGCGCAGGCTGACGCGCAGAAGAAGGCCGATGCGCAGAAAGCCGCGAAGGCCAAGGCGCAAGCCGATGCTGCCGCGCAGGCGAAAAAGCTGGACACGGAACGCCGCGCGCGGCTCGCGCAGATGCAAGGCATGGCCGGCGGCGAAGGCTCGACTGGCAATGGCCTTGCGAAGAGCGGCACGGGCAGTGGTTCGGGTGGCACGGCGGCATCAGCGGGTTACGCGGACAAGGTGCGACGCGCCGTGCGGCCGAACATCTCGTGGGGCGGCGAAACTGAAGGTCTCGAGACTGTGGTCTCAGTGCGCTGCTCGCCGACGGGCACACTGCTGAGCGCAACGATCTCGCACAGCAGCGGCAATCCGGCATGGGATGACGCAGCGCTGCGCGCTGTTCAGCGTTCCGACCCGATGCCTCAGGACGTCGACGGCAAGACGCCTGCAAGCTTCAAGATTACGTTACGCCCGGCAGGTTGATGCCAGTAGTTTGACAGTCAGTTGACAGCAGACGCGGCGCCCCGCCCAGCGTGGCGTGCCCGGGAACGAATCAGAAGTTTGCCGGTCTGTCTGCTGTCGTGAAGTGTTAGTAAACCGTTTTTGGGGAATCCATACAGCATGAGTTTGATGACCAAGCTAGGCCTGCGGACACTTGTAGCGTCGTGCCTGATCGCCGTTGGCGGTGCCGCCCACGCACAACTCAACGTCCTCGTGACAGGCGTCGGGTCCACCCAGTTTCCGATCGCAACGGCGAATTTTGCCAACGAGGCGAATTCCCCCCAGCAGGTCAGCACGATCGTGCGTCAGGATCTGCAGCGCAGCGGCAAGTTCACGAACATCGACGCGGGTTCCACGCCGATTTCCGAAACAGATTCCGTCGACCTCGGCAGCTGGAAGGCCAAGGGCGCCAACGCATTCGTGTCGGGTAGCGTGAACCGCCTGCCGAACGGCCAGTACGAAGTGCGCTTCAAGCTGTACGACACCGTCAAGGGCGAAAGCCTCGGCGGCCTCGTGCTGGTGAGCCCGGAAAGCGGCTTGCGCATGAGCGCGCACAAGGTTGCGGACTACATTTACGCGAAGCTGATGGGTGGGCGCGGCGTGTTCGCCACGCGCCTGTCGTACGTCATCAAGACGGGCGGCCGTTATCAGTTGCAGATTTCCGATTCGGATGGCCAGGACGCTCACATTGCGTTGTCGAGCCCCGAACCGATCATCTCGCCGGCATGGTCGCCTGACGGCACCAAGGTCGCCTACGTTTCATTCGAAAAGAAGAAGCCGATCGTCTACATCCACGATCTGCCTACGGGGCGCCGTGTGGTCGTGTCGGACCAGAAGGGCAACAACAGCGCGCCGGCGTGGTCGCCGGATGGCCGCACGCTGGCCGTCGCGCTCTCGCGCACGGGCAACACGCAGATTTTCGCCGTCAACGCGGACGGCAGCGGCCTGCGACGACTGACGCAGGGCAGCTCGATCGATACTGAGCCGTGCTTCTCTCCTGACGGCCAGTCGATCTATTTCACCAGCGACCGCGGCGGTCAACCGCAGATCTACAAGATGTCGGCCCAGGGCGAAAACGCCGGCGCAGCGCAGCGCGTGACCTTCACGGGCAGCTACAACACCAGCCCGCGCGTGAGTCCGGACGGCAAGCAGCTCGCCTATATCTCGCGCGTCGGCGGCGGCTTCAAGCTCTATATCCAGGACCTGCAGGGCAATACAGCCACGGGCCTGACGGACACCACACATGACGAATCGCCGAGCTTCGCGGCGAACGGTCAGTACATTCTTTACGCCACAGAGGTGAACGGCCGTGGCGTGTTGGCCGCAGTATCGACCGATGGTCGCACTCGGCAGGTCCTGTCCGTTCAGGGCGGCAGCGTACGCGAGCCGTCCTGGGGCCCGTTTATGCAATAACGTTGATGCAATAACACAAGGAGAGTAACAAAATGATGTCCAAACTTCGTTTCGCTTTTGCTGTATTGATGCTGGGCGCGCTGGCCGCATGTCACTCGGGCGTCAAGCTCGACGAAAACGCCAACAAGGGTGGTGCAGTGTCGACGCAACCGAACCCGACCGATGTCGCGCAGGTCAATGTCGATCCGCTGAACGATCCGAACAGCCCGCTCGCCAAGCGCAGCATCTATTTCGACTTCGACAGCTACTCGGTCAAGGACGACTATCAATCGCTGCTGCAACAACACGCGCAATACCTGAAGAGCCATCCGCAACGCCACGTCCTGATCCAGGGCAACACCGACGAACGCGGCACCAGCGAGTACAACCTGGCACTCGGCCAGAAGCGTGCTGAAGCTGTGCGCCGTTCGCTATCGCTGATGGGCGTGACGGACTCGCAAATGGAAGCCGTGAGCCTCGGCAAGGAAAAGCCGCAAGCTACCGGTCATGACGAAGCGTCGTGGGCACAAAACCGCCGCGCCGACCTCGTGTACCAACAGTAAGTAACGGGTGATGAGCCGAATGACGCATCGTTTCTCCTGGCTGCGGTTTGCCGCAGCGGCCTGTGTCGCAGGTACGGCCTTCGCGGCTGTGCCCGCGCACGCGGGTATCTTCGACGACGATCAGGCCCGTCAGGCCATTCTCGATCTGCGTTCGAAGACCGATAGCCTGTCGAGTCAGTTGTCGGCAGCGCAGCGCACGATCCTCGACCAGTCCAACCGTCTCGACCAGATGAATCAGCAGGTCGCAACGTTGCGTGGGCAGAACGAAGATATGGCCAACCAGCTCGCCACGCTGCAAAAGCAGCAGAAGGACTACTACACGGATCTGGACACGCGTCTCAAGAAGTTCGAGCCGCAGCAGCAGACCGTGGACGGCGTTCAGGGCGAGGTACAGCCGGGTGAGACCGATTCGTTCAACGCGGCTTCGCAGCAGTTCCGCAACGGCGACTTCAAGAATGCGGCGGCGTCGTTCCGCACCTTCATCTCCAGGTTCCCGAACAGCCCCTATCAGCCGACCGCGCAGTACTGGCTCGGCAACGCGCTCTATGCACTGCGCGACTACAAAGGCTCGACGGCGACCTGGCAAGGTGTGGTGAAGAATTACCCGCAGCATCCGCGTGCGCCGGAAGCGCTGCTGGCAATCGCGAACAATCAGCTCGAGCAAGGTCAGAAGGCTGCGGCCAAGAAGACGCTCGAGCAGATCGTCGCGCAGTACGGCGGCTCGGATGTCGCGCAATCGGCTCAGAGCAAGCTGTCGCAGATCAAATAGTTGGTTGGGGTCTAGCGGTTAGCGGTAACGCGTAGTGTCCGATTTCAAAAGTCACGCGCGCCTCTCGCTGGAAATCCCGGGTAGCGGTACGCCGGGCTTTTCACTACCCGAAGCGTAAAGACCCCGGATGTCGCCATGCCTTGACAGCGGTTATGGGCTATCGCTATAATCTCGCTTCTCTTTTGGGTCGTTAGCTCAGCTGGTAGAGCAGCGGACTTTTAATCCGTTGGTCACAGGTTCGAATCCCGTACGGCCTACCAAAGATTCCTGTAGTAAATCAAAGGGCCTGCGCAAGCAGGCCTTTTGATTTTGTACTTCAGGTGCCCGTGGGAGGCAGATCGGGAGGCAGCACTGGCTGCGGTCCACTTCGGTCGACCCGCAGCACGCTCCCGTTGACTGCGCCTCACTGCTGCCGGATGCGGACACTGTTTCCGGTGATCCGCGCTCCGGTCCGTTGAGTATCCGGCCCACCGACACCCGGTCAATTGCCGCCACGACGTCACGAGGTGCGTGCTGTTCGGTGTGGTGACCGGTCGCGAAGCCGCGAATAAAATCCAGGCTACACGTTGCTCCACTCACTAACGGAGCAGCTCATGAGCCGTTACCACGCGTATCCCGTCCGTCGTCCTGTCTGGGACTTTTACAGACAAAAACCATCCTTCCGGCCCCGCATCCTTCCGCTGCGCCCAGCCATAGCTTCCGTAACGTCCTCCGGCCGCATCACGCGCGCGGGTGTCAACAGCGCATCACCACATCTTGTCGGCTTCTCAATCATTGTTCGTGTCCTATGTAGACGCGCCGACGCATTACGAGACCGACGGCTCAAGTCTGATACCTGCCGCTTCATCGTTGACGGTTCGAGCGGCGGCAACGTGTCGACTACAGAAGTTCCGCTATCGCGCGAATCCCTCGCTGCTGGGCCGACCTCGTACTTCCCGGTTCGGCCAAGTGCCGTTCGTAACTGCAGTTTGAACGGCCGCTGCTCGCTCCGCAGCGGACAGACGTGATACCACCTGCGACGTATCAAAGTCGATTCTCACCGTACATAGGCCGTCTCCGCTGAACGGGTCGGGCACCGACGTTCAATATGCTCGGCGACGGTTTGTGTGCCGTGCTCGATCGCACACGTCCCGAAGAGACGTTGGTGCGCTTCAGCACTCACCATCACGCGATTTTCGCGAGCTGCGCGGGGGCAGCGGCGTTGTTCGACATCGATTCGCGCACGCAGCGCGCGAACTCCAGTGCCGTCGGCGCCACCGTCGCGGGCAATCGCAGGCAGATCGCGAACGGCGGTAGAGCGGGCAAGCCCGCTGCGTGCGGCGCAAGCGTTTCCAGGTCGGCCGGTACCGTCGAGGCTAGCCAGGTCGTGATCGCGAGGCCCGCGCGCACTGTTGCGGCAGTCGCTTCGATGTTGCCGCTCTCAAACACCGTGCGCCACGGAATGTCCTTGTCCGCGAGCGCGCCGAGCACCACTGGACGGAATGCGCAGCGTTCGTCCACCATCGACAGCGGCAAGGGTCGCTTCTGCCAGGCATCGCTGCCTCGACCTTTCACCCATACCAACGGTTCGATGCGGACCACTTCGCCCTCGGCTTCGCTCGCGACATATTCGACCAGTGACACGTCCACGCGGCCAGCATCCACCGCTTCGCCCAGTTCAGGCGATGCCGCGCACACAAGTGAAATTTCCACCTGTGGATGCATTTCGGCGAACGTTTTCATTGCAGGGGCGAGCGGTGACACGAGATCGTAGGGCACGCCGACGCGCAGGCTGCCGCGCAGTGACTCGCCGGTCATGTCGGCCCAGATTTCGTCGTTCAGCTGTAGCAGCTGGCGCGCCTTGACGAGAAACTGCTCGCCCTGGCGTGACAGTTCCAGCTTGCGTGTTTTACGCACGAACAGGACGCAGCCCAACAAGTCTTCGAGGCGTTTCACCTGTTGGCTGACGGCACCTTGCGTCATGTGCAGCAGATTCGCGGCGACCGTCATACTTCCGCTATCGGCGACGCTGACGAAGGTACGGATCAGATCGAGATCAAGGTTTCGGACCATCAACGCATTATGCCGCGTAATGCATCGGATCAACATTATTGGCTTTTCTGATGTATCCATGATCCGTAGAGTGCAGGTCTCGATCTCCCGCATGCGTACGAATGACTTCCTCCATCCTGCCGCTTCTCTTGTTCGTCGCCGTTGCGACTGTGACGCCCGGCGGCGCCACCACGCTCGCCACCGCGTCAGGAGCCCGCTTCGGCTTTATGCGCTCGATTCCGCTCATGCTCGGTATCGCGATGGGTCTCGCGTTGCTCGCCGCCGTGGCCGCGCTCGGGCTTGGCAGTCTGTTGCTCGCGATGCCTGCGCTGCAAACGGCCGTAAAGGCGCTCGGGTCCGCGTATCTGCTGTGGCTCGCGTGGCGCATCGCTCGAAACGGGCCGCCGAACGCGGGTAACGGCCCCGCCCGGCCGGTCACGCTCGTCAACGGTATCTTGCTGCTCTGGCTCAATCCAAAAAGCTGGGCGATGACGGTCGGCGCGGCGGCGTCCTTCGCGTTGCTCGCGAACCATCCGAACCGACTCGCGATGCTGCTCGGCGCGGCATTCGGCCTGGCCGCGTGTGGGTCGCTAGCGCTGTGGTGCGCGCTCGGTATGCTGCTTGCGCGGCTGTTTCGAACGCCTCGCCACTGGCGCATCCTGAATCTTGCGATGGGCGTACTGCTTGCCGTATCCGTCATCCCCACCTGGAGATAACCATGCCTGTCTATCCGTTTGCCGAATCGTTCGACCTCGAAGCCGCGTTCGGTGACGTGTCGGAATATTGGTCGCCAAAAATCGTCGCGCAGGTCAACGATCAATACGTGAAGGTCGCGAAAGTACGCGGCCAGCTCGTGTGGCATGACCATGCGCACGAGGATGAACTGTTCTTCGTCGTACGCGGGCACCTCAAGATCGAATACGAAGGCGGGCGCGTCGTCGATCTGCCCGCCGGTTCGATGCATGTGGTGCCGGCCGGCACGCTGCACAATCCGGTCGCCGACCACGAATGCTGGATCGTGCTGATTGAGCCCGTACAGACGAAGCACACTGGCGACGTCGAGTCGCCGCTAACGAGGACGGTCGAGGAGCAGTTACGTTAATCACACTGAGTTCGTGTCTCAGCTTCGACATGTCGGCTCCAAGCCAGTTTGCGACATTCACCCTGTTTGTCTGAACAGCCGCTTACAAGGCTGCTACGGCCGGTGGTCGTGAGCGACCGATCGCGATCCGACCTTCGTTGCCGCATCCCTCCTTGACCTTCCTGGGACAACTGCACCGGGATGGCAAGCCTCGGCTCGCCGCAAACGTGCACAAGTCGTGGCGGCAATGACACGGGCGAGGCCGCGCTAGCCAACCAAATTCAGTTATCCCGATCAGCGGAAAACGCTACGTCTTTCTGGGCCTCCAGGAAGCGTAGCCGCTCGGCCAGCGCCTGGCTGATCGAAGCGTACGCGGTGCTGCCCAGAGTAAGCCGCAAAGGCGGGCCGTCAGCATCTACCGCGTCAATCATTGCTTTGACCGTTTTGACGGCATCGCCCTTGATTGCGAAGGCGCCAGAAGATACCGCCCTGCGTACTTCACCGGCTGGTGTGTCGTCATAGCAAACCATAGGTTGCGCGTGATCCAGTCCCTGGCCGAAGTTGGTTGCGGTTGGGCCCGGTTCAACAATCAGGCAATCAATGCCGAACGGAGCGACCTCCTTCGCGACAGATTCGACAAAACCTTCGATCCCCCACTTGGTGGCGTGGTAGAGGCTGAAGTTTGGATAGGCGATTTGTCCGCCCTCCGATGAGACCTGGACGATCCGCCCGCCACCTTGCTTGCGAAGGTATGGCAGGACTGTACGGATGAGCTGGATCGAGCCCGTCAGGTTGGTGGCGATCTGCCGTTCGATCTGCGTGTCGCTCACCTCCTCTGCGGCGCCGAAGAGGCCATAGGCGGCATTGCTGACCACCACGTCGATGCGCTTCATGTATTCGAAGGCATTCGCCACGGCAGTTCTGATTGACTGGACGTCCGTTACGTCGAGGGTGAGGACGCACAGGCGATCACCGTATTGTGCGAGCAATTCGTCGAGTGCTCCGGGTCGCCCAAGGTAGCCGCCACCCGGTCGCCGCGTGCCAGCAAACGTTCGGTGAGAACCCGGCCGAGGCCGGTAGATGTTCCCGTAATGAACCAGCTCTTGGGCATGGTGTGCATCCTGTGAAGAGCAAAAAAAGCGCGGGGTATGCGACGGATGCTATGGCATTATCATTGTTGCGACAATTACCAACTAATTGCACGATAAGGTGAAAAATAGCCACCAATGAGCAAGCCGACTCTGAATGATCTAAGAGCGTTTATGGCCGTTGCCGAGCACCGTAGCTTCCGGCGTGCTGCCGATCTGCTCGGGATCACCCGCTCCACGCTTAGCCACGCAATGCGGGGGTTGGAAGACAGTTTAGGCACCCGTCTGCTGCACCGGACGACACGCAGCGTGTCGCTGACCGAGGCGGGCGAGCGCCTGTTAGGGCGTCTTGGTCCGCTAGTCGACGATCTCGATGCGACATTGGAGGAAGTCGCTAGCGCGCAAGGACATCCTTTGGGTACGCTGCGGATCAATGGCAGCGAAAATGCCATTCGCTTGCTGCTTCAGACCGTTGTGCCGGAATTCCTCGCGCGCTATCCCGGTGTAGAGCTTGACCTTGTAGCTGAGGGAAGACTCGTGGACATTGTTGAACAGGGCTTCGACGCGGGCGTGAGGCTAGGCGAAGCCGTGCCCAAGGACATGGTCGCGGTTCGTCTTGGACCTGAGATGCGCTTTCTGGCGGTCGCTTCTCCGGAATATCTGGCGATTCATCCAGCGCCGAAAGTCCCTGATGCGCTGCTCCAGCATCAATGCATCCGGCAACGTCTCCCCAGTGGCAAACGCTATCGCTGGGAGTTTCTCAAGCGAAGGCAGGAGGTGGCGATCGACGTACCTGGAGCCCTGACACTGGACAACAATCAGTTGATGGTAGAGGCAGCGATAGACGGCTTGGGCATCGCCTATGTCCCGGAACCCTATGCCCGTGTGGCGTTAAGCGACGGGCACCTGATTGCGGTGTTGGAGGATTGGTGTCCGCTGATCCCTGGCCTGTTCCTTTACTTCAATGGCACCCGTCATATGCCGACGAGTTTGCGAGCGTTCATCGACATGGTTCGGGCGGTTGCCTGATGTGCGGTTGCTTCATTCACAACGGACGTTCACGCGGAGTCGGCCAATGTCTGCTCGGGGTCGAAGGACCTGAGTCTTTCGTCGTCGGGCTCAGGACACCTACAGACGTTGGTCCACGCTTTCATGCTGACGTTCGACCGTCAGCACCGACCCAGATAGCGGACGAACTATATGGCGTAGTTTCAGGGAAGCGATCTGCATCTCGCGTCTGGAGCCTTTTGGCGGCGCGCAGATGCGATCCAACATTTCCAGGTTCATCTCTTTGCCGGGAAGGCGTGGCGGCGACCGAACCAGACCACCAGGAATGTGGGCACGAGCAGAAGAGCAATTACGCCTGGCAGGTAACGAGCGCCAAGCGTCGTAAGCATCGCGCCACCGACCAGGCCGCCGCCTGCAATCGCTATATTCCAGGAAGTGACGAATATCGACTGTGCGACATCGGCGGCCTCGCCAGCAGCGTTTGCGGATGCATTCTGATACAGCGTTCCGGCACCCCCGAAGCTAAGCCCCCACGCTGCGATGCTCGCATAAACTACGAAAGGAGACGCTTGCCAGAAGAACATTGCTGCGGAGGCGAGGCAGAACATAGCGACGCTCGCAAGGACGAGTTCTCGCAGCCATTGGTCAACGAGGACTCCGATAATCCAGATGCCGACAAGAGCGCTCACGCCGAAGACGAACAATGCTGTATGCACGCCGCCCGACATGCCTGACGAGACCAGGAACGGCGAGATGTAGGTATAGATGACGTTGTGGGACATCGCATACGCGAGCGTGACGATCAGCACGGATTTCACCCCCGGAATGCTAAACACTTGGCCGACGGACAGGTGGCGACTTGCGGCGAGGCCCGGAAAGTCGGGTACACCAAAGCGAACCCACGCCAGCAACAGAACGGTCAGGGCGCTCATGACACCGAAGGCGGAGCGCCAGCCAAGAGCCTGTCCGAGGACGGTGCCGAGCGGGATACCAAGCGACAGTGCGATTGGTGCGCCTACCATCGCGATGGCGATGGCGCGGCCGCGCAGATGTTCGGGGGCCATGCGGCTGGCGTGACCCGCAACAAGAGCCCAAAGCAGGCCCGCGAAGACTCCGGCGAAGAATCGCGCTGTGAGTGTAATCGCGTAGTTCGTCGACAGGGCCGTCACAGTATTCAGCACAAAGAAGCCACCGATGGCCAGCAGCAGCACGGACCTTCTACGCCATCCGCGCGTCATGGCCGTCAAGGGGATCGCTGCGATTATCGAGCCAATCGCATATGCAGTGACGAGCTGCCCAGTCAGCGCTTCCGAAACATTTAAATCTGCACCGATCTGTGGCAACAATCCAGCCGGCATTGCCTCAGTCATCATTCCAATGAAGCAGGCTGTGGCCAATGCAAGCAATCCCAATATTGGGAGTTTTGTTGATACGTCTATTTCAGCTAAAGCGGCAGGCGTCGCCATTCTGTTCTCTTACGTGCGTAGGTTAAGAAGCCGATACTTCCGCGCGCTCGACCGAATAGGCGGGGAAGTCCGTGTAGCCCACTTCACCGCGCCGGGTGTAGAAGGTCGATGGGTCGGCTTCGTCCAGGGGCCAGCCGTGCTTAAGACGCTCAGCAAGATCAGGGTTTGCGATGTATGGTCTGCCCAAGGCGATCAGGTCCACTAGCCCGGTGTCGAGCGCAGCCTGAGCGCTCTCGCGGTTCGTGAAGCCGCCGCACCAGATGATTGCGCCAGGAAAAGCGTCGCGAACCCTGGCGAGCAAAGCGTGGTCGATGTGTCGTTCTTTGAACTCGCTGCTCTCCATGTTTCCCGCAGGCATTAGCTGGTAGACCAGATGCATGTAGGCGACGCCGCGACGACCCAATTGCTCGCAAACGTACAGCAACGTTTCCTCGGCAAGAGGGTCCGCCGGCATGGAGTTGTACTTGCCGAACGGCGACAGGCGAACGCCAACGCGCCCCGGACCCCATTCACGCACCGCCGCTTCAACGACTTCCACCAGGAAACGCGTACGATCTTCTACGCTAAGTCCGCCGTAGCGATCAGTGCGGGTATTGAGCACCGAGTTCATAAACTGGTCGAACAGATAGCCGTTGGCTCCGTGGATTTCGACACCATCGAAGCCGGCCTCCCGGGCATTGGCGAAGGCGTGGGAAAAGGTGTCGACCAAAGCCGATACTTCATCGGTGCGGAGGCGTCTTGGCGTGCCTGCACGAATAAAGCCCAATTTGCCGTCGGCATCGTGGGCAAACACATCGGAATGCTCAGCCCTTTCACCGCTTACGCCCCAAGGGGCCTCGCCATTTGGCATGAGCGACGGATGAGCCATCCTGCCGACATGCCATATCTGCAAAAATATCGTGCCGCCATTGCGGTGAACTGTATCGGTCACCAAACGCCAGCCCTGTCGCTGTGCTTCTGTGTAGATGCCGGGCGTCAACGCGTAGCCTTTGCTGGATGGCGCGACGTCGGTTGCCTCGGTCACGATCAGGCCGGCACTGGCCCTCTGCCCATAATAGATACCCATCAGCTCGTTGGGGACATCGCGATCGGACGTCCGCGTGCGGGTCATGGGCGCCATGACAATGCGGTTTTTCAGCGGAACGATGCCGCCAAGGACTTGAGATTCGAACAGATTTACCATATATCCACCTTCAGTCGGGTATGACTGAAAGCTTACTTTCGGTAGCCATCCCTCTCTACACACCGTTTGGTTAGTCGTGTCAAATGAAGATCATCAACAAATTACCGGGCTTGCCGGTCGAGCGAGCGCTAGCTGTCCTTTCAGGACGCTGGAAGACGGTCATCCTGTATGTGCTGCTGGATGGCCCGCAACGCACGTGCGAGCTGGAGAAGCGCATTGCCGGCATCTCGCAGAAGGTGTTGATTGAGCAGCTGCGAGCGCTGGAGGAACATGGATTGGTGAGCCGGCAGTCGAGCGCCGCGGATAGTCAAGGAATCGAATACCTGCTCACCCCGCTCGGCGAAAGCCTGCGGCCCATTCTGGATTCACTCCACGAATGGGGAGTCCATCACGCCAACGAACTCGGCGAGGTCGATAGGCTTCTGCCATGCGATGCTGTCGTTCGAGATCAATTGTCTGACGCCTAATGGCTGTCGGTATCCGGGACGTGGTTTCAGTCGGTCAAGGCGCGACGTTCGGTCGCACGGTGGAAGTCTGCGTTAGGTCCGAAGGCGGCCACTTATTTGACTCGGAGCGAATGGCTCAAACGGGTCGGTCCGGTCCTACGCCTCGCTCGTAAGCGGCCGTTCGCTGAGCGCGGGGCACGACGGGTTGCGGACCACCGCAATGGCCAAACCGAAGTCAGCCGCTGGGTTCGGTCGACTGTTACGAAAAAGGTCGAACTGCCAATCGGCGTGTGCCAGTTTCGACTACTCCGCTATCTCACTCGGTACAGCGTCGACGCATGCTCATCCCGATCCAACACGAATCGCCCGCACACCCCGCCGACTGCCCGCGTGACGGGCCTGAGCCGGCGGAATCGGGAAGCAGACCGGGAGGCAGACAGAGCCGCGAACAACTGCTTCTGACTGCGGAAGACTGCGGCCCGGTTGCGCCAAGTCATTGATTTTTAGTAGAAAAAGTATTCAGCGTTATCCCCTGACTCGCACTTTTAATCCGTTGGTCACAGGTTCGAATCCCGTACGGCCTACCAAAAGATTCAAGGGCTTGCACGCGTTTGCGTCGCAAGCCCTTTTTCTTTTTGGAACCCACTTGCCGTTTCCCCGCGCATTCCTCGCAATAGTTCGCAACCCCACAGACTGCCCGCGTCGCCCGCACGCATGATCTTTTCACGACGCCGATAGAGCGCCAAAAAAAGACCATGAGACGGGGCAGCCAAAGCCGTATGACCGCGCCCCGCCCACTTGCCCAGGGGGGCGCCCATGAAAGCTGCAAAGGTAATCTGGGTAGTAGGGTTAGCCATATCGATCGACACTTCGTACGCTCAGGAGATATTCCTTCAGGGCGGCACGCTAGGGGCCGGAATCGGCGCGGCGCTGAACGTCACGTCATGGTTCGGACTGCACGCCGACTTCAACGCGATCAATTTCTCACACAACTTTACCGTGGGCGGAAATCGCTACGAGGATGGCGTACGCCTTCGCCAGGGGGGTGTCTACGGAGATCTATTCCCGTGGTCGAACAGCGGCTTCCGTGTTACCGCCGGCCTACGCTTTACCGACGACGAGGTCAGCGGCAATTCCGTCCCGACAAACGGCACCTATACGTTCAAAGGCCAGACAACGCCAGCGTTTCCCGGCGAGTATGCGACGGCCACCGCCAAATACCCGACCGTCATGCCGTACCTTGGCGTGGGTTACGGCTTCCGGCCCGCAGCGAAAGGATTTGGGCTGGTTGCAGACCTCGGCGTCGCTTACGGCATACCGCACTCGTCCTACACGTTATCGCCCGCCCTCGCTCAGGCAGCCGGCCCGGCAATGAGCCAGGAAATCATCGCAACGGGATTGCAGCAAGTGAGAAGCAAAGCATCGCCCTATCGCTGGTATCCGACGCTGCAAATTGGTGTTTCGTACCACTTCTGATCGCGCGCTGACGCCAACGACACGTGTCGGACGAAACTTGCCGTCTCGTCGCGGCGCATAAGTGGCATCAAGAACAACGACGGCAACGTAGCCCGAATTCCGAGTACGACGCCGTCGTTGTTTCGATCTCATCCGACACACTCCTACAAGCGTCACCTCAAAGCACGCAGTCCGACAGGAACATCGTCCGACAGTGTGTCAGCGCCACAAAACACAATACAACGGACTCCGAACGTTGCCATTTATTGAGATGTAAAGACGTGCAATGATCGCCGCCGGTTCTGCGCAACACGCCGCAACGCAGCGTGAGCAGATGCTTTGGCAACGCCTCAGTTCCCTGCACTTTCATTCCGTCAACATGACCAATTTTCTGTTCGATCTCGTCTCGAACCTTGTTTTGCTGGCTGTCGTGCTGTTCGTGTGCCATCTGTGCAACCGGCTTATACCCGGCGCCTCGATCAACGGCGCGCATGTTTTCGTCGCGCTGGCACTGGCTGCCTTGCTGCTCGATGCTGCATTGACCTTCCTGGTATTCGCCGATGCGCGGAGTCGCTACGGTCAATTCAGCACGCCCGCCCTGTTCTTCGAACGCGCTGGTGCGTATGTGCTTGCGGCCATTGCCACCCTGGCGTGGCGTTACGTAGCCCGCCGCGCGCGTCCCGCCACGGTCAAGACCACTAACGCAGTGGTCATTCACACCTCTGCGTATTCCGAATCGCATCTGCCCATGTAAGCCGCAACCCCATCACGAGAGTTCACCAGCAACAAATCTGCGATATGCGAACGTGCTAAGGGTCAGCCAGGCACAGACCTGGCCTCCGGCAACGGCGAGCGCAATCCCGTCATCGCACACGCTTCACACCAACCGCGTTTCCCCCGCACGCAATCCGCATAGGAACGGGAACGGACCTTGCGTATGCGCGCGACGTCGGCTATAACTTCCGAACACCGAGTGTTACCGTTTGCGCCCGTCGCCGGGCATTTGCCGCTGTATTGCACCACTGCTGTTCAATCAGTCGAAGGCAACTTAACCAACGAGGAACATCTTGGATCTCGAAACCGTACGCGTCTTCATCATGACCCGAGGCATCGACCTCGGCACCAAGGTACTCGGCGCGATCGTATTGTGGATCGTCGGTCGCTGGGTCATTGGCCTGATTACCGGCTTGCTTCGCAAACTGCTGGCGAAAAATGGCCGCGTCGATCCAACCCTTGCTCATTATCTCGGCTCGATTCTCGGCGCTCTGCTGAACCTGCTGCTGATCCTTGCGATCCTGCAGGTATTCGGTGTGCAGACGACTTCGTTCGCCGCGTTGCTCGCCGGCCTCGGCCTTGCAATCGGCACCGCATGGGGCGGCTTGCTCGCCCACTTTGCGGCCGGCATCTTCATGCAGGTGCTGCGTCCATTCAAGGTGGGCGATTTTGTCACCGTGGGCGGTGTAACCGGCACGGTCTCAGAACTGGGTCTGTTCGGCACGACCGTCGTGACGCCGGACAACGTGACGACCATCATCGGCAACAACAAGATCTTTTCCGACACGATCTCGAACTACAGCGTGTTGCCGGTGCGGCGCGTCGAATTGACTGCGAAGATCGCTAACGGCGTCGATCCAACGGATGCAATGAATCGCCTGAAGGCCGCAGTCACCCAGATTCCGAACGTGGCCGAGAGTCCGGCGCCGGATATCGAAGTGCTAAGTTTCACGCCTGAAGGACCGTTGTTGTGCGTGCGGCCCTATACGCACACTGACCACTACTGGCAGGTCTATTTCGACACCAATCGCGCGATCATCCAGACCTTCAAGGACGCTGGCTACCCAACGCCGGAAACGCCGCTCGCGCCGCGCATCATCAATTAGGCGCGACTCAAGGAAAGGTTCTTCCGCCAACTCACTGGTCCAGCTGTCAGATTCGAAGCTTGAAATAAAAAAACGGCGTCGCGAGATTCGCGACGCCGTTTTTCGTTTGGCTACCGGCTACGGACTACAGGCCATGTGAAACGTCAACGGCCACTCGCTCCGGATGCATTCTTGCGCGTCACCTTCCACAACGCGCCGAGCAGAACCGGCACTACCGCCGCGCCGATACCGATCAGCACAATCACATTCAGATACTGACGGATGAACGGGATGTTGCCGAAGAAGTAGCCGAGCAACACCAGCAGCAGCACCCACAACAGCGCGCCGAGGATGTTGAACAGTTGGAACCGGCTGACCGTCATCTCCGAAGCGCCAGCGACGAACGGCGCGAAGGTCCGCACCACGGGTATGAAGCGCGCCAGCACGATGGTCTTGCCGCCATGCTTCTCATAGAAGTTATGAGTCTTCTGCAGCGCGGCGCGGTCGAGGAAACGCTCAAGAAACGGTATGTGCGAATTGAACACCCGCGGCCCAATGGCCCGTCCGATCATGTAGTTGACCGTATTGCCCGCCACCGCCGCGACGAGCAGCAGCACGATCAGCAAACCAATATTCATTTCGCCGGTCGCACAAAACGCGCCGCCGATGAACAGCAGCGAATCGCCCGGCAGAAACGGCAGTATGACCAACCCGGTTTCGCAGAACACGATCAGGAACAGCACCGCGTAGACCCAGGCGCCGTACTCGTGGATAAAGACTCCCAGAAACTTGTCGATGTGCAAGACAAGGTTGGCGAACTGTAGCAGCGTGTCCAAAAAGCGTCCTTTTTTGAGCGAATGTGATCGTAGCGGGAATGGCCGCGTCGGCGGCCCTGCGAGGAATGAACGGCGAGCGCACGCTCGCCGCCGGAAATTGACCGCGCCATGATACCGAAAGTGCCCGGAAGCGATAAAAAATCTGCGCGGTGCGCGCTCGCGCGGATGAGGTTTTGACCGTCGCGCGGCCCGTGTGCGCCAAATCGCTATAATTTCGCCATGTCCGAATTCTCCGAAACGCCTGCCGACACCGCCGCCGCTGGCGCAGTTTCCGCCGCCGCGCCCGCCCCACGTCCGTTGCGGGCGATCCAGCCCCTTCCCGACCAGTTGATCAGCCAGATCGCCGCCGGCGAAGTGGTCGAGCGGCCGGCCTCGGTGGTCAAGGAATTGCTGGAAAACGCGCTCGACGCGGGCGCGCAGACGCTACGCATCCTGCTCGATGAAGGCGGCGTCAAACGCATCTCGATTACCGACGACGGCTGCGGCATCCCCGAAAACGAACTGGCGCTCGCGCTGATGCGCCATGCGACCAGCAAGATCCGCTCGCTCGCCGAGCTGGAAGCCGTAGCCACGCTCGGGTTCCGCGGCGAGGCGCTGGCGTCGATTGCGTCCGTTGCCGAGATGACCATCACGAGCCGCATCGCCGGTGCGCCGCACGCCGTACGCGTCGACGCACAAACCGGCGTGCTGAGTCCTGCGGCGGGCACCCAAGGCACGACGATCGAGGTTCGCGAGCTGTACTTCAACACGCCCGCGCGCCGCAAGTTTCTGAAAAGCGAACAAACCGAGCTCGGCCATTGCCTCGAACAGATTCGCCGCGCCGCATTGGCGCGGCCCGACGTGGCGATTTCGGTGCTGCACAACGGTAAGGCCGTCGAACACTGGAACGCGAGCGAACCGCCCCTGCGGGTCGCGAAGATTCTCGGCGAAACTTTTGCGACGGCCCACCTGCCGCTCGACGAATCCGCCGGACCGTTGGCGGTCTATGGCTGCGCCGGCCTGCCGACCGCGAGCCGCGGGCGCGCTGACCAGCAGTATTTCTTCGTCAACGGCCGGTTCGTGCGCGACAAGCTGCTCACGCACGCCGTGCGTGCCGCGTACGAAGACGTGCTGCACGGCGAACGTTACCCGTCCTACGTGCTGTTTCTCGATTTGCCGCCGGAAGCGGTGGACGTGAACGTGCACCCCTCGAAGATCGAGGTGCGGTTTCGCGATTCGCGCTCCATTCACCAGTTCGTCTTTCACGCCGTACAGCGCGCGCTGGCGCGGCATGCGGGCGCATCGCCGGAAACGACCGCCGGTGGGCATGCGGCGCATCTGGAAGCTTCGCCGGGCGGTCCGGCTTCGTTTGGTGCCACGCTGCCAGGCGGCGCGGCTGCCGGCGGCTTCGGCTCCAGCGCGGGCGCAGGCAGCAGCCTTGGCGGCGGCTTCGGCTCATCACCGGCTGGAAATACGTGGATGCGCCAGGCGCGCATGACGCAAGGCACGCTACCGGTGGCTCAGCCGCTCGCGTTTTACGACGCCCTGTTCGGCCGGCGCGACACCAGCGCGGGTACAGCCGAAGGCGCAACTCTTTTCGAAGCACGCGACTCGGCCGCCGAAACGCCTGCGCCGTACAACACGTCCGCGCCGTATACAACGCCCGCTTTCAACGCTGCCGATGAGCAGCCGCTCGGTTTCGCGCTCGGCCAGATTCACGGCATCTACGTACTTGCGCAGAATGCGCACGGACTGGTGATCGTCGACATGCATGCCGCGCACGAACGCATTCTGTACGAGCAGTTCAAGAACGCGCTGGCCGATCGCACGATTGCCGTACAGCCGCTGTTGATTCCGCAATCGATGCAGGCCGATCCAATCGAAATCGGCACGGTGGAGGAAGAGCGCGACACGCTCGACGCGCTCGGTTTCGACCTCGCAGTGCTCTCGCCAACCACGCTTGCAATCCGCGCCGTGCCGGCGCTACTGAAAGATGCCGATCTGCAGGCATTGGCACGTGCGGTCCTCTCCGACCTGCATGCGTTCGGCGGCTCGCGTGTTCTGACCGAACGTCAGCACGAATTGCTCGGCACGCTCGCGTGCCATCACGCGGTGCGGGCCAACCGGCGTCTGACGCTCGACGAGATGAACGCGCTGCTGCGCCAGATGGAGGCGACCGAGCGCGCCGACCAGTGCAATCACGGACGCCCGACGTGGTATCAGTTGACGCTAGCAGATCTCGACCGCCTGTTCATGCGCGGGCAATGAGGTGCGTTTGAGTCCGCTTTTTATGCCTGGAATGTCCAGCTGATGTCGTCGAACGTTCCTATGCCCATTCCTTGCCTGCTTGGCCCGACCGCATCAGGCAAGACTGCTGCCGCGCTGGCGCTGGCGGCGCGACGGCCGGTGGAAATCATCAGTGTCGATTCGGCGCTGGTTTATCGCGAGATGGACATCGGCACCGCCAAGCCAACGGCTGAAGAACGCGCGCTGGCGCCGCATCATCTGATCGATATCGTCGATCCCGCCGACGCGTATTCGGCGGCGGAGTTTCGCACTGATGCCTTGCGACTGATCGGCGAAATTAGCGCACGTGGGCGGCTGCCGTTGCTGGTGGGCGGCACCATGCTGTACTACAAGGCGCTCACACAGGGCCTGAACGACCTTCCAGCCGCCGATCCTGACGTGCGTGCCACGCTCGATGCCGATGCCGCCCGTGACGGCTGGCCGGCCATGCATATGCGGCTGGCGGCGGTTGATCCTGTGACTGCCACGCGGTTGGCGCCGAACGATTCGCAGCGAATCCAGCGCGCGCTCGAGGTTTTCATGCTGACCGGGCAGGCGATGTCGGCGCTGCTGGCTGCGCCAGCCCGAGTGGACGATGCTGCGTTGGCGTGGCGATTCGTGCCGATTGCACTGGAGCCATCTGATCGGAGCGTGTTGCATGCCCGCATCGAGAAACGGTTTGACGCAATGCTGGCAGAGGGCTTCGTCGACGAAGTGGTGAAGTTGCGTGAGCGCGGGGATTTGATGCCGGAGATGCCGTCGATGCGATGTGTGGGATATCGGCAGGTTTGGGAATATCTCGATGGGGTGGTCGATTACTCGACCATGAGAAATAAAGGCGTTTTTGCCACGCGGCAATTGTGTAAGAGGCAGCTCACCTGGCTGCGGAGTATGCCTGAGAGGGTTGTGGTTGATTGCTGTAGTTTGGGCGCTGGCGCGCGGGTTGTTGAGATTGTTGATGGTTTGTGAGCGGGGTGATTTTTTTGCCTTTGGCGGCGGCATTTTGTGGTTGTGCCTACGGCGTTTGGTGTTTCTATTCTTATTGGTTTATTAGCGATCCCCCTGTGCGGGGGGCACCTACTTTTCTTTGCCCACCAAGTGGACTTCCTTCGGGGCGCCGCCGCAAAGAAAAGTAGGCAAAAGAAAGCGGCTCACACCGCCAACATTTAAGTGGGTCCCCTGGCTTGGAGGGGCTGGTGGTCCGATTAACGGATCACACCTCGGTCCGTAACCACCCGTGACACAGCCGTCATCCGCTCCCACTCCGCACTACGTGCGTCGCGGACGGGTCCACTACGGAAACCAGACGCTTCGTTTGCGCTCGGCGGGGGCCGTCGGCTTCGCCTCGGCGAGGCGCCGAAAAATACCAATGGTTTTTGAAAGGCCGGCGCCACCAGCAGGTCAGCAGGTCAGCAAGTCAGCAAGTCAGCAAGTCAGCAAGTCAGCAAGTCAGCAAGGGTATGCCATTGCGAGTCGCCGAGTCGGGCAAATCGCATGCGTAAAGCCGAGGGGGTGGTTTGATGAAGTACCGCATCGGCGCGCGCAGCGCCGCCGGAGGAATGACGGCCTGGTCACTCAGGCGGGAAGGTGCGGGGGCTCAATCTCTACGGAGCCACGATCCCCTCCAAGCCAGGGGACCCGCTTAAAAATTAGCGGTGTGAAGCCGCTTTCTTTTGCCTACTTTTCTTTGCGGCGGCGCCCCGAAGGAAGTCCACTTGGTGGGCAAAGAAAAGTAGGTGCCCCCCGCACAGGGGGAACACTAATAAACCAATAAGAAAGCAAGGAAAGGCCCAGGAAGCCAGAACCAGGAAATGCCGCCGCCAAGGCAAAAAACCTTACACCACTACCGTCTGAGCCTCACCAGCCCCGCTCTCGCGCACAACACCAATCTTCCAAACCTGCTCCCCGGCGGCAGCCAAAACCCCAATAGCCGTATCCGCATCGGCGGAAGAAACAACCACAGCCATCCCGATCCCGCAATTGAACACCCGATGCATTTCAGCATCGGCCACCCCACCATGCTTCTGCAGCCATGCGAACAACGGCGGCAGCGGCCAGCCACGATGATCCAGCTCAGCCGTCAAACCTTCACGCAAAACCCGCGGGATATTCTCGACCAACCCGCCGCCGGTGATATGCGCCATGCCCTTGACGGCAATCTGCTGCATCAATGCCAATAGCGGCTTCACATAAATATGCGTAGGCGCCATCAACGCATCGGCCAGCGACCGGCCGTCGAAATCCGCGTTCAGATCAGGCTGCGCCCGCTCAATAATCTTCCGTACCAGCGAAAAACCATTCGAATGAATCCCGCTGGAAGCAAGACCCAGCACCACGTCACCCGGGGCAATCGTGCTGCCGTCGATAATCTTGCTCTTTTCGACCGCGCCAACCGCAAAACCGGCCAGGTCGTACTCGCCGTCCGGATACATGCCCGGCATTTCCGCCGTCTCGCCGCCGATCAGCGCGCAGCCAGCCAGTTCGCAACCATGCGCGATACCCTTCACGACCGTTGCCGCAGTACCGACATCCAGCTTGCCGCAAGCGAAATAATCAAGGAAAAACAGCGGTTCAGCACCCTGCACGAGGATGTCGTTCACGCTCATCGCCACCAGATCCTGGCCGACGGTGTCATGTTTGTTCAGCTGGAAAGCCAGCCGCAGCTTGGTGCCGACGCCATCCGTACCCGACACGAGCACCGGCTCCTTGTATTTTTTCGGCACTTCAAACAGCGCGCCAAACCCGCCGATGCCACCTAGCACGCCGTCGCGCATCGTCTTCTTGGCAAAGGGCTTGATCGCGTCGACAAGGGCGTCGCCCGCGTCGATGTCCACGCCGGCGTCGCGATACGACAGACCTTGGGCCGAATCAGTTGAATTCGGGGCGGATTTCGGTTGATTCATGGGGAAGTGCTCGAAGGTCGGTAAAATGCGATTTTACCCGATGCCGGCCGGTTGGCTGGACTTTCACCCGCGCCAACCACCTGGGACACTCATTTTGCAGCAAAACCCCTCAATTCTGACGCCCGTGCAACGCCGCGCCTTCATCTGGATCGCCATCGCACTGGGCGTCGGGATTCTGCTCTGGCTGCTGAGCCCGGTGCTCACGCCCTTCCTGCTCGGCGCCATTCTCGCGTACATTCTGCAACCGGGCGTCGCGTGGATGGTGCGCCGGCATGTGCCGCGCGGCCTCGCCGCGCTGTTGATGATGCTGCTCTTCACACTTCTGATGACAATGCTCGTGCTGCTGGTGCTCGCCGTCATCCAGAAAGAAGGGCCGCAGCTCAAGCAGCAGGTGCCCGTGCTATTCACTCACGTCAGCGCCTGGCTGCAACCGAAACTCGCCATGCTGGGTCTCGCCGACTCGCTCGATTTCGCCAGCATCCGCGATCTCGTAATGGGCCAGCTGGAAGGCAGCGCGCAGACCGTCGCCCTCTACGCGTGGACCTCCATCCGTACCAGCGGCAATCTGATGATCACGGTGGTCGGCAATGTGGTGATGGTGCCGCTCGTGCTGTTCTATCTGCTGTACGACTGGAACCGCATGCTCGCGCGCCTGCAGATCGTGGTGCCGCGCCGCTGGCTCGACAAGACGCTGCAACTCGCGCGCGACATGGACCAGATGCTGTCGCAATACCTGCGCGGCCAGTTGCTCGTGATGGCGGTGCTCGCGGCGTATTACGCGATTGCGCTGAGCATCGCCCGCTTCGAGATTGCATTGCCAGTGGGTATCTTTACGGGCCTCGCGGTGTTCATCCCGTACATCGGTTTTGCAACCGGTCTCGCGCTGGCACTGCTCGCGGCCCTGCTACAGTTCGGCGACTGGTACGGCTTTGGCGCGGTCGCGTTGATCTACGGCATCGGCCAGATCGTGGAGAGCTTTTATCTCACGCCACGGCTGGTCGGCGAGCGGATCGGCCTGCACCCGCTCGCGGTCATCTTCGCGTTGCTCGCTTTCGGTCAGTTGTTCGGCTTTTTCGGCGTGTTGCTGGCGCTGCCCGTCAGCGCGATTCTGTCGGTGGCGGTGCGCGAGTTGCGCCAAAGCTATCTGACGAGCACGCTTTACAACAACTGACGGCTCATTGACTATTTTTGGCCCGCTATCAGGGCCATTCGCGGCCTAAGCCTCATTTTCGGCATTCACCTACTGTGCTTCGTCAACTGACGCTCGATCTCGGCACCCCGCCGCCATCGACATTCGACAACTTCTTCGCCGGCGCCAACGCCGAGTTGGTCACGCGGCTGCGCGAGCTCGACAACGCGCTCGCGGCCGGGCCGGTGGCCGATCGCACCTTCTACATCTGGGGCGAAGCCGGCAGCGGCCGCACCCATCTGCTGCAGGCGCTCGTCCACGAAGCGCCGCCGGGCCATGCACGCTTTGCCGGCCCGCAAAGCAGTCTGGCCGCGTTCAGCTTCGATCCGCGTGTCGCGCTGTATGCGATCGACGATTGCGACGGCCTGTCCGCGGCACAGCAAATCGCCGTATTCAACCTGTTCAACGAAGTCCGTGCCCATCCAACCAGCGCGCTGGTCGCCGCAGGCAATGCGGCGCCGATCGGCATGACGGTGCGCGAAGATCTGCGCACCCGCCTCGGCTGGGGTCTCGTGTTCCATCTCGCGCCGTTGCCGGATGAGGGCAAAGCGGCGGTGCTGAAACACGCCGCGCGCGAGCGCGGCCTCATGCTCGCCGACGACGTGCCCGCCTACCTGCTCACGCACTTTCGCCGCGACATGCCGAGCCTGATGGCGCTGCTCGACGCGCTCGACCGCTTCTCGCTCGAACAGAAACGCGCGGTCACGCTGCCGCTTCTGCGCACCATGCTGGCGTCGCCCGATGCCGATGAACGGCGAACCGCACCCGCCACATCCGCTTCACCCGCCGCTTCAAGTAAAATAGGCCCCCATGGCTAATCTCGCACTCTTCGACCTCGATCACACGCTCATCCCCACCGACAGCGACCACGAATGGGGCCGCTTCATGGTGAAACAAGGCATGGTCGACGCCGAAAATTTCGCCCGTGAAAACGACCGCTTTTTCGCCGACTACAAAGCCGGCAAGCTCGACATTCACGCGTATCTGATCGCCATGCTCACGCCGCTCGCGAAATATTCGCGCGCGCAGCTCGCCGACCTTCACGCGCAGTACATGCACGAAGTGATCACGCCGGCAATCTTTCCCGTCGCGCTGGAGCTGGTCCGGGAGCACCGCGAAGCCGGCGACCTGTGCTGCGTGGTCACGGCGACCAACGAATTCATTACTCGCCCGATCGCGCAGGCGTTCGGTGTCGATGCGCTGATCGCCTGCGAAGTGGAAACCGTCGACGGCCATGCGCATTCGCCCTACACCGGCCGCCCCACCGGCACGCCGAGCTACAAGGAAGGCAAGATCGTCCGTACCGAAGCGTGGCTCGCCTCGCTCGGCAAGACCTGGGCCGACTTCGAGCACAGTTATTTCTATAGCGACTCGCACAACGACATCCCGTTGCTCGAAAAGGTCACCGATCCGATCGCAACCAATCCCGACGAAACATTGCGCGCCCATGCGCAGGCCAAAGGCTGGCGCATCCTCGAACTCTTTCAACCCACGTGATCAAAAAACTTATCCGCAAGCTATTCGGCCAGGACCCGGCGCCCGCTGACGACACCACGCCCGCCGAAGCCGAAGCAGACGACACCGGCAGCACATCGGCGCGCGACACCACAGGCGCGGCCGGCGCCAGCAAGACGCGCCGCAAACCGGCACGCCCTGCCGCCAAAACCGTGCGCGACCCCGACGTGCCGGTCATCATCCCGCACGACGTCCACGGTATCGATCAGTCGCTGATCTCGAAGAACGCGATTCGCGTCACCGAAGGGCTGCAGCAGGCGGGGCACCGCGCGTTCATCGTCGGCGGTGCGGTGCGCGATCTGCTGCTCGGGATTGCGCCGAAAGACTTCGACGTCGCCACCGACGCCACGCCCGAACAGGTGCAGAAGCTGTTCCGCCGCGCCCGCATCATCGGACGGCGGTTTCAGATCGTGCACGTGCAGTTCGGTCAGGAAATCATCGAAACGTCCACCTTTCGCGCGCTGGTCGATCCACCCGCGGCCGATGCCGCGCCGCCGCGCCGGCTGAAGCGCGACGAGCTCGATCGCCGCACCCATGCGGTGGATGCGAGCGGCCGCGTGCTGCGCGACAACGTGTGGGGCGAGCAGCACGAAGACGCCACGCGCCGCGACTTCACGATCAACGCGATGTACTACGACCCGGCCACGCAAACCGTGCTGGACTATCACAACGGCATGGCCGACATGCGCGCGCGTTTGTTGCGCATGATCGGCGACCCGGCCACGCGTTATCGCGAGGACCCGGTGCGTATGCTGCGCGTGGTGCGTTTTGCCGCCAAGCTCGACTTCGAAATCGAAGACACCACCCGCGCGCCGATCGCCAGAATGGCCGATCTGATCAACAACGTGCCGGCGGCGCGTCTGTTCGACGAGATGCTCAAGCTGATGCTGTCGGGCCATGCGCTGGCGTGTTTGAAACGCCTGCGCCAGGAAGGCCTGCATCACGGCCTGCTGCCGTTGCTCGACGTAGTGCTGGAGCAGCCTACCGGCGAGAAATTCATCACACTCGCGCTGACCAACACGGACGCCCGCGTGCGGGCCGGCAAGCCGGTTTCGCCGGGCTTCCTGTTCGCCACGCTGCTGTGGCACGACGTGCAGACCCGCTGGCAGCAATTTGAAGCGAATGGTGAATATCCGGTACCCGCATTGCATCGCGCGATGGACGAAGTCCTCGACATGCAAACCGAGAAACTCGCGATCCACAAGCGCTTCTCGTCGGATATGCGCGAGATCTGGGGTCTTCAGCTACGCCTCGAAAAACGTTCGGGAAGAAGCGCGCTGAAGCTGCTGGAACACCAAAGATTTAGAGCGGGGTATGATTTCCTCCTGTTGCGCTGCGAATCAGGCGAACTCGATGAGTCGGTCGGTGCGTGGTGGACGGAGTTCATAGAAGGAGACATCGCCGCGCGCGAGGCATTGCTCACGCAAGGCGGGAAGGACCGAAGCCCCAAGAAACGACGGCGGCGCAGCAGTGGCGCCAGAAACCGCAAAACGGGCGAAGGAATGGAGGGCGGCACGCCAGCCGAACGCACAGCCGATAACGCGGGCCACGACGGCCCGCACGAAGACTGAAGCGGCGTTCGCTGAAGCCGTCGAACGACAGTTGCAGGAAGTTATGCCATGACGGTTGCTTATCTCGGCCTCGGCGCGAATCTCGGGGACGCGCGCCAGACCCTGAAAGATGCGGTGGTGTGCCTCGCACAACAGCACACCATCACCGTGCTCGCCAAGTCGAGCTTTTATCGTACTGCTCCGATCGACGCGGGCGGCGACGACTATTACAACTGCGCCGTCAAGCTTGAGACGACGCTCCCCGTGCGGCATCTGCTCGCGCTGTGCCACAAGATCGAGCATCAGTTCGGCCGTGAACGGCCGTTTCGCAATGCGCCGCGCACGCTCGATCTGGACATCCTGCTCTACGGCGATCAATCGATCGACGAAGCCGATCTGATCGTGCCGCATCCGCGTTTGATCGAACGCGCCTTCGCACTCGTGCCGCTGGTCGAACTCGACGCCGCGCTGATCATTCCACTCCATGGCCGCGCCGACGCGCTGCTCGCCGGAGTGGCCGACCAGCGCATCGAAAAGGTGAAATCGCCCTGTCAGTGTCCGATGCTCAACGCGTTGACTGCCGGTGCTGATATGCCAGACAAAGGTCGCTGCGAATGAATTCGCCGCCACTCACCGTCACCGCGCCGCATCTGCGCCCGCCGTTCGGCTATCTCGCGATCGAAGGGCCGATCGGCGTCGGCAAGACGTCGCTTGCACGGCGGCTCGCTCAGCGCTGGTCGATGCAGGAACTGTTCGAGCGGCCGCAGGACAACCCCTTTCTTGAGCGGTTTTACCGCGATACCGCGCGCTATGCGCTGCCCGCGCAGTTGCACTTCGCCCTGCAACGCGCGCAGCAGGCTCAGGAAGTGGTCGCCGCGCACGTCTCGGGCACGCCGCTGATCGCCGACTTCATGACGCAGAAGAACGACATCTTCGCGCGTCTGACGCTGCAGGAAGACGAGTGGCAACTCTATCGCGCGCTCGCCGCGCGGCTCGACGTGAGCGCGCCGGCGCCGGATTTCGTGGTCTACCTGCAGGCGAGCCCCGAGGTGCTGTTCGCGCGCATCCAGAAACGCGCCGTGCCCATGGAACTGCAGATTTCCGATGCGTATCTGCACGCACTGTGCGACGCCTACAACGAGTTTTTCTATCATTACGACCGCACGCCGGTGCTGACGGTCAACGCCGAACATCTGAATCCGCTCGACTCGGACGCGGACCTTGCGCTACTCACCGAACGCATCGAAACCATGCGCGGCCGCAAGGAATTCTTTGTCAAAGGCACGTCGCTGTAAGCGGCGCTGCTCCCTCTTTTTTCCAACGGATTGACCCATGACCTATTTGCAGGAAGCGAGCCGGAGCGCCATCACCGTGCCGAAACTGCAGGCGATGCGCGACGCCGGGCAGAAGATCGCCATGCTCACCTGTTACGACGCGAGCTTTGCCGCGCTGCTGGATCGCGCGGGCGTCGACGTACTGTTGATCGGCGACTCGCTCGGCAATGTGTTGCAAGGCCAGACGACCACCCTGCCGGTATCGCTCACCGACATTGCGTATCACACGGCGAGCGTCGCGCGGGCGCAACCCTCGGCGCTCGTGGTGGCTGACTTGCCCTTCGGCACATACGGCACGCCGGAAGATGCCTTCCGGAGTTCAGTGGAGTTGATGCGCGCCGGCGCGCAGATGGTGAAACTCGAGGGCGGTGAATGGCTCGCGGACACGGTGCGCTTTCTGGTCGAACGGTCAATTCCGGTCTGCGCGCACGTCGGCCTGACGCCGCAATCGGTACATGCGTTTGGTGGTTTCAAGGTGCAGGGCAAGACCGACGCCGGCGCGAGCCAGGTGCTGCGCGACTCGCTCGCGGTGCAGAATGCGGGCGCCCAACTGATCGTAATCGAAGCGATTCCCACGCTGCTCGGCAGTGAAGTCACGAAGCAATTGCGGATTCCGACGATCGGCATCGGCGCGGGTCTGGATTGCTCGGGTCAGGTGCTGGTGCTGCATGACATGCTGGGCATTTTCCCCGGCAAGCGCCCGCGCTTCGTGAAGGACTTCATGCAAGGACAGCCGAGCATTCAGGCGGCAGTTGAAGCGTATGTGCATGCGGTCAAGGACGGCTCGTTTCCTGGGCCGGAGCATACGTTCTGAGTGGCGTGGATTGTCGCTGCTGCGCCTCGATCGCTGTCGAGGCGCTCAGCCGACGGTTTTCCTGCAGCAGGACCTGGTTGTCGTTCTAGCGAACAATCCGCGCCGGCACAGCGCCGCGCAGCGCATTGCAGACCAGAAGCGCCTCGGCATTCAGCACATCGGCGCGAGTCAGCACGCGCTCCGCAGCGCGCAGGGCGGCATCTTCAAGCAGCACACTCCGCATGATTCCGGGCAGCACGCCCGACTCCAGTGGCGGCGTCCACCACTGCCCCGCCAGCTTCACAAATACATTCGACCGTCCGCCTTCCGTCAACTCGCCCCGCTCGTTGAAGAACAGCGTGTCGAATGCGCCTTTCGCTTCAGCTTCGCGCCAGCCGCGGTCGTATTCGGCACGGCGCGTGGTCTTGTGACGCAGTAGCGGATCGTGGGCTTCGGTTGCGGGGAAATCGTGGTCCGGTCCAAGCAGCACGCCGACGCTCGGCTCGGCCAGCGGTGTCAGCGCGGCAGCAGTTATTTGCGTCGTACCGTTCTTGCTCAGTGCGAGCCGCATACGATGCGGGAATTGCGCCGGCAACGATGCACATTTCTCTGCGATTTGCGTGCGAACGTTGCTTTCGTTATCGAATCTGAAGCCGAGCGTCGCGGCGCTCGCCGAGAGCCGTGCGAGATGACGCGACAGATGCCTCACGCCATCCTCCCGCGTCGCGTACATCGTTTCGAACAGGTCGAAACCGGGCTCGGCGCCGGTCAGGAAACTCGCTTTCAATTGACACTCCGCGTATTCGTCGACCGCAACGCTGTCGAGCACGATCCCCGCGCCGACGCCCATCCTGCCTTGCAACTCGCCTGGCCGCGCGGCCGGGCTTAAGGTCAACGTGCGGATCGCAACGGACAGGCAAAAATCGCCGCAGCTGTCGTTATTCCCCTCGACCACGGAAGGCGCATCCAGCCAACCAATCGCACCGGTATAAAGACCCCGCGGCGTGCTTTCGAGTGCGTCGATCAACTGCATCGTGCGATGCTTCGGCGCGCCGGTGATCGAGCCACACGGAAACAGCGCGCGCATGGTCCCGGCGAACGAGGTGCCGGCGCGCAACGTCGCATGCACCGTCGACGTCATCTGCCAAACCGACGTATAGGGCTCGACCGAAAACAGCGCCGGCACTTTGACCGAACCCGTCTGTGCCACGCGCGACAGATCGTTGCGCAGCAGGTCGACGATCATCACGTTTTCGGCGCGATTTTTCGGGTCGTTCGCGAGGAAGTCGGCGGCGCCTCGATCCGCCTCAGGATCTTCCGAGCGCGGCGCCGTGCCTTTCATCGGACGGGCACGCAACGTGGTGCCTTCCTTCTCGATGAACAACTCCGGCGAGCACGACAGCACCCACTCGTTGCCCGGCAACGCGATCAACGCACCGTATGGAACCGGCTGACGCACTCGCAGTCGCCGATAAAGCGCGGTCGGCGAGCCGAATACATCGAAACCAAGCCGATACGTGTAGTTAACCTGATAGGAATCGCCCGCTCGCAGGGCGGCATGGATCGCGTCGATCGCTTCGTTGAACTGCTTGGGATCGACGCTCGCACGCACGTTTGCGGTACCCGCCACCGACGCCTCAGCCGCTCCGCCGTCGCGCTGCGCGAGCCACGCGTCGACCTCATCGCGCGACAACGTCGCGCAACGTTCAAACAACAAAAAACGCAGCGTGGCATCGCCACGCTGCGTTTCTTTCAATACCCGGTGAGCAAGGCCGCCGTCGAGCAGATGCCGGCCAAACTCATAGTCGGCGAGCACGACGGCATGCAAACCACGCCGAGTGTCGGCGGCCACGGTTTCGCACACGACTTCGAGTTGCGCGGCGTCCGCGCAAACCCGTTCATGCACAAAACCCGTGTACAGACGACTCGAACGACGCGCCGCCGTCGCGTCGCAATCGTCGAGCAACGCGAACACCGCGTCGCGCTCATCTGCCGTCATGCTTACCGCCACATCAAACTGCTATTAATCGAAGAAACTCTTCACCCGATCGAACCAGCTCTTGCTTTGCGGGCTATGCCGCGCGCCGCCTTCCACCAGCGCCTTCTCGAACTGCTGAAGCAACTCGCGCTGCGACTCGGTGAGCTTGACCGGCGTTTCGACTTGCACATGCACGTACAGATCGCCGGCAATGCTCGAACGCAGCCCCTTGATACCCTTGCCACGCAGACGGAACGTCTTGCCCGATTGCGTGCCTTCGGGCACGGTGAAACTGGCGCGGCCCGCGAGGGTCGGCACTTCGATTTCACCGCCGAGCGCCGCCGTGGTGAACGGGATCGGCATCTGGCAATGCAGATCGTCGCCGTCGCGCTCGAACACCGAGTGCTGCTTGATATGAATCTCGACGTACAGATCGCCCGACGGACCGCCGTTGATGCCCGGCTCGCCGTTACCGGCCGAGCGGATGCGCATGCCGTCGTCGATACCTGCCGGGATCTTCACCTCCAGCGTCTTGGTTTCCTTCACCTTGCCCGCGCCGTGGCAATGGCCGCACGGCTCGGGAATATAGGTGCCGGTGCCATGGCACTTTGGGCAGGTCTGCTGGATGCTGAAAAAGCCCTGCGACATCCGCACCGAGCCCGAACCGCTACAGGTCGGGCAGGTTTCCGGCTTGGTGCCGGGCTTCGCGCCCGAACCGTGACAGATTTCGCACGAGACCCAGCTCGGCACGCGGATCTGCGTGTCGTAGCCGTGGGCCGCCTGCTCCAGCGTGATCTCCATGCTGTAGCGCAGATCGGCGCCGCGATACACCTGCGGACCCGCACGGCCGCCACCGCCGCGCGCGGCGCCACCGGCTGCCTGGCCGAAGATGTCGCCGAAAATATCGCCGAACGCATCGGCAAAACCACCGAAACCTTGCGCGCCCGCGCCGCCCATATTCGGATCGACGCCCGCGTGGCCGTACTGGTCGTACGCCGCACGCTTTTGCGAGTCCGACAGCATTTCATAGGCTTCCTTCACCTCTTTGAAATGCTCTTCCGCATCCTTGTTGCCCGGATTGCGGTCGGGGTGGTGCTTCATCGCAAGCTTGCGATAAGCCTTCTTGATTTCGTCGTCGCTCGCGTTCTTTGCGACGCCCAGAACCTCGTAGTAATCCCGTTTCGCCATATCGGTTCAACGCCACTCGCGCAATGCGACGCGGTGGCTCCTCTTGAATGCTGGAGTCTTGCGACTCGTCCGGCCGCTGTTCACGCCGTTTTTACGCGGCCCAAACAACGCCCTCCATAAAACAAATGTGCCCGGAGAGCCCAAAAAGGCTCACCAGGCGCGATAACCGCTTTGCAGGTTCATGCACCCGGACGGGAGCAAACCGTTTTGCAGCCAGGCCGCACACATCGCTGTGTGCGGCTTTACGGTCAAATTGCGACCCGGCTTTAGTCTTTCTTCACTTCCTTGAACTCGGCGTCGACCACGTCGTCCTGCTGCTGGCTCGCGCCACCAGCCGATGCGCCCGCACCTGCCGCGCCCGCTGCCGCAGCTTCGGCACCTTGCGCTGCCTGCATGTCGGCGTACATCTTTTCGCCCATTTTCTGCGAGGCGGTGGCCACCACTTCGATCTTGGCTTCGATCGCGGCCTTGTCGCTCGAACCGCTCTTCAGCGTGTCTTCGAGGTCCTTCAGCGCGGTTTCGATCGCTTCCTTCTCAGCGGCTTCCAGCTTGTCGCCGTATTCGGTGAGCGCCTTCTTCGTGCTGTGGACCAGCGCGTCGCCCTGATTGCGGGCATCGGCCAGCTCACGCAGCTTGTGATCCTCTTCCGCGTTCGCTTCGGCGTCCTTCACCATCTTCTCGATTTCGGCTTCGGACAGACCCGAGTTGGCCTTGATCGTGATGCGGTTTTCCTTGCCGGTCGCCTTGTCTTTCGCGCCGACGTGCAGAATGCCGTTCGCGTCGATGTCGAAGCTCACTTCGATCTGCGGCGTGCCGCGCGGTGCCGGCGGAATGCCTTCGAGGTTGAACTCGCCCAGCAGCTTGTTGCCCGCTGCCATCTCGCGTTCGCCCTGGAACACCTTGATCGTCACGGCGCCCTGATTGTCATCAGCCGTCGAGTAGACCTGTGCGTGCTTGGTCGGGATCGTGGTGTTCTTGTTGATCATCTTCGTCATCACGCCGCCGAGCGTTTCGATACCGAGCGACAGCGGGGTCACGTCGAGCAGCAGAACGTCCTTGCGGTCACCGGACAACACCTGGCCCTGGATCGCGGCGCCAACAGCCACGGCTTCGTCCGGGTTCACGTCACGGCGCGGATCCTTGCCGAAGAATTCCTTAACCTTTTCCTGCACCTTCGGCATACGGGTCATACCGCCGACCAGAATCACGTCGTCGATTTCGCCGACCTTCACGCCTGCGTCCTTGATCGCCGTGCGGCACGGTTCGATGGTGCGGTCGATCAGCTCTTCAACCAGCGCTTCCAGCTTCGCACGCGTAATTTTCAGGTTCAAGTGCTTCGGACCCGACGCGTCGGCCGTGATGTACGGCAGGTTGATTTCGGTTTGCTGGCTCGACGACAGTTCGATCTTTGCCTTTTCAGCCGATTCCTTCAGGCGTTGCAGCGCGAGCACGTCTTTCGACAGATCGACGCCCTGTTCCTTCTTGAACTCGCCAATGATGTAGTCGATGATGCGCTGGTCGAAGTCTTCACCGCCGAGGAACGTATCGCCGTTCGTGGACAGCACTTCGAACTGCATTTCACCGTCGACGTCGGCGATTTCGATGATCGACACGTCGAACGTACCGCCGCCCAGGTCATACACCGCGATCTTGCGGTCGCCCTTTTCGGCCTTGTCCAGACCGAATGCCAAAGCGGCTGCGGTCGGTTCATTGATGATGCGCTTCACTTCCAGACCGGCGATGCGGCCTGCGTCTTTGGTGGCCTGACGCTGGCTGTCGTTGAAGTACGCGGGAACCGTAATCACTGCTTCCGTGACCGGCTCGCCGAGATAGTCTTCAGCGGTCTTCTTCATCTTGCGCAGCACTTCGGCCGAGATTTGCGGCGGTGCCAGCTTCTGATCGCGCACATCGATCCATGCGTCGCCGTTGTCGGCCTTCATGATCTTGTACGGCATCAGGCCGATGTCTTTCTGCACTTCTTTTTCTTCAAAGCGGCGGCCGATCAGGCGCTTGACCGCGTACAAAGTGTTCCTCGGGTTCGTGACCGACTGACGCTTTGCAGGCGCGCCGACGAGAATCTCGCCGTCTTCCATGTAAGCGATGATCGACGGCGTGGTCCGCGCGCCTTCCGAGTTCTCGATCACCTTGACCGAATTGCCTTCCATGATCGCCACGCACGAGTTGGTCGTGCCGAGGTCGATGCCGATGATTTTGCCCATTTTTACTTTCTCCTGACTTTGATCGCTGCGGGAAGCGCCGTTTTTGCCTATCCGGCAGTACAGCGCTCCGCTCTGAATTCCTACCTGCACTCAACATAAGTGCGACCGCATCGTTTTCAAGACCTCTTTTGCGATGCGGTCTTTAATTTTTTTCAATCGGCCGAACTTTTGCCCGAATTGTTACCGTCACCTGCCGCTTTGTTAGCGGCATTCGCGGTCCGGATCTTTTCCCGCGCGGCCGCCACGGCTGCTTCGAACTGCCCAAGGCCGTGCCAGCCGGTCGCCCGGCCGAGTCGCCTGCCGCGGTGAAAGAAGAACCATGTGGGCACGCCGTGCAGCGTGAAGCGACGGCCCAGTTCGCGGTGCTCGTAGACGTTACAGTGAAACCATTTCAAACCGAGCGCGCGAATCGCCTCCGGCTGCGCCAGCATTGCCTTCTTGGCGATCTCGCAGTTGAAGCAGTCGAGACCCCAGAAAAACACCACGGCGAGTTCATCCCCGGCTTCGGCCAGCTCCGCGTCAAACGACTCGGGGCTGAGCGCCCGCATGTCGAAGACGGCGAACGCAGTAGTGTCGACGGGAATATTAGCCATGACGCTGGGACTGCCTGGTCGGGACGCCTGCCGCGCTTACTTCGGCGCCGCGACGGTCACGAGGGCCGGCCGCAGCACGCGGTCGGCGATCACGAAGCCCTTTTGCAGAACCGCGACCACCGTATTCGCTTCCTGCTCGGCCGGCACCATCGAAATAGCCTGGTGGCGGTGCGGGTCGAACTTTTCGCCGACCGGATTCAGGGCAACGACGCGCCCCTTCTCCAGCGCGCCGGTGAGCTGGCGCAGCGTCAGTTCGACGCCTTCGCGCACCTTCTGCAGGTCGTCAGAAGAGTGGGCCACCGCTGCTTCGAGGCTGTCGACCACCGGCAGCAAGTGTTCGGCGAAGCTTTCGATCGCGAACTTATGGGCCTTGGTGACATCTTCCTGGGCGCGGCGGCGCACGTTTTCAGTCTCAGCCTTTGCCCGCAGGAAGCCTTCCTGCAACTCGGCAATTTTTGCCTGGGCTTCGGCCAGCGCGGCTTCCGCGTCAGCAGCCGGGGTTTCGGTGGCCGGCATTCCGGTGGCCGGCATTCCGGCGGCCGGCGTCCCCGCGGCGGCGCTTGCGCCCGCATCGGGTTGGGACGCTGCAGCCTCGGCGGCTTGGCGCGCGGCTTCGTCCGCGGGCGTGGGATTCTGGCTCGTCGGGTTCTCTTGCGTGTTTTCCATGTCGCTGAAAGTCGTTAAAAGGTAAAAGCCAACGGTGGCGGCATCGAGCGGAAGCTGGCGCGATTTGTGCGTTGCAAAAAAGCGACAACAACAGTCCCCGCGCGTTACCGCGTATCGAAGCTGAAGATGGGGCCGGAAACAACCATTTCAAGCGGTTCTCGCGGAACTTCTCGCACCACGAACGTGCGGCAGAAATGACCGGTTACAACCATTATCGCGCCGCAATCAGATTGAGATTGAGTGCGATCGGCAAGTGGCCTATGCTCCAATAAAGCATCGGAAAAGACACGTTAACCCTAATCTGACGTAAACCTTTCCGACATTCGCAATTCCACCAGATTAGCTCGTTTCAGTCGTGCAATCTTCCCGAGGGGAGTACCGTGAAACTGACCTTTGCAATATCGGTGGTCGCATTGGTACTGATCGCGGGCACCACGACCATCTGCATGTCCGGCGCCGTGAACGATCACACTACCGAGTACGGCGGTGTGCACGCGACCATGGAGCAGCTGTTCAATCCCCACCTGAAAATTTGTCGATAGTGCGCCGGTCGCGCTTGGTCGGCCTGCCGTGCAATGCGGCAACCGGCTCGCGATATGTCTTGCGCCGCTCCTGCTCAACCTGCCGCTTGACCCGGCTTTCTTCAGTTTCCGCGTAAAGCGTTTGCGCGACGCTCGCCGGGCCGCGCACGTCGCACAGGCCCAGCACTTCCACCTGCCACACAATCCGCTCGATCTCGATCTCGACCAGGTCGCCGACCCGCACGTCTTTGGCCGGCTTGACGCTGGCGCCGCCGATGCGCACATGTCCTTTGTCGACCGCGTCCGCCGCCAGCGAGCGTGTCTTGAAGAAGCGCGCCGCCCACAGCCATTTGTCGATGCGCAGCCTCGCGCCCGGTTCGGTTGAAACCCTGTAATTCATGAGCCTGCTCAAGTCCCTGTGGTGTGCGGCACGGGCACCGCCTGCACCGGCCAGCCTTGCAGATTTTGCGCGACGATTTCGCCAAGCGCGGCAACCCACGCCTGCGAGGCGTTCACGCAGGGAATCCGATGGAACTCCTTGCCGCCCGCATGCAGGAATTCATCGCGCACTTCCATGCCGATTTCCTCGATCGTTTCCAGACAGTCGGCGGTGAAGCCCGGACAGAACACGTCGGCGCGCCGCACGCCCGCCGAGCCCAGTTCCTTCAGCGTGGGCGCGGTGTACGGCTGCAGCCATTCAGCGTTGCCGAAACGCGACTGAAAAGTGATCCGGCATTCCACCGAGGTCAACTCCAGCGCGTGCATCAGCAGCGCGCCGGTCTGCTGGCATTGCTCGTGATACGGGTCGCCGAGATCCAATGTGCGTTTAGGCACGCCGTGAAAGCTCAGGACCAGTTTGTCGCCCGCCGCGAAATCCGGCCGGCCATGCTGATGCCAATAGTGGTGCACCTGGGCGGCTAATGCGGCGATATACGCCGGATGATCCGCGTACTGGCGCACTGTGCGGATTTCCGGCTGATTGCGCATGCGCTTGAGGGCCGAAAACGCGTCGTCGAAAGCCGTTGCTGTGGTCGACGACGAGTATTGCGGATACATAGGCATCAGCAGCACGCGTTCGGCGCCCGCCAGCTTCAGTTGGTTCAGCATGGCGGGAATACCCGGCGTGCCATAGCGCATGGCGTAATCGACCAGCACCGTGTAGTCGTTTAACTGCAACAGATGCCGCAAACCCTCCACCTGCTTCTCCGTGTACACGCGCAGCGGCGAGCCCTCCGGCATCCACACCGCCGCGTACTTTTTCGCCGACGCCCGGCCCCGGAACGGCAAGATCACCAGCCGCAGAATCACCTGCCAGATCAGCGCGGGAATCTCGACCACGCGAGGGTCGGACAGAAACTGCGCGAGATAGCGGCGGACCGCCCGCGGCGTCGGCGCGTCGGGCGTGCCGAGGTTGATCAGCAGCACGGCAACACGGTGCGACGTGGCGTTCTGCGAAGGCCGCTCGAGGTCGAAGCGCATAGGCAACAGGGGCCACCGCCTGGGCGGGGAGTCGGTTCAGGTGGAAATCATTATAGCGGCGCGGTCCATGACGGCATCTGCCAGGACCCCCTGGCCATTCGGCCAATTGGCAAGCCGCGCGCTGTCGCGCATCATGTGCAGCATGAAGCGCCGCAATCCCTGCTTACTGCTGGCTGAGCGTCAGGGAAAGCAGGCGCGCGGTGATGTCGACAATCGGGATCACGCGGTTATAGGCCATCCGGGTCGGCCCGATCACGCCGAGCGTGCCGACAATTTTGCCGTTCACCTCATACGGCGCGGTGACCACGCTCATTTCCTCGATCGGTACGAGATTCGATTCGCCGCCAATGAAAATCTGCACGCCCGCTGCGTGACTCGATACGTCTAGCAACTGTAGGAGGCTGGTCTTTTGGTCGAACACATCGAACAGCTTGCGCAAGCGCGCCATGTCCGACGAAAGGTCGGCCACTTCGAGCAGATTGCGTTCGCCGGAAATCAGCACGGTCTCGCCGGTGTCGGATTCGTCGGTGCTGGCCGTCACGGCGGCATGCATCAGCGTGGTCATGTCGCCGCGCAGCTCGTCGATCTCTTCCCGCAGGCGCCGACGCACGTCGTCGAACGACAGACCCGCAAAGTGCGCGTTGATGTAATTGGAGGCTTCAACCAGTTGCGACGGAGAAAAGTCACGCTGGGTCGCCATGATGCGGTTTTGCACGTCGCCTTCGGGCGTCACGATGATCAGCAGGATGCGCTTGTCGGACAGGCGCATGAACTCGATCTGCTTGAACACGTGGCTGCGCCGCGGCGTGAGCACGACGCCGGCGAACTGGGACAGGTTGGACAGCACGCTGGCGGCGGCCGCAACAATTTTCTGCGGCTCGCCGGCTTGCAGGGTGGTCTTGACGGTGCGGGTGACCGCTTCTTCGTCAGCGGCGGATTCAACCGTCAGCATCGTATCCACGAACAGCCGGTAGCCGCGCGGCGTGGGGATGCGGCCGGCGGACGTGTGCGGACTGATCACGAGCCCCAGATCCTCGAGATCGGACATCACGTTGCGAATCGTTGCAGGACTCAGTTCGAGACCGGAATAGCGCGACAACGTGCGCGAGCCGACCGGTTGACCTTCGGCGATGTAGCGCTCGATCAGCGTTTTGAGGAGGGTTTGTGCGCGAGGATCTAGCATGACGGAAAATTTTAGCTCAATGACGCGACTACCGCGAGCGCTAACGGCGCCAACCACCCACGATCGCGCCGCCGGTTGGCGGGACGGCGCTATGCCTCCGGTACGGCGCTCTGCCCAGCAGCCTGTGCGGCGCCTCGCCAGCCGCCCGTTCCGCGAGTTCGCCGATCGTGCGCCGTCGGACCACCGCCGCGGCGCATGTCATCAAGGCTTCACCATTCTATCGACAATCGCGTCATACGCTGGCAGCCCGCGTGCGTCGGCCCGCTACCGGGTCTGTATGCGGTTCTTTTCAGGCCCCACCTATGGTGTAATGCCGGCATGCAAGTGACCAGCCAGTTCAAGACCGTCGCGCTCGTCGGGCGCAACAATACGCCGGGCATCGGTGAGCCGCTGACCGCGCTCGCCTCGTGCATCGCAAAGCGTGGCTTCGACGTCGTGTTCGAGGCCGACACCGCCGCGGAAATTGGCGTCACCGAGTATCCGGCGCTGCGTCCCGCTGAAATCGGCGCGCGCGCCGATGTTGCGGTCGTACTGGGCGGCGACGGTACGATGCTTGGCATCGGGCGGCAACTGGCGCCCTACCGCACGCCATTGATCGGTATCAATCACGGGCGGCTCGGTTTCATTACCGATATTCCGATCTCCGACATGCGCGAGATCGTCCCGCAAATGCTGTCCGGCAACTTCGAGCGGGAAGAACGCATGCTGCTCGAAGCGCGCATCATGCGCGACGGCAACCCGATTTATCACGCACTGGCCTTCAACGACGTGGTGGTCAACCGCAGCGGCTTCTCGGGCATGGCGGAGCTGCATGTCTCGGTGGACGGCCGCTTCATGTACAACCAGCGCTCGGACGGGCTGATCGTCGCCACGCCCACCGGCTCGACCGCCTATGCGCTGTCGTCGCAGGGGCCGATTCTGCATCCGCAACTCCAGGGCATCGTGCTGGTGCCGATCGCGCCGCATGCGCTATCGAACCGGCCGATCGTGCTGCCGGACGATTCGAAGGTCAGCATTCAGATCGTCTCGGGCCGTGAAGTGAATGTCAATTTCGACATGCAGTCGTTCACCTCGCTCGAATTGGGCGACACGATTGAAGTGCGCCGCTCGCGCCATACGGTGCCCATGTTGCATCCGGTCGGCTACAGCCATTACGCGACACTGCGCAAGAAGCTGCACTGGAACGAGTACCCGTCGCACGAAGAAGACCCGAAGCCCTGAGCGGACCCGGAACAAGCCGGCCTCCCCGCCGCGGCCCGAACCTTTAAGCCCACCACACGACCTCCATGCTTCGCCACCTCTCGATACGCGACTTCGTCATCGTCGCCGCGCTCGACCTCGAATTCGACAGCGGCTTTACCGTTTTCTCCGGTGAGACTGGCGCCGGCAAGTCGATCCTGATCGACGCGCTGGCGCTCGCACTTGGCGCACGTGCCGATGCAAGCGTGGTGCGCACCGGTGAGAGCCGTGCCGACATCACCGCCGAATTCGAAACGCATGCGCAGGTCGAGCAATGGCTCGACGAGCAGGCGCTCGGCCAGACCGCCGATGACAGTCCTCACGGCGCCACCGTGATGTTGCGGCGCGTGGTGGACGCAAACGGCCGCTCGCGGGCGTTCATCAACGGCACGGCGGCCACGCTCGCGCAATTGCGCGAGGTCGGCGAGATGCTGGTGGATATTCATGGGCAGCACGCGCACCAGCTACTGATGCGCCCGGACGCCCAACGCGAACTGTTCGACACCCATGCGGGCCTGACCGACACCGCCGCCGTCGTCACGCGGGCATGGCGCAGCTGGCGCGACGCTGTCCAGGCAATCGAGCTCGCGCAAACGCGCGACCGCGAGTTGCAACTCGAACGCGAGCGTCTTGCCTGGCAGCTCACCGAACTGGACAAGCTCTCGCCGCAACCCGGCGAATGGGAAGAGGTCAACACCGAGCACCGGCGCCTGTCGCATTCGGCCAATCTGATCGACGGCGTGCAAGGCGCGCTCGGCGCGCTGTCCGAATCGGACGAAGCGATGATCACGCATCTGGCCTCGATCGTATCGAAAGTGCGCGATCTGGCGGAGATCGATCCCGCGCTGAACGACGTGCTGGCAGCGCTGGAGCCGGCTGAGATCCAGTTGCAGGAAGCCGCGTATTCATTGAGCCATTACGCGCAAAAGCTCGAACTCGATCCGGACCGGCTCGCACAGGTCGAAAAACGTCTCGACGCCCTGCACTCGGCCGCGCGCAAATTCCGTTTGCAGCCCGAAACGCTGCCGGAAGAACACGAAGCGCGTCGCGCGCAACTGGCCGCGCTCGACGCCGCAGCCGATCTCGACAGCCTGCACGCAGCCGAAGCGAAAGCGAAAGAAACCTTCCTCGCGGAAGCCAAAAAGCTCTCGAAGGCACGCGCCAGGGCCGGCAAAGCGCTGGGCGCCGCAGTCACCACCGGTATGCAGGAATTGTCGATGAAAGGCGGCAGCTTCGAAGTGGCGCTGGTGGCGCTGCCGGAAGGCGGCGCGCACGGGCTCGAGCAGGTCGAGTTCCGCGTTGCCGGTCATGCCGGCGTGCCGCTGCGGCCGCTCGCGAAGGTCGCCTCAGGCGGCGAACTCGCGCGCATCAGTCTCGCGCTCGCTGTCATTGCCAGCGCCGCGAGCCCAACGCCAACTCTGATCTTCGACGAAGTGGATACGGGGATCGGCGGCGGCGTTGCCGAAGTGGTCGGGCGGCTCCTGCATCAATTGGGACAAGCACGTCAGGTGCTGTGCGTGACCCACTTGCCGCAAGTGGCCGCACGTGGCGACCATCATTTCCAGGTGGCAAAAGCAGGCAATGGCAAGGGTGGTACGGTCAGCAGCGTAACCTCGCTCGACAAGACGAGCCGCGTCGAGGAAGTCGCCCGCATGCTCGGCGGCCTGGAAATCACCGCGACCACCCGCAAACACGCGAAGGAAATGCTGGCTGCCTGAACGCGGCTCGCACCGGAACCCGTGCAGCGCAGCGCTGGTGCAACCGGCGCTGCGTACTGCGGGCTCAGTCGAACACGCGCGTCCAAAGCGCCAGCACAGCCTCGCGCTCGCCGGCCACCAGCGCCGGCTCGACGCGCGCCTTCTCCATACCGTCCAGACGCAGCTTGTGCTGCAACTTCCGGTAGATCCGGTACGCGGCGCCGACCGTCTCCGCCTCGGCCTCGCTCATCAGGCCAAAGCGCGACACCTCCCGCAACAGTGCGATATTGCCGGTATTGCGGATCAGCTCCGGGTCGCTCGCCGCGTGCAACAGCACCCAGTATTGGACGGTGAACTCGATGTCGACCATCCCGCCGCGATCGTGCTTCAGATCGAACAGCGGTGTGTGGTTCGGATGCCCCGCCTCGACACGCTCGCGCATCTCGACGATTTCCTTCGCTAGCGGCGCGGCTTCGCGCGGTGTCGTCAGCACCTGTTCACGGATCGCTTCGAACTTGGCGCCAATTTCGGGATCGCCCGCGCAGTAGCGCGCACGGCTTAGCGCCTGGTGTTCCCAGACCCACGCCGTATTCGCCGCGTCGCCTTCACGCAGCTGATAGCGGCGGAATGCATCCAGATCGGTGACGAGCAATCCTGACTCGCCGTTCGGGCGCAGCCGCAAGTCGACATCGAACAGCGTGCCGGCGCCGGTCGCGGTTGTCAGCCAGGTGATCAGGCGGCGGGTGTAGGTGGCGTAGACGTCCGCGGAAGCGTCGTCGGGATCGTCGTAAAGGAAGATCACGTCGAGGTCCGACGCGTAGCCCAGTTCCTTGCCGCCCAGCTTGCCGTACGCGATCACCGCGAAGCGCGGCACCTCGCGATGCCGTTTGGGCAACTGCTTCCAGACCGCTTCGAGCGTGACGTCGAGCACGGCGTCGGCCAATTCGGACAAACGGTCGCTCACGTGCTCCACGCTGAGCCTTCCCGCCAGATCGATCAGCAGAATGCGAAACACCTCGGCCTGGTGCGCGTGACGCAGCAAATCCATTTGCTGTTCGACCCCGTCCGCCGCGGCCAGACGCAGGCGCAGCGTGCGCTTGAATTCAGGCCAGTCGAACGGGCTGTCCATTGCCTCGTCGTCGAGCAGTTCGTCGAGCAACTGGGGATGGCGAATCAGGTAGCCGGCCGCCCAGCGCGATCCGCCCAGCACCGACAACACGCGATGCAGCGCCTGCGGATATTCGGTGAGTAGGGCCAGATACGCGCCGCGCCGGCTCACCGCTTCGAGCAGGTCGAAAAAGCGCGCCACCGTGTCGCCACGCCGCTCGGCTGGCTCCAGCGTTCGCGCGGCCTCCAGCGCGCGCTGCGCGACGATGTCGAACCGTTGCCGGCTGCGCTCGGCGAGCCCCGCGTAACGCGACGATTGCCACACCGCTCTTAGTCGCGCCAGCAGTTCGCCTGGTTGCGCCACACCGAGTTCGACCAGCCGCGCCTGTAGCGCCTCGTCCGCGCTGTCGTCGCCAAGCGCGCTGCTCCAGACCCACGCCGCCGCGCCGTCTTCCGGTGCGCCGCAGCCGTCGCGGCCGCTCACCTTGTCGGCGAAAATCTGATCGAACTGCTGCTCGACGAATTCGCGGTGCGCGTCAAGCTTGCTCATCAGCGCCGCATAGTCATCACATCCCATCGCGCGGGCGAGCGCCGCGCGTTCCTCGGGATCGACCGGCATGGCGTGGGTTTGCGCGTCGTTGCGGTATTGCAGGCGGTGCTCGAGTTCGCGCAGGAAGCGGTATGCCTGGGAGAGTTTCACGCACACAGACGTGTCGATCAGCCCGTGAGTCGCCGCATGCCGCAGCACGGCGAGCGTTGGCCGCACCCGGAACCCGGCATCCTGGCCGCCGCGGATCAATTGGAACACCTGGGCGCTGAATTCGATTTCGCGGATGCCGCCCCGGCCGAGTTTGATGTCGTCGGCTTTGTCGGGCCGCATCGAGGCGCGGCGCTGAGCCTCCTGGCGAATCTGCAGATGCAGCGCGCGAATCGCGCTGATCACGCCGAAATCGAGATAACGGCGATAGACAAACGGCGTGACGATTGCGTCGAGCTGTTTCTGCAGCCGCTGCGCCGCGTCGCTCGCGCCTTCGGAGACGAGCCGCCCCTTGATCCACGCATAGCGTTCCCACTCGCGGCCCTGCACGTAGAAATACTCTTCAAGCATGCCAAGACTGCACACCAACGGTCCCGAATCGCCATTCGGCCGCAGCCGCATATCGACCCGAAACACATACCCGTCGGCGGTCACTTCGGCCAACGCGCCGATCAGGCGCTTGCCGAGACGCGTGAAAAAGTCCTGCGTCGCGATCGGCGAGCGCTGGCCACCGGCGGTCTCGCCGTCCTCTTCATAGATAAAGATCAGGTCGATATCCGACGACACGTTCAGCTCACGCCCGCCCAGCTTGCCCATGCCGACCACACCGAGCGCCAGCCGCTCGCCTTGCGGGCCGCGCGGCTCGCCGTAGAGGACTTCGAGTTCGGCGGACAAAACGGCCAGCGCGCGCTGGATAGTCGTCTCGGCCAGATCGGTCATCGCGCCGGTGACTTCGGCAACATCCGCCTCGCCGGCCATATCGCGCTCCATCACGGCGCAAAATACCTCGGTGCGCAACTGACGCAAGGCCCGTTTGAGTGCATCCTCGCTTAATGGGCCGCCCGCGGCACCGGCGGCCTCGGCACACAACGCGTCGAAGCGCGCGTCGATGCGTTCGCGAGTGAGCGGCGCGGATGCGAGCGCCGCCACTTGCGCCACCAGTTGCGGGCGGGCAGCGGCCGCGCGTGCCGCGTAGTGTGAATAGTTGGAACTCAGGAGGGATGCGTCAGTCATCAAGGGTCTGGCTCGCTCGTTGCTTGATTGGCGTGGTTCAGTTCGCTGTAACACCGGGGCCTGTCGGCCTCGCGCAGGTCGCGAGACGGCATGCAGACAGGGTTTGCAGGAGGTCCGCCGACGCTTTCCCGTGTGTTACATTTCGTCGTTAAATCGCAAAACTACCATACGCCCACCCGCCGCAGCATGTCCGAGCGAAACGAATCCGCCGACCCGCACGAAACCGGGCTGGTCCGGCCAGCGAGTGGACGCGCCCACGTCGTGCTGCATCGGACGTCGCACGTGCTGTTGGGGCTCGCCCTCGCCTTCTACTTCATCGCGGCGGCTCTGTTTCTCGGTTTGCGCTATGTGGTGCTGCCGCGCGTCGACTCGTTCCGGCCGCAGATCGAAGCCGCCGTCTCCGAAAAGCTTCACACGCAGTTTACGATCGGCAAGCTGGCGCCGCACTGGAGCGGTTTCCAGCCCGGCATCGACGTGACCAATCTCGTGATTCGCGACCACGACGGCAAAGCCGCGCTGACAATTCCGCACGCCACCGCCACGCTCTCCTGGAAGTCGCTCTGGCAATTCCACCCGGCGATGTCCAGCCTGATCGTCGACCAGCCGGACGTGCTGGTTTCGCGCAGCGGCGACGGCGTGCTCTCGGTGGCGGGCGTGCCCGTGCCCACGCGGCATAGCGGCAACGACACCCTGTCCACCTGGCTGTTGCGTCAGCAGGCGATCGTGGTACGCGGCGGCGTGCTGCGCTGGCGCGACGCCGAACATGACGCGCCGGAACTTGCGCTGCAGGACATCCGCATCGCGATTCTGAACGACGGCTACGATCACCGGCTCGCTTTGCAGGCGCCCCCGGACGGCCACGTTCTACACGGCCCGATCGATTTCCGCGCGCATTTCAAACACGCGCCGCTTTCCGCCATCGGCAAGCCGATCAACTGGACCGGCCAGGTCTATGTGTCGACCGGCCCGGTCGACCTGCCGACCCTCGCGCGCTACATCAACTTCCCGATCGAGACCTTCACCGGTCGCATCGACAATGCTATCTGGGTCGATTTCACCGACGGCCGCATGAAATCGGCCAACGGCCAGTTGAGCGGCGCGGATGTGTCGATGCGGGTACGCCCGACCCAGCCGAAGCTGTCGATGCCGGTCGCGCACTTCGCCTGGCACCTCGAGGCCGACGAGGGCGACTACAAGCTACAACTCAACAATCTGCATGCCGAACTTGGGCAGCCGCCGCTCGACGACGGCACGCCGCTCACCCGTACTCTCGTGCTTGCCATCCTGAACGGCCGTTACCGGACCGCGTCGCAGCAGCACGGTCAGCTCGTCAGCGTCAGCGGCGACCGCGTCGATCTCGGTATCCTCGCCGAATTCAGCCGGGCCTTGCCGTTGCCGCGCCGCTTGCTGAACAACCTGGTGCGCTTCAATCCCCGCGGTCTGGTGGCCAATTATGTGATCGAGGTGGAGCGCGGCAAACCGGAGTCCGGCGAAGCGGGCAGCGACCATCGGCCAAGCGGCGCGGAGCCGATCGAGCGCTATCGTTTCAAGGGCGATCTGCAAGGCATCAGCGTTGCGGCGCAGGAGCCGCCGCCCGGCCTCACCCCGCTGAATCACCCGCGCGCCGGGATCCCGGGTATCGAAAACCTGTGGGGCAGCGTCGACGCCGACGAAAACCACGGCTCGGCCATCTTCAATACTTCCGACGTCGCGCTTACGCTGCCGGGCGTATTCGACGATCCGCGCCTGAAGTTCGACCGCCTGCATGGCCGCGCCGACTGGACCATCACGCCGAAAGCGCCGGGCGAAAACCATCCGGGCTTTGCCGTCAAGCTGGCGGATTTCGGCGTATCGAACGCGGACGTCGCCGCGACCGCCACCGCCAACTACAGCAATCCTGGCCATGGCCGCGGCTCACTCGACCTGAAAGCCGACTTCCAGCGCGCGCAGGTGACGCGCATCGCCCGTTACCTGCCGACCAGCATCAGCGAAAAGCTGCGCGTCTATCTGGGCCACGGGCTGCAAGCCGGCACCTCGCACGGTGCGAGCATCGAAATCCACGGCGATCTGACCAAATTCCCATACTCGCGCGATCCGAGCGCCGGGATTTTCCATATCGTCGCACCGTTCAAGGGCGGCAAATTCGATCCGTCGCCGTTCCCGCCGCGCAAGATGAAGAACGGCACGCCGAACGTGTGGCCGCCGCTGGACGGTATCGACGGCGTGTTCCAGCTCAGCCAGAACGTGCTGCGCTTCGATATCGACCGCGCGCATTACAAGCGGGTCGCGCTGACCAAAGTAAACGGCAAGATCGACGACCTCGGCACCCGGGCGTCGAACCTCGTGATCGAAGGGAATGCGCGCGGGCCGCTCGCCGACATGCTGGACTACGTCGACGACAGTTCGGTCGGCATCATGGCCAAACACGTCACCGAGAAGGTGCGCGCCGAGGGGCCGGCATCGCTCGCGCTCAAGCTGACCGTGCCGCGCACGCCCAAGCCGCATATCGCCGTGGAAGGCGCGGTCGGCTTCATGAACAATCGTCTGACGGTGGAAAACGTCCCGCCGCTGTCGCAAGTGAACGGCAAGGTGCACTTCACCGAGCACACGGCCAGGGTCGACCGGCTCTCCGGCCAGTTCATGGGCGGCGACGTGCACGTCAACGGCGGGGTGAAGCAGGACGGCACCTATGCGGTCGATCTCGGCGGCCACATCGCCGTGGATGCCGCGCGCGGTCTCAATCTGCATGGACCGGCCGCGCAGGTGCTGACGCGGATGAGCGGCAGCGCGCCCTACGCGCTGAATGTGCGCGGCGCCAAAGGACGCCTGCCTGAGGTCACGGCGAATTCCGATCTGACCGGTCTCGCGCTCGATTTCCCGGCGCCGTTCAATAAACCGGTGGGCACGCCGATGCCGCTGCACTTCGCGCTCGCGCCCGGCGCCAGCGCAGGCGAAACGGGTCTGGAGCGCGCCGATCTGACCTTCGGCCAGATCGCCGCCACCTATTTGCTGCGCTATCAGCCGAAAACGCCGCCCACTGTCGTGCGCGGGGCCATTGGTGTCAACAAGCCCGCGGAGTTGCCGGCGGAAGGCGTGGTCGCAGCCGTCGACGTGGAAGCCTTCGATGCCGATGCCTGGCGCGCGCTCGTCGCCCAGATGCGCAACAAGGAAGCGGCGGCGCCGGCGGCCCCGCCGGTCGCACCAAATGGCACATTCACGCAGTTCCTGCCGAGCCGCTTTGGGGTGCACATCGGCACACTTACCCTGCTCAAACGCCACTGGGACAGCGTGATCGTCGGCGCGTCCCACGCGGACGGCAAATGGCAGGCGAATATCGCGTCAAACCAGGTATCGGGTCACGTTTCGTGGCTGCCGGGCGCGACCAAAGAATCGCCGGGTACGTTGCAGGCGCGCTTTGCCCGCGTGGTGATTCCCTCCGTGACGGATCAGGACCTGCTCGGCCAGGCCATCTCCGCACCGGCGCAAAACATGCCGTCGATCGACCTGGTCGTGAACGAGTTGATCGTGCGCGATCGCAACGTGGGCCGGCTCGAAGTCGATGCGCATAATTTCGACGAAGACGGCGTGCCGGTCTGGCAACTCGACAAGCTCGACATCAGCAACCCGGCCGCCACGCTAACCGCTACCGCCAACTGGCGCACCTCCAGCGGACTCGGCACTACTGCCGACGAAGCCACCCCACGCCGGACCGTGTTCGATTTCAAGCTCGACATCAAGGACGCCGGCGCGCTGCTGGAACGCGCCGGTCAGCCGCGCACGCTCAAGGGCGGCAGCGGCACCCTGTCGGGCAAGATGGTGTGGCGCGGCGGGCCGACCACCATCGACTACCCGACGTTGAACGGCAATCTGGCCGTGGATCTGCGTCACGGACAGATTCTCAAGGTCGATCCGGGCGTCGCCAAGCTGCTGGGCGTGCTCAGCCTGCAAAGCCTCGCGCGCTTTGCCACCCTCAATTTCCGCGATGTGATCGGCGAAGGGCTGCCGTTCGAGCGCGTCACGGGCACCGGGCAGATCCATAACGGCATCGGCCGCACCGAGAACTTCGAAATGGTCACCGCGCCGGCGCGCGTGGAAATGAAGGGCTCGGTCGATCTCGCGCAGGAAACCCAGGATCTGCACGTGGAGATCGTGCCGACCGTGAGCGCGGGTGCCGCCGTGATTGCCGCGACCGTCATCAATCCTCTGCTCGGCCTTGGCGCGCTGGTGGCCGATCTGGCCTTCACGAAGTCGGTCTCCAAGGCATTTGCGCGCGAGTACGCGATCACCGGTTCGTGGTCGAAACCGCACATTCAGCGAGTGACGGGCGATCGCGGTAAGATGGACGCTCCGGCTTCGACCGTGGAAGCGCACTGAGCTTTGTCGGGCCCGTGTTTGACCCATATAAAGCGCGGTGCCGCGCCAGCGGCGAGCCAGCCCTGAACGACGTACGCGGCGCAGGCAGTTCACGCCGCCGCCTTGCCGGGAGTTTTTCGAAACGCTCATGAGCGAAACACACGTCACTTCATTTTTGTCCACCGCGGCGTCCCGCGGGTCTTCCGAAAGCGCATTTCGCGTGGCCGCGCTGCAAATGGTGAGCACGCCGGATCGCGAGCGCAATCTCGCCGAGGCGGAGCGCCTGATCGCCGAAGCCGCCGCTGATGGCGCACAACTCGTCCTGCTGCCTGAATACTTCTGCTTCATGGGTTTCAAGGACACGGACAAGCTTGCTGTGCGAGAGGCTTATCAGGACGGCCCGATCCAGCGTTTTCTCGCCGATGCCGCGCGCCGCCACAAGCTCTGGGTGATCGGCGGCACCTTGCCGTTGAGCGCGCCGGAAGCATCGCGCGTGCTGAACACCACGCTGGTGTTCGACCCCCAGGGCAACGAGGCCGCGCGCTACGACAAGATCCATCTGTTCAACTTCGAAAAGGGCGACGAATCGTTCGACGAGGCACGCACCATCTGCCCCGGTGGCGAGGTCCGCACCTTCGAGGCGCCGTTTGGCCGCGTCGGCCTGTCGGTCTGCTACGATCTGCGCTTTCCGGAGCTGTACCGGCGCATGGGCGACTGCGCGCTGATCGTGGTGCCCTCGGCGTTCACCTACACCACCGGCCGCGCGCACTGGGACATGCTGCTGCGCGCCCGGGCGGTCGAAAACCAGTGTTACGTACTGGCCGCCGCGCAAGGCGGCAAACATGAGAATGGCCGCCGCACCTGGGGCCACAGCATGCTGATCGACCCGTGGGGCGAAATCGTCGCGGTGCGCGACGAAGGCGCCGGCGTGGTCGCAGGCCTCCTGGAGCGGGCGCGCATCGACGAAGTTCGGCAGAGTCTGCCGGCCTGGCGTCACCGCGTGCTTAGCTGATCCAGTTGACCCGGCAGCGAACAACGCGGCATTGAAACTGGGGCGCCTCTCACCCATATAGTGATGCAGACGCCAACCGAATCCTTCGTATCGAGCAGAACATACTTCGCATGAACATCATCGAACCCGGTATCCGTAATCTCGCCACCGCCAAGGACATCCTCCTGACGCCCTACGGTCTCGACGAATCCCTGCTCACCCGCACGCTCGCCGAAATCTTCACGCACAAGATCGATTACGCCGACCTGTACTTTCAGGCTACGCGCAGCGAGGCGTGGAGTCTCGAAGAAGGCATCGTGAAGTCGGGCAGCTTCAGCATTGATCAAGGCGTCGGCGTGCGCGCCGTGTCGGGCGACCGCACCGCCTTTGCGTACTCGGACGACCTGTCGCCCGAAGCGATCCGACAGGCGGCGCTGGCCACCCGTTCCATCGCCAAAGCCGGCGGCGGCAAACAGAAGATCAAGGTGGCGTCGTCGCTGACCGGCATCGCCGGGCGCGATCTGTACCTGCCGTCCGACCCGCTGCATTCGCTCGACGCGACCGCCAAGGTCAAGTTGCTCGAGCGCGTCGAACAGATGGCACGCGGCCGCGATCCGCGCATCCAGCAGGTCATGGCGGGCCTCGCGGGCGAATACGACGTGGTGCTGGTGGCGCGTAGCGACGGTGGGTTTGCCGCCGATATCCGTCCGCTGGTGCGTGTGTCGGTCACGGTGATCGCCGAGCAGAACGGCCGCCGCGAAATCGGCAGCGGCGGCGGCGGTGGCCGCTTCGACTACGCTTATTTCACGGACGAAGTGCTGTCGAGCTACGTCGACGATGCCGTGCATGCGGCGCTGGTCAATCTCGACGCCCGCCCGGCTCCGGCCGGCGCGATGACCGTCGTGCTCGGACCGGGCTGGCCCGGCGTGCTGTTGCACGAAGCGATCGGCCACGGCCTGGAAGGCGACTTCAACCGCAAGGGTTCGTCGGCATTCGCGGGGCGCATCGGTGAGCAGGTCGCGGCCAAGGGCGTCACGGTCGTGGACGACGGCACGCTGCCGAACCGCCGCGGCTCGCTGAATATCGACGACGAAGGCAACCCGACCCAGTGCACAACGCTGATCGAAGACGGCATTCTCAAGGGCTACATTCAGGACACGTTGAACGCGCGCCTGATGAAGATGCCGGTCACGGGTAACGCCCGCCGTGAATCGTACGCCGCGCTGCCGATGCCGCGCATGACCAACACGTACATGCTCAACGGCGACAAGGACCCGCAGGAAATCATCGCCTCCGTGAAGAATGGTTTGTACGCGGTGAACTTCGGCGGCGGCCAGGTCGACATCACGAACGGCAAGTTCGTGTTCTCGGCGTCCGAAGCCTACATGATCGAAAACGGCAAGATCACGTACCCGGTCAAGGGCGCGACGCTGATCGGCAGCGGCCCGGAGTCGCTCAAATACGTCAGCATGATCGGCAACGACATGAAGCTCGATTCGGGCGTAGGCGTATGCGGCAAGGAAGGCCAGAGCGTGCCGGTCGGCGTCGGTCAACCGACACTGCGCATCGACCGCATGACGGTCGGCGGCACGGCCTGATTTTGACAAGAATGCATACTTCGTGCACGATGTGCGCGAAGTATGCGGATTTTCCGCATATTTGTACCCCGCAGCTTGTCAGCCGAGCCTGAGCGGGTTATAAAGTCACTCACCCTTTTGACCTGCGACCTCATTTCGTCATGTCCGCCAAGTTTTACTTTTACTTTTTTTGGCATCTCAGACCGCTGGCGGATCGAGAGGGGTGTTAGTGCACGCAGAACACCAGGAATTCCCGAAAAACCGCCAGCTAGCCTGGCGGTTTTTTTTCGCCCCACGCGTTTGAAACTCTTGTCTTTGAAACTTTTTTGATTGTCGTCCGCTCTGGCATCGCTGCCTGATCGTTTCCTGATCGCAGCGTTCGTTGCCCGCGCGAACACGCTACGAACCGATTGAGGAGAACCACCATGCCCCCGCACAATACCGACGACGTCCGCATCCGCGAGTTGAAAGAACTCACGCCGCCCGCTCACCTGATCCGCGAATTCGCGTGCGACGAAAAGGTGTCCGACGTGATCTACAACTCGCGCAACGCGATGCATCGCATCCTGCACGGCATGGAAGACCGTTTGATCGTCATCATCGGACCCTGCTCGATTCACGACACGAAAGCGGCGATGGAATACGCCGGACGCCTCGTCGAGCAGCGCAAGCGCTTCGCCGGCGAACTCGAAATCGTGATGCGCGTGTACTTCGAGAAGCCGCGCACCACGGTCGGCTGGAAGGGTCTCATCAACGACCCGCACATGGACAACAGCTTCAAGATCAACGACGGTCTGCGCACGGCGCGCGAACTGCTGTTGCGTATCAACGAACTCGGCCTGCCGGCCGGCACCGAATACCTCGACATGATCAGCCCGCAGTACATCGCCGATCTGATCTCGTGGGGTGCAATCGGCGCGCGCACGACCGAGTCTCAAGTGCACCGCGAACTGGCGTCGGGCCTGTCATGCCCGGTCGGTTTCAAGAACGGCACGGACGGCAACGTCAAAATCGCCGTCGACGCCATCAAGGCGGCGTCGCAGCCGCATCATTTCCTGTCGGTCACGAAGGGGGGGCACTCGGCGATCGTGTCGACCGCGGGCAATGAGGACTGCCACATCATCCTGCGCGGCGGCAAGACGCCGAACTATGACGCGGACAGCGTCAACGCCGCGTGCGCCGATATCGGTAAGGCTGGCCTTGCCGCGCGTCTGATGATCGATGCGAGCCACGCGAACAGCTCGAAGAAGCACGAGAACCAGATTCCGGTATGCGCGGATATTGGTCGCCAGATTGCTTCGGGTGACGAACGGATTGTCGGCGTGATGGTGGAATCGCATCTGGTCGCCGGCCGTCAGGATCTGCAGGAAGGTTGCGCGCTGACTTACGGTCAAAGCATTACGGACGCCTGCATCGGCTGGGACGAAAGCGTTGCCGTGCTGGAAGGCCTCGCCGAAGCAGTCAAGCAGCGGCGCGTGGCGCGCGGTAGCGGCAATTAAGCGGCAAGCGGCCTGGCGCGATAGCGCTGCGCCATGCAAAACGAAACCCGGCTCGACGCCGGGTTTTTGTTAGCCGAACGGACTAATGGTGCTTCATGAGCCACCTCTGTACCGTAACTTCTCATCGCCGGGTCGAAGACGATTTGACCAGGTTGGGGATTACGTATAAAATTTTGTACATGACAGGTGACTATGGAGCAGGAAAAAGAAATTCGCTGGATGGGCACCAGCTATCGCGATTTACTGGCTTTTCCCGAGGATCCGCGTCGTCAGGCCGGATTCCAACTCGGCAAGATTCAGGCAGGACTTGAGCCCGATAACTGGAAACCGTTTGACACGATTGGCCCTGGTACGCGGGAGATTCGCATCAGGGAGGCTGACGGCAACTACCGCGTCATGTATGTGACCAAGTTTGTGGAAGCGCTGTACGTGCTGCATTGCTTCCAGAAGAAAACACAGAAGTTGGGCGAGCACGATAGAAACATTGCCGAGATACGGTATCGCGCCATTATCAATGATAGGAAAACTTAACAAATGACGATCGACACCAAAATCCGTCACGTTACAAAGCCCGGGGCCAATCTGTTCCTTGAACTCGGCTTTTCTGCCGAAGAAGCCAAACGCCTGCATGCCGCATCGCAAAAGCAGATTAACGACACCCGGCTGCTCAAGGAACAACTGATGACCGAACTGTCCAGCTGGATCGAGCAGCATCATCTGAAGCAGGCCGAGGCCGCGGAGATTCTGATGGTGTCGCGCCCGCGCGTGTCCGACGTGGTCAACAAAAAGACCACGAAATTCACTATCGATACGCTGGTGGAAATGATGAGCCGTATCGGCAAGCCTGTCACGCTGGCGGTCGGTTGAGTCAAAAAGGCGCGCGGCGTGCGCTCATGTGTTTTCTGCATGATTCATCCATGCGAGTCGCCATGCGCCTTAATGTGCCCTAATACCAGTGGCACCACTGGCGCCACCGAACCGCTACTGCACCGCCCCTGAACCGAATACTTCGGTATGAATCCGCGCGGCGCCCACGCCGAGTGCGGCCAGCGCGTCGCACTGTGCGCGCATAAACGGCACCGGTCCGCAGATGTAGTAATCCGCATCGGGAACGATTGCCTGCTCCGCGATTTTCGCGAGATCGAGGCGTCCTTCAAAATCGTAATCGACGCCGGCGCGATCGGTCGATTCGATGGCTTCGTAGAACACCGCGCGCGTCACATTGGCATGCGCCGCGACCTGGTCGTTCAGCCATTGTCGAAACGCATGCACCCGGCCATTGCGGCAGGCATGCACAAAGGTCACGTGGCGCTCGCTCCGGTCGGCGAGCAACGAGGCCAGCATCGAAGTCATCGGTGTCACGCCCACACCGCCGCTCATCAGCACCACTGGCGTCGTCTTTTGGCGATCCAGCGTGAAGTCGCCCATCGGCGCGCTGACATGCACGACCTCGCCCTCTTCGACACCGTCGTGCATCAGGTTCGACACATGTCCGGGCGCCACGCCTTCGCGGCCCGCTTCACGCTTGACGGAGATCCGCAGCCATTTGCCGTTCGGCGCGTCCGACAAACTATATTGCCGCGGCTGATCAACGCCAAGTTGATCGACAAAGCGCTTCACGCTGAGATACTGGCCGGGTTCGAAACCGCAAGCCGGCGAGCCGTCCGCAGGCGCCAGATAGAACGACGTAATCTCGTCGCTCTCCACGTGCTTGCGCGCCACCTTGAACGGCCGGAAGCCCGTCCACGCGGCGCTCTCATACAGTTTCTCCTCGGTACCGATGAAGATACCGGCCAGTTGACCGTACGCGGCTTGCCAGGCGACAAGCGTCTTCTGATCGACCGCGTCGCCCAGCACGTCGACAATTGCCCCCAGCAGATGTCGACCCACGATCGGATAGTGCTCCGGCCGGATATTCAGGCTGGCATGCTTATGGGCGATTCGCGCAACGGTCGGACCCAGCGCGCCGAGATTGTCGATATTGGCCGCATAGGCATACACCGCCTTCGCCAGCGTTTCCGGCTGATTGCCGCTCTGCTGGTGAGTCTGGTTGAACACATTCTTCAACTCCGGGTGGTGCGCGAACATGCGCTTGTAGAAATGCTTGGTGATGGTCGTGCCGTGCTCGGCGAGTACGGGAACCGTGGCTTTGACGCGGGCCATCTGATCGGCGGTGAGTGTGGTCATGAGTGCCTCTCCTTAAAGATGCATTTAAGATACATCTTTAAGGAGAGGCTTTGAGCCGGACAAATTGTCACATGGTCAACAGCGGGAAGGCAGACCCTCTCTAGCCGGCGCCACGCTCGTGTTGCCATAGCACGTCCGTGCCGCCGTCCACGCGATTGAGCACACGCGCCAGTACGAACAGCAGGTCCGACAACCGGTTCACGTACTGGCGCGGCGCGGGATTGATCGTCTCGACTTCGCCCAACCCGACGATCGCCCGTTCGGCACGGCGGCACACGGTACGGCATACGTGCGCGAGCGCGGCCGCGCGCGAGCCTCCCGGCAGGATAAATTCCTTCAGTGGCGGCAAGCTCGCGTTGTAGTCGGCGAGCCAGTTGTCGAGTTGGCCGAGATGTTGATCGGTAATCATCGTATGGCCGGGGATGCAGAGTTCGCCACCGAGGTCAAAAAGATCGTGCTGAATCGCGACCAGCGCCGTACGCACCGGCTCGGGCAACGTTTCGCACAGCAACACGCCGAGATTCGAATTGAGTTCGTCGACGTCGCCAATCGCGGCGATGCGCGCGCTGTCCTTGCGCACACGGCGGCCATCGCCGAGACCGGTGGTGCCGTCGTCGCCCGTACGGGTGGCGATCTTGCTCAAGCGGTTGCCCATGATGTCTCCCATGCAGTCAGTGACGATGCGTCCGCGTCTGGCGCCGGCGCTTTCACAGCAGCCGTCACCGCGTTTATCCATATTGCGCGCATCGTGAAGTCGCCGCCATTATAGGAGTGGCAGCCGGCTCTGACGCCCGCCCATGGGCGATCGGCGTAAAATGAAGTGAAAGCTCCACAGCTACGCCCCAATATCAGGAGACATGCGTGAACCATCCTGTGCCGCCGCCCCCGCTGCGCCGCCCGTTTCCCACGGAATTGCTGAGCGCGCTCAAGGCCGCTTTTGGCGAACGCGTTTCCACGGCTGAAGCCGTCCGCGCCCACCACGGCCGCGACGAATCGCCGTTCGACCCCCAACTGCCTGACGCCGTCGTGTTCGCGCGCACCACCGAAGACGTGCAAACCATCGTCAAGTGGTGTGGCCAGTACAACGTGCCGATCATTCCCTATGGCAACGGCTCGTCGCTTGAAGGACATTTGCTGGCGGTGCAAGGCGGCGTATCGATCGATCTGTCGGAAATGAACCGTGTGCTGTCGATCAACGCGGAAGACCTCACGGTAACGGTCGAACCCGGCATCTCGCGCAAGCAGCTAAACGAAGCGCTGCGCGACACCGGCCTCTTTTTCCCGATCGACCCGGGCGCGGATGCAAGCATCGGCGGCATGTCGGCCACGCGTGCGTCGGGTACCAATGCCGTGCGCTACGGCACGATGCGCGAGAACGTACTCGCGCTAACGGTCGTTCTGGCCGACGGGCGCGTGATCAAGACCGGCACGCGGGCGCGCAAATCGTCGGCGGGTTATGACCTCACGCGCCTTTTCGTCGGCTCGGAAGGCACCCTCGGCGTCATTACCGAAATCACCGTGCGCCTCTATCCGCAACCGGAAGCGGTCTCCGCCGCGGTGTGCGCGTTCCCGTCCATGGGCGATGCGGTGCGCGCGGTCATCGAAACGATCCAGATTGGCGTGCCGATCGCGCGCGTCGAGTTCGTCGACTCGCTCGCCATCCGCTCGATCAACCGTCACTCGAACCTGACGCTGCGTGAAGCGCCCACACTGTTCTTCGAGTTCCACGGCACCGAAGCGGGTGTGAAAGAGCAAGCCGAACTGGTGCAGGACATCACCGCGCAGAATTCCGGCGAAGGTTTCGAATGGGCGACGCGGCCGGAAGACCGCAGCCGTCTGTGGAACGCGCGCCACAATGCCTATTTTGCGATGCTGCAACTGAAGCCCGGTTGCCGCGCTGTCACCACAGACGTGTGCGTGCCGATCTCGCGCCTCGCCGAATGCGTGGTGGAAACGGAGCAGGACCTGAAGGCGTCGCCGCTGCCGTGCCCGATCGTCGGCCATGTCGGCGACGGCAACTTCCACGTCGCGATCCTGATCGACCCGAACAAGCCCGAAGAACTCGTCGAAGCCGAGCGCCTGAACCAGCGCATCGTCCAACGCGCGCTGCGCATGGACGGCACCTGCACCGGCGAGCACGGCGTCGGTCTGCACAAGATGAACTTTCTGCTCGAGGAACACGGCGAAGTCGCCGTCGACACGATGCGCTCCATCAAGCACGCGCTCGATCCGCGCAATCTGATGAACCCGGGCAAGATCTTTTCCTGGGCCGCTTGAGACGTCATTGACGCCCGTGTGAGTTGCAGCAACACAGCAGCCGTTGCTGTAACTCAAGCGGGCGCGCAGGGTGAAAGCACGAGGAGACAAGTCACATGAACGCCCCCGCTGAACTGACGGCCGAAGTTCTCGCCCAGCGCCAGCGCGAAGTCGTGCAGGCGCTGATGGCGGTGTTGCCGACCCACTGCCTGCTGTATCGCGAAGAAGACACCGTCGCCTACGAGTGCGACGGCCTCGCCGCCTATCGGCGCCTGCCGCTTGCGGTCGCGCTGCCGGAAACGGAATCGCAGGTGCAGCGCATCGTCCAGATCTGCCACCGGCTCGACGTGCCGATCGTGCCGCGCGGCGCCGGTACCGGCTTGTCCGGCGGGGCGATGCCGATTCGCCACGGCGTCGTGGTGTCGCTTGCGCGCTTTCGGAAAATCGTCGAAGTCGACTCGTACGCGCGGACCGCGACGGTGCAACCAGGCGTGCGCAACCTGTCGATTTCCGAAGCCGCCGCGCCGTACGGCCTGTACTACGCGCCGGATCCGTCATCGCAGATCGCCTGCACCATCGGCGGCAATGTGTCGGAGAATTCAGGCGGCGTGCACTGCCTCAAATACGGTCTTACGGTGCACAACGTGCTGCGCGTGCGCGCCGTGACGATGGAAGGTGAAATCGTCGAATTCGGTTCGCTCGCGCCCGACGCGCCTGGCCTCGATCTGCTCGCGGTTCTGATCGGCAGCGAAGGCATGTTCGCGATCGTCACGGAAGTCACCGTCAAGCTGATCCCGAAGCCGCAAACCGCGCAAGTCATCATGGCCAGTTTCGACAACGTAGTGAAAGGCGGCGACGCGGTTGCCGGCATCATCGCGGCGGGCATCATTCCGGCCGGCCTCGAGATGATGGACAAGCCGGCCACGCGCGCCGTCGAAGAATTCGTCCATGCCGGCTATGACCTCGACGCGGCGGCAATCCTGCTGTGCGAATCAGATGGCACGCCCGAAGAAGTCGCCGACGAAATCGTGCGCATGACTGCGGTGTTGCGTGAACAGGGCGCAACCCGCATCCAGATTTCGCGCTCGGAAAATGAGCGGCTGCGCTTCTGGTCCGGCCGCAAGAACGCCTTTCCCGCTGCCGGCCGCATTTCGCCCGACTACTACTGCATGGACGGCACCGTCCCGCGCCGCAGTATCGGGCCGCTGCTCGCGCGTATCGAGGTGATGGAAAAGAAATACGGCCTGCGTTGCATCAACGTGTTCCACGCCGGCGACGGCAACATGCACCCGCTCATCCTCTTCAACGGCAACGATCTGGACGAATGGCACCGGGCGGAAGCGTTCGGCTGCGACATTCTCGAAGCGTGCGTGGAACTGGGCGGCACGGTAACGGGCGAGCATGGCGTCGGCATCGAGAAAATCAATTCGATGTGCGTGCAGTTCTCGCCCGAAGAGCGTGACGCGTTCCACGCGGTCAAACGCGCCTTCGACCCACCTGGCCTGCTCAATCCCGACAAGGGGATTCCCACCCGCGCGCGGTGCGCCGAGTACGGCAAGATGCACGTACGCGGCGGCTTGCTGCCGCATCCGGAACTGCCGCGCTTTTAGGCTGCTTGTGAAACTGCCGGCCCAGGTTCGGGCCGGCACTGAAACACCGCGCGCCAGCTGTGGCGCTTAAAACGCCGACCACCTCATCCAACTAACGGGACTCATCTCCCGCTTCCGTCCCGGTTGGCCGACGCACCGCGCATATCCAGCGCCGGCGCGCCTTTCCAGCTTTCACCCTGATTACCCGATGCGGGTCCGCTCCGGGTTGCCAGCGGGCCCCCGCCCGGTACAATCAAACGAAACACAACGAAGCACAACGAAGCAGGACACCATGGAAGAGGACGACATCGTCGCCGTTTGGTCTGAACGCGTGCGTTCGGCCAGCGCGGAAGGCCACACGTTGCGCATCCGTGGCGGCGGCACCAAAGACTGGTACGGTCAGACACTGGAAGGTGACATCCTCGACACGCGCGCCTATCGCGGCATCATTGCCTACGATCCGGCCGAACTGGTCATCACCGCGCGTGCGGGAACGCCCCTGCTGGAGATCGAGGCCGCGCTCGCCGAACATGATCAGATGCTCGCCTTCGAGCCGCCCCACTTCGGGCCGCAGGCCACGTTCGGCGGCTGCATCGCGGCCGGCATCGCCGGTCCGCGCCGGCCCGCCGCAGGGGCCGCGCGTGACTTCGTGCTCGGCGCGGTGATCATGAACGGCCACGGCCAGACGCTGCATTTCGGCGGCCAGGTGGTCAAGAACGTCGCCGGTTATGACGTCTCCCGTCTGATGGCAGGCTCGCTCGGCACACTTGGGCTGATCCTCGAATTGTCGATCAAGGTGCTGCCGCGGCCGCAGGCCGAAGCCACCCTCAAATTCGACATGAACGGCACGGACGCGGTCCGTAAGCTCAACGAATGGGGCGGCCGGCCACTGCCGATCACAGCCAGCGCATGGCGTCACGGCACCCTTGCCGTGCGGATGGCCGGCGCCGAAGCCGCGGTCAAGTCGGCGCGCACGGCGCTCGGCGGCGAAGTCGTCGACGCGGTCGAAGCGGAGCGCTTCTGGGCCGGCTTGCGCGAACAGACTGACTCGTTCTTTTCGGCGATCGCGCCGAGGGCCGCGCTGTGGCGCCTCGCACTGCCGTCGATCACCGAGCCGCTGCAACTGCCCGGCGCGCAACTGATGGAATGGGGCGGCGGACAACGCTGGTGGATCACCGACACCGACGCGCAAACCGTGCGGATCAGCGCGAAGCAGGCGGGCGGCCATGCCACGATCTTTCGTACCGGCCCCGGCTATGACCGCAGCGCTGGCGTGTTCACGCCGCTGCCCGCGCCGTTGATGAAAATCCATCGCGGCCTGAAAACCGCCTTCGACCCGGCCCGGATTTTCAATCGCGGCCGTCTCTACCCCGACTTCTGAGCGACGCGATGCAAACCAACCTCGCGGACTTCATTCGCAATACGCCCGATGGCAAAGAAGCCGACGCCATCCTGCGCAATTGCGTGCACTGCGGTTTCTGCACGGCGACCTGCCCGACTTACCAGTTGCTCGGCGACGAACTGGACGGTCCGCGCGGCCGCATCTACCTGATCAAGCAGATGGTCGAAGGTGCGCCGGTCACGCGCAGCACCCAGCTCCATCTGGACCGCTGCCTGACCTGCCGCAACTGTGAAAGCACCTGCCCATCCGGCGTGCAATACGGCCGGCTGGTGGAGATCGGCCGCAAGATCACGGAGGAAAAAGTCCCGCGGCCGTTCAGCCAGCGGATGGTGCGGCGGCTCCTCGCGAGCTTCGTGCCGAACAGCGCGCTGTTCACGCCGACCATGCGTCTCGGCCAGCACGTCCGCGCGCTTCTGCCGAAAAAGCTGCGCGACAAGGTGCCCGCGCGACAGCGCCCGCTTGAATGGCCCACCGCGAAACATCCGCGCAAGATGCTGATGCTGGCCGGCTGCGTGCAACCGTCGATGATGCCGAACGTCAACATCGCCACGGCGCGCGTGCTCGATGCGCTCGGCGTCGAAACACTGGTGGCGCCGGAGGCCGGCTGCTGCGGCGCGATCCGCCTGCATCTGGGCTACAACGACGAAGCCCTCGACGACGTGCGCGCCAACATCGACGCGTGGTGGCCGTACCTCGAACAGGGTGTGGAAGCGATCGTGATGAACGCGTCCGGATGCGGCGCGACGGTCAAGGAATACGCGCATCTGCTGCGCGACGATCCAGCGTATGCGGAGAAGGCGCGCCGGGTCGTCGAACTGACGCGCGACATTTCGGAGATCCTGCCGGAATTCGAAGAGGCGCTGGTTGCGCACTCGCGCCGCCGTTCGATTCATACCGTCGCGTTTCATCCGCCGTGCACGTTGCAGCACGGCCAGCAACTGCGCGGCAAGGTCGAACATGTGCTAACCGCGCTCGGCATCGAAGTGAGGCTGCCCGCGGACAGCCATTTATGCTGCGGCTCGGCCGGCACTTATTCGCTGACCCAGCCGAAGCTTTCGTACGCGCTGCGCGATCAGAAGCTTGAGCGGCTGCGCGCGCAGGAGCCGCAGATCATCGTGTCGGCGAATGTCGGCTGTATCGCACATCTGCAAAGTGGCACGTCCACGCCGGTCGCGCACTGGATCGAACTGGTCGAGCATATGCTGTCGACCTGACGAGTCAGCGGTATGCGGCTTGCTGCCAGTGCGGCAAGCCGATGCCAGCTTCTTCTCATCGGCCACGATCCGCCAGGGCGTGAACCGGCGGCGTCCGTATAATTCAGTTCATCGCCTTTCGCTGGACTTCCGGTTCCGTTCCATGCCCGATCTGATTCACAATCTCGACGCGGTACAGCAGCGCATCTCCCTCGCCGCACATGTCGCCGGACGCGACGCGCGTTCGATCAGTCTGCTCGCGGTCTCCAAGACCTTTCCCGCAGAAGACGTGCGAGCCGCTCATGCGGCAGGCCAACGCGCCTTCGGTGAGAATTACGTGCAGGAAGCCCTCACCAAGATCGAGACGCTGGCCGATCTGCGGGCGTCGATTGAATGGCATTTCATCGGACCATTGCAATCGAACAAGACCCGCCCGGTCGCCGAAAACTTCGACTGGGTGCATTCGGTCGACCGGCTGAAGATCGCGCAGCGTCTGTCGGAACAACGCCCCGACCACCTGGCGCCGTTGAACGTGTGCCTGCAGGTGAACATCAGCGGCGAGGCTTCGAAAAGCGGCCTGAGCATTCCCGAGGCCGTGGAGGTCGCGCAGGAAATCGCCGCGTTGCCGAAGCTGAAGTTGCGCGGCCTGATGGCGATTCCCGAACCGGCCGGCGGCATCGACGAGCAACGCGTGCCACATCGTCATTTGCGCGAACTGTTCGAGCGGCTCTGCGCCGACGGGCTTGAACTCGACACGCTCTCAATGGGCATGTCGAGCGACCTCGAAGCGGCCGTGCTGGAAGGCGCGACGATCGTGCGCGTCGGCACCGCAATCTTCGGCGCGCGCGATTACTCTAACTGACCCTCACGGGCGCTATCTCGGAACATCATGAAAATTGCTTTTATCGGCGGTGGCAATATGGCCGCGGCGCTAATCGGCGGCCTCATCAAACGCGGCGTGGCGCCCTCTGACCTGTACGCAATCGACCCCAACGAAGACGCGCGCCAGCGCAACGAACAGCAATTCGGCGTCAAGACCGGCGCCGCCGCGGACGCCGCGCTCGCGTCGTACGACGCCGTCGTGCTGGCGGTGAAACCGCAGATCCTGAAGAGCGTCGCGCAAGGGCTCGCGCCGCATCTGAAGGCGTCGCACCTGGCGATCAGCATTGTCGCCGGCATCCGCATGGACGACATGTCTCGCTGGCTGAACGGCCACGCGCGCATCGTGCGCGTCATGCCGAATACGCCGGCGCTGATCGGCATGGGCGTGACGGGCCTCGTGGCGACCGCCAGCGTCGACGAAGCGGGCCGCGCACTCGCCTCACAGGTGCTCGGTGCGGTCGGTGAAACCGTCTGGTTCGACGACGAAGCAAAGATCGACGCCGTCACCGCAATTTCGGGTAGCGGTCCGGCGTACGTGTTCTATTTCATCGAGGCGTTGCAGGAAGCCGCACGCCAACTCGGCATGGATGAGCGCCAGGGTCGCGCGCTGGCCGTGGCGACCTTCACCGGCGCCGCGCAACTGGCGGCGAACTCCGACGAGCCACCGAGCCTGCTGCGCGAGCGTGTCACGTCGAAGGGCGGCACCACCGCGGCGGCATTGGCGTCGTTCGACGCGAGCGGTATCAAGGATGCGATCGTGCGTGGCGTACTCGCCGCCGACGCGCGCGCCAAGGAAATGGGCGACGAGTTCGGCAAGCTGTAAGCGATCGGAAGATTGCTGCCAGAAAGGATGCCGCATCCGGATCAGACCGGGGTGGCGTCCGCAGTCAGGTAAAGCGGTGAAGAATTAAAACGAAGCCACCGCATAATGCGCGGCGATGCCGACAAACAGCGCACCGCCGAGCCAGTTGTTATGGCGGAATGCCGCGAAGCACGCCATCCGGTCGCGGTTGCGAATCAGCGTGTAGTGATAGATCGCGCAGCCGGCCGCGGCCACCCATCCCAGCCAGTACAGGATGCCGAAGCCGAGCATCACGCCGATGCCGACGTAAATCCCCAGCGTCACCGCGTAGCACAGCATGATCGCCAGCACGTCGAAACGCCCGAAGGTCAGCGCCGAGGTACAGATGCCAATCTTGATGTCGTCGTCGCGATCGACCATTGCGTATTCGGTGTCGTACGCGACCGACCAGAACACGTTCGCGAGCAGCATGACCCACGCCAGCAGCGGCACGTGGTCCTGAATGGCGGCAAACGCCATGGGAATGCCGAAGCCGAAAGCGATGCCAAGGTACGCTTGCGGAATCGCGAAAAAGCGCTTGGTGAACGGATACGAACCGGCGACGAACAGCGCGGCCACCGACAATTCCTTGGTCAGCGTGTTGAGCGGCAGAATCAGCAGGAAGGCCAGCAGCGACAAGCCGGCAGCCAGCGCCACCGCTTCCCACGCCTTGATCTTGCCCGATGTGATCGGGCGGTTCTCGGTGCGCTTCACGTAACGGTCGAAATCACGGTCTGCGTAGTCGTTGATCGCGCAACCCGCCGAGCGCATCAGCACCGTGCCCACCGTGAAGATCACCAGCAGCGGCCACGACGGATGGCCATCGGAGGCGATCCATAGCGCGTTGAGTGTCGGCCACAGCAGCAGCAGGCTGCCGATCGGCTTGTCCATGCGCACGAGGCGCAGATACAGGGGAAGTCGGGCGAACATGGGCGGATTCGGTGAAAGGCTGGCGGTCCCGCTATTTTACGGGATGCACACGCCAGGCAGCCGCCGCGCCGCCAGACGACCATGCGGCCGCCAAAAACCCACGCCACAAAAAGCAAAGCCTCCCGCGAAGGGAGGCTTTGCTTTTTTGCGGTTCAACGCGCGCGTCGAAGCGCCGCATTGAGTCGCTACGTCAGGCTCAGAACGCTTAAGCCAGCATCGAACGCAGCATCCACGCGGTCTTTTCGTGCGTTTGCATGCGTTGCGTCAGCAGGTCGGCGGTCGGTTCGTCATTGGCGGCTTCCGTCGACGGGAAGATCGCGCGGGCAGTACGCACCACGGCTTCCTGACCTTCCACCAGCTGGCGGATCATTTCTTCCGCAGCCGGGACGCCGTCCGCCTCCGGAATCGACGACAGCCTGGCGAATTCCTTGTAGCTGCCCGGCGCATGCACGCCCAGCGCGCGAATCCGTTCAGCGATCGAATCGACGGCCAGTGCCAGCTCGTTGTACTGCGTTTCGAACATCAGGTGCAGCGTGTTGAACATCGGCCCCGTCACGTTCCAGTGGAAGTTATGGGTCTTCAGGTACAGCGTGTAGGTATCGGCGAGCAGGCGCGACAAACCTTCTGCGATTTTCTTGCGATCCTTGTCACTGATCCCGATGTTCACGTGCTGTATGGCTTCTTTCTTGGCCATGACGACTCCTTTAAAGAGTGATACGAACCGGTGGGCTGATTGACGGTTTGCCGAAGAGCAAACCGACAACATACGAACGCTCGACAGTTTATCTTAGATAAGTAACCCGGTTCGCGAGACGCACGGCCACTTGCCGCACCCCCGCACCCCGCTAACGGCCCGATCTCAGTCTGCGTTCAGCCGCCAAACGCATGTTGCAAAGCCTGCGCGACGATCACCGCGAATCCGCTCGTGACGATCGCGAACCCCACCACCTTGCGCAGTATCAATGCCTGTTGCTGTTGCGCGCCGCGTGCGGCCGCCGAGCCGCCAATGGTGGCCATCATCATCCGGATCATGATCGTGCTCCTTCGATTCGTATCCATACCGGCGGGACGCCGATGCGCCCCGCTTTACTGCATCGTTTCACTTCAACTGCTTAATTCTGCTTGCCTTCAGCGAGGCTCGCGATCGCCGCGATCACCCCTTCCGCATAGGCCGGATCGGCGCGGCGGAAGTGCTCGATCTGACGCGCAACGATTTCCTGCGGCACACCGTTGATATGACGCGCGATGTTGCCGAACAGACGCTCACGCTGCGCCGCATCGAACAGCGCGAACAACATGCCCGGCTGCGTGTAGTAGTCGTCGTCTGCGCGATGGTCGTAACGGTCGACCGCGCCTGCCGCGAGCGGCGGCTCCGACGCATTGGCGTCCTGCGCAAAGTCGCCAAAACGATTCGGCTCGTAGTTCACGTTGCCGCCGAGATTGCCATCCGTGCGCATCGCACCGTCGCGATGGAACGAATGCGGGTTCGGCACGCGCGCCGCATTCACCGGGATCTGATGGTGATTGACGCCGAGCCGGTAGCGTTGCGTATCGCCGTACGAGAACAGGCGGCCTTGCAGCAGACGATCCGGCGAAAAACCGATCCCCGGTACGACGTTCGCAGGCGTGAAGGCTGCCTGCTCGACGTCCGCGAAATAGTTCGCCGCGTTGCGATTCAGTTCGATCGTGCCGACGTCGATCAGCGGATAGTCTTTCTGCGACCATGCTTTCGTGATGTCAAACGGGTTGAAGCGATAGTTCGCGGCTTCCGCTTCCGGCATGACCTGAATGGCGAAACGCCATCTCGGGAAGTTGCCAGCGTCGATGTTCGTCACCAGGTCGCGCTGCGCGCTTTCACGATCCTGTGCAACGACTTGTGCCGCTTGCGCGTCGGTAAAGTTCTCAATGCCCTGCATCGTCTTGAAGTGAAACTTCACCCAGAAGCGCTCGTTGTTCGCGTTGATGAACGAATACGTGTGCGAACCGAAACCGTGCATCTGCCGGTAGTTTTGCGGAATGCCGCGATCGCTCATCAGAATGGTGACCTGATGCAGCGATTCCGGATGACGCGACCAGAAGTCCCACGCGGCAATATTGCTGCGCATGTTCGTGTACGGATCGCGCTTTTGCGTGTGGATAAAGTCGGGAAACTTCAGCGGATCGCGGATGAAGAACACCGGCGTGTTGTTGCCGACCACGTCCCAGTTGCCTTCTTCCGTGTAGAACTTGATCGAGAAGCCGCGCACATCGCGCTCTGCATCAGCCGCGCCGCGTTCGCCTGCCACCGTCGAAAAGCGCATGAAGAGCGGCGTTTCCTTGCCGACCTGAGCGAACACTTTCGCCTTGGTGTAGCGCGAGATGTCGTGCGTGATCTTCAGCGTGCCAAATGCGCCCGAGCCCTTGGCATGTACGCGGCGTTCCGGAATCACTTCGCGATCGAAGTGGGCGAGCTTTTCGAGCAACCAGACATCCTGCAGGACAACCGGGCCGCGCACACCGGCGGTCATCGAATTCTGGTTATCGGCGACGGGTGCGCCGGCTGCATTGGTGAGCTTACGTTCAGACATGCGAGACTCCTGGATGATTTTTTGTCGGCGATTACTGATTGTGGGGAGAGACGCGGCGCGCTAATGCGCTCAATGCGTACGGGTGACAACTCACGCGGACAAGGCCCGATCGACCAGCAGCGACAACGCGACCGTGCGCATGCTTTGCAGCGACGCGACGAACGCGCCGGTGGCAACACGAGGGGATTGGACGGCGGCGGTCTGGGCTTGCTGCGGGTGCGATTGCGTCATGATTTCCTCCGGGTCGTATGGGATCGGGCGATCCATGGAGGAGACTATAACAATGCTATCAAACTAGCGTGTTTGATTAATCTTATCTATTCGATAGCAATGGCAGCTATCGCCGCCTTGTGGTGCCGGCCGCCGCGCGGGAGCGGCGAGCCGGCCGGGGGCGCAATTAATTGATGGCGACGGGCAGATCGAGTTTGCTGACGCCAGCCAGATCGCAGGCGTTGATTGCGTCGCAGATGGCGTCGATGGCGGGCATGCGCGTGAAGCTCTTGCGCCAGGCGAGCACGACGCGGCGATCCGGCACTGGTTCGTCGAAGGCGACGTAGCTGAGCAGCCCGGAGTCGATGCCGCCCGCGTGCGGTTTGACCTCGTGCACGGACATGCGCGGCAGCACGGTGATCCCGACGCCGCTTGCGACCATATGGCGAATGGTTTCCAGCGACGAGCCCTCGAAGGTTTTCTGGATGCCGTCCGAATTCTGCGAGAAGCGCATCAGTTCCGGGCACACGCCGAGGACGTGATCGCGGAAGCAGTGGCCGCTGCCGAGCAGCAGCATGGTTTCCTGCTTCAGATCATCCGGATCGATTTTCGGACGATTTTCCCAGGAGTGGCCGGACGGCAGCGCGACGACGAACGGTTCGTCGTAAAGCGGGCGCAGCATCAGGCCCGTTTCCGGGAACGGGAGCGCCATGATGGCGACGTCGATTTCGCCTTGCTTGAGCAGTTCGATCAGCTTGAGCGTGTAATTTTCCTGCAGCATCAGGGGCATCTGCGGGACGCGCTTGATCATCTGTTTGACGAGCGTGGGCAGTAGGTACGGCCCGATCGTATAGATGACGCCGAGGCGCAGCGGCCCGACCAGCGGGTCTTTGCCCTGTTTGGCGATTTCCTTGATGGCGAGCGTCTGTTCGAGAACGCGCTGAGCTTGCGTGACGATCTGTTCGCCGATTGGCGTGACGCTGACTTCGCTGGTGCCACGTTCGAAAATCTGGACGTTGAGTTCGTCCTCGAGCTTTTTGATTGCCACCGACAGGGTCGGCTGGCTGACGAAACACGCTTCGGCGGCCCGGCCGAAGTGCCGTTCGCGCGCTACCGCGACGATGTATTTCAATTCAGTGAGCGTCATTAGGGACCAATCAAGGTGATGAGTTCGATAGGTTCTAGTTATACACCTATAGGGTCGGTTCGCCAACTTTTTGGTTTTTGCCCGGCTGGGCAGGGTTGGTTTTTTGTTTGCCTTTGGCGGCGGCATTTCCTTGTGCCTGCGGCGTTGGCCTTTCCTTGTTTGCTTATTGGTCTATTAGCGTCGCCCCTGTGCGGGGCGGCACCTACTTTTCTTTGCCGCCGCAAAGAAAAGTAGGCAAAAGAAAGCGGCTCACACCGCCAACATTTAAGTGGGTCCCCTGGCTTGGAGGGGCTGGTGGTCCGATTAACGGATCACACCTCGATCCGTAACCGCCCGTGACACAGCCGTCATCCGCTCCCACTCCGCACTACGTGCGTCGCGGACGGGTCCACTACGGAAACCGGGTGCTTCGTTTGTGCGTGGTGGGGGCCATCGGCTTCGCCTCGGCGAGGCGTCGAAAACGCCAATCGGGTTGGTTTTGTGAAGTACCGCCCCGGCGCGCGCAGCGCCGCCGGAAGCATGACGGCCTGGTCACTCACGAGCGCAGGTGCGCAGGCTCAATCTCTACGGAGCCACGATCCCCTCCAAGCCAGGGGACTCGCTTAAAAACTAGCGGTGTGAAGCCGCTTTCTTTTGCCTACTTTTCTTTGCGGCAGGCAAAGAAAAGTAGGTGCCGCCCCGCACAGGGGCGACGCTAATAGACCAATAACAAAACAAGGAAAGGCCAACGCCGCAGGCACAAGGAAAATGCCGCCGCCAAAGGCAAAAAAAGCTACGCCTTCAAATACTGCTCTCTAGCGCCAAGCCACCTCGCCAGGTGCTGCAAAACCACCTCCGGATACCGCTGCAGTAACACAGCAGCCGCCTCCCTGGCCGGTTCAATCAGCCATTGATCATTCTGCAGATCAGCAAACCTCAACATCGCCGCGCCCGACTGCCGGGCGCCTAAAAACTCTCCTGGGCCGCGAATCTCCAGGTCCCTTCGGGCGATTTCAAACCCGTCAGTCGTCTCCCGCATGGTCTGCAAGCGCGCTCTCGCCGTCATCGACAACGGCCCGGTATAAAGCAGAACGCAAACAGAAGCCGCACTCCCGCGCCCCACCCGTCCCCGTAATTGATGCAATTGCGCCAGCCCAAACCGCTCGGCATGCTCGATCACCATCAGCGACGCATTCGGCACATCCACACCCACTTCAATCACGGTCGTCGCGACCAGCAATTGCACCTCGTTGCGCGTGAACGCGTCCATCACCGCCGCCTTCTCGGCAGGCGCCAGCCGTCCATGCACGAGACCCACGTTCAACTCGGGTAAAGCAGCGACCAGCGTCTCGTACGTCTCGACGGCCGTCTGCAACTGCAAAGTCTCGCTTTCCTCGATCAACGGACACACCCAGTACACCTGCCGCCCCGTCAACGCCGCCTCGCGCACGCGACCAATCACTTCCTCGCGCCGCGCGTCGGATACCAGCTTGGTCAGAATCGGTGTGCGCCCCGGCGGCAGTTCGTCGATGGTCGAAACGTCCAGATCGGCGTAGTACGTCATCGCGAGCGTGCGCGGAATCGGCGTCGCGGACATCATCAATTGATGCGGCTGGAAGTCTCGCGCGCCGTCAGCGGCGTTCTGCGCCTTGGCCCGCAAGGCAAGCCGCTGAGCCACGCCAAAGCGATGCTGTTCGTCGACGATCACCAGCCCGAGCCGCGCAAACTCGACTGCATCCTGAATGATCGCGTGCGTGCCGATCACCAGTTGGGCGGTGCCGAGCGCGGCGGCTTCGATCGCGGCGCGCTTGTCCCGGGTCTTCAGGCTGCCGGCCAGCCACGCGACGCTCACGCCCAGCGGCTCAAGCCAGCCGCGCAGCTTGCGCGCGTGCTGCTCGGCGAGGATTTCGGTCGGCGCCATCAGCGCGGCCTGGTAGCCGGCGTCGATTGCCTGTGCCGCAGCGAGCGCGGCCACGATCGTCTTGCCACTGCCGACGTCACCTTGCAGCAGCCGCTGCATCGGATGCGGCTGGGTCAGATCGAGCGCGATTTCGCCACCCACGCGTTCCTGCGCCGCCGTCAGCGAAAACGGCAGTGCCTCGAGCAAACGGGCGACCAGCGCCGACGCATCGCCCTCCTTGCGACGCGGCATGGCCGGCGCGGCACGCGTGCGACGCTCGTCGTGAGCACGCTTGAGCGACATCTGCTGCGCCAGCAACTCCTCGAACTTGATCCGCACCCACGCCGGATGCGTGCCGTCGATCAACGCGGTTTCATCCGACTGCACGCCCGGATGATGCAGCGTACGCACGGCGTCCATCAGCGTCGGCACGCCAAGCGGTTCCATAAACGCGCGTGCAACCGCGTCGGGCAGCAGTTCCGGCAACGACGTGCGCGACAGCGCGTTATCAATCGATTTGCGCAGATACGCCTGCGTCACACCCGCGGTGCTCGGATACACCGGCGTGAGCGCCTGCGGCAGCGGCGTGTCTTCGTCGACCACGCGCACCGCCGGGTGCACCATCTCCATGCCGAAGAAGCCGCCGCGCACGTCGCCTCGCACCCGCAGCCGCGCGCCAAGCGCCATCTGCTTGACCTGCGAGCCGTAGAAATTCAGAAAGCGCAGCACGAGTTCGTCGCCGGCGTCGTCGCGCAGTTTCACAAGCAATTGCCGGCGCGGGCGATAGGCGATCTCGTTGTCGAACACCACGCCTTCGGTTTGCGCGATGCCGCCCGGCAGCAAGTGCCCGATCGGCGTCAACGAGGTCTCGTCCTCGTAGCGCATGGGTAGATGCAGAACCAGATCGATGTCGCGCGTGAGGCCGAGCTTGGCGAGCTTGTCGACGGGTTTGGCCGCGGGCTTGGCGCCGGCTTCGGCGGCAGGCTTCCTGGCGGCTTTGCCCACGGATTTGCCGGGAGGCTTGTCACCGAACGGGTCAACCATTTCACCTTCACGCGCGGCCTTGTCGCTCTCCGGCGCGACGCCCCCGCCGAGGTCGTTCTGGTCGGCTGCCGCTGCTTTGCCCCGCGAGACGCGGCGCTTCGGCTCGGCGCTCACTTCTTCGGTAGCGGAGGGCAAACGGCGTTCGGACAAAGGCATGGGCTGCTTCGCAAGTACAATATCGGCTGTCAAAAGTGTCGCCGCCAACCAGCGCGCGGGCTCGCGGGCCGTTTCGGCGTCCCGCAATCATAGCCGCCCGGCCCCGGCTTCGGCTCGATTCCGTCTCATTTCGCTTCCAGTCGTCCGCATGTTTACGCTTTCCGATTTCGATTTCGATCTGCCTCCTGAGCTGATCGCGCAAGTTGCGCTGCCCGAGCGCAGCGCCAGCCGTCTGCTCGAAGTGGACAACACGGTGAGCCCCGCGCGTCTCACGGACCGGCGCTTTGCCGAGCTGCCGGCATGCATTGCACCCGGCGATCTGCTGGTCTTCAACGATACCAAAGTCCTGAAAGCGCGCTTCCTCGGCCAGAAGGCCAGTGGCGGCAAGATCGAAGTGCTGGTAGAGCGGCTGACGGGCGAACGCACCGCGCTCGCGCAGATTCGCGCGAGCAAGAGCCCGCAGCCAGGCACCACGATTCGTCTGGCCGATGCTTTCGAGGTCACCGTGGGCGAGCGCGTCGAACCGTTTTACACGCTGCATTTCCCCGACGACTGCCTGACGCTGATCGAGCAGTACGGCCGTCTGCCGCTGCCGCCGTATATCGAGCACGATCCGGACGCAACTGACGAAACGCGTTACCAGACGGTGTTCGCGCAGAATCCCGGCGCGGTCGCGGCGCCCACCGCCGGCCTGCATTTCGACGACGCCCTGCTCGCGCAACTCGATGCGCGCGGCGTCGAACGCGCGACCCTGACGCTGCACGTCGGCGCCGGCACATTCCAGCCCGTGCGGGTGGAAAATCTCGCCGAGCACAAGATGCACAGCGAGTGGTATCACCTGCCGCAATCGCTCGCCGACAGGATCGCCGCGACGCGTGCGCGCGGCAACCGCGTGGTGGCGGTCGGCACGACGTCGATGCGCGCGCTCGAAGCCGCCGCGCGCGACGCCGAAGCCGCGGGCCGCCCGCTCGGCGCGGCCAGCACGGAAACCGATATATTCATCACGCCCGGCTACCGATTTCGAGTAGTCGACCGGCTGGTGACGAATTTCCATTTGCCGAAGTCGACGCTGCTGATGCTGGTGTCGGCGTTCGCGGGTGTCGAGACGATTCGTGAGGCGTATCGGCATGCAATTGAGCAACGCTACCGCTTTTTCAGTTACGGCGACGCGATGCTGCTGACGCGTCGCGACGGCTGATTCGTTGCGTGCAGCGGCAGATTAGCGCCGCATCATGAGTTTTCTTTACCCAGCCGCTGTGGCTTGCCCGGCGGCGTTCACCATTTGCGCCGGACTTGTCGATCCGGAGTTAGCGCTTCAGCGCTTATTCCGGTCCCATGCAAAGCTGTTCCGGTAGCACAGGAGTCCCCGATGACCGACGGTCATACCCACGATACAAGCAGTGCCTGCAACACCTGCGCGAGCCACGGCGAAAACGCCCCCGACCGCCCCGACAACGGCCTCAAATTCGAATTGCTCGGCACGGACGGCCAGGCACGGCGCGGGCGCGTCACGCTGAATCACGGCGTGGTGGAAACGCCGATCTTCATGCCGGTCGGTACGTATGGCACCGTGAAGGCGGTCCAGCCGCGCGAGCTCGAGGAAATGCACGCGCAAATCATCCTCGGTAACACCTTCCACTTATGGCTGCGCCCGGGCCTCGAGACCATCGAGGCGCATGGCGGCCTCCACGGCTTCATGGGCTGGAAAAAGCCGATTCTGACCGACTCCGGCGGTTTTCAGGTGTTTTCGCTCGGCGATCTGCGCAAGATCACCGAAGATGGCGTCACATTCGCGTCGCCGATCAACGGCGACAAGCTCTTCCTGTCGCCGGAAGTGTCGATGCAGATCCAGAAAGTGCTGAACTCGGACATCGTCATGCAGTTCGACGAATGCACGCCGTACGCCACCAACAATATCCCGACCTCGCATCAGGAAGCCGCCGACTCGATGCGTATGTCGATGCGCTGGGCCAGGCGCTCCACCGACGAATTCAACCGCCTCGGCAACCCCAACGCGCTCTTCGGCATCGTTCAGGGCGGCATGTTCGAAGACCTGCGCGACGAGTCGCTTGCGGGCCTCGCGGAGATGGACTTCCACGGTCTGGCGATCGGCGGTTTGTCGGTCGGCGAGCCGAAAGAAGACATGATGCGCGTACTGAACCACATCGGCCCGAAGCTGCCGGCGAACAAGCCGCATTACCTGATGGGCGTCGGCACGCCGGAAGACCTGGTGGCGGGCGTGGCCGCGGGCGTCGACATGTTCGACTGCGTGATGCCCACCCGCAACGCGCGCAACGGCTGGCTGTTCACGCGTTTTGGCGACATCAAGATCCGCAACGCAGCGCACAAGAACTCGCTGCGTCCGCTCGACGAACAATGCGGCTGCTACACCTGCCGAAATTTCACCCGCGGCTATCTGCACCATCTGCACCGTGTCGGCGAAATTCTCGGCGCGCAGTTGAACACGATCCACAACCTCCACTACTACCTCGAACTGATGCAGGAAATGCGCGACGCCATTGACGCAAAACTGTTCGAGGCCTTCCGCAAGCGCTTTCACGAGAACCGCGCGCGTGGCGTCGACTAGACGCCATTGCCTTGCCCGAAGACCGATTCAGCGGAAGAATCCGTCGACGCAGCAAGGAAAACCTTACAATTAACTTTCGTGTTTGGCGAAATAGGCGCTCATCGGCGTTAACAGCTTGATCGGAAAGCCGATTCGCCGCGCCGACGCGGGTGAGGCGGGTGGTAGAATAACCGGCTGATTTTTTTGATCGTTTTGATTTATAACGGAGAGACCAACGTGTCGTTCATTTCCAATGCCTTTGCCCAAGGCACAGCAACTGGTGGCATTGAATCGAACCTGATGAGCTTCCTGCCGCTGATCCTGATGTTCGGCGTGCTGTACTTCATCATGATTCGTCCGCAAATGAAGCGCCAGAAGGAACATCGCAACATGCTCTCCGCCATGGCGAAGGGCGACGAAGTGGTCACTAACGGCGGCATCGTCGGCAAGGTGACCAAGGTGGGTGAGGCTTACGTCGGCGTCGAAATTTCGGAAGGCACGGAAATCACGGTGCAAAAAGCGTCGGTGACCACGATTCTCCCGAAGGGCACGATCAAGTCGCTGTAAGGCCTGCTCTCTCGCGTCCGGCGCGGCCTCGCCGGGGGTTCATGCGGTTCACCGCACGTCACCCGCGCTCATCGCCGGACGCATCGCTTCCAAGCCAACCTTCCCGTTGGACCACTCATGAACCGCTACCCCCTCTGGAAATACGCCGTGATGCTGGTGGCTCTGGTCATCGGCCTCGTGTACACGCTGCCCAATCTGTTCGGCGAAGCGCCGGCGGTGCAGGTGTCGAGCGGCAAGGCAACGGTCAAGCTCGACTCGACCACGCTGTCGGCCGTCGAAGCGGCGCTCGCTGCCAATCAGATCAAGCCTGACGACGTCACGTTCGACAATTCGTCGACCAACGCGAACATCCGCGTGCGTCTGCCGGACACCGACACGCAACTGCGCGTGAAGGACCTGCTGCAAAAGTCGCTGAACAGCGACCCGACCGATCCGCAGTTCATCGTGGCGCTGAACCTGCAAAGCGCGTCGCCGCGCTGGCTGACCGCCCTGCACGCGCTGCCGATGTACCTCGGCCTCGATCTGCGCGGCGGCGTTCACTTCCTGTTGCAGGTCGACATGGCCGGCGCGCTGAACAAGAAGCTCGACTCCGACGCCTCGGACGCGCGCACGCTCCTGCGCGACAACAACATCCGCGACGGCGGCGTGAATCGCGTCAACCAGACGGTGGTGATCAACTTCGCCGACCAGGCCACGGCGGACGCAGCGGCCAAGCAGCTGAGCCGCAGCGTCAGCGAACTCCAGTGGGTCTCGCAAACGAGTACGGACGGCAGCGTGCAACTGGTCGGCACATTCACGCCGGCCATGCAGAAAGCCGTGCAGGACGCGGCGCTCAAGCAGAACATCACCACGCTGCATAACCGCGTGAACGAACTCGGCGTGGCCGAGCCGGTGATCCAGCAGCAAGGCTCGGACCGCATCGTGGTCGAACTGCCGGGCGTGCAGGACACGGCGAAGGCGAAAGACATCATCGGCCGCACCGCCACGCTCGAAGCGCGTCTCGCCGATCCGGTCAATACGCACCCGAACCCGTCGGATCCGGTGCCGCCGGGCGACGAACTGTTCACCCAGGGCAACCAGACGCCGGTGCTGCTGCGCAAGCAGATCATCTTCACGGGTGACCGGATCATCGACGCGTCGGCGGGCTTCGACGAACATCAGCGTCCGTCGGTCAGCATCCGTCTGGATTCAGCCGGTGGCCGCGCGGTGCGCAGTGTTTCGCGCGACAACATCGGCAAGCCGATGGCCATGGTGCTGTTCGAAAAGGGCAAGGGCGAAGTGCTGACGGTGGCGACCATCCAGTCTGAACTGGGCGACCGCTTCCAGATCACCGGCCAACCTACGCCGCAAGGCGCCGCCGACCTCGCGCTGCTGCTGCGCGCCGGTTCGCTGGCCGCGCCGATGGACATCATCGAAGAACGCACGATCGGCCCGAGCCTCGGCGCGGACAACATCAACAAGGGCTTCCACTCGGTGGTGTGGGGCTTCGCGGCAATTGCCGTCTTCATGATCGCGTACTACATGCTGTTCGGCGTGATCTCGATGATCGGCCTGTCGGTCAACCTGTTGTTGCTGATCGCCGTGCTGTCCATGTTGCAGGCCACGCTCACCCTGCCGGGTATCGCCGCTATCGCGCTCGCGCTCGGTATGGCGATCGACGCGAACGTGCTGATCAACGAACGGGTACGTGAAGAACTGCGCCACGGCGCGCCGCCGCAACTGGCGATCCAGAACGGCTACGCGCATGCGTGGGCGACGATTCTCGACTCGAACGTCACCACGCTGATCGCCGGTATTGCGCTGCTTGCGTTCGGCTCAGGACCGGTGCGCGGCTTTGCAATCGTGCACTGTATCGGCATCCTGACGTCGATGTTCTCGGCCGTGTTTTTCTCGCGCGGCCTCGTCAACCTCTGGTACGGCGGCAAGAAAAAGCTGAAGTCGCTGTCGATTGGCCAGGTGTGGCGTCCGGAAGGCATTGATGGCGCAGCAGCCTATCTCGGCAACGACGACGCAGGCACCGATACCGCGCAAGCCATCGCCGCGGCCGCAAGCGCAGCCAAGTCGAAGGCAGCAGCGGCCAAAACGCAGGCGGGTCCCGGCAAGCCGACCGTGCGCCGCCGCAACGCGTCTGACAGCGCGCCGCAGAAACCGGGTTCGTCCCGCTGAAACCCGGAGAACTAGACCATGGAATTTTTCCGCTTCCGTAAAGACATTCCGTTCATGCAGCGTGCGTTGATCTTCAACGCGATCTCGCTGCTGACGTTCGTCGCCGCTGTGTTCTTCCTGCTGCATCGTGGGCTGCATCTGTCGGTGGAATTCACCGGCGGTACGGTCATCGAAGTGCAGTATCCTGGTGCCGCACCGCTCGAACCAGTACGCGGCACGTTGGCCAGGCTCGGCTACGCCGACGCGCAGGTGCAGAACTTCGGCTCCTCGCACGACGTGCTGATCCGCCTGCCGCTCAAGCAGGGCTACACGTCCGCGCAGCAGAGCGACCAGGTGATGGGCGCGCTCAAGACCGACACGCCGCAAGTGCAGTTGCAACGTGTCGAATTCGTCGGTCCGCAAGTCGGCAAGGAACTCGCCACCGACGGCCTGCTCGCGCTGGCCTGCGTGGTGGCCGGTATCGTGATCTACCTGTCGTTCCGCTTCGAATGGAAGTACGCGGTGGCCGGCGTGATCGCGAACTTGCACGACGTGATCATCATTCTCGGCTTCTTCGCGTTCTTCCAGTGGGAGTTCTCGCTGTCCGTGCTGGCCGCGGTGCTTGCGGTACTCGGCTACTCGGTGAATGAATCGGTGGTTATTTTCGACCGGATTCGCGAAACCTTCCGCCGCGAACGCAAGCTGACCGTGATCGAAGTGATCAACCACGCGATCACCAGCACGATGTCGCGCACGATCATCACCCACGGCTGTACGCAGATGATGGTGCTGTCGATGTTCCTGTTCGGCGGCCCCACGCTGCACTACTTCGCCCTGGCGCTGACGGTCGGTATTCTGTTCGGTATCTACTCGTCGGTGTTCGTTGCCGCGGCGCTGGCCATGTGGCTCGGTGTGAAGCGCGAAGATCTGGTGAAGGACAAGAAGGAACGCACCGACCCGGACGATCCGAACGCAGGCGCACAAGTCTGATCCTGCTGCGCAGATAGACTTCGCAAAGCAAAAGGCCGGTTCTCGCGAACCGGCCTTTTTTTGTTTACCTGCACTTCACGCGCCGTGCTCCGCGCGTGAGCCACGCCCGCCTATTTCACCGGAACCCCAGTTTGCGGCGCGCCGCCGTCAATGCTGTGAGGCTGATCAATGCGGCGAAGATCAGGTAAAAGCTCGGCGCAGTCTTCAACCCGGTCGTGCTAATCAACGACGCAATGATGAACGGCCCAAAGCCGCCGAAGATCGTCACCGCGACGTTGTAGGCAATCGACATACCCGTCGTACGCGTCTGCACCGGGAACATCTCCGAGAGCAAACCCGGCAATGCGGCGAAATAGCCCGTCATCAGAAAGCCGAACACGATTTGCAGCGCGATCAGCGTGCCGAAGGTCGGATGCGCGACCAGATACACGAACGCCGGATAGATCAGCACGAGCAACAGGCACGCGGACACAAGCATGATCGTCGTGCGGCCATGACGGTCCGACAGATGGCCGACGAGCGGCGAGAACACCATCTGGATCACGCCGGTCAGCGCGATCGCCGCGAATGTGACGGACGGGGCGAGCCCCAGTTGCTTGACGCCGTAGGTCGGCATGAACAGCACGAGATACGTCGACACCGTGCCGAGCACCACCACGCCGATGGCGATCAAGAGGCGCAGCTTCTGGCTGGCGAAGGTGTCACGCAACGGCGTGCTGGTGGTTTCCGCCGCGAGGAATTCGGGTGTCTCGTCGAGCCTGGTACGGATATACCATGCCACCGGCCCGATCAGCAGACCGAAGAAAAACGGCACGCGCCAGCCCCACGAAGCCATTTGATCCGGCGACAGCTTGCCGGTCAGCAGTACGCCGAAGCCAGCGGCCAGCAACGTCGTCAGGCCCTGGCTCGCGACCTGCCAGCTCGCGAAGAAGCCGCGCCGCCCCGGCACGTGTTCCGCCAGAAACGCCGTCGCACTGCCAAATTCGCCGCCCGCCGAAAACCCTTGCATCAGACGCGCGATGACGAGAATCACCGGCGCGGCGAGGCCGATGCTTTGATAGGTCGGCAGGACCGCGATGATCAGCGTGCCGCTCATCATCAACAGGATCGACAACGTCAGCGCCGCCTTGCGACCGGCGCGGTCAGCGTATGCGCCGATCACGATCGCGCCGAGTGGGCGCATGAAGAACGACACGCCGAAGGTGCCGAGCGTCAGCAGCATTGAAACCGTATCGTTGCCGGCTGGAAAAAACAGCTTCGCGATAACCAGCGCGAAAAAACCGTACACCACCAGATCGAACCATTCCAACGCATTGCCGATCGAAGCGGCGATCACCGCGCGCCACGAATTCTGCCGGCTCCCCGCCAGGCTTGCTGCTGTCGTTGCATTCATACAGATCTCCAATGCGCGCTAAATAATCATGCGGGTCTTATGACGCCCTGTCTCGCCGAACTGGATGCGCGCACAACCAATGCGGTGCCTGCGCTCTATGTACATGAAAAAATAAAAGCACGCGAGCAGCAATTCGCCGGAGGCCGTTGCACAAGGCTTCCGGCGACGTGGCCGCGCAATAAAAAACCGCTGCGTCGCAAAAGCGAACGAAGCGGTTTTTTTGTTGCGCCGCAACGGTGGCGCGATTCACTACGTATTCACGGCAACCCGCCCGCGCATTTATTGCTTGATGCCTTCGGACTGGATATGCAGCTTCGTATCCATATTGAAGCCGTACTTGCTGCCGAAGTCCATGCCGTAATCCGCGCGGCTGAAATGCGCGCTCGCTTCCACGCCGCACACTTCGCGCTTGAGCACCGGATGCTGCATGCACTTGAACGATTCGATCTTCAGGTTCAGCGGCTTGGTCACGCCGCGAATTGTCAGGCTGCCGACCACTTCCACCGGCTTGTCGCCATCGAACTTGATATCGGTGCCTTTATAAGTGACGGCGGGATACTTGGCGACGTCGAAGAACGCGTCCGATCTCAGATGCTCGTCGAGCTTGGTGTTGCCGGTTTCGACCGAAGCCGGATCGACGGTCACGTCGACCGTGCCGGTTTTCGCCGCGCGATCGAGCGTCACGGTGCCCGAGCTTTTGGTGAACTTGCCCCGCCACACGGACAGGCCGCCGAAGTGATCCGCCTCGAAGCTCGGGTAGGTGTGGGTCGGGTCCAGCTGATAGGTGTCGGCGGCCGCGAACGCGCCGAGCGAGAAAGAAGAAGCCAGTGCGCCGACGGCGATCAACAGGGATGTTTTCAATTCATGCTCCTTTGTTCTTGAAGGAAAGCAACTGCGCCCGAACGGCACAGCGAACGTCACTTGCGTGCTGCAACGATATGAAATTTGATCACTACTTCATCGGCGACCACCGACGTGTCTTTCCATTCACCGGTGCCGATATCGAACTGCGAGCGCTTGATCGGCAGCGAGCCGTCGAACGTCTGCGTCGCGCCCTGCTGGCTGACCGTGACCGGCACCACCACCGTTTGCGACTTACCCTTGATGGTCAGCTTGCCCGTCACCTTGAACTGATTGCCGCCAGCCGGCGCAATCGCGCTCGACACAAAGGTCGCGCTCGGGTACGACTTCGCGTCGAACCAGTCCTTGCCACGCACCTGGTCGTTGTAGCTTTCGTCGCCCAGGTCGTAGCTGGCGACGTCGATGCTGAACTGCGCGCTGCCGTCCGCCGGCTTGGCCGGATCGAACTTCACCTGCGCACTGAATTTGCCGAACTTGCCTTCAACCGGCACATTCATCTGCTTCGAGGTTGCGGTCACCGTGCTCTTTGCAACGTCGACCTGCGCGAGCGCGCTGCCGGCCGCGGTGAGCGAGGCCGCCGCAAAGGCAGCAAGCATGTAGCGATAAAACGAAACTTTCATGGTTATCCTTATTTAATGAAAGGGAGCATGCGCGACAGCAGGCCGTCGCGGTCCAGCCATTGATGCTTGAGCGCGGCCGCCACGTGCAGGATGACCAGCACGAGCAGCGTGTAATTCAACGCGATGTGCACGTTCTTCAGCAGTTCCTTGAGATGCGGGTCCGGCGCGATCAGGCGCGGCAGCGGGATCAGCCCGAGGTAGACCACCGGCACATTGGCCGCCGAGCTGTACAGATAGCCGGACACGGGAATCGCGATCATCAGCAGGTATAGCAGCAAATGCGTGAGATGCGCGGCGCCGCGCTGCCAGACCGGCATGCGGCGCGGCATCGGCGGCGCGGCGTGCGTGGCGCGCCATAGAATACGAAAGACCGCGAGCGCGAACACCGTCACGCCGATCCATTTGTGCCAGGAGAAATAGCGCAGCTTGGTGGGCGTGAAGCCGGGGATATCGGTCATCACCCAGCCCAATGCGAAGCCGCATACGATCAGCAGCGCGATCAGCCAGTGAAACGCGATGGCGGTCCGCGTGTACGACTCCCGGCCGCCGAAAGAAGGATTGAGTGCCATGACAGGTCAACGCAAGCTAAGAGAGGTTAACGGCGCAGCCGGCCTTGCTATTCCATGCGACCGATGCGGTGTGCATCAGTCGCATGGAATAGCTGGGTTGCCCGCTGCGGCACACGCCAAGGCCGCCATGCTACCCCAAGCAGAAGAAGCTGGCTGAGGGTGTCTTAGTGTGGCACCTTCACAAATTTCCATGCAACGACGAAGCCATTGAACAATTGGGGCCGGACGCGGTCAGAATCACGCACGTTTAACGTAAGACGAATTCGAAACGCAGTGGCAGCTTGGCTCGCAGCCTGATCGGAGGCGACCGGCGGCGCACCTGCGGAGCGCGTTTGGTACTATTGCTCCACCCTTTCGCCAGTCCTGCACTGAAACCGGCATTGCACGCCCCCCTTCACGTCGTTAGCCTATCTGCCGTATGGAACATGACAACCTGATCGCGTGCCATGAGTGCGATACGCTGTTCCGCAAGCCACGGCTTGTTGGGCGTGCCGTCGCGCGTTGTCCGCGCTGCGGCGCGACGCTCTATCGCGGCATCTCCCGTAAGCTCGACAGTATCTGCGCCATGACCCTCGGCGCGCTCATCACATTCCTGATTGCCCAGGGCTTCCCGATCGTCGAACTCGAAACCAACGGCATCACCTCGCAGACTACGCTGTTCGGCGCGCTCGTCGCGTTGTGGAGCGAAGACATGCAGATCGTCGCGGTGATGGTGTTCTGCTCGACCATCCTGTTTCCGCTGACCGAACTGGTGGCCCTGCTCTATGTGCTGATCCCGCTGCGTGCCGGCTATGTGCCGCCGGCATTCAACCGCGTGCTGCGCGCGATCCAGTTTGTGCGTCCCTGGGGCATGATCGAAGTGTTCATGCTCGGCGTGCTGATCACGATCGTGAAGATGGTGAGTCTCGCGCGCGTGATTCCCGAAGCCGCGTTGTTTGCGTTCGGCGTGCTCACGCTGATGTTCGCGGTGGTGGTCAGCTTCGACCCGCGCGTTCTCTGGGACCTCGCCGACGAAATGGGCGACGGCAGCCAGCGGCCGCTGCCGCGCACTTCCGCCGACAGCGCCGCAGCCGCCGTCACTTCAATGGCCGGCCCACCCGCTCCGCCCGAGTCGCCGCCGAACGTGCCGCCGGCGCCGCATCAGGGATGAGCGCACGATGAAATACGTCACCGCGAAAAGCGCGGGCCTGGTGTCCTGTCATGCATGCGGCCGCGTCGAGCCGCGTATCCAGTCCGTCACGCCGCAACACTGCGGCCGATGCGGCGCGGTGATGCACCGGCGCCACCCTGATAGCCTGATGCGCACCTGGGCACTGCTGATCGCCGCGGCCTTGCTGTATATTCCGGCGAACCTGTTGCCGGTGATGCACACCTCGTCGTTGCTCGGTTCCGAAGACGACACCATCATGAGCGGCGTCGTCTATTTCTGGACGTCGGGCGACTGGCCGCTTGCCGTCATCGTGTTCATCGCCAGCATCATGGTGCCGATGCTCAAGCTGAGCGTGCTGGTGCTGCTCACCGTCACCGCGCAGCGTCGCTCGCGCTGGCGGCCGGAGCAGCGCACCACGTTGTACCGGATGGTCGAACGGATCGGGCGCTGGTCGATGCTCGACGTGTTCGTCGTCACGCTGACCGTCGCGCTGGTGCGCTTCAAATCGCTTGCCGTCATCACCGCTGGGCCGGGCGCCATTGCCTTCGGCTCGGTCGTGATTCTGACCATGATGGCTTCCATGCAATTCGATCCACGGCTCATCTGGGACAACGTGGAAGGCAGTACCCAAAAACCTCAGGACCTCGACCATGACTAGCCCGCAAGGACCGACGCCCGCCCCCGATGCGCCGCGCAACGATTCGAACGGACCGAAGCTCCCGCCCCAACTGCCAGACCCCGAGATCGAGCCGCGCAGGCGATGGCTGCCGTCGCTGGTCTGGGTGATTCCGCTGATCGCCGCGCTGATCGGCGTCGCGCTCGTGATCAAGTCGGTGACCGAAAAAGGTCCAACCATCACGATCACCTTTGTCAGCGCCGAGGGCCTCGAGCCGGGCAAGACCAAGGTCAAGTACAAGGACGTCGATGTCGGCGCGGTGAAGACCATCACGCTCTCGAAAGATCTGTCGCACGTGCTGGTTCAGGTCCAGCTCACCAAGGAAGGCGAAGACTTCGCGGTCAAGGATTCGCGCTTCTGGGTGGTGCGGCCAAGGGTTGGCGCGAGCGGCGTATCCGGGCTCACCACGCTGCTCTCCGGTGCGTACATCGGTGCGGATGCTGGCCATTCGCCGGACACCGAGAAAAACTTTGTCGGCCTCGAAACGCCGCCGCCCATTACCGGCGATCAGAAGGGCCACCAGTTCGTGCTGCACGGCGATTCGCTCGGGTCGATCGACATCGGCTCGCCGATTTTCTACCGGCGCGTGCAGGTCGGCCAGGTGGTGGGCTTCTCGCTCGACAAGGACGGCACCGGCGTGACGATGCAGGTGTTCGTATCCGCGCCGTTCGACCAGTATGTCGGCACCAATTCGCGCTGGTGGCATGCGAGCGGCGTCGATCTGCGGCTCGATTCGAGCGGTTTCAAGCTGAATACACAATCGCTCGCGACGGTGATCGTCGGCGGCCTGTCGTTCCAGTCGCCGCCGGGCCAGGGTGTGGGCGCGCAGGCGCCAAACGACATGACGTTCCGCCTCGGTTCGGATGAAGTGGATGCGATGCGCGAGCCGGACGGTGTGCCGCTGCGTGTGGTGATGAACTTCAACCAGTCGCTGCGTGGTTTGTCGATTGGCGCGCCGGTCGATTTCCGCGGCATCGTGCTCGGCCAGGTGACCAACATCGGCATCGACTACGATCCGAAAACGCGCAGCTTCACCATGCCGGTGACGATGAACCTGTACCCCGACCGCCTCGGCAAGCGCTTCCGCGAAACCGCGCCGACGCCCGGTAGTCTGGCGGGTCAAACCATGCTGCAACAGCTTGTCAAACATGGTCTGCGTGGCCAGTTGCGCACCGGCAATCTGATCACGAGCCAGTTGTACGTGGCGGTCGATATCTTCCCGAAGGCGGCGCCGGCCACGGTTGATGTGACGGGCGATCCGCTGGAGCTGCCGACCATTCCGAACACGCTCGACGAATTGCAACTGCAGGTCGCCGACATTGCGAAGAAGCTCGACAAGATACCGTTCGACGAGATCGGAACGAACCTGAACAGCGCGTTGAAGAACGCCGACCAGCTGTTCACGCGACTCGACAAGGAAGTCGTGCCGCAGGCGCGCGACACGCTGGCGGCCGCGAAGCAGACCTTTGGTTCGGCCCAGGCGACGTTGCAGCAGGACTCGCCGTTGCAGTCGGACGTTCATCAGGCGTTGCAGGAACTGACGCGCACGTTGCAGTCGCTGAATGCGTTGTCGGATTATCTGGAACGTCATCCGGAATCGCTGTTGCGCGGTAAACCAGGAGATAAACCATGATGTTTGCCCGGCTCCCCCGGCCGCCGCGCGGGCTCGTGCGCGGCGTGGCTTATGTAGGCGCTCTGGCCGGACTGGTGGCGATGACGGCCTGCTCGTCGCCGTCGAGCCGCTTTTACACGCTGGGCGCCGATGGTGCCTCGGCGGGTGCTTCTGCTTCCGCGGCGCCGGTGAGCGCCCGGACTTCGGCTGCGCCGGCGTGGCTGATTGAAGTTGCGCCGATCGATGTGCCGCCGCAGGTGGCGAAGACCCAGCTTGTCGTACAGACGGGCCCGACGCAGGTGCAGGTGCTCGAACAGGAGCGCTGGGCTTCCTTGCCGGGCGACGAAATTCGCCGGGCGCTGTCGACCAGTTTGACCCAGCAGTTGGGGACGATCGATGTGTATGGGACTGCGTATCCGGATGCGACGGCTGTGTATCGGGTCAGCATGAATGTGCAAAGGTTCGAGTCATGGCCGGGGTCGCATGCGTTGATCGATGCGGTTTGGAGCGTACGGGCCGTACGAGGGGCCGGCGTGATGACCTGCCGGAGTGTGGTGAGTGAGCCGGTTGGCGGTGGGTATGACTCGCTTGTTGATGGCCATCGGGTGGCGTTGCAGCAGGTTTCTTTGCAGATTGCTGCGGCTGTGCGGGCTATGGCTTCTGCTTCTTCTGCTTCGCAGGGGAAAAGTGGAGTGGGGTCTGTGCCGGGTTGTCCTTCTTTAGCGAGTTAGTGGTTTTTTTTGCCTTTGGCGGCGGCATTTTCCTTGTGCCTGCGGCGTTGGCCTTTTCTTGTTTTCTTGCTGGTCTATTAGCGTTCCCCCTGTGCGGGGGGGCACCTACTTTTCTTTGCCTGCCGCAAAGAAAAGTAGGCAAAAGAAAGCGGCTCACACCGCTAGTTTTTAAGCGGGTCCCCTGGCTTGGAGGGGATCGTGGCTCCGTAGAGATTGAGCCTGCGCACCTGCGCTCGTGAGTGACCAGGCCGTCATGCTTCGGGCGGCGCTGCGCGCGCCGGGGCGGTACTTCACAAAACCAACCCGATTGGCGTTTTCGACGCCTCGCCGAGGCGAAGCCGATGGCCCCCACCGCACACAAACGAAGCGCCCGGTTTCCGTAGTGGACCCGTCCGCGACGCACGCAGTGCGGAGTGGGAGCGAATGACGGCTGTGTCACTGGCGCTTATGGACCACGGTGTGATCCGTTAATCGCACCACCAGCCCCTCTAAGCCAGGAGACCCACTTAAGAATTGGCGGTTTGAAGCCGCTTTCTTTTGCCTACTTTTCTTTGCGGCCGGCAAAGAAAAGTAGGTGCCCCCCCGCACAGGGGGAACACTAATAAACCAATAAGAAAACAAGGAAAGGCCACCGCCGTAGGCAAACACCCACCCCTACAAGGCCACGCCGCCACGACCGCGTACAATAGCCCCTTATCCAACGCCTTCCGGCAACCTCAATGTCCTTCGATTTCTTCCTCCCCTGCCCACGCGGCCTTGAAGCCTCGCTTGCGGCTGAACTCGCCGAAATTGCCGCGAACCATCTGAACGGCGCGCCCTTCACAGCCGGCGCGCAAGTGCCGGGCGGCGTGCATTTTCGCGGAGGCTGGGCTGCCGGCATGGCAGCCAATCTGCACTCGCGCCTCGCAAGCCGCGTGCTGCTGAAAATCGCGCACCGCCCCTACCGCAGCGAGCAGGATATTTACGCGCTCGCGCTCGAACAACGCTGGGAACAGTGGTTCTCGGCAAACGAAACGCTTCGCGTAGACGTCACCGCGATCAAATCGCCGCTGCGCAGCCTCGAATTCGCCACGCTGCGCGTCAAGGACGCCATCTGCGACCGTCTGCGTGAAGTCAGCGGCGCGCGGCCAAGCATCGACACAGCCATGCCCGACGTGCGCGTGTTCGCATTCCTCACCGCCGCCGAGTGCACGCTCTATCTCGACACCTCGGGCGACCCGCTCTTCAAACGCGGCTGGCGGCTCGACAAGGGCGCCGCGCCGCTGCGCGAGAACCTCGCGGCAGGCATCCTCCGTCTGACCGGCTGGACCGCCGGCACGCCGCTGTATGACCCCATGTGCGGCAGCGGCACCTTCCTCGCGGAAGCCGCGCAAGTGGCGCTGAACATCGCGCCGGGCGCGGAACGCCGCTTCGGCTTCGAGAAACTCAAGCAGTACGAAGCCAAAACCTGGCAAACGCTGAAGGCCGCCGCGCTCGACGCAAAGCACGCCGCCCGCAACTCGCGCGCCGATCTGCAAATCTTCGGCAGCGATATTTCTGGCGACATGCTCGACAAGGCGCGCGCAAACTTCCAGCGCGCCGGACTGCCGTCGATTTCCCTCAAACAGGTCGACGCGCGTGGCATGTCGGCGCCGTCGTCGGCGCCCGGCATCCTCGTCGCCAATCCGCCGTATGGCGAACGGATCGAAGTGCGCGGGCGCAACGCGCGCGGCGAAATCCGCGAAGGCCGCGGCAATCGTGAGAATCGTGAAGACGACGGCTTCCGCCGCGCCCAGGAAGAAACGCCGGACAGCGAGTTTTTCCAGTCGTTCGGCGATGCGCTCAAACAGCGTTTCACGGGCTGGCATGCGTTCATCCTGACGTCGGATCGCAAGCTGCCCGGCCAGTTGCGTCTGCGTGAATCGACCAAGACGCCGCTCTTCAACGGTGCGCTGGAATGCCGCCTGTTCCGCTTCGACCTGATCGCGGGCAGCGTGCGTCAGCGGCCGCAGAACAACGATACGCCAGCGGCTTAAGCCGGCACAGCCCATAAGCAAAAGACCGCGGACCGAGCTCCGCGGTTTTTTTTCGCCCTGACGCGACGCCCTGCAATGCCCGCCTGTCAGCGCCATGCCTTCGTCACGCCCCTTCTCCATTCCCGCCGCCCCCCAGCCGCGCCACACGCTCATTCCATCTTCCACACCCTACTGACAGCACGCTGTCAGTAGCACCCCCGCACACTCCTTCTCACGCCATCCGGCGCTTTGCACGGCTTACCCGCCATCCACAGGAGAATGTCATGTCCGCATCATCCAAAGTTGTTGCATGGTTCGAAATTCCGTCCGTCGACTTCGAGCGCGCCGTGCGCTTTTATGAAGCCGCGCTCGACGTCAAACTGATTCGCCAGGAAGTCGGCGGCCAGCCGATCGCGATCTTCGGCTACGAGGAACCGGCCACCGGCGGCGCGATCATCCACAGTCCGTCGATGACACCGAGCGACGACGGCGTGCTCGTCTACCTGAACGCGCAGCCGACCGTCGACGCCGCGCTCGCCCGTGTCGAAAAAGCCGGCGGCAAAACCGATGGACCGGTGATCAAGCTGCCGCAGGACATCGGCTATATCGCGTTCTTCACCGATACGGAAGGCAATCGCCTCGGCCTGCATTCGCGGACCAACGGTTAACGGCCCGACGGTAACGGCGGCGCTTCGTCAGCCGATCTGAATGCCGAACGGAGCGCGGCATGCGGCGCTATCATCGCGGGACTGTCCCCGTCCTTTTCTACAAGACGCCCACGATGACGCGCCGCGCCGACCGCCTGTTCCAGATCGCCGAACTGCTGCGCGGGCGGCGTCTGACCACCGCGCAACAACTCGCCGACTGGCTGAATATCTCGCTGCGCACGGTCTATCGCGACGTGCGCGATCTGCAGCTCTCCGGCGTGCCGATCGAAGGCGAAGCCGGTATCGGCTATCGCCTGAGCCGTGCCGCAAGTCTGCCGCCGCTCACCTTCACCGCCGACGAACTGGCCGCGCTCGCGGCGGGCGCCCGCATGCTGGAATCCTGGGGCGGCGCGGGCTTTGCAAGCGGCGCACGCGGTGCGTTGGCGAAGATCGCCTCAGCCATGCCCGCCGACAAACGCGCGACGATCGAACGGCTGGCGATCTTCGCGCCGTCGTTTCATATCAAGGCGGATTTCTCGGCAAAAGTGGACGCGCTGCATCGCGCGATCGACGCGCGGCAAGTGGTGAGTTTCGCCTATACCGATGTGAACGGCGCGGCGAGCGAACGGCGCGTGTGGCCGCTGGCGCTTGCTTACTGGGGCGCGCGCTGGACGCTGGGCGCATGGTGCGAATTGCGTAGCGACTTCCGCAACTTCGGCCTGGAGAAGATCGACAGTCTTCAGGTGCTCGAACAATATCCGGATCTGGAAGGCAGGCGCCTCGCGGATCTGTTGCGGCATGTGGGGGCGAAACGGCAGTGAGGATTCGGCTTGCAACCACCGCATTCCTTCGCAGGCGTTCGAATGGCAAGGCAGGCGGATCGCGGCCCCAAAACTTGCAGGCCGCGATCCGCACGCGGCTTTACTCCACCGCTTTCACCATATCCTCGATCACTTTCTTGGCGTCGCCGAACACCATCATCGTCTTGTCCATGTAGAACAGGTCGTTGTCGAGACCGGCGTAACCTGCGGCCATCGAACGCTTGTTCACGATGACCGTACGCGCCTTGTAAGCCTCGATGATCGGCATGCCCGCGATCGGCGACTTCGGATCGTTCTTCGCCGCCGGGTTCACCACGTCGTTCGCGCCGAGCACCAGCACCACGTCGACCTGACCGAACTCGCCGTTGATATCGTCCATTTCGTAGACCATGTCGTACGGTACTTCGGCTTCCGCGAGCAGCACGTTCATGTGTCCCGGCATCCGTCCGGCCACCGGGTGAATCGCGTACTTCACCTCGATGCCTTTCTCGACCAGCTTGTCGGTGAGCTCCTTCAAAGCATGCTGCGCACGCGCGACGGCAAGACCATAACCCGGCACGATCACCACGGTTTCAGCATTGCCGAGCATGAACGAAGCATCATCCGCCGAACCCGATTTCACTGGACGCTGCTCCGCGGACCCACCGGCTACCGCCGCGCCCGCCTCGTTACCGAAGCCGCCGAGAATCACGTTGAAGAACGAGCGGTTCATCGCGCGGCACATGATGTACGACAGGATCGCACCGGACGAACCCACCAGCGAGCCCGCGATGATCAACATTGGATTGTTCAGCGAGAAGCCGATGCCCGCCGCCGCCCAGCCCGAGTACGAGTTCAGCATTGACACGACCACCGGCATATCCGCGCCGCCGATCGGGATAATGATCAGCACGCCGAGCACGAACGCGATCAGCGTCATGATGATGAACGGCAGCCACGATTGCGTGAGGAAGAAGATCACGCCGAAGCCGAGCATCGCGAGCGCGAGCAGCAGGTTGATCAGATGCTGGCCGCCGTACACCACCGGCGCGCCCTGGAACAGCCGGAACTTGTACTTGCCCGAGAGCTTGCCGAACGCGATCACCGAACCAGAGAACGTAATCGCGCCGACAAACGTGCCGATGAACAGTTCGACGCGATTGCCATACGGCAGGAAGCCCGGCGCCGTATTCTCCGGATCGACAAGGCCGAACGCCGACGGCTCCGACACCACCGCATATGCAATGCAGACGGCGGCAAGACCGATCAGCGAGTGCATCGCCGCGACCAGTTCCGGCATCTTGGTCATCTCGACGCGCGCGGCGACGAACGCACCGACCGCGCCGCCGATCACCAGCGCGACCAGCAACAGGCCGAGCCCCAGGCCGAGATTCGAGCCGAGTCCGTTAGCCTGTTTGATGATCAGCGCGATGGTGGTGAGAATGGCAATCGCCATCCCGGCCATGCCGAAGGTATTGCCGATGCGTGCCGTCTTCGGATTCGACAGCCCCTTGAGCGCCTGAATGAAACAGACTGACGCGACCAGATAAAGCAGCGTGACGAGGTTCAGGCTCATTACGCGTTCTCCTTCGTCTTGTCAGCGATCAGCTTCTTCGGCTCTTTCTTGCGGAACATCTCCAGCATTCGCCTGGTGACGAGAAAGCCGCCGAACACGTTGACGGCCGCAAGCGCGACGGCCAGCGTGCCGAAGAACTTGCCCGGCGTGCCGAGCGTGAGACCCGCGGCCAGCATCGCGCCGACGATCACGATCGCCGAGATCGCGTTGGTCACGGCCATCAGTGGCGTGTGCAGCGCGGGGGTGACGTTCCAGACCACGTGGTAGCCGACGTAAATCGCCAGCACGAAGATGATCAGGTTGATGACGGTGTGGTTGATGACTTCCATCGCCGCTCTCCTATGTAGTGGTTCGCTGTCGGCCAGAGTTAGCGCTTCAGCTGTCGACCAGAGTTGGCGCTTTAGCGCTTACTCTGGTCCCATGCTAAGCACTTACTCTGGTCCCATGCAATTAATTGCTCAGGTCTTGCGCGTGACTTCGCCGTCACGGGCCAGCAGCGTGGCCGCGACGATGTCGTCCGCGAGATCGATGTTCAGGGCGCCTTCCTTCGTGATGATCAGCTTGAGGAAGTCGAGCAGGTTGCGTGCGTAGAGCGACGAGGCATCGGCGGGCACCATCGAGGCCAGGTTCGTATAGCCGACGATCTGCACGCCGTGCTTGATAACGACCTTGTCGGCTTCGGTGAGCGGGCAGTTGCCGCCGCGCTGGCCTTCATACTCGGCGCCGCGTCCGGCGGCGAGGTCGACCAGCACCGAGCCGGGTTTCATCGCCTGCACGGTTTCCACCGAGATCAGCGTCGGCGCGGCGCGGCCCGGAATCAGCGCAGTGGAGATGACCACATCGGCCTGCTTCGCCCGTTCGTGGACCAGCGCCGACTGGCGCGTGAGCCACGAAGGCGGCATTGGCCGCGCATAACCACCGACGCCCTGCGCGGCTTCGCGCTCTTCGTCGGTTTCGTAGGGCACATCGAGAAACTTCGCGCCGAGCGATTCGATCTGCTCTTTCACTGCGGGACGGACGTCGGACGCCTCAATCACGGCGCCCAGGCGCTTGGCCGTCGCGATCGCCTGCAAACCCGCCACGCCCGCGCCGAGAATCAGCACACGCGCCGCTTTTACAGTGCCGGCGGCTGTCATCAGCATCGGCATAAAACGCGGATAGAGCGTGGCCGCCAGCAGTACCGCCTTGTACCCGGCGATGTTCGCCTGCGAACTCAACACGTCGAGGCTCTGCGCGCGCGTAGTTCGCGGTGCGGCCTCCAAAGCGAATGCGGTTACGCCAGCAGCCGCGAGTTTCGCCGAGTTTTCGGTATTGAACGGATCGAGCATGCCGACCAGCGTCGCGCCGCGCTTCAGAAGCGGGAGTTCGGCGTCGGTCGGGGACTGGACCTTGAGGACCAGATCCGCGCCAAAAGCGGTCGCGGCATCGACGATTTCCGCGCCGGCCGCTGTAAAGGCATCGTCTGGAAAGCTGGCGCCGGTGCCGGCGCCGCTCTGGATGGTGACCCGGTGGCCCTGGGTCACGTACTTCTTGACCGTTTCGGGCGTCGCGGCGACGCGGGTTTCGTGCGCGCGCGTCTCGGCTGGCACTCCGATGTGCATCGTTGTATCTCCTCGACTTCCTGTTTTACGACAGACCTGCCGACGAGGCACGCCGGCTTACAAGTGCAACGGCTAACGCCTTACTTTAACCGAAACCAGGGGGCGCTCAATAATCGGGGACAATCCGGGGTCCACGGCCCGCCGGGCAGCGCGGCCCGACGGCTGTCCGCCCCTGCTTACCCACTACTGCAGCCGGTCGCCCGCCGCCGGTCGCCCGCTTCCCGGCAGCCCAATCCCATAAACGGTAAAATGCGCACCCATGAAACCGGAAACCTGGATGCCGCACGTCACCGTCGCGGCCATCGTCGAGCGTGACGGGCGCTTTCTCGTCGTCGAGGAACATACCGTCGACGGTTTGCGCCTGAACCAGCCGGCCGGCCATCTGGAAGCGGGAGAAACGCTTCTGGAGGCGGTAGTCCGTGAGACGCTCGAAGAAACCGCGCACCCGTTCGCGCCCGAGGCGCTGGTCGGGATGTATATGACGCATTTCGAGCGGCCCGGCAGTGAGGGCGTAACCTATCTGCGCTTCACCTATTGCGGCACGAGTGGCGAGGCGGACGTAGAGCGCGGGCTCGATCCCGACATCGTCCGCACGCTGTGGATGAGCGCTGACGAATTGCGCGCGTGCCCTGAGCGGCACCGCACGCCGCTCGTCATGCAATGTCTCGACGATTACCTCGCGGGCCGGCGTTTCCCGCTCGACTTCGTGCACACGCATTCGGTCGGGCCTCTCCGATGAATGAAGTCAGGCAGTAGCAGTGAGCACCCCGTGAGCACCTTATGAGCAAGCAGAAAGTCGTAGTAGGCATGTCGGGCGGCGTCGATTCGTCGGTCACCGCGTGGCTGCTCAAGGAACAGGGCTACGACGTGGTCGGCCTGTTCATGAAAAACTGGGAAGACGATGACGACAGCGAGTACTGCTCCACCCGGCAGGACTGGATCGACGTCGTCTCGGTGGCGGACCTGATCGGCATCGATGTCGAGGCAGTCAACTTCGCCGCCGAATACAAAGACCGCGTGTTCGCCGAATTCCTGCGCGAATATTCCGCTGGCCGCACGCCGAACCCGGACGTGCTGTGCAACGCCGAGATCAAGTTCAAGGCCTTCCTCGACCACGCAATGTCGCTCGGCGCCGAAACCATCGCAACCGGCCACTATGCGCGCGTGCGTGAGAACAACGGCCGCTTTGAACTGCTCAAGGCCTTCGATCATACGAAAGACCAGTCGTACTTCCTGCACCGGCTGAACCAGGCGCAGCTGTCGAAGACGCTGTTCCCATTGGGCGAGATTCCCAAGACAAAAGTACGCGAGATCGCCGAACAGATCGCGCTGCCCAATGCGAAGAAGAAAGATTCGACCGGCATCTGCTTCATCGGCGAGCGGCCGTTCCGCGATTTCCTGAACCGCTATCTGCCGACCCAACCCGGCCCCATGAAAACCACCGAGGGCAAAGTGGTCGGCGAACACATCGGCCTCGCCTTCTATACGTTCGGGCAGCGCAAGGGCATCGGTCTCGGCGGCAGCAAGGAGGGTAGCGGCGAGCCGTGGTTCGTCGCCGGCAAGGATATTGCATCGAACACGCTGTATGTCGCGCAGGGCCACGATCATCCGTGGCTGCTGAGCCATACGCTCCGCGCGGGTAATACGAGCTGGGTGGCGGGCGAGCCGCCGGCAGACGGGTTCGCGTGTGGCGCGAAAACCCGCTACCGGCAAGCGGATGCGCCTTGCACGTTCAGTGCGGCTGCAAGTGCGGCTGCAAGCGCGGTGGCCAGTGCGGCTGCAAGCGCGGAAGGCCTCTTCGAACTGAATTTCGACGCCGCGCAATGGGCTGTCACACCGGGGCAATCGGCCGTGCTCTACGATGGCGACGTGTGTCTCGGCGGCGGCATCATCGAACAGGCGATCACCGGACAGCCGGTGGCACGTCAACCGCAAACAGCGGCGTTGCTGACCGCCCGTTAAGCAAAGGTTTCACCGTGTGGCGGCACTCGCCGCCGCACGCGCTTCATCTTCATGTGTCACCGTCACGCCGCAGTCCCATCATAAAGGCAGCAGTTCGTATCCTTTCGCGGTGGATTCCGTCTGCGCCGACAGCGTGGGCGATCCCGCCGCGACGACCTTCACTGCATGGAGTCCCCATGTTTTCTCGACGTTATCTGGCGATGTGGTGCGCAGTTGTACTGCTCGCCCTCTGCGCGGCGCTCGCCGCGACGCATCGTATCTCCTGGTTCTGGATCGTCGTGCCGGTGGCGCTCGTCGCGCTCGGCCTGTTCGATCTGACGCAGGAGCGCCACGCGATTCTGCGCAACTATCCGCTGTGGGGGCACTTCCGCTTCCTGTTCGAATTCATTCGCCCCGAGATTCGCCAGTATTTCGTCGAAGGCGATACCGACGAGAAGCCGTTTTCGCGCGCTCAACGCAGCATCGTCTATCAGCGCGCGAAGAACGACGTGGATAGCCGGCCGTACGGCACCGAGCTCGATGTGAAAGCGGTCGCGCACGAATGGATCAGCCACTCGCTCGCGCCGACCAAACTCGATAGCCACGACTTTCGTATCGTCGTCGGGCCGGATCGCGCGCAGCCTTATTCGATGTCGATCTTCAACGTCTCCGCGATGAGCTTCGGCTCGCTGTCGGCCAACGCAATCATGGCGCTGAACCTCGGGGCGAAGAAAGGCAATTTCGCCCACGACACCGGCGAAGGCTCGATGTCGAAATATCACCGCGAGCACGGTGGCGACATCATCTGGGAAATCGCGTCGGGCTACTTCGGCTGCCGTAACGATGACGGTACCTTCAGCGCCGAGAAGTTCGCGAAGCAGGCCGCCGAACCGCAAGTCAAGATGATCGAGGTCAAGCTCTCGCAAGGCGCGAAGCCCGGCCACGGCGGCGTGCTGCCGGCCGCCAAGATCACGCCGGAGATCGCCGAGACGCGCGGCGTGCCGATGGGCCGCGATTGCATTTCGCCCGCCACGCATTCCGAGTTCTCGACGCCGCGTGGCCTGCTCGAATTCGTCGACCGGTTGCGCACGCTGTCCGGCGGCAAGCCGACCGGGTTCAAGCTGTGCATCGGGCATCCGTGGGAATTCTTCGGCATTGCCAAGGCGATGCTGGAGACGGGCATTCTGCCGGACTTCATCGTGGTCGACGGCGCCGAAGGCGGCACCGGCGCGGCGCCCCTGGAGTTCACCGATCACGTGGGCGTGCCGCTGCAGGAAGGATTGCTGCTCGTCCACAACACGCTGGTCGGCATCGGCTTGCGTCAGCGCATCCGCATCGGTGCAAGCGGCAAGATGATCACCGCGTTCGATATCACCAAGACACTGGCGATCGGCGCCGACTGGGTCAACGCGGCGCGTGGCTTCATGTTCGCGGTCGGCTGCATTCAGGCGCAGACCTGCCACACCGGCCGCTGCCCGACCGGCGTCGCGACGCAGGACCCGGTGCGTCAGCGCGCTTTGGTGGTGCCCGACAAGGCCGACCGCGTGTTCAATTTCCACCACAACACGCTGCACGCGTTGCAGGAAATCATTCAGGCTGCGGGACTGAAGCATCCGTCGGAACTGCGCGCGCATCACATCGTGCGGCGCGTGTCGTCGCATGAAGTGCAGCTGATGTCCGAACTGTTGAAGTACCTTGAACCGAACGATCTGCTGAACGGCAATTATCGCTACTCCCTCTACGAGAAATGGTGGCCGGTCGCGCAAAGCGATTCGTTCTCGCAGAAGGTTGCACTGGCGGCGATGTAGTTCGATAGTAGCGATCGGCTGCCGGGCCGATCGCCGAGTCTTAAGCGCTTTGGCCAAGCTCCGATAGAAATATAAGAATCCTTACGAACTTGTCTTATATACAACCGTAGCGACGGACCGCACCTCCTACCCACCCCCATAACCACCAAAACGGACACCCCCTTCCCTTTCCGTTAAAATCCAAGGTTTAGCACTTCGCTCCACGGCCACGTCGTGCGCTCCGGCGTTTGCGGCGCGGCCCTATGCCCGAAAGGCACTTCATGCTCACGTTTCAGCAAATCATCCTGACACTGCAGTCCTATTGGGACAAACAGGGTTGCGCGTTGCTCCAGCCGATCGACATGGAAGTCGGCGCGGGCACGTCTCACGTCCACACCTTCCTGCGCGCGGTCGGCCCGGAACCGTGGCGCGCCGCCTATGTGCAGCCGTCGCGCCGTCCGAAAGACGGGCGTTATGGCGAGAACCCGAATCGTCTGCAGCACTATTACCAGTACCAGGTCGTGCTGAAGCCGGCGCCGGAAGACATCCTCGATCTGTACCTCGGCTCGCTGGCGGCGCTCGGCTTCGATCTGAAACAGAACGACGTGCGCTTCGTCGAGGACGACTGGGAAAACCCCACGCTGGGCGCCTGGGGCCTTGGCTGGGAAGTGTGGCTGAACGGCATGGAAGTGACCCAGTTCACCTACTTCCAGCAGGTCGGCGGTCTGGACTGCAAGCCGGTGCTCGGTGAAATCACCTACGGTCTCGAGCGTCTGGCCATGTATCTGCAGAAGGTCGAGAACGTCTACGACCTGGTCTGGACCGAATGGGAAGAGCAAGGGCCGAACGGCCCGGAAATCCGTCGCCTGACATACGGCGACGTGTATCACCAGAACGAGGTCGAACAGTCGACCTATAACTTCGAATACGCGAACGTCGAGTTGCTGTTCTCGATCTTCAACAGCTACGAAGCGGAAGCGAAGCGCATGATCGAAGCGCAGATCGCGCTGCCCGCTTATGAACTGGTGCTGAAGGCCGGTCACACATTCAACCTGCTCGACGCGCGTGGCGCGATTTCCGTCACGGAACGCGCGGCGTATATCGGCCGCATCCGTGCCCTGTCGAAGCTGGTTGCCCAGGCTTACTACGATTCGCGCGAAAAGCTCGGCTTCCCGATGCTCGGCAATCCGGTGCACGGCGTGCCCGGCCTCACGACCGACGCACAGGATGCCGCAATGCCCGCGTGGGCGCCGCCGCTGAAAGTCGAACGCAAGATCGATCCGGACTGACGAGACCACCCAGAAATGACTCATCCCCATCAAGCTACCCTGCTCGTCGAACTGCTGACCGAAGAACTGCCGCCGAAGGCGCTCGCGCGTCTGGGCGACGCCTTCGCCGAAGGTATTGCGCAGCGCCTCGCGGCGCGCGATCTGATCGAAGGCGAGTTGTCATTCGAACGCTATGCCACGCCGCGCCGTCTTGCCGTCACGATCAGGAACGTGCGCGCGGTTGCGCCGGAAAAACACGTGCGCGAAAAAGTGCTGCCGGTTTCCGTCGCGCTGGATAAAGACGGCCAGCCCACCGCGCCGCTTGCCAAGAAACTGGCCGCGCTCGGCTTTCCCGATTTTTCGGTGAACGACCTGGAACGCGCGTCTGACGGCAAGGCTGACGCCTTCTTCCTGCGCTATGCCGCGCCGGGCGCCACGCTCGCCGAAGGCTTGCAAACCGCACTCGACGAAACGCTCGCCAAGCTGCCGATTCCGAAGGTCATGACGTACCAGCGCCCGGACGGCACCAATGTGCAGTTCGTGCGTCCGGTGCATCGCCTGACCACCCTGCACGGGGAACAGGTCGTGCCGGTCACCGCGCTGGGCGTCGACGCCGACGACACCACGCTCGGCCATCGTTTCCTGTCGGAAGGTTTCGTGCAGATCCAGCACGCGGATACGTACGCCGAGACGCTGCTGCATAAAGCCCACGTGGTCGCGAATTTCGCCGACCGCAAGGAAACCATTCGCACGCACCTGCTCGCGCAAGCTGACGGCGATCAGGTGGTGATGCCCGAAGCGTTGCTGGACGAAGTGACGTCGCTGGTGGAATGGCCGGTGGTCTACGCCTGCCGCTTCGAGGACGAATTCCTGCAAGTGCCGCAGGAATGCCTGATCCTCACAATGCAGACGAACCAGAAATACTTCGCGCTGACGGATGCGAACGGCAAGCTGCGTTCGCGCTTCCTGATTGTCTCGAACATCGAAACCAAAACGCCGGGCGATATCGTCGAAGGCAACGAACGTGTGGTACGCCCGCGCCTGGCCGACGCCAAGTTCTTCTTCGAGCAGGACAAGAAGAAGCCGCTGGCGGATCGCGTGCCGCTGCTCGCGAACGTCGTGTATCACAACAAGCTGGGCTCGGCGCTGCAACGCGTCGAGCGCGTTGAAGCGCTGGCCGGCGCGATTGCCACGCTGATCGGCGCGGACGCCGCGCTGGCCAAGCGCGCCGCGCGTCTGGCGAAGGCGGATCTGATCACCGACATGGTCGGCGAATTCCCCGAACTGCAAGGCGCGATGGGCACGTACTACGCGCGCCACGACGGCGAGCCGGAAGAAGTCGCGCTCGCGTGCTCGGAACACTATCAGCCGCGTTTCTCCGGCGATGCGTTGCCGGCCACGGCAACCGGCACGGTCGTCGCGCTGGCCGACAAGCTGGAAACGCTGGTCGGCATCTGGGGCATCGGTCTGCAGCCTACCGGCGAAAAAGATCCGTTCGCGTTGCGCCGCCACGCGCTCGGCGTGCTGCGGATTCTGGTCGAGAAGCAATTGCCGGTCGATCTGATCGAACTGCTGCGCACCGCTTACGCGCAATTCGCCGCCGTGCCGAACGTCACCGATTCGACGCAAGCGATCTACGAATTCTGCATGGACCGTCTGCGCGGCTTGCTGCGTGAGCGTGGCTATGCAATTGGTGAAATCGACGCCGTGCTGGCACTGAACCCCACGCGCCTCGACGACATCGTTGCGCGTCTGGACGCAGTGCGTGAATTCGCGTCGCTGGCCGAAGCGGCATCGCTCGCCGCCGCCAACAAGCGCATCTCGAACATCTTGAAGAAGTCCGAAGGCGCGGCAACTGGCGGCGTACAGATCGCGCTGCTGACCGAGGCGGCGGAAAAAGCCTTGCATGCCCAGCTCGAACAGGTCGCGCCGCGTGTGCAATCGCAACTCGCCGCGCGCGACTACACGGGCGCGCTAACCGCGCTCGCCGCATTGCGCGAGCCGGTCGACACGTTCTTTAACGACGTGATGGTCAACGCCGAAGATCCGGCGTTGCGCGCCAATCGTCTGGCCTTGCTCGGCGCGCTGCATCAGCAGATGAACTGCGTCGCCGACATTTCCCGGCTCGCCGCCTGAGCCCCGCGCCATGCCCACCAAAAAAGTGGTGATCCTGGACCGCGACGGCGTGATCAACGTCGATTCCGACGCGTTCATCAAGTCGCCGGACGAATGGGTCGCGCTGCCGGGCTCGCTCGAAGCGATCGCGCGTCTGAACCAGGCGGGTTATCGCGTAGCCATCGCGACGAATCAGTCGGGCATCGGCCGGGGTCTCTTCGACATGAACGCGCTCAACGCGATGCATCTGAAAATGCATCGCATGGCGGCGACGGTCGGCGGGCGCATTGAAGCGGTGTTCTTCTGTCCGCACACGGCGCAAGACCATTGCGAATGCCGCAAGCCGAAGCCGGGCATGCTGAAGATGATCGCCGAGCGCTTCGAAGTCCATCCGGAAGATACACCGGTGGTCGGCGACGCGATGCGCGACCTGCAAGCCGGCGCGGTCCTCGGCCATCCGACCCATCTGGTGCTGACGGGCAAGGGCCGCAAAACGCTCGAAGCGGGCGGCCTGCCAGAAGGCACGAAGGTGCACGACGATCTGCGCGCATTCGCGCTCGACTTCCTCTCCGACGCTCACGAGTAATGCGCACCATGCGCGTTTCCACCCTTCACTGACCACGCCGATGCGCTTCATTCGTTCCTCCCTGCTGCTGATCTACTTCGTCGTATTCACGGTGCCGTACGCGACCGCGTGTTTCATCGCGTTCCCGTTCATGCGCGCCGACCGCCGCTACTGGATGGCTGCGGGCTGGTGCGCTACCACGCTGCATGTGGTGCGCTGGCTAAACGGCATCCGCTACCGGATCGAAGGCTACGAGAACCTGCCTGACGGCCCGGCTGTGCTGTTGTCGAAGCATCAGTCGGCGTGGGAAACGCTGGCGTTTCCGGCACTGATGCCGCGGCCGCTGTGCTACGTCTTCAAGCGCGAACTGCTCTACGTACCGTTTTTCGGCTGGGCGTTGGGCATGCTGAAGATGGTTCATATCGACCGCAAGGAAGGCAAGTACGCGTTCGAATCCGTCATCCGGCAAGGCAAGGCGCGCATGGCAGAAGGGGCCTGGGTCATCATGTTTCCGGAAGGCACGCGCACGCCGACCGGCAAGCAAGGCAAATATAAAACCGGCGGCGCGCGTTTCGCGATTGCGAGCGGGGCACCGGTCGTACCGATCGCGCACAACGCCGGACGTGTGTGGCCTCGCAACTCGTTTCTCAAATATGCGGGTATAGTCACAGTGTCGATCGGCAAACCGATCGAGACGACGGGGCTCACGCCCGATGAAGTGAACACGCGCGTCGAACAGTGGATCGAAGCTGAAATGCGTCGCATCGATCCTACCGCGTACCGCGCGACGGAAAACCGTTCCGCCGCCGCACCAATCTGACGCGCCCACGCCCTCGATGGCGTATTTGCGCGAAGCCGAATCCGATGCAGAAGTCTCCTACGTCGCAGCCCGCTGCGGCGCTTGATAGCCGGCAACTCGATCTCCCGCTCTTCGCCGAGCCGGGTTCGACGTCGTCGTCCCCTACACCGTCTGCTGCCTCCGGCTCGCCGGGCTCACACACCGGACAGCAGCCGGCCGTGCCGCTTGCGCCGGACGGCAGCAAACTGCGCAGCCTGACCATTGGCTCGCGCACGCTGCACTACGTGCTCAAGCGCTCGGCTCGCCGTTCGATTGGTTTTGCGATCGACAGCACCGGCCTGATGATCACCGCACCACGCTGGGTCACGCTCGCCGATATCGAAACCGCGATCACCGAAAAGCAGCGCTGGATTTTCACGAAGCTGATCGAATGGCAGACGCGCGTCGAGCAGCGCGCATTGCCCAAGGTCGACTGGAAAGACGGCGCGGAAGTGCCGTATCTCGGCCAGCCGGTGCGCGTGACACTCGGCTCGCCGCAGGGCACGCTAGCGTTCAACGCGGACGAAGCGGCGCTGCAATTACCGCTGCCCTTGCAAGCCGATCCGCAGCAGATCAAGGACCGCGTGCAAGGCTGGCTGCAAGGCGAAGCGAAGCGTCTGTTCGGAGAGCGCCTCGCGATTTACGCGGAGAAGCTCGGCGTCAACTATCGCGCGTATGCGCTCTCTTCAGCGGCCACGCGTTGGGGCAGTTGTTCGAGCGATGGCAAGATTCGTCTGAACTGGCGGCTGATTCACTTCCCGCTGTCGATCATCGATTACGTCGTCGCGCACGAACTCGCCCACCTGCGCGAGATGAATCACAGTCCGCGTTTCTGGCAGACGGTTGAATCAATTTTTCCGGAATTCCGCGAAGCGCGGCAGACGTTGAAGTCACACCCGCCGGAGTTGCTGCCAACGCTGTAACGGCAGCACGCGAGGCCGGCGCCGTGCAGGCGCCGCCTCTACCACCACGCGTGGATCACTCCGTGCAGAAGGTCTCGTGCAAATGACGCCACGCCACCTTGCCGTGCGCGTCGAGGTCCATCACCGCGGTCGAGCGCCGCACGTTCGCATTGCCCGCGTTGTCGCGCTGGTATTCACGATATTTCACCACGGCGCCCGACGGGTACTCCGCGATGAGCGCCATCTCCCTGATTTGAATCTTCGAGCCGGGACGCGCACCGTTCAGCTTCGCAAAAGTGTCACGCAGGCTGGCGCGATCCAGTACGGCGCCGGACGGCATGACGAGCGTGAATGACGGCGCGAAGCGGTTCATGATCCGATCCAGTGCGCCGGCGTCCGCTGAACCGTCAAACAGGGTCTGGATTTCGACGTGGATGTTCTCGAGTTCTTCGAAGTAGGGATTGCTGTTATTCATTGCTTGACCTCGCCCAGCTGCCCGATTAATTTTTCTTCTGAATAAACTCGATCTTGTAACCGTCCGGATCGGTGACGAAAGCGATTACGGTGGTGCCGTGTTTCATCGGGCCGGCTTCACGAACAACCGTGCCGCCTTGCGCCTTGATTTTGTCGCATGCGGCGTACGCGTCTTCGACTTCAACGGCGAGATGTCCGAAGCCGGTGCCGAGGTCGTACGACGGCGTGTCCCAGTTATGCGTGAGTTCGAGAACGGTGCCGTCGCGCTCGTCTTCATAACCGACGAATGCGAGGGTGAATTTGCCCTCAGGATAATCGTGGCGGCGCAGCAGTTTCATGCCGAGGAGCTCGGTGTAAAACTTGATCGAACGGTCCAGGTCGCCGACCCGGAGCATGGTGTGTAGCAGGCGCATCGTGTACTCCCGGTTGCTTGATGTCGAGAGCGTAAATGTACCCGGAATCACGCCGCGCTGCAGAGCGCGGGGCACGCCGCGGACGTGCCCCGACGCGACTCAGGCCGGGTTTTTCGCTTCGTCGCGTAACGCGCGCCGCAAAATTTTGCCGACGTTGGTCTTCGGCAGCTCGGTGCGGAACTCCACGATCTTGGGCCGCTTGTAGCCGGTGAGCTGCGCCTTGCAGAACGCAAAAATCTCATCCTCCGTCAGCGCCGGATCCTTCTTCACGACGTATAGCTTCACAACCTCGCCCGCCTCGACATCCGGCACGCCAACCGCGACGACCTCGAACACGCCAGGATGCTTCGCGACGACATCTTCGACTTCGTTCGGATAGACGTTAAAGCCCGACACCAGAATCATGTCCTTCTTGCGATCGACGATCTTGACGAAACCCTCTTCGGTCATCAGGCCGATATCGCCGGATTTGAAGAAGCCGTCTGGCGTCATGACCTTGGCGGTTTCGTCTGGACGATTCCAGTAACCGGCCATCACTTGCGGTCCGCGAATGCAGATTTCGCCGCGCTCGCCGAGCGGCACGTCATTGCCGGCGTCGTCGCGAATCGCGATGTCAGTGGATGGCAACGGCAAGCCGACGGTGCCGGTGAAAGCGGTAGAGCCCGGCAAATTGGTGGTGGCGCATGGCGAGGTTTCCGACAGCCCATAGCCTTCGACAATCGGCACGCCCGTCAATGCCTGCCAGCGCTGCGCGACCGCTTGCTGCACCGCCATGCCGCCGCCATTCGACTGCACCAGCTTTGAGAAGTCGAGCGTGCCGAGATCGGGCTCGTTGAGCAGCGCGTTGTACATCGTGTTGACGCCGGGAAAAGAGTTGATCGCGTAGCCTTGCAGCGCCTTGATCAGTCCCGGCAGATCACGCGGATTCGGAATCAGGATGCCCATGCCGCCGCAGCGCAGCGTCAGCAAACCGCAGACCGTCAGCCCAAAGATGTGATACAGCGGCAGCGCAACCACGGTGATGTACTGCTTGATATCGGGCCTGGCCCGGTACACCGGCTCGCGCCACAATTCCGATTGCAGGATGTTGGCGATCAGGTTGCGATGCAAAAGCGTCGCGCCTTTCGACACGCCCGTCGTACCGCCGGTGTATTGCAGCACCGCGACATCGTCGCCAGTCAGCGTGACGGGCGTAAAACCCGCGTCCGCGCCGCGTGCGATCGCATCGTTAAACGCAATGCGCGCCGTGACATTGTCGCCGGCTTCCGGACTGCCTGTGCCAAGCATCTCGCCAATCGATGTCAGCACGACATGCTTGATCGACGTGCGCGATTGCACCGCGCTGAGCGTGTTGGCAAAGGGTTCGAGCAGCACGATTGCCTGAGCGCCGCTGTCGTTCAGCTGATGCTCGAGTTCGCGCGGCGTGTACAGCGGGTTGACGTTCACGACCACATAACCCGCACGCAGAATCGCCGCCATGGCCACCGGATATTGCAGTACGTTCGGCAGCATCACCGCGATACGCGCGCCGCGTTCCAGGCCCTGCGCCTGGAACCAGGCAGCAAGATGACGCGAACGCTCATCGAGCTCGGCGTAGGTCAACTCGCGCCCCATGCAGACAAACGCACGCTCCGTTGCGTTCGTCCGGAAGCTTTGCTCGAGCAGATCGCCAACGGAACTGAACTGCGTAGCGTCGATCTCGGCCGGCACGCCGGCCGGATACGACTTCAACCAGATTTTTTCCATGTCTTCTCCCTATCGTTTCGCATCGCGACGCGTGAGTGCGCGATGCGCCGGTTCGCCGCTGTGCCGATGAGCCGGTGCACCGGTTTGAGCCGTATGGTCTTCAGCGCGCGGCGAGCGCGGGCATGCGCCGCGTGGGCCTGTCAAAGCATGCGAAGAAGGTTCGCAGTTGCTCCGCCGTGCCACGTTCCAGCACTACTGTGCCGCTCTCGATGCCGTTCGGCAACTGCGCCGCCATGTCGCGCAGCATGCCGTACAAGGTGCCGGTTTCCAGTGCGAGTTGCACATCGATTGAAACCGGCGTGCGCTCGTGAATCTGCAATACGCCACGCCGCAATTCGAGTGCGTATGTTTCGTCGCGATCCGTCACTCGGAACGCCAGCGTCATATGCACTTTCGCGCAACTCGCGGGATCGACGTTGACGCTAAAGCGCTGGAACACGTTGCGCAGCGGTTGGGCGCGCAACACGTCCGCCGACGCCAGGCTCGCACTGCCCGCGAACGGCAGTTCGTCGTAAGCGTGTTCGAGTTCGCGTGCCGCGCTCAGATACCAGTTGCGCCAGTTGGTGTTCACCGTGCGATAGCCGAGTTCGCGCAACGCCTTCGCCTTGATCGTGCGTGCGTCGGCGTCGTTCGAGTCGAGGTGCACCAGTAGCGTGGCCAGTTCGGCGGCCCAACGCCAGTCGGAGTCGTCCAGCGCAGCGAGCGCAGCCGCGCGCACCGCTGGCGCGCCGCCCATCATCTCGATCATGCGCCGCGTACGCTCCACGCGCGGCAGCGGATCGAGCGAAGCCGGGTCGCCGTCGAACCAGCCCAGCTGACCGCTATACACCTGCCGCACCGAATGCTTGACCGTGCCGTAATACTCGCCAAGCCACGCGTGCTCCGCGAGATGCGGCGGCAGCGCGGGAATCGCTTCAGCGAGTTCGTCCGGGCTCAGACCGAAATTCATGTGCCGGATAGTCTGGTCGTGGATGAACTGAATTGCGTCACGATATACGCACAGCACGTCGGCCACATACTTCGCGCCCGACACCGGCCGGCCATGCGCCGGCACCATGTGCGTTGCGTTGAAGCTGCGCATCATGTCGATGGTCTGGTACCAGCGCACCGGATCGCGATAACGCGTGCCACGCAGCGTATGCACATTCGCGAGACACTCGCCCTGAATGACTTCGGCCGACAGCAGCACGCCGAGATCGGGCAGCCACATGACGATTTCGTCGTCGGCTTCGGAAGGCGCGTAGCGGAATTCGAAGCGCACGCCGGCCAGCACGATGTCGAGTTGATCGTCGAACACGCGGGTCGGCGCGAAGAAACTCGCCGGCTCGGCGACCAGCACCGGCCCAATACCCGCATTGACCTTGCCGGTCGCGCCGGCCGGCAGCAGCGTGCCGAAGCTGTAGGCCGAACGCGTTGCGAGAATCGGCGCCACGAGGTTCGCGTTGTTGATAACCGTCTCCATCAACGAGCGATGCGCGATGATTTCGACACTGCCCGCTTCGAGCGCGGCTTCGTCGACGAAAGCGCGCACGCCACCGGTGTGGTCCGTGTGATTGTGTGTGTAAACCATGGCCTTGACCGGCAATGCCGCGTGCCGCGGATCGATCGCGCAGAAGTCGCGGTAGATCTGCCGGGCGGCCGATACGGCCTCCGTTGCGTCGATCACCACGATACCGTCGTCGCCCACCACGAAGATGATGTTGGCGATCGCATAACCGACTGCGCAATACACGCGCTCAGCCACGCGATAGATACGCTGCGCCATGCGGCGCGAATGCTCGGTGAGACGCGGCGGCACGGTCGGTGCGGCAACGGCGAAGGCGAGATTCACGCCGGCGTCGAACGCGACGTCGAGCGGTTCGCCGACGTGTGGCGCGTCGAAAGCAGGATTGCGGACCAGCTCGGGGCAACATGGGGTCATGCGATGTCTCCTTGAAATTTCCGGCCGCGCTGGGCGAACACGCGCCATGTGTCATTCCATCAATTAATCAGAACCGGAATTCTGGTTCCGTTTTTTAGCAAAAAATTTTTGGGGCCAAAAAATCAGTTGTCGGGCAGACCGAAACAGCGCCGCAAGCGGCTTTGCAACCATGGCCGCAATCGCCCGCTGGTCAGCGACAGCGGACCTGGATCGTTCAGCACGCTATTGACGAGCATGCCCAGGATCAATTGCAGCGTGGCGCGCACTTCGAAATCGAGCGCGCGGGCGGTGGCGCCCTCGGGCATGACGCCGCGCGCCCGCGCCAAGGCAGCGACCAGGCGCGGCACGATCAGCGCGAGGACCTCGTGATTGGTTGCCTTCACCGCATCCCAACTGGCTTTGCGCTGCGAGGCCCGCAAAAGCGATGCGTGATACAGCCCGCGATTGCGCCGGAAGGCCCGCACGTAAATCGAAATCGCCGCGTCGGCGAGCATGCCCGCGTCATTGGAGCGCCAGGCGGGATCCCGTTCGACCGCCTCGCGGATACGCTCGAGCCCCTCTTTCATCGCTGCGTCCTGAAGGACTTCAAAGAAGCTGTCCTTATTATCGAAGCGCCGATAGAAGGCGCCGATCGAGGTGTCGGCGCGCTCGACGATGTCGTTGATCGACAGATCGTCGAGATTGCCGCTTGCCTCGATCAATTCGCGCCCGGCCTGCAGCATGCGTACGAGCCCCTGCTGGCTGCGCGTCTGGCGCGGCGCCGCGACGGCGCCCGGCAGCGATTCGCGGCTGCCCATTGAACTCGTGGTCATGCGGATTCGATCCTGGTGGATGGCCGGGGCGAGAGACGATTCACGGCAAACCGGAACTGGGATTCCGAATCGTCCGCGAACGGAGCCGCCTTGTCAACCGCATTCAGGGTAATCACGGGACTGCCGTTTCGGGATGCAACAGGCCGTGCGCAGCGCGGTTGGCGTCGTCCATGATCTGCTCGGCAAGCCCCTGCGCCGAATGCGCGGCAGGCGATGGCGTGCGCTCGGCCAGATACACCAACGCGAATTCGAGCCCCAGACGCGGCGGATTGCTGACCGGAATACGCGCGAGCCGCCGCGCTTGCAGATCGCGACGCACCGCCGAGGCGGTCGAGAACATGAACGCATCGGTCCGCGCCACGACGTCTTTCAGGACCGCCACATCGTTACACTCGATTTGCAACGGAATCTGCTCATGCGCGCGATATTTGAGCAGGCGATGCAGCGCGTCCTTCATGAACGGCGGCAAACTCACGGATACCAGCGGGAAGTCGCGCAACGCCGAGAGCGACACGCTGCCACGCGCGAACAGCGGATGGTCGGGCCGCGCGAACCAGCCGCCTTCGTGACGGGGCAGGCGCTGCATCGTGACATCGGGCGTCACGGGCGGCACGCGGCGGTCGGTGACCAGAAAGTCGATCTGTTCGGCGCGCAACTTCGCGAGCAGGCCATCGCCATCGCCAAGTTCGATCGACACCTTGATCTTGGGAAAGCGCCGCGCAAACTCCACCAGCAGATCCGGTAGCAGCACGACCGCCGCATACGGGCCAAGGCCGATGCGCACCTCGCCGAGCTCATGCGTCCTGAGCAATTCGACGTCGCGAAACAGGCAGCGCGTTTCGAACAACACGCGCCGGGCACGTTCGACCAGCAGCCGTCCCGCCGCGGTCATCGCGACACCGCGGGTGGCGCGGTCGAACAGCTTCATGCCGATTTCTTCCTCGAGCGCCTGAATGCTGCGGCTCAGCGCCGGCTGACTCAGATGCACCCGCTCGGCCGCACGCGCGAAGCTGCCTTCCTCCGCGAGCGCAATCAGATGGGTAAGGCGGCGGGAATTGACCTCATGCATGTCTTGCAAGCTCCCGATGATGAGAATGCACTTGAATAATTCAGTTATACCACCTCAAATGGGCGAAAACCCAGCGCCTCGCGCCAATTATGGAGACACGCTTTGCCCACTTTCCCCAGCCGCGCCGTGCCGGCCCAAACCGCCCAGACACGCGAGGCCGCACAGGGCCGCCGCTGGGTCATCGTCGCTTCGCTGTTCCTGTTCATGGTGATCAACTTCGCCGACAAGGCCGTGCTCGGTCTCGTCGCGATTCCCTTGATGCATGACATGCAGTTGACGCACAGCCAGTTCGGCCTCGTTGGCAGTGCGTTCTTTCTGTTGTTCTCGATCTCTGGCATTGCCGTTGGACTGATCGCCGACCGCGTCAACATGAAATGGCTGCTCGCCGCGCTCGCGCTGATCTGGGCCGTGGCGCAATTGCCGCTTGCGTGGCCAACCAGCTTTGCCGTGCTACTGCTGTGCCGCATCCTGCTGGGCGCGGGCGAAGGACCGGCCTCGCCGCTCGCGCTGCACGTGGTCTACACCTGGTTCGAAGACCGTGAACGCAATCTTCCCACCGTCATCGTTCAACAGGGCGCGACCGCGGGCGTCGTCATCGCGGGACCGGTGCTCACTTACATCTCGCAGCAGTGGCACTGGCATGCGTCCTTTCTGACGCTCGGCGCGGTTGGCATCGGCTGGACTGTGTTGTGGCTGTGCCTGGGCAAGACCGGCAACCAGCAGCACAACGCCTCCCCTACCTTTTCCTCCGTCCCGGCGGCTGGGGTGCAGGCAGCGTCATTGCGGTTTCGCCGCATGCTGAGCGATCGCACCGTCATCGGCGTCATGCTGCAAGGATTTGTCGGCTATTCGGTGATCGCGATCGGCTTCACGTGGGTGCCCTCCTATTTCCGCCTCGGGCTCGGCTTTCCCGCCACGCAGGCAGGCTGGCTGTTCGCGCTGCAAGTCGCCGCGCAGATACCGATCGGCATCGCACTGGCGATCTATTCGCACCGGCTGCTCAAACGCGGCGTACCGTCGAAAGTGGCGCGCGGCAAGCTGATCAGCACAGCTTTCGTGGTGAGCGGACTGGCCTACTGCTCGCTGCTGCTGGGCGCGCCGCCGTTCGCCAAAGTCGCGCTGATGGGGCTCGCCAGCGCGCTGGCGCTCCAGGCCTTCACCTTCGGTCCCATGCTGGTCGCCGAAGTGGCCCCCCTCGCTCGGCGCGCGGCGCTGCTGGCGGTCACCAACTCCATCGTCACCACCGCCGGCCTGATCGGACCGGTCGCGATGGGCAAGCTACTCGGCACGGCAGGCGAAGCACACGGCTATGAGATCGGCTTTGCCGTGACTGGCGTCCTGCTGTTGATCACCGGCGCGGCGGGTTTTGCACTGATCGATCCGCAACGTTCGAAACGGCGCATGGAAGGCGTGTCGGTCTGATACCTGCTGCAATGCTGGCCGGTGACTTTTGCGCGGGCCCCGGGCAGCGTCCTTCGTATCACGACATGCGACTCGTCGCCGCTTTTCACCCGGTATCGCTCGGGGGCCGTTGACTAATGTCATCCGGCGATACATTCTCTCTTTCACCGTCCTGGCGCATCGCCACAAGAGACGGTTCTGCGACCCAGCGGGGAGTGACCAAGCCTGTTCGACGGGAGAACCCCTGTATGCTTCGTGGATGCTCGCGGTATCTGTTCATCCGTTTTCTGGAAGCGCTCTCATCTTCCCTCGGAGTGATCGTTCTCTGGCCCTTGGATCCCGCGTTCGCCGCCTGCGACATCACGGCGCCGGTCAGCGGCCAGACCGTCACGTGCAATACCGGCGCGCCCAACCCTTCCACAACGCCCGTGGCCGCTACTGACGGCAGCGCCAACGTAACCGTCAACGTAGCGGCGGGCGCCGAACTCGATGTCACGAACAACAACGTGATCCTCGTGCGCGACCGCAGCACAGTCGTCAATCTCGGCACCCTGCAAGGCGCCGGCGACACCTTCGACGCCATTTCCGCCCAAGGCACAGGCCCCGGTCAGAATGTGCTGATCAACCGCGGCGCAATTTTCACCAGCGGCGTCGAGTCGGAAGGTATGTTCAACAGCGGCGCGGCGGTGACGATGCTCAACGACACGGCCGGCGTGATCCGCACCACGGGCAATGGATCAGCGGCCATGCATGACTTCCAGAGCCCTGGCGGTGGCACGCTGACCAACAACGGCGCGCTGTCGACGAGTGGTGACAGTTCGCCCGGCATGGCCGCGCTGACAAAAAACGACACGCTCGTCAACAACGGCTCGATCGTCACCACCGGCACTGGTTCATACGGCATGCTGACCAACGGCGACGCGGTCAGCAGCAGTGGCAACAACGTGCTGACCAACCACGGGACGATCGACCTTTACGGCGCGTCGAGCCACGGCCTGGTGTCGCTCGATACGGCGCCTGGCGTCGTGACGAACACCGGCTCGATCACTGCACACGGGCCAAACGGCCTTGGTGCGTTCCTGGCGGGCAAGACCACGTTAAACAATCTGGCGGGCGCGAGCATCGTCAGCCAGCAGGCCAACGCGATCGTGGCGAACGGCGGCGGCACCTTTACCAATGCAGGCACGATTACCGGCGCGATCAACGCGATCGCCTTTGCCAACGCGGCCGCAACCGTCACCAACAGCGGCTTGATCACCGCGACGGCGAGCCAGGCAATCAACTCCATCGGACCGTTCGACATCCTCATCAACAACACCGGCACCATCGCGGGTGGCAACGGCCGCGCGATCTGGACCGATAGCGGCAACGACACCTTCAACTGGAGTGGCGGCACCGTCACCGGCTTCGTCCGGCTCGACGCGGGCGATCACACAGCCAACCTCACCGGCCTCACTGACGCGAATCTCGCGGGCGTGCCGAGCTTCGACGGCGGGACCGGCAATGACGTGCTCACCTTCAACCGCACGTCGGCGAGTGGCCTGGGCCGCTTTATCAACTGGGAGACGGTCAACGTCACCAATGGCAGCCAGTTGACGCTCGACACCAATGGACTGACGCTTGGCGACAGCGGCACATTGACCGGCACGCTCAACGTCGATTCGACCAGCACGCTGTTTGCCGGCGGCCTGGCTGGTGCCGCGACCATCGCGCCGGCGGTGGCGGGCCAACTCGTCAACTTCAACAATGCGGGCATCATCGACCTGACCAATGGCGGCTCGAGCACGCGCGATGCACTGGTCGTCAATGGCAACTACGCCGGGCTCAACGGCCGCTTGCTGCTGCAGAGCGTGCTGGGCGGCGACGGCTCGCCGAGCGACAAACTGGTGATCGCGCAAGGCGTGGGATCAGGCAACACCTCGATCGGCGTCACCAACGTGGGCGGCTCAGGCGGAGCCACGCTCACGGACGGCATCCTCGTGGTGCAGGCAACCAACGGCGCGACGACCACCTCGACCGCATTCACGCTGCCGCGACCACTGACGGCGGGGGCTTATACCTACTACCTGTTCAAAGGTGGCGTGAGCGCGGGAACAGCGGACAACTGGTATTTGCGCTCGAGTCTGGCCGCGGCTCCGACACTGACACCAACGCCCGCGCCAACCCCAACGCCAACGCCAACACCACCCCCAACGCCAACACCAACACCAACACCAACACCAACACCAACACCAACACCAACACCAACACCTGCGCCCAGCCTCGCCGCTGCAGGCGAGCCAATCCCCGCGCCCGGCACGCCACCGTTGCCCGCGCCACCGCCGCCGGGTGCAGCCGCGACACCGCTTTACCGGATGGAAGTGCCCGTCTATGCGGAGGTGCCCGTGCTCACGCGCGAACTGGGCATCGTGCAGATCGGCACCTTTCACGATCGCCAGGGCGAGCAGTCCCTACTGAGCGAAAGCGGCCCACTACCCGCGGCATGGGCGCGCATCTGGGGCGAGCACACCACGCAGAGCAACGGCGGCGGCGCCAATCCCGAATTCAGCGGCACGATCGCGGGCGTGCAGGTGGGCCACGATCTGTACGCAGACCGCAGCGCGAGCGGCCATCGCAATCACTATGGATTTTTTATCGGCTTCGCCCGCGCTCAAGGCGATGTGAGCGGCTTCGCGCTCGGCTTTCCGGATCTGTCGGCCGGCCGGCTGTCGATCAACGCGTATAGCGCAGGCGTCTACTGGACGCATATCGGTCCCAGTGGCTGGTACACCGATGCCGTCGCCATGGGCAGTTCGCTCACGCTCGATCCGATGTCGAATCAAGGCATCGGCGCGAGTACGCATGGACATGCCATCACGACCTCGCTGGAAGCGGGCCTGCCGATTCCGTTGCGCGCTGGCCTCAGCCTGGAACCACAAGCACAACTCATCTGGCAACACGCGTCGATCAACGATCTCAACGACGGCATTTCGAATGTGTCGTTTCATGCGGCAAACGGCCTGGTGGGCCGGCTCGGCTTACGGCTTCAAAGCACGTTCGAAGGCGCGGGCGCGCAGTGGTAGCCGTATGTGCGTGCGAATCTGTGGCGCTATTTCAACGGTACCGACAGTGCGACCTTCGCCGGCACGACCGTCATTCCCACCGATGTCAGCGCGACGGCCGCCCAGTTTGGCGTCGGCGTGGTGGCGCATCTGAGCGCGCGCGGCAGCGTATTCGCTACGGCGAGTTACACGACAAATGTGAATGGCGAACACCGCAGCACCGTGGAGGGCAACCTGGGTGCCCGCTGGAGTTGGTGAACGCTCAGAACTGGTGCCGTAAGCCGGCCATCAAGCCGATCTGTGATCCTTTCTGGGCGAGCCCCACGCCGTTGACGCCCTGCAGTTGCGCGCCGATCAGGTCCCCGCGATACAACCCGTAGTCGCCTTCCAGATAGATGTCCGTGCGCTTTGACAGGTTGTAGTCGGCCATCAGCTGGTACTGCCACGCCGAGCCGTCCTGGGCGGCGGTCTTGCCGTCCTGCAGCGTGCGCCAGACGTTCGCTGCGAAGTGCCACGCGTTGCCGACCTGCTGCGTAATGCCTCCCATGATCATGCTACGCCGCGAAAAGTCCGTGTACTTGAGGGCGGCCAGCGCGGGCGCAGTGAACGGACCGTTGAAGAAATTCGAAAAACCGCGGTCGTTCTGATTGACGATGTAGCCCACCGCGAAGCGCGTCTTGTCCCACGTATACGAGCCGCCAAAAGTCCACGCCTTCTCCGCCGCGCCGTTGACCGAGTCTTTCGACTCTTCGTAAGCGGCGCCCAGCGTGAACGGACCACCCGGTGGCGCATACGCAGCCGTCGCACCGATCTGGCTGCCGTACGAATTGCCCGCATTGCCGCCGAACGCGTAACCCGCGGCGAAAAAGAAACCGTCGAATTTCGCCTGATACTGCACCTGGTTGCTGGTCCAGATGCCGCCGGTCATGGTGACTTCCGGCTGGAAGCTGAAATCGTATGGAATCCACGGGTTGCTGCCGTAACCGGCGATCGTGACGCCTTCGATCATCACGTTGTACTGACGGCCGAAAATCACCTGGCCATAAGAATTCGAGCGCACACCCACTTGCGCTTCGTTGAAGAACGGCATGTTGGGATCGCTTTGTCCGCTATTGATGTAAAAGCGGTTTTCGAGCTTGAAGAAGGTGGACCAACCGCCGCCCAGATCCTCGACGCCCTTCAGGCCCCAGCGGCTCTCTGTCGTACCGCCGTTGCCGAGCCCAAGCGAAGAATCGCCTGCTTTGTTCGCGTGGGTCAGATACCGCACGCTTTCATCGACTACGCCATAAAGCGTCACGCTGGACTGAGCGTGCGCCATCTGACACACCAGTGCTGCGGGCACGACTGCCGCCGCCCACCTGGTTACATTCCTCATGTCGTCTCCTCGTACAGGTTTCGCTTGTCGCGGATGTGGTTCGTTTGCCTGGGCGGTTCGGGCACGCATCGGCCACGTCCTTGTTCGTGGCGCATGACGGCGGCCGCAGCGACGCAGCAGCCGATGCAGCGCATCCGAATGAGCTGACGAAAGGCGCGTGGGGTGAACCTTATCGCGAAACAGGAGGAGTAAGAAAAACAGACTGCACGGGTGTTGTAAGTCAGCGAAACACTTGCAGTCTGTAAGAAGCACGCGTAGGCGGAGGGGTCATCGCGTTACAGTGCTGAGGGTTTTGATATCGTATGCCGTCCGTCAGCCCGGCCCCCCGCCCCTTCGTTCTCGCCACTATTGCCCATGAGCACCACCGCCCTGCCCGCGCGCCGCGCGCCCGATAGCTTCGCCGTCCTGCTGATGATCGGGTTGTGCGCGATCTGGGGACTCCAGCAAGTCGCGATCAAGAGCACCAATGCGTCGCTGCCACCCGTTTTCCAGGCCGGCTTGCGCTCCGCCATCGCCGCCTTGCTGGTCTGGGGCTGGGCGCGTTCGCGAGGCACGCCGCTGTTTCGCGACGATGGCACGCTAGGCGCGGGTTTGCTCGCGGGCGTGCTATTCGCCGGCGAATTCGTGTGTATTTTCCTCGGCCTGACGCTGACCAGCGCCTCGCGGATGGCGGTGTTTCTGTACACGGCGCCATGCTTCACGGCGCTCGGGCTGCACTGGTTTGTCGATGGCGAGCGGATGCGGCGCACCCAGTGGCTGGGCATCTTCGTGGCGTTCGCGGGCATCGCGCTGGCTTTCGCGGACGGCTTCCTGCACGGTCACGCGGCGCAGAGCTCGATGCTAACCGGCGTGGCCGGCGACGCTCTCGGCGTGCTGGCCGGCATTGCGTGGGCCGCGACCACCGTGGTGGTGCGCGCGAGCCGGCTGGCTCATTCGAGCGCCAGCAAGACGCTGTTCTATCAATTGACGGTATCGGCGGTGATATTGCTCGCGCTCGCGCTGGCACTCGGCCAGGCACGGGTGGAGAACGTCACGCCGCTGGCGGTGATCAGCCTTGGTTATCAAGCGGTGATTGTGGCGTTCATCAGCTATCTGACGTGGTTCTGGCTGCTCACGCGTTATATCGCGTCGCGCCTCTCGGTATTCTCGTTCCTGACGCCTTTGTTCGGCGTGACCTTCGGCGTATTGCTGCTCGGCGAATCGTTCAGCCTGCGCTTCCTGATGGCCGCGGCACTGGTGCTGGCCGGCATCGCACTGGTCAACGCGCCTGCGAAGCGGGCAGCTGCTTAGGATCGGTGTTCAGGTACGCAGACACAGTTCTTGACGGAAGCGCGCTTCCTTCAAGGCTGTGCCGCTGACCTCAGGCTTCGTCGGATTCCGCCGCTGCCGCGCCACGCGACGGCGACGCCGCCACCACCTGCGCCACCCGCACGTATTCGATCACCGGCACGTCTTCGGCGCGGCGTTGCAGGTCGAAGCCGAGTGCCTCGAAATCCACCGTGTCGCGGAATGCGGCCAGCGTATTGCGCAGCATCTTGCGACGTTGCGAGAATGCCGCCGTCACCACTTCGCCGAGCACGCGCTCGTCCACCACGGGCAGCTCGTGCAGTTCGTACGGGATCATCCGCACGATGGCCGAATCGACCTTCGGCGGCGGCTGGAACGCTTCGGGCGGCACGTCGAGTTGCTTGTCGATCACGTAACGGTATTGCAGCATCACCGACAGCCGGCTGAACGCCTTGGTGCCCGGCTCCGCCACCATCCGTTCCACCACTTCGTTTTGCAGCATGAAATGCTGGTCGATCACGCGATGTGCGAACGACGTGAGGTGAAACAGCAGCGGACTGGAAATGTTGTACGGCAGGTTGCCGACAATCCGCAGCGACGCCTTCTCGCCCGGCGCGGCGAGCGTGCCGAAATCGAATGCAAGCGCATCGCCCGCATGCAGTTCGAGCAGGCCGCCGAATTTCGTCTTGAGACGCCCGATTAGATCGCGATCCAGCTCGACGGCGTGCAACGGCGCCTCAGGCGTCGCCAGACGCTCGATCAGCGGCTCGGTGAGTGCGCCAAGGCCCGGCCCGATCTCGACCATGCGCTCGCCGCGCTGCGGTCGGATCACGTCGACGATCGAATCGATCACGCCCATATCGACCAGAAAATTCTGTCCGAAACGCTTGCGCGCGATATGACCCTGGTGCCGGCCCTGTTGCTGTCTGCTGGTGGACATCGAAGAAACGCTATGAGAGAGAACTGCTTAAGAAACGGAACAGGCGGACCGCGTGAACCAACCGCGACCGCGGGAAACGCGTACGGAGCCGCATTACAAGCCGCAAATCAGCCCGCCCGGCGGTGCTGCGCCATCGACACTGCCGTATCGATCGCGGCGATCAGACTGCCCGCGTCGGCGCGGCCGGTGCCGGCCAGATCGAGCGCGGTGCCATGATCGACCGACGTGCGGATGATCGGCAAGCCAAGTGTGATGTTAATGCCTTCGCCGAAAGTCGCATATTTCAGCACCGGCAGGCCTTGATCGTGGAACATCGCCAGCACGCAATCGGCTTCGTTCAGATAGCGCGGCTGGAATAGCGTGTCGGCCGGATAGGGGCCGCGCGCGTCGATGCCGCGATCGTTCGCGAGCTTCAGGGCCGGCGCGATCACGTCGATTTCCTCGCGGCCCAGATAACCGTTTTCGCCCGCATGCGGATTCAGACCCGTCACGAGAATGCGCGGCGCGGGCAAACCAAAATGGTGACGCAGATCGTGATCGACGATACGCAAGGTTTCGACGATGCCTTCGACCGAAAGCGCCGCCGAGACGTCTTTCAGCGGCAGATGCGTGGTGGCGAGCGCGACCCGTAAAGGACGCTTGCCGGTCCCGGCCAGCATCATCACCACGCGCGGCGTATGCGTGCGTTCGGCCAGGTATTCCGTGTGACCGGTGAATGGCACACCGGCGTCATTGATCGTGCTCTTTTGCAGCGGCGCGGTGACGATTGCGTCGTACGTGCCGCCCATTGCGCCGTCGATCGCGCTGTCGAGCAATTCGAGCACATAACGGCCGTTGGCCGCGTCGAGCTTACCCGCCAGCGACGCTGCGCCCAGCGGCCGATGCTGTACTCGCACGCGCTTGCCGTCAGCCAGCAACGCGGCCCAATCGACGCTCACCGCGCGCGCACGTTGGGCGAGAAGATCCGCATCGCCCAGCACGGTGAACTGCGCACTGGGCCAATGCGCCGCCGCACCGGCCAGCGCCTGCGCGGTCAGTTCAGGACCGACGCCGGCAGGTTCGCCGGTCGTGATCGCGATCTGCAACGGAAGGCGGGTGGACTGCGCGGCGGTTGTCATGATGTTTATTGCAGGCTTGCCTGGACCGGTTTCACTTCGACGTAGGCAGTATCGCGCAATTCACGCAGCCAGTCGGCGTAGGCCTGTTCCGCCTTGCGCTGACCGATCGCCTGACGCGCCAGATCCATCTGCTGCGATACCGAGCCTTCCGATTCGCGGCGGCCGAGCACCTGGATCAGGTGATAGCCGTATTCGCTGCGCACCGGGTCGCTGATCTGATTGTCCTGCAGACTGTTCATTGCGCGCTCGAATTCCGGCACCGTCTCGCCCGGGCTGATCCAGCCCAGGTCGCCACCTTGCGACGACGAACCGTCTTGCGAATACGTGTGAGCGAACTTGGCGAAGTCGCCGCCCGCAGCGATCTCGTTCTTGATTTCGAGCAGTTTCTGACGCGCTTGCGGCTCGGACATACCGTCGCCAACACGCAGCAGGATGTGGCGAACATGCGTCTGCACGAGCTTCGTCGAGTCTGCGGAGGTGGTGCCCTGACCCGAGCGACGCTCGACGAGGCGCACGATTTCGAACCCGTCACTGGTGCGGATCAGATCCGGATTCACCTCGCCCGGACGCAGCGTCGAGATCGCCTTGACGAATTCCGGCGGCAGCTTGGTCGGCGACACGAAACCGAAATCGCCGCCTTTCGACGCGTCCGGAGCCTGCGAATTGGACTTCGCGAGCTTTTCGAAGTTAGCGCCGCCCTTGGCCTCGTTCAGCAAGGCCTGGGCCTTTTGCTGCGCGGCTTCGATGTCGGTTTCCGACGCGTTCAGCGGCGCCTTCACGAAGATGTGCTGCACATGCAGATCGCTCGTCAGACCGGCGTTCGGGCCGCGCTGACTGGCGATATAGTTCGCGACCTCGGCATCCGACACCGTGACCTTGCTATCTACTTCTTTCTCGCGCAGGCGCGAGAGCGTGAGCTCGGTACGCGCGTCGCTCATGAAAGTGGTCCAGGGCACGCCTTGCGCCTCGATGCGCGCGCGGTACATCTCGAGCGTCAGGTTATTCGCCTGCGCGAGACGTTCGAGCGTTTTTTGCACGGCGGCGTCGTCGATGCTGATGTTATCTTCCTTCGCCTTCTGCAACTGGATGCGCTCCAGCACCATCTGGTTGAGCACCTGCTGGCGCAGCTGGTCCATTGGCGGGATCGGCGCGTTCTGCTGGTTCAGCCGGCGGGTGATCAGGCCCATGCGCTCGTCGAGCTCGCGCCGCGTAATGACACCGTTGTTGACCACTGCGGCAATGGTGTCGACCGTCTGGCCGCCATTGCTGGAGAGCGCCTGCGCCTGAACCGGCGCAACCGACAGGAAAGACGCCGCGGCGGCGAGACCGGCCGCAAGCGTTGCCAAGCGAAGCTTTTTCATGATTGCCACAGATACTCCAATGATGTCGGGCGCGCCTGGCCCGTCTTTTCGCATTTTTTGAATGATCGCTATCGGGCAAGCGTCATTCGTAATTGGTGAAACGCGCTTCCGGCGGCGGCGGCGGCGGCAACGGTGTGTAGCCTTGCACGCTGGTGCGGAATGCGGAAATCAGCCCGTTGTCGACGCTCGACAAGCCCTTGAACGTCAACTGCGCGAGAAACCGCGTGCTCGACTGATTCTGCCCCGATGTGTTCAGACCGTTCGCATAGCGCTGGACCCCAGCGCCGAGCGTCCAGCAGTCGGCATCGTATTGCAGGCCGACAAGGCCGTCGACAATCCGATGCCCGCCCAGGTCGTAATTGAAACGGGCCACCCCGAACACGCGGTGTGACAACGGCCATTGCCCGGAGACCAGCACCTGGTTGATCGGCTGGTTATCCAGCGTGGTGTTCGCGCGGGTGTAGCGATACGCGACGTTGATCACCCTGCCGGTGCCGGGGCTGAACCCGAAGCCGACGCTCGTCTTGACCAACTGGTTGTTGTCGGCATTATATTGGAACGCCGTTTCCGAAGCGAAACCGGCCCCAAGCTTGAGTGACGCACCCACGATCAGGTCCGAATGTGTGGCTTGCGTGCTGGTCTGCGTAGGCAGCAGCGTGACGCGCTGATCCTGGAAGTAATACTGCTGCGCGATCACGAAACGCGCGCGTTCGTCGCCCGTGGCCGGGTTGATGAAGCGCGTGGTGATGGCTGCGGTCAAACGGTTCGCGTCGGCGATCCGGTCGTTGCCGACGAAGGTGTTCGGCGTGAAGATTTCCGCCAGCCCGAAGTCGGAATCGGCCGTATCGAACAGCGGCGCGTTGTTCTGATTACGGTACGGCGTGTAGACGTAGTAAAGCCGCGGCTCCAGCGTCTGGATGTAATCCTGGCCGAAGATGCGCACCGAACGGTCGAAAATCAGCCCCGTATCGAAGCTCAGCGTCGGGATCGATTCGGTGAAATTCTTCGGCGTGCCGGGCGTGGCGATATTGTTCAGGTCGTACGACGCGAAGTGCCACTGCACCTTCGGCGTCACGAAGTAACCCGGCCCAACCACCGAGTACGACAGGTACGGGTTGAACATCACCCGCTGCCCTTGGGTCGTGTCCGCGGTGGTGATGCGGAAATTCGTATAGTCCGCTTCCGCGCCGTAGTCGAAACCGCCGACGTTGTACTTCGCGTACTTCACGTTCAACTGCGGTTCGCGGCCGTACGGCGCCACCGATGGCGTCAGCGTTTGCCAGTGCTGCTCGCGCGCCAGCACCGACCACGGCCCGTTGTTATAGGTCAACCCGGCTTCCTGTTGATACAGGAGCTGGGTGCCGTTCATGAACTGGCTGACTGACGACGACAGGTCTTCCGGATAGGTATTGTCCGAAACCTTGTTGTAGTAGATGTAGCCGCCGAACCCGTCACCGAAGTTCTGGTTGTGCTGGATGTACAGCGCGTAGCGGTTGGTCTTCGTCAGGCGGTCGTCCGGCAGGAACTCGCCGGTAATCGAGCCGGAATAAGTTGGCGACAGGTAGCGGAAGGTCGACTGCAGCTGCACACCACGCTTCGAGATCAGACGCGGTGTGACCGTCAGATCGCGATTCGGCGCAAGGTTGAAGTAATACGGTACGGACAGTTCGAAGCCATTCGACGAACTGAGCGAGAACGTGGGCGGCAGCACGCCGCTACGCCGTTCGCCGGACAGCGGGAACGACAGCCACGGGGAAGCGAACACCGGCACGCCCTGAAAGAACAGCACGCCGTTGTACGCGACACCTTCGTCCGCGCCGGTGTCGAAATCGAACTCGCTGCCTTTGATATACCAGGCTGGGTCGTCCGCGCATTCACAGGCCGTGTACGTGCCCTTCGTGAAAACCGAGCGCTCGTTGTCGAGCAGATCGACACGCTCCGCGCTGCCCGAGCCGCCCGTCAGGTTGAAGTGGTATTTCGGCGCGGTCATGAAGCCTTCGCTCGAATCCACCCGCACGTGCGCTTCTGGCCCGACGAAAGTATTGCCGTTATTGACGACGTGGACCTGGCCGTATGCGTCGGCCATGTCCGTGTCCTGATCGTAGTGCAGCGCGTCGGCCTTGATCACGACCGTATTGCGGCGCACCTCGGCCGAACCTTTGGCCGCCATGTCCTGATCGGTGGTGCCGCTGGTGGTGTCGCCGAGCACGAACGTGGCCGGCTTCTGGCCCGGCTGCAACGGATGTTCTTCGAGCTGCGGGGCGAGCTGCATGCCCCAGGGCGCGTCGATCGGCTGCGGCTGCGCGGCTTCCCCCACCAACTGGGCGTGCGAAAGCGCGGGCATCAGGCCCGGAACGGCGATCAACGCCGCGACGAGCCGCCTTTTGCGCGGCACGCCGTCACAAGAGGGAGTCGTTTGGGAAAGCTGTCTAGGCGGCATGTATCGTTTGGCGAATCGGCCCGTCCGTCAGCTTCTGCAGTCACGATCCACCGCCTGCACATCCCGACCGTGACAGTCGGCTGTACATCAATATTTACAATCTGTCGAACAGTGAGGCGGGCGGTAAAGCGGAACACGCAAAAGCTGGCGTGAGTCGCGTCAAAAAAGTCGTGGGGTATTATATGGCAAGACGTTGCCCCCCTGAATTTGCCGCCGGTTTTCATGACGCTGCCCTCATCCCAAGACTCCACCCAAGATTCCACCGACAGCCGCCTCGAACTGCTCACAGCCTGGCTGAACGGCCATGCACAGCGCTATGCGCTGGAGCTCGACACGCTAGCACCGGCTTCATCCGACGCCAGTTTTCGCCGTTATTTCCGGCTCGCCGGCAAGGCGGCGGAAGGCGACAGTATCGGCACGGTGATCGCCGTCGATGCGCCACCGCCGGAAAAGTGCCGCGAATTTGTGCAGGTTGCCCAGCTGCTCGGCGCCGCCGGCGTGCATGTGCCGCGCGTGCTGGAGGCCGACTTCGACGCCGGTTTCATGCTCGTCACTGATCTCGGCAGCGCCGCGTACCTCGGCGCGCTCAAAAATGCCGATCCGCGTGAGGCCCGCACGCTGATGCGCGACGCGCTCGATGCACTGATCCGCTGGCAGCTCGCTTCGCGTGAAAACGTGTTGCCACCGTTCGACGAAGCCTTCCTGCGCCGCGAAATGGAATTGATGCCGGAATGGTTCATCGGCCGGCATCTGGGCCGTGAGGTCGACGAACGGACCCGCGGGCTGCTCGATCGCACCTTTGCGCTGCTGATCGCGAGCGCCCGCGCGCAGCCGCAGGTGTTCATGCTGCGCGATTTCATGCCGCGCAATCTGATGATCGCCACGCCCAATCCCGGCGTGCTCGACTTCCAGGACGCGGTCTACGGTCCGATTACTTACGACGCCGCGTCGTTGTTGCGCGACGCCTTCCTCAGTTGGGACGAAGAATTCGAACTGGATTGCTTCGTCTACTACTGGGAGCGCGCGAAAAAAGCCGGGTTGCCGGTCGATCCGGACTTCGGCGAGTTCTATCGGCAGCTCGAATGGATGGGCCTGCAACGGCACATCAAGGTGCTGGGCCTGTTCTGCCGGATCCATTACCGCGACGGCAAACCGCACTACATGGCGGATCTGCCGCGTTTCATCGGCTACGCACGCAAGGTCGCCGAACGGTACGCACCGCTGCGTCCGTTCGCGAAGCTGCTCGACGAGCTCGAAGGGCGCGCGAATGAAGTCGGCTATACGTTCTGACCGATGACGAACACCCTGAAGAAAGCGATGATTTTCGCCGCGGGCCGCGGCGAACGCATGCGTCCGCTGACTGACACATGTCCGAAGCCCTTACTCGAAGCCGCCGGCAAGCCGCTGATCGTGTGGCAGATCGAACGGCTCGCGCGAGCCGGTTTTCAGACTATCGTGATCAATCACGCATGGCTCGGCGAACGGATCGAAGCCGCACTCGGCGACGGTTCGCGCTGGGGCGTGCAGTTGCGCTACTCGGCCGAACAGGAAGCGCTCGAAACCGCGGGCGGGATCGTGCAGGCGCTGCCGCTGCTGGAAGATCACGGCGCGAGCGAAGTGTTCGTCGCCGTCAGCGGTGACGTCTATGCCGATTTCGATTACGCCGCGTTGGCCGCTCCCGCCGACGCGCTCTCGCGGTCGCCCGAACCGGGCATGCATCTGGTGATGGTGCCGAATCCGGCGTTCCATCCGAACGGCGACTTCGGTCTGGTCGACGGCGTGCTCTCGCTCGAGGCGCAGCCGTGCCTGACGTTCGGCAATATCGGGCTGTACGACACCCGCATGTTTCGCGATCTGCCGCGCGGCACGCGCCGTGCGCTCACGCCCTACTATCGCGACACGATTGCGCGCGGCCTTGCGAGTGGCGAGTTGTATGACGGCGTGTGGGAGAACGTCGGCACGCCTGCACAATTGCAGGCGTTGGATCAACGTCTGAACGCGCGCTAAGCAAAAAAACGCCGGACGTTCATCATCGCCCGGCGCTTTACGTTTCCCCGCTTAGCCGCGGTTACCGGTTCACCGCTCGTTATCCCCCGCACCAACCGTTTCGGGCGCTTCCGGCGCCTCTGCCGCGCGTTGCTGCTGCAAAGCCCACATCTGCGCGAACAGTCCGTTCGCGCTGAGCAATTCGGCGTGCGTACCGCGCTCGACGATTCGCCCCTTGTCCATCACGATGATCTGTTGAGCGTGCACCACGGTCGAAAGCCGGTGCGCGATGATCAGCGTCGTGCGCTCCCGTGCAATCTGATCGAGTTCGTGCTGGATGGCGCGCTCCGAGCGCGAATCGAGCGCGGAAGTGGCCTCGTCGAATAGCAGGATCGGCGGGTTCTTAAGAATCGTTCGCGCAATCGCGACGCGTTGTTTTTCGCCGCCGGACAATTTCAGGCCACGTTCGCCGACAGGCGTGTCGTACCCCTTCGGCAAACCTTCGATGAACTCGTGAATATGCGCTGCGCGCGCCGCCGCGATCACTTCGTCGCGCGTCGCCGAGGGACGGCCGTAGGCAATGTTGTAGTAGATCGAGTCGTTGAACAGCACTGTGTCCTGCGGCACGATGCCGATCGACGCACGCAGCGAATCCTGCGTGACGTCGCGAATATCCTGACCGTCGATGGTGATCGCGCCGCCGCTGCCGCGATCGAGATCGTAGAAGCGGAACATCAGCCGCGCGAGCGTCGACTTGCCTGAACCGCTGTGGCCCACCACCGCGGTCGTCGTGCCGGCCGGAATATTAAAACTCACGTCGTGCAGAATCTGCCGCGCCGGTTCATATGCGAAGTTCACACGCTCGAAGCGCACCTGCGCGCCGCTCACCTGCAACGCGGGCGCGTCCGGCACATCGGGCACTTCCTGCGCGGCGCCGAGCAGGGTGAACATGCGGTCCATGTCGGTGAGACTCTGCTTCAACTCCCGATACACCACGCCGAGAAAATTCAGCGGAATGTAGAGCTGCAACATGAAGGTATTGATCAGCACCAGATCGCCTAGAGTGAGGCGCCCCGCCATCACGCCTTGAGTCGCACGCCACAGAATGAACACGAGCCCCGTGCCGATGATCGCCTGCTGCCCGAAGTTCAATGCCGACAGCGAGCGTTGCGACTTGATCGCCGCCGTGCGATAGCGCTTGAGATTTTCGTCGTAGCGCTGCGCTTCCCACTCTTCGTTGCCGAAGTACTTCACGGTTTCGTAGTTCAGCAGCGAATCGATCGCGCGCGAATTCGCCCGCGAATCGAGATCGTTCATCGTGCGGCGAAAATGCGTGCGCCACTCGGTGACTTTCACCGTGAAGGCAATGTAGACGGCGAGCGCGATGAACGTGACGACCGCGTAATACGCCTCGTATTTGACGACAAAAAATCCGAGCACGAGACCGACTTCGACGAGCGTAGGCAGGATGCTATAGAGCGAATACGAAATGAGTTGAGTGATGCCGCGCGTGCCGCGTTCGATATCGCGCGACATGCCGCCCGTCTGCCGGTCGAGATGAAACCGCAACGACAGCGCGTGCAAATGGCGGAACACCTTCAGCGCGAGTTGCCGCACCGCGCTCTCGGTTACCTTTGAAAACAGGATCTCGCGCAGCTCGGTGAAGAGCGACGTGGACAGCCGCACCACGGCATACGCGACCACCAGCAAGCCGACACCACCCAGCAGGATGATGCCGGGCGCGTCGTGCGCGCGGCCGAGCGCGGTCAGATGCTGCACCGAGGCGAGACCGTCGACGATCCGCTTCATCACGATCGGCACGCCCAGATTGGCGACCTTTGCGCCGATCAGACAGCTCAGGGCGAAACCGACACGCCATTTGTAGGTGGCGAGGTAAGGCAGCAGTGACAGGATCGTTTGCCAGTCGTTGCGCGGCTGGGTGGAGATCGGCGAGGGTTCGGATGAGGGCGTGCGGCGCATGGAATCGGCTGGGGAGAGTGTGGAAGCGACGGAGTTCGCAGCGGCGCGCCCGAGCGGCAGCGAGCCAACCCGGCTCACTGGTTTTCGTCGCGCGACCCGGCTGGGCGCTTTCCCGTACAATTCCTGATCTTTCTATTGTCGCAGAAGCCGGCTGGCGCCGCTTTTCATGGGCCGTCCGGCCGTTGGTTGCACGTGGATCGTGCTGCCGAGTCATGTAGTTGTCGTGAGATCCCCCGCCTGCTGGTCGAGCCGACCGAGCCAATACGTTACTCAAGGGTGCCCCGATGACCGATATTCTCCAACTCCCGCAAAAACATTGTGCCTTGCGCGTCGTGCCGCAGCCGTCCGACGCGAACGTTCACGGCGACGTGTTCGGCGGCTGGATCATGGCTCAGGTGGATATCGCCGGCTCGATTCCGGCGAGCCGCCGCGCCAACGGGCGGGTGGCGACCATCGCGGTCAATTCGTTCGTCTTCAAGCAGCCCGTGTTCGTCGGCGATCTGCTGAGCTTTTACGCGGATATCGTCAAGACCGGCAACACCTCGGTGACGGTCGCCGTCGAGGTCTACGCGCAGCGCATGAGCCTGACCGAAGACGTGGTGAAGGTGACCGAGGCGACCCTGACCTACGTCGCAACCGATAGCGACCGGCGCCCGCGGGCCCTGCCGGCGCTGGACTGATAGCACTGATAGCAGCGGGGCCACTGAACGCAATCGAGGCGCCTGAGCGCCTCGTTTAGTGTGGCGCGCTCAGACCGCCGCCACTTCCTGCGCCACCCCGCCTTGCAGCAACTCGGAAATCGCGTCCGTCGACAACGGTCTCGCGAAGTAAAAGCCCTGCATCTCGTCGCACGCGCGCTCTTTCAGGAAGTCGAGCTGCGCCGACGTCTCCACGCCTTCGGCAATCACCTGCAGCTTCAGCGAATGCGCGAGTGCGATGATCGCCGAGGTGATCGTTTCGTCGTCGCCCGACACGCCGATGTCCGACACGAACGAGCGGTCGATCTTCAAACGGTCCACCGGGAAGCGCTTCAGATAGCTGAGGCTCGAATAGCCGGTGCCGAAATCGTCGATGGCGAGACCGATGCCCAGAGCATGCAGTTCGTTGAGCATCGACACCGCTTCTTCGGCATTGCGCATGATCGTGCTCTCGGTCAATTCGAGTTCGAGATACCGCGGCTCGAGGCCCGTCTCGGCCAGCACCTGCATCACCAGTTTTGCGATATCGCGCTGCTGGAACACCCGCGCGGAGAGGTTCACCGACACCCGCGCCGGCGGCAGCCCCTCATCCTGCCAGGCCTTGTTCTGCCGGCACGCCTCACGCAGCACCCATTCCGACAGCGGCCCGATCAAACCGCTTTCCTCCGCGACCGGAATAAACGACGACGGCAGCACCAGCCCGACTTCCGGGTCGCTCCAGCGCACCAGCGCCTCAGTGCCGACGATCTGTCCGGTCACGATATCGACCTGCGGCTGGTAGTGCAGGAGGAATTCGTTGTCGCGCAACGCACGGCGCAAACGCCGTTCGAGATTCAGGCGTGCGCCCGCGCTCGCATTCATCTCCGGCTGATAGAACTGGAAGGTGTTGCGGCCCATGTCCTTCGCGCGGTACATCGCAAGGTCGGCCTTTTTCATCAGTGTCTCGGCGTCGTCGCCGTCTTGCGGGTACAGGCTCGCGCCCATGCTGCAGCCGACGTACAACTCCGTGCCGTCGAGCCACACCGGCTCGGAAATCGACGCGCGCACGCGCTCCATCCAGGCGATCAGCGACTGTTCGTCGACGGTATCGGTCATCACGATCACGAACTCGTCGCCGCCGTGCCGCGCGACCGTGTCGCTCGTGCGCGAACAGCGGCCGAGCCGCTCGGCGACCACGGCCAGCAAGCGGTCGCCGACACTGTGGCCCAGACTGTCATTGACATTCTTGAACCCGTCCAGGTCGATGAACACGACCGCAACGCCCTTGTGATGCCGCTGCGCAATAATCAGAGCGTGCTGCAAGCGGTCGCGCAGCAGGTTGCGATTCGGCAGTCGTGTGAGGCTGTCGTAGTTGGCCTGGTATTCGAGCTGCTCCTGATAACGGATCAGATCGGTCACATCGTTGATGACGCCGATGTGGTGCGTAATGACGCCCTCCGCGTTCGGCACCGGCGCAATGAAGAGCTGATTCCAGAACAGCGCGCCGTCCTTGCGATAGTTGCGCACCACCGCGCTGACTTCACGGTTCGCCGCCAGCGACTGGCGGATCAGCGCGACGCCCTCCTGCTCGCGATCGTCGCGCTGCAGGACCCGGCAATCGTGGCCGATCACTTCGGCGGGATCGTAGCCGGTGATGCGCTTGAACGCGGGATTCACGTACTCGATCAGATTGCCGGCCGGCGACGGCGCGGTGATCAGAATCGCGTTGACGCTGGCGTCGAGCGCGCGGCTTTGCAGGCGCAACGCCAGATCGGCGCGCTTGCGCTCGGTGATGTCGGTGTATGACCCGAGCACGCCGATCACGCGGCCATCGCTATCGGTAAACGGCAGCTTGCTCGTCACCGTGGTGCGGTGCACGCTGTCGATCAGCATGTCCACCTCGAAGTTCATCTTCGGCACACCGGTGCTCACCACCTCTTTGTCGTGTCCGTTCAACAGGTCGGCGAAGGCGCGCCACGGCATGTCGCTGTCGCTCTTGCCGACAACCTGTTCCGGGTAAGCGAGCCCTGCGTCGCGTGCGAACGCCATGTTGCAGCCGAGGTAGCGCGAGTCCTGGTCCTTCCAGAAAATGCGCTGCGGGATGTTGTCCATCACCGTTTCGAGCATCTGGTTCGAACGCTGGGCTTCGGCTTCGGTATTGATCTGCTCGGTGACGTCGTCGGCCAGCACGAACAGCGCGTCGCGGCCCATGAAATTCAGCGCGTGATAGGAAATGTCGGCGTTGATCGTCGAGCCGTCCTTGCGCCGGTGGTGCCACACGCCTGCCATGATGCGGCCGTGCTGGACCGCGTCGCTGCGCTGCAGATGCGATTCGAGACGCGGGATTTCCGCATTCGGCCGGATCGCGCGGATCGTCATGCCGAGAAATTCGCTTTCCGAGTAACCGTATTGCTGGATCGCGGCCGCATTGACGGCGAGAAAGCGCAGCGTGTCGCGATCGAAGATATACATCGGCACCGGATGGTCATCGAACAGGCCGCGAAAGCGCTCGTCGTTGCGGCCGAGCGCGCGGACCGTGCGCAGCTTCTCGCGCGCACTGTTTTCGCGTGCGCCGAAGGTGTAGATCAGGAGCCCGCTGCCCGCCAGCATCGTCATGATCAGCAGCAGCATGGCGCGCTGGGTCTCGCTTGCGGAGGCCGCGAGCGACGCCTGCAGCGCCTGGTTTTCCTGTTCGCGCAGCGCCGCCAGACCGGCTTCCACGCGATCCAGTCCCAGTCCGAGATGCGTATAGGCGGACGCCGCCCATGCGCGCGAGTCGTTCGGCGTAGCGTTGGCGCTCTTGAGCAGCGCATCGTCGATGTCGTGTTGCAGCGCGTGGCTATCCGCGCTCAGGCGGGCGAGCGTGCCGAGCATCGCCGGTTCGCCCACCAGTTCGCTGCGCAGTTCCTCCTCCAGACCACTAAGCGACGCCGCCATGGCGCCGGCCGCACTGACCGGCGCGGCCTGGCCGGACGCTTCGAAACGGCCAAGCGCGGCCAGCCCGCTGTCGAGCGCGGTATGGTACGCGTCGAGATTCTGACGCACGCTCGTCGAGCGCAGCATGCGCGCGTCGGCATCGCGTTGGCCGCAAATCTGCGTATAGGCGACAAACGCGTTCGCGCCAACCGCCGCTGCGACAACCGCCAGATTGATCAGCAGCCGCTTCGATAAAAATGGAGTCATGGGTTCCGAACGTCAATCGTTCTGCGGGCGGGGGCGCGCGGGTGGCTTTCGGTGCGTCGGGTCGCATCGATTGGAGTCTTTTTACGCGCCAACCCATGGATAACGGCAGGGCTCGGAACAGATTGAGGGTGCGCGGCGAAATAATTCGCCTGGTAAGGCCTATCTGGCCAGACCGAATTCCTTCATCGCGGGGACGAAGTCGTGATTGCCTTCCGGTTTGCGCGACAACTTGGCGAGCACGTAGCGCTTGAACGGTTCGAGCTCGGCCCACTGGGCCACGCCCGGCGCGGGCAGGCTGGCCAGCCCCGCCTGATGTCCAACCCCTTCCGGCACGGTATCCGTACGGCGCCATACAGGCGCTTCCTCGGGCGTAAACCAGTCCGGTTCGACATTGGCGTGGGTGCGCAACATTTCGAACAGCGCGTGATCGAAATTCGGCTCGATTTCCGCGTCTTCTTCAACCGGGAAACGCGCCAGCAGCTTACGGTCCTCGAGCGGCAGCAACTGCCATTGTTCGAGCGAGATGCGCAATCCGAAACGGTCGAGATTGAAGCGCACCGACATCGGAATAAAGGTGAAATTCTCCGAAGACTCGACTTCGAAGTTGAACAGAAGCGGTGCTTCGTTGAGTCCCATGACGGTATTCCTCTTTGGTGACGGGCAACGCGCAAGCCCAGCTTGAGGTATTTTAGAACCTTATTCGCGCGACGGCGGCGCTATCAGGGCCAGTTTCAGAGGCCCGCCAAGACCCTGCGCCGCTCGCACGCGCGCAGCATCGCAAAGGAGTAAAGCAGCTTGGACGAACTGGACACAGCCGGCCAATCGGGCGCCGTGGCGCGCCAGGTGCACCGGCATCGCGGCGCCGCGGTCGAAACCGTCACCGATCACGTCGGTCAGGAATGGCCGGTGGCGCTCGTCTTCAACGGCATTTCGCATGCGGTGATGATGTGCACGCCTCGCGATCTGGAAGCGTTCGCGGTCGGTTTTGCGATTTCAGAAGGCATCGTGGCGCGCGGCAGCGACATCCACGATATCGAGGTCGAACTGCATGACGACGACGAATTGCCGCATGCTGAAGTGCAATTGCAGGTGGTGCAGCAGGCTTTCGTCGCGCTAAAGGAAAAGCGCCGCGCGCTGGCGGGGCGCACCGGCTGCGGCGTGTGCGGAATCGAAAGCATCGATCTGCTCGATCTACAACCGGAACGAGTGCCGGACACGGGCTTTCTGCAGCGGCTGGCGGCAGACGCGATCGCACGCGCCGCCCGCGAATTGCCCGAACACCAGGCCTTGACGCGCCTGACCGGCGGTCTGCATGCCGCCGCATGGTGCGATGCGGCAGGCGCGATTCGCTACGCGTTCGAAGACGTTGGCCGCCACAACGCGCTCGACAAACTGATCGGCCAACTGGTGCTCGACCGCGCGGATACGCGGGACGGTTTTGTATTCCTGTCGAGCCGCGCAAGCTATGAACTGGTGCGCAAGGCGGCGCGCGTAGATGTGCCGATGGTCGCCACGATCTCGGCGCCGTCGTCGCTGGCCATTGCGATTGCCCGCAAGGCCGGCGTGCGGCTCGTCAGCTTCTGCCGCGAAACCAGCTACGTCGACTACGACACCTTGCAGCCGACGCAGCCTTGATGGCTCGACGGGAGCCGGCGCTGAGGCTCAATCGAATTGCCGGAAATCCGGTTTGCGCTTCTCGAAGAACGCCTTGAACGCCTCGCGCGCTTCCGGCGCGAGCAGCATCTTCCCGAAGTGCAGCGCTTCTTCGCTCATCTGCGTCTGCAGCTCCTGCTGGCTCGCGCGCTTCATCAAACTCTTCGTCACCCGCAACGACGAAGCCGGTAGCGCCGCCAGCTTTGCCGCTTGCGCTGCCGCGAAGGCGTCGACTTCGGCCGTCGACAGAATGCGATTCACAAAGCCGATGCGCTGTGCTTCCTGCGCGTCGAAGGCTTCGCCGAGCAGCAGCTTTTCCGCCGCCGCCTGGTAGCCGGCCACGCGCTGCAACAGCAGACTCGATGCCGCTTCCGGACACAGCCCAAGCTGCGTGAACGGCAGCGAGAAACTGGCGGTGTTACCCGCGTAGACCAGATCGCAATGCAGCAGCAGCGTGGTGCCGATACCCACTGCCGGGCCGGCCACGGACGCCACCACCGGCTTTTCCGCCGCGCTGAGCGCGCGCAGGAACTGGAACACCGGCGCGTGTTCGCCGCCCGGGGGCGTCTTCATGAAATCTTCGAGATCGTTGCCGGCGCTGAAAATGCCGATGCTGCCGCGAATCAGGATCGCGCGCACGGCCGCGTCGCCCTGCGCTTCGACCAGCGTGTCGACCATCGTCTGATACATCGCGGCCGTAATCGCGTTTTTCCTGTCGGGCCGGTTGAAGGCAATCGTCAGCACGCCGTCGGCGCGCTCGACCAGAATATCCATTGTCATCTCCTCGTACTCCTTGCTGCTGAATGGAAAAACGGTTCGCAAGCCAGCTGGCCTGCGAACCGTTTCTGCGGTCTTTAGACGGCCATGAGTCCGGCTTACAGACGCTCGATGATGCCGGCGGCGCCCATGCCGGTGCCGACGCACATCGTCACCATGCCGTACTTGTAGTTGCGCCGGCGCAGGCCGTGCACCACGGTCGATGCACGAATCGCGCCCGTCGCACCGAGCGGATGGCCCAGCGCGATCGCGCCGCCGAGCGGGTTGATCTTCGACGGATCGAGACCAAGGTCCTGAATCACTGCCAGCGACTGCGCAGCGAACGCTTCATTCAGTTCGATCCAGTCCATGTCGTCGATCTTCAGGCCCGCTGCCTTCAACGCGGCCGGAATCGCTTCCTTCGGACCGATGCCCATGATTTCCGGCGGCACGCCGCGCACGGCGAAGCTGACGAAACGCGCGAGCGGCGTGAGGTTGAATTCCTTCAACATTTTTTCCGACACTACGATCAGCGCGCCCGCGCCGTCCGACGTCTGCGAGCTGTTGCCCGCCGTCACCGAACCCTTGTTCGCGAACACCGCGCGCAGCTTCGCCAGACCTTCCAGCGACGTTTCCGCACGCGGACCTTCGTCGAGCGCAACTTCGCGCGTCTTCACCTTCACTTCGCCGGTGGCGAGATCAGGGAAACGCTCCGCGATCGTGTAGGCGGCGATTTCGTCGTTGAACTCACCCGCTTGCTGCGCGGCGATTGCGCGGCGGTGCGATTCGACCGAGAACGCGTCTTGCGCTTCGCGGCTGATCTTCCAGCGCTCGGCGACCTTCTCTGCCGTCAGGCCCATGCCGTAGGCGATACCGATATCTTCATTGCGATCGAAGATGTGCGGCGACATCGACGGCTTGTTGCCCATCATGGGCACCATGCTCATCGATTCGCAGCCGCCCGCGATCATGGCGTCGGATTCACCGACGCGAATACGATCAGCCGCCATCGCCAGCGCGGTCAGACCCGAAGCACAGAAACGGTTCACCGTCACACCGCCGACCGAGTTCGGCAGGCCGGCCAGCAACGCGCCCATCCGCGCGACGTTCAGGCCTTGTTCCGCTTCCGGAATCGCACAGCCGATGATCGCGTCTTCGATGACCTTCGTGTCGAGGCCCGGCACTTGTGCCACGGCCGAGCGGATCGCGTGCACCAGCAGTTCGTCCGGGCGTGTATTTTTGAACATCCCGCGCGGCGCCTTGCCGATCGGCGTGCGGCTCGCGGCGACGATGTATGCGTCTTGCAGTTGCTTTGTCATTTAAAGCTCCAAATGCGCGCGTTAGTTACGAACCGGCTTGCCGGTTTGCAGCATGCCCATGATCCGTTCCTGCGTCTTGGGCGTGCCGAGCAGATCGACAAACGCACGACGCTCCAGTTGCAGCAGCCATTCCTCGTCGACGAGACTGCCGGCTTCCACGTCACCGCCGCACACCGCTTCCGCGATGCGGCTCGCGATCAGGAAATCGTGCTCGCTGATGAAACGGCCGTCGCGCATATTGACGAGCGATGCCTTGATGGTCGCGATCGCCGAGCGGCCCGCCACCGGTACTTGCGTGACGCGCAGCGGCGGACGGTAGCCCGCTGCCGAAAGCGCACGCGCTTCCTTCTTCGCGATGTCGAGCAGTTCGAACACGTTGAAGACGATCGTGTCGGACGGCTTCAGGTAGCCCATCGCGCGGGCGTCGAGCGCGGAGGCCGAGACCTTCGCCATCGCCGCGTTTTCGAACGACTTCTGCACGAACTTCAGCAGGTCGTTGGTCGCGCCGGCTGCGCTCGCGGCTTCCGCTGCGCGCAGTGCCGCTTCCTTCAGACCGCCGCCCGCGGGCACCAGACCCACGCCCACTTCGACCAGACCGAGATAGCTTTCGATGTGCGCGACACGCTTCGCGCTATGCAGCGCCAGTTCGCAACCGCCGCCAAGCGCGATGCCCGACACAGCCGAGATCACCGGCACGCTCGCATACTTCACGCGCAGCATGCCTTGCTGGAATTTCTTCACGAACGGCTCGATGCCCTTCGCGCCGCCCGTCATGAACGCGGGCATCGCTTCTTCCAGGTTCGCGCCGGCCGAGAACGGGCCGCCCGGCGTACCGAGCTTCAGCGACGTGGGCTGCCACACCACCAGACCCTTGTAGTCCTTCTCGGCGAGTTCGATGGCTTGCGTCAGGCCGTCGATCACCGACGGTCCGATCGTGTTCATCTTGCTTTTGAACGACACGATCAGCACGTCGTTCTCGCCTGCGCGATCGTCCACCCATGCGCGCACGGCGTCGGTTTCAAACAGCGTCTTGCCGTAGGTCTTCGGATCAGCCGAGGTTTCGCCGACCAGCGGTGCACGAAACACCTGCTTGTCGTAGACCGACAGCGGCGAGCGCGGCACGAAGGTCTTCGAAGCCGGCGACCACGAACCTTCGTTCGTATGCACGCCACCCGTTTCGGCGACCGGGCCTTCGAGCACCCACGACGGCAGCGGCGTAGTCGACAACGCCTTGCCCGCCGCGATGTCTTCCTGCACCCATTCGGCCACCTGCTTCCAGCCGGCCGTCTGCCAGCCTTCAAACGGACCTTCGCTCCAGCCGAAGCCCCAGCGGATGGCGAGGTCGACGTCGCGCGCGTTATCGGCGATCGATTCGAGATGCACGCCGATGTAGTGGAACACGTCGCGGAAGATCGACCACAGGAACTGCGCCTGCGGGTGTTCCGACTCGCGCAGCAGCTTCAGACGCTCTGCCGGCGGACGCTTCAGGATGCGCCCGACCAGTTCGTCGGCCTTCGCGCCGCCGTCGACGTAGGTGCCCGTTTTCGGGTCGAGCACCTTGATTGCCTTGCCTTCTTTCTTGTAGAAGCCGCCGCCGGTCTTCTGACCGAGCGCGCCCTTCTTCACCAGTTCGGCAAGCACGGCCGGCGTTTCGTACACCGGGAAGAACGGATCGTCCTTCAGGTTGTCCTGCATCGTCTTGATGACGTGCGCCATCGTGTCGAGACCGACCACGTCCGCAGTGCGGAAGGTTGCCGATTTTGCGCGGCCCAGGCGGCTGCCGGTCAGGTCGTCCACTTCGTCAAAACGCAGGCCGAACTTCGCGGCTTCGGTAATGACGGCGAGGATCGAGAAAATCCCGACACGGTTGGCGATGAAGTTCGGCGTGTCTTTTGCGCGCACGACGCCCTTGCCGACCACGCTCGTCAGGAACGATTCGAGTTGATCGAGGATTTCCGGGCGCGTGGTGGCGGTCGGAATCAGTTCGACCAGGTGCATGTAGCGCGGCGGATTGAAGAAGTGCACGCCGCAAAAGCGCGCCTTCAGTTCATCCGAAAAACCTTGCGACAGTTCGGTGATCGACAGACCCGACGTGTTGGTCGCGAAGATCGCGTTCGGCGCGAGGTGCGGCGACACCTTCTTGTACAGGTCGTGCTTCCAGTCCATGCGTTCGGCGATCGCTTCGATCACGAGATCGCACCCGGCGAGCTTTTCGATGTCGTCGTCGTAATTCGCGGGCTGGATGTATTGCGCGTCGTCCTTCACGCCGAACGGCGCCGGCGACAGCTTCTTCAGATTCTCGATTGCCTTCAGGGCGATTGCGTTCTTCGGGCCTTCCTTGGCGGGCAGGTCGAACAGCAGCACAGGCACCTTGGCGTTGATCAGGTGCGCAGCGATCTGCGCGCCCATCACGCCGGCGCCGAGCACGGCTACCTTGCGAATGATCAGATTGCTCACGTCGTTCCTCCGGGGAGTTGTACGGGGTCGCGTATGTTGCGCGATGGATGGCTGGGTCAAGCGCCACGCGTTTTTTTAGAAAGCGTGGCGCCTGCCTGGATGGGTGTGCCTTAGAACAGCGACTCTTCAACTTCCATCAGCGACTTCGAACCCGCGCGTGCCTGGCGGATCGTCATGGCCGTTTCCGGCAGCAGCTTCGCGAAGTAGAAGCGTGCGGTGGCGAGCTTCGCCTTGTAGAACGTGTCGCCCGATGCTTCCTTGTCCAGCGCGATACGCGCCATGCGCGCCCAGAAGTACGAGAACACCAGATGGCCGACGGTACGCAGATACGGCACGGCGGCAGCGCCGACTTCGTCCGGGTTCTGCATGGCCTTCATGCCGATTTCCATCGTCAGCTTCTGCACCTTCTCACCGATGTCGGCGAGCGGGTTGATGAATTCCTGCATCTCCGGCTTGACGCCTTCGGCTTCGACGAATTCGGCGACCAGCTTGCCGAACTTCTTCATCTTCGCGCCCATGTCGCCGAGCACCTTGCGGCCCAGCAGGTCGAGCGACTGAATCGCGTTGGTGCCTTCGTAGATCATGTTGATACGCGCGTCGCGCACGTATTGCTCCATGCCCCACTCGGTAATGAAACCGTGGCCGCCGTAAACCTGCATGGCGTGGTTGGTGCTTTCGAACGCGTTGTCCGACAGGAACGCCTTCAGGATCGGCGTGAGCAGCGCGACGAGGTCGGCGGCATCCTTGCGCACCGCTTCTTCAGCATGCGACAGTTCCTTGTCGATGTGCAGCGCGGACCAGTACGAGAACGCGCGCGCGCCTTCGGCATAGGCCTTCTGCGTGAGCAGCATGCGGCGCACGTCCGGGTGCACGATGATCGGGTCGGCGGCCTTTTCCGGCGCTTTCGGGCCAGTCAGCGAGCGCATTTGCAGACGCTCTTTCGCGTACACCAGCGAGTTCTGGAAACCGATTTCAGTGAGGCCCAGACTCTGCATGCCGACGCCCAGACGCGCGGCGTTCATCATCACGAACATGGCGTTCAAGCCCTTGTTCGGTTCGCCGACCAGCCAGCCCTTCGCGCCGTCGAGGTTGATCACGCAGGTTGCGTTGCCGTGAATGCCCATCTTGTGTTCGATGGAGCCGCACTTCACGCCGTTGCGCTCGCCCGGTTCGCCCGCTTCATTCGGCACGAACTTCGGCACGATGAACAGCGAAATGCCCTTGGTGCCCATCGGCGCATCCGGCAGACGCGCGAGCACCAGGTGCACGATGTTTTCCGCGAGATCGTGTTCGCCGCTGGAGATGAAAATCTTCGTGCCGCTGATTGCGTACGAGCCGTCGCTATTCGGTTCGGCCTTGGTGCGCAGAATGCCGAGGTCGGTGCCGCAATGCGGTTCGGTCAGACACATCGTGCCGGTCCAGACGCCCGCGACCAGCTTCGGCAGATAACGTTGTTGCAGTTCCGGCGTGCCGTGCGCGTGCAGACATTCATACGCGCCGTGCGACAGGCCCGGATACATCGTCCACGCCTGATTCGCCGAGTTCAGCATTTCATACAGCGCGTTGTTGACGAATGCGGGCAGGCCCTGGCCGCCGTATTCCGGATCGCAGCCGAGCGCCGGCCAGCCGGCTTCGACGTACTGCTGATAGGCTTCCCGGAAACCCTTCGGCGTGGTCACGACGCCGTCGCCGACGTACGTGCAGCCTTCCTGGTCGCCGCTCTGATTCAGCGGGAACAGGACTTCCGAGCAGAATTTGCTGGCTTCTTCGAGTACCTGGTTGATCGTGTCGGCATCGAGATCTGCGTGCTTCGGCATCTGCTTGATTTCGGCTTCGACGTTAAGCAGCTCGTGCAACACGAATTGCATGTCGCGCAGCGGCGCGGCGTACTGTCCCATGACTCTCTCCAAAGTTTGACAAGGAGCCAGGCCGTTGGCTCGGTCCGTGCAACGGACTGTCAGCGCCGCTGAATCTGCTTAAGTTCGGCGGCGCTGCTAACGGCTTTCGCTCTGATACGAAATAATCAATTTTTCCAGCGCGGCCCACGTAAGACGTACTGCATCCGGCAAATGCAGGAAGCGCGCGTCGTGATGCAGCCCGAGCGTGAAGCTATACAGTTCGAACAGCATCAGTTGCGGATCCGTATCGGCACGCAGATGCCCTTCTTCCATCGCCTGCGAAATCGCACGATTGAGTGCCGCACGCCAGATCGTCACGCTCGACACGAGTTGCTCGCGCACCGGGTTGTCAGCGCGGTCGTCGTACTCGACAGCCCCGCTGATATAGATGCACCCGGTCGTCACTTCCTGAATGCGCTTCTCGATCCAGCGGGAAATCATCGCGCGCAAGCGCGGCAAGCCGCGGGGCTCACGCAAACTCGGAAAGAACACCTCGTCTTCAAAACGACGGTGATATTCGCGCACGACCTCGACCTGCAAATCCTCGCGCGACCCGAAATGCGCGAACACACCGCTTTTGCTCATCTGCATGCGCTCGGCCAGCAGCCCAATCGTCAGACCTTCCAGTCCATCGCGGCTTGCCAGATCAAGTGCTGCTTCGAGAATCGCGGCTCGCGTTTGTTCGCCTTTTCGCATAGCTATTTACCGTTCTAATGTGACCGAAAGAAAATCGAACGGCCGTACTATTATTGGCTGCGGCCGTCCGCGAAACAAGGACTTTATTAGAAACCGGTTTCTAACCTGGTTTCAATTCTGCGACATTCGTCAATCAGAGGAAGGAGATTTTTTAGAGGCGTTTGCCTTCTTTTTTCCCTCCCCGTGGCGCCGTGCCCTCGCGGTTATGGGCGAGGTGCCCGTGAGCTAGTCATATCCACCCACCGTCAGAAGCTTCATCACGGCCCGATAGGTCGTGTAGGCAAGCCAGTTGAGGAATCGCTCACCGGCCGGACGGGCATCATAGCGCGCCTCATCGATCCGGCGCGAGTCCTTGAAGGCCACCAGGATCGCTTCACGCAAGGCGTCGATCTGCGGGTCGTTCACCAGCACCACATTAGCTTCGTTGTTGAGCATCAGGCTCAGCGCGTCGAGGTTCGACGAGCCGACGGTGCCCCAGCTCGAGTCGACGACCGCGACTTTGCCGTGCAGCAGGGTTTTCTCGTACTCGGCGATCTTCACGCCGGCCTTGAGAAGCGAGCGGTACAGGAACGGCACGGCGTAATCGAGCGCGGCGAACTCCTTGCGCCCGATGATCAGCTTCACGTCGACACCGCGCCGCGCGGCGAACACCAGCGCGCGCCGCAGCTTGCGACCCGGCATGAAATACGGATTGGCGAGCAGCACTTCGTTGCGCGCTTGGCCGATGGCGGTCAGATACGCTTTCTCGATCGCGCGCCGGTTGATCAGGTTGTCGCGCGCGACAAACGCCACGCACGGCAGGCCGCCGGCCCAGAGTTCCTCGTTGCGGTTGCGGCGGCGCCGGCGCAAGGTGCCGAGCGATGCCGCGGTCTTTGGCCCAGGATCGGGCGCCATGGATTCCAACGGCCGATGCCCAAGGCGAATCCGCTGCCATTGCAACTCGAACGCCTGGCGGACATCGGCGACCACCGGCCCATGCAGTTCGACCGCGAAGTCCCAGCGCCGGTAGGGCAGCTTCTCGCCATTGTTCTCGTAATCGTCGACGATGTTGATACCGCCGCAATACGCGAACTGATCGTCTACCGCGGCCAGCTTGCGGTGCGTGCGCGAAAAACCGAAGCGGCCAAACAGGTGCGGGTTGTAGATGCGATGGTCAACCCCGGCGAGCGGCCATTCGTTGAACATCGGCAGACGCGCGGTGCCGATGCCGTCGGTAATCACGCGCACCTTCACGCCGCGCGCGGCAGCCCGGAGCAGCGCGGCGCTGACCTGCTGGCCCGCGTTGTCGTTGCAGAAGATGTAGGTTTCGAGGACGACGTCGCGCTCTGCGGCGTCGATACGCGCAATCAGCGCGCTGAAGAACTCATCGCCGGAACGCAGCAGCCTGATCGCGTTGCCGCTGGTGAAGCGGTAGCGCTGCCAATAGCGGCGGCCGAGCAGCGATTGCCGGAGTCGCGCGAAACGGCGCGCGCCGCCGACGCTCACCGAGCACGCTCCCCGGCTGGTTGGGCGGAACGGCTAGCGAGCCGCCTCGGCAGTTGCAGGATCGCGTCGGCATTCGACGACGAAAAGCAGCGTGACGCGGCCTCTTCATACGGCAGCCACAGGAACGCGGTGTGCTCGCGCGGCGCGAGGGTCACCTCGAGCTGCTCGGGCACCTCGAGGCTGAACCAGTACTCGGTGTTGTGGATCACGCCTTCAGCATAGCGATGCCGGAACTCGGGATAGATCTCGTACTCGATCTGATAGCGCCAGTCGAATAGGGCGCTCTGCGGCACTAGCCTGCTGCCGACAACGATACCGGTCTCCTCGGCCACTTCGCGCGCCGCCGTTTCGGCGACCGCTTCGTCCAGGTGATCTTTGGAACCCGTCACTGACTGCCAGAAACCCGGATGGTCGGCGCGCTCGATCAGAAGCACCTCGAGCGCAGGCGTATGAATGATGACAAGTACGGATTGCGGGATCTTTGGCGGTTTCGGCATGGCTTTAACTGGGCGCAACGCTTGCGCGGTACATGTCGGCGAGTGGTCCATGAGCGGTCGAGACCGGTTGCTTCGACTGTAACGCAAAAAGCGAAAAAGGCGCATTAAGCGCCTTTTTCGATTCACTTTTTCGTCGCCTCATGCTGCTGTTTTCAGACAGCTTCGGCTTGCTTCACGCCGTTACGCCTTCGGCTCCGGCTGACGCAGACGGATGTGCAAGTCGCGCAGCTGGCGCTCGTCCACCTCGCTCGGCGCCTGCGTGAGCAGACACTGCGCGCGTTGCGTCTTCGGGAATGCGATCACGTCGCGGATCGAATCGGCGCCGGCCATCATCGTGACGATGCGGTCCAGACCGAACGCGATACCGCCGTGCGGCGGCGCGCCGTATTGCAACGCGTCGAGCAGGAAGCCGAACTTGGCCTGGGCTTCTTCCGCGTTGATCTTGAGCGCGCGGAACACCTTGCTCTGCACTTCTTCACGGTGGATACGCACCGAACCGCCGCCGATTTCCCAGCCGTTCAGCACCATGTCGTATGCCTTCGCGAGGCAGCGCGCCGGATCCGTTTCCAGATACTCGAGATGCTCGTCTTTCGGGCTCGTGAACGGGTGATGTGCGGCGACGTAGCGGTTGTCTTCCTCGTCGTATTCGAACATCGGGAAATCGATCACCCACAGCGGCTTCCAGCCCGTTTCGACCAGACCGTTGGCCTTGCCGAATTCCGAATGGCCGATCTTCAGACGCAACGCGCCCAGGCTGTCGTTCACCACCTTCGCGCGATCCGCCGCGAAGAAAATGATGTCGCCGTCTTGCGCGCCGGTGCGCTCGATGATCGCCTTCACGGCTTCGTCGTGCAGGTTCTTGACGATCGGGCTTTGCAGACCGTCACGGCCCTTGGCCACTTCGTTGACCTTGATCCACGCCAGACCCTTCGCGCCGTAAATACGCACGAATTCCGTGTAGCTGTCGATATCGCCACGCGAGAGCTCGCCGCCCTTCGGCACGCGGATCGCCGCGACGCGGCCGTCCTTCGTGTTGGCCGGCGTGCTGAACACCTTGAAGTCGACGTCTTTGACCGCATCGGTCAGGTCTGTGAATTCGAGCTTCACGCGCAGGTCCGGCTTGTCCGAACCGAAGCGGCGCATGGCTTCCGAATACAGCATGACCGGGAATTTCTCGTCCAGCGTGACGCCGATCGTTTCCTTGAACACGTGACGGATCATGGCTTCGAACAGATCGCGGATTTCCTGTTCCGACAGGAACGAGGTTTCGCAGTCGATCTGCGTGAATTCCGGCTGACGGTCCGCGCGCAGATCTTCGTCGCGGAAACACTTGACGATCTGGTAGTAGCGATCGAAGTTCGCCACCATCAACAGCTGCTTGAACAGTTGCGGCGATTGCGGCAGCGCGAAGAACTGGCCCGGGTTGGTACGCGACGGCACCAGGTAGTCGCGCGCGCCTTCCGGCGTGCTCTTGGTGAGCATCGGCGTTTCGATGTCGATGAAGCCCAGCGAGTCCAGGTACTTGCGCACTTCGATCGCGACGCGGTAGCGCAGACGCAGGTTGTGCTGCATCTGCGGACGGCGCAGGTCGAGCACACGGTGCGTAAGACGCGTGGTTTCCGACAGGTTGTCGTCGTCGAGCTGGAACGGCGGCGTGATCGACGCGTTCAGCACGATCAGTTCATGGCACAGCACTTCGATCTTGCCGCTTTTCAGCGCGGCGTTCGTCGTGCCTTCCGGGCGGGCGCGAACCACGCCCTTGATCTGCAGACAGAACTCGTTGCGCACGCCTTCGGCCGTCTTGAACATCTCCGCGCGATCGGGATCGCAGACGACCTGGACGAGGCCTTCGCGGTCGCGCAGGTCGATGAAGATGACGCCGCCATGGTCGCGGCGGCGGCTCACCCAGCCACACAGCGAGACGGTTTGGCCCAGCCGTTCTTCGGTCACCAGACCGCAGTATTCAGTTCTCATCGACATGATGTTTGTCTTTCGTTATGCATTGGTTGAACGGCGCGCTGCAATGAAAACACTGCGCGCCGGCATTACAGCGGAGGCTCGACTGTCGTGCGGCGCACCGGCACCGGCGCCGGCGGCGCGGACGGCGCCACGACGCCCATCGAGACGATGTATTTGAGCGCGGCGTCGACCGTCATGTCGAGCTCGATCACTTCGCTCCTCGGCACCATCAGGAAGAAGCCGGACGTTGGGTTCGGCGTAGTTGGCACATACACGCTGACGTACTCTTCTTTCAGGTGGTTGACCACGTCGCCGCCCGGGATGCCGGTCAGAAACGCAATCGTATAGGAACCGCGGCGCGGGTATTCGATCAGAAGCGCCTTGCGAAACGCGTTGCCGCTGCTCGACAGCAAAGTGTCGGACACCTGCTTGACGCTGGTGTAGATCGGGCCGACCACCGGAATGTGAGCGACCACGACTTCCCACCACTTCACAAGCTTCTGCCCGATGAAGTTTTGCGTCAACAGCCCGACGACAAAGATGAACGCCAGCGTCAGCACTGCGCCGAGGCCCGGCAAACGGAAGCCGAGCGCGCGCTCCGGCTGCCACGCGCGCGGCAGCAGCAACAGTGTCTGGTCCATCGTGCCGATGATCAGGCCGAGCACCCACAGTGTGATGGCCAGAGGCACCAGCACCAGCAGGCCAGTCAGAAACACCGATTTGAGCGTCGTTTTTTTCGTCGTCATGTGTACCGCCAGAAAGCCGCGCGAGCCAAGGCCCACGGCGCGGCGTGTGCGCCGCCCCCGAGGGCGGCGGTCCCACTAGGCGCTGCCGGAACCGCTCGAACTCGCCGAAGCGGCCGGTGCGGCAGCAGGCGCAGCCGGCGTGGCGGCCGCGCTCGATGAACCCGCTGCGGCCGTGCTGCCAGCCGAAGCCGTGTCGGATTTTGCGGCGCCGTTATCGGCCGAAGCGTTCTCGCCCGAGTTTCCATTCGAGCCGCCGTTGGCGTCGGGCTTGGCAGGCGCATTCGCGCCGCCATTGCCGCCGCGGAAATCGGTTACATACCAGCCGGAGCCCTTTAACTGGAAACCGGCGGCAGTGACCTGCTTGCGAAAGGTGTCTTTCCCGCACTCGGGACACTGCGTCAACTGGGGGTCGCTCATCTTCTGAAGCACGTCCTTCCCGAAGCCGCATGACTCGCAACGATAAGCGTAGATCGGCATGAACTTTTCCCTACTGAAATCTTGTAAACGCTTGCAAAGCCTTGAATTATAGCCGCAAACGACACCCCTCCCCCGGATTTTGGGGACAAGCGCCCGACGCAGCCGCCGTTGCCATAGGTGGGGGCGGCCGATCGCGAATCAAGTGCGGCCTCAGCCGCAGCGGCGCCATGTCAGCCAGCGCTCGCGGCCGGCGAATACCGCAATCGAATCGTGCACGGCCTCGTCTTCGATCAGATCGAAGTGCGGCGTGAGCAGCGCATCGAGTTCGGCGCGCTCGATACCGAAGGGCGGCCCTTTGGGCGTCGCGCCGATGAAATAGAACCCGGCGAGCAGCGCACCCGCCGGCAGCAACGCGGCCATTCGTTGCGCGTAGTCCTCGCGGCGCGCCAGCGGCAGTGCGCAGAGAAACGCGCGCTCATAAATCCACGCGGGCGTGAACGGCGGCTCATAGGTAAAGAAATCAGCCTGCTCGACCAGATCCGCGTGCTCTGCGCCCAGTTGCTGGCGCGCGGCCGCGACGGCGTTCGGCGAAAAATCGATCGCGCGAACCGGATTGCCTTGCTGCGCAAGCCAGAACGCCTCGTAGGCGCTGCCGCAGCCGGGAATCAGCACCGCCGCGCCGCTATGCCGGCCGGCGAACGATTGAAACGCGGACGGCACGCCCGCCTGGTCCCATGGCATGAACTGGCGCTCAAAGCGCTCGTCCCAGAAGTCCGGCGAATTCGGGTCGCGGGTCGCGAAATCAGGGGCGGAAGGCTGGGTCGGGTCGCTCATGGATTGCCTCGTGTGAATCCGTATCAACCGCCGTAGGCGAATGCCAGAAACGCCCGCGCCAGCACCGCACCGACGCCGACCGCCACGCCGAACAACAGCAGCCCTTGCAGCAACCGGTTGGTACGCTTCTGCTCGAGCAGGATCTGGCGAATCATGTCGTCGTTGGCGCCACGAGCATTGTCGTGACGCTCAGCCAGCACGTGATGAATCAGGCGCGGCAATTGCGGCAACGTCTTGCTCCACTGCGGCGCCTCGATCTTCAGACGCTCGTACCAGCCGCGCAGGCCGATCTGCTCGTTCATCCAGCGCTCGAGATACGGCTTCGCGGTCTTCCAAAGGTCCAGTTCAGGGTCGAGCGAACGGCCCAGCCCTTCGACGTTCAGCATGGTTTTTTGCAGCAGCACCAGTTGCGGCTGAATTTCGACGTTGAAGCGGCGCGAGGTCGAGAACAGGCGCATCAAGACCTGACCGAGCGAAATGTCTTTCAACGCGCGGTCGAAATACGGCTCGCAGACTGCGCGGATCGCGCTTTCCAGTTCCTCGACGCGGGTGGTGGGCGGCACCCAGCCGGACTCCAGATGCAGCGTGGCGACGCGATGGTAGTCGCGCTTGAAGAACGCAAGGAAGTTCTGCGCGAGGTAGTTCTTATCGAAGTCCGACAGCGCGCCGATGATGCCGAAATCGAGCGCGATATAGCGGCCGAAGTGCGCCGGATCGAGACTCACCTGAATGTTGCCGGGGTGCATGTCGGCATGGAAAAAGCCGTCGCGGAACACCTGGGTGAAGAATATCTCGACGCCCTCGCGCGCCAGCTTCGGGATATCGACGCCAGCTGCGCGCAGCGTTTCCACCTGGCTGATCGGCACGCCGACCATCCGCTCCATGACCAGCACGGTGGGCGTGCAGAACTCCCAGTACATCTCCGGCACCAGCAGCAGATCGAGGCCGGCGAAGTTGCGGCGCAGCTGGCTGCCGTTAGCCGCCTCGCGCATCAGATCGAGCTCGTCGTGCAGGTATTTGTCGAATTCCGCGACCACCTCACGCGGCTTCAGGCGCTTGCCGTCCGCCCACAGGCGCTCGGCCCATACGGCGATGTCGCGCAGCAAGGCAAGGTCGGAGTCGATCACCGGCAGCATGTTCGGCCGCAGCACCTTCACGGCGACCGCCTTGCCCGCGTGCTGCCCGGCCTTCACCTTGGCGAAGTGCACCTGTGCGATCGATGCGCTTGCCACCGGCACCCGCTCGAAATCGTCGAACAGCACGTCGACCGGTGCGCCGAGCGATTTTTCGACCAGCCCGATCGCCACCGCCGAATCGAACGGCGGCACCTGATCCTGCAGCTTGGCCAGTTCGTTGGCGATATCGACCGGCAGCAGATCGCGCCGCGTGGACAGCACCTGACCGAACTTGACGAAGATCGGCCCGAGGCTTTCGAGCGCGAGCCGCAGCCGCACGCCTGGCGGCGCATCGAACTTGCGACCGATCGTGGTGATACGCAGCAGCAACCGCACGCGCCGGTCGTTGATGCGACCGAGCATCATCTCATCGAGACCGAAGCGGATGACCGTAAAGAAAATTTTGAGGAAACGCAGAAAACGCATGGTTGAGCCCGGTGACTAGCGCGTGCCGCGCAACGTGGCGGCGCCGCCCGACGCAACAGCGCCGCGGGCTTCGACCTTCTGTTCAAGACGCTCGATGCGCTTTTCCACCCGCGCGAGCGCATCGCGCGCACGGGCCAGTTCAACGTTGAAGTCGTCGAGCGCGGTGCGGCGCACCAGCTGCGGGTTCTCGTCCAGCAGGTATTCGGCGGCGGTGTCGAGCAGGTTGCGCCCCGTGCGGCGGGCATGCTCGCCGACCGTGCGCACCACCGATGCAACCCGCCACGCCGGACCGTCGCCGATCAGTCGGGCCAGATCCTCTTCCGGCTCCCAGCGCAGATGCTCGGCCAGTTTCGCGATCACCGTGGCGAATTCGGCGTCGCCCTCGATTTTGACGTGCTTCATCACCGCGGCCTGGCCGCCTTGCACGAAAGCCGGCAACGCGTCGGACGGCACCGAGATGGTTACATCGAACAGCTGCGCTTCGGTTTCGGCGACCGCGCCCAGGTAGCCGTCAGGTTGCACCAGCAACATCAGCACGACCGGTGGACAGGACAGTCTGGCGGTTTTGCCCGCGTACGGGGCGAGGCGCTCACGAGCCCACGATTCGCGGGCGAGCAGGTGATTGACGGCAGCAGCGAAGGGCTTGGCGGCGAGGGTCATTGAAAGTGGCAAGAAAAAACCCGCGCAGGCGAGGTGCCCGCGCGGGTTCCTATTGTAACGTCCGTTCGCTTCGCGGCTTGCTATGCCGAACGGCCAACGCTTTGTGCAAAGTCAGGGCGACGCCCCTACCGCATCAATGCCGCATCAGTGCTGCGTCACCTGCTGGATACCGGCCAGCAGCCAGCCTTCGCCGGCGCGATTCGCCTTGGTCAGGTTCCAGACTTCGACGAACGGCTCAGCCGCCGCACCCGCCGACTCGCGGATCAGGCCGGAGAAGCGCACGCTAGCGAAGTATTCGCTTGCGCGTTCTTCGACGCCGAGCAACTCGGCATTGAGCTGCACCACGTCCGTCTGGTTCGAATCCGCACCACGCGACGACAGATCGACCTTCACTTCAGCGAACATTTCAGGCGTCGTGAATTCGCGGATGTCTTCCATATTGCCCACATCCCATGCGGCTTGCAGGCGGATGAAGTACACCTTCGCGTTACGCAGGAACGCTTCCGAATCAAAGCCGGCCGGCACAACGGGTGCAGCATTGACGGTAGGTGTGGTCAGCGGGTTGCCTTGCGGTTCGACATACGATCCGGCAGGCGGCGCGTTGTAGCGCGGCTCCTGCCCGTAACCGGTGCCACCCGCGTTCAGCGTCGGCGCGCCGCCGGCGTAAGCCGGTTGCGCCGTATCGCGCTTGCGGCCCATGAAGCGGCGGATCAGCCAGATGCCGATCATCGCAATCACGGCGATGACGATGATGTTGGCCATGGCGCCAGCAAATGCGCCGCCCAGACCGAAGTGCGACAGCAACGCGGCGATACCGAGGCCTGCCGCCAAACCGGCGATCGGCCCAAGCCAGCGCGAGCGGTTAGGCTGCGCGGCAGGCGTGGGCGCAGGCGCCGGTGCCGGCTGGGCACGCTGCTGCATGGCCTGGTTGCCTTGGGAAGGTTGCGAAGGCGCTGACTGCTGCTGAACCGTATTCGACTGACGGCCAATACTACGGCCACCGCCCATGCGGCGAGCTTCCGCATCGAGCGAAGCGAGGGAGCCGGCCATGATCAGACCGACCATCGCGATCAGTCCGATTCTTCTCACCAGCGATCTCGAAACCTTACGGGGAGATAACAAACCTGAATCGGACATTTTCGTACTTTCCTTTAAAAATCGATGGGTTAGGAACCCTAGTATTTGGTCCCCACATGTAAAGCTACCACGCCAGCTGACAAATTGTAATATTTGACGCCGTCCAGGCCCGCTTGTTCCATCATTGTTTTTAAAGTTTCCTGGTCCGGATGCATCCGGATCGATTCCGCGAGGTATTGGTAGCTCTCGGCATCTTTCGCAAAGCGTTCGCCCAACCACGGCAACACCTTAAAAGAATAGACGTCGTAGACCTTTTTGAGCGGATCCCACACCTTCGAAAATTCCAGCACCAGCAGCCGGCCTGCCGGCTTCAGCACGCGACGCATCTCCGCCAGCGCGACATCCTTGTGCGTCATGTTGCGCAGACCAAATGCCACGGTCACTACGTCGAAGTAGTTGTCCGGAAACGGGATTTTCTCGGCGTCGCACAGTAGCGCCGGGGTGATGACGCCCTTGTCCAGCAGGCGGTCGCGGCCCACTCGCAGCATCGATTCGTTGATGTCGGTGTGCCAGACTTCGCCCGTCTCGCCCGCCTGTTTGGCGAACGCCTTGGACAGATCGCCCGTGCCGCCCGCGATATCGAGCACCTTGTAGCCCGGCCGCACATTGGCCTGGGCGATCGTGAACATCTTCCACGCCCGGTGCAACCCGCCCGACATCAGGTCGTTCATCAAGTCGTAGTTGGCGGCAACCGAGTGGAATACACCCGCCACCTTCTGCGCTTTTTCCTGTTCGTCGACCGATTGAAAGCCGAAGTGGGTTTTGCTCATCGCGCTCGTCCTTTCGCGTATTCTGAAATGTTGCACCGCATCAGCGCGGCGACCAGGGCGAATCGTATCAGTGACAGTGCCCGTGCGCAGCGCCGGCTGGCGTCATTGGCGCGTCGCGGTCGACGCCGGCCGCTGCCAGTCTGGCGAGATAGTCGCGCCAGAGTTCATCCTGACGGACGGCAAGATCGTGAAGCAGATCCCACGAATAGAGGCCCGTGGAATGGCCATCCGAGAAAGTCGGCTGTAATGCGTAGTTGCCGACGCCTTCGATCATCGTGATCGTGACGTCGCGCTTGCCGGTCTGCAGCGTCTCCTGGCCGGGTCCATGGCCCTGCACTTCTGCTGAGGGCGAATACACGCGCAGCAGTTCGAACGGCAGGCGATACGATTCGCCGTTTGCGTATTGCAATTCGAGTACGCGCGATTTCGAATGCACGACCACACCGGTCGGCACCGGGGTATCGGGAGTCAATCCGCTCATGATGGCCTCAACCAAAAGCTTGTTCGATTTCCTGTCGCACAGCCTCGCGCAGCAGGGTGGCTTGCGCGCGGCGCGACGACAGCATGGCTTCGGACACCGTGCGCTGGCGCGGCGCCCAGATCGGCAGCGGGAAATGAGCGTCGTTCGAAAATCGCGGAATCACATGCCAATGCACGTGCGGCACCTGGTTGCCGAGGCTCGCCAGGTTGACCTTGACCGGCTGCATGACGCGCCGCATCGCACATTCAACCGCATACACGGCCTTCATCACGCGATCGCGCTCGCCTGCGGCCAGATCGGAAAACTCGGCCACATGCCTGTTCCAGATCACCCGGCAAAAGCCCGGGTAATCGTGTTCGTCGGCGAGGACGACACGCAAGGTGTCGTCCTGCCACAGCACATCGCCGCCATCTTCACGGCAAAAAACGCAGTCCATCGTCGTCCTCAGGCAAAAATCGTCAGTGGTGCCATTAAACCAGCACGCGCTCGATTCCGCCATTGTTCGCCCGCTGGACGTAGTCCGCCATCCAGTCTTCGCCGAGCACGTGACGTGCCATCTCGACGACGATGTAGTCCGCCTCGGTGCCGGCGTCTTCGTTGTAACGCGACAGCCCTTGCAGGCAGGACGGGCAGCTCGTCAGGATCTTCACCGCGGTGGCGCCGTTTGGTTGCGGCCCATCGCCCGCCTTGAGCACGGAGCCGTTCGGCGCACCCGCCGCGCCGGCCGACGCATTGGCCGTGTTGATCCCATTGGCACCCGCCTCAGCCACCAGCGGAGCGCCGCCCGAAGGAATGCCACGCAGCTTCGCGGCGCCCTTGCGCATTTCTTCTTCCTTGCGGAAGCGGACTTGCGTCGAAATGTCCGGGCGCGTCACCGCGAGTGTGCCGGATTCGCCACAGCAGCGATCGTTCTTCTCGATCTTGTAGCCGTCCTTCTCCGAACCCATCAGCTGATTGACGAGCTTGACCGGGTCCATCGTCTTGATCGGTGAGTGGCACGGGTCGTGGTACATGTAGCGCACGCCGTTCACGCCCTCGAGCTTGATGCCTTTCTCCAGCAGAAACTCGTGGATGTCGATGATCCGGCAGCCCGGGAAAATTTTCTCGAATTCGTAGCCGGCGAGCTGGTCGTAACACGTACCGCACGACACCACCACCGTCTTGATGTCGAGATAGTTCAGCGTATTCGCGACGCGGTGGAACAGCACGCGGTTATCCGTGACGATCTGCTCGGCCTTGTCGAACTGGCCCGAGCCGCGCTGCGGGTAGCCGCAACACAGGTAGCCCGGCGGCAGCACGGTTTGCACGCCCGCTTCCCACAGCATCGCCTGGGTGGCCAGACCGACTTGCGAGAACAGACGCTCGGAGCCGCAGCCCGGGAAGTAGAACACCGCTTCCGTATCCGCCGTGGTGGTCTTCGGATTGCGAATGATCGGGACAATCTTGTTGTCCTCGATATCGAGCAAGGCCCGCGCGGTTTTCTTCGGCAGATTGCCCGGCATCTTCTTGTTCATGAAGTGGATCACCTGCTGCGTGACCGGCGGCTTGCCGACGGTTGCCGGCGGGTGCGCCGTCTGCTTCTTCGCGAACTTCTTGAGCACTTCGTTGCCGAGGCGCTGCGCCTTGTAGCCGACGCCCATCATCGCGGTACGCGCGAGGTTGATGGTTTGCGGATTGGTGGCGTTGAGGAAGAACATGCCGGCCGCATTGCCTGGGTTGAACTTCTTTTTGCCCATTTTGCGCAGCAGGTTGCGCATGTTCATCGTCACGTCGCCGAAGTCGATCTTCACCGGGCACGGCGTCACGCATTTGTGACAGACGGTGCAGTGATCGGCGACGTCGTTGAACTCGTCCCAATGCTTGATCGACACGCCGCGGCGAGTCTGCTCTTCGTACAGGAATGCCTCGACCAGCAAGGACGTCGCGAGAATCTTGTTGCGCGGGCTGTACAGCAGATTGGCGCGCGGCACGTGGGTCGCGCACACCGGCTTGCACTTGCCGCAACGCAGGCAGTCTTTGATCGACTCGGAAATCGCGCCGATGTCTGACTGCTGCATGATCAGCGATTCGTAGCCCATCAGGCCGAAGCTCGGCGTGTAGGCGTTGCGCAGGTCGGCGCCTTCGAGCAGCTTGCCCGCGTTGAAGCGGCCATGCGGATCGACGCGCTGCTTGTACGCGCGGAATTCGCCGATTTCCTCTTCAGTGAGGAACTCGAGCTTGGTAATGCCGATGCCGTGCTCGCCGGAAATCACGCCGTCGAGCGAACGCGCCAGCTTCATGATGCGCGCGACCGCCGTATGGGCGTCCTGCAGCATCTCGTAGTTGTCCGAGTTGACCGGCAGGTTCGTGTGCACGTTGCCGTCGCCCGCGTGCATGTGCAGCGCGACGAACACACGGCCACGCAGCACCTGCTTGTGGATCGACTGGGCTTCGTCGAGGATCGGCTTGAATTCGCCGCCGTTGAAGATCTGGCGCAACTCAGCCCGGATCTCCGCTTTCCACGACACGCGCACCGTCCGGTCTTGCGTGATATGGAACACGGTTGCGTCGGGTTGCGCGTCCACGCGATCGGCGAACTTCTCCGCCAGACCTTCATAGCCGAGGCCGACCAGATAGTGCTGTGCCTCGCGCAAAGACAGGTCGAGCTTGTCGCGCAGGAACTCCCAGCGCGTACGCACGCGTTTCAGCAGATCGAGCGCCTGTTGCACGCGGTCTTCGAGCAACTCGGCGCTCGGGATTTCGTTCGCGTCGTCGCTCTTGCCGAGCGGCAGCTTGCCGCCCTTGAAGAACGCTTCGAGCGCGTCGACCAATTGCAGCTTGTTCTTGACCGACAGCTCGATGTTGATGCGTTCGATGCCGTCGGTGTATTCGCCCATGCGGTCGAGTGGAATCACCACGTCTTCGTTGATCTTGAACGCGTTGGTGTGCTTGGCGATCGCGGCGGTGCGGCTGCGGTCAAGCCAGAAACGCTTGCGCGCTTCCGCGTTGACCGCGACGAAACCTTCGCCGCTCTTGCCGTTCGCCATGCGCACCACTTCCGAGGTGGCCTGGGCAACCGCATCGGCGTCATCGCCGACGATGTCGCCGATCAGCACCATCTTCGGAAACGCGTTGCGCTTGCTCTTGGTCGCATAGCCGACCGCGCGCAGATAGCGCTCGTCCAGATGTTCGAGACCGGCGAGAATCGCGCCGCCCTGCCTCGACGTTTCGAACAGGTAATCCTTGATTTCGACGATGCTCGGAATCGCCTCACGCGCCTGACCGAAGAATTCGAGGCAGACGGTGCGCGTATGCGCCGGCATCTTGTGCAGCACCCAGCGCGCCGACGTGATCAGCCCGTCGCAACCTTCCTTCTGGATGCCCGGCAGACCGGCAAGGAATTTGTCGGTGACGTCCTTGCCGAGGCCTTCCTTGCGGAACACGCGGCCCTTGATGTCGAGCGACTCGGTACGCAGCAGTTTTTCGCCCGGCGCAGCATTGCCGTCGAACCATTTCAGTTCGAAACGCGCCACTTCGATGTCGTGAATCTTGCCGAGGTTATGCTCCAGACGCGTGACTTCGAGCCAGTTCCCTTCCGGGTCGACCATCCGCCACCAAGCGAGGTTATCGAGCGCCGTGCCCCACAACACCGCTTTCTTGCCGCCCGCATTCATGGCAATGTTGCCGCCGACGCAGGATGCATCCAGCGAAGTCGGATCGACCGCGAACACGAACCCGGCCTGCTCGGCCGCTTCGGTCACGCGGCGTGTGACCACGCCCGCGCCGGAGAAAATCGTCGCCACCTTGCGGTCAACGCCCGGCAGTTCGGTCATCTCGACCGCGCCGAGCTGTTCGAGCTTTTCGGTGTTGATCACGGCCGAGAACGGCGTGAGCGGCACCGCGCCGCCCGTGTAACCCGTGCCGCCTCCGCGCGGGATCACCGTCAGACCGAGTTCGAAACACGCCTTGATCATGCCGGCGATCTCGGCTTCGGTATCCGGTGTCAGCACGACGAACGGATACTCGACGCGCCAATCGGTCGCGTCGGTGACGTGCGATACGCGGGACAAGCCGTCGAACTTGATGTTGTCCTTTTCCGTGACCTTGCCGAGCACCTTGGTCGCGCGGCGGCGCAGATCGAAGGTCTTCTGGAATTCGCTTTCGAAATCGTCGACAGCGCGGCGGGCCGCCGCTACCAGCGTTTCGACGCGCGCAGCGCGATCGATGCCCGCTTCGTCGCCGTGCTCGACCAGATCGGCGCGGCGGCGCTTCTCGATTTCGCTCAAACGGTGATGCAGCGCTTCGATCAGCAGCGCGCGGCGCTTCGGATTGTCGAGCAGATCGTCCTGCAGGTAAGGATTGCGGCGCACCACCCAGATGTCACCGAGCACTTCGTACAGCATGCGTGCCGAACGGCCGGTGCGGCGTTCCGCGCGCAACTCGGCGAGAGCTGCCCAGGCGGCGTCGCCTAGCAGGCGGATGACGATTTCGCGATCGGAAAACGACGTGTAGTTATAGGGAATTTCGCGCAGACGCGCTTCGGGATCGGTGGCCACCGCAGCGGCGGCCCCGTGCGGATCGAAAACTTGAGGTGCGTTCATGTTTGGACGACTCGGTGGGTCAACCCGGCGCGCTCATCGATGAGACGTCGGCTGACGGTGCGCGTGGCGCGCAATGCTGGAAACCTTCTAGGGGAGCGAAGCGCAACCGACGGCTTACCCACATCAGTCGCTTCACGGCGCTCAGAGACAGCTACACGATCGTGCGTGGCGGACGTGACGCTCCGCCGCGGGGCAACACTCACGCGGGGCGGGCATCAAATGGGCGATCCGAGGCTGCCAGTGCATCTTCCGATCCTTATTCCAAAATGGAATTCTACCGCATGATGCAGCCGCGCGTTGACGCCTGAAATCGGGGCTGTGGCGGGGCTGCCGGCGTTTTGAAAGCAAACAGTATTGGTGAACGCATGCGTGAAATTCTCCGACCGAACGGTCGGGCGGCCCTTGAGCGACGGCTCCTCGCGGCACGCTGAAGGCCAGAGCGCGCACCGTTGGCGCTATCATTGACGTTTTCCCGTCTCACACAGCGCACCGCGCCACCCGCATGGCTTCCCACGACTACCTGAAGAAAACCCTGACCGCGCGCGTCTACGACGTAGCCCGCGAGACCGAACTCGAACGCGCGCCGAATCTGTCGGCACGGCTTCGCAATCCGGTCTATCTGAAGCGCGAGGACAACCAGCCGGTGTTCTCGTTCAAGGTGCGCGGCGCGTACAACAAGATGGCGCATATCCCGGCAGAAGCGCTGGAGCGGGGTGTGATTACCGCGTCGGCGGGCAATCATGCGCAGGGCGTGGCGCTGTCGGCGGCCCGCATGGGCGTGAAGGCGATCATCGTCGTGCCGGTTACCACACCGCAGGTGAAGGTCGATGCAGTACGCGCGCATGGCGGCCCGACGGTGGAAGTCGTTCAGTTCGGCGAATCGTATAGCGACGCGTATGACCACGCAGTGAAGCTGCAGGAAAAACGCGGTCTCACCTTCGTGCATCCGTTCGACGATCCGTACGTGATCGCCGGCCAGGGCACGGTGGCAATGGAAATTCTCAGCCAGCACCAGGGTCCGATCCACGCGATCTTCGTGCCGATCGGCGGTGGCGGATTGGCCGCGGGTGTCGCCGCGTATGTGAAATCGGTGCGCCCGGAGATCAAGGTGATCGGTGTGCAAACCGATGATTCGTGCGCAATGGCGGCGTCGCTGAAAGCAGGCGAGCGCGTCACGCTGAACGAGGTGGGACTGTTCTCGGACGGCACGGCGGTGAAGCTGGTCGGTGAAGAAACCTTCCGCCTGTGCAGCGAATATCTCGACGACGTGCTGCTCGTGAACACCGATGCCTTATGCGCGGCGATCAAGGACGTGTTCCAGGACACCCGCAGCGTGCTCGAACCAGCAGGCTCACTGGCAGTGGCAGGCGCCAAGCAGTATGCCGAGCGTGAAGGCATCGAGAACCAGACGCTGATCGCGATCACGTCCGGCGCGAACATGAATTTCGACCGCATGCGCTTTGTCGCCGAGCGCGCGGAAGTCGGTGAAGCACGTGAAGCGGTATTCGCCGTGACGATCCCAGAGGAGCGCGGCAGCTTCAAACGCTTCTGCGAACTGGTGGGCACCCGCAGCGTCACCGAATTCAATTACCGGATCGCGGATGCGAATTCGGCGCATATCTTTGTTGGCGTGCAGATCAGGAATCGCAGCGAGTCGGCGCAGATCGCGGGCGCGTTCGAAGCACACGGTTTCGCCACCGTCGATCTGACGTTCGACGAGTTATCGAAGCAGCACATCCGTTACATGGTCGGCGGCCGCTCGCCCCTGGCCCACGACGAACGTCTGTTCCGTTTCGAGTTTCCCGAGCGTCCGGGCGCGTTGATGAAGTTCCTGTCGTCGATGGCGCCGAACTGGAATATCAGCCTGTTCCACTATCGTAATCAGGGCGCGGACTACAGCTCGATTCTGGTCGGCATTCAGGTGCCGGAAACGGAAAACCCCGCGTTCGAACGCTTTCTCGCGACGCTCGGCTATCCGTACTGGGAAGAGACGCAGAACCCGGTTTATCGCCTGTTCCTCGCCTGACTCTATTGGATTAAAACGCGCAGATGGCTCTTTCGCTTGCCGACAAACTGGTCGTCGCAATCTCGTCGCGGGCGCTGTTCGACTTCGAGGAAGAGAACCGCGTCTACGAGGACGGCGACCTGCACGCCTATGAAGCGTTGCAGCGCGACCGCCTGACCGTGCCGGCCAAGCCGGGCGTGGCGTTTCCGCTGATCCGCAAACTGCTGGCGCTGAACGCGGGCGGTCATCGGGTTGAAGTGGTGATTCTGTCGCGCAGTGATCCGATCAGTGGATTGCGCGCGTTCCACTCGTGCCGCGAGCATGGGCTGGCGATCGAGCGCGGCGTTTTCACACGTGGCCGTGCGCCGTTTGCCTATCTGAAACCGTTGAACGCGTCGCTGTTTTTGTCCGCGAATCAGGAGGATGTGCGCGACGCGCTGGCCGCGGGATTCCCGGCTGCGCGCGTGTTGCCCGAATCGGCAAAAATGGCGAGCAAGTATCCGGACGAGATCCGGATTGCTTTCGACGGCGACGCCGTACTGTTTTCCGACGAAGCCGAGCGCGTGTTTCAGAAAGATGGCTTGCGCGCGTTCGTCGGCCACGAGATTCACAATAAGGATTTGCCGCTCGCGGACGGGCCCTTGAAGCCGTTGCTCGAGGCGCTGCACCGGCTGCAAAAACTCGCGGACGACGCCGCGCCGATGCATATTCGTACGGCATTGGTGACGGCGCGCTCGGCTCCCGCGCATGAGCGCGCGATCCGCACCCTGATGGCGTGGAACATCGAAATCGACGAAGCGATGTTCCTCGGCGGCCTCGACAAGAGCGCATTTTTGCGCGAGTTCGAGCCGGACTTTTTCTTCGACGACCAAATTGGCCATTGCGAATCGGCCCGCGTCGTGACGGCGACGGGGCACGTGCTGAGTGGCATCGTGAACGCATCATGACACCTGAACAGTCACCGCTGGGTAAGCCTTCCGCTTACACCGAACACTATGACGCTTCGCTGCTGTTTCCGATTGCGCGCAGGAATGCGCGCGAGGCGATCGGGATTGGCGCGCAACTGCCGTTCTTCGGCACGGACATCTGGAATGCTTACGAGCTTTCCTGGCTGAATGCGCGCGGCAAGCCGCAGATTGCGGTGGCGACTTTCTTTGTGCCCGCTGATTCGCCGAATATTGTCGAGTCGAAGTCGTTCAAGCTCTATCTTGGGTCGTTTGCGCAGACAGCGTTTGAGTCGATGGACATTGTGCGCGCCACGATCAAGCGGGATGTTTCCGCTTCTTGTGGCGCGACTGTTTCTGTTCATCTGGCGGCGCCGTATGAGTTCGGCAAGTTGCAGATGGAAGAGTTTGAAGGCATGTCGCTGGATCGGCTCGATCTGGACACCGATGTTTATCAGCCGGATGCTTCGTTGCTCAAGGCGGCGCTTGATGAGGCGCCGGTTGAGGAGACTGTGTTTTCGAATCTGCTGAAGTCGAATTGTCCTGTGACTGGGCAGCCTGATTGGGGTAGTGTGCAGATCCACTACGTGGGGCCGCAGATCGATCATGCGGGATTGCTTAGGTACATCATTTCCTATCGGAATCACACGGGGTTTCATGAGCAGTGTGTCGAGAGGATTTTTATTGATGTGATTAAGGCCTGTCGGCCGGTGAAGCTTGCTGTTTATGCGCGGTATACGCGCCGCGGGGGGCTCGATATTAATCCGTTCAGGACTAACTTTAATTTGCCCATGCCGGATAATTTTCGCCTTGCCAGGCAGTAGGTTTTTTGTTCGCCGCAGGCGGTGATTGGGGGTTTTTTGCCTTTGGCGGCGGCATTATTGCTGTATGCCTACGGCGGTGGTTGTTTCATTTTTTATTGGTCTATTAGCGTCGCCCCTGTGCGGGGCAGGCACCTACTTTTCTTTGCCGGCCGCAAAGAAAAGTAGGCAAAAGAAAGCGGCTCACACCGCCAACTTTTAAGCGGGTCCCTTGCTTGGAGGGGATCGTGGCTCCATAGAGATTGAGCCTGCGCACCTTCTGACCTGAGTGACCAGGCCGTCATGCTTCCGGCGGCGCTGCGCGCGCCGGGGCGGTACTTCACAAAACCACTTCCTTCTTTTGGCGCTCGCTGTTGGCGAAGCATCGTGGTTCGCACTTGCATATGCTGGCGCGATTCGCCGGCGCTCTGCTAGAGCGCTCTCGTTTCCCAACGCCCGGCACATTTCGACGCCTCGCCGAGGCGAAGCCGATGGCCCCCACCACGCGCAAACTAAGCACCCGGTTTTCCTGGCAGACCCGTCCGCGACGCACGTAGTGGGGAGTGGGAGCGAATGACGGCTGTGTCACTGGCGCTTATGGACCGAGGTGTGATCCGTTAATCGGACCACCAGCCCCTCCAAGCCAGCGGACCCGCTTAAGAGTTGGCGGTTTGAGCCGCTTTCTTTTGCCTACTTTTCTTTGCGGCCGGCAAAGAAAAGTAGGTGCCACCCCGCACAGGGGCGACGCTAATAAACCAATAAGAATGCAAGGAAAGGCCAAAAAAGCCAGAACCAGGAAATGCCGGCCGCAAAAGGCCAAAAAACCTAAACCGTGGTGGTCGGTTTCTTATAAGCGACGCAGTCAACCTCAACCCGACAATCAATCACCATAGAAGAAACCACACACGCCCGAGCCGGCGGATTCTCCCCAAAATACTCACGAAAAACCTTATTAAACGAAGCAAAATCCCGCGGATCATCCAGCCAAACCCCACAGCGGACCACATGCTCCGCCCCATACCCGGCTTCCTTCAGAATCGCGAAAACATTCTGGATCGCCTTGTGCGATTGCTCAACAATTCCACCGTTGATCACTTCGCCATTTTCCATCGGCGTCTGCCCGGAAACGAACAACCAGCCGTCCGCTTCGACAGCCCGTGCAAACGGCATATGCTGACCGCCCGTCCCCTTCCCACCTTCAACGCCATAACGCTTCATCATCCAACTCCTTTAAAAAATCGGCACGCGCCAGCAACCCCACCGCATGCCGCATCAATCAAAAAAACAAACCCATTCAGAACGCGCCCTGCGCATCCTTCCCGGACTTCGCGCCACGCGCCACAAAATGCCCTGCCCGCTCGCCGGTAACCGCTCCATCCAGATACGACAGCACGCCGTTCACCCACACCGCATCGATCCCAGCCGCCGCCTGTTGCGGCTTTTCGAACGTCGCCGCATCGTGCACCTTCGCCGGGTCGAACAACACCAGATCCGCGTGATAGCCGATATGCACCTCGCCACGCTGCGCAAGGCCAAACCGTCGTGCCGACAAGCTGGTCATCTTCCGCACCGCTTCCTCGAGCGGCAGCAACTTCGCGTCGCGCACGTAATGCCCAAGCACGCGCGGAAACGCGCCCCACAGCCGTGGATGCGGCAACGGGTCGTTCGGCAAGCCATCGGAGCCGACCATCGTCGCGGGATGCGACAGGATCCGCCGCACGTCCTCCTCGGACATGTTGTGATACACCGCGCCCGCGGGCTGCAGGCGCCTGGCCGCCTCCTGCTGCGTCACGCCCCACTCGGCCGCAATCTCCTTCACCAGCTTGCCCGCCATCTCGGGATGCGGCTCGCACCACGTGATCGTGATGTCGATGTCGCCGGTGACCTGCTTCAGATCGAGCGTCGACGAACTGCGGTTGTACGGATAACAGTCGCAGCCAATCGGCTGCATGTGCCGCGCACCTTCCAGCGATTTCAGCACCTCTTCGCTGCGCCCCCAGTTTGACGGCCCCGCGCACTTCAGATGCGAAATCACCACCGGCACATGAGCATGGCGACCCACGCGGTACGCCTCGTCCATCGCGTCGAGAATCGCATCGAACTCCGTGCGCATATGCGTCGTGTAAAGCGCACCGGCAGCAGCGAGCGGTTCAGCCAGCGCCATGACTTCTTCGGTCGGCGCGGAGAAAGCGGAGCCGTAGGCAAGTCCCGAACTCAAACCCAACGCGCCATTCGCCAAAGCTTCTTCGAGTTGCTCGCGCATCCCGTCGATCTCCTGCGCTGTCGCCGCGCGATCGAGCCGGTCCATCTGGTTGTTGCGCAACGCCGTATGCCCGATCAGCGCGCCGACATTCACCGCGGGACGCGCCGCATTCACCGCTTCGACATACGCAGCGAAAGTCGGATATTTGAACGCGTCGCGCTCGCCGAGCAGGTTCATCGGATCAGGCGGATCGCCCTTTAACGCCACCGGCGACGCACTGATCCCGCAGTTGCCGACGATCACCGTCGTCACGCCCTGTGTGATCTTCGGCAGCATCTGCGGCGAGCGGATCACGTGCGTGTCGTCATGCGTATGAACGTCGATGAAACCCGGTGCGAGCGCGCGGCCATTGGCCTCGATCACCTCTTCGGCTAGCCAGTTCGACAGATTGCCGATCGCGACGATGCGGCCGTCACGGATCGCCACGTCGCGCTCGACAGGTGGCGCGCCCGTGCCGTCATACAGTTGCGCGCCGACGATCAGCGTATCGGCGGCTTCGGGATGCGAATGCATGGATCAGTCTCCTAACGGTTGTCGATCGCCGCCGCCACGGTGCGCATCGAGCGCGTGCTTCATGCGGCGCAGCAATTCGCGGCTCTCGTCACCCTGACTGACGGCAAGTTCGGTGACGAGCACATCGAGCGCCATCATCATCGCGTAGCGTGATGACGACGGCTTGTAAATGAAATCGGTTTCAAATGCGACGATCGGGATCACCCAGTCGGCCAGTTTGGCCAGCGGCGAAGCCGGTGCCGTCAGAGCGATCACGGTCGCGCCGTAACTGCGCGCAATCTTGCAGTTCTCGACCATCTCGGGCACACGCCCGGTGGTGGACAGCGCGATCACCACACATTCGCGCGACACGGTGCTCGCTACCATGCGCTGCAACAAGCCGTCCTGATAGGTTGCGACGGGCCGGCCGAGGCGCACGAGCCGAAAGCGCATCTCGTCGGCGAGCGCGGTCGAACCGCCGCCCATGCCGAAGACATAGATCATGCGCGCGGCACGCAATGCGGCGGCGGCTTCGTCTAAAGGCGCCTGCCGCAACAACTGATGGTTATGAGTAAGCGCGGTCTGCAGTTCGTCGAACACGCGGGTGGCGATGGGCTCGGGCGCGTCGGTGGGACCGCCCGCCTGCAGGAAGCGCTGACCGACGGCCGCCGCCTGCGCGAGCCGCAGCTTCAACTCCCGCACGTCGCGGCAGCCGACCGCTTTGGCAAAGCGCGTGACGGTCGCCACGCTCACCTCCGCCTGCTGCGCAAGCGCGCCGATGCTGGCCCGCGAGGCGCCGGTCAGGTCGTCGAGAATCAGTGCCGCGACCTTGCGTTCGGCCGAGCGCAATTCCGGCGCGCACTCGGCAATGCGCGCGACGATGTCGAAAGCCAGCGGTTCGGCAGTAGAGTTCATTGCAGATGGTGGGATGCCGCGGACGCTTACAGCAAGCTGTCCTGCAAGCCGTGGTACTAAATAACATTTCTTCAGCCATCGTACTTTCGGTAAGATGGTAAAGTCAACTTTGATTCAATTTAACTGGACGATGGAGCAGGGAGACATGAAAGTTACAAACTATCAGGGCGCTACGATTGATCCTTATAGCAAGGGCTTGGGCATGGTTCCGGGCACCAGCATCCAACTCACGGATGCCGCGCGCCTCGAGTGGAATCTGCTGAACGAAGATGTGAGCCTGCCCGCCGCGGTGCTGTACGCGGATCGGGTGGAACACAACCTGAAGTGGATGCAGGCGTTCGTTGCGGAATATGGCGTCAAGCTCGCGCCTCACGGCAAGACCACCATGGCGCCGCAGTTATTTCGCCGTCAGATCGAAGCCGGCGCATGGGGACTCACCCTCGCCACTGCGCATCAGGTGCGCGCGGCCTATCACGGCGGTGTTTCGCGGATTCTGATGGCCAATCAGCTGGTCGGCCGGCACAACATGATGATGGTCGCCGAATTGCTGAGCGATCCCGATTTTGAATTCTTCTGCCTCGTCGATTCGGTTGAAGGCGTCGAGCAACTGGGCAAGTTTTTCACCTCGGTGCGCAAACCGCTGCAAGTGCTGCTCGAACTCGGCGTGCCGGGCGGTCGCACCGGGGTGCGCGATGAGGCGCAACGCAACGCGGTGCTCGAGGCGATCGCGCGCTATCCGGGCGTGTTGAAACTGGCCGGCGTCGAGCTGTACGAGGGCGTGCTGAAAGAAGAACACGAGGTGCGCGAATTCCTGCAAAGCGCGGTGGCCGTGACGCGCGCGCTTGTCGATGAAGGGCGTTTTGATCGTACGCCGGCGGTTCTGTCAGGCGCGGGTTCGGCGTGGTACGACGTGGTGGCGGAAGAATTCGTGAAGGCGTCGGAGACCGGCAAGGTGGAGGTCGTGCTGCGCCCCGGTTGCTATCTCACGCATGACGTGGGCATCTATCGCAAAGCGCAGACGGATATCCTGGCGCGCAATCCGGTCGCGAAGAAAATGGGCGAAGGTCTGTTGCCCGCGCTGCAACTGTGGGCGTATGTGCAATCGATTCCGGAGCCGGATCGCGCGATCATTGGCCTGGGCAAGCGCGATTCCGCGTTCGACGCCGGCATGCCGGAACCGGCGCGCCACTTCCGGCCGGGTAACGAGGCACCGCGCGATATCGCCGCGAGCGAGGGTTGGGAGATTTTCGGCCTGATGGATCAGCACGCGTATCTGCGGATTCCCGCCGGCGCCGATCTGAAAGTAGGCGACATGATCGCCTTCGACATCTCGCACCCGTGTCTGACGTTCGACAAATGGCGTCAGGTGCTGGTGGTCGATCCGTTGTATCGCGTTACCGAAGTGATCGAAACGTTCTTCTGAGTGCGAATGCGGCGTGCTCTGCAGCAGCGTGGTGCGCCGTTCGCTGAGGCTTTGTCGTTTCAGGCCTGGCGAACAGGATCGGTGTTTGCCGTGTCGGCCGTTTGCACAGAAGTCTCGCCAGCGGCGCCCAACGTGGCCGAGGCCGTCACTTCGCCAATCCGCGCTTCCAGCATCTTCAGCGCGCCTGACAGCGACGCCAGCGTTTCGTCCGGCAGCGAGGCTATCGTGTCGTGCAGAAATGCGTTCCGGCGCGGCAGACTGGCCGCGATCGTGGAATGCCCCGCGTCGGTCAGGCGCACATTGGTGATGCGGTTATCGCGCGCATCCATGCTGCGCGCAATCCAGCCGAGCCCCTCCAGCGTTTTCAGTTGCCGCGTGAGCGCACCCGGATCCACGCGCAAACGCTCGACCAGCCGTTTCTGCGATGACTCGCCAGCTTGCTCGTGCAGGGCCACCAAAATGCGCCAGCGCGGCAACGGTTGGCCGACCTGCGCCTCGAATGCCGACATGAACGCCCGATACGTTCGGCCAAATTGCTGCATGACGGCGACGCGGTCCTGTTCTTCCATGATCTGTCAGTAAAACGGTGAGTCTAAAAATTCAGTCTGCGTGGATCACCGGCTCGAGCTTGCGCTGAAGCTTGACCGGCGGCACGCGGCGGCTTTGCCACACCGATACCACGGCGATAATCGCGGCCAGTGCGAGACCCAGGTGAATCGCCGAAACGAGCGCCTCGCGCGCAGTTTCCAGCAACATCGCGCCGTTGTGGCCCGCGTGCGTCAACTGACCGAGCAAGGTGGCCTGCGCGTCGCGGTTGATCAGGATTTGCGGGTCACCGAGATCGGCGAACCATTGCGATGCGTGATCGTTCTCCAAAGCGCTGCGCACGCCGCTCGCGTACATGTGGCTCACCAGCGTGCCCGTGAGCGCCGTGCCGATCATGCCGCCGATCATCCGCAGCGACTGCAGCAGCGCCGTGGCAATGCCGAGATGCTCGCGGCCGGCCGTCTGCTGCGCAAAGATTGTCAGATTGGGCATCACGAATCCGAGCCCCAGCCCACCGATGATCATGAACGACATCAGCAGCCATTGCGGCATGGAATGTGTCGCGACGACCACGCCGAGGCAGGCAAGCGCCAGCAGGCTGAAGCCGATATACAGCATCAGATTCGGATTGCGCACGCGCGAAACGATACGGCCGTTCGCGATACTGCCGATGGTGATGAACACGACCAGCGGTGTGATGACGAGCCCTGCTTCTTTCGGCGACATGCCGAAGCCGCCCTGAAACAGCAACGGCGCGTAAAACAGCAGCGAAAACATCGTAAAGCCGCCTAGCACGGCTAGCGTGAACAAGGCTGCGAGGCTACGGTTACGGAACATGTCGACCGGCAGGATCGCCGTCGGGCAACGTTTTTCCCACTGCCACAGCCCGTACGCCGAAGCCACGCTCAACACCAGCAGCGCGAGCGCGCTCAAGGTGACGCCATGCTTGGGCAGCAACTCCACGAACAACTGCAGCGAGCCGAGCGCCACCGCGATCAGCAACGCACCGGGCCAATCGAGCCGCATCTTGCCTTGATGCTCGACGTGCCGCAGATGCGGCAGGAAGCGCCAGACGAAAAACAGCGACAGCAGGCCGACCGGCAGATTCACATAGAACACCGAGCGCCAGCCGTAATACTGGGTGAGGAAGCCACCGAGCGACGGCCCTACGGCGTTGGCGATGCCGAACGCCGAACTCATCAGCACCTGCCAGCGCAGACGCACGACCGAGTCGGGAAACAGATCTGGAATGCACGCGAATGCGGTGCCGACCAGCATGCCCCCGCCGATGCCCTGCAAGCCACGCGCGAGCACGAGGAACAGCATGTTGTTGGCGGCGCCGCACAACACGGAAGCTGCGGTGAACACGACGATCGACACGATCACGAACGGCTTGCGCCCATAGTAATCGCCGAGGCGGCCGAAGATCGGCACGGTGATCACCGAGGTCAGCAGATACGACGTGGCGACCCACGCGTAGAGTTCGAAACCCTTCAGTTCGGAAACGATGGTGGGCAGCGCGGTGCCGACCACGGTCTGGTCGAGCGCGACCAGCATCGTGACGAAGGAGATGCCGAGCATCGCCAGAAGCGACTCGCGGAACGGTAAAACTTGCCCACTCGAATGGTGGGCCGCAGTATGGACAGCCATTTTTGATAGCGCAACAGTTGACTCGTCAAACAATGCGGGAATCATACCATGAGCTCAGGCTCTAAGCTGGGACGTGCTGGCGCGATTTAGCGCCAGCAATCGACTGAAGAATGGAAAAAACATGACGCCAGGGAGGCACATGGAGCCGAGTTCGCTCACAGCACAATCTTTATCGAACGAAGACCTGAGCGCGCTGCGGCGCGCGAAACACGAGCTGGAAAGTCCTGCGCTCGCGATGAAGCTGGCCAGCATCGTCGGTGCGCCGCTCGAGAAGCTGCTGTCGCGCATGCCCGCTTTCGCCAACGAAAAGGTCACCGATGCGACCGAACTGGCGTTGCGCAAGTGCCTGTCGATTGCATTGCGCACGCTGGGTCGGCAGGACGGCGCGTCGCCTCTGATCGTGCCCGACAAGCCGAGCAATCTGTTGCATAAGTTCGCTGTGGCGACCACCGGCGCAGCCGGCGGCGCATTCGGACTGTTCGCTCTGCCGGTCGAGTTGCCGGTCACGACCACGCTGATGTTCCGTTCGATCTGCGACATCGCGCGCAGCGAGGGCGAGGATCTGAGCTCGATCGATACGCAGTTGCAATGCCTGACCGTGCTCGGCATGGGCGGCACATCGAAGGCCGACGACGACGCCGATTTCGGCTACTTCATCATGCGCGGCGCACTGGCGCAGGCGGTCTCGAAGGCTTCATCCGAAATTGCGACGAAAGGCTTCACCGCGCACGGCTCAGCGGCGTTGCTGCGGCTGCTCAACACGATTGCCGCGCGCTTTTCAGTGCAGGTGAGCGAGCAGATCGCCGCCAAGTCGATTCCGGCGATCGGCGCCGTGCTGGGCGCAATGGTCAACACGGTGTTCATCGACCACTTCCAGCAGGTCGCGCACGGTCACTTCACCGTGCGTCGACTCGAACGGCAATATGGTGCGGACGTGGTCAAAGCCGCCTATCAGACGATCGACATCGCGCTCGACGCCTGAACCGCGGGGTGGTCGCCGCTCGTCACGCGTCGCACGAAAGCCGCGGCGTGGTCGAGCGCGCGACCCGCTTCCGGAATGAATGGCGCGAACATCGGCCAGACATGCGGCATCTTCTTCCACACTTCGAGCTCGCACGCGACACCGGCCGCGCGTGCTTTATCGGCGACGCGTTGCGAGTCGTCCAGCAACACCTCGGTGCTGCCAGCCATGATGAAGAGCGGCGGCAAGCCGCGCAGGTCGGCATAGACCGGCGATGCGTACGGATGTGTGGCGGGCGTATCGCCAAGGTAAATCTGCGCGGCGAGCGCGATCGCGGATCCGCTGAACATTGGGTCGAGACCGTCGTTGCTGCGGATGGTAGCGCCAGCGGCGGCCAGATCGGTCCACGGCGAAAACAGCAGGCACCCCGCCGGCAAAGGATCGCCGGCGTCGCGCAAGGCGACCAGCGTGGCGAGCGCGAGACCGCCGCCCGCTGAATCGCCTGAAATCACGATCGACTCAGGCGGCCGGCCAGCGGCGAGCAACTGACGATAGGCCGCGGTCGCGTCGTCAAGCGCTGCCGGGAAGCGATGTTCTGGCGCCAGGCGGTAGTCGAGCGAAAACACTGGTGCGTTGGCGCGCGTCGCCAAACCGAAAACCAGCGAGCGATGCGTGCGCGGCGAACAGAAGTAGTACCCGCCACCGTGGAAATACAGCACCGTCGGCTCATTGCCCGCGGAGCTCGCTCTGTCGGCGCGTTCGATCCACTCGCCGTGCAATGGCTGAACGTGCGGCCCATACAGTTCGCGCAAACGCCAGCCGCCCGGCACGCGCGGCGACCAGACGCGCTTGGCCGTCAGCGCACGCGCCTTCTCGACATTGATGCGCGGCTTGAGAGTCTCCGGTCGAAACTGCCGGCGCAGATACCAGCATGCGAGTGCGCTTTGCCAGCTCATCGGGACACGCTCCTTCGATAGGTGTCCCGTCATGGTACGTGCGTTCGCCGGCGCGCCGGTGGACGACAGCTTCTAATCCTGAAAACAGCCCGCGCCAACGGATGCGGGCTGCCGTTCGCCTAGTTCGCCGGCAAGACCTGCCCGCGAATCTCACCCATTGGGTTCTCTGCCGTATGGATGTTGAAGTACCACTGCCCCGCCATCAGATCCGTCACCTGCTGTTCGGTGAGCGCGGCCGAGCCTTTGATCGGGGCGGCGAGCGCGCCCTTCTCGATCGGCACCTGGACCTTGGCGTTCTGCCCCACCGGCGCGGGACCGTGGAAATGCGCGGCGGTTGCCGGGCCGCTCAAGCCCTCGTAGGTGACTGTCCATTGCAAGGATTTGGTCGACGTATCGAACGTGGCGTTCAACATGCCATGCCCGTGACTCACACGCGGCGGCACCTCGCTGGAAGGTTCGAGGTCCGCCTTCAGGGCCACCGTATCCGCAAAGGCCACACCCGAGGCCAATGCCCACACCACCACGGCAAAATTCAGTTTACGAAGCGCGATCATGGTCTTCTCCGGACTTGATGCACCGCCGCACCGAAACCTCGGCTACGCGCGGAGCCACCACATACTAGTGCAAATCCTTCGAACATGTTTGGGCGATATGCCGTGCGTCTCACGCAGCGTGCTGCTCTCGCCCACAAACGCAAACAAAGCACTGCGAGCGATGCTTTTTCCTTCCCACAATTGACGTCTGACGCTTAGAAGCGGTGACGGATACCCGTTGTCACCACAACCTGATTCTTGTTCGACGACGGCGCGTCGGTGCCGAACACTTGCGTGCCTGCCACATTACCGTCGGCGCCGATATGCGCGACACCTTCCGCATACAGGTCGGTACGTTTGGACAGCGCGAAATCACGCGGATCCGCTAAGCGGGGCGCTCGTGCAGGTGTTGCCCAATTATTGGATCAAAGGTGGGGGAAAAGAAGTGTCGCTGGTCTATCCCGGACGCCGGCACGTGTCCGCCAAGACACGCTCTTTTGTCGAATTCACGGTCAACTATTTCCGCAGCAATTCCGTGCCGGCGTTTTCCTCTATATTTTTGAAGAGTTAATTGCTTATTTCGTAGTGAATCTTTTACGCCGACACGGCTATGCTTCGTCTGCGAGAAGTGACTCCTTCATCGAAGGAAGTCTCCAAATCTTTTAACGCGGCTTCGGCCGCGTTTTTTTTCGTCGTCGCGTTTCGTACACGGTCATGCGCGCCGATACCGCTACCCAAATAGGCAGTGCGATGACGACTTACGCGAGCAGCGCGGCCTGCTCCTCGATGCCGGCCAGCATTGCGTTGCACTTGCGCATCAGTACCAGTCCGTCGTTGCGCAAGCGCTCCGGCGTTTTGACCGTAATATCGCGGCGATAGTCTTCGAGAGCTTTCAGCAGCGGCGGATACCGCAGCACGCTCGCCGCTCCCACTACCCGGTGATGCCACTCGCGCAAGCGCTCAACCTCTCCGTACTCGAGTAACGGCGACAGCGCTGCAACATCTTCGCGCACCGAAGTCACAAAAGAATCGAGTAACGCCTTGACGGTCGACTCACTACCCCATAACTGCGTCATGCTGCTGAGGTCGACCGGAACAAACGGCTCCGCGCCATCCTGTGCTGACAGTCCGGAGGCCAGCGGCACGTTAGCCGTTTCGCCGGGCGCGGCTTGCCATGCGCTATCCGAGCCGAACCAGCGATTCAGGTAGTCGCGCAGCGTGGCAAGCCGCGTCGGCTTGACCAGACAGTCGTCCATGCCCGCGTCGCGACATAGTTTCAAGTCCTCAGGTGCCGTGTTCGCGGTTATGCCCAGGATCGGCAGGGGATACGCGCCGCCCTGCTCGTTCTCCCGGACGCGCCGCGCCAGTTCATAACCGGACAGATTCGGCATGTGGCAGTCCGTAATCAGAAAGCCGTAGCGGGTTTGCTCGAGCGCCACGAGCGCCTCGGCGCCGTCGTTCACCACGTCGCAGGCAAAGCCGAGCAAGGCCAGTTGATGACGGATCAACTCCTGATTGACTGGATGATCCTCCGCGACAAGAATTAGCCGCCCGCTGGCAATGGCCCGTTCACGATCCGGCGGCACGGCGCCCCCTTCAGGCGTGCGCGGCATGCCCGCGGAACGCGGCGCCACCGCCGGCAAACCAGTCATCGCGGCAGCGCACGCCGCGCCGAGACCGCGCCACGAAAGGGGATTGATGCTGACTCGCACGTTATCGTCCAGAATTCTGTAGCCGGTCGGCTTCGGCTTTTCGGTCAGACTGATAAGCCGCGCGCCTGATCGGACACCCGCAGGCAACGCCACGTCTTCATTCACGAAAATCATATCCACGTCTGCGAGTATCGCGGGATCGCAAAGTTCGGCCGCATCAGGCGATACGTGGCGCAATTCGAGTCCGAGTGCCTGGCCAAAATGCACCAGCGCTTGCGCGACCCGCGCGTCGCCAGTTGCCACGACACCGCGCTTGCCGCGCAAACCGCTCACGGAATAACGCTGAGATTCGACAGGCATGGTGAGCCGCACCGTCATGCGCGTGCCGACGCCTGGCTCGCTATGCAACGCCAGTGAACCGTTCATCAGATCGATCAGCTTGCGACAGATCGTCAAGCCCAGACCCGTACCGCCGAAGCGGCGGGTCGTGGACGACTCCGCCTGTACGAACGGCTCAAACAGCCGCGCCTGCACGTCCGGCGCAATGCCGATGCCGGTATCCTCGACGGTCATCTCGATAGTCTGGGCACTGCCCGTTTGCTCGACAATCGAAACCAGCACCTCAACCTCGCCTTCCGACGTGAACTTGATGGCGTTGCCAAGCAGGTTGAACAGAATCTGCCGCAACCGCACGCTGTCGCCTCGCAGCGTAGCGGCGACTTCGGGCGCAATATCCACACGTACTTTCAGACCCTTCTCGTGGGCACGGCCCGCGAGAAGACCGACGGCGTTGTCGACCATTTCGCGCAGGTCGATAGGCTCGGCCTCAATGGTCAGCCGCCCCGCTTCGATTTTCGAGTAGTCGAGCAAATCGTCCAGAATTTGCAGAAGTGCACCCGCCGACTCATGGATCATGCCCAGCATTTCCCCCTGGTCTGCATTGAGGGGCGTGCGCTCCAGCACTTCGACGAGACCGAGCACACCGTTCATCGGCGTACGGATTTCATGGCTCATCATGGCGACAAAGTCGTCTTTGGCGCGCGAGGCCGCTTCGGCTACGTCGCGCGCGCGCGCGAGTTCCTCAGAACGTGCGTGATCCATGCTCGCGTCCACCCAATAGCCACTCCATACAACGCTGCCGTCCTTCTCGCGGCGTGGCACCAGTTCCGCGCGGGCCCACTTGAGACCGTGCCCGGCCTCGAAGCGGAACTCCATATCGACCGGCGTCTCACAGCGGGCCGAGCGTTCCAGTTCCGCCAGCACGAACGGCCGGTCTTCCTCGCACACGCGGTCGAAATCGATCTGCTCACGGGTCACCACCGACGCGCCGTTGGCGCCCAGCAGATGCCGCGTGTCGCCACCGACATACGGAAACGAATACACACCGTCCGCGGTGCGACGAAGTTGAAACACGACGGCCGGCAACGACCGCGTCACGTCGAACAGGCGCAGCTCGGTTTCACGCGCAAGCATTTCGGCACGCCGAATATCCGTAATGTCGACCATCGTTCCCAGCACGCAACTTGGTTTGCCGTCGGCGCTACGACAAACACGGGTCCAGAACAGGCCATGGCGCAAATCTCCCGTCGTACGTTCGAATTGCAGTTCCACCTGCACCGGCTCGCCGCCTTTCAGCATCTTGCGTGTCATGTCTTCGAGGACGCAGCTGTTGTGTTCACCCCATGTAAGCACATCCAGAGTGGTGCGCCCGATGATGGCTTCGCGTCGCAAACCAGACGCGTCTTCATACGCCCGGTTGACTGCGATGTAATAGCCGTCCAGGTCTTTGGCCACGAGCGGATAAGGAACCATTTCCATCATGGTTTCCTGAAAATTCAGTTGCAACGCCAGTTGGCGCTCGGTCTGTTTGCGTAGCCTGACTTCGCGTTGCAGCAGCAGATAGGCGCGCAACGTGACCAGCAACACGATGCCGATGCCAATCAGCAACGGTAGCAGACGTACCGCGGTAACGCTCCATGTTCCCCCTTCTCCCGCGCTGCCCGTTACCCACTTCTGGCGGATGCGCTGCTTCTCGGCAGCCGGCATGGTCAACAACGCGCGGTCGATCAGCTCGGCGAGCGGAGTCAGGTCCGGGCGGACAGCAAAGCCGAGCGCGTCGGATTCCCCCACCGTCCCAAGGATCTTGAGTACACCCGCGTACCGCTGCTTGAGCAGTATGTCGACGGCTGCCACATTGCCTACCAGCACGTCTGCCCGTCTGTCTTCGACCATCTGTAGCGCGTCGTCGAGAGTGGGCACCACCGCGATGTGGGACTGCGGGATCGTGCCTGCCGTCAGCGAAGCCGATCCGGCGATATGAGACGACACGACGATGCGGCGCGACGCGAAATCCTCAAGCGTTCGCGCGGCCGGTTCGTCTTCACGCCCGACGATCACCAGCGGATAGCTTTCATACGCACGCGTGTGCTGCGCGGTCTTCAAACGCGGATCCTTGCTGGAGGACGTAGCGAGCATGGCGAGATCGCCATGCTGGAAGGCCTCGATGGCCGCCGGCCAGTTGGCTGTGCGGGCCCGGGTGAACGCAACGCCCAACGCGTGGCTGAGATAGTCGAGATATTCGGCGGCGATACCGGCTGGACGCCCTGATTCATCGATGTAGCTGAAAGGCGGCCAGCCGTCGTCAAAGCCCACCTGCAACGGCGGCAGCGATGCGAGCCATGCCCGCTCGTCCGGTGTGAGCACGAGACGCCGTGACGCGGACGCCGCGTGTACGTCAAAGCTACCGGATAGCCAGCGAGTGCGAATCGCCATATCGTCAGCCGGATTTATCGACGCCAGCGCCCGGTCTAGCTGGTCGCGCAGCGCGGTGTGACTACGCGGCACCGCGAAGCGCAGTTCTGCGATCCGGTTACGTTCCTCGAACGCCACGCGCAGGCCGCGGAACTCCGTGGTGGCCAGCTCATATTGAACTGCCGGGGAGAACCCGAGATAAGCGTCGGCATCGCCTTTCGCGACCGCCTGCAAAGCCGCATGCGTGCTTGCGAACGATTCGACCTGGGCACGCGGAAAGCGCTCGCGCAATGACCTTTCCAGCGCAAAGCCCTTTTCTGTTGCGAGGCGAGCGTTAGCCAGCTGGGCGGCGCCGGTGGACACGTTATCGTCGCGCCTGACCGCCACAGAAGTGGAGGCCCGAAAATACGGTGCGGTGAAGCTAAGGCAGCGCTCCCGCTCCGAGGTGCGGGCAAGACTCATGACGAGGTCTACGTTGCCGGCGCACGCTGCGGCCAGCAATTGCGGCATATCCGGGAATGCTTTGGCTTCGATGATGACGCTCGGCCCCACCAGTGAGCGCAGATAGTCCGCGCTCAAGCCCGTCAACTGGCCATCTTCGAGCGCCTCGAACGGCATCCAGCCGCTCGCCAGCACCCCAACGGTCAATTTGGCGGGGAAGGCGCCTGCTACTTGCTGCGGCGACGAATCGGCGAACGGGCTGGCGACGGCAGCCGACATGTGCGCCGCGACAATCGCAAGCGCCACGAGCAGAAACCGCCCGACGTGTCGCAGCGCCCGACTCCACGCGACACTCGTCTTGAGTTCGACAGTTGATGACATGAGTAAACGCTCCGCGCCTGTCACGCGGCTTCGCCCGGGTTGCGGACGAGCTCAGTCGCCTGTCGCGCGGATTTGCCCCAGCAAAAGGAAAACATGACGCCGGCCGCTACACCGCCTAACATCGGAGCGGCCCAGAACAACCAGAGCTGGTCGAGCGCCCAGTCGCCGACGAATAGCGCCTGCCCGGTGGAACGGGCGGGATTGATCGAGCCGTTGGTGACCGGAATCGACACCAGATAGGCGAGCATCAGGCACGCGCCATTGAGAAGCGGCGCAACCGATTTCAAACTCCGCCGGCAACCCGTCATCAGACTGACCATCACGAACGCGAACGACAAAACAAGCTCAACGACGAGCGCCGAATGAAATTGATAGTCACCAGGAGAATGGTCGCCAAAGCCGTTCGCGCCAAATTCGCTCGCGGCCAACTCGAAGCCGGGCCGGCCGCTTGCCACGTACGCCAGTAGCGCCGCGCCGGCAATCGCACCGAGGATGTGAGCGGCGATGTAGGGCAAGAGGTCCCGAACCGGAAACCGCTGCGCGACCGCGAAGCCAACCGTGACGGCCGGATTGAAATGCCCGCCGGAGATCCTGCCGAGCGTGTAATGCGCCGCGGCCAGCGCCAGACCGAACGCAAGCGAAGCTTCGAGCACACTGTAGCCTTGCTGAACGGCGCCGATGTTCAGCACGATGCTTCCGCATCCGATGAACACTACCCAGGCCGTTCCGGCTCCCTCGACCAATAACCGCTTTCCTAGCGCTACCATCCGGCCCCCAGTTCATTTTTGCGCAAGGCGGACGGCGCTGTATCACAAACACAAGCCTTCTGCCCCTATGGCTACAACTCAGTCCCATTCAGCGTGGCGAAATGACGCTGATCGTCAGTTGAGCCAGAGAAAAACAGAGCCGCAGGTAATAGCTAACTATGAGATGGCGAGGCCGCAGGACCAATCAGACGAGTCTTAAAACCCTAAGAACCAGTCGACAAATTAGGTCAACGCTCTCACAAGCCCGTCAGGCAAGTCCTATCTGTCTCGCGTATTCGATCAGATCGTTTTCGGTGTCGAGCCCGAGCTTGCGCATTGCGCTGCGCTTTTGCGTGCTAATGGTCTTGCCGCTACGCTGCAGGCGTGCCGCAATCTCATGGACCGCGAGGCCTTGCACATAGAGTTGGAAGACTTCCCATTCGCGCGCGCTCAGGGCGCCCGCACGAGGCTGGGGCGGGACATCGGCCGCTTTAATGGCGGCGCGCGCGTGCACCGACAGATAGACATCGCCCGCAAGCGTCGCCTCGATGGCATTGATCAGCGCATTCGCGGTGTCGCGTTTGTCGACAATGCCCGTCACACCAATATGCAACAGACCGGACAGCATGTGCGCATGCGAGATCATCGTCAGCACGACGATGCGAGGATGCGGCCTGGCCCGTAACAGCCTCCGCAGGAACGACACGACGTTGCTAGCGCCATGAATGCCCGGCATGCTGACATCCGATACGACGACGTCGCAAGGATGGGCGTCGAGCAATTCGGCGAGCGTGTGCGTGTCGGGCGCCTCGCCGACTATTTCGATATGCGGCACACTTTGCAACAGACGGCTTATGCCGAGACGAACGCAAACGTGGTCGTCAGCCACGATGACGCGGATCTTTTGTGTCATTTTGTTGTTGTCTTATCGACTGACATGCCCTGCACGCGATGTGCATCCCCGGGTGATGTCAAGTACATCCTATGTAAAAAAAATTCTTTTGGGCCCCCCCCCCCCTCGGGGCGCCCCCACGCCTTTTCGATTCAGCGTCTGGTTTGAATCCGGTCTTCCGAGATCACGCCGTGATAGACCGCGAAGCGAAATAACTCCGCGTCGGTATGAAGGGCGAGCTTGCGCATGGCGGTACATTTCTGCGCGCTGATCGTCTTGACGCTGCGGTCGAGCCGGGAGGCGATTTCGGTCACGCCAAGTCCGGAAGCGTAGAGGGTGAACACCTCGAGTTCACGGCGCGACAACATCTGCCGCACGAAGTCGAGACGCCGTGCCTCCGCTGCGTCTGAGATCAACGCGCGCACCGCCGGCCCGATATAGCATTCACGCGCCAGTGCCGTGACGATCGCGACGTGGATCAGATCAAGTCGGTCCCGCTTGCTCACCAGCGCATTCACCCCCAGCGCTATGACCTGCTGCAACGTCTCAGCTTCAGTTTCCATGGTAAGGACGACGAGCGCGACGCCCGGGTGCCGCGCTTTGAATTCCCGGACGGATTCCAGTCCGTCACCGGCTGACCCTCCAGGCATGTAAAGATCCATTAAAACGAGATCGCACGGAATGCGATCGGCTTCCTTCAAAAGCTCCGTGACGTCGGCCGCACGACCGACGATCTGCATGTTCGGATAGCCCAACATCAAATTCTCGATCGCCAACAGGACAAGTGGATGATCGTCCGCGATGATGGTTCGAATAGGTGCACTTATTTCAGCGTTGTCGTTCATTATCTTTTTCTCCCCCGTACCTGGAATTTCCATTGCTCTCTCCGGAACAACTGGCCCTGCGGCGATCATTAGGCATTTCCTTTCATTTAGAAATAAGATCGCTCCGAATTGCATCAATATCCTAACCACGCAATTGTTTAGACATGCGATTCAATCTCTGTCAATTCCGCGGGCGCGGATGTAGGAAAAAAGTCCGGGGTCGTTGGCCACGCCGAGTCTCACCATCACTTCACGCTTTTGCCGACTGACCGTGCGGCGATGACATCCGAGCACCGCCGCAATCTCCGCGATCGACTGGCCACGTGTGAGCATTCTTATAATTTTGGCCTGACGGCTGGACAGGCGGGGCATAGGCGGCTGTTCGCAGATTGTGTTTTGCGGATCGTCGAGTGCATGGATGATGGAACGGCCGACGTAGACTTCATCGTTCCCGGAGGCCTCGATCGCCCGCCAGAGTTCACTTATTGCCTCCATTTTTCCTACTGTACTGACGTCACATTCCGACACGATGGATCGCAGAATCTCCGCATTTATCAGGGTCGTCATCACGACGATGCGCAACGATGGCCACGTACGCCGGATTCGCCTGACAAGCCCAAGACCATCTTCGACAGCACCGGATAAATCCGGCATCGAGAGATCGGTGATGAGCACGTCGCATGGTTTGCTCCGCAGGAGCTCGATCAACGAGGTGGGTGTGGCGGCCTCGCCGACAATCGTTACGTCGGCGTGCATCTCCAATGCGGCACGCACACCAAGCAGGACTAACGGATGATCGTCCGCGAGAATGACTCGAAGGTTCACTGTGATTTCTCTCGTTTGTTGTAGGCATAATCTGCGAATGCGTAAGCGGCCAACAACCTGCGTCACGCACGCACTAACGACTTTGGATTTTTGACTGCATACCAGGGGCGGCCATAAAACCATCACTACAAACAGACGAAAATCAGAACGTTCCGAATCAGCACGATAATTCGATAAATCAATGCACTCCGATCAGAACAGGAGTACATAATTTATTCGAAGTGAATAATCTAAATCCTTACACTGCGAAAGTTCAGCGATTCATTGCCTGCCCGGCGTCACGAGCCCGCGCCGTTGCCAGCTTGTCGGCATGAGGCGCACGCGGAAACACCGGCCACGCGATTAGCGCACACGCACTGGCAACCGCCCACATCATCGGCCACGATCCCAGCGAGAGCAATGGCGGAATGGCAAGTGGTGTCACGAACAGCATGAGAAAAACACAGGTATTGCCGATCGCGAGTGCGGTACCCGCACGGTTTGTGCCTGCGAGCGTCGCAAGTTCCGTGAAGGCGACGCCGTGCCATGCCGACGCGCACACACCGCCCAGCACGATCATCAGCGCAAAAACCGCTGTCATCGCCGCGTGGTACATGCCCGCCAGTCCCGCTACCAGCGCGAGCGATGCGAACAACCCCGCGGTCAGCAGGCTGCACGCGCGCATGTAAGCACGACGGTTGCCGCGCCGGTCGGTCCATCCGCCGCTCCAGACCCGGGCGATGGCCGCACCGGTTTGCACCGCGGCCATCGTCACGCTGATTGCCAGCACGCCGGCGCGACTGAAATCGTGGAGGAAGACGGTTCCGAATGTCACGACCGCAAGCTGCGGCACGCATAGCGCGCCGGCGCCGAGCGCGACGCGCCAGATGCGGATGTCGCGTAACGGCGAAACGCTCGCCGGCGCGCCGCTCGCACCGGTACGGTTGTGAGTTGCGCGAGCCTCGTCCACTTCAACGTGCGGCGGCTCGTGCAGCCAGCGCCATGCAAACAGAGCAGTGATCGCGCACGCCATGGCCAGCACGGTGTACGCACTCGCAAAGCCGAATCTCGACGCGAGCGCTGGCAGCATCAACGCACCCAGACCGCCGCCGGCCGGCACCGCGGTCTGCCGAATACTCATTGCGAGGCCGCGCTCGCCTTCGCGAAACCAGGCCATCACCGCCCTGCCGCTGGACCCGTTGACGCTGCCACCAAGCAGGCCGACCAGTAACAACCCGAGCGCGAGTGTCGCCTCGCCCGGCGCGTGCGTGCCGGCCGGCACCACAAACAATGCCAGCCCCGCTAGCGCCGCCGCCGTCGAAAGAAGCCCGAGCAACAGCACGCGACGGTCGCCCCAGCGGTCGGTGAGCAGCCCCCATGGCAATTCGCTGATCGCAATACCCAAGCCGAGCATGCCGAGCACCAGTCCCAGCCCGGCATTGTCGAGGTGGTAGCCCGCACGCAAGAACACGGCCGTCGTGGGTATGCCCGAAAACGCCGCAGAAAAACTGGCGTTCGCCGCGAAGCCGACCCCCAGCACTTTCCACCGATGACGCGCTGAGCGCTCGGTCGAAGTCCGCCCGCCAGCTATTGACTCATGTCCCATGACACTCCCCTGTCCAAATGAAATTGGAGGTATCCTACGGCTGGGTCAACCATCGGAAAAGCCGGAAATTTAGATGATATCCATCGGATATGCCGAATCATGAGTCAACGAGGATTCGACCTGACGCAGTTGCGGACTTTCGTGGCCGTCGCCGAATCGGGAAGCGTCTCGGCTGGCGCGGAGCGCGTGTTCCTGTCGCAATCGTCGGTGAGCGAGCAGTTGAAGAAACTCGAGGAGCGCGCCGGCCAGCCGCTCTTTGTACGCGGCAAACAGGGCGTGACCGCAACGCCGGCCGGCAGCCGCCTGCTCGATCACGCGCGGCGCATCCTCGCGATGAGCGAAGCAGCGTTCGAAGACCTGCAAGGCCGCTCGCTTGACGGCGAACTGCGTATCGCCATCACGGATTACTACCGTCCGCACGATATCGCTCGCATTCTTAAGACGTTTTCGGAGCAGCACCCGCGCCTGAAGCTGCACGTCACCGTGTTGCCAAGCGCCGTGATCGACAGCAACGCCGGCGACGACGCATCGTTCGACATCGGTCTCTCGCTGCGACTCATGACCGGAAACACGCGCGCCAGCGGCCGTCGCGCAGAAGCACAAAGCACGGTAGTGCGGCGCGAGAAATTGCTGTGGGCCACCGCAGCCGATGCAAGTCCGCGACCGGCCACGCCCTATTCGCTCGTCCTGCTGCCGTCGAGTTGCCAGTTGCAGCGTTTCGTCGTGAAGCTTCTTGACGAGCGCAAAGTGCCCTATCTGGTGTCGCATTCCGCTTCCGGCGTGGCGGGCTTGCAACTGGCCCTGAAGGCAGGGCTGGGCATTTCCTGTCTGAACGAATCATCGATCGGTGCGGGGGTGGTGGCGTGTCCGCCGAGCGTGGGACTTCCCGCATTGCCCGCCGTCGAGTTTCATCTGCTGCCGGGGCGACTCGGCGAAAGCGAACGCGTCACCAATGCGCGCACGGCATTGATGCGACTCTTCAGTTGATGCGCGCCACGACGGTTCAGGCAGAAACTCGAGACGCGCGTGGCGCCCGTCTCAAGTGCATTTCACGTTGTCGTGCGAACTCAAATCATGCTCAATAAGAAATGTTGAAAGCGGTTCAGGCGGCGCCTATGATGATCAGGTGTGCAGCCGATTAACCTTTCATTTTCCATTGACGCATCGGGTGAATTCCTGCACTCTGCTACTCGCTGTCAGACGTACCGCGTATTAAATCGCGCAACCCGAAATGTGCCATGCGGCGCATTCATGTGGATAATTGTTTTTAATAAAGCAATCGCATCGCCGCTTCGATTCAACACTGAGCCTTCCAAAAAAATAAGTCCGTTTCGATTTGCTGTTTTTGCAGTCGTTATAAAAGAAAAAATTGGCTGGGTTGTCATGCATCAGACATCGAATGCATGAGAAATAAATCGAGAAAAACCGTTCCCCAACGAGGTTTGGCGTGCATCGCAGAACTATCGGATCTTCGATTCTATTTGCGCTTTACGTTATGTGGAGCGGCGCGGCATTCGCAGCCGCTGACGCATCCAGCGCCATGCCCTCGGCCATGGACGAACGCGTGCGCGCCTGCACCTCGTGCCACGGTGTGCAAGGCCAGGGCCTGAACGACGACTACTTTCCGCGTATCGCCGGCAAACCAGCCGACTACCTGTTCAATCAGCTCAGTGCGTTTCGCGACGGTGGCCGTACGTATCCGCCCATGGGTTACCTGCTGGCCTTTTTGCCCGACGACTATCTGCGCAAGATCAGCCAATACTTCGCCGACCTGCAACCGCCGTACCCGAATGCCGATCACACCGCCGTCGCACCCGCGGTACTCGCTGCCGGCCAGCGTCTTGTGACGCAAGGCGACCCCGCGCGCAAGATACCGGCGTGCATCGCGTGCCACGGAGCGCGCATGACCGGCACGCAGCCTGGCATTCCCGGCCTGCTCGGCCTGCATGCGAGCTATATCGCCGGGCAGATGGGCACGTGGCGCTCAGGCACACGCCATGCGCTCGCGCCGGACTGCATGCACTCGATCGCCGTCAAGCTCACGGACAAAGACATCACCGCGGTATCGAGCTGGCTCGCGCGCCAGCCGCGTCCGGCCGATCCACGCCCCGCACCGGCCTCCGCTGAACGGCTGCCTCTCGCATGCGGGAGCCAACCGCAATGAAGCCGATCCTCCGCTCTATATGCCCTGCTTTGCGCGCCATGATGAAAAGCCGCCGCTTAGCTGCATCGCTCGCATCCGGCGTGCTCGTTGCCGGACTCTATGCCGCGCTGTCGGTCTCAGCTCACGCGCCTCTGGTTGATGAAGTGCGTGCGGCCGAAGCCGTACCGGCTGCGTCGGCTGCTGGCGAGAATAAAGCCGACAGCCGCCCCGACATCGTCAAACGCGGCGAGTATCTGGCGCGCGCCGGCGATTGCGTCGCCTGCCACACGGCGCCGCGCGGCAAACTGTTCGGTGGCGGTCTCGGCATGGAAACGCCGTTCGGCACGCTCTATTCGCCGAACATCAGCCCGGACGCGCAATACGGTATTGGCACATGGAGCGAGGAAGCGTTCTTCAAGATGATGCGTACCGGCCGCAAGCCGGACGGCACGTTGATCTACCCCGCGATGCCGATCGCGCAATACACCAAGGTGACGCGCGAAGACTCGAACGCGATCTTCGCCTATCTGAAGACCGTGGCGCCGGTGCGTGTCCCGAACAAAAAGCATGAACTGCGTTTTCCGTTCAACCAGCGCAACCTGCTGTACGGCTGGCGCACGCTGTATTTCCGCGAAGGCGAGTTCCAGCCCGATCCGACCAAATCCGTCGAGTGGAATCGCGGCGCCTATCTGGTTGAAGGTCTTGGACACTGCACGATGTGCCATACCAAGATCAACATGCTCGGCGGTTCGTCGCAGAGTGAACAGTTCGCCGGTGGCCTGATTCCGGTGCAAAACTGGTACGCGCCCTCGCTGACTTCCGACAAGGACGGCGGTCTCGGCGACTGGAGCATCAAGGACATCGTCGATCTGCTGCAAGCGGGCATTTCCGATCGCGGCGCGGTGTACGGGCCGATGGCCGAAGTCACCTACCACAGTCTGCAGTACATGACCGACGACGACGTCAAGGCGATGGCCGTCTATCTGAAGACGCTGCCGGACAACGACCGCGGCCGCAAATCGGGCCCGTCCGCGCCAACCAACACCAACGTGTTCGCGCTCGGCGAAAAGATCTACGCCGATAAGTGCGCGCTATGTCATGGCGCGAAGGGCGAAGGCCAGTTGCAACACTACCCGCCGCTGGCCGGCAACCAGTCAATCGAAATGGACTCCGCGGTGAACCCGATCCGCATCGTGCTGAACGGCGGTTTCCCTCCAGGCACCATGCGCAATCCGGAACCGTACGGCATGCCGCCGTTCGGTCAGGAACTGAACGATACCGATGCCGCTGCCGTCGTCACCTATATTCGTACCGCCTGGGGCAATCACGGCAAACCTGTGACGTCCCGCGAAGTCAACGAGTTGCGCAAGGCGCCTTTGCACTGAACCTCGTTTGCGGCGCTGCTTGCCACGGTGTTTCGTCTCGCGTTGTGCGAGGCGCGCTGGCGGGTGACGGGTGGTCTGACTGACGCCGCGCAGTTCGTCGCGCATGCGCCGCGCCGAAGCCGAAGCTGAAGCTGAACCGCCGCACTGGAGAATCTTTAAATGGAAGCGAACGATAACCGCAACGCGGCCCCGCCTACGGATGACGAAGTGGAACGCGTCGTTGCCGCCGGCCCGCATGGCGCGATCGCCGTGGCCGGCGTCGCCACGCTGATCGTTATGGCGCTCTGGTTCGGCTTCTACTTTCTTGTGTTTCTTCCGCGCGGCGTCATTCACTGATCATGTCGACTGATTCCAATCACCAACCTGGCAGCGGCCACGAGGTCGCCTTACGCGCCGAGCGCCGCTGGGCAATTTTCGCCGCCGCGCTGATCGTGCTGATGCTGGCCGTCGTCGTGTTCTCGGGGCTGCATTGGGCAATGATGCCGCCCTCGCGCGTCGAGACGATCGACCCGTCGCGGCTGCAATTATCAGGCGAATTCGTCGAGGACAATCTCGGCACCGCTGTCGAAGCGGATGGCTCGGTGATCGTGCGCTTCATTGCGCAGCAGTATTCGTTCACGCCGCAATGTCTGCTGGTGCCCGCCGACACGCCGGTCACGATCCGCACCACCAGCGCCGACGTCGTGCACGGCCTGCTCGTCACCGACACCAATATCAACACGATGGTCGTGCCCGGCTACGTCGCCACGCTGAATACGCGCTTCGATAAAGCCGGCGATCACACCATGCCGTGTCACGAGTTCTGCGGCTTCGGCCACCAGACCATGTGGGCGCACGTGAAAGTCATCGACAAAGCCACCTTCTTCGAGCAAGCCCGACAATCACGGAGGCTCAGCTGTGTTTCACGCTAAGCGACTCGTTCTTGCGCATTTCTGGCTAGCATTCATTGCGTTTCTGATCGCGCTGTTTCTTGGTGCCTGGCAGATGCTGGTGCGCAGCCCGCTGCTGCCATGGGTCGGCGATCCTGAGCTTTACTATCGATCGGTGACTGCTCACGGGTCGGTCATGGCGTATGTGATGCCTACTTTGGTGTCGATGGGCTTCGGCTACGCAATCGTCGAACTCGCGCTCGCACAAAGGCTTGTCGGCCTCAAATGGGCCTGGGCCGCCTTCATCATGCTGGCGATCGGTGCAGTGATGGCGATGGTGCCGGTTGCGCTCGGCAAAGCGTCTGTGCTCTACACCTTCTATCCGCCGATGATCGGCAGTCCGTTCTATTATCTCGGCGTCGTGCTCGTGGTGGTCGGCTCGTGGATCTGGGTCGCGCTGATGCATGTGAATCTGCGCATCTGGAAGCGCGCCAATCCCGGCAAACCCGTGCCGCTCGCCATGTTCGCCAACGTGGCGGGCGCGTATCTGTGGGCATGGACCGCCGTGGGCGCGGCGCTCGAAATCCTGTTCCAGATTCTGCCGGTCGCGTTCGGCCTCACCAATACCATCGATGCCGGCCTGTCACGCGTGCTGTTCTCATGGACGCTTCACGCGATCGTCTACTTCTGGCTGGTGCCCGCCTACATCGCGTACTACACGCTGGTGCCGCGTGCGATCGGCGGACGGCTCTATAGCGATTCGATGGCGCGGGTGTCGTTCATCCTGTTCCTCGTGTTCGCGATGCCGATCGGCATTCACCATCTGTTCGCCGATCCGCAGGTCGGCTCCGGCTTCAAGTTCCTGCACGCGGTGTTCACCGGCATGGTGTCGGTGCCAACGCTGTTGACGGTGTTCACGATTTGCGCGTCGGTGGAGATCGCCGGACGGCTGCGCGGTGGCAAAGGCGCGTTCGGGTGGCTCACGGCCTTGCCGTGGCAGAACCCGATGATGCTGGTGATCGCGTTTTCGTTCGTGATGCTGGGTCTCGGCGGTGCGGGCGGTCTGATCAACATGAGTTACCAGTTGAACTCGACGGTGCACAACACTCAGTGGGTGACCGGGCACTTCCATCTGATTTTCGGCGGTGCGATCGTCATCATGTACTTTGCGATCGCGTACGAACTGTGGCCGCAACTGACCGGTCGCGCGATCGCGTCGGTGCGGCTGGTGCGCACGCAGCTGTGGCTGTGGTTCATCGGCATGATGGTGGTGACGCTGCCATGGCATTACGTCGGCTTGCTCGGTGCGCCGCGCCGCATGGCGTATTACGACTACCACGCGCTGGGGTTGGAATCGCAGGCGTTCTGGGTTGGGATGTCAGCGGTGGGCGGACTGATTCTGGTGGCGTCCGGCGTGCTGTTCATTTACATCCTGGTGAAGTCGCAATTTGGACCGCAGGTGCAGCAACAGAGCTTCCGCTTCGCGAGCGCGGTGCATCCGGTGGATCGTGTGCCCGCGGCGCTCAATAGCTTCGGCTTGTGGGTGGCGTTGATGATCGGACTGACGGTTGTCAACTACAGTGTGCCGATCGTTCAGTTGCTCAAACTGCCGCAGACGTCTGTACCGGCGGTTGTCGTTGGAGCGCAGCGATGAATGAGGAACGCGTCTTCAGCTTGCGCAACCCGTGGTTTACGGTAAGCGTCGGCGGCACGATTGCGATAGCGATCGTGGGGATTCTGATTGGTTTCATCTGGTTGCCTTCAGCCAATACTGCGTTCGGCGAGCGAGGCTTGTGGGCGACGATTTGCAGCGCCGCGGGCGTGCCGTCGAGTTGGTACGGTGGCGCCAACATTGCCGGCCCGGCGCCGAGCGACGTGGTGGTGCTGCCGCCTTTACGCCAGGTGCGTGCCGATGCAAATTCGATTGGCCGCGGCGCGACGATTGCCACGCAGAATTGTTCGATGTGTCATGGCGTGCTGGGCACGGTGCAGGTGACCGCGCCTGCATTGGCCGGGCAGTTTGCTGACGTAGTCTACAAAGAGTTGCGCGACTATCAGAATGGCGTGCGGCAGAACGCGGTGATGCAGCCGATTATTGCGGCTCGCAGCGATCAGGATCTGCATGATCTGGCGGCTTATTATGCTTCCTTGCCGAGGGCTCCCGCGGCCGAAGTCTTGCCCGCTGGCGTGGGGCCCGACGCTAATGCGGTGAAGCTTGCCATGCAGGGCGATCCGCAGCGCAATATTGCACCTTGTGCTGCCTGTCATGGGCAGCTTGATCGTAAAGGAGCTGCGCCGTGGCTTGGTGGGCAGTCTTCTGTTTATCTTGCTGCACAGATGCGGGCGTTTGCTTCCGGTTCGCGGCGTAACGATATTAATGAGCAGATGAGGAATGTCGCCAGGCAGATGACAGCGGCTGAGATTGATAGTGTGGCTAAGTATTATGCTGCCATGCAATGAGATGCTTTTTTGGCCTTTGGCGGCCGGCGGGTTGTTGTTCTTTGTGCCTATGGCGGTGGGGTTTCCTTGTTCTGGCTTCCTGGGCCTTTCCTTGCATTCTTATTGGTTTATTAGCGTCGCCCCTGTGCGGGGCAGGCACCTACTTTTCTTTGCCTGCCGCAAAGAAAAGTAGGCAAAAGAAAGCGGCTCAAACCGCCAACTCTTAAGTGGCCCCCCTGGCTTGGAGGGGACTGTGGTGCGATTAACGGATCACACCTCGGTCCATAACCGCCAGTGACACAGCCGTCATCCGCTCCCACTCGGCACTGCGTGCGTCGCGGACGGGTACACCACGGAAACCATCGGCTTCGTTTGAGCTTAGCGCGGGCCATCGGCTTCGCCTCGGCGAGGCGCCGCGGCGGGCAAATCGCACGCGTAAGGCCGGCGCATGGTTTGATGAAGTACCGCCCCGGCGCGCTCAGCGCCACCGGAGGTATGACCGCCTGGTCACCCACGCCAGAAGGTGCGCGGGCTCAATCTCTACGGAGCCACGATCCCCTCCAGGCCAAGGGACCCGCTTAAAAATTAGCGGTTTGAAGCCGCTTTCTTTTGCCTACTTTTCTTTGCGGCGGCGCCCCGAAGGAAGTCCACTTGGTGTGCAAAGAAAAGTAGGTTCCCCCCGCACAGGGGGAACACTAATAAACCAATAAGCAAACAAGGAAAGGCCAACGCCGCAGGCACAACGAAATGCCGCCGCCAAAGGCAAAAAAATCATCACCCGGCAACAAAGCTCTCCGCAGGAACCCTCCGTCCGGCGACAGCAACAACCCCATTTCCCGTCTGAAAGACAGCCACCGCCGACGTCAACCTCCTCGCCTGCTCCTCAAGCGAACCAGCCGCCGCAGCGGCCTGCTCCACCAGTGCGGCATTCTGCTGCGTAACCTCATCCATCTGAGCGACAGCGAGATTCACCTGATCGATCCCGGTACTCTGCTCAATCGCGGCAGCCGCAATCTCGCCCATGATCGAACTCACGCGAGCAATCGCGTCAACAATCTCGTTCATCGTCGAGCCCGAACGCTCGACCAGTTGTGAACCTGCCTCCACCCGTGCCGTCGATGCGTCAATCAGACCTTTGATCTCCTTGGCCGCCGTCGCACTTCGTTGTGCCAACGACCGCACTTCACTCGCCACCACCGCGAACCCACGCCCCTGCTCGCCCGCGCGCGCCGCCTCAACCGCTGCGTTCAACGCAAGGATGTTGGTCTGGAAGGCAATCCCCTCAATCACGCCGACAATGTCAGCAATCCGCCGCGAGTCGTCGACGATACCGTGCATCGTGCCCACCACCTGCTCAGTCAGATCGCCCCCTTGCGCAGCAAGACTCGACGCGCCTTGCGCGAGCGAACTCGCCTGCTTCGCGTTGTCCGCCGTCTGCTTGACCGTGGAGGTCAGTTGCTCGATGCTGGCGGCAGTTTCCTCCAGCGAGGCTGCCTGCTCCTCCGTACGTTGCGACAAATCGGTGTTGCCCGCCGCGATTTCACTCACGCCCGTATCGATGGATTCCGTCCCTTGCCGCACCGAATTCACCGTAGCGATCAACGAGTCCTGCATCTTGCGCAACGCCGCAGCCAGGCGGCCCATTTCGTTGTCGCTGGCCACCGCGATATTGCTGGTCAGGTCGCCGTTGGCAATCCGCTGAAACTGCGCAATAGTCGCGTCGACGGGACTCACGATCGCGCGCACCAGCACCGCACGGCCAATCCATGAACCGAGTAGCGAAACGCCTATGCCGACCGCTACCGCGATGCAGATCGCAAAGAACAGGTCCTGTGCATCCTGATAGCGTTGCGCGCCGTGGTCGAGTTGCAACTGTTCGAGCGCCAGCATCGACTTTTCATACGCGCTATAGAGCGACGGCAGTTTGTGCGCCTGCAACTGCTGGAAGGCGGTCTTGTCGCCGGATTTGAGCGCGGCCAGCGCCGGCTCGACGCCCTCGTGGAGGAAGGTGTCCCGCTTGTCCTGCATATCCTTGATCAAACGCTGCTCATCGGCTTCCGCGCTCGCGCGGCTCACATAGTGGGCAAGTCGTTCGTTAGATGCTTTCTGGTACTGATCGAAACGCTTGAGCACCGCATTCGCGCCGTCCTGATCGCCTAGATCGACCAACGACGCATAGGTGGCCAGCGCGAGGCGCAAACGCAGCAGCTGTCCAGCACTGCCCTCCAGATCAGCGACTGCGGGTGTGTCCACGGTGTACATCTGCTGTAGCGATGCGTTGCTCGAGCGCAACGACAGCAGACCCGCAGCGGCACCGAACAGCAGTACGACGCCAAAGAATACGATCATCAGGGTGAGGCAGGTACGAATCGACAGATTTTTCAACACCGGGCTTGTCTCCATTGGGCTGCCTGACCGACGTTCAGAAGTAGCCTCGGCCACGCGTGCTGCGCCCAAGCCCATTCGGCCAGGTTCGCAACCATTGTCTAAAACTTAAGCGAATGCCACATAGAGGGTCTACGGCGGGATTACCGAAAACTTTATGGCCGATGGCGCATACGTTTGCGCTATAGCAACATACGTGCGGAAAACGGCGTCTGCTCACACGTGGGCAATTGCGGGACTACCCGGGTTTTCGGCAACCGGCAGTTAATGGAAAGTGACGAAGCGAAAGTTCGCGGAGCATTGCTATGTCGGAAGTCGGTTCGGCCGTACTGGTTTTTGTTTTACTGCTCGTTGCGACCGGTGCCGGCGTCTGGGTGCGGCCGCTGGTGCCCGAAGAGCATAAGGCACACGAAACCGTGCAGCTCATCCAACTGGTGATCGGCATGCTGGTGACGTTTGCAGCGTTGGTACTGGGGTTGATGACCGCGTCCGCGAAAACCAGCTTCGATACCGCCTCGATCGATATGCGTACCTATGCTGCGGACCTGATCGAACTCGACTCAACGTTACGGGAATATGGCAGTGCTACAGATGAGCCTCGCCGGCTGCTGCGCAGTTATACCGCAGCGGCGATTGCGTCGACCTGGCCGGACCAGCCGGCACCTGCCGGCGACTATCCAAAGGACATCCGCTCGCCGGATAGTTCGCAAACGCTGGAGAGTCTGCAGCTCGGCGACCTGCTGACGGCGGCTGGCAAGGAACTGCGACAGTTGCAGACGCATGACCCGTTGCAGCAGCGTTTGCTCGACGATGCATTGATGCAGTATCGGCGGGTGGTGGATGCGCGCTGGAAGCTCATCGAGGAAGCGCATAGCTCTATTTCGCAGCCTTTCCTGGTGACGCTAAATTTCTGGCTGTGCGTGATTTTTCTGAGTTTCGGCTTGATCGCACCTCGGAACGCGTTGGCGCTGGTCACCATCACGCTCGGGGCTATTTCCATTGCGTCTGCTATCTACGTCATTGTCGATCTCGATACGCCGTTTACCGGGCCTATCGTGGTCTCCAGTGCCCCTCTGAGAGACACGTTGGGACACCTGAGGCGCTAACGAGTCGGTGCCTCGCGAAATGATGTGCAAATAAAAAGCCCCGCTTGCGGGGCTTTTTATTTCGATCAATGCATGTGCGGGCGATCAGAACGGAATATCGTCGTCCATCTCGTCAAACCCGCCGCCAGCCGGTGCGCTCGGGCGGCTCGAACCGCCGCCACCGCCGCTGCCACCACGCGCTGCGCCGCCGCCGGAAGCCGCACGACCGCCGCCGCCGCCGCCGCTACGCTCCGACGACTCACCGCGGCTATAACCGCCTTCGTCGCCACCACCGCCGCCCATCGAGCCGCCGCGGCCACCCAGCATTTGCATCTGCTCGGCGACGATTTCCGTCGAGTAACGGTCGGTGCCGTCCTGCGCCTGGTACTTACGGGTGCGGATGCGCCCTTCCAGATACACCGACGAGCCCTTCTTCAGGTATTCCGACACGATCTCAGCCAGGCGGCCGAAGAACGTCACGCGGTGCCATTCAGTGGCTTCCTTGAATTCGCCGGATGCCTTGTCCTTGTACCGGTCCGTCGTCGCAAGGCGAATGTTCGCCACTGCGTCGCCGCTCGGCAGATAACGGACTTCCGGATCGGCTCCGAGGTTGCCGACGAGAATGACCTTGTTCACGGATGCCATGAGTTTCTCCTGTTGATTCCGTTGCGGGCGGCGCGGCAGTACACGGTTCGCGTCTCATGGCCGGCAGGCCGGAGACCAGAACTGCGCCTCAGCCCGCCGCCTGGTGAGTTCTGTGATGATTCCAGTTACGCCTTGCGGGGCGGCTGTTTCATGTTTGCGGCGATTATAAGCCAGCAAAAGACCAACCCAGAGCAAGTGAAAAATACCGCGCTCTGACCGTCCACTTTCAGCAGCCAGCCGCCGATCATGCCGCCCAGCGCAAGACCGATCGACTGCGTGGTGTTGTAGACCCCGGCCGCCGCGCCCTTTCGGGTGCCAGGCGCCAGTTTCGACACCAGCGAAGGCTGCGACGCTTCCAGAATATTGAAGCCCAGAAAGTAGACAAAAAGGATCGCCGCCACACTCAGAATCGTATGCGGTGCGACGCCCAACAACAACTGTCCGATCAGGATAAGACCGATCGCCGACAGCAGCACGATTTTCATTTTCCCGCGCTTTTCGGCGGCAATGATCGCCGGGACCATCATCACGAACGAGAGCCCCATCACCGGCAAATACACTTTCCAGTGCGAGGCGACCGGCAAGCCGCCGGCTTCGAGAATGCGCGGCACGACGAGGAACAGCGCGGTTTGTGTGGCATGCAGCACGAGCACGCCGAAGTTCAGGCGCAGCAGTTCGACGTTATGCAGCACTTCGGCAAACGGCGCGCGAACATGCACGGGCCTCGGCGCATCCGGCACGACCCACAACACCAGGCCGATCGCCAGAATCGAGAAGATGCCCACCAGCGTAAACAGGCCGCTCATGCCGACCCACTGAAACACGATCGGCGCGCCGACGATCGCCACCGCGAAGGACACGCCAATACTGGCGCCCACCATCGCCATCGCCTTGGTGCGATGTTCCTCGGAGGTGAGGTCGGCGATAAATGCGATCACTGCGGAGGACACCGCGCCCATCCCCTGAATCACCCGGCCGACGATGATCCACGTCATGTCGTGCGCGCCCGCTGCAACAAAGCTGCCGAGCGCGAAGATCAGCAGACCGGTCGCAATGACCGGCTTGCGCCCCACCTTGTCGGAAATCCAGCCGTAGAAAATGTACAGCATCGACTGCGTCACGCCGTACGCGCCCAGCGCGATGCCCACCAGCAGTACGTTGTCGCCGCCGGGGATGGTCTTCGCGTAGATCGAGAACACCGGCATGATCATGAAGAGGCCGAGCATGCGCAGCGCGAAAATGGCGGCAAGCGACACGGTCGCGCGCAGTTCAGGCGCAGTCATGCGTGAGGATGTAGCGGACGGATTGGACATCGGGAGCGTTCTTTGAATGAGCTGGGCAGCCACAGCCGGGCGGCTTACCACGTAACGGCTGGGCGGCGGCAATCAGGCGGCACCGCACCCGCGCCGGCGGCCTTGTTGCAGTCTCGCTGGTGCCCGCGGCGCCTTGTACTCGCGGAAAATGGCCCCAGTTAAACCCCTTCCCCGCAGCGCTAGACCGCTGTCTTACAGCCGGCCCTGGTGCCCGTTCAGGCTGCCAGGAAGCCGTAACGGCGGTCTTGAAAAGTCGTTATAGTAGCAGGTTTAGCCTCCTCCTCTTTCCGCCAGTTCATGGAATAAATCCGTGGAACAAATCCGCATTCGTGGGGCTCGCACCCACAACCTGAAGAACGTCAATCTCGATCTCCCTCGTCACAAGCTCGTCGTGATTACGGGCCTATCCGGCTCAGGCAAATCGTCGCTCGCGTTCGACACGCTCTACGCGGAAGGACAGCGGCGCTATGTCGAAAGTCTTTCCGCCTACGCGCGCCAATTCCTGCAACTGATGGAGAAACCGGACGTCGATCTGATTGAAGGCCTGTCGCCGGCGATCTCGATCGAACAGAAAGCGACCTCGCACAATCCGCGCTCCACGGTCGGCACCGTTACCGAAATCCACGACTATCTGCGTCTGCTGTTCGCGCGAGTCGGTACGCCTTACTGTCCGGATCACGAAATACCGCTGGAAGCGCAAAGCGTTTCGCAGATGGTCGACGCGGCGCTCGCGCTGCCGGAAGAGACCAAGCTGATGATCCTCGCGCCCGTGGTGGCGAATCGCAAAGGCGAGCACGTCGAGCTGTTCGAGGAAATGCAGGCACAGGGCTTTATCCGCTTCCGGGTGCGCTCGGGCGGCGGCACGGCCAATGAGGGCGTCGCGAAGATCTATGAAGTCGACTCGCTGCCGAAGCTGAAGAAGAACGACAAGCACACGATCGACGTGGTCGTCGATCGTCTTAAGGTGCGCGGCGACATGAAGCAGCGGCTCGCCGAATCGTTCGAAACGGCACTCCGTCTCGCGGACGGCCGCGCGATCGCGCTCGAAATGGATACGGACAAGGAGCATCTGTTCAGCTCGAAGTTCGCCTGTCCGATCTGCTCGTATTCGTTGCAGGAACTGGAGCCGCGCCTCTTCTCGTTCAACAATCCGATGGGCGCGTGCCCGGAATGCGACGGCCTCGGGCAAATCACCTTCTTCGATCCGAAGCGGGTGGTCGCGCATCCGTCGTTGTCGCTGGCGGCAGGCGCGGTGAAGGGCTGGGACCGGCGCAACCAGTTTTACTTCCAGATGCTGCAAAGCCTTGCGGCTTTCTACGAGTTCGACATCGATACCGCCGTCGAAGATCTGGCGGAAAAAGTTCGCAAGATCCTGCTGTTCGGCTCGGGCAAGCAGGAAATTCCGTTTTCATATATCAACGAACGCGGCCGCACTTCCGTGCGCGAGCATGTGTTCGAAGGCATCATCCCGAATCTGGAGCGGCGTTACCGCGAGACCGATTCGGTCGCGGTGCGCGAAGAGCTCGCCAAGTATCAGAACAACCAGCCGTGTCCGCATTGCGCAGGCACACGGCTGCGCCGCGAAGCGCGCTTCGTGCGGATCGGCGCGGACGGCGACGCGCGCGGCATCTTCGAAATCAGCGGCTGGCCGTTGCGCGATGCGCTCGGCTACTTCCAGACGCTGCGGCTCGAAGGCTCCAAACGCGAAATCGCCGACAAGGTCGTGAAGGAAATCGTCGCGCGGCTCATGTTCCTGAATAACGTCGGGCTCGACTACCTGTCGCTTGAACGCAGTGCGGAAACCCTCTCGGGCGGCGAAGCGCAGCGCATTCGCCTCGCCTCGCAGATCGGCTCGGGCCTGACCGGCGTGATGTACGTGCTGGACGAGCCGTCCATCGGCCTGCATCAACGCGACAACGACCGGCTGATCGCCACGCTCAAACATTTGCGCGACCTGGGCAACTCGGTGATCGTCGTCGAGCACGACGAAGACATGATCCGCATGGCCGATTACGTGGTCGACATGGGACCGGGCGCGGGCGAACACGGCGGCATGGTGATCGCCGAGGGCACACCCAAGCAGGTGCAGGCGAATGCGGCCTCGATGACCGGGCAGTACATGTCCGGCGCCCGCAACATCGAATTCCCGGATGAACGCAAGGAGCCGGACGAGCGGCGTCTGCGTATCGTCGAGGCGTACGGCAACAATCTGAAGCACGTCTCGCTCGATCTGCCGGTCGGCTTGCTGACCTGCGTGACCGGCGTCTCGGGCTCGGGCAAGTCGACGCTGATCAACGACACGCTGTATCACGCGGTCGCGCATCATCTGTATGGTTCGTCCACCGAGCCGGCGCCGTACGAGTCGATCGAAGGCCTCGAGCATTTCGACAAGGTCATCAACGTCGACCAGTCGCCGATCGGCCGCACACCACGCTCGAATCCGGCCACTTACACGGGTCTTTTCACGCCGATTCGCGAACTGTTCTCCGGCGTCCCGGCAGCGAAGGAACGCGGCTACGAAGCGGGCCGCTTCTCGTTCAACGTGAAGGGCGGCCGCTGCGAATCCTGCCAGGGCGATGGCGTGCTGAAGGTGGAAATGCACTTTTTGCCGGACGTGTACGTGCCTTGCGACGTCTGCCACGGCAAGCGCTACAACCGCGAAACGCTCGACGTGCAATACAAAGGCAAGAACGTCAGCGAAGTGCTCGACATGACCGTCGAGAACGCCTATGAGTTCTTCAAGCCGGTGCCGGTTGTCGCGCGCAAGCTGAAAACCTTGCTGGACGTGGGTTTGGGCTATATCCGGCTGGGCCAGTCGGCCACCACGCTGTCAGGCGGCGAAGCACAGCGCGTCAAACTATCTTTGGAACTGAGCAAGCGCGATACCGGTCGCACTCTATATATTCTCGACGAGCCGACCACCGGCCTGCACTTTCACGACATCGCGCTGCTGCTGGAAGTTATCCATCGGTTACGGGACCAGGGTAATACCGTCGTGATCATCGAGCATAATCTCGATGTAATAAAGACGGCTGACTGGGTCATCGATCTTGGCCCCGAAGGTGGCGCGGGCGGCGGTCAGATCATTGCGCAAGGCACGCCGGAGCAAGTCGCAAAGTCGAAGGCAAGTTTTACCGGTAAGTATCTGGCGCCTTTGCTCAAGCGCGCCGCCAGTCGAACGTAACGCTGCACAACACGGGTGGGAGACGGGATAAGCCATGGCCAAGCGGAATCAGGCGCGCGACGACGGGCAAGTGCAGGACCTACGCCCACGCCCGGTCAGGCTGACTAGCGACATGAGCCTGCCAAAGCTGTCGGCGGTCGAAATCGGCAGTTACCTGCTGATGCTGTTCGGGATGTGGGCGGTCATCGAACTGAATCTGCTCGGCGCGTTACTCGCCGGGCTGCTGGTGTTCCAACTCGTACATACGATCGCGCCGCGCATCGAGCGGCATATGTCCAGCCAGCGTGCGCGCTGGCTCGCCGTGGTGATCCTGTCGGTGGTCATCGTGGGAGCGTTGACAGGCCTGACGCTCGGCATCATCGAGCATTTCGAGAACGACGTGCCGAGCGTGCAGAAGCTGCTCGACCAGGCCATGCAGCTGATTGACCAGGCGCGCGGCCGGATTCCGCAATTCGTCGCCAACTATCTGCCGGTCGACACCGAGCAGATGAAGACGAAGGCCACCGAGCTCATGCAAACGCACGCCAACATGCTGCAGCAAAGCGGCAAGACCGCGGCGCGCGCCTTCACCCACATTCTGATCGGCATGATCATCGGCGCGATCATCGCGGTGGGCGCGCAGAAACATATGCAGCGGCTGCCGCTGTCCACGGCCTTCGTCACGCGTGTGACACGTTTCGCGGACGCCTTTCGCCGCATCGTGTTCGCGCAGGTGAAGATCTCCGCGATCAATGCGTTCTTCACCGGCATCTTCCTGCTGGTGGTGCTGCCGATCTTTCACGACACGCTGCCGCTGTCCAAGACGCTGGTGCTGGTGACCTTTATCGTCGGCCTGCTGCCGGTGATCGGCAATCTGATCTCGAACACGATCATCGTCGCGGTGGCGCTCTCGGTGAGCTTTCCGGCGGCGGTCATGTCGCTCGTCTTCCTGATCCTGATTCACAAGCTGGAGTACTTCCTGAATGCGCGCATTGTCGGCGGCCAGATCGAGGCGCGCGCCTGGGAACTGCTGATTGCAATGCTCGTGATGGAAGCCGCTTTCGGCATCCCCGGCGTAGTCGCGGCGCCGATCTTCTATGCGTATATCAAGCGGGAACTGATTTATCTGCGGCTGGTGTAGACGCGGAACGCAAGCGCAGAATCAAGGCGGCACTTCGGTGCCGTTTTTTTTGGCAGCTCTGTTCCAACCCGGTGAAATGTAGCCACACTTTGACGTCGGTCGCCACACCGACGCGCCACTTGCGGTAGACTGCGCCCTTCATCTAAGATGCGAACAATTCCCATTTACACTGCTCCACCGTGAATCACCGCCATCCTTCCATTCCCGTCCCGCTGGCTCAGGCATGAGGCAACAGTTTGTCCGCCTGCATCGCTGGTTCGGCGTCGCCACCGCGCTGTTTCTGTTTATCGCCGGCCTGACCGGCGCGATCATCGCGTGGGATCATGAACTCGATGCGGCCCTGAACCCGACTTTCTTCAAGGCGCGTACCGACGGCCCCGCGCTCTCGGGGCTGGAATTGGCGCGCCGCGTGGAAGCCGCCGATCCGCGATTCGAGGTGACCTATCTGTCGCTCGCGGCTGAACCCGGCCACACCTTGCAGATGATGGTGCTGCCGCGCATCAACCCCGCCACGCAGCAGCCCTACCCGCTCGACTTCAACCAGATCGCCGTCGATCCCGCCACCGGCGATATCCAGGGACGCCGCGAATGGGGCGCCGTGTCGCTTGCGCGGCTCAATCTGATTCCGTTCATTTATAAGCTGCACTACACGCTGCAGTTGCCGTTTACCGGCGGCGTCGATATCGGCACGTGGCTGATGGGCATTGTCGGGATCGTGTGGCTGTTCGATAGCGTGATCGCGCTCTGGCTGTCGTTTCCGAGCTTCAAAGCGTGGCGCAAGTCGTTTGCCTTTCGCCTGAAGCGCGGCGGCTATGCGCTCACCTTCGATCTGCACCGCTCGGGCGGCGTGTGGATCTGGGGTTTGCTGGCGATCGCCGCCTTGACCTCGGTGTCGATGAACCTTTCCGCGCCAGTCGTGCGGCCGATCGTGTCGGTGTTTTCGACGCTTACGCCCGATCCGATCAACAACCCGGAAATCCTGCGCGCGCCGCAGCCAGGCGATCAGGTGCTGAGTCGTGAGCGCATCGTGCAACTGGCCGAGGAAGCCGGCAAAGCGCAAAACCTGAAGGTACCGCCGGGTGGCATTTACTACGCAGGCCTTCTGCACGCGTACGGCGTCGGCTTCTACGCCACCGGCAACGATCACGGCGACATCGGGCTGGGCAATCCGTGGATGTATTGGGACGCGGCCACCGGCAAGCAACTCGGCGCGCAGATTCCCGGCAAGGGCACGGCAGGCGACGTCTTCCTGCAGATTCAATTCCCGCTGCACTCGGGCCGCATCCTCGGTGTGGGCGGACGGATTCTGATTAGCGCGGTGGGTATTGCAGTCGCCGTGCTGAGCGCGACGGGACTGCTGATCTGGCTGAAGAAGCTGAACGCGCGCCGCCGTTCCGCCCGTAACGCGAATCTCGCGCGGGACACGGGCCAGTCAGCGGCGCAGTCTTAGGGGAAGGTTGCGCCGGACGGACGTCTCCGGCGCGCGACTGCAGCGAGCGGCGCGGCTCAAGCCTTGCCGGCGTCGCTGCACGCGCCTCACCGGCTTTTAGCGGAACACCACCGTCTTGCTGCCGTTCAACACCACACGATGCTCGACGTGCCACTTCACCGCACGCGCGAGCGTCACGCATTCGACATCACGGCCAATCGCCGTCAATTGCTCCGGCGTCATGCTGTGGTCGACCCGCTCCACTTCCTGCTCGATGATCGGACCTTCGTCGAGATCCGTGGTCACGTAGTGGGCCGTCGCGCCGATCAGCTTCACGCCGCGATCGAACGCCTGGTAATACGGCTTCGCGCCCTTGAAGCTCGGCAGGAACGAGTGGTGAATGTTGATCGCGCGGCCCGCCAATGCTTCGCACAGCTTCGGCGACAGAATCTGCATGTAGCGCGCGAGCACCACCAGATCGGCCTGATGCTCGTCGATCACTTCGAGCACGCGCGCTTCCTGCGCGGCCTTTGCGTCGGGCGTCGCGCCCATCAGCGGGAAGTGATGGAACGGAATGTCGTAGCTGGCGGCGAGTTGATAGAACTCCTTGTGGTTCGAGATGATCGCCGCAATCTCGATACCCAGTTGGCCAGTGCGATAGCGGAACAGCAGATCGTTCAGGCAATGGCCGATCTTCGACACCATGATCACCACGCGCGGCTTCACCGACGCATCGTGAAGTTCCCAACGCATGCCGAACTGCTCGGCGAGCGTCGTAAACGACGTGCGCAGCGCGTCCAGACCCGGATCGCCGCCCACCTGCTGAAAATGCACGCGCATGAAGAACTCGCCGGTGCGGCTGTCGCCGAACTGCGCGGAGTCGAGAATATTGCTGCCACGCTCGAACAGAAAGCCCGAAACCGCGTGGACGATGCCGGGCCGGTCGGCGCACGACAGTTTGAGGATAAAGCTGTGATCGGTCGGCATGACCTGGGTGACTCCCTTCTTCATTGCGTGGTTTGTTCGCGTAGTGTATTCGGCGTGATGCAGCGTCCAGTTCAGTCCAGGGCGGGCGGCACGAACAACGTGCCGATGCCCGGGCACGCGTCTTCATCGATCCAGCGGCGGCGCAGCAGGCAATCGAGCGTCGCGAGGCTCGCGTCCACCGTCATCGCGCCTTCTTCGATCCAGCGCGCCACTTCGTCGATACGCGCAAGCCGGTGCTCTCCCACTTCGCCATCCTGATTGCGCGGCGCGAAATCAGCCGGCAGCGCCAGGTCATAGATAAAAATCTGTTCGGCCTGCGTGCCTTCCGGCAACGATTGGAGCACATGGGCCGTGCGGCCCGCCACGGCACGCGCGGCAATCTCCTCCGGAATCCCGGCTTCTTCCCAGCACTCCTTGATGATCGTCGCCTCGATGCCGAAGCCCCAGCCGATCCCGCCGGCCACGACATTGTCGAGCATGCCGGGGTCGGTCGCCTTGGTGTCGCTGCGGCGCGCGATCCACAGTTGCGGCGCGCCATCCACGTATTCTACGACGCCGTTCAGATGCACCGCGTAGGTCAGCGTGCCGAAGAAGCGCGACGCGGCGCGCTCGATATAGGCAAGCGGCGGTGCATCGAACGCATTGCGGATCGCGTACGTCTCGTTGCGCCAGCCTGGAATACGGCCTTCGGCGGCGAGCGCGCCGATCACGGAGCCGAGCGCCGCGCTACGCAGATCGACCGTATTGAACGCGGCCGCGAGCGTCACACGGGTGCTGCCGATTTCAAATACATCCGGCCAGCGCGCGAGCAAGGGCACGTCGTTCGAGCGAATCCAGCCGACCTGCTGGCCGTCGATCCAGAACGGCCGATGCGCGTGAATCTCGAAGCGGCGCGCAGCGGTAATACAAGGCAAAGTCATTCAAAGCTCCCAACTGTTCTTCTGTAGCGGCCGTTACACCTCAGCCGTCAAACCTCAGCCGTCAATCGCGCAATGCCACGCGAATGCCGATCGCGATGAACGTGGCGCCCGCGAGGCGATCGAGCCATACGCCCACCCGCGGCCGGCGCTTGAGCCAGCCACCGATCATCCCCGCGCACACACCGAATAGCGAAAACACCACCACCGTTTGCAGCATGAACAGCACGCCGAGTTCGAGCATCTGCAGCGTGACGCTCTGCGTGCCGTGCGGCTGCACGAACTGCGGCAGGAACACGACGAAGAACAACGTCACCTTCGGGTTCAGCAGATTGCCGAGCACGCTTTGACGAAACACCGCCATCAACGGTTGCGGCGCGCGCTCGTGCGCGGTGGCCAGCCCCTGGCTGCGCAGCGCCTTGATGCCGATCCAGACCAGATAGGCGGCGCCAGCCAGCTTGATCGCTTCAAAGGCAAGCGGCGACGAACGCAGCAACGCGGCCACGCCGAGCGCGGCCAGCGTGGTGTGAAACGTGATGCCCGCGGCAAAGCCGAGCGCGGCGACAAGACCGGCCGCGCGGCCCTGCGAGATGCCGCGCGCAAGCACTTGCAGATTGTCGGGACCGGGCGCCATCGTGATGGCAATCGAGGTGGCGAGAAACAGCAGGAAGTTGGGCATCGTTCTTACCTTGTTGGCGTGCGGGACGAAGTTCGCAGGACGATCAATGACCTTCGAATTGCGTCACGGTATAAAGCGGCAAGCCCGCTTCGCGCAGCAACGCCGAGCCGCCCAGTTCCGGCAGATCGACGATCGCAGCGCCCTCCACCACCACCGCGCCGAGCCGCTCGAGCAGTATCTTGCCGGCCATCATCGTGCCGCCGGTCGCGATCAGGTCGTCGACGAGCACGATGCGGTCGCCGGGCTGACAGGCGTCTTCATGAATCTCGACGGTCGCGGTGCCGTATTCGAGTTTGTACGATTCGGACACGCGCTTGTACGGCAGCTTGCCCTGCTTGCGGATTGGAATGAAGCCCAGGTTCAGTTCGTACGCGAGGATCGGCCCGATGATGAAACCGCGCGCATCGAGACCGGCGATGTAATCGAGCTTCGCGTCGATATAGCGCTGCACGAACAGGTCGATCAGCGTGCGCAGCGACTTCGGACATTGCAGCAGCGGCGTGATGTCGCGAAACTGCACGCCCGGCTGCGGCCAGTCGGGCACCGTGCGAATCTTGCTTTTGACGAACTCGGGCGCATTGAGCGGCGCGCCCGCAAGCACGTTGGACATGATGTCTCCGGATGGACCTCGGCGGTCCGATGAAAGGCTAAACGAGGTCGGCCGGGTGACACACGCCCTGACCGCCATCCGCGGCTCGTCAGGCCGCGGCGGCGCCCGCGCGGCGATGCTTCGAGAGGCGCTCTTCCGCTTCGGCCAGTTGTTCGGGCAGACCGCGCAGCACCACGATATCGCTCGCGCGCAGCTTGGTGGACGGGTCCGGTTCGACGCCGCGAATGCCGTGCCGGCGGATCGCCGTCACTTCGACGCCCACGTCGAACAATCCCAGCTCCGCCAGCGTGCGGCCCACCGCGTCCGCGTTTTCGTCGACCGGCACCGATTGTAGCCTCACCTGTTCGTGACCGTCGTCGTCTTCGACGTCGTCCGCACCGTGGAAATAGCCGCGCAACAGCGCATAACGCTCGTCGCGCATTTCCTCGACCCGCCGCACCACGCGCCGCATCGGCACGCCCATCACCACCAGCGTGTGCGACGCCAGCATCAGGCTGCCCTCGACGATTTCCGGAATCACTTCGGTCGCGCCGGCGGCGAGCAGCTTTTCCAGATCGGCGTCGTCGACGGTACGCACGATCACCGGCAGCGTCGGCTCAAGCTCGTGAATGTTGTGCAGCACGCGTAACGCGGAGGGCGTGTTCGCGTAAGTGATTGCAATCGCCGCAGCGCGATGGATACCGGCCGCGAGCAGCGATTCGCGCCGCCCCGCGTCGCCGAACACGACTGATTCACCGGCGGCCGCGGCCGCGGCCACACGGTCGGGGTCCAGATCCAGCGCCACGTACGACAGGCCTTCGTGCTCCAGCATGCGCGCCAGATTCTGGCCGGCCCGGCCGTAACCGCAAATAATCACGTGACCGCTTTGCTTCAGGCTCTGCGTGGCAATGCGCGTCATCTGCAACGACTGCATCATCCATTCAGTCGACGACAGGCGTAGCACGATACGGTCCGCGTTCTGGATCAGGAACGGCGCGGCTAGCATCGACAGCAACATCGCAGCGAGGATCGCCTGCAGCAGCGTGGCGTCGACGAGGTGCTTGTCGAGAATCAGATTCAGCAGCACGAACCCGAACTCGCCGGCTTGCGCAAGACCGATACCGGTACGCATCGCGACGCCCGGCGAGGCGCCGAACAGGCGCGAGAGCCCGGTCACCATCACCGCCTTCAGCAGGATCGGGCCAACCAGGAAACCCAGCACAATAAACGGATGCTCCCAGATCACCCGCGGGTTCAGCAGCATGCCGGTGGTGACGAAGAAGAGCCCGAGCAGCACGTCGCGAAACGGCTTGATGTCCTCTTCCACCTGATGCCGGTACGGCGTTTCCGCGATCAACATACCCGCGATGAACGCGCCGAGCGCGAGCGACAAACCAAACTTGTCCGTGATGAACGCCGCGCCGAGCGTCACCAGAAGGAGATTGAGAATAAATAGTTCTTGCGAACGGCGCCGCGCCACCACATTGAACCAGCGCGTCATGAAACGCTGGCCGACAATCAGCAGCAGCGACAATGCCACCACGATCTTGATCGCCGCCACCCCGAGCGCGCTGACGAGATCCTCCGAATTGCCGCCCAGCGCCGAGATGATGATTAACAGCGGCACCACGGCCAGATCCTGAAACAGCAGCACGCCGAAGATATTGCGGCCGTGCTCGGTTTCGATCTCCAGCCGCTCGGCCAGCATCTTGCTGACGATCGCGGTCGACGACATGGCCAGCGCGCCGCCCAATGCAACGCTGGCCTGCCAGGTGATATGCACCCAGCGCTCCAGCAAGAAACCGAGCGACACCGCCACGGCGATCGTGCCGATCACCTGCAAGAGGCCTAAGCCGAATACGAGCCGCCGCATCGAGCGCAGTTTGGAGAGCGAAAACTCCAGCCCGATCGAGAACATCAGGAACACCACGCCGAATTCGGCAAGGTTCTGCGCCCCCACGGAATCAGGAATCAGGCCGAATGCGTGCGGACCGACGACGATCCCCACCGTCAGATAGCCGAGCATCGGCGGCAGATTCAGAAAGCGAAAAATCACCACGCCTGCTACTGACGCCAGCAGCAGGAACAGTGTCATTTCGAGTGGGGAAATCATCGGCAAAAGCGCATCTAAAGCGTCCTCGTTCGTCAGCGGAACCGCGCACGCAAAGCGCCGTGCGACAAGGTTGAGGGGCCGGTGAAGGCAGCGGCTTGGCACAGCAGGCCCGGCGCGGCGAACAAGCGCCTTTGCTATACTCCGCGAATGATAGCGAAAATCAATGGCGACCGGGCACTCGCGCTCGCTCGTGACGTGCTCGACATCGAAGCGGACGCCGTGCGCGCGCTTCGCGATCAACTCGACAGCGGCTTTGTCGGGGCGGTCGATTTCATCCTGGGTTGCCGTGGACGCGTGGTCGTTTCCGGCATCGGCAAATCAGGCCACGTGGCCCGCAAGCTGGCGGCCACGCTCGCCAGCACCGGCACACCAGCGTTCTTCGTCCACCCCGCGGAAGCCAGTCACGGCGACCTCGGCATGGTCACGGCCGACGACGTCTTTGTCGCGCTGTCGAATTCCGGCGAAACCGAAGAGCTAGTGTCCATTTTGCCGCTGATCAAGCGCATGGGCGCGAAATTGATTGCCATGACCGGCCGGCCTTCGTCGAGCCTTGCGCAATTGGCCGACGTGCATCTGAACGCCGGCGTGTCGAAAGAAGCCTGCCCGATGAATCTTGCGCCAACCGCCAGCACCACCGCCGCGCTCGCGCTCGGCGATGCGCTCGCGGTCGCCGTGCTGGACGCCCGCGGCTTTGGTCCGGACGACTTCGCCCGCTCGCACCCGGGCGGTGCGCTCGGCCGCCGCCTGCTCACTTATGTGCGCGACGTGATGCGCACCGGCGACCAGGTGCCGAAGGTGACGCGTGAGGCCACCGTGCGCGACGCGCTGTTCCAGTTGACCGCCAAGCGCATGGGCATGACGGCGATCGTCGACCGTGAAGATCGCGTCGCCGGCATTTTCACCGACGGCGACTTGCGCCGTGTGCTCGAACGCGACGGCGATTTCCGCAGCCTGTCGATCGATTCAGTCATGACGGCCGGCCCGCGCACCATCGGTCCGGACCACCTTGCCGTGGAAGCCGTGGAACTGATGGAGCGCCACCGCATCAATCAGATGCTGGTCGTCGACGAAGCAGGCAAGCTGATCGGCGCACTCAACATGCACGACCTGTTTTCAAAGAAGGTGATCTGATGGCCCCCGCGTCCCTTACCGCCACCGAACGCGCGAGCCGCGTAAAGCTGATGATTTTCGACGTCGACGGCGTGCTGACCGACGGCGGGCTGCTGTTCACGGCGGAAGGCGACACCATGAAAGCGTTCAATTCGATGGACGGCCACGGCATGAAGCTGCTGCGCCAGGCCGGCATCGAAACCGCGATCATCACGGGGCGCAAATCGGGCATCGTCGCGGCGCGCGCCAAAGAAATGCACATCACGCATGTCTATCAGGGCGTGCAGGACAAACCCCAGGCGTTTGCGGACCTGCTGAAGCAAACCGGCATGACCGCCGAGGAATGTGGCTACATGGGCGACGACTGGGTCGATCTCGGCGTGATGCTGAAGGTCGGCTTCGCGGCGGCGCCGGCGAATTCGCATCCTGAAGTGATCGCGCGCGCCCACTGGGTCAGCGAGGCGCGCGGTGGCCACGGCGCCGCGCGCGAAGTCTGCGACACGCTGCTGCGCGCGCAGCACAAATACGATGAACTGCTCGCGGCAGCCTGCAGCGGCGAACAGCGGGGCCTGGTCGGATGAATCAGTTTCGCCTGACCTCGCTGATTCCGCTCGTCGCGATGGCGGCGCTCGCCGGCGTCACCTGGTGGCTGCTGCAAGCCACCTTGCCGCGCCAGAACGAAGGCGTGGTGCGTCCCAAAGAGCACACGCCTGACTATTTCGCGGACAACTTCTCGGTGTCCGAACTCGACCAGTCGGGCTCCACGCAATACCGCCTGACCGCCGCCAGCCTGATCCACTACGAAGACGACGAGCTGAGCGATCTGGTGAAGCCGGCCATGCGCGCGTTCCAGCCCGGCAAACCGATCGTCACCGCGACCGGCGATACCGGCAAGGTGAACGGCGACGCGTCGATCGTCGACCTGTACGGCAACGCGCGCATCGTGCGGGCGGCCGGCAACGGCGATCCGCAGATGCAAGCGGATTCGCAGCATTTTAGGGTGCTGGTCAACGACGATGTGATCGAGACTGAAAAGCCGGTTAAACTTCAGCGCGGCATGTCCGTGATGACTGCCAGCGGCATGAACTACAACAACGTCACCCGGGTTATGCAGCTGTTCGGCAATGTGAAAGGCGCGATCGCCGCGTCCGAAGGCTCCGCCAGCTCGCCCAAGCAACCCGGGTAATCCATTCCAGGCGTGACTGCATGAACGAATCGTTCCCCCGTTTTGATACCGGCCGCTCGCGCACCCTGTCCGCGTGCCGCGCCGGACTCGCTGCGCTGATGATCGCGTTGCCGCTCGCCGGCTTCGCGCCGCTTGCACACGCGGACCGCGCCGATAAGGACAAGCCGTTGAATTTTGTAGCGGATTACACGACCTACGACGATCTGAAGCAGGCCACTGTTCTCACCGGCCACGTCGTCGTCACCAAAGGTACGATTTTGATCAAGGCCGATCGCGTCGAGGTCACGCAGGACCCGCAAGGCTATCAATACGCCACCGGCACCTCGAACGGAGGCGATCTGTCCTATTTCCGCCAGAAGCGCGAAGGTCTCGACGAATATATCGAAGGTACGGCTGTCCGCATCGACTACGACGGCAAGCAGGATCTGACCACGTTGACCACCAACGCCACCGTGAGACGTTTGCAAGGGCTCTCCACCTTGCTGGACGACGTGCACGGCAGCGTGATCACATACGACGGCCAGAACGACTTCTATACGGCGAAATCCGGCAAGGACGCGGCCAGCCCGGGCAACCCCGGGGGCCGCGTGCGGGGTATGCTGGCGCCGCGCAACGGCGGCGCGGCGCCGCTGAACGGCGCGTCGGCCACGCTCACGCCGTCCACCTCGATCCAGGGAGCGCCGAACCGGTGAGTAACTCCGCGTCCCTCCCCAATCGCAAACCGGCCGGCACCAGCAGTTCGCTGGTGGTGCGCAACCTGAAAAAGCGTTACGGCTCGCGCACGGTCGTCAAAGACGTGTCGCTCGAGGTCAAAAGCGGCGAAGTGGTCGGCCTGCTAGGCCCCAACGGTGCTGGCAAGACCACGTCGTTTTATATGATCGTCGGCCTCGTACCGCTCGATGCAGGTGAAATCGATCTGGACGGCAAGTCCATCAGCTTGCTGCCGATCCACAAGCGGGCCTCGCTGGGCCTGTCGTATCTGCCGCAGGAAGCTTCCGTGTTCCGCAAGCTCACGGTCGAAGAAAACATTCGTGCGGTGCTGGAGTTGCAGCACGAAGACAACGGCAAGCGGCTTAGCAAAGACACCATCACCAGCCGCACCGAAGCCCTGCTCGACGAACTGCAGATCGCTCACCTGCGCGAGAATCCAGCGCTGTCGCTGTCGGGTGGCGAGCGCCGCCGGGTCGAAATCGCCCGCGCGCTGGCCACCAACCCGAGCTTCATTCTGCTCGACGAACCGTTCGCGGGCGTCGATCCGATCGCCGTGCTGGAAATCCAGAAAATCGTCAAATTTCTGAAGCAGCGCAATATCGGCGTGCTGATCACCGACCACAACGTGCGCGAGACGCTCGGCATCTGCGATCACGCCTACATCATCAGCGACGGCAGCGTGCTGGCCGCCGGTGCACCGAGCGAAATCATCGAAAACGAAAGCGTGCGGCGCGTCTATCTGGGCGAGCACTTCCGCATGTAAGCACTCAAGGGATTACCGGCGATGCGCGCGCGCATCCGCCGGCCCCCTTTTGCGGCAACCGCACATCAGCATTTTTGACCTGGGCCCGTGCGCGCCCAGCGGCGTCGAAATCGGGCGCACGCGTTATTGCGGGTGTCGCAATGTATCGCGGTCGTGGCAAACTCTCTACAATGAATCTCAACTTGCCATGAAAGCCAGCCTCCAACTCCGCCTATCGCAGCATCTTGCGTTGACTCCGCAACTGCAGCAGTCCATCCGTCTGCTTCAGCTGTCCACGCTCGAACTGCAGCAGGAAGTCGCAATGGCGATCTCGCAGAATCCGCTCCTCGAAAACGAGGACGACTGGATTGCGAGTCCCCTGCGCGTGGCGGCCGACGGCTCGCTGATCGCCCAGGCGCCGAATTCCTCGGCTCCGCCCGACCAGATGGGCGGCAACTCCTCGTCGTCCTCCACCAGCAGCAGCGAGCGTGCCGAGAACGGCGAGCCGCAGGGCGTGGACGAGTACAACGGCCTTTCCGACGGCAACGGCGATGCATCGCAATGGGATCTCGGCGACTACGGCCGCTCCGGCAACGCGTCGGACGACGACGATCTGCCGCCGTTGCAAATCCACGAATCGAGCACCTCGCTGCGCGATCACCTGATGGCGCAATTGCGCGTCACCCAGGCGGGCCAGCGCGACCGTGCGCTGATCACCTTCCTGATCGAATCGCTCGACGACGACGGCTACCTCGCCGCCACGCTTGACGAAGTGCTGGCGGACCTACCCGAAGAGCTCGAGGTCGACGTCGACGAACTGAACGCCGCGCTAGCGCTATTACATAGTTTCGACCCGGCGGGCGTGGGCGCGCGGTCTGCCTCCGAATGTCTCAAGCTGCAATTGCTGCGGCTCGACACGTCGTCCACCCGCACCCTCGCGCTCGAGATCGTGGCGCACCATCTGGAACTGCTCGCGGCCCGCGATTTCACACGCCTGCGCAAGCATCTGAAGGCCAACGACGACGACCTGCGCGATGCGCATATGCTGATCCGCTCGCTCGAACCGTTTCCGGGCGCCGCTTACGGCAAGGCCGAAGCGGACTACGTCGTGCCCGACATCATGGTGCGCAAAACGGCACAGGGTTGGCAGGCCGAACTGAATCCGGAGGTGGTGCCGAAGCTGCGCATCAACCATCTGTACGCGAATATTCTGCGCAATAACCGGGGCGATCCGGGCAGCGGATCGTTGCGCCAGCAACTGCAGGAAGCACGCTGGCTGATCAAGAATATCCAGCAGCGTTTCGAAACGATCCTGCGGGTCGCGCAAGCCATTGTCGAGCGTCAAAAGAGCTTTTTTGTGCACGGCGAAATTGCAATGCGCCCCTTGGTTTTGCGGGAAATTGCTGATACGCTGGGCCTACACGAGTCAACTGTCTCGCGTGTGACAACCGGTAAATACATGCTGACCCCATTCGGGACGCTTGAATTTAAGTACTTCTTCGGATCACACGTTTCGACCGACACGGGCGGCGCGGCGTCTTCAACGGCGATCCGCGCGCTCATCAAGCAACTGATAGGAGCGGAAAACCCGAAATCTCCTCTTTCAGACAGCCGCATAGCCGAACTGCTGGCGGAACAGGGCTTCGTGGTCGCACGGCGTACCGTGGCGAAGTATCGCGAAGCACTCAAGATTCCGGCAGTCAACCTGCGCAAGTCTCTGTAGCCCGTCGCCTTCCGTGGCGGGCATTTACCGGCCGCTCCGCAGTTGGCGGACAGGCCGGCCGATGCGACCTGCCAGAAGTCAGTCACCGGGGGGCGACTCAGGCAAGCCGATAGATCGACCGGACCTTCGTCATCGTGCGGATCAAGCGGCCTCTAGCTTGGAGAAGCACTATGAATCTGCAGATCAGTGGACACCACCTCGAAGTAACGCCTGCGTTGCGCGAATACGTGATCACCAAACTGGATAGGGTGCTAAGACATTTCGATCAGGTAATCGACGGCAGTGTGGTCCTCTCGGTCGACAACCACAAGGAAAAGGAAAAGCGTCAAAAGGTTGAAATCAACCTGCATCTAAAGGGCAAAGATCTCTTTGTCGAGAGCTGTGACAGCGACCTGTACGCTGCGATCGATCTGATGATCGACAAGCTCGACCGGCAAGTGATACGTCACAAGGATCGCCTGCAAGGCCATGCGCATGAGGCGATCAAGTACCAGCAACTGGCGCCGCAGGTGGACGTGCCACCGCAATAAGGAAAATTGGAAGGCTTTCTTCATTTTCCTTGCCCCAGCTAAACCGCCCGGAACCGGGCGGTTTTTCGTTTCAGGACGCCCTCCTCGCGCTGCGATGCGGTATGAGACGTGTCCTTCGAACAAACGCATACGCCGTTGATGGCGCGCCGCACCATCCGTGGCTACCCTGTTCTATAATGTTCCGGTTACCATCGGGGTCAAGCGAGCGAACGGAAGTCGGTGTGCCGGAGTCCTGCGCTTTCGGACTTCAACGCACGTCGCCGTGAGCATCAAACGAATGGAACGCCACTCAAACGCCCCTGCGAGGAGAAACCAGGCCACGTTTTCGCCTGTCAACATGAATCGTTTAGCCAAATTTCTTCCCCTCGAGAACGTCGTCGTCGGACTATCGGTCACCAGCAAGAAACGCGTGTTCGAGCAAGCGGGCCTGATCTTCGAGAACCAGAACGGCATCGCCCGTAGCACGGTCACTGACAATCTCTTTGCGCGCGAGCGCCTCGGATCGACTGGCCTCGGTGAAGGCGTCGCGATTCCGCATGGCCGGATCAAAGGCCTGAAGCAGCCGCTCGCCGCTTTTGTCCGCCTCGCCGAACCCATCCCCTTCGAATCGCCGGACGGTCAGCCGGTTTCGCTGCTGATCTTCCTGCTCGTGCCCGAACAGGCCACCCAGCAGCACCTCGAGATTCTTTCGGAAATCGCCCAGTTGCTATCCGATCGCGAAGCCCGCGAGCGCCTGCACACCGAAGAAGACCGCGAATCATTGCATCGCCTGCTCACTCAGTGGCAACCTTGATGTATCGGCGGTTATCCGCACGCCGGTTACCCGCCTGTGTGCGGGTACGGCCTGGCAAGGTATGCGGCCCGCGTTAGTGCGGCCGTACCTTGACCTCGCAAAGCGGCCCACACTGGAGTCACTGACTCATGGATACGTCCAGCATCAACGCCCAGAGTATTTTCGACGACAACGCCGCCATGCTGAAACTGAGCTGGCTGACGGGGCATGAAGGCTGGGAACGCGGCTTTTCTTCGGAATCGGTCGCCAATGCCACGTCGAGCGCCGATCTTGTCGGCCACTTGAATCTGATCCACCCGAACCGGATTCAGGTGCTCGGCGACGCCGAAATTGATTACTACACCCGTCAAACCGACGAAGACCGCTCGCGCCACATGGCCGAGCTGATCGCACTGGAGCCGCCGTTTCTGGTTGTGGCAGGCGGCGTAGCCGCACCGCCGGAACTGGTATTACGCTGCACGCGCTCGTCGACTCCGTTGTTCACCACGCCGATGTCGGCCGCCGCGGTGATCGACAGCCTGCGCCTCTACATGTCGCGCATCCTCGCGCCGCGCGCCACGTTGCACGGCGTTTTTCTCGACATCCTCGGCATGGGCGTGTTGCTCACCGGCGATTCGGGCCTCGGCAAGAGCGAACTCGGGCTGGAGTTGATCAGCCGCGGCCACGGCCTCGTGGCGGACGACGCCGTGGATTTCGTGCGCCTCGGCCCGGACTTCGTCGAAGGACGCTGCCCGCCGCTGCTGCAAAATCTGCTCGAAGTGCGCGGCCTCGGCCTGCTGGACATCAAGACGATCTTCGGTGAAACCGCGGTACGCCGCAAAATGAAGCTCAAGCTGATCGTGCAACTGGTGCGCCGTCCTGACGGCGAATTCCAGCGCCTGCCGCTGGAGAGTCAAACCGTCGACGTGCTCGGCCTGCCGATCAGCAAGGTCACGATTCAGGTCGCGGCCGGCCGCAACCTGGCGGTGCTGGTCGAAGCGGCGGTGCGAAACACGATCCTGCAACTGCGCGGCATCGACACGCTGCGCGACTTCATGGATCGCCAGCGTCTGGCGATGCAGGATCCCGACAGCCAGTTTCCCGGCAAATTGATCTGAGATCGCGCACCGTGTCGCACCTGCGGCCAACGGCAGGCCGCGGGCGCGCGCACGAGGACCAGATGCTATGATGAAATGTACGGATCTCTCGACCCCATGCGCATAATTCTGATCACCGGTATTTCCGGCTCCGGCAAATCAGTTGCCCTGAACGCGCTTGAAGACGCAGGCTATTACTGCGTCGACAACCTGCCGCCGCGTTTTTTGCCGCAACTGGCCAACTATCTCGCCGACGACGGGCAAGAACGCCTCGCGGTCGCGATCGACGCACGTTCGGGCGCTTCGCTAGACGAAATGCCCGCCATGATCCGCGACCTGTCGCGCGCCCATGACGTGCGCGTGCTGTTCCTCAATGCCAGCACGCAGTCGTTGATTCAACGCTTCTCTGAAACGCGCCGCCGTCACCCGCTGTCCGGTTCGACCGCGCACGACGCCGACGTCGGCCTGTTGACGTCGCTGGCCGAAGCGATCGAGCGCGAACGCGGACTCGTGGCGAGCCTGGCGGAATTCGGCCATCAGATCGACACCAGCAATCTGCGCGCGAATGTCCTGCGCGCGTGGGTCAAACGCTTCATCGAGCAGGAGCATACGGGACTCGTGCTGATGTTCGAGTCGTTCGGCTTCAAACGCGGCGTGCCGCTCGACGCCGATTTCGTTTTTGACGTACGCACGCTGCCGAACCCGTACTACGATCATGAATTGCGGCCGCTCACAGGCCTCGATAAACCGGTGATGGATTTTCTCGACGCACTGCCGGTCGTGCACGAAATGATCGACGACATCGAAAAGTTTCTCGCCAAATGGCTGCCGCATTTCCGCGACGACAACCGTAGTTATCTGACTGTCGCGATCGGTTGCACGGGCGGCCAGCACCGCTCGGTGTTCATTGCAGAGACGCTCGCCGCGCGTCTCGCAAGTCAGGCGAATGTGATTGTGCGGCACCGCGATGCGCCGGTCGAAGTCGGCGAATCATCGAAGTTAGTGGCTTAACCGGCCGCGCCGCGCGGCCTCAACTCGAAGCGTTGCGCCATGCCTTCTACTTCTACTGTGCTTGCCGATGTGCCGTTGTTTCCGCTGCATACGGTGCTGTTTCCAGACGGGCTGCTGCCTCTGAAAATCTTCGAAGCGCGTTACCTGGATATGGCGCGCGACTGTCTGCGTGAAAAGACGCCGTTCGGCGTATGTCTGCTGAAAAGCGGGGCCGAAGTTGCGCGCGCCGAAGAGCCTTCGGTGCCCGAAGCAATTGGCTGTCTCGCGGAAATCGACGAGTGCGATGTCGAAGCCTTCGGCATGCTGCTGATTCGCGCACGCGGCACGCGGCGTTTTCGCCTGCTGTCGCATCGTGTGGAAAGCAGCGGCTTGCTGGTCGGGATGGCGGAGCCCCTTGGCGAGGACATGCCGCTCGAAGGTAATCAGCATCTGGCCAAATTTGGCGCATGCGCCGAAGTGCTCGAACGGATCATCGCCACGATTCGCGAGCGCGACCCCGACAGTTTGCCGTTCGCCGAACCGTTCAGACTCGAAGATCCGTCATGGGTGTCCAACCGTCTCGCGGAAGTGTTGCCGATCGCGTTACGCGCAAGGCAAAAACTGATGGAATTGCAGGACGCGGGCGCGCGAATCGACGTGGTCCATCACTACATGCAGCAGCATCAGTTGCTTTAAATGCCAGTGCGCTTATAGCAGGGAACCTTGCAGTCCATCCAGCAGTTTGCGCACCGGCGCTGGCACGCCGAACGAATCGAGATCGCTCAGGGCGACCCACGCGGTATCCGCGTCGCCTAACGCAGCCAGGGCGCCCACGGCACGGTCGAGTTCCGCAAGACGCGGCTCGATATCCAGCTTGAAATGGGTGAAAACATGCGTAAGCGGGGCGAGCGGCGAGAACCCGTCGTCGCCACCGAAGGCGCGCGAACGCTCCGCGAGCGCGGCTTCGTCGGCGGCTTCGGGCAAGCTCCACAAGCCGCCCCAGATGCCCGACGGCGGGCGCTTTTCCAGCATCACGGCGTTGCCGTCGCGTAGCACCAGCATCCATGTGCGCCGTGTCGGCACCGCTTTTTTGGGCCGCGCAGCCGGCAGTTCGCGCTGACGCCCCGTCACGTTCGCCACGCAGTCCGCGGCAAACGGGCAGCGCACGCAATCCGGCTTGCCGCGCATGCAGAGCGTCGCACCGAGATCCATCAGACCCTGCGTGTAGGCACTTACATCGTCGTCCGATGCATTGGACGGCAGCAGCGACTCCGCCAGCCCCCACATCGCGTTCTCCACTTTCTTTTCACCCGGAAAACCTTCGACGCCGAACGCGCGCGCCAGCACGCGCTTGACATTGCCGTCGAGAATCGTCGCGCGCGCGCCGAAGGCGAACGATGCAATCGCCGCCGCCGTCGAGCGGCCGATGCCCGGCAATTCCCCGAGCGCTTCGACCGAGGCCGGGAACGCGCCGCCGTGCTGCTCCACCACAGCCTGCGCGCAGCGGTGCAGATTGCGCGCGCGCGAGTAGTAGCCGAGGCCGGCCCACAACGCCATCACATCATCGAGTGGCGCGGCGGCGAGCGCGGCGACATCCGGAAAACGCCCGAGAAACTTTGCGTAGTACGGAATCACCGTCGACACCTGGGTCTGCTGCAACATGATTTCCGACAGCCAGATGCGATATGGATCGCGCGTGTTCTGCCACGGCAAATCGTGACGACCATGCTGGCGCTGCCAGGCGATCAGCCGCGTGGAAAAATCAGACAAGGCCGGCAAAGCGGGCGCGGCAGGTGCGGTGGACGAAGTTAAGCGAGAAGGCATTGATAAATTAGCGCTGGCAAGTCGGGCAGAAGTATGTGGAACGCTGCCCCTGCACGATCTGTTTGATCGGCGTTCCACACACGCGGCATGGCAGGCCCGCGCGATCATAGACGAAATAGTCGAGCTGGAAGTAACCGCTTTCGCCGTTGCTGCCGACGAAATCGCGCAGCGTACTGCCGCCCTTCTCGATCGCGGCGGCGAGGGTCACGCGCACCGCGTCCGCCAGCAGGTCGTAGCGCACGAGCGAAACGCGGCCCGCCGCGGTGGTTGGCCGGATGCCCGCGCGAAACAGGCTCTCCGATGCGTAGATATTGCCCACGCCGACCACGATCTCGCCCGCCAGCAGCGCCTGTTTCACAGACACCTTGCGCCCGCGCGTCAGCCGGTGCATCAGCGCGCCGGAGAAAGCCGGCGAAAACGGTTCGACGCCAAGACCCGCGAGCAACGGGTGCTCGAGCACGTCGCCGGCTTCACGCGGATGCCACAGCACCGCACCAAAGCGCCGGGGATCGCGATAGCGCAGAATAAACTCGTCGAAGATCCAGTCGACATGATCATGTTTCGCCGCGGCGGGCGGATGCGGCACGTGGCGCAACACGCGCAGCGTCCCAGTCATGCCGAGGTGCACAATGAACCAGCCGGCGTCGATTTCGAAGAGCAGGTACTTGCCGCGCCGCTCGACCTTGCGCACCACATGGCCACGCAAGGTTTTCGCAAGGTCGGCCGGAATCGGCCAGCGCAGCGCGGGCGTGCGCACGTCGACGCGTTCAACCTTGCGCCCGGACACATACGGTTCGATTCCCCGTCGGGTAACCTCAACTTCTGGCAACTCTGGCATGTCTAACTGGTCTGCAACTTGCGTGAGTGGTTGTGCGCGTATTGTAGCGAGCGCGTTACAATCGTCCGAAACATTGAACGGATTTCCATGAACTTGTCCTTCGTGAAGCTGTTTTCGAAGCGCCCGGCTAGCGCACCCCACGTGCCGCCCGTCCCCGCTCGCCGGATGCTCGGCGCGGCTGCGCTCGCTCTCTGGGCGCTGGCTGCCGTCCCGGCGCACGCGCAGGACCCTTCGCCGGACTCGGATGACACGTCCGTTACCTTGCCGGACCCGCTCGGCCCGGCGTCGGCGGAAGATCAGAAGTCGTTGCCGAACGTCGCGCTGACGAGCCAGATCGTCTTCCAGGTGCTGGCCGCCGAGGTCGCTTTGCAACGCGATCAGCCGGCGCCGGCCTACCAGACCTACCTCGCGCTCGCGCGCGACACGCATGATCCGCGCATGGCGCAACGCGCCACCGAAATCGCGCTGGCCGCACAAAGCCCGTCGGACGCACTCGCCGCCGCGCAGCTGTGGCAGCAGTATGCGCCGAGTTCGGAACGCGCCGCGCAACTCGACGCGTCGCTGCTCGTGCTGTCGGGCAAACCAGACGACGCCGCGCCGATCCTTGCGCGCGAACTGGCCAGGGTACCCGTCGACAATCGCGGCAGCGCGATTCTAGCGCTGCAACTGCTGCTTTCGCGCGGTCCGAACCGGATCGGCGGCCTGCACGTTCTGCAAGATCTGCTGAAAGACGACATGAACCGCCCCGAAGCGCAACTGGCCATCGCGCGCCAGCAGCTCGTGTCGGACGACGCACCCGGCGCGCGCAAGTCGCTCGAACAGGCGCTTACGCTCAAGCCGGACTATTTGCCGGCCGCGCTGACGCTGTCGCAAATGGGCCCCGAGGAGCGCAAGGAAGGCATCGCGTCACTCGAAAAGTACGTGCAGCAGAACCCGAAATCGCATGACGCGCGCCTTGCGCTCGCCCAGATGTACCTCGCGAGCGACCGTCTGGATGACGCGCAGAAGCAGTTCGAGATCATGCACAAGAACAACGCCAGCGACCTCACGCCGCTCATGGCGCTTGCGCTGATCAAGATCCAGCAGAAGAATTTCAACGAGGCGCAGACCTACCTCATCCAGTACGCGCAGCAAGCCGAAAAAACGCCCGGCGCCGATCCGGGTCAGGCGTACATCTATCTCGCGCAACTGTCGCTCGAACTGAAGAACGAAGCGGCGGCAGCCGACTGGCTGAACAAGATATCGCCGTCGAGCCAGCAATACGTGCCGGCGCAGATTACGCGTGCACAACTGCTCGCCAAGCAAGGCAAGGCTGACGACGCGCGCAAACTGCTGGCAGGCCTGCAGGCACCCGATCCGCGCGACCAGGCGCTGATCGCGCGCACCGACGCGGCCATCCTGTTCGACGCGAAGCGCTACGCGGAGGCGGAAACCCGCCTGCAGCAAGCCACGGCGCAGTTTCCCGACGACCCCGATCTGACCTACGACTACGCCATGGCCGCCGAAAAGACCGGCCATTACGACGTCATGGAAGCGCAGTTGCGCAAGCTGATTCAGACACAGCCCGACAATCCGCAAGCCTACAACGCGCTCGGCTACTCGCTGGCTGATCGCAATCAGCGCCTCGCCGAAGCGGACAAGCTGGTCGAGAAGGCATCCTCATTGGCACCGGACGACGCGTTCATCATGGACAGCGTCGGCTGGGTCAAATATCGGATGGGCGATACGTCGGACGCGATCAAGCTACTGCGCAAAGCCTACGACATGCAGCCGAATGCGGAAATCGGCGCGCACCTCGGCGAGGTTTTGTGGAAAACCGGCGCGCAGGATCAGGCGCGCGCCGCGTTCCGCGATGCACGCAAGCTCGAACCGGACAACGACACGCTTGTCAAAACGCTCCAACGTCTTCAGGTGAACGATCTTTGATGCGTCTTTCCCGTCTGATCTCTTATCCCCGGGCGCCGCGTGGCGCGGTGCTCGGTCTCGCGGCAGCCGCCGTTGTCGCACTGGCCGGTTGCGCATCGGTAAAGCCCCAGGGGCCGTCCACGTCGAACGCCGCGACATCGGTCACCGCACAAACCAGTCGCTCGTATCAAGGTCGGTTCGCGGTCCAGTACAACGACCAGAACGGCCAGCAGCGCAATGCCTACGGTAACTTTACCTGGCAGGAAACGGGCGACACCGTCACCTTGCAATTGCGCAATCCGCTCGGCCAGACGCTGGCTATCGTGACTTCATCACCGGCTTCGGCCACGCTCGAATTGCCGAACCGCCAGCCGCTCACCGCTGACAACGTCTCCACGCTGATGCAGAACGCGCTCGGTTTCGCGCTGCCGGTCGAAGGACTGCGGTATTGGCTGCAACCTTCGCCCGCACCTACGTCTCGCGCCAAAACGGAGAAAGATCCGGAGCAGCCGTCGCGTCTCAAGCAGATCACGCAGGACGGCTGGACGATCGATTACCTCGCATATGCCGACGCACCGGCCACCGGCGTGAAGCGCGTGAACCTGAGCCGCTCGGAACCGCCGCTCGACATCAAACTGGTCCTGGATCAGTAACCGGCACCGTCCGCGCAACCCTTGCAGCTTCTTTGGCGCCGCTTTGGCGCATGTAGCCCAGCCTTATGATTGAAACCACCGATGCGTTGCGCGATTGCCTCGCGCCAGCGAAGCTGAACCTCTTCCTGCATATCACCGGCCGCCGGCCGGACGGTTATCACACGCTGCAGACCGTCTTCCAGTTGCTCGACTGGGGCGACACGCTGCACTTCACCCGGCGCGATGACGGTCTCATCACGCGCAGCACCGAGATTGCCGACGTTCCGCCCGAGCACGATCTCACGGTGCGTGCGGCGACGCTCCTGAAGGCACACACGGGTTCGCCGGAAGGCGTCGACATCGAAATCGACAAGCGCCTGCCGATGGGTGCCGGCCTCGGCGGTGGCAGCTCCGACGCGGCCACCACACTGCTCGCGCTGAACCGTTTGTGGAAGCTCGATTTGCCGCGCGTAGAGCTGCAGGCGCTGGCGCTGAAACTCGGTGCCGACGTGCCTTTTTTTGTTTTTGGAAAAAATGCGTTCGCGCAGGGTGTCGGAGAAACGCTAGACGTTGTACAATTGCCGCCGCGCCATTTCCTAGTAGTGACGCCGAGGGTTCATGTTCCGACTGCAGCGATTTTCTCTGAAAAAACGTTGACAAGAGATTCAAAACCCCTCATAATTACGGACTTTCCTGCAGAACTTAGCTGCAATACTGAATGGCCAGAAAGTTTTGGTCGGAATGACATGCAGCAGGTTGTCGTTGGAAAATACGCGGAAGTAGCGCAAGTGCTGCGGTGGTTTGAAACTATCGCGCCAGCGCGGATGTCTGGATCAGGTGCAAGTGTATTTGCAGCGTTCCGTAGCAAAGCTCAAGCAGAAGCGGCGCAAGCCAAACTGCCCGGCGAATGGAACAGCGCAGTGACTGCAGGTCTCGATCAGCATCCACTCTTTACTTTCGCGTCATAAGTTTTGCATCGTCGAACGAAACTCCACGTTCGGCGGAGCTTAAAGTTAGTGTAGGGGAGTCGCCAAGTTGGTTAAGGCACCGGATTTTGATTCCGGCATTCGAAGGTTCGACTCCTTCCTCCCCTGCCAAAAATTCTCGCATTTCCCTCGCCCCCAGCCTGAAGTAGGTGCACGATGAGCAGCCATGACGGCCTGATGGTTTTTACTGGCAACGCAAATCCCGCGCTTGCACAGGAAGTCGTCAAAATCCTCGGTATTCCCCTCGGCAAAGCAATGGTTAGCCGTTTCTCGGACGGCGAAATCCAGGTCGAGATTCAGGAAAACGTGCGTGGCAAGGATGTCTTCGTCCTGCAGTCCACCTGCGCACCGGCGAACGACAATCTGATGGAACTGATGATCATGGTTGACGCGCTCAAGCGCGCGTCTGCCGGCCGGATCACCGCAGCCATCCCCTACTTCGGCTATGCCCGTCAGGATCGACGCCCGCGTTCGGCGCGCGTCGCCATCTCGGCGAAGATCGTGGCGAACATGCTGGAAATCGCCGGCGTCGAGCGGATCATCACGATGGATCTGCACGCCGACCAGATTCAAGGCTTTTTCGACATCCCGGTGGACAACATCTACGCTACGCCCGTGCTGCTCGGCGATCTGCGCAAGCAGAACTACGAGAACCTGCTGGTCGTGTCGCCGGACGTCGGCGGCGTGGTGCGTGCCCGCGCATTGGCCAAGCAACTGAATTGCGATCTCGCGATCATCGACAAACGCCGCCCGAAGGCGAACGTTGCCGAAGTGATGAACATCATCGGTGAAGTCGAAGGCCGCACCTGCGTGATCATGGACGACATGGTCGACACCGCCGGCACGCTCTGCAAGGCAGCTCAAGTTTTGAAGGAACGCGGTGCGAAGCAGGTGTTCGCTTATGCCACCCACCCGGTTCTGTCGGGCGGTGCAGGCGAGCGCATTGCAGCTTCGGCACTCGACGCACTGGTTGTCACCGACACCATCCCGCTCGGCGAAGAAGCCCGCTCGTGCGCCAAGATCCGTTCGTTGACCAGCGCGGGCCTGCTTGCCGAAACGTTCTCGCGGATTCGCCGCGGCGATTCAGTGATGTCGCTGTTCGCTGAAAGTTAAGTATTTGCGAAGGCGCAGCGTGCATTGCAGTAGGGCACGCTGCGCTTTTGCACAATTGGCATGAACGAACGAAGGTTCGTGCCATCGCTCTGGGGCCTCAGCCAGAATGGCTTGGAGGCCCCGTTTTTACTGCCTGGTCGCGGGCAGTGCATTGGAGATTCAACATGAAAGTAGTCGCTTTCGAGCGTTCCCTGCAAGGTACGGGTGCGAGCCGCCGCCTGCGTATCTCGGGCAAGACCCCGGGCATCGTATATGGCGCTGGTGCTGACACGCAATTGGTCGAACTGGACCACAACGCACTGTGGCACGCGCTGAAGAAAGAAGTTTTCCACTCGTCGATCCTCGACCTGGAAGTGGGCGGCAAGTCGCAACAGGTTCTGCTGCGCGACGTGCAATACCACCCGTTCCGTCAGCTCGTGCTGCACGTGGACTTCCAACGTGTCGACGCGAAGAAGAAGCTGCACACCAAGGTGCCGCTGCACTTCATGAACCAGGAATCGAACCCGGCAGTGAAGCTGTCGAGCGCGGTGATCTCGCACGTCGTCAACGAAATCGAAATCGAGTGCCTGCCGTCGGCACTGCCGGAATTCCTCGAAGTCGACCTGGCGAAGATCGAAGCTGGCCAATCGCTGCATGCCAAGGACATCGTTCTGCCGGCAGGCGTCGCACTGGTTGCTCACGTTGAAGCAGAAAACCCGGTCGTCGCAGCTGCAACGATCCCGGCTGGCGCAATCGCTGAAGGCGAAGCCGCTGCTGCAAGCGAAGGCGAAACGCCGGCTGCTTAAGCTGCACTGAGCGAGCAATCCTCTCGATCCGTTTCAATGGAACGGTCGATGTGACCCGCCGAGGTTCGCCCCGGCGGGTTTTTTTTCGGTTTTTTTCGACTCGGCTGCATTCGGCACCCGGGCCAGATGGACCCACGCAATCATGATCAAGCTGATCGTCGGGCTCGGCAATCCGGGCGCCGAATACACCGCAACGCGCCACAACGCCGGCTTCTGGCTGGTCGATCAACTGGCGCGCGAAGCGGGCACCACGCTGCGAGACGAGCGCCGCTTCCACGGTTTCTATGCGAAGGCGCGGCTTCATGGTGAAGAAGTGCATCTGCTCGAACCGCAGACGTACATGAACCGTTCGGGTCAGTCGGTCGTCGCGGTTGCACAGTTCTTCAAGATTCTCCCTGACGAGATTCTGGTCGCGCACGACGAACTCGATATGCCGCCTGGCAGCGTCAAGCTGAAGCTCGGCGGCGGTAGCGGCGGCCATAACGGGCTGAAGGACATCACCGCGCATCTGTCGTCGCAACAGTATTGGCGGCTGCGGATCGGCATCGGCCATCCGCGCGACCTGATTCCCGAGAGCGCGCGTGCAGGCGCCAAGCCGGACGTCGCCAATTACGTGCTGAAGCCGCCGCGACGCGAGGAACAGGATGTGATTGACGCGTCGATCGAGCGTGCGCTCGCTGTGATGCCGCAGATCATCAAAGGCGAACTCGAGCGGGCGACGATGCAACTGCATCGCAACAACGCGTAAGCACCCGCCGTACGCACGCCTCGCCGCATTGCCACTGACAGGAGAATCGCTTGAGCCGTTACTGGAGTGACATCGTTCACCGTCTGACGCCCTATGTGCCGGGCGAGCAACCGGCGCTCGCGCACCCGGTGAAGCTGAACACCAACGAGAATCCGTATCCGCCCTCGCCGCGCGTGCTCGAGGCGATCCGGCAGGCGCTGGGCGATACCGCCGAGTCGTTGCGCCGCTATCCCGATCCCACGGCGCGCAAGTTGCGTGAAACAGTCGCCGCGTACCACGGCATCCAGGCGGAGCAGGTGTTTGCCGGCAATGGCTCGGACGAAGTTCTCGCGTTCACCTTTCAGGCTTTGCTGAAGCACGACAAGCCGCTACTGTTTCCGGATATCACGTACAGCTTCTATCCGACTTATGCGCGGCACTTTGAAGTCGGCTATCAGACAGTCGCGCTCGACGACACCTTCGCCATCAATGTGGACGATTACGCGTCGCCCAACGGCGGCGTGCTGTTCCCGAATCCAAATGCGCCGACCGGACGCCCTCTGCCGCTTGCCGATATCGAGCGTCTGGTGTCAAGAAACACCGATTCAGTCGTCGTGATTGACGAGGCATATGTCGATTTCGGCGCGGAATCGGCCATCGCGCTGATCGACCGCTACCCGAATCTGCTGGTGGTTCAGACCGTGTCGAAATCGCGTTCGCTGGCGGGGATGCGCGTGGGGTTCGCGTTCGGCAACCGGGAACTGATCGATGCCCTGAATCGCGTAAAGGACAGTTTCAACTCATATCCGCTCGACCGGCTCGCCCAGGCCGCAGTGATCGCCGCATACGAGGATGATGCGTGGTTCCACGACAATTGCGCCAAGGTGATTGCCAGCCGCAAACGGCTGGCCGCAGGGCTGACCGCGCTGGGCTTCGAGGTGGTACCGTCAGCGGCCAACCTGTTGTTCGCGCGGCACGAAGGCTATGACGCAGCGACACTCGCGGGACGGCTAAGGGAAAAAGAGATTTTCGTGCGCCATTTCAATGCGCCCCGAATCGACCAGCACCTGCGAATCTCGGTCGGCACCGACGCCGAATGCGACATGCTGGTGGACACGCTGCGCGACATTTTCAGCGCCTACGTCGGCTAGAACGGCGCTCGACTCAACAAGCCGCTGCAAAAAACGCGGCGAGGTCAACCCACCTCGCCGTTCGCCACGCGTTGCCACTCACGCGCCCTTTGCGGCCTGCAGCGCGTGATACTTCGCCATCAACCCGTCTGCCGTCTCGAGATGTTCAGGATCGCGCGGGATGCACTCGACCGGACACACCTGAATACACTGCGGTTCGTCGAAATGGCCGACACACTCCGTGCATTTCTTCGGGTCGATCACGTAGATTTCCGGGCCCATCGAAATCGCGTCGTTCGGGCACTCAGGCTCGCATACGTCACAATTGATGCACTCGTCGGTAATCATCAAGGCCATACTTCTCTCACTTCGCGCCGGCCGAAGCCAGCTTTGATCCGTCAAGCCGACAGTTTACGCCGGTTACGGTTGCGCCGCCGAAGTGCCGTTCTCCGAATCCAGCAGCGCGACCTTTTCCTTGAGCCTTTTTTCGACCGACGGGAAGACGAATTTGCTGACGTCGCCGCCTAGTTGCGCGATTTCGCGCACGATGGTGCCCGAGATGAACTGGTATTGGTCGGACGGCGTCATAAACATGGTTTCGACGTCAGGCAACAGATAGCGGTTCATGCCGGCCATCTGGAACTCATATTCGAAGTCCGACACGGCACGCAGCCCGCGCACGATCACCCGCGCGTTGTTAGTGCGCACGAAGTCTTTCAGCAGCCCCTTGAAGCTCATCACATGAACGTTCGGATAGTGGCCGAGCACTTCGTGAGCGATGTCGAGGCGCTCTTCGAGCGTGAAGAACGGCTTCTTGTTGCGACTGTCAGCAACGCCCACCACCAGCGTGTCGAAAATGCTCGACGCGCGCCGAACGAGGTCTTCGTGACCGCGTGTCAGCGGATCGAACGTGCCCGGGTACACGGCGACTACCATGAGACTTCTCCTCTCTTCAGACAAATGGGCACGTCAAAGCGTCCGCGGGACGCATTCGGCACCGACCGCGCGCGTAACGACAAAGCGCCCGCCGCTTGTTTTCGAACGCGCATTATTCCTTATTTTCGCGCTGCAGCAAATGAAAGTGGACAGCGCCCGCTTTACCTTGCCGCACGATTTCCCAGCCCGCAAGGATCTCATTCCCGTCCAACTCTAGTGCGGCGCCGGCTTCAACGTACAGAAAACCCTGCTCGCTGACGAGCGGCACGGCCAGCGCGAGCGCCCTGATGAGCAAGTCGTTGCCAAACGGCGGATCGAGAAACACCACATCGAACGACCCGGGCGCGAGGCTCGAGGCAAGACGCAAGCCGTCTGCTTCAGCGATTTCGATCATGCGTGCTGACAGTCGCTCCTGGTTCGCGCGCAACTGGTTTGCGGCCCGTGCGTTGCGCTCCACCATCAACACCCGCGCAGCGCCCCGTGAAGCCGCCTCAAAGCCCAGCGCGCCACTGCCGGCGAACAGATCGAGGCAGCGCTGGCCGTCCAGATCCTGGCCAAGCCAGTTGAACAGCGTTTCGCGGACGCGATCGGGCGTGGGCCGCAGGCCGTCGAGGTCGAGTACGGGCAAAGGCGTGCGCTTCCAGTCGCCGCCGATGATACGGATGGCGTGCGGCTTGCCGCCTTTGGGCGAGGCGCCGTGGGCGCGTGAAGGTGCGGAACGGGGCATGCAGTTTCGAGTACGTAAGAAGGGCGCCCGCTCACCAAAGCCAGCGGGCCGGAGCGCCAACGTTACCACAGGGGCGCACGGCGTCCAGCCTGGCCGTTCGGCCAATACGACGGGCAGCGGCGCGCCTGATAAAATGTGCGGCTTCCAGCGCCTTGCATCCCGCATCGCAACGCTGCCTGCCGCTCCCGCCGGTCCTGTGCCGGCTGCGCGCACCGGCGCGCGCTCTCACCACGCCACATCATGTTCAGCTTTTTCAAACGATTCAAGGGTTCGAAAGAGTCCGATAACGCGCCAGAAGAATCGCAGACCGCGCCGGAAGCCCTGGCGCCCGAGCGCACTATAGAAGCACCGGCCGCCCCGCGTGTCGAAACGCCGGCGGAAGCTGCACCGTTGGCGGACGAACCACAGCCGGAAGAGTCCGCGCTGGAAACCGTCGAGGTCGTCCCGCCGCCGTTGCAGGACGAAGGTGCCAGGCGCTCGTGGCTGACCCGCCTGAAAAGCGGGCTCTCCAAGACGAGTTCGAGCCTGACGGGTATTTTCGTCGGCACGAAGATCGACGAGGATCTTTACGAAGAACTTGAAACCGCGTTGCTGATGTCGGACGCGGGCGTCGACGCAACCGAATTCCTGCTCGAATCGCTGCGGGAGAAAGTCCGCGCCGAGCGCCTCGCCGATCCTCAACAGGTGAAAACGGCGCTGCGCACGCTGCTCGTCGATCTGCTCAAACCGCTGGAAAAGTCGCTGATGCTCGGCCGCGCGCAGCCGCTCGTCATGATGATCGCGGGCGTCAACGGTGCGGGCAAAACCACCAGCATCGGCAAGCTTGCGAAGCACCTGCAGAGCTTCGACCAATCGGTGCTGCTGGCCGCGGGCGATACCTTCCGCGCCGCCGCGCGTGAGCAGCTCGCCATCTGGGGACAACGCAACAATGTCACCGTGGTGCAGCAGGAAAGCGGCGACCCGGCCGCAGTGATCTTCGACGCGGTCGGCGCTGCGCGTGCGCGCAAGATCGACGTGATGATGGCGGACACGGCCGGCCGTCTGCCGACCCAGCTGCATCTGATGGAAGAGTTGCGCAAGGTGAAGCGCGTGATCGGCAAGGCACAAGACGGCGCGCCGCACGAGGTGCTGCTGGTGATCGATGCGAACACCGGCCAGAACGCGCTCGCTCAGGTCAAAGCCTTCGACGACGCGCTCGGCCTCACCGGCCTGATCGTCACCAAGCTCGACGGCACGGCCAAGGGCGGCATACTTGCCGCGATCGCCCGGCAGCGTCCGATTCCGGTGTACTTCATCGGCGTCGGCGAGAAGGTCGAGGATCTGCAGCCTTTCAGCGCAGAAGAATTTTCGGACGCCTTGCTGGGCGGCTGAGCAAGCGAGCCGGCACTGGCATAAAAAAAGGGCGCTCTTTCGAGTGCCCTTTTTTTCATTCAACCTGCTCCGTCATTCGTCACTCCGCGTCATTCCGCGTCCGGCTGCACGCCAGGCGCGGCACGAGCAAAGGCGTCAAGCTGCATTGCGTGATCGTAGATGCGCTGAATCGTCGGGAATTTCGCCGTATCGATCTTGAAGCGCTGCGCGTTGAACACCTGCGGGATCAGACACGTGTCGGCCAACGTCGGCGTGTCGCCGAAACATAGCTTGCCGGTGCGGGGATCGCCCGCCAGATGGGCGTCGAGGGTCGCGAATCCAGCGTCGATCCAATGCCTGTACCACGCGTCCTTCGCATCCTCATCGACACGCAACGTGTGCTTCAGATACTTCAGCACGCGCAGGTTGTTCAACGGATGAATCTCGCACGCCACCTGTAAGGCGACCGACCGCACGTACGCCCGATCGCAGGGCACTGTGGGCAACAGCGGTGGCTCCGGGTGCGTCTCCTCCAGATACTCGATGATCGCAAGCGACTGCGGCATCGCCTCGTTACCGTCGACAAACGTAGGCACGATGCCGTCCAGATTGACCTTGCGGTACTCCGGCTTCAACTGCTCGCCGCCGTCGCGCACGAGGTGCACCGGCACGTAGTCGTAGGGCAGATTCTTCACGTTTAGCGCAATGCGCACGCGATAGGACGCCGAGCTACGGAAATAGCTGTAAAGCTTCATGCCTGTCTCCCCCTCTTCTTTCAGACGACGCGAACGCTGAGCTCGCCGAGCCCGTCGACGCCGCCCTTCATCAGATCGCCCTGCACGATCGCGCCGACACCCTCCGGCGTGCCGGTGAAAATCAGGTCACCTGGCTGCAGTTCGAACAGCGTGGACAGATACGCGATGGTCTCCGCCACCGACCAGATCAGTTGCGAGACGTCCGAGCTTTGTTTTTCTTCGCCATTCACCGACAACCAGATCGCGCCCTTGTCGACATGTCCGACCGTGGTGACCGGATGAATCGGACCCAGCGGCGCCGAGTGGTCGAAGCCCTTGGCGGTGTCCCACGGTCGACCGAGCTTCTTGGCCTCCGCCTGCAGATCGCGGCGCGTCATGTCGAGACCGAGCGCGTAGCCGTACACGTGGTCGAGCGCGCTCTCAGCAGGAATGTCCTTGCCGCCTCTGCCGATCGCCGCGACCATTTCCATTTCGAAATGCACGTTCTTCGATTGCGACGGATAGGGGAATTCGCCAGTCGCACCGGGCGCCACGTACAGCACGGCATCCGCCGGCTTGGCGAAGAAGAACGGCGGCTCGCGGTCGGGATCGTGCCCCATCTCGCGCGCGTGCGCCTCGTAGTTGCGACCCACGCAGTAAATGCGACGCACCGCGAACTGCTCGCTGGACCCGACGACCGGCACCGCGACCACCGGTGCGGGTGCAAATACGTAACTCATCCCGTTCTCCGCTTTTTGAATTGACTTGTGCCGACTGCGCGGCGATAAAACATCGAGTGTAACGCGCGAGAATGCCCGGCGCGCGCCCGTCGGACAGGCAGACGCACTGCCGACGGTCGAGGCACTTCGGCTCACCGGACCGCTATAGATGCGATACTCACACCCAACAGCGTCCTTTGAATTCCGTGGCCGACCGCTTTGCAACCTGCAACGGCAGCCCACCGTCCCCTGCACCCGATGACCGACTCCGCCGACACCGCCATCCCCTTCCCCTGCGCCCGCTTCATCAAGGAAATTGGCCGCGGCCCGAACGGCGCCCGCGCGCTGACCGCTGAAGATACCCTCGCGCTCTACAGCGCGATGCTCGACGGCCGCGTGTCAGACCTCGAACTCGGCGCGGTGCTGCTGGCGTATCGCGTGAAAGGCGAAACAGCGGACGAACTCGCCGCGATGCTGGCCGGCGCACATGCATCGTTCGACCCCATTCATCTGCCGCATGGCGCGTTCCGGCCCGTCTCGATTCCGACCTATAACGGCGCGCGCAAACAGCCGAATCTGGTCCCGCTACTCGCGTTGCTGCTGGCGCGCGAAGGCGTTCCGGTTCTCGTGCATGGCGTCACCGAAGATCCGGGCCGCGTGACGAGCGCGGAAATCTTCACGCACCTGCAGATTCCGCACGCGCGATCGCATGCCGATATCGAAGACGGTCTCGCCGAGCGCCGCCTCGCTTTCGCACCGATCGGCGTATTGGCGCCGAAACTCGCACGTCTGCTCGCCTTGCGTCGACGCATGGGCGTGCGCAACTCGACGCACACGCTCGTCAAGATCCTGCAGCCGTTCACGCCGGCAGGGCTACGGCTCGTGAACTATACGCACCCGCCGTATCGCGACAGCCTGACACAGTTGTTCAGCACGCATCCGGATGCAGCCGACGGCGGCGCACTGCTCGCGCGCGGCACCGAAGGCGAAGCCGTTGCCGATACGCGGCGTCAGGTGCAGGTGGACTGGCTGCACGACGGCCTCTGCGAAACCCGCGTGCCGCACGAGCGCTCGTCGCCCGACGCGCCTGAAGTCGACCTGCCCGAAGCGCGCGACGCGCCAACCACGGCCGCGTGGATCGATGCCGTGCTGCGCGGCGAAGCGCCGGTGCCAAGCGCGATCGAGCGGCAAGTCGAACTGATCGTGGACGTCGCGAAAACGCCCTTGTGACGGGCGTTGGGTATGTACCCCGCGGTGCTCATCACACCGCGCTGGCCGCGGCGGAACTGACGCTGCGGTGCGGCGCGTGGTCGAGCGCTGCAATCAGATGCCGGTGCATCCGCGGCATCCGTATGCGGGTGATACGCGCCAGCGGGAACCGAACAGCGCGCCCTGCCTGCTGGTGCCTCGCGAATGCTCGCCAGACGCGCTCGCTGAAGCAATGTGAGCGTAAAAAATTCACTCGATCGCGCAACGTGTCGCCTGCCAGGCGATCAGGCGCCATTGCCCGTCTTCCTGGATGTGAATCGCCGTGTAGGCGATCGGGAACAGCAAGGCGCCGTTGTTCGCTTCCATCTCGATCAGCGCGCGGCCGGTGACGACACAGGTCTCGCGCCCCACGGGGAGAACATCCTGGGACTGCACCTCGATCTGCCGATAGCGGCGGCGCCCGGCGGTGATGCCGTCGATGAACTGCCGCTTCGTTTCACGTTTGCCGTTCGTGTGGACATAGCTCACGTTCTCCGCGAGCAGCGCATCGAGCGACGACCCATCACCGTCGACCATCGCACGAAAGCGCTCGCGCTCGAGTCCGCGAATCGCTTCGATTATCTTTGCCGCCATTGCTCAGCCCCTCGCACCGGTGAGCCGAACGTGGCCACGGTCGTCAGAAGTTATATTGCAAATATAGCTGGTGGAAATTTATACCAGGATTGGGCTCTTTGATACCGCCATTGGAAATATGCTGGAAGCGATAGCCCACCTGGTACTGCTGGCGGTTGCCGACCTGCACGCCAACGCCCGCCATGGGCGTGAACTGGAACGCCGTGGACAGTGTGAAGTCGGAAGATAACGTGGGACTCGTTAGTAGCCGGATACCCGCCCCTGCTTCGATAAAGGGGCGAATCGACCCCGATGCCTTGATGAAGCGAATGATCGGCGTGACACCAAATTCGCCGATGTTCTCGTGTACGTTTCCTTCGTCGGTGTGCCACCAGGCCGCATGGGCCTCGCCGATCAGCGCGAAATGCCAGTCGCCTATCTGCCACCAGGTCAGATTCGGATCCCAGACGAAACCGAGGTCGAGTTTTTTGACGTGATCATCCGCCACGCCACCCGCGACCTGCACGCCGAACTGGTCAGCCACCGCGAGTTCCGAAGCGCTACACAGCACGGCAACAGACGCGGCCTTCAGAACCAGACCACGCAAAACGTTTTTTTTGTTCTTCATCGAACACCCGAGCGAGTCGAACGTTGATCGTCTGCAACAGTTTTGCCTATTCTAAAGACAATCTGAATCCGGTGGATCGTATGGAGAAATCTAAATTTTCGACATTAGTCACCTCGAATCTGGAAAATATCGGTCACTTATGAGACTGAAGGCTGTTGGTTAGGTAAATACTACGGCCCGAGCAAGACATCCGGCCCGGGCGTATCATGGCTATCGAAAGCCAAATTTCAATAGGAATTTGCGGAACTTGGATGCCCCTACGGCCTCTAAGTATTAGCACTCGGCAATTCAGAGTGCTAACATCCAACGCTGGAGTCGTTTAACTGAATACGCTTTTGTCTGATTCCAAAGGAGTTTCCTACGTGAGCCATGCAATGACCCTTCCGAGTACTCTGAGCCCGTCGTCGGCTAAGGCCGCTTCGGCAGGTGCACTGGCGCTCTCGCATTCCTCGCTGCTGCCCGGTCAACTGGGCAATATCGACGCCTACATCCAGGCCGTAAATCGGATTCCGATGCTGACGCCGGCGGAAGAACGCCAGTTCGCCACAGAATTTCGCGAGCAGGACAACCTCGAGTCCGCGCGCCGTCTCGTCCTGTCGCACCTGCGGCTGGTCGTGTCGATTGCGCGCAACTACCTCGGTTACGGACTGCCGCATGCCGACCTGATCCAGGAAGGCAATATCGGCCTGATGAAGGCCGTGAAGCGCTTCGATCCGGAGCAGAATGTGCGCCTCGTGTCGTACGCCATGCACTGGATCAAGGCTGAGATTCACGAATACATCCTGCGCAACTGGCGCATGGTGAAGGTCGCCACCACCAAGGCGCAGCGCAAGCTGTTCTTCAACCTGCGCAGCCACAAGCAGGGCCTGGGTGCGTTCACGCCTGACGAGATCGAAGGTCTCGCCAAAGAGCTGAACGTGAAGCGCGAAGAAGTGTCGGAAATGGAAACGCGCCTATCCGGCGGCGACATCGCGCTGGAAGGCCAGGTTGAAGACGGCGAAGAGTCATACGCGCCGATCGCCTATCTTGCCGACTCGCATAGCGAGCCGACCGCCGTGCTGGCATCGCGGCAACGCGACAAGCTGCAAAGCGATGGCATTGCCAGCGCGCTGGAAGCGCTGGACGCACGCAGCCGCCGTATCATCGAGGCCCGTTGGCTGAAGGTGGAAGACGACGGCTCGGGCGGTTCGACGCTGCACGAACTGGCTGACGAATTCGGCGTGTCGGCCGAACGCATCCGTCAGATTGAAGCAAGCGCCATGAAGAAAATGCGTGGCGCACTGACCGAGTATGCGTAAAGTCTAAAACATACAGTTCGCCGGCTCGCCCGGCGTGCAGCATTCAGTCGCCAGGCCCCGCCTTCGAAAGAAGGCGGGGCTTTTTTCTGTCCACACGAAGGCGCACTCGCGCATGCCCGTGCGCTCACAAGGCCATGCCCAGCCAGCAGGCATTTCTTGACGTACCACAAACCCCATAGCAATACTGTCCAAAGGGCGCGAGCTTCGCGACCCAATGCCGCAGTGCCGCACTCGCGCGTGCAAGGTCACTGCTCCTAGAATCGGCATGCACTCGCCAGACCGCTGAAGCGGCCTGGATCCAACCGGAATCGCCGGTGTGAAGTCGCCTTCGACCGATCATGACCATAGCCCTCAATCGCCATAACACCCGTCGTCCCAGCTTGCGCAAGCGGCTCGCCGGCTGGGTGCGCGGCCCAACGCTGGCGCGGGATATCGTCATTGTCCTCAGCATCAAATTTGTACTGCTGATGGTGCTGAAATACGCGTTCTTCAATCATCCGCAGGCGGAGCATATGTCGCTGCCGCCTGAGCAAGTCGCGCAGGCGTTGCTGTCCGTGCCTGCCTCGCATCCGTCCCAAGGTGATCAACATGCCCGTTAGCGAAGTCGTAGAACTGTCGCGCCTCCAGTTCGCCATCACGGCGCTTTATCACTTTCTGTTCGTGCCACTTACGCTCGGCCTGTCCTGGCTGCTGGTCATCATGGAGTCGGTCTATGTCATGACCGGCAAGCAGATCTACAAGGACATGACCCAATTCTGGGGCAAGCTGTTCGGCATCAACTTTGCGATGGGCGTGACCACGGGTCTGACGCTGGAATTCCAGTTCGGCACCAACTGGTCGTACTACTCGCACTATGTCGGCGACATCTTCGGCGTACCGCTGGCCGTTGAAGGCCTGATGGCGTTTTTTCTCGAGTCGACCTTTGTCGGGCTGTTCTTCTTCGGCTGGAACCGGCTCTCGAAAGTGCAACACGTAGTCGTCACGTTCCTCGTCGCGCTTGGCTCGAATCTGTCCGCGTTGTGGATTCTGGTGGCCAACGGCTGGATGAATAATCCGGTCGGCGCCACCTTCAATTACCAGACCATGCGCATGGAACTCGACAGCATCTTTTCGGTGCTGTTCAATCCCGTTGCGCAAGTGAAGTTCGTCCACACGGTATCCGCCGGTTACGTGACGGCGTCGATGTTCGTGCTCGGTGTGTCGTCGTGGTATCTGCTCAAGCGCCGCGATACGGAATTCGCCCTGCGCTCGTTTGCGATTGCTGCCGGTTTCGGTCTCGCGTCCACGCTCTGCGTAATCGTCCTCGGCGACGAATCCGGCTACCGCACCGGCGAAGTTCAGGAAGTAAAACTGGCCGCGATCGAATCCGAGTGGGAAACGGCGCCGGCACCCGCACCGTTCACAATCTTCGGCATTCCGAATCAGAAGGAAGAGCGAACCGACTACGCAATCCGCATTCCGTATGCGCTTGGCATCATCGCCACGCGGTCACTCGATGAACCGGTGGTCGGTCTCAAAGATCTGATGGCACAGAACGAAGTGCGCATCAGGAACGGCATGCTGGCCTATGAAGCCCTGCAGAAACTCAAGCAAGGCGACGCGACCGACGAGGCCAAGACCCAATTCGAAGCGCACAAGAAAGATCTCGGTTACGGCCTGATGCTCAAGCAGTTCACCGCGAACGTCACCGATGCAACGCCGGATCAGGTCGTGCAGGCCGCCAAGAAGACGATTCCGCCGGTGGCGCCCGTGTTCTTTTCGTTCCGTCTGATGGTCGGCCTCGGCCTCCTGTTCCTCGCAACCTTTGTGCTGGCGTTCTGGTTCTGCGCGCAACGTTCCCTGCTGCTCGACAAGCGCCGCTGGTTCCTGCGCTGGGCCGTGTGGGCGATTCCGTTGCCCTGGCTCGCCGCCGAATTCGGCTGGATCGTTGCTGAAGTGGGCCGCCAGCCATGGACCATCGCGGGCATTCTGCCCACTGCCTTGTCCGCGTCGAGCCTTACGCCGGGCGATCTGTATCTGAGTATTGCCGGCTTCGTCGTGTTCTACACGGTGTTGTTCATCATCGAAATCATGCTGATGTTCAAGTACGCGCGACTCGGGCCTTCGTCGCTGCATACCGGGCGCTATCACCACGAACAGCAACAGCCACTGAATCAGCCGCTGCCGACCAATACGGCCGCATGATTCGCCGCCACTCCGTTTCAAGGGAAAGATCATCATGGATTACGCAACCCTCAAACTGATCTGGTGGGTGTTGATCGGCGTGCTGCTGATCGGCTTCGCGCTCACCGACGGCTTCGACATGGGCGCGGCGATTCTGCTGCCGTTCATCGGCAAGACCGACACCGAGCGGCGTATCGTCGTGAACACGGTTGGCGCGACCTGGGAAGGCAATCAGGTCTGGCTCATCACCGCGGGCGGCGCGATGTTCGCCGCGTGGCCGCTGGTGTATGCCGCATCATTCTCCGGCTTTTACTTCGCCATGCTGCTGGTGCTGTTCTCGCTGTTCTTCCGCCCGGTCGGTTTCGATTACCGCAGCAAGCGTGAGGACCCGCGTTGGCGTAGCGCATGGGACTGGGCGTTGTTCGTCGGCGGCTTCGTGCCGGCGCTGGTGTTCGGCGTCGCGTTCGGCAATCTGCTGCAAGGCGTGCCCTTTTCCTTCGACACCGATCTTCGCGTCACGTATCACGGCAGCTTCTTTGCGCTGCTCAACCCGTTTGCGGTGTTGTGCGGGCTCGTCAGCGTGTCGATGCTGGCCGCGCACGGCGCTGCGTTCGTGAAAATGAAGACGGACGGCGTCATCGCCGAGCGCGCTTCGACGGCGCTGCGCGTTGCTTCGTTCGTCGGCGTGGTGCTGTTCCTGATTGCCGGCGCGTTGATTGCAACGATGATCGGCGGCTATCAGATCATCGACGCCCCCCCGCTCGATACCGTCGCCAATCCGCTGCTGAAAAATGTGCTGGGTGCGCCGGGCTTGTGGCTCACCAACTACGCCACCTACCCGTGGATGGTGGCCGCACCGGTGGCGGGCCTCGTCGGCGGCGTGTTGGCCTTGCTGCTGGCGCGTTCGCGTTTTGAAAAGAGCGCCTTCCTGTCCACCTCGCTGATGATCATCGGCGTGATCCTGACGGCGGGCTTCTCCATGTTCCCGTTCATCATGCCGTCATCGCTCGACGGCCGCAGCAGTCTGACGGTCTGGGACTCGACCTCCAGCCGCATGACGCTGCAGATCATGCTGATCGCCGTGATCATCTTCCTGCCGATCATCCTGATCTACACAAGCTGGGTGTATCGCGTGATGCGAGGCAAGGTAACCGCTGCGGCGCTCGAAGAAAATCGCCATTCAATGTACTGATCAGGAAAACGGATAACAGGAGTTTGTGATGTGGTATTTCAGCTGGCTTCTCGGCATTGGCGTAGCGTTGGCCTTTGGCATCATCAACGTGATGTGGCTCGAATCACGCCGTCCGATGGAAGCAGGAAAGCAGAAGACGCACTGATGGAACGTTTGCCGGCCACGCGGCGGTAAACGAAAAAAAAGCGGCACCTTGAATCAAGGTGCCGCTTTTTTATTGCTGCATTACCGCGGAAACGGAAGCGGCAGAGGCCGCTCCGTCAACACTGCGTCAGGCCGGCAGAGGATTGGCTCCGCCCATCGGCGCCAGACGCATCGCCAGTTGTTCCGCGTAGCGCTGCGCGGCATCGCCGACAACAATGTGGAACGTATCCGCCGAAACCCACGCCGTATCGAGCGTAGCCAGACGCTGACGATCGACCGCCGACGGATCGCGCACGACGATACGCAGACGCGTCGCCGCCACGGCATCCAGCGACACCACATTGCCCGCGCCGCCGAACACTGCCAGCCAGCGCAACGGATCGGGGTCGAGCGGGCCGCCTTGCGCAGTCCTGGCCGCGGCCACCGGAGCGGCAGCAGCAACGGGCGCGGAGGCAACCGCCGCCGGCTTCACCGCAGCGCCACCACCTTGCGCGATCACGGTGCGGATTTCATCAGCGATGATGTCCGCTTCCGGTCCGATGATCACCTGCACATTGGTCGAGCCGCGCTTGAGCACGCCACGTGCGCCGATCGTCTTCAGTTCGTTTTCCGAGACCTTGTTCGAATCGACCACCGACAGACGCAGACGCGTCGTGCAGGCATCCACCACTGTCAGGTTCGACGCGCCGCCCAGCGCAGTGATATAACGCTCTGCGCGCGGTATGGCAGCACCCGCTACCGGCGAAACGAAACCACCAGCCGTGAACGACTCGACCTGTTCTTCTTCTGCGGCGGGCTCGCGACCCGGCGTCGCCATATTGAACTTGCGGATGAAGAAGCGGAACAGCCCGTAGTACAGCAGCGAGTACACGATGCCGATCGGGATCGCCCACCAGCCCTTGGTCGACAGGCCGTAGTTCAGCACGTAGTCGATGAAGCCCGCCGAAAACGTGAACCCGAGATGAATGCCGAGCGCCGAGCAGATTGCCAGAGACAGACCCGTGAGCAACGCGTGAATCACATACAGCACCGGCGCGAGGAACATGAAGCTGAATTCGATCGGCTCGGTCACGCCCGTCAGGAAGGACGTCAAACCCATCGAGACCAGCAGGCCGAACACCATCGCGCGGCGCTCTTTCGGTGCCTCGTGATACATCGCCAGACAGGCTGCCGGCAGACCGAACATCATGATCGGGAAAAAGCCCGTCATGAAGGTGCCCGCAGTCGGATCGCCCGCGAAGAAGCGGTGCAGGTCACCCGTCACGGCGGCGCCACCCGGCGGCGTGAAGTTGCCGAACACGAACCACGTCAGCGAATTCAGGATGTGATGCAGACCCGTCACGAGCAGCAAGCGGTTCAGCACGCCGAACACGAATGCGCCGAGCGCACCGGCCGTTGTCAGCCAATGGCCAGCCGTATCGATCACGGCTTGCACCGGCTGCCACACGTAGCCGAACACGATGCCAAGCCCCAGGCAGACTACCCCCGTGACAATCGGCACGAAGCGTTTCCCTCCGAAGAACGCGAGGTAATCAGGCAGCTTGATATCCTTGTACCGGTTGTACAGCAAGCCCGCGACGATACCCGCCACGATCCCCGACAACACGCCCATATTGAGCTTGTCATTGATGTCCTTCATGACCGCGACTTCGACCAGATAACCGATCGCGCCCGCGAGACCCGCTACGCCGTTATTGTCTTTCGCGAAACCGACCGCCACGCCAATGGCGAACAGCAGCGGCAGGTTGTCGAAAATCGCGCCGCCGGCGTCGGCGATCATCTTGATGTTGAACACATCGGGCTGGCCCAGTCGCAGCAGCAGGCCGGCAACCGGCAGCACCGCAATTGGCAGCATCAGCGCGCGTCCCAGGCGCTGAATCTTCAGAAACGGATTTCCATCCATCGAAACCTCCAATCCTTGTCTCGATCGTCGATCGTCGTCGAGTCTTAGCTTTACGTGGTTATTGTGCGAATCTGCCTGGGGACTGTGTGGGGTTCAGTCCAAAGGCCAGGTTTCGCGGCTCACTGCTCTTACCGCCTGTGCCGATTCAAGCGCCAGGGCATCCTGGGCGCGCTGGCGGCACAGCTGATAATCGAGGTTGCGCACTCGCGCCTTGATGCCCGGCACTGACACCGGATCCACCGACAGCTCGGTCACGCCAAGGCCGACGAGCAACGGCATTGCCAGCGGGTCACCCGCCAGTGCGCCGCATACGCCAACCCATTTTCCATGCTTGTTCGCGCCCTGCACGGTCGCAGCGATCAGCCGCAGGACGGCCGGATGCAGGCCGTCGGCTTGCGCCGCGAGATCGGCTTGGCAACGGTCCATTGCAAGCGTGTATTGCGTCAGATCGTTCGTGCCGATCGACAGGAAATCCGCGTGTTGCGACAGTTGATCGGCGAGCAACGCCGCCGACGGCACTTCGATCATCACGCCGACTTCGATCGGCTCCGTGCGGCCCGCTTCGCGAGCGAATTCGTCGATGCGTTTGCGGATGCGGATCAGCTCGCCGACATCGGTGACCATCGGCAGCAGGATGCGCACGGCGCCCAGCGGTTGCACAGCCAGCAGACCGCGCAACTGGTCGTCGAGCAGATCGGGGCGGACTTGCGCGAGGCGGATGCCACGCAGGCCAAGCGCCGGATTCGGCTCGGGCGGCAGCGTCAGGTAATCGACTTCCTTGTCGGCGCCGACGTCCAGCGTGCGAATGATCGCGGTGCGGCCGCTCAACGCGTCGACGATGGCCTGGTAACTTTGACGATGCTCGTCCGTGGTCGGGGCAGCAGCGCGGTGGATGAACAACAGCTCAGTGCGCAGCAGGCCGACGGAATCGGCGCCGTTATCGACGGCGGTTTTCGCGTCGTCGAGTGTGGCGATGTTCGCGGCCACTTCGATCGCGCGGCCGTCAGACGTGACAGCGGCTTGCTGCGAGGTGCGACGGTTCGCTTCGCGCACACCGGCAAGGCGGCTGCGCTCCAGACGCGCGCGTTCGACATCGAGTTCGGTCGGCGCATATTCGAGGCGCCCCGTCGTGGCGTTCACCACCACTTGCGTGCCTTCCGGAATCGCATGCAAGGCGTCGCCCACCGCCACCAGCGCCGGAATGCCCGCTTGCCGCGCGAGAATCGCCGCATGCGAAGTCGCGCCGCCGCGTGCCATCACCAGTGCGGTGACGCGCGAACGATCGAGCGACGACAGATCGGACGGGGTGAATTCTTCCGCCGCCAGTACAGCTTCTTCCGGCAAGACCCGCGCAGCGGCGTTGGTATAACCCAGCGCGCGCAACACGCGTTTTTCGATGTCGCGCAGGTCGGCGCCGCGCTCGGCGAGCAACGCGTCTTCGATATTCGTCAGGATGCCGATCTGTGCACGGATCGCTTTGCGCCACGCAAAACCGGCGCTCTTGCCGAGGCTGATCAGATCGCGGGCGGCGTCGATCAGGCCCGGATCTTCAAGCAGCACGCGATGCACCGAGAAAATCCCTGCTTCGCCCACGGCGCCACGTTGCGATGCGTCGCGCACAGTTGTGTCAAGGTCGGCATCTACAGCGGCAATCGCCGTGTCGAGCAGACGGCTCTCGGCTGCCGACGTACCGTTCGCCTTTTCCGGCGGATCGATGTCCGCGTCGTCCCAGCGCACCAGCTTGCCGACCGCCACGCCGGGCGCCGCGCACACACCTGCCAGCGTATTCGCCGCGAGCGGTTCACCCGCCGCGCGCGCGACGGTTTGCGGCGCGGGTGAGCTTTGGCGCGCCGGCTTCTCTTCGACCTCGCCGTGCGCTTCACGCGTCAATTCGTGGGCGATCGCTTCGATCGCGGCTTTGGCTTGCGGGCCGACACCGAGCAGTTCAACGGTCGCGCCCTCGCCCGCGCCCAGGCCGAGCAAACCCACCACGCTCTCGATCGCCGCCTTGCGTCCTTCGTAACGCACTTCGACGCGTGCGTCGAAGCCGCGCGCTGCTTCACGCGCGCGCGCCGCCGGTCGCGCATGCAAGCCACCGGCGTGAACCAGCGTGACTTGCTGACGGGCTTCTTCCGTGACGTGAGTCGCGGCGCGCGATGCCTCGGCCGCTGCGCCGGCGCGAGCGCGCAGCACCAGCAACGGCGTTTCGCCGGCCTTGAGCCTGCCGCCGTCGATGCGCTCGACAATCTCGAAGGCGTCCGAATTGGCAATCGCGATCACCGATACGAGACTCCGCGCATTCAGCGCAACCTGGTCCTGATCGAACTCGATCAGGACGTCGCCGGCTCGCACGTGCGCACCTTGCGCGACCATCGGCGCGAAGCCTTTGCCATTCAGTTCAACTGTATCGATACCGATATGCAGCAGAATTTCCGCGCCTTCGGCGGTTGCGAGCGTCACCGCGTGACCGGTGCGCGCGAGATGGGTGACGGTGCCGTCGCATGGTGCGACGAGCCGGCCCTCGAGCGGATCGACGCCGATACCGTCGCCGAACATGCCGCCCGAAAACACAGGGTCGGGTACGTTCGCCAGCAGCACGACCGGACCGGTCATCGGCGCAAGCAAAACAATATGGCCTTCAGAATGGCTCATCAAGCGGGACTCCTCGACACGTCGCATCTGATTTCTCGATCAGTGAGTTTCGGTGACTTTGTTGAGATGGCGCGGCGCATCAGGATTGCGCCCACGCGCGGCGGCAAGGCCGGCGGCCATCACATAAAAGGACAGGATCGCGGCGATCGGATCGAGCGCCGCGTGAGCGGTAACAGCAAGCGGCAAGGTCGCTTCCGGCACATCGGCCGGCGCGGCGAGCAGCACCCGGGCGCCGCGCGCCTGCATGTCGCGCGCGAGCTGCAGCAGGCCGGCCTGTTCCGGGCCGCGCGGGGCAAAGACCAGCAGCGGGTAGTCGCGGTCGATCAGTTCCATTGGACCGTGCCGCACTTCCGCACTCGAAAACGCCTCGGCCTGAATGCCGGAGGTTTCCTTCAGTTTCAGCGCGGCTTCCTGGGCAATCGCGAGACCCAGCCCGCGACCGATGACGATCATGCGTTCGATGCCACGCAATTCATCCACCGCGTTTGACCAGTCGAGCTTGCCGGCCGTCTGCAGCGCTTCCGGCAGCGCCTGCAAAGCGGCGAGCAGTTCGGCGTCCTTCTGCCAGTGCGCGACCAGTTGCGCGGAAATCGACAGCATCGCGATATAGCTCTTGGTGGCGGCGACGCTCAGTTCAGGACCGGCGACGAGCGGCAGATGCCATTCGCAGGCGTCGGCCAGCGGCGAGCTCGGCGCATTCACAGCGGCGACCGTCAACGCGCCGGCGTGACGCAGTGCTTCCATCGTGCCAACCAGATCAGGACTTTTGCCCGATTGCGAGAACGCCAGCGCGAGTTGATCGCGCACCTGCAGCGGCGCCTGTTGCAGCGTGGCGACCGACATCGGCAGTGAAGCGACCGGCAGGCCGAGACGGCTCATCGTCAGGCTGGCGAAATAACTCGCCGCGTGGTCCGAGCTGCCGCGCGCAACCGTCAGCGCGACATGGCGCGGCTTCTCCGCGAGCTTCGTGGCCAATGCGGCGACGCGCGAGGTGTCCGTCAGTTGCGCGGCGACCGTTTCAGCGGACGCCAACGCCTCTTTAAGCATATTCGACAATTGATTCTCCTTCGACGTAAGTCGCGGTCAACGCCAGTTCACGGTCGAACACGACCACGTCGGCCCACGCGCCGCGCGCGATGCGGCCGCGGTCTTCGATGCCGAGGTAGTCGGCGGCGTAGCGCGACAAACGGTTTGACACATCGGCGATCGGCAAGCCGATCGAAACAAGATTGCGCAGTGCCTGATCCATCGTCAGGGTGCTGCCGGCCAGCGTGCCGTCGGCAAGACGTACACCGCCGAGACACTTCGTCACGCGCTGACTGCCGAGACGATATTCACCGTCGGGCATGCCGGTGGCGGAGGTGCTGTCCGTCACCACATACAGGCGCGGAATCGCGCGCAACGCAGCGCGGATCGCACCCGGATGGACGTGCAGCAAATCGGGAATGATTTCGGCGAATTCGGCGTGCGCGAGCGCAGCGCCGACAAGGCCAGGATTGCGGTGGTGCAGCGGCGACATGGCGTTGAACAGGTGCGTGAAGCCACATGCGCCATGCTTCAGCGCGGCGACGGCGTCGTCGTACGTGCCGAGCGAATGGCCAAGCTGGACGCGCACGCCGCGCGCCGCCATCTCGGAGATGATCTCCATGTGGCCGGCGATTTCCGGCGCCAGCGTGACGACGCGAATCGGCGCGATCGACAGGTATTTCAGCACTTCGTCCATCACCGCCGAGACCGCCGCGTCCGGTTGCGCGCCAAGCTTGCCGGGATTGATGTACGGCCCTTCCAGATGCACGCCGAGCACGCGTGCGCCGCCTGGCGTACGGATGCGCGCCACGTCGCCGAGACCGGCCACCACGCGCATCAGTTCGTCGCGCGGCGCGGTCATCGTGGTGGCGAGCAGGCTGGTCGTGCCATAACGCGCATGCGTTCGGGTGATGGTTTCGATTGCGTCGCCGGCTTCCATCACGTCGGAGCCGCCGCCGCCGTGCACGTGCAAATCAATGAAGCCTGGCAGGATGTACGGCGCGTCGTTCGTCGACGGATCGACGCGTTCGCCAGTCAGCGCCGTGATGCGGCCGTTTTCAAATTCGAGCGTGCCGTGAATCCACCCGTCGGTGGTGAGTATGTTTCCGGTCAGCATGTCTCTCTCTGGTGAGGCAGTAATGCGGGGTATGACTGAGTTGCGCTGACGGGCGCCACCTGTGAAGGCTTTTCGCCTCGCTCGTTCAGGTACGCAATTCAGCGACAAAGTCGTAGTAGTCGTCGCGACAATAAGTGTCGGTCAGCTCGATCGCGCGCTGATCGGCGCTGTAGCCGATACGGGTAATGACCAGCAGCGCCGAGCGCGGTTCGATATCCATCAACGAGGCGATCTCACTCGAAGCATTGACCGCGCGGAAGTGCTGCAACGCGCGCACGACAGCGGCGCCACGTTGTTCCAGATAGCTGTATAGCGACGCGCCGACTGCCTGCGGATCGGGCACGATGGCCGCCGGCAGCGCCGAATGCTCGACCGCCATGACGATGCCGTCAGCGCGCCGCAGGCGCCGCAAGCTCGCCACCGCGGCACCGGGCGACAGGCCGAGGTGCACCAGCTCGTCACGGTTGGCGGCGCGGATATCGCGCTCGAGCCACACCGAATCCGGCCGGAAGCCGCGTTGCTGCATCTTTTTCGTGAAACCGGTGAGCCGTGACAGCGGGTCTTCGACGCGCGGCGTAATGAAGCTGCCCGCGCCACGCGCCCGCCGGATCAAGCCTTGCTCGACCAGCAATTCGATCGCCTTACGCGCGGTGATGCGCGACACGCCGATCGCATCCGACAGCGTGCGCTCCGAAGGCAGCGCCTCACCCGCCGACCACACACCGCAGCGGATCGCCGTCGCAAGATTGCGCGCGAGCTGCAAATAGAGCGGCGTGACGTTGCGGGCGTCAGGCATCAGTGCGGACCAGCGAGTTTCCATGGGGCTCCGGCGGTCGTCGTGGAGAGTACGGCCTACGAGAAATGAGAGCCCATTATATAACCAACATAATACCAGTCAATCGACTGGTTCTATGCTGGTATGAAATGGCCCGAAGCCTTGCTGGACAGGCGTGAGAGGGTGATTTGCGGACCTCGGGCAGTCCAATTCGGGGATCGGGATTTACCCGTATTCGGGATCCTGTAAGGGTCCACTCGGGGTCCACCCGGTCCTATTGGTTCTCACCCTGGCTGACGATATGCCCCCGAATTGATACATTGCACATACCAGTTTGATCTGCCCATCGCTGTGGCGTCTTTTTTAATGGATGGGCTTCAAATATAGTGCTGTGTACGAAGCCAGTAAAAAATTCCGGGGAGCAGCACTTGACTGATTCCGAGGCGCTGTGGCGCGCTCAGGCCGTCCGCCACTTCAATCGCTTCTATACCCAGCACATTGGCGCGCTGCACGAGCATCTGGCAAAGAGTGCCTTCTCGCTGACGGAGGTGCGCGTTCTGCATGAGTTGTCCCGCGGACGCGCACAGACGGCCTCGGTGCTCGGGCGCAATCTTGGGCTCGACAGCGGTTATCTGAGCCGCCTTCTGACCAGCTTCGAACGACGCAACCTGATCACGCGACGTCCGTCCGATACGGACGCACGTCAGTCGTTCATCGCCCTCACCGACAGTGGCCATGCGGCCTACGCGCCGCTCGATGCCGCCGCGATCGACGAAGTGTCGGCCTTGCTGGACGGCCTCCCCGCGCTCGCGCAGGAACAACTGATCACCGCGATGAAGCTCATCGAGCGGCTGCTCAGCGACAAAGCAAGGCGCGAAACCGTGGCGCTGCGGCAACCGCGCGTCGGCGAATGCGGCTGGCTCGTGCATCGGCAGGCGCAGTGGTTCGCCGCGCAATACGGCTGGGATCAATCGTTCGAAGGCCTGCTCGCACGCATTGTCGCGGATTACGCGCAACACAATGATCCGGTGCGGGAGACCTGCTGGATCGCCGATCAGGAAGGCATGGTGGTCGGCTCGGTGTGCATCGTCGGCGTCTCGACGACGGTGGCGGGTGTGCGGCTTCTGTGGGTCGAACCGGACGTGCAGCGTCTGGGCATCGGCACGCTGTTGCTGGGCGAATGCGTGCGGTTCGCAAGACGCGCGGGTTACACCAAGCTCACGCTGACCACCGCCAGCATGCTCGATGATCCGCGCCGGCTATGCGAGCGCGCCGGCTTCAGACTCGCCAGCACGACTGCGGAGCGCCGTTTCGGCCAGGATCTGGCAATCGAGCGATGGGAACTGGAGTTGTAGGCCGGGACGCGTCGTGAACTAAAAAAAACGCCACGGTTTCCCGTGGCGTTTCCAGTTTACAGCCTGGTTTCACACTCAATCGCTCAGAACGACGGCACCACCGAGCCCTTGAACTGCGTCTTGATGAACTGACGCACGTCTTCCGACTGGTAAGCCGCGACCAGCTTCTTGACCCACGGCTTGTCCTTATCCTGTGTGCGCACGGCGATCAGGTTGGCGTACGGGCTGTGGATGTCCTCCAGCGCGATCGCATCTTTGGTCGGCTGCAAGCCGGCGGCCAGCGCGAAGTTCGTGTTGATCGCGGCCGCGTCGACGTCCGACAGCGAGCGCGGCAGTTGGGCGGCGTCGAGTTCGACCAGCTTGATCTTCTTCGGATTCTCGGCGACGTCGAGCGGCGTTGCGTTATTTCCGTTGGTGCCCGCCCCGGCCTTCAGCTTGACCACGCCTTGTGCCTGCAACAGCAGCAGCGCGCGGTTTTCATTCGAGGGATCGTTAGGCACCGCGATCTTCGCGCCTTGCGGCAGATCCTTCAGCGACTTGAGCTTCTTCGAGTAGATGCCGAGCGGCGAGATGTACGTGAGGCCGGCATTGACGATCTTATAGCCACGTTGCTTGACCTGGCTATCCAGATACGGCTGATGCTGGAAGCTGTTGGCATCGAGATCGCCTGCATCGAGTGCCGCGTTCGGCTGCACGTAGTCGTTGAATTCGACGACCTTGACGTTCAGGCCTTCGCGCTTCGCCACCTTGGTGACGACTTCCCAGATTTGCGCATCCGGGCCGCCGATGGTGCCGACCTTGATGACCTTGTCGTCGGCATGGGCGCCGAAGCTGGTGACGATCGCGGCGCTCGCGACCACTGCGGAGAGGGCTTTCAGAATGTTTCTGCGCTGCATGTGATTCTCGCTTTCTTCTGATCGATGTCAGATTCGGGTGGAAGCCGGCGGCAGGCATCTTGTGGACGCGCCGCCAACTGGACCGCAAATGGTCTCATAAGGCCGGCGAGATGGGAAATATCACGATCGCATATGGTTATGCGCCTTCAGCAACGGGGATGGAACCGCGCGCATGACATGCGGCATGCACGCGGTCGATCGCTGACTAGAACGCGGTCCAGTCGTCGTCGGACACTGAGACCTTCGTCGCGGTGGTGGCGGCGCGCGCGGCTAGTGGTTTTGCGCTCGCTGCGAATGTGGAGCTCGATGCGGCCGAAGGCGTACCGGACGGCACAGGCAGCTTCGGTTCGGCACGCGTTGCCGACGGTACAACGGTCGGTGCTTGCCGTGGCGTGCGGGTCTCGGGTGTGGCAATAGCCTTCGTTGCAGGTGTCGCGCGTCGTGCCGCCGTCTCTACCGAGGGCTCGGCCGCAGTATCGGCGCTGTTCACGCGGAACGCGCCCACCGTGTCACGCAGACGCCCCGCCTGATCCTGCAACGAAGCCGCCGCGGCGGCTGCCTCTTCGACCAGCGCCGCATTCTGCTGCGTCACTTCGTCCATCTGTGTCACCGCGCGGCCGACCTGCGAAATGCCGCTGCTCTGCTCCTCGGACGCCGCCGCGATTTCGCCCATGATGTCGGTGACGCGCTGCACGGCTTGCAGAATCTCGCCCATCGTCGTGCCGGCCTGCTCCACCAGCGTCGAGCCGTTGTGCACACGCTCCACCGACGCGCTAATCAGTTGCTTGATCTCCTTGGCCGCCGTTGCCGAGCGCTGCGCCAGGCTGCGCACCTCGCCCGCGACAACCGCAAAACCACGGCCCTGTTCGCCGGCTCGCGCGGCCTCGACCGCGGCGTTCAACGCGAGAATATTGGTCTGGAACGCGATGCCCTCGATCACGCCGATGATGTCGGCGATCTGCCGCGAGCTGTCGTTGATTTCGCCCATCGTGCCGATCACGCGCGACACCACATCGTGGCCGCGGGTCGCGATTTCGGACGCGTTGTGGGCCAGACCGCTCGCCTGGCGCGCATTGTCGGCGTTCTGCTTGACCGTCGCGGTGAGCTCTTCCATGCTCGCTGCCGTCTCCTGCAATGAGGCCGCCTGCTGCTCGGTGCGCTGCGACAAGTCGCCGTTGCCGGCGGCGATCTGCTTCGTCGCCGAGGCGATCGATTCCGCCGAGCGGCGAATCTCGCCGATGGTCCGTTGCAACCGATTCTGCATGTCGCGCATGGCCGCCATCATGCTAGTCGAATCGTCATCGCGAACGTCAACCACCTGCGTCAGATCGCCCGCGGAGATGCTCGCCGCGAGCCGCGCCGCCTGATCAGGCTCGCCGCCCAGGCTCGCGCGCACATTGCGGATGATCAGCACCATGGCAAACGAAATGATCGCGCCGATCACCAGCACGACGGCGAGGTGGCCGAGCAAGGTGTCGTAGTAGACCGTGTCGATGTCCTTGATGAACACACCGCTGGTGATGTTCCAGTCCCACGGCGCGAAACGCACCACATAGCTGACTTTCGGCACGGCGGTTTCGCTATGCGGCAGACGTCCGCGATACTCGGCGAAGCCACGCCCGCCGGTCCTGGCTGCGTCGACGATGGCGACGTACAGCAATTTGCCGTCAGGGTCCTTGAAGTCGCCGACCGGTTTGCCATTCATTTGCGGCAGCGTCGGGTGCATCAGCACGACCGGCTTCGAATCCATCACGAACAGATAGCCGGACTCGCCGTAGCGCATTGTCGCGAGACGGGCGAGCGCTTCGCGCTGCGCGTCGGCCTCGCTCATCTTGCCGCCTTGCGAGAGCGCGTAATAGCCGTTCACGACGCCCTGCGCCGCGTCGACGAGATTCACCATGCCCGCCTTGCGCTCCGCCAGCATCGTGCTGCGCGTTTCGATCGCGCTCCACAGCCCGACGCCGAGCAGCCCCAGCCAGACGAGCGCGAGCGCGAGCCATAGTTTGCGATTCAAACTCATCCTGCTCATTGTTGTGGTCTCTCTCGTGTGATTCGTGTTCCGTTTTGCGGCCGCGAGTATGCCGCGCAAGCCGCGCGCAAACGATTGCCTCAGTTATATCGGCACGGCAGACACGCAACTTGAGACGGCTGGAAGGATTACGGCGCCGCTGCAGGTAGTCCGTGGGCGCACGTTGATATCGCGCAGCGCGCGTTGCTACACCGCCCGTTCGAAAGGGGCGGGTTCGTAGCGACTGGAGCGAAAGTGCCGATTTCCGGCTTGAGAGGGGGTACGAAATGACATGAAAAACGGGCGCGCGGCAAATGCACGCGCCCGCAGTATCAATGCATCAATCGAGCAGCAGCTTGATATCGTGCACCCAGGGCGTTGCGCCCTGACCATCGCGTGCGAAGAGCCGCAGCTTGCCGTCCGTGTCGAACACGTAGCTCGCCGCCGTGTGATCCATGGTGTAGCTATCGGGCGTCTTGCCCGGCACCTTCGCGTAGTAGACGCGGAAATCTTTAGTGATCTTCGTGAGCTGCGCCTCGTCGGCCGGACGCAAACCGACAAAGGTCGGATTGAATGCCGGCACGTATTGCGCCAGCAAGGCCGGCGTATCGCGCTGCGGATCAACGGTGACGAACAGGACCTGCACGCGTTTCGCGTCTTGCGGGCCGAGTTGCTGAAGCGCTTGCGAGAGCTCGGCCATTGTGGTCGGGCAGACGTCCGGGCAATGCGTATAGCCGAAAAACAGCACGACCACTTTGCCCTTGTAATCCGCCATTGTGCGGATCTTGCCGGACGTGTCGGGCAGCGAAAAGTCGTTCCCGAATTGCGTGTTGCCGGTGATGTCGAGATTCTGGAATGCCGGCGTCTCTTTGCCGCAACCTGCTGCCAGCAACGCACCGCCAAGCATGCAGGCGATCACGGTGACGCGCGCGGCGGCACGCGCCGTGCGCACAAAGCGAAGTGTGAACATGGGTGTTACGCGCCGATCAGGACGCGCGCATAGTGGTCGATCAGTAGCGCGGCGAACAGCAGCGACAGATACACGATCGAGTAACGGAAGGTTTTGCGCGCCAGCTCGTCGGAATATTCCCGATAGATCTTCCACGCATACGCGAGGAACACGGCGCCCAGCAGCACCGCCGCGGCAAGGTACACCACACCGCTCATACCGGAGATGAACGGCATCATGGTGACCGCGAACAGGATGACGGTGTACAGCAGGATATGCAATCGCGTGTACTTCTCGCCGTGCGTGTTCGGCAGCATGGGCAGGCCGGCGTTCTCGTAGTCTTTGCGGCGATACAGTGCGAGCGCCCAGAAATGCGGTGGCGTCCACACGAAGATGATCAACACGAGAATCCATGCGTCGCCCGGCACGTGACCGGTGACTGCCGCCCAGCCGAGCGCTGGCGGCATTGCGCCCGAGGCGCCGCCGATCACGATGTTCTGCGGCGTGGCCGGCTTCAGAAGCAGCGTGTAAATCACCGCATAGCCGACAAACGTGGCGAGCGTGAGCCACATGGTGAGCGGATTGGCGAACGTGTAGAGCGTCCACATACCGAGGCCGCCGAGCACGGCAGAAAACAGCAGGATCTGCGGGGTCGTGATTTCGCCACGCGCGGAGGGTCGCCATGAGGTGCGACGCATCTTTGCGTCGATCTTCTGTTCCATCAGGCAATTGATGGCGAACGCCGCACCGGCCAGCAGCCAGATGCCGACGGTGCCGCCGATCAGAACGGTCCACGGCACCATGCCGCGGGTCGACAGAAACATGCCGATGACTGCGCAGAACACAGCCAGCTGCGTGACGCGCGGCTTCGTCAGGGCGATGTACTGGGAGACCCGGCTACCGGGCGTTTGGGAGAGAGTTGTGCTGTCCATGTAGGGTCACGCTGGCGCGGCATCGCGCGCAGGCAACACGGCGCGGCCGGGACGGCTATAAGCGATCCGAAAGTTTAACATAACGAGTAGAAGCAGCAGGATCGCGGCCCCACCGTTATGGGCGACCGCAATGGGCAACGGCCATTGCAGAACGATGTTCGACAGCCCGGTGATGAACTGGATCAGCACCACCAGCAACACGCCGTTGGCCGGCCGCCGCAGTGACTCGAAGCGGCGCAGTTTCAGGGCAAACCACACCAGATAGGCGACCACCACGATCGCAAAGGTGCGATGGGTCCAGTGGATGGCGACCAGCGCGTCCTGGGTGATCATGTCGCCGTCGCCGGTCATGCCGAGCGCGCGCCACAGATGAAAGCCGTGCGTGAAGTCCATGGGCGGAACCCACTGGCCGTTGCAGGTCGGGAAATCCGTGCACGCGAGCACCGCATAGTTCGTACTGACCCAGCCGCCCAGCGCAATCTGCGCGATCAGCAGCACGAGGCCGGCGATCGCCGCCGCGCGCCAGCGCGCGGCTTCAGGTTCATAGGCGGGCAGCGGCGTTTGGCGCGCGGCCAGCCAGCCGAGCGTGCCGAGCAGCGCGAGACCGAGCAGCAGATGGGTCGTCACGATGATCGGTTGCAGCTTCATGGTCACGGTCCATGCGCCGAATGCGCCCTGAACCAGGATCAGCAGCAACAGCGAAGTCGGCCACCACGGCGACACGTGCAACGGGCGGCGCTTGATGCGCGCGGTCCATGCGAGCAGCGTCTGCGCGATGATCAGCACGCCGATCGCCATGGCGAAGTAGCGGTGGATCATCTCGATCCAGGCCTTTGTCATGCTGACGGGCCCGGTGGGCATCGATTGATGCGCAGCGGTAATCGCCGCGTGCGCGATGAACGGCGAGGAGGTGCCGTAGCAGCCTGGCCAGTCCGGGCAACCGAGGCCGGAGTCGGTGAGGCGCGTGAAGCCGCCGAACATCACCAGATCCAGCGTCAGGAAGGTGGTGAGCCAGACCAGTTTGCGGAATTTGTTGTCATCTGCCTTGACCCACACATAGGACAGCGGCAACAACGCGATACACAAACCGATCAGGGCCAGTTGCAGTACGAACATCTCTCTTACCCTTGTTGCGGCATCAGCCGATGCTCGACCATTTGAGCAGCTTCGTCACATCGCCCTTGATCTTGCTCGGGTTCGGATCTTTCGGGAAACGCATCATCAGATTGCCGTTCGGATCGACCATGTAGATGTGGTCGGTGACCTGGGTGCCGGTGTCGGCCGGCAACCACGCGGACACCTGCGCCGGATCGGCGACCAGCATGTTGGTGTCGGGATAGGCCTTTTGTATCACGTCAGCGACATTGCCTGCATCGGTGCGCAGCCACACCTCGACGACGCGTTCGCGTTCCGGGCCCTGAGCTGCGCGGATTTGCCGCATGAAGTAGAGCTTGGTGACGCACGCCTTGTCGCACGCGCTGCCGTCGACGGAGATCAGCAGCCAGCGGCCACGCAGCGACGCGAGCTTGAGCGGCTTGCCGTCTTCGCCGGTCACGACGAGCGAGTCCGGAATCGGCCGCTGCGGTTCGACCAGCGTGCCGTAGCTCGTCGAGCCGCCGGTCGGCTTGATCACGTAGTACGTGAAGTACGAGACCGCGATTGGCGCGGCGCAGATCACCGCCAGCAACAGCAGCATCCAGCGGCCGCGTTTCCACGAGCCTTCACCGTTGGGTCGGCCGGGGATCACTTTCGGAGCAGCGGGTTTGCCGGCTTGCGGCGAACGGGGAGATTGCGTCGACACTACAGGACCTCTTTCAATGATTGCGCGGCTTCGACACCCTTGCTCAAGGCACGAAACCGCAGGCGATGCGTTACACGTTCGGGACGTGCTCTTTCTTCGCGGCGCGGCGCGCGGCGTACAGACCGAAGACCAACGCCGCGGCCGCCATGCCCCACCACTGGAACATGTAGCCGTAGTTGCGCTCGACGCCGCTCGTCGGCGCCGGCCAGTCGCGCACCAGGTTATCGCCGTCGTCACTCAGTTGCTGGATCACGAACGATTGCAGTGGCAAACCGGTTTCCGCCGCGTAGGTCGCCGGATCCAGATTCTGGCGGATCGTCTGATGCGCGGCCGAACCGCCCTGCCCCAACTCGAATGCGCGCGTCGCATCGGCGCGCGCAATGCCTTCGATGTCGATTTCGCCTTGCGGCGTGGCGTACGGCGCGATCGTCTCGCGATTGCTCATGTTGCGCGGCAGCCAGCCGCGATTGACCAGCACATACCCGCCGTCAGCCAGTTTAAAGGGCATCACGACGTAAAAGCCCGGCTGGTCGTTATAGGGGCGATTATCCAGATAGACGACCTTATCGGCGACGAAGCTGCCACGCGCCTTCACGCGATGGAATTCGATATCCTTCAGGTCGACCGGCGCGGCGCTGACGGGCTGCGCGGGTGCGTTCTCAAACTGGGTGATGTGCGCCTCGAGCGCTTCCTTCTGATGCGCGCGATCGCGCTGCCAGAAACCGAGCCGCAGCGTCACCGCGATGACGAGCAGAATCAATAGCGTGGGAATCAAGCGGATCTTCATCGGCCGTGCTCCGCCCTGGTGTGCGGCCGCGTCTGGAACGTACGGCAGACGCCGGCGCGCAGTGCGATAATAAACGTCTTGCCTCTGCGCTTTCCGGTTTCAATTGGTTCCATGCACATTCTCGTTCCCATCGCCTTCGTCCTGATCATTGCCAGCATGGTGTCGGCGCTGTACTTCATGATGCATGACAAGGGCAAGACCAAACGGATGGTCTGGTCGCTCGCCACACGGGTGGGCCTGTCGATCTCGCTGTTCCTGTTCATCCTGTTTGCACACTGGATGGGCTGGATTCAGTCGACCGGTATTCCTTACGGGCGTTGAGTCTGGCGCGAAGAACCGTTCCTTCGCCGTGCGCTCGTCTTCCCCTCGTCTTCCCGTCATCAAGCAAAACGCCGCCCTGACAGGGTCGAGGGCGGCGCTGCTGGAATCTTGCGTACGGCTCTGCGCGACGCCCCAGAAGAGCATGACGCAGATAGCCTGCGCGCGCTCCGGATAACCGGTTCGGCGCAGGCCGGATTGCGTTACAGCCAGTACACGACGATGTACAGCCCGAGCCACACGACGTCCACAAAGTGCCAGTACCAGGCGGCGCCTTCGAACGCGAAGTGATGCTCCGCCGTAAAGTGGCCACGGATCATCCGCACCAGTACCACCGCCAGCATCGTGCCGCCGAGGAACACGTGGAAACCGTGGAAGCCCGTCAGCAGGAAGAACGTGGAGCCGTACACACCCGAAGCCAGCGTCAGGTTCAGTTCGTTGTACGCGTGGAAATATTCGAAGCCTTGCAGGAACAGGAAGCAGACGCCGAGCACGAGCGTAGCCGCCAGCCAGATGATCGCTTTCTTGCGATGATCTTCACGCAGCGCGTGGTGCGAGACCGTCAACGTGGCGCCCGAGGACAGCAGCAGCGCCGTGTTGATGGTCGGCACCGGCCACGGCTGCATCGACTTGAAGGTCGAGACCAGCGCTGCCGGACCGTTGTTCGGCCACACCGCGGAGAAATCCGGCCAGATCAGCTTGTAGTCGAGACTGCCGAGTTGATGCAGCGCGATTTCACGCGCGTAAAACAGCGCGCCGAAGAACGCGCCGAAGAACATCACTTCGGAGAAAATGAACCAGCTCATGCTCCAGCGGTATGACTTGTCGACATTCTTGCCGTACATGCCGCCTTCCGACTCGGCGATCGCGTCACCGAACCAGTGCCACAAGGTATAGAGCAGCCACAGCAGACCCACGGCGACGCCGAGCGGTGCCCAGTCATGGTCGTTGATCCAGGCCGCAAGCGATCCGAGCATGACCAGCAACCCGGTGGCGGCGCTGATCGGATGCCGCGACGGATGCGGCACGAAATAGTACGGGCTCTCGTTTTGACCGCTCATTCTTGATTCTCCACTTCAGTCCAGTTGTTCCGGAAATCTCCGGCTGTATCTTCGGCGGCGCGTCGATACCGCACCGCTTCACTCTAATTCGTGGGCGCTGTTTCGCCCTGTGCTACCTGTGCGCCTGCCCTAACACCCCATCAACCCACTACCGCGCGCACGATCAGGATCAACACGGCAATCAGAATTGCCACACTGATCAGCGCTGCTGCAATCACATGCAGCGGGTTCAGCTGCGCCGCGTCCGCTTCCAGATCGCGACGCTTGCGTACACCGAAAAACGACCAGAACACGGCACGCATCGACTGACCAAAACTGCTCTTGTGCGGGCTGCCGCCGTTATCGCTCATCTCGTCTTCTCTTCCTTCGCCCGCGGCTCACGCCGTCAGGCGGGGTTGGCGGTGGTTGCCGCCGTGTTGGCCGTGGGCGCTGCACTCCCGGCCTTCGCCGCTGCCGGCGTATTCAACTCAAAGAACGTGTACGACAACGTGATCGTTTTCACATCCTTCGGCAACTTCGGGTCGACCACGAACACCACCGGCATCCGCTTCGTCTGATTCGCAGTCAAAGTCTGCTGCGTAAAACAGAAACACTCGATCTTCTTGAAGTATTCGGTGGCCTGCTTCGGCGCGTAGCTCGGAATGGCTTGCGCCTGAATCGTGCGCGCCTGTTCGTTGCTGACTTCGTACATCACCGTTGTGACTTCGCCCGGATGCACGTCGAGACTGCGTTGCTCCGGCTTGAAACCTAGCGGGCCGCGCGCGTTCGCATCGAATTCGATCGAAATCGTGCGGCTCATGTCGACCTGCGTATTCTTCGCCTCGCGCGCCGTTGCATCACGCTGCACGAGGTTGTTGATGCCCGTGACCTCGCAGATCGCGCGGTACATGGGTATTAGCGCGAAACCGAAACCGAACATCATCAACGCGACGACGAGCAGCTTGATCAGCATCGAACGGTTAAAAGAGCGATCGGCCTGAGCCGGCGGTTGCGTCGACATCTCAATCCTCAACAAACCTGCACACAGATTCGAACCACCCCGTCAGGAAAACCACTTCTGATGGATGATGACGCTCGCGAAAAAGACCGCGGCGATCACAAACATCACGAAACCGATCCGCCGGTTGCCCGCACGAATCTGCTCGGGCGTACGTCTTTCTTGAGGATTACGCGTCATGCTCGACTTTCTGAATACTTTCGTGACTACGGGGTGCCGCCACTGCTTCACTCGCTGCCGGATTCCGACGGGGACTTACCCGCCCGCCGCCAGAACCGGCAACTCACAGCAAGCCGATTACTCGACGGTCGGCGGGTTTTCGAACGTGTGGAACGGAGCCGGGCTCGGCACGGTCCATTCGAGGCCCGTTGCGCCGTCCCATGGCTTGTCGCCAGCCTTTTCGAGTTCGCCACCGCCACGGTAGGCCGGCAATGCCACTGCGAACAGGAAGTAGACCTGCGCCAGACCGAAGCCGAACGCGCCGATCGAGATCACCTGGTTCCAGTCGGTGAACTGAGCCGGATAGTCAGCGTAACGACGCGGCATACCTGCGAGACCGACAAAGTGCATCGGCAGGAACGCGAGGTTGAAGAAGAACATCGACGCCCAGAAGTGGATCTTGCCGCGCGTTTCGTTGTACATCCAGCCGGTCCACTTCGGCGCCCAGTAATACCACCCGGAGAACAGCGCGAAGAGTGATCCCGCCACTAGCACGTAGTGAAAGTGCGCCACCACGAAATAGGTACCGTGATACTGGATGTCGAGCGGTGCCATAGCGAGCATCAGGCCCGACAGACCGCCGAACGTGAACACCAGCAGAAAGCCGACCGCGAACAGCATAGGCGTCTCGAAGGTCAGCGAACCGCGCCACATCGTCGCGACCCAGTTGAACACCTTCACGCCCGTCGGCACGGCAATCAGCATCGTCGCGTACATGAAGAACAGTTGGCCTGTCACCGGCATGCCGGTAGCGAACATGTGATGCGCCCAGACCATGAACGACAGAATCGCGATCGACGAGGTTGCGTACACCATCGAGCTATAGCCGAACAGCGGCTTGCGCGAGAACGCCGGGATCACCTGCGACACGATCCCGAACGCCGGCAAGATCATGATGTACACCTCGGGATGCCCGAAGAACCAGAAAATATGCTGGTACATCACCGGATCGCCGCCGCCTGCCGCGTTGAAGAACGACGTGCCGAAGTGGCGATCGAACAGCACCATGGTGATCGCGCCTGCCAGAACCGGCATCACGGCGATCAGCAGGTACGCAGTGATCAGCCACGTCCAGACGAACATCGGCATCTTCATCAGCGTAAGGCCAGGTGCGCGCATGTTCAGGATCGTCACAACAATGTTGATCCCGCCCATGATCGACGAAGCACCCATCAAGTGGACCGCGAAAATCGCGAAGTCCATGCCCGGGCCCATTTGAGTGGACAGCGGCGCGTACAGCGTCCAGCCCGCAGCGGTCGCGCCACCCGGCGCGAAGAACGAACCGACCAGCAGGATGGCGGCCACCGGCAGCAGCCAGAAGCTGAAGTTGTTCATCCGCGCGAAGGCCATGTCCGATGCGCCGATCTGCAGCGGCACCATCCAGTTCGCGAAGCCGACGAAGGCCGGCATGATCGCGCCGAACACCATGATCAGGCCGTGCATGGTGGTCAACTGGTTGAAGAACTCGGGGCGCATGATCTGCAGGCCCGGCTCGAACAGTTCGGCACGGATCATCAGCGCCATCACGCCCCCGGAGAGGAACATGGTGAACGAGAAGATCAGGTACAGCGTACCGATGTCCTTGTGATTGGTTGCGAACAGCCAACGACGCCAGCCATGCGGCGTTTCGTGGGCATGGTCGCCGTGCACGTGCTCGTGGCCCGCGGTTACATCGTGTCCGATGCTAGACATGACAATCTCCTAATGCGAATACTGCGGTGCTGACCATGAACACGTCAGGCAGCCGGGCTGATCTGGACACGCCGGGCTTCTTTCGCGTCGCTGCCGCCCGTGATCGTTTCCGGCTTCTTCAAAATAATATGGTCTTCGGCAATGCCGGCTGCTTTCAGTGCGTCGCGCACGGCTTCCGCGCGGCTCTTCGCGAGCTTCGCGTTGACGTCCGCAGAACCGGTGGCGTCGGTGAAGCCCGACAGCGTGAATTTCGCGTCCGGGTGTGCCTTCGAGTAGGCCACAGCCGCGTCGACTGCCGCTTTCGCGTCGGCCGGCAGCGTGCTCTTGCCGGTCTCGAAGTAGACGCTTGCCGGGAGTGCCACCTGCGCTGCCGCGGCGCTGTCCGAGCCGGCCGCAGCCGCTTCGGCACCCGAGGCGCCTGCTGCGCCTGAGGCACCTGCTGCACCCGAAGCACCTGCTGCGCCCGAAGCCGCTTCTGCGCCGCTAGCTGCCGCAGCCGCGCCGGCCAGATGGTCGCCGCCTTCGGGCATTTTGCCGTTGCGCGCGTCCAGCACCTGCTTCGGCTGCAGAATGTCGCCGGTGTGGTTGCCCCACGAGTTACGTTCGTACGTGATGACCGAAGCGATTTCGACGTCGTTCAGCGTCGGCGCCCACGAAGGCATCGCGTTCTTGCCCTTCAGCACGATGCTCACGTGCTCGGCGATCGGGCCATTGGCGATCTTGCTGCCGTCGAGCGCCGGGAATGCGCCTGCGCCCTTGCCGGTCGGCTGGTGGCAGACCGCGCAGTTCGACGCGTACACCTTGCCGCCGCGCTCCATCAGTTCGGCCATCGTGTAGGTCTTGTTCGGATCGTCCTGGCCCGCGGCCATTTTCTTCTTCTGCGCATCGACCCATGCCGCGTAGTCGTCAGCGGACAGCACTTCGACCACCACCGGCATGAACGCGTGTTCCTTGCCGCACAGTTCGGTACAGAAGCCGCGGAATGTGCCGACCTTGTCAGCCTTGAACCACGTGTCGCGCACGAAACCCGGGATCGCGTCCTGCTTCACGCCGAAGGCCGGCACGTACCAGGAGTGGACTACGTCGTTTGCGGTGGTGATGATGCGGATTTTCTTGTCGACCGGGACGACCAGCGGATTGTCGACTTCCTGCAGATACGTGGTGGAAATCGGCTGGCGGCCATCGGTTTCCGCACGCGGCGTGGCCAGCGTGGACAGAAAGCTGATGCCTTCGCCCGGTCCCTTCACATAGTCGTAGCCCCATTTCCACTGGTAGCCGGTGACCTTGATCGTGACGTCGGCGTTGGTGGTGTCTTTCATCGCAACGACGGTCTTGGTGGCGGGCAACGCCATCAAGACGACGATGATGAACGGCACGATCGTCCAGATGATTTCGACGGTGGTGCTTTCGTGGAAATTAGAAGCCTTGTGACCTTTCGATTTGCGGTGTGCAAAGATCGAATAGAACATCACGCCGAACACGCCGACGAAGATCACCAGGCAAAGAACCAGCATGAACATGTGGAGGCTGAAGAGCTCCTCAGCGATTTTTGTCGCAGGCGGCTGGAGATTGATCTCGTTGACGGCAGGGCCGCCCGGAACATCGCCCACTGCCAGGGCCGCACCGGCGAAAAGCAGTCCGCTCATCGCCAGCACGCCCATGAGGGCTCGCTTGATTGTTTTCATAGCTTCCTTACCCAAAATTTCCATTCAAACCCTCGACCCCGCTGGCAGGCTGTCCCGCGCTCCCCGTGAACGCCGCGCGACTTCACGCATCTAACAACGCGTGAGCCACATACGCAATTCGCCTGCAAACTGCGTGCGCCGATACTGCGCGAGATGTTGCCCGATCATGATCGTCTGACCGCGCGAGACCAGCTTGATCTGGTCACGCGGCGTTGCGCCCGGCTCGATCCGCACCCAGCGCGGATTGAATTCAAACTGCGTGAGCCGCTCGGCGCTGACCTGCTCGATCACAAGCCGGTTCTGAAACAGCCGGATCCGCTCGTAATCGACAGCATGACGCGCATAGATGGCAAACGCGATGCCTACCGCCAGCAATTCAACACCGGTGAACGGCAGCACCAGCCAGGCGCCGACCAGAACCAGCATGAAAGCAATTGCCAGCGAGAACAACGCAAGCGATACGTAGAAACATACGAACTGCCGCGGCGAAATCGAACAGTTGCGTTTCATTGTCCAGTCTTTGAGAACCGGTTCTGAATCCGCCAGCAGATCTGATGCTTCCATCGCTGCCTCCCGCCGATCGTCACCAATCGCCGCCTGCGGCTACCTTATTACTGCCGCGTCACCTTATATTGCAGCCCTATGCCTCGGGCCTGTCGCCCCAAATGTGGGAACTCCGGGCGACAAACTGACGCATTATAGGCGCGATCCATGGCATCCACAAGCAAGCCTCTATCGGCTCACAAGCCACGCGCGGCAAGCCTCCGCGCCGTTTTGCCGCATCTTTCCGGCGTCTTTTGAAACGGTAATTTCAGACATAACGGATGTCCTCTTTACCGCTTCAACGATTCCTCGACGAACCTCGTCCGATATCCTCTATTCGAACGATCCCGTGCCCTTCCGCCGTTGTGCGCGGCACGGCTTTCCACGCATGTCCATAGATCACTTCGAAGGTCAGGGCGATGGTGCCGTCGGCACGCCGGCGGGCTTCGAGCGCCGCCAGCAAAGCCTTGTGCAGACGACGTGCCGCCGCGCTCGAGGCCGCCTCGCGCTCGAACGGATAGGCGCCCCAGCGGCGCACATCCGCGAGCAGCGACTCGGGCGACTTGTACGTAATAGTGAGTGTTTCCTGATCCATCACGGGGATCTCAAACCCGCTTTCGACCAGCATATCGCCGAGATCGTGCATGTCGACAAAATCGATCACATGCTTGCGCGAGACCACACCGTGCGCGGCCTCGACCTCCGCGTAGGCGCCGCGCAACTCCTTCAGCGAATCGGGACCGAGCGTGCTGAACATCAGCAGGCCGTTTACTTTCAGTACGCGCTGCCATTCAGGCAACACGAGGTCCGGCCGCGAATGCCAATGCAGCGCGAGATTGGACCAGATGAATTCGAAGGCGCCGGCCGCGAACGGCAACGCCGAGAAGTCGGCCTGCGCGAAACGCGGCCCACGGGCGCCGAGCGCCTTGCCGAGCGTGGCCGGCAAGAAACGCCGCCAGCTCGTGTCGCCGGCGTCGTGACGCAGCGCGCGCGTGAGCATCCCATGCGACAGATCGGTACCGAACACCGGCGCCTCGGGAAAGCGTTCGCGCAGTGCGGGGAGGTCTTCGCCCGCGCCGCAGCCCGCATCGAGCACGCTCGCCGGGGTGACCTTGATGTAGTCGAGACGCTCGCGCATACGCTGCGCGATTTCGCGCGGCAGGAAGGCGACCTCGTCGAAGGTCGCCGCGCGGCGGTCGAAAATCCGCCTGAGGCGCCGGGAATCATAGGCCGGACGGCCAGATTGAGCGGGAGTTGGGGGCATGGGTGTCGTACTGGCGAAGAGCACGAAGTATACTCGCTCGCTTCGTTCCCTTCAGCGTGAAAGGCCTTTGTGGGCGGTCCAATCATGCCATTTCGACCATTTTCTTCGTCTTCCGGCGGCCGCTTCGCACGTTTTGCGCGCGGTTTGCATTCGGCATGGCCGCGCGTGATCCACGCCGCGCTGCCGAATCTGTGCGTGTTGTGCGGCAATTTGTCGCACAAGACACTTTGCGCCGGTTGCGATGAAGCGTACTGGAATGAAGAGCGCTTGCGCTGCACGGTATGCGCGGTGCCTCTATCCGGAACGCGGTGGGCAGCTCGCACGCACTATCGCTGTGCGGATTGTGTCGGCGAGCCGCCGCGATTCGATGCAACATTCGCGCTCGCGGACTATCGCGCGCCGCTCGACGCCCTCGCGCTCGGCCTGAAGTTCCGCGCCCGGCTGATGCTGGCGCGCGAGTTTGCGCAACGCCTCGCACGTCTCGCGGAAGACTCCTGGCAAGAATCGTCCGAATGGCCCGACGTGATCGCGCCGGTGCCGCTCGCCACCCAACGTCTGGCCGAGCGCGGCTATAACCAGGCGTGGCAGATCGCCAAGCCGCTGGCTCGCGCGCTCAATGTACGCGGCGACGCCACCTTGCTGCACCGGGTGATCCACACCGCGCCGCAATCGCGGCTCGACCTCGACGCGCGCAGGCAGAACGTAGGCCGCGCGTTCAAAGTCGCCAGACCGGTGCAGGGGTTGCATGTCGGCATCGTCGACGACGTCATGACGACCGGCGCAACCCTCGAAGCACTGGCCCGCACGCTAAAAGCAGCCGGTGCGCGGCGCGTCACCAACTTCGTCGCGCTGCGCACGCCGAAAAACTAGTCCTTACCTGATCTCATCATGTTCAATGTCGTTCTCGTCGAACCCGAAATTCCGCCGAACACCGGCAACGTCATCCGCCTGTGTGCGAACACGGGCGCGCGCTTGCATCTGATCGAGCCGCTCGGCTTTCCGCTCGACGACGCCAAACTGCGCCGCGCCGGCCTCGACTATCACGAGTACGCGCAGATGAACGTGCACGCCAACTGGGCAGCGTTCGTCGCCAGGGAGGCACCGGACCCGGCGCGCATGTTCGCCTTCACCACGCGCGGCTCGGGTCGCTTTCACGAGCACGCGTTTCAATCCGGCGACTGGTTTGTCTTCGGTGCCGAAACGCGCGGCCTGCCTGACGCGGTGCTCGATCAATTCGCCAATGAACAGCGTGTTCGTCTGCCGATGCGGCCGGGCAACCGCAGCCTGAATCTGTCGAATACGGTCGCGGTCGTGGTGTTCGAGGCGTGGCGTCAGACCGGCTTCGAGGGTGGCGCCTGACGGCGCTTCAATTCGGCTTCGTAGCGCGCCAGCATGGTGGCGTCGAAACAGGCGAACACCACGAGCTCGATCTGCGGCATGCGCGGCAAGGTTTCGAGTACGGTGCCGACGGCGATCTGCACGGCTTCGTCGGCGGGAAAATGGTAGACGCCGCAACTAATTGCGGGAAAGGCAATGCTCCTGCACTGCGCCTGATGCGCTACCTCAAGCGAGCGCTGATAGCAAGAGGCAAGCAGATCGGCTTCGCCGCGCATCCCCCCCTGCCAGACCGGCCCGACCGCGTGGATCACGTGTCTGGCTGGCAACTGGTAACCGCCGGTGATTTTGGCGTCGCCGGTCGCGCAGCCGCCAAGCGTCTCGCATTCCTGCAGCAATGCCTTACCGGCCGCGCGATGAATCGCGCCATCCACGCCACCCCCGCCTAATAAGGACGTATTGGCCGCGTTGACGATTGCATCGAGCGCGAGCGTCGTGATGTCGACTACGCGTGCTTCCAGCGTGCAACGATTAAAACTGGACATGGGAACCTCGCTGATCCGAAGCGTCGATAAAACGTGGACAGCGAAGGCAGGCAGCCGTTCAGCGCATTTCGCGCCAAACGACTGAAAGACAAGACTTATTCGGCCTTGGAATCGCGCCGCAGCAAGGCGCTGACGGCGTCGCGAGGCGCTACGCCGTCGAACAGGACGGCACAGACTGCCTGCGTGATCGGCATCTCGATTGCATGAGCGCGCGCAATCGCCAATACCGCTTGAGCACAGCGCACACCCTCGGCCACGTGGCCAAGGCCACCGAGGATGTCGCCAAGCGTTCGGCCCGCGGCCAGTTGCACGCCGACCGTGCGATTGCGCGACAGGTCGCCCGTTGCGGTCAGAATCAGATCGCCCAGGCCGGTCAAACCGGTGAACGTTTCCGCCCGGCCGCCGAGCGTCACGCCAAGGCGCGACATTTCAGCCAGCCCGCGCGTGATCAACGCCGCGCGCGCGTTCAGGCCAAGCCCGAGACCGTCGGCAATGCCGGTGGCAATCGCCAGCACGTTCTTCACCGCGCCGCCCACTTCCACGCCGACGATGTCGTCGCCGGTATAGATGCGCATCGCGCCATGATGGAACGCAGCGACCGTACGCTCACGGCACGCCGCGGACGCACTCGCGACGGTCAGCGCGACCGGCAGACCCTGCCCGACTTCGCGCGCGAAGCTCGGGCCGGAGAGCACGCCATTGCTGCCATGCCCCGCCAGTTCAGCCGCGACCACCTGATGCGGCAGCAATTGCGAATCGGCTTCGAACCCTTTGCACAACCACACCACATGCGCCGGCACTTTGCCCGCATCGCGCATTGCCTGAAACAGACCGCGCAGTCCGGCGACGGGCGTTGCCACGACGCACAAGGCGTGGTCGGCTAGCGCGTGTTCGAGCGCCGCGCCCAGATCCGCTTCATAGCGAAGCGCGGCAGGCAAAGCAACGCCCGCCAGATAGCGGGCGTTTTCGTGCGAAGCGGAAAGGTCGGCGATGAGCGCGGGTTCACGCGCCCACAGCACGGTGTCGTGCCGTACAGCCAGATGGCCGGCGAGGGCTGTGCCCCATGCACCGGCGCCGAGGACAGCAACCTTCATGGCCGGCACCGTACGCGACGCGTTAATGCGTGACGCCGTTCTGCGCCGCGCCTTCCTGGCCGCCCATTTGCGCGAGGCGTTGCTCGTACAGGGCCTGGAAGTTGATTTCGGCGAGGTGGATCGGCGGGAAACCGGCGCGGGTGATCGCGTCGGCGATGTTCGAGCGCAGATACGGGAACAGGATAGTCGGGCAGGCAATGCCGACCAGCGGATCGATCTGTTCTGCCGGGATGTTGCGGATGTCGAAAATGCCGGCTTGCTTGGCTTCGATCAGGAACGCAACCTTGTCCGCGACCTTGGCCGTCACCGTGCCCGTGACGATGATTTCGAACACGGTGTCGGCAAGGCGCTCGGCCTTCACGTCGACTTCCACTTCGACCGACGGCATTTCCTGCTCGAGGAAGATGCCCGGCGAATTCGGCTGCTCGAGCGACATGTCCTTCAGGTAGATGCGTTGGATATTGAAGAACGGCTGGTTGTTCTCGTCGGACATGATTGAATGATTCCCTGAATGTATACATAGCGGCGGCCCATGGCTTCACGGGCCGCCAGATCGTTGCGACGCATCGCCCGCCTTCAGAAAGGCGGCGACACACCGGCTTGTTTTTCATCTACCCCGTTCACGCGCCAACCGGCGCGCGAATTCAGGCAGTGGCTTCGAGCAGCGGCATCAGACCACCCGCGCGATCGAGCGCGGAGAGATCGTCGTAGCCGCCGACATGCGTCTCGCCGATGAACACCTGCGGCACCGTGCGACGACCGGTCCGGGTCATCATTTCTTCGCGACGAGCCGGATCCTTGTCGATCAGTACCTTTTCGACCTGCTCGACGCCGCGCGACTTTAAAAGACGTTCGGCCATCTGGCAATACGGGCACACCTGGGTGCTGTACATGATCACTTTGTTCACTTCGCAACTCCTTGTTTCACGACCGGCATACCGGCCTTCTGCCAGGCGTCGACACCGCCTTCGAGAACGTGGACTTCGGCATACCCTGCATCCTGAACGATACGCGCCGCCTTGTTTGACTGCTGGCCGTTCTGGCACACCAGCAGCACCGGATTGCTCTTGTTCTTCACCAGTTGCGCGACTTTCGCCTGCAACTCCGCGAATTCAAGGTGCCGTGCCGCGGGCAGATGGCCCGTGGCGAAATCGGCGGACGGACGCAGATCGATGACCGCTGCATTGCGCCGGTTGATCAGCTGGGTGGCTTCAGCGGCCGACAGGCCGCCGCGGCCGCGCCGGGTGATCGTTGGCCACAGCAGCAACCCACCGGAGATGAGGACGATTGCGATCAGTACAAGGTTTGTGTAATCAGTGAAAAACTTCACGGAAAATCCGCCGAAAAAGAGAGAAATCGAAAAGGGCAATCCACCCATTATAAAATAACCGTCTGACGCGATGGCGGCGCGCCTCAAGACGGCGCTCGCAACGCTTTACCGCTTCCTTACTACCGACCGGCAATCTCATGTACAAACTCGTTCTCATCCGCCACGGCGAATCGACGTGGAACAAGGAAAACCGCTTCACGGGCTGGGTCGACGTCGACCTGACCGAGCAAGGCAATCGCGAAGCGCAACAGGCCGGCGTGCTGCTGAAAGAGTCCGGCTACACGTTCGATATCGCCTACACCTCGGTGCTCAAGCGCGCGATCCGCACCTTGTGGCACGTGCAGGACCAGATGGACCTGATGTACCTGCCGGTGGTGCATTCGTGGCGTCTGAACGAGCGTCATTATGGTGCACTGTCGGGGTTGAACAAGGCGGAAACCGCCGCCAGGTTCGGCGACGACCAGGTGCTGGTGTGGCGCCGCAGTTACGACACGCCGCCGCCCGCGCTCGATCCGTCGGACGAACGCACCGCCTATAACGACCCGCGTTACGCCAAGGTGCCGCGCGAACAATTGCCGCTCACCGAGTGCCTGAAGGATACCGTTGCCCGCGTTCTGCCGATGTGGAACGAGTCGATCGCGCCGGCCATCAAGTCGGGCCGCAAGGTGGTGATCGCCGCGCACGGCAACTCGATCCGCGCGCTGGTGAAGTACCTCGACAATATTTCCGACGACGACATTGTCGGCCTGAATATTCCGAACGGCGTGCCGCTCGTCTACGAACTCGACGAAAACCTCAAGCCGATCAAGCACTACTATCTGGGCGACCAGGAAGCAATCGCGAAGGCACAGGCAGCAGTTGCCAAGCAGGGCAAGGCGGGCTGATTCCGCCGCCCAGAGCCCCTGCGGCGAGCAAAAAAAAAGCAGCGAGGCATGGCGAGCGGGCCGCGCTGACCGGCAAGACGTACCGGTTAGCGCGGCCCGCTTCGTCTCAAGGCTGCCGATTCAGCCTGATCCGCCTGTTACCGCACATTACTTCAGCGCCGCGGCCCCGATCCGCCGAACCAGCCCCGGCTAGCGCTGTCGAATCACGATTGTCTGCGCCGCGCCCTGACTGGGCGGGTGTGCAGTTATACTTGTCCGTCCCCATCTCTATCGACGCTGCCACGCGCTTCCGACCGCAACAGACTCTATGCGAAAGAACCTGAAAAATATCGGCCTGATTGCCGCGGGCCTTGCTACCGGCGCATTCGCCACCTTGCAGCTTTCCGCCTCGGCCCAGCAGCCCGCTAGTGCCGTTGCACCGCTGCCGCTCGACCAGCTCCGGCTCTTTGCCGAAGTGTTCGGGCAAATCAAGCATGAATACGTCGAACCGGTCGACGATAAAAAGCTGCTCACCGCCGCCATCAAAGGCATGGTATCGAGCCTCGACCCCCACTCGTCGTACCTCGACAAGACCGATTACGAAGAACTGCAGGAGCAGACCAAGGGTCGCTTCGCGGGTCTCGGCATCGAGATTTCGTCGGAAGACGGTCTGATCAAGGTGATCTCCCCGATTGAAGATACCCCGGCGTTCCGTGCCGGCATCCGTCCGGGCGACCTGATCACCCGCATCAACGACAAACCCGTGCGCGGCATGACGCTCGATCAAGCCGTCAAGCAGATGCGCGGCGATCCGGGCACCAAGGTCACGCTGACCATCTTCCGCAAGACCGACGACCGCACCTTCCCGCTCACGGTTACGCGCGCGATCATCAAGGTTCAGTCGGTCAAGATGAAGATTCTTGCGCCGGGCTACGCGTATATCCGCATCACCAGCTTCCAGGAACGCACCACGCCGGATCTGGCTGCCAAGCTTCAGGACATCGCGCGTCAACAGCCGAACCTGAAGGGCCTCGTGCTCGATCTCCGCAATAACGGCGGCGGTCTGCTGCAAAGCGCGGTCGGTGTTGCCGGCGCGTTCCTGCCGCCGAATTCGGTTGTGGTGTCCACCAATGGCCAGATTCCGGATTCGAAACAGGTCTATCGCGACACGTACGATAACTACCGCCTGCAATCGTTCGACAGCGATCCGCTGAAAGACGAAGCGCCGATCTTCAAGACCGTGCCGATGATCGTCCTGACCAACGCCTACTCGGCGTCGGCGTCGGAAATCGTCGCGGGCGCGCTGCAGGATCAGCATCGTGCGCTGATCGTCGGCAAGACCACGTTCGGCAAGGGTTCGGTGCAAACGGTCCGGCCCATGACGGCGGACACCGCACTGCGTCTGACCACTGCGTACTACTACACACCGAGCGGCCGTTCAATCCAGAACAAGGGCATCCGTCCTGACATCGCGGTCGATCAATACGCAGAAGGCGATCCGGACGACGCACTCGTGACCCGCGAAGTCGACTACTCGAATCACCTTGCGAACACGCAAGACCCGAACGAGAAGAAAGAAGCGGAACAGCGCGAGCAGGAACGCATGGACCAGTTGCGTCAGCTTGAAGAGCAGAACGACAAGAAGACGCCGGAACAGCGTCAGAAGGATCGTGAGCGCAAGCCGGTCGAGTTCGGTTCGACCGACGACTTCATGCTGCAACAGGCTTTGAACAAGCTGGAAGGCAAGCCGGTGCAGGAATCGAAGTCGCTGACCGAGCGGCGTCTGGCGCAGAACAAGCCGGCTACATCGGCATCCGCGCCGGTCGCGGTGAAGTCGACCCAACCGGTGCCGGGCGCATCGGCGCCTGCCGGCGCCTCGGCAGCCGCTCCGGCAAACTAAGCCGCACATCCTGACGTGCCTTCGCAGCGCTCATACTGCGAAGGCACCCAGCGCTCCGCTCCCCCCGCGCGATTAAAATAAACATAACGACAGCGCGCGCCGCGACCCATCGGTCTGCGTCACACTGCGCGATACACCTCACGCGCCCTCGCCATGAATGACGATCAACTCCTCCGCTATTCCCGCCACATCCTCGTCGACGAAATCGGCATCGAGGCGCAGCAGCGCTTTATCGACGCTCACGCGATCATTGTCGGCGCGGGTGGACTGGGGTCGCCGGCCGCGATGTACCTGGCGGCTGCCGGCGTCGGCCGTCTGACGCTGGTCGACGCCGACACCGTCGACCTGACCAATCTGCAGCGGCAGATTCTGCATGTGACGGCTTCTGTCGGGCGCAAGAAGGTGGAGTCCGGGCGCGACGCGATCGCGCAAATCAATCCCGAGGTCAAGGTAAGCGCGGTGGCCGAACGCGTCGACGACGCATGGCTCGATCGCGAAGTGCCGAACGCCACGGTCGTACTCGATTGCACCGATAACTTCGCGACGCGCCACGCAATCAACCGCGCCTGCGTGAAGCACGGCGTGCCGCTGGTGTCGGGCGCGGCCTTGCGCTTCGACGGCCAGATCAGTACTTTCGATTTCCGCGACGCAGCGTCGCCGTGCTACGCGTGCGTATTTCCCGAAGATCAGCCGTTCGAAGAGGTCGCGTGCTCGACCATGGGCGTATTCGCGCCAACGGTCGGCATCATTGGTTCGATGCAGGCCGCCGAGGCGCTGCGGGTGATCGGCGGAATCGGCACGCCGCTGGTGGGGCGCCTGATGATGCTCGATTCGCTGCGGATGGAATGGAACACCATGCGCATTGCGCGTCAGCCGGATTGCCCGGTGTGCGGACAGCCGCATCCGGCTTGACGCAGAAAGAACAGAACGAACGCTGAATAAGAAACGCCGCACATGTGCGGCGTTTCTTATTCGAGGCCAACCTCGCGCCTCACGCCAGCGCCACGCGCTTGAGCGCCGCCTGCACCTCTTCCGGTTCGAACGACGCCAGCACATCCGCCACCGGCTTCTCCAGCGTCTTCAGATGCGAGCGCAGGATTTCCTGCTTGACCACCAGCAACTGGCTCGGATGCATTGAAAACTCCGTGAGCCCCATGCCGAGCAACAGACGCGTCAACGCCGGATCCCCCGCCATCTCCCCGCACACCGAGACCGGCACGCCGGCCCGCTTCGCTTCACGCAGCGTGAATGCGATCAGATGCAGCACTGCTGGATGCAGCGGGTCGTACAGATGGGCGACCGAGTTATCCGCGCGATCGATGGCCAGGGTGTACTGGATCAGATCGTTGGTGCCGATCGACAGGAAATCGAGCCGCTTCAGGAACAGCGGCAACGCGATCGCCGCAGCGGGAATCTCGATCATCGCGCCGACCTGCACGTTCGGATCGTAAGCAATACCAGCGTCGTCCAGTTGACGCTTGGCCTCGCGAATCAGATCGAGCGTCTGATCGATTTCCTGAGCGTGCGCGAGCATCGGAATCAGGATCTTCACCTTACCGAATGCGGACGCCCGCAGAATCGCGCGCAATTGCGTGAGGAACATCTGCGGCTCGGAAAGGCTCCAGCGGATCGCGCGCAACCCCAAGGCCGGATTCGGGGCGGTTTCGTAGCCGTCGCCCCCGTTCATCGAATCGAGCGGCTTGTCGGCGCCCACGTCGATCGTGCGAATGGTGACCGGCAAACCGTTCATCAACTCGACCGCACGGCGGTAAGCGGCAAACTGCTCTTCCTCTTCCGGCAGCTGGTGCTTGTGATTCATGAACAGGAACTCAGTGCGAAACAGGCCCACGCCGGTCGCGCCCGAATCGACCGCCGCGCGTGCGTCGTCCGGCAACTCGATGTTCGCGCACAACTCGATACGCGTGCCGCACAGCGTTTGCGTCGGCGAAAATTTCAGCCGTTGCAGCTTGCGCTGTTCCAGCGCTTTTTCGCTTTGCCGATACGAGTACTCTTCCAGCACGATCGGCGCGGGATCGACGATCACGATACCGTGATCGCCATCGACAATGATCAGGTCGTCCTGCCGGATCAGCGCGCTCGCGTGCTGCACGCCAACCGCTGCCGGGATGCCGAGACTGCGCGCGACAATCGCCGTATGCGACGTGCGGCCGCCGAGATCCGTGACGAAACCCTGAAACGTTTGCGTTTTGAACTGCATCATGTCGGCCGGCGCGATGTCATGCGCGACCACGATCATTTCGTCGCACGCGCCGTGCACGCTGCCCATCAGCGCCACCGAGGCACCGGCCAGCGCCTTCAGCACACGCTCCACCACCTGTTCGATGTCGGCTTTGCGCTCACGCAGGTATTCGTCTTCGATATCGTCGAAATGGCGCGACAGGCGCTCTAGTTGCTCCGTCAGCGCCCACTCGACGTTGTAGCGACGCGTGCGGATCAGGTCGATGGTTTCCTGAACGAGCATCGCGTCATTCAGGATCATTGAATGAACGTTGATAAACGCGCCCATCTCGCTTGGCGCGTCTGCCGCGAGATCGGCGCGCAGTGCGTCGAGCTCGTAGTGCACATGTTGCTGGGCCACGCGAAAGCGTTCGATCTCGCCCTCGATCTGGGCGGGTTCGATCAAATAGTGGTCTACGTCCAGTGCAGCCGGGGCGATCAGATAAGCCCGCCCGATGGCGATACCGCGTGACACGGGAATTCCATGCAGCGTGAAGGACACGCGCACCTCCTCTAGTTGTGTGATGCCGCGGCAAACCGCTGCAATGCTCTCAGACTCTCGTCGCTATTATAAATTCCGCGCCCTCCGCAGGTACATCGGCGCTGTGTGCAGCGCAGCACAAATGCCCGTAAGCAGTACGACAACTCGCAGCAAGGAACGCTGGCTCATCCGCCAATTGTCACGCGCTAAAAAAAACGCCGCGGAGAGCCGCGGCGTTCTGCTTCCAGGCAAGGTGGATGCGTGCTTACTGACCCTCGCCGAATTTATCGGCAATCAGTTTCAACAATGCGTCCATCGCTTCTTTTTCGTCGGAGCCTTCCGTTTCGATCGTCACGGTGCTGCCGATTCCCGCAGCCAGCATCATCACACCCATGATGCTCTTGGCATTGATGCGGCGGCCATTGCGGCTCATCCAGATTTCCGCCTGGTAGTTGCCCGCGAGTTGCGTCAACTTGGCCGACGCGCGCGCGTGCAGCCCCAGCTTGTTCACGATAGTCGTTTCCTGTTGCAGCATGTGATGGTCCGAAGCGCGGGTAAGTGTGGTTGTGAAAGATGAAACTGCACGACAGTTGCACTGCCTTTGAAGCTGTTGAATGCCGTTCGATCCGCTTACAGTCCGGTGGAGTCGGCTTTCTGAGTCAGGTCAGCCTCGGGTGGCAACGCAGGCAGGCAGTCGCCGGAAGCCGCTTCTGGTGGCAAGGCGGGCAGGCAGTCGCCAGAAGCCGCTTCTGGCGCAACTGGCGCTGGCGTCGCGGGCCCGATGGCGTGCACGCCCTTCGTGCCACCGGCGAGTGCCTTGTCGACTAGCGTGTCGAGCGGCGTGGCGCGATAGCAGACCGCGCGTACCAGCATCGGCAAATTGACGCCGCACAGCACGCGCACATCCGGCATCGAAGCGAGACGCCCGGCGATATTCGCTGGCGTGGCGCCGAACATGTCGGTGAGCACGAGCGCGCCGTTTTCTTCCTTGAGCCGCTCGATTTCGGAGTGCGCGAACGCGACCTGTTGTACGGGATCGCAATCCGGAGAAACGTCGATCACGCCGATACGAGCCGGCAAGCCACCGTAGATGTGCGAAATACAATCGCGCAACGCGGTGGCGAACGGAGCGTGCGCGATGATCAGAATACCTGCCATGTCAGCCCTACTGCAAAAGAACGGCCCCGAACCGTGGACCGGGACGAAGCCCGGTTCGCAAGCGCCCTCGACCGGCCGTGGGTCGTAAGGGCCGGAACGCACCATTTGACCAGTGGCCCGCAGCGCCTGATGCATCTCACGCGCTGGCGACACACTGCTCGTTCACTGTCCGCGATCCATGCCCGCGGCGTTCAGAAAACGCCCTTGTTTCAGCCTGGATCGGAAGAGCGGGCATTGTATCAGGCTCATTTTGGCGCTAAAGCCGACGATACGCCTGGTGCGGATTTACTACACAGTTTGGGGAGCATGGCGGCCATTCAAGAGCGCTGCCGTAGTGGCCTCAGGCTGCCGCGCGCTCCAGTGCGTCGATGAACATCGCTGCAACGTCGAATCCGGTCTGATCCATGATCTCGCGGAAGCACGTCGGGCTCGTCACGTTGACTTCGGTGAGCCAGTCGCCGATCGCGTCAAGGCCCACCAGCAGCAGACCACGCGCGGCGAGCACCGGTGCCAGCGTCTCAGCAATCTTGCGGTCATGCTCGGTGAGCGGGCGCGCCACGCCCAGTCCGCCCGCCGCCAGATTGCCGCGCACCTCATTCCCCTGAGGAATTCGCGCAAGCGAATACGGCACCGCCTCGCCGCCGATCAGCAGAATGCGCTTGTCGCCGTCCTTGATGTCCGGGATGAATTTTTGCGCCATCACCGAACGCGCGCCGTCGTGGCTCAGCATCTCGATGATCGAACCGAGATTCATGCCGTCCGCCTTCACGCGGAACACGCCCATCCCGCCCATGCCGTCGAGCGGCTTGAGGATCACGTCGCCGTGTTGCTCATGGAATGCGCGCAGGCGGGCCGCGTCGCGCGTCACCAGCGTAGGCGCGACGAATTGCGCGAACTCGCCAATCGCGAGCTTTTCCGAGTGATCGCGAATCGCCTGCGGCTTGTTGAAGATGCGCGCGCCGCCACGTTCGGCCAATTCCAGCAGCCATGTGGACGTCACGTATTCCATATCGAACGGCGGGTCTTTGCGCATCACCACCGCGCTGAAGCTCTTCAGCGATTTCGGCGTGGCCGCTTCAGCCGCGTACCACGTGTCGCGATGCAGGTCCGTCACGTCGCCGACGATCGCAAAGCGCTGCACGTTCGCCTCGACGTCGCCGCCGGTCCAAGCCAGATGTTTGGGCTCGCACGTGTACAGCGTGTGACCGCGACGCGCGGCTTCGGCCATCATCGAGTAAGTCGAGTCTTTGTAGATCTTGAATTGCGTTAGCGGGTCGGCGATGAAAAGAATGTCCATGGGAATTCCGGTGCGCCCTGATGGGCTTGGCATTAATCATTAAACAGAAGCAGCGGCTACAGGACCCACGCAGGGCCCGCAGCGTCTGGCGGCCGAAGCCGCTCAGACCTGAATCGCTTCCGGATCGGTCTTTTCCAGTTCGACCGATGCGGCCAGCAGCCCGAGCCGCGCTACCACGCCGTACATATAGAAGCGGTTCGGCGGCGCCGCGCCGGGCTTGGCGTGCGCATCCGGCAACGCCGTATGTTCGAAGCCGAGCGGCACGAAGTGCATGCCGGGTGCGTTCAGATTCTGATCGCGCTCACGGCTGCCGTGCACGCGATAGAAACCGCCCACCACGTACCGGTCGATCATATACACCACCGGCTCGGCGACTTCCTCACCGATGCGCTCGAACGTGTACACGCCTTCCTGCACGATCACGTCATGCACTTCGAGACCGTCTTTGGTCGCGGCCATCTTGGCGCGTTCGCGCTTGGTGAGCGCGGCCACTTCCGACGCGTCGTGCACGGTCATCACACCCATACCGTAGGTGCCCGCATCTGACTTGATGACAACATACGGTTTCTCGGAGATACCGTACTCGCGATACTTCTTGGCAACCTTCTTGAGCACGCCGTCAATTGCATCGGCCAGCGCTTCTTCGCCGGTGCGCTCCTGGAAATCGACCCCTTCGACATGCGCGAAGTACGGATTGATCATCCACGGATCGATTTCGACCATCTTCGCGAACTTCTTCGCGACGTCGTCATAGCAGGAGAAGTGCGTCGATTTGCGGCGAACGGCCCAACCCGCGTGCAGCGGCGGCAGCAGATACTGCTCGTGCAGATTTTCCAGCACCGGCGGAATGCCGCCCGACAGGTCATTGTTCAGCAGAATCGAGCACGGGTCGAAGTTCTTCAGACCGAGGCGCCGCTGCGAGCGCTCGAGCGGTTCGAGCACGAGCTTCTGGCCGTCAGACAGCGCGATGGTGACCGGCCCGACGATGCTTTCGTCGAGCGTGCCGAAGCGGACGTTCAGACCCGCCTGACGCATGATCGCGGCGAGGCGCGCGACATTCTCCAGATAAAAGGCATTGCGCGTATGGCGCTCGGGAATCACCAGCAGATTTTTTGCGTCCGGGCAGATCTTTTCGATCGATGCCATCGCGGCCTGCACGGCGAGCGGCAACACTTCCTGCGGCAGATTGTTGAACGCGCCGGGGAACAGATTGGTGTCGACCGGAGCGAGTTTGAAACCCGCGTTACGCAGATCGACGGAACAGTAGAACGGCGGCGTGTGCTCCTGCCATTCGAGCCGGAACCAGCGTTCGATGGCGGGTGTGGCGTCGAGGATCTTCCGCTCGAGGTCGAGCAGCGGGCCGTTTAACGCCGTAACTAGGTGCGGAACCATTGATCACTCGCAGACTGGAGAAAAAAGATTGTAGAGCAAATGCTTTGTCCATTTGGGGACGGTTTCTCCATTCGCAAGCGGACGCGAATGCATTCTCGCTATCGCCATGATAGGCGGGAAAAACTGCTGTTAACAAGATGACCGGCAAGAAAAAAGGCCCGCCATGAAGGCGGGCCAAAATCGCTGCGCTAGATTCGTAATCCGTCAGGCCCCGGAGCGAGGGCCGATGGAGAACTCCTTATTCGACGTGTTCGCCATGCAGCGTCACGTCAAGACCTTCGCGTTCCTGTTCTTCCGTCACACGCAGGCCCATCACCATATCGATGACCTTCAGCAGGATGAAGCTCACCACGCCGCTGTAGATCAGCGTCGTCAGCACGCCCTTGGCTTGCAGGATCACGCTGCCGTCCGCGCCGCCGATGTCCTTGACTGCGAACACGCCGGTCAGGATCGCACCCACGATACCGCCGATGCAGTGCACGCCGAACGCGTCGAGCGAGTCGTCGTAACCGAGCTTGTGCTTGAGCCACGTAGCCGACCAGAAGCAGATCACGCCTGCTGCGATACCGATCACGAGCGAGCCCGTCATACCGACAAAGCCCGAAGCCGGCGTAATGGCCACCAGACCTGCCACAGCACCCGACACGATACCGAGTACCGACGGCTTACCCTTGGTTGCCCATTCGGCGAACATCCATGCGAGTGCTGCTGCAGCGGTTGCCACTTGCGTAGCGAACATGGCGAAGCCGGCACGGCCGTCAGCCGCCACTGCCGAACCCGCATTGAAGCCGAACCAGCCTACCCACAGCATGGCGCCACCGATCAGCGTGAGCGTCAGGTTGTGCGGCGCCATCGCTTCCTTGCCGTAGCCGACACGCTTGCCGAGCACCAGCGCGCAGACCAGCGCCGCGATACCGGCGTTGATGTGCACCACCGTGCCGCCCGCGAAGTCGAGGATGCCCGCGCTAGCCAGCCAGCCGGTCGGTTCCCACACCATGTGCGCGATCGGCGAGTAGACGATGATCGACCACAGCGTCATGAACACCAGCATCGCCGAGAACTTCATACGATCGGCAAACGCGCCCGTGATCAGTGCCGGGGTAATGATCGCGAACGTCATCTGATAGACGACGTAGACCGTTTCCGGGATCGTCGGTGCGAGGTGGCTGACGGTCAACGTCGTGGCCTTGTCGCCCTTGATGTAGTTCATGCCCGACATGAAGAAGCGTGAGAAGCCGCCGATGAACGAACCGCCCGGCGTGAAGGCGAGGCTGTAGCCCACCACGACCCAGATGATCGACACAAGGCAGGTGATCGCGAAGCTCTGCATCAGGATCGCGAGCACGCTCTTCTTGCGGACCATGCCGCCGTAGAACAGTGCCAGACCCGGGATCGTCATGAACAGCACGAGCGCGGTGGAAGTCAGCATCCAGGCGGTGTCGCCCGAATTGATCTTCGACGAATCGACCGAGAACGGCGCGGTCGGGGCGGCCGGCGCAGCGTCCGATGCTGCGGGTGCGGCTGCGGCGGCGCTGGCAGCCGGTGCGGCGGACGCATCAGCGGCCGGTGCCGAAGCCGCGGCGGCAGCGGGTGCCGCCGAAGCGTCCGGCGCCGGCGCACTCGCCGTCGTATCGGAAGCAGCGGCCGAGGCGGCTGCGGGGGCGGAAGCGTCGTCCGCGAGGGCGGCGCCGATACCGCCCGCGAGCAGCGATCCGGCCATCAGCATGGACATCATTAATTTGCGCATCTTCGTTTCCTCTTGTCGCTATCTGTGTCGCTATCTTTTGGTATTACAGAGCGTCCGCCCCGGTCTCCCCGGTGCGAATCCGAATGACCTGTTCGATCGGCGTGACGAAAATCTTGCCGTCGCCGATCTTGCCGGTACGTGCCGCGCGTTCGAGCGCTTCGATCGCCTGGTCGACGATGTCGTCCGAGACAGCTGCCTCGATCTTCACCTTCGGCAGGAAATCGACGACGTACTCAGCGCCCCGGTACAGCTCCGTGTGGCCCTTCTGACGGCCGAACCCTTTGACTTCCGTCACCGTGATGCCCGAGACGCCGATGGCCGACAAGGCTTCGCGCGCCTCATCGAGCTTGAACGGCTTGATGATTGCGGTAATGAGTTTCATGACATCCCTCGCTTAGTTGCGTAACCCGTTGCGTAACCTGTTTGCGTACCCGTAACCCGCTTGTGTGGTCTCGATCCGCTGCCGGTAAAAACGTGTCGGCAGGGGGCGCGGGGCAGTAACAGCAACTCGCGTGCCATGTTGTGTCAGACTTCGCCCGCGGCAGGTCGTAAAAAGGGCGCAAGCTGCCCTGGCCGCATGGCTAACGTTGCCTGGGCACAGTGGCGCGGCGTTTGGATCGTTGCTAGAGTGTTTGCAGGCTTTGAACGCTGAGGCACGCACCAAACGGGCTCATGCGCCGGCAGTAAGGAAACTGTCATGCACCAAGGCAGTACATTCGCTGTCACAAAGCACAGGCGTAACGAAATATGCACATTTTTTGTGCACCAAGGGGAACACCATGAAACAACCGAACGACGTCTTCAACGATTTTCAGGCCCGCATGAGCGAGCTGTTCAAGAACTCGCCGGCCAAAGATGTCGAACGCAACGTCAAAGCCATGCTCTCGCAAGGCTTCTCGAAGCTCGATCTGGTCACGCGTGAGGAATTCGATACGCAGACCCAGGTGCTGGTGCGCACCCGCGCGCGTCTCGAGGAACTGGAACGCCGCGTCGCCGAACTCGAACAGAAGCTGCCGGTTACAACGCAAGCGTCTTAAGGCTTTGCTCGCAGCGCATTAGCTGCGCAGTGCTGCGCATCACTGGCAAGCGAGCCGTGACGTCATCAGCGTTTTAGGGGACGAGCGTGCGCCGTCGGCGCCCCGTCCGACGGGAGAAAACATGTCGCTTGCCGTGGTGCGCAGTCGCGCGCCGGCCTCTGGCCGCGCGCCCGAAGTAACCGTCGAGGTTCATCTCGCGAACGGATTACCCTCTTTTTCCATCGTCGGCCTTCCTGATCTGGAAGTTCGCGAAAGCCGCGAGCGGGTGCGCGCGGCGCTGCAGAACTGCGGCTTCGACTTTCCGGTTCGGCGCATCACCGTCAATCTGGCGCCCGCCGATTTGCCGAAGGAGTCCGGCCGTTTCGATTTGCCGATCGCCTTGGGCATCCTCGCCGCCAGCGGGCAGATTCCAGCGGAATCGCTACTGCACCGGGAATTTGCCGGCGAACTGTCGCTGACCGGCGCGCTGCGGCCCATGCGTGGCGCCTTTGCAATGGCCTGCGGAACAGCCCGCGGCGGCGCGGCGCATTGCGGGGCGCCCCCTTCCGTCGTCGCCGCCGAACAGGCTATGACCGGTACGGAGGCTCATCTCACCCCACAGCTCTACCTTCCTGCTGCGAGCGCAGCGGAAGCGGCGCTCGTCCCTGGGGTCGATGTCTACGGCGCGGTGGATTTGCCGTCCTTATGCGCGCATCTGGCGGGGGCGCCCGACGCCCGGCTTTACCCCGTCGCCGCGCCGGATCTCACCGAGCGCACGCCCGCTGTCATTCCGGATATGACCGACGTCATCGGCCAGCGCGGCGCGCGCCGCGCGCTCGAAGTTGCCGCCGCCGGCGGGCATCATGTGCTGATGGTCGGGCCGCCCGGCGCGGGCAAATCGATGCTCGCCGCGCGCCTGCCTGGCCTTCTGCCGCCCATGACGGACGACGAAGCACTCAGCTCCGCCGCGTTGCTGTCCGCCGGCCGGACCGGCTTCACACCGTCGCAGTGGCGACAACGGCCGTTTCGCGCGCCGCATCACTCGTCGAGTGCGGCGGCGCTGGTCGGTGGACGCAATCCGCCTCAACCGGGTGAAATCACGTTGGCGCATCTGGGTGTGCTATTTCTGGATGAACTGCCGGAGTTCGACCGCCACGTGCTGGAAACACTGCGCGAGCCGCTCGAGGCCGGCCGGATCACCATCTCGCGCGCCGCCCTGCAGGCGGATTTTCCGGCGGCGTGTCAGCTGATCGCCGCGATGAACCCCTGCCCATGCGGGTGGCGCGGCGACCCGAACGGCCGTTGCCGCTGCACGCCCGAGATCGCGGCGCGCTATCTGCGCAAACTATCTGGACCGCTGCTCGACCGGATCGACATCCAGATCGAGATTCCCGCGCTCACACCGGCGGAGTTGGCGGCCCGTTTTTCCGTCTCCGGCGAGGCAAGTGCGGCGATCGCGTCGCGGGTGAGCGCGGCCCGCGACCGGCAACTGGCCCGGCAGGGCAAAACCAATCGGGAGCTCGGTGGACGTGAAGTGGATGAAGTCTGCCGCCCCGATGCAGCCGGTGAAATTCTGCTGCGTGAAGCCGGCGAGCGCTTCGGCTGGTCAGCACGTGCTTACTACCGGGTCCTGAAGGTCGCGCGAACCATTGCCGACCTCGCGGGCGCCGCGACACCGAGCGCCGCGCAGATCGGCGAAGCCATCCAGTATCGACGCGCTTTTAGTGCCGCATGAGACGAAAAATCTGCTGTCAAGACTTGACTTATGCACATGTGCGCGCTTCAGACAGATTTTGATACAACTGAAAGGCAGACTGTAAGGTGCACGCAAAAAGCATTGATTTTATTGATCTTTTTTTCATGCCAAGATCACGTGCAAACCGGCAGAATGCCCACGGGATGGGCATCTGCGGCACTTCGCGGGAAGTTCTCAACAGAGTTATCCACAGCAGCTGTGGGTAACCAGAAAACCTCAACGTAAACCGATAATTAGCGCGCGATCCTGCGAAGGAACTTTCACTCGCCACTCCAATGCGTCGCATCGTCAATCGGCCAAAACTACCCGTTCAATAAAGTTGGAATGACGAAAAAAACTGGTCGACCTGTTCCTGCTGTAGCGGCCTGGACGCGATGATCGCCGCCTGATACACATGGCGGCCGCGCGCGACCAGCCGAGCATAGACCGTGCGCGCCTCGTGTTGCGAGCCGGCCGCGCCGCTCAGCTTCATTTCCAGACCCAGCACCTGACCGCCCGCAGCGAGCGGGATCTGAACCGCATGAGCATCCGGCGCGGCGCCTACGTTGCGGGCGAGGCCAGTACGAAGGAACTCGAGGGTGGCTCGCTGGATCGCGGGATCGTCGTTCGGCAGCATCACTGTGCCGACCGCGAAGACCGCGTCGCCGGCTTCGGCGGTTTGCATAGCCATCTGCATCGGCGTGCCGTCGATCTGCACGGCGCGCTGATCGTTACTGGGCTTGGCCGGGAGATCGACGGTGTAGCCGTTGTCGTTATTCATGATGGTGCGCCAGTCGAAAGTCGGCGAACAGGCCGTCAGCGCGCCACCTAGCGCCAGCGCGCAGGCTGCCGTGGTGAATAGCGCGTGCGCACGCCGCGAGCGCGAAACCGGGCGAGACGCGGCGCTGGCGCGCTGGTCATCGAGCGGAGACAAGCGGGAGGAGCGGGACCACCGCTTAATGGAGCAATGCAAAGGGCTGCGGGCGAGAAAACGAAAAACAGTTCGGAGCATGGGGGCAGAAGATCAGACTGACCAGAACGTAAAGCCCTATTATCCGCTCCCGGCGCCTGCCCTGCCGCGCCGCCGGAATGGCGCTACAATAGCGACGCCAAGCGACACCGGGTTTCAGAACCCTGGCTGACGCACTGCCCCGCGCGTTCTGCGCGACTCTCGAGGTTCCGTTCATGAGCTCCACATCGTCCACCGCCGCCCGGCGCGCGAGTCCGATTCGCTACATCGTCATCGCCGCCGTGGCCGTCGCGATTGCGATTGCCGGTTACTTCGCGTTTGCCGGCCAGCAGCGCGTGCCGGATGCGACCTTCACGCTGCTGTCCGGCCAGAAAATCTCGACCGCAGATCTGAAAGGCAAGGTCTACCTCGTCAACTTCTGGGCGACGAGTTGCGACACCTGCATGAAAGAAATGCCGCAGATGGTTCAGACCTATAACCGCTTCAAGGGTAAAGGGCTCGAATTCGTCGCGGTGGCAATGAACTACGACGCGCCGATGTACGTGACCAACTACACGCAAACCCGCCAGTTGCCATTCAAGGTGGCGATGGACGACGGCTCGGCCGCCAAGCAGTTCGGCAACGTCCAGCTCACGCCGACCACTTTCCTGATCGACAAGGACGGCAAGATTCTCAAGCGTTACGTCGGCGAGCCGCAATTCGCGGAACTCGACAAGTTGCTGGAAAAGGCGCTGAACGCGGCCTGATACCCACGTCACTTAACACGCCCTTCCTGATTCAAACGCGCCGGCGCAGTCCCTCGCCGCCGGCGCTTCAGATCCTCACCGCTCCCCTTCCCCCTTGGCCGCCAGGCCATATCGCTTGATCTTCTCGTAAAGCGTGGCTTTGCCCAGTTGCAGCTTGTCCGCCGCAACCGCGACCGCGCCGCCGGCCTGCTCCAGCGCCTCCGCGATCACTGCCCGCTCGAATTGCTCGACACGTTCCTTCAGTGGCTGCATCGCCACGCCGTCGTCGCCGAAGGACATGACCGGGTCGTCGGCGACGCCGAGCACGAAGCGGTCCGCGGCATTGCGCAGTTCCCGCACGTTGCCTGGCCAGTCGCGCTGCATCAGGCTGGCGCGCTGGCGGTCGGTGAGGATCGGCGCCGGGCGCTGATAACGCACCGCCGCATCCAGCAGGAAGTGCTCGAACAGCGGCACGATGTCCTCACGCCGCTCGCCTAGCGGCGGTAACGCGATCGTCACCACGTTCAGCCGGTACAGCAGATCGCGCCGGAACGAGCCGTCGGCGACGTGCTCCGCCATGTCGCCTTTGGCCGCTGCGACCACGCGGCAGTTCACCCGAATCGGCTGATTCGAACCGAGCCGTTCCAGCACGCCGTCCTGCAGCACACGCAGCAACTTGACCTGCAATGCGAGTGGCATGCTCTCGATTTCGTCGAGGAACAGCGTGCCGCCGGACGCATGTTCAAGCTTGCCGATGCGGCGCTTTGCCGCCCCGGTGAACGCGCCCGGCTCATAGCCGAACATCTCCGATTCGAACATCGGCTCCGGCAACGCACCGCAATTGACCGCGATAAACGGTTTGTCGCGTCGCGGCGACAGTTCGTGCAGACTCCGCGCGATCAACTCCTTGCCCGCGCCGGTGTCGCCGTTGATCAGCACCGAAGCGTCGGTCGGCGCGACATTGGCGATCAGCCGCCGCACCTGTTCGATCGCCGGGCTGCGGCCAATGATGCGCGGGGCCACAGTGTTCTGTTCGGCCAGTTCGCGACGCAACGCGAGGTTTTCCAGCACCAGCTTGCGCCGCTCCAGTGCGCGCCGCACGGTTTCAATCAGGCGCTCGGACGCAAACGGCTTTTCGATAAAGTCATACGCGCCGTCGCGCATCGCCTGCACGGCCATGGAAATATCGCCGTGACCGGTGACGAGAATCACCGGCACGTCGGGCGCGCGCTCGTGGCACTGCGCGAGCAGTTCGAGACCACTCGCCCCGGGCAAGCGAATATCGCTGACGACCACGCCCGAGAAATCCGCGCTGATCATCTTGCTAGCGGATTCCGCCGAGGCGTGCCCGATCACGTCGAAGCCGGCCAGTTGCAGACTCTGCACGCTGGCGCGCCGCACCAGTTCGTCGTCTTCGATATACAGCACTTGCAAGCCCTGGTTCTGCATGTCGTTCTCGTTTGATTCAGGAACCCGCCGTCAGCGGATTCGTGGTGGGGCTCGTCTGCACGCGCGCGCGGCGCAGCGACAGTACGAATAATGCACCGCCGTCCGGCGCATTGCGCGCCACCAGCGAGCCGCCGCAATCGCGCGCAATCGACGACGAAATCGCAAGACCGAGCCCGAGTCCCTGACCCATTTCCTTCGTCGTAAAGAACGGTTCGAAAAGACGCGGCAATATCTCATCGGGAATGCCGGGGCCGTTGTCGCGCACGGCGAACGACAGGCTTGTCCCGGCGGCTTCGATTTCGATCGAGATACGCGGCGGCGTCATGTCCGCCGTGGCGTCGAGCGCGTTGCCGAGCAGATTGATCAGCACCTGTTCGAGCCGCAGATCGTCGCAACTCGCGACCAGCTCCGGGTGGTCGTCGGCGAGACTGAGCGGCGTGTGCGCACCCGTGGCGGCATCGAGCAGAACGAACTCGAGATCGACGCCCTGCAAGCGCTTTTGCAGCAACGCGACGACATTGCGCAACGCCCGCACGATCGGTGCACGCTCGCTACGCGGCCGGGCGCGGCCAACGAACAGCTTCAACTGATTGGTGATCTTGCCCATGCGCTCGGTGAGCGCCGCGATCGCCTCGAGATTCTCGCGCGCCGAGGCCTGATCGCCGCGTTCCAGCAGCACACGGGTATTGTCCGAAAAGCCGCGCAATGCCGCGAGCGGCTGATTCAACTCATGCGTGATGCCGGCCGCCATCTGACCGAGCGCGGCAAGTTTGCTGGCCTGAATCAGTTCATCATGCGCGGCGCGCAACTCCTGTTCGGCGCGCGTGCGCTCGGCCACTTCCTTCTGCAATTGTTCGTTCGCCTGCGACAGATCCGCCGTGCGTTCCGCCACGCGCTGGTTCAACTCCGCGTAGGCCTTTTGCAGCAGCGCACGGCTACGCATCACCTCTCGCACGCGGGCGCGGCGCATTTTCCAGTAAAACGCCAGCAGCACCAGAGACACATAACCGAATGCGGTGATAACGGTCGCCTTGCGCGCGTCGGCGTCGACCCGATCGACGGGCGACATCGTAATCAGATGCCAGTCGGGCTCGCCCATGTCGCGCCGCGACGCGAGATAACGCGGCGCATAACGGCCGCCGCCGATCCGCACGATCTGCGCATTGCCTTCCAGCGTGCGTTCGATCGACACCGGCAGCGGCGCGATCGGCTGTTGCGCATATTGACGCGCCTGGTAAATCGAATCGGCGACCTGGCCCGACAACGGCCGGATGGTGTGATATTTCCACGCCGGCACGGACGACAGAAAAATCACGCCGTGATCGTCCGTGACAACGAGGGGTTCGGACGCATCCACGCCCTGAAACCACTCCAGATCGAGTTTGACCACGGCCACGCCGACGATCTTGCCCGCGCGCCGCACCGGCTGCGAAATGTAGTAACCCGGCGCCTGCGAGATGGTGCCGATGCCGAAGAAGCGGCCTACGCCACCCTTGATCGCATCGAGAAAATACGGCCGGAATTGATAGCCCGCGCCAATGAAGCTGCCCGGCCCGCGCCAGTTGCTCGCGGCCACGCAATAGCCGTCGACGGGAATGATGTAGGTGACCGTGGCCCGCGCGTGGCGGTTGAGGTCGTCGAGATAGAGATTCGCGCGCTCGACGTTGGCTGGAGTGGGATTGACCAGCACGTCCTGAACAATGGGATGTTCAGCCAGCAGATAAGGCAGGGATTCGTAGCGCTCGAGCGTGCTCTTCAGCGCGTTGGTGGTGCGATCGACGCGCACCGCGGCATTGCGCCGCAAACTGTCGATCCCGCTCTGCCACGCGATGCTGTACGTGAGCCCGCACGCCGCCACGAGCCCGGCGACGAGCGCGAAGAGGATCAGAAGACGGCGCGTCACGTTGGCAATATCCGATCGATGAGGATCAGCTATTGTGGCATACGGCGACGCGCCGCCGGCCCGCGGTTCGGCCGGCAGCGCGTCCGGTCCGCGCGTTGCCGCGGGTTCCATGTGCGTCGCGCTCCGGCCGCTACCCGGCTCAAACGCCAGCCGGCTCTTTGACCACCACATCACCCCGCAACGCGGCGTTCAGCTTGCTGCGATCCAGTTCCTTTTCCCATGCCGACACCACTACGGTCGCCACGCCGTTGCCGACGATGTTGGTCAACGCACGGCATTCGCTCATGAAGCGGTCGATGCCGAGAATCAGCACCATGCCCGACAGCGGAATGGTCGGCACCACGGCGAGCGTCGCCGCCAGCGTGATGAAGCCCGCGCCGGTCACGCCGCTTGCGCCCTTCGAGGTCAGCATCGTCACCGCGAGCAGCGTGAGCTGTTGCGTCCACGTGAGATCGGTGTTGGTCGCCTGGGCGATGAACAGCACGGCCATCGTCATATAGATGTTGGTGCCGTCAAGGTTGAACGAGTAACCGGTCGGCACGACGAGGCCCACCACCGAGCGCGAGCAGCCGAGCTTTTCGAGCTTCAGCATCAGTTGCGGCAGCGCCGCTTCCGACGAACTCGTGCCCAGCACGATCAACATTTCCTCCTTGATATACGCGACGAAGCGCAGGATGTTGAAGCCCACCGCCCGCGCGATGATGCCGAGCACCACGACCACGAACACGATCGAGGTCAGATAGAACGTGCCGATCAGCTTGAGCATCGGCACCAGCGAGCCGATACCGTACTTGCCGATCGTGAAGGCCATCGCGCCGAACGCGCCGATCGGCGCCAGCTTCGTGATGATGCGAACGATGCCGAACAGCACGTGCGCGAGCCCGTCGATGAAGTTCGTGACGACCTTGCCCTTCTCACCGGCCGTTGCCAGCACCGCGCCGAACAGCAGGGCGATCAGCAGGATCTGCAGGATTTCGCCTTGCGCGAACGCCGACGAGAGCGTGTCCGGAATGATGTGCATCAGGAAGTCGACGGTCGTCTGGCCGTGCGCCTTGGCGGCGTACGAAGCGACCGCCTTGCCGTCGAGCGTAGCCGGGTCGATATTGAAACCGACGCCGGGCTTGAGCACGTGGGTGGCGATCAGGCCGAGCAGCAGCGCGAACGACGAGACGATTTCGAAGTACAGCAGCGCCTTGCCGCCGACGCGCCCAACCTTCTTCATGTCTTCCATGCCGGCAATGCCGGTCACGACCGTACAGAAGATGATCGGCCCGATCACCATCTTGATCAGCTTGATGAAGCCATCGCCGAGCGGCTTCATGTCGACGGCGAGGTTCGGGTAAAAGTGGCCGAGCGCAATGCCGATGATGATCGCCACGATCACCTGGACGTACAGCACTTTATGGATAGGTTTCTTCACGATATTACCTGCGATGTGGGTGAGCCCATGGCCTGCCACGCTGCGCATCATGCGAACGAAGATTCGTCACGCCTGTGCACGGCATTAGGCCGCGACAAGACGACGAATTCAGAGATACCGGGAAAGAAATTTGGACATCGTTGTCTCCTTGCTTTAGTTGTCGGACCGTTGCGGCCGCGTTATCTCAATTGCAAGGTCGATGCCAGCTTAAATAAAGTCTCAATGCTTTGATTTTTATACGTTTTTTGGCGAACCAAGGCGTGCGTCGTCCGGGATTCCGGAAATCCGGACGAGGGCTGTCGGGGAATCCGGAATCCGCATCCATCGCGCCCTCGGGAAAACCCCGCAGGGTTAACAGCAGCGCCTGGCGCTCAGCCGGCGCGCCGGCTGCCGGCGTTCAAACGCCGCCTTCTTCCAGCACCAGCAGGTTCTCGTGCGAGAAACCCAGGGACACGGGTTGCCCCCGTTCGGGCAAGCCGCGATTCGGGTCGTTGAACACGTCGAGCGAAATCACGGCGTCTTTCACGCGCGTTCTGATGCGCACCACCGCGCCCAGGAAATTCACCTCTTCGACGGTTGCGTTCAGCGTGTTGCGGCCAGGCACGGCTGGTTCCAGCACGATCGCCTCCGGCCGCAATGCGAGCAGACGCTTCTTGCCGGCGTCGTCGGCGGGCAGTTCCTGCGTGGTTGTCAGCTCCTGCCCGTCGACCGCCATCCTGCCGGTCGACGGATCGACCACATGCCCCGACAGAATATTCAGCGTGCCGACAAACGAGGCCACAAACCGCGTACGCGGATAGTTGTAGATCTCCGAAGGCGAACCGATCTGCTCAACGCGCCCCTCGTTCATCACGACGATGCGATCGGAAATCGACAACGCCTCTTCCTGATCGTGCGTGACGAAAATCGACGTGATGCCGAGTTCGCGCTGCAGCGCGCGAATATCCTGGCGCAGCGAGATACGGATTTTTGCGTCGAGCGCGGAGAGCGGCTCGTCGAGCAGCAGCACCTGCGGCTTGCCGGCCAGCGCGCGTGCCAACGCCACACGCTGCTGCTGACCGCCCGACAATTGCCACGGATAGCGCTCGCCGAGATGCGGCAGCTTGATCAGTTGCAGCATTTCTTCGACCCGCTGACGAATCTCCGCCTGCGGGCGATGCGCAATCTTCAGCCCAAAGCCGATGTTGTCGGCCACCGTCATGTTCGGAAACAGCGCGTACGACTGGAACACCATGCCGACTTTGCGCTGCCGCGTGCGCAGATGCGTGACGTCCTTGTTGTCGAGCCGGATGATGCCGCGCGTCGGCGTTTCAAAGCCGGTGATCATGCGCAGCACTGTCGTCTTGCCGCAACCGGACGGCCCGAGAAAGGTGATGAATTCGCCACGTTCGATCTGCATATCGAAATGATGCAGCGCCGTGTTCGCCCCGAAGGACTTGTGCAGATTTTCGATCTCAAGGAATGCCATGATTCGCTGCCTCAGTCCGTCAAATTTTTTGGCCACTCAGCGCGCGGGCCGAGCCGAATACCTGAATCAACCCCATCGACGCCCACGTGATCACGAACGCAATGATCGCAAGCGCTGACGGCTCATACGCGCGGTTCGCACCGATCAACTGCAGATACGGGCCGAACGCAGGGCGGTCGAGCAGACTCGCCAGTGTGAATTCGCCAATTACCACCGCAAAGGTGAGAAACGCGCCGGACAGAATGCCCGAGCGGATATTCGGAAAGATCACCTTGAACAGAATCGTCGGCCAGTTCGCACCCAGGCACTCGGCGGCTTCGGTGAGCGAACGCACGTCGACAGCGCGCAAGCCGGCGTCGACCGCACGGTACATATAGGGCAGCGATAGCGTCACGTAGCCGAACACCAGCAACACGTCGGTCGCGCGTTCATTGCCGGTGAGCGGCAGAATCGAGCTACTGTTATAGATGCGCAGATAGCCGAACACGATCACGATCGCCGGCACCACCAGCGGCAACAAGGTGATGAACTCGACAATCGGCCGCAGTTTCGGCAGCCGCAATTGCACCCAGTACGCGGTCGGCACCACCAGCAGCACGCCGACCACGATCGTCAGCACCGCCATCAGGATCGAATAGCCGAACGAGGCCTGAAAGCGCGGATCGGCCAGCACGACGCTATACGCCTCGAAGTTATACGTGCCGCGCTTCATCCGCAGACTGAATTCGAAGGTCGCGATCAACGGAATCAGGAAGTACAGCGAACCGACGATCATCGCGGTCCACGCCCCCACACGCGATTGGCTTTTCATCGACGCCCCCTCTCCGCACGCGAACGCAACCAGATATAGCCGCCGTTCGACAAACCGGTCACGAGCACCATGCCGAGCGCGAGCGCATAGCCGAGATTCTGGTTGTGCATCACGTCGCCGCGTATCTGCGCATACAACAGGATCGTGACGATATTCAGCGAACTGCCGGTCAGCGCGTAAGCCGTCGCGACCGCGCCGAACGAATTGGCGAACAGCAGCAGCGTGGCGCCGAGGACGCTCGGCCACAGCACCGGCAGGGCGACGTGGCGCCAGTACTGATACGAGGTGCCGCCGAGACAATCACAGGCTTCGCGCCATTCGCGCTTCAGGCCGTCGAGCGCCGGCGTGATGATCAGCACCATCAGCGGAATCTGGAAGTACAGATAGGTGAGCGTCAGACCGGAAAAGCTGAGGACGCTGAAGCCTGTCGAGTAAAGATTGAAGCCGAGGTATTTCTTCAGCAGCACGGTGACGAGGCCCACGCGCCCCAATGTGCAGATGAATGCAAACGCGAGCGGCACGCCGGCGAAATTCGACGCCACGCCGGAGAAGGTCATCAAGGTCGGCCGAATCCAGCCGGGCAATTTGCCCTGCACTGCCGCCCATGCGAGGAGCGAGCCGATCAGCGCGCCGCCGAGCGCCGACGCCGCGCTGACCTTGAAGCTGATCCAGTATGCGTCGAGCACACCTGGCTGCAACAGGTCGCGAAAATTGGCGAGCGTGAAGTGCCCTTGCGAATCCTGAAACGCGCCGACCATCAGGAAGCCGGTGGGCAGAATCAGGAACAGAAGCGCGAAGGTGAAAAACGGCACCACCCCGATCCAGCTCAGGAACTGCGCCGCGCGGTCCGGACCGTTGACGCGAGGCGTTGGCGTGGGCACAGGCGGAACCAGCAATTCCGGCTGCACCGGTCCAGCATCCGATGAAGCGCTCATAGCTCACCCTTGAGGGAATCTGGGTAACGCCAGCGCCACGCTGCACCCGCCCGATCCGGGCGCGACGCTGCGTGGCGCCGGCAACACTGCATACTGCACGTGCAGAAAGCGCGATCCCCGTTTACTTCACGTTCGCGCCGACGGCTTCGTCCCAATGCTTCGTGATGGTGTCCTTGTAGGCATCCTGTTGGGACAGCGTCGGGAACACCACATTCTTGTATGCCGAAGGCGGCGGCAGCTTGTCGAGCAGCGCTTGCGGGACCTTCTTCGCGCTCACCAGTTCGTTATAGCGCATCGGATGGCAATAGCCCGTCAGCCAGCCAATCTGCCCTTCGTCCGAGTACAGGTACTCCATCCACAGCTTGGCCGCATTCGGATGCGGCGCATAAGCGCTGATCGCCTGCACATAGACACCGGCGACGACGCCCGTCTTCGGAATCACCACCTGTACCTTCGGATTGCCCTTCAACGTATCGCGGTCGGCCAGCGCGTTGTAGTCCCAACGCACGACAATCGGCGTGGTGCCTTGCGCAAGCGAGGCGGCCTTGCCGATCACCGGCACGAAATTGCCGCTCTTGTTCAGATCGGCGAAGTACTTGAGGCCGGCCTTGTCCGCCTTGCTCACATCGCCCTTGCTCTGCGACAGACCCGCTGCGAATACGGCCTGGATCGCCTGATTGGCCGAGCGCGGATCGCCTGCCAGCGAAACCGCGTTCTTATAGTCCGACTTGAGCAGATCGCTCCAGTCGGCCGGCGCCTTGTCGATCATGTCGGCGTTCACTTCAAACGCCAGCACGCCGTAGTAGTCGCCATACCAGTAGCCGTCGGCATCTTTCGACTCGTTGGGAATCGACTTCCACGTCGCCACCTTGTACGGCTGCAGCAAACCCTCAGCCTTGGCGGACGGACCGAACGACAGACCCACGTCGATCACGTCCGGCGCCTGCGGACCCTTGTTGCCCTTGTTCGCCTTGATCGCTTCGATTTCGTCGCCCGAACCCGCGTCCGGATTCAGCTCGTTGACCTTGATGCCGTACTTCTTCTGAAAGCCGGCGACCAACTCGCCGTAATTACACCAGTCGTGCGGCAACGCGATCACGGTGAGCTGGCCTTCCTGCTTGGCGGCTGCGACCAGTGCGTCAGGCGGCGCGGCCGAAGCGCTGCTCACGCCGGCTGCGGCGACACCCGCCGCAGCGGACATCGAAAGTAAACGAGCTAACGCGGTGCGGTTCATAGTCTTCCCCATCCTCTGCCGAAATTGCTACGTTAGGAAAATGTCTAGTTCGAGTTCTATCGGTGCGCGCGTACCCGCGTCTGTTCGCTGACACTCGCGCGCCTGCGCCATGCTCACGCCGGGTTCGCCGGCGAGGAAAACATGTCGTGCTCCAGTGTATCGATGCGATCTGTACAAATCATGTCGACGCCCCACTTCGCAAGCAGCCTGGCTCGCTCCGGGTCGTTCACCGTATAGGCCAGCACGCGCAAACCCGCGGCACGGATCTCGGCAACCAGCGGCTCACTCAGGTGCCGATGACTGGCGTGCAACGACACGCAGTCGAGTTCGCGCACGATGTGCAGCCAGTCGGCGGGAACCTCTTCGAACAGCATGCCGCGCTGCAGCGAAGGGGCGCTCTCCTGCGCCGCAGCGAGCGCCTCGAACGAAAACGATGACAGCAGCGGCGGCGTCTGTGTTTGCCACAAGCTCAACGCGGCGCTTGCCACCAGACGCCCGGTGATCTCGTCACGGCCGGGGCACGGCTTGATTTCTATGTTGGCGGCGATCCCGTCGCGGGCACAGCGTGCCGCGGCATCGGCCAATGTCGGCAAGCGCGTGCCGGCGAATTGCGGACCGTACCAGGCGCCTGCATCGAGCCTGGCGAGCGACGCCCAGGTGTGCTCCGCTGCGGCGCCGTGACCGTCGGTGGTGCGCTCCAGCGTGTCGTCATGTAGCAGGAAGAGCTGGTTGTCGGCGGAAAGCTTGGCGTCGAATTCGACCATGCGGTAGCCATACCGGACGCACGCGTCGAATCCAGCGAGCGTGTTCTCTGGCGCCAGCGTGCCGCCGCAGCGATGCGCGATCAGCTTTGGATAAGGCCAGTGCGCGGATGTAGCGCGATCAATCCCGTTTCCCACGTCTCGATACCTTCCAGATAGTGCGGCTTGAACGTACGCCCGACACGCGCCCGGCCGCCACCGCCACCATCGCGGCCGCCATCGCTGCCACCATTCCGCACAGCTTCCACGCGCGAGCTCCACGCGTAGTATCGCGCCAGGTGATGACGCTGCGATACAGCGACTCGCCCATGGACTGGCAACACCAGCGCATGCAGTTCCATGGTCAGGATGACGAATCGTGTAGCGTCTTCGCGGCGTCACGCGCTGACGCCGAAGGCTCGATCCGGCGCTCTCGACAACCCTTACGGGAACGGCTCGGTTCAGTCAAATTGCAAGAAAACGCCACAAAATGCGCGAGTCGCGACATTTCAATTCCTTTTCGAACATTTCGTGTTCGAAACAGGCGCGACGCTTCGATCTGCGAAGGCTAGTGTTAAATACACAAACTTGCAAGCTACCAAAAAAATACAACACATACCGGCTAAAGTAGTAGGCTTGACATCGCCCGGACACACATCCGTGCCCACGATGTCGTCATTCAAACAAGCCGTGTGAACGGGCGTTCGCACCCAGGGACAAATGCATGTGGCAGGAAGACCGTCACCAGAGAATTCGCGCGTTGCTGTCGACGCTTCAACGTGTGTCGACCGAACGCATCATGGCAGACCTCGGTGTGTCACGCGAAACGGTGCGGCGCGACCTGCTCGATCTGGAAGCGCTGGGTGAGTTGCGGCGCGTGCATGGCGGCGCAATCAAACCCGCCGACGAAGCGCCGATCGCCGAGCGCGCACACATGCGCGTCAAATCCAAGACCGCGATCGCCAAGGCGGCAATCGGCCTGATCGCCAGCGGCCAGACACTGTTCATCGACGCAGGCACCACCACCGCGGCGCTCGCCGAAGAGCTGGCGAAGCTGGCGAACCTGACAATCGTCACCAACTCGATCGACGTCGCGTTGAAAATGCGCGGTTCGGTGGAGCAGGCGGAAGCGGCGAACGAAGTGATCTTGCTGGGCGGTTCGATCAGCGATCGCGCGATGGCTACCACCGGCGCCACCACCGTGCTCGATATCCATCGCTATCGTGCGGACATTGCATTGCTGTCGCCGGTCGGCATCGACCACCGGCATGGCGCCACCAATTACGATCACGCCGAAACCGAAGTCGCGCGCGCCATGGTCGCCAACGCGGACCGTGTAGCGATCCTCGCCGATTACAGCAAAATTGGTCAGCGCAGCCGGATCTCGTATTGCCCGGTCGATCGTATCGACGTGCTCGTCACCAATAAAAAAGCGGCCGAAGCCGCCGACTTTGCGTCACTGAAAAAGAAGCTGGAAGAGATCGTGCTGGCATAGCGCTTCGCTTCGCCTTTGCGCGATCGGCGCGCGTACGGCAGGTTGCCGGACTACGCCCTACTCCTTCACGTGGATCGTATCAAGCACGCGCTTGCGCAAGCGCGTGTCGTGCAGTGCGCCGGCCGCGTCGAGCACCGGGTAAGCCGTCGAGCAGAACAGCGAATTGAGCCGCTTCATATCGCTGATCAGATCCAGATGCAGCGCGCTGGTCTCGATGCTGCGCAAGGTCTGGCCGGCGAGCCGGTCCAGATGCTTGTACGAATACGCGCGCTCCAGATCGCGAAAGCGCTCCTTCTCCGCCAGCAGGCGCTCGGCGCAACGCAGATCGTTGTTCAGAAACACTGACAGGCCCAGCTGCAGATTGCTGATCAGCCGTGCTTGCAAGTCGTCCAGTTCCCCGAGTCCTTCTTCCGAAAACGACAGACGGTGGGCGATTTTCTTCTCTTCGATATCGCTGACGATTCGCTCGATGATATCGCCCGCATGCTCCAGATTGATCGTCAGCGAAATGATGTCGGTCCAGCGGCGGCTATCGGCTTCGTCGAGTTGCTCGCGGGAGATCAACGTCAAATAGCCTTTGACCGCGGCGTAGAGTTCGTCGACGTCGTCGTCCATCCGCACGGTTTCGCGCGCCTTCTCGAGATTGTTGTGATGGATCAGGTCCGCGACATTGTCGAGCATGGTGCGCACGATATCGCCGATGCGCAGCACTTCGCGTGCGGCGTGCGCCAGCGCGAGTGTCGGCGTGGGCAGCGCGGCGGCGTCCAGGTGCAGGGGCCGCAGCTCGCCATTGGCCAGCGGCCGGTCTGACAACATACGCGTGCAGATGCGCGCCACCGGGTCGATTAGCGAAATACACGCGCAGCAGCGCAGCGTGTTGTAGATCAGGTGGAAGCCCACCACTGCTTCGCGTGGATTCGCGATCAGCACCGGCAGACCACGCGCGAGCAGCGGCGCGAACGGCAGGATCAGCAGCGCGCCGGCCAGCTTGAACGCAAGGCTGCCCAACGCGAGGCGTCGCGCCGCCGCATTCTGCGCGACGGTACCCATCAGCGCCAGCAGGCCGCTGCCCAGGTTCGCGCCGATCACGAGGCACAGCGCCACCTTCAGCGAGATCACGCCTGACGAGGCGAGCGTCGCAGTCAGCAAGACCGCCGCGAGGCTCGAATAGGACAGCATGGCAAACGCGGCGCCGACCAGTGCGTCGAGCATGGTGTCGCCGGTCAGCGCGCCGAACATTACGCGCACGCCGGCGCCTTGCATCATTGGCTGAGCGGCTTCGACAATCAGATGCAGCGCCAGCAGGATCAGTCCAAGCCCGATCAGCGTACGGCCGACCTGACCGAGACGCGTCTGCTTGCGCGAGAGGAAGAGCGGCACGCCGGTCAGAATCAGGATCGGCGACAGCCACGACAGATCCAGCGTGAGGACCCGTGCCATCAATGCGGTACCGACGTCCGCGCCGAGCATGATTGCAAGGCCACTCGTGAGCGGCAACAACCCTTGCGCTGCAAACGACGTGACGATAACCGCCGTTGCGTTACTGCTTTGCACCAGACTCGTCACGCCGACGCCGGAGAGAAACGCGCGCCAGCGGCTGCTGGTACTTCGTCCTAGCGCGCTGCGCAGATCGGCGCCGAGTACCCGCAGGATGCCTGTGCGCACGATGTGCGAGCCCCATACGAGCAGCGCCACACCGGCAAGGAGGTTAAGGAGAATCAACATAGGCACTACGCATTCCGTTCCTGCTGCCATGACCCGAACCGCATGCCGCGCGAACCGGCACCCGGGGCGTACATGACAGTAGTGTTGCACAATTTTGCCTTATTGTAATTTTGTGCTTTTAAATATACGCTCGTCCCAACTGTGGATCGCTGTGCACCGCCGCCCGGTTCGCGGAGCAGTCCGCGCGACCGTTCGATGCCGAGGAAACTGCATGAGTCGCAATCTTGCGCTGTTCGATCTGGACCACACGCTGCTGCCACTCGACAGCGATCAGGCGTGGGCGCATTTCATTGCCGGCCTGGGCATTGACGGCGCCGCGCAGCACGCCGAAGAGATCGACGGCTACTACCGTCAATACGTAGCGGGCACTCTCGACATGCACGCCTACCTGAACTACACGCTGGCGCCACTGGCTCGCCATTCACGCGAGCAGCTCGACGCGTGGCACGCGCAGTTCATGCAGGAAGTGATCATGCCGGCAATCCTGCCGGCAGCGCGCGAACTCGTGCAGCGTCATATCGAAGCGGGCGACTTATGCTGCATCGTTACCGCGACCAACGTGTTCATCACCAGCCCGATCGGCAAGGCGCTCGGCTTCGACCATCTGCTGGGTATCGAACTCGGCACGGAAGGTGACGATCCGCTGGCGCGTTTTACCGGAACCGCTGTCGGCGTACCCACCTTCCGCGAAGGCAAGATCACGCGTACCGAAGGCTGGCTCGCTTCGCTCGGTTATCGCTTGCAGGATTTCCCACGGAGCTACTTCTACAGCGACTCGATCAACGACGTGCCCTTGCTGGAACGCGTCACGCATCCGGTCGCGACCAATCCCGATACGCGCTTGCGCGCGATCGCCGCGGAACGCGGCTGGCCGGTTATCGAACTGTTTGTCTGAGCTTGCACTGCCCGTCACCCACCAGGCGGCGATGAGCTACGGCTACACGCGCCCTTTCCATGGCACCAGCCTGCGCTCCAGCGCACGCATGCCGAGGTCGAACAGCCACGCGATCAAGCCGATCAGCACGATGCCCATCACAACCACATCGGTGCGCAGAAAACTCGACGCATTGAGCACCATCTGCCCGAGTCCCGCGGTGGCGGCGACCATTTCGGCAGCGACCAGGGTGGTCCAGCCGAAGCCAATTGCGATGCGCAGGCCGGTGAGAATTTCCGGCAGCGCGGCCGGCAAGACGACGTAGCGCACGATCTGCGCGAAGCCACCGCCCAGCGAATACGCTGCATGAATCTGCTCGGTGGTCGCGCTGCGCACACCGGCACGCGCGGCCATCGCGATCGGCGCAAAGCAGGCGAGGTAAATCACAACGATCTTCGCCGTCTCGTCGATACCGAACCAGATCACGACCAGTGGCAAATACGCGAGCGGCGGCAACGGCCGGTAGAACTCCAGCGGTGGATCGAGCAGGCCGCGAGCGACCCGGCTCACACCCATCAGAATGCCGACCGGCACCGCCGTCACTGCCGCCAGCGTGAAGGCGCCGAACACGCGCAGCGCGCTCCACGCGAGATGCTCCGATAACGGCAAGCCGCCTTGAATGCGTCCGTGCCACGCGTCCAGAAACGCGGCCCACACGGCTTCCGGCGTCGGCAGAAACAAGGGAGGCAGCCAGTGCAAGTGCGTGGCAAGCCACCACAGCGCCGCGAGTGTTGCTACCGAAGCGGTGCTCAACGCCGCCGTGGGACCCTCGCCAGGCAGGCGCCAGCCACGCGTTAGCCGCGCTGTCTTGCGCGACGGCGTTTCGGCCCGAGTCAATGCCACATTGCCCAACGATTCCCGCGAAGCCGTCACGACACCACCTCTTCCTGATTGGGTTCACTGCGCTCATGCAGGCGGCGCACCAGTCGCTCACGCCACTCGATGAAATCCGGCGCTGACTTCACCGCGCGGGCGTCGCGTGTCTCAAGAAAGCGGCGCGCGAAAGGCAGCTCATAGCTCTCGGCGATGCGCCCTGGCCCCGGTGCCATCACAACGAGACGGGTCGCCAGAAACAGCGCCTCTTCGACGCTATGGGTGATGAAAAACACTGTCTTCCGGGTTCGCCCCCACACGTCGAGTACTAGCTCCTGCATCGACTCGCGCGTCATCGCATCGAGTGCGCCCATCGGCTCATCCATCAGCAGCATTTGTGGATCGCTCGCGAGCGCGCGGGCAATGCCGACGCGCTGCTGCATCCCGCCCGACAACGCATAAACCCGCGAGCGAGCGTGCTTCTCGAGTCCGACCAACGCCAGCATCTGCCGCGCAATGCGCTCGCGTTCCGCCTTCGGCACACGCTGGAAGCGCAACCCGAGCGCCACGTTGTCGAGCACGTCGAGCCACGGCATCAGCGCGTACTTCTGGAACACGACACCGCGATCCGCACCCGGTCCGACGATGGGCTCGCCATTCAGGCGCACTTCACCTGCGGTCGGCTGAATGAAGCCGGCGATGCAATTCAGCAAGGTCGTCTTGCCGCAGCCCGACGCCCCCAGCGCGACGACAAATTCACCGGGCGCGATGGTCAGATCGACGTCCGCGAGCGCGACGTTCGGCGCCTCGCCACGCGCCCCCTCGTAAGCGACGTGTAGCCGCCTGATCTCAAGACCGTTCATCGCCACGCCTCATGATGCGGGTGGAAAACCATGCGACGCGATCAATGCGCCGCGCGCTGCACGAACTGCGGATCGACGCCGGTCGAGTAGTCGGCAAGCACATTCTGAATCGTGCCTTGCGTCTTCAGGAACGCAGCAGTCGCGGCGAGCGACTTCGCCGCGCCGGATTGCGTCCCGCCGCCAAGCCACGCATTCGACGCCTGTTGTGCCGGCGTCGGGAACGCATACAACGCAAGGCTCGCCGGCACTTCCTGCGCCGTGGCGCCGGACTCCTTCGCGACGGCTTGCACCTGCGGAGAAGCCGCCGTCCATGCCGACGCATGATCGCGATAATTCGCGTCCGTTGCGGCCAGCACCTTCACGAAGCGCGCAACGAATTCGGCATTCTGACCGGCAAACTTACGGTCCACGACGAAGCCGTCGAAGGTCGCCTTGCCAGTCTGTTGCGCCACCTGCCCCGAGGTGATCAGTACCTTGCCGTTCTTCTTGACCTTGGCTAAGACCGGGTCCCAGATGTAGGTCGCGTCGATGTCGCCACGCTCCCACGCTGCCGCGACTTCAGGCGGGCGCAGATTGACGATCTTCACATCGGACGGATTCACGCCGGCGTTTTGCAGCGCAACCAGCGTGTGAAAGTGCGAGGTCGACACAAACGGCACACCGATCTTTTTGCCTTTCAGACCTGCGACGCTGGTGACATTCGACCCGTCGCGCGCGACCAGCGCTTCGGCGTCGTTGATATTGTCGAGAATCCAGAACAGGGAAATATCGACTCCTTGCGACAGCCCCGCTGCGATCGGGCTCGATCCTGCTTCGCCGAGCTGCACCGAGCCGGACGCGAGCGCGCGGATCACGTCGGCCCCGCTGCCGAGCTTGCGGTAGGTGACCTTGTAGCCGGTGGCTTTCTCGACCTCGCCCGTGGCCTGCGCGTAGCGCCACGGCACCACCATGTCCTGATACGCGATCACGACTTCTTTGGTGTCGGCGTGTGCAACCGATGCGAACGGCGCGGACAGTGCCAGCAGCGTGGCGAATGCGGCGAGCGGACGGAGAAGGCGGTTCATCGGGAAGCCCCTTTAGTGGATGTTGTCTGGGAGGCTTTCGACTATAGGGAGTTTGTCCGCGGACGGTTCTAACTAATCGGCACTTGCTAATTACGTTGTTCGGGCATTGCTTTTCAGGTTGAGTTGGATCGGCGCGACTGTTGTGGCTGACAGACGGCAGGTTCTAGCGAATGATTGCGGATTGGGGTATCGGTGGCACGCTTGCCTCAATGTGCATGTTGCTCGCACGGTATTACCAGTAGCTCACGTGGGTAGGCCGTCAACGCATGACGCAGGCCGGAAGCCTGCCTGCCCAAAAGAACAAAGCCCGCAACACGTGCGGGCTTTGTTTTTCAAACAACTACGCTATCCAAACCTTCAGACCACCCCAGCACCATGCGCCTGCAAATCGGCGTGGTAGCTCGAGCGCACCATCGCGCCGACCGCCGCATGCGTGAAGCCCATTTTGTACGCTTCTTCTTCGTACATCTTGAACGTGTCCGGGTGCACATACGAGCGCACCGGCAGGTGGTGTTCCGACGGCTGCAGATACTGGCCGATCGTCAGCATATCCACATCGTGTTCGCGCAAATCGCGCATCACTTGCAGGATTTCTTCTTCGGTTTCGCCGAGGCCGACCATCAGGCCGGACTTGGTCGCAACATCCGGATGTAGCGCCTTGAAATCTTTCAGGAGCTTCAGCGAATGCGCATAGTCCGAACCCGGACGCGCTTCCTTGTACAGACGCGGCACCGTTTCGAGGTTGTGGTTCATCACGTCAGGCGGTGCGGCGTTCAGAATGCCGATCGCGCGATCCAGACGGCCGCGAAAATCCGGCGTCAGAATTTCGATGCGTGTTTCCGGCGACAGCTCCCGGGTCTGACGGATACATTCCACGAAGTGAGCCGCGCCACCGTCGCGCAGATCGTCGCGATCGACACTGGTGATGACCACGTACTTCAGTTTCAGCGCGGCGATGGTGCGGGCCAGATTGCCCGGCTCGTCCACATCGAGCGGATCGGGGCGGCCATGACCGACGTCGCAGAACGGGCAGCGGCGCGTGCACTTGTCGCCCATGATCATGAACGTCGCGGTGCCCTTGCCGAAACATTCGCCGATGTTCGGGCAGCTCGCTTCTTCGCACACCGTGTGCAGGTTGTGCTCGCGCAGAATCTGTTTGATTTCGTAGAAGCGCGAATTGCCGGTGGCCGCTTTGACGCGGATCCAGTCCGGCTTTTTCAGCTTTTCGATCGGGACGATCTTGATCGGAATTCGGGCGGTTTTGGCTTGCGCCTTCTGCTTCGCGGTAGCGTCGTACACCGTGGCGGCGGTAGCCGGCGCGGCATCGGTAGCGGGAGAGCCTGCGAGGTTCGCGGTAACGTCAGTCATTCGTTCGGTCCAGTCAGGCGGTGAGGACACCGACCTGTGGTTGGGCGACGGCCGCGGGACTGCCGTCGAGGTTTGCGGTGAGGCGTGCTGCAAAGGTACGGGCCACGTCTTCCCAGCCGGCAGCCACGCCCAGCGTGGCCATGTCGACTGTTTCGAGCCCCGCGTAGCCGCATGGGTTGATGGCCAGAAACGGCCGCAGATCCATGTTCACATTCAGGCTCACGCCATGATAGCTGCAGCCATTGCGGATTTTCAGACCCAGCGCGGCGATCTTGGCGCCGGCGTGCAGCCCGGCATCCGGTCCGGGCGCCACGTAGATACCGGGGGCGCCCGCCTTGCGTTCTCCGGCGAGATTATACGCCGCGAGGGTGTCGATCACGGCCTGCTCGATCCGCGTGACCATCTCGCGCACCATCAGCTTGCGGCGGCGCAGGTCGAGCAGCAGATAGGCCACCACCTGTCCAGGCCCGTGATAGGTGATCTGCCCGCCGCGATCGACTTTGACCAGAGGAATGCCGCTATCGGCGGCCAGCAGATGCGCCGGATCGCCAGCCTGGCCGAGCGTGAAGACGGGGGGATGTTCAACCAGCCAGATTTCGTCGGGTGTGTCGGCGGTGCGCTCGTCGGTGAACGCGCGCATCGCTTCGAAACTGGCTTCGTAGGGTTCGCTGCCGCGCCAGCGCAGCGTGAGCGGCGCCGTGGCAGCGTGTGGAGAAGGAGAAACCGGGGTGGCGGACATGATCCCGTCAGTTTACCGAAATCTGGGCATCCCCGCCGGAAGTGCCCGCATCGGACGCCGCTTGCGCGGCGCCGTTTGCCGTCAAACGGTACGCCAGCCCCCGCGCATTCTGGCCGCCAGCCGTTCGCCGACCCGCGCAAGCCAGTTCAGCGCGCGCTCGTCGCAGCGTGTCGGCACCGAAAACGCCACCTTCGCCACCGTGCTGCCCTCAGCGCTCAGCCACAGCCGTTCGCCGCGCCGCAGCCGCAACGTGTGACCGGGCTGCAGCCAGTAGTCTTCGGTGTCGTCGCTGCGTGTGACCCATACTGCGCCGCCGCGCACGACCAGCTTGGTGCTGCGCGCCACCTTCATAGGAATCGTTTCGCCATGACGGATTTCAAACGCGATGCTAGAGGAAATTTCTCGCATAATGCCCTCGCCAAAGTTCGTTTCATGACTACAATCCTAGGTGCAACAAGGGTTTACGCAAAACGATCTATTTTCACCTCTATGTGAGAAATATTGCGATGGACCTCCGGCAATTGCCCGCCCTGAACGCAGTCAAAGCGTTCGAAGCCGCCGCCCGCCATGAAAGCTTTTCGCGCGCCGCCGACGAACTGTTCGTCACGCACGGCGCCGTCAGCCATCAGATCCGGGCGTTGGAGGCCGAACTCGGCGTCACGCTGTTTGCTCGCGACGGCAAGCGCGTCCGGCTCACCGACACCGGCCGCCGCTACGCCACCCGCGTGCGCACCGCGCTGATGGCGCTCGCCGACGCCACCCGCGAAATCCGCGCCGGCGACCGCGAGCGCCGGCTGGTCGTGTCCATGCTGTCGTCGTTTGCAGCGCGCTGGGTGACGCCGCGCATCGGCAGCTTTATTGAGGCGCATCCGCAGTGGGACCTCGAACTCCTATCCACCAACGCCCTGACCGACTTTGCGCGCGACGACGTCGACGTGGCGATCCGTTTCGGCTTCGGCAAATACCCGGGGCTGCATGCAGAGTTGCTGCTGGAGGAGATCTTCTTTCCGGCCTGCGCGCCCGGTTTCAACGGCGGCAAGTTGCCGAAGACGCCAGCCGATCTGGCCAACGTCCCGCTGCTACGTTCCGACGACGAACTGTGGCGCCCCTGGTTTGACGCCGCCGGCCTCACCGACTGGCCGGAACCGAAGCGCGGTGTGCTGTATCAGGATTCGTCGAATCTGTTGCAGGCAGCCATCGACGGTCAGGGGATCGCGCTCACGCGCCGGTCGCTGGCGATTCAGGAGATCGCCGCGGGCCGCCTCGTGCGGCTATTCGATGTGGATGGGCCGAGCCCGTGGCAGTACTACTTCATCTGCCCGCTGCAGATGCTCGAAACCGCCCGGGTCAAAGCGTTTCGCGACTGGGTATTCGAGGAGGTGGGACGGTTCAAACAGCTTTTCGACCGCGCCTGCCAGGCTGGGCCCGCCGCAAGCGGCGATCTGACGGCGGGCGCATCGCGCGCCATGCCGTAACGCGAGACATCAGGGCTCTACAACACCACTTTGACCATTGGATGCCCCGTGAGCGCGCGATAAATATCGTCGAGTTGCTCACGGCTCGTGGCGCGCACGGTGACCGTCAAACCGGTGTAATTGCCGCCGCTGGACGGCCGCGCCTCGACACGCGTGGCGTCGACCTCGTTATCGAACTGCCGGACCACCGTGACAATCGTCTCGGTGAACTCGGGATGCGATTTGCCCATGATCTTGATCGGGAAATCGCAGGGAAACTCAAACAGTGATTCGTTCACGGAACTCATTTTCTACTCCTTGCTGCGCCTGTTGCGCTTCCTTCGCCTTGGCACGCTGGTACGCCGCGTACAGCGCGGCAAACACCGCGCCCGGCTTGCCGTCGCCGACCGGCTGACCGTCGAGTTGCGTGACCGGCAGCACTTCCTTGGTGGCGGAACTGACCAGAATCTCGTCAGCGGTACGCAGTTCGGCTTCGGCGATCTCGCGCGCTTCGAAGCGGATGCCGCATTCGCTCGTCAGTTCTTCGATCAAACCGTAGCGAATCCCTTCGAGAATCTTGTGACTGCGCGGCGGCGCGAACAACACGCCGTCCTTCACCATCCAGATATTCGAGGAAGAACCTTCGGTTAGCATGCCGTCACGGAACTGGATCGTTTCGAACGCGTCGTTTTCGGCCGCGTATTGCGCCATTAACACGTTGCCAAGCAGCGACACCGATTTGATGTCGCAATTGAGCCAGCGGCGATCTTCCGCGCTGACGCAACGCACGCCCTGCGCGCGCTGCGCCGTGTCAGGCAGGTTCAGCGGCGTGACCATCACGAACACGGTTGGCTGAATGCCGGCCGGGAACGCGTGCCCGCGTTTCGCAACACCTCGGGTGACCTGAATATAGGCAATCGCGTTCTGATCGGCACGCAGACTGCCATCCGCCTCGTTAGCCGCGACTACCCGCTCGATCAGTTCGCGCCAGCCGGCGTCGCTGAACGGATTGACGATGCCAATTTTGCCCAGCGAACGCGCGAGCCGCGCCAGATGCTGCGTGAAGCGAAACGGCGTGCGGCCGCGTGCCTGCGCATACAGTGGCGCGACTTCGTAAATGCCGTCGCCGAAAATAAAGCCACGGTCGAGAACCGGCACGCGCGCTTCGGACAACGGCACCATTTCGCCGTTCAGAAAAACAATCGGATCGAGCGGAACATCAGAAACAGCGGTCATCGCAATCAGGCTCTTATTTCTTCTTGTTGAACATCAGCATCAGCGAATCCCACACGCGGCCGACCACGCCGGCTTGCGGCACAGCCTGCAAGGCGACCACCGGGAACTGCGCGAGAACCTTGCCGTCCGCAACCAGCTTCACAGTGCCGACCTGCTGACCATTCGCGATCGGGGCGATCAGCGGATCGATCTGCTCGACCTGCGGCTTCACCTTGTCGCCCATGCCCTTCGGCACGGTGATGTACTGGTCGCTCTTCACGCCGATCTGCACGGTGTCCTGGGCGCCCTTGTAGACGCGCGGCGTGCCGATCACCTGAGCGGCTTTGTACAGACGCACCGTGTCATACGCGGTGTAACCGTAGTTCAGCATCTTCAGGCTGTCCTGCACGCGGTCGTGTTCCTTGACCTCGCCCATCATCACCGAGACCAGACGGCGCGACGCGTCGGTCGCACCCGGCAGGGAGCGCTTCGCGCTCGCGATCAGGCAGTAGCCGGCGCCCTGGGTGTGGCCAGTCTTCAGGCCATCCACCGTCGGGTCGATCCACAGCAGACGATTGCGGTTCGGCTGCTTGATCTTGTTGTACGTGAATTCCTTGACCGAGAAGATGTTGTAGTAGTCGGGGAAGTCACGGATCAGACGCGCCGACAGGACCGCGAGGTCGCCCGCAGTGGTGTAGTGCTGCGGGTCGGGCATGCCGTTCACGTCGGCGAAATGGGTGTTCTTCATGCCGAGGCGCTGCGCTTCGGTGTTCATCATGTTGACGAACTGCGATTCGCTGCCGCCGACCAGTTCAGCCAGCGCGATTGCCGCGTCGTTACCCGACTGGATGATCATGCCGTAGACCAGATCGTGCACGGTCACCGGCTTGTTGGCTTCGATGAACATGCGCGATTCGTCGGTGCGCACGCGACGTACGGCTTCGCTCGGCATCACCGTCTGGTCCATCGCGATCTTCTTCGTCTGCAATGCTTCGAAGACGAGGTACGCGGTCATCAGCTTGGTCAGCGAGGCCGGTTCGACGCGCTCGTCGGGATTGCCGGACGCGAGCACCTGATTGCTGGTCGCGTCGACCAGCACCCACGAACGCGCGTTCACCGCGGGCGGCGGCACCTGCGCGAACGCCGTGCTGGCCACCAAAGTGGCCGGCAGAACGACGCCGAGGGTCACGGCACGGCTAAGGGTATGGGGAACAAAAGAAGAAACAGACTTGAGACCGGTGGTGGAAAAACGCATAGGGTCGATTCGTGCGGATAGATACAACGCGCACAGGGCGCATAGTTTGGAGGAGCCGGTCGGCGAGCGTCTGGCCGTTAAAACGGCGCGGCGCCCATTTGACTTCCGGCCACGCGATCGGTTCGCGCAGCACGCCTCGCATCCGGCACCGCTGCGCGCGAAAAGAAGCCACGCGTCGCGCGAACTGCCGGGTGGGCGGTGCTGCGCCCAAAAAAGAGCGCTCATTATACGCGCGCTATGCGCGCTGCCCGGCGCGATGGGCGGTGATTAATTTGCAATTGTGCGTACCTGTACCCCGGAAAACACACATTGCATACCGCTTATCGCCACGCGTCGACAATGATCCGCTTCAGGACATGCAGCTTGCGATGCAGAAAATGCTCAGCGCCCGGGATCACGACCACCGGTAATTCCTGCGGCCGCGCCCAGTCGTAAACGGATTGAATAGGCACGGTGTCGTCGGTTTCGCCGTGAATCACGAGCGTGTTTTCCGCCACAGGTGCCACTTCCCAACGGCTCGCCGCCGTGCCGACGAACACAATCCGCTCGATCTCCTGACCTTCTTCACGCAGCCGCGCGGCCACGTGCGAGAGCACGAAGGTGCCGAACGAAAAGCCCGCGAGTACAAGGGGCAGATCAGCCTGCCCCGCTTCCGCGCGCATGTGATCCAGCACCGCGCGCAAGTCGTCACGCTCGCCGATGCCCGCGTCGTGCTCGCCCTGCGTTTGGCCGACACCACGAAAATTCGAGCGATACGTCACGTAGTTCAACTGCACAAGCGTGCGCGCGAGCGTCTGCGCGACCTTGTTGTCCATCGTGCCGCCGAATAGCGGATGCGGGTGGGCGACCAGCGCGATCCCGCGTGGCGCGGCGCCGTTCTCGCGGGTTTCGTCGGGCAGATCCAGGGCGACCTCGATCTTGCCGACCGGGCCGTCGATCAGATACTTCTTCGTATGTACGTTCATGGCGAGGCTTATTGATCGATCTTCAGGCGCTCGACGATCTTGCCGTTCACAAGATGCGAATCGACGATTTCGTCGATGTCGCTTTCGTCGACATAGGTGTACCAGATGCCTTCCGGATACACGACCAGCGCCGGCCCGAGTTCACAGCGCTCCAGACAGCCCGCCTTATTGATGCGAACCTGGCCGGGGCCGGCGAGGCCAAGTTGCTTCACGCGTTTTTTAGCGTGCTCCTGCATGGCCTGCGCGTTGCAGTTCGCGCAACTCGGCCGTTCCGCGGCGGGATCGCGCTGATTAAGGCAAAAGAAGACGTGGTACTTGTAAAAGGAGTCCATGGTGTCCGGGGGCGAACCTGTAAGAATGGGGAACAGCGCTGGGCGCGTTGCGGCGCGCCTAGTGTGCGGACGATTATAGCGAGCGGGGCTGGCGGTCGCCGGAGCGCGGCGCATCGGCGAGCACCGCGCGTCGAAGAACATCACACGCGACGAACACGCCGCCTGAGCCACGCCTGTTCGACGAGAAACGCCAGCCACACCAGCGCCGCATACGGCCAGACCCATGCAAGCCAGTGCGCGAGACCATTGAAGTGCAGATAGCGTCCCTGCCGCCAATCGGCCAGCACGACGTCGAAATAGGGATTCACCGGCAGCAGATTGACGAACACCAGCGCGATGCTCAACGCGCAGGCCGCGAGCGCCGCGCGCGACCTGCGTTGCAAACGCAGCACGAGCAACGCTGCAACGATGCCGCATACCAGCCCGGTGAGCGCGCCGGGCGTCGCCCAGTCGAATGCGAGGCCGGATTGCGATTGCAGAAACGTGGCGCCCACCTTGACGAACAAGGTCGTGACAATGAATGCGAGCAGCAATCGCACACGAGGCGCGTGACGGCGCATCGGCAACGAAGCCAGCGCGCCCGCGGCGAAGAGATTGAGTGTGGTGATGACGGCTTCCCAGCCATTGTCAGGCAGCCACGCGGCGACCAGCATCGGCCAGGCGCCGACATGCCAGCCGGGCGGTGTCCAGGCAAGCAACGCATCCTGCGTCGTCGAGTCGAAACGCAGCCAGAGTGCGCGCGGCCAGTTGCCGAGGCCGAACAGACGCGGCGCCGGATACAGGGTCGCGAACGGCCACAAGCTGACCAGGCACGCGAGCGCCGCGCTATCGCGCTCAAACCAGACAAGCCGTAAGCGGCGCAGCAGGCCGCGATCGAGCAGCGCGCCGGTGGCCGGCGACATCATCGCCGCGCCGAGCAGCGAGCCGAGCGCATTGGCGGCGAGATCGAGGTTGGAGGCGACGCGCGTGGGCAGATAGGTTTGCACGGCCTCCATCGCGCCGGAGAGCAGCCCGCCGAGCACGAAGGCCAACGCCACCGCCAGCGTGCCGCGCCAGCGTGGATAGACGGCGAGCACCACCAGCGCGCCGAACGGCATATAGCCCAGCACGTTGCTGACGACGTCGAACGCCGTCAGGTACTGCGGCATGGGATCGAACAGAAAGGCGAACGGACCGAGGCCGAGCGAACGCCAGCCGGAAAACGGATACCACGAACCGTAGACGATCAGCGCCGCGTACAGCACCAGCGCCTGCCGGGCAAGCGCCGACGGCCGGCGCACCCAGGGCTTTACGCTCATGCAGCGCTCCGATGCGTGCGCTGCCGCGTGGTCATTGTGCGGCGACCAGTGCCTGCACGCCGAGCCATGCGCTGATCTGCGCGACGAGGTCGTCGCTGGCGGTGGCAAGCGCCTGCGCGCCGCCGGCGGCATCGGCCGAACTGGACGGCGCGCGCGCGATGAACGTGCGCTGGCTGAGCACCTTGCCGTTTTGCACCAGCGTGGCGCGCGCCGTGATCGCGCCGTGGCTTTCCGAGCGGCTATCGAACACCTGCTCGAACTCGCTCAGATCGACCTTCAGGACTGGCGCACGCACGCCGTCCGCGCCCGTCAGCACGGTGCCGCGCGAACTCAGCGCGCCACGCAGACGCTGCGTCAGCAATTGCGAAGGCGCCATGGTCCAGTGACTGTTCGCGTATGACGCTATCTGCTGCGCGTCGGCGTAGCTCAACCGGTAGATCAATTTATCGGACTCGAGCGTATCGGGAGCACTGACATCGAGCACCTTGACCGCCGGCTGCGAGCCGGCCGAGGCAGCCGGATTCGGCGGCCCGAAGTCGTAACGGATGTCCGAGATCGCGGCCGGCGTGCCGGCGCAGCCCGCAGCCAGGATGCCAAAAGCGAGCAGCACCGCCAGCGCGGCGCTCGACGGGAACAATCGGTAAATCGAGCGTGACATGAGAATCTTCCTTTCTTCAAACTTTCAGATCATTTGGCGGTACGGGCGGCGGGCCACGTAAAACCAGCCTCGCCTGGGCCGGGCGCCGCCGCCGGCGCGCCGAACAGCACGCTGCGCGGATTGGTACTGAACGTGTCGGCTGCGCGGTCCACCGAACGGGCCGCGGAGCGCACGTCGTCGGCGAGCGAATTGACACGCGGCAGCGTGTCGTAGCCGACTCGCGCGGAAAGCTCCTGCAACGAACCATCCATTGACACCAGCGCCTCGCCTGCCTGTTGCGCCGCCGTGCCGACCTTGTTCAGGTTGGTCTCGAACGGACCGTCCGGCCGGTTCAGACTGGTGATCAGCTGGTTGGTCGACGCCAGCGTGCGATCCAGCTGGTTGATCGTGGCGGGCAGCTTGCCGGCCACCGGGGTAATTTGCTGGGTCAGCGTGGCGACGCCGTCCGCAGCTTTCTGGATGCTTGCCGCCGTGCCCTGCAACTGGCTGACCATTTCCGGCGACAACAGTTTGTCGACGTCGTCGGCGACTTTTTCGAGCTTGCGCAGCAACACGTCGCCGCGCTGCTGCAACTGATCGAGCAGGCCCGGATGCATCGGCAACTGCGCGACATTCCTGGCCGACGACACCAGCGGCGACGGATCGCGCCCGTTGTCATCCAGCTGGATGAAGGCAATCCCCGTCACACCCTGGAAACCCAGGCTGCCAAAGGTTGAATGGGTAATGGGCGCGTGTGTGTCGACAAGAATGCGGATCAGGATCTGACCCGGATGATCCCGATCGAATTTGATCGACTGCACCTTGCCGACGTCGAGCCCGCGATAACGCACCGCTGCGTCGGTAAAAAGTCCCGTTACATTGGTGCGCGCGATCAGATCATACGGCACCCGCACCGAGCGATCGACGTTGAACAAAAAAGCCGCCACCGCGATCGCAACCAGCAAGGCCACCGTGAAAAGGCCTGCCCAGAAGGCATGTGATTTATTTTCCATTGTCAGGTTCCCTGGTTCACAGCGGCAATTCGGACGATGCCGATTCGAGCGCCGCACGCGGCAGCCTCGCGCGGCGCTCCGGCGGCAGCGCCTGCAGCGCGCGGCGCCCGCGCAGGCCGAGGAAATATTCGCGGATGAACGGATGATCGACGGCCGCCGCTTCTTCCACCGGCGCGGCGACCAGCACCTTGCGATCGGCCAGCACGGCGACGCGTGTGGACAGCGCGATCATCGTGTCCAGATCGTGCGTGACCATCACCACCGTCAGGCCGAGTGCGCGATGCAGCGCGGAAATCAGTTCGACGAATTCATCGGACGCCTGCGGATCGAGTCCGGCAGTCGGTTCGTCGAGAAACAGCAGTTCGGGCTCGAGTGCGATCGCGCGCGCGATGCCCACACGCTTGACCATCCCGCCCGACAGCGCCGAGGGCATCTTCGACGCGTGTTTGCAGGGCAGCCCGACCATCTCGAGCTTGAGCATGACGATGTCGCGCAGCAGGTCTTCCGGCACCTTGCCGAGTTCACGCAACGGCTGCGCAATGTTGTCGAACACCGACAGCGAAGAGAACAGCGCGCCGCGCTGAAACAGCATGCCGGAGCGGCTGCGCATCAGCAGCGCGGTATCCGGGGAAATGGTCGCCAGATTCTCGCCGAACAGCTTGATGGTGCCGGACGAGGGCCGCTCCAGCCCGAGAATCTGCCGCACCAGCGTGGTCTTGCCCGAACCCGAGCCGCCGACAATCGAGACGATCTCGCCGCGCCGCACTTCGAAATTCAGGTGCTGGTGCACGATATTGCGGCCGTAGCGCTTGGTCACGTCGATCACTTCGATCACCGGCTCGGCGATCTCGGGCATCGGCTGGCCGCGCACGGCCTGGGTGAGTGGCGCGATCATCCGAGCCCCACGTTCTGGAAGAGGATCGCGAACACCGCGTCCGCGAGAATCACGATGGTGATCGAGGTCACCACCGAGGTCGTCGTGCCTTCACCGAGACTCTGCGAATTGGCCTTGATGCGGAAACCGAAGTGACAGCCGACGATTGCGATCAGCATGCCGAACGCAACGCCCTTGCCGAGGCCGATCCACAGATTCGCCACCGGCACGACGCTCGGCAAGGCTCGCGCGAAGTAGCTCATGTCGATGCCGAGCACCACCTTCGCGGCGAGCGCGCCGCCGGTCAGCGCAACGATATTGGTCCACATCACGAGCAGCGGCATTGCCACGCCGAGCGCGATCACGCGCGGCAAGATCAGCCGCAGCCCATGCGGAATGCCCATCACGCGCATGGCGTCCAGTTCCTCGGTCACACGCATCACGCCGATCTGCGCAGTGATCGCCGAACCCGAGCGGCCCGCCACCAGAATCGCCGACAGCACCGGCCCCAGTTCGCGAATCACCGACAGCCCGAGAATGTTGACGATGTACTGGTTCGCGCCAAAAAGCCGCAGTTGCTGCGCGGACAGGTAGCTCAGCACGATGCCGATCAGGAACGCGACCAGCGCGGTAATCGGCAGCGCCTTGGTGCCCGCGTTGTAGATGTTCGCCGAGATTTCGGTCCACGGCGTGATTTTTGGTTTGCGCAGGATCGCCAACAGATCGAGCACTACGCGCCCGAACATGGCGACGCCGCCGTACAGATGCTCGAAGAACGAGAAGATCGCGAGGCCCAGCCGCGTGAACGGGTCGAACCTGAGCACCGGCTCGGCCGTTTCGCGCGCGGTGTCGAGCAGCGCGATGCGCTCGAAGATGTCGCGCTGCGTATCCGTGAGCGTAGTGTCGGCGGGCATCTTGTGGCCCCACACGCGCCACAGTGCCTGGCCGCCGACGTGGTCCATCCGGTCGATGCGCGACAGGTCCCACTGGCGGATACCTTCAGCGCCGATCAGCGACCGCAGAAGGGGGATGACATGGCCGGTGGCGCGGTCGCGCGCGAGCGCAAGCGCCGTCCAGTGGCCCGAAAGCCGGACGACCTTGCCTTGGCTGCCTGCCGCGACTTCGAGGCCGGGCGGAGTGTCGTAGTTCAAGGATCGCTGGAACATGGTGAGCGGATTAGGGGCCATTGTAACGAAGGCGCGGACGATGGACCGTCCTCGTGGGCTTGCAGGGTTCGCTATCGCTACAATATGAGACATGAACGCATCCAAGACCCCACCCCAAGCCGCTGCGGCGGATGACTGGCGCATCGACCGGGAACGCGCCGTGGCCCTGTTCGGGCCTCATGCGCATGACTGGCCGATCGAGATCGTCGAGGAAACCGGCTCGACTAACGCCGACCTGATGGCGCGTGTCAAAGCGTTGCCGCGCAAGGCCGGCGCGCTGCCGCGGCCGATCGTGCGAGTCGCGTATCTGCAAACCGCCGGTCGCGGCCGCCGCGGCCGCCCCTGGTATGCGGATCCGGGCAATGCGCTGCTGTTTTCGGTCGCATGTGTCCTGCCGCGTCCACTCGAAGGGCTAGCGGGCTTGAGTCTGGCCGTGGGCGTCGCGCTGGTGGACGGGCTGCGTACGCTGCCGATGGCGGGCCCTGGCCAGATCGCGCTGAAGTGGCCCAACGACGTGCTGCTGGAAGGCGACAAGCTGGCCGGCATCCTGATTGAAACCGCGTGGAGCACGGATGACGCGAGCGCCGTCGTGATCGGCATCGGCACCAATGTGAAGGGTGCGGACGATCTCGCCGCCAAGGTCGGCGCGTTGAACGCCGACGTGCCGCCGCAAGCGCGCGGCACTGTGCCGACGGCGCTGCAGCGCGCGTTGCCCAACGCCAATCTCACCGACACGCTGGCTGCGGAACTGAACGCGCTCGAACCCGCGTTGCAGCGCTTCGGCGCCGAGGGCTTCGCACCGTTCCAGCCACGCTGGAACGCGGTGCACGCCTATGCCGGGCGCGAAGTGGTGCTGCTGGAGCAAGGCGCGGAAATGACACGTGGCGTGGCGGTGGGCGTCGACGAACGCGGTCAATTGTTGCTCGATACGGCGGCTGGCCGTCAAACCATCTCGACCGGCGACGTCTCCCTGCGTCTGGCCGACGGTGCTGCATGACGAGCGGCGCGCCTTATCTGCTGATCGACGCGGGCAATAGCCGCATCAAGTGGGCGCTAGTGCAGCCGGACGGCACGCAAAGCGCGGCCGGCGCCCTCGCGCACGGCGGCACGGATCAACCGGACTGGTCGACTTTACCGACGCCCGCCGGCGTGTGGATATCCAACGTTGCGGGCGAAACCGTCGCAGCGCGAATCGTCGCGTTGCTCGACGCTCAATGGCCGCATTTGCCGCATTTGCCGCGCACGACGATCCGCGCGTGCGCGCGACAATGCGGCGTGACCAATAGCTACACCACGCCGCATGCGCTTGGCAGCGATCGTTGGGCGGGGCTGATTGGCGCACGCGCGGCGTTTCCTGGCGAGCACGTGCTGATTGCGACGTTCGGCACTGCGACCACGCTTGAAGCGTTGCGTGCGGACGGCTGCTTTGTCGGCGGATTGATTGCGCCGGGCTGGAGTCTGATGATGCGTTCACTGGGCGAGCACACGGCGCAACTGCCGACGCTCGACGCCCGCGCTGCGCGCGGCCTGCTCGATGCGGGCGAGAAGGCGGACGGAGAACGGCGCGGCCCATTTTTCGCGACTGACACACCGCGCTCCCTGTCTGCTGGCTGCACGTTGGCGCAGGCGGGCTTGATCGAGCGGATGTGGCGCGACTTGCAGGATGAGTGGCAGGTTCCGGTGCGGTTGGTCGTGAGTGGCGGAGCTGTGGACGAAGTGACAAGCGCGCTAAAAGTGCCGCATACTCGACACGATTCGCTGGTGCTGTCTGGGCTTGCGTTGATTGCTGCCGCGAGCGGGATGGAACGCGACGTCTGAATCGCGGCCATAGAAAAAGCGGCTCAACTATTGGACGGGGAAATCAAACGATGCTGCGCTGGCTGATTGCCATATTGTTTCTTGCCAACATGCTGGCCTTCGTCGCGATGCGCGGCGTATTCGGCCCGACGCCCACCGCTGGCGGCCGCGAGCCGAACCACCTGAACCGGCAGATCCATCCGGACTGGTTGCGCGTACAACCGGTAACAGCAGCCGAAGCCGCCGACCAGGCCGTAGTAGGCGGCCCAGCGCCGTCAGCACCGATCGCAGCATCGGCGCTGACGCAATAGGGGAAGACGGAGAAGACGGACGCGTAAGAGGCTCATCCAAGCTCCGCCGAAACACCAGAAGAAGCGACAACAGAGATGGTGTTGGAAATGCCGTTCGGCGCGCGCAGCGCCGCCGGAAGAATGACGGCCTGGTCACATAGGCCAAAAGGTGCGCAAGCGGAATCTCTACGGAGCCACGATCCCCTCCAAGCCAAGGGACCCGCTTAAGAATTGGCGGTGTAAAGCCGCTTTCTTTTGCCTACTTTTCTTTGCGGCCGGCAAAGAAAAGTAGGTGCCCCCCCGCACAGGGGGAACGCTAATAAACCAATAACAAAACAAGGAAAGGCCAAAGAAGCGAAAACCAGGAAAATGCCGCCGCCAAAGGCAAAAAACCGCTTACCCCTGTTCCCGAACTCTCTTCAAAAGCTTGGAAGTCGACCGATCATACTCGAAGGGAATAGCCAACACCGCCCCGCCCCATCCCCTCACAATCGCCGACTCCGGCAGCGCATCCATATCATAGTCACCGCCCTTAACGAGCACATCCGGCCGCAGCGCCGAAATCAACTCCACGGGGGTCTGCTCACCAAAACCAACAACATAATCAACGCTCTCAAGAGCAGCAAGCAACGCCATTCGATCAGCCTCATTATTGATAGGCCGATCATCACCTTTGCCTAGCATCCGCACGGACGCATCACTATTCACGCCGACGATCAGGCAGGCCCCCAACGCCTTGGCATCAGCCAGATAACTCACATGCCCGCGATGCAGGATATCGAACACGCCATTGGTGAACACCACCGGCGCTGGCATCGAGCGCCTGAGTTCAACCAACGCATCACGCGAAAAAATCTTACGTTCAAAACTAGCAGCCATGACGGAGTCAGAAAAGAAAAAAAGAAAGTTTCGCCACGATACACGCCGAACGGCATCAAGCAAAACGGCCCAGCAAGCTTACGCCTGCCGGGCCGCTATCAAAGCTGAAAAAACGGTCCGCGGCGCGAGCGCCGATCGAACTCAACAACATCAAGCCGGCTGTTCAGCCGTCTTCTGATCGGCCTGCAACCTCGCCACCACTTCCTTGCGATAGCGGTTCAGTTCCTGAGCGGTATTGAACGTGCGCTCGAACAGGATCGACAGGTTGTGCAGAATCCGCTCGACCACCTTCTTTTCCCAGCCGTCGTCGAAACGGATCTGGTCGTCGAGCCAGCGTTCGAGCCATTCCGGATCCGGCAGACGCGACTGGATCGTGTCGCGCGGGAACAGCGCCTGGTTCACGTGCAGGTTGGTCGGGTGCAGCGGCTTTTCAGTGCGGCGCGCCGATGCCATCAGAACGCCGATCTTCGCAAAAGCGGCGCGCGCGATGTCGCCGGTTTGCGCCATGGCCTTCTTCATGTAGCGCAGATAGGCGCCGCCGTGACGCGCTTCGTCGCGCGAAATGGTTTCATAGATCTGCTTGATGACCGGCTCGGTGTGCCACTCGGCTGCACGGCGATACCAGTGGTTCAGGCGAATTTCGCCGCAAAAGTGCAGCATCAGCGTTTCGAGCGGCGGCGCCGGATCGAATTCGAAGCGCACCGCGTGCAGTTCTTCCTCGGTCGGACACATTTCCGGCTTGAAACGGCGCAAATATTCCATCAGCACCAGCGAATGCTTTTGTTCTTCGAAGAACCACACGCTCATGAACGCGGAGAAATCGCTGTCGTGATGGTTGTCACGCAAGAACATTTCCGTGGCGGGCAGGGCCGACCATTCGGTGATCGCGTTCATCTTGATCGTCGCGGCCTGCTCGTCGGTCAGGAGCGATGCATCGAATTTATCCCAGGGAATGTCTTTCTCCATGTCCCATCGAACGGATTCGAGTGATTTATAAAGTTCCGGATAAAGCATGGTGTTCATAGTCCCACCCCTGTTCTGCGCATACCTGTTGTGTCTGTTACTACTACGTGTAGCACTCTTGCTGACGACGAACGAAACGGACCGTTTGTCGGCCAAGCATTCAATTTTACGCGGTAATCGACCGCCCAGATGCATCCGGCGGCAAAGAAGTCATGAGCGTTTGCGCTGCGGCGATAACCAGAGGTTACGCGCTGCGCGGCCAACCGTGGGTGAGGGATACCCTGTGCCTGAGGTCGAGCCAGTCTGCGATGAAAACCGCACCGTCCAGCCCTGCGCCGGTCGTACCGGCGACGAATGGAGCAAGGGCGGCTGGATTGGTTGTTTTCAGCGCACGCCCAAAAGCCATATAAAGCTTACACAATGATAGCACGCTGACTTTTCAGAACCCGCACGGTAAGCGTCGCAATTCCGGTGCCCGGATTGACTTGTCTCAATGAAGCGGGCAATCCGGGGAGTATGGCGAACGATCGCGGTCAAAACCGTGACAGGCGGCAAATCGGAGTCCGATCGCCGCCTGTCAGGAGGCGTCGCGCCCCCTTTATTCGCGCCGCTAGACCGGCTTTTTCGTGGCGCGCGGGCTGGTGGCCGAACTGCTTGCGCGCTTGGCGGGCGCCGACGCCCGCTTGGCTGCGGGCCGCTTCGCTGCTGATCCGGAGCCCGCCGCTTCTCCAGCCGCGCCAGCGGATTCCCCGGCGGAGGCTGAACCGGTCGCCGAATCTGGCGGCGAATCGGCGTCAGCGCCGCTCGCCGCACCCGCTGCTGGCTGCGTCATGGCGAACTGGGCGATCTGGTTGAATTGCGATTGCAGCAGATTCCACCAGGCCGACGCGTCGAACGGCGGCGTTGCAGCCGTCTCGCCCTCCTCGGCCTCCGGCTCGGCGCCGGCGGATGAAGCCGCGCTGGACGCGGCCGACGACGCACTCGACGCTTCCGGATGCGGCCACCCGGACGCCGGCGACGGGCTCGGCGCGGCGGACGCCGACTCCGGCCGGGACATCGACGACTGCGCGAACGCGCCGAACGCGCGCAGCGTCGCGAGCGTCGCGCGCTGCACTTCGAGCGCCTGAATCGCGGACTGCAGCATGCTCAGGTTAAGCTTGAGCCACTGCTCGACGGCACGCATGTCGGTGATCCGCTTGTCGAGCTCTTCGACGTTGGTGAGCGGCGCCATCATGTCGGACATCATCGACAACGACGGCCCAAGCCCGCCGCCGGTTTGCGCGCCCGGCATGGCCGAGCCGAACGGCGACAGGCGCATCATGCCCCACATGCGCTCGAGCATTTCAGCAGGCGGAAAACCAGGAAAGCCGGGGAAGGGGGGCGTAGAGCCAGATGTATCAGTCATGCTTGTCGCCTCGTTGCTTGAAGAGAAGAAAGTAACGCCGTCCCGCGCGCGTCCGATTCGATCATACCGCGCGCGGAGGCTGCCCACGCCACGGGTCCGCGCCGCCAAAGTCAGGCGCACGCCGCTCGCGCAGCGAGTTCACGCCTTCGCGCACATCCGGCCCCGCGAAACCCATGAATTCCAGCGCCAGCGAGGTATCGAAAGCCGGCCCCGCGGAGCGCAACCAGTTGTTCAACGCGTACTTGGTCCAGCGAATCGCCGTTTGCGAGCCATTGGCCAGTTTCCGCGCGACCTCGAATGCTTTGGGCAAAAGATCGCTTTCGTCGACCGCCAGCGATACCAGGCCGATGCGCTCAGCCTCTTCCCCGCTCACCGGCTCGCACAGCAGCAGGTAATACTTGGCCTTCGCCATGCCGCACAGGAGCGGCCAGACAATGGCCGCGTGATCGCCGGCCGCGACGCCTAAACGCGTATGGCCGTCGATGATGCGCGCCGTTTTCGTCGCGATCGAGATATCGGCGAGCAGGCCGGCCACGAGCCCGGCGCCAACCGCCGGCCCGTGCATCGCCGAGACGATCGGCTTGCTGCAATTGATCACGTTGTAGACCAGATCGCGCGCCTCGCGCCAGACTCGCGCGCGGACCTCGAAATCGGTCGCCATGTCCTCGACGAGTTGCAGATCGCCGCCTGCCGAAAAGCCCTTTCCTTCGCCCCGAATGATCGCGACGCGCGTGTCGGGATCCCGATCGATATCGCGCCAGATTTCAGCGAGTTCGAAGTGCATGCGCGCGTTAGCGGTGGCGAGTCCACTTTTGTTGGCGCCCTCGCCGCTCATCACGACCTCGAGCACGCCATCCGGATGACGGTGCAATTGCAGCGACTGGTAATGCGCGTAAAAGGCGTCGTTACTGTGTGGTACTTGAGACATGGTGCCATCCGTCCATCGGTATGTCTGTTAAACCCGCGCACGTTCGGAACACCGTCAGCGCGGCTGATAAACCCACTTTCCATTCATGATTTCGACCATCACGCGCGCCCGCTGGTCGAGCCCGAGGTGATCGGTCGCGCTCATGTTGACCACGCCGTTGGTGTCCGCGAGACCATGAGTAGCCTCGAGCGCATCGCGCAGCGCGCGGCGAAATTCCGGCGTGCCAGGCGCGCCCGCTTTCAGGGCGATCGGGATCGCGTTGCCGAGCAGCATGCCCGCGTCCCACGTGTACGAACCAAACGCCGACACCGTGCCCGGCCCGCGTGCCGCCTCGAAGCGCGCGATGTAGTCGAGCGCGAGGCGCTTGGCCGGATGGTCGGCCGGCAATTGCGCGGCGACCAGCACGGGGCTCGCGGGCAGGAAGGTGCCGTTGCAGTCGGCGCCGCACACGCGCAGGAAGTCGTTATTGCCGACGCCGTGGTTGTGATAGATCAGGCCTTTGTAGCCGCGTTCGCGCAGCGTTTTCGGCGGCAACGCGGCGGGTGTCCCGGCCGCGCCGACCACCACCGCATCGGGATGGGTCGCGAGGATCTTGAGAACCTGGCCGGTGACGCTCGGATCAGTGCGATTGAAGCGTTCGCTCGCCACCATGTTGATGTGATGCAGTTGCGCGAATTTCGCGACCTCGGTGTAGAAAGTTTCGCCGAGCGCGTCGGCCTGGCCGATGAACGCGATCGTTTTGACGTTGTGCGTGCTGGCATGTTCGGCGATCGCCGACGCCATCATTGCGTCGGTTTGCGGCGTCTTGAACACCCAGTGGCGTTTCGCATCGACCGGCTCGATGATTTTCGCCGACGACGCCAGCGAGATCATCGGCGTTTCGCCGTCGGCGACCACGTCGATCATCGAAAGCGAATTCGGCGTGATCGACGAACCGATGATGGCGTCGACGTGATTTTCGGAGATCAGCTTTTTGGTGTCCTGTACGGCTTGCGTCGTGTCGGAAGCATCGTCGAGCACGATGTATTCGACTTGCTGGCCGCCAATCTGTTTCGGCAGCAAAGCCACGGTGTCGCGTGCCGGAATGCCGAGCGACGCCGCCGGCCCGGTCAACGACAGCACGAGGCCGATCTTCACCTGCGCGAAGGCGAGGGCGGGCAACGCGGCGCACAGCGCGGCGGCAAGCCTGGCGAACCGATGACCCGATTTTGCTGCGTGCACGCCCGAGGCGCGAGCGCGCCAGGTTCCGGGTCCAATCGACTCAAATCGCGCCATGCTGTCTCCTCACGTCGGTTTTTCGTTTTTGATGTGCTGCCGATGTGCTGCCCGTTCTGCCGCTTGCGTGGTGCTCGTGTAACGCTCTACGTTGCTCCCGCAGCGAGGCCGCGGCCAGCAACCTCGCGCCGGCGCCGCCGCCAGTCAGTGTAGCGGCGCACTCGTGTGCCGGCATCGGGCGAAACCCTTTCGCCCGCAGGCGCCCTGCTCCGTTTCGCACAAAATCGGTGCCTCAGTCCAGCGGCGCGATACCTTGGTCGATTGAGCCGAAAATCGACTTGCCGGCCTCGTCGAACATTTCGATCTTCACTGTATCGCCGTATTTCATGAATTCGGTTTGCGGCGCGCCATGCTCGATGGTCTCGAGGCAGCGCTTCTCGGCGATACAGCAATAACCACGCTTCGCATCCTTGTTCGAGACCGTGCCCGAACCGACAATCGCGCCGGCGCGCAGGTTGCGCGTTTTCGCCGCATGCGCGATCAGTTGGCCGAAGTGAAACACCATGTCGGTGCCGGCGTCCGGCTGGCCGACCTTCTTGCCGTTCCAGTGGACGATCATCGGCCGGTGCACGCGGCCCTCGCGCCAGTGTTCGCCGAGTTCGTCCGGCGTCACGGCGACCGGCGCAAAAGACGTGGCCGGCTTGCTCTGGAAAAAGCCGAAGCCCTTCGCGAGTTCAGCGGGAATCAGGTTGCGCAGCGAGACGTCGTTGACCAGCGTCAGCAGGCGCACGCTCCTGAGTGCCTGGTCGGGCGTGGCGCCCATCGGCACATCCGTGGTGAGCACGGCGACTTCCGCCTCGAAGTCGATGCCGAATTCCTCGGAGGCGCACAGCACATCGTCTTTCGGACCGATGAAGTCGTCGCTGCCACCCTGATACATCAGCGGATCGGTCCAGAATTCCGGCGGCATATCCGCGCCGCGCGCCCGCCGCACCAGTTCGACATGATTCACGTACGACGAACCGTCGGCCCACTGAAATGCACGCGGCAGCGGCGCCATGCACTCCTTGGCGTCGAACGGAAACGCATTGCGCGCGCGCCCCTGATTGAGCGTGTCGTACAGCTCCTGCAATTGCGGCGCGTAGAAGGCCCAGTCGTCGAGCACGCGCTGCAGCGTGGGCGCGATGGCGTCGGCGACGGCCGCGGTATGCAGGTCGCGGGACACGACGATCAGCTGGCCGTCGCGCGTGCCGTCCTTCAGCGTGGCAAGTTTCATAGAGGAATGAGCCGTATTAGTGACGATAGAGGGAATCTATTCTACGATGGTGAATCGATGCGACCCAAATGCCGCCGCGCAGAAGCGGCTTGCGGACCGCGGCGTGCCGGCCATCAAGGGTCTGCTGCCCACTCCTTTCACCTCCTTTGAATGCGCTCCGTGCGCCTCGCTCATGCCTCCACATGCCCGCTCCGGCGCGATCCGTACCGACGCCGACCCCGCCGAAGCGCTGGATACACCCGATTCCGACGACGAAACCGTCGAGGCCGGCGAAGAGAAGCTGCGCTCGGGCATCCAGTCGATCGAAGTCGGCTTCAGATTGCTCGACGTGCTGACGCACGAACCGCGCGCCATGATGCTGCGCGATCTCGCGCAGCGCGCCGGCATGAGTCCGGCGAAGGCGCACCGCTATCTGGTGAGTTTCCTGCGACTGGGCGTGGTCGCGCAGGACCCGCTGTCGGGCCGCTACGAGCTGGGCGGTTTCGCGCTGCAATTGGGGCTTGCGCGCCTCGCCCGCGTCGACGGCGTCAAGCTCGCGCGCATTGCGCTTGCAGAACTGCGCGACCGGCTCGATCTGACGGTGGGCATCGCCGTGTGGGGCAATCAGGGACCGACAATGGTTCACTGGATGGAATCGAGCCACCCTGCAAAAGCGTCGCTGAAACTCGGCGATGTCATGCCGTTGCTCAGTTCCGCGACGGGCCTGCTGTTCGCCGCCTATCTGCCCTCGAGCAAAACGGCCGGGATGATCGAGCGCGAGCTGGCCGATTCGCGCCGCTCGTCGCACAGCAGCGGTCCACGCACGCACGAAGAAGTCGAACGGGCGCTCGCGGAAGTTCGCCAGCACGAAGCGGCGCGCGTGGAAGGCATGCTGCTGCCGACCATCCACGCCTTCTGTATGCCGGTGTTCGACTCGACCGGCGATCTGGCGCTCGGCCTGATCGCGCTCGGCCATGAAGGCGCGTTCGATATCCAATGGGGCGGCGAGATCGATACGGCGATGCGCGAATGTGCACAAAAACTCTCGTATGAACTGGGGTATAGTGCCGCGCCACGCTAGAAGCGGTGGGGGCTGATCGATACGTTCAATCGGCATGCGCCGGTTTTCGCCGTCGAGGAACATCCCCCGCTTCGCTGCGGTCGAACCCGTTCGCTGCGGGCCTGAGGGCAAGGCTTCGCATTGTCAGCAGCACGTTCGCCGATCCTGTCATTTTCCGCTCATCCCCCTTCACTAGCCGATGGCCTCACCCCCCTTCACACGCCGTTCCGACCGTCCATTGCCCGCTGGGCCGCGGCGCGGTTTGCGCGCGTGGCGATGGCTCGTGGTCCTGCTGGTGGTGGCCGTGCTGCACTGGCTTGCCGCGCAGTGGGTCGAGCGCAATCGCGCCACGTTGAACGCGTCGGACAGTGAGCACGTTCCCGTGCAGGTCGCGCTGCTGACACCCGAACGCATCGAACGCACGCCGGCCGCCGCGCCGTCCCCTCCGGCGCGGGCGCATAAGAACGCAGCAAGCAAGCCGCGCGAACATGTGCTGACAGCGACGCAGCCGCGAACGGAAGCACCCACGGCGACGGCCACCGCCGCGTCGGAAGCTGCATCCGAAGCCGCCGCAAGCGCCGCCGTCGCAGCAGCCTCGGCGGGCAGCGCCAATGCAAACGGCACGGCTAGCGCGGCCGCTGCCGCTGCCGCTGCCGCCAGTTCGCCACAAACGTCACCCGGCGTGAAATTTTCGGTCCCGCCCTCCGGTGAACTGCAGTACGACACCTTCTACAACGGTGTGCGCAACCAGCCCGGCACGATCCACTGGACCAGCACCGCCCAAAGCTACGAAATGGTCGTATCCGTGCCGTTGCCGTTCGTGGGCACTTTCGTGTATTCGAGCCATGGCCGCATCGACGCATTTGGTCTCGCCCCGGACCAATACATCGAAAAGCGCGGTCACCGCGCTGAAGATGTCGCGATCTTCAACCGCACCGACAAAATGATCGCGTTCACGCGCACCCCCGCCACACTGCCGCTGCCCGACGGCGCGCAAGATCGCTTCAGCATGGTGATGCAACTCGCAAGCCTGGTGCGCGGCGACCCTGCCGCCTACAAGCCGGGTGTCACGCGACAGTTCTTCGTAGTGGACAACAACAGCGGCGAGAACTGGCCGGTCGAGACCATCGGCGACGAAACCATCCGCACCGCGCAGGGCTACCTCGATACGCGCCATTTCAAACGCCTGCCTCGTCGCGACGGCGATCTGCGCCGCATCGACGTATGGCTTGCACCATCGCTTGGCTGGTTGCCCGCGCGAATCGTGCAGACCGAACCGAACGGTACGCAATTCGAACTGGTGTGGCGCGGCAAGCTCAATGTCGACACCGGAAATGGCTCGGCCAGCAGCGCGGATAACAGCGGCAATGCCCCGTCCGCGACTGCGCCCGCAGCCACACCCGATGCCGCCCCACCTGCACCGGCCAACCCGGCCGACCCCGGCAACTTCCCCGAAAAGCCCTGAACCCGAGTAGGGTCTCCAACAGGTCGTCGAAACTTCCATGCCGATGCTTACTCGCAACAGATAGCTGCAACCGTTCGCGCGTGCTCTGCATAGGTGCAATGAAGGTGGGACATAGCGCGCGGACGGCTCTTTCCACTGCGTTCCCCTTCCAGGAGCCCGCATGCAAGTGAACATCAACGGTATCGAAACGCGTTATGTACTGAGCAATGAAGGCGGCGGCCCGTGGCTCACGTTCATTCACCAGCTCGGTGGTGATCTGTCTGTATGGGATCAGCTCGCGGGCTATTTCCGCGACGACTACACCGTCCTGCGCTATGACGTGCGCGGCCACGGCAAGACTGATGTCTCTCGTGAACCATTTAGCATCACCGATCTGTCGCGTGATCTCGCTGCGCTGCTCGATGCACTCGGTGCACCCAGTACGCATGTTGTCGGTATGTCGATGGGCGGCATGGTCGCGCAGCAATTCGCGCTTGACTATCCAACGCGCATCGACAGTCTGACAATTGCCGACAGCTCGGGCGGCACGCCGCCCGAAGGCCGCGCACTCTGGAATCAACGCGCTGCATCGGCTCGCAACGACGGCATGGCGTCGTTGGTTCCTGCGACATTGAGCCGCTGGCTGACGCCCGATTTTCAGGCTGCGCATCCCGAAGCGGTCGAGCAGATTCGCGAGGTACTCACGCATACGTTGCCAGAAGGCTACGCTATGGCGTGCGTAGCGCTGCGCGATTTCGATCTACGCAGTAAGCTAGCAGCTATTCACCTCCCCACCCTGACGGTGGCGGGCCGCCACGACACAGGCACGCCACCTGCTGCTACACAGGCGATAGCACACGCCATTGAAGGCGCGCAGTTCGAACTCCTCGAAGCCGCTCATCTTGCGCCAATCGAGCAATCTCACCGTTTTGCTGCACTGCTTGAAACGTTTCTTGAAAGGCCGGTCTAACCGGTAGGTTCGGAACTTTTACAAGCGTCAATCCGGACCCACCCCTTGAATTCCACACCATACGCTCCACCTATGGCGCAGGAATGGCCAGGAGCCAACGGAAATAAGGAGTGTCGCCATGCAAATGATCTATAACAGCCCCAATTACTGTGTCGTCGAATTCCCGCCGCAAGAAGGTCCGCTGGCCATGAAGTCTGGTGGGTACGAGATCGTCGACAAAAACATGCAGCGCGAAATTTACATCGACGGTGCAATGGCGGCGCGCTTTCGCGAGCATGTGCAGAAGCTGATCGAAGAGGAACCGTCGCTGGATGAAGTAGACGAATTCCTTGGCCAGTTCGACAGCCTGATGCATCAACCGGTGATTCTTCACTAACCGCGGGGTTTGGTTTAGCAGTTTGGCGACCTTGGATTGACCGCGCCGTCCGGCCCAGCCGGCGGCCTTTACAAGACGGTCAGCATCAATCGAACGGCCCAGCAGGCTTTTGCTTCGCTGGGCCGTATTCTTTGCGGCTCCCGCGCGAGCGTTGATGGTCCGTGAGCCCCTCCCGCCCGCGCCCGGCGCAACCACGCCGCAGCGGCTACAATGACAGGTTTCCCGAAAAAGCCGGCGCAAGCCCACGTCCGCCATGAACCAGACTGCTCAAACCGCCACGCCAGTCCGCCCAGACGCCGCCTATACGCGCGGCGCGGCGCTGCCCGCGCTGCTCAAGTCGCGCATCCTGATCCTGGACGGTGCAATGGGCACGATGATCCAGCGCTACAAGCTCGACGAAGCCCGTTATCGCGGCGAGCGGTTCAAGGACTACGGACGCGATATCAAGGGCAATAACGAGCTGTTGTCGATCACGCAGCCGCAGATCATCAGCGAGATTCACGAGCAGTATCTGGCGGCGGGCGCGGACATCATCGAGACCAACACGTTTGGTGCGACCACGGTGGCTCAGGCCGACTACGGGATGGAAGACCTCGCCATCGAGATGAATCTCGAATCGGCCAGGCTGGCGCGCGCCGCCTGCGACAAGTATTCGACGCCCGACAAGCCGCGCCTCGTCGCCGGCGCAATCGGGCCAACGCCGAAAACGGCGAGCATTTCTCCTGATGTGAACGATCCGGGCGCACGCAACGTAACATTCGACGAATTGCGCGCAGCGTATTACGAGCAGGCGAAGGCATTGCTCGACGGCGGCGCCGATCTGTTTCTCGTCGAAACGATCTTCGACACGCTCAATGCGAAGGCCGCGCTGTTCGCACTGGACGAACTGTTTGAAGACACCGGCGAGCGCTTGCCGATCATGATCTCGGGCACCGTCACCGACGCGTCGGGGCGGATTCTGTCAGGCCAGACGGTTGAAGCATTCTGGAACTCGCTGCGTCATGCGAAGCCGCTCACGTTCGGGTTGAACTGCGCCCTCGGTGCAGCGCTGATGCGCCCGTACATCGCCGAGCTGGCGAAACTGTGCGACACCTACGTGTCGTGCTATCCGAACGCCGGTTTGCCGAATCCGATGAGCGATACAGGCTTCGACGAATTGCCGGCGGACACCTCGGGACTGCTGAAGGAATTCGCGCAGGCAGGGCTCGTGAATATCGCCGGCGGCTGCTGTGGCACGACGCCGGAGCATATTGCGGCGATCGCCCAGGCGCTGGCCGAAATCAAACCGCGTCAATGGCCGTCGCAATACCGCGACGCCGCCTGAGCCACCGCTCTTTCGCTATCGAAACAGCCGCACTCATCCGCACGTAAACGCACGCACCGAACCGCACATACGCCATGACCGATCACACCATGCGCCTTTCCGGCCTCGAGCCGTTCAACGTCACGTCCGGGACGCTCTTCATCAACGTCGGTGAGCGCACCAACGTGACCGGTTCGAAGGCGTTCGCGCGAATGATCCTGAACGACCAGTTCGACGAGGCAATCGCGGTCGCGCGCCAGCAGGTCGAAAACGGCGCACAGGTCATCGACGTCAACATGGACGAGGCGATGCTCGATTCAAAAGCGGCGATGGTCCGCTTCATGAATCTGATCGCCTCGGAGCCGGATATCGCGCGCGTGCCGATCATGATCGACTCGTCGAAGTGGGAAGTGATCGAGGCGGGTCTGAAGTGCGTGCAGGGCAAGGCGATCGTCAACTCGATCTCGCTGAAAGAAGGCGAGGAAGCGTTCCGTCATCACGCGAACCTGATCCGCCGCTACGGCGCGGCCGCCGTGGTGATGGCGTTCGACGAGCGGGGCCAGGCCGATACGTACGAACGCAAGACGCAGATCTGCAAGCGCTCGTATGACTTTCTCGTGAACGAAGTGGGCTTCCCGCCGGAGGACATCATCTTCGATCCGAACATCTTCGCGATTGCAACGGGTATCGAAGAACACAACAACTACGCGGTCGACTTCATCAACGCCACGCGCTGGATCAAGGAAAACCTGCCCTACGCGAAGATCAGTGGCGGCGTGTCGAACGTGTCGTTCTCGTTCCGTGGCAACGATCCGGTGCGCGAAGCGATCCACACCGTGTTCCTGTATCACGCGATCCAGGCCGGCATGGACATGGGCATCGTCAACGCGGGTCAGCTCGGCGTGTATGCCGATCTTGATCCGGAGTTGCGCGAACGTGTTGAAGACGTGGTGCTGAACCGTCGCGAAGACGGCACCGATCGTCTGCTCGAAATCGCCGACAAGTTCAAGACCGGCGCTGCGAAGAAAGAAGAAAATCTCGAGTGGCGCAACCAGCCTGTCGAGAAGCGTCTGTCGCATGCACTCGTGCATGGCATTACCAACTTCATCGTCGAAGATACCGAGGAAGTGCGCGCGAAGATCGCCGCGGCCGGCGGCCGTCCGATCAACGTGATCGAAGGCCCGCTGATGGACGGCATGAACGTCGTCGGCGATCTGTTCGGTCAGGGCAAGATGTTCCTGCCGCAAGTGGTGAAGTCGGCGCGCGTGATGAAGCAGGCGGTCGCGCATCTGATCCCGTACATCGAAGAAGAAAAGAAGCTGATGGCCGAAGCCGGCGCCGACGTGCGCGCAAAGGGCAAGATCGTCATCGCCACGGTCAAGGGCGACGTGCACGACATCGGCAAGAACATCGTCTCGGTGGTGCTTCAGTGCAATAACTTCGAAGTGGTCAACATGGGCGTGATGGTGTCGTGCAACGACATTCTCGCGAAGGCAAAGGTCGAAGGCGCGGACATCATCGGGCTCTCTGGCCTGATCACGCCGAGTCTCGAAGAGATGGCCTACGTCGCGTCGGAAATGCAGCGCGACGACTATTTCCGAGTGAAGAAGATTCCGCTGCTGATCGGTGGCGCCACCACCTCGCGCGTGCATACGGCCGTGAAGATCGCGCCGCATTACGAAGGCCCGGTGGTGTATGTGCCGGATGCGTCGCGCTCGGTGTCGGTGGCCTCGAGCCTGCTCTCAGATGAAGGCGCAGCCAAATACCTCGACGATCTCAAGACCGACTACGACCGCATCCGCCATCAGCACGCGAACAAGAAAGCGCTGCCCATGGTCACGCTCGCCGAAGCCCGCGCGAACAAAACCAAGGTCGATTGGGCCGGCTACCAGCCGGTCAAGCCGAAATTCATCGGCCGCCGGGTGTTCAAGAACTTCGACCTGAGTGAACTGGCGAACTATATCGACTGGGGTCCGTTCTTCCAGACCTGGGACCTTGCCGGCCCGTACCCGGCGATCCTGAACGACGAGATTGTCGGCGAATCGGCGCGGCGCGTGTTTTCCGACGGCAAGTCGATGCTCGCGCGCCTGATCCAGGGCCGCTGGTTGCAGGCGAATGGCGTGGTCGCGCTGTTGCCGGCCAATACGGTGAACGACGACGACATCGAAATCTACACGGACGAATCGCGCTCGGAAGTCGCGCTGACGTGGCGCAACCTGCGCCAGCAAAGCGTGCGTCCGGTGGTGGACGGCGTGATGCGGCCGAACCGGTCGCTCGCCGATTTCATCGCGCCGAAGGATTCGGGCGTGGCTGACTACATCGGCATGTTCGCGGTCACGGCGGGTCTGGGCGTTGACGTGAAGGAAAAGCAATTCGAAAAAGATCACGACGACTACAGCGCGATCATGCTGAAAGCACTCGCCGACCGTTTTGCGGAAGCCTTTGCCGAGGCGTTGCACGCCCGTGTGCGGCGCGATCTGTGGGGCTATGCGAACGCCGAGACGCTCTCCAACGAAGACCTGATCGACGAAAAGTACCGCGGCGTCCGCCCGGCGCCGGGTTATCCGGCCTGCCCGGATCACCTGGTCAAGCGCGACATGTTCGAGGTGCTGCAAGCCAACGAAATCGGCATGACCGTGACCGAATCGCTGGCAATGCTGCCGGCGGCAAGCGTGTCCGGCTTCTATTTGGCACACCCGGACAGCACGTATTTCTCGGTCGGCAAGATCGGCCAGGATCAGCTGGAAGACTACGCAAAGCGGATGGCGTTGTCGAAAACGGACGCTGAGCGGGCGCTGGCGCCCTTGCTGTAACGCTTGCGTGGCGGGAAACCCACTATATCGGGCGGGCTAGGCTGAATATTTGCGGCAGTGCAATTTTCGGCTTTGTAGACTGATTTGGTTTCAACCCGCCAGACGCGGCCAAAACGCGTCGGCTTATTTATTGCAATCGTCACGGAGAGAATCGTATGAAGAAGCTGACGCTGTTATTGACTGCTGTTTCGCTTGCCGCAGGCGCCTCGATGGCACAGGCGCAACCCGCCAGCGCGGTCAGTTCGTATTCGCCGCCTGTACAGAAACACGTCAAGAAGCCCAAGAAACAGAAAGCAAAGAAGGGCGCGTCGGCGCCGATGGCCGCCCCGGCGGACGCCGCCAGCCAGTAAGCTGCACGGCAAACCGGTCGATCACCGCCGGCAAAAGACAAAGAGCCCGCACAAAGCGGGCTCTTTTCATTGCTGCGGACGGTGTGCGTGGCGGGTTTGCGCCGGGGGGCACAACGGGCTCCCGGCTCGACTGGCAAATCCGGCGGCCGGCGATCCGGCGGCCGGCGATCCGGTGGCCGGCACTCCGGTGGCCGGCGATCCGGTGGCCGGCACTCCGGCGGCCGGCACTCCGGTGGCAGGCAATCCCGCGGCCGACAGTCGACAGGCCGGCACTCCGGGAATCACAGCCCCCAGACGATATCCGCGTTTTCCTTTTGCGCGGCGCGCAACATGTCGAGGAACGGATAGGCGCGCTGTGCCAGTCCGGGCGGAATCTCATGATGCTCGTGGCCGTCTTCGCCTTCGTGGAAATGGCCCTCGTGCTCGGCGCGCTCCTGCTTGTCGGTACTGATGGCCGATTCGAGTTTCGTGATCGCGACGCTCAGTTCGTCGTGGGTGATCACCCCTCGCTCACCCAGCCGCTTGCCGACAATGCCGACCAGGTACTGAGCGAGATTCTCCAGCATCATCACGTCTGGCGCAGCGCGACATTTGAAAGTAATCAGCATGACTGTTCCCTTTTTCGTCATGTTGGATCGACGCACAAGCGGCTGTAAGCCGGCCGCCGGCGCGCGCTTCGTTGACACGCCGATCAGGCACGGCGGCCACGGCCCTTAGTGGGCATCTCATTAAACATATTAGCACCTGCTAAAATCCGTCTGGACGGAAAAGCGCGCTGCCATGCGCCGTGCGCGGCAAAGCCGGGACGGTGCGGCTGAGCCGGCTGGCAGCGGTCTGTGTGCCGCCGTTGCGTGCCGCGCCTGCCCATGCCCATGCCCCTGCCTGTCGCCGCGCATCCGCATCAACTGCGTCGCAGGCAATGTGCCTGATGCCGCGACGCTATGCCCCGTGCGCCACGGCGGGCGCAGCACCGCTTTCCACGCTTCTGACGAATCGGCTGCGCCAGCTGCGCGGCCGGCGCCTCTTCCGCATCACCGGATTGCCTCACTGGACTCGCAACAAGCATGCTGCCTGCACACAAACATACCCTCGAAACCCTGCTCGCCGACACGGTGAAGCAGGTTGCGCAAGCGTCCCAAGGCGCAAACGAAGCGGCTTTCGTTTCGCCCACGATCACGCTGGAGCGCCCCAAAGTCGCCGCGCATGGCGACGTCGCCTGCAATGTGGCGATGCAACTCGCCAAGCCGCTGCGCGCCAATCCGCGCCAACTGGCGCAGCAGATCGTCGACGCGCTGCTCGCGCAACCGCAGGCCCAAGGTCTCGTCGAAGCGGCCGAAGTAGCGGGCCCCGGCTTCATCAACCTGCGCCTCGCGGCCGCGGCCAAGCAGGCGGTGATCGCCGCCGTGTTCGCCGAGAAAGATACGTTCGGCCGTTCGCAGCGCGACGCGGGCAAGCACGTGCTGATCGAATTCGTCTCTGCCAACCCGACCGGTCCGCTGCACGTCGGCCACGGCCGCCAGGCCGCCCTTGGCGACGCGCTCTCGAACGTGCTGGCCTCGCAGGGCTACGACGTGCATCGCGAGTTCTACTACAACGACGCCGGCGTGCAGATCCATACGCTCGCCGTGTCGACCCAGGCGCGCGCCCGCGGCCTCGCCCCCGGCGACGAAGGCTGGCCGGCTTCGGCGTACAACGGCGAGTACATCGCCGATATCGCGAAAGATTATCTGAGCGGCGCAACCGTGGCCGCGAGCGATGGCGAGCCTGTCACGGGCGCGGGCGACATCGAAGACCTCGAGGCGATCCGCCGCTTCGCGGTGGCCTATCTGCGCCGCGAGCAGGACATGGACTTGCAGGCGTTCGGCGTGAAGTTCGACCAGTACTACCTGGAATCGTCGCTGTACAAGGAAGGCCGGGTCGAAAAAACCGTCGAGGCGCTGATCGCCGCCGGCAAGACCTACGAGCAGGAAGGCGCACTCTGGCTGCGCACTACCGACGACGGCGACGACAAAGACCGCGTGATGCGCAAGAGCGACGGCACCTACACGTACTTCGTGCCGGACGTCGCCTATCACGTCGCCAAGTGGGAACGCGGCTTCACCAAGGTCATCAACGTCCAGGGCTCGGACCACCATGGCACGATCGCGCGCGTGCGTGCCGGCCTGCAGGGTCTCGGCATCGGCATCCCGAAGGGCTACCCCGACTACATCCTGCACAAGATGGTCACGGTGATGCGCAACGGCGAAGAGGTGAAAATCTCCAAGCGCGCTGGCAGCTATGTGACGGTGCGCGACCTGATCGAATGGTCGGGCGGCGCGACGCCGGGTTCGGAAGCCGCTGTCGATCTGATCGACGAAGAGACGATTCGCCGTGGCCGCGATGCCGTGCGCTTTTTCCTGATCTCGCGCAAGGCCGATACGGAATTCGTGTTCGACATCGACCTCGCGCTGAAACAGAACGACGAAAATCCCGTGCATTACGTGCAGTACGCACACGCCCGGATCTGCTCAGTCATCAATGAGTGCAAGCTGCGTTACAACACGGACGAGAGCACGCTGGCCGGCGTCGACGTGTCGCCGCTCACCAGCGAACGCGCGATGGCCTTGCTGAACAAGCTCGCCGAGTTCCCCGACATGCTGGAACACGCCGCCGACGAACTCGCGCCGCACGCGGTCGCGTTCTATCTGCGCGACCTCGCCGGGGAATTCCACTCGTTCTACAATGACAAAGCCGAACGCGTGCTGGTCGACGACGCCGCCGAGCGCAACGCACGCGTCGCCCTGCTCGCGGCCACGCGTCAGGTGCTGGCCAACGGTCTCGCGACGATCGGCGTCTCCGCTCCCGTCAAGATGTAAGTCCTCCGGCGCAACATGCATGCGGCCGTCGTTATAATCGACGGCCGTTCCAGGATTCTTTTTGCAGGTGATTCATACGATGGCAAAACCACGCCGCACAACAAAGCAGTCGAAACAAACCGGGGGGACTTTTCTCGGCATCGTGCTGGGCCTGATCGTCGGTCTTGCGATCGCGGTAGTGGTGGCGCTGTATATCACTCGCGCGCCCACGCCGTTCGTCTCGAAAGTCGCGCCGCCCGCGGCGTCGGATTCCGGTGCGACCCAGCCGCAATACGATCCGAACCGTCCGCTGCAAGGCAAGACACCGGGTCAGCCGGTGCCGCAAGCTGCGCAGCCGGCGCCGCCGAACACCGCGCCGGGCCAGACCAACGCGCAGACGCAGTCGGGCATGCTCGAAGAGCCGCAGATCGTCGAGGTGCCGCCGCAGAATGGCAACACCAACGGCACGGCGGTTGCGCCGAAGCCCGCGCAGGACAATGGCACCACGGCAGGCACCACCGTGCCGGCCAAAAAACCGCAAGCTTCTAGCGCGCCGGCAGCTACGGCGTCGAGCTCGGCGCCCAGGAGCACGTCGTCCACCGCCGCCGCCAACGCCAAACCGGGTTCCGGCGCAGCGCCGGCGGCTGGCGACGCGGACACGGGCTATTTCCTGCAAGTGGGCGCGTACAAGACTTCGGCCGATGCCGAGCAGCAGCGTGCGCGCCTTGCCTTCCAGGGTTTCGAATCGAAGGTTACGCAGCGCGATGCGGGCGGCGTCACATACTATCGCGTGCGCATCGGGCCGTTCTCGAAGTTTGAAGACATGAATTCGAGCCGCCAGCGTCTGTCCGACGCGGGTGTGGACACCGCAGTGATCCGCTTCACGAAGCAATAAGCAAACAATAAATAAACGGTGATTGACCGTAACGCGCCGCCGCCGAAACTATCGGCGCGCGGCGCCTGTCACAAGCACGACGGACGACTGAAACGTCCACAGCCGATTACGAAACGGTGACGGGCATTTGCGTGGCGCCACCGCTTTACCGCCTACCTGGGTTAGCACAACATGAAAAAACTGCTGAGCATTCTGTTCCTCTCGCTGGGCCTCGTGGCCGCCACGGCGCACGCATCGCCGGCCGCGCCGGTGTCCGGCAAAGACTTCACCGTACTGTCGGCGGCGCAGCCGACCGACGAGCCGGCGGGCAAGATCGAAGTCATCGAATTCTTCTGGTACGGCTGCCCGCACTGCAATGAATTCGACCCGTACCTCGAAGCGTGGATCAAGAAGCAAGGTCCGGACGTCGTGTTCAAGCGCGTGCCGGTCGCTTTCCGCGACGACTTCATCCCGCATTCGAAAATGTTCCACGCGCTCGACGCGCTCGGCCTCGCGCAACAGCTCACGCCGAAGGTTTTCAATGAAATCCACGTCAACAAGAACTATCTGCTGACGCCGGAAGACCAGGCCAAATTCCTCGCCAAGAACGGTGTCGATCCGAAGAAGTACATGGACGCGTACAACTCGTTCTCGACGCAAAGCGCGTTGCAAAAAGACAAGAAGCTGCTCGAAGACTACAAGATCGACGGCGTGCCGACACTGGCCGTGCAGGGCAAGTATGAAACCGGCCCGGCGGCAACCAACAGCCTGCCGGGCACGGTCCAGGTGCTCGATTACCTGGTGCAGCAGGTCCGCGCCAAGAAGATGTAAAGCCGAGGCGCCGGAATGAGTTTCCCCCAGAAAGTTTTCATTACCGGCGCCTCAAGCGGCATCGGCCTCGCGCTCGCCGCCGAATATGCACGGCGCGGCGCGATTCTCGGCCTGGTTGCCCGCCGCGGCGACGCGCTCGCCGCCTTCCAGGCGTCCCATCCGCAAAATTCCGTCTCCATCTATACCGTCGACGTGCGCGACGCCGAGGCGCTCGCCGAAGCGGCGGCGCTGTTCGTCAAGCAGCACGGGTTGCCGGACGTCGTGATCGCCAATGCCGGCATCAGCCGTGGCGCGCTGACCGGCCACGGCGATCTGCGCACCTTCCGCGAAGTGATGGACATCAATTACTTCGGCATGGTCGCCACCTTCGAGCCGTTCGCCGCCGCCATGGTTGCCGCGAAGAAAGGCACGCTGGTGGGGATCGCCAGCGTCGCCAGTGTGCGCGGCCTGCCGGGGTCCGGCGCCTACAGCGCGTCGAAGTCGGCGGCACTCAAGTACCTGGAAGCGTTGCGCGTTGAGATGCGGCCGCTGGGCGTCGGCGTGGTCACTATCGCGCCAGGTTATATCCGCACGCCGATGACCGAACACAACCCTTACACCATGCCGTTCCTGATGGACGCAGACCGTTTCGCGGTTAAGGCCGCTCAGGCGATCGAGCGACAGACGGCCTTTGCGGTGTTTCCGTGGCAAATGCGTATTGTCGCGGTGCTGCTGCATGTTCTGCCGCGCTGGCTCTACGACCGCGCCTTCGAACGCGCGCCGCGCAAGCCGCGCGCCGCCACCGAGTAAATCGTGCCGTCACGTGCGGTCGATGCAGCTGGCGTCGCGCACGAAACGTGGGGCGCCTCACGGATGCCCGCCCCACGCATCGTCTCGCTCGTGCCGAGCGTCACCGAATTGCTGTTTGCGCTGGGGCTCGACGAACAGATTGTCGGGCGCACCGGTTTTTGTGTGCATCCGCATGACAAAGTGCGGCAGGTGCGCAAAGTGGGCGGCACCAAGGCCGTGAATATTGACACGATCCGCGCGTTACGCCCCACTCATCTGATCGTCAATATCGACGAAAACGAACGCGAGACGGTCGACGAACTGCGCGCGTTCGTGCCGCATATCGTCGTCACCCATCCGCAAACACCGCAGGACAATCTCGCGCTGTACGCCTTGCTCGGCGCGATCTTCAATCGCGAACAGGAAGCGTCGCGCTTGAGCGGAGCGCTTGAAACGCGCCTGCGCGAAGCCGCAGCGCACGCGTTCGTGGCGCAGAACGTGCTGTATCTGATCTGGCGCGAGCCATGGATGACCGTCGCGCGCGACACGTACATCGCCGCGATGCTGCGGCTCGTGAACTGGCAGACGCTGCCTGACGTGCACGGCGGAAATGCCGGCGCCGCGCGCTATCCTTCGTTCGATTTCGACCACGCGCCATGGCTCGCCGACGTCGATCGCATCCTGCTTTCCAGCGAACCGTATCGCTTCACACAAACTCACTGCGACACGCTCAAACGCGATCCCCGGTTCGCCGGCAAGCGCATCGAGCTCATCGACGGCGAGCAGGTGTCGTGGTACGGCGTGCGCGCGATCGACGGGATCCGCTATCTGCTGGATCGGGCAACTGCCGTCTGAGCGCCATAGGCGCCCGGGGCCGCCGTAACACCTGAATCACCTGAAGCACCTCAAGCGCCTAGAGCACCCGAAGCCCCAACCATATAGATATGCGGATTAAGTTGTTGTCGCCGCAACCACCCTTCGATAAGCTTTCGCGAAGGCGGAGCCGCGCATGTGTCGTCACATCCAGGCCATGCGCCAGCGCCGGAAACGTATCAAAATAAAGAGGGTGGCCCGCCCGTCGCCGGCTGCCTGCCGTCACCGGAACATAAGCACACAACCAGACGCACTGCCTGACTGCGCTTGTTATGGGAGATCCTATGCGCTTCAAACTGCTCGCAGCCGCCGTACTGTTCACGGCGCCCGCGCTCGTGCTCGCCAAACCGCTGACCGTCTGTACCGAGTCGAGTCCCGACGGCTTCGATGTCGTGCAGTTCAACTCGCTGGTTACGACCAACGCGTCGGCCGACGTGATCTTCAATTCGCTGGTCTCGTACGACGAAGCCGCGAAGAAAGTGGCCCCCGCGCTGGCGGATAAATGGGACGTGAGCGCCGACGGCCTCACCTACACGTTCCACCTGCGTCCGAACGTGCAGTTCCAGACCACCGACTACTTCAAGCCCACCCGCGCGCTGAATGCCGACGACGTCGTCTTCACGTTCGACCGCATGCTCAACGACAGTAATCCGTGGCACAAGGTGGCGGGCGCGAGCGGCTTCCCGCATGCGCAGTCGATGGGTTTGCCGAAGCTCATCAAGTCCATCAGCAAGGTCGACGACAACACGGTCAAGTTCGAACTGAACGCGCCGGATGCGACCTTTATGTCGATCCTGACCATGGGCTTCGCGTCGATCTATTCTGCTGAATACGCCGACCAGTTGCTCAAGGCCGGCAAGCAGGTCGACCTGAACGCGAAGCCGGTCGGCACCGGTCCGTTCGAACTGAAGAGCTACACGAAAGACGCGGTGATCCGCTACGACGTGAACCCGACCTACTGGGGTCCGAAGCCAAAGATCGACCGCCTGATCTACTCGATCACGCCGGACGCCACCGTGCGCGCACAAAAGGTCAAGGCAGGCGAATGCCAGATCGCGCTGTCGCCAAAGCCGCAGGACCTCGCCGAAGCGAAAAGCGACAAATCGCTCGCCATTGTGCAAACGCCTGCGTTCATGACCGCGTTCGTCGCGCTGAACACGCAGAAAAAGCCGTTCGACAACCAGAAGGTGCGCGCTGCCCTGAACATGGCGTTCGACCGCACCACATACCTGAAGGCGATCTTCGACAACACCGCGACGCCGGCCGTCAATCCGTACCCGCCTAACACGTGGAGCTACGACAAGGCCGTGAAAGCATGGCCGTACGACCCGGCGAAGGCGAAGAAGCTGCTCGCGGACGCGGGCTACCCGAACGGCTTCGAAACCACCATCTGGGTGCGCCCGAATGGCAGCGTGCTAAACCCGAATCCGAAAGCCGGCGCCGAACTGCTGCAAGCCGACTTCGCCAAGATCGGCGTGAAGGCCGATGTGAAGGTGATCGAATGGGGTGAGTTGATCAAGCAGGCAAAGCAGGGTCAGCATGACACGCTGTTCATGGGCTGGGCCGGCGACAACGGTGATCCGGACAACTATCTGTCACCGCTTTTCAGCTGCAATGCGGTGAAGTCAGGGATCAATTTCGCGCGCTTCTGCGATCAGGATCTGGACAAGCTGATCGCCGACGGCAAGACAACGCCGGATCAGACCAAGCGTGCCAAGGCGTATGAACAGGCGCAGCAGATCATCCATGATCAGGCGCTGTGGATTCCGCTGGGTTACCCGACCGCTGCGGCCATCACGCGCACGAATGTGAGCGGCTATCACGTGAGTCCGTTCGGACGGCAGAACTTTGGGACGGTGGCGGTGCAATAAACCTCGGCCTACGACTCACAGCCTTTTTACACAGGCCCTGTTGCACCGCACAGGGCCTGTTTTCATTCTGTCTCACACAATTCGTACACCGCAATGTGTCTTATCGTGACAACGCACCACGCAGCGCAACCTTACGCGGCAAAATCAGCTTGCTATACTTTCGGCACTTTCCTCAACCGGTATCAGCCAAAGTGAATAACTAAGCCTTCCAGAATGTTTTCGCCATAGACCGCTTCCATGCGTGTCTGTGCGAAAGGTTTCACACATTTTCGGAGGTGCTTATGGCTCATATCGCGCCAGCATCCACACTCGTTTCCCTGCGTCAGGTCTCGTTCCATTTCGACGATGGCGCGACACTTTTCGATTCACTCAATCTCACGTTCGATCACGCGCGCACCGCGATCGCCGGCCGTAACGGCGTGGGTAAAAGCCTATTGGCGCGAATGATTGCGGGCGAGCTTGCGCCGTCGGCGGGAAAGATCGAGCGATACGGCTCGGTTGCTTTTGCCGCACAAGACGCACTTGTCGCGCCGGGCGCCACCGTGGCCGAGGCGGCCGGGCTGGCGGCCCCGCTCGACGCCCTGACACGCCTTGCCGCCGGTACTGCCGAGGCCGAGGCCGAAGCCGAAGCCGAAGCCGACATCGATCTCATCAACGGCCGCTGGGACCTTGCCGCACGCTTACTAAGCGCGCTAGCAGAAGCTGGCCTGCCCGGGTTGACACCCGATCATCCCGCTCGCTCGTTGAGCGGCGGCCAACTCGCGCGGGTCGCCCTGAGCGGCGCGCTGCTGTCCGGTGCCGATCTGCTGATCCTCGATGAACCGACCAATCACCTCGATCGTCAAGGCCGTGCGTGGTTGAGCCGGATGCTCGACGCCTGGTGCGGCGGTCTGATCGTCGTCAGCCACGACCGCGAGCTGCTCGGCAACGTCGCGAGAATCGTCGAACTGACGCCGCATGGGCCGCGTATTTATGGCGGAAACTATGAGGTATTCGTCGCCCGGCGCGAAGCGGAGGACGCCGCAGCGCAAGCCGCGCTCGGCCACGCTCGCACCGAACGCGCCCGCGACCGGCGGCGTCTGCAACGCGAACACGACACCGTGCAGCGACGCGCGGCGGCGCTGCGCCGTTATGCGGAAACAGCGAACGTGTCGAGTAACGAGCGCTCAGCAATGAAAGCCGCAGCCGCCGAAATCATGGGACATGTCCGGCGCGCCCAGCAGCAATTCAAAGCGCAACTCGACGCGCAGGTCGGCGAGAGCGCGGCGCGGCTGTTACCGGACAGCCCGGTGCTGCTCGCGTTGCCGGGCGCGATCGTACCGACGCGCCGTCAGGTGTTCACGCTAGACGATGCCCAACTACCGTGGCTGGCTACCGGCGACCCCTGCGCTACGGTGACGTGGTCCGTGGAAGGTCCGCTGCGCATTGCACTCATCGGCCCAAATGGCTGCGGAAAATCGACCCTGCTGCGAGTACTCGCAAGTCAGATCCCGCCGTTAAGCGGCACGAGCAGAACGCACGTGCCGTGCGCCTACCTCGATCAGCGGCTGGAACTGCTCAACCCGGAGTGCTCGATAGTCGAACAGTTGGGTGTGCTCGACACGCCGCTCGCCGAAGGCGAATTGCGCAGCCGCCTTGCCTTGCTGCAACTCGACGCACAACGCGTGACGCAACCCACACGCAATCTGAGCGGTGGCGAGCGCCTGAAAGCGGCGCTAGCGCATGCGTTATGGCGCGGCACGCCTGCGCAATTGCTCCTGCTCGACGAGCCGACCAATCACCTCGATCTCGAATCCGTGCTGGCATTCGAAGAGGCGCTAACGGACTTTCCTGGCGCCATAGTTGTCGTGTCGCATGACGCGGACTTCCTTGAAGCGTTGCACCCAACCCATACGATGCAATGGACCATCGCGGGTTGGCGCTTCGGACCGGTCACAGTGGACTAACCGGGCCACCATACGTTACGGACTATCCCGCGTGCTGAGCCGCCGAGAAGCGGATCACCCCATCCGCATCCTGCGTGCGCTTCAACTCGCCCGCGAGCCACAGCAGATGCAAGTGCGCCAAAGCCTCGCCCATCGCGAACGTCATCTGATGGATGTCGAGCTCACGCCTGAACATGAGCGGCACGATGTCCGCGGCGCTCTGCGGCCTCTCGGCACAGGCCTCGCGCACTTCAGCCAGACGCGCGTCATGATGCTCACGCAACTGTTTGATGCGCGTACGCACGCCGCGAAACGGCTTGCCGTGCGACGGCAGCACGAGCGTGTCTTCCGGCATGGTCTCGTAGCGGCCGAGCGATTCCAGATACAGCGCGAGCGGCGTGCCTTCCGGCTCCATGTCGAACACAGACACATTGGTCGAAATGCGCGGCAGCACCATGTCGCCAGAGATCAGTGTGCCGGTCCCTTCGCAATACAGCGCGCAGTGTTCCGGCGAATGACCGAAGCCGGTCACCACGCGCCACGTCTTGCCGCCGATCTTCACGCCATCAGCCTCGCGCAAACGGCGGTACTGACCCGGAATCGCCGGCACGAGGCTCGAGTAGTAGTTCGTGCGATTGCGCAGCTTCTCGAGCGACGCCTCGTCGTTCAAGCCATGCCGCGCGAAGTGCCGAGCCGCGCCCTCGCCGCCCGCATTCGAACCGTCGCCCGCCGCCATCACACGGGCCTGCATGTATTCGCCTAGCGTCGTCCACAAGCGCACGTCCCAGCGCTTCTTGTCGCCGCCGCTGCAAATCCAGTGCGCGAGGCCGATGTGGTCCGGATGGCAATGTGTAACGACCACGCGCAGCACCGGCAGGCCGTCGAGCACCGTGTCGAACACTTTCTCCCAGTTCTCCTTGATCACGTCCGATGTAATGCCGCAATCCACCACCGTCCAGCCCTCCTGCCCGTCGATTTCATCGCGTAGCAGCCACAGATTGATGTGGTCGAGTGCAAAGGGCAGCGGCATGCGCAGCCAGAACACGCCGGGCGCGACTTCCATTGCGTGGCCCGGCTCCGGCAAGGCGTCGTTGAATGGATAGTCGAGTTGATGTTCGAGTGCATTCATTGTGGGTGTCTTCCTCCGTCGACCGTGCGGCATGGCGAGGTATGCGATGCCGGACGGCGTGGTTGTGCCGCGTGGTTGTGCCGTATTGCGTTTCGATCAGGTTGACGATAACGTAAACGTCGATTCTATCGTCCAATCCGATTTTCTGCCCGGCTACGGGATCTCCCGATGAACACGCAATACACGATCACCGAGCTCGCACGGGAATTCGACGTCACACCGCGCGCGATCCGCTTCTACGAAGACCAGGGTTTACTCTCACCCAGTCGCGAGGGATCAAGTGGTTTGCGGCGCGTCTATTCGGGCCGCGACCGCACGCGGCTAAAGCTGACGCTGCGCGGCAAAAGGCTCGGCTTCACGTTGTCGGAAATCCGCGACCTGCTCGATGTTTACGAATCGCAAACCGATACCGTGCCACAACTGCATGCGTTCCTCGCGACCGTCGCCCGGCATCGCGAAGTGCTCGAACGCCAGCTGGAAGATCTGAACGCGACGCTCGAAGACCTCGCGCAATATGAAGGCCAGGCGCGCGCCCTGCTGGAGAATGGCTTACGCGAAGCCAAACCGGCGTGAGCCGCTAGCCCACCCGGACGCTACAATCACGGGTGTCTTCACGACATGGGACAAATGCACGGTCGACATGAATCACTTCCCTAAACTGTTGTCGTCGCAGATCGGCTTTGACGTCGCCCAGACGATGCTCGAAGGCTTCGATCGGCATTACCGGATCTTTCGCGACGCCGCGATCCATGCCAAAACGCTTTTCGAAGCCGCGGACTGGCATGCTCTGCAAAGGCTCGCGCGCGAGCGCATTACCTCGTATGACGAGCGCGTCGAGGAATGCGTCGTCTTGCTTGAAGACGAATACGACGCGGAAAACATCGACGACGAAGTGTGGCAGCAGATCAAGCTGCACTTCATCGGCCTGCTGACCACGCACCGCCAGCCCGAGTGCGCGGAAACGTTTTTCAATTCGGTGTGCTGCAAGATCCTGCACCGTTCGTATTTCAACAACGATTTCATTTTCGTGCGGCCGGCGATCTCGACCGAATACATCGAAAACGACGAACCAGCGGCGAAGCCGACCTATCGCGCGTATTACCCCGGCAAGGATGGTCTTGCCGCAACGCTCGAGCGCATCGTCACGAACTTTCAGCTGGAACCGCCTTTCGAAGATCTGCAACGCGACGTCGCATGCGTGATGCAGTCGATCCACGAAGCGTTCGGGGTATTCGACGAAGCGCCCAACTTCCAGATTCACGTGCTGTCGTCACTGTTCTACCGGAACAAGTCGGCGTATATCGTCGGGCGAATCATCAACGGCGACTCGCTGCTGCCGTTCGCGGTGCCGTTGCGCCACGTCACGCCCGGCGTCCTCGCGCTCGACGCAGTGCTGCTCAACCGAGACCAGTTGCTGATCATCTTCGGCTTCTCGCACTCGTACTTCCTGGTGGACATGGAAGTGCCGTCCGCTTACGTCGAGTTTCTCGGCACGATCATGCAGGGCAAACCGAAGGCGGAAATCTATACGTCGGTGGGCTTGCAGAAGCAGGGCAAGAATCTGTTCTATCGCGACCTGCTGCACCATCTGAAACATTCCAGCGATAAGTTCATCATCGCGCCCGGTATCAAGGGGCTGGTGATGCTGGTGTTCACGCTGCCGTCGTTTCCGTACGTGTTCAAGCTGATCAAAGATTACTTCCCGCCGCCGAAAGAAACCACGCGCGCGAAGATCCAGGAGAGGTATCAGCTCGTCAAACGGCACGACCGTCTCGGCCGCATGGCCGATACGCTGGAATATTCGAGCGTCGCATTGCCGCTGTCGCGACTCGACGACGCACTGTTGCGTGAGCTCGAAAAGGAAGTGCCGTCACTGATCGAGCACGACGGCGACAATCTGGTGATTCGCCATATGTATATCGAACGCCGGATGGTGCCGCTCAATCTGTTCCTGCACAACGGTACCGACGCGGACGTCGATCACGGCATCCGCGAATACGGCAACGCGGTGAAGGAACTGATGCAGGCGAACATCTTCCCCGGCGACATGCTGTACAAGAACTTCGGCGTGACACGTCACGGCCGCGTCGTGTTCTACGATTACGATGAAATCGAATATCTGACCGATTGCAACGTGCGCGCCGTGCCGGCGCCACGTAACGAGGAAGACGAAATGTCGGGCGAGCCATGGTATTCGGTCGGCCCGCACGACATCTTCCCGGAGACATACGGCACGTTTCTGCTTGGCGACCCACGCGTGCGCCAGTCCTTCATGCAGCATCACGCGGACTTCTTCGATCCCGCGCTGTGGCAACGGCACAAGGATCATCTACTGAAAGGCGAACTGCCCGACTTTTTTCCGTACGACAACAACGTGCGCTTCTGCATCCGCTATCCGGAACGATTTGCCGATGCACCGGACACGTCACCGGATGTACGCAACGTGCGCGCGGCGTAAGCATCACGCGCCGCCAGCATGATTGAATGCATCGTCCGTACCTTATATAACGACACCGACCGGTCAATCGGTCGAGCAACCGCCCAGACGCACCATGAACACGAACGCTTCTTCTCTTCCTAATCCGCTCGCGCATCTGTTCGACAACAACGACGCGTGGGTGGCCCGCAAACTGTCCGAAGACCCGGAGTATTTTTCGCGTCTCGCACATCAGCAAACGCCTGAATACCTGTGGATCGGCTGCTCCGATTCGCGCGTGCCGGCCAATCAGATCATCGGTCTGCCGCCAGGTGAAGTGTTCGTACACAGAAACATCGCCAACGTGGTGGTGCATTCGGATCTGAACTGCCTGTCGGTGATCCAGTTCGCCGTCGACCTGCTGAAGGTCAAGCACATCATGGTGGTTGGCCACTATGGCTGCTCCGGTGTCGGCGCGGCGCTGCACGGCCGCCGCGTGGGGCTGGCGGACAACTGGCTGCATCACGTGCAGGACGTGCGCACCAAGCACGCGGCGCTGCTCGAGGAGTGGCCGCTCGGCGAAGCGCGCCATCGGCGCCTGGTCGAACTGAACACCATCGAACAGGTGGTCAACGTGTGCCGCACCACCATCGTCAACGACGCGTGGGCGCGTGGTCAGGAACTCACGGTGCACGGCTGGGCGTACGGCGTGCACGACGGCAAGGTCCGCAATCTCGGCATGACTATCACCGAAGCGGCCGCGCTGGATGAGACCTATAAGAACTGCGTCGCGGCAGTGTCGGCGAGCCGCGCGCATAAAGCGGATAACGACGTGGTGGCCGCGGATGCGGCGCAGCTCGGCGACGTGCCGGCCATCGTCGAAGGTGTGATCAAGGAGCTTAAACATGAGTGATACACAGTCTGATCCGATCGTCATCGTAGGCGTGGCGCGCACGCCAATGGCTGCATTTCAGGGCGATTTCGCCTCGCTGACGGCGCCGCAACTCGGCTCGGTCGCGATCGAAGCCGCGGTGCAACGCGCGGGGCTGAAGCCCGAGCAGATCGACGAAGTGGTGATGGGCTGCGTGCTGCCCGCCGGCCTCGGCCAGGCGCCCGCGCGTCAGGCCGCATTGGGTGCCGGTTTGCCGATGAGTACCGGCAGCACCACGGTCAACAAGATGTGCGGCTCGGGCATGCGCGCGGCGATGTTCGCGCACGACATGCTGGCTGCGGGTTCCGTCGACGTGATCGTGGCAGGCGGCATGGAGAGCATGACGAACGCGCCGTATCTGTTGCCGAAAGCGCGCGGCGGTATGCGCATGGGCCACGGTCAGGTGATCGATCACATGTTCTACGACGGCCTCGAAGACGCCTACGAGAAAGGCCGCCTGATGGGCACTTTCGCCGAGGAATGCGCGGCGTCGTTCGACTTCACGCGTGAAGCGCAGGATGCGTTCGCGGTCGAGTCGCTGAACCGTGCGAAGCGTGCCAATGAAGACGGCTCGTTCGCATGGGAAATCGCGCCGGTGAAGGTGGCAGGCCGCAAGGGCGACGTGACGATCGATCGCGATGAACAACCCTTCAAGGCGAACCTCGACAAGATCCCCACGCTCAAGCCGGCCTTCAGCAAAACCGGCACGGTGACGGCAGCAAACTCGTCGTCGATTTCCGACGGCGCCGCCGCGCTCGTGATGATGCGTGAATCGACCGCGAAGCGTCTCGGCGTCGAACCGATTGCCCGCGTGGTCGGCCACTCGACGTTCGCGCAGGAACCGGCGAAGTTCACCACCGCCCCGGTCGGTGCGATTCGCAAGCTGTTCGAGAAGAACGGCTGGCGCGCGGACGAAGTCGATCTGTATGAGGTCAACGAAGCGTTCGCGGTGGTCACGATGGCGGCGATGAAGGAACACCGTTTGCCGCATGAGAAGGTCAACGTGAACGGCGGTGCCTGTGCGCTCGGCCACCCGATCGGTGCGTCGGGCGCACGGATTCTCGTCACGCTGATCGGCGCGTTGAAGAAGCGCGGTGGCAAGCGCGGCGTGGCGACGCTGTGCATCGGCGGCGGCGAAGCGACCGCAATGGGTATCGAACTGGTTTGAGTGTTTGACCAGTCACAGAGTCTGGGTGAGAGCATGAAGACAGTGTTGATCGTCGGTGCGTCGCGCGGCATCGGCCATGAGTTTGTGCGGCAGTACGCAAAGAGCGGCTGGCGGGTGCTCGCCACCGCACGCGACGGTGCTTCGCTCGACGCCTTGAATGAACTCGGCGCGGAAACCTTCTCGCTCGACGTCACCGTGCCCGAAGAGATCGGGGCGCTGGGCTGGAAGCTCGACGGCGAACGGCTCGATGCCGCGGTGCTGGTATCGGGTGTGTATGGCCCGCGCACCGAAGGCATCGAAACCGTCACCGCCGAAGACTTCGATCACGTGATGAGCACCAACGTACGGGGTCCGATGCAGTTGATGCCCGTGCTGCTGCCGCTGGTCGAAGAAAGCGGCGGCGTGTTCGCCGTGATCTCGAGCAAGATGGGCAGCATCAGCGACGCGAGCGGCACGACCGGCTGGTTGTATCGCGCGAGCAAAGCGGCGCTCAACGACGCGTTGAAGATCGCTTCGCTGGACGCGAAGCGCGCCGCCTGCATCGCACTGCATCCGGGCTGGGTGCGCACCGAGATGGGCGGTGCCCAGGCGGCCATCGATCCGGCACGCAGCGTCACCGGCATGCGTGAGGTGCTCGCGCAGGCCGCCGCCGCGCACGCGTCGTTTAACGGCCGCTTCTATCAATACGACGGCACGCCGCTCGACTGGTGAAATACGAATGAGGAGACTGAGCCATGGTGCTTGATCAGGATCACCTGATGGTCCGCGATGCGGTGCGCACGTTCGTGCGCGAAGCGGTCACGCCGCACGCTGCGCGCTGGGACCGCGAGCGTACTTTTCCAAAAGACGTGCATCGTCAGCTTGCCGAGCTCGGCGCCTATGGCGTGCTGGTGCCCGAAGCCTACGGCGGTGCCGGCATGGATGCGCTGGCGCTCGCACTGATTCTCGAAGAAATCGCCGCGGGCGACGGCGGCACCTCGACCGCGATCTCCGTCAACAACTGCCCCGTGTGCAGCATCCTGTTGACCTACGGCAACGACGCGCAGAAGCGCGACTGGCTCACGCCGCTCGCACGCGGCGAGATGCTCGGCGCCTTTTGTCTGACCGAACCACAAGCGGGCTCGGATGCCTCGGCGTTGCGCACCACCGCGACACGGGACGGCGATGCCTACGTGCTGAATGGCGTCAAACAATTCATCACGAGCGGCAAGAACGGCAACGTCGCGATCGTCCTGGCCGTCACCGATAAAGCGGCGGGTAAGCGCGGCATCAGCGCGTTTATCGTGCCGACGGATACCAAGGGTTACGTCGTCGCGCGCGTCGAGGAAAAGCTCGGCCAGCATTCGTCGGACACGGCGCAGATCATTTTCGAAGAGTGCCGCGTGCCCGCCGCGAATCTGATCGGTGCGGAAGGCGAAGGCTATCGGATCGCCCTTTCGGGGCTCGAAGGCGGCCGCATCGGTATCGCCGCGCAGAGCGTCGGCATGGCGCGCGCCGCGTTCGAAGCGGCGCTCAGCTATGCGAAGGAACGCGAGAGCTTCGGTCAGCCGCTGTTTTCGCACCAGGCCGTGCAATTCCGTCTCGCCGACATGGCGACCCAGCTCGAAGCCGCACGTCAGTTGATCTGGCACGCGGCGTCGCTGAAAGATGCGGGGCTGCCCTGCCTGACCGAAGCGGCAATGGCCAAGCTGTTCGCCTCGGAAGCAGCCGAGCGCATCTGTTCGGCGGCCTTACAGATTCATGGCGGCTACGGGTATCTGAGCGATTTCCCCGTTGAGCGAATCTACCGCGATGTGCGCGTGTGCCAGATCTACGAAGGCACCAGCGACATCCAGAAAATCCTGATTGCGCGCGGCCTTGCCTGAACGTCTGATGAATAAGCCCTTATTGAACACGCAACGCCCTGCCGACTGCCCGTGCGGCGGCGCCTCGCCCGGGCAGCGCAGCGGCGCCAAAGCGCCCCGCTTCGCACAATGCTGCGGCCGCTATATCGACGGCGGCGAAGCGGCGCCGCGCGCGCTCGAACTGATGCGCTCGCGCTACAGCGCGTATGTCGTGGGCGCAACGGATTATCTGCGCGCCACCTGGGCGCCCCATACCTGCCCTGCCGACCTCGACGCCGATCCAGCCGCGCCCGATGCGCCGCGTTGGCTCGGACTGCAAATCAAGGGCTTTGCGGAAACGGGTCCCAATCACGCGACGGTGGAATTCGTCGCACGTTATAAGGTGGGTGGCCGCGCTCATCGGCTGCACGAACTGAGCCGCTTCGCACGCGGCGAAGATGGTCGGTGGCGCTACGTCGAGGGCGACCTCACCGAATAGAACGAATCCTTCCGATCGCTTACGGGGCGCTATCGCACACCTGACACGCCGTCGCATCGGCACATATGGCCCTGAAAACCGGGCTTTTTTTTCGTGTTGGCGCTGCACCACAGCACGCGCTTTTACGCCGACTGTTTCGGGCAGCCAGGCACCGCCAGTCGGCGCTTCTGTGCCCACCTACCCTCTCGATCCGGACGCGGGAATTTTTGCGCCGCGGGTTCTCCTTGATTGCGCAAAACAAAATTGTCGTGCCAGGATGAGGCCGTAGGTTTATGACGCCACGTTGCGAGGACCGGCCGATATCGGTTCCGCAGACTGCGCAGGCGCCTCGCCGATCACTGGTCATTCTGGTACGGCGGCGGTTCCCGGCTGCTTCGTGTGGCGCTCATCATCGGCGCGTGGGGTCGCGTCGGCCGTTTGGGTTCATCCCGTGCGATCTCGATTAGCGTGCGTGCGCCTGGCGCACAACGTACGCGAGTGTGTTTTTGTTTGTCGAAAATGACAGCGAAAGGCAACTGTCAGTAACGAGTTTCGGCAAACAGGCGTCACGGTGTTCAGGGCAGGTCTTTGAGGCAGGTGCGTCAATGGTGTTCAGCAAGGTTCTGACGAAGTGTGCGGTGATTTGCGCAACGGCAACGTGCGCTATCGCCCTCGCACACGCCGATCCACTCGCCGACACCCAGGCCGGACCACTGACGCGTGCACACGTGCCCCGCATCGCGCTGGACGACGACGTCTACCTGCCGACCGCCGGCCTCAACGAACAGATCATCCGCGTGCCTGTCGATGCGTCCGGCGAGACCACGCTCGAAACCACGATCTACAAACCGGACGGCGCAGGCCCGTTCCCGATGATCGTTTTCAACCACGGCAAGATGCCTGGCGACCCGCGTACGCAGGAGCGCAGCGACCCGCTGCCGTTCGCGCGCGAGTTCGTGCGCCGCGGCTACGTGGTGGTGGCGCCGAACCGTCAGGGGTTCGGCCATTCCGACGGCACGTATCAGCAGGATGGCTGCGACGTTGAACGCAACGGTGTCGGCCAGGCCGGCGATGTGGCCGCGACCATCAACTACATGTCGAAGCAGTCGTATGTGGATGCGGCGCACATTGTGGTGGCCGGCACCTCGCACGGTGGTCTGGCGACCATGGCTTACGGCACGCAAGCGGCTCCCGGCGTACGGGCGCTGATCAATTTCTCAGGCGGATTGCGGCAGGACGCGTGTACGGACTGGCAAGGCAACCTGACACGCGCGTTCGGCGCTTATGGCGAGAAGACCAAGGTGCCGTCGCTGTGGCTGTATGGCGATAACGATTCGGTCTGGACTGCGCCGTTGGTGGCCGGCATGTATGCCGCGTATTCCGAGCATGGCGCGAGTGCCAAGATGGTGGATTTCGGCAACTACAAGAACGACGCGCACCGGCTGGTGGGTGATCGGGACGGCGTGCATGTGTGGTGGCCTGCGGTGGAGGCTTTCCTCGCGCAGGCGGGGATGCCGACTGGCGTGCAATATCGGGTGTCCGATCCTTCGTTGCCCAAGCCGAGTGGGTTTGCTGCTGTCGATGCGGTCGACGCCGTGCCGTTTGTCGACGAAGCTGGGCGCAATGGGTATCGGAATTTCTTGCATCAGTATCCGAGCCGGGCGTTTGCTGTTTCTGACTCAGGGGCGTGGTCCTGGGCCGAGGGCGGCGATGATCCGATGTCGGTGGCGATTGCCAATTGCCAGAAGCAGAGTTCGGATCCATGCCGGTTGTATGCCGTTGACAACTCCGTTGTGTGGGGTCAGGGGCAGGGTTCGCAGACTGCAGATGGGGCCGGTTCTTCGAACTCGGATAAGAGGGCTATTGCTAGCCGGGAATAGGGGTTGGTTTTTGCCTTTGGCGGCGGCATTATTTGGTTCGCCTGTGGCGTTGGCTGCTTCTTTTGCTTTTGGTTTATTAGCGTTCCCCCTGTGCGGGGGGGCACCTACTTTTCTTTGCCGCCGCAAAGAAAAGTAGGCAAAAGAAAGCGGCTCAAACCGCCAATTCTTAAGCGGGTCCCCTGGCTTGGAGGGGATCGTGGCTCCGTAGAGATTGGGCCTGCGCGCCTTCTGGCCTGAGTGACCAGGCTGTCATGCTTCCGGCGCCGCTGCGCGCGCCGATGCGGTACTTCACAAAACCATCCGTGTTTTTTCGGCGCCTCGCCGAGGCGAAGCCGATGGCCCCCGCCGCGTACAAACGAAGCACCCGGTTTCCCTGGCAGACCCGTCCGCGCGACGCACGCAGTGCGGAGTGGGAGCGGATGACGGCTGTGTCACAGACCGTTATGGACCGAGGTGTGATCCGTTAATCGGACCACAATCCCCTCCAAGCCAGGGGACCCACTTAAATGTTGGCGGTGTGAGCCGCTTTCTTTTGCCTACTTTTCTTTGCGGCCGGCAAAGAAAAGTAGGTGCCCCCCGCACAGGGGGAACGCTAATAAACCGATAAGAAAACAAGGAAAGGCCAACGCCGTAGGCATACAAGTCCACCGAAAGGCCAAAGACGCCAAAACCAGGAAATGCCGCCGCCAAAGGCAAAAAAACCCCCTATCCCATTCACTACCCCCCAACTACTTTGACGTCGCTAAAACCCCTGATCCTCAGCGATCAAAACAAAACCGCAGCGACTTGCCGCGAACACTCAACAACCTCAAGCGCCGCAGGCAAACCACCCCTCGAACCCCTAATGCAAACGAGCAAATAAAGCGCTAATCTCGACCCCGCAAAACCGCCAGGGCCGCGCGCAGCGCAACGAAATCGCGCATAAAAAAGCCAGCCTGCAACGGCAAAAAAAGCACCATGGAGTACCTCTTTGGAAAAGACAGCATCCCCAGAAGACTGGATCACCCGCAGCCTGCGTGCCGTCTGGCACCCCTGCACCCAGATGAAGCACCACGAGCGCCTGCCGTTGATCCCGGTCGCGCGCGGCCAGGGCGCGTGGCTCTACGACCGCGCCAACCATCGTTATCTGGATGCCATCAGCTCGTGGTGGGTCAACCTCTTCGGCCACGCCAATCCGCGTATCAATGCAGCGCTGAAAGACCAGCTCGATACGCTCGAGCACGCCATGCTCGCCGGCTGCACGCACGAACCCGCGATCGAACTCGCCGAACGCCTCAGCGCCCTCACGCACAACACGCTCGGTCACGCGTTCTTCGCGTCCGATGGCGCGTCGGCCGTCGAAATCGCGCTGAAGATGAGCTTCCACTCGTGGCGCAATCGCGGCTTCGCGGACAAGCAGGAATTCGTCTGCATCGCCAACAGCTATCACGGCGAAACCATCGGGGCGCTCGGTGTCACCGATGTCGCACTCTTCAAGGATGCCTACGACCCGCTGATCCGTCACGCGCACGTGGTGGCGTCGCCCGACGCGCGTCTCGCACAACCCGGTGAAACCGCCGAAGACGTCGCGCGCCGCGCGCTCGATCACGTTCGCGCGCTGTTCGACGCGCGTGCCGCGAAAATCGCCGCGCTGATCGTCGAGCCGCTCGTGCAATGCGCGGCCGGCATGGCCATGCACGACGCGTCCTATATCGCGGGCCTGCGCGCGCTGTGCGATCAGTACGGCGTGCATCTGATCGCCGACGAAATCGCGGTCGGCTGCGGACGCACCGGCACGTTCTTCGCCTGCGAACAGGCAGCCATCTGGCCGGACTTCCTGTGTCTGTCGAAAGGCATCAGCGGCGGCTATCTGCCGCTCTCGATCGTGCTCTCGCGCGATGAGATCTTCGAGGCCTTCTATCACGACGACACGGCGCGCGGCTTCCTGCACTCGCACTCGTACACCGGCAATCCGCTCGCCTGCCGCGCGGCGCTCGCCACGCTCGATCTGTTCGCGAGCGACAACGTCCTCGCCGCCAACGCGCGGAAGTCCGCGAAACTGAAGGCCGCACTCGCGCCGCTCGCGCAACACAGGCAGGTGCGCCATCTGCGTCAGTGCGGCACGATCTTCGCGTTCGACGCCGTGATCGACGACGCCCAGCACGCCCGAACATTCTCGCGCCGCTTCTTCGAAAACGCGTTGCAGCGCGAACTGCTGCTGCGCCCGATTTCGACCACGGTGTATCTGATGCCGCCTTATATCCTCGACGACGAAGAGCTCGCGCTGCTCGCCTCGCGCACCCGCGAGACCTTCGAAGCGACGCTCGCGGAGACCCGCTAATGCATTTGCTCGACACGCTCACCCAAGGACTCAAGGACATCGACGAACGCGGCTTGCGCCGTCGCCGCCGTACCGCCGACACGCCGTGCGCCGCACACATGACCGTTGATGGCCGCGCGATCATCGGCTTCGCAAGCAATGACTATCTCGGCCTCGCAGCGCATCCGCAACTGATCGCCGCGATCGCCGAAGGCGCGCAGCGCTACGGCGCGGGCAGCGGCGGTTCGCATCTGCTCGGTGGGCATTCGCGCGCGCACGCGCAACTCGAAGACGATCTGGCTGAATTCGCCGGCGGCTTCGTCGACAATGCGCGCGCGCTCTACTTCAGCACCGGCTACATGGCGAATCTGGCGACGCTCACCGCGCTCGCGGGACGCGGCACCACGCTGTTTTCCGATGCGCTGAATCACGCGTCGCTGATCGACGGCGCACGTCTGTCGCGTGCCGACGTGCAGATCTATCCGCACTGCGATATGGAAGCGTTGAGCGCGATGCTCGACGCCTCGGATGCCGAAGTCAAAGTGATCGTCTCCGATACGGTGTTCAGCATGGACGGCGACATTGCCCCGCTGCCGCGTCTGCTGGCGCTCGCGGAACAGCACGGCGCGTGGCTGATCGTCGACGACGCACACGGCTTCGGCGTGCTTGGCCCGCAAGGCCGGGGCGCAGTCGCAGAAGCGGCATTGCGTTCGCCCAATGTGATTTCCATCGGCACGCTTGGCAAAGCTGCGGGCGTGTCCGGCGCGTTCGTCGTTGCGCATCAGACCGTGATTGAATGGCTCGTGCAGCGCGCCCGTCCGTACATCTTCACGACCGCCTCGGTGCCCGCCGCCGCGCACGCGGTATCGGCGAGTCTGCGCATCATCGGTGGCGAAGAAGGCGACGCGCGCCGTGCGCATCTTCGGCAACTGATCGAACGCACGCGCGCGATGCTCAAGGCGACGCCGTGGCTACCGGTCGATTCGCATACCGCCGTGCAACCGCTCATCATCGGTGCGAACGACGCCACGCTGGACATCGCGGCCACGCTCGATCGCGCCGGTCTCTGGGTGCCGGCGATCCGTCCGCCGACCGTGCCCGCCGGCACGTCGCGGCTGCGCATTTCACTGTCGGCCGCGCATTCGCACGCGGATCTGGACCGGCTTGAAGCCGGCTTGCAACAACTCGGGGTCAAAGCGGCATGAGCGGCTCGAGTCAAGGCGCGTTGTCCCTGTTCGTCACCGGCACCGATACGGAAATCGGCAAGACCTTCGTGTCCGCGGCACTGCTGCGCGGCTTCGTGCGCGAAGGCCTGCGAGCCGCCGCGATGAAGCCGATCGCGGCAGGCGCATTCGAAGTGAATGGCGTGCTGCACAACGAAGACGCGGATCAACTCGACGCGGCATCGGGCGTCCTGCTGCCGCCCGCGATCCGCACGCCGTATCTGCTGAAGGAACCGGCCGCGCCGCATATCGCCGCCGCACTGGAAAACGTCGCGTTCGACATCGGCCACATTGTCGATTGCCACGCCCAGGCGCTCACGCGCGCGGATATCGTCGTGGTGGAAGGCGTGGGCGGCTTTCGCGTGCCGCTGACCATCACCCAGGACACCGCCGATCTCGCGGTCGCGCTGAAGCTGCCCGTCGTGCTCGTGGTGGGCATGCGCCTCGGCTGCATCAGCCATGCGCTGCTGACCGCCGAAGCGATCGCCGCGCGCGGTCTGACGCTGGCCGGCTGGGTCGCCAACCGCATCGATCCGAACATGACGTTCCCCGACGAAAACATCGCGTCGATCCGCGAGCATCTCGCGCGTGAACACGACGCGCCGCTGCTCGGCATCGTGCCGCATCTGAGCCCGGCCTCGCCCGAGCTCGCGGCAGATCAACTCGACATCAATGGCCTTCTAAACACGCTGCGCGCCGCGCAGCGTTGAACCCTATCAAACATCCCTCCATGAGGATTGACGACATGACGCAACTGAACATCGCTCCGACGCCAGCCGACACGGCCGCCGCGCACAACCATGCCAATAACGACGCCGCCGGCGCGAAACCGGTGGCGCGCTGGCGCGTCGCCGACATCGTCGCGCTGTACGAACTGCCGTTCAACGACCTGATGTTCCGCGCGCAGCAAACGCACCGCGAACACTTCGACGCGAACACCGTGCAACTGTCGACGCTGCTCTCGATCAAGACCGGCGGCTGCGAAGAAGACTGCGCCTATTGCCCGCAGTCGGTGCATCACGACACCGGCTTGCAAGCCGACAAGCTGATGCCCGTCGACGAAGTGCTGGCCGCCGCGAAGGTTGCGAGGGAAAACGGCGCGACACGCTTCTGCATGGGCGCCGCGTGGCGTAATCCGAAAGACCGGCATCTGGAGCCGATCAAGGACATGATCCGCGGCGTGAAGGCCATGGGTCTCGAAACCTGCGTGACGCTCGGCATGCTCGAAAAGCACCAGGCACAAGGTCTGCGCGAAGCGGGCCTCGATTACTACAACCACAACCTCGACACGTCGCCGGAGTTCTACGGCCAGATCATTTCGACGCGCACCTATCAGGACCGCCTCGACACGCTCGAACGCGTGCGCGACGCGGGCATCAACGTGTGCTGCGGCGGTATCGTTGGTCTGGGTGAATCGCGCCGCGAACGCGCGGGCCTGATCGCGCAACTGGCGAACATGGAGCCGTATCCGGAATCGGTGCCGATCAACAATCTGGTGCAGGTGGAAGGCACGCCGCTGACCGGCACTGAAGCGATCGACCCGTTCGAATTCGTGCGCACGATTGCGATTGCGCGCATCACGATGCCGCGTGCGATGGTGCGTCTGTCGGCGGGCCGCGAGCAGATGGACGAAGCGCTGCAGGCGCTGTGCTTCCTCGCCGGTGCGAACTCGATTTTCTACGGTGATCAACTGCTGACCACCAGCAACCCGCAGGCGGAAGCGGACCGCAAGCTGATCGAGCGCCTCGGCATTCGCGCGGAAGCGGCGCAGCAGATGCCTCTGGATCAGAGCGGCTGCGAACATGGCTGCGCGCATGAACACCACTCGCACGCCGCGTCGAACTAAAAGCTCAAGGTTCGGCAGCGTAGCAAGTACGCGCAAGCACGCGCAATAAAAAAGGCCGCCTCGTTATCGAGGCGGCCTTTCCACATCCAGCTATCAGACTTACTTTCTGTCCACGATGATCTGATCGAACGTGCCGCCATCGGAGAAATGCGTCTGCTGCGCTTTCTGCCAGCTGCCGAACATCTCTTCGACGGTGAACGTCTTGATCGGCTTGAATTCCGCCGCGTGCTTCTCGAGCACGGTCTTGTCGCGCGGACGCAGATGGTGCTACGCGATGATTTCCTGCGCGGCAGGCGACCACAGATAATCCAGATATGCCTGCGCTTCCTTGCGCGTGCCACGCTTGTCCACCACCTTGTCGACGATCGACACGGGCGGCGCAGCCAGCAGGCTCACCGACGGATACACCGCTTCGAAATTGCCCGCGCCCACGCCGCTATCGATCAGCGACACTTCGTTTTCGAATGTCACCAGCACGTCGCCGATGCCACGTTGCGTGAAGGTCGTAGTCGCGCCGCGGCCACCCGTGTCGAGCACCGGAACATTCCTGAAGATCGCCTTTTCGAAATCGAGTGCCTGCGTGTCAGTGCCACCGTGCTGCTTGCGATAACCCCATGCCGCCAGATACGCGTAACGGCCGTTACCCGAGGTCTTCGGATTGGCGATCACTACCTGCACGCCAGCTTTCGCGAGATCGTCCCAATCCTTGATGTGCTTCGGATTGCCCTTGCGCACGAGGAACACCATGGTCGTGGTGTACGGGGCGCTGTCGTCCGGCAGACGCGTGCGCCAGTTCGCGGGCACCAGTTGCCCCTTCTCGGCGAGCAGATCGATGTCGTTCGGCTGGTTCATCGTCACGACATCGGCCTGCAATCCCTGCAGCACCGACAGCGCCTGCGCGCTCGACCCACCGTGCGACTGACGGACCGACACGGTCTCGCCGCTCTTCTGCTTGTACGCCGTGATGAAGCCGGCGTTGATGTCCTTGTACAACTCGCGCGTCACGTCGTACGACACGTTGAGCAGCGCTGCGTCTGCGTGCGCCGCCGACACGCCGCCTAGCGCGAGCGTGATCGCCGTCATGCCGGCCGCCAGCCAGCGCGATGTCCCCGTCTTGCCTGCCATCCCTGTCCCCGCCTATCGTTGATGAAAACCTGTGGCCGCAGGAAGCCGCGGCATGAAGCGGGATTCTAACGGATCGCTTACTCGCTCACTTGCGCTGCGGCCAACGTCTAAACGCCGCGCAAAAAATTCAAACGAACGCGTGCTGCGCGGCCTCGAACGTTTCCTCGCGAAAGCGCAGCGGCGCCGCGCAATGCACCAGCGTGTCGACGAAATATTTCGCTCGCGGCCACGGACCGAATCCCGCCGCGGTGTTGATATGCCCGGCGTCGCCCAGATTGACGAAGGCGCTGCCGAAACGCCGTGCGAGCTCGCGCGATCCGGAGAGCGGCATCCATGGATCGGTTTCGCTGCCGATCAGGATCGACGGCACACCGAGGCGCCGCGCGTCGAACGGACCGGCGAAGGCGAATTTCTCCGGACTCGCCGGTGCGACAAACAACACGCCGACCACCTCGGCGACATACGAGGCCTGCTGCAGCGCATAGGCCGTCGCAAGACAGCCGAAGCTGTGCGCGGCCAGCACGAATGGCCCGCGCTCGCGCGCCAGCAGGTCGCGCAGCGACTGCGACCAGACCGCGAGGTCCGGCGCGTCCCAGTCGGCCTGTTCAACGCGCAAGGAGCGTGAGAATTGCCGTTCGAGCCATGTTTGCCAGTGCGCGCCCTCGCTGCCGTGAAGACCGGGAACGGTGACGAGCCGCGGCGGCCATGTCGATTTGATGCATGAAAGCATGTCTGTTCCTCGCTGCCGGAATCCGGGAAAGTATTGTCCCGCCCGGTGCCGCACTGGCGAACCAAGTTTTTGTGCTTTGTTTATGGGGCGGCAAGCGTTCAGCAATCGTTCAAACCACACGGCCGTGCGCAAACGCGCGCGATTCGCGTCGAAAAAGTAGAATGAACCCCGTCTCGACCACGCACGCGCCATCTGGACCGTATGAAAATCCTCTTTTACATGCCGCATGCCGACGCTGCAGCATGGCTGCACGACTTTGCCCGTGCGCTGCCTGAAGCCGATTTGCGCGAATGGCAGCCGGGCGACCACGCGCCGGCCGATTTCGCGGTGGTGTGGCGGCCGCCTCATGAGATGCTCGCCGGGCGCGACGATCTGCGCGCGATCTTCAATCTCGGCGCGGGTGTCGATGCGATTCTCGCGCTCGAACAAGCGCAGCCCGGCACCTTGCCACGCAACGCGCAACTGGTGCGGCTCGAAGACACCGGCATGGCGCCGCAAATGGCCGAATACGTCGCGCACGCGGTGTTGCGTTACATGCGGCGCTTCGACGAATACAAGTTGCAGCAAGCCGGGCGCCGCTGGCATGTGCTGGACCCGCATCCACGCGAGACCTTCACGGTCGGCGTGCTCGGGCTCGGCGTGCTCGGTGCGCATGTTGCGCGAACGGTCGCCGCGTTCGGCCTGCCGGTGCGCGGCTACAGCCGTAGCGCGCGGCATGTCGAGGGCATCACGACCTTTGCCGGTGAAGCGCAGTTCGACGCGTTTCTCGACGGCGTGAAGGTGCTGGTGAATCTGCTGCCGCACACGCCGGACACGGCCGACGTACTGAACGCACGCACGTTCTCGAAGCTGGCACGCGGCGCGTATCTGATCAACGTCGCACGCGGCGGCCACCTGGTCGAAGCGGATCTGCTCGAAGCGCTGGCAAGCGGCCAGCTTGCCGCCGCTACGCTCGATGTGTTCCGCGACGAACCGTTGCCGCCCGATCATCTGTTCTGGCAGGAACCACGCATCACGATCACGCCGCACGTGTCGGCGCTCACGCTGCGCGAAGAAAGCGTTGTGCAGGTCGCGCAGAAGATCACCGCGCTGACGCGTGGCGAAGCAATCAGCGGCGCGGTGGATATCGAACGCGGATACTGAGCAGTCGCGAAACCAACTGAAAGAGTGCCGCCACGCGCGGCGTCAACAAGTTACACGGGACCGGAGTAAGCGCTAAAGCGCCAACTCCGGTCGACATAGGAGACACATCATGGCCTTGCCTCAACAAGTCAAAATCGTCGAAGTGGGTCCACGTGACGGACTGCAAAACGAAAAAGAATTCGTCGCCACGGCGACCAAGATCGAGCTGATCAACCGCTTGTCCGCGGCGGGTTTCCGCAACGTCGAAGCGGCTTCGTTCGTATCGCCGAAATGGGTGCCGCAGATGGCCGACGGCGCCGACGTGATGGCCGGTATCGAGCGCCGCCCGGGCACGATCTATTCCGTGCTGACGCCAAATTTGCGCGGCTTCGAAGGCGCACTCGCCGCGCGTGCCGATGAGATCGTGATCTTCGGCGCGGCCAGCGAGGCGTTCTCGCAGAAGAACATCAATTGCAGCATCGCGGAAAGCATCGACCGCTTCGCGCCGGTCGCGCAGGCAGCGAAACAGCACGGTCTGCGGATTCGCGGCAGCGTCTCGTGCGCGCTCGGCTGCCCGTATCAGGGTGAGGTACCGGTGGCGTCGGTGGTCGATGTGGTCGAGCGGTTTGCGGCGCTGGGCTGCGATGAGATCGATATCGCCGATACGATCGGCGTCGGCACGCCGAAACGTACTCGCGAAGTGTTCGAAGCCGTCACGAAAGTATTTCCGCGCGAACGTCTGTCGGGCCATTTCCACGACACCTATGGTCAGGCACTCGCGAACATTTACGCCGCCCTGCAGGAAGGCATCGAGATCTATCACGCGTCGGTGGCGGGTCTCGGCGGCTGTCCGTATGCGAAGGGCGCGACCGGCAATGTCGCGACCGAAGACGTGCTGTACCTGATGAACGGCCTCGGCATCGAGACCGGCATTGACCTCGCGCAGGTCGTCGCCATTGGTGATTTCATTTCGACGTCGATTGGCCGGCCCAATGTGTCGCGCGCCGGCAAGGCCCTGCTCGCTAAAGCGCGCAGCGAACAATCCGACTGCGTTTGACTTGCCACACACAGGAAGGAAATAGAACGATGAGCGAACACGCTTCTCTCGAATCCGACGATCTCGACGCCCTGCCCGAGTCGGCACGCCGCGTCGCGTTATTGCTGCGTGAACGCGGTCACGCGGGCCGCATCGTGATGCTGCCGGAGACCGGCAAGACCTCCGCCGAAGCCGCCGCCGGGCTCGGCTGCTCGGTCGCGCAGATCGCCAAGTCGATCCTGTTTCGCCGCCGTGAAGACGACGCGCCGGTGCTGGTGGTCGCGAGCGGCGCGAATCGCGTCGACGAAAAGAAAGTCGCGGCGCAGGTCGGCGCGATCGGCCGTGCGGACGCGAAGTTCGTCCGCGAGAAAACCGGCTATGCGATCGGCGGCGTCTGCCCGATCGGCCACGCCACGGAGCCGGTCACGCTGATCGACGCCGATCTGCTCGAACTCGACAGCCTGTGGGCCGCCGCCGGCCATCCGCATGCGGTCTTCAATCTCACGGCGCAGGAACTGATTGCGCTGACCGGCGCGCCGGTACTCGACGTGGCGTTGCGCGAAACGGCGTGACGACATGACATCGGGCACCGACAACGAAGATCGCGCAGCCGTGCCGTCGCCGTGCATCAATGTGTGCAGGATGGATGCCTCGACCGGTTGGTGTGAAGGCTGTCTGCGCACGATCGACGAAATCGCCGGCTGGTCGTCATTCACCGACGACGCGAAACGCGCGGTCTGGGATGCGATCGAGGAACGCCATGTGGAGTGCATGGCGCGGCAAGCGCGGATTCAAACGCAGGTACCGCGATGAACGCCGCGCCTCGTATCGTGACGATAGGCGAGACATTCAGTTCGACGTTTGAACTATCAGCCGATTCGGTGAAATCGTTCGCCACGCTCGTCAACGACCTCAACCCGCTGCATCACGACGAAGCTTATGCCGCGCAAAGCCGCTTCGGCGGTCTGATCGCATCCGGCACGCAACCAACCGCGCATTTCATGGCGCTGCTGGCGACGCATTATTCGACCTACTCGCAGCCGCTCGGTCTCGAATTCAATATCAAGCTGAGGAAAGCCGTCCACGCGCACGACACGCTGACGATCACCTGGCGCGTGCGTGACGCGTACTGGAAGCCAAGTCTGAACGGCGATCTGACGCATCTCGAGGGCACAGTCGTGAATCAGCGCGAAGAGACCATGTTGACCGGCACATCGACGATTCTCGTGATGCCGAAGCCCGAAGTATCTGCACTACCGGCCACGTCATGACGACGCTACCGGAATCGATTCGCGTGTTCGAACGCGGCTGGCTTTCATCGAACAACGTGCTGCTCACCGACGATCAATGCGCCGCGCTGGTCGATACCGGCTACGCAACCCACGCGCCGCAAACGCTCGCGCTGGTGCAGCAGGCGCTCGGCGCGCGGCCGCTGGATCTGATCGTCAACACGCACCTGCATTCTGATCACTGCGGCGGTAACGCGCTATTGCAATCGACATGGCCGTGCCGCACGATTATCCCCGCTTCCGAGGCCGATGCGGTGCGCGACTGGGACGAAACGCACCTGACGTTTCGCGCGACCGGCCAGACCTGCGAGCGCTTCAGCTTCACCGGGACGACTACGCCCGGTGCGCATCTGCGGCTCGGCGCGCTCGACTGGCAAGTGCTCGGCGCGCCCGGCCACGATCCGCATTCGCTGATCCTGTACTGCGCGGACGAGCGCAGCCTGATCAGCGCGGACGCGCTGTGGGAAAACGGTTTCGGTGTGATCTTTCCCGAACTGGAAGGTGAAAGCGGTTTCGCTGAAGAACAGGCGGTACTCGAAGCCATTGCGCAACTCGACGTGCGCCTCGTGATCCCCGGCCATGGTTCACCCTTCACGAATGTCGAACAGGCGCTTGAACGGGCGTTTTCGCGCGTGGCGTGGCTGCGGGCCGATCCGGCGCGCAATGCAAAGAATGCGTTAAAGGTCCTGATCGTGTTCAAGCTGCTCGAAGTCCGCGCAATGCGCTTCGATACGCTATTGCAGATGCTCGACGACGCCGCCGTGATGCGCGCCGCCGCGTCCATGCTCAAGCCGCGCGGCGAATGGCCCAGATTGGTGCACACAATCGTCGAGGAACTGGCCGGCAACAACGGGCCGCTGCGGATCGACGGCGAGCGTATCGTTGCGCGTCAGGGCTGACGCGCTTGCGGCACAGGGCGCGGAGCGCGCCAATGACTGAAACCGTCGCCACAAAAAGAAAGCCGCTCGACCATCAAGGCGAGCGGCGGAAATTCTGTCGGACGTGATCAGCGTCACTGCGAATGATACGCGTGCCTGTTTTTTGATCGCATCGGTGATTTCCCTACAGAAGCATGACGGGCCCTTTTAAAGCCGCATACATGCGGCGTTACCAAGCCACGTAGTGCTGGGCGTTCGGCTCCATTAGTCCGTCGATGTGAACAATGCGGCGGCCAATTTGCTCCGGAATCCGTATCATTCGCGCCGCCGCCCAATCTGGATGTCCACTATCAGGTCGAAGACAGGCGCTTCTGCGGCACGATTCGCCAACCGAGATTGACGCCCGCTGCCGCGAGCAGAATCAGCACCGCGCCGAGCACCTGAATCCACGCTAGCGTCTGCCCGAACGCAACCCGATCCACGATGATTGCAACCACCGGATAGATGAACGACAGCGCGCCGGTCATCGAGGTTGGCAGCTTCTGGATACCGCCGTAGAGCAGCACATACATGAGCCCCGTGTTGACGACGCCGAGCACGATCAATTCGAGCCATTGCACTCCGGTGGTGGGCAACGCGTCGAAGCGCACGAACGGCGCGAGCATCAGCACTCCGAGCGATACCTGGATCAGCGCGATCAGATGCGGAGGCGTGCCCTTCAGCCGCTTCGTGATGATCGACGACACGGCGTACATGGCCGCCGCGCCCACCGCAAGGGCGACGCCTGTGAGGTATTGCCCCGGCATCGCCAGCACGGCCGGCTCGACCTTCACGACAAACACGAGGCCGATGAACGCGACCGCCAGCCAGGCCACCGTCGACGCGCTCACGCGTTCGCGGAACACCAGCGCGCCGAGCGCGACCAGCATGAAAGGCTGTGTGTTGTAGACGGCGGTCGCCATCGAGATCGACGCACGCGAATACGCGGCGAACAGCAATACCCAGTTGATGACGATCGCCGCGCCACCGAGCAGGGCGAGACCAAACATCTTCCACGAAAAGAGCTTGCGCCTGAACAGTCCGAGCAGGGCGCAGACCAGCGCCAAAGTTGCGCCGCCAAATACGCAGCGGAAGAACACCACGTTGAAAGCGCTCTGCTGCGACGACACGACCAGCCAGCCGATCGTGCCGGACATCAGCATCGCCGTGCTCATTTCAGCCGCGCCGCGGCGAATTTCGTTTGACGCCATGTTTCGATCCTCGAATTGATTCCTGCATGAAGCAGTGTAATTAATTCGAACGCACGAATACATGGCTAAACTTAAGCATTCCAGCACTCGCCCCTAAGAATCGAAGGCCATCATGTCCAAACGCCTTGTTCCTGCCGCCCTCGCGCCGCTCGACGACACCGATCGCGCATTGCTCGCCGCGCTGGCCGAAGATGCGCGCCAACCGGTGAGTGAACTGGCGCGACGGGTGGGTTTATCCGCGCCGAGCACGGCCGAGCGAGTGCGCCGGCTCGAAGCACAAGGCGTAATCGAGCGCTTTACCGTGCAGATCGACCCGCGCGCGCTCGGCTTTACGCTGCAGGCCATCGTGCGCGTCAAGCCGCTACCCGGGCAGTTGCATCTGGTGGAAGACGTGATCCGGCGGATTCCGGAGTTTGTCGAATGCGACAAGGTAACGGGCGACGATTGCTTCATCTGTCGCCTATACCTGCATTCGATCGAGCAGCTCGATGAAATTCTCTCTAAGGTCACCGAGCGCGCGGAGACCAGCACCGCGATCGTCAAGTCGACGCCGGTCGCCCGCAGACTGCCGCCGCTCGGCTGAACGCGGCGGCGTCGTCGCCGATCAGCGGCTTACTGTTCCACCGCTTCGAAAAACGACAGCATTTCGGCGACCAGTTCCTGCGACGCCTCTTCCGGGATGTAATGCCCGCACGACAGCGCCCGCCCGCTAACATCGCGCGCCACATGACGCCATTCCGCGAGCGCGTCGAAACACTTCTCGATCACGCCCTTGTCGCCCCAGAGCACCCGCAAAGGGCAGCCGATCTTGTGCCCACGTTCGATGTCGGCGCGATCGTGTTCGAGATCGATGCTCGCCGACGCCCGGTAGTCCTCGCACATCGCATGCACGGCGCCGGGTTGTGACAACGCCGCACGATAGGCGTCGAGCGCTTCGGGCGTGAACGGCGTGAGGCCTGCGTGGCGGCTGCCCATGACCGCATCCACGTAAGCGGACGGATTGGCGCCAATCAGCGTTTCGGGCAGCGGCTCCGGCTGGATCAGGAAAAACCAGTGGAAGTAATGCGTCGCGAAGGCGCGGTTGGTGGCTTCGTACATCGCGAGCGTCGGTGCGATATCGAGCAGCATCAGGCGCTCCACCGCGTCGGCGTGATCGAGCGCCATCCGGTGCGCGACACGCGCGCCGCGGTCGTGCGCGCAAACCAGAAATCGTTCGAAACCGAAGTGGCGCATCACGGCGACCTGATCGGCGGCCATCGTGCGTTTGGAATACGGCGTGTGGTCAGCATCGCTCGGCGGCTTGCCGGAAGCGCCGTAGCCGCGTAGATCGGTGGCGATCACGGTGAAATGCTCTGCGAGTTGCGCCGCACAGCGATGCCAGATCAGATGGGTCTGCGGATGCCCGTGCAGCAACAGAAGCGGCGGCCCTGCTCCGCCCTTCACTCCGAAAATATCGGCATCGCCCGCGGCGACGCGAAAGGGCGTGAAATCCTCGAAGGCCATGGCGGGTCTCTTGTCGTTTACGTGTGAAAGCATTGTAGAAGCGCAAAGTGCCGATGCGGGGTGGGATACCCCACGCAGACATAGAACCTGAACACTCCTTCCAACTGTTCAAAACGCACACGCCGGACGCAATTCGCGCGACTGGCATATAATCGAACGATCGTTCTTAAATTTCGGGCGGCATGGTGACCGTACGACCGCGCTGAGCCTCTTCAGCACCGCGCGTGCCATGTGCCGCTAAACTCATCAGTCGCCGGGCGACGAAACGCCCTGCCGACCTGCTCAATCAGGAGACTCGCACCATGGCATTGCCCGCCGTCCTGCAAAAACTCGCGCTGCCCGTCGTCGCCTCGCCGATGTTCATCGTCAGCTATCCCGAACTCGTGTTAGCTCAATGTAAGGCTGGTATCGTCGGCTCGTTTCCGGCGCTGAATGCCCGCCCGGCTGAATTGCTCGACGAATGGCTGACGCAGATTCAGGCGCAACTCGCCGAGCACAAGGCGGCCAATCCCGATGCAGTCATCGGGCCGATCGCCGTCAACCAGATCGTCCACCAGTCGAATTCGCGGCTCGAGCACGACGTGCGCGTGTGCGTCGAACACAAGGTGCCCGTCTTCATCACGAGCCTGCGCGCACCGGCGCGTGAGATCGTCGACGCGGTGCACAGCTACGGCGGCATCGTGCTGCACGACGTGATTAACCTGCGCCACGCGCAGAAAGCGCTTGAAGCGGGCGTCGACGGTTTGATCCTGGTGGCCTCGGGTGCCGGCGGGCATGCCGGCACCACCTCGCCGTTCGCGCTGGTCGGCGAAGTGCGGCGTATGTTCGACGGCCCGCTCGTGCTGTCGGGTTCGATCGCCAATGGCGGTTCGATTCTCGCGGCGCAAGCCATGGGCGCGGATCTCGCGTACATGGGCACGCGCTTTATCGCGACCAGGGAGGCGCACGCGGTCGAGAGCTACAAGCAGGCGATCGTCAATTCCACGGCGTCGGACATCATCTACACGAACCTGTTCACCGGCGTGCACGGCAACTACATCCGCGAAAGTATCGTGAATGCGGGGCTGGATCCGGACGCCCTGCCGGAATCCGACAAGACCGCGATGAATTTCGGCAACGACAAGGCGAAGGCGTGGAAAGACATCTGGGGCGCAGGCCAGGGCGTCGGCCTGATGGACGACGTGCCGAGCGTAGGCGAACTGGTCCGGCGTTTGTCGCAGGAATATAACGACGCGAAGGCACGGCTGGGAATCGCACGCTAAGCACGCTAAGGTGCGCACTCAAGGTGCTTTGCTGCGGTCCGCTCCCTGGTGGGCCGCAGCATCGATCGGCCTTACATATTGCGGCGGTACTGACCGCCCACTTCAAACAACGCGTGCGTGATTTGCCCGAGCGAGCAGACCCGCACGACGTCCATCAGCACCGCAAACACGTTTTCGTCGTCGATCACCGCGCGCTTCAGGCGTTCAAGCGCGGCCGGTCCATCGTCGCGATGCTGCGTCTGAAAGTCGCGCAGACGTTTCAACTGGCTCTGCTTTTCTTCATCGGTGGAGCGGGCCAGCGCAATCGGCTGCGGCGCTTCGTGCGGATGCGCGCTCAAGAACGTGTTCACGCCGACAATCGGATACGAGCCGTCATGCTTGCGATGCTCGTATAGCATCGACTCGTCCTGGATGCGCCCACGCTGGTAGCCGGTTTCCATCGCGCCCAGCACGCCGCCGCGCTCGGTGAGACGGTCGAACTCCGCCAGCACGGCTTCTTCCACCAGATCGGTCAGCTCCTCGATCACATAGCTGCCCTGATTTGGGTTCTGATTCTTCGCGAGCCCCCATTCACGGTTGATGATCAACTGGATCGCCACCGCGCGACGCACCGAATCCTCGGTGGGCGTGGTGATCGCTTCGTCGAACGCGTTGGTGTGCAGCGAATTGCAGTTGTCGTAGATGGCGATCAGCGCTTGCAGCGTGGTGCGGATATCGTTGAAGTCGATCTCTTGCGCATGCAGGCTGCGGCCTGAAGTCTGCACGTGATACTTGAGCTTCTGGCTGCGCTCGTTTGCACCGTAACGTTCGCGCATGGCGATGGCCCAGATGCGTCGCGCGACACGACCCAGCACCGTGTATTCCGGGTCCATGCCATTCGAAAAGAAGAACGACAGGTTCGGCGCGAAATCGTCGATCGACATGCCACGCGCCAGATACGCCTCCACATACGTGAAGCCGTTTGCGAGCGTGTAGGCCAGTTGCGAGATCGGATTCGCGCCAGCCTCGGCGATGTGATAGCCGGAGATCGACACCGAGTAAAAATTGCGCACGCCGTGATCGACAAAGTACGCCTGAATATCGCCCATGACTTTCAGGCTGAACTCGGTCGAGAAGATGCAGGTGTTCTGGCCCTGGTCTTCCTTAAGGATGTCCGCCTGCACGGTGCCGCGCACGTTTTCCAGCGCAGTGCGGCGCGCGGCGCCGAGCTGTTGTTCGGTGAGCGCGTGGGTTTGCTCCTGTTGCATCCGCGCGATCTGCTGGTCGATGGCCACGTTGAAGAACATCGCGAGGATGGTCGGCGCGGGGCCGTTGATCGTCATCGATACCGAGGTTTCCGGCGCGCACAGATCGAAACCGTCGTAGAGCGCCTTCATGTCGTCGAGCGTCGCCACCGAAACGCCCGAATTGCCGACCTTGCCGTAAATGTCGGGCCGCTCGTGCGGCTCCTCGCCGTAGAGCGTGACCGAATCGAACGCCGTCGAAAGACGTTTGGCGGGCATTCCTTCGGAAAGTAATTTGAACCGGCGGTTGGTGCGGAACGGATCGCCCTCGCCGGCGAACATGCGCGTCGGATCCTCGTTTTCGCGGCGAAACGGGAACACGCCCGCGGTGAACGGAAAATAGCCTGGCAGGTTGTCCAGCATCAGCCAGCGCAGGATTTCGCCATGGTCGACGAATTTGGGCAGCGCGACTTTGCGGACCTGCGAACCGGACAGCGTGGTGACAGTGAGCGCGGTGTGAATGTCGCGGTCGCGAATGCGGACAACGTGTTCGTCGCCGGAATAGGCGGCGACGGTGTGCGGCCATGCGTCGAGCAGCTTCCGTTCGCGCTCGCCGAGGCTGGCGGTGTGCTGGTCGATCAGGGTGTCGAGTTGGGTAGGGTCGGTTTTGTCCGCAGCGGCCGCGGCCGGTTCCGCTTCTGCCAACATGCGGCGTGTCTCGGCGAGTTGCCAGCGTTCGCGCGCCAGTTGTGCCTGAGCGTCGGCCCGGTCGCGATACGCGTGGACGGTCTGCGCGACATCCGCCAGATAGCGCACGCGCGCCGGCGGCACGATGGCGTTGCGCCCGCTCGAATAGCGCACGCTGTCGAGCCGTGGCAACTGGCCGCCGCCGGCACGCAAACCATGCCCACGTAATGCCTCGGCAACATGCTGGTAAAGCGCGGTCACGCCGTCGTCGTTGAAACGCGAGGCAATCGTGCCGAACACGGGCATCGCCTCCGGCGCCTTCGCGAAGTCGCCGCGATTGCGCTGCACCTGCTTGGCGACATCGCGCAACGCATCCGGCGCGCCCTTGCGGTCGAACTTGTTGATCGCGACGAAGCTGGCGAAGTCGAGCATGTCGATCTTCTCCAGCTGGCTCGCCGCGCCGAACTCGGGCGTCATGACATACAACGACTGGTCTACAAACGGCACGATCGCCGCATTGCCCTGCCCGATGCCGGAGGTTTCGACAATGATCAGATCGAAGCCTGCCGCTTTACACAGCGTCAGGACGTTGTCGAGCGAATCGGTGACTTCGCTCGCTGCATCGCGTGTCGCCATCGAGCGCATATACACGCGCGCGCCGCCGCCCCAGTCGCCGATGGCGTTCATGCGGATGCGGTCGCCAAGCAACGCGCCGCCGGATTTGCGGCGCGACGGGTCGATCGCGAGCACGGCAATGGTGAGGGCGTCGCCGTAGTCGAGGCGAAAGCGCCGGATCAGTTCGTCCGTGAGCGAGGATTTGCCAGCGCCGCCGGTGCCGGTAATGCCGAGCACGGGGACTTCGATCGCCTCCGCGAGAAACGTGAGCGATTCCTGCTCGACGGCGTTGATGCGCCCCGCTTCGAATGCGCTGATCAGTTGCGCGAGCCGGCGGAAAGTGAGCGATGCGGGGTCCTGCGCTTCGACGGTCTGGCAGACGCCGTCCGGCCGATGCGCTTCGGCAGTAGCGGGCTGACTGTCGCTCGCCTGATTGCCGGCGCGCGGCTCGAAGCGCGGCAAGCCATTCGCTGAGAGATCGGCCACCCATTCGCTAATCGGACTGTGCCGCGTGGCGGCAGCACGGCGCGCGGCTTCCGCACAGCGCCCGATCATGTCGTCGATCATGCCTTGCAGACCGAGCCGCTGGCCGTCGTGTGGCGAATAGATCTTTTCGACGCCGTAGCGTTCGAGTTCGGCAATTTCTTCGGGGACGATCACGCCGCCACCGCCGCCAAACACCTTGATGCGCTCGCCGCCGCGTGCGCGCAGCAGGTCGACGAGATAGCGGAAGTATTCGTTATGCCCGCCCTGGTAGCTCGACACGGCAACGCCGTCGGCGTCTTCGTGCAATGCGGCGGTGGCGACTTCGTCGACCGAGCGGTTATGGCCGAGGTGGATCACCTCGACACCGCTCGCCTGCAGGATGCGCCGCATGATATTGATCGACGCATCGTGGCCATCGAACAACGCAGCGGCAGTGACGAAGCGCAGGCGCCGGCCCGCCGGCAACTGGTGGCTGCCGGTGCGCTGCGGCGCGGACAGATCGGTCATGTTTCCCCCGGATCGATATGCGTATAAGTGCTGCCAATCAAGTATAGCGAAACGGCCTCCGGCGCCGCGCCGGGCTTAACCCGCCCGCTTCTGAGCTGGCTGCCGCACTGCCAGTGCCTTGATCTGTTCGAGCGACGGCCACAGCGACTCGTTCGCGAAGCGCTCGGCGAGAAAATCGACAAACGAACGCACCTTGGCCGACAAATGCCGGCGGCTCGCGTAGACCACATGGATCGGCAACTCGCGCGGCGGCACCTCGTCGACCAGCAACGGCACCAGGCGCCCCGCGGCCAGATCCTCGCCGATCACCTCGGTGCCGAGCATCGCGATACCCGCGCCTTGCAGCACGATCACGCGCTGCGCTTCCAGATGATTGACGATCAGATTGCCGGACAGGCGCACGCGCGGCGTGGCGTCGCCGGCCGCAAGCTCGAGCGCGGACACGCCCGCATACTGCAGATAATTGTGGCGCGCCAGTTCGGCGACGCTCTTCGGTGTGCCATGCCGGCGCAGGTACTCAGGCGATGCGCACAGCACCAGATGGGCGGTAGCGATCTGCCGCGCAATCAGCGAGGACGATTTCAGTCCGCTCGGCGAGGCGCGGATCGCGACGTCGAAACCTTCGTCGATCAGTTCGACGACGCGGTCGGACAGCGTCATGTCGACGATGACCTGCGGATACTGCGCGGCATAGTCAGCCACCGCGGCCATCACGTGGCTCAGGCCGAACGCCGAGAGCGACGACACCCGCAAGCGGCCCTGCGGCACGACGCTCGCCGCGCCGACCGCCTGCTCGGCTTCTTCCAGCTCGGTCAGCACCTGCGAGAGGCGCTCGTAGTATTCGCGCCCCGCCTCGGTCGGTGCAACGCGCCGCGTGGTGCGGTTCAGCAGACGCGCGCCGAGTTGCTGTTCGAGATGCATCACATGCTTGCTCGCCATTGCCGCCGACATCTCCATGCGCTCGGCCGCGCCGACAAAGCTCCCGACTTCGACCACATGCCGGAACACTTTCATGCTGACGAGGGTATCCATCTCAATCGCTCGCTTCAGGAATCAATCGACGTCATTTTGCCGGGTTTATCAAAGGCTGGTCAGCAAAATCGGTTGGATGGCGCCGTTAGAAGCGACAAAGCCCGCCTTCTTTCGGAGAAGGCGGGCTTTGCGGGTGGTGCTCGTTCCAGAGCCGCGCGCCGCCTGCAGGCAGGCGGTGGCGGGAGTCTCGGCGCCTAGAACTTCGCGCGCAGGCCGACGCCGTACGTGTTGCCGCTCGACTGATTGGTGATGTGGTCGTACATATACGCCGCGTAGATGTCGGTGCGCTTGGACAACGGATAGTCGTAGCCGACAGCAGCCGTCTGACGGGTCTGGTCGAAGCCGCCGCCGTCACGTGAGTAGGCGTACGACGCCATGACTGTGCCCGGGCCGGCCGGCACCGACACGCCGCCCTGCGCCGTATTGACGTGCCAGCTGGTGATTTGCTGGTCGTTGTACGTGTACATGTACTGGCCGAAGAACTTCACATACTTCAGGTCGTACGAAACGCCGGCCTGCGCCACGCTCTGGCTTTTCAGACCCGGCACACCCGACGTGCTGAAGCTGCCCAGATCGCCGGGCGTGTTGTTGAAGTTCACGTACTGGTACACAGCGGTCGCTGCGAACGGGCCGTTGAAGTACAGCACCTGGCCGCTCCACTTCTTCGCGCCGTTTTCCGTCGTGTTGCCGAGCGCGTACATCGCCGTCGCGGACAGGCCGTTGAAGTTCGGCGAAGAATACGACACCGCGTTGTTCCAGCCCGAATCGCCTGTCACGCCCTGATCCGTCGAGTACGTCGGGAACGTGCCGAGCCCGAGGTACACGTGAGTCACCATCGGCGAGAACACGTACGAGTCGATGAACGGGTTGAACAGGATCGTCGACACGAACAGCGGCGTCGTCAGACGGCCTGCCGTGACCGTGCCGTACGGTGATTCGATACCGACGTACGCGTTACGCGAGAACATCGTGTCGCCCTGGAAGCGGCCAAACTGACCGTTCTGCGCACGGAAGAAGCCTTCCAACGTGAAGATCGCCTTGTAGCCGTTGCCCAGATCCTCAGCCCCCTTCATACCCCAGTACGACGTCGACATGCCGCCGCCGGACACCTGCACCGAGGTCTTGCCGTCCGGAAATTTCTGCGCGCCGACCCATTCGTCGACCTGACCGTAGAGCTGCACGCTCGATTGCGCAAAAGCCGACGATGCGCTGGCCAGCACAGCGGCGCACGCAGTGGCCTTAAGGGAGGTCTTCAGCGCACGGCTGATGCTTGTTTTCATGGGTTCTCCTGTCTTTGTCAAAAGGGGTGTGGCTGTGCGAAAGGGGGAGCTCGCGCTAAACATTGTTGTTGTCCGTTCGATCATCGAGCCAATCTGGGCGGGACCATCTTTGCGGACCATTTTTATGGACAAAAATATCGTTGGTTATTGCCGGTATATCGGTCTGGTTAGTTTTGTCGCTTAACGGCCTGATAAAGCCACGATGCGACACCTCGACATCGCATCGCCGCAGAATGCGCGACGCGCCGCAAAGCGTTACTGAGATTGCGTCCGACTGGGTGATGACGGTTGAAATGACATGCGGATGACGCGCCGCCGCGGAAACGACCAAATTTGACGACGAGACGTGGCTGGCTGCCGAGTGTTTTCAAAAAAGTGTGGCGTCGAAACGTCACATTGACAGAGGCTTTTTGGAGCGCGCAGATGGGAAAAGCCGCAGCTAACCAGTTTGAAAGCTGGAATATCCGAGCTGGCGGAATGTGGAAGCGGATTGGAGCGGGCAAAGTGCGAGGTTTGGCTCGCGATTTATCCGCATCAGGTTAATGCGGAATGAATTGGCCAATGACAGGGCCAGGCGAGGCTTCGCCTAATTGCGGTAGGGCGAACCTTCGGGTTGACGCGGATCGTCGCCTTGGCGCTGCATGGCGCGGGTTGAACCGCGCTCTTCGTTGTACCGGGCGACATCCGCGCGAATCGAGCCTGAGCGAACTGGTGCGTTGGCCGGTGGACGCGGCACCGCGCGTGACTCGGCGCTCACTGGCGTGATCGCACCGGCATACTGCATGCCGCCACGGCCGTCGCCCGGATATCCGGCCGGCCCGGCGACGCGCCGCACACCTGCGTTGTACCTGCCGAAGCCGTTGACGTAATCACCGGCGGCGAAGTTCGCCCCGCCGCGCCGCGCGCCTGAATTGCCGTTGGTTGTGTTGTTGCGCGGCACGCCAACGTCGGCGACGCTGTAATAACGGGGGCCGCTGTGGGGATCGCCGCGCATGGCATGGTCGCCGGCAGCGTGCGCGTACGCACCGCCGTGCGACACGCCCGGCACTTTTGCATAGACGAACGAGCACAGCGCAGCGATGATCGCGCCCAAAACCAAGTGCTTCGTTTTCGACAACCCGTCCACCCGTTGACTCACATGCCCGAAGACCTGCCTGAAGCCCACCGTTCGAGCCGCGATGGACTTGTTCTGGGACCGGCGCGAGCGCTGCGAATGGATCGCGGCGCGGAGCATCCCGATGGCCTTTGTGCAGTAATTTATGGGCGCGCGCAGAGGGTGTCGAGCCAAAAAGTGTTAGGCCACCACGGCTGTTGTAACACCTTGTTACTGCGACGTTTTTCCGCGACAGAGCGCTTGCGCGAAAGCCTTGAAACAGCTTGTTGAAGCGGCATTTTGACCGCCCTGGAGGCGCTCTGAAGTATGAAGAATCGCAGCCGGTTTTTTGCCTCGATTGTCAAATCGGCAGTGGACCATTCAGGGGTCCTCGCCAATACTGGAATTGACGACGCTTTGCGCTGTTCAATGGCGCCGGGCCGCGAGTTGATGCAGGACGCTCATTAATCGATTCGGTAAATGAATTTGCATTTTCAATCGCTTTTCACCAACAATAGGCGTTTCCCATAGGCTGCGGTATGCGCCCTTACGCGCGCCCTGGTTCTTCCCGCACCACCGAATCGAGATTCCGATATGGCTCGCCCGAAACTGCTTCCCGACAACTTCACCTTGTGCCTCGTCGGCACCGTGATTCTCGCCAGCTTTCTGCCGGTGCACGGGCCGGCCGCAGTCGGGTTCAACTGGGTGACGAACATTGCGGTCGGCCTGCTGTTTTTCCTGCACGGCGCGAAACTGTCACGCGAAGCGATTATTGCGGGCGCGACGCACTGGCGCCTGCATCTGGTAGTGCTGCTCAGCACGTTTGCGCTCTTTCCGCTGCTCGGCCTCGCGCTTAAACCGCTCCTTTCGCCACTTGTCACGCCGGCGCTCTATGCGGGGATCCTCTTCCTCTGCACGTTGCCATCCACGGTTCAGTCGTCGATTGCGTTCACGTCCATTGCTAAAGGCAATGTGCCGGCCGCGGTCTGCAGTGCGTCGGCCTCGAGCCTGCTCGGTATCTTCATCACCCCCGCTCTCGTCAGCCTCGTCGTCACCAATCAGGCAGCGGGCGGCAGTTCGCCGTGGCATACGGTGGGCAACATCGTGCTGCAACTGCTGGTGCCGTTCGTGGCCGGCCAGTTGTTGCGTCCGCTGATCGGCAAGTGGATCGAGCGCAATCGCGGCGTGTTGAAGTTCGTCGACCAGGGTTCGATCCTGCTGGTGGTGTACGGCGCGTTCAGCGAGGCCGTGAACGAAGGCCTGTGGCATCAGATTCCGTTGTCCGCCCTCGGTGGCCTGCTGCTGATCAATGTGGTGCTGCTCGCGCTCGCGCTGGCCGTGACGATTTTCGCCAGCAAGCGGCTCGGCTTTAATCGCGCCGACCAGATCACGATCATTTTCTGCGGCTCGAAGAAGAGCCTGGCCGCCGGCGTGCCGATGGCCAAGGTCATTTTCGCCTCGCATGCGGTGGGCGCCGTGGTGTTGCCGCTGATGCTGTTCCACCAGATCCAGCTGATGGTGTGCGCCGCGCTCGCGCAGCGCTGGGGTGCGCGCGACATGAGCGGCGAAACCCGGGCTGCCTCTCGCGAGCAGGCCGCCGCCGCTGTCGCGCGCCATTGAATACGCACGTAATGCAAACAGGACATTCATAAGCGCCCTCCCTGAGCGTCATGTGAAGAAAGCCGCCTCGTGCGGCTTTTTTGTTATTTCACGCGGAAAAGCCGCTGCTGTCGCCTCGGCCGGATGGCATAGGAGGATTCCTGGACGCGCTGACTAGCACCAACCCGGTGCAACGATTCACTAAAAGTTCACTTAATCCTGCACAGGCCGCGCCGATAAGCCGAAGGTCGATCGCTACGCCTACCTGCCATGCAACTCCACTCGCCCTCCCAATCCGCTGCGCCGCGCATCGAGGAGTTGATCGCCCGGCGTAATCTGTCCGCCGTGTTTCAGCCGATCATCGATTTCGAAGACGGCGCGATCCTGGGCTACGAAGGCCTGATCCGCGGCCCGGCCGGCACGCCGCTCGAAGCGCCGTTCGCCCTGTTCTCGCAGGCGCTCGCCGAGGGCTGCACGATCGCGCTCGAACGCGCCGCGGCGCGCACCTGCATCGAGGCGTTTGCGAGGCTGAACGTCGACGGCAAGCTGTTCCTCAATTTCAGTGCGGGCGCGATCCGCCAGCTGGCCGAAGCACCTCGCGAGACGCTCGCGTTGCTGCGCCATTGCGGCGTCGACGCGCAACGGATCGTGATCGAGTTGACCGAACAAAGCACGATTCCGGACGTCGGCAACTTCCTGCCGGTGATTACGGCGTTGCGCACGGTCGGCGCCCAATTCGCGCTCGACGATTACGGCACCGCGAATGCCAGCATGAATCTGTGGGTACGGCTGCAGCCGGATGTGGTGAAGATCGACCGCTTCTTCATCCACGACATCGCCAGCGATCCGCTCAAGTTCGAAGCCGTGCGCGCGATGCAGCACTTCGCCAACGCCAGCGGCGCGCGGCTGGTGGCCGAAGGTATCGAGAACGAAGCCGATCTGATCGTGGTGCGCGACATGGGGATCGGCTGCGGGCAAGGCTATTTCTTCGGCCGGCCGAACGCCCAGCCGGCGCGGCGCGTCGCCGACGACGCCCGTGACGCCCTGCGCGCCGGCCACATCGCCGTGTTTCCGGAGACGACCCGCACGGTGAGCAGTGCTTCGCCGTCGGGCGGCATGGCGTCCGCGAAAATGCTGGTGCATGCGCCCGCGCTGCCGCGTCACGCGACCAACAACGACGTGCTCGAACTGTTCAACCGCCTGCCCGATCTGCACGCGGTGGCGGTGGTCGAACATCACGAGCCGGTCGCGCTGATCAACCGGCGCAGTTTCATGGACCGCTACGCGCTGCCGTACCATCGCGAGCTGTTCGGCAAGCGACCATGCCTGCTGTTTGCAAACGCATCGCCGGTGATCATCGAAAAATCGATGACCGTCGAGCAGATGGCCAAGCTCCTCGCGAGCGATGACCAGCGCTATCTCGCCGATGGCTTCGTGATCACCGACAACGGCAAGTACGCCGGCCTCGGCACCGGCGAGAACCTCGTGCGCGCGGTAACCGAGGTGCGCATCGAGGCCGCGCGCTACGCGAACCCGCTGACCTTCCTGCCGGGCAACATTCCGATCAGTTCGCACATTGCCCGCCTGCTCGGCAACAACGCCGGCTTTTACGCCTGTTACGTCGACCTGAATCATTTCAAGCCCTTCAACGACCAGTACGGCTACTGGCAAGGCGACGAGGTGTTGAAATTCGCCGCCGCCGTGCTCGCCGACGTATGCGACCCGACCCGCGACTTTCTGGGCCACGTCGGCGGCGACGACTTTCTGATCCTGTTCCAGAGCGACGACTGGCAGGAGCGCGTGCTACGTGCGATCCACGTGTTCAACGAGGGCGCCCAGCGGTTTTATGCGCCGGCCGACCGGCTGACTGGCGGCATCCACGGAGAAGACCGGCGCGGCAATCCGACCTTTTTCGGCTTCGTGACGATGGCGATCGGCTGCGTGCGCGTGGAGTCGGACGGCGGCCCGTCGCTGTATGGCAGCGACGAAATTGCGTCCGTCGCGGCGCTGGCAAAGCGGCGCGCGAAGCACGAGGTCAGTGGCTTCACATTGATCGACGCGGACGAAAGCGTTGCGCTGCTGCGCGGACAAGCCGAAATGGCTCAAGCCGAAGTGATTCCAGCCGAAACGGCGCACGTCGCATTCGACTAGCCAGCGGGCACGACGGCCAGATTACGACCCTGTTTAGCATTTTTTACTAAACAGCATATTTCGGGCCAACGTCAACATATACGGGTATTTCCGGGTGTTGATCGCGCCGCTGCTGGGCTGTTTTGGTCCGGTTTTACTATACAATCGCCCGAACTCAAACACCGTCGGTTGCGTGACTGCGGCCGCTTCATTCGATGGCCACAACCATCCGGGACGTCGCCCGCGCGGCCAGCGTGTCGATTGGCACCGTCTCTCGTGCATTGAAGAACCAGCCTGGCCTTTCCGAGGCCACCCGCGTTCGCGTTGTGGAAGCCGCGCGGCGGCTCGGCTATGACGCCGGCCAGTTGCGCCCACGCATCCGCCGCCTCACCTTTCTGTTGCACCGTCAGCACAACAACTTCGCGGTCAGCCCGTTCTTTTCGCATGTGCTGCACGGCGTGGAAGACGCCTGCCGCGAACGGGGCATCGTGCCTTCCGTGCTGACGGCGGGCCCGACTGAAGACGTGATCCAGCAGATGCGTCTGCATGCCCCGGATGCGGTGGCGATCGCCGGCTTCGTCGAGCCCGAGACGCTCACCATGCTCGTTGCCATGCAGCGCCCGCTCGTGCTGATCGACCTGTGGGCGCCCGGCCTGCGCTCGGTGAATCTCGACAACGCCGCGGGCGCCACGCTTGCCATGCGACATCTGTTCGAGCAGAAGCGCAAGCGGATCGCGTTCATTGGCGGGTCGCTCGCGCACTTCAGCATCGCGCAGCGCGCGCTTGGCTACCGGCGCGCGTTCTTCGAGGCGGGTCTGCTGTTCGATCCCTCGCTGGAAGTCACCATCGACGCCGGCCTCGACCCCGATAGCGGCGCCGCCCGTGCGATGCATCAGTTGCTCGACGCGCCCGGTCCGCGCCTCGACGCGGTATTTGCCTACAACGACGCCGCCGCGCTCGCCGCGCTGCGCGCGTGCCTTGCGCGCGGCCTGCGCGTGCCCGAAGACATCGCGATCATCGGCTTCGACGACATTCCCGCCGCCGCCCATGCCACGCCGCCGCTGTCGACCATTTCAGTCGACAAGGAAGCGCTCGGCCGGCGCGGCGTCGAGCTGCTACTTGAAGACGCACCTACCGAACTCGAAGTCCGCTTGCCCGTCCATCTCATTGCCCGTGCCAGTACTTTGGTGAAAACGCCATGACGCAATCCGATCCGCTTCACCCCTCCAACGGCGCTGCCGCCGCGGTGCCGCCTGTCGACAGCTTCCGCAGCCGCGAATTTCTGCTTTCGCATGTGCAGGACACCTTGCGCTTTTACGCGCCGAACGTGTTCGATCCGAGCGGCGGCTTCTTCCATTTCTTCCGCGACGACGGTTCGGTCTACGACAGGACCACGCGGCATCTGGTGAGCAGTTGCCGCTACGTCTTCAACTACGCGATGGCGTACCGCGAGTTCGGCGATCCGCAGCATCTCGAGTACGCGCGCCATGGCTTGCAGTTCCTGCGTGAAGCACACTGGGATGCACAGCATCAGGGCTACGACTGGGAACTCGAGTGGCGCGACGGCAGGAAGCGCACGCTCGACGCAACGCGCCACTGCTACGGCCTCGCGTTCGTGCTGCTTGCGTATTCGCACGCGGCGATGGCCGGCATCGAAGAAGCGAAGCCGATGATCGGCGCGACCTTCGAGTTGATGGAGCATCGCTTCTGGGACGCCGCCGCCGGTCTCTATGCCGACGAAGCAACGCCCGACTGGCGCGTCAGTTCGTATCGCGGCCAGAACGCGAACATGCATACCACCGAGGCGCTGCTCGCCGCACATGAGGCGACTGGCCACCTCGTCTATCTCGATCGCGCGGAGCGGGTGGCATCGAACATCACGCTGCGTCAGGCCAAGCTGTCGCAAGACCTCGTCTGGGAGCATTTTCACGCCGACTGGTCGGTTGACTGGCACTACAACGAAGAAGACAGTTCGAACATTTTCCGCCCGTGGGGTTTCCAGCCGGGTCACCAGACCGAGTGGGCGAAGCTGCTGCTGATCCTCGAGCGCTTCCGCCCGTTGCCGTGGCTGCTGCCACGCGCGATCGAGCTATTCGACGCCGCCATGACCCACGCGTGGGACGAAGACCACGGCGGCCTGTACTACGGCTTTGGCCCTGACGGTACTGTGTGCGACCACGACAAGTATTTCTGGGTGCAGGCTGAAACGTTCGCCACTGCCGCGTTGCTCGGCGAGCGCACAGGCAACGAGCGCTTCTGGGATTGGTACGACGAGATCTGGCGTTACAGCTGGGCCCATTTCGTCGATCACAAATATGGCGCGTGGTATCGCATTCTCACGTGTGACAACCGCAAGTACAGCGACGAAAAGAGTCCGGCCGGCAAGACCGACTATCACACGATGGGCGCGTGCTACGAAGTGCTGGCGCACGCGCTGCCTTCCGGCGCGGCTGCTGCGTCTGAATCCGTGGAGTGAACATCATGAGCGCGAACACTGAATTCCCCCTTTTCATCTCCGCCGGCGACATCCTCACCGACCTTGTGCGGACTGGCGCATCGCAATGGCTTTCGCGCCCGGGCGGCGCCGGCTGGAACGTCGCGCGCTGCGTGGCGCGGCTTGGATTGCCGACCGCGTGCGCCGGCTCGCTGGGCGTCGATAACTTTTCCGACGAGATCTGGAGCGCGAGCGTGGCCGCGGGTCTCGACATGCGCTTCATGCAGCGTGTGGAGCGTCCGCCGTTGCTGGCGATCGTTCACCAGACGCATCCGCCTGCGTATTTTTTCATGGGTGAGAACGGGGCTGATCTCGCGTTCGATCCGGCGCGCTTGCCGGCGGGCTGGATCGACCAGGTGAAGTGGGCGCATTTTGGTTGTATCAGTCTTGTGCGTCAGCCGTTGGGCAACACGCTTGCGGCGTTGGCCGCTCAATTGCGTTCGCGCGGTGTGAAGATCAGTTTTGATCCGAACTACCGGAATCTGATGGAACACGGGTACGAGCCGACCTTACGGAAGATGGCTGCGCTGGCGGATCTGATCAAGGTATCGGATGAGGATTTGCGGCTGCTGTTCAAGACTGACGATGAGGTTGGCGCGCTGGCGCAATTGCAGGCTATGAATCCTGAAGCGACTGTCATGGTGACCCGCGGGCCTGAATCCGCGATGCTGATCGATGGCGCCATGGTAGTTGAGGCTCGGCCGCCTCGGGTTGAGGTGGTGGACACCGTTGGTGCTGGGGATGCTTCTATTGGGGGCTTGCTGTTTAGTTTGATGACTGCTCCGCAGAGGGGGTGGTCAGAGCATCTGGCGTTTGCTTTGGCCGCTGGCGCGGCGGCTTGTCGGCATGCTGGGGCGCATGCGCCTTCTTTGGATGAAGTCGTGGCTTTGTTGTAGGTTCCTTTTTTGCCTTTGGCGGCGGCATTATTGCTGTATGCCTACGGCGGTGGTTGTTTCTGTTCTTGTTGGTTTATTAGCGTTCCCCCTGTGCGGGGGGGCACCTACTTTTCTTTGCCGGCCGCAAAGAAAAGTAGGCAAAAGAAAGCGGCTCCAACCGCCAATTCTTAAGCGGGCCCCCTGGCTCGGAGGGGATCGTGGCTCCGTAGAGATTGAGTCTGCGCACCTGCCTGCCTGAGTGACCAGGCCGTCATGCTTCCGGCGGCGCTGCGCGCGCCGGGGCGGTACTTCACAAAACCAATTGGTGTTTTCGGCGCCTCGCCCGAGGCGAAGCCGATGGCCCCCGCTCACGCGCAACCAAAGCGCCCGGTTTCCCTGGTGGACCCGTCCGCGACGCACGCAGTGCGGAGTGGGAGCGGATGACGGCTGTGTCACTGGCGGTGATTGACCGCGGCGTGATCCGTTAATCGGACCACCAGCCCCTCCAAGCCAGGGGACCCACTTAAATGTTGGCGGTTTGAGCCGCTTTCTTTTGCCTACTTTTCTTTGCGGCCGGCAAAGAAAAGTAGGTGCCTGCCCCGCACAGGGGCGACGCCAATAGACCAATAAGAATGCAAGGAAAGGCCAACGCCCTAGGCGAACAGACCAACAAGCAAACAAGGAAAGGCCAACGCCGCAGGCACAACGAAATGCCGCCGCCAAAGGCAAAAAACCAAACCTTCCCCATCGTGCTACGATAAAAAAAACCACCCCCCGGGAAGGAGCCAAATCATGGAGGACATCACCTACACGAAAGGCATCTACACAGCCACCGCATCGGTCCGCGAAGTAGAAAAAGACCAATTCCAGGGCGTGGTAACCCTCTCCCGCGATGAAGGCGACGCAACCGCCGACCCGGAAACCACGGTCTATGAAGTAGACACCACCTCATCCACGCCAGAGGAAGCATTCGAGGAAGCCAAAGCCCTCGCCCACCGCATCCTCGGCGAAATCGAACTCTAGGCAGCCTGGCGCCGCGCCCACCGCACTGCGCCCACCATGAACCCACCGGCTGGAGGCGATCATGACCGAACAGCTCTTCCTCTACGGCGTGTACTCGATTCACGTCCGCCCACTCGAACTGAACGGCGCACGCTGGGACGCGGAATACGAAATCCGGCAGCGTGAAAAAGCGGTCAAACCCTGGACCACCATCGGCGGCGATAACGGCTATGCCGACGAAGCCGAGGCAGTCGCCGCCGCGCATCAACAAGCAATCGACGACATCGAACACGGCGCCGGCATTCCAAAGCCAAAGGCCTTTCCGTAAGCCCCAGGCAAGCGCCTTTCATCGGTACACGCGCGTCAGGCGAGCGCGCCGCACCCGCCTCCCAAAGACGCTCGTCCAAAGCACCGCGCGCGCCGTGCAGGCGCCGCTTTTGCCCCCCGCGCGGCACGCTGAAAATCGACTTCCGCGCGCCAGCCGGCATGCTACGCTTTGCGCGTTTTCATCCCCACGGATACGCGATGGCCACTGAACCGTCAGACGGTTTTTCCAGCATCGGCGACGCGGAAACCCGTGCGTCGAAACGGCGTCCGCGCGGCAGCCGCGAAATGCGCCTGGACGATCGCGTCGTCATCGCCCACGGCCTGCCGGTGCCGGTCTGGCAAGACCTCTATCACCGCGCACTGATGGTGCGGTGGCCCGTGTTCTTTGTGTCGCTCGGCATTCTGTTCCTGCTGCTCAACACCACGTTCGCCACGCTCTACATGCTCGGCACCGCGCCGATCGCCAACCAGTTTCCGCCGGGCTTCAGCGGCGCGTTTTTCTTCAGCGTCGAAACACTCGCCACGGTCGGCTACGGCGACATGCATCCGCAAACCGTCTACGCGCACTGGATCGCGACGCTGGAAATTTTTATCGGCATGTCCAGCATCGCGTTGGCAACCGGGCTCATCTTCGCGCGCTTTTCACTGCCGCACGCCAAGATCATGTTCGCCCGCTACGCGATCGTGCGGCCGCTCGAAGGCCGCATGACGCTGGTGGTGCGTGCCGCGAACGCCCGTCAGAATGTCATCGCCGAAGCACGCGCAAAGCTGCGAATCATGCGGCTGGAAACCACCACTGAAGGCTTTACGCTGCGCAAGCTCTACGATCTCACCCTGGTGCGCGACCAACACCCGGTGTTCAAGCTCGGCTGGAGCCTGATGCATGTCATCGACGAAGCCAGCCCGCTCTTCGGCGAAACCGCCGAAACACTCAAGGCAAGCGACGCATCGCTGCTGATCACGATCGAAGGGGTCGATGAATCGACTTCGCAGACCATGCAGGCGCGCCACCTCTGGAGCTGCGATCGGATCCGCTGGCAACATCGCTACGTCGACATCATGCGCGAAGAAAACGGCGTGAGTCATATCGACTATTCGCATTTCGACGAAGTCGTCCCCCTTGACCCGCCGCCCGCCGCGACCGTCGCCAAAGCGCCGACGCCATAGACCGCGCAGCCAGTTCGAGCGTGCGAATCGCTGAGGACACGCGCCGCCCTCGCGCGCTCAGAACTTGTGGCGAATCCCCACCACGCCCACCACTTGCGTGTCGGTGCTCGACGGGTTGCTAATCCCCTCGATCGCCGCCACGGCATTCGACGACGAGCGCTGGTAGATCGCGTTCACATACACATCGGTGCGCTTGGACAGGAAGTACTGCAGGCCCGCGCTGGTCTGCAGGTAATGCAGGCTCGGATTTCCACTGTGCGTCGTATGAACCTGCGTGTACGTCTCGCCGATCGCAAAGGCCAGCGCCGGCGTGAAGCGGTAACGGAAGCTGCCTTCGTAATTGTTGAAGCGCTGCGACGCGCCCGTCTGCAGATTGAATAGCGACGTGGTGTAGAGCAGGCCGAAGGTCGCGTTGCCGAGGTCGTAAGTGCCTGCCGCGCCCCAGATCTGCTGCTTCGTAATGCCCTTCAGGAAGGTGTAATAGTTGTCCGACGGAATCGCGCCGGTTGTGTCGAGCGCCGGATTATCGAGGACCACGTAGGCAACGCCGAGGTGCAACGGCCCTTGCGCATAGGTACCGCCAACGCTCCAGGTGCGGTTCTGCGCGAAGTTGGTCGCGTTGGAGAAACCGTACATGGCGTTGCCCTGGAATCCGGCCAGGTTAGGTGTGACGTATTTCACCGAGTTGTCGGTTCGAAACGAGTTGTTCAGATCGTCGGTATCGAACGGATGCAGCGCGTATTGCGTGAGCGAGATGCTCGCACCAATCTGCAACGGCGCGAGTGAATCCTGCGCCGCGTTGTACTGGCGCCCCATGGTGAAGCTCCCCCAGCGCTGGTTCGACAATCCCACCCAGGCCTGGCGCCCAAATATGCGGCCGTTCGCGCTGGCCGTGCCGGTTTCGATGTTAAAGCCGTTCTCGAGTTTGAAAATCGCGCTGGTGCCGCCGCCCAGATCCTCCGTACCCACCATGCCCCAGCGCGTGCCCTGCTCGCTGCCGCCGGTCGCCTGCCAGGTCGAACTGCCCTTCTGGTTGCTCGTGTAGGTAATGCCGGAATCGACGATGCCATACAGCGTCACGCTCGACTGCGCCGCCGCGTTGCCGCACAACACCGCGCCCAGCCCCGCGCCCGCAAGCGCCATCCCTAAACCTTTCCTGTTCATGCTGCGTTTCCCTTGTCGTGAGTGTATGAGCCGGTGCGCCGAAGCCGCGCGATCTCTGATCTTTCAGCTTGCGCGTTTGTTTTATTGAATAAAACATTGGTTTGTTTATTATTCGAAATGCAAAATCCTCTGGTCAAGACTCAGGAAAAATTCTGGTTTGCCCGCATTGACCGGAAGCCGTGACGCTGGGGGTTTTACTGATTAACACGCCGGGAAACCCTGTCCATCAAGGCTTCGAAAATGAAGCGACCGGATAGCAAGGCTTTTAGCGAGTGACTTGACCTGCCATTCCGTTCAGCGTTAAATATTGATATGCCGTTTTATTTATTAAAACACCAAGGACGCTCAACCCGGCAACGACGCCATTTATCGCGCGTCAGCCGCCCGAAAGGAATTTGTTTTGACGCCCGCTAGCAACACTTTTGCCGCCCCTGCCGATGCACCGTTCTTCGTCGCCGAACCTGCGGGGGAACGGCTGCCGATCCTGTTCGACTCGCCGCACAGCGGCATCGCATTGCCGGCCGACTTCGGCACCGCCGCGCCAGTCGCCGCCATTCGCAGTTCGTGGGACGCATTCGTCGACGAACTGTGGGCCGCCGTGCCCGAGCAAGGCGGCGTGTTGCTCGGCGCGCATTTCCCGCGTGCCTACATCGACCCGAATCGCGCGATCACCGACATCGACGAGCAATTGCTCGCCGAGCCGTGGCCCGAGCCGCTGTCGCCGGAGAAATACACGCTGCGCGGCATGGGCCTGATCCGGCGCGACGCGCTGCCGAACGTGCCGATGTATGCGCGCAAGCTGTCGGTGGCCGAAGTGCAGTACCGGATCGACTCGTACTACCGCCCCTATCGCGCGACGTTGAAGAACGCGGCCGAGCGCGCTTACGCGCAGCACGGCGCGTTGTGGCACGTGGACTGCCATTCGATGAAATCACGCGGCAACGAGATGAATGTCGACGCAGGCGCTGCGCGCCCGGATTTCGTGATCAGCGATCGCCTCGGCACCACCGCCGACCCAGCTTTCACGCAATGGGTGGCGGACTATTTCAGCGGTGCCGGCTATCGCGTGCAGGTCAACGAGCCATATCAGGGTGGCGATCTGCTCGTCGCCGTCAGCGATCCGGCACGGCGCCGGCACAGCATCCAGATCGAATTGAATCGCGGGCTTTATATGGACGAAGCCGCGTTCGTCAAACACGCGGGTTTCGACGCGCTCAAACGCAATCTCGACGCCTTTGTCGCCGCGCTCGCCGACTACGTGCGCGCCCAACTTGCCGCGCCGCATCCCTCGCAGTGAAGGAACAACCGTGAACTACATCGTCGATTCCGTGGACAGCGCACTCAAGCTTTTGAGCCACGTTGCTGAACATCCTGGCCTTGGCGTTACTGAACTCGCCAATCAGCTCGGCATCAACAAATCGCGCGCCTACCGGATGCTGTGCACGCTGGAATTGCATCGCTTCGTCGTGCAGGACACGCGCGCCTCGACCTACGCGCTCGGTCCGCAGGCATTCGTGATCGGCGTCGCGGCCGCGCAGCAGAATACGCTCGTCCGCTCCGCACAAAAGCACATGCTCGTGCTCAACCAGGCGATCAATGAGAACGTCGTGCTGCGTGTGCGTGAAGGACTGGAAACGGTATGCGTCGCGCGTTGCGAGACGACGCATGAAATGCGCACGATCGGCGCGGTCGGCAATCGTCGGCCGCTCAACTCGGGCGCGTCCGGCAAGATCCTGCTCGCGTTCGCACCCGATGCGGTCAAGACCGAATACTTCGCGCGTTTGAAGAAGCTGCCGCAGGCGCCGGATCTGATGAAGCTCGTCGACGAACTCGAGGCGATCGCGCGCAAAGGCTACGCCGTCAGCGTGGGCGAGGTGACCGCCGGTGCGGTAGCGGTCTCGGTGCCAGTGCGCGACATGAGCGGCGCCACCGTGGCCGCGCTCAGCGTATCGGGACCGGAAATGCGTATCAGCCGGATCGAGATTCCCGACTACCTCGAACGTTTGCAGGCGTGCAGCCGCATCGTTTCCGCTGAACTCGGCTACACCGCGCCGCAGTCGACCCCGCAACCCGCGTGAGCGCGCCTCGGCGCCGGTGGGCACATTCCGCCCGCCGCGCTCAACCGCCGAGCGCCGATACGCCGCTCGTCACTCCGCGCGCCTCGAATCGCATGACAGGAACTCGCACATGACCACGCTCGCTCCACCCGCGGCCCCAGCCGCCGACGACGACCATCCGCACGGCAGCCGCCCAGGCAGCGACGAAAAGAAGCCCCACGGCAAAATGCTGCATCCGGTGGTGATGATGATCTGGGTCGTTCTCGCCGCCGTGGCGATGACCTATCTGATCGACGCCGGCCGCTTCGAGCGCCACGACAAGCTGGTGGTGCCGGGCACTTATCAGGTCGTGCCGAAGAGCCATAGCCTCGCCACGCTGGTCGCGCCGGGTGTCAGCAAAAGCACGCCTGAGCATGCCGCGCCGGCGAGTCTGGTGTCGGCGTTCGTCGCCGTGCCCAATGGGCTGATCAAGAACGCGCCGCTGATTTTCATGGTGATGTTCGTCGGCGGGATGTTCGGCGTGATGCGCAAGACCGGCGTGGTCGATGCCGGAATCGACCGGCTGCTGCAACTCACCGCCGGCAACGTCTATGTGCTCGCGCCACTGCTGATGCTGATCATCGGTCTCGGCAGCACGCTGCTCGGCTTCATCTCCGAATACCTCGTCATTATTCCGATGGTGATGGTGCTCGCGCGCCGGCTCGGCTTGTCGAACCTGTTCGCCGTTGGTCTCGTGGCGATTGCGGCGAAGGTCGGCTATATCGCTTCCGTGACCAATCCGCTGTCGCTCGCGGTCGCGCAACCGATCGTCGGCGTACCGCTCTTTAGCGGCATCGCGATGCGCATTGGCGTGTTCGTCGTATTCCTGACGCTCGGCATCCTGTATCTGCTGGCCCATGTGCGCCGGAGCGGCTACCGGCTGGCCGCAGCGCGCGCCAGCCTCGACGAACAGCCGCACGCGAAGCTGTCGGGGCGCCACAAGGCGACACTGATCGTGCTGACGATAGCCGCCGCGATGCTGGTGATCGGCACGCGTGAGCTGCATTGGGGCAACGTGGAGTTGTCGGCGTTCTATGTGTTCATCAGCATCGTGACGGCCGCCGTAGGCCGGCTGGACTCGCGCAGCGCCGCTGACGCATTCGTCGACGGTATGAAAGGGATGATTCTGGCGGGCTTGCTGATCGGACTCGCGGCATCCGTCGAACTGATCCTGCAGAACAGCCTGGTACTCGACACGCTGATCGAACATTTCACGCGTCTCGCGCGCGGCCAGTCGGCGGTGTGGGTGGCGAATGGATTGATGGCCGTGCAGATGGTGCTCGACGTGTTCATTCCCTCGGTGTCGGGCAAAGCGGCGGTCAGCATGCCGATCATCGGACCGATCGCGCAGCTGTCGGGCGTGAGCGGCCAGACCTCGGTGCTCGCCTTCGTCCTGGGCGGCGGCTTGACCAACATGGTGACGCCGACTTCCGGGATGCTGCTGGCCTATCTCGCGACCGCTCGTGTCGGCTTCGGCCAGTGGATCCGCTTCATTCTGCCGTTGTTCGTGGTGTTGCTCGTGCTGTCCGGCGGCGCGCTGGCGCTCGCCGTGTGGACGGGATATTGATGCCGAACCGGCGGCGCTACGACAGCCCCGCTGGGCATCCTCGAAAGCTGCAGCGAACCTCACGGTGCGCACCAGGGCATACCCGTATCCCGCTGCCGCGTGGCAGATACATCTCAAAACTTCGTTAAAACGCGCGACCCGTCGCGCACGTTTGCCGTTCGGGTTGCAAAGTAGTAAAAATTCACTCCAATCGGCGCTAAAAAATAGAGTCTCTTTCGCTGCGTCGCCTTTTGTGGTCCCCACCCATGGCGCGCGGATGCAAAACCGCAATCAAAATTGCATGGAGACTCACCCATGACCGCTCGCCTGCCCATCGACGGCACGCCCGCTCTCGCCGACTACAAGCTGTCCGATAACCTCACCGCCACGCGTGGCCGGATCTTCCTGACCGGCACGCAGGCGCTGGTGCGCCTCGCGTTGATGCAACGCGACGTAGACCGCACACACGGAATGAATACTGCCGGCTTCATCAGCGGCTATCGCGGTTCGCCGCTCGGCATGGTCGACCAGCAGTTGTGGAAAGCGCAAAAACTGCTCACGGCGAGCGATATTCGCTTCTTGCCGGCGATCAACGAAGAACTCGGCGGCACGGCTGTGCTCGGCACGCAGCGCGTGGAGTCGGACCCGGAACGTACCGTCGAAGGCGTATTCGCGATGTGGTACGGCAAAGGCCCCGGCGTGGACCGCGCGGGCGATGCGCTGAAGCACGGCAACGCGTACGGCTCGTCGCCGCATGGCGGCGTGCTGGTGGTGGCGGGCGACGATCACGGCTGCGTGTCGTCGTCGATGCCGCATCAGAGCGACTTCGCGCTGATGGCGTGGCATATGCCGGTAGTGAATCCGTCGAACATCGCCGACATGCTCGAATTCGGCCTGTACGGCTGGGCGCTGTCGCGCTTTTCGGGCGCGTGGGTCGGCTACAAGGCGATCTCCGAAACAGTCGAATCGGGCTCGACTGTCGACCTCGATGCGCTGCAAACCGAGTGGGCGATTCCGCAGAATTTCGAAGCTCCGGCGGGCGGCCTGCATAATCGCTGGCCCGACCTGCCGAGTCTGACAATCGAATCGCGGATGCACGCCAAGCTCGACGCGGTGCGCCATTTCGCGCGCACCAACAGCATCGACAAATGGATCGCGCCGAGCCCGCATGCGAACGTCGGGATCGTCACGTGTGGCAAGGCGCATCTGGATTTGATGGAAACACTGCGCCGCCTCGATCTGACGGTCGCCGATCTGGAAGCGGCCGGCGTGCGGATCTACAAGGTCGGCTTGTCGTTCCCACTGGAAATGACGCGCATCGATGCGTTTGTGTCGGGTTTGTCGGAGGTGCTGGTGATCGAGGAGAAAGGCCCGGTCATCGAGCAGCAGATCAAGGACTATCTCTACAACCGTACGCAAGGCACGCGTCCGGTTGTGGTCGGCAAGAATGCTGAAGACGGCACGATGCTGCTGTCGTCACTAGGTGAATTGCGGCCGTCACGCATTTTGCCGGTGTTTGCGAACTGGCTCGCGAAACACAAACCGGCACTCGATCGACGCGAACGCGTGGTCGATCTGGTCGCACCGCAAATCCTCTCGAATGCCGCGGACAGCGTGAAGCGCACGCCGTATTTCTGTTCGGGCTGCCCGCACAATACGTCGACCAAAGTGCCGGACGGTTCGATCGCGCATGCGGGGATCGGCTGCCACTTCATGGCGTCGTGGATGGAGCGCGACACCACGGGTCTGATCCAGATGGGCGGTGAAGGAGTCGACTGGGCCTCGCACTCGATGTTCACGAAAACGCGCCACGTCTTCCAGAATCTCGGCGACGGCACCTACTTCCATTCCGGCATTCTCGCAATCCGCCAGGCGGTCGCGGCGAAAGCCACCATCACCTACAAGATTCTCTATAACGATGCAGTCGCGATGACGGGCGGCCAGCCGGTCGACGGCAGCATTTCGGTGCCGCAGATCGCGCGGCAGGTGGAAGCCGAAGGCGTGTCGCGTTTCGTCGTGGTGAGCGACGAGCCGGAAAAATACGACGGCCATCACGACGTGTTTCCGAAGGGCACGACCTTCCACCATCGCAGCGAAATGGACACGGTGCAACGCGAGTTGCGTGATACCGATGGCGTGACCGTGCTGATCTACGACCAGACCTGTGCGGCGGAAAAACGGCGTCGCCGGAAAAAAGGCGAGTTTCCCGATCCGGACAAGCGTCTGTTCATCAACGAAGAAGTCTGCGAAGGCTGCGGCGATTGCGGCGTGCAATCGAATTGCCTGTCGGTCGAGCCGGTTGAAACCGTCTTGGGCCGCAAGCGCCGCATCGATCAGTCGTCATGTAATAAAGACTACTCGTGCGTGAACGGCTTCTGCCCGAGTTTCGTCACCGTGGAAGGCGGCAAGCTGAAGAAAGCCGCGGGCGCCGCATTCGATCCGGCGGCGCTGGCAGCACGCGTCGATGCATTGCCGGTTCCCGCGACCCATCTCGATGCCGCGCCGTACGACATCCTGGTGACGGGTGTCGGCGGCACAGGCGTCGTGACGGTGGGTGCGTTGATCAGCATGGCTGCGCATCTGGAAGGCAAGAGCGCGTCGGTGCTCGACTTCATGGGCTTTGCGCAGAAGGGCGGCTCGGTGCTGTCGTTCGTACGCTTTGCCGCACGCGACGAATGGCTCAATCAGGTACGTATCGACACACAACAGGCCGACGTGCTGCTCGCCTGCGACATGGTGGTCGGTGCGAGCGCCGACGCGCTGCAAACGGTGCGTCACGGCCGCACGCGCATCGTCGTCAACACGCACGCCATTCCGAACGCGACCTTCGTGACGAATCCGGACGCAACGCTGCACGCCGACGCATTGCTCGACAAGATGCGTCACGCGGCAGGACCGGAGCGCATGTCGACTTGCGATGCACAAGCGCTCGCGACGCGCTTTCTCGGCGACACCATCGGCGCGAACATCCTGATGCTGGGCTACGCGTGGCAGCTCGGTCTCGTGCCGGTGTCGTTCGCCGCGATGATGCGTGCGATCGAATTGAACAACGTGGCGGTGCAGATGAACCAGCTGGCGTTTTCGATCGGCCGTCTGGCCGCTGAAGATCCGGCTGCGCTTGAATCGCTGTGGCAAGCCCGTCATCTGGCGAAGCAGGCCGTGCGCGTCGATACGCTCGACGAGTTGATCGCGCATCGCGAGGGTCGTCTGCACATTTACGGTGGCGCAAGTTATGTGAAGCGTTATCGCGCGCTGGTCGATGCGGCACGTCGCGCTGAAACCGCGGCCGATGCAAAGAGCGAGCGCCTCACACGCGCGGTGGCGACGACGTTCTATCGCCTGCTGGCGGTGAAGGACGAATACGAAGTGGCGCGGCTTCATACAGACAGCGCATTCCGTGAAGCACTCGAAGCGCAATTCGAAGGCGTGGCGGGCAAGGACTTCGGCATCAAGTTCAACCTCGCGCCGCCGACGCTCACACGTCCGCAACCTGGCGTCAACCCGACCAAGAAGACCTTCGGTCAATGGATGTGGCCCGTGCTGGGCGTAATGGCGAAGTTCAGCCGCCTGCGCGGCACGATGCTCGATCCGTTCGGCCGCACGCTCGAACGCAAGATGGAGCGCGAACTCTCCGGCGACTACGAAACCACGCTGCAACGCGCCTTCGCGAAACTCAACGTCGACAATCTCGAAGACGTCGCGAAGCTCGCCGACCTGCATGCTCGTGTGCGCGGTTACGGTCACGTGAAGCTCGCGAATCTGGCGGGCGTGAAGCGCGGTGAGCGTGATCTCGCTGCGCGCCTGCAGATCGAAGCGGCGACGGGTGCGTCGGTGAAGCAATCGCTGGAAGAAGTGAAGGGTGCCGGGCAGTTGCGCGGCATTCCGGTGGTTGTCGCGAAGTAATTTCGCGCGTGCGATGAAGAAGGCCGTTTCGGGATCTCTCCCGAAACGGCCTTTTTTTGTTACGGAATCCGCTTACGCCGCGTCGAGCAGTGTTCTTACGCGCGCCACGCGTTGCGCGTCGACCGGCGTAAGACCCTGGCCGTCGACGCGCACGCCCGAGCCGAAATGCACCGCTTCGACATGCGTCGCCCGCATGAAATCGGCCACGGCGTCGATGGTCAAACCCGCGCCCGCCAGCACCGTGCAATGCGAACCGGACGCTTGCTGCACCAATGCCCGAATCGTCCCCTGCGCCTGCAACACGGATGGTTTGCCGCCCGAGGTCAGCACGTTCGTCACCGCCTCGAAACCGAGCAGCACGTCGAGCGCTTTATGCAAATCACGCGTTTCATCGAACGCACGATGGAACGTGATCGCCAGACCGTCCGCTGCATCGATCGCGCGTGCGAGTCCGTCACGATCGATCTCGCCTGCTGGCGTCAACATGCCGGTCACGACGCCGTTCGCGCCTGCCGCCTTTATCGCCCGCACGTCGCGCAGCATGACGGCGTAGTCGTCCGTGTCGAACACAAACCCGCGGCTGTGCGGCCGCACGATCACGTTCACCGGAATCCGCACGGCGGCAACCACCGCTTCGATCAGTCCGACGCTCGGCGTCAGCCCGCCCTCGCCCATCGCGGTGATGAGTTCGAGGCGGTCCGCGCCCGCTGCTTCGGCAAGCCGCGCGTCGGCTACGGTCGTGGCAATGACTTCAAGTAGAACGGACATATGAGCGGCTGAGTGTCGTTAAAAACGACATGATGTCAGAACTGCTCTTCGTCGATCCAGTCGATATCGCCGCACAGCACGCACGTCTGCTCACCGACGCGTGTCGCCACCGACAGCGTCACGCATGGCAGCGCCTCGTTAATCGACAGATACGGACGCGTCACATGCACGCGCTCAGGCGTACTGATCGCCGCGCGGAAGTACGGTCGGCGCAGCCAGTTCGCTCCTTGCGCATCCGAAAGCGGCAGAAAGCGCGTTTCGTGGGCCGCGCGATCGGCGCGCAGCACGACGTTGCGGCCGGCCTGCTTGCCGCTCGCGTCGAGCAGGAAGCAGCGCGCGGCGTGATCGAGTGCGAGAAAATTCCAGCACACTTCCTCGAGCGGTTCACCGGCCGCGAGCCGCTCGGCTGCGCGTTCGAACGCCCGCAGATACGGGGCAATACGACTCGCGTCGCGGCGCTCGCGCGCTTCGACCTGGTCGCGGTAACGGTCGGTGACTTCGCTGATGCAGGTTGCCGCGTGCAGCGCGTCGGCAGCACCGGGATTCGGACGGCCGAAGAAAAAACCCTGCACGAAGTCGGCGTCGCAGGCGAGCGCCATCTGCGCTTCATGCTCCGTTTCCACGCCCTCGATCAGCACCAGCTTGCCCGCTTCGTGCAGCAGCGCCACCAGCCCTGGCAGGATCGCCGCCATATCGGCGCGATGCGCGGCGTGCGACAGCATGATGCGGTCGAGCTTCACGATGTCGGGGTTCAACTGCCAGATCCGTTCGACGTTCGAATGGCCCGCGCCGAAGTCGTCGAGCGCGATCAGGAAGCCGCGTTCGCGGAATTGGCGCACAGCGTCGGCGAGACGTTCGAGGTCTTCCGCGCGCTGTTCGAGCACTTCGAGCACGATGCGCCGCGGCGGCAGGTCCAGTCGCCGCAAATTGGCCAGCAGCGCGGCGGACAGATACGGATCGGTGAGTGCACCGGGATGGACATTCAGAAACAGCCATTCGCGCTCGGCGCCGAGTACCTTGAAGTTCTCCAGATGCAGTGTCTGGGCGAGCCGGTCCAGTTGCAGGACGTCGCCCAGACGCGCCGCTTCACCGAATACGTCGAGCGGCGACACGGGCCGATCGAGTGCGTCATGCGCCCGCAGCAGCCCCTCGTAACCCACTGCCCGCATATGCGACAGACTGAAGATAGGTTGAAACACGCTGGTGAGCGTCAGTTCGCCGTGCTGCACTGAAAAACGTTCGAGCCCCGACGTCACTTCGACATCGAAGCCATGCGGCGCGCTGGCCGTTCTTTCGTGTTGCGCAATGGTCATGCAATCCTCTCACGCGAGGCTACGCGGAGGCGAGCAGCTCCGGCGCTAGTTCTCAAAATGTGCGTCATCAGTGTGGCATAAGCAAGGTCCGTGCGCACGGTGGCGCACATTTGAGTGAAATTTGCATGCGGTGGTGCACCTACGGGGGAATTGGTGCGCCGAGCGAGGGCGCGATGTGCACCTTTTCGGTGCGGTGGGTTTGTTTGTTTTGCCTTTGGCGGCGGCATTTCCTGGTCCTTGCCTCTTTGGCCTTTCCTTGTTTTCTTATTGGTCTGTTCGCCTAGGGCGTTGGCCTTTCCTTGCTTGCTTATTGGTCTGTTCGCCTAGGGCGTTGGCCTTTCCTTGCTTGCTTATTGGTCTATTAGCGTTCCCCCTGTGCGGGGGGGCACCTACTTTTCTTTGCCGCCGCAAAGAAAAGTAGGCAAAAGAAAGCGGCTCAAACCGCCAACTCTTAAGTAGATCCCCTGGCTTGGAGGGGCTGGTGGTCCGATTAACGGATCACACCTCGGTCCATAGCGGTCTGTGACACAGCCGTCATCCGTTCCCACTCCGCACTGCGTGCGTCGCGGATGGGTCAACCAGGGAAACCGGGAGCTTCGTTTGCGTGTAGCGGGCGCCATCGGCTTCGCCTCGGCGAGGCGCCGAAAACACCAATTGGTTTTGAGAAGTACCGCCCCGGCGCGCGCAGCGCCGCCGGAAGCATGACGGCCTGGTCACTCAGGCCAGAAGGTGCGGAGGCTCAATCTCTACGGAGCCACGATCCCCTCCAAGCCAGGGGGCCCGCTTAAGAATTGGCGGTTGGAGCCGCTTTCTTTTGCCTACTTTTCTTTGCGGCCGGCAAAGAAAAGTAGGTGCCGCCCCGCACAGGGGCGACGCTAATAGACCAAAAGCAAAAGAAACAGCCAACGCCGTAGGCATAGAGAACAAGGAAAGCCCAACGCCGCAGGCAAACAGCAACCCCAACCCTCAAGCCACCTGCGCCCCAGCAGGCCTCCTCCGCAGAAGGGCATACAGAATGATTGCCCCAAACGTGGCAGTCCCAATCCCCCCAAGCCCAAATCCTCCAAGCTTCAGCGAAAAATCCCCTGCCCCCAACACGAGCGTCACCGCGGCGACAATCAGATTCCGGTTGTCGGAGAAATCCACCTTATTCACGACCCAGATCCGCGCGCCGGTAACGGCGATCAAGCCAAAAACAACAATCGACACCCCGCCAAGCACGGGCCCGGGAATCGTCTGGATCACCGCGCCAAACTTCGGCGAAAAACCCAGCACAAGAGCAATCACCGCAGCAATCACAAACACAAGCGTCGAATAAATCTTGGTCACGGCCATCACGCCAATGTTCTCGGCATACGTCGTCACCCCGGTGCCACCGGCAAAACCAGACACAATCGTCGCGAGCCCGTCGCCGAGAAACGCGCGACCAACATAGCGGTCGAGGTTCTGCCCCGTCATCGCGCTAACGGCCTTGATGTGGCCAAGATTCTCGGCCACCAGAATCACCGCGATCGGCGCAAGCAAGGTCATCGCCTGCACGTTGAAAACCGGCGCCGTAAAGTGCGGCAAACCAAACCACGCAGCGTTCGCCACAATCGCGAAGTCGATCGGCTTACCCATGCCGAGCCCATTCGTGACAATCGCGTAAATCACATACGCCATCAGCAATCCGACCAGAATCAGCAAACGCTGCAGCATGCCGCGCGCAAACACCGCCACGGCGCCGACGCACAACACGGTCACCAGCGCCATCCACGAATCGAAGTTGCTGCCGCTCACGCCATGCACCGCGATCGGCGCCAGGTTCAACCCGATCACGCAGACAATCGCCCCCGTCACAACCGGCGGCATCAGCGTTTCAATCCATCGGGTGCCGACAACTGAAACGATCAGCCCAATGATGGCGTACACCACCCCGCACGCGATGATCCCGCCCAACGCCACTGGGATGTTCATGTTCGGACCATGCCCGCCGTACCCGGTCACTGCGATCACGAGGCCAATGAACGCAAAGCTCGAGCCGAGGTAGCTCGGCACCCGCCCGCCCACCAGCACGAAGAACAGCAGCGTGCCGATGCCCGACATAAAGATGCACAGGTTCGGATCGAAACCCATCAGCAACGGCGCGAGCACGGTCGATCCGAACATCGCGACCACGTGCTGGATGCCCATCGCGAACATCTGCGGCCACGCGAGCCGTTCGTCCGTGCCGACGATGCGGCCCTCGGCAGCACTCGGCTGGGTACGCCAGCGGGGGAAGTAGGAATCGGCCATGGCGGGGGTTCTCCTCTATCGGCGTTTTTGGTGGACGGCGCCGTAAACCAGTACCGTCTATGAATTACGCGCGAGTGTACGGAGTGCCATCTGGCCTGGCAAGGGCGACGCAACGCGCGCCGATCCGGGGGCGGCCGATCGATCAGCCGTGCCGCGCTTCCAGCGAAAACACCGTCACCGCCGCCTGCAACTGCCTCGCCTGGTCGGCCATCGATGCCGCCGCAGCCGCCGCCTGTTCGACCAGCGCCGCGTTCTGCTGGGTCACGTCGTCCATCTGCGCGACCGCGCGGTTCACCTCCTCGATACCGGTGCTTTGCTCCTGCGACGCCGACGAAATCTCGCCCATGATGTCGGTCACGCGTTTAACCGCGTGCGTAACCTCGGCCATTGTCTGACCGGCCCGCTCGGCCAGTTCGGCGCCGCTGCCCACGCGCGCGGTCGAGCGTTCGATCAGTTCCTTGATTTCCTTCGCTGAGATCGCGCTGCGCTGCGCGAGCGAGCGCACTTCGCCCGCCACCACCGCGAAGCCGCGCCCCTGTTCGCCGGCGCGCGCCGCTTCCACCGCCGCGTTCAGCGCGAGGATGTTGGTCTGGAATGCAATCCCTTCGATCACCGCGATGATGTCGGTCATCCGCTTCGATCCGGCAGCCAGTTCGCGCATCGTTTCGACCACGTCGCCAACCAGACTGCTGCCGCGCGCCGCCACTTCCGACGCGCCATGCGCCACGCCGCCCGCCTGCTGCGCGTTCTCGGCGTTCAGCTTCACCGTCGAAGTCAGCTCCTGCATGCTCGACGCGGTCTCCTGCAGCGCTGCGGCCTGCTCTTCGGTGCGTTGCGACAGATCGGTGTTGCCCTGCGCAATCTCGCCGGACGCCATCAGAATCGACTCGCTCGATTCGCTGATGCCCGCGACGATGCCCGCCAACCGCTCACGCATATTGCGCAGTGCGAACAGCATGCTGTGGGTATCGCCGGCACGGGTTTCCACGCGCACGCTCAGGTCGCCATCGGCGATACGGTTGGCAATCTGCATCGCGTAATCCGGTTCGCCACCAAGTTGACGCGACAGGCGGCGGGCAATCACAGCTGCCAGCAGCGTGCCCGCCGCGATGGCGCCCAGCACCAGCGCGAGCATCACGATGCGCATGTGCTGATAGTCGGCGGTGGCTTCCTGCTGGGCTTCGGTGGCCTGCTGACGGCGATAGTCGATCAGCGCCGTAATGCGATCGCGTAGCGCCTCGCTCGACGCAATCGCCCGGCGTACGAGTTCGTTATTGTCCACGCCGGCCGGAATCGGTTCGAGGCCAATCTGCTGATGCACGATGCCCTCCCACACGGCCGACTTGCGCACCACGTCGTCGAACATCTCTTGCCCCTTGCCGGTCTCGATCGTCGCGCGATACTGGTCGTAAGCCGCGTGCATGTCCTTGAGCGACCCGACGATGCCATCCTTAAGCTTTTGACGGCCGGCGTCGTCGGCTGCGTAACCGAGATTCGCGGCAGCAAGATCGGAATCGATCTTGTGGCGGTTCGCCTCTTCCATCCAGTAGAGACCGTTCATGTGCAGATCGCAGATGGCGTTAGTAATGCCATGCATCGATGAGAGCGTCGTCAGTGAAGTTCCGCCGACGACGACGCAGAACCCGATCACTACGGCAAACGCCAGCAGCAGCTTTTTGAATACGGTCATGCGGTCGAACCACTTCATTTCACCATCCTTCGTAAGTCCCGACGGGACGCTCCGTGCGCTACGCCGCAGCGCGAGATTTCGCGGTTTGTCGGATGTGCGGCGGCACTCCCACCTCATTTACGGCGGCGAGCACGGAGACTTGATGCGATAAATGCCGGGCATAACCAGGACAGGATGGTGTAAGGAATGCACGGCGTGCGGGGCCAGATCGGCAGGGCAGATGACGATGAGGAGACGGCCGAACAGGGTGCGTACGCGGCGTCGCGATTGGGAGTTGTCTGATAGGTGCGTAGCGGTCGAACTTTTAAACTTTCTTTGCTGCGTTGATCCCCCATGAGTAGGCGCATGCGATGTTGTTTTAACTCTCCGACTTTCCCGCTCACGCTCCCCCGGTGTGAGCGGTTTTTTTTTGTCCATACGCTTTGTTTGCCCGAACCCCGTCGGCCTCGACTGAGGCGGGCCGACTGAGCCGGCCCACAAATTCAAGGATGCGTGACGAAAGCCCCGACCGCGATTCGCAGCGTGTGATCGCGCACGTCGTACGGCCATGCCGCGACGATCGCGTCGAAACGCGGGCGATCATCGGCATATAGCGCGCGGGTGGCCTCTTCGTAGCCCGGCAGATTGCCCGCCAGCGCGGTCATGAAGCGATACACCGCCTCCTGCGCCAAACGCTTGCGATCCTTGTCCTCTCCAGCCTGCCGGGCCGCGTCAACCAGTTTGCGCAGCGCGACCGACGCACCGCCCGACTGACCGTTCAGCCAGTCCCAGTGACGCGGCAACAAGGTCACCTCTCTTGCCACCACACCGAGTTTGGGCCGGCCACGGCCACGCGGGCTGTCGTCTTCGATACTGTCGACGCTGGCTGCGGACGGTTCGCCGGCTTCGCTGCTCACCAACCTCGCCACAATCTCTTCGGGTGTGCCGCGCAGATCGAACTCAACCGGACGACTCGTCGCGTCGTCGAAAATCAGTACGGGCGCCTGTTCGCCGCGCGCGATCACCTCGCGTACGGCCAGTGCGACATCGGGCAAGACGCCCGAGGCGATACGGCGGTGCCCTTCGAAAGCCGTACAGGTCGCAGGAAAGGTAGTCATGACAAACTCCGTAAAGGAAGAATTTGTCGAATTATATCCGGGTATAAATTATATGCAACATATTACCCGGGTAAATTTATCCGCGCTGCCCGTCCGGATGACAGAGCGCTCTCAGCGCGACGGCTGCGCGGCAAAGCTGCCTCTTTCCGCACGCGCCGCAGCCGGATAGCACAGCACGCGGTTACGGCCTGCGTCCTTGGCTTCGTAGAGCGCCTCGTCGGCGGCGTTGACCAAGGCGCGGTTCGTCGCAAACGCCTGACCGCGCGTGCAGGCGATCCCGATGCTGACAGTCAGCACATGGTGCGAGCTCGCGACGTGGTGGAGCTGGAGTGCCTGAACCTCGGCGCGAATCTTCTCGGCAATCTGCATGGCACCGGTTTCGTCGGTATCGGGCAGCAGCACAGCGAACTCCTCGCCGCCGTAACGCGCCGCGGTGTCGCCGGGGCGTCGCACGCTCTGCGCAATGCTGCGCCCGACGCCGATCAACGCGTCGTCGCCCGCCGAATGGCCGTAGATATCGTTGAAGCCTTTGAAACTGTCGACATCGATCAGCAGCATCGACAGCGGCCACCCATTGCGTTGCGCGCGGCGCCACTCCGCTTCCGCATGCTCCTCGAAGCTGCGGCGATTGTTCAGGCCGGTTAGCCCGTCGGTGCGCGCCAGCATATGCAACTCGTCTTCCGCAGCACGCCGGCGCCGTAGCTGCTGCGAGAACAGGACAGCGAGCGCGATGATGGTCACATCCAGCGCGGCAATCAGCGAGCCGATGATCCAGGCGCGGTGGCGCCATTCAACGTAGATATCGTGCGTGGACAGCGCGACGTCGAGGATCAGCGGGTACATATCGATATGCCGGAACGCATACCAACGCTCGACGCCGTCAATCGCCGCCGTGCCGAAGAAATCCCCGCTCGGCTGCTGGACGAAGCGCGAGTAGTTCGCGGTGCCGGTCAGGTTGAAGCCAATGATTTTCGGATCGTACGGACGCCGCATCAGCATCGTGCCGTCGTTCAGCATCAGCGCCATCGAGCCGCCCGCGCCGAGATTCATGCCGGCGAACAGACGGCGGAAGTAGGTCAGGCGCATCGTCCCCGCCACCACGCCGCCAAAGCTGCCGTCCGGACGCGTGATGCGCCGGCTCAGCGCGATGCTGATGTCCTTGCCGGTGATCTTCGGCATAAACGGATGGCTGACGTACAAGCCCACATTCGGCGAGTCGCGTTGAACCCTGAAGTAATCGCGATCAGCGAGATTGACGCGGCGCGGCGGACTCGCCTGCGAGTCGAACACGACATTGCCGGCTGGGTCGATGACCAGAATCGAGCCCATGTCTTTCGCACTGGCCGAGCCGTCGAACAGCACCATCTGGCGGATTTCAGGCGGCAGGCTCAGGATGCCGGGTTGCTTCAGACCGTCCATCACCGCACGCAGCGAGAGGTCGTAGATTTCCAGGTTACGCGATATGTCGCGTTCGACCAGCAGCGAGACGTTGAATACCGAATCCTGGGCGCGCCGCAGGGCGTCGTCGCGCATCTGCGCCAGCACCCACACCGCGATCGCGAGGATCATGCTGGCCAGCACGATGCTAATGGCAATCACGATGTTCGGTCGACGCGTCACCATTGGTTTTTCGTTCGAGCATGCGCTGACCCACGCGCGTAAAGAAGTCGGTCGCGTCTGGAAGGCGCGCCGCATAAAACGGTAGCCTACCAGAGGCTGCGGAACATTCAACGCTCGAAACGACGGGATTTTGGTGGGCCAGGCGTGATGTGGATCATCGCGCGTGCTCAAGCCAACGCACCGCAGTTGCTGCCGCGCCCTCCCTCTGCGGCAATACCCGGCACCGTTGCGCGCTTTGCGCGAGCGTCAACCGGCGCGCAGATCCAGCGCCTGCGCGGATGCCGCGTCGCTAAGCGCGCGGATGTCAGCGGTTTCGAGCACCGCTTTGCCAGCACCGTGGCGCGCGACCGCCAGCATCGCCCGGCCGATGTCTTCCGTGCTCAGGATCTGGTTGGGCAACAGCGCGCGCAACGTCGACAGGAGCGGTTTTGTCGCCGCATAGAACAGCCGGTACGAACGGGTTTTCGAACGCGCGCCGTTCAACGGCTGGATCACGCCAGGACGAAACAGGTAGACGGCCTTGAACGGCAGCCGCTGCAACGCATTCTCGGTTCGGCCCTTGACGCGCGCCCACATGGTGCGGCCATGCTCACTGCTATCGGTGCCCGCGCCCGACACATAGGTGAAAGTCATCTGCGGATTGAGACGGGCAAGCGTCTGCGCGGCCGACAGCGTCAGATCATAGGTAAGCCGCGCATAGTCGGCTTCCTGCAAGGCCGCCGATGAAACGCCCAGGCAGAAAAAGCATGCATCGAAGTCCTTCAGCGACGATTCCACCGCGTGGTAATCCATCAGGTCGGACAGAATCAGCTCGTGCAAACGTGGATCGAGCTGGCCAGTGCGGGTGCGGCCGACGGTCTGAATCGCTTCGACGTCAGGTGCGTGCAGGCATTCGCGCAGAACGCCCTGCCCCACCATGCCGGTCGCGCCAAATATCAGAATCTTCACGATGCAAGCTCCGTGGCCGTGCGCGGCCTGTGCGTGTTGGTGATAGTGCGGTCCGGGGTAAAAAAAGCCACTTCTGGGCGATCCGGTGAAAAGACCTATCAACCGTAGCTTTCATCATGCGCCCAAATATATTCATCTATGCATGAATTGGCATTTTCTTCGTTCATTGCATGCAATCTTCATACAGACAAACCCGATTTCATTTAAGTAGTCGCCGGTTCGAACCGATATCCAGTAAATGGCATACCCGTTTAGTGCCTCGCGCGCGACGCGTTGTTTGCGATGCGACATGCAGAAGGCTTCAACGGGGAAAACAGCGCGGGGCCGCCAGAATATTCGGCGGCCGGACAGACGCACCCATGGCCCGGACCTGAGAGTCCATTGCGAACGCTTTTACGTTTCGTTATTGGAGAAACAATCGTGACACTCAAGCATCTCACCATTAAAACCAAACTCATTGCCGGTTTCGGCATGTTGTCTCTCATTGTCGTCGCGGTTTCCGGCCTCTCCCTGAAGGCGTTGAGTGATGCGACGGATGTCTTTTCCGGCTTCGTACATGGCATCAACGCACGCGCCGACATGGCGGCACAGGTGCGCACTGCCGTCGATCGCCGCGCGATTGCCGCGCGCAACCTCGTGCTCGTGACGAAACCTCAGGACCTCGAAATAGAGAAAGCCGATGTGACGCGCGCGCACGAAGACGTGCAAGCCGACCTGAAAAAGCTCAACGACATGATTGCGAGCGCGACGGATACGTCGGACAAAGCGCGCAGTCTTGTCGCCGAAATCAATCGCGTCGAAACGTCTTACGGCCCGGTTGCGCTCGACATCGTCAACCTGGCGCTTACCAACAAGCGTGACGAGGCGATCGTCAAGATGGACGATCAATGCCGGCCGCTACTTGCCGCGCTGATTCGCGCCACCAACGCGTATGCCGACTACACGCGTAGCCGCCAGGAACAACTGGTGAATGATTACGTAGCGCACTACGAAAACCAGCGCAACCTGCTGATTGCGATCTGCCTGATCGCGTTGGGACTTGCCGTCGGCGCATGTGTGCTGATTACGCGCGCGGTGACCGGGCCGCTGCGTCTTGCCATCGACGTTGCACGCACTGTGTCTGAAGGCGATCTGCGTACGCGCATCACCGTTGACGGCAGTGACGAAACTAGCAAGCTGCTCTCCGCGTTGCGCGAGATGACCGACCGACTGACGGCGATCGTCGGCCGGGTGCGCGATAGCAGCACCAGCATTGCCGGTGCCGCGCGACAGATCGCAGCCGGCAACATGGATCTGAGCCAGCGCACTGAACAACAGGCTGCTTCGTTGCAGGAAACCGCCTCCAGCATGGAGGAGCTCACGTCGACCGTGAAGCAGAACGCTGACAACGCGCAGCAGGGCAGCATGTTGGCTGCGAACGCTTCGACGGTGGCGCACAAGGGTAGCGAAGTGGTGGGTCAGGTGGTCGACACGATGCACGACATCAGCGACAGTTCGACCAAGATTGCGGAGATCACCGGCATCATCGAGGGCATTGCGTTCCAGACCAACATTCTGGCGCTAAACGCGGCGGTCGAAGCGGCGCGTGCTGGCGAACAGGGGCGCGGTTTCGCGGTGGTCGCGAGCGAGGTCAGGAGCCTTGCGCAGCGTTCATCGAGTGCGGCCAAGGAGATCAAGGATCTGATCGCGACCTCGGTGGCGAAGATCCGCGACGGTTCGGCGCTGGCGGGTGAAGCGGGTAAGACGATGGCCGAAGTGACCCAGGCCGTTGCGCGTGTGACCGACATCATGTCGGAGATCGCGGCGGCATCGACGGAACAGAGCCGCGGGATCGAGCAGGTGAATCAGGCGATCACGCAGATGGATAACGTGACGCAGCAGAATGCTGCGCTGGTTGAGGAAGCGGCAGCGGCTTCGCGGTCGATGGAGGACCAGGGGCAGCAGTTGAATGAAGTGGTGGCGTTCTTTCAGATAGCCGGTGGGGCGGGGTTTGTTTCTGTGGCTGAGGCGGGGTTTGCTCCGCGGCGGGAGGTGGGTGTGGCTGCGCCTGCGCGTGCGATTGGGAAGCGGGTTGTCATGGGGTCTGCTGCTGCCGGTGCAGCGCCGGTTGCAGTGCTTGCTGCCGCTGGTGCAAGTGGGGATAGTGGGTGGGATAAGTTTTGAATTTTTTTGTGAGCTAGTTACTGTGCAGGGGCTGTTTTCGCTTGTTCTGGGTTTTTTTGGCCAACGCCGTAGGCATACAGAAGAAGGAAACCCCGACCCCTTTGCTACAAAAACGCAAAAACCGGCGCGTAGCCGGTTCTCACATAAAACAAAAAATCCAATTGGTGGAGAGGAGGAGGATCGAACTCCCGACCTTCGCATTGCGAATACGAACAAGTCCAGATTCCTTCAGATAGATTGACATACATCAAAAAACATAAGTCACTGTATTTTAACAGATATTTCAAAACCAACCGCCGATTGACATTGATCTATATACCTTCACTACCGCATAATCTGGTTACACAGCGGTTACACGGAATTGCCGGCACACATTTACGGAGGCTCGGTGGCGAAGGTAAATTTCACTGCGGCCAGGGTAGACGCCCATCGCTGCGCCGAAGGCAAGTCACAATCATTTCTCTGGGACAGCAAGACCCCGGGGCTGGGGCTGCGTGCAACAGTTGGAGGTGCAAAAGCTTACATTTTCCAAGGGAAGATACATGGTTCAACAGTGCGGATCACTATCGGCGATCCAAGAAGTTGGACGATCGATGTGGCGCAGGAGCGGGCACGTAGCCTCCAGACGCTCATCGACGGCGGCATCGATCCGCGGGAACAAGAGGCTGAGCAGAAGGCAGCACACGAGGCTCGGCGGGCAGCAAAACGTCGCCAGGATGTGACGGTCGGCGAAGCGTGGGAGCAGTATCTGGAGCATCTGCGAACGAAGATTTCACCGAAGACAAAGAAGCCTAGGTCGGAGAGATACATCCTCGACCATGTCAACCTCTCGTCGCCCGGTGGAGGTATTGCAAAACGCGGCGGCAAAGAAAAAGTCCGTGGGCCATTGGCTCCGCTTATGTCGCACAGGTTGACCGAGATAACGGCAACTTCCATGTCCCAGTGGCTCGAGGCCGAAATACCTCGGGGGCCAACGAATGCCGGTCATGCATTCGGTCTTTTCAAGGCGTTCATTCGGTGGTGCGACACTCACGAGACGTATGCAGGCATCATCCCGCACGAAGCCTATGCTTCGCCAAAGGTCAAGGGAATTCTCCCTCGTAGCGCCGCGAAGGATGACTGCCTTCAGCGCGAACAGCTGTCTGTTTGGTTTAGCGCGGTACGTGGCATCGCTAACCCGGTAATCAGCGCATACCTTCAAGGACTCCTAATTACAGGCGCTCGCCGGGAAGAGCTGGCCGCGCTGCGTTGGGAAGACGTGGACTTCCGCTGGCGCAGCTTGACCATGAACGACAAAGTTGAAGGCACTGGCGGCCGGACTATTCCGCTCACTCCTTATCTTGCCGGTCTATTGCGACATCTTCAGCGCCTAAACGAGATGCCTCCGAATAAACGTCAAACCACTCGCCTCGCTGAAAGAGGCGAACAGTGGGAACCATCGGAGTGGGTGTTCGCCAGCAAAACAGCATCGGACGGAAAGATAGCGGAACCGCGTCACGCGCACAATCGAGCGTTGGAACCAACGGGTTTGCCGCACATTTCGCTGCATGGCCTGCGCCGGTCATTCGGCACGCTGTCGGAGTGGGTGGAGGTCCCGGTCGGCGTTGTCGCACAAATCCAAGGGCATAAGCCGTCGGCAATCGCCGAAAAACACTATCGCCGACGTCCCCTCGACCTGCTGCGCATGTGGCACGACAAGATTGAAGCCTGGGTGCTTGAGCAGGCGAAGATCAGGTTTGAGCCCTGAAGTTTACCCGGGTCGTCCGCCTATTCACGCACGACCGACTCCTGCAGATAAGTGATAGCGACACCAAGCGGAATCGAGTTGCCTCACCAGCAACCGTCGTCGTCCATTCATGCCAAAGTATGCGTTGCTAGAGCGAGGATCGAACTCCTGACCGTAGAACGGATAACAATCCCCGAATCTGCGATGCGGAGATGCCCCCAAACTTGCCCTCAGTGGGGACGTGCTGCATCCACGACGATCACTTACAATTCGACGCCGGTGGAATGTACTGTAAAGCACGTTGGCCGAAACCCTTAGCGGAGCAGGTAATACGGAGCTACTTGGCGACTGTTCGTGGTCTCATCGCTGAGCTGGTTTCTACGCGAAGCCGGCTACGGCCACGCGCCTGACAGCCTTTATGTGGAGGTTCAGGACACGCTTGAACGTTGCGTGGTTCTAGATACGACAGACATTAACTGGCGAATCGACGAAGTAGGAATAGAGGCGCTATGCGAGCTGCTGACCTGCTATGACCAGCAATTCGAGGCAGCACCTTTACATCGAACCGAGGGCGCCAAAAAGCAGATGCGGAGATCCGCGCGCGGAGACTGGTTACTCCCGTGGGCGGGCCGCTAACCGTACCTGCGCCGCGTGACGGTGGATTCCAGAGAATTTCAGACCTATATCACCGACGGGAGACAAGGGAATAGTCCCCTCTCGATTGATAACTATCCATTTACGGTCTTAATTTCCAGGAAACCACATGTTCTCGGATACTTCGCTTACCCATCGAACCTCGTGTGAATGTCCCCGGTGCCAGTCACCCCGCGTTGAAACCCGCAACAACGCCCGCAAAACAGGCGGCGCAATCGGCGCGGTCGCCGGTGCGGCAGGCGCTGCAAGCGCCGCCATGTCTGGCGCAGAAATAGGCGCGACAGCCGGCATGATCGGCGGCCCTGTCGGTTCAGTCTTCGGGCTAATTGCAGGTGCCGTTATCGGCGGACTCCTCGGCGGTGCGGCAGGCTGCGCGGTCGGCACCGCAGTCGGCGACGTTATCGACGATAACATCCTCGATAACTACCATTGCCTTACGTGCGGCCATACGTTCAGCAACCATCCACCTCAAGTCTGAATTCGTACTCCGGGCCATCGAACCTTTCACTTGGCGGTCCCGTCCGCCGCCGTCCCGATGGCCGCCGCGTCCCTTGCAGTCGGCTGCTGGCGCGCCGTGATCGAGCTGCGCGCCCATCCGTCGGCGCGCGGCAGATCCAGGGACATATGACGTCCAGGCCGGGCTTCTACACGAGTTCCAGCGCCTAGAGAACGCTATTTGCGTTGCAGTCAACGTTATGTGCTAGTAGAGTAACGTTGACAATGGGTGCGCCTATGCAAATCATCAAGGAAACAACGCTCCGCGAGCTCCAACAGGCAGAGTCCGTCGCATCGGTACTTGTCCGAGGACTGACCGGAGGCTACGCGCTCGTTATCCGCTGCGGCGACAACGAGCGCCTGCTGGCGACCACCCGCGGCGAGACGAGACTTTTTTCGCTTGAAAGTGCTGGTCGCTTTCTTAGGGAATTGGGAATTTCAAAATTCGAAGTCGATACCAGCGAATACGAACCCGGGCGCCTGCGTAAAGCTCGCCCTGATAGGGCTGCCGCGCTGCGCAAAACACGGTCGACGCCGGTTCAAGCCACGCTTATCTAACGAACTATCGAGCTCCGAACACAAGGTGCTGACACATGAAAAATTCACGCAAAAAGATCGAACAGGCGACTGCAGCGCCCACGAACTCACAACCGATACTCATTAACTCGTTTTTCGCTGGGATTGGTGGCTTCGACCTTGGATTCCAAAAGGCCGGTTGCGAGCCCGCATTTCATTGTGAAATCAACGAATTCTGTCAAAAGATTCTGAAGCGTCACTGGCCCACAGTGCAGACAGCATCAGACATCAGAGAAGTAAAAAGTGCGGACCTGCCTAAAGCCCAAGTCTGGTGTGGCGGCTTCCCTTGTCAAGACGTATCGGTGGCCCGCGGCGCGATGGGGCGTCAGGGCCTAAAAGGAAAAAACACGGGCCTCTTTTATCCGTTTATTCAACTGATCGGCGAAAGCCTCCCGCCCGTGGTGCTTATGGAAAATGTAACTGGTTTGCTGAGCTCTCACAGCGGCAAGGATTTTCTGACAGTCATCAGTAGCTTGACGCGGCTCGGATACGGGGTCGCATGGCGCGTATTTAACACCAGATATTTTGGAGCGCCGCAATCGCGACCTCGCGTGTACATCTGTGCTTGGCGCGAAGACGTTGCCAAAGCACTGTCCTCGTTGTACGAGCCTGGCGCAACCCATAAACCCGGCAATCCACGCAAGGGCTTTCTCACGTCGCATCGCTGCAATTCAAGTGGGGCAGTGGTGCCCGAGGTCTCGTACTGTCTCGCCGCTACCTCGGGGCGCCACACTGGAACCGATTGGAGTCGCACATATATCAGTTACGCTAAGCAGGTGCGTCGACTGACGCCGGTCGAATGCGAAGGGCTGCAGGGATTTCCTCGAGGCTGGACACTACCGTCGAAGTCCGCGACGGATAGTGATGAAATTGACACTCTACGCTATCACGCGCTGGGCAACGCGGTCTCGACTCCAGTCGTGGAATGGGTGGCACGCCGGATAGCAAATACACTTGGCAACAATGCAGCAACACCTCAAGCAACGGATCTCTTTGAGAGAGAGGTGCAGCCTTCGCCGGGGCAAGGTTACGAAGACTTCAAAGGTAAGCTTGCTCGAACTCAACGTATCAGCGCCCTTGATGCGGCATCTGCCTCTGAAGGTTTCGACGTCAAATGGAAGACGGGCGGCTACGCGATCGGAGACGCCATCTTCGACGCGGCGGTCTCCCCTGCGCCAAACGAACCAATCGTATCGAGGCTGATTGATGTCATTGAGAAGGGAGCCGTGGCCGAGCACTATTTCCTCAGCGCCAATGCGGCCACGGGAATTTTGAGGCGTGTCGATGGACAAGGCCGTGAGTTATTTGGGCCTCTTCGTGATGCGCTAGCGGCTTTAGCGTCCTCGATTGCGCGAAGTAGCGAGCATCGCTCCGGATCTCTTCGCGGTACGTCCGACCGGCTGGCGGAAGTCGTTTGATGCCAGCGCCTCGATTCGCAATCGTTAGACTCGGCAAGGAAAGTCTTGCCGACATCCATGCTGTCGACAGACTGACGAAGAGCCCCGCATCTGCGCTCGAAATCTCTGTTACGTGCACTCAAGTTCCCGGGGAAGTCATCCCCGGGACCTATGTTTTCGTGGTGCTCGGGTCTGATAACAACAAGGGGATTGATACTGCATGGAGGAAAGGGGTGCGGGCGTTGGGACGGGTGGTGCAAAAATCCGGTGGCCCTGCATACAACGATCAATGGGTGGTGCAACTTGAAGTCCATGTTGTACTCGGAGCTTCAGTCAATCATGATGACTTTTTGGCGAAGAGCCCGACTGCATATTACTGGTTCTCAAAGGTGCCCGTCCTAGGAGTGAGTAGCTTCGCCAATCAAACCTTCCAGATGATCAAGCAGCAAGACGTACAGCAAGACGTGAGAGCATTGCTGTACGCGATTGCATCGGTTCATCCCGGCCTTACGGCTGATGTAAGCGCGCGGTACCCAGAAATTTCTGGCTTACTTAACTATGCGCCACCTGCTCCTGATCAACATCAAACGGAAACAGCTCCGCTCTTCTCTCAGATTGGGCAGCCGACGGTCGAAGAAACTGTTGTCACTGTTGAGAAGCTACCGTTTCTTCCCGCGGAGTGGATATTAGCACTCGCGAGCAAGGGGTTTCTTTTGGTTACCGGACCTTCCGGGACAGGGAAAAGCCGTTTCGGTCGCGAAATCGCCGTAGCCACGGACTACACAGTCGACCAGAAATACGCGGCGACTCAATTGGCTGCGAAACCTGCAATTAACCTCGCGTTTGTACCGGTAGGTGCGGACTGGACAGATGACAGTCCACTGCTCGGATTTAAGAATGTGTTTGGAGCCCCCCTGAAGGCACAAGCAAAAGACCTAGATGACCGCTCGGGCGAGCGCTGGGAGCTGACGCCAGCCTTATTGCTAATGTTGCGTTGTGTGGCGAGACCGGATTCGCCGCACTTCCTCATTTTGGACGAGATGAATTTGTCTCATGTCGAACGCTACTTCGGCCGCTTTCTTTCAATAATGGAGGCAAATCGAGGCTTGTCTGAGTCGGCGAAGTTTTGCCTTCTAAGTCCCGAAGAAATTGCACTCGTGTCCACCACGCTCGCAGCGGACGAACACTACCCATTGGAGGCAGAATCGGCGGCCCGCTTAGCAAGAGAGAATTCTGGCCTTGCGTTTCCGGACAATATGTTGGTGGTCGGCACCGTAAATGTGGATGAAACCACCTACATGTTTTCGCCAAAGGTACTAGATCGTGCTCACGTCATCGAGATGGATGTCCCAGATCCTCTAAGCTACCTTCGTCGTAGCGCAGAGATAAACGTGCCATCGCTGTCTACAGAGACAGCCACCATGATTTTGCGGCGAGGGATTGCTAGGAGTCGAAGTGGCTACTGGGAGCGTGAAGCCCCGATGCCGCGGATCGTCGAAGGTTGCCGTGCTGGTTCATGGGAAGCGCATACCGAAGCAATCATTGACGCGGTGGAAAAGTCCATGGTCGCGTTGCAGCGCCTGCTCGTGCCGGTGGGATTTGGTTTTGCCTATCGATCGATTAATGAGGTGTGTTCTTACCTCGCGACCTACTTGGAATATGGCGATCAAACGTTGTTTGCGGCAGAGGGGCAAGCGGGATGGCAGGCCGCCCTTGACCGGGCTGTCTTCCAGAAACTTTTGCCCCGGCTGCATGGAAATCGCCGCCAGTTGGGAGATTGCTTGACGGCGCTGGAGCAGTTTCTGGCGGGCAGCGCTGCGCAGTATGTCATCGGTAACACACGGGTCGAAGTGACAGACGTCGAGAAGCTCGGATTTGAATTGAGGCAAAGCAGACGTAAAATTCGCCAAATGCTGTTGCGACTCGACGCGACGGGTCACACGACGTTCGTATGCTAGCTGCACTTGCGACCGCAAGGGTGGAATGGGCCGATGGAACCTACATTCTTGTTACCACCGCCGATGACTCCGGCGAAGATGTGTTTGAGCCACTCGGTGAGTCGGGACGCGCCACTCTATTCGGAGTAACGAAGCATGCTGACGCGCTCGGCTTGATTCACTACGCGCCAGCGCGTCATTCGGGCTTCCAACCGCTATCTATTTTTGAGAATGGTGAATACATCATCGAAGTGCGGCTACCGTTGCGACTTGAGGAGGCAATTACCAAGCGGGACACTGCTCTTTCACGGTCCTGGCCATTTCTAAATACCCGCCTTCATCCCTTCCTTCAAGTGGTTTCCGTAAGATCGTGGGTGGAGGACGTCGACGGCTTCACTAGAATCACAGCTTTCTTTAATCCTCGAGAGTTTCTCGGGTCTGTAGATTTGACTGTCTGGCGAGACGACAGAGAGCTCTTTGTCGAGGTGGAAAGCAGGAAGATTTCTTATCGAGACGAATACCAAGCCCTCCTCGAAAACGTTGCAGATTTCCATCTTGGGTTGATTCATGAAATTGGATCGCCGGCCGCGACTCAACTTCAGCACGGAGAGGCCATCGTCTCTAAACCCCAAGCTAGCTACTTTCACATGCGGCGATTGATGAGAGAAGAAGCGCTCCCAGACGCGCTTTCTCACATCCTACGATCCCCTATTTCAGTCCTAGAGATTGAACAGCGCTCAATGTCTCCTCACAGAGTTAGGCGCGTCTCGCCAGCGGAGATTTCAAAGCGGCGGGCGTCGATGGGTTTCCGGGCCGGAGGTCCGTTGGCGGACCATTTTGCGGGAAACACTCCGACCACGCTGCCGGTTCGCGTAAAGCAGGAATCTTTCGATACACCAGAGAATCGATTCGTCAAAGCATTCCTCCAAGATTTGTACGCTCTTCTGTGCGATCTGGAATCATCTGCGAAAGCAGACCGGAAGACAGGTATTTTGGAGGAGGTTAGGCGTTGGCGAGAATTGATCGAGGACTGGTTGATTCGACCAGTATGGCGAGGAATCAAAGCGACGAGAGAAGACGGCGCCAACTCTCAAAAACTTCAACGACGAATCGGATACCGAGAGGTTCTGCTGGCAGACGCGGAGATCAGGGAGGTCATAGCGCTACCATTGGACGGTTTGGAAAACCTGCCGGGAATAATGGGCGATGCGAAACCGGTGCATACTCTTTACGAGTATTGGTGCTACTTCATGGTACGCCAAGCAATGACGACCCTCTATGGCGAGGATTTGTTAAAAGGCAGCACTGCAATTAAGGAATCGAATGGTGGCCTAACGCTAACCTTGAAAACCAACCGAGGCAAAGCATCCGCGCAATGGAAATTACACGTCAGCGACCGCCTAATCGAAGTGTTTTTGTTTTTTCAGAAATCGTTTTCTCGGACGTATGAGAGCGAATGGGGGGCGTGGTCCGGTAGCTATTCGCTCCAATTCGATCCCGACATTAGCATCGCCGTCCGGATCGGTGAAGTCACGCATTGGTTAGTATTCGATGCTAAGTATAGACTCGAATCCGGTGGCTACGGAAGCGACGCTAGCCTGGTTCAGGATGCGGGAAAGGGCTCGAAGCAGACGTTTAAAAAAGATGACCTTAACAAGATGCACACCTATCGTGATGCGATCTTAGGATTACGAGGCGCCTTCATTCTTTACCCCGGTCCAAAGGACGATGCCAGATTCGAACGCTTTGTTCGGCAACCGATAACCGCTTCGAGCAACGAATCGTTTCCGGGCGTCGGCGCCCTCCCTTTGAGACCAGGAAACGTTGCCGGCGGAATTAGCCAGCTTCAAACGTTCCTGGATAGTTCAATTAAGACCTTGGCGAACTTCGGCAGATATCAGGAAGAATCAGCCGGCTTGAAGAAGTCATATCCGGATTTTTTTGAATGAATTCATCGCTGTTGATTTAAGAAGCGGTTATCTTTCGTCCTAGATATACGACATAAAGCTGGGTATCACCGGGTTGGAGAGGCCACGTAAAATGTAAGCGGAACGTTTTATACGAAAATTTCGTATGAAAAGGGCAAAACTCAGTGCGACCGTCTTTTGTGCAAACGAAAGTAAGCTCGTCCCGAAATTTTCGCTTGTTAGTCGTAGATTCATCGGAAAAAGGTGAGTCCTCATGTGCGAACATATCTTGGTAGAGACGATTATATTCCGTCGCGAGTTTTTCTACGTCTTCGTCGTCCGGTGCCTTCCTTGCTTGCTCTAGGCGGACCGCCACACCGACGATCTCGTTCAAGCGGGCGAGCTTCCCGTCTACCTGATCGTAAAGATTACTATTCCAAGCAGCGGTCTCCAACTTAGACTTCAGCTCGTCGCAAAACACGACGTATGGATACTTTTCGGAAAGCACTTCCAACGCCTCTTTCCAACGTGTAGGCATTATTGACGTCAGCCCAATATCGGCCAATATCTGAGCACGCGCGGTGAAATTTTGCAATATTACAGGAATTGAAGCATCGCCCTCTTGGATCATAAACTCGACCTGCTCGTCCGCGAAGGCGTGCGTCGATGCGCAAGAAATTAAGTACTCGCCTAGACTGGCATCCAAGTAGCGACGTACTGCAGCGCGAGCCGGTGCAGATCGGGTAACGTTTACTCCCGCGTGGAACGCACGAGCCCCGAATTCGGTATCGATTTCTTCGTGATACGGCCATGCCGCAATCTTATTCCAGAAGAATTGCGCCAAGCCTTTTTCAACAGCCTGCAGCGCAGATTCAACCGTATCGGTTTTGTTCATCTGTCGCGCAAGAATTGCACGGTTGACAAAGAACGCGCGGCCGTTTGCGGTCAACGTTTCGTGAATCCCATACCACAGCGCCACTTCCCGTTCTAAACATCGCCCCGCGTCCCTGTCGAACTGCTCATTGATTGACAGCTCGTTCGCGTAGTATGAGTTATTTAGCGTCATATTCACCCAACACGAGAGATCGAGCATCCGAGACAGCTTGGTCAAAGAAGCCTGCGGGCCATTTGCTTAAGGACCCCTTTTCGTCGATCAATATCTCTTCCAGTTCTGCTTCGCCAGGATGGGCTGGATCGTTGAAGATAGAATAAAACACCACTTTGTCGGCAAGGCCGGAGCGTGACGCGACGGCTTTTCGAATGCCATTAATGACATGGTCGCTGTGTGTTTCCAGCACTATTTGCACGCCAGCCGCCGCACATACTCCTATAAATTCCCCAACCCGGCTCTGCGCAGCAGGATGTAAGTGAACCTCGGGATTTTCGATAAGGAGAGTGTTCTGCTCAGTAGCAGCCAAACAAAGAACGACCAGCGGGAAGACTTGCGCAAAACCATAGCCCACCGATGCGGGTCTCCGGAATCGATCAAGCGAGTGCGACTGAAAACGCAGTCGGAAGAATGACGATGTTTCCACCGGGATCGCGTCCAACGACGCACCAGGAAACAACTTGCCCATCCAGGCGCGAACCTGCGGCAAAAGGGAACGTGCCTCTGTCTCCATCGCCCGGGGATCGTCTTCCTTCAGCAGCTTCTCGCTGGCGGTCATGAGCAAACTCATGGCCGCTTCGCCGTGCGCGCCAACGTCAATGCGGTCGTCACCAAACGCATTTGTCCGTCGCTCAAAGAAGTGATGGATTTCCTCGCCTGACTTGCGATCTGCCGTCAAATGCGCAGTGTCTAGGAGAGTCTGCGATACCGACGCGGCAATCGGCGTTTGAAAGGGCGTCAAACAGTCGAGGGTCGTTTTATCGAGCTGCGTCTGTCTCAGTTTTTCGCCGTCGTGGGAAATGTCGACAGCCATCACCCTTGCCCCGCTAAGTGCGCCCGATTCGCCGTTAAATGTCCAGTTAACAGAGTCCCCGTACAGGCCTAGCCCCAGAGAAAATTCGCTCCTCGCCTTGTGAATATTGACAACGTCCGAAAAAGCTCCCAGCGAAACGTGTTGGCCATTCAACGCCAGATATGCCGAATATCGAGCTTCAACAGCGGTTTGCATAAGCACCGAGAGGCCTTGAATAATGGTCGATTTTCCCGATGAATTAGGGCCAGCCAGAACCGTAAGCCCGCTTAATTCAATGCGTTTCTCGTCGAAGCACTTGAAGTGCTTAAGGTATATTGATTCAATCATTGATTGCAGCCCCAATTTCATTTAGCGCAAGAGAGAACCGTGTGCGCACTCGACCCGCGTCAGATGTCCCCAGTGAGATTGAGTCCCTGAAAGAATCATCCAGCATCAATTTGTAAAATCCTTTGCGAACCGCGTCTGCTTTTTCCAACGCTACGTCCGTGTCCACGTCAGCCAGCGCCACGGACATAACCTCGAACAGTGCTACGTTAATAACACTGCGCGATTGATTTGGTGAGGTGTGTTTTCGAAACGCATGCTGCGCGAAAATTAGCCTGTTATTCTGCATGGCGCGTATAAATCGAGCATTTAATGCCTCAATACCGACGACCCCTGACTGATTCATTAAATCCAATGCGCCGCCAAGGAATGCATCCATGTCTCCCCGGTATTCTTCTGGCCCCAATAGAAGAAACGCACAAAATCGATTTACGATCTCGCGGTCTCGCATCTGTTTTATGATATTCGGCGTTCGAAGACTGTTACCAGACGCCGAAGAAAGCGCGGAACCCGAAGCAGCAGTACGTAGAAATTCCGTTGCAATCCCATTGTAGAGCGCGTTCCGCATCTGCTGCCTTGTCAGCGGCACACCGCTATTTACCCGCTCGAAGATGTCCAGTCGCGCACGTTCAGTAACTCGCGCGTCGATCAGATACAGCGTGAGCGGCGCGTCTTCAATACGAGCTTTGAGGGTCTCCGGCAGCTCGTAAAACGCGGTACCGTTGTATTTGTGTCCAAATCCCGTCAATCCTTGGAGTTTGAAACGTCCATCTACGAAACGCTGAAATGTTGTCAACCGTTGCAACCCATCCACCACTACTACCTTTCCGTCAAGTCTTTCCGATAGGTAAAATGGCGGCAGTGGAATCCGCATCATTGCCGACTCGATAAATTTACTTTGCTTGTTTTCATCCCATACGAAATCCCGCTGAAAAGACGGATTTAAAATATAAGTCTTCCCATTAATTCTGCGCAGTACTTCGAACACAGTCCGCGGCTCCGCCCTAACGAAAACTGAATCAATTGGGTATGGGTCGTAGTCCGACGTTGTCGGTTGGAGGCCCTCTGGATACTCAAGCTCGTTTATTTCGCTATCTGCCTCTGCGCTCGCTGCCGGCGCTGAGCCGGGGATTTGCTCGGTCACGTCTGGGGAGTAGTCCAACAATACCGTCAAACTTGGATAGACCGAAGCCACGCAGTTTTGAAAGCTTGGTATTAGAGCCCCAATTGTGAAGAGCAGCGCTCGTACGTCTCTGCGGTCGCCCGGATTAATGAGTTGCGCCAGTTGGTTACTGAACGTGTTTAATCCAATGATTGGAATATCGGAAAACGCGGCGTAGGTTGAGCCAAAGCCTAAGTAGTCGCGATGGGATAAGGATCGGGGTAGCACAATACGCACTTTAAACGTTAACGCCCACTGATCGCGATACGTCGGCCCCCCTTCTTTCCGGACGAGTGTTCCGATCGCCCGAAGTCCTTTTTCCCAAGGTGTATCCAAGCCTTTGCTGTTATCAGACCCGAGCCAGATAAACACAATGCTGCCGGGACCAAGGTCGCTAGGGACCTGCGAGCATTGCAGATTGATCTCAAAGTCTACGGACTTCAGTGTCTTGAACTCATCGATTTTTACGATGGCGTCTACGCTGTCTCTTCCGAGCCGAATTACGCCAAATGTATCGCCTGCGCTCATAGTCCTTCCTAAATTATCGGGTACCGTCATCTTCCGGGACGAAAACTGAACGGGAAAGCCTGCAAAACACGTACCCTTTATGTGTGTCGAATTCTACAGAGATGAGGCGGCGACCGTCCAATCAGAAGATGCCGCTCAGATTGAAACCGTCGCGCACGGTCAAGGAGGCTTAGCTATGGCGATCACTCGCAGCGAGAACATGCGGTTGATCAAATCCAAAGATACCCGGCCCGAGCTCGAGTTGCGGAAACTGCTGCGACAGCTCGGGCATGGCGGCTATCGGCTACACCGGATGGACATTCCGGGACGGCCCGATGTCGCGTACGTCGGCCGGCGGAAGGCTATTTTCATGCACGGTTGCTTTTGGCACGGCCACGAATGCAAGCGAGGCGCTCGCGCTCCGAAGTCAAACATTTCGTATTGGGCACTGAAGATTCAGCGTAACCGGTTGCGGGACCAGTTAGTTCTCAGCCAGCTTGAGGCCGCTGGTTGGTCGGTACTTGTAGTGTGGGAGTGCGAGATCCGCCAACCGTCTGTCTTGTCCCCGAAGCTTTCGACTTTCCTTGAGCTGGCGACGTGAGCATACCGTCGACTTCTACGCGGAGCAGCTCTACGTCGTCAGCGGTTGCAGAGGGAGCCCGGAAATATTTGACCGGTCCGCACAAACGCAGGGCGCCTAGTGCGGCGCTAATAAAAAGCTGATTGCAGCCATCACGAACCAACTGGCTCGCGCTAACTCTGTTCGCCGCAGAATCGACACATAGTAGATGTGGCGGCGGCAAGTAAGGACGAGCGGCGCGCGAAGGGTCGTTGATGCAGCGGATTGCCCGCCGCCGCACCCGCCGTATCGATCTACGTCTGCGGCGACAACTGCCCTCCGCGCCGAGCATGCAGAAACAAACAAAGGCGCGTATTCGCGCACTTCGGGATGGGCTCAAGGCCTGCTCCGTATAGGCCCGAGTAACTTGAAGACACTGCTGAATCGCCTTGCGGATCGCTAAGCCACTATGGCCTATCTACTTACGTTCGTCAGAGACATCTTCGCGGAAAAAGACCGATTCCAGACAGTTTGAGACATATATAACTTAAATGAGACGAAGTAATAGTCTTCTCTCAATTCTATCGATTCAAGAAAGTCTTTAATTCCAAGGAAATCTGATGGCCTCTGACTATCTCACCGCCGAAACCAGCCTCGTCGAATGTCGCCGGTGCAGGTCCGCTTGTATAGAAACTCGCGACTACGGACGAAAAACCGGTGGCGCAATCGGTGCCGTCGCTGGCATCACCCGGCAGTGCAACGGCCGCATGGTCGGGCGCAGAAATAGGCGCGACGGTCGGGCTTATCTGTGGCCTCGTCGGAATCGCCGTTGGTCTTACTGCGGGCAGCACGATGATCGGCGGAGTGCTTGGGGGTGCCGCAGGGTTTGCACCGGCGCTGTAGTCGGTCAGGTACTCGATGGAAATATCTTCGATAACTATCGCTGCTTCAAGTGTAGCCATTCATTCAGCAAGCGTCTGACTTGAAGTTCCTCGCTAATTGGTCGGTTCTAAGTCGCGAGACTTTTTTGGCCGTCCCGTCTATTCCCATTTCCGAAAAAAACGCCCGGCTCTGACCGGGCTATATGCGCTCAATTTTTTCAAGGAGTTATCCATGCATCTCGTGCAAACCATGGCCTACGTCAACGATATCCCATGGCACGGCCTGGGCAATCAGCTTGCCCACAACCAGCCGCTCGAAGTCTGGGCGCAACAGGCGGGTATGAACTGGAAGATTGAAGAATCTGAGGTTCGTTTCGTAGCTGGCAACGCTGGTCTCGGTTCCATCCATGCGTTTCCGGAACAGAAGGTGCTGTATCGCTCGGACACCAGGGCACCGCTGTCCGTCGTGTCAAGCCGCTACCAGGTCGTACAGCCCTCGGAGATCCTGGAGTTCTATCGCGACCTGACCGAGGTCGGCGGCTTCGAGCTCGAAACGGCCGGCGTCCTGAAGGACGGGAAGAAGCTTTGGGCACTCGCGAAGACCGGTCAGAGCGCGACGCTCAAGGGCAGAGACAAGGTCAACGGCTATTTGCTACTTGCGACCGCGTGTGACGGCACACTCGCGACAACGGCACAGTTCACCTCTGTTCGTGTCGTCTGTAACAACACGCTCGCCATAGCGCTCGGCGACAGCACCGGAACGATCAAGGTACCTCATCGTAGCCAGTTCGATGCACCGGCCGTGAAGCGTCAACTCGGCATCGCCGTTTCGTCGTGGGACGGGTTCATGGTGCGCATGAAAGCGTTGTCGGAACGCAAGGTGACGGCCGAATCCGCTGAAGCCTATTTCCGCCGCGTGCTGACCTATCAGACCGGTAGCGCATCGGGGGCTGCGGACAAGCCGAACGCGACTACCAACGATAGCGCGATCCGTGCTGTGCACGACCTGTTCGCCGGTCGAGGCAAGGGCGCGACCCTCGCATCTGCGTCTGGAACCGCGTGGGGGCTGCTCAATAGCGTCACCGAGTTTGTCGACCACCAGCGCCGTGCGCGCAGCGAAGACCACCGGCGCGACGCGGCGTGGTTTGGCCACGGAGCAACGCTCAAACAGAAGGCTTGGGACGAAGCACTGAAGCTCGTCGTCTGAATCATCGCTATTGGTGGCTTCATCGTTACTCGCCATCTATCGTCTGTTTCCGTCATAAGGCGCCCAGTTGAGCTTCGGCTCACCGGGCGCTTTTTTATTTATCCGTCTGGGAGAAGGCCATGTCGCAACTCATCCAGGAAGAAAAAACCATCAGGAAAGGTTCCGCATTACGTCTGGTCGAAACGCGCAGCCTGAGTCGAACCGACTGGCTGGAGGTCCGCAAGACCGGCATCGGCGGCTCCGACGCCGCAGCAGCGGTGGGTCTCAATCCATACAAGAGCGCGCTCGAACTGTGGCTCGAAAAGACGGGGCGCGACGCGAATCTCGCCCAACCCGATCCGCACGACACCACTGAGCCGGTCTACTGGGGAACGCTACTCGAACCCATCGTCGCTGCAGCCTATACGCAGCAGACCGGCAATCGCGTGCGTAAGGTCAACGCGGTCCTTCAGCATCCAACGATTCCGTACATGCTCGCCAACCTCGACCGGGAGATTGTGGGCGTACCGGGGCTGCAGATTCTGGAATGCAAGACGGCCGGCGAGTTCGGTGCGCGGCTGTGGCGCGACGGTGTACCGGAATACGCGCAGTTGCAGGTCCAGCACCAGTTGGCTGTTACCGGTAAGCGCGCCGCCGACGTCGCTGTGCTGCTTTGTGGTCAGCAACTGGCGGTGCACCGTATAGAACGTGACGACGAACTCATCGCCCGGCTCATCCCGCTTGAGGCGGCGTTCTGGCAGTACGTCACCAGCGACACACCACCACCGGCAGACGGTTCCGAGTCGGCCGACCGCGCCCTGCGCTGTCTGTATCCGGGCTGCGCAGGTTCGGTGGATTTCACAGACGATCGGCGGCTCTCCGCAACATTCGCTGATCTAGTCGCAGTGCGTGCAGAAATTGAAGCACGCGCCCGACAGGAAGCGAAGTTCAAACAGACCATCCAGCAAGCGATGGGCGACGCATCCCGGGCGCTGTTCGAAACCGGTGAAGTGTCTTTCAAACGCAGCAGGGATTCAAGCGGAGTGGATCTGAAGCGGCTGCTCGCCGATCACCCCGAGTTCGAATCGCAATATGCCATCACGAAACCGGGCTCACGCCGCTTCCTGGTTTCCGTCTAAATTTTCCCTTCGCCGTAAACATCTTCAATTCAGGAGAGCCACCATGCTCAAGGGTCTGGCGATCACACCGCCTGCTATCGGTCGCATCACCATCGGCCGCGTCGTCGAAAAGAACGGCAAGCGCCTGCCGGAAAAGGACGACCAGTTCACCATCACCAGCCAAATGCAGCACGCGAGCGGCTGGCTGCTGCATCCCCTCAACGAAACACTCCGCAAAGCTACCACGGGCAAGCTGCGCTCGATCCCCGTCAGGCTGCTGTTCAACGATCCGGACCTGAACCTGCGTGCCGAATACAGCCTGTTCGATCGCAGGACCGGTCGCCCGGTTTGTGTCGGCGACGGCGAAACCTGCCGACGCGTCACGGACGGTGGCATTGCGTCCATGGGCTGTCCCACGCCTGATGGCTGCGAGTTCGGGGAAGCGGGCGGCTGCAAGCCTTATGGAAGACTCAATGTCGCCATCGGTGATGAAGATGAACTGGGTTCGTTCATCTTCCGCACCACCTCCTACAATTCGATCCGCACGCTCTCCGCGCGGTTGCAGTATTTCAATGCCGTGTCGGGTGGATTGCTCGCCTGCCTGCCGCTCGAACTGAAGCTTCGCGGGAAGTCGACCACACAAAGTTTCCGTTCGGCGATCTACTACGTCGATCTGGGTGTGAGAACTGGCAGTAATCTGGAAGAAGCCATCGGGGAGGCGCGAGAGCTTGATGCGCGCCGCCGCACGGCCGGCTTCGACCAGGCTGCGCTCGATGTGGCAGCGCGTGCGGGCTTCGCCAATGGCGCATTCGAAGACAGTGCCGAGGAAAGCGCCGCTGTGGCGGAAGAGTTCTATCCCGGCGCCGAATCCCGCGACGGGACAGGCACAGGCAGTTCTGGCGACGGAACCGCGACGCGGGTCGCCGATGATGCATCGGATACAAGCGGAAAACAGGGGAAACCCACGCTGCGTGACAAGCTCGACCGACGCGCGGCGCTGCTGGGAGGAGCGGGGGCATGAGCCACGAGTCTGGTGGGGCGGTCAGACGCTCGCATCGCGACGTGCCGTGGATGACCTTCGCGCTGGCAGTCGCTGCAACCGCGACGGCGATCTGCATGTCTCTGCTGGCCGGCTGGCAGCGCGGCGGCGAACTGCCGGAGCGGCTTGTCTGGGTGGCGATCGGCGTCGTGCTGGTTATAGGTGCTCACCTGCTTCCCGCGCTGTGCCGCTCCTCGCCCTGGTCGGTGCGCGGCGTCGGCGGTCTGCTCTGGGTCGCGTGTATGGCGACCGCCTGCTTCGGTCACGCGACCTTCTTCGTACTCGCGCAGCAGCATGCCGGGGAGCGTCGCGCGTCGTCGTTGGTCCCGGCGGTCTCCTATGCCGTACCAGCCGGGCGCAGCCTGACGGCGATCATGAACGATCGGGCGAGCGTGGTCCGGCAACTGGCGATCGCTGACTCACAGCGTTGTGAACGTGACTGTCCCATGCTCAAGGTCCGGCGTGTGGAGTTAGCGGCACGACTGGATGCGCTGAACGCCGAAGCCGATGATGTCCGGCGACAACAAACGGCGGACGACCGCAGGATCGAGCAGCGCGACGCACTGACTGCCGATCCAGTCACGGCAAAGCTGGCGGTGATACTCGGTACGACCGTGAGTGGCGTCGACGTGCTGTCAGGCCTCGCCTTGGCCGTAGTACTCGAAGGTGTCGCCTGTCTGCTCTGGAGTCTCACACTCAGGCCACCGCAATCCGTGGTCGTCACGCCCTCCGTCATCGACGCAACCAGTCCGGGTCACGACCCCGTCACGCCCGGTCGCGGCGTCGTTGATATGCCAGTCACACTGGCAGAAACAGAAGTCATGACACTGGCTCGCGAGGTTGCTGCCGGAACCGTCCGCGCTACCGTATCCGATATCCGGCGCCACCTCGGCTGCTCGCAGGCCAAAGCCACCACATTACGCCGGCAGCTCGCCGAACAGGCTTCTACGCCCTAGTCCGGACAACCGTCCGGATTCCCTTCATATCCCTTGCATCCGATTTTTCTTCGGAGGCGTTCGTTCGTCCATTGCCTAGAGAAACACTGTCATGAATCAGCTAGTTTCAAGACTCACGAAACCACGGCTCAAATGCGGGCGCCTGTTCGCCACGCCCGCCGCGCTCGAGGCGCTGCAGGCCGTCAACGTATCAGTCGGTGATCTGTTGAGCCGCCACCTGTGCGGCGACTGGGGCGACCTGAGCGCCGAAGACCGCGCGCAGAACGATCTCGCATTTGAAACCGGTCTACGCGTGTTGTCCTGCTACGTGCTCCCCGAAAACGGAAAGGTCTGGATCATCACTGAATGGGACCGTTCGATGACGACCGTCCTGCTGCCCGGCGACTACTGAGAACCGGTGTCTGCTTTGCAGTCATCCGCGATTTTCGTCTGTCGTCCATCCGCATTCCCCAACCACTTTGTCCACTATCTGCCACCGGCCATGTCCCGACGGCAGGATAAATAATGCTGGAGCCGCTATGCAATCCACAAACATTTACGACGAGATCCGCTTCAAGGCGGGCCGCACCACCGTCACCCCGGCCGCCGCCGCCGCACTCGAAGTAGCCAAGGTGCACGACATTCTTCTGCTTGCACGTCACCTTCACGGCGACTGGGGCGATCTGGGCGAGCGCGACCGCCTGCAGAATGAACTCGCCGTGCTCCTCGACCTGCGCATTCAGTCGCGCTACGCGCTGCTGTCCGGCACAGTCATCCAGGTCGTCACCAAGGCCGACCGCTCCACCACCACGATATTGCTTGCCGACGGTGGATAGCGTAACGCGACAGAATCCGGCGCCGGATATTTCTTTCAGCGCCGGGCGAATCTCGCCGTCAACTGTTCCACGATTCCCACGATCATCTCCCGGTCCTTCGGACCCACTCCGGCAAGCAGGCGGGTCAGATGTTTCGCCTGATCGCTCGGGCGACTGCTGACCTCGGTCAGCAGGTCTGCAATATCGCAATCAAAGGCGTCGGCCAGTTCCACGAGCCGCGCCACATTTGGCATGACCAGTCCACGCTCGATCCGCGATACCGCTTCATTTCCGATTCCCAGCTGTTCTGCGACCTGCTCTTGGGTCAGGCCCGCAGCGACGCGGTTTCTCGCTATCGCCCGTCCCACCATCCCAGCCAGTCGATCCATGTCAGTTTCCGGCATTCGCCCTCCCTTTCCACCCGAATGGTTGGCGATCACCCCACTGACATGAAGGGTTTTTCAGGCTGATATTCAACCTTTTAGGATGTTTGCCGTTATCCCTTCTGTACGGCGCCTCCCAGTCTGCTTAATCGGTTAGCAGGCGGGACGCCCGGGCACGTATGGTTGGCATGTCCGGCATGGAACGAAACATTCGCGCAATCCGGTCGACGGAGCAGTTCGATAGCCCGGTAGTCGCTCCATTTAGTCGCTGACAAACCTAAGAGGACAAGAAATTGAAGACTTTCGAGAGCGCAGGATTGATGAAGCTGACGCTTTGCGCGTCGCTCGCAGTAACGCTTGCCGCATGTGGTGGCGGCAGAAGTGACGGAAACGCAGGCGCCCCGGCTTCGCCCGCAGGAAACAGCAAGGCGCAACTCACCGGCAAGGCTATCGACGGCTATCTGTCCGGTGCGACCGTCTGTTTCGACAACGGTCAGGGGGCGTGCGATACGACGCAGCCTTCGGCCACCACCGATGCGAACGGCAACTACTCGCTCACGCCGAACGGCAACGTCGTTGGCAGACAGTTACTGGTGGTCGTTTCCCCGACGACAAAGGATCTCTCGCGCCCCGGCTACACATTTCCGACGTCGTTCACGCTTTCGGGCATCGTGACTGACCAGACCGGCCAGGCGCCCGTTACGCCGATCTCGACGATGGTGGTCGCAATGATGCAGTCCGGCATGAGCCAGTCGTCAGCAACGGCTGCGGTGTCGAACCTGCTGGGCGAGCCGGTGAATCTGGCGACCGATTACGTCGCGGCGAATGACACGACCGCGTCCACCTTTGCGACAAACGTCGTGAATACGGTCACCTCGTTCGGGTCGAACGGCACGACATCGGCGAGCACTGTGCGCTCGCTGCTTCAGGCGATGGTGGTCAACAACACCACGACGCCCACGCAGGCCCAGGTGACGGCACAGGCTGGTCAGCCCGTTTATCTGCCCGCAGATGCAACGCAGGTGCTGGCCAGTCCGACGTCTACGCTCGACGGCTATCTGTACGACTGGGTAACCGGGCCGAAGAATGGCACGAACCAGCAGGCTCCCGTTCAGACAATCTATCAACTCGCGGGTAGCGTGCTTTCCAGCACCCAGCAGGAGTTCGTCAACAACGCGTGGTCCACGCCGGACATCAGAAAATACAACCAGATGATCGGCGCCTACGAACTGAAGGCGGACGCGTCGGGCTTCTCGCCGTACGTGCCGCTCTCGCAATACAACACGCTGCTGCTCTCCGGCGTCGGCCCTACGCTCACCGGCACCGATCCAAGTACCGGCATCGCGTTCACGTATGAGTATCGCGCCGTGGACCTGAGCGGTCTGCCGATGTCGACGGCCGTTTCGCCCAATGGCGAATCGCTTTTCCCGCTCTGGACTTCATCGGCGATGACGTCCACCAAGTTTGCGGCGGGCACGAAAGCGTACGCCGGGCTGCTCTCGTACGCAGCAGATCGGGTGATCGTTCCGGTGTGGCAACCCATATGCGACGCGCCGGCAGTGACCAGCGGCGTGACGTGCGGAGGAGCGCCGGCTGTCATGGACGGCGCACAGGTCGTCGAGGTTTCGACACCGACGGCGGCCAGCTACAACTCCGTTCAGCAGGCGGTGGGTCTGACCATGCTCGCGCCGGGCGGCGGATCGTATTTCCAGCTACTGGCCAACGGCACTGTGCAGCAGGTTCAGCCGAACGCGCCCGGCACGCCGGTGACGGTCGTGAATCCGAACATCGGTTCATGGACGACGTATAGCCGCAACAGCAACGTGATCGTTGTCACGTTCAATGCGGCCGAAATGGCCGTACTGCGCGCTGCGGCTGCGTCGCAGCAACAGGCGCAGGTCGATCCGCAGACGGTACCGGTGCTCAATGGCGCGTCAACCGTAGTGGTGTTGGTGAACAACAATCTGATGGTGGGCTGGCTGTTCCCGGCGACCTATACGGACAGGTCGGTCCAGTTCGGCTCAGCGTTGCCGCAACCGTTGCTCGACGCGGTGAATGCAGCAGCCACTGCTTACTGGAGTTCGGTCGGTTCCTGAGCGGTAGCCAGGACGCGGGGCGCGGGGCGCGGTTCTCTTTAAAGACGCGCCCCGTCCGCCCCGAGACTCCATGAGCCGCCTCTGCCGACTGGGCACCCGGCTTGTGGGACGACGCGTGGTGCTGACCTACGGCCGCTTTTTTCAGGGTCATCGACGACCGAAACGCCCGGTATCTTTTTTTGTTCGCCCTCGTGGCGGGCGCAAATTCAACTCAACCAGAACCATGAAAGCTTTAAGGCACATATTTCTATCGGTCAGCGTGGCCAGCATCACGATATTCGGACTTGCGGCGTGCGGTAGCAAGACGCTGGACTACCGCAACGCACAAATATCGAACGGGAAGATTTTTGCTGGGGAAGACAACCACCCTTTCAGCGGTCATCTGACCAGTCTGCCGGATCAGCAACTCAGAAACTCCCAGAGCGGACTTGTGCAGATCATGCAGTTCGTCGGGCTGGGCAACCAGAACTTTCATGGAGGTGCGTCGACGGTATTCTGCGACGTCGATGTCAAAGAGGGCTACCTTGACGGCAAGGCTACGTGCAAGGAGTCCGGTTCCGGTCTCACCCGTTACGAAATGGCGTTCACAGGCGGCGCGCTTGACGGCGACGTCAAGGTCTACGCGCCGACCAGCGACAACAATGTGATATCGGAGGTCTCCTTCGAGAAGGGCCGCGCAGACGGGGAGCAGAAGATCTACAACATCGTCACCACAAACCTCGTGTACGACCTGCACTGGCAACGCGGGATATCGGTCGGCGATCAGTCACGCTTCGATGCCGGAACCGGCAAGATGACCTTCCAGAGTCACTTCGATGACGAAGGCAAGCTCGACGGCGATTACGTGGAATCGACACCTGACGGCATCGTCTTTCACAAACTTCGCTACGCACACGGGCAGAAAAACGGTGCCGAAGACGCCTTTGACAACGCAACCGGAAAGCCCACATCCCACATCGAATGGCAAAACGACCGGATGAACGGGACTTACAGGAAATGGGATGCCGACGGCAATCTCGTAACCGATGATACCTATCAGGACGGCGCGCTGGTGCCGACAGCGGCGGAGCAGCAGGCGGCGTCAGAAGCAGCAGCCGGGATGGCCCATGCGGACTGCATGAAAAAATGGCAACGGGCCAGCATGGCGCTGGACGTCCATACCGTCAGCCCGCAGGAAGAAGTCGGGCAATGGGAAGCATCGTGCCAGCAGGGCATATTGCCAGACTAACTTCCTAGAAGCTTCGCCCTTTTTTTGACATTGGCGACGTCCCAATGCATGGCGATACCTTATCAAATACTGGCAAAGCTCTCGAAATGGTTAAAATTTAACCGGCCACTTGGGTCGGTTTTTTTTGCGCTGACTCACGCGAAGGAAACGTAAGCGTGTTCGAGCCGCCGCGTGAGGCAAAATAAACGTAAGCATGTTCGGGCCGCCGCGTGAGGCAAAATTCGTCCATTGAGCGAACCTGCTCCGACAGGCCGCTCATGTCGAGGGTTGAACGTCTGCTGTCGCACACCGCGATCACCCGCTATAAGTCCCGCGTGCAAGTTTGGCATCAGACCGTGTCCGAACATAATGCGCCTTTCGATCGGACCGTGGCACCGACCGATGGAAGACAGTTCTGCTTCTGCAACGGGCCAACCAGAATCCATCGGCAGGAGACGGACTAGGTACGACAAACTAACTGAGCTGAGCCGCGTTGCCATCGCGTTTCTCACGGTCCTTCTCCTTGAGCGCTGCGCGACCCCGGAGCGCAGTTCTGCCAGCTTCACCCAGCTCGCTGAGCGTACGCCACGAGTGTCGTGCGACCACACGCGAGGCACCGCCTATGGATCACGTGAGACAAATTCTCTCCGCTGATGCCCGCAATATCTAGGCAGACGATTAAACGACTTCCTCAAACAAATATTTCACACGTAGCACTCAAGAGCCAGGAAAATCGGTCGTTACATAAACGGTAAGCTCTTGAGTCATTTTCCGCGATTCCATTTCCGATATGCTGGATCGAGAAATCATGCAGGTTCTGCCGGATGCTGGCAGAGACGAAGAACCGCTTTCCACTCCGGCGGTGCATCGCAAGCTCAGCGTCATGCTGGTTGATCCGCCGGTCGTGAAGACGGTGCAGCGCCGGCTGGAAGATATGCTCGAAAATGGGCTTGTCGTAATGGAGCAGCGTGGGCGGGCAAAGTATTGGCGCAAGGTTGCGGGCGCGAGCGGCCTAGCCGCGAACGCAGCCGGCGTGATGACGCACGATGAGGCGCTGGCCCTCCAGACGCTGCGCCGTTTTGCGACTTGGCGAATTCCGACGCTAGTGGCCGAAACGCTGGCACCGCTGTTCGATGTAGCAGGCAAGCGACTGGCAGCTGTCAACAGTGAGCACGAGCGACGCTACCGCAAATGGATCGACAAGATCGAAGTCGAGGCAGGCAGCTTCACGCTGCAATACCCTGAGGTCGATTCCGACGTCTTCGCTGAAGTTTCGCAGGCGCTCTTTTACGAGCAGCAACTTGAAATCGTTTACCAGCCACGTACGAAGGTCGATAACACTGATGCAAAGATCGTACACCCGCTCGGGTTGGTCGAAGTGGGCGGGCTGATTTATCTCGTGGCGGCGATGCCGCGTCATCCCAGTCCGGCGATGTATCGGCTGGATCGTCTCGTACGGGCGACCATGTTGCCCGAGTTATTTGCCTATCCACGGGGGTTCAGGCTTTCGGAGTATGTGCGGGAGCAGCGTCAGTTCGACTTTATGGTCGAAGGCGAGGTCCGCCTGATGCTGAGGTTCAGGAACGGCGCAGGCAATCACCTGCTGGAAGCGCCGCTGTCCTTAGATCAACAGGTCAGCCAGAGCGGCGACACGCTCAAGGTGCGTGGTACGGTGCTGTTGAGCCAGCGGTTACGGTGGTGGCTGCGAGCGTTTGGGCCGAACGTCGAAGTGTTGGCGCCGGAAGGCCTGCGCTCGGAGTTGGCAGCGGAAGCCAAGGCTTTGGCTGGGATTTACGAAGGCGAGTGAGATCGTGAGACGCGCTGCGCCGATTCACGAGCTAATGATGGAGTATGTGCAGCAATGCGGTTGCGCTATTGGCTCCGTTCCTGCTGAGGGCGTTCGGACATGATTTGTCTGAAAGTGGGGCTAACCTGATAGGGCGGCATGTTGATGCCGTCCTATTACACCTCTGACAGGAGAAAACATGTTCACGAATTGCAACTACTCCTCACCCCTGCAACATCTGGCCGCGTTTGCGATCGTGTTTGTCGTTGCTGTGGTGGGTACTGCGGCAGTTGGAGCATACGTCGATTCGGTAAAGACCGATGCTCAACGCGGATGACTCGTTTCACGCGTAATCGACGCTCGAACGAAGTAGTCCGCGACATATAACGAACAAGCTACCAGAAGCGATATGCCAGTACGCCCCGCGCCCTTTACGTTGAAATGTAGTCAGTGCGGTTGGAAACATACGTTTGCTCCGCTTAGCGATGTCCTGATACCGAACATGGATAGCCGCTCGCGTTGCCCGCGATGTGGTGCACATACGTTGGCTCTATCCCAGCCGAATCTGATTGAACGGGTTTCCGGCCGATTTAAGCAGGTTTGGCAGCGTGTGTGATTGAAGTACAACGCTCACGTGGATGATTTGCCAAACCGCCGCGAGTGACTTAAGACGTGATCTATCCGGTGAGCACCCATCGCGTCTGCTTGGTTAATTCTTAATAATTTCAGGTGAGGCTTTCCATGTCTATTGAGTTGGCGCTGTATACGACGGACGAACTGACAAACGCCAAGCTGGACAGTTTGATAGAGTCAAAAACATCGTTTGAGATCGTCAACATCCAGCACATGGGATCGGTGGTCGAAAAAGTCGAAGGACGGATCGAGAAGGCTGGTCTGAGCTGCCGCGTTTACACCGAGTACAGGTCGGCGGCAATGGCTGGTTCTGTGCTCGGTGGAATCACTGCAATTGCTGGCGTAGCAACGGCCGCAGCGATCGCAGCCCACAATCTGGCAACATGGAACCCAGACTATGAGTTGGGAAAGAACCAGATCAAGGGACAACTAAGCGTCGTCCATAAGAAAGAAAAATAACGAAATCGACAACAAGTGTGAATTGATGCAAGAAGGATAGTCACTTCCCTGACATGTCCCGAGTGTCGCGACTGCAACACGGTTACGCGCACTTGTTGTTTCGTTTTATTTCTCCAACCATACCTACAATATCGGTCCAGCATGCAACAAACCGACGATACATCATCGAATGGCCTACACCGAGCCGTATTGAACGAGATCGACGATTTGCTCAGGCAGCTCAAATTCGATGCAACGGACCCGCGCGTTGCGAGCACGATGAAGCAGGTCGTCGATCTCCTCGCTCCGATTCATGACGATCTTGCGAAGCGAATAGAGGCCTTGCAACGGCACGCGCGCTGGGACACGTTTACGATCGCGTTTTATGGCGAAACGAACGCGGGCAAGTCGACGATCATCGAAACGCTGCGTATCCTGCTGCAAGAGCGAACGAAGACGGAGGCGCGCTCCGCGTTTCGCGCGAAAGAGGCCGAGTTCGGCATCAGCGAAGCATCGTTGGCGGCGCGTGCCGAGTCAATCGAAGTGAGCCGAGCGACGCTCGACGCGCAGCGCGAGCAAGTCGCCGAACGTAAAGCGCAACTCGACGCCGATCGCGATGCGCTCCAACAGGAACTGAATGGGCTGCATCTCGCGATTGAGGCGAAGAAGCGGGCCGCATCGTTGTGGCAAAAGCTCGTGTGGCTGTTCAGCAAGCTACCGGAGCAACTCGAATTCGCGCGTACAGGGCAGCGGCAGCGGGAACTTGTGGCTGCGCACGAGGTGGAGCGCGCGCGGCTCGATGCGCAGCTCGACAGCGCGCAAACGGCGCTTCAGTCGCTCGAAGCCCAGCAGGCGAAAGCGCATGCGATGCTCGACAGCCTCGTGCCGTTCGCGGACGGCCAGATTATCGGCACGGGCCGCTCCGACTACACGCTCGACGCACACGGCTACGAATTCGATGCGAACGGTCAGCGCTTCGAACTGCTCGACGTGCCCGGCATCGAGGGCAAGGAAGCACGCGTCATTGACAGCATTCTTGGCGCGGTGAAGGCCGCACACGCGGTGTTCTATGTAACCGGCAAGCCTTCGGCACCGCAGACCGGCGACAAGGACGGGCAAGGCACGCTCGAAAAGATTCGCGAGCATCTCGGCGATCAAACCGAAGTCTGGTCGATTTTCAACAAGCGCGTCACGAATCCGATCCAACTCGAAAAGGGCGATTTGCTGAACCAGGGCGAACGCGCGAGCCTCGCCGTGCTGGACGAAACGATGCGCGAGCATCTGGGCAACAACTATCAGCGTTACATCGCGTTGAGCGCGCAGCCCGCGTTTCTCGCGGCGGGCGATTGTCTCGTGCCGGGCTCGGACGCCGCGCGCAGCCGCGAGAAATTCCTCGCGAAGGGGAGCCCCGCGGACGTGCTCGCTAGGTCGGGTTTCCAGTCGTTTCTCGACTGGTTGAGCCGCAGCATGGTAACCGACAGCGACGCGCGTATCCGTGCCTCGAACGTTCACAAAGTGCGCAGCGCCGTGCAGACGGCGGCCGGTACGATTGCGCTGATCCAGCGCGACAAGGTCGCGCCGCTCGCTGCGGACGTGCAGCGCGACTGGGCCCACGTCAGCGAGCAGTTGGAACTCGCGGTGAATGCGCTCGGCCCCGCGTTGCAAACGCATGCGGACGCCGCGATCCGCACGTTCGAAACGCGCGTCCGCGAGCAGATCTACGAGCGAATCAAGGACGGCATCGATAACGACGACGTGAAGGACGCACTGCGCGCGGCGATGAAGCGCGAGCAGGCGAAGCTTGAATCGGCCCTCCCGACGCTTATGGAGAGGGAACTCGCGCGTTTCCAGCGGGACGTGAGCGATACGCTTGAACGCTTCCAGCGGCGCATCGAGGAACTACAGGATGCGTATCGATCAATCGACACGCCGACACTCGGTAGCTTCGAATTGAACATGAAGTTCGATCGTGGCGTAAATTACATCTCGCTAATTGCGGCGCTCGCAGGGGGGCTAATGATGATCTGGAATCCCGCCGGCTGGGTGACGCTTGCCATCGGCGGAGTGACGCTTGTCGTGAGTATCGCGAAAGCAGTCTGGGGCTTCTTCGACAGTGATTACAAAAAATCGCAGCAGCGCAAGGCCGCGAACGAGAACATCGGGCGCGTCGTCGGCCGCATGGAAGACGCGATGAAGAGCAGTTGCGACAAGGCGATGGAGAGCGTTAAGACGCGCATCGACGAGATTGCTGCCGAAGTCGAGCGATCGGTCAATCAGGTGGCGCAAATCAATTCAACACTGATCCGCGTTAGCGCGAATCTCGCGCAATTTTCTACAACGATTTCCGAAACAGAGGCAGTGTAATGGAACAGACACTCAAGTCTTTCAAGGAACGGCAGGCGGAAACGTTGAAGGTGCTCAGCGATCTGCGATCGTTCCTCGCGCAAGGCGAAGCGTTCGGTATCGACACCGACACGAACGTCAAGACGAAGCTCGACAATGCGATCCGCAGCATGGAGGAGGACAAGCTGCGCGTCGTGCTGATCGGCGGTTTTTCCGAAGGCAAAACGGCGATCGCGGCCGCGTGGCTCGAACGGCTCGACAAGTCGACAATGAAAATCAGCCATGAGGAATCGTCGAATGCAGTTGCGGTCTATGAGGCGAGCCCCGATTGCCTGCTGATCGACACGCCGGGTCTGTTCGGCTTCAAGGAGCAGTTCGACACACAAACCAACACGCTCGAAAAGTACAAGGAACTAACGCGCAAGTACGTGAGCGAGGCGCATCTCGTGGTTTACGTGATGGACCCGACGAACCCGATCAAGGAGAGCCATCGAGACGATCTCACCTGGCTGTTCCGCTCGCTGAACTTGCTGCCGCGCACGGTGTTCGTGCTGAGCCGCTTCGACGCGGTTGCGGATGTCGAGGACGAGCACGAGTACGCGAAACTCTTTGCGATCAAGAAGGACAACGTGGCGGGCCGCCTGCGCGATCTGATCGCGCTGACCGACGCGGAAACCGCCGAGCTCGCCGTGGTGGCCGTTGCCGCCAATCCGTTCGAGATGGGCACGGAATATTGGCTCGCGGACCTCGAGCGTTTTCGCGCGCTCTCGCGCATCGGTCTGCTTCAGCGCGCGACGTCGGAAAAAGTTTCGGCGGCGGGAGGCATCGCGGCTGTCGTCGACGAGACGCGGCGCAGCATCGTGCGCGACGTGCTTGGTAAGCAATTGCCGATCGCCGTCCATAACGACGACCGCATCGCGCAGGAAGTGAACCGCCTCGAAACGATGAGCAACCAGTTGCGCAAGCAACTGATTTCATCCGATGCGCGCATCACCGATGTACGCATCGGTCTGCGCAGCTTTGTGACAGACTTCTTCACCGATCTGATTCTGCAGGCGCGAGGGCAGTCAATGGACACGTTCGCGGAATTCTTCGAGCGTAACGTTGGTTCGGACGGCGTGGTGCTCAACACGAGTCTGCAAAACGCGTTCGATCAGCAGATGCGCTCGGTGAAATTCGAGGTCAGCAAGATGGCCGTCGGCTTCGACGCGGAGGTGAATCACTTCAACGCGAGCGTGCGTGCGTACGGCAAGCAGGGCATCGATTACGTGGTCAAGAGTGGCTTGATAAACAACACGTCGGTGCTGGCGGCGCGCGATGGCATTGTCGGTGTCGCGAAGGTCGTCGGTCTCGATCTCGGCAAGATGCTGAAGTTCAAGCCGTGGGGCGCCGTCAATCTCGCGAAGGGGCTCAACGGCCTGCTGTCGGCATTCGGTCTTGCGCTCGAAATCTGGGACTCTGTGGAGCAGATGAAACGCGAACAGGCGTTCCGCCAGGTACTCGACAAGATGGTCGAGAACTTCGAGAAGCAGCGCGCGGAATTGCTCGGTTTGATCGGTGGGCCGCAATTCGAGGATCAGTTCTTCCCGGAACTTGTCGATTTGCGCGCCAACGTAACGGCGGTCGAGCAAAGCGTCGTGGCGGGACGCGAGAAGCGCGAGCAGTTCCATCGCTGGCGCGATCACGGTGAAGCGATCGATGCGGAGTTCCGGATGATGGATGCTGCTTAATCAGGCCTTGCGTTAATTCCGCGGTCCGACGTTGGTCACGCCGCCCGCAGTCTGGGTGGCGTGTCACGTGTGGCTCATGCGAATGGGAATGCGCGAGTTATGCCTGTATGTCGGCTTGACGTGCGGTGCTGTTTACAAGGCGGTCCCGAAGCGCTAACGCTGTGAGAGATTTAGTGGATGTCGTGAAAGAGGGCACGCCGCCGCGGTGCGCCCTCTAGTCATTTCTCTTTTTCCGTATCTCGCCGATCATGGCACATCGAGCTTGAGCTTGCTGAGAAGCGCGACGCACCAATTAGCATTTTAAAAGTCGGTGTTACCGTATCCGGGCCGTCCATATGCAGATGCTAGCGACACTCGACCATTCGACTCGATTTCTCGGTCAGTAGACTGATCCTGCTCTCCACCTTCTGATCGGTCTCGACCAGACGTATTCGCCACCGAAATCGCTCCGTCCAGCGCGCGGCCGCAGTGAGCGCACACGACCTCGTCGCCGGCCTGTTTGCGCCGCTTCCGTTCATCTGCAAGCATCGCCTTGAGACCACCGAGCGATAGATCCAGTCCATTGCGCTTGAGTTCGTCGACAATCTTCTTCTGCGGAACCTTACGATCCAGCGCGCGTTCGATAGCCGGATACGCTTGTTGAAACTTGTCGATTTTCTGTTGACGCTCGCCTGGCATTAACGCGTCCAAACTTGCAATCAGAGCATGATCGTCGTTCGTGCCCTGCAAACTTGCTGAATTCCACTTGTCTTTTTTTTCGTTCATCTTGAAACCTCGTACATTTTTACTGGATCTGTACTGCGCATACGCAGCATCAACCTGCGTTCGGTTGTTGCCCGAAAGAGAGAGTGGCGAACCGGCGTGGCAACCGGTGGCATGACAAAGCAGTCCGCCTTGACTTCCGGCAGAACGTCGAGTCGCCGCAGTCACGCCTCCATCTAGATCGACACAATGACGGTCCGCCGAACTTGCTGCTTACCTCCGATTTTTCCCAAAACGCCCAATGAACTGATTCACATATCAAGGAACTAATTCCGATACGGACCCCAGTCACCGTCGGTTTTGTCGGAAGAAGGCTCCGTCTCAGAGCCCTTCGCGAGTGTCTTCGGTGCGACAGTCCCTTTCCCGCGCGGCCGGCCCGAGCCTCCTTCAGCAACCTTAGGGAGCCTCCCCGTGCCGAAGAGTTTGCACTTCACGGACGGCTTCACGTACACGAACTGATCCTTCTTCGCCAGATATTCGAGGCGTTTCAACAAGCGTTCCCGCTTGTCAGTCTCGTGATATTCAACAGGTCCTAGGACGTAATCGCGGTATGCTCCGCGGTTGCAGTTGTGATACCAACCACGTCCGTTGGTGATGACGTTGACCCAATACTCACCGATCTGATCTGCGAGCCACTCGTGTTTGTGCACCTTGGAACCGTCAAATGCGAGCGCGCAATGCATGTGATAGCCACCTATACGCGACCATTCAAGACTCCATATGTGACCTGCCAAGTGCTCGAACAGCGACGGCTTGCCGCGCATGTTCTCAAACAGATGGTCCCTATCGCTCATCATCTCCTTGATGTCGACCCGCGCGATCGTCTCGCGCTCTCCCACGTCCTCCTTGCCATCCAGATACTTCGCCTGATCTCGTATGGCGATCGACTGCAACGTCGCGTCGATTTCGTTGATTTGTTGATCAGTCACGCACGTCTTTTTGTAAAGGAAATCGATCCGAATCCATACAAGCCGCGCATACTTGCGATATAAATAAGCTTCGTACTGGCGGAGCCTTCTACTGTTCTTCTTGTAGTTGCGCTGCCAATCAGCTACCTTTTTCTTCACGTTGATCCGTTCGCCTTCTTCACGAAGCTTTGCGATGAAGTCTTCAAAAACCCTCGCTTCGGGTTCGCCGCTGTGCGAGATCCGGTTCGGTGAATCCAGCACACAGTACCGAATAGGGTGCCTTCGATACACGTTAAAGTGCACTTGAATGTGCGGGGCGAAGACCAGATCGCGGGAATACACTTCCAAGAAACCATGGATTCCCTTGAAGTAGTAGCCAAGCTTAGACGCCGGCAGGTACTGCTTTCCACCGTGCACATTGATCTCCTTGAATGCGGGCCTGTTGCCTCGGATTACCAAGTTCATGAACCGAATGAGCATTCCCAACGTGAGATTGTATTGGCCAAGTAGCCAGATATTGCCGTTTTTATCTCTCGCTGAGTTCAATCTTGAGTCGATATCTTCGATTACCTCGAAGTCGATTGTGGGTGCGTCCTTTCTTGCTTTATCTGCCATCTTGATTTCCTGTTTCGTCACTGCATGATGACGATTGTCGATATACGAAAATCACTCGTACTTCGCAATGACTGATAGGGCGTGCACTGATGATCAAGCACATGTGTGCTTTCACCCCGTCGGTCAATGGGTCTAGTTTTTCGCATGGTTATTTAACTATTCATCAATTAGTTATCCTACTAATAACCAGAAAACCACACCTTTTGATATTACGAGGCCTATCGGGATAATCGCTTCAGCGAGGCAGAGAATTCCTTCGCTAGTGTGAACGTTGGGATATACAGAAACGTGCCGATTGAAAGAACACCACCGATAATCTTGACCGCAGTGGAGCGCGATATCCCATGGAGCGATCGGCATAGGAAGCCGTGAAAGATAATGCTCAAAAGTCGATCGCGTGACGGAATCGTGTCTTTCACAAAGGCGACTTCACTCCGCGGGGCTAGGTGAACCTGGATGCAAACTCCGAGGTCCCGGCCACGAGGCACAAGCGAAATCTCGAGTCGAGACGAGACTTCATTGCGCTTACAACAGACGGGAGCGACACGGGTCACTTGGCACCTCCGGCGAGCATCTGATCGATCGCATCCGCGGGCCAAAGGAGCCTACGCGAAGGCAATTTGCCCACTGGCCTGACTCCATGAAAACTACCGGTTTGGCTGTAGCGCTTATGAATGGTGCGAGGCTTGCATCCGGCAACTTCTGCGAGCTCCTCGGTAGTCAAGTGACGACTCGGAATGGCCATTGATGTATGCATCGGCATAGTACGGCTCCAATGTATGCAAACGATATACACGGTTTGCGTTCGTGGGTTCGTCGGCTTCGATCTGCATTGATCGTTTCAAACGACGTGTCCGCACTTTGCCGATCAGGAGGTACTCCGGCCGAACGGCTGGAGGTGACCTATAGCTTTTTCAGAGGCTTAGGAGAAAACGACCGGAGGTTGGCCGGACGTCACCGAGAAACGGAGTACCTCTTACTCCTTCGCTTTTGCGATCGCTCGATCCACTTTCGCTTTTCTTCCCAGAAGGGACGCCAAGGTTCAAGGCTCTCCTGTTTGAATACAGTGTCAAGACGAGTGAGACTCATGCTTCGCTGCCCCCACATCCACTCTGCAACAAGTACAGGATCCCAAAGCGCCTCGACGCCCGACTTTTCCGGCTCGTCTCGGGCGTCCTTCAGACCTTCCGGCACTGTGTCAAAGGCGCGATGCCAACCCGTCTTATTTTGGTGTGGAAGCCCCTCAAAAAGACGAATGACTTCGCTGGTCTGAATCTTTCGAGGTTTGACACACTCCCTGCCGGCGCATGTCTCCGACGGGGCAAGCTCAGATTTGCTGCGATTCTCTAGTAGCGTAGAAACCGCATCCGAATGTACCGCTACTTCAATGGGAATGATGTCGTTTGATTGAGCGACCGGACCATATAAGACATCAAGTTGGAAATTCACCCAGCACGGGTCGATACGGAGCCCCTCTTCCACGATCTGGACTTCGCACCACTTGAGGAACATGTCGGGCGGAAGACAATCATCAGGCTCGCGTTGATGGTCTTCGGTGAACTGACGCCAAACTTTCAGCACAAGCATTGCATCGTGAAAGCGATCGTTCCCACCGCTTCTAAACACGACTCCGTCTAGCCCGACGCCACCATCCGGTATAGCGGTCGCTCCGGCAGGTGGGTGCACCCCGCACATCAGCAGCGCAGCCATCACTGGCGTCCACGTTTGCATTTGCACGTACTGGGCAACTGCATCGCGCAATTGAATACTGGCTGCAATGCGCTCGCGGGGAGTCTTCGGGTCGGTCGCCATGCTACGTCCTGTTTATATTCGTCGTTTTAGCTCATGCGCAGCAGGTCAAGCTGACGCCTGCTGCAGCCCCACTCGGAAACTGCCAAAGGGGCGCCGCCCCCAATCTCCGCGACGACACGAACGAACCGTCCGGGAGCAGCCATGAGTGAAACGCGGCATGAGGCGTTTCGCAACTAAGGCCATTCAGTACACTGCGATCGGGTGGCTAGGGAAACCTTCCTTGATTATTACATTGCCGCTGTCGCGCGAAAGACGCGGCCGTCCCGCCGATTGCATGCAAGTTTCAGCAGCTCGCAAGGCAGATCGGCGTAGACCGAATACGGTTACACAGCGGTTACACGGATCGCAGAAACGCAAAAGGGTTACAGGCAAATCACCTGTAACCCTTTGAATTCTCTGGTGGAGGAGAGGAGGATCGAACTCCCGACCTTCGCATTGCGAACGCGACGCTCTCCCAGCTGAGCTACCCCCCCAACGTTCAAACAATTCTAGCACAGGCATTTTGCGTTTTGCCAAGCCCCTCGAGGTCGCAAAACATCACTTCGCTGGCGCCCCAGCCAGCACCCAATCCACTGCAGTGCGAATGTCCGCATCGCTCATCGATTGATGCGCGGGCATCGGAATCATCCCCCACACGCCGGAGCCACCATCCTTCACCTTGCGCGACAGTTTTGCCGGCGCTTGAGCATCGCCCTTGTACTTCGCAGCGATCTGCTGGAACGACGGCCCGACCAGCTTGCGGTCCACCGCGTGGCATCCCATGCAGGCATTCGCGTTGGCAATCACCTGACCGCGCGGCGCATCGGCCGCGCGCGCAGCGGAGGTGAAAGCGCCCGCCAACGTGCCAATCATCATCGTAGTTGCGACCAAAGACACACACCGCGTCATGGCGTGGCCTTGGGATTGCCTGGGTGCACGGAATTTGAATTGCTGACCGGCGCCGGCGCCTGCTGCTCGAGCGGCCGCGAACTCACCGACGAATCAGGAATCGCGCCAACCGTCGGCGCGCTCGCATCCGGCTGCGATGCCACCACCGGCGCGGTCGCTGCCGCAGCCGCGGCCGCCTCCTGCGGCTGAATGTACTGGAACACCTTCACAACCTGCGTGACGCCCGGCACACGGCTCGCAACATCCGCGCCGCGATTGCCCTCGTCCATCGTGACAAGGCCCATCAGGTACACCGAACCGCGCTCAGCCACCACCTTGAAGTCGTTCGCCGAAATGTTCTTCTCGGCGATCAGCGCGGTCTTCACTCGCGTTTCAAGGTAGGTGTCGTTCGTACGCGACGAGAACGAGCTAGCCGGCGCGATAGTCAGTTCATTGACGATCGTATTCACGTTGTTCAAGCCTCGCACGACCGACTCGGCCCGCTGCTTCGAAACTTCGCCCGGCACCTCGCCGGTCAGCAGCACCCGCCGGTTGAACACCGCCACATTGACGTGCGCGGCGTCAGGCAAATTCTGGGTGATCTGCGACAACGCCTTGACCTGCAACTCGCGATCCTCCGTCTGCGCACCGAGCGTGCGCCGGTCGGTCGCCACCAGCGCGCCGCCACCCGCCGCCGCGCCCACGGCCAGAAAGCACCCCTGCAAAGTCGCGGACAGCCCCGCCGCGAACCCGACCACCAGCACGGTTCTCACCAGTGTCTTCTTGACGCGGAATACGCTCATCAACTAGCTCTCCTTCGGAATCGGTCTCAGTCTTCGCCCAGCAACATGGCATCGATGCCGTCGCACAGACAATGGATGGTCAGCAAATGCACTTCCTGAATACGCGCGGTGCGATCGGACGGCACGCTCACGTGAATATCGGTGTCGCTCAAGACTTCCTGCATGCGGCCACCGCCCTTGCCGGTCAGCGCGACGACGATCATTTCGCGCTCATGCGCGGCCTCGATCGCTGCCAGCACATTGGCCGAATTGCCGGACGTGGTGATCGCCAGCAGTACGTCGCCGGGTTGGCCCAGCGCCCACACCTGCTTCGAGAAAATCTGCTCGAAGGAATAATCATTGGCGATGGCGGTGAGCACGGAGGTGTCGGTGGTCAACGCGATCGCCGGCAAGCCGGGACGCTCACGCTCGAAGCGGCCAATCAGTTCAGCGGCGAAATGTTGCGCGTCGGCGGCCGAGCCGCCGTTGCCGCACGCGAGAATGCGATTGCCGTTAGCAAGCGCGGCGAACATCGTGTCGACCGCAGCAGCGATCGGCATCGACAGGGTTTCGAGGGCTTCGAGTTTGACTGCCGCGCTGTCGCGGAAGTGTTGTTGAATACGTTCGACTGACATCGAGTCTCTATCTTCTACCGCGAATAGACCGCAGTGCGCGGCCGTGTTGTGAAGTCGTGTTGCCAAGCTTTAGCGTGCCGACGAACCACGCGGGCGATGGCGTGCGCACGCGTCGATACATCGCAAAACGCACGGCTTGCGCTACCATCCGCGCCTCGCCTGTGGCCCACACGCGAGCGCAAGTTTATCGCACTCACGCACGTTCTCCGCGTGCCACGTCAGACTTCGTCCGCACGAAACGCATCACGCAGCCAGACGAGCCGGCCGCCTTCGAACGCAATCACATCGAAACGGCACGCGGGTTCATCGCGCGAGCGCTGGCCGCGGGTTGCCAGATAGTGCCGCGCGGCACGTACAATGCGCCGCTTCTTATGCCACCCGATGCTCGCAGCGGCACCACCATAATGCCGCTGCGCACGCGCGCGAACTTCGACGAATACAAGGGCGCCGTCGCGCTCGCGCATCACGAGGTCGATCTCGCCGCCGCGGCACAAGACATTGCGCGCGACGACCCGCAGGCGTTGCCGCTGCAAAAATTCCAGCGCCCGCGCTTCAAATGCAGCGCCGACGAGATTGGACCGGGCGGGCCCCGAAAAGTTGTGCGCGTTGACAGGCATGCTGTGCGGCGTGGCGTCATTAGCGCACGGCCCTTGCCGCGTACCCACGCCAAAAGGATCAGGCGGCGCTGCGTGGCACAATGGCGGCCTTGTTCTGTCTGTCTGCGTTTTCTGCCTCATGACTCCTCTCTCCGAACTCGCGCAAGGGCAGCAGTACCCCGCTGCCGCGCTGTATGTGGTGGCCACGCCGATCGGCAATATCGCCGACGTCACCCTGCGCGCGTTGCATGTGCTCGGACTGGTGGATCGCATCGCGGCCGAAGACACGCGCAACACCGGACAACTGCTCGCGCGCTACGGCATCTCCAAACCGCTCGTCGCGGTCCATCAGCACAACGAGCGGGCCGCGGCGCTGCGCCTGATCGAACATCTGCAAGCCGGCGAGCGCGTGGCATACGTTTCCGACGCGGGTACGCCCGGCATCTCGGACCCCGGCGCCAAACTCGTCGACGCGGTCCGCGACGCCGGTTTTCCGGTCATTCCGCTGCCTGGCGCGAGCGCCCTCGCAACCGCATTGAGCGCGGCTGGCGACTGGGTCGCCACGTTCTCGTTCCTCGGCTTCCTGCCGCCGAAGGCAAAAGCACGCGCCGCGACACTGCAACCGCTCGCCACGCATCCGCACACCATGGTGTTCTACGAAGCGCCGCACCGGATCGTGGAAACCGTGCAGGCACTGGCGGACGCATTCGGCGGCGAGCGCAAGCTGCTGATTGCCCGCGAACTGACGAAGTTACATGAAGCGCTGCATTGCGGCACCCTGGCCGAAGGGCCAACGTGGCTCGCCGCCGATCCGAACCGGCAACGCGGTGAGTTTGTACTCGTGGTGGAAGGCGCGCCGCCGCAAACGGCAGGTGAAGAGGATCACGACGCGTTGCTGGGCATCCTGCTGGAAGAATTGACGGTGAGCAGCGCGGCAAAAGTCGCGGCGGCCATCACCGGCGCTTCTCGCAACGCGCTGTACACGCGGGCGTTGGCGTTGAAAAAAGACGAAGAATAAAGGGGCCGAAAAAAGCAAAGGGCCGCGCGAAGCGGCCCCTTGCTTGTTGGCTCGCACCACGAGCGTGCCTGAAGCACGCCCGCGGCCACACCATTACTTCTCGGCGGTCGACATGGAATTCGACGCCAGCATCTCGTTACGCGCCGTTCTGGCTTCCTGCTGCGACAAACCTTCGATCTGCACGCGCGCCGTGCCGGCGTGGCGCATGTCGAGCAGGTTCGCGGCGGCCATCGACAGATCGATCACGCGACCGCGCGCATACGGACCGCGGTCGTTGATACGGACGACGACCGAGCGCGAGGTGGCTGGGTTCGTCACCCGAACATACGAGCCGAGCGGCAACGTGCGATGCGCCGCAGTCAACGCGTGCATGTCGTAACGTTCGCCGTTAGCGGTGCGGCGGCCATGGAAGGCGCGGCCGTACCACGACGCGCGGCCGGTTTCACGATAGTCCGAAATGCCCGAACTGTCGTCTGTGAGAGGCTGCGCGTCGGCTAGCGGTGTGCCTTGGGTGGCAGCACCGGAGGCCGGCGCGCTACCGTAGGCTTGCGGTCCGAACGAACCCGCTTGCGCATTCCGGGTGCTGAGCGGCACGCCGCTTTCAGACGTGATGCTCGCGCCCGGAGGCGTCGCACAGCCGGCCAGCACAAAAAAGGCAAAAAGAGTCCCCAGACCACGGGATAACCGAGTTTTCATAAGACGTGCAATCAAATTGTCGAGCCGCATCACGCGAAGTTGAGCGTGTTGCCTGCGACTCCGGCGGCAATGAACGACAACGCGCCGCGCTAAAAAGCGCAGTACGTAGAAGCCCGGATGCGGCTCAAACAGCCGCTACCGCACGGTTAATTTTCACGTCTGGCGCAACCTGTCCCCGGCAGCCTGACCAGACCCCACATGCCGCCATCGAACGTGGCAAACACGTTCTTGCGTGCGAAACTCAGCGCGCAGGAACGGCGGCGTAGGCCCCACCCAGCGTCACGGCAGTTAAGTCCGTTGCAGGCGCGCGGCGCCTGGCTGGGCAAGACGTGTGCATCGAACGTATCGATGCTTGATGGCCGTCGACAACAGCGACAGCCCATACTTGAGTGGCGACCCGCGCTCCCATTTTTGATGGGGACGCATCGCCTTGTGGCAGCACAGTTTCCTGTGCAATTGAGGCCATTATACCCAAAACAGATTTTCGGGATGACAAGCGACTGAAAACCTTGATGAATTTTCACGCTTGCTGCAAAAATAAGCAGACAAACGTGCCTTGCGGCGGCCTCGAGCGCCTGCCGCGAGTCCGGACGAGAGGCCGGTACAATCAACGTTTTTCCAGCGGCGCCGCCCCCCATGAAAGTCACCCTGATCCCCGTCACGCCGTTCCAGCAGAACAGTTCACTGCTTGTTTGCGAGGTCACCGGGCGCGCCGCCGTGGTCGATCCGGGCGGCGATCTCGAGGTCATCCAGTCCGAGGTTGTACGTCAAAATGTAACAATTGAAAAAATTTTTCTCACCCACGGCCACATCGATCATTGCGCGGGGGCGAAAACGCTCGCCACGCACTACGGCGTGTCCATCGAGGGCCCCCATCCGGACGAGCGTTTCTGGCTCGATAAGCTGCCGGATCAGAGCACGCGCTTCGGCTTTCCGGCTGCCGAAGCCTTCGAGCCGGACCGTTGGCTGCACAACGGCGAGTCGGTGCAATTCGGCGACGAAACCCTCGAGGTCTATCACTGCCCCGGCCACACGCCGGGCCATGTCGTGTTCTTCAGCCGCAAGCATCGGCTCGCGCTGGTAGGCGACGTGCTGTTCGCCGGCTCGATCGGCCGCACCGATTTTCCGCGCGGCAATCACGCTGATCTGGTGCGCTCGATTCGCGAGAAGCTCTGGCCGCTCGGCGACGACGTCACCTTCGTTCCCGGCCACGGGCCGACCTCGACGTTTGGCGCCGAACGCCGCACCAACCCGTACGTTGCCGACGGAGTAGAAGCATGAGCAGCGAAATCTTTGTCAGCACCGACGTCGAAGCGGACGGCCCGATTCCCGGCCCACATTCGATGCTCAGTTTCGCCTCCGCGGCTTATACGGAAGACAAGCAGCTGATCGCGACCTTCTCGGCGAATCTCGAGTTGCTCGAGGGCGCCGCCCCGCATCCGGTGCAGGAGGCCTGGTGGAAAACCCAGCCCGAGGCATGGGAAGCCTGTCGCAAGGATTTGCAGCAACCGGCTGCCGCGCTGCAGGCTTATGTCGAATGGGTTGAGGCGCTGCCTGGCAAGCCAGTATTCGTCGCGATGCCGGCGGGTTTCGACTTCACCTATATGTTCTGGTACATGATGCGGTTCGTCGGCCGCTGCCCGTTTTCGTGGTCGGCACTGGACATCAAGACCCTTGCCTTCGCCATGACCGGCCTGCCCTACCGCAAAAACATCAAGCCGCGCTTTCCGAAGCACTGGTTCGACGAACATCCGCACACACACGTCGCGCTCGACGACGCCATCGAACAGGGTGCGCTCTTCTGCAACATGCTCAAGGAGCTCCGCGCGACCCAGGCAGTCACGCTGGCGGCCGCCAAAGATGGGGACGGCTCAGGACAAAACGCCGCTGAGGAACCGGCAAATTAGGTAATCTCCCTCGTCGAAGCCGTTTTCCATTGCGTTTCGTTTTCGCGCCCTCTACCATGCGTTGATACGGCGACGCAAATGGAGGCGCAGTTGACACTCGATACGTTCTCTCAAAAAATCCTGCGCCTACTGCAGCTCGACGCACGCCGCTCCGTGCAGGAGATTTCCGACCAGGTCGGCCTGTCAAGCACGCCATGCTGGCGGCGCATCAAGGACATGGAGCAATCGGGCGTGATCCAGCGCTATACGGCGCTGCTCGATCGCGAAAAACTGGGGCTGCACGTCTGCGCGCTGGCCCATATTCATCTCACGCGGCACACCGAGGGCGGCGTCGAGCAGTTCGAACGGGAAATCGCCACCTGCCCGGAAGTCACCGAGTGCTACAGCACCACGGGCGAATCCGATTACATCCTGAAAATCGTTGCGCCAGACATCAAGGCCTACGACAGCTTTCTGCACGAACGCATCTTCAAGATTCCCGCCGTTGCACAGGTGCGTACGAGCGTCGTGCTGCGCGAAATCAAATTCGATACGCAATTGCCGCTTTAACACTGTGAGGCTGAAACCCGCTCGCGCGGCCTTCTCCGGCGCGGGCGGCGGCTGAATCACGCGGCGCCATGCGATTCAATGGTTTTACCTTGAGCGACGGCCTCACCAGCACCGGGCTCCAGCGTTGCGTCGCCTTCGGTGGCAGGCGACAGGACCAGGTCCTGCAACACGCTCAGCTTACGGGCGCCCAGACGGCGCTTGAGCGCATCCAGATCGACGTGAGCCAGCCATTGCGCAGCGCTTTCCGAAGTCTGCGAACCCGCCGCCGGCAACACCACCTCGACATCCAATCCCGTGCTCAAGTAGTGAATGTTGACCGCTGCGGCCCGCACGCCAGCCTCAGCCAGCGCTGCGTCGACTTCAGCGATCACCCGCTCCCGCGTCGGCAAATTGACTGGCGGGCGAGCTACGGCGTCGTTCTCCGGGTCGACATGGATTAGCGCGTCGAGCACGCGGTTGTCGCCCAGCACGCGCAAACGCGCGGACTCCGCAATGTAGTGCCCCTCGGAGACCGAGATCAGCGGATCGACCAGAATATGGGCGTCCACCAATGCGAAGTCACCCATCTTGCGGGTGCGCAACTCGTGGACGTCACGCACGCCTGGGGTGGCGAGCAATAGCGCGCGCATATCGGCGGCGGCGGCTTCGTCGAGCGCGCGATCGGACAGATCTTGCAGCGCATCCCAGCCGAACATCCACCCCATGCGCGCCACCATGAATCCGACGATCGCCGCGGCGATCGGATCAAGCAGACGCACACCGGCAAGACTGCCGAGAATGCCGATCGCCACCACCAGCGACGACGCGGCGTCCGACCGCGCGTGCCATGCGTTCGCAATCAGCATGGCCGAACGCACGCGCTGCGCTTGGCGCAGCATGTAGCGAAACAGACTCTCTTTGCAGACCAGCACCAGCACCGCAACCGCGAGCGCGCTCATATGCACGGCGGGAATGCTTTGCAAATCGGCGAGACGGGTACCCGCGCGCCACAACATACCCACACCCACCGTAATCAGCAGCCCGCCTAAAAACAGCGAGGCGACGGTTTCATAGCGGCTGTGTCCGTAATTGTGATCCGCATCGGGCTTCGCCCCCGAGTGCCGATTAGCGACCAGTACGACAAAATCGGAAATCAGATCGGCGAGGGAATGGACACCGTCGGCGATCAACGCCTGCGAATGCGCGAACACACCGACGACAATTTGCAGTGTCATCAGCACCGTATTCAGCGCAATACTGACAAAGGTACTCTTGCGCGCAACGCGGTGTTTTTCAGCGGATTGGGCAGCGGCGGACGGCATCCCGGAGACAATGTAAAAAGGTTCAATGCCTGTATTCTACCCGGCGCATCTCGGAACGCGCTGACAACGGCATTAAAATTTCCTTTTAAATCAGCCGCTTATCGAAACGAAAAGCATTCGCGTTCCAGTTACACGGAGCACGTGCGAAAGAAAAGACACCTCGGATCGCAGTATGAATAAAAAAACCGCGCCCAGAACGGTACGCGGTTTTCTCTGACAGGAGCGGCGCGATAACGGCGCCGCTGCTGTACGGCATTACTTCTCGATCAGAAACTTCTCACGATCGAGACCTGCGATCCAGCGCGGTGGCTTGCCACGGCCGGACCACGTGCTGCCGCTGTCCGGGTCGCGGTATTTGGGCGCGACACCCGCGCGCGGACGACCGGCTTTAGCGCCCTTGGCATTGCGGCCACCACCGAGTTCTGTCAGAGAAATGCCGTAGTCGGCCATTTTCTGCTTGATCTCATTCAACACTTCAGCGTATTCGCGCGACTTCGCTTCTTCGATCTGCTTTTCGAGCTTCTCGCGCTGTGCGAGTAGTTCCTTGTAGGAAGACATAGGTTCCCTTGTGGTTTAGATAAACGACTGCCAGTCTTAAGCCAGCTTGCCCTTTGAAGGTGATCATGCCTCGGAATTTGATGGCGAGATTAACACAGAATAGAAAAACTACGAAAGCGCACTCGTAAAATTAATCCCAATTCGTTTCAAAAAATTTCGATAGGACGTGGCGTTACGAAACCTTTCAAATAGCTTATTTCGAATTTCACTGAAGAGAAGTTCTCACAAATCAGTAAATGGGGGATTAATTATCAAAAAATGAAAATTGAGATACCGATTTCCCGAAAACATTTCATCCCATGAGAGCTTTAACACGAAACGTCGTCACATATTGATACACGCCCAACACTGTTATTCCGGTATGCGTGTTTTCCCCAAACGGCAATCAATGCTTATTTGGCGTGACGCTGGATGCAATCTTCGAGCGCCGCATGCAAGGTTTCGGTATCGGCTTTAGCCTCGTCGAAGGCGAAACGGGCGCGCGTGCCGTCCAGTTTCAGATCGGCGCCATATCGATCAACGCCAAGCAACTGGTGTTTGCCGATGTGTGCCAGACGCGTTGTGAAGTGCGTAATCAGCGCGTCTTCTTCATCGACGGCAAGCGGCGGCAGCGGATCGAGTTCCGCGCCATCAAGCCATCCCATTGCACCGAAGCCGCCGATATAGCGCAGCCGTTCAAGCCGCATTACCCAAAATGTGAAATCGCCGAGAACCAGATAGCGCTCAGCGTCCGGGTGATAACGCAGATAGCGCTGCACGACCTCGGGCGTCGAGTCGACAGGTTCGAAGGTGCCAAGCAAGGTGACGCGCTGACCGCTCAGCACGTCACCATCGGGTGCATCGACAGCCAGAAAACCCGCGCGCGGATCGGCGTGCAGGTTATGCGTGTGTTCGGCGAGTCGGCTCACGAGAATGGTCGGGCGGTGCTGTGGGTCCGGTGCGAATGGCAGCACGGAAGGATAAGGAAAGCCTTGCGGCTGGCGCGCGTGGGTGGCGAGTGTGCCGACAGCGGCTGTGTGCAGCAGATGAAGCGGAGCGTGAGCGGGAATGTTCAAGTGCGCGTCCCTCAATGGATAAGCGGGTTGCGGACGGACGAGTGCCTCGCCCAATCCGCCCTGAATCATCGTAAAGCGTAGGTCGCCGCCCTCCAAGCACAAGAGGACGCCCTTCGTTAGAATCGGAAGTTCGCTTTCAATGCGCTTTCCCCCTGGCGCACGCCCCAACGACGAGATTTCAGTGTCCGACCGTTCCTCCGAATTCGCCGCTCTCCCCGCCGCCCATCGCGACCTTTCCGATACTGCACGGCAGCGCGCCCGTTGGGCGACGATGGCGGTCTTCTTTATCGCCGGCATGATGTACGCGTCGTGGGGCGTGCACGTGCCGACGGTACGCGACAACTTCCATCTGAACGCGGCGATGCTCTCGTTCGCGTTGCTGGCCGTGGCCGGCGGCTCGATCGGCGCGATGGCGCTGAATGCGTCGTGGATCGCGCGGGTCGGCACGCGCCGCGCCTGCCTGACGGGCGGCCTGGTGATGACGGTGTGCGCGGCGCTCATCCTGGTTGTGCCGGCCTACTGGCTATTGCTGGTTGTGCTGGCCATTTTCGGCGCGGGCATGGCCACCCTCGACGTCGCGATGAACGCCGAAGCCAGCGCCGTCGAGAAAGCGCTCGGCAAGCCGATCATGTCGTCGCTGCACGGCATGTTCAGCGTCGGCGGGATGTTCGGCGCAGCGGTTGGCGGGGCGCTGCTGTCGCGTGGCATGGCGCCTGCCGTGCATCTTGCACTGGCGGCCGCCGTCAGCGCGCTGGTGTTGATCGCGGCTTGCCCTTCCGTGCTGCCGCATGTGCCGCATGCCGACCATCCCGATGCCGCGACGCCGCGCGCCAATCGCTGGCGTTCGCCGGCGTTGTGGGCGCTCGGCCTGATGGCGCTGGTCGCGCTGATTGCGGAAGGCGCCATGTACGACTGGGCCACCGTCTATATGCGCGACGTGGTGCTGTCCACGCCGGCGCTCGCCAGCGCGGCGTACGCGGCGTTTTCGGGCGGCATGGCCGCTGCGCGTTTTGCCGGCGACGCCGTGCGCGCCCGCTTCGGCGCACCTCAACTGGTCATGGCGAGTGCATCGCTTGCTTGCGCGGGGATGGTCGGCGCGCTGTTGCTGCCGACTCCGGTTGCCGCATTGATCGGTTTCACGCTGATGGGACTTGGGCTCGCCAACATGATGCCGGTGCTGTTCGCGGCGGCGGCCAGCGTAAAGGGCATCCACGCGGCCGAAGGACTCGCGCATGTGGCAGGGCTAGCGTATTTCGGGCTCCTGCTTGGCCCGGTGATCATCGGCGCGGTGACGCAGGCGACCAGCTTGCCGATCGGTTTGTCGGTGGTGGCGGTGTGCTCGGCACTGATCGCGATGGTGGGTCCGAAGGTGCTGCGGCGCCTGAAAATCTAAACCGGCTCCAAATGACAAAGCAACGCCGCGACTCAACCGCGCCAGCCCCGCATTACAGCTCGTGATAAGTATCGTAATGACGCGAGAAGTCGTTACGCTGCAGAAAATTGGTGAACGTCATTGTCACTGAGGGATCGAGTCCTTCGACGTAATGCCACCAGCCGATTGGTAGAAACAGCAATTCTCCAGGCGCGAGCGTGCACTCGATCAACTGCGCATTGCGCATCGCCGGGAAACGCTCGTAGTCGATTGCACTGCCATCCACTAGCGAAAAACAATGCAGGTGGTTCGCCATATATTGCGTGTCGGACAGCGGAACCAGTTTGATATGTTTGCGGCCAATGACCTGCGCCATGAAGTTATTGGTCAGGTCATGGTGAAACGGCGTCTTCGTTCCGGCCGGTCCCATCCAGAAAAAGCCAGTGTCGGGCGAGCCAGCATCGAGATATTCGCCGATCGTCGGCACATCGGACCATAACGCCGCAAGGGCCGCGCGATTGTGCGAACTGTTATTGGCCGTCATATAGAAATCGTTGGTCGCACTGCTACGTTCGACGAGATCGACATAATCAGCAAAGCGCATCATGCGCTTGAGCTTCGGCTGATTGATTTCGTAATTCGCGTCCGACTCGCGGCCGAACTGCACTTCGACTTCACAATCGCCGCACCGTTCGCGAAAGTAGTCGAAGCTCCACTGCGTGCGCGCCGGCCAGAAATCGAACGCGCCGGTGATGATGACCGGCCGGTTCTGAAAATAGTACTGCTCAAAAAACTCCTCACGCGATAAACGCTCGCGTCTTTCGATCACGCCGCTGCTGGCGCGCATGCGATTTAACGTGCCGTACACCGACAATATCCAGTCGCGCTTACGCAAACGATTGCGCATGCGTGTCGCACCCTGCAAATACGGACTCGCGAGCGCCGTCTCGATTTCGCGCGCGGCTTCGGCCGCGTCGAAACCATGTCCGACCAACGCACCGTGCAGGGCGGGCGGCGGTGCGTCGAGCAGCAGATTCTCGGCGATCCAGCGGCGCCAGCCGTCATCAATTGAACGGGTCGCAAAAGCCATGGCATCCTCCCAAACAGTCGCCTTTAACCCTCCAGCCTGTCATACGAATACCCAAAAGAAAAGGCACGCGAGCCTTCCGGCGCGCGTGCCTTGTCAACCATTTGAGCCAAGACAGACAAAGCTGTCTTCGCTCACGCGGTTTTTACATCTTCACTACGTCGAGCAGCGTCTTCTTGCCCGCCTTGTAGTTGTACAGCGAGATCACGCCGTGCTGAAGGTCGCCCTTCGAGTCGAACGTGGTTTCACCGATCACACCCTTGTAGTCGGTCGCCGGCATCGCTGCCAGGATCTTCGCCGGATCGGTCGAGTTCGAACGCTTCATAGCGTCGACGATGATGTACACAGCGTCATACGTGAACGGAGCGTAGATCTGGATCGGCTGACCGAAACGCTTCTGATACTTGGCGAGGAACGCTGCGCCACCCGACATCTTTTCGAGCGCCATACCGGCTTCCGAGCAGACGATGTTGTCGGTTGCGTCGCCAGCGAGGTCCGACAGCTTGTCGGTACACACGCCGTCACCTGCCAGCACCTTCGCGCGCAGGCCAAGTTGCTTGGCTTGCTTGGCGAACGGGCCGCCGGTGGCATCCATGCCGCCGTACATGATCGCGTCAGGGTTTTCGCCCTTGATCTTCGTCAGAATCGCGCGGAAGTCGACAGCCTTGTCGTTCGTCGCGTCATGCGACATCACGTTCAGGCCCAGCGACTTGGCGGTCTTTTCGAATTCGTTTGCCAGACCCTGGCCGTAAGCGGTCGAGTCGTCAACGATCGCGACGCTCTTCACTTTCAGACCCTTGGCAGCGTAGTTAGCCAGTGCCGGACCTTGTTGCGCATCGGTCGCCACGACGCGGAACGTCGTCTTGAAACCTTGTTGCGTGTAAGCCGGGTTCGTTGCCGACGGCGAGATCTGCACGATGCCGGCATCGCTATAGATCTTCGAAGCCGGGATCGACGTACCCGAGTTCAAGTGACCAACCACTGCGACCACCTTGTCGTCGACCAGCTTCTGCGCGACTTGAGTTGCCGTGCGCGGGTCAGCTGCATCGTCTTGCGGATCGAGTTGCAGCGTGACCTTCTGGCCACCGATCGTCAGGCCCTTGGCGTTGATTTCCTCAACTGCCAGGCGCGCGCCGTTTTCGTTGTCTTTACCCAGGTGAGCGATACCGCCTGTCAGCGGCGCAACGTGACCGATCTTGACGACCGTGTCGGCTGCGGCCGAAGTTGCCAACGTGGCGAACAGCATCGCCGCAGCGCTGATCGGCAACAGCTTTTGAATCTTGATGTTCATATAAGTCTCCAGTTTCGGTCCCAAAAACAACGTAATCGCCCTGTGCCCCCGCTTCCCCAACACGTGTCGCTCAGTCCCGTGGACGACCACGCCGGTTGCATCGTTCATGCACTTGGCCAGCACGTGGACCAACCTGTTTGTGGCAGGCGGCTATCCGTACTTGCGCGCAAGTGTAGGCCATCAAATTAATTTGTGGGACTTTTTTGAGAAAGTGGGATGAACACTAATAGCGTTTATCCAACAGGCGCCAATTCCGCCTGAAAAGAGAGGCTGGAAAGCACCGGCCCATGCGGGTTTCCGCTAGGTGAGCCTGTCGTCTAACAGCACACCCTAAAGGTTTTCGCGTGCTAAACCGTTAATGATTCGAATGGGCTTTGTGTGTATAAAACGGGCACGCGGCAAACCCGTGCGAAACGCACCCGGACCCTGCCGAATCAACGCTTTAGCACGGCGATCCGCCGCGGCCGCATGCCATTCCTCGTGCGGTTGCCCAACCCTCGCTCGAACGCGGCATCGACGGATTGCGTATGTCACGAGCGTGACGCGCATGATCGCGCGCGTCACCGCCGTCAACGTATCGGACATCGACCGCACGCGGGTTTTCCATACGTGCGGTAGCGCACTCTCCAGACAAGTGAGGAAAGCGGTGCCTATTACATACAAGCCGTTTGCACGCAGACGGGCGGCCTCGTCCGAAGAAAACCATCCGGATATGCAGCTCGCCATCGGCACACGCGCAGTCCGATCGACGTGCGCATTTCAGTTGCACGCGAATGCGCCCGCAGCCGCCGCAAGCCAATACGCTCGACCGTACCCCGCCGGCCGGCGGCGGCGAAATGAATCATCGAAAATGTTTCAATCGTCTTACGGGACGGCCGTGACGCTAAGCGCCTTGTCGGCTCGCACGTGGCCTCACTGCACGGCGTTTCTTTTGGTGGCAAACTGACCGCCCGCTTCAGGCATTCAGGCCTCTGGCGTTCATTCGGACCGACCTCGCGCATCACCATGGAGAGCAACATGAGCACAACTTCCCGATGGATCGACATCCCCGCAGGTAACGACAGTTTCGGCGGCTACCTGGCATTGCCCAAGGGCGGCAAGGGACCGGCCGTCATCATCATTCAGGAAATTTTCGGCGTGAATAGCCATATCCGCTCGGTCGCGGATCAGTACGCGCAGGACGGCTACGTCGCGCTCGCGCCGGACGTGTTCTGGCGCGTGCAGCCGCGCGTCGAATTGACCTATGACGGCGCGGATCGCGAGAAGGGCATCGAATTGATGCAAAAGACCAACGTCGACCACGCCGTGGCCGACATCGGCGCGGCTGCCGCGGCATTGCGCGCCATGCCGGAAGTCACCGGCAAGGTCGCGGCGATCGGCTACTGCTTCGGCGGCCGGCTCGCGTATCTGGCCGCCGCTCAAGGCACGCTCGACGGCGCAGTCGCTTACTACGGCGGTGGCATCCAGAACCAGCTCGACGAAGCCGCGAAGATCAAGGTGCCGATGCAATTCCACTACGGCGAACTCGATGCGCACATTCCGCTGTCGGCCGTCGGCCAGATTCAGGAGCGCTTTGCCGGCCGCACCGATGCGGATTTCAACATCTATCCGAACGCCGATCACGGCTTCAACTGTTCGGATCGCGCGTCGTATAACCAGCGTGCTGCCGCACTGGCGCATGGCCGCACACTGACTTTCCTCGGCGAACGCCTGTAACTCGGGTACGCTCTCAAAGACGGCGCGCAGCGTGCGCGCCGTCTTCTTCCTTGCGCACGCATGAACGAGGACCACGGGACGTCCAGCGCAACCGTTTCATCGGCGACCATGCGAATGCGACTGGCAGATTCCAACACTTGAGAGCGAGGCCCATCCGTCGTGCAATCAGACTATCTCGTTAATGACGCCATCGGCCTCGCCGACCTGGTTCGGACCCGCGAAGCAAGTGCGCGCGAGTTACTGGATATCGCGATCTCACGCACCGAGGCCGTCAATCCCGCGATCAACGCGATTGTCCTGAAGGACTACGACGCTGCACGTCAACGCGCGTCGCAATACGACGCAAACCGCGCCAACGGCGCAGAGAGTGCGAACGGCATGAGCGCTCAGGCAGCGCTGGCAGGCGTACCCTATCTGATCAAGGATCTGGGCGCACCGGTCGCCGGGCTGCGCATGGCAATGGGCAGCCGTCACTATCGCCATTTCGTTCCTGCCGAGGATGCACCGGTCGTCGCGCTTGCCAAAGCCGCTGGCCTGAATATCTTCGCCAAGACCAGCACCTCCGAACTTGGCCAGATGCCTTATACGGAGCCCGAACTGTTTGGCGCGTGCCGCAATCCATGGAATCTCGACCATACGCCGGGCGGCTCGAGCGGCGGAGCGGCTGCGGCGGTCGCCGCGGGCATCGTCCCGCTCGCGCACGCTTCCGACGGCGGCGGCTCGATCCGCATTCCCGCGTCGTGCTGCGGATTGTTCGGCCTGAAGCCGTCACGTGGACGCGTACCACGCGGCGCGCCTGCAGCCGCCGGCGAACTCGGCGTCGATCACGCGGTGTCGCGCAGTGTGCGCGACAGTGCGTTGCTGCTCGATCTGCTCGCGGGCAACGCAGACAGACCGCTCGGTGCGCCGGGTACTTTCCTCGGCGCAACGCGCGAGCCGTGCAAGCCGTTGAACATCGCCTACGTGACGGAACCGATGCTGGCGCCTTCGCTATCCGCCGACGCGCGCGCCGCGCTCGACGACGCCGCGCAGCTCGCGATTTCGCTGGGACACAACATCGAGCCGGTTTCGCTCGGCATCGATTTCGCGGCGGTCCGGCATGCGTTCCTCACGCTCTGGTCGGTGACGGCGGAAGAGCTCGTGCTGAACGCCGATCGCATTACCGGTCGCAAGCCGCTGCGCGCCGAATTCGAAATTTCGACCTGGGCGATGGCGCATGTCGGCCGCAAACTCGGCGAGCGCGGCCTGCCTGCAGCGCTCGAAGAACAGCGCCGCATCACCGGGCGCCTCACTAGTTTGCTGAGCCGCTACGACGTGATTCTGTGCGCGACGCTCGCCGCGCCTCCAATCAAGATTGGGGAGATGCAGCCCACCGCGTCGGAGCGCATGCAGATGCGTGCCGTCACCGCGATGCCACTCGAACCGTTGATGAAGAAGCTGCTCACCGAAGCGTCGAACAAGGCATTCGCATGGGCAGGATGCACGGAGCTATTCAATCTGAGCGGCCAGCCGGCGATGTCGGTGCCCCTCTACTGGAATGCGCGCGGACTGCCCATTGGCGTGCAGTTCGCCGCGCGCGACGGCGGTGAGGCGACACTCTTGCGGCTCGCCGCGCAACTCGAAGCGGCGCGCCCCTGGTTTGATAAACGGCCGCCGCTGATGCAGGCGCGCAGCTAGTCGAAAGATTGCGCGCCGCGTGAAGAAATACGCTCAGGCGGGGTCGCGCCGCGCGTCGAGATCCGAGTGGCGCTTGCCGGGAATGCACGCCACGGCAAAAGATCGACAGCCCCAGCCCGCCCATCACGTAGTGCGTCGATCAAGCCTTCTTGTTATATGCGCTGCACCAACCCGTGCTCGCGACCTGCTTGCCCGCGAACATCGGGCAGCCGCCATACGGGTCCGTCGGCTTGGCTTGATAGAAGCTGCAGTTGCCGCAGTCCTGGCCGGCTGCGTACTTCGCGAACTTGGCCTTGTCGACTTTAGTGGCGTCGGCCTTGTAGCCCAGCGCTTGCGCAGTGGGATCTGTTTCCGCGACCTTCGGTGCGTCGGCGAATGCCTGGCGCGACAGTGCGAGCGTGGATGCAACACCAATGCTGGTGATCAAAAACGTACGACGGGAAGATTTCATGGGGACTCACTCCATTTATATTGAACTGATCGCCGTTCTGATGACAGCGGTCCCCAAGGATAGCAATGAAGCCGCCACGTGTGACGGCCCAAATGATAGAGATAACCGAATTGGTACTGCTCGGCGCGCCCTTATCAACCCGGCGCGCGGAAGCAGAGTAGGCGGTGAAAACCGGGTTGAGAATTATTACGCGCGACCGCTCAGTTCGCAGACGCGCTGCGCGATCGCAAGCGACGCCGTCAGACCCGGCGACTCGATACCGAACAGATTGACGAGCCCCCGCACACCGTGCGCGGCCGGACCTTGTATCACGAAGTCAGCAGCCGGTTCACCCGGGCCGGAAAGCTTCGGACGGATTCCCGCATAAGCAGGCTGCAATGCATCGTCGGGGAGCGCGGGCCAGTACGCGCGAATCGCCGCGTAGAAGGAATCGGCGCGGCGCGGATCGACGTCGTAATGGATCGTATCGACCCATTCGACATCGGGACCGAAACGCGCCTGGCCACCGAGATCGATGGTGAGGTGCACGCCGAGCCCGGCTTCATTCGGCATGGGATAGATCAAACGGCTGAACGGTGCGCGCCCCGAGATGCTGAAGTAGTTGCCGCGCGCGAGATAAAGCGGCGGCACGTGGCGCGCGTCGAGCCCGCGGATCTTGCGCGCGAGTGAGTTCGCGTGCAAGCCGGCGCTGTTGATCACGCATGCGGCGCTAATCGTGGTCGGCGCGCTGCCGCCCACCTTGATGACGAAGCGGCCGTTGCTCGCCTCGACGTCTTTGACCGGCGCGTGGAACGCGCACACTGCCCCGTCACGTTCGGCGTCGCCCTGAAGCGCCAGCATGAACTGGTGACTGTCGACGATGCCCGTCTGCGGCGAGAACACCGCCTCGACACATTCAAGCGCCGGTTCGAGCGCTTGCGCCTGGTCGCCGGTAATTCGCATCAGATCGAGCACACCGTTATCCCGCCCCTTCGCCATGATGCTTTCGAGCTGGGGAATCTGGTTGCGTGAGGTGGCGACCAGCAATTTTCCGCAACGCGAGTGCGGCACGTTGCGCTCGGCGCAGTAGTCGTACAGCATCTCGCGGCCGCGCACACACAGCGTCGCCTTCAACGAACCGCGCGGATAGTAGAGCCCCGCGTGAATCACTTCGCTATTGCGCGAACTGGTGCCCACGCCAATCGCCTCGGCCGCTTCGAGCACGATGACTTCGCGCCCGCGCGCCGCCAGTGCGCGAGCTACCGCGAGGCCGATTACTCCCGCGCCGATCACTACACATTCGATTTGATCCATGTCCCTTGACGCGGCCAACTTCACCGCGCGCTGCCTCGTTCACCCGATAAAGATGAAGCCAGCATGCGGCTACCGAGAGCCGCACACTGCTCGCTGTCGAACGCACCTGCCCATACGCAAAATTGTACGACGCTGCACAGACACAAATGCCCGCAGTCGGAAACGACTGCGGGCATTCGGTCTTGAGCTTATGGGCCGGACGGATTCAGTGTACGCCGTCAGAGGTCGTTGCGCTCGATTCTTCATGGGGACGACGGCTTCGCCGCTTAGTTCTGCGTGCTCGCGCCTGGACGCGATGCGTCCACCGCCGAGGTCGTCACCTGGGCGCGCGGCGCCGTGTAGCCGCCGGTCGCGAGTTGCTGCGGGTACGCCGGTGCGTTCGGGTTCAGATTCAACTGGCCATTCGCGCGGGCTTCGGCCAATTCGGCTTTCACCTGAGCACGCGTCTTCGGACCGTTGTCGGCGCTAGCGACGACGCTGTCAGCTGAAACCGGTGCATACGGATTCACGTTCAGTTCGCCGGCGGCGCGAGCGTGGGCCACATCGGCTTGCACCTGCGCGCGGGTCACCGTGCTCGGCTGCGTGTAGGTCGCGACTTCCGGACGATACGACGTGGCCGGACCGTAACCGCTTGCGAAAGCGGGAGCAGCGACCGTGGCGGAGAAGAGCAAGGCGAAGGAAGCGGTTCTCATCGTGGATTCCAATAGTCGTTGATATCGAATTCTGTGCATGCCGGAGTGACGCCGGGCGCCGTGGCGCAGAGGTCATCTCGTTGGGACTCAGTGTATACACCGACTATCGGAAAGTCAGATCGATTGAAACAACTTACCATCTCACAATTAGCAACAATGGCCGCAGCATTCACCCTAATTTAATTAGGGATTAATCGAATTAAGACGTAAAAAAGCCGCCCGGAGGCGGCTTTTAGGCATAAAACAGGCCGAAAAACGTCAAAAACCGATGGGTTTTCGGCGATTTCCGTAGTCGAGGCGGATATCGCCAGATTCGATCCGGTCGCGTCCGTCGATACGTGCCGCGCCGAAGCCATTGAGGATCGCCCGGCGCATTTCGCGCGGTGATGCCAGTTTCAGCGCATCCAGCGCGCCTTCACCCAACGACTCGGGAAAGCGCAAACCCCAGCCGTGCGCGGAGCGGATTTCACCGTAAATCGACTGGGCGATACGCCGAGCGCCGGCGTGATCCGGCGGCGGAATCTCATACACATTCATGCGGTTGAGAATTGGCTCGGGAATCGAGCGTTCGTCATTCGCGGTGGCGATCCAGATCACATGGCCCGCATTGATCGGAATCTCGGCGAATTCGTCGATGAAAGTCTGCGCCGTGTCGTGTTCGAGCAGGGCATACAGCGCGCCGAGCGGATCGTATTGCGAGTCGCCGCTGGCCTTGTCGATTTCGTCGACGGCGATCACGGGGTTCGCATAGCTGCCGTTCACGAGCGCGTCGAACACCTTGCCGGGTTTCGCATTCTTCCATTGCGACGAAGCGCCCGACAGAATCCATCCTGCCGTCAGCGAACTCATTGCCACATACTGGTAGGCCGTGCCGAGCAGGCGCGCCAACTGCTTGGCAAAATGCGTCTTGCCGATGCCGGGGTCGCCGAGCAGAAGAATCGGCATCAGTTCGAGGCGGTCTTCAGTCTCGAGGCACAAGGCGACCTGCTTGCGCACGTCGTCGAGCGGGCCGGCGAAGTTGGGCAGTGCGTCGATCAGATCGTCGATCGACGGCATGCGGTTCGGCTTGACGCAAAAGCGCAGGTTGCCGGTTTTCAGCATTTTTTCATACGTTGCACGCAGCGCCTCGTTTGCGCCTTCGCCGAGATCGTTCAGCGCGGTTTCGACCTGATCGAGGTCGTACACCTGACTGAAAGACGCCACCGCGATTTCCTGTTTGACCATGGCTGTTGTCATCGCTCACCCCGTCTGGCTGGCCTTGCTACTGCAGCACCCTGTTGGGCGCCGTTTCAAGTCCAGTGTAACGACGACATATTTGCGTGCAAGCCAGCAGTCATGCGGCTCTGCTGCTAACAACGGGTTGTTTTCGACGCTTCGCAACCCCACCTGAAGTGCAGGGTTGCTGAACCCGGTTCCCTTTGGCGAGTCAGAAAAGCGTTGCGCTTATCAGGCGTAAGATGGCCGTCTGACTACTCGGCGGGTGCAGTGACCCGGAGAATCCTTCTATGTGGAAAACCAGTATCGTGGCCGTGGTGCTAGGCACTTCGCTCAGCGCTTCGTTGCTTGCGAATGCACAACAACGGCCGGCCCAGCAGGTCGTGGAGTGGCAGTTGCAGGTCATGCGCGACGGCCAGCAGATCGACTCGTTCGACGGAACCACCACGGTTGGCCAGGCGCGTACGGACACGCATCACAAGATGGTGCAGCACACTGTCGGCTGCAAGGATCAGCCCGGCGGCAGCATCGATCTGGCGCGCACGCTCACGGTCTCGCCGCTGCAGGCGGACGCGAACGAAGTCACACTGTCGATCGAAGCGCAGGAAACTTTCGAGGAAGACGGCGCACGCCAGACCGATACGGGCTGCAAGCTGCCGCCGCAGCCGCGTCAGGTGAATGCAAGCCACCCGGGACTGAAGGTTGCGGCCGGCCAGTGGAGCAGCTGGACGATCGTGGACAAGAACCCGAACCTGGTCTATCGCGTGCGGGCGAGCCTCGCGGGTAATCCAGGCTAAAACGCTGCTGAAAGCGCAAGTGAGCGTGAATGAGCGCGCAACCTGACACAGGCTGAAGCGAACAACCGAAGCAAACCGAAGCCTTCAAACAGAACACGTGGACAACGCGGCATGCGAAACCCCGAAGAATTGATCCGCGAGAGCGTAGCGCCCAAGGATTTCATTGCGGTGAGCTGGAACCTGCATAAGGGTCGCACACCGCTAGGTTTTCAGGCCTGGCAGGCGATGCAACGCTGGGTCCAGTCAACCCACGCGGACGCCTACTTTTTGCAGGAAGCGATGGCGCGGCGCATGCCGTCGCCGGTATTGGCGAGCAGTTTCGGCGCGCCGCTCACCGATCCGTTGAGCGATGTCTGGCACTGCCAGGCGACCGAGATTGCGCGCGCGCTGGAACTCGAAATCGCGCTCGGACCGAACGTGTTCAAGCCGTCGTGGCGGCATGGCAATGCGATTCTGTCGCCGCATCCGCTCGATCTCGGCGGACGCTGGGACATCTCCGCGCATCGCTTCGAGAAGCGCGGGCTGCTGGTGGCGCGAGCCACCTTCGGCGGCCACTCGGTCACGCTGTTGTGCGCGCACCTCGCGCTCACCCGCTCGGCGCGTTTGCGGCAGATGAACTGGATCGCGCACTGGATCGCGAAGGAAGCGCCCGAAGGTCCGCTGGTTCTGGCCGGCGACTTCAACGACTGGCGCAACGATTCCGTGCCGCTATTCGGCGAACATGGTATGCACGAGGTGGCGACGTTACTTGGCGAATCGGGCCGAACCTTTCCGGCCTTCTCACCGGCACTCGCGCTCGACAAGATGTTCGTGCGCGGCATGCAGCCGATCGAATGGATCCAGCCGACGCAGGAAACCGCGTGGCTCTCGGATCACTTGCCTTACATGGCTCGCTTGCGGGTCGAATGACGGGTTTGGGCGGCGCTGTATTGGACGCCGCCCGCTTTACTCTTCTTCCCCGCAGCCATGCCGCTTATCAAGCGCGCCGCGGTGTCCAGTTAAGCGTGGCGGCGATCTCTTCGCCCGGCTGCAGCACGCAACCACCCACGTTCTCGCCCATGCCGGCCGCGTTGAAGCAATCGGTGGTGTTCGTCACCGGCTCCACGCAGAGTTGCGCGTCATTGGCCGGCGCGAAAATCACCATGTGATCGAATGGCGCGTCGGCCGTCATCAAGAGTTGGCGATGTTCGTCGGGCCACGCAATGGTCGCTTCGCGCGACCAGTTCGCGAAGTTGTTGTCGAGGTCGAAGGCATCCGGCGACATGCCCTGGCGCAGCGCCTGAACCGCGGGATGCGGACCGAGATGGGTCGGCAGCACCTCGGCATCTGCGTGCCACATGGCCTGCACGTCGGCGTACACGCGGGTTTGTGCGGTGCGCGGGTAGTACGGATGATGACCCATGCCGAACGGCATCGGCCGATCGGCGAGGTTCTGCGCGGACAATGTAATGCGCAGCGCGCCGCCGATCAATTCGATACGCTGCTGCGCGCGATAGCGAAACGGCCAGTCGCCGGGCAGACGTGAATCGGCCAGATGGTCGAAGTGCAAGTCCACCGCGCTTTCCGTGCGCGCTCCGACTCTCCACGGGTGCCGCCACGCGTTGCCATGCAAGGCGTGAGCGAAGCGCAGGTCGTTCCCGCTCAGGTCGACCGTGCCGCCGTCGAATTCGAAGCACGCGTCACGAATCCGGTTGCAGTACGGGAACAGCGGGAAGCTCGCCATGCGCAGTGGATCGCGCTCCACGAACGCCGCGTGCGTAGCCGGACGCAGCCAGTGCAGCGGTCCTTCAGGCGTCGTCTCGTAGTAGGCAGCGAGCGCGCCGCCCACTTCCGGCGCGATCACGAGGCGCATCGCTCCGGATTGCAGCGTGACAAGCGTCGGCGCAATAACGGGATCGTCGAGCCACGCGAGATCCGCCGCGGGCGGCCGGATCGGATTCAGGAAAACGTCGGGCATGGTCAGGAAAGGCAGGGCCTCAGGCGGATGGCGGAGTGAACGCGCATCGGTGTCTCCTATGACGTGCCGCGCACAACGCGCGGTCGGCGAACTGTCAGGGTCCGCGCGACCGAGAATCGCACGCCAAAGCGGATCGGTCAATATTATTAGTAATAAATTTACCGATCTGAGCCCGGCAAAATCAACCAACCCACCTCCCAAATGGACGGGTTAGCGTGCGTTGCCGCGCGCATATTATTAGTGGTACCGTCAGCACCACAATGCCTACGGCATGCCCTGCTTCTGCGCCGCTGCAACGCGGCCCGCATAATGAAAAAATCGACTCAACGCCGTCCCACCATGACCGACATCGCCAAGCTCACCGGCGTGTCGCAATCGACTGTCTCGCTGGTCCTGAACAACGCGACCGGCGCGAAGTTCTCCGAAACCACCCGTAGCAAGGTGTTGAAGGCGGCGCACGATCTCGGCTACCGGCTGTCGCCGCGCGAACCGGTATCGGCCTCGACCGACGAACGCAATCTGATCGTCTATCTGGCCGACGAAATCTCCACCAGCCCGCATCCGGTCGTGAATATCGACGGCGCGCGCGACGCGGCTTATGCAAGCGGCAAAATGCTCGCGGTCTACTCGACGCACGGCAACGCCGACATCGAAAAGCAGGTGCTCGACGCCACGCTGTCGAATCCGCACGTCTTCGGCGTGATCTATGCGACCGTCTACACGCGCAAGGTGACGCTGCCTGCAGCGCTCTCGCAGGTGCCAACCGTGCTGCTGAACTGCTACACCAGCGAGGGCGGCCTGTCGTCGGTCGTCCCGGCCGAGGTGGCGGGCGGCCATCTGGCCACCGACTATCTGCTGCAAGCCGGGCATCGGCGCATTGGCTATATCAACGGCGAACACTGGCAGGACGCGTCGAAAGATCGTCTCAAGGGCTATCGCACCGCGCTCGCCACTGCCGACCTGCCCTTCGCACCTGAACTGGTGCGCGACGGCGACTGGAGCTCGGGCCTGGGCTTCGAACTCACGCTCTCGCTGATGCGCGAACCGAATCCGCCGACAGCGATTTTCTGCGCCAACGACCTCACCGCCATCGGCGCGATCGAGGCGCTGAAGCAACTCGGCCACCGCGTGCCCGAAGACATCTCGGTACTCGGCTACGACGACCAGGAAATCGCCCGCCACACGCACCCGCCTCTCTCGACGGTGGTGCTGCCGAACTACGAGCTGGGGCGCTGGGCGGTCGAAACCCTGCTACAGGAAGAGCACAACCGGGCCGCCGGCGCGCCGGTGCGGCACCGCATGGTCAAGCTCGACGGACCGCTCGTTGAACGCGCGTCGGTCAGGGTAATTACCGAGGCGAAAAAGCCAATAACTAATATTATTAGTGATTGACCGATAATATTTCGAGATGAAATAATCGGCACGTCCGGTGGAGGCGGAACAGTGCCGGCCGGCAAGAGAAAGACTAAAAAGCAAATACACCTACCTCACCAGGTACTGGAGGAAGACATGGCGTCGCTCAACACGCAGTCGCGCAAGCATGCGCGCAAGCAGCAGATTCGTCCGTTGGCAGGTTCGCTGCTGGCTCTGGCAATCGGTCTTAGCGTCGCCACGGCGCATGCCGATGACGCGCTGCCGAAGCTGTCCACCAAGACTCCGCTGAAGGTCGGCTTCGCGCAGACCGAAAGCAACAATCCGTGGCGTCTCGCGGAAACGAAGAGCTTCAAGGAGGTCGCCGCGAAATGCGGCTGGCAGGTCGTGATGACCGACGCCAACGGCTCCAACTCCAAACAGGTGTCGGACATTCAAAGCATGATCGCGCAACACGTCGATCTGCTGGTGTTCCCGCCGCGCGAAGAAAAACCGCTGGCGCCGGTCGTGCTGCAGGCCAAGAAGGCCGGCATTCCGGTAATTCTGGTCGACCGCGACGTCGATCAGTCGGTGGCTAAGGCGGGCCGCGATTACATCACCTTCATCGGCTCGGACTTCATCGATCAGGGTCATCGCGCGGCTGACTGGCTCGTCAAGGCAACCGGCGGCAAGGCGAAGATCATCGAACTCGAAGGCACCACTGGCGCGTCGGCTGCGAACGACCGCAAGAAGGGCTTCGACGAAATCATCGCGAAGAATCCGGGCATGACGATCATCGCCTCGCAAAGCGGCGACTTCGCGCGCGACAAGGGTCGTCAGGTGATGGAAACGCTGTTGCAGGCGCATCCGGACGTGACCGCCGTCTACGCCCACAACGACGAAATGGCGCTCGGCGCGATCGCCGCCATCAAGGCCGCCGGCAAGCAACCCGGCAAGGACATCCAGATCGTCACGATCGACGGCACCAAGGGCGGTCTCGACGCCATCGCCGCCGGCGAACTTGGCGCAAGCGTGCAGTCGAGCCCGTTCTTCGGCCCGCTCGCCTGCGACGTCGCACAGCGCTATGCGAAGGGCGAAAAGATCCCGACGTGGGTCAAGGTGTCCGACCGTTTCTACGATAAGAGCAACGTGCAGCAAAGCATGCAGTACGGCTATTGATCCGTCGCAGTACCCCAGCCTGTCTCCCTGGGGGACGTGAAGGGTTCGAAGCGACGCGTTCGTGGCAGCACGGGCCGTCGCTTCGCTTTTATGCGGCGTAACATGCTTCGACAACGCCCTTGCATGGAGCCCGGACGGCCACGGCGATTCGCACGTGCAGCAAACGTAGGACATGCATCAGGAGGACACCCGTGACGGAATCCGGCACGCAGACGCCACACTCTCCCCTTACCCCATCGCCGCTGCTCGAGATGCAGGACATCGGCATCAGCTTCGGCGGCGTGCCCGCGTTGCGCAGCGCCAATCTGAGCGTTGCCGCAGGCGAAGTGCATGCGCTGATCGGCCAGAACGGCGCGGGTAAATCGACCATGATCAAGATCCTGACCGGCGCCTATCGACGCGGCTCGGGCAGCGTGCGCTTCGAAGGCCGCGAGGTCGATTTCCGCACGCCGAAACAGGCGCGCGAAGCCGGTATCAGCACGATCTATCAGGAGATCAATCTGGTGCCGTTCCGCTCGGTGGCGGAAAACATTTTCCTCGGCCGCGAACCGCGCCGCTTCGGTTTGATCGACTGGCGCGCGGTGCAGCACCGCGCCGCCGCGCTGCTCGAATCGTTCGGTTTGCAGATCGATGTGAAGAAACCCGTCGGCCGCTATTCGACCGCGATCCAGCAGATGGTGGCACTCGCGCGCGCGGTGTCGTCCGACGCGAAGATGGTCATCATGGACGAATCCACTTCGTCGCTCGACGAACGCGAAGTGGAGTTGCTCTTCACGGTAGTGCGCAAACTGCGCGACGACGGCCGCGCGGTGATCTTCGTCTCGCACCGGCTCGACGAACTGTATGCGCTATGCGACCGCGTCACCGTGATGCGCGACGGCCAGACCGTCGCACAAAGCACGATGGCCGAGATGGACAAACTGCAGCTCGTCACCACGATGCTCGGCCGCACGCTCGCCGCTGTCGTACAGGACGACACCGCCGCGCGTGAAGCGAATCTGGCGCGGCGCGGCAAGCAGGCGATCGCCGCCATGCATCTGAGCGCGCATCCGAAAGTGACCGACGTCTCGCTCGACGTGCACGCGGGCGAAGCGGTGGGCCTCGCGGGCCTGCTCGGCTCCGGCCGTACGGAAACCATGCGCCTGATGTTCGGCGCCGATGCGCTCGAACAGGGTTCGTTGTCGATCGGCGGCGAGACCGTCGCGCTGAAATCCCCGCAGGACGCCATCGCACGTGGCCTCGCCTATCTAACCGAAGACCGCAAGGGCGAAGGCATCGTCCCCGAACTTTCAGTGCGCGACAACCTCACGCTCGTCTGCCTGCGCACGCTGGCAAGGAATGGCGTGGTCGATGTGAAGAAACAGCAGGCGATCGTCGACCGGTTTATCGCGTCGCTCGGCATCAAGCTGCGCTCGCCCGATCAACCGATTCGCGAACTGTCCGGCGGCAATCAGCAGAAGGTTCTGCTTGCCCGCTGGCTCGCGGCCGAACCCTCGCTGCTGCTGCTCGACGAGCCGACCCGTGGCATCGACGTCGGCGCGAAAGCCGATGTCGCGAAGATCGTGCGCGAGTTACGCGACGCGGGACTGGCCGTGCTGCTGTCCGCCTCCGAGCTGGAAGAACTGACGGCCGTGGCCGATCGCGCGGTGGTGATCCGCGACGGCCGCACGGTCGCCGAACTGAACGGCGCGTCCATGAGCGAAAACGCGATCATGGACGCGATCGCCTATGGCGGCGACGGCCCTTCGCAACTGGTCGAAGCCGCCCAGACCGCCCATATCGAAGACGCGTTGGAGGGCGACCGTCATGGCGCTTAAGTCGTTACGCAACGAAACCGCGCCGCAGCTTCCTGCCGCGGGTGCGCCGCTTGCCGCATCGGCACCGGCACCGGCACCGGCACCCACGACGACGGTGAAGAAATGGCGCCATCTCGCGATGCAACGCGAAGTGATCGTGCTGCTCGCGATGGTGCTATTCAACCTGATCTTCACGCCGCATTTCTGGTCGCTGCAAACCTTCAACGTGAACATGACCCAGGTGGTGACGATCGTGATCGTCGGCATCGGCATGACACTGGTGGTGGCCACGGGGGGCATCGATCTGTCCGTGGGTGCCTCAATGGCGATCTCGGGCGCGCTCGCGCCGATGCTGTTCCTGAACATTCCCGGGCCCGGCGGCATTGCACTCGCGTTCGTGCTGCCGGTGCTGGCCGCCGCCGTATGTGGGGTCTTCAACGGCTTGCTGGTGACGAGGTTATCTGTCCAGCCGATTGTCGCGACGCTGGTGCTGTTCATCGCCGGGCGCGGCATCGCGCAAGTCGTCACCGACGGCAGCCTGCAGGCATTCAACACGCCCGCTTTCCAGTGGATCGCGCTCGGCAAGGTCGGTGGCGTGCCGTTCCAGGTGCTGCTGATGCTTGCGCTGGTCGCGCTATTCGTCTGGGTCGTGCGCAAAACACTATTCGGCCAGTACCTGCTGATCACCGGGGGCAACGAGAAAGCCGCCTATCTTTGCGGCGTGCCGACCGCCACCGTGAAGCTGATCGCCTACACGCTATGCGCCGCACTCGCCGGACTGGCGGGGCTGATCTCGATCTCGGTGAATTCGTCGTCGGATGCGAACGTGGTTGGGCTCGGCGTGGAACTCGATGCGATTGCCGCGGTGGCGGTGGGCGGCACCGCACTGACGGGCGGCAAGGCGTACATCGGCGGCACCCTGATCGGCGCGCTGATCATCCAGTTGCTGCGCTACACGCTGCTCGCGCACGGCATTCCCGACGCGGCGGCGCTAGTGGTCAAGGCCGGCATTATCGTCGCGGCGGTTTATGTGCAGCGGCGCTCGCGTTAAAGCCACAGGCCATTTTCGGACTCGATGCGATGAAAAAGAATCTTCCTATCCTACTGGCGCTGGCCGCACTCGTCGTGCTCGGCCTCGTGCGCTACGAGCACTTCGGCTCGGCGTACAACATCACGTCTTTCTGGCGCTACAACTCGATGTTCGCGCTCATTTCGGTGGGCATGGCGTTTGTGATCATCACGGGCGGCATCGACCTGTCGGTTGGCACGGTGGCCGCGCTGTCCAGCGTGGTCGCGGCGCTGACCAGCGTCTATGGCGGCTGGGTCGCCGTGCTGGCGGGGTGCGCGGCGGGACTCGCGGTCGGCGTGCTCAACGGCATCATCATCACGCGATTGAAAATCCTGCCCTTCATCGTGACGCTCGCGACCAGCCTCGGCGCGCATGGTGTCGCGCTGCTGCTCGGCAAGAACGATGCAGTGTCGATTGCGGCCGAGTCGAATTTCGGCAACTTCGGACAAGGCGATCTGTTCGGACTGCCGATTCCAGGCATCGTCGCGGTGGTCGCCGCGCTGGCCGGCTGGCTCGCGCTACGCAGCACGCGCTTCGGGCGGCATTCGCTGGCGATCGGCGGCAGCGAGGAAGCCGCGCGGCTGATGGGCCTGAATGTAGACCGGACGCTGGTGATGGCGTACGCGGTGAGCGGCCTGCTCGCCGGCATGGCGGGCGTGATCCTCGCCGCGCAATTCGGCGCCGGTCAGCCGAATGAGGGTGTTGGCTGGGAGCTGTTTGCGATCTCGGCGGTGGTGCTCGGCGGCACCTTGCTCACCGGCGGCGAAGGCTCGATCGCGATGACGATTGCCGGCGTCCTGCTGCTTGGACTGGTGTTCAATCTGCTGAATTTCGAAAACGGGCTGGGGTTCATCAGCCTGTCGGCGTACTGGCAATCGGTGATTCGCGGCGTGTTCCTGCTGCTCGTGATCGTGCTGCAGGCGCGGGTGCTGAAGCAACGCGGCAGGAAGCGGGTCACGGCTACGGCGTAATTTTTCAACGAACCGCCTGATTTCTTTGTTGGCATGGATTTCAGGCGATTATGGTGAGCCCGAAAACCGCTTTGTGTACCAACCCAGCGCGGCAATTCAAAGTCCATTAAAAGCCTCGGCCTGACGCTGCGTCATTCGCCACGCGCAGCGCATCGCCTCATTTTTCGGGCCCGCTTGATCTGCTTTTGCCAGTTTTGTCAGCAGGGTCAATGCTGCAGCGCAGGGCGGGTTTCGGTATCATCCTGAAAATGCTGCCCGCGCGGCGCGCCTATCCGGCGCATGCCGGACAGCCGATGGCAGCCACCCTGCGTGGCTTTCGCCCATCGCCGTACCCTTGCTGAAGCGCGGCTGCACTCACGCCAACGACTTTCGCGGCGCCGATCATAACAATGACCGGCACCGCCGCTTCCGGGTCCGGTAACCCGCTTCACCACGCTCAACCGCCGCGTCGCTGCCCTCAGGGAGCCGGCGCGGTAAAATAGCGGATTGCGCGTGATTCCCGACCACGGGTTAGCGCAGCATCGCCCTTGCCGTGCCGGCCGGCTAAACGACTGGCCGCCCTTGTTTTCGCACTATCCAAGAAGCCATGAGCAACCTGAATCCACAAACCGTCCTGAGCGTCCATCACTGGACCGATACGCTTTTCAGCTTCACCTGCACGCGCGATCCGTCGTTCCGTTTCGAGAACGGGCAATTCACGATGGTGGGCCTCGAAGTCGATGGCAAGCCGCTGATCCGCGCTTACAGCCTCGCGAGTGCGAACTACGAAGAGCACCTCGAATTCCTGAGCATCAAGGTGCAGGACGGCCCGCTCACGTCGCGTTTGCAGCATTTGAAGGTCGGCGATGAGGTTCTGATCGGCAAGAAACCGGTCGGCACCTTGATGGCCGACAACCTGCTGCCGGGCAAAACGCTGTGGCTGCTCTCCACCGGCACGGGCCTCGCGCCGTTCATGTCGATCATTAAAGATCCGGACATTTACGAGCGCTACGAGCGCGTGGTCCTGACGCACACCTGCCGTTTCGTCGACGAACTGGCGTACAAGGAATACATCACCGACCACCTGCCGGCGCACGAGCACCTGGGCGAGCTGGTGCAGGAAAAGCTGCTGTACTACCCGACGGTGACGCGCGAGGCGTTCCAGAACCGTGGCCGTATCACCGAACTCATCGAAACCGAAAAGCTGTTCGCCGATCTCGGCGTGCCGGGCTTCTCGCTCGAAAACGACCGCATCATGCTGTGCGGCAGCCCGCACATGCTGCGCGACACGCGTGAACTGCTGGACAAGCTGGGCTTCCAGGAAGGCAGCAACAATTCGCCGGGTCACTACGTGGTCGAAAAGGCGTTCGTGGGTTAAGCGTCTCTTGTGACTGGCAGCTAACGCTGTGCACGGATTGAAAAAGGAGCCTTCGGGCTCCTTTTTTATTGCGTCCGATGGCTCGGGTCAGGTCTGTTGCGCGGTTACAAATTCTGGCTGCGGCCCTGACATTTGGCGTCGGTATTATTCCTACACGGCTTGCGGCGCCGAACATCAACCATTGCATGAGATATAAGCGCTAACCCTTGGTGTACCTGCATTTTTTCTTTTTATAAGATATCATCGCGACGCATGTTCGGTCAGTTTGACCGCGTTGCATCGTCCGAACTGCTTGTTACTGAATGTAAATTTCGTTACATCACCCCGTAGCGATTTATCCGTCCCACACTGCGGGTAACGGACCTATCTGGAGGCCGGAGATTCGCATGCGTTCTTTCGTCTTCGCGCGCCCGATGCGTGCCCGCTTCGCCGTTCACACAGCTTCCTGACAGTGACAGTCATGGATACGTCGACTGCCGTCCCGTTCAGCGCGCACATTCCGCCTTCCGCCGCTCGCAACGAACTCGGCACACCGCTGTCATCCACCGAGCGTGAACTCGCGCGGTTGCGCGCCCAGGTGCGTGAACTGTCGGTTGAACTGGTTCGGGCACAGGAAGCTGCCTGCCGCCACGTGGCGCGCGAGCTTCACGACGGCGTCGGCGCCGAGCTGACCGCAACGCGCTTTGCCCTCGCGGGCGTCGAAACCTGGCTGCCGACCGATGCCCCGCCGCAATGCGCCGCCGCGCTGGCCGTCGCCCACCGTTCACTCGATGCGGCCTGCAATGCGGCCCGCCAGGCCGTGGCGGAACTGCATGCGCCGTCGCTGGATGCGGGCATTGTCCGCGCGCTGTCGCATTGGACCAGCGACTTCGCGACGCGTACCCGCCTGCGCACCAGCTTTGTCTGCGCGGCAGATGGGCGGCTCGCCCGCCTGCCCGCCGACGCTGCGCTTGCCATCTTCCGCGTGGCCCAGGAAGCACTGAACAATATAGCGAAGCACGCGCGCGCCGAAGCCGCCGACGTGCGGATCGAAACCAGCCGCCGCCACCTGACGCTGATCGTCGCCGATGACGGCGTCGGCGTGACACGCAACGACCGTCAGCGGCGCGGTCATTTCGGCCTGAGCGGCATGCAGGCGCGTTGCGCGGCGTTCGACGGCACGCTGCGCGTCAGCGCCCGCCGCGCTAACGGCGGCAATGAATCGCGCGGCACGATTCTGCACGCGCGTTTTGCGTGGGATGCGATGCTGGCGAGTGCGCCGGGCGTCGGGCGCCGCGCGCTGCAATCGTGAGCGCACTGATATGAGTCTGCGCATCCTCCTCGCCGACGACCACGCGGTGGTTCGCCAGGGCGTCCGCCAGTTGCTCCTCGACCGTGGCGTGGCGCGCGAAGTCGCCGAAGCGCAAAGCGGCGCCGAAGCGCTCGACGCCGTCGCCAGACACAGCTACGACGTGGTGCTGCTCGACATCTCGCTGCCCGACATGAACGGCGTGGAAGTGCTCAAGCGCCTGAAGCGCAAAGCCCCGCGCGTGGCGGTGCTGATGTTCTCGATGTACCGCGAGGACCAGTATGCAGTGCGTGCGTTGAAGGCGGGCGCGGCTGGCTACCTGTCGAAGACCGTGGACGCCGCGCAGATGATCGGCGCGATCCAGCAGGTCGCGGCGGGCCGCAAATACGTCAGCCCGGCGATGGCCGAAGCGCTGGCCGACTACGTCTCGTTCGACGGCGAGCAACTGCCGCACGAAAAGCTGTCCGATCGTGAGTACCAGACGCTATGCATGCTGGCGTCGGGCAAGCGTTTGACGGACATTGCCATGGCGCTGTCGCTCTCCGTGAAAACAGTCAGCGTGTACCGCACCCGGTTGCTCGAGAAAATGAAGCTGCGCAATAACGCCGAATTGACGTTCTATGTGATGAGTAACCGCCTCGTCGATCTGAATCCGGCCATGGCGGGTTAAAGCCGCTCTACTCCGACTTGTGAATCGATCGCCACGGCGGGCCCTTGTCCGCAAGAGAGCGATTCCCGCCCAGCTGATCCCTCATCCAGGATAAGCGTCGCCGCCTCTCATTGCGCGGCGCTAGACGCGTGTCCCGAATTCAACCCGACAGGCCGTTTCCGCGCGCTTGCCGCGTCGCCAAGAAGCCGTCCCAAAATGGTGCAGAGGCGCGTATCCGCTAAAATCCGGGGTTTCCCGACATTCGGCGCGCAAGACGCGTGCACTACTGGAGACCCCGCCAATGTCCCTGTTTCGCAAGAAGAGCGTCGAGCACATGCTCGCGGCCAGCGCCCAGAACGCCGGATTGAAAAAGGCGCTCGGCGCGCTCGATCTGACCTTCCTGGGTGTGGGCGCCATTATCGGCACCGGCATTTTCGTGCTGACTGGCACGGGTGCCGTACAGGCCGGCCCGGCGCTGATGATCTCGTTCCTGATTGCGGCGGTCGCCTGCGGCTTTGCAGCACTCGCCTATGCCGAGTTTGCATCGACGATTCCGGTCGCGGGTTCCATCTATACGTACTCGTACGCGACGCTTGGCGAGCTGGCCGCATGGATCATTGGCTGGGACCTGATGCTCGAGTACGGGCTGGCGACTTCCGCCGTTTCGGTGGGCTGGTCGGGTTACCTGCAATCGCTGCTATCGGGGTTCGGCGTGGCGTTGCCGGTGGCGTTGTCGGCGGCGCCGGGCGCATTGCCGGGGCACGAGACCTTCTTCAACCTGCCGGCTTTCCTCGTGATGATGGCGATCACCGCGCTACTGTCGGTTGGCGTGCGCGAATCCGCGCGCATCAACAACGTCATGGTGGCGATCAAGGTGATTGTGGTGTTGCTGGTGATTGGCGTTGGCGTATTCCACGTGACGCCGGCGAACTGGCATCCATTCATGCCCAACGGCTGGAACGGCGTGTTCGGTGCGGCCGCGGTGATGTTCTTCGCGTTCATCGGATTCGATTCGGTGTCTTCCGCGGCTGAAGAGGTGAAGAACCCGAAGCGCGACCTGCCGATTGGGATTATTGCCTCGCTGGGCGTATGCGCGGTGTTGTACGTCGCCGTGGCGGCCGTGGTGACGGGGATTGTGCCGTCGGCGCAGTTCGCGAACATCTCGCACCCGGTGTCTTACGCGTTGCAGGTAGCCGGCCAGCCGTGGGTGGCGGGGTTCATCGACCTTGGCGCGGTACTGGGCATGCTGACTGTGATTCTTGTGATGGCATACGGCCAGACCCGCGTCATTTTCGCGATGTCGCGTGACGGGTTGTTGCCCGCCCGGCTTTCGCGGGTGCATCCGCGGTTTGCTACGCCGTTCTTTACGACGTGGCTGGTGGGGATTTTCTTTGGTTTGATTGGCGCGCTGGTGCCGTTGAATGTGCTGGCTGAGTTGATCAACATTGGCACGTTGGCTGCGTTTTCGATGGTGTCGATTGCGGTTCTTGTTTTGCGTAGGACGCATCCTGAACTGCCGCGGGCGTTTCGATGCCCGGGGGTGCCGGTTGTGCCTGTGCTCGCCGTTGCTGCTTGTCTGTTTTTGATGGTTAATCTTCAGGCTATTACCTGGGTGGCGTTTGTGGTTTGGCTTCTGATCGGGATGGTGATTTATTTTGGCTACTCGCGGAGGCATTCTAAGTTGGCTAAATAGAAGGGGGTTTTTGCCTTTGGCGGCGGCATTTCCTTGTGCCTGCGGCGTTGGCCTTTCCTTGTTTTCTTATTGGTTTATTAGCGTTCCCCCTGTGCGGGGGGGCACCTACTTTTCTTTGCCGGCCGCAAAGAAAAGTAGGCAAAAGAAAGCGGCTCCAACCGCTAACTCTTAAGCGGCTCTCCTGGCTTGGAGGGGATCGTGGCCCCGTAGAGATTGGGCCTGCGCACCTCCTCGCCTGAGTGACCAGGCTGTCATGCTTCCGGCGGCGCTGCGCGCGCCGAGGCGGTACTTCATAAAACCAATCCAATTGTTGTTTTCGGGCGCCTCGCCGAGGCGAAGCCGATGGTTCCCACCGCGCGCACCCGAAGCACCCGGTTTCCCTGGTGGACCCATCCGCGACGCACGCAGTGCGAAGTGGGAGCGGATGACGGCTGTGTCACAGACCGTTATGGACCGAGGTGTGATCCGTTAATCGCACCACCAGCCCCTCCAAGCCAGGGGACCCACTTAAGAGCTAGCGGTTTGAAGCCGCTTTCTTTTGCCTACTTTTCTTTGCGGCGGCGTAACTATTCAGCAGCAGCCAGAGGCGAAACGACGAACCCCGCGAAGCTCAGGGCCAGCGCATTGATGAGCGAACGGCCCTGTTTGCGTAGGGTAGCGAGGTAGGAGCGGATCGTGCAGAACGCCTGCATGCCCGACTCTGCGCGGAAGCATCCGGAGATTTTCTGTTTGAGTTTGGGCATGCGGATATCGCGTTCGGCCTGGTTGTTGTCGAATGGTACGCGGTACTCCGTAATGAAGCGCCACACCTCGCGCACGTGCGTGCGCAGGCGCGCGAGCAGGTTGTAGGGGAAGCTTTGCCTGACCCTGCCGCGGCGTTCCTTGCGGGTCGGCTCGCGCGCCTGCCGCGGATTGAGCCTTCGCGCCTGGGCAAGCAGTGCCCCGTTGCGTCGCCTGTAGTAGCGTTGACGCGGCTCATCCAGCGCTGTGGCGCCCGCGGCCTGACTGAGCTGAACTTCCCGCTTTGCCTGGCAAAGCAGGTCGATCATCTGCTGGGCCCACGGTTGCTCCGTGGACTCCAGCACAAAGACCAGTTCGCGCAGATGGTGTGCATTGCATAGTGCATGTTCACACTCGTAGCGCGCGTAGGGCCCCCAGCCGTCATGTACCGCGATTCCCGGAAAGCCAGGCAGAATGCCGAAGCTGTCCAGCGCCTCACTACCACGCTTGCGGTGTGAGCCATACCAGCTCAACGCGCCGGTCGAGGCGACGTGCAGCCAGTAAGGCGTGCGTCCTACGCGCATGCTGCTCTCATCGAAATGCACCACGGGCTGCTCGCGCAGCGTCTGCCTGATCTGTTCAACCGCTGGCGCCAGCAACCGGGCCGCCTGATCAATGCTGTGCTGCACGGTACCCGTACTCACATGCAGGCCAAACAGATCCGCCAGCGCCTGGGCGGTACGCGCAACCGGCAACTGCTGGTATTGCGTCAGATAGACCGCAGCGGCGCGCACCTGAGGACCATACTGAACCGCCTGGCTCACGCCCTCGGGAAACGCGCCTGAATGGTGCTTGCCGCAGCGGCACTGCGCGATCTGCACGCGATGCTCGGTCACCTCAAGGCGCGTGGGCGGCAGATCGATCACCTGACGACCTTCAGGCAGCACGGTGATGTGAGCGCAGTCGATCCGCTGTCCACAGGCGTCGCACACCGGCGCCACCGGATGAATCTCGATGTGATCGGGCTGCGCCACGCGTTTGAGCGTCTTCCCCGGGTGCCCGGGCTGCGCGCCGGGCTTTGCGCCGCTCGTGCCGCGCAATGACTTCGGCTTGCGCCTGGGCCCATCGCCTGACGGTGGTTTGCTGGAGTTATGACTGTCCTTCTCAAGCTTCGCCTCAAGCTCGTTCAGACGTCTCACCAGATCAACGATGAGCGCGTCCTTCTGCTCCGGTGTCAGGTCCTTGATGTCGGGCATCTTCGTCATGTCCTTCACTATGCACGGCCTGCCTCAGGTTTACAACAGCTGAATAGTTACGCGGCGGCAAAGAAAAGTAGGTGCCCCCCCGCACAGGGGGAACGCTAATAAACCAAAATGAAAACAAGGAAAGGCCAAAGAGGCCAGAACCTGGAAATGCCGCCGCAAAAGGCAAAAAACCCCTCATAGCGCCATCGTCAAATTTGTGCTTTACTTTTCGGCGGAACCATAAAAACGAAGCACCCCGCATCGGACCCTAGCAACAGGCAGCCGAAGGCAACAAAAACCGAAGGCAAGAAAAACCAAGGTCCGGTCTCACCCCATAGGAGACACTTCATGGCGATCAGCATCAGTCTGACGGTGAACGGCGCGCCCATCAGCGCCTCAATCGACCCTGGCACCCTGCTTGTCCAGTTCCTTCGCGAGCAACTGCGCCTCACCGGCACACACGTCGGCTGCGATACAGCCCAGTGCGGCGCCTGCACAGTCCACCTGAACGGCCGCGCGATCAAATCCTGCAACATCCTCGCGGTCCAGGCCGAAGGCGCAGACATCACCACCATCGAAGGGCTCGCCAAAGACGGCGCCATGCATCCCATGCAAGCGGCGTTCAAGCACTGTCACGGCTTGCAGTGCGGCTTCTGTACGCCCGGCATGGTGATGAGCGCGGTCTCGCTCGTCCAGCGTCAACCGAACCTCACCGGCGACGAAGTGCGCGCCCAGTTCGACGGCAACCTGTGCCGCTGTACGGGATATCACAACATCGTCAAAGCTGTGCTCGAAGGCGCGGAAGGCATGAAGTCCGACGCCACAGTCACCGCTCAAGCCACCGCCTAGGAGCCGACGATGAACGCACCCGAAACCCACAGCCTCATCGGCGCCTCCGTCGAACGTAAGGAAGACTATCGGTTCCTGACCGGCAACGGTCAGTACACCGACGACATCGTCCTGCCGCAACAAACCTACGCCATCTTCCTGCGCTCGCCCCACGCTCACGCGAAAATCAACAGCATCGATACCGCCGCGGCGAAACAGTCGCCCGGTGTCGTCGCCATCTTCACCGGCGCGGACATGGCCGCCGAAAACGTCGGCGGCCTGCCGTGCGGCTGGCTGATCCACAGCACCGACGGCAAGCCGATGAACGAACCGCCCCATCCGGTGATGGCACACACGAAAGCGCGCCACGTCGGCGATCAGGTCGCGCTCGTGATCGCCGATTCGATCAAGGCTGCGAAAGACGCCGCCGAGCTGATCGAGGTCAATTACGACGTGTTGCCGGCCGTGGTCGATACCGCGCACGCGGCCGACGCGGGCCAGCCCGCCGTTCACGACGAAGTCCCGGACAACATCTGCTACAACTGGGGCCACGGCGATAAAGCCGCGACAGACGCCGCGTTCGCCAAAGCCGCGCACGTCACCACGCTCGACATCGTCAACAATCGCCTGATTCCGAACGCGATCGAACCGCGCGCAGTCAACGCGAGCTATTCGCCGCAGGACGACAGCTACACGGTCTACGTCGCGAACCAGAATCCGCACGTGGAACGCCTGCTGATGGCCGCGTTCGTGCTCTCGTTGCCGGAGTCGAAACTGCGCGTCATCGCGCCCGACGTAGGCGGCGGCTTCGGCTCGAAGATCTTCCTGTATGCCGAAGACGTCGCGCTCACGTGGGCATCGAAAAAGATTCGCCGGCCGATCAAGTGGACCGCGGAGCGCTCAGAAGCCTTCGTCTCGGATGCGCATGGCCGCGATCACGTGACCAAGGCCGAGCTGGCGATGGACGCCGACGGCAAGTTCCTCGCGATGCGCATCCACACCATCGCCAACATGGGTGCCTACCTGTCCACCTTCGCATCGAGCGTGCCGACCATTCTGTACGCGACACTGCTCGCCGGGCAGTACGCGACGCCGGCGATTTATGCCGAGGTAAAAGCGGTCTTCACCAACACGGTACCGGTCGATGCCTATCGTGGCGCGGGCCGCCCCGAAGCAACGTACGTGGTCGAGCGCCTGGTCGAAACCGCAGCGCGCGAGATGAAGCTCGATCCTGCGGAAATCCGTCGCCGCAATTTCATCCGCGCCTTTCCGTACGCGACGCCGGTCGGCCTCACCTACGATACCGGCGACTACGACACCACGCTGAACCGTGCGCTCGAACTCGCGGACGTCAAAGGCTTCGCGGCACGCAAACAGGAATCCGAAAAGAACGGCAAACTGCGCGGCCTCGGCTATTCGTGCTACATCGAAGCGTGCGGTTTGGCGCCATCGAACATTGCAGGCGCGCTCGGCGCACGCGCCGGGCTCTTCGAAGTCGGGCAGATTCGCGTGCATCCAACCGGCTCCGTGACGGTATTCACCGGCTCGCATAGTCACGGCCAAGGGCATGAAACCACCTTCGCGCAAGTCGTCGCGGAGCGGCTCGGCATTGCGCTGGAAAGCGTCGAGATCGTCCATGGCGACACCGGGCGGATTCCGTTCGGCATGGGGACGTATGGTTCGCGCTCAATCGCAGTCGGCGGCTCGGCGATCATGAAAGCGCTCGACAAGATCGAAACCAAAGCGAAGAAAATCGCCGCGCATCTGCTCGAAGCCGCGGCGGAAGACATCGAGTTCAAGGACGGCGTCTTCCGCGTCGCGGGCACGGATCGGACCAAGGCCTTCGCCGATATTTCGCTCGCCGCGTATGTGCCGCACAACTATCCGCTCGACGTGCTTGAGCCCGGTCTTGAGGAAAGCGCGTTCTACGATCCGACCAACTTCACCTATCCGGCGGGCGCGTACATCTGCGAGATCGAGGTCGATCCTGATACGGGCGTATGCCGTATCCAGCAGTTCACCGCAGTCGACGATTTCGGCAACGTGATCAACCCGATGATCGTCGAAGGCCAGGTGCACGGCGGTCTTGCGCAAGGCATCGGCCAGGCCATGCTGGAGCGCTGTGTGTACGACAATGAAAGCGGCCAGCTGCTATCCGGCTCCTACATGGACTACGCGATGCCGCACGCGTCCGATCTGCCGAACTTCACCGTCGAAACCGCGAAGGGCACGCCGTGCACGCACAATCCGCTCGGTGTGAAGGGCTGCGGCGAGGCGGGCGCAATCGGCTCGCCACCGGCGGTGATCAACGCGATCATCGACGCACTCGCGCCGCTCGGCGTGACCGATCTGCAAATGCCGGCAACGCCGCATCGCGTATGGTCCGCGATCCGCGCCGCAGCGCAACCCCACTGAGATCCTGAGCGGAGCATTCGACATGTATTCATTCGAGTATCAACGCGCGACGGATCCCAAAGCGGCCGCCGCAGCCCTCACCGCCGACAGCAACGCGAAGTTTCTCGCCGGTGGACAAAGCCTCTTGCCGACCATGCGGCTGCGTCTCGCGCAGCCGTCGCAACTGATCGACGTGACGCGCATTCCCGCACTCAAAACGATCACCGTGGACGCGAAAACGGTCACGATCGGCGCCGCCGTCTGCCATGCGGATGTCGCGGATCACGCTGAACTGCGGCGCGTGTTGCCCGCGCTCGCGGATCTTGCGGCGCACATCGGCGATCGACAGGTGCGCGCCCTCGGCACAATCGGCGGCTCGCTTGCCAACAACGATCCGGCGGCGTGCTATCCGGCCGCCGCGATGGCTCTCGATGCGACCATCGTCACCGACCGGCGGCGCATCTCGTCGAGCGACTTTTTTGTTGGCATGTATGAGACCGCGCTGGCGCCCGACGAACTGATCACCGCGGTCGAGTTTCCCGTGCCCGAGCGGGCCGCGTACGAGAAATTCCGCAATCCGGCTTCGCACTTTGCGCTGGTCGGCGTGTTCGTGGCGAAATTCGCGAACGGCGTGCGCGTCGCGGTGACGGGCGCGGCCGCCTCGGTATTTCGCGTGCCGGAGCTGGAAAGCGCGCTGACGGCGAATTTCACGCCCGAGGCGGCACGCGCGGTCAGCGTCCCCGCCACCGACCTGAACACCGACATGCACGCCAGCGCCGACTATCGCGCGCATCTGATTCCGGTCCTGGCGGCACGAGCGGTGGTGAAGGCGAACGCCTAGCGGTAAGCGTTGTTGCGGCTTGACGTGACGGGTTGACGTGACGGGTTGACGTGAAATTACGTGACGTAGCCGCTTCGCGCGGCGCGTCGGCCGCGCCGTTTGCTTTCACCGTGCAGATTCAGGAACACCATGCAGCCTGCTTCAATCGACGAAACCGTCGCCCAACTCGTCACGCAGAACTACTTCGCCAGCCGCGAGCTCGCGACGGCGCTGTATCTCGCGCTGCGCATGGAACGGCCGCTGTTCGTCGAAGGCGAGCCGGGCGTCGGCAAGACCGAACTCGCCAAGGCGGCGGCCGGCATGCTCGGCACCACCATGTTGCGGCTGCAATGCTACGAAGGGCTCGACACCGCCAGCGCGCTGTACGAGTGGGACTACCCACGGCAGATCATGGCGCTGCGCCTCGCTGAGGCCGCTGGCGAGCGTCCCGGTAACGACACGCTGTATCGCAGCGAATTTCTGCTGAAGCGCCCACTTTTGCAAGCGCTCATGCCTGACGAAAATCATCCGGGCGCGCGACGTGTACTGCTGATCGACGAGATCGACCGTGCCGATGAGCCGTTCGAAGCATTCCTGCTGGAACTGCTTTCGGACTTCCAGGTATCGATTCCCGAATACGGCACCGTGTGCGCCGCGCAGCCGCCGCTCGTGGTGATGACCTCGAACCGGACGCGCGAAGTGCATGACGCGTTGAAGCGCCGTTGCCTGTATCAATGGATCGGCTATCCCGAGCGCGATCGGGAACTGCAAATCGTCGCCGCCCGTGCGCCGCACACGTCGACGGAATTGCAGCGGCGTGCCGTCGATTTCGTGCATCGGCTGCGCGGCATGGACCTGTTCAAGGCGCCTGGCATCGCCGAGACGATCGACTGGTGCCGCGCACTCGAAGCGCTCTCGGTGACGGAACTCGATCCGCAATCGGTGCAGAACACCTTGGGGGTGCTGCTCAAGTATCAGGACGATCTCGCGCGCGTCGACGCCGCGCAGATCGCGCAGTGTCTCGCGACGCCGGGGTAGCGGCAATGACGGACGCGGCCAGCGCGGGCAATCCGCATTCGGCAAACGGCGCGAGCACGGCCGACACGCCCACGCTTGCGCGCAACGTCGTCCATTTTGTGCGCGTGCTGCGCGGCGCCGGCTTGCCGATGTCGCCGGCACAAGCCGTCGATGCACTCGCCGCCTTGCACTGGATCGATCTCGACCGACGCGACGACGTGCGCGCCGCGCTCGCCGCCCTGCTGATTTCCGCGCCCGATCAACGCGATTTGTTCAACGCCGCCTTCGATCTGTTCTGGCGCGATCCGGACTGGGAAGGCAAGTTGCGCGCGCTACTGCTGCCGAAAGTCCGCGACGGCCTGCCGCCGCCCAAACGCAATAACCGTCTCGCCGATGCCCTTGCCGTGCGCGCGCCGCCCTCCCCGCATAGCAAGCCGCCTCAGGAGACGGAGCAGCACGAACTGCACGCGCATGTCACCTTCAGTGCGGAAGAGCGGCTGCGTCAGCGTGACTTCGAAACGCTTTCCGCCGATGAATGGCGCACCTTGCGTCACCTGATTCGTGGACAGCGTCTGCCGCTTGCGACTGAGCCGACGCGCCGTCTGAAGGCCGCGTCGCATGGCACGCATGCGGACTTGCGTGCCAGCGCCCGTCAGGCGGTGCGGGCAGGCGGCGACTGGACGGTATGGAAGTATCGCGCCGTGGTCGAGCGCAAACCGCCGCTTGTACTATTGCTCGATATATCCGGCTCGATGAGCAGTTATTCGCGCGCGGTGCTCTATTTCTGCCACGCGCTTTTGCAGTCGCGCGAGCGCTTGCAGGTGTTCCTGTTCGGCACGCGTCTCACCAACGCGACGCGTGCGCTGCGCGAGCGTGATCCCGATGTCGCGATCGCGACGCTTACCGAGCAGGTGGTCGACTGGTCCGGCGGTACGCGGATCGGAGCGGCGCTCGCCGAATTCAACCGCCGCTGGGCGCGACGCGTGCTGACTGGCCGGGCCACCGTGCTACTGGTGACCGACGGCCTCGATCATGAAGCGATCGACGTGCTCGACATCGAGATGTGCCGGCTGCGCCGCTTCGCACACCGTATCGTTTGGCTTAATCCGTTGTTGCGCTATAGCGGCTTTTCACCCAAGGCGCGCGGCGTGCAGGCGATCCTGCCTTATGTCGACGCGCACCGTCCGGTTCATAATCTAGACAGTCTGACGGCATTCGGCCGCGATCTCGCGCAGCTCACGCGCGCGCCTCGCATGCCGGCAGCAGCCAGGACAACCGCAGGAGCTTCGCGATGGAACTGACCGACACCCATACGCTGCCTGTTTCGCAGCAGCGCACGTGGGACGCATTGAACGACACCGAGATCCTGCGCGCCTCGATTCCCGGCTGCGAGAGCATCGATGCCGATGGCGAGAATGCCTACGCGGTGGTGCTGAGCGCATCGGTGGGTCCGGTGAAGGCGCGCTTCAAAGGGCGTATGCTGCTGACCGATATCGACGCACCGAACTCCTACACCATCGTTTTCGAAGGCCAGGGTGGCGCGGCCGGCTTCGGCAAGGGCAATACGCGCGTCACGCTCGAACCCGAGGGTGACGCCGCAACCCGGCTGACTTACACGGCGACGGCGCAGGTCGGCGGCAAGCTCGCGCAGATCGGTTCGCGCCTTGTCGACGGCGCGGCGCGTAAAATCGCTGGCGAATTTTTCAAGCGCTTCGGCGCGCTGGTCAGTGGCGACGGAGACGACGCCAATGTCCCGGACGACGGCGCGGGTGCTGCTGTCGACGCAGCGCCGCAGGCAACAGAATCGAATGAGGCCACGGACCCGGAGTCCGGCGGCGACGGAACGAAGAGGAAGAAATCATGGACAGCGTGGATCTCGAAGTCCTGAAGTCCAGCGCACGCTGGCTGGAAGAAGGACATCGCGCGCTACTGGTAACGGTGGTGAAGACGTGGGGTTCGTCGCCGCGTCCCGAGGGCGCGATGCTCGCGGTGCGCGACGATGGCCTGGTGGTAGGCTCGGTATCGGGCGGCTGCATTGAAGATGATTTGATCGACCGTGTGCGGCGGAAGGGCATCGAGCAGACGCGCCCGGAGGCGGTCAAGTACGGCATCACGGCTGAGGAAGCGCATCGCTTCGGCTTGCCTTGCGGCGGGACGATCCAGCTGGTGCTCGAGCCTTTGACGCCGCAAAGCGGCATTGCCGAGCTATGCAACGCGGTCGAGGACGGCCGGCTGATGGCGCGCGAAGTCGACATGACGAGTGGCGTGGTGCGGCTCGAAACTGCGTTGGCGACCGACGGCGTGCATTTCGACGGGGAGCGGCTGCTGACGATACACGGGCCGCGTTACCGGATGCTGGTGATTGGTGCGGGGCAGTTGTCGCGCTATCTGTGCCACATTGCTGTGGGACTGGATTACCAGGTGACCGTGTGCGATCCGCGTGAGGAGTACACCGAGGAGTGGAATATTCCCGGCACCAGGATTGTTCGGACCATGCCGGACGATACGGTGATGGAGATGAAGCTCGATGAGCGGTGTGCGGTGATTGCTTTGACGCACGATCCCAAGCTGGATGATCTTGCCTTGATGGAGGCGTTGAAGACGCCGGCTTTTTACGTCGGTGCTTTGGGATCCCGACGGAATAATCAGGCGCGGCGTGAGCGGTTGAAGGAATTCGATCTGAACGATACGGAGCTGGCCCGGTTGCATGGGCCAGTGGGGATTTATATTGGTAGTCGGACGCCGCCGGAGATTGCTGTTTCGATTCTTGCCGAGGTGACGGCGGCAAAGAATGGGGTGTCGTTGCCGACCTTACTACAGGTTGAGGGCGCTAAGGCCGCGCGGGAGGTTGCTGCTTCGGGTGGGGCGGTTTGTGGGGTTTAAATAGGGGTTTTTTGCCTTTTGCGGGCGGCATTTCCAGGTTCTGGCCTCTTTGGCCTTTCCTTGTTTTCATTTTGGTTTATTAGCGTTCCCCCTGTGCGGGGGGGCACCTACTTTTCTTTGCCGGCCGCAAAGAAAAGTAGGCAAAAGAAAGCGGCTCCAACCGCCAACTCTTAAGTGGGTCCCCTGGCTTGGAGGGGACTGTGGTGCGATTAACGGATCACACCTCGGTCCATAACGGTCTGTGACACAGCCGTCATCCGCTCCCACTCCACACTACGTGCGTCGCGGATGGGTCCACCAGGGAAACCGGGTGCTTCGGGTGCGCGCGGTGGGAACCATCGGCTTCGCCTCGGCGAGGCGCCCGAAAACAACAATCGGATTGGTTTTATGAAGTACCGCCTCGGCGCGCGCAGCGCCGCCGGAAGCATGACGGCCTGGTCACTCACGCGAGGAGGTGCGCAGGCCCAATCTCTACGGGGCCACGATCCCCTCCAAGCCAGGAGAGCCGCTTAAGAGTTAGCGGTTGGAGCCGCTTTCTTTTGCCTACTTTTCTTTGCGGCCGGCAAAGAAAAGTAGGTGCCCCCCGCACAGGGGGAACGCTAATAAACCAATAAGAAATGAAACACCAACCGCCGTAGGCACGACCAAAACAATGCCGCCGCCAAAGGCAAAAACCACCCCTTACATTAATCCACAAACCACAGCAGCAACCAAAGACCCCCCAACCAAAACCACCCCCACTACCCGCCGCTTATTAAGCTCAGTCCACAGCAAGACGCCAGTCACCGACAGCAATACCATTCCACCAGCGATCGTATCGATCAACAAAACCCACCCAACACTCAACCCCACTCCACGATGCAGATTATTCATCGTGGTAAGAAACGAATTCTGCGTGCGTTTCACCGCAACAAACCCATTCCCCACCCAGTACTCGGCCTGCACATTCTGCGTAGGCCCAAAAATCCCGACTTGCCAGAACTCCGGCTGAACAGTACTTCGATCCCCCCAGGCAACCGGATGCGCGGGCTCGCGCCGCGCCTTCCCTGGCTTGCCGTCGATTTTCAACTCGCCCTGGAGCCACTTCGCCATATCCATCGGCGAAGTCAGCTTCTTCGCCGGTAACGCAATCTGCATCTCTTCAACCTGCGGCTCGCCCGATGACACCTTCAACGGCCCGCCCCGGTGGTTCAGCAGAAAACCGGTCGCACCAAACATCAATCCAAGCACCGCGCCCCACAACCCCACCCAGCCATGCACCTTGCGCAACCACTTGATGAAGTTCGCCCGCCGTGAACGCTGCCGCCGTGCAGCCTGCTCCGCATCGTCCATCAAATGATGACCGCGCTCCACCACATGAGCGGTGTAACGCGTGCCGCTACCCGCAGCAGGTTTCATATCTGTCGAATCAGGCGCGTTCACATCCAGGCTCCAGCCGCAGCAAGTTGATCGCCAGCGCGTAACGGCCCGACGCACGCTCACACCAGCAGGAAAAGAAGGTTCGAAAGGAAGTGCCGGACAACCCGGCTTGCGGTCCAGGCCATCCGGCTGAAAAGCTGGCTGGCAGTCACAGAGGAGGAGAAATGTGACAGAAAGCTGGCGACGCCTTTCAATTGAGAATGGATATCATTACATAATTGGGGCGTTTCCTCAATCGCAACGCGCGGCATCCGCTTGACATCCAGGCGGCGCGAACCGACGCTAGGCAGCGATCTACTCAGATCCTGTCAGATCCCGTCAACGTTGCCGTTCGGATACCTGCCCGCCATGCGCCTCGCCCCTTTAGTCTGTTTGGCCTCCCTTGGCTGGCTTGCCGGCATCCATGTCGCAAGCGCGAGCGTGTCGGGGAAACTCGATGACCCCTATACGAACGAGGGCGAGACGCAAACCTTCACCGTCAGTGCCGACGGCTCATTCTCGAAGCTCGATTCGATGACGCTGCGCGTGAACAGCGAAGCAGGCGTCGCGCGAGTGGCGCAGCAATATGTCTGGTTCAACCGCAACATGGCGGACGTGCAGATCATCGAGGCCTATACGACGAGCGCCGACGGTGTGCGTCACGACGTACAGCCCGAGCAGATTCGCGACGTCCAGGAAGCGCGCTCGTTCGACGCACCAATGTTCCAGGACATCCAGGAAAAAGTGATCGTGTTCCCCGCAGTCGAGCCGGGCGCGCGCGTGCATCTCACCTATCGCAAGACGCAAAAGCAGCCGATCGTCCCCGGCGAATTCAGCGACTTCACGCCACCGGATCTCGCCCCGACCCGCAATTTCCGCCTGATCTACGATCTGCCCGCCGACAAACCGCTCTACGCCGACGCACGCGGCTTCACGGTTCTGCAGCCGGTCACGCACGATGGCCGCACGCGCTACGAATACCGCTATGACAAAGCGCATTTCAGCCGTCTCGAGCGCGGCTCGATTGCGTACGTGTCGTACGGCGACCGCCTGATGGTGTCAACCTTCCCCGACTACGCCGCGTTCGCGGCAACCTACAAGGCATCGGCCGCCGACCCAACGGCACGCGACGCCACCGTCACGCGTCTCGCGCAAAACCTCACGGCGCACGATCGCACGCAGCGCGACAAAGCCAAGACGCTCTACGACTGGGTGCGCCGCAATGTCCGCTATGTGGCGATCAACGTCGGGCGCGGCGCGGTGGTGCCGCACAACGCGAGTGCGATCCTCGCGAACCGCTACGGCGACTGCAAGGATCATGTGGCGCTGTACGGCGCAATGCTCGACGCCGTCGGCATTCGCAATGAACCGGCGCTGATCAGCAGCGGCACGATCTACACGCTGCCCGCGGTGCCGGGCTATGGGGTCATCAATCACGTGATCACGTGGCTGCCTGATTTGCAGCAATACGCCGACTCAACCGCGTCGAATGTTGAATTCGGCTTTCTGCCGTCGTCCGATATGAACCGGCCCACCGTACTCGTCGATCAGGGCGTGCTCGCCAACACGCCCGCCACCGCACTCATGACGCGCAGCACCGACCTGTCGATCAAGCTCGAGCCGGATGGCTCGGCGAGCTTCACATACCGTCTGGAGGCATCCGGCGCATCCGCTGAACAGGCGCGCGCCATGTTGCGCATGCAAACGCCGGCGCAACGTGAAGAGTCGATTCAGGCGGAATTGCGCAGCGCCAATCTGCGCGGCACCGCTACTCTCACCACCAATGACCTCACCGTCGCCGACGGCCCGCTGACCATCACGATGAAGGGCACGCTGGAGAGTCTCGTGGTGCCTGGGGCGGCGGCGTCGATTCCGGCGCTGACCAGTCTGGCCGGTGGCTTCGATGCGGATACCCGCTACTGGCTTGGCGAACGCCAGCGCACGCAGCCGTTCGTCTGCCACAACCTCGAATTGCACGAACGCGCGCGCATCGCCTTGCCGGCCAATTTTCGCGTGCTCGACATGCCGGAGGCGAAGCGAACCCAGGATCGTTTCGTCGACTTCCAGTCGCAGTACACATTCGATCCACCCAGCAACGTCGTCACGATGACGCGCGACGGCGCCACCCATTTCGCAGCCGACGTCTGCACGCCCGAAGACTTCGTACAGATGCGCCCGGCCATCGAAGCGATCGGGCGCGACGTGCGCGCCGAAGTGATCGTCAAATCGACGCCGGTGGAGTCGTCGAGCGTGGCGTCGCAGGCGCCCTAGGAACAGTCCAGGCGCCCTTAACGCGACACCACGATCAGACGGGCCAGAGCGGCCCTTCCTGCATCGCGCCGAGCTGCTCGCGCAGTTCGAGGATGCGGTCTTCCCAGTAGCGCTGGGTGTTGAACCACGGAAACGCCGCTGGAAACGCCGGGTCGTCCCAGCGACGCGCGAGCCAGGCCTGGTAGTGAATCAGCCGCAGCGTGCGCAATGCCTCGACCAGATACAGTTCGCGCGGCTCGAAGTCGCAGAAGTCCTCGTAGCCGGCCAGCAGATCCGCCAGCGCGCGCGATGCTTCGGCGCGCTCGCCCGGCAGCAGCAGCCACAAGTCCTGCACCGCAGGACCCATGCGGCTGTCGTCGAAGTCGACGAAATGTGGGCCGGCGTCGGTCCACAACACGTTGCTCGGATGACAGTCGCCATGCATTCGCAACATGCGAATCTCGCCGGCACGCTCGAACGCACGTTCCACCCCTTCGAGCGCAAGGTTCACCACCGTTTCCCACGCAGTGCGCACGTCGTCCGGAACGAAACGCTGTGACAGCAGGAAGTCGCGCGGTTCGTAGCCGAAGGTGTGGATGTCGAGTGTGGGGCGCTCGGTGTAGTTCTGCGTCTGCCCCACCGCATGGATGCGGCCAATAAAGCGCCCCAGCCATTCGAGCGTATCGCGTCGATCGAGATCGGGCGCTCGGCCGCCGCGGCGCTCGAAGATCGAGAACCGGAAGCCGTCGAAGGTATGCAGCGTACGGCCTTCAAGAGCGCGCGCCGACACCGCAGGAATCTCGCGCGCGGCGAGATCGGCGACAAAGGCGTGTTCTTCGAGAATGGCGGCGTCGGTCCAGCGCTCGGGGCGGTAGAACTTGGCGACCACCGGCGGGCCGTCTTCGACGCCCACCTGGTACACGCGGTTCTCGTAGCTGTTGAGCGGCAGCATGCGCCCGTCGGTGCGCACGCCGACCGTGCTGAGCACGCTGTCGAGCGCGTCGAGCACGATTTCCGGCTGGAGCCGGGCGAAAGGCACGGCGCTGTTGGCGCCGTCCTGTAGATCGGGAGTGTCGTCGTTCATGCCCGCATTGTGCGCCGCGCCGCCGTCAAAGACGAGGGCATCGGCTCACAAGGCACGGGCTTACAAGCCACTTACCACCACGAACCGGAGTCAACCCGCCTTCAATGTATCTGCGCGCTGGACGGGCGCACCTGCTCGCCCGTATCGATCAGGTCTTCAAGGAAAAAGGGTTCAGTGTTCAGATGTTCCGACGTGCCGGGTTCACCGGCATACCAGGCCACCATCGCCATGTCACCGAGAATGCGCATGACGATCCCGCGCGCGCCTTGCGGCACGGCGATATGCACCGATCGGACAATGGAACCGATTTGCATGATGTTTCCCCGTTTCTCCCATAGCCGGCTTTATGATTGCCACGCCGGTCAAGGTGATGATAAAAGCGTCGCTTCGTCAATAACGTTGCGTACGCACCCAATCTGCTGCGCGTAATACGCGTGAGAGGTTCGAGTCATTGTTCCCGTTTTGCGGGGCCGTGGAAAGCGCGAACTGAGGGCTGTTCACCCGTCGTTTCGCCCTATTCCCATTACAGCGCGCCGGGCCGATGATCTGGGCGTAAAGCGTCGTAACGAGACCATCATAAACCCAGCCGGGGCGATATATCAAAATCATGCACCATCAGAACGATCCGCTTGATCCACTCATTGTGCCCGCCGGCCCTCGCCGCGGCATACCTCATGGCCGCCATGCGCGCCACACCGGCGGCGCCGGCTTTCATCAAGCTCACTAGCCATGTGGATCGTTCGTCTGGCGCTGCGGCGCCCCTACACTTTTGTCGTGCTGGCCCTGCTTTTGCTGATCGTCGGTCCGCTGACGATTCTGCGCACGCCCACCGACATTTTCCCAAATATCGACATTCCCGTGCTGTCGGTGATCTGGTCGTATAACGGCCTGCCCGCTGACGAAATGGAAAAGCGCATCGTGCTGAACTACGAACGCGGGCTGTCGACCGCGGTCAACGATATCGAACATACGGAGTCGACTTCGCTCAACGGAATCGCGGTGGTGAAGATCTTTTTTCAACCGCACGCGAATATCGACGAAGCACTCGCCGAAGTCACCGCGCTGTCACAAACGCAATTGCGTTCGCTGCCGCCCGGCATCACGCCGCCAAATATCCTGCGCTATAACGCCTCGACGGTGCCGATCCTGCGCCTCGCGCTGTCGTCCGCTTCGCTCACCGAGCAGGAGCTATTCGACTTCGGCAACAACTTTCTGAAGACGCAACTCGCCACCGTGCCCGGCGCCTCGGCGCCGCTGCCGTACGGTGGCAAGCAGCGACAGATCATGGTCGATATCGACTCGCGCAAGCTGCAGGAGCGCAATCTGTCGCCGATGGATGTGGTCAACGCGGTCACCGCACAGAATCTGATCTTGCCCTCGGGCACCGCGAAAATCGGCGCGACGGAATACTCGGTGGAAATGAACGGCAGCCCGGATTCGCTCGCCGGCCTCAATAACATTCCGATCAGATCCACCGCGAACGGCACCGTCTATATCCGCGATGTCGCGCACGTGCGTGACGGCTTCCAGCCGCAGACCAACATCGTGCGCGTGAACGGCCAGCGCGCCGCGTTGCTGACCATCAACAAAAGCGGCAATACGTCGACACTCGAAATTGTCGATCGCATCAAGACCATGATGCCGACGCTGCGCAATCTCGTGCCTGCCTCGCTGAATATCGATCCGGTTGCCGACCAGTCGCTGTTCGTACGCGCCTCGGTGCAGGGCGTGTTGCGCGAGGCGCTGATCGCCGCGTGTCTGACGGGCCTGATGATCCTGCTGTTCCTCGGCAACTGGCGCGCGACCTTGATCATCGCGGTATCGATTCCGCTGTCGATGATCACGTCGATCATCGCACTGTCGATGCTCGGCGAAACCATCAATATCATGACGCTCGGCGGCCTCGCGCTCGCGGTCGGGATTCTGGTGGACGATGCGACCGTGGCAATCGAAAACATCAGCCATCAACTCGAACAGGGCAAGACGCTCGAGCAGGCGATTCTCGACGGCGCGCATCAGATTGCGATTCCGACCCTGGTCTCGACCTTGTCGATTTGCATCGTGTTCGTGCCGATGTTTCTGCTGACGGGCGTCGCGCACTATCTGTTCATTCCGCTCGCGGAAGCAGTGGTGTTCGCGATGCTGGCCTCGTATTTCTTCTCGCGCACGCTTGTGCCGACGCTTGCGAAATACCTGCTGCGGCATCACCACAAACCCGCGGACCTGCATCACGCGCCACAGCAAACACGCAATCCATTCATGCGCGTGCACTACGCGTTCGAAGGCGGCTTCGCGCGTTTTCGCGACCGCTATCGCGTGTTTCTCGAAGCACGGGTTGCGCGTCCGGGCCTTTTCGTAACGCTGTTTCTGGTCTGCTGTGGTGCCTCGATGCTGCTGATGCCGTTTCTCGGCCGCGACTTTTTCCCGCAAGTGGATGCCGGCACCATCGCGTTGCATCTGCGTGCCAAAACCGGCATGCGGGTCGAGGAAACCGCGGTGGTGACCGATCGCGTCGACACGCGGATTCGTCAGTTGATACCGCCGGGCGAGTTGCATTCGCTCATCGACAATATCGGTTTACCGGTCTCGGGCATCAATCTCTCGTACAGCAACACCGGCACGATCGGCACCTCGGATTCAGACATCCTGATCACGCTGAATCCCGATCACCATCCGAGCGCCGGCTACGTGCGCACGCTGCGCCGTACGCTCACCGACGAATTCCCCGGCGTACAGTTCGCATTCCTGCCGGCGGACATTGTGAGTCAGACGCTCAACTTCGGCATGCCGTCACCGATCGACATTCAGATTGTCGGGCGCGAGGTGGCCGGCAATCGCGCCTTCTCCGCAAAGTTGCTGAACCGCCTGCGCACAGTGCCGGGTCTCGCCGATGCGCGCATCCAGCAACCCGCCGATTTGCCGCGCATCTTTATCGACGTGGACCGTACGCGCGCGCAGCAAGCCGGTTTTTCGCAACGCGATATCGCGAGCAATCTGCTGATTACACTGTCCGGCAGCCAGCAGACCACGCCGACGTTCTGGCTCAATCCGCGTAACGGCGTCAGCTACAACGTGATCACGGAAGCACCGCAATACACGATCGATTCGCTGCAGTCGCTCGCCAACATTCCGCTGAACGCGAACGGGCGCAGCAACATTCTCGGCTCGCTCGCCACCATGAAACGCGAGGCGGGCAACGCCGTGCTGACGCACTACAACGCGCAAACCACCATCGACATTTTCGGCACCGCCGACGGCCGCGACCTGGGCGGCGTTTCCGACGACATCCGCAAGATCATCGACGACGCCAAAGCCGATCTGCCCAAAAGCTCGACCGTCGAGGTACGCGGCCAGGTCCAGACGATGAACGATTCGTTCTCAGGTCTGTTCGCGGGCCTCGTGTTCGCGATCTTGCTGGTGTACTTGCTGATCGTGGTGAATTTCCAGTCATGGCTCGATCCGTTCATCATCATCACGGCGCTGCCCGGCGCGTTGGCCGGCATTGTGTGGATGCTGTTCCTCACCCACACGACGCTGTCGATTCCGGCGCTGACCGGCGCGATCATGTGTATCGGCATCGCCACCGCGAACTCGATCCTCGTGATCAGCTTCGCGCGCGAGCAACTGCTCGAACACGGCGACGCCACGCGCGCGGCGATCGAAGCGGGCTTCACGCGTTTTCGTCCCGTGCTGATGACCGCGCTCGCGATGGTGATCGGCATGGTGCCGATGGCTATCGGTCTCGGCGAAGGCGGCGAGCAGAATGCGCCGCTCGGGCGCGCGGTGATCGGCGGCCTGACGATCGGCACGCTGGCCACACTGATCTTCGTGCCGGTGGTGTTCTCGATGATCTACCGGCGGCTTGCGGCGCGGCGTCAGCGTGCAGCCGAACACGTGGTGCAAAAGCCATGATGTCCCGCTTGCGCGCCGCACCAGCAACACGAAGCACAAGAGGCAGCCTCGACTGTCCAGTTATTCCAACAGGGGAAGTTTGATGGAAGGAAAACGTCCAGACGAATTCAATGCGGCGCACAGCTCGGCAACGGGCAAGCGCGCGCGCTGGATCATCGTGGCGGTGGCGCTCGCCGTCATTGCGCTCGCCGCGCAGGGCATCTGGTCGCGCCATGATGCGCACGCCGCGCTCGAACGCGAGGCCGAGCATATGAGCCAGACGAGCGTGGAAGTCGTGCGTCCGCAAAAGTCGACAACCGGACTCGATCTCGTGCTGCCGGGCAACGTGCAGGCGTTTCTCGACACGCCGATTTACGCACGCACCAACGGCTATCTGAAGAAGTGGTATGCCGACATTGGCGCACAGGTAAAGAATGGCCAGCTGCTCGCTGAGATCGATACGCCCGAAGTCGACGATCAATTGCGCGCGGCCCGTGCCGATCTCGCGAATGCCAACGCCAACTACGCGCTTGCGAAAAGCACCGCCGACCGCTGGACCGACATGCTCCAGAGCAAATCGGTCTCGAAGCAGGAAACGGACGAAAAAGTGGGCGACATGCTGGCGAAAAAAGCCACCTTGGACGCGGCGCGTTTCAATGTCGCGCGTCTGGAGAAAACGCAGTCGTTCCAGAAGGTCTATGCGCCGTTCGACGGCATCGTGACCGCGCGCAACGTCGATGTCGGCGCGTTGATCGACGCCGGCAGTTCCGGCGGACCCGCCAAGGAACTGTTCCACGTCGCGCAGGCCGATAGATTGCGCGTATATGTGAACGTGCCGCAGGCGTACGCGCAACAGGTTCGCGCGCGGCAAACAGCGTTTCTGACGCTGACCGAGACGCCGTCGAAACATTATCCCGGCACCGTGGCCCGCACCGCGGGCGCCGTCGATCCGCAACAGCGCACCATGCTGGTCGAGGTGGATGTCGACAATCGCAATGGCGATCTGCTGCCGGGCGCGTACGCGCAGGTGCATTTCGCGCTGGGCACGGGTGCGGCGCCGTTCACCCTGCCCGGCAACGCGCTGCTGTTTCGCCCGGATGGCGTGAAGGTCGCAACCGTCGATGCCGATCACAAGGTGAAGCTGATGCCGGTTTCGCTCGGGACGGACTTCGGCACGCGCGTGGCAATCGTTTCCGGCTTGCATGGCGACGAACAGGTGATTCTGAATCCGCAGGATTCGATCGTCGACGGCGCGCCGGTGCGGATCGTGCCAGGCAAGGCGGGAGGTGCATCGTGAAAGCGCCGGCATCCGCTCGCCGTATTGGACCGCTTGCCTCGGCGCTGGCCGTCGCCTGCGCGCTCGCGGCCTGCACCGTCGGCCCCGATTACGTCAAGCCGCCCGCCACTTCCGCCGCGACCTACAAAGAACTCGAAGGCACCGGCTGGAAACCCGCGCAACCCGCCGACACCATCGCGCGCGGTGCCTGGTGGGGCGTCTACGCTGATCCGTCGCTCGACGCACTCGAGCAGCAGGTGGCGAGCGCGAACCAGAACGTGCAGGCCGCCGAAGCGCGCTTTCGCGCCGCCCGCGCCACGGTCGCGCAATATCGCTCCGGCTTCTTCCCGGTTGTGAGCGCCAATGGCGACTATTCGCGCGCGCGTTCGTCGTCGAATGTGCTGCACAAATCGACTGCCGGCCTCACGCTGAACGATTACCTCGTGCAGGCGGACGCCTCGTGGGAACCGGACTTGTGGGGCCGCGTGTCGCGCAGCGTCGAAGGCGCGAAAGCCGAGGCGCAGGCAAGCGCCGCCGACACACAAGCCGTGCTGCTTTCGATGCAGGCCGAGCTTGCCACCGACTACTTCGAGCTGCGCGGACTCGATCAGGAGCGCCAGCTTCTCGATGACACGATCAAGGCCTACAAGGAAGCCGTCGATCTGACGCAGCATCGTTACACCGGCGGCATCGCCACCGACGCCGACGTCGCGCAGGCGCAAACGCAGTTGCAAACCACCCAGGCGCAGGCGCTCGACCTCGGCGTGCAGCGCGCGCAACTCGAACACGCGATCGCGATCCTGATCGGCCAGACGCCGTCTACTTTCTCGCTGCCGGTGGCGCCGCTTACCGCAGCGCCGGTAGTCGCGGCGACGGGCGTACCGTCGGCGTTGCTCGAAAGGCGGCCCGACATCGCGTCTGCCGAGCGGCACGTCGCCGATATGAACGCACAGATCGGCGTGGCGACGGCGGCGTTTTTTCCGAACCTCATTTTGTCGGTGACAGGTGGCCTCGAAGCAACCAACTACAGCCAATGGCTGATGGCGCCGAGCCGCTTGTGGTCGCTCGGGCCAGCCCTCGCGGGGACCTTGCTGGACTTCGGCGGCCGGGCGTCGGTGAAAGACCAGGCCCGCGCGCATTACGACGAAAGCGTCGCGCAATATCGGCAGACGGTGCTGACCGCGTTCGGTCAGGTCGAGGACAACCTCGCCGCCTTGCGCATCCTCGATCAGGAAGCCGCTGCGCAGGACGACGCGGTGAGCGCCGCGCAGCGCTCATTGGCGGTCGTCTCGAACCGCTATAAAAACGGCGCGATCACGTATCTCGATGTCGTGGTCGCGCAAACCACGGCGCTCACCAATGAACGCGACGCAGTATCGATTGCGCGCCGCCGGATGGCCGCGAGCGTCGCCTTGATCAAAGCCTTGGGCGGCGGCTGGGATGTGTCCGCGCTGCCAACCGACGAACAGATCGTGCATCCGGCCACGCCTGCAAGCGATGCCGCAGCGCACGGCTAACCGTGCATTTCAGACGTGCCGTGCCGCATGACAATGTGCGGCCGCCCGCCTGCTTACGTTTATCAGCGTATCCTTAACACCTTCGAACCTGTTGCCTACTGCGTTTCCCAAGGAGATTGTTTCGTGACCGCATCGCCGGAATCCGACCGGACTGCTACTTCGGCCGTTCCGCCTTCGTCTCACTCTCCCGCGTCCCGGGCCGGGCCCGATATCCCCTATCTCGAACGCGGCACACGCGCGTATTGGCGCGCCAGCATTGCGCTGCTATTCGCCGGTTATGCAACCTTCTCGCTGCTGTATTGCGTGCAGCCATTGCTGCCGGCGCTTTCGGCGGCATTCAACGTGACGCCGGCCGAAAGCAGTTTGTCGCTCTCGCTGTCCACCGCCGCGCTCGCGCTCGCCGTGTTTGTCGCCGGTTTCGTTTCGGAAGGCTGGAGCCGCCACAAGCTGATGACGGCTTCGCTCACCGTGTCGGCGCTTTTGACGATCGGTGTGTCCATCGCGCCGCAGTGGCAGCAACTGCTCGTGTTGCGCACGCTTGAAGGACTCGCACTTGGCGGGGTGCCCGCCGTCGCGATGGCGTACCTCGCGGAAGAAGTGCGCCCGGATGGACTCGGCCTCGCGATGGGTCTATACGTCGGCGGCACGGCGATTGGCGGGATGGCCGGGCGCGTCATCACGGGCGTCGTCGCGGATCTGTTTTCCTGGCGCGCTGCGATCGGCACAATCGGCGTGCTCGGCATTCTGTCGATGCTCGCGTTTCGCGCCTTGCTACCGCCCTCGCGTCATTTCGTGCCGCGCCGTGGACTGGGCTTCGGCCACCATCGCAGTGCGCTGCTCAAACAATTCACGCGGCCCGGACTGCCCTTGCTGTTCCTGCTCGGCTTCGTGCTGATGGGTAGTTTCGTCACGCTGTACAACTACATCGGCTTCCGTCTGCTTGCGCCGCCTTATCAGTTGAGTCAGGCGGAAATCGGCGCGATCTTCGTCGTGTATCTCATGGGCGTGGTGGCGTCGCCGTGGTCCGGACGCATGGCCGATACGTTCGGGCGAGCGCGCGTGCTGACCGGCAGCCTGCTCCTGATGGCATTCGGCCTCGGACTCACGATGTTGCATCCGTTGATGGCGATTGCAGCTGGCATCGCATGTGTGACGTTCGGCTTCTTTGCCGGCCACTCGGTGGCGAGCAGCTGGGTCGGACTGCTTGCCAAAGAGGCCAAGGGCCAGGCTGCCGCGCTGTATCTGCTCGCGTATTACGTCGGCTCGAGCGTCGTCGGCTCTTATGGCGGTCATGTCTGGGCCGGTTATGGCTGGAACGGCGTCGCCGGGCTCGTGCTGGCGCTGCTCGCCGTTGGCCTTGCCGCGACAATCCGGTTGCGCGCACGCGAGCGCCTCGTCGCATGAATACCGACCCACCGGGCATCGAATAGGCTTCGAAAGTAAGGCCAGTGTAAGCAAACGCTTCACTGTTTTACCGTGTGTTTGCTGCGGCGCGGCATCTTGGCTGCCGTTGCCTGGCCGGGTTCAGCGGCTTGCGAATACGCGCTGCAGCGCCGCAAAGCGTCGTTACGTTGATCTAACCGTCGCCTATACTCGAATCGAGCGTTGGCAATGACATGACTCCAGCACTAGAGCCGCTGTCCGCGCGGGTACTACATAAGGAGACGACTATGACGACCTACTTCACAATCGGCGATTTCATCCTGGTCATTCCGATGGCGCTGGCCGGCGCCCTGTTTGTGGGCGCGCTCCCCTGCAAGACGGAATTGCGGCACAACGCGCTGCGGGTGCTTGGCGCGCTGATTGGCGTGATGTTCGCGGTCGTGCTGGTCGAAGGATTGCCTGCGCTGGTGTAGTGAGGGCTGGCGAAGACGTAGCTGGACGCTTTTGCCGATGGTTCGGTTCACTGAACGCGTCACTGCGCGCGTGACTGCGGTCACTGCGATGGTAGCGTGTAGCCGCTCCGTGCAAACAAGCCGCGTTTGACATGCGCCGATAAAAAAGCCGCCTTGCAGGCGGCTTTTCTTTTTCCACGTCTGTTTCCAGCGCATGGAAAGGTGGTGGATCAGATCGCCTGATCCGTCGACGGCTTTTCCCACAAATTGATGCCGCCTTCGGTCGCATAGCGGTCGATCTCCGCGAGTTCGTCTTTCGAGAACGCGAGGTTTTTCAGCGCACCGACGTTTTCGCGCACCTGCTCGGCGCGGCTTGCGCCGATCAACACGGAGGTGACGCGTTGATCGCGCAGAGCCCAGGCGAGTGCCATCTGCGCGAGGCTTTGTCCGCGACGCTGCGCGATATCGTTGAGCTTGCGCACGTGTTCGATGTTTTGCGGGCTCAGGTGTTCCTGCTTTAGCGAGCCGCCGCCCGGCTTGTTGACGCGCGCGTCTTGCGGCACGCCGTTCAGGTATTTACCGGTGAGCAGCCCCTGCGCCAGCGGCGTGAAGGCGATAGAGCCTGCGCCGACTTTCTCGAGCGTATCCAGCAGTTCGTGTTCAATCCAGCGGTTGAGCATGTTGTAGGCCGGCTGATGAATCAGCAGCGGTACTTTGTACTCGGCGAGCAGCCGGGCCATTTCGAGCGTCTTGGTTGCCGAATACGACGAAATCCCGATGTACAGCGCCTTGCCTTGCTGGACCGCGCTTGCCAATGCGCCGGCGGTTTCTTCGAGCGGCGTGTCGGCATCGAAGCGATGCGAATAGAAGATATCGACGTAGTCGAGCCCCATGCGTTGCAGGCTCTGATCGAGGCTTGCGAGCACATACTTACGCGAGCCGCCGCCCTGCCCGTATGGGCCTGGCCACATGTCCCAGCCTGCCTTTGATGAGATCAGCAGTTCGTCGCGATACGGTTTGAAGTCGTCTTTGAACAGACGGCCGAAATTGGTTTCCGCACTGCCGTACGGCGGGCCGTAGTTGTTGGCGAGGTCGAAGTGGGTGATGCCGAGATCGAAGGCCGTGCGCAGGATATCGCGCTGCGTGGAGATTGGCGTGGTGTCCCCGAAGTTGTGCCAGAGGCCCAGCGACAGCGCTGGCAGTTTGAGACCCGACTTGCCGCAGACGCGGTATTGCATGTCCGAATAGCGTTCTGAAGCTGCTTCGTAAGCCATTGCTAGAGTCCTTGAAGTTGAAGTCGCCCGGCAATTGCGGGCGTGGGAGATTGCATGCTGCGGGGCGTTTGGTTTTTTGTATGTGTGAGACCAGGGCAGACCGATATGGTAGCCAATCGGCGTGATGCCTGCAGATGTCCAGTATGCGGGATGGACGGTTGTAGGTTGGTCCCCTACACTTTGGACCGATTCAGGTTAATCGGGGAGGTTTATATGGGTAAGGCGATTTCAATCGCGCTGATTGTTGGCGGTATCGTGTTGTTGTATTTCGGCGGGCAAGCGTTTAATTCGGTTAGTAGCGAGGTGTCACGGGTTTTTACTGGGTCTCCGACCAATAAGGCGATCATGCTCATTATTGGTGGCGTTGTCGCCACTGTTGCTGGGTTGACTGGGGTTGCTGTTTCTGGGCGGAGGAAGTAGCGGTTTTTGCCTTTGGCGGCGGCATTTTTGCTGTGTGCCTGCGGCGGTGGTTGTTTCATTTTTTATTGGTTTATTAGCGTTCCCCCTGTGCGGGGGGGCACCTACTTTTCTTTGCCGGCCGCAAAGAAAAGTAGGCAAAAGAAAGCGGCTCACACCGCCAACATTTAAGCAGGTCCCCTGGCTTGGAGGGGCTGGTGGTGCGATTAACGGATCACACCTCGGTCCATAAGCGCCAGTGACACAGCCGTCATTCGCTCCCACTCCGCACTGCGTGCGTCGCGGATGGGTCTGCCAGGGAAACCGGGGGCTTCGTTTGTACACGGTGGGGGCCGTCGGCTTCGCCTCGGCGAGGCGCCGAAATACACCGACTGTTTTGTGAAGTACCGCCCCGGCGCGCGCAGCGCCGCCGGAGGAATGACGGCCTGGTCACTCACGAGAGCAGGTGCGCAGGCTCAATCTCTACGGAGCCACGATCCCCTCCAAGCCAGGGGACCCGCTTAAAAATTTGCGGTTGGAGCCGCTTTCTTTTGCCTACTTTTCTTTGCGGCGGCAAAGAAAAGTAGGTGCCCCCCCGCACAGGGGGAACGCTAATAAACCAGAAACAAAACAAGGAAAGGCCAACGCCGCAGACACAGGAAAATGCCGCCGCCAAAGGCAAAAACCTAAAAAGCAATTTCAGGTTTGGAAGCCGACCGAGACCCCGGCAGGGGCACATTACTTACCCCGTGATAGGTAAACACCAAAGAAAACTTAACCTGATCGCTAAGATTCTTCCCCGCCGAATGCAACGTATTGCAATGAAAAAACACCACATCGCCGGCGCGCAGTTCAGGCGACACAGCCGTGCGAATCAGCGCCTGATTCTCCTCGAGGTCCGAGCGAAAAAACTTGGCCTCATCAAAACGCTCGGAAGTAAAAGCCGCACTATGTGACTTCGGCACCAACCACAACGCGCCGTTATCAACCGTCTCATCTCCCACAGCAAGCCACACCGAAACCAGGTCGTCACGCTCGAACGACCAATACCGCACGTCGCGGTGCCAGCCCGTCAAACTGCCATAAGCAGGATGCTTGGTCATCATGCAGTTGTGATGCGCCCGCGATAAGCGTGGCTCCTCACCGAAATACAACTCCATCCAGCCACGAATCTCCGGCGCGGTCGCCCATTGCGCAAAAGCCGGATCACGCCCATACGCGTCAAGCAGCCGCCGCACCGTATGTCCTCCCGGCGCGTACCTGGACTCCGGTGCCCCCGGATAACGCAAATCCGCTTCAAACTCGATCGGCGCCGCCGCCTCCTGCAACTGCCGCTGCGCAATCTGCGTCAATTCCACACATCGCTCAGGCGACACCAACCCCGGTACAACAACAAAGCCCTGCTCCCGCAACGCTTGAATCTGCTCTTTCTTCGAATGGAGTGACATGGTGTTCCGTTACTTTCGACTAGCCGATGTTCGATTGTAAAACGGGCGCGATCGGACTGTGCGCTGTTTCGCCCTGCGAAAAGCCGCAGTCCAACGCACTACTTTCAGGCGCGACAGTGAATCGCACAGCACGCAGACAGGGCAAACGCGCACGAAAATCGACCACAAAGGGTACGATCCAACCTCGCGCGCAGCCGTCTTCACCCCGTAAAAACCCCTATTCGCAGGGTAAAAACGGACTTTCTGACGTCATGAATCACGTGTAGCCTGCACGCATGTTGATCGCCACGCACGCACTCTCGCGGCACGCACAGGCCGCTATGGCCAAATCCGCCGCCCTCTGCGCCCTTTTCAGTCAAATTCCGGGCTTTCGCGCCGTCCGTCGCGACACCGCCATTGGCATATTTGGTGCTCCGTCTAAAGGACATCCCGTCGCGCGACACGTTGCCTACTTGTGAAGCCATGCATACTCTTCTGAGCACCCGTCTTACCCATGCTGCATTGAAAGCCGCGCGTCCCGCGCGCCGCCATGTCGTGCGCGCTCTGCGCCACCACGCCACCCGCACGCGCGCATTAGGCGAGCAATGGCGCGACGCGAAAGCGGTCGACGGCATCCGCACCTGGTTCCAGACCTTCTTTTCCGCGCTGCGCCTGCACGGTAGCGCACGCCGCTTTTCGCTGCGCACGCTGCTGCGCAAACCGACGCCGCTTCGTCTGAGCGCGCCGCGCAGCGCACCGGTCGCCGCGCCGCAGAATACCAGCCGCCGCCCGCGCCGTATGTCGACGAACGGAAGTACCGGCTGGTTTGCGTTTGCATTCGCGAGCCGTTAAACGCCCGCGTTTCAACCAGCCGCGTCGAATCACCGCTGCAGGTGAGCGCGCGCCGTTCTACGTTGCGGCAAGACATTAAAAAACCCCGCCCGGCTCGCGCCGACGGGGTTTTTTGCTAAGACCGGACGAGCCGGTCAGCCGTGCTTACGCAACCGCGGCGACGGGTTCCGTGCCGGCGGCTTCGGCGAGTGCCAAAGCTTTATCTGTGGCTTCCCACGTAAATTCCGGCTCTTCGCGGCCGAAGTGGCCGTAAGCCGCGCTCTTTTCATAGATCGGGCGCAACAGGTCGAGCATTTGAATGATGCCCTTCGGACGCAGGTCGAAATGCTCCTGCACGAGCTTCGTGATCGTCGCATCCGACACGCGACCCGTGCCGAACGTGTTGACCATGACCGAAGTCGGCTGCGCCACGCCGATTGCGTACGACACCTGAATCAGGCAGCGCGACGCCAGACCGGCAGCCACGATGTTCTTCGCCACGTAACGGCCAGCGTAAGCCGCCGAACGGTCGACCTTGGACGGGTCCTTGCCCGAGAACGCGCCGCCGCCGTGCGGTGCGGCACCGCCGTACGTATCGACGATGATCTTGCGGCCAGTCAAACCACAATCGCCTTGCGGACCACCGATCACGAACCGGCCAGTCGGGTTCACGAGGAACTTGATGTCGCCCTTGATGAGCTCGGCCGGCAGCGTCGGCTTGATCACTTCTTCGATCACGGCCTCGCGCAGCGTGGTCAGATCGATGTCCGGCGAGTGCTGCGTGGACAGCACGACGGTGTCGATCGCATGCGGCTTGCCATCGACATAACGCACGGTGACTTGCGACTTCGCGTCCGGACGCAGCCACGGCAGACGGCCGTCACGGCGCAGATTCGCCTGACGCTCCACCAGACGGTGCGACAGGTGAATCGGCAGCGGCATCAGTTCCGGGGTTTCTTCACATGCATAACCGAACATCAGGCCCTGATCGCCAGCGCCCTGATCGAGGTTGTTGTCGTGCGCGCGGTCCACGCCTTGAGCGATGTCAGGCGATTGCTTGTCATATGCGACGAGCACCGCGCAACCGCGGTAGTCAATGCCGTAATCGGTGTTGTCGTAGCCAATGCGCTTGATCGTGTTGCGCGCGATCTGGATGTAATCGACGTTCGCCGTGGTGGTGATTTCACCGGCCAGCACGACCAGACCCGTGTTGCACAGCGTTTCGGCGGCGACGCGCGAATACTTGTCTTGAGCCAGGATGGCGTCGAGGATGGCGTCCGAAATCTGATCCGCGACTTTGTCGGGATGGCCTTCGGAAACGGATTCGGAGGTGAAGAGATAGTCGTTTGCCACGTTGCAGACTCCTGTTGTGTGGTTACGGTTGAGTTTCACGTAGCCAGCTTCGGGAGCCTTGAAGCGGCGACGCTTTAGCGGATTACCTTACCTACGGATACCAAACCACGTGTAGTCATGTGGTTCGCACCCGCCGGCTTCGCCCCGCAAGTTGTCTATTAACTCGGCGAAGACCGTATTATAGCGACTTCCTTTGATTGTCACAGAGTGCCCTCTAGTGCGGTATTACGTCCATTTTTCCGCTTTTCCGATTTCAGCAATGTGCAGCGCCCCGCATATGGGGGCGATATGCTGAGTCGCTTCGCCACCAGGCTCGCCATCGCGCTGCTGAAACTGTTCGCGCTGCTGCCGTACGGCCTGATCGCCCGCCTCGGCGACGGCCTCGGCTGGTTGCTGTACCAGGTCCCGAGCCGACGCAAGCGCATTGTCCATATCAATCTGAAGCTATGCTTTCCCGAGTGGAGCGAAGCGCGCCGCGAAGAGGTCGCCCAGAAGCACTTCCGCCACGCTATCCGCAGCTACCTGGAGCGCAGTGTCCAGTGGTTCGGATCGGCAAAGAAGCTCGAAAAACTGATTCAGCTCGACAGCGCGGTCGATCTCACCGACCCCAACATGCCGCCCACGCTGCTGCTCGGCTTTCACTTCGTCGGTATCGAAGCGGGTTCGATCTTCCTGAACTACTCGCTCCAGCGTCAATGCGGCTCGCTGTATCAGCCGATGTCGAACCCGGAACTTGAAGCAGTCGCGAAGGCCGCGCGCGGGCGCTTCGGCGCCGACATGGCGAGCCGCGCCGACAGCGCGCGCATCGTGCTGCGCTGGCTGCGGGAAGGCAAGCCGGTGATGCTCGGCGCCGACATGGACTACGGCGCACGCAATTCCACTTTCGTGCCGTTCTTCGGCGTCCCCACCTGCACGCTGACCGCGGTCGGTCGTCTTGCGAAGGTCGGGCATGCACAGATCCTGCCGTTCATTGGCGAAGTGCTGCCAAACTACAAGGGCTATCGGCTGAAGGTGTTCAAGCCGTGGGAAAACTACCCCACTGGCGACGACGACGCCGACGCGCGCCGCATGAACGCCTTCCTCGAAGAACAGATCCCGCTCATGCCCGAGCAGTATTACTGGGTGCACAAGCGCTTCAAGACCCGGCCGCCTGGCGACCCGAGCTTCTATTGACCGTTTACGAAAAAAAGCACCCGAACGCGGAAATGACGCCGCGCCCGGCGCACCCGCTGGCGCGTCACTTACAATAGCGTGATGAAACTGAAATTCACCAAAATGCACGGCGCGGGCAACGACTTCGTCGTGCTCGACGGCTACACCCAACCGGTCAACCTGACGCCGGCGCAGGTGCGCGCGCTCGCCGACCGGCATTTCGGCGTCGGCGCCGACCAGTTGCTGCTGGTCGAAAAGCCGACGGTTGACGGTGTCGATTTCAGATACCGGATCTTCAATTGCGACGGCGGCGAAGTCGAGCACTGCGGCAACGGCGCGCGCTGCTTCGTCAAGTTCGTGCGCGACAGCGGTCTGACCGACCAGCGCAGCGTGCGCGTGCAAGTGCAGAACGGCACCATTACGCTGACCATGCAGGACAACGGCGAGGTGCTGGTGGACATGGGCACGCCGGTGTTCGAACCGCCGCGCGTGCCGTTCGCCACCAAGGGCCTCGAAGGCCGCAGTGAAGGCGCGGACACGCTCTGGCCGCTCGACGTGAACGGCGCCACGCGCTGGATTTCCGTGGTGTCGATGGGCAATCCACATGCCGTCCAGGTCGTCGACGACGTCGAAGCATTCCCGGTACTCACCGATGGCCCGCTGATCGAGCGGCATGCACGCTTCCCGCAGCGAGTGAACGCGGGCTTCATGCAGATCGTCGGCCGTAGCGAGATCAAACTGCGCGTTTACGAACGCGGCGCCGGCGAAACCCTGGCGTGCGGTACGGGTGCTTGCGCCGCGGTCGCCGCCGGCATTCGCCGCGGCTTGCTGGATGCACCGGTGCTCGTGCACACGCACGGCGGCACGCTGACCATTACGTGGGACAGTACGCAGGAAGGCACGCCGTTGCTGATGGCCGGTCCCGCGGCAACCGTCTTCCAGGGTGAAATCGAACTGGCCGAGTAACCGGCCCAACCCCATTGACCGATGCGCCGCCCCAAGACGTCGCCCGGTAGTCCTTTAGCCGAAACCATGAACGATCGCGAAGTCGCCGACTATCTGCTTGCCAACCCCGAATTCTTCGCCGAACACGCGGAAATGCTCGCGACCATCCGGCTTGCGAACCCGCACGGTAAAGCCGCGGCGTCGCTGCAGGAGCGGCAGATGGAAATGCTGCGCGACAAGAACAAGCTTCTCGAACGGCGCCTTGCCGAACTGCTGCGTTACGGCCACGAGAACGACAGCATCGCCTCGAAATTCAATCGCTGGACCATTCGCGTGATGGCCGAGCGCGACCCGTACGCGCTGCCGCGCACGATCGCCACCGGTCTGCGCGATATTTTCGACGTGCCGCAAGCCGCGCTGCGCGTGTGGGATGTCGCCGAGCCTTATGCGCAAGCCGAATTCGCGCGCCATGTCGGCGAGGAAGTGCGGATCTTCGCGAACAGTCTCACCACGCCGTATTGCGGCGCGAACACCGGCTTCGAGGCCGCGCAGTGGCTGGTGCCGGCGCTATCGGCCGTCAGCGACGACGCGGCGGCGGGACTCGCGGGAGAGTCCGCGCACGCCACCGAATCAATTGCGCTGCTCGCCCTGCGCGACCCCGAGGGCAAGGAAGAAGCCCCCACCTTCGGTCTGCTGGTGATGGGCTCGGCCGACGCGCGGCGCTTTCACGACGGCATGGCCACCGATTTCCTGACGCAGATCGGCGCCCTCGCAAGCGCGGCGCTCAGCCGCCTGCTGCCGCGCTGATCCCGCGCTGCTCCGCCGCCAAGCCATCGTGACCGAAGCCGACCCGATCGCCGCCTACCTGTCGAATCTCGAACACGAGCGGCGGCTGTCGGCGCACACGCTGCGCGGCTACACCCACGAACTCGAAGAACTGAGGCTGCTGGCCAAAGGCCGGCCGCTGCAAAGCCTGACGGCCGTCGACATTCGCGGCGCGGTCTCCCGCGCGCACGCAGGCGGCCTGACGGCGCGCTCGATCAGCCACCGGCTCTCGGCATGGCGCGCGTTTTACCGTTGGCTGGCTGGCCGCGTCGACCTGCCCGCGAATCCGGTCGCCACCGTGCGCGCGCCGAAGCAGCCCAAAACACTGCCGAAAGCGCTGTCCGTCGACGACGCCACGCGCCTGATGGACAGCCCGCCCGCTGCGTCGCTGGAAGGTCTTCGCGATCACGCGATGCTCGAACTGTTCTACTCGTCGGGCCTGCGTCTCGCTGAACTGGTGGGCCTCGACGCCCGTTTCGCCGACGCCGATGGCTACCGCTCGGCAGGCTGGCTCAAGCTCGACGCCGCCGAAGTCGAAGTGCTTGGCAAGGGCAACCGGCGCCGCATCGTGCCGGTCGGCAGCAAAGCACTCGGCGCCCTGCGTGCGTGGCTCGAAGTACGCGACCAGATGGTGAAGCACGATCCGCATCCGCTGTTTCTGTCGGCGCGCGGCAATCGCCTGTCGCCGAATGTCGTACGCGACCGCGTGAAGCGCGCGGCGCTGGTCGCCGGCATTCCCGCCAACGTGCACCCGCACGTGTTGCGGCATTCGTTTGCCACCCACGTGCTGCAATCGAGCGGCGATCTGCGGGCCGTGCAGGAACTGCTCGGCCACGTCAGCATCACCGCAACCCAGGTCTACACCGCGCTCGATTTCCAGCACCTTGCGCACGTCTACGATCAGGCGCATCCGCGCGCCAAAAAACGCGACTGACTCCGCGCATTGCGGTTTGCAGTCTCCGCCTTTCGCTTCACCCGCCGTATGCGCCGTTGCCATGCGGCACCTTGCTCTGCTGACACCCTGATGAATATCGTTACGCTCAAACCGTCGAAAGAAAAGTCGCTGCTGCGCCGCCATCCGTGGGTCTATGCCAACGCGATCGATCGCGTGGATGGCCATCCCGCTGCCGGCGCCACCGTGCTGGTGCGCGCGCACGACGGCCGGTTCCTCGCCCGCGCGGCCTACAGCCCGCATTCGCAGATCCGCGCCCGCGTATGGAGCTTCGACGAAGCCGAGCCGATCGATCACGCGTTCTTCAAGCGCCGCGTGCAGCGCGCGCTGGCGCATCGTCAGACGATGGTCCACGACACCGGCGCGGTGCGGCTGATTTTCGGGGAAGCGGACGGTCTGCCCGGCCTGATCGTCGACCACTACGTCGCCGAAGACGAAGGCCAGCGCAGCCAGCTGGTGTGCCAGTTCATGGCGGCCGGCGTGGAAGCGTGGAAGGAACCAATCGTCGCGGCACTGACCGCCGCGACCGGTTGCCCGAACGTCTACGAACGCTCGGACGTGTCGATCCGCCAGAAAGAAGGGCTTGAACAGATCGTCGGCGTGCTGGCGGGCGAAGCGCCATCGGAAAAACTGATCTCGAGCGAAAACGGCGTGCGCTATCACGTGGACGTGCGCAACGGTCACAAGACCGGCTTTTACGTCGACCAGCGCGACAACCGCCTGCTGGTGCAGCAGCTCGCGCAGGATCGCGACGTGTTGAACTGCTTCTGCTACACCGGCGGCTTTTCGCTCGCGGCGCTCAAAGGCGGCGCCAAACGCGTGGTGTCGATCGATTCGTCGGGTGAGGCGTTGGCGCTCGCCCAGCAGAACGTCGCGGCCAACGGTTTCGATGCCGAACGCGCCACCTGGCTCGACGCCGACGCGTTCAAGACTCTGCGTCGTCTTTACGACGAGGGCGAGCGCTTTGACCTGATCGTGCTCGATCCGCCGAAATTCGCGCCGTCGCGTGAACACGTGGACCGCGCGTCGCGCGCCTACAAGGATATCAATCTGACCGGCCTGAAGCTGCTGCGCCCGGGCGGCCTGTTGTTCACCTACTCGTGCTCCGGCGCCATCGATTCCGAACTGTTCCAGAAGATTGTCTCCAGCGCGGCTGCGGATGCGCGCGTGGATGCACGAATTCTCAAGCGTCTCGGCGCCGGCGTGGATCACCCCTTGCTCACCGCATTCCCGGAAGGCGAGTATCTCAAGGGCCTGTTGTTGCAAATCGCCTGATCGCCCCAATTTCAGGGTGATATCTGGGCGTGGCGAAACGGACTGGACCTCCGGTTTGGACCCACCGCCAGCACTGGCTCGACAGATATGTTTCAATATCCGGCTTGATCGGGCTGCGCGCCGCCAGGCTGGCGCGCCCGGTGAAACGGCTTCGCAAACGCATTCGCTGCGGCATTAGACTACGCATAGACCCACGTACTTACAGGCGACCCACATGATTCCAGTTACCATCCTGACCGGCTTTCTCGGCAGCGGTAAAACTACCCTGCTCAAGCGCATCCTGAACGAAAAGCACGGCATGAAGATCGCCGTGATCGAGAACGAGTTCGGCGAAGAGAACATCGACAACGAAATCCTCGTGCAGGACACAAGCGAGCAGATCATCCAGATGAGCAACGGCTGCATCTGCTGCACGATTCGCGGCGACCTGTCGCGCGTGCTGGGTGATCTGGCGGCGAAGAAGCAATCCGGCGAAGTGGATTTCGACCGCGTTGTGATAGAAACCACCGGCCTCGCGAACCCCGGCCCGGTCGCGCAGACGTTCTTCATGGACAACCAGATCGCCGACGAATTCCTGCTCGACGCGATCATCACGCTGGTCGACGCGAAGCACGCGAACCATCAACTGGACGAGCACGAAGTGGTGCAGCGCCAGGTCGGCTTTGCCGATCGTCTGTTCATCACGAAGGCCGATCTGGTCGATGAAAAGCATATGGACGATCTGCGCCACCGCCTGCTGCATATGAATCCGCGGGCGGCGATCAAGGTCGTCAATTTCGGCGAAGCGGACATCAAGGAAATCTTCGATCTGCGCGGCTTCAATCTGAATTCGAAGCTCGAAATCGATCCGGACTTCCTCGCTGAAGACGAACACGCGCACAGCCACGCGCATGCTCACGACGAGCATGGCCACACCCACGCCGATCACGATCACGAAAACTGCGATCACGACCACGGCAAGTGCGATCACGAAGGCCATGATCACGCCCATCACCACCACGCGCACCACGACGACAAGATCAAATCGTTCGTCTACCGCAACGACCGTCCGTTCGATGCGAACAAGCTCGAAGACTTCCTCGGCGGCATTCTGCAGATCTACGGCGAGCGTCTGCTGCGCTACAAGGGCGTGCTGTATATGAAGGGCGTCGACCGCAAGGTAGTGTTCCAGGGCGTGCATCAGATGATGGGCAGCGATCTGGCCGCGAAATGGCAACCGATCGAGAAGAAGACCAACAAGATGGTGTTCATCGGCATCGAACTGCCGCAGGATCTGATCACCGACGGCCTGGACGCCTGCCTGGTCTAAAGCACCTTGGCGGGGCACGCTTGCCACGTCATTCGTCTGCTGAATTGCGTCCGGGAGCGGCGAAAGGCCGCTGAAATGTCGCGCGTATGAAAAACACGTGAAAACCCTGCTGTATTAATGCGTGCACGACCATCGCTTTTTGATCGTGCGCGCGTTATATTTTCGGGATATCAGTGTGCCGCAGGGGATTTTCACCAGTTGCGGTGCTGGATTGTGATTCAGTTACAATACGTGCCCACTGGAGAATGACAACGAATTGCCCGGTCAGCGCGTATCACGCGCCGGGCCTGAAACGGCGCCGGAAAATCTCATCCGGGCAATACGCCGAGAATGCCTGGCACCGCCTGAAAAGGCGCGCTGCCGGCAAGCAATGCCTCAGGAGCATTTGAGAACCGGTTTCCAGAGGAGTTCGGCCCCGCATTGGCGTAGCGACGCCGGGCGCGTGGGCGCCAGGCGCTGCGGCGTCACGACAGCCCATCGTCCGTGCTCGCCTTGGCGCTCAGCGTCTTCGAGGCGTCTTTGCGGGCAACACGAAAGTGCGGGCACTATGTAAGAGTTTTGCCTCACATTGAAGAAGCAAGCCAGATGACGACGAAACGACTCTTGACTGAAGCCGAAATCCTGAAGATGAGCGACAAGGATTACATGAATGAGGATCAGCTCGCTTTCTTCAAGAACAAGCTCGAACAGCTGCAGGCGGACATTCTCCGCAATGCCGGCCAGACGACCGAGAACCTGCGCGAAACAGTAATCGTGCCGGACCCGGCCGACCGCGCAACGATCGAGGAAGAGCATGCGCTCGAACTGCGCACGCGCGACCGCGAACGCAAGCTGCTGAAGAAAGTGCAGCAATCGATCGCGCGCATCGATTCTGGCGATTACGGCTGGTGCGAAGAAACCGGCGAGCCGATCGGCATTCCGCGTCTGCTCGCACGACCCACGGCCACCCTGTCGCTTGAAGCGCAGGAACGCCGCGAACTGCGCCAGAAGCTGTTCGGCGACTGAACGCCATCGGCGCGGCTTCGGCTCCGCGCCCACATACGCTGCTTCGTCGAGAGGCGCACGGTGATCCGTGCGCCTTTTTTCTTTTGCAAGCCGCTACGCCGCGTGCACGACGGCACACTTGCCGCGGGCCGGTGGAAGGCCGCGGGAAGCCCGCTAGTGGCCTGTCGGTGGCCTGTAGCGGCCGTTCTGCCCGGCGTCCGCAGGCCGCGCCCCGCCTGCCAGTCCGGCTCTCAATTCCCTGTTTTTTGTCTTATGCCATTTGCCGGCTCTTGATATGACCGCGCACGCCCTAAAATAAATCGGACATGCGTCGCACGAGCGCGCGCCGGCCGGTCTGGATTTCAACGTCGCGCGCCGTCCGCTTTCAGGATTCATGCGGTGGTGCGCTGCGCCGCCGTGTCCTACCCGTTTTGCAAAGAGGAACGCATATGGAGCAATTTCACGGCACGACGATCGTCTCCGTGCGCCGCGGCGACAAGGTCGCGCTCGGCGGCGACGGCCAGGTGACGCTGGGCAATATCGTCATGAAAGGCGGGGCGAAAAAAGTCCGGCGCATCTATAACGGCAAGGTGCTGGTCGGCTTCGCCGGCGGCACGGCCGACGCCTTCTCGCTGCTCGACCGCTTCGAAGCGAAGCTGGAAAAACATCAAGGCAATCTGACGCGCGCGGCGGTCGAGCTCGCCAAAGACTGGCGCACCGACCGCATGCTGCGCCGCCTTGAAGCCATGCTGATCGCGGCCGACGCCACCACCACGCTCGTCATCACCGGTAACGGCGACGTGCTCGACCCGGAAGGCGGCATCTGCGCGATCGGTTCCGGCGGTGCGTACGCGCAGGCCGCCGCGAAAGCGCTCGCGGACAACACTGAGTTGTCACCGCGCGAAATCGTGGAGAAGTCACTGGAGATTGCCGGCGACATGTGCATCTACACGAACCACAACCGCGTTATCGAGACGATCGAGTAAGGACCCACGATGAGCACCATGACCCCTGCCGAGATCGTCTCGGAACTCGACAAACACATCATCGGCCAAGGCCGGGCGAAGAAAGCGGTGGCTGTCGCGCTGCGTAATCGCTGGCGCCGTCAGCAGGTCGAAGAGCCGCTGCGCCAGGAAATCACGCCGAAGAACATTCTGATGATCGGACCGACGGGCGTCGGTAAAACCGAAATCGCGCGGCGTCTGGCGAAACTGGCCGACGCGCCGTTCATCAAGATCGAAGCCACCAAGTTCACCGAAGTCGGCTACGTGGGCCGCGACGTCGACAGCATCGTGCGCGATCTGATGGAAATCTCGATCAAGCAAACGCGCGAAACAGAAATGCGCAAGGTGCGGACCAAGGCCGAAGATCAGGCCGAAGACCGCATCCTTGACATCCTGTTGCCGAGCGCGCGTCCGGTCGGTTTCGGTGCGAGTTCAAGCGCCGCGGACACGGCTGACGAAGGTAGCAGCACCACGCGCCAGACCTTCCGCAAGCGCCTGCGCGAAGGTTTGCTGGACGACAAGGAAATCGAGCTCGACGTCGAACAGCCGCAAGTGGGCATGGACATCATGGGGCCGCCGGGCATGGAAGACATGACCGAGCAGATCCGTTCGATGTTCGCGAACATCGGCGGTGGCAAGAAAACGCGCCGTAAGCTGAAGGTGAAAGAAGCGCTAAAGGTCCTCACCGACGAAGAAGCCGGCAAGATGCTCAACGACGAAGAGGTGAAAGCCAGGGCGGTCCAGAACGTCGAGCAGAACGGCATTGTGTTCCTCGACGAAATCGACAAGATCGCATCGCGCAACGAAGCCGGCGGCGGTGAGGTGTCGCGCCAGGGCGTGCAGCGCGATCTGTTGCCGCTCGTCGAAGGCACCACGATCAACACCAAGTACGGCATGGTGAAGACCGATCACATCCTGTTCATTGCGAGCGGGGCGTTCCATCTCGCCAAGCCGAGCGATCTGATTCCGGAACTGCAAGGGCGCTTCCCGATTCGCGTTGAACTGGATTCGCTCTCGGTGAAGGACTTCGAATCGATCCTCGTGTCGACCGATGCGAGCCTCGTCAAGCAATACCAGGCGCTGCTGGCCACGGAAGACGTCCACCTCGAATTCGCCGACGACGGCATTCGGCGTATGGCCGAAATCGCGTACTCGGTGAACGAAAAGACCGAAAACATCGGTGCGCGCCGCCTTTACACGGTGATCGAAAAGCTGCTCGAAGATGTCTCGTTCGCAGCGGGCAATCACTCGGGTACGACGGTGAAGATCGACGCGGCGTATGTGGATCGCGCGCTGAACGAAGTGGCGGACAACGAGGATCTGTCGCGCTACGTGTTGTGATGGTGCTTTAGCCGCGCGCGTTGCAGAAAAGGCTGCCTCTCACGAGGCAGCCTTTTTTGCATTCGAAACACTGGCGAACTAGATAGCCAACGACGCGCCTATTGCTTGACCGGCCGCTTCCCCAGCTTGCGCTGCAACGTTCGGCGATGCATGTTCAACGCCCGCGCGGTAGCTGAAATATTGCCTTTGCGCTCGACGAGCAAGCGCTGAATATGCTCCCACTCGAGACGCGGGAGTGACAACGGCATGGGATGTTCGATCGCCTCTTCGGCTTGCAAGGCACTCGCCTCGCTTTGCAGCGCCGACAAAATCGTTTCGACGTTGGCAGGCTTGGCCAGGTAATTATCGGCGCCGTCTTTGACTGCCTGTACCGTCGTGGCGATGCTGGCGTAGCCCGTCAGCACCAGCATGCGTGCGTCCGGTTGCAATTCGCGCAAGGGTGCGACGAGCGTGAGGCCCGAGTCGTTGCCGAGATGCAGGTCTACCGTGATGTGGCTGAACTTCTGCCGGTTCGCGAGCCTGATCGCCTCGGCCGCGTTATGCGCCTCGGCCACCGTGTAACCGCGCCGCGTCAGACCGCGTGCGAGGGTGACGGAGAACACCTCATCGTCGTCGATCACCAGAAAATTCATATCGCTCATGCCTGTTTCTCCGTGTTGGATGGCGCGGCGCCCTGACGGCCCGCGCCGGATGATTTGCGCGCGGCAAGCGGCAGTCTCAGCACTGCACGCGTGCCACGCGGCTTGACTTCGCTGACATCGGTCAACTCGATCGCTCCCTTCAGACGCGCCGCCGCCGAAAACGCCAGATACAGGCCCACGCCGTGGCCGCCCTGCGTGCTGTTGACCGGTATCGTGCCGAGCGACCCGCGCAACGCCGCCGGAATGCCGGGTCCCGCGTCGCACACTTCAAATTCGATCTGCTCGCCGCGAGCGGTGAGCGTGCAGGAAAGCGTCACGTGATCGCGGCTCGCACGCGCGGCGTTGTCGAGCAGAATCGTGAGAATCTGACTGACGGCCACTGTGTCGTCAAGGCTGACATCGGCGGGCGGCACACCGATCCGCTCAAACTTCACATGCGGATGACGCAAGCGCCATTGCTCGCCGAACGACTCGAGCCATTCGCCGACCCGTTGCCGGTTAGTGGTTGTCGTCGCGCGACTGCGCAGTCGTGCAAGCGCCGATGTACATAGCGTCATTTGCTGATCGAGCAGCTCGAGGTCGGCGGTATAGGGCTCCAGACCCTGATCTGTACGCGCGGCGTCGCGCAACTCTTCGGACAGCATCGCAATGGTAGACAGCGGCGTGCCGATTTCGTGCGCGACCGTTGCCGCCTGAACGCCGAGCGCCACGGCGCGTTCATCGTGGAGCAAGCGCTGCTGGGCGTCGCCGAGCGCTGCGTCACGTAGCCGCAGGGCGCGCGACATGCGCGCGACGAACCATGCAATGAGACCAACGCTCACCATGAAGTTGACCCACATGCCGGCGCGATAGTAGTCGAACAGGTTCGCGGGATTGTCGAGATTGAGTGGCACCGAATCGAAACCGAGCACCGCATAGCAGGCCACAGCAAACGCCGCGAGCCACGCCATCAGATGCCAGGGCAGCACGGCCGCCGCAATGGCGAGCGACGGCAGATAGAGTGAAACGAAGGGATTGGTGGTGCCACCGGAGAGAAACAACAGCGCGGACAACGCGCCCAGATCGACCCAGATCTGACCGAACAGTTCGAGATTGGATTCGGGGCGCTGCTGTGAAACGCGCCACCACGTGAGGCCGTTGAAGACCGCTTCGAGCGCGATCACCAGCAACATCGCGGGCAATGGCAGGTGCACGCCAACGAAGATTTGCACGACCGCGATCGTCGTCAGCTGGCCAATGATCGCGAGACTACGCAGCCAGAACAGATGACCGAGGTTGACCCGGCCGGTGTTGGTTGTACGATGCATGACTTCAGTTTACCCGTTCGGAGTTGTCCGACACATCCCGCGGCCCTTTGCCGGTAACATGGAATTCTTGCGACAGTACCGCGCGTTCTGATCTCGCCTCGCGTTCCCGCGCCGCCCAGACTCACTTATGCCGTCTACCTCTTTCGATTCCGAAGCCGCTTCGTCAGCTTTCCTGAGCTTTCTGCGACATGCTGCCGCAGCCCAACTAAATGGGGCGGTAGACGCGCAAGCGAACTGGCTCAAAGCCGCCGCGCAGCTTCATCCGGTCGACGAGCCGGCGCTCGAATCGCTCTTCCACGCACTGCTTCAGCAACATTGTCACGACGACGCCATTGCGCTCGCCGCCATTATTGCCCAACTCCAGGCCGATCGCGCATCGGCGCACTTCCGCCTTGGCTACGCGCTGCAAATGGCGAAGCGGCACAGCGAAGCCATTGCGCCATATCGCCGCGCACTCGCACTCGATCCACACCTGCCGCAACTGCGGAACAATCTCGCGGGCGCGTTGACGCTCACGGGCGGCGACCTGGGCGAGCAGGTCACGTTACTGGAAAGCGCGGCACACGACGAGCCTGACAACGGTGACATATGGACCAATCTGGCGCAGACAAGCCGCGTCAATTTGAATCTGCCGCGCGCACTCGAAGCTGGCGCGCGAGCCGTGGCATGCTCACCGGATAGCCCGCTGGCGCACAACAACTATGCGCTGGCACTGCGTGAAGCGCAACGCTGGGACGAAGCGGAGGCTGCTGCAAAAACGGCCTGCGCACTGGCGCCCAACGACCCGACCATGCGCTCCAATCTCGCCATGCTACAGCTCATGCGCGGCGACTATGCGCATGGCTGGCCGGCCCACGAAGCGCGCTGGGACGGTTCGCTTGAACTCGGCGGCAACCGTCCAGCAATGCCAGCGCCGACCTGGCGAGGCGAATCGCTCGCGGGCAAGACGCTGCTGGTTTGGGGCGAGCAGGGCATGGGCGATCTGTTGCAGTTCAGCCGCTATATTCCATTGCTGGCCGAGCGGGTTCATCGCGAGGGCGGCCGCATCATCTGGAATTCGTTTCCGCAAATGGGCGCGCTGCTGGTGCGCAGCCTTGGCAATCATGTGGACAGCTACTCGGCAGGCGGCGGCGTCGAATCCCTGCCGTCGTTCGACTACGAGATTCCGCTACTCAGCGTGCCACTCGGATTCGACACCCGCGAAGACACGATCCCCGCCGCTACGCCATATTTACACGCGGACACCGCAGCCTGCGCGTCATGGCGAACCCGGCTCGCCGCAGAAACCCGGCTCAAAGTAGGACTGGCCTGGACCGGCAGTCCCGGCCATCAGCGCAATCCATTCCGGCGCATCGGTTGGGAGCGCTACGCGGCTCATTTCAGCGGCCTGCACAATGTGGCGTTCTACTCGTTGCAACCGGGCGCGGATGCGGACGTTGCCGCCGCGCGCGCAGGCGGTCTGCCGATGATCGACTACACCGCCGGCTTCGGCAGCTTTGACGACACCGCCGCGTTTGTCAGCGCGCTCGATCTTGTCATCACGGTTTGCACGTCCGTGGCGCATCTGAGTGGTGCGCTCGGCCAGCGCACATGGGTACTGCTCGACGTCAATCCTCACTGGGTCTGGCTACTCGACCGGAGCGACAGCCCGTGGTATCCGGGTACGACGCTATACCGGCAGCAGCAATTCGGCCAATGGGAGCCGGCGCTCGCAGCCGTTTCACGCGATCTGGGCGCGCTCGCCGCCCGGCACGGCGCCGCCTAGCCCGCAACGCCAACGCGCCGCCAGCAAACTGCCGGCTTCAGGGCGCACCGGCGCCCGGCCCTGCCTGCGCGGCTTGGGCAATTTCCGCGGCCAGACATTCGGGGCACAGACAGCGGCCGCGCGGATCCAGTCTGTCGGCAGGCATCGGCGGCATCTCGCGGCACCAGCAGTCGAACGGCACGCCATGCATCGCGCAATCGAACGCGGCGCCACAGCGTGGGCAGCGCGCGCTGCTTCCGGCACGGGAGGTGGAGGTTTTCATGACGGGCCGGATGATCTCGCTAGGCGTCGGTCTGGAAATGATGCCACGACTGGCAAGCCCCGGTGATTCGTCCGTTCGGCCAATTGCCGGGCGCTTGCGAATACCGGTACGCTTCATGTCCGGCCGTCGCTTTCGCACCGTCATTGCGCAGTGCGCAAAGGGCGCGCCGCCCGCTGTCCGCGCCGAAGTCGAAAACCCTGTTGCAGCGCGCCAGTCCTGTACAATTCGCCCTGATTCAACTGTTCCGTGCCTGAGCCCGCCGCCATGTCCGAGCTTCCCGACCTTTCGCAGATTGCGCCCACCCTGAAGGCTGAAATCCTGGCCGAGGCGCTGCCTTACATTCGCCAGTATCACGGTAAGACCGTAGTCATCAAATACGGCGGCAACGCCATGACCGAGGAGCGCCTGAAGCAGGGCTTCGCGCGCGACGTGATTTTGCTGAAGCTGGTCGGTATCAATCCGGTCATCGTGCACGGCGGCGGTCCGCAAATCGACCAGGCGCTGAAGAAAATCGGCAAGCAGGGCACGTTCATCCAGGGCATGCGCGTCACTGACGAAGAGACGATGGAAGTCGTCGAATGGGTGCTCGGCGGCGAAGTGCAGCAGGATATCGTCACGCTGATCAACCATTTCGGCGGCCACGCGGTCGGTCTGACCGGCAAAGACGGCGGCCTGATCCACGCGCGCAAGATGCTGATGCCGGATCGCGACAATCCGGGCCAGTATGTCGATATCGGCCAGGTGGGCGAAGTCGAGGCGATCAATCCGGCCGTCGTGAAAGCGCTGCAGGACGACGCGTTCATTCCGGTCATCTCGCCGATCGGCTTCGGTGAAGACGGCCTGTCGTACAACATCAACGCGGATCTGGTCGCGGGCAAACTGGCAGTGGTACTGAATGCCGAAAAGCTCGTCATGATGACCAACATCCCCGGCGTGATGGATAAAGAAGGCAATCTGCTGACCGATCTGTCGGCGCGCGAGATCGACGGCCTGTTCGCCGACGGCACGATCTCCGGCGGCATGCTGCCGAAAATCTCGTCCGCGCTGGACGCGGCCAAGAGCGGCGTGCGCTCGGTACACATCATCGACGGCCGGATCGAACATTCCGTGCTGCTGGAGATTCTCACCGAACAGCCGTTCGGCACGATGATCCGCTCGCATTGATCCCCGCCTCACACACGGCGCACGGGGCTCGCCAACAAGGCGGCCCCTGTGTGTCTTGCTGTTCCGCTGCCGCCGCGTCAGGCGACCCACAACGCACCGTCTTATCGCGCATACGCGCTCTCCCCTTTTTTAACGCCGCCCGCATCCCGAACCGTTCGCGTTCGCGTTCGCTGCATGATGCGGGCGCACACCGCTAGCCGGCTCTCCTTATCATGCGCACTTCCACTTCCCGGCGCCGTCGCCCGCACATTGCAGGCGGCAGTCCGGTCTGGCTGTTCGATCTCGACAACACGCTGCACCACGCTTCGCACGCCATCTTTCCGGCGATCAATCAGGCGATGACGCAGTACATCATCGACGCGCTTCAAGTCGAACGTGACGAAGCCAACCGGTTGCGCTCCGGGTACACGCAGCGCTATGGCGCGGCGCTGCTCGGGCTCGCACGGCACCATCCACTCGATCCCAACGACTTCCTGAGAGTCGTGCATACCTTTCCCGATCTCGGTTCGATGATTCGCCACGAACGCGGCGTCGCGCGCCTTGTCGCGGCGCTGCCAGGCCGCAAGATCGTGCTGACCAACGCGCCGGAAGCGTATGCGCGTGCAGTGCTGGCGGAGTTGCGCATCGAGCGGCTGTTCGAACAGGTGATCGCGATCGAGCATATGCGCGACCGTCGCCGCTGGCGCGCCAAACCCGACCACGCGATGTTGCGCAAAGCGATGCGTGACGCCCACGTTTCGCTCAAGGACGCGATCCTCGTCGAAGATACGCGCTCGCATCTGAAGAACTACCGGCGGCTGGGCATCCGTACCGTGTGGATCACCGGCCATCTGCCGCGCAAGCCGCACGCGGACGGCATACCCACGCGTTTGCCGGGCACCGGCCGACCGCACTATGTCGACAGATGCATTCGTTCGTTAAAATCGTTGCGACTGGGCACCCGCTCGGTTCGATTGAAGGGACAGCAGACGGGACGACAGCCATGCAGCGGATCGACAAGCCTGACGAAGCCTTAGCCGAACATGAACCTGCCGCGCAGCCCGCAGCGCGTGCGCCGCGTCTGAAACCGGGCGAGCGCCGCGTGCACATCCTGCAGACGCTGGCAGCGATGCTGGAAGCGCCCAAGAGCGAAAAGATCACCACGGCGGCGCTCGCCGCCCGTCTCGGCGTCTCGGAAGCCGCGCTGTACCGTCATTTCGCCAGCAAGGCGCAAATGTTCGAAGGGCTTATCGAGTTCATCGAGCAGACCATCTTCGGCCTGATCAACCAGATCACCGGCAAGGAAAGCAATGGCGTGCTGCAGGCCCGCGCGATCGCGCTGATGCTGCTCAACTTCCCTGCAAAGAATCCCGGCATGACGCGTGTATTGACGTGCGAAGCGTTGGTTGGCGAGCATGAACGGCTGACCGAACGCGTCAACCAGATGCTGGAGCGGGTCGAGGCGTCGCTCAAGCAATGTTTGCGGCTCGCGCAAATGGAGAACGCGAACGCAGAAGGCGCGACAAGCACGCACGCCGCCGCGCCACTGCCCGCCGACTACGATCCCGCCATTCGCGCGAGCCTGCTGTTGAGCTACATCATCGGCCGTTGGCACCGGTATGTACGCGGCGGCTTCACACGATCACCCGCCGAATACGCCGATGCACAACTGCTGCTGATTCTTCAGTAGTCCGCGTGGCATAGGCTCGCAGCACGCGAGCGCTTCGACGCTGTCGCGTGAGATTTTCCGCTATACTTTGCGCCTGATTGCAGCGCCTGGAGACACCCGGCGCCGCAATCCGCAACACCTCGAATACCTGAAACGCGCCGATTTGCTGACTCGATTGCGGGCGCGCGAACTGCCGGGAACGATCCCGCGGTTCACTACAAATGCGGCTAAAGAGGTCGTCAGCCGCGCACATCGTCTTTCTCCCCGTGCCTCGCCGACGCCATCTAGCCGCCCTGTTTTTGTTAAATGGCGGAATGAATGGAATCGATCGGTATCGTCGCTCCCCAAAAAATGCATTTCAACGAGCCGCTGCGCCTGCAGAACGGCAGCTCGCTGGCCGGTTACGACCTGATGGTCGAAACCTACGGCACGCTGAACGCTACACGCAGCAATGCCGTGCTGGTGTGCCACGCGCTCAACGCGTCGCACCACGTGGCGGGCGTCTATGCGGACAATCCCAAGGACATCGGCTGGTGGGACAACATGGTGGGGCCGGGCAAGCCGCTCGACACCGACCGGTTCTTCGTGATCGGCGTGAACAATCTCGGCTCGTGCTTCGGCTCGACCGGTCCGATGAGCATCGACCCGGCGACGGGCAACCCGTATGGCGCGACCTTTCCCGTCGTGACGGTTGAAGACTGGGTCAACGCCCAAGCCCGCGTCGCTGACGAATTCGGCATCACGCGCTTTGCCGCGGTGATGGGCGGCAGCCTTGGCGGCATGCAGGCGCTCGCATGGAGCATCATGTATCCGGAGCGCATCGGCCATTGCATCGTGGTCGCGTCCACGCCGAAACTGTCCGCGCAGAACATCGCGTTCAACGAGGTGGCGCGCTCGGCGATCCTGTCGGACCCCGACTTCCATGGCGGCAACTACTACGCGCACAACGTGAAGCCGAAGCGCGGCTTGCGCGTCGCCCGCATGATCGGCCACATCACGTATCTGTCCGATGACGACATGGCCGAGAAATTCGGCCGTTCGCTGCGCCGTGCGGAAGGCGCGGTAGACGCATACAACTTCAACTTCGACGTGGAATTCGAAGTGGAGTCGTACCTGCGCTACCAGGGCGACAAGTTCGCCGATTACTTCGACGCGAACACGTATTTGCTGATCACCCGCGCGCTCGACTATTTCGACCCGGCCAAAGCTTTCGACGGCGATCTGACGGCCGCCGTCGCGCACACCACGGCAAAATTCCTGATCGCCAGTTTCTCGACCGACTGGCGCTTCGCGCCGGCCCGCTCGCGCGAACTGGTGAAGGCGCTGCTCGATCACAAGCGCACGGTGACGTACGCGGAAATCGACGCACCGCACGGCCACGACGCCTTCCTGCTCGACGACGCCCGCTATCACAACGTGATGCGCGCCTATTACGAACGTATTGCGAACGAGGTGAACCCATGAACCAGCGAGCACTCGATTACCTGGCGCTGCGCCCGGACTTTCGCGCGATCGCCCGCTGGGTCGAACCGCGCGCCACTGTGCTCGATCTCGGCTGCGGCGACGGCTCGCTGCTGTCGCTGTTGAAGGAAGAGCTGGACGTGCAGGGCTACGGCATCGAAATCAATGACGCCGGCGTGCTGGCGTCGACCCAGAACGGCGTCAACGTGATCCAGCAGAATCTGGAAGACGGCCTGCGTCTGTTCGAGGACAGCAGCTTCGATTTCGCGATTTTGTCGCAAACGCTGCAAACTATTCATCAGACCGCCGCGATCCTGCGCGAAACCGTGCGGGTGGGCAAGGAATGCATCGTGTCGTTCCCGAATTTCGGCTACTGGGCACACCGCCTTTCGGTGCTGCAGGGACGCATGCCGGTGTCGAAGTCGTTGCCTTATCAATGGCACAACACACCGAACGTGCGGGTACTGACTATCGAGGATTTCGAGGCGCTCGCGCCCGAGGTCGGCATCGAAATTCTCGACCGCGTGGTGCTGCATGACGGCCAGGTGGTGCGATGGGGCGTGAACTGGCGTGGTAGTCTTGCGGTCTATCGCGTCAAGAAAAGCTAACGCAAATTATCCACATGTCGAACCCGCCGCACGAGGCGCCTGCACTTACCGCTCACGAAGAACATCCCGGCTGGCGCGCGTTCCTGAATACGCGCATGCTGATTTGCGTCTTTCTCGGCTTTACGTCGGGACTGCCGCTGTTCACCCTCGTCTATCTGGTGCAGGCGTGGCTACGCTCCGAAGGCGTCAATCTGAAGGAAATCGGCCTGTTTGCGCTGATTCAGTTCCCGTACACATGGAAATTCATCTGGGCGCCGCTGATGGACCGCTACGTGCCGCGTCTTCCGGGCTGGCGTCCGGGCAGACGGCGCGGCTGGATGCTGGTCACGCAGATTCTGGTGGCGGGCGCGATCGCCGCACTCGGCTTCGTCTCGCCGCGCGATTCCATCTGGATGGTGGCCGCGTTGACGGCGCTGGTCGCGCTCTTCGGCGCGAGTCAGGACATCGCGATCGATGCCTACCGCCGTGAATTGCTGAGCGACACGCAGCAGGGTCTCGGCAATGCCGTGCACGTGAATGCCTACAAGATTGCCGCCCTGGTGCCGGGTTCCCTGGCGCTGATTCTGTCCGATCATCTGCCCTGGGCTACCGTATTCGCGGTCACCGCCGCGTTCATGCTGCCGGGCATGATCATGACGCTGGTGGTTCGCGAACCCGAGGTCCACGGCGCGCCGCCGAAAAATCTGCGCGATGCGATCGTGCTGCCGTTTCGCGAATTTATCCAGCGCGATGGCTGGCGTGGCGCGCTCTTTGTGCTGGCGTTCATTTTTCTCTACAAACTCGGCGACACGATGGCAACCACGCTGTCGACGTCGTTCTTTCTCGACATCGGTTTCTCCCGCACGCAGATCGGCGTGATCGCCAAGACCACCGCGTTCGGCGCGAGTCTCGCGGGTGGGATTGTCGGCGGAATCTGGCTGATGCGTATCGGCATCGGGCGTGGGCTGTGGATTTTCGGCATCCTGCAAATGGTGTCGACGCTCGGCTTCGCGTGGCTCGCGCATATCGGCCCTGCCTCGCCTGGATTGGCTGTCGTCTACGACATTGCGGTTGGACTGAGCCAGGGGACGACGAAACTGCTATCGGTGTTCGGCATCGACTGGACTGTCCAGCTCGATCCGCGCTCGGTGGCGCTCGCACTCGTCTACGGCCTTGAAACCTTTGCCACCGGCCTGACGATGGCTGCCTTCGTCGCCTACATCGCCAGCACCACTGATCCGCGTTATACGGCCACGCAGTTCGCGCTCTTCACGAGCCTGGCTTCGGTGCCGCGCACGCTGGCATCGGCGGCAAGCGGCTACGTGGTCGCGCGGATCGGCTGGTTCGACTACTTCATCGTGTGTACCGCGCTGGCGCTGCCAGGCATGCTGCTCCTGTTGCGCATCGCGCCCTGGAGGAAGCCGTCGTGACGGTGCGCAAGCCAACGTACGCGATGCGCGCGGACACCTCTGGAACTGCGTCCCGCAAGGCCGGCGACCGCGCCGTACTGGGTACCGCATTGGCACTCGCCTGGGCGAGCCTGACGCTGACGTCGCCGTTGAGCGCGCACGCGGCAGCTATGCCGGCAATCAGCACAAGCGCGCCGAGTGCCGCTGCGCCTGCACCGGCTCCGGCTCCGACCACGCCGCCAGCGGCAAAGACCGCACCAGCCCCAGCGAGCGCGGAGAACACCACGCCGGCGCCCCCCGCCGCGACCAGTGCCGCAAACGCGGGCAGCGCGCCTGCCGCGGCCACGTCGCCGTCAGCACCGTCAGCGCCTGCATCACCGCCGCCACCACAACCCGTGACAGCCAAAACGCCCGCGCCGACTTCAGCGCCGGCCGCGGCCGCCAAAGCGCCCAGCGCCACCTCGACGCCCGCCGCCAACGCGCCCGCATCATCGTCGTACGGCCAGAACTCGCAACTGCGCTACGGCGGCTACATCGTGTTCCGCAATCTGATTCCATCGCCGATGCTCGAGGCGCAAGCCGCAGAAGAGTTCGATCAGATCGCCCGCGGTGCGGACCATGCAAACCGTCTATACGGTGAAACCGACGCACACGTCACGCGCGTACGTTCGATCATGGACAAGCTGATTCCGTACTCGCTGAAATGGAACGAGCGCGCAAAAGGCTGGAAGTGGGATGTCGCGGTGGTGCGCTCGCCCGATATCCGCATGTACTGTCTGCCGGGCGGCAAGATCGTCGTGTACAGCGGTCTGCTCGACCGCACACGTCTGAACGACAACGAACTCGGCATGCTGATCGGCCACGAGATCGCCCATGCGCTGCGCGAACACGCGCGCGAGCGGCTCGGCGAACAGCAAGCGGGGCAACTCAGCTCGTCGGGTGGGATACCGCAGTTGTTCGGTCTCGCCGATCTCGGCGCAGCGCCGCTCGGCATCGGTTCGCAATTGCTGGAAATGAAGTACGAGAGCACCGACGAAACCGAAGCCGACGTGATCGGTAGCGATATCGCGTCGCGTGCGGGCTTCGATCCGCGCGCGGCAGTCACGCTGTGGGACAAGCTGGCGACGGCGACGCGCAGCAATCGCGAGCAGGGCTTCATCTACGTGCATCCGTACACGCCGGCGCGCCGCCAGGACATCGTCAAGCGCCTGCCGGATATGCTGCCGCTCTACGCCAAGGCCGTGGGTAAAGCGGTGGACACGCTGCCGGACTACGCCGGTATGGGCCGCCCGCGCCGCAAACCGGCGCGCGAATAATTCAGCCCGAGCCGCGAGCCCCGCGGCTCGCGTGTCATGGCTCCGGCGCTTACTTCCTGCTCTTGCCCACCTTGTGGTCGTAGTCGACCGTGAGCGGCGCATGGTCGCTGAATTTGATGTCGCGGAACACGTCGGTGCGCTTTGCCTTGCTGGCGATACCCGGCGTCGCGATCTGATAATCGATCCGCCACCCGACATTCTTCGCATACGCCTGGCCGCGATTGCTCCACCACGTGTACTGTTCCGGCCGTTGGTCGAGCGTACGGAACACGTCGACGTAGCCGACTTCATCGAACAGCGTGTCGAGCCACGCGCGCTCTTCCGGCAGGCAGCCTGAATTCTTCTGATTGCTTTTCCAGTTCTTGATGTCGATTTCCTTGTGGACGATGTTCACGTCGCCGCACACGATCACTTCGCGCTCTTTGGCGAGTTCCGCGAGATGCGGCAGGAACACGTCCATGAAGCGGTACTTCGCCTGCTGGCGCTCCTCGCCGCTCGAACCCGACGGCACATACACCGAAACGACCGACAGCTTGCCGAACCGCAACTCGACGTAGCGGCCTTCCGCGTCGAACTCTTCGCTGCCGAAGCCGATCACGACTTCATCCGGCTCGTGACGCGTGTACACGCCCGCGCCGCTATAACCCTTTTTCACCGCGTGCTGGAAGTAGCCGGTGAAATCGTGCGGCGCCATGAATTCCGGCGTCATATCGTCCTGCGAGCATTTGATTTCCTGCACGCACAGTACGTCGGCCTGCTGCTCGCCGAACCACTCGAAAAAGCCCTTCTTCGCCGCGGAGCGGATGCCGTTCAGGTTGGCGGTAATCACACGCAACATGTCGTTCCTTTCTGATTCATTTCGTTGTTAGTCAAAGGGCCGGTCACACGACCTTCACGCCCTTCAGCGATTCTTTGGCAGGCGGGTATTCGAGCTTCAGCCCCTCGAACATGCGCAGCAGCAATTCGCCGACCATCACGTTGCGGTGCGTTTTTGAGTCGGCCGGAATCACGTACCACGGCGCGTAATCCGTTGAAGTCGCAGCCAGCGCGTCGCGATACGCCGCCTGATATTTGTCCCACTGCTTACGCGCATCGAGATCAGCGACATCGAATTTCCAGTGTTTGCTCGGATCGTCGATGCGCGCCTGCAAACGCGCGCGCTGCTCGTCTTTCGAAATGTGCAGCATGCATTTGATGATGCTCGTGCCGCTATAGGCCAGCATCTCCTCGAACTGACGAATATGGCAGCAACGTCGCTCGAATGCTTCGGCATCCAGATCGCCAAGCACCGTCGGCACCAGCAGATCTTCATAGTGACTACGGTTGAAGATCGTCAGCTCGCCGGCGGCGGGTGCCTGCGAATGCACGCGCCACAGGAAATCGTGCGCAAGCTCGAGCGGCGTCGGTGCCTTGAACGGCACGATGCGCAAACCCAGCGGATCGACTTCGTGGAACACCGCGCGGATCGTGCCGTCCTTGCCGCTCGTATCCATGCCCTGCAACACCAGTAACACGCGACGCTTTTGCTGGGCGTGCAGACATTCCTGCAAGGTGTCGAGCGTGGCGCCGATCTCCGAAAGACGCGCACGGTCTGCGTCTTTCGAGCCGCTCGAAAAAGGCTTGGCGGCCGGATCGAAAGCGTCGAGCGAGAATTTGCTTTTTTTCTTGCTGTCGTCGCAATACGGTACGCGGAAATCGTCGAGTTCGGGTTGCTTCGCCATCCACACACTCCATGATCTGCGTTAAAAGTGACCTCGCGTGGCCCGCAAAATGAAACGGGCCGTTGCCCCACTTTCGTTTCCGGCAACAGCCCGCGATGGCCAAAGCGTCTGCTTCAGCCGTGCTCTTTCAATTGAGTCTCAACTCAGGACAGCTTCTTCTTCAGCAGTTCGTTGACCTGCGCCGGATTCGCCTTGCCCTTGGTCGCTTTCATTGCCTGACCGATCAGCGCATTGAACGCTTTTTCCTTGCCGGCGCGGAATTCCTCGACCGACTTCTGGTTCGCCGCGAGCACTTCGTCGATGATCGCTTCCAGCGCGCCGGTGTCCGAAATCTGCTTCAAACCCTTCGCTTCGATGATGCGATCGGCCGCGGCTTCGTCGGTGGCTTTCTCTTCCCAGATCGCGAGGAAAATTTCCTTGGCGATCTTGTTGGAGATCGTGCCGTCGGCGATACGCTGCAGCAGCAAGGCGAGTTGCGCCGACGAAACGGGGCTATCGGCAATATCGAGGCCTTCGCGGTTCAATTGCGACGACACTTCGCCCATCAGCCAGTTAGCCGCGACCTTGGCGTTCGACGGGCCCACCTTCAGGACGACCGCTTCGTAGTACGCGGCCATGGCCTTGCTCGACGTCAGCACGTTCGCGTCGTACGGCGTGAGGCCGTATTGCGACACAAAGCGTTGCTGAATCGCTACCGGCAGTTCCGGCATCTCGCCCTTCACGCGCTCGACCCATGCCGCGTCGATCATCAGCGGCATCAGATCCGGATCAGGGAAATAGCGGTAGTCGTGCGCGTCTTCCTTGCTGCGCATCGAGCGCGTTTCACGCTTGTCCGGATCGTACAGACGTGTTTCCTGCACCACCGTGCCGCCGTCTTCGATCAATTCGATCTGGCGGCGCACTTCGTACTGAATCGCTTCTTCGAGGAAGCGGAACGAGTTCAGGTTCTTGATTTCCGCGCGCGTGCCGAATTCCGCCTGTCCGACCGGCCGCACCGAGACGTTCGCGTCGCAACGGAACGAGCCTTCCTGCATGTTGCCGTCGCAGATACCGAGCCAGGTGACGAGCGTGTGCAGCGTCTTCGCATAGGCAACGGCTTCTGCCGCGCTGCGCATTTCCGGTTCCGTGACGATTTCGAGCAGCGGCGTGCCGGCGCGATTCAGGTCGATGCCGGTCATGCCCGCGAAGTCTTCGTGCAGCGACTTGCCCGCGTCTTCTTCGAGGTGAGCGCGCGTCAGGTTGACGACCTTCTCGTACGCTTCCTTGCCCGCCTTTTCGTTAGCCGGCACCTGAATCGTCACCTGGCCGCCCTGCACGACGGGAATCTCGTACTGGCTGATCTGATAGCCCTTCGGCAGATCAGGATAAAAATAATTCTTGCGCGCGAAAATGCTGCGCGGCGCGATCGTGGAACCAATCGCGAGGCCGAACTGGATCGCTCGCTCCACGGCGCCGCGGTTCATGACCGGCAGCGTGCCCGGCAAGGCCAGATCGACGGGGCACGCCTGGGTGTTGGGCGCAGCGCCGAATTGCGTGGCGGCGCCGGAGAAAATCTTCGATTGCGTCGACAGTTGCGCGTGGGTCTCCAGACCGATCACGACTTCCCATTGCTTGGTCATGGTGCTCAGACTCCTGCCGGTGCTTTGCGGTGCCAGTCGGTTGCGCGCTGGAACGCGTCGGCCACCTGCAGCATCCGGGCTTCATTGAAATAGTTGCCGATGATCTGCAGACCCACCGGACGCTGCGCATTCGCGCCCGCGCCGAAGCCGCACGGCACGCTCATGCCCGGCAAGCCGGCCAGGCTCACCGACAGCGTATAGATGTCGGCCAGATACATCTGCACGGGATCGTCGCCCTTCGCGCCGAGATCCCACGCCACCGACGGCGCCACCGGCCCCATGATCACGTCGCACTGCCTGAATGCTTCCTGGAAATCCTGCGCGATGATGCGGCGAATCTTCTGCGCCTGCAGGTAGTAGGCGTCGTAGTAGCCATGCGACAGCACATAGGCGCCCACCAGAATGCGGCGCTTCACTTCCGGACCGAAACCCTCGGCACGCGACTTCTTGTACATGTCCAGCAGATCGCGGTATTCCGCCGCACGATGACCGAAGCGCACACCGTCGAAACGCGACAGGTTCGACGAAGCCTCCGCCGGCGCGATCACGTAGTACACCGGGATCGACAGCTCGGTTTTCGGCAGCGAGACGTCCACCAGCGTCGCGCCGAGTGCTTCGTATTGCTTCAACGCGGCGTCGATCGAGGCGCGTACGTCGTCGGCGAGGCCCGCGCCGAAATATTCTTTCGGCAGGCCGATACGCAGGCCGGCGAGCGGTTTGTCCGCGCTGTCTTCCTTCCAGTTCTTGCCGAGATAGCGCGTGAAGTCTTCGTCCTCGCGCGTGAGGCTGGTCGAATCGCGCTCGTCGAAACCGGCCATGGCGTTGAGCAGCGTCGCACAATCCGCGGCGGTTTGCGCCATCGGGCCGCCCTGATCCAGCGACGAGGCGAACGCAATCATGCCGTAACGCGACACGCGGCCGTACGTGGGCTTGATACCCGTGATACCGGAGAACGACGCCGGCTGACGAATCGAGCCGCCGGTATCGGTGCCGGTGGCTGCGGGCGCGAGACGCGCGGCCACCGCCGCAGCCGAACCACCCGACGAACCGCCCGGCACAGCCTGACGATCCCACGGATTCTGCACGGGACCAAAGTACGAATTCTCGTTGGAGGAGCCCATCGCGAACTCGTCCATATTGGTCTTGCCCACACACACCATGCCGGCGTTCTGCAGACGCGCGACCACGGTGGCGTCGAACGGACTTTCGTAGTTCGACAGCATCTTCGAGCCGGCCGTGGAGCGCCAACCCTTGGTGACGAACACGTCTTTATGCGCGATCGGCAGGCCGGCCAGCGGGCCGGCATGGCCGGTGTGAAGCAGCGCGTCGGCCGCTTTCGCCTGCGCGAGCGTCAGGTCGGCGTCGACCTGAATGAAGGCGTTCAGGCTGTTGGCCGCGTCGATGCGCTTCAGATAGGACTGCGCCAGTTCGACGGCGGAGCATTCCTTGGCCGCCAATGCGGCACGCAGTTCGGTCAAGCTTTTTTCATGCATTGCGTTTGTCCTCGGCTTGATTCGCGGCTGTTACTCGATCACCTTGGGCACCAGGTACAGGCCGTCCTGGACAGCCGGCGCCGGGCGCTGGAAAGCTTCACGTTCGACCGTTTCGGTCACCGCGTCGTTACGCAGACGCAGCGCGACGTCTTCGATCTGTTCGATCGGGTGCGCAAGCGGTGCAATGCCGGTGGTATCGACCGCCTGCATTTGCTCGACGAGGCCGAAAAAATCATTGAGCTGGGCAAGCGTGTGCTCAGCGGCGGCGTCGGCCAGTTCGAGCCGCGCGAGATGCGCGATGCGTTTAACATCGGTCAGGGTCAGAGCCATGCTTTCACCGGAAAGTGTGGTGGACTGCCGCAGCGCGGAAAAAACGATGCTGCGACAGCGGGTTACGACACTGGAGGAAGACCTCGAAAAAGGGGCCAGCGGCAGCAAAAAGTGCCACCCGTTTCCTTCAAATCAACCAAAATTATAAGGTATCATTACGCGTTCGACCCAAACCCGGACCGACTTACCAAGACCTTTCTGAACAATTCCCAAAGATAGTTCGGATTTTTCCACCTTGGCTTTGCAACGGCCTCCGGTAGACTCCCTCGCAGCTTCAAGTTCCTGTGGCGCCGCTTCCGCCCGGTTGAAGCTGTTATTTTTTCCGCTGCCGCCCTACGCAAACGTGCGAGGCCCGGCCCCAAGCGAGACAGGATTTTGAATGTTCGGTTTTTTGCGCAGCTACTTCTCCAACGATCTGGCGATTGACCTTGGCACTGCCAACACGCTCATTTACATGCGTGGCAAGGGTATCGTTCTTGATGAACCGTCGGTGGTCTCGATCCGCCAGGAAGGCGGCCCCAACGGCAAGAAAACTATTCAGGCAGTCGGTAAGGAAGCCAAGCAGATGCTCGGCAAGGTGCCGGGCAACATCGAGGCGATCCGCCCCATGAAAGACGGCGTGATCGCCGACTTCACCGTCACCGAACAGATGATCAAGCAGTTCATCAAAACTGCTCACGAATCGCGCATGTTCTCGCCGTCGCCGCGCATCATCATCTGCGTGCCGTGCGGTTCGACCCAGGTCGAGCGTCGCGCAATCAAGGAAGCCGCTCACGGTGCGGGCGCTTCGCAGGTTTACCTCATTGAAGAGCCGATGGCCGCAGCAATCGGCGCCGGCCTGCCGGTGTCGGAAGCCACCGGCTCCATGGTTGTCGATATCGGCGGCGGCACGACCGAAGTCGGCGTGATCTCGCTCGGCGGCATCGTGTACAAAGGCTCGGTGCGCGTCGGTGGCGACAAGTTCGACGAAGCCATCGTCAACTACATCCGCCGCAACTACGGCATGCTGATCGGCGAGCAAACCGCCGAAGCCATCAAGAAAGAAATCGGCTCCGCGTTCCCGGGTTCCGAAGTCAAGGAAATGGAAGTGAAGGGCCGCAATCTGTCGGAAGGCATTCCGCGCAGCTTCACGATCTCCAGCAACGAAATTCTCGAAGCCCTCACCGATCCGCTGAACCAGATCGTGTCGTCGGTGAAGATCGCGCTCGAACAGACGCCGCCGGAACTCGGCGCGGACATCGCCGAGCGCGGCATGATGCTCACAGGCGGTGGCGCACTCCTGCGCGATCTGGACCGCCTGCTCGCCGAAGAAACCGGCCTGCCGGTGCTCGTCGCCGAAGACCCGCTGACCTGCGTTGTGCGCGGCTCGGGCATGGCGCTCGAACGCATGGATAAGCTGGGCAGCATCTTCTCGTACGAGTAAGCGAGCCCGTCTCCATGTCAGTAGCGCGGATCTGGCAAACGGCCCCTTGTGGGCCGGTTTGCCGTTGGCTGGGCCTACCAGCCTCCGTGCGCTGAACGCGCGTCCCTCGCGCGCCGCCGTCTCACCCAACCGCTCACGCCCCCGGCGCCGACCATGGAATACAGTCCGCCGCCCCTGTTCAAGCAAGGCCCGTCCGCGCTCGCACGGCTGGTGTTTTTTGTCGTGCTGGCGCTGGCCCTGCTGATCTCCGACGCACGTTTCAAAACCCTCGAAATCGTTCGTGGCGTGCTCGGCGCGGGTCTTTATCCGTTGCAACGCGCGGCCCTCGTGCCGCGCGACGTTTTCATGGGCGCCGCCGACCTGGCCGTGACCAGCGCCACGCTGCGCGGCGAAAACGACAAGCTGCGCACCAAGGATCTTCAGCTCTCGCAGCAGGCCAATACGGCGGCCGAGTTGGCGGCCGAAAACGGACATTTGCGCGCGCTGCTGGAACTGTCGCAACGCTCGACCACGCAATCGCTGCCCGCCGAAATCCAGTACGACACGCGCGATCCGTTCACCCAGAAGGTGGTGATCGGGCGCGGTGCGCAACAGGGCATCCAGAACGGCTCACCGGTCGTCAACGAAGACGGCGTAATCGGTCAGGTGACGCGCGTGTTCCCGTTGCAGGCCGAAGTCACGCTGCTGACCGACAAGGACCAGGCCGTGCCCGTGCAGATCGTGCGCACGGGCTTGCGCAGCGTGATTTACGGCACGCCGAAGGGCGATACGCTCGACCTGCGCTTCGTGCCGATCAGTGCCGATGTGCAAACCGGCGATGAACTTGTCACCAGCGGGCTCGACGGCGTGTATCCGCCGGGTTTGCCGGTCGCCAAGGTGGTGCGGGTGGATAAGCAGGCCGATACGGCGTTTGCGCGCGTGATCTGCCTGCCGATCGCGCCGGTGCGCGGTGCGCGCCAGTTGCTGGTGCTGCACTACATCAACAACGTACCGCCGCGTCCAGCCGAAGAGCCCGATGCGGCCACCGCTGCCAAAGACGCGAAAGCGAAAAAAGGCGGCAAACCGGCCGACGGCAAGGCTGCAGCGGACAAAGCCGCCGCCAAACCGGCTGACAAGGCCGCGGAAAAAGCGCCTGAGAAGGCCGCGCCAGCCAAACCCGCCGCCGCGGAGAAAAAGTCCGCCGCCGAAAAGAAACCGGCCGCCGAGAAGAGCGCCAAGCCGCAAGCCACGCCGGGGGCCAAGCCATGAACCGTCCGCAATACATTCTGCAGCCGGTCAACCCGTACTTCATTTCGTTCAGCCTCGCTGCGGCGTTTTTGCTGAACCTGATGCCGTGGGGACGCCTCGTCGGCGTGCCTGACTTCGTGGCGCTGGTGCTGCTGTTCTGGAACGTGCACCAACCGCGCAAAGTCGGCATGGGCATCGCGTTCTTCCTCGGTTTGTTGATGGACGTGCACAACGCCAGCCTGCTCGGCGAACATGCGCTGGCGTATACGTTGTTGTCGTATGGTGCGATTACGATCCATCGCCGCGTGCTGTGGATGTCGCTCGGCGTGCAGACCTTCGCGGTCATGCCATTGCTGGTGATCGCGCAACTGGTGCCGTTCGTGATCCGTCTGCTGACGGGCGCGGCGTTTCCGGGCTGGGGCTATCTGATCGACGGTTTCGTCGAAGCAGCGCTGTGGCCGGTCACGAGCATTCTGCTGCTGATGCCGCAGCGCCGCCCGGCCGATCCGGACGACACGCGGCCGATTTAACCCCGCAGCGAGCGCGCCGGCCGTTCTGATGGAACCCACGTTCCCGGCCCTTTCGACACGCCTCGCTGCTCATGCCTCCCGGTTCCGGCCGGATTGGGCGCACACTTATGGTGGCCGTCACGTGGCCTTTTGCAGAATCGCATGACCGAATTCAAGGACACTCAGCAACAGCTCTCGAAATTCCGCCTGCGCGTCGCGGCGGCGGGCCTGTTCGTGTTCGTCTGCTTCGGGCTGATCGGCTTCCGCTTCCTGTTCCTGCAGGTCTGGCACTACAGCAAGTACTCGTTGCAGGCCGACGAAAACCGCATCTCGGTCGCGCCGATCGTGCCGAATCGCGGCATCATCACCGATCGTAACGGCGTGGTGCTGGCCAAGAACTACTCGGCGTACACCCTGGAACTCACGCCGTCGAAGCTCAACGACACGCTCGAGAACGTCATCGACAATCTGGCCACGGTGGTCTCAATCGATGCACGCGACCGGCGCCGCTTCAAGAAGCTCCAGGAAGACTCGAAGAACTTCGAGAGCCTGCCGATCCGCACCCGTCTCACCGACGACGAAGTCGCGCGCTTCACCGCGCAGCGCTTCCGCTTTCCGGGCGTGGAAGTGCGCGCCCGCCTGTTCCGTCAATATCCGCTTGGGCCCACCGCGGCGCACGTGATCGGCTATATCGGGCGGATTTCGCAGCGCGACCAGGAGCGCATCGACGACGCCAGCGACCAGAACGACAGCGATCAGGATCACTACGATCCGCGTCTGGACGCGAACAACTACAAGGGCACGGACTACATCGGCAAGATCGGGGTCGAGCAGAGCTACGAAACCGAACTGCACGGCCAGACCGGTTTTGAGGAAGTCGAAGTGACGGCAGGCGGCCGGCCGGTACGCACCTTGTCGCGCACGCAGGCCACACCGGGAAACAACCTGCAGCTATCGATCGACATCGGCCTGCAGCAGGTTGCCGAGCAGGCGTTCGCGGGCCGTCGCGGCGCACTGGTCGCGATCGAACCGGCGACGGGCGACATCCTCGCCTTCGTCTCGGCACCGAGCTTCGATCCGAATTCGTTTGTCGACGGTATCGATCAGCAAACGTGGGACGAGCTGAACAACTCGCCGGATCACCCGCTGCTGAACCGTCCGCTGCACGGCACCTATCCGCCGGGCTCGACATACAAGCCGTTTATGGCGCTCGCCGCACTGACGCTGCACAAGCGCACGCCTGGCTGGGGCTTCCAGGATCCGGGCTCGTACACGTTCGGCGGCCACACCTTCCGCAACGACGTACGCTCGGGCCAGGGCTGGGTCGACATGAACCGCGCGATCGTGGTGTCGAACGACACGTATTTCTACATGCTTGCGCATGATCTCGGCGTCAACAACATCGCCAATTTCATGAAGCCGTGGGGCTTCGGCCAGATCACCGGCATCGATATTTCAGGCGAAGCGAAGGGCATTCTTCCTTCGACCGAATGGAAGCGCAAGGCGTATCGCAAGCCCGAACAGCAGCGCTGGTACGAAGGCGAAACGATCAGTCTCGGCATCGGCCAGGGCTACAACTCCTTCACCATCCTGCAACTCGCTCACGCCACCGCAACGCTTGCGAACAACGGCGTCGTGATGAAGCCGCACCTCGTGCGCGACATCGAAAATCCGATCACGAAAGATACGCGCCCGGTCGTGCGAGACCCGAGCGACAAGATCGCCGTGAAGCAATCGGATATCGACATCATCAAGCACGCCATGGAAGGCGTGGTCACCAACGGTACGGCATCGAAGCTGTTTATCGGCGCGCAGTATCAAGCGGCCGGCAAGACTGGTACGGCTCAGGTCTATTCACTGCAGGGCGCGAACTACAAGGGTCACGCGATTGCGGAACATCTGCGTGACCACGCGCTCTTCATCGCGTTTGCGCCGGTCGAGCAGCCGAAGATCGCGCTCGCGCTGATCGTCGAAAACGGCGGTTGGGGTGCGGAGTCGGCCGGTCCGATCGCACGCCGCGTGCTGGATTACTACCTTGTCGGCAAGCACAAGCCGGGCGTCCAGGCGGCGGCCGTCGAAGCGGCCGCTTCCGCGACGCAGGATGCGTCCGCGCCTGAAGTCGGCGAAGCGCCGACGCCGCAAGACAGCGCGCAGCCGGTCAAGGTCGCGGCAGGCTTCAAGGCGCTGCCGATGCCGGGTGCCGCTTCGGCGCCTGCTGCAGTCTCGGCTGCAGCGGCTGCTTCCGCGGCGGCGGCTGCTTCCGCGGCGGCTGCTTCTGCGGCGGCAGGGGCTTCGGTGCCGGTGGCAACGTCCGCGCCGGCCGCATCGGCTGCTGTCGCCAGGGCAGCATCGGCTTCCGCAAAGAGTTCGGCGGCTGTCGCAGCGTCGGCTACCGCAAAAACGCCGCGCAAATCCGGCGCCCCGCATAAACCCCGCCCAGCCAGCGAGCCGGTTCCGACCGCCGCTGCGCCGTCGCGGGATGACGCGTCGCCCCGCCAGCCGGTTTCCGGCGGCATCGACGAGTAAGGAGAAAGGCATGCAATTCGACAAGCGCGCCTGGCTCGACCGTATCAAGCGAATGTTCGCGGGCTTTGATCGCCCGCTCGCGTTGATCGTGTTTCTGCTGTTGTGCGTCGGCATCGTCACGTTGTACAGCGCGAGTCTGGACGTCCCCGGCCGCGTGGAAGACCAGTTGCGCAATATCATGCTGACGTTCGTGCTGATGTGGGGGCTCGCAAATGTGCCGCCCACCACGCTGATGCGCTTCGCGGTGCCGCTCTACACCTTCGGTATCGCGTTACTGGTCGCGGTGGCGCTGTTCGGCCTCACCCGCAAGGGCGCCAAGCGCTGGATCAACGTGGGCGTGGTGATCCAGCCTTCGGAGATTCTGAAGATCGCGACACCGCTGATGCTCGCCTGGTACTACCAGCGCCGCGAAGGTGTGATGCGCTGGTACGACTATCTGGTCGGCTTCCTGATTCTGATCGTGCCAGTCGGCCTGATCGCGAAACAGCCGGACCTGGGTACCGCCGTGCTGGTGTTCGCCGCTGGGTTCTTCGTTATTTATTTCGCGGGACTGAGTTTCAAGCTGATCGTGCCGGTGCTGATCGCGGGTGTGATCGCGGTCGCCTCGATTGCGGCCTTCCAGGATAAGATCTGCCAGCCGGAAGTGCAGTGGCCGCTGATGCACGACTACCAGAAGCATCGCATCTGCACGCTGCTCGATCCGACCTCCGACCCACTGGGCAAAGGCTTCCACACCATCCAGGCGGTGATTGCGATCGGCTCGGGCGGCCCACTCGGCAAGGGCTGGCTGAAGGGCACCCAGGCGCATCTGGAGTTCATCCCCGAGAAGCACACCGACTTTATCTTCGCGGTGTTTTCCGAGGAGTTCGGCCTCGCGGGCGGCATCGTGCTGCTGACGCTTTACATGCTGCTGATCGCGCGCGGGCTGTTTATCGCGGCCAATGGCGCGACGCTGTTCGGACGCCTGCTGGCCGGTTCCTTGACGATGGCGTTCTTTACCTACGCGTTCGTCAATATCGGCATGGTGAGCGGGATCTTGCCGGTGGTGGGCGTGCCGTTACCATTCATGAGCTATGGCGGCACGGCGCTGACAACGTTAGGGGTGGCGATCGGCCTCATCATGAGTGTCGCGCGGCAGAAGCGACTGATGCAAAGTTAAGCGTGACACCGTCGGCTCAAAAACAAAAGGGGCGCACTGCAGGTGCGCCCCTTTTTCATTCGCTACCGGTTTTCGTTACTGCGGTTTCACTTCCTTCTGATCCCGCAACTGCGCACTGAGTTGCTGGTACTTGAGCCGCGCCGCCGGATCGCCTTGCGCCGCGGCTGCCGCGTAATAGGCGCGGGCCACATTCAGATTCTTGTCCACGCCGTCGCCGCCACGCTCGTAGAACGAACCGGTCACATATTGCGCGGTCATGTCACCGCCTTGCGCCGCCTTCTTGTACCAGACGAACGCCTGCCTGTTATCGCGCTCGGTGCCACGTCCGTCGAGGAACTGGTTGGCAAGCGCCAGTTCCGCCTGCACGTGCCCTTGCTGCGCGGCCTTCAGGAACCAGCGGTGCGCCTCAGCCGGATCGCGGCTGACGAACTCGCCATCGTCGTACATCTTGCCGTACACGTACTGCGCGTGCGACATGTTGGCGTCGGCGGCCTTGCGCAGCCACTTTTTGCCTTCGTCGACATTCGCGGTCGTGCCTTCGCCGTTGAGCAGCATCATCGCGTAGTTGAACTCGGCGAGACGGCTGCCGCGCTCGGCCGCTTTGCGAAACTCGGCCAGCGCCGCGCCAAGGTTGCCGGCGTTGTAGTCGGCGACCGCCGTTTGCGTCTCCGGGTCGTTCGACTTGGCGACCCGGTCCTGCGCGTAAGCCGTCGCACCGATTGTCAGCGCCGTTGCCAGCGCGACACGCATCGCGCACTGCACCATCCCCTTCATGACCTCACCTCCTGCAACGCCTGGCGAGTCGCGCGCAACATCCACATGACGTCCGCGGCCAGGGCGATAAAACGGAAACCGGCGTCGCGACACTGCTTGGCGCTCGCGACGTCCATGGCAAAAATGCCAGCGGCAATGCCGGCCTTGTCGGCGGCGCTGACAATGCGCGCGATGGCCGTCTGCACGTCGGCATGCTTCGAATCGCCCAGATGACCGAGACTCGCGGCCAGATCGGCCGGCCCGACGAACAGACAATCGACGCCCGGCGTCGCGGCTATTTTTTCGACTTCCTGCAAGCCACGCGCCGATTCGATCTGCACGATGGTCGCGATCTGCGCGTTGGCGTTCTGCACATAGTCGCGCCGCATCCCGTACGAAGCAGCACGCACCGCGCCCGCGACGCCTCGCAGGCCGTCGGGCACTTCTGCGCTTGGATATTGCGTCAGACGCACGGCATGAGCCGCCTCTTCGGCCGTTTCGATATTCGGGAACATCAGCGTGCGCGCGCCGGCATCCAGCACGCGCTTGACGAGCCATGCCTCGCTGGCGGGCACGCGCACGACCGGCTCACTCGGCAAATGCGCAGCGGCGATCGCGCGCAATTGCGACGTGACGTCGCCGCTATCGTTGGGCGCATGTTCCATGTCGATCAGCAGCCAGTCGAAACCGGCATGCGCGAGCGCCTCCGCGGCCTCGTCACTGCCAAGCGACAGCCACAGGCCGAACAGAGGATCGGTCTCTTTCAGACGTTGCTTGAGGGGATTGGTGAAGGTGCTCATCGCCGCGCTCCCCGACATTGGGAAACATCGACTGAAACCCGGCTGAAGAGGCTGGCGTGGCGGGCCAGGCAAACGCCCGGGCCATGGTGGCCAGCGTGCCTGCTGCGACGCAATGCGGTAACCGGCATGTCTCGCTCCGTGTGGTTGTGGGAGCGATCATACCGTGTCAATAACGCCGGGGTTGGGTCGCGCTGCTAGTCGCGGACCACGTCGGCCCAGCAATTCGGCGTCTCGAACAGACGCACCTTGTGCAAGCGCAGATTGATGCCGTAATGCGCGTCGTAGACGTTCGCGAGGATGTTGAACGCGACGGCGGCCAGGTTTTCAACCGTTGGAATGCGATCGAGCACGACCGTCTTGTGGCCCACCATGCTGTCCAGAAAGCCGCGCACCTGCGTGTCGCCTTCATAGACGAGGAACGCGTGGTCCCACTTGTCGACCAGATGCTCGACAGCGAGCGACTTCACGTCGGCGAAGTCCATCACCATGCCGCGATCGGGCGCGCCTTCGGTGTCGACCAGGTCACCTTGCAGCGTGATTTCGAGCACATACCGATGGCCGTGCAGATTACGGCACTGGCTGCGGTGATCGGGGATGCGGTGACCCGCGTCGAATTCGAGTTTTCGTGTAATCGTCAGCACGGCAAATCAGGGAATGTTCAGATACTTGTGGGTCTGCATCGACAGGCGCCATTGCGGATGGCGTTTGCACCAGTCAATCGCGAGCTTCGTGTTGATGTCGCGCGACGGGCCGTCCATTGGCTGGACGAGGAAATACTCGAAGTCGAGCTTCGCATAATCGGACAGCCGCTGGTTGTCCTGCGGAATCACGACCTTCAGTTCGTTGCCCCTGGTGACGACGAGCGGCGCGTCGGCCTTCGGGCTCACGCAGATCCAGTCGATCGTCTCGAGCACCGGCAACGAGCCGTTGGTTTCGATGGCGATTTCAAAGCCGGCGGCATGCAGCGCGTCGACAAATGGCTGATCGATTTGCAGCATCGGTTCACCGCCCGTGCAGACGACGAAGCGCTCGCCCTCGCCTTCCGGCCATTGCGACGCGATCATGTGCACCAGATCTTCGGGCGTGCGGTACTTGCCGCCGTTCTCGCCGTCAGTCCCGACAAAATCCGTGTCACAGAACTGGCAGACCGCTTCGGCACGATCTTCTTCGCGGCCCGACCACAGATTGCAACCGGCGAACCGGCAGAACACGGCCGGACGCCCGGCATTCGCGCCCTCGCCCTGCAACGTGTAGAAGATTTCCTTGACCGCGTACGTCATGCTGCTTTCTACCTTGTGTTCCTGGAAATGATTGCCTGTGCTGCGCCCGTTGTTCGGGCGGCGGCGTTGCGTCCGACTGTCACCTTAAACCGGCTCGGTCACCTTCTCACCGGACAGATACGCCTCAAAGCCCCGCTTGCGCAAGCGACACGCAGGACATTCGCCGCAGCCGAAGCCCCACGCGTGCAACTCGGCGCGCTCACCGACATAACAGGTGTGCGTTTCGACGCGCACCAGTTCGACCAGTTCATCGCCGCCCAACTCATGCGCGAGGCGCCACGTATCGGCCTTGTCGAGCCACATCAACGGTGTTTCGAGCAGGAAGCGCGTATCCATGCCGAGGTTCAACGCGACCTGCAACGCTTTCATCGTGTCGTCGCGGCAATCGGGATAGCCCGAGAAGTCCGTCTCGCACATGCCGCCCACCAGCACCTGCAATCCGCGCCGATACGCGATGGCGGCGGCGATGGTCATGAACATCAGATTGCGGCCGGGCACAAACGTATTCGGCAAGCCGTTGACCGTGGCGTGAATCTCGATTTCGCGCGTCATCGCGGTATCGCTGATCGAGCCAAGCACCGACAGATCGATCATGTGATCGTCGCCGAGGCGCTCGGCCCATGCCGGAAAAGCGCGCGCGACGGCGTTACGAAAACCTTCGCGGCATTCGAGTTCGACGCGGTGCCGCTGACCGTAATCGAAGCCCAGCGTCTCAACCGTTTCATAACGTTCGAGCGCCCAGGCGAGGCACGTGGCGGAATCCTGGCCGCCGGAAAACAGCACCAGAGCGCTACGTTTAGCGTCTTTGCGGATCACCGTGAAACTCCGTGAATGATGGGTGCCACGTCGCCCTGCGCGAAGTGCGCCATGCAAGCAACGCGGCGCGACGCGTGCCGGCACTGCTGCCGGCCCAAAGCAGTATAGGCCGCGCCTTCCGCATGCAGAGTCGCTGGGCGCTTATACCGTTAATCGTCGGGCGAAGAGTTCGGCGCCTGTTGCTGTCTTGCCGCCGTGTTGCGGCAGAGTGCCAAAAAGGCCCAGCTCGAGGAAACGAAAAGTCTTGTACGGTGCGATGGCACGCCGGCGACCGCCCGGCTGCTCGCTCGCAAGTCCTTGAACTGGCGCGATTTTATCACGCGATGCCTAACGCCGCCGAGCACAGCTCCGCCGCGGTGACACGCAACCCGCCGCAACGAGTGCCCTTCAGAAAAGGGGCAAAAAAACGGAAAAGCCCCAGGAATCTTGCGATTTCCTGGGGCTGAATCCTGGTGGCCTGGGACGGAATCGAACCATCGACACGCGGATTTTCAATCCGCTGCTCTACCAACTGAGCTACCGGGCCAACGAAGAACGAAATGATATCAAAGGGTCCGCAGCACGGCAAGTCCCTTCTCGAAAAAATCTGCCGGAGTGAGGCTACGCCCTTACTCCCCTTTGTTCTTGCCGAGATCGACGCCGAGTTGCTTGAGCTTGCGATACAAGTGCGTGCGCTCGAGGCCCGTCTTCTCCGCAACGCGCGTCATGCTGCCGTTCTCACGCGCGAGGTGATATTCGAAGTACGCGCGCTCGAACGCATCGCGTGCGTCACGCAACGGGATATCGAATGAGATCGACGCGGTTTGTGCAGCCAACGCACCGCTCCCCATGCCGTCCGACGACAGCATGGGCAACGCCGCCGCCGAAGCCACGGCCGACGCGCTGACCGGCAACGCCGGCTTCACAGCCGCGCCGCCGGGCGCCCCCGCAGCATTGCCGCGCGCGAGGCCCTGCTCGACTGCCTTGAGCAGCTTTTGCAACGCGATCGGCTTCTCGAGGAAGTTGAGCGCGCCGATCTTGGTGGCTTCCACCGCCGTATCGATCGTGGCGTGACCGGACATCATGATCACCGGCATGGTCAGTTGCCCTTGCGCAGCCCATTCCTTGAGCAACGTCACGCCGTCGGTGTCAGGCATCCAGATGTCGAGCAGCACCAGGTCCGGCGCCTGACGCAAACGGAAGTCGCGCGCTTCCTGCGCGTTTTCCGCGGCCTCCACGACATGCCCTTCGTCGCTCAGGATCTCCGAGAGCAATTCCCGGATGCCCATTTCATCATCTACCACCAGGATGGTTGCCATTTACGCTGCCCTTGTCTGCACTGTTGCTTTTGTCGTTCCCTGTGACGCATTGCCATGCGCCGGCCGCGGCCCTGCTCCAGGTGCCGCAGCATCGTCTGCCAGTTGGAGGAAGAGGATCGAAATCTGCGCGCCTTCGATCACATCGCCCGCTTTCATGCGATTGCGAATGTCGATGCGCGCGCCGTGTTCGTCGACGATCTTCTTGACCATCGCAAGACCGAGGCCCGTTCCCTTGGCCTTGGTCGTCACGTAAGGCTCGAACGCACGTGTGAGGATACGCGCGGGGAAGCCCGGTCCGTTATCCGACACCGTCAGACGCACCGCGACGCGCACTTTGCCTTCCGCGTCGGGGTCTCCGTATTCTACTGTCCTCGTCTCGAGCAGCACACGGGGTTGCTCGACATCGGCTACCGCATCCTGCGCATTCTGCAGCAGGTTGTGAATCACCTGGCGTAATTGCGTCGCGTCGCCACGAATCACCGGCAGCGCAGCGAGCTCCACCTGAATCGCGCTCTTGCCCTCTTCGATACCGTACAGCGTGAGCACTTCGCTGACCAGTTCGTTCAGTTGCAGATGCGCGAGCACCGCCGGGGGCGTGCGCGCATAGTCGCGGAAATTATCAACCATCTGCTTCATCGCCGCGACCTGGTTGACGATGGTGGTCGCGCCGCGCTTCAGCACGTCGGCATCCGACGGCGACAGCTTGTCAGCGAGCTTCATCTGCAAACGCTCGGCGGAGAGCTGGATCGGCGTGAGCGGGTTCTTGATCTCATGCGCGAGCCGCCGCGCGACTTCGCCCCACGCGACCGAACGCTGCGCGGAAATCACGTCGGAAATATCGTCGAATACGACGACGTAGCCCGAAGTCTGCATGTCTTCCGCATCGCGATCGGTGGCGGACACAAGGCGCGCGCCGCGCACGAGCAAGGTGAGCGGCTCGGTCTCGCCCGGCACCTGCACCGCGAACTGCTGCTGCCAATGGCCACGGTCGTCGTGACCGTCGCCGCTGGCGGCCTCGCGATCCGCAAAAGCCTTGCGCACCATGCCGCCGAATTCAATCAGCACGCCGATGCTATCGAGCGCCGAACCGAGTACCTCCTGGAAAGGCTGACGGAAAATCCGCTCGGCGCCGCGGTTTGCCGTGGTGAGCCGGAACTGCCGGTCGAATACGAACACGCCTGCGGTCAGGTTCGCGAGAATACTTTCCAGGTAGGCCTTCGAATGCTCCAGCGCGATACGGTTGTTCTCCACGGCCGCTCGCGCTTCGGAAAGCTGCCGCGTCATCGCATTGAACGACTGCGTGAGGAAGCCCAGTTCGTCCCGCGACTTGATTTCGCGCTTCGGGGTGTAATCGCCTTCGGTCACTTCCTTCGTGCCCTGCGCAAGGAGGAACAACGGCCGCGCCAGCTGATTACCGAGCGCCAGCGCCAGCATCATCGCAATGAAGGTGGCGAGGAACAGCGCGAGCGTCAGCGTGCCGATATACATCTTGCGCAAGCCGGTGCGGCCCAGCGCCTTTTCCTGATACTCGCGATAGGCGCGCTGCACCGCGTCGGCATTGCGCGCGAGCGAGGGCGACACCGGCTGCGTGAGCTGCAGGAAGCGTTCGGTGGGCTGCAGCAACGACGCGTTCGAGTCCGGAATGCGTTGCACCACACGCAGCCGCAACGCGCCTTTGTTGCCGTGCGCATGCGGATCGCCGTCGACTTCGCCTTCGATCGCGGCAAAGCCACGGCCGCGCGCCTGATCGATCATCAGCGGCGTGGGCAAGTCGTTCGGCACGAGCGTGGCGTAATTGCCGGACGCCTGCGCGACCACGTGCATGTCCGGCGTCGCGCCCGACATGCTGCGTGTCGGTTCGACGATAGTCGCATCCTGCACGCCGAACTGATCGCGCAGACGCAGGAGCGTGAGTGTCGTGCCGGCCGCATCCGCGCTTGCGAGCTGCTCGGACATCAGACGGCCCTTGGTCTGCAGGTCGGACAGCGAGGCATCGAGCATGCCGCGGCCGAGATTCAGGCCCGAGGTCAGCGCGGTTTCGACGTTCACGTCGAACCACGATTCGATACTGCGCGACACGAACTGATACGACACGACGTAAATGATCCCGCCCGGCACCACGCCGACGAGCGCCATGAAAAAGGCGAGCTTCGCGAGCAGCCGCGTGCCGAACTTACCCTTTCGAAGCCGGACAATGATGATGATGACAAGGGTCGCCACCACCAGCAGGAAGATCATCGCGACCATGAGGTTGGCCGCGTAGAGCCACTGGTAGTAGCGGTCGAAGAATTCGGTATTCGCGCTGGCGGCGGCCAGCAGGACGAGCAGCAACACGGCCGTCACGGCGACCGTGGAGACCAGCACGCGCACGACGATGCTGGTGACACTGGTGTCTCGGCGTACTCTATTTAGCACGTTCGGTCACCGTAAAGGTAAAACGCTTCCACTCGGACGCGAGATTCCAGTCGCGGTTGTTCACCGCGTCGATCTGGAACGGCTTGGGCATGAGCGCAATATCGAGTTGCATGCGTACGGACGCGTTGTAGGTCTCACCAACATGCACCTGGTTGCGCTCGATCACATGCCACGACGTGATGTGTTTGATCACCGCAAGGGCATCTTTCAGCGTAGTGAAACCGAGTTGCAAACCGCCTGAGGACACGCTCGAGACGCGGTACTCACGCGTAAGCGGCTGGAACGACAGGCGAATGCTCTGCGACACGCTCACCGGTTGTTCGTCGAACCAGTACCAGCGCGGCCGGCTTAGCTCGAAGTCGGTCGTGAAATACAGCGGAATGCCTTTATTGACCGCGTCTTCGAGGTTGCTGTTCAAATCGAAGTCGAACCGCGCGTCGAGTGCCCAACCGGTGCCGTCGGATTGCAGCGACGCGCGCTGCACCGCGATCGAATCAGCGTGCGCCGCGCCCGGTGCGGCCAGCCATACGGCCAGCGCGATCCAGAGCACGGCAGCAAGCCGAAGCGGGAAAAAGCGTTTGATGGTCACCGTTTCTGAAAGCGCGCGTAGAAAAATCCGTCGTGGTCTAAGTTCGAGCCGGCGCTGTCTTCTGCGGGTTGTCCGGCATGGGAACCGGCCGATGTGTCGGCGGGCGCGCGGGCGACTGTGGGTAAAAGTTGCCCCGGCGCGTCCAATCGTACCGCATCCTGGTACTTGTCTCCAAACCACTGCGCCTGCAACTCGCCCTCTTCGGGGAAGATCGAACACGTAACGTAGAGCAACTCGCCGCCTGGCTTCACAAGCGGCCAGAGCGCGTCGAGAATGCGCCGCTGCTCGGCCACCAGCGCGGCAATATCGGATTCGCGACGCAACCAGCGGATATCCGGATGCCGGCGCACGATGCCCGACGCGGAGCACGGCACGTCGGCCAGAATGCGGTCGAATGGCTGGTCGATGTCGTCGTGCCATTTGCCCGGCTGGCCGGCATCGCCGATGCGTACTTCAGCGTTGAGCTGCAGACGCTGCAAATTTTCACCGATACGACGCGCGCGCGACGCATCGCTTTCGAGCGCCACGAGCTGGAGATTGGCGAGTTCGAGCAGGTGGCCGGTCTTGCCACCGGGCGCGGCGCACGCGTCGAGCACGCGCATGCCGTCGCGCACGCCGAGCAGTTGCGCCGCGAGTTGCGCGCCGGCGTCCTGCACCGAGACGACGCCGTCGTTGAAGCCGGGAATGCGGTCGACCGGCATCGGCGTGGCGAGCTTGACGGCGTATTCGCCCACCTTGCTCGCGGGAATGTGGTGGTCAGCCAGCACTTGCAGATAGGCATCGACCGTGGTGCGGCGCGCGTTCACACGCAATGTCAGCGGACCTTGCGCGTTGCCGGAGGCGAGCACCGCTTGCCACACATCGGGCCACGCGCGTCTCACAGCGCCGATCCACCACGCGGGGTAGTTCCAGCGCGCCACTTCGTCGGCTTGCGCGGCGCTCAGCAGCGTCTCACGTTCGCGCAGGAAACTGCGCAACACGGCGTTGACGAGACCCTTCGCGAAGGCGAATTCACGACGTGCGCCAATCGCGCTGACGGCCTGATCGACGACCGTGAACGGCGCATACGCGGCGCTCGCTTCGTCGTCGACAAGCAAGGCAAGCGCGCAGGCGAGCACGTGGCCCACATGCGGCGGCGGCGCCTTCTTCACCAGCTTCGCGATCAGCCATTCGACAGTCGCGAGGCGCCGCGTGGTGCGGTACGCGATGTCCTGGACCGCGCCGCGCGCGGCGGCGGTACTGCCTTCGGGTGCGGACACGAACACCGATTGCAACGCCGCCGGCAAGGCCGCGCCGAGGCGCACGGCGCCGACGGCCTGGCCTGCGCAGTCAAGCGCGAAACCGAGCGATTCGGGCGCGAGATGCAGCATCGACAGACGGGATTCGCGCGGACGCGCCGATGGGGAAGCAGTACGCGAAGAAGGCTTTGGAATCATGAAAGAGGCAAAAGCAGGCCACGCGGTACGCGCGACGCAAACAGCACACATTGTAGCGTGGCGCAGCGCGGGCGCTCCCGCAGCCGAATCGTCGGCACTGCGCCAATAAAAAAGGCGAGCACGCCGACTCGCCTTTCACGCAGCGCGAACGCCACTCCCATGCTGCCTTATTCGAAACGCCCGGTGCGCGCCATTTCCATCAGACGCGCGACACGCTCTTCGGTTGCCGGGTGCGTCGAGAACAGATTCGCGATCCCGCCACCGGACAGCGGATTCATGATCATCATCTGCGCCGTGGCCGGGTGCTGCTCGGCGACGGGAAACGGAATACCGCTAGCGTAACGATGGATCTTGTCGAGCGCCGACGCGAGCGCCTGCGGATCGCCGGATATCTGCGCGCCGCCACGGTCGGCCTCAAATTCACGCGCGCGCGAAATCGCCATCTGGATCAGCGCACCGGCAATCGGCGCAAGCAATGCGACCGCGATGCCGGCAATCGGATTCGTTGAACGGCCGTTTTCGTCGCGACTGCCAAAGAACATGGCAAAGTTCGCGAGCGCCGAAATGGCGCCGGCCATGGTTGCCGACACGGTTGAGATCAGGATGTCGCGATGCTTTACGTGCGCGAGTTCGTGCGCCATCACGCCGCGCATTTCGCGCTCCGACAGCACGCGCAGAATGCCGGTAGTGGCCGCGACCGCCGCATGCTCGGGATTGCGGCCGGTGGCGAACGCATTTGGCGCGTCTTCGTTGATCAGGTAGACGCGCGGCATGGGCAGACTGGCGCGGGTGGCAAGCTCGCGCACCATGCGGTAAAACTGCGGCGCGCTGGTTTCGTCGACTTCCTGCGCGTTGTACATGCGCAGGACCATCTTGTCCGAGAACCAGTACGAAAAGAAATTCATTCCGAGCGCGATCACCAGCGCGATCGTCATACCGCGCGACCCGCCGATCATTCCGCCGATCACGATGAAAAGGGCCGTGATCGCGGCCATCAACATCGCGGTTTTGACCCAATTGAACATGTCTGCTACTCCTTGCCCTGACGCGGGTTCATATCTGCGCCGCGTGATCGCGGCGCCTGATTGTAAGCTAAATGTTAGATATGGGCGCGCAAGGAAAATTCAATCATCTTGATGCGGTGGCGAGCTTGATGCCCAAGCCGACAAAAGCGCTGCCGACACCGCGATCCAGCCATTTCTTCACCGACGGCTTGCCGGAGAAACGCCGCGTCACACTTCCCGCGATCCACGCGACAAAACTGTTCCAGATCATGCTCATCACTACGAACACGACGCCGAGCGTAAGGAACGCCAACGCCTTGTGATCACTGCTGGTCGTAACGAACTGCGGGAAAAAGGATACGAAAAACAGCACCACCTTGGGGTTCAGCACGTTGGTCCAGAAACCTTGCAGGAAGAGTTGCCGCAGCGATTTCGGCGCGCCGGCCGCACGCGCTTCGCCCACGGCGGCGTCAGCCGCCGGTTTCGCGAAAAGCAGGCGCGCGCCCAGATAGATCAGATAAATGGCGCCGACGAATTTGATGACCGTGAACGCGGTGGCCGATGCAGCAAGCAGCGCCGTCAAACCAAACGCGCAAGCCAGCGAATGAACGCAGCAGCCGGCGGAAATGCCAAGCGCGGACATCAGACCCGCGCCGCGGCCCTGCGCGACGCTACGCCCAACGATATACGCCGTATCTGGACCGGGCGTCACATTCAACAGAAAGACCGCGACGACGAAAAACTCGAAATGGGTAATGCCGAACATGGAATCCTCGAAAACTGGGTCGTTGCATGGGGGATTCTAACGCGCGGCGGGTGCGCTGCGGGACGCGTGGAACATCGGCCGAATGGCCGATGCTCAGAACACGCGCGCCGCTGTTATCGTGCTGCCGGTAGGTGGAAACGCTGCCCCGCGGCCAGCGTTGCGCCGGCCAGGAATTCGCGCGCCGGCAAGCGCTTGCCGCCGGGTTTCTGCAATTGCGTGAGGCGCAGTGCGCCTGCGCCGCACGCCACGACGACACCTTCCGCAGAGACGTCGACGATCGTGCCTGGCGCGTGCTGGGCTTTCGCCTCGGCCGGCACCGCCGCCCAGATCTTGATCGACGTGCCGTCTTCCAGCGTGGCCACGCCACCCGGGAACGGGTCGAACGCGCGGACCTGGCGCGCCAGCACGTCGGACGGTTTGCGCCAGTCGAGTACCGCTTCGTCCTTGGCGATCTTTTCGGCGTAAGTCACGCCGTCCGCCGGTTGCGGCGTTGCCGCCAGCGCGCCCGTGCGCTCCAGTTCGATCAGCGCTTCAACGATCAGCTTCGCGCCATCTTGCGCAAGACGGTCGTGCAAAGTAGCCGTGGTGTCGTCGTCGGCAATCGGCGTGCGCGCTTCGGAGATCATCGCGCCGGTGTCGAGCCCCACGTCCATCTGCATCAGCGTGATGCCGGTTTGTGCGTCGCCCGCTTCGATCGCGCGATGAATCGGCGCGGCGCCGCGCCAGCGCGGCAGCAGCGAGGCGTGAATATTGATGCAGCCGCGCGGCGGAATATCGAGCACTTCCTGCGGCAGGATCAGGCCGTAAGCGGCCACCACCATCACGTCGTGCGGCGTGGCGCGTAACAGATCGATAGCGGCAGCGGCCTCAGCCGGATATTTGCCGGCGCGGCGCAGCGAAGGCGGCTGCGCGAGCGCGAGTCCGTGCTCCTGCGCGTACCGCTTCACCGGGCTCGCCTGCAATTTCATCCCGCGTCCGGCGGGCCGGTCGGGCTGGGTCAGCACGAGCGGCACGGAAAAGCCAGCGCTGTGGATCGCAGCCAGCGCGGCCGCGGCGAACTCCGGCGTACCGGCAAAAATGACGCGCAACGAATGACTCATGAATGGGGCACCAGGCGAAGTGAACGCGCATTACATCGCGTGGGCGAGCTTCTTCATCTTGCTCTTGATGCGCGTCTGTTTCAGCGACGACAGGTACTCGACGAATACGCGGCCCATCAGGTGATCCATTTCGTGCTGGACGCAAACGGCGAGCAGCCCTTCGCAATCGAGCTCGAACGTTTCGCCCTTTTCGTTGAGCGCCCGTACGCGCACCTGCTCAGCACGTTCGACGTTGTCGTAAATACCGGGCACCGACAGGCAGCCTTCTTCCGAAAGCTTTTTCTCGTCGCTCGACCAGATGATTTCCGGATTGATGAAGGCCAGCAGTTCGTCGTGCGCATCTGACACGTCGATCACGATCACGCGCTCATGCACGTCGACCTGGGTCGCGGCGAGGCCCACGCCGGGCGCGGCGTACATCGTTTCGGCCATGTCGGCGACAAGCCGGCGAATGCGGTCGTTGACCACTTCCACGGGCTTCGCAATCTTGTGCAGCCGTTTGTCCGGGTAATTGAGGATGTTCAGTAAAGCCATGATCTTGAAGTTGATTTTGAGGCGCGCTGCCCGGCGGACGGCCCGCGTTAGCCATTCGGCCAGCTTGTGGGCTCATTGCGTTACGCAGAGGATAGATGGTGTCGAACCGGTTCGATTCAACGCGCCACATGCGCTAGACGACGAGCCCGCGCGGGTAGGCGCGGCGCTGCAGTTATTTCGGATGATGAAATTTTAGCATGGCGCCCGCCTGCCCGCTGGCCCTGCTGGAGGATCGCCCCTGATGCACACCTTGCCTGCAACCGAGATTGAGCTTGCCGCCTGGCTGCGGCTTTCGCTTGCGCCGGGGCTGAAACCCGCCGCGCTGCGCCTGCTCCTGAGTGCGTTCGGGCTGCCCGAGGCAATCTTCGATCAATCGCTGGAGGCGCTCGCCGGGATCGCCGGCGAAGCCGCGGCGCGCGCCGTGCTGACGTCGCCCGGTCCCGAGTTCGAGGCGCAACTGGCCGCGGTGCTCGCGTGGCGGGAACTGCCCGGCAACCAGGTCGTGTCGCTCGACGACCCCGCCTATCCGCCCGCACTGCTCACCATGCCCGATCCGCCGCCCCTGCTATATATAAAGGGCCGGCTGGATCTGTTGCACAACCGTGCAATCGCCATCGTGGGTAGCCGCAGCGCGACGCCGCAAGGTGTCGAAGACGCGGAGCGTTTCGCGCGGGAGTTGTCCACAGCCAGCGTCACTGTCGTGTCCGGGCTGGCGCTCGGCATCGACGGCGCGGCGCATCGCGGCGGCCTGTCCGGCGTCGGCGGGACGGTCGCCGTCATCGGCACCGGTGCGGATCTCGTGTACCCGGCGGCACATCACGCGCTGGCGCGGCAGATCGCGACGCAAGGCGCGATCCTCTCGGAATGGCCACTCGGCACACCGGCGCGCGCCGCCAATTTCCCGCAGCGGAACCGTTTGATCGCCGGCCTTGTCAGCGGCGTTCTGATTGTCGAAGCCGCCATGCGTTCGGGCTCGCTGATCACGGCGCGGCTTGCCAATGAAATGGGGCGCGATGTCTTCGCTTTACCGGGTTCGATCCACGCACCCTTGTCGCGCGGTTGTCATCGGATGATCAAGCAGGGCGCGAAACTGGTCGAGACGCCGGATGAAGTGCTGGAAGAACTGGGATTCGCGAGGCGGTCGGCTTCAACGGCACCGCGTGCGCCTGGCCCCGCACAAACAGCGATGTGGGACGACACGACGCAACCAGAACCGGCCTCGGCTGCGTCACGAGACGCGGCGAGCATCTCCGCGGATGGGCAAAAGCTCCTCGCGGCGCTCGGCCATGCGCCGACCACACTTGAAATTCTGGCCACCCGCACCGAGATGGAGCACGCGACATTACAAAACACCCTGCTGCAGCTCGAACTCACCGGCCAGTTGAACGTGCTGCCCGGCGGACGCTTCGTGCGGGCAAGCCACGGCTAAGCTCGCGTCGGCGCCCGTTGACCACGACTCACCGGCGGCCATGCTACATTCGCGCCAAAGCACCTGACAAAAGTACGCAAGGAACCACCATGCCCGCGCTGAATCTCGACACCGACCAAGACCGGATCGCCGAGCGCGTCAACGAACCTGACACGCTGTTCGTTGCCTGCCTGTGCGCGGAATGGTGCGGAACCTGTCGTGACTATCGGGACGCGTTTGACAAGCTCGCGGATAAGCACCCGGATATCTGTTTCGCATGGATCGACATTGAAACTCATGCGGACCGCTTCGACGATCTGGATGTCGAGAATTTCCCGACAATCCTGATCGAAGACTCGGTCACGACACGTTTTTTCGGCACGGTTTTGCCGCAGGCTGCCATTGTGGAGCGGATGTTGTCTGACCTGACGGCCGTGCCCGGCATCAGCGGTGCGCCTAAACTGCGACCCGCGCTGACCGTCGCCTGAAACTGGCTTGCCGCCTGCACAGCCTTACGGCACAGGCGTTGCGAGCGGCGCGCGGAGCATTTGCAGCAGCTTGCCCAATAGCTGGGCACGCAATTATGATGGCGCGCTTTTATGGCGCTTGACACGTTGCTTTCGCGCCGTGTGCTATAAAGCGGTCGTTATTGGGTCGCAAAGGTCGCAAACGAGGGTCGCGCGCTAGTGTCGCGCACTCAAGGCCATCAACCCGGATCTACCAACCTCACATCGAGTCATGTCCAAAGCACTGATCATCGCCGAAAAGCCTTCCGTCGCGAACGACATCGCGCGGGCTTTGGGCGGCTTTACCAAGCATGACGAATACTACGAAAGTGACGACTACGTCCTTTCCTCGGCAGTCGGCCACTTGCTGGAAATTGCCGCGCCCGAAGACTATGAAGTCAAGCGCGGCAAGTGGAGCTTCGCCAATCTGCCCGTCATTCCGCCGCATTTCGATCTGAATCCGATCGCCAAGAGCGAGTCGCGCCTGAAGGTGCTGACCAAGCTGCTCAAGCGCAAAGACATCGATCGCCTGATCAACGCATGTGACGCGGGGCGCGAGGGCGAACTGATTTTCCGCCTGATCGCGCAACATGCGAAAGCCAAGCAGCCGGTGCAGCGCCTGTGGCTGCAGTCGATGACAGCCGGCGCCATTCGCGACGGCTTTGCCCGTCTGCGTAGCGACGAAGAAATGCAACCGCTCGCCGACGCGGCACGTTGCCGTTCGGAAGCGGACTGGCTGGTCGGCATCAACGGCACGCGCGCCATGACCGCGTTCAACAGCAAGGGCGGCGGCTTCTTCCTGACCACGGTCGGGCGGGTGCAAACGCCCACGCTGTCGATCGTGGTCGAGCGCGAAGAAAAAATTCGCCGCTTCGTGCCGCGCGATTACTGGGAAGTGAAAGCGGACTTCGTCTGCGCGGCCGGCTTCTACGAAGGCCGCTGGTTCGATCCGAAATTCAAGCGCGACGAGTTCGACCCGGAAAAGCGCGATTCGCGTCTGTGGGCACTGCCCGCAGCGGAGACGATCGTCGCGGCCTGCCGTGGCCAGATCGGCACAGTAACGGAAGAATCGAAACCGTCCACGCAACTGTCGCCGGCACTGTTCGACCTGACCAGCTTGCAGCGCGAAGCCAACGGCCGCTTCGGTTTTTCGGCGAAGAACACCCTCGGCCTGGCTCAGGCGCTGTACGAAAAGCACAAGGTGCTGACCTATCCCCGGACCGACGCGCGCGCGTTGCCGGAAGACTATATGGATACGGTCAAGGAAACGCTGGGCATGCTCAAGGAGAGCAACAACTATCTCCCGTATGCCAAGCAGGTGCTCGACAAAGGCTGGGTGAAGCCGAACAAGCGCATCTTCGACAATTCGAAGATCAGCGACCACTTCGCAATCATCCCAACGGCGCAAGCGCCGAAGAACCTGTCCGAACCGGAACAGAAGCTCTACGACCTGGTCGTGAAGCGTTTCCTTGCGGTGTTCTTCCCAGCAGCCGAGTACAAGGTGACGACGCGGATCACGGAAGTGGTCGGCCATCACTTCAAGACGGAAGGCAAGGTGCTGGTTGAACCGGGCTGGTTGCAGGTCTATGGCCGCGAAATCAGCGGTGAAGACGCCAACCTCGTGCCGGTGCAGAAGGACGAGAAGGTCAAGACGGACAAGATCGCCGCCCAGCAACTGGTGACGAAGCCGCCCGCACGCTACAACGAAGCAACCCTGCTGTCGGCCATGGAAGGCGCGGGCAAGCTGGTCGAAGACGACGAGTTGCGCGAAGCCATGGCGGCCAAGGGACTCGGCACGCCGGCCACGCGCGCCGCCATTATTGAAGGCCTGCTCGGCGAAAAGTACCTGATCCGGGAAGGCCGCGATCTGATTCCGACCGCCAAGGCATTCCAGTTGATGACGCTGTTGCGCGGCCTCGGCGTGAAGGAATTGACCGCGCCGGAACTGACCGGCGAGTGGGAATACAAGCTCTCGCAAATGGAGCGTGGCAATCTGCCGCGTGACGCGTTCATGCAGGAAATCGCCCGCATGACGCAAACCATCGTCAAGCGCGCGAAGGAATACGATTCCGACACGATTCCCGGCGACTACGCGACGTTGCAAACACCTTGTCCGAATTGCGGTGGGCAGGTGAAGGAAAACTACCGTCGCTTTGCCTGCTCGAAATGTGAGTTCTCGATTTCGAAGATTCCGGGCGGACGCCAGTTTGAAATTCCGGAAGTCGAAGAGCTGTTGCAAAACAAGACGATCGGACCGCTGTCGGGCTTCCGCAGCAAGATGGGCCGGCCGTTCTCCGCAATTCTGAAGCTCTCGCTCGACGACGAGATCAAGAACTACAAGCTCGAGTTCGATTTCGGTCAGGATTCGGGCGGTGAAGACGGGGAACCGCCTGACTTCTCCGATCAGCAAGCGGTTGGCGCGTGCCCGAAATGCAAGGGCCGCGTGTTCGAGCACGGCATGAGCTACGTATGCGAGAACTCGGTCGCCAATCCGAAGACCTGCGACTTCCGCTCCGGCAAGGTGATCCTGCAGCAGGAAATCGCTCGCGAGCAGATGGCGAAACTGCTCGAAGAAGGCCGCACCGATCTGCTGACGAACTTCAAGTCGTCGCGCACCGGTCGCAACTTCAAGGCGTTCCTCGTCAAGCAGAACGACGGCAAGATCGGCTTCGAGTTCGAGAAGAAGGAACCGTCGGCCAAGACTGCAGCGAAGACCGCGGCGGCGAAATCCGCGGCCAAGGCGGCGCCGGAGCAGGAAGATGAAGACGCGCCGGTTGCAGTGAAGGCTGCACCCGCGGCAAAAAAGGCAGCGGCAAAAAAGGCAGCGGCCAAGAAGGCGCCCGCGAAGAAAACGGCGGCGCGCAAAACCGGCTCCTGATCCGAACTAGGGGTCGGTGGAAGGTAGTTCGCTTCCGGCCGGCTTCGCGTGTGCCATAAAAAAGGCGCAGTCACTTCACGTGACTGCGCCTTTTTGTATGCCTGCCAGACAGCGCCTGCTGCGACGCGGCCTGACTCAAGCTAGAGCCTCAAAGTCTCATCTCACAGCGGTGACAAAGCCGTCGGCCGTGCGCGATTCACCGTCTTCGTCAACGCCTTTGGCATCGGCGCCAACTCGCTGTCCAGAAGCCGCGAGAGCGGCTCGGCGCCGTCGAACGCTTCCGGCGGCATCGGATCCGCGGAATCCGTCGCGGTCGCCGTGGCGGGCCGCATGAGGCCGTCCTTGATCCATTGTTCGCCCAGCAGACTGTTCGGCGTCTGGCTGAAATGCTCGACCAGATGGTCGATGAACGTGCGCACCTTGGCCGGCAAGTGGCGACGGCTCGGATACGCAATGTTGATCTCGACCTGCGGCAAACGGTAGTCGCCGAGCAAACGCACGAGCCTGCCACGCGTCATGTCCCGGCCGATCAGATAGCTCGGCAGAATTGCGATACCCATGCCGAGCAGCGCGAACTGCCGCAGCATTTCCGTATTGTTCGCCACGATGACGTTCGACGGACGCACCCGCACTTCGCCTTCCGGCCCGGTGAATACGCGCTCGTCGCCCCAATACTCGGACGGCAGGCTCAGGCACGGATGCTCGAGCAAATGTTCCGGGCGGTTGGGCGTGCCGTGTTTCTCGAGGTAGGCCGGCGTGGCGCATACCGTCATGCAGCCGGTGGTCAGGCGCCGCGTGACAATGCTCGCGCTGCGCATCTGCCGCGCGATCACCACGCCCACGTCGAAGCCTTCTTCAACCAGATCCACCTGGCGATCGACCAGCGTGACATCGGGAATGACTTTCGGATAACGCTCTGCATACGTCTGGAGCACGGGCGCCAGGTTATGCAACCCGAACACGACCGGTGCGACGATTCGCAACGTGCCGACGGGTTCGTGATTTCGCGCGACCACCATCTGCTCGACGTCTTCCAGTTCGTCGAGAATCTGGCGCGCGCGTTCAAGATAAACCTGGCCCGATTCCGTCAGCGACAAGCTGCGGGTTGTGCGATTGAGCAGCCGCGTACCAAGGCGGCCTTCGAGATCGGCGACGTGGCGGGTCGCAACTGCGTTGGAAATATCCATCGCGCTTGCAGCGCGGGCGAAACTGCCGAGATCCGCCACTCTGACGAAAACTCGCATCGACTGCAAATGATCCATGAGACAACTCCTGCCGTGTTACTGCTTCCTGAACAATTAGTGAAAACCAGTGAAGCGAACTTGGAATTCTCCTACGACTCGCGAAATCGTGCAGAAGTTGCCCCAAGGGGCCGAAATTTTGTCGATATTTGTGCGATTGTGTTCGTCAATGTAGGGCAAGGACACTCATTGTTCCCAGAAGGGCAACAATCTGCTGCAGTGCAGCTTGCACTGCCCTTTTGTTCGAACAGATGTGAACGTGTGAACAGGCGTCGTAGGATCGGCAAAAGTGACCTGAAACGGCATCAATAAACAAAAAGCCGCCCGAAGGCGGCTTTCTATGCGAAGTGAATACTCACATGATCAGGCGGCGAGTTTGCCTTCCAGCGCGCTCTTGGTTTGCGCCAATGCCGGCGGCAACCCTTGCTGCAGCGTATCAAACAGCTCGGCGTGCAGCGTGAGTTCGTCACGCCAGGCCGCGTCGTCCACGGATATCACCTGCTGGAATTGCTCCCGGCTGAAATCAAGGCCAGTCCAGTCGATGTCTTCGTAGTGCGGAGACACGCCGAACGCATGCTCCTCACCTTGCGCCGAACCTTCGACGCGGCCGACCATCCAGCTCAATACCCGCATGTTCTCGCCGAACCCCGGCCAGACGAATTTGCCGTCCGCGCCCTTGCGGAACCAGTTGACGCAGAAGATCTTCGGCAGCTTCGCGTTCATCTGCTCGAGACGCTCGCCGGTTTTTAGCCAGTGGCCAAAGTAATCGCTCATGTTGTAGCCGCAGAACGGCAGCATCGCGAACGGGTCGCGGCGCACCACCCCCTGTTGGCCCGCAGCGGCCGCAGTGGTTTCCGAGCCCATGGTGGCCGCCATGTAGACGCCTTCGACCCAGTTGCGCGCTTCGGTGACGAGCGGCACGGTGGTCGAGCGGCGGCCGCCGAAGATGAACGCGTCGATCGCGACGCCTGCCGGATTCTCCCAGTCGGCGTCGATCGAGGGACATTGCGCGGCCGGCGCGGTGAAGCGCGCGTTCGGGTGGGCCGCCTTGCGCCCGCTTTCTTTGGCAATTGCCGGCGTCCAATCCTTGCGCTGCCAGTCGATCAAGTGTGCGGGCGGCTCGTCGGTCATGCCTTCCCACCAGACGTCGCCGTCGTCGGTGAGCGCGACGTTTGTGAAGATGACGTTTTCCTTCAACGTGGCCATCGCGTTGAAATTGGTTTTTTCGCTTGTGCCCGGCGCGACGCCAAAGTAGCCGGCTTCCGGATTGATCGCATACAGGCGGCCGTCCTTGCCCGGCTTGATCCACGCGATGTCGTCGCCGATGGTGGAAATTTTCCAGCCGTTCAGCCCTTCCGGTGGGATCAGCATCGCGAAGTTGGTCTTGCCGCAGGCCGATGGGAACGCCGCCGCCACGTGATGCTTGCGCCCTTCCGGCGAGGTCACGCCGAGAATCAGCATGTGTTCGGCAAGCCAGCCCTCGTCGCGGCCCATGGTCGACGCGATACGCAGCGCAAAACATTTCTTGCCCAGCAACGCATTGCCGCCGTAGCCCGAGCCGTAACTCCAGATTTCGCGCGACTCAGGAAAATGGACGATGTATTTGGTCTCGTTGCACGGCCAGGGCACATCTTTGGCACCGGCAGCAAGGGGCGCGCCGACCGAATGAACGCACGGCACGAACTCGCCGTTTTCGCCCAGCACGTCGTACACCTTGCGGCCCATGCGCGTCATGATGCGCATGTTGGTGACCACATACGGGCTGTCGCTCAGTTCGACGCCGATATGCGCGATCGGCGAACCGAGCGGGCCCATCGAGAACGGCACGACGTACATCGTGCGCCCGCGCATCGCGCCTTCGAACAGGCCGTCGAGCGTCGAGCGCATTTCCGCGGGGGCAATCCAGTTGTTGGTCGGCCCGGCGTCTTCACGCCGCTGCGCGCAGATGAAAGTGCGGTCTTCGACGCGTGCCACGTCGGACGGATCGGACCAGGCGAGATAGGAATTCGGCCGTTTGGCGGGATTGAGTTTTTTGAGGGTGCCGGCCTCGACCATCTGGGTGCATAGGCGGTCGTACTCCTCCTGCGAGCCGTCGCACCAGACGATCCGATCGGGTTTGGTCAACGCGGCGACGCGCTGGACCCAGTCGATCAGTTTTCGGTGTTTGACCCACTCGGGCGCTCCTGCGGACGCCTCGATGGTGGGCTGTCCTTCGAATGAGGGAAGATTCATCGACCTGTCTCCGTTTTGATAACAATAGAAAAACGGTACAAGCCCAAAGGGACACTGCATGCGAGAGGCGTTCAATTCATCGCGCCGGTGTTTTTACAACCCGACGCGCGATTGTGCAGGTCATCATGGGCTACGCAGCCCGTTGCGCGGAAGTGGCCGCCAGACGGCCTTGCCGACGGTTTGTCTGCAACCGTCTGTAAAGCGGCTTGCCTCAACACGCAACAAACTGTTAAAAACGATGTCAATCCGCCTTGCCGTGGCGCTACCGTTCTTCGCGGCAGCTTCTACGGTAAGGCATTCAGCCAGACCGGCATGTGACCTAGGTCACATGTTGGGACAGTCAGCATAACACTCCGTTCCGCACCGCTATGGTGCGCCGCAAGACACATACCATGAAGATTGCCATCCTCGACGATTACCAGGACGCCGTTCGCAAGCTCGACTGCTTTCAATTGCTGGCCGACCATGAGGTCAAGGTTTTCAACAACACCGTGCGCGGTCTGGGCCAACTCGCGAGCCGTCTTTCCGAAGTCGACGCTCTGGTCCTGATTCGCGAACGCACCCGCATCAGCTCGCAACTACTCGACAAATTGCCCCATTTACGCATGATCAGTCAGACGGGCAAGGTGTCGAGCCACATCGATCTGGCGGCCTGTACCGAGCGCGGCATCGCCGTGCTCGAAGGTAGCGGCTCACCGTTCGCGCCAGCCGAACTGACGTGGGCACTCATCATGGCCGCTCAACGGCGGATTCCGCAATACGTAGCAAACCTTAAGCAAGGAGCCTGGCAACAGTCCGGTTTGAAGACTTCGGCGCTGCCGCCGAACTTCGGTCTGGGCCAGGTATTGCGCGGCCAGACGCTGGGCATCTGGGGTTACGGCAAGATCGGCCGGCTGGTCGCCGGTTACGGCAAAGCGTTCGGCATGAACGTGCTGATCTGGGGCCGCGAGCACTCACGCGAAGCCGCGCGCGCAGATGGCTATGGCGTCGCCGAGAGCCGTGAGGCGCTGTTCGAACAGAGCGATGTGCTGTCGCTGCATTTGCGTATGCATGACGACACGCGCGGCATCGTCAAGCAGGAAGACCTGATGCGCATGAAGCCAACCGCGCTGCTCGTGAACACGAGCCGGGCCGAACTCCTCGACGAAAACGCGCTGGTGAATGCGCTGTCGCACAACCGTCCGGGGATGGTCGCGATCGACGTCTACGAAAGCGAGCCGATTCTCCAGGGTTATAGCCTGCTGCGCATGGAGAACGTGATCTGCACGCCGCACATCGGGTATGTGGAACGCGAGAGCTACGAACTGTATTTCACTGCGGCGTTCAACAACATTCTGGCTTTCGACGCCGGCGATACGGCTAGCGTGGCGAATCCTGAAGCGTTGCAGGGCGGCCGCCGGCGTTAATCGGGCGGGCGCTGGGGGTTGGGCGCCGGCCGTGAACGTGGCCGGCCGTGAGCGCGGCCGTCCGGCAACCGCGGCGCCGCTCAGCGCGCTTCGTGTGCGCCCGCTTCCAGCAGATCGGGCATGCGTTCGAGGAAGGTCTCGCCGTCGGCACGGCCAAGGTTGTACGCATGCACCATCTGCGACGGACTCGTATAGTCCCAGCTCGAAATCGGCACCTTGCGTGACGGCTGCACGTAGAGCCGCTGCTGCACGCCGTGCGGCACGACGAACATCTGCGGACGCGGATAGAGACGCGTGACCATCACCAGCACATTGCCGGGCGCTTCGGCGTCGAGCGCGCCGACCGGCACGTTATCCACCATTCCCCCGTCCAGCACCGGCCGGCCATTGCGCCGCAACACCGGCGTGAACGGCGGCGTACTGGACGATTGCAGGATCAGGTCCGCGAGATCCTCGACGGTCGCGCAATCCTGCGCGCGCACGAATTCTGGATGAAAGCCGAGCGTCTGACCAAGCGTTGGGTGCAGGGTCTTGCGCACGTATTTTTCGATGTTGTACGCGATCAGCCCTGCCGCGACGGCGCTGCGCGCGCCGAGCCAGCGCGGCAGATGCGACACACCGATGCGGATTTCAGGCGCATCGGCGAGTGTCGAGAATTTCTCGCGATAGATATCGAGCAGCGCTTGCCGGTAGATCCGGTAATGCGGAAAGACCGATTCGCCGCGCAGCAAATTGCCCCAATAGGCATTGCGGGTGTTGTGACGCAATGCGTCTTCGTAATAGCGCATCACCCAGTCGGAGTCGCGCGTGTAAAGCATGCAGGCGGTCGCGGCGCCGGCCGAAATGCCGGTAATGACGCGTGGCCGGATGTGCAGTTCCGGTTGCACAACGTCCCAGAATCCTGCCTGCCACCAGCAGCGATTGCCGCCGCCTGCGAATACGACCTGATCGAACATCCTGGCTTTTTCCTCTAATGCGGCTCTGACTGCTCCGATTCAGTCGAGCAGCGCGTATGTGGTGGTGGCATGAACGGCCATGTGGCCGGCTTCGTCGAATAATTCGACTTCGCCGAACACCAGATTGCGGCCCATGCGCAGCACGCGGGCGGTGATCAGGACATCGCCCTTGCGGACCGCGCGCATGAAACTGATATTGAGCGACACCGTGCTCATCGGCTTGAAGCCGCCGAGCGCAGCGGCGATCGCGACGATCATCGCCGTATCGGCGGCCGCCATGAAGACCTGCCCGCAGATCACGCCGCCCGAATGGCGTAGCCCGCCTGAAAACGGCAGGCGCAGCGTCGCGCTCTCTTCGTCGACCTTGACCGGCGTGAGCGTCAGGGTGCGCACCCACGGCGCGAGGATGCGGTCGAGCAACTCGAGAATCTCTTTGTCATCCATGTCTGCCCCCGGTCGAAAGCCGCGCGACGTTTCGGGCGGCAGGTGTCCGCGACATGATACCGGGACGGTGCGCGCCGCGCCGTTTTGGCGATAGCCGACAGGCCGTGGCGATATACGTGGCGGGCGTTGCAAATATTTTTAAGAAATCTGCGAAGGGGGCTTGGCAAGCTCAAAAAGTTTCTGCATAATCTCGTTTCTGTTTGGGGCGTTAGCTCAGTTGGTAGAGCAGCGGACTCTTAATCCGTAGGTCGAGTGTTCGAGTCACTCACGCCCCACCAAAGAATCAAACAAAAAGCCCAGTCCTCGTGACTGGGCTTTTTGCTTTCTTGGTTTCGTGCAGGCGCTGTGTAGGCAAATTCAATCAACACGTGTTGGCCTCAACACCGCGTTTCGCGGGATGGACACGACCTCGCAGAGCGGGCGGGCGCGCATACCGTCGCGATAAGGTCGAAGCGACCTCACCGGACAGACCTGCAGGAACAGCGACGGCCACTAATGGAAATGTGTGCCTTGCACGTCTGCAACCCTTGACGGGGCAGCCGATCGGTGGATCGCTTCACATTCCGCTGGTCCCTACGGCAAGTTCGTCCTGACACCGCGCGCGAGCGCGTCGCCGCTTTCCCGCGGGCCATGACGTGCGCGGTCGGGCGCGGCGCGTCATTCTTTGCTCAGCAAAAAGCTGCGCGCACGCACCTATCGTAAATAGCTCGGAATTTTTGCTTTGCACTCTTTCAGCGCCTGAGTGCTGCGTTCGATAACGCCGAACCGATATTTGCAATAGTCGGCAAAATGCGCCCGATCGATCGGTGCCAATTGATCAATTGGCACATCGTCTGCCTCGTTGGCAAATGGGTCGTAGAACCTCATTTGCAGCGTCGGATAACGCTTAACGAAGGTTGTGGTTTGCACCTCGTGATCAAGATACGAATTAACATAACCGATGTACGCGACCGCCATGGTAACAACGCCTGTACTGGCAATTGCCATCAGACATTTTTGTCCCGCGTTCATGGTGCGCTCAGCCCGGTAAAATTGCGAAGTTCTTTGACGAGCGCCAAACCGACGTTGCCCGGGCAAATCTTCCCCTCGCCAAGTTGACCAGGGAACTCACGGTGCGCACCAAGCGTATTGACATAGAAAAAATCCTGCAAAATAGCGATGAACGTTTTGAGCGAGTTCTTCTGCTTTTCGGGAATCTGGGGCCGCTGTTTGAACCCTATCGCATCGAGGATTGTACGGACCTTCGCGACGCCATCGCCCCCTTCCTCTGGGTCAGTTAGGTTCTCCAGCATCACGATACCTATACCAACGAGTCCAATCGGCTTGCACTCCGAAACCGCATACTCGCCCGCACCGTCGATAATGACGGCCTCACTGCCGTCCCCATAAGTCACAACGTCGCCAACGCGGGCGACTTGTCAAGCCAATCACCTTAAGACCGCTAGTGGCCGTAGTGACCCGTCCCCCGCGCTCCGTGAGCGAGCAGATGGTGGCAAAAAGATAGGTCGGCGCTTGCTTGTGCTGATCGTCGTTCATCCAGAATCCCTTTCCTGTTAAATGGGTGTGATCGCCCCGCTGCAAACTATCTCGAACAGAGAAGCGAACACAATTGGATGAATCCGAAATTTTTCTAAAGACGCTTAAATTTTTGGTCGGTGCTTTTGCACCCGCCAAAAGTGAAAAAGCCAACCCTCACGGGCTGGCTTCAGTGCTGTCTTTTTGATGGTTGAGTCACCCGTCATTCGGCGGCATCAGACTCCGGCGAATCCGGAGTCAGCGACGCCCCACCAAAGAATCAAATAAAGAGCCCGGTCCTCGTGACTGGGCTATTGTTTTGTTAGTCTAGGGAAAAACGTTATAGCAGGTCCGAATTCCGCGCCTGCAACAAGTCGAACAGTCACCTCGAATTGAATCCACTAAAGCGCTACTCGTGTCCAAATCAATATCCGGTCCCGCAGATTTGATGACTCCTCTGTCTGACGAGGAGCTTGACGAACTCGCCGAGTTCCTTGTATCCGACCAGGTGTCAGACGACTCGTTTATGATCGTCGGCCTCGACGGGTATCTCACCGCCATTGCAATCGGCCCGACCACGTTAGCGCTCAGTGACTGGCTACCCCGCGTGTGGGGCCCAAGCGAAGACCACGCACCGGAGTTCGAGTCTGACGCCCAGGCGCAGCGCATTCTCGAACTGATGCTGCGGCACTTGAACGACATCCTTTGGCGTTTTGAATTTGACGAGGATGGCTTCGAGCCTCTGTTCGACATCGTCGATTTTCCGGACGGCCCTGTGGGATTCGCCGAGAGCGATGAATGGGTGATGGGCTTCATGCACGGCATCGCGTTGTGCCGGCAAGATTGGCAGCCGCTCTTCGATAGCGAGCAAGGACAGGAATGGCTCAGGCCGCTACGCCTTCTGAATGACGACGATCTCACGGCCGAAGAACAAGCCATCTCAAGGATACCGGCCGAGCGCGACGTCCTCACAAAGCAGATCCCCGTCAGCATCGCCGAGATCCACCATTTCTGGCTTCCCTATCGTCAGGCCGCCCACGACCGCAAACTCGCCACCACGATCCAGCGCACCGAACCGAAAATCGGGCGCAACGATCCATGCCCATGCGGCAGTGGCAAGAAATTCAAGAAATGCTGCGGCGCTGCGGCGACGCTTCATTGACGCGCCAACGCGCCGCCGAAACCGAATTTCGCGGCGCCCATCGAGCGCCGGAACAGGCCGCGCGCGGCGAGTAACTGACTTCGCTAACTTACTCCGGTCGCTTACTTCGGCGTGACGTCAATATTCCCGAGATACTTCGCCGCCAGCGTCTTCACCGTGCCGTCTGCCTGAACCTTGGCAATCGCCGCGTTCAACTGATCACGCAACGCGGTATCGCCTTTGCGAATACCGTATGCGATGCCGCTGCCGAGAATCTTGTCATCGCGCACCGGTTGGCCCACGAACGCATAGTCCTTGCCGCTAGGCTTCGACAGAAAACCCGTCTGCCCGGCCGGCGCCAGCACGAGCGTCGCGTCCAGGCGGCCCGCCACGAGATCGGTATAAACCTGGTTCTGGTCCTGATACGGCACCACGGTGACGCCGGCCGCTTCCCAATGCGCCTTCGCGAAGGTTTCCTGAATCGACGCCTGCAGCACGCCCACGCGTTTGCCCTTCAGCGACTCGGTGGTCGGCAGCAGACCGCTGTCGCGCTTCGCAATCAGCTGCGTCGGCACGCGGTACACGACGGTCGTGAAATCGATCGCCTGACGACGTTGCTCGGTCGCGTTCATCGCCGAATTGATGGCGTCGAATTTGCGGCCCTGCAGCGCGGGAATCAAACCGTCGAACGAGGTTTCCACCCATTTGCACGTCATATGCGCAGCGACGCAGACGGCATTGCCGACATCGATATCGAGACCTTGCAGTTCACCGTTCGGCCCTTTCGATTCGAACGGCGGATATTGCGCTTCGAGTCCGAAACGCAGCGTCGAGGTATCGGCAGCGAGCGCGGCTGACGACGCGCCAATCGCCGCAAACGCGCAGGTCAGCGCCAGCAGAGGTTTGAGCAACTTCATATCGTGTCCCTTTCCCTTTGTTTTGTTGTAACGGCAGCCGCCTGACGATCATACTGCGGCCAAAATGCCGCTGTCTCGCGCAGCCGGTGGATCAGATTTCGCACAAACGCCGCGCGCCTTCGATCAGCGTAGCGTCGTCCTTCGAGAAGCTCAGGCGGATCAGACCGGAATCCGTGCCGTCGGTATAAAACGCCGACAGCGGAATCGTCGCGACGCGCGCATCGCGAATCAGACGCAGCACGAAATCGCTGTCACTCTCCTCGGAGAAGCCGCGAAAACGCGCGAGCATGAAGAAGCTGCCTTCGCTCGGCAACAACTCGAAACGCGAATCGCGCAACGCATGGGCGAGCAGATCACGCTTCTTCTGATAGAACGCGGACAAGCCGAGATAGCTGTCGCGATTCGCGAGTGCGTCGACGAACGCGTACTGCATCGGCGTATCGGCAGAAAACACCATGAACTGATGGACCTTGCGAATCTCGTCCATCAATGCGGCAGGCGCGAGGCAATAGCCGACCCGCCAGCCGGTCACGTGATACGACTTGCCGAACGACGACACGATCACGCTGCGTTCCGCGAGTTCGGCGTCGCACGCCATGCTCTGATGTTTGGCGCCGTCGAACACCACGTGTTCGTAGACTTCGTCGGAGAGGATCACGATATCGGTGTTGCGCGTCACCGCCTTGAGACGGGCGATGTCGTCCTCACTGAACACGGTCGCTGTCGGGTTGTGCGGCGTGTTGATGATGATCATGCGCGTCTTCGACGTGATCGCAGCCGCGACCTCGTCCCAGTTCACACGAAAATCGGTCAGCGAGAGTTTGATCGGAATCGGCGTCGCGCCTTGCAGGCGCACGATCGGGCCATAGCTATCGAACGACGGCTCGAAGTAGATCACCTCGTCGCCGGGATGCACCAACGCGCTGATCGTGGAGTACAGGCCTTCGCTGGCGCTGGCGATCACGGTGACTTCGCTTGCCGGGTCATAGCGCACGCCATACAGCGTCTCGACCTTGTCCGCGAGCGCTTCACGCAGGGGGGCGATGCCGGCCATCGGTGCGTACTGGTTATGACCGGCGCGCATGGCTTGAGCGACGCCGTCGACCAGCTTCGCATCCGGCGCGAAGTTCGGTGCGCCCTGCGACAGGTTCAGCGCGTCGTGTTGCGCGGCCAGTTGACCGATCACGGTAAAAATCGTCGTGCCTACGTCAGGCAGTTTCGAGCGGGCTTGCATGGCGCTCTGCATAAGACTTCTCCCTTTCTCCATCCGGCAGCGGATCCGTGGACGCCGTTTGCGCGGCGATCCCATCCGGTTTGGTGAATTAGGCATCAGCCAAAGAACCGTCACAATCGAAACTTTGTCATGCGCGGCATGCGTTTACGTCATGGCGGGCGCAACGCCGGTCTGGCGGGCTCTAAAGCAATGGAATCGGGGGGTTAGCGGCCGAAATGGGGTCACGCGGGGCGCGCGAAAAACCGCAGAGGTATGACGTAATGTGATGCGCCGGCACGGCTGCGACCGGGCGGTCGCAGCCATTGCAAACGGCGTTACTCGTCCATCAGGCGGACTTTGACTTTCTTGCCCTTCACCTTGCCGGCGCTGAGCTTGCGCAGTGCGTCTCGCGCGACACTGCGCTCCACAGCCACATAAGTCGACATTTCCGTCACGTTGATCTTGCCGATCTGCGAGCCGGCGAAACCGGCCTCGCCGGTCAGCGCGCCGAGAACGTCGCCGGGACGGATCTTTTCCTTGCGGCCGCCGAGAATCTGCAGCGTTTCCATGGGCGGCAGCAGCCGCTCGTTGCTCGCCGGCTTGAGGTCGGCCAGCTTGTGCCACTCGACCTCGCGCTTTTGCGCCTGTTCAAGACTGCCCACGCGGCCCATCTCGTTCATGCTCGCGAGACTGAGCGCCCAGCCTTCCTGATCGGCGCGGCCCGTGCGGCCGATGCGGTGCACGTGCACTTCCGGGTCCGGCGTCACGTCGACGTTGATCACGGCTTCGAGCTCCGCGATGTCGAGACCGCGCGAAGCGACGTCGGTAGCGACCAGCACTGAGCAGCTGCGGTTCGCGAACTGGATCAGGACCTGATCGCGTTCACGCTGATCGAGTTCGCCATGCAGCGCGAGCGCATGAAAACCCTGCGCGCGCAGCACGTCGAGCAGATCGCGGCATTGCTGCTTGGTGTTGCAGAACGCCAGCGTGCTGACCGGACGGAAATGGTTCAGCAGCAGACCGACCGCATGCAGACGCTGGTCTTCGGTCACTTCATAGAAGCGCTGGCGAATCTTGGTGTTGTCGTGCCGCTCGGCGAGCTTCACTTCCTTCGGATTGCGCAGGAATTGCTGGCTCAGCTTGACGATGCCTTCCGGGTACGTCGCGGAAAACAGCAGCGTTTGCCGCTCTTTCGGGCATTGCTTCACCACGGTGGCGATATCGTCGAAGAAACCCATGTCGAGCATGCGATCGGCTTCGTCGAGCACCAGCGTGTTGAGCGACTGCAGCGGCAGGCTGCCGCGCTCGAGGTGATCCATGATCCGCCCCGGCGTGCCGACCACGATGTGCGCGCCGTGTTCGAGGCTGGCCGTTTGCGGACGCATCGGCGTGCCGCCGCACAGCGTCAGCACCTTGATGTTTTCTTCCGCACGCGCGAGGCGGCGGATTTCCTGCGTGACCTGATCGGCGAGTTCGCGCGTCGGGCATAGCACCATCGCCTGCACGGCGAAGTTGCGCACGTCGAGACGATTCAGCAGCGCGAGGGAAAAAGCCGCGGTCTTGCCGCTGCCGGTTTTCGCCTGCGCGATCAGATCGTGGCCGGCCAGCGCGATCGGCAGGCTCGCGGCTTGAATCGGCGTCATCTCGACATAGCCGAGCTGCGTCAGATTGGCGAGCGTCGCGGCGGGTAGCGGTAGCTGGCTAAACGGCGCGCCGGCTGGTGTGGGACTGTTCATAGAGGTGAGGGCTCGCTATCGGCTGAAGAGGCTGAACTAAGGATCTAAGGACTATTCGGCCATGGGGCCGGTGGCGGGTCGACCTTCGATCTGCTCGTACAGCACCGAGCCGTCTTCCCCATCGAAACGCTCGACGTAATTGCGCGCGCCACACATCGGGCAGCGGAACAGGAGGCCTTGCCCCTCGTTCTTGATGACGACGTCCGACATTTCCCACTGCTCGCCGCAGGGCTGGTTTCTACAGGTAAACACGTTGATTCTCCAACTGGATTCGATAATTTATTGGCTGGGCCGGACGAACCGCCCGGCCATGCATGCGGCTTTTTGCGCAGCGACGACGGATGAAGCGCCTTAACCCAGATGCGTGTGCCGCGCACGGGTTGCGCTCACTTCCATTTCGGTGAGGCCCTGGACGATGCCGCAGTTCTCAACCGCCTGCTCGCCGTGACATTGCTCACGCAGCATGGTCAGTTGCACTTTCAGTTGCTTCAGTTCGTCGATGCGCGTGTCGACGTGCGTAATGTGCTCGTCGATCAGGGCATTGATGCCGCCGCAGCCGTCCGCGGGTGCGTCTGTTAGACGCAGCAACGCACGGATTTCGTCGTGAGTCATGTCGAGCGCGCGGCAATTCCGGATGAAGCGCAGCCGTTCGACGTGCTTCACGGTGTAGCTGCGGTAATTGGCCTCAGTGCGCTCCGCTTCGGGCAACAGGCCCTCTTTTTCGTAGAAACGGATGGTTTCGGTCGTGCAATGGGCGATTTTCGCCAGTTCGCCGATTTTCATGGACCCTCCGGCTGACGGCCTTGACCTTGTAGTGGCTTCAAGGTGTTTACTAGACCACAAATCGAACCAGGAAGCCACCATGCCTCACGCCAGCCACGCCGAAGCCGACCGCCCCGAACAGGCCAAAGCCTGTGCCCACGAGCCTGATGGGCCTGATGGGCCTGACGGGCATGCTCATGAGCATGAGCATGAGCACGAGCACAGCCCCGGCAAAACCTGCGGTCACGACCACGCGGCGCCCGATCATGGCCACGATCACGTCCACCGTGACGGCGAATCCTGCGGTCACGACCGCGAGCATGCCCACGACCACGCCGACGCAGCCTGCTGCGGAACCACGGCTGCCATTGCCATGCCGGTCCGCCTCCCGCCATCCGAAGCCGTCGGCAGCGACATACGCACTGCCATCCGCATCATGCAGATGGACTGCCCGACCGAAGAAGCGCTGATCCGCAAGAAGTTCAGCCGCATGCCGTATGTGCGCAGCATCGAGTTCAACCTGATGCAACGGGTCCTGACGGTCGTGCACGCGCCCGACGCGCTCGACTCGATCCTCGCCGCGCTGCGCTCACTCGACTTCACGCCTGAGTTGGCCAATCCCGACGCGGACGCCGCTCCAACAGCCGCGCCGCCCAAGCCATGGTGGCCGCTGGCGCTCGCGGGTATCGCCGCGGCGGCCTCAGAGGCCGTCAGCTGGCTCGGCGCGCCGGCCTGGCTGGCGGCGGGTCTCGCGGTCCTCGCCATCGCCTCCTGCGGGCTGACAACGTACAAGAAGGGCTGGCTCGCGATCCGTAACGGCAACCTCAACATCAACGCGCTGATGAGCATTGCCGTCACCGGCGCGCTGATCCTGCGCCAGTGGCCGGAAGCGGCGATGGTGATGGTCCTCTTCACGATCGCCGAACTGATCGAAGCGAAGTCGCTCGACCGCGCTCGCAACGCGATCCAGGGCCTCATGCAACTCACGCCGGAGCAGGCAAGCGTGCAACAGGCCGATGGCAGCTGGCAGACGATGGATCTCAAAGCCATCGGACTCGGCGCGGTGATTCGCGTGAAACCGGGTGAGCGGATCGCGCTCGATGGCGAAATTGTCGCGGGCCGCTCCAGCGTGGATCAGGCGCCGATCACCGGCGAAAGTCTGCCGATCGATAAGACCGTGGGCGACGCCGTGTTCGCCGGCACGATCAACCAGGCCGGCTCGCTCGACTATCGCGTCACGGCCGCGGCCAGCAACACCACACTCGCGCGCATCATTCACGCCGTCGAAGAAGCGCAAGGCACCAAGGCGCCAACCCAGCGTTTCGTCGACCAGTTCGCTCGCGTCTATACGCCGATCGTGTTCGTGATCGCGCTGGCCGTCGCGGTGCTGCCGCCGTTGCTGTTCGGCGGCCTGTGGCAGGAATGGGTCTACAAGGCGCTGGTGATGCTGGTGATCGCCTGTCCGTGCGCCCTCGTGATCTCGACGCCGGTGACGATCGTCAGCGGTCTCGCCGCGGCGGCCCGCCACGGCATCCTGGTCAAAGGCGGCGCCTACCTCGAACAGGGCCGCAAACTGAGCTGGCTCGCGCTCGACAAGACCGGCACGATCACCCACGGCAAACCGGTGCAAACCGAGTTCGAGGTGCTGGCCGATGCCGACGTCGATGTCGCCCGTTGCCGGACGCTCGCGGCGAGTCTCGCGGGCCGCTCGGATCATCCGGTGTCGATGGCCATTGCGGCGGCCGCGAAAACCGACGGCACGACGAGCATTACCGTGGACGCCTTCGAAGCACTGGCGGGACGCGGCGTGCGCGGCGACATCGAGGGCCTGCCGTATTGGCTCGGCAATCATCGGCTGGTTGAAGAACTCGGGCGCTGTTCGGAATCGCTCGAAGCACGTCTTGACGCGCTCGAACGGCAGGGCAAAACCGTCGTCATGCTGGTGGACGCCGAACGCGTGCTCGCGCTGTTCGCTGTCGCTGATACGGTGAAGGACACTAGCCGCGCCGCCATTGCCGATCTGCAGCGCCTCGGCGTGCGCACCGCCATGCTCACCGGCGACAACCCGCATACCGCTGCGGCGATCGCGCAGCAAGTCGGCGTCGACGAAGCGCGCGGCAACCAGTTGCCCGAAGACAAGCTGAACGCCGTGGCGGGTTGGTCGAAGGACGGCGCGTTGGTCGGCATGGTCGGCGACGGTATCAACGACGCCCCTGCCCTGGCGCGTGCCGACATCGGCTTTGCGATGGGCGCGATGGGCACCGACACCGCGATCGAAACCGCCGACGTCGCCTTGATGGACGACGATCTGCGCAAGATTCCGCTGTTCATCCGCCTGTCGAAAGCGACGCATTCGGTGCTGGTGCAGAACATCACACTGGCGCTCGGCATCAAGTCCGTTTTCCTTGTGTTGACGGTAATCGGCTTGGGCACGATGTGGATGGCCGTGTTCGCCGATGTCGGCGCGAGTTTGCTGGTGGTGGCAAACGGCTTGCGGCTACTGCGCAAGTGAATGCGCGGCGGTGATCCGCGAGTGATGGTCAATGAAGGTCAACGAAAGTCAAGAAATCTTGCTGGCGAACTGACGGAAGGAGGTCGAGATGGGATTCTGGGGAAGGATGTTGAGCGGGCATGGCGGCGGACACCACGGCGGTGGACATGGCGGTGGATACAGCGGCTGGGGCCGCGGCGGCCACGACGGTTCACGCAATGACGGCAACGGTAATGGCAGCCCTCCTGCTCCCACGACGCCTGTCGCGCGCGCCGTCGGCCTGGACTGTCCGGCGTGCCGCGCCTTCAATGCAACGAACGCGAGATTCTGTCAACAATGTGGGACATCGCTACTGCCGGCTGCATGCAGTGGCTGTCAGGCAGCACTGCCGCCGGGCGCGAAATTTTGTCAGCAGTGCGGAGCAGCGACGTAACTGTTAGCGGACTTCAACGTATCCGACGGCCGTACGCCGAAAAGCTTCCGATAATCGGTGGCGAACTGGCTCAGATGCCAGAAGCCCCACGCGGCGGCCACATCCTGCACCGAGCGCGACTCACGCGACGCAGCGCACAGATCGCGTCGCGCGCCATTCAAACGGATGGTGCGCAGATACGTGGCAGGCGCCATGCCGAGCACATCCTGAAAGCAGTACTGCAGCGTGCGACGGCTCACGTGTAGCCGTTCGCACAACTCCGGCACATTGATCGCGCGCTCACGATTGGCCAGCACATATTCGCGCGCTTCCGAAACAATCGACTGACGACGTGGACGCGCGGGCATCGCCGCATGCCCGGCGGCCGGCAACGCGCCCACGTTGAATAGCGACGCCAGCACCGTCGCCTGCAAATTGTTGCGCGCGAATGAGGACAGCGGCGCGGCGCTCGCGGCGCCGTCATCGAGAAGCTGGCGCAGCGATGCGCACAAGCGCGCCTTTCGCTCCGTGCCGATCGCTACGACTTCGGTATGCGGAAGATGCTCGGCCAGCCCGACACGCTCCACGTCAGCCGCGTAACGGCGCAACACTTCGCCCTTCACCACCACGCCGAAAATCTCGTAGCCCGCTGAAGTCAGCAACTCAAACTCGATCCCACCCGGACGAAACGCGAGCGCGTCGCCCGCGATCATTTGCGCGTCGATGCGACCGGAGCCGTCGGGACATGTCGGAATGCCGAACCAGTAGGCGTCCTTCTGCACTTCGCAGGTTTGCCGCAACGTGTGGCTGGTTGTTTCGACGAACACCTGCATATGGTCGAGACACAACTCCGTGAGACCGCCGACAAAGTGGCCGGCGGATAACTGGTCGTAGGTCTGGTTCCAGCCGTGAAGATTGCGGGCCTGCTCATCAGCGTCGTGCGCCACACGTGTCTGCACGCAGAAGCTCGGCTGCGGCGCATGCTCCGTTGGATCCGTCACGCTGTTGCCTGGGAATTCAATCGTCATAGCGGATTCGCGAAAACAGAATATCGAGCGAGGACAAAGGCAATTCCCATGCCGATGGCATTCGTCACGCGCCCTGATTACCACCACGAACGCGCTGTTCAATTCCTGAACAATGCGCTGCGCAATGGTCAGAAACGGGACGGTCACTTCGCTGCGGATTGAACAGTACAACGTGCGGCACCTTGCGGCAGTGCTTTCTGCGCGTGCACGGTTCACCAGCGCGGTGCATTGGCACACTTCTGGCTCTAGCCTCTCGCGGCCAAGCGAAATATCGCGCCGAATATAACCCATTCAATCATGTGAGGAGCACACAGATGAATCACGCAGAGATGCAATTTCTGACCACCGAATTCCCGTACAAAAAGCAGTATGCGAATTTTATCGGCGGCGAATGGGTCAAGCCGGTAGGCGGCGAGTACTTCGACAACGTGTCGCCCATCACCGGCGAGCCGTTCACGTCGATCCCGCGTTCACGCGAAGCGGATATCGAACTCGCACTCGACGCCGCGCATCGCGCGAAAGCTGCATGGGGCAAAACCTCGACGGCGGAGCGCGCGAACATCCTCAACCGCATCGCCGACCGGATGGAAGCGAATCTGCAACGCATCGCCGTTGCGGAAACGATCGACAACGGCAAGCCACTGCGCGAGTGCATGGCCGCCGACATTCCGCTCGCCATCGATCACTTCCGCTATTTCGCCGGCGCCGTGCGGGCTCAGGAAGGTGGCATCTCCGAGATCGATCACGACACCGTCGCCTATCACTTTCATGAACCGCTCGGCGTGGTCGGCCAGATCATTCCGTGGAACTTCCCGATTCTGATGGCCGTGTGGAAGCTCGCGCCCGCGCTCGCCGCCGGCAATTGCGTCGTGCTGAAACCGGCCGAACAAACACCCGCGTCGATTCTCGTGCTACTCGAATTGATCCAGGATTTGCTGCCGGCTGGCGTGCTGAACGTAGTGAACGGTTTCGGCCTCGAAGCCGGCAAGCCGCTCGCGTCGAGCAAGCGCATCGCGAAGATCGCCTTCACGGGTGAAACGACGACTGGCCGTCTGATCATGCAGTACGCAAGCCAGAACATCATTCCGGTGACGCTCGAACTCGGCGGCAAGAGCCCGAACATCTTCTTCGCCGACGTGATGAGCCAGGACGACAGTTACTTCGACAAGGCGCTCGAAGGCTTCACGATGTTCGCGCTGAATCAGGGCGAAGTCTGCACGTGCCCGTCGCGCGTGCTGATCGAGGAATCGATTTACGACCGCTTCATGGAACGCGCGCTAAAACGCGTCAAGGCGATCACGCAAGGCCACCCGCTCGACGCCAAGACGATGATCGGTGCGCAGGCTTCGCAGGAACAGCTCGAAAAGATTCTTTCGTACGTCGATCTCGGCAAGCAGGAAGGCGCCGAATGTCTGATTGGCGGTGAGCGTAATCAACTCGAAGGCGAGTTGAGCAAAGGCTACTACGTGAAGCCGACCGTCTTCCGCGGCCACAACAAGATGCGCATCTTCCAGGAAGAAATCTTCGGACCGGTGGTGTCGGTTACGACCTTCAAGAACGAAGCGGAAGCGCTCGACATCGCCAACGACACGCTCTACGGTCTGGGCGCCGGCGTATGGACGCGCGACGGCACGCGTGCTTATCGCTTCGGCCGCGAAATTCAGGCGGGTCGTGTGTGGACCAATTGCTATCACGCCTATCCGGCGCACGCGGCATTTGGTGGCTACAAGCAATCGGGTATCGGCCGCGAGAATCACAAGATGATGCTCGACCACTATCAGCAGACCAAGAACCTGCTCGTCAGCTATAGCGACAAGCCGCTCGGTTTCTTCTAAACGTAGCGATCCTGTTCGAGCGGGCCGCCTTGTGCGGCTCGCTCTTTTCAGCGTTTAAGCGAGGGCATGTGATGGCTGATGCAAAAGAAGTGGCCCGCGTGATTGCCACGCCCGCTGCGGTCGAGTTGATCGAGAAGCTGCGCGCCGAGCACGGAGCGGTACTGTTCCATCAATCCGGTGGATGTTGCGACGGCAGCGCGCCGATGATGTTTCCTCAGGCCGAATTTATGGTCGGCTCATCGGATGTGAAACTCGGCGTGATTTCCAACGTGCCGTTCTACATGAGCGAATCGCAGTTCGAGTATTGGCAACACACGCAACTGATCATCGATGCGGTGCCGGGTAACGGCGGCATGTTTTCTCTGGAGCGCCCCAGCGGGTTGCGTTTTCTGACACGCTCACGGCTCTTCGAGGACGACGAAAACGCGTGGCTCGAAACGCATCCGGTGGAACGAGTCGATGCGTAATTTTTCAGGGTGCGCCTGAATCTGCTGAACCGTCGCCTACGGCGGGTGTCGCGGGCGCGCTCGCCAACAATGTGTCGCTATCGTCTTTCAATCCGACACCGGTGAGACCCAAACGCCTTGCATGCGTCAGCAGGTAATGCAGTTTGTGCGCAGCGGCTTCGTAGTTCAAACCTTCAGGCCGCACGTTTGAAATGCAGTTGCGTTGCGCGTCGCTACAGCCTACTTTCGGCGCATAAGTGAGATAAATGCCGAGGCTATCGGGCGAACTCAAACCTGGCCGCTCGCCGATCAGCATCACAACCAGCTTCGCACCGAGCAACTCGCCGATCTCATCCCCCAACGCGACGCGCGCCTGACGCGCGACAACCACCGGGCCGATCTTCCAATCGGCCAGGCGTGGCACGACGGCTTGCAGAAGCGGAATCGATTGCTTCGATGCCGCGAATGCCGAAAGCCCGTCGGCAATCACGAACACCACCTCGGGCGATTCGATTACGCGCTTACCCAGCGCTTCACGGCTGTCGTCGCTTAAACGCCTGCCCAGATCGGGGCGGCGCAAGTAATGTTCGCGATCGGGCGCGGCGCTATGAACATCGAGCGTGCTGAAATTTTGCGCGCGCAGTTGCTCGTGCAACACGTCGGCATCGAGTGGATGATGGACGGCGTCGCGCGCTTGCGCATGCGACAGGTTGAACGCGAGCAGCGGCGCAGTCGGCAAACTGTTGCCGGCGCGGCCCAACGCGATGCGCGCGTTGGTGAACTGGCGCAGCGCATTCCACGGATTCTTTTCGAGGAAGTCGCTCATGCGATGCCCATCCAGTCGCGCGCACCTTCCAGCAGCGGCTGTTGTGTCGACGCGCTGAGCAATGCACCGCGCGCGTCAGTGATCTGCATCGACTCCAGCCACTCTTCGAATTCCGGTGCGCGGCGCAGACCCAGCACATCGCGTACGTACAACGCATCGTGAAACGAGGTGCTCTGATAGTTGAGCATCACATCGTCCGCGCCTGGAATGCCCATGATGAAGTTGATGCCCGCTACACCCAGTAAGGTCAGCAGATTGTCCATGTCGTCCTGATCGGCTTCCGCGTGATTCGTGTAGCAAATGTCGCAACCCATCGGTACGCCGAGCAGCTTGCCGCAGAAGTGATCTTCGAGACCTGCGCGGGTGATCTGTTTGCCGTCGTACAGATATTCTGGTCCGATAAAACCGACCACCGTGTTAACCAGAAACGGATTGAACTTGCGCGCGACTGCGTACGCGCGCACTTCGCACGTTTGCTGATCGACGCCGAAATGCGCATCCGCCGACAACGCACTGCCTTGGCCCGTTTCGAAATACATCAGGTTATTGCCGACGGTGCCGCGTTTCAGCGACAAACCCGCTTCATACGCTTCCTGCAACAGCGCGAGCGAAATCCCGAAACCCGCGTTCGCTTTCTCCGTCCCGGCAATCGATTGAAACACCAGATCGACCGGCGCGCCTTTTTCAATTGCTGCGATCGTGTTGGTGACGTGGGTCAGCACGCACGATTGCGTGGGCACCTGATAGCGCTGACGGAAGTCGTCGATCATCAGCAACAGCTTGGTGATCGCAGCGAGATTGTCGCTGGCGGGGTTGATGCCGATCATCGCGTCGCCGCAACCGTACATCAGGCCGTCGAGCATCGAGGCGGCGATGCCTTTGACGTCGTCGGTCGGATGATTCGGTTGCAGACGCACCGACATATGGCCCGGCAAACCGACCGTATTCCGAAACCGCGTAATCACCGGACGTTTGCGCGCCGCCGCGATCAGATCCTGGTTGCGCATCAGCTTCGACACCGCCGCGACCATTTCCGGCGTGAGGCCCGCGGTGATGCGCGTGAGCGCGTCGGCGTCGGTCGTGCTGCTCAGCAGCCAGTTGCGGAAATCGCCAACGGTGAGGTGCGCGATCTCGGCGAACGCCTGTGGCGAATGTTCGTCGATTACGAGGCGCGTGACCTCGTCGCTTTCGTATGGAATCAACGCTTCGTTGAGAAACGTGCGCAGCGGCACCTGGGCGAGCGCCATCTTGGCCGCGACCCGTTCTTCCTCGCTCGCCGCCGCGACACCCGCGAGCTGATCGCCCGATCGCAGCGGACTGGCCTTCGCCATCAGCGTTTTCAGGTCGGCGAAGCGATAGGTGCGGCTGCCAATTGTCTCGGTGTAGCTCATCTTTACGACTCCATCGCCGCTGCTTGCGCAGCGGCTCGATCCGTCATTCTTCGAGCAGGGCGTCCGCTGGCGCCGCTTCGCGTTGGTGGCGCGTCAACAGGAAGTAGACGTAGCCGAGCGCGAGGAAGATGGCGAACACAACGGCCACCAGGAAATTGAAGTAGACCATGGTTGCCAGACAAATCGCCGCGGCCACCAGCGCGAACGCCGGAAAGAATGGAAACAGCGGCGCGCGGAACGGGCGCTCCATGTTCGGGTCCGAGCGGCGCAGCTTGAACAGCGACAACATGCTGATGATATACATCACGATAGCGCCAAATACGGACATCGTCACGATGTTCGCGGTGAGCGTCTGGCCGCCGAACTGGATCAGTTCGTCGCTGTAGATCGCGGCGATGCCGACCACACCGCCCGCAATAATCGCGCGATGCGGCGTCTTGAAGCGCGGATGCACCTTGGAAAGCCACTCCGGCAGGTAACCGGCGCGGGCCAGCGCAAAGATCTGCCGCGAGTAGCCGAGGATGATGCCGTGAAACGACGCGACGAGCCCAAACAGGCCGAGCCACACCAGCATATGCATCCAGCCGCTATGTTCGCCGACGATGAACTTCATCGCTTGCGGCAGCGGATCGTTGATGTTCGAGAGCTTGGTCCAGTCGCCCGCCGCGCCGGCGAACACCATCACACCGATGGCGAGCACCACCAGCGTGAGAATGCCGGCGACGTAGGCGATCGGAATCGAACGCTTCGGGTTCTTCGCTTCTTCGGCGGCCATTGCAACGCCTTCGATCGCGAGGAAGAACCAGATTGCGAACGGAATCGCAGCGAACATGCCGTGAAACGAGCCCATGCTGAACGTGTCCGCGCCCGACCAGCCGCCTTTCGTGAAGTTCGACCACTGGAAGCCCGGCGAGACGACGCCCATGAACACCAGCAATTCGAAGATCGCGAGCAGCGTCACGCACAACTCGAAGGCCGCGGCGATCTGCACGCCGACAATGTTCAATGCCATGAAGACCAGATACGCGCCCATCGCCGCGTGTTTGGGTTCGAGACCCGGAAACTGCACGTGCAGATAAGCGCCGATCGCGAGCGCAATCGCCGGTGGCGCGAAGACGAATTCGACCAGCGTCGCCGCGCCCGCCAGATAACCGCCGGTCGGGCCGAATGCGTGGCGCGCGTAGGCGAACGGGCCGCCCGCGTGTGGAATCGACGTGGTGAGTTCGGTGAAACTAAAAATGAAGGTGGTGTACATCGCCGCGATAAAAACCGCCGTGATGACGAAGCCCAGTGTGCCGGCGCTCGCCCAGCCGTAGCTCCAGCCGAAATATTCGCCGGAAATGACGAGACCCACGGCGATTCCCCACAATTGCCACGTGCCGAGCGTCTGCTTCAACTCGTGATGCGTGACCTGACCGACGTGCTGACTTTTCGACTCTGATTTCATCGGGCGCTCCTAAGGTGGCCGCTTGCTTTGCGCCGCAAGGGTTTGCGGTGCATGGGCGGACAGGCTTCAGCCGATGGTAGTAAGCCAATAATCGAGGTGTTATCGAAATTCGGCAAAGTTCTGGGGTGGCGGTGTCAGCAGGCGCTTAACTCCATCGACGTGCGGCTAGGTGAAGTTCGCAGGATTTGGTAAAGGGGGACGTGGTACTTTTATTCGTATCCATCCAGCACTCTTTATGTTGGCAAGCTCATGAACGATTCAGCCAATCGGGCACGCTACGAAACGCGGCTGGGCCGCGTGCTCGACCATATTTACGATCATCTCGACGAACCGCTGGATATCGACCGCCTCGCGGACATCGCCTGCCTGTCACCGTATCACTGGCATCGGATTTATCAGGCGATGTATGGAGAGACGGTGGCAACAACCGTGCGCCGATTGCGACTGCATCGCGCCGCGGGCTATCTGGCGAATGAATCGATGCCGATTGCCGAGATTGCCGAGCGCTCCGGCTACAGCAGTTTGCAGTCTTTCACTCGCACTTTTCGCGCTGCGTTCGGCATGCCGCCGGCGCAATACCGCAAGCAAGGCACTCATAGCCGGTTTCGTCCGGCGCTCTCAGGAGACGATCAAATGACGATGCGTGAAGTGGTGATTCGTCACGTGGAGCCGATGGAGATTTTGTCGGTGGATCACGTTGGACCGTATATGCAGATCGGCAAGGCGTTCGATGGTTTGTTCGGTTGGTTAGGAAAACACAATCTGCTCGCGCCGCCGATGCGCATCATCGGGATTTACTACGACGATCCCGGTGTGGTTGCGGAGAATGAACTGCGGTCGAAGGCGGGCGTGTTGTTGCCGCAACGTGTTGAAGCTTCGGTGACGGTGAGTCCGCCGGTTTCCGTGGCGCATGTGAAAGGCGGTGAATACGCAGTGCTGCGGCACAAAGGGCCGTATAGCGATATGCGCGCGGCATATGAGTGGCTGTACGGGACGTGGCTCGTGCAGTCGGGGCGTGAAGCGGCGGATGCGCCGGTGTTCGAGGAGTATCTGAATAGCCCGAAGGAGACTGCGCCTGCTGAGCTGCTCACGGAGATCTGTTTGCCGCTGGTTTGATGCTTTGCTGCTTTTGTGCAGCTTTAAGCGGCGTGCTCCGCGGATGTCTCTCTGGTTTTTATAGTCTTTGTATATGTATACGTAGTAATAGTTAACAAGCGTTGCTCCTGGCTGTGGATAACCTGAAACTTCGCTTACGGATCAAAGCACTGCGAGATCGATAACCCTGCGGAGCAAAGACGGACAGCGACCCGGAGCCAGGGAAAACTTTTGGGCGGCCTGGCGAGTGCGCGGTTTTATCAAGGTTTCGCCCACAACGTGTCAGGTGGCTTTTACAAAAGTTGTCCAGAGGGGGCTGTGGATAAGTGGGGGTGGTGACTTGCCCACCAGCAAGCATTGTTAGGGCCGGCCAACCGCCCGCCGGGAGTTCCGACAGGGTTTGGCATCAATACGCGATATACGCGGGGCTCCCAAGCCGTGTCCTAATCTCCGCAATTTATACGGAGATTAGGGGCGTTATTCACCGCAAAAGCGCGCCGAGGCCGATAGCATGCTGTTTAAGCGCAGCCGACCCTTGCCCGGCCGGCGCTCGAAGCGTTGCTGAGACACGCAACGCCGCGTCCACCGAAACCTGAACTATCATCACCATTTCAGATGGGCGATCGTCTCCGCTTCTCCAACCCTTGCACCATGAAATTCGACTATTCCACGCTCGACCTGCTGCGCCAGAATCATCCTGCGTGGCGGCTGCTGCGTTCGGACCACGCGCCGCTGATAGCGAGTTTTTTGCAGCGGACTTTCACGGCGCCCAACGTGCGCCTGATATCGCAGGCGGACCTCGCCGAAGCGCTCGAAGACGAGCTGTTTGCCTTGCGCGAACAACTCGGCGCCACCACCTTTCCCAAAGCGGCTTCCGACTATCTCAACGACTGGGCCGCCAACGACAAAGGCTGGCTGCGCAAATTCTATCGGCAGGATTCCGACGAACCGTATTTCGATCTGACGCCCGCTACAGAAAAGGCGATTGCGTGGCTTGGCACGCTCACTGAGCGCAGTTTCATCGGCACGGAATCGCGCCTGCTCACATTATTTCAACTGCTCAAACAGATGAGTGAAGGCAGCGAGAGCGACCCCGAAGCACGGCTCGCGGAACTGCATAAGCGCCGCGCCGAGATTGATGCGGAAATCGCCCGTGCTGAAGCCGGCGACATTTCGATGCTCGACGATACAGCGGTGAAAGACCGCTTCCAGCAATTCGTGGCTATCGCGCGTGACCTGCTGACCGATTTCCGCGAGGTCGAGCACAATTTTCGTGGCCTTGACCGCCGGGTGCGCGAACGTATTGCGCTGTGGGACGGCGCAAAAGGTGAACTGCTGGAAGAGATCATGGGCGAGCGCGACGCGATCGCGGACTCGGATCAGGGCCGCAGCTTCCGCGCGTTTTGGGACTTCCTGATGTCGAGCAGTCGCCAGGAAGAGCTAACCACGTTACTCGACCGGGTGCTGGTCCTGCCGCCGGTGGCCGAACTCAGGCCCGACGCGCGCACACGCCGGGTCCACTACGACTGGCTCGAGGCCGGCGAGCACACGCAGCGCACGGTTGCTTTTCTGTCGCAACAGTTGCGGCGCTTTCTGGACGATCAGGCGTGGCTCGAGAACCGCCGCATCATGGATATCCTGCATGGCGTGGAGGCCAAAGCGCTGGCGCTGCGAGACACGCCGCCGGTCGGTGAGATCATGACGATCGCCGACATCGCGGCCGACATCGAATTACCGATGGAGCGTCCGCTTTATGTGCCTGGCGTGAAACCACGCATCGCCTCGATGGCCATCGAGGCAGGCGACGCCGACATCGATGCCGCGGCACTGTATTCGCAGATCGTCGTCGACAAGGCCAGACTAGCCTGGCACATCCGCCATGTTCTGCAGGATCGCTCGCAAGTCACACTGCGCGAGTTGTGCGAGATGCAACCGTTGCAGCAGGGCCTGGCCGAACTGGTTGCCTACCTGCAACTCGCCGGCGATACGTTCAGCACCGTGGTGGACGAACAGGTCAGTGAGACGATCGTTTGGCACAGCCGGAAAGAAAGCGGCGAACAACAGTTCAGGAAAGCGAGCCTGCCTCGTGTGATTTTCGTGAGATGAATATGCTGGAACAGGAACAAGATGCAGGGGCATCGACGCACGATCTGTCGAGCCTTCTGATTCCGTTGCTCAAGGGCGTGATTTACCGGGACGCGGATAGCGGTCTATGGGGCGCGCTGCTCGATCTGCAGGCTCGTGTGCGGGACTACGTCACGGTGCTGAACCTCGAGATGGTTCTGGACGAAGCCGAGGGTTATGCGTTCCTTCGCTCCCGGCCCGACACCGGCGACGATTCCTCTACTGCTACGCTGCCGCGCCTCATCGCGAGACGCCCGTTGTCGTTTCCGGTGAGTCTGATGCTTGCCTTGCTGCGCAAGAAGCTCGCCGAGTCCGACGCGAGCGGCGGCGATACCCGGCTCATTCTCAGTCGCGAGCAGATTGTGGACATGGTCCGTGTGTTTCTGCCAGCAGGCAGCAATGAAGCCAAGCTGATCGACCAGATCGACACGCACGTCAACAAGATCATCGAACTCGGCTTTTTGCGCAAACTGAAGCCAGCCGCCGGAAAGCGTGAGGCACAAGCCGGCGCCTTCGAGGTGCAGCGAATTCTCAAAGCGTTTGTCGACGCGCAATGGCTAGCCGATTTCGATACCCGGCTCGCGGCCTATCAGACGCAATTGGGCACAGCGGCATCGAGGAGCGCCGATGACTGACATGCAATTGCCCGAACTCGATTTTGTCGCCGATAACGCGCTGTCCGGATTTCGACTGCATCAGCTGGAAGTCTTCAATTGGGGGACATTCGACCGTCGCGTGTGGACGCTGAACCCGGACGGCAAGAACGCGCTGCTGACCGGCGACATCGGCTCCGGCAAATCGACACTCGTCGATGCCGTCACCACGCTGCTGGTGTCGGCACATCGCATCGCGTACAACAAGGCGGCGGGCGCGGACAGCAAGGAGCGCACGCTGCGCTCGTATGTGCTCGGACATTACAAGTCGGAACGCAACGAAACCAGCGGCACGGCCAAGCCCGTTGCGCTGCGAGACCAGGACACTTATTCGGTCATTCTTGGCCGCTTTCACAACGCCGGCTACGACCAGACCGTTACGCTCGCCCAGGTGTTCTGGATGAAAGACGCGCATGGCCAGCCCGCGCGGCTGTTTGTCGGAGCGGAACGGGCGCTGTCGATTGCTGCGGACTTCGCGGATTTTGGGCCGGACATTACCGCGCTACGCAAGAGACTGCGCGCGACCGGCGCGGAACTGTTCGACAGTTTTCCACCCTACGGCGCCTGGTTCCGGCGCCGCTTCGGCATCGATAACGAGCAGGCGCTGGAGTTATTCCATCAAACGGTGTCGATGAAGTCGGTGGGCAATCTGACGGATTTTGTCCGCAGCCACATGCTCGAACCGTTCGATGTCGCGCCGCGCATCACGGCGCTGATCGGCCACTTCGATGATCTTAACCGTGCGCATGAAGCGGTTCTCAAGGCCAAGAAGCAGATGGAGCGACTCGAACCGCTCGTCGACGATTGCGAACGGCATGCGTTGCTCGTGTCGCAAGTCGACGGTCTGCGCGCCAGCCGGGAAGCGCTGCGATTCTATGCGGCCGATCTCAAGCTCGGCTTGCTCGATCGTCGGATCGAGAACCTTGCCGCCGAATGGGAGCGACAGGACGCTCATGTGAGGCGACTCGACGAAACGCGCTCCGCCCAGCGCATTCAGGAAAGCGAACTGCGGCGGAACATTGCCGAGAATGGCGGTGATCGGCTGGAACGACTCGAAGCCGAGATTCGATCGAAAGATCTTGAATGCGCAGGACGTAAGCATAAGGCGCAGCGCTACGACGAACTCGCGCAGTTGATCGATGAGCCGCGTGGGCAGGACGAGCCCGCGTTTCTCGCGCTCCGCCGACGCCTGCCGGAACTCGTCGACGCCGCGCAGTCGGACGATGCACGTCTGCAGAACGATCTGACTGAGCAAGGTGTGAACTTTCGCGCAGGCAAGCAGGAGCACGACGCGCTGTTGGCCGAGATTGATAGCTTGAAGAGCCGGGGTAGCAATATCCCGGCGGAACAGATTGCGATGCGCTCGGCGTTGTGCGACGCGCTTGCGCTGCCGGAAGCGGATTTGTGTTTCGCCGGCGAGTTGCTGCAAGTGCGCGAAGACGAACGCGATTGGGAAGGCGCCGCTGAACGTTTGCTGCGCAATTTCGGTTTATCGCTTCTGGTCTCTGACGAGCACTACGCTGCCGTTACTGAATGGGTCGACAAAACCCATCTCAAAGGGCGACTCGTTTATTTTCGGGTCAGGCAATCGGCAAGACGTGAACGCACGGAATTGCATCGTGATTCGCTGGCACGGAAGCTTTCCGTCAAGCCCGATTCGCCGTTTTACGATTGGCTCGAATCCGAAGTGACGCAACGCTTCAATGTGGTCTGCTGCGACACACAGGAACAATTCCGCCGCGAGACGCGCGCTATTACGCGTGCCGGTCAGATCAAGGCACCCGGCGAGCGGCACGAGAAGGACGATCGCCATCGGTTAGACGATCGCAGGCGGTACGTGCTGGGCTGGACCAACACGGCGAAGATCCAGGCGCTCGAAGCACAATCCAATCAGTTGGCGGCGCAACTGGCTGATCTGGGCGCACGGATTGCTAGAATTCAGGTACAACAGAGCGTGTTGAAGACGCGCCTGAACGCGCTATCGCTCCTCGCCGAACATGCTGAATATCGTGAGCTCGACTGGCAGACTCTGGCTGCGGAGGTTGCGGCGTTGCGCGACGAGAAAGCGCGTCTGGAATCTGCCTCCGACCTTTTGCAACAACTCACGGAGCGGCTGAACCAGGTCAGCGCGGCGCTCGCGGAAGTCGAGGAGCAGCTCGATGGTCACAAGGCAGAGCGCACACGCACAGAAGAACGGCAGCGCATTGCCAATGATCTGCACGCGCAAACGCGGGCGATTCTCGACGATCCTGCTTATGCGACGCATACCGCGTACTTCGACCGGCTCGCCGGGTTGTGGCCCGAGGTGCTCGGCAAGCATCAACTGACTGTCGAGTCTTGCGACAATCGCGAGAGCGATATGCGCAAATGGCTGCAGGAGAACATCGACGCCGAAGACAAAAAGGTCTCGCGGCAGCGCGACAAGATTATCGATGCGATGCGGGCGTACTGCGGGGCTTTTCCGCTGGAGACGCAAGAAGTGGATGTCGCGATCGAAGCGGCGGCGGAATATCGTGCCATGCTGGATACACTAAAAGCCGACGATTTGCCGCGCTTCGAAGCCTGCTTCAAAGATTTGCTCAATGAGAACACCATCCGCGAAGTCGCCAACTTCCAGTCGCAACTGGCGCGCGAACGCGAGACGATCAAGGAGCGGATCGCGGTGATCAACGAGTCGCTGACACAGATCGATTACAACGCGGGTCGATATATCGTCCTTGAAGCGCAACTGAGTCAGGACGCGGAGATTCGCGACTTTCAGAGTGACTTGCGTTCGTGTACCGAAGGTGCGCTATCGGGCTCCGACGACGCGCAATATTCCGAAGCCAAGTTTCTCCAGGTGAAGCAGATCATCGAACGTTTTCGCGGACGTGAAGGGCTGACGGAGCAGGACCGGCGCTGGTCGGCGAAAGTAACTGATGTGCGCAACTGGTTTGCGTTCGCGGCGAGCGAGCGTTGGCGGGAAGATGATACTGAGCATGAGCATTATTCTGACTCGGGTGGGAAGTCCGGTGGTCAGAAGGAGAAGTTGGCCTATACGATTCTGGCTGCGAGCCTTGCTTATCAGTTCGGGCTCGAATGGGGTGCGGTGCGGTCGCGGTCGTTCCGGTTTGTTGTTATCGATGAGGCATTCGGCCGTGGGTCCGATGAGTCTGCGCAGTATGGCTTGCGGTTGTTTGCGCAGTTGAATCTGCAATTGCTGATTGTTACGCCGTTGCAGAAGATTTATATCATTGAGCCGTTTGTTTCCAGTGTTGGTTTCGTCGATAACAAAGAGGGGCGTGAGTCGAGGCTGCGCAATCTTTCGATCGAAGAGTATCGCGAGGAGAAAGGTAGGAGCGCGACGTGAGTTGGACTACACCGGCTGATTTGCGTGCGCAGGTGAACAGGCTTTGGGAGCGGGGCGAACTGCTGGCCGGTTTGGCTTCGGGGGAGGCATTGTTTCCGAAGCGGCTTGTGCTCAAAGGGCCAACATCTGGCGAGATCGCAGAGCGCTTTGAAGATATTCGCCAGTGGAGTAGCTCGCTTAGGGCGATGACGCATTGTCGATTGCAGATGCGCGAGTTTCGACATCGAGTCTTTGGGGCGAACGCACTGCCGGATGAAGTGTGGATCGACTCGTTTGAGGATGCGGTTGCGTTTATTGGAAAACAGCGCGATGCGGCGCGGTTTGCGTCGCTGCTGGATGTGACGCGGACGCGTGAGCCGCGTCTCGTTTCATGGCTTGCCAAGCGACCGCTTCGAGCGCTTGAACTTGCTGAGGTTTGGGATCGGTTGCTGGATGTGTGTGCGTGGATCGAGGCGCATCCGCGGGCCGGTGTGTATCTTCGGCAGATTGATATCGCTAACGTGCATACCAAGTTTATCGAGGGATATCGTGGTGTGCTTGCGGAGTTGCTGGATTACGTGCTGCCGGTTGATGCCCGCGACTTGGAACGCTCGGGACTTGGTCAGTTTGCGCTGCGGTATGGGTTCCGTGACAAGCCGTTGAGAATCCGCTTTCGTGTGCTGGATGCGAAAAAGGCGCTGTTTCGTCCTGCCAGTACGGAGCAGGACGTTACGTTGGATGCGGCCAGTTTTGCTCAGCTGGATCCGGACGTTGCTCGCGTTTTTATCACCGAGAACGAGATTAATTTTCTGGCGTTTCCGCCTGTTGATGACAGTATGGTTGTCTTCGGTGCCGGGTATGGGTTTGAAATGCTGGCGAACGCTGCGTGGATTTCGCGTCGGAAAGTTCACTACTGGGGCGATATCGATACACATGGGTTTGCGATTCTTGATCAACTGCGTGGGCAATTCGGACATGTCGAGTCGTTCTTGATGGATAGGCAGACGCTGCTGACGTTCAAGTCGCAGTGGGATCGGGAGGAAAAGCAGACGGCGCGGGATTTGCCTCGGCTTCATCGCGAGGAGCAGGCGCTTTATGACGACTTGCGGGATAACCGTTTAAGGCCGAATTTGCGGTTGGAGCAGGAGAAGATTGGGTTTGGGTGGGTGGAGGCGGCGCTGGGGAAGATCGGGTAGCGCCCTGTTTCATCCCGGCAAGACCGGTCCGTTTTTGATTATCCCCGGCCGCTTGGGGGAGCCATTATCTGAAGGGGATTTGGAGATGCAACGTGACCTTGTTAGCTTGCGCGACCTCGTTCGTCAGTTTGCGGATGAGCGCGACTGGGACAAATTTCATACGCCAAAGAATCTCGCGACGGCTTTAAGCGTCGAGGCAAGTGAGCTACTGGAGCCGTTTCAGTGGCTGACCTCGGGAGACAGGAGCGAACTGGACGATGGCAAACAAACCGCCATTCGTCACGAAATGGCGGACGTGTTGCTATATCTTGTGCGGCTTGCAGACAAGCTTGATGTCGATCTTTATCGAGCTTGTTTGGAAAAGATGGAGATCAATGGGGAGAAATATCCTGCGGAGAAGGTCCGGGGGGATTCGCGGAAGTACTCGGATTACCAAGACTAAGAATCAAACTGAAGCTGAAGCGAAAATCAAAGATCGATGAAACTGTGCGCAAATCATTGCAGGATATTCATTGACTTACTCAGTCTCATGCGACGTTTGTCAGGGCAAGTCCGTCTCAAATCCAGCGATGAAATGTGAGTCCTGTTTTGTCGTTCATCGAACGTTCGACGCTGTTGCGCAACCCTCGACAATGCGCGAAAATACATCGGATGCCTAACAACATAACCGATGATCGCGACGCGTTACGTTCATAAAGCGTCACAGAACGATTGGCTCGTCGGATGGTAGAAGAGGACGCGATAGCGCCGCGCCGAGCATCAAGGAGAACGAGGAAGGAGATGAAGCGCGGGACGTATGGGCTGCCACCCACACGACCCGCTGACCACAAACAACCCTATCGAACTAGGAGTTGATCATGGCTGACGCCAATCATAAAGCAGTTGCAGCTGTAACCCAACGCATCTTGACCATTTCGTCACAAAGACGGCCAAGGCCGATGAAAGTTTTGGGACCTGAGAATTACAGGTTCTACAACGACTTGCCGCCCGCGCCTTGGATCCGATTGTCGGGTCGTTGGCTCGAACAGGCGGGGTTCGAGATTAGCGGGAGCATTCGGGTGGAGGTGAGCCAGGGAAGATTGGTTATAACGCCGGTGTAGCGAACAAACTTCCAGTGGTCACGCGGCGTTGTGTCCTCTTCGGGGAGGCTGCGCAATGATATTTGGCAGGTCTGCGGCGGCTCCCCCGCGGGGGCTGCTGAAGCAGTCGCTTTCCAATGCCGCTGTTCTTGCCCACTTCGGACAGCTGGACGTATTTGAAGATCCACCGCTCACTCCGGCTCTCATTCGCGGCGAATTATTCTGTATTGGATTGAACATGCCGGCTGCCCGACGCATTTGCGACTCCACAGTTCCTGTCGACGCTCACACCTTTTATGTCAATTCGTCGATCACTGATGCGCAAACGGTCGCTCACTCGCTTGAGCGATGGGATGCCGTCAAGAAAGCGATTCTTTCGTACGCCAAGCGCTTGGTGCGCAACGAGCGTCGCGCCCACCGGGCCTCTTCGAAGCACTTGAAAAGCTTTGCGGATGGACGCCCCGGTTTGGGCTACGCGGCGGAAACGGACTAAGCTGTCCTCGCGCGAGATGCAGCGCCTTCCTGTAGACACCGAAACGGATCTCCTTCCGTTTTTCCAGATCACTGTGGTTTGTTCGTTACCAGATTTTCCGATATTCTGTGCGCCGAAAGCCTTCGTTTGCAGAGTTACCCGCACGCGCAAAGCGAAGTAATAAAACAACACAAAAACTCAAATTGAAATGATAGAGACCCATCACGGTTTTCACTTTCGGCTTCGGCGCGGCGCATCAATCGGCGAGCTCGACGCGGAGTCAGACGCAGACTTTTTGTCGTCGTGTTTCGTGGATACGGGAGACTTCGAGACGCTGAAAGACTGCCGGTCTCCACACCGCATAATCGTCGGGCGGACAGGATCAGGGAAGACTGCGTTAATCAACCATTTGGTTGAAAATGTGAGTAACGTCATCGTAGTCTCTCCGGAAAATCTCTCCCTTAATTATCTTTCGAATTCAGATATTCTTGTTACCTTGGAAAAAGCAGGCGTTAAACTGGATATTTTCTATGGATTGCTTTGGAAACATGTATTTGCTGTTGAGCTACTAAAGCGACGTTGCCATCTCACTAACGAAGAGAAGACACGCACTTGGATCGCAGGGTTTATTCCTGGGCTGAAGCGAAAAGATCAAGCCAAGGAACGTGCATTTAACTACTTGTCTACATAGGGCGATACCTTTTGGCAAGAGACCGAATATCGGGTAAAAGAAGTTACCGAAAAGCTTGAGGGAGAAATCACGTCGAAGCTTGGGGCGGACATTGGCGCATTGAAGGCAGACGTAAGCGCCAGCGTCAAAAGGATGGATGAACGGAAGACGGAGGTCGTTAACAAAGCGCAGACCGTTATAAATTCGATTCAAATTAAAGCGCTTGCCGACGTGATCGCATTAATGAACGAGGAAATATTTACCGACCCCCAGCAGAAATATTACCTTGTTATTGACCGTCTTGATGAAAACTGGGTCGATGACGAACTTCGGTACAGACTGATTCGTGCTTTGATCGAATGTGTGAAGACCTTTCGAAGCATCGTGAACGTGAAGATAATTGTGGCTTTGCGCCAAGATCTTATTCAGACAGTGTTTGAGCGGACCCGCGACGCAGGGTTCCAAGAAGAAAAGTACGCCGCGCTTTTTTTACAGCTCCGGTGGGAAAAAGCCCTTTTGATAAAGATGATTAATGAACGCGTTATTCGACTGGTACGAGAACAATATACTTTGTCACCAATCGAGCTGGTAGATTTGTTTCCAAAAGCGATCGGGAAAGAGGAGTTCGTTGATTATTTGCTAGAGCGAACTCACTACCGTCCAAGAGACGCGATCGCATTTATAAACGAATGCTTAAAACGATCAGAGGGTAAGGGACAGGTTACGGTTCAGACGGTCCGTAATGCGGAAATAGAATATTCGGCAGCGCGAATGAATGCGCTGAGTTTCGAGTGGGTTTCTCATTTTCCAAGTTTTTTGGAATATTTGCCACTGATAGAACAAATGCCGTTTAAATTTAGATTATCTCAAATCCAGAAAGATCGTATTAACGAGTTTGTTGTCACCAAGTGTTTCGACGGTGAGCATGCCATTGACCCAGTAATTCGCGCCGGTTTCGCGTTTATAAATAATGATAACGCTCATGCATTCCGTGTTGAGCTTATAAAAGCGCTTTACTCAATAGGTGTGGTGGGTCTAAAACTGGCGTCTTTTAATAGTCAGATTTGGGCATATATGGATATCAATGCGCCTGGCGATGGGCAGATTCGGGCCGGCTCGGAAGTATTTATTCATCCCATGGCATGGGCGAGACTTGGCGTGAAGCCGAACTAGATAAGAGATCGGTGGGCGTCACGGCGGTGAAAACCGAAGCTACGTACCTGAGAAAAAGGATAAGAGTGCGAACTCTCGGTCCGTTCTATACATGATAATGTCCTTCATTACATATAAAATGAGATGGGCCGCCGTTCCCTCTGAAGCCGGGTTGGTCCTGTTTTTTTAGGAACTGAAAATGCCACTACAGAATCGCGTAGCCCCCACCGGGGAAATTGTATTTTCCGAAAGCCGCGGCCAGTTCATGGGCAATCGGGGACGCCTTCACAATGAAGCAAAGCAGATCGTCCGGGCCAGCCAACATAAACACTGGGTGACCTGTACCCTTGAATTCAAGGGGGTGCGGCGCACCCTGATGGCCGACGATAGCTACACCGAGCTTTTCTTTCTGGATGAAGCCACAGCGTTCGCCGCAGGTCACCGGCCTTGCTGGGACTGCCGGAGGCCGCAATACAAGACATTCACCCGTCTTTGGGCCTCAACGTTCCACGTTGAGAAATTCAACCGGGACGTCATGGATAACGCTCTTCATGTAGAACGCAGCAGCGGAAATGAGTCGGAAAGCACTCGTTATTCCGCGCTTGAATCGCTTCCAAATGGCACCTGCGTGCAGTTTGAAAAAAACTGGTATTTGATCTGGGGAGACCAGCTGCTTCAATGGTCATTCGATGGTTACGTCGCTGGGATTGCCCGGCCCAAAGGCCTGGAGGTAGCCGTTCTCACGCCGCGCTCCATCGTGGCGGTGTTGCAGGCGGGCTATGCTCCGGAGTTGCATCCCACGGCGGCAAGATACATCACGGATGAGGCCGGCTCGATTCACAACGTCACCTCGCAGACACCGACCATTTCTGCCTCATCGCAGTAGGCCAGTCGCATTAACTCTGTCCCACAGTCGCAAAACTGTGGCGCCAGTCGCACTTACTCTGGCGCCCTACGCCCGCTACAACAAGCTCAAACGTCAATATTCCCCGCCCGCAACGCATTCGACTCAATGAAAGCTCTCCGCGGCTCCACATCATCCCCCATGAGCGTAGTAAAGATCCCATCAGCCGCAATAGCATCCTCAATCTGCACACGAAGCAAGCGACGCACAGTCGGATCCATCGTCGTCTCCCAAAGCTGCCCAGGGTTCATCTCACCGAGACCCTTATAGCGTTGCTTCGAAATATTCCGTTCAGCATCAGCCAGCAACCACTTCATAGCGCTCTTGAAGTCGGTAACAGCCATACTCCGCTCACCACGCTTGATCACCGCCCCAGTCCCAATCAACCCCTTAAACGTATTCGCGGTATTGATCAGCTGCTGGTAATCAGCGGTCAGCTGAAAATCCTGATCCAGCACAGAAATCTTCTGATTACCGTGATGAGTCCGCGCGACGCGCAGCGAGCGCAGTTCACGCACCGGGTCATACATCGTCGTGACCTTAACCTCAGGCTTCAGCGGATCATCCCGCAACTTAGCCTCAAGCGCCTTCGCCGAACCCTCAGCCGCTTCCTCGCTAGACAGGTCAATCAAAACCCCATCCATCACAGCCTCAAGCGCCCCAGCGTCATACAACCGGCTCAGTCGGTTAACAACAGCCTGAGCCAACAAATAAGCCCGAGCCAACTCACCCAACGCATCCCCAGTAATCGGCGTAGCCCCTTCAGAAGCCAACAACTCCGACCCCTGCAACGCCAGCTTCAGGATGTGAGCATTAACCTCAGCCTCATCCTTCAAATACCGCTCATCCTTACCCGCCTTGATCTTGAACAGCGGCGGCTGCGCGATATAGATATACCCACGCTCGATCATGTCCGGCATTTGCCGATAGAAGAACGTCAGCAGCAGCGTCCGAATGTGCGCGCCGTCCACGTCAGCATCGGTCATGATGATGATGCGGTGATAACGCAGCTTGTCGAGGTTGTAGTCTTCCTTGCCAATCCCACAACCCAACGCGGTAATCAAAGTCACAATCTGCTCCGAAGAAAGCAGCTTGTCATAGCGCGCCTTCTCCACATTGAGCACCTTGCCGCGCAGCGGCAAGATCGCCTGAAACTTCCGATCCCGTCCCTGCTTCGCCGACCCACCTGCCGAGTCGCCCTCGACGATATAAATCTCGGACTTCGCCGGATCCTTCTCCTGACAATCCGCCAGCTTCCCAGGCAGACCAACCCCATCCAGCACACCCTTGCGCCGCGTCATTTCACGCGCCTTCCGAGCCGCATCCCGCGCCCGCGCCGCATCAACAATCTTGCCGCAAATGATCTTCGCGTCGTTCGGCGTTTCCAGCAGGAATTCCTCGAGCGCCTTCGCGACCACATCCTCCACCGGCGCGCGCACTTCCGACGACACCAGCTTGTCCTTGGTCTGCGCGCTGAACTTCGGCTCCGGCACCTTCACCGACAGCACGCACGAGAGCCCTTCGCGCATGTCGTCGCCGGCCGTCTCGACCTTCGCTTTCTTCGCGACTTCGTGATCGGTGATGTATTTGTTCAACACGCGCGTCATCGCCGCACGCAAACCGGTCAAGTGCGAGCCGCCGTCGCGCTGCGGAATGTTGTTCGTGAAGCACAGCACGTTTTCGTTGTAGCTGTCGTTCCACTGCATCGCGACTTCAACAGCAATGCCGTCCTTCTCGCCGCTGACGTGGAAAATGTTCGGGTGCAGAACGGCCTTGTTCTTGTTGATGTACTCAACAAAACCCTTCACACCGCCCACAAACGCGAAATCTTCTTCCTTGCCGCTGCGCAAGTCGTGCAGGCGAATCCGCACGCCGTTATTCAGGAACGACAGTTCGCGAATCCGTTTGGCCAGAATGTCGTAGTGATATTCGACATTGCCGAAGATCGTCTCGTCGGCCATGAAGTGCACTTCGGTGCCGCGGTTTTCGGTGTCGCCAACCACCTGAATCGGCGAAACAGCCACCCCGTCGATCTCTTCGATCACGCGGTTCTGCGGCACGCCACGGTGGAATTCCATGAAGTGCTTCTTGCCGTCACGGCGCACCACAAGGCGCAGCCACGACGACAGCGCATTCACGCACGACACACCCACGCCGTGTAGGCCGCCGGACACCTTGTAGCTGTTCTGGTCGAACTTGCCGCCGGCGTGCAGCTCGGTCATCACGATTTCAGCGGCACTGCGCTTCGGATCGTGCTTGTCGTCCATCTTCAGACCGGTCGGCACACCGCGGCCGTTGTCGGTGATCGAGATCGAGTTGTCCGCGTGGATGGTGACCTGGATGTCGTTACAGTACCCGGCCAACGCTTCGTCGATCGAGTTGTCGAGCACTTCGAACACGAGGTGATGCAGGCCGGTGCCGTCCGATGTATCGCCGATATACATCCCGGGACGCTTGCGCACGGCCTCCAGACCTTCAAGGATCTGAATGGACGAGGCGCCATAGCCGCTATTGTCGGGTTGCGAATTGTTCGTTTCAGTCATGGATTTTTTCCGGTTCTGCGTTGCTGCTGGGTTGCTGCTCGGGACTTTTCAAAACACCATAAAAACGCCAAAGGGGCGCTGCGCCCCTTGGTGTGTTCTTTGGTTTTGGACGCGTTAGATGCGCATCGGCATCACGACGTATTTGAATTCGTCATTCTCGGGAATCGTGATCAACGCGCTGGAGCTGGCGTCGCCAAGGCTCACTTGCAACATGTCGACCTTCAGGTTCGCGAGCACGTCGAGCAGATACGTGACGTTGAACCCGATATCGACGCTGTCGCCGTCGTACGCGATTTCCAGTTCTTCCTGCGCCTCTTCCTGATCGGCGTTGGTCGACATGATCTTCAACTGGCCCGGCTCGATGATGCAGCGCACGCCCTTGAATTTGTCCGACGTCAGAATCGCGGCGCGTTGCAGCGAGCGCTGCAGTTCTTCACGGCCGATCACGAACTGATTCTTGTGCGACTTCGGAATCACGCGCTGGAAGTCGGGGAATTTGCCTTCCACCAGCTTCGACACCAGTTCGACCTGGCCGAAGGTGAACTTCACCTGCGTGGGCGCGATGTCGATCTTCAGCGTGTCGTCGATGTCTTCCAGCAGACGCTGCAGCTCGAGAATCGTCTTGCGCGGAATGATCACTTCCTGGCGCGCAAACGAGCCTTCAATCTTCATCGACGAAAACGCCAGGCGGTGGCCGTCTGTGGCGACCGCCATCAGCTGGTCGCCGTCCACCACCAGCAGCATGCCGTTCAGGTAGTAGCGGATATCCTGCTGGGCCATCGAAAAATGGACCATGCCGAGCAACTGGCGGAATGTTTTCTGGGGAACCACCAGGTTCGCGCCGTAGTCTTTAGCTTGAGCAACGGTCGGGAACTCGTCGGCCGCCAGGGTTTGCAGCGCAAAGCGGCTCTTGCCGGATTGCACGGTCAACCGCTTGTCGTTCAGCGTGAGCGTGACCTGCCCGTCGGGCATGGCGCGCAGAATGTCGAGGAGCTTTCTTGCTGCCACCGTGGTCGCGACCGAATCGCCGCCCACGCCAAAATCGGCACGCGTGGTGATCTGCAACTCGAGGTCGGTCGACAGGAACGACACGTCCGGGCCGTTCTTGGTAATCAGCAAATTGGCGAGGATCGGCAACGTATGGCGGCGTTCGACGATGCCGCTCACAGTTTGCAGCGGCCTGAGGAGGTTATCGCGTTCGGTCTTGACCAGTTGCATAGAGTTCCTTCGTTGATATAACGGCCGGCGCGCCGTGCCTGGCAGCTTTCCCGCGCGCAACCCCGGCTCCCCGCCGGCGCCACGCAGCGCCTGTCACGGCGTGAAATCCGCCCGCGGCCGCCGGGCGGTTAAACCTGTATTGTGCCTGAAAACGGAACCGCTCCACTAAAATGGGGGCGAGTTCCGAAATAAACAGGTCGATTTTTCCGTGCGGCCCGCTTAGCCCTTCAGCGTTTGCTCCAGCACGTGCAGTTCGTGGTTCAACTGCGCGTCCGTGCCGCGCTCGGCGGCGATCTTGCGCACCGCGTGCAATACGGTGGTGTGATCGCGCCCGCCGAACAGCTCGCCGATTTCCGGCAAACTCTTCTGCGTCAGCTCCTTCGCCAGATACATCGCGATCTGCCGCGGCCGCGCGATGTTCGCCGGACGCTTCTTCGAATACATGTCCGCGACCTTGATGCTGTAGAAGTCAGCTACGGTCTTCTGGATGTTTTCCACCGAAATCTGCCGGTTTTGCACGGTCAGCAGGTCTTTCAGCGCTTCTTTCGTCACTTCGATCGAGATTTCGCGGCCGTGGAACTTCGAATACGCGAGGATCTTGCGCAGCGCGCCTTCCAGTTCGCGCACGTTCGAGCGCAAATGCTTGGCGACGAAAAACGCGACGTCTTCGTTCAGGCTCACGAACTCGGATTGAGCCTTGCGCATCAGAATCGCGACGCGCATTTCCAGCTCGGGCGGCTCGATCGCCACCGTCAGGCCGGAGTCGAAACGCGAGATCAGGCGGTCGTCGATACCGGAGATTTCCTTCGGATACGTGTCGCTGGTGATGATCACCTGCGCCTTGTTCGCGACCAGCGCCTCGAACGCGTAGAAGAATTCCTCTTGTGTGCGCGACTTGCCGGAGAAGAACTGAATATCGTCGATCAGCAGCAGGTCGAGCGAGTGGTAGTAACGCTTGAAGTCGTCGAACGCCTTGCGCTGGTAGGCCTTCACCACGTCGGACACGTACTGTTCCGCGTGGATATAGCGAATCCGCGCGCCGGCCTTGTCCATCAGAAGCTGGTTGCCGATTGCGTGAATCAGGTGGGTCTTGCCCAGGCCCACGCCGCCGTACAGGAACAGCGGGTTATACGAGATGCCGGGGTTGTCCGCGAC